>NZ_JAHKPY010000013.1 GCF_018860745.1 Zobellia uliginosa | reverse complement strand
TGTTCGTTAATATACATGGTTTACACAAGTTATAGATTAGGGTTTACACTAAATTAGTTTCTAACCTTACTGATTGTTCCTTTTTTCTAAATACATGTTCATCAAAGAAACCTAAAAATACATTTCTATAAAACACTCTCCAAATTCCATTGCCAATGTTTAGAGCTCCGATGTGTTTACCTTGGAGCGAAGCGGACAGGTAAACCCAATTGTAAGCCTTCCATCTTATGGCTCCATTTTGGGTAACTTTCAATATTTTCATTTTTGCATCGTAATCAAATTGAGGTATTTTTTCTGGGAATGGTCTGGTTGAGAACTCATGAACCGAGGCCGGTGTTTTCATGTTCAGTGCTTCATGAGGTCTTATGTTATTATATTCTTTTACAAAGTGGTTTAAACGTCTTTGTTGGGCTTTTAGGTCATAAGCTGAGGGCTTGGCGCAAGCGGCCTTTAAATCGCGGTGCATTCGTTCATGTCGTCCGTTCTGTTCAGGGTGTGCCGGGTCTGAAAACACGGGCATGATACCCAGCTCAATGAACCAATAGGAGAGTCGGGTGAATCGTTGTATTGCGGCAACGGAACCGAAAGGACTTCCATTGTCGGTATGTATTTGTTTAGGGATACCAAATTTCCTGAAAACCCTTTTGAACTCAGCCTTTGCAGAGGCAAGATTTTCTTTGTAATGCCCTTTTGCAGTAAATACGAATCGGCTTTTAGAATCTGCAATGGTGAGTGGATGACAGTAGATTTTGTTGCCCATCAAGAACTTTCCTTTGTAGTCTGCACTCCACACTTCGTTGCACTCTTTGGGGTCGAAAACGGGATGTATGGGCTTTACTCTTCTGAGTCGTTTTTGAGGTGCTACCAAACCGTGTTTTTTGAGGATGTTATGAATGGTCAAGACAGATGGAATGATTTCATCAGGGAAATCGTTATACAACAAGGTGTGTAACTTTTTAGCGCCCCATGCCTTGTGTTTTTCCTTCAATTCAAGAATTCTTCCCACCACTTTTTCATTGGTGGCATTAGGGTGTGGGCTACGCGGTTTTCTAGAGAGTTCCCTAAGTCCTTCATAGCCTTCATTTTCAAACCGAGCAATGATTTTGTAAGCCGTTGGTCTTGAAATCTTAAATACTCTGCAAAGTTCTGTGATGGTATATTTTCCAGTTCG
>NZ_JAHKPY010000004.1:124474-124620 GCF_018860745.1 Zobellia uliginosa | reverse complement strand
TGGACCAAATGATATCTTTATTATCGGCATCGGAAGGAAATACGGTTGCCGTTAGTATTGCATCGAAGCCTTCAACTATTTCCAAACTGTCAGGAACGATCTCTATTCCGGTAACCTGTATAGGCGCTCTTAAAACTTCCACAAAA
>NZ_JAHKPY010000004.1:1008-124286 GCF_018860745.1 Zobellia uliginosa | reverse complement strand
AGGTGTCCACAGAAACAATCGTTGGGGAATCCGTGGACCAAATGATATCTTTATCATCGGCATCGGAAGGAAATACGGTTGCCGTTAGCATTGCTTCGAAGCCTTCAACTATTTCCAAACTGTCAGGAACGATCTCTATTCCGGTAACTGGTATTTGACTCTGTACGTTTACACTAAAATTTAATACTAATACAAAAATGAAGAGCTTACTCAACAAAAGAAGATTTATTCCCTTAATCATCTCAATTTGGTTGGTTAGATGTGATTCATAATTAATTTACCAATCCTTAATTTTCATCCATAAAGAGGCTTTTTGGTAAAAAGCAGACTTTTGACAAATAATTTATTACAAGACTCTTCTATAAGAACAGTTTGAAAAATTATAAAAAAAGAATTTAATTGGGGGATTCGACAAAATTAAACTATGCAATAATATTGCTATTCTGGTTATCGTTTAAAGACTTTTAAATTCGACGAATAGTAACATGATTTATTTTTTCACATCAACTGTAACAATCCATAACTTACATCATCTATAAAGAAACTATTCACTTTTTGAGCCAAGAAAGAGAACATATTGATGAATTATTACAATTGTGTCTAGACGGAAAGCAAAGTGCCCAGCTCGAGGTTTATAATCGGTATTACAAAGCCATGTACAACACGGCAGTACGAATTGTAAAAAAGAGCGACGAAGCCGAAGATGTCATGCAAGAATCGTTTCTGAGCGCGTTCACGAAACTTCATACATTTAAAGGCGAAGTTGCATTTGGTTCATGGTTGAAGCGTATTGTAATAAACAACAGCATTTATCAGTACAGAAAGCAGCAGAAAAAAAATGAGATTGCTTTAGAAGATGTGTTGTACAAGGTCGAAGATAACGAAATAGGTATTGCCGACTCTCATGCGTTTACAGAACCGAAGGCTCAAAAAGTGATGGAAACCATGAAGCGATTAAAAGATAACTATAGAGTTTCTTTGACCTTACATCTTATTGAAGGGTATGATTATGAAGAAATATGTGAGATCATGAATATTAGTTATTCAAATTGTAGAACAACTATTTCTAGAGCTAAGGAAAGCCTAAGAAATAAAATGACGGAAGCTTAAGATGAAAAAAGACGATATTGATAACCTGTTCAAAAACCTAGAGGGTTCTTTTGACCTTGAGGCTCCTGCCCATGGTCATGAACAACGATTTTTAGATAGATTAAATGCACAAAAAAATACAAAGACTTTACCAAACAAAGAATGGTGGAAACCTTTATCCATTGCAGCATCAATCGCTATTATATGCGCCATTACTTTTGGGGTATTTAATTCTAAGCCCTCTTTAGAGCAACAGGTTGCAGAAATATCTCCCGAAGTGTCACGTACAGAGTTTTATTTTGCCAGTCTTATTGAGGAGCAGATTAATGAGCTAAAAAATGAAAGTACGCCTGAAACAAAGAAAATTGTTGATGATACCATGATACAGCTTAAAAAGCTGGAAACCAATTATACCAAACTGGAACAAGATCTTATTAACGGAGGAAACAGCAAGCTTATTTTGAGTGCTATGATAACTAATTTTCAAACACGTATTGACCTTTTACAAGATGTTCTCAATACCATTGAATCTATAAAAAATTTAAAAAATTACGATAATGCAGAAACTACGATATAATCCTATAGCAATATTCATGTTCATGCTTCCCATGTTACTAGTTGCTAATAATGGTGAGTTAAAAGGTAAGTACACTAAAGAAAAAACTATTAAAAAAGAGTTTGATGTAAATAGTGATGCTCTTTTGGAAGTCAACAATAGTTACGGAAATCTCAATATTATTTCTTGGAACGAGAACCGTATCCTTATTGAAGTTCAAATAAAGACCAGTAGCAACAACGAAGAAAAAGCTCAAGAAAAGCTGGACGAGATTTCAGTAGATTTTGAAGGAAGTAGAAGTGCGGTTTCCGCTAGGACTATTTTTAACGAAAGTAGAAGTAGATGGGGATGGAACTGGGGCAATAGCAACAATGTGAATATGCAAATAAATTACACTATAAAACTCCCCATAAAGAGTAATATTGACTTGGATAATGATTACGGCAGTATCAACATTGATCGTATTGACGGCCATGCAAAAATAAGTTGCGATTACGGCAGGCTAGATATTGGAGAGCTTCGGGGGCGTAACAATCAGTTAAATTTTGATTACACCTCAAAATCAAACATTTCGTATATGAACAGTGGTAAAATCTCAGCAGATTATTCGGGTTTTAATATAGAGAAAGCTGGTAATCTGGTTATTAGTGCAGACTATACCAATAGCGCTGTAGAAAAGATGGACAATCTCCAATATTCAAGTGATTACGGTAAAATAGAAATTGGTGAAGCGAACAATATAGAAGGTTCAGGAGATTATATAAATGTGCAATTAGGAACGATTCACGGTAATGTAGATATCTCAGCAGACTACGGCTCACTGAAAATTGCAAACATGGCAAGTGATGCCGGAAACATGCAATTAAATACAGATTATACAGGAGTAAAAATCGGGTATTCCCCTGACTATCATTTTAATTTTGAAATCAAAACCTCATATTCGGGAGTGAGTGGAAAGGACGATTTTGAAATTAATATTAGTGAAGAAAAGAACACAAGCAAGTATTACAAGGGTTATCACGGTTCAGCTAATAGCGAAAATTCAGTTTTTATTTCTAGCGACTACGGTGGCGTATCATTTCGTAAAAATTAAATCATCATCAAAATCAAATTAAAACAAACAGTCATGAAAAATTTTATTGTATTAGGTTTAGCATTAGTAACATTATCCTGTTCAGCCCAGTGGGGAAAAGGTGTAAGAGGCAATGGAAAGATAGTTTCCATAGAACGAAACGTTGGCGACTATGATGCCATTGCAATTTCCGGGTCTTTTGATATTGACTTAGTTAATGGTAACGAAGGCAAACTTGTAGTTAAAGGAGAAGAAAATTTACTGGAATATGTTATTACGAAAGTAGAAAATGGCAAGCTTATCATTAAAGTAGAAAAAGGGGTTAATCTTAGGCCCTCAACGCACAAGGGAGGCTTGCATGTGCAAGTACCTGTAGAGAGCATAGATGCTCTTAGTTTGTCCGGTTCTGGCGATATTGTTGGTCATACAACACTAAAAACAGCTGATTTTAAAACTTCAATGTCCGGTTCAGGAGATATAACATTAGAGGTAGATACTGAAAATTTAACAGCCAGCATGTCCGGTTCGGGAGATATGAACCTCAGCGGAAATACTCGTGATTTCAAAGCTACTATTTCTGGCTCAGGAGATATTAAAGCCTATGATCTAGTTGCCGATAACGTAGAAGCTACGGTTTCCGGTTCTGCAGATATTAAGGTTACTGCAAACGAAAAGTTGAAAGCTAGGGTATCTGGCTCTGGAGATATCAGCTATCGCGGAAACCCTAAGAAAGTGGACACGAAAACATCCGGTTCAGGGGATGTTTCAAGTGATTAATACATCAAAAAGCGAATACCATAGTCATCAAATCAAGCCTCTTCAAAAGGGGCTTTTTTATTGACCCTTGTTAAAAGAAACATCCCTATTAAGAAAAACAGACCTAAGAATATTATTGAATATCTAATACTTCCTGTTATCTGAGCTATATAACCATAACTCAACATTCCAATAACAATACCTATTTTTTCGGAGACGTCATAAAAACTAAAATATGAAGTAGTATCAACGGCATCGTCAGGTAGAAGTTTGGAATATGTAGAGCGAGACAATGATTGTATACCTCCCATGACAAGACCAACCGCAGCTGCGGTGATGTAAAATTCCATAGGAGTTGTAATCGTATAGGCAAAAATACAGATGAAAATCCAAATTAAATTTAAAACAATTAAGGTATTGATATTTCCAAAACGCGTTGAACAACGCGAAGTGACAAAGGCTCCTAACACTGCTACAATCTGAATTAATAAAATACTTACTATAAGCCCCGTGGTTGAATCTGTTGTACCCCAATCAAGTTCTTCTATTCCAAAGTAAGTAGCAATCAACATAATAGTCTGCACGGCCATACTGTAGACAAAAAATGCCCCTAAATACCTTTTTAACGGTACATTGGTTTTTATTTTTGACCAAATTAGCTTCAATTCCTTGAACCCGTTAAAGAGAACGTCCTTTGTAAAAGTTTCTTTTTTATTTCCTTTTGGCAAGTGATAATAGGTATATTGACTAAAAGCTATCCACCACAAACCAGTCATAACAAAGGAAAGTCGCGTAGGTGTAGATTCGTCTTCAAAACCAAAAGAATCGAACTTTAAAATCATAGCCAAACAAATAATCAAAAGTACCACACTACCTATATACCCTAAAGAATATCCTTTGGCACTAATCGCATCTTGCTGTTCTGGAAAGGCTATATCCGGTAAATATGAATTATAGAAAACCAGACTGGACCAAAAACCTATTAACGCCGTGAAATAGCACAATAAACCAAACCAAAGAAAATCCATGCTAAACCAATAGAGGCCAATACAGGATATGGCTCCCAAATAGCAAAAGAACTTCATAAAAATTTTCTTGTTGCCTACATAATCTGCAATTCCACTCAAAAAAGGACTTAGGAAAGACACTACCAAAAATGCTGCTGCCGTAACGTAACTAATTAAAGTATCATTATTAAAATCGGTACCTAAAAAGTGAACAGTGTCATCTAGAACTTTTCCTTCTTCATCCTTTACTAAAGTTAAAGCACCATAAAAAATAGGAAATATGGCAGATGAGATTACTAAGTTGTAAACTGAGTTGGCCCAATCATAGAACGCCCAGGCATTCAGAAGTTTTTTACTTCCTTTTGGAAGGTTGGTTTTTGGCATAATGGTATAAAAAAACCGTTCTTTTTGAGAACGGTTTTAAATATACAATAATTGTTATAATTTACTGAAAAGAGGTTACCCCAAACTTTTTAGCTTCAGCTCTAGCCGCCGGAGCCCATTCCGTAAGGTTCTTTATTCTAGTATCATTAGAGGGGTGTGTACTCATGAATTCAGCGGGAGCATTCCCCCCACTGTTGGCCTTCATACGTTTCCACAACTCGGCAGCTTCATTTGGGTCATATCCGGCAATAGCCATAATCTGCAAACCAATGCGATCCGCTTCGGTTTCATGGCTTCTGCTAAAGGGTAACATCACCCCTACTTGAGAACCTACGCCATATGCCTGATTGAACATTTCTCGTTTCTGTGGATCTTGAATGGCCACATTACCGGCAACAGCTCCTAACTGTTGCAAGGTTCCTGCACTCATACGTTGCGCACCGTGATCTGCCAAGGCATGTGCTACCTCATGGCCCATAACAACGGCTACACCTCTTTCTCCCGCACAAATTGGTAATATACCTGTGTAAAAGACAATTTTACCACCTGGCATACACCATGCATTTACCGTTTGATCATCTACTAAGTTGTATTCCCATTTATAATCTTTAAGGTATCCGGCATAACCATTAGCGGTCAACCATTTTTCTGCAGCAGAAGAAATACGCTGCCCTACCTTTGTGATCATTCTTGCTTCCGCTGTATTATCAACTACCTTATTCTCTGTTAAGAATTGATCATACTGTGCAAAAGCCGTGGGAAAAACTTGACTGTTAGGATAAAAATTTAATACTTTTTTGCCCGTAAACGGATTCGTCTTACAAGCAGCTACGCCCAGAAACAGGGCTAAAACTAAAATTAACTTTCTCATTATGGTTATGTTTAGACCTGTAAATTACAAAAAAACTTATTCAGCAGTAATACGTAATTGCGTAAAATCTTTGCTTACATAAATTGTTTGGTCTCCTTTTGGCATAACATCCACTATGGAGACTTTCTCGTTATCTACCTGTACTTTTCCTATTTTGAAGGGAAGACCGTGTAATTTTATTTTGAATGTTTCATAACTGGTTAGGAAAGCTCCATCTTTAAACTGTTGTATTTTTAGCTCGCCCTCTTTACCCAAAAGTTTAAAGTTTCGCAGACTGTATTTACCATTTTCATAAGTATAACCATCTTCCGCATCCTCATAAACCGCAGAGTTTTCTTCTCCTTCAGTAAAATATACGTCCAACAGCAATTCTTTAATTTCCAACTCCCCTACATACTGCTGTACCGGGTATTTTGGAATAATAGCACCTGCTTTTACAAACAACGGAATCGTATCAATATCCGCAACTACCCATTTCTCCCTTCCTCCTTCTATAATCTCATCACTCCAATAATTATACCAATGTCCTCTAGGAATGTACATTCTACGTCCTTGAGCATTTGGTTCTTGAATTGGACATACTAAAATCTGTTCACCAAAGATGAACTCATCCGTCCTAAAATGGGTTTGCGTATCCTCTTGATCATAACAAACAATAGGCAGCAGCATTGGAGTACCTTCTTTCGTATACCTCCAGAACATGGTATATAAGTACGGCAACAGTTCATAACGCAGCTCTATGAACTTCCTTACAATATCCGTTATCTCTTTACCAAAGGACCAAGGTTCTTGATCTCCATGATCCCCACTGGAATGTACTCTACAAAAAGGGTGAAAAATACCCAACTGTATCCATCTTGCAAAAAGTTCGCCGTTTGGTTGCTCGGCAAAGCCCCCGATATCAGAACCTACAAAAGAATAACCGCTCATGCACATACGTTGCATCTGAACGTTAGCAATCCACAGATGTTCCCAAGTAGCAACATTATCTCCGGTCCAAGTAGAAGCAAAACGTTGTGTACCTGCATAAGCTGCCCTGGTGATTACCATAGGCCTTTTAGGGTACACATATCTTTTAACACCCTCATAAGTAGCCCGTACCATTTGCATTCCATAAATGTTATGCGCTTTTCTATGGCTACTAGGATGACCATCATAATCGTGACGTGTATCTAAAGGGGCAGTTTTTGTAGGTACCTCCATTACCGCAGGTTCGTTCATGTCGTTCCAAACGGCATGTACACCCATTTCGGCCATAAATTCCTTGTATAACTCCGCCCACCATTCACGAACTTTTGGATTGGTAAAATCTGGAAAATTACATTCTCCAGGCCATACTTTTCCCTTCATTCGCGGACCATCTGCACGTTTACAGAAATAGTCGTTTTCTACCGCTTCTTGATAAATCCAATAATCTTTATCGATTTTAATACCCGGATCAATCATTACCACGGTCTTGAAACCGTCTTCATATAACTCATCTATCATGCGTTTTGGCTCGGGGAATCTTTTCTTATCCCAAGTAAAACACCTAAATCCATCCATATAATCAATATCCAAATAAATGGCATCGCATGGTATTTTTAAATCTCTGAATTTTTTGGCTATTTCCTTTACATTACTTTCCGGGAAGTAACTCCATTTAGATTGATGATATCCCAAAGCCCACAAGGGCGGCAATTCAGGAGCACCGGTTAAATTGGTGTATGCCCTTACTACTTTATGCATTTCCGGGCCGTAGAAGAAATAATAGTTCATTTCTCCACCATCTGCCCAAAAACTTGTAGTTGAACGGCGCTCATGTGCAAAATCAAAATGTGTTCTAAAACTATTGTCAAAGAACACACCATACGCTTGGCCTGAATGCAAGCCAATAAAAAAGGGAATAGCTTTATAGAGCGGGTCCTGATCTTTAGCATATGCATATTGATCCATAACCCAGTTGTTAACCCTTTTTCCTTTTAAGTTGCTATGGGTAGCTTTATCACCCATACCATAGAAACTTTCGGTGTTTTGAGTAATTTTGCTCATTTTTACGGTATTACCACCGTGCTCATAGTTCTCTTCCCAATGAAAACCCAATTCATCTTCATTAATGATGTTACCGTTTAGATCGGATATTTGGGTACGTAAGGTTTTCTTATCTACTAGGACCTGTAGTCTTGAGGTCTCTATTATATATTCTGTTTTTGTTTCTAAACAATCTAAGTGACTGTAACCTCTACTAGCATTAGGGTCTATAGCATAGGAAAAATCCGGTTGAAAAGCATGTTCGGTACCATACCGGAACCGAATTGTTCTATCTTGAATTACCGTTAATTCTAAAACTACTCCGTTTTCTGTAGTAAAATAGAACTTGTCCTTATCCCTTACAAAGTTTATAATCTCGTTGGGGTAAAGATTTCCTTTGTATTCTAACTCGGTATTGGTTATCATAGGTTCGGTATTTGTAGTACTAACAAAAAAACAAATTTAAGCCTTAATAATGAAATGATTTAACTAGAAGTAGAAACTATTATCATATTAGTGAACCATACCTATTGAAAAATGACGATACTTAAAGGCGGAATCGTCAATTCTATTGATTGTTCACGACCGTGCCACGGCTTTTCCTTAATTCCTGAAATTTTTGGATCTGTACCTGCCCCACCATATTTTTTATCGTCACTATTTAAAATGACCTTTAACTTTCCTGAAGACTTTGGTATACCAATTCTGTAGTTTTCCCTGGGTACGGGCGTAAAGTTGCAGGCAACATATATATCATCTTCCGTATTATTACCTCTTCTGATATAAGTTAAAACAGAATTTTCGTGATCACCGTAATCAATCCATTGGAAGCCATCTGGGCTAAACTGTTTCTGGTATAAAGCCGGGAAATTTTTATATACTGCATTCAAATCCCTAATTAGCTGTTGTACCCCACTGTGCACATCATACTGGGTAAGATGCCAATCCAGACTTTTTTGGAAATTCCATTCACTGGTCTGACCAAACTCACCTCCCATAAAAATCAGATTCGTACCTGGGTGTGTAAACATATATCCGAACATTAAACGTAAGTTGGCGAATTGTTGCCACTCATCGCCGGGCATACGATATACCAACGATTGCTTTCCGTAAACTACCTCATCATGAGAGAACGGTAACATAAAGTTCTCCGTAAAGGCATAAGTTGCGCTAAAAGTAAGATCGTTCTGATGATGTTTTCTGTATACGGGTTCTTTCTTGAAATATTGTAAGGTATCGTGCATCCAGCCCATCATCCATTTCATTCCAAAACCAAGACCGCCATACATAACGGGTTTTGAAACACCTGAAAATGCGGTAGATTCTTCTGCAATAGTCTGCACATCTGGAAAACTACCATATACAGCTTCATTAAACTCCCTTATAAAAGATAGCGCCTCAAGATTTTCGTTGTTACCATACATATTAGGCTCCCACTCCCCGTCTTCTCTAGAATAATCTAGGTAAAGCATGGAAGCAACGGCATCTACACGTAAGGCATCCGCATGAAACTGATCTAGCCAAAAAATGGCATTACTTATCAAGAAAGCACGAACCTCGTTTCTTCCGTAGTTAAAAATCAAACTTTTCCAATCTGGGTGATAGCCTCGTCTTCTATCTGGATGTTCATATAGGTGTGATCCATCAAAAAAGCCAAGTCCATGGGCATCTTCAGGAAAATGAGAAGGAACCCAATCCAAAATTACCCCTATTTCTGCTTGATGTAACGCATCTACCAATAGTTTAAACCCTTCAGGATCACCAAACCTTGATGTAGGTGCAAAATAACCCGTAAGCTGATAGCCCCATGAAGGATCATAAGGAAACTCCATTATAGGCATAAATTCCACATGGGTAAAGCCCATATCCTTTACATAGGCTACTAAATCTACCGCCAATTGCTGATAGGTAAGAAAATTGCCTTCATCATCTCGCTTCCAAGAACCCAAATGCACTTCGTACACAGAAAATGGTGCATCAAGAGCATTCTTTTCTTTTCGGGTATCCATCCAATTTTTATCCTCCCATTTATATTCTGCCTCCCAAATAATAGAAGCGGTTTTTGGTGGATGCTCACAATATCTAGCAAACGGATCTGCCTTTTCCGTAACCGCCCCGTGATTGTTAGAGTAGATTTTATATTTGTAAATCTCCCCCACTCCAACCTCTGGAATGAAACCTTCCCATATACCACTTCCATCCCATCTAACATTAAGCATGTGACTATTATCATCCCATGAATTAAAGTTTCCTATCACGGAAACTGCACGCGCAGACGGTGCCCAAACAGCAAAATAGGTACCTTTAACCCCATTCAATTCCATAGGATGAGAACCTAGTTTTTCATATAATCTAAAATGTTTTCCAGATTTAAAAAGATCAATATCAAATTCAGAAAAAAGACTAAAAACGGTTACTTGCGGCATAGTGTTCGATTAGTTAGGTAATACAGACAAATCTAAGCAACTTTACAAAAAAGATTACATATTTGTTAATTAACTTTAGGTCTGCTTATCAATGTTACAAATAAAAGATACGAATTATTCAAAAATGGAACGCTTTTTGAAAAAAGAATCCTAAAATATGTTTTAAATTTTCAACTATAAAATCAATATTATGAAAAAATCACTTCTTTTACTCGGTACGTTTTTTACTTTATTCTTTATTTCATGCGAAGGTCCAACTGGACCTGCAGGGTTTCCCGGTGAGAACGGTTTTGACGGAGAAGATGGTATACAAGGCCAAGTTTTTGAAGTTGAGGATGTAGACTTCACTTTTCTAGCTGAAAACAATTTATATGAAACCATATTAAATTTTGAAGATTTCACCAGTTTTCCCGTAGAAGCTAACGATGCTGTATTAGTTTATCAATATGATAGATCAGTAGAATTTGGAAATGATGTAGAAGATATTTGGAATTTAATTCCACAAACATTCTTTTATGATGAAGGAACCATTCAATTTGTTCCTGGTCATACCACCAGAGATGTAGAAATTCTTATAACAGGTAACTTTAATTTATCTGCCTTGGATGCTAGTATAACACAAGGGCAAATTTTTAGGTTTGTGATTTTACCAGGAGTGGCTGCGGCATCTAAAATGGATAAAAGTAATATTTCTGCCGTAATGAGCAGCATAGGTGTTTCTGAAGAAGATGTGGTTAAAACATCATTTAAATAATACTATTTTTTCATATAAATTTAATAAACACCCCGCTCCTAATGGAGCGGGGTGTTTATTTTTTAGGCTGATTCAAAACCGTTTCTTAAAAGTATCGTAAATACAGTTAAATTTGAAAGGAAGAAGCTTCTCTTTCGTCTAATTGAAAACCTGAAAAAATTAAAAAAACTATGTACAAAAATATATTTATTGCCATTGGATTTGCACTTGTAGGCTGCCAAGGAAATTCTCAAAAAAAGGAAATAGTACAGGAAACAACCGAGAAAAAAGAAACAAAATTCAGTGTTGTAAAAACCGAAGCCGAATGGCAAAAGGAACTTACCCCTGAAGAGTTTTATGTGCTACGCAAAGCAGCGACGGAAAACCCTTTTACATCAGAGTTACTAGAAAACAAAAAAGAAGGCACCTATGTCTGTGCAGCCTGCGGCACGGAACTTTTTAAAAGCAATACCAAATTTAAGTCAGGTACGGGGTGGCCAAGTTTCTATGAAGAGATAGAAGGAAATGTTGCCTATGATGTTGATTATAAAATTGGCTACAAAAGAACCGAGGAACACTGCGCTACTTGCGGAGGACATTTAGGTCATGTTTTTGAAGATGGCCCTGAGCCTACAGGACTAAGACATTGCATTAACGGAGTGGCATTAGATTTTGTGCCTGCCGAATAGTGCAACTACCTGGGTATTTCAATAATTTTATATTCAAAATCATTCACGAATATGGAATATCCTGAAGAGTTTATTACAAGTGTACTTTTTGAATTTAGTCGTTACAAAACTATGGGCGATCGGACTTTTGTTCAGCTCAACGAAAGTGATATACACTGGAAAATGAACGAATGCGACAATTCTATTGATCTTATTGTAAAGCACATGTCCGGTAATATGCTTAGCCGTTGGACAAATTTTTTAACCGAGGACGGCGAGAAACCATGGCGCAATCGCGAAACCGAATTTGAGCAACCCTATACGACCAAAGAAGAAATGTTAGTTGCTTGGGAAACCGGTTGGCAATGTTTGTTCAATGCACTCAACTCCGTATCCCCAGACAATTTCAACACCATATTGAAAATAAGAAACGAAGACCACACTATTGTCCAAGCTGTACACAGACAAATGGCACACTATTGTAGCCATGTAGGGCAAATTGTATTATTAGGAAAGATGATTAAAGCAGACAAATGGACGTCTCTTTCCATTCCAAAAGGCGAGTCTGAACGTTTTAATAAAGACCTCTTTAAGAGGTAATTTGTTACTAATACCACAAAATTTTAGTTTTAAGCAACACTCAACTTGCCTTTTTAGCTTCAGACTTCAATTTTGGTATTAATCTTTCCGTTTGGTTTTGTACTTTTGCACCTGCTTAGCTACGGCGGGCTTTTAAAACTTACAACAGTAAAAAAATAAAAAATATGAGCAATTTCGATGTTATTGTTTTGGGTAGCGGACCCGGAGGATATGTTACCGCTATTAGAGCCTCACAATTAGGCTTTAAAACGGCCATAATCGAGAAAGAAAATTTAGGCGGTGTATGTTTGAATTGGGGTTGTATACCTACCAAGGCATTACTGAAATCTGCTCAGGTTTTTAATTATCTTCAACATGCGGAGGACTATGGTCTTTCTGCTGAAAATGTTGATAAGGATTTTGATGCCGTAGTCAAAAGAAGCCGAAGCGTTGCGGATGGCATGAGCAAAGGTGTTCAGTTTTTGATGAAAAAGAACAAAATTGAAGTTATTAAGGGATACGGTACACTACAAGCAGGAAAAAAGGTTTCTGTTAAGGATGCCGATGGTAAAGAAACGGAATACAGTGCCGATCACATTATCATTGCAACTGGAGCACGTAGCCGTGAGTTACCAAGTCTGCCCCAAGATGGTAAGAAGATTATTGGATATCGCGAAGCTATGACCCTAAAAGAGCAACCAAAGAAAATGGTTGTTGTTGGTAGTGGTGCTATTGGTATTGAATTTGCTTATTTCTATAATGCTATGGGTACGGAAGTAACCGTAGTAGAGTACTTACCTAGTATTGTACCTGTAGAAGATGAAGATATTTCCAAACAATTAGAACGTAGCTTAAAGAAGGCCGGTATAAAAATCAAAACTTCTGCAGAAGTTACTTCTGTTGATACTTCTGGAGAAGGCATTAAAGCCACCGTAAAAACTGCCAAAGGCGAAGAAATCCTAGAAGCTGATATTGTACTTTCTGCCGTTGGTATCAAAACCAATATTGAAAATATAGGTTTAGAAAATGTTGGTATTTCTACGGACAGAGATAAAATTTTGGTGAACAATTACTATCAGACCAACATACCAGGTTACTACGCAATTGGTGATGTAACTCCTGGTCAGGCCCTTGCACACGTTGCTTCTGCCGAAGGTATACTTTGTGTTGAAAAAATAGCGGGTATGCATGTTGAGCCGTTAGATTACGGAAACATACCAGGATGTACGTACTGTACACCTGAAATTGCATCTGTTGGTCTTACGGAAAAACAAGCCAAAGAAAAAGGATTGGATATTAAAGTTGGTAAATTTCCTTTCTCTGCTAGTGGTAAAGCAAAAGCTGCTGGCACTCCAGATGGTTTTGTTAAGGTTATTTTTGATGCCAAATACGGCGAGTGGTTAGGTTGCCATATGATCGGAGCCGGTGTTACAGATATGATTGCAGAAGCTGTTGTTGCTAGAAAACTGGAAACTACAGGCCACGAAATCCTAAAAGCGGTTCATCCTCACCCAACTATGAGTGAGGCCGTTATGGAAGCTGTAGCAGCTGCCTATGACGAAGTGATACACTTGTAATAAATTAATATTGGATTAAATTATATAAGGGCCTATTAAGATTGTTCTCAAAACACATCTCATAGGCCCTTTATTTTATCTCAGAAAGATTATATTAAAATCCTTACCGTATGCTAAGTCTTTTTAGGGTTACTGCTATTTTAGAAGGTATTTCTTATTTGGCCCTTTTTGCCGTTACCATGCCATTGAAATATTTGGCTGATTTGCCATTGCCTAACAAGTATGTTGGATATGCGCATGGTGTACTATTCATCGCTTATATCATATTAGCCGTTGTTCTGTGGATGGAACAAAAGTGGAGTATAAAAAAGGCGTTCGTTATACTCATTGCGTCTCTTTTGCCTTTTGCCACATTTTACGTGGAAAAGAAATACTTAACAGAAGACGCTACTCTAGCGTAAAACCTATTTTGACCGAATTATCTAAAATGTCTTGCGGATAAAAATGTATATACAAAGCCCATGGTAATTGTAGACCACGTGCTATCGTTAATGGTGATCCCAGTGTACGAAAAATTAAGCTCAGATTTTGGACCTACTTGAAACCCTAATTGAGGACGGTAATATAGACCACCATCGTTTCCTTCGTTTAGGCCAAAAGCGTTTCCGATGTCTCCTCCTATAGAAAATGTTTTTGATGGCCACAATCTAACTGAGGCAGCCAAAGGCAAAAACTGAACGCTGGGATAGTCAACAGTAACATTCTGACCAGTATATGTTTCGGCAAAACCGTGAATTATACCTGCTTTTATTCCTAAATCAAATACTTTGTTAGGAGCCCACATATAGCCCACATCAGCTCCTATAACCACACTAACATAATCATTATACTCACCAATAGGCATACCGGCGTGCGCGCCAATTTTAAAGCCTTCTTGGGCAAACATTGAAATACATGAAAAGGTAAGGGTCAGGAATAAACAGAAAGATTTGATCATGGCAATTTGAAATTTGGTTTGTGCTGGTTTCTTTATAAACTAAAGGCTAAACGAAATTCATTGCCTTTTTGTTGTAGCTACAAATCAAAAAACATTATGTGACGAATAACCTAATCGCCCCAAAAAAAGTTTTATTAATTGGAAAACTCCTAAAAACAAATTTTAAATATCAGAAAAACTATGGCAAAAAACTCTGAATGGCCAAATCATAGCTCTGAAGACCAAAGCCAAGAATAACCCCTTTGGCAACGGGAGAAATATAAGATACATGCCTAAACTCCTCACGTTTGTGCGTATTGGAAATATGAACCTCAACTACAGGAGTACTAACTGCCTTTATAGCATCGCCAATACCTACAGAAGTATGGGTATAGGCCGCAGCGTTCAGAATAATACCCTCATATGAAAAACCTACCTCTTGAATCTTACCTATAAGCTCTCCCTCAATATTAGATTGAAAATATTCTAATTGCACATCTTTGAACCTAAACTGCAAATCTGCAAAATAGTCTTCAAAAGTTTTATTCCCATACACTTCTGGCTCGCGCTTACCCAACAGATTAAGGTTAGGACCATTGATGATAATTAATTTCATATTTCAAAAATAAACTTTTTACCGCGATATTAAGCCAGGCTAAAGAAAAACGACCGCACTAGGCGGTCGTTTAATGCTATACTATATTTTATTGCTACAAAAAGTAAACCGCGCCTACGGATACAGCTGTATTATGTGTTTCAGGTATTTCCAATACTTTTGAAAGACCCAGCTCTACTCGTAACTGAAAATAAAAATTCTCGTCCATTCGGTATCCACCACCTACGTTAAGCCCAATATCTATAGAATTTGTGTCCCGCAACTCCAAATCCTCGTCCCAGTTATCCGCTATGAGAAATCCCGCCTGTGGACCAAGTTCAACAGCTATCTCATCTGTAATATGATATTTTGCCATAACCGGTATTTGCAAATACAATAGATTAAGGTTTGAAGGACCTAAATCCGCCCCTTTGAAAGCGAACAACAACTCGGGTTGTAGATAAAAATTATCCATAACAGGTATTTCTACAATACCTCCAACATAAGCCCCGACTTTTGTTGATACTCCATCTAAATTCTTACCGGTCAGTGTAGTAAAACTTATTCCCGTTTTTCCTCCCAATGTAATATCACCCGAATTAATTCCGCTGGAAGGACCGGTTCCCTGTATTACTGTTTGTGCACTACTACTTTGAACTCCAAAAAAAACTAACGCTACAAAAGCGCAAAACTTAATTTTCATGATTACAGTTGTTTATGAACCCTACTTTAAGTTGCTGTCAGACCTTAGTTTCCATTACAAACAGAGATAAGGATGAGGAGACAACAAACGAAATTAGAATAGGTCCGTAGTTATATCACATTCAAAGATAGAAAACTTTACTTAGCGTCAATTCTTTAGCACAAAATTAAGCTGGTTTTTTTACGCCTAGCTAAAATTGAATTGTAAAGAACTTTGCAATGGTTAACTTTACAATATGAATTGGGACCAAGCGCTTCAAGACTATGGACATTATTTAAGAATTGAACGGGGACTCTCGGATAATTCTATAAAAAATTACCGTTGGGACATTCTGAAGCTCATGGAATTTTTAAATAACAACTCTTTAGACGACAACCCTAAACGAATACCAAAAGAAACACTTCAAAAATTTGTCTATGAGGTTGCCAAGACTATGAATCCCAGGTCTCAAGCAAGAATTATATCTGGACTAAAAAGTTTTTTCAACTATTTGGTATTTGAGGATTATAGAGAGGATAACCCTATGGATCTAATAGATTCCCCAAAAATTGGCCGTAAACTACCGGACACATTATCCGAAGATGAAATAAACCAAATTATTGAAGCCATAGACCTTTCAAAAGCTGAAGGTGAGCGTAACCGAGCTATGCTTGAAACTTTATATGGATGTGGTCTGCGTGTTTCAGAACTAGTAGGTTTAAAAATTTCGGATTTATTTTTTGAAGAGGATTTTATCAAAGTAACCGGCAAAGGAGACAAACAGCGCTTTGTTCCCATTAGTGAGGTGAATAAAAAGTATATTACCCTTTACCGAAAAGAGATACGGGTACACCAAGACATTAAAAAAGGTTTTGAAGATATTCTATTTTTAAACAGACGAGGAAGACAATTAACCCGTGCCATGATCTTCACAATCATTAAGAGGTTAGCGGTAGAAATCGGTTTGAAAAAAAATATCAGTCCGCATACTTTTAGACATTCTTTTGCAACGCATCTATTACAGAATGGTGCCGATTTAAGAGCCATTCAACAAATGTTGGGTCATGAGAGCATTACAACTACCGAAGTGTATGTTCATATAGACCGCACGCACCTTACCGAGGTCATGAACAAGTTTCATCCAAGAAATTAGAGGGATTAAAATTTTATTTTACTCTTTACAGAGAATAGGCTTGGCATTCCATAAGTGCCTATGTTGGATTTGTTAAAATTTAAATCGTGATTGACCTCCATCATAACATTTTTGTTAAGGTCATAACCAACGCCGTTGGTCATTATATAGCGTGGTTTGGCCGCCTTAAATCCATGTTTATCCAACTCTCGCTCCATCGCAACCCCGTTTACGAAATATAGCTTATCGCCAACATATTTTTTTAGTTTAAGTTCTATACGATGCACATCAAACGTTCTATACGTATCATAAAAGTTCTTGAGTTCTACCATAAATTTATCATCCAGTTTGTACCCTATTGTGTATTGGGAATGCATTTCATTATCCATAAACACCGGATAAGCAAAGCTGTCTGTATAAAAATTGGAAGTTTCCGTAGTCTGTTCAAAATCCTGATTCGGATTTGGGTTCTGTGCTCTTCCTATTACCATACAAAGAAAAAGAAATACAATTCTAACAAGAGTAATCATAGATTGGTTTTGCTGTGCTAAATATAACCATCCCTCTTTAAAATTGAAGTTATTTCTGACAAATTTAACCTTTCAATACAAAGTCAAAATTTGACTATATAACTCTAAAAACCTTTTTTCTAAAAAAATTATGAACCGAAAACGTTGTAGTACTAACCCATATATATAAAACATATTTTCTTTCATTTACTAGTTCTATATTTAATCCCAAATAGTTGAAAATGAGCAAGAGTACCGAAAGAAAATGGTGGAAAGAAGGTGTTGTCTATCAGATATACCCAAGAAGTTTTCAAGATACTACGGGTAATGGCATAGGAGATTTACAGGGCATCATCAAAAGGTTGGATTATATAAAAAGTCTTGGCATAGATATCATTTGGCTCAACCCCGTTTACACCTCCCCTAACGATGATAACGGTTATGACATTTCTGACTATAGAGATATTATGGCAGAGTTTGGTACAATGGCCGATATAGATGAACTAATGACCGAAATGAAGAAAAGAAATCTTCGTTTGGTGATGGACCTTGTTGTAAACCATAGTAGTGATGAGCACCAATGGTTTGTAGAATCCAGAAAATCACGAGACAATAAATACAGGGATTACTACCATTGGTGGCCTGCGGAAAAAGGAACACCTCCAAAGCGCTTTAGCTATTTTGACGTAGATAGCAATGCTTGGAAATATGATAAGCCTACAGATGCATACTATCTTCACTATTATTCAGAAAAGCAACCAGACCTAAAATGGGAGAATCCTAAAGTGCGCCAAGAAGTGTATGACCTTATGACCTTTTGGTTTGACAAGGGCATAGACGGTTTCCGTATGGATGTTATCTCAACTATATCAAAAGATGTTAATTATCCTGAGCTCCCAAAGAAATACAATGGTGATTTTATACCTTATTATGCAGAAGGACCGCACTTGCATGAGTATTTAAATGAAATGAATATAAAAGTCCTTAGCAAGTATGATGTAATGACCGTTGGTGAAGCTCCTGGTGTTCAGAAGGAACAAGCCTTAGATTTTGTTGATGAGGACCGCAATGAGCTTAATATGTTTTTCCACTTTGACCTTATGGGCCTAGATCGTGAACCTGGAGAAACTTTTAAGATGAGTAAAGAAGCTTGGAAGTTAACCGAATTCAAAAAAATATTCTCGGATTGGGATGATGCTTTTTCCAAAAAAGGTTGGGGAAGCCTATATTTAAACAATCATGATTTTCCGCGAAGCGTGAGCCGTTGGGGTAATGACTCTAAAATACACTGGCAAAATTCTGCCACTTTATTACAGACCTTTTTACTTACTATGCGCGGTACTCCCTATTTTCTTTATGGGGAAGAAATTGGTATGACCAATATTAAATTCAACAGCATAACGGACTACCAAGATATCAATACCCGCACTCGATATGAAGGTATAAAAAAAGCCGGTGGAGATTTAAATGCCTTTATTGAGGATGAAAAAAAAGCCGGTAGAGATAATGCCAGAACTCCTATGCAGTGGGACACCCAAGTAAATTCTGGGTTTTCACAAGAAAAACCTTGGCTTAAAGTAAATGAAAATTTTAAGGAGGGTATTAATGTTGCTGAACAAGAGCCTGAAAAAGACTCTGTTCTTAATTACTTTAGATATATGGTTCAAGTACGTAAAAAGAACCTTGCTCTTGTATACGGAACTTATCAGTTGTTATTGGCGGATGATTCCGAGATTTACGCGTATTTACGTTCCTATGAAGAAAAACGCTTTCTAGTACTTTTGAACTTTTCTACCAAAAGAAATACAGTTACTATTGATGAAATCAGTTTTGAGAAAGCCCATCTTATAATTTCAAATGATGATGCGGAAAACAACAAAACCGATACTAGTTTTGAACTTACGCCATATCAGTCAGTAGTTTATGAAGTTTTCTGATTGTCTTTAAATAAAGAATAATCGCGTTGGTAGGGACGTATGATCAATCGTGCTTCCCTATCAAAACGCACATAATTATATACCCAGTTTACGAACACCACTACTCTATTTCTAAATCCTATTAGAAAAAAGAGGTGAACGAACATCCAAACGAACCAAGCAAAAACACCTTGGAACCGGTAATTTTTTAAATCCACCACAGCCTTGTTACGGCCCACGGTAGCCATACTTCCTTTATCTTTATATTCAAAAGGCTTCATTGGTTCATTACGTACCAATCGCAATAAGTTATCTCCCAAGTTCCTACCTTGCTGAATGGCAGGTTGCGCCATCATTGGGTGACCATGGGGTGTTTCTGCGGTTTGCATACATGCGATATCTCCAACAGCAAAAATAAAATCCTGTCCCAAAACCTGATTGAACTCGTTTACTTTAAGTCGGTTACCCCGTACTAAAAACTCTTCAGCATCCAAGCCACCAATGGGCACACCTTTTACACCTGCGGCCCATACTAGAGTTGCGGCTTCAAATTTTAATTCGGTTTTAGTACGTGCGGTTTTCCCATCATAGTTTACAACACGGGTATTTTTCCAGATATTAACACCTAGGCTTTCCAAAAAATCTTCGGCTTTTCTTGATGCATTGTCACTCATTCCCTTTAAAATCCTATCACCGGACTGTACCAAATTAATTTGAGCTCTACGGGTATCCAAATCTGGATAATCTTTAGGAAGTATCCCCTTTTTAATTTCTGCCAATGCACCCGCCAACTCAACACCTGTAGGTCCTCCGCCAACTATAATAAAGTTCATTAAAGCATCACGCTCGTGAAGGTCGTCCGTTAACAGCGCTTGTTCAAAATTTTCAAGTATAAGACTTCTTAAATTTAAGGATTGGGGTATGCTTTTCATAGCCATTCCATTTGCCTCTATTTCCGTATTTCCAAAAAAATTGGTTGTGGAACCGGCTGCAATGACTAAATAATCATATGCCAAATTACCTATGTTGGTAGTAATTGTTTTTGATTTTGGCTCTACATTCTGTACTTCCGCCAGACGGAAAAAAAAGTTACTATAATCCTGTAAGATTTTACGAATGGGATACGCAATGGAATCCGGTTCAAGACCACCTGTAGATACTTGATATAAAAGTGGCTGAAACGTATGGTAATTATTCTTGTCCAGAAGTACGACCTGTACTTCTTTCTTACTTAGTTTTTTCGCTAATGCTACGCCTCCAAAACCACCGCCTACGATAACTATTCGCGGTAGACTGGATTTGGGCAAATTAAGGGCATCTGTATCTGACATGGATTAAAATATGCGCAAAATTAAACATTCATTATGTACCCAACCGATTAACCGAAGGTTTTATTATACTCCAACCAATCAATAATGTAAGAAAATTCATTATTTTTCGGTATTCGTTCTTAATTCCAACTTTTCTAAAAATATAAAACTGAAAAAAATCCATTAAATTTCTTCGACCTTTAAAATTATAATCTACTTAAAATCAACAGAATTTAATTTGTTCAATCCATAAATCTTAATTTATTCTTAATTTTTATCACTTTTGAGTGTAACAATTAATCCTTTTAAGCTACTTATTGTCTAACAACCTACCTACCCTAGCGTGAATAAAGAACTGGAACATCAATTTGTGACGGAA
Organism: Zobellia uliginosa; assembly: GCF_018860745.1. GTDB lineage: Bacteria > Bacteroidota > Bacteroidia > Flavobacteriales > Flavobacteriaceae > Zobellia > Zobellia uliginosa_B. The sequence continues at coordinate 103,119 of NZ_JAHKPY010000004.1, read as the reverse complement.
CTTGAGAACAATCAGAACATTGTTCACAAGGTCTGTACATTGTACACCAATGATAGGGATTCGCACAATGACCTGTTTCAGGAAATTACAATTCAGCTATGGAAGGCTTATCCTAAGTTTAGGGGTGAATCTAAATTTAGTACTTGGATGTACCGTGTAGCGCTGAATACGGCTATAACTTTGTACCGAAAGTCTAAAAGACGGGTCCGGACACAAGATTATGAATCGGTAATATTTAAAATAAAAGCCGACGAATATGATGCCACCGAAGAAGAGCAATTAAAGCTCATGTACAAAGCGGTTAAGCAATTGGGAGACATTGATAAAGCTTTGGTGTTTTTATATCTAGAGGATAAAGATTATCGTGAGATAAGTGAAACTCTTGGTATTAGTGAAGTTAATGCACGTGTGAAGATGAACAGGGTCAAGAAAAAATTACGAACCGTATTGAATCCTTAAGGAGATGAGATGATGGACGAACTGGAACTTTTAAAGAAAGATTGGCAAAAAAAGGGAGAACAACTTCCTAAATTGACCTATGACGATATTCATAGAATGACTTGGAAGAAGTCTTCTTCCATAGTTAAATGGATATTGATTATCAGTATATTAGAGATAATTATACCCAACCTCCTCTACTTGATTCCCTCTTTTAGACAAAGCATGAGTATCTACGAAAATACCGTAGTAGATCAATACTTTATGGGCATGACCGTTGTCTATTATCTTGTGGTATTTTATTTTATCTACCTCTTCTATAAAAGGTATAAAGAAATCTCGGTATTGGATAGTGCCAAGGGGCTAATGCGTAAAATAATCAGAACAAGAAGGACGGTAAAATATTATGTAATATTTTCACTATCAACTATATTGGTCTTTATAGCTATAGTCATTATAGGTATTTACCTAAATGATAGTTTTATGGATAATTTTACGGAATTAGCTGGTGATTCAAAAGAAGTTTCTCCAGAAAAGCTCAAAACTACCTTAATGGTCTCAATGGCAATTTTAGGAGTTGTTTTGACCGCCTTTTTTGGGGGTATTTATTTTCTTCTCTATGGGTTACTTCTTAGGAAACTAAAAAGTAATTATAAAGAACTAAAAAAGCTTGAAGTCTAGATTTTATGTCTGTTGCGGTACCTTCTCAATTCATTTTCCTCTTCGTAAGCCATAAGGTCTTTTTTAGAAATAACCTTTAAGAAAGATGGGTGCTGCTCTATAGCGTATTCTAGTTTTTCTATGATAGCATCAAAAGACTCATTCTCATAATCTATCTCTAAAGGTTCTTTGATCACTATAGACTGTAGAATGCCTTTTTTCTTTATACGAAGTCCCTTTTTATCAAAAGAACGTCTAAAACCATCAATAACGACGGGAACTACAACGGGCTTGTACTTTTTTATAATATGTGCCGTACCTTTTCGTAAAGGTTTCCAAGGTGTGGTCGTTCCTTGTGGAAAAGTAATCACCCAACCATCATTAAGCGCTTTTCCAATACTAGAAATATCGCTCATTTTTACTTGACGGTTAATGTCCTTCCCTTCGGCCCGCCATGTTCTTTCAACACTCACAGAACCAGCATACGCGAATATTTTGGTCAGAAGGCTCTTTTTCATAGTTTCCGCTGCCGCCACGTAATACATGTTCAGTTTGGGATTCCAGATATATCCAACGTTCTTAATATTATTGTCGCGTCCTTTTAAACTTGCATTGAATACGTGAAACATAGCAACAACATCTGCAAAATAGGTCTGATGGTTACTAACAAAAAGAACATTTTTCTCCGGTAGGGATCTGATAATGTCCGACCCTTCTATTTCTAGACTATTAAACCGCTTGTATCTAGAATGCGTAACTATCCCTATTAGGCGGATAAGCCACTTTTTTAGAAACAAGATATGTCCGAAAGGATTTTCCTTAAATAAGCTCATAGGCAGCAAAAATACGAATTTACCCCTATAAAACCTGTTGTAATAAGATTCTGATTTCACTCAGCATCATTCCGGTAGCACCCCAAACGGTATAACCATTTAATTTAAAGGCAGGTACAGGTACATTTGTTGCATATGAAGTAGTCATTTCTTCAATAAAAATATTGGCATCATCCATAAAATCAACCAAAGGAACTTCCACCAATTCCTCTACTTCAGCCTCTTGTAGCAAGAATGGTTTTGGATTAGTATATATTCCCATAAAAGGGTGAACATTAAAATTACTGGGCGGAATATATATTTCCGTTAAGGATTTTATGACCTTAATATGGTTTGGCTCTACCCCTACCTCCTCATGCGTTTCCCTAAGTGCCGTAGCCATCATATCTATATCTTCAGCTTCAACTTGCCCCCCGGGAAAACCAATCTGATTAGAGTGCACATCTTTTGGATGACTTTTTCGTAAAATGAGCAAAAGCCGGGTGATATTTGCCTCATCTGGATAAAAAAGGGCCATAACCGCAGCTTTTTTGGTTATTTGGGGTTTTTCACGTGCAGTCTGTAGCTCCTCTAATCTAAATTGGGGAGCCATTTTTAAATGCGATGCCTCTCCAGGTAAAGGCAGATTCTTTATTTTTGGAATTCGAATAGAGAAATCATCAAAATTCATGACAATCAGAAATTCTTTTATAATAGCAATATTACCACTTATTTTTCTTGCTTCATGTGGTGAAAGTCCTAAAGAAAAGCAAAAACCCAAGGTAGAAGCCGAAGTAAAAAAAGATACCGTTACAATAGACTCTGCGGAAATAAAAAAAGAAAAATTTGTACTGACCGAAGAAAACGCCATTGACTTTTTCTTTGAATACCAAAAAGACTTAAAAGTAGACAAAGTTAAAATCACCACACGCTTGGGGAGTTTTACGGTTCAGTTATTTGATAATGTTCCCTACCACAAAGCAAACTTTATCTATCTCACCAGAAAAGGATATTTTAATGATACTCAGTTTCACCGAATCGTAAAGAATTTCATCATTCAGGGAGGAAATTCAGACGATATAAAAACAGGGAAAAAACGAAGTGAAATTGGCAGATACCTTTTGCCTCCGGACACCCGAAAAGGTCATAAACACCACAGAGGTGTAATCTCAATGCCAAGTAGCGAAATAAACAATCCGCATATGTTAGCATCGCCTTATGAATTTTTTATCGTCGTAACAAAGCCTGGTTCTTATCACTTAGACGGAGAATTCACACCCTTTGGAAAAGTCATTGAAGGTATGGATGTAGTTGATAAAATAAACAGTGTAAAAACCGAAAAGGGCGACTGGCCTTCTCAAAATATTTATATCCAAAAAGCGGAAGTTATAGAGTAAAAAACTGAATATCAGTCCTCTATTTTTCCATATATATATTTGGCAGCGCTATTCCCAATTTCACTGCCAATAAACGAGCAATTATGATTATAAGAATGGCCGCCACATAGGCGTAGGCACCATCTATTGGTAACAGTACCAATATAAAATAACTGGTACCCCCCAAGATACATGCCGTTGCATAGATTTCCTTAGTTCTGAAAATTACGGGAATCTCATTACAGAGCATATCGCGGATAACGCCTCCAAAACAAGCTGTAATTGTACCCAAAGCAATACACATTACAGGTAACAAGTTTGCTGTTAAACCTTTCTCAATCCCCAACATGGTAAATAGACCAATACCTATGGTGTCAAATAAAAACAATGTTCTCCGCAAATGTTTTAAATGCCTTGCAAAAATTACTGAAAAGACTACAGCAACAGCAATTACAGTAATGTAGACTGGTTCTCGCATCCAAAGTACGGGCGTATTGCCTATAAGCATATCCCGTAGCGTACCACCACCCACTGCGGTAACGAACGAAATAATAAAAATCCCGAACAGGTCCAATTTTTTATCCATTGCCACCAAGACCCCGGAAATAGCAAAGGCTATGGTACCTAGAATATCAATTAAAAAATAAAACATGGGTATGGGATATTATTAGTGCGTTCTACAATGTGGTATTTCTACACAAGATTTAAAATCAGAACAATTTTAGAGTTGTTGCGTGTAATAGCTATAATCTTTAATTATTCGGTCTACAAAATCAATAGGGTTCATCTCAGTTGCAATGCTTGTAACCTTTTTGATCTGATCGCTCAAAGATACAATTACATTGTGATTTCCATTGCGTTTTGCTGAATCGTAAAATTCTTTTATAGTCTGCATTTCACGGTCTTTAAATATTGTAACCTGTGGAAATTGCGGCTTATAATCCTCAGGTAATTCCCTAAGTAAAGTGTCTTTTAAAGAAATCCGTTTTTTTTCACTGATCACTGTTGTACCAGCAGCTATATCCCCTACTCGTTGTCCATTCCCTCGAATTAAAATAGTTAACACGGCAACACCTCCGGAGGTAAGTACTACATCTATGATCCGTAAAATCCATCGTACAAAATAATTAGAAAAACCTGGTTTTGAACCGTCTAATTTTACTACACGTATTTTCATAACCGTTTTTCCAACGGTTTGGCCATCCATAAAGGTTTCTAGAAGTACATAATATAAAAATGCCGGTAGACTTATTAGCATATAAAGTGCCCACATATCCCCAAAATCTATATCCAACGAAACCAACAAGAGAATCATGGTTATGGTGTAGGCCAAAATGATTAAACTATCCAAAAGGTAGGCCAGCATACGGTCTCCTAAATGAGCTGTACGCTGATTAATAGTGATATTTTGGGCTGTTTCTATTTGAAATTGTTCCATAGTTTCGTTTCTTTGGTATAAACCAAGAGTTAATGCGCGAAGCCGCCTTTGTAAAGCAAAATAAAGACAAATGGGCTACTTTTGAAAATGCCCTGACCAACAAAACGGCTTTGACCCCTGATAAATTGTCCGATCTTTATATTGAAATTACGGACCATCTCAGCTATGCAAAGACCTTTTATGCCGGCAGCAATACGGAGTTTTATCTTAATACCCTAGCGTCTCAGGCGCACCAAAAAATCTACAAAACCAAACGCGAACCTAAGAACCGTATTCTAGAATTCTGGAAAACGGAATTTCCTACAATGTTCTATCAACACCAACGCGAATTATTGATCGCATTTTTGGTGTTCTTTTTTTTCAGTTTAGTAGGTGCCTTTTCAGCGGCCAACGAAGGTACGTTTGTTCGTTCAATTTTAGGCGATGGTTATGTAAATATGACTTTGGAAAATATTGAAAAGGGAGACTCTATGGCCGTTTATAAACAAATGGGTGAATTCAACATGTTCTTAGGTATTACTATTAATAATATTCGTGTGGCCTTAATGGCTTTCGCATATGGTATTTTACTTGGCATAGGCACCTTGTTCGTAATGATGCAGAATGGCATTATGTTGGGTAGTTTTCAATATTTCTTCTATGAAAAAGGATTGCTATGGGAATCCGTTAGAACCATTTGGATACATGGTACCATAGAAATATCCGTTATTATTATTGCGGGTTGTGCTGGGCTGGTGCTGGCCAATGGCATTCTATTCCCGGGCACATATACTAGGTTGGAATCTTTTAAAAGAGGCGTTCAAAACGGATTGAAAATTATGCTCAGTACCGTACCCTTTTTCATTATTGCCGGTTTCTTAGAAGGTTTTGTCACCCGCCATACAGAAATGCCGGACGTTTTGGCCATTCTCATAATTTTATCCTCCTTGGCACTTATCCTATTTTACTACGTTATATACCCTAAACGACTTAACAAAAAACCAGCCTCATGAAAGAACACATACAGTTTAAGAAACAACGGGAAATGAGCCAGATTCTTTCCGATACCTTTGGCTTTTTACGCAACGAATTCAAAACATTTTTTGGAGTATTTTTTAGAATTATTGCTCCTTTTTTGGCGGTTATGCTGATCAGCTATGGGTTTTACATGTTTCAAATAGGAGATGTTATGAGTCTAACTATGGGGGGGTCTACCTCACTTATAAACGGCTTTGCAGTTTTTATGGTCGCTCTTGTTTTTATACTGGCTACCGTTACCACTTACGTCATGGCGCAGGCCACTACACTCTTCTATATTAAATCGTACATTAAAAATAACGGTGTTATAGATTTTACGGAAATTAAGGAAAATGTATACGACTCTTTTTGGAAGTTTATAGGTTTAGGTTTTTTAGTGGCCATTTGTGTGGGAGTAGGTTTTCTTTTTTGCTTTCTGCCTGGAATATACCTTTATGTACCCTTGGTGCTATCTTTTAGCATTTTAGCTTTTGACGGAAAAAGTATTTCAGACGCTTTTAGTGATAGTTTTACGCTGGTAAAGGATTATTGGTGGGTAACCTTTGCCTCCTTATTTGTAGTAGGAATTATTGTTATGGTAGCAGGCTATGCTTTTGCATTGCCCGGTACAATATACTCCTATGCAAAAATGGGTATCCTTTCAGGAGAAATGGATGCTGAAAATTTTACGATTGCAGACCCTATCTCCATCATTTTAGGAATAATCAGTACTCTTGCACAGTTTCTATTACATATTATATCTGTTGTTGCAAGTGTTCTGATTTACTTTGATCTGAACGAGAAAAAGAACTTTACAGGCACTTTTGAACGCATAAAAAATCTTGGAGGAACCGAAGAATAAATATGCGTAAACTGCATTTCTCTTTATTATTAGTCTTGTGTTATTATGGAATTTTATCTGCTCAAAAAGATTCCTTGGGAATTGCCTATGACTCCGTTCCACTTCAGGTAAAGACCATAGGCGAAGAGGATCTGAGCAAATTTTATCAAGACGATGCTTTTAAATATGAAGTTTCAGTAGCGGAGCGTACTTGGTGGGATGATTTTTTAAGTTGGCTAAGCAATCTTATGCTGAGAATATTTGAAGGTATTTTTGGCGTAGAGAAAGCTTCTGGATTCCTTGCCGTTTTTTTCCGGCTCGTCCCCTATATTCTTTTGGGCGTATTGATTTATATTCTTATCCGGTTTTTCCTGAATATCAATGCAAGTGCCCTAAAACAAACTAAAACCAACAAAGCTCTTGTTTCATTATCCGAGGAGGAGCATATTATCAAGAATGAGAATATACAAGAATTAATTGAGCAAGCACTTGCTAAAAATGACTTTCGCTTAGCGGTACGGTATTCCTATTTGCAGATACTTAAGTTAATGAGCGAAAAAGAACTGATTGCGTGGGAACCTCAAAAAACCAATCATGATTACTTAAAGGAAATTTCCAAAGCCGAGCTTCAGAACCCATTTTCCACCATTACCCGCTTGTATGATTTTACCTGGTATGGAGATTTCCCCATTAGTGAAATAGAATATCAAAAAGCTAAGAAAACATTTTTATCCATAGCAAAAACCATAGGGGCAAATGGATAAAAAAGGGCTGAAATATATAATTGGCGCCATTGCTACAGTCGCTTTGCTAATGGTAATACAATACAGTGGTCCCAAAGAAATAAACTGGACCAACTCCTATGTTGCCAAACACAAAATACCCTACGGCACTTTTGTTTTGAACGATGTTATGCAAAACCTGTTTAAAGACAAGATTCAACAAGTAAACATTCCTCCTTTTGAGTTTCTAAAAGAAAATAAAAACATTTCGGGAACCTACTTTTTTGTAAACAACAATATAAGTTTTGGAGATACAGAGCTAGCTTCCCTTCTAGATTGGGTTGAAGACGGAAATACTCTTTTTATTGCATCAGAAAATTACGAAGAGCAACTTCTAGATACGTTAAAAATAAGTACGGCCAGCCTATTCAGCGGACTGGACAACATACGTTCTCACAAACACAGATTGGTCAACCCCCAACTCGCTTCTAAAGACGGTTACTTTTTTAATAAGGAAGACTATGCCACCTATTTCCAAGAGTTTAAAACTGATGCTGTAACCATCTTGGGAACCGTCACCAACATGAATAATGATAATACGGAAATAGAAAAAGAGCAAGTAAACAACGTAGTCAAAACTTCATTTGGTAAAGGAGAAATCATTTTAAGTACTTTTCCAAAAGCCTTTACCAATTATTTTATTTTAAAGGACAACAACAAACAATACACAGCGGGTCTCCTCTCTTACCTTAACGACTCGCGAACAATATACATGGATAATCATTATAAAAGTGGAAAATCTGTTTATACGTCTCCTATGTATGTTTTTTTGAATACCAAAGAATTTAAATGGGCCTACTACCTAGCTTTAATTGGTGTAGTCATTTATGTGTTTTTTGAAGGAAAACGGAAGCAACGTGCTATTCCGGTAATAACCCCTCTAAAAAATCAAACGCTGGCATTTACCCGTACCATTGCAGATATGTATTTTCTAAAAGGGGAACAAAAACAAATAGCAGAACACAAAATCGCTCACTTTTTGGAGCACATCCGTTCTGGATTTTATATGAATACTTTAAAGAAAGACAATGAATTTTTCACCAATCTTGCTTCTCGAAGCAGTCATAGGACTGAAGAAATCAAAAAACTTTTTTCACTTATAGCACAAGTAGAAGCAAAAAATAATTTGACCGATGCAGAGTTACAAAAACTGAATTCGGCGATAGAAAACTTTAAAAAGAAATCACATGGAAAATAATGAGATTCAAAACGAAGGCCTCAACTTCAACAATCGTATTCCCTTAGAAGATTTAAAGAATGCCGTTGATGGAATTAAAAGAGAACTTTCTAAAGTCATTATAGGGCAAGAAAACTTTATTGAACTTCTCATAGTGTCATTATTGGTTGATGGCCATGTGCTAATTGAAGGTGTACCAGGTATTGCCAAGACTATAACCGCCAAACTATTTGCGAAAACCCTTGAAACCGATTTTAGTAGAATACAGTTTACCCCGGATTTAATGCCCAGTGATATTCTTGGGACCTCTATTTTTAATGTTAAAACTTCTGAGTTTGAATATAAGAAAGGCCCTATTTTCTCTAATATTGTTTTGATAGACGAAATAAACCGGGCTCCCGCAAAAACACAAGCTGCTATGTTCGAAACCATGGAGGAACGCCAAGTAACTATGGATGGAAACACCTATAAAATGGAATCCCCCTTTATGGTATTGGCCACCCAAAACCCCATTGAACAAGAAGGAACCTATGCCTTACCGGAAGCTCAACTAGACCGTTTTCTTTTTAAAATAAAAGTAGAATATCCTTCACTGGAAGAAGAGGTTTTAATCATAAAGACACATCATGAACGTAAAGGTGCTATCGTAAAGGAAATGATTAACGGCATATTGAAACCCGAACACTTAAAAGGTTTTAAAGCAAATATTCAAGAGGTAATCGTTGAAGAAAAAATTATAAAATATATTGCCGAAATCATTTCAAAAACAAGAAACCATCCACATCTATATTTAGGTGGCTCACCACGAGCTTCCATTGCCACACTAAATGCGGCCAAAGCTTATGCGGCCATAAATGGAAGAGATTTTGTCACCCCCGAAGACATTAAGAAAACGTTAGTGCCGGTACTTAATCACAGGATTATCCTAACTCCAGAACGCGAAATGGAGGGAATGACCACAGAAAGTGTAATTCAAATGATAACAGAATCGGTAGAGATACCTAGGTAAGTATGCAGTTTCTAAGATCGTTCTACATACACAATGTTTTTTTTAGGTATATCGCTATACTTTCCGCAAGCTTTATTCTTAGCTATTGGGTACCCGTACTCTATCCTATTGCATGGCTTTTAAGCTTACTTTTGATTGCTTTATTTCTATTTGACACCTATCTCTTATACACCGCAAAAAAAGGAATTGTAGCTTCTAGAGTGTTGCCAAAAAAATTGTCCAATAGCGATTTGAACCCTATCGTCATCAAATATGAAAGTTATTATGCGTTTCTAGCCCATCTTTCCATTATAGACGAACTTCCTATACAATTTCAAAAGCGGGATTTTGAACATAAAACCACTCTATCAAAAGGGGATAAAAAAGATTTTAGCTATACCGTTAGGCCGGTAGACCGCGGGGCATATGTCTTTGGAAATCTTATTGTTTTTGCTTCTTCACCCTTAAAAATAGTAAAACGAAAGTTTGTTTTTCAAAAAGACCAGATGGTTCCGGTATACCCGAGTATCATACAGATGCAGCAGTATGATTTTTTGGCTATCAATAACCGACTTACAGAGATTGGTCTAAAAAAAATACGCCGTATCGGACATACGCAAGAATTTGAACAAATCAAAGAATATGTTCAAGGCGATGATTTTAGGACAGTGAATTGGAAAGCCACGGCCAAGCAAAACCAATTGATGGTCAACCAATATCAAGATGAGCGGTCGCAGCCCGTTTATTCTATTATAGATACAGGCCGAGTTATGAAAATGCCCTTTAACGGACTTAAACTACTAGATTATGCTATAAATTCCGCTTTAGCTTTTTCCAATGTTGCTTTAAAGCGAAATGACAAAACGGGCCTTGTTACATTCTCAAAAAAAATAGAATCCTTTGTTCCCGCGATTCAAAAAATCACACACTTAAATACCATTTTAGAAAAACTTTACAACGTTAATACGGAGTTTACAGATTCTGATTTTGGTATGCTCTACGCACACATTAAAAGAAAAGTCAACCAACGTAGTCTGCTTTTACTGTACACTAACTTTGAGCACATATCCGCTCTTAAAAGACAACTCCCTTTTTTAAGTGCCATCTCCAAAAAGCATGTGCTGGTAATTATATTTTTTGAAAACACGGAATTGGATACATTAATTTCAAAGGATGCCGAAGACCTGCAGGCCGTTTACCACAAAACTATAGCTGAAAAATTTACGTTAGAAAAACGTCTTATGCAGAAAGAACTTCAGAAATACGGTATACAGACCATTCTCACCAAACCAGAAAAACTAACTATAAATACCATCAACAAGTACTTGGAAATCAAGGCTCGGGGACTACTTTAAACCTTCTTCATAAATACAAAAGCAATCCATGGCGAATTAAATGAATAAAAGTTATTAACAAGTTATCAATATTGTTTATGTTAATAACTTCTGAATGGTTTACTTCAGAATAGACCAGCCTGTTAATCCCACCTGATGGTAGTTACAAGGCATTTGTGATAACTCCTATTTTAAGCCTCAGATAGGCTAAGCCAATCCAAAATATCACCATAATTCTGTAACTTGCAATCCCTGCCAGGTATGAACAATACCGCCCCATTTTAAAATCTGAATTACGAACCAAACCTCAAGAACAGGAATGAAAAATACATCTCCGTTAGTTGCTAAAACGTCCCCGACCTTTTTCAATTCTTTAAGGCCTAATCCAAAATATAAATTTCTTCTTGTAGATTTTAAAAACAAGGATTACAAAACGGATTTACTTTTATCTCAGACAAGATGTGATTTAGAAATTTTACCTAAGGGTATTATGGTTACGGGTAATTTTGATGACCACGAAAGCATCATTCCTATAGTAAAAAATGAAATAAAATCTATTAGTTTAGTAAAAGGCAAGGAAACTATAGATACCTTTCAATTATCTCCTATGCACTTTATGATGAAAATGGGTATTCCAAACCGTATTTCCCGTTTGTTCAAATTCTACCCTTCAGAGTACAGAATATCGGAAACAAAAATTATCATTAGGTGCGAAGAGTATGAACTAAAAATAATTACCAACGGTACAAATTTTACAAGCCTGTTACGTACGTTTAAAAAATCCGGATATTCTGAATTATTAGGTCTTACCAGAAAACCAGCTTTAAATCTATTGAACCTTGGCGTTTCCTAATTTTTAAATTTCATTTTAACATATTTTGGATTTGTTCTGACCCTACTATAGTTAAGCTGCCTTTTATTAAATATAGTAGTTGGTAGCACTACTATATAAGAAGCCAAAACAATGAAACTCCAAGAGCTGTATTCCTACCTTTTTGCATTTTATTTTTTACGAGTGCACAGACTCGAGAATTACACACCTTTGCGCAAAGATTTCTAAATCTCTTGGATAGAGACCTTTTAAAAAGGTATAAGTTAAAGTAGATGATAAGAAAAGTCTTATTTTTAATTATGATTCCTGGCTAGAAGAGGATCGACGTATAAAGATTTTAACGAAGAACAGAAAGTAGCAGCTACCAATTAGTTAATAGTTTCATTGAACCAAGAGGGTTTTTATAATATTTGGTATTGGAATAAGGTTCTTATGAGTTTAGAAAATAATGAAAAGATAATGCCCACTGGGACTTCTACGAGATATACTCTTAACTATTACTTTACTATTTTTGGGGAGAATATTTGAGTACAACATTACAAGCACCATCATTCATTAGCCTTACATTATGAAAGAATCAAAACCTGAAGTTTGGCTACGTGGTCCGCTACCTAACATTCTTTTGTTATTGCAACCCGCAGCCCATGCCCTAATACAATCTTCGGAAGAAATAGAACGGTATTTGGCTGATTTTCCCGATGACAAACTATGGACGAAAACAGTAGGACGGGCTTCAGTAGGGTTTCATTTACAGCATATAACAGGTGTTCTAGATCGCATGATGACCTACGCTAAATCTGAGCAATTATCCGAATTACAATTTAAGTATCTTGCCAAAGAAGGTAAAAGCAACGAAGATATTAGTACAAATGAGCTTGTTAGTGCCTTTCAACATAAGGTAGAAGATGCATTAGTATATTTCAAGACCCTTAGTGAAAGTACTTTAAAAGAATCCCGAACCGTAGGACGAAAAAAACTTCCCTCTACAACCTTAGGATTATTGTTTCATGCCGCAGAACATAGTCAACGGCATGTAGGGCAATTGTTAGTGACTAAAAGCGTCCTGACGTATTCCGAAGATTAGTGGCAGAGCCGAATATTTATTTTATCAATAATTAATGTTTTAAGGTTCTTGAATTTTAAATAACACCCTAAATTTATATGGTTATAAAAATTCACACTATGGAATCTAACTACACAAAAATATACTCAGGAAATCGTTTCACCGCTCAACGTATTGAAGAAAAACTAAACGAAGTTGGCATAGCACCCATCATCAAAGACGAGTCTGAATCTGCTCGCTTGGCTGGCTTTGCGGCTAATATAACTGGTGAATTGGAAATATATGTTCGTGAAGATGAAAAAGAAAAAGCCATGATTATTGTTCGGGCCATAGCAGCTCAACAAAAAGACTAAGTAGTACTACCTCTTGTATTCATATTTTGCTATTTTTAGCAATTACTTACCAATGAATACGGAACAACAATGACAATCAACACCAAACTCACCCAATTTTTAACATTCTCACTAGTTTTCTCCCTTTTAATCTCTTGCGAATCAAAGCCTAAAAAACCAAAGGAGACCCCTTTGGTCATCACTGAAGATTCACTTACGGAAGTCAGCAGGGCAAAAGAAATACGCGAAAGCATTAGTCCTACAATTGCAGACGGACTAAAATTAACGCTATGGGCTTCGGATTCTTTGGCTCCCGATCCTATTGCTATGCAAGTAGATAATAAAGGTAGAGTCTATTTAACGCGTACCAACCGCCAAAAAAATTCGGAATTTGACATCCGCGGACACCAAGATTGGATGACGCGTTCTATCTCTTTGCAATCCGTTGAAGATCGTCGGAAATTTTTACATGAAACCTTTGCGCCGGAAAACAGTGAAGAAAACGAATGGTTTCCTGATTTAAACGAAGATGGCAGCCATGACTGGAAAGACCTTACCGTAGAAAAAGATGAAATTTGGATGCTAGAAGACACCAATAACAATGGTGTTGCAGATAAATCTACCCGAATACTTGAAGATTTTAATGATGAAATCACAGATGTTGCCGGTGCACTTTTAGTCCGCGAGAACGATGTATTTGTTGGCGTAGGCCCAGATATGTGGCGAATGACCGATACAAACGATGATTTAATTCTTGACGAAAAAACATCGCTTGCGCATGGTTTTGCCGTGCATATTGGTTTTGCCGCCCACGGAATGTCCGGTGCCATTGAAGGCCCGGATGGCAAAATATATTGGGGCATAGGAGACATTGGCGCCAACCTTACAACTGTGGACGGTCAGAAACTAAAATATCCTAATCAGGGTGTCATTGTGCGGTCTAATCCGGATGGAAGCAATTTTGAAGTGTTTGCAAGAGGTTTGCGTAATACCCATGAATTTGTTTTTGATGCCTACGGAAATATTATTTCTTCCGATAACGATGGAGACCATGCAGGCGAAAGCGAAAGATTGGTACACTTGGTAGAAGGTTCCGATTCTGGATGGCGCTCCAACTGGCAATATGGTAAATATACAGACCCAAAGAACAATGGCTACAAGGTGTGGATGGATGAAAAATTATTCACCCCGCGTTGGGAAGGTCAAGCCGCGTATATTGTTCCTCCCATCAAAAATTTTCATAACGGACCAACGGGAATGACTTATAACCCAGGTACGGCTTTGGGTAAAGATTGGTTGAACAAATTCTTTTTGGTGGAATTTGTAGGCAATCCTGATCGTTCCAATATCTGGTCTTTTGATCTTACGCCCAAAGGGGCTTCTTTCGATTTAAAAACCGACACCAGTGTTTTGAGTGGTGTACTTCCCACGGGGATTCAATTTGGACCTGATGGAGCCATGTACCTTGCCGATTGGATTACTGGTTGGGGAACAAAGAACTACGGTCGCGTTTGGAAGTTAGATGTTAGCGATTCTAAAAATGATTTGGAAAAAGAACGTCAGGAAACCAAACGTTTAATGACACTGGACTATAAAGAGCAATCTACCGAGGAATTGGTGAAGTTACTTTCCTATGGCGATATGCGTATTAGAAAAAAAGCACAATTTCAGTTGGTTAAAAATGGTTCCAAAGGATATAAAGCTTTAAAGGAAGTATCCGCAAATAGCGAAAGCCAGTTTGCACGAATCCATGCCATTTGGGGTATTGGTCAGGTTGCCGATAAAGAAGCATCCAAAGCAGAACCCCTTGTTACTCTATTAGCCGATAGCGACGCCGAGATAATTTCCCAGGCTGCTAAGGTTTTAGGCGATGTAAAATATACCAAAGCAGGCTCAAAATTGATTCCACTTTTAAACCACGACAACGCAAGAGTTAAGTTTTTTGCCGCCCAAGCATTGGGTAGATTTAAGACCGAAGCTGCGGTTCAGCCGTTATTGGACATGATTGTAGCGAACAATGATGAAGATGTTTATTTAAGACATGCCGCTGTATTGGCCCTGTCTCGAATTGGCAATACCGAGTCTATAACTACTTTGGCCCATAACCCAAACCGAAGTCTTAGAATTGCCGCGGTGCTGGTTTTACGCAGACTTCAAGACCCTACCGTTGCCGAATTCTTAAATGATGAGGATGAATATATTGTTACGGAAGCCGCAAGAGCCATTAATGATGATTGGTCTATTGAAGCCGCTTTACCTGCATTGGCCAATATGCTTACGGTAGAAAAATTCAATTCAGAACCTTTGCTGCGGCGTGCTATAAATGCAGCGTTACGAGTTGGCGGAGATAAAGAATTGGAAAACCTTATTGCATTCGCAAAGGACAAAAATAGGTCTAACGTACTACGGGGCGAAGCTCTTGCCACTATTGGTACTTGGGCAGAACCTTCCGTACTGGATCGTGTTGATGGGCGTTTTAGAGGAGAAATTAAAAGAGACCCAAATGTAGTTAAACAGAAAATAGAGAAAGACATTCCAAGTTTCATTGAAGATACGGATACGGACATTCTTATTGGTATTTCCAACACACTGGCCAATTTAGGAATAGATTCCCATAATGATGCTCTTTTTGCGGTTATGAAAAAACATAAGTCGCCTAAGGTACGGTCTGAAATGTTGAAAGCCCTAGGAACACTTAATTTTGAAAAGATTGAAATAGCTATGCAGTACGGCATGAAGGATGGCGATAAAGATGTTCGTACCACAGCTATCAGCCTAATGCCCAAAATGGATATTTCAAAAGAGAATCTACCTAACATTGTAAACCCCATTTTCAAAAATGGTTCAGTACGAGAGCAACAACAATTATTGAGTGTTTTGGGTGAATTACCAATTGTAAAAAGTGGAGAGTTACTGGGAAGTTTAATTAAGCAAGCTACTGCAGACCGCTTGAATCAAAGTGTTATTCTAGATTTAATCGAGGCTGTAGAATCGACGGAAAACGAAGATTTAATAGCGCAACTTAAAACACTTAAAGAAAACGGAAACTCCGTAGAGGCTTTTAAAGAAACCTTAGTAGGTGGAAACTTCAGAGATGGTCGTAATGTATTCAATAAAAACCCAACCGCTCAGTGTACCCGTTGCCACGCCATAGGCAGTGCTGGAGGAGACGTTGGTCCTTCATTGGAAAATATAGGAAACATTTTAAGCCGCGAACAGATTCTTGAAGCACTTATTGAGCCTGGAGCTCGTTTGGCACCTGGTTACGGAAGCGTAACCCTTACTTTAAAAGACGGTTCTAAAGTAAGCGGTATACTAGAAGCTGAAACCGATGAGGAACTAACCCTAAAAACCGGGGAAGCAGAACCTTTGGACATTCATATTTCAAGAATAGAGAAACGAGAAAATATGCCATCTGCCATGCCACCGATGGGACGTATGATATCCAAAAGAGAACTGCGGAACTTAATAGAGTATCTAGCCAACCTCAAAGAAGGTTAAATAGAATCCCAACAAAAAAATCCCTCCGATCTGGAGGGATTTTTACTTTTATGAATCCTATATGTTATAAGGAAGCTATAAACTTTTTAGCCTCCTCAAATTCAGTTATCATGTCATTTAAAATAGTTGCAGCAGGTTTTATGCTCTTAATAAGCGAAGCTACTTGGCCTATTTCCAACTCGCCTTCCTCCATATCACCTTCAAAAATCCCTCTTTTAGCACGTGCTCTTCCAAGCAGAGAAATCAAATCTTCTTTAGTGGCTCCATTGGCATACGCCTGTTGCACATCATTATAAAATTTGTTCTTTATGAGCCGAACTGGCGCCAATTCTTTTAGAGTAAGATGAGTATCGCCCTCACCTGCTTCTACTACTTTCTGTTTAAATAATGGATGAGATGATGCTTCATCACTAGCCACAAAACGACTACCTACCTGAACTCCATCAGCACCTAAAACCATCGTAGCGAGCATTGCAGCACCTGTTGCAATTCCGCCTGCGGCGATTACGGGAATGTCTATTTTTTCTTTTACTGCAGGAATAAGCGTTAGTGTAGTGGTTTCGTCCCTTCCGTTATGACCTCCAGCTTCAAAACCTTCGGCAACAATAGCATCTACTCCTGCTTCTTGAGATTTTAATGCAAACTTAAGACTACTGACCACGTGAACTACGGTAATTCCATTTTCTTGTAAATAGGGTGTCCAGGTTTTTGGATTTCCAGCGGAAGTAAAAACAATTTTCACTCCTAGCTCAACAATGATTTCCATCAACTTGTCCAAATCAGGATAAAGCATAGGAACGTTTACTCCAAAAGGTTTATCCGTGGCCTGTTGGCACTTTTGAATATGTTCACGCAAAACTTGTGGATACATACTACCGGCACCTATCAGTCCTAAACCACCTGCATTTGACACAGCTGAAGCTAAACGCCAACCGCTTGTCCATATCATACCCGCCTGAATAATCGGGTATTTTATTCCAAAAAGTTCTGTAATTCTATTTTGCATGTACTTCCTATATTGATAAACTATGCGCTACGAAATTACACCAGAGCCAATGAGCTCATCGCCAATGTACCATGCCGCAAACTGTCCTTCCATAATCGCAGATTGTTTTTCTTCAAAATCTACATATAAGCCACCTTCTACTTTATATATAGTGGCTTTTTCCAGCGGTTGGCGATATCTAATACGCGCCATTACCTCCAACGTTTCATCTTCTTTTAAAGCTAAATCAGTTCGTACCCAATGTAGTTCCGCATCCGTAATAAACAATGTTCTACGGTACAAACCTGGATGTGATTTACCCTGACCGGTGTAAATTACATTCTCATTAACATCAGTTTCAATTACGAACAATGGTTCTTTTGTACCCCCTACATCCAGTCCTTTACGTTGTCCTTTTGTAAAATAATGAGCTCCTTGGTGGTCACCCACAACTTTTCCGTCCGCAATTTGATACACAGGTTTTTCGGAATAAAAAGAAAGCTCCGCTTGTTTGTTTTCAAACTGTGGCAATTCTCTTTGATATTGAGATACATCAGAAGGCACCTCAACAATTACTCCTTTTTTTGGTTTCAACTTTTGCTGAAGAAACTCTGGCAAACGCACTTTTCCAATAAAGCAGAGTCCTTGAGAATCCTTTTTGTCCGCAGTAATCAAATCATTATCCGCTGCAATCTGTCGTACTTCCGGTTTATTTAAGTGACCAATAGGAAATAAGGTTTTTGATAGTTGCTCTTGCGACAACTGACAAAGAAAATAAGATTGATCTTTGTTCCCGTCCACACCTGCCAGAAGTTGATACGTTTCCTTTCCGTCTTCATTTTTAATTATTCCTTTTCTACAGTAGTGTCCGGTTGCTACATAATCCGCACCCAGTTGCAAAGCGATGTCCATAAAAACATCAAACTTAATTTCACGATTACATAGAACATCCGGATTAGGCGTACGGCCTTTTTCGTATTCTGCGAACATATAATCTACGATCCGCTCTTTGTACTGAACGCTTAAATCTACCGTCTGAAATGGTATTCCTAATTTTTCAGCTACAATTAAAGCATCATTGCTATCTTCTAACCACGGACATTCTTCAGAGATAGTTACCGAGTCATCATGCCAATTCTTCATAAACAAGCCTATTACCTCATACCCTTGTTCTTTTAAAAGGTATGCGGTTACACTTGAATCTACTCCTCCTGAGAGGCCTACAACTACTTTTTTCATCATCAAAAATAAGATTGCAAAATTAATCAATAAACACGGAATTTGACTTTTTTGAGACAATTTTAGCATTCCAGTAAATTCAATAGTGTTTAATTTTTTATTAAAAGAGTTAAACAAAAATTAAATTTTATACTAAATTGCGTCAGAATAAAATTAAAAATGGATATGAATAGCACTCATTTACTCTATTCGATCCAGACATTATTAACAATTAATTGTATATGTATTATGAATCTCAACAAATTTAAAAACGTATTACCCCTTGCGCTAGCAGCAGTATTTTTTGTATCCTGTAGTGATGATGACAATGCTCCTGAAATTCCGATGGAAACAGAAACCGATATTGTAGACGTCGCCATTACGGATTCTAACTTATCCATTTTGGTAGAAGCGCTTACCGAAGCAGAATTAGTGGCAACACTACAAGGAAATGGTCCTTTTACCGTTTTTGCTCCCACCAACGCTGCTTTTGAAGCTTTTTTAGCCGATAATAATTTTGCTTCATTAGACGATATTCCAGAGGAAACCTTAAAACAGGTACTTTTAAATCATGTTGTTGCTGGAGACGTGAAAGCAGCGGATTTAGAAACCACATACTACTCTTCTTCTTCAACCGCTGGTGTTGATGGGAAAAACCTAAGTTTATATGTAAATACTATGGATGGGGTAACTATTAACGGTTCTTCTGTAGCTACGGCAGATATTGAAGCTTCCAACGGAACCATTCATGTTGTGGACAAGGTTATAGGTTTACCAAACGTAGTAAACCACGCTACTTATAATAGTGCTTTTACGGAATTGGTAGGTGCTTTAACCACAGATGGAAACACCGTATTTACGGATTTATTAAGTAGTACCGAGCAAAAATTTACTGTTTTTGCTCCTACCAACGATGCTTTTACCGCTTTTGAAAATCCAAGCGAAAATGATTTAAATACTATTCTTTCTAATCATGTAATTGTTGGTGCTGCTTTAGCTGCAGGTGACCTAAGTAATAGTTATGCAAATACTGCCGCTGTTAACGAAGACGGAGATAATCTAAGTATTTACGTAAATACTGATGATGGAGTTACCTTAAATGGTATAAGTAAAGTAATCATTGCAGACGTGGTTACCACCAACGGTATAATTCATGCTGTTGAAACGGTAATAGACTTGCCTACGGTAGTTACATTTGCAACTGCAGACAGTGAAAATTTCTCTTCTTTAGTTGGCGCTCTTACCGCAGACGGACAACCTGACTTTGTATCTATATTAAGCTCCACTACCGAAAATAATCCTTTTACAGTTTTTGCCCCTTTAAATAGTGCTTTTGAAGCGTTGGCGGAAGTACCTACCGGGGAAGATTTAACCGCCGTTCTTACACATCACGTCATTGCCGAAGCTAATATAGTTTCCGGAGATCTAAGTGATGGATTAGTTTCTCCTGCAACCCTGCAGGGAGATGCTTTAACTTTTACGGCATCTGAAGAAACATTTGTAATTACCGATGGAGCTGGCAATATGGGAATCAATATTGTAAAAGCAGACGTTCAAGCAATAAATGGTGTAATACACGCTATAGATACGGTTCTTATTCCTGGTTCATAATCAGATAACTTTAAATAAGTTCCCCCAAATAGAGAAGCCGCTTTTATAAGCGGCTTTTTTAATTCTTTACAATTTCCCTAATCGATTTGCTGTAATCCATCATTAAAAAATTCTCCTAAAATTCTCATTTTAAAATATTTGCACCTCATATTCTCTATGCTGCTGACCTAATTTTGTTTGCGTTTTACTTAGCATCAAAAAAACCTAACAACATAGCTGAGTAAGTTAGCATACAAAATAGAGCTCTTTACAACTCTCTTTTTTTTAAAGCTTGGTTTATCTGCATCTTTATAATCCCAAATCTTACCAAACCAACCTAACTTAATGCAAAAAAACCCTGACAGATGTTGTCAGGGTTTTTTATTACTATGAGTCCTATTCAATTAGTTCTCTTATCTCTTACCGGTTTTTTTCTGTTCTTCCGCCTGTTCCATCATCTCACGCATTTTTTTCTGGAACTTATTTTCTTTCTTAGGCTTCTTTTTGTTCTCTTGTATCTGAGCATGAATTTTTTTGTCGTCCAAAATGAAATTCTTAATAACCAACATTATACCGATAGTAATCATATTCGATACGAAATAGTACAAACTCAATCCACTTGCATAGTTGTTAAAGAAAAACAACATCATAAGTGGCATTAGGTACATTATGAACTTCATATTGGGCATACCTGGCTGCTGAGGCATATTTTGGCCAGTAGTCATTGTCATATAAAAGAATATAGCAATAGAAGCTAATATTGGAAATAAACTAACGTGATCTCCATAAAACGGAATATTAAACGGTAATTGAGCTACCACATCATACGATGATAAATCATCTGCCCATAAAAACGATTTCTGTCGTAAGGCAAAAGAAGTTGGGAAAAACATGAACAATGCATAGAAAATAGGCATTTGCAATAACGCAGGTACGCAACCACTCATTGGGCTTACGCCAGCTTTACCATAAAGTTTCATGGTTTCTTGCTGTTTCTTCATTGCATTATCCTTATACTTTTCCCCTAATTCTGCCAACTCGGGTTTCAACACCTTCATTTTAGCTTGAGACAGGTAAGATTTGTACGTAACAGGAGACATAGCTAAACGTACCAAAACGGTCATTGCTACAATCGCCACACCAAACGGCAAGAAAGAACTTAAAAAAGAATAGAAAGGATTGAACAAGTATCGGTTCAACCAACCGAATATACCCCACCCAAAAGGAATAGAATCATCTAAACCCAATTCTTTGTATTGGCTTAAGACCTTAATATCCGTTGGTCCATAATACCAATGCATATTCTGAGCTAGTTCTCCTCCGCTTAACTCCAAAGGCACTTTTGCTCCAAACATTTTAGTAAACTTTGTATCCTTGCTCTCTTCTTCAACCAAATTCTTAGAAGTCAGCTCAGCATTCTTAAAACTGTTCTTTCCGGCTAGAATAGAACTGAAAAAGTGCTGTCTATATGATAACCACTTTACGTCTTCTTCGGTCTCTTCATCATCACTGGCAAGAGAAAGGTAACTAATTTTACCATCCTCATGGCTATAGGTCAACTCTGTATATTTATTCTCGTACTCTACACTTTTATTATGTCTGATTCCTTTTAGCTCCCATTCCAAATCTATGGGCCTGCTACTGTCTATTATACCACTTAAACCTTGCGAGCGAATGGTAAAATCTACAAGGTAATCTCCTTCTTTCATTTCATAACGGTACTCCAAAAAGTTATTTGGCCCCGCTTTGGCTTTCATTGAAAGCACGGTATTGCCATTACTTTCAGTTAGGGATGGCTCAAAATAAAGGTCTTTTGAGTTTAACACTCTGTTATCAGAAGTAGTGAAAGTAACTCCAAAAGAAGCATTTCCGTCATGCACTAAATACACAGGGATAGAATCATAAGTATGATACTGCTTCATACGCGCCTCTACTATCTGCCCCCCTTTGTTACTTATTTCCAAAGATACCAGGCTATTTTCAAGTTTGGTAATCTTATCAGATGGTTGAGTGTAGCCAAAAGCACCTATTTTACCTTGATAATTGGCAACAGCAGTAGAATCTTGAAGATTTACCGCTGGAGATTGCTCCACATTTGCTACTGGTAAGTCTTCTTTGCTTTCTTCGTTAGCAATTTGCTCTTGTTTTGCCTTTTCAGCTGCTTCCTCTTCCGGAGTGGGCCTATTCTGGTAAAACATAAATATCAATATTCCAAAAATCAGCACAAAACCGATTATGGAATTTATATCTACTTTCTTTTCTTCCATCTAAATAATTGTTATTAGACCAATCGCTTTAAAAAGAGATTGATTATGTACAGGGGTTTGGTTCAGTCAATTAGCAAATATATGCCCAATTGAGCAGATTATGCCAGAATGGCATTAGTTTATTGCTTTTTATGTTTTAATGCCGCCTTTACAAAGCCTATAAATAAAGGATGTGGACTTACCACCGTACTTTTGTATTCTGGATGATATTGTACTCCTATGAACCAAGGGTGCTCCGGAATCTCAACAATTTCTACAAGGCCGGTCTCTTTATTTACTCCTGTTGCTTTTAAACCACTTGCTTCCAATTGCTCTTTATAGTCACTATTAAATTCATAACGGTGACGGTGTCTTTCAGAAATATTATCAGCTCCTTTATAGACTTGTTTTACCAAACTACCCTCTAGAAGCTCGCAATCCCAAGCACCTAATCTCATGGTGCCCCCTTTATTGGTAACGGTCTTTTGCTCCTCCATAAGGTTTATAACCGGGTTTGGACTACTCTCGTCCATTTCAGTAGAATTGGCATCCTTAAGACCCAATACATTACGTGCGTATTCAATTACGGCCATTTGCATACCTAAACAAATACCCAAAAATGGAATTCCGTTTTCACGTGCATATTGTACAGCTTGAATTTTTCCTTCAATACCTCTTTCACCAAAACCTGGTGCCACAAGAATACCATCTAAATCTTTCAATTGTTTTTCAAGGCTTTTACCTAATAAATGTTCAGAGTGAATGGATTTTACATTTACACGAACTTCATTAACCGCACCAGCATGTATAAAAGCCTCTAAAATGGATTTGTATGAATCCTGAAGTTCTACATATTTACCTATGAGGCCAATATTTACTTCGTTTTGAGGATTTTTGTGCTGATCCAGAAATTCTTTCCATTGGATTAAATCTGGCTCTACCTTATCTTCCAACGCCAATTTTTTAAGCACAACGGTATCCAAACCTTCTTCTTGCATCAACAAAGGAACATCATAAATAGTAGAAGCATCAATAGACTGTATAACCGCCTCACGCCTAACATTACAGAAAAGCGCCAATTTATCCTTTATATCATCTGAAATTTCATGTTCTGTGCGGCAAACCAGTACATCTGCCTTTATTCCACTTTCCATTAAAGTCTTAACGGAGTGCTGAGTTGGCTTCGTTTTCAGTTCACCTGCAGCAGAAAGGTAAGGCACCAGAGTTAAATGAATAACAATACCGTTGTTATCTCCAAGTTCCCATAGTAATTGTCTTACAGCCTCTATATAAGGTAGAGACTCAATATCTCCTACGGTACCTCCTATTTCAGTAATTACAATATCATATTCGCCACTGTTGCCCAACAATTGAACACGTCGCTTAATTTCATTTGTTATATGAGGTACTACTTGTACGGTTTTCCCCAAAAACTCTCCTCGGCGTTCTTTTTCAATGACACTTTGATAAATACGTCCTGTAGTAACGTTATTGGCTTGAGAAGTACGCACATTTAAGAATCGTTCGTAATGCCCAAGATCCAAATCGGTCTCTGCACCATCATCAGTTACATAGCATTCGCCATGTTCATACGGATTCAGTGTACCTGGATCTACGTTAATATACGGGTCTAATTTCTGTATCGTTGTCTTATAGCCACGTGCCTGTAGCAATTTGGCAAGCGATGCGGCTATGATTCCTTTCCCTAGAGAAGAAGTAACACCTCCCGTAACGAAAATATACTTTGTCTGCGACATATTGGTGTTCTTTGTTACGGGGCACAAAGATATAAATCCCCCTTGGAAATCATAGGTTTTACCTAGGAAAATCTTTTTGGATCTTATGAATTAACGGCTCTAGTCCATTTATCTTAATTTCTAGCATAGATTTAAGGAGGATTCCTAATTTTCCATCAGGAAAACCTTTCTGTTGATACCAGATAAGATATGGTTCGGGAAGATTCACCAAATACCGCCCTTTAAATTTTCCGAAGGGCATTCTATAATGTGCCAATTCTATCAGTTTTTCTTTATCTGGTGCCATATTCATTTTTAAATCTAAATATTTTATCTTTATTTCGCTTAATAGCCAAAAATTATGAAAAGAAGAAAATTTATCGGTACCTCTGCCGCCGCCTCGGTTGGATTGGTTGCCTGCAAAACTACGAATGCCATGGCACCTTCTAATACTGAAAGCGTAAAATTAAAAGAAAATATTCACCATAGCGTTTGCCGTTGGTGCTACAAGGATATTCCAATGGAAGACTTCCTTAAAAGCCTAAACGAACTTGGTATTAAAGCAATGGATCTTACCGGACCGGAAGATTGGCCTTTGATGAAAAAATATGGTATTCATGCCTCTATGTGCTGGGGTGCTGGTTTTGGTATCGAAAAAGGATGGAACGACCTTTCATTACATGAGGAATTGATAGCAGATTATTCGCAACACATTCCTAAAGTGGCTGAAGCAGGCTATACCAACCTTATCTGTTTTAGCGGAAACCGAAATGGAATGGATGATGCCGAAGGGTTAAAAAACTGTGCTGAAGGCCTTAAAAAAATTATGCCTATTGCAGAAAAGCATGGAGTTGTAATACAAATGGAACTTTTGAACTCCAAAGTAAACCACCCAGATTATATGTGCGATACTAGCGCGTGGGGAGTTGAACTATGTAAAGCTATAGGTTCCGAGAACTTTAAATTACTTTATGACATCTACCATATGCAGATTATGGAAGGTGATATTATCCGTAACATTCAAGACTACCACCAATACTTTGGCCACTACCATACCGGAGGAAACCCCGGCAGAAACGAAATCAACGATACACAAGAGCTATTTTATCCTGCCATTATGAAAGCAATTCTTGCCACTGGCTACGAAGGCTATGTTGCCCAAGAATTCATACCCACATGGGACGATCAAATAGCAGCCTTAAAAGAGGGCGTCACCATTTGTGATGTATAACAATACTTATACCGACCTCCCTTCGGGGAGGTTTTTTTATCCCATTAGTTTTTTTAGAAAGTCTTCTTTTCTACGCACAGCTACTTCTATATGTGAACCATCGTTCATGAGTGCGTACCCACCTTTTCCCTTAATTTAAATTTCTACATATTTAAGTTTTATATTTTTTAGGAAACCACGGTTATAAATACTAAAACATATGATATTTTAACCATGAACGGCACTTTGAAATGCAAACAGTTTCTAAATCAAAAAAGAGAGATATAAAGAATATTATTTAAAATATGTGTGTATTTTTACCCCAGCAATTTTTTAAATTAATGACTTTACACTAAACATTATTAAAATGAAAAAACCAATTACATTATTAGCGGCTTTTGTGTTCCTAATACAATTTGCTTCCGCCCAAGAGTTTGAAGCAGGAACAAATGTAATTAACGCCGGTATTGGCCTAGGTGGCTATTATGGAGGATATAGCACCTCTACCGCTAGCCCTGTATTTAGCGCCAGCTACGAAAGAGGTATTTGGGATGTTCCAGGTCCTGGTGTAGTAAGTTTAGGAGGTTATATTGGATACAAACGTTTTACCTATGATTATGCTTTTGCAAATGCAGATTACAGCTGGTCATATACCACAATAGGAGTTCGAGGCGCATACCATTATACCGGTTTGGATATAGACAACCTTGATGTGTATGGTGGAGCTATGCTTTCTATGAGAATTTTAGGAGGAGATGAATTTGGAGATATAAGTAGCAGACCAGGCGGTACTGCCTTTGTTGGAGGACGTTGGTACTTTACGGATAGTATAGCCGGTTTTGCAGAAGCTGGTTATGGCGTTGCTTTTCTAACACTGGGAGCTTCTTTCAGATTTTAGAACAACAGATTAAAATATTAAAAAGCCTTCTTGGAATTAATTCCAAGAAGGCTTTTTAATATTTTAAAATTTCCTCAATCTCTTTATTCCAAAGCTGTTGCTGGTGTAGATCTTGAGAAAAATTGGTTTCCCTATCATATTTGTTCTGGAAGTTACTCAGCTCTTTTAGAATACCCTTGTATATAGCTCTAACCTCTGCCTTCGCATTCATTGTAAATTGGGCTTCAGCAAGTCGCTCTCGCATTTTTCTGGCGTAGACCTCAGATATATCAAAATGCAATTGTTCGTGGCTAAGAATGTTTGTATTGCAGAGTTCTGGACGATACCAGGACTTATTAGGGTAAAACTCACTCCGTACTACAAAGTCCAAGTACAACCTACCCTCTTTTTCAAAAGAGGTGAATGAATAACTTATACCGCTTGCAGTAGTTGCTGCGGCCCATTCTGTTTTAAAATAGGACCCCTTAAAATCCGACCACTGTAGCTTTCTCTCTGCATCCCAGAGTATCACCTCCTCCTCTTGCGAAGAAACTGAACTGATTATACACAGACAAAATGCCCAGAGAACGTATTTTAAAGCTCCCAATGAAATGTAATGACTTTTTCTATATCTGGATGTAGACTATAATGCACGGGGCAGGTCATAGCGGTATGTTCTAAAATTTTTCTTTCCTTACTTGAAGCACTGGAAGGCAAAATTAACTTTGCCTCGATTTTAGAGATGCGTCTTGGCTCAGCGGCCATGTGTTTTTTGATTTCAACTGTAGAACCATCTAGTTTTACCCCAAGACCTTTGGCCTTGATTCCCATCATGGTAATCATACAACTACCCAATCCGGTCGCTACGGTATCCGTAGGTGAGAAAGCTTGGCCAAGCCCATTATTATCTACAGGAGCATCCGTAATAAAAGTATCACCAGATCGTAGATGTTCACAAGTGGTTCTTAAATCTCCGTCGTAGGTTACTTTTGCTGTCATACTAAATTGGGTTTAGAATTAATAGTTCTATTCGAAACCCTAAGTTAGTACTACCTCATTCAAAAAAGAAATTAATTTTAAAGATTTGCAGAATTACTCAGCCATTTTTATACGCAAGTCTTCAAACGTTAAAATATACGAAGACTGATTGTAGTACCCCGTAGCTCCTTCCTTCTCGTAATCAAATTTACTGCCAGAGTATTCCGTTTCTCCTATAACTTTGGAAGCCTCAATAAGATTGTTCTTGTAAGCCAGCTTCAACAATAGGTCGTACGTAAGATCAAAACCACGCACCGCATACCTATCCGGCGTACTACCAAATCGTTTTTCATAGCGCTTGGAAAACGAATCATTACCAGCTACTTTATAAACAGACGGATACGTGAAGTGTATGTTGGATAAATGTGCATTACTGATAACGTCATTGTCAAAAGCATTATTCTTGTTCGTTGTGAACATACGCACCTTAACCTCTTTTGTATTCATTGAATTTAAAATAGAGCTAACACTAGACACCAATTTAAAATTATCCGTCTCTACAAAAACCCAGTTATCAGTTTCAAGAGAAAGAAGTTCCGTCAGCATCTCAATATTGATACCTATATTTTTCTCTTCCTGAGTTACTTTTAAAGTATCCGCTCCCGGAAAACTCAATAACAATTGCTCTTTCACATTTTTATGCTTGGCATCTGCAATTATGATGATATGCTGTTCTGCATTACGCTTACTCTGCACGTAATCGATCATACGATTACGAAGCACCTCATCAGAAGTATACGAGTAGAATACATTTGAAAGACTTAAATCGCTCTTAGCAGGAATAGGAGCCACAAGTGATACTTGCTTACCGCTTGCCCTCAATGCAGTTTCTTTCATAGACGGCATATCTAACGGTCCAATAATAGCGCCATAACCAGAAAGATTCTCTTTACCCAAAATCTCTTTGGTTTTTTCAAGATTCAACTGATTATCAAAAGTCTTGACATCTACAGAAATTCCTAAATCCGCTATTGAATCTATTGCCACTAAAGCACCGGAGTAAAGGCCTAGGCTATATTTTAAACTATTTCGTTTATCAATGATATTGGCTACACGGTCTTTATCACTTAAATCTAGCTTATCCAATCTAAAAGGTAACAGGAACATTAATTTTGGTCTATTCCCTACATTGATACTATCTAAAAGATTAATTTTATCGAGAACCAACGAATTGCGAACTTCAAAATTACCTTCCTGTTCTTTTGGTAATTTTAGAATCATTCCTGCTTTTAACCCTTGAGCCAAATCTGGATTCAGTGCCAAAAGCTCTTTGTAGGTAATACCGAATTTACGAGTTAGAGCGAATTCCGTTTGCTTTGGTTTTACCTCATAAAAGTTGTAATTGTCCGTATTAATAACTCCGCTATTCGCTTTTTTCTCTGGAATTCTAATTATCATACCTTCTTTCAACCCACCCCTTTCGGTAATTTCAGGATTTAAACGAACGATTTCATCTGATTTTACACCAAACTTCTGTTCCAATTGAAAGAAATTCATTTTTGCCGGAACGGTATATGAATTAAATAATTGTGTTTCTTGGTTATCTACAGAACTACCTGCAATCTTAGGCAACTTCAATTCTTGACCAACTGCCAAGTAATCATTGGATTTAGAAAGCTCAGGATTTAAGGCAACCATACTATCTACGGTTATCCCATATTTATAGGCAATACTCCATCTTGTTTCCTTGGGAGCAACCGTATAGGTATCAAAATCATTTTCATCAACCACAACTTCCTCATCTGGTTTAACCCTGCGGTACTTAGGAATTTTCAATGTCATCTTTCTCTTCAGCTGCGAAGAGTATAATTCGGGATTGTATTTTTTAATGGCTTCTTCGGTAATATGAAATCGCTTAGCAATACTATATAAAGTTTCCTTCTTCTTTACGCGGTACGAAGTAAAGCCAATAGGCTCCTCTTGTTCTTCATCGTCCTCATATTTAACCGTTCTAACAGCAGTAGTAGACCCCTCCACTTTTCTAGTAGACTGCGCCGCCACTGCCTTAGCTTTATTATCCTTTGGTATAACCAGTATAGTATTAACTTTCAGGTCATCACTACGTTTTACCTCTTTATTTAGTTTAAGGATGGTCTTGGCATCTACTCGGTACTGTTTTGCAATACCTTCTAGGGTTTCCCCCTTCTTTACAGCATGCGTTGTAAACTTCTGAGCAGAAACTTTACCTGCTACAAAAATGAATAATAAAAGTGTTAGGCTAACTTTAAAAAACTGATTCATATTTATTCCCATTCAATGGTTGCTGGTGGTTTTGAGCTTATGTCATAAACAACTCTATTCACCCCAGGTACTTTGTTGATAATATCGTTTGATGTTTTTTGCAAAAATTCATAGGGTAAATTCACCCAGTCAGCAGTCATACCGTCTGTACTCTCTACAGCCCGTAAAGCTACACATTTTTCATAAGTGCGCTCGTCTCCCATTACTCCTACACTATTAACGGGTAAAAGCATAGCTCCTGCCTGCCAAACCTTGTCATAAAGACCCCAATCGCGTAATCCTTGAATGAAAATATGATCTACCTCCTGTAATATAGACACCTTTTCTTGCGTAATGTCACCCAAAATCCGAATTGCTAGCCCAGGACCCGGAAATGGGTGCCTTCCCAAGCGCTCATCTCCCACATCCATACTCTTGCCTACGCGCCTTACCTCATCTTTAAACAACATTTTTAGAGGCTCTACTACTTTGAGCTTCATGTAATCTGGTAAACCACCTACATTATGGTGACTCTTAATAGTAGCAGAAGGGCCACCTGTTGCCGAAACCGACTCAATTACATCTGGATATATTGTTCCTTGCGCCAGCCACTTAACATCCTGCACCAAATGGGCTTCATCATCAAAAACATCAATGAACACCTTGCCAATGATCTTACGTTTCTTTTCTGGGTCACTTTCCCCCGCAAGCTCATCCAAAAAGCGTGCCGAAGCATCCACACCCTTAACATTAAGCCCCATGTGCTCGTATTGATCTAAAACGTCTTGAAACTCATTCTTTCTAAGAAGACCATTGTTCACAAAAATACAATAGAGGTTTTTTCCTATAGCCTTATGAAGAAGTACCGCCGCAACGGTAGAATCAACTCCACCGGACAGACCAAGTACCACTTTATCGTTTCCTATCTTTTCCTTAAGGTCAGAAACCGTCATGTCCACAAATGCGTCCGGAGTCCAAGATTGATCCAATCCAGCAATGTTTACCAAGAAGTTTTCTAGTATTTTCTTACCATCTTTTGAATGATAAACCTCTGGATGAAATTGAATAGCGTAAGTACTCTCGTCTTCAATTTTATATGCTGCGTGTTTAACGTCATGCGTACTAGCTAAAACCACTCCCTTTTCAGGTAATTTCTGAATGGTATCGCTATGACTCATCCACACTTGGCTACCCTCTGAAACACCTTCAAAAAATGCTTCATCTGACTTGATATAGGATAGATTTGCACGACCATATTCCCTAGTATTGGATGGCGCAACATTACCACCTCCAAAATGAGCCAGATATTGTGCACCATAACAAACAGCCAATAAAGGCTTCTTTCCTCTAATCTCAGACAGGTCTGGATGCGGCGCATCATCTGCACGTACCGAGAACGGAGAACCGGATAGAATTACCGCTTTGTAGGACGATAAATCCTCTGGTAGCTTGTTATATGGCTTTATTTCACAGAAAATATTGAGTTCTCTAACCCTTCTAGCGATGAGTTGCGTGTACTGAGAACCGAAATCTAATATTAGGACGTTGTTTTGCATGGCCAAAAATAGCAAATTCCACTCTCTCAAAAAGACTCTTTGTACATATTTATAATCAGGTTTTTAACAATACTCCAAAATGACACATATAGACAAATAGAGGACAAGGCAAAATGAATGCCCAATTCCTACAAATTCCTTAAAATATAGTTCGGTTATGAAAACTTTAACCATCACTTTTTCTAATTTTAAAAAGAGTCAAGATTCCATTTTGAAAATTTTTTTTCAAGGATTACGTAAGGAAATCACCTTAAAACAGGCGATTTAACCGAAAAACACGAAATGTAAATAATTACATTATATAGAATATCATAAAAATCTGGTTTTTAATTATTTAATTTGATTCCTACAAAGTGTTAAAATATGTTAATTTGAACCTGAAAAGGCATATTTTGCTCTTAAAAAAGAGATTTAAAGTTTTGAACTTCCAAAAAAGTAATTATAATCGAAAGCTTATTTTAGACTCGTTTTTATTTATCTTTTCGTTAACAGCTTCCTCTAAAGATTATGACTTTCTTGCGTAAGAATTTACTGTTGCATCAGCATTTCATCAGTGTTTAAAAGCAGTATCTACATCAATCAAAAAACGAACATATCTTGAAAAAAACTATCTATTGCACGTCATTTTTTCTTGTACTTTTTCATCAAGGTCAAGCAAAATTGAGCAGACCTCCTTGCAAGCCTAAAAGTGAAATTCACAAAAAGCTTGGAGCACTTTTAATTTTAAAAGACAATCATCAAAGTCTTGATCAAGCCGAAAATAAATTTACCATTAGTGGGTACATTACGGAAAGTGGAAGTGGCGAACATCTCTTGGGAGTTTCGGTTTATGTTCCCGAATTAAAATTAGGAACCACAACTAATGATTACGGATTTTTCTCTTTGACTCTTCCGCAAGGAAATCACGAGGTCGTTATTTCATACATTGGTTATGGTAACGAAAAGCGGAAGTTGAATTTGACAGAAGACAAAATTCTATCCGTAGAATTAAAACCTTCTACCGAGAACCTTGAAGAAGTAGTTGTTACTGCAGATGAAAGAATACGAGAAAGCAAGATTACCCAGATGAGTACCGTTCAAATAAAACCTGCAGACATTCAAGACATACCCGCCTTACTAGGTGAAAAGGATGTTTTAAAGACCCTACAACTTATGCCTGGCATACAAGGTGGATCAGAAGGTAGTTCCGGTTTCTTTGTTCGTGGCGGCACTCCCGACCAAAATCTTATTATACTTGATGATGCGGTCGTTTACAACTCCAACCACCTTTTTGGTTTTTTCTCGGTTTTCAATGGTGATGCCATTAAATCCGTAGAAGCGTTCAAAGGTGGTTTTCCGGCTAGGTTTGGCGGACGGTTGTCCTCTGTTATTAAATTGGATATGAAAGACGGCAACAAAGAAAAGCTATCCGGAAAGGTCAATATTGGTCTTATATCCTCTTCCGCTTTACTTGAAGGCCCTATAAACAAAGGAAAAACCTCTTTCATTGCCAGCGGACGGCGTACTTATGCGGATATTATGGTGCGGCCTTTTGTAGATAGTGAAAAAGGGAACAGAAGCGGGTATTATTTTACGGATTTTAATTTTAAGATCCATCATATTTTTAGTCCCAAGGATAAATTGTTCTGGAGCAACTACTTGGGGCAGGACAAATTCTATGAGAACAGTGTTTATAGCGATGGTGATAAAGATAAATCCCGATTGCAATGGGGAAACATCACCTCTACCCTTCGCTGGAACCATCAATTCAACAACAAGCTTTTCTCTAATACTTCGCTTATTTTCAGTAACTACAAATTTAAACTGCTTATAGAAGAAGATTTCAAAGACCAACAAAACCGCTTTAAAAGTAGCTCTGGTATTAATGATTACACCTTAAAGACCGATTTTGATTATTACCCTAATAATAAGCACACTGTTAGATTTGGCGCCAATGCAACTCGGCATAATTTTACTCCCCAGCGTCTACTAGTGAAGGATGAATTTAGTTCGGACATAAACAAAGAACAAGAACTCAATTCTTTTGAAAGCGCCGTCTATATAGAGGATGATTGGAAGCTAACCGATAAACTAAGTTTATCTCCCGGGCTTAGACTCAGTTATTTTAATTACAAGGACAAACATTACATCAACCCAGAACCTAGATTAGCATTATCCTATAATTTAAAACCGGACCTTGCTTTTAAGGCTTCATATTCCAGAATGAACCAGTACATTCACCTGCTATCTAGCTCGGGAATTGGTTTGCCAACGGATTTATGGGTTTCATCAACAGATAATATAAAACCACAGACCTCCCAACAATTTGCCGTTGGA
This sequence comes from Zobellia uliginosa, assembly GCF_018860745.1. Lineage (GTDB taxonomy): Bacteria > Bacteroidota > Bacteroidia > Flavobacteriales > Flavobacteriaceae > Zobellia > Zobellia uliginosa_B. Next base: position 69,557 of record NZ_JAHKPY010000004.1, on the reverse strand, counting down.
GTGGCCAAAGATTTCTTTGACAAAGACTATTCCGTAACGCTTGAAGGCTATTACAAGACCTTAGATGACGTTATTGCCTATAAAGAAGGGGCTTCCTTCTTGGCCATTGATGACCTTGAAACCGGAAAAAACACCAATTGGGAAGAGAATATTACCTCAGGACAAGGGTGGGCTTATGGTGCAGAACTTCTATTTAGAAAGCAGACCGGACCGTTTACCGGTTGGCTAGGCTATACACTTTCATGGTCTGAACGCCAGTTTGATGAATTGAACTTAGGCAAAAAGTTTTACGACCGTTATGATCGTAGGCACGATATATCTTTAGTGGGTATCTATAAACCAAATGAGAAAATTACCTTATCCGGTACTTGGGTGCTATCCACAGGCAACAACTATACTTTGCCCAACCAACAGCGTATAGACAATCCTGTAGATTTTCCGATTTTTAATAACGACTTGTACAGCAGCTATTCTGGTATGGAAGATTTTACCACCCAACGGAATAATTTTAGAGGGGAAACAAGCCACAGATTAGACTTGGGAGTCCAATTTCATAAAAAGAAAAAAAAGAATAGAGAACGTATTTGGGGTGTTTCTCTTTACAACTCTTACGCCAGAAGAAACCCGTTTATATACACGGTAGAAAACAAAGATTATGACCCCAGTACTCCTGATGCTCCCGATGAAAAGGAATTGATTCGAACTTCTGTACTTATGCTGATACCATCCGTTAATTACACTTTTAAATTTTAGTCCATGAATAAATACCTTCAGATAAGTTTATTGTTCGTTTTACTGTGTAGTGCTTGTCAAGACCCTGTAGATCCTGATGAACTCCTTAATATTGATGACCGTACCTATATAGTTGGCTATCTATCACCTTCGGATACACTGCTTTCAGTTCATGTTTCAACTGCAGTACCAGCAATAGGTACTCAAATCGATAGTAATGACCCGATGGCCGACATTGAAAAGTTTATTATTAAAGATGCTCTGGTCATCATAAGTGATGAAGAAGATAACCAGGTTCAATTGATTTACAATGCTGAACGAAGAAATTACCAAGCACCAGCGTCAGAATTTGATATTATTGAAGGTAACACCTACTTTCTAAAGGTTTCTACGGATGATAAAGAATATACCTCTAGCTGTACCATCCCGCAAAAGGTAGACTCGATTACCGAAGTGATAACGCCGGAGTATGAAGATGAATATTCTTTAAAATATATATTGGATATCGCTTTTCAAGATATCATAGGAAAAGACAACTTTTACCTCATTGGCGGTAAAATAGAAACAGAAGAGCAGGGTCAACCTTATGAATGGCCATTGAATTTTGAATTGGACAGTTTTTTGACCGATGCAATTGGAGATGGAGAAATTTTAAGTCAGAATTCGTTTTTTTCGTTCTGGCAGCCGGAAGAAGGAATTACAGCTAAAATAACGCTGCAAGTAACCAATGTTGAAGAAAACCTCTATCTAAACCGCCGTGCTGCTTTTTTAAATGATTACAATGACGGAAACCCATTTGTGGAGTACAGTATTGCTGCTAATAATATTGAAGGCGAAAACGCAGTGGGTGTCTTTGCTGGCTATCAGCTTACTGAAAAGGTAATTGAATATGAAATAAAAAAATAAACACCTCTCTAAAAAGTAAAAGTCCGGGATACCAAACCCGGACTTTTCATCAAAATCAAAAAAACCAACCTAAACACATGAAACGGTTTAATTAAAAATCGTTTTCATAGCATTTTTATTAATAACACCCTACTTGTAAAATACCCTACCCACTTTTAAAAGTTTTTTCTACTTTTATTTAAAAGCATACAAATGACTTCTACTTTTTGGGATGAAACCCTCACGGAAATAAAAAAAGGAATAACTAAAAGAGGACATCCGTTTCGCCTTTTTACACTAGCTTCTATTAGTGCATTAGGAACCCCTAGCCTACGCACGGTGGTCTTTAGGCACTTTAATGATAATTTAAATCTAGTATTCTATACAGATGCGCGTTCCCAAAAAGTAAAGGAAATTGAAAAAAATGCAGACGTTAGTTTACTTTTCTATCATCCAGAAAATCTTTTACAGATTACGGTTAAAGGAAAAGCATCCGTTATTACAGATTCTGAGGTTTTAGATCGATATTGGGGTAATATACCTGATGGCAATAAAAAAGATTACACCACTCAAACAGCACCCGGCACACCCATGAACAATCCTGATGCTTTGGAATATTTAAACGAAAACCATCATTTTTGCGCTATACAAATAGAACCTTTATCAATAGAATATCTAAAACTAAAGCGCCCTAATCATATTAGAGTACTTTTTTCTAAAACAAAAGATTCTTGGGAAAGTCAGTTTTTAGCTCCTTGAAAACGGCTCACTACATTTTTACTATTGTAAACTCCTGTTGCAATGGCTTTAAGGTTTCTAGAAGTATAGGAACCAAGTCCTTACCTAACTCCAAATAAAGTTCAGAGAAGTTTACATTTCGTTCTTGCAGTGATTTGTTAGGAAACAATTCGTTCTGAATTTCGGTCATGCGCAAGACATGGTCTTTTAGTTTGCGTTTTTGTGCTTGTAGCAATCTTTTTTCAAGATTGTCTAGACCTTTTTTTTGTTTAACTTCTTGTGCCTTTACAGCTCCCAGGAACGAAGCATCAGTTTGCTCTGCCAATTCGTACATAACTTTGAACTGCTCTTCCAAAAGATGTTTCTGACGCGAAAAATCAATATCGATGTTAGATATTTCCCTTATCTTTTTATTGATGAAACTACTTTGTTTCAAAAACAAATCCTTCACGGAAAGGTTCATTTTAGCCAACTTATCCGTTTGCTTTTCCGTACTGATCAAGGCCGAATTTCTAAGTAATAAGACTGGAAACGGCACCTCCATGGCTTCAAACATGGTTTTGAGCTCCAACCAATATGCTATTTCTCCGCCTCCACCTATATAACACAGATTTGGCAGTATAATTTCCTGATATAATGGTCTGGCAATTACATTTGGTGAAAACCGCTCCGGATATGCCCTTAGCTCCTTTTTAAGTTCTTCTTTTGTAAAACTAATCTCCGTATCATTCACATAATAAGCCCCATTCTGTTCTATAATGCGTTCGCGAAGTCCGTCTTTTAAATAGAAGTAATTTATTTCACGAGGATTAACCTGTACATTATACTTCTCGTCAAGCGTACCCAATTCCGCTATGGTTTCGGAAACTTTCTTATATGCTAATTGTTCAAAAATATCCTTCTCGGCATAAGGCACTAAAAGACTTTTTAAGCTCTTGTCATCACCATCTACAATAACCAAACCTTCCTTGCCAAAAAGTTCATTTGCCAAATAACGTGTAGCGTCTGTTAAATTATTATGTTCTAAATATGCTTTCTTAAATAGCTCTTTTAGAGCTATAGCATTAGTACTATTTCCTATTTGATTGGAAAAGGCTTCAAAAATCTCTTCAAGCCCTTTAGTGTTCAAATGCCCGACCGCTCCAGACGCAGGCCTGTTCCATCTTAGCTTCTTTCCCTTAAAATTAAAATAATTGATTTCTTCAAAATCATGGTCCTCCGTAGCCATCCAATATATAGGGACAAAATTGTATTTTGGATATGCTTTTTTAAGTTCTTTGGTAAGATTTATAGTGGAAACTATCTTATATAAAAAGTATAGTGGTCCAGTAAAAAGGTTTAATTGATGCCCCGTTACTACGGTAAAAGTAATGGGCTCCTTTAATTTTTTAAGGTGCGTCTGGGTTTCCTTGGTAACATTAAAACCTTTGTATTGTTTTTGTAGTGCCTCGTATAGAACTTCTCTGTTCGCATCAGGAAAATTTGTAGCCTTTTCGGCTATTTGAGCTTCAAAATTCTTAAGGTTTGGAAACCGGTTATAAAAGTTATCTACCTGCGGTTCTTCAGCAAGATAATCGCAAATAAATTCTGAAAAATAGCCGGTTTTGTAAAAGGGTATACAATCAATCTCCATAAGGGTGTAAATATAAAACTCTTCGCCAATGCGGCTTCCTAAAAATACGTTAATTACTTCAACCTGATTTTCGCACCAGTAATGGATTATCCGCTCTTTTATTAGCCATAATTCAGTAGCTTTGGTAGCATCCCAAGGAAATACCTTACATATGAAGTTTTTTACATCTTTAGTTATTTTATTTATCTGCCTAAATCTTAAGGCGCAAGAACTACAATCTCCTTCAGAATTTTTAGGCTATGAGTTGGGGTCTCAATTTACCCGGCATCATCGCGTAGTAGATTATTATGAATACCTAGCAAAGTCCGACCCTACCAAACTGCAGTTAAAAAATTATGGGCAAACAAATGAAGGAAGACCTCTAGTTTTAGCCTATATCTCATCATCCGAGAATATTAAAAATCTTGATACTATACAACAAGAACATATAAAAAATACGGAAGGTGTAGGCAACCCATCTACTGCTATTGTATGGATGAGCTATAACGTACATGGAAACGAGAGTGTTAGCACAGAAGCTTCCATGAAGACGGTGTACGAACTTCTAACGAAAAAATCCGAATACCTAAAAAATACAGTGGTAATTATAGACCCATGTGTAAACCCTGATGGTCGCGAACGCTATGTAAACTGGTACTATCAATTCAAAAACACCCCTAATACGGTTGACCCTAATAGCAAAGAACATCATGAGCCTTGGTTAAACGGCAGAGCCAATCATTATATGTTCGACTTAAACCGAGATTGGGCATGGCTAACGCAAACGGAAAGCCAACAACGCATAAAAGTCTATAACAAATGGCTACCACACGTACATGTGGATTTTCATGAGCAAGGTGTTGATAATCCTTATTATTTTGCTCCTGCAGCAGAACCTTTTCACGAGGTGATAACTGATTTTCAAAGAGAGTTCCAAACCACAGTGGGGAAAAACCACGCCAAGTATTTTGATGCCAACGGATGGTTCTATTTTACAAAAGAGGTTTTTGATTTACTTTACCCAAGTTACGGAGATACCTACCCTACTTATAACGGAAGTATTGGCATGACCTACGAACAAGGTGGCAGCGGCCGTGCCGGTCTGGGTGTAATTACAAGTTTAGGAGATACACTAACCTTAAAGGACAGAATACTTCATCATCATACCACCGGACTCTCTACACTAGAGATTGCATCACAAAATGCTGTTCAACTGAACAAGGAATTCAAAAAATTCTATTTACCTAAAAATTACAAGTATAAAAGCTATGTTCTAAATGGCAACCCCAATAAAATTGAAGCTCTTACCAATCTATTGGCGCAACACGAGATTGAATACGGTTGGGCTACTGGTAAAACTGCAAAAGGCTTTAACTTTAGCACGGGAAAAAACAGCCTCGTTAAAACTTCCAATCATACACTTGTAGTTGGTACCGACCAGAAAAAAGCAACTCTGGTAAAAGTCCTTTTTGAACCAAGTACAAAACTAAGTGATTCACTAACCTATGATATTACGGCATGGTCCTTACCGTATGCTTACGGACTTGAAGCAGTAGCATCGGAAAGTAAGGTGAATGCCACTTTAGATACGCATAAAGCAACTGTCCAAAAACCAGAGCAGATTAATCAAAAGGCCTATGCTTTTATAGCGGAATGGAATAGTTTTAGCGACGCTCAATTTTTAGCGGAACTAGTACAGAACAATATAAAAACACGACATGCAAAAGCTCCATTTTCTTTGGATGGTATCCAGTATGATCGTGGAACACTTATTATTACAAAAGCGGATAACAAAAATGCTCCGGATTTCCTAAATACGCTTTCAAAAATAGCCGCAAAACATAAGAAGACATTAAAAGCAAGCAATACTGGCTTTGTGGAAGATGGTAAAGATTTTGGTTCTCATTCTGTACAACCATTAAAACAGGTAAAAGTCGCTGTACTTTCCGGGAAACCTACCGCTACGCTAAATTTTGGTGAAATCTGGCACTATTTTGAACAACAATTAAATTATCCTGTTACTATACTGGATACAGAATACTACAAAAACGTAAACCTTTCCAATTACGATATACTTATTCTACCGAACGGGAATAATTATGACAAGCTTTTCAACCCCAATAGAATGAATGACCTTAAAGATTGGATTAAAAACGGCGGAAAACTAATAGCCATTGGTGGTGCCCTAAAACCACTTTCCAAAGAAGAAAAATTTAAGCTGAAGCCAAAAACCGTTGAAGCAGATAGCTTTGCCCTGGTTCCTATTTATGACCACAACCAGCGCGAGCAAATCAGAAACGAAATCACCGGTGCTATTTTCAAGACCAAGGTAGACCCTACTCATCCATTAGCATACGGTTATGGTGATTCTTATTTTAGCTTAAAATTAGGTGGTGCCGCATACAACTACCTGGAAAACGGCACGGTAGCCTATCTGGATGCTAACAGTACGGTTCCTGCCGCAGGTTTTGCAGGGGTTGATGCCCAAGATAAAATTGGGGAGACCTTAGTATTCGGTGTTGAAGAATATGGAAAGGGTCAGCTAATTTACTTTGTTGACAATCCTTTATTCAGAGGTTTTTGGGAGAATGGCAAACTATTCTTTGCCAATGCCCTATTTATGGTAAACTAATTTCACCCCTCATCACTGCCAAACACTTACCTTTACATCTCATGGCAGATAATCAAAATGAAAAAGTTAAAAAAGCAGTTTGGAGGTAAATTAACAAACGAACTTACCGAACGATACAATCAATCCAAAAACTGGAAAAAAGACAAGTTTCTTAATCTTGAAGAAACCAGCATGTCCGTCAATTTTTGGGATATTCCCAAACTGCTGTACAAACAGTTTACGGACAAAGAAAAGAGAGAACCCGCAAAACCCCTACCTATTGCATCATTTGATAAAGCCGCATTCTTATTGGATGATGTAAGCTTCAAATACATTTGGTATGGGCATTCCGTTTTATTAATGCGTATGAATGGCAAAACCATTTTAATAGACCCTATGCTTGGTCCAAATGCATCTCCTATAGCACCTTTTAAAACCAAACGCTTTTCAGAAAATACATTGGACTTAATTGATGATTTTCCTGAAATAGACCTGTTGTTAATGAGTCATGACCACTATGACCATCTTGATTATGATAGTATTCAAAAATTAAAAAGTAAAACGAAACAGTATTTTGTGGCTTTGGGCGTTAAACGTCATTTGGTAAGTTGGGGAATAGACGCAGAATTAATCACGGAATTCGATTGGTGGAATGAAAGTGTAATTTCAGATATCAACATTACCTTTACTCCTAGCAGACACTTCTCAGGAAGAGGATTAACAGACCGTTCCAAATCTCTTTGGGGAGGCTGGGCCTTTAAAACCGACACTGCTAATATCTGGTTTAGTGGTGACAGTGGCTATGGTAATCACTTTAAAGAAATTGGAAAAAAATTGGGGCCATTTAATTTTGGTTTTATAGAAAATGGCCAGTATAATGAAAAGTGGCATCAGATACATATGTTTCCCAATGAGAGTATCCAAGCTGCTATTGACGGTAGAGTCAAAAAGTCTATGCCCGTTCATTGGGCAGGTTTTGCTTTGGCACAACACGACTGGACTGAACCTGCGGAACAATTCAAAGAAGAGGCAAAAAGAAAACAGTTGGAAGCAACTTTCCCTAAATTAGGAGAACTACACACTATTGCAGATACCAATGGCCCATGGTGGTAACTTCAACTTCAATCACATCTTTTATATTCCCGTAAGTGATGTTTAAATGTTACAGAGTTGAGTAGTATCCGTAGAAACAGACTCCAAGACCTATAAAGGCTACACCAATCATAAATGCCGTAAAAGCTTCTTGAAGGCGTCTATTTTCATTAATAATAAGGCCTAATACTCCAAACAATATGCTAATCTGAAGAAATAAAATACCTATTTCTATTTGTGACACCAAGCTTCTTGTGGAAAGGCCTATTTCTTCCCATGTTCGCAAACCAATGATTTTTCCCATTTCCCCATCAAGATCTTGAGACCATCCGGCACGAGGTATATTATTGGACCCAAGTAAGATTTCGGTTTTTTCCTCTTCGTATTTTTTGATAAGGTCGTCAGTCATTTCTATTCTAAAATCCAATTGCTCCAACTTTTCTTCAGCTACCAGCCCTGTACCCCGCAATGATTCTAAATAATCGCGCTGGTTCTCTTTCATAATTTGCTTAATACTCTTGGCATTGTACCAGCTGGAGTAACTTACATGTTTGTAGTTGGCCCTGGCAATCTTTTCTTCCAACTTACTATTGACAACTTTCATAACGGCCAACAACGCTACAAGAACTATAATTATTACGCCCCCTCTATTCTCTATTTTGCTAGTTTTAGACATTACTTTGTATTAAAGACTGATTTGGTTTCGGTCAGAATTATTCTCGTAAAAGACTAATCCCATTTATTATACGTAAAAAAGGCCATTAAAGTTGGCGAGCAAAGGTTATCTTCAACACTTTTAATGAAACCTCCTAATTCATAGGAAATTAGATAGTTATTAGTTATTAAGACCTACAAAAATTAACAATCATTTCTTACTAAATTGTTTTTGATGATTTATGAAACCAAAAGATTATTATTAAAACCAACTTCTGAAGATGATGCTCGCTTCATTTGTAAATTATTTAACTCTCCAGCTTGGCTAAAATTTATTGGTGAAAGAAAAGTATATAGCCCCACTGAAGCCGAACAGTATATAAAAACCAAAATGACACCTCAATTTGAAAATTTAGGGTATGGAAATTATACCATAATCCGTAAATCAGATAATGTAAAAATGGGCACATGTGGTTTATCTGACCGAAAAGGTCTTCCGTGTACCGATATTGGCTTTGCATTTCTTCCTGAATATGGCCGAAAAGGGTATGCTCATGAAGCTGCAAATAAATTAAAAGAGGTGGCTTTTAACCAATTTAAGCTTAAAGAACTTTGCGGTATTACCACCACAGATAATAAACTATCACAAAAATTACTACTGAAATTGGGTTTTCACTATAACGGAACGATTGTTTTGCCTGGTGAGACCAACGTTCTAATGTGCTTTACAATGACCGATCCCAGTCTTAGAAGCTCAGAAAATTAAAACCAAGACGTTAAACTTTAAAAAGAAGAAAACTCTTTCAGCAAGACTCGTTAAATTTGCAATCCAAAATTTAAAAGAACCTCTTAAATAGGTTCTTAGAGTCTTTTAGCACTAATGTACTTCCTTAAATTTAAGCTATTATTCTGATGAAAATTGTTGTTCTATTCCTATTAACCACGCTAGCAACTACTTGTAACAAACAACTAGAACTTGAAGTTATAGACACTGTATTGCTAGAAAATGTTCCAAGTGCTTCTGGTATAACAAAAGTAGACAACTATTTTTATATAGTGGGAGACGATTCTCCATACCTTTTTAAAGTGACTGAAAACGGACAAGTAGTTAATGAAACTACCATTTACTCCACAGTTTCATTAAGTGGAAATAGGTTGGACAAAATAAAAAAACCCGATTTTGAAGCTTTAGAAACTATAAATAGCAACGAAATTATTGCCTTTGGTTCTGGAGCAAAATCTCCAGAAAGAGATATCTTTCTTCATATTTCTACAAAAGATAGTATGAGTATAAAAACCTGTCAAATTACTAAGTTTTATGAAAATTTAAGGAAAGATAATATCCTTAACGGGGAACATCTAAACATAGAGGGCGTTGCATTGTATCACAACACGATATATCTTTTTAATAGAGGAAAAAATGTAATTTTCAGTTTTGATTACTCAGACCTCATGGATTATTTAGAAGGAAAAAAACCTTTTAAAAAATCTAAAACCATAGCATATACATTACCTGAAATAGATGGATTTCAATCCGGATTTTCAGGAGCTACAATTCTTGAAGAAGAAAATCTAGTCATCTTTACCGCATCCGTAGAAAAAACCGGCACTGCTTATAATGACGGGGAAATAGCAGGAAGTTTTATTGGCACTATTCCTATCATAAATAACGCCTTTTCTAAAAAATATAGCGTTGTAGCTATACCCAACATAGATACACCGTTAAAAGTTGAATCTGTTACAGTTACCGAAAAATTATCTAGTAACAAAATAAGAATAGCTCTAGTTACTGACGATGACCAGGGAAACTCCCTGCGGTTGAGCTGCTTATTGAAATTATAGTTTAGTTACTTCTTAACTATTCTGGGTAGCTTTAAAAATATTTAAGAAACACTCTTCAATTAAAATATTAATCGTAATATTGCAATGTACTTATCATGACAAATAAATGGGATTAGCAAAAACTGAAATATTTACCGATTTACAAAATGAAATCGCACTTTTTGCCAAAGCCTTTGGTCACCCGGCAAGAGTCGCCATTTTAGAGTATTTATTTAAAATTGATGCTTGTATATGTGGTGATCTGGTAAATGAAATTGGCCTTGCCCAACCTACAATTTCCCAACATTTAAAAGAACTTAAGAATTTGGGCCTTATTAAAGGTACGGTTGATGGTACTAGTGTTTGCTACTGCATTCACAAAGAAAACTGGACAAACATGAAGGAGGTAATGTCTAAATTTTTAAATCAAGACCTACCTAAATCCGACTGTTGTTAAAAAAATTTATGTTATTTAATCGTAAAAATACAATAAATAAACTGTTATGAGATTATCAGAAATTAAATCCGAACTTTCTAAATTAGATAAAATAGCCTTCCAGTTGCCAAACGGAGAGTTAGTCCCAAATCACTTTCATGTAACGGAAGTAGGTAAGATTACCAAGAATTTTATTGATTGTGGTGGTACTGTCCGTAATGAAGAGGTGGTGAATTTTCAACTTTGGAATGCAGATGACTACGATCATAGATTACACCCAGAGAAATTAGTCCATATTATAGAGCTTTCTGAAAAAACCTTAGGTATAGGCGATTTGGAAATTGAAGTGGAATACCAAGGGGACACTATCGGTAAATTTGGATTGGATTTTGACGGAACCAACTTTCTGTTAACTACCAAACAAACAGATTGTTTGGCCAAAGACAACTGTGGTATACCTGCCGAGAAGCCAAAATTACAATTTTCGAGTTTAAGCCAAGGAAGTTCATGTGACCCAAAAAGTGGTTGTTGTTAAAAACATAGATTATGATACCTAAAACAGTACAAATGCGCACTTTTGAAAAGATTGAGAACACTATTGCTTCTCTGCAAACCGACTCTATATCTAAAGAGCGACAAGAAACATTGCAGCCCTTAATTGACTTTATTCAAGAAAAGGTGACAGCAAATGAGGAAATTAGACTAAATTTTATTTGCACCCATAACTCACGTAGAAGTCACCTTTCACAAGTTTGGGCCCAGGCAATGGCATATCACTTTAATATAAATAACGTTTTCTGTTATTCAGGAGGAACGGAAGCCACGGCATTGTTCCCCATGGCAGCGGAAACGCTTAAGAATACCGGTTTTGAGGTTGTTAAACGTTCTGAAGACAAAAATCCGGTTTACAGTATTAAATATGCTGAGAACGAACATCCTGTTATTTGTTTTTCTAAAACGTTGGATGATGATTTTAATCCAAAATCAGGTTTTGCTGCAATTATGACCTGTAGCCAAGCAGATGGCGGTTGTCCTTTTATTGCTGGAGCGGAAAAACGTATTCCTATTACTTTTGAAGACCCAAAAGCTTTTGACAATACACCGCAACAAGCAGAAAAATACAATGAGCGAAGTATTCAAATTGCTACAGAGCTATATTTTGTTTTCTCAAAAATAAACTTATAGAAAATGCCCAAGAAGTTAAGTTTTTTAGATAGTTACCTAACCCTATGGATATTTATAGCCATGATACTGGGGGTTGCCATTGGTAATTTTGCACCCCAGTTTCCGGAACTTATAAATTCCGCAAGCAGCGGAACTACGAATATACCTATAGCCATAGGTCTAATTTTGATGATGTACCCGCCACTGGCCAAAGTGAACTATGCATTGCTGCCCAAAGTTTTTAAAAACGTAAAGATTCTATCCATTTCATTAGTACTCAATTGGATTATTGGTCCTGTACTCATGTTTTTATTGGCCATTACCTTCCTTCAGGATTACCCTGAATATATGGTAGGTTTAATCCTAATTGGGCTTGCTCGTTGTATTGCCATGGTCTTAGTTTGGAATGACCTTGCAGAAGGCAGTAGTGAATACGGCGCAGGTCTTGTAGCTTTAAATAGCATTTTTCAGGTCTTTGCCTATAGCTTTTACGCCTATATCTTTATAACCGTTCTACCTCCATACTTTGGCTTTGAAGGTGCAATTGTAGATATCTCCATTGCTACTATTGCCGAAAGTGTAGCCATCTATTTAGGGTTACCCTTTCTATTGGGAATTTTAAGTAGGGTGATATTGGTAAGGCTAAAGGGCGAAGAATGGTACACCCAAAAGTTCATTCCCACTATTTCTCCAATGACACTGATTGCCCTATTATTTACCATTGTGGTCATGTTTTCATTAAAAGGAGAAATGATTGTTGAAATCCCTATGGATGTTCTGATTATTGCCGTACCGTTGCTTATCTATTTTGCCTTGATGTTCCTAATTGGCTTCTTTGTTACAAAAGCTACCGGTTCTGAGTATGATAAAACTACCTCAGTAGCATTTACTGCTGCCGGAAATAATTTTGAACTTGCTATTGCCGTAGCTATTGCGGTCTTTGGGCTGAATTCTGGGCAAGCTTTTGCCGGGGTCATAGGACCACTAGTAGAAGTTCCTGCTTTAATTTTACTTGTTCGGGTTTCCTTTTGGTTGAAGAAAAAATATTATAAAAAGGAATAAAAATTCGCTTAACAGTTTATTTAAGAATACCATCATTATCAGCGTCAACCGTGTTTTACGCCTTGATATTGATGGTATTTTTTTATTTCCGCTTAAAATGGTATTTATTCGCTTAAACCATAAACTCCCTCTTCGTTTTGATTGATTACCTTACTTAGAAACGATATCTTGCACAGATATTTTTAAGGACACAAAAGGAATGAATCTCACTATTGAAAATATTGTCTTAATTGGCTCTTTACTGTTGTTCATTAGCATTGTTGTAGGTAAGACTTCCTATAAATTTGGAGTTCCTACGCTTTTACTTTTCCTTGGTATAGGTATGTTGGCCGGTTCTGAAGGCATTGGTGGTATTTTATTTGATGACCCAAAAATGGCCCAATTCATTGGTGTGGTCTCCCTTAATTTCATATTGTTCTCCGGCGGATTGGATACGAGTTGGCCTGCCGTAAAACCCATCCTTAAGGAAGGTATTCTGCTTTCTACCCTTGGCGTTCTCCTAACTGCGGTATCACTTGGTACATTTGTCTATTTCGTGACCGACTTCACTATTTATGAAAGCCTTTTACTAGGTTCTATTGTTTCCTCAACGGATGCCGCAGCCGTATTTTCCATTTTGAGAGGAAAAAGTTTGGCACTTAAAACCAACCTTAGACCCACCCTAGAATTAGAAAGCGGTAGTAACGACCCTATGGCATACGTATTAACCATTGCCTTTCTTTCTTTAGTAGTGAATCAAGACCAAGGGTTCGCCTCCGTAATACCAGTATTCTTGCAGCAAATGATTTTAGGTGGAGCAGCAGGTTTTGGCTTTGGTAAATTAAGCAAGTTGGTAATTAATAAGATTAAACTAGATTTTGAGGGTCTTTACCCTGTACTGGTAATTACACTAATGTTCATCACCTTTTCCGCAACTGATTTTATTGGGGGTAACGGCTTTCTTGCCATCTACATATGTGCTGTATATTTGGGTAATCAAGATTTGATTCACAAAAAGACCATCTTTAGAATGTTTGATGGTTTAGCTTGGTTAATGCAGATCGTACTTTTCTTGACTTTGGGGCTTTTGGTTTTCCCTAGTCACGTAATACCATACATGGGTATTGGTCTACTTATTTCCTTATTCTTGATTTTTGTGGCACGCCCTATTGGAGTGTTTATTAGTCTCATGTGGTTTAAGATGAAACTGCGCAGACGGTTCTATATTTCTTGGGTTGGCCTTCGTGGGGCTTCGCCTATTGTGTTTGCCACCTATCCCCTATTGGCCGGTATTGACAAAGCCAACATTATCTTTAACATCGTTTTCTTTATCTCCGTTTCTTCGGTTCTAATACAAGGTACTACGTTGACCATAGTGGCCAAATGGCTAAATGTGGGGCTGCCCGAAAAAGCAAAACGAATTTATGAAAGCGAGAAATTTCTAGCTGAGATTCCCAAAGCTGTAATGAAGGAAATCGTCATTACACCAAAGTGTTTTGCCGTGAACAAAAAAATAGTTGAGCTAAGTTTTCCTAAAAACGCCATTATTGCAATGATCAAACGCCAAGATGTTTACATTACGCCCAATGGATCTACTATTATTGAAGCCGGTGATACTCTCGTAGTTCTTTCAGACAACGAAGAAGGATTAAACGAAGTTCAAGAATGTTTGAATCAATAACATATTTTTAGCATTTACAATTTAATATAATTCTACCTTTGTTCTTATGGATTCGGTTAGAAAGATATTTAGCTTATTCTTGCTTACAGCAATTTATTGTTGTGCCGTTGGCATGGGCATAAATCCTGACCAAAATCTTACTATAGAAAGCCATGAGCATTCGCAGAAAGAATCAGTTTCTGCGGTAACAGCTAAATTATACTGTCATACTTCCGAGTCAGAAACTTTAATAGACAGCCCTTCTAGTAACAGTTCAAATCAGTTTGAAGGCTCAGACAAGCTTTGGGGAACACAAAAAACTAGCGAGCGTTCCTTTGAAAGTAAACTGGCACAATACACGCGTTTTTCGCAAAATCTTCTTATTTCTAAGGGAAAGACCGATATTATTTTTCCTTTTCATTATTTCTGGTAATTCCATTTTTAAGTAAAACCGCGTCAAATCTTGTTTTGACAACTACTATTGGGCTTGCAAAACGCATTGCCCTATTTATCAATTTAAAAAACTTAAAAAATGGATTTAGATTTAGGCACGACCCTTATTGGGGCCGTATCCGTAATACTATGTGTAACCCCTTTTGTACTGGTTACCAGAAGCGTAAAGAAAAAAGAAAAAGCAATGCTCCGTTCCTTAAATGATTTTGCGGAACAAGACCATTGTAAAATACATGAACATGAGTATGTTGGCGATTTTATAATAGGTATGGATACTGGTAAGAGAGCTGTTTTTTTCTATAAAGAAGAAAAAGTTGCTACAGAAAAATTATCCGTTAACCTAAAAGACGTAAAGAACTGCAAGGTTTCCAAAATAGGAAAATCCGTTCGTAAAAATGGAAAAGTAGAACAGACTATTGAGCGAGTAGAACTCGTTTTCAATACTAGCCCATCAGCAAGTAAAGGTGTGGTTTTTGAGCTTTTCAACTCTCAAAATAACTTACAATTAAATGGAGAGTTACAAACGGCAGAAAAATGGGCAGATATGATTAACGCTCTTGTTTAACCAGAAACCCTATTTTGCACATTAAAACCCCCACAGCTTACTGTAGGGGTTTTGCTTTTTTTAGAAGGTTATTTTATTTAAGCGAAACAGTCATAACATAATTATCCGCCGTCAAATAGAGGACTTTTTCATCTTTTCCAAAAGCACAATTGGCCGTTTTTTCGCCGGTATGAATCCGTGCTATAGCTTTTCCTTCTTCATTAAATATCCAAACCCCGCCAGGACCCGTGGCAAACAAATATCCTTTACTGTGCATTTTCATGCCATCAGGCAAACCTTGCTGGCCTTCTTTCCCTATCAAATTGGTAACATCATAAAACAACTTTTTATTATCCACCGCACCTGGGGCGAAAATGTCATATTGGTACCAAACCGCGTGTTCAGGATTGGACACGGCTACGTACAATTTGGAACCATCATTACTTACGGCCACACCGTTAGGTCTAGACAATTTATCTACCAAAACCACTTCTCCTGAAGTCTTTAAACAATATACCCCTTGGTAATCCAGCTCCTTATCTGGGTCGTCCATTTGTTGCGGAAGCCCGTACGGTGGGTCTGTGAAATACAAATTTCCATCGGCATCAAAAACGCCATCATTAGGACTATTGAATCGTTTACCCTTAAAAGAATCCGCAAGGACATCATACTCCGCTTTAGGTGCATTTATATCAGATTTCATTTGAGCTACTCGCCTTTCGCCATGCTGCATCAATATTAATTTTCCATCAGGACTCAATAATAATCCATTGGACCCCGGTTCTGCCCCATAATCACTTTCACCCAAGTAACCTGACGGTTTTAGATATTCAGTTGTATTCCCTAAAGCATCAATCTTGAAAACGGTGTTATTAGGTATATCAGAAAACAAAAGATAATCACCATCTGCAATCCACAAAGGACCTTCCGTCCAACTAAAACCACTTCCTATAATATTAAAATCAGCATTCTCATCTATTATCTGTAATGCTTCTTCATCCATAATTTCAACTGAAAACGAATGATTCATTTCTTGGGATATAAGGGATGCGTGAAACGCTATTATAAAAACAAGTATGTAAAATCTACTCATAACCGAATCATTTAAATAATTATCAATTTTATATTAACCCATAATTTTTGAAATACAAAATATTACTGTCATTGCAGACGTACCTAAAATTAAAGTACCAACGGTTTGTATTTGATTTCCCTGTTTTACATCCATACCGGTTAATTGCGTAAATACCCAAAAGAAACTATCATTAGCGTGCGAAACTACCGTAGAACCTGCACCAATTGCCAAAACGGTCATGGTCTTCATAAAAACTTCATCAAGTCCCAGTGCAGGCATCATTGGGGCGACTATAGAAGCCGTGGTTATTAAGGCAACAGTAGATGAGCCTTGTGTTGTCTTTAAACAAGCTGCCAGCAAAAATGGAAAAAACAGACCGATAGACATTTCTGAAAAACTTTCTGTAATCATATCTGCAAAACCTGAATTTTGAAGCATGGCTCCAAAAATTCCTCCAGCTCCTGTAATTAAAATAATAGGAGCTGCAATACGCAAAGAATCACCCAACCAACCCGTTGCCGAATAAACTCTTTGGTCTAATTTTTCCGGTAGGAGCAGTGATAGGATAACCCCCACTAAAAGTGAAATGACCGGTGTACCCAAAAAAGCTATGATCGGATATATGGATAAACTACTAAGAGTGAACGCAGGATAATCAAAAACAGATTTTAATACAATAAGAAATATAGGAACTACAATGCACAATAATGAAAGTGATAATTTAGGACGATGCACTACACTAGGAGTCACTTCCATATGAATGGGAATGTCTACTTTAGAAGCAATTTTGGTTGCAAAAAAATAGCAACTTATGAGTGATAAGGAACTAACGATCAAACCCCATAAAATTACACTTCCCAATTCCGCGTTCAAAATTCCCGCTGCGGCAATAGGCCCTGGTGTTGGCGGCACCATTACATGCGTTGCCATAAGTCCTAAGGCCAAAGCTGCTGTAGTGCCCGCATACGCAACTTTTGCCTTTTTGGAAAGTGCCTTATTCAAGGAGTTCATGATAATAAGAGCGCTATCCGCAAATACAGGAATAGATAGGAGATAACCTGTTAGCATCATAGCTAAATGAATGGATTTCTCACCAATTAGCTGAATCATACGAGTAGCTATTACCATAGCCCCTCCTGATTTTTCCAAAACCGTACCAATGGCCACTCCAAAAAATATGATTAGGCCAATTTTACCCATTATGCTACCGAAGCCATTATTTATGGAACCTATAATGGCCTCAACGCTCATTCCCGTTATAAATCCATAACCGGTGGCAGCCAATAACAGCACAAAAAACGGATGAATTTTCCAGCGAACAATACCCAGAATAATAAATGCAAGGGCGCAGACCAAGGCAATAACATAACGCATAATCGGTTGGTTTAAGTTCTCTGAATTTAAGAACTTAATCTTTCAAAACTCTAATTTAGCCAGGTTTTTACCATTCGGCAAAACTACCATCTTCATTTCTCCATACAGGATTAGCCCAGTCATGACCTATCTTCTGGCCCTCTCTCAACTTTTCTTCATTAATATCCACACCTAGACCTGGCTTCTTAAGAAGTTCTACATAGCCATCTTTTACATCAAAAACTTCAGGATTATCCATATAATCCAACAAATCAAAACCCTTGTTATAATGTATACCCAAGCTACTTTCTTGAATTACAGCATTTATAGAATTAAAATCAACATGTAAGCAAGAAGCTAGAGCCACTGGTCCCAAAGGACAATGAGGTGCCAAAGCTACATCGTAGGCTTCTGCCATAGCTGCTATTCTCCGTACCTCAGAAATTCCACCGGCATGACTTAAATCCGGTTGAATAATATCTACTGTACCTCTATGCAACAATTCTTTAAAATCCCAGCGAGAGAACATACGTTCTCCTGTGGCAATAGGAACACTAGTATATGGATAAATATGGTCAAAAGCCTCTTTGTTCTCACTCAAGACCGGTTCCTCAATAAACATAGGATTGTATGGAGCAAGCTCATCAATAAGACGTTTTACCATACCCTTGTGTATTCTTCCATGAAAATCCAAACCAACGTCTAGCGTATCTCCAAATTCTTCACGAAGCAACCTTATATTATCTGCAACGGTCTTTACCTTCTGTAATGAATCTATCCAAGCAAAAGCACCTGTAGCATTCATTTTAACCGCCTTATAGCCCTGTTCTACTTTTTCACGCGCTTGCTCTAAAACAACTTCCGGGTGGTCTCCCCCGATCCAACAGTACATCTTCATTTTCTTACGAACGGCACCACCTAAAAGGTCATAAACGGGAACACCTAAATGTTTTCCTTTTATATCCCAAAGCGCTTGATCAATACCAGAAATTGCACTCATAAGAATAGGACCCCCACGGTAAAACCCCCCTCCGTACAAGGTTTGCCAAATATCTTCAATGTCACTGGCAGAGCGACCTATTATATATTGCGAAAGTTCGTTAACACAGGCTTCAACCGTAGCGGCCTTACCTTCTACAACGGGTTCCCCCCAACCTATGATTCCGCTTTTAGTTGTTATTTTCAGAAAAAGCCAACGTGGTGGCACTTTAAAAAGTTCTATTTTTTCAATTCGCAAGTCGTCCATACTATTCTACTAAAGTTCTAATGTTTGATTTTTGACAATCAAAATAGAAATTTATACTCCTAAATTGATTTCCTCTAAAGTAGTGAATAATTTTGAAGTGTAATAAGTACGTTTAAAAAACCTATTGCACATAAAATCTAAAGGCAAAAAAACCCGTCCATTAATGGACGGGTTGTAATTCTAAATAGAAACTTTTTATATGTATTGAAGCTATATAGGCTCTCCGTACAAGTCAAAATCCGCAGCTTCCGTAATTTTTATATTTGCAAACTCCCCTTGTTTCAAATAGTACTTTGCGGCATCAATTAAAACTTCATTATCCACATCCGGAGAATCAAATTCCGTACGGCCCACAAAATAATTTCCTTCCTTCCTGTCTATGATACATCGAAAAGTTTGTCCTATTTTTTGTTGATTGAGCTCCCATGAAATCTGAGATTGTAATTCCATAATCTCATTGGCCCTTTCTTGTTTTACATCTTCCGGTACATCATCTTCCAAGGTATAGGCATGCGTATTCTCCTCATGGCTATAGGTAAAACAACCTAACCGCTCAAAACGCATATCTGCTACCCATTTTTTTAAGGTCTGAAAATCTTCCTCCGTCTCTCCCGGATACCCCACGATTAGAGTAGTACGAATGGTCATTTCCGGTACAGCTGCCCTAAACTCCTTCAACAATTTTGTTGTTTTTGCCTGTGTAGTTCCACGACGCATACTTTTAAGAATCGCATCAGAAATATGCTGTAATGGAATATCTAAGTAATTACAGACCTTAGGTTCTTCTTTCATTACATCAAGCACATCTAAAGGAAATCCTGTTGGAAACGCGTAATGTAGCCTAATCCATTCAATACCTTCAACTTTTACCAAGGCTTGAAGTAGTTCTGCCAAGTTTCTCTTTTTATAAAGGTCAAGACCGTAATAGGTCAAATCCTGTGCAATAAGAATAAGCTCTTTAACTCCTTTTGCCGCCAATTTCTCAGCTTCAGTAACTAAATCTTCAATAGGCGTACTGCGGTGTTTACCCCTCATTATGGGTATTGCACAGAACGAACAAGGTCTATCACACCCTTCAGCAATTTTTAAATATGCATAGTTTTTTGGTGTAGTCGTGAGACGTTCACCAATTAATTCATGCTTGTAATCCGCACCTAATGCTTTTAGCAAATTGGGTAACTCACTAGTACCGAAATACTCATCTACATTAGGAATTTCTTTTTGTAAATCTGGCTTATAACGTTCACTTAGGCAACCGGTTACAAATACTTTGTCTACCTGACCAGCTTCTTTTTTTTGAACGTATTCCAAAATAGTATTTACGCTTTCTTCCTTTGCGTTTGCGATAAATCCGCAGGTATTGATTACAACAACATTACCCTCCTCTTCATGTACCACTTCTTTGTCATTGGCACGCAACTGCCCCATGAGTACTTCGGAATCATACACGTTTTTAGAGCATCCCAAAGTAACTACATTGATTTTATTTTGCTTCTGCGATTTTGTTCTCATAACTAGAAATTGAGCGCAAAAATACAACAAGATGAACGAACAGCTTCCTTTTGGTACGATTTCTTGTTGAATTGCGTTAAACTTTAGTAACAAGTTGATGTCCAATAAGAAACCATTACCATGAAACTTAAAACCACTCTCTTACTAAGCTTTCTTTTGATAGTACTCGCAAGCTGTTCAAAAGATAAAGTTGATTCTGCATCCACCGAGATAGATAATGAATCTGAAGAAATGTATTTCCCATCGATAACGGATAATAAATGGGAAACTACCACCATAGACCAGCTCAATTGGAACGATACTGAAATAGAAAATCTGTATTCGTATCTGGAAGCGAACGAGACCAAAGGCTTTATAGTTTTAAAAAATGGGCGCATCGTAATGGAAAAGTACTTTAATGGCCATAATGCCAATGCAAAATGGACTTGGTTTTCTGCCGGAAAAAGCTTGACTGCTACTATTGCCGGTATAGCTCAAGAGGAAGGTTTGCTCAACATTGATGATAAAACATCTGATTATCTAGGCATGAACTGGAGCTCTTTATCCACCGAAAAAGAAAACCTTATCACAATAAAACACCATATGACCATGACTTCGGGCCTAACTGACCATGTGGGAGATTATACCGCATGGGTATGCACCTTGCCAAATTGCCTTGATTATACTTCAGATGCAGGAACAAGATGGGCCTACCATCAAGGCGCTTTTATCTTACTTCAAGATATTATTTCTCAAAGTACAGGAGTAGGCTTTCAAAATTACGGCAAAACAAAACTCGAAGATGTAATAGGCATGGAAGGAAATTGGACCAAAGCTCTTGGACTCAACATTTATAACAGTAACACGCGCACTATGGCCAGGTTTGGACTACTTGCTCTAAATAAAGGTACATGGGATGGTAACGCACTAATTAGTGAGAATTATTTTAATGATATGATCTCTACCTCTCAAGAACTTAATAAGAGCTATGGTTACCTATGGTGGCTTAATGGAAAACAAAGTTATATGGGAACTACTTCTCAAGAAGTAATAGCAAGTAATCTAATACCAAATGCACCTTCTGATCTATTTGCCGCATTAGGTGCCAACGACCAAAAAATATATGTGGTACCCAGCAAAAATTTGGTAGTTGTGCGTAGCGGTGAAACAGCAGGAGAAACGCAATTAGGCCTTTCTAGTTTTGACAATGAACTATGGGCAAAATTGAATGCTGTTATAAACTAAACCTGCTATACGTTAAAAAACGAGTCAACAAATTCATGCTTATTAAATACCTGCAAATCTTCTATGCCCTCACCAACGCCAATGTACTTTACAGGAATTTGAAATTGGTCCGATATTCCTATTACTACTCCTCCTTTTGCAGTACCATCTAATTTAGTAACCGCTAGAGAAGTAACTTCTGTAGCTTTTGTAAATTCCTTTGCTTGCTCAAATGCATTTTGACCGGTAGAACCGTCAAGCACCAACATTACCTCATGAGGTGTGCTATCAACTACTTTCTGCATTACACGTTTCACTTTGGTCAACTCGTTCATTAAGTTTACCTTATTATGAAGACGCCCTGCCGTATCAATAATAACCACATCCGCCTCTTGCTTAACCGCAGAACTCAACGTATCAAAAGCCACGGAAGCAGGATCACTACCCATACTCTGTTTTACTATAGGCACATCTACTCTATCTGCCCAAACCTGCAACTGATCTATAGCTGCAGCACGGAACGTATCCGCCGCTCCTAAAACCACTTTGTAACCTTGTTTTTTAAACTGATAGGCCAATTTACCAATGGTAGTAGTTTTACCAACACCATTAACTCCTACTACCATAATTACATATGGTTTTTTGTCTTGTGGTACTGAAAATTCTGTCTGATTACCAACGTTGGTTTCTGAAAGAAGACCTGAAATTTCTTCGCGAAGAATTGCATTCAGCTCATCAGTGCCCATATATTTGTCCTTTGAAACACGGGCCTCTATACGGTCAATAATTTTTAATGTAGTTGTTACCCCAACATCCGAAGAAACAAGAACTTCCTCTAGATTATCCAAAACATCATCATCTACTTTTGACTTGCCGGCAACTGCCTTACTAAGTTTAGAAAAAAAGGAAGATTTGGATTTCTCCAGCCCTTTGTCAAGGCTCTCTTTTTTCTTTGAAGAAAATATGTTTTTGAATAAACTCATGTGTTCTTTGTATTAATAGTCTCAAAGATAATAAAGTAAGGTGGAATTTTTTATTTAAAATGATACTACCGTTAACCTAACTCCTTCCATCTTTACACTCTACTTCCCTAACTCTGAGTTAAACAAACAAAAAAAGCCCCTTCTTTATGAAGAGGCTTTGTAATACTGTAAAAGTATCTTACTTTTTAGACAACCATTCGTTAACCGCTTCTGGGGTCATAACTGACTCAACAAAAGTGTAGGAACCACTTTTTGGTGATTTAACCATTTTAATGGCCTTTGTTAATCTTTTTGAACTTGTCTGTAAACTTGCTACCGTCTTCTTTGCCATGACTAATATGCTTTTATGTTCTCGTTAAGACGAAAACTTATTTAATCTCCTTATGGATTGTCATCCTCTTCAAAATAGGATTGAACTTTTTAATCTCCATTCTTTCCGGAGTGTTCTTTTTGTTTTTGGTAGTAATGTACCTTGAAGTACCTGGTTGTCCCGATTCTTTGTGCTCGGTACATTCCAATATTACTTGTATTCTATTTCCTTTCTTTGCCATCGTATTCTAGCTTATTTTACCAATCCTTCTGCTTTTGCATCTTTCAATACAGCAGAAATACCCTTTTTGTTGATAATTTTCAACGCCTTTGCAGAAACCTTTAAGGTTACCCAACGGTCTTCTTCGGGAATATAAAAACGTTTTTTAGAAAGATTGACATTGAACCTTCTTCTGGTCTTATTGATAGAAAACGATACGTTGTTACCAAACATCGCTCTCTTTCCCGTAATTTCACAAACTTTTGACATCGCGCTGATTTTTCTTTAAACAGGGTGCAAATTTATATCATTTTTATGGATGCACAAAACAATATTTCAGATTTTTGAAATTTCTTTTTGCAACAGCTCCAAAGCCTTGTTTACAGACTTCTCTACAATGCGCTCTCTATGGTTGCCCATAGTGAATTCTTGGGCATGAACTCCCGTTGGAGATGCAATAGCTATGAACACCGTTCCAATCTCCGCGTCCGAGTCCCCTTTTGTGGGCCCCGCATTACCTGTTGTAGCTATTGCATAATCGGTTTTGAATAATTGCTTTACATTTTTAGCCATCTCACTAGCTACCTCTTCGCTTACAACGGAATAGGCTGTCACTAATTCTTTAGATACTTTTAGTACATCTATCTTGGCTTCCGTAGCATAACTCACTACACTGCCTTTAAAATAGGCCGAAGCTCCTGGTATTGCCGTTAATTGCTCTGCTATCTTACCTCCGGTAAAACTTTCTGCCGTTGCCAAAGTCAGACCTTTTTTGGTTAATAACTTGGCAACAACTTGCTCTAAGGTTTCCTCATCTTCTGTGCCGTACATAATGTTACCTATTAGAGGGATTAACTTTTTAATCTCTTCCTCTACTGCATTTTCCAGGATTTGCATATCAGGTCCCTTGGCACTCAAACGTAATCTTACCTTACCTAAATTAGGTAGGTACGCCAGTTTTATGAATTCAGGCAAGTTATTTTCCCAATCTTCGATTTTATCGGCAATAGCACTTTCTCCTAAACCGTAAGTAACTACTGTTTTGTGTAAAATATACGGGCGTTTGAAATCTGAAATGATTTTTGGAATAACCTTATCCGTAATCAGATTCTTCATTTCATATGGCACTCCGGGTAAAGAAACAAATGCTACTCCATCTTCCTGTATCCACATACCAGGTGCCGTTCCGAAGGCATTAGGCAAAACCGTGGCCTTAGAAGGAACTAAAGCTTGCTTTCTATTAATATCCGATATAGGTGTGCTGGTAATATACTTTTTAAAAAGTTCCTCTACATGGGCAAGAACACTTTTGTCTTCTACCAGAGAATCATTAAAAAACTCACACAGTGTATGTTTTGTAATGTCATCCTTCGTAGGACCAAGACCACCCGTTATAATAACAACTTGCACTCTTTTCCTGGCATCTGCCAAAGCTTGAAGAATATGCTCCTTATCATCCTGTATTGAAGTAATCTGATATACAGATACTCCAATTTTATTAAGTTCTTTGGAAATGAAGACGGAATTGGTATCAACAATCTGACCTATTAAAATCTCGTCACCAATAGTAATGATTTCGGCAAGCATTAGATATTAAAATCTTTTTTAAGCTCAGATACCACTTGGTGTATATCTTTTTTTAACATTGGAAAAACTACCTGTATCTCGGACATATTGGCTTCCGCCTTTCCCAGCGTTTCTATTTGCAGGGCCGCTGCACGAGTCTGCTCCATACCTAGCAAATCTACATTTGGCTTAATTTTATGAGCCAATTTGTACACCTGATCGTGGTTTTGTTCATTTAGCGCAATTTCAAGATCTTCTAAATCCTGAGGCACTTCTTCTAAAAATACAGAGATAACGGAGTTGATGAAATCTTCATCTCCTTCGGCCATCTCATTGATTTTATCAAGATTGTAAATCATTATTTTACTTTTAAGTGAAAAAGTTCGCGTCCCCCCAGAACACCTGAAAGGTAGTCATTTGCTTCAATTCTACCAACACCTGCTGGTGTTCCCGTAAAAATTACATCCCCTTTTTTTAACATAAAAAATTGAGACACATAAGAGACCAGTTCATCTATCTTCCACAGCATGAGACTAGTATTGCCCTTTTGCACTTCTTTATCATTCTTCAACAAAGAGAATTCCATGTTGTTTAAATTTTCAAAATTTGTTTTGGGAAGCCACTCTCCAATGACCGCAGCACCATCAAAACCCTTTGCTTTTTCCCAAGGCAAACCTTTTTCTTTTAGCTTTGATTGTAAATCCCTGGCAGTAAAATCTATGCCCAAACCAACTTCATCATAATAATTATGAGCAAATTTTTCGCTAATATGCTTCCCTACTTTTTTTATTTTCACAAGCACCTCAACTTCATAGTGCACGTCGTTCGAAAACTCAGGGATATAGAAATCTTGTTCTTTTGGTAAAATTGCAGAGTCCGGTTTAATAAAAACCACAGGTTCGTCTGGCCTTTCATTGGATAATTCCTCTATATGCTCCGTATAATTTCTACCGATACAGATAATTTTCATCTAAACATTTTTAGAATTCCCTAACCTAACTTATTGTTGAGCTGACTCAATTTAACTTGTGTCAATACCTTTTTTGTATACAGGGGAAAATCGGCATTTAATATCCACCCGAAGTAGCCGGGTTCTTTATCAAGTACATCCAATACTTTTCTACCTTTATGTTTGCCAAATGCAAAAACCTCGGCCCCATCCTTATCATAACCTAGAAAACCCGCAAAATCCGCAAACTGACGGTGTGTAGAAAATTCAGCTAATTTTTTCACATTGTTCTCAAGGTCTGGATATCTATCCAATTGAGATAACAACACTTCATAGGTAGCCAGGGTATCCGCTTCTGCGCTATGGGCATCCGTAAGGTCCTTTTGGCAATAGAACTTGTATGCGGCGGCCAACGTACGTTTTTCCATTTTATGAAAAATAGTTTGCACATCTATGGAAACCATACTCTTCATATCAAAATCCAATTCTGCCCGTAACATTTCTTCGGCCAATAGAGGTATATCAAAACGATCAGAATTAAAACCACCTAAATCACAATCCTTTATCATTGCGTAAATGGTTCTGGAAAGATCTTTAAAAGTAGGCTCATTGGCCACTTTTTCATTGGAAATACCATGTATGGCAATCACCTCTTTAGGTATTTCCATTTCTGGATTCACCAGCCAGGTTTTACTTTCTTTATTCCCGTTGGGATAAACTTTTAAAACAGATATCTCTACAATTCGGTCTTTGGCTACGTTCGTACCCGTAGTTTCCAAATCAAAAAAACAAATGGGACGTGTGAGGTTAAGCTCCATCTTTTGTGCAATTTTTTAACAAAGATAATCTTTAACAGGCATCAATAAAACATATCCTTACATTTCTTAACGAACATAACACCTTACAATCTAGTATTTATAACATTATTAAAAGCAGAACCAAAAGTGTAACTAAGACCTACGCTCAGGCTGGTCTCAAAGTCTGTTGCAATCTGCTTTTGTTGTAATAGTACATCTTCTAATGAAGCGTCACCACCAGGTAAATTAATTTGATCTCGTATAAGCTCAAACCTTCCTGAAAACCGGGCAGCAAGCCCTTTTAAAAGACGTATAGAAAAACTACCGTTCAATTGAATTCTATTCTTGGTAAAATCATTCAAAAAAGTAGACCCGATTAAACGGGCGTAAATATTGCCCCAAGGTTGACGGTATCTTACCTGCACATCTAGGGAATGACTAAAAATACCTTCCGCCTCCTTTAAAAAAACGGTTTGCTCTATATAATCGTTATGAAAGTAGCCTATTTTGTAAGCGAATACGATTTCTCTGCGAAGCACTTCTTTATAAGGATAAATATTATACTCGATAGCTGGCCTAGCGTAGTACCTAAAATCTAGATTTGTAAATGTATTATGTTGCATCCCACCAAAAACGCCAGCAGACCAATGATCGGATAAGCTAGCTACAATACTGGCATCAGCAGAATACCTGAAGCGCTCACTGGTAAAAGTTTCCTCGTCCCTAACGAACTCCTTATTTGCTTGATTAAGCTCTACATCCGTACGGATTCTTATTTTTTCCGTTACATGATCACTTTGAAAACCTAATTCGTACTCAAACTCCTTCCGACTGGATTCCCTTTTTAGTTTGGCTTCTCCGTACACTTCAAAAATCCAATTGTTCCAAGGATCTCTAAAATCAACTTCTTGAATCTCGGCCAGTCCATCTTTGTTAACTGTGTAAGTAATATTTTCCGCCAAATCCGATTCCAGAACATACTGAAGTAATCCTGACTGTACTTTTTTGAGAAGTCCCTTCCGTACCTCATCATCAGTCATGCTTGCGGTACTGTCATAAGTAAGCTTACCTAGTATATCTTTGTAATCCTCAACACCTTCAAACTCCAACATATATGTACGCCCACCGCTTCCATTGGCAATGTCATAAATAAATAGTTTAATATTGGATTGCGCTTGATCACGAACGTGATTGACATATGTAATTTCCTGCCGTAGATAATTCTTTTCGCAGTTACAATCTATATATAATTTTAGAGGAGCTTTTGCCTCTTCGCCATCACTCTCTTCTTGAGCATTGGTAAAGATAGGCGTAATGGACAAAACAAAGCAGAATACACGTAGCATTCGACTTAATCGTGCTGTAAAATTTCTGTTTGGCATTTTGGTTTGGAAAGCCTGATGATTACTAGTCTATCGCATGAAAATAAGATTATTAATCTACTAAAAGCAAAAGGCTGGTAAAAAACCGAAATTATTCACAGATTTTAAAAAAAACTCTTTTTTTTAAGCGAATATTTCAACAAATAGGAAAAAGTCACAATCCCTAAACCTCTCTATCTACATCCCAAGCTTCCAAATAATCTGCCACCGCTTTAGCGAACATACTACCCAAAGCACCGTTCACAACCCTATGGTCATAACTATGAGACAGATACATTTTACTTCTTATCCCAATAAAATCTCCTTCCGGAGTCTCAATAACCGAAGGTATCTTTCGGATAGCTCCCAACGCTAAAATACCTACTTGCGGCTGATTTATTATTGGTGTGCCAAAAACACTGCCAAAAGTACCTACATTAGTAACTGTATAAGTACCATCTTGAACTTCGTCCGGTTTTAATTTATTCTCTCTAGCCCTAGATGCCAAGTCGTTTATCACTTTGGCCATACCTACCAAATTCAATTGGTCTGCATTCTTAATTACTGGAACTATAAGATTTCCGTCCGGCAAGGCGGCGGCCATTCCAATATTAATATTCTTCTTCTTTATAACCTTATCACCTACCAATGAGATATTCATTAAAGGATACTTCTTAAGTGCCTTTGCAACAGCCTCCATAAAGATGGGAGTAAATGTCAACTTCTCGCCTTCTCTTTTTTCAAAAACGTTCTTTACCTTATTTCTCCAATTAACGATTTTAGTAACATCTACCTCTATAAAACTCTGAACATGTGCAGAAGTAGAAACACTATCTACCATGTGCTTGGCAATTAATTTACCCATTCTACTCATGGGAACTACCTCGCCGTCCGCAGTTGTACTTGTACCGGATCCATTGGCTTCATTACTCTTTATAGGTTTATTATTTGTAACGGGAGCCGTTACGACCGCTGGAGCAGCTTCTTTTACAATGGGCTGTTCAGTATTTTTAGGTTTGTCATTTTCTAAATAAGCAAGAATGTCATTTTTAGTAACACGACCTTCATTTCCCGTTCCTTGAATCGTATCTAACTCTGCAACAGAAATCCCTTCTTGTTTAGCAATATTCTTTACCAGAGGCGAATAAAATCTATCGGAAGTAGTTTTTTGAACCTGATGCACAGGAGCACTAACCGTTTCCTTTGCCACCTTTACGGTTTCCTCTACCAGGGCTGCAGATTTCTCTTCCTCACTAGGTGCGGCCATTGCTGCGGATTGAACCGTCTCAACAGATTGTTCCGTTTCAATAATCGCCACGGTATCACCCACTTTGATCACATCATCTACATCAAAAAGTTTTTCTACCAAAACACCCTCAACTTCACTTGGAACCTCTGAATCTACTTTATCGGTAGCTATTTCAAAAATAGGTTCATCCAACTCAATAGTATCACCAACTTCTTTCAACCAAGTAGTTAGCGTTGCCTCTGCAACACTCTCTCCCATCCTCGGTAATTTCAGTTCAAACTTTGACATATTCTTATTTTAGACTGCTTTTACTCTAATTTTGTCGCAAAAATACCAAAAAAAACACCCATCAGTTAAACTTATCACATTTTTAATTCGCTTTCAGCGAACCTTCAAATGGAATTCGGTTTAAAATACTCCGTCCCAGTGTTACCTCATCGGCATATTCCAATTCATCACCAACTGCTATCCCCCTAGCTATAGTAGAGGTATTTATGTCTAGACCGTTTAATTGCTTATAAATATAAAAATTTGTGGTATCACCCTCCATTGTAGAACTCAACGCAAAAATAAACTCCTTGACCTCTCCTTTTTTGGCTTTATCAACTAAAGAATTAATGGTTAAATCTTGCGGACCAACACCTTCCATGGGTGATATTTTTCCTCCTAAAACATGGTACAACCCTTTATATTGGCTCGTATTTTCTATTGCCATTACATCACGAATATCCTCAACCACACAGACCAAACTTCTGTCTCGCTTAGGGTTGGCACAAATTTCGCATAAGGCCACATCTGAAATATTATGACAATTTTCGCAAAATTTTATTTCACTGCGCAAATTTAAAAGTGCACCAGAAAGTCTTTCTGTTTGTTCCGTAGGTTGCTTAAGCAAATGGAGTACCAAGCGAAGTGCCGTGCGTTTACCTATTCCCGGCAATTGCGACATTTCATAAACGGCATTTTCGAGAAGTTTAGAAGAAAAATCCATAGGTACAAAATTACGTACTATTTTTACTTTTTGTACTTTGGTTTTAAATTTTATTACATGACCGCCACCCATATCCTAATCTTAATAGGTGCTTATTTTCTCTTACTTTTATTGATATCTTATTTTACGGGAAAAAACGACTCCAATGTTGATTTCTTCAAAGCCGGAAAATCATCACCGTGGTATTTGGTTGCTTTTGGAATGGTGGGCGCATCCCTATCCGGAGTCACCTTTATCTCCGTACCTGGATGGGTAGAAGCTTCGGGGTTCAGTTATATGCAGGTTGTTTTTGGCTATCTAGCAGGCTATTTTGTCATTGCGTTTATACTGCTACCTATATATTATCAGCTCAATGTAACCTCAATATATGAGTATTTAAAGAAGCGTTTTGGAACCATAAGCTATAAAGTAGGTGCTGTATCCTTCTTTATTTCTAGGGTACTAGGTGCTGCTTTTAGACTTTTTCTAGTTGCTATTGTGCTGCAGCAATTTGTGTTTGATGAGTTGGGCGTGCCATTTGAGGTGACTGTTATTCTATCTATTTTATTGATATGGATCTATACATTTAGAGGTGGGATAAAAACTATTGTTTGGACGGATACGCTACAAACTGCCTTTATGCTTTTATCCGTTGGGCTGAGCATCTACTTTATCAATCAAAAATTAGATTGGAGTTTCGCTGAATTTCTTTCTTCCGATGAATTAAAGCAATACAATCAAATTATATTTACCGATAGTTTTTATGAAAAGAACCATTTTCTTAAGTCCTTTTTTGGCGGTATGTTCATTACCATTTGCATGACGGGTCTTGACCAGGATATGATGCAGAAAAATCTTACCTGTCGCTCTCTTAAAGATGCCCAAAAGAACATGGTTTCCTTTAGCGTAGTGCTCGTTGTAGTAAATTTTATTTTTCTGTTATTAGGAGCTCTGCTATTCATTTACGCCAATAAATTCAATATTGCAGTCCCCTTAATGGATGGACAGGCAAAACCCGACCTTTTATTTCCTGAAATTGCCCTTAATAGCGGTTTGGGAATGGTAGTGGCCATAACATTTATGCTTGGCCTAATTGCGGCTGCCTACAGTAGCGCAGATAGTGCCTTAACTTCATTAACCACATCTTTTTGTGTAGACTTTTTAAGTATTGATGAAAAGCCAGATAAGGATCAAAATAGAATAAGAAAGAGCACTCACGTAGGTATGAGTATCTTATTGATAATGACCGTAATCCTATTTAAATACATTTTGGATAGAAACGTTATTGACGGCCTTCTAACAGTAGCCACCTACACTTACGGTCCGCTATTAGGGTTATTTAGCTTTGGTATTTTTACAAAGTATGCCGTTAAGGACAATTATGTATGGTTAGTAGCCCTTATATCCGTTCTTTCCATCATAGGTTTTGCCAACCTTCCTGCAGATTTTTTGGGAGGTTATAAAATTGGATATGAATTACTACCTTTGAACGGTATTTTGACATTTATAGGACTTTATATCATCCGTGATAAAAACAATTCCCCTTCATCGGATAAAAATGTAACTTCCTAAACGTTAAAGTTTTATAGGAAAAAACTTACATGTATTTCATCGATCTTTAATATTGTCCTGTAGCCAAAAGTACCAGAGTACATGCTTCAACTGCCTCAACCCCTTCTTTTTGCAGTAATGCGAAGAATTCGGGGTTTTCCGTTCCCGGATTAAAAATCACCCTTTTAGGATTTAATTGTAGGATTTTGTCGATATATTCAGGCTGACGAGCTGGTCCTATGTATAAAGTAATGGTGTGAATATTTTGAAAATCACTTAAATTGGTCTTTATTTGTGTTTCCCTGATTTTGCCCTCGCGCAAACCAAACGCTTCAGTTTTGATTTTATGGTCTAAGAGCCTATTTACGGCCAGATTACTATATCGATTTGTTTTAAGAGAAGCGCCAAAAACTAGGGTATCTTTCATATGTTAAATATGATGTTAAAGTTCATTTAAAGTGTAACTTTTTAGTAAAAATATCGTCTATTACTGAAGTCGGTTGAAATAGAACGACAACACAATAAGTTAGGTCGGTGATAATACTATATGTTTATAGTTAATGGTTAGTGTTTAGTATAGTAGCATCAACGACAGAAACCCCAATGGAAACATTGGGGTTTTGTGTATAAAATACTTACCACTTTATAATAGCGCTTCCCCAAGTGAAGCCACTACCAAATGCGGCCAAGACTACAACGTCTCCTTCTTTTATTTTTCCTTCTTCCCAAGCCTCTGTTAGTGCTATGGGAATAGAAGCAGCGGTAGTATTACCGTATTTCATTATATTATTGAAAACCTGATCATTTCCTAGACCGAATTTCTTTTGGATAAATTGAGAAATACGCAAGTTAGCTTGGTGAGGCACCAGCATATTTATGTCTGTGGGAGTTAGATTATTGGTTTTCAACCCTTCCATAATAACCTCACTAAACCGTACAACCGCATTTTTAAATACAAACTGACCGTTCATATATGGATAATACGATTCGTCATTAGGGTCATTATCTTCAATAATATCCGTAACCCAGCGTTTTCCCATTCCTGGTGCAATTAAGGATAGTTCTTCGGCATGTTGGCCTTCACTATGCAAGTGAGTGGAAAGAAGCCCTTTTGAGTTATCTTCTTCTCTACTCAATATAGCAGCCCCTGCTCCATCTCCGAATATTACAGATACACCTCTACCCCTTGTAGTCATATCCAACCCATGGGAATGTAATTCAGAACCAATAACAAGTATATTCTTGTACATACCCGTTTTAATATACTGATCTGCGACACTTAAGGCATAAATAAAACCAGAACATTGGTTTCTTACATCTAAGGCGCCTACCGTTTTTATACCTAAATCTCGCTGTACTAGAACACCTGGGCCAGGAAAATAGTAATCCGGACTAAGGGTAGCAAAAACAATAAAATCTATATCGTCTTTATCTATCCCAGCACGTTCAATAGCAATTTTAGCGGCTTTCACACCCATTGTAGTGGTAGTATCGCCACCTTTTACTACATGTCTTCTTTCTTTAATACCCGTTCGTTCTTGGATCCATGCATCGTTGGTATCCATTACCTTGGCCAAGTCATCGTTGGTCACTACGTTTTCGGGCACGAAGTATCCTAGTCCCGTTATTTTTGAATTGTACATAGAAGGTTTTTTAAAATTTAAAAAGCTACTGCTTTAAACCATACTGCAAAGTAACCCGTTAATTTCTAAGATAAGCAAAATAAATAGCATGAATTTTAACATACTCGCAATTAAGAGAGGTATTGCTTATAGCTATTTACTTCAATTTTAGCTTTTAGGTCATGTAGCAGGTTATAAAGACCAAAGAAGGTCCTATTCATATAAAGGAAGTGCTTAGAGCCCCTATTGCCATTCATTTTTCGTATAGTACTGTCTTTGGAATAACGCTCACTTAAATCAGCAATTTTATCCCAAAAATCATCTGCACCAAAGTCAAAATAATTTTCATGGAATGGAGAGGTCAAAAGACTGAGCATCTCTTTAAAAAGTGCTTTAAAAAATACGATTTCTTCTGGGGAATCTGTTTCCGTTAGAATTTCCAACTCGTACAGTTTTTCCATAAAAACGGTATCATTCTCTATATTCTCCTTTTGAGCCAATTCAAAATAAGGCACATAGAACTCTGTAGGTACTTCTTTGATACATCCAAAATCTATTGCAATTAAGGTGTGGTCTTCACTTACCAAAAAGTTTCCAGGATGTGGATCGGCATGTACTTTTTTAAGTCCGTGTATCTGAAACATATAAAAATCCCAAAGTGTTTGCCCCAGTTTATTCCCTACTTCTTGCGTAAAATCCTTGTTGGTAAATTCACTTAAATGTTGGCCGGACATCCAATCCATAGTAATGATACGCTCACTAGACAGTTCTTTGTAATAATTAGGAAACTGAAGATTTTCTATAACCGAACAGCTATCCGTTATGCTCATGCTTTGGTCAATCTCAAGAAAATAATCGGTTTCTTCAATAAGCTTATTCTCTACTTCCTTAAAATACTTATCGGAATCCTTTCCTTGAAGGTTGAACATTCTAATAGCAATAGGCTTTACCAAAGCCAGATCACTAGAAATACTTTGTGCAACACCCGGATACTGAATTTTTACAGCTAATTGCTTACCATCCTTCGTAGCTTTGTGTACCTGACCAATACTGGCGGCATTTATACTATCTTTTTCAAAAGTATCGAACAATTCTTCCGGGTACTTTCCTAGATATTTCTTAAATGTTTTTCGCACTAACGGAGCGGACAACGGTGGTACCGAAAACTGAGAAAGAGAAAATTTATCTACATATGCCCTAGGTAAGATATTCTTCTCCATGCTAAGCATCTGTGCCACTTTCAGCGCACTACCTTTCAAACTTTTTAATCCGTCATAGATATCTTCTGCATTACTCTCGTTCAGCTCATCTTTATCCAATTCCGGATTTACCAGTTTTTTACCGAAATACTTTACATAGTTGCCCCCTATCTTCACACCTGTTTTTACCAATTTGCTGGCTCTTTCTATCTTACCGGTGGGTATACTATCAAGTGTTTTCATATATCTTTTTTTTATGAGACTTTCCTATTACCTATGCAAATGTTTCCTTGTAAAGAAATTTTCCAAAGTCCAAAATATTTTCCAAAGGGGTATTATCAAAAATGTCAAAAATGGTATTAATTGATTTTTCAATGGCCATATCCGTCTTTTCAAATCCTGCAGAATTATCATCCATCCAGAATTTAAGTACAAATAAGAACTGCAACCACGCTCCTTCTGAAAAAAGTTGCGGGTTATATTTAGTGATTTTCAGGTTTTTATCCGCATTGGCATCATTTATAAGGCCTGTAGCAAAACCTTTAATGTGTTTGCGTAAATCTTTTAACTGCTCCAAATTCTTTAATGGACTACTGCTCTGCTTTAAAGCAAAAAGCACATAACTCCTGTTCAGTGTTAGCAATTCAAAGAACGTGTAGAAAAAGGTGAGCATTTTGTCTTTGTTCGTAAAGCTTTCGAACTCTGCGTTCTTATGTAGAAGCGTTTCTGTATTGGTATAGAATTTATTCCAAATGTCTTTTTGCAAACTCTCTACGGAACCAAAAAATGCATAAAAATCCGTTTCTGGTATTTTATTTTCCTTGCAAAACTTATAAATGGATTTGGGAACACTTTCATGCTCCAAAACATAATCCATGTACATACTTATAATATTATCTTCCGTAATTTTTTTTGCTTTTGCTTTTGCCACCATTTTGAACTGTTTTTTATATAGTAAAAATACGTCTAAAGAGCCTTATTCACTGTTAACGGTATACCAATTTTAATCTACAACACAAAAACGTGCTTTCTTGAGAAAGCACGTTTAAAAACAACCTAACCAATAAATGATTATAAACGTGATATTGATCGAAAAATCTCTCTCTCATAGCAATCTTAATCACATCTGACCCAAAGATATAAAATGTTTAACTTATTTGAAAATAAATTAAACAAAAATATTGTAAGTGTTTATTTCGTCATAGAATATGTCAGTTTGTCACAGTCTTAAGATGTGGTATTTTTTTTGACAACCAGGATAACAGGTATATACTGCCAGGATTCTTCCAAGGCGAAGAATTAAAAACTATTAGTAAACTACGTTCAAGCTAAAGCAAGAACATTTATAAAATTTATAATTTATGGCTACAGGTAAGATTAATGTTTCGGTGGAGAATATTTTTCCGCTGATAAAGAAATTTTTGTACAGTGACCACGAGATTTTTTTAAGAGAGCTGATATCCAATGCAACGGATGCTACCTTAAAATTAAAACACCTAACTTCTATAGGCGAGGCCAAAGTTGAGTATGGCCAACCAATGATCGAAGTGAAAGTTGACAAAGAAGGAAAAAAAATACATGTTATTGACCAAGGTATCGGTATG
Organism: Zobellia uliginosa; assembly: GCF_018860745.1. GTDB lineage: Bacteria > Bacteroidota > Bacteroidia > Flavobacteriales > Flavobacteriaceae > Zobellia > Zobellia uliginosa_B. The sequence goes on along the minus strand of NZ_JAHKPY010000004.1, from coordinate 33,345 downwards.
ACCGAAGACGAAGTCAAAAAATACATTAACGAGCTTGCCTTTTCAGGTGCTGAAGAATTCTTGAATAAGTATGAAGATGGTGCTAAAGATTCTGGTATCATTGGTCATTTTGGTCTTGGTTTTTATTCTGCTTTTATGGTAGCGGATAAAGTACAGATCAGTACTAAAAGCTTTAGAGAAGATGCTGAACCGGTATTATGGAGTTGTGACGGTTCACCAAACTTTACCTTGGAACCAGGAGACAGAAAAGAGCGCGGAACTGAGATTATTCTGCACATTGCTGATGATTCTACAGAATTTTTAGAAGAAAACCGTATTAGTGAACTCTTAAACAAGTACAATAAGTTTATGCCTATTCCGATCAAGTTCGGAATGAAAACGGAAACACTACCCAAGCCGGAAGATGCAAAGGAAGAGGATCCTGCTCCTACCCAAGAAGTAGACAATATTATCAACAACCCTAACCCAGCTTGGACAAAACAACCTGCGGATTTAGAAGATCAGGATTACAAAAATTTCTACCGTGAGCTGTATCCTATGCAGTTTGAGGAGCCTTTGTTCCACATTCACTTAAATGTAGACTATCCGTTCAACCTTACAGGTATACTTTACTTTCCAAAGCTAACAAACGATCTCAACGTTCAGAAAGACCGCATTCAATTATACCAAAATCAAGTTTTTGTTACAGACAACGTAGAAGGTATTGTACCGGAATTCTTGACCATGTTACGTGGGGTTATTGATTCTCCAGATATTCCCTTGAATGTTTCTAGATCGTACCTTCAGGCAGATGGAGCTGTAAAGAAAATCTCTTCCTACATCACTAGAAAAGTAGCTGATAAATTAAATTCGCTCTTCAAAAACAGCAGAGAAGAATTTGAGCAAAAGTGGAACGATATTAAAATAGTTATTGAATACGGAATGCTTAGCGAAGATAAATTCTTTGAAAAAGCAGATAAATTTGCCCTTTACCCTACCGTAGATGGAAAGTATTTTACTTTTGAAGAATTACAGGAAAACCTTAAAGAAACTCAAACGGATAAGGACGATAAACTAGTTGTTCTATATGCATCTGACAAAGTTGCGCAGCATAGTTATATTGAAGCTGCAAAAGCTAAAGGTTATGAGGTTCTTTTGATGGATTCTCCCATTATTGGCCACTTAATGCAAAAACTGGAAACTTCCAAGGAGAAGGTTTCTTTTGCACGTGTTGATGCAGATCATTTAGACAACCTTATCAAAAAGGAGGATACTCAGATTTCTAAATTATCCGATGAGGAAAAAGAAACGCTCAAAAAGAATCTAGAAGAGGTTATAGAAGACAAAACCTACACCATTCAATTGGAAGCGATGGATAGTGATGCTTCCCCTTTTATAATTACGGAGCCCGAGTTTATGCGTCGTATGAAAGAGATGCAACAAACCGGCGGCGGTGGTGGTATGTTCGGTATGGGTGCTATGCCAGATATGTACAACCTTATCGTAAACACAAATTCTGAATTGGTTGGTGAAATATTGAATACCAAAACAGCTAAAAAACGTGAGCGTTTAATCAGTCAGTCTATTGACTTGGCACGTCTTTCAAAAGGCTTGTTGAAAGGTGAGGAATTAACCAACTTCATTAAGCGTAGCTACGAGATGGTGAAGTAAATTTAAATAAATACACTTACAAAACGTCCAATTGCTGAGTTCAGCGGCTGGGCGTTTTTTCTTGTTAAAATTCATATCTTCCGTAAAAATATGTAAGTATATGGATTACACTAGTCCTGATTTTAAAAAATGGTTAGATAAGCTTCAACAAGAGAGTTGGCAGTTGGAGCTAATTATATCCGGGTTTGCTATTTATGGGTTACTTATGGCCTATGAGCCATTACAGATTAAACTATTCAAGTTATCGTTGGCTGACCAAGAATTACAATCCAATGCCCTTCAGTTAGTTTTAATATGCTGCAGTATACTAACCTTCAACCTTATACTGCACGTTCTGCTTAGAGGTCTATGGATAGGTGCCATAGGCCTTAGATATGTTTCCGGTGATATTGATTTCGAAAAATTAAATTATTCTGAAAAATTCAATTCATACTTAAAGAGAAAAGTAGGTTCTTTTGATCGTTATATTTTTAAATTAGAGAACTATTGTAGTGTACTGTTCGCCATTTCCTTTCTCCTCATTTTTTATATCACGGGCATTTTTACCGCTTTTTCTGCTTTTTATTTGTGCTTCCAATTGCTTGCAAGCTTGACATTCGTTCCGGAAAATATTCTTGAAGTTTTGGGAAGTTTCATTGAAATTCTATTTTTATTGGCCTCTGTTTTTGTAATGGTTGATTTTTTCGGTCAAGGTATACTCAAGAAAAAAAGATGGACTTCCAAATTGTACTTTCCAATTTACTGGGTATTTAGTAAAATTACTTTCTCTTTTTTATATCGCCCTTTAGCTTATAATTTCTTGGATAACAAATTAGGAAAAAGAGTTGTTACGTTACTGATACCCACATATATTTTATTGACACTAGTTACCACTTCTTATTATAAAAACTCTGCTTACTTATCTAATTTAAATAAGGCTACACCGCATTATGCAGACACTAAAAATTACGAAAATGAAACTTTAAAGGATACCGAATTCATAAATATTGCAAGCATACCATCAAAAGTTATCGATAAAAACTACCTAAAAGTCTTTATGACCTATAGGGAACATATTGAAGATTTTGTAATAGAGAAAAATGAATCATTAAAATCTGATGATAGTGAAAGAGGATATACTTCTTCTTTCTTGGATGGTGTCTCCGTAGCAGTAGACAAGAAGGAGGTAATTGGAGAAAAAACGCAAAATAATCTAGATTTATATTTAGAAACAGTTAATCAGCTATATTCTATTAAAATAGACTCACTGCCCTATACTAGTAATTTTGTGGTTTCCAGAAATGCAAAAAAGAGATTAGGATTTGAGACTTATTTAAATATCAAGAATCTTTCAGATGGAAAACATGTATTAACAATTACTGGCCCTGCAAAAGAAAACAAATGGGATAGTGATTCAAAAACGATTAGGAAGACCTTAGTTACAATCCCTTTTTGGTACTTCCCTGAATAACATCAAATTCCCTTCAAAATCTTTTGACGCGTTCCAATGCTAGGTACTAAACATTTTGTAATATTATTCTTTCTATTTGTTTAAATCTCAAGAAGCTTTAAAAAAGTGAATAATTAAATTCATCAAAAGTAAGTTAGTCAATGTAACTTCTCAGCTATTTTTTTAAACCAGTATAATTTTTATGATTGTTACAGAACTCAACCCAAAAGGTCATTTTGAAAATTGGGACAAAAAAAAACTTAAGGAAATAAAAGAAAATGGATTCAATGATAAGCTTGGTGATATTCTTCATGAAGATGAGCAATGTATTCTATATGATATTGTGCTAAAGCCTAAAGAACGGTTACCTTTTAGAAATCATAAAAATGATTGTAGCTGCACTAGTCTTACGGATGGCCTTTTATTATCACGTAACACCAACGGTCAGATAGCCCTTATACGCATTGAAAAAGGAAGATGTTTCTATTGGAAAAGCAAAGAAGGAGAAATGGTACATGATTTAGAAAATATTGGAGAGAATACCGTCATAATAAAGATATTAGAAATAAAAAGATAATGGCCGTTACACTGTAAAGTAGAACAGCCATTTTGAGTTTCTTATAATTTAGTCTACCAATTTATAGGTCCCTTTGCCCAAATACTTTTCTGCAAAGGGCCGATAAAAGTTCTATTCAGCGTCCAAACCATCTATTTTTGGCTCTTGGTACGTCCGTAAAGATGGCGAATTCAATACTTTTTCCTACAATTAGCTTGTTGATTTTAAGCTTATCGGAATAACCTCCGACCAATTGTGGCAAACATACACTCTTAATTGAAACATGTAAAAATACCAGAATTCCAGTATTTCATAATCTATAGTGGGTTTGTATTTTAGCAATCAACTACAAACATGTTTTAAAATGAATTACTCCAAACTGGTGATATTGTTTTTTATAGGATTGTTCTACTCTGCTAATGCTCAGAACGGCTCAGACCAGATTTTCATGAGTAATGGCGAAACTATAGCCGTTAAAGTTTTGAGAGTAGAGCCCAATACAATTACCTACACGTATTTAGGAGAGGATTTAGAAAACGTAGTCGAAAAAGATGAGGTCATAAAAATTATTTTCAAAAGTGGTCGCGAACAACTGTTTTCACACACCATGACAGGTCGTAAATCTATAAGTCCAACTTTTGAATACCCTACTATGAAACAAAATGAAGGCGCCATATTACCTTTTGAATTCGTCTTTGATGGTGCTGAAGCTCCTGAGGAAGGATTTGAAGCCCAAGATTACTACTATCACAATCTTATGCGCAGACCCGAGAGAAATACCATAGCATACCAAGATGTAGAAATCACTTTAAAAAGATTACGGGAAGCAGGCATTACTAAAGCTAATGATATGCGAGACTATGAAATGACCGAAATTGCCAAAATTGTTGGTGCCGGCATATTAGTGACGGGCAAAATAACGGTGGACTATCGTAGTACAACCTCCTCTACATCCGGCTCCTCCACTACTAGAGTCAACACCAAGAAAAAAAAGGTAAAAACATATTCATCCGATTATAGTACATCTATGGATGAATTTGACACTAAAGTCCTTTTTAAGATATATAACAAAAACGGAGACAAAATTGTAGACGTGAACCGTGTTCCCTTTATGGCTACCACACGTAATAATTATATAACCGCCCTAAATTACTTAATGAAACGTACTCCTTATTACCAGAAGTAACATTAGTAGATTAGAATTGATAAGATATATGGGTCCATTATCTTTTAAACCGCAATTATCATTCGCTAATTGCCGATGGTTTGTCTATTTTTAATCTATGAAAGTTATCTCAACCAACATTGGCAGTCCGACCACTATTACCTGGAATGGTAAAGAAGAACAGACTGGTATATTTAAATATCCTGTAGCAGAACCCCTATTTTTAGGTAAAATAGATGTAGCCAAAGACACTGTTATTGACCGGGTACACCATGCCGGCGTAAACAAAGCTTGTTATCTATTTTCCAAAAACCATTATGCCTATTGGAAGAATTTATATCCAAATTTGGATTGGGATTGGGGTATGTTCGGCGAGAATCTTACAGTAAGCAACTGGGATGAATCTAAAATTCGCATTGGTGATATTTACAAGTTGGGAACTGCACTGGTTCAGGTGTCACAACCAAGGGAACCATGTTATAAACTGGGCGTCCGTTTTAAAGACCAAGGGATTCTTAAAAAATATATTGATTACGGATTTCCTGGTACTTATGTAAGAATATTAGAAGAGGGAAAAGTAAAAAAAGGAGATGAATTGGTTTTAGTGGAACAATCCAAAAATGAACTTACCGTAAAAGAATTCTATAACCTATTATACATGCGGACCAAAGACCCTGAAATCTTGCAACTGGCTCTGTCCAACAAGGCCCTGCCGGAATACAAAAGAGAACGTTTAAAAAAATACTCGTCCAAGTTATGAATTACCCTTGGCACTTATACCTAATGGGATTGACGTACACAATGGCGGGAATTATGCATTTTGTAAAACCTAAAATGTATATGAGAATTATGCCTCAATATTTACCCAATCATAAGCTTTTGGTTCTATTGAGCGGAGTAGCAGAAATTATCTTAGGAATTGGAGTTTGTTTTCCTATTACAAAAAACTTTTCTATTTACGGCTTAGTTTTAATGCTGGCTGTATTCTTACTAGTACATTTTTATATGCTATCCAGCAAAAAAGCTTCCGCTGGCTTTCCTAAGTGGCTTTTATTGCTAAGGCTACCTATACAATTTGTACTTATGTATTGGGCTTATAGCTATATTCCACTATAAAAAAAGCCCCTAACGCTCTCAACAACATTAGGGGCAATTAACTCAACTCAACTTAAACTTCCTTAGTTTACCGTAACAGCTTTATAATAAGTTTCTTTGCTGTCTCTAACTACAAGGGTGTACTCACCTTCGTAAGCTTTGGTAAAATCAAATGCTTTTTCGATAACCATCTCACCTTCTCTTTTCTCGGAGAAAACCAATCTGTTGCTGCTATCATAAACTTTAATGTCAACATCTTCGCTGTCAAGGTTTAAAAGATTTAAGAAAACCATTTCACCTTCAACTCTAAAGACTGGCTTACTGTTTTCTTTTCTATCAATTACCTCTACATCACTTCCTTCTACTTTAATAGTGTAAGCTACAGAGGTTAAATCATCTTCAGACTTGAAAAAATAAAGTCCATCTTTAAGGTTAGAGAGGTCAAATTTCTTTGCATAACCTCCTTCTTCAACAGTTTCAAAGAATATAACATTTTGCTCTGCGTCCGTAAACTTGATAGTTGTTCTTCCCGATTGGGCATCTAGTTCGTAAACAAAGCTTTTTACATTTTCATTTGGTACAACACTTAGTTTGGGTTCGTTAGCCATGCCAACGGTTGTTGTAAATAACAAAGCGATCATTGCGGCGGTTCTTACTACTTTTTTCATATCGTTTTTGTTTAATAGCCCGTTATGATACGGGGTAGGTTAATATTATGATACAAACATACAGCCGTTTTATAGCTCTCACTACTCCACAATTCGCCAATAACTATGCTATTTTACCATCGTGTAAATAGCAAAACACCCTTAAGGGTAATATTGAGTATATTTTAGTTAATTTTGTATAGAAAGGTAAAAATAGTCATGTTTAATTTTGTTCTATGAAACAATCCCCACAACTAAATCAAAAGCCTGCTTTTGAGTCAATTGAGCCCAGTTTTGGGCATTCTTATACGTATCAAAGATTTGATGCCAGTAAGAACAACAAGAATAACGTTTGGCATTACCATCCAGAAATAGAACTGGTTCACGTACATGGTGGATCGGGGAAAAGGCAGATTGGTAGTCACGTATCTTATTATTCAAAGGGAGACCTTATATTAATAGGTAGTAATCTACCCCATTGTGGTTTTACCAACTCTCTTACGGATAATGAGAGTGAAACCGTAATACAGATGAAACTGGATTTCTTAGGGAATGATTTTTTTAATATTCCCGAGATGAAAAAAATTCAATCACTTTTTGAAATGGCCAAAGGCGGTATTGCCTTTTCTGGTAAGACCAAAAGAAAGATTGGCGAGAAAATGCAGATTCTGGAATACCAGACGCATTTTCAACGTTTATTATCTATACTGAATATTTTAAATGAACTGGGTAATTCCAAAGAATTTAAAATTCTTAATGCCGAAGGTTTCTCCATGGAGACCGAAGTGAAAGATAATGATCGGATTAACGTAGTCTTTAATCATGTAAAAAATAACTTTAAAGAAGAAATCACTTTAGATGAGATAAGCAATATGGTAAGTATGACTGTACCATCTTTCTGCCGATACTTTAAAAAGATTACGAACAAGACTTTTGTTCAATTCGTAAACGAGTACCGTTTAGTACATGCATCCAAACTTTTGGCCGAACAGCCGTTGAGTATAACCGAGGTTTGTTTTGAAAGCGGCTTTAACAATTTTTCTCACTTTAATAAACAGTTCAAGAACTTTACAGGGCAAAACCCATCGGAATATAGAAATGAACTTAAAACTGTACTTAAATAATGAAGGATTTGTTCACGGACGAAATCCATTTGAACCTACCGAGTAGTGATATCATCTATTACCCAAATTTTATGGATAAAAAAGAAGCGGACGATTCTTTTCGTACGCTTCGGGAGAAAATACCATGGCAACAGGATGACATTACGGTATTTGGCAAAACCTATGCACAACCCAGACTTACCGCTTTGTATGGGAATAATGGCAAATCCTATTCCTATTCCAAGCTAGTAATGACACCGCATAGGTTTACACCAGAACTTTTAAAAATTAAGGATAAAGTAGAAACTGTAGCAGGTGTTATATTTACCACCTGCCTTCTTAACTTATATAGAAATGGGCAAGACAGTAATGGCTGGCATGCAGATAATGAGAAGGAGTTAGGTGAAAATCCTATTATTGCATCGGTTACTTTAGGGCAAGAACGCTTCTTTCATTTAAAACATAAAAGTGACAAAAGCTTAAAACAAAAGATCTTATTGCAAAACGGTAGCCTTCTATTGATGAGGGGAAGTACACAAAAACACTGGTTACATCAAATTCCAAAAACGGCTAAAATTATTGATGAGCGTATTAATCTAACGTTTAGAATTATTATATAAAAAAATCGACCATTAAAAATGGTCGATTTTTTTTACCCTTAACATATGAGAAGTTTGCTGCCTTTAGCCACTGGGTGCCGACTAATGTCCTCACAACCATCTACTTAAATATAACTCCAGATAGTGGCTTACAATGTATATACTCGTTGAATTTCGTATTTTTTAGTTCTATTGAGGTAATTTTATTCTTCAGGCATTCGTATTTTTGTTTTGCTATGAAAAAAGAATTTACAGAAAGAGAATTAGACCGTATTATTGAAATGGCTTGGGAAGACCGTACTCCTTTTGATGCTTTTACCTTTCAATTTGGCATTTCGGAACAAGAAACCATTGAGCTTATGCGATACAATTTAAAGCCTAGCAGCTTTAGAATGTGGCGTAAGCGAGTTCAAGGTAGAAGTACAAAACATTCCAAATTGAACAATGCAGGAGGTCATCGTTTTAAAAGTACGCGCCAACGACAAATCTCTATGAACAAAATTTCAAAACGGTAAGCAGACTATTAGGTACAATTAGAAAAGTTCGTTCAAGACCTTGGCCAACCGAAGTCCACCTTTTTGCAACTGGGTTTCTACGGTTCCCCACCAATCGTAATTGTAACGGTAGTATAATTTTTCTCCTGTTTCTACAGAATCATATAGCTTACCCGCAATTTCTTGAGATTCCTCTACCCAGTCCAGAACAGTTCCTTGCTGAATAAACCGTACCTGTTCTTTAGATAACTGTGGTAGGCTAGATGCCAATTCCGTATAGCTCATACCATAGGTATTTATCATATTAGAATCCCAAACTCTATGAAGATTAGTTCCTTCATTAAACCACTGCAACTGAATATCATTACCCCCTTTATCTTCAAAACGACCCACATGCATTGGCTGGTGAAGGTCTCCTATTAAATGTACCAACATTTTTAGATAAAAAACTTTATCTTCTTTTTTGCTTTTCTCGTCCTTGATTATTTCAATGCACTTATTGATACCGGTAATAAGGTCCCCATGTTTACTAGGTTCAATATCACCATAATTCTTTCCTTCAGGTATATTCACATAATGCCATGCACTAAATTCTTTGTAAGCCCTGTCGGCCTTTATATCATCTGCAAACGTAGATACGTAGGCTAGGCTCTCTCCGTTCAATAACTTTTTTAGGGCTTTCTCTGTCTTTTTGGATAGATGACTTTGTGCCACTTCACCAACCGTTCGGTGTCCGGTTTTTGACCAATCCCCATCGTTTGCGTTAGAAAGTGTTGTTATTAAGAACAGAAAGAATACTATTTTTCGCATGAAATAAATTTAGCCGCAAAAGTAGAAAATTGAAGTTGAATCTATTGTTAAGAAACTAAAGTGTTTCATTTTTTAATTTGATATTGCACTCACAAAATTTATCGATTTGATTTTAAAAAGAATAAAGTCTCCATTTTTAAGATACACCTTACTAGCCCTTCTTGCGTTAGTTGTGTTCTTCTTTGTATTTATAATTAGTATTTATTGGGGCGCTTGGGGTAAAATACCCGGTAAGGAAGAGCTTTCTGATTTCCAGTACCAACGTGCATCCGAGGTGTATACAGCGGATAGCGTACTTATTGGCAAATTCTATTTATATGATAGACAGCCCATTGTTTTTGAAGCCATTCCAGAGCATGTACTCAATGCCCTAGTAGCCATTGAAGATGAACGCTTTTATGAGCATACAGGTATAGATTACCAAAGTTTAGGGCGTGTTGCCATAAAGACCGTACTTATGCAAGACCAATCTGCAGGTGGGGGAAGCACTTTAACCCAACAGTTGGCTAAAAATTTATATCCCCGAAGGGATAGAAAAAAAGCGAATATTGTAGTTGATAAGATAAAGGAGATGTTCATTGCTTCCAGATTGGAAGATATTTATACCAAAGATGAGATTCTTACCAACTATCTAAATACGGTTTCCTTTGGCGATAATACATTTGGAATTGAAAGCGCATCCCTAAAATTTTTTAACAAACAAGCTAAAGACCTTACCGTAGAACAAGGAGCTGTCCTTGTAGGCATGCTTAAAGCCACCTACGGCTACAACCCTCGTATATTCCCAGAGAAGAGCCTTAACCGCAGAAATCTGGTACTTCTTGCCATGGCCAATAACGATTATATTTCCCCTGAACAAAAGGATAGTTTGACCCATATTCCTGCCAAATTGGACTATCGCGATTTTGATAATAATTCTGGACTGGCGCCTTATTTTAGAGAAGAAGTTAGAAAGCAATTACTTAAATGGAACGATAAACAGAAGGAAGAGGGTAATGAATACAACATCTATACTTCCGGTCTAAAAGTTTACACCACCTTAGATTATAACATGCAGTTCTGGGCAGAAGAGGCTATGCAAGATCACATGAAAACGCTCCAAAATAGTTTTGAAAAAAGTTATGGAAAGAATGCACCTTGGAAAACGAATAAAAAACTAATTGAAAAGGTAGTAAAGAATTCAGATGTATATAGAAAGTTGAAAAAACAAGGGATGGAACATCAACAAATAATGGATTCGCTCAGTGTTAAAAAACAACTAGTTCTAACAGATTGGGGGGGTGAGAAAACAATCCAGGGTAGTTCTATAGATAGTATTACCCATTATATGAAATTCCTGAATACCGGTTCTTTGGGCCTAGACCCAAAAACCGGAGCAGTAAAAACTTGGATTGGCGGTGTAGATTTTGAACATTTTAAATACGATCATGTAGCACAAAGTAAACGGCAAGTGGGTTCTACTTTTAAACCTATAGTGTATACCACGGCCTTGGAAACAGGTACCCCACCTTGTACATATTTTTCTGCAGAAGAAGTTGAATATGAAAACTTAAAGGGATGGACGCCCAGCAATTCAGGAAAAAAAGATGAGACCTACCTTAACTATTCTATGGAAGAAGCACTTAGCCATTCCGTAAATACGGTAGCTGTAAAAGTGTTGGAAAAAGCTGGTATTCCAAATGTTATAACGATGGCAAAAAATATGGGTATATTTTCCAAATTACCGGAACAACCTTCTTTAGCATTGGGTACGGGTGAAATTTACTTAAATGAACTAGCGGGTGCTTATGCCGGCTATGTCAATAAGGGGAAAGCCGTTTTACCCTATTTAATCGAAAAAATAACTGATAGAAAAGACTCGGTTTTAACCAAATTTGAACCAAAAAGAGCCAGAACCACAGCTTTTTCCGAAGAAACAAGGCAAATTATGGTAGAAATGATGAAAGGTACGATTAACAGAGGTACCGCATCCAGAATACGAACCACTTATAAGTTAAATAATGCCATTGCAGGAAAAACGGGATCTACACAAAATAATAAAGATGCTTGGTTCGTGGCAATTATGCCTAAGTTGGTTCATGTAACTTGGGTGGGTCTTGATAATCATGAAATTGGATTTAGAAGCACAAGTTTGGGACAAGGAGCAAGTGCGGCCCTTCCTATTTTTGCCAAATGGATGCAAGAAATGAACAAGCACCCGTCCTATAACGAAATTACAAAAGCACAGTTCAAACGCCCAGACCCTGCCATATTAAATATGCTGAACTGTGAACCTGTTAAACGAGATGGTTTCTTTAAACGGTTATTCAAGAACCCCAACAAGAAAAGGACCAAAGAATTTAGAAAGAGAAATTAATTCTACTTTTACAAACTTAAAATCAATAAACCCTTTGAAATACAAAATACTCTGCTCCGACTTAGATGGCACATTATTGACCTCAAAAAGTGATGTTTCAGACTTTACGATTTCTGAGATAAAACGTATAAAACAGCACTTAAAAGTCATTTTAGTATCAGCTCGTATGCCTAGCGCTATGACCTATTTACAAAAAGACCTAGCGATTAAAGAACAACCTATTATCTGCTACAACGGCGCCTTGGTTCTTGATGGTGATAAAGAACTTTCCTCCGTATATATTGGCACTGACCACCTTAAAAAAATATATGAGTTATCAGAAGCCAATAACACCAAGCTCGGTTTATACTATAAAAATGAATGGTATGTAGAAGAAGATTCCGAACGGGTTCAAAAAGAAATCAGATATACGAAAACTACTCCTGCTTTTAGACCTACGTCAGAAACGCTTTCCGATTGGACAGCCCGTGAGATCGGAGCACACAAAATAATGCTCATGAGCACCAAAGAAAGTGCTGATATCCTCTACCCTACTTTAGAAGAAAAATTGGGTAAATACCTCAACCTATATCGCTCCAATGATACTTTAATTGAAGTGGCTCCCAAATCCGTTTCAAAACTATCAGCTATAAAATTAGTATTACAAGAAGACGAATCTCTTGAACACGTTATCTCTTTTGGTGACAACTATAATGATATAGAAATGCTTGAAAATAGCGGCTGTGGTGTTGCTGTAGGTAATGCCAGAGAAGAGGTAAAAGCTGTTTCGAATGCCGTTACCTTACCCAATACTGAAAACGGAGTGGCTGACTACATTAAAAAGCATCTGGTAATTTGATTATATTTGAGGAAAAGCATCCAAGAATCATATGACCGAATCCTTATTACCTGCTCCGCTAATAACCGATGATACGGTTGTTTTTGGACTTTTAGCACTCTGCCTAGGCTTTATTTTCTACGGCTCATCCAAAAAAACCGGTTTCTGGAGCAAATTCTACGGCATAGTTCCCGGTGTACTCATGTGTTACTTATTGCCCGGTATACTGGCCTCTACAGGCATAGTAGCCGAAAAATGGGAAACCCTAAGCGACACTGGTGAAGTCGTAACCCATACTTCTAGTTTATATTATGTAGCTAGCCGATATTTACTGCCTGCTGCCCTGGTGCTCATGACTTTGAGCATAGATTTAAAGGCTATTATGAATTTGGGCTCTAAAGCCCTGATCATGTTTTTAACTGGTAGTGCAGGCATTATCATAGGCGGACCGATTGCCATTTTAATCGTTTCTATATTTTCACCAGATACGGTGGGCGGCAATGATTTTGATGCTATATGGAGAGGACTTGCAACCATTGCCGGTAGTTGGATCGGTGGTGGAGCCAATCAAGCCGCTATGTACGAGATTTTTCAATATACACCTGAAAAATACGGTGCCATGGTATTGGTAGACATTGTTGTTGCCAATGTATGGATGGCTATTATTCTCTTGGGTGTTGGCCGTACCAAACAAATTGACAAATGGTTAAAAGCCGATACTTCAGCCATTGAAACGCTAAAAGTAAAGGTTACCGCTTTTGCAGAAAAAATTACCCGAGTACCTACCTTGAAAGATTATATGATGATGCTCTGTTTTGCCTTTGCGGCAACTGGTATTGCTCATTTATTTGGTAATCATATCAGTGCTACGTTAACCAATTCTTTTGAAAGTGTCAGCGACCAGAAAAGCTTTTTATCTTTCTTAGGTTCCAGCTTCTTTTGGATGGTAGTCATTGCTACGGCAGCTGGTATTGCATTGTCATTTACCGAAGCGAAAAATTATGAAGGTGCCGGAGCCAGTAAAATTGGTGGTATGTTCATTTACCTTTTGGTTGCGACCATAGGAATGAAAATGGACTTAGGGAGAGTTCTTGAAAACCCAGGTTTGATTGCTATTGGCTTTATATGGATTTCAATTCATGCGGGACTATTGATACTTGTTGCCAAACTGATTAAAGCTCCCTTTTTCTTCTTGGCGGTAGGTAGCCAAGCAAATGTTGGTGGTGCCGCTTCAGCGCCTGTAGTGGCAGCGGAATTTCACCCATCGTTGACATCCGTAGGCGTACTTTTAGCTGTTTTTGGCTATGTTGTGGGTACTGGCGGTGCGTTGTTATGTGCTTATTTGATGGAGGTGGCTTCGGCGTTATAAATAATAAAGCTTAAAAATCAATCCCAAATCAACTGACTACGCTCGTTCCAATAGGTCTTGGAATCTGCCTTTTCCTTAGTAAGTTGAGCAAGTTCTTTATCGTTTAAAGTAAACCTATTCGCATTTAAATTTTCCTTTAATTGCTGTATATCAGCTGCTCCGCTCAAAACGTAGTCCGGTTGCAAAACATCCATTACATAGCGCAAAGCTATGGCGTCAATTCCTACTTGGTATTTTTCTGCTAAAGTCTTTAGCCTAGTGTAAAGCGATTGGTAATGGCTATATTTTACATTTGGAAATACGCGACCGTTGGCCATGGCTTCTTTTATAATCAGCTTTTTACCATGAGCTTTAACTTCTTTCAAAACGGACAATGTAGCCTGTTCCAACATGTTAAATGTCACCTGAAAACTATCAAAAACTACTTCCCCATTTATTCTAATTTGCAAAGCGTTTTCTATAACCTCATTTTGATTTGGTCCGCTTGTAGAAATACCTATTTTAAGTCCGGTTATTCTTTTAATGTCTAGTAGCTTTTCCAAAACAGGTTTATTCTGGAGCACCCCACTTTCAAAAGTCGCGGAATGAATTTGATAGTACTCCAAAGCAGGAAGTAAGTATTGCGATACTTCCCATTGTTCCGTAAGCTTCGCTAGAGAATGCTCTTTTACTTCGTGAGCTCCCTCATAACCCAATTGCCAGTTGGCGACATAGGTATAGCCCCATTTGGTTCCCAAAACTACATCTGTGTGATTACGGCTCTCGTTCCAGTCTTTTAAAAAGGCTTCGCCTTTACCGTAAGAAGGTGCCGTATCAAAATAACGCACACCCTTTTCATAAGCCGCATCTAAAACCTTAAAAGCATTGGCTCTAAAAGCAACTTCTCTTTTATCCCTATCCGAACTATCAATATTTATATACTCAGGGCGGCCCAAAGCGGCCATACCCAAACCTATTTGGGTTTTGGAGTTCTTTTCTGTCATTAATTACTTATTTATGAACTGCAGGATAACATGGAACAACCTACTTTGTTACGCGCCCAATCCGGCCGTTTGGCAAACCACTTTTCCCTTTCAGGTTGTTCGTCGTAGGGCTTTTTTAGAAGATTGAACAGTTCCTCTATTAAATTATAATCCCCTTCATCTGCAGCATCAATGGCCAATTGCGCCATATAATTACGTAATACGTATTTAGGGTTTATGACATTCATTTTTTCATTTCGTTCAGCATCAGTAAGACTTTCCTTGTCCAAACGAGTTTGATAGGTATTGAACCAAAGCAACCATTTATCCAATACTTCACCTTTTACCTCCTCAGGAATATAGAACGCATCTTCAACCACTTTCATATAGGAGTCCGCATTCTCAGCTTCCTTTTTAAAATTAGATAAATTCCGAAAGAACAGCGTCATATCGGTTTCGGTTAGTTGTAAATTTTCCTCTAAATCATCCAGCAACTTTTGGTCATTGGCATCCTCAGAAAATAGTCCGATTTTAGATTTCATCATCTCCCGATACTTATCCTCAAATTCCGTTTTAAAACCTTCCAAAACATTTTCCAAAGGTTCTGCCTCTCCAATTAAGGGGTACAGCGCATTTGCCAATTGATATAAATTCCAAAGTCCTATATTAGGTTGATTCCCATACCTATATCTGCTATGTTGGCGATCTGTAGTATTTGGCGTCCATCCGTGGTCATACCCTTCCAACCATCCGTAGGGACCATAATCTATGGTCAAACCAAGAATGGATAGATTATCCGTATTCATTACACCGTGTACAAAACCTACCCGTTGCCAATGCACTAACATCTCTAAAGTAGCATCTGCTACAGCCCGAAAAAATTTAGCATAAGTTTCTTTTGAAGGTTTGCCAAGTTCAGGAAAAAAGTGCCTTATGGTGTAATCTACCAACGTTTTCATGGTAGCAATATCTTCGTGTGCAGCGAAAATCTGATAGTTGCCAAAACGAAGGAATGAGGGTGCTACCCTACAAACGATAGCGCCTTTCTCATAAGCAGGATTACCATTATAAAGTACATCACGAAGTACTTGGTCTCCGGATAATGCCAAAGACAAGGCTCGTGTTGTAGGTACACCCAAATGGTACATAGCCTCACTACATAAGTATTCCCGTATGGAAGACCGTAAAACCGCAAGTCCGTCCGCTGTTCTGGAATATGGGGTTTCTCCAGCGCCTTTTAATTGTAGTGCCCAGTGTTTGCCGTTCTGTTCTATTTCCGTTAGGTTAATAGCTCTACCATCACCCAGTTGCCCTGCCCAATTTCCGAACTGATGACCACCATAACACATGGCATAAGGAGTAGTGCCCTCAATAACTTTATTCCCAGTGAAAATTTTTAGAAACTCTTCACTCTGAATGTATTCTTTAGAAAAGCCCAATTCTTTTGCCATTTCAGGCGATACGTGAACCATACTTGGGTTGGCGGTATGCTTTGGCGTGACATAGGAAAAACAAGCTTTTTCTACCTGCCTTCTACTATTCTCCAAAATTGGGTCTGAAGGTAATTCTTTATTGAAAGTTTCTTTTATATTGAATTTCATCTGTTTCTCTTTTTTCATTTTATCGCCATCTCCAAACAATTAAAAATGCTTACTTCTTAAATGTTACTACTTTGTTTCCTTCTCCCATCAACACTATATCCGTGGTGGACAAAAAAAGTCCCGTTTCCACAACACCAGGAATTTGAATGAGGAGATTATTCAATTCATTTAAATGATTTTTTTGAAAAATATCAACATCTATGATGCAGTTATTCTCATCGGTCTTATAAACT
Organism: Zobellia uliginosa; assembly: GCF_018860745.1. Taxonomy (GTDB): domain Bacteria; phylum Bacteroidota; class Bacteroidia; order Flavobacteriales; family Flavobacteriaceae; genus Zobellia; species Zobellia uliginosa_B. The sequence goes on along the minus strand of NZ_JAHKPY010000004.1, from coordinate 16,459 downwards.
TCATTATTCTTCATGCGTAATTGCGGTTGTAAATTCATGTTCTGCAATTCAGAAATAATAATTTGTGTAGCAAAAGGTATTGTTTCAATAGGTAGTTTAAATTTACCTAAACGCTCCACCCGCTTACCAGAATCTGCTATGATAATATTAAACCTTGCGTTATGAGCCAATATTTTTTCGCGGAGTAAAGCTCCTCCCCCACCTTTTATCAATTGAAATTTAGAATCAAATTCATCTGCACCATCAATATTGATATCAATAGTACCTGCCTCATCCAAAGATACCAAGGAAATACCAGCTTGTTTTGCAAGTCTAGCCGTAGCATCTGATGAGGGTACACCTTTCATAATGAGACCACCTGCTATTCTCTTACCTAACTCTGCAATCATAAAAGCTGCGGTAGACCCAGAACCTAGACCAACTAGCATTCCATTCTTTACATAATCTGCGGAAGCAATAGCTGCAATCCATTTTTCATTTTCAGCATTCATAAGCTAACATTAGAAGTAATTCAATGTTTGAAAAGATATAGAATTATTTGCAGAATCACTTCCCAATTTAGTCGTAATCCGTACCGTTTTCTTTCATCATATCATTCCTTAAATAAAGGTGTGTATACAAAGCACTTAATGATTTTGAAAATAGCATCTTAAGGAAACCAAAAAAAATATAGATATTTGCCCCACCAAAAACTAAACATGAAAAACATATTTTTTTTAAGTGCTATTTCCCTTCTGTTGCTTTCTTGTGGAGGTGATAGCAAAAATACGATGACAGTTACGGGAAATGTGAAAGGATTAAAGAAAGGGACTCTCTACCTTCAACATGTACCCGATTCCACTTTAACCACAATAGATTCTTTGCAGATAGAGGGTGATGGGAATTTCAGTTTTACTACAGAGCTAGACAGTCCTGAAATTTTCTATCTCTACCTAAACAAAAAAGATGCTAACGATGTAAACGACCGTATCACCTTTTTTGGAGAACCTGGTGCCATTACTATAAATACGACATGGAACACATTTGATACGAATGCAAAAATAACGGGCTCTGAAAGTCAAGAAAGACTTGAAGAATATAGAAAAACCATGTCTAGGTTTAATATGAAAACGTTGGAAATCGCTCAAATGGCGAACAATCCAAATATAGCTAAGGATTCATTACAGTCAGACTCTATTCAGACTTTGAGCGACCGAAACCTGCAGCGTGGTTATGCTTTTGCACTTAACTTTGCCCTGAATAATAAAAACTCTTACATAGCTCCTTACATAGCCCTTAACGAAGTGCCGGATGCCAATGTAAAATATCTGGATTCTATTTACAACGTACTTTCGCCCGAGGTATCCGAATCCAAATACGGCAAGCAACTAAAGTCATATTTAGAAAGTATTAAAAAGTAAAAAAGCCCGCTGTAGCGGGCTTTTTCATTTACTCTTAACAGGTTTAACCTAATTTGTTCACCTTTTCAACAAGACCAGTAGCTTTTGCTTCTAATTCCTGACGAACTTCTGTTAGGTGTTTCTTTCTATTCTCAACACCTCTTTGATTTACTTTCTGAATAAGGACATCAAAAGTCTCAATAGCTTCATCAATAACCTTTGCTCCTTCTTTAGACTCTTGGTCTGCATTAGCGGCTTCTACTATGTATACTGCTTCAATGATGTCTCCCAAGACATTATTAATATCCTTCTTTAATTCTTTTACACTTGCCATTTTCAATAAATTTTACGCAAAAATACGCTATTTATAATCAATTAGAACAGAAAATATATGCGAAGAAATGGTTTTAAGGGTTTAGATAGTGACCTCTAAAAGTTTTGCACCATCTGTCGTAATTTCTATAACATTGGTCGATGCCGGTAAAAGCGTAGTTTCTCCTTTTTGGATTTTCACTGAACCGTTTTCATTACCAATAGTTGCCGAACCACCTACGCACATAAAAATCGTAAACGAATCTCGCTCCGTTACATCTTGGGTTAAACCTGAATTCAAGTCTAGAAAATCGGTTTTAAAATACGGACAATCTACCATGTCGTTTACCTTGTTCTTAGTATTGCTATACTGGACCTTAAAATCATCTTTCTGAGTATAGTCAATAGCATCTAAAGCCTGCTCTGTATGTAATTCCCTAAGATTTCCGTTTTTGTCTTTTCTATTGAAATCAAAAACACGATATGTAACATCTGATGTTTGTTGAATTTCTGCAAGGAGCACACCTGCGCCTATAGCGTGAATCTTTCCTGTGTTGATAAAAAAAGTATCTCCTTCTTTTACCTTTTCATAATTCAAAAGATCTAAGAGTGTATCATTTTCAATACTTTTTGCATATTCCTCTTTGCTGACATCTTTGTTAAAACCTACGATAAGGCTAGCATCATCATCAGCATCCATGACATACCACATTTCCGTTTTTCCGAATGAGTTATGGCGTTTTTTAGCCAACTGATCATTAGGGTGCAACTGTATAGACAAGTCTTGTTTAGCGTCAATAAACTTAATTAGAATAGGAAAATCGGTTCCAAATCGTTCATAAACACTTTTACCCAATACAGTTTGTGGGTCTTTTTCTATAAGTTCCTGCAATGAAGCACCGGCAAGATCTCCATTGGCAACAACGGAGATATCTCCTGGCACAGTAGAAAGCTCCCAACTTTCGCCAGTAATGTCATTTTCTATTGGTTTGCCTAAAACATCTTTAAGTTTGGTTCCGCCCCAAAGGCGTTCTTTTAAAATAGGATTGAATTTTAAGGGATGCATAGCGTTTGTTTATAGTTATTTATTTTTTCGGATCAACCGGTATAGGTAACAAAATTTCGGGGAGTTTCATAAAGTACAACCTCAAGCTCATGATCTTTATTAATATGAGGTCTCAACTTATTATATATTACAATAGATATGTTTTCTGCAGTGGGATTCATGTCCTTGAATTCCGGAACTTCAATATTAAGATTTTTGTGATCTAAGGCATTTTCTACTTTTTCCTCTATGAGGTCTTTTAAAACCTTCATATCCATCACAAAACCTGTTTCAGGGTCTATTTCCCCTGTAACACTCACAATCAACTCATAATTGTGACCGTGAAAATTTGGATTGTTGCACTTGCCAAAAACCTGAGTGTTTTTGTCATCGTCCCAATCTTTACGATACAAACGGTGGGCGGCATTAAAATGGGCTTTTCTACTAACCTTTACTTTCATCTTCAGTTGAGTTTTGGCCTATGTGATCATAAAATTTTTCAAAAATAATTTTGAACCATGCGGTGTATGTATCCGGATTTTCGGCAATATCTTTTTTAATATCCCTTGGTTTCATCCATTTCCAATCCGCTACCTCATCGGGGTTTATTTTTGGTGCACCCATGTAGCTACCCATCATTACATGGTCTAGTTCATGCTCAGTAAGTCCATTATCAAAAGGGGCCTTATAAATAAATGAGAATAACTCTTTGAGTTCCGTTACGAATCCCATTTCTTCTTGCAACCTTCTCTTTCCTGCTTCTATATTGCTCTCACCAACACGTTGATGACTGCAACAAGTATTCGTCCAAAGTTGCGGGGAATGGTATTTGTGTGAAGCCCTTTGCTGTAGCATGGTCTCACCTTTATCATTCATTACAAAAACGGAAAATGCACGGTGGAGCACAGCCTTCTCGTGTGCTTCCATTTTAGGCATAGTACCTATTTGATTATTGTCTTGGTCTACCAAGATTACTTCTTCTTCTTTCAATACTACTGTTTTTCTTTAGAGGGAATAAAGACGTTCTTCAATTACAAAAATAACACCTTTACATTAGTATCCCGCCAAGAGCTTGCTAAATAATAGTTATAGAAACTATTAGGCCTTCCATTAATAACCAGAAAACCTCTAAATTAAAATTCAGAGGTTTAAGTGTTAGTATCATTCTGTAGAGCACCTCAATTCAAGTAAATATAACCTGAAATTGATTTTTGCTCCCCTGTTGTATCTTCGTAATTCAGGATATAAAAATAGGTTCCACTTGGTAGTCTTTCTTCTTTTCCTGCTGTAAGCCTTGCTTGCGAATACCCATTAAAATAATTGCTTAGTGTGTCATAAGATTCTGTACTGAATATTAAAATACCCCAACGGTTATAAATCTGTATATTGTTATTTGGTCTTACCTCAAGCCCCGTAATGGTTAGTGTATCATGCGCGCCATCGCCATTTGGAGTTACAACATTAAAGACAACAACTGGAGTGTAAGGTTCTTCTAAATAATTAGGGATACCATTGTTGTTCTCATCATCGTTCGCATAATTACCATCTGAATTGGTATCTTCTTCTAGTGTTGGAATGCCATCATTATCATCATCTAAGTCTCGATAATCTGATTCTTCATCACCATCAGTATTTGGAAGCATTGCGAACGGATTGTCTATTTCATCATTTACATCATCATCAATAGCTTCAAAACCTTCGTAACCATCATCTAGACCATCATTATCCTTATCCGAACCTACATACGTTACATCTGCCATACCATCTTGGTTATGGTCATGTGCTTCTATAGCATCCGGAACACCATCATTATCACTATCTGGGTCTAAGTAATCTTGTTGATCCTCTCCGTCTGTATTTACAGGAACCAATCCTAAATCCGTTCCGTTTTCATAGGCATCATCCAACCCATTGCCGTTCGCATCTACTAGACTTGGCCCTATATAACCTGATGTAGTCTGTGCTTCTACATTATCAGGAATACCATCATTATCACTATCAATATCCAAATAATCTGGATACGCATCTCCGTCTGAATCTGTAGGGTTGGTAGATGGGTCATCATCACCATCGGTATTTAAATCTTCCACTACATCCAAAATACCATCGTTATCACTATCAATATCCGGTAAATCATTATCCAGAATAATACCCGTAGCAGTGTCTGATGTATCGCCCACAATACCTGCATCTACACTTAATATGGAAATAGTAAAGTCCTCGTCAATCTCATCTAATGTATCATCCGTTGTAGGCACATCTATAGTAATGGATGTGGTACCTGCCGGAATAGTAGCCTGAATATTTGTATTGGTATAGTCCGTATCGTCTGCCCTACCATTCATAAATGTAAAGGTTAGGGTGATATCCGTTGCACTGGCGTTACTTAAAGTTACCGGAAAAGAAATTGCATTTCCTTCTACCGCGCTGGCATCGTCTATGGTTAATATGGGCCCATTATCATTATCTATTATCGTACCTATGGCCGTATCCGATATATCACCAACCATACCTGCATCTATACTTGCAATTGCAATGGTAAATACCTCATCTAATTCATCTATAGTGTCATCTATAGTAGGTACATCTACATTTATTGTAGTCGTTCCTGCCGGGATAGTTCTTTGAATATCCGTAGTTGTATAATCTGCATCGCCCGCAGTACCATTAATCAAGGTAAACGTTAGCGTTATATCTGTTGTACTGGCAGCACTTAATGTTACTGGAAAGGAAACTTCACTACCTTCTATAGCATTGGCATCATCAATAATTATATCCGGATTCGATAAGGTATTTATGTCCGTAGCCGTATTATTACTTGTATCAGGGTCATCTGAATTTACCGGATTGTTTATGGTAACCGTATTGGTTAAATCTCCTGTAAATGTTGATGGAATACTAACCGTAACCGTATAGGTAATAGTACCTCCAACGGGTATACTAACAGTATCGTTTATTGCTCCTGTCTGTGTCCCTGTAACGGTAGTAACACTTCCTGAAGAAGCTACTGCCGAGTAGGATATGTTCGCTGCAGGTATTCCGGTAGGCGTATCCGTAACAGAGGCATCAAGAACGCCAAAAGGACCGTTATTACTAGCCACGATGGTATAAGTTGTATCCGTTCCCGGAACGTAGGTAGTAGTTCCATCTGTTTTTGTAACGGACAGATTGGATTCGAACATAATAGGTGCCGTAACACAGTGCGCACCATCATTATGTAAAGCAGAACTAGAGGTTGAAATAAGTGTACGCTCTCCAGTAAGTGTGTTAAACTGGTAGAATCCTCCTGTATTCAAGTTACCATAAATATCTCCCGTACTACTGGCGTACATGGCTCCAAATAAATTTAAACTATTGGTGCTGCCGATTGTATTAACCGTTCCGGTCGTTACATCTATAGTAAGCAAGGTACCTGCATCCGCTCCACTTTGCATTACTGAATACATTAAATCATTAGTAATGTTATAGGCGAAATCGTTAACAACTATACTCTGACTTAAGTTGATTATTGTTGCGGTTCGCGCGGCAATATCAATTTGATATATGATCGAAGAACTACCATCTTCCTGAACGTAATAATTGCCATTATTATCTATGTCACCCGAAGAATAAATATTAACCGGTAATCCTGTAATTGCTCCTGCTCTAATTACTGTGCCATCTGCAGCAATCTGAATTAGATTATTACTGTTTTCTTCTATTCCGTAAATAAAATTATCCAACGGATTATAGCCCATAGCATTGTATTGAATACCGTGCGAATTACTTCCTAATTGAGAGACTGTAAATGGATTTGTTGAAGATTCTAAATCATAGAATATAGTTGCAGTGCCTGCTTCATGCTGACTTAAGTACAAACTTTCATCACAGGTAAAAGGTAATAATATGGTGTTATCATCTCTAAAATCTACATCACCACCAGTAGTTGCATCTGAGTCGTTATCCGGTAAAATCACTGTTCCTGTCAACGGATTGTCTATAGTACCTGCAACATCAGAATAATCTGCTGTTGTATCAGTTGCATTATCTAAACCATCATTATCATCATCATTGCCTGTTAAAGTGATGTTCGCCTCTGTAGTATCATTTGCTCCTTCGTTATCAGAATCCGTATCCAAATAATCTGGATTATCCGTTCCGTCTGTGTTAGTTGGGACTATGCCTGAAGGATATGCTGTATCAACGCCATTAACATCTACAGTTTCGTTTGGAAGTATAAAACCCGTAGTTGTCTGCGCTTCTACGTTATCAGGAATACCATCTCCATCACTATCTAAATCTAAAAAATTAGGATTTAAATCTGTGTCGTCCGTACTTTCGGCAATGTCATAATTAATTGATGAATAATCCGGTGTGAGCCTTACTGCATCAGGAATACCATCTGTGCCAATTGGCCCATCCAAACGACCTGCCGTATGAGGTTGATTGTGACCAGCTTCAACAGCATCATAAATACCGTCGTTATCACTATCTAAATCCAATGAATTAACTATACCGTCATTATCGGTATCTGCGTTCGAAGAAAAACCGGTATCAACACAATCATAATAACCTAAATTTAGATTAGTTCTGATTACTCCATCTTCATTAACATTAGAAAAGTGACCTAAGGTAAATGTCAATGCATTGAATACACCGTTAAAACGCACTAGTCCGGTTCCTCGGGTACTTGTATTATTAAATGAGGTTCCTATTCTGTTATCAGCTACATAAAAATCACCATCCGTATATACCACATCCATATTAACACCCACATTGATCAACTCATAATAGACACTACGCCTTCCAATGCCCGGTGATGATTTAAGGTTACCAAAGTAAATGGTTGGGTTTTTAACTGGATTAGGAAATGTAATGGTCAAAGTTGCATGCTGACCCACATTACGATCCGTATTCATGACCATCATCATATGCGTCTGAGCACCTTGAAACTCCGCACCTACGGGGTATGCCACCGTATTATTAAAATCTGGACTTACAGAGGTATCTAAGGTAATACCGTTCATTGTCTGTAAATCCCATGTAATACCAGATGAAGTAGTATTTATTTGAGTTGTGGTATGTGTATTAACAGCATGTGCACCGTCTACCAAGAAGGTTTCGGAACACTCATACATACTTCCTTGTTCGTGAATATCGGGAATACCATCATTATCGTCATCCAAATCAACAACATCTACTACGCCATCATTATCGGAATCCAGACGATCATCCGTAGCATCTCTATAATCTACATCTCCCCCAGTACTTGCATCAGAATCAGTATCCGGTAAGGCAATGGGGTTGCTTAAAGGATCATCGATAGTACCAGCTGGATCATCATAACCTGATGTAAATGCATCCATATTGTCATCAAGACCATCATTATCTATATCGTTTCCTGAAAGTGTTATTCCCGCTTCTGCAATATCATTTCCTCCTTCATTGTCGGAATCCAAATCCAGATAATCCGGGTTGTCCGTAGCATCTGTATTTTCAGGAGTTATTCCTCCCAAATATGCAGAGTTGACACCATTATTACTGCGATATGTGGCTGCGTTATCCGTATTAGGGGCAATGTAATTTAAGGTAGTCTGCCCTTCTATGTTGTCCGGAATACCGTCTCCATCACTATCTAAATCTTTATGATCGGTTATGCCATCATTATCAAAATCAGCAATGCAAAAAGTTGGCTGTATAAAACGAGTTGATGAATTTGAAGGATGATTGAATGATAGAACAATACGACTTACAGGTCTCTCAAAATAAAAGTAAATTGCGCCGTGCATATCATCTGCTGGGTCGTTTCCATTAGAATTTACGGCATCGGCAACAAAGTCATTTCCAGTCTGTGTAATATCAGAACCTACCAAAATAACACCTTCAGAATCTAAATCGTACAGCACATTACTATCATCATAAACTTCAATCGTATATTGTGTGTTGTTATCGAAATCCGTCATCTTAAAAAAGACATTTTCGATTGGCGTACTGTAAGTGGAAGTTAAACTTCCAACATCTCCTGCCTGGCCTTCAATACGAATACCATGTCCATTGGCACCAGCATCGTATGCATAAATATTTGTACTTGCAGGTTTGCTAATAGTATAGGTGATATCTGTACCTACCAATGGATAGGTGGTATCTGTAATAGGATTACCAATCCCCACCGTACCAGAAATATCTGTATTTTCACAACCTTCTACCGTATCTAAAATACCATCATTATCATCATCCAGGTCAACCACATCGCCCATACCATCTCCATCCGTATCTGGACCGTTCAAGGCATCTAAACAAAGTGTAAAAGTATCTGTGGTTGTAATATATCTGTTATCTACCGTAATATAATACGTTTCGCCAGGAGTAAGACTCCAATGCCTAATTCTTAAATCATCTTCTGGGTCAGAATACGTGGTACAGGCAAGTTCAGTCTCACCATCATTCTCCCAAAGGGCCATATAGGCATGGCGTAGGGTTCCTTTACTGCCTCCTCTATCAAGATTTACTTCTATTCTACCAGAAGTAGGTGCTACAAAACTGAACCATTTATTATGGTTTACCAAGTCTAACCAACATGAACCAGTACCCTTATCAAAGGTAGCACCAAGTGTGGTATATTCTGCATCTAAAGAGCATCCTCCGATTAAACCTGTAACATCTGTTGCGCCTTGGTAATAATCATTTGTTGCCTGATCACTTAAGCACAATGTAAATGTATCCAAAGCATGTATATATCTATTATCTACCGAAACATAGTATACATCTCCAGGTGTTAAACCTGTTGCCAATAATGAAATATCATCATAATCACGTCCGGGTCTATAACTATTGCAGCCTAGTTCTGTAGTACCGGTACTGTCCCACAAGGCTAAATATGCAGTTTGTAATGTTCCCTTTGGAGAACCTGTATCTAATTTTACCTCAATATTTCCTGTAGCTGGCGCAGTAACTTGAAACCAAACATTTCTATTTGGGCCCGTTCCCCAACAGGAAGCTGCATTTCTGTCTGCAGAAGCTCCTAGCGTTGAAAAAGCAGCGTCGGCAGAGCATCCGTTCATAAATGAATCTATGTTTATCGCTCCTTCTAAATAATCGTTGGTTGGTGTATCGCTTAAACAAAGTTTAAAACTCTCCGCTCCAGATGGAGTCCCATAACGGCGATCTACTGAAAAAAGATAGGTATCTCCGGGGGTTAGTCCACTTTGTAATATTGAAATATCATCGCTCACATCATTAAAGGAACTACAAGCAATTTCCGAAGAACCCGTTGCGTCCCACAAAGCCATCATAGCATAACGCATATCGCCCGTCATGTCTCCGGTGATAGTTCCACGATCTAAATTAATCTGCACGGTTCCGGTAGCACTTGCCACGAAACTAAACCAAACATTTGCGTTGGGACCAGCAGGCCAACAAGAACCAATAGTACCGTCTGGGGTGGCATTCAAGGTATTGTACGCCGCATCTGCGGAACAACCATTAATTGAAAGTGGGGTAGCATTTGCTATATCATCGTTTGCAGGCTGCGCCCATAAGGATTCTCCTATAAGTAGAAAGAAAAGTAGTAGAAAACCGTAATACCTAGAGTATTCTGCAAAAAAGGTAGAATTTCCTTTTTGTTTGACTCGCATATGCTAAGCAGGTTAGATGAACTATTTTAACGAAAATCTCCTTCTAATATTGTTAAAATATGTCGTTGAAAAATTTTATATCAGCCTCCCAATCATAAGATTAAGAAGCAATAAAAGTAATCTTGAACCGCACCGTAATCTGAACTTTTGTTGTGTAATTGATAATTTATGATGTGAAAGCACTAATACCTTGTGGCTTCCTTTGTTTTTAGCTCCTGACATTTTTTTTACCATTCGGCGAAAAGCTAAAAAAAATCAATTATCGACCATATATTTAATTCATATTATCAATTATCTAAACTGTATTGCTTTATAATTTTTTAGAAGAAACGTGGTGATTTTAGATTGCCTTTCGTACTTATGAAATCATACCTTAGAATTGCTTCAAAAGAACCTGAATTAAAGACGGCCGAGCCTAACTCGGTCACTTCGCGATCATACGCTAAACCGATTAAAAACTTCTTAGAGATATTAAAGCCTACCATTCCACTAACGGCTGCATCCCAACGATAAGCTGCTCCAAGAATAAACTTTTCGCTAAACATAAAGTTTGCAGAAATATCAACTTGTAAAGGTGCGCCTGTTACCAATTTGGTTAACAAAGCGGGTTTAAATTTTGTATTATCGTTTAAATCCCAAACATAACCTGTTATGAGATAAAAATTCATTTGTTCCTTTGCCGTAGAAGGTTCTGGACCATCTTTAAAGTGAAGTGTCTGCAACATACGAGGAACAGAAAGTCCCGCATAAAAACGTTCATTATGATAATAGACACCCGCTCCAAAATTAGGGGAAAACTTGTTTTCTATATCATTCTGTAAACTATTATCTGAAGTAAACTGATTTAATTCTGAGAAACGAACATCTAATAAATGAGCACTTCCTTTTAATCCAAAACTTAGTCTCCCTTCGGAAGAAGTGTATATAGTATATGAAAAATCTATATCTATATAGGTTTCAGAAGTTGGTCCGATCTCATCATTAACAATAGAAGCTCCCAAACCAACGCCTCTATACCCAATTGGAGAATGTATGTTAAATGTCTGTGTTGTAGGTGCACCATCTAGACCTACCCATTGCGAACGATGCAAAAGTGCCGTACTTATATGGCCTCTAGATCCAGCATAAGCCGGATTTACACTTACTGTGTTATACATGTACTGGGTGTACTGAGAATCTTGTTGGGCAATGGCATCTTGAACGGTTGCCACAAATAAGAGGGCAAGCATTACACCAAGTTTACGAGCGGTTATTCTGAGATTTGGGATCATCGTTACTGCTATCTGTTAATATATATGTATCCTGAAAGGGTTTGTTGTTCTCCTTTAGCATCTTTGTAATCTAAAATATAGAAGTATGTACCTACTGGTAGTTTCCTATCGGAATCAACGGTTACTCTTCCTTGAGAGGTTCCGTCAAATACATTTCCTTCTGTATTATAGGCTTGCGTATTGTAAACCAGAACACCCCATCTATTATAGATTCTAATTGAGTTATCTGGATAATTTTCTAAACCATTGATTGTTAGCACATCATGCGCGCCATCATTATTAGGCGTCACTACATTAAATACTTCAATAGGGTCTTCTACTTCATTTGGTTCCAGATATTCCGGTATACCATTGCCATCTGAGTCATCATTGGCGTAGTTCCCGTCAATATTTATGTCCTCATCTTTACTTTGAATACCATCATCATCATCATCCGTATCTCTATAATCAGATTCTCCGTCACCATCTGTATTCGGCAAATCATTATAAGGATCATTTATCTCATCGTTTACATCAAGATCTATTGCTGTTCCACCTTCATAGCCATCGTCCAGACCATCACGATCTTTATCTGAACCAATTAATACAACGTCTGGAATACCATCTCTGTTGTGATCATGTGCTTCTATTCTATCTGGAATATTGTCATCATCACTATCCTCATCTACATAATCAGGCAAATCATCACCATCCGTATCTTCAGGAATAATACCCAATAGTCCATTAATTTCGTAAGCATCATCTACTCCATTCCCATTAACATCCACTCCACTTGGAGCAACATAATCTAATGTTGACTGTGCTTCTACATTATCTGGAATACCATCATCATCACTATCTATATCCAAATAATCCGGAACACCATCATTGTCCGTATCCGTTGGATTGGTTGCAGGGTCATTATCCGCATCTAAATTCAAGTCTTCAAAATTGTCCAGAATACCATCATCATCCATATCTAGATCAACTTCATCTGTCACTAAAATAGTTACAGTAGCCGTATCACAATTACCTGCCGTATCACAAACGGTATATGTGAATGAATCCATACCGTCAAAATTTCCATTTGGCGTATAGGTCACCATATCATCAGATGGATCATTTGGTGTACCCCCATCGTCTAATGTTAATGAGCCATTTGCTGGATTGGTCGTAGTTAAGGTTCCTACCGTAGGAATATCATTATCGTTAGCAAGAATGTTCAGTACAACAGGAGTGTCTTCCGCCGTTGAAAAGCTGTCGTCTATTGTATCAAGGATAGGGAGTACATCTACAATTACGGTAGCGGTACTACAATCTCCAAAAACATTACAAATCGTATAATTAAAAGTATCCTGACCATTATAATCAGGATCTGGAATATAGGTTACAATATCATCTGTTGGATCATTGGGTGTACCGTTGTTATCAATATTTACCGTGCCATTTGCTGGATCAGTAGCGGTGAGAACACCTTCCGTAGGTAGCTCACTATCATTATCGTAAATATCTATAATAACTGAACTGTCCTCATCTACCGTTACTAAATCGTCAACAAGGATAGCTGCCTCATCTATACAAACCACTGTAAAACTGGGTAAACTTTTATTATTCCCCGCCTTGGTTATAGTAGCAATATAACGCTCCACAGTTTGTGTAGCTATTACCATAGGCGCACTTTGATTACCGGGTAAAGGAGGGTTCCAACTTACAGAAGCTCCTGCAGATAGATTATCCGTATTATCACTAATGTCCAGGGTTACCTCATTATAAGGCGAATTACAGTTGGTAACAATAAAATAACTCGTTGCATTTTTACCACATAAAGTACCGTCATAAGTAGCAAAATATATTCCTTGATCATTTACTTCCAGAAAAGGATCCGTGCTTAAAACCGTACTGGTATCCTGTGCCTCATACCAACGAAAGTTAGTCCTGGTTTCTTCTGCCGTATCATCAGGAGCTCGCAATAGATACTGAGCACTGGATACCGCAAATCCCAATATAGTGAACACTATACTGAGAACAAGCTTTTTATATGTAGATTTTGCTTTCAAATCGATTGGTTATCCTTTAGATTATTTTACAACAAAAACTACGTTTATTAATGAGTTATAACTTGCCGGTTGATTTATAACATCATACGTCATTACACCAGAAGCATTTACCGAAACATTGTCGAAAACAGCAGTATCATAAAACGTAACATAGTAATACAACTCTGTGTTAGCATATGTTGGAATAGCTGCCGGTGCCGAGGCACTAGCAACCATTGGAGAACCAAATTGTGCTATATATTGAGCGTGTAAATCTATAGTTCTTCCGGTTCCATTTGTTGAAGCATCCACCTCAATAGACGGAGGATAAAATATTTTAGATGCCTTTAATGAATTAACCTCTACTAAATCACCATCTGCCTCAACACCAATTAACGAAGTAGCCGTTCCCGTTACCGCATTTGAACCGTAGTCGGAGAAACGAACTGTACCGCCTTCAACATCTAATTTTGCATCTGGTGAATTGGTACCTATACCAACTTCATCAGCTGAAGCATCAGTAAATAATAGATGGGTATTCGTATCGCCTTCTACCCTAAAATCATAATTAGCACCTGTTTCATTAATTGTTACCCTATTATCTATTCTTGTATATTTATTAAACAAGTTACCCGTGGTGAAACCGTTAGAGCCGTGCGTATTAATTCGTAACCAAGCATCAGTTGCCCGCAAGGTTTCTTTGCCATTCATGTATAGGTAATCATCTATTTCAACATTACCTTCTACATCTAAAGCCCTATTAGCCGTAATTGTCGTTTTACCAATTGCAACATTCCCATCAGTATAAATATTATCGGTTATAGCATCTGGAGCAGCTGTACCTCCTACTTCATACCAGTCATGATCAGATAAGCTAGATAAATCAACACTATTTCCCGCAGTTGCAGGATTAGTTAACGTAAGAGTTGATCCGGTTAATTCTAAATCCTGAAATTCATTAGTTGCATCAGAATCGGCATCCCTAATATCTATTGTTGTATTCGTACCATCGTTAATTTGTACTTCAACAGATTGATTCGGCACAACAACAGCACTAGTAAGATTTTGATCATCTCTAAAATCAGTAAGATCTACTGTTGTATCTGTTCCTGTACCATTATCTAACGTAAGAATATTTCCAGAAAGGCTTATTTGCTGATTATCCGTATTTGCTAAACTAGATAAGTTAACCGTCTGAGAACTTCCATCTTCAATACCAATTGTTAAGGTAGTCCCTGACAAACCTGAACCCTGTATACTTTGATTGTCTGCTAAAGCAGCTAAACTTACCGTATCGGAACTACCGTTTTCAATACCCACAGTCAAAGTACTACCTGAAAAAGTCAGATTGCGAATACTTTGATTATCAGTACCTGAATCATCTAAATGTGATAAATTTACTGTTTGACTACTACCATCCTCAATACCAACAGTAAGAACGTTTGAACTTGTATTTACCGCTAGGCTTTCTATATTTTGGTTATCACTACTTGCAGGAAAGTTTACTGATAAATTATAATCATCATTTGTTTCTGTTAAGGTCACAGAACCATCTGTAGAGGTTAGTGTCTGGATTTCGTTCGTGATATCCCCATCCACTTCCGTTCCGGTAATTACATAAGGACTGGCTGTCGTACCTGAACCGGTAACCGCATTGATACCTGCTCCGTTAACTACGGTTTCGGAACCATCGGCAGCTGCTACGGAAAGGTCAAAATCGTCTCCTGTTCTAATTACATCTACAGAACCATCTGCTGAAGCTACTGTCTGGATTTCATTCGTCGCATCGTTATCATTGTTCGCTGGAATCGTTATC
>NZ_JAHKPY010000004.1:588-817 GCF_018860745.1 Zobellia uliginosa | reverse complement strand
ACTCAAATCGATTGCAGTAGCAGTCGGGTCATCGCTCAAAGTAAGGTTATCACCTGATAAGCTCAAATCCTGAAATTCGTTCGTTGCGTCGTTATCGTTGTTCGCTGGAATCGTTATCGATAAATCAAAATCGTCTCCCGTTCTCACAACATCCACAGAACCATCCGCTGAAGCTACTGTCTGGATTTCATTCGTCGCATCGTTATCATTGTTCGCAGGAATCGTTATC
>NZ_JAHKPY010000004.1:0-222 GCF_018860745.1 Zobellia uliginosa | reverse complement strand
GCTACTGTCTGGATTTCGTTTGTGATATCTCCATCCACTTCCGTTCCGGTAATTACATAAGGACTGGCTGAAGTTCCATCTCCGCTTACCGTATTGATTCCTGCTCCGGTTACTTCTGTTTCAGAACCATCGGCAGCTGCTACGGAAAGGTCAAAATCATCTCCTGTTCTCACAACATCCACGGAACCATCTGCTGAGGCCACTGTCTGGATTTCGTTCGTA
>NZ_JAHKPY010000001.1:152921-153194 GCF_018860745.1 Zobellia uliginosa | reverse complement strand
TAACCGTTGTTCCAGCACAAACGGTCAAAGCGCCATCGCTACCTGCATTCGGTAAAGGTTGTTCACTTACTACGACTTCCGAAGTATCATTACCGGTACAAGGCACAGTTGCGGCTACGGTGTAGGTATACGTTCCCGCACCTGCCATGACGGGGGACCAGGTCCCACCTAGGTCAGGAGTGCCTCCGAGTTCATTAAAAAGTTGGGATTCGGTTACAGTCTCTCCTACGCATATTACGAGGGAACCATCGGTACCTGCATTCGGTAAATCTT
>NZ_JAHKPY010000001.1:0-152746 GCF_018860745.1 Zobellia uliginosa | reverse complement strand
TTGCGGTTCGGTTACGGTCTCACCTGCACAAACGGTCAAAGTTCCGTCGGTTCCGGCGTTCGGTAGGGGTTGTTCTGAGACGATTACTTGTGAGGTATCGTCACCGGTACAGGGAGAAGTTGCTGCTACGGTATAGGTATACGTTCCCGCGCCTCCCATTGCCGGAGACCATGTTCCTCCTGAATCGGGAGAACCTAATTCATTAAAAAGTTGGGCTTCGGTAACTGTTGTTCCAGCACAAATGGTCAAAGCGCCATCGCTACCTGCATTGGGTACTGCTTGTTCTGAAATGGAAACTGTGGCATGTTGTTCGTACCCTTTACTATCCCTAATTCCATAAACAAAGCTATCAGAACCTGTATATCCAGAAGCAGAAGTGTAAGTTATATAATCGTCTATAGGGTTTGATATGGTTCCATTGGTATTCACGGTTGCTGTTCCTTGACTAGCAGGATTTACAATGAATATACTTCCGGAGGATGCTCCGTTTCCTCCAAAATCATCATTACTGAGAACAGTAATATCCAGTGTACCTTCTTCACATATATCAATCGTTTCGTCCTCTGTAGTTGGAAAATAAGTGATAGTTGGGTCATCTTCAATATTTCCATCGGTGTCAATACCATTATCCGATATGTCATATACATCGTCAATACCGTAAGGACTATCGGCAAGAACACTAATTTGATTGTTAAAACCCCCAATTTCTAAAACAGATGAATTAAGTGTAAAGCTTGCAAAGTAAGTAGCTGTTTCTCCTACAAGCAGCGTACCTTCAGCAGAGCTCATCGAAGAATTACTGAAGGAAGGACCACTGGTTAAGGTAAGATTATTTGAATCTACATCAGTAAAAGTATCCGTTAGGTCTATGTTATCCAATGTAACATTTCCAGTATTTTCGATGGTGACTGAATAATCTACAGTATCTCCAATATTGACAGGGGTGGAAAAATTTTCGACTACGGTTTTGGTAATTTCAATCTCTGGCTCTGCAATTATTAAATCCGTAAGAACAAATTCTACTTCATCCGCAGCGGTCAATAAAAAAATTAAGCCACCTGTTACATCAACATCCATTTGAACTGACTGAGTAACGTTGTCAACCCGCAAACTTCCTCCTCCTGAACCTATACTTGTTCCGTTAACGCATTCGCCCCCACCGCCAAGAACTAGTGCATCATCATCAATATTGAATAGGGTAGGAGTAGATTGAAAAATAGGTCCGTTGGAACTAAGTTCTGTCCACGTCCCGTTGGTGATATTAAAATTTCCTGTAGCAGCATCGGAAACCAAGAGGACAACGGCAAAGGTTCCGACTTTATCAGCGTGTAGTGTAGGGTTTACAATATAGACAGAGTCTCCTGTTATGGCATCAAAAAAATAAAAACTCAAGTTTCCTGAGTTCAGTGAACTTGCGGTAATTTCTAGGGAAGGACTGCCAAAAACCGCAGCGTCGCTGTAAGTCGCTGCACTTGTACATCCCATAGTTTGGGGTCCGGTAATAGATACGCCACCGGACACCCTACATTCAACACGTACGAGACCATCATTGGTTACGGATTCCCAAACAGTGGGTGATACGGTTGTCCAATTGGTAGTTTGCTGAGCGTTTGCCAGATGGGCAAATAATACAAGAAAAAATGCCCCAAATATTTTTTTAAAACGATTCGCCAAGAGGGAATGTATTTAATAAAGTCTTTTGTTCAATGGCAGTCTATGCTGCCAGTAAACAAAAGACTTACAACGTTGTGGCATAAATGTAATCAGGCTCTAAGACCTTGCAAATTATATGTTGTATAGTGTAAAAAACTAGATGTAAAGAGCTCTTAATATGTGGGATAATCCTGTTGTCTAATAGATTTTTTAAAGGTTCTGTAAAAAGCGAAAATAAATAGTAAAGTATATGGATTTTAGCCCATTGTTAAAATGAGCCTAGAACATTTGTAAGAAAGCCTATTATTTAAAAGAATCTTGGAGCTATATTTCTTCTGTAACGAGAGCGGAATTCATACCTTAAAAATACTTCAAAGGAGCCATCATTAAATCGGGAACCTCCTAATTCCGTAACTTCTCTATCATAAGCGAGGCCCAATAATATTTGATCAGATGGCTGGAAACCGAAAAGGGCGCTTAAAGCACCATCCCATCTATAACCAGCTCCTAAAATAAATTTATTGTTAAACATAAAATTAGCTGAAACATCTACTTGTAGAGGGGCTCCGTTGACAGCTTTCATTAGTAGGGTCGGTTTAAATTGCCATCTTTGATTAAGCTCATATACATAGCCGGTAATCAAATAAAAATTCATACGTTCTTTAGCTAAGAATGAAGAGCTGGAGGCATCACCGTCAAAATGTTTGGTAGCCAAAAAATTTGGAACGGATAGGCCTACATAGAATTGTTCATTGTAATAATACACACCAGCCCCAAAATTTGGAGATAACTTATTATCAATATTCGTTAGGCCCGTACCTGAGACCTCATTATTATAGTTAGATAACTTACTAAAATCCAAATTTAAAATATGTGCACTTGCTTTTAAACCAAAAGCTAATTTTGCTTCTCTTGAAAGGGGTATATTATATGAAAAAACGCCATCAAAATAGGTTTCTTGGCTTGTTCCGTTTCCTATATCATCATTAACTATAGAAAGACCAATACCAACCCTATCTGAAACGGGAGTGTGAAAATTGAGGGTTTGCGTTGCTGGGGCTCCTTCTACACCAACCCATTGGGAGCGGTGCATTCCTGCTATGCTAAAAACACCGCGTGAACCTGCATAAGCCGGGTTAATGGCCATAGGGTTGTACATATATTGCGTATATTGGGCATCTTGCTGAGCTCTAAGACCACCAAGGGTAGTAGCGGTCAAGAGTGCAATTAGGAGGAATTTTTTCATGACTTTTTTATTGGATAAAAAGGGGATAATCTTGAATTTACCGTTGTAAAGATATTTATTTCTAGCACTTAGGACTATTCTTATCGTTGACAGCCAAAATTAATCGGTACAACTTTAAAAAATGTCGTTAATACATAAAACGGTTAAATCTATAGGAAAGTCCTTTTCATTGTGTCTCAACAGTAAAACGCTAGAATATGAGCTCTATTGTTACAGCGGCTTTCTATCTTTTTTTTGTGATGATTCGATAAATGTAAATAAGCCTTGTTTAAGACGGTGTGAGGCCTATAGCCTTACCTTTTGCCAACATAAATTCTTTTGCAGCTTCGTATTCATTAGGGATTTCTCCTTCCAAAATAGCCTCTTTGATGGCTTCTTTGATTATTCCTATCTCTTTTGAAGGTTTTAAATTGAAAGTTTCCATAATTTCTTCGCCACTTACAGGGGGTTGAAATTTACGAATGCTGTCACGTTCTTCTACTTCGATAATTTTTTGCCGAACGATTTTGAAGTTGTTCTTATACCTTCTCTGTTTTTTTGGGTTTTTTGTGGTGATATCAGCTTCGCAAAGGGTCATAAGGTCTTCAACATTTTCGCCGGCATCAAAAACTAACCTGCGTACGGCTGAATCCGTAGCATAATCCTCAGAAAGTACAATAGGCCTAGAACTCATTAGGACCATTTTTTGAACGAATTTCATTTTGTCATTTAATGGCATCCGTAGTCGCTTAAAAAGTCTGTATACCATTTTTGATCCTACAAACTCATGCCCGTGAAAGGTCCACCCAATTTTTTTATGGAATTTTTTTGTAGGTGCTTTTCCAATATCGTGCAGTAATGCAGCCCAACGTAACCAGAGGTTGTTGGTGGTTTTAGAAATGTTATCAACCACTTCTAAAGTATGCCAGAAATTATCTTTATGACGCTGACCTTCAATTTCTTCTATTCCTTGTAGCGCAACAAGTTCCGGCATAATAAAGGGTAGGAGTCCAGTTTTATGAAGTAGTGAGAATCCTAATGAAGGTACGTTACTTGATAGAATTTTATTTAGCTCATCTACAATACGTTCTTTTGAAATAATCCGAATTCGTTCTTTATTATCTGTGATAGCCTGTAAAGAATTTTGTTCAATTTGGAAATCTAGTTGCGTTGCAAAACGTATGGCCCGCATCATACGCAATGGATCATCCGAGTACGTAATACCTGGTTCTAGAGGTGTTCGGATAATTTTCGATTCTAAATCAGAAATACCATTAAAAGGATCCAACAAATCTCCGTAATTGTTGAGGTTTAGAGATATGGCTAAGGCATTTATAGTAAAATCGCGACGGTTTTGATCGTCCGCTAGCGTACCATCTTCAACAACAGGTTTGCGACTATCTCTATGATAACTTTCTTTACGGGCACCAACAAATTCCAATTCCACGTCACCATGCCTCAACATAGCGGTGCCAAAATTTTTGAAAACACTCACTTTTGGTTGTTCCTTAAGTAAAGATGCTACCTTTCTTGCCAATTCTATACCGCTTCCTATGGCAACAATATCTATGTCTTTATGAGTGCCTCTATCCAGAAGATAGTCCCTTACAAAGCCACCAATTACATAACAATCCAGCCCAAGTTCATCTGCTGCTTGAGAAACGATTTTAAATATTGGGTTGGAAAGTGCTTGTATATGGTTCAAAAGTTTAATTTTAAATTCTAGCACAGAAAACTAGATATATTGCATTTTAGGTTACTTCCGAATAATCTTAACGGTACCATCGTTACCTAGTTTTATTATAGCTGATGGTACTGCCGATTTTTGTTCGGGCTGCAAATTTACCACATAGTCTACACCTTTTAAAATAACAGGGTCTATTTCGTTAAAACTTTTGGGAGTAGGTTTACCTGAAAGGTTAGAAGAGGTAGAAACGATAGGTTTTTTGAACTTATTAATAAGATATCTACAGAATTTATCGGAAGCAACTCTAATAGCCAAGGTATTATCTTCAGCAAATAGATTTTTTGCTACTCCTTTTGGCTTGTCATAGATAATGGTAGTAGGTTTAGTTGAAAGGTCTATAATATCGTAAGCAACTTCAGGAACTTCTTCCACAGTTCTTTCTAACATTACGTCATTAGCAACGAGGCAAATAAGAGCTTTGCTATCTTTCCTTTTCTTTAGGTCATAGACTCTCTTTACGGCTTCCTCATTAGTGGCATCACAACCAATACCCCAAATGGTATCCGTTGGATAAAGAATAAGGCCACCATTTTGCAACACTTCTATGCATTTGTTGATTTCTTCGTTCATGGTTTAACTCACGTATTATTTGTTCGGAAATAGTAATGATTCTGTATTATTCATCATATTTTCAAATGAAAATGTCTGGGCTATCCTTTGTTGTAAAAATTCAGGGTCAAAAGTTATCTTTCGTTCTAAAATAGCATTTATACCATTGGCCATAGCCGAAACATCATCGATTTCTGTGAGGATACCAAAGATGCCATTGTCCAATAATTCTTCGCTTCCAGGTACTTTTGTGGATATTATAGATTTTCCGTGACTTAGAGCTTCCAATAGGACATTGGCCATACCTTCTTCTCTAGAACAAAGTAGGAATAGGTCAATATGTTGAAAAAATTGCTCCATTTCATTAACATGACCCAAAAAATGAATCCGTTCTGACATTTCTGGATACTGTGCCAGAATTTCTGTCATGTCTAATTCAAATCCTCCAGTACCAGCATGGACTATATGCACATTCTGAGGAAGTTTTTCTAGAATTTTAGGAAGAAGGTCAAATCCTTTTCTATAATTCAACCAACCTGCAACACCTACTAAGAAGTTGTCCGTAGAAATATTCAATTCCTTTATGGGTTTCCAATCCGCAATTTCTTTTGTCTGGGGTAATTCTATACCATTATAAATCCTGAACAAGTTTTTACGATTAAAATAAATACTGTTCTGTAATAAATCCGATTTAAGCGAATCACTATTTACTAATACTTTAGCTTTAAAAGTTTTGAATACAAGACGGTACTTAAGACTGGTCCTAATTTTCCTGATGTTGCCTAAATATAGTATAGTATTAGGGACTTTTTTTAAATGAGCAGCAAGAGAAACCAGCCACCAATCGCGTTTTAGTGCAGCAAAAACAGTAAAAGGTTTAAATTTTTGAATGAGTTGCATATAATTGCGTACCACGGCAAAATTTAAATCGCCCCCACGTTTTGTTACGGTGTGGACTGTCACATTTTCAAGATTTGAAAATTTATCTTCAAAAGTGTTTTTAAGTAAAACTATAACTACGTGATAATCTTTTTTACTAAGGTGACGAGCTCTTAGCAACACATTTTTTTCTATGCCACCCCAATTTTTAGTAGGACAAAAGAAGATTATTTTTTTTGTTTTGGTTTTCATTTATCGTTAATAGTGTACAAGCGTTTTAATTCTTTATATCTAGTATAAACACCAAGAGCATTTAAGTAGGAAATGACAATACCTTTTTTTCCATCTAAAAAACCCAATCTAAGTATAAAATGATTTATAAATTTCCAAGATGGTCTAAATATGGAATGATACCATCTTGCTTTTTTGCCAGCATCAAAAGACTCTCTGGCCTTCATTTTGCCATATTTTACCATCTTGGACTTATACTCATCATAATTATTAAAAGAGTAATGTATAAGTTTATTTTTCAAGGTTTTTGATTCTCCGTTTACTTCTAAGGTTTCATGTACAATTCTATCGGAAACGAATTGAACTTTGCTTTTTTGAAATAGGCGATAATTTTTATCTGTTTGCCATCCACTAAAACGCAATACCTTTTGCTTATACATAAAAATACGTAAGAAATAATAGGCCGAAGCAGGCTTGGATGCTGTTTCAATTTCATTAATGATTTCTTTTTGAAGTTCAGGGGGCACCCTTTCATCTGCATCCATGAACAGTATCCAATTATGAGTTGCTTGATTTAAAGCAAATTGCTTTTGGTCTGTATAATTTTTAAAGGACCGTTGAATTAGCTGAACATTGGAGTACTTTTTAATGATCTCTACCGTACCATCCGTACTGAACGAGTCAACCACGATAATCTCATCACAAAACGATAGGTTTTGCAAAACAGCATCAATGTGCTTTTCTTCGTTGAGGGTAATAAGTAAGCCCGAAATCTTCTCCTTCCTATTCATATTTCAAGTATGCTTCTATTTCCTTTAATATTTTTGATTTTTCAAATTGCTCTATAATATGTTCTCTTCCTGCATTGCCCATTAAGCTAATTAATGATCTATTTTGATAAAATGTATTAATAGCATCAACAAAACCATCTACATCGTTAGGAGTAGTTAATAGGCCGGTTTTTTCATGTAAGACTACTTCTGGATTACTACTGAGGTTAAACGCTACAGATGGCATGTTACATAGAGCTGCTTCTGCAAGAACATAGCCAAAACCTTCCCAATGGGATGAAAGCAAAAAAACATCGCCTTGTGAAAGAAACGTGTAGGGTTTATCCACAAACCCATAAAGCTCTACGTGGTTTGATAAGCCCTCACTATCTATTCTTGATTGCAGTTCGTTTTTTAAGCGTCCATCACCACCTATGACCATTTTAAAACTAATTCGTTTTTGAATTAATTTTTTGGCAACATCTAACAAAAATCCTTGATTTTTTTGAAATTCCAATCGACCCAGATTCACAAGCGTAATAGCTTTTTTTTGAGAATTGGATGTTGTTGTTGTTAATTGTTCGGGTATCTCTACTCCATTGTAAATGACAGTAATTTTGTCACTTGGAAAAAGGTTAGGGTTGTTCTCTAAAATGGTTTTTTTAGTAGCAAAGGAATTAGCAAGAATTTCCGTAAGTACATTTTTAAATAAATATCTATTGAGAAACGTATTTTTAACGGGAATGGCACTACCACGTCTATATATGATTCTAGGTATATTTAGTGCTTTGGCAATAGGTCCTGCAATCTTTACGTCGCTAGATAGATTCAAGATTAGCGTATCTACAGAACGATTTTTAAGACATTCTTTAACAGCTGATCTTTTTACGGGATTTATAAAACTCAGGTTGGATAGTGCAATAGCTTTGTAAGGAATATCAGTGTTTTTTAATTTTTTCAAAAGAACACTTTTCGGATGTCCTACTACAAAAACAGGAATCCCTTTAGAATGAAGGTATTGGCTCACTTCAAAATGCCATTTTTCTCCTCCGCCCCATGACGTGACCGTATTAAAAAAGCAAATAGACCCCATTTATCCTAACTTTTTATAAAGAGCAATAAGATTATCTCCAACATTTTCATCGTTGAACTTTTGTACATACGAGAAGCCTTTGGCAGTCAACTCTTTTCTTAGTTCGGGATGGTCATATAGCTTTTTAATATTTTTATAAATTTCATCAGTGTTGTCCGGGTCAACATAAAGGGCGTCAGGCCCAGCTGCTTCTGGAAAACAACCTCCTTTAGTTACAATTACCGGTATTTTACTAAAAAGAGCTTCAATTAGAGGAATACCAAATCCTTCGCAGTATGACGGGTAACACAGTAGCGTTGCGGCCTGGTATAATATAGCTAGATCATTTACACTTATCTTTTTGACAAACGTTACTTGGTTTTTCATTTGGTGCTCATCAATATATTTATGAACCTTTTTTGCATAGGATTTTTCACCTCCAACCAATGCTAAATGATATGTTGTGCCCTGTATTGCCTTTACAATGGCCAATACATTTTTACGCTCTTGTATGGTACCGACATTTAGTATAAACTGTTCTGGAAGATTGAATCTTTTTCGTATATTTTGTTTATCATCTTGCGTATATGATGTTTTAAATGCATTATGACACCCTTGATAAATTACGGTAATCTTTTCAGGAGAAACCTTTAGAAATCTTACAATATCTCTTTTTGTTTGTTCGCTAATTGCTACAATATGTTCAGAGGCATGTACAGCGTAGTAAAATTTTAATCTATATATTACGCGGTCCCAAAAGTTATAATACTTAGGGTGACTTATAAAAATAAGATCGTGTATGGTAACTATTCTGGAAGTACCTTGTTTTTTAAATTGAATGGGTATTTCTCCGGATAATCCATGATACCAATCTAATTTTAGGTTATTTATTTGAGTCCATTGACCAAACAACCGCCATAAGGAAGGAAAGTTTTTCCAAAACCAACCAGTAGGGTAAACAATTGTAGATTTTTCTAAAGCAATTTTTCTGTCTACACTAGGTGTTTTGGTGTTAAAAAGGTAAAATTCTTTTAATTCCGGATACGAATTTAAAATACGCAAAATGTCGCGTCCGTAATTACCTAGACCTGTTCTATTGTGAAAAATTCTTTTGGCATCATAACCTATTCTCATGTGTCTCAAAAAAAAGCAATAATTGTAAATCTAAACATTATATACCGAAAGAGCAGATAAATCAAGAATTATAAGATAATCTATTGTTGGGGTAGGTCAATAAAATTCAGGTACGAAGTTTTTTGATTTTGAAACGACCATTTATCCAAATTTTTAAAGGCAGGATATTTCAATTTCCTTTGATTAATTTTTTCAAGAATAGAATGTAGGTTTTCTTCGTTGTAAAATACGGTTTGTCCAGCTAAATCATCAATTTCATTGAAGAAATCTTGAGATAGCAAAGGTTTTTTATGGGCATATGCCAAATTAAAACTACCTGATATCTTATTTGTTAAATAGGAGTTGTCATGCTTTAGTAATGGCATAACCATATCTGCTTTCGATAGATATGCATGATATTCTTCATTTTCAATGAATCGGTCAAAGGTTACAATCTGCGATGAAAACTTGGAGCTTTTGAATTGTGATAATAGTGCACTTCCTTCTTCAGTTATGTTTAAAAGTTTTCCAAGAAAAATAAATTTAATATTCAAGAGATTTTCAGCTTTTTCCAAAGCGTTTAACAATATGGAATAATTTCTCCGAGATAAATCTATCCTACCAGGAATTACTATCCAAATATCATTTTTATCCTTACGTATAACAATGTTACTTACAGGAAAAAAAATTGGATAGAAACTGTTAAGTTTTATGTTTTTAGGATAAGATTGAATCAAGTGGTCCGCAAGCACAAAGTATTTCTTGATTTTAGTTGAAATTATTTTTTGCGTAAAACTTTTGTTTAGTTTTTTCGTATTGTGCAACAAGCCAATACATTTAATTTTAGGATAGAGATTTAGAAAAAATACGGTATTTCTAATTACTTTGCTAGAACTTGCAGTGTTAAAAATTAAAAGGTCATAAGCTTTTAAACTTTTTAAAAGTTGAATGGAACCTCTTATATTTTTAAACAAGCCTTTCCTCTCTTTAACAAAAAAGATAGTATTGAATAACTCTTTATAAGGCAGTATTTGAGCATTTAACTTTGGATGAATAAATACATCAAGTTCAATTTCAGTATTTTCCATAAATAAGGCCTGAGAATATAGGCACTCCTCATGGCTAGTGCTAATTTCAATAACAGCGGTTTTCATTGCATTGGTAGTTTAAGCCCAGTGCAAAGATGCTTAATGTTTGGGTAAATGTGATGGAACTAGGTTTAATTTTTAGAATAGAACTTTAATCTGAAAACAATATGCAAGAACTAAAACTTTAATTTGCGGAGATATAAAGAGAGATAATACCATTAAACTCCAAGATAGAGGGATGAACTTTTCGCTTTGCCCCTAAATATGATGTTTTCGGTTAAGTATAATAGATTAGCATTAGCTGGCCATCATCTCAACATTCTTAAGTTTGTATTCTTCTTTTTTAGGTGCTATTTGCGGTACTTCACCTACTTGCTTGAGTTTAGACAACTCATCATATCTAACATAAACACTTAAAGCATTTAAATAGCATACGGTAAAACCTTTTCTCAAATCTATAAACCCTAACCTTATAATATAATTGTAAGCAAATTTCCATGAAGGCTTGCCAATTAGTTTAAATAGATTACTGGAGCGGTTATTGGCATATAATTCTTTGGCCTTTAGTTTTCCGTAGTGTACCATTTTAGCTTTGTAATCACTATAACCTTTATAACAGTAGTGAGTCAATTTCTCTTTAAGAACACCTGTCTTACCATTGACCTGCAGGGTTTCGTGAACCAATTTGTTTTGAGCAAATTGACACTTACTTTTTTTAAATAATCTTATATTTTTATCGGTTTGCCAACCACTATAGTTTAGTTTACTGTTCTTGAACATAAACTTTCTGTAAAACCAATACGCATTTAGTGCGTTGGGGTCTTTAATGGTTTGGCTAATTTCTTTTCGCAAAGAACTAGGAACTATTTCATCTGCATCTACAAATAAAACCCAATCATTAGAGGCTTTATCAAGCGTAAATGATTTCTGATCTGTGAAGTTTTTAAAAGGGCGCTGAATTACCCTAACATTGGGTAAAGTCTCAAGATACTCGAATGTGCCATCCGTGCTGTAGGAATCTACAACGATTATTTCATCCGCGAAAGAAACAGAAAAAATACACTTTTTTATGTGCTCCATTTCATTAAAGGTGATGATCAATGCTGTAAGCTTATCTCCAGAATTACTCAAAATCAAATAAAATTTTATTGTGTTCGTTTTAACTCGCTAGACTATAACTAATAAAATAGCTATAAATTGTTTTGTTGAGTACTTTTCTTACAGGTCTTCTATGAACTAGACTAAAGAATTAGAAAAGGTTGCGTACAAATGGTAAAATTTTATAAAAAAAATGTCCATAATCGTTCGTTTAAAACGACTATGGACAGGATTCTGGAAATAGCTTTTTAAACAGCTACATCATATTCCCGTAAAGCATCGTTCAACGAGGTCTTTTTGTTTGTACTTTCTTTTCTTGTTCCGATAATCAAAGCACATGGTACTTGAAACTCACCGGCAGGAAACTTCTTAGTATAACTCCCTGGTATAACAACTGAACGTGCAGGAACCCTACCTTTAATTTCAATTGGCTCATCTCCGGTAATATCAATTATCTTTGTAGATGCGGTAAGTACAACGTTAGCGCCTAATACGGCTTCTTTTTCAACACGCACACCTTCAACAACAATACACCTAGAACCAATAAAGGCATTATCTTCAATAATGACCGGAGCGGCTTGCAATGGTTCAAGAACACCACCAATACCAACACCACCGCTTAAGTGAACATTTTTACCTATTTGTGCACAACTTCCTACAGTGGCCCAGGTATCAACCATGGTTCCTTCATCTACGTAAGCACCTATATTTACGTAGCTAGGCATTAAAATAGTACCAGCAGAGATATAGGCACCGTGACGCGCAACGGCGTTTGGTACTACGCGTATACCTTTTTCTTTATAACCACTTTTTAGCGGAATTTTATCATGGTATTCAAAAATGCCAGCTTCTAGGGTTTCCATTTTTTGAATTGGAAAATAAAGTACAACACCCTTTTTTACCCATTCGTTAATTTGCCAACCATCTGCGGTTGGTTCCGCACAACGTAATTTACCTAGGTCTAATAAATTTACAACTTCTCTTATGGCTTCTTGGGTTGCAGCTTCTTTCAAAAGCTCCCTGTTGTCCCATGCATTTTCTATTGTTTTTCTTAATTCCGTCATCTTTAATCTACTATTAGAATGTTATATAGCGCGTTCTCTGCGCCTTGGGTTATTTGTTTCCTTTATGATACCTTTCATATGTTACTTGGTACAGCGCTACAAATATAGGAGTCAAATATGATTTGGGGTTTCAATTTTACGGTTATAACAATTTATAGGTTATTTTTGCAAAAAAATAAATAAAGGATTGGGAAGGTTGTTGGCTTTGGATTATGGAAAGAAACGAACAGGAATTGCCGTTACCGATGAATTGCAATTGATAGCTTCAGGTTTAACTACTGTTCGTACCTTTGAACTGATAGATTTTTTAAAAGACTATGTTGAAAAGGAGAATGTCCAAAAATTTATAGTAGGTGAACCACGTCAAATGGATAATACACCTAGTGAGTCTGAAGCGTTAATAGCTCCATTTTTAAATCGTTTAAAGAAAGTTTTTCCACATATACCTGTAGAGCGTCAAGATGAACGCTTTACCTCAAAAATGGCTTTTCAGACCATGATAGATAGTGGTTTAAAAAAGAAACAAAGAAGAGATAAAGCTCTAGTAGATGAGATAAGTGCTACTATTATTCTACAAGCCTATTTAAATAAAATTTAGATGATATTACCAATTATCGCTTATGGCGACCCCGTATTAAGAAAAAAGGGTAATGATGTGCCCAAGGATTACCCTAAATTAGAAGAGTTGATCGATAATATGTGGGAAACCATGTATAATGCAAATGGAGTTGGTTTAGCAGCACCTCAAATAGGATTGCCGGTAAGATTGTTTTTGGTGGATACAACTCCCTTTTCCAAAGATGAAGACCTTACAGAAGAGGAGAAGAAGAAATTGGATGGTTTCAAAAAAGTATTCATCAATGCTTACATTGAAGAGGAAACTGGCAAAGAATGGGCTTTTAGCGAAGGTTGTTTGAGTATACCAGATATTCACGAAGATGTTAGCAGAAAGGATACGGTTACCATAACTTACGTAGATGAGGATTTCAAAAAGCAAACGGAAACCTATGATGGTTTATTGGCCCGTGTAATTCAACATGAATACGACCATATTGAGGGTATTTTGTTTACGGACAAACTTTCATCTTTAAAGAAGCGTTTATTAAAAGGTAGATTAACTAATATTTCAAAAGGAAATATAAGAGCAGATTACCGTATGCGTTTTCCTAAGCAGAAAAAAGGACGTTAAAGTTTTATTGTAATCCGTTGAAAAGTGCAATATTTGCGCTCCTAAAATGTAAATTTTTATATGAGTTTAGATAAGATCTTATCCATTGGGGGAAAACCAGGCCTATACAAATTGGTTACGCAGACCCGTACCGGGTTTGTTGCAGAATCGCTAATTGATCAAAAACGTATTACCGTAGGTATGCGAAGTAATGTTAGTATTCTTTCTGAAATTGCAATTTATACCTTAGATGAAGAATTACCCCTAAGAGACGTATTTTTAAAAATACAAGTAAAAGAAAAAGGAGGAAAAACTTCCGTAGCCCATAAAGCGGAAAAAATTAAGTTGGAAGAATATTTCTTTGAAATTCTACCTAACTATGATGAAGATCGAGTGTACGCTAGTGATATTAAAAAGGTAATACAGTGGTATAATATACTTCACGAGAATAATATAACGGATTTTTCCGCGGATAAATCTGCTATGGATGAAGAGGAATAAATTAAATCTTTTTTACCTTAAAAATTATTATAAAGCCCTCTTAATGAGGGTTTTTTTGCTACACATAAGTATTTATTGATTGGTGTTCATGTACTAAAAAAATGAATTAAGTAAGATTAATCTTTCTTGATTAAAAGAAAAAACTTTAAGCTAATCGATTAATCTATTTTCCATATAACACTTTGTGATTTAATTATTAACTTAGCTAGTAACAAGCCAACCAAATACATACCAAATTACATGTTTTGTTTAGTATATACCTCTAAAGCAAATGCTGATTTTGGGCTACAAAAAGTTCAGGAAATGCTTGTAAAAGCGCGAGATTCCAATGCTCAGCAGAATATTACCGGATGTTTACTTTATTTTAATGAAAGATTCATACAGTACCTTGAAGGCGATGAAATTACCGTCAAAGAACTTTATGCAAAGATTGAAGAGGATAGTAGGCATTCAGAAGTAAAATTACTGTCTCAAAGTAGAATCCATAACAGGGAGTTTATTACTTGGAGAATGGCTTTTGAACACCTTAAATCTGAAAATAGTGATCTTCAATATTTAAAATTATTAGTGGCCACCTTTTTTGAAAATCCAGAAAACTCATTATCTCCCAATCCTACATCAATTGAATTTTGGAACGCAACAAAATTATTGTTAACTACGAAATATGCGGATAAAAGTGCCTAAATGATTTTGGTATTATCCTCAGTTGCTTCTATTATTTTTAATTTGTATTAAACATACTATTCTTAAAATCCTTCCTCCCATTCTAACAAACCTTCCTACTCTTCCATTTTTTTAATTTGAGGGGTTTGTATCCTTGAAACATGTTCTCTTTACATACAGTTATCTTTTGACAAGCACATTTATGTAATTAGAGGGCAATCAACTCCATGCCAGAGGCAATTACCTTAATTCCTATTGTAAGTTTAGCTGGTATAAAGTGTTAGTAGTAAAAGAAGAACATTGACTTTTGTAAAATGCTGAATGTTTTTCGTCTATAGAAAATTGCCATTCGTCTTCGGCTAACTACTATACACCTTCTCACATCTTAATAATACCATAAAATTCTGGAAATTAGGAGTGTAGATAATCTATTTTTTATTTAAAATCTAAGACATATGAAGAACGATGTAGCCGAAATTAGTAACGAATTAAAGAGCGCTTTTTTTGAAAATGCCTATTCTCCTTTTGTTATTCTTAATGAGAAGATGGATTTCGTGGATGTAAATATTGCCGCAATTACCGCCTTAGGTAAATGCAGAGAGGATTTTATTGGTAAAAATCTTCTTGATATATTCCCTCATTTAATTGGTACCGAACGTTTTGAGTCTTATAAAGAGGTTTTTCATACGGGGGTTGCCGTTGGGTATGATCTACTCTCTTTTGAAATAGATAATGTAGAGTATAGATGGATGGTTAGAGCATTCAAAGTTGGTGACTATTTAGGGATATCTACTCAAGACGTTTCAAGCGTGGGTCAATCAATAGATGAACTAAAGAGTACGCAAGATTCTTTAAAACAAGTTAACGATAACCTCAAAAAATCAAACAAGTCCCTGGAGGAGTTTTCCTATGTGGCCGCGCATGATTTAAGGGCTCCAATTACTAACTTAAAAAGTCTATTTGAAATGCTTGCGAAGACTGGGTCAATTCCTGAAGAGGCTAGCCTTATAGTAGATAGAATGAAACAGGTTACAAAAGTAATGTGTGATAAAGTTAGAGCATTAAATCATGTAATTGCCTTAAAATCCAATCTTTGTCAAGATCAAGAAACTATAGTTTTCGCAGAGGTACTAGCAAAGGTAAAGGCTATTCTTTCTGAAGATATAATTAAGAGCAGGGCGATTATTGAGGAGGACTTTTCAAGTTCACCAACTATTAAATACTGCCCTGTGCATTTGGAAAGTATTATACAAAATCTTCTTTCTAACGCTCTTAAATATAGACATCCCAATCGTAAGCCTATAATCAAGATAAAGGTCAAGGAGGTTAATGGAAAAATACACCTAACCTTCAGAGATAATGGTTTGGGTTTTGACCAGAGCGCAGACCTTAAAATTTTTGGGTTGTTCAAAAGAATGCATACACATGTAGAAGGTCTAGGTATTGGGCTCTATATTATTCACTCTATCGTGACAGAAAAAGGTGGAGAAATCAAAGTTAAAAGTGAGGTAAATAAAGGAACTGAATTTAACATTCGGTTCTAGGATAACTAAAACCAGTGATAATGATTAAAATACTGATTATTGAGGATGATGATGTTACTAATTTTATTTCTAAAACCAAATTAAACAATTTTGGTTTTAAAGATATTTTTATAGTAACAAATGGTCAAATGGGAATAGACTATTTAAAAAGCAATGAATGTCCGGACTTAATTTTGTTGGATATAAATATGCCTATTTTGGATGGATGGGAATTTTTGGAAGCTAAGAACCGTTTAGGTTTGTGTTCAGGAGTGCCTATAATCATAACCACATCATCAGGAAGACCAGAGGATAGACTAAAAGCCTCTACTTTTGAAGATATTTTTGATTATTTAGAGAAGCCTATTAATTTTGATAATTTGCATTCACTTCTTTTGAAATTAGAAGAAGAGAATCTTAAATGTTGAAAAAATACGTTCGGGTTACTTTTAAAAGTAACCCGAGTAAAAAATCAATCTTTATCTATAGTCTTGTAGGTAAATTTACTTTTCTCCCAATCTATTAATGGAGACGGATAATACTTTACATTCATTCGATCCAGAAACGGAGCCTGATTGGCTAATCTTACTTTATATTTTTCCCAGTCTCTATTTTCAGGAATGGACCAACTTAACTCTGCATAACCTATTGCGCGAGGAAAAGCCAAATATTCTAGCTCATCTATATTGCTAATAGTTTCGGACCAGAGAGGGGCCTCTAATCCTAAAATATTTTCTATTGGAACTCCCTCATACTTCTCCGGAGCCCAATTATAAGCTGTATCGGTAGGAATGTAGGCTGCCCAATGTAAACCGTGTTTTGATAAACTGTCATATTCCATATCCAGATATGCTTTTTTAGCAGGAGACATGATAATCTTCATATTCTTTTTTAGAGCTAAGTCGGCATTTTCTTTACTGGACCAAAATTGAGAGATTGAAATAGAATCTATATCTGCGGTAGCAACCTCGTCCCAACCGATCATTCGTTTACCATACTTTTGAACTATTTTTTCAACTTTCTCAACAAAGTAGATATAATCTTTTTTCTTGGTTACATGGCTTTCATCCCCACCAATGTGAAAATAGGGCCCGGGAGTGATGGCAGATATTTCTCTAACTACATCATCAATAAAAGCGTAGGTGGTATCTTTTCTGGTGTCAAAAGTGCTAAAACCAACTCTCATGCCAGTGTATAATTTTAGTTTTTTGCCATTTCCATTTAAAAAAGGATATGAAACGGAAGCTGCATTGGTGTGTCCAGGCATATCAATTTCCGGTACAATGGTAATATGACGCTCAGCAGCGTAGTTCACAATATCCGTATATTCATCCTGGGTGTAAAAACCACCGGATTTACCTCCAACTTCGGTGCTACCACCAACTTCAGTAAGTTTTGGCCAAGATTTTATTTCTATACGCCACCCTTGGTCATCGGAGAGGTGTAAATGGAGTACGTTATATTTATAGTAGGCCAAAAGGTCTATGTATTTTTTCACATCCTCTACACTAAAAAAATGCCGTGCTACATCTAACATGCTTCCCCGGTATTCAAAAATAGGATTATCTATAATTTTCCCGGTAGGAATATTCCAGACGTTGTACTCGGCAATGGTATCTAAGGGTGTTTCTGGAATAATCTGGCGTATGGTCTGCACACCTCTAAAAGCACCTGCTGCTGTATTGGAATTCAGTATTATCGTGTCTTTGGTAATGTAAAGTTGATAGGCTTCAGGAGCGTTCAATTCTAAGCTGTCAGATTGATTGATGTAAATAATGCCTTCCCGATTTGAAACCTCTTCAATATTCACCGGAATATCCAATGATGTTTTCGCGTGAATTTTCTCTGATAGAAATTGGCCGACTTCAGGAAAACCATCGGCATTTTCAGAAGTATAGATGGCCGTAAATTTGTCCAGTGCAAAACCTGAGTTGGTAGGGATGACCTTCATAGGCATGGGAATCATATTTTCCATAGCCAAATCGGTTTGTGGTAGATTTAAAACACGTTTCTTTTTTTCGGGCTCGCAAGAACATAGAGCTACAAAAATGCAGCTAATAAATAAGGCTTTGAGTAAGTTAGATTTCATCTAGTAATTATTTAGAGTTGGGAAATTTGAATACCTAATTTACATGATTTTTCAATTCGGTGTACCATATTTCGTACCCTTTTGAATTCATATGTAGACCGTCTGAAACAAAAATATCCTGTTTTACTTTTCTGCCTTCAAGCATAGGTTTCCAAACGTCAACATATTTCAATCTTCCGTCCGTTAGGGTCATTTTTTCCATTTTCCGATTCAGTCTCTTATATTTTCTTCTCAGCTTCCAACGAGAAATACTTGGTTTTGCTGAAATGAATACAATTTCTGTCTGCGGATTGTTTTCAAAAATTAAATCTCGTATTTGAGATATAGTACTTATAATTTCTTTTGGTCTTTTTTTACTTTGAATGTCATTATCGCCTTCATAAATAAACACCTTTTTAGGCTGGTAATTTAGAATGAGGTCGTTAGTGAATTGAAGCAAATCTACCGCTTGTGAGCCTCCAAAACCTGAATTGATAACTTGGTGATCAGGAAAACGTTCCTGCAAATCATTCCAAACGCGTATGCTTGAACTGCCCGTAAAAACTATACTTTCTCTTGAAGCATCATAAAGTGAATCGTATTTTTGAGTAATTGCTGCTACCTCTTGGGTAAAAGAACTTTGTGCATTAGCTATAAGTCCGGTTAATAAAAATATGATTATATAGATTCTCATTTATTCTGATTTTGTTATTGATGTGATTCCTTCCGCAACGGACCAATCGTAAAAGCGCTGAATCCAATTATCTGAGGGCAAACCTTGTTTTATCATACCAAATCCATGACCGCCTTTCGCATACATGTGTAATTCAGGAAGTTTGCCGGCATTCACCCATGAGTTGTAAATTTCAATGCTTCCCGGAGCAAGTCCTAGCGGGTCATCAGTAGCACAGACTACTAACATTTTTGGAGGATTTTTTGGAGCTTCTTGAACAGGGTAAGCACTGGTCCATGCATATACGGGAACTAAAAAGTTAGGGCGATTGTTTTCTGTATAATTATAGGCAACGCCCATAGTTACCGCACCTCCTGCTGAAAAGCCCATAAAGCCAATCTTATTGGGGTCTAGTTTATATTTTTCTGCATTTTCCCTAACATAGGAGATGGCAGATAGTCCATCTGCAATGGATAATGGCATAACGGGAGCGACTCTTTCGATTATACGAGAAGGATTCTTAGCACCTTCTTCGGTAATTTCTTGTACGCCATCTTCTTCGGTAGGCACCAATCTATATTTTAATACGAAGGCGGTAATACCTCTCTCTGACAGCCACTTGGCAACACTTCTGCCTTCACTAACTATACTTAGGGCATAAAGACCACCGCCGGGTGCGATAATCACAGAGGTACCGTTAGGGTTTTTAGGTTGAAAAACTTGGAGTGTGGGAACGGAAACATTAGTCACCACATCTGTTTTCCATACCTCTGAAAAATACTGCTTTTCTTCATGTGCCCAAGTTACATTAGCACTTTCCTCATAGGGTATTTCAATAAATTCTTGAGCAATTCCAACCTGGATATAGGCCAAAAGTAAAAGACTGATTTTTTTCATAGGACCAACTTTTTATTTTTATATAGAAAGAGCAAGGTAAGCCAAAGCGGCTACAAAAGCCCCAAACAAAGGAGCTACAATAGGAATCCATGCGTATCCCCAATCACTGTTGCCTTTTCCTTTTATGGGTAATATAGAATGTAATAATCTAGGACCAAAATCACGAGCAGGGTTAATGGCGTAACCGGTTGGGCCTCCAATACCAAAACCTATACCCATTACCAGTAGTGCTACCGGTAAGGCATCTAAAGAACCAAGAGAAATTGCTTCTCCGCCAAAAGAACCACCGGCAATAAAGAAAACCCCAAACACCAAAGTAAAAGTTCCGATAGCTTCGGTAACAAAGTTCCAAAACGGACTACGAATGGCAGGTCCCGTACAAAAAGTAGCTAATATAGCACCTTGGTCTTCCGTGGCATCATAATGTTTTTTATAGGAGAGCCAAACCATAAAATTCCCCATCATAGCTCCTAAAATTTGAGCTAACATATAGCCAGGTACTAATCCCCAACTAAATTTTCCGGCTGTAGCCAAGGCCAGTGTAACGGCAGGGTTTAAATGAGCAGAACTAACATCGGCACTTACGTAAACACCTATAAAAACGGCAATACCCCATGCCAATGAAATTCCCGTCCAGCCCGTATCAGGACCTTTCGTTTCTTTCAAAACTAGATTGGCAACAACGCCATTGCCAATAAGAATAAGCAAAGCGGTTCCGATAAATTCAAATAGGTAAATAAACATAGTTGAGTTGTTTTAGTCGGTGAAAAGATAGTGAAAAACAAAGTTTCATGTCCGTTGAGAGCATCTGAAATCAATGTAATGTACAGATATTGAGTGTAATAATTTGATTTAAAGAAACTTCTATTAAAAGTAGGTCAAACATTAAATTGACGAAGATGATGATCTAAATGCTTATAAAAAAGCACGTTCCATTCTTGAGTAGTTAGAGGTCCAAAGGCATGGGATTCTTTATTTTGAAAATGTGCAGAGCCTAACTGCTGCGTTTTTTCTAAATGGGCGATAAGTTTTTGCTTTTCAGATTCAAAATCTCGTTGGTCCGTAATTAGAAATTCTGGTGCGGTACGACCATTTTTATTATAAGGTTTAGGTCCAACAACAGCATTCTTGGCCAAAAGTTTAATCATAAATTTTTTGAAACCTGTAGGTTTTGGGTATTTGTCCGTATAAGTCATGTCATACGCAACATTGCAGTGTGCCATCATTTGGCCTACATTCATCTTACCCCATAAATTAGCGCTATTGGAATTTAGATTGTTGATACGAGAAATTAGTTCGCTTACATCATTTTGGTCAAATACATTTTTCATACTACCTATGGTTTTTAGGATGGCTTTGGCCTTTTTAGACCTGATGGAAAGATATTAAAAAAACGAACCTTTTGGTTCTCTTTTGTTATATATATTCAGGGAGATTCTGTTGATCAGAAAAAAAATGAAGGCATTAACAAAGATTTAAGATGATATAGTGTGGGCAAATTAAGAGTCTGAATTAGTTTTGCTACCAGATGAAAAAAAGATGCTTAAAATATTTTTTATCTCTAAGTATTCTGCTTTTAGGTGTTTGTAGCGAAGCAGCCGCTAATACAGTTTATGGTAATTTCACATCTATAACTTTAGGGCATCAAACCGAAGGCAATACTACAACAGTTATTCCGGAGCAGTACATTCCGTCTGGATTAAAGTCGTCTTCGTCTGAAAAACAGCACAACAGTAAAATTGAAATTACGGATGAGCAAGAGGAAGAGGAAGAAGAGGAAAGCGAATCTACGCTTTCTGAAAAACAGTTAAAGGAGTATACCTCACTAAACTTACTTTCCACATTTTACCAATCAGGGTATTTCTATCACCTGATCAAGAATCAGTTTTCCTTTTATCAACATTTTACTTATCTGTCTACGTATAAGACACTTCACCTTATGTTCAGCGTTCTACAGCTGTGATTCTTAAATTCAGTTCGGCAAATTCCATTATGTCGGACTTTTCTTTTTTTAGTGCCGAGCGGAATATACGGCATTAGAAAAAACACTTCAATGATGTTTTAAAGCATCAACATAAACCATTATCAAAACTAAAATATTAAGTAATGAGAAGAATTTTTATGCTCATAAGCTTGTCTGCGCTATTGTTTCACTCAAGTTGTCAATCAGAAAAGAAACACAAGGAAAAAGAGGCAAAGTATCTGGTTACCAATCCTATATTGATGGATACGGTCATAACCAAAAATTACGTTTGCCAAATACATTCATACAGGAATATAGAACTTAGAGCCCTGGAAAAAGGGTATTTACAAACCATTTTTGTAGATGAAGGCCAACACGTTAAAAAGGACCAACCTATGTTTAAAATTATGGACAAAGTCTATAAGTCAGAGCTGCAAAGAGCTGATGCCGAAGCAGAGGTGGCTAAAATTGAATATAAGAATACGCAGCTACTGGCGGATAGCGACGTAGTTTCCCCCAATGAGCTTGCCATGAGCAAGGCCAAATATGAAAAAGCAAAAGCAGAGGTGGCCATGGCCCAAACACATTTGGGTTTTACGGATATCAGGGCACCCTTTGATGGGATAATCGATCACCTTCTGGTAAGGGAGGGTAGTCTTTTGGATGAAGGAGAACTTCTAACTTCTCTATCGGATAATAGCAAAATGTGGGTCTATTTTAATGTTTCCGAAGCGGAGTATTTAAACTATGCACTTAATGGTAATTCTGAAGATAAAATAGGTGTAGAGCTGCTGATGGCCAACAATCAAAAGTTTGACCAAGAAGGAATAGTGGAAACCATTGAGGGCGAGTTCAATAATGAGACTGGGAATATAGCCTTTAGAGCCACCTTCCCTAATCCAAAAGGACTTTTGCGTCACGGGGAAACAGGTAGTATATTAATGAAATTACCGCTAAAGGATGTTATGATTATTCCACAAAAAGCTACGTTTGAAGTTCTTGATAAGAAATTTGTTTTTGTGGTGGACGAGAGTAATATAGTCCATAGAAAAGAAGTGACCGTTAGCTCGGAATTACCGCACTTGTTTGTTGTACAAGAAGGATTATCTAAAAACGATAAAGTTTTACTTGAAGGTATCAGATTGGTAAAGGAAGGTAGTCACATAGAGCCGGATTTCATGGCGCCCAAAAAACAATTGGCTCTTCTTGATCTCTATGCAGAGTAATCCCCAACCTTAAATACCAAAAATATGTTCAGTAAATTTATAAAACGGCCAGTTCTGGCTATTGTAATTTCGGTAATTATTGTTTTTGTGGGGCTCTTGTCCATTAAACAATTACCTATATCACAGTTTCCGCAAATTGCTCCTACCACAGTTAATATTTTTATAGCATACCCAGGAGCAAGTGCAGATGTACTGGTGAAATCCACTTTAATTCCAATTGAAACGGCAATTAACGGCGTACAGGATATGCGCTATATTGCTTCCGATGCCACCAGTGCGGGGGAGGGAACTCTCCGTATCATCTTTGAACCAGGAACCGATCCAAATGAAGCGGTAGTCAGGGTAAAAACCAGGGTTGATCAGGTGATGCCTCTTCTGCCTCCATTGGTACAGAGAGAAGGAGTAATTATTACCCCGGTGCAACCTAGTATGTTAATGTATGTCAACCTTTTTAGTTCCTCTAAAAAGAACGATGAAAAGTTTTTGTACAACTATGCTTATACAAAAATAGTACCGGAGCTTCAACGTATAACCGGTGTTGCCAGTGCTAAAATACTGGGAAGTAGAAAGTATGCCATGCGGGTTTGGTTGAAACCGGATCGTATGCGCGCCTATAATATTTCCGCAGAGGAAGTTCTTGAAGCCATGGATGAGCAAAGCGTAATTGCTAGGCCGGGGCGTTTAGGACGTAGTTCGGGAAAAAAATCCCAGGCGTTGGAATATGTTCTTACCTATGAGGGCCGGTATAACGAGGCCGATCAGTACAAGGATATAATTATAAAGTCCAATGAAGACGGGGAGATACTCACTTTAAGCGATATTGCAGAAGTAGAATTAGGAAGCGAATTTTTTGACATATACTCCAATTTAGATGGAAAGCCATCGGCATCTATAGTTCTTAAGCAGACTTTTGGGAGTAACGCCAGTGATGTTATTGATTCCGTAAAAGATAAATTAAGGGAACTCAAAGAAAACTTGCCTCCTGGCATTGATTACCAAATTAGTTATGATGTATCCAACTTTTTAGATGCTTCTATAGAACAGGTTGTTCATACGTTGCGTGATGCCTTTATTTTGGTGGCAATCGTTGTGTTTCTTTTCTTAGGAGACTGGCGTTCTACTCTTATTCCTATAATTGCCGTACCTGTATCTTTGATAGGGGCATTTTTTGTAATGCAGCTCTTTGGACTGTCCATTAACTTAATAACTCTCTTTGCCCTGGTTTTGGCGATTGGTATTGTAGTGGATGATGCCATTGTTGTTGTGGAGGCGGTCCATGCCAAGATGGAGGAAGAACATCTAAAGCCGTATGAAGCGGTCAAACAGGTGATTGGCGAAATTGGGGGAGCTATTATAGCTATTACCATGGTAATGGTTTCTGTATTTGTGCCTATCTCTTTTATGACCGGTCCTGTTGGGGTGTTTTATCGCCAGTTTAGTATTACCATGGCGGGTTCCATTATTATTTCGGCTGTTGTAGCACTTACGCTTACACCGGTATTATGTGCCATGATATTGAAAAATAATCACGGTGAAAAAAGAAAGAAATCACTTGTTGACAAGTTTATAGATTGGTTCAATAGAGGTTTTGAAAAACTCACCGGTAGATATATAAATGTGTTGAAATATATCGTCAATCGGCGTGTGGTTACCTTTGGTTTGTTAATAGCCTTTTGCGTAGGTATATTCATAACAAATGAAACTTTGCCGGCCGGTTTTATTCCCAATGAAGATCAGGGAACAATATATGCCATTATTCAGACGCCACCAGGTGCTACATTGGAGCGTACCAATGAGGTAGCCCATAAATTACAGGCGTTATGTGAAGAAATGGATGCAGTGGAATCGGTATCGTCATTAGCCGGTTACGAAATTATGACCGAAGGTCGAGGTTCCAATGCAGGAACCTGTCTAATCAATCTAAAACCTTGGTCACAACGTCATGAATCCGTACACGAGGTAATGGAAGAGCTTGAAGAGGAAAGCAAGGACCTTGGGGCTGTAATTGAGTTTTTTGAACCGCCAGCAGTACCTGGTTTTGGTTCTTCAGGAGGTTTTTCTATGCGTCTTTTGGATAAAACGGATAATACCGATTATCATGAATTTGAGCGAATAAACAATGAATTTATTGATGCGCTTAGCAAAAGGGAAGAGCTTACAGGACTTTTTACTTTTTTTGCTGCCAATTACCCTCAGTATGAACTTGTGGTAGATAATAAGGCGGCCATGCAAAAAGGGGTGTCCATTGGCAAAGCTATGGAAAACCTAAATATTTTAATCGGTAGTACCTATGAACAGGGTTTCATAAAATATGGGCGTTTCTTTAAGGTGTATACGCAAGCGGCACCGGAATATAGGCGTATGCCGTCTGACCTTGAACAGCTTTTTGTTAAGAATGAAAAAGGAGAAATGGTATCCTATTCGTCTTTTATGAAGCTCGAAAAACGTTTGGGGCCTAATGAGATTACACGCTACAATCTGTATAATTCGGCTGCAATTAGAGGTTTGCCGGCACCGGGATATACCAGTGGAGATGCCATTACAGCAATTCGTGAAGTAGCGGAAGAAAGTCTACCCAATGGTTTTGATATTGCTTGGGAAGGTCTCTCCTATGATGAAGCGGGCAGAGGAAATGATTCCGTTTACATATTTATCGTAGTACTGATTTTTGTTTACTTGGTCTTAGCTGCTCAATATGAAAGCTTTCTATTGCCATTGGCCGTGATTCTATCTCTTCCCGTTGGTATATTTGGGTCATTCCTGCTCCTAAAGGCTATGGGACTTGCCAATGATGTATATGCGCAGATCGGATTGATTATGTTGGTGGGCTTACTGGGTAAAAATGCCGTGTTAATCGTGGAGTTTGCGGTTCAAAAGAGGAACGAAGGAGCTACGATTCTTGATGCGGCTATAGAAGGGGCAAAAATGCGTTTCAGGCCTATTTTAATGACTTCATTCGCCTTTGTAGCTGGGTTAATTCCTTTAATTGTAGCAAGTGGTGCCGGCGCCATAGGAAACCAAACCATAGGTGGTTCTGCCATGGGAGGTATGTTGTTGGGCACGTTATTGGGAGTTTTGATAATTCCTGGCCTGTATTACGTCTTTGCAAAAATGGCCGATGGTCGTTCTCTTATCAAAGGTGAAAATACGGAACCTATTTCGGAAGGTTTCATTAGAACTTCTGAAGAGGAAAGTGTTTCTCAGGAAGAGGTTAGTCAGTTACGCAGAATGCTTAGAAAAATTCTATCGCGAAAGAAAAATCCAAAAAATTAAAAGATGATTAAACATACTAAAATTGTGGTATCCTTTTGTGCGATTATTGCATTGCACTCATGTGTACCCACTAAAACCGTTCGTGAGGCGGATACTGCTGTACCTGATCAGTATGGGGGTACGGCAAATGATAGTGTCAATACGGCTTCGGTGAAATGGAGAGAATATTTTAAGGATGAACACCTTAGTTCCCTTATTGAAATTGCGCTTCAAAACAATCAGGAGCTCAACATTGTGCTGCAGGAAATAGCAGTGGCAAAAAGTGAGGTAAAGGAGAAAAAGGGAGAATATCTTCCGTTTGTAGACCTGCAAGCCAGTAGCGGATTGGAAAAGGTAGGCCGGTACACTAGTCAAGGGGCAAGTGATGCCAATACCGATATCCGTCCTGGAGAGGAATTTCCAGAGCCTTTGGGCGATTTTTTGCTTGAAGCACGGGCCAATTGGGAGATAGATGTTTGGCATAAGTTAAGGAATGCCAAAAAAGCTGCGGTTATGCGTTACCTATCTTCGGTAGAAGGACGGAACTTTATGGTAACCAATCTTATCTCCGAGATAGCAAATTCATATTATGAGTTGTTGGCTCTGGACAATCAAATGGCTATAGTGAAGCAGAACATCGGTATTCAGAGCAATGCTTTAAAAATTGTAAAAATTCAAAAAGCAGCGGCAAAAGTAAATGAACTGGCTGTTAAAAAGTTTGAAGCAGAAGTTTTTCACACCAAGAGTTTACAGTTCGAGATTCAACAGGAAATCGTCCAAAAGGAAAATGAAATCAATTTCTTGTTAGGGCGATACCCCCAGCCTATAGCTAGGGATTATGACGGATTTGAAACCTTGGTTCCGGAAACAGTGCACTTAGGCCTGCCTTCTGAGTTACTGGCAAACCGTCCGGATGTAAAACAGGCAGAACTTGATTTATTGGCGGCAAAGCTAGATGTAAAGGTGGCCAAGGCTAGATTTTACCCGTCTTTGGGGCTATCGGCAGGAATCGGTTTCCAATCTTTCAAGTCGGAGTATTTGTTGGATACCCCCGAATCCCTTATCTATTCCGTGTTTGGTGAATTAACGGCACCTCTCATCAATAGAAATGCAATTAAAGCGGCATATACCGGTGCCAGTGCTAAGCAGCTGCAAGCGGTCTATACTTATGAACAGACCATTTTGAATGCGTATGTAGAGGTAGTAAATCAATTGGCGAAAATAGATAATTTCGAAAAGAGCTATGATCTAAGGTCCAAAGAGGTTGATGCCTTGACAGCATCAATAGATATTTCAAACCGACTTTTTAGGTCTGCCAGAGCAGATTATATGGAAGTTTTGCTTACACAACGTGACGCATTAGAGGCGAAAGTAGAGCTTATAGAAACCAAGCAAAAGCAAATGAGTGCGGTAGTTAACGTATATCGAGCTT
The DNA here is from genome assembly GCF_018860745.1 of Zobellia uliginosa. Classification (GTDB taxonomy): domain Bacteria; phylum Bacteroidota; class Bacteroidia; order Flavobacteriales; family Flavobacteriaceae; genus Zobellia; species Zobellia uliginosa_B. The sequence continues at coordinate 124,891 of NZ_JAHKPY010000001.1, read as the reverse complement.
TAGGCGGAGGCTGGAACTAATTTTAGGAATACAAATGGTGTAACCGAAAAAGCCATTTCACAAATTTGTGAAATGGCTTTTTTATATTTTAAAATCTTGAAACTTATCTTACACCATGCACGTTCATGGCTAATGTATAAACAGAATCCATAGCTGTAATAAAAAGTATGTTTTGGTCAGGTCCGCCAAAAGTTACATTGGCTGTCCAACTTTTGGGAACCGCAATATGTTCTATTTGTTCACCTTTGGAATTAAATACGGTAACTCCGTCTCCGGTAAGATACACATTGCCTTGGTTGTCTAAGGTCATACCATCAGAACCCATATCGGCAAACAGTTTTTTGTTTGATAGATTACCATTGGAATCGATGGTATACATATATGTTTTTTTAGCTCCGTTATCAGAAACATATAGCGTTTTTCCATCCGGAGAACCTATAATACCATTAGGTTGTTCAAAATTATCATCGGCTACAATTTTTGGCGTTGAGCTTCCTTTTGAAAGGTAATATACCCTTCTGGCGGTTTGTTCCGGTTCCGTATGTTTCCACCAAGACCTTTTGTAAAACGGGTCGGTAAAATAAATCCCTCCCACTAAATCAACCCAAATGTCATTTGGGCCATTTAACTTTTTTTCTTCGTAATCATCAATAAGTACGGTTACTTTTTTATCGGGAGAAATGCTCCATAGTTCATTTTTTTCATCGGCCGCCGCCAAAAGGTTGCCGTCATGGTCAAAATAGAGTCCGTTTGCACGACCTGAAGGTTTCATATAGTCCGTAACGGTATTGCTAGCAGCATCCCATTTTACAATTCTATCATTGGGCTGGTCCGTGAAATAAATATCTCCGTTTGCATCAACGGCAGGTCCTTCGGTAAATTTATATTCTTCAGAAACTAAGGTCAGTTCTGCATCCTCAGCAATAATCTCTTCTGCCTTCTTTTGTTGTGCTTTACAAGAGCAAAGCCCTAATAAAACCAAAGTAGATAGGAGGTAGGGTATACTATTATTTCTCATGTTTATAATGCTTTTAAAAATAACATGTTCTCTTTCATACTTTCCATAGGTGTACTGGCATATTCTTCTTGCTCTATAAAAATATGTTTTACGCCTGATACTGATTTGTTCTCCATCATCATGACAATATCAAGTCCGCCCTTACCAAATTCCGTACTTACCTTTTCCTGCATATTCATATCTTTCAAATGCCACAGCGGGAAACGATTAGGATATTTTTTAAAATAATGTAACGGGTCTTTTTCTGCAACGATCACCCAACCTAAATCCAATTCCATATGAACTAGTTCTGGGTCTGTATTATCCATCAGAACATCATAAAGTACTTCGTCTTTATCAGATTCAAATTCGTATTCGTGGTTGTGATAACCGAATTTCAACCCTAACTTTTTACAAGCTTTTCCAGCTTCGTTAAAAGCATCTGCAACTTTTTTGTAATTCTCAATATTCTGACCTTTACTAGGCAGGGAAGAGCAAATAACATACTCTTGACCGGATTCAACGGCTTGGCGCATGGTATCATCAAAATTTTTGTCCAAAGCCACATGGCCACTGCAAAGTTTCATATCTAAGCTGTCGCAAGTTTCTTTCATTTCTTTTGGTGAAAGGCCGTAATAGAGCCCTTCTTTGCTTCGCGCAGATTCTATTTTTTTAATACCGATGGAAGCAATTTGCTCTAGTGTACCTATGGCATCCTTGGCCATTTCATCACGAAAGGTATAGAGCTGTACTCCATATTTTTCACTTGGCGAAAAGGCAAAACCCATGGTAGGCAATAAAAGGCTTCCGGCAGCGGCTAAACCTGATTGTTTTAAAAAATTTCTTCTGTTTGAATGAATCATATCTTAGTATAGTTAAGTCTTGGTAAGGACTTCTAAAATACTCTAAATTTTCCACACGTTAAAGAGTGGGTCTTTGTACTTTTACGCAAATTTTAGGGTATGAATACAAGACAGCAAAAACTAGAGGCCTTTGATCGTTTGTTGACCATTATGGATGAATTGCGAGAGCAGTGCCCGTGGGATAAAAAACAGACTATGAAAACTCTGCGTCATCTTACTATCGAAGAGACTTACGAACTTGGTGATGCTATTCTTGATGATGATTTGGAGGAAGTAAAGAAAGAGTTGGGGGATGTTTTACTTCATATTGTTTTTTACTCAAAAATAGGTAGTGAAACTAATGATTTTGATATTGCGGATGTCTGTAATGAAATTTGCGACAAACTGATCAACCGCCATCCACATATTTATGGTGATGTAAAGGTGACCAGTGAAGAAGATGTGAAACGTAATTGGGAAAACATCAAACTTAAAGAAGGAAAGAAAAGTGTATTGGAAGGTGTACCCAGAGGTCTGCCTGCTTTGGTAAAAGCTAGTCGTGTTCAAGAAAAAGTAGCAGGAGTAGGTTTTGATTGGGAAAAGCCGGAACAGGTTTGGGAGAAAGTACAAGAAGAGCTGGCAGAGTTTCAGGAAGAAGTAAAAGTAAACGACCAAGATAAAATGGAGTCTGAATTTGGAGATGTTATGTTCTCTATGGTCAATTATGCACGTTTTTTGAATATCAGTCCAGAAAATGCTTTGGAGCGAACCAATAAGAAGTTCATAGGACGTTTTCAATATTTGGAAGCCAAAGCTAAAGAACTAGGAAAAGAACTTAAAGAAATGACCCTTGCGGAAATGGATGTCTTTTGGGACGAAGCCAAATTAGCAGAAAAATAAACTCCGTTTTAACTTAAACTTTATCAAATAAATCAGTTTTGTTTCAGCAATACACTAAAGAATTTAGATATAACATAAAGCTTTCCGTACCCGTAATATTAGGTATGTTGGGCCACACTTTCGTGCAACTGGCGGATAATATTATGGTAGGCCAATTGGGTACGGCGGAACTGGCTGCAGTGTCTTTGGGCAATAGTTTTGTATTTATAGCTATGTCATTGGGCATTGGCTTTTCTACAGCCATAACTCCCTTGGTAGCAGAGGCAGATGGGGCCGGAAACAAAGGGGATGCTAAGAGTGCGCTAAAACATGGACTGGTTTTATGTACGGTTCTGAGTCTGATCTTGTTCGGAATTATATTACTTGCAAAACCATTAATGTATTCAATGCGGCAGTCCGAAGAGGTTGTTACTTTAGCATTGCCATATTTGGATTTAGTAGCCTTCTCATTGGTGCCTTTGGTTATTTTTCAGGCATTCAAACAATTTTCAGAAGGCTTGTCACAAACCAAATACCCCATGTATGCTACCATTATGGCAAATGTGGTAAATATAATTATCAACTATTTATTAATTTTCGGTTCTTTTGGTTTTCCAAAGATGGGTATAGTTGGTGCTGCTATTGGCACACTGGTTTCTCGTGTCCTAATGGTTGTGTATATCTGGTATCTCCTAAAGAGCAAAAAAAAGTTTCACAATTATGTTACAGGGTTTAATTGGAAACATATTGAGAAAAAGGTAATCAATAAAATTATAAATCTCGGCTTCCCTTCTGCATTGCAAATGTTTTTTGAAGTAGCCATATTTACTGCTGCTATCTGGCTTAGTGGTGTCTTGGGAAAAAATGCTCAAGCAGCCAACCAGATTGCTCTGAACTTAAGTAGTATGACCTTTATGTTCGGAATGGGTCTAGGTATTGCTGCCATGATTCGCGTAGGAAACCAAAAGGGATTGCGCAATTTTGTGGACTTAAGACGCGTTGGATTGTCTATATTCTTACTCACCTTATTGCTGGAGGTGTTTTTTGCCGCCTTATTTTTGATAGGCAGATATTGGTTCCCAACCATATATTTGGATTTGGACGATGTCATGAACGTAGCAGATAATACGGAGGTTATAGCCTTAGCCGCTCAGCTCTTATTGGTTGCCGCGTTTTTTCAAATATCGGATGGTGTTCAAGTGGTAGTTTTAGGCGCGCTACGTGGGTTACAAGATGTAAAAATACCAACATTGATTACCTTTATAGCGTACTGGGCCATAGGCTTTCCCGTTAGCTACTATTTAGGTTTACATACAGAACTAAAAAGCACAGGCATATGGATAGGTTTGCTTACAGGGCTTAGTGCATCGGCGGTTATGTTGTATATTCGCTTCAATTATTTGACTAAAAAGCTAATAGTAAATTCATAAGATGGAATTCCCAAAATTTTTGTTAGGAGATAATACTGATTATCCCACGGCCATTTTCGTTGTACATACTGAATATCCTAGATTTATAATCAACTTAGAAAACGATGAGGTAGAGTGGTTGGAGGACTTTTCTACTGAGGATGAAAAGGAGTTAGAATCCGAAGCGGAAGGACTAATAGAGCAGGCCGGTGAGTTTTATGACCGTGAAGTTTCTAGATACGAAGAATAAGAAAAATCATGTGGCAAGAACTTGTTCAACACGATAAAGAACTCTTCCTTTTTCTAAACAACTTGGGAACATCGCAATGGGATGCTTTTTGGTTGTTCATTTCAGATAAATTTAGTGCCATACCATTATATGCAGTCTTGTTGTTCTTGGCTTTCAAAACCTATGGTCTAAAGAAAACCGTAGTTCTTTTGATTACCGTTTGTTTGTTAATTGTAGTTACCGATCAGTTGGGTAATTTCTTTAAATACGGCGTACAACGTTTACGACCTTGCCATGACCCTGATTTGGATGGTTTGGTAAGGTTGGTCAAATCTTCTTGTGGAGGTAAATTCGGTTACTTTTCCGCACATGCCGCAAATAGCTTTGCAGTAGCTTTTTTCTTTACTTTAGTCCTAAGGCATAAATATAATTATATAGGATTTATATTGATATTCTGGGCAGTTTTGGTTGCGTATAGCAGAATCTACTTAGGAGTTCACTTTCCATTGGATGTGTTAACGGGAGCCTTAATTGGCTTGTTTTTTAGTTGGTTGTTTTCTAAGTTGTATATATTTGCAATCGAGAAATATCTGTATGATATCGAACCTTAGATATGGTTTTTTATTAGTGCTAATTGTTCTGGTCTATATTGCTGGAATGTTTGTCACTCTTTTTGAATCAGATTCCGCTCAGTTTGCCGTAATGGCAATGAGAATGGTACAAGAGAATGACTTTGTAAACCTCATAAAGGGCGGGGCTCAATATTTGGATAAGCCTCATCTTCACTTTTGGTTAGCAGCTTTATCATTCAAGATTTTTGGTTTATTTGAATGGGCCTATAGAATACCTGCTATTTTGGCAACCATATTAGGGGCCTACAGTTGTTATGGGTTGGGTAAGTTACTTTATAATACCAAAACCGGTAAATTGGCTGCTCTTATTTTCATGACTGCGCAGACTATTGTTCTATCTGTTATTGATGTTCGCACAGATGCTGTTCTTACCGCTTTTACTATTTTATCAATTTGGCAATTTGCGACTTATATTGAAAAACGTACGCTAAATTCCATAATTATTGGAGGTTTGGCGGCCGGTCTGGCATTTTCAACTAAAGGTCAGATTGCGCTCTTTGTTATTGGTGTTGCCATAATCTGTCATTTGAGCTATACGCGTAAGTGGAAGAGTATTCTTAGTTGGAAGGTTTTAGTGGGCCTTGTATTTTTTGGAATAGCCATAGCCCCTATGTTATATGCTTATTACCATCAGTTTGATCTACATCCTGAGAAGGTTATTCGCGGAGCATCCAATCGCAGCGGTATTCTGTTTATCTTTTGGGAACAAAGTTTGGAACGTACCGGAGGTACCATGGGACAAACTTCAAAAGACTATTTTTTCTTTTTTCATACCTTTTTGTGGGTCTTTATTCCTTGGACAATTCCGGGTTTATTTGCTTTTGGCTCTCGTGTTAGACTATTTTTCAAATTAAAATTTAGCTATAATCCTAAGTTTGAGTTTTTAACTTTGGGAACTATAATTGTCTTTTTTACTGTAGCAAGCTCTTCACAATTTAAGCTACCACATTATTTAAATATCATTATCCCCTTGTTTGCGGTACTTACAGCATCTTATATAAGTGATTTAATTAGGTTTGATAAAGAGAAGATGCTAAAAATACTTTTAGGATCTCAGTATTTTGTGCTTAGTATAGTCTTTACGGCTACACTATTTATATGCTTTTATGTCTTTAAATTTGAGAGTCTTATAGCGTCTGTTTTATTAACGGTCTTATTAATCGTTATCATTTATTTCTGCTTAAAAAGAGAAGCTCGTTTTTTACGGATAATAACCTTATCCGTCTATAGTTCTTTACTTTTAAATTCAGTTTTAAACCTGCATTTTTATCCTGAACTTCTTAGCTACCAAGCTGGATCTAGTATGGCTGAGGTAGTTTCTGATGAGAATATACCTGTGGATAAGATATATCGTGTATCAGACTTTAATACATGGGCATTGGATTTTTATAATCGCTACCCTGTTCAACACACTTCCTTAAAAACTATGGAAAAAAGAAGGAACGTATGGCTATATGCTAATGACATAGATTTAAAAAGAGTGCAAGATGCCGGACTTGATTGGGACCAGCAGTTTACGGTAAATGACTATCAGGTTTCCATGCTGAGCAAGGACTTTTTGAACCCGTCTACACGAAAACGGACATTAAAAAAAATGCATTTAATCCACCTTCGTTGATATAGGGAATAGATATTCTTAAAAAGAAAAGCTAAGATTTTACTCGATTACCAATAGTAACATTCTTTATTTTATAAGGACGCTTATTTTGAGATTCGTAGTAAGTGCGAATCAGAAGCTCCATTACTATACCTATTGTGAAAAGCTGAATGCCGGCTAGGATAAACATCATACCAAAGGTTAACAACGGCCTAGAACCTATATCCTCTCCAAGGCCAAATTTCACTATTAATAGATGAATATTTATACCTATACCTATTAAAATCAGAACGAAGCCAAAAATCCCGAAAAAGTGAATAGGCCTTTGAAAATATTTTCTAATGAATAAAAGCAACATAATATCTGCCACCACCTTAAATATACGTTCTAGACCGTATTTAGAAGAGCCGGCATGCCTTGCATGATGTTTTACGGGAATCTGTTTGATACGTGCACCCTCAAAATGGGCTAATAAAGTAATGAACCGGTGCATTTCTCCGTATAGGTTTAACTCTTTGGCTGTTTCTGCAGTGAAAATTTTTAAGGCGCAGCCATTATCTTTTATATCCAATTTAGCTGTACGGCGTATTAAAGCATTTGCTATTTTAGAAGGTATTTTTTTTACGAACGAATCTTTTCTATCAGCGCGAATACCGGTAACAACATCGTACTTTTCATTCACTATGTATTTTAGCATCTTTGGAATATCGCTAGGGTCGTTCTGCATATCACCGTCCATGGTAATAATGTAATCACCTTCTGCATAATCAATGCCCGCCGCTAATGCCAGACTCTGACCGTAATTCCGTTTTAGACTGATGAGATGGACTTTACCATCTTTCATGTTTTTAATTACCTTTCTAGTCCCATCAAAAGAAAAATCATCTACGTAGATAATTTGGTAGTTATAGCCGGTAAGACTTTCGTGAATATTATTGGTAAGCAGAACAACATTTTCAGATTCGTTAAAAACCGGAATAACAATAGACAATAGGGATGTGGTAACTAAATCCATCAGAATAAAAGACGTTTAGCCTGCAAATTAAGCTAATTAATTAAGAGCTAGTTTTAAAAATCGTTATCAATTGGTCTGCTGCGTAAAACGGAGATATTTTTTTGGAAACAACTTGATTTAGGTAGCCGTCTATTTCCTTTGTTATTTTAGAATCTTTAAAGAAGTCTGCTTTAAGTTGATCTTCAATAGCTTCATATAGCCAGTTTTTATTTTGCTGTCTTCGCTTTTCCTCAAAATACCCTGTTGCTTTGCTCGTAGAAATATAGTCAGAGATAATATCCCAAATCTCTTTTATACCGGAGTTTTCAATAGAAGAGCAATAGGTAACTTTTGGTCTCCAACCATTTCCTTTAGGCGGATACAACTGCAGAGCACGTTCAAATTCGGTTTTTGCAATTTTAGCTTGTGTAAGGTTATCGCCATCTGCCTTATTAATGACAATGCCGTCAGCCATTTCTATAATACCCCTTTTAATACCTTGAAGTTCATCTCCTGCACCAGCTAATTTTAAGAGCAGAAAAAAGTCTACCATGGCATGTACCGTTGTTTCATTTTGTCCCACTCCAACAGTTTCTACCAGAATAATCGTAAAACCTGCTGCCTCACATAAAATAATACTTTCTCTGGTTTTGCGAGTAACCCCACCTAATGAAAGGCCGGAAGGTGAGGGGCGTATAAAAGCGTTGGGGTCCTTTGCCAAGACTTCCATCCGGGTCTTGTCTCCCAGAATACTTCCTTTACTCTGACTACTTGTAGGGTCTACGGTAAGTACGGCAACTTTGTTTCCCAGAGAGGTTAACAGTTGACCAAACGTTTCAATAAAAGTGCTTTTACCTACACCCGGAACACCCGTAATACCTATACGAATACTTTTTGTTTTTTGTTGAAGACATTGGGTAACAACCGCATTAGCCTCTTTGAGATGATTTTTATTATTACTCTCAACAAGGGTAATAGCTCTGCCAAGAGCGGTTTTGTCTCCATTGATTAGTGCTTTCACTAATTGAGAAGGATCAACCGATTTTTTCCTTTTTTTCTGAATTTCAGAAATACCTTTTGAATCTAAACTTTTATTATTTTCCAATGTTATTTGCTAATAGGTATTTTAACCAACGTTCTGTCCCAAGATATGCTCATAAAGAGCTGGGTTTCCATTTCAAAATTTATGGTAAAATTTTCTATGGTTTCAATAGTTTCTTTAGTTGGTATTTCAATTTCAATTACATCTTCTTTTTCTATTCGTGTAGTTTCTTTTCCTCCGCTGAGTATACTAACGCCCCACTCAGGAATGTATTTATTAAATATTATAGACCAACTTTGTCTGTTTGGTCTAGTCCATAAGGAATAGGTGCCAGCCGGAAGATTCTCTCCTGCTACTTTAATATCATTTTCTGTTGAAAAAGTAGTGGGTTCATTAGCTCCGGTGCGCCAAACCACATCATAAGGTACAAGTTCGCCAAAAATCACCCTGTTTTTCTTTGATGGGCTGGAATAGTTTACCGTTAGGTCCATTCCGTTTTTAGTATACGAAACCGTTTGTTCAGGACTGTGTTTTTTTGTTTGTTTCTTTATGTAAGGACTTATAACAAAAAAGAAAAGAACACCTAATATGGCAAATACAATTACAGTCCACTTTAGAATTTTCATTTTGATGAAATTGGTTACCCCAAGTTACGTAATAGGTGCGTAATCCATTCTTTTTTTAACCACAAAGGTGCATTTCACACTAATTTAATAAACCATTTTATGTTTTAAGAATATATAGCTTAACTTCATGATGTAATCATAAACTTATACGTAATGAAAACTATTTTTAAAACGGAAGCAACGAATACAGGAGGAAGAGCAGGTCATGTAAAAAGTGATGATGGAGCCGTAGATTTAGATATTAAAATGCCCGGTGTAAATGGAAAAACAGATGGGAAATCTACTAATCCAGAGCAGCTTTTTGCCGCTGCATATTCAACTTGTTTTGCAGGAGCTCTTGAAGCCGTTGCAAAAGAACATGGTGTTGATGATTTGGGAGATTTTAGCGTAACCGCAATTATTGGTTTTAATAAAGATGAAGATGGATTTTTTATAGATGCTACTTTAGACTGTCTATTGCCTACAGTAGATAAGGAAAAAGGAGAGGACCTGATTAATGCAGCGCATGAAATATGCCCTTATAGCAAAGCAACTAGGGATAACATAACGGTTGAGCTAAATCTAATGGTAGAAGCTTAAAGGAAACATTTTATTTGTTAAGCCCCAAAAGGCCAACGCTTTTTGGGGCTTTTTAATTTTATTTTACCGAAAAATGATATTTGGTTAAATTCTGATATTTTTCACCAGGCCTCAATACGGAACTAGGAAAGTTAGGTTGATTAGGGGCATCAGGAAAATTTTGAGTTTCAAAACAGATTCCCGGAAATTCAGGCGGCGTATAAACAACAAGTGCGGGTTGATTGGTTTGCACTGTCATTGTAATCCCAGACTTTTTAGAACTCATTCTAGCGGCCAGATTGGTTTTGGGATGAATAGCGAAAGGTATATCTAGTGGTGTATTTCCTATTGGTCTTTCTTCCAAAAAATTATAAGGTGTTCCTTTTACCGAAGCAAAATTGCCGGTAGGTAATTGATCGCTATTACTTTCCGTATAATGCGTACAATTCATTTGTAAAAGATAATCAGCAATATCCTCTCCATAATCTAATTTAAAGTAGGAGTGATTCGTAAGGTTTAAAACTGTTGTACGGTCAGTTTCGGCCTTATGTTCAATAACTAGAGCATTGTCTTCAATTTTATAGGTCACGGTAACTTTTAGGTTTCCAGGGTATCCTTCCTCCAAATGCTTACTAAGATAAGAGAGTTTTATAAATGGCTCAGGACCATTATCAACTTCTTCAAATTTCCATGTTTTTTGAGAAAAGCCTTTCTTTCCCCCGTGTAAGTGAACGCCGTTTATGTTATGTAAGGGATATTTTTCGCGATCTAAAGTAAAACCACCTTGCGAAATCCTTCCGGCATACCTCCCCACACAAGCACCTAAACACTTTTTATCGTTTTCGTAAGCGCTAGGATAGTTAAGGCCAACTACCACATTTGTGTAATTTCCATCTGTACCTTTAACTAATAATTTTTGAATGACAGCACCATAATCCAAGACGATTAGGATAATGTTTTCGGTTTGTATTGTAACTTGTTTCAAATGTCTCTAATTAAAATCTTTACAAAATTATGGGTTTTTTGCAACACGAGCGTATTTCTTTCGTCCTTATAATAGAACAGACCTAAAACTGACAACGAAACCAAAGAATGTTTCAGATTGACGTAGTAGAACAATGTAAAAATAATAACAGAAAGGGACAGATACAACTGTACCGGCAATACTGTGACGGTATGTTCTGTGTAGCCATGCGGTACGTAAAAAATTCTGATGATGCGGAAGATATACTTCAAGAGTCATTTTTAAAGGCTTTCCAAAGAATAGAACAATATGAGGGCAACGTAACTTTTGGAGCTTGGCTAAAAAGAATTGTAATCAATAAATGTATTGATTTTTTAAAGTCCAGAAAACATGAGACCGTTGCTTTTGAAGAACGTCATTTACCTGTAGTTGCGGATGAAAACTGGTCTGTAGATGATGGTATTTCAGTAAAGGAAATTAAAGATGCAATGCAAGAGTTACCCGAAAAATATAAATATGTAGTGATGATGTATTTATTGGAAGGGTATGATCATGCGGAAATATCACAAATATTGAGTCTAACGGAAACTGCCTGTAGGACACGATTACTAAGGGGCAAAGGCTATTTAAAACAAGTGTTGAAAGAAAAGAATAATGGCAAGAGATATTAGAAAGCTTTTAGAAAGCGATGATGAACAGAATAGGCCAGAATTAAGACTGGGCCATGAAGAACGATTTCTTAAAAAATTGGAAGCGACATTGCCACAGCAAAAAAAGAAAACATTGCCTTATCATAAAATTGCCGCTTCGGTAGCGCTGATCATAGGGCTAGGTGCTTTCTTCGTGTGGAAAGGAAATACGGTAGTTTCGGAAGAAACAGTAGTTGAAAAGAAGAAAATAGATAATTCAATAGAAAAAATATCTCTTGGAGATCTTTCGCCAAATTTAAAGAAGATTGAAAGTTATTATATGGCGAGTATAAATCTAGAAATTTCTGGGCTTGAAGTTTCAAATAAGACCAAAGCTCTTATAGACAGTTTTATGGGAGAATTAAATGAACTGAACCATGAATATGGTAGACTAAATAAAGAATTGAATGAAATAGGGCCTAATGACCAGACTATAACCGCAATGGTAAAAAACTTGCAATTACGTCTGGAGATGTTACAAAAGTTAAAAGTAAAGTTAAATCAATTAAAATCATCAAAAAATGAAACAGTTAAAGAGGCTAGTGTTTAAGTCCCTAATGGTTGTTCTATGCCTCATCAGCATAGGCGCCAATGGGCAAAAAAAAGAAAGGAGAAGTACGGAAAGTTTTAAGGTAGAGGATAATGCCATACTAGATATTAATACAAGTTACACTGATATTGAGTTTGATACATGGAATAAGAATCAAGTTGAAATAGAAACCACTATAGCATTAGAAGGTGCAACGGATAGAGAAGTGGAAGCCTATTTTAAAAAGGAAGGTTTTTCTATTTTAGGAAACAGTAAAAAAGTTAGTATTGTTAGTAATAACGATGAGGAATGGTCTAAATCATTCGTGCATATTGGTGATTTACAGATTGAAATGCCTGATATACCAGAGGTTGATGCCTTTAATTTTGATTTTTATTTTTCGGAATTAATGGAAATACCAATGCCGCCAGAACCCCCTATGCCACCAAAAGCACCAAACCCAAACTTTGATCATGAGGCATTTGAGAGAGAAGGGGAATCCTATCTGAGAAAATGGCAAGAGGATTTTCAGAAAAATTTTGGAGAACCTTATGAGCGAGAAATGCAAGAATGGCAGCAAAAGATGGAAGTGAAACGTGAGGAAATGCGCGAGAGACACGAAAGAGAATTTGAGGAAAGAATGGAAGCTCGGAATGAACGAATGGAAGATAGGTTAGAGCGAAAAGCCGATCAAGCGGAAAGGAAGGCTGAAGTTATGGAAGAAAGGATAGAAGCAAGAATGAATCGCAATAATGAACACCGTTCAAATACCTTTTATTATAATAAAGGAAGCGAAAATAGGAAGTTTAAAGTGAAAAAGACCATTAAAATAAGAATGCCAAAATCAACTAAAATAAAAATGAATGTGCGTCATGGCGAGGTTAAACTGGCAGAACACACCATCAATATGAATGCCACACTTTCTCATGCAAAATTATATGCCGCAACTATAGATGGAGATGAAACCAATGTAGCGGTTTCATATTCGCCTATAAGTGTGCAAAAATGGAATGTTGGTCAACTGAAAGCAGATTATTCCGAGGATGTGAGCTTAGTAGAGGTTTTAAATCTGCGTTTAAGCGTAAGATCATCGGAGGTATGTATAAACAATCTTATTAAGTCTGCTGTCATAACAAATAGTTTTGGACCGTTGTTGATACAACGTATAGCCGATGATTTTGATACCTTGGATGTTTCATTACAAAATGCCGAGTTTGTTTGTGATTTACCAAAGAAGGAAGGGAGTATTTACATGAACGGGACTGCGTCTGAATTTGCGGTTCCTTCTTATTTAAAGCTAAGTAAAACGGCGAATCATAATAATATGGTCTATAAAGGAAAAATAGGACAGAAGGATACAGAAAAGACGATTAACATAAATGCACAATACAGTGAAGTGATGCTACAGTAGCGTAATTGTTTATCTATAGTCTTGTAAAAAAAAACAGCCCTAATGGGGCTGCGTATATTTCAAAGAGAATCAACTGATCAATGCGTATCTTCCTTTAAATATTCTTTAAAATTCTCTTTAAATCGATTTAGCCTAGGAACAGATACATTTGTAATATATGAGTTTTTAGGATGTTTACGTTCGTAGTCTTGATGGTAATCTTCTGCTTCATAGAATTTAGTAAACTGTGTTACCTCTGTGGTTATGGGAGCACCATTGTATACGTTTTGGTCTTTTAAGGCTTTAATATAACCTTCAATAATCTGTTTCTCTTTCTCGTTTTTATAAAAAGCAACTGATCTGTACTGTGCACCTCGGTCTGGTCCTTGTCTATTTAAAGTCGTAGGGTCATGAGAACCAAAAAAAACTTGGACTAATGCGGTATATGAAATAGTTTTTGGGTCGTAATAAACTTTGACAGCCTCTGCGTGGGAGGTTAAACCACCTCCAACTTGTTCATAGGTCGGGTTCTTTTCAGAACCACCAGAATAGCCGGACACTACTTCCTTAACTCCTTTTACACTTTCAAATATAGCTTCTACACACCAAAAACAACCACTTGCAAAATATGCCGTTTCAAAATTTTCAAGGTCTTGAGCGGTTAACTTTACAATTTCTTTTTTTGCTAAAGATTCTTGAATAGGTTTTTTCTTTTCAACATGAGATTGGCAAGAAGCTCCTATAAATAGAGTTATAATAAGTATGAATTTGAACATATGAATGTAGTTTTTCTGTATTAGTATAAATTATATACGTAACCTTACTGATAAAGGTTCAAAAAAATAGGTCTATAAAGCTTAAGCTCTATAGACCTATTAGTAAGTTATCTAAAATGTTCTTTTACGAACCTATTGTTCCAGTTCCAAAAACTTCAATAGCTGATATTTTAGGCTTGTTAACTGTCGCTTCAAGAGTAATAGTTAACTCACCATCTGTAACTTCAACATCGTACATACGGCTTCCGGCGGATAAAGCACCATGTTCCTTATAAAGATCATATCCTGTAAAAATAGCTTCATCTTCCATAGAAATATTAAAGACTCTACGGCCGGTACCGTCTTCCTCTCCTAGTCCTTCTGGGTTCTGAACCCCCCAGTAAACTTCTGCAAAGTAAAGTTTAACTGTGTAAGTGCCATCGGAAACCGGAATTTTATAAGAGAATGGGCCTTTAACATCTGTGTTATCAGTTATTCTCTCTGTAATATAGAGCTCCGGCATATCCGTATTCGTTATTTCTGATACGTCCACATTAGGGTTGTTATAAGCTTCGGTAGGACCGTCAAAATATTGATCAGCAAGAAAAGTAACATCTCCGAAAGTTATTTCATCTCCTCCACAATTAATCCTTAATAAAGTAGGACCAGCTGCTTCTGTTGACTGTGATGCTTCTTGTGCCGGATTAGATTCATCCGGGTTAAATGTAATGTCTACAGTACTTGTAATGTCCGTACCATCCAATGTTCCCGATACAGTAATTGTTTCCTCTACGTCACCACTTACAGTAGCTGTGTAAGTTCCATCTGCATTATCGGTAATTTCAGAAATTGTGGTCGATCCCGTAGCTGATAAAACTATTACACCACCGCTGGCTTTAAGCTTATTGCCATCTGCATCTGCTAATTGAACGGTTATGGTAGAGGTGCTAATTCCGTTGGCGTGAGAAGCTGCAGTAGCATCTATAATAGTATTTTCGTTTGTTGGGTCTGGTTCAGGTGCTGGCTCTGGCTCCGGTTCCGGATCCGGATCGGGTGTTTGTTCTTTGTCATCAGTTCCCCCATCATCGCTGCTACAGGCAACGGGTACCATAATAAATGATACAAATAACATTGAGAACAGAAAAAATCTTGTAATTAAATTACGTCTCATAATTCAGTGATTTTAAATTAATCTATTTTCTTTTTCAAAAGAACCTGCAAATTATTCATTTTGACTTATCGTTCCAATAATATTAACTAATATTCGTCAAAAGTCCACTCTGGATCGTTCGTTCATCGAGTACCATTGCAAGTAGAATACTACAAGTGAATTGGGTTATCATTATTAATTGTAAGGTATACATGATAAGTAGACCGGGGTTTGCTATATCTGGAATAAGTTAAAAGGTAGGTTTTGAAAGAGTTGATTAAAAAGCTCACAGTTCAAAGAAAAGAAACGGATGGATGTATAGAACTAAGCATAAACAGTAATTTTTATTTAATGCATAGTAGTAAAGAGAAGATTTTTGAACTAGAAAGGAACTAGATTTCCGGATAAAAAGCACAATGGTTCGGTAAAGTGTTTTTTGGGTTATTTACGTTCACCGATGGTTTTTTACAGTTGAACCGAAGTTGTGCGGATAACCGAAAATAAGGGGTTTTTCAGCGAATGGAACCTCGGTAGAATGGGGTCTGCGGCGTTTTAATTATATAAAACGTCAAGTCATGAAAACTATCGCAACTTTAATTTTTGTTCTTTTTATCGGAGTAACTGCTCAAGCTCAAACTGCTACTGAAACGGTAAAAGTCGATACTATTGAAATGGCTATCGTTACCGAAACTTCAACTGAGGAAGTTAGCTTTGAAAACACAGTAGAGGTTGCTCGTTTATATAAGAGAGATAATGCTAGAGTAACTAAGGCGCTTTCTTTTACTACAAAAAGAAACAAGGCTAAAATGGCCTAATCAATTTTTATAAACTATCCGAGCGTCACATATATCTATACACTTATTTAGTGTATATAGTAATTTATATATCACTTTACATCTTTCTATTTCATAATTAAAACTGTTCCAGGTAAGACCACAGAGAACATAGTTCATTTAAGTAAAGAATCTATTGCATTATGAAAGCTTATGACTTCTATACTTAGACTCTGTTAAGAGATTATATGTATTACGACGGTTATGATATAAATAATAGTTTCTGGTAATGCTTTGCATAGATTGACGTATTGATTTATTTTTCTTCACTTGTAAATTTTTCAACAGTTTAATACTTAAAAGGGGTCAAAACCTTATGAAATTGAAAAAAATCAAAATAACATTAATATTGCTCTAAGGGTTTTCTTTCTGTTTCCATGAATTTAAAATCACTTTTTCCGGATAAAAAGCACAATGGTTCGGTAAAGTGTTTTTTGGGTTATTTACGTTCACCGATGGTTTTTTACAGTTGAACCGAAGTTGTGCGGATAACCGAAAATAAGGGGTTTTTCAGCGAATGGAACCTCGGTAGAATGGGGTCTGCGGCGTTTTAATTATATAAAACGTCAAGTCATGAAAACTATCGCAACTTTAATTTTTGTTCTTTTTATCGGAGTAACTGCTCAAGCTCAAACTGCTACTGAAACGGTAAAAGTCGATACTATTGAAATGACTATCGTTACCGAAACTTCAACTGAGGAAGTTAGCTTTGAAAACACAGTAGAGGTTGCTCGTTTATATAAGAGAGATAATGCTAGAGTAACTAAGGCGCTTTCTTTTACTACAAAAAGAAACAAGGCTAAAATGGCTTAATCAATTTTTATAAACTATCCGAGCGTCACATATATCTATACACTTATTTAGTATATATAGTAATTTATATATCACTTTACATCTTTCTACGTCATAAACAAACTATTTGTTGTGCAACTTCGGTGCACATAGTTCATTTAGTTGGAGAACAAATTGTTTTATGCAAGCCTATGATTTCTATGCTTAGACTTTATAAAGAGGTCATCTAAATTACTGTGGTTATTAAAAAAGGGTAATAGGTTCTTGTAATGTGTAGAATAGATATACGGCTTAATTCATTTTGCTTCACTTATTAATTTTCAAAAGTTCAATATTTATTGAGGGATTAAAATCTAATAAAATTGAAAAAAATCAAAATAACATTAATATTGCTCTAAGGGTTTTCTTTTTATTTCTATGAAATTAAAATCACTTTTTCCGGATAAAAAGCATAATGGTTCGGTAAAGTGTTTTTTGGGTTATTTACGTTCACCGATGGTTTTTTACAGTTGAACCGAAGTTGTGCGGATAACCGAAAATAAGGGGTTTTTCAGCGAATGGAACCTCGGTAGAATGGGGTCTGCGGCGTTTTAATTATATAAAACGTCAAGTCATGAAAACTATCGCAACTTTAATATTTGTTCTTTTTATCGGAGTAACTGCTCAAGCTCAAACTGCTACTGAAACGGTAAAAGTCGATACTATTGAAATGACTATCGTTACCGAAACTTCAACTGAGGAAGTTAGCTTTGAAAACACAGTAGAGGTTGCTCGTTTATATAAGAGAGATAATGCTAGAGTAACTAAGGCGCTTTCTTTTACTACAAAAAGAAACAAGGCTAAAATGGCTTAATCTTTACTTCCTGTTCTATTCTTCTTTTTCGACTACCAAGTTAATTTTCTATTTGTAAAATTTATTCTAATACATCCTTTATACCGCTAATACTATTTTTACGAAGACGGCGTATTTCATAATGAAATGGTTTTTATAATACTCTAGGTGATAAAAATCTACATTAAAGCCATCCACTCTAATTTATAGGCCATACTAACAGCTTACACTATCTCATATGGTTTTATACCATTTATCGGTTACCTATTGGTATCTACTATATACTATTTTTTTAAAAAATTTCACTTGTCGATAATAATTCAACTTTTATCGTAATAAGATTTAGACGTCTAAAATTGCTGCATATCAGCGATTTATGTTAAGGTTTTTATGTTTTATGTTTATCTTTATAATGCCCAAATTATAATTATGAAACCTATTTTGATTTTGCTATTTGTTCTAAACTTCGGAACAATTGTTCCATCCAACACAATAGTCAATGTTAAAAATCACCATTTTAAAATGGATTCTGTTCTGGCTTTTAGCTTTAGTAATGTTGAGATTGCTCAGAAAGATGAAATTAGTTCCAGCAACAGCTTAGTGCGATTGTATAATTTAAAAGAATATAGAGTGAAGAAAGCTCTAAATTTTGTTACTCAATTAGATAAGCCCCGTTTAGTATAACCTTGAAAATAATTACTATGATGTTATTTGTTTTTTTAACCGCTCTGGCTTTGGTTGTAAGCCATATGGTATTGTTTCCAAAGACGAAAGGAGTTTTACGCTCCCTAAAGTCTCATGTTAAAAAGTAATTGTCTAACTGAGATAAATGTACTAAGCTACACTAGTAATTTGATCTCTTATTTCTTTAAATCTAATGATGTAGTGTGTACCTTCCTCGCTGAAATCTCTCATTATAGAGCCGTGCAATTGTCTGGATAGGTTATGTATTAACTTTAGACCAAGAGATTTTGAGTTTTTATGCGTTACCTCTTCGGGAAAACCTTTGCCATCATCTCCTACGCTAAGAACAAACTCATCATCATCGGTCTTTCGGAGTTTGATACGTATTTCTCCCTTATTTTCATTTACTATACCATATTTTAGGGAGTTGGTTACCGTTTCATTTATTAAAAGGCCCAGTGGTATAGCGGTATCTATATTCAATTTTACATTTGGAATGTCTATATTCAAAGTAATATTACTGCTAGTACCTTTTATAGAGCGTACTAAATATTCCGCAAGTTCTTGTACGTAAGATCTATATTCGATTTTAGAGAGGTCTTCGCGCATATAAAGCATTTCATGAACGATAGCCATAGTAATAACCCGGTTTTGACTACTTTTCAAAAGGCTTTTTACATCTTTGTCCTCAATACTTCTAGATTGTAAGCTCAAAAGGCTAGATACGGTTTGCAAGTTATTTTTAACCCTGTGGTGAACTTCTTTTATTAAAGTTTCCTTTTCGCGTATTTTCTCTTCAAGTTCGTTCTTGGTTTTATAGAGATTATGATGTGCATGAAGCAAGTTTTTTCCAAAAACACCACCTAAAAGGTAAACAGAGAATAAGACACTGAGGAGGGCGAATAAATTTTGCGAAGTCTCTGGGACAACATTTTCCACAAAATTAAAATCAGCAACGCTCTGAGAATAAATAAGTACAATTATTAATATGTTCAAGTTAAGATAAATAGAACCATAGGCCTTTGTGGTAACATATCCCGCAACAACAATGAGGGCCAGAACAAAAATGAACGGACTATTGATTCCTCCACTGTAGAGAGTAACGAGACTGGCACCGGCCAAGGTCATCATAGAAACAATATTATAGGTAAGTGTAAGGTTGTTGTGGTATTTGAACAAAAGAATGTTAATCAAATTCAAGATGCCAAAAGCAAGAAAGGCATAAGGGATAACCTCTTTAATGTCAAGTAGAAAAAAGCAAATACCACCAAAAACTAAAGAAAGGAGAGAAGAATAGTAATTGACTTTTAAAACCAGCCTAACCTTGCTTTTAAGTTTTTTTTCTAATGGGGTACTCTGCTGCATGAAAAGGTAATTTGTTTTTCTCTTTACGGAATGACCTGCGTAATTAAGTAAATCTAATATGTTTTATGGCACAATCAAATAAGTAGGGCAAATACTATTGCTAAATCAATGTATTTAACATTACCTATCGTTTTACTTGTGGTTGTAAATTTGTAAGCTCTGAAATTTTGATTAATTTTTTCTGTTCAATACTGCGTCTTGCCCCAATACCAATGAGGATTGACATGGCCCCATCTCTTATACCTGCCGTTCTGCCAAAAGGATCTTCCATGTCCGAAGTTTTAAAAATTTTATCCTGTAAGCGTTTGTCACCGCCTCCATGACCTTTTTTTTCCATAGGAACTTCAATAGTTTCATACTCTTTCCATAGTTTGTGAACTATTATGGACTCAGAAGATAATTCATTTTTACTGGTCTGATCCATTTCATTGGAATGCTTTTCAGCTTCTGATATAGTTTTACTCATGTTATACGGAATATCCTGTGAGGCTTCAATACGTCCTTTGGTTCCGTTAAAAGCTACACGCCAACCTTCAAAAGGAGAGTAGGTGGTAAGGGAGTAATTTAGGGTAGTATTGTTCGCATATTTTACTTGAGCAGACATTTTATCATATATATCTATATCTTTTCTAAATAGACAGTTATCGCGAATATAACCATCTTCATGTTCATGATTTACATAAAGTTCTTTCATAAATTCATCCTTGGTAATATCCCAATAAAAATCGCAACTATCACTATGTTTACATGTGCGGCAGTTGTCCCCTCTAAACGGACCGTTTTTTCCATAGAATTCTAAATCGCCGTAGGCAAATACTTCACTTGGTTCAGAGTCTATCCACCAGTTCAATAGATCAAAATGATGTGTGGATTTGTGCACCCAAAGTGAGCCACTGCTTTTCATTTCACCATGCCATCTTCTAAAATATGAAGCGCCATGATAGGTATTGAGATACCAGCTAAAGTCTACCGAAACTAAATCTCCAATAGTTTTTTCCATTAAAAGCTCTTTCACTTTTGTGGCGTATGGGCTCCATCTGTAATTGAAACCTACTATTAAGCTTTTATCCGATTTTTTCTCGGCATCTAAAATAGCCTGGCATTTTGTTTCGTCTACCGTAAGGGGTTTTTCGGTCAACACATCGCACCCCATATTTAAACCTTGTATTATAAATTTATGATGGGTAGAATCCTTTGTAGTAACAATTATAAGGTCCGGCTGAACATCTGTCACCATTTTTTTAAAGTCGATAAAAACAGGACATTCAACACCAATATACTTTTTGGCGTATGCCAGTCTACTAGAGTTTATATCGGAAAGCCCAACAAATTCTATGATATTGGAATATTCCGTAATTAACCTTTTACCCCAAAAAGTAATACCTCTTATTCCCGTTCCAACAAGGGCTATTTTCAATTTTTTTGATGAACCAAAATCAAAAGCATGAAGGGGAATGGCTGAACTGGCAGCTAACATACTAATAGATGAGAGAAACTTTCGACGAGAATTTTTCATTTTTTGAAAATCTAGGTTTCTTTAAAGATATTGATTTTTACGTAACGAATAGGAACGTTGATCTTCTTGAAATTTACCCATTGATACCGGGTAAATGTCGGTCCTTATCTTTAAAAATAATGTGATATCCGGTTCCAATATCCGACTTGATCCGGGTAACAGAACCTCTTAGTTGACGGCCTAAATTGTGCATGAGTTTAAGGCCTAATGATTTAGTGGTTTTATGGTTTATTTCGTTAGGAAAACCAATTCCATTATCAGTTATGTCTAGAAAATAGGTGTGAGAATCCTTAATATCCTCTTTTAGAACAATATCTATTCTACCTTGCGTATTTTCGGGAAATCCATATTTTAACGAATTTGTAACAGCCTCATTAATAAGCAGGCCCAAAGGAATTGTCGTGTCTAAGCCAAGATTAACCTCTGGCATATCTATATGAACCGTTATATCAAGATTTTTACTGTTTGCAGATTTAATTAAAAAATCGGTAAGCTCTTGTAAATAAGGCTTAAAGGCGATTTTAGATATGTTATTCTGCATGTAGAGCATTTCATGTATCATTGCCATAGAGTTGATTCTAAGTTGACTGCTTATGGCGAGCTCTTTAATTTTATTATTATCGGTGTTTTTTGACTGTAAGCTAAGAAGACTTGATACGGTTTGTAAATTATTTTTTACCCTATGATGAACTGTCCTAAGAAGGACTTCTTTTTCGGCTATTCCCGCTTCTATTTCTGATTTTGAATCCTGCAGTCTTTCATGAGTTCTCAAGAGGTGTTTTCCAAAAACCCCAAGCAATAAATAGGAGCAAAAAACGATGCATATTAATGCGTAAAGATCTCTTGAACTTTCAGGTATTTCATTTGTGATGGATGCGAATTCACTTAAAGCATAGATTCCAAGAATAGAGAGCAATACAACTGTTAAGTATATTTTTCCAAAAATATGGGCTGTCATATAGCCACCTAAAACTATGATACTAAAAACAAATATAAACGGACTATTAATGCCACCACTGAAGATGGTTACTACAACCACACCAATTAGAGATAGCGCAGAACTAATAAGAGAGGTGATGAGTAGTTTGTTATATTTTTTATATAAAAATGTATTGGCAAGGTTCAAAATGGCGTATAGAAGGAACGTTGCGGGAATATAACCTACAACGCCCAATACATAAATTAATAGTAAACCTATTAAAAACGCAAGAGCAGATGAAGAGTAGGCAAAGTTGATCAGCAACCTACTTTGGTTGTCCAATCTACTTTGAATTATATTCATATAAGGCATTACTAAATATATTGAAGCTATAGTAGAAAGCAACAAACCACTATTAGAATAGACAAATCAGGCCTTTATTGGCATGGCTTTATTCTAATAATAGAATACTCTTTAAATTGGTAAAGCTGGGGCTTCTGCTAGAAAACTACAATTTTATTCCGAATTTTCTGTCATTTTATGACAGAAAAAAATAAATTAAGTTGAGAAAAAATTATTGCAGATAAAAATAGCGTTCGCTAATATAATACTTACCCCTTAAACTGACTTGTAATATCTTTAAATACTAGTTTATAGGTAGTGCCGGCAGAAGAAGGAAGACGTTCTATAGTACCTTGTAATTGTCTGGCAAGATTATGAATAAGTCTTAATCCCAGGGTGTTAGAGTTCTTAAAATCGTAGTCTAATGGAAAACCGGCTCCATCATCGCTGATTTTTAGAATATATTTATTTTGATACCTTTTTTCTAACTCAATCGTTATTTTGCCCACTTCAGCATCTCTAAATCCATATTTAATAGAGTTGGTAACGGTTTCGTTAATCAATAAACCTAGTGGAATGGCCGTATCAATACTCAATAAAGTATCGGGAACGTTTATTTCAACATTAATTTTTCTATCCTTACGTTCAACCGTTCTTAAAAGATATTGTGTTAATTCCTTTACGTAAGATGCAAATTCAATTTTAGAGAGATTGTCACGAACATATAGCATTTCATGAATCATAGCCATAGCGGTTACCCTATTTTGACTACTTTTCACCAATTCTTTAATTTGTTGGTTGGGTGTATTTCTAACCTGTAAATTAAGAAGGCTAGAGACCGTTTGTAGATTGTTTTTAACTCTGTGATGTACTTCTCTTAAAAGGTTTTCTTTTTCATCTACACTTTTTTCAATCCGAGCTTTTGATTTGTATAGGTTATGGTGGGTTCTCAATAGGTTTTTTCCCAAAACACCACCTAATAGATAAACTGAGAACAAAATGCTTATCAAGCTGAATACATCTCTAGAGTTTTCAGGAACTTCGTTTATAATAAAATCAAAATTAGCATAGTCAATTAAATATATTAAGACTATAGTGATAATGATAAGATACAAATAAACCCTGCCAAAAACTTTGGTAGAGATATAACCAGCTAGTACAATGAGACCAAGGATAAAGATAAAAGGGCTATTGATACCTCCACTAAAAAGAGTAATTACAATTGTACTTAAGAAAGAAAGTACAGATGTGCCAATTGCCATAGTAGTAAGGTTGTAATGCCTACTAAAGGCGGCTATATTCAAAACGTTTAGAACAAAATAAAAATAGAAAACATATGGTATAGTGCCGTGCATTTGTAATGCAAACGAACATATTAGACCTATAATTAGACTAAGAACAGCTGATATGTAGTTGAACTTTAGTAGTAATTTGGTCTTATCTTTAATCCTGTTCAGGCGTATCTTTGGCTTTCGCATGTATACTTTTTGGGTATTCATTTAAAAAAAAGAAGTGATGAACCCGCTTGTAATATGCGACACTTCAGCAGAAACACTTTGCACTTTTTATTTTCAGGGCGATAGTGTTTCAGGAAGTTAAATTCTGAACAAATTATGATTGTAGTTACTTAGTTTACTGTAACTTAACCATTGGGGAAATTTATTCATAGCCCTACAATAGTAGATACAATTGTTTTTAAGTAGCGTTTTACTCGTCAATCGGACAAAAAAAACGGCAACTTATCTCTAAGTTGCCGTTTTTTACTTTATAAAATACTAATTTTTTAGTCTTGGGTCAGTACCCATTCTCCATTTTCTATTAACGGTTCAGCCTGTTTGTATTTGACTGTTTTGCTTTCGCCCGACATTACATTTTTAATGGTAACCCTATCGTTACGGCCTATTTTAGGTCTTTCGCGGACTATAGTTTCTGTAACCTGTGGGCGTTGACCCTGCGTTTGCCCTGCAGCCCTGTTTTGGGCGGCCAGCTCATCACTATTAGGTATTTCTTCTTTACTTGTTTTAAGATTCTCCTTAGGTCTGCTTACGTTTCTAGCTTCCTGAATCTGGTTTGGGTTCTCACTAGGTAATTCTCCTTTAAACAAAAAGGATACAACTTCTTTGTTTACCTTATCTATCATTTCCTTAAAAAGTTCAAAAGCTTCGAACTTATAAATCAGTAGTGGATCTTTTTGCTCATGAACGGCCAACTGAACAGATTGTTTCAGCTCATCCATTTTGCGCAAATGAGTTTTCCAAGAATCATCTATAATGGCCAAGGTAATATTCTTTTCAAAATCCGTTACCAGCTCCTTACCATTACTCTCGTAAGCACTTTCTAGATTCGTAACAACATTAAGTGTTTTGATACCATCCGTAAACGGCACAACAATACGCTCAAATTTATTGGCGCTATCTTCATAAACCTTTTTTATAACAGGAAAGGCCGTAGCGGCATTACGCTCCATTTTTTCTTGATAGTGCTTATATGCGGTAGTATAGACTTTGTTGGCGATTTCTTGAACACTCATTTTACCAAAATCACCTTCTGAAATAGGAGATGTAATGGAAAAATATTTGATAAGTTCAAACTCAAAATTCTTGAAATCGCTAGCCGCTTTGTTCGTGTCAGAAATAACTTCACAAGTGTCATACACCATATTGGCAATATCAACTTTTAGTCGCTCTCCTTGTATGGCATGACGTCTTCTTTTGTACACAACCTCACGTTGTGCGTTCATTACATCATCATACTCCAACAAACGCTTACGAACTCCAAAGTTATTTTCCTCAACTTTTTTCTGAGCACGTTCAATAGATTTAGTCATCATGGAATGCTGAATAACTTCACCATCTTCCAAGCCCATTTTATCCATCATCTTGGCAACACGGTCGGAACCGAACAAACGCATTAAATTATCTTCTAGGGATACATAGAACTGGGAACTCCCTGGGTCTCCTTGACGACCGGAACGACCTCTCAACTGCCTATCTACACGTCTGGAATCATGTCTTTCCGTACCAATAATGGCTAGACCACCAGATTTTTTTACCTCGTTACTTAACTTGATATCCGTACCACGACCGGCCATGTTGGTTGCTATGGTTACAACACCAGGATTACCGGCCTCTGCAACTACATCTGCTTCTTTCTTATGGAGTTTTGCGTTTAGAACGTTATGGTTAACTTTTCTTATGGCTAACATACGCGATAATAATTCAGATATCTCAACCGAAGTAGTACCTATCAATACCGGTCTGCCTGCTTGAGAAAGTTTAGTGACTTCATCAATAATGGCATTATATTTTTCACGCTTGGTCTTGTAAATCAGGTCATGTCTATCATCACGGGCAATAGGTCTGTTGGTTGGTATTTCCATAACATCCAACTCATATATTTCCCAGAACTCACCAGCTTCGGTAACGGCCGTACCAGTCATACCTGAAAGCTTGTTGTACATTCTAAAATAGTTCTGCAAAGTAACAGTTGCAAAAGTTTGAGTAAGTGCCTCAATTTTTACGTTTTCCTTTGCTTCAATAGCTTGGTGAAGACCATCTGAATAGCGACGACCGTCCATTATACGACCGGTCTGCTCATCAACTATCATGACCTTGTTATCCATTACTACATATTCCACATCTTTTTCAAAAAGTGTGTAAGCCTTTAAAAGTTGGCTCATGGTATGGATACGTTCACTCTTTACACCAAATTCCTTAAAAAGCTCTTCTTTAAGCTCGGCTTCTTTTTCAATATCAAGATTTTGGTTTTCTATTTTCGCGATTTCACCACCAATATCGGGCATTACAAAGAAGTCTCTATTTTGCTCACCAGAGATATAGTTCACCCCTTTTTCCGTAAGTTCTATCTGATTATTCTTTTCATCAATAACAAATAAAAGATCTTCATCTACAACAGGCATTTCCCTATTGTTGTCTTGCATATAATAGTTCTCCGTTTTTTGAAGCAATTGTTTTACTCCTTCTTCACTTAAGAACTTAATAAGTGCCTTATTTTTCGGTAGCCCTCTGTGTACCCTCAACAATAGAAAACCACCATCTTTGGAATTTCCTTCTTGGATAAGCTTCTTGGCTTCTGCCAAAACCCCTGTTAGGTGATGTCTTTGTTGAGTTACAATATCAGCAACTTTAGGTTTAAGCTCATTAAATTCGTGACGGTCTCCTTCTGGTACTGGACCTGATATGATCAAAGGTGTACGGGCATCATCAACCAAAACCGAATCTACCTCATCTACAATAGCATAGTGGTGTGGGCGCTGTACTAAGTCTTTTGGCGTATGTGCCATATTATCTCTTAGGTAGTCAAAACCAAATTCGTTATTGGTACCATAAGTAATATCTGCATTATAAGCAGCTCTTCTTCCTTCTGAGTTAGGCCGATGATGGTCAATACAATCTACCGAAAGACCATGAAACTCAAAAATTGGAGCCATCCAAGCGCTATCTCTCTTTGCCAAATAATCATTTACAGTAACCAAGTGTGCTCCATGACCCGCAAGCGCGTTAAGGTATAAAGGTAATGTTGCTACTAAGGTTTTACCTTCACCGGTTTGCATTTCTGCAATTTTACCTTGGTGTAGTGCAATACCACCTATTAACTGCACGTCATAATGAATCATATCCCATGTAACCTCTTTACCGGCGGCATTCCATGAGTTTTTCCAAATAGCATAATCGCCATCTAGGTTTACATAATCTTTTGACCCCGATAATTCACGGTCATATTCTGAAGCAGTAACTTGTAGAGTTGGATTTTGAGCAAATCTTTTTGCCGTTTCTTTTACTACGGCAAAGGCTACTGGTAAAATCTCACTAAGTGTCTTCTCGCTTACTTTATATGACTCTTCCTTAAGTTTATCTATTTCAGCGTAAATATCTTCGTTCTTATCAATATCCGTAGACGTTTTCACTTCTTCTTCTAATTCACTTATTTTTTTAGTGAATTCGCTGATGTCTTCCGCTATTTTAAGCTTAAAGGTCTTAGTCTTATCACGAAGTTCATCATGACTTAATCCTTCCAATTGCTTTTCAAAAGATCGTACTTGTTCTACAAGTGGTTGTAGTTCTTTAACGTCTTTCTCAGATTTATCACCTACGAATACTTTTAATATCGAATTTAAAAAACTCATTTTTAGCTATTTAGTATTTAGACCGCATTTAAGAAATTGGTTGCGGTAGGGCACTATATTCACAATGTACATAAAGCGTACTTCTTTGCAAAAGGTATTCCAGTTTGAAGTATATGTACATTTTACCTAAATGCCTGTCAAAATTACATAAAAAAAAAGCCTCGATAGAGACTTTTTTGTTTCAATTAACGTAATATTTCTAATATTCGTCCTCGTTCCAGAGATAATCTTCTTCTGTTGGGTAGTCTGGCCAGATTTCTTCGATGGATTCGTAAATCTCACCGCCTTCTTCTTCCATAGACTGAAGGTTCTCGACCACTTCAAGGGGCGCACCGGTACGTATTGAATAATCTATCAATTCGTCTTTTGTTGCGGGCCAGGGTGCATCACTTAAATATGATGCTAATTCTAATGTCCAATACATTTCAGTTGTTCGATTTAATTTTTTGCAAAAATAATTTTTATAACCATATAGCCAAGGAAATCAGGCTTTTTTATTACTATTATTTTTGTATTAATAGTTTGATAACGAATAATTAAACAAATTATTAGAGAAATTCCAAATTAAACTAAAGCAAATATTAAATATTTACTTCCTAGTTGTCTTTTTCTGTAGCTTCTGGAATCCATTTTATTTCTTCTGCTTGTAAGTTTTCCGACAATTTCCGTGCCAATACAAATAAATAGTCGGAGAGCCTATTTAAAAATAACAGAACGTTATCGTTGAAAGGTTCGTTTTCATAAAGAAGTGTACTCATGCGCTCTGCCCTCCGGCAAACGGTTCTTGTTATATGACAGTATGACACTGTGGTATGTCCGCCAGGTAGAATAAAATGTGTCATTTGGGGTAGATCCTTATCCATAGCATCAATTTCCTTCTCAAGTAATTCAATGTCTACGGTTTTAATTTCCGCAATATTCAAACGTTTTTTACCATTTTTAAGGATTGCTTTTTCAGGATCAGTTGCTAGAATTGCTCCTACTACAAATAGTTTTTCTTGAATTTTAGTTAAGATTTTTTTGGATCTATTATCTATATCTTGATCTCTAACAAGGCCTATCCACGAGTTGAGTTCATCTACCGTGCCATAGCATTCTATTCTAACATGATGTTTTTTAACCCGTGTACCTCCAATAAGGGCGGTAGTTCCTTTATCACCTGTTTTGGTGTATATTTTCATAGTAAGCGGTTTAGAAGGTGTCCAGTAGCTGTGATTATCGCTTCTATTCTTCTTTATCCTTTTTGTTTATTTTCTTCCGGTCGTAATTGTCCATGAATTTACGACTTTTGCGATCTTTTGCTTGTCTACGGTTATTCATGGATGTTAAGATATATACGACAGCTAAAACTCCTAGAATTATATAAATAGTATATTTCTGCATAATTGCAATTTAATCTAAAATTAGCGTTTATATCCGAATTCTAAAATGCTCCTTTGCTTGTTCCTTTCTAAAAAAAACAGCTCCGCAAAAAAATAGGTCTACAGTAACTGTGATTTTTTCATCCTGTTTTAGTGCTTCCCAAACTGCTCTGTTTTCATTGGACTTATAAATACCATCTATTAAAAGCAATGTGTTGTTGTTAAAATTCTTGGCGTCAGTTAAAACCATTTGAATTTTAACAATGTCCTTTTCTAAAATATAAAATACATCTGCTCCTTGGGATACGAATTCAATATTTGGAAATTCTTTATGTATTCTTGTTTTAATAACTGCTTCTGAGCTAGAAAGCTGAACTTTCTCTACATTGAAGTAAGCGATACTTTTTAAAAGAACATCCAAGTTTTTTGAGCTGCTATACTGATTTTTACTGTAAAGACCCTTCGTAACATAACCATATATAAAAGGGGAGTGTACTCCATGTTGATTGGTTGCCGTTAATAAGAATTTTAGATATTTAAATAAATGTAGCACTGGTAACAGGTTGTTGTTTTATCCAAATAAGTTGCAGAGGAACTTTATATTTATTTATTCTTCCAATAAAGCGGAAAGTTCAAACCAACGTTCGGTTTTAGCATCAATAGCTTCATTTATTTCTTTTAATTCTATAGAAAGTTTATCTATGTCCTCACCGCTAAGGGAACTATCTGCAAATTTGTTCTGAACAGTAATTTTTTTCGTTTCTAATTTCTTAATATCCTTCTCCAAATTATTGTACTCTTTCTGCTCCAGATAAGTAAGTTTGGTTTTAGAGTTACTTTGTTTCTGCTCTGTCTTCGTGGTAGTTGCTTCCTTTGCATTGGCTTTCTCCTCTCTACTTTCTATTACTTTACTGTCTTCGTAGGTTCTAAAATCAGAATAGTTCCCAGGAAAATCCTCTATAACGGCATTTCCTCTAAATATAAAAAGGTGATCCACAATTTTATCCATGAAATACCGGTCGTGAGAGACCACGATTAAACATCCGGGGAAGTCTAGGAGAAAACTTTCTAGAACGTTCAACGTAACGATATCCAAATCGTTGGTAGGTTCATCTAGGATTAAAAAATTAGGATTCTGAATGAGAATAGTACATAAATACAAACGTTTTCTTTCTCCTCCACTTAGTTTATCAACAAAATCATATTGTTTTTTTCGGTCAAAAAGAAAACGCTCCAGTAACTGTTGTGCGGAAATTTGTCGCCCTTTCATAAGGGGAATGAAATCTCCAAACTCACGGATTACATCAATTACCTTTTGACCTTCTTTAATATTGATTCCTTTTTGGGTATAATAACCAAATTTAATAGTGTCGCCCACAACCACCTTTCCAGAATCTGGCTGGTCCGAGCCGGTTACAATATTTAAAAATGTAGATTTTCCCGTACCGTTTTTTCCAATAATCCCAATACGTTCTCCTTTTGTGAACGTATAATCAAACTTATCTAAAATAGGTTTTCCAGGATATGATTTTACAAGTTTGTGCAGTTCCAAAATTTTGCTGCCCACGCGTTCCATATTTATTTCTAGCTGAACCTCATGATCATTTCTACGTTGGCTGGCTTTTTCTTTTATAATACTAAAATCGTCTATTCGTGATTTTGATTTAGTGGTACGCGCTTTGGGTTGCTTGCGCATCCATTCTAATTCTTTTTTGAAAAGACGCTCGGATTTATGCTGCTCTACGGATTCTTGTTCAATACGGGCCTCTCTTTTATCTAGATAGTAAGAATAATTGCCCTTGTAAGGATATAGCTGGCCGTTCTCTAGTTCTATAATCTCATTACAAACTCTTTCCAAAAAGTATC
Source organism: Zobellia uliginosa (assembly GCF_018860745.1). Classification (GTDB taxonomy): domain Bacteria; phylum Bacteroidota; class Bacteroidia; order Flavobacteriales; family Flavobacteriaceae; genus Zobellia; species Zobellia uliginosa_B. The sequence continues at coordinate 93,953 of NZ_JAHKPY010000001.1, read as the reverse complement.
TGTCATGCGTTACCATAAAGAGACTTATGTTCTCTTTGGCAAAATATTCTTCTAACCATTCGATCATCTCAAGATCTAAGTGGTTGGTAGGTTCATCAAGAACCAATAGATCTGGCTTGTTAATGATAGCATTGGCCAGTGATAAGCGTTTTTTCTGTCCACCGGAAAGTAAACCCACCTTAGCACTTAGATCATCTAGTTTTAATTTATAAAGTATTTGCTTGTAGAGTGTTTCAAAATCCCATGCATCAAACCGGTCCATTGCTTCAAAAGCTGTTTGATATGCATCTGCATCTTCCGTATTATGCAATGCTTTTTCATAGGCGTTTATCACTTGGAGTATTTCGTTGTCCGAAGCAAAAATAGTTTGTTCTACCGTTAAATCAGGGTCAAAATCTGGCTCTTGGTCCAAAAAAGAAACACGAATGCCTTTACGGTAATTGACCTGACCGGAATCTGGACTGTCCAAACCGGACATAATATTAAGAATGGAAGTTTTTCCTGTACCGTTTTTGGCTATCAGAGCAATTTTTTGGCCTTTATTGATGCCAAAAGAAAGGTCTTTGAACAGTACACGCTCTCCATATGATTTTGAAATATTCTCAACAGTAAGTAAGTTCATGCAATTATGCGATTTTTGGCTTATGGTACGACCAGAATAAAAATAAATATCGTGCAATTAAGGCTGCCCAAATAGCTAGTATTAAAGGCGAGAAAAGTTGAACCCCGAACATCCAAAGAATGGCGGAAACAAGGATCAAAACACCAAGAAAAATAGCATATTTGGCAATCCAGTTAGGACCCTTTTTTTGCGCAACTACAAAAGCAATAATTAAATTTGGCGGAAACGCCCAAAGTATATTTAAGTTACCGGCGGTTGCACTATGATCTGTAAAGAACCATAGAAAAATAATTAGCAAGCCTATTAATCCTGTGCTAAAAAAAAGAATAAAGTCTAACCACCTTCTTCGTGTATTATTTTTAAAATCAAAATAAGTTAGAACAAGTATTACAATTAGAATGAGAATTAACCAGAGCTCCGGAGAAGCCATAAAACCAGAAGCATTATCATTTGGTTTAGCTTCCAAGAGTAGTTTGGCTTCGGATACCAATGGTTTGCGGTTTATTTGGGCAACACTTAATTGTTGCATAACATATTCCGGCAAAAACATATGCTCTTTAGGGCTAGCAGAATCGTCTATTATAGAGCCCAGGGCTAAATCAATACCAAAGCCCGACCAAGAATTTATCCTTACTTTTTGCCTAATCAGTTGGCGATGAGTGTGCAGTTCTTTTAGATAATTTTCATCAAAAACAAGCTTGTCTCCATATACCTCTTTAAGTATATCCCATATCTTAGTGGCACAGTTATTATAGAAAAAATCATATTTATAATCTCTGTTTTCTGGTAGGTAATTGGTCTCTAGAAAATTAAAAAGATCTTGACGTTCGGGAAGTGTTAACTGTAATGTTTGACTTTCAACCCATCTGTTTTCATAATCGTATTCCTTTAGAAAATACGGAAAACTTTGTCTGGCAAGGGTATAATCTAACTTTCCTCGAGCAAATTTCATGTAGAAATTTGGTGTAGTGAAGTCAAAAGTACCGTAATTGTATATGGCATTTATACCTAAATTTGAATCTTCAATATGAATGGCACTATGTCCAAAGGTGGAGTATAATTCGCTACCAGGGCCACAGGTAATAATACTTATTTTTGATAACGGGGTCAATTCAGGAGCTTGGGCAAAGCCCATAACTGAAAAGCTGAAAAGTAATAGGAAGAGTAATTTTTTCAATTGCATTTCTGGTTTTACTGAATTTTGTTGCGCAAATATCCGAATAAATAATGGTCTGACCTGATTGATGTTAAATTGTGTTATTTTTACGCAAAAGCAAATGATTTCATGAAAAAGTATATTCCTAACCTAATTACGCTATTAAATGTTTTCTGCGGATGTATTGCCACGGTTTTTGCAGTCTCTAGCCAATTGGAAATGGCAGCATTGTTCGTTTGTTTAGGGATTTTCTTTGATTTTTTTGATGGATTGGCGGCAAGAATGCTACGCGTTCAAAGTGAGCTTGGAGTGCAATTAGATTCTTTGGCGGACATGATTACTAGTGGTCTAGTTCCGGGAATAGTAATGTTTCAATTATTAGGAATGTCTACGAATGGTGGTTGGAATGCTAGCGATGGTCCTATTTTTACTTTTGAGGGTATATCTGGTTTACTTCCTTTTCTTGGTTTTCTAATAACCCTTGGTTCGGCATATAGATTGGCGAAGTTTAATATTGATGAAAACCAGGTTTCTTCTTTTGTAGGTTTACCAACTCCCGCAAATGCACTTTTAATTCTTTCCCTGCCATTAATATTATTGTATCAGAATAATGATGCTTTAAATGGTATTATTTTAAACGAATGGTTTCTGATTTTTATGACCGTAGTAAGTACTTATCTGCTAAATGCAAATATTGAGCTGTTCGCATTAAAATTCAAAACTTGGAATTTTAAGGACAATGCGCTGCGCTATATTTTTCTTGTCGTAAGTGCGGTACTTTTATTGACACTGAAGTTTTTGGCCGTGCCTTTTATCATCGTATTTTATGTGGTAGCCTCTTTAGTATCTAATCTAGGAACTTCTAAAAGTTAAATTTAGAAGTCAAGTTTCTTTTTACGAAGCTCAAAATTCTGTCCTAGATATACTTTACGAACCATTTCATCTGCTGCCAAATCTTCGGGAATACCTGATTTTAATATACCGCCTTCGAACATAAGATATGACCTTTCGGTAATGGCCAAAGTTTCTTGTACGTTGTGATCGGTAATTAGAATACCGATATTTTTATCTTTCAGTTGAGCAACTATACGTTGTATGTCTTCCACCGCAACAGGATCCACACCTGCAAAAGGTTCATCCAGTAGAATAAACTTAGGGTCGGTTGCAAGTGCACGAGCAATTTCCGTACGTCTACGCTCTCCACCGGAAAGTAAATCACCTCTACTTTTTCTTATGTGGCCCAAGCTAAACTCTTCAATAAGAGACTCCATTTTCATGAGCTGTTCTTTCTTGCTGAGTTTGGTAAGCTGTAGTACACTAAGAATATTCTTTTCTATACTTAATTTTCTAAAAACCGAAGCTTCTTGCGCAAGATACCCAATACCGTTCTGTGCTCTTTTGTACATGGGGTAGTTGGTAATATCCGTTCCGTCTAAGTAAATCTTTCCGCCGTTAGGCTTTATTAGACCAACGATCATATAAAAGGAAGTGGTCTTGCCTGCGCCATTAGGTCCTAATAATCCAATGATTTCCCCCTGGTTTACTTCTAAAGAAATACCTTTTACCACTTTTCTGCCGCGGTAGGATTTCATTATATTTTCAGCTCTTAACTTCATCTTAGAGATTTCGTATTATAGGTTTTGGTAATCATTAATTTATGGTTACCGAAAATTAAAGAAACGGGAAACTTTTGGAATAGCCGTGCGTTTACGTTTTCTTTAACCCTTTTTCTTTTGCTTTTCTTTCTCGTTTAGCTTCTTTTTTAAGTACTATTTTTGATATGTAAATACTTATTTGGTATAGAAATATCACTGGTACTGCAACAATAATCTGGCTGGTTACATCTGGAGGTGTGATTACCGCAGATAAAATCAAAACCACAACCAAGGCAATCTTTCTATATTTTTTAAGTATTTCGGGTGTAACAACACCCACTTTGGTTAAAAAGTAAATGATTATGGGGAGTTCAAAAAGAACTCCACAGGCAATTACAGCTGTTCTAACGGTGCTAATATATGAGTCCAGGTCAAATTCATTAAGAACGATTTCACTTACTTGATAGGTTCCTAGAAAGTTTATGGATAATGGAGCTACTACATAGTATCCAAAAAGGACACCCATGAAAAAAAGAAAAGAAGCGATAAAAATGAATCCTTTAGAGTGTCTTCTTTCGTTAGGGTGAAGCCCTGGGCTAATAAATTTCCAAAGTTCATATAATACGTAGGGAAAGCCTACAATAAAACCAACCCAAATGGCGGTCCAGATATCGGCAGAAAACTGTCCGCCCATAGTTCGGCTCTGTATGGTAAACGGAAGTTTTTCAGCACAAAAGGCAGAGGTAAAATCCAAACGGGTGGCAATATCACAAAACAACCGGTACGTTGGGAAATCCATTTTAGATGGCCCGAAAATCACAGTATCAAAAATAAAACCACTCATTACAAATGCCACTGTAGCTAAAATAATAACAGCTAAGACCGATCGTATTAAATGCCATCTCAGTTCTTCTAAATGGTCTAAAAACGACATTTCGTCGGGAGACTTCGTATTTTGGTTTGCCATTATAATATACCTTCGTTGATCAAGTTGTGCAAATGTACAACACCCATGTATTTTTTGCCGTCTACACCTAATAATTGTGAGATACCTTTTTCTTGCATTAATTCTAGAGCTTCAATAGCCAGAACATCTACAGAAATAGTCTTGGGGTTTTTACTCATAATATCTTTTGCGGTAAGGCCGCTTATGTTGTCATATTTGTTAAGCATACGCCTAATATCGCCGTCTGTTACAATACCAACTATTTCATTGCCTTCCGTAACTGCCGTTACGCCCAACATCTTTTCTGAAATTTCAACGATTACCTTTTTTACCTCTGCATCAACATGAACCTGAGGTTTTTGGTTGGCTCCAACAATATCGGAAACTCTCAAGTACAAGCGTTTCCCTAAAGATCCGCCAGGATGATATTTGGCAAAATCCTTACTGCCGAAGCCTTTCAATTTTAATAAGCATATGGCTAGGGCATCACCCATAACCAATTGTGCCGTAGTACTTGTGGTAGGAGCCAAGTTGTTAGGGCAAGCTTCCTTCTCTACAAAAGTGTTCAAGACAAAATGGGCTTCTTTAGCTAAGTAAGATTCCGTATTTCCGGTCATGGCAATTAATTTATTGGTTCCTCTTTTTATAAGTGGGATCAACATTTTTATTTCCGGAGTGCTCCCACTTTTAGAAATACATATAACTACATCGTTTTCTTGAATGGTTCCAAGGTCTCCATGGATGGCATCGCCGGCATGCATAAAAATTGCGGGGGTTCCAGTAGAGTTGAGTGTTGCTACGATTTTAGAAGCAATTATGGCGCTTTTACCTATTCCGGAAACGATGACTCTGCCTTTAGCTTCAAGAATACAATTTACCGCATCTGAAAAATCCTCGTTTAACAAAGTGCTTAAATTACCTATGGAAGCACTTTCTGATTCTATCGTTTTCTTGGCTACCGCAAGAATAGCTTTGCTATCTTTCAAACTATAAGAAGGGTTAAAATTCTATTGTTTTTATATGCTCGTAATCGATAAATACGGGCTTTTTAAATAAAACTATCCTAAAACCAGAATAGTTTATAAAACTTTGTTTTATATTTAAGTTTACAAAATTACATAATCTTGACGTATAGCTAATTTAATACACTTAAATATATTTTGACTAAATTAGAGTCCCCCGTAACAAAAAGTATGATATTCCAACAATTGAGATACAGCTATCTAAAGTTTTTTACGAAATATGGCAAAAGATAAGAATGTTTTGAAAAAAACTGATTTGCATGCTTCGCTAAAAAAACATTTCGGTTTTTCCGAGTTCAAAGGTTTACAAGAAGGAGTTGTAACAAGCCTTTTACAAGGAAACAATACATTTGCTATTATGCCTACGGGTGGTGGCAAGTCACTTTGTTTTCAACTTCCAGCTTTAATGACAGAAGGTACGGCCATTGTGGTTTCGCCTTTAATAGCGTTAATGAAGAATCAGGTAGATGCCATTAGAGGTATATCTGCTGATTATGGTATTGCCCATGTCCTTAACTCTTCTTTGACCAAAACAGAGATAAGACAGGTAAAGCAGGATATTACGGATGGTGTTACTAAACTTCTGTATGTTGCACCGGAATCGTTGACGAAAGAAGAATATATTGAATTCCTTCAATCTGTAAAGCTATCCTTTGTAGCCGTAGATGAGGCTCATTGTATCTCTGAATGGGGTCATGATTTTAGGCCTGAATATAGGAATTTGAGAAATATCGTTAATAGGTTAGATGAGAATATTCCCATTATAGCACTCACTGCAACTGCTACTCCAAAAGTTCAGGAAGACATTATAAAAAATTTGGGCATAACAGATGCCACTACTTTTAAAGCTTCCTTTAATAGGCCAAACCTTTTTTATGAGGTGCGCCCAAAAACGGCTAATGTAGATTCTGACATTATTCGTTTTGTAAAGAAAAACAGTGGAAAATCCGGAATTATATATTGTTTGAGCAGAAAGCGTGTGGAAGAATTGGCACAGGTGCTCCAGGTAAATGGTGTTAGTGCAGTACCTTATCACGCAGGTTTTGACGCAAAAACCCGTTCAAAATATCAAGATATGTTCTTGATGGAAGATGTAGATGTGGTAGTTGCGACTATTGCTTTTGGAATGGGAATAGATAAACCAGATGTACGTTTTGTAATTCATCATGATATACCCAAGAGTATTGAGAGTTACTATCAAGAAACGGGTAGGGCTGGTAGAGATGATGGCGAAGGGCATTGTTTGGCATTTTATGCATACAAGGATATAGAGAAACTGGAAAAATTCATGTCTAACAAACCTGTTGCCGAGCAGGAAATAGGAAATGCACTGTTACAGGAGGTTGTTGCTTATGCGGAAACTTCCATGTCTCGTAGAAAATTTATGCTCCATTATTTTGGAGAAGAATTTGATGAGGTAAATGGAAATGGGGCAGATATGGATGATAATACCAGAAACCCGAAAGAAAAGGAAGAGGCCAAAGACAACGTGATAAAACTTATTAAGGTAGTAATGGCTACTCATGAAAAGTTTAAGTCAAAAGAAATTGTACGAACGCTATTAGGTAAAGTAAATGCGTTGATTACATCGCATAAAACAGATGAAAAAGCCGAATTTGGAATAGGTTCGGATAAGGATAAAGAGTACTGGATGGCATTAATACGCCAGACATTGGTTGCAGGTCTTCTCAAAAAAGAAATAGAGCAATATGGAATTCTACGAGTAACCGAACAAGGTAAAAAATATCTAGAAGCTCCGGAATCTTTTATGATGACTATTGATCATACTTATACTAAAGAGGGCAATGATGCCATTGTTAGCGCTTCAAAAGGCGGTGTGTCTGATGAAAAGTTGTTAAAACAACTAAAAGATCTACGTAAGAGTCAAGCCAATAAACTTGGAGTGCCTCCGTTTGTTGTTTTTCAAGATCCTTCTTTGGAGGATATGGCAATGAAATATCCTGTTTCTCTAGAGGAACTTACTACTATTTATGGAGTAGGAGAGGGAAAGGCGAAGAAATACGGGAAACCTTTTATTTCTTTCATCTCTAGTTATGTTGAGGAAAATGAAATTATTAGACCAGATGATTTAGTGGTTAAAAGTACAGGGGCCAATTCTGCTCTTAAGCTTTATATCATACAAAATGTTGACCGTAAACTTCCTTTAAGCGATATTGCATCAGCAAAGGGAATTGAGATTCCACAGCTCATTAAGGAAATGGAACAGATTGTTTTTAGCGGAACAAAGCTAAATCTGGATTATTGGATTGATGAGGTGCTTGATGAAGACCAACAAGAAGAAATTCATGATTATTTCTTAGAAGCCGAAACAGATGATCTGGAGGACGCTATGAAGGAATTTGATGGGGATTACGAAGACGAAGAACTTCGCTTATACCGATTGAAATTTATTAGTGAGGTAGCGAATTGATAATACATCCAAGACTTTAATATTGATAAGCAGAATAGGAAACATTTTTAAGTGTTTTTATTCTGCTTAATTTTTTAGTATATAATTTTCTATAGCACAGCATTTTCCAGAAGCTTTAAGCTCATATCTTTAGTATTCATTTGGGCATAAATTCCAATAGGAAATGTAAAGTTGTTTTCTACATGTCCAAAACTCATACCGTAAACGGCGGGAATTCCTAAAGGTTTAATACGGTCTAAGATTACTTCTTTTAAAGAAAAAGAAATAGGGTTTGTAGAAGTATTGCAGCCAGCACAAACACCAAAAACAATACCTGCGGCGTTTTTAAAAGTTTTTCCTTCAATTAATTGGGTGAGCATACGGTCTATGCGGTATGGAGCTTCTTCCACATCTTCTATACACACTATGGTATCTGTAAAGTCTATTTCATGTGGTGTGCCCATTAATGCGTTAATGAGGGTAAGGCTACCTCCAACTATTTTTCCTTCTGCAGTTCCTTCAGTAATGGAATATCTTTCAAATTCTGGATTGGTAGATAATTCGGGCAGTATAATATCTATATTTTGTATTTCTAAGTTATGTTTTGGAAACATAACTACCTTTTCTAGTTGACTTATGCTGTAAGGGTCATTCATAGTGCTACCAACTGGACCATGAAAGGTAACGAGCCCTGTTTCTTGATATATACCGTTTAAAAGTGCAGTAATATCACTAAAGCCAATAAAAGTCTTTGGGTTTGCTTTAATGTTTTCATAATCTATCATTTGCATGATTCGGGTGCACCCGTAACCACCACGTGCACAAATGATTCCATCAATTTTTGGGTCAGCAAACATTTCATTTAGGTCTTTGGCCCGTTCTTCATCGGTATTACTTAAGTAGCCGTAGTTACCTATAATTCTATTGGTATGATAAGGTTTGAAACCCATTGACCTTAGCGTCTTTTTAGCTTCTTCCAAAATGGAGGACTTAATGGCGTAACCAGGAGCGATTAGCCCAATAGTGTCTCCCTTTTTCAACCGTTTAGGTTTAATCAAGGTGTTCTCTAAGTTAAGGTTACTGTTTGCTATGCCAAGATTTGGCAACAAGGTTGCCGCTGTGCCCGTTAATGCTGTGCCTATAAATTGTCTTCTATTGGTCATACGTTTAGTTTAATGATATGAATTTAAATAGAATCATAAAAAAATCGGCCATTTGGCCGATTTTAAAAATAATTATTTGGATTTCCCTTTAAGGAATAGAAGTTCCTCCATCGGAATTTGCTCTTCTAAGTTGACGCTGAATTTTTTTAATAGCAGATTCAATAGATTTCTCCGGCTCAATAATATTGTATTGTCCCCAAAAATCTGGGTCCGCAAAGCCTATTGCTTCATCACTTAGAATAATAGAGGTCTTTATTCTATCTTTCGCTTTAGGAAATTCAGCTGCCATATTCTTCTTCCAGTCGGTAACAGCCATTTCGCAAGTCATGCTATAGATAGAATTAAAAAGCCGCTTGTCCCAATTGACTTTAAACTCCAAGAGTACATTGCTATATGAATAGTACCATTTACCGTTCTTTTCGCGGTAATCTACTCTATAGGCAACGTCTGTTGGCCATACTTGTGCATTTCTTGGTTTCCTTCTAACAAACAGTCTTGCAGCCAAAACTTTGTCCGTAATATTAAGGCTATAAATGGCACTGGTAAGAATTTTGTTTTCTGCATCTATATACAATTTGCCTTTGTACAAAGGATCAATGACCTGAGAATTTTGCTCAAAATTAATAACGTAGACTAATTTATCGTTCACGCGGGTAGAATGGTCAAATTTAAAAACATAATAGTCCAATGTTTCCGGAGAGAAAATGTATTCAGGATACTTCATGATGTCTACAAAAAGAGCATTAAAAGGACCTCCTTGCAGTTTTAAAGCTACCGTATCTAACTTATCATAGTCGGTACTTTTTCTAGCTTTATATAATTTAACTCCATCTTTTTTAAGAGAAGTATACGGGGTTTTGTAAATGTTTACAACAGCTTCGGACAGAGATACATTTTTTCTACGCTTTTTTATTGTTTCTCTGTAAAAGGCGGTCATTAGGGTAGGGTCATCAAAATAATTCTCTCCTTTCTTCTTGAGAACATCGCGAACAAGAGCTTCAGCATCTTGTGGTACTTCAATGTTTACACCAGGAAGTTCGGTTATGGAGATGGTCATCAATATTTTATTCCTGTCCTTGCTAAGCTCTGTTAAAGAGATGGTTCTGGTACTATATCCTAAAAATGATACAATGACATTAGCATCAGAAATAGCTTTAGGAATCTTTAAAGAGAATTCACCTTCCGCATTAGTAATTGTGCTGATATTGGATTCTTCTATTGCCAGTGATGCAAAAACTAAAGGTTTTTTAGTTTTAGAATCTAGAACTTCACCCTTGTAAAGGTTATATTCTATTTCTTGATCTGCATCATCTTGGTAGAAAGCAGAAGCGTCCTGTATACCGGTTAATAGGCCCAAGAACGTTATAAAGAATGCCGTAAACATAAATTTTTTAATATGCTTTTTTCGATTTTGTATCATGACGTTATATTTTAAGGGCATGTTTTTTTCGTGTTCTCTCTAAGTTAGTGATTTTTAGCTAAATACAGTCTTAAAAACGAATTAATATTATATAATTTAACTAAAGGTATAAATCATTGAAGAATAGAATATTTACGTATTGTAAATACAGTGGCTGCCATGTTAAAAATCAGAAAAATAATTTTAATCGAAAGAAATTATATTTTATGAATGCGTTTTGGATGAAGATGAAACAAGCCTATTTATTTCTTCTAGCTCAGCTTTCGTAATGTCCCGCCATTTACCAGCGGGAATATCAAGCTTTACATTCATGATACGAATACGTTTAAGACGCTTTACATTGTAATCCAAATGTTCGCACATGCGTCTAATTTGCCGGTTTAGACCTTGTGTCAAAATAATCTTGAATTCGTATTTGCCAATTTGCTCTACTTTACATTTACGGGTTACCGTATCCAGAATAGGAACGCCGTTTTGCATCCGTTCTATAAAGTCTTGAGTAATGGCACGATCAACCGTAACCAAATATTCCTTCTCATGATGGTTACGAGCGCGTAGAATTTTATTTACTATATCACCATCATTGGTAAGGAAGATTAGTCCTTCGCTGGGCTTGTCCAGTCTGCCAATGGGGAAAATACGTTTGGGGTAATTAATGAAATCAATAATGTTGTCTTTTTCAACTCTGGTATCCGTTGTACATACAATACCAACAGGCTTGTTAAAAGCTAGATACACTGGTTTTTCATTTGGCTCTGAAATAAGCTTGCCATCTACATGTACTTCATCACCTTCGCTGATTTTGGTGCCCATTTCAGGAACCTTCCCGTTAATAGTAACACGACCTTGGTCAATTAATTTGTCAGCTGCACGGCGTGAACAATAGCCAACTTCACTTAAATATTTATTTATCCGGGTTTGTTTGGGTTCCTGCACGCTTATATATTTTGAGAATGCAAATTTACAGGATTCTAGAATGGAATACTAAAAAGAAATATTTTAGGCAAACGCATATGTTCAATCAACAGCATATAAAATTTATCTTTTGGCCATCATACGTAATGTAAACCAGCCTAAAACCACAATGATAACTCCCATAACCAACCAAAGCCAAGCCTTGTTCTTAAAAAGAGGTTGTTTTGAAGGTTTTTGGATTTTTGCAATTTCTACGATCTCTCCCAGATTAACCACAGATGCATTTTTTGGAATTGCAGAAGTTATTTGTTGAATATCATATTTGGGGCGTTGTGCATTTTTATTGCCATATGCTAAATAATAATTGGCCATATTATCAAAACGGACAAGCAGCTCATGAGCATAACCCTTTGCTGTGGCCGATTCTATTTGCAAAGCTTGGTTGTCATTATTTTGAACTGTAACCCTCAATTTTTGAGCCAGAGTACTTTTGAACTTTACTCCTGTAGTATCCAAAGAAGATAAAGTACCGCTGTAAAGCGTATTAAAGACGTATTTAGTTCCTTTTTCAGTGGTAATACTGTCCGAAATATATTGAAGCGTCATAGGCCTATAATAATCAACCTTATCCAGTATATTTAGTTTTAGATAGCTTACAGGTAATCTTTGGTTTAAATCTATATCTACAACTGTTTTTTTGCCTTTTTGAGATATGTTCATAAAGGTAGTAGGGTAGGTGTTGTAAGATGCGTTTATAGATTCGTCCAAGCTAATAGTGGCTCGTTTTAGTTCTGGTCTTACTTCACTTTTAACACGTAAACGATAGTACTTGTATTTAGATAAAGGAAAATTCAAGGTACTAAAGGTATAGTTGGTTTGCTTATTCTTTATGGAAAGAATACGGTAATCGTCCAGTATTTTGAACCATTTATTTTGAGTCTGACTCCCTTCTAAAACTACGTGCCAATTATAATTGCTTTGGGTGAATTGAAGATTTATTCTGTTTATCGGTTCCGAAGTGGGAATTTCATAAGTAAAGTAAAAGCCTTCCTTGTCAGAAGCTGTATTCAAAAGTCTAAAGGCAGTCTCTTTTTTACTGTTTTTTTCGGAAGCTAATTTTAAAATATAAGGAGCTTCCAGGGTATCATTTTCTGTAACCCCATAAACCCTAATATCGGAAAGGTTATCATTTGTGTTACTAAATACTTGGTATGGTAGGGTTACCGTATGCCATTCATTTGAAACACCTTTCAATTCTTGTTTGTATTCGTAACTGGAGAGTTGTCCAAAAGTGGTAGCACAAAATAACCAGCCGAAGGGAATAAGAAGTTTATTTTTCAGTTTCATCTGAAATAACATTTTTGTATTTATTGTAAAGAAATGAGATTATGAGCAGTAGTACGCCCAGAGAGACAAAAACAATAGTTTTTGAAATCGTGTTGAGTGAGGCTATATCATATAAAAATAGCTTTGCAAGCGTAACGCCAAACAATGAAATAGCTCCAATACGAAGGTATTTGCGCTTTTTATAGATTCCCCATGCAATAAGAAACAGAGCGTAAACACCCCAAAGTATACTTAGACCTAATTTATAAGATTGGTCAGAACCTGCTAAATCCATCCAATTTAGCAGTTCACTGCTAAGAATCCATAATATAGAAATATGAGATATGATTTCAATAGGAATCTTAACGTTCATATTCATAAATGCACGTTTAGAAAGTTTTATAAGGGTAATCCACAACAGTGCAAAAAAAGTGAATGAAACATAGCGAATTATAATATTCATCATGCCAATATTATAGTATTCAGAAAGAGCACGGTCTATATAACTTTCACGAAGTTCACTTAAAATATATAGGCCTCCTGAGAGAAAAAAGAAACTTGCAATTACTCCCATCATTAAAGTGCTAATACCTAAAACGCGATTCTTTAATTTTTTAATATTAAAAAAAGCCAATAGGGTTACAAAGAAAAAGGTGAAATTGAATAGCCAAACATATCCAAAATCCTGAAGGTCATAATTGCGTTCACCATAACTATACGCATCTTGTGGATTTATGTTTACCTCCGATGCTTTAAAAAGATTATTCCAATACTGCTCTATTTCTAGGAAAAAGGACATGTAGGAAACGAACAATAGAATAATAGGAATAACAAAAGACATAATGACCGGTATTTTTGAAGTCGGTTTTTCTTTTATAGAAAAACTATGTTTTTGGTTTATCCAGTTAATGAAGCCAAAAGCACCCAAGAATAAAACGGAAGTTAAAAAATAGCTATTTAAGATAGGTCTTAGTTCTGTTGTTGAATAGTAATTTTCATAACCTATGCCCCAGTCATGCGTTAGACTAATGAGGGCTAGTATCATTAACGGGTAGGAAAGGTATTCGTAAAAAGAAACACCTTTAGTACGACCTATGTAAAAGAGTAATGCGGCCAGGAATGTCCACAGTAAGGTTACCCAATTACCATCTAACTGTACGGGTATGGCAATAGTTATAAATACGAGTACTAAACCCGCTACTAAATGGTATAAATTCTTATCGGCTAATTTTTTCTTAAATAAGATAATGCTAACAGCAAAATGAATAGCAGCATTTCCGAGTGTAAATGCACCCAATAACTCCTTTCCGGTTTCATGATTCGATAAAAGGCCATAACCCAAACCGAAGAAAATAAAAGAATTTAAAAGTAGTAACACAATGTCACTTTTTAAGAACTGTTCTTTCTTTATCAGCTTATAAGCTAAGAAGGCAGTATAAAAAATACCAAAGAATACGGATAAGTAGATAAAAGCTAAAGTGAAATGTTCCGTGTTTTCGTAGGAGAAAACCAACCATGAACTATATATTAAATACGTGAATGTAAATGCGGAATAGAATAAGGGTTTCCAATATTTTTTGAAAGAAATGACCAGTATACCTATATTAATAATGGCCATATAGGTAAACAAAGTAGCGATGTTTCCAGAATCGTTGCTTAATAGAAATGGTACTGCGTATGCACCTACCAGACCAAAATGCGCAATTACCTGTTTGTTATAGTTTAATGCGGCCACCACCCCAAAAACCGTAAAAATCAGCATTAGTGCAAAAGCCATCAACTGTGGAAAAAGACCATAAAAACTATATGCGGCAAAAGTGATAAAGTAAAGAATGGCAAGTGCTCCACTTACCAAAACGGCACTGTAGTTTTCGTATTTGGCTTTTAATTTCATTCCAAATCCCAATAAACCTAAACCGGAGAGGTAGCCCAAGATGATGCGGGTAAGCGGACTAATTAAATCATTTTCAATGGAATATTTTGCTCCTATTGCTACCCCAATAACAGTTATGGCAATACCAATTTTGTTGATAAGGTTCTCACCAATGAATTTTTCAAGATTGGACTTCCCCTTCGGTTTTTTATTCTTTGGGGGAGCTATGGGATTGGAGATAGGAGGCTTAGCACTAGCATTTACTGCGTCATGAACAGTATTTCGTTCCGGTTCAATGGGCTGCACAAATTCAGGTGCTTCTGGGGCTTCAACAATTGGTTCGGGTATGGTTTCTTCAACAATAAGTTGATCGGGCCGAAGTTTTTTTACGTCTTCGATTTCTTGGTAAAGGGCCATTAATTCTTTGGCAAATCCTTCCTGCTTGCTTAAAAGAATCTCAAGTTTTTGATTCAGTTGGTCAATCCGGTCTTTGTGGTCAGACATATAAAAATTACTTTTTTTGGCTCGATAGATATGTGTATAGCTATAGAACTAGCTTATACAACGAGAAATGAAGTAATTTATTGATAGAAACCTTACTTAAATATAGGAATGGTATTAGTAAACGGCTCTGATTATAGTTGAAGAAAAAGAGTTTGAAGCCATACCGATTCAAAAAAAAATAGCGACTATTGTTTACGCTCTAATTCGTAATCGTATAGTTGCCTGCCCAACTCGGCTAGAAAAGGTATGCCTAGTTCATCATATTCGTAGGTGTTGTCATTAAAGACACCATTTTTATTAGTCAGCAAAGTAGCTGTTACAATAAATTCAATATTTTTTTCGGTGTCTTTTATATAGGCGCAATCAGTTAAGGTGCCGTAAGCAAAACCTACTTTGTTATAAATCTCAATGGTATCAGGTATGTTTTCTTTGGTGTCTCCGTAAATAAAGAATTTACAATAGCTATCATAATATTCATTTTGGTCGTAACCGGCATTTCGTGGAACCGTTCGCATTGCATTCAGCAGAAATGTGCGTTGTTCTTCGCTCATATTAAAACGTTCAGTTTCAGAGAACGCCTCAGGAAATATTATTCGCTTTAAGAGGGCATCTTGAGTTTCTATCGGATAGTAGTTTTTTAAGCTGAAATCGAAAGCTTCAGTTATTAGCGCTTCTTCTTCATAAAACCCTTTTCCTTTTTTAATGTGGTTAAGCTGTAACGGTTCTGGGTATGTGCTAATGTTTTTTGATAGCATACGTACAGTACTATCGTTTTCATAAATGATTAAGGGTTTTGTGATTGCATTATCATCATCCCGGCCCAATCTTTGCCATATACGAACAGGAGAAACACCTGCTCTTTTTAAAACGGAGTTTATGGTATCCTGTCCTAAAAATTCTATTAACCTATTGTTGGCGTCGTTGTCGCTTACCGCAAATATTTGTGAAATAGCCTCGGAAAAAGTTGTTTCAACTGAGTCACCTTCAACATAAAAACGAGTGTTGAGGTTAAGGGAGTCCGCTTCATTTAAACGTGTAAGAGCTACAACTGTTGTTGGGAATTTCACAGTACTAGCAGGATAAAAGTAGTTATTGGAATCTACCTGAAAATCAAAATCGGTAAAATGAACTTGTCCATCTTTTCTATTTATTTGAGTATAACGTATCTGAATTTCATGTTCGTTTACGTTATCCATCACCCGTTTGATTTTTGGGGAGTCGGAATTCAAAATAGCTTCTAATGGGTCACTGGTTTTTTCTTGCTTTTTTTGAGGCGTGCAAGAAACAGTAACCAGTAAACTTGAAACTATAAGGATAACTTTTTTAAACATTTGATTCATTATGGCTTTAATAAAAAGAGTAATACGTTCAGCTTTCAGCGGGTTCGGAATAAACCTCCCCACGATGTGGTTTTAGAGCATCTCTTACCGCAATCATCTCAACTTCATCAACCACCATAAAAGCTATACTGTACAGGTCATTGAAATCTTGGCAACCGGTAATGTTAAGATTTGTTTTTTCTATCGCGATAAATTCCTTGAGGTGAATGACATGGTGTTCCGCAGTTTTTTGTGCCGCTGGCCCTCTAAAGTCCCATATCAATTTGATCTTTCTACTCATAAAATAAGTGTTCTTTGCTTTAAGTTCCCTTAAGCGGTTCGAATTTAGGTTTTTAGCTATAATTAAAATTAAGTTTTCGACGTAATTAGAATAACTACAGAGCAAAAGTAGTATCGTTTCAATTAAAAGAAGGCTTAAAGGAAAGTAATTTTATGGAAGAGCGAACAAAGTGTAGGTAACGGATTACAGGGGCGATTAAAAAGTCAGTTAAGAACAAAGAGTCTATTGCTCACCATAGTAGATTTGTTATTTTTGCCCCATGGAATTAAAAACAATATCATTGCGCTATTTGGTTCGTTATTGGGCCTTTATGGGCATTGTAACTCTTTTTGCTAGCTGTAGTTCTTTTTTTTCTAAAAAAGAACCTGGGCATTTAGCTCGAGTAGGCGAAAACTACTTATATCGTGATGATGTAGCAAAACTATTGGCCAAAGGTATTTCTAAGGAGGATAGTGCTTCATTCGTTACCAATTATATTAACAATTGGGCTTCTAAGCAATTGTTATTGGACAAGGCAAAAATTAACCTTCCCGAAGATAAGTTAACGGAATATGATGCTTTGGTAGATGATTACCGTATTGATCTTTACACCAGAGCATATAAGGAAGCCTTGGTACAACAAGGAGGAGATACTGTAATTAGTAGTTCTCAACTAAATGGCTTTTATGAAAGAGAAAAAGAGAATTTTAAGCTGAAGGAGAAAATTGTAAAGTTAAGGTTCGTAGAATTGCCCAAACAATTTTTAAATCAGGATGCGGTCATAAGTAGGTTAAAACGTTTTAAGAAAAATGATGTAGCTTATTTAGACTCTATAGGGGTGCAATTCAAGAAATTAAACTTTAACGATTCTATATGGGTGAGCGCTACTAGGATTATACAGGAAATACCTCCTTTAACCTATGAAAATGCCGATAAACACCTAAAAAAATCACAATTTTTTGAGTTGGAGGATGCAAACGGGGTATATTTGGCAAAGGTTACCGATGTACTTGATATTAATGACGTCGCTCCACTATCTTTTATTGAACCTACCATTAAACAGGTGCTACTAAGTAGAAGAAAACTCGATTATTTACGAAAATTGGAAACAGAAATTATAGATGAGGCTATTAAAGAAAAACAATTTGAAGTTTATGAGCAAGGTGAATAAGTGCATAGCCTTTATAGGGTGCTTATTGATTACAGGAAGTACATTTGCTCAAGAAACTGAAACAGAGATTAAAGATACTGCCGGGCAGGAAGAAGCTATAGATTCTGTAATGGAGGCAGAGGCTAGCGTATCTGCAGATTCAGTTAAACCCGCATCAAATTTTAAGAAGATTAAGCTAGATGGTATTTCTGCAGTGGTCGGGGATTACGTAATTCTAGAATCTGACATAGAGAAAACATTGATCGATTTAAAAAGTCAAGGAGTTTCTACGGCAGATGTTACACGTTGCGGACTTCTAGGTAAGTTGATGGAAGACCGCTTATATGCGCATCAGGCCGTACAGGATAGTCTTTTGGTGTCAGACGATGAGATTGCGGCAACTACAGATCGTCAAATACAATCTTTCGTGCAGCAGACCGGTTCAATGGAAAAGTTGTTAAAATTCTACAAGAAAGAAGATGAAGCCAGTCTTCGTGAGGACATCAATAAAATCAACAAACTAAGAATGCTTTCTGAAAAGATGCAGTCTAGTATTGTTGAGAAAATAGAAATAACACCAGAAGAAGTTCGTCAATTTTTTAATAAGATACCAGAAGATGAGCGCCCGGTTTTTGGTGCGGAAATGGAAATTGCTCAAATCGTAAAATCTCCAAAACCAACAGAAAAAGAGGTTCAGGAAGTTTTGGATAAATTGAATAAAATAAAATCTGATGTTGAGGACAATGATGCAAGTTTTAGCGTAAAGGCTATTTTGTATTCCCAAGACCCAGGTTCAAAATCCAAAGGTGGTTTTTATAGCATAACTAAAGACACCGGTTTTGATAAAACGTTTAAAGATGTGGCTTTTAGTTTAGCAGAAGGTGAAGTTTCCGAGCCTTTTGAAACACAATTTGGTTATCACATAATATTCATTGAAAAAATAAGAGGTCAAGAATTAGATTTACGCCATATTTTGATTCAGCCAAAAATTTCTCAAACAGCACTAGATGAGGTGAAAAAGGAATTGGATACCATCCGTAAGCATATAATGGAAGGTAAATATTCTTTTGCTGATGCTGCTCGTAACTTTTCCGATGAAAAAGAAACTAAATTTGATGGTGGTCTTCTAAGAAACCCTACTAATTTTGATTCTCGTTTTGAGCTAACAAAAATGGATCCTGCCTTGTACAACCAAGTACGCAGCTTAAAGGATGATGAAATATCTTATCCGTTGTTGGAAGAAGACCCAAGAGGAGGAGGGCCAAAATATAAAATCTTGAAAGTTACGAATCGCTATGATGAGCACGAAGCGGATTTTTCCAAAGATTATATCAAAATCCAACAGTTGGCCAAAACTGAAAAACAGTATAAGGCTATCAAAAAATGGATGGACGAGCATATAGAAGACACCTATATTAGTGTAAATGAAGATAACAGGGACTGCGAATTTGCCAATAATTGGGTAAAAGAATAAATGCATGTCAGACGTTCAGGCAATAAATAATCTCGTAGAAAAACACAAGGCGCTTAAAAAAGAAATTGCCAAGGTCATCGTTGGCCAAGATGCGGTAATAGACCAAATTCTTTTAAGTATTTATACGGGCGGACATTCTTTATTGATAGGTGTTCCAGGTTTAGCAAAAACTTTAATGGTGAATACCATAGCTCAAACTTTAGGTTTGGATTTTAAACGTATTCAATTTACTCCAGATTTAATGCCAAGTGATATTCTTGGTAGTGAGGTTCTGGATCAAAATAGGAATTTCAAGTTCATTAAGGGGCCAATTTTCGCGAATATCATTTTGGCCGATGAGATTAACCGTACTCCGCCAAAGACGCAAGCGGCTTTGTTGGAAGCGATGCAGGAACGTTCTGTGACCATTGCGGGACAACAGCACAAATTAAAACTTCCATTCTTTGTTTTAGCTACACAAAACCCTATTGAGCAAGAAGGTACATACCCACTTCCCGAAGCACAGTTAGACCGTTTTATGTTCGCTATTGAATTAAAATATCCGTCTGTAGCCGAAGAAATGCAAGTCGTTAAAAATACGACATCAGACCAAACCGTGAATATAAAAGCTTTGTTCAATGCCCAAGAGATATTGAATGTCCAACAGCTTGTGCGCCGTATACCGGTTCCTGATAATGTGGTAGAATATGCGGTAAAGTTGGTAAATTCTACAAGACCTAATCTAGAAACTGCCTCTGATTATGTTAGGCAATATATTGATTGGGGTGCGGGGCCTAGGGCTTCTCAAAATCTTGTTTTGGCAGCAAAAGCTCATGCCGCTATACGAGGAAAGTTTTCTCCGGACGCCGAAGATATTCAAGCAGTCGCAACAGGTATTTTAAGACATAGACTTATTAAAAATTATAAAGCAGAAGCCGAAGGTATATCGGAAGAAGCTATTATAGGTAAATTGCTATAGCAAAGAATTAACATATCTACCATAAATACTTAAATTTTCTACCTTTCTTACCTTGGTTAGTGTAAGAAGAAAGTAATCTGCTGATCAATTTTTAAAAAAGGTGTGAATCCTAAGGTAAAAGTTTTATTACCGCCCTATATTTTCTTAGTTTTACGGGATTGAAACAACTCAAACGAAATCGGTAATGGCATTTAATATGGTAGAGGTCAAAAGGATGTTTTCCCATTTGATACATCATTTTAATAAGGTGAGGTCAAAGCTGTTTTTAACCTTTAATTTTAGCTGTGGAACATAGTATAAATTTCTTTGCAGAAAAATTAGAACTATTCTGTCATAGCTAATTAACACTCAAACCATTTTTTAAATGAGCATTTACAAAGATTACCTTAAGGAGATCGAAGAGCGTAAAAGTCAAGGTCTTCATCCAAAGCCAATTGATGGTGCTGAATTACTTAGCAAAATTATTGAGCAAATTAAAGATGTGGATAATGAGTACAGAGAAGATTCTCTTAACTTTTTCATCTATAACGTCTTACCTGGTACTACCAGCGCTGCGGGCGTGAAAGCTAAATTTTTAAAAGAGATTGTTCTTGGTGAGTCAGTTGTAAAAGAGATTACTCCAACTTTTGCTTTTGAACAATTATCTCATATGAAAGGCGGCCCTTCTGTGAAGGTATTGTTAGATATCGCTTTAGGTTCTGATGAAGCTTTGGCAAAACAGGCAGCTGAGGTCTTGAAAACTCAGGTATTCCTTTATGAGGCGGATACTTCACGTTTAGAAGAAGCTCTAAAAAATGGGAATGCCATTGCAAAAGATATTATAGAAAGTTACGCAAAGGCTGAGTTCTTCACCAAGCTTCCAGAAATAGAAGAAGAAATAGAAGTTGTAACATACATAGCCGGTGTTGGTGATATCTCTACGGATTTATTATCGCCAGGTGGTGATGCACACTCAAGATCTGACCGTGAATTACATGGTCAATGTATGTTTGAGCATAACAAAGAAATGCAAAATGAATTATTGGCTTTAAAGGAGCAACATCCTGATAAGCGTGTAATGCTGATTGCAGAAAAAGGAACAATGGGTGTTGGTTCTTCTAGAATGTCCGGTGTAAACAACGTGGCATTATGGACAGGTATTTCTTCTAGTCCGTATGTACCATTTATTAACATTGCCCCGGTAATTGCCGGTACAAATGGTATCGCTCCAATTTTCTTAACTACAGTAGGTGTAACCGGTGGTATTGGTTTAGACCTTAAAAACTGGGTGAAGCAAAAAGATGAAGCGGGTAATACTATAGTTGATGAAGATGGCGAGCCAATTCTAAAGCAAATGTATTCTGTTGATACAGGTACGGTGCTTACTATTAATACAAAAGAGAAAAAACTTTATCACGGTAAAGTTGAATTAAAAGATATTTCTGCAGCATTTACTCCACAGAAAATGGAGTTTATGAAAGCGGGTGGTTCTTATGCTGTTGTTTTTGGTAAAAAACTACAGACATTTGCAGCTAAGACATTAGGAATTCAAGCTCCTCAAGTGTATGCAACTTCGAAAGAAGTATCTATTGAAGGTCAGGGCTTAACAGCAGTAGAGAAAATATTCAATAAAAATGCAGTGGGTACCTCAGGTGCAACTTTACATGCCGGTTCTTACGTTCGTGCGGAAGTAAACATTGTAGGTTCTCAAGATACTACTGGTTTAATGACCTCACAAGAATTAGAGATGATGGCTGCAACGGTTATTTCTCCAATTGTTGATGGCGCTTACCAATCGGGTTGTCATACAGCTTCAGTTTGGGATGATAAATCTAAAGCTAACATTCCAAGATTAATGAGCTTTATGAACGATTTCGGTTTAATTACCGGTCGTGATCCAAAAGGAAAGTATTTTCCAATGACAGATGTTATTCATAAAGTATTGAATGATATTACAGTTGGAGATTGGGATATTATTATTGGTGGAGATTCGCACACACGTATGTCTAAAGGTGTTGCTTTTGGTGCTGATTCAGGTACAGTTGCTTTAGCATTGGCTACAGGTGAGGCTTCTATGCCAATTCCGGAATCGGTTAAAGTGACCTTTAAAGGACAAATGAAATCTTACATGGATTTCCGTGATGTGGTACATGCTACACAACAGCAAATGTTACAACAGTTTGGAGGCGAAAACGTATTCCAAGGTCGTGTAATAGAGGTTCATATTGGTACGTTAACTTCTGATGAAGCATTTACGTTTACGGATTGGACAGCAGAAATGAAAGCGAAAGCATCTATCTGTATTTCTGAAGACGATACTTTAATAGAGTCATTAGAGATTGCAAAAGGTCGTATCCAAATCATGATCGAAAAGGGTATGGACAATGCAAAAGGTGTACTTCAAGGACTTGTTGATAAAGCAGAAACTAGAATTACGGAACTTAAAACAGGTATTAAGCCATCTTTAAGACCAGATGCAGATGCTAAGTATCATGCAGAAGTAGTTATTGATTTAGATGAAATTGCTGAACCAATGATTGCTGATCCAGATGTAAATAATGAAGATGTTTCTAAGCGTTATACGCATGATAATATTCGTCCATTATCTTACTATGGTGGAACCAAAAAAGTAGATTTAGGTTTTGTGGGATCATGTATGGTTCACAAAGGTGACATGAAAATATTAGCTCAAATGTTGAAAAACGTTGAGGCCCAAAACGGAAAGGTAGAATTCAAAGCACCTTTAGTAGTTGCACCTCCAACATACAACATTGTAGATGAGTTAAAAGCAGAAGGAGACTGGGATGTATTAGTAAAGTACTCAGGATTCGAATTTGACGATAGCGCACCTAAAGGATTGGCACGTACCAAGTACGAAAACATGCTTTACCTAGAGCGCCCAGGTTGTAACCTATGTATGGGTAACCAAGAAAAGGCAGAACCAGGAGATACGGTAATGGCAACATCTACTCGTTTATTCCAAGGTCGCGTTGTAAAAGATACGGGTGAGAAAAAAGGAGAGTCATTATTATCATCTACTCCGGTTGTGGTATTATCTACGATTTTAGGAAGAACGCCTACAATGGCGGAATATGAAGCAGCTGTTGATGGTATTGTTTTAACGAAGTTTAAACCTTCTACCAAGCAATTGGTGAGATAATTGATCGCTAATTCAAATTAATATAACGCCTGAGTATTTGTACTCAGGCTTTTTTATTTCCACTTTTTATAATCATTCTTAATTTGATATACTCTTAAAATCAGTGTACATTTTGTATCTTTAACTATCAAAAAGATTAACAAAAAATAATATACTTTATGGCATTCGATATTGATATGATCAAAGGGGTATACGCTAAAATGGCCGACCGTGTTGACAAAGCGCGAGAAATAGTTGGCAAACCGCTTACCCTTTCAGAGAAGATTTTATATTCCCATTTGTGGGACGGTAATCCTAGTAAAGCATTTACAAGGGGAAAAGATTATGTAGATTTTGCTCCGGACCGTATTGCCTGTCAAGATGCTACGGCGCAGATGGCTCTTTTGCAGTTCATGCAAGCAGGTAAGCCTAATGTGGCTGTACCAACTACAGTACACTGTGATCACCTTATTCAGGCTAAGAATGGTGCTACTGCCGATTTAAAATCGGCAAATAATACCAGTGCCGAAGTATTTGATTTTTTAGAATCGGTATCAAATAAATACGGAATCGGTTTCTGGAAACCGGGAGCGGGTATTATTCATCAGGTAGTTTTGGAAAATTATGCATTTCCTGGAGGAATGATGATTGGTACGGATTCACATACCGTAAACGCAGGTGGTTTGGGTATGGTAGCAATTGGTGTTGGTGGTGCAGATGCCGTTGATGTAATGGCGGGTATGGCTTGGGAATTGAAATTCCCGAAATTAATTGGTGTTAAGTTAACCGGAAATATTTCTGGTTGGACAGCACCAAAAGACGTTATCTTAAAAGTAGCAGAAATACTTACTGTAAAAGGAGGTACGGGTGCTATTGTAGAATATTTTGGAGAAGGAGCAAAAAACCTTTCTTGTACCGGTAAGGGTACCATTTGTAACATGGGAGCTGAAATAGGGGCAACAACCTCTACTTTTGGTTATGATGAGTCTATGGAGCGTTATTTACGTGCCACGGATAGAGCAGATGTTGCTGACGCTGCAAATAAGGTTAAAGAATATTTAACTGCCGATGCGGAAGTGTATGCAAATCCAGAACAATATTTTGATGAAGTTATTGAAATTAACCTAACAGAATTAACACCGTTGTTGAATGGTCCTTTTACGCCGGATTTATCTACGGGAGTGGGAACGGATATGACCAAAAAAGCTACTGAAAACGAATGGCCTCTCCAAGTAGAATGGGGATTAATCGGTTCATGTACGAATTCCTCTTATGAAGATTTATCCAGAGCGTCTTCTATTGCTCAACAAGCTTTGGATAAAGGCATTAAAATGAAATCTGAATTAGGTATAAACCCCGGTTCTGAGCAAGTGAGATACACGGCGGATAGAGATGGTATTTTAGAAGTTTTTGAAAAATTGGATGCTAAGATATTTACGAATGCTTGTGGTCCTTGTATTGGGCAATGGGCTAGGTATAGTGATCCTAAGAATGCACCAAAAAATAGTATCGTTCACTCGTTTAACAGGAACTTTGCAAAACGCGCGGATGGTAATCCTAATACACATGCTTTCGTAGCTTCTCCGGAAATTACGGCAGCCATCGCAATTTCGGGACGATTGGATTTTAACCCAATGACCGACACTTTAATAAACGAAAACGGAGAAGAAGTTAAATTTGATGAACCAACAGGGTGGGAGCTACCACCAAAAGGATTTGCAGTTGAAGATGCTGGTTTCTTGGCACCGGATGCAGATGGTTCTGGAGTAGAAGTCAAAGTTGCTCCAGATTCAGAAAGATTGCAATTATTAGAGCCTTTTACCCCAATTAAGGATGAAAGTCTCATGGGAGCTAAATTGTTGATCAAGGCTTTCGGAAAATGTACTACAGATCACATTTCTATGGCAGGTCCTTGGTTGCGTTTCCGTGGTCATTTAGATAATATTTCCAATAACTGTTTAATTGGTGCGGTAAATGCGTTCGGTAAGAAAACTAACTTGGTTAAAAATCAACTAACAGGTGAATTTGGAGGTGTTCCGGACACTGCGCGTGCATACAAGGCGGCAGGTGTAAGATCAGTTGTTGTTGGTGATCATAACTATGGTGAAGGGTCTTCCCGAGAGCATGCAGCTATGGAGCCTAGACATTTAGGTGTAGCGGCTGTAATCGTAAAATCTTTTGCACGTATTCATGAAACAAACCTTAAAAAACAAGGTATGTTAGGATTGACCTTTGCTAATGAAGCAGATTACGATCTTGTACAGGAAGATGATACTTTTAACTTTTTGGATATTGCTGAGTTTGCTCCGGATAAACAACTAACTTTAGAGTTAGTGCATGCAGATGGTAGTAAAGATGTAATTATGTTAAACCACACGTACAACCAACCGCAAATAGATTGGTACAGAGAAGGTTCTGCATTGAACGTTATTAAAAAAGAGAATGCGGCCTAATTAATAGTACAGTAAATAATAAAAGCTCCCGTTACATAGCGGGAGTTTTTAGTTTTAGTCATATCGAGAGTATTCTATGAAAAGAAAAACATTCTTTACGCTTCTTATTATTGCCTTTGTTCTATCATTTTTTGTTACGCCTGTTGGGTATTGGGGCAAGGTATGGCTTATGAGGTTTTTTGCTTCTGCGCCCGAAATTATCAATGTAGAAGACAGAGAAGTTATAGATGGATATGATTGGAAACTTAAAGATGAAAATTGGGAATATTTCAACCTTGAACAATCTAAAGGCAAAGTCTTGTTCATTCACTTTTGGGCATCATGGAATACACCTAGCGCAGCAGAGTTAAGCGGAATTCAGGAGTTGTATGATACGTATGCAGATGCTGTAGATTTTTACATTGTAACTAATGAAGAACGTGAACCGGTTGAGGAGTTCATGAGGAAGAATAAATATACGTTTCCTGTTACATATAGAATTGTAGGGGCAGATTCCCCTTTTAAAATACCTGAAATTCAAGGTACTTATATTATCGATAAAAAGGGATTTATTTTAGTAGATTCCAAAGAGACACATGACTGGAATAGTAGCACGGTCATAGAGCTTTTAAACAAATTGATTAATTAGCTTTGAAGGTTTCTTTTAAACATTTGACTATAGGTGTATTGCTATTTTTGGGCAGTATTATTATGTTCACCCCTGTTGGGCCTAAACTAAGGGGTTATGCTGGCCGTATTCTTTCCTACGGTTCAACAAAATTAAAAGCGGATAAAACGATACCGGCAAGCACATATGATTGGATAGTTTATGATTTAAGTGGCTATTCCCATGCCTTGTCAAATGAAAAAGGGAAAGTTGTT
The DNA here is from genome assembly GCF_018860745.1 of Zobellia uliginosa. GTDB lineage: Bacteria > Bacteroidota > Bacteroidia > Flavobacteriales > Flavobacteriaceae > Zobellia > Zobellia uliginosa_B. Next base: position 67,388 of record NZ_JAHKPY010000001.1, on the reverse strand, counting down.
TTTTTGAATTTATGGGCTACTTGGTGTAAACCTTGTTTGGAGGAATTACCGGATATTCAAATGTTGTATGATGATTATGGTGATAAAGTCAGCTTTTTATTGGTCACCGAAGAAAAACCTGATAGGGTGGTTAATTTCGCATCACAAAGACCATATAATTTACCTTTCTATTTGTCTAAAAAGGAAATTCCAGTAGTTTTTAGTTCATCAACAATTCCCACAACTTACATTCTAAACAAGCACGGTAAGATTATTTTGGCTGAAAATGGTGTAATGAATTGGAACAGTGCTAAAATTAGAAACCTTTTAAATCAGCTTTTGGCGGAGTAGGAGTACCACTACTTTTTGTTCTTGAAGTATTTAAAGGGAACAACTAGCATACCAAAACACTCCCCATCTCCTTTACCTATATGTTTGTGGTGTATTTTGTGAGCTCTGCGAACACCTTTGGCGTACCAATGATCTGCGTTACGGAAAAGCTTAAACCGTTGATGTATAAAAATATCGTGTACTAGAAAGTAAGCTATACCATAAGCTAAGATTCCGAAACCAAGAGGCCAACCATACCAAAACGAAGTTTGTGCTCCAGAGTAAAAAAGAGCCATGCTTACAATAGCATAAAATATAAAAAAAGCATCATTCCTTTCGAACCAGGAATCGTGGTCTTTTTTATGATGGTCTTGGTGTAAGCTCCACAGAAAACCATGCATAATATATTTATGGGTAAACCAGGCCATAAATTCCATAAAGGAAAATGTGCCAAAAAATAAGGCTAACCAAATAATTGTTTTCATTCTAGACTAAATTCAATTTATAATTTACATATGATTTGGCAAGGACACCAAACTTCTCGTAGTTAGGAACGCGTATACGAACTTTTCTAATTTCCAAAGATGGCGTGCGTTGCAGTTTTTTCAATAATTTGTAATAGTACTTATATGCGGTATAGACCCCAAATTTGGCTTCATTTGGAAGTTGAAGAATTCCGGTGTAAGCTAGTTGAAAATCGGCTTTTATCTCATTTACGATTCTGGTTTTGGATGCTTCGTCCAACATGGCCAAATCCGTATTTGGAAAATAACTTCTATTTAAATCTTCAAAGTCGCTTTTAAGGTCACGTAAAAAATTCACTTTTTGAAAGGCCGAACCTAAAGCCATTGCAGTTTCCTTAAGGCTGTTATATTTCTCTATATCCCCCTTCACAAATACTTTTAGACACATTAGCCCCACTACATCCGCAGATCCATAAATATATTCTTTGTACTCTTCATCAGTACTGTAAACGGTCTTATAAAGGTCCATTCGCATACTTTTCATAAACGAAGCAACTAACTCATACGGTATTTCATATTTATGATAGGTATGCTGAAAGGAATTGAGAATAGGGTTTAAACTTATTCGCTGCTCCAGGGCGTCTTTCAGACTTGTTTCAAACTGATTGAAAAGTTTCTCTTTGTCATATTGGTCAAAAGTGTCCACAATTTCATCAGCAAAGCGTACAAAACCATAAATATTATAAATATCTGATCTAATGGAAGTTGCCAACATTTTGGTGGCCAGTGTAAACGAAGTACTATAAGACTCTGTTACAATCTGGCTACATTGGTAAGATACTTTATCAAATAAGGCTTTCATAGTGTTGGCTTTTAGATGTTCTTATCTATTAATTGGGAGACAAGCTTTCCCGAAATTAGAGCCGGAGGAACCCCAGGACCTGGTACGGTCAACTGGCCGGTGAAATATAAGTTTTTTACTTTACTGCTTTTAAGACCTGGTCGTAAAAATGCGGTTTGACGTAGTGTGTTTGCCATACCATAAGCATTTCCTTTATACGAGTTGTATTGCTCCACAAAGTCATTTACACAGAAAGACTCCTTAAATATAATATTATTTTTTATGTTCTGACCGGTGCGTTTTTCAAATCTATCCATCACAATATCAAAGTATTGATTTCGTAATTCTGGTGTGTCCGTCAAATTCGTTGCAATTGGAATGAGAAAAAATCCGGTTTCAGAATTTTTAGGAGCCATACTATGATCGGTAACAGATGGAAAATTTGCGTAGAATAAAGGATCTTCTGGCCAACTTGGTCGGTCATAGATTTCATTTGCGTGTCTTTCAAAATCGGTGTCAAAAAATAGATTATGATGTTCTACATTCTCCAACTTCTTATCAATGCCTATGTAAAATAAAAGAGATGAAGGAGCAAAAGTCTTTTTATTCCAATAGGCTTCTGAGTATTGGCGGTACTTAGGTTCTAACAAAGACTCCGAATGATGGTAATCCGCTCCACTTAGGACCACATCTGCTAAAATATCCTCTCCATTAGCCTGTATGCCAATGGTTTTTCTGTTTTCAACATTAATTTTTATCGCGGGGGATTCAGTTTGTATTTTTACCCCCAATTCTTCGGCCAGATTTTTCATAGCCTTTACAATTTCATACATTCCACCTTTTGGATGCCACGTACCTAGACCAAAATCTGCATAATTCATAAAACTATAGAACGAAGGGGTTTTACTAGGTTTTGCCCCCAAGAAAAGTACGGGAAATTCTAAAGTGGATACTAATTTTTTATTCCGAAATTTTTTACGGACCTCACTGCTTATAGTTTTGAAAAATTGATCTACTCGTAGTGCAGTCTCCGGAGTAACAAGTTCTAGTGGCGATAGGCCAGGGCGCAATACTACTTTATTAATAGCAATATCATAATTCTTTTGTGCCTTGCTAATGAAGTTTCTTAAATGTCTAGCGCTTCCAGGTTCAATGCGGTCAAATTCATCACATATATCATCCATACAATCACCAATAGTGATTGTGTCATCCGAGAAGAAAATTTTATAAGCAGGGCTTAACTTATCCAGTTGATAATAATCTGAAGTTTTCTTACCAAAATCATTAAAAAACTTTTCAAAGATGTCTGGCATCCAATACCAACTAGGACCCATATCAAAAGTAAAACCATCTCTAACAAGTTGTCTTGCTCTGCCACCAACCGTTTTATTCTTTTCATATATAGTTACCTCATGACCTGCCTGCGCAAGATAGCATGAAGCGGATAGTGAAGAAAAACCTGAACCTATTATGGCAATTTTTTTATGCATTTTGGTTATAGTAAATGTGTAGTTTAAAGTCGTTCAACAATTTTTTCGATTGAATTAAAAATTTCTATTGTGTTAGGTAATTTTTCATTTTCCAAATGTTTGGTTTGAGGGCCTAATAGCCAAAGTTTGGTATTAGAGTAGCTTGCTGAAAGCACATTGAATTGTTTGATATAGTCAATAATCTTGTCTTTAGACGGTGATACCGTGAAATAGGATAGAAAGGTGGTATTTTCAAACGTTTTCATTACTTCTTCCAAACTTTCCAAAGGAACGGTTTGTCCTAGGTAAATAGATTTATATCCTCTCAAAACGACCTCATAATTTAAGTAAAGTAGACCTATTTCATGAATTTCGTTTTCAGGTAGATAAGCTACAAATGTGGTCTTTTTTTGATCATGGTTAGGAAAAACGGGTAATTCTTGAGTGCTGATCAAGATTTTCTGTTTTACCAAGTTGGAAATAAAATGTTCATGTGCTGGACAAATGGTATCTGTCTGCCAAAGTAGACCAAGTTCATTTAATAGCGGTATGAAAACTTCTTTGAAAATCTCTGCGAACGATTTTTCTAGAAGTAGATTTTTAAATGTTTGTGTAAAAAGCTGCTGATCAAAATTAATCATGGACAGCTTAAAGGTATTAGTTATCTGATTATTGTTGTTTTTAGATATAAGTTCATTAACAATCTCAGGAATTTTATTCTCCTTGAGATTAGCGATTTTAGAAATTTTATGACCATTACTGTATAGAAGAGTAATGTTCAGTAGCTTTTGGAGGCTCTCCAAACTGTACCTTCTTATATTGGTATCTGTTCTCTCCGGTGAAAGCAGATTGTATCTTTTTTCCCAAATTCTTATGGTATGTGCTTTGATACCTGAAAGGTTCTCTAAATCACGGATGCTGAACGTTTTTTTAGTGTTGTTCATCTTTTTGTTATAAACATTAAACAAATTTAACAATTTTATTCTTGGTTTGGGAGTGGAAGTGTGCTCTTTCGCAAAAAAAAGTAATAGTATAAATCCCAGATACAAGATACGGATATAAAAAAAACCATCAACAGAATGTTGATGGTTTAATGTGCGCACGAGAAGACTCGAACTTCCACGGCCTAATGGCCACCAGCCCCTCAAGCTGGCGCGTCTACCAATTCCGCCACGTGCGCAGGAGGTTTTTTATTGTTTTAATAATGGTATAATTAGAAGAAACTAAAGTTTGCAACGCCATTTTTGTTTAAAACAGGATGCAAATATCTGTAAAATATATATTGTATTCAAAGAAGTTTTAAAATTACAATAAGAAACGGGGTTAACTCGTTGAAGTGTAGTTGCTTATTATATTGATAACAAAAATGTGGTTTACGAAGTAGACCATAATTAGATGTTAACAGCTGTAAATATTGAGAAGAACCAGAAAAAACGGATTTCGTTTATCTGGTATAATTTTCCATTCGTCTACAGTTAAGCGTTATTGGTCTACATACAGTCAATATTACATTTGTAATTATAGAGATTTGTGATTCACTTAAATTATTAGGCTATGGATATTTTGTTAATTGAAGATGATGCTATTGAGGTAATGAAATTACAGAGGACCGTTAAAAAATTAGAACTCAAGCATAATATTATTGAAACCAAGAATGGTGAAGATGCCTTAGAAATTTTACGATCGGGTAATAGGTTGCCGGATATTATTTTGCTGGACCTTAATATGCCACGAATGAATGGTATAGAATTCTTGAGTATTCTTAGAGAAGATGAAGTTTTAAAATATCTTCCTACAATTATTCTTACAACATCTGAAAATAGAGCAGATTTATTAGAATGTTACAAAAAGGGTGTAGCTGGCTACGTCATCAAACCATTAAAATATGAAGATTATCAATCTAAACTTCATAAAGTTCTAGAGTACTGGGACATCAACCAATTGGTTAAAGGCTAACAGAATAGTGCATTTCACAACAAAAATTATATAAACAATACAACTTTTCCTACTTTTAGTTAATAAATCATAAAGTATGAAGGGTATTGTTTTTACAGAGTTTCTAGAGATGGTCGAACAAAAATTTGGCCTTGAGACTCTAGATAATATTATAGAAAATGGTCAATTACCATCTGAAGGTATTTATACTTCCGTAGGAACGTATGAGTTCAATGAGATGGTAACACTTATTACCGGATTAAGTGAAGAAACTAAAATTCCGGTCGGTGATCTTATTTATGCGTTTGGTCTGTATCTTTTTGCAGGTTTAGCCAACTCCCATCCAGAGGTCATTAAAAATTACAATACTCCTTTAGGGCTTCTTTACTGTATAGAAGACCATATTCATGTACATGTAAAAAAGCTATATCCAGACGCAGAACTACCTACATTTAAAATACTGGATAAAACGGACACGAATATTGTCATGGTCTATTCTTCCTCAAGAGGTCTATACCGTTTGGCACATGGTCTTATAGAAAAAGCATTTGAACACTTTGGGGGTACGGCCACAATCAGTTATGAATTATTGAAAGATGACGGTACCGAAGTGAAATTTGATATTGTTCAAAATGGATAATAAAGAAGTTGAACTTCTCAAAAGAGCATTAGAACGGCAGAAGAAAGCCAGACAACAAGCTGAAAAAATCCTTGAACAAAAATCTACGGAGCTTTACGAAACCACTAGACGATTAAAGGAATCCAATAGTACCCTCGAAAACTTATTGAGTGAAAAGGTTTCCGAGCTAGATGGCGTTTTTGTTAATATCATAGATCCGTACGTAGTAATGGATCTTCAGGCCACGGTTATAAAGATGAATGCTTCGGCCAAGGAATTTTTAGGTTATGATAACACTAAAGAAAAGGTTAACCTAACTAATCTTGTACAGGAGGATTATCTCCAATATACTGCGGAATCGTTTAAATATCTTCTAGAAATAGGCACACTTAAGAACTACCGCTCAAAGATTACAGTTAAGAACGGAGATGAAAAGTGGATAGAAATCAATAGCAGTTTAATTTACAATACAAAACAAGAACCTATTGGAGCTCAGGGTATTATTAGAGATATTACCCAAGAAATGGAGATTAAGGAATTGTTGGACCAACAGAGAAAACAGCTTGATATTATTGTTGAAAGCTCTCCTTTGGGAATAGTATTAAGCGTAGGTAGTAAGATTATTAAATCCAACAGCACATTTACGGAACTTCTTGGGTATACAGAAGCAGAATTCAAAACCATGCAAATCTCGGATTTTTCCAAGGATATTGAAGGAACCCCATCTCAAGAAATTGGGAAGCAAATGGCTGAAGGCAAAATAGACACTGCAGTAGTTGTAAAGCGATACTATAAAAAAGAAGGGGGCTGCTTAGTTGGCAAGACCTCGGTAAGTGCGGTTAGAGATGCTAAGGGAAATCTAAAGTACACCTTGGCAATGGTAGAAGATATTACAAGAGAGCGCGAAGCAGAGGAGAGATTAAATTATGAGCGAGAAAAGTACGCCAGTATTATAGCCAATATGAATCTTGGTCTTGTAGAGGTAGATACTAATGATGTTATTCAACTTGTAAACCAGAGTTTTTGCGCAATGAGTGGTTTTAAAGAAGAAGAACTTTTAGGAAAAAAAGGAAGTGATATACTTAGTGTTCAAAATAAAAGTGTCCTAGATGAAGAAAACGAGAAACGAATAGAAGGAGAATCAAATTCATATGAACTGGAAGTAATAAATAAAGAGGGACTCAAAAAAAATTGGTTGGTGAGTGGTGCACCACGTTATGACAATGATAAAAAACTAATAGGTTCAGTTGGAATTCATTTGGATGTAACTGAACAAAAACTACTTGAGGAACAAAAAGAACTATTGGTAAAAGAATTAGAACAGAGTAACAAGGGGCTCCAGGAATATGCGCACATTGTTTCGCATGATTTAAAGTCTCCTTTACGAAGTATAAGTGCTCTAGCTACTTGGATTCAAGATGATTACAAAGATGTTCTGGATGAAGCAGGTCAGGAGAATTTAACATTGATGCAGGAAAAAGTGGCTTCAATGGATAAATTAATTCAAGGAATTCTAGAATACTCAACAGCTAATAACTCAGCTCTAGATAACTCTAGTGTTGATTTAAATGAAGTTGTGGAAAGTATAAAAGAAAGTATATTCATACCTGAACATGTAAATCTTGTAGTGCCGGAAAAATTACCGACTATTTCGGCAGACCGCACTAAAATGCATCAATTGTTTCAAAATATACTTTCTAATGCCGTGGTACATATTGAGAAGGAAGTAGGTCTTGTAGAAGTATTATTTGTAGAAAACAGATCACATTGGCAGTTTTCTATAAAAGATAATGGAGTGGGGATACCTAAGGAATATCACAAGAAAATATTCGAGATCTTTCAATCCATAGGAGCAAACGAAAGGTCTACGGGTATAGGACTATCAATAGTTAAAAAAATTATAGATCGCTATGAAGGCGAAGTGTGGGTGGAGAGTGAAAAAGATATGGGTACTGAATTTCACTTTACCATCAAGAAAGAACCAACTAACCTTAATAGCTAAAAATGAAAATTACACAGGCAGTAAAAGAGGCAAAGCAACCGTTTCGTATATTAAATGGTAACGAGCATAAGTTAAATAACCCTTTAGTTTTAGTTTTTGGTAATAGATATGCTTTGGAAGACCAAGCACTTTTAAAAGAAGTAAAAGCGCTTTTTCCAGATGGGCATATTGTTTTTGGTAGTACTGCAGGTGAAATTATAGAAGATTCGGTACGTCAAGGTTCAGTTTCTTTAACTGCTATCGAGTTTGAGAAATGTAATTTTGAGGTAAAGAGAAAGAATGTTTCTGAAGCTAGTGATGAGCATCAATTAGGACAAAAGCTACTCAATGAATTTTCCAAGGAAGGCTTAAAACATATTTTCTTGGTATCTGAAGGAAGTTCTATAAACGGTAGTGCTTTAATAGAAGGTTTTGAAGACGTTAGGATAAATAATATTGGATTATCCGGCGGTTTATGCGGTGATGATGATCGTTTTGAAAGAACCCTTGCGTCCTACAATGAGAGCCCAAAGGAGGGAGAGATAATAGCCATTGGCTTTTATGGTAAATCTTTGGAAATAACAAGTGCCAATTATGGAGGTTGGACACCCTTTGGACCAGAACGCATTATAACAAAATCAGAAAAAAACATACTTTTTGAATTGGATGATCAACCTGCTTTGGATTTATATAAAAAATATTTGGGAGAAAAAGCAAAGGAGTTGCCAACATCTGCTTTGCTTTACCCATTAAGTGTTCGTATAAATGAAAAAGCAGAGCCTCTGGTACGAACAATTCTTACCATAGACGATGATGCCAATACCATGACTTTGGCAGGAGATGTTCCTGAAGGCGCACGTGTGCAATTAATGATGTCTACGGTAGATGATATAGTTGATGGTGCAAGTATGGCGGCACAGTATGCTATGAAAGGCAGACAAAATAAGCCAGAACTGGCTATTTTGGTCAGCTGTGTTGGAAGAAAATTAGTAATGGATCAGAGAACGGAAGAAGAAGTAGAAGAAGTAATATCGGTAATTGGAAATAGAACAGCGATCACTGGCTTTTATTCCTACGGAGAAATGGCTCCATTTGCTGGTCAGGATGCCTGTAAATTACATAACCAAACTATGACCTTAACCTTATTTAGCGAATAATGCACTCCCTTTTAAAACGACAGCTAAAGAAAAACCTACCTGCCCATCTCAGGGAAGATACTGAGATGCAGAAGTTCTTGGATGCCGTAGAGATGTCTTACAGGAATTATGATGAAAAGCTAAGTATGATCCAAAGGGCTACTACAATTAGCTCAGAAGAATTGTTTAAGGCAAATAGAGAGTTGACCAAAGAGGCACAAAGACAAAAGAAAATTTTAGTGTCCCTAGAACTGGCAATGGATAGTTTGAGTACAAATCTAGTAACAGAAGACCAATTACAGGAAGAGGAAAGTAAGGAATTTGATGTAGAAAAACTCGCAAAACATATTAGTCATTTGGCTGCCCAGGTAGCCAAAATCACAGAAGAAAAAAACTTACTTTTTGAAGATTTAGAATCTCAAAATGAGTCACTTAATAATTACGTGCAAATGGTATCGCATGATTTAAAGTCTCCTATTCGTAATATAAACGCTTTATTAAGCTGGATTAAGGAGGACTGTGAAAACAATATATCAGAGGAGGGCAAGGAAAATTTGAACTTAGCCTCGGAAAATTTGGTTAAAATGGACAACCTGATAAATGGAATTCTAGAGCACGCTACAATTGGTTCTAAGATGGAATCTAAAATGAATGTTGATATCAATATCCTACTAAAGGAAATAGAGGGTTATTTGCCTTTACCTGACAATGTGAGTTTAAATTATGATGCTCATTTTCCGGTAATCCATATTGAAAAACATCTGATTGAACAGGTTTTCGCATACTTAACAACCAACGCAATTACCGCAACTGAACATTTAGAAAAAGGTATTATCACTATAAAATATGAAGAAGATAAAGAGTTTTGGAAGTTTTCTGTAGTGGACAACGGAAAAGGAATTCCACTTAAACATCAAGAATCGATTTTTGAAATGTTTAAAAAATTAGAGAATAATGATAGCGCTGCAGGTGTAGGATTGGCGTTGGCTAAAAAAATTATCAAATTATACGGTGGTTCTATAGAATTAAAGTCCGAGGAGAATATGGGAGCAGATTTTTCGTTTACGTTAAAAAAATAGTGTTATGGAACAGCCTAACCTTAGATATATTAAAGAATTATCTGGAGACGATATAGAGTTCGAACAAAAATTTATTTCTATCTTGAAGGATGAATTTCCTGTGGAGTTTGCCAGTTACAAAGAACACATAGATGGTAAAGACAATCTGGAAGCTGCGGATGTTGTGCATAAATTAAAACATAAGTTCAATATTTTAAGCATGGAAGAAGCATACCGATACGCAGTTACTTTTGAGGAACAACTACGCGACGGTAAGACAGATATGGACCAAGATTTTAGACACACTTTAATTAATATAGAAGCTTTTCTTAAAACCTTATAGTAGCATGACTTGTATTATTGTAGATGACGAGGCAACGGCACGGGCCATAGTAGCAAAACATTGCTCTGGAATTCCTGAGTTAGATGTGGTTGGTGAATATGATAATGCTATAGACGCTATTAAATTTTTGAATCAGCAAGACGTAGATGTCGTTTTTTTAGATATTCATATGCCCGGTTTTAGCGGTGTTGATTTTGTACAGACTTTAAAAAATTGTCCAAAGGTTGTTTTGACAACATCTGATACTGAATTTGCAATCGCAGCTTATGAGTATGAGGCTATTGTAGACTATATGGTTAAACCTTTAACTGCAGATAGATTTGAAAAATCCGTACAAAAAATAAAAAAAGCTCTTGACAAGGAACCTACAGCTGCACCTAATACAAGGTCTATTTCTAATACAGATGCTGTCCAAGATCTTTATATCAACATAGATAAGCGATTGATAAAGCTTCATTTTGATGAAATATTGGTGGTTAAGGCAAAAGGAGATTATATTGATATTTCAACCGAAAATAAAGATTACCGCGTACATACCACACTTAAGAAAATAAAGGATAAATTACCAGAAAAAATATTTCTTCAAATTCACAGGTCCTACGTTATCAACTTTACTAAAATCATTGATATAGAGGATAATAGTGTATTAATTAAAAAGATGGTAATTCCCATTAGTCGATCAAATCGACCAGAACTCATGAGGCGTTTAAATTTGGTTTAAAGTACTTCTACAATTTTTTACCGTTCATCTATAGGTTAAAGTAATTCACCGTAAGTGCTTTCCTATTTTTGATTATCAGATGTAAATTTGTAATGAATATTAAAGCCATCTACTCATGAAAGCAAATCTTCTATACATCTTAAATACCAAAGGAGCCGCTATACGTTTGATAGGGGTGCTTGTTTCAGTAATCATCGGCATAGTACTAGCCGTAATGAGTATCTGGAACTATTAGAATAAGTAGATTTTTTTTATTCTAAAAACAACACTTTATCCATCGTAAGTACTTACCTACTAGGTAAGATATAAAACAGTATTAGGAACAAGTTTTCCTAGAAAATATTCTCATTTTAATTTGGGTTCGTGAGAATACAATTTGTATCAAGACAATCTTTCTTAAGTGAAAGGTTGTCTTTTTTTGTTCTACGGCTAGAAGTAGGGGGAGGAATTATTTAGCGATTTTCTTATAGAACAGAGGCTTCTTGGTCATTAGCCATTTTAATTTAAGACCAATTTCTGTAAATTCAAAACCAGCTGCGGTCGCAGAGGCAATGTTACTGTACTTGCCATATAGATTGCCACTAAAACGTTTAGAGAATTCATGGGTAATGCCCGTTTCTGCTCTAAATATTACAGTGTTTGGGTCTTTCTCTACTTGTTGTAAACCGGTTGCCGCACTCATCATATATTTTGTCTTTACTGATATATCACCTCTTAAGTCAGCAAATAGTTCAACGGCCTGATATTTTTCAGGACTAAAGTAAATGGTAGGTACTTGCTCTGCAAAAGAAAGATATTGGTAGTTTACCCCAACCTTAAGAGCAGGTTTGCGCATTACATTGTAGTATAGCGATGTAAACAATAGATTTCGGGTATTATTATCACTCTGTGTGGTGTGAATAGCTTGTGTGTACCATCCTAAATTAAAATTGGTGCCTAGGTTATAGTTCAGACCAAAATGGTTCATTACAATTTCACGTTCAATCAGGTCAGCATTAAAACTTTGAATCTCTCGCTTATAACCCAATTCAAGATTTTGCAATTTAAACGGTTGTAACAATAGCTTTGTATCTATAACGGGCTGAGAATAAGATTCAGAACCAAAACTAGATTTATTTAAACCTAAAACAGCCTTGAACGTAGTTTTAGGGAATAGTTTGTAATCGAAACCTGCTGAAAGAACATGAGAGCTTGCCTTATTGTTCGTAATAGTATTTTCGGTAGTTCTGTAATTGTACGAAAGATTAGTGCTCAACTTTGTAGATAAGGGTACCGTAGCAATTGTATTGGTTGAAAAAGCTACGTTTTTTCCATTATCAAAAGTATAGGCAAGGTGTTCCTCTATAGTGGGTGTAAAGGAGATGTTTAGCTTATCAATAAAACCTAGGGCATCCTTTTGGTCCTTGAAGACCTTTAAAGTACCAAAAGCGGCATTATAAGCCGGTATAATTCGGTCAGCCGCGAAAAGTGCATTGGCTTTTCCTAGATTACCATCAAAAGAAGTGCTATCATTTTTGAGAATGGCATTATAATTTTCCACACTCTTTTTAGGAGAGCCCGTGTAGAGTCCGAACATTGCTTTAAGAGCATATATCCAATTTCTGTTATTATAATGAGTTTCTAACACTGCTATCTCTTCTTTAGCTTTTTTGTACTTCCTATTCCAAATTAAAGCTTGAACGTAACGGTCATAAGTCTGCTCTTTAATAGTTTCATCGCCAAGCTCAATTGCTTTTTCTTTTGCTGTTGTCGCAATTACCAGAGCTTGTTTGTCATTCTCCCCAATATGTTCGGCAAGAGCAATACCGTTAAGTGCGGTAATCGAATCTTTTTTGGAGGTTGAAAGACGTTTGTATGTTGATTTTGCTTTTTCTGTTTCCTTTGTAATCAAATAGAGGTTGGCAAGGTTTAACAAAGCATCTCTATCTTCTGGGAAATCTACAAATATCTCTTTCAGTAATGTTTCTCCTTTTTTGTAATTCTGTTGGTTTACATAGGCGTTGGCATACCCAAGGCGCATGTATTTTCTAGAGGTCTTTGCACTTATATTTCCGGGTTGTATAATTAAAGCTCTTTCTACCCATTCCAATGCCTTTTCGTATTTCTTTAAATTACTTAAGGTATTGGCATATCCTAGAACAGCTCCAAAATTTTCTGGGTACTCTTTCACAAGCTGAGCGTATAGTGGCTCTGCTTGCTGAAATTTTTTGTCCCAAAGAAAAGATTCGTTGTAATTTATCTGTATTTCAAAATCGCCAGGGTATTCTTTTAAAAGTTCAGAAAACATTCCTGTGGCTTTTTCCGGTTCGCCGCTCAAGCCTACAGCGCGACCGTAACATATTAGTGCAGTTTTATTCTTCGGGTCATCTGCAAGGTAACCTTCAAAAAAAGCCTCTGCTTGTTCAAAATCCCCATTTTCCAATAAGGTGAAACCTGGTTGAAGTGGACTTTGTGCCATTCCGTAGAAAGAAAGGAACAAGAATAAACAGAACGTATTGAGTTTTAACATTAAAGTAAGTTTTTTACCACAAGAGTATAACGGCTGTATACTTAATTTATTGGTATCTTACTGTAAAATGTTTCGGGGATATTATTTATGCTTTAAAACAATAAAAACAACTCACCTACAGTTATTTACTGTCTATCTACAGTGCATTTATTTTCGTACCTTCTGTACGTCATTTCATATTTTGCTATAGACTAAAAATAAACTTAAATTTTTTTTAATTATGCCTTTACAAATCGCAGAGTCCCGTGGAATATTTTGCATTTATGGAACATTGAATAGTAATAGTGCCACCATTCTTAGCCGTCATATTGGTAGATATTTTGGTTCGGATAGACGAATCGTCATAAATTTGGAACGCATCACCAGTATTGATGTAAATGGAGCAAGTGCTCTTAAAGAATTATATGAAAACGCTATCAAAAATAATAGACAACTAACCATCCTTGGAAAAAAGAATGCAGATGTTCTGTCTATTCTACAGGAAATAAATTCAACGCATATATTGGGAGTCAATCAAGCCTAGGCTTTTGTCTCTTGTTTGGTTGTAAATTTTATGGATTATTATTTTTCGTTAAAGAAAATATCGTACACCGGTTTTTTCTTCCCTTTAGAATCAAGAAGACCAAAATGACGCTGACGAACTTTTCTCCAAGGTAGGCGCCCAACTACAGAAGTTGGTATGTTTCTAAAATCATAGAGTGTCCAAATCATATGGGACAACTTTTCTTTCTCCACAACTTTTTGCATGGTTTCCATATATTCTTTTTCTTTCTTTTCCGAACCGGTATAGGCGTTCCAAATACCGTCATAAGAAGAGTAACCATACTCTTGTAGCAATAATGGCTTGTCTGTCACCTCATTTTTTAAATTACGGAAAGCACTTTCAAATTCAGCTGCTCCCCGGTAGTAATGAAAAGAGACTAGATTTAATTGATCTTTCAGATTGATTGCTGCTTCGGGACTTGACCATCCTATAGTAATTGGGTTATTAGGGTCTATTTTACGGATGCGTTCTACCGTTTGTTCCAACCAAGAAAGCACCAGTTCTTTGCCTCGAGATTCAAAATCTAAATCTGGCTCATTCTTTACATCCCAGGCAACGATGGCCTTATGGTCTTTAAGGGCTTCTACAACTTGCTCAACATGGCGGTTGGTCATCGTCCAATCATGAACGCTATAATTACCGTAAAAATCAAATAAAGTTGGCATCACTTGAAGTCCGTTTTTCTCGGCGATATCAAGGGTCAATTTAACTTTTTCCAACTTTTCGGAGTCCACATATTCTTTGCCAAAAGATTCGTATGGAATAAAAATCCGTAAACTGTTGACCCCCATTCTGGCCATAAGTTCAAAATCATGTGCAATAATCGAATCGTTAAATTGTTTCCCGAACATATCCCAAGGTGTATCTTGTGGGTAGTAGTTTATGCCTTTAAAATGAAAGTTGTCAAAATCTTGAACCTTTGTTCGTTCCCCAATGGTCTCCTCGGGCAAGAACGTTTCAACTAATTGGCGAATCCTCCAGAAACCATCTTCTAATAGCAACATAACTTTATAATCTGATTTTAGGTTACGCTTGGTAATCAGCTTATCATCTCTATACACCGCTTCGTAGGCAGAAACATTTTTATCCGTAAAAATCACGAGTTTACCATCTGTACTATAGAAATCTAATTTAGGGTGATGTTCTAATGTTGTGGTTTGTAGGGTTACTTTATTTTTTAGGTTTAGGTCTGTTATCTTAAAAAGTTCTGTACGCATACTATCCGTATAATAGTCGGCTATTCCATATGGTACATTATTGGCGTAAGCAGCATTGCGTACTTGCCATGCACTAAGGTAGTCACGTTCTATTTCCCCTAAAGTCTGGTCTTCCATGGGACGACCCTCGTTCATAGCAATCTCCCATTCAATTTTTGGTAAATAGCTGGCAGAGATTTCTTCATGCAAGTGAAGCATAGAAGTACGGTCTGCACCTGTGTTCAGATAGGATAGGGCGCTGCTAATACCAAATAGAATAAGACCGTTTATGGCCAGAAACGTAATCAGTAGAAAAACACGATATAAGGTTCTGTTCATTTTCATTTTAGCACGACTGATTTTGTTTGGGTTATACCTGCTGTCTTAATCTGTAAGTTATAGGATCCGGGCGGAAAGAAATCCCGAGATAATTTAAATTCTCCTTTGCCCCTCATAGAAGAAGTTCTTAGAACATCCAATATTCTGTGGTCTCCATCTCTTATGGTCAGTGCAATAGGCATGCCGTCCGGAACCAACTGGTCCATGAAACTTTTGAGCGGACCAACCGAAATGGTTCTTGAGTCCTCGGAAATAAGAACCTCGTATTCGGTTACAGACGCTTTAAACGCAACGGTTATAGGTTTACTTCTTGCCGCGCCCGTTACAAATGCCTCAATAGACCAAAAAGCTTCGTATTCAGGATGTAGTAAGCGCGCTTCGGCCTTACCGTTCAACGTAGTGCCCTGAGCCTTTAGCCTAGCTCCCTTATCATCAGTAATTATAAACGACACCAAAGTACCTTCGCTGGCTATATTTCCGTAAGTATCCCTAATAATATCAGTTCTAAAAGTTATGACCTGGTTGCCATCTGCAAATTCGTGGTTTCTTTCATATGAAATATTGAAGTCTACGGGGTTTGCAGGATAAATGATAGTTGTAAATTCTTTTGAATTGGTCTCATTACATGCCGATGAAATTAACATTCTACCTGATTTTTCAGGAGCTCTAACTCTAGACCATGCGATAAGATTTTTAGTACGTAGCTCTTTTTCCATTTGGCTATCCTGAAATTGCACTTTACTATAAATAGATGTACTATCGTTCAATGGATTGTCATAAAAATCTGTTGCGACCATTACGAACATGGCATAATCTTCTGGGCCGGCAGTAAGGCTTCTAGGCCCCAAATAGGACTCAAGAAATGTACCTTTTTTGTTATTTACATTGATGTTGATAGTACCGTTCATTTTCTCCTCGGAACGGGAAACCAATGACCAGTAGCAAATACCCGCTTTTTCATAATAGTTTTTTGGAATATTGAATTGAAGCTTTTCTGCCTTATCGGAAGCTTCAACAATAGTAGTACCTACGGCGTTTCTAAATACTAAAACGGGATTGGATTCCTCAGAAGCCTTGAATTCTAAAGAGAAGGCTTCCCCAGCGGTGAAATTTTCTTTATTCGTGAGCAACTCATAACTGGCCTGCGAAACTTTTTTCACTTCGGGTTCTTTAGAACACCCAAAGAAAAGCAAGGAACAAATAATGCAGATATGTATGATACGCATTCTCATTTTGGATTGCCAATGTAACTGTTCAACTCAAATTTTAAATATTCAAAGCCATGTCCGGAATAAGGCTGTAGTTGGTCTTCGGCATGAGAAATATCTCTTTCGGGGAAAAGCTTTTTACTAATCTCCGAATTTGGACTTCCGTTCACAAAACAATTTTTTAAACTGCTATTGATAAGCGTAATTTCGGTAAGGCAGGCAGTTTCATATTCAAAATACCGTTTTCTTTGAATGCGAACCCCATCCGTGAGAAATTCATGTTCAACCCATAAAAGGTCTTTGTTTTCATCATAATAGGATATCAAAAGTTGAGGTATGGTTACTTCTTGAATTCCTGAATTAAAGAGTGTACCACTTATTCGGTCATCCTCAAAAACAAGCTCTTGAAGACTTACCTGTTTATATAAATCTGTATTGGCAACATTACCCGCGCACTGTAGGTTAAATTTTGTAGGTTGCTCTTCAAACGTCATAGGTGTAAACTGGTCCGGATCAAAAGTAGGGGGTAGAGTGTCTTTAGTGGAAGACCATGCAATACCTTCAAAATCAATTCTAAAAGTCGTAGTTTCTTTGGGCATCAATTTGTGCTTGGCAACATCTTTTGCATTATAGGTGGCCAGTTGCCTGTTCTCATCGTTATAAAGTGTGCCCTTAATGACCACATCCGCAGGTACGTGGTCTACATTTTGGAGCTCCCCAATAATACTGTAGCTACCTTGGTATTGTACCAGTTTGGCTTTAAGTACTTCTAGAACAGGCTGCTTTAAAACATCTTCGTGGTGGGTCTGTTGAGTCGTTATTTTTCGCCTACCATGATTAAAAAAAGTGGTATTGTTCGAAGTGAACAGTTGGTCCGGTGGCAAATCATTGTCCAATGAAGAAGGTTCAATATACCATTTGCCTTCCTTTTTAATAAGACTGTGGTAAAAATCTTTGTTGATACTTTCTAAAGGCGTAATCCATCTAGTAGCAGCTTTCACCCGCGCACTGGTATCATTTTCCTGTAAAAATTCAATACCTAAGGAATCTAGTTTGGCATAGGAACTAAGAATGCCATCCGTTACCGAAACCTCCAACATATATTGGGCAATGGTTTTGCCGCTATCAGGATTCAAAAAGGAATGCGCCTTGTTAAATTCTTTGAAGTCAATAGCATCGTAATAGGCCTCCACAACATTGGTAGGTGCAATCTGGTCTACGTTTTTAATATAGAAAAAATGAATTCCAAACCCCAGTACGATTAATATGATAACCGCCCAAATATGATTTATTATAATTAGTTTTTTTGGGAAGTTTTTAAATTCAATCGCATATTTCATAAACTCGCCCTGTGGTAAATCTCTAGCCTTTAAAGCCCTGACCCATATCCACTGAATATTAATGATAAAGGCAATTACAACCGTAAGAATAGGTATGATGCCCCACATCACTTTTAAGGCTACATGCACATCTTCTTTGGGCATTATTGTGGGAAAAGGAGGCACATTTAATTTCTCCCAGACCATAATGCCGTTCTCCAGTTGCTGTAATCGTTGCCATCCGCAGAAATAGAGAATGGGATCATAGAATTTGTCGTTGGAAAATATATATTTAAGGTTGTATTTCTCGGGTACGGTTAAGAATTGCTGTAAAGAACCGATACCTTCAACACCTCTAAATTTTGAATTTTCTAGTCGTTCTATGGCTCTTGTAGTAAGCTCTGGTAACCGGCGAGCAGAATGATAATTACCATCTACGGTCATAGCTTTTGTCTGAGCGGACAGCCATGCCATTTGATCACCGAAACCTAAAGGTAAATAGCGCCAATGGTCATGAGAATCCTGACTTAGAAAGTTAATGATGGGTTGCATCTTAATTTTCTGTGGTTGTGAAGGTCTAAAATAGCCCAGACTCATGGTAAAAATAACCATGAACAGAATGCCTCCTACAATAACACCACCCAGAATACGATGATAAACGCGGCCCCAATTTTCCTGAATACGGTCTTTAAGATCCCCCTCTACCATACGGTAAGCGAATTCTCCAAATAGGGGAAGCGCCATAATAGTTGCCCAAAGGGTAAAGCGGTCTAAGGTTAAAATATTAAATGCGGTTTCGCCCAATAATATTAGCGGAAGAGGTGTGGTACCACCAGTTCCTAAAAGAGTTAACATAGAAAACGATAAACCAAAAAAGATGTATCGTCTGCTGTAATAGCGATAGAAAAGAAAAGGGAGTACAAAAGTCAAAATCCCCCAAGGGATAACAAAAAACACTAATCCAGATGAGGTTACTTCTAGAAAATTATCTCGTGAACCATGTGGAATAGGTACTTGGGTAATAGGGTTTTTCTTTGAATTTATCCAGTAGGGAAGGATGCAGGTTACAATGAGAAATAATGATGAAAACCCGAATATGACTATGCGCCAGAAGCACTTTTTGAATTGCTTATAAAATACACCAAAACGAACTTCCTTAAAACTATTGACCTGATCCCTGGCAGAGTCCATAACGGCCATTCCCAATAATGGAAAAATAAAGAATACCATACCAAAAATAGGAGTTACATGGTGAGAAGTTACGGTAACGGCTATCAAGGAAAGGCTTGTGACAATATATCTAGTTTTACCTGTTTTGACCCAAAGATATATTTCAGGCAATGAATGCAATAGAACCGATAAACCAATGATACTGGGTAATTGACCAAAGATATGAAGGGTTTCTACAAATGTGGAAGAGAATACAGCCAGTATTGCCGTATACCCGGCAATTTTTCTGTCTCCTGTCATTAATAATCCAAACCTGTATGCACCCGTAATAAACAGGACAATACCTATCATGGCTACGGTGAACATGCCAAATTTGAGTCCGCCAATATGAGAAAGAATACCAATGGACTGGTGCACCAGTGGCGGATAGGCCTGCACCGTAAAACCCGTATACCAACGATAGTCCCATGGTTCAAACCAACTATTGGCATAATGGTCCGCAAAAAACAAATGAATCAGGGCATCATAGGTAGTCTCAAGAGTAAAGAAGATACTAGACCCATGAAATGCGATACCTATGACCAGTGCCAAAATCAATAAAACATTGGTGCGTTGCATTGGTGGTTATTTGTCAGAAAATATAACATTATAAAGGTATATATATTGTATTTCATCGATGGTATTGCCTATCTAAGGCTTTGAGCCATTGGTCTATAGATAAACGCTAGTGGACTTTTTGACCGTAAAAAAGACGGTAGTTGACGGTAATTTTACAAGTATAAATGATATTTACAGTAACTGACTTTATCAGTTATTGAATAATAATTACTTGCATTACAGCAGATTAAAAAAGAGTTAATACAGAAGGTAGATTCTATTTATCAGTATATAACATATCACAAAACGGAAATATAATTAAGTATTAAAAGCTAGTAATATCGATGAAAGGTAAAATAATTCCATGAAATGATACATTTTATCGATTATAAGTTAAATCCTACAATAATTAATGCAATTGGCGTTTACGTAATGAGTTCTAAATTTTACTTGTTATAAATGTGATGTTTTGATAAACAGAATGCTATAGATATTTTACGAGATATAGAAAAATATAGAAATTGCCCAAAAATGTAGGAATTATATAAATAGTATAAATAATGACAGCCATCAAATTAATGTTCAAAAAAGTATCTCAGGAACAATTGTTCATGGGAAGCGTACTTTTGGTAAATGGCGGAAATTACCTATATAATCTTTTGTTGGGTAGACTTTTAGGTCCGGCTGCTTTTTCTGAAGCGGCACTTTTAGTTACCTTATTATTGGTCTTGTCCTTTATGGGAATGACGTTTCAATTAGCTACGGCAAAATTCGCGGTAATTTTTTCAGGTAGCGAATGGGATGTTTTTAAGAACATCAGTTACCGTCAAGCAAGTATTGTTGGTTTAATAATTGGATTACTGATTCTGGTTTTTTCAAAACAGCTGCAATCATTATTCAATACGGAAAGCCATTGGATGTTCGTTGTTTTTGGCGTAGGTATACCTATTTACTTTTTCATGAGTGTTAATAGGGGAGCATACCAAGGCAAGCAAGAGTTTGGAAAATTATCCATTACCTATCAAACGGAGATGTGGAGCCGGTTATTACTAACCATGGCTTTGCTTTTCCTTTTAGACTTAGAGCCTGGCACATTAGTGGCTTTGGGTATATTCTTATCTTTTCTATTTGGACTTTTTCCTTCGGATAGTAAATCTATCTCATTTAGGGAATCTAGAAAATTACAACCTGAAAATGCAAAACGAGTTTCTCAATTTATATGGCTGACCGCCTGTTATGAGTTAACTCAAATTATCATAAATAATAGTGATGTACTACTGGTCAAGCACTATTTTGAGCCAATGGAAGCAGGACTATATGCCTCTTTGGCATTAATAGGTAGAGTAGTGTATTTTGTAGCTTGGATGTTCGTAATGTTATTGCTTCCCGTTGTTGTGCAGAAGCAAAAAGACGGAGAGCCAACGGCGCCCATATTGTTTAAATATGTATCCTATATAGGCCTGCTTTCGGCGGGAATAGTTGCGGCGTGCTATCTTTTTCCAGAACTTATTATCACTTTAATGTTCGGTGATTCCTATGTGGCTATGTCTAGCTTATTATGGCAGTACGCACTGGCAACCTCATTGTTTGCCATATCAAATATTTTTGCCTACTATTTTTTGTCCTTAGACCATTATGTACCTGTTATTCTTTCGGGAGTATTAGGCCTTTCGCAAATAGTGTTAGTAATGCTTTATCATAAAAATCTAGAAAGTGTAGTCTATATGCAATTGATTGCCATGTCCATACTACTTGTAGTTCAACTGGCATATTTCGCTAAAAAGGAATTATTCCGAAAATGGTAATCTATATCTAACTAAAAACACAAGATAAATAGCCCCAAACCTTAAACCAATAATATGAAATTAGCCATTGTAACCGCATATCCACCAAGTAAAGTCACCTTAACAGAGTATGGATATTATCTTGTAAAGCACTTTAGACTGCAAGAAGAAGTCACAGAAATAATTTTGATGACCGATATAACGGAAGCGCCAAAAGACCTTTCTTTTGAAGGCGAGGGTTGTAAGATTACTGTATCGGAGTGTTGGGATTTCAATAGCTATTCAAACATACTAACGGTTAATAAGGCTATTAAAACCCATAAGCCCGATGCTGTACTTTATAATTTACAGTTTTTAAAATTCGGGGATAAAAAAATACCGGCAGCTTTAGGTTTGATGTTGCCTTACATAACAAAGTTTAAAGGTATTCCTACCATATCATTATTGCATAATATTTTGGAGCAAGTAGATTTGGATAGTGCCGGATTCACAAAAAATAAATTGCTTCAGAGTATATACGGATTCATAGGAACGACTTTAACGAAGTTTGTTCTGGCATCGGATATATTGGCAGTAACGATCAGTAAATATGTAACTATTCTTGAGGGCAAATATAAAGCTAAAAATGTTGCTTTAATTCCCCATGGTTCTTTTGAAACGCCTCCAGAGCCGGACTTTGGCCTTCCTGAAGGACCAAAACAGGTTATGGCTTTCGGTAAGTTTGGCACGTACAAAAAAGTAGAGGTTCTTATAGAGGCCGTAGAGGTCATCCGTAATAGAAGCAATGAAGATATAGAAATTGTTATTGCCGGTACGGATAGCCCTAATACACCAGGTTATCTAAAGAAAATGGAAGAAGTATATAGCCATGTACCACAAATACGTTTTACCGGTTATGTGGCCGAAGAAGACGTTCCTGTTATTTTTGGAGAGAGTGCGGTTGTAGTTTTTCCGTATACATCTACTACAGGTAGTTCAGGAGTATTGCACCAAGCGGGAAGCTATGGAAAAGCAGTTGCACTACCGGACTTAGGAGACTTAAGTGTTTTGGTTCAGGAAGAAGGCTATAGAGGTGAATTCTTTTTACCTGAGAACAAAGAGTCCCTTGCCGATGCTATAGAAAAAATACTTACGGATGATGCCTACAGAACGGAGCTGGCAAAAACTAATTATGCGGCAGCTTGTTCCCTGCCAATGAGTACTATTACCCAAATGTATTTGGATTATTTTAAAGCCATTCAGGTTCAAAAATCTAAAGGACAGATTATAGATGTCAACGCCATTGGACTAACGCACGAAAAAGTAAAAGCATAATAAAAGATTAGAATCCCAAATCTTCTTAAAAATACAACCATGAAAATATTAGCCATTGATGACCAGCAATTAATTTTGCTTTCCGTAGAGAAAAGACTTTTAGAGTTGGGTTATGATGTTAAAACAGCTTCCTCTGGGGAGCAAGGTGTAGAGATATTTGATAATTTTGCACCAGATTTAGTTCTTGTAGATATTAATATGCCGGGTATGTCCGGGCTTAATGTTGTAGAACATATTCGTTCGGAAAAGAAATCCGATACTCCCATTTTAGTAATGTCCGGTAATACGGATGAGAAAATAATTGTGGATGGTTTTGACTTAGGTATAAATGATTACATGAAAAAGCCGGTAAGTCTTGATGAAATGGCGGCGCGTATAAAACGTATTATCGGAGCGCCAGAAATTCAAGTGAAAACAGGAGCAAATGAAGACGCTCAAATGCTGCAGAAGCATTGTGTAGGAGTAGTTATACCATGTTATAATGAAGAGGAACGTTTGTCCGGTCCGGAATTTAAAGCTTTTGCCCATGCAAATTTAGGATACCATTTATGTTTTGTAAACGATGGAAGTACCGATAAAACTTTAGAGGTGCTACATGAATTGCGCAAAGGAAACGAGTCTAATATAAGTGTGTACGATTGTGAAAAGAATGGAGGTAAAGCAGAAGCTGTTCGGCAGGGTATCTTGCATATGATAAAAGACGATCAATTAGATTATTTAGGCTATTTGGATGCTGACCTTTCCACTGACTTTAGAGATTTTGACGATTTAGTTAAAACTATAGAGAGTTCTCAGTTTAAGATTGTGAGCGGTTCCAGAATCAGTAGAATGGGAGCGAACATCACTAAAGAATCCGCTCGTAAAATCATAAGTATGACCATTAATATGATCATACAGACCATTTTAGGTATGCCGTTTAAGGATACGCAGTGTGGTGCCAAAATAATGGACCGTGAAATAGCTTCTACCATGTTCAATAAAAAGTTCATTACCAAATGGCTTTTTGATGTGGAGATTTTTATGCGAATGAGAAAGCATTATGGCAAAGAAGAAGCCAAGCGTATTATTTGTGAACAGCCACTTAAAAGATGGATTCATGCAGATGGTTCTAAGCTATCTATGAAAGATTCGGTTAAAATTGTAGGCCAACTGGCCAAGATTGCCGTTTCGTATAGATAAAATCAGTATTCCTTAATTATATGTGCAGCTCAAAAGTTTAATTCATGGGGCTATGAATTAACTTTTGAGCTGTTTTTTTATTTCCAAAAGCTAAAATATTCTTAATTAGTTCTTTATTTCAAAGCAAGTGCTTAGTTTTGTATCGCAGATTAGTAACAATGGCTAGAAAAAAGCAATATAACGAACAAGAGGTAATAGAAAAAGCAACGGCTTTGTTCTGGCGAAATGGCTATGAAGCCACTACAGTTCGTATGTTGGAGAAAGAAATGGGAATTAATCAATTTTCTATTTACTCTAGTTTTGGTAATAAACAGGGTGTTTTTCTTGAAAGTATTAGTGCCTATAAAAAACAAATCTCCTGTATTACGAACAAACTTAAAGCATCTAAAAACGGTAAGGAGGGAATTAAGCAATACTTCTATGACTTTTTGGAATTTGCGAAGGAGGGCAGTAAAAATAAAGGGTGTTTGGTAACCAATACGGTGAACGAAATGAAAGATGTTTCAGACCCTATTATTATGGAAAAATTAGTGGATTTTGCTAGTACCATTAGGCAATTATTTATAGCTAATCTTTTACAGGAAGAGGGAAGTAAGGAGGGGGAAGTACAACGGAAAGCAAATTATTTAATGAACTGTTTATTAGGATTGTCAGTTTCATCAAAAGTTTACGACCAAAGGAAACTCAATGACACTATTGAAATTTCATTTTTGAACATATAAAAATTTTTTACACAAAAACTAAGCGTTTGCTTAGTAATAAATAAGGATATAAATAATAATTAATTGATATATAAGAATTATGAGCACATTAAAGATTCACACTTTAGAAACAGCACCGGAAGAAAGTAAGCCATTATTGGAAAAATCGATCAAGGCATACGGTAATATACCTAATTTACACGGGGTATTGGCTGGGGCACCAGGTCTATTGAATGCATATCAGTCCATTCACGAACTTTTTGTTAATTCATCTTTTGATAACGATGAACTTACAGTGGTGTGGCAAACTATTAACGTAGAGCATAAATGTCATTATTGTGTTCCAGCCCACACTGCCATAGCCAAAATGATGAAAGTTGATGATGCTATTACGGAAGCCTTGAGAAATGGCACAAAATTACCTTTTGAAAAACTTCAAGTATTGCATGAAACTACATTGAAAATTGTTCGTGACAGAGGGTATATCAAAGAAGAGGACATTCAAGCATTTTACGCAGCCGGTTATGAAGAAAGACAATTATTGGAGATTATATTGGGTCTTTCTCAAAAAGTAATCAGCAATTATGTAAACCATATTGCTGAAACTCCAGTAGATGATGCTTTTCAAAAATTCGCTTGGAAAAAAGAAGGACAAACTGCCTAATGTTGTTAGCTTACGAAGTTTGATGGTAGTGCATAAACCTTCCACTTAGGTGGAGGGTTTATTTCTTTCTAATCGTTAGCAACAGAACCAGTTTCAACCAGCTTTTCATGAAAAATCTATTAAAAATTTTAACGGCTATTCTTTCCACTATTGCTGTATATTGGTAAAGACAGTGGGCTTCTTGAAGCCTTAGTATTACAATAAGCAATAATCCTAAACCTGCAAAAGATTTTTTGTATGGTTCTATATAATTTGAAGACTATAGAGAAGTAAATGGTATTTTGGTGTTTTTTGAACTTTCGGCTCAAATTGGTGAGCCAAAAGATAGCACGGACGAATACGTGCATCGGTTAACAGTAAAAAGTTTTAAAATGGAATGCTTTTTCCGTAGCTAAACTGAATCCATTGCGATAGAAATAGTAAGAGAACACAAATAAAATAAAAATAGAATTATGATTAAAGTATCCGTACTGTATACAAATAGTGAAACTGTAGAGTTCAATCATGAATACTACTCCAATACCCATATACCAATGGTTCAATCTTTGGTGGGGAGTGCCCTGAAAAAGGTGGAAGTAGAAAAAGGACTGGGAGGTAGGGTACCTGGTGAGCTTGCTCCTTTTGTTACTATTGCGAATCTATATTTTGATTCACTTGAAGAGTTTCAAAAATCTTTTGGTCCTCATGCAGAGAAGTTCGCGGCAGATGTACCAAATTATTCCAATGTTGATGGGATAATCCAGATTAGTGAATTAGTTTAGTTTTCTAAATTAAAATTGATGTTATGGCAGAAAAAATAAAATTAGATATTGTTTCAGATGTAGTTTGCCCTTGGTGTACTATTGGATACAAGCGCTTACAAAGAGCGATTACCGAACTTGGTGTTGAGGATAAAATTGAAGTAGAGTGGCAACCTTTTGAATTGAATCCTCATATGCCTGTAGAGGGTGAGGATTTGGTAGAGCACATTGCAAACAAATATGGTTCAACCCTAGAGCAGCAAAAAGATTCTCAGCAACGTATGATAGATGCCGGTGAAGAATTGGGCTTTACATTCGATTATTTTGAAGGTATGCGAATGGCCAATACGCGAGACGCTCATGTGTTATTGGAGTTTGCACATGAAAAAGGAAAACAAACTGAATTGAAAATGCGTTTAATGACGGCTTTTTTCAGCGAAAGAAAAGATGTTTCCGATAGGAATGTCTTAGCTGAAGCGTTGAAAGATGTTGGGTTGGATGTAGAGAAAGGAATGGCAAGGCTGGACAATGACAGCTTTAGATATGAAGTAACTTCTAAAGAGCAATACTGGCAAGGACTTGGAGTGTCTTCTGTGCCTACTTTTGTTTTTGACAAGAAGAGTGCATTAACAGGGGCGCAACCCGTAGATGTTTTTAAGCAAGTATTAACGGAAATGCTACAAGAAGCCTAATATGGATTACTAATTATAATTCAGTTTAGCTCACAAATTCAAAGAGCATAAAACGTATCTTTGCAGACCTTATTTTAGTCTAATAAAATGGGGTCTGTTTATTTTGTATAGCATTATGATGACAAATAAGACAATAGGCATAGTAGGGGGAGTGGGTAGCTACGCAGGTATAGATTTAATTAAAAAAGTCTACGACCTTACCGAAGCAAAATCGGACCAAGAACATTTGCCGGTTTCTATGTTATCGGTTCCTCATAAGATTATAGATCGTACCAAGTATCTATTGGGGGAAACGGACGTCAATCCAGGTATTGCCATATCGGAAATTATAGCCTCCCTCATCGCAAGTGGTTCCAGTATTATCGGTATCCCTTGTAATACAGCGCACGCAAGACCTATTTTAAGCTTAATAGAGAAAAGTATTCCAGAATCTTGTGTTCTGGTAAACTTGATCGAAGAAGTAGGTTTACATATATCTACCAAGCATCCAGAGATTACGAAGGTGGGTGTTTTGGGTACGACAGGTACAATTTTAGCAAAAGTATATCCAGAGGTATTGGCAAAATATAATATTGAAGTAATTCAGCCATCCGAAGATATTCAGGATCTATTTGTTCATCCTTCTATTTATGACACAAGTTATGGAATTAAGGCGTTTTCTAATCCAGTAAATGAAAAAGCTAAAGAAAACCTGAGTATGGCGGCCACGTATTTGTCCAGAAAAGGCGCACAAGCCGTAATTTTAGGTTGCACTGAAATTCCGCTTGCTATTCAATATGAAAAGATAGAAGACAGTTTAATTATTGATGCTACGACAGTTTTGGCCAGTGCTTTAATACGGGAGTCCAGAAAAATGGAAGAGACCCTTATTGGTTAATTGGGGAAATTAGGAGTCAAAGCTACGCATGCTGCTTTTGATGAAAGCGATTATAAAGCAGTGCTGAAAGGTATTAAAGTATCATTGATTTAGGCGGAGTAGATATTTTAATGAACAACGCCGGTATTGGTAATTTTGCATCTTTCAATGAAATGGAAGTCTTAGAATGGACTCGGATGATTGAGGTTAACGTATTGGGAGTGTATTACGCAACCAAGTTAGTTTTACCGTACTTAATAGCGAATAATGACGAAGATATCATCAATATCTCGTCTACAGCTGGGTTAAGTGGTAATGCAAATACTTCGGCTTATTCAGCATCTAAGTTTACAGTTATTGGCATGTCTCAAGCATTGACTAAAGAGGTTCGTAAAGACAATACTAGAATATCTACGTTAACACCAAGTACCATTGCCACAGATATGACTTTGGATTTAGGTATTACAGACGGTAACCCGGATAAAGTTCTGCAACCAGAAAATTTTGCAGAATTGATTACTGCAGATTTAAAATTATCTAGAAGAGCCATGTTAGCAAATGCATCTATATGGTCTACCAATCCATAGGACATAAAGATTATCTTGGCAATCTCATTTTGTATTGAATAAACGAAGTAAATAAAACGCTCTCCTGCATTCATAACTATGGAATGCAGTAGAGTTTTGTTTATATAATCTTTAGTAAAGATACCTTAATAAATAGGCTATAACACAAAAACAGACTTTGGGTATATTCTTGAACAATGCACTAGTATAGTCTACTTATGATTTTGATTAGTTTATACTATTAGTTCCTCTTTTATTTAATTCTGTGCTACACGGTATAAAAACTTGATAAATAGGGTGGCTCAGATACAAATTAAAATGTTGAATTTGGTAATATTTTAACGATACTCCGTTTTGTAATTGTAGGGTTTTTCTTTAGTAAATTACAATTATCCATTAAAAATCCTACCCTACATTAATTATTATCATTATCTTAAATAAAATTCCTACAAAATTCTAATAATTGGGGGCATCTAAGAACAAATCAAAGTCACAGGAGGAGTACCAGAAAATGTTTATTGAACAGGCCTCTACTGCAATGGCTATGGTGGATAATAACATGTGTTATGTTGCCGCGTCTCCATCATGGGTGAAGGATTACGGCTTAGAAGGAATAGAAATAATAGGTCGTTCCCACTATGAAATCTTTCCCGAAATAGGTGATGATTGGAAAGATATGCACAATAGGTGTTTAAATGGCGCAACGGATATTTGTGAAGAAACGCCTTTTGAGCGCACAGATGGTTCAGTACAATGGATTTATTGGGATGTTAGGCCTTGGTTCATATCAGAGGACAAAATTGGCGGTATTTTAATGCATACCGGAGATGTTACCCGTAGAAAGGAAAAAGAGCTAGAGCAGGCAAGAATTGACGAGATACTAGAAAAAACAAATGAAATTGCCAGAATTGGAACCTGGGAAATAAATCTATTAACAGGTGAGGTTTATTGGAGTAAAATAACTCGCGAAATACACGAGGTTTCAGAAGATTTTGTCCCGACTTTAGATAGTGGTGTCAACTTTTTTAAAGAAGGAGAAAGTAGAGAGAAATTAGAAAATGCAATTGAAAAAGCTAGGGAGGACGGCACTCATTTTAATTTGGAATTAGAAATCGTAACTGCCAAGCGTAATATTTGTTGGACTAGGGTAGTAGGGAGAGTAGAATACTTGGAAGGAAAACGAACTAGGCTTTTTGGGATAGTTCAAGATATCAATAACACAAAACTAGCGGAACAACAATTAAACAAGGCCCACTCAGAACTTCAAGCTATATTCAATTCAAAAGCCATTGCAATCATCACTACTGGCAGAGATGGTATTATTAATAATTTTAATAGAGGTGCAGAGGTTTTATTAGGCTATACGTCTGCAGAAACTGTTGGAATCAACAATCCTTTGTTATTTGTTGCAGAATATGAACTAGTAAGGTTTAAAAATGAATTAAAGCAATTGTATGGGGAAAGGTCATCTAGCTTGAACCATTTTGAAGATATCTCAAAATATATAGATCTTTCAAAAAAAGATATGGATGATACCCGGGAATGGACACATCGCAGAAAAGACGGGTCAACGTTTCCATGTCAAACAACGGTCTCATCTATTAAAGATGAAAACGGTGAGCATACGGGCTTTATCGCTGTATTGTCCGATATTTCGGAAATTAAAAATGCAGAGGAAGAACTTCTGGAAAAAAATGATAGATTAAATTTTGCCGAACAGATTTCAATGTTGTCCAATTGGAAATGGGATACGATCGCGGATAAAGTACAGTGGTCGCAAAATTTTTATAAAATTTTAGAGCTTGATGAATCCATAACGGAACTTAAGTTTGATTCGTATTTTAGGTTTGTTCATCCAGAGGATATAGAGATTGTCAATCAACATTTTGAGAAAGTAGAAAAGGATAAAAAATGGGAAAGTTTTACACATCGTATTATTACCACTTCAGGTAAGGTAAAAATAATTCAACTTTTAGGAGAGGTCCATACCAACGAAAAAGATGAGATTGTTGAAATGGTTGGTACGTGCCAAGATGTGACCGAAAGTAAAATGGCGGAACGTAATTTGCAAAAAGCCCATTCTGAATTGACAGCTATATTCAATTCAAATTCTATTTCAATCATAACAACAGATAAAAATGGTGTCATTAATCGATTCAATGAAGGAGCGGAGGCTATATTAGGTTACTCCGCGGCTGAAGTAGTAGGGAAAGAAAAACCTGAACTCTATCTTCTTAAAGAAGAACACTCCAAATTTAAAAATGATATTGCAAGGCAAAATGGTAAAGACCCTGCTACATTTAATTATTATGTAGATAGTTTAGAGCACGATTTAAATGATACCCGAGAATGGATGTATCGCCGGAAAGATGGCGTTATTGTTCCGGTACTTGCTACAACATCGGCTATTAAAAATATAGACAATAGTAATGAAGGTTATATAGCAATCTCCAAAGATATTTCTGAAATTAAAAATGCGGAAAGTGAACTTCTGAAAAAAAATCAGCTTTTAAATTATGCGGAACGGATTTCAAAGATGGCCAATTGGCAATGGGACCCTGTTGCCGATAAAGGAAAATCTTCAAAAAATCTATATAAAATTCTAGAGCTTGACGAAAAAATCACCGACCTACAGTTAGACATATATTTAGATTTTGTTCATCCAGAAGATAAAGAGATTACTGCTCAACATTTTGAGAAAGCAGTAAAGGATAAAAAATGGGAAAGTTTTACGCATCGTATTATTACAACTTCAGGTAGAGTAAAAACAATTCAGCTCTTAGGAGAAGTTTTTACTAACGAAAAAGGTGAGGTAATAGAAATAACCGGTACCTGCCAAGATGTGACCGAAATTACAATGGCAGAACGTCATTTACAAAAAGCCCATTCTGAATTGCAAGCTATATTCAACTCAGAATCTATTTTAATTATAACAACAGATAAGAATGGTGTCATTAATCGTTTCAATCATGGTGCAGAGTTGTTATTGGGGTATTCAGCGGCAGAAATGGTTGGGATTGAAAAACCTAGAAAATATATTCACGAGGATGAAATTAAAGAATTTAGAAAAGATATTGCAGTACTAAATGGCGAAGATCCAGCTACATATGATCATTATGAAAACCTTTTTAAAAAGGAGTTAAACGACACTCGTGAATGGACGTATTACAAAAAAGATGGTTCGCCGGTTTCCGTACTCTCCACAATTACCACTATTAAAAATGGAGACAATGCCAATGAAGGATTTATAGCAATCTCCAAAGATATTTCTGAAATAAAAAATGCGGAAAGTGAACTACTGAAAAAAAATGAGCAGTTAAATTTTGCGGAGCAAATTTCAATGATGGGCCATTGGCAATGGAACACCATGGCCGATACCGTAAAGTGGTCACAAAATCTTTATACCGTTTTTGAACTTGACGAGACCATAACCAATCTTAATTTTGATACGTATTTTGGTTTTGTTCATCCAGAAGATAAAGAAATTGTTACTCAATATTTTGATAAAGCAATAAAAGACAAAAAGCTTAATAGTTTTACTCATAGAATTATAACTACTTCGGGTAAGCTAAAAACAATTCACGTTTTAGGAGAAGTTCATACCAACGAAAAGGGTGAGATTGTTGAAATGGTAGGTACTAGCCAAGATGTGACCGACATTAAAATGGCAGAAAAGAAGTTTAGAGGACTTTTAGAGTCTGCTCCAGACGCTATGGTCATCGTAAATGATAGGGGAACTATACAGCTAATAAATAAACAATCCGAAAAATTATTTGGATATACTCCCGAAGAATTGATTGATAAACCAGTGGAAATCTTAATTCCCACAAGTTTTTATCCTGAACATCCCACGCACCACAGTAGTTTTTTCCATACCCCAATTAATAAAGAAATGGGAATTGGTAAGGATTTATACGCATTAAAGAAAAATGGAGAAGAAATACCCATTCAAATAAGTCTAAGTCCGCTTCATACAGAAGAAGGGTTGTTGGTTTCTGCAGCCATACGTGACATTACCAAAAGAAAATTGGCCGAACAAAAAATTAATGAGGCAAAAGAGAATTTAGAGCTCGTTGCGCAAAAACTTTCCAGCCAAAATAAGCAACTTGCAGATTTTACTCATATTACGTCTCACAATTTAAGGGCACCCGTAGCCAACCTTAACTCATTGCTGGAAATATATGATCAGTCAGAAACTGAAGGGGATCGTAAGGCAATATTCAGCAAGTTTAAAACAGTTATCCAACACCTTACTTTAACGCTCAACACGTTAGTGGATGCATTAAAAACTAAGATTGGTGATTCAGGCGAAGACCTAGAAGAGATTGATTTAGGTGCGATATTGGAGCATACCAAGGAAATTTTGAGTGGAGCAATATTGAATTCTGGCGCGATAATCAAAAGCGATTTCTCAAAGGTTTCTACTATTGGTTATAAGAGAGTTTATATGGAAAGTATTTTCCTCAATTTGGTAGGAAATGCAATTAAATATAAATCGGAAGACCGCATACCGGAAATACGAATTACCTCAGAGCTTGAAAACGGAAAAATTGTACTCAAGTTCCAGGATAATGGCCTAGGTATAGATTTAGAGCAACACGGCCATAAGCTGTTTGGATTAAATAAAGTTTTTCACAGGCACCCTGATGCAAAGGGTGTGGGTCTATTTTTGACAAAAACTCAAATTGAAGCTATGAACGGTGTTATCTCTGCATCTAGTAAGGTGAATGTAGGAACAACTTTTACAATACATTTTGATTAAGGCTTTTCTTTTTGCACTCAGTAAAATCTTCGGTTTAACTGTGTTTTCTATTACCATTAGGTAATAAGTGCTTAGTACTTCTTAATTAGTGTTCAAACGGATGCTTTACAGGAATCTTAATTATTTATAGCGCTACTCAAAAAATTAATTCCACTCTTTATTAAAGTTTGTTAAGCTAAATTAACGCCATGAATAACCTATATAATAAGAAATTGCTATCATAAGTTTGGTGGGATAATACCTACTATTTAGTTGTCAAAATTTTTATAACTTATAACATTAGTTGATTTAGTATTAAACCAGTGCCCAAGTTTTTTTTGACTTCACCCAAAGATCCCCAGCTCGCTACCCAACTCAAAACTTCTTCGATTTTAGTTTT
Source organism: Zobellia uliginosa (assembly GCF_018860745.1). Taxonomy (GTDB): domain Bacteria; phylum Bacteroidota; class Bacteroidia; order Flavobacteriales; family Flavobacteriaceae; genus Zobellia; species Zobellia uliginosa_B. The sequence goes on along the minus strand of NZ_JAHKPY010000001.1, from coordinate 33,993 downwards.
TTAAATAATACGTTGAATAACTCATACTGCATATGTGTAATCTAAAGAAGTAATATCAAAACTGTATCGATTTTTAAAATTATGCGTCCACAGATTATAGGAAAGTATAGGCAAGAGGGGGTTAATACATTAAATCTTTTACAATGTTACATGGAATTAGTGATAAATAACATGTATACAGCCCTATCTTTGATTTGATGCTCTATTTATCTAATGGTGCATTTATAGAAACAGGAAGCTCAAACACTTCTAAATCAAAATAAGGCAAAGCAGCTAATAAGTGGTCAAAAATGTCCGCCATTATGTATTCATAGTTTTCCCAGCGTTTGTCCGAGCTAAAAGCATAAATTTCCAAAGGAATGCCTTGTGAAGTTGGCGCCAATTGACGAACCATTAGCGTCATATCTTTATTTACGGCAGAATGGTTTTGTAGATAGTCGTTCACATATTTACGAAACACACCAATGTTGGTCAGGTTTCTTCCATTTATAGGAAGCTCCTTATTTATATTGTTGGATTCGTTATACGAGTTAATCTGTTCGATTCTTGACGTTAGATAGGGTTGTATAAGTTGAATCTTTTCAAAAGATTGTATATCCTTTTGGGTCAGAAAACGAATGCTTTTTTGCCTTACAATTAATGCTCTTTTTATACGCCGGCCTGCTGAAACCTCCATTCCTCTCCAGTTTTTAAAGGAATCAGAGATAAGAGAATAGGTAGGAATGGTGGTAATGGTCTTATCAAAATTCTGAACTTTTACGGTAGCTAGGGTAATTTCAACCACGTAACCATCTGCACCGTACTTTTCAAAAGTAATCCAATCGCCAATACGCACCATGTCGTTAATACTGACTTGAATGCTTGCCACAAGCCCTAAAATAGAGTCCTTGAAAATGAGGAGAATAACGGCAGAACCAGCTCCCAGTGCCGTAAAGAACTTCCAGATCAATACATCGGTAACTATGGCGAATATTGTAAAAATGCCTACTACCCAAGCAAATATCATAAAGACCTGGATATAACTATCCATTGGTTTATCCCTAAATTTAGGTGTAGTCTTTAGATAATCGTTGGTACTTTTAAAAATACTTTTGACAATAAAAAGTGTCAATATTACAAACACAATTTGAAGCGCCTTGAGGGCTAAAGTAGCACCATAATCAAAGTGAAAAAAGGCAAAAGGAACAAACTTAAACAGAATGGATAATGGAATGATATGAGCCAGATATCTTGGCACTCTATTGACAACAAGAAAATTGTCAAAATTTGTTTTTGATTGTCGCGCCAATTTTAGTGATACCGATCGTAGCACTTTCCAAATAATTAAATCTAGGAACCATGCAAGAATTAAAGCAACGATTAAGACTATTAGTAGGTTTAGGTATGATGCTAGATTCCCGCTCATTCCTGTTTTTAGTAAGTAATCGTATAATAACCTGTGCAATCCCTGTTCCATGAATCTTCTTCTAAAGATAACGGTTGCAAAATTAAATTATAACGGTAACAAAGAAGACTTATAAATGAATTAATTGGATATTTTTTTTAAGGTCGTATCCGCATTAAAAACCAATTTGATTTGATAGGTATTTTAATTTAAAACATCTACTTGTCATTTAAGGCCAGTACAGGAATGTCATCAAAATATCCCAATCTTCTCAATGTGGATTTTCCAAATCCTATTTTTTGCCAAAATGTGCGCTTTTGATTAATGTAACTTACCATATTACTACGGCCTTTTTCAATAAAACAACTTAAAGCGGTATGCAGGTTTACATTATGTATAATCTTAAAATCGTGGTCAATATCATTAAGGTAATTGGTAAGTAGGTCTTTATTGTTTGTTTGCTCTTTATCCATGGTTTTGGGAGCTTCTAAGCTTACTATCTGAATACTAGCGTTACTAAGCTTTGCTATTTTTGCCAGATGCTTTATATCAAAGCAATTAAAATCGGTTTTGAAATCGGTGGTTAATACAATTTCCTTTGAGTGAGACATAATTGCATTTTTTGGAACAATTAGAACAGGACATTTTCTAACGTTTTCAATCGCGGATATGGCTGTTTTTCCATAATTTTTCAATCTATTATTGGTTATTCCCTTGGCACCCATTACCAACATATCTATTTGTAAGCGTTCAATAACGTCCTTTACGGTATCTGCGAAGAGTGTAGAACGGGAGAGCACATGAAATCTATGCTTGGGATTTTTGTTTTCAAGAGTTATTAAGGCTAATATTTTTCCAAGACCTTCGTGCGAACGTTTCTCGGATAGTTTATTGAAAGCATCATCCGGGTCTAGAAGATTAAGGCTATCCAAACCACTTACTTCTTTGGCGTAGGTGTTTAAAATGTAGAAATCACAATCTTTGTTGGCATAGAGTTTTATGGCATATTGAATTGCAATTAATGAATTTCTTGAAAAATCGGTCGGCAATAAAAGTTTTTTCCCCATAATACTTATTTTTAGTTAATTCATACATGCAAATTGATCTTGCTTCTCTTCTGATGAAATTGTGGCATTATTTTCTCTCTTCGTTATTTTCTCATTTCAAATACATAATTAGATTGTAAGGTTAGAATCCAATAAAATTTCAAAACTGGATTTGCTTTGGTTTTAGCTTTTCAGTATTGTAAGTTTTTCGGTTCTTTTTTCAAGTCCGATTTTTGCTCCTATACCGATTGTTGATGACGTTACATTAAATTGCGTATGCCTATCTCTGTATGATTTCCGAATAGATTTATAAAATGATTTAGGTTGTTTAGGTTAGGACAAAAAGTATACCTTTTGAAACCTTCAATATGTTATTTAACATAAACACCTGATTTTTAATATTTTGTATTGTGTTTTATCTAAATTTTGTGATTTGCTATGAGGAGAATTTCCTCAGTTGATGAGTTTTTGACCAATACCAATTACAATTTTTTTTAGATATGATTTTTTGTTGTGGACAACTTCCTAAGGAACAATTGTTTTTACAGTTTATTTACACGTTGTTAATAAATGTCTGAAAACATTAGTTTGTTTTAAGAGAAATTAAGGCAGTTAAATCAGACCTTTATACTTCTTCATTAGAAGAGTTATAAGATCCATTTCCTATGCAGATAACACATGTTATAAAAAGAGATTTTACTAAGAAACCGTTTCAGTTGTATAAAATAACCGAAGCTATTATGAAAGCCATGACGGCGGCTTCCCATGGAGGTCAGCAGGATGCAGAACGTGTTGCTAACAACGTCCATGCCTCGTTACTGGAAAGAAGTGAGCTGGATGCGAATTATGTGCCTACCGTTGAGGAAGTACAAGATTTTGTTGAAAACCGACTTATGGAAGGTGGTTTTTTTGATGTCGCAAAAGGGTACATCTTGTATCGGAACGAGCAAGCTCAAAAAAGAAAATCCAATATTTTTGAAAAACGTATAAATTTAAAACCATACGAATATCCTCAATTATACGAATACGTGCCGGCTATTCGTCATTCCTATTGGATTCACACGGAATTTAATTTCACAAGTGATATTCAAGATTTCAAAACCGGACTTGAAGAATCAGAAAGAAGTGCTATAAAAAATGCAATGTTGGCTATTTCTCAGATTGAAGTAGCCGTAAAAAGTTTTTGGGGAGATATCTATCATAAAATGCCTAAACCGGAAATAGGTTCGGTAGGGGCCACTTTTGCCGAAAGTGAAGTACGCCATGCCGATGCTTACTCACACTTACTTGAAATTTTAGGACTTAATACCGAATTCAAGAGTTTAAAGAAAAAGCCTGTAATAATGAAGCGTGTGCAATATCTTGAAACAGCGCTTAAGAATGCAAAAAGTGTAGATAATAAGGAATACGCGGAATCAATTTTGTTGTTCTCTTTATTTATAGAGCACGTTTCCCTTTTCTCTCAGTTTTTGATTATCATGGCTTTCAACAAGCATAAGAATATGTTTAAGGGTATATCTAATGTAGTTGAAGCTACCTCTAAGGAAGAACAAATTCATGGAGATTTTGGTATTGATGTCATCAAGATCATTAAGGATGAAAATCCGGATTGGTTTGATGAAGAATACCATACAATGATACAAGATATGTGTCATGAAGCATTTCTTGCGGAAAGTGAAATAGTAGATTGGATTTTTGAGCAAGGTGAATTGGATTTCTTGCCAAAATCAGTTATAAACGAATTTATTAAAAACCGATTCAATAATTCTCTGAGTAGTATAGGAATAGAGAAAATATTTGATGTTGATAACAACCTATTGACAGAAACAGAATGGTTTGATGATGAAATTATAGGAACCAAACATGGCGATTTCTTTGTAAAACGCTCTATCAATTATAGTAAACGAACCCAAAGTATAACCAGTGACGACCTTTTTTAAATGAACGAATTAAACACTACCACCACACAAATTAAAGAAACAATTTCAGGGCAAGACCAACTTGTAAACGCAAGAAAGGAAGCTCTTAAAAACACTAATAAAAAAAACAATGGCGGTTTTAAGTGGCTTACCGACCACAGCCTTAATTTTCTGAATTCAGGATATTTGACCAAAGGCGTAACTGCGGAACAACGTATTCGTGAAATCGCGGATAGAGCTGAGCAGTTATTGGATATGCCTGGTTTTTCCGATAAATTTTTCGGGTACATGTCAGAAGGGTATTTTTCATTGGCATCTCCCGTATGGTCAAATTTTGGAAAAGAAAGAGGATTGCCGATCAGTTGTTTCGGATCTCATATAGATGATGATATGGGTAATATCTTATATACCCAATCAGAAGTTGGTATGATGTCTAAAATGGGCGGAGGTACTTCTGGCTATTTTGGGAAAATAAGACACCGTGGTGCTGAGGTAAAAAATAATGGTCAAGCTTCAGGGGCAGTACATATTATGCAGCTTTTTGAATCTATGGTTGATGTTGTAAGTCAAGGTTCGGTTCGTCGTGGTCGTTTTTCGCCATACTTGCCTATTGAGCATCCAGACATTATGGAGTTCTTAGAGATTGGTACGGAAGGAAATGCTATTCAGGAACTTACCCATGGGGTAACAGTTACCGATAAGTGGATGCAGGAAATGATTGATGGTGATACGGATAAGCGCTCTATTTGGGCTAAAGTATTACAGCGTAGGGGAGAGATGGGTTATCCATACATATTCTTTACGGACAATGCCAATAATGGCGCATCAAACGTATATAAGGAGAAAGATTTACCTATATATGCAAGTAACCTTTGTACAGAGATAATGTTACCATCAAATGATGATTGGTCTTTTGTATGTGTATTATCATCAGTAAATGTTTTGCACTATGATAAATGGAAAGATACCGATGCTGTTGAAACAATGGTCTATTTCTTAGATGCTGTAATTACCGAGTTTATTGAAAAATTAGAAAGGTATCGCGATTCCGATTCTCGTGAAGACAGGCAGACTTTCCTTTTTATGGAGCGCGCTTATAATTTTGCAAAAGACAACAGGGCTCTTGGTTTAGGGGTTTTAGGATGGCATTCGTTATTACAATCAAAAAGATTGCCTTTTAATAGTCAGGAAGCTTTTAACCTAAATAGTGAGATATTTAAAGGAATAAAAGAGAAATCATACAAAGCTTCAGAGGAATTGGCAGCTAAGTTTGGCGAACCAGCTGTTCTAAAAGGATATGGTAGACGTAATGCTACTTTGAATGCCGTGGCTCCGACAACATCTTCTGCTTTTATTTTAGGGCAGGTATCGCAGGGTATTGAGCCAATTTGGTCTAATATCTATGTAAAGGATATTGCCAAGGTAAAAACAACCATAAAAAATCCTTTTTTACTAGAATTGCTGGAAGAAAAAGGAAAGAACACTACAGAGGTCTGGCACAGCATTCGTGAGCGTGATGGATCAGTACAGCATTTGGAGTTCTTAACGGAACTTGAAAAGGATGTTTTTCAGACGTATTCTGAGATAGACCAAATGGATATTATTTATCAAGCAGCAAACCGTCAAAACCATATTGATCAAGGTCAATCTGTAAACATCATAGTGCATCCGGATATGCCGGTAAAAGAAATCAATAAGATTCATGTTACCGCTTGGAAGCTTGGGTTAAAATCGCTTTACTACCAGCATAGTATGAATGCAGCACAAAAATTTAAGCAGAAAAAAGATTGTGCTAGTTGCGAAGCGTAAGCGTGCAGCAGTAATTATCTTAGGCTTATATTTATTTAGAAATACCCCTGCTCTATATCATATAGAACAGGGGTGTTTTTTTATGGTCAGTCTATATAATATATCTTTCTATGAAGGTGGATAGGAGAGGAGTAAAGACCTTAATCACTTACTGCTATAATGAGTGGCGAGTATACACGAGCAAAGCACAGAGCGGCTTTTTTATGTGCTTAGTGGTAAGGAGTTTTGAAACTGAAGGTTCAAATTAAGGTAGGAGAATTATATTTCTATTTAAAGAACTCGCAAAAAAATACCGAATCCAGTAAAAAAAAGCCCTGAAACGATGATTCCGTTTCAGAGCTTTTTTTATAAATCGTGAAGTTTTTAAAGTGACCTGGCTGGGGCTCGAACCCAGGACCCTCTCCTTAAAAGGGAGATGCTCTACCAACTGAGCTACCAGGTCATAATGTCAAAATATACGTGTTCAATTCAAAAAAAATCAGCTCACATAATTAAATAAAAAAGCCTCTTTTATGTTGAAGAGGCTATTATTTATTTGGTGACCTGGCTGGGGCTCGAACCCAGGACCCTCTCCTTAAAAGGGAGATGCTCTACCAACTGAGCTACCAGGTCAAAAACATATCAGGATTGTTTCCCTCAATGCGGGTGCAAATATAAGTCGATTACTTTATTTTCCAAGACCTTTTTAAGATAAATTTCTTTTTTTTTGAAATCCCCTGAAAATAAGCCACTTTTACACCAAAATAAAATTGTGAAAATAGTATTGTTGGGGTATATGGGTAGTGGTAAGAGCACAATCGGCAAATTATTAGCCCACAAAAAAAGTCTAGAATTCATAGATCTTGATGATTATATAGAACAGGCTGAAAATATGTCTGTCTCCGAAATTTTTGAAAATAAGGGCGAAGTCTATTTCAGAAAGAAAGAATTTCAATATTTAAACGAGGTGCTTGAGCAGAGAAATGATTTTATTCTATCTACAGGAGGTGGCACTCCATGTTATGGAAATAATATGCAGACTATACTTGAAAACACCAATAATGCTTTTTATTTAAAGGTTTCCATACCAGAGTTAACAAAACGTCTTTTAAAAGAGAAAGATGAGCGACCATTGGTTAGAAACATTACGGAAGAAGAATTACCTGAATTTATTGGCAAGCATCTTTTTGAGCGGAGCTACTATTATAATCAGGCAAGTAAAGTTATTAGTTGCGACACTAAGAGTCCACAGGAAATTGTTGATGAAATAGAATCTTATTTAGTCTAGAAAGACCATATCATTCTTTGCTTTGAATTGCACATGTACATGCTCTTGTAAAGAAGTAGATAAGGATATACCCTTGTAATCTGCTTTTACAGGATATTTTTTATGGTTTCTATTCACTAGAACGGCGGTCTTAAGTTGTTTTAGCGGAGTTTTAAGGAAATGATGTACACCATAGATCAATGTTGTGCCAGAATTTAGTACATCATCTACAAGGACTATGGATTTGTTAATGTATTCAGATTCAGGAATAGAAGTCTTTACCCCACTTTGCAAAGGGTTTTCTTTGTCCATTATCACTTTGCACAGCGTAACTTCTGCATTAGTTACCCTTTTTAAAACCCGTTGTAGTTTTTTGGCAAAATTAAGTCCCCCTCCGTCTATACCGGCAATAATAATTTCTTTTTCTTCCACGTTCGCCTCGTATATCTGGTAGGCAATACGTTCTATCTTATATTGAATTTGTTGATGCGTAAGTATTTTGTTTTCCATAAAAGGGTATTTTCAATTCAAAGATAGACAACCAAGTATTAATCTGTTCTTTTTATTCTATGCTTTTCAAATCGTCCGGTGCCATGTCCGGATCATCTAAATAGTCCTCAATATCTCTTCTATCTTTCTTTGTAGGTCTTCCGGTACCTTTCTTTCGGTAGTGCTCTTTGGCCTGTTTTAAAAGCTCATTATGTTCAAAGGCCTCTTTTGGTGTGGTATCGGTTCTATAAATAGGCACCAATTTAGCGCCCACTCTACTTTTAGGAATGTCCAAAACCGTAAGCTGAAGATTTATCTGATCCTTCCGAACAATGATTTTATCCATTGGGTACACTTCTCGTGAAGGTTTAACCACTTGGTCATTAATTTTTACTTGCCCTTTCTTGCAGGCAGTAGAAGCAATGTTTCGGGTCTTAAAATAGCGGGTACTCCACAAGTACTTATCAATTCGCATAACTATTAAAAATCTTTGTTAAGGCTCTCCACAAAAATAAGGGAAAATTGTATCTTGCCGCCTGTAAAATTGAATAGATGATAATGAATCGAATAGTTGCCTTATTGGCATTGGTAGTTGTACTGTACTCTTGTAATAACGATGATGGAGGTGCCAACGTTGAACCGCCACTACCATTAAGTGAGGTATTAGTTGATGATGAAGCTAAGATTCAGGAATATCTTAAAACACATTATTACAATTATACGGAGTTTGAGAGCCCGGCCGAAGATTTTGATTATAAGATTGAGTTAAAGGTGATACCAGAAGGTAACACGGAGATAGTTCCTTTAAGCGAACAAGTGACATCAGAAACAGTGAAAGTCACTGGAAATACAGGTGATGGGGACGAAGATGTTTCTCATACCTATTATTATCTGATAGCTAAAGAAGGGGCTGGTGGGTCTCCAACCTATGCAGATTCCACTTTTGTTAAGTATGAGGGTACTTTACTAAATGGGGATAGATTTGATGGTACAGATAATTATATCTGGCAGTACCTCCCCAACACAATAAGAGGATATGCACAGGGTTTTTCTCAATTACAAGCAGGAGGAGAAGTCGTGGTGGAAGATAATGGAACCTATTCTATAACAGATCCTGGTGTTGGAATGGTGGTTATGCCTTCCGGTCTGGGGTATTTTAACAATTTACAAGGAGGTATTCCTGCATATTCTCCTCTTGTTTTCACTTTAGAATTAGGTGTTTTTGTTAAAGATACAGATTATGATAATGACGGTATTCCATCAATTCTTGAGGATGTGAATGAAGATGGTAATCTAAATAATGACAATACTGATGGAGACGTATCTAATAATAGTTTTTTGTACAACCATAGAGATTCCGATGATGATAATGATGGAATTTTGACAAGGGATGAAATTGAAATCGATGAGAATGGTGTTATAACCTATCCTGATACAGATGGTGATGGTGTGGTAGACTACTTGGATAGTGACAGTTAAATCCTTTTGACATACTTAAAAAAAGAAAGCCCGAAACCATATGGTTTCGGGCTTTCTTTTTATAATAAAACTTTCCTTATAAGGTCAGAGATAAACTAACGATCAATTGATCTGGGCGAGCGTCTACACGGCTAGGTCCCAGGTTGGTAATATTAGTATTAATAAAAGTAGCTTCGTTACTATTAAAGCCTCGTTCGTACCTAATATCAATACCTAGTTTTCCTAATTCAACTCCCGCGCCTATATTGGCACCTACACTAAAGTCGTTTTCAATATCGTCTATAGAAATACCATCAAATTCGGTATCAAGAATATATTGGAACGAAGGTCCTGCAAAAACACGTAATGGACCAATAACTTTAATGCCTACCAATAAGGGTAAATCTAGCTTGCTAATATCAAATTTATCTCCGTTATAATCGGACTTTGTTTTGGTGTATACCAATTCAGGTCTAAGATAGAGACGGTTTAAGCCTATTTTACTAAAAAGACCAATGTGGTAACCCACATTTCGGTCAGGATCACTGGCAGCATCACCTATGGATTCAAAATAATCACCATTGGCGCTGTAGTTCAAACCGGCTTTAACACCAATTTTTACCAAATCTTTCTGTGCGAATGCAGTAATGCTTACTAAAGCAAAAACTGCCGTTAGGAGTGTTTTTTTCATATGTTCTCGTTTTTTAATACCACAACAGTATCAAAAACGATACCATTGTTATTTCCTTTTCAATACCTTTAAAACGGCCTTCTCAATAGCTTTATTGTTTAGTCCGTATTTCTCCATAAGTTGGTCTGGAGTACCACTTTCACCAAAAGTATCTTGTGTTGCAACAAACTCTTGCGGCGTGGGGTTATGAACTGTAAGGGTTCTGGCAACACTCTCACCAAGTCCACCTAAGAAATTATGCTCTTCAGCAGAAACAACACAGCCCGTTTTTTTAACTGACTTTAACAATGCTTCTTCATCAAATGGTTTGATAGTGTGAAAATTAATCACCTCTGCAGAAATGCCTTGCTCCTCTAATCTTTCGGCGGCAATTAAAGCTTCCCAAACCAAATGGCCGGTAGCAACAATAGTAACATCCGTACCCTCGCTAAGCATAACAGCTTTACCAATTTCGAACTTTTGGTCAACTGGGGTAAAGTTGGCTACTTTTGGTCTTCCAAAACGTAAGTAAACAGGGCCATCATATTCAGCTATTGCTAAAGTAGCAGCTTTTGTTTGGTTAAAATCACAAGGGTTGATGACAGTCATGCCCGGAAGCATTTTCATCATTCCTATATCTTCTAGAATCTGGTGGGTTGCACCATCTTCACCTAAAGTAACACCGGCATGCGAAGCACATATTTTTACGTTCTTGTTAGAGTAAGCAATGGACTGGCGGATCTGATCGTAAACCCTACCTGTGGCAAAGTTAGCAAATGTACTTGCAAAGGGTATTTTACCACCAATGGTAAGACCTGCAGCTATACCCATCATGTTAGCCTCTGCAATACCTATTTGAAAGAAACGCTCTGGGTTCTCATCAATAAAAGGCTGAATTTTTAGTGATCCTACCAAATCCGCACAAAGAGCTACAACATTAGGGTTGGTTCTTCCTAGCTCGGTCATGGCCTCTCCGTAGCCACTTCTAGTATCGTTTTTTCCTTGATCTATATATTTTGTCATTGTATTTCGTTTTTGTCGTTTCCGTCAAGCGGAAATCTAAAATTTAAGATAGTTACGGAATTTTAATAGTCTCCTAAGGTTTCAGGATTCTGTCCTAGTGCGTTTTCCAACTGCTCATCGCTTGGCGCTTTACCGTGCCATGCGTGCGTGTGCATCATAAAATCTACACCGTTACCCATCATTGTATCAAGGATGATACAGACCGGTTTTCCTTTTCCGGTTCTGCTCTTTGCTTCTTTAAGTCCGTTTATAACGGCTTCAAGATTGTTTCCTTCCGCAACTTCAAGAACATCCCATCCAAAAACTTCGAACTTTTCTTTTAGGTTTCCTAAAGGAAGCACTTCTTCGGTAGGGCCGTCAATCTGTTGTCCGTTCCTATCTATGGTAGAGATCAGATTGTCAACTTTATTTCCGGCGGCATACATAATAGCTTCCCAGTTCTGACCTTCTTGTAATTCGCCATCGCCATGAAGACTATAAACCAATTTGTCATCGCCGTTCAATTTCTTGGCTAATGCCGCACCGATCGCTACGGACATACCTTGCCCTAAAGAACCGGATGCTACACGAACACCGGGAAGGCCTTCATGTGTAGTAGGGTGACCTTGTAAACGTGAGTCCAATAAACGGAATGTGTTTAGTTCCTCAACAGGAAAATATCCTTTTCTAGCTAAAACGCTGTAAAATACAGGAGATATATGACCGTTTGATAGGAAGAAAAGGTCTTCATCCTTACCGTCCATATCAAAACCTTCTTTAAGGTCCATTACTTCATTGTAAAGTGCGACCAAAAACTCAGTACAGCCCAAAGAACCCCCTGGGTGACCTGAATTTACTTTATGTACCATACGTAGAATGTCCCTTCGGGTCTGTACTACGATATCTTGTAAATCGTCTAATTTTGCCATTTGTAAATGTTCATTTTTAGTAGTTTTCAAATGTAACCGCAATCTTTTGGGAATACAAATCGCACCTTGTTTATTTTTGCCATCAAATCAAAAAAAGAGTGATAAAAGCAACAGATGGCAACGTTTTGAGCAATAGCGGTTTGATTGTGCTTAATATTAGCAAACCTAGAAGTGAAACGGACCTGGGAAAGTATTTTTACATTGGAGGTTCAAACTCGTGCAAACTTTATTTTTTCGTTAAGGCTATTATGCTAAGCAGTTGTTTATCTTTGCGCCCATAAATATTATTTTGAAATTTACCTTACATCATACAGACCCCCAAAGTAAAGCGCGTGCAGGAACCATGGTTACCGATCACGGAGCAATAGAAACCCCTATATTCATGCCTGTTGGCACGGTTGGATCCGTGAAAAGTGTACACCAGCGAGAATTGAAAGAGGATATAAACCCGGATATTATTCTAGGGAATACATATCATCTTTTTCTTAGGCCTAAAACCGAAATTCTAAAGAAAGCAGGCGGACTCCATAAATTTATGGGATGGGATAGAAATATCCTTACAGATAGTGGAGGTTACCAAGTATATTCACTTTCCGGAAATAGAAAAATTAAAGAAGAAGGTGTAAAATTTAAATCGCATATAGACGGTTCAATGCATCTTTTTACACCTGAAAATGTAATGGAAATTCAGCGTGTCATTGGGGCCGATATTATTATGGCCTTTGATGAATGTACACCTTACCCTTGTGATTATAGATATGCCGAAAGATCAATGCATATGACCCACAGATGGTTGGAACGTTGTATTGCACATTTGGAGAAAACCCCTTTTGAATATGATTATTCTCAAACGTTTTTCCCTATAGTTCAAGGTTCTACATATACGGACTTGAGAAAACGTTCAGCAGAATATATTGCAGGTGTAGGAGCGGAAGGCAATGCCATTGGTGGTCTTTCCGTTGGTGAGCCTGCTGAGGAAATGTATGCAATGACCGAGGTAGTTTGCGAGATTTTACCAGAAGATAAGCCTAGGTATTTAATGGGGGTTGGTACGCCAATTAATATTCTTGAGAATATTGCTTTGGGTATTGATATGTTTGATTGTGTAATGCCTACACGAAACGCTAGAAATGGAATGTTGTTTACGGCCCATGGTACCATCAATATAAAGAATAAGAAATGGGAAGATGATTTTTCTCCCATAGATGATATGGGAATTACTTTTGTGGACTTGGAATATTCAAAGGCCTACTTACGTCATTTATTCGTTGCCAAGGAGTATTTAGGAAAGCAAATTGCCACTATTCATAACTTAGGATTTTACCTTTGGTTGACCCGTGAAGCTCGAAAGCATATTTTAGCGGGGGACTTCACAGAATGGAAAAACCGTATGGTGAAGCAAATGGATAAACGATTGTAGTGCTAACGATATTAGATAAATATATATTAAAGCGGTATTTAGTCACCTTTTCGGTGATGATTTTGCTGTTCATTCCTATAGGCATCATGGCGCATTTGGCCGAGCAGATAGGCAAAATGCAGGCTAATGAAGCACCATTGGATGAAATACTTATCTATTTTGGTAATTTTACCATTTATATAGGCAGTTTACTGTTTCCTATATTTCTTTTTCTTTCCATCATTTTCTTTACTTCAAAACTAGCCGGTAATACTGAAATTGTAGCTATTTTAAGTTCAGGTGTTTCTTATTCAAGATTTTTACGTCCTTATATTATAGGGGCCTCTATTATTGCAATACTTATGTTTGTTATGGGTATGTTTATTGTGCCCAATGCCAGTAAAGGCTTTAACGAGTTTAAATATAAATATCTGAAAAAGGGAAAACAGGACAGGGTTACCAATAATATTTTTACCCAATTAAATGCCAACGACTTTATATATGTGAGTAGTTTTGATCCGGCTAGACAAATAGGGTACAATTTTACTTTTGAAAGATTTAACGAGAAAAATGAACTCGATTTTAAGATATCTGCCGCTAATATTAGATATATAGAGAAAGACAGTATGTATCGTCTAACTACATACAAGAAAAGAAAGTTAATCAATGACACCGCCATGGTGGAAACCAAACGTAGGTTAGATACGCTTTTCTCTTTTAAAATAGGCGATCTTACCCCGGTATCCTATGCGGCAGAAACCAAGAATATTTTTGAACTCAACCGTTTTATAAAAGACCAAAGGTTAAAGGGGGCATCAAATATTAACGCTTATGTTTTGGTGAAGTATAAACGTTGGGCACTGCCTATAACAGCTTTTATCTTAACTATCATAGCCGTTGCGGTTTCTTCCGTAAAAAGGCGTGGAGGAATGGGTATAAACTTGGCTTTTGGTATTATTGTGGCCTTTGTTTTTGTTTTCTTTGACAAAGTTTTTGGAACACTTGCGGAACAGTCAGGTTTTTCACCTCTTCTGGCCGTACTTATTCCTAATACGATTTTTAGTATTCTTGCTGTAGTTTTGTTACAGAAGGCAAAACGATAATGCAGCGGCATTTAAAAAGTTTTTTATGGGGGCACAGCTAAAAAACTACCTGCACTTACATTTTATAGTTTTTATTTGGGGCTTTACCGCGGTTTTGGGAAAATTAATAACCTTAGATGCTATGCCTTTGGTTTGGTACCGAATGCTAATAGCTGCAGTACTTATATTTTTCTATCTGTTCGCAAAAAGATATTCTCTTAAGGTTAGCCGTAAGATGCTTTTAGCTTTGATGGGAGCAGGGGTGGTAATTGCATTACATTGGGTTACTTTCTTCTTGGCAATTAAGGTTTCTAATGTCTCGATAGCTTTAGCTACAATGTCTACAGGCGCTTTTTTTACCGCCATAATTGAGCCCTTTTGGTACAAACGCAAAATGATTTGGTACGAAATTCTGTTCGGAGTTATAGTTATGTTGGGGCTTTATTTGATTTTTAAAGTTGATACCCAGTATCTGTACGGTATTGTTTTGGCCCTTATTTCCGCGTTTCTTTCAGCACTTTTCTCACTAATAAACGGTAAGCTTATTCAGAAAGAGAGGCCATCGGTAATCTCGTTTTATGAGTTATTAAGCGGGGTAGTGCTATTGACTATTTTTCTAGCTTTTCGGGGGAGCTTTAATGCACAGTTTTTTCAATTGTCATCAGATGATATATTTTATCTTTTTATATTAGCATCTATCTGTACGGCCTATGCTTTTATTGCATCGGTAAAAATATTAAAGTATATCAGTCCTTATACAGTAATGCTTACAATCAATCTAGAGCCTGTGTACGGCATAATTTTGGCGTATTTTATCTTAGGCGATTCAGAGAAAATGAATCCCTTATTTTATGTAGGTGGTGGCATCATCCTAATGACGGTTCTTGCCAACGGAATAATGAAAAATAAGAGAAGGTTAAAAAAACCCTTCAAGAGATAAGCTTAAAGTTCTATATTTGCCCATCAAACTAAACCTATTACACTAATGGAATATCTCGATTTTGAACTCCCGATAAAAGAGCTTGAAGACCAGCTGGATAAATGTATGATTATTGGAGAGGAAAGCGATGTAGATGTATCGGAGACCTGTAAACAGATCGAAAAGAAATTAGCCGATACCAGAAAAGACATCTACAAAAATCTTACTGCTTGGCAACGGGTACAGTTATCTAGACATCCTAATAGACCTTATACATTAGATTATATCAATGCCATATGTGGCGATACTTTTCTAGAACTTCACGGAGATAGAAATGTGAAAGATGACAAGGCTATGATTGGTGGTCTTGGTAAAATTGGTGATCAGAGTTTTATGTTCATCGGACAGCAAAAAGGATACAATACCAAGACAAGGCAATACCGTAATTTTGGCATGGCCAACCCAGAAGGGTACCGTAAAGCTTTGCGTTTAATGAAATCTGCAGAGAAATTTAATGTTCCTGTTGTGTGTTTTATAGACACTCCCGGTGGTGCTGCCGGTATTGAGGCAGAAGAACGTGGCCAAGGAGAGGCAATTGCTCGTAATATTTTGGAAATGACCCGCCTTAAAGTGCCGATAATTGTTGTGATTATAGGTGAAGGAGCCTCTGGGGGAGCTTTGGGAATAGGTGTAGGTGATAGAGTATTGATGTTGGAAAATACTTGGTACTCCGTAATATCTCCCGAGTCTTGTTCTTCTATTCTTTGGAGAAGTTGGGAGTATAAAGAAGTAGCTGCCGAAGCATTGAAGCTGACCGCTACCGATATGAAAAAATTAAAATTAATCGATGAAATCGTACGTGAACCTGCGGGTGGCGCACACGCAAATCGAGAGAAGACTTTTGATGTGGTAAAAAATAAAATAGTCGCTCAATTTGAGGCTTTAGAAAAGTTATCCCCAAAAGAATTGGTGAATAGCCGAATGGATAAATACGCTCAAATGGGAGTTTTTAACGGTTAACTGACACTTTTAACAAGCTGGTTAAAAATCTGAGAAAGACTTTTCTCAGATTTTTTTTGTTATCAACATAAAATCGTAACTTATTAACAAGGTAATGTTCATTACCTGTTAACTTTACTTCGCATTATCTTTTAGTTTATTGTATAATTTCGTGAAATGGAAAAAATTAATCCGGTCGTGGCCAGAAAAATAGATAAATCAACCCTAATCAATTTAGAGCGCGGTAAAATTCCACCACAATCAGTTGATTTAGAGGAGGTTGTTCTTGGTGCAATGATGATTGATAAGAAAGGGGTAGATGAGGTGATAGATATCTTACATCCCGATGTTTTCTATAAGGACGCCCACCGTTTCATCTATGAGGCCATATTTAAACTGTTCGAAAGTTCGGAACCTGTAGATTTATTAACGGTTTCATCTCAATTAAAAAGAGATGGACAATTAGAGTCTATAGGCGGCGATTTTTACCTAATAAAACTGACTCAAAAAGTAGCTTCTTCGGCACATATTGAGTTCCATGCCCGTATTATTCTTCAAAAATATATCCAGCGAAGCCTAATTAAAATCTCTAATGAGATTATTGAAGAGGCTTATGATGAAAGTACCGATGTTTTTGACCTTTTGGATAGTGCGGAATCCAAACTGTATGATGTTACGCAGGGGAACTTAAAACGATCTGCCGAAACCGCAATGGATTTGGTTATCCAGGCCAAGAAAAAGATTGAAGAAATTTCCAATAAAGAAGGAATGAGCGGTATCGCTACCGGCTTTGATAAATTGGATAAATTAACTTCGGGATGGCAACCAAGTGATTTGATTATTGTGGCAGCGCGTCCTGGTATGGGTAAAACGGCATTGACGTTGTCCATGGCAAGAAATATTGCAGTAGATAGTGGTCAAGGTGTGGCGTTCTTCTCTTGTGAGATGTCCTCTGTACAGCTAATTACACGTCTTATTTCTTCGGAAACCGGACTTTCTTCCGAGAAGCTTAGAACAGGGAAATTAGAAAAACACGAGTGGGAACAACTAAACGTTAAAGTGAAGGCTTTGGAAAAGGCGCCTTTGTTTATTGATGATACTCCGTCGTTATCCATTTTTGATTTACGTGCAAAGGCCAGACGTCTGGCTTCTCAGCATAACATTAAGATAATTATTATTGACTACTTGCAGTTAATGACCGCTGGTGGAACCGGTAAAGGAGGAAACCGTGAACAGGAAATTTCTACTATTTCGCGTAACCTTAAAGCATTGGCAAAAGAATTGAATATTCCCGTAATTGCGCTATCTCAGCTATCACGTGCGGTGGAAACGCGTGGTGGAAGTAAAAGACCTTTACTTTCGGATTTACGTGAATCTGGTGCAATTGAGCAGGATGCGGATATTGTTTCGTTTATTTTCCGTCCCGAGTATTACAAAATAGATGAATGGGATGATGAAGAAAGAAGCCCTACACAGGGTCAGGCGGAGTTTATCGTTGCCAAACACCGTAATGGTGGTCTGGAAAATATTCGTTTGAAATTTATTGGAAACCTTGGTAAGTTTGATAATCTTGATGATTTTGATTCTCCTTTTGAGTTCCAATCTAAAATGAACGAGAACGAAGACAATCCTTTTATTACACCTAATTTACCAGATGCGAACGAAGCTTTTGGTAGTTCTATGAACGATAGCATGCCTCCTGGCGATGATGATGTTCCGTTTTAATAGAAGAAAAATTACAAAAATCAGTTAGTTTTCTATTAGCTTTAACTTTGAATGAAGATAAAAAGCGCAGTTTTTCAAGTATCTTTAGAAAAAATAATGTGATAGAAATATGATGAAATCGCTTTTGTCCGTTCTTTTCATCTTAATAGGTGTTTTGCAACTTTCCGCATCCTCTATTTTAGTTCCCATGGATGCCGAGAGTCAGAAAGACCACCTTAAAGCCTATGGAATTACCTATTGGGTACTCAACAAGCAACAAAAGGTACAATGGCTTCTGAACTATAGAGGTGGTTCTTTTTTACTGCCCGATGGAGATGTTATCCGTAAAGAATGTCAAATTAGAGGGGTATCCTATGAAATTCTATCTGATAGTCAAGCGGCAAATATTTTGTCGGAAATCAGTAGTCCATCTAAAAATCAAGACGCTGTAATTCTAGAAAAGGCACCTAAGATTGCGGTATATTCCCCAAAAGGAAATCAACCTTGGGACGATGCCGTAACCATGGTTTTGACCTATGCTGAGATTCCTTATGTAACCGTTTATGACGAAGAGGTTTTAGGTGATAAACTGGCGCTATACGATTGGCTGCACTTACATCACGAAGATTTCACAGGTCAATACGGAAAATTTTATGGAGCCTATCGCGCTGCTCCCTGGTATATCGCACAAAAAAAGGAAGCTGAAGCGCTTGCTCATACTCATGGGTTTTCGAAAGTTTCGGAAGAGAAAAGTGCCGTTGCCCAAAAAATAAGAAAGTATGTTATTGGGGGGGGGTTTATGTTCGCTATGTGTTCCGCTACTGATAGTTTTGATATCGCACTTTCTGCCGAAGGCGTTGATATTTGCGAACCTATGTTCGATAATGACCCATCGGACGCCAACTACCAAAGTCGATTGGATTATAATAAAACGTTTGCCTTTACGGATTTTACTCTGGAAAGGAATCCATTAAAATATGAGTTTTCTTCAATTGATATGACCAGTAAAAGGGGTAACGTTCCTAAGGAGTCCGATTACTTTTCGCTAATGGATTTTTCTGCAAAATGGGATGCCGTTCCTACTATGCTTTGTCAAAACCACACGGCTTTGGTCAAGGGCTTTATGGGGCAGACCACGGCATTCGCAAGAGAAGAAGTGAAGCCAACGGTCATGGTTTTGGGCGAAAATAAACTGAATGGCGAAGCCCGTTATATACATGGTGTAAAAGGGAAAGGCTTTTTTACGTTCTACGGTGGTCACGACCCAGAAGATTACCAGCACAGGGTAGGGGACCCAAAAACGGAATTGGAGTTACATCCAAATTCTCCTGGGTATCGACTGATACTGAACAATGTTTTATTTCCGGCAGCAAGAAAGAAGAAGCAGAAGACCTAAAGATGCTAGGTGGTTGCTTTAATAACAATCCATCTTAATTTGCTTACGATTTTGATAGTGGCTCAAGTCTTTGCCAAGATGTTCGTTGCAGAGTTGCTGTAGTTCCTGTAGTACTTCTTTTTGCATGGCAATGGATCCACAAATCATAATACAACCCTTCTTTTTTAGAACCTCTACAAACAGTTCTTTATCCTGTTTTATTAGATGTTGTACATAGATTTTTTCAGGTTGATTACGTGAGTACGCAGTTTTGAAATTCGTAAGCTTTCCATCTTGTAGGGCCTTGTCTATATAATTTTTGTACAGATTGAATGAATTGGTAGTTCGCGCTCCCCAATACATATGAATTTCTTTCTTATGGCTATTCTCTTCTATCATTCCAAGGAAGGGTCCTATACCAGTTCCAGTAGCTATAAAGATGGTCTTTTTTGCATTTTTTGGAAAGTGGAAATTTCTATTGTCCACTACAGTAGCAGTCAGTTTTTCATTCTGCCCAAGTTGATGCAAATAGTTAGAACATAGTCCTTGTTCGTGCCTTCTTATGCTAATCAATAGAGTTTCTGCATTCAGCTTTCCTATTGAATATAATCGCTCACGAGCTCCTTCTTCCGGTATTACCGATAGTAAATCACCAGAAATGGGTATGGAACCGTTTAGGTTTTTCAAGCTCAAAAGAAACGTGTCATCTTCGGGTATTTCTGCCTTATTGATGACTTCAAATGTGGAAGGAGGTAAGGAGTTGGCAGCTAATTTTGGCTTTTCTAGGAGAATATTCAAACCTACTTTTCTAGACCATGCATCAGACCAATTGTTGAAAGCTTCAAAAGATTGGTCGTTCACTGTAAATACATCCTGTAGTGCAGCGCTATTTTCTAAATTGCCTAAAACCTCATATGCTTCATAGGCAAACTGGCAGAAATTAGGGTAGGCCGTAGATCCAAAACCTACTACACAAAAATCAAAAGCTTGTTTTTGCGGATGTTTTTTAACCAGTTGCACGAATTTTTCGGCGGATGCAGGAGCTTCTCCCTGCCCGTAAGTCGCGGTTATAACAATTAAATGCTCCATTTTTTTGAAATGGGTATATTGATTCATCAGGGCCAAATGACTTTTCTTTCCAGCGGATAATAGTTGTTTATGGAATTCTTGAGCAAATTGAAGTGTGGTTCCTCTTTCAGTTCCTACTAAAACTATATAGGTACCTTCGTTCTTATTATAGGTGTTTTTAATTTTTGTCTTAGGCCTTTTGAAATATACGATAAAGCCCGTTACGGTTAGAAAGGGAATGGCTAGACTTCCCAAACCAAGTACAATAGACCATAAGATACTCCCTTCTCCGGTGTGTAATACAGTAGCCCAAGAAGACATGACCTGTACTGTAGGGTATTTTTCTTCCGCCAGTACATCGCCAGTAACCTGATTTAGGTATACTTCTTTATTCTTCAGTCTAATAATATAATAATCTTCAACAAATTCCGAAAAGGGGTATTCCAACTCGCGTAGCTCGGATAGAGGTGTAGTTTTGAACAGGTCAAATTCCGTATATTCTTTAAAAGGTTCTTCTTGAATGGAATCAAAATCCACTTGTAAAGCAACCTGAGTATCCGGAATCACATCAAACCGTAGTAAAGAAAGATAAACTCCAGTAATTGCTAATACCAATAAGGGAATAAGTGAAAACCTCGCATAAACCACATGGTTGTATTGTGAAAAATTTTCACGGACTACTGGAGCAAAGAACTGTTTAAATCCACCTTGTCTTTTAGCTATAAGTACAATGCCAGAAATGATAATTAGGACGAGTAAAAAAGAAGCAAGGCCAATAAGAAAACGTCCTGTAGATTTTAAAAAAAGGGAACGATGAAGGTTAGTGGCAAACTGAAAAAGGGGCTTCTTTTGAAGTAAAGCCCCCAATTTTTCACCTGTAAACGGGTCAATATAAAATGCTTCGTTCTTCCCGTCTACAATGGCAGTGACACTTATGAAACCATTTCGGTCACGTGATATAGCCAATATTTCTTCGTATTTCGCATTAAGATTTTCTAAGGTTTCGGCCAAAGAAAGCTCATCGGCACCTGATACACTGTAGGGTTCAATTTTATTCGAAATTGGTTCTACAGCAAGAATCACACCCGTAATGGAAGCAATCAGAAGAAAAATAGAAGATATAATTGCAAATAGTAAATGGCTATATCTCCATACCGATACAATCATAAAAGCTATCTGTTAGGTACCATTCTTATATAACGGATGTAACCTTTTCCGTCTACTTTTTCCTTAATCGTAGCAGAGTTCAATGGAATTTCTGCATCTACGGCATAGTATTCTTGATTCTCTACCGCAGACTCAAAACGAACTTTATAACCCGCATCAATATGAGCGGCATTGAAGCCCAAAGATATAATATTCCGCTCTCCGTTGCCAATGGTAGCCCCTGAAATGGCATCTACATTTTCCTTGGTACCGTCACTGAACTCCCACCAGTTTTTTAAATCCGGGAACCATTCTTTATCATCTCCTTGAACATAAAGTGTTTTTTCGTACGTTCCATCAGGATTTATCAAAGAAACCACTACATAGGCTTTTTCGCCAGTATAGTTTGTCATTTGAATCATACACTTATAACTCACTTCCGGCTCTTTTACAAAAGAGGATAATATAAAGAGCGCACAGGCTAAACCAAGCGCACCAACGGTCTTGATTATTGAATTTTTCATTGGGAACTAGTTTAAAAATTGAAGATTAACCTTGTTTTTGGCCAACAATTCGTTCTCGCTTGCTAAATCGTGGGCAGTTTCACCAAATTCGGTAGTCGATTTTACGTCGGCTCCATTTGCAATCAAAAACTTCAAGATTTCTGCATTTTCGGTTTTCATGGCCGCATAATGTAACGGGGTGTTGCCATCTTTATCCTTGCCATTGATATCTGCACCAAATGCCTTAACCTTTTTGAGAAGACCCAAATTGTTTTTTGCAACTGCTAAATGCCATACCGTGCTATTATCGCCTTGTAGTTGTGTAAAATCAAGACCTTCACCTTTTAATGCGGCAACCTTAGCATCAAAATCACGAGGTTTTCCGCGACCGTTAAAAAGGTAAGAAACCAAGTTGTTTCCTTTTTTATCAAGAACACCGACACTAGCTCCTTTAGAGATTAAATATGTTACTAGATCTGCACTGTTGTTTTGAATGGCAGCGGTTAGAGCGGTATGTCCGGCTTTATCGGCATGGTTGATGTTATCGGTTTTCTCAGTAAAATAAGTGATAACCTCCAACTCATTTCTTTCGGCAGCCTTTATTAGAGCCGTTTGGCCTTCTGCATCTACCGCATTAGGGTCTACATCTTTTGATATGAAGTAGTCCAAAACTTTAATGTCTTTAGATGATGCTAAATTATGTAATGGTGTGGTACCTTCCTTAGAAACAACATTAGGTTCAATACCAAGCTCTTCCAAGTATTTGAAAACGGCTAAGCCATTACCCCCTCCACGGCCAACTCTACTGGCGGAAAGGATAGCATTTTCACCGGTTTCAGTATTTTTAGCGGTTGAAACACCACGTTCTTTTAGCGCTTTAAGTACATCAATGTTTCCTCCTCTTGCTGCATAATAAAAGATGCCATTGCCATCTTTGTCCGTAGTATTGATATCTAGACCTTTAGAGATTAAATAATCTGTAAATTTAAGGTCTTTAGCACTGGACACTGCCACTAAAATTATGTTAGCGCCATGATGGTCTTTTTCATTTTTTAAATCGGCACCATTGGCAATCAACAATTCATAAATTTTCGAATCTGTTTGTCCGCTTGCAGAGGCAAAAGCACTAGGGTAGTAACCGTGAGAATCCACTACGTCTAGTTTAGCACCCTTCTCAATTAGGTATTCCATTGCTTCTACGTTCCCACTGTAAGCAGCCCAGAAAATATAGGTACGAGAATCATGTGTTTTCTTGTTTACGTCATTACCCTGCTCAACCAAATATTTTATTGTGGCTAAAGGGCTGTCTGCCAATAGTGCAAAGGTAGTTGCATCAAAACCACCACCGTTAGCTACCGTGGCCGAGTGACCTTCTTTTATAGTAGCTTCAATAGTACTAATACTTGGTTTTTTCTCCCAAAAACTTCTATTTAATAAAGTATTAGGGTCTTTTGGGCCTCCTCGCTGGGCCATGGCACTGATGGATACCAGAGCGAAGCTGAGAACTAAAACGAAATTTCTAAAAATAGCTGTCTTCATGTTCGTATAATTTAGGTTCTAATTTGTTAAAACCATTACCGGACATTAAGCCCGATAATGGTATTTTATACCTAGTAATTTTAATAGGTTACCAAGCGCCAATGAAATGGCTGCCTGTAGCATTAACCAATTCAGCACCTTTTGTTACTGCACCGGTCTCGGTCTCTACAATATATATATTACCATTTTGACCAACTGGTGCTTGAGTAAGATAGATTTCCGTTCCG
The DNA here is from genome assembly GCF_018860745.1 of Zobellia uliginosa. GTDB lineage: Bacteria > Bacteroidota > Bacteroidia > Flavobacteriales > Flavobacteriaceae > Zobellia > Zobellia uliginosa_B. Next base: position 10,080 of record NZ_JAHKPY010000001.1, on the reverse strand, counting down.
TCAACCGCATAACCTTGGTACTGGAATAATTCAAAATCTACTTCGTAAGGAATATCGTTTATTTGAGTTGCGGTTTTTGCGTTCAAATCCACTAATGCAAAAAAGCTTTCTCCTCTACCGGAAATACCTTCTGCAGACCCATCATGACGATAAGCCAAAACTGCTTTTCCATTGGCTGCAGGTCTCCATGCCAAAACGTATGCACCGGTTACACCTAGAGCATCATCTAAATTAAAGTCATATGAATCATCATATAGGTTGTCTGCTCCAATTTTTAAGATATAAGAACCTTCAGGGTCACTTTGGTTGGCTTGGTAAACGCTTCCACCATATTCAAAAGAATTGATACTACGGTATCCATTAGTATTACCGTGGCCAACACCTGATGTAATTACAGTTGGGTTTAACAAAGAAGGGTAATCTAATACAATAGTTTTGGATCCTAAAATTTCGTAATCAGTCTCATCACTTTCAAGTGTAGTTGGGTCTATTTTACTTACTCGAGCACCAATGTATAATTTGTCTCCAGCCTCATTTAAAGTAGGCATATCTATTCTAGAGATATAATAACCTTTTGCCTCTTCTTCATCACTTAGCCCAATTTCATGTTCTTCAAATGCGTTTATTTTAGAATCAACTAAATCTAAGGTAACTACACCTATAGTTTGACTTGTGCGTATGTAGGTGTCATCGGTAACTTCATTAGGAGTACCGTTATCATCAACTTGATGCTCGGTAGATACGTATACTGCAGAACCGGTGTTATCTCCGTCAAACAATTTTATCCATCTTGGAGCAGTACCCACATAAGGAGCAATACTGATTTCTGAACCTGTTAGCTCAAAATCACTACCTCCATTTACTGTGTATTTTGTATAATTACCTCCAGTGTCACCAGCATAACTGATATTAAAAATAGTGTTACCGTCTTCTGAAGCTTGTAATCTTGCCGTTCTATTAGACGGGGCTACAAAACCATTGTTAAAAGGGTCTATTTGTACCGTAGGGTCTTTAGCATCTTCACTGGTTACGGAATATATGAGAGTTCCACCGTTTCCATCTCCTGGGTTGTCTCCCATTTTGGCCCCAGCTATGGTAATCCATCTTGATTCTACCTCTTCTTCTTCCTTTTCAACTTCTTGCACCTCTTCTTGTTCAGTTTCCGGTGCTACTGTATTGTCATCGCTGCTACAAGCAGTCATAAAACCAACGGCAAATATGGCTATGGCATATGATTTCAAATTTAATACGGGTCGTTTCATAATAGATTCTATTTAGATATTTAAAAATTATTGATTGTATAATTGAGTTTAAAATAAAAGCCTCTTCCTGGTTTTTGAACCGATAAATTGTCATAGATGTCTTGATCAAAAATATTTTTAACATCAAGACTCAATACAAAATCCTTTTTTGGGAAAGTATAGCTTAGGCCAAAGTCGTGAGCAAACTGTTGTGGAATTAGAAATTCATCCTCTCCTGTAGTATTGGTTCCTGCAGCAAACTTGAATGCAAATTCATCTGTGTAGTAAGCGTTATAAAAAAGATTGATTACTGATTTTGATTGGATTAAATCTTTAATGGTATACCGCAGACCAGCGTTCATGGTCGATAGGGGTACGTTAGGAACGTCGGTTTTAATACCTGAATTAACCGTGGTCAAGCTCATATGGGTTATATTGACATTAAACCCCAGGTTGTTATGGTAGGTATAATTGAATTCTGCTTCAATACCTTTGGATTCGGCTGTATTTTCTAAATTGGTATACTGAATAAACTCATCACTGTCTCTTAGTGCATCGGCATTGGCAGGCAACCCAATTCTGTTTTCAATATTTCGGAAAAAAAAGTTGGCAGCGAGTGTAAGGCCATGCTTGTTTATATTGAACTTCCCAAGTCTAAAACCTAAATTTAAATTGTTGCTTGTTTCTGGTTTAATGGTTAAGTTAGGGAGCAAATTGTCTCCCGCATCTCCAAAAACTTCGTTTTCACTTGGTAAGCGAATGGCTTTTTCGGCAGATGTTAATAAGGTAATGGTAGGAATAATGATGTACGAGGCAGCAAAGCCATACCCGGTATAATCTACGTTACTATCATAAACTTCATCTATGACTTCGGTATTGTCTTCATTAAATTCAGGTTGGGTATTCTTAACTTTTTGTTGATAATATTTTCCAAAAGCATTTAGGTTTAGTTTTTCTTCAAAGGCATTAACCTCATAACTTAAAGAAGTAATATGCTTATATAAATCACTTGTTTGTTGAAAAGTGTTTTCTAGTAGCGATATCATTGCATCACTATCTTCTCGGTCAACACCACTATATACATGGTTCAGCAAGACTTTATGGTTGTCATTAATGCCGTATGATAGACCTGAACGGACAGAAGATACATTTCTGACTATTTTGGCCAGTGTTGGTCCATTTTCATTTTGGGAACTCCATATGTAATCAAGGTACTCACCATCAAAACCAACTCTTCTTTCTCCCGTCCAACTATAAGCTTCGGGAACAGTGTCATTTATGATGCGATTACGCTTACCATATACACCGGTGACATTAAGATCAAGACCTTTAACAAAAATATCTTTCTTTTGATACGTTAGATTTCCCAATATGGCGTCAGATTCTAAAAAGCGTCCTTTATAGGGAAGTTTAGTTACGAAAGTACCATGTTGTACTTCATTATATTCATCAGAAGCCGTAACCCCTATTAAGAACTGATCGGCCCAGATAACATTGGTGTATCCTATTTGCGCCATACCTCCTGTAGAACGGTAAGCATCATGAAACCTTCTAGCAACGATGGGGGTTTCTACTCCATTGGGAGCAATATCTACAATGGTTCTCCCTGAGATTTTATAGTCGTTATCCGAGTAGTTATGAAAAGCGGATGCTTTGACGGTAAATCCGGATTTGTCAAATCTATATGCTCCGTTTAAATTGGTCTGTAAGGTGTTAAAAGAACCATATGAAACGGAAGCATTCAAGTTATTTTTGGCTCCTTTATGTAGTACAATATTAATGGCTCCGCCTATAGCGTCGCTAGATAAATGCCCTGGCACCACTCCTTTGTACACTTCAATATTCTTAATCATGGATGGAGGAATGCTATTTAGGCTAAAAGAGGATCCATAAATAGAAATGGGTATACCATCTATAAATATACTTACGGACCTACCTGATAAACCATTAAGACTATATTGGACATTAGATCCTAAACCTCCATTTTGACGTATTTTAACCCCAACTGTAGTGTTCAATAAATCGTTGGTTTGAATACTTCTAAGGCTGGCTTCTTGTGTGTTTATGGCATTTACAGCAAAACCTTTGGTTTCAAGTTCTGTTTCTTTGCTCTTGCCATTTATCGTAACCTCGTTTAGTTTCTCTACATTTTCTTCTAGGATAAAATTGATTTTGATGTTTACGGTAGTTTCATTTACCTCAATTTCATTCTTGCGCGTACCATAGCCAATAAAAGAGGCAACAATTTTATGTTTGCCAAAAGGAACCTTGTCAATACGGTACGCGCCATTGTCATCTGTTAGAACACCAAGTTTTAGTCCCTCCAATATAACGCTAGTAAAAGGCAAAGGCTTTCCAGAGACATCACTCACTACACCAGATATAAAGCCCAAAGTTTCTTGTCCATGCACGGATAAGATTGCTAAGAAAAAGAAAGCCGTAAATAAGTTCTTCATATAATTTCAAAAAAAAATATTATCTCTATTAAGATTTAGTCTAAATAAATATATTTGCAAAACTAATCTAGGTTTTGAGATAGGAATAACGCGAAAGGAAGTTTTAGTTACGAATTAGGAATAAATGAGAATAGGTCTTTTTCCATCCAAGGAGTATTGTGTAAACAATGATGTTGATTCAATAGAATTAAAACATGAAAATGCGCTTAAGACTGAAGTTTTTAAGATAGGAAAGAGTGTTAACGGAAGTAAACATGAACTTCGGGTAGATGGGGCAACAGTCTTATTGCGGAACTTGAGTTTCGGTAATTTTTCTGACGTGCAATATGAAAGTTCTTGTTCTTGTTTCGGTATACATTTCTTGTTGGAAGGAAACTATGAATTTACTAGTCTAGAGAAGAAAGCCAAAGTGAATATAAATTCTGGTTTTTACAATATTATTCAATGGCCCAGCATTTTCGGGAAACAGAAGTTTGACGGCTTAAACTATATTTCGGTAGAAATATTTTTTACTAAGGAGTTCCTGGAAGATTTATTAGGAACAGAATACAATGCTTTCAAGAATTTTTTAAGTTCTTCTGGGAAATATCCTAAAAGTCTATGGGATAAGGGGCAACCAATTCCTAAAAGGTTAAGGGTGTTACTTCTTGAAATTTTGAACTGTCCGTTCACAGGAAATGCTAAAACGAATTATATTGAATCTCAAATGCGCTGCTTGGTAATAGAAGCGTTTTTAAGAAAAGAAAAGTGTGTAGATGAAAAGAAGATACAATTACCAGCTGTTGATTACGAAGCTATTGAAAAAGTAGTATTGTATATAAAACAGAACCTAAAATTAAAACTTACAATTAAAGAGCTATCCAAAGTAGCAGGTTTTAATACAACCAAACTAAAAAGTTGCTTTAAGAAAGTGCATCAAACTACCATATTTAAATATATTACCGAGCTACGTATGGAGAAGGCAAAAGCTCTAATTCTAGAGCAAAATTTTACAATTGCTCAAGCATCGTATGAAGTTGGGTATTCCAATCCTCAACATTTTACGGTGGCATTTAAAAAATCAATGGGATACTTGCCAAGCATGTTGCTAGACAGCTCGTTTTAAATAGTATCTTTTGAGGTGAGCATTGATTGTAAGATATTTTCCACACCATAATTATCGTTACTGTCCGTAAGATAATTAGCCACTTTTTTTACGTTAGGATGTGCATTTTCCATGGCAAAACTAAAATCTGCTAAAGCCAGCATTTCAAGGTCATTGTTGTAATCTCCAAATACCATAGTTTCAGAAGGAGTTACATTAAAGCGTTCTTGTACTTTTTGTAGCGCATAGCCCTTATGCGCATTGGGACTAGAAATGTCTACCCAGTTTTCACCAGATACTTTAACCTTTAAGGTTTTCTCTAAGTGGGCTACAGATGGATAAATGTATTTCTCGGAGCTTTCAAAATGATATATAGCAATTTTAAGTATTTCGCCATCAAAATCCTTTAAGTCATCAACAACCTTGTAGTCCGTATAATACTCGCGAAGTTTAGCTTCAAACTCTTTTGAATCACTTTTTATGTAAGCACTGTGCTTTCCGCAGAGAACAGGATGAATGTTCTCAATAGAATCCAAAACATCTAGAACCACATTTTTAGAATCGTTAGGCAGGGGAGTAGCTAATAGTTCGGTTTCATTTTGTACGGCAAAACCACCATTTTCAGCAATAACAATAATATCATTTTTAATAGGCAACAATTTATCTACAATACTATGATACTGTCTTCCGCTAGCAGCAACGAAAATAATACCTTGCTGTTTCATTTTTTCGAACAGTTCAAAAAAGCGAGCGCTCACTTCATGATTAGAGTTCAATAAGGTCCCGTCCATATCCGTGACGACCATTTTTACTTTAGATAAATCCATGCGTATATTTTAGAAGCTGCAAAGGTATCTGTTCATAATTTAATTAGGGTTCGTATTCAGAAAGTTTTACATTTATTTGATATAAAACACATATGAAATTTTTTCAAAAAGAAATACAACTAAAAGCATATAGGCGAGGTTTTCATCTGGTGACAGAAGATATCTTAAGCTCATTTCCAGAGCTCAAAAGAATTAAGGTGGGCATGTGTCAGGTTTTTATAAAACACACATCAGCTAGTTTAACTATAAATGAGAATGCAGATCCAACTGTGCGGGTAGATTTTGAAAGTCATATGAATAAAATGGTTCCCGAAAATGCACCCTATTATACTCATACCTATGAAGGATCGGATGATATGCCAGCGCATATTAAGGCATCTTTAATGGGAGCGTCCGTGCAAATTCCTGTTACTAACGGTAGATTGAATCTTGGAGTTTGGCAAGGAATTTATCTTTGTGAGCATAGAAATCATGCATCAGGAAGAAACTTGGTTGTTACAGCCTTTGGCAAATAAAAAAGCCCAGTACAAATGTACTGGGCTTTTTCTAAGTGAGATGTATTTTTAATTTATTTAACCTGGTCTACGATTGCTTTAAAAGCTTCTGGATGATTCATCGCTAAATCTGCAAGAACTTTTCTATTCAATTCAATTTCATTAGCTTTTAATTTCCCCATAAACTGAGAATAAGACATTCCGTGTAAACGGGCACCTGCATTAATACGGGTAATCCACAAGGCACGAAAAGTTCTCTTTTTGTTTCTTCTATCGCGGTAAGCGTATAACATTGCTTTCTCTACCGCATTTTTGGCTACTGTCCAAACGTTTTTACGTCTTCCAAAATAACCTTTGGCTTGCTTCATCACCTTTTTTCTTCTGGCTCTGGAAGCAACTGCATTTACTGATCTTGGCATAATTTTAAATTTTTGTAGTAGGCGGTGCTTTAATTTACACACTTTCTAAGCCTAACTCCATGGTTAATACTTTTTTACCGTAAAGAATATTACTTTAAACGTAATTGTTCTTTAATACTGTTAACATCTGCTTGATGAACTAATCCATCATGCGTTAACTTAAGCTTACGCTTTTTCGATTTTTTAGTCAAGATGTGACTCTTAAAAGCGTGCTTTCTTTTAATTTTACCAGTACCGGTAAGCTTAAAACGCTTCTTGGCACTAGATTTTGTTTTTTGTTTAGGCATTTTTCCTATTTATATGAATCTCACTTATTTATGCTGAACCTGTCCGCTAAGAGCGAACAGGTTTCAGTATTTTATATCACAATTAAGTATAAAACTAAACTGCTTTTATTTTTTGGTTTTAGGGGCAATGAACATGGTCATTCGCTTACCTTCTAATCTTGGCAATTGCTCTACTTTACCTAACTCTTCCAAATCTTGGGCAAGTTTTAAAAGTAAAATTTCACCTTTATCTTTATAAACTATAGAACGTCCTTTAAAGAAAACGTATGCTTTTAATTTGGCACCGTCCTGCAGGAACTTTTCCGCGTGTTTTTTCTTAAAATCATAATCATGATCGTCCGTGTTAGGACCAAAACGGATCTCTTTTACGATAACCTTTGTGGCCTTGGCCTTCATGATTTTTTCACGCTTCTTTTGTTCATAAAGAAACTTCTTGTAATCTATAATCTTACATACCGGAGGTTCTGCGTTTGGAGATATTTCTACCAAGTCCAAACCCATTTCTTCCGATTTATCTAGAGCTACCCTTATAGGGTATACACCTACTTCAACGTTGTCACCTACCAACCTTACTTTAGGTGCTAGTATTTTTTCATTGATTTTGTGAGGGTTTTTATTTTCCCTCCTAGGTTGGGGCCTAAATCTTTTTCGTATTGCTATGACTAATTCTTTTTAATTAAACTTAAATTTTTAAAACGACTTTAAGGTACTATTTATTTCTTTAGTTACCAAGTCTGAAAACTGTTCAAGGGAAATAGAGCCTAAATCTTCACCGCCATGTCTGCGAACAGAAATAGTGTTTGACGCTTCTTCGTTTTCCCCAACAATCAGCATAAAAGGAATTTTATTCATTTCAGCTTCACGTATTTTCTTGCCTACTGTCTCATTCCTATCATCAACAAGGGCGCGAATTTCGTCATTTTCTAAGGATTTTAAAACTTTTTCCGCATATTTTTCATGTTTCTCGCTAACGGGCAATACAATAGCTTGTTCCGGGATGAGCCATAATGGGAAATTTCCTCCTGTATGTTCCAGTAAGAGGGCAATGAAGCGTTCCATACTACCAAAGGGAGCACGATGTATCATAACTGGCCTATGTAACTCATTATCACTGCCTTTGTAAGTAAGGTCAAAACGTTCGGGTAAGTTGTAATCTACTTGAATGGTACCCAATTGCCACTGTCTTCCCAAGGCATCTTTTACCATGAAATCTAGTTTGGGACCATAAAATGCAGCTTCGCCCTTTTCTATTACGAAATCCAATCCTTTTTCTTTGGCAGCATTGATAATCGCGTTTTCTGCTTTTTCCCAGTTTTCTACGCTACCAATGTATTTGTCAGGAGTATCAAGGTCTCTTACGGATACTTGTGCTGTAAAGTTTTCAAACCCTAATGAACCTAATACATATAAAGATAGGTCTATAACATTTTTAAATTCTTCGTCTAGCTGATCAGGCGTACAGAAAATGTGAGCATCATCTTGAGTAAAACCACGAACTCTAGTAAGACCATGTAGTTCACCACTCTGTTCGTATCTATAAACTGTGCCAAATTCAGCAAAACGTTTTGGTAGATCTTTGTAAGAATGAGGTTTAAAATTAAAAACCTCACAGTGGTGCGGACAGTTCATCGGTTTTAATAAAAACTCCTCATCCATTTTAGGGGTTTTTATGGGTTGAAAACTATCTTCTCCGTATTTAGCGTAATGACCAGAAGTTACATAAAGCTCTTTCTGGCCAATATGAGGTGTAACCACCATTTCATAGCCTGCTTTTTTTTGAGCTTTTTTTAAAAAATTTTCTAATCTTTCTCTTAGCGCAGCACCTTTGGGGAGCCACAACGGCAATCCTTGTCCAACTTTCTGAGAAAATGTGAAAAGTTCTAGCTCTTTACCAAGTTTTCTATGATCACGTTTTTTAGCTTCTTCTATTAAAGTAAGATATTCGGTAAGCTCTTTCTGTTTTGGAAAAGAAATACCGTACACACGTGTTAACTGAGGTTTATTTTCGTCACCACGCCAATAAGCACCAGCAACGTTTAATATTTTAACTGCTTTTACAATGCCGGTATTAGGGATGTGGCCACCACGGCATAAATCGGTAAAAGTATCATGATCACAAAAGGTAATGGTGCCGTCTTCAAGATTCTCTATGAGTTCTACCTTAAATTCATTCCCTTGGCTCCTATACAGAGATAGGGCTTCAGCTTTTGAGATAGGTCGCATTTTAAAGTCATGCTTGCCGCGCGCAATTTCTAAGGCCTTTTTTTCTATTAAAGGGAAATCTTTCTCAGAAAGTGTGTGCTCGCCAAAATCAACATCATAATAAAAGCCATTGTCAATAGCAGGTCCAATCGTTAATTTTATGCCGGGGTAAAGTTCTTCAAGTGCTTGTGCAACAATATGCGAAGATGAATGCCAAAATGCTTTTTTGCCTTCCTTGTCTTGCCAAGTGTAAAGAACAAGCGCTCCGTCTTCATTAATGGGGGTTACGGTTTCTATGACTGTATCGTTAAATTTTGCAGAAATCACGTTTCTTGCAAAACCTTCACTTATGCTTTTTGCAATGTCCATAGGGGTAGTTCCTTTGGGATACTCCCTAATACTTCCGTCTGGTAATGTAATTTTCATCAAGCCCATTTTTTGTTATAAGGGTGCAAAGATAGTATAGAGTTACTAGGCATACAATATATAAGGTTAAGTTTATCTATAGTTTATGAAGTACGATGATAAAGTTTGTGTACAAGACCTGTAGATACAGTTTTTTTGGTAGTTAAATCCATAAGAGTTGGTTATTCAACGGTGATAAGTAAGGGTTAATTAAAAATTAATAAAATATTAAGAGCAAAAAGTAGATTGAAGTTTGTAAGAATGAATAAAAAAATCTAATTTTAAACCCCTTTATTTTTAATTCGAATATAATTTACTGAAAACTAAGGGATTGAGTATTTTTTCAAATTTTCCTTTAAAAAATTGTGATTGGAACGAAAAAGGGTCTTACATTTGCAGCCCGCAAAACAGGCATGAATATGTTTGTTGGGTCAGGGTAAAGAAATAGTAAAGGTTCCTTAAGATATTGTTTTTCACGGCGGGAAAAAAGATTTGGTTTTTTTTCGAAAGAAAGTTGCCGGTTAGAAAAACAGTTGTATATTTGCAGCCGCTTAGGCAAACAGTAAGATGTTCGATAGGCGTTACCGGGAGACCGGGAAGGAATAATAGAAGTTCATTTGACATATTGTGGAGACAGCGTAAATAAGGTTCGGGAAGGGAAACTT
>NZ_JAHKPY010000006.1 GCF_018860745.1 Zobellia uliginosa | reverse complement strand
AGAAGTACTTACATTGCCCGGGGCGTCTATGTTCGCGGTTCCTGGGCCGGCGATCTGCATCCATGCATATGAGGTGACTGTTCCCGGTGCCGTATTGCTACTTCCGGAGCCGTCCAATGTAATGGTACTGGTAGGCAGGGTTATACTCTGGTCGGGACCAGCAACAGCTACGGGGGCTGTGTTGGGCAAAGCGCCCACCGTAATAACGATGTCGTCCGTATGGGTTGCATTCTGGTCATCGGTCACGGTAAGCTTAAAAGTATAGCTTCCTTCGGTCAGATCGCTTACAGTTGTAAGGGCTAAATCAGCATTACTTATAGTAGCGATTGCACCTGTACTGGAATCTGTCTGACTCCATTGATAGGAGATAATCGTACCAGGGGCAGTATCGCTACTTCCTGAACCGTCCAATGTAGCCGAATTCGTTGGCAAGGTGATGGTTTGATCAAGTCCAGTTCTTGCTATAGGGCCATTATTTATTTCATTTATAGTAATTGCAGAATTACCGAATATACTAGTATCAGCATCTGAAGTCGCTGTAATTGTTACAGAGCCAACTTCTAATGTTGTTACTAAACCAGTGTTGGAAACGGTAGCTTTTGTTGGGTTACTTGTAGACCAGGTAACGTTTTTATTTGTGGCATTTGCTGGCTCAAAATCAATAGTTAACTGTTGTGTGCTACCTGTGTTTAGCGAAACTGGAGAAGGCATTACGGTTATACCGGTCAAAGCGACATCTTCAGAGCCGACTGTTATACTTGCAGTTCCTACTACTTCACTACTATCATTAGCGCTGGCAGTAATTGTAACGCTTCCTTGTAAAATACCGGTAACAAGTCCAGTTGCATCCACGGTAGCTATTGTTTCATCAGACGAAGACCAACTAACGTTTTGATTCGAGGCATTGGCCGGGGTAATTACTAGTTCTAAATTTTGGGTTTCATCGACGTTTATGTTAGCACTGGCAGGTTCAAGATTGATGGAGGAAATATCTATAAACTCAATTACGTTAAAATCGAGTATGGTCTCAATTTCCTGACCGTTGCTGTCCCGGAGGGTAAAAGTCAGCTGCTGTGGTCCTACTTCGGAGGGTGTAAATACTAGTGGGTAATTGCCGGCGACAATAGGGTTGTATTCCCCAGTTGGAACGTAGCCGTTCTCTTGGGACGGTATAAGTATTCCAGGTCCTGGCACGAAACCATAAATGGCTTCATAGGTAATGTCTTCTGCCGTGTTATCAGTTCCCAATAAAAGAGACAGGCTAGCGGGCTTGTCAAGTTCGAGCTCGGAGAGTTCGCTAGATGCCTCCCAGACCACGGGTATATCGCTCAGGTTGTACGTAATCTCAATCTCTTCTGACAGACCAAAATTGTCTGACCCTACTATCTTTATCCTGTGCGCCCCTATTTTGGAACCCTTGTACATGAGAGAACTTATAAGATTAGTAGGAAAGGATTGGCCTTTTCCGGATTCCAGTAGATTACCATCCATATCCTCAAAATGGCCTTTGCCGTCCAATATTTCGTAGGTGATAGTATATTCGTAGTTTTTCAGAGTATCTTCCGGTACAATTGTAAAGGTTGTAGGTAGTGCCTGGTTTATATAACCTTCTGCCAAGTGTTGTTCCAAAAGCTGAAACTCTACCTCAGTAATGAGTGAGACCTCTTTGGTACAGGCCATTACTATTATAAATAGAGAACAACAGGAGGCTAAGATTTTAATAAACTTTTTCATTATGCAAGGAGTAACAACTATTTTAAAACTTGTTATGGATAAACTCTTCTCATAACAACAAATTCTTAGGAAATACGGAAACCGTTTAAGTCACATATAAGGCAAAGTTTTTTTAGGCAAAATTTTAGATAAAAAATAGGAGTATAGGATAACGTGGATTCACAAAAAAACCAAGGAATTAGGATGATACCAATTATCATCATTTTTATAAAACAGATACCACATTTGGCTATTTCATATTAAAAGGAAAATTTTACTCAATCCATATTAAAAAAAAACTCTGTAGAAAACAACATATTAGGGCTGTTCATCAGTTCATTAGTATGAGAGATGCTAACGGTAGAAATGGCCTAATTATTATGTTTTATAATAGGACTCTAAAAATGTTTACGGGATTATTTTGGTATGTTGTTGTCTTGTCTAGATACATACCATTTTTAAGAGCTACCTTTTGAGATGGTAGATTTTCTATATGAATAATAGAGATTAACGATTTGGCAAGGGTCCGTTCTTTTGCAAAGTTTTTACATTTTATGGCAGCTTCACTTGCGTAACCTTGTTTCCAATATTTAGGCAGAATGGAGTATCCTATTTCGAGCTCATCTACTTCATCTACGGTCTGTTTGAGAAGTCCGCATAACCCAATGAACTCCCCGGTAGATTTTGAAATAAGAGCGTTCATTCCGCCTAGGTTATTTTCGTAGCGTTCAAAAATTCTATCAAATTGTTGTTGGCAGGCAATTTTTGGGTCACTGGGTAATCCTTCCCAAAATTCAGAAGAACGTTTGTCTTCATGAAAAGGTAACCAAGCTTCAAAATCTGAGGGGTGTACTTTTCGGAAAAGCATTCGTTCGGTTTGTTCTCCTTCCAAAAGCAAATCCATTTGAAATCATATTTTTTTAAACGCAATGCTATCTCCAGACTGTATACCTAACTTTTGAATGAGGCCGGCGTTCAATTCCAATACATATTGAACTGCACCTTGGGATGGTAGGCTGGATTCATCCATAGGCTGTGCGTTTTCGTGATAATTAGCGATGGTCATGTCTTCCTTTACAAATATCAAATCCAAAGGGAACTCGGTATTTTTCATATAAAATGAATGCCCTGCTACTTCAGGAAATACGAATAACATACCTCTATCAGCTTTCATGCTCTTGCGGTACATTAAGCCAGTCTGAGTTTCATATTCACTATCGGCAATTTCAATATCAAAAGAGGCGATTAAACTGTCCGTTTCTTTTTTGAAAACAGAAAGTTCACCTTCTTTTTTGAAAACTACCGGCTCTGCTTTTACTACTTTTTTGGTCTCTTTTTTACATGAGTGAAACGCAAATGCAACAAGGACTAAATACAGACTTATTTTAAAATGTTTCATTTTAGTATCGCTAAGTTTTAAAGTCGATGATAAATGAAGCGATTCACCTTTTGGTAAAACACTGATTTAGTTTTTTTTGGAATCTCTATTGAATTAAGATTTGCCGGTTTTTGGTCGGAACATAAAGTAAAAACCAATAAAGATGAATGGAATACTTAACCATTGCCCAGTTGATAATAACCCAAGGCTCTCTTCAAAACCACCTTGACTTTTCTTTACGAATTCTACAAAGAAACGAATCGTCCAAAGTAAAACTAAAAAAAGACCAAAAAGATAACCGGTTCTATTTTTCTTGTCTGTATACCAATAGAGATAGTACAGCAGAACAAAAACGAAAATATAGGCAATCCCTTCATACAATTGTGCAGGATGACGAAAAGGAATCTGAGCTAGTTGTTCTGCAAACTGAGGATTGTTCTCTATAGCGTCATAAGCTGCATTTACAGTATTTTCTTGAGTAATTGCCAATGCTTTTGATGGGTGCATGTCATCCGAATCACGAATGAATTTCGTTGCGAAAATAAACGATTCATCAGTTATCTTTCCGTTGATTTCTGAATTGAAGAAGTTACCTAATCGAACGCAAAAAGCACCAATAGCAGATGGGATAACCATGCGATCTAACAACCAAAGGGTTTTCATATCTGGGTACTTTTTCTGATATAAATAGGTTCCAATAAGAATACCTATAATCGCACCGTGACTTGCAAGGCCAGTAAATCCTGTGAATTCATAACCTTTTATGAAACCAAAAAGTACACCTGATGAACTCTCCCGAATGGGAAGCAATATTTCTGCCAAATGGTTTTGATAATAAGGCCAGTCATAAAAAAAAACATGACCTAACCGCGCTCCAAGCATTGTAGCAAGAACGGTATATATAAAGAGTGAATCTAGTTGCTCTACAGACTTATTCTCGTTAGTAAAAATACGCTTCATGATATACCAGCCAAGAGCAAAAGTGGTAATCCAAAGTAGATTATAATATTTAATCTGTAACGGACCTAGCGTGAAAAGTGTTTCGTTCGGATTCCAGATAATACCTAAAAAGTACATGTAAAGGAGTTTTAAGGGCACTAAGATAATAAAATAGATAACCGTTAAGCTTTACTACATCTTAAATCGACGTTATAAATTTGAAGGATTAGTAGGAATTAGCCCAGTCAATATTAATAAAATGGATTAAGGTACTGGGTCATAACCTTTTCCTCCCCAAGGGTTGCAACTGAATATTCGTTTAATGGCCAACCAGCCACCTTTAAAAAGTCCGTGTTTTTTCAGGGCTTCTAAAGTGTATTGAGAACAAGTAGGTGAGTAGCGGCAGGTTGCAGGCGTATAAGGAGAAATGGCAAGTTGATAAAATCTGACTAAGAATACGAAAGGAGCTATCAGAATTTTTTTTAAGGATAATCCCAAAATCAGCAGTTTAGAATTGTAAAAGTACGATTTTTTTGGTTGAATTCTTTAAAGCAGGAAAACCTAGACATTTAAAAACCCGTATGTTGAAATACGGGTTTGTTGAAAAATGTAAGCCCTTTAAATTAAGCTTGATGAATAGGCTCTAAATCAATAGCTTCTTCTTCGGAAAATAACCTTGATCTTACAATAAACCGAATTCCTAATGGAATTTCCAAAGAGAAACTAGCGCCTCTTCCTTTGGTAATATCAATAGTTAACTGTGTATGTTTCCAATACTCAAACTGGTCTTTTGCCATGTAAAAATCACAATCGGCTATGTTGCCTAACCAGACATCGGTTTCATTTAACATGAGTTCACCTTTGCTAAAACACATAGGAGCAGACCCATCGCAACATCCACCGCTTTGGTGGAACATAAGTTCCCCGTGCGTTTGTTTTAGCTGCTCAATAACCGTCTTCGCTTCATCTGTTACTAAAACTCTTTTGGTCATCATATTAAAAGAAGCCCATTGCTTTTTTGTCGTACGAAATCAACATGTTTTTGGTCTGTCTATAATGTGCTAACATCATTTTGTGGTTTTCTCTGCCAATACCTGATTTTTTATATCCTCCAAAAGGTGCGTGTGCGGGATATAGGTGATAGCAGTTCACCCAAACTCTACCTGCTTGTACAGCTCTGGAAATTTGGTAAGCTTGGTGAGTGTCTCTAGTCCAAACACCAGCTCCAAGTCCATAAGGAGTGTCATTGGCAATTTCAATAGCTTCAGCTTCATCTTTAAAGGTTGTTACACAAACCACAGGTCCGAAAATCTCTTCTTGGAACACTCTCATTTTATTATTTCCTTTAAGAATGGTAGGTTGAATGTAAAAACCACCTTCAAGACCTTCATTGTAAGCAACTTCTCCACCTGTTAGAACTTCGCAACCTTCGTCTTTACCTATGTTAATATAGTTTATTACTTTTTCGAATTGGTCGTTTGATGCTTGAGCGCCCATCATTGTAGTTGGGTCTAACGGATGTCCCAGTTTAATAGCTTTTGTACGTTCAATGACCCTTTCAATAAAGCGATCGTAAATACTTTCCTGAACTAACATTCTAGACGGACAGGTACAGACCTCACCTTGGTTAAGTGCGAACATTACAGCACCTTCCAGACATTTGTCAAAAAAGTCGTCATCTGCATCAATAACACTTTCAAAGAAAATATTCGGAGATTTTCCGCCAAGTTCAAGGGTTACGGGAGTAATGTTCTTAGAAGCATATTGCATGATAAGTTGTCCGGTGGTGGTTTCTCCGGTAAAAGCTACTTTATCTATTCTTGGGCTTGATGCCAAAGGTTTTCCTGCTTCTGCTCCAAAACCGTTCACAACGTTCAGAACGCCTGCAGGTAAAATATCGCTAATGAGCTCCATTAGAATCATAATTCCGGCTGGTGTTTGTTCCGCAGGTTTGAGTACAACACAATTACCTGCCGCCAATGCCGGTGCTAATTTCCAAGTAGCCATTAATAGCGGAAAATTCCATGGAATGATTTGTGCTACTACCCCAAGTGGTTCGGTAACATTTAAGGCAACCGTATTGGAATCCAATTCACTCACAGAACCTTCTTCCGCTCTAATAACGCCGGCAAAATATCTAAAATGGTCTATTGCCAGTGGTATATCTGCAGCAGTAGTTTCACGAATAGCTTTTCCGTTATCCCAAGTTTCAGCTCTCGCTAAGGTTTCAAGATTACGTTCCATTACATCAGCTATCTTTAATAGTATATTACTTCTTGTAGTTGCTGATGAAGCATTCCATTCTGGCGCTGCTTCCCAAGCTGCATCAATAGCCAATTCTACGTCTTCCGATGTGGAACGTGCTACCTTTGTATATACCTTACCGTCCACGGGTGAGAGATTGTCAAAATACTCACCTTTAACGGGTGCAACCCATTTTCCACCAATAAAATTTTCATATTGGTCTTTAAACTTAGGCTTTTGTAGAAGATTGTTTTCAACTGTCTGTGTGCTCATAGTTAAGTTTTTTAAATTAATAGATGAGATAATTTTTTAAGCCACTGTTATCTAGGTGCTTAAAAAGGATTTCTAAATGTAATGGAGTTGATTGGAAATTATCTGAACGATTCTGCCATTAGTGTGAACAATTCTATCATTATCTATTGAATTAATATTTTAATAACAGTTATTTTGTATATTTCTTAATATTTTACATATAAAATTGATGCTTAATTGGATATGCTGGACTTATCGAATAAATTTTTGTCGAATAGAAAACTGGAGACTTTAGTAGAGAATCAAACTTCCTATACTCTGAATAATGCTGCGTTGCATGTGTTCGAAACCCATCAAAAGGCGGAACGCGTACTTTTAAATTTTGACCAGCCGGTATTGGCCAGTATGATAGAAGGAAAGAAAATAATGCATCTAAGGGATTATGAATCTTTCGATTTTTTGCCTGGCGAGTCTTTAGTGCTTCCTGCAAACGAAACTATGTGTATAGATTTTCCGGAAGCAATGAGAAAAAATCCAACACGTTGCTTGGCATTGGCTATTTCTGAGGATAAAATAGATAAGGTAATGCAACTCATGAACGAGAATATGCCCAAGCACGATAATAAAGAGTGGGGATTGATGGATTACAATTTCCATTTTGTGAACGATGCGGGTATCTTTCAGATTTTACAGCGTTTATTATTTTTGTTCTCTGAAAATCATCCTTCCAAAGATTTCTTCGTAGATAATATGTTGCGGGAATTGATTATTAGAATCTTACAGACCAATGAACGTAAGATTTATTCGAACTCTACGTTACAACTAAATGCAAATAGTAGATTGGCGACTGTAATACGATATATAAGGGAACATTTACATGAGCCTTTGAGTATAGAGGATTTAAGTAACAAGGCTTGTTTGAGTCCTTCTCACTTTCATAGGGTGTTTAAGACGGAATTGGGTATTTCTCCCATTGAGTTTATTAATAACGAAAGAATAAAATTAGCGGTAGGCTTATTGCAAGATTCAAAGCGCAGTATTAAGAATGTTTACTTGCAATGTGGTTTTGAAAGTCGCTCTTACTTTAATAGAGTGTTTAAATCGCATCAGCATTTATCACCTAGTGAGTACCAAGCTAAAACTGCCCACATTCACGATCAGATGTAAATTTAAATACTGAAGGTTGTACCTTCTTTGCCGTCTTTTAACTGAATGCCAAGCTCTGCCAATTGATCTCGTATTTTATCAGAGGTGGCAAAATCTTTGTTCTCACGAGCCTCTTTTCGCATCTTTATCAATAACTCTATTACACCCGAAAGTTTCCCGGCATCCTCAGTACTACCTCCTTTTTCCTCCAAGCCTAAAATATCAAATATAAATGCATTTAAGGTTTGAGCAAGTGTTTCTTTATCAGCAGCAGTAATACTTTCTTTTCCTTCTTTAATAAGGTTAATATGCTTTACGGCTTCAAAAAGATGTGCTATTAGAATTGGCGTATTAAAGTCGTCATTCATGGCATCATAGCACTGCTGTTTCCACGCTTGAACATCAAAATCACTATTGTTTCCTGTGCCTAAGCTTTGCAATACAGAAAGTGAGTCCATTAACCTGCTAAATCCCTTTTCGGAAGCTAATAACGCATCGTTGCTTAGGTCTAAGATACTAGTGTAATGGGCCTGCATCATAAAAAAGCGAACTACAGAAGGAGAAAAGGCCTTGCTAAGGATATCATTGTCACCCGTAAATATCTCACCGGGTAAAATGTTGTTTCCTGTAGACTTTGCCATTTTTTTACCATTCATGGTAAGCATATTGGCATGCATCCAGTACCTAACGGGAGAATGCCCATAACAAGCTTCGGCTTGTGCTATCTCGCATTCATGATGAGGGAATTTTAGGTCCATGCCGCCACCGTGAATATCAAAAGTTTCACCCAAATATTTTGTGCTCATTGCGGTACACTCTAGATGCCAACCTGGGAAACCATCTCCCCAAGGCGAAGGCCAGCGCATAATATGCTGTGGCTCGGCTTTTTTCCATAGAGCAAAATCTTGTGGACTTTTTTTGTCGTCTTGTGCGGCAAGTTCACGGGTGTTTGCTATCATATCTTCCAGCTTTCTTCCACTCAATTTGCCGTATTCATAGCTATCATTGAACTTGGAAACATCAAAATATACAGACCCGTTTACCTCATAGGCAAAACCTTTCTCAAGAATGTCTTTTATAATTTCAATTTGCTCAATTATATGACCAGTAGCCGTAGGCTCTATACTTGGTGGTAAAAAATTGAACTGTTCTAGAATATTATGAAAATCTATGGTGTAGCGCTGCACCACTTCCATAGGTTCCAATTGTTCAAGTCTAGCTTTTTTTGCAATCTTGTCTTCACCGTCTTCCGCATCATCTACCAAATGTCCGGCATCTGTAATATTACGGACATACCTTACTTTGTACCCTAAATGTTTAAGGTATCTAAAAATCATATCAAACGACATAAAAGTACGACAGTTGCCCAAGTGTACATTACTGTAAACTGTGGGGCCGCAGACATACATACCTATGTGACCTTCACTTAAAGGTTCAAATATTTCTTTTTTACCGGAAAGGGAATTGTAAATCCTTAATTGCTGGTTTTGATACAATTGCATGTTAGGCTAGGGCTATTGGAAGGTGGTCTCTAATTTTATATAATCTAAAAATTCGCGGCGTACGGATTCTTCTTTGAACTTACCGCCATATTCAGCTGTTACCGTGCTGCTTTCGATATCCCTTATACCTCTAGAATTTACACAAAGGTGCTTAGCATCAATTACACAGGCAACATCATCAGTGCCTAAGACTTTTTGGAGTTCGCGAACAATCTGAATATTTAAACGTTCCTGAACTTGTGGTCTTTTTGCGTAATAATCTACTACACGGTTCATTTTAGAAAGACCAACAACCGTTCCATTAGAAATATACGCAATGTGCGCGCGGCCAACTATTGGTAAAAGATGATGCTCGCAAGTGGAGTAGAGCGTAATGTTCTTTTCTACAAGCATTTCTCCATACTTATATTTGTTGCTGAAGGTAGAGGATTTAGGTTTTAGATCAGGATGAAGTCCGCCAAAAATCTCTTTCACAAACATTTTTGCTACTCTGTTTGGAGTGCCTTTAAGACTATCGTCATCTAGGTCCAATCCTAAAGTAAGGAGTATCTCTCTTACGTTATCTTTAATTCTTTCAATCTTATCATCATCACTTAACACGAATGCGTCTTCACGTAAGGGTGTATCTTCCGATGCAGAAACATGGTCGTCTCCTAAATCTTCAAACTGCTTTTCCAAAGTACTATCAATTTTCATCTGCTTATATCTATTGACATTTTTAATGCCTAATTCGTCTTAAAAAGTTTACATACATTACACTTCTTACTAAGTAAAACGAACTGCAAAGATATACATAATATGGCACTTTACGTTCTATATGTCCTGATACACAACATAAATTGGTGTTAAGAATAGTTAGAGGCTACTTTTACGATATATAAGGTCTAAGCTGTTAAATGAGTCGTTTTATAATCTTATGGTTTGTATTATTCTTTTTGGGTATGGGTGCTGTTTTTGCACAAGTTTCCCCAGATTGCGGTAATGCTATACCTATTTGTAATAACACTCCGGTGAATGGAGGTACAATAGGATTTGGTATGGATGATTTTAATAGTGCCGCTAAAAGTGGTTGTTTGGAGCAAACCCTTAGCGGCGTAATTGAATCTAATTCTGCTTGGTATAGATTTAGAACAGGTGCCTCTGGCCAATTAGGTTTTAATATTGGCATAGATACCTTTGAAGATTGGGATTTTGCCCTTTACAAATCCGATAATTGTAATAATTTAGGAGAACCTGTACGGTGTAATTTTTTTGATAACCAAGATGAAAATACGTTTGTTGGGGTAGGGGAGGACCCTACCGGAAATACGGAAAATGTACAATATGAAGCTTGGTTGGATGTAACTCCCGGTGAGGATTACTATCTGCTCATCAATAATTTTAGCAACATTAATTCTGGTTTCTCAATTCAATTTTCAGGTCACATATTCGTAACGAATCCTTTTGATGCGCTGGATTGTTCTATTATAAATAATCTTCTTGGGCCACCAATTGCTGCTTGTGAAAATGAAAACATAGTTTTAGATGGGACTACTTCTGATGCAACTTCTTATAGATGGTTTGTAGATTCAGGTAGCGGTTTTACAGAAATAGTAGGGGAAACTAATTCAACCTATCAAGTTGCTCAGTCAGCAAATTACAGAGTAGAAGTGATTAGGCCATCTGAAACTATTATTAGTGATGTTCAAGTTTCTTTTTCTACTATGCCAGTCGCAAATGCTGTTTCAGACGATGCATCATGTAGTGGTTTGGAGATTTATGATCTTTCTCAAAAAGACGCAGAGGTATTAGGAAGTCAAGGTTTAAGTGAATTTCTGGTCAGTTATCATAATAGTAAATCTGATGCTGTTGCCGGATTTAATGCATTGCCTAAAAAATACCCGACGCAATCCGGCTCTGAGACCATTTTTGTTCGTATTACATCAATTGCCAATTCCAAATGTTTTGATGCCTCGGAGCAATTTCAGTTGATCAATTTAGAAACGCCGAATTTAGATATTTCGGAAGAGGCCTTTTTATGTGATGATGATACTGGAGTTGTTATTGGTCTAGAAAATGGAAATACCGATTTCACCTATCAGTGGAGCTCGGGAGAGACCACTCCTACCCTTATGGTTTCTGAAGCGGGCGAATATAAATTGACTGCAACAAATACAAAGTCCGGTTTGGTTTGTTCCGCTTCTAAAGTAGTAAGGGTAGCCGTTTCGCGCCCACCTGAAATTACGGATATCATTATAGATGACCTTAAAAATAATAATACGGTTACGGTCATTACGGATGTTACGGGAATATATGAATATCGCCTGGACAATGGTCCGTATCAAGAAGGGCATAAATTCTATCAGGTAGAGCCGGGAATGCACACTATATCTGTAAATAACCCTCAAGGTTGTGGAGAGGTAACCGAGGAAATCGCTGTCATAGGTTTTCCCAAGTTTTTTACTCCAAATGGAGATAATTCCAATGATTATTGGAGTATAACCGGAGTAGATTTGTTGGATTCTGCCATCGTATCTATCTATGATCGCTTTGGCAAATTATTAGCCCAATTAGATGCTGCAGATTCTGAATGGGACGGTTCCTATAATGGGGAACTTCTGCCGGAATCCGATTACTGGTTTAAGTTAACGTACACTAGGGCAGATGGCCAAATAGTGACTGCCCAATATATTAATAACCACTTTTCTCTAAAACGTTAGCTTTCAGAAATGGCATTTCTAGTGGGTATTTTATCGATAAACACCCGGATATTTCAGCTTAACATACTAAAATCACTGTCTTTGAGTTATTAAATAGTATCTATTTAGTCCCAAACTTATGCGCTTTTTACTATCTGTTATCTGTGTGTTTTTTTTCGTTTCCACAGAAATTCAAGCACAAAACTCCGGTGATTGTCGTTCGGCTATTCCTGTATGTGCGGATGCTCCTATAATGGGGTATGCTGATGGACGTGGAGTCATAGATGACTTTGACCCTGAAGTTATTTCTGAAACTGGCTGCCTTGAAAAAGGAAGTGTAAGTAATGCTAATGTTGAAAACAATACATCTTGGTTTGTGTTCAGGGCAGGTACAGAAGGCCAAGTAGGATTTGATCTGGAGGCTTTACCGGTTACCGGTTCGGGAACCCCAACAGCCGAATGGGATTTTGCCGTTTATGGCCCTGATGTTGATTGTGTTGGTATTGGTACTGGTGCTGTTCAACCTATACGTTGTAACTATGAGGTAAATAATACCAGATTCACCGGGCTAGGGGTAAACCCGGAAAATGGTCAGGCTGGATCACCTTCTGTAACTCAGAATTTAAATACCTATGATGAGTATTTAGATGTACTGCCGGGAGAGGTTTACTACATTTTGATTAATAATTTCAATACTAATTTTGATGATGAACGGGAGCCTTTCATGCTTACATTCACGGGTAGCTCTGTAGAAGCTGATCAAAATACTGCTCTTGATTGTACGTTACGGGATGAGTTCTTAGGTTTGGATATAACGGCATGTGAAGGTGACCCGGATATCACTTTGAGTGCATTGAATTCCCCGGCAGGACCGGATATTTCTAATATCGCTTGGTCTGTTGATTATGATGACGACGGAACTATAGACGGGCCGTTAGGTTCAGGTCCATCAGCTACTCAAATTACGGTTACAAGTCCAGACTCAGGAAGATACCATGTTGATATTACTACAGATGAGGGGATTCATATTTTAGACGATATTCTCATAACCTATTATGGAACACCTGTTCTAGACCGTGTTGAAACACTGAATTCTAATTTGTCTTTAGATCCGGATATGAACAATATAGAAATATTTGCTGAAGGTGATGGAGATTATGAATACGCTATTAATGAAGGTGAGTTTCAGGATGATGCTATTTTCAATGATGTGCCTCCGGGTATAAATACCGTAATAATCAATGATAAAAATGGTTGCGGAACAACAGAGCCTATAGAGTTTTTAGTAGTGGGGTACCCAAAGTTTTTCACTCCAAATAATGATGGGGCAAATGATACGTGGAATATTAAGGGAATTGAAACTTTAACTGATCCAATGGTATTTGTTTTTGATCGCTACGGTAAGCTCTTAGCACAATTAAGTACTGATGTGGATTGGGACGGAACCTTAAATGGAAACCAATTACCTTCTTCTACATATTGGTTTAGACTTGAATATAGCGAACAAGAAAACAATATTGAAGTAGCTAAATTAACCAAGGCGTATTTTGCTCTAAAAAGATAAAAGTCCGGCATAGGCCGAACTTTTAAAATAGCTTAAAGTCTTTATGTTACCTTTAGAAATTTAATGTATAACCGATAGTAATATTAGTGTTAACGTTGTTTAGTAGGGCAGGTGTGTTAATTCCTGTATCAAAAAAATACTGCAGTACATCTTGTTCTGTGCGGTTTACAGCTAAATCTAATCGGCTTCTATTAAAATTATAGCCTATCCCACCTGATATTCCATTAAGGTCTCCAACGATATTACCACTTTCATACGGGCTTTGCTCGTAACGATATCCAGCTCTTAGGCTTACTCTTTTAATACGGTATTCACCGCCAACTCTAATTGTAGAAACACCACCTAAACTTTCAGATATAAATTGATTTTCATCAGCAAAGCCAGAGTCACTCGTGGGTCTTAATTCTGCGTTGGACATATCTTGGTAACCGTAATCAAGACTTACAAGTCCGCTTTTGCCAAAAACTGCAGAAATACTTCCTGTAACTTTTCCGGGTGTTTTAATCTGGTAGTCAAAGATATTTATGTAATTAAGGTCGAAAAAACTAAAAGAACTTTCTTTGTTAGGATAATCTGAATCTATCGCTTGAGAAAAATTGTCTGTCAAGCGGTACCATGTTGGTGACTGGTAGCTTGCTCCTAACCTAATAACATCATTAACCTTAGCAATAGCACCAATGCTCATGGAAAATCCTGTTCCTTCAGTTTCTAAAAGGTTATCAAAAGCTACAAACCTCGATTCTCCCTCATTGGAATAGGATTCATCGTACCTATTTAATCTCTCATACTGTATTGTGTGAAAGTTTAAAGAAGCTCCAAAGTAAAAGTTATCGCCATATTGTGTAGCACCGTTTACGGTAAATTTGCTATTGTATCCTGATACATTTTGTCTAAAATCCTGATTAACGCTTTGGTAGTTGGCATTTGAGAAATAGCTGGTGTTATCATCTTCGTCTACAGTTGGGTCTATAATTCCTGCCTGAAATCCCAAGAAAGCCTGCTGACCGGAGAAACCTAATCCATTTGTGGCTCCTATATCTAAATATGCCTCGCCAATGGTTTCGTTTCCTTGTAGTTTCAGTGGTTGCAGTGCTATGCCATCGGCATAATCAAGGAAGTAATTGTCAATACCTTCATTACTTGATCCAGAGGTAATAAGGCGATCGTCAAAACTTTGAACTACATCATAATTTACGGCTAAAGATAATTTTCTCCATTTACTATCGGGATTGGTAGATTTGAAAACAAATGCACCTCCCACCTGATTAATATTAAAATTGTTATTGGTGGAATTGCTTAAAGCACCGTTATAATTAGAATCTGTATTTCTGTTATAATTGGTTCCCGATATAGAGAATATTCCATTATTGAAAACAGCACTACCGGCAGGATTGATGTTCAAAGCGGACAAATCACCACCTAAAGAACCAAAAGCACCGCCCATGGCCTGAAAACGCGCAGAACCTTGTAAATTCTCCGTGCCGTAGCGTAATACGTCATTTATATTCTGAGCACTTGCAATAACGCAAGCAAACAGCCCTATGAATGTTAGATAGTTTCTCATTCCTAGTAATTTTTAAAGTAAGTTACTTTTAATTAATGAACTTAGTTTCTACGGCTTGATGAAGATCGTGAGCTAGAGCCGGATGATCTAGAACTAGATCCTGACGAAGATCTACTAGAGCTTCCAGAACTCCTGTAAGTACCAGAACTACTTGAAGATCTGCCCGAGCTTCTGTAAGTACTACCACTAGAACTGCTTCTACTTGATCCAGAAGATCTGTATGTACTAGTCCTAGGTGTTGAACTTCTATATGTTCCGCTTCCACTAGTTCTTGTACCAGAACTTCTATACGTGGAAGAACGGGGAGTAGAACTACTTCTTCTAGAGGTGCTAGTTCGCGAAGAACCATTATATTTTGGTGTAGCCCTTGTACTCCTGCTTGTTCTGTACGAACTGTTGCGGTCAACACCTACAGTTCTTCTAGATGCTGCAGAACGATTGGTGCTATAGTTTCTTGAGCTACGCGATGTTGTTGAATTTCTGTTGGCATTAGATCTGTTAGCCGAGTATCTTGGTGTAGATCTGCTAGTTCTATTTACGTTAGCACTTCTTGATACATATCTAGAATTTCTTCCTGAAATAGCATTTGTATTGGTTTGGTAACCTCTTCTACCACGATTGTATGCATAGCTGCGGTTTCTGTAGGAATAATTATTAAACCCATTATAATAACCGTAAGGAGGGCACCATGTTCCGTATCCGCCCCAGCCAAAGCCGCCGTAAAACCCACCGAATCCGTAACCATATCCGCCACCCCAGCCCCAAGGACTGTATCTGTATCTCCATTGGTTGTAGTATCCGCCGTATCCGTATCCGCCCCAGCCATAAGAATTATAAAGCCATGGCGAGGCCCATGCAAAACCACCGAAACCGTTCCATCCTTTATCATAAACATTTATGTTTACGCTGGTTGCATTATCACCCCATCCTGCATAACCGGCATAATCATTATCATTATTATAATAATCCGTCAATTGACTGTCAGAAATACTATCCTGAGCAGATTCGCTAGAATATGAATCTATATCAGTAAAAATTTCACCGTCAAGCATTTGGTCGTATTGTCCGGCTTGCTGTCCAAAATAATCGGAATATGGTTCGTCTGTAGCCTGAGCTTTTTGCCTTGCTTGCTGAGGTCTTTCTTGACGTTCCACGCTAACCTGATTGTCGTTGGAATAAATTCCGTCGTTATCATAATATGAGGCCGATTGATATGAGCCGCAAGACACTGCAATAATGCCTGTTAGGGTGCAAAGTGCAATGAGACGAATTTTACTGTGGGATGGTAAATGTATCATGGGTGCAATTTTTATTGTTGAACATAGTAAAAATAAGTAGTTTTACCCAATTATTTTGCTAACATAAGCACAAGTTTTGTGCCAAACTAAATATAATGGGTAAGAATTTGACAAAGCGCAGCGAGGATTATTCCAAATGGTATAACGAACTCGTGGTAAAAGCAGACTTGGCTGAAAATTCAGCGGTAAGAGGTTGTATGGTTATTAAACCTTACGGTTTTGCTATTTGGGAAAAAATGCAAGCAGAGCTAGATAGAATGTTTAAGGAGACAGGCCATCAAAATGCTTACTTCCCGTTATTCGTACCCAAAAGCTTATTCGAAGCCGAAGAAAAAAATGCAGAAGGTTTTGCAAAAGAGTGCGCTGTAGTTACACATTATCGACTTCAAAATGACCCGGATAAACCAGGGAAATTGCGAGTTGATCCTAATGCTAAGTTAGAAGAGGAATTGGTGGTACGCCCAACTAGCGAGGCCATTATATGGAATACATACAAAGGATGGATACAATCATACCGGGATTTACCTCTATTGATCAACCAATGGGCAAATGTAGTTCGTTGGGAAATGCGTACTCGCCTTTTTCTTAGAACCGCTGAGTTTTTATGGCAAGAAGGGCATACCGCTCATGCTACGGAAGCGGAAGCGATAGAAGAGGCGGAAAAAATGAACGGAGTTTATGCTGCATTTGCGGAAGAGCATATGGCTATGCCGGTTATACAAGGTGTTAAGACAGAAAGTGAGCGTTTTGCCGGAGCATTGGAAACCTATTGTATTGAGGCTTTAATGCAAGATGGAAAAGCGTTACAGGCAGGTACATCACATTTTTTAGGTCAGAATTTTGCAAAAGCATTTGATGTGAAATTTGCAAACAAAGAAGGCAAACAGGAGCATGTTTGGGCTACTTCTTGGGGAGTCTCCACACGTCTTATGGGAGCACTGATAATGACCCATAGTGATGACAATGGATTGGTGTTACCTCCAAAATTAGCACCAATTCAAGTGGTAATCGTTCCTATATACAAAGGAGAGGAGCAGTTAGACGCTATTTCCGATAAGGTAAGGCCGTTAGTGAAAGAATTACAAGCTAAAGGTATCTCTGTAAAGTTTGATAATAGGGACACGCATAAACCAGGGTTTAAGTTCAATGAATATGAATTGAAAGGTGTTCCTGTTCGTTTGGCTATTGGTAAACGAGATTTGGAAAATGGTACATATGAAGTGGCACGAAGAGATACTTTTGAAAAGGAAACTATACCAACGGGAGATGTAATTTCCAAAATTGAATTTCTTTTAGACGATATTCAAAAGAACATTTACAAGAAAGCATACGATTTTAGAGAAGACAATATTACCGAAGTTGATACATACGGGGAGTTCAAAAAGGTTTTAGAGAAAAAAGGCGGATTCATCTCTGCGCATTGGGATGGTACCAATGAAACCGAAGAAAAAATAAAAGATGAGACAAAGGCAACTATTAGGTGTATCCCGTTAGCTACCGAAAACATTGAGGGTAAGTGTATGGTGACCGGAAAATCATCATCAAAAAGAGTACTTTTTGCAAAAGCTTATTAAAAAATTTATGCTAGCTATTGTGTTAGTAAAAAATAATTGTATTTTTGCATCCGCAATTGCGCAAAGTATGGTCCGTTCGTCTAGGGGTTAGGACGCCAGGTTTTCATCCTGGTAACAGGGGTTCGATTCCCCTACGGACTACTAGAGTAACTGGATTTTTGATCCGAAATTGATTTAATGGTCCGTTCGTCTAGGGGTTAGGACGCCAGGTTTTCATCCTGGTAACAGGGGTTCGATTCCCCTACGGACTACTAAAGGTTCGAAAGGAATTTTTTAAAATATTATAATAAGTTAGAAGAAGATGGCAAATCACAAGTCAGCATTAAAAAGAATCAGAAGAAACGAAGCAGTACGTCTTCGTAACAGATATCAGCATAAAACTACCCGTAATGCTATTAAAAAGTTACGTGGTGAAGAAAGTAAGAAAGATGCTGAAGCTTTATTGCCTAGCGTGGTTAGTATGATCGATAGATTAGCTAAGCGCAATATCATTCATGATAACAAAGCAGCAAACTTAAAAAGTAAATTAGCAAAGCACGTAGCTGCATTGTAATATTTATAATACTTTTTAGAAAGCCCTGGTGTATTCATACATCGGGGCTTTTTTATATCATAATGTTATGTTTGATTTTGTTCTGGCATATTCAGTTTCATTCTCAAAAATCCGGTTATAAAGCAGGAATAGCAAATAATTATTAAGCTAATATGTAACGGATGAATAATGGACTTTTCTATTGATTCAGGAATGTTTAAATATTGCCTTGACATTTTAATCGGGAGATAGCCTATATAAAATATAAGTAGTCCTAAAGCGAGCCAAAAAAGTAAATTTCTACCCCAATCGTTTTTGTTGTTTTTAAAAATTTGTTTTAAGTAGATGTAGATACATGCTAATAGAACCATTGCTCCAAAGGCATATGTGCCTATTTGAGTTGAGTGAAAAAAGCTTTGAAAATAAGGATTGATTGTGGCAATTATCAAAAAAATTATCATACCCAGTTTTATCAGTTTTTTGATCTTTACTTCTTTTATGTAATACATAAAGATGTAGGTAAAGTACAGGTAAAATACAATGTTGTACAGGTTGTATATTACTATGTTATATTTAGAATACGTGCTGTCTTCAAACAAACTGAAATTTAGGTTTGTAAAAATGAGGTATCCAAGTATCTCATTAAGAAAAGTATATAAGAATATTATAGGTAGGTACTTTAATTTGGTATCAAAATATTTAGGATATCTGTACAGCGAGACTAAAAGAGTTATTCCATAGAATATTATAAATACATTTTCTAGTAACTGTTTTAACATATCGCAATATAGCGTTATTTGCATTCAGCCTGATCTTGATGAAAGAATAAATGTGGGCTGTATATAGGCTAAGAGAGGTGCAATGTAGAAGTTAACAAGCTAAAAGTGAAGCTATTTTAGTTTTTAATTATCATTTAATGGGCCTTCTTTTCATTTTTATAAAACCTATAATAAAACAGCTGTACATTAAAAGAATTAGAGACAAGTGTACGCGTCTAAGGTATGGTTTCTCAATTATACCCGCCAATTCATGATAATATCGAATTGTTTTAATTGGTAAATAACCAATATGATAGAGTAGTAGGCCTGTAGCTACCCAGAATAAAATATTGTTTGAGAAATTTCTAATGGGTTGATTGATATTTTCAGAGATGTAAAGCAATACTATGATTAGCAGTGTTGTAGAGCCAGAAAAGAAAATTAAATATAAATAATTATGAAACCAATTTTGTAAAAAAAGATTAATTACACAAATCATAACAAATAATATGCTTGCGTATTTTATAAAGGCTTTGTATTTGTTGTTCATGATATGAAATTTAAATAAAAAGAAAAAATACAGATAAAAGCATATCATGTAGATGTTATAAATTACAATATTGGAATTAGAATAAAGATTATTCAATGCCAGGCTAAATGATTCGTTTTTAAATATTAGAATACCGAGTAACTCATTTAGAAAAGTGTACAGAATTAATATTGGAAAATATTTTAATGAGGTATCAAAATATTTAGGATAACGAATCATGGCCACGACAAGGGTTATTCCATAAATAGGTACATAAGAATTTTCTAAAAATATATCTATTACCATATGGTCCATCTCCTTTGGATTTCATTTTCGTAGGAGTATATATCTCTAATTTTTAGGAGGGTGCAAGCCTCCTTCGTTACCTGCAAGACTTTGTTGGCTCTGTGCAGCGAATGGTGCCATGATTAGAGAAGTGAAGTTAGTGCCTAACGAAGCTTTGTCCCTTTTGTCTTCTGAGTAAGATGTGCCGTCTTCTGTTAATTCCTCAGTAAGTAAAAAAGCTTTCCTTCTCATATTATCCTTATCATCATTAGCAGTAAAAAAAGCATATTCTTTGCCGTTTTTCTGAAGAGATGGTACCATCATAATTGTGTTTCTACGTTTCTTTTCTGCATCAGTACTTTTATCGGAATAATTGGCTAGATAAAATCTTAAGGTAGAAATATTTACGTTTGCTTTTTTTGATTCCTGCTCTATAAAGGCCATATATTTTTTCAAGGCTTGATAATCGTAGGAAATATATCTTGTAGGTACAAAACCATTTTCTTTTTGCTGTATAGCAGCTTTATATTTTTGGTTATCAGTCTTGCTTTCAGGGTCGTAATTATTTAAACTGTCTAAGGAATTTTCAAAATTTTTGATCAACTCAACACGGCGATCCGTGTAGGTATTATACATTTCTTCAGCTTGTTCAAGCGGAATTATCACTGAATCCACCTCTTTTTTATCTATGACGACTATACTATCGTCTTCTTTGTGACGACAGTTTGTGAAAATTAACAATAGGGATACAGCGGCGCAGTGTTGCACCAATTTCAACGAATTTTTCATGACATAAAGTTTTTAAGTTCTACTTGTTATACATGCAAAATTCGGGGGAAGTAATTAATTTTTGCGCTATAAAGATATCCGAAAAATTGGATAATTAGAAAATCACCAACAATATTCCTAAATCTTTAAGATTTTATAGGTGGAGTGAAATCTTTCCATTTTGTTTAGATAGGTAGAGAATTATTAGATGAGACCATAAAAAAATCCCGAATCCCATTTTTTTAATTAGGAATCCGGGATATTAAAAGTTTGATATTTTTAGTCTATAAATTTAATATTATTGGTTCATGGTAAGCAAGAACTCTTCGTTGTTCTTAGTTTGTTTAAAACGTTGCTCAATGAATTCCATAGCTTCTACCGGGTTCATATCAGCAAGATACTTACGCATAATCCACATACGTTGTATAGTTTCTTTGTCCAACAACAAATCATCTCTACGTGTACTGGATGAAGTAAGGTCAATGGCTGGGAATATTCTTCTGTTAGAAATTTTACGATCCAACTGAAGCTCCATATTACCGGTTCCTTTAAATTCCTCAAAGATAACCTCGTCCATCTTAGAACCGGTTTCGGTTAGGGCAGTAGCTATAATTGAAAGTGATCCACCGCCTTCTATATTCCTAGCTGCTCCAAAGAAACGTTTTGGTTTGTTTAATGCATTCGCATCTACACCACCACTCAAAACTTTTCCAGATGCTGGTTGTACGGTATTGTAAGCTCTTGCCAAACGTGTAATGGAGTCTAAAAGGATGACAACATCATGACCACATTCCACTAATCGTTTTGCTTTTTCCAATACAATATTAGCTACACGAACATGTTCAGAAGGCTCTTTGTCAAAAGTAGAAGCAATAACTTCACCTTGAACATTACGTTGCATATCAGTTACCTCTTCAGGTCGCTCATCTATTAAAAGTATAATTTGATATACTTCTGGGTGATTGGCCGCAATACCGTTTGCAATATCCTTTAACAGCATAGTTTTACCTGTTTTGGGTTGCGAAACGATCATACCCCTTTGTCCTTTACCGATAGGAGAGAATAAATCTATAATTCTAGTGGATATATTACTTTGTCTTTCGGCTAATTTGAATCTTTCTTGTGGGAAAAGCGGAGTTAAATGCTCAAAAGAAACACGGTCTCTCACCACTTGAGGGTCAATACCGTTTAT
The DNA here is from genome assembly GCF_018860745.1 of Zobellia uliginosa. Classification (GTDB taxonomy): domain Bacteria; phylum Bacteroidota; class Bacteroidia; order Flavobacteriales; family Flavobacteriaceae; genus Zobellia; species Zobellia uliginosa_B. Next base: position 161,766 of record NZ_JAHKPY010000006.1, on the reverse strand, counting down.
TTTATTCACTTTAATTAACGGAAAATATTTTTCGCCTTCTTTCGGGGGTCTAACGTTTCCTAGTACCGTATCTCCGGTCTTCAGACCAAATAGTCTAATTTGCGATTGGGATACATAAATATCATCAGGAGATGAAAGATAGTTGTAATCAGATGAACGCAAAAAGCCATAGCCATCTTGCATGATATCAAGGACACCTTCACTTTCTATAATACTATCAAACTCAAATTCCGGTTCTTTATATCGGTTTTTTAAGTCCTTGTCAAAGTTACTTTTATCGTAATTTGATGATTTTTGGTGACGTTGATTTTTGTTGTTGTTATTTCCGCCAGAATTCTGATTTTTATGTTGAGAGTTATTTTTAGGTTCTCGCTTTACAGGTCGTGGTCGTGGTTTTTTTACTTCTGCAGATTGGACTGGAGCAGGTTGTGCAGGTGCATCCGTTTTATCCGTTTTTTCCGGAGTAGTGCCTTTTGCTTCAGGTTTTTTGGTTTCGGTTACCGTTCTTGGTTTCCGAGGTCTAGGTTTTGGCTTTGATTTTGGTTTTTCCTCCGTTGTTTTTGGCGCGGTTACTTCTGCCACGACTTTAGGATTGGCCGCCTGTACATCCAAGATTTGATAAACGAGGTCCAGTTTTTTTAGGGTTTTGAACTTTGGCACGTTAAGGCCTTTGGCAATTTCCTGCAATTCAGGCAGTTTTTTTGCTTTTAAATCTGAAATTTCAAACATTAAGTATGATATAAATTATACGTCTCTTGATTTGATAAGAAGTGAATTGTTATCCGAGTATTACGAGGGAAAGATTTCCCATTAGGTAAGATAATAACTAATAATCTCACAATATTACGAATTATTTTCCTTGCTACACCGATTTTTTTCAAAAAGACGTGTATTTTTGCGGAGTAAAATGATGTTTGGACCATGATTCAAAGAATACAAACTATATATTTGTCTATTGTAATCCTTATAGCGGGAGTACTGCCTTTTTGGATAAACCTTTGGTCAGATGCGGAAGGAAATGAAATATTTGCTAGAAATGACGTTTTTATATCTGGAGCATTTTACATTTCTGCTGTTTTGGCCCTTATTAGTATAGTATTATTTAAAAATAGAAAAAATCAATTTGTGCTAAACAGATTGAATATGATATTAAATATTTTTTTACTAGGATTTTTCGTTTACCGGTCGCAAAATTTATCCGGAGAGATTTCGGTCTCGGAGAAGGGTATTGGGATGCTGATTCCTGTCATTTCTATCGTTTTATTGGTTCTTGCCAATAGGGCCATAAAGAAGGATGAGGATCTTGTAAAATCTGTTGATCGTCTACGATAAACCTTACATCTTAGTAGTATTAGTGCGTAAAACCCGGAGTAGTTACCGGGTTTTTTTGTGCCTTTTTTTTATTTAGGATTCCATCTCTCTTAAGAGAATATCACAGAAGTGTCTCCTGATATAAAATAGCTGTGATAGACTTTTTATACTTCCTTGAATTCTTCGTGATATCACCTTTCTATGTTTGTCCCAGGAAACAGCAGAGCTATCGATAGTCGGTTGTAAAGCTGATTCAAACAATGATAAACAATTTAAATTATTACGATTATGAAAAACAGAAATTTTTCAATTGCACTATTAGCTATGGCCATGACAACATTTATGGTAAGTTGTTCAGATGACGATGTAGAAACAGTTACCGTTACGGAGACAATTACAGAAACTGAAACGGTTGAAGTAGATTCATCTTTACCAGTTGGAGATTTGACCGTTGCTAGAAGTGGAAATTTAACGGCAGAAAGCGGTACACCAACAGAAGGGCTTGTAGAATTAGGAGTGGATACCGAGGACTCTAATTTTGTTCATTTTTCAGATGATTTTATGACTGAATTAGGAACAGGTACAGTAGGGATCTTTTTATCTACTTCAGAAACTTTTACTGCTGACCCAGGAAACGGAAACCCAGATTTGATGTTGATCGGTAACGTGCAGGATAATGGTGAGAGATATATTAAGCTAGATGCAACTCCAGATGCAAAATATACACATATTATACTATGGTGCGCCACGGCGAACATTCCTTTCGGTAATGTAGCATTGAATTAATTAAATTTTTATGGCCTTTGGGAATAGAGACACATTATTCTGTTTTTCTATGTCTCCCAAAGGCTTTTTCTTTTTTAGATATGTGACGCAGTTTACCATATCTATTTTAATCTAACGGAATTATGGAAAAATATAAATATATCATTCTTGTGATGATTTCCTTTTGTGGCAGCTATTTGCAAGCACAAAGCGGGTGGACTAGGGAAGCAAAAGGGTTTTACGTTCAGGCTACGGCTTCGTATTTCTCTTCTAATGATTACTACACTACAGAGGGTAGATTGGCTGATCAAGGCAGTACCTTTAATAGTAGCGGACTTTTGTTATACGGAGAGTATGGAATTTCTAATAGACTTACCGCTATTTTGGATGTTCCTTTAGTGAGGCTGAATAGTTTTAGTACAACAGAAACAGTAGGTGGTGTTGGAAATATTCAACTTGCGGTGAAATATAAATTACTGAAAAATTTTCCATTGTCATTACAAGTCGCTTTGGATATCCCTAGCAATGATGGCGAGAATTTTGCACAATCTAAAAGTGTAGACGATTTTGGGCAGTTCAATGAAATTAATTTACCCTTGTCCGATGGGGAGTTTAATGTATGGACCACTTTAGCGGCTTCCCATGGTTTTCCGAATGGAAAGACCTATGCTTCTGCATTTACAAGTGTCAATTTTAGAACAGAATCTTTTAGCAACCAACTGCAGGTAGGGGCAGAGCTTGGCCACTTGTTTTTTGATAAGTTGTATTTGATAGGGAAATTGAAAATTCAAGAAAAATTAGGGTCGGAAAACAATAATCAAAGTGGCTCGTTTCTTTTCGGTGAGGGAACAACTTTCACAAACTTTGGAATTACATCTATGTATAAGCTAACGGGTCATTTAAATTTAGTAGCCAACTATTCTGATTATACAGGTTTTTTAGTGGAGCGTAAAAATATCTATGATGGAGGTACTTTTTCTCTGGGATTGTCTTTGGATTATTAATTGACAAAATTGATAATACAGGGGTAATACAAATGTGTTTCAATATAAATGAGAAACACCTTTTAAAACTGATTTTAAACCCGGGTTAGATACCCGGTTTTATGCTTTAAGTTTATTAATATGTTGATTATTATATTTTTATAATTTAACTCTAGCTCCTTTTGACAGTAAAGGACCCTCTTTTTTTAGTTTTAAAAAACTACTGGAAAACCAGTATTTTTGCCCGCATATTCTTTTAGATAACTATATTTAATTACATTTACCCGCATGCTTGTATCAAAGTTTTACGAGCAATTGCAGGCCATTTTTTCCAAACCAATTTTAGTACTCTTATAACGTATCAGGAAGCAGCTTTGAATTTTTCAATGCTATTTTTTGTAGAGTTTAATAAACCTAAAACTGGAACAATGAAAGCTCCCCCAATTTTCTTGTCTGGCTAAAGTTAAATTTTAAATAATCGACTTTAGTTCCTGACCAGCCCCTTTTCAAATACATAACAAATGACTTCAGGTTAGTAGACTCTCCTTAATAGGAGATGTGTTTATACACCCCTAAATTTTGAAGTTATGAGAACAAAAATTACTTTTCTTTCTATCGTGTTTTTTACGATATGCTTTTCTAATGTGCTATGGGCACAAAACAGTATTAAAATTATTGATCCTCCATCTTCCGTTGAAGCTGGGGAAATAGTAGGTCTTGATGTTGATTATACCAATATATCGGGAAGCGCCTATGTGTTGGTTCGCTTTAAAAGTGCTTTAGGAGACAATCTGGAGCAAGATTTTATTCTTGTTGGTAATGGTTCGGATATTGAGCGTCTGAGTATAAAAGCACCTACTAGTGAGGGTAGTTATAGTTTTCAGGCGCAACTTTTGAAAGATGACGGTAAATGGAGTGGATTGGCAAACTATAACGCTGATGTTTCTGTTGCTAACGGTACGGTCATAGAACCGGTAAAACCATCGGTGGGAGGTAATTCTGTGTCAATAAGTAATCCGCCAACATCTGTTAAAGCGGGAGAAATGGTCAATCTTGATATAAGCTACACTAATAATTCAGGAAGTGCTTATGTATTAGTCCGCTTTAAAGACTCAAACGGCGGTAATCTGGAACAAGATTTCGAAGCCGTAGGAAATGGTTCTGGCACAAAACCATTAAGCATAAAATCGCCAACTAGTGAGGGTAGTTATAGTTTTCAGGCGCAACTTTTAAAAGATGACGATAAATGGAGTGGATTGGCAAACGATTTTTTTGAAGGGGTTACAGTTGTCGAAAATCCGCCAGAAAATGATAATGATCAATTGACACTAACGACTATACCTGATAAAGTCGCGCAAGGAGAAACTTATGATATAGGATTTGATTATAGTTTTTCAGGTGATAGGTATGTGCAAGCATATGTAACCAACAAAAATATTGATTCAGAAGGTGCATATGTTAAAATAGGTAAAGTATTACAAGAATTTTCCAAAGGTGCAGATAGCGAAATCGTTAAACTGGAAATAACGGGTGAACCTGTCGAATTTAATTTATTGGTGGTACAAGTATTTGAGGTAATAAAAAATGGCAACGAAGATCAATGGAACCTTGTGGTTGAGAAGACTTTAGATAACATTCAGTTTGGGAGTGGTTATGGATTTGGTGAGAAAAATACAACCCCCAATGGTGTTTCAGAGTATATGCGTTATTATAATAGAGACTTAGAAACTACTGGCGGACATTATAACGGTGATGGTCAAGGGTCAGGTACTGATCATATTCTTGCACCTACAAATTCTATATATCGTTCGAATTGGTGGGTCAATAAAAATTGGATAGGTCCTATAAAGTCTCATTATGGCGAAAACGCATTAAATGGAAAAGAATTTTGGGTAGAATGGCAAAATTTAGGGTCATCTAGTAATAGTGGTCATGCGGAATTTGATATTAGGGTTGAAAAAAGTACTGGGTCTGATTTGAACGGAACATATGGGTTTCCGAGTGTAATAGGAGATATAACAGGACCTCTAAAAGCATCTTTTACAGGAAAGTGGGACGAAGGTAGTACGGGTAGGTGTCATATCAACATGACGGCTTGGATTTATGGTGTTGATTCTGAAGGAGAAAGAGTTAGAAGCGATGTAATTATTCATGCGTGGGATAATTCTGGAGACATTAGAAGTAATTATGAACGTTCTTTTCAATGGTCGCAAGAAGGAGATGATACTATATATACCTTTGAGAAAATAGGTACTGCATCTGATGATTATAATACTTATGATGTTTTACGTACAATACCTGGTGGTGAAGGAGAATCGTGTTCCTATAATCTTATTCCAAGCGGTTGGAGACGAAATCACATAGATGATTTTCCTACCGAATCTTTTAAAAAGGAGGTTGATGTAGCTGAAATAATCAATCAAATTATTGAAATTGAAACTGAAAATGGTCCAGATACTAGAAAGCTAGTTAATAGTAATGTAGATATACCTGTACCTACAATGACAGAAGATTGGACGCTTGAAGTTATGGAGTGGACAATTACTGGGCAGTCTGGAGATTATAAGCATGAACCTGGTAATCCTGATTTTGATGTGAATACCTATATACCTAATAGTAGAGGTCGTTTTACATTCGAAGAATATTACATTCAAAGTCCTTGTGAGAGTAATCCTAAAATTACATGTCCTAATTCGATAGCTCTAAAAACACAAATCGCTCAAAAAGATTCAATTGTAGATAAAGAGATAGCCAAAGATTTCAATGTATCTCCTAATCCGTTTATCAACTCATTTGAGTATGAATATAGCGTTAAGAACTATGAGGATGTCTCGGTAGATTTATACGCCCTAAATGGCAGAAAAATAGAAACCCTAAAGGCTAAAGAAAGCCATAGGCCCGGAAATTACAGTGATGCGGTAGATACTAGTAATCTTGATAGCGGTATTTACATTTTACGCATCAATACTTCAGAAGGTGAGGAGGCAATCAAACTAATCAAAAACTAATTTTTCAGAATATTTCTGAAAGTTCCCGTTCCATTGTGGGGTGGAGCGGGTTCTTTATTTAAAGTTTACTTCCTATATCTATTTTACGCAAAATTAAGAACACTAAAATTAAAATTATGAAAACAAAAATTACACTACTTTTCACCACAACTTTTCTTGCATTGCTCTTTTCCTGGGTTGGTAATGCTCAAAACACCATAGAGATTGATCATGCTGACACGCAAATATCATCTGATTTTAAAAGTGTTTTTTCAGTAAGTTACACCAAGTCAGGTTCTGATAAAGTTCATATTCAAGCAAGATTAATGACCACTTCCGGTAAGGTGGTAATAGAAAATTCAACGGGCGTGCCTGTAAGGCCGGGTCTTATGTTGTTTGAATTTAAAATACCGAACCTTCCCATTGGTGGAGTCTATAAATGGCACGTTCAAATGTATAGTAGTAATTGGAAACAGAAACTTGCCGAACACTACTATAAAGATTTAGTTAAAGTTACTGAACGTAGAGCTCCACCATCAAATAATACATTTTCTAATTTTTCCCCTCCAACAAGAATTACCGCAGGTGCAACTCAGAATATCTCCTATAATTTCACAAAGACAGAAGATGGTAAAGTTCATATACAAACAAGATTGTTGTCTAAAGAGGGAGGGATAATTCTTCAAGATACACAGTCTAGTGAAGATAGATCAGGACTAATATCTGTCCAATTTAAAATACCGTTCAATCTATCAGCCAGAAGTGACTATAAGTGGAACATTCAAATGTTTAATAGTGATTGGAAAAACAAATTGGCGACTATTACCAAGTCCGGCATTAGGATTTCTAGTGCAACTAGAGCTTTAAAAGTGAGTTCATTTAATGAGTCGGATAGTAGTAAGAATCAAGATTTAAATGATTTCATGGTCTCTCCCAATCCTTTTATAAACTCATTTGTTTATACGTACAACGTTTTAAATTACGATGATGTTACGGTGGAATTGTACGCCCTAAATGGCAGAAAAATAGAAACTTTAAAAGATAAAGAAAGCCATAGGCCTGGAAATTACAGTGATGTGGTAGATACTGGTAATCTTGATAAAGGTATTTACATTTTACGCATCAATACGTCTGAAGGCGAAAAAGCATTAAAACTAATCAAGAACTAGTACCCTCGAAACCATAGTTTGGAAAACCTGTACTAAAAAAAAGTGCAGGTTTTTTTTAAGCCCCACGTTTTCCTAGCTCTATAACTTCTAAATCCTTAATATCTTTCCCTTCTATAGTAAAACGTAGCATAGTTCTCATTTGGTGAAAACCGTGTTTTCCACAAGCACCGGGATTCATGTGTAGCACCCCTAATTTTTTATCCATCATTACTTTAAGAATATGGGAGTGTCCACAAATAAACAATTTAGGAGGATTAGCTTTAATGATATCTCGGGTCCTAATATTGTACTTAGGGGGATAGCCACCAATGTGGGTCATAAAAACCTCTACGCCTTCACAAAAAAAACGGTCGTTCAAAGGGAACTCCTTTTGAATAATATGGTCATCAATATTGCCATAAACAGCTCTAAGCGGTTTAATTTTTTGTAAAGTATCGGTTACTTCTAATGAGCCTATATCTCCGGCGTGCCATATTTCATCTGCTTGACGGGCGTATTTTAAAATGGTGTCATCCATATGCGAGTGGGTATCGGAAAGCAATAAAATTTTGGTCATGTACTAAACTAAAATTAGGTTGTGGGATTTGGGCCAGTCGATATTTATGAGTGCCTTGTTCTGTTTGTTCAAAGAGAAGTATCTTTGAAGTTCACAAAATTAAAGGTTTAGGTTGAGATATTTCGTTGAATTTTCATACTTGGGTAAAGACTACCATGGTTGGCAAAACCAGCCTAATGCCATTACCGTGCAAGAAGTTTTGGAAAAAGCCTTTTTTACGCTACTCCGCGATACCGTTCCATTGGTGGGCGCCGGTCGAACGGATGCGGGCGTACATGCTAAGCAAATGTTCGCTCATTTTGATTTTAAGGAAATTTCGGATTTAGAAATGTTTGTTTACAGACTGAATGCATTATTACCAGAGGCTATTGCCGTACAAGATGTTTTTGAGGTTAACCCGGATGCTCATGCCCGTTTTGATGCGGAAGAGCGAACTTATGAATATTGGGTGTTGCAGGATAAGAATCCATTTTACGGAGATTTTTCGCATTATATTAAGCATTCGCTAGATATTGAGGCAATGAATGAAGCCGCAGCATTGTTGTTACAATTTAAAGATTTTGAATGTTTTTCAAAGACCCATACAGATGTAAAGACGTATTTCTGTGATGTTAAAGAGGCAGTTTGGGAGTTGAAGGAAGAAAAGCTGGTCTTTACAATAACCGCAGACAGGTTTTTAAGGAATATGGTGCGTGCCGTTGTGGGTACGTTGTTAGAAGTAGGTACGGGTAAAATTAAACCGTCCGATGTTAAATCAATCATAAATAGCAAGACCAGAAGTAATGCCGGCCCTTCGGTACCTGCAAAAGGGCTATATTTGACCTCTGTTTTATACCCCAAAAAGATTACGGAAAAGCATGGATAAAGATTCTGGAAAAGCATTTGATATGCGGTTGTTTAAGCGCCTTTTAGCGCATACCCGTCCGTATAGATTAACCTTTTATGGGGTTGCCCTTGCTGCTATTCTATTGTCAGGATTTGCGGTAATGACACCTATAATCGTCCAGAAGATTATTGATGATGCCATTAAATTAGGGGATGAAGAAAAATTATTGTTTTTAACCTTGGCAATGGGCGGTGTTCTCTTAGGACAGGTTATTTGCCAGCTGTTATTTAATTACTATGCAAACTGGTTAGGAGAATCGGTTATAAAGGATATACGGATCAATTTGTTTAAGCACATGTTGGGTTTCCGTATGAAGTATTTTGACAGCTCTTCTTTAGGGGTGTTGGTAACTCGTGCCGTTGCTGATATGCAACGTATTGGTGAAATTTTCAGTCAGGGTTTTTTTGTTATTGTTGCAGATTTGTTGAAAATGCTTGTCGCAGCCGTGGTTATGCTTATAATGAACTGGCGTTTAGCACTTATTGTTTTCGCCATATTACCTTTAATTCTATATGCAACGCGTTTGTTTCAAAAGGCAATGAAAGTTGCATTTGCAGAGGTAAGAGCACAAGTGTCTAACCTGAATTCTTTTGTTCAGGAGCGCATAACGGGTATGAAAATCGTACAGTTGTTTACACGTGAAAAAATCGAAAGCGAAAAATTCAGGGTCATTAACGAAAAGCACCAAAATGCTTGGTTAAAAACAGTTTGGTATAACTCTATATTCTTTCCTATTGCAGAAATTTCTTCTTCCATTGCGGTGGGTCTGGTAGTTTGGTACGGCGGACTCCAGAATGTTTCTAATCTTTCCAAGGAAGAACTGGGTACATTGTTTGCTTTTATTCTGTTGATCGATATGCTTTTTAGGCCTTTACGCCAAATTGCGGATAAGTTCAACACCTTGCAAATGGGAATGGTTGCTGCCAATAGAGTCTTTAAAATTTTGGATACTCAAAGTAATATTCAGGATTTAGGAACGGTCGTGAAAAATAATGTAAAGGGCGATATTAAATTTAGCAATGTCCGGTTTGGGTATTTGGAAGATGAAGAAGTGCTTCATGGTATTTCTTTTGATGTAAAAGCAGGAGAGACAGTTGCTATTGTTGGGGCTACTGGCGCAGGAAAGTCTACGATTATTAACCTATTGAACCGATTCTATGAAATCAATTCTGGTTCCATTTTAATTGATAGTGTAGATATTAAAGACTTTAGTTTAGCTTCTTTAAGGTCTCAGATTGCGGTAGTGCTTCAGGACGTTTTCCTTTTTGCGGATACGATAGAGAATAACATCTCCTTAAAGAACGGGAGTATTGGTTTGGATGTTATTGAGGATGCGGCCCAGCAAATTGGTGTAGATGAGTTTATAACCAGTCTTCCGGGTGCGTATCAATATAATGTAAAAGAAAGGGGAACCATGTTATCTAGCGGACAACGCCAGTTAATTGCTTTCTTACGGGCATATGTAAGTAACCCTAGTATTCTGGTTTTAGACGAAGCAACATCATCCGTAGACACCTATTCTGAGCAGTTAATACAAAGGGCAACCGAGAAAATAACCGAAGGAAGAACGTCTATAATCATAGCACATCGTTTGGCTACGATCAAGAAAGCCGATAAGATAATTGTTATGGATGCCGGTAAGATCGTTGAGACAGGAACGCATAAGCAATTATTGAAAAGAGGAGGATACTATAGCAATCTCTATGAAGCACAATTTCTTTCTGAAGAAGTTGCTTAGTCTATTAGGTCTTCTTTTATTAAAGTGGTTAATTCATCCATACTACCAAAATCTACGAACTTGCCATTTTTGATATAGGAAATGTTTCCGGTTTCCTCGCTGACTACTAATGCCAACGCATCTGTTTTTTCAGTAACACCTACAGCAGCTCTGTGGCGAAGCCCAAAACGCAATGGTATATTACGCTCATTAGAAACTGGCAAAATTGCTCTAGTGGCAACAATATAATTATTTTCAATAATGGCAGCGCCATCATGTAAGGTGCTATTTTTATAAAAAATACTTTCTAAAATAGGCTTATTTACCTCTATGTGCATTTTGTCTCCTGAAGATTTTATGAAGTCCAAAGAGTTATTACGTTCCAAAACTATTAACGCACCCGTTTTTGTAGAACTCATTTTTTTACAAGCGGCAACAATGGCATCCACATCCATACTTACGCTTACGCCATCTTGTCTTAGGAATTTAAAATGTTTGATGAAGTTTCTTTTATTGGCAAAATTGGTAGAGCCAATCATTAAAAGAAATTTTCTTATCTCTTGTTGAAATACGATAATAAGCGCAATAAGTCCTACTTGCATAAAGGCACCAACAAGGCTACTGATCATCTCCATGCCCAATAGTTCCGTTAGTTTCCAAAAGCCCCAAACTATAACAATACCAAGAAAAATATTAATAGCAACAGAACCTCGTACCAATTTGTAGATATAGTATAACAAAATGGCTACCAGAATAATATCTAGTATATCGGTAATCTTAAATTCAAGAAAGTTCAGAAAGTCCAATCCGGAGGCGTTTTTGTAAAATTAATGAAATCCGTACACTTTTAACAGGGCATTAATTCTTCTGCAAGTTTAACACATTCGTACGCTTCTTTAACGTCATGAACCCTTAAAATATTGGCACCGTTCATTAATGAGGCCATATTGAGGGCTGTAGTACCGTTTAATGCACTTTTAGCATCTATTTTCAGCACTTTGTAGATCATGGATTTTCGGCTCACTCCAACCAATAGAGGATGTTCTAAATTCTGTAAAAGGTTTAATTTTTGTAAAATTTCATAGTTCTGTTCTAAGGTTTTAGCGAATCCAAACCCAGGATCAACTATAATATCTATAATTCCTACCGCCTTTGCTTTGGCAATTCGTTCAGAGAAATAGGTGACAATATCAACCAAAAGATTGTCATAATTGGTCTGGTCTTGCATATTTTGCGGCGTGCCTCTCATGTGCATCATGATATAGGGCACATGAAACTTTGCTACAGTAGGCAACATATTTTCATCTAATTTTCCAGCAGAAATATCATTGATCATGGCGGCGCCGGCATCAAGACAAGTAGAGGCTACTTTACTTCTAAAAGTATCAATGGATAAAATTATATCGGGAAAATTGGTAGTCAATAGTTCTGTTAACGGCAGCATTCGTCTTATTTCTTCTTCTTCGGAAACATGCTTTGCACCGGGTCTTGAGCTGTATCCTCCGGCATCAATAAAGGTAGCTCCGTCATTAAGCATTTTTTCGGTTTGCTTTAAAATAGCATTTTCGTCCAGATATTTTCCGCCATCGAAAAACGAGTCTGGTGTACAGTTTAGAATGCCCATTACTTTTGGAGTGGATAGGTCTATTAGGTGGCCTTTGCAATTTAGAGTCATATGTGATAAAGTTGAAGCCGTATCCCTTGATTAACCAAGTTTAAAACACGAACTTTGAGCAATTCAATATTTTGAGTGAAATTTACGCAAATTAGAAAGGATAGCCATGCAGAAGACATCCGAACAGTATGATGAGGTAATCAAAACCTGTAGAAACCTCTTTGAAAAGAAAATGAAGGACTACGGTAGTGCGTGGCGTATCTTAAGACTTCCCTCTTTAACGGATCAGATATTTATAAAGGCACAGCGCATCCGGAGTTTGCAGGAAAATGACGTTAGAAAAGTAGATGAAGGTGAGCGTTCCGAGTTTATCGGTATTATTAACTACTCAATAATGGCTCTGGTTCAATTGGAAAAAGGAGTAGCAGACCAACCAGATCTTTCGGTAGAGGAAGCTATAGCTCTTTTTGACAAACATGCTAACGCCACTAAAACGCTCATGGAAAATAAAAACCATGATTATGGTGAAGCTTGGCGAGACATGAGGGTAAGTTCTTTAACTGATCTTATTTTACAAAAGCTTTTGCGCGTGAAGCAGATAGAAGACAATAAAGGCAAAACTTTAGTGAGTGAAGGTATTGACGCTAATTATCAGGATATGGTAAATTATGCGATTTTTGCAATGATTCATCTTGGTGTAACCCCTAAATCCTAATATGAAATATCTTGTTGGCATTAGCCGAATATTTGTAGGTATACTTTTTATCATCAGTGGTTTCATAAAACTGAACGACCCCGTTGGTTTTTCGTTTAAGTTAGAAGAGTATTTTAGTCCTGGTGTTCTTGACTTGGCATTTTTTGAGCCCCACGCTTTGGCTATTTCCATTTTTGTGGTGATTTTGGAAGTTCTATTGGGCGTAATGCTCTTGGTAGGTTTTAGAGTAAAATTTACGATATGGAGCCTGCTCTTAATGATTATCGGGTTTACTTTTCTTACTTTTTATTCGGCATATTTCAATAAGGTTACGGATTGTGGATGTTTTGGGGATGCCATAAAACTTACCCCATGGGAATCGTTTACAAAGGATATAGTTCTTTTGGTATTAATTATCATTCTATTTAAAGGCAAGCAATACATAACACCTATTTTTGGAGCTAATGCAAAACGGATAGCAACTCTTGTATCATTGGTGCTTTGTATTGGGTACTGTTATTATGTATTGAATCACCTTCCGGCCATAGATTTTAGACCCTATAAAATTGGAGCTAATATCAGTGAGGGTATGACCGTTCCGGAAGATGCACCAAAGCCTATTTACGATTATGCATGGCGTTTTAAAGTAGATGGCGAGGATAAGGTAGTCGTTACGCAAGGCAATTACCCAGAGGTAGATGGTGAATTTCTTGATGTAGAAACAACAGAAGTACAAAAAGGATACGAGCCACCCATTCACGATTTTACCATAGAGAAGGAGAAAATGAACTTCGCGGATACCTTGTTGCAAGAGCCAAAATTAGTGATGATTATTGCATATGATCTTAGAAAAACAAATAAGGACGTATATTCTGAGGTAAAAAAAGTAACGGACAAGGCGATCAAAAAAGGCTATAAGGTAATCGGTATGTCTGCTTCTAATAATGAACAGACTAGTGCTTTAAAGAAAGCCCATAGATTAAATTTTGAATTTTATTTTACGGATGAGACCGCTTTAAAAACTATTGTCCGTTCCAATCCCGGAGTATTGGTTTTGGAAAAAGGAACTATTAAACAAAAAGTACATTATAATGATTTGGATGAGTTGACTTTTGATTGATTTTTAAGTTGATGCAGTAGAATCAAACCCTATACAATAACACTAAACACGTTGAAAATGAGAAGCAAAATTGTTGCAGGAAACTGGAAAATGAATAAAAACTTACCTGAAACGGAAGCATTGTTAACCGAGTTAGCTGCAAAGTTACCCGATACACAAGCTGAGGTAATGGTAGCACCAACTTATGTAAACTTAGCTTCTGCTGTTAGAACTTTGGATTCTTCGGTTATTGAGGTTATAGCTCAGAACATGCACTTTGCGGAAAGCGGTGCATATACCGGGGAGATTTCTGCGGATATGTTATTGAGTATTGGTGTGGAAACAGCTATCATCGGTCACTCGGAAAGAAGAGCTTATTTTGGTGAAACCGATGAAATATTGGCTAAGAAAGTGGTTACTGCTTTGGATAAGAATATTCGTGTAATGTTTTGCTTTGGCGAAGAACTAGAAGACAGAAAGTCTGATAATCATTTCAATGTGGTTGAGAGTCAATTAAAAAATGCTCTTTTTAGTTTGGATGCCTCTGCTTGGAGTAAAATAGTATTGGCTTACGAGCCTGTTTGGGCTATTGGTACAGGAGAGACAGCATCTCCGGAGCAAGCTCAGGAAATGCACGCATTTATCCGTAAAACGATTACTGATACTTATGATGCTTCAATTGCCAATAATGTTTCTATCCTTTATGGTGGTAGTGTTAAACCGGGTAATGCAGTAGAAATTTTTGGTAAACCAGATGTAGACGGTGGTCTTATTGGTGGTGCCTCATTGGTTGCAGATGATTTTGTGGCCATTATAAAAGCTATCTAATTATTAAACGGCACTGTTATTTTATAAGCCCTTTCCCTATATATGGAAAGGGTTATTCATTTAGTAATCATAAAGTAAAGAATGCCGGTTCTGGTTTTCGTAAGGTTAGCCAGGAAAATGCGACAAAGAATCAGTCAAAAAACAGTAAAATGTCCAACACTATATACATTGAATATAATTTCTCAGTAACTCCGCTGCAACCCGGGTCGGATATTTTAATTGCCGAATTGGGAGAAGTAGGTTTTGAGAGCTTTGTTGAAAATGAAGAAGGCGTTTTGGCCTATATTCAAAAAAACGATTGGAACGAAAATATTCTTGAGACGCTAGAAATATTGGATAATGAACTGTTCGCGGTAAATTTTGAGCAGAAAGAAATAGAACAAGAGAACTGGAACGCCACTTGGGAAAAGAATTTTGAAGCCATTCAAGTAGCGGATCAATGTGTTGTACGTGCTCCGTTTCATGAAAAGCCCAATGTACAATATGATATTGTCATAGAGCCAAAAATGAGTTTCGGTACAGGCCATCATGAAACCACCCATATGATGCTACAGTTTATTCTAGAAAATGACCTTAAAGGAAAAGACGTTTTAGATATGGGCAGTGGTACAGGGGTTTTGGCTATTCTTACTGCCATGAAAGATGCCAAACATATAGATGCCATAGATATTGATAATTGGTGTTATCTGAATGCTCAAGAAAATGTAGAGCGAAATAATTGCGGACATATTTCTGTATTTGAAGGTGATTCTTCTTTGCTAGGAAATCGTAAGTATGATGTCATTCTAGCAAATATTAATAGAAATATCCTATTGGGAGATATTCCTGTTTATGCTGCCAACCTTAAAGAAAACGGAACCCTTTTCTTAAGCGGTTTTTATGAGGAAGATATTCCTCTTATTTCTGACACGTGTCTAAAAGCAGGGTTAAAGTTTGAAAAAAATCTGAAAAAAAATAATTGGGTTGCGGTAAAATATGTATTTTAGAGAGGTATACTATTTTAAATTGATTGTATGAGTTTCAAAGAAAAAGTATCGGAAGAACTACTATTGGAGGAAGAAGTAGTAAAACAAAACGAAATTGTTCTTTTCAACGACGAGGTCAATACTTTTGATCACGTTATAGAAACCTTGGTGGATGTATGCGATCATACACCCGTACAGGCAGAACAATGCTCGCTCATAGTTCATTACAACGGTAAGTGTACCGTTAAAACGGGCGAATATAAAGATTTGGAGCCACGTTGCGGTAAATTACTTGAGGCCGGTCTGAGTGCAGAAATCGTTTAAGTAACCAATTTCCGGTTTTTGTTAATGTGGAAGCTTATCTCTTAGCAATCCATAAACAAAAGTACCCAAAGTAGCTGCTGCTATTACTATAAGCATGCTAAAAACTCCTGTGCCTAAAAGAATGTACATAGGCCCTGGACAAGCACCTGCTAGCGCCCAGCCTAACCCAAAGATTGTACCGCCTAAAATATAACGGGCAAAGCTTTTGTTTTTTGGAGGAAGGTCAATTTCTTTGCCTTCTATACTTTTAACTCTGAATTTTTTAATCGCCCATATGGAAATTGCACCTAACATTACTGCAGAGCCAATTATACCGTACATATGAAAGGATTGAAATTTGAACATTTCATATATTCTGTACCAAGAAACCGCTTCTGACTTCACTAATACAATACCAAAAAATATACCTACGAATAAGAATTTTATAAATTTCATGCTTAGAAAATTAAGGGAAGTAATAAGTGGGTCATAATAAGTCCGCCCACGAAGAAGCCAACTACAGCGATCAAAGAAGGTAATTGTAGATTACTTAAGCCTGTAATGGCGTGTCCTGAGGTACACCCACCAGCGTATCGTGTTCCAAAACCTACTAGGAAGCCAGCTACAACTAAAATAGCCAAGCCTTTAAAGGACAAAGCGTTACTCCAATCATAAATTTCGGCGGGTAGTAGGGTGCTTCCTGCATTTTCAAACCCTAATTTTTCCAAATCTATTATGGTTTGCGGATTAAGGTCTATTGCAGAACCGTCCGATAGGAAGTTAACAGCTATAAAGCCTCCAATAATAGCGCCAAGTACAACGGTTAGATTCCATTTTTGTGCTTTCCAATCAAATCTGAAAAAATCAGAGTATTTTCCTGCACCACCAATACTACAAAGCGTTCTGAGGTTTGAAGACATTCCAAAAGTCTTTCCAAAATAGATGAGAAAAACCATTACCAGTGCTATCAAAGGCCCAGAAACGTACCAAGGCCACGGCTGAAGTATATTATCCATATATAAATTAAGATTTGTGCAAATGTACTGGTAATGGTTTTAGTCAATGTAATACATGTTACATAAGAGTCTTGTAAAGTCGTTCTAGCAGATAGTTTCCTTACAAACTATCTGTTTTTAACTTTTTCATTATGATTTTATACGATAAGGTGTAAGAAGTATTGAAGGATATTATTCTGGTCCCGTTGAAGTTCGAGATAAGGTTTTAAAAGTCATTTTTAAGCTATCTTGTTTTAAGTTTATTCAACCTAAATTAAATAAGTATTTTTGCCTTCAATAAAAATAGGTTAGACGTATGCTAGCGTATGGATTGTAGAGTAAGTAACAATCATCAATGAGATATACTACATTAAAACTGCTAATAATTCTAGTACTAGGTTTGGGTAATTGTTCAGCTCAACTGTCAGATCTTGCCAAAATAGATTATACACGTCTGCCTAAAGGAGGCTCAGAAGTAGGTTACGATCGGCTTAGGGGTGCATTTAATTATCCTATAAGGTTAGGTGAGGGTAATTATTTCCTAGTAGGGATGGACTATAGTAAAATAGACCTTTCCTTTGACAGCAGTGTAGATAATTTTGATATTGAAGCAGTTGAAGATTTTCAGCTTTTGGATATTAATTTTGGCTATACCTTTAAAATGAAAGGCGACTGGCGTTTTGGAGCTCGATTTTCCATAGGTTATAGCTCTAACCTCGTTCGAAAATTATCTGTTGAAGATGCTGTTTTTGCTGGGGATGTCGTATTTATAAATGACAAAAGAAAAGATAGCAAAGTATCCAAACCATATAGATTGATAATTGGCGTATCGTATGCCGAAAATAGAGGGATTCCATTTCCTTTACCATTTATAAGTTATTACAGAAAATTCCATCCGAAGTGGTCTTATAAACTGGGTATTCCTACTGCAAATCTTCAATACCACATTTCTGCGAAATCAAGGTTAAAATGGGTGGCGGAGCTTGACGGGTTTACGGCAAACATACAGGGTGGGCTTTTAGTAAACGAAAATGAAATAGCGGATAAGGCAAATATGTCTATAATAATATCTGGTTTACGCTATGAATATAAATTCACGAAGCATCTAGAATTATTTGGTAACGTTTCTAGGATTATGAGTAGTAATGCTAAGTTAAAGGATAGTAATCATAATACCATAAACTCCGTAAAAAAGAACAATATCTATTATTTAAGGACGGGAATACGCTTAAAGATTTAATCGTAACACTATTTATAATCTTATTTTTGATGCATTTTATTCGGATAATTTTTTCTAAAACGTTGATCCGACGCTAAATAAAATAAGCCCAGATTCTTCTTCTGAAAACCCGGCTGAAACACCAATAGCAAACTGTTCGGAAAGAGGAACCATATAAAGTCCAAAACCATATCCTTGATGCCAATCAGAATTCATATCATAATCGGAAAAAACCCTGCCCGTATCATAAAAGACTTTTATGCCAAACTTCATGGGTACGATAGACGTACGAAATTCTGACAATTGCAGACGTAATTCCGAGTTAAGATATAATGTAGACTTGCCAGTAAACCTATTGTTTACATAGCCTCTTAAATTGGAATTTTGACCCAAATAATTCAGTTTATAAAAAGGAATAGTTTCATCTCCATAGGTTGTAGTACCACCAAAACGTAATCCTAATGTTAGGGGTGTTTTACCATTGGTAGTAGCATATTGTTCAAAAAAAGCTTGGGTAATGCCATAATTTGAATTCATATTATCTGATACCAAACCACTTTCATGCTTAAAGAAAAAACGAGCTCCCTGTTCGGGAAGGCTTGTTCTATTCCTAAAATCGAAATCTAATTCCGCTATGATTTCATAGAGATTGGCATCTCCAAGACCAAACGTTTCAAGTAGGGGATTGGGGTTATCTTTAGCTAAGATGGTACCTTCTTCTCTAATTGTTTTATTATTCTCGTAGTTGAAAGTAAAACCAAGACGGCTTCTTTTCCAGAAATCCTTGATTATACCGGCATGAAGACTATAGGAATCATATCTGGTTTTGTAAAAATCCATATCATCTAAATCGTCATCTTTTATGGAGCCATTACCTAAGCCATAAAAATCCGTAAAGCTATTATGGTCTGCATATTTACCACCTATTTGGATATCCCATTTTCTAAAAACATGATGGAACCTTCCTTCATATTTGAGTATGTTGATGCTTTCAGTTGTAAACGTACCGGTTATTCTATGCTTTGAACTGTAGTCTATTTTTAAAGGGTTTCTTTGGGTAAATTCAATTCCTGCATTTATTCCCAATCCTTGGTTACTGTTGTACTGGATGGCCGCAATCGGCAGATACCTGTTGAATCCAAATCTATGCCTATCGTAAGAATAGAGTTCTGTGTTCCAATGGTCAACAATTTTGCTTTCTTCTCCAAGATGAAGTACTGAGGTATTCCCCTTTTCATAAATTAGAGTTTTCTTCCCTCCTTTTTGCACAGTAGAATTGTCTGTAATAACATCAGGGTCAGGCCCACCAATTATTCTGATTTTTATAGATTTTCTTGCTGCTCCAGAAATATTAAAAACGTCATGGCCATCCAATCCGTAAAGACGAATTTCTTTAGTTTCCTTTGGGTCAAAAGTCCGCTCGTAATAAAGTCGTTTTCCTTTTATGTTTTTATCATCTATAGTATTGAACATAGATACTTTTACTGAACCATCTTCATTTCTTGTTACTTCAAAATATTCTCTTTTATTTGATCCAACAACTTCTACACCGCCAACCATTAATTGCTCGTAATATTGATTTGCATAAATATTTAAATCTTTGTTACGTTGTTTTAATTTTTGGACTATTTCTTCCCCTGAAAGTTCATATATTTCTGAGGGCATTGTGTTAATTCCCTCTTCAATGACCTGATCTGTAATATGCGTTTGAATATACTTAGCAGCTTCTTGCCAATCTTTTCGTGTAAGTTCGTTAAGTAGACGTCTGTCTGCCGGTTGCGAGCTAAATGTTAGACTACGGATATCATTGATTTTGTATCCAAAATTCTCTCCTCTTGCAATTCCCCATTTTCTATCTGCCAAGTAGGGTAGAAAGCCGTCCCACAGAGAAAATACGTAATCTCTATCTCGTGGAATGGGTCTGTATAGGTAATCATGTTTTTTCTTATATCCGGCCCACTTCCAATTGTCTTCATGTTTTCCCCAGTCGCCAACTAAAATATCGAACATTCTTGCTTTTGCGTACTCTTTGGCATTTACTTTATTATCGTGGTCTTTATAAAGTTCCCTGAACATTTTTCGACTTTGCAAAATCTCATCGGCGTTAGCAAAGGGTTGTGCAACTTTTTTTACATTCACTGGTTTTTCTTCTAACATTCCCAGAAGATTGGAATATTTACTTTTAAAAGCACCTAATTCATTAGATGGTGGCATCATGTACAGTTTGGGAGTGGCATGCAAAATATCAGTAGCATTCAACATGGAACCAACGGCCATTGCTCCATAAGGTTGCTGCCATGAAGTGACATCTTGCAATACTCTTGCTATGATCGTCCCTTGGAGCTCATAAGGCAATAGTTGAAGCGGGTCTTTGTCTACGGAGCGAAAGGCATATTCCCTGCCGTCTCCTCCTTTGATTTTTAAAGAAGTGGTCTGGTGTCCGCCGCCCTTCTCGTAGACGGATAATCCGCCAAAGGTTTGTTCTAAGTCCAGATAAGGTACTTTTACAGGAGCCTTCCAGGTCGTTCTGTAGTGTTCGCCCATAAAGAACTTTGTCACACCCCCAATAGTGTAATCGCCGGCTATGGCAATAGTGTCTTTGGCCCAAGTTCTTGGTCCATGTTTTTCAGCGATTGTAGGTTTACACGGATTGTATGCGGAATTAAAATTGGCGTCTGTGTCCGATTCACATGGCGAAGTAAATAGGGTTTCCGTAGAATTCGCTTCAAATTCTCCTGAAGGCGTGAATTTGTGAATGATATAACCAACTTTTCCAGAGCTATAGTAGTCCAATTCCACTAGGCCGGGAATGGCCCTAGCAAAAAGGGTGTGTTCTTTATCTTTAGCTACATATTTTGCCTTAGTTGGTGCCCCACTATTTATGATATAATTTTCTCCCATACGAAGAACCTGAAGGTTTTTTTCATGACCAGCTGCATAGATAACAGACCCTTTCCGGAGGACGATATTCCCAATACTGCCACGAATAGCATTAAAACGCTTGTTTACAATGTCTACTGAAGAACCTATATTTTGCCTGTAACCCGCAATAAGGCTTCCTAAAAGGGGAGGGGATACATATTTTGAAAACTGAAAATGTCCTCCGTAGTTTCCTAACGATTCTAATGGAAAATGCCCTGCCACAAGTATGTTTTTATCCTCGGAATCTTCTACTGCATTTTCCAGTTCAATAAGAAAATCCCGCTCTGTGGCAATACCACATTCCGCAGTGGTCGCATCCGGTTTTTCAAAAGGGTGATTGTACCATTGTGTATTTATAGACACCAATATTAAGTGTTCGGTAATATCAATAATATCGGGTCCGGGACAGCCCTTTTTAATAGCCCATTTTACATTGTTGAAATCCATGGACTTAATTAATTTCTCTAGTTTGTTTACACTGCTCAATCCCTTTTTTCTGGAATTGGCCCAATCCCTATCTCCGGGAATGATAACGACCTTTCCGTTTTTGAACGTAGTGATACTTCTCAAAAGTTTATCGATTTTTAATGAATCTTGGAAAGTCGGTTCTTTGCTGTAACCACTATTTATAAGGTCTCCGTTAAGGATAACGGTAAAAGGTGCTGTGGATGGAAAAACCGATGACAGGCTATCATAGAATGGAGATTCCATATCAATATCAGTGGTGTTTCCCAACAAATAAACTTGGTGTTCAATATTTGTAGATTGTGCTTTGGCTTGTAATGTTCCTAAAATTATAAAGAACAATAGAGTAAAAGTAAATTTTGAATGTTTCTTCATAACCTTGATTTTAAGTAAAACTTAAATTGAGAAATGTAGTAGGGTATGTTAGATTGCGTTTCAACGTTAAGCAGAGATAATAACTACTAGAAATTTATGCAACATAAAATTTTGGTACTGGGACTGTGCTTTATTAATGTAAAATATGGATTTCTACGGAGATTTAATTAGCGCAAACCAGAAAATTTAGGTGTTTTTCATTTTATAAGTCAAGGGTGGGGAAAAATGAATAAAGCAGCTACATTATTTTGTAGCTGCTTTATTATGAAGTGATTCTGTAACGTATTTTAATCCTATAATTATTTAATAATAGAACTGATTATACCATTAACCAAATTTGCAATGTACTCATCTTACAGGCTTGTATTATTATCTGTTTCAGTAAGGGGCAGTGGTAAATAATCACGTAGTTCATTGTAATTTTGAGAAGCATCTTTAAACTCGTTCTCTCCATTGCTATACAATTCCTTTTCTGTGACGGTTCTTGTCAATAAGCTATTTTCTCTGATTGCTGTTGCACCACCGGCATTCTTTACATATTCGTAATCGGTAAGGTAGTACTTAATGTCATTTAATTCTGCAAATCTGGCTTGCGCATTACCCCATCTTCTCAAATCTATGTTTCTAGTAGAAATACCTTGAACGTTTAATTCTAGAGGTCTTTCAACATGTCTTAGATGTTTCCTCAACGTATTTTCATCGGTATATGGCATATTTGTTACCGGTTCATTGGCAATATACGTTTTACTACCATCTACAGCAGGCCCCAATAATGCCAAGCCCCAACGCGCTCTTATGGTATTAATATCTGCTAACGCTTCGGTAATTTTGCCGGTTTCCAAATATGCTTCCGCTCTCATTAAATAAACGTCTGCTAAACGATTAACTATTACGTTTTTTCCTGATTTCCACGGTGAGCCACCAACATTCTTTTCATGCTCTGCAATGTCATGATTTGTAAATTGCTTGAAAGCGGAAATTTTATTGTTATCGAATTTCTCAGCAATTGCTGCAGTAGGTTTTTGGTAAAATTCAGCATGTTCGTCGTTCACGAGTGCAATCATAGAGGATGCTCTTAAGGATATATTATCTTCAATCCTGTCCCTACCGTTAAAACCTTTTACCGTATTCCGTTGGTCTAAAGGATCTAAAAATTCTGTAGAATATGCTTCTGTTAACCAAGCAGCGGGAACGTAATGTTCTGGAGCTCCTCCACCTTTACCGTTCATGGCAGAGTATCTGGCGTTTCTGTTATTAAAACTCTCCTCGTACCATTGAGACTCTTCTGGTTTTAACGCAACCGAGTAATTTATTTCAAAAATTGATTCTGAATTAAAATCTCCTGCTTGGGTATACATTTGTTTAACATTTTCTCCTGTCAAAAGTGCGTACCCATATTCAGAATTTGTAATGACATCATTAAAATAGTTAAGCGCTTGCCCGTATTCTTCCTCATATAAATAACTAGTGCCTAAAAGTGTTGCGGCAACTCCTTTGTCTACTCTTGATTTTTCATTGAAAGCAGCAGGAAGATGGTTATATGCATAAACTAGATCCTCCCTAAAAAATGCAAGTACTTCTGCTGATGTTGATGTGGGTACGGAAACTTCCTCTACACCTCCAGGAACTTTATCACGGATTATGATTTCTCCGTTATTGTATATGGAATGTAAATAAAAATGGCACATACCCCTTAAGAGTCTTGCCTGGCCCATTTGTTCGGTCCAGCGGTCATCACTTTTAAAAGTATCATCCATATTTTCAAGCCCTTCAATAAGTTGATTGGATCGAAAGATAACTTGATATAGAGCATTCCATTGCCTATGGAAATTAAAGCTACCAGAGGTATAGGTATGGGCATAAAATGGAGTAATTCTCGCGTTAGGTTTGGGCTTGTCCGGTCTTAATAAAGAATGAATTCCTAAATCTGACCGTAGAGATTCTGACCATGCATTTACTATAAAAGTATCTAACATTCCTCCGTAAACACCCGTTAGGCTAGCATTAGTCTGGTCCAGATCAGAATAGTACGTATCTGTAGAAGCTTCATTGGGATTATCTTGTTCTAGATAATCAGAGCATGATTGCAAAAAGCCTGTAATTGCAATAAGTGCGATTAATTTATTTTTAATATTTCTCATATTATAATTCTTTTTTTTTTAAAACCTGACGTTGATACCTAAACTGTACAAAGAAGATATTGGATATCTAGAAACATCTAAACCTCTTCTAGCAACGTTACCTCCAATTTCAGGATCAAACCCCTTATACCCTGTAATAGTTAGTGGGTTTTGTCCTGAAACAAAAAGTCTGAAATTAGAAATGTTTAATTTATCTAAAACGTCTGCGGGAAGTGAATACCCTAATGTAACTAGTTTTAACCTTAAATAATCCCCTTTTTCTAGCCAGTAATCGGTATTTCCATTATGGTTGATATCACCTTTGGCTCCACTCCAATTAGGAATGTTAGAAGTAGGGTTATCCTCGGTCCAAATGTTATTTAAATCAGGATGGCGACCGGCAATATAACTCACTGCTTTATTTCCATTCATGATTTCTGCGCCAACACTACCAAACCAGTTCATGGCAAAATCGAAATTTTTATAGTTCCAATTCATATTAAAGCCTATTTCAAAGTCGGGTAATCCGCTTCCTCTGTATACTTTATCTTCAGCAGTTATTTCACCATCAGAATTTGTGTCTACATATTTTAAATCTCCTTTTACGGCATTTCCCCGTCCACCAAGTTTTTGGTATTCTGCCAATTCTGCATCTGTCTGTATTACGCCATCTGTTTTATATATAATGAAGGCACCAGCTTCATAACCTGTGGCAAATTGCGTAATAAGTGAATTCTGATTATCTCCACTAACCAAGGCTGAATTACCATTAAGTATAAATGGAATATTGTTGAAAATATTAGTAATCTCATTTGTGTTTTTTGAGAAAGTAGCATTCAAATTCAAATTGCTTGCTCCAATATTTTGTGTGAATCTTGCCCCCAGTTCAAATCCTTGATTGGTCATATTACCCACATTTAATATTACATTTCGGTGGTCATTGTTATCAAAAGGTCCACCATTTGCATTAAATGCTCCAGAAGAACTGGCATATGTTATAGGAAACAACATATCTTCTTTTTTGGTATTGTAATATTCTGCCGTTAGAACAAACTTATTTTGTAGAAAAGCTAAATCAACACCCAAGTTTACGGATTTAGACGTTTCCCATGATAAGGTTTCATTTGCATAATCTCTTATCGCAGTTCCATTAGTGAAGGAAGCATCGTTGTCCGAGAAAATATAATCTGCAGCCTGTCCTATGGTACTACTGTATCCGTAAGCCGGTATTTGGTCATAACCTACTTCTCCGTAACTTGCTCTAATCTTAAAGTTGTTCACAACATCCGATATGGAATTCCAAAAATCTTCATCAGATACATTCCACGCAGCAGAGGCCGAAGGGAAGAATCCCCAGCGATTGTTAGGTGCGAATTGAGAAGAACCATCATAACGGCCTAAAAATGAAAGTAGATACTTTCCTTTGTAATTGTATTGCAATCTACCCAAAGTACCCACTCGCGAAATATCATACCCAGTTAGACTATTTGTAGTTGGGTTTATTGTGGCAGTGTTCAAAACATTAATATCATTGTTGGATACGCCTTGTTTTTGACCAAAGAACCCTTCAAAACTATCTTCTTCTAATGTAACAGCTCCTAATAGACCAAAAGTATGTTCACCTACTTCTTTGGTATAATTTAAACTGGCATCCCAACTGAATTTAGAAGTTCTTTGTGATTCACTTAGTACGGAACTTTTTGTAGGGTCAGTTTCTGTATCACTAAAATCATCTGGATTTACAAGTGTGTATGCGGGTATAAATTGTTTTTGTAATTGATTCCTTATGGATACACCCACTCTAGTTTTAAAGTCTAAGTTATTTGTGACACGACGTGTAATATCCAAACTTCCATTTAAAATATCTCTTCTAAATAGATTCTCTCTTTTAATTGATTGTGCTAAATTGTTCAAAGGGGTGGTCACAGGTCCGTCATCGGTAGTGAAAACAGCGTCTGCTTCAGGATCAATTAATGGAAAATAAGGTGCGTAGCGACTTGCAGTTGCTAGCAAACCACTACTTGCTACCGCATTCTTTTCGATAGTTACCGCAATACTCGTATTTATTTTCCAATTATCGGATGTATATGTTGTAGATGTACGGGCATTGTACCGTTTTAAATTTGAGTTTACCAATGAACCTTCGGTATCTAAATAGCCTCCTGAAAAGTTATAAGTAAGGTTGTTTGCCCCGCCCGAAACATTAAGGGTATAATTAGTTGTTGCAGCATTATTATTTAATACATAACCGCTAAAATCGTTATCATTGTTATACCATGAAGGGTTTGCTTCTAAAATTGAAATGTGGTTGGTAAAACCCAGTGATTCTTTTAATGTTTCAAAAGATATTTGCTCACTTGCATTCATTAAAGGCGCATTTTCATTTAGTCTCTGAATACCATAGGTGTGGTTAAAATCAACGCTCATAACCCCCTCCTTACCTTTTTTAGTGGTAACTAAGATAACACCAGCAGCTCCTCTTGATCCATAAACAGCTGTTGACGCCGCATCCTTTAAAATATCAAACGTTTCAATTTCATTCATATTCAAGCCTGGATTTCCAACTTGGGGTATGCCGTCTACAACCCATAATGGGGAATTTGAGCCCGATATAGATGTAACACCTCTTATTTGTATACTAGATTGTGATCCAGGTGCACCTGAGCTAGAAACAACAGAGACTCCTGCTACTTGTCCTTGTAATGCAGAGGCAACATCTGAAGTTACAAACTGTTCAATATCCTTGGATTTTACCTGGGCAACGGCACCGGTCAGTTCCTTTTTCTTTACAGCACCGTATCCAATAACAACAACTTCATCTAGGTTCTCTGCTTCTACATCAAGTATTACATTCAATTTGGCTTTTGTTACTGTTATGCTTTTGTTTTTCATACCAATGAAACTAAAGGTCAAAATATCACCGGTTTTAGCTGAAATTGAATAGTGCCCATCAAAGTCTGAAGTTGTACCTGTAGATGTTCCTTTGATTATTATAGTGGCTCCTGGTATAGGTACACCATCATCTGCACTTGTAATCGTACCGCTAACGGTTAATTCCTGTGTTTGTGCTCCAATACTCTGTGCTAACAACAATATCATAATAAGTAAGTGCCTACTTATTAATTTATTAGTTATTAATAGTTTCCATTTTTTCATTTAGTTCTCTTTAAGTTAGTTTATAATTGAGTTAATTAATGGTTGAGTTTGATTGGTTTATATTCAGCTACAGCTGTAAATATTGTTCAATTCTAATTTAGACATGTATATATGCGTACATAAAATGTATTTAACAGTAAATTAACAGGTAAACTCCGTAATTATGGGGGTTGTGGGAGTATGTGATATTCTTTAAAAAGTGAATTATCTCAGTTTTACCGAATAGAATGGTATTTACCGGCTATAGTACTGCAGTGTAATTCTGTAAATTTTATGGTAAACGTAGTAGCTGTAAATTGTTAATTTATAATGATGGTTATAAAACGTATGTACCTGTTGTTGATAATCTACTTTTATATCAGCTGGGTTGTGGAATGTTAGATTTAACGCTTTATTTTTAATGAATTAATATCTGAGTTTGAAAAACAGCTTTTCAAATACTACTGATTATTTTGAAGAAACTTTAGAAAATTTAGGTAGATATGTAGTATTGAACTTTACACATGGATAAAACTATGGTAAGAAAAAGAAGAAGTGTTTACTTACAAAGCTATCACTAAGTTAAAAATATAGTTAATAGGCCACATCAATAAATCGCATAGAGCCAGCTGGAATTTTTAAATTTAGATTTTTATCCTTTATGGCAAATATTTCACCATTCAAGATATCTGTTGCTGATTTTGGTATTTTATTCTGAAAAGTAATAGCTGCAGTTCTTTCTTGAGGATTAATGTAACCTTGGTCTACAATAACCAATCTTGTGTGGTTGTCGTCAATCTTAATGGCACTCCATGACGCACCTTTCACAACAATGTTTAGTCTTTTTTTTCCAGATTCTACTGTGTTTTCAATAGTAGCGCCAAATTCATCTGCGGGTACTTTATTTTTACCTTTATAACCAGCTTTTGTATCAGAAACAAAATAAGGAACATTAGCTATTTCTAGTGCTGCTTTACTTTCTATTGGAGCAACGGGAACCATACCGTGTGGTAATTCTGGCATATAGTTGGTCCAACGGTATTTTACACCTAAAGCAATATTAGAGAAATCATATTTAGGGATACTTGTTCCTGCCCAATGCATTTGAGAAACGGAAAACACTGCATTGTCATCATCAGTTTTGTATTGATTTATTTTATGATGATCATCTACACTATGAATCAATTTATCATCTACGTCTTTTATAAGATGCCATGAACCAATAGATAGAATATCTTCAGGTTCTACAATAGGTAGCACGCCAGATTTCATTAGAGCAAACAATACGTTTAGACCGGGTTCCTCAACAAAGCCACTTGTAGAAACCACACCATATCTTGCTCCGTATGCAGCCATGATAACCCCTTGTCTTAAGTAGGGTGAAACTGAGTTTTGCCCACCCGGGGATAATGGTCTCCAGCTTGTTGGGTTATCATCAATTAGACGCATTGCATAATCATTTACATAACCTCCGGAATGCATGCCAACACGGCCTGCTAAATTTAGGTCTTGCGTACGGTTGCTGGTGTCTTCTGAAGCCGGTGCTAAAATATCGCTATATTTCTTTGAGAAGAACATATCTTTCCACAGCGGTAAATGCGCAGTTGCTGCCCAAAACATATTTTTATATCTAAAGTATAATTTGGCCTTATTGTTTTTACGGATTGCCTTAGCTAACCTTGGTATATATTCTTTGACATAATGAATAACCCTAGGGTCTTCTGCATTTGCCATTTCAGCATATATAAAACCATAACAGGTATTTGGTGCAACCTCTAAAACTTGTTCTAAGGTTTCTATCTGAATATAAAAAGGGTCGTTACCGTGACCGGCCCAAAATGCAAATGGTTGTCCTTTGGCTTCAAAATCTCTTGCCATTTGTACAATGTCCTCTCTTGAATCTAGGTATTTTCCTCGTTTGTCTTTTTTTAAAGCAATATCACCCATAATCGCTACTAAATGGGAGCGGTCCGTAGATTCCTTAGGTGCTTTTTGAATAACAAATGTAACATTTGCACCATTTAATTTTTCTATCCTAGGATCGGTATTACTCTTTGTTATCATAACCCATTCCTTATCCGGTTTAGTTTGATATTTGGGTAATTTAAAATTTAGGGTCTGCTTATAAAGTGAGGTAATATTCTTTTGTACCTCAAGCATTCTGCCTTCTTTCCTATGCGTAGTTTTAAACCAATTATCTTTTGTTAAATCATAAAAATTAATGGTATTCCCGCCATCTACAGTCCCAGCAGCTATAAGTTGATTTGATTTTGGTTCGAATGCAAAATCACTGTAGACCATTTTACCATACCGTGCCCCAGACGATTTTATTAGTTTTCCCTTGTTATCCAAAACCAAAAGAATACCACCATGCTGAAACATAAACTCATTTCTACTTGGCAAAAACGTACCTTGAGAATGTGCATAGCGTTGAGTTTGTTTATTGTGGCCTTTATATTCTGCAACACTATTTAAATCGCCATCTAAAGCCGCAAAAAAGGGCTTGAATTTTTGGTCTCCAAATAGTAGTATTTCATCTTTTTTATCATTATTGATATCAGCAATTCCAATATCGGTAACCATTATTTTTGTTAGTTCCCTTAGATGTTTTTTCTTAATATCAACACTTTTGACCACTTCTTTAGAATAGGGGTCTATAAGCCCTAGGAAATCCCAACGGAATTTATCATGATCGTAAGTCATTAGAAAAAGACTTTCTGTTTCGGTATCCGTAAAATTTCCGGATTCTAGCTTTCTAACAACACCCGTAATCCTTGTTTTTGAGATTAATTTTCCTTTAGCATCTAATTCATATAAAGTGTAATCATTACCACCTGCAAAAACCTGAATCTTACCATTATTTTTTACTACAGCAACTTCAGAAAAACGCACTTTATGGTCTGATGTAAATTGCCATAACAATTTTCCTGAACTATCATAGCAATATATGTTACCATTGGCATTTGCAGCTATCAAATCATCATTACCATCATTATTAATATCTACTGCTTCAATTTCAAAAAGCACAGCAGGAGTATGGGTTGTGACTCGCCATAGTTTCTTTCCCTCAATGGTATAAGAAGAGAGACTGCCGTCTAATTCTCCAATATATAATACGGACTCTCCATTTACGGACCCGATAATAGTATGTCTAATAGCATTTCCTCCTGTAGAGAAACTTTGAGCTGAAATATTAAATGCTATTAGTGTAAAAAGAAAAGAGGAGAGAAGTTTATTCATTTCAATGTTTTATTGAATCAAGCTGTTATTGTGCATTGAGAATAAATTCAAATTTATATTCACCTGAAGGTATTATAAACTGTGGTAATGTTTCCGACAAGGTTCCATTAACGCTCATTTGAATCAAATTTAAATTTAAGGTATAAAATCCTTTATTTTCTAGATCAAAAGTATGTTTTGCCTCTTCTATATTTTGAGCTGTATATGGCCAAATTGAAAATCCCAATTTCGGAGAACCTTTAATTATCAAATCGTTCTTTTTGTTTTCTGAAAGCTTCAGCCATCTTACTTCAGACCGATTTCCGTTTTCTTGTGGGAAAATGTAATTGGTAAACAAATCGTCCGTTTTAAAAGTGTATTCACTAACCTCAGTTCCTCTTTTTCTGTCAATATAATTTTCGTGAGGTCCTTTTCCGTAGAAAGTGGTTTCAGAATAAGTTTTTGGAACGCCCATGGTCATCCCGAACTTTACTAAATCTGGAAGTGATTTTTTAGCATCCATATTCATTTTTACTATGATACGTCCATCACTTAAAAACCGATAAGTAATCGTAAGTCCAATTTCGTCTTTATAGTACTTAGACACACTTATGATTACTTCATTTTCTAGTTGTTTTGAAATTTCAACAACATCGGTTACCAAAGAATCTGCCATAAACTCCCAGTATTTTCTTGATTTGTTGAAATCTCTACTACTGGCGCCACGCAAGTCGTTATCAATAGGAGGACGGAAAAAATCAGGTTTTAGCGGTGTAATGATTTGCTCTTTTTCGTTTAAACGAAAAGTATTTAAATCTCCGGTGGATTTTAAAACTGTTGCAGAAAATCCTTTGCCTAAGACCTTTATTTTATCTTTTGTTTCTAATGCCGAAACCTTCGCTTTGGACTTTGATTTATAATCGCCTAAGAATTCCTTAGGGTTTAAGAGTATTTGGTCTTTAGCAATTTGGAACCCTTTGTTGGCCCAAAAACGATTTTGTTTTTCGTGAACAGAAACCGTAATCCAATACTCTGAATCTGATTTAAATTTTATCTTTTTGAATGGAATACTTAATACTGAAGATGAACTGGGTTTTAAATCAATATCCTGTAAGATTCCAGATTGAAGTTCTTTCCCGTTTTCGGACAGTACCCATTTTACCTCATAAGCATTTAGATTCGTATGGTTTAAATGATTAATTGCAGTAAGCTTTCCGTTTTTAATATCAGAATCCTTAAAATTAAAAGGTTGGTGAATATATTTTACTTCCCAAGCGTGTGGGTTTGGTTTACCGTCTGGGGAAAACACACCATTAATACAGAAATTACCAGCATTTGGGATGTCACCAAAATCACCTCCGTACGCGAAGAATTGTTCTCCTTTTGAATTGGTCTTATATAAACCTTGATCTTTCATATCCCATATAAAACCACCGATCAAGTTTGGTTTAGAGTTGATTAAATCCCAATATTCTCCTAAACCACCAATGGAATTGCCCATGGCATGTGCATATTCGCACATAACAATTGGCCTATTTATATATTGGCTTTCAGACATTGTTTTTAGCTGATAGATTTCTGGATACATTCTACTTAGAACATCAACATAATAAGGGTCATCTGGGTTAGCATGCGCTTTTCCCCTAAATACTTTTTGACCTTCGTCTCCTTCTTTATATTCCGGATGAGTTGGTTGTCCTTGAGCACCTTCATAATGCACGAATCGTGAGGCATCATAATCTTTCACCCAAGAAGCTGCAGCAGCAAATGCAGGGCCTGTGCCAGCCTCGTTTCCTAAAGACCACGAAATAATACTTGGGTGATTTTTATCCCGGTCTACCATGCGCATAACCCGACTTAATATTGGAATTGCAAGGCTTGGTTGTTGCGGTGCATAACTTCCTAAATGATGGATTTCTATATTTGCTTCATCCATCACGTAAATTCCATATTTATCGCATAATTCATAGAAATAAGGGTCGTTTGGATAATGTGAAGTTCGCACAGCGTTGAAGTTGAATTGTTTTAACAGTTTTACATCATCTTCTAAATCCTTTCGCGTGAGTGATTTTCCTCTTTTTGGATGATGATCGTGACGATTTACCCCCTTTATTTTTAAAGATTTTCCATTAATAAGTAGTTCATTTTCTGAGCTAAAGGCAACCTGTCTAAACCCAACTTTCTGACTTCTAGATTCAACTGTTTTTCCAGAAGCATCCTTAACATCAAAAACTAAAGTGTAGAGATATGGATTTTCTGCAGACCATTTATTTGGGTTTTTAATATCCGCCTCCAAGAAGGCAAATTTGGTAATATCGCGTTGAGGCCACCTTTCAAAAAAGACATCTTCAATTGAACAAGACATTGGTTTTTTTAAAACCTTGTTGTTATTGGTGTCATATAATTCTGCAGAAATAGTCCACCCTTCTAGTTTGTCTTCATTTCCTTTCATCCATAAATGTGGACGAATTTCTAGTTTGGCATTTTTAAGATTTGCATCTAATTTTGTTCTCACGAAGAAATCATTAAGTGCTATTTTGGGTTGTGCCAAAAGCAGCACTTCTCTATGAATGCCACTTAAACGCCACATGTCTTGATCTTCAAGGTAACTACCGTCACTCCAACGTAAAACTTGTACGGCGACTCGATTTTTACCTTCGGTCAAAAAATCAGTGATATCAAATTCCGCAGCCAATCTACTTCCTTGACTGTACCCTACTTTTTTACCATTGACCCAAACGTAAAAAGCAGAAGACACGCCGCCAAAATGCAGGATTATGGATTGCTCTTTCCAGTCTGTGGGAATCGTAAAATCTCTGTAATAAGACCCAACAGGATTATCTCTGTATTTTTCTATAAATGGGAATTGTGGCGGATGCGGTCCCATATAACTAAAATTCCGCTTGCCTCCATTTTCAATATCTGGAGTAAAAGGATAAATTATATTTGTGTAAATGGGTTGGCCATAACCTTGAAGTTCCCAATTTGACGGCACAGAAATGTCTTTCCAATTTACAGAGCTTCCTTCAAAATCCTTAGCAATAAAATCTTGTGGTCTGTCCGATGATTTTTCTACGAAATTAAATTTCCAGAATCCATTTAGGGATTGTAGCCTTGAAACCTCCCGTTTTCCTATTAAGGCATCATCATGTTTTGTATAAGAATAACTTGGAACGCGAGCACGTAGTTTGTTCTGCTCGAACATTAATTCATTTTCCCAGTCGTTTTGCCCAAAACTGAATTGAGAACAAAACACAAACATCAAAAGAATAACAGAGTAAGTTTTCATTTTTAAATATGTTAGATGAACAAATTTGTTTAAGAACAACCTATTAAAATCCAATACTTTATCAGCCTTTAAAGTTAAGATTATTCTGTGTCAAATCCTTGTGATTTCTTAATCCAGGCTCATCATATTTCACTAACTGCTTAATCAATTCGGTTTGCATCCTATGAACAATATCGGCATAATCTTTATTGTAGTAAAAGTTAATAAGCTCGTCTGGGTCTTTTTCTAAATCGAATAAATATGGTTTTTCCTTTTTATCAAATACTAATTTATAACGGTCACTCACTCCAGCAACCCAAAAGCCACCGGATTTGGCGAAGTATGTAATTCTATCGCTATTCACTATTTTTTCATCATTGGTAAAATCATTAGAACTGTCCAAGCCATGAAATTTTGTATCGGTTTTTATATTCATCAAACTTAAAATGGTTGGTGTAAAATCTACGTTGGTGTATGCTGTATTAACAACTTTTTTAGCTGGAATTTTATTAGGATATCGAATTACAAAAGGAATTCTGGCAGATGCTTCATAAGGCACTCCTTTGTTTCTCCTTTGATGTTCAAAAAACATATCTCCGTGATCAGATGTAAAGACAACAATGGTGTTTTTAGTAAGATTGTTTTCTTCAAGAAAATCTAAAATTTTACCTACACTATCATCAATATGGCTAACCATTCCAAAGTACTGCTTTAGCATCTTTTTTTCTTTTTCAAAAGATTTTTTCCCGGAAGCTTCGTTATTTCCACCTCTTCCCCAGGACGGTCTTTGATCCGCATATTTTGGATTCATTGTTTTAGGCGCTACAACGTTCATATTTGTATACATCGTATTGTAAGGCGGCTTGGCATAATCTGGTGTATGCGGATCCGGAATGGACAGCATTAGGGCAAAAGGTTTGTCTTTATCCCGTTTTAGGATTTCTAGTGTTTTGTTCGTGAAAAAATCGGTTGCGTGTATAATTTCATTTTCAGGATATTTCTTAATGGCTTTATATCCAAGTCCATCTAGAACTTTACCGTCTTTAACATGAAAATAGGGGGCATGACCACCTCGCATCATATAGCGGTTATCTTCAAAACCTGCTTTATACTTTATCCCGAAACTATATTTATTATGACCTGCTAAGTGCCATTTGCCCACGTAAGATGTTGCATAACCTTGATTTCTTAAAATGGTTGCAAAAGTTGGAACATCCTCACTAATATGAAGTCCATTTTTTGGTGCACCCGTAGCTTGCGGATATAAGCCTGTAACTAACGACGCTCGTGATGGTGTACAAACAGGGGAGGAGGCATAGTAGCTAGTACTTATAGCACCTTCATTAGCTAATTTATCTATGTTTGGTGTTGTAGAATTATTACCTTTTCCCCAAACAAAAGCTTGATCTAGCGAAAGTAGTTTTTGATAACAACTTAATGTCCTGAAATTATGCTCATCTGTATGGATGATAATAAGATTTGGTTTTTCAGTTGAGTTAGAAGCTATGTCTTTTTTGTTTGTAACTACCTTTTGACCTGTGCAACTCACAAAAGAGAATACGCTAGTTAAGGTATATAGTAGTCCGGTTTTAAATTTCATAATTATTATTGAATATATTTTTTTGTTATTCTTGGTATAAATTAGCGTGTCCAAATTTCAAACCACAACTAATAACCCCACCTCTAGCAACAAATACATCCGCATGTATTTCTTTATTTCTATTCGGAATTTCTTTTTCTCTTGTAGCTACTTTTTTCCAATGTTCTAAGTCGGAGGCGCCAGAATTAGTAGTTTCTGTAGAAGCTGAATATGAGCTTAATGAACTATAGTTGTTGCTACCGGCTCCTACAGCTCCCTTTTTAAAAATTTTCTTCTTTCTATATCTTTATTTTTGGTATAAATACTCTTCAACCACTTTTATTTGTGGCCATTTTAAATTTGAGGTATTTAAATCTGTTGGTTGATTTTTACCAGGATTACTTCTTCCTTCTTTGATTATAGTTGCCAAGTTTTTCTTTAGTTCTTCAACTATTTCTGGGTATTGACTTGCTAGATTTACGTCTTCGGTTGCATCATTTTCCATATCAAATAATTGTAGTGATGCAGCATTTTTTATTGGTTCGTTTTTTCTTGGGTCGGTTCTGTTTGAACCTCCAAAATCATCAAACATCAATTTCCATTTGGCTGTTCGAATAGAAAAAATCCCTCCATCAGAATGGTGTGCTATTGTTCGCTCACTTACTTCAGGAATTGTTTCCCCGTGTAATGCAGGTAAAAAACTAATACTATCTTCTCCTTCATTCTCATTTAGTGTAATTCCTAAAAGGCTAGCACAGGTAGCCATCAAATCAGTAGTACAAATTAATTGATCGGAAACTTGTTCTTTTTTCACTTTGTTTGGCCAACGTACTAAAAAAGGTACTCTATGGCCACCTTCCCAGTTTGTTCCTTTCATTCCTCTATAAATCCAACTTGAATGATGTCCTCTTTCTGCCATCGCCGGAAAACCTGCCTTAGGAGACGTTCCGTTATCAGCAGTAAAGATTATAATAGTATTGTCTGCTATGTTTAACCGGTCTAATGTTTCCATTACTTGCCCTACGGCCCAGTCTGTTTCCATACAAAAATCGCCATGATCGTTTAAACCACTTTTACCGATAAATTTTTTACTGGGAACAATTGGCGAATGCGGCGCATTCAATGGCATATAGACAAAAAATGGAGTGTCTTTGTTTTCTTCAATCCAATCACACGTTTTTTTAGTAAAGGTTGATAAGACTTCATCTTGTTCAAATTCTTTAGCAGACCAGCCTGGTTTTGCCCCTATGTATCCTCTTTTTTCTAATGCATCTTCATTTTTTAAATATTCGAAAGTTCCCAGCGCTTTGTCATTTTCAATAAATACATGGGGATTCATGTTTAATGATGCCGAAATTCCAAAATAATAGTCAAAACCATTTGTATTAGGGCCATTCTTGATTGGAGCATTCATATCAACATTATTGGCTTTTTTCCTTAAGGACTCAGTAGCGTTAAGTTCTTTCCAATCCATACCTAAATGCCACTTTCCAACACATGCGGTTTTATAACCTTGCTTTTTTAATATGCTGGCAACGGTTTCTCTTTCAATATCAATTAAATGTTCACTATGGCCACCTAAAACTCCCTTTTTTAATGTCGAAGTCCTCCAAGAATAACGGCCTGTAATTATACCATATCTTGTTGGAGTACATACAGCTGAACTTGTATGAGCATCTGTGAATCTAACACCTTCAGTACCTAAGCGATCAATATTAGGTGTTGGTATTTTACTGTCCTTGTTGTACAATTGTACATCGCCCAGGCCCATATCATCTGCTAAAATGTAAATGATGTTTGGTTTTTTATCTTGCTTATTTTGAGCGTTACAAGTAATAGACGTAACTGCTAGCAGAACTAATAATAACCCTTGTTTTAAATTGACTGTTTTCATTTTAAATTATTAATTGGAGCTCAAGTGATATTAATACTTAGACACTTATAAGCGATGCAGATAAAATTACAATGTGTAGGCGATTTTTAGTATCTAACAGTATTTTCAATGTCTCTCTGAGTATTTTTGACGCAAAACACCATACAATCTTCAAGAAATAAGAAAACCCTCAGGAAATTTTTCAATTTAACTGAGGGTTTAGAATGGCTTTTTATTTGAATTAACTGATAACTATCTTCTGAGTTTTGTCTATAGAATCATAATTTATTCTAGTACCTCAATTGCATTAGTCAATACTAGCAGGTGCCCAATTAGGAATACCCCCTTTAGCTAATTGTTCGTCGTATAATTTTTCGAAAGGAGCTTTGGGGTCTGTCCACACATTATTCTGATTAATCATATGGGGAATCATTGTTTGGTACCAATCAAAATGAGATTTTGATAGTGCTGCAACAACATCTGGGTATTCCTCAGAAACATCTATTTGTTCATAAGGATCATTTGAAATATCATACAATTCTTTTCCAACTAATCGCCAACGGTCTGTTCTTACCGACCACATTTTGTCTGCAGAATCTATGGGGTTTTTAGCAATATTTCCACGTTGTGTTTGCAATACTCTTGGTTTCCAATTATAACTTGGATTTTCTAATAACGGCAACAAACTTCTTCCGGTTAATTCTTGTTTTGCTTTGGAACTATTTGCTCCGGTTAATTCACAAAACGTTTTAAATAAGTCTACATGGGCAGTTAATGCGTCAATAGCTACATCTTCTTTAAATTTCCCTTTCCAATACCAAAAAGCAGGTACATGTACGCCCCCTTCATAGGGTGTTCCTTTACCTGTTTTATGACCTTGAATAAAATCTGGGTCAGAGCCTGGTGCTCCGTTATCAGAAGTGAAAATAACAAGTGTATTTTCTAACATATTCCATTTTTCTAACTTCTGCATCAATACACCAAAATTGTCGTCAATATTTTCAATCATTGCCAACCTAGGTTGTGGTTTTGTAACACCACGGTCTTTCATTCGCTGCAAATTTTCTGGCTTTGCTATCAAAGGCGAATGAGGTGCATTTGTAGATATATATGCGAAAAATGGTTTTTTGGCCTCATTTTGTTCTTTAATCCATGCAATTGCCGAATTGAAAAATATATCTGTACAATAGCCCTTGGTTTGCACTACGGTTTTGTTGTGTAATAAAACTGGGTCGAAATATTTAGCATTCATTTTCTCTCCTTGATTTGGTGTGAAATCTGCATAACTTGTTATTTCTACACCTTTTTCTCTTTGACCAATTCCTCCGGCTCCATGCATTAAGACTTCGGAAAACCCTCTATTCCTAGGTAAATGCGCATCAATATCCCCTAAATGCCATTTTCCAAATATTCCGGTTTCATACCCTTCTTTTTGGAGTAATTCAGGAAAGGTTGTCAAATCCAAAGCCATACGTTCACATTCGTTGTGTGTTGCCGTAACTGCTGCTCTAAACTCATGTACGCCTCCCATAATGGCAGCTCTAGAAGGTGCACAGTTTGGGCTTACATAAAAATTAGTAAATCGTAATGCTTTCTTGGCAAAAGCATCTATAAACGGTGTTTCAACTACAGGATGCCCAATTGATTCCAAAACCAACCCTTGATCATCTGTCATTACAAAAACGATATTCGGTTTTGAATTTTTTAATGCTTGAGCACCACAAGCTGTTATTTGAAGTAAGACAACTGTAAATAGTGCTATTTTCTTAACATCCATATTCTATAATATTTTGCGTTTAAAACCTACTCTATTGCTTTTAAGCTAATTCTGCGCTTGGCTTCGCCCGTTTCTGGGGTAGTCCGTTGTCAATTCTTCTATTGGTTTAGAATACTTAGCTTATTGGCAAATGCAATCCCTAAACGTTTTTGACCTTTAGTATTGTAATGGACATTATCTGTATGTTTTGGATAATCCGCCCAAGTGGTATCTGTTGATGTTTTAATAATAGCTGCCTGATTGTCTGAAGCGCTAACTTCATTCATTGCTTGTCTCACTATAGCAGGGCCTTTTTCTTGGAATTTTCCATATCTGGAATTTATTTGTCCAATTACGAATGATAGATTTTTATTACCTAAATCTTCTCTATAACTTTTAATTAAAATTCTAAGATTGTCTTTATAAGTGGTTGCACTAATCTCTTTGGCAGCATCATTCTCTCCTTGCATCCAAGCTAACCCTATTATTTTGTAAGTCTTGTTTTGAGTTTTTAAAACTTCTATATTTTTCTTGATATCTGTAATATGAAGATCATAGAGTTTCAAATTTTGTTTAGACTCTCCTTTTTCCACTTCTTTAGCTTTTTTAGCTGTCCAATTAGGATTCCAAGCGCCATACAATGCTGTCCCACCCTGTGAACGCTTTATTAATAGGAATTCTTGATATGGGTTACGCTCTGCTAATGTCAATCCCATAAATAGTTCTGGACCAAAACGCTTTAAAAAGGCATATTTTTCGTTTGGTTTATTATCATAATATGAAAGCGGTTCAGCTGGTTTGCCATTGAAACTTAATGAAACTCTTTTTGATATATGTTCAATTCTTTTAAGGTCTACCGGACTCAATTCATCAAAATTTCCCGCTCCAGCCATATTGGACTGCCCTGCTAACAATACAATTTTAACATCTATTGATTCTAATGCTTTTGCGTTAATAGTATCAATATTTGCTGTTTTACATCCAACAAAAGTGCAAGTCAATAGGATTAAATAAAAGAATGTATGCTTCATTTTTAATTCATAATTTGTTCAATAAAACAGCTGTCATGTGTTTTTTTGAATATTTTAGAAATCGATTAAATCAATCTTAATATTCTCGCTTTTCTGCTATAATGCTTCAGCTAGTTCAATATCTAAAAATCGGAAGCCACCTAACGGAACAGCAATCTTTATCTCCGTATTTGGGCTCGATTTAAACTCCTCATTATTCAACAGGTCTTTAATCTTCAGTACTTTCATATTATTAAATTTAACGGTTGCCGTAGCTTCTTTTGGGTTAATATATCCGTTTTCGACAAGGGTTAAACGTAAATGCTTTGGCGAGACCTGTGCAACTACCCACCCCACATTGCCAGAAACTGTTAATGGTAATAAAGTGGCACTTTCTATAATATCTTTTTCAATTACCTTGTAATAATCTCTAGGCTTATAAATGGATTTACCATCTGCAGACATATAATTTTTTCCGTCAGAATAGTATTCTTTTAGTTTGCCTTTGTACCATGGGTTAATATTTTCTTCTAAAGGTTTTCTAATGGCATCTTTGTCTACAAACGCACCATTTTGTGTAGGAGTAATCAAAACCATACCGTTATTATATTTTGGGATAAAATTTAAATGACGGTCTGTTGCTCCTGCAGCAAATCTGGAAAAATCCCATTCAGTTAATGGAGCTCCTGGCCACGTACCATTTAATCTGCTAAAAGCATATGCTTCTTTATTATCTCCGTTTTTATTGTAAAACGTTAGCCATTTTACATTGCTAGCTTCATTTAGATAGTCTTCATTAGGATTATTAATGCTTAAATGAACAGGGGAAAAACTTAAAATGTCCGAGCGTTCAGGAACAAATAAAGCCCCTTTTGCAATCAGTTCCCATAGTAAACTCATGTACTCTTGATCCACGGGGAAATTATCTATATATTGGGCACCACTTGAAATAGTATACACCATGGTTCTTAAGAAATGGTTGGGTAACGTTTGATTGGAATGTTGGCGTAAACGATCAAAACTAGGGTTGTCTCTAGCACAACGGGCACCCCAACTATCTACCGCTCCGCTTGCCCAAAGGCCTAAGCGAGATGTAAAACTCAATTCCATAGATTTATCCGTGGTTTCTTCCATAGCGGGCACAAAAACACTAGCATATTTACCAGATGTTAATGGTTCCCATTTATCCATATAAACACTAGATTGCCAGAACAAATGCTTATTGCGTAGGTATAAACTAGCATTTTTTGTTTTCGCATAATCTGCTAGGGGTAGAATTAAATCATTCATGACAAAATTAAACTCGTCCGAATGGTCTTCAACTTCAGGGTAAATTATTACGGTTTTGTTTCCGTTAGCAATATCAAATCCTTTTTTCGTAGTAGCTACTTGGTACATATAAGGGTCGTTACCGTGACCGGCCCAATAAGAAATCCCTTTTCCGTTAGACTGCTTATGCTTTTTCTTCAGTATTTCTAAAACCTCGTTTTGGGTTAATATGTATTTCATTCTACCATCTCGCTTATTTTTATAAACTTCACTTGGCATGGCAGAACGATCCCACTTTTCTTTATCAAAACTCCCTCCGTTTAAAAATACAGGGTTGCTATATGTAGCTTCAATTTTATCAATAGCTTCTGCCGCACCTGTTTTTTTTCTGTTTTCTGACATCAAATAAACAGTAGCGGATTCTTTTTGATAAGAAGGTTTTTTAAACTGCTGTAAATCTTGTTTTATTTTGTTCGTATTGGTAAGTATAGTCTGAATTTTCCCTGGAGGATTTAATTTAGAAAATTCATTTTTCCAATTCGTATTATCTAAATCTATAATTTGAATAGCGCTTCCTCCACTTTGTGCACTAGCTAAGATTAGCTTATTTGCGTTGTGGTCTTTAAACATGTCGTTAAATGAAAACCGTGTAGGGATTACTTCGGCATCTGCATCTTTAGCTCCAACATTATGAATTAAAATATTGCTACCAAATAGGGTTATATAAGCCGTTTTCCCTTTGTAGTTGAACACATCGGTTTGAATAACACGATACATGCCTCTTTTAAGGGGTTTTTGGTCTTTTACTTCTTTAAAATCAACAAAAGATTGGTGGTTGGGGTTGTCAAGGCTAACTTTTGTAAAGTGCATACCTTTTGCCTGCGCCCCAACACGACCCAGTAACACTTCTTGAGCTCCATTTACATTTCCAATTTTCACATCTCCATAAGGGCCACGTTTTTTAATTTTTATGGTTTTGTAAGGTAGTTTCTCTAAAGGGTTGAAATAGTAAAGCGTTCCATTGCCATTCATGCTGTTTTGAACTCCATGAACTATCAATATTTCTTTGCCGTTCGCAAGTTTTCCAGGTCTTAAAAAATTGGTTAAATGCAACCCTTCGGGAGGTAGTTCTTTTTTTGCTTTACTAAAGGGTTTTTCTACAGAATAGGTATGAGAAGCAATTTCATCAATTAATTTACCATCACTAGTCACATAGTAAAAGCTATTGTCGTACCCACCACAAACTACATAGGCCTTTTTATCTTTTTTTATGATACAAACCGCATACATGGGTGCGGTATTCTGTTTAAATTTCCATAATACCTTTCCTTTATGATCAAGACAATATACAGTACCATCCGCATTTGCGGCTAAAATCTCATCAAAGCCATCATTATTTATATCATCGGCCCAAATATCATGGTTCATAAAACCTGATAGTTCATTTTTCCAAAGTATTTTTCCGTTATAAGAAATGCCTAAAACGGTGCCTTCATAACTACTAGCAACGATGTACGTTTTATTCTTGTTTACTGCAGGACGTACTTTAGAAATTGTATATCCTGTGTCAATACTGTAAACACCTGATGTATTTATAACTTCCTTATATCTTGTATCTTGACTCGACGAACAATTTATACCTAAAAGTAGAATAAGTAGAGTTAATGGAGATTGAGTTATATATGTATTCATAATTTACTAAGCATTTTAGAACAGAGTAAATTAAAGTCTTTGCTTCAGAAGAAGTGTATTTGAGAATATATTAATTGTACTCTTGCGTAAAAAACAGTTGTATTGGATAGTTGTAATTTATCGAATGAGTATTAGGGTATATTCATTTCAATTACTAGTGGTAAGCTATCAATATAACGTTGAAAAAGTAGACAGACTTCAATGGGTTTTCAAAAATCTACAGTTTAAGCATTATCAAAATTCAACTATATTCTTAAAAAGCAAAAAACCTTGCTGATCTTAAGATCAGCAAGGTTTTGATATTGGAATACGTCCAATTTGGTGATCCTGACAAGATTCGAACTTGTAACCTTCTGATTCGTAGTCAGATGCGCTATCCAGTTGCGCCACAGGACCAATAAAAATACTTTCGTTAGCTTTCCCTGAACGGAAATTAAAATAAGCCAATTGTAATGGGCTTTTTACCTAACGGGGTGCAAATATATTTCTTTTTACATTTACGGCAAAATATAAGTTACTTATTAAATGGATTTAAAAACCTTTATTAGAGATATTGATAATTTTCCGCAAGATGGAGTGGTCTTTAAAGATATAACACCG
The DNA here is from genome assembly GCF_018860745.1 of Zobellia uliginosa. Taxonomy (GTDB): domain Bacteria; phylum Bacteroidota; class Bacteroidia; order Flavobacteriales; family Flavobacteriaceae; genus Zobellia; species Zobellia uliginosa_B. The sequence continues at coordinate 118,391 of NZ_JAHKPY010000006.1, read as the reverse complement.
CTGTTGGCAGATGCCAAAGCCATGCAATTTACGTTAGATAGACTTGCTGAAATGGTGGGTGATGTTAAGATAGATAAAGTTGTGGGCATGGAAAGCCGCGGATTTTTTTTCGCACCTCTTTTGGCTCAAAAACTGAATGCAGGTTTCATCCCGGTTAGAAAACCTAATAAGTTACCGGCAGCAAGAACTAGTCAGACCTATGATCTTGAATATGGTACAGATACCTTGGAGATACATAGTGATGCTATTCTTAAAGGCGAAAAAGTACTAATTCATGATGATGTACTAGCTACTGGAGGTACAGCAAAAGCTACGTGCGATTTAGTACAACGTTTGGGAGGGGAAATCGTTCAATGTAACTTTTTGATTGAACTGGATTTTTTAAACGGTAGGAACAAAATAGAAAATATTATGACAAAAGCACTTTTAAATTACTAGTCCAAAGCCCGAGTAGTAACAAAATAGCGCCAGCCAATTATAGCCATCTGTATCTTGGAAGCTTTAGATAAGTCTAGCCTTTTTTGAGAATAAGAGGGTAATAGTACTTGATTTACTTTGGCAAGAAATTTAAATAATGTTTTCTTCATCAGTTGGTATATAGAATATGCTAACTTATTGAAAATAAAGTAAAAGACCGCTTTACGGCGGTCTTTTATTATATAGGCCTATATGATTTAACTTACGCTACTATCGTGATCATCGATACTAGGAGTAGTAATAGAATTTTTGCAAGTGTAATCATAATTAGGGGTTTTTAGGGTTAATAGATAGTTGATAATAATCGATTATCCAATCAAGATAATTAAAAGAAATATTGATATCCTAGCAGAATGATGAGAATTATTCAATTTTCATACGATTATGCAGGTTAAAAAATGGTTACAGTTAATAAATTTAAAAATATGTCTACAGTATGGTTTCAATTTGTAATTTATTAGTAAAATAAAACTTTCATATTGAAACAAATGAAGGACTGTTTTGAAGATCCTTTTCTTTTTTAAGCATAGTTTTGAGTCGGAATTAATGCTTTTGGTGCAAATCCATTTTTGAACGACTTTTTTCACACGTATATTTTGCTTTGGTAACTCGCTAAAAAAGACATTTAAAAGTAAAAATGTTCCTATATCTTTGTTCACTAATTTTCTGAAAACTGTACATGCAGAATCTTCTTTTTATTGTTCTAGGCCTTACACTTTTAATAGCGGGTGGTAATTGGCTTTTAAAATCAGCAGTTGCTCTTTCTTTAAGATTGAATATCCCCAAAATAGTGATAGGTATGACGGTGGTGTCTTTTGCTACATCAGCACCTGAGCTTATTGTAAGTATAAAAGCAGCATTAGATGGTTTTCCGGATTTGGCATTAGGAAATGTAGTAGGTTCTAATATTGCTAACCTTGGTTTAGTATTAGGCGTGACGGTATTGTTAGGAAGTATAGATGTTCGTAAAACTTTCTATACAACAGATTGGCCCGTAATGATGGCCGCTTCACTGCTATTTTTTGGGTTTATTTTCTTTGATGGGCAAATACAACAGTATGAAGGTATAATAATGGTTGTTGCCTTATTCTTGTTTTTAGTCTATTTATTGCGCTTTCAAAAGCAAGCAGTAGAAGACGAAGCACCGGAGGATGATGAACCTTTGCCACTGTATAAGTTAGTACTATTTTTAGGTCTTGGCGGTACGGCACTTTGGGGAGGGTCAGAGTTGCTTATCAATGGTGCGGTAGGTTTGGCTACTTTATATGGCGTTAGTGAGCGTATAATAGCCGTAACTATAGTTTCCGTGGGTACTAGCATACCAGAATTGGCGGCATCTATAATTGCCGTGATCAAAAAGGAAAAAGCTATTTCTTTAGGAAATTTGATCGGTTCAAATATTTTTAATTTATTGGCCGTTCTAGGTATCACCTCTATTATTACGCCTATTCATGTAATGGATGAAGGGTTATTGAGTAATGATATTTTTTGGATGTTAGGTATTTCCTTTCTTATACTTCCTCTAGTTTTTATTCCTAGGGGTCTTCGTTTAGGATGGAGGGATGGTATTATATTACTAGGAGTTTATATTGCGTTTGTTTACCATACGATCACTTAATTTTTGTCTTTATTAGTTACTTTACAATTCCCTTAACTTATCCTCATCTAAGCATATTCATATAGTAATCTTCTTTAACGTTAGGCTAATATCTGTTTTGTTGTTTTAGTGTCAATTTAAAAACCACTAAAATGAAGAAAATGAATTTTTTACCAATGGCAGGTTTATCCCTTCTAACCTTATTCACTTCTTGTGATAAATTAGATGATTTTATAGGGGGAGGTCATCACGAAGAAAATAGTAAAACACCTTTGGTCATAGCGCACAGAGGTGCACAGTCCATTTATCCAGAGCACACGTTAGAGGCGTACGCAAAAGCTATTGAAATGGGTGCTGATTACATTGAGCCAGATTTGGTCATGACCAAGGACAGTTTTTTGGTAGCGCGTCACGAACCTTTTATTTCCGGCACAACCAACGTAGAAGACCTACAGGAGTTTGCTAATTTAAAAACAACTAAAAATCTGGATGGAAAAGAAATTACGGACTGGTTTGTTTCTGATTTTACTTTGGAGCAGATTAAAAAACTAAAAGCCAAACAAGCCCGTTCTGACCGTTCCGATCGTTTTGATGGCATGTTTCAAATTCCAACATTAGACGAAATTATCACTTTGGCAAAATCTAGAAAAACTACAAATGGAAGTGATGTGGGGCTTTATCCTGAAATGAAGCATCCTTATTTTCATAACTTAATAGGCCTTCCTATTGAAGATGCTCTATTGGCAAAATTATCGGAAGCAAAACTTAACTCGTATAATTCGCCTGTGTTCGTTCAGTGTTTTGAGGTTGCTCCTTTGCAGTATATCAACTCAAAATCAGATGTAAAATTGGTACAGCTAATTTCAACTTATAATGTAAATGCAGACGGTAGTTTGGATTTTAATGTACCTGAGGGTGATTTTATCTCCTATGCAGCACCATTCGATTTTTATGCCAATGGAGATGCTAGAACCTACGAGTATTTTTCTACGGATGAAGGTATGAGATTCGTATCTTCTTATGCAGAAGGTATTGGCCCATGGAAACCTTTTGTCATTTCTTTTACCAAGGATGAAAGTGGAACTATCGCGGTGCTGCCAAAAACCGACTTTGTAGATTTGGCTCACAAATATGATTTACAAGTACATCCATATACGTTTAGAAATGAAGATAACAAGTGGAGTAACGGTAATGTGGAAGATGAGTACCACCTGTTCTTTGATGCTGGTGTAGATGGTGTTTTTACGGATTATACAGATGAGGCTGTGAGCGCATTGCAGACTTGGAAAGGTAATGACCAATAGTTTTTATAAAGTAGAAAACAAAAAAACGCCCGAACCAATTGGTTCGGGCGTTCTACATTATGTCAACAACAAAAAACTGTATAATTAAATCTTCGCAGATTTAACTGTTTTTATAATTCTACCGGCAATCTTGTATGGATCACCATTAGAAGCAGGTCTTCTGTCTTCTAACCAGCCTTTCCAGCCTTGTTCAACTGTAATAATTGGAATACGGATAGAGGCGCCTCTATCAGAAATACCAAAGCTAAAGTCGTTGATTGAAGCAGTTTCGTGCTCACCTGTTAAACGTTGGTCGTTAAACTCACCGTAAACAGCAATGTGTTCTTTTACAACCGGACGGAAAGCTTCACATATTTTCTCGTAAGTTTCTTTAGAACCACATGTTCTTAAGACTTCATTAGAGAAGTTAGCGTGCATACCAGAACCGTTCCAGTCCATATCTTTACCTAATGGCTTAGGGTGGTATTCAATGTAGTAACCATATTGCTCGGTTAATCTGTCTAAAAGGTATCTTGCAATCCAAATTTCATCTCCCGCTTTCTTGGCACCTTTAGCGAATAATTGAAATTCCCATTGTCCAGAAGCAACCTCCTGGTTGATTCCTTCAAAGTTAAGACCAGCATCGATACAAAGGTCAGCATGCTTTTCTACTAGCTCTCTTCCGTGAGTATGTAAACCACCTACAGAACAGTAGTACATTCCTTGTGGAGCCGGGTATCCGCCAATAGGGAAACCTAAAGGAAGTTGTGTTTTCGTATCCATGATAAAGTATTCTTGCTCAAAACCGAACCAGAAATCGTTATCATCGTCATCAATACCTGCTCTTCCGTTAGATTCGTGAGGAGTACCATCAGCATTTAAGACCTCGGTCATTACTAAAAAGGCATCTCTACGTGCAGGATCTGGATAAATTGCAACTGGTTTTAACAAACAGTCAGAAGATCCACCTTCTGCTTGCCTCGTTGAACTTCCATCAAAAGACCACATATCACAATCTTCTAATTTGCCTCCAAAATCGTTTACAACTTTAGTTTTGCTACGCATGTTCTGCGTAGGGAAATATCCATCCAACCAGATGTATTCTAATTTAGTTTTGCTCATAATTACGGTAATTAATTTTAAATTTACAGACGAACAAAAATATGTTTTTTGTTGAATTATACTAATTTTTAGGGGGGTAAATATGAAAAAATTGAATATTATTTACGATTGCCCTAATTTTAACGGGGTATTTTGTGGTAAGTTGATTTTTTCCAGAATTTATTATTAATTCGGTAATACTTATTTTAGCCGATATAAATAAAAGTAAAAGTATGTCTAGACAGCGATTTGATGCTATTGCCCAGAGCCGAAAAAGGGAACGCGTAAGTGTTGATGAAAAGGGGCGTAGGTCAGAGCTTTATGCGAACAACGTATTTAATAATGAACGCATGCTACAATATTTAACCAAGGATGCTTTGGCAAGTGTTCAAGGGGCAATATTTTCAGGTTCGAAAATTGATAGGAAAATAGCTGATCAGGTAGCGGAGTCCATGAAGTCATGGGCTATTGAAATGGGTGCTACCCATTACACACATTGGTTTCAGCCACTTACTGGTGCAACAGCAGAGAAGCATGACGCTTTTTTTGATCTTATGCCAGATGGGAGGGCTTTAGAGAAGTTTGGCGGTGGCCAGTTGGTACAACAAGAACCCGATGCCTCTAGTTTTCCCAGTGGAGGAATCCGTAATACTTTTGAAGCTAGAGGATATACGGCTTGGGACCCCACTAGTCCGGCTTTCGTATATGATACTACGTTGTGTATACCTACAATATTTGTATCGTATACCGGGGAGGCTTTGGATAATAAGGCACCTTTATTACGTGCTTTAAGTGCAGTAGATGAAGCGGCTACAGCTGTTGCTCGGTATTTTGATAAGACTGTGGTAAAAGTTAGCGCAACTTTAGGTTGGGAGCAGGAATATTTTTTGGTGGATAAAGAACTTGCTCTCTCAAGAATTGATATCAGTTTAACAGGGCGAACACTTGTGGGCCATTCCGCGGCAAAAGGTCAGCAGTTAGATGATCATTATTTTGGCGTTATACCACTGAGGGCAATTAATTTTATGAAGGACTTGGAGGTAGAATGTATGCTTTTGGGCATTCCTTTAAAAACAAGGCATAATGAAGTAGCTCCTAATCAGTTTGAATTAGCACCTGTTTTTGAAGAAGCAAATTTAGCGGTGGATCACAACCTACTTCTAATGGATGTGATGGATCGGATAGCGGATAGGCATCAACTTAAGGTCCTTTTTCACGAAAAACCATTTGCTGGTATCAATGGTTCGGGAAAGCATAATAATTGGTCTTTGGCTACGGATACAGGTGTAAATTTATTGAGTCCAGGCTCTACACCAATGAAGAACCTTCAATTCTTAACGTTTTTTATCAATACCATTAAAGCGGTAGATACTTATGAGGAGCTTTTACGGTCCTCTATTGCATCTGCTAGTAACGACCATAGATTGGGTTCTAATGAAGCGCCTCCGGCAATCTTATCCATATTTGTTGGTAAGCAGTTAAGTAATGTTTTGGATGAGTTAGAAGGGGTGTCCAAAGGAAAATTATCACCGGAGGAGAAAACGGAGCTTAAATTAAATGTAGTGGGTAAAATTCCGGAAATTTTATTGGATAATACGGATCGTAACCGCACGTCTCCTTTTGCATTTACCGGAAACAAGTTTGAGATGCGTGGTGTTGGGGCCAAAACCAATTGTGCAAAACCCATGACAATTTTAAATACTATTGTGGCAAAGCAACTACAGGAATTTAAAAAGGAAGTAGATGCACTGGTAGATAAAAAGAGTCTCAAAAAGGATGAAGCCGTTTTTAATGTGCTGCGTGAGTATATTAAAACTTCCAAACGTATTCGTTTTGATGGTGATGGCTATAGTGATGAATGGGAAAAAGAAGCGAGAAGAAGAAAATTAAGCAACAATAAGAACACTCCGCAAGCTTTACGGATTTTGACCTCAAAAACAAGTCTAGACCTTTTTGATTCTATGGGCGTTATGAGTGAGAAAGAGGTGGCCGCAAGACAGGAAGTAGAATTGGAAGCTTATATTTTACACATTCAAATAGAAGGTAGGGTTCTCAATGAATTGGTGTACAATCACATCATTCCGTCGGTTGTGGAGTATCAGAATATTTTGATAAAAAATGTATTGGGTCTCAAAGAAATATATGGTGCTGCTCATAGGAAGTTAACGGATGGCCAATCAGGAATTATAGAACAAGTTGCAGAGCATATTACTGATCTTAAAAAGCAGACGGACGCTATGACCGATGCAAGAAGGAAGGCAAACAAACTAACGGATACACATAAAAAAGCCTTTGCTTACAGTGATAATGTAAAGCCGTATTTTGATGAAATACGGATGCATTGCGATAAATTGGAAAGGTTGGTAGATAATAGGTATTGGCCGCTTACCAAGTATCGCGAATTGTTATCCATTAAATAAAAATCCTTTTTTCTGTTTTAGGGGGAAATCATAGATCACTTTAGCTAAAACACCTAAAAATTAGCTAAATGGATGTAAGGGAGCGGTGAAAAGATATACTAAGTAGGGAATATTGTAAATATTTTAAAGATGCATAGTACTGTAAAAAAATACCTTTTCACCTTGCTTTTTTTATTTTCTATTTCTCTTTTTTCTCAGGGAGCGTGGACAAAAGCAAAAAACGAAGCTTACGTTCAACTATCTTATTATAATATAGCTGGCTATTCCGGTATCTACGGAAATCCCGATTATAGAACCGAGCGTAAAATAACAGATAACACCCTTCAACTTTTTGGTGAATATGGTATTTCTGATAAGACTACTGTTTTATTAAGTCTACCTATTAAAATGATAAAAGCTGGCGATGTAGTATCATCTGCTAATGGCATACCTATTACTTCAAATGGTTCTGAAACTGCTTTGGGTAATTTGGTCGTTGGCGTAAAACATCAACTTTATAACAATAAATGGGTGATTTCCGGTCAATTTAATATTGAGGCCAACACCGGAAACTATTTTGAGGCATCCGGACTTAGAAGTGGTTATGATACATTTACATTATCTCCAAGACTGAATATTGGTAGAGGTTATGATAATTTCTTTGTTCAGGCATCTACAGGAGTTGATATTCGTTTTAATGACTATAGTTCAAATTTTAGAGCTAGCGCTGAAGCTGGTGTAAAACCGATAAAGAGACTTTGGCTTATTGGTTTTCTTGATTTTTCAACTTCTTTTGAAAACGGAGAGGTTATACTTCCGGAAGCTAATTTGGCCACAGGACTGTATTTGAATGATCAGGAATATGTTGCTTACGGTATAAAGGGAATTATAGAAATTACCGAAAAAATAGGTGTACTAGCTAATTATACTTCAGCTATTTCAGGGGCCAATGTACCAAAAAGAGCAGTTATTGGTGGCGGTGTTTATCATAAATTTTAATCGATTTAAGAACTTTTTGAAAGTTTTTTTTGTCAAGCTATGATTATTCGGTGAATACCTTATTTTTGCCAAAAAGCCATAATAATGAGTTCATCTAACAGTGAAAGGTATAGCCAAAGAGGAGTTTCCGCCTCAAAAGAAGATGTGCACAATGCTATAAAGAATATTGATAAGGGACTCTTTCCAAAGGCGTTCTGTAAAATTGTGCCGGATTACTTAACTAATGATGAAGATTATTGTTTGGTAATGCATGCAGATGGTGCGGGTACAAAATCTTCGTTGGCGTATATGTACTGGAAGGAAACAGGAGACTTATCCGTTTGGAAAGGAATTGCGCAAGATGCACTTATTATGAACATAGATGACCTTATCTGTGTTGGGGCTACGGATAATATTATGCTTTCTTCTACCATTGGACGAAATAAAAATTTGATTCCCGGTCAGGTGATATCAGAAATAATTAATGGTACCGAGGAGCTTATAAATGACTTGGCGGAACATGGGTTGACCATACGTTCTACTGGTGGAGAAACTGCAGATGTAGGTGATTTAGTCCGTACTATAATTGTGGATTCTACGGTTACGGCGCGTTTAAAGAAAGAAGACGTTATAGATAACGCAAATATAAAAGCAGGAGATGTTATAGTTGGTTTGGCCTCTTTTGGAAAAGCTACTTACGAGAAGGAATATAATGGGGGAATGGGGAGTAACGGACTTACTTCTGCTAGACACGATGTTTTTTCAAAATATCTTGCTGAGAAATACCCGGAGAGTTTTGATGCATCCGTGCCTGCTGATTTGGTATATTCGGGTAATACGAAATTGACGGACAAAATTGATGGTGTGCCTGTGGACGCGGGTAAATTGGTGCTGTCACCAACACGTACCTATGCACCAATTGTAAAGAAAATTTTGAATACGTATACTTCCGAAGATATTCATGGTATGGTGCACTGCAGTGGTGGTGCACAAACTAAAATTCTTCACTTCGTTGATGAGCTCCATATTGTTAAGGACAACCTTTTTCCTGTTCCGCCGCTTTTTAAATTAATTCAAGAACAATCCGGTACGGACTGGAAAGAAATGTATCAGGTTTTTAATTGTGGCCATCGTCTTGAAATTTATACGAACGAAGCTGTTGCTAAAGATTTAATAGCAATATCGGAAAGTTTTGGTGTAGAAGCTCAGATTGTGGGTAGGGTAGAGGCTAGTGCCTCTAAAAAACTTACAATAGAGAGTACTTGTGGTAAGTTTGTTTATTAAAGGCATACGAATCGTATCATTAGTTCGTTTTCTTTAGTAAACAACAGTGTTATGGAAAGAAAACAGTTCTTAAAAAGCTTAGGAGCCAGCGCGGCATTTGCTATTGCTTTTCCATGTTTACATGGCTGTTCTAGCGATAATGATGAAGAAACCGAAGGGAATACCCCAATACCTACCGGAATAGATTTTACAATTGATTTGGACGAACCTGCTAATGCAAAACTTGCCGATAATGGCGGTTTTGTATTAAAAAATTTGGTGGTGATAGCTAGGAATTTGGAGGGTGAATTTGTTGCCGCTAGTCAAGTTTGTAGCCACCAAGGTTATGAAGAAGTACGCTTTGTAGATTCGGATGGAGGCATCTTTTATTGTGATGTGCATGGGTCCCGTTTTGAACAAAATGGAGCGCCATTGAACCAAGTAGATGGTGCAACGGCAAAAACATTAAAGATTTTTAAAACCGAATTGACAGGTACAATGTTGCGCATTTATGAATAAATGGCACTGAATTTGTTTTAACATCAATATGAAGAAGATTTTATTTTTGTTTTGTTTGAGTATGGTTGCCTCTATTTCGGCCCAGGATTGGCAGGAAAACTTTGCAAACGCTCAAGCTTTGGCAAAGAAAAATAATAAAGGCCTATTATTGGTTTTTGCTGGTTCAGATTGGTGTGCACCTTGTATGAAGTTAGAAAAGGCGATATGGGAGTCTGAAGATTTCAAGAGCTTCTCCAAATCTGATTTAATTCTTTACAAAGCAGATTTTCCAAGAAAAAAAGCGAACAGACTTAGTGAGGCAATGACCGCCCAAAATCATAGGCTAGCTGAAAAATATAATCCCAAAGGTCATTTTCCTTTGGTGGTTTTATTAAATGGAGATGCGGAAGTTTTGGGGCAAACGGGGTATTTAAAACTTTCTCCTAATGAGTATATAACACATCTAAAATCTATGTTCTAGTGAGGATAGTATTTTACATACTTTCTTTTTTCTTCTTATCCTATGGCTTTGCCCAGGAAAAGAAACTAGTGACCGTGCACAAGGCTATGGAGCTTATGGGAACACGGTTTGATATTACTGTGGTATCCACTAATGAAGATTTAGGATATATAAATATAGAAGAGGCCACTGCAGAAATTGTTCGGATAGAAAATATGATTTCATCATGGAATCCAGATTCGGAAACTTCCTTGATAAATCTTAACGCTGGGGTAAAGCCCGTAAAGGTCAGTCAGGAACTCTTTATGTTGATTGAGCGTGCAAAACAGATTTCGGAAATAACGGATGGCGCTTTTGATATTTCTTATGCTTCCCTCTATGATATTTGGAAATTTGATGGGTCTATGGTCAAAGTTCCAACACCGGAAGAGGTGAGTAAGGCTTTGGAAACAGTAGGTCATGAGAAAATAATTTTAAATCCGTTGGAAAGAACCGTGTATTTGAGTAAGAAGGGTATGAAAATTTCTTTTGGGGCTATTGGTAAGGGTTATGCTGCAGATAAGGCCAAGGAACTTTTGGTGTCCAAACAAGTTCAAGGAGGTATAATAAACGCAGCTGGAGACCTTACAACGTGGGGAACTAAAGCAACCGGAGAAAAATGGCTGATTGGTATTGCCAATCCGTTAAGTAAGGATAAGATATTTTCTTGGTTGCCCGTTGTGGAATCTTCGGTAGCAACTTCCGGGGATTCAGAAAAATATGTCATTTTTGAGGGATTAAAATACTCTCATATCTTAAATCCTAGAACAGGCTATCCGGCAGAGGGTGTGAATAGTGTATCTATTTTTGCAAAAAGCGCCGAACTTTGTGATGCATTGGCTACGGCAGTCTACATTATGGGCAAAGAAGATGGACTCGCATTAATAAATCAATTAGGAGGTACGGATGTTATTCTAATAGATAATGCTAATAAAGTATATAAGAGTAGTGGTATATTATTGAATGAGAAACCCTGAATTCTTAGTTAATAATATGGATATCTTAGATAATATAGCCTTCGTTTCTTAGGTCTTTTAAAGAATTTATCTGTTTGCAAGAGCCTTCTTTCAAAATATAAACAGTATCACTAATTCCCATTATTTCCTTGTAAAAATGGTCTGTTATGACAATTACGGTATCCTGCTTTTTTATTTCAATAAGTGCTATCATCTTTTCTACATAAACAGGAGCTATAAATGAAAACGGTTCATCTAATAAGATGATTTTTTTGTTTGAATTCAATATCAAATACGTTTCAATAACGCGGAGTTCTCCAGAACTTAATTCTTCAACACTATTATTCCTGTATTTTTCAAAAGAAGGAAAAGTAGAGATGAACAGTTGCCAATCTGCATTAAAATAATTGAAGGCTTTGTATGCTTTAAGTCCTTCTGGTAGTAATTGATGTTGAGGTAAGTAAGCGATATTTCCGTATTTAAATAATTTTCTTTTTTGATGAACGCCATCTATCCTTATGTTTAAATATTTAGGAGTGAGGCTTCCAAATAGAATACGTAGCAAGGATGTTTTTCCGCAGCCATTCCGACCTAAAAGGCCTGTAATTTTTCCGGTTTCGGCCTTTAAGTATATACCGTACAAGATACGTTTGTGGTCAAAACTGAGTTCTATGTTGTCTATTTCTAGTTTCAAAATAGATTGAGGATTTGAACGGTAATTATGGAAAGAATAGCATCCATAACAAAACAGATAAAAAATAATCGAATAGTGGAAATCCCAAAATTTTTATAGAACACCAGTTTTTTATTTGTTGGGCCTATAAATGTAAAAGCAAAGTATAAAAGAATCAAAAAAAACTTGGATGTCAGGATTTTTATTGCCATTCCGGTTGAGCCTGAAGACCTAAGTAATACATACTGAAGCAGGGTTATTGCAGTAGAAAAAACTAACAAAGAACGGTAGAATAGAAAGACTATATGATAGGTGCGTAGATGAAATAAGCTTTTTATCAAAACCAAGGTATATCAATAAATGTACAAATTTGTCGTAAATTCGCAATACAAGTGATGCAAGATAATGATAGATAAACTCAATATAGTTAAGCAGCGTTTTGATGAGGTTTCCGACCTTATTATTCAGCCGGATATTATTTCGGATCAAAAGCGCTATGTAGGATTAACCAAGGAATATTCCGATTTGAAGGAGCTTGTAGCTAAGCGTGAGCAATACATTGAGTTGCTTAATAATATTCAAGAAGCAGAGGAGATTATTGCGGACGGGAGTGATGCAGAGATGGTTGAAATGGCCAAAATGCAATTAGATGAGGCTAAAGGAGGTTTACCGGAATTAGAAGAGGAAATTAAATTAATGCTTATACCTAAAGACCCAGAAGACGCCAAAGACGTCGTGGTTGAAATTAGAGCAGGAACCGGAGGTGATGAAGCTAGTATTTTTGCAGGAGATCTATTCCGTATGTATACCAAGTATTGCGAGAGCAAGGGCTGGAAGACCAACGTTATAGATTTAAGTGAAGGCACCAGTGGCGGTTACAAAGAAATCCAATTTGAAGTTACTGGGAAAGATGTTTACGGAACGCTTAAGTTTGAGGCGGGTGTACACCGCGTGCAACGTGTTCCACAGACAGAAACACAAGGAAGGGTTCATACCAGTGCTGCAACGGTAATGGTACTTCCTGAAGCGGAAGATTTTGATGTTCAGATTGAACCCAAAGATGTCCGGATAGATTTTTTCTGTTCTTCTGGCCCAGGTGGTCAGTCGGTGAATACGACTTACTCTGCGGTGCGTCTTACTCACATTCCAACAGGATTGGTGGCGCAGTGCCAGGATCAAAAATCACAGCATAAGAACAAGGATAAGGCTTTTAGAGTGTTGCGTTCGCGTCTATATGATCTTGAACTTGCCAAAAAACAAGAAGAGGATGCGGCCAAACGTAACTCTCAGGTAAGTAGCGGTGACCGATCGGCTAAGATTAGAACATACAATTATCCGCAAGGCCGTGTAACAGATCACCGTATTGGATTAACGCTTTACGATTTGCAAAACATAATAGATGGGGATATTCAGAAAATAATTGATGAATTAAGTTTTGTAGAGAATACCGAAAAACTAAAAGAAGCTTCCGAGATTTTTTAATGTTTAAATTTTATTGGAAACCATAACACTATAGCTGTAGCGTCTCTATGACTACTGAACAATTAGTTGCCCAGATTAGAAAGAAAAAGTCGTTTTTATGTATTGGTTTAGATACCGATCTACAGAAAATACCGCCTCATTTACTCAAGGTGGAAGATCCAATTTTTGCATTCAATAAAGCTATAATAGATGCTACACATGATATTTGTGTATCCTATAAGCCTAATATTGCTTTTTATGAAGCGTATGGAATTAAAGGCTGGCATTCTCTTGAAAAAACCATCAAATATATTAATGCTAACTATCCGGAGATATTTACCATTGCAGACGCGAAAAGGGGTGATATAGGAAATACTTCTACACGTTATGCAAAAGCTTTTTTTGAAGATCTGGAATTTGATTCCATTACTATTGCTCCTTACATGGGCAAGGATTCTGTAGAACCTTTCCTAGCCTTTAAGAATAAGCATACCATACTCTTGGCCCTAACATCTAACGTTGGTGCTTTTGATTTTCAGACGAAATTAATAGAAGGTAAAGAACTGTACAAAACCGTACTGGAAACCTCAAAAACGTATAGTAACTCTAAAAACTTAATGTACGTTGTGGGTGCAACTAAGGCAGAGTACTTCAAAGACATTCGAAAAATTATTCCTGAAAGTTTTTTACTGGTGCCCGGTGTAGGTGCGCAAGGAGGAAGTTTAAAGGATGTTTGTGAAAACGGAATGAACGAAAACGTAGGCCTTCTTATAAATTCTTCTAGAGGTATAATTTATGCCTCAACAAATACGGATTTTGCGGACGCAGCAAGACATAAGACTTTAGAGCTACAAAGTCAAATGGCCGAATTTTTGTAGTTTCCGAAAAAAACTAGTTCATCATATTATCCAAAACTCTTTGAATCTTCTCAGCTTTTTGCTCAAAAAATTCCACCAATTTAGCATCGGTATATTTCATGTCACTAGCTTTGTTCAAAAAGGTTTGATACTGATACTCTAAAAGGGAAATCACGTTTCTGTTAGAAGTGATTGGAGTAACTGTTCCTACTTTGCAATACTGATTATCCATAATTATAAATCCTTTACAACAAATATACGCACGGAAATCATCTTTGGATCTCTATATTCGCTGTAGATAGCAAAAATTAAGATGAATTGATGATTTATTAACAGTTACTCAATGCAATGCTTGCGAATCTCCTTTAAGACATGTTAATAACTCTTTTTTTCTTGCAGGTCATGTAAAGTGTTTTACGTTAAAATGATAAGATATTAACAATCTCGGTCAGGCACCGAAGACAGTTGTGAATCAGATTCTTAGCTTTTCTTGATTTTTATTGAATTTTTCGCTTTCTGGCTACTTTGTGAACTATATTTTTCATTTAATATTAAATTGAATCAAAAGATTTAATACATTGCAAGGTTTCCAAATGGGAGAAAACGAGAGAACACTTTGCTGAATTACGTAACATACTTACATCAAGAATCAGATTCTTGGGTCACCTTCGTGCATGGAGCAGGAGGGAGTTCTTCTATTTGGTTTAAACAACTAAGAGAGTTTAAGAAGCATTTCAATATATTATTATTGGATCTCAGGGGACATGGAGACTCTCAACCTGGCTTAAAGGATGCCTTTGATGATAAATATACTTTTGATTATATCACGGAAGATATCCTGGAGGTTCTAGATTTTCTTAAAATTAAAAAATCACATTTTATCGGTATTTCCCTAGGGACCGTATTAATCAGAAATTTAGCTGAAAAATATCCGAACCGTGTAGAGAGTATGGTTTTGGGTGGTGCTATTATTCGGTTAGATATGCGTTTTAGAATTTTAATGGGCTTTGGCGGTCTTTTTAAATCTTTGGTGCCTTACATATGGTTGTATAAGCTGTTTACTTTTGCGATTATGCCAGATGGAAACCATAAAGAGTCTAGATTGCTTTTTGTACGTGAGGCCAAACGTATGTATCAAAAGGAGTTTGTGAGATGGTATAAAATGGGATCCCAAATAAATAAACTTTTGCGTTTCTTTAGAGCGGGAGATATTGATATTCCTACGTTATATGTTATGGGTGGAGAGGATTATCTATTTCTTCCTTCTGTAAAGAAAATGGTTCAAAAGCAATCACAATCAAGTTTATTAACTATTGAGCATTGTGGTCATGTGGTGAACGTAGAACAGCCTCAACTTTTCAATCGCTTTGTAATAGATTTTGTTGCTGATGTAGATAGAGGTTAAAACCCTTTAATGTTTAAGCGGCAGTTAGCAAGCATCTTTGCAGTCATATCTTAAGAATATCGCGGATTTAGATACAAAAAAAACCGGTGCTCCCACCGGTTTTAAACTAACTAACTCAAAAATTACTAACTCAAAAAATTCAGTGTTACAATCTCTAATTTTATGTGATTGACAAAGTCTTGGAGATTGGCAGTCCATAAAGACCACTTATAAATTTAACGTGTTAATTTTCAAGTTATTGTAAGGTTGATAGGAAAAATTTATTTTTAATCCTGTAAGCTAAAAACTTGTCTCAAAAGGTCAGTGGTTCTAGAGCTGGCATTGTTTCTAATTTCCTTTTCTTCAACAGCTATCATTGTGTAAACACCACTAAGTGCTTCTTGGGTAACATAATCCGTTAAGTCAGGATTTACATTTTTGGTTAGTGGTATGTTATTGTATTTAGTGATAAGATTGCTCCATATCTTATCGGCACCAACTTTACTGAAAGAATTCTTGATCACCGGATTGAATTTTGCATAAAGTTGTGTTTGTGTAGCTGAGGTTAAATATTGAGTGGCAGCATTATCGCTTCCTAATAAAATGTTCTTTGCATCGCTAAACGTAATTCCTTTCACGGCATCTACAAAAATTGGAGTGGCTTCACCTACCGCATCTTCAGCAGCCCGGTTTAAAACTTTAAGACCTTCATCAGCCAAACTACCGAGTCCAACATCGCGTAGGGTCTTGTCTACTTTCTGAAGCTCTTCGGGCAAAAGTATTTTTACCGCTTCATTTTTTAGAAATCCGTCTTCTTTGGTAAGTTTACTTACCTGACTTTGAATTCCTTTGTCCAATGCTTCTCTAAGGCCTGCCGCAATTTGGTCGTTGCCTAATGCAACATTGCCTTGGGGTAATTGATTAACAACTTGTTGTAGTTCATGGCATGAGCTTAAGTTCAGTGCAAGAAATAAGATAACCAGTTTTTTCATAGCTTTTTTTTAAAATGGATAAAGAAGGAAATAATAGTCCTTAGTAGCCTAGTACTTTACTACGCATTAAGAATAGAACTTGATTATTTCTGTACTTTCAAAATATACTACGAAAAAATCACGGTCTTATTGTTGTAGACCATCGTCTTTCTCAGAATATGTAGCTTAACAGCCCTAGAAAGGACTATTTTCTCCAAATCGCGACCTTTAGCAATGAAATCTTTTATACTGTGAGCATGTGTTACCGTAGTTACATCTTGTTCAATAATAGGTCCTGCATCTAATTCTTCCGTAACGTAATGACTAGTGGCTCCAATAATCTTTACTCCACGTTTAAAGGCAGCGTGGTATGGTTTGGCACCAGCAAATGCCGGTAGAAAGGAGTGATGGATATTAATAATACGATTAGGGAAGTTACTTATGATTTTTGGACTTACAATCTGCATGTATCGCGCCAAGACAATAAAATCAACTTTATACTCTTTTAAAAGCGCTAATTGTTTGGTTTCCGCCTGGGGTTTGGTGTCTTTGGTTACCGGAATATGAAAATAAGGGATATTAAATTGATTGGCAATAGGTTTAAGGTCTATGTGATTACTTATAATAAAAGGAATTTCAACTTCCAATTCATTAGAGTTAAACCGGCTTAAAAGATCATATAGACAGTGGTTGTATTTAGAAACAAACAGAGCCATCTTAGGTTTTACTCCAGCTTCATGCATGCTCCATTTCATGTCATACCTATTTGCAAGTTCTGTTTGGAATTCTTTTTTAAATGATTCAGTAGAGAAATCTTTATTCTCGAAATCACTATCCAAACGCATAAAAAATACGTTCGTTTCCTTGTCTACGTGCTGATCAAGGTAAACAATGTTTCCTTTATATTGGTGCACAAAGTTAGTGGTTACACTTATGATTCCTGCTTGATCAGGACAATGAATAAGAATCGTTGTTTTCAAAATATTTAATTTAAAATCCAAAATTAGAACTTTAAACTAACAATTTTAGTATAACCTAAATTTTAAAACAAAATGGGAGAGTGGATTCTTAATGAAAATAGTTGGCGCCACCATCTGGAAAAGAGCTTCTCCATTTTTTAAAGGAACGTCTAAAACTTTTGATTTCTTTTCTTAAAAGATTTAGATACTCTTTTTCTTTTACGCCATCCTTCTCAAGACCATTACAATAAGAATTAATATTGCGGATCATAATATTTATGAAGCTAGCGCTCTTCATGCGCTCTATGTGACAACCGCTTATTTCTGCGGATGCAATTTTTTTTGGGATAAGAATTGCATCGGTCAGTAAAGAATCTGCAATGCTATCTCTGTGGCTGTTAGATTGATAGAGATTAATAAGGTCTTTGTTCAAAGAAACATACGAAGCAATCTCCCTGCTCATATGGCAGAGCTCTAAAGCTTTTTTGTAGACCGGTAAGGCCCGAAGATTCTTATAGGACATTTTTTTTCGCTAACAATTTGGATTAATAAAGTTACGGCCAGATTCTAAGTTTTACCTTTAGAATTAAAAGTATATTGTTATATTAGCTTTAGATAACAAGCTATTTATTAAATTTAGGCTCGAAAATGAATATAGACGATTTAAACTGGAAAATTCTCAATCGACTTCAGGCAAATGCACGTGAAACTTATGCTGATATGGGCAGACATGTTGGGCTTACTGCCCCTGCAGTTGCAGAGCGTATAAAGAAGATGGAAGATCTAGGCATTATAGAAGGGTATAATACTAAGGTTTCTCATGCCAAGACTGGTCATCATCTAAAAGCAATAATTACTTTGCGGGCCTTTATGGGTAAGCTCAAACCATTTTTAGAGATTGTAAAAACGTATAAAGAGGTTGTAAATTGCTATCGTATAACTGGTAATGAGAATATTGTAATGGAGGTAGTTCTCAAGGATCAATTTCACCTGGAACGCTTTATAGATAAGCTAATCCAGTATGGGGAGACTAGGACTCATATCATATTATCTAATGTGGTGTCTAGCGCACCAATTGGTAAGAACCCATTTTAAAATGGGCTTGTTTGGTTTCTGGATTTCTTTATCCTGATATTTCAAAATAAGTACGGTTAACTTGTAAAGAGTTTCTTATATTTAACTCTTCAAGCTTTCTTAAAGCACGCTATTGAAAATGAAAACATTAAGTTTTTTACTACTGCTACTATCGTTTAATGGTCTTATGGCCCAGATACGCGTTGATGTTACCAATTATTCCGTAGAGGATTTGGTTAATGATGTATTGATCAATAGTAATTGCGCAGAGACTAGTAATTATGAAGCGCAGACGGGCAGTTCGGAAGGATTGAATGGTATAGGTTATTTCGAATCTAATGGGTCTGGCTTTGCCTATGAAGAAGGTATTGTCCTGAGTACTGGGCAGGCTAAGCTTGCTGAAGGTCCCAATGATGATATTCATAATTCAGGAAGTGATAAGTGGTTAGGGGATGCTGATTTGAAAACCATAACAGGATCGGATATTCTTTTCAACGCGTCCTATATTCAATTTGATTTTGTTCCCCATACCAATCGCATCAGTTTCAACTTTTTATTTGCATCAGAAGAATATCAAGAAAACTATCAATGTACTTTTGGGGATGTTTTCGCTTTTATTTTGACAGATTCAGAAGGTGTTTCTACGAACCTTGCAGTAATTCCAAATAATAAACTTCCGGTTAGTGTAACTACTATTAGGGCAGGGGTAGATGGAGAATGTGCTCCTCGTAATCTTTCTTATTTTGATAAGATCAATGGCGAAAATTCTGCAATATCCTTTCATGGTCAGACTGTCAGCATGATTGCAGAATCCGTAGTGGTGCCAAATAACTCTTACACTATTAAGTTGGTTATTGCGGATAATAGGGACTCCCAGGTAGATTCGGCAGTTTTTTTAGAAGCGGGAAGCTTCTCATTAGGATATAATTTAGGGGAAGATAGAACTGTAGCCGGTGGTAATCCTGCTTGTATAGATGAGATTATAACCTTGGATGCTACAGTAGAAGGTGTAACGGATTATGTATGGTTTAAAGACAATACTGAAATTACCGAATGGTCCGGAACGCCTGTAGTAGATGTCACGGATAGCGGTGAATACAGGGTGGAGTTGGTTTTTTCGGAATCTTGTGTGGCCAGCGGAACTTTGAAAGCGGAATTTATTCCAATACCAGTTATCGCAACAGAGCCAGAAAACCTTATTTTCTGTGATGTAGATGGGAATGCTAGTGAGGTTATTGATCTCACCTTGAACGATAAATTAGTATTGGGTGAGCAGGACGCAACTATTTATCAAGTAACTTATTACTTGGCAAAGGAAGACGCGGAAGCTTTTGTAAATCCTATTGAAAGCCCTGAATCTTTTGAATTAACTACCGCTTCTCAGACTATTTTCTGTAGGATATCTTCTGGTAATAGTTGTTTTGAGCTTACCTCTTTTGAGGCTCAGTTGCTAGGGTTGGATTTTCAATCTGATTTGGAAGAGGAATATATTCTTTGCCTAGATGTAAATGGGGAAACGATAGATCCACTGCCAATTTTAAATACCGGACTTTCTAACGCAGAGTATGGTTTTACTTGGTACAAAGAAAGTGTCTCACAAGAAAATTTAATCGTTGGTGCATCAGATGCATCTTATACAGCAAGTCAAGAAGGGGTTTACGTGGTTGTTCTTAATAATAGGGGATTGGGTTGTGAATTTCCTTTATCCACTGTTGTAATTACCTCTCCTCAACCAGAGGTGTTTGAAGTAAATTTCGTGTCGGATCCTTTTACGGATAATAATACGGTAGATATTATTGCAGAAGGTGAAGGTAGCTACCTATACAGTATAGACAATACGGATTTTACTTCGGAAAATAGATTTGAAAACTTAAGCGCTGGAGAGCACATTGCATATGTTACCGATATACACAATTGTAGCGTGTTATCAGAAGAATTTACTGTTGTAGATTATCCTAGGTTTTTTACGCCTAACGGAGATGGTATGCATGAAACATGGACAATAGTTGGTTTTCCGGAGATGGAAGACCCGGATGTAAGTATCTACAATCAATATGGCATGCTTATGTATCAATTTAATGGAAACAATGGTTGGGACGGCACTTTCAACGGGAAGAACGTTCCTTCAAATGACTATTGGTTTAAGGTGGAGTATACTAAAGATGGAGAACGGAAAGAATTTAAAAGCCATTTTTCACTTAAAAGATAATAATACGGATTCTTGTGTTGAGCATCACCAAACATCCTTCTAATAGTTGTTTTTTCAAGGTTTTTAATATTAAATGAATAAAAAAATGAACTTTCTGTAGGAGAGTGGACTCTAATTATTAATTTTAATTCATGGATTTGGACAAAATTAATGAGTACGCTCAGATAGCCACGGATAAGGTAATTTTTTATGTACCGCGAATTTTCTTAGCAGGTCTCATTTTGTGGATTGGCTTTAAGCTTGTCAAAAAAATAGTTGAGCTTGTTGGGAAAGCTTTGGAAAAGACCGGTTTTTCTGAAACCTTACGTCCTTTTTTATCATCTATAGTTGGTGTGCTTTTAAAAGGTACGGTGCTTTTTGTTATTGCAACCGTGCTTGGGGCAGATTTAACAGGTCTATTCGCAATATTGGCTGCAGCTGCCTTTGCAGTGGGTATGGCTTTGCAAGGAAGCTTAGGGAATTTTGCTTCGGGTATTCTTATTCTTACCCTAAAACCGTTTAAAGTATCAGATTGGATTCAGGTAGAAGATAAGTTCGGTAGAGTGGTTGAAATAGGTATTTTCAGTACAGATGTGCTTACTCCTGGAAACAAAATATTAATCATCCCTAATTCCATGATTACAGAATCTGTAGTGACCAATTATTCCGAAAAAGGAATGATTAGACTGGAGTTGGAAGTGACAATGCCATACGAGGAAAGTTTTCCCAGAGTTAAAGAGGTCTTAAGGGAAGCTTTAAAAGAGGTTCCAAAAATACTCCAAGAACCGGAAACGGAAATAGGAATCTTAGATTTTGATTCTCATAATGTACAATTGATCGTTAGACCGTATGTTCTGCCGGATGATTTTTGGGAAGTTACCTTCAATGCAAATAAGTATATTAAAAGAGCCTTTAGTAAACATGATATTAAAGTGGCTTACTCAGAAGGCGTAGAAATAGGTAAAATAGGGGAGTAATCTAATCTTGTACTGTAGTTGCGATATGCGCAGTGAGCAAAAATCCTATAGGTTCGGCTTTTGGCTAGATTTTTGATGATTTAATTTTTATGAAAAAAACACTACTGTTGTTGGCCTTTTGTACCGTTTTTGTTGGGTTGGCCCAAAATAATATCACGCTAAAGAAAGGTGTGATTATAGATTCTCTTGTGGTTAATGATACGGTTCCCGAAACATTTTCATTGTACTTGCCTAAGAAATTTGATGTTTCAAAAGCTTGGCCTGTAATTTTTGTTTTTGACATGGACGGTAGAGGTAGGCAGGCTTTATCTATGTATAGGGCAGCTGCAGAAGAGCAGGGTTATATACTTGCTGCTTCCAATAGCATTAGTGATACTTTGTCTATTTCCAAGAATGTTTTGATTACCAGTAGAATGTTCAGTACGGTAGCAAATATGTTACCAATAAGAAATCATGGTATATATACAAGTGGTTTTTCTAGCGGTGGTAGGTTTTCAACTTTGATTCCTACTTTTATAAAAGAGGTAGAAGGAGTAGTTGCCTGTGGTGCTTCGGTAGCGAATATAGGGGTACTTACCAGTAGGAATCCATTTCATTATGTTGGAATTGTGGGCGATGAGGATTTTACATATCCAGAGATGCTTACGATAGAGAAATTGTTAAATAGATTAAAATTTCCCAACCAATTGTTGGTTTTTGATGGAGGTCGTGAATGGCCAAAAACGAAAGAACTTAGTTCGGCATTAAAACTTTTGACCCTATCTGCCATGGCTAAAGGTCATGTGCCAAAAGATACGGCATATGTAGATGCAAGTTATAAAGAGGATTTTGTCAAGGTAAATAGGTTGTATACGGAAAGCAAACCTTTGTTGGCAGATAGTTGGTTGGCAGAGATGTCCGAAATTTATCAGCCTTATATGTCTTTGGACTCTATAAAAACAAGTAGAAAAACTTTGAGGAAAAGCCGATTATTTAGAGAGCAAAATAGAACTCAGAATTCACTAAATTTAAAAGAAAGTTTAATTAAGGAGGAGTATAATTATTATTTAGAGGAGGATATTATAACTTACAATTATAATAATTTGGGATGGTGGAAGTACCAGATGGAAGAACTTCAGAAATTCCAAAAAAGCCCTGAGGTCCTTCAGCAAAAAATGGGCAAACGTTTGGAGGGTTATGTAAAGGCATTGGTTTCCGATAATGTAGATGTGTTAAGTGCAGAAACCCCAATTGATAGTGAGGCCCTGAATTTTTTATGGATGTTGAAGACGATTATAGAACCCGATAATTTTGATAGTTATCTGAAAATCATATCCTATACGGCTAAAACAGATGATTACGGAACGGCACTTTTTTATTTGGAGGAACTTCTCAAAAAAGGATATACTAACCGCAACGAACTTTACGCATTAGAAAATACGGCTTTATTACGCATTACACCGGAGTTTAATGAGTTGGTTGAAAAGTATTTGAAAGATGCTCGCTACACCATAATTGAAGAGTAGAAAGGGTTATTTTATAATTAGGTGTGGGATTTTTTTTAAGTTCCAATCTATAACTAAACCTTTTGCCAGAGCATCGGTCACTTCTTTTCCGTATAAATGCTCGCATAGATATAGGGCGGCTTCAAAACTTTTGGCGCCTCCTGCCGAAGTAATATATTTTCCATCGTGAACAAAAAGAACACTATCCGCTACTTTTAAATCGGGGAACATTTTTTTATAGGTATCAATGTCGCTAGGAAATGTGGTAGAGGATTTTCCTTTAAGCACATCGGCTTTGGCCAACACAAAAGCACCATCGCAGTGGCTGGTCATAAATAGTGCTGTGCTATCAACTTTTCGGACAAAGTCTAGCATAACAGTATCCTTTAAATCTGTATCTAAATGGTGTTCTGCACTGGGTATTACTAAAATATCTATGGGAGGTAGGTCGTCTTTGGTATAATCAAAATCAGGCAATAGGCGCATACCTTCAAAAGTGGTTATAGGCTCCAATGTATTTGCCACGGTAAAAGTATTCATGGCCTTGATGTTTTTTCTGAATTTGGTATGCTGAAAAATATCGAAGGGAGCTGTTAGTTCGGTATTGAAGGTGCCGTCCATGATAAGGAAGGCTACGTTATATCTGTCAGGTGAAATTTCTGGTAATACCCTTTTTAAATGCGCGATGGTCTTAGTCTCTTCTTTTGGAGTATTGCAGGAGAAAATAGTGACTATAAGAAGCAATAATGGGAAAATTCTGTTCATTTACAATATTTTGAGTTGCAATGTACAATTGGTTCGAATAGGTTAATAACTTTATATTGTATTTTTGTGGTAAAATTAAATTTTATGCGAATTATTGTTTTAATTCTTTGCCTAACGGTTTTAAGCTGTAAGACAGACAAGAAGTATCATGATGCACCGGAAAAGCAAGAAGTTGTTCTTGAAACAGGTGCCTTGCAGGCTATTTTGAACTATCAAAAGGAAAAGAACGAAGAATTTAAAAATCCTGAGACATCACCTTTGCCAGATCGTTACCGAAAGAACTTTGAGACATTGGATTTCTTTGCTCCGGACACCACTTATGTAGTAACTGCTAAATTTGTTCGTACGCCCGAGGCACTGCCATTTATGATGCCAAGTACAACTGGGGATGAATCTGAGGAAACGGTTTATGGTATTGCTCATTTCACGCTTAACGGAAAGAACAGGCAATTAGAAGTGTACCAAAACAAAGAATTGATGCTGCAGGAAAAATATAGAGATTATTTATTTCTGCCTTTTACCGACAATACTAATGGTGTGCAAACGTATACAGGCGGCAGGTATATAGATTTAACCATTCCCGCTGGTGAAACTATAATTATAGATTTTAACAAAGCGTATAATCCATACTGTGCTTACAATAAAAAGTTTTCGTGTCCTATTGTACCAAGTGTTAATAATTTGGATACGGAAATACTTGCTGGGGTTAAAGCTTTTAAACCTATAAAAAGCTAAAGACCCCAACGATTAAACGTTGAGGTCTTTATTTGAATTAGCTTAACTTAAATTATAAACACTTAACCATTATAATTCTTTTTTTAGAAAGAGTAGACCGCAGCCAACACAAAAGAAGAAAGACCTCCAATTGGGTTTCCATCATTGTCAATGAATACTTCTTCTGAAGCGCTGTCTAATCTTAATTCAGGTTTGATGATCAAATCACCAATAGTAGCGCTTCCTGTTAAAGTAACAGCAAATACGCTCGCATCTCCATCTGCATCGGTTCCTCCAACTGCTCCAAAGAAATCAGTTTCAGCAAAATATTCACCTCTTAGACCTATTGAGAAAGTATCGGAAGTAGCTAACTGTGGGTAAACTGCAAGACCTGCAAAGCTACCAACACCGTCATCTTCGTCACCATCAAAATAAGCAGCGTTAAGACCTAGGAAGAAAGTATCCGAAAGGTCAAAACCACCTGTGAAATCTACTTCGTAAGAACCGTTATCAATTAAAAGGTTCAAGTATTGACCGCTGTAGCCTAATTGAGCTCCCCAAGCGTACTGGCCTGTTGGGTTGAACTCTGTAAGATCAGTTGGGTTCATTACCGCTAGCATTAAGCTGAAATCATCAGATAAAGCAAAATCAGCTTTTAAACCGGTATGTGAAAACGGACCATATGAGAACAGGTAAGATGTACTGTAGTTAAAGTTGGCAACCGGTGAGATTACTTCATAACCTAAGAAAGTATTGAAGTTACCAAAAGTTAAGGTTACGGCATCACTTACATTCCAGTAAGCATACAATTGGTTAACGATGTTTCCGGTAGAAGAATACATTGGAGAAGCAAAAATAGCATCCGTTCCTCTTGGACCGAAAACTAAATCAGCCACAAAACCTACTTTTTCGCCTTCGTAAGCACCAATAACATTGGCCATACCCAAAGCAAATCCTGGTAAGTTAGCGAATGAACTTCCTGGAGCCTGGGCATCTACTCCGTTAGGAGCATTTAAATTTGCTCGGTAATACGCATCAACAGAACCGCTAAAAGAAAACTTAGGTTTAGACTCTTCTTCCTCTTCTTCTTGAGCAACAACAATTGTTGCAGAGAAAAGTAGTACCGCTAGGAAAAATAGATTTTTTACGTATTTTGTATTTGTAATCGCTTTCATTATAATTTTATTTAGTTATCCCTGTTTTGGAATGATTGAATTGAAATCTATTAAGATTTTGAAAGTGGTAAATAACGGAGCGTTCTGCAAAACGCTCCGTTTCTAATTAATATACTTAGTCGTTTATGAAATCTGGATAAGCATCCATACCATGTTCGTGAATGTCAAGACCTTCGATCTCTTCTTCTTTGCTTACTCTAAGTCCCATAGTAGCTTTTAAGGCACCTAGGATAATGAATGTACAAATTACGCAGAAGGCACCTATGATCAATACACCGTATAGCTGAACCATAAATTGGCCACCACCAGCTTTTGCTCCAAAAAGACCAACTGCCAAAGTTCCCCAGATACCACATACAAGGTGTACTGCAACGGCACCAACTGGATCATCTAATTTCAATTTATCTACTAGAGAAACAGCAAGAACAATTAACAGACCTGCTAGGAAACCGATAACTACGGCTTCATTGGGAGACATTAAATCTGCACCTGCGGTAATACCAACTAGACCACCAAGAATACCGTTTAAGAACATAGTTAAATCTAAGTTCTTGTAAAGTATAGTTGATAAGATCATAGATCCAAACCCACCCGCTGCTGCTGCTAAGCTAGTAGTTACCAATACTAGAGAGGTTAATTCCGGATCAGCGGATAGTACAGAACCACCGTTAAATCCAAACCATCCTAGCCATAGGATAAGCACACCTGCGGTTGCCATTGGTATACTATGGCCCGGTATTGCTTTTGGCTTACCGTTTTCATCAAATTTACCAATACGTGACCCTAATAAGAAGATAGCAACCAATGCTGCCCAACCTCCTACAGAGTGAACTAATGTAGAACCTGCGAAATCATAGAAACCCCATGAATCCAAGAAACCGCCACCCCATTTCCAAGCGCCTACTATAGGATAAACAAGTCCTACGTAAATAACGGTGAAAATCATAAAGGCACCAATTTTAATACGTTCTGCAACTGCTCCAGAAACGATAGTAGCTGCTGTTGCTGCGAACATACCTTGAAACAAGAAGTCTGTCCACCATGTGTAACCGCCATCTGCGTAGTCTGGTGTCATTCCGCCTTCCGGAGCCGCTATACCGAAACCGGCAAAACCGAAAATTCCTGAAGATCCTTCTTCAAAACCAGGGTACATCATGTTAAATCCCCATGCGTAATAGAGTAAAAGCCCACCTGTAATAATAAAGATGTTCTTAAATAAGATGTTAATTGTATTTTTTTGTCTGGTTAGACCTATTTCCAAAAAGGAGAATCCGGTATGCATGAAGAATACCAGAGCGGTAGCCACCATCATCCAAACGTTATTTGCTGTAAATAATCCTGCGTCCATTTTCTATAAAGTTTAGTTATTGGTAATTTTTAGTTGATTCCGGATTGCCCGCTTTCTTTCGTGCGAATTCTATATGCCTCTAAAACTTCGGAAACAAATATTTTTCCATCTCCAACATTGCCAGTGTAAGCTGTTTCCAAAATGGTATCAACTGTGCGCTGTACAAATTCGTCAGATACCACTATAGATAGGTATCTTCTTTGAATGTCACTAGTACTATAGGAAATTCCTCTATAGACATGACCTTGTTTTTCATTTCCAACTCCGGTTACATCCCAGTAACTGAAGAAGTTAACCTCTATTTGATGTAACGCTTTTTTGACGTCATCAAACTTCGATTTTCTAATAATTGCCTCGATTTGTTTCATAATAATTGTATTAATTAGAGAAACAAATGTATGTTAAAATAATTAACACCCTTAAAATTTTGGGGTCTAATGACTTATTTTTATGTTTATAGGAATATTACCCCCTATATTTTTTGGGGTATCTAATAAAAATTACTCAAAAATGCATTTTCGTTGATTTAAATCTGCAAAAAGTGGAGGAAAATTGAAAAAAAGGGCAAAAAAATGCCATAAGGTTAGATTATCTTAAGTTGAAGCCTTAAAATTTTATATTTTTAACAAATTTAGGGTTGGACTGTTATAAAAATTTATATCATAACATTTTGGATATCCATAATCCAAAGGATACTGCTGCAATACCAACTACAATACTGGCAATAAGATAAATAGAGAAGTGCAATAATTCGCCAGAAGTCAAAAGCGAATGTTTTTCAAATGCAAACGTAGAAAAAGTAGTGAAGCCACCGCAAAAACCCGTTGCTAATAAAAGTGTTTGGTTGGGGGATAAATAATTGGTTTTAAGAGAAAGCCCTAAAACAAGACCAATTAATAGACAACCTATGATATTCACTAAAAATGTACCTAAAAAAAAATGCTGAAAATGGGAATTGAGTAATTTTGAAACTAGATAGCGAAGTATGCTGCCTATGCCACCTCCAAAGAAAACGAGTAACAATTGTTTCATCGGCGCAAATTACGGAAATAATTTATCAGATGAAATGCGCTTTGAGCACTAACTTTTTAAACCGCTTTTTTAAATTTAGAGGAAATATTGTTTAGAGGGTAAACTTTAGGTGATGTAGACTTAGGTACATTACCTTCGGATTTTTTGCCATCGTTGGAAATTCCGCTCAGACTGAATACCATAAACAGAGCGTTTGCTCCGATAAGTATTAAAAGTATAGTAAAAAATGTCATCATTTTATTGCCCCTTTGGAATAGTTAACGCAAAATTACGCTATTTGTTATGTTATACGGAGAAAAATGACTTTTGGTCGTGTAAAACGACACTTTTATCGAAACTATGAATATTGTCTTAATTTTTAAGAAAATGCTTAATGAAGAGGAGGATTATTACGAAACATATGAATAAAAGCCCTACCCATTTCACACCTTTGTAGTTCTTTGCATGTAGTTTTTTGTCTTTTTTATAAGATAAAAAGATGACACAGATAAAACTGATAGCAAAAATCACTGCAAAAATGATTTGTCCGGTGGTGAACATATTCTTTATTTTTCGGCAAAATTACGCTATTATTGGCAGAAACTATTTTTAAATCAATACAACTATAGATGAAAAACAAATTAAGGGCAGTAGCGCTTTTTCATACTTCTTTTGGGCAAGGTGTTTCGCAAACCATGCGTGCAGATTTGGGTGAGACCAAGAATATGCTCCGTTTTAATTTAATGGATGAAGAGAATAATGAGTATTTAGAAGCTGCAAAGAATGATGACTTGGTGGAGGTTGCAGATGCCTTGGGAGATATGCTATATATATTATGTGGTACCATACTTGAACATGGCATGCAATATAAAATAGAAGAAGTTTTTAACGAAATACAGCGTAGTAATATGAGTAAGTTGGGTGAGGACGGAAACCCCATCTATCGTGAGGATGGCAAGGTCTTAAAAGGACCCAACTATTTTAAACCTAATATTTCTAAAATTTTAGAGGAGTAAATAAGTCTTCTAAAACATAAAAAACGGACGCCATGCTTTAGCGTCCGTTTTTTTGTATCCTCATTATGTAGGATGTAAAATGATATGTTTTTACAAACTGACTCGCCAGCCAAAAGGGTCTTCGGCTCGGTTGTATTGAATATCGGTAATATCTTTCTTTATTTGAGAGGCGTAACTATCTTTAAGTTCTGGTAAATTATAATCTACATCTCTGTAGCCAAATGCAGAAATTGGGGAAACAACAGCAGCGGTTCCCGCTCCGAACATTTCTTTTAAACTTCCATTTTTAGCGGCTGTAACAACTTCGGTAACTGTAATTTTCCGAACTTCGGTTCTTATACCTTTTTTCTCGGCTAGCTCCAATATACTCTTACGAGTAATTCCGTCTAATATACGATCACTGGTAGGTCCTGTAATTAAAGTGTCGTTAATACGTACAAAGATATTCATGGCGCCGGCTTCTTCAATATATTCGTGGGCATTGTCATCCGTCCAAATAACTTGGTTGTAGCCTTTTGCAACTGCCAATTGCGTAGGGTAGAATTGACCGGCATAGTTACCGCCCGTTTTGGCATAACCCACACCGCCATTAGCAGAACGAGAATATTTTTCTTCAATAAGGACCTTCACCTTGCCCGAAAAATAAGAACCGGATGGTGCAAGGCAAATAATAAATTTATAGGCATCCGCAGGAGAAGCATGAAAGCCATTTCCCGATGCAAACATAAAAGGTCTTATATACATAGAGCTACCTTCTGTTTGAGGAATCCATTTGTTTTCCAGCTCTAATAATGTCTTTAGTCCCTCCATGAAAAATTCCTCAGGGATTTCTGGAATAGACATACGTTTAGCAGATATGTTAAACCGCTTGTGGTTTTCCAATGGTCTAAAAAGCCAAACCTTTTCATCGGTATCCTTATAAGCTTTCATTCCTTCAAAAATAGATTGTCCATAGTGAAAGATTTTAGCTGAAGGGTCAAGACTAATAGGTTGGTAGGGGATTATTTTTGGGGTTTCCCAAGCACCATTTTTATAATCGCAGACCAGCATATGATCGGTAAAAACACTCCCAAAAGCGAGATTGTTGAAGTCAACTTGTTCAATCTTTGATTCTTTTACCTTTTCAATGCTGATTTTTTGCATGGTCGAGTTCATAACTTTTTGAATTAAAGGATTAAAAATAATGATTTATCCTTACCTGTTCTTCTTTTTTCGTTGAAAAATGACCAGTTTTGTAGTACTCATTAAATTTTTATTGGAAATGCGTCTATTTAACATTTTACTTGCGGTATTTACGGTGGTATTGACCTGTAGAGGGCAAGAAGCGGAAAAGGTAACCTATGATGGTGTTACCTATAGTACTATTGGTGCAAACTTAGATTTAGGTAATGTACTAAGTGATGCCCAAATGGACGATAGGTTTAATAAAATGCAGACTAATGATACGCTCCGCACAAAATTCAAGGCTAAAGTAACAGAGGTCTGCAAGGTAAAAGGCTGTTGGATGAAATTGCAGTTGAACAATGGGCAAGAGACAATGGTCCGTTTTAAGGATTATGGTTTTTTTATGCCAAGTGATATTGCCGGAAAAGATGTTGTTGTAAACGGTTATGCATATGTAGAGGCAATGAGTGTTGAAGACCAAAAACATTATGCAAAGGATGGGGGTGAATGTCAATCTAAAATTGATGAAATTAAGGAACCTAAGAAAACCTTTGGTTTTGAAGCGGATGGAGTTTTGATAGAAAACAACTAGTTTGGAGAGAAAGATAATTACTACGGGAGATGGGTCTAAGACCATTCAGATTTCTGAATGGGATGAGCAGTACCATTCTAAGCATGGTGCTGTGCAAGAAGCATATCACGTTTTTATTAAACATGGGCTTTCCCTCTTTTTTGGAAAGAAAGTAAATGTCCTTGAAATTGGTTTTGGTACTGGCCTCAACGCTGTAATCACCTATATCGAATCTAAAAAAAACAATACGGAAGTTAGATATACAGGTGTAGAAGCCTACCCGGTCTCGGTAGAAGAAATACAACAACTTGATTATATTTCTGAATTGAAAGCTGAGGAATTTCAAAAAGATTTAGAAAAAATGCATGTATCCCCATGGGAGAGTGATATTTTGATTTCTGAAAATTTTATTCTCAATAAAGAACAGAAATTGTTTGCTGATATAACCGATGAAAATATTTTTGACCTTGTTTATTTTGATGCGTTCGGTGCAAGAGTGCAACCCGAGTTGTGGACCGAAGAAATCTTCGCTAAAATGTACCACGCTATGAAAAAGCATGGTGTTCTGGTTACATATGCAGCAAAAGGGAGTGTTAGGAGAGCCATGATCGCCGTTGGTTTTGAGGTAGAACGTTTACCTGGCCCTCCAGGAAAGAGAGAGATGTTAAGGGCTAGAAAGTAACTTTTGGTGCTAAGGAAAAGTTAATAAGAAGCGTCATAACGGTGTTTCTTAACATATAAGCGCTCATTAGTGTTAAATCGGAATTAAATGATAGTCAGGTGGTTTACAAATCCCATATCTTTGAAGTATGAGAATACTGATTACAGGGGCAACAGGTCTGGTAGGCAGTGCAATTGTAGAGCAATGTCACAAGAAGAATATTGCTGTAAACTATCTTACCACCAGTAAAAGTAAAATTACTTCAGAGCCCAACTTTCAAGGTTATTATTGGAATCCGGACAAAGCCGAAATCGATTTGGATTGTTTTGACGGGGTTTCCGCGATTATTAATTTAGCGGGAGCTACCATTTCCAAAAGATGGACCTCTAGTTATAGAAAGGTAATAATTTCTAGTAGGGTTAATTCCTTACGTACCTTACATGATGCACTTTCAAAAGTAGACACTAGTAAAATCACCTCTTTTGTTTCTGCTTCTGCAACTGGTAGATATCCTAATTCTTTGAGCAAGTTCTATACGGAAAGTGAAACTGCTGTAGATGATAGTTTTTTGGGAGAAGTGGTAGAGGTTTGGGAAAAGGAAACGGATAAATTCAAAAGTTTTGATTTTAAGGTAGCCAAAGTTAGAATAGGTTTGGTAATGTCCTGCAAGGGAGGTGCGCTTCCAGAGATGGCAAAACCGGTTAAGAATTATGTAGGTGCTGCATTCGGTAGCGGCCAACAGTGGCAGTCTTGGGTGCATATTGCAGATTTAGCACGTATTTTTATGTTTGTCCTAGCATACGGTCTAGAAGGAGTATATAATGGTGTAGGTCCAAATCCTGTTACAAATAACAAACTTGTTAAGGAGATAGCCAAAGTTCTGGAAAGACCTTTGGTACTGCCCAATATACCCAAGTTTGCAATGCAAATGATTTTAGGTAAAATGTCCTATCTATTATTCGCTAGCCAGCGAGTAAGTTGTAAGAAAATTGAAGAAGAAGGTTTTAATTTTATCTTTCCTAATGTCTGCGTAGCTCTAGAATCTCTGTATAAGGGTTCTGAATGTTCTGACACGCCTGGTATAGGTACGCTTTCTAAAGAGTACATTTCATAGATTGATTTTAAAAAAAAGGAAACATGTGGAACACCTGCAATTTGCAGGTGTTTTTTTATGCAGTACATTTTATAAGTTGGCAGATTACCGTTGGACAAGTATAAAGAGACAGAATGTACTTTCTTTTTTAATGACATTTTGACATTTTTAAAGAAATGGCAGTACTTTTGCCAACCTAATCACGAGAATTCAAATTGTATCACAAATGAGCGATAAACAAAATACAGAAGACATTGACGAAGTATTGGACAAGGACCAAGCTGAAGCAACGTCTGAGGGCAATATAGAGCAAGAAGAACTAAGTGTAGAAGAACAGCTAAGGGAAGACCTTGCGAAGGAAAAAGATAAATTTCTTCGGTTGTTTGCTGAGTTCGAGAACTTTAAAAGAAGAACTTCAAAAGAACGGGTAGAGTTATTCAAAACTGCCGGACAGGAAATCATGGTTTCCATGTTACCGGTTTTGGATGATTTTGAGCGTGCTTTAAAAGAGATGGCCAAGTCTGAGGACAAAGAAATGTTCAAAGGGGTAGAGTTGATTAGAGTTAAGTTCCGCGAAACCTTGAAATCAAAAGGATTAGAAGAGGTGCATGCAGAGCCAGGAGATGCTTTTGATGCTGATTTGCACGAGGCTATTACGCAAATACCGGCACCAAATAAAAAACTGAAAGGCAAGATTGTCGATGTCGTTGAAAAAGGATTTAAACTTGGTGATAGAATTATTCGTCACCCTAAAGTGGTTGTAGGAAACTAAAAATCAAGGATGAAGGAAGATTATTATGAAGTACTTGGCATTAGTAAAAGTGCCAGCGCAGCGGAAATAAAAAAGGCCTATCGAAAAAAAGCATTGGAGCATCACCCGGATAAAAACCCTGGCGATACCAAGGCTGAAGAATTGTTCAAGAAATCTGCAGAAGCATATGAGGTTTTGAGCAATCCTGACAAAAAAGCACGTTATGACCAGTTTGGACATGGCGCTTTTGACGGTTCTGGCGGTTTTGGTGGCGGCGGAATGAACATGGATGATATCTTCAGTCAGTTCGGAGACATTTTCGGCAGCGCTTTCGGCGGTGGCGGGGGTGGTTTTGGTGGTTTCGGCGGCGGCGGCTTTGGCGGCGGTCAACGTAGGGTTAAAGGAAGCAATTTGCGTATTCGCGTAAAATTAACCCTAGAAGAAGTTGCTAATGGAGTAGAGAAGAAAATAAAGGTCAAAAGAAAAATTCAGGCAAGCGGTGTTACTTATAAAACATGCGGAACCTGCGGAGGTGCTGGTCAGGTTACCAAGATTACCAATACAATTCTTGGCCGTATGCAAACTGCAGCTACCTGTAGTACTTGTGGTGGCAGTGGCCAGATTTTGGATAAGAAACCTAGTGATGCAGATGCTCAAGGACTTAAAGTCTCCGAGGAAACGGTTGCTATTAATATTCCGGCCGGGGTAGAGGATGGTATGCAGTTAAAGGTTCCCAATAAAGGTAATGATGCGCCAGGTAACGGAGTACCAGGCGATTTATTGGTGGCTATTGAGACGTTAGACCATGAGACTCTAAAACGTGAAGGAGATAACCTTCATTATGATTTGTACATAAGTTTTTCTGAGGCAGTTCTAGGAACATCTAAAGAGATTGATGCCGTTAGTGGAAAAGTTCGTATAAAATTGGAATCCGGAATTCAATCTGGTAAAATTTTAAGATTAAGAGGTAAAGGTATATCAAGCCTAAATGGTTACGGTAGTGGAGACCTATTGGTTCACGTAAACGTTTGGACTCCAAAGGAGTTGAACAAAGAACAAAAAGAGTTCTTTGAAAGAATGCAGAACAATGAAAATTTTGAACCAAAACCTGAGAAATCTGATAAGTCTTTCTTTGAAAAAGTAAAGGATATGTTCTCATAACCACCATTGAATGCGTTTTAAATAAAAAACGTATATTTGGTTTAATATTGGATTACCAATATTAATTTTCTTTTTCATAGCAATTTTTTTCCCATCCTTGATTTACTTAAGGGTGGGTTTTGTTTTTAGGGACATTGGTAATGTCTTGTGAAGACAAAAAACTATCTTTGACAAAATTGCTTGCATGAACAATATTTTGGTCACTAAGGAGGTCACCAAACAATTTGGGGATTATACAGCTCTTAATAAAGTTTCTTTAGAGATTCCTAAAAATAGTATTTACGGTCTTCTAGGCCCTAACGGTGCCGGGAAGACTACTCTCATTAGAATTATTAATCAAATTACATACCCTGACAAGGGTGAGGTTTTGTTTGATGGAGAACCGCTAAAAGCGGAGCACATTGCCCAAATTGGGTACTTGCCAGAAGAAAGAGGGCTGTATAAAAGCATGAAGGTGGGAGAGCAAGCCTTATATCTTGCACAATTGAAAGGCCTATCTAAGGCTGAAGCAAAAAAAAGACTCAAATTTTGGTTCGAACGTTTAGAAATAGGAGATTGGTGGAACAAAAAAATTCAAGAACTTTCCAAAGGTATGGCGCAAAAAATACAGTTTATTGTAACTGTATTACACGAGCCAAAACTCTTGATATTTGATGAGCCCTTTAGTGGATTTGACCCTATTAATGCCAACATTATAAAAGAGGAGATTCTTAAGTTAAAGGAGAACGGAACTTCTATAATATTTTCTACCCATAGGATGGAATCCGTAGAGGAACTTTGTGAATATATTGCACTAATACATCGCTCCGAAAAAATATTGGATGGTAGATTATCCGAGATTAAGAAAGCGTATAAAAATAACATTTTTAAAGTTGGATTGGAAACGAACAATGGTGACATACTTTTAAAGGGACTCACAGATAAGTTTACGATCAATACCTCTCAATTTGATTCTGTAGAAAATCAGTTGAACCTAACACTACAATTGCCTACAAACGATTCTCGTGAAATATTGACCTATCTTTCTTCAAAAGCTAACATTAATCACTTTGTTGAGACCATTCCGTCTACAAGTGATATTTTTATACAAGCGGTACAAAGCAAAAGCAAAGGTGTAAATGAATAAACTACCACTTATTATAAAAAGGGAGTATTTGGCCAAGGTGCGGAATAAGTCCTTCGTAATAATGACATTTTTAAGTCCTATTCTCATGGTTGCCATGGTTATTTTGGTAGCCTATTTAGCCAAGGTGAACGATAATGAATCTCGGGTTATCGGTATATTGAACGAGAGTAAATTTTTTTCAAATGATTTCGTGCCTAGTGGAACCACAACTTTTGTAGATTTTAAAGATGTTACTCTAGAAGAGGCAAAGGACTCGGTTGCCGGTTTAGGCTTTGATGGGCTTCTGTATATTCCTCAAGACTCTGATTTAAGAACGGTAACGTCACATTCGTTTTTCTATTCCAAAGATGCCCCGCCTACGCAAGTGGTGGAACGTCTTGAGAATACTTTTCAAGAACGATTAAGACAGGAGCGTTTACAAGAAATGGGTATAAGTGCTGAAGATTTCGCAAAGATGGATACTCATTTTGAAATGAATACCGCAACCTATTCGGGGGAGACCAACCTAAAGGGTATAAATGAGATAAAGGCTTTTATTGGTGGCGGTTTTGGCTATCTCATAATGATGTTTATAATCATCTATGGTGGCTTTGTTATGAGAAGCGTCATAGAGGAAAAAACCAGTCGAATTATTGAAGTAATTATTTCTTCGGTAAAACCTTTTCAACTTATGTTGGGCAAAATTATAGGTACATCTTTGGCAGGCATAACCCAATTTGCAATTTGGATTGTTTCCGCAAGTCTTCTGCTTCTTATATCGTTTGCTGTATTTGATATTGATCCGGTGGCAATGAATTCCGGTGCCGCAATAACACCTAATATAGGGCCTGGTTTACCATCTGTTGATCATACGATGCAATTATACGCTCAAGAACTTTTTAAGATTCCATGGGGTATGCTCATTACCTTTTTTCTTGTATATTTTATTTTGGGTTATCTTATTTACAGCTCAATTTATGCGGCAATAGGAGCTGCTGTAGATAATGAAACAGATACGCAACAATTTATTTTCCCTATTATTTTACCCTTGATGTTAGCTATATACGTGGGGTTCTTTTCTGTTTTTAGTAATCCCCACGGACCTATAGCAGTTGGTTTTTCCTTGTTCCCATTAACCTCGCCTATTGTTATGCTCATGCGTCTTCCCGGAGGTATAGGAGAAGGTGGTGTTCCAGTATGGGAATTGGTTACGTCTATTATCCTTTTAATCGTTACTTTTATAGGTATCGTATGGCTAGCGGCAAAAATTTATAGGGTAGGTATTCTTATGTATGGTAAGAAGCCAACGTATAAGGAGTTGTTCAAGTGGTTAAGGTATTGATCATGATTCAAGACACGCAAAGTAAGGTAGAAGAAATTATAGAAGAAGATATTTGGGGAGGGATCAAGGAATTTCTTAATCTGGGACTTAGATATGGAGAAGGTGAAAATTCCATAAATATTACTATTGGTCTTTTGTTGCTCGTTACCGTAGTATTCTTGCTTACTGGATTTGTATTAAAATGGTTGCGGATACTTTTGACGCAGCGCATGGAAGCAGAGGATAAACTAAAGTTCATTAGTGTCTTTAAATTTATTAGATATGTAGTGTATATGGTCGTCATTCTCTTAACGATGAGTGCGGCAGGAATTGACATAACATTACTTCTAACGGCTTCTGCAGCACTTTTCGTTGGGCTTGGCTTAGCACTCCAGGAACTCTTTCAAGATGTTATAGGAGGTATATTTATTATTATTGACAAATCACTTCATGTAGGTGATATTATTGAAGTGGATAATAAGGTAGGCAAGGTTTTTGAAATCAAACTTAGAACGACCAGGGCTATAACAAGAGATGATAAGGTAATTATTATTCCCAATCACAAATTTATTAGTGATATAATTTATAACTATACCCAAAACCATAAAACCACAAGAGAGCAAGTAAAAATCGGAATTGCATACGGTAGCGATGTTGTTATGGCAACCAAAATTTTAGAGAGCATTGCAGATGGCCAAAATGGGATATTAAAAAGTCCTAAGCCATTTGTGATTTTTGAGGATTTTGGAGATTCAGCACTTCTGTTTAGCATGAATTTTTATACACTAGATAGTTTTAATGTACCCAAAATTAAGAGTGAAATGCGTTATAAATTAGATGCAGAATTTAGAAAGAACAATATTTCTATACCTTTTCCGCAAAGAGATATACATATTATTCACCAAAAACCGTTTCAAGACAGTAATGCCAATAATATCGAAGCGAATTAAGGTGAATAGCAGAAAATTTATTGCCTGTACTGTCTTTTTTCTTATAGGGTCTTTTTTAGGTCTAAGCCAAACTCCAGATGTAGTAAGGGCAGAATATATGATGATGCCAAAAAATGGTTCGGATGCGGAATTGTCCCGAATGAAACTTCTGGTGAACGTACCCATTACAATAAAGGACTCCAATAATTTGGTCTTAGGAGCAGAATACAATCGGTTGGCATATCATTTAAAGAAAGAACTACCTTTTAGTAGTGCCGGATTAAAGCAATTTCATATCGTAGATTTAAATTTGGCTTACGTCTGGAAATTTAATCCTAATTGGCGATTTATAGGTGTAGTTACCCCGCGTTTGTCATCAACATTAACAAACCCCTTAGAAAATGGAGATTTCTCCGTAAACTCCACAATAGGTTTTCTGAAGGAAAAGAAGAAAGTTTCAAAACCTAGTATTTTGGTTTTGGGTCTTGCCTATAATTCAACGGTAGCATTACGCATACCGATACCTATTTTTTACTATGAACAACGTTTTCACAGAAACTGGAGTTTTGTTGTAGGTATCCCCAAGACCGGGATGAAATATCATCTTAAAGAAAGACATCAATTTCAAACGGAGTTCATTTTTGATGGCTATTATGTTAATTTGCAGAATAATATTGTACTACCAAATACTATAAGTGCTTCTTCCGTATCGTCATCTGCAGCACTGGTCACGGTAGGATATCAGTTTAAATTGGCATCCAGTACGTTTCTTTATGCGTACGCCGGTCATACAGTATTTCAAGATGGCGTTTTGAGGGATGAGGATAGAAATGATATTTTTACATTAAACGATAATCCTAGTTTCTACTTTAGAACAGGATTTAGAATAGGACTTTAAAATTTAGATACTATGCCTAAAATATTGGTAATTGAAGACGAATCAGCAATTAGACGTGTACTGGTCAAGATTCTTTCTGAAGAAAGCGATAGCTATCAGCTAGAGGAAGCGGAGGACGGTCTTAAAGGGCTGGAGGCCGTTAAAAATAATGATTACGATTTGGTGCTTTGCGATATAAAAATGCCAAAGATGGACGGTGTAGAGGTCCTTGAAGCCGCTCGTAAAATAAAGCCGGAAATTCCTTTTATAATGATTTCAGGTCACGGAGATTTGGATACCGCAGTAAATACTATGAGACTAGGTGCTTTTGATTATATATCAAAGCCACCAGACCTCAATAGGCTTTTAACTACAGTACGCAATGCGGTAGATCGCAAAGTGTTGGTAGTAGAGAATAAGGTTTTAAAGAAAAAGGTGAGTAAGAATTATGAGATGATAGGTGATAGTGAAGAAATCACGGTTATTAAGGATATGATAGAAAAAGTGGCCCCTACGGACGCGCGTGTGCTTATTACCGGTTCTAATGGAACAGGTAAGGAGTTGGTGGCGCATTGGGTACATGAAAAAAGCCAGCGTAGTAAGGCTCCTTTTATAGAGGTAAACTGCGCAGCTATCCCATCGGAACTAATCGAAAGTGAACTTTTTGGTCATGTTAAAGGAGCTTTTACATCTGCTGTACGGGATCGTGCAGGTAAGTTTGAGGCTGCTAATAAAGGCACAATTTTTCTTGATGAGATTGGTGACATGAGTCTGTCCGCTCAAGCAAAGGTGCTTAGGGCACTTCAGGAAAGTAAGATTTCAAGAGTAGGCACGGATAAGGATATCAAAGTAGATGTACGGGTTATAGCTGCAACGAATAAGAACCTTAAAAAGGAAATAGAGGAAGGTAACTTCCGGGAAGATTTATATCATAGATTGGCGGTTATATTAATTCAGGTACCAGCACTGAACGATAGGCGCGATGATATACCTTTACTAATAGAACACTTTGCCAAAAAAATAGCTTCGGAACAAGGAATAGTTCCCAAGACATTTTCTGCAAAGGCTGTTAAACTTTTAAAGAGCTATGATTGGACCGGTAATATAAGAGAGCTAAGGAATGTAGTAGAGCGTTTAATCATACTAGGAGGAAAAGAGGTAGCGGAAGAAGATGTAAAGCTATTTGCTAGTAAATAAACTGTAGTATTCTTATAGAGAAAAAAGAATAGGCTTTTTTATAAATTCTACTTTCTACCGCAGGAACCTAAACGTTCTAAAGCTGTCTCAGTAATTTCCTTGGTCTTTAAATTGTAGTATTTTTTACTTTCGGATAAATTGGGATCTAATAACTCTTGCTCACAGTTTTCATAGATATTTTGAGCAAAATCTCTTGCTTTAGCGCAATCTACGGTATTAATAACCTTATCTAAAGAGTTTTTATATTTGGCCAGAGATGCATCTATTTTTTTTCTGATTTTTACATTGTCAAGAAAAGCCATAGTGGTTGGTGCTTCAGAATTATCTACGTTCATAATCAAGTTATCAGAACCATATATACTATCATGTTCATGATGATTGGCAATAGCTTCTAAACTTTCAACACTGAATTTAAGGGCTTTGTTAAGTAAAATTCGGGTACCTGCAAGTGAGGTGGCACGGGTAGCATTTTTTAAGTATTCTATATTTTCCACAGTACTATCGGTTGCATATTCACAACCACAATCCTCAATTTGTTTTTTTGATTTTTCTAATGCGGTCAAAGCTTTAAACGTGTAAAAACGGGTCATTTGCAAGTCTTTCATAGAAAGAGCTTTTTTAGTTTGACTTTTTACATAACCAATATTAGAATTTGCGTAATCGCAATCCTGACTTGCCCCAAAAGAGGAAGAAGATGTAAATACGAATAGAGATAATATAAAGTAAAGTAACTTCATAAAGTAAGTTTTTCTGCTGTAAAATTTGGGATTATTACAATGTAAAGTTAAGCACGTCAAGTCGTTAAGAGGTAGTTTTTTCGATAGATGGTATCCCCTAGGAAGTATTTTGGATGAACCGGAAGATTCTGTTGCTAAACGGTCATTTTTTTTAACATTCGCAACCGTTCAACGACAAAATAGTTTTATATTCAACCTATGTACGGAAAAGAAATATCATCATTTAGGGTCGATAAGGACATCGACTTATCAAAATGTGCTACAAGAGAAGATTTTGGAGCCACAGATAAACAACTTAAAAAAGACCTGGAAAAAATTCGTGTAGAGCTTGGCGATTTCCAAGATACCTTATATGCCCATGCGAAGTATAGTGTTCTAATTTGCTTGCAAGGAATGGATAGTGCGGGAAAGGATAGTCTTGTTCGTGAGGTATTCAAAGATTTTAATGCCCGTGGTGTTGTGGTCCATAGCTTTAAAGTGCCCACCAAATTAGAGTTGGGGCATGATTTTTTGTGGAGGCACTACATTGCACTGCCTGCCAAAGGTAAATTTGGTGTTTTTAATAGAACTCATTATGAAAACGTATTGGTAACTCGTGTTCATCCGGAATATATTTTAGGAGAGCATATTCCAGGTATTCATTCTGTAGATGATATTGACCAGGAATTTTGGAATAAACGCTTTGAGCAAATCAATAATTTTGAGCGTCATATTGCTGAAAACGGTACCATTATCTTTAAGTTTTTTCTGCACCTTTCAAAAGAAGAACAGCGTTTGCGGCTAATTAGAAGGCTGGAGTTAAAACGTAAGAATTGGAAATTTTCACCCGGGGATCTTAAGGAAAGAAAACTTTGGGATACCTACCAAGAATGTTATCAAGATGCAATTAATGAAACATCAAAACCGCATGCGCCTTGGTATGTAGTGCCTTCTGATAATAAAAAGGCGGCAAGAGTAATTGTAGCTTCTGTTTTGCTTGAAGAACTAAAAAAATATAAAGACATTAAAGAGCCTGAGCTAGATGATAAGATAAAGGCAAATTTGGAACTTTACAAAGAACAACTGGAAAAAGAAAAAGAATGAAGAAAGTAATCCTGCTCTTGTTAGGCATAGGTCTTAGTGTTCAAGGCTACGCTCAAAACGAAGATGAGCAACAGTTAAAAAAAATATATGACTTGGCACTTACGGATAGTAAAGCCTATGACTGGCTAAACTATCTTTCCAATCAAATAGGAGGTAGATTGTCTGGTAGCGTTCAGGCACAACAAGCTGTGGAGTATACTAAAGGACAACTGGACTCTTTAGGTCTTGATCGTGTTTGGTTACAACCTGTAAAAGTCCCTAAATGGGTCCGGGGTACACCGGAATTCGCTTATTTTGAAACCAGTCCGGGCTTATCCACCAACGTTCCTATTTGTGCACTTGGCGGTTCTGTAGCAACTCCTATTACAGGGGTAAAGGCAGGTATAGTAGAAGTTCAGGGTATTGAGGAGTTAGAGAAATTGGGAAAGGATAAAATAGAAGGCAAGATCGTTTTTTACAATAGACCGATGGACGCAACCTTGATAAGCACGTTTGCGGCATATTCGGGATGTGTAGATCAGAGGTATTCCGGTGCAGACGAGGCTGCTAAATATGGTGCGGTAGGAGTAATTGTAAGGTCAATGAATTTAAGATTGGATGATTATCCGCATACAGGTTCTATGAGCTATGGAGATCTTCCCGTGTCAAAACGCATTCCGGCAGCAGCTATAAGTACAAATGGAGCGGAGCTATTGAGTACTACGCTAAAGTTAAATGCAGATATTCAATTTTATTTCAAGCAGAATTGCAAACAGTTTAATGACGTGGATTCTTTTAACGTTATTGGGGAAATTAAAGGCAGCGAGTTTCCAAACGAGATTATGGTTGTAGGAGGGCATTTGGATTCTTGGGATTTGGGAGATGGCTCGCATGATGATGGAGCAGGGTGTGTACAGAGCATGGATGTACTTAGACTTTTGAAAACTACCGGATATAAGCCTAAGAGAACTATTCGTGCAGTGTTGTTCATGAATGAGGAAAATGGACTAAGAGGTGGAAATAAATATGCCGAGGTGGCGGACGAACAAAAGGAGAACCATGTTTTTGCTTTGGAAAGTGATGCCGGGGGTTTTACACCACGCGGATTTTCTTTTGACTGTTCTGATGAAAACCTAAAACAAGTACATAGCTGGAAATCACTTTTTGAGCCGTATTACATTCACCTTTTCGAAAAAGGATATAGTGGAGCGGATATAAGACCGTTGAAAAATGATGACATGGTGCTAGCAGGTCTAAGACCGGATTCACAACGTTATTTTGTACACCACCATGCGGAGAACGATACATTTGAGCATGTTAATGAGCGTGAATTAGAGTTAGGTGCAGCTAGCATGGCCAGTTTAATCTATTTGTTTGATAAATATGGAATTGTAAAGTAATGCAAAGAAGCCAGGCAATCTTCTTTTCCATCTTG
This sequence comes from Zobellia uliginosa, assembly GCF_018860745.1. Lineage (GTDB taxonomy): Bacteria > Bacteroidota > Bacteroidia > Flavobacteriales > Flavobacteriaceae > Zobellia > Zobellia uliginosa_B. The sequence continues at coordinate 75,219 of NZ_JAHKPY010000006.1, read as the reverse complement.
CAATAAATAGATGTTTTTCACGTAAAAAAGATGCGTTTGGAATTCATAGAACCTAAGGTTTGAGCCACAGATTTATGAACAAATTTGCATATCTTTGCCGCTCATTAAAAAAATGAAAAATGCAAGACGGAATCTACGCAAAATTCAATACGGATAAAGGTGAGATATTAGTTAAACTTACCCATGATAAAACTCCGGGTACGGTAGGTAACTTTGTTGCCCTTGCCGAAGGAAAACAAGAAAATTCTGCAAAAGCTGCAGGAGAGCCTTATTATGATGGGTTAAAGTTCCACAGGGTAATTCCTGATTTTATGGTACAGGGCGGATGCCCGCAAGGAACAGGTACTGGTGATGCCGGTTACAAGTTTGATGATGAATTTCATCCAGATCTTAACCACTCTGAGCCAGGTGTTCTTTCTATGGCAAATGCGGGTCCTGGTACAAACGGAAGCCAGTTCTTTATTACCCATGTGCCAACGCCGTGGTTAGATAATAAGCATACTGTTTTTGGCAAAGTAGAAAGTGGTCAAGAAGTTGTTGACGCTATTGCTCAAGGCGATAAAATAAATAGTGTTGAGATTGTTCGTGTAGGTGACGAGGCCCAAAAATGGGATGCACTAGAGAGCTTTGCAACGTTTAAAAGTTCTAAAGAAGCGCGTCTTGCCGAAGAAAAAGCAAAGCAATCTGCAGAATTGGATAAAATTGCTGCTGGCTTTGATGAAACGGAAAGTGGTTTAAGATATAAAATGATCCAAAATGGAGACGGTGCACAGGCTGAAAAGGGTCAGACGGTATCAGTTCATTATGAAGGTTCTTTATTGAACGGTCAAGTTTTTGATTCTTCTTATAAACGTAATCAACCAATTGATTTTCAGTTAGGAGTTGGTCAGGTTATTCCGGGTTGGGATGAAGGTATTCAACTTTTAAAAGTAGGGGATAAAGCCAGATTGGTAATTCCTTCTAATTTAGCTTATGGTAGTGCAGGTGCAGGTGGTGTTATTCCGCCAGATGCTACATTATTGTTTGATGTTGAACTTATGGGGGTAAAATAAAAAGAGTGCGTGTACGCTTTTAAGAATATAATGAAAGCCTTGGCAGTAATGTCAAGGCTTTTTTATATAAATCATGTTTTTTACTGTTCTTTGAGAGTGTTCTATATTCTAAATACTTTTAGAAGGAACACGCAGTACCAGCTGTTGTGCAGTCTAAATTAGTTTCAAAATAAACAAAAAGAGGAATGGCAGAGCAGTGTAGGGCCACTCAGCAAGCAAATCAAACAATCTACCCGATTCTATTGTTTATCGAGTTTTCTTTGCTCTATCTGTACTCAGAAGGAGTAAAACAATATTTACTACCAGCAAAACGAAAATAATACCAAAAAAAGTAAGCATATTCTATTGTTTGGTTAATCGGGGAAAACCTAGTCTTTAACTAGACGCGTAAAAAGTAAAAGGGTTGCGTTAAAAACTTCAAAACAAATGTATGAAAAATACGACAAAACAATGTCTACTTACGTATGTAAAAGAAAAAAAGCCCTGTTACCATAGGTAACAGGGCTTTTGTATAAAAAAAGTTTTTGCGTCTTTCTTAGTCAACTACTTTCACATTTACCGCGTTCAGTCCTTTTTTACCTTGTTGTAGCTCAAATTCTACAACGTCACCTTCACGAATTTCATCGATTAAACCAGAAATGTGTACAAAGTGATCTTCGCTTGAACCATCTTCAGTGATAAATCCGTAACCTTTGGAATCATTGAAGAATTTTACTGTTCCTTTACTCATAATACAAAAAAATTAAATTAAATTATGCCGCAAAGATAACTATAAAAAATTAAACCAATGATTTTTACTAAGTTATCTTTACTTTAACTAAGGGTTATAAGAAGAATTCTCTGCGTACCTAACAGCTTTCGTTTGAGTTTTTTACAGATTGTTCTTCATAGCTAAGTTATATAATTAATTGCAATTTTCAGAAAAAATAATGTTGCAATTGCTTACAATATCTATTTTAAATTGTAGGAAATTATTTGAAATAAAAAATCCATCTATTCTTTAAAAATAGATGGATTTTTAAGTATTAAAAAAACTTTATGAAGCAGGGTCTGGCGTCATACGTAAATAAGGCTTTACTTCCTTAACTCCTTTAGTAAAGATTGTTTTGGCATCTTCTGTAGAAATTGCTGGACTAACAACTACATCTTCTCCATTTTTCCAGTTAGCTGGTGTTGCTACCTTATGATTAGCTGTAAGTTGCAAAGAATCTATAACACGTAGAAGCTCGTAAAAATTACGACCCGTAGAAGCAGGGTAGGTCAACATCAATTTTACCGTTCTGTCTGGTGCAATGATAAATACAGAACGTACGGTAAGGGTATTATCCGCTTTTGGGTGAATCATATCATACAGATCAGATACTTTTCTGTCTTCGTCTGCTATAATCGGAAATTCTACGTTTGTATGCTGAACCTCGTTAATATCCTTTATCCATTCTTTATGTGACGCAGCACCATCAACGCTTAACGCTATCATTTTAACGTTTCGCTTATCAAATTCACCCTTAAATTGAGCTGCGGTACCTAATTCTGTGGTACAAACAGGAGTAAAATCTGCTGGGTGCGAAAAAAGAATTCCCCAACTATCTCCTAAATAATCATAAAGATTTATTTCGCCTATAGAACTGTCCGCTGTAAAATTCGGGGCCTTATCGCCCAATCGTATTGTTGCCATGTGTTATGTTTTTTTAGGTAAAAAAATTATCCTATAAAATTAGTAGATTACTCAAAGACAACCTTAAGTTTATGGTTAAAAATGTATTAAAGTTTCCTATTTTTAACGTATGGAAAACGAGGAATTGGAACAGTTAAAGTACCCTATAGGTAAATTTGAAATACCAGAGCAAATAACCCATGAGCAAATTCATGAATGGATACATGTTTTAGAGCTTCTTCCCAGAGAACTTGAAATTATGGTTAAAGACTTAACTGAGGAGCAATTGGAAACTCCTTATAGACCTGGTGGATGGACGGTAAGACAGACCGTACATCATATTGCAGATAGCCACCACAATAGCTATATTCGCTTTAAATGGGCGCTTACAGAAGATAATCCTATCATAAAAGCGTATGATGAGAAAGGCTGGGCGGAACTTTTTGATACGAAAACCGCACCTATTCAGCTTTCTTTGGATCATTTAAAAGCGGTTCATGGAAAGTTGGTCTTTTTGTTAAAGGGACTGTCCAATGCTCAACTTAAAAAAACTTTTACCCATCCAAGTAATAATGAACAAGTGCCCCTAGACCAGAATATTGGAACATATGCTTGGCACGGGAGGCATCATTTTGCCCAAATCTTTAATTTAATTGAGAGAAAGGGGTGGTAAAGCCTAAAGTCCGTTTTCTAAATCCTTTTATCATATTTTCCACTTAATGTTACAGCCAATACTTGGCTTTTGAAGATTACTAATACTTTTATTCTCAATTAGGGCATCAAGGGCATTTCTTAAATCTTTTCCAGTTACGGGAATTTCGTTTCCTGGTCTGGAGTCATCTAGCTGACCGCGATATACCAGTTTTAGATCTGAATCGAATAAATAAAAATCAGGAGTACAGGCCGCGTCATAGTTTTTGGCCGTTTCTTGCGTTTCGTCGTATAGGTAGGGAAAGCTGTAGTTTTGTTCTTCTGCAATTTTCTTCATTAGGTGTGGCGCATCTTGAGGATAGTTTTCAACATCATTACTAGAAATGGCAATAAAACCTATTTCTTTGGATTGATATTCTTTTGCCAACTTTGCAAATTGGGGGTTTATATGAATTACAAAGGGACAATGATTGCAAATAAAGGCAATCACCGTTCCCTTTTTGCCTTTTAAATCACTAAGCTCCACTTGTTGATTGGTCTGAGTGTCCAATAAATTAAAGTCCGGAGCCAGAGTGCCTAGAGGAAGCATATTACTGGGAGTTCTTGCCATTTTTATATGTATTTAATGTATAAAGTTATAAAAAGTATTTTACGCACCTTTGTCAAACCATAATCTATTTTTACCTTCATATTTCGTAAAAAGATTTAAATCCGAAAAGAATAGTATGGAGGAAACTATAAATTGGCAAGATTTTGCAAAGATAGATATGCGCGTTGGAACGGTCATAAAGGCTAATGATTTTCCAGAGGCTCGTAATCCTGCTTATCAGCTTCATATTGATTTTGGTGAGGAAATAGGGGTAAAGAAGACCTCTGCCCAAGTCACCACCTTGTATACCAAAGAACAACTTTTGGGGACACAGGTTGTAGCCGTTGTAAACTTTCCTAAAAAGCAAATTGCTAATTTCATGAGTGAATGTCTTATATTGGGCGCCGTTAAAGGAAAAGATGTAGAGCTTCTGCAGCCAAAAGCCACAGTTGATAACGGACTGAAAATATCATAATTGATTGACCGAAAACTTACTAGATAACGTATCTCTTAACTTTGATGCACAGGCGCAATGGGTGTTGAATATTTCACTGGCTTTAGTGATGTTCGGTATTGCCCTGGAAATTTCTATATCAGATTTCAAGGGTCTTTTTCAACGACCTAAACCAATTTTCGTAGGTCTTTTTAGTCAGTTTTTCCTATTACCATTAATTACTTATCTATTGGTATGGCTTATTGAACCAATACCAAGTGTTGCTTTGGGGATGATTATGGTTGCAGCTTGTCCAGGAGGCAATGTTTCTAATTTTATATCGCATTTAGCCCAAGGAAATACGGCTTTGTCTGTAAGCCTCACCGCGGCTGCCACTCTGCTTTGCGTTTTCTTTACGCCTTTAAACCTTCAATTTTGGGGTAATTTATATTTGCCTGCACAGCAGATTTTAAAACAAGTGGCTCTTTCCCCTTGGGAAATGATTCAACTCGTTTCTCTTTTGTTAGGTCTCCCTTTGGTTTTAGGGATTTATGTAAATCATCTTAAGCCAAACTTTGCAAAAAAAATGGGCAAAGTTCTTAAAGTAGTTTCCTTGGTCTTTTTTATAGTATTGGTATTTTTGGCATTGTTTAATAATAGAGCGGTCTTTTACGAATATATTATATATGTATTTTGGATTGTTGTTCTACATAATGTTTTGGCATTTTTGACAGGATTTTCGTTTGCCGAACTTATGGGCCTTTCTAAAAAGAATGTGCGTTCTATAACCATAGAAACAGGAATTCAAAACTCCGGATTGGGCTTGCTCTTAATTTTTTCCTTTTTTGATGGACTTGGCGGAATGGCGCTATTGGCTGCTTTTTGGGGAATTTGGCATTTGGTCTCGGGTCTTTTGCTAGCTGCATTCTGGGGATATAAACCTATTAAAACCGAAACACTGACTTGAAAAATATAGGCTATCAATTATTGAAAACCTGGATTAAGACCGGATTGTATTTTTACTACGGAAAAATTCAAGTTTCGGGGTTGGAAAATGTACCAAAGGATAAACCGGTACTATTTTTACCCAATCACCAAAGTGCACTTCTAGACGTACTTTTAATTGGTGTAAAGTGCAATCGTAAACCTTTCTTTTTAACACGGTCCGATGTATTTACCAAGCCGACTCTAAAAAAGTTTTTTGCATACTTAAGAATGATCCCTATATACAGGATCAGGGATGGAAGGGAAGCGTTAAAAAATAACCAAGCGGTATTTGATCAATGCGCGGAAATTTTTGGAAAAGGACATTCTATTTTGATGTTTCCCGAGGCAAACCATAATATTAAACGTAGGGTTAGACCATTAAGCAAAGGGTTCACACGCATCTTATTCAATGCAGTTAATAGATTGCCGGATACTGAAATTCATATTGTTCCCGTAGGCTTAAATTATAAGAGTAATTCTGGGTTTCCGGATAGAGTCGCTATTTATTATGATAAAAGTATTTTGGTAAATACACTGTATGATATAAACGATGTACAGGGTTCTGTGAACAGAGTAAAAGGCATGGTCTCTAAACGACTTAAGCACTTAACGACCCATATTGAGGACGAAAAAAATTATGATACTATTATTGGACAGTTAGATGCATTGGATGTTGATTATCTAAACCCTTTTGAAACCAATAAAATAATTAAAACTGTTGATTCTTCTGTGAGTGTTACTCCTGCCGTTGAGAACAAAAATTTTTTTGGGAGTTTGGCAACTTTCGTATTCACGGTTCTAAATTTTCCGTTACTCCTATTATGGCGTAAGTGGGCTAGACCTAAGGTTTGGGAACCGGAATTTATGGGAACACTTAGGTTTGGTTTTGCATTACTGGCTTACCCTATTTACTATGCATTTATATTTGCCATTGTTGCTATGTTCAGTAATGCGCTTGTAGGATTATTAGTTGTTCTATTATTATTATTTTACAATTGGATATATGTTCGTAGCAATTAATTTTGGCGTCAAAACTACAACGTGTTAAAACAAAAAACGACCCGAAAGGGTCGTTTAATTATTGTAAGATTAGTTTTTAAATATCATCAAAACTAACATCTGTAAAGCTCTCTGTTTCGGTAGATTTTAATTCTCCGTTCGTACTAACTTCCTCTTCTTTCTTAAAGTCTTTTTGGTGACGTTCAGAGATAACTTCAGAGCCTTTTTCATCAATTATGAAATTCATCATCTCCTCTACATTTTCCTTAAAGGCTTCAAAATCTTCTTTATAAAGATAAATTTTGTGCTTTTTGTAATGAAAAGAGCCATCATCATGAGTAAATTTTTTGCTCTCCGTAATGGTCAAATAATAATCGCCTGCCTTGGTACTTCGTACATCAAAGAAATACGTGCGTCTACCCGCCCGTAAAACTTTGGAATGAATTTCCTCCTGGTCCATTGAATCTTTTTCGTTCATCGCGTGTATAGTGTAGTTAATAGTTGTTAATCTTTCAAAAATGTAAAAAAAAAGCCAATGCGGCAACAATTTTTTAGTTTTCTTTCTCTGACAGTTGCGTGTAGTACAAATCTTTGTAATATCCTTCAACGCTGTTTAAATCAGTATGGTTACCTTCTTGGAGAAGTTCACCGTCCGAAAGAACCAGTACTTTGTCTGCATTTTTAGCAGATGATACTCTATGGCTAACGATTAGTGTGGTGCGGTTTTTGGAGGCTTTTTTTAGATTGTTTAAAATTTCTTCTTCGGTTTCTGTATCTACTGCAGATAAACAATCATCAAAAAGATATACCTCTGGTTTTTTTAATAAAGCTCTGGCAATGGACACTCTTTGCTTTTGCCCACCACTAAGGGTAATTCCCCTTTCGCCTAAAACAGTTTTATATCCTTTTTGAAAGCCTTTGATGTTTTCGTCTACAACAGCGTTCTTAGCAGCCTCTATAACTTCCTCATCCGTTGCGTTTTCCTTACCGAACTTAATATTGTTCTTTATAGAGTCCGAAAAAAGGAAGGCATCTTGAGGAACTGCACCAATGGCCTCGCGCAAACTAACGATATTCAATTCCTTAATAGGTGTGCCGTCTATTAATATTTCTCCGGAGGTTACATCGTACAATCTGGCAATTAAATCTAAAATGGTAGATTTTCCTGAGCCTGTCTTGCCTAATATAGCAACTGTTTCTCCTTCATTAATGGTAAATGAGATATTTTTTAGCGCGGTAATTTCCGTATCCTCATAAGTAAAGGTTACATCTTTAAACTCTATTTTTCCTTTGATGGGAGTTTCTTCTAAAACTGTATTTTTAATATCCGGTGTTTCTTTCAGAAACTCATTAATACGTTTTTGAGAGGCTTCCGCACGCTGTACAATTGATGTTAGCCAACCTATAATTGCCACTGGCCACGTAAGCATATTTACATAAAGAACAAATTCAGCAATTACACCAGAAGATTCTATTTCGCCATTTATGTATTGTTTTCCACCTATATAAATAACGAAAATGTTACTAATGCCTATCAATAAAATCATCAACGGAAAAAACCATGCGTTAACTTTGGCTAAATCCATGCTCTTATCTTTGCCCTCTAAAGCTAGGGAACTTAAATCATTATTGGTCTGCGGTTCCAAAGCATAAGCCTTGATAACGGAAACTCCAGAAAAAACTTCTTGCGTAAAGGTTGATAGTGTAGAAAGATATTGCTGTACAATGGTACTGCGCTCATGAATTACTTTGCTTATGTAATAAATAAGTACAGATAAGATAGGTAATGGTATTAAAGTATATGCCGCCAGCTTGGGAGCGGTCATGAACATTATTGGTATAATACAGGCAAATAAAGTAATGGTATTGATACCGTACATTAAAGCCGGTCCTGCATACATGCGCACCTGATTTACATCTTCACTAATACGATTCATTAAATCTCCGGTTCTATTTTTCTTGTAGAAGCTTAGACTTAAGAATTGATAGTGGTCAAATATTTCATTTTTAAGGTCATACTCAATGTATCTTGAAACGTTTATTATGGTCTGGCGCATAAGAAAAGTAAAGAATCCGGATAAGAGTGCGGCACCTACAATGATTAAAATATATTCAAGAAGAAGTCCTTTGGCGGCAGATTCTTCAACGGTACCATCCATAAAGTTTTCAATAACATTTATAGATTCTTTCACGTACCTAGGCATGACCAATTGCAGTACGCGTGCAATAATGGTTATGAATAATCCGGTCAATAGTTTTGACCAATATTTTTTAAAGTACTTATTTAGGTGGGCAAGTTCCTTCATGAAAGCTATAAGCTAAGGCTAGATTTAATTGGTCAAAGATAACGGTTTGGGTATTAATCATATGTTATAAATAGCATAAGATGTTGGGGATTCGTTAATTGTTCAAAAATCAATTTAACATGTCCTAGAAGTTAAATTTACGGTAAGATTTTATATTTGATAAAGTCTCAAGGGCCTTAAAAACAAGGCGTTGCGGAGATGGTGATGCGTGAAAGTAAAAACTGCTTATTGTTTCATCGGTTTGTATAGTAGTCTTTTGGGCTTTATTCTTATTTTTGCCACGTGAAAGTCAAACCAATACTATTCCAAAAAAGTTCTTTAAAATGCTAACACGAAGACATATACGGGTAAAAGTAATGCAATGTATTTATGCAATTACCCAATCTAAAGACGAATCTTTAGAGAAGCAAGAAAAATTTCTACGGTTTAGCATAGACAATATGTATACGCTTTATCTTCTAATGCTGAGTTTGATTATTGAGATTCAGAAAAGAGGATCTGACCAACTAAGAATTTCCTCAAAAAAATATTTGGCCACAGCATCCGATACGTTTCCTGATCAGGCAAAATTTGTAAATAATAAGTTACTACTTCAATTAGTACACAATGAGCCGTTGTTAGCTGAGCTCAAAAAACGGAAACTAGATAATTGGTATTTGAACGAAGAGTATGTAAAAATTATTTATAATAATATTATTGCAAGTTCTACCTACCAAGATTATATGTCAAAGGAAGGCAGTACCTACGCACAGGACAAAGATTTTATCATTACGTTGTTCAAAGAGGTTATCGCTCCCGATGAAAAGATTTATGATTATTTTGAAGATAGTAACCTTACTTGGGTAGATGATATTCCTATTGTAAATACGTTTATTTTAAAAATGTTCAAAAAAGTAAAGAACGATCAATCTACTTCTTTCTTTTTGCCTCGTTTGTTGAAAGACAAAGAAGACATGGAGTTTGCCCAAAAATTACTTAGAAAAACATTGTTGAAAGACGCAGAACTAACTAAGGAGATTGAAGGTAAAACACCTAATTGGGATAAAGACCGTATTGCAGATATGGATTCCATTCTTCTAAAAATGGCTATTTGTGAACTTCTGAACTTTCCGTCCATTCCAGAAAAAGTTACTATAAACGAGTTTTTAGAGATAGCCAAAGAGTATTCTACCCCAAAGAGCAGTATTTTTATCAATGGTATTTTAGATAACTTGGTTAAGGATTACAAAAAAGAAGGGAAGCTTAACAAAATGGGTAGGGGGCTGATTTAAAATAATTGATTAATTTTACCCTAAATTAAAGTTAGAGATATGAGAAAAACAATTTTTGCATTAAGTATATGTGCGCTTTTGGCGTTCGTTTCCTGTAAAGAAAATGCGTCAAGCAAAGTAAAATCAGACAATGTTACAGAAGCGGCTGTACGCGATGAGGCCGGTAAACAAATTCCCGTGATGGAGTTTGAAAAAGCTGAGCATGACTTTGGTACTATTGAGCAAGGTACGCCTCAAGAAACTATTTTCACCTTTACAAATACGGGTAATGCACCTTTAATTATTACCAATGCCACTAGTTCTTGTGGTTGTACTGTTCCAAATCCACCAAAAGACCCTATTGCACCAGGTGACACAGGAGAATTGGTCGTTAAATTTAACGGTTCGGGACAGAACCAAGTAACTAAAACTATTACGGTAAATGCCAATACGGAAAAAGGTACTGAGCAATTACGTATTAAAGCGTTTGTTAATCCTAAAGGAGCTGCTCCAGTAGGACCAACAAAATAATAACGGATCAGACACTAAAAACATGGGTGATATAGGACAGTTTCTTCCAATGATATTGATTTTTGTGGTTGCGTATTTCTTTATGATACGTCCGCAGATGAAACGTCAGAAGGACGAAAAAAAATTCGCAGCTGAATTAAAAAGAGGCGATAGGGTAATTACTAAAAGTGGTTTGCATGGTAAAATTATGGATCTTAACGATAATGATTTTTCTTGCATATTAGAAACCATGGCCGGTAAATTAAAGTTTGATCGTTCTGCCATTTCAATGGAAATGAGCAAAAAGTTAAACACTCCTGAAAAAAAGTAAGTATATACTTTACGTATATAAAAAAGCACTGCTAAGTAATTAGCGGTGTTTTTTTTGGTCTCATACTAAGGTAAATGGGTATATTAATAGTTGCAATAAATAACTTGAACAATGTACCGGAAGTATCCTATGATAAGGGTAAAGCAAGCAGATAGGATTTTACACACCAAAAAAAATGTTGAAGCTGTTGAAAGTAGAGATTATGCTAAATTAAATACACCTATAAAAGTCGGTTATGATGCAGCTTTGCTATCTTATATGGCAAATGTGGCCTTCTAAACCGGTAATTATTATCTACTGGGACGATGCAAGAGGAAAATTTAAGAAGCTTATAAAAAAAGATCATTACCGCCAATTATCAAAATTGTTTAAAATTACCCATGCTGTAATAAAATAGCTTCTAAGCTCCGTTAAAGGAAGGGTTTGTGAATTTTCTATCTATATAAATCATTCAGTCCTTTTCCCTCGAGTAGCATTGGTATTATTTTTACTAGCCTTGCTGCTTTGGTCTTCTCGCGTTTAGCATTTGCAATATACTCGGTGTATTCTTTTTGTTTGTAAGGCGATAGTTTATTAAAGGCGGTTTTGGTCTTTGGTTGCGAGTTGAAAACTTTCTTCAATTCAGAAGGAATAATTACTTCTCTAGTTTTTCTTTTGGGACTTTTTGGAAGCTCCATTCCTTTTTTCTGATTTTCTATGGCTTCATTAATATATGCAGAGACGCTCATTTGATCTACATCTGTATTGGAATAAAACTTCCAATGGCGCATAGCTTGGGTTTTTCCTTTTTGTGCATTATCAAGCACATTCTGGGGGTCATTCAAGAAAACTCCGTTAAAAAACCAAATTCCAAAATGATGCTTGAATTTACAAACTGCTAGAACATTTTTCCTGCCTATGGTGTATGTTGGGAAGTTCCATTTATACGTTTCTACTAAATCTGTCTTAAGTACAACATCTCGCAGAAGGGCAATACCGGTTTTAAAGTGGTGCTCTTCTGAGTAATAAAACTCTGTTTTTTCTAATGCATCCATAGAAAGAGGTTTTTACATCGTCTCTTTCCTAAAGATAAGCTTTTGTTATTAGTTTGCTTTTTTGGCTGCCAGCTCACATATTTTGATGATAACCTCTGTAGCCTTGATCATGCTTTCTACAGGTACATATTCATATTTTCCATGAAAATTATGTCCTCCTGCAAATATATTAGGGCATGGTAACCCCATATAGCTCAGTTGTGAACCGTCTGTTCCGCCGCGTATTGGTTTAATAATTGGAGTTACACGCATGGCTTCCATGGCTTCTTTAGCCAATTCTACAATATGAAAAACAGGCTCTACTTTTTCACGCATGTTAAAATACTGATCTTTTATTTCTATGCTGATACAATCGCCGTGTATATCATTTAGTTTGTCCGTAATATCCTGAAGTAATTGTTTCCTGTTTTCAAAGAAGGTTTTATCATGATCACGTACGATTAATTCAAATTCTGCATGCTCTATTTCGCCTTTTATGTGATGTACATGAAAAAAGCCTTCTCTACCGGAAGTGTTCTGGGGTGTTTCTTCTGGAGGTAGGATTTCTAAAAATTCGCTGGCAATACTAATGGCATTTACCATTTTATTCTTGGCATAACCAGGGTGTACGCTTCGCCCCTTAATGATCACCTTGGCACTGGCGGCATTGAAGTTTTCATATTCCAGTTCGCCAATCTGGCTACCATCCATAGTGTAGGCCCAGTCTGCACCAAATTTCTCAACATCAAAATGATGGGCTCCACGACCAATTTCTTCATCTGGCGTAAAACCAATTCTTATTTTACCATGTTTGATTTCTGGGTGGTCCAACAGATATTCCATGGCAGTAATAATTTCGGTAATACCAGCTTTATCATCGGCGCCAAGAAGTGTAGTGCCGTCCGTAGTAATTAAAGTTTGACCTTTGTATTGTAATAAATCCTCAAAATATTCTGGGGAAAGTATAATGTTTTCTCGCTCGTTCAGAACAATATCCTTACCATCGTAGTTTTCAATAATCTGGGGATTGATATTAGTTCCTGAAAAATCCGGAGACGTATCAAAATGAGAGATGAAACCTATGGTTGGTAAGTTAGCATTTGTATTGCTGGGTAGGGTAGCTGTGATATAAGCTTTATTGTCAATGGAAACCTCCTCCATTCCTATCTCTAATAATTCTTCAACAAGCAAATCTGCTAAATACCACTGTTTTTCAGTACTGGGAGTGGTTTTTGAATTGGGGTCGCTTTGAGTATCGATCTTAATGTATCTCAAAAAACGATCAATGATATTTTGCATTATTTTTATTTTAAACCAAAAGTACAAAAATGGACATATTACATACAAATCGACTTTTTTTAGATTATGTTTTAAGTGATTTTCTTACATAAATCTTAAAAATTACTTAACTTCTCATGGAATTAACTCAAACTTATGATTATGAAAAAACAATGTTTTTTGTGCTATGCGCTCTTCTTGAGTGCAATAGGTATTGCCAGTGCCCAAATAACCGGGACGGTATTAGATGAAGACGGCGGCCCTTTAGCCGGTGCATCAGTGGTAATTAAGGGAACAACCACTGGTTCCACTACAGATTTTGATGGTTTATTTGCAATTGATGCCGAGGTTGGAGATCAACTGGTTGTTTCTTACATAGGATACGAAAAGAAAGAAGTTGTTGCTAAGGCTGGCGGAATGCGTATACAGTTGGCGTCTGGCGTTGCATTATCAGAAGTAATTATCGTAGGTTCTCGTAACCCTAATAGAACAGCTACAGAAAGTACGGTTCCGGTAGATGTAATAGATATGAAGGAACTTAATAATGTTGCTCCTCAAGTAAATTTGAACCAAATCTTGAATTATGTGGCACCGTCATTTACATCTAACACCCAAACTATTTCAGATGGTACGGATCACGTTGATCCTGCTTCTTTGCGTGGTTTAGGTCCTGATCAGGTATTAGTACTGATTAATGGAAAAAGAAGGCATACATCTTCCTTGATTAACGTAAACGGAACTTTTGGGCGTGGTAGTGTTGGTACGGATTTAAATGCGATTCCAGCAGCAGCCATTCAAAGAATAGAAGTATTACGGGATGGTGCAGCGGCCCAATATGGTTCTGATGCCATTGCCGGGGTTATCAATATTGTATTGAATAAAAGTGTGAATGAATTGAATATGACCGTCACCAGTGGCGCTAATTTCTCTAAGAACGCAAATGACCAAACAGGTGGGGTAGATGGAGCAACAACCAACGTAGCGGCTAGTTATGGGGTTCCTTTGGGAGAAAATGGAGGCTTCTTGAATCTTTCCGGTGATTTTGATGTGCGTCAAGCGTATGGCAGAATGAAAGAATGGGAAGGAGAGGTTTTTAACCAGTACAACGTAGTGGAACGTTTTGCTGGTAACGATGGTTATAATTTGACTAATTTGTTGGATGATGATGTAACTGATGTTATTCAATATGCCAACCAAGCGGGAATTAACCTAAATGGAGCAACCACAAAAACCGAGCTTCAGCCTATATTATCTGCTGATGCTACAGATGCTGAACTCGCTGCTAGAGGGCAACAAAGAAGCGATTATAATATGCGAGTTGGGCAATCTGCTTTACGTGGAGGTAGAATTTTTGCCAATTTCTCCTTACCCTTGGATGATAATGGTACGGAAGTATACTCTTTTGCAGGTATCAGTTCTAGAACAGGTAATTCGGCAGGTTTTTATCGTTTGCCCAATCAAAGTAGAACTTTTACTCCAGCCTATAATAATGGATTTTTGCCTGAAATTAATTCAACCATAAAAGATCGATCATTATCTGTTGGTATTAAAGGTACAATCAATGAGTGGGATGTTGATTTGAGCAATACCTATGGAAAGAACTCTTTCCTTTACACTATTGGAAACACGTTTAATGCATCTATGCAGAATGCATCACCTACTATTTTTGATGCAGGTGGATTCTCATTCGCTCAAAACACCGCAAATTTAGATGTTACACGTTTTTTTGAGGATGCCATGTCTGGGGTAAACGTAGCTTTTGGTGCGGAATATCGTGTTGAAAATTATGATATTGAAGCAGGTGAAGAGGCATCATATTCTCAGTATACAGCAGATGGTCAGCGTATTACTTTGGCGTCGCAGCAAGCATCTCAGGACTTTTTCGGTAATGGAAGACCAGGAGGATCTCAAGTTTTCCCAGGTTTTAGTCCTAATAACGAATTGTCGCGTGGTCGCAGTAGCGTTGCCGGTTATATAGACATAGAAGCAGATTTTTCGGAAAAATTTTTAGCGAGTTTCGCAACGCGTTTTGAGGATTATAGTGATTTTGGTTCTACCATTAATTTTAAATTGGCAACCCGTTATAAAATTTCGGATAACCTAAATATTAGAGGCGCTGCCAACACGGGTTTTAGAGCACCTTCTTTACATCAGATTAACTTTAATTCTACATCGACTATTTTTGATCAGAACGGCGATCCGCAAGAGGTGGGTACTTTTGCCAATGATAGTAGAGCTGCTAAACTTTTAGGTATTCCAGAATTAAAAGAAGAGACTTCAAGTAGTGTTAGTTTAGGACTTACTGCTAAAATTCCAGATGCGAATTTGACTATTACAGTTGATGGGTACTATGTAGAGATTAATGATAGAGTAGTATATACAGGACAGTTTCAAGGCCCGGGAACAGGAACGGAATTGGATAATCTGTTAAGTCAGGCCAACGCAACAGCAGCTTCTTTCTTTGCAAATGCTATCAATACAGAGTCACGTGGATTGGATGTGGTTATCACCCATAATGCTAATCTAAGCGATAAGTGGCGGTTGAAATCCGATTTGGCGGGAACCTTTTCAAAAACCAACCAAATAGGAGATATCAACTCTTCCGAAGTGTTGGAAAACGCAGGTTTAGTAGATACTTATTTTCCAGAGGATAGTAGAGTGTATTTAGAAGAAGCTGTACCCCGTACAAAGCTTAATCTTTCTAATAGTCTTACTTCGGATAAGTGGATCATGTTCTTGAGAAATGTGTATTTTGGAGAAGTTACTGAAGCTACAACTGTAGTAGAAAATCAACAGGTTTTTGGTACCAAGATTGTTACGGATCTTTCTATTGGTTATAAAGCAACAGATGCTTTAACCTTAACTTTGGGAGCTAACAACCTTCTTGATATCTATCCGGATAGGGCTGAAGACCAATTCAATAATAGAAGTTCCGGACGATTTGATTGGTCTCGTAGAGCACAGCAGTTTGGTATAGGAGGTAGGTTTTTGTTCGCTAGAGTGAATTTCACATTAAAATAAAAAATTAGAATTTTAAAAATTAGAAGAAAGACTGTCCGAAAGGGCGGTCTTTTTTATATTAAGATGTCGTACACGGAGGAAACATAATTTTTCAACTAAATTGCTGTTTATATAAACGGAAACAAATTTTAAATAGAAAAGCATGTTGCGAAAATTATATAGTCTATTAGTATTCTTACTGTTTTTTTCTGTTGGATATGCCCAAAATTGCACCTTGGATATCGGAGGGAAGAATAGTGAAACCATTAAAACCATTTTTCAATTAAATAAGGAACAAATTGGTACTATGGAAGCGTTGCAAGGGGAATTATCCGTGAAGACCAAAAGTCTAGAGGAGCAGATAGAAAAACTGTTGGCGCAACACCCGCAGAGTACAGAAGAAGATCTTATTAAGTTGGCGGAAAAGTATAAAGCGCTTCAGCAACAATTAGTGCAAGCGGCATATGACAGTGATAAGGAGCTATTATCAGTTTTTAATATGAAACAATATGAACGTTATCTTCAGCTTTGTAATGAGGCCATACGGATACCTATACGAGTAGTGCCTAAAAGCTATGAAATTCCTGTGGAGGATGAATAAAAAGTAGTTGTTTGACTATCAATTTTTTCATTGCCTTTCCGTTTTTAAAAATAGTAAGAAGTTGTGCCCATACTAGGGCTAAGTTTGTATTTTTGCGCAAACTCTACTCGCGCTCATGTATAAGTCTATTCTTCAACCGTTACTTTTTTCGCTAGATGCGGAAAAGGCCCATCATGTTACTTTTTCATTAGTTCGTTTTCTTTGTAAAATTGGTTTTTCCGGGGTGTTCAGAGCTATTTATAAGATAGAGGACCCACGTTTAGAAAAGGAAGTCTTCGGTATAAAATTTAAAAACCCTGTAGGTCTGGCCGCAGGTTTTGATAAGGATGCCAAGCTGTACAATGAGCTCTCTAATTTTGGATTCGGTTTTGTGGAAATAGGAACGCTTACACCAAAACCACAAGCGGGAAACCCTAAAAAACGATTGTTCCGGTTAAAGCCAGACCAAGCCATTGTAAACCGTATGGGGTTTAATAATATGGGCGTAGTTGATGCGGTGGAGCGCTTAAAGAAAGAACATAAAGTGCTTATAGGGGGTAATATTGGCAAGAATAAAGTAACGCCCAATGAAGATGCCGTTTCGGATTACCTTATTTGCTTTAATGCACTTTTTGACCATGTAAATTACTTTGTGGTAAATGTAAGTTCTCCAAATACTCCGGGACTCCGGGAGCTTCAAGACAAAGAACCTTTGACTGCTCTTTTGTTGAATCTGAAAAAAGAAAATACAAATTTGGCCTCGCAGAAGCAACAAAAAGAAAAGCCCATTCTTCTAAAAATAGCTCCTGACTTAACGGACGACCAGTTATTAGATATTATTGCCATAGTAGCCGATACTAAAATTGACGGTGTTATAGCTACTAATACCACTATTGAACGTAAGGATTTAAAATCTGAAGAGTCACTAATCAAAGAAATGGGCGGACTAAGCGGAAAACCATTGACTAAAAGAAGTACAGAGGTAATTCGGTTCTTGGCAGAAAAGAGCAACAAGGCTTTTCCTATAATAGGTGTGGGAGGAATACATTCTGAAGAAGACGCTTTAGAGAAGCTAGCCGCAGGGGCGGACCTTGTTCAATTATATACTGGTTTTATATATGAAGGGCCAGGTTTGATAAAAAGAATAAATAAAGCTATTCTTGAGAGGTAATGCAATAAAAATAAGGAGAGGTTATAAGATGGAAGTCAATTTTATTTAGCCCAATAGTCCACAACAAGTACACCACCTAAATGCGGACCTAAAACTTCACCAAACGCTTTATGGTCTGGATGAGGTAAATAAATAGCACGGTCTTCTTCACTTTCAAAAGTCAGAAAAAAGCAATGTGTGAAACTTTCGTTTAAACCTTCAGGGCTATTGTTCAGTCCCCATTCGTAACCTACTATTTGCGGAATTTTAGAAGGTAATGCAGTAAATGCCTCTTCAACTTTTTTTATATCTTCTTTTGATGTGTCTGGTTTGAACTTAAACAACACTACATGACGTAACAGGCTATCTTTCTGCATGAAAGTTTCTGATATTGGTTTGGTTTCACTTCTGATTTCAAAGGCTACTAAAAGCAGCGCTACCAAAACTAAACTCAAAGTGAATGTAATGTGACTTTGTTTCATGTCATATTTTTTTTTGATGCAATTACTCTTATGGCCTGACAGGAGGGGAAATTGCGACCAGCTAAAAACTCAGAACATAAAAATTGGATTTTGTTGAAACCTGAATTTGTGACAAGATATAAAAAAGAGTAGTTACTTTAGTGCACACATTAAGGTTTCCAGAAGAAAATTTTAGAACCTAAGATTTATACTTAAAATAAAATGGAATTTGGGTACAGTTAATTACGAAATACTTTACACTTTTATGTTGGCCACTATGGCTTTGTCCATTTCGCCGGGTCCAGACAACATTTATGTGTTGATGCAGAGTCTTGTAAATGGTAAGAAATATGGATTAGCAACCACAGCCGGTCTTATTTCTGGTTGTTTGGTGCATACTAGCTTATTGGCTTTTGGGGTTTCTATAATCATTAAAGACAGCGAAACCCTCTTTTTTGGAATTAAAGTTTTGGGCGCTATTTACCTCTTTTATCTTGCCTTTAAGGTTTTTAGAAGCAGTGGTTCTTTAAATTTAACAGAAGGAGCCGTGCCTAAGAAAGGACTTTGGCAATTGTTTAAGCAAGGTTTTATAATGAATGTACTAAATCCAAAAGTCACCATATTTTTCTTGGCATTTTTTCCTGGTTTTCTATTTAGTGAAGAGATAAGTACCATGGTGCAGTTCTATGTACTGGGATTTCTATTTATGTTTATCTCATTCATTGTTTTTAGTCTTATTGCCATCTTATCCGGTAGTATTTCGGTTTATTTTAAGAATAATTTAATGGCAGGGATTTATCTAAAATGGCTGCAAATCATTGTGTTTATTGGCATTGCAGTCTATATTCTAGTATCGGATAAATAATGCTAATTTTGAGTAGTTAAAGGGGTAGTTTAAACTGCCTGTTTAGAATTTAATTTTCATGATAGAAAAGGTTAAGGTTATTGAATGTCCTAGAGATGCCATGCAAGGCATCAAACCTTTCATACCTACCAATGAAAAGGTAAAATACATTCAAGCTTTATTGGGTTGTGGCTTTGATACCATAGATTTTGGTAGTTTCGTCTCTCCTAAAGCAATTCCACAAATGGTAGATACTGCAGAGGTACTATCAAAATTGGACCTTTCTAAAACAAAAAGTAAACTATTAAGTATTGTGGCTAATGTTAGGGGCGCACAAGATGCATCCGAGCATCCTGAGATTCAATATTTAGGATACCCTTTTTCAATTTCCGAGAATTTTCAGATGCGGAATACGCACAAGACTATAGATCAATCTGTAGAAACCCTTCAGGAAATACTTAACATTGCCGATGCTTCCGGGAAAGAGGTGGTGACCTATATATCTATGGGTTTTGGAAATCCTTATGGAGATCCTTGGGATGTGGACATAGTAGGTGAATGGACAGAAAAGTTAAGCGGTATGGGGGCTAAAATTTTATCGCTTTCAGATACCGTAGGTACTTCTACTCCAGATGTAATCCAATATCTGTTTTCGGAATTGATTCCTAGATACCCGGATATTGAATTTGGGGCACATTTGCATACAACACCTGCCAAATGGCATGAAAAGGTAAATGCTGCTTATAAATCCGGATGCCGCCGATTTGATGGTGCCGTACAAGGTTTTGGAGGTTGTCCAATGGCAAAAGATGAACTTACAGGGAACATGCCTACCGAGAAAATGCTTTCTTATTTTACTGCTGAAAAAGCGGATGCCGGTGTTAATTGGATGGTTTTTGAAGCTGCTTACAACAAGGCTACAGAGTTGTTCTTAAAATACCATTAATCATCTTTGTTACCACACATTTTATCTAAATACGTATTTAGATTTAACTGAAATAAGGTGCCATCTATTAAATCTTGGACAGCATTTAGTTCCTGCGAATTCATGGCCAAAGTTATTTGTGGAGCAGGTGTATCCAAAAGTAACGACCTGCAAGTGTCATGTTGGTGGCACTCTACGCAAGGCGTATTACTTTTCATAGTACATTCAATATTTTTTTGAAACTTTTCAAGTTCATTGTGGGTTAGTAGTAGTCCGGTATCCCTAAAAACAATTTGAATTTTGCCAGTGTCTCTTGTTGTACTTCTTTTCCATTGAAATGCTACGCCAAATGGATTATGATAAATAGGGTTAATGTCTTCCATAAATATAATCTGGTTTTCTTTGGGGTTAAAAATGTTTAGAAATCTTCTCATAACAAAAATAGTATTTTTATTTAGATTAATTAAAAATAAAATATTTAACTGTTCTCGAATTATTGAGAATAGAGGCAAGATGAACAGGGTGGATATCATAATGGATATTATTTAGATTTAATAAAAATAATCTTGCACAGCTAAATCTCATGTCTTAGTTTTGCGCTTTATTTAAATCAAGTCTAAATAAATTAAAGCTTTATAATGAGAAAATTCTTTTTTACAATAGCCATTGGTTCTACAGCATTTCTAACATCATGTAGTTCTGATGATGACGCTACAGAAATGGTCAATACTATTGAGATAGAAAATCCGGCCAGTTACTCTTTTGAAAGAGAAGGAGAACCAACTGTTAGTTTTAGTGGTCAGACCACTCGTATATTGATGGCACAGGAGCTCTTAGGAGGTTTTACGACCAATACTAATACAGTAGAGACATTACAAGCTATGTACGCTCATGAAGAGGGAGCTGCAGATTTTGAAGATTCAGATTTAAATGCCTCCGATAAGAATTTGCGAAGTAAAACTGCTGCTTCTGTAGATTACTTTTCTACAAACACCACAGATCAAACCCTTATCCGTACAGAGTTTGAGTCATGGATAGAAGGACAGGTTACTGAAGTATTTACAAACTGGGAAGTGGCTGCTGAAGCTGGTATTGCAGGTCAATTAGCGGATGGTGAAAAAACAAGATATGTAAATGCCGAAGGTCTAGAATATAATCAACTTTTCGCTAAAGGATTGATTGGGGCTTTGATGACCGATCAGGCTTTGAACAATTACCTAAGTACAGCAGTATTGGATGAAGGTACTAGTCGTGCAGATAATGATGCAGGTACGGTATTAGAGGGTAAGACCTATACCAATATGGAGCACAAGTGGGATGAAGCTTATGGTTATGTTTACGGACTTAATGCCGATGCTTCAAATCCGAATGCAGATTTGGGTGCTGATAAATTTTTGAACGAGTACATTGGTAAGTTGGAAGAAGATTCAGATTTTTCCGGTATTGCAGATGAGATTTTCCAGGCTTTTAAATTAGGTCGTGCTGCAATTGTTTCTGGTGACTACGATGTTCGCGATGCACAAGCTGAAATTATTAGAGCAAAAATATCACAGGTCATTGCTGTTAGAGGTATTTACTATTTGCAACAGGCCAAAGTAACTTTAGCTGCGGAAACACCTAATTATGGTAGTGCATTTCACGCACTTTCAGAAGCTTACGGTTTCATTTACAGTTTACGGTTTACTCGTAAGCCTGGTACCGATGCCCCATACCTTACCAAAGAGGAGTCCAATGAACTTTTGGAAGAATTGATGGAAGGTGAAAACGGACTATGGGACGTTACAGCAAATACTATTGACGAAATTTCTGAGGATATTGCAGAAGAATTTGATTTTACTGTAGTCCAAGCTGCTGAATAATCTTACTTGCAGAAAGAATTAGAATTTAAGTGTTGAAAAAAAGCAGCGTCTGTTAGGATATAACAGGCTGCTTTTTATACTTTTGCTTACTTAGAATAAATAAAAATAAGGTATGAAGAGGTTTTTTACCGTTGTGTTTGTGGCAACAATGATTTGGGCGTGTAGTTCTGATGGAGGTACGGATCCAACAGATGATGGAACGATAGACCCAAAGCCCCAACCTGTAAGTTTTGAACGAGGACCTATGCTGGCCAATTGGGCAGACAACATTATCCTTCCTTCATACAAAGCGTTTTCAAGTGAAATGACTGATTTGCAAACCTCTTTTGACACCTTTAAAACTGATTCTAATGAAGCTAATTTTGTAGCCTTAAGAGCCTCATGGTTGTCTGCTTATAAAATTTGGCAAAAAGTTTCCATGTTTGAAATAGGTCCCGCAGAAACAGTTGGTCTTCGGTTAAATATGAATATTTATCCTTCTGATACGGATAAAATAGATGGTTATATAACTTCTGGAACTTATGATTTGGCATTGGCATCTAATAGGGATGCAAAAGGTTTTCCTGCCTTAGATTACGTAATCAACGGATTAGGAGAAACGGATGAGGCCATTTTAGAAAATTACAACGGAGCTGACAAAGAGAATTTAATAGCTTATACGGAAGATGTTATTACCGATATGGTAACGCTAACGACAGGTGTTCTTGCAGAATGGGAGTCGGGCTATAGAGATACGTTCGTGGCTAATAATGGTGCTTCATCAACGGCATCCGTAGATCGCTTTATTAACGATTATGTTTTTTATTACGAGAAATTTTTGAGAGCGGGTAAAATGGGAATTCCAGTTGGAGCCTTTTCGGAAACCGTACTTCCTCAGAACGTAGAGGCGTATTATAAAGCAGATATCTCCAATGAATTGTTCTTGGAAGGTTTAGATGCGGTACAGGATTTTTTTAATGGTGTACACTATGGAAAAAGTACTTCTGGTGAAAGTTTGGGTTCTTATTTAGATGCTTTGAACACGGTAAAAGATGGTGATGATTTAAAGAAACTAATTAATGACCAGTTTGATTTAGCTAGAACCAAGGTTACGGCACTAGCACCTTTTCGTGAAGAAATAGAAAACAATGTGCCTCCTACCAATATGTTGCTGGCCTATGATGAGGTGCAACGTATTGTTCCACTTTTAAAAGTGGATATGGTTTCTGCCATGAGCGTAAGTATTGATTTTGTTGATGCGGATGGCGACTAGAAAATGAAAAGTCTAATCAGTAAATATATATCAGCCCCTGTAGAGGCCGCCCCTTTGGCGGTCTTTCGTATTTTATTTGGTCTGATGATGTTACTGAGTATCATAAGGTTTTGGAGCTATGGATGGATTGATAAATTATACATTCAACCTGAGTTTTTCTTCTCGTATTACGGTTTTGAATGGGTGAAGCCTTTAGGTGTTTATACGTATCTCATATTTATTATCTGTGGCCTTTCCGCCATCTTTGTGGCCTTAGGATATAAGTACAAACTTGCGATTCTAACGTTCTTTTTCAGTTTTACTTATATAGAATTGATGGATAAGACCACCTATCTCAATCACTACTATTTTATAAGCCTAATTAGTTTTTTGATGATTTTTTTACCTGCCAATGCGTATTTTTCTTTGGATGCAAAATATCACCCTAAAAAAGCATTCCAGAGGATTCCTGCTTGGACTATTAACGGAATTAAACTCCTGTTGGGAATAGTATATGTTTATGCAGGTTTGGCTAAACTAAATTCTGATTGGCTTTTAAAAGCCATGCCTTTAAAAATCTGGTTACCTTCTAAATTTGATACACCACTTTTAGGTCCGTTTTTACATGAAGAATGGATGCAGTACGCTTTTAGTTGGTTTGGCGCCGGTTATGATTTGGCAATTCCATTCTTATTGCTGTATAAAAAAACACGACCGTATGCTTTTGCAGCGGTGGTTGTTTTTCATGTAATGACACGAGTGCTATTTCCTATAGGGATGTTTCCTTATGTTATGATTATATCTACATTAATATTTTTTGACTCCTCATTACATCATAAGCTTTTAGGCTATTTGAGCGGTCTTTTACAAATACCTGGCAATTTATTTGATAATGGCCTAAGCCTAGAGACAGCTCCAAACCTTAAAACAAATTTCAAACTAGGTGTAATCACTTTGTTTTTTGTAGTTCAATTGCTAATGCCCTGGCGGTATTTGGGGTACCCGGGAGAATTGTTTTGGACTGAAGAAGGCTATCGGTTTTCTTGGCGAGTTATGCTGATGGAAAAGTCTGGCTATGCCCAATTTAAAGTGGTAAGTAAAGATTCTGGCAAGTGGTTTTACATAGATAATTCAGATTTTTTGACGCCGTTTCAAGAAAAACAAATGTCCTTTCAACCGGATTTTATTTTGGAATATGCACATTATTTAAAAGCCCATTTTGAAAGGGACGGACATAAAAACGTACAAATATTCGTGGATAGCCGAGTGGCCTTAAACGGAAGACTAAGTACAACCTATATAGACCCAGAAGTAGACCTTGGCCAAGTGCAGGAGTCATTTGAACACAAAAAATGGATAATACCTTTTACTGATGAAATTAAGGGAATTTAGTATCATACTCATAGTATTCTTAACCTCGTTTTCAGCCTTTGCGCAGCTTACCATTTCAGGTAAAGTAACGGATGAAAAGGGCAACCCAGTAGAAGATGCCGAAGTATACTTAAAAGAACTTCAACTTTTGCGAACTGCAGATTCAGAGGGGCGTTTTGAGTTTACCAATATTCAAGGCGGTAAGTATACCGTGGTGGTTTTTGCTTTTGAATATGATGTATATCAAAAGGAGTTAACTTTTGAATCCACCTTTAATCTTAATGTTCAGCTTCAGCGTATAAAATCACAACAACTCTCAGAGGTCGTTCTAACTGAAAAGCGGGAAAAAGTTTTCGCCTTAAAACAGCTTAAAAAAGTAGAAGGCACAGCAATCTATGCGGGAAAAAAGACAGAAGTTGTTTTGTTAGAGGGCCTAACGGGAAATTTGGCAGCCAATAACGCAAGACAAATCTATAGTCAGGTTGTAGGGCTTAATATCTATGATAATGGTGATGCCGGTTTGCAATTAAATATTGGAGGTAGGGGGCTGGATCCCAATAGAACGGCTAATTTTAACACCCGCCAGAATGGGTATGATATAAGTGCGGATGTTTTGGGTTACCCAGAAAGTTATTATACTCCACCAGCCGAGGCGCTAGAGGAAATTCAAGTGATACGTGGTGCCGCTTCCTTGCAGTATGGTTCTCAATTTGGAGGTCTTATAAACTTTAAATTCAAAAAACCGAATCCTAATAAAGAAATAGAACTCATTTCACGCCAGACCGTTGGTTCTTATGATTTGTTTACTAGTTTCAATAGTTTAAGTGGTACGGTTGGTAAATTCAGTTATTACACTTATTTCAATTATAAGGATGGAAATGGTTTTCGGCCAAATTCTAATTTTAATAGCAAGAACTATTTTACGCATTTGGGCTATGAGATAACGGATAGAACAAAAGTTACGTTAGAAACCACGTTTATGAACTATTTGGCGAAACAGCCAGGTGGTCTTACGGATGCACAATTTTACGAAAACCCTACTTTTAGCAATCGGGATAGAAACTGGTTTGAGGTAGATTGGCGTTTGTATTCACTTCGTTTGGATCACGCATTCTCACGCAAAACCGATTTTAGTCTTAATATTTTTGGCCTGAATGCCTCTCGTAGAGCCTTGGGTTTCCGGACCAACAGGGTTTCTCAAGATGATGTTTTAACTGAGCCAAGGGAATTGTTAGTTGATGATTTCAGCAATTATGGAGCTGAAGCGCGAGTGTTGACAAGATATAGCCTAGCTGGTACAGAATCTGCTTTATTACTGGGCGCAAAATATTATAAGACGGATAACGATCAAAGACAAGGCCCGGGTTCTGCCGCTAAAGACGCGGATTTTACTTTTGCCGATACTAGTTTTCCTAATTATGAAAGGCAATCTGAATTCAATTTCCCAAATTTTAATGTGGCTTTATTTGGTGAAAATATTTTTAATCTTTCGGATAGATTGGCTATAACTCCCGGTTTTAGATTAGAGCATATTAAAACAGAAAGTATTGGTAGTTATCGCGAAATAACTTTGGACTTGGCCAACAATCCATTATCTAATAGGGAAATACAAGATAATAATGTTTTTGAACGAACCTTTTTACTTTTGGGTTTAGGAGCTACTTATAAAGTGTCACCTAGTGTAGAGCTATATGGTAATTTTTCGCAGAATTATAGGTCTGTAACTTTTAGTGATATCCGCGTTGTGAACCCTTCTTTTGAAGTGGACCCTAATATATCCGATGAAGACGGATTTACGGCTGATCTTGGGGCTAGGGGAAGACTAAAGGATGTATTATCTTACGATGTAAGTGTTTACGGCCTTTATTATGACAATAGGTTAGGGGAGATATTGAAAGAAGAAACACAGATTAATGCCGCAGGTGAAGAAGTGGCAACAGGAAGGTTGTTAAGAGCTAGGGGAAACATCGGAACCGCTTTTATATATGGTCTGGAAAGTTTTGCTAATTGGAGTGTTAAGGAAACTTTCTTTCCTCAGCTTGAAAAAATGAAGTTGAATTACTTTGCTAATGTAGCTTTAACACAATCTAAATACCTTTCTTCTGAAAGTAACAATGTAGAAGGTAATGAAGTGGAGTTTATACCTAAGGTCAACCTTAAGACTGGGTTAAACTTTGGTTATGGAAATCTATTGGGAAGCTTGCAGTACACTTATTTTGATAAACAATTTACGGATGCTACGAATGCTTTACAAGATGTAAACGATAACCAAAGAGGTATTGAAGGAGAGATTCCTTCTTATGATATTTTGGATTTCTCACTCTCGTATACCTACAAAAAGTGGAAACTAGAAGCGGGTGTCAATAACCTTTTAGATAATATATATTTTACCAGAAGGGCTACGGGCTACCCAGGGCCCGGTATTATACCGTCTGAGCCGAGAACAATCTATACAACGCTTCAAATTAAACTGTAGTTATACAGTACGTTCCCATTTTGATTTTCTCACCAATCTATAAAAAACCGTAATGTTTTTTAATTGTATTTAAAGATATTTCCCCGTGCTTATGTCTGTAATTTCAGTAGGATTTATTTTAGTGGCAAACGAGTATTGATTATAAGGATATAAAGAATTTAATTCACTACATTTGCACGCAATTAAATCATTAATTGCTATGGAAGCCCACCTGAATAAAATTGTTGGAGAAGGTCTCACTTATGATGACGTACTCTTAGTACCAGCTTTTTCTGAAGTACTGCCCAGAGAAGTTAATATCCAAACAAAATTTACACGTAACATCACTATAAATGTACCGGTTGTATCTGCTGCGATGGATACGGTTACCGAATCTCGTATGGCTATTGCCATTGCGCAAGAAGGAGGTATTGGGGTGCTTCACAAGAACATGAGTATTGCTCAGCAAGCGGTAAAAGTGCGTAAAGTAAAACGAGCGGAAAGTGGTATGATAATAGATCCTGTTACTTTACCTTTAAATTCGGTTGTTAGTGATGCAAAAGCGAATATGAAGGAATTTAGTATTGGCGGTATTCCTATTGTTGATAGTGAAGGAAAACTAATAGGTATTGTAACCAATAGGGACCTTCGTTTTGAAAAAAACAATGATCGTCCTATTTCTGAAGTAATGACTACTAAGAATTTGGTAACGGTAAGTGAAGGAACCTCCTTAGCTCAGGCAGAAGATATTCTTCAGGAAAATAAAATTGAAAAACTTCCTGTAGTTGATGATAACTACAAATTAGTTGGTCTTATTACTTTTAGAGATATCACCAAACTAACTCAAAAACCAATTGCAAACAAAGATACGTACGGTAGACTTCGGGTGGCTGCTGCCATTGGGGTTACTCCAGATGCCGTAGATAGGGCAGAAGCGCTAGTAAATGCAGGTGTTGATGCCGTAGTTATTGATACGGCTCACGGTCATACTAAAGGTGTGGTTGCAGTATTGAAAGAGGTTAAAAAGAAGTTTCCGGATTTAGATGTCATTGTTGGTAATATCGCTACGGGAGATGCAGCTAAATATTTGGTGGAAGCTGGTGCAGATGCCGTAAAAGTTGGTATAGGACCAGGATCAATTTGTACAACACGGGTGGTAGCAGGAGTTGGTTTTCCACAATTTTCGGCAGTATTGGAAGTCGCTGCAGCTTTAAAAGGTACTGGTGTTCCAGTAATTGCAGATGGTGGTATTCGTTACACTGGAGATATCCCTAAAGCAATAGCAGCGGGGGCGGACACTGTAATGTTAGGATCATTATTGGCGGGAACAAAAGAATCGCCAGGAGAAACAATTATATACGAAGGAAGAAAGTTTAAATCGTACCGTGGCATGGGTTCAGTAGAAGCTATGAAGCAAGGTAGTAAGGACCGTTACTTCCAAGATGTAGAGGATGATATTAAAAAATTAGTTCCCGAGGGTATTGTAGGTCGTGTACCTTACAAAGGAGAACTTTACGAGAGTATTCACCAATTTGTTGGCGGTCTTCGTGCAGGAATGGGGTACTGTGGTGCAAAAGACATTGATGCTTTAAAAGAAAATGGTCGTTTTGTTAAGATTACTGCTAGTGGGATCAATGAAAGCCATCCGCATGATGTAACTATTACAAAAGAATCACCTAATTACAGTAGATAGGTGATATCATAAATTAACCAAAAAGAGCCCTTTAAAAGGGCTCTTTTTAATTGTAATATTCCCCAGGTAATCTTAGTCGGTAGGGCCCAAATCTTCTTTTTCGCTTAACGTATGTACTCGGTAAAGGTCATCCGAAGCTTGTAATAATTTGCTCTTAAGCGTCGGTTTTAATCTAGGGTTTTCATCTATAAATTCGTTGAGTATGGCATAGGCTTTGGCAGAAGTGTGCTTTCCTATAGTGTTGTTTAACCACCCTTTAGGAAAGAAAATATCACCTGTTTTTTGAATTTCTGTTAATAGGTCTAAACTCGCCCTTAGATTACTTAAACTAGAATTTGTCCGTAACGGATGGTTAAGGTTGCTTAACGCATTTAATACCCAAGATTCTTTCTGCCGGTTTTTCTCGTCCTTTAGAGATGCAAAGAATTTATTTCTAACTTTTTCATCATTTGATAGTGAAGGCAGTAAGTAAGTTAATTCAGCCAGCTTATCCGGATTGTTAATAGACTGCTTGGCGGTTTCTAAGATGTTTTCATAGTCATCATGTTTAAAAATGGCCAGACTTTCTGCCATACTGGTATAATCATCTTGATTGAGTTTCAAATTCGGAATTATATGATCTTTATGCCAAACCTTGTATAGTTGAGCTTTTGATTTCTCTGAAAAAGCAATAGAACGAAAAGTTGAAAACAGTATTTTCTTAAGATTAGCTGGCATCTCCATCTGCAATTGAGACCATAGCATATCTCCCAAAAGAGGCTGATACCTATTTCTTTCCTCAGGAGATAGGTATTTCCAAAAAAGGTTGTTAATATAACGGGATAGGAGATTAGTTAAGAGTACATTGTTTTCAACGGCTAGACTTTCTCTGTAAAATTCCAGTAAATTTTTTGGTTCAATTAAACCGTTTAATGCACTTTCGTAGCTGTTAATATAAACGTATCCACGAGCAATGTCATCTTCAATTTTAGGAGCTTCCTCGCTTTTGATATTATACAAGGGAAAAATACCATACCCCATACCATTAGAATTATAAATAATGGATAAGGGTTTTAATTTGCCTACGGCTTCACTAAGCTCTACACTACTTGTATTCATATCTACAGTAATAGTCTCAAAACTATCTTTGTAGACTAAGCTAATATCAAAAGTTTGGGGCCATATGCGGTAACTATCGTCCTCTGCGGTCTGGTTGATAGTAAAAGACATAATATTATCATTGGAGTCATACACGATTTGTTCATGAAATATAGGACGGCCAGCACCGTTTACCCATACTTCGCTCCATTTTTCAACATCAAACTCCGTGTTATTGGCAAATATGGTAATAAGATCGTTCCAAGTAGCATTGCCGTTACTATAGGTTTTAATGTATTCTTGTACACCTTTCTGAAAAGCTTTTTTTCCTAGAACGTGTTCTAGTTGCCGCATCATTATGGGGGCTTTACTATAAATAATGCTGCCGTATAGAGAACCTGCATTTTTAAGATTATCCAATTCCTGGCGTATGGGGTTAGAGCCTTTAGTTCTATCCTCTCTATATGCCCTTGGATAATGTGTGGTCATAAAGGCAAGGTCATGGTTTACCTCTGGGAAGGCGGGATTAGCGATCTTATCCGCCATGAAATTGGCAAATACCTCTTTCATCCAAACGTCATTGAACCAATCCATGGTAACCAAATCGCCAAACCACATATGACTTGTTTCGTGTGCTATGAGTTTAATTCTTCTAAGCTTTTCATTTTCAGTTGCAGTTTCATCAAGAAATAATGCACTTTCTTTATATTGAATAGCACCCACATGTTCCATTCCGCCGTATTGGTAACCGGGAATCGTTGCAAAATCTAGTTTCTGAAACGGAAACTTAAAATTCGTGTAGTTTTCCAAAAATGTTAAAGACTGTTGATGTAGGTCGAAAATAGTGTTCGTACTGAAAGCGATTTTATCCTCGTCCGTCTCTCTATAAAGCATATTCATATCAAACGCACCAGGATTTTGATGGGAAGAATTAAATTCGCCTGCAACAAAAGAGAACAGGTAAGTGCTCATTTGGTCCGTTTTGTCAAAATAATGCGTGATACTATTGGTATTTTCTTCTTTTCTTATTTCTGGTGCACCACATAAAACGCTCCAATCTTTTGGAGCCACTATGGATAGTTGATAGGTGGCTTTTATATTAGGTTGGTCAAAACATGGGAAAAGCGTCCGTGCACGATCTGGAACCAAAAGTGTATATAGGTAATCATCATTTCTATTTAAAGATGTATCACCTGCGATAAATTCAATCGCTACCGTATTATCACCGATCTTGAGATGCTTAGGAGCTATTACAATATGTTCTAGCTCATGAACAATAGTGGTGTTTTTATTATTGGTTTTAATGGATTTTAAATTGGAAGTATCCTCTTTAAAATCAATATATACAGGTGCATCTAAATTAGCTATTGAAAAGCTAAGAACTAGTTTGGCAGGAATTGGTTCTGTTTTTTCTCTTGGGATTTCAAAATCAAGTTCATAATGAACATTTGAAACTTGACTTTTTCTATAGTTCGCCAATTCTAATGAAACACCGTCTGCTAATGGAAATGATGTTTTGTTTGCATCTTGACAAGAAAGGAAAAATAGGCCGGCAATTAAGGTAATAAAGAATGTTTTCATGAACTTTTGGAACTCTATGTTTCTTTGGTAGAATGAAAGTACTTAAAAGTCAAAACGAATACAAGAGATAAGAGCTAATCTTAAGCCAATAAAAAACCCGATATCGTTTAACGGATATCGGGTTTGAGCATAATTTATTATTATTCTATTTTCCTTCACCAGTGTAAGTTTTCCAATCTTGATCTTTGTAAATATTATCACCAAAATATTTGGCAATGTTCAAGAAAGGCTCAGGCTTCTGATAACCTGGTACAGGAGAAAGCATATTCATCTCTTCATCAAGAAAAATAGTTGTTGGGTAGCTCATACGGCCTTGCATAAGTGCGGCGGCAAATTCATGATACCCTTTTCTGCCAGATGGAATAAACTTGTAGGTCTTTCCTTTAAATTCAATAGGTTCTTTGCCTTCACCATCCAACTTCACCATATAAAAATTATCGGCCATATAAGCAGCTACCTTAGAATCTTGAAATGTATCCTTATCCATTTTTTTACACCATCCGCACCAATCGGTATAGACATCTATAAAAATTTTCTTTGGATTCTTTTCTGTGGCTATCAATTCAGCAGCTTCGTTCCAGCTCAACCATTTTACCTCTTGAGCGTTACTGTTTGAAGCCATTAGCCCTATAAAAATAAATAGGACAGACTTAAAAGCATATTTGGCGGATATTTTCATTTTGATTTTTGCGGTATTAGTCCAACTAATGTACCAAAACTAACGAAAATGCGCCAACTTTATTTTGCTATAGCTTTTTCCTTCTTAGGAGAAAATAGATTTTTAACATCTATTTGATGTTTCGTAAGGTCATCGAACGTTTCTCGTTCCCTAATTAATATAGCTTTTCCCTCATGCCAAAGTACCTCTGCAGGTCTAAATCTTGAGTTGTAGTTACTGGCCATTGTAAAGCAATATGCACCTGCATTTTTAAAGCAAAGAATATCTCCTTCACTTATTTCGTTGATTCTTTTATTGCTGGCGAAAGTATCGGTCTCACATATATATCCTACCACAGAGTAATAACGCTCTCTACCCTCTGGATTGGATATGTTAATAATACGGTGAGTAGCGCCATAAAGCATAGGACGTATTAAATGGTTAAAACCAGAATCTATGCTTGCAAAAACCGTAGAAGTGGTTTGTTTTACAACATTTACTTTAGCAAGGAAATTACCAGCTTCGCTCACTAAAAATTTTCCTGGTTCAAAGGCTAGTGTAAGTTGTTTGCCATATTCTTTACAGAACTCGTTAAAACGAGAACCTAATTTTTTACCAAGTTCTTCAACATTGGTTTCAATATCACCTTCTTTATAAGGCACTTTAAATCCGCTTCCAAAATCTATAAAATCAAGATTTTTGAAGTTTTTTGCAGTGTCAAAAAGAATTTCCGAAGCATATAGAAAAACATCAATATCTAAAATGTCACTTCCGGTATGCATGTGTATACCATTAATGTTCATATTGGTAACATTAACAATGCGTAACAAATGTGGAATCTGGTGAATGCTAATACCAAATTTAGAATCTATATGGCCTACAGAAATATTGGCATTCCCACCCGCCATAACATGAGGGTTAATACGAATACAGACAGGTACATCCGGATGCTTGCTTCCAAACTGCTCTAAAATAGAAAGGTTATCTATATTAATGCGAACGCCCAATTTAGAAGCCTCTTCAATCTCCTCTAGGGAAACACCATTAGGGGTGAAAATTATCGATTCTGGTTTAAAACCGGCAAGAAGTCCTAATTGAACTTCTTGAATAGATACCGTATCTAGACCACTACCTAAACTATTCATTAGCTTAAGGATGGCAATATTGGACAATGCCTTGGCGGCATAGTTGAGTTTTAATTTCTTTACGCTACTAAAAGCGTTTGTAAGTCTCTGAAATTGAGAAATTATTTTTTCCGAATCGTAAACGTAAACGGGATCTCCATAGGTTTTTGCTATATTTAGCAAATCGGCATTATTCATATGCATAGGTATTTAGTGCGAATTTAGTCGGTTAATCCCATATGTACAAGAAATCAGTTACAATTATAAAAAATACAACAAATTGTTATTTTTAAAACAAACAAGCTTTTGAAATTAGTTTGTAGTTATTCAATTCGGTTGTATTTTTAGACCAAATATTACATTATGAAACTGGCATTATTACCTCTGCAATCTATTTTCTTTCCTGGCGAAACAGTGCCTTTGCACATTTTTGAAGAACGTTACAAACAGTTAATTAGCGACTGTAGGAATGAGGCGGTTACTTTTGGGATTCCGGTCTATATTAATGACAGTATGACCTATGGTACGGAAGTACAATTGGTAGAGATCGTTAATACGTACGATGATGGAGAAATGGATGTTACCTGTGTAGCCCGCCAAGTGTTCCGTATTCTTAGTTTTGAGAACCAAATGGAAGGTAAGCTCTACGCTGGCGGGAATATTAAGTTCATAGACAGCGTCAATGATGCGGATAAAGATATAAAAGAGGAAGTGCTTAATAAAATACATGAACTATACGAGCTAATGGGCGTGCCTTATACACCATTGCCATTAGAAAAATTCAATAGTTATGTGTTGGTTCATAAGATGGGACTCTCATTTGATCAAGAGTATAAATTGCTCCAAATGCCCAGTGAACGGGACCGACTGGTATTCATGAAAGAGCATTTGGTATCTACCATTTCTATGTTGAGTGAAGTGAACCGTACTAAGAAGACCATTGAAATGAACGGTAATTTCAAGAATTTTGATCCTTTGGACTTCCAGGATTTTAATCTTTAAACTTTATTTTAGCAGTAATTACGGGCGGGTATCCTATAAACTTGTTTTGATACTTACAACTAACTCCTTATTTCATTAGTCTAAATCCTCTGGGTTTGCTATTTTTGCTTCTGAATCTAAATATACCTTAATATATGAATCTTCACGAGTACCAAGGAAAAGAGATTTTAGCCAGTTTCGGTGTGCGCATTCAGCGCGGTATCGTGGCTCATAATTCAAAAGAAGCCGTAGAGGCTGCAAAACAACTAACTGCTGAGACCGGTACAGGTTGGCACGTTATTAAAGCTCAGGTACATGCAGGTGGCCGAGGTAAAGGTGGTGGTGTAAAATTGGCCAAAAACCTTAAAGAAGTAGAAGAAATTTCAGGAAACATTATTGGAATGAACCTGATTACCCCGCAGACATCTGCCGAGGGTAAAAAAGTACACCAAGTTTTAGTTGCCGAGGATGTGTATTATCCAGGCGATAGTGAAACTAGTGAATTTTACATGTCTGTTCTTTTGAACAGGGGAACAGGTAGAAATATGATTATGTATTCTACCGAAGGAGGAATGGATATTGAGGAGGTTGCCGATAGCACTCCACACCTTATTTATACCGAAGAAATTGATCCGGCTACAGGTCTTTTGCCATTTCAAGCAAGAAAAATAGCTTTTAACTTAGGACTTTCGGGAACAGCCTTTAAAGAGATGACAAAGTTCGTTGCTTCTTTGTATAAAGCTTATGTAGAGAGTGATTCCAGCATGTTTGAAATCAACCCTGTGTTAAAAACATCGGATGATAAGATTATGGCAGTAGATGCTAAAGTATCTATTGATGATAACGCTCTTTACCGCAGAAAGCAGTATGCGGAGATGCGTGATTTACGTGAAGAAAACCCGATTGAAGTTGAAGCCGGCGCATTAGGTTTAAATTATGTTGATTTAGATGGTAACGTTGGCTGTATGGTTAACGGTGCCGGATTGGCAATGGCTACTATGGATTTGATTAAAATGGCCGGAGGTGAGCCTGCTAACTTCTTGGATGTTGGTGGTACTGCAGATGCTAAAAGGGTTGAAGAAGCATTCCGTATTATCTTAAAGGACGAAGGTGTAAAAGCAATTCTTGTAAATATCTTTGGAGGTATTGTACGTTGTGATCGTGTTGCCAATGGTATTGTAGAGGCATATAAGAATATGGGAGATTCTATTAAAGTTCCTATTATTGTTAGATTACAAGGAACCAATGCGGAAATCGCAAAAGAGATTATCGATAACTCTGGTCTAGCAGTTCATTCTGCGGTTCAGTTTCAAGAAGCTGCGGATAAAGTAAAAGAAGTTTTGAGCTAGACTCAACCTACTTTACATAAACATGAAGAGGGATGAACCATATGGTTCATCCCTCTTTTTTTGTTGTTAATTATTCCTAATGTTTTTTGATACCTTAATTTATAAATCTCTCAAGCAAGGGTAAATGCTGAGTTATCGTCAGTTTTTGCTCTTGTTTTATGACATTATTGTTTTTTAGTGTTAAAAATTAGTGAATTATCATTACTAGAGCTTTAAATTATAATATATTTAAAATGAATTAGTTATCTTAATTAGCAAAACAAAACAAAAAATCATGAAAAAATCAGTTTATGCCCTTATGGTGATGATGGCGTTGAACATAGGCTATGCATTTGCCGGCACGCCAGAAGCACATCAACCAAAAGCTTTAAAAGTTCTTACATCTCAAATTTATGAGATGCTAGGAGCCAACGCTATTCCAAATGAAATCAGAGGTTCTAAAGCAGAGGTTAGAGTTGCTGTGGATGAAGGGAATTATTTAAGGATTCTCTCTATTGAAACAGAAAACGAAGCATTAAAGGAGTACTTAAAAGGTGCTATCGATTATGAAAAATTATCTAAAGGAACTTTTCAAAAAGGAATGGTATACCGTATTCCAATTGAGGTTGCAAGTAGATAGTAACGAAGCTTAATTTTATAATTAAAAAACGGTCTCTAACATAGAGACCGTTTTTTTTATGATGTTCGGTTAATTTGGCTAGTACTAAAAAGCTTCCATTATACCATCATAAACAACTTCTCCGTTAATAATATTTAGCCCCTTCTTAAGTGCAGGGTCTTTGTCTGTAGCATTTGCCCATCCCAAGTTTGCTAACTTAACCACATAAGGCAAGGTAACATTAGTAAGGGCTACGGTAGAAGTATAAGGTACGGCTCCTGGCATATTGGCAACCGAATAATGCACTACATCATCAATAATATAAATAGGATCTTCGTGAGTGGTCGGGCGGGTGGTTTCTACACAGCCTCCTTGATCTACCGCTACATCTACAATTACGGTTCCTGGTCTCATTTCCTTGAGCATATCTCTTGTAATAAGATTAGGCGCTTTTGCTCCTTTTAGAAGAACGCCACCAATAATAAGGTCATGAGTTTGTATATATTTTCGAATATTGAATTCGTTAGAAAATTCAGTTATAACATGAGGAGGCATTACATCATTGATATACCTAAGTCGTTTCATGTTAATATCTAATATGGTTACCTGAGCACCTAAACCAGCTGCCATCTTTGCAGCCTGCACGCCCACTACTCCGGCACCTAATATCAGAACTTTGCCAGGAGCAACACCAGGTACACCACCTAATAGAACACCTCTACCTTTAGCTGGTTTTTCTAGATATTTGGCCCCTTGTTGAACTGCCATTCTTCCTGCTACCTCAGACATAGGTGTTAAAAGCGGTAAGGACCCATCTACATCTTCAACCGTCTCATAAGCGATGCAGATAGATTTGCTTTCTATCATTGCTTTAGTAAGCTCTTCGCTAGAAGCAAAATGAAAATAGGTAAATATGATTTGGTCCGGTTGTACCAAGTCATACTCTTCAGGCATAGGTTCTTTTACCTTTACTATCATTTCGCTAATACCATATACTTGGCCAATAGTGTCCAAAATAAGGGCGCCCGCTTTTTTGTAATCATTGTCAAAAAATCCGCTGCCTTCTCCCGCACCGGATTGCACATAAACGATATGTCCTTGTTTTGTTAATTCAAATACTCCCGCAGGTGTCATGCCTACGCGATTTTCATTGTTTTTGACTTCTTTGGGGATACCGATTGTCATGCTTTTTTTTGTAAATTTAATAAAGATTATTTTAATCTAGCTCTCTTCTGATGTCTGCGAATGGGAGTCAATACCCGCGTAAGTACTGAATTGACTGGATAATTCCGATTCTTTATTTTTCTTTACTTTTTCAATAATGTATGGAATGAAGGAAGCAGTGATCATTCCAGAACCTAACAATAACAAAATTGAAGGATTTACAAAGAAATCACTGAAAGAGAAGATTCCAATAGCGAGCATAGTTGAAAATGGCAATGATAGGGCTAAAATGTTAACCGCAAAATTAATATCAAAAGTTGGTTTGTCCTGTTTGTCATCTTCTTCCATAGAGCTTATGGCACTCATATGTGCAAAAGGCCAAAAACTACAAGAACTCTGTGGAAATACAACCAATAAAAGAATCAATGGCGTAGCTAAGCCCGGAAGTAACAGAATAAAAATAGCCGAGAGGCAGAAGGTGATGCCTGCTCTTCGCGTGAGTAGAGATAGGATAAGTCCAAATTCTCCAGATTTTATGCGAACTGCCATACCTATGAATAATAGGATAAGTGGGGTCATGATCACTTTGATATGTAATGCTGTGTTTTGCACAAAAGACGGTAAGGATTCTAAGTTGAGCCCAAATGATAGTAGTAAAAGGCCAACGATAATAACCAGATTTATAGGCTCTTTTATCAATGCTAAACCTAACCCTTTTAATTTACCGGAGGTTGAAGTCTGCAAATCTTTTATAGCTCTTTTTTGATACCAATGCATGGCAACCATATAAAGCAATATCAAAACAAAAATCTTGTTTCCAACGTCTGCTAAAGCGGCCAATGCCACAGAATCATCACCTAAATAAATGGCAATAAAGGGAAAGCATGATAGGCCTGGTGCCAATGAAGGCATTAGCATCATTATAGTTCTTCTTTTAGACTTTTCTTTTTTTGATACGGATGCATTAAGAATATATTTGGATGCAAGTAGCATAACCAAGTTGAATGCTAAAGCAAGCAAGGGGAAAATTAATAGGGAACTGTCTAATTTTATTTTTAAAAGGGCAACGAAAATCACGGCCGGTAAGGCTACACTGAGAATGATAACTTTGACACCTTTAAGGTCTTGTTTCGCTACTTTTTTTTGTAATAGCAGCCCTAAACCAATAATGAGTAATAGTTCTAACGTGTTTTGAAGGGCGAAATTCATAAGGTGGTTTGTTTAAGAGTTATTGAATGAGTAGGTGAAACAGGGTTGTAAAACCCGTGGAGAGTCGATTAGGGATATCAAGGCAATTGATGATTAAAACCGACTCTCTGGGGGCATTGCATAACTTTAGGCCAATACTTTTTGTAAAGCAGCACCAAAGAGTTTCATTTCTTCCATTGTACCCATACTAACACGGCACCAATTTCTGTCCATAATGTTGAAAGCACGAACACCAACGCCTTCTGCGGTCATTTTTTCTAAGAATGCTTTTCCTTCCATTTCAATCGGAAAGATTATAAAGCTTGTGGAAGATGGTACATAGCTATAGCCCATTCCATCTAATACAGAATATACATACTCTCTACATTCAGAATTCAATTTTCTTGTTTTGTTTGAAAATTCAATATCATCCATACTTGCCATTGCAGCATGAACTGATGGTAATGAAATTCCCATACCACCTCTTGTTATCTTTTGAATAATAGCCAATGTTTCTGGTTGAGCTACCATGTAGCCTACACGTAAGCCTGCCATACCCTGAATTTTAGAGAAAGTACGAGCAATCATTACATTTTTACCTTCGTTTATTAGAGATACCATACTTTTCTTTGCAGCATCATCTAAAAATCCTAAATAGGCTTCATCTATAAAAATCGGTACTTTTTCAGAAACCCTAGAACAAAAATCAAGAAGTTCTTCGTGGTCTGTCATACTTCCGGTTGGGTTGTTCGGATTACAGATGTACACCAATTTTGTGTCAGCATCGATAGCAGCTTCCATAGCCGGTAAATCATGAGACCAGTCATCTTTAAGTTTAATAGGCTTCCATGTTGCTCCTGTAGCTTCCGCAACTTTTATCAATGACATGTACGCAGGGTCCGCAGAAACGATATTTCCTCCATTTTGGAAGAATACCATAGCAGTTTTCTCTAAAAGGTCAGAAGAACCAGGTCCCATCATTATGGTTTCAGCTTCAACACCTTCGAGTACTGCAACTTTATCTATTAATGTATATAACTCCTTCCAGGCATATCGGTTGCCTTTTGGTGCATATTTTTGCATAGCGTCAACTGCCATAGGAGATGGTCCGTAAGGATTCTCATTGGCGTTTAATTTTGCAAGAAGTTCAACAGGTTTGTCTACTTCGTAGGGCAAATACTCCTTAAAGAATGGAGTATACGGAAGGTTGCCTTGAGCATCTAAGGCTACAGGTTCATTACCAAACGCCCCATAACTTAAATACGGTGCAGCTATTGCCCCGGCAGCTGTAAGTGCTCCTCGTTTCAACCACGATCTTCTGTCTAATGTTTTCATAATAATATGTGTTTTAAGTTAAAAGTTTAAGTTTAATTCATTTCTACTGGATTGGCATTTGCGCCAAAATCGCCTGAAGCAACTATAGTGTCATCTGTTTCGCTCAGATAGATATTAACGTGAGCATCCATTGCAGGGATGGCATCATAAAATTCGGTATCGTCAATAACAAAAAACTTGTTAGCTTCAAATTCACCACTGTCTCCTGAAATGTTGTCCAACGTAAGGGTTGTAGTAGTCTCGGTACCGACCATTCCTTCCAAAACCAAAGCTGGATGTTCAAGGCCGGGAACGGTGTTGTATAGTGAAACCTGAACCAGTGTCTGGTTAAGCGTGCTCTTCCAAAAAACAATTCTTCCAAAAACGTTAGAACCGGATGGATCGGTAGAGGCTATTGTATATGCCATATATTCGCTAAGTGTCCCACCACCTTCGGCAGTGGTGAGTACAGGGTCTAAGCGCTCCTGCTCGCAGGAAAAAAGACCTGCGGTAACTACCATTGCTACTAAAATATTCTTTATATGCTTTGTCATAATTCTCTTTTTTAAAATTGTACCAAATATTCGTTCTACAGTGTAAAGCTTAATCTACCGAAGTAGTAAGAACCAGATGATCCTTGCTGATAGTTAGAATACAGGTTAAAGGTTCTTAATTCATACCGGATAATTTCTGGGTATTCGTTAAAAATGTTATTACCTCCTATAGTGAAGCTGATTTTATCAGTAAAGTTGTATGTGATACCAATATCCGTTGTAAACTCTGGCGTAAAAAATTGATCGGCAAAACCAACGGTGCCATCAAGCAAACCACGCTCTCTGCTGTCTCTAGTCTGTACGGAACCATATCTGGTACCTCTTAACATGGCAGAGAATTTACCAATGGAATAGTTAAGTGTCCCAATTATTTTACTACTTGGTGTTCCTGTTTCGAATTGTCCTATCAGACCTCTGTTTACATAGTTGTCTGCCAAATCATCGTCAGAAAGGTTTGTGTTCAGGTCGGGGATATTTACATTTTCAAATTTGTTTTCTCTGAATGTCCCCGAAAGTGTAAGTCCTAGGTTTCCTGCCCCAAGGTTGGTGTTATAGTTCAATACTGCTTCAACACCTTTGGTGCTAATGTCACCTCCATTAATTCTAAAACTGGCTAAACCACTACCTATGATCGGTGAAAGCACAGGAGCTTGACCGGCGTCAAATTCTCCCGTTTCGAAAATTCTATCGAATATGTCAATTTTATAAGCATCTACCGTTAAGTTCAATTTACCAATCTTTGTGGTAAAACCTAAGCTATAGTTTCTTGATCTTTCTTCTTGTAATTGGCCAATACCCAAAGCTCTTGCGGCAGAGCTGCTATTCGGATAAAGTGTTCCGTCAAATGGTGTAAGACCAACGAAGAAAGTATAACTGTGGGAATAGTTAAGTTCTTGCAATGAAGGTGCTCTAAAGCCACTACTAAAAGAGCCTCTAAATGCAAAGTTATCGCCAATAGAGTATCTAGCAGCTACCTTTCCTGTCAATACATTTCCAAAATCTGAATAGTTTTCTAGGCGAAGAGCTCCGGATACTAAAAAATCCTCTGTTACGTCTAACTCCATATCTAAATAGGCTGCCATTACAGAGCGGTAAGAGTTACTTTCATTTTCGGGAGCAAAACCCCTAAAACATTGGCAGTTTAAAGCGTAGTTTTTAACCAATTCTTGGCTTACGCCAGCGTATGGTAGTATAACAGGGGCACCACTGCCATCAACAATAGGAGTTCCGTTAAGGTCTTCCAACGGAAAGCCATCAGGACCAATTAATGCTTGGTTGTCTTCAGTAGCGGTTACTACACCAGCGGAACCTGCCGTCCAACTCTCTTCTTGACCCGCAACAATTGCGTAGTTCTCAACTCTTAATTCCCCTCCAAAAGCTACATTAAGCCCGGATAGGATATCTTCATAATAATTAGTGAAATCTAAATTAAGAGTGTTCTGTGCAAAACTATGTGTACCTAAGTACATATCTGTAGGTGAACCAGTTCCTATACTTGCATTCCAAGTGTTGAACATGCCATATTTAGCAGAGTTGTAACCAAAGGTATTGCTAAGGTCAAAATCAAAATCGCCCAATTCACCGGTGATACCAGTCGATAGGGATAGATTGTATTGGTCTGTATAAATTTGAGGTCTAAAACCGTTTGGATAAAGGTCAAAGCTAGTTCTGTCTGCTTGAGCAGCTCTTCTGTAAAAACAGCTATAAGCATCTGAGTATTGGTAACCGAAGTCTCCAAAAGCATAAAAATCCGTAGTTTCGCTCAACGGATTTTCAAGATTAAAGCCAAAGCCCATGAGTGTCTTGGCCGGCAGACCAGAGTAGGTTGCTACATCTACTTGTTCAATATCCCTTGCGGCCATGAGGCCTTCTACTGTCGATAAAGAGCTTATTGCTGCTGCATTGCCACTAGCTTGTGCGGCAACTAATTCTGGGTTGGTTATTACCGGTCTACCTGTAACATCTGTGGTTTGGTTGTTCAAGTAACCATCACTGTATAAGGGAGCTCGGTCTATTTCAAGTACTGTAGGCCTTATAGTTCTTTCAGATTGGCTTATTAAAGCGGATACATTAAAGTATCCTCCGTTTTCAAAACCAACACCATAATTACCGTCAAACTGAAAGTTAAAACCATCCCAGTCTCCAGAAGATCTATTTAAGGCTTTTTCTCCATCGGTTAAATCAGAATCGCTAAAGTCAGGTGATTTGTTCGGGTAACCGCCAACAGTTAGGGTTCCTGTAAATTCACCGGTTCCTTTTTTGGTTACTACGTTTATTACCCCGGCAATAGCATCAGAACCATATTGGGCAGATGCTCCATCCCGTAGTATTTCTATATGGTCTATTCCTATTGAAGGAATGAATTTCATATCTACGGCGTTAGATGGTGTTCCAGTTTGTGAGGCGGCTAAAATTGCAGAGGTGTGCCTTCTTTTGCCATTTACCAAAACCAACATTTGGTTTGGTGCTAGACCCCTAAGGCTTGGTGGACTAACAAATGATGAAAGGTCGCCACCACCACTTGTATATGCGGTAAATGATGGTGCTGAAGCAGCTAACATTTGAGAAAGGTCTTGTTGTGGCATATTAATAGCGTCTTTCTTGATATCAATGACATCTACGGGAACCGGAGTATTTAACTTTGTTCTGGGTTGACCACGTGAGCCTATTACAATGGTTTCCAGTAATTGCTCAGCGGCCATGGCCAAAGTTACATTTACAACATCTTTACCGTTTACTGGCACTTCTTTGGAAGCATAACCTAATGATGAGAAAACAAGAATGGCATCTGCCGAGGCATCTATGGTGTAATTCCCATCAAAATCTGTAAGCGTTCCTTTGGTTGATCCTTTTATAATAATGTCTGTGCCAGGTAACACGACACCGTCTTCATCTATTACTGTTCCGGTAATAGTTGTCTCTTGCCCGTACATTATATATATACAGTTTAAAAATAAGAGCGATAGTATTAGAGCTTTGTTCTTCTTCATAAGTACAAGGTTTTGGTTGATACTAAACATTGTTCATTTGTCCAACCACACCTTCTCCATTTTGTGGGGGGACGGTGGTCAAATGCAGTTCTAAAGAGAAGTTCCGGATACTTATCTGTGCCGGTCATCACTTTATTATATGATGTTCCGACAAGACAATATTAGTGTGACTTTTTGATATAAAAAAATATGGTAAGCCTAGTAAAGGCTGACTTTTAGGTAGTTATAAAGATAAAAGCTGCCGAATTGATTATTTTAAATTAAAAATCAATCAATATGGTAGTTATTTACTTTTTGAACTTTGAAAAATTATCAATATGTAATTATTGCATTAAAAAAACATTTTTATGGCATCGTAAATTAGGCGCGGTTAAAATTTAATTATATTCATAAAAAAACGAGTTTAATTAGTGAATTGTAACTGTTTTTTTAAAATCATTAAACTATTTTTACTAAAATCAGTTAAACGGTTATTTTAATTGAACATTTTTCGATTAAATAAAACTGACTTTAGGAACACAACCTTGAAAAGGACTATATATAACCAAGAAAAACACTACATATGAGAGATAAACTTGATACGGTAGACCACAAAATATTGACATTATTATCCGGTGATGCACAAATGCCTTATACAGAGGTTGCTAAACGAGCGGGTATATCGCCGGGAACTGTCCATATGCGTACACGAAAGATGAAAAATATGGGTGTTATAAAAGGAGCTACCTTAAGTTTGGATTATAGTAAGATGGGTTATAAGATGACTGTATTTTTGGGAATTTATCTAAGGGAGAGCTTTTTGTACAAAGTTGTTATAGAAGAATTGTCAAAGATTCAAGAGGTGGTTAAAATCCACCATAGTACAGGTA
Organism: Zobellia uliginosa; assembly: GCF_018860745.1. Classification (GTDB taxonomy): domain Bacteria; phylum Bacteroidota; class Bacteroidia; order Flavobacteriales; family Flavobacteriaceae; genus Zobellia; species Zobellia uliginosa_B. Next base: position 31,150 of record NZ_JAHKPY010000006.1, on the reverse strand, counting down.
AGTATGATATCTTCATTAAGGTACACGCTAAAGATAGTTTGCATTATAGGAATCTCTATCAAGAGGCTATCTTAACTATTGAAGGTATAAGGGGTATAGAGTCTTTTATATCTGTGGAAGAGAATATGAGTAGACATATTAACTTTGAAGGATGAGGTGACTAGTGTCCTTTATAAAGAATAACTATTGCTAAAAACAGGAATAATATGTTAGAATAGTCACTATTCAGTAACAATCGCACAAGCCTATCGTCTTTAAAGAAATTCATGAAATCATTTAAAACGACAAATCAGGAGAAAAATTAGTTTAGCCTTGGTAGCTGCAACGCTACTTTAAATGGAAATGTTTTAGCTGACGACGAAGACAATGAAAATCCTTTAAAAAACTTGGCCGAACAAATTTCAGGACCATAAAGTGTAAATTCTTTGGTATCACGGGTACAGATATGACGGCGAACGTGTGGTTCATATTAAACGACAAGCGCGAAATTGTAATTCTTACTGTTGAGGGAGATAATGAGATATTGAAATCCTTTGTATTGGATAAACATAACTATCAGAGAGTAGATGTGCAGGAATACAAGGAGGGTTGAGTCTAAATTTACCGGTATGAATAGCTGGCTAATGCTTATTGTACAAACTTTTAATCCTGTGTACGGCTCATCATCGAACTCAGGATTTTTTTTTGTTCTTATATCTTACGTTGGTAATATCTTTATTGATTTTCTTTTGTTGTTGGGTTTTAAAATCAGGTCTTTTTGCGTGTACGATTTTGGTTTCTTTAACCGCTTTTTTAGATAGAGCTTCTCCCGGGGTTGTTGGGTTCTCCTTAGTACCTCTTAGATGAATAACCAATCCATTTAAAAAGTTGCGAAGCACTTGGTCGCCACATTCTCTATAGTTTGGATGGTCTTCTTTTCTAAAAAAGGCACCTAGCTCACTTTTACTTATATTAAAATCTACCAGTTTTAAGATGTCCACGATATCATCATCTCTCAACATTAGAGCTACTCTTAGTTTCTTAAAAACATCATTATTAGTCATAAAAGCAAAATTTTCAGCAAGGTATTACAAATAAGAGAGAGAACCATAGCTCCAAACCATATATAGTTATGGCTTCAAATGCTCATTAGCAAATTTAACCTCTCAAAAAAAGACAAAATGTAATTCGAAAACATGAAATTACGCCATTTTGTCATTTATAAAAGTGTTAAAAGCGTCATAAAGTCATGTTTATTGAATTGGAACGCAATTTGATTTTAACCAATCGAATTTAAAGTCTAACACAAAACATACATATTATGAGTATAGTAAAAAGAAATAATTTAGTTTTTCCTTCTTTAATGAACGAAATTTTTAAACCTGATTGGTTTGGTGGAATGGAAAACGTTGCAACAAGTACACCTGCGGTTAACATAAAGGATAATGAAAAGAGTTTTGATCTTGAACTGATTGTGCCGGGAAGAAAGAAAGAAGATTTTAATATTGAAGTTGATAATGAGCTTTTGACTATTTCATCTGAGGTAAAAACTGAGGAAGAAGTTAAAGATGAAAATTATACCCGTCGTGAGTTTAAGTTCACTTCTTTTCAAAGAGCTTTTACACTTCCGGAATCAATAGATGTAGATGCTATAAAAGCGGATTATGTTGATGGAGTTTTAAAAGTGGAATTACCTAAAAAAGAGGAAGCTTTGCCAAAACCAAAGCGTCTTATTGAATTAAAGTAAAAGTTAGATTGGTTGTTTTGCCGTTAAGGCAAAGCGTTTTTTGAGCCCAATTTTTATTGGGTAGATTTAAGTTTGGTTGGTTATTTGTTAAAACACCCTAGGTTCATTTCTAGGGTGTTTTTTCTTTCTAAAAGGGGCTTTTTTTGGTGGGTTAATTCATAATAAAAGCTACCTCTTTTTGAATTAAATAGATGGATTTAAAAATACAAAAGAGATACGCTGAAGTGGAAGTAAGAATATCTTCTACAAACTCACAAACTCACAAACTCACAAACTAAAAAATATAAAATTAGTTTTTAACCTAAAAATTGACAAATAACATTTTTTAGTCTTGTCTAAAAATGACGTTTAGTTATCTGTTAATCAGGTTTATTAAAGCATTTATCGATATCAAATATTTAAGTATGTATTTTGGTCTTAAATTTCAGTAAAAAACTACTTGATTATGCTTTTTCTTGAAGCGTTTTTATTTCATCCCTGAGTTTTGCAGCTTGCATAAAGTCGAGTTCCTTTGCCGCTTTTTCCATAGCCTTTCTTTTTTCTCGAACCAACTTTTCAACTTGGTCTTTGGTTAAATATTCAAGGTCTGGTTCAGCTGCTCGCATCTCCTCTTTTTCGAAGTGATACGTAGAAACTGAATTTTTAGATAGCACGCTATCCAAACTTTTATTCAATGCTTTTGGCACAAGGCCATGTTCTGTATTGTACGCAATTTGTTTTTCTCTTCTGTAATTTGTTTCGTCAATAGTTGTCTGCATGCTGTCCGTAATTTTATCGGCATACATTATGGCTCTACCATTTAGATTTCTTGCTGCTCTACCAACGGTTTGTGTTAGCGATCTATTGCTTCGTAGAAAGCCTTCTTTATCCGCATCTAAAATTGCTACTAAAGAAACTTCCGGTAAATCCAATCCTTCGCGAAGTAGGTTTACTCCAATCAGCACATCAAAAATTCCTTTTCTTAGGTCTTGCATGATTTCTACTCTTTCCAACGTATCCACATCACTATGAATATAACGGCAACGAACATTTATTCGTGTTAAATACTTGGCCAGTTCCTCCGCCATTCTTTTAGTTAAGGTGGTGACCAAGGTCCGCTCATCTTTCTCCACTCTAACTTGAATTTCTTCAACAAGGTCATCAATCTGGTTTTGACTTGGTCGAACCTCAATAATTGGGTCTAAAAGTCCGGTAGGTCTAATTACCTGCTCCACATAAACGCCTTGGCTCAGTTGTAGCTCATAATCTGCAGGTGTTGCGCTCACATATAAGGCTTGATTTTGAAGCGCTTCAAACTCTTCAAATTTTAGTGGTCTATTGTCCATTGCTGCAGGGAGACGAAAACCATAGTCCACCAAATTCACTTTACGAGAACGGTCACCGCCATACATAGCGTGTACTTGCGGAATAGTAACATGACTTTCATCAATTACCATTAAATAATCATCTGGAAAGTAATCAAGTAAACAGAACGGCCTAGTACCGGGTTGTCTGCCGTCTAAATAACGAGAATAGTTCTCAATACCGGAGCAATAACCAAGTTCACGAATCATCTCCAAATCGAAGCTGGTGCGCTCTTCCAATCGCTTTGCTTCTAGAGGCTTTCCTATTTCTTTAAAATAGTCTACCTGTTTCACCATATCTTCCTGAATCTGGTGAATTGCTCCTTGCAGCACATCCGGGGAAGTAACGAACATATTCGCTGGGTAAATATTCAAAGTTTCATAAACCTCAATTACATTGTTATTGAAAGGGTCGAAAGCTTCTATTTCCTCAACTTCATCGCCAAAAAAGTGGATACGGAAAGCATGGTCCGCATAGCTAGGGAAAACATCCACAACATCTCCTTTCACTCTAAAATTGCCATTTCTAAAATCGGCCGTAGTTCTGGAATAAAGGCTTTGTACCAATTGATGAAGGAATTTGGTACGCGCAATAACTTGGTCTTTTTTTATTGTGATGACATTTTTCTGGAACTCCACTGGGTTTCCGATACCGTACAAACATGAAACCGACGCCACAACCAACACATCACGACGACCTGAAAGCAGAGACGAAGTGGCGCTTAGACGCAATTTTTCTATGTCCTCGTTAATAGAAAGGTCTTTTTCAATGTAAAGTCCAGAAGATGGAATAAACGCTTCAGGCTGATAATAATCATAGTACGAAACGAAGTATTCAACTGCATTTTCCGGAAAAAACTGTTTGAATTCCGAATACAATTGGGCAGCTAAGGTTTTGTTGTGGGCGAGGACTAGGGTAGGGCGTTGCACCTGTTCTATAACGTTGGCAACGGTAAACGTTTTTCCAGAACCGGTAACTCCTAACAGGGTTTGATAGCGTTCTTGACTTTCAATACCTTCAACAAGTTGCTTAATAGCACCCGGCTGGTCACCAGTGGGTTCGAACTCTGAGACTACTTTAAATTTCATCCTTTAAAATTACAAAAGAACTACGACCTATTGTGGCTGGATTGAAATTTTTGGTGAAGCTATCGCTTTAGGGCAAAATGGCCTTTATATTCTTTGCCATCGGTCAAGGTAATTCTAAACCAATAGTCGGAAGAGGGTAGTGGCTGCCCGTTCAATGACCCATCCCAGCCAATTGAATTTGAACTGATCTGTTTTAAAAGTTTACCATAACGATCATAAATGTTAATAGCTTGATTGCCAAAACTTGTACTAAATCCTGTAATTCGCCAGGTATCGTTTGCACCATCACCATTGGGAGTGAAGTATTTTGGAAAACCTATGACCGAAATATCTTTCTGAGATGTACCACAGCCGTTTTTGTCACGTACGAAAACGGTATAAAACCCTGCCTCTACATTATCAAATCTAGGTTCATCTTGATAATTTTCGCCATTAAGGGAATACTCGTAAACGGAGTTTCCCCTTATTTCTACCTCTACAGTACTTGAATTAGAAAATTGTTCAATATCTATGTTCTCAATAACAACAGGAATTGAAGGTGTAACTAGAAAATCCACATAATTTATACAGCTAAAGATTTGATTATTGTTTTGATATTGAGTTTCAACTTCTAAGCTATAATGTCCAGGTTCGGTAATAGTTACTTGTTGATCAATGCCAATTTCTATGGGTGTACCGTTATCAACTTTAAGCCAACTATATCCATCAAAGCCATTTGGAGCGTTAATTAACAAAGGTTCGCCGCCAGCACATACCTCATAATTATCTTCTAGGGTTATTTTGGGTAAATTGTTCACAATGAATTCAATTTCCTCTACCCTGTTGCATTGGTTATTATTTTCAAGACGGGTATATAAAAATGTTGAGGTACTTCTGTAGTTTCCGTCAAGCGGATTTTGTTCTAAAGAAGCATCTTCCAAACTTTCATAGAAAGCTACGTCCATCCCGGCATACGTATTCTGGCGGATGCTTTCCAAATCAAAAGTACTTTCGGGAAATTCATCCTCAGGGTTATCAGCGCAAGCTATTATTGGGCTGATAGTATTTAGACTTACTGTTGTGGGTTTTACCTCAATTGCTATTTCACCTAAACTTTCACAATCACTATTGGCTATTTGATAATAAATAGTGGTATTAAAAGGAGTTGTATTGATATAATTATTTGGATTCAATATGGGATTGTTGGCTTTACGATCAGCATCCGTTTCATAATAGGTAATGGAGTTGGTGTCTAGGTTAGGAAATGATTGATTTAAATTAATCTGTGTAATACCATCCAAGGAGTTGTCTTTATCAATATCGCATTGGATTAAATTGACAATAGCTGGGTGCACTGAGGTAGTTACCGTTAACGAAATGGGATATGTAATATAGCAGTTTCCATTAGTATTGGAGCTAACGCGAGCATAGATGGTCGTACTTGCGGTAGTGAAAATCGGATTTGTGATTTCATTAACACCTGACTCGGCCATATTTTCATTGGGATATAAACCCAGTAAATATGCAGAGCCATTTGGTATTGCATTTTGAGCATCTTGAGTAATATCGATAATAGAAAAATCTTCTTTGCCATCACGATTTGTATCACAGATGTAATAGCTAAGATTTGGTGTTTCACCAAAGTTTGTAGAACGTATGCTAAAATCAACAATCTCAAAACAACCATTTGAATTTGTCACCCGAACGTAAATACGACTTTCAGTTTTATCATAAAGAAATTGAGTTGGTTCCGTTATAGCATCAATATCGTCAAAGGCATTATTATAAGAAGTGTAATACAAAATTTCTACTGTAGTGCTTGATGTTATTGATGCTTCGTTTTCCGTCAAATCAATCGTCGTATTTAAATCTGATGAACACACTTCTAAATCATTTGGTTGGGAAACATTGGGTGAGGGTAGAAAACCAGCAGTGCCTGTCCATTCCAAATCAAAACCACCATCTCCATTTGGTCTATCTACTAAGATGTAATATTGTTCTCCCGCAGTAACGGGAATGGTAGATACAAAGCCATCTCCATTTGGCCCAGGACCTTCATTTTGGTCAAATGCAGTATCGCTTAAACCGGTAATATTACTGGATAAAGTGGCTTGATTAGGGTTTGTGGTAGAACATCGAATAGGACTGCCAAGATTCTGACAATCGGCATTAGGACCAAAAACAAAAAAATCATAGTCTACTTCCAAGTCACTATCTCTAGGTTTAATCGTAAAGGCAAGTGAGCCACTTACGGCAATGCTAACACTAACCCAAAGACTATTAACCTCTTGGTTGACACACGGATTCGTATCCGGACTTAATTCTTGCTGCCCAAAACCCGTGGCATTACTGGAAATATTACTATTACCGCAAACTACAATAGCATCGATACAATCATTTGCTTGTTGAGAAATAGCGAAGAAACAGGTGAGTAGAAATGATAGTGAAAAAATGAATTTCATAGCGTTCAATTATATTCTAGGATTGAATATAATTCAAAGGATAATCCGCTAATAATTCTGATTGATAAATACTAGAAAACTGTGACGTATTTCTACTGGTAATCCAGTAGAAAATTTGAAAATAACTTCTATAGATCCCGCTTTTTCAAAAGTGCATAAGACCCATAAATAAAAATAGCGGTCCAAGCCAGCACAATTATCAATTCATACCAATGTACATGATAATTCAATACAATTTCTTCTCCCATTTGGTTTACGGCAGTTTGTACCGCACTTAGTCGGGTAAAAGGTTCTTTAATGAGGTTCCACATGGCATTGAGCGGAAAGAAGCCCATAATTATATCCGTGGTCTCCCCATCAAAGAAACGCCATCTGATGATACCTCGGATCAAAGATTCGAAAACCTGCCATAGAATAAGAAAACCTAAGGCAAATGCAGACCGTTTTACTAAAATTCCTAAAAATAAGCAGAATGAGAAAAAACCAACAAGTTTAACAAAAAAGGCCAAAAGGAACTCCAATCCAGAGAAAATGATGCTTATTTCGGTATAATTAGAATAAAAAAGGCCTAAAACGAGTGAAACTCCAAATACAAAAATAGTGGAAATTAAAGCGAAAGAGATAACCGTTAGAAATTTGGATAGAATGAATTCTTTTTTGGATAGTCCGTCTATTAAGTTCTGTTTTATGGTCTTATTACTGTACTCATTAGCCATCATAGATACGATGACAATAGCCAAGAACAGTTTAAAAAATGCCGTTATAAAGGTGTTGAAGTGCCATATGTATGGAAAGTTGAAAATACCTTGTTCTGCCAAATGAAATTTGATGGGGCCAATATCAAATTTAACAGCTGCTATAAGTGCTATGGATGTTAAGAGTAGGAAATAGGCTAGAATTAAAACCTTGCTTGCCCTGTTGTTCCATAGCTTTATAAATTCTATATGTAAGAGTCGTACCATGGCTATTAGTTGGATTGGTTTTTAGTCAAGGTTAGGAATTGTTCCTCAAGACTTTCTTTTCGTTTTACTAAATGGGACAGTATTATACCTTGGTCAAATAACGATTTGTTCAGTTCTGCTGCATTCATTTCTTCTTTCAGAAAGGCGGTGATACAGCCATTTTCTAGTTTTATTTCTCCAAAGCTTGCATGTTTTTCTAAATAGTTTTTTAAATTTTCTAGGTTATCGGTTTTCAATTCGAAAAAACCGTGACTTGCCAATAGACCATCTACGCGACCAGAGTATAATTTCTCTCCTTTTCTTAGTATGATTACATGGCTACAGACTTTTTCAACTTCATCAAGTAGGTGCGAAGCCAATAGAATAGTGGTGCCTTGGGAAGCAATTTTTTTAATAATTTCCCTAATCTGATGAATACCTTGGGGATCTAATCCGTTTGTGGGTTCATCTAAAATTAAAATTTCCGGGTCGTTCAGTAGGGCAGAGGCAATGGCCAACCGCTGTTTCATACCTAGGGAGTAAGTTCTGAATTTACTATTTTTTCGGTCTAACAAACCAACCAGTTCTAACTTTTCCTCTATTTTGTTTTCACTAACTTCTTTAATCTTACAGACCAATTTTAAGTTTTGAACTGCGGTCATGTAGGGGTAGAAGTTGGGTCTTTCAATAATGGCACCCACTCTTTTTAAAGCTTGGTGCGTGGTAGCAGAACCATCAAACCATTCAAAATCACCTTGTGTGGCGTTCACAACATTTAGGACAATACCTAGAGTAGTAGATTTACCGCTTCCGTTAGGCCCTAGAATACCGTAAACATTACCTTTTTCAATAGAAAAAGAAAGGTCTTTAACCGCGGTAAGGCTTCCGAACTTTTTGGTGAGATGATTAACTGTTAGAATGGTGCTCACGTCAAGTATTTTTTGAGGGGTTACTTAGTACTTGACGAGAAACTTGGAACAATGTTACACTAAAAGATTAATTTCTATTTACGCGATAGGTAATTCTTCTATTCGTAATTACCGTGGTGGGGGTGCTTTTGTTTACGGTCACCGTTTCGGAAGGATCGTCCGCAGTGGTATTGGAGTCAACCTGGTCCTGACTATTGGTAACGGTGTTTGTGTAATTAGTGGTTGTAGAATAAATATTGTCTAAACTGGCCCTAGTGACCAAAGTTAAAGTTTCTAGGTCACCAGAGGTCATTCCTCCAACGTTCCAATCAGGATAAGTAAATGTTCCTTTTGATATGGAAGAGGAAATCAGTTCTAGACCGGGAGGTAAAACATCTGTCAATACTAAGTTGGTTACTGGGTCTATTCCTAAAGTTTCAACCGTAATGGTAAAAGTTACCGTATCTCCTTCGGTTACCGTATTTTGGTCTGCATCTTTACTTAGAATGATATCTGGATCACAATAATAAGCGGTTAAAGGCTGCGAATCATAGGTGCAACCTCCTTTTGTTACCCGTACGTAATAATCGCCTGCATTGGTTGGTGTGTATTTAGCGCTATTTGCACCTGCTATTAAGGCACCATTTTCAAACCATTGGTAATCATCAAAATTAGGGTCAACAACTTCTACTTCTGCCGTTGGTAAGCACCCACCGCCCGTTACTTGTAGATCTACTTCCGGTACGGTATCAAAACCGGAAAAATAACCTGCGATACCTCTGGCACCACTAAATCCCATAAATCCAACAGCAATAGGACCTGTAGATTCAACACTAACATCTCCGGTCAGACCTGCAACATAATAGGTTTTCCACAAACTTGTTCCTGCTACTGGTGATGAACTAGGAAGGGTTACTGGACCATTACCGTCCGTTATTTGAATGTTTGCGTCGGGCGTTGAGGTAGAGGCGATTAATGTTAGGCCACCCGTCATGGTTATACCGGCAGCATCTTCTATATGCGTTATATTATCTACTTTATCCGGTAGTAAGCAATTTACGGGAGCAATAAAATTCAATCCTTGGGTGTAAATTGCACTTGCACCAGCCATCAGTTGATAGGCATAGGCATCTTTTGAAGTGGTTACGTACATATTACCACCTGCAGAAGAAACGGAATAGTTGCTCTCCGGTATTTCAAAGTAATCGCCGTCATTGATGGTTGCAATAGCTGTAGTACTCCCATTTACATAGATGTTGGTGCCGTTTTGCGTGCCAATAATTATAGGTATTTCTGTTTCACTGGTACCGTTTCCTCTTATAAAGACATATTCTTTACCAATTTTATTTTGAGGCACTGGTTGGTCAATAGCAGCATCTCTACCAGAGTAACCTACCCTGGCACCTGTATTAAGACCACCATTACTTATCACTATAGGATTATTTGAAATTACATCTGCACCTAACCAACCATCTGCGTTAGCGGGACTTTCAGCAACATATGCCTCAAACACAAAAGATTCGTTGGCATCCAAATTAATGGTATAAGAATCAGCTGTTATTCCATCTCTATCACTACCCAATCTAAATTCGCAATCTGGATCATAACCTGAAACCGTGACCGTGGTACCATTTTCTGTGGCCATGATTCCTAGGGAATTTGTTAAACTTGCCTGTGTACCTTTATTTGGGGTTCCTCCCCATTTAAAATGAGTACCTATAGCTTGTCTACCTTTACTTGTAAGGGAAGTTGCTTGTGATCCGGACCTACCTCTATAGTTTACGTAGAATTTTTCCCCTCCCGGAGCCTCAAGTCTCAAACCGCCCGTAGTAAGAACTACTCCCGTATTGGCATTGGTCATCATGGTGATGTTATTGTCACCATTCGGGAGGACTACTTCTTGAGGGGTAGTTTTAGATAATGAAATTGTACTATATAGGGTAGCAGAGGTACCTTGGTAAATATTTACCGTAAATGCAGCAGTTTCCGGGGTGGAAAGATAAATATGCTGTTGCGTGACAGCTTGGTTGTTACCCCCTTGTTTTAATGGGGGCAAATAGTGCAGGTCGCTCAACTGGGCATAACTGCCCAGTGTTACCACAAAAAATAGTATGAATAGTTTTAATTTCACAATGTTTTATCTATATAAGGTGAAATGGCCAACGAACTCTCTTGTATCCGCTTCTCCATTTAATCTAATTACGTACCAATAATCCCCCGAAGGTAATTCTGATTTCTGATAGAATCCGCCCCAACCGTCTTCGTTGTCTCTAAACTTGTATACCGTGCGACCATATCTATCATAAATGCTAATAAAAATATCAGGATAGATTTCTATATTTTTTGGTTTCCAGATGTCATTTGCTCCATCACCATTTGGTGTAAAGAAATTAGGGATTTCAATATCTATGAACTCCATAAAAATACTTTGTGAAGTTTCACAACCGTTTTCATCGACAACAGTAACCAAATAGGTGTCTGTTTTAGTAATATAAAAAACGTTATCGGAACCATTATTGGTATCGCCAAAGTAGAAGGTATAATTTTCTCGACCTCCGGTTACGGTAGCCGTAATCTGGTTTATATTGGATTCTACTACAGTAAGCGACAATGGCTCAAAAGCCTCCACTTCAAAATCATAAGTGGCAATACAACCGTTAGCATGTGAAATGCTGATAAAATGGCTTCCTGCAGGTACATCCCTAAAGAAAGGGTTTAACTGCATTTCGGCAGGGTCTGTTGTATCTAATCCAAAAAGGACATCATCCTCTATGCTAGCATCATCAAGAACTATATTGATGTAGTTATTAGGCGTATTGCCGTTACATCCGTATACCGGCTCAACGAAAGCTCCTAAGTTAACCCCTGGATCAACAGTTACCGTAATGGTCTCTTCACAACCCTGCGCATCCTCAATATAGATGATATACAATCCAGCGGCCATATTGGTAAAACTTGTTCTGTCTTGCACAAAAGTGCTTTCATCTAGCAAACGAGTGCTATAAGGTGCAGTACCACCTGTAATGTTAAGCTCTATAGTACCATCTTCCTCGCCTATACAAATTTCCGGAGTAGCGGTAGCGATCACTTCCAAAACTTCCGGTTCCTCTATAGTAGCTTCTATAAGCTCAAAACATCCGTTTGAATCTTGTGCTATTATGGTATAATCACCAGGAGCTAAATCTTCAAAAGTATTGTCATCGCTAAAACGGTCTAGATTTGGAGATATGGCATATTGATAGCTATTTGATCCCCCTGTCATTACAATGGTAATACTACCATCATCCGCGCCATTACAAGTAACATCGTTAAACTCGCTATTGACCGTATCCATAACAAGTGGTTCGGGCTCAGTAATATTGATTTCGGCGGATATTTCCAAACAATCATCACTTTGTACTCTCACGAAGTAGGTACCTGCGAATAAATCGGTAAATAAGCCTGTTACTTGATTAGGTCTTATTTCATTTGTAAGAGCGGCATCTGAGAACAATGCGTATTGGTAATCTCCAAGTCCACCTTGGGCTTCCGCAACTATTACTCCGGTGCTTGCGCCATTACAATTGATAATCGGGTCAAGATTTTCAACTATAACTACAAGGTCTTCTATTGCATTGATTGTAATGCTGTTTGATAGTACGGAAATACAACCAAAACTATCTTGTACATAATACTCATAGGTACCGGCCGTAATTCCTGTAAACAAATGGGTGTTTGGCCCATTGGTCTCGTTCATAGCATTGAACGGAGCTACTCCCGTAGTACTCCACGTATATGGTCCTGTACCTCCTGAAGCAGTTAATAATAGTTCTGCATCGGACAAGCAGCTCAGTCTTTGTGAAGTTACTAGCTGTCCTTCTACTTCAGTAGGTTCAACAATCTCTACAATATTAGTTTCATCCGAACAATTTAGGTCGTCCAAAATGGTTACACTATAAAAACCAGATCCTAAGTTGGTAAATGTTGGTACGGTCTGAGGGTTTGAGGTCTGCAGCAGATTTGCTCCAGAAGCATCACTATCATAAGTTTTAAGAATGTATCTATAACTTGGTGTAGGGTTGCTAATTGTTCTTGAGGTAAATTCCGCAGTTATTTCTGCGTCCGTATCACCTTCACAAACCAATTCTCTAACAGATTGAATACTAGCGATAATCGGTTCAGGCGGAGACAGTACGAATGCATTTGTGAAAGTCTCGGTACAACCTAAATTATCCGTTACTTCTACACTATATTGGCCATCACTAAGACCTTGAAAAAGATTACTGTACACTTGTGTAGCAGTGTAGGAAGTACTTATACTGGTATTGGTCAAAACAATATCATAAGAACCTTCGCCACCAATAGGGGTAATATTAGCACTTCCCATATCATTGTTACAGCCAACGTCTCTAGTTTCTATAGTTGCCAATGTAATAGGTGCGCTAGGTGTTGTTATGGTAAACGCGCGTTCTTGGCTACATTCTGGGAAGCCAACTTGTTCAACTCTAACTATATAATTACCGGCCGCAACTGGAATAGCAGTAGTTGTTCCTGTACCTGTAAAGATACCTTCATCATCTATTCGTGTGGTTTCGGTTCCATCTGCATGGAAAACTTCCCAAGCGAAATTACCTGTATAGATAGCATCGGTAAAGGATAACTCTATACTTCCATCAGTTCCGTGACAAACCACATCAGATAGTTTATTTACGACAATATCAAAAGTATTAGGGTCTTCTACGGTGTGGGTTCGTGTAATTTCGCAGCCAGTGGTAATATTTCTTATACCTATGGTGTAATTACCTTCTAATCGATTTAAAAATAAATTTGACGGTTGGTATGTTGTAGAAGGCAAGATTCTAAATTCATAATTACTTAAATCAGAAGTGGAATCGGTAAAGGTACCGGTAACATCTATTCTTAAATCTTCCCCGCTATTCACACAGTCAATTTCACGAGTTACTACTACTGTGGCATCTACTAGCGCATCAAATGGATTTACTGAAACCGTTTGTTCTGCTGGACAACCTGCATCGTCATAAACACGTACGATTACATTGCCACCTGTAACATTTGTGTATTCATAGACCAAACTATTGCTGTCTTGAAGTACATTTAAAGTCGCGGCATCTAGGAATACGTAACGGTTGTAAGTACCACTTCCATTACTTATCGTACTTTGGTCTATTGTAATAGAAGCATTGTTTGTGTCATTGCCACTGGTACAGCCGAATTGTGATACGGCTGGTAGGGCAAAAGTAATTTGTGCGTTTTCGTTTACAGTAACATTTTGTATTGTAGAACATCCGTTGGGCCCAAGGCCAGTAACCACATAGGCATCGCCCGGTAAGTTGATGAACGATTGCGTAGAAGCGTCCCAAGATGCACCTGCTGGCATTGGTGTTAATGTATACGTTAATGGATTATTGCCATTATTGGTTTGAGTTAATTCAATACTACCATCATTTGCGCCTGAACAACTAACATCGGAAGGGTTAGGTGTAAAATCCGGTTGTATAGCTGTTGCTACATCCACTGTAAAAGTTCTACTACATTGTGGTGATGTCGTTCCTATATCATATACATTTACAGTATAGGTATCCGTGGCATCAATTGTAGCATTAAACGGACTTGTCGTTAATGCCTGACGGGCAACTTTGATTCCTGCGGAGCTATCCAAAATCTCAAACTCATAATTTCCTGAACCAGCAATAGCTTCAATAGCTATTTCTGCTTCATTACCGGCACCACAACCCAATTGTTTATCTAAACCTACGGTAGCCTGTAGGGTAGGGTGAACATCAATATTTTGAGTAGCGGCACAACCTGAGGCATCTTTAACAAAGACATCATAGTTATTAGCTGTTACAAAAGTAAATATGCCATTATTGTTTTCATAGGTAGTACCTCCATCTATAGAATAAAGGATTGTTCCAGTACCTGTAGCATTAACCGTTACTGTTGCATTTGTATCACAATTTGCGATCGCAACATCTACAATTACTGGTGCTGGCGTAAAGCTCATTGTAACATTACCAAGATTGTAGGAGCAGCCATATTGGTCTTCTACAGATACGTTATAAGATCCTGAGGGAGAATTAGCGGCAATTTCAATAGGGTTGTTACTAGTATTTGTTATAGTTGTAAACGGGGATGGACCTGTTACGGTAAACATATAGGTACCGCCACCACCTGTAACATTATCTATTTTGATTAAACCAGGGTTCTCACAGGATATATCTTGAATGGAATTAGGATTTCCTGAAATAGTATCCAGCTCATCTAAAATTTCGTTTTCACTAGCACTGATACATTGTTGTGTGCCGCCGCTATCTATTTGCCTAACTTCAATATAATATTCGTCAGGCGCCAAGTTCGTAATTGTTATGATATTGTTGTAGGGTACCGTACCTGCACTGTCTGTAATAAGCGTACCGTTAACATCATATAAAAACCATTCCATATTGGGTTCGGTAATACCGTCTTCGTCTACAATGGTATAGGTGATGGCACCATTATTAGAAGTGCTACAGGATGGGGTGATATCTGCGGTAATGGTCATTGGTAAGCCACCTGCAATCTCATTTACATTTACGGTACTTTGCCTTGTACAGCTAGGTGTATTACTATCTCTTACATAGAATACATAAGTTCTACCAGGAACCAAGTTTGTAAATTCATAGCTACCATGACCAGCTGAAACAGCACTACCGTCAAGATGAGTGCTTCCACCAACGAACCATGTTGCTGTTGAAGCGTCAAAATTTGCTGGGTCATTGGAGAATGAATATTCGTATCCCGGTATTCCCTCGCCACCTTGTACTTCAACTTTTAGCTCATCGCAGTTTTCAACTACGGAAGAGGTGGTTATATCCAAATCATCTAAAGGATAAGGTATGATCTCTCTTGGAAGATCTGTTTGACATATTAAGTTACTACTGCCATCTACCGTACGTAAAGAAGGATAAACTTCATCACCAGAGGCATAGCCTCTAAAAATAGTTGATGATTGCCAGGTCGTACCTCCATCAGCACTATATTCTATGGTTCCGGTAAGGCCAGTAGTAACACTAGTAAAATCGAAACCAAATTCAGCAGCTCCTCCTGTACAGTCATTTGCATATGCCAATACGATTACAGAAGTGAGTTCATCTGGTTGGTTTATAACCACTGTTTCATCTTCTGAACAACCGGCATCATCCGTAATAATGACGTCATAGGTACCTGGAGCAAGATTGTAATATGTCTTGGTGCTACCAATAACATTAAGATCTACCTGATCGGGTGTACCATTAGTCATATCTACTAAACGGTAATCAAAAGGTGAAAGTCCATCAGTAATATTTACTGCAATACTTCCGGTTCCATCATGACAATCAGGATCAGTTGGTACGGCAGTTACTGCCAATACAGGGTTAGCTGAAACGGTCTCCGTTACTGTTGTTCCACAGGCATCTGTACCATTTGCTTTATCTCTAACATATATGTCGTAATCGCCTACATCTGCCAAAGCAATAGTTACTATATTGGTAGATGAGAAGTCACTATCAGTTACTG
This sequence comes from Zobellia uliginosa, assembly GCF_018860745.1. Classification (GTDB taxonomy): domain Bacteria; phylum Bacteroidota; class Bacteroidia; order Flavobacteriales; family Flavobacteriaceae; genus Zobellia; species Zobellia uliginosa_B. Next base: position 15,166 of record NZ_JAHKPY010000006.1, on the reverse strand, counting down.
TATTTCCTGAAGGGATAAAAGCATATACAAAATTACCGTCGCCACCCGTGGCATTGGCTGTTAGCGAACCAGAAGCACAAACGCTTGCATTTGTAACCGCTACGCCCAAAGTAACAGCGGGAGCAATTGTAATAGTTTGAATTCCTGAGGTACAACCGTATTGGTCCATTACTTCTATATCATAGGTTCCTTCGGATAAATTATTAAAAGTAAAAGCAGTTGCATTTACAGGAGTGGGAGTTTGATATGCCCCTGTACCCAGCTTAAAAGTGTAGTTTCCATTTCCGTCTGCTACCGTTGCGGTAACCGTTCCGTTACTTAGTCCATCATAACATTGCGTAGCGGTTAGGTCTACTGCAATTGGGGTAGGGGCAGTAACATTAATTGGTGTGGTAGATAAGATTTCACAGCTATTCTGATCGGTTATCCTTACCAAGTAATCGCCAGCTGGTACATTTAAGAATTGAGCAGAAGTACTGAAGGCTCTTGCAACAGTGCCGTCAGTTAGTTCTAGTTGATATTCATAACCAGGTGTACCCTCCGTAGCCGTTGCTTCTAATGTGGCTCCTGTGTTGTAACAAGTAAACTCTGCCATTTTTTGCAAAGTTGCCGTTAATGCATTTGGCGAGGTCAACGTTACCGTAGTTGCTGAGGTAGCGGTACACGTATTATCATCAATTTTTTCTACTTGTATCTCATAAGTGCCATCACCTAGTGTGGCAGTTGTAGTAATTGGAGAAGTGGTTTCGATAACCCAATTTGTACCACCATCAACAGAATATCGATATCCAAAAGCAGGGTCAAAATTTTTAACTTCAAAACGGATACTACCGTTATCACTTCCATTACAGCTAGGGTTTGTGCTTCCTAAGATATTTACTTCAAAAGCTTTACCTGTTTCCACGGAAACTGTAATATCTTGGGTTTCTTCACATATTTCAGGAATTTGAGTTGCCTGAATATCATCTAGAACTAAGAAATTTCCGTCATCGCTATCTAGGTTGGTACGTAACAGAACCCCCGCAACTGTATTAGCTCCTGGATTAAAGGTAACCTCCCTTAAGTGCCAGTCGTTTGCATTGTTGTTCTGAGGGATAGCCATTGTAGCCTGACTATTGATTACATTTCCAGAAGCATCAACTAACTCCACCAATACTTCAGGGTCGCGACCAGGTGTACCATCTATTTGTATGTTGTACGCATAAAAAGAAATCGTTATATCTTGATTAGCAAGTACATCTAATCCTGTTCTTGACCATATGATATTGTTATTTCCAGCGGATGTGCTTACACCTATAGCCATAAATCTACCGTTAGTTAAACCAGTATGGTCATCAGGGCTTCTCCATGTTGCATTAGGATTGGTTATTCTATTAGTAACCGCATATTCAGCATTTACCAAAATACCTGCAGGACCTAAATTACAGTCTGTGTCCGTACCATCTTGCGGTTCATAACAATATCCAGGTCCAACTTCTGCAATTTGAGTAGTAACCCCGGTTCCAAAGTTTTCCAGGAATAAAGTGCTCTGGTCTGTGGTAATTGTACTTGTATATCCAATAGTTAACGTTTGTGTACCTGTAGCTACATTATTAAAAATATTGCTGTCCGCAGGGGAATTGTCTGCCCCGTTTAATTGATAGGTATATGAGAAATCCGTTGTATTGGAAGGTGTGATAGTAATTATTCCATTACCATCACAAGCGTATGTAATAGCATTATCAAAACTGGGGTCTACGGTTTTGCTTGGTACCGTAATTTCTAGGTCCGTTTCACAACCCAAAGCATCTTTTACCGCCAACTGGTGAGTACCTGCAGCTAAACGTTGTTCATCAATTAGATTAAAAGAACTACCACCATCAAAACTATATTCATAAGGCGCTTGACCTCCGGAAGTATTTAGAATCTTAACCAGGGCGGTAGGGATTGCAGCTCCAGAAGTGTCACAGGAAGTATCTTCGATTATGGCAGGCGAAGCCGTAAGTCTAAATGGCTGAACAACCTCATAGGTGATAGATTCCTCACAACCAGTTCCACTGGTACCGCTAGAGTCCATTACGGTAATCGTGTAATGGCCCGCGGCTATATTATTAAAAAAGTTTTCCGTTTGATAAGTAGTTCCGTTATCCAGGCTGTATTGGTAAGGCGCGATACCGCCGGTAGCGGTAATTGTTAATACAGATGTAGACGAATCGGCACAGGTAATAGCGGAATTGGAAGCCGTAATGCTCACTGTACCTAAATCTTCCATACGTACGGTGTTAGATAGTCCAAAACAGCCGTTAGCATCTTTAATTACAAAAACATAATCTCCTTCTTCACCGGGAACGTAGGTAGAAGGGCTACCTTCATAACCAAACAAAAATGTAGTATTCGGAGTAAAATCCGCATCAGGAATAGTAGATTCATCAGCATATGGTGCTATACCATCTTTGCTGTAAATGGCAAACTCATAATCTGTTGTTCCTCCTGATGGTGTTAGGTTAATTACACCAGGGTTACACGTAATATCGTTTTGTGTAGCTGCCGTTAATTTCAACTCGGGTATTTCACCTACGGTTATGGTGCGTTCGTCTCTACAACCATCTACAGTGGTGGTTACTATTACATAGTCATTTGCCGCGAGACCAGAGAAAGTATGGGTGTTATCTGAAGAAACCAGATTGTTGGCAACTAATGAACCTGCGTTTCCGCTACCATCATCCAAAAAGAGTTCATAACTGTATTCCGGGGATACGTTCAATGCTTGAATACCAATAGTTCCTGCGTCATTACAATCAAAAGGAGTAGTGGTAGGGGTAACGTCGAAAATTCTTTCTGAAATACCTGTTTCTTCCGTTTCGAATACACAACTATTAGCTATTGGAGCGCCGGTTGATGGGTCAAGTTGTGTTACCTGAACTTTATATGTCCCACTAGTAGCAATATCAAAAATTGGACCTTGACCAGCACTGAAAGGAACAGCAATAGTATTGTTTTCTACATCAAACAATTGATACCCGTAACCAGATCCTAGATCTACTACTCTAATTGAACCATTTGTATTACAGATAATGTCTGTGGATGTCGGGGTTGGAATATCTAGCGTATTCTGGTAAGCATTAAAATAGAATCTGCTAAAACATCCGCCTTCATAGCCAATTACTACTCTAAATTTACCACTCTCTGTAATTGTAAAATTGTTTTGAACGGTTTCTTGGGACCAAGTCCAATTACTATCCGTATTGGCACAATCATCGCTGACCGGACCACAAGTAGCTTCATTACAACTGCTTTCGTCAAGCTTTTCCCATGTAATGCTCTGCGCATCCGTAATTCCTAATTGTATAAAAGCACTATCACTTGTACCACAAAGGAAGATGTTAGGCATTGAGTTACCATCTATAGAACAGGTAACAATTTCACCTTGAATGTCATTATCAGGATTGCTATCGCCATTAACTTGGTTAAAATAGGCTATAATCGGGTTGGTCTGTGTATCTCCATAACGCTCAACATTAATAAGTTCTGTATGGTTGGAGCAGCCATTATTTGCTGTTTTTTCAACTATATAATTACCAGCGGTAGTAATAACCATAGTGCTTGGGTCACTATCGGAATCACCATCGTTTAACATCGTATCTCCTGAATCAATTGATCCATTATTATTATTGTCAATAGCCCAGTTGTAGGTGTTAAAGCCGGAACCAGCAGTAAGTGTGGCATCTGTACCACAAAGTTCTACCGTACGCGCTACATTACAATTTGTTAATGCATCCGATACGTTATTTGTTGCTACCTCTAAGGTAGTTGTACAGGCGCCGGCAGGGTTACTGCCGTCCTCATCAGAAAAAGTGTTGTTATTTAATGTGCCTTGATAGCTTGCAAGAGCATTATTTTCTAATTGAGCGGCACAGGCCGCAACAAATTCAGAACAGTCACCTGAGATTGAGACTGTAATTTCAATTTTATATTCAGGGTCACCAACTTCTACTAAATTGTTAGGTATAGTAAAATTTATAGTTTGCGTACCTACGTCGTATGTATTTGTTACTCCTGGAGCATTATCAATATTGATATTATTTAAGGTAACGTTATTGGGTAGAACATCTTCAATAGTAAAATTGGTAGCATGATCATCACCGGTATTTTGAAAACGTAATACATAATTAAAAGTATCACCTAAGTTCACATCTTGCCCGTTTATATCTGTACCGCTCAATAACTCAGAAGTATTGCCCAAAACAATGACCGGAGCATATACTTGGTTGTAAGATGCAGCATTTACCGTACCATCTGTTGGGTCAACTACTGGAACTCCTGTTCCATACTCCATTCCATCGCCACCATCGGCAGTATCATCTTTATAAAATTCGTTTGCATCGCTACATCCATCGTCGTCACTATCCAAATCCAAAGAGTCTGGGTAGCCATCATTATCGGTGTCGCAACCTGCAGTAAGAAGTGTACCGCGCAGTACGGTTGGGCCTCTTAGTTCTTGATCTATAGTAACTGAATTCGTCCCGGATGTGTTCCATGAAATAGTATTTGCAGCGGTGTCCAAAAGCATGGGTTCCAATATGCCTCCAGTAGTTCTCTTGGCAAATAATTCAAAAGCGCCATTTTGATTGATGATTACGCGCATTACCGGATCACCAATAGATCCGCTAATGGTCCAGACACTAGGGTTACCATCTGTACCGTGCATGGTGCCATCTAAAAACCGAGCATTGTTTCCCGGTACACTATTTTCTAACTGAATTTCTCCGGCAACATCATTACCATTAATGGCAATTGTAAATGAATTGTCTATCTCATATAAGTCTAATATTAAATAGTCATTAACACTCAACAAATCACTTGTGACCGAATTTCCATTAGAAATGCTTACAGAAAGTGTATCACATTCATCTTCATCATATATACCATCATTATCATCATCCAAATCAACAAGGTCGTTTACACCATCGTTGTCAAAATCGTTATGGATTAAGATATGGGCAGACGGGGTATCTTCCGTTATGTTGGCATCTACTTGATCTTGTGTGTTGTATGCGGTATTGGTTAAGCTCAATAAAGGTAAAGTGTCTATTTCATCAGCAGTTACCTCTAGCGTTAAAAATGCAACCTCACCAGGAGCCAATGTCCCAACATTCCATACCGATCCGTTCCAAGAACCTTTAATGGTATTGGCATTTACTAAGGTTAGTCCTGCAGGAATATTATCGGTAATCTGTAAATTGGTAATATCTCGGAAATATAAATTTTCTGTTCTAATGGTAAAAGTTGCCGTATCACCTTCATTGATTTCAGGTTTATCTACTGTTTTTTTAATTAAAACGTCTGGTTCACAATAGAAGACGGTAATAGATTGCGAGTCATACGTACAAGGACCTTTGGTGCCTCTAACAAAATAGTCTCCGGCTACGGTTGCAGCATAATCAAAAGCGTTAGCTCCAGGAATGATTTCTCCATCAAAAAACCACTGGTATGCATCAAAATTATCATCTGACGCCTCAAAAATACTGGAACCTGCAAAGCAATCCCCAACAGTACCGCCATTGATTTCCAGCCTTACTTCCGGCACGGTGTCAAAACCTGAAAAATAACCGGCTACACCTTGAGCGCCGCTATACCCAAAAAAACCAATGGCCATAGGGCCGGTAGATGTCACACTGATATTCCCGTCTAGGTTAGGTATAAAAAATGTTTTCCAGTCGGCAGAACCTGCTACAGGGTCAGAAGCAGGTTTACTAATCTCAACTCCGTCTTGGAATACTTTAACGTTACTGTCAGGAGTGTTTACTGATGCCGTAATTGTTAACCCACCTGTTACAATACTTCCGGCAATGTTCCGAATATCGGGAATATTGTCCATCTTGTCAGGTAAAAGACAGTTTACGGGAGCTACAAAGTTTAGTCCTTGCGTATAAAAAGCACTTGATCCCGCTACACACTGATAGGCGTATGCATTTTTTGATGTACGTACGTACATGTTGGCCCCTACCGTATTTGAGGAATATCTATTACTTGGGACTTGATAATAATCACCATTATTAATTGTAGCTATAGGAGTTGTATCTGCTCCTACAAATATTTGTGTATTATCGGCAGTAGCTATAATCAAAGGAAATTCAGTTTCCCCGCTGGTTCTACCATTACCTCTAATGAAAATATATTCTTTACCGAGTTTGTTTTCAGGAACAGGTTGGTCAATACCTGCATCACGGTTTCCACTACCAGCTTGTCTACCAAAGTTTATAGAACCGTTACTAATAACTATATCTTTATTGGCTACGATAGAAGCACCAATCCAACCATCTTCATGCGCTGGAGTAGGAGCCGTGCCTATATAGGTTTCGTATACAAAAGATTCATGTCTGTTTAGTGTAATGGTATGCGAATTTGCTGTAATACCGGCTCTATCGGCACCCACTCTAAATTCGCAACCTGGATCATAACCGGATAAGGTAACTGTAGTATTATCTTCAGTGGCCATTATACCCAAGGTGTTGGATTTAGATATTTGCGCTCCCAGGTTAGGAACACCACCCCATTTAAAATTTGTACCCAAGGCTTGTCTGCCCTTTGCAGTTAATGATGCGGCTTGTGCAGGAGATTTACCCCTATAGTTCACATAAAAATCCTCTCCACCAGGGGCTTCGAACCGTAAGCCACTATTGGTAAGTACTACTCCGGTGTTATTGTTATCCACCAAAGTAATATTGTTATCCCCGTTCCCTAAGTTCCAAACTGCAGGATTTAGATTGTCAATGGTAAAAGTCTGTATAGCTGTGGGGTTTGTTCCGCGATAGACCCTTACTTGAAAAGGTGTGGTTTCTGGAGTTGATAGATGTACGGCCTGGTATTGTATACCCGCGTTATTTTGACCCTGCTTCAATGGTGGCAAATAATGTAAATCACTTAATTGCGAAAACCCGGAAAATCCGGTAAATGCTATAAGGATAATAAGAAATCCTTTTAAGTAGATTTTAAATAAGTTATTCATTGGTATGGTTTGAAGTGGGATAACAATCAAAATAACTAAGGATTAGTCTTCTAGCTAAATAAATGTTGTCAACACACTGAAATATGTTGTTTTACGTGTAAATTGTACATACTTGAGATAGATTATTACGATGAAATGTTTATTTTGTAAGTAAATTTGATGTATGTCAGAAGAGCGATTAATGTCTAAGAAAAAACCGGCCTATCCGGTCTGTAAGAAATTAGATCAATATTTAGAGCACTACAGTAGAAAGACAGAAATACCTATTTTCTATGATGATTTGTTGCGGTTTGCAGGCTCAGTAGTAGTTTATGATGACGATGATGTTGATACCTTATGGGTTCGTGTATATTATTCTGAGTTTGATCGAATAGAAATCGATAATAGTCTTAAGAAAGTATATTCCATACTTCTTTCTGATGGTAATGAGAATATTCACAAGTACCTAAATGTAGATTCAGTAGACTTTTGCACTTTTGGTAACTCCAAACCTTTTCGGATTAAGGTCAGAAATATTTTGAATGATAACTTTACATATTTCTATGTAAAAAAAACCGATGCTTCGCGTATTTATGGGTTGGAACTGGAGCACATGCTTTCCCCTTATAATCTTCACTTTTTGGTGTATAAAGACACTTTGATCGAGGAGCATATTGCAGGTATTCCTGGAGACGTATTTATAAAGGATATGTTGCCCAATTGTACTGAAACCGAAAAATCGCAATTGGCAAAAGGGTTCGTTAAATTCAATGAACGTTGTATGATACGCTTGTTAGGGGATATGCGCTCTTACAATTATGTGATAGTACCAGTACACGATTTTGACCATGTGGTGTATCGTATACGGGCCATAGATTTTGATCAGCAGTGTTTTGAAGGAAAGTTAAAAGTATACAGGCCCCAATTTTTTAAGGAAAACTACCAAATGGTAGAGTTGGTCAGAAAAAAATTGACAAGAGACTCTATAGACCAGTATAAATTAGAGGAAAGGTCTATTGTAGCTAAGCGCATCTTAAGTTCTGGTGCTCGTATAAAACGTTTGATCGCTATTGCCAAAAAAGATCATATTTCCACTCCGGAAAACATAGAAATACTGAAAGATGCCATTTATGAATTGACACTTGACATGCAATTCAAAAAAGCAAAAACAATGGGAGAAATTTTAGGATTGGCCTTGAATTTTGTTCGACGTAATTACGAAGATGTGAGTATGAAACAAATATTGGAACAAAATATAAAAATGGACCGATAGAATTAGCCAAAAGGTGTTCATAAAGTTTACTTTTTAAACACCTTTTGGTATAAAATATTAGTTCTTTTCTTCTTTATTGAAATATACCAAGTAATAGTACATTTGGCGCTCTTCATCCCAACCTTTTTCCACAAATTTTTCAGCAGATTCCGGGTTAATGAAATCCAACTTAATTTGTATGTTGGTATCAAGGTTTATAACGTTCTTGATTTTCTTTCGAGCATCGGATACAGCTTTATTGGCAATGTCAAAATTAGACACGTCTTCAATACTGAATTTGGGCCCTTTTTCGGTCTTGTAATGCTTGAATTCAGGTATCAATTCAGGGTTTTCCATTACTTCGTTCAAAAAGCTGGTTTCTTCAAACTCATCGTTCTTGGCAAAGTGGTTAACGGCACGGTTCATGAAAAGAACTTCCTGCTGCTTGTCTTCAGCGGGCAACACTACATCTTTAGCAAAATTCTGACAAAATTTCAAGTAGTTTTTAGTGTAAAAATTTTCATCTGCAAGAGCGTCTACTTCCAAGAAATTTTCAAGCCAATATTTAGTATCGTATCGGTTACTATCCACAGATAGAACTTTATAACCTTCCTCTTTGTTTACATTAAAAATAAGACAACCTTTATCTAATTTATTGATGTTTATTCCTTGCTGAATAACGATGTCCAAGTTGCTTCCTTTTTCTTCAAATTGAAGAAAATCATGTTTCAGCTCACTCTTAAAAATACCAACAGCCTCTGTCTTCACATTATCCAGCATAACATTGCTTAAATGAGCCACATAAACCTCTCCACTTTTGATGTGTGGGTGGTTGGATTGTTCAAAAAGGTGCTGAGCAATTTTTTTAGAGTTAAGGTGCATGCTCTCCGGATCAGCAAAAATGTCCGAAACTATTTTATAGAGCTCATTGAACTCCACATCCACATCATTCACAAGCTTAAAATAATTCTCTTCCTTTTCGCGAAAAGGCTTAAAGAAATATTCCTTTAAAAGACCGGTTGTTTCATCGTTTAAAGAGAAGGGTTCTTCAGAAAGAAAAATACCTTCACTTTTATTTTTGTTCCCCACACGATGCAAGGAAATAGTTTCGATTTGGGTAGGGTAGAGGTTAATCATAATTCAATAGCTGTTTTAAATTCTTTGTAGAATGCAAGTTGCTGGTAATCAGAGTGCTAAATAGAAGGGTGGTAATGAGTTTGTATAAGTTTCGGGTAAAATGATTACGATTTAATTCCAGTTTTCATCAAAATCCAGGTCATCGTAATTTTCAAAAGTATCGTCAAAATCAACATTGGGTTTAGATTCAAAATTCTTCTCCGGTGGTGTTTCAGGAAGCTCTCCAAAACTAAATAGCAGGTTAGGATAGGTAATGCCTGGTTCGTGTTCAACAATATCGGCTAATTCCACATAGAACGTCCACATGCTCAGAAAATCATATACGTAGATAAGCTTTGGGCTTTCTTCGGTCATAACTTCCTCTAGAAAGGTTTCGTTCATCAACCTTACATCTGATCCATTATCGCTCATATCAAAAAGAGCAATTTCTTCATCTTGGTTCCACTCTTCATCACAGGTATAAAAAGAGGCCATTTCATTACCTAAAAATCCAAAAGATTGAGCAATAGCATTGTGAAATTCTTCCATAGAAGTACCCGCCTCTATCTCAAGGTCTCGGAATATATCTTCTTTGGCATCTAAAATGATCCGTATTTTGTAAATCATAACCGCAATTTTTAAGGGTGGACAAAGTTACAAAGATTTATAGCTTCTTTTGGTACTTATAGCTTCTAAAAGCAAATAAAACTGAACCCCAAAAAGTAAGCTGGCCAATACCAGATGTATAGGTTGGGAAGCAAACGGAAAATGGAAGTAATACATGGCAATACCGGAGACAGCTTCAATAAACAAAAATAGCAATACCCAATTAATTTTAGGAAAATCAAGTTTGTATTTATAAATACGCTGGGCTAGAAAAATGTTTAGCAATACAATAACAATTGAAAAGGAACGGTGTACGTAAAATTGCCAATCAGCATTGGCCAGCCATAGTTTTTTGGAAGCATTTCCAAGAACATCCATTTGGTCATCTACATATTGCCTTACTTGCGTGCCTAGAACCACCTGTATAAGGGTCATTACAAGTACAAAGGCGAGTAGTGGTATTATATCTTTGTACGTCTTTGGATTTTGACTAGTGACTTTAGTTAGATGAATTATATACAGAAGAAATGCCACAATTACTAATGCCATTACCATATGGACGGTGATTTTGACAGGTTCTAAGACCGAATAAACAACAGTTGCGCCTAGCCATGCCTGAAACCCCATTCCAAAGACTACCAGCCATGACAAGATGGTAATTTTCTTATTCGTTTTAAACAAGCGAATAGACATTACGGCAAGAATAAGAGTAGCTAGCCCTGCCAAGGCACCCAACAAGCGATTAATATATTCGATCCACGTATGCGCTGCATTAAATTGAGCATAATCATGCTTCGTGTAAGTTTGCCATTTGGCCTTATTAAAGGTAGAAGCTGTTTTAAAGCTTTCCGATGCAACCTGGAGTGTCTCGTTTACTATGATAATCTGACCTTTTTTAATATCAGTATCAGGTTTCCACTGTAATTCTGAAATTTCTGTTGGCGGAATGTAGTGGCCAAAGCATTTAGGCCAATCCGGGCAGCCCATACCACTACCAGTACCTCGTACTACGGCACCTGCAATGATAACTAGGTAAACGAGTGCCAAAGCAACTTTTGCAACCTTCCTAAAATTGTTCTGCATAGCGAAATTTCCTTTATGCAAAAATAAGGCTCCTAGAAGAATTTTAGTAATCGAAAAGGTATTTCTTGAATAGGAATATCGTTATTTTTCAATCACAATGAATTCAGAACGCCTATTTAATCTATGTTCGTTTTCAGAACAGCGTATACCGTTGGCACATTGATTTAATAGTTGTGTTTCTCCATATCCTTTACCCGAGATTCTTGAGGGGTCAATACCTTTTGATGTAATATATTCTACCGTTCTCATAGCCCTTCGTCTTGATAACCATATATTGTAATCATCTCCTTCCCGGCTATCGGTATGGGAGCCTACTGCGATTTTTATATCCGGCCTTCTACTCATGTAATCTACTACTTTATTAAGCTCGGGATAAGCACTTTTATTAATATAGGAGCTGTTTAAATCAAAGTAAATAGGGGTTAGTTTTAATACCTTGACTAAATCGGAACCCACATCAACCACCTTTTCGGATTGCTCTAGTTCTAAACGGGTATTATTGATTTGTTTTTTATCACTAGTGGTAAGCATATAAAGGCTTCCTACTTCATAACCTTCTTTTGTTCCAGAAAGTTGATACTGTTTTTCTTGGCAGGGAATTCTAATCGTGTAAGAACCATCTGAAGCTGTTACGGTTTCTTCTAATTTTTGTCCAGTATAGTCCAAAGCTTCAATGCGAGTTTCAGCTAGTGGTACGTCAGAATCTTTATCATAGGCGTGCCCCTCAATAAAAGTAAAGCAATCCATATCGCTTCGTTTTAGGCTGTAAATATCATCGCTGCCTTTCCCTCCTTTTCTATTGGAGGCAAAATAGCCGACTTCTTCAGAAGAATCCATGACTAGAGAGAAATCATCTTCTGAACTATTAATGGGACTTCCTAAGTTGGTAACTTTACTTTCCCCGTCTAAATCTATCTTAAAAATATCCAGACCTCCAAGACCGGGATGTCCGTTAGAGGCAAAGTACAATAGGTCTGAATCTGAGATAAAAGGGAAGGTTTCTTTTCCTTCCGTATTAATAAGGGTTCCCATATTTACGGGTTCGCCAAAGCTGCCATTAGATAAAACGGATACTACGTAAATATCGGACGCTCCCATACCTCCGGGCATATCCGAAGCGAAATAAAGTTTAGTTCCATCTTTACTTAGAGAGGGATGGGCAACAGAGTAATTGGTGCCGTTAAAAGGAAGGTCTTCAGGTTCTGTCCATGTATTACCTTCTTTAAAAGATCTATAGATTTTTAGTCTGCTAATTCCGTTTTTATCTCTTTTAAATCCATTTTTAGAGAAGTTGTTCCTAGTGAAATAAATGGTTTCCCCATCATTTGAAAAAGTTGTGGAGGATTCATTGGCCTTTGTGTTCAGAAGAGGGGAGAGTCCGGAAATTTCACTTATATTTTCTTCTTCCGTGATTTTTGATTGATATAAGTTGAGGTAAGGCAGTTTGTTATATTTCTGGGTTTCAAGATCTCTTGAAGTCGTAAATACCAAGTTCTTTGAGTAATAGGAGGGGGCAAAGTCAGACTCGGGTGAATTAATTTCAGTTAAATTTTCTATGGTATATTGTTCTTTTGGAATCTGAATCTCTTTTAAGTAATTAACATTACCCGTATATAATTTGGCGCGGATATCGTTGGTTTTAACCTGTTTGAATTTTTCCATCCATTCATTGGATTCATCATACCTTTTAATGGACTTTAAAGCTAGTGCATATCTATAAAGGTAGTCAGGGGATACAGCCACTTCATCATTTTCCAAAAGCTTTTCATACCAAAATGTAGCTACATCGTAATTGGCGGTATGGTAATTGGCATTTCCTAGTTTTTTGTGTATGGTAATTTCATCATACCCTTTTTCCAATAGACTGGAGTAGGACTCAATATCTTGCATATAAGCGTAATGATCAAAATTATCGGCCTCCGCTGCTTTTTTCTTATTTTGAGAGAAACAGGAGGTATACCCTATGGTAACTAAGAGCAGTAATAGCAGATATGTAGGTTTTAGGCTCATATCTAAAAGAATCTAGGGGTTAGGTCAATTTTGTTGTTCTTGAAAAATTCATATCTTAAGAATATTTCAAAAGAACCATCATTAAACTGTGAGCCGCCTAATGATGAAACTTCTCTGTCATAGGCAAGGCCAAGCATGAATTGTCTGTTCATCTGAAAACCGAAAAGAGCACTCACTGCAGCATCTAACCGATAGGCCGCACCCAAAGTAAATTTTTCGTTTAATAAAAAATTGGCAGAAAGGTCTACCTGAAGTGGTGCACCGAGAACAGCTTTTAAAAGATATGCAGGTTTGAATTTCAATGAAGGGTTCAAATCAAAAACATATCCTGATATTAGATAGAAATTCATGCGTTCAGAAGCTATTACAGAACCTTTATCATCTGGATTTTGGAAATGTTCTGTCTCTAAAAGACTAGGAGCGGAGAGACCAATATAGAACTTGTTAGAGTGTAAGTATACTCCGGCTCCAATATTTGGAGAAAACTTTTTGTACAACTCTTGTTCTACAGATGGAGCCAAACTAGCACTGTAATTTCTTAGTTTATTGAAATCTATATTTAAAAGATGTCCTCCAGCGGATAGACCAAATGATAACTCGTAATTCCTAGAGATAGGTATGCCGTACGAAAAGGCAAGATCAAAACTTGTATTTTGGTTGGTATTATTTCCTATTTCATCATGAACGATTGAAAATCCTATCCCCATTTTATTTTTATACGGACTTTGAATAGTAAAGGTTTGTGTGCTGGGAGCACCATCCATTCCAACCCATTGCGAACGATGTAAAAGCGAAACACCAAGAATATCCCTAGAACCGGCATAACCAGGATTCACCGTCAATGTATTATACATATATTGAGTGAATTGGGCATCCTGTTGCCCGAAGCAAAATTGCATCGTCAGAAATAAAAATAATATTTTCGGTATTATACCTTTCATGCTTATTATTGCTCTTTAATCTTGTAAATAGAGATACCCTTCTTTAAGTTTATCTTCACCTTTTGCTACGTATTTAATTTTATAGAAATACACTCCTGAAGGAAGTTTTTGATTTTCAATAATTGTTATTCTCCCTTGCGATAGGCCTGTGAAAGCATTACTTTCATTATCGTACTTGGAAGATTCCCAAACCAAGATACCCCATCTATTGAATATTTCTACCTGATGCTCTGGATAACGGTCAATGTTGATGATCCTGAAATTTCCGTTTAAAATATCGCCATGTTTTACCAAGTCTAATTCAACGAATAATTCACATGAAATATTAGCGGGAGGAGTTCCTCCAATAGAATCACAAGGGTCAAGCGGATCGGTATTGTCCATCACTTCTTGTCCATCATTTATCGTATCACCGTCGGTATCAGGGTTGGTAGGGTCGGTTCTCTTATCTATTTCTTGTTCGTTTGTGAGGTTGTCCATATCACAGTCCGCATCATTCCAGATTCTACTTGGAGTAAGGGTTTGGCTTTCTAATAAGAAATCGCAATTGTCTAATGGGTCTGTATTATCAGAAACTTCTTTTCCGTCGCTAACACCATCACCATCAGTATCCGGATTCATAGGGTCAGTTCCTAGTAAAGCTTCCTCTTCTTCAGTAAGACTATCATTATCACAATCACTAGCAGGTAAGGGTGTTCCTCCAATAGAATCGCAATCATCAAAAGGATTGGTGTCATCCAGTATTTCATAACAGTCCAATATGGTATCCCCGTCAGAATCAAGATTAGAAATATTAACTGTGACAGTTGAAGAGGATTCGTTTCCGCAAATGTTACTAGGAATGGTATAGGTGTAAACTCCGGCATTGGCACCTTCGGGATTTGGGAACCACCTACCTCGTTTATCATCTGTTCCTAAGACTGAAAATAACTGGTCTTGGGTAACGGTGGAATTGGGGCATATGGTGAGTGTTGTATTTGTTCCCGCGTTGGGTTGGGTTTCTTCATTAACGGTGACAACTGATGTATCATTATTGCACGCGATGCCTAGTACGGTATAGGTATATGTTCCCGCACCTGCCATTGCGGGTGACCAGGTCCCACCTAGGTCAGGAGTGCCTCCGAGTTCATTAAAAAGTTGTACTTCGGTTACGGTCTCTCCAGCACAAATGGTCAAAGCGCCATCGGTTCC
>NZ_JAHKPY010000015.1 GCF_018860745.1 Zobellia uliginosa | reverse complement strand
TAAAGGAAACGCTGTTTTTTTATTCTTCTTAAACTGTCCCATTATTTTTATGTCATTATAATATTCAAAATTTAGGTGGCCATGGCGGCGGGGCCCACCCCTTTCCATTCCGAACAGGGAAGTTAAGCCCGCTAGCGCCGATGGTACTGCCAACAGGTGGGAGAGTAGGAAGCCGCCTTGCTTCGAGGTCCCGATTAGTTCAACTGGTCGGGACCTTTTTTTTTGGACGGAGTGGAATACACATATATCACAGTCCCCTTGCGGGAAACACGCCACAAAGGTAGATAACGTCAAGGTGCAGTAAGATCATAGACCGAATGGTATTTTGGTATTTCGTATAAAGCAGCGGTGTTGCCTATATTTCTATCGCAATAATTATCGAATTGAAAAGCAAGGATGGATTTCTAGAGTTTTTGTTTGTTCTGAATTTATTAAAGATATTGTCTAGTATTGATCAGAACAAGGTAATTGATATCTATAGCGCTTTTAAAAAGTTGTTTAAAAGCTATTTGTATTAATTGAATCTGCATATAGTTCTTTGTAAGCTACTGTAAATATGAGTTTTACTTTAAAATAAACTCATATTTCCCACATTTTGTTGATAATAAAATAGTGGAATGTGTGGGTAACTTAATAAAATTAAGTAAGCGGGTTAATTAATAAAAAAGAGGAAACATTTTCATAGATGTTTCCTCTTTTTATAAACTAAAATGTGATGGTTTTAGATTATTCCATTGGATGTTCTTGAAGCAGTTCTTGTGGAGAATAAAAACCTTCCTTGTCTTTAATTTGATTACGAACTTCTTTTACTTTATCCGGAGAAATTGCGGAAGCCTTATTTCCAAAGGTGTTTCTAACATAAGTTAACACCGCTGCTGTTTCTTCCTCATTAAGTAATTTTCCGAATGGTGTCATAGGAACTTGCCCGGGATATTTTTTGCCTTTTACTTCAATTGGCCCCATAATACCGTTTGTAGTAAGTTTTATTAGTCGCTCTTCGCTACCTGTCACCCATTTAGAACCTGCTAAAGGAGGGAAACCTGCGGCGGTTAAGCCATTACCATCCGGTTGGTGACAGGTGGAACAGTAGCCATCTCGTTCGTAAATTTTCTGACCGGCCATAAGAAGTTCCAAATCCCTTCCTTTGAGGTCTGTTTCAATCATTTCTTTTGCTTCTTCACCGGCTCTATGTCCGTTTATATGTGCGAGAGCCGCTTCATATGGGCGCTCCATCCATTTATCAAGACCTTTTTTTCCAGCTTCGGTAATTATAGGAATACCAATATCTTTTCCTAGTCTAGATGCAGCAACTAGTGCTTCAAGACGAACACGTGGGTTGTCATCCTTCGCAGCTTGCATTAGAAGATCCGCTTGATTGTCAACTTGGTGTCCTGCATATCGTAATACACCAACAGCAGCAGTACGAGCTCTAAAATCTTTAGCCTGTAGCAATTTGGTTAATAAATCTTTGTCAATCTGATTTAAGCCCCAAGTTACCCACAAACCTTCCAATAAATGATGTTCGTAGCGAGGGTCGTTTTTGTCCAGGTTGGCAACCCAGGTTTTTAATTTGGCTAAAACCTCATTTGCATCGCGCGCACGAAGTTCCCTTTTGGTACGATAGCGAGTTCTGTATTCTTGTAGTTTCAAGTTATCCAATAATTTTTCTATAGTAGCATCTGCAATTTTTGCGGGTTTAACCAGTGGTCTTGTAGGATAGGTAACTCGGTATATTCTGCCATGTACATGGTCTCTTAAGGGATCACGTGCATTGTGTTGCATATGGCCAATTAATACATTGCTCCAGTCTAAAAAGTAAAGCGATCCATCTGGTGCAAACTCCATGTCAACCGGTCTAAAGTTTTTGTCATCAGAAAAAATCAGGTCTTTTCTATGCTCACTCAGGTAACCGGCCGTTTCCGGGTCATCTACCATTTTGTGTTGTTTCGTTCCTCTAAAACCTATCGTATTGTTGATTAGCATATCACCTTGAACATTATCAGGAAAATGACTGCTGGAAATAAATTCCAACCCAGAAGTAGGTCTTACTAAGTGTTCTTTTTCTATAAGGTTTTCAGGTATAGGGGAGCTTACACCGTAACGTGGAAGAATGGTCCCTGGCATCATCCAAGTAGCAGCTGGTCCAGAAGTGTGTTCAAAGAAGGGTTGGCCCCAATCGTCAAAAGCAATTCCCCACGGGTTTGGTATAGCTAATTGAGCGGTACGCTCAAGATGGTGCCTTTGAGGGCTGTATCTATAGAATCCGCCGTTGGAACCTCTAATACTACCATATGCTGTTTCTATATTAGAATGAAGAAAAGTTCCTTCTCCCATAAATATAGCGCCTGACGGGTCCGTTGTAAATGCACTAATAGCATGGTGGGTATCATGGTCATCAAATCCGCTTAAAATAACTTCCTTTTTATCGGCTTTATCATCACCATCTGTATCCTTTAATAGTATCAGGTTGGTTCCCTGTGACATGTAAACACCCTCGGGAGCAAATTCAAAACCAATAGTAAGGTGAAGGCCATCTGCAAAAACGGTTTGCTTATCTGCCTTATTATCACCATCTGTATCTTCAAAAATTAGAAGTTTGTCGTTTGGTTTGCTGTCTCCAGCTTTATAATGTGGATAACTGGGCATTACCGCAACCCAAAGTCTTCCTTCATTATCAAAGGACATTTGTACTGGGTTTGCCAAATCTGGGAACTGCTCTTCAGAAGCAAATAATTCTACTTTATATCCTGGCGCGGTTTTAATTTCTGCTAAAGCCTCTTCGCCATAGAGATATTCTGGATTACCATTTTTCTCGCTAGCCTTATAATTGGTTTTTACTTCAGGAAGTTTTTTAGTTTTAGCATCGGCAGCGGCCAAATCCATTTTTTCGCCATGGTTGGCTTTCCAAATAGCAGTATCACGAATGGCAGTCAT
Organism: Zobellia uliginosa; assembly: GCF_018860745.1. Taxonomy (GTDB): domain Bacteria; phylum Bacteroidota; class Bacteroidia; order Flavobacteriales; family Flavobacteriaceae; genus Zobellia; species Zobellia uliginosa_B. The sequence goes on along the minus strand of NZ_JAHKPY010000015.1, from coordinate 208,635 downwards.
TTCACGAATTTTGGCTATTTCAAACGGGTAGTTTTCTGGTCCATAGGGGTCATACCTTCTTCCGTATACATGTACGCTATTTGGTATTTTAAAATCATTGAGCCAAAACCAATTCTTTTCTTGAACGGCATCATGCACTAGTTGGCGGTTGGTCTCATCTGACTGTTTCTTCCCAAAAATGTCATCGGCCAATAGTTTGCCAAATTTTTTATAACCTGAGTCCGTAAGTTGAAATCCGTCATGGGTCAGGTCTTCACTTTCAGTTTTGTACCAGTTTTTAGTAGCATCAAAGGCATCAACAAAAAGTACGCCCTCTTCGGCAGATACTTCTCTCATTGCTTCTGTATAAAGCGCTAAATTTTGATTTTCCTTAGTGCCATCTGGTAAATCCATCTTATCAGATAGATTTTCAAATGCAATTGGAGAAACAATTGCCAGTTGAGGAGGTGCTTGACCATTATATTTGGTGCTTAAAATGTGTTTTATAAATGCACGCAATTCTTCTCTGTAGTTTGATAGCCCTTCTTGACCTTCAAAGGATTCGATATAGCCAAAAAATGCAACTATAATGTCTGGTTTTAAGCTTGTAATCCATTCGTCAGGAGTGGGGAAGTGACCTACACTACCGGATTGATGGCCACCATCATCTTCAACGAAGTGTATTTTACTTCCTGGGTCATGTTCAAATTTATCCGCACCAGGAAAAGCCCATGGCGATTTTCTCGCTGCATGTGGTCTAAAGGCAGGAGTATTACCACCGTCACACATATTTCTGATATATAATGAGTCGTTGGGGTATCTTAGTTGTATCTCCGTTTCAAAATGCCCAAATTCCATCATTCTTGATCCTAAATTATTTCCAACTAAAACAATTCGGGAATTTTTTTCTAGAGTAAGAGTATTACTTTGTTTTTCGCTACATGCTAAAAAGCAAATAGCAACAGCGCAGGTAGTGAAGAGCCTTCCTATGCTGGTTTTTTTAATAATTTTCATAATATGCTGAATAAATTGTTTTGAGAATTGAGTTAATGTTGATTTGGTTTATGGTAATATTTGGTTGAATGCTGTGAAATTAATAAGTTTAAGTTATTATTGTACTTTTTACACTTGTTAATATCGGAATTTGTATCCGTATTAGCTGAGCTATTTCTAAAAAAATGCAAATAAAATTAGAATGTTAGTGCGAGTGTAGACAAAACTATGATACATTTTGAATTAAATTATCCTGTATCTTACTAAAAGTCGGTACTTTTTTATCATATATTGATGATTAAACGGATTTATAAAGAAAATTTATGAGTGTTCCAAGTATTGAAAAAACGTTAACTCCAAAGGAAACTTTTATATATAAAGACCTAATTGGTCCTTTTTTTAATCCCAATTGGCACTTTCATCCTGAGTTTCAGATTTCATACATTATGGAGGGTGAAGGTACCCGGTTTATTGGAGACCATGTTCAGAATTTTAAGAAGGGAGATTTGGTTATGACAGGACCTAATTTACCGCACTTATGGAGAAATGATAATGCCTATTTTAAGAAAGATAGTGGGTTGTCTACTAGAGGGTTGGTGATTTACTTTGATCATGTGCTTTTAAGTGAGCCTCTTCTTGAGATGGAAGAGTTTTATAAAATTAATAAACTTGTTGCGCATTCATTACGAGGGATTGAATTTCACGGAGATACTAGAGATAAAATAATTCAATTCTTCTTAGAAATCGACAGGGAAAAGGGATTTAAACGAATTTTAAAATTGTTGGAGATGTTAGATACCTTGGCTAATAGTACGGAATATTCAATATTAGCTAGCCCGAACTATATGAATGCGTTTAAAGGAGGCGATGCAGAAAAAATGCGTAAAGTATATGATTATGTAATGACCAATTTTAAGACCAATATATCTTTAGATGTGGCGTCTAGTTTATTGAACATGACAACTACGTCTTTCTGTAGGTACTTTAAACCTAGGGCTAATAAGACTTTCACGCGTTTTGTGAATGAAATACGAATAGGGCATGCAAGAAAATTATTGTTGGAGGATAATTTTAATATTTCTCAAATTAGTTATGAGTGTGGTTATAACGCGTTATCCAATTTTAATAGGCAGTTTAAGTCTATTACAGATATGAGTCCTCTTGAGTACAGAAAGTTATTTTTAAATATTCAAACTCCAGTCTAGTCTTATAAAAGTGAGTGGAATTTACCTTGGAATAGGGAAAAAAAGTATCAACCTTTAAGAAAATAAAGGAATTTTGAAGTTTCATTAAGTGCTAGATTTGTTAATTGTTTAGAATTTATGGCCCATAATAGTCAAATACTGAAGAAAGGCGCAGTAAAATTTAGCTTTTACAACATATATACTAGATTTTAAATTAACCATTATAGAATGAAAATAGGAATGAACATGTTGCTTTGGACAAATCATGTCACAGAGCAACACTTTAGTATTGTAGATACGTTAAAAGATACTGGGTACGACGGTATTGAATTATTTTTTGGAGAAGGTAGTGAAAAATATTATTCGCAATTAGGAAATCATTTTTCCGGTATGGATATGGGTATTACCGGTGTAGCCTCATTATCGGCACAGCAAAATATAGCCAGTCCTGACAAAAAAGTTAGAGAAGCTGGACTAGAGCGTCTAAAATGGTCTATTGATATGGGAGCGGCCGCCAATGCAGAAATACTATGCGGACCTTTTCATTCTACATTCGCCCTTTTTACAAGACAACCACCCACTTTGGAAGAAAAAAAATGGAGCAATGAAATGTTGTTGAAAGCTGCGGAATACGCAAAAGGTGCTAATATAGTACTTACGCCAGAGGCTGTTAACAGGTTTGAATGTTACCTATATAATACTATGGCAGATTTGGGCGATATGGTTAAGGAAGTAAATCATCCAAATTTGGGTGCTATGTTTGATACCCACCATGCCAATATAGAAGAAAAAAGTCAGTCAGGTGCTATAAAAACCATAGCACCATATCTAAAACATGTACATATTAGCGAAAATGATAGGGGTACGCCGGGAAGAGGACAAATTAATTGGCCAGATGTTTTTTCTGGCTTAAAACAGATTGATTACAGAGGTTGGGTGACAATAGAAGCATTCAGTACCACCATACCCGAGTTTGCCAATGCCATTAATGTATGGCGTAACTATTCTCCTGTAGAAGAAGTATATACAGAAGGATTTAAACTCATATCCGAAGGATTGGGAATTACAAAATAAGCAGTTTTAAAACTTGAACATAATGAAAAATGTATTGCCAATTGTTATTTGTCTATTTTTATTTGCTTGTAAAGAGCAGAAAACCACCGTTGCAAAAGAACCAGAAATGGCTGAAAAGGTAGATGCTCCAAAAAAATGGTTAACCTTTGATGGCGCCGATGAAAGAGCAAAACATATTGTAATGATTTCCGGTGATGAAGAATATCGCTCAGAAGAAGCCTTACCGCAATTGGCAAAAATTCTATCCAAACATCATGGTTTTAAATGTACGGTTTTATTCGCTCAAGAGGAGGATAAGCCTGGAATTGTAAATGCAAATCATGTTATTAATATACCAGGTTTAGAAGCTTTGACTTCGGCAGATATGATGGTGGTTTTTACACGTTTCCGTGCATTGCCGGATAATCAAATGAAATTTATTGATGATTATTTAAAATCCGGAAAACCGGTTATGGGGCTTAGAACGGCTACCCATGGTTTTAATTTTCCAAAGGATTCAGATTCTAAATATGCTTATTATAGTCATAATTATGAAGGTGATAAGACGGATTGGCATGGCGGGTTTGGACGTCTAGTTCTTGGCGAAAAATGGATTAGTCATCATGGTCACCATAAACACCAAAGTACGAAAGGCATAGTTGCCATAGGTGCAAATACTACGGGAATTACAAATAGTATTACAGATGGTGACGTTTGGGGAGCTAGTGATGTTTATGGTGTAAGACTTCCGCTTCCAGGAGATTCTCAGCCTATAATTTTAGGGCAGGTAATGAATAGAAAAGGGGAGTATGACGAAAGTGATGTTTTTTACGGAATGAGACCAACGGATGATGAAATAGCAACAACGAATAAAGATGGTGAAAACTTAGGGGAAGAATTAATGCCTGTGACTTGGATAAAGAGTTATCAATTACCGGGAGGTAAAAAAGGAAAAGCTTTTACCTCTACCGTTGGTGCAGCAAATGATTTGCTAATAGAAGGTACAAGAAGATTATTAGTAAATGGAGTATTTTGGGCATTGGACTTAGAAGTGCCGGAGAAAGCAGACGTAACTTTAGTGGGCGATTATGAGCCAACCAAATTTGAGTTTAGAAAAGAGGACTATTGGCCTGCAAAACAAGTGCGTATAGAAAGTTTTGAGTAGTAGTTAACTAAAGGCTACCTAATTAAAATAGGTTAGAGCATAAAGGATAACCAAGGATAACCACACTAAATTAAACTTGCAACAAAAAAGGGGACATTTAGTTAAGAGTTAAGGCAATTTTCCATGATATGAATTTATGTTTTTGGAAAACCTTATTGTAAACTTAAAACTGAATATGAAGTTAATAGTAAGCGTATTTTTTGCATTGAGCACTTTGTTAAACTGTGCTGAAAAAGAGAGAAGAGCAGGTCTTGAAACTGCAAATCCAGAGAGACCAAACATTATCTTGCTTATGGCAGATGATCAAGGCTGGGGAGATACAGGTTATAATGGGCATTCACATTTAAATACGCCTAATCTAGATAAAATGGCAAGTAATGGAGCTGTTTTTGAACGTTTCTATGCCGCATCAGCCGTATGTTCTCCAACAAGGGGTAGTGTTATGACTGGTAGGCATCCTTTGCGCTATGGAATATGTCATGCCAATTGCGGTCACATAAAACCGCAAGAGATTACTTTGGGTGAAATGGTAAAAGATGTGGGCTATACTACAGGTCATTTTGGAAAATGGCATTTAGGCACGTTAACACGTGATACGGTAGAGGCAAATAGAGGAGGAAGACCAAAATTTGATGGAGAGTATGCGCCGCCTTGGGATCATGGATTTGACGTTAATTTTGTTACCGAATCTAAAGTACCAACTTGGAATCCTATGATTACACCACCACAATCATCTGGTGATGTTAATGGAGACTTGGTTGAAGGGATGCCTTTTAATACTTCGTACTGGACAGGGCCTGATGAAATAGCAACGGATAATTTAGAAGGAGATGATTCTCGGATAATTATGGATAGGGCTATTCCTTTTATTGAGAATGCTGTAAAAAGCAAAAATCCTTTTTTAAGTATTATTTGGTTTCATACGCCACATTTGCCGGTTATCGCTGGAGATGAAGATCGTAACCTTTATAAAGATCTCTCCGAGGACCAACAACATTACTATGGGGTTATTTCGGCTATGGATAAACAGGTAGGGCGTCTTAGGGCTAAATTAAAAGAGTTAGGTGTAGCAGAGAATACCGTTCTTTTTTATACGAGTGATAACGGCCCTGAGGGAGAATCGGTTTCCGGTAGAACCCAAGGAATAACCAAGCAACTTAAAGGAAGAAAAAGAAGTCTATATGAAGGTGGCATACGTGTGCCGGGAATTATGGAGTGGCAGGGTAAGATAGCACCCGGCACCAAAGTAGAAGTTCCTTGTTTCACCTCAGACTATTTTCCAACTATAGCAAATATACTAAACGTCGATTTAAAGAAAAATGAGCGTCCGTATGATGGAATCGATTTGCTGCCCATTGTACAGGGAAAAGTTAAACAAAGGACTGCTCCTTTAGCTTTTGAGTTTAAAGATCAGGCTGCGTTAATGGACAATGAGTATAAGATTTATAGTAATGATGCGGGAAAACATTTTGAACTTTATAATATTAAGCATGATTCGGGTGAAAAAATAGAACTTTCCAAAGATGAACCTGAAATATTAGAGGCAATGACCTTTGTTTGGAGAGAATGGAAAATTTCTCAGGAGAATAGTGCCCAAGAAAATGATTATTAATCAGGACGGTGTTTTTAAAAACAAGATGCTCTTGGTCATTTAAGATTTAAAAGTATATCTTTTATCACGGGCCTTGTAAGCAACATTCATTACTAGACCTGCGATAATCAGAAGTATGCCAACTAAACTCCAGACGGTATATATTTCACCTAACCACATAAATCCAATTAAGCCGGTAAAAAGAACTTCTAAATACTTAAAGGGCGCAACAAGGTTGTTTGAGGCTATTTGAAAAGCTTTGGTCATATATAGTTGACCAACAAACCCAAAAAAACCTAGGGTTGAAAGAAACAACCAGTCCATGCCTTTTGGGTTTTGCCAATAAGGTATCATTAATATGCCTCCAAAAAGGGTTGCGGTAAACATGAAGTAGTTTACAATAACAATGGGGTGGTCGCTTTTTCCTATTTTACTTATAATAATATAAACTAGTCCGCTGAGAACCGCTGCACCAAAAACGAGAATTAGTCCAGTACTGTCCAAATTAGTGTCCAATCCTTTTAATATAAGAACTCCTAGAAAAGAAATTATAAAGAATAGCCATTGAACGGGCTTTACTTTTTCTTTTAAAAGAAATATGGCAAAAATAGCGGAAAAAATAGGAGCTAGATAACGCAATGAGACCGCTGTGCCTGCGGAAAGATATTTTAATGACATAAAGAACAAGGTCATTGAGCTTGTTCCAACAATAGCTCTAAGGATAAGTAATTTCTTGTTGTTTCCCAAAATGGGAACCTTTAATTGTTTAAGAATGGCCATAGTGAGAACGAAAGAGCCAAAACCTCTAAAGAATACAATTTGATAAACGCTGTAGTGTTGTAATTGCTTAACGGCAACATTCATTAATGTAAATGCCAAAGCACTAATAATCATATAAAAGAGCACTTTTTTAATGTTCATAACAGAAGTACAGGGAGTTTATTACGGAAACGTAATGGATAAAAAAATCCAACCCAATTTAATTGGGTTGGATTGTATAAAATCTAGTCTATAAAACTAACCCGGGGCTATACCCGTGGTAAATCTCCTTCGCCTTTTAACGGTAGGGCAGATTCCCCCATAAGGTAAGTGTCCACATGATATGCAGCTTGACGACCTTCCGAAATAGCCCAAACAATTAATGATTGGCCACGTCTTTGATCACCAGCAGCAAAAATTCCAGGTACATTTGTTTTGTAATCAGCTTCGCTAGCTTTGATGTTGGTTCTATCATCTGCTTCAATACCTAACTGCTCTGCAATTGTCATTTCGGAACCGGTAAATCCTAAAGCTAAAAGAGCTAGTTCGCATTTCCATTCTTTCTCGGTACCAGGAACTTCCTTTAGTTGGGGTCGTTGTCCCGGCGTTTTGATCCATTCTACTTCAGAGGTAACTAATCCGGTTAGATTTCCATCCTTGTCTCCTAAGAATTTTTTGGTGGATATGCTGAAAAAACGTTCTGCACCTTCTTTATGGGAAGTACTGGTTTTTAAACGCATGGGCCAGAAAGGCCAAGGTTGTCCTTCGGGTCTTTCTACGGTGGACATTGGCATAATTTCAAAGTTAGAAACCGAGGTTGCACCATGTCTTATTGAAGTTCCTATACAGTCAGAACCCGTATCACCACCGCCAATAACGACAACATCTTTACCAGTAGCCATTATTTCATTTTCAAAGGTTTTAACACCGTCTACCCTGCGGTTGTTTTGTGGTAAGAAATCCATAGCCTGTACAACACCTTTTAGGTCTGCACCTTCAATTGGCAAATTTCTGCGGACAGTAGCTCCTCCTGAAAGTACTACAGCATCAAAATCATTTTTGAGATCCTCACCAGAGATATCTTTTCCCACATGAACGCCACATTTAAACTCAATGCCTTCTTCTTCAAGAACCTTAAGTCTACGGTCTATGATATTTTTTTCCATCTTAAAATCAGGAATACCATAACGTAATAACCCACCTGGTTTTTCGTCTCTTTCGAAAACAGTAACATGATGTCCGGCACGGTTCAGTTGCTGTGCGGCGGCAAGTCCTGCAGGTCCAGAACCTACAACAGCTACTTTTTTATCAGTTCTTGTAGCAGGAGGCTCAGCAACCACCCAGCCTTTTGCAAAAGCTGTTTCTACTATATTCTTCTCAATATTTTCTATCGTTACCGGATCTTCGTTAATACCTAGCACACATGCTTCTTCGCAGGGTGCAGGACAAAGTCTACCGGTAAATTCCGGAAAATTGTTAGTAGAGTGTAAAATTTTGGCAGCCTTATCCCATTTTCCACGGTAAACCGCATCATTAAAATCTGGAATTAAGTTACCTAATGGGCAACCACTATGGCAAAAAGGAATGCCGCAGTCCATACATCTTGCACCTTGATCTTTAAGTTCATTATCCTTTAACGGAACGGTGAACTCATGATAATTTTTAACGCGTTCTTCAACAGGCGCGTACGATTCTACTTTTCTATCGAATTCCAAAAATCCTGTAATCTTTCCCATTTCTCGACTTTAAATAGTTTCTAATTTTTCTCTTTCCATACGTAGTAATGCCTGTTTGTATTCTTCAGGTAAGACCTTAACGAACTTAGGTAGACAATCTTCCCATTTCTCTAAAATACGCTGTGCAAGCGGACTCAATGTAGAGTTGTAATGGCTTTCGATGAGATCCTTTAATTCCTTAATATCATTATCTTCAGTAACCTCTAATAAGTTAAGGTCATCGTTATTACACTTTTTCTTGAAGGTTCCTTTTTGATCGTATATGAAGGCTATACCACCACTCATACCTGCACCAAAGTTTCTTCCTACTTCGCCAAGAATTACGGCAACACCACCTGTCATATATTCACAACCGTGATCGCCAATACCCTCTACTACTGCTTTAGCTCCCGAGTTACGAACACAGAACCGCTCACCCGCTTTTCCGTTTATATAAGCACGACCGGCAGTTGCTCCATAAAGGGTAACATTACCTGTAATTACGTTGTCTTCTGGTACGATGGTAGATTTCTCGGGAACCTTGATTACCAATTTAGCGCCGGATAAACCTTTGCCTAGATAATCATTTGTGTTTCCGTTAACTGTCATGGTCAAACCTCTTGTAGCAAAAGCCCCAAAACTTTGTCCTGCGGAACCTGTAAAGTTGAGTTTTAAAGTGTTGATAGGTAATCCCTGTGCTCCGTATACTTTTGAAATCTCATTACTTATAATTGCTCCAACCGCTCTATCTGTATTTTTAATCGGAAATTCCAATGTTAGTTTTTCCTTTCTAAATAAAGATGGATTCGCTTTTGCGATGATATCAAATTCAATTGACTTATCTACATCGTGCGTTTGTTTTTGTGTGTTATAGAACTTAGTTCCAGCTGGTACATCAACCTGATATAAAATTGGAGTTAAATCTATACCTGCGGATTTGTAATGATCAATAGCTTTCTTACGATCTAGTTTCTGAACCTGACCAACCATTTCATTAATTGTCCTGAAACCTAACTGCGCCATAATCTCACGTAGTTCTTGTGCTACGAAATACATATAGTTTACCACGTGCTCTGGTTTACCGGCAAATTTCTTACGTAGTTCTGGGTTTTGAGTAGCGATACCTACTGGACAGGTATTTAAATGGCAAACACGCATCATGATACAACCTGAAGCAACTAGAGGTGCTGTGGCAAAACCAAATTCTTCAGCACCTAATAAACAGGCAACTGCTACATCCCGACCAGTCTTAAGCTGACCATCACATTCAAGTACGATTCTATTTCTAAGGTCGTTCATGACCAAAGTTTGTTGTGCTTCCGCAACACCAAGTTCCCAAGGTAGACCTGCATGTTTTAAAGATGTTAGGGGAGATGCTCCCGTACCTCCGTCAAATCCTGAGATAAGAACAACATCTGCTTTTGCTTTTGAAACCCCTGCAGCAACAGTGCCTACACCAACTTCAGAAACCAATTTAACGTTAATACGTGCTTCTCGGTTTGCTGATTTTAAATCATATATTAACTGCGATAAATCTTCAATAGAGTAAATATCGTGATGCGGTGGAGGTGAAATTAAACCTACATAAGGTGTAGAATTTCTTGTTTTAGCAATGGAAGGATTCACCTTTGGACCTGGCAGTTGACCACCTTCGCCTGGTTTAGCACCCTGAGCCATTTTAATTTGTATTTCTTTAGCATTGGTCAAATAATCGGAAGTAACTCCAAAACGACCTGATGCAACTTGTTTGATAGCACTGTTTCTCCAGTCACCTGTTGCATTTTTATAAAAACGTTCAGCGTCTTCACCGCCTTCGCCGGAATTACTCTTACCTCCAATACGGTTCATAGCAATTGCCAAGTTCTCGTGAGCCTCTTTACTGATGGACCCATAAGACATAGCTCCGGTTTTGAAGCGTTTCACGATTTCCGTCCATGGCTCAACTTCTTCCAGTGGAATAGGATCGTAATTAGAGAATTCGAATAAACCACGGATGGTCATCAAATTCTTAGACTGTTCGTTCACCATGGAAGAATACTCCTTATAGGTGTCATTTTCATTACCACGTACAGCTTTTTGAAGTTTAGCTACCGTTAATGGATTAAACATGTGCTTTTCACCATCACGTCTCCAGCGGTATTCTCCGCCTATTTCCAAATCAAGGTTAGCGGCAACCTCTTTTGTGCTAAATGCTTTTTTGTGACGCTTAGCAACTTCTTTTTCTATTTGATATAAACCAATACCTTGAATACGGGTAGGTGTATTAGGGAAATATTTGTCAACTACTTTACTATTGATACCAATACATTCAAAAAGTTGAGACCCTCGGTATGAGTTCAAGGTAGAAATGCCAATTTTGTTCATTACCTTAAGAATACCCTTGCCAACAGCTTTATTATAATTCTTGATGGCTTCTTCCGCAGTAAAGTCCGTTATATTGTTCTCTTCTATTTGCTCACCAATGATTTCGTTAACCAAATAAGGGTTAATGGCACTAGCTCCAAAACCGAATAATAAACAGAAATGGTGCACCTCTCTAGGTTCGGCCGACTCAATGATAACACTAAGCTTGCTTCTTTTGCCTAAACGCTGAAGCCCACTGTTTACGTAAGAACAAGCTAATAACGCAGGGATTGGTGCCTGAGATTCATTTACATTTCTATCGGAAAGGATAATTATATTCGCACCCTGGTCAATAGCTTTGGATGCTTGGTCCAGAATAGATTCCAAAGCATCTTCCAATCCGTTATGACCTCTGTGTATTTCATAAAGAGTTGGGATAGAAACTACTTTGTAATCAGGACTAGCGTCATAGTTTTTTATTTTATCCAAATCTTCTTTGGAAATAACCGGATTCTGAATTTTAAGTTTACGGCAATGCAATTCAGAGTAATCGAATATATTATGGTCACTACCTAGTGTAAGACTAATATCAGTAATCAATTCCTCACGAATACCATCTAAAGGAGGATTCGTTACCTGTGCGAACAACTGTTGGAAATAATTATATATTAGCTGCGGACGCTGAGATAGCACTGCAATAGGAGTATCAGATCCCATAGAACCTATAGGTTCTTTTGCAGTTTTACCCATTGGAAGGATAATCGTGTTGATATCTTCGAGCGTATAACCAAAAACAGATTTACGCTTTTCAAGAGAAGCTTCCCCTAAAAATAATGGACAATCATTATAAGGTATGTTCTTTAAGTGTACCAAGTTTTTATCTAGCCACTTTTTATAAGGTAGACGACTAGCTATCTCCTCTTTAATTTCTTCATCATTAATGATGCGCCCTGCTTCCATGTTCACCAAGAACATTTTTCCCGGCTCAAGTCTTCCATGAAACTCTACATTCTCTGGTGCAATTTGAACAACACCGGTTTCGGACGACATAATTACATAGTCATCTTTGGTTACCGTGTAACGAGATGGTCTTAAACCGTTACGGTCAAGAACTGCGCCAATATAATTTCCATCCGTAAAAGGAACGGATGCAGGACCATCCCATGGCTCCATCATACAAGAGTGATACTCGTAGAAAGCTCTTTTTGCTTCGGACATATCCGGGTTTTTCTCCCATGCTTCAGGTACTAGAATCATCATTACCTCAGGTAAAGACCTTCCTGTCATCAATAATAATTCCACAACCATATCCATAGTAGCAGAATCTGATTTTCCTGGCAGTATTACAGGTAGTATATTTTTTATTTCGTCTCCGAACCAATCACTCTTCAGTAATTCTTCTCGTGAACGCATTCTGGATACGTTACCACGAAGCGTATTTATTTCACCATTATGGCACATATACCTAAAAGGTTGCGCCAAATCCCAAGTAGGGAAAGTGTTGGTAGAGAAACGTTGGTGAACCAATGATAAACGTGTAACCACACGAGGGTCCATTAAGTCTTTATAATATAGGCTAATGTCCTTAGGCATCAAAAGGCCTTTGAATATGATAATTTTTGTAGAAAGGCTAGGGACGTAAAAGAATTTGCTCTCGGAAAGTTTTGATTTGATTACGGCATGCTCCGTAACTTTTCTTGCGATGAACAATTTAAGGTTGAAGTTGAAGTAGTCTTGCTCAGCATTTTCCTTAGCTATGAATATTTGCTTTACAAAAGGCTCAGTTTCCATAGCAACACGACCTGGAATAGATCGGTTTACCGGAACATCTCTCCAGCCTAATAACTTTAGGCCTTGTTTTTTAATATTTTCTTCAAAAGTAGAAATACAGAATTCACGCTGATTCTCCTTTTGCGGTAAGAATATGTTACCTACTGCATATTCACCGGGCTCAGGAAGCTCAAAATCACAAACGGCTTTAAAGAAATCGTGAGGTATATCTATAAGGATACCTGCACCATCACCAGTTTTCCCATCAGAGCTAACCGCTCCACGGTGCTCTAGTTTGTCTAATATCTCCAGTGCTTTATGGATGATATCATTAGATTTTTTTCCTTTAAGGCTGCAGATAAAACCTGCGCCACAGTTGTCATGTTCAAATTCCGGTAGGTACAACCCTTGCTTCTTCAACGTCATAGATTATGGTATTTATCCAAAAATAGCATTTCTACTGAATAATTAGCAGCTATATTTTTCAAATCAAATAAAAATTCAACGTTTTGAATAAAACGTTGAAAAATATTCAGATATGGTTTTTATGTGAGCTAAATTTATCAGAATGGTAAAATTAGCACATTCAATACACCTGTGAAAGGTTTTTTAAGGGGGTATTTGTTATATTTCTTAACTTTTGAAGAAGACCCCCTGTATTTTGGGTGGTATAGTGATATTAAACCCCGTTTTCTGGCTAGATATGTGATAAAAATAACGGGGTTGTAATCATTTTTAAATTTAATCCCTTAATATACTTCTAGAAATCACGATTTTTTGAATCTCTGATGTTCCTTCGTATATCTGTGTTATTTTGGCATCTCTCATAAGCCGCTCTACATGGTAATCCTTTACAAAACCATTGCCTCCGTGAATTTGCACTGCTTCCACAGTGGTGTCCATAGCTACTTGTGAAGCGTATAATTTTGCAATTGCACCAGACAGGTCGTAATTCTTGCCTTGATCTTTTTCCCATGCGGCCTTATATACAAGGTTACGTGCGGCTTCAATTTGCACGTGCATATCCGCTAATTTGAAGGCAATAGCTTGGTGGTTTGCTATTTCTGTGCCAAACGCTTTTCTTTCTTTTGAATACTTTAGGGCAAGTTCGTAAGCCCCAGCAGCTATACCTAAAGCTTGTGCTGCAATTCCTATACGTCCTCCGGCAAGTGTTTTCATGGCGAACTTAAAACCAAATCCATCATCACCTATCCTGTTTTCTTTTGGAACTTTTACATCATTAAAATTAAGGGAGTGGGTGTCACTACCACGAATACCTAATTTATTTTCTTTTGGTCCTATTTCAAAACCTGGCATTCCTTTTTCTACAATTAAGGCATTAATACCTTTATGCCCTTTTTCTCTGTCCGTTTGGGCAATTACAAGATAGGTGCTTGCAGTCCCTCCATTGGTAATCCAGTTTTTGGTGCCATTTAATATATAATGGTCTCCCTTATCTATGGCTGTAGTTTTTTGAGAAGTAGCGTCGCTGCCTGCTTCTGGCTCGGAAAGGCAAAATGCGCCTATAACCTGTCCCGAAGCTAGGGGAGCTAAGTATTTTTGTTTTTGGTCCTCATTGGCAAAGGCTTCAAGCCCCCAACAGACCAATGAATTGTTCACGGAAACTACTACTGATGCAGATGCATCAACTTTTGATAGTTCCTCCATGGCAATTACGTAAGATAAGGTATCCATACCGCTACCGTTATATTTTGGGTCGGTCATCATTCCTAAAAAACCAAGTTCACCTAGTTTCTTGATTTGTTCTTTGGGGAACTTTTGAGCTTCATCTCTTTCAATAACGCCGGGCAACAATTCGTTTTGAGCAAAATCGCGCGCAGCTTGTCTAATCATTAAATGTTCTTCTGATAATGAGAAATCCATAATTTTTGTGTCTTTTTTTTGAGCTTCTACAAATATAAGCTTCTATAATAAAATCTACACCTAGCTTTGTTCGCTATTTTTTTGAAAAATTAACCATTCATTAGCCATCAAAAACTTTGGAAACCAAGCCAAATTTTTATATTTGTTGAATTCGTTTTACGAATTGATTTAAACGCAAGATTATGACACAGCAGTAACGCCGTTTTGGCGTAAAGAAAGAGAGGTTTTCGGAAGAGAGTAGTTAGTGTCATTATTTTTTATTTAAATCATCATAAAATGAAAGAGTTATTACAAGCATACGAGAATAAATCACCTGAAATTGTCTTTAATTGGAAAGATAGCGAGACTGAAGCCGAAGGGTGGACGGTTATAAATTCACTTAGGGGAGGAGCAGCAGGCGGTGGAACAAGAATGAGAGAGGGGTTGGATATGAATGAAGTGCTTTCCCTAGCAAAAACCATGGAAGTTAAGTTTACCGTTTCGGGTCCGCCAATAGGTGGAGCAAAATCCGGAATTAACTTCAATCCTAATGATCCACGAAAAAAGGGAGTGCTTGAACGTTGGTACCATGCGGTATCACCATTATTGAAAAGTTATTACGGTACGGGTGGTGATCTTAACGTAGATGAAATTCACGAAGTTATTCCAATTACGGAAGATGCAGGGGTCTGGCATCCACAAGAAGGAGTCTTTAACGGTCACTTTAAACCTACCGAAGCCGATAAGATTAATAGAATTGGGCAGTTACGCTTAGGGGTGATTAAAGCTTTGGAGAATACAAAGTACTCGCCAGAGGTTTCTAGAAAATATACCGTTGCCGACATGATTACCGGTTTTGGTGTTGCTGAAGCGGTAAAACACTATTATGATATTTACGGAGGTAGTGTTGTTGGTAAAAGGGCGGTAATCCAAGGATTTGGAAATGTTGGTAGTGCTGCAGCGTATTATTTGGCCCAAATGGGAGCTAAAGTAGTAGGTATTATTGATAGGGCCGGAGGTGTAATCAAAGAAGAAGGATTTTCTTTTGACGAGATAAAGACCTTCTTTCTTAATAAAGATGGGAATAATCTAATCGCAAGTGCAGATGAAATGATTCCTTTTAAGGAAATTAATGACCGTATATGGTCTTTGCAAACAGAAATTTTCGCACCTTGTGCTGCGTCTCGGTTAGTGACCAAAGATCAGATAAGTAGATTGATTGATACAGGACTAGAAGTGATTTCCTGCGGGGCGAATGTGCCTTTTGCCGATAAGGAAATTTTCTTTGGGCCAATAATGGAATATACAGACGGTAAGGTTAGTTTAGTTCCGGATTTTATTTCCAATTGTGGTATGGCACGTGTATTTGCCTATTTCATGGAAAAAAGAGTAGGTATTGACGATGAGCTTATATTTAATGACACTTCGGAAACCATCCGGAAAGCCATTTTAAAAATTTTTAAACAAAATCCCTCGAAAGAGAACATCAGCCAAACGGCATTTGAGATTGCATTGAAACAACTAATATAAATAGAACGAGTATGGAGACCATTATTATCATTGTATTCCTCGCAGGTTATCTTGCGATTACCCTAGAACATAACCTTAAAATAGATAAGCTGATTCCGGCTTTGGCCATGATGGCTATTCTTTGGGCTATAATTGCCTTGACCCATATGGATGTTTTTGAGGTGAATACACAGCTAAGGGAGCTTGAACCCACCCATCTTGATGAGATTCTACTGCATCACTTAGGGAAAACGGCAGAAATTCTTGTCTTTTTATTAGGGGCGATGACCATTGTGGAAATCATTGATTATTTTGATGGTTTTGCAACTATAAAAGGTTTCATAAGAACGAAAAGTAAACGTAAGCTATTATGGTTGTTTTCTATATTGGCCTTTGTTCTTTCGGCTATAATCGACAATTTAACCGCAACTATCGTATTAATTACGATTTTACAAAAAGTCATAAAAGATAGGGATACGCGCTTGTGGTTTGCAGGTATGATCATCATCACCGCTAACGCAGGTGGAGCCTGGTCTCCAATTGGTGATGTAACAACAACAATGTTATGGATTGCCAACAAGGTATCTGCGTTACAGTTAGTGGAGCATGTTCTTCTGCCTTCCATAGTTTGTATGGTAGTGCCGGTTTTGATAGCAAGTAGATTCAAAGCCTTTAGTGGTAATCTTGATAGTGATGTGGGGTCTTTGGAAGAGCCTAAATCTAGATATGGAGCAACCATGTTGTATTTGGGATTGAGTGCAATTGTGTTTGTTCCGTTCTTTAAAACAGTTACTCACTTGCCACCATATGTTGGTATGATGCTTTCCTTGGCAGTTGTAGCAACTTTTGCGGAGATTTATAGTAATTCAAAATTCAGTTTGTCAAATGTTGAAGGTGAAGGCGATGATACGGTAGGTCATCACAGCCCTGTACACGCATCGTTATCTAAGATCGAACTTCCTAGTATATTGTTTTTCCTGGGGATATTATTAGCGGTTGCGGCTTTAGAGTCTTTGGGTATGTTGTTCCACTATGCAGAAGCTTTAAACGAAGCTATACCTAATACGGACATTGTTGTAATGTTATTTGGTATTGGTTCTGCCGTTATTGATAACGTTCCTTTAGTGGCAGCTAGTTTAGGAATGTTCTCGGAACCTATGGATAACCCACTATGGCATTTTATTGCATATTCAGCTGGTACAGGTGGTAGTATGCTGATTATTGGATCTGCTGCAGGTGTGGTTGCAATGGGTATGGAGAAGATTGATTTCTTCTGGTATTTAAAGAAAATTTCATGGTTGGCATTGATTGGTTTTGTTTCGGGGGCCTTAACTTTTATTTTCTTGAGAGATTTTCTCTTAAACGCATAATTTAATCGATAAAAGACCGTTATAGAGGCAACTCTAATACCTATAAATTTTATGATGTTATTTCAAGATATGGCTCAAGATCCTGCAACAGGGGATGTTATGTCAGAAGAAAAGACACTTTCCGTTATCGATTTGATATTTAATGGCGGAACAGGTAGTGTGCTTATTATAACGGTACTTTTTATCATGTTGTTTATTGCTCTCTATATATACTTTGAGCGGATTTTCGCTATTAAGGCGGCCTCTAAGATAGATAGCAATTTTATGAATCAAATTCGGGACTACGTAACCAGTGGTAAATTGGAAGCGGCAAAACTACTTTGTGCGCAGACTGATTCGCCGGTGGCTAGATTAACCGAAAAAGGGGTTTCCCGAATAGGAAAGCCATTGGACGACATCAACACCGCAATTGAAAATGCAGGCACCTTAGAGGTTTATAAACTGGAGAAGAACGTTAGTATTTTGGCAACCGTAGCCGGTGCTGCGCCAATGATCGGATTTTTGGGAACGGTAATAGGTATGATATTGGCATTCCATGAAATGGCAACTAGTGGAGGTCAAGCGGAAATGGGCTCTCTGGCTTCAGGTATCTATACGGCCATGACAACAACTGTTGCTGGACTTATTGTTGGTATTATAGCCTATATAGGTTACAATCACTTAGTGAACAGAACCGATAAAGTGGTTCATAAAATGGAGGCTAATGCCGTAGAGTTTTTAGACTTGTTGAACGAACCTTTATAATTCACACGACATGAAATTAAAGGGAAGAAACAAGGTTAGTCCGGATTTTAGCATGTCTTCAATGACAGATATTGTATTTCTGTTATTGATATTCTTTATGCTTACAGCAAACTCTCCAAACGCTTTAGATTTACTATTGCCTAAGGCCAAAGGAAAGTCTACAAATACTCAAAACGTTTCAGTAAGTATAGATAAGAACTTACAGTACTACGTTAACAACGAGAAAATTAACGGAGAATACATAGAAATTGAACTTAAAAAGGCACTAGAAGGGCAGGACAAACCCACTATTATTTTAAGGGCAGAAGAGAGCGTTGCCATCAAAGAGGCGGTTAACGTTATGGATATTGCCAATAGAAATAGTTATAAGGTTATCTTGGCTGTGCGACCCAATTAATGTCATTCCTAGACACGAGACACAAAAAAAAGTCATTTACACTTACTACATTCTTATTAAGTGTACTCCTGCTTGTATTGTTCTATATAGGCCTTACTTATATGGACCCACCTATCGAAAACGGAATTTCTGTTAATTTCGGAACTACGGATTTTGGGAGTGGTACGGTACAGCCAAAAGAAAAGATTCGTTCGGAACCTTTGGAAACACCACCCGTAGAACCTTCAAAACAAGAAGAAGTCGTTGAAGAAATAGAAGAAGTTGCAGAAGAGGTGCCCGAAGAAGTAGTTGCGGAAGAAGCACCAGCGGAAAAGGTATTGACACAGGAGAACGAAGAGTCTATCAAAATTAAAAAAGCAGAAGAAGCCAAAAAGAAAGCTGAAGAAGCTGCAAAGGCCGCAAAGAAAAAGGCTGAAGATGCTCAGAAAAAAGCAAAAGCCGAAGCAGCTAAAAAAGCTCAAGAAAAGAAGGCTGCAGAAGAGAAGGCCCGTAAAGAACAAGAAGCCAAAAAGAAAAAACTTGATGCGCTTATTGGAGGTATAAGTAAATCTGACGGTAATGCTTCAGGTAGTGAAGGTGATGACAACAGAGCAGGTGATAAAGGTCAACAAGATGGAGATCCATACGCTACTAGTTATTATGGTAGTCCAGGTTCTGGCAGCGGAACAGGAGGGTATGGGCTTAACGGCCGTTCTTTGGTCGGAAAAGGCCAGGTAAAGCAACAATGTAACGAAGAGGGTAGGGTAGTGGTGAAAATCATTGTAGACCGAAATGGAAATGTTATTAGCGCTACACCAGGCGTTAAGGGGACTACGAATAATAGTCCTTGTTTACTGGATCCTGCAAAGAAAACCGCTTTTAAACATAAGTGGAACTTGGATTCTAATGCGCCTAGTCAACAAGTAGGTTTTGTTGTAGTAAACTTTAAATTAGGAGAGTGACCTATCAGGAAACTTTGGATTGGATGTTTGCGCAACTTCCAATGTATCAACAAAAAGGAAAGCAAGCCTATAATGCCAAACTTGATGGTATTCGCAATCTCGCAAACTATTTAGGTAATCCAGAAAATAAATTCAAAAGCATCCATGTTGGTGGAACCAATGGCAAAGGTTCTAGCAGTCATATGTTGGCATCCATTCTTCAAGAAGCGGGTTATAAAGTTGGTTTGTACACTTCCCCTCATTTAAAAGATTTTAGAGAGCGTATACGTATAAATGGTGAATGTGTTGCTGAAAGTTTTGTAGTTGAATTCATAGCTAACAATCAATCCTACTTTGAAAATCATCAGCTGTCTTTTTTTGAGATGACCGTGGGTATGGCGTTCGACTATTTTGCCAAACAAAAAGTTGAGATCGCAGTCGTTGAGGTTGGTTTAGGAGGAAGGTTGGATTCTACTAATATTATTACGCCAGAAGTAAGTCTTATAACCAACATTGGTTTTGATCATGTAGATATGTTGGGAGATACATTGGCTAAGATAGCTTTTGAGAAAGCTGGAATTATCAAAGAAAGTACTCCTGTGGTCATTAGTGAGTATCAATTTGAAACTGCGGAAACTTTTAAGAATATAGCGGAATTGAAGAATGCCAAACTCGTTTATGCTGAAAAAGAAATAGATGAGGTTTTTGAAACTTCGCTTTTAGGAGCATATCAGGAAAAGAACATAAAAGGCGTATTAGCTACTGTGCGACAACTTAGTTTTAATGTAACTCATGAGCAAATACGTTCAGGGCTTCTTAAGGTGGTTCAAAATACGGGTCTAATGGGTAGATGGCAACAGTTGCAGGATAATCCAAAAGTGATTTGTGATACCGCCCATAATAAAGAAGGACTATCTATTGTGGTAAACCAGGTGAAGAAACAAAAATTTAAAAAATTATTTTTTGTCCTTGGTTTTGTAAAAGGGAAGGACCTGAATGCTATACTGCCCATATTTCCTAAAGATGCCGAATACTACTTTGCTTCTCCTCAAATTTCTCGTGGATTAGAGGTTAAAGAGTTGGTAGACAAAGCAAAGGAATTTGGTTTAATAGGTAAAAGCTTCAACACTGTTGATGCTGCTTACCGTGCTGCTTTGGCAGATGCAGAGCCAGAAGATTTCATCTATTTAGGAGGTAGTACGTTCACTGTTTCGGAAGTGATTTAATTTTTTTTGCTTTTTTCTTTTGAGAAGTAAAAAACAGTCTTATATTTGCACACCTTTTAGGGCAATTAGCTCAGTTGGTTCAGAGCACCTCGTTTACACCGAGGGGGTCGGGGGTTCGAATCCCTCATTGCCCACAAGAATCCTCAAGCATTAATATGTTTGGGGATTTTTTCGTTTTATGGCATTTGTAACCTGCATATTATACTCAGAAACCTTGGGCAGATACTATGTCGGATTTTCTCAAGCTATATCCGCTCTGTTAAAAGAATATTTTGAGAATAATGTATAGTTTATTCTGTAAAAAAATGACATCCAATTAATTGGATGTCATTTTTAATCTATAAAACTCACACCATCTTATTTAGCCCTTCCCGATTACGATTTTCAATCTCTCGTTGTTCTCTTGAGTGCTTTTGGCGGTTTGTGGGCTTACACCTGTTTGCCAGAGATAAACACGCTTAAGGCTGCTAATTTTCTCTATGTAGGGCAGGCAGGCATCGGTTACTTTGGTACCGTATAGGTTTAGTGCCTCTAAATGCTCCAATTCAGATAAATGTGCTACTCCTTTATCTGAAATTGCCGTTTTTTCCAATTCCAAACGAGTCAGGTTAGTGAATTGTGAAACGCTAGACAGTAATTCATCTGAGACATTACTGTTAGCTAAAGATAACCAGGTAATATATTCTTTTACATTTTCAAGTTCAGATAGTTTCTCTTTGGTAAGGTCCGATCCGGAATACTTGATGTCTAATAGCGAATTGTCAGGGCCTAAAGTTTTAACTTCAAAACCGGTTTGAACCAAACTGGATAGTTGCATGCTGTCTAGTTTTTGAAGCTGTACCGTTTCGTACCATGGTTTTGGGTTTGTGTCAATACCATATCTTCTAAGTAGAATAGGCTTAATGTTTTCGGTAACCTTCAAACTTGCAAGTGAACCTTCAAAAGGTGCTCCTTGCTCTATCCACCATTCTACAGTTTTAATCTCATCATAAGTAAGAGCGTTGTTCGTAGGTGGCATGAATTTTATATTCTTAGGCGGAAGTGTAATTCTTTTGAATAATTCGCTTCCTTCCGTATTGCCAGCTGCAATGACGTTCTCGCTCTCGCCACCCATTCTTAAGGAATCGGGATGGCTCATATTGAGTCCGCCTCTTTTTATTTCAGCATTATGGCAACCTATACATTTCGCATCAAAAATAGGAGCAACTAAATCTGCATAGACCTGAACGGAATCTGGGGTGCCAAATTCAGGAAGTACGTCTTTGTTTCCTGTACCGCCAATAAGTTTCTGGATTGGTGCAGGTGCGTATTCTGTTAAATAGGTTTCACCATGCGTCAAATTTCCTCCTTTGTGTCCTTCAATGAAGAGCATCGCTAAGAGTAGTATATTGAAACCATGTTGTAATTTAACAGGGAAAGCTTTGGGTTTGCTTTTTATATACCATCCTACAAACGCAACTACAACAAGGGCTACACCAAGCCAACGGTGAGAAAATAGATATTCTTCTTCGTATAAACCTGTCTCTCCCAAAAACCAGCCAGTAACGGCAGCTCCTGTGGCACTTACGGCTCCTAATAACCATGCTATTGGAATTAATTTGCTTTTAACTTCGGTCTTTCTAAAACTTTCGTACCATTCCAATACAATGGCCAGAAATAAAAATCCTATGGGAAGGTGTACGAACAGCGGATGGAAACGACCTAAAAAAGTTGTGAATTCTAATGCAATCATAATTATAGGTTCTTAATCTTTTTATTCTGGTTGAGCGTGTATAAACAAATTATCGATTTCATATGACTAATTCAATTACTTAAAAAAAGAACTGTAGTCAACACTTCTTTTAAAATATTAAGATAATCTTTAATGAAATGGAGTAAATCTAATACGGTTTGCGCAAAATACATATTACTTATGTTACCAATAGGGCAACAAATGGTCAATTTTGGCCATGTAAAGTTTTTGTATATTAAATAAATATGTAAATACCATAAAATCATTTACTTATAAATGTAATCGTTTTGAGTTTATTTATGTTTGATTAACGGTTATGTGAACTGTTAACAAAAAAAATAGGCTTCTTAAGTAAGAAATCTTTAAGCTTCACCTTGTGATTTATATTTTCTCAATCCAAAAATAATTTTACCTTTGACCCACTATTTTGGGGTCATTAGCTCAGTTGGTTTAGAGCGCTGCCTTGACAGGGCAGAGGTCACTGGTTCGAATCCAGTATGACCCACAGTATTTCTTCTCTTTTTGTTATTCCAAATTCTACATATTTAGCGAATACTTAGTTTTTCTCTCTTTAATTGCCTAAAAAGGCTCTTTTTGCTCTTAATTTAGGGAAATATCTATTTTTTTCTCCTTTTTAGTGACTTTTTGGCTTATACAGTTTCATATAAATATATAACCCGTTAATTCCTAATTGTGTTTAACCCTTTTATTCTGCTTTTAGCAATCAGTTTGATCATCTTCTTGGTCATTGTATTGTTTGTGATTCCTTCGGTAATATCCTCTAAAAAGTATATTAAGGAAGGAATGGAATCTTCAAAATCACAAAATAAGGTGAGGTCTAGAACAAATATAAAAGAGAGAGTAGAGTAATATTTCTCTATTAGAAATCCTATTTTTTTCTTCTATTGTCTTTCTTTCTTTGGCAATCATCTTTTTAGATATAGTATTTGTTTTTTTTATTGTAATTGGTGTGACTTTTTGCCAATTGTTGGGTCTAATTATATAGACTAACTAAATTACTATATGATGAATGATCTTGTATTTATTTTTTTCAGTATTAGTATTGCCATTTTTTTATTAGGAATGGTTGTAATGTTGCCCAATATTCTTTTTTCATCAAACGCTGTAACTAAGGAGATAGAACCCCTAAGTTCTGCGAATGATACTGTTTTGCAAAAGGCTAAACCTTCAGGCCACACGGATGAGGTTTTGGCTAAAGAGAAAAAGTCTTTAAATCTAGTAAAAGAGAAGGAAAGAAGAGTTAGGATAGAAAAGATTGAGCGAACTTACCGAAGAAGACATGAAAAGTTGAATGTCTCATAGTTTGTTCGTATAATAATCGGTTTTTTTATATATACGTAGCCTAGACATAAACATGGCTCAAACGTTCTTTGATTTATATAGCAATCCCTTGTTTTGGTTAAAAAAAAGGATGCCTTGAAAATTACTTTTTGATTTAGAAGGTTGTTCTTGATGGTATATTTTTACCTTTGCATTTCGTTGATAAATCTGTTAAGGTTCATAAAGGGAGTTATATTCAATTTATGTATCGCAATTTAAGTAACTAGCAACCCAACCTAATATTGGAAACAGAAGTAGTACCGGAATCAATGTCGGATGAAGAGCTCGTGCGAAAAATAGCAAGGCATAACAATGCCATGTTATTTGCTGTGCTTTACGACAGGTACGCGCAAAGGGTTTATAATAAATGTTACAGTTTTTCCAACTCACAAGCAGAAGCTCAAGATTTGACACAAGATGTTTTCTTGATGCTTTTTGTTAAATTGTCCAGCTTTAAAGGGAAATCAAAATTCTCTACTTGGGTATATGCGTTCACCTATAATTTTTGTGTGAATTATGTAAACCGGAACAAGCAGCGGTTAATGAGTGACAAATCTGACTCTATTTCCCAATCAACAAAACCTATTGCGGTTTTGGATGATGATCAAGAGATAGCCAATATGCGTGCGGAAAAGCTTAAAAAAGCCTTGGAATTAGTAGCTCCTGAGGATAAAAAAATATTGCTTTTAAAGTATCAAGACGATATATCAATAAAGGAACTAACTTCAATTTTAGATGTTGGTGAAAGTGCAGTAAAAATGCGGCTGAAACGAGCTAAATCACGCATAGTGGAAGCTTATAATAAAATACCATAACGTCTATGGAAAAGAAAAACCCATTTAAGGAAATGGAGGACTCGCTACATGAGGTTCCTCCACATTTGAAAAAGAAGGTTATGGATGATATAGCTTCGGCTAAACTTGTCATGGATATGGCAAGTTTGTTTACATGCAATTATAAGTCTGCCATAGAAGATATTTTCAAAACCAACCCCGACATTATTTAACGCATAACATCTTAGAGAAAATGGATAAAGTTTCAGAGTGGCAAAATTTAACGTTCAAGACCTTAACTTCTATTGTTAGTGATATAGCTTCAGCACTACCTAATATAATAGGAGCATTGGTTATTTTGCTTATTGGTTGGGCAATTAGTAAAGTGGTGCGTTTTATTTTAAAGAAAATTTTTAAGGTAGCACAATTGAGTAAGGTTTCCGATAAAATAAACGAGGCAAGGTTGTTTGGAGACAGTGAGGTCAAAATCGATATTGAAAAAGTTTTACTTCAATTTGTAAAATACATCCTCTTATTGGTTTTTATTATAGTTGCCGCAGACATTGTAGAGCTTACTATCATCTCCCAAGAGATAGCCAACTTGCTACGATATTTACCAATACTATTAAGTGCAATGGTCATTTTTATGATTGGCCTTTACGCTGCTAAACTTATAAAATCCGCTCTTAAGAGTGTCTTTGATTCTATGGGTTTTGGTGGAGGAAAGTTGGTAAGTAGCATTGTTTTCTACATTATCATCATTTTTGTAACGATAACGGCACTAAACCAGGCAGGCATAGATACCTCTATGTTCACTAGTAACTTCACTCTTATCTTAGGAGCATTTTTATTGGCGTTTGCGCTTGGGCTAGGGCTAGGATCAAGAAATGTAGTAGAGAGCTTATTAAAGACTTTTTACGCTAGAAAAAATTACGCCGTCGGCGATAAAGTAAAGTTTGCCGATATAGAAGGGACTATTGAAGCAATAGACAATATTAGTGTAACCTTAAACACGAATGAAGGAAAACTAATTGTACCTATAAAGGAAATTGTTGAAAACCGAGTTAAGTTAGGGTAGTAGTAATAGATAGTTGGGGCGGTACTTTAGGGAGTGCCGCCCTTTCTTGTTTTAAAGAGTTATATGAGGTCTAAAATACGTTCTAGAGCCATGCCACGCGATCCCTTGATTAAAATCAGACTTTTTGAATGCAATTGATTATTGTGCAGAATTTTTTTAAGGGAATCAAATGAATCGTATTTACTCAATAAGGTGTGCGTGCCATTAAAGTTTTCGCCTACTAATATGGTTTCGTCAAAATTAAGTTCACTGGCTAGATTCGCTATATTTTGATGTTCTTTGGCAGCAATGCTTCCTAATTCGAACATATCACCCAAAAATGCAATTTTATGATTTCCTTCCATTTGAGAGAAATTCTTGAGAGCAGCGGTCATACTGGTCGGGTTGGCATTATAGGCGTCTAGGATTATTCGGTGTCCGTTATGGTCTATAATCTGTGAGCGGTTGTTGCTGGGGGAATAGCCTTCAATAGCAGTTTTGATATCATCCAGATCAACATTAAAATATTTACCCATTAGAATAGCCGCCGCGCAGTTTGTAAAATTGTAGTTCCCTACTAATTGCGATTCCATAGTAGTGTCTTCAACTAATATTTTCACAAATGGGTTAGCTTCCAGAAAATCAATTTTATAAAACTCGGTTTTATTAGTGCTAAAGCCATATTTTTTGATATAACCTCCCAATTTTTCCAGTTGTATAGGGTCATCTGCGTTCATGAAAATATGCTTCCCATTTTCAATTAAGAATTCGTACAGTTCACTTTTTCCTTTTATAACCCCTTCTTCGCTACCAAAACCTTCAATATGGGCTTTTCCATAATTAGTGATGTACCCAAAATCTGGTTGCGCTAAACTGCACAGGAATTCTATTTCCTTTTGATGATTGGCTCCCATTTCAACAATAGCAATTTCTGTATCCTCATTTATGGAGAGAAGGGTTAACGGTACTCCTATGTGATTGTTTAGGTTTCCAAGGGTAGCAATAGTTCGGTACTTTTTGGATAGAACAGCGTTTATCAATTCTTTCGTTGTGGTTTTTCCGTTACTACCGGTTAGTCCAATAACTTTTGCATTCGAATAATTCCGGTGAAAAGTAGCTAGTTGTTGGAGTGCTGTTAGGGCGTTATCAACTAGAATATGTTTTTCTGATGTCTTATATTCCTTTTCATCAACAACCGCGTAATTAGCGCCATTTTTTAATGCTTCGGAAGCGTATTTGTTTCCATTGAAGTTCTCACCCTTCAGGGCGAAAAAAATACTGTTCTCTTTTATTTTTCTGGTATCTGTTGATATTTCTGGAAACGCTAAAAAAATACGGTGCAATTGAGCTGTTTTCATAAAGTAAAAGTATAAAAAAAGTCTCGGCATTATGTACCGAGACTTTCTAGAAAAATTATGTTTTAAAAGCTTATCTTACTTTTTTGCCTCTTGGAGTTTTATTCTTGGTTTTAGACTTAGAGCCAACTCTGGACATGGCACATCTAAAACCAACATAGTCGGTCGCCATATACTGTGGCATATATCTTCTTTGAGCAGGATCTAACCAGTAAGCTCTATCTCTCCATGAGCCACCTTTGTAAACTCTTACCTCATCATTGATCAGCGTTGATCTGTTGTTGGATTGATCGTAGTTACGAACCAATTTACCAGCTGAATCGCGCTCAACACTATGCTTTGGAGAGTTATACATTTTCTTGTTATCATCTTGTTCTTCATCTTCATCGCTAAATTGATCAAAGAACCTAGAAGAACCGGCGTCACCATCACGGTAACCTCTGTTGTCACTAGATGAGAAATTTGTTCTTAAATACGTTTCTTCTTCATCAACAGGAACCATTTTAATCTCACCAGGAAGATTAACAGCAACTATTTTACCGTTTGGTAAGGTATCATACATTACAGAATCTCTAAGAATGTTTACTTTACCATCTTCGCCAATTGCCGTTTTCATGTAAATGTTACCACGGTAGTAATTGAAATCACTTACTTCGTCATCAACTATTGGTCTGTAAACATCAGCTACCCATTCGGCAACGTTACCGGCCATATCGTAAAGACCTAAGTCGTTAGGCTTGTAAGACATTACTTGAGCGGTAATATCGGCACCATCATCAGACCATCCTGCAATTCCGCCGTAATCACCTTTTCCTTGTTTAAAGTTCGCTAACTGATCACCACGTCCAACACGTTGTCCGTTTCTAGTATAATCACCTTCCCAAGGATATTTTTTTCTACCTCTATAGTTGTTGTATTCACGAGTACCTTGGTTTGCTTGTGCGGCATATTCCCATTCAGTCTCCGTAGGTAATCTATATTCTGGCATAATTACACCGCTACTTCTTTTAGCGAATGTATTTACACTATCTTTTTTAGCATTTCCTTGTAGAGAATCTATTTGTCCATTGTAAACGGATTCGGGTCTGTTAAGATAAGCTTCAGTACTAAAAGTACCTGCAACTTCACCTTGTGCTGCTTGGTATTTAGCATCTTTAGCCAAATATCCTTCTCTTTCTAACATAACTTCGTTTACACGATCTGTACGCCATTCCGCAAATTGTGTGGCTTGAACCCAGTTAACTCCAACTACAGGATATTCTGCATAAGCCGGATGTCTTAAGTAGTTGTTGGTCATTGTTTCGTTAAAACCTAAACGGTTTCTCCATACCAAAGTATCAGGCAAAGCACCTTTGTATATGTTAGCGTACTGTGGATTTTCTGGCGGATAAACACTCTTAAGATAATCAAGGTACTCTAAGTACATAACATTGGTTACCTCTGTCTCGTCCATGTAAAAAGACTGTACATGTTGGGATGTAGGGGTATTGTTCCAATCGTGCATAACGTCATCCTGTACTTTACCTTTGGTGAAAGTGCCACCTTCAACAAATACAAGACCTGGGGCCGTTTCTTGTTCTTTAAAATCCGTATTGTACTGAAAACCACCTTCTTTGGCGTTTATTTTCCAGCCTGTGGCTCTCGACACGTCTTTGGAAGAACCGGATTTTTTACAGCTGGTAACTGTAAAACCTCCCGCTAGTACTGCACAAGAAAGTACAACTTTGATAAACTGTTTTTTCATAATTAGGACTTGAGTTCAAATAGTACCACTGCTAAAATGGTAGCGCAGTTGGTTATTTTATTTTGATTAATTTTTAGTGTCACTTTCGGCATATAAAACGATGTTTTGCACATAATATTTTATTTGCCAAAAATTATTTTGTCAAACTGGGGCCTTCGTATTTTTAAATAACCTATGCCGCCTTAAAAATCATAACGGTACAAATAGCTTTATAGTATGAGCACGCGCATTTCTTTTACTTAAAAAAACACGGGTAGAACCTAATATTTTTTTAAGAACGCGAAATTACAAAAGATGTGCGTACTTTGTATGCCGATTTTAATTTGAAACGGAAATTTAAAAATATTGCATTTTCAATACAAGATATTCCTTAAATGGCCGTTTACATGTAATACATCTAATATATTTTTGGATGGTAGCACTATATTGTAATATTTGACCGACTAAATTTAGCTCTATTAAAAAATGAAAAAACTTTCAATTCTTGTTTTGCTTGTTTTCGCATGCAAAATATCGGCCCAGGAAATAGGTGATCGGGTTATTACCACTGCAGTTCCTTTTTTAAATATTTCGGCAGATGCGAGAGCAGCTGGTATGGGAGATTTAGGTGTTGCCACTTCAACCGATGCATATTCGCAACAATGGAACCCTGCAAAATTTGCCTTCGCAGAACGTAAAATGGGCATTGGAATGGGGTATACACCATATTTGAGTAATTCCATATCGGGTATAGGCCTTTTAAATGCAAGTTATTTTAATAAGATTGATGATCAGAGCGCTTTCGCTTTTAGTCTCAGGTATTTTACTTTAGGAGATATTGAACTTAGGCAGACTTTTGATGATGTGGGAACAATAGTAAAACCTAATGAATTATCTTTTGATGGGTCTTATTCACTGAAATTGAGTCCTACGTTTTCAATGGCAGTGGCTGGTAGGTACATAAGATCTAACCTGAAGTTTCAAAATGACAATAACGTAGATTCTAAGCCGGGAAGTACTTTTGCAGTAGACGTGGCCGGTTTTTATCGCTCAAGAGAAATAGCCTACAATAGATTTGATGGTCGTTGGAGAGGTGGTTTCAATATTTCTAACTTAGGTGGTAAGATAGCTTACGATGAAAACGGACAGGACAACTTTATTCCAACGAATTTAAAGTTTGGTGTTGGTTTTGATTTTATTCTTGATCAGGACAATGTAATAGGCTTAACAACTGAATTCAACAAGTTATTAGTCCCAACCCCACAAGATTTTAATGGAGATGGTCGCTTAGACTCAGTAGATAATGATGAATACCAGAGTATAGGTTTTTTAAGCGGGGTTTTCAAGTCTTTTGGGGATGCTCCCGATGGTTTTAGTGAAGAATTAAAAGAAATGACTTGGGCCTTAGGTGCAGAATATACGTATCAAGATGCTTTTATGTTCCGTACAGGGTATTTTAATGAAAGTGATGTAAAAGGATATAGAAAATATTTCACCCTTGGGGCAGGTTTCAAGTTTAAATCCGCACAGATAGATTTATCTTACTTGTTCTCTACATCTCAAATTACTAATCCAGTTGAAAATTCTCTTCGTTTCTCTTTGACGTTTAATCTGGGAGATGAATTTTATAATGATTGAGATTAAATAAAACATATAATAAGAAAACCTGCCATATGGTAGGTTTTCTTATTTTTAGCCCTCACTAAAGAAGTATGCAAAAACAGAACATAACTTTTGAATTAACCATTTTTGACTCTATTGATGAGCTCTCAAAAGGAGATAATAAATTAATGCTGGATGCTGTAGCGGCAAGGGAATGTGCTTATGCTCCATATTCTAATTTTCAGGTAGGTGCCGCAGTATTGCTGGAAAATGGAGAAGTTGTCATTGGTAATAATCAGGAAAACGCTTCATATCCATCCGGTCTTTGCGCAGAGCGCGTTGCAATTTTCTATGCAGGTGCAAAATACCCGGGAGTTGCAGTAAAGGCAATAGCCATAACTGCAACGTCAATAAATTATCAACTAACTGATCCGGCAGCACCATGCGGCAATTGTAGACAGGCGATTTCTGAGTATGAGGTAAAGCAAAAAAAGCCAATTACTTTAATGATGATGGGGGAGAAAGGTAAGGTTTTTAAATGTAATTCTATGGCCGATATTTTGCCTTTGGGCTTTGATAGTACCTTTTTGTAACAGGTTTTATTAACCTAAGGATAAATTCTAACAAACCTTTTACTCCAATTTTTTTCAACTATTGATTTAATATGTATTTTTGCCTTTCTGATTATCCATGAGAAAAAGCATGGCGTAGTCGGGATGTTGTAACCACGAATCCAAATTATTAGCATCAATGAAAAAAATTACTAAAGAGGTATATCTGAAATGGTATGAAGATATGTTGTTCTGGAGAAAATTCGAGGACAAGCTGGCTCAGGTCTACATTCAACAAAAAGTTAGAGGTTTTTTACACTTGTATAATGGTCAGGAAGCTGTTCTAGCTGGCTCATTGCATGCAATGGATTTAACCAAAGACCGTATGATCACGGCTTATAGAAATCACGTGCAACCAATTGGTATGGGCGTAGATCCTAAAAGAGTAATGGCAGAATTATATGGTAAGGTTACAGGTACCTCGCAAGGTATGGGTGGATCGATGCATATTTTCTCTAAAGAACACCGTTTTCACGGGGGGCATGGTATCGTAGGGGGTCAAATACCTTTAGGAGCTGGTATGGCCTTTGGTGATAAATACGCAGGTAGAGATAATGTTACTTTGTGTTATATGGGCGATGGCGCTGTTCGTCAAGGTTCATTTCATGAAGCATTGAACTTGGCTATGCTTTGGCAACTCCCTGTGGTGTTTATTTGTGAGAACAATGGTTATGCTATGGGTACTTCTGTAGAAAGAACCTCTTATTCTACGGAAATATGGAAGCTAGGTCTAGGTTATGAAATGCCATGTGGACCAGTAGATGGTATGGACCCCGTAACCGTAGCTCAGGAAGTTAGTAAGGCGGTTGAAAGAGCACGCTCTGGTGGCGGACCAACTTTTCTTGAAATGAAAACATATAGATATAGAGGGCACTCTATGTCAGATGCGCAGCATTATAGAACCAAGGAAGAAGTAAAGGAATATCAAAAGATAGATCCTATTACCCAAGTGCTTGATATTATAAAAGAGAATAATTACGCATCCGAAGAAGATATAAAGGCAATAGATAAAAAGGTAAAAGATTCAGTTTTGGAATGTGAGAAATTCGCAGATGAATCAGACTACCCACCAGTACAACAGTTGTACGATATGGTGTATGAGCAGAAAGATTTTCCATTTGTAGAACA
Source organism: Zobellia uliginosa (assembly GCF_018860745.1). Lineage (GTDB taxonomy): Bacteria > Bacteroidota > Bacteroidia > Flavobacteriales > Flavobacteriaceae > Zobellia > Zobellia uliginosa_B. The sequence goes on along the minus strand of NZ_JAHKPY010000015.1, from coordinate 176,732 downwards.
TAAATAATAGAGTAGATGGCAGAAGTAATAAACATGCCCCGCTTAAGCGATACCATGGAAGAAGGTACCGTAGCCAAATGGTTGAAAAACGTTGGTGATAAAGTAGAGGAAGGCGATATACTTGCAGAAATAGAGACTGATAAGGCCACGATGGAGTTTGAGTCTTTCTACGAAGGAACTTTATTGCATATTGGTATTGCAGAAGGAGATGGTGCTCCTGTAGATTCTTTATTAGCCATTATTGGTGAAGAAGGAGAGGATATTTCATCGCTATTGAACGGTAGCGCAAGTGCCTCTGCGGAAGAAGAAGTTGAGGAAGCTAGTGCTTCAGAAAGCGGTAGCCCTGATAGTTCTGAAGATGCCAGTGGTACTGCAGAAGTTCCTGAAGGTGTTGAAATCGTAAAAATGCCTCGCCTTAGTGATACTATGGAGGAAGGTACTGTTGCGGCTTGGTTAAAGCAAGTTGGTGATACAGTTGAAGAAGGAGATATTTTAGCTGAAATCGAAACGGACAAGGCTACAATGGAATTTGAGTCTTTCTACACTGGCACCTTATTGTATATAGGTATTAAAGAAGGAGAATCTTCTCCCGTTGATGCTGTTTTGGCTATTATAGGCCCGGCAGGTACCAATGTTGATGCTGTGCTAAATGCTAAGCCTTCATCGGGTGCTAAAGCTAGCGTATCCTCTGATGCTAAAAAAGAAGAGCCTAAGAAGGAAGTGGCCAAAGAAACTTCAGCATCAAAACCTGTAGCTGATGGCCAGCGTATCTTTGTTTCTCCTTTAGCTAAGAAAATTGCCAAAGAGAAAGGTATTGACTTATCAAATATTACTGGTTCTGGTGATAACGGAAGAATCGTCAAGAAAGATGTAGAAGGTTATACGCCAGCTAAAGCTGAAGCTCCTAAAGCAGCTGTTCAATCTGCTGCACCTGCAAGTGCTCCAGTGATTTTGCCTGTAGGTGAAGAGAGTTCCGAAGAGGTTAAGAATTCGCAAATGCGTAAAACCATTGCGAAAAGGTTGTCTGAATCTAAGTTTACAGCTCCTCATTATTATCTTACTATAGAAGTAGATATGAGTGATGCAATGGCTTCTAGAAAGCAAATAAACGCTTTGCCAGACACAAAGGTTTCTTTTAATGATATGGTTGTAAAAGCATGTGCCATGGCATTGAAAAAACATCCTCAAGTTAATACTACTTGGAACGGAGATACTACGCGTTACAACCATCATGTGCATGTTGGTGTTGCCGTAGCAGTAGACGAAGGTCTTGTTGTTCCTGTATTGAAATTTACGGAGCAGTTGAGTTTAACTCAAATAGGTTCTGCTGTTAAGGATTTGGCGGGAAGAGCTAGAAATAAAAAATTGACTCCAGCAGAAATGGATGGTAGTACGTTTACGGTTTCTAACTTGGGTATGTTTGGTATAACGGAATTTACTTCAATTATCAACCAGCCTAACTCAGCAATTCTTTCCGTTGGGGCTATAGTTCAAAAACCAGTGGTTAGAGAAGGTCAGATTGTTGTAGGTAACACAATGAAAGTCACTTTGGCGTGTGATCATAGAACGGTTGATGGCGCTACTGCAGCCCAATTTTTAGCAACATTACGTGCGTATCTGGAAAACCCGGTAACTATGCTGGCTTAAACAGATTGCTAACTATTATAATAAAGGCATCTCGGTTATTTCGGGATGCCTTTTTTTATTTCTAAATTGTACCTTAAATTATAACACTTATGAAAAAAAGTTTTCTGTTTTTAACCGGTATGTTGATCCTGTCTTGCGGGTCCTCCAAAATTGATGAATCGGTAACCTTACAAAGCGAAGAAGCAGTGCAATTTGATCGCAGCTTAATGGAAGTTCCTAAAAAGGCAGATGAAATAAACGGAATAAATAACGCGGTTAGTGCGGTGCAAAATCCATTTGCCACTGCTACTGAAATTGGGGCTATTATGAGTTTTTTGGCTTCAGATGAATTACAAGGTAGAGATACCGGTAGTGATGGAATTGAAAAGGCTGCTGAGTTTATAGAAAATGTCTTTTCCAACAATAATATAAAGCCTTACTTTGATACTTATAGAGATAATCTTCCCGATTATGACGCACCTGCTTTTAATGTTGTAGGGATGTTAGAAGGTAATGACCCAGCTCTTAAAAATGAATTTGTTATCGTTGGTGCGCACTATGATCACATAGGTCTGATTGCAGAAGAGAACGGAGATAAGATAGCTAATGGGGCTAATGATAATGCCACAGGTACAACTACGGTTTTGGAATTGGCACGTTATTTCGGTAAATCAAAGTCCAACAAGCGTAGTATGATGTTCGTGCTGTTTACGGCTGAAGAAAAAGGATTACTCGGTTCAAAACATTTGGCGCAAAAACTTAAGCAGGAAAATCTTAATCTTTATGCGATGATCAACTATGAAATGGTAGGTGTTCCGTTGGTTGGTAAAGATTATTTGGCTTATTTGACCGGCTTTGAAGAATCGAACATGGCTGATGTAGTCAATAGCTATGCAGATCAAACCTATGCGGGTTTTCTTCCAAAAGCAAAAGAGTTTAATCTTTTCAAAAGGTCTGATAATTATCCTTTTCATGAGTCTTTTGGTGTGCCGTCTCAGACTTTTAGTACGTTTGACTTCACGAACTTTAATCATTACCATAAAGTAGGTGATGAGCTTTCAGAAATGGATTTTGTACATATGGCCGATTTAATAAACAAGAGTATCCCAGTAATTGAGGGAGTTGTTAATGCATCAACCAAAGAAATTAAATATAACTAATGGCAAATGTTATCATAACGGGGTCTAGTAGAGGTATAGGTTTTGAGCTTGCTAAATTATTTGCAGAAGAAGGGCATCAAGTTTTGGCCTTGTCTAGAAACGATAAACCTATTTCTGAATTAGGGCATAAGAAAATTTTTAGTTTTCCATTTGATTTAGGTAATCCGTCTGATTTTAAGAAGATGGAAGATTTTGTGGATGAAAACTTTAAATCTGTAGACCTTCTTATCAACAATGCAGGAAGGTTGCTCAACAAGCCTTTTCTAGAAACTGAAGCTGAAGAGTTTGAAGCAGTTTACAAAGTAAACGTATTTGGGGTTGCCGAAATGACAAGAAGGATTGTTCCTCTAATGCCCAAAGATGGTCATGTTGTAACTATAAGTTCTATGGGGGGTGTTCAGGGTAGTGTAAAGTTTCCAGGTTTGTCTGCATATAGTTCTAGTAAAGGAGCAATTATTACCCTTACGGAACTTTGGGCGGAGGAATTTAAAGAAACAGGCCCTTCCTTTAATGTGCTTGCCTTGGGGGCTGTTCAAACAGAAATGCTGCAAGAAGCGTTTCCTGGTTATGAGGCGCCAATTACTGCTTTGCAAATGGCGGAATATATAAAGGTTTTCTCACTAACCGGGCATAAAATGTTTAACGGAAAGCTCTTGCAGGTTAGTAATAGTACGCCTTAAACAAACCAAAAGATTGTGGTGGCTTTCTTTATTGTATTCTTTGGTGCTGGAGAAAGTCATAATTTTTTGACATAGGCTTAATAATAGATAACTTCATTTATTGGTCTAGTTCCCTTATTTTTGTTGGCAGTGAATAATGTATTGCAAAAATATCTTCCCGAAAGGGCTATAGAATCATGTTTGGATTTGATTCAGAAAACAGGTGTCCACTTGAAAGTCGTTAATGAACGGGTAACTCGTCATGGTGATTACCGTAGAATGTCAAATGGAAAACATCAGATCACTGTAAATTCAAATCTAAATAAATATCGATTCTTAATTACGCTCATTCATGAAATAGCACATTTAGTAGCTTTTGAAAAATATGGTAGAAGTATAAAACCGCATGGTGCGGAATGGAAAAGAATTTTTCAATATCTAATGTTACCTTTCATTAGGCCAGAAGTATTCCCAACTCAATTATTACCTCTTTTAGCGAACCATTTCAAAAATCCCAAGGCAAGTAGTAGTACGGATGCCAGGTTGTCCATTGCTCTAAAGCATTTTGATGAACAACAAACAAATAGAACTTACGTTTTTGAAGTACCACTAGGTAGTATTTTTCGTATATATAATGGAAAATTGTATAAAATGGGAAATAGAAGGGTAAAGCGATATGAGTGTATAGAAGTATCTACCGGGCGAATGTACCTTTTTCAGCCTAATGCGGAAGTAGAATTGATTTCTGAATGATATTTGTAGGAAATAGTAATTAGAACAAGAAAATAACTAACTTTAAATAAGAACGTGGCAAGTGTTTGACTTCCGCTTCAATAGCAACAAAAAATGAAAAACAAAAATTACTACGCAGTATTAATGGCCGGTGGTGTCGGTTCAAGATTTTGGCCAATAAGTACGTCATCTTACCCTAAGCAATTTCATGATATGTTAGGAACCGGTGACACGTTGATTCAAAAGACCTTTAAACGTCTAAATAGATTCGTGCCTACGGAGAATATTTTGATTTTAACTAATGAGCGCTATAATGATTTGGTTTTGGAGCAACTGCCATTGGTAAAGCAGGACCAGGTTGTTTTGGAGCCAGCAATGCGTAATACTGCACCATGTATTTTGTATGCTGCGTTAAAGATTCAAAAAATGAACGAAAATGGCGTTATGATCGTAGCGCCTAGTGATCACTGGATCGAAGATGAAGATGCTTTTGCAAAAGATGTTACAGCGTGTTTTGATAAATGTGAAACAGAAGATGTGCTTTGTACGTTGGGTATAAAACCATCTTTCCCAAATACAGGTTTTGGTTATATAGAATTTGACAAAGAAAGCACGCAAGAAATAAAAAAGGTAAACCAGTTCAGGGAAAAGCCGGATTATGAAACGGCCAAGGATTTTTTGGCTCAAGGTAATTTTCTGTGGAATGCAGGTATTTTTATGTGGAGCGTTAAAACTATCGTGAATGCATTTAAAAACTATCAACCTGAGCAGTATTCCCTTTTTGAATCAGGTATGTCTTGCTACAATACGGGAGAAGAAAAAGAGTTTATAAAAGAGAACTACCCAAAGGCAGAGAATATCTCTATCGATTATGCGATTTTGGAAAATTCAAAATCGATCTATGTCCTTCCAGCTACTTTTGATTGGAATGATTTGGGCACATGGGGCTCTTTATACGATAAACTTGATAAAGATGAAAATAATAATGCCATTGTAAATAGTAAGGTCATTACGGCTGATGCTTCTGGAAATATGATAAGATCTCCAAAAGGTAAGGTAGTTGTTGTAGATGGTCTTAATGATTACATTATTGTAGACAAAGAAGAAGTACTTTTAATCTATCCAAAGTCAAAAGAACAGGATATTAAAAAGGTATTGGGAGAGGTAAAAGATACATATGGGGATGAGTATGCTTAAAAGCAATATATGAGCGATAAATTGAATCAGGATAATATTACGCCAACTGAAGAGCCCACCCAGAGTGAGGAAGCGGTCAAAAAAGATGCCAAAGGCCTTTGGGAAAGCTTACGAAGATTCATGCGTGAATTATTGGATATTCGAGAGAATACCGATCAAGAAGCCACCAAAGAGGCTATAATTGCGGATATCCCCTTTAAGGGGCATACATCGTGGATTTTGATCTGTTCAATTTTTATTGCATCTATTGGTTTAAACGCAAACTCTACCGCAGTGGTTATTGGAGCCATGTTAATCTCACCACTAATGGGGCCTATTTTAGGCTTGGGCATGTCTTTGGCTATAAACGATATTGATACGCTCAGGAGGTCGTTAAAGAATTTTGCGGTCATGGTGGTGCTCAGCGTTCTAACGGCTTATCTTTTCTTTGAATTTTTTCCTATTCAAGATGAATCTTCAGAACTTCTTGCGCGTACTGCGCCGGATATTCGCGATGTGCTTATTGCCTTTTTTGGTGGTTTGGCACTGGTAATAGCAAGGGCGAAAAAAGGTACTATAGCGAGTGTTATTTTTGGTGTGGCCATTGCTACGGCTTTAATGCCTCCTTTATGTACTGTTGGTTTTGGCCTTGCTATCGGTAATCCGGATTATGCCATTGGGGCTATGTATTTATTTACGATAAATACCATATTCATTGCGCTGGCAACTTTTTTGACCATTAAGCTTTTGAAATTCCCAATGGTACGTTATGCCAATTCGGCTAAAAGAAGACGTATAGCACGTATTGCTTCTATTGTAGCTTTGTTGGTGATGATTCCCGCAGGTATGACTTTCTATGAAGCTTTCCAAGCGTCTATGTTCAAAAAGCAGGCTAATGAGTTTGTAAGTGCAACCATAGGTAAATATCAATTTACAAGCGGCGGAAGGTACTTGGATAATTTTACCAGTATAAAATATAATAAAGGTGAAAAACCAATGATTGAGTTGGTCTGCATGGGTAATGAAATAATACCCGCAAATATAATCTCATCTTGGAATACAATGTTGAAGGAAGATGATGAGTATAAACGTCTTTCGGGTACGGAGCTTCATGTTATACAAGGTTCTCAGAACGAGCAAGTAGACCAACTTAAATACATTAATGAGTTATATGAATCTCAGAAAAATCAATTGTCGAGTAAAGAAGAAAAAATAGCTTTTTTAGAGGCCGAGGTCAACCGATTGCAAAAGAATGTATCTCAACAGAAAGAGATTCCTTTTCAGGATATAAGTGCTGAAGCTAAAGCTAATTATGAAAATTTGGTTTCACTTCAGTATGACAATGCTGTTATAACCGACTTCAGTAAAACTGATACTTTGTCTATTTTTGAAGTGAAATGGAAAGAGGGTTTGAACAAAAACAAAATAGAAGCCGAAAACCAAAGAGTTTACGAGTGGTTGAAAGTAAGGTTAAAAGATACTACCATTCAATTGCGCGGAACTGCTAAATAGGATAATTTTTTCAGCACTGTGTTATGTATACATTGAAAAATTAGTGTCTAGTTTCGCTCTTCTATATACATCTGGCGTACTTTTTTGAAAAGGTCAGATGAGTATACAAAATCGGTAACGGTCTCATTATCGGTCTTGAAAATTTCTTTATTGGAGCCTTCCCAGGCTTTTAGCCCATCCTTTAAGAAAAGAATTTTCTCCCCTATTTCCATAACGGAGTTCATATCGTGAGTGTTGATAACGGTAGTTATATTGTACTCTTCTGTAATTTCTTTTATCAAGTTGTCTATGACAATGGCGGTTTTGGGATCAAGACCAGAATTGGGTTCGTCGCAAAATAGATATTTAGGATTCATTACTATAGCACGTGCTATAGCTACACGTTTTTGCATTCCTCCGGAAATTTCAGAAGGGTATTTGTGATGCGCATCTACAAGGTTTACACGCTTTAAAACAAAGTCGGCTCTGTCTTGCATTTCGGATTTGGATTGTTTGGTAAACATTTCCAAAGGGAATTTTACATTTCCCTCCACCGTCATAGAATCAAACAAAGCACTACCTTGGAAAACCATTCCCATTTCTTGACGAAGGTCCCTTTTTTGCTCGTCGGTCAAATCCGTGTAGATTTTGCCATCATAACTAATTGTACCTTCCTCAGGGGTAAAAAGGCCTAAAAGACATTTTAGAAATACAGTTTTTCCCGATCCACTTTGGCCTATGATCAGATTGGTTTTTCCTTTTTGAAAACTAGTGGTAACTCCCTTTAGAATATGGGAATTATCAAAAGATTTATGTATGTCGTTTACTTCTATCATTGGCCTAGTAAAAGTTGGGTTAGAATGTAGTTTGCTACAATAATTACCACACTGGTCCATACGAATGAGGTGGTACTGGCCTTTCCTACTTCTAAGGCTCCGCCCGTCATATAAAAACCATGATAGGAAGGTACTGTAGCTAAAACAAAAGCAAATACTAAAGTTTTTAGAAAAGCATAAGCTACATGAAAGGGTATAAAGTCTAATTGAACGCCCGCAATAAAATCTGCACTGGTACTGAAACCACCAAAAACCGCGGCCATCCAACCACCAAAAATACCTACGTACATAGCTATGGATATGATGAAGGGGTATAGGCATAACGCCACTATTTTTGGAAAAACCAGATAATTTAAAGCATTTACCCCCATTACTTCTAGAGCATCTATTTGTTCCGTAACGCGCATGGTGCCAATGCTAGAGGTTATATAAGAACCTACCTTTCCTGCCATGATGATTGAGCAAAAAGTAGGCGCAAACTCAAGGATTATGGATTGCCTTGTGGCAAAGCCTACCAAATTTTTTGGAATAAGTTCACTAGTAATATTCAATGCGGTTTGTATGGCAACCACTGCACCCATAAAAAAAGCAATGAAAATCAAGATACCCAAAGAACCGAAGATCAGCTCATCTACTTCTTTCAAAATCAGCGATTTCATAATGCGCCATTTTGTAGGTTTCTTAAAGACCTCTTTTATCATAATGGCATATCTGCCAATCGATGCTAGGTAGTTCATGGGATGAAAATAGGTATATCCTAACAAAAATAACAATAAAGGATTTCATTTAACCTGCATTTAAATTTTAAAACGGGAATTTATTTACTTTTGTAACATCAATGAATTTACTATGAGCAAGAATTATTTTATCCTGTTTTTTTCTATTTTCACTCTTTCTTTCTTACCATCTAACTCTTTCGGTCAGAAAAAGTCCAAAGAGCAAGTTGATGTTTCGTTAAAAACCAATCCAAAACTGGTTGTTGGTATAATTGTGGATCAAATGAGGTATGATTATATTACTCGCTTTTGGGACCAGTATGGTAATAACGGATTTAAGCGTTTAGTGAATGAAGGGTTCAATTGTAAAAACAATCACTATAATTATGCCCCTACTAGCACAGGGCCTGGGCATGCTTCGGTATATACAGGTACAACGCCAGCTGTTCACGGTATAATTGGTAATAACTGGTATGATAAAGTAGCCGAGGGTGATGTGTATTGTGCGGGGGATGATTCTTACAATTCGGTTGGAACAACCTCAGACGCAGGAAAAATGTCTCCACACAGAATGAACGTTACTACAATTACGGATCAACTTAGATTGCATACTCAAATGCGAGGAAAAACCATAGCTATCGCATTAAAAGATAGAGGAGCTGTCCTTCCAGGCGGCCATACGGCTAACGGAGCCTATTGGTTTAATAATGGAGCATGGATAACGAGTTCTTTTTATATGGATAAATTACCTAGTTGGGTAGAAAAATTCAATGCGGACAAATCTTTTGATACTTACAAGAAGCCGTGGAAAAGCTTGAAGAATGTAAAAGATTATGTAGAAAGCGGAATTGATTATAATGCATATGAAGGATTGTTTAAAGGGGAGAAATCTTCTGTCTTCCCACATGACCTCCCGAAGTTATGGGATGCAAATGGTAAGTATGAGATGTTAAAAGCAACTCCTTTCGGAAATAGTATGACCGCGGATTTTGCCTTGGCCGCATTGGAAGCCGAAGAACTAGGAACTGATGATATTACGGATTTTTTAGCGGTTAGTTTTTCTAGCACGGATTATGTGGGGCATAAATTTGGAGTTAATTCTAAAGAAATAGAAGACACCTATTTGAGATTGGACCAAGATTTAGAACGATTCTTTAAGGAACTGGATCATAAAGTAGGTAAAGATGAATATACGGTATTTTTAACAGCAGATCACGCGGCAATAGATGTGCCGGCATATCTTAGGGATTTAAAGATACCAGCGGACTATATTGTTTGGGATGATATTAAAACCAAATTCTTACAGTTCTTACAATTCAATTATGGAACTACGGATATTGTCAAGGATTTTTCGAATGACCAATATTTTTTGAATCACAATGTAATCAAGAATCTGGATTTAAGTATTCAAGAAGTTCAGGAAGATATTGCAAAGGAACTTTTGACTTATAAAGGAATAGATAGAACATACACGGCCTACCAAATGTGGCAGAATGATTATACCCATGGTATTCCTTATATTCTTCAAAATGGCTATAATCAAAAACGCTCTGGTGATGTATTGGTAGTATTATCTCCAGGAACTATTTCATATCCTAAAACAGGATCTACTCATGGTTCTCCCCAGATATATGATACTCATGTACCGTTGCTTTTTTATGGAGCCGGAATTAAACATGGTAGTACTGTGGGAAGAACGGAAATAGATGACATAGCTCCTACAGTGGCTTCGTTGTTAGGTATTTCATTTCCGAACGGTACAAGTGGAAGCCCTATAGTAGAAGTTCTACAATAATTATAAAATATATGAGTAATCAGCCAATTGGTGTTTTTGATTCTGGTGTAGGAGGGACTTCCATTTGGAAGGAAATTCAGAAATTACTTCCCAATGAGAATAGCATTTATTTGGCAGATAGTAAGAATGCGCCCTATGGAGAGAAATCGCAGGAAGAGATACTCCAGCTTAGTATTAAAAACACGGAGTTATTGATAGAAAAGGGATGCAAGGTGGTGGTGGTTGCCTGCAATACGGCTACGACCAATGCCATTTTATACCTAAGATCCCATTACGATTTACCTTTTATTGGCATAGAACCTGCAATAAAGCCGGCCGCATTGCAATCGGAATCCAAGACCATTGGTGTATTAGCTACAAAAGGAACGCTTTCCAGTAGTCTTTTTAATTCTACATCCGAAAATCATGCCAATGGAATTAAAATTATTGAACAGGAGGGTACAGGTTTAGTTGCTTTAATAGAAAATGGAAAAGTGGGTGCGGAGGAAACCAAGCAACTTTTAAATAGCTATGTAAAACCTATGCTTAAGGAGGGTATGGATCATTTGGTACTGGGCTGCACACATTACCCTTATCTAATACCTGCCTTAAAAGGTATTTTGCCCGCGCATGTAAAAATCATAGATTCGGGAGAGGCAGTAGCCAGACAAGTTAAAGCTGTTTTAGATAAGAATATCATTCTCAATACTTCTAATAAGCGGGCAAACCATCAGTTTTTTACGAATATTGATCCAGAGGTATTACGAAATTTTGTTTTTGGATCAACTGATAACATTTCAGTAGAAAAATTAGATTTTTAGATAAGTAAGATACGTAAAAGCGTATTTGTGTTTTTCATCTTTTGGATGGTATTGCTCAGTAGCAAGTTCCCAAACCTTTTCATCTATTTCAGGAAAAAATGTATCGGCATCTTCAAAGTCACCATGTACGCGGGTTAGCTCAATTTTATTAGCATACTCCATTCCCAATTTATAGATTTCACCACCTCCTATGATAAAGGATAAGGGTTCATCTTTAACCAACTCCAAAGCTTCAGGTAGAGAATGCACTACAACGCAACAATCATGGTCTACCGTATAGTTTTCATCCCTAGTTATAATTGCATGTTTGCGGTTGGGCAGTGGCTTAGGGAAACTCTCGTACGTTTTTCTTCCCATTAGTATCGTGTGGCCTGAAGTAAGGTTTTTGAACCTTTTGAAATCGTCCGGTAGGTGCCAGAGGAGGTCATTGTCTTTTCCTAAAGCGTCATTCTCGGCCGCTGCCGCTATCATTGCTACAGTTTTCATGGTTCTTTTTTTTTGTTGATTTGAGCAACCGGAAAATCGGTCTCTATCTCTTTCTGAATTTCGGCAATGCGTTTCTTTTGTTTGGCAACTAGTTTTTCGCGTTGGTCGCGCTCCCAATCCTTCCCCATAAATTTTTGGGTTACAAAAACGTTGAAAGCGTGAATGATAAAAAGAAAGGCCCATAAGGTAATACACCAAATAAACCAATCATAGGTATCACCATATTTTAAAATCTTATTGATTAGAATCATAAAGACACTACCAATAAGAAAGATGACAAAATGAACGTATAAACGCTTCTTTTGCTTGATGCGTGTTTGGGCGTTCTCGAGCATTTCGTGTTGCTCAAGATTTACTTCAGAGCGGTTTTTATTTTTAGAGAACATACGAATCGTTACCTTTAGATAACAAAGATAAGGCAATTGCCGACACAGAAAATACAAGATGAAAAATACCAGAAAACACTTTCCTGTTTTAAGTCAGTATATATACGCGAACACAGCTTCGGCAGGATTGCTCAATGATGATTTAATGGAATGGAGACAGGAGCACGACCTAGATTATTTAATTGGTGGGAGTATTTTTCGAAATAGGGTGATGGAAAAAATAATTGCAGAAACCAGGCAGTCAGTTGCTGATTTTTTTGGAGCTAAAAAAGAGAATACGGCTCTAGTACAAAATTTTTCCTTAGGCCTAAACATGCTGGTAGATGGCTTGGACAAAAAGCATAAGGTATTATTGGTAAAAGGAGATTACCCTTCTGTTAATTGGCCTTTTGAATATAGGGGGTTTGATATTTCCTATGTGGATTTAGATGAGAATATAGAAGCCAATATTGAAAACATTATACGTAAAAATAATATATCTGTTTTAGCCCTTAGTCTTGTGCAATGGACTAACGGTTTAAAAATTAATATGAAATTTCTTACAAAAATACGAAATGAATTTCCTAACTTGAAAATTATTGCAGACGGAACTCAGTTCTGTGGCACGTCTGATTTTGATTTTGAAAGTTCGCCTATAGACGTTATGGGGGCAAGTGCGTACAAGTGGTTGCTGTCCGGTTACGGAAATGGATTCATTTTATTTAAAGATGATATAGAAGATATGTTCTCTGTAAATACAATAGGATATAACGCCTCCGGGCATAATCTTAACGGTAGGGATAGTATTTCATTTGCTAATCATTTTGAGCCTGGCCATCTAGATACGTTAACTTTTGGAAGTTTAAATTTTTCTTTGAAGTATTTAAATACTTTGGGGAGAAACGCGATTGAAAATCAGCTGAAGCTTCTTTCTCAAAAAGCAAAAGAAGAATTTGGTCAATTAGGTTTATTGTCTAAGGTGATAAGGGATAGGGAAGATCATAGTACCATATTTAATATAAAGGGAGATAATGCACTATTTCAAAAATTAACGGATAATGGAGTGATATGTTCGCAACGTGGTGACGGTATTAGGTTTAGTTTCCACTTTTATAACAGTATAGAAGACATAAATACGGTGGTAAAAATCTTAAGAACAGGGGTATAGGGCTTTTGAATTGAAATTATACATACCTTTTTTTTGTACTGATATATCATTTGTTATGTGAATATTGCGAAAATGATAAAAATGCGTTAATCATTGTATATGAGTAGTTTAATATAGTAGTTTTGGTCTCTAATTAAGAAACAAAAAAATCAATTTAAAATAATAAACAATGGCAATTTCAAAACAGTATCTTAAAACTAAACCCGTTTGTAAAGTAACGTTTACCGTTCCTGCAGAGGAAGCTAAAAAAGTAGCTGTAGTTGGTGATTTCAATAACTGGAAAGCTAATAAAGCTAGTTCTTTGAAAAAATTGAAAAACGGAAACTTTAAAGGTTCTATGGAACTTCCAAAAGAAACTTCATTTGAGTTCAAATATATTATTGATGGCAACTATGTTAACGATTCAGAAGCTGATCGTTACCAATGGAATGATTTTGCAGGTGGCGAAAATGCCGTTCTGGATCTATAATCGTTTTGTTAGATAAAATAGAAAGCCGGAACATACCATTATGTTCCGGCTTTTATTATTCTTAGCGTCTCCCCAACATTATATTACATCGTAATGTTCATGGTTTTCGTTTTCATGCTTCTACGGTAACACCTTTCCAAAAAGCAACACGACCTTTAATGCCTTTAGCAAGAGGGCTCACTTCTGGATAGAACCATGCCGCATCTTGATTTTCCTTGCCATCAACAGCTAAAGTGTAGTAGTGTGCCTGCCCTTTCCATGGGCAAGTGCTATGGGTCTCACTAGGTTTAAAATATTCCTTTTTTATGCTTTCTGCAGGAAAATAATGATTGTTTTCCACTACAACGGTTTCATCACTTTCCGCTATTACGGTATCATTCCAAATTGCTTTCATATCAATAAAATAGTACCATTCAAAAAATGGTGGATTCATAATTATATTTTTCCGGCGTACCTTATCCTTTCCTTAGTACGAAATTCTTGTACTGCTTTTCTACATCAGAAAACTCTGTTTCAATTTTAAGATTTGCTTTTTCTGCTAGCCAGGTCACTACTTTATCATCGTACTTTTGGGAAATTTCCGTATGTATGGTTTCCCATTGGTCAAAATCAATTAGTAGGTTTAACTTGTTAATACTTACAGATTGCGCTTCTTTAGCAACCAAGTAACTTTTGGCGGTTCCACTTTCTGGATCGTATACTTCCCAATGTAGAAATTTATCCAAATTAAAATTACCACCTAATTCCTTATTGATTCTGGCTAACACATTTTTGTTAAATGCTGCTGTAATACCAGTCTGGTCATTATAGGCATCTAAGATGGTTTGCGGGTTTTTCTTCATGTCGAAACCTATAAAAAATAGGTCGTCTTTTTGCATTAGTTCCTGAACGCTTTTTAAAAAATCAATAGCCTGTTCGTGCAAAAGGTTGCCTATATTGGATCCTAAAAATAGTATAATTTTCTTTGAACCGTTTTCAGAATTAAGTTTTTCCAAAGCCTCAAAATAAGTGCCTTGTTGAGGTTCTACGGTCATTTGAGGAAGTTCCCTTTTTAATGAAGCCTCTAAGCCGTTAAGTACGTTCTGACTTATGTCTATAGGTTGATATTTAAAATCAAAATTATTTTCTAAAAGGTGTTTCAAAAGAATTTTTGTCTTTTTCCCATCTCCTGCCCCTAATTCTATAAGTCGGAATTTTGGATTTCCCGAAGCAAAGAGTTGGGCTATTTTAGCAGTGTGGTTCAAGAGAATATCATACTCTTTTTGAGTTAGATAATACTCTGGCATATGCATTATATCCTGAAAAAGCTTATCTCCCTTTTCATCATAAAAGTATTTTGATGATAAATGTTTTGGAAAATCTGTTAGTCCAGAATGAACGTCTTCTTCAAATTGGGTTTTAAAAAGTAATTCGGTTGGTTTTTGCATAATGTTTAAGTCGGGAAATTTTGGGAAACTATACTTTTGACCGTAAATTTATTTTACCAATCGTAATCCGTTATATTGCCATCTTAGATCAGTCTGAAAAAAATTACGGTACGTAAATCTTGTGTGTTTTATAGGTGTTGCAACAGAACCGCCGCGCAATACTTTTTGATTGACCATGAATTTGCCATTATATTCACCTAAAGCACCTTCTGCTTTTGTGTAGTTTGGGTAAGGTAGATAAGCGCTTTCTGTCCATTCCCAGCGTTTGCCCCAAGTGAAAAAAGCTTGCGAAGCTTCCCATTCAAATTCAGTAGCAAGACGGCAGCCTTTAAATTGTGCGAAGGCAAAGGCTTCAAAATATGAAATATGTGTAACCGGTGCTCCAGGGGTAATTGTTTGAAGACCTTTTAGCGTGTAATTGTGCCAAACACCATCAATTTTATGCCAGTACAATGGAGCGGAAATCTGGTTTTGATTTACCCAGTCCCATCCTTCTGCATGCCATAAATCAAATTTTTTATAACCTCCAGCTTCAATAAATTCAATATACTCTTGATTGGTAACCAAGTTGTTCGATATCTTGAACGGATGTAAATATACCTTGTGTCTTCCCAGTTCATTATCATAACAAAAATCTTCGGAATTATGGCCAATTTCATAAATGCCTTCTTCCATGGAAATCCATTCTTTGGAGGTACTTTCTAGCGGATGTTCTTTAAAAGTATCCGAATAGGAGGGTAGTAAGGGGTTGTTGCCCAAAATAAATTTAATGTCTGTCAATAATAGTTCTTGGTGTTGTTTCTCATGATGAATACCTATTTCCAGAAGGTCATATAATTCTTGACTTTGAGTGGTAACGAAAAGACGTTCTACAGCCTTCGTTACGTGTGATCGGTAGGCATACACACTTTCTACCGACGGTCTCGAAAGGTTGCCACGATCGGACCTCACTACTCTTTTTCCAACCGTCTCATAATAACTATTGAACACAAAAGAGAAATCTTCATCAAAAATCTTATAATCCTTAAGATGAGGTTTTAGAATAAATTCCTCAAAAAACCAAGTAGTATGTCCTAAATGCCATTTAGGGGGAGAAACGTCTACTATGGGTTGCACTACATAATCTTCTATTTCTAAAGGTTCGCAGAGGTTTTCAGTGTGTTTGCGGGTCTCTAAAAAAAAGTCAATGAGGGAATCTGTCAATGTCATAACAATTCTTATATCTTATAAATATAAGGATTATAGAAAGTACCTCGTTGACTCAATCATGTTTTTGATGAGCCCTAAACCGCTACGGCTCCTTTTATATGAGGATGTGGATTGTAATCCTCTAAGGTAAAATCCTCAAAATTAAAGTCGAAAATATCTTTTATTTCAGGATTGATAACCATTTTTGGTAAAGGTCTAATTTCACGACTTAATTGCAATTCTACCTGATCCATATGGTTGTTATAAATATGGGCATCACCAAAAGTGTGAATGAATTCGCCAGCCTCATAACCACAGACCTGTGCCATCATCATGGTAAACAAGGCGTAAGATGCAATGTTGAAAGGCACCCCTAAAAAGATATCTGCACTTCGTTGGTACAATTGACACGAAAGTTTACCATCTGCCACATAAAATTGAAAAAATGCATGGCATGGGGGGAGTGCAGCTTTACCGTTTGCTACATTTTCAGAAAATGATTTAGACGTATCCGGAAGAACACTAGGGTTCCATGCGGAAACCAACATACGCCTGCTATTGGGATTATTCTTCAATGATTCTATTACATCTTTGATTTGGTCTATTTCATCATTGTTCCAATTGCGCCATTGATGCCCGTAGACAGGACCTAAGTCGCCATTCTCATCTGCCCACTCATTCCAAATACGTACACCGTTTTCTTGAAGATATTTGATGTTTGTATCACCTTTCAAGAACCACAACAATTCATAGACGATAGACTTGAGGTGTAACTTTTTAGTGGTTACCATAGGAAAGCCTTCGCTTAGGTCAAAACGCATTTGATGGCCAAAAACGCTAAGAGTTCCTGTTCCTGTGCGGTCTCCTTTCTGGTTACCGGTTTCTAGTACGTGCTTAAGTAAATCGTGGTATTGCTTCATAGTGGTTCAAAGATAAAAGGTAAAGGGTGAAAGCTAGAAATTTACTGAAAGTAGTTATTAGCGATTTATTAACTGAATGTTTTTGGTGAATGACGCTGAGTTATCCTAAAATCATACCGGCAATAGTAGCTGATAATAGAGAAGCGATAGAACCACCAAGAACAGCTCTAAGTCCAAATTCAGAAAGGGTTTTACGCTGCCCGGGAGCCAATGAACCTATACCGCCGATCTGTATGCCTATAGATGCAAAGTTGGCGAAACCGCAAAGCATATAAGTGGCCATAATAACGGATTTATTATAGGTGAAAGTTGCACCGGTAGCCATATCCTTTAGCTCCGCTAATTGTATGTAGCCTACAAATTCGCTTGCCACAAGTTTGATACCCAGTAACTGTCCCATAAGCATAATATCTTCATTGGCAACGCCAATTAACCACATGAGCGGTGCGAATACCGTGCCTAAAATGGCTTCCAAAGAAAACTTATCATAAGAGGTATTGCTGGCCACCCATTGGTTGAGTGATGACATATCGCCGATCCAATCTAGAATTCCGTTTAGCATAGCAATCATAGCTACGAAAACCAAAAGCATGGCCCCAACATTTACTGCCAAACGTAAACCTTCCGTAGTACCATTGGCGATAGCATCTAGAATGTTGGCTCCTATTTTTTCTGAAGACACGGCAACCTCCGTGTTTACAGGTTCGGTCTGTGGATAAAGGATTTTAGAGATAACAATAGCTCCTGGTGCCGCCATTACGGAAGCTGCCAAAAGGTGCTTGGCAAATACAAGCTGTAATATTTTGTCTTCGCCGCCTAAGAAGCCAATATAGGCTGCTAAAACAGCACCTGCTACCGTTGCCATTCCACCGATCATTACTAGAAGAATCTCAGACTTGGTCATCTTCTCCAAGTAAGCTTTAATCAATAAAGGTGCTTCGGTCTGGCCTAGAAATATGTTTCCGGCAACAGATAGACTTTCGGCTCCGGAAATACCTAAGGTTTTAGAAAGTGCCCATGCTAGAGCTCTTACCACTTTTTGAATAATGCCTAAGTAGAATAGTAACGAGGTCAAAGCTGAAAAAAAGATGATAGTTGGCAAAACTTGAAAAGCAAAAATATAACCGAATGTATTAGTGTCCACCACCAATCCCTCAAACAAAAATTTACTTCCCGCCCTGGTAAAACCTAGAATACTTATAAAAACCTCACCAATGGATTCAAATACTTTCTGGATAAACGGCACTTTAAGTACCCCAATAGCAATAAATAACTGTAATGTAAGACCAATACCAACGGTTTTCCAATTAATTGCCTTTCGGTTAGAACTAAACAAAACTGAAATAAGCAGGAGCACTACCATACCTAATATGCCCCTGCCCAAACTGTTTAAGCTAAAGCCTGCATTAGGCTGAATATGATCTGTGTTTTGAGAAATTATATCATTAATAGCAGCCGTTTCTGCGGCAGGAACCGCTATGTTTTCTTGTGCTATGGATGGGAAAAATATAAATAGGGCAAGTAGTACAATCCAAAGGTTAATTTTCATAAGGTACTTGCTTGTTTATCAGTTTCTTTTGGAAATCTCATCACGTAACTTGGCCGCTTTTTCATAATCTTCGTTCACAACGGCTTTATCAAGTTCCTTGTGGAGCTCATCAATAGATAGTTCGGTATAACCATCGGTTGCACCAGACTCGATTTCTACAGTTTCACCTTCCTGTAAAATCTCATCAACCACAATACTATCGTCTGTTTCTTCTTTTTCCTTGTCTTTAGAAGAGAATTTTAAGAAGATGCCCGCTTTGTCCAAAATAGTCTTATAAGTAAAAATCGGAGCATTAAAACGAAGTGCTAATGCAATAGCGTCACTGGTTCTGGCATCTATGATTTCCTCAATTTTATCGCGTTCGCAGATGATACTGGAGTAAAAAACACCGTCCACCAACTTGTGGATTATAACTTGTTTAATTACTATATCAAAACGATCTGAAAAGTTTTTGAACAAATCGTGAGTCAATGGCCTTGGTGGCTTTATTTCTTTCTCAAGGGCAATAGCAATACTCTGCGCTTCAAAAGCACCAATGACAATGGGTAGTTTACGATCGCCTTCCACTTCGTTCAAAATAAGGGCGTAAGCCCCATTTTGTGTTTGGCTATAGGAAATACCTTTTATTTTTAACCTTACTAAGCTCATAGAATCATTAAAATACAAAAGACTGTTTAAATACGGGCGTACCTTGTATTTAAACAGCCCTTTAACGAGCGCAAATTAACAAAAATTAAGCGTTTTGAGCTTTAAATTGCTTTAATTTTTCGATGAGTTGAGGTACTACTTCAAAGGCATCGCCTACAATACCATAGTCTGCAGCTTTGAAAAACGGAGCTTCAGGATCAGAGTTAATGACAACTTTGGTTTTAGAAGCGCTAACTCCAGCCAAATGTTGAATGGCTCCAGAGATGCCAATTGCAATATAAAGATTGGATGCAACGGGCTTGCCAGTTTGGCCAACATGCTCGCCATGTGGTCTCCATCCCATGTCGGAAACCGGTTTGGAACATGCCGTAGCGGCACCAAGTATTTCTGCAAGTTCTTCGATCATTCCCCAGTTTTCAGGTCCTTTAAGACCTCTTCCACCAGAAACAACGATATCTGCATCTGCAATGGTAACCTGGCCGGCAACTTTGTCTATTTCAATAGATTTCACGGCAAAATCAGCATCACTTAAATCGGCATTATAAGACTCAACTGTTGCAGTTGTCTGGTTTTCCATAATACCAAAAGCATTATTGGAAACCCCTACAATCTTAATATCCGTTGTAATTTCTGTATGGGCAAATCCTTTGTTGCTAAAAGCAGTGCGCTTTACGCTAAATGGTGATGTGCTTTCTGGAGCAGCAACAACATTGGGTACGTAACCTGCTTTTAATTTAGCAGCTAGAATAGGTGCCAAGAATTTACTGTTCGTGCTAGAGCTTACTACAATTACCTGGGTATTTTCGCTTTTAGCAGCTTGTGCAATGCTATTCGCATAGGCCAAAGCATTAAATGTAGCAAGCTTATCATCAGTTACATTCAATACTTTTGAAACACCATAAGTTCCTAGTTGGTCATTATTTTCGGTGTTAAAAGAAATTGCCGTAACCGAAGAACCTAATTGGTCCGCTACTGCCTTGGCATATGATGCCACTTCATAGGCACTTTTTTTTAATTTTCCGTTTTCGGATTCTGTATATACTAATACTGACATTTTTGTGTATTGTTTTATTTTGTTGAGATAACATTTGCTGTTTTAGCGTGTTTCAGATGATCTAATAAATTGATTAGGTCAATGCCGATTTAAAACTATGCAGCAATTAAATTACTTTGGCTTCATTGTGAAGTAAGTCTACCAGCTCATCTGCGGAATTGACCAATTTAACAGCTCCTTTTGCCATGGGCTTATCAAATTTAGCATCCTTTGTTGCAACGGTAGCTTCAATTGGCTCTACTACGGTAAGGGTCTTTTTACGCGCCATCATAATACCACGCATGTTGGGTATTTTTAAATCGCTTTCCTGTACAAGACCTTTTTGACCTCCAATAACTAGTGGCAATGAAGTTTGTACGGTTTCTTTTCCGCCATCAATTTCCCTAATAGCGGTAGCTGTAGTACCTTCTACTTCAAGGCTGATACAAGTATTTACGAAATTCATGCCTAAAAGAGTGGCCAGGATTCCAGGTACCATTCCTCCGTTATAGTCAATACTTTCCCTTCCGGCTATAACAAGGTCGTAACCTCCGTCCTTGATAATATTCGCCAACTGCTCTGCAACGAAAAAACCATCGGTAGGAGCGGCGTTCACTCTAATGGCTTCGTCGGCGCCAATGGCAAGTGCTTTACGCATAGTGGGTTCTACACTAGCCTCGCCAACTGTAGCTATATGTACAGTGGTACCTTGTTTTTCCTTAAACCACATGGCACGTGTTAAACCAAACTCGTCATTAGGGTTAATTACGAACTGCACACCGTTGGTGTCAAATTTAGTATCGCCATCCGTAAAGTTGATTTTGGATGTTGTGTCAGGAACGTTACTTATGCAAACTAATATTTTCATGTCTATAAAGCTATATTTAATCCAGACGAAGATATGTAAACTTTTTCAAAAATACTATGCATGCATAGTATTTTTTATAACTTTTTTTGATTCCTAGAGGTCTTTATTTGACATATAATTTCCTATTTTTGCTTGCGTTTTTAACGCACATAATAAAAAGATACTCCATATAATATGAAGACATTACAATTTAGGGAAGCCATTGTCGAGGCGATGTCGGAAGAAATGCGCAAAGATGAATCTGTTTATCTGATGGGTGAAGAGGTTGCTGAATACAACGGCGCTTACAAAGCTTCCAAAGGAATGCTAGATGAGTTTGGTGCCAAACGAGTTATAGATACTCCTATCGCTGAGCTAGGTTTTGCTGGTATCGGTGTCGGTTCAACAATGACCGGATGCCGTCCTATCATAGAATTCATGACTTTCAACTTTGCTTTGGTGGGTATCGATCAGATCATCAACAACGCGGCTAAGATTCGTCAGATGTCCGGGGGGCAGTTTCCATGTCCTATTGTTTTTAGAGGACCCACAGGTTCGGCTGGTCAATTGGCAGCTACGCATTCGCAAGCTTTTGAAAGCTGGTATGCTAACTGTCCAGGGTTAAAGGTTATCGTACCTTCCAACCCCGCAGATGCAAAAGGATTGTTGAAATCGGCAATTCGTGATAATGACCCGGTTATTTTTATGGAGTCTGAGCAGATGTACGGAGATAAAGGTGAAGTGCCGGAAGGAGAATATACTATACCAATAGGTGTTGCAGATATAAGAAGAGAAGGTAGTGATGTTACTATTGTTTCTTTTGGTAAAATTATAAAAGAGGCAGATAAAGCTGCCGATGAACTTCAGAAAGAAGGAATTAGCTGTGAGATCATTGATTTACGTACCGTAAAGCCATTGGATTATGAAGCTATCTTAAAATCAGTAAAGAAAACAAACCGTTTGGTTATACTGGAAGAGGCCTGGCCTTTTGGAAATGTGGCTACAGAGATAACATTTCATATACAGTCTCACGCTTTTGATTACCTAGATGCACCTATCCAGAAGATAAATACGGCAGATACGCCTGCACCGTATTCTCCTGTATTGTTAGCGGAATGGTTGCCAAATCATAAAGATGTGGTTGATGCGGTTAAGAAAGTGATGTACAAATAGGTATATCAAAATTGTAAAGGTATTTTTGCTTTACCGACTTAGTGTCGGTAAAGCATTTTTTTATTAGTTCCGTTTGGTGTTTTTAGGCTTGGATTAGGATTCTTAGCAGGGAAATAGAAGCGGACTTTAATTTTTATGTTTAAAAACGGACTTGGAAATACAATATAATCTGTTCTGGTACATTATTTGTTTGTACAGGATAGAGAAAATTTCTTGAATGAAAAACCTCCTATTATTAGTTTTGCTACTTTTTACTTTGGTTGCCAGCGCGCAAACTAAAGTGGGTGGTGTTGTGGTAGATGAAGATAACCAGCCGGTAGCTTTTGCCAATATTCTTTTTAAAGGGTCTTATGAAGGCACTATTACAGATGATAATGGTGTTTTTTATATGGAATCGGATGAGAATCACCCTATTCTTTTGGTTTCTTTTATTGGATACGAAAGTGTTGAAATTCCACTTACGTCAAAAGTGACCTATAAGATGAATGTGGTCATGAAAGAGTCTTCCCAACAGCTTGATGAAGTAGTTCTTGTAGGAGGAAAGCAACCTAAAAAAAACAACCCTGCCATAGATATTTTAAGAAAAATATGGGCAAAAAAAAGGGAGAACGGTCTACGTAAATTCAACCAATATGCTTTTGAAAAGTATGAAAAGGTAGAGTTTGATCTCAATACTATTGATAGTGCCCTTATGAAGAAGAAGATTTTTAAAGGGCTTGAATTTGTCTTTAATGATCTAGATACTTCCCGTATTACCGGAAAAACCTATTTACCTATTTTCTTGAACGAAACTTTTTCTAAGGTTTATGGGGACAATAGGCTAGACGAGGAAAAAGAGGATATCCTAGGTAATAAAAACTCGGGTTTTGATAACAACCAGTCTATTATCGCATTTGTAGCGGACCTCTATCAGGAGTATGATATCTATGATAATTATCTCAAATTCTTTGATAAAAGTTTCACCAGTCCCTTGTCTAGGACTGGAGTAGATGTTTACAACTATGCTTTGCGGGATAGTGCATTTATAGAAGATAAATGGTGTTACAATATTGTTTATTATCCAAGACGAAAGAACGAACTAACGTTTAAAGGGGATTTTTGGGTGAATGATTCTACCTATGCGGTAAAGAACATTAATCTTGAGGTTACTAAAAGCGCCAATATTAACTGGGTCAAAGAGATTTATATTGAACAGGATTTTGAGGTGGTCAATGATTCCGTATTTCTTTTGAAGCGCGATTATATGATGAGTGATTTCAGTTTTCAAAAAAAGGAAGAATCACGTGGTATGTACGGTAAACGTACTACTGTATTTGATAACTATACTTTTAATGAGAAAAAGCCAAAAGAGTTTTATAAACAAGAGAGCAACCCCTATGATGATTCGGTCTTAAATAGGGATAGTACGTTTTGGGAGAATAGTAGATTAGAAAGTTTAAATAAGGATGAAAAGGGTATTTATCAGTTATTGGATACACTAAAGACAGTTCCTAAATTTAAATCTTACTACAATCTAGTGAGTATTTTGGGTAGTGGTTATGTAGAGATCGATAAGTGGAATATGGATGTTGGTTCTGTATATGATGTCTTTGGTTATAATCAAGCAGAAGGTCCACGGGTACGTATAGGCGCACGTTCATACTTTGGGGAGAATGACCTTTGGCGTGTTGAAGGATACACGGCTTATGGTTTTGAGGACAAGAAGTTTAAGCATGGTCTATCCGGTAAAATGTTACTGGATAAAAAGAGTAGGCTTATTGTTTCTGGGGGTAATCGAAGGGATATTGAGCAACTAGGGGTAAGTCTTACGGCTACAAATGATGTTCTTGGTCGGAGTATTGCTTCGTCTTCTTTGGTAACTGTAGGAGCTAACAATAGACTAACGAATATCAACTTAAGTAAATTCAATATAGAAATAGAGCCCATAACCAATGTAAGATTTGGTGTTGGCGGTACATTTAGGAAATTAAGCTCTGCTTTGCCAGATGATTTTAGTCTAGATTATATAGATCCAGATGCTCCAACAGGTATTTCGTCGGAGATAAATCAATTCGATTTTAACGCTATTATGATTTACACGCCGGGTAAAAGAACTATTGGGTATGGTGTGGAAAGAAAGGGCATGAATGATGACTATAGCACCCTATTATTAAGTTATACTAAAGGTGTGGATGTTGTTTTTGATAGTGATTTCAGCTATAGTAAATTACAATTTTCATATAGCCAGCCTTGGCAAATAGGAGGTTTTGGTAGACTGTTCTCAACTCTGGAAATGGGTAAGACCTTTAATACCGTGCCGTTAGGATTGTTGAATGTTGTTCCTGGTAATCAGACCTTCTTTTCCAACTACGGAACATTTCCTAACCTGGACTTCTATGAATTCGTAACGGATACCTATATAGCATTACATCTACAGCACAATTTTAACGGACGTCTTTTCTCTCGTATTCCGTTGTTGCGCAAACTTAATTTGCGTGAAATTATCGGTTTAAGGGGAGTGTGGGGAGACCTTTCCGATGAAAATATAGCCTTGAGCATGCCAGCTACTATAAATACACCTTTACAGGCCCCGTCTGACAAAATATATTATGAATATTCCGTTGGAATTGGTAACATTTTTAAAATTCTTAGGGTGGATTTTAACTTTAGAGGAAATTATTTGGATGCTCCAGAGGCGCGCCCTTTTAGCATTACTGGAACATTTGGTTTTGACTTTTAGATAATAGGTTTTGTAAATCTGTTAGGGTTTAGTTTATTCATTGATAAGTGTTTATAGGTTCGCTTCGAAAATAATAAAGATTCTTAGTCAGTTTCTTTAATATTTATAATCACATAATTTTGTTATAATGCGCGATGTTTTTTCCATATTTGGAGGTTGGCGTGTTTGCATTTTTGTACCTTCGTGATTGTAAAATAAACCTAAAAAATGGGAAAAAAAGCAGATATAACTTTTGATGTTTTAATAGAGATTCCAAAAGGAAGTAGAAATAAATACGAATACGACTTTACATTACATAAAATACGTTTTGACCGTATGCTTTTTTCATCTATGATGTATCCTGGTGATTACGGTTTCATTCCTGAAACGTTAGCTTTGGATAAGGATCCATTAGATGTTTTGGTAATGGGAGCGGAACCAACATATCCTATGGTGGTTATGGAAGTAAGACCAATTGGAGTCTTTCATATGACCGATGAAAAAGGGCCGGATGAAAAGATTATCTGTGTGCCTGTTTCTGATCCAATATGGAGCAATAACCATGATATTAGTGATTTGAATCCTCATCGTTTAAAGGAAATAGAACATTTCTTTAAAGTATATAAGGATTTGGAAAAGAAGAAAGTTGATACAGGTGGATGGGGTGATGCCCAAGAGGCAGTTAAAATCTACCATGAATGTGTAGAGCGTTATGATAATAGCGAATTTAAAAAGAAACGCACTTTTACGATATAAATAATTATTACTCTTCAAAAAGCCTTTTTTAGCAATAAAAAAGGCTTTTTTTTATAACATCAATTTCATTACTTTAGTTGGCATTAGAAATCTTAAACAACAACTCGAATGGAATTAGTAGTAAAATTTTTGCCAGTATTCGGAATACTGGCCTTAGTATTCGTTTTTGTCAAAGACGTATGGGTAACCAAACAAGAAGTTGGTGACGAAAAAATGGCTAGGATAGCAAAGAATATTGCCGATGGTGCAATGTCTTTCTTGAAAGCGGAATACAAAATCCTTTCAATTTTTGTGATAGCGGTAGCTGTTCTCCTATTTTTTAAAGGTAGCAATGAGGAAGGTTCTCATGGAATGGTAGCCCTTTCTTTTATAGTAGGAGCCATCTGTTCTGCTTTAGCAGGGTTCATAGGTATGAAAGTTGCTACCAAAGCAAATGTTAGAACCACACAAGCTGCTAAAACCTCCTTGGGCAAAGCTCTAGAGGTTGCCTTTGCCGGTGGTGCGGTTATGGGACTTGGAGTTGTTGGGCTTGGTGTTTTGGGGCTAAGTGTATTATTTATGTTGTATCAATCTATGTGGCCTGGTGCTGAGAACCTTAGTTTGGTCTTGAATGTGCTTTCCGGCTTTTCTTTAGGGGCATCATCAATTGCTCTTTTCGCAAGAGTTGGTGGTGGTATTTATACAAAAGCAGCCGATGTTGGTGCGGATTTAGTGGGTAAGGTGGAAGCTGGTATACCAGAAGATCACCCATTAAACCCTGCTACTATAGCAGATAATGTGGGTGATAATGTGGGTGATGTTGCAGGTATGGGGGCTGATTTATTTGAGTCATATGTGGGTTCTATAATAGGGACAATGGTTTTAGGGGCATTTATTATAACTCCGGATTTTGCAGGGCTAGGTGCTGTTTATCTTCCACTAGTGTTAGCTGCTGTTGGTATTGTAATGTCCATCATAGGTACATTTTTTGTAAAAGTTAAAGATGGTGGTAATCCACAAACAGCATTAAATATTGGCGAATTCGGTTCGGCCGGGTTAATGGTCGTAGCCTCATATTTTATAATTACGGCCTTCATACCAGAATCTATAGAGGGTCTGCCCATGGGTGCAATGGGTATATTTTACGCCACATTAGCTGGTCTTGTAGCTGGTTTGGGTGTAGGCAAGATTACGGAATATTATACGGGTACAGGAACAAAACCGGTAAACTCTATTGTCTCTCAATCGGAAACGGGTGCCGCAACCAATATTATAGCTGGTCTGGGTGTAGGTATGATGTCTACAATGGTTCCAATACTATTGATTGCCGCAGCCATTATAGTATCGCATCATTTTGCTGGTTTGTATGGCATTGCCATAGCAGCAGTGGGCATGTTGGCAAATACAGGTATACAGCTAGCAGTTGATGCCTACGGGCCAATTTCTGATAATGCCGGTGGTATAGCGGAGATGGCGGAATTACCTTCTGAGGTTAGGGAACGTACGGATAAATTAGATGCAGTAGGGAATACAACGGCCGCTATTGGCAAAGGTTTTGCAATTGCTTCTGCGGCATTGACGGCCTTGGCTCTGTTTTCTGCTTTTATGAAAGTGGCGAACGTAACCTCAATCGATGTTTCTCAACCAAAAATTATGGCCGGTCTTTTAGTAGGGGGAATGCTTCCTTTTGTATTCTCGGCCTTATCAATGAATGCGGTTGGTCGTGCGGCAATGGCAATGATTGAAGAAGTAAGACGGCAATTTAGAGATATTCCGCAGTTAAAAGCTGCTTTGCAAGTTATGAGAGAGGTAGATTCGGATATGTCTAAAGCTACCGCGGACCAACGAGCAATTTTTGATGCTGCTGATGGGTATGCGGAATATGATAAATGTGTGGATATTTCTACAAAAGCTTCTATTAGAGAGATGGTTCTGCCAGGTCTGTTAGCAATTGTTGTTCCGGTTGCAGTTGGTTTTATAGGTGGTGCCGAGATGTTGGGCGGACTTTTGGCCGGCGTAACAACGTGTGGTGTGTTAATGGCAATTTTTCAATCTAACGCTGGTGGTGCTTGGGATAATGCCAAAAAAATGATTGAGTCGGATGGTCGTAAAGGAACGGACGCACATAAAGCCGCTGTCGTTGGAGATACGGTAGGTGATCCTTTTAAAGATACTTCAGGGCCTTCTTTAAATATTCTTTTAAAGTTAATGTCTGTTGTAGCTTTGGTTATTGCACCAAGTATTGCAATGGAAGCTACTGGCATGGCCGGTGTAGAGAATAATAAAGAGATTAGGGTTGAAATGAATGACCTTGATTCCCAAAAGGCTGAAGCAACAATTGCATATACTACGGTTGTGAACGGGGAAAAATTATCTCAAGAGAAAGTATTTAGAGGAACGAAATCAGAAGTAAACAATCAACTTATGGCTTTTGAAAAAAATGTAGCAGCCAATAATGGTAAAGAGACGGAAATCACCATTGAAAAGGTGGATGTTAAAAAGTAGCTAATTCAATTTCATATAAAAAAAAGGGGCCGTGAAAATGGCCCCTTTTTTTGTGCGGTTTACTGAAGTTTAAAATTTATGGGAAGACTAAAAGGAACTCGTACAGGTGTCCCTCTTTGTTTACCAGGTTGCATTTTTGGTAATTTATCTATTATTCTTTTAGCTTCTTTTTCAAGGCTCTTATCTGGGCCTCGTAATTGTACATTACCAATACTACCGTCTTTTTGTATCACGAACATGATATTTACGCGTCCTTGGATACCCATTTCTTGAGCAGATTCAGGGTACCTAAAGTTCTTGGCAACGTGTTTGTTCATCATTTTTTGAAAACAAAGGCGTTTTTCCTTTTCCTTTTCACATCCAGGAAAAACGGGTACATCTTCAATTACAATAAAGGATATTTCTTCAGGTTCGTCAGTTTCTACTACCTCTATGTCCGATACCTCTAAGATCTTTTCCTCCTGATCGGTTTCTGAGGATTCAATCACATCTTCAATTTTCTCGTCCTCATTATCAATGACTTCAATTATAGGTGGTGCCTGAATCTGTTTTGGAGGAGGAGGTGTTTTAAATTCTACCAAAATTGGAAGTTCTTCTGTAAGTTCATCCTCTAAATTCATAGAAACATCATAGTCATAATGGTGGTCATAAGTTTTCCATTCAAATGCTACCAAAGTAAGCATAAGAACAAATAATAGCCCAAAAAGAAAATAAATAGGACGGTTAGGGTTTAAATCTTTTTGTGGATTTTTCTTGGGTTTCATAGAATATGGATTTTGCGCCTTTCCAATAGAACGGCATGGTTAAACATATATAAACCTAAAAGGTATCCGTTTCAATAAAAACAAGGAATGAGTGAAGCTTGCTGTTGAATGCGTAAACTGTACTTTTGAGCACCTATAGATTTTTATCAGACTAATTCCTAGTCCTATATTTAAGTATATTTGGCACTATGGGTTTATTCGGTAAAAAAGATAGGTTGCAGATTATTGCTTTTCAGGGGTATGGAACTGATTCGCATTTCTATGCTAGAGGACGAGCTTTGGAGGATGAGGAAATAGACCTGTCTAAAAAAGGCTTTTTTACGTTAATATGGAATAGCTACAAACGTTTTGAAACGGATGAAGTAAGGAATACCAGTATAAAATTAAATCTTTCTGATGATCGTGTTCTTATAGGAAAGACAGATAACAGAGGCTATTATGTTTTTAATGAATCTTTAGAGAATTTAGAGACACTAACCAACCAAGAAGGGTGGTTAAATTATGAAATCTCTTATGATGACAGTTCATTGGGTAGAGAAATACTTCGTCAAAATCGTTTTCCTGGAGAAGTGTTAATTCCTTCCGTTAAAGCTGAGTTTGGGGTTATCAGTGATATTGATGATACTATTTTGCATACGGGTGTCGTCTCTTCTTTAAAATGGCGAGTGGTAGTAAATACTATTTTTAAAAGGGCAGGTAAGCGCACTCCTCTTAGAGGTGCTGCAGAATTTTATAATTTGTTGCACAGAGGAAAATCGGGAGAGTCTGCCAATCCAATTTTTTATGTTAGCCATAGTCCTTGGAACTTGTACCGCTATCTTGAGTTTTTTTTGGAAGAAAATAACTTTCCCAAAGGTCCAATTTTGTTGCGGAACTTCCCGCGCTTTATGAAGCGTAAAAAGGAGGTAGAAAAACCTCAGAAGCAAAAAGAGATATTAAACCTTTTAAAGACCTATCCAAATCTTAAATTCATCTTGATAGGGGATAGCGGAGAGCACGATGCAGATATCTATAAAGAAATTGCGGAGTTGTATCCTAATCAAATTAGTGCCATCTATTTAAGAAGCGTTAATCACAAAAGGAAAATGGAGCGTGTCAGCGGTCTGTTTCAATCCTATAAGACCACACTGGTTTTATTGGTTGACAGCAGTGAGCAGGCAATTGCACACGCTAAAGAAAATAATTTTATAAAGTAATTTTAGTTAGAATAAACCGTTGATTTCCGCATCAATCTTATTGATAATCGTACCTAAATCTTCTGGTTGGTCTACAAAATCTAAATTGTCCACATCAACAATCAATAGATTTCCTTTACTATAGCCATGAATCCATGCTTCATACCGTTCGTTAAGTCTACTTAGATAGTCAATAGAAATAGTGTTTTCGTATTCGCGGCCTCTTTTATGAATTTGCTTCACAAGGTTTGGAATAGAACTGCGTAAATATATAAGTAGATCCGGCGGTTGTACCAAGCTTTCCATCAACTCAAAAAGACTTTTGTAATTTTCAAAATCCCTGTTGGTCATCAAGCCCATGGCATGAAGGTTGGGTGCAAAAATATAAGCATCTTCATAAATGGTTCGGTCCTGTATAATTTCCTTTCCACTTTCCCTAATCTGTAGAATTTGACGGTATCTATGATTCAAAAAGTAAATCTGAAGGTTAAAGCTCCAACGTTCCATTTGATTATAAAAATCATCTAGGTAAGGGTTGTCTACAACATCCTCAAAATTGGCTTCCCAGTTATAATGTTTTGCTAATAATCTAGTTAAGGTTGTTTTTCCCGCACCGATGTTTCCGGCAACTGCTATGTGCATAGAGTTTTCTTAATTAATGGTTGTGTTGATGTTGATAGTTGTATTGGAAGGTACAAGATACGAGATAACAATAGGAAGTAAAAACAAATTTTATCCACAATCGTAAAAATACCCTTAAAGACGTTAATTTTTCTTTTGAAAGTTGGATTAAACCAAATACGGTTTTAAGAGTCTTAATTTCGATCTAACAAACTATCATGATGAAAAATAAGTGGTCTATAGGTTTAATTCTTGTTTTGTTGTGCGCCAGTACGTATGCTCAAGATTTTCAGGGAAAAGCAACATACCAGAGTAAAACCCAGGTAAATATGGATTTTGGTAATAGAAAAATTCCAGAAGACCGTAAAAAGGAGATGATGGAGCGTATTAAAAAGGCGAATGAAAAAACCTTTAAACTCACTTTCAATCAAATAGAATCTATCTACGAGGAGGAAGAACAGTTGGAACAGCCTAGTGGTAGAGAGGGTGGTCGCGGTCCACGGTTTGGAAGAATGGGAGTATCAGATGGCGATTTATATAAGAATTTAAAAGATCAGAGGTATTTAGTAAAGAATGAGCTTCTAGGTAAAATATTCCTTATAGACGATGAATTGGAAAAACTAGATTGGAAATTAGAGAGTGATACTAAGCAAATTGGTAACTATACCGCGTTTAAGGCAACTGCCACTAAGACAATCAAACGACCCAATATGAGAGCAATTTTCCGTAGACCAAATAGAGATGGCACTACGGAAAAAGAAGACAAAAAAGAAGAAGAGTTTATAATAAAAGAAGTAGAAATTGTTGCCTGGTATACTCCAGAAATACCTGTTAACCAGGGTCCTTTTTCATATTGGGGGCTTCCTGGACTTATACTTGCGGTAAGTGATGATATCACTACTATTGTTTGTTCGGAGCTTACTTTAAACCCAACTGAGAAAATAGAAATCAAGGCTCCGAGTAAAGGTAAAAGAGTAACTCAAGCGGAATATGACAAAATCTCTCAAGAGAAAATGAAAGAAATGCGTGAAAATTTCAGGAGTAGACGTAACCGTGGAGACGGCAGACCACAATAAAATTTTTATCTCTTTAAATTTTTAGTTTCCATTCCTAACCCGTACTTCATGAAAAATGTATTGTTGTTAGTTTTGTTTCTTGCAATGGGAGTGATGGGGCTGTCTCAGGAAATCTCTTTAACCGGGACTGTGAAAGATAGTCTGGGTACAGGCGTAGACATGGCTAATGTAATTGCTATAAATACCGCAACAAAAGGTTTGGAATCATACGGTATAACAAATCATGCGGGTATGTATAAATTGAAGCTAAAATCAGGATTTGAATACACCGTTAAAGTAAGTTATTTAGGTTTTAGAACAGAGTCTTTTACGTTTATGGCGGGTAAATTAGATGCTGTTAAGGATATTGAAATGCATGAACAGGCCAGTAAATTAGACGGTGTAGAAGTAACATATGAAATGCCTGTTTCGGTAAAAGGGGATACTATTGTTTATGATATGGATGCCTTTGTTTCCGGTACGGAGAAAAAGCTGAAGGATGTTTTGGAAAACCTTCCAGGTATAGAGATCAACGATGATGGCCAGATAGAAGTAGAAGGTAAGACCGTAAGCAAGGTTATGGTTGAAGGAAAAGATTTTTTTGATGGTGATTCTAAATTGGCCGTTGAAAATATTCCGGCAAATGCACTTAGTAAAGTTGAAGTGCTAAGAAATTTCAATGAAGTATCTCAAATGAAAGGCCTTACCAATGATGATGATAACGTAGCTTTGAACATTAAGTTAAAGGAAGGCAAAAAAAACTTCTGGTTTGGAGAGTTAACGGCAGGATACGGACCTGATAATAGGTATCTGGCACACCCTAAATTGTTTTACTACAGTCCCAAGTACAGCATTAATATCATTACGGATTTAAATAATTTGGGTGAAGTGCCATTTACCCGAAACGACTACAGAAATTTTACCGGAGGTTTTAGAAATATAAATGCTAGAGGAGGTAGCTCAATAGGCACGGGTGCTGATGGATTGGGGCTTTCTACGGCCCAGAACAATAGAGCTAATGACATAGATACCAAGTTTGCTGCGGCAAATTTTAGTTATGCACCTACCCAAAGTTTGGATTTAAGTGGTTTTGGGATTTACTCCTATACTGGTACATTAATGAAATCAGAGCGTACTACAGCTTATATAGCCAGTAACGATATAGAAAATGCGACAACCAATACGGATCAGACCGTACATTTGGGCCTGGCAAAATTGAGTGCTAGGTATAAACCAAATGAGAATTTTCAATTGGATTACGACGGACTTTTAAAACAATCTGATGATAATGAGGTCGTGAATGTGCTTTCCATAGCTGATATTAAGGATGAAATTTCTGAGGTAAAAGAACAAAAACCTTTATCGGTAAATCAAAATCTTAATATATATTACACCTTAGATGAAAAGAACATTTTTGCTGTAGAGGCGCAACACTTATATCAAGATGAAGACCCTTTTTATGAAGCAATTCGTAATGAGTTTGCCTTTGTGGATATTTTTCCGGTAGATGAAAATCAGAGCTTGTATAATTTAAATCAATCTAAAAATATAGTTACCAATAAAGTAGATGCAAAGGTTGATTATTATAGGGTGCTGGGTTCTAAAAGTAATATAAATTTTACGTTGGGTACAACGCAAAGTCATCAGAATTTCAACTCGGATATCTTTCAGGTTTTAGATAATGAAACCACCTTGGATATGATGGGAAGTGATTTTGAAAATGATTTGAGTTTCAATGTCTCCGATCTTTATTTGGGGTTTCATTATAAAGTAATAGCGGGAATTTTTACGTTTAATCCTGGGGTTACTCTCCATCAGTATAATGTTAAGAATGAGCAATTGGGTAGTGTGGTAGAGGATAACCTTACGTCACTGTTGCCGGACATGTATATAAACGCACAACTTAAAAAATCAGAAAATATACGGTTTAATTATAGGGTGACACGCTCTTTTACTGATGTCAGTAATTTTGCACAAGGGTATGTATTGAATAATTATAACTCGCTTTATAATGGGAATAGAGATTTGGAAAGTGCTCTTAATCATAACCTTTCCTTGAATTTCTTTAGCTTCAATATGTTCAATTTTACTAATATTTTTGCGAATGTAATCTACACCAAACGTATAGATGCACTAAAAAATAATGCCGATATAATTGGAATCAATAGAGTAAGTACTACGATCAATTCTAATTTTGAAGATGAGTCGTTAACCGCAAACGGAAGGTACGAGCGAACCATAGGTAAGATAAAAGCATCTGCACGTGCTAATGTTGGTTGGTCTACAACCAATAACTTAGTAGACGGTCAGCAACGTACTTCTAATTCGTTCACTCAGAATTATACGGGCGCATTATCAACTAATTTTAAGAATGCCCCCAACTTGGAACTGGGTTACAGATATACCGTAAATAACTATGAAAACGGAAATTTAGAAACCACATATTACACCAGTAGACCGTATGCCCGTTTTGATGCCGCTTTTTTGAAGAACTTTATTTTTACGGTAGATTATGACTATTATAATTATACGGACAGGGAGAGTACAATTGATAATAGGTATAGCTTTCTGGAGTCTAACTTAACCTACCAGAAGAAAGATAGCCGCTGGGAATATGGTATAAAAGGTACCAACTTGTTAAATACCACTACATTGAACAGAGATAGTACTAACGACTTGTTTTTTACAACGCAGACCTATTTTGTACAACCCCGTTATATGCTTTTCTCTGTAAAATATGATTTGTAATCCATTGAAAACAGGAGAGATAAAATGCTTATTTATTTATTGAGGTAATAAATAACACCATATTAATACATGAAACTAAACATTTTTTATACTTTTGCGTCCTAATTAAAAATAAAGAGGAGGGATTTGACTGATTGCAACCTCTGTTTTTGAGCTTAAATTGAGCTACAAAATAAAAAAATGCTAAAGCAGTTGATGTTGAATTATTCGCATCATCTTCTTTTCGGCATTCGTTCAAATCCTTTTAGAAAAAATAAAAGTTTGTATGCCATATTTATTTACTTCCGAATCTGTTAGTGAAGGACATCCTGATAAAGTTGCCGATCAAATTAGTGACGCATTATTGGATAATTTTTTGGCGTTTGACCCAGAAAGTAAAGTTGCCTGTGAAACTTTAGTAACCACAGGTCAGGTTGTTTTGGCCGGGGAGGTCAAGAGTAATACCTATCTAGATGTTCAAAATATAGCTAGAGAGGTCATAAACAAAATTGGTTACACTAAAGGTGAGTATCAATTTAGTGGTGATTCTTGTGGTGTTATTTCTCTAATCCACGAACAATCCCAGGATATTAGTCAAGGCGTAGATCGTGGTCAGAAAGAAGAGCAAGGAGCGGGTGATCAAGGTATGATGTTCGGTTATGCTACGAAAGAGACTGAAAATTACATGCCGTTGGCTTTGGATATATCACATAAAATCCTTCAAAATTTGGCCGAGTTGCGAAGGGAAGGTAGAATTATTGATTATCTACGTCCCGATGCCAAGTCTCAGGTAACAATAGAATATTCAGACGATAATGTGCCTCAGCGTATAGATACGATAGTAATCTCTACACAACATGATGCGTTTAGCAACGATGATGAGGCTATGTTGGCTAAAATCAAAAAGGATTTGGTTGAGATTTTGATTCCAAGGGTTGTTGAGCAACTTCCTGAGGTAATTCAAGGTCTTTTTGATGATCAGATCAAATATCACATCAACCCTACTGGAAAGTTTGTAATTGGTGGTCCTCACGGTGATGCTGGTCTTACCGGTAGAAAAATTATTGTTGACACCTATGGAGGAAAAGGAGCTCACGGTGGCGGTGCTTTTAGTGGTAAAGACCCGAGTAAGGTAGATAGGAGTGCCGCTTACGCTGCACGCCATATTGCAAAGAATTTGGTGGCAGCAGGTATTGCCGATGAGATTTTAGTACAAGTGAGCTACGCTATTGGGGTAGTTGAACCGACATCTATTTATGTGGATACCTATGGTACATCTAACGTGAATCTTACCGATGGTGAAATTGCCATCAAAGTCAAAACGCTTTTTGATATGCGCCCACATGCTATTGAAGAAAGACTTAAGTTGCGTAACCCTATATATTTAGAGTCTGCAGCCTATGGTCACATGGGTAAGGAGCCTAAAATAATCAAGAAAGTATTTGAATCACCATACAACGGTCGTATTGAGAAAGAAGTAGAATTGTTTACATGGGAAAAGTTGGACATGGTAGGTGATGTAAAAAAAGCGTTTAATTTATAAATTTTTCAAAAATGTTGGTGAATTTAAACTCACCGACCATATATTTGTAGTTCCAAAAGTTCAAACACGTATTGAATAGTTATCAAGAAAGGTGGAGGGAATAGACCCTTTGAAACCTTAGCAACCCTTTGCTTCTTAATGCAGAGAAGGTGCTACATTCTATCTCTGTAATAATGGGACAGATAACAAAACAGATTACTCATACTAATCTTTTGCTTTCTTATAACTTTTTAGATATCAAACCTTACTACAAATTGTGTGTCAAGGTGCAGGACTTTTAATTATTTTAAATAACAATTAAAAATCAAAGATTATGAGTGATCAGAAATTCTCAACCAACGCATTACATGCCGGACACGATCCCGCTCAAACAGGAGGAACCCGTGCGGTACCAATTTACCAAACGTCTTCTTACGTTTTTAACGATACGGACCACGCAGCAAACTTATTTTCACTTGCTGAGTTAGGTTTTATATATACCAGGCTGAACAACCCTACAAACCAAATTCTTCAAGATCGTTTAGCGGCTGTTGAAGGTGGTGTAGGAGCCGTTGTTTTTGCTTCGGGAACTTCAGCTATCTCTACAGGATTAATGACCCTATTAAAAGCTGGCGATCATATCGTGGCTTCTAGTAGTTTATACGGTGGTACATTTACTTTATTGAATGTTACTTTGCCAAGATTGGGAATCACTACTACATTTGTAGATGCTTCTGATCCGGAAAGTTTTGGCAAAGCGGTTCAAGATAATACAAGAGCTTTCTTTGTGGAATCTTTAGGAAACCCAAAATTAGACGTACTTGATCTAAAAGCGATTTCAAAACAAGCTAAAGCGGCACAAGTTCCTTTTATAGTTGATAATACGGTTGCTTCTCCTGCGCTATTGAATCCAATTGAGCATGGCGCTAACCTGGTTATTCATTCACTTACCAAATATATTGGCGGTCATGGTTCTTCTTTGGGAGGTGCTATAATTGATGCCGGGACCTTTGATTGGACCAACGGAAAGTTCCCGGAATTTACCGAACCTTCTGCAGGTTACCACGGATTAGTATACAGCGAAGCTTTAGGAGCAGCGGCTTTCACTTTTAAGTTGATTTTAGAAGGATTACGTGATTTTGGTGGTGCTTTGAGTCCGTTTAATGCATTTCAGATTATTCAAGGTTTGGAAACGTTGAATGTACGTATCAAGCAACATAGTGCTAATGCTCTGGAATTAGCAACTTGGTTAGAAGGAAGAGATGAAGTGGCATGGGTAAATTACCCTGGTCTAAAGAGCAACAAATACTATGATTTAGCACAGGAATATTTGCCAAAAGGACAAAGTGGTTTGGTTACTTTTGGATTAAAAGGTGGTTTTGAGGCAGCTAAAAAAGTTACGGATGCTACTAAGATTTTCTCTTTACTGGCCAATATTGGTGATACCAAATCATTGATCATTCACCCAGCAAGTACAACGCACCAACAATTGTCTGCAGAACAGCAAGATGCGGCAGGTGTAGGTCAGGATTTAATTCGTTTGTCTGTTGGTTTAGAGGATGTTGAAGATTTAAAAGCCGATTTGCAAAACGCTTTCGGAGTACTTTAATCAATAATTTTTATTAAAAATTAATAAGACCTATCTGGTGTAATAGTCAGCTAGGTCTAACATATATCGTATGCTTCATCATTTGAAATTAGCGAACTATACTACGATCAGTGGGGTTACTCAAGATATTGAGTTGTCTTATCAACTGTTTGGTCAAGAATTGCACACAGCGCCAATTGTACAGGTCAATCATGCTTTAACCGGTAATTCCAACGTTACGGGAGATGATGGCTGGTGGTCTGCACTCATAGGAGAAGGTAAATGTATCGATACTAAAAAGTACACAATTCTTTGTTTTAATATTCCGGGGAACGGATATGACAAATTCATAATTGATAATTATAAAGATTTCGTAGCGGGAGACATTGCAAGAATTTTCTTGTTGGGTCTTCAGAAACTGGAAATCAATAAATTATTTGCGCTTTTGGGTGGCTCTTTAGGAGGTGGCATTGCTTGGGAAATGGCAGCTATTAACCCTAAGATTATGGAACATCTAATTCCCGTTGCTTCGGATTGGAAGTCTACGGATTGGTTAATTGGAAACTGTCAGATTCAAGAGCAATTTCTGGTCAATAGTAAACAGCCTGTTCATGATGCACGCATGCATGCCATGTTGTGCTATCGTACGCCAGAATCGTTTAAAGAGCGATTCAAACGGAGCACAAATGAGGCGCTTCAGGTTTTTAACGTGGAGAGTTGGTTGCGGCACCATGGCGAAAAATTACAAGAACGTTTTCAGCTTTCGGCCTATAAACTCATGAACCAATTACTCAAGACTATAGATGTCATGAGAAATGGGGAACAGAATTTTATCGACCTTCAAAATAGTGATGTAAACATTCATATAATTGGAGTGGATTCTGATTTGTTCTTTACGGCAAAAGAGAATAAAGAGACCTTTAAGCGGTTGGCGCAGGCCAATGGTAACGTTACGTATGGCGAAGTACATTCCCTTCATGGTCACGATGCCTTTTTAATTGAATTTGATCAGATGGAAAGGCTTCTAGAACCCGTTTTTAGTAGAAATGGAAAATCTAAACAGCCTAAGGTATTGAAGTTCGGTGGAAAATCTCTTGCCAACGGTGAAGGGTTGGAGCGTGTTTTGGATATTGTTTCCAACAAGGTAAAAGAAGGTGAGAATATTTCAGTTGTTCTGTCTGCTCGTGCTAAAGGAACAGACCAATTAGAAGGTATTTTGGAGAAAGCAGCTAATGGAGAGAACTATTATAAAGATTTTGAAACTTTTGAAAAATATCAGAAGCATACCTTTAAGAATGTCAACCTTTCTAAAGAGTTCAAAGACCTAGCAAAATTGCTTGAAGGGGTTTCTCTTTTAGGCGATTACAGTCTAAAAATCAAGGACCAATTATTGTCTTTCGGCGAACTTATTTCAGCAAAGTTAGTTACGAAGTTACTTATTGGCAAAGGTATAAATGCGGTAATGTTAGATGCTAGGGAGTTGATTAAAACCGATTCCAATTTTGGTGATGCTTCGGTTAATGAAGCTTTGTCGAAAGAAAACGTGATACGTAAATTTGCTAAATTAGAAGCAGACGCGGTGCCTATTATTACAGGTTTTATTTCTTCCGATGAAAATGGGGATACAACTACGTTAGGCCGTAACGGTAGTAACTATTCGGCAGCATTGTTCGCTAATTTTTTGAATGCGGAAGAGCTTCAGAACTATACCCATGTAGATGGTATTTATACTGCCAATCCTGATTTGGTTTCCGATGCCAAACGCATTTCGCATCTATCGTATGGCGAGGCAAATGAATTGGCGAATTTTGGGGCGACTATCTTGCATGCCAAGACCATCATTCCATTAATAGAAAAGAACATTCCGCTACGTATTTTAAATACGTTCAATAATGATAATGAAGGCACGCTAATTAGCGCAAAGACCAAAGAAGGAGGTATAAAATCATTATCCGTTATCGAAAATGTTTCGATGATTAATGTAGAGGGTAGAGGGCTTCTCGGTAAAGTAGGGGTGGATGCCCGTATTTTCAGTGCGCTTCAAAAGAGTAATATTAGTGTGAGTATTATTTCCCAAGGTTCTTCTGAAAGAGGGATTGGGTTAGTGGTAAATGCAAGTCAAGCTCTAGAGGCCAAAAGAGCACTGGACAGGGAGTTTGAAAGTGATTATGAGTCCAAGGACATCAACATGATTACCGTGCTGGATGAGGTGTCTGTCATATCCATTGTGGGTCAAGATTTGAGTACATTTCATAGGCCGTATAATGCATTGATTAAAAATCAAATAGCACCGTTACTTTTCAATAACACGGTGTCTGGTAAGAACGTAAGTCTTGTGCTTAAAAAATCTGATTTGAGCAAAGCATTGAATGTAATGCACGGACAGATTTTTGGTATTAGTAAAAAGATAAATTTGGTGATTTTTGGCCACGGAAATGTTGGAGGAACACTAATTGACCAGATTTTAAAATCAACTAAAACCATACAGAAAAGAAAAGGTATAGACTTGAATGTCTTTGCAGTGGCCAATTCTAGAAAGATTTTATTGAACAAAAAAGGGATTCCGAAAAACTGGAAGTCCGCTATAGAAGATAAAGGTGTTGCATATAAGGTTGAAGATGTTATTGCCTATGCCAAAGAGCACCATTTAGAGAATTTAATTGTAGTTGATAATACAGCGAATAGTGATTTTGTAGCTCATTATTTTGAATTCGTCGAGAATGGTTTTGACATTGTTTCATCCAACAAAATAGCGAACACACTAGGCTTTGATTATTATCAATTATTGCGTGAAGAATTGGATAAACATCAGAAGCAATACTTGTATGAAACTAATGTAGGTGCTGGTCTTCCGTTAATAGATACGATACGCTTATTACATCTTTCAGGTGAAAATATAACAGGTATAAAAGGTGTGTTTTCGGGCTCGTTAAGTTATATTTTCAATACTTTTTCTGAGAGCGAAGAGCCATTTTCGAACATATTAATGGCAGCAATGAAAAGCGGCTTTACGGAGCCAGATCCACGTGAAGATCTTTCAGGTAATGACGTAGGTAGAAAGCTGTTGATTCTTGCCAGAGAATTGGATTTGAGCAACGAGTTTTCGGATATAAATATTGAAAACCTGATACCGGAAGAATTGAGAGATGGCGATGTAAACCATTTTCTTGATAACCTAGATTTGGTAGATGCGAAGTTCAATGAAATTAAAAAGAACCAGAAACCAGGTCATGTACTTAGGTATGTGGGCGATTTACACGGAAACCTTCAAGAAGAAAAAGGTATTTTAGATGTAAAACTGGTTTCGGTGCCTAAAGAAAGCGCATTGGGACAAGTAAAAGGTTCTGATTCGATTATTGAGATTTATACGGAGTCCTATGGAGAGAATCCGTTAGTGATTCAAGGAGCAGGAGCGGGTGCCGCTGTTACGGCACGAGGTGTTTTTGGAGATATTCTCCGTATAGCCGAAAAAGGATAAATTAAATAGTAACAGTAAGGGCAATTCTCTTGCTGTAAATTATATAATCATGGAAAAGAAATTTGAAACGAACGCCATTAGAACACAGTTAGAACGTACTAAAAACTTAGAGCATTCTGTACCTATGTACATGACCTCTAGTTTTGTGTTTGAAGATGCAGAAGATATGCGTGCCTCGTTTGCGGAAGAAAAAGAACGTAATATCTATTCTCGGTATTCAAACCCGAATTCTTCGGAGTTTATTGAGAAGGTATGCCAGATGGAAGGTGCTGAAAACGGATTTGCTTTTGCTTCTGGTATGGCCGCTGTATTTTCGACTTTGGCAGCACTTCTGGATAGTGGAGACCATGTATTGTCCGCACGTAATATTTTTGGTTCAACCCATTCGTTGTTCACTAATTTCTTTCCAAAATGGAATATTGACCATTCGTATTTTAAGATTGATGATTTAGAGGGAATCGAAGCGTTGATTACACCGAAAACTAAAATCATATATGCAGAGTCTCCCACCAACCCAGGGGTAGATGTTCTTGATTTAGAGGTCTTGGGTAAGATTGCTAAAAAACATAATTTGATTTTGGTAATCGATAACTGTTTTGCTTCTCCTTACTTGCAACAACCTATAAAGTTTGGGGCGGATTTGGTAATCCACTCCGGAACAAAATTAATGGACGGGCAAGGTCGGGTTCTTGCAGGTATTACTGTAGGCTCAAAAGAATTGATTGATAAAGTATATCGGTTCTCAAGAATTACAGGCCCTGCATTATCGCCATTTAATGCTTGGGTGCTTTCTAAGAGCTTAGAGACATTGGCTGTTCGAGTAGATCGTCATTGTGAAAATGCTTTAAAATTAGCGGAGTTTCTAGAAGGACATGAAAAAGTAAACTGGGTTAAATACCCGTTTTTAAAATCGCACCCTAAATATGAAATTGCTAAAAAGCAAATGAAAGCAGGTGGCTGTGTAGTTGCTTTTGAAGTAAAGGGAGGCGTGGAAGCTGGTAAAAATTTCTTCGATTCTATTGAGCTTTTATCGCTGTCCGCAAATTTAGGTGATGCACGTAGTATTATAACCCATCCGGCGTCTACTACACACAGTAAACTTTCTACAGCGGAAAGGGCAGAAACAGGAATTACGGATGGTATGGTGCGAGTCTCCGTAGGTCTAGAGCATATAGATGATATTATTGCCGATATTTCTCAGGCGTTAGGATAACGAAAAAAGCTTCCCAGTTGGGAAGCTTTTTTGTTTAATAAGCGTTTGTCTTTAAAAGAACTAATCCTCAATTTCTTTACCAACGGCAAAAGGTTCTAAAGATTCGTTAATAACGTTCTCGGTAACGTGGTTGATATAATTGCTCAAGGTTTTTAAGGAGATACCAGTTATAATCTCCATAACATTCTCAGGTGTAAAACCTGCATTGTAAAAAGTTTCCAAATCACTCTCTACAATGTTACCTCTTGTTTCCGTAAGTTTCTTGGTAATGTTTACCAATACGTTAAGTCTTTTGTCTTCAAGGGTTTTCTCTTTTCTAACGGCGTTTAGAATAGAAGATGGTATACCATTGGCCTTTGACGCCCTAGTATGTGCGGCGGTACAGTACGCACAATCATTTACGATGCTTGCGGCCAGCAAGATTAAATGCTGTTCACCTGCTGAAAAAGAAGTCTTTGCAAATATGGAAAATAAGCTATTGTATGCTTCCAAAGAAGCCGGTGCACCTGCCATGTAGCGAAAAAGGTTGGGTACGGTGCCATACTTTTTCTCTCCGTATTTTAAAAGTTCTTTGGATTCTTCAGGGGCACTTTCTATACTGTGTTTTGTGAATTGTTTCATACATCTTGTTTTTAATAATGAGAGTGTTTAAAATCCTCAAGAGCTGTAAATAATAATTTGATTATAGCAAAGGTACGCGTCCAAAAAAGTTTAAAGAGCCGCATTTCCATTTTGGTATAGCTTTTTAGAATAGCGGTCAAATAAATCGCCGAACAACGTTGCAATTTTGCATCATGAAAAAAATAACAAACTTTGGAATTTTTACGTTACTCTTCGTAAGTAGTTTGATTGTAATGGTAGGTGCTGTAATTGCACCATCGCTATCAGGAATAATAGAGCACTTAAATTTCAACTATTCGCCGGGTTTGCTTATAACCCTTCCTTCACTTGGTGTGGTTGTTTTTGCATCTTTAGTAGGTCGTTTTTTGCCAAAAACCGGGGCTTTCAAAATGTTATGTTTGGGCTTAATACCTTACGCGCTATTAGGTGTCGCTGGGGCTTTTATCAACAACGACTATGTTTTAATTTTAGATCGGTTTCTTTTGGGTGGTGCTACTGTGGCAATCCAAATATCAGTAGGTTCCTTTATAGCTGATTGTTTTCCAGGAGAAAAACGAATGAAACTTATTGCTTGGCAAGGTATGGCAGTAGAATTGGGCGGCGTAATCTTTTTGTCTATCGGAGGTGTTTTAGGCGAGTTGAATTGGCAATACCCATTTTACATTTACCTTATTGCCCTTGTTTGTTTTTTGTTCGTTTTGAAAACATTACCCAATTATTCCGGCAAAATAGAATCTGAGGAAGAGAGTTTGCCTCCGGAAAAAGAAGACAGTGCCAAGGTGAAAATGATTTTTATGGCAGCTTTACTGGCAATGGTATTGTTCTTTGTCAGTTTAGTGACCTTACCAATTTACTTGCCTGAGAGTTTCGGGTTCAGTGAATCTTTAATTGGGTATTATATGGCATTTATTTCGGTTGTTGCTGTGGTAACGGCAAGTCAAATGCCAAAGATGGTTGCAAGATTTGGAGCTGAAAATACTGTGGTTGTAGGCTTTTTATTTTTTTTATTGGGTTATGTAAGCTTGGTGACTTCAGTTACTATTATATTTTTAATATTGACTTCCATCTTTATAGGAATCGGATTTGGTTTTACCATTCCATTATTGAACCATATGATGATTGAGGCCAGTTCTAATGAAACACTAGGTAAAAATCTAGGCCTCTATTCTATGGGTGTTTTTGGTGGACAG
The DNA here is from genome assembly GCF_018860745.1 of Zobellia uliginosa. GTDB lineage: Bacteria > Bacteroidota > Bacteroidia > Flavobacteriales > Flavobacteriaceae > Zobellia > Zobellia uliginosa_B. The sequence goes on along the minus strand of NZ_JAHKPY010000015.1, from coordinate 132,576 downwards.
TTTTTATCGACCTTTATCGATTATATTTCAGAAGATTATGTAATAATTTATAATGTAGCAGCAATATTAGCCCTTTTGATAGCTTTGGGTATGTTCTTTGCATTTAAGAAATTGAAGTCTTAAAAACTCAATTTTATTCTTTTTACTTTTGGCCTTAGTTTAAAGAATAGATGACCAAGGCAGCCTGGGTTGATAAAATTAAAATTATAGAGGGACTGGACGAAGAAACAGAAATGCTTTCGCCCAATTCTTTTGGTATTTGTTTTAATCAGAGGTCAGAGACGGATTTGGTTGTTTACTTCAAACCTTTAAATGAATTGTTTCCTCCGGTAGCTTTTGATTGTAAAAAAGGTTTGCTTTTCAATTTTGAACGTGATTTAATTGAAGAAGATGATATTGAGTATGCCTTGGATATTATGTCACTGTTCAACCAATCTCCCGAATTACAATTAGACCAACCGCACCAAGTACGTCAGCTTCAAAAAGTTATGGATTTGGTTGTTGAAGAATACCATAATCCGAACGCATCTTACATAATGCTCAAGACCTTATTAAAGGTTTTAATGTTGAATTTAATCCGTTTTTGGAATAAGGACTTCATAAAGCAAGACCATAATCAGAAACGCCTTTTTCAGTTTTTAGAAATGATGGAAATGTCGTTTATGAAACATACCGATGCAGATTTTTATGCCAAGCAAATAGGTGTTAGTGTAAAACGGCTCAATCAAATTTTAAAGGAAAAATTAGATATGACCGCCAAACAGATTATTCAACAACGCCAGATTACCGAAGCCAAACGAAGACTCATTAAAAGTGAAATCACCATAAAAGAACTTGCCTTTCTTTTGGGTTTTGATTCGTTCAGTGGCTTTTCTCGGTTTTTTAAAAAGGCGGTAGGGGAGAGCCCTTCTAAGTTTAAAGCAAGGCATAGTTAATATTTTACAAATATAAAGGTCTATTTATTGTTCGGTCTTCACTGAAGTATTTGGTGTAACTTTTCTTTTCCAATATATAATGTAAATGGTTCCGAGCAGGGTAGGAAGCGTCCATGCAATTAAGTGTTGAATACCTAGTCCGGCAATTATAAAAGCGGTTATGGAAGCAATTAATGCACCCATCATTCTACCAATATGTGCGGCAAGCCAAGCATTTTTTGTTTTCTGGGGATTGCGATAAAATCTAAAATCGGAAACCGTCAAGAATATACCAAACCCTCCAAAAAAGACATATAATGTACCTATTGAGCTGGAATTGATAAGATTGTATATGCCAGTGAAGAGCATAGCGACAGATAGGCAAAACATAGTCCCAGAGATTATTTTATCGGTTATATCTGCATTGGTTTTTATTTTGAATTTCAACGTGCGATTACCTACTAGAACCAGGTATATTGTAAATATGCCTATTAGCGCAAGAAAGAGATTCTCATGATTTGGCATAAAGGCTATGGGAATAGAAATAAGTGAGCTTCCTATCATTCCGATAGTAAACAACTTCCCTGATTTTTTGTGAAAAGAACTTCCTTTTTTAACGATGATGCTGACAATGCCCGTAGTTAAACCGATTCCACCCAGAAAAGCGTGAATGTAAATTAAAATGGTAATAATTTCTTCCATGATTTTATATAGCTTGATTATTCAAAAATCTATTAATAGTATGGTTTTCAGAAGTTAAGTTTTCCGAAACGTCATAATGGAAGGCTGAGCTGTAAAAGTTATATTAAAATTGGCAAAAGGAATTCTAGCGGAGCAAAATAATTAATCACCCGTTACGCCATTGCACCATTGGCACCAATGGTTTGCCCACTTATCCATTTGGCATCATCACTAGCTAAAAAGCATACGACTTGAGCAATATCAATAGGTTCAGCTATACGGTTAAAAGCATTCATTGAGGCCAAACGTTCAATGAATTGGTCAGACTTACCATGGGCAAACAACTCCGTATTTGTAGGGCCTGGTAAAACGGCATTTACGTTTATTCCTCTTGCTCCAATTTCTTTAGCGAATACTCGGGTCATTTGTTCTATGGCACCCTTTGTCCCAACATACGCGCCATAAGTGGGTAACATTAAACGGGTTGTAGTAGAAGATATATTAATAATGCTTCCCTTATTGGCTAGACGAGCGGCAGCTTCCCTCATGGTATTGAAAGTGCCTTTTACGTTTACATTAAATTGTTTGTCGAAATCCTCGTCCGTGGTATCTTTAAGCAGTTTGTTGATCATGATTCCTGCGTTGTTCACTAGCACATCAATCTTTCCAAAATGTTTGATAGACTTGTCAAAAAGAGCTTTTACGTCTTCGGTTTTGCTTACATCTGCTTGTACAGCAATAGCTTCACCTCCACTGGATTGTATCTGGTTCACAACATCATCCGCTTTTTGTTTACTTCCGGAATAATTCACGATTACTTTTGCGCCTGCAGGGGCCAGTTGAATTGCAATTTCAGCACCAATTCCTCTTGATGCCCCAGTTACCAATGCCACTTTACCGTTTAAGTTTTTCATCTGTACAATTTATTAGAATCCGTGAAAACAAAGGTATTATACATTAGGTATTAGCTATAGTTAAGTATACGTTATTTTACAGATTGATGTCAGGATTCAAGTTAAAATGAAATTTGCGTAGTATTTTTGATGATAAGTGGCTAATATGAATTTCAATCCTGTTTATGAAAAAAGAGCACCATTACAAATCAAAACTTCAATGGACTGGAAATACAGGTAGTGGTACTACCGGTTATAGAGATTTTGAACGCAGCTATGCTATTTCCATCGAAAATAAACCGGATATTTTAGGGTCTTCGGACCCGTCGTTTAGAGGTGATGCTACAAAATACAACCCAGAGGAGCTGTTGGTAGCTTCTTTGTCTTCATGCCATATGCTTTGGTATTTGCATTTGTGTTCTGAAGCTGGCGTTATTGTTGTTAATTATAACGATAATGCTAGTGGAACTATGATAGAAACATCAGACGGAGGCGGGCGTTTTAGCGAAGTGACATTGCATCCCAAAGTTACCGTTAGTGAAAGTAAAATGATTAAAAAAGCCCAAGAGCTACATGCAAAAGCGAATCAACTTTGTTTTATTGCCAATTCTGTAAGTTTTAAGGTGGCACACCAGGCTAGTTGTGTTAGTTTAGAAGATGCTTTATAACGAATAAATTGTATATCAATACAATAAATGTAAAAGAAGAGGAGCTAAAACTGAGATGTAATGGCTTGCCTTATTTTAGCTCCTCTTACTTGTAGTTTTTCTGTTGATCTATTTTGTTCCCTTGTCATTAGTGATAAGGTAATTTAGGCGAGTTGCTATATAGAGCATTTCTCTGGCAATTTCTGTTGGTTCAGATATTAAAAGCTCTACAGCATCCTTGTTTTGCTGCGCTTCTAGATTTTCTTTTAGATTTATTTTAAATATATTTTGAGCTGATAAAGGCAGTTTTTGTACGGACTTAGGAAAAACCAACCAACTACCAGAGCCATATTTTATGGTGTAGGACATTGGGTTTTCTCCACGTGCATTTTTCACCTTAAATCCGTAAGCATCTAAAGAAGCAATTCCGTTCATAGGACTAATAGCTGGATCTATTCCTGCAGAGTAAACGCTAAAAAGGTCTTGGTGTCCGTAGTATATCATGCCGGTTTTTAACCAGACTAAAGCAAGCTGACTCAATTCTTGATTGGTTTTGTCCAAAAAGACTACACTAGGTTTTTGGTTGTTTTCAGATTTTTTAAAGATTGAAAAAGCAACTTGGTCTAATAGCAATAACCTTTCGGTGGAAATACCTTTAAAGGTAGTGCCAATTTGTACCACTGCTTTTTCAATTTTACCATTTAACTTCTGAGCAGACATTGCTAGTTGAAAGAAAAGCAATACTACAATCATTGCTACTGTTGATTTTGTTTTCATAAGGTTCATTTTAAATTATTAATTTATTTATTGCAATAAAACGATTAATAAGAATAATGCTTTTAATAGCTGTTATACATTTTAGTACTGACCGCTATTTAAAATAGGGATCATAGTTTTATTAATTAGTACATTGCAATATTACAATTAATAAGATTGAATTAGTAAATTCATATTCTTGATTTTTCTATTAAGCGAATGATTTAACGTTCACGTAACATACAAAACAGGTGATAAAGGAATATGGGTAATTATATTGATAAATAAGGCTTGCAAGAAATCATATACAAGGCCTGATATACTTACGTTAACGTCTCATTTTTTCCTTATATTTACCCCATGCTCTCAAAAAAGACAAAATACGGGTTAAAAGCACTTGCTTACTTGGCGTCACAGAAAGACAAGCAACCTGTACAGATTTCTGAAGTTGCTAAAGCAGAGAATATCTCACAGAAATTCTTGGAGAGTATCTTACTTTCTCTCCGCAAGAGCGGTTTTTTAGGTTCTAAAAAAGGTAAGGGAGGAGGTTACTACCTTATAAAAGACCCAAAAGAAGTATTAATGACAGATGTCATGCGCATACTCGAAGGTCCAATTGCCATGGTGCCCTGTGTGAGTCTTAATTTCTACGAAAAATGTGCGGACTGCCCAGATGAGGCTACTTGCTCCGTAAATAAATTGATGCTAATGGTGCGCGATGCCAATCTAGAGGTGTATCGTAACAATACTTTGGCAGATTTAATAGCCTGATTTTCCGATCAAAGCCAATATCTGGTGAAATATATTCAAAATTCATAGGGGTTTGTTAATAATCTACTAAATCTATAGGGTAAAAGTAAATTCTTTTATTTTTGCTCGTCTAACACAATAAAAATGGAGTACATTTGTTTACTCTATTAAATTAATAGGGTAATTAGATTAACACCAAAATGATAGTAGATCAGTTGATTTTAGATAAAGCAGCTTCCAAGAAGAAATATTCAGAAGATAAAAAATCTGAGAAGCCAATCCGTAGTATCGCCAAGGCGGTGAGCTGGAGGGTTATCGGTACATTAGATACCTTGTTGGTTTCCTATTTACTAACTAACGAAGTGGCTATTGCGGCGTCTATAGCTTCTATAGATTTCGTGACCAAGATGTTTTTGTACTTCTTTCACGAGCGTTTATGGAATAAAATTAATTGGGGTAAATAAATTAGGATATGAGCTTTTCAGAAGAACAGATAAAAAAACTTAACGAGCGTTTTAAAGACGCAGATCCATCGGTCATTGTTGATTGGACTATAGAAAATGCCAAGAATGCAGTAGTAACTACCAATTTTAGACCTTATGAGGTGGCTATTTTGCACGCCGTTGCCAATGCAAAGAATGATATTCCGGTAATTTGGTGCGATACGGGTTATAATACGCCAAATACCTACAAGCATGCGGAAGAGCTTATTGAAAAATTAGGTCTTAATATAGATTTATATGTGCCTAGGCAAACCAGTGCTCATCGTGATAGTGTAATGGGAATACCTCAAATAGATGACCCACAACATGCTGTTTTTACGGAACAAGTAAAATTGGAGCCTTTTAAAAGAGCAATGGAAGCTCATAAACCGGATGTTTGGTTTACGAACCTAAGAAAAGGGCAGACCGCTTTAAGGGATTCACTGGATATTTTGAGTCTGAGTAAAGACGGCGTTCTTAAGGTGAGTCCGTTTTATAACTGGAGCGATGCACAATTGGATACGTATTTAGAAGAAAGACAATTGCCAAACGAGCATAAATATTTTGACCCGACCAAGGTTCTTGAGAACCGCGAATGTGGGTTGCACACATAGAAGACATTCCGCTTTAAGCGAAAAAATAATAATCAAAGCATAGCAGTTAGCGAACAATATATTCAAAAAATTATGAGCCAAGATACATCACACATCAACGCCTTAGAAAACGAGGCCATCTACATCTTTAGAGAAGTAGCTGCTCAATTTGAAAGACCGGTACTTTTGTTTTCCGGCGGAAAAGATTCCATAACATTGGTGCGTTTGGCGCAAAAGGCGTTTTGGCCTGCCAAGATTCCTTTCCCTTTAATGCACATAGATACGGGTCATAACTTTCCTGAAACTATTGAGTTTAGAGATAGATTGGTAGAGGAGTTAGGTCTTGAGCTTATCGTAAGAAATGTTCAGGATTCTATTGATCAAGGTAAGGTAAAAGAAGAATCAGGTAGGTACTCAAGTAGAAACTCTTTGCAGACAACTACATTATTAGATGCTATTGAGGAATTCAAGTTTGATGCTTGTATTGGTGGTGCTCGTAGAGATGAAGAAAAGGCAAGAGCAAAGGAGCGTATTTTTTCTGTTCGTGATGATTTTGGTCAGTGGGATGAACGTAACCAGCGTCCGGAGCTTTTTGATATGTTGAACGGTCAGATAGAATTGGGGCAGAACGTACGTGTGTTCCCTATTTCTAACTGGACTGAGCTAGATGTTTGGTCTTATATTAAAGAAGAGGAAATAGAAATTCCATCTATATATTTCGCACATAAACGTAAAGTGTTCTTACGTGACGGTTTGATCTGGTCACATTCTGATTATGTGTACCAAGAGGAAGATGAAGAAGTTTTAGAACGTATGGTGCGTTTCCGTACTGTAGGTGATATGAGTTGTACTGCGGCTGTGTTTTCCGATGCTACCGATATTGAATCTGTTGTTGAAGAGATTCGTGATTCCAGTATTTCTGAAAGAGGAGCCCGTATTGACGATAAAAGATCAGAAGCGGCAATGGAGAAGAGAAAACAACAAGGATACTTTTAGGATTCTCAATAGGGAATTAGTTAAAAAAAATTGATTTAAAATTACAGCCAAAGATGGACGTATTAAAGATAGCAACAGCAGGTAGTGTAGATGACGGAAAAAGTACTTTGATCGGTAGAATTCTGTACGATACAAAATCATTGACTAGCGATAAGCTAGAAGCCATAGAAAAGACCAGTAAGAGCAAAGGGTATGATTACCTAGATTTCTCATTGGCTACAGACGGTTTGGTGGCCGAGCGCGAGCAAGGAATTACAATAGATGTGGCACATATCTATTTTTCCACTGCAAAGAAAAGTTATATTATAGCCGATACCCCAGGGCACGTAGAGTACACTCGTAACATGGTTACAGGTGCTTCTACTTCACAAGCAGCGATTATTTTGATCGATGCTAGAAAAGGGGTTATTGAGCAGACCAACCGTCACTTTTTTATCAATAACCTATTGCGCATCAAAGATGTGGTAGTGGCTATTAATAAAATGGACTTGGTAGATTATTCTGAGGAAACTTATAATGCTATTAAAGCCGATTTTGAGGAATTGATGGCAAAAAGAGATTACCAAGATCAGAAAATCACTTTTATTCCTGTTAGTGCCTTAAAAGGTGATAACGTAGTGAATAAAACAGACAAGACACCTTGGTATACAGGTCCAACTTTGTTAGAGCATTTTGAAGCTTTAGATCGTAAAGATATTTTCAATGTAGGTACGCCACGTTTCCCGGTGCAGTATGTGGTTCGTCCTAAAACAGAAGATTTTCATGATTTTAGAGGCTTTGCCGGTAAAGTATATGGTGGCGAATTAAGTGTTGGTGATGAGGTTGTTGCACTTCCATCACAAACAAGGTCTAAAATTAAGGAGATTTATTTCTACGATAAGAAATTCCAGACTGCTTCAAGAAGGTCTTCGGTAACGATTACTTTAGAAGATGAAATTAATATCAGTAGAGGAGATATGTTGGTGAGAGCCGAGGATTTGCCTACGATAGATAAACAATTTACAGCAACTATTTCTTGGATGGATTCCAACCAATTGACAGCAGGTAAGAAATATGTGGTACAACACGGTGTAAACAAAGTGTTGGCAAAGGTTGATAATATTCATCATAAGATCAATCCGGATTATTCTGGTATAGATACAGAAGTACAAGGGTTGGGTATGAACGATATCGCTCAGGTAACCTTCAAATTAAACAAGCCAATTTTTTACGACAAATTCGAGAATCACCGTACCAACGGTTCGTTCATCTTAATAGATACGCAGACCAATAGTACAGTAGGAGCAGGCTTCATAAGCTAAGAAGTGTCTCATTAAACTAAAAAGGTTAAGTAGTGTTGATTTAATCAGCTCTACAAAACCTATAGAAAAAATATACAATTAATAAATCTACCTATAAAAAGGTAAGAAACTAGAAGAGATACAGCATGCAGAGTTTCAGAACAGAAATAGAAAACCCCGTAGTTGAAAAGGATATTTTGGCCTTAGAGGCTAAAATACGCCAATTCAAGGAAGGTAATTTAGATGAGGAAAAGTTCCGCAGTTTGCGTTTGGCCAGAGGAGTTTACGGTCAGCGTCAGCCTGGTGTGCAGATGATTCGTATTAAATTGCCGTACGGTAAGGTTACATCCAAGCAGTTAAAGCGTATCAGTGATGTTTCTGATGAGTATTCTAGAGGTAGATTGCACATTACTACACGTCAGGATATTCAAATTCATTATGTAGATTTAGACCGTACGCCAGAACTTTGGGCGGAGTTGGAGAAAGATGATGTTACCATTCGTGAAGCTTGTGGTAATACGGTACGTAACGTAACGGCTAGTGAAACGGCAGGTATTGATGTAGATGAGCCATTTGATGTTTCGCCTTACGCACATGCACTTTTTGAGTATTTCCTACGTAACCCTATCAGTCAAGAAATGGGCCGTAAGTTCAAGGTTTCTTTTTCTGCAAGTGATGCGGACACCGGTCTTTCGTACATGCACGATCTTGGTTTTATCGCTAAAATTCAAGATGGAGTAAAAGGTTTTAAAGTAATGTTAGCAGGTGGATTAGGTTCTCAGCCACGTCACGCCGAGCTGCTTTTTGAATTTCTTGCAGCAGATCAAATTATTCCTTTAATGGAAGGTGTGGTTCGTGTTTTTGACCGTTACGGTGAAAGAAAGAGTAGGGCCAAAGCAAGAATGAAGTTTTTGTTGAAAGATTTAGGCCTTGACGGATTTAAAGAATTGTTGGCAGAAGAGCAAAAAGCGATTCCTGTTCAAACATATCCTATTGATGAAGAGGCATATCCTAAAGTGGAAGTAGCTAAAGTTGATGCGCCACAAGTGGAAATTGAAGATACGGAAGCTTTTGAAATCTGGAAGTCAACAAATCTTATTCCTCAGAAACAAGATGGTTATTCTGCAATTGGTATCAAAGTGCTTTTAGGAGATTTTTATACGGATAAAGCAAGATTATTGGCGGATTTGGTAGAACAATATGCTGCTGGCGAATTAAGATTGAGCTTGCGTCAAAATATATTGATTCCTTATGTAGCGAACGATTTGGTTCCTTTTTTCTATAATGAATTAAAGAAATTAGGTTTTGTTGAGGCTGGTTATAACAAAGCTATAGATATTACAGCTTGCCCGGGTACGGATACTTGTAACTTGGGTATTGCCAGTAGTACAGGTATTGCCGAGGAATTAGAAAGAATTATGAAAGTGGAGTATCCGCAGTACATCAGCAACCCTGATGTTGTAATTAAAATTAGCGGATGTATGAATGCCTGTGGTCAGCATAACATGGCCAATATTGGTTTTCAGGGAATGAGTGTTAGAACAAAGGATAAATTGGTAGCGCCGGCACTTCAAGTATTGTTGGGTGGTGGTACCGATGGAAATGGTAACGGAAGATTTGCCGATAAAGTAGTGAAAGTACCTTCTAAAAGAGGTCCTCAAGCATTACGATTGATATTGGACGATTACGACCAAAACGGAAACGGAAAATCATACGCTGATTACTACGAAGAGAAAGGACAAATGTATTTCTATGATTTTCTTACGCCACTTTCTGACGTTGAGAATCTTACTGCAGAAGATTTTATTGACTGGGGTAACACGGAACGTTATGAAAAAGCGATTGGTATTGGTGAGTGTGCCGGTGTGGTAATTGACCTTATTGCAACCCTACTTTTTGAAAGCGAAGAGAAAATACAGACAGCACAAGAGTCTTTTGACGAAAACAAATGGGCAGCAAGTATCTACCATTCGTATTCTTCAATGGTAAACTCTGCAAAAGCAATGTTGACTTCCGAGAAAGCGAAAGTGAACACGCATGCAAGTATCATTAAGGATTTTGATGAAAAATTTGTTGCCTCTGGCAGAATAGATTTAGGTCAAGGTTTTGAAGAACTTGTTTTAAAACTGAATAAGAACGAACCAACGGAAGCTTTTGCAAAAAGCTACTTAGAAGATGCCAAGGTATTTTTAAAAGCAGTTGAGAAGTTCAGAAAACAAGAATTAGCAGAAGCTTAAGCATGAAATATACCAACCAAAATAATAACACTTTATCCAACGTGGGCGGTCACTTTACGGTGATTGGAGCGGGTCCTGGTGATGTTGAGCTCATTACGCTCAAGGCCATCAAGGCGCTTGCTAGTGCAGATGTGGTGTTATACGATGCGTTGGTGTCGGTTGAGTTGTTGGACTATGCACCCAAAGCCAAACAGATTTTTGTAGGCAAGAGAAAAGGATGCTATGCATATCAACAAGACCAGATAAACGAATTGATTGTAGAGAGAGCTAAAACCAATGCACATGTGGTGCGTTTAAAAGGAGGAGATCCATTTGTATTTGGTCGTGGTGCCGAAGAAATGGAATACGCTGCAGCTCACGGGTTGCAAGTAGCCATGGTTCCTGGTATATCATCATGTTTATCCGTACCAGCTTCGCAAAATATACCAGTGACCAAAAGAGGTGCTGCCGAAAGTTTTTGGGTAATTACGGGTACAACTAAAGAACATAAGCTTTCAAGCGATGTGGCTTTGGCTGCAAAAAGTAACGCAACAGTGGTTATTCTTATGGGGATGAGCAAACTGTCGCAAATAGTGGAATTGTTCAAAACAGAAGGTAAATCTGAAACCCCAATTGCTATCGTACAAAACGGGACTAGGAAAGACGAAAGAATTGCAGTAGGTACTATTGCTTCCATAGAAGATGAAGTGGCAAAGCAACAGTTAACCAATCCTGCAATTATTATAATAGGTGAAGTAGTAAAACACAGGGCTAGGATTTTATCCATTGCCCAGAATCAAGAATTACAGTTAAGTAAATAGTTATGATAAAAACAGATATTCTAATCATTGGCGCAGGCCCAACAGGTCTTTTTACGGTATTTGAAGCAGGTTTGTTGAAGTTAAAATGCCATTTGATAGATGCTTTACCACAAACAGGTGGACAATGTTCGGAAATTTATCCGAAGAAACCGATTTATGATATCCCGGCTTTTCCGGAAATTCTTGCAGGTGATTTGGTAACTAATCTAATGGAGCAAATAAAACCATTTGAGGCGGGTTACACTTTAGGTGAGCGTGCGCAAACATTGGATAAGCAAGAAGATGGTTCTTTTATCGTAACAACAAATAAAGGTACAAAACACCATGCGCCAGTAGTAGTTATTGCTGGTGGACTCGGTTCTTTTGAGCCTAGAAAACCACCGATCGAGAACATTACGGATTTTGAAGATAAAGGTGTTGCTTACATCATTAAAGACCCTGAGGTGTACAGAGACAAAAAAGTGGTTATTGCCGGTGGTGGTGATTCTGCTTTGGATTGGGCTATTTTCTTGGCCGATGTCGCTTCAGAGGTATCTCTGGTACACAGAAGAAACGAATTTAGAGGTGCTTTGGATTCTGTTGAAAAAGCGTCGGAACTCGCAAAAGCCGGAAAGATTAAATTATTTACCGAGGCAGAGGTGAAGAAATTATATGGTGATGACCATTTGGAAGCAGTTGTTATAAAACATAACGATGCAGAAAAAGGGGAGAGCTATGTTGAGGTAGATAACTTTATTCCATTGTTCGGTCTTTCTCCAAAATTGGGTCCAATTGGTGATTGGGGTCTAGAGATTGAGAAAAATGCCATTAAGGTAAATAATGCCAAAGACTATCAAACGAACATACCTGGTGTTTTCGCTATTGGAGATGTGAATACCTACGAAGGTAAATTAAAACTGATTTTATCCGGTTTTCACGAAGCTGCGGTAATGTGTCAATTTGCCTACCAACTTATTAATCCTGGTAAGAGATATGTTATGAAGTATACTACTGTAGGTGGGGTAGAAGGTTTTGACGGTAGTAAAAAAGTGGCTAAAAAAGAGGTCGTTAAAAGCATTGTATAGTTAGCTGTTAGTGCATATAATCAATAAAAGCCTTTCGTTATCTCTTTTGACGGAAGGCTTTTATTAAATGTAAAGTTCCAAAAACACTGAGGTTTCTTTGGTTTTAAACCAGATGTGATGTTACTTTGCAAATCGTTCATTAAAATACGTGACTGTTATCAAGAAAGGTGGAGGGAATAGACCCTTTGAAACCTTGGCAACCCTTTTCTTATAAAGAAGGTGCTACATTCTATCCTGGTATTTGTGGGACAGATAACAAAGAGAGGCAAGTTTAATTGTCCTTATTCCTTTGCTTGATAATTGTTCGTAAGCTGATTTTTGAATGCTATTTATTCGATTTTATAAATCGGATGATGTTGTAATTGAATACTCGATTAGAAGGAGAAAAAGGAAATGGAAAATATTCAAGAAATATTAAAAGAACGCATATTGGTGTTGGATGGTGCCATGGGTACAATGTTACAGCGCTATAAATTTACCGAGGAAGATTTTCGCGGTGAGCGTTTTAAAGATTGGAAATCTCCGGTGCAAGGCAATAATGATTTATTGTCCTTAACTCAACCCGAAGCTATTGCGGAAGTACATAGAAAGTACTTTGCTGCAGGTGCGGATATTGTAGAGACAAATACGTTTTCTAGCACAACAATCGCCATGGCGGATTACGACATGGAAGAGTTGGTGTATGATTTGAATTTTGAATCCGCGCGAATCGCTAAAATGGTTGCAGATGAGTTTGCGGCCAAAGAGCCAAATAAACCTCGCTTTGTAGTGGGTAGTTTAGGACCTACCAATAAAACGGCAAGTATGTCTCCAGATGTGAACGACCCAGGGTACAGAGCAGTTTCTTTTGATGAGCTTCGCATTGCGTATAAACAGCAAGTAGAAGCTTTGTTGGATGGAGGAGTAGATATGCTAATGGTAGAAACCATTTTTGATACGTTGAATGCCAAAGCAGCACTTTTTGCTATAGAAGAAGTAAAAGAAGAACGTAATATAGATGTTCCTATCATGGTTAGTGGAACCATAACTGATGCTTCGGGAAGAACTTTGTCAGGGCAAACGGCTGAAGCATTTTTAATTTCAGTTTCGCATATTCCAATCTTTTCGGTTGGTTTTAATTGTGCTTTGGGCGCGGACCAATTGGTGCCTCACTTAGAAGTTTTGTCATCCAAATCAGAACATGCTATTTCTGCTCACCCTAATGCCGGTTTACCAAATGCTTTCGGGGAATACGATGAAACGCCAGAGCAAATGGCGGCACAGATAAAAGAATATGTAGAAAAAGGTTTAGTCAATATCGTTGGCGGTTGCTGTGGTACTACACCGGAACATATTAAGGCAATTGCAGACTTGGTAAAAAAGTATGATCCAAGAGGAATAAACGTGGCATCTTGATTGGAAAGATACAGTGAACAAATAAAGAACAATTATCAATTATCACAAAAGTGATTGAGATACTATGAGTGACAACTCAAATATACTGACAACAAACGACCAGCAACCAGCAACTAGACATTTAAAACTATCCGGTCTAGAGCCATTGGTCATTACCCCCGAAAGTAATTTCGTAAATGTGGGCGAGCGCACCAATGTGGCAGGTTCTAAACGATTTTTACGCCTTATTAAAGAACGCAAGTTCGAAGAGGCGTTAGATGTAGCCAGAGATCAAGTAGAAGGCGGCGCTCAAATCATCGATATTAATATGGACGATGGTTTGATCGATGGTAAAGAAGCAATGGTCAAATTTTTGAACCTGGTTATTGCCGAGCCGGATATTGCTCGTGTGCCTATCATGATCGATAGCTCTAAGTGGGATATTATTGAAGCGGGTCTGCAAGTCGTGCAAGGTAAATGTGTGGTAAATTCCATTAGTTTAAAAGAAGGTAAGGAAGAGTTTGTAAAACATGCCAAACTTATAAAGAGATATGGTGCTGCCGTAATTGTTATGGCTTTTGACGAAGTAGGGCAGGCTGATAATTATGATAGACGAATAGAGATTTCAAAGCGATCTTATGATATTTTGGTAGACGAAGTAGGTTTTGCGCCAGAAGATATCATTTTTGACCTGAACATATTTCCCGTAGCTACGGGTATGGATGAGCATAAATTGAATGCCATCGATTTTATAAGGGCGACCAAATGGGTTCGCGAAAATCTGCCTCATGCCAGTATTAGTGGAGGGGTAAGCAATGTATCGTTCTCGTTCAGGGGGAACAATCCTGTGCGTGAAGCCATGCACTCTGTTTTTTTGTACCATGCGATTAAAGCGGGTATGAACATGGGTATCGTAAACCCTACCATGTTGGAGATTTACGATGATATTCCAAAAGATTTATTAGAGCATGTAGAAGATGTGATTCTTAATCGCAGAGATGATGCTACCGAACGATTACTGGATTTTGCCGAATCTGTTGTAGGTAAAGCGAAGGAAAGTAAAGTTGATCTTTCATGGCGTGAAGAGTCTTTGCAAAATAGAATTACAAGAGCTCTGGTAAAGGGTATAGATCAGTATATAGTTGAAGATGTAGAAGAAGCACGTGTTGCCGCAGATAAGCCCATTGAGGTGATTGAAGGCAATCTTATGGCCGGTATGAACGTAGTAGGCGACCTTTTTGGAAGCGGAAAAATGTTCTTGCCACAAGTGGTGAAATCCGCTCGTGTAATGAAAAAAGCGGTAGCGTATTTACTCCCTTATATTGAAGAGGAGAAATTGAAAAACCCTCAGATTGGTGACGATAAGGGGAATGGAAAAATATTGATGGCTACCGTAAAAGGCGATGTCCATGATATTGGTAAAAATATCGTGAGCGTGGTATTGGCCTGTAACAATTACGAAATCGTAGACCTTGGCGTTATGGTGCCACCCGAGAAAATTATAGCTGCTGCAATTGAACATAATGTAGATGTCATTGGTCTTAGTGGACTAATTACGCCCTCTCTTGATGAGATGGTGCATTTGGCCAAAGAGATGGAACGTAAGAACTTTAAGTTGCCTTTGTTGATTGGTGGTGCAACTACAAGTAAAGCCCATACGGCGGTAAAAATAGACCCGCAGTATAGTGAAGCGGTAGTTCATGTAAATGACGCTTCAAGAGCGGTTACCGTTGTGGGAGATTTGTTGCAGAAAGAAACGTCGGCTAGTTATAAAAAAACTATCAAAGAAGACTATGATGTTTTTAGGGATAAGTTTTTAAGCCGTACCAAAAAGAAGGAATACAAAACAATTGAAGCTGCCCGGGAAAACCGATTTAAGATAGATTGGGATACCTCTCAGATAATAAAACCCAACCAATTAGGTATTCAGGTCATAGAAAATGTGGATTTGGAGAAACTGGTTCCTTTTATAGATTGGACACCATTTTTCAGAAGTTGGGAACTACATGGTAAATACCCGGATATTTTAACGGATGAGGTTGTGGGCGAACAAGCAACGGAGCTTTTTGCCGATGCACAAAAAATGTTGAAAGATATTCTAAAGGATAAAAAGTTAACGGGTAAAGGGGTTTTTGGACTCTTCCCGGCAAATACTTTGGATAATCATGATGATATTGAAGTTAAAGTAGAAGATAGTCAGGTAACTAAACAATATACATTTAGGACTTTACGTCAGCAATTAAAGCGTCGTGAAGGAGTTCCCGATTATGCGTTGTCCGATTTTATTGCTCCAAAAGAATCCGGTAAACAAGATTATGTGGGTTGCTTTTGTGTAACCACAGGTTTTGGTACAGATGAATTAGCAGATGCATACCGTGATAATCTGGATGATTACAATTCCATTTTAGTAAAGGCCTTGAGTGACCGTTTGGCAGAGGCTTTTGCAGAATACTTGCATCTAGAGGTGCGAACTAAGCACTGGGGCTATGCTTCTGATGAGCATTTAGGAAATGATGAATTAATAGATGAAAAATACAAAGGTATTCGCCCTGCCCCGGGTTATCCTGCCTGTCCGGATCACTTGGAAAAACTTACCCTTTGGGATATGCTAAAGGTGGAGGAGCGTATAGGAGTAAAATTAACGGATAGTTTGGCCATGTGGCCCGCCTCATCAGTCTCAGGGTACTACTTCGGTAATGCGGAATCTAGATATTTTGGATTAGGAAAAATAAAAGAGGACCAAGTAGAGGACTTTGCGGAGCGAAAAGGAATAACGCTAGCAAATGCTACAAAGTGGTTGGCGCCAAATATAGCAGACGATTGATATGAAAAACTATATAGAAGTCAGCTTAGGTAGTTTCATGATAGGTCATGGATACGATCAGAAAAATAAGGAAATAGAAGAAAGAGTAGTGGTTGAGGGATTTTGTAAAAAACTGGTTGCGGTGAATCGTATAAAGTCGGTAAGTGAAAAATATATCTTGACGGATTATTTAGATGGACGATGGATTTATTGGGAATATCTGGAGAGTTATGATGAGGTAAAGGAGATGCTTACGGAGGTATAATTATTAGAAAGTGAAAAAATGCGTTAGGGATAGCAGCGGTATCTTTTTAAATTCCGACAGGATTTAAAAAATTTAGCGAATAGCCCGCCCGAACGCCATACTATAGAATAAACACTAAATCACCCAATTAGGGAGCAGTACACATGAAAATAACGGACCATATAAAGAGTGCAAAAGGCGAAACTTTATTCTCGTTTGAAATAATACCACCGGTAAAAGGACACCAAATACAACAGCTTTACGATAATATTGATCCTTTAATGGATTTTAAACCTCCGTTTATTGACGTGACTACCTCTCGTGAAGAGTATGTGTATATTGATCGCGACGGACTTTTGGATAAAAAACTGACGCGTATGCGTCCCGGTACTGTTGGAATATGTGCTTCTATAAAGCATAAATATGATGTAGATACTGTCCCACATGTGCTTTGTGGTGGTTTTACCAGAGAAGAGACCGAGTATCTCTTAGTAGATTGTCACTATTTAGGTATTGATAATATCATGGCATTACGTGGTGATGCGATGAAGGATGAGAAATATTTTCAGCCAACAAAAGGAGGGCACACCTATGCGGTAGATTTGGTAAAACAGGTTCATGAATTGAATTGTGGCAACTATTTGCATGATACCGTAGACAGTGATAATTGTGCGGATTTCTGTATTGGTGTTGCTGGATATCCTGAAAAGCATTTGGAAGCTCCTTCATTAAAATCCGACTTAAAGAGATTGAAAGAAAAAGTAGATGCTGGGGCCGATTACGTGGTGACGCAAATGTTTTTTGACAATCAAAAGTATTTTGAATTTGTAGAAGAGGCTAAGAAAATAGGTATAACTATTCCTATTATACCAGGTATTAAACCTATAGCCGTTAAGAAGCACTTACAGTTGTTACCACAGGTCTTTAGAATAGATTTACCACAAGATTTGATTGATGCCGTAGATGATTGCTCGTCCAATAAAGACGTTCGTAAAGTGGGTGTTGAGTGGGCCATTCAACAATCTAAAGAATTAAAAGCTGCCGGTGTTCCTGTACTTCACTATTACTCAATGGGTAAGTCCGATAATATCAGGGCCATTGCCGAACAGATTTTTTAGCAAAACTAACTTTGTAAGAAAATAAATGCGATCCTTGGGCTTAAAATAACTTATAGTATTATTTTTGCGCACCATGGGCCCAAGGGTGTTTTTATTTTTTATTTTGTGTGTTGGGTGTTGCTGTGCGCAAGAAACCGATAGAACGCATAGTTATACGTTTGAAGCGAACCAATTCTATGGTTCCATACTATTGCATAATCCTGACATCTCGCATTTAATTACAGACCACCCAGCAGGTGTTATTCTTGCATATAACCGAAAGACCTTTGGCCTTGAAGAATGGCAGCAATCGTACAACTACCCAGATTTGGGAGCCTCCTTTATCTATCAAAATACCAATAGTTCGGTTTTGGGTGAAGCGTATGCTGTATATGCGCATTTTAATTTTTACTTTTTAAAGCGAAACCTACAGTTTAGAGTGGCACAGGGTTTGGCATATATGACCAACCCTTATGACCGGGAGACCAACTTTAGAAACAATGCCTATGGAACTAGAATTTTGAGTTCTAATTATCTGATGATAAATTATCACAAAGAAAATGTTTATAAGGGCTTGGGTTTCAAAGCTGGTATTTCTATAATGCATTATTCTAACGCAAATGTAAAAGCACCAAATACGTCAACAAATACATTTGCTTTTAACGCTGGTATAACTTACACTTTAGAAGGTAAGGATACTGAATATATTCATCGTGAGAAAGTGAAGGTTACTGAGCCTATTCGTTATAATTTGGCGTTTAGAACGGGAATAAACGAGAGTGATAATATTGGTCATGGTCAGTATCCGTTTTATATTGTTTCGGGTTATGCCGATAAAAGATTAGGCCGCAAAAGCGCACTACAATTGGGAGCTGACGTGTTCTTTAGTAATTTCTTGAAAGAACTGATAGAATATCAATCCATTGCTTTCCCTGAAAATAATATTGATTCTGATACCGATTTTAAACGTGTGGGCCTTTTTATAGGTCACGAGCTTTTTATCAATAAACTATCCATTGGAACCCAGTTAGGATACTATGTATATTATCCTTTTGATTTTGAAGGAAGAATGTATAATCGTTTTAGTTTGAAGCGTTATTTTGGCGATAAACTATTTGGAGTAGTAAGTCTTAAATCTCATGGCGCAGCGGCGGAAGCGGTTGAGTTTGGCATTGGTGTTCGATTATAAAGAAGTACGAAATATGAGTATAGGATTTAAAAATAGAGAAAGCGGAACAGCGCTATTGGGCGTTGGCGGTTTTGTGCTTGTATCTCGTTTTTTAGTGATGCTATGTTGCGTAAGTATAATGATTTCGTGCAATGGAGAAAATGCATCGGATTGCTTCCAGAATACAGGTGATACGGTTAGAGAAGAAGTTACCGTATCTGATTTTACCAAGATTACCGTTTATGAAAACGTTACCATGATTTTGAAACAGGGCGATGTTCAAAAAGTAGAAATTGAAACCGGTAGTGTGTTAAGAAATGAGGTAACTGCTGAGGTTGTAGATGGACGTTTGCTTTTGCGCGACACCAACGATTGTAATTATTTTAGGGACTATGGCGTAACAAAAATCTATGTGACCGCACCTAATATCTCCGAAATACGGAGCAGTACAGGTTGGCCTATATCTAGTGACGACGTTTTGGCATATCCAAGATTAACACTGTTGTCCGAAAGTTTTGCAGACCCAGAGGCCGAGACTACAGATGGCGAATTTGATTTGGAATTAGATACGCAAACGTTGGTTGCCGTAGTAAATGGTATAGCCTATTTTAAACTAAAGGGTGCTACAGAAAATTTAAGCATTACCATAGCGGCCGGAGATTCTCGTATAGAAGCAGAAAATCTTATTGCTCAAAATGTGAGTCTAAATCACAGAGGATCTAATGATATATTTATTAATCCACAGCAGTCCGTAAAAGGGGTGATTCGTGGTGTGGGGAATGTCTTTAGTTCCAACCAACCAACAGCAATTGATGTGGAGGAATTGTATAAGGGGCGTTTAATATTTAAATAATTACGTCTCTTTTTCTTAAAGTTATATTTTTATATTCGGTGAGGTACTGATGCAATCGGTAACTTTGTAATGACCTATACCAGATATGAATCCTATTCTAAAATATATGGAGAAACTATTCACTAAGAAACGAATTCTTGGTGATGAACCTGCCTTGAACGGATTGGTAGCTGCTGATATGCAACTTACAAGTTTAGTTAAAGAAAAGAAAGTTCCTGGCTTGGCTATTACCGTTTTGAAGGATGGTGAAAAATTCTTTCAAAAGGGATATGGTTTTGCGGATATGGAGGAGAAGGTCTTAGTGAATCCGCAATCCTCGGTTTTTAGAATAGCCAGTATTTCAAAACCCATATCAGCTACGGCATTGGCTCATATGGTAAGTGAAGGGCTAATTGATTTAGATGCTTCTTTTTATACTTACGTGCCTTATTATCCCAAGAAAAAATATGATTTTACTATTCGTCAATTGGCAAGCCACACTGCTGGTATTCGTGGGTATAGGGGTGTAGAATATGGTCTCAATAAAACATATTCCATAAAAGAAAGTATAGAGATTTTTAAAGACGATGAACTGCTTTTTAAACCAGGAACGGATTATCTATACAATAGTTTTGATTGGGTGCTGATTTCACTTGCTATGCAAGAAGTGAGTGGTATTCCTTTTGAGGAATATGTGAAGCAGAAGGTATTAGGCCCATTGGAGATGAGCAATACGTTTTGGCCTGCTTTCGACTGCCCTCAGTCTGGCCCAGCTGATGAGGTGGGGCAAACGCCAATGGTATTTGAAGAGCAGAAGAGAGCATTAACTAGAGCAGCGTCAGTTCGAGCGCAGTCGAGAACAAGCGATGTGGTCAAGTTCTATTCAAAAAACCGATTGGGATTTAGAGAAGCAATACCTGTAGATAATTTTTATAAACTAGCAGGCGGAGGATTTCTATCTACAACGGAAGATATAGCCAAGTTAGGGCAGGCCTATCTACAGGGTAAAGTTATAAGCAGTAAACTTCAAAAGGACTTTCTTACAGCTCAAAAAATCAACGGGGCTTCTACTTATTACGGCTTAGGATGGCAAGTAAGTGAAGATGTAAAAGGAAGACCTTATTACGGACATGTGGGCAATGGTGTGGGTGGCTATTCTAACTTCTTTGTGTATCCTAATGAAAATATGGTGTTTTCGATTTTAACCAATTGTACAGATCCAAAAATTCAGCTAGAATTGGATGTAATTATCGATCAATTTATTTCTTCCGATAACTTGATTCTTTAGTATTTTAAATCAATTTTAATCCAAATACTTAAATAGTTGATGCATAAGATTTTCAGTGCCATGTGGCGTTGCATGATATTGTAAAATGATTTAGCTTTATAAAAAAAAGTTATGAAAAATTTAAAATCAGTTGTACTAACTCTAGGATTTGGTCTTTTTGCTTTGACTATGAGTGCACAGGAAATTACATCGTTCTCGGGAATGTGGGGTCCTGAATTTTATCAAGACAAACAAAAACTAACTTGGAAAGAAATAGATAAAATAATGTCAGAAAGTCAAGTCGCACAGATGAACTGGCAAAAATCCAAGAAGCAAATGATGGGCGGTATGATAGCCGGCGCTGCCAATTTTGGAACAGCAATTTGGTTTCTAGTAAATGAGAATGATGATAAACCGGTCACGGGGCCTGCAATTGCTTTTGCCGGTACGGGGCTAATTGGCTCTTTTTTCTTTCATCATGCCATGAAAAATAAAAAGGAAGCCATATTAAATTATAATGATAGTGTTGGTAAAGAAACCTCGTTCCGTATGGTACCCGCTGTTAATGAAAATGGAGTAGGGTTGGCTTTGAAATTTTAATTAAGAACCTTTTATAAAACATCCGGAATTCAATTTGTTGAGTTTCGGGTGTTTTGTTTTTATCAGGAAGTAAGTTCTGTGAATAAACTTTCCAGATTTTTATTTTTTCGGCTCAGTTGTAACGTTTTTAATTCATTGTCATGTGCAAAGTCAAAAACTACGGGCCGCATATCTTTGGAGGTATTAAATGTAACTTCATAGACAAATCCTCCCGTATTTTTAACATGGGTAACATTGGGTAGTTTATTTAAGAAAGCTTCTTCTACACGGTAATCAAATTCAACTTCAATAATCTGCTCATCGGCATCGCGAAGCTCACTAAGTTTTTTGTCCGCAACCAGAACCCCTTTGTTTATAATGAGCACACGGTCACAGACGGCTTCTACCTCTTTCATAATATGGGTAGAGAGGAGAATAGTCTTTTCTTTCCCTATTTCCTTAATCAATTTTCTTATTTCAAGAAGTTGGTTGGGGTCAAGACCTGTAGTAGGCTCATCTAAAATAAGTACTTCCGGATCATGCAACAGCGCTGCTGCCAATCCTACACGTTGGCGATACCCTTTGGATAATTGACCGATTTTTTTATGGGCTTCCGGTGTTAATCCCGTTTGTTCTATAACTTCAGTTATTCTAGCTTTATTGGTTTTATAGACATCGGCATTAAAAGAAAGATATTCCTTGACATACATATCTAAATACAATGGGTTGTGCTCTGGTAGGTAGCCAATACTTTGTTGAACACTTTTCTTTTCGTCCTGTACATCAAAAGAATTAACCTTTGCCTCACCTTCATCGGCAGTATAATAGGTCGTCAATATTTTCATCATAGTAGATTTACCGGCTCCATTAGGACCAAGAAAACCAACTATTTCTCCCTTTTTCAGCTCAAAACTAACGTTGTTCAAAGCTTTTTGATTTCCGAAATTTTTGGTAATGTTAGTTGCGCTTATTGACATGGTACGATAAATGAAATGTTAGCCTTTAAATAGAGTTGCATTTTAAATTTAAAACTTGTTAAAGGTAAATGGTATTGCCATTTCAAAAATAGGGAATAAAGTATAATTGCGTTTTTCTTATACATAAATGACTAGGTTATGGAATTCAAAATCAGAGCTTGAGTTGACTATCAGTTACATATAAAATTGAAAAAAATGTGCTCTATCGGTTAATTTTTAAATATAATTGTTACTTTAGCCGAAGTTTAAGTGTGTTATGACAAAGCAATTCTTTTTTAGCGGTTTTTATTTTTACTTCTTTTTTAAGAGAGGTATGGGACTGTTGTAAAATATTGCATGATATAAACAAATTAAAGTCCCGTGAAAAACGGGACTTTTTTTGTTCAATACCTATTGGAAATTTAATTGAGAAAAACGTCTGCACGAGTAAGAAAGTATTTATGAAACTAAAAGTAGCCATTCAGGGAATCAAGGGTTCGAACCATCATCAAGTGGCTCGGGAATATTTTGACGATAATGTTGAAATGGTAGAGTGTATGTCTTTTGATTTTTTGGTGGATCAACTTTTGACAAAAAAGGCAGATGTTGGGGTAATGGCTATTGAGAATTCCATTGCGGGTTCTATAATTCCTAATTATGCATTGGTATACCATAAGGATTTACATGTGGTTGGAGAGCATTATTTAAATATTCACCATCACTTGATGGTCTTGAAAGGTCAGAAAATTTCGGATATAGAAGAAGTAAGGTCACATCCTATGGCATTGTTACAGTGTAAGGAATTTTTTGGGGATTATCCGCATATAAAATTGGTGGAAGATGTAGATACGGCGGAGACCGCAAAGCGTATTCAGGACCAGCAATTAAAACATATTGCGGCAATTGCTCCAGAGGTTGCAGCCAGTTTGTATGATTTGGACATCGTAGCAGACAACATACAGACCATTCAAAATAATGCTACCCGTTTTATTATTGTAAAGACAAAAAACAAGGAGCTTCCAAAAGATGAAATCAACAAGGCTTCAGTTCGTTTCGTTACGGACCATAAACGCGGAAGTCTTGCGGCAGTGCTTAATGTTATGAGTGATTGTAGAATGAATTTGACAAAAATACAATCCCTACCCATAATTGAAACTCCTTGGAAATATGCTTTTTTTGTTGATGTAACTTTTACGGATTATAACAATTTTGATAAGGCAAAATCACTGTTGGACATCATGGCCGAGGACTTTAGGGTATTGGGTGAATATAAAAATGCTAGATTATGATACGAACGGCAGATCGTTTACATACAGTTGAAGAATATTACTTCTCAAAGAAGCTTAGAGAGGTGCGTGGTTTAATGGCCGAAGGAAGACCAATTATCAATATGGGTATTGGCAGTCCAGATTTAGCGCCATCAGAAGCTATAATAAAAAGCATTCAAGATGCTGTTCTGGATAGTGGTGCACATCAATACCAGAGTTACCAAGGTTTGCCTGAGTTACGTGAGGCTGTAGCGGATTTCTATAGTTTAAAATTTGGGGTTACCGTAGATGCGGCAACCGAGATTTTACCGTTAATGGGTTCCAAAGAAGGTATCATGCATATAAGCATGGCTTTTTTGAATGAAGGTGATATTGCTTTAATTCCAAACCCAGGGTATCCCACCTATACTTCGGTTACAAAGTTGGTAGGAGCGGAAGCTAAATTTTACAATTTAACTGCTGAAAGCGGATGGTTTCCGGATTTAGAAGAACTACAAGAGCATGATCTATCAAAAGTAAAGATCATGTGGACGAGTTATCCGCATATGCCAACGGGAGCTACGGCAACCAAGGCTCAATTTAAAAAGTTAATAGCTTTTGCCAAAAAGAACGATATTCTTTTAGTGAACGATAACCCCTATAGCTTTGTTCTTAATGATTCACCAGCCAGTATTTTGTCAGTAGACGGAGCAAAAGAGGTGGCTTTGGAATTAAATTCACTTAGTAAGACTTTCAATATGGCCGGTTGGCGTGTAGGTATGGTATTAGGTAGTGCTGATCATATAAATGCTATCCTTAAAGTAAAAAGTAATATGGATTCGGGTATGTTCTATGGAATTCAAAAAGGAGCTATTGAGGCATTGAAAAGTAGTCAGGAATGGTTTGATAAACTGAATGAAGTGTACCGTTCTAGGAGAGCATTAATGTATCAATTAGCAGATAAGTTAAATTGTACTTATGATTCAAAAGCAGTAGGTATGTTTGTTTGGGCAAAGTTGCCTGAAGGAAGCAAATCTGCAGAGGAATTTATTGATGGAGTGTTATATGAAAAGAATCTTTTTATCACCCCAGGAACTATTTTCGGAAGCAATGGCGAAGGTTATATTCGGTTCTCTTTGTGTGTGACCGAAGAAAAGATAAAAGAGGCTATAAGTCGGTTTTAATAAGACGAACAAGAGTTTATAAAATGAATGTTTTTATAATTGGTGTCGGTTTAATAGGAGGTTCTTTCGCAAAGGACATTAAACGCCTGCGTGCGGATAGTACAATTTACGGCGTAGATACAAATGAATCTCACTTAAAGGAAGCTTTGAATTTAGGTGTTATAGACATAGCATCTAGTTATGCGGATTTGGAGCTTGCAGATATGGTTATTGTGAGCATTCCTGTAGATGTAATGGTTACGGAGCTTCCAAAAATATTGGACGCCGTTAATGACGATTGTGTAGTTTTTGACGGAGGGTCAACCAAGAGTTTGATTTGCAAAACATTGGATACCCATCCAAAGCGAAGAAACTATTTAGCGGCACATCCTATTGCGGGTACGGAGCATTCAGGTCCGTCTGCGGCGATTGAAAATTTGTATGCCGGAAAAACGAATATTATCTGTGAGGTTGAAAAGACAGCTTTTAAACTTCAAGAGAGAGCTTTGGAGCTGTTTCAGGAGATAGGAATGCGCATTCGTTACATGAATCCCGATGCGCATGATAAACACATTGCATACGTGTCGCATTTGTCACATATCAGCTCTTTTATGTTGGGAAAGACCGTAATCGATAAAGAGAAAAATGAACGTGATATTTTTGACATGGCGGGTAGTGGTTTTGAAAGCACGGTAAGATTAGCAAAGAGTTCTCCGGCCATGTGGACACCAATTTTTGAGCAGAATAAAGAGAATGTGGTCGAAACACTGACCGAATATATACAGAACCTTCAGGAATTTAAACAACTGTTGGAAAAAGGAGATTACACGGGAATTTTTAACGAAATGAACGACACTAATAAAATAAAGGAAATTTTAAACGGAATACCACTAAACAAGAAGTAATGGAGAATTCAAAAGAAATGAGAACATGGTTGGATGATATGGGTTTAGACCATCCACTAGTAATAGCAGGGCCATGTAGTGCTGAAACCGAAGAACAAGTGTTGCGTATTGCGCACGAGTTAAAAGATACCGATGTAAATTACTACCGTGCAGGTATCTGGAAACCAAGAACGCGACCAGGAAACTTTGAAGGTGTTGGCGCACTTGGGTTAAAGTGGTTGCAAAAAGTAAAAGAAGAAACAGGTTTAAAGACCGCTACCGAGGTAGCGAACCGCGCGCACGTAGAGTTAGCGCTAGAGCATGATGTAGATTTGTTATGGATCGGCGCACGTTCAACGGTTAGTCCGTTTATCATGCAAGAATTAGCAGATGCCTTGGAAGGTACCGATAAAATTGTATTGGTGAAAAACCCTGTAAATCCGGATTTAGCATTATGGTTAGGTGGTATTGAGCGTTTGCATACTGCCGGAATCAGAAAATTAGGAGCTATTCATAGGGGTTTCTCTACGTATGAGAAATCTAAATATAGAAACATTCCTGAATGGCAATTGGCCATTGAATTCCAAAACAAGTTTCCAGATTTGCCATTGATCAGTGATCCTTCGCACATTACTGGTAATCGTGATATGATTTTGGATGTTTCTCAAACAGCACTTGATTTAAACTTTGATGGTTTAATGATCGAAACTCATTTTGATCCAGATAATGCATGGAGTGACGCTGCCCAGCAAGTTACACCTGCAAAATTGGTACAAATTATGCGAGATTTAAAAATCAGAAAAGAATCGGATAGTGAAGCAGAATACAATGCTAAGTTGAGCAACTTAAGAGCTCAGATAGATATTCTAGACAATCAGTTGATCGAGGCTATGGGCAAGCGTATGAAAGTTTCAGATGGTATTGGCGAGTTGAAAAAACAAAAGAACGTTGCCGTTCTTCAGTCTAACCGATGGAACCAAATTCTTGGCGCTATGATTCTTGAAGGAGAGTCGAAAGGATTGAGCGAAGAATTCATTCTAAAAATGTTCAAAGCTATACACCAAGAGTCTATCAATCATCAAGAGAAGATTGTAAACGGATAAATGTAGTTATTTGTACGAATATAAAACACGGCTTGTTTTTTAACAAGCCGTGTTTTTATTTAGTCTTTTCTGAAAACGTATCGTGTAATAAAAATACCTTGGGAGTCGCTATCACCAGCATCTGCCTCAACACCGCTGGTTACAAAGATAAGTTCCCAGCCGTCTTTGAGCATGTCTGTTAATTTTGATGAGATAACCGCATCATTGGCCGCTATGTTTTGAAAACGAATTCCGGCAATATTATAAAAGTTTAGAAGTTTGGTTTCCTCAAAGTTCTTTACTCTGATATTACCTCGTTTTGATTTGTTTCTGCTATTATCATCTTCTGTCTGTTCGGAAGTGAATTCCTCAAAATCTTTATCCTCTTGGCCATCTATAATTCTAGACCTTCCTAGTCCACTGGGTACAATAGATTCTACGCTGGTAATTATTTTTATTTCTTGTGCCATAACTTCAAAGGTTGCGGCTATTAAAAGAGCGGTTATCAATACAATTTTTTTCATCATTTTACTTTTAGTTTTTTATTAAAGACAGCTAAATGCTTCAAAGGGTTGCATTTATAGATTAAAAATAATGAAAGAAACAGAATTTATATTTTTGAAAAGAACCTTTAAGACCGTCTGTTTTAAGGTGATAGTATAAAGTAAAGTTGTTTCTTTGTACTGAAATTGAAAATGAATGAAAGGAACTGTATATAAATCTACTGGAAGTTGGTATACCGTAAAAACGCAAGACGGCGAATTTTACGAATGCCGTATTAAAGGTAAATTTAGAATTCAGGGTATAAAGAGTACGAACCCTATTGCTGTGGGAGACGTAGTAGCTTTTAAAATTGAGCAACTAGGAGATGATACGGTGGGTACTATTCACAGTATTGAAGATCGTAAGAATTACATTATTCGAAAATCGGTGAACCTTTCTAAACAAACGCATATTATTGCGGCAAATCTTGATCAGGTCTTTTTGCTGGTTACTTTAAACAACCCAACAACATATACTATTTTTATAGATCGTTTTCTGGCTACCGCCGAAGCCTATGATATTCCAGCTGTTTTACTTTTTAATAAAGTGGATACCTATACTATTGAGGAATTGGCAGAGATTAAATTTCTAGCTGAAATGTATAGAAAAGTAGGATATACTTGTATTGGTATTTCTGCAAAATCAGGTAAAAACGTAGATAAGGTTAAGGAGATGATGCTTGGTAAAACTAGCATGTTTGCGGGGCATTCAGGTGCTGGAAAATCTACATTGGTAAATACATTGGAGCCTAAGCTAGATTTAAAAACCACTGAAATTTCGGGACAACATTTGCAAGGACAGCATACGACTACGTTTGCAGAAATGTTCGATTTAGATTTTGGAGCCCGTATTATTGACACTCCTGGTATTAAAGGTTTTGGAATTGTTGATATGGAAAAGGAGGAAATAGGAGACTATTTTCCTGAAATTTTTGAGCTCAAGGGAAATTGTAAATTCAATAATTGCTTACATCTAGACGAGCCCAAATGTGCAGTAAAGGAAGCATTGGAAAATGAAGAAGTGGCTTGGAGCCGTTACCGAAGCTATGTACAAATGGTAACGGGAGAAGAAGAAAATTACAGGGTTGATATTCACGATGTTAAAAAATAACGTACGTTGACTAAGAATTAAACTATAGATTAAGGACGATGCGAGCCATTATTCAAAGAGTGTCTAGAGCCAGCGTAACGGTAGACGGTAAAATGATTTCCGAAATAAAAAACGGGCTATTAATTTTATTGGGCATTGAAGACGCAGATGGCCATGAAGATATAGAATGGTTGTCACGCAAAATTGTAAATCTCAGAATTTTTAATGATGCTGATGGTGTTATGAACAATTCGCTAAAGGATACTAATGGTGATGCCATTGTTGTAAGTCAGTTTACACTGCATGCAGCCACCAAGAAAGGAAATCGACCATCGTATATTAGAGCTTCAAAACCAGATATTGCCATTCCACTTTATGAGAAGTTCGTTGAGAAAATTGAACTAGATTTAGGCAAAAAAGTAGGAACGGGTATTTTTGGTGCAGATATGAAAGTTGATTTGTTAAATGATGGGCCAGTAACCATTGCCATAGATACGAAAAACAAGGAATAAGTGTTGTTTGTCGATTTTTTTCTTCACTTTGTAAGAAAAATGTCTGTTTTGTGCTAGATTTCCACAACCAAACACAATCAATGCGACTATCTTTAGTATTCTCTCTACTATTCTTGAACTTTCTTTCTAATGCACAAGAATTAAAATACAACTCCCTTTTTATAAATAAAGTTTTGACGGAAAACGCAAATGCCGTTGTTCGTCTTGATCAATTGGATATTGAAATTCTTTCTCAACAAAAAATGATCGTTAAGAATAAACAGGTTATTACGGTGTTGAATAAACTAGGCAATCGTAATGCTCGAAATGGTCTGGGATATGATAGTTCAAAGAAAATAAAGAGCATGAATATCGTGGTCTACGATGCAGTTGGCAACGAGATTGAAAAAATCAAGAAAAAGGATTTTAAAGACGTAAGTGCCGTAGATGGTTTTTCACTGTATATTGACTATCGCAAACTGTACTATAACTACACTCCTATAAGTTATCCATACACTATAGAATTTAATTATGAATACGAAACATCTGATACCGGGTCTATTCCCTCTTGGTATTTTTTAAGCGGATTTACAGTAAGTGTTGAAAAAAGTCATTATTCTATAGTGTATGCGGATGCAGGTCAAAAACCCGTAATCTATGAAAAAAATCTAGAGAGTTTAGAATTTGATAAAAAGGAAACAAATAATTCTATAACCTACACGGCCCATACTATACCGGCTATGAAAAGGGAAGGTATGAGTCCGTCTTTTCAGAAAATCAGTCCTAAGTTAATGGCTCGGATACCTAATTTTCATTATAAAGGATTTGATGCATCTATTAGTAACTGGAAGGATATGGGGTCTTGGGTGGATAATAACCTTTTATCAGGTAGAGATGAACTTAGTCCGCAAACTGTAGCAAAAGCGAAGGCGTTGGTTTTGGGGGTAGATAATGATCTTGAAAAAGCGAAAATCATTTATAAATACGTTCAGGATAATACAAGATACATTAGCGTCCAAATTGGTATTGGCGGCCTACAGCCCATTTCGGCAATTGAGGTAGATAAAGTAAAGTATGGTGATTGCAAAGGTCTTTCTAACTATACTAAAGCACTTTTAAAAGAAGTGGGGGTTGTATCCTACTACGCTGTGGTAGAAGCCGGAGGAGATAAAGTTGATTTTGAAGATGATTTTGCTGATTTAGCCCAGGGGAATCATATTATTTTAGCCATCCCATATAATGAAACTTACTACTGGGTAGATTGTACATCACAGATTCTTCCGTTTGGATACGTTGGTACATTTACCGACGATAGAAAAGTGATGATAGTAAAACCTGATGGAGGTGAAATTGTAACAACCACCGCTTACATTAATGAAGATAATTATCAATCTATTAAGGCGTCATATGAATTAAAGCCTGATGGCAGTATTTCCGGAGACACACATCTTGTGACAAAAGGAAGCCAGTATAACGCGCATTTTAGGTTAAAGGAAAAAACGGATGAGGACATTATTAAACAGTTTAAAAGCAGATGGAGTTCTATAAATAATCTTACAATAGTCAACTACAGCTTTGATAATAATAAAAATGATGTTGTATTTACTGAGAATATAGATTTAAATGCGACAAACTATGCCTCACTAAGCGGAGACAGAATTCTTTTTACTGCCAATGCATTTAATAACCAGAGTATTGTTCCTGATCGATACCGAAACAGAAAATTGCCATTTGAAATTCAAAGAGGATTTTTAGATGAAGATGAATTTACTATACAACTACCAGAAAATTATACCATAGAAGCTATTCCTAACGCTAAAAAAATCGAAAATGAATTTGGTTTATATACGGTAAGTTTTGAGCATAACCCAGATAATAATTCAATACAGTACAAAAGAAGTTTCTTACTTAAAAAAGGGTACTATCCAAAGGAAAAATATAAAGAATATCGCAATTTTAGAAAAGAAATTGCAAGTGTGGATAACGCACAGATTGTTCTTCTTAAAAAATAACCAAACCACCTTAAAAAAAAACCATACGTATGATACAACTTCGAGCAGCCGTTTTGTTGGTCCTTCTTGCTATTTCATTTTCCGGTAAAGCCCAGGATTTTAAATTTGGAAAGGTTTCTAAAGAAGAACTTCAAGAGACTTATAATCCTAGTGATTCATCTGCGGCAGCTACAGTTCTATATAGGAATAAAAGTATCCGATTCAATTATAATCAGAGTATGGGTTTTTCTGTATCTACCTATGTATTTGAACGAATTAAAATATATGATAAGGAAGGATTTGATTACGCAACTGTTTCTCAATCGTTATATAAAAACAATAACGATGTTGAGTCTATTTCTGGTTTGAA
This sequence comes from Zobellia uliginosa, assembly GCF_018860745.1. GTDB lineage: Bacteria > Bacteroidota > Bacteroidia > Flavobacteriales > Flavobacteriaceae > Zobellia > Zobellia uliginosa_B. Next base: position 101,303 of record NZ_JAHKPY010000015.1, on the reverse strand, counting down.
GGCTTACACTTATATTTTGGAAAACGGTAAGGTTGAAAAAAACAAAATGGAAAAATCAGCGGTTTTCACTCTGGAATTGAACAAATATAGAAATCAACAGAAGTTTACACTTCCGAAGATAAAAGAAGGTTGTGTTATAGAGTACGAATACAAAATAACATCTCCCTTTTATTATTCAATAGATGAGATTGCACTCCAATATGATATTCCTATAAAGAAACAAGAAATTAGTATTGCAACGCCAGAATACTTCAGCTTTAAAGCTAATATGAAAGGTTATTTAAATGTAAATCCAAAGTATGGGGTAAAGTCTGGAAAAATAGATTTCACAAATAAATCTAGAAACAATGGTGGATGGGGTGTTACTAGTACAACATATTCAAATCAAAGTATAGAATATAAAGTAAATACCTCAGAATATAATATGACCGATGTGCCTGCTCTAAAAGAAGAGCCGTTCGTGAATGATATGAACAACTATAGGAGTTCCATAAATTATGAACTTCAGTATACTAGGTTTCCCCAGCAGTTGCAAGAGAACTATGCCACTACATGGGAAAGCGTTATTAAGAAAATTTACGAGAGCGAATCATTTGGCGCTCAGCTAAAATCATCTAAATATTTCAAAGACGACCTTGAAACCTTGCAAATTGCAACATCTTCTCCTATAGAATTAATGGGAGCTATCTTCTCACATGTACAGGGGCGCATGAATTGGAATAATATATACGGATATTATGTAGATAAGGGAGTTAAAACTGCGTATAAGGAGCAAACAGGAAATATAGCGGACATCAATCTTATGTTAACAGCGATGCTACAAGAAGCAGGCCTATGCGCTAGTCCTGTATTGGTAAGTACAAGAAGTCATGGGGTGCCATTGTCTCCTACTAGAGAAGGTTTTAACTATGTAATAGCTTCGGTTGAAATAGACGGAAATCTAATATTGTTAGATGCAACCAACAAGTATACTAGGCCTAATTTGTTGCCCACAAGGGCGCTAAACTGGTTTGGGAAGAAGATTCAAAAAGATGGGTCTATAGTTTCGGTTAATCTTTTTCCTAAGAATCTTTCTGAGGAAAGGGTGCAGTTAAGTGTTGACTTAAAAGAAAATGGGAGTATTACCGGAAAAGTAAGACATGCTAATGTAGACTACAATGCTTATTTGTTCAGAAATAAATATACAAACAGTGTAGAAGATGATTACCTAGAGAAATTGGAGAACAAAAACAATGGAATGGAAATATCTGATTACACTATTAAAAATAAAGGCAGTATAGGGAAACCTGTTTTAGAGAGTTATAGTTTTTCGTTAGACAATCAAGCAGACGTTGTGGGTGATAAGATATACTTTTCGCCTTTGTTTCATCTTGCGATGAAAGAAAATCCTTTTAAACTGGAAGAGAGAGAATATCCAATAGATTTTAGCTTTCCTTGGAGAGAAAAATATACCGTGAACATAACGATTCCTGAAGGTTATGAAATAACATCTTTACCAGCAAGTGCAAATATGACAATGGTTGATAAAATAGGAGGGTTTCAATATCAAGTTTTAGATAATGGAACAGCAGTACAACTTAGGGTTGATGTTAAGATAAACCAAGCGGTGATATCTGCAAACTACTACAATGGCTTGAAAGAATTGTTTAAAAATATCGTTGAAAAACAAACAGAAAAAGTAGTTTTATCAAAAATTACTTCTAATGGAACTACAGAAAGCTCAGGAAAGGGTAGATAACTGGATCAAGGAACATGGAGTGCGTTATTTTAACGAACTGACAAACATGGCACAGCTTACGGAAGAGGTTGGTGAGGTGGCTCGTATTATAGCTCGAAGATATGGCGAGCAAAGCGAAAAAGAATCGGATAAGAACAAGGACCTTGGTGAGGAACTTGCAGATGTTCTTTTTGTAACTCTTTGTTTAGCCAATCAGACGGGAGTTGATCTTCAGGAAGCTTTTGATAAGAAACTCGATTTAAAAACAAAACGAGATCATGACCGTCATCACAACAATGAAAAGCTGAAATAGTGCTATATTTGGCAACTTAAATTTTGCCCGGTTAATCCTTGGGTAAATGGATAGATTTAGAAGAAAATCTATCTTGTTTAAGAATCTTTAAAGAGAACAGCTTTTGAAACTACACCTATCCACTCCATCTAATAAACTATTGCATAATAATATTCAGATTACAGGCTCAAAAAGCGAGTCTAACCGCTCTTTGTTGTTGCAGGCCCTGTACTCCAATATTAGCATTGATAACCTTTCCAACTCAGATGATGCAGAGGTCATGCAAAAGGGGCTTAAGATAGAAAAAGGATTGGTGGATATTCATCATGCAGGTACGGCAATGCGCTTCCTAACTAGTTATTTTGCTTCTCAAGAAGGCAAGGATGTAACACTTACGGGATCGCAGCGAATGACGGAAAGACCCGTAAAGGTTTTGGTTGAGGCATTACGTGATTTAGGAGCTGATATTACTTACGAAAAAAATGATGGCTACCCGCCCATTCGTATAATAGGGAAGAAGCTAAGCAAAAGCAAAGTTAGTCTTCCTGCAAATATCAGTAGTCAATATATTTCTTCACTTTTATTGACGGCTCCAAGTCTAGAAAACGGATTGGAATTAGAACTCGTAGGTAAGATAACGTCTGTTCCGTATATAAAAATGACTCTGGCTCTTTTATCACAAATAGGGGTAAAGAATTCATTTGAGGGAAACACTATAAAAGTGGCTTCTATGTCAACCGTTGATAATGTAAATTTAGTTGTAGAGTCTGATTGGAGCTCTGCTTCTTATTTCTATAGTATCATTGCGTTAAGTGATGTTGGGAGTGAAATTACCTTATCAGCTTATAAAAATAATAGTCTGCAAGGAGATAGTGTACTTCAAGAATTGTATACTGAATTTGGTGTAGAAACAAAGTTCAGCGAAAATAACGTAGTTCTTAAGAAAATTGAAGGTCCAAAATCCACGAAGGTTCAATTTGATTTGAGTAATGCTCCTGATATAGCACAAACCATTGCTGTTACTTGTTTCGGTTTGGAAATGGAATGTCATTTAATTGGTCTGCATACGCTTAAAATTAAAGAAACGGATAGATTGGAGGCCTTGTATACGGAACTATCTAAATTAGGCGCTAATATTACGGTTACAGACAAAGAGCTAACTATAGGATTATCGGATAAAATAAATGTAGATGTTGCCATTGATACCTATAACGATCATAGAATGGCCATGGCGTTTGCACCTTTGGCTATGAAAGTGCCATTGTACGTGAACGATGCTGAGGTGGTATCAAAATCTTACCCGGATTTTTGGAAAGATTTAGATAAATTGGGTCTTTCTTCAAAAACGGTTTAAACCTCTTTAAATCAGAATATTAAAATGATTTTTTGTTTTTTTAAGGTCATCTTCATAGGCTAATTTACTATTGTAAGAAGGTAAGCATCAATATAATCTGTGTTTTACTTGACAACCCCTATGTGCACATCGTATATTTGCAACCGCAAAACTTTTAACAAAATTTCATAGATGAAACTATCGCACTTCAATTTTGAATTACCGGATAATCTATTGGCTGAATATCCTGCTGAAAACAGGGATGAGTCCAAATTGATGGTTATTCACCGTGAAACCGGAAAAATAGAGCATAAAATGTTCAAAGACCTTATCAATTATTTTGATGAAGGCGATGTAATGGTTTTGAACAACACTAAGGTTTTTCCAGCCCGTTTGTACGGTAATAAAGAAAAAACCGGAGCAAGAATCGAAGTGTTTTTGTTACGTGAATTAAATGAAGAGCAACGCCTTTGGGACGTTCTTGTTGATCCTGCCCGTAAAATACGTATAGGTAATAAATTATACTTTGGTGATGACGAGACGTTGGTAGCTGAAGTTATTGATAATACTACATCTAGAGGTAGAACATTACGTTTTCTTTATGATGGATCTTATTTAGACTTTAGAAGAAAATTGCGTGATTTAGGTCAAACACCATTACCTAAGTACATAAAAAGAGATGTAGAGCCGGAAGATGAAGAGCGCTACCAGACTATTTATGCAAAGCATGAAGGTGCTGTTGCAGCACCAACTGCAGGTCTTCACTTTTCAAAACACTTATTGAAGCGTCTTGAAATAAAAGGCGTGGATTTTGCTGAGGTAACGCTTCACGTTGGTTTAGGTACATTCAATCCTGTTGAGGTTGAGGATTTGTCTAAACACAAAATGGATAGTGAAGAGCTTGTTATAGATGAGAAAGCTACAGAGGTAGTGAACAGTGCCAAATTAAGAAAGAAACGTATTTGTGCTGTGGGTACTACAGTAATGCGTGGACTTGAAAGTGCTGTTTCTTCAGATCATACGTTAAATACTTTTGACGGGTGGACGAACAAATTTGTTTTCCCTCCTTATGATTTTAGTATAGCAAACTGTATGGTGACTAACTTTCACTTGCCTAAATCTACATTGTTGATGATGGTATCTGCTTTTATAGGTCATGATTTAATGAAGAAAGCATATAAAGAAGCCATTTTAGAGCAATACAAGTTCTATTCGTATGGTGATGCAATGCTAATAATCTAGTTTACCGAACTGGTAATATCATAAATTTTTAAACCCTTCTTTATATTTTATTGAAAGTATAGAAGGGTTTTTAGTTTCTAAAATGTGAAGGCACAAAAAAAGGACATACGGGCACTTACCAAAGAACAATTGCGTGATTTCTTTGTTTCCAATGGGGATAAAGCTTTTCGTGGTAATCAAGTGTATGAGTGGTTATGGCAGAAATCGGCTCATTCTTTTGAGGGTATGACCAATATCTCAAAAGAAACCAGAGATATGCTAGAAGCTAACTTTGTAATCAATTATATTAAGGTAGATCAAATGCAACGAAGTAATGATGGCACCATAAAGAATGCCGTTCGCTTGCATGATGATTTGGTGGTTGAATCTGTGCTTATTCCTACAAAAACTAGAACTACAGCCTGTGTTTCAAGTCAAGTAGGATGTAGCCTTGATTGCAGATTTTGTGCTACCTCACGTTTAAAGCGTATGCGTAACTTAAATCCTGATGAAATCTATGATCAGGTGGTTGCTATAGATAACGAAAGTCGTTTGTATTTTGATAAACCCTTGAGCAATATTGTTTTTATGGGTATGGGTGAGCCACTAATGAACTACAACAACGTTTTAAAGGCTATTGATAAGATTACTTCTCCAGAAGGTCTGGGAATGTCTGCTAAGCGCATTACAGTTTCTACTTCTGGTGTGCCTAAGATGATCCGTAAAATGGCAGATGACGAGGTAAAATTTAAACTCGCAGTTTCATTACACTCTGCTATTGATGAAATTAGGACATCTATAATGCCTTTTAACGCTACATTTACCCTAAAGGACCTTAGGGAGGCATTGGAGTATTGGTACGCGAAGACTAAAAGTAGAATTACTTATGAGTATGTGGTTTGGCAGGGGATAAATGATGCTCAAAAGGATGCAGATGCATTGGTAAGCTTTTGCAAATTCGCACCTTCCAAAGTGAACCTCATTGAATACAATCCCATAGATGACGGGGAATTCCAACAAGCTTCAAATAGTGCCATTGATATGTACGTAAACACGTTGGAAAGAAATGGTATTGTTGTAACCGTGCGCAGGTCTCGCGGAAAGGATATTGATGCAGCCTGTGGTCAACTTGCCAACAAACAATAGGAACAGCAAAGTTTTTGCCTTTTATCCTCGTTGTAACTTTTGCAAATTTCTCATACGAGCAATTGTAATAGGTTAATCTTTCACCCTTTTTGTGAATACTAGTGTAACCATACGATGTACTCTTTTCTTTTTACCTAAATTTATGCGCTAAAGTTTTTAGCTGATAAAACTCGATTTTTTTTGAAAATAGTATCTCAAATAAAGGAGCCCGTAAATCACGAAATGGAACTTTTCGAGGAGAAGTTCCGTGATGCAATGTCCTCAAAAGTGGCACTACTGAACCGCATAACGTATTATATTGTAAACCGAAAGGGAAAACAAATGCGGCCTATGTTCGTATTTCTTACGGCCAAGATGCTTAACAATGGTAAGGTTAACGAGCGTACCTATCGTGGTGCATCGGTAATAGAGCTCATTCATACAGCTACGTTGGTGCATGATGATGTAGTTGATGAAAGTAATAAGCGCAGGGGTTTTTTCTCTATAAATGCACTCTGGAAAAATAAGATTGCCGTTTTGGTGGGCGATTATTTATTGTCAAAAGGACTTTTACTGTCCATAGATAATGAAGATTTTGACCTTTTGAAAATTATTTCTGTTGCAGTAAGAGAAATGAGTGAGGGCGAGTTGTTACAGATTGAAAAAGCCCGTAGGTTAGATATAACCGAAGAAGTATACTACAATATAATTCGTCAGAAAACAGCAACTCTAATAGCAGCTTGCTGTAGTTTAGGAGCTTGTTCAGTTCAGCCTAAATCTCCTGATGTAGAGACTTTTCGTAAATTTGGTGAGCTCTGTGGAATGGCGTTCCAGATAAAAGACGACCTATTTGATTATGGTGAAGATAAGATAGGTAAGCCCACGGGAATTGATATTAAAGAGCAAAAAATGACACTGCCTTTAATTCATACGCTTAATATTTGTTCAAAAAAAGATAAAAAGTGGCTTATCAACTCCGTAAAAAACCACAATAAAGATAAGAAGCGCGTTAAAGAGGTTATTGCTTTTGTAAAGGATAATGGAGGCTTGGATTATGCTGTTCAAAAAATGCTTCAATTTAAGGAGGAAGCTCTAAAATTATTGTCTACATACCCTGAATCTGAATATAGAAATTCACTTGAATTAATGGTAAACTATGTGGTAGATAGAAAGAAGTAACCTATAGATAGTACGCTCTTAACGATTATCAATATAAAAAACCTTCGAAAAATTACTGTTAAAGAGCAATCTTTCGAAGGATATTTTTAGGTACTTAAACTTAGTTTATAGCATCTCGAAGGAAACGGATATAGTGTATATTCTTTTTTTGTCTGTATTCCCATAATAAATGGACTCAGTTATTTTCTGTGTATTGGTATCACTTAGGTATATGGCTTTGCCAATCTTTCTTCCAATTTTGTTGGCAATAGCAGTGGCTTTAACTTTTGCATCGTCAAAAGCAAATTTGGCATAATTTGCTAATTGGTCATTATCTATAAAAGCTTCTAATGTGGTGTCCGAACGCGTTACGCCCATAGCTTTTACATTCAAAAATTTTTGCATTTCTTCAAGAGATTTTGTTTTGAATTCATAAACAGTACCTTCTTTTTCATAACCTAAAAGTGAGTAGTATAGAGCGTTCTCTAATAGCAGGTCTTTATTTATACCTGCTTTCTCTAATTTCGCTAGGTAACCAGATTTAACCTCTTCAAGGCTCATAGTCTGTGCGTCGTAATATACATTAGTCAAACTCACAATCATTTTGCTGGAGTATTCGGGAGATAAGTTATATTCATATGAACCGGTCACACTAATATTATTCTGGAAATTGTTTTGTGCAAAAGTCATAAAAGAGAATACTAATAGGGTTATGCTTGTAATTACTTTTTTCATGATGTTATTTTATAATGATTACTTAAAATGTTAAATGATTTGTTTTTAAACATTTAGACTACAGAGAATAAAAAAGAGGCGACGATCATCCATGCACCTACGGCTATGCCCAAAAGGCCTAGTTTTCCCTGTTTTGGTGCTATTTTGGCACGCAATTCTTCCGCTTTAACTCTTGCTGCGGCATTATTAGATAGAAATAGCTTGTTGATTAGGCCAGAGCCTAGCATAAAACCTAATCCTGCAGATACTAGATTCCCTGCCAAAAAGGTAGTCCACCAAACAGGAGATGTACTTAGCCATCCTAAATTTAAAACGGCTGTAACAATGCCCCAGATTCCCCAGAAGCAGAATATAATCCCAATCCATCCTTGGTAGGGTTCTACTTTTTCAAGAAGCTCAGCGGCGTTAGGTTTTTTTGAAAGTAATAAGGATGGTACTGCTACGATACTTAATAAAACTAATGCAATTCCCCAGATCATAATTATGTTTTTTAGGTTTGTAAAAGGGTTAAAAATCTATAGGACAAAGTTGCGGAAATGGGTTGTGCTAAAATTCCCTTCCTCTAGCGAAAATGATATCACTGAAAATAGGGGGTAGCGCTTTTCTGTTTATCTTTGTTGGACTTGTTTCCATCTAAAATTTTCAAAAATTGATTTCAAAAAATACCATTGACAAAGTTTACGAGAGCGCCCGCTTAGAGGAGGTTATTGGCGACTTTGTACAATTGAAAAAATCAGGATCTAACTTTAAAGGGCTTAGCCCTTTTTCTGATGAGAGATCACCAAGCTTTATGGTTTCTCCTGTGAAACAAATTTGGAAGGATTTTAGCAGTGGCAAAGGAGGGAATGTGGTTGCATTCTTAATGGAGCATGAACATTTTACCTATCCAGAGGCCATTAAGTATTTGGCCAAAAAGTACAATGTTGAAATAGAGGAAACAGAACGCACGGACGAACAAAAACAAGAAGCGAACGAGCGCGAAAGTATGTATTTGGTTTCTGAATTCGCTCAGAAGCATTTTGCTCATATGCTGTGGGATACAGAATTAGGTAAGGCCATAGGGCTTAGTTATTTTAAAGAAAGGGGCTTTACCGAAGAGACCATTAAAAAATTCAATCTTGGTTATTGTCTTGACCAATGGGACGGTTTTACCAAAGCAGCTTTTGATAAAGGATACAAGCTAAAGTACCTGGAGCAAACAGGGCTGACCATTGTTAAGGAAGATACGCAGAACCCGAATAATCCCAGAACATTTGATCGTTTTAAAGGAAGGGTAATGTTTCCCATTCATTCTATGAGCGGTAGGGTTCTTGGTTTTGGCGGACGTATTCTTGGTAATGATAAAAAAGCTGCCAAATACCTTAACTCTCCAGAAAGTGATATCTACCATAAAAGTAAAGTGCTTTATGGTATTTATCATGCCAAACAATCCATAGCAAAAGAGGATAATTGTTATTTGGTAGAAGGCTATACAGATGTTATTCAGTTTTACCAGAGGGGAATTCACAATGTAGTGTCTTCTAGTGGTACGGCTCTAACGCCAGAACAGATCCGCTTAATCAATAGGCTAACAAAGAACATAACCGTTCTTTTTGATGGGGATGCAGCCGGTCTACGTGCATCTCTGCGCGGAATAGATTTGATACTGGAGCAGGGAATGAACGTAAAGGTCTGTACTTTTCCAGAAGGAGAGGATCCGGATAGTTTTTCCAAAAACAACGCGCTAGAAGACGTACAGCATTATTTAGAGGAGAAATCTCAAGATTTTATACAGTTCAAAGCGGGGCTTTTGGCGCAAGAAGCGGCCAATGATCCAATAAAGAGAGCGGATACGGTTAGAGACATCATTCAAAGTATCTCAAAAATACCCGATGCCATAAAACGGGAGATATATATTCAGGAGTGTGCTAACATTATGAAGGTGTCAGAAGGGGTGTTGTTCACTACTTTGGCGCAAATGGGTAAAAAGGGCGCTTCGGATATGACTAAGACTCAAAAACCGGATCAAAGGGCTTTTGATGTTGTTAAGAATGAAGCTCCGCAGCAAAAAGTAGATGTACAGTATTTACTAGAGCGAAAAATTATAGAACTACTCTTATTATATGGTAATGAAAAGGAAGAATTTGAGGATTTGGTGCTTAAGGAGAGTGAGTCCGGAGATTTGGTATTGGAACCGGAATCTATAGAAGCCAAGGTCTACGAAAAAATATATTTGGATTTGCAGGATGATGAAATAGAGTTGGCAAACGAGCAGTTCCGCCAGATATACTCTAAGCTCATAGAAGCACTGAACCAGAATACGGACTTTTCCATTAGTACATTTTTAAGTGGTCTAGACCAGCAATTGGTCTCTGAAATATCCTCGATTTTAATGGAGGAAGAAAAATATGCACTACATAGTTGGGAAAGAAAAGATATCTACCCAAAAGAAAAGAAAGTGGGGGTGGCCCAGCTCGTAAGTGAGACCATTTTAACTTTGCGTTGTTTTCTTATTAAAAAACGTATGACCGCATTGCAGGACAATACCAAGGAAAGTCAGGAAGACCACAGGGAAACCTTAGAGGAAATCATGAACTATCTACAACTTAATAAATTACTGAACAAAAAACTGAACCGTGTGTTTTCTTAACCTCGGTTTGGTTCTATTTAAATTTTAGGCATAAAAAAACCCTAACGAAATCATCAGGGTTGGTACACGTTACGAATGTAAACTTTCTAATAAAGTTCTAGTGCTTTTGCTTGTTGCAAAAGGTCTACCATATTGTCTACGTTTAATTTCTTCATTAAACGAGCCTTGTAGGTACTCACTGTTTTTTCGTTTAAGTTCAAGCCGATGGCAACATCTTTGTTACGCTTTCCGCTTGCTAATAACTTAAGTACTTCAACCTCACGGGTAGAAAGTTTTCTAAAGAACCTTCTTGGTTTCTGGGTACCTTCGTCAAAAGCCAAACGCTGCGCAAGTTCATTAGTAATGAACATATTGCCTTCGCTTACTTTTTTAACTGCTGTTATGATGTAGTCTATGTCTGAGGCTTTTGAAAGGTATCCAAAGGCACCTGCGCGAATTGTACTAAGTGCATATACGTCTTCAGATTGACCGCTATACATTAATACTTTTACACTAGGGTGTTCCTTTTTGATTTTTCGCAGCGTGGCGATTCCGTTAATTTCCGGAATGTCCATCTCCAGCATTACTACATCAGGATTAACACTCTCCAATTTCTCGAAGAGCTCAGAAGTGGTGGATACCGCTCCCACCATTTCAAATCCATTAGCAGATTCAAGAACATTTGTCACTCCCATTCTAATTATAGGATGGTTGTCTGCAATTAATACTTTAATCATGTTGATAGTTTTAATCTAGATTATAAACGCTCGTTAGCCCGTCTAAAATACTGACATGCAATGTAAGGTTTAAATATCTAATTCTTTAAACAAAACTGGTGTTTTTTTCATAAATACGGCCTGTTTTATGAATTTATTCGATTAGATTACCGTATTTATGGATATATTGCTAAAATAGCTCGTGCGGTATTTCGCAAACAGGTATCGGATTCATCTTGTGCTGGTTGGCAGAATTGAATTTGGTATAAATTAAGAAGACTTCCTTCTCTCTGCCAGTAAAATCGCTCAAAAGTTTTCCTTCATCCTGCATTTTCATTGCCCATTCTAATTCTGGATAACTTGCTCCTATCTGATCTTCATCAGTCCTGTCGTCTCCCCATAGGCCATCTGTAGGTGCTGCTTTTTGAATATCGGTATTGATATTCAAATACTTGGCAATCTCGTAAACTTGTGTTTTCAATAAATCGGCAATAGGACTTAAATCCACACCTCCGTCGCCATATTTGGTGTAAAATCCTACACCAAAGTCTTCTACCTTATTTCCAGTGCCCGCTACCAGATATCCTTCTAATGCTGCAAAATAATATAGGGTTGTCATGCGCAAACGGGCTCTGGTGTTAGCTAACGACATAAAACGTTCTTCTTCGTCGTCTACTGTCGGAAGCGAAGCAACAAGGCTATCAAATACAGGGGTAAGGTTTACAGGTTGTCTTTTTACCTGGTCAAAATTCTTTTGAAGCCAATCTATATGTCGTGATGCGCGAGATACCTGACTCTCCGCTTGGTGTATGGGCATTTCCAAGCACATAAGCTTAAGACCGGTTTTAGCACATAGCGTAGAGGTTACTGCGGAGTCGATTCCTCCTGATATTCCAATGACAAAACCTTTCATTTTTGCGTTTGCCGCATATTCCTTTAACCAGTTTACTATATGATCTACTACCTTTTCTGTTTGCATAGGATGTTCATTATGTCTAAATCGACTAACTTTGTGACCTTAAAAATAATGCCTTGCAGTTAAATATTGAAATGTATCGGAAATTACTTTGCAAACAAATAGGCTTTTTGGCCATTTTTACGATTTTGGTCATGTTTTTTGGATGCAAACAGAGTCCGAAGGTGTCTGAAGATGTCAAGAATATTAAAATTGATTTAAAAGTGGATAGGTTTGATTCCGAATTTGCGGCTGCAACACCGGAGAATCTTTCCGTTTTGAAAGGAAAATATCCTTACCTCTTTCCAGAGAGATATGCAGATAGTGTTTGGGTAGCTAAAATGAAAGATACTATTCAGGTGGAATTACTTTTTGAGGTAGAAAAGGAATTTTCGGATTTTTCTCAAGAAGAACAATCCCTGAAACTCCTTTTTCAGCATATTAAGTATTACTTCCCAAAATTTGAATCACCTAAAGTAGTAACTGTAATATCAGATGTAGATTATAGCAATCGCGTGATTCTTACGGATAGTCTGTTGTTGATTGGTTTGGATAATTATTTGGGCCCGAAACATAGGTTTTATAGAGATATACAAAAATATATAAGTGCTGATTTAGACAGGCAATATATAGATGTAGATGTTGCTGGTGCTTTTGCTAAAAAGGTTGTGCCCAGGCCTCAAGAACGCACATTTTTAGCTCAGCTTGTGTATTATGGCAAGGAACTTTACTTGAAGGACAAACTATTGCCATTAGCATCGGATGCCCAAAAAATAAACTATTCAGAGGAGCAGCTCGTCTGGTCAGAAGCCAATGAGCAAGCTATATGGCGCAATTTTATAGAGAGTGAGTATCTCTACAGCACCGATAATACATTGGCACGGAGGTTTTTAGACCCTGCTCCGTTTTCAAAATTTGGATTAGAGCTGGATAATGAATCTCCAGGGCGTATTGGGCGCTACATAGGGCGGCAAATAGTACGGGCGTTCATGGCTAAGAATGAGGTAACGATACAGCAGATGCTGAACTTACCTGCAGAGGAAATATTTAAAAAATCAAATTACAAACCCAGAAAATAATATGGCAAAGCTTCATACTTCAGAAATAACATTAAAGGTAGGTTTAGATGAAAATCAGGTGCCCGAAGAACTTACTTGGTCCGCACAAGATGGCGGGATAGAGAATGAAAAAGCCAAAGCAATGCTGTTATCCGTATGGGACAGTAAGAATCAGGAGTCACTAAAGATTGACCTTTGGACGAAAGATATGCCAGTTGATGAAATGAAAGTTTTCTTTCACCAAACTTTGGTTTCTTTGTCTGATACTTTCATGAAAGCTACGCAAGATGAAAAAATGACGGCAACAATGAAAGATTTCTGTGCGTATTTTGCAGAGAAGCTAGATTTGAAATAAAGTTTTTTTAGTTTGCCATCGGTACTTCCATTAGTAGTATTTTTGAATTTTCAATAAAAGTGAAATCAATATGGTCTGTATCTTCAATCCCTAGACCATCTCTTTTTTCTAAGGAAACATTATTCGCAATGCACTTACCTTCTAATAGGAAGATGTAAACTCCATTGGCATTATTTTTAAGTATATAGGTTTTTACTAAGTCCTTGTCAAATTCCCCTAATAGGAACCATGCATTTTGATGTATCCAAATGCCCTCATCATCGGCATTTGGAGATACGATCTGGTGCAATTGATTCTTTAAACGATTAGGAGTAAGTGTTATTTGGTCATAACGGGGCGTAACATTTGCGGTTTTAGGAAGAATCCAAATCTGTAGGAACTTTACCTGGGCATCTCCGCTCTTGTTTTTCTCGCTGTGTTGTATGCCAGATCCCGCGCTCATGGCTTGGATGTCTCCTTGACGAATTATGGTAGTATTACCCATATCGTCCTTATGTTCTAAATCACCTTCTAAAGGAATAGAGATGATTTCCATATTGCTATGTCCGTGGGTTCCAAAACCCATTCCTGCAGCAACTTCGTCATCGTTTAAAACTCGTAATACGCCAAAACTCATACGTTCTGGGTTATGATAATTGCCAAAGCTAAAGGTGTGGTAACTATTTAGCCATCCGTGGTTGGCGTGCCCTCTTGTGTCTGCTTTGTGAAGTGTTGTTTTCATGAAATGTAACCAGGTTAAGTTAATAATACAATCTGCATTTATTCTTTTTTAAATAGCGATATCGTGTAATCCAGCAACTCGTTATTTCCATAATCTCCATGTCCTGGAACAACAATTTCAAGATTAGGGTAGGTTGCTTTTATTTTGGCTATCGTATTGCTCCATTCGTCAACATTAGCATCGCCTAGGTAGCCTTTGGTAGCATTTATTGATTTTACAGAGCATCCCCCAAAAAGAAGGTTTTCACTTGGAATGTAGCTAGCGATGTTATCTTTGGTATGTGCCTCACCAAAATAACGGTTTATGATTTTTTGATTTCCTATAGTAATCTCGTTTTCGTTGTCAAAACCGATTTGTGGAATAGGATTGCCTTCCTTTTGAGCTAGAACTATGGTTTTATTGTTTGCGTAAGATGGTATGTTCAATTGATGAAAGGCTTCTATACCGCCAAGGCAATCATCATGAAAGTGATTAATAACAACCCCTTTTATACTGTGTGCTTTGGTTTCGGTAATCCATTTAATAAGCTCGTTAGATGTTTTATTGTCAACAGGTGTGTCAAAAACAACAGCTTCGTCATCCTTCATATAGATAAGGCCGTTGCAGGGTACTTTTCCAAAATCATTGGTCTGTAGATAGGAGATATGAATATAGCTGTTCTGGGTAACCGGAATGATTTTTAGGGTGTCACTATTGTAAGTTACATCTGGTTTTTGTGACTTACAGGCAAAGAGAATAAGAATTAGGAACAGAACTGCAAACAGCGATTTATGGGTCATGATCATTATTCTTTTTAATTACATAAATATATAGTTTTACCTTGCGATTATGGAAGATTTAGAGATACAAAAACTCATTTTTATTTACAATGCAGACTCGGGCCTAAAAAACTCATTGTTAGATAGCGCTCATAAAATTTTGAGCCCCAGTACTTATGATTGTAATTTGTGCGATATCACTTTTGGGGTTTTTACCGAGAATAAAGTATGGAAAAGTTTTAGGGAGAATACCAATCTAGAAATGGAGTTTCTGCATAAAGATGAATACAAAAAGCAATACGCCTCTAAATTTGGAAATAAATTTACTTTTCCGATTATTCTTGCTCAAACAAATAACGGATTAGAAGTTTTTGTGGGTACTGAAGAAATGAATGCTATTGAGGATTCGGAAGCGCTTGTAGAGCTTATTCAAGAGCGGGTATAATTTAGTTTTGAGTGGCTTTAAAGAAATCTGTGTTAATGTTGTCTATAAAGTCCAACACATCATCGCGGCCATAACCTTTGGAGGATGAGGTTATGAAATACTGTGGTGCTTCTTCCCAAACGCCATTCAGTAATTCTGTAATATAATTGTTTACATTCTTCTCAATACCCTTTGGTTTAAGTTTATCTGCTTTCGTGAAAATAATGCAGAAAGGAATATTGTTCTCACCCAACCACTCCATGAACTCTAGGTCTATTTTTTGTGGCTCATGTCGTATATCAACTAAAACAAAGGCACAAACCAATTGCTCTCGCTTTACAAAATAATCGGTTATGTATTTTTGAAAAGTACTTTTGCTCTTTTTGGAAACACGGGCGTAGCCGTAGCCTGGTAAATCTACTAAGAACCAGTTTTCATTTATCTTAAAATGATTGATCAGCTGAGTTTTTCCAGGACGGCCAGAAGTCTTTGCAAGACTTTTTCTTTCAGTAAGGCTATTGATTAAAGAAGACTTACCTACGTTTGATCGGCCAATAAAGGCGTATTCGGGTAGTGGTTCTTTTGGGCATTTTGCCACATCAGTATTACTGATTATAAAATTTGCCGTTTTAATGTTCACCTTTAGAAACTATTTAATAGGGTAGTGCAGATGCTAAAATTTACGCTTGGTCAACCAGCTGTCCAGAATCTCGTTGAATTGATTGGGGTGCTCCATCATAGGGGCATGACCGCATTTTTCAATCCAATACAAATCAGAATCCGGTAAAAGTTCATGAAATAGGTCCGCCACGTCCGGAGGTGTAACACTATCATTCTTGCCCCAAATAATACATGTAGGAGTATTCATTTTAGGAAGGTCGTTTGCCATGTTATGGCGAATGGCACTTTTGGCAATGGCCAGTGTTTTAATTATTTTGGACCTATCGTTTACGGTGGCAAAAACCTCGTCTACAATTTCTTTAGTAGCAATAGCAGGGTCATAGAAAACATCTTCGGCCTTTTTCTTAATAAACTCATAGTCGCCGCGTCTAGGATAGCCGTCTCCCATGGCGCTTTCGTATAATCCTGAGCTTCCTGTTATGATTAAAGCTTTTACCAGTTTTGGATAGAGTTTTGTATGTAGCAGGCCAATGTGTCCTCCTAAAGAGTTCCCTAACAATATGACGTCTTTAAGTCCTTTGAACTCAATAAACTTGGCTAGGAATTTTGCAAATTGCTTAACGTTTGTTTTAAGCATTGGCATATCGTAAATCGGTAATTCTGGAATAAGTACTTTGTAGCCTTTTGGGGGAAAATATTCGGTAACACCTTGAAAATTGCTAAGCCCTCCCATAAGACCGTGTAATATAATAATAGGGGTACCTTCGCCTATTTCTATATACCGGAATTTTCCTTCCTTAATTAAATTTTCTTCCATTCAGGATGCTTCTTGGTCTGTTTGTCAAAGATAGGCATAATCCTATTATGACTGTTATACAAGTATAAGTCAATAAAGCGAGAATTGGCTATAATTTTTCCATCACTCTGCAAAAACACCCTTTTTTCAGGCCAAAAATCGACCATAATTTATGCCCAAAAGCCACTAGTTATTAACAAAGTGGTAATTAGTGGTAAAATGTGGTAATAAAATTTGTAGTTTTGAGTTATAGTATTGTAAAACAGCTTTTTTAAGTGATAAATTTCATTGGAACATACGATTGTAAGGCCGATGCCAAAGGTAGGGTAATGATACCAGTTGCCCTAAAAAATCAGATGGCTCCTATTATGAATCAAAGTTTTGTTATCAAAAGATCTGTTTTTCAGCCTTGTTTGGAATTGTATCCTATGGAGGAGTGGAATCTGCTCATGGAGAAGATGAACAAGAAAAACCGTTTCAAGAAAAAGAACAATGATTTTATTCGTCGTTTTTCTGCTGGTGTAAAGGTTATTGAAATTGATGCCACTGGAAGAATGTTGATTCCTAAAAACCTAGTAGCGATTGCAAATATTGCTAAAGAGGTGGTTTTAAGTTCGGCAATCAACATTATTGAAATATGGGACAAGGATAGTTATGAAAAAGTATTAGAGGAAACCGCAGAGGATTTTGCCGAATTAGCAGAAGAGGTAATGGGAGATGACGGAGATGACGAAAGCTATGTATCATAATCCGGTTTTGTTAGAGGAGTCGGTAGACGGGCTCAATATAAAGAAAGATGGAGTATATGTTGATGTCACTTTTGGTGGTGGCGGACATTCCAAACATATATTGAAACAATTAAGTAGCGAAGGAAAACTGTTTGCTTTTGATCAAGATGAAGATGCACTTGCGAATACTTTGGGTGATCCACGGTTTACTTTGATCAATGAAAATTTTAGGTATATCACTCAGTTCTTAAAATTTCATGGGATTCGAAAAGTAGATGGAATTTTGGCGGATTACGGAGTATCGTCACATCAGTTTGATAAAGCGGAACGTGGGTTTTCTACACGTTTTGAAGCGGATTTGGATATGCGTATGAGCAAAAGAAATCTTTTATCCGCATATGAAGTGGTCAACACTTACAATTATGATGATTTAAGACGGGTACTTTTTCAATATGGAGATTTAAGAAATGCAAATGCAATGGCAAAGACCATTTTATCAAAACGGGAAGAAGAAGCAATTAAGACCACGGATCGATTAAAAGAAGTGTTAAGGTCTTTTTTGCCAAATGCTAAAGAACATAAGATACTGGCTCAGATTTATCAGGCCATTAGAATAGAGGTTAATCAAGAGATTGCGGTAATAGAGGAGTTTTTGCTGCAAACACCTAATTTATTAGATGTTGGTGGAAGGTTAAGCATTATAAGTTACCATTCCTTAGAAGACCGCTTGGTAAAACGGTTTATCAGAGAAGGTCAGTTTGAGGGTGAAGCCGAAAAGGATTTCTATGGAAATATAGATGTTCCTTTTAAAAAGGTTGGTCCGCTTATCGTGCCGTCCAGAGAAGAAATAGCAGAGAACAATAGAGCACGAAGTGCCAAGTTAAGAATTGCGGAGCGCATATAAGGTTGAAGTTAAAATTGGGAAAAGAGAGAAAAAATATGAAAAAAGGATTGTTGAACATACTTAAAGGTAGGTTTTTGGTGAGCGATGATGCACCCAAAAACTGGTTGTTCATCATTTTCACTTCTTTTCTTGCTACCGTAATGATCGGGAGCTCGCATAGTGCGGATAAAAAGGTGCATCAAATAGCAGCTTTGAACGAAGAGGTAAAAGAGCTTCGTAATGAGTTTGTAGATGCGCGGTCAGATGTTCAGCAGTTAAAGTTAGAGTCTACGGTAATGAATATTGTTGCAGAAAAAGGATTGTTTCCATCGCAAGTACCACCTAAGCAAATAAAAGTTAAATCAAAGAAGATAGAGGATTAGTGGCTGTAACCGAAAAAAGCATATTGACCCGGTTGTACGTTGTAACAGCGTTCATGTTTCTATTCGCCGTAGCGGTACTGTTCAAATTAGTGAACATACAGTTTGCACAAGGCGATAAGTACAAGGCTTTGGCTATGGAACGTACTGAAAAGATGTTCACTATTGCGCCCAATCGTGGTAATTTGTATTCGGATGATGGAAGTCTTTTGGCGACTTCCGTGTCTCGTTATACCATCCGTTTTGATGCGGTTACGGTTAGTGATGCGGATTTCGGTAAAAATATCATTCCATTGTCCAATTCACTTTCAAAAATGTTGGGTAAGCCTTCTTCTCACTATCAGAAGCTATTGAGAAAGGCAAAAGTGAATAAAAATAGGTATGCGCTAATTGCTAGAAACCTGGATTATTCAGAATATATCACCGTAAAGGATTTTCCGCTGTTCAATAAAGGTCCGTATAAGGGCGGGTTGATCATTGAGCAAAAAACGGTTAGAGAACATCCGTTGGGAAAAATTGCGGAACGTAGTGTAGGGTATGAGAATGTAGATGATGAAGGGTACTATTCCGGAGTGGGTTTGGAAAGAGCGTATGGAGAGTATTTGAGAGGAGTTCAAGGAAAAAGATTGAAACAAAAAATTGCTAAAGGACAGTGGAAGCCAATCGGGTGGGAGAATATCGTAGAGCCTAAAGATGGATATGATTTGGTGTCAACCATCGATATTAATATTCAAGATATCGCCCACCACGCTTTGCTAGGGCAGTTAGAGCATTATAAGGCGGATCACGGCTGTGTTATTGTTATGGAGACTGAAACCGGAGAAGTGAAAGCCATTTCTAACTTGGGAAGAACGGAAGCCGGTAAATATTATGAACGTTTAAATTACGCTGTTGGAGAATCTAGTGAACCGGGTTCTACTTTTAAGTTAATGTCAATGGTAGCTGCGCTTGAGGATAAAGTAATTGATACCAGTTCGGTTCTTGATACGGAAAAAGGACGATGGAAAATCTATGACAGAATTGTAAAAGATTCCAAATGGGGCGGGTACGGTAAAATTTCTGCGGGTCATGCTTTTGAGGTTTCCTCTAACACGGCTTTTGCAAAAATGATACATAACAATTACAAGAACGACCCTGAAAAATATGTAAACCGCTTAATGAGCATGAACTTGAATAAGAAGCTTGATTTGCCCATAAAAGGCGAAGGTGAGCCTGTTATTAGGTTTCCTGGGGATAAGGGTTGGTCAGGAATCTCATTGGCTTGGATGTCTCACGGTTATGAAGTTTCAATGACACCTTTGCAAGTTTTAACCTTCTATAATGCCATTGCCAATGATGGTGAAATGGTGAAACCAAGATTAATAAAGGAGGTGAAAGAATGGGATCGTACGATTCAGAAATTCGATAAAGAGGTTATCAATAGTGCGGTGTGTTCCAAGGAAACGGCATCCAAGGTTCAGCAGTTATTGAAGAATGTAGTAGAGAAAAAATACGGAACGGGTCATGGTTTGTATTCGCCTAATTTTTCAATGGCAGGTAAAACGGGTACAGCACAAAAGAATTATGTGTCCAAGGATCCGGACAAGTTAAAATACATTTCTTCTTTTGCAGGTTATTTTCCTGCGGAGAATCCTAAGTACTCATGTATTGTGGTGATTCATGAGCCAGATAAAAGTGTTGGCTATTACGGTGCCGATGTTTCGGGGCCCGTGTTTAAATCTGTAGCGCAAAAGGTATATGCCACATCTCCTTTGGTAGATGAAATAGATATGGAAAAGGTAAAGGATCAGCGATTGGATAAATCGTATCAAAGATATTATGCCGAAGCCCAAAAGAACTATAAGCAAGTGCCAAATGTGAAAGGTATGAGCGGTATGGATGCTATCTCTATACTTGAAAACCTCGGTATACAAGTAGAAGTAAGAGGCAATGGAAAAGTTAAAAGACAGTCGGTTTCTCAGGGAACGGACATTAAGGATACCAAAAAAATTACACTAGAGTTATCGTGAAATTGCTAAAAGACATATTGTTCGGTGCAAGCCTGACCGATGTAATCGGTTCCACCAATGTATTGGTGGATGCCATTTGTTTTGACTCTAGAAAGGTGAAGATGGATGATGTTTTTGTAGCTGTCAAAGGCACAATAACGGATGGCCATTTATACATTGCAAAAGCCATTGATCTTGGTGCAAAAGCCATTGTTTGCGAGACATTACCTGAGCAAATTATAGATGGGGTTACGTATGTGGAAGTAAAAGATGGCAATACGGCTTTGGCTATGATGGCATCTAACTATTATGGTAATCCTTCTAAGAACCTTAAGCTAGTTGGTGTTACGGGGACCAATGGTAAGACTACCATATCTAGTTTGCTTTATCAGTTGTTTAAAAAAGCTGGCTATAAAGTAGGTCTACTGTCCACTATTAAGATAATGGTAGATGAAGAGGAGCATGCTACAAGTCATACTACTCCAGATGCTTTGACCATAAACGAGCATTTGTTCCTTATGAACGAGGCGGGTGTAGAGTTTTGCTTTATGGAAGTGAGTTCCCATGGTATTCATCAGAAAAGAACACAAGGGTTGGTCTTTGAAGGAGCGATTTTCACTAACCTTTCCCATGATCATTTAGATTACCACAAAACGTTTGCGGAGTATAGGGATACAAAAAAAATATTATTTGATCAATTGCCGAAAACTGCTTTTGCAATTTCCAATAGTGATGATAAGAATGGAGCGGTAATGCTTCAAAATACAAAGGCAAAGAAGTATACATATGCTCTTAGAACCTATGCGGACTATCGTGCGCAAGTTTTGGAAAGTCAGTTTAACGGCACTTTATTAAAAATAAATGACCATGAACTTTGGTCCAGGTTAATAGGGCATTTTAACGCCTACAATGTGCTGGCCATTTTCGCCACTGCGGATTTATTGGGTATGGAAACCTTAGAGACCTTAAGGTTGCTGAGTGAGTTAGAGAATGTAGACGGTCGTTTTCAATATTTTATTTCAAGTAAAAAGATTACTGCCATAGTGGATTATGCCCATACGCCGGATGCGCTAAAAAATGTTCTGGAAACAATCAGCACATTGAGAACTGGAAATGAAAACGTCATCACCGTTGTGGGGTGTGGTGGCGATAGAGACAGATCTAAGCGTCCGGTAATGGGTCATATTGCTTCGGAGATGAGCAATCAGGCCATTTTTACTTCTGATAATCCTAGGAGTGAATCGCCATCAGCCATAATTACGGAGATGGAAGAAGGTGTGGAGCCACAGAATGTAAAGAAAATCTTATCCATAGAAAATAGAGAGCAGGCTATAAAAACAGCATGTCAACTGGCAAATGCCGATGATATTATACTCATTGCGGGTAAAGGTCATGAGACCTATCAAGAGACCAACGGAAAACGTATTCATTTTGATGATTTTGAAATGGTACAAGACGTTTTAAAGAGTTTGGATAAATAACAAAGACCGAAGGAATAAAAGACTAGAAGCTTAAAAGATGCTATACTACCTATTTGAATATTTAGAGAAACAATACCAGTTGCCAGGGGCGAGCTTATTTCAGTTCACCACCTTTAGGGCGGCAATGGCTATTTTATTTTCCCTATTGATCGCCACGGTATATGGTAAGCGTATCATTCTTTTTCTTCAAAAGAAGCAAATTGGCGAAAGTGTGCGTGACCTTGGTTTGGAAGGGCAGAAGCAAAAAGCGGGTACACCTACAATGGGTGGGCTCATCATTATTATGGCAACACTTATTCCAGTGTTGTTATTGGCCAAGCTAGACAATATTTACATCATACTATTGATTGTTACCACGCTTTGGATGGGTTTCATTGGTTTTGCCGATGATTACATTAAAGTGTTCAAGAAAGATAAAGAAGGGCTAAAAGGTAGGTTTAAGGTTTTAGGACAAGTGGTCTTAGGTCTTGGGGTTGGAGCTACACTGTATTTTCATCCAGGGGTTACGATGAGAGAAGATACAGGTAGTATCATTACAGAACAACTAGAAGTAAAAGAAGTGGTCGGGAAAGAAGTTAAATCTGTACGTACCACCATTCCTTTTACCAAAAACAATGAATTGGATTATGCTGATTTTATTGGATGGGCAGGAGAGAGCGCTAGGGATTATGCTTGGTTAATATTTATACCAATTGTAATTCTAATTGTAACAGCGGTATCTAACGGAGCTAACCTTACAGATGGTATAGATGGTTTGGCGGCAGGTACTTCTGCAATTATCGTATTTACACTTGGCATTTTTGCTTGGGTTTCCGGTAACGTTATTTTTTCGGATTATCTGGATATCATGTTTATTCCCAACTCAGGAGAACTAGTTGTATTTATTACGGCTTTTGTGGGTGCTCTAGTAGGCTTTCTATGGTACAACGCTTTTCCGGCACAGGTTTTTATGGGAGATACGGGAAGTTTAACCATAGGGGGAATTATCGCGGTAATCGCCATTATCATTAGGAAAGAATTATTGATTCCCGTTTTGTGTGGAATCTTCTTTGCGGAGTCGCTATCGGTTATAGTACAAGTAGGGTATTTCAAGTATACCAAGAAAAAATTTGGAGAAGGTAAACGTGTTTTCCTCATGTCACCTGTACATCACCATTATCAAGTAAAGGGCTATCACGAGAGTAAAATAGTAACGCGGTTTTGGATTGTGGCCATTCTTTTAGCGGTTATTACCGTTGTCACTTTGAAAGTAAGATAAGATGAAGAGGTTGGTGATTTTAGGAGGAGGTGAAAGTGGCGTAGGTACTGCCATCTTGGGAAAACAAAAAGGATACGAAGTTTTTGTGTCCGATAGTGGTAAAATAAAGGAAAAATATAAAAACGTTCTTGAACATCTTGATATTGACTGGGAGGCCGAAAAGCATACGGAAGCAAAGATTCTAAATGCAGACTTGGTAATGAAGAGTCCGGGTATACCGGATACTGTTCCATTGGTAAAGGCATTGCATGCAAAAACAATTCCTGTTATTTCAGAGATTGAATTCGCATCAAAATATACAGATGCCACTTTAATTGGAATTACAGGAAGCAATGGAAAGACCACTACTACCATGTTGGCAAATCACCTTTTAAAAGAAGGTGGTGCAAATGTGGGAATGGCAGGGAACATAGGTGATAGTTATGCCAAAATGGTAGCTGAAAACGATTTTGATTTCTACGTTTTGGAAATCAGCAGTTTTCAATTGGATGGTATTGTGGATTTTAGACCGCATATCGCTATTCTAACGAATATCACTCCGGATCATTTAGATCGATATGATTATAAATTTGAAAATTATGTCGCTTCAAAATTCCGCATAGCGAAGAACCAAACCGAAGACGATTTTTTAATATATGATGCAGACGATCCAGTGATCGTTGCATGGCTTAAAAAGCACCCCGTTAAATCAAAACTGCTTCCTTTTTCTATAAAACGAGAGCTGGAAGAAGGAGCGTGTTTACAGAACAACAACATAATACTGAACCTAACTAACGAGACACTGAAAATGACAAAAGAGACATTAGCCCTAGAAGGAAAACACAATTTAAAAAATAGCATGGCAGCAATGACTGCGGCAAAATTAGTAGGCATTAGAAAAGCATCTATACGTGAGAGTATTGCCAACTTTCAAGGAGCACCGCATAGATTGGAGAACGTACTTAAAATACACCATGTACAATACATAAACGATTCTAAGGCTACGAATGTAAATTCTGTGTTCTATGCATTGGATAGCGTTAAAACGCCTATCGTTTGGATTGTTGGTGGACAGGACAAAGGAAACGATTACAAAGAATTGATGCCATTGGTGCGCGAGAAGGTAAAGGCCATAGTTTGTTTGGGCTTGGATAATGAAAAAATTAAAGATGCCTTTGGCAATGTGGTAGATCTCATGGTTGAAACTTTTGCTATGGAAGAAGCTGTAAAAGTAGCTTACAAGATTGCAGAGCGTGGTGATACGGTTTTATTGTCACCGGCGTGTGCAAGTTTTGATTTATTTAAAAATTATGAAGACCGTGGCGATCAATTCAAAGCGGCAGTTAAGTCATTATAATACCGGTTATAAGTGAATGCATTTTTTCAAAATATAAAAGGAGATAAAGCTATTTGGGCCATTGCGGCCCTGTTGGGCTTATTTTCGTTTTTACCTGTTTACAGCGCCAGTAGCAACTTGGTATATGTGGTGGGTAACGGTACCACTTTTGGGTATTTGGTAAAACATGCGTTATTGCTGTCTTTAGGTTTTGGTATTATATACGGAATACACCGTATTCCGGCACATTTCTTTAAAGGATTGTCGCTCATAGCAATGCCCTTGGTATTAGTTTTATTAGTGTTTACGCTAGCACAAGGCACAACGATAGATGGTGCGAATGCCAGCCGGTGGATCAGTGTTCCGTTGGTAGGTATTTCATTTCAGACCTCTAACCTTGCAGCTGTTGTTTTAATGATATATGTGGCGCGTTACTTGAGTAAAGTGCGTCATAAGGATATTACTTTTAAAGAGAGTATTTTGCCCTTGTGGATACCTGTTTTTCTAACAGTGGCCCTTATTCTGCCAGCCAATTTCTCAACAGCGGCCATCATTTTTTCAATGGTGCTTTTGCTATGTTTTTTAGGAGGTTATCCTATTAAATATTTAATGGGGATTATTGGGGCTAGTATATTAAGTCTTGCATTTTTTATATTAACGGCTAAGGCAATTCCCGGTTTGTTTCCTAATCGCGTAGATACATGGATCAGTAGGGTTGAAAATTTTGCGGATTCGGAAGATACGGAAGCTGATTATCAAATTGAACGTGCCAAGATTGCTATCGCTACTGGAGGTATAGTGGGTAAAGGTGCGGGTAAAAGCGTGCAGAAGAATTTCTTGCCACAAAGTTCGTCAGATTTTATTTATGCCATAATTGTAGAGGAATATGGACTGGTAGGTGGTTTTGCCTTGATGTTCTTTTATATGTTTCTACTATTTAGAATTGTGGTCGTTGCCAATGGTAGCGGAACTATTTTTGGAAAATTGGTCGCACTTGGTGTTGGGCTTCCCATAGTTTTTCAGGCGTTGATAAACATGGCGGTTGCGGTAGAGCTTTTTCCGGTAACGGGTCAAACCTTACCATTAATAAGTAGTGGTGGTACGAGTAGTTGGATGACCTGTTTGGCTATCGGTATCATTCTAAGTGTGAGTAATAAAAATACAAGTGCGGAAAAATCATCCGCGGATATAGACGAGACAAACCCTTTAGAAGTACTGAGTGGGCAACTATAAATTCATATTATCCGGTGGTGGAACAGGTGGGCATATTTACCCAGCTGTGGCTATTGCGAACGAATTGAAAAGAAGGCATCCTGATGCTCATTTTTTGTTTGTTGGTGCCCAAGATAGAATGGAGATGGAAAAAGTGCCGCAGGCGGGTTATGAGATTCAGGGGTTGTGGATTAGTGGTTTACAGCGGAAACTGACCCTTAAAAATCTAATGTTTCCTTTTAAGGTAATAAGTAGTTTAATGAAAGCTGGTAAAATAGTACGAAAGTTCAAGCCTGATGCCGTAATAGGCACAGGGGGCTTTGCTAGTGGGCCTATGTTACGGGTTGCTTCGGGTAAAGGGGTGCCTTGCGTACTGCAAGAACAGAATTCATATGCTGGTATTACAAACAAATTACTGAAGGATAGAGTGGCAAAAATTTGTGTTGCTTATGATGAAATGGAACGGTTTTTTCCAAAGGATAAAATCGTAAAAACGGGTAATCCTGTTCGTGGTGATTTAGTGGAAATGTCCGCTGATAAAAATGAAGCTTTAGATTTTTTCGGATTGAAAACAGGAGTGCCTACGCTTTTGGTTTTAGGTGGCAGTCTTGGGGCAAGAAGAATAAATCAGCTGATAGCGAGTAACCTTGAATTTTTTGAAAATTTGGGAGTTCAGTTAATATGGCAATGTGGAAAACTGTATATAGATGAGTATAAAAAATACACTTCGGATACAGTAAAAGTACTTGATTTTATGAACCGCATGGATTACGCCTATGCAGCTTCGGATATAATTATATCTCGTGCAGGTGCAGGTTCGGTTTCTGAGTTATGTATTGTTGGTAAACCTGTAATTTTTGTGCCTTCGCCAAATGTGGCCGAGGACCATCAGACAAAAAATGCGCGTGCCTTGGCAAATGAGAATGCTGCTATATTATTGAAAGAAAGTGAGCTCGAGGAAAAGTTTGAAAATACGTTTTCAGAACTTTTTTCAGATCATAACAAACAGAAGAGCTTGGCTGATAATATCAAGAAATTGGCTTTGCCGAACGCTACAAAAGATATTGTAGACGAAATAGAAAAATTAATTGGGAATGCCACTGGTAAATAAAGGCATGAGATTGAGTATAAATGGACTTGAAACGCATACATAACGTATATTTTATTGGCATTGGAGGCATTGGTATGTCCGCTCTGGCCCGTTATTTCAAGTTCGTGGAAAAGAATGTGGCGGGTTACGATAAAACTCGCACACCTCTTACAAAAGAACTTTCTGGTTTAAGTATAGATATTCATTACGAAGATGATACTGCTCTCATTTCTTCCAGTTATAAAAACAGAGAAAATACACTTGTAGTCTATACCCCAGCAGTGCCTGTGGAGCATACGGAGTATCAATATTTTTTAGAGAACGGATTTACGATTAAGAAACGTTCAGAGGTATTGGGATGGATTACAAAAGACAGTTTTTGCTTGGCGGTAGCAGGTACCCATGGTAAAACTACCACCACCAGTATTTTGGCGCATTTGCTAAAGCAAACAGGGGTGGGATTTACTGGATTTTTAGGGGGTATATCTGAAGATTTCAATAGTAATTTTGTTTTTGAGGGAACAGACTATTCCGTTGTGGAAGCCGAT
The DNA here is from genome assembly GCF_018860745.1 of Zobellia uliginosa. Taxonomy (GTDB): domain Bacteria; phylum Bacteroidota; class Bacteroidia; order Flavobacteriales; family Flavobacteriaceae; genus Zobellia; species Zobellia uliginosa_B. Next base: position 73,827 of record NZ_JAHKPY010000015.1, on the reverse strand, counting down.
GAGTTCGATAGGTCTTTCTTGAGGTTGTTTCCTGATGTGGCCTGTATTACTTCTATGGATGCAGACCATCTTGATATTTATGGTAACTCTAAAGAGTTGGAGAAATCATTTATAGAGTTTGCTGATAAAGTGTCGCCAGGTGGAGCACTTTTTGTTAGAAAGGGTTTACCCTTAGAAGGAATTACTTACGGTATTGAAGATGATGCGGATTACTGTGTTACAAATCTTAAAATTGAAAATGGGAGTTATATTTTTGATTTGGTTACGCCGGATGCTACGCTGGTAGATGTAAAATTCAATAAGCCAGGAAGGCATAATTTATTGAATGGTCTAGTTGCTTTTGCTATGGCGTTGCATACGGGTGTGCCAGCAGAGAAATTAGCAAATGCGTTGGCCACCTTTAAAGGCGTGCAGAGACGATTTTCATATAAAATAAAGACGGAAGATTTTGTTTTTATTGATGATTATGCACATCATCCTACAGAAATAAATGCAGTTTACGATGCGGTATCGGAAATGCATCCAAATAAAAAAACATTGGCAATTTTTCAGCCACATCTATTTTCTAGAACAAGAGATTTTGCGGATGAATTTGCGAAAAGTCTGTCAAAGTTTGATAGTATTCTGTTGCTGGATATTTACCCCGCACGGGAAAAACCAATTAAAGGTATAACTTCGGAATGGTTGTTGGAGAAAATCGATAATACCAATGTAAGAACAATTCACAAATCCAAATTAATAAACGAGATAAAAAAACAAAATCCTCAAGTACTTGTTACCATGGGTGCAGGAGATATAGGTTTGGAAGTAAGTAAGATTACAAAAGAATTACAAGATGCATATTAATTATAACTACATAAAGCTAGTAGCCTTAATCGTTGTAATAACGGGACTTTACGCATTTTCAAATCAAAGAAGTGCTCAGAGAAACGTAAAAGGTATCGCTATAGAATTCATTGAAAATCAAAATTTATTCATCACCGAAGGCTCGGTTAATAAATTGTTAATACAAAAATTCGGTAGCCTTGAAAACATGCCCAAAGAAAAATTAGCTTTGAATACCATGGAGAAGGCCATTGAGGCCAATAAAATGGTGAAAAGTGCCCAAGTTTATCTTACAGTAAGCGGTGATTTAGCGTCGAAGATCGTTCAACGTACACCAATCGGACGTATAGAAGGGGATTCAAAATTTTATCTTGATGAGGACGGAAAGCAAATGCCGTTGTCAAACAGTTACTCCGCACGTGTGCCAATAATTACGGGCAGAGTAACTGATGAAGGCTTAGCGGATGTCTATAAAATTTTGAATTATATCAATACGGACGAGTTTCTTAAGAAAAACATCATTGGGTTACAGATCGTAAACGAGGAGAAATACCAACTTCGTTTCCGAACCGAAGAGTTTGTTGTCAATTTGGGAGATGTAGAACGGTTAAAAGAAAAGTTTAGCAATTTCAAGGCATTTTACGCCAAAGCAAATAAAGACAAAACTCTGCAGAACTATGATGTTGTTAGTTTAGAGTTTGACAATCAAGTAGTGTGCACCAAAATATAAGTTATGGAAGTAGGTAATTATTCGGTAGGATTAGACATTGGAACAACTAAAATTGTAGCTATAATCGGTAAGAAAAACGAGTATGGCAAGATTGAGGTTTTAGGCATCGGTAAATCTAAGAGTTTAGGGGTGCACCGTGGTGTTGTGAATAACATTACGCAAACCATACAATCCATTCAACAAGCAGTAGAAGAAGCTGAAGTTAATTCAGGTTTAAAAATTGGCTCTGTTGTTGTTGGTATTGCCGGGCAGCATATAAGAAGTCTGCACCATAGCGATTATATTACCAGAGCAGATTCGGAAGAAGTTATTAATGATGATGATTTGGATAAGCTCTGTAATCAAGTATACAAGTTGGTTATGCTTCCCGGTGAAGAAATCATTCATGTGCTTCCACAGGAGTACAAAGTAGACGGACAGGCAGAGATTAAAGAGCCTATCGGCATGTACGGTGGTCGTCTAGAAGCTAATTTTCATGTGGTTGTAGGGCAGGTTTCTTCAATTAAAAATGTAGGTAGGTGTATTAAAAGCGCCGGCCTGGATTTAGGTAACATAACATTGGAACCATTGGCTTCTTCAGACGCTGTTTTGAGCAAAGAAGAAAAAGAGGCCGGTGTTGCCTTAATCGACATAGGAGGTGGCACAACGGATTTGGCCATTTTTAAAGATGGTATTATTCGTCATACTGCGGTAATTCCTTTTGGTGGCGGTGTTATTACCGAGGACATCAAAGAAGGCTGTTCAATTATAGAAAAACAAGCAGAACTTTTAAAGGTAAGGTTTGGTTCAGCTTGGCCGGGAGAGAATAAGGATAATGAAATAGTTTCAATACCAGGTTTGCGTGGTAGAGAGCCAAAAGAGATTACCCTTAAAAACCTATCCAAAATTATTCATGCACGTGTTGTTGAAATCGTAGAGCAGGTTTATACGGAAATCAAAAATTACGGTCATGATGAACAAAAAAAGAAACTGATTGCAGGAATAGTGCTTACAGGTGGCGGTAGCCAGTTAAAGCATTTAAAGCAGTTGGTAGAATACATTACGGGTATGGATACACGTATCGGTTACCCTAATGAACACTTGGCGGGCGATTCAGATGCCGAAATCGCCAGTCCATTATATGCTACGGCAGTTGGTCTTTTGATGAACGCGGTAGCTAACGAGACGAAGGGCAAACCTGTAGAGGAAAAAGAAGAGCTTGTAGACGAGGGGGAACTTGTTATGGCAGGTCATGAAGAAGAAGAGCATCAACAACAAGCTGCGGCAAAAGTTCAAAAAGAACGAAAATCGGTATTTGATAAATGGTCCGAGAAGTTAAAAGACTTTTTGGATAATGCCGAGTAAAAACAACACACACATTAACCAGTAATTAATACACTATGAGCAACAACACGGAATTTGATGGAATATCATTCGATCTTCCAAAGAATCAAAGCAATGTAATTAAAGTAATCGGCGTAGGAGGCGGTGGTAGTAACGCAATTAACCACATGTTTCAGTCCGGTATCAACGGAGTGGATTTTGTAATATGCAATACAGATTCACAAGCATTGAACAATAGTTCAGTACCTACCAAAATACAATTAGGGGTTTCATTAACAGAAGGATTGGGAGCTGGTGCCAACCCTGAGGTAGGTGAACAGGCCGCTTTGGAAAGTATGGAGGAGATCAAACAAATGTTGGCCACTACTACCAAAATGATATTCATTACCGCTGGTATGGGTGGGGGTACCGGTACGGGTGCTGCTCCTGTTATCGCAAAACAAGCAAAAGAATTGGACGTGCTTACCGTGGGCATCGTTACCATGCCTTTTGAGTTTGAAGGTAAAATGCGTTGCGAACAAGCACGTATAGGTATTGAAAAATTACGTGCCAATGTAGATTCATTAATTGTTATAAATAACAACAAGCTTCGAGAAGTATATGGTAACCTAGGCTTTAAAGCTGGTTTCTCTAAAGCGGATGAAGTTTTATCTACCGCAGCTAGAGGTATTGCGGAAGTAATTACACATCACTATACTCAGAATATTGACCTTAGAGATGCTAAAACAGTACTTTCCAATAGTGGTACTGCTATAATGGGTTCTGCTCAAGCTACAGGTTCGGCAAGAGCACACGAAGCTATTACAAAGGCTTTGGATTCTCCTTTATTGAACGATAATAAAATTAGTGGTGCTAAAAATGTATTGTTGCTAATCGTTTCGGGTTCACAAGAGATTACAATTGATGAGATAGGTGAAATTAATGATTACATCCAAGTAGAAGCTGGTCATGGTGCTAATATCATTATGGGTGTTGGTGAAGATGAGGATTTAGGGGAAGCTATTGCTGTTACTATTATTGCTACAGGTTTTGATGTTGATCAACAAGATGAAATAGTAAATACAGAAACAAAAAAAATCATCCATACGTTGGAAGATGAGCAACGTGCTCAGCATGATTTAATGGCTAGAAAAAACGTAGTCCATCAATTACCAATCGAAAAAGTAAAGGAAGAACCTACGGTAATTAAACATACTCTTGAAGAAGATGTAAAGGAAGAGCCGGGAATGGATTTAATAGAAACAACAAGCTATATCAAAAACTTCAACGTTTTTTATGAAGAGGTTTTAGAAGAAGTAGCGGAAGTAAATACTTCCGAAGACGATTTCGTAATCGTAAATGCACAAGATTCTATTAACGATATAGAGGTTATTGATCCAATGACCGTTTCTTACGATAAGTTAAAAGAAGAACAGATTACCATGAGTTTTGATATGCCTTTTGCTAAAAAAGAAGAGGTAGTAGAAGATGAAGCTCAAGACAATGTAATTACGTTTAGCCTTGATGATGATGTTAAGGATATTGATGTTACCAGTCCTGTTGAGGTTATTCCTGTAATGGAATACAATGAAGAGGGTGAGAAGCGCTACAGTCTTGATGATTATATGGAAGTTGAGGATGAGCTAACAAATGCTAAGCCTGCTCCAAAACCAACTCCAGCGCCAAAACCACAACCAAAACCACAGCCAATTGCCAGGGAAGAACCTAAAATGGAAGTGAAGCGTGTTGAAGCTCCACAAACCGAGGCTCCTGCAGAGATTGATCCAATGAACAGTCCTATAGACGAGCTGTTAAAGGAAAGAGCGGACGAGAGAAGAAGAAAGCTAAAAGATTTCAACTATAAGTTTCAGAACAGTGTAAGTAGTATTGACGAAATTGAAAAAGAGCCTGCATATAAGCGTCAGGGAATAGATTTAAGCGATGCTAGAAGAGAAGAAAGTAAGGTTTCAAGAACTACGCTAGGTGAGGATAGCAACGATGAAATTAGGTTGCGTTCCAACAATTCTTTTCTACACGATAATGTAGATTAAAGATTTTATAATAAACTTAACTAACTCAAGTTTAAACCCGAGAAAATTAATTTTTTTTCGGGTTTATTTTTTATCTTCGCAGTCCTAAATAAAAAGGCATGGGCTTACAGCAAAAGGTAATGGAACAGATGAAAGCGGCAATGAAAGCAAAGGATACTGTTGCTTTGGAATCGCTTCGCGCCATTAAATCTGCCTTGCTAATGGCACAGACTAGCGGAAAGGGCGGAGAGTTGACCGAAGATGATGAAATTCAACTGGTTCAGAAGCTTGTAAAGCAACGTAAAGATAGTGCTACAATATTTAAAGATCAAGGAAGAGAAGATCTTGCCGAGCCAGAATTGGCACAGATAGCAGTATTGGAAAAGTTCTTGCCAGAACAGCTTACTGAGGAAGAAATAGAGAAAGTAGTCGTACAGACTATAGATGCTACTGGAGCATCGGGAATGAAAGATATGGGCAAGGTTATGGGTATGGTATCCAAAGAATTGGCCGGACAAGCAGACGGTAAAACCATTTCTGCCATTGTAAAACAAAAATTAGCATAAAATTGGCCTCGTGGCGCAACTGAATAGCGCATCAGATTTCGGCTCTGAGGGTTGCAGGTTTGAATCCTGCCGGGGTCACAATTTTATTTAAAGCTCTTTAAGTGTAAACTTAAGGAGCTTTTTCTTTTTATTTAAATATCATTTACTGAAAAATTGTAGACTAAATAGCCGCTGTAAAGGCTTAAGATGTGATTGCATTTCTTTGTATTGGTCATATTCGTTTGGCTTTTTTAAAGCTTATATGGGCTATATAGAAGTACCTCCTTACATGTGTATTCACATAAAATTAAAAGTTTTGGATTAAGCATAGACTGTAAATTATTCCAAAGGTTTTAAGTCTAAATAAAATACCATTTTCTTTTTTTCGATTAATTATTTCTTGTCCTGATGTAGGTCATTTAGTATTGTCTTGATTCAGAGTAATTTTAGATGGTAATAATCGAAAAATTGGAAATCATGGCTACAGTTAAAAATGGTACAGCTAAAAAAGTTTACTGGATCTTATTGATTCTATCTATAGGTATAGGGCTTATTTTTTACGGTGCTTTAAAAGATGAGTTTAGTGCTCAATTTCTAATTTTTTCATCGGGTATTCCTTTCTTTCTATTTGTATCAGGAGTATTTGGTCTGTTGTGGCCAATAATCAAGCCAGCAGGAGATGAGGTTTATATTAGTCATGCTTTATTAATAGGGTTGCTTTTTATTATTCTATTTTTTATTCATGTCTGGATTCTCCTACCTCATATTTGTCCGAATTTTGGAGCGTGTTTAGGTGCTTGATTTTAGCGGGTTATTTCTAAATATTCAGTAACATTAAAAAAAAGAAACTGGAGTAATCAACCTTTATAAAAATAGCTTATGGAGAAAGAATACGCTTTTGAGTAGCTATAATTTCTCCTACCGCCTGTTTATACTTATATGGGTTGCCTGCTTTCTTAATGGCTTTATAGACTTTCTGGGGATTATGTGTAGACTGGGAGAAAAACTCCCAAAAGCCTAGCATCTTCATTTTAATAGGTGTGGGCCCAGAAAGTATAGCGTCATATTGTTGATAAATAGTATCATGAAATTCTCTGAAAATATCCCATCGTTTTTTGGGGTATTCAGTGGTGTTTAGTCTGATCATACTGGGAAGAAACGGATCGGCTATTAGACCACGGCCGATCATAAAATGTTCAATAGAAGGAAAACGTTCACGCATGGCGTTAAACTGAGCAACGGTAGTTATATCACCGTTATAATATAAAGTATGTTTTGCAACATCTACGCACTTCTGAAAGGCCTCTAGGTCTACACCTCCTTTATATAGTTGTTTTCCAAGACGGGCATGTATGGCTACATTCTTAAGCGGATACTTTTCTAGTATGGGAAAAGCATCTAATATTTCTTGGCTGTTTTCATAGCCAAGACGCATTTTTATAGAAATGGTAACATCGGTTTCGCTATGGGCGCGTTCTAAGATATGGTCTATTTTTTCGGTATTGCATATAAGTCCAGAACCCATTCCGCTATTGGTGACCATAGGGTAGGGGCAGCCTAAATTCCAATTCAGTTCTTTATATCCTAACGACTGAATGTATTTAATTACAAACAGAAAATGTTCAACGTCCGCAGTCATTACCTGTGGTATCAGTTCCAAACTTGTATTCACCACGGGGTTTAAATCCCGCTGGTATGATCCTTTAATGATCATCTTCCTATTAAACCGAATGTATGGTGCGTAGTAAGTGTCTATTCCTCCAAAATATTTCTGTTGCGCGTTACGGAAAATAGCATCTGTAAAGCCTTGTAAAGGGGAGGATAGTAAGGTATATGACATTAACAGCTTTTAAATCGGTAAAGATAGCTTTTTGATATAAATCTTTTTGACAACAATGTTCGTGTTGCTATTTCGTTGTTAAGTAGCTCAATGAATGGTTGGGTTTTGGTTACATAGCCGGAAGCCTATATTTAACTGTAATGATTTTAAATAAAAAATTTGTTGGCTTAAACTTATGGTAATGAGTAATTTCTGCGTTACATTTATATAACAAACAAATATCAATAGATATGGCATTAGCAAAACAGACAAAAGGTAAAAGTTCACATGCTTTGGTAACATTTACGGTTGGAGCAAACGAAGCTCCAAGTCCATCTGATGTTCTGTTGTTGGGTGATTTTAATAATTGGCAAACTAACGACAGTGCTTATCAAATGGAAAAAAAGAACGGTTCTTATTCCAAGACTATAAAACTTGAGATTGGAAAACGTTACGAGTTTCGTTATTTAAGTACGGATAAAGGTTGGTTCAATGATCATGCGGCAGATGCTTATGTGCCATCACCTTACGAGGGGATAGACAATAGCGTAGTCGATTTAACTTCAATGCCTGTGCCTAAAAAGCCGGTTAAGAAAACTGTCAAAAAGGTAGCAAAGAAGCCAGTAAAGAAAGTAGCTAAAAAACCTGTAGCTAAAAAAACAGTAGCTAAGAAACCTGCTTCAAAAGCGAAGAAAGACGATTTAAAAAAGATTGAGGGCATCGGTCCTAAAATTGCCTCTATTCTAACGGATAAAGGTATTGGAACTTTTGAAAAGTTAGGGAAAACGACGGTGAAAGTTTTAGAAGGCATTTTAAAAGAAGCTGGACCGCGTTACACCATGCACAAACCTGGCTCATGGCCTAAACAGGCTAAATTGGCGAGTGCAGACAAGTGGGATGAGTTAAAAAAATTACAGGATAAACTAAATGGGGGCAAATAAGTTTCTTATTGAATAAAATATGAAAGCCGTAAGTATACTTACGGCTTTTTTCGTTTTGAACTAAAGCTTCTTAATCCATGAATCTATACCAAAAGCGATGTTCAATTCTTTTAAAAGCTTTTGTTTTTCTTGCTCATCATTACAGGCAGTTGGTACACCAACATAACTCATGCCTTCTCGTAAACTACCTTCTGAGTGGTTGTAGCCCAAAGATTTTAGTTTTTTAATGATTGTTTTCCTGTTATTTTGCTCTCTAAAGACACCTACTACTATAACACAGTTGTAAGTTGTATTGCTGGTTTGGGGTTTGGTCTTGGTTTGTAATGTTTCCGTTTCTTTTTTTATATCTTTTTCTACGGGAGTTTCGGCCACTGTGCTGGCTTTGGGTACAACCAATTCCTCTTTTGGAGGAGTTACAATTTCAGAATTTTTTTGTTGATTATCTATCGATTCTTCAACTTTCTTATCCGAAGATTTAGTTCCTGAAATGGTATCGATAACGATAGACTTATTTTTTGTGATGTCAGAAATAATCACTGCACTGTCTATCTCTTTTAAATAAGAATCTTCAGTTTTTATTTTCTTCAGTTCATAGGTTTTAGAACCCACATAGACATATTCGCTTACATGATCTTTCGTTTTGGAGTAGGGCTTGGATTCCGTTTGGGATTCATCCGTATCAGTTGATGTTTCAACTACCGGGATTTCATCAGATTTAAAGAAGTATTGATATATGAATACCGAGAAAACGGCAATTACGATTAACGCAATTATAAAATTCCATTTTTCTTCTGAGTTTTCAAAAACGTCTTTTTCAGGATTCATGGTTAAGGTTTATAGTTTAAACTGGTTAGGTTGTGTAGAAATGCAAATATATGATATATAATTACCTTCCAGTTGATTATGAGACGTTGTACGTTTAAATCAGATGAAAAGCAATAGGGCAATACATTTTACTGGAATAGAGTCCATCCATGTTTTTTATAAAGGAGTATACAAAATGAACCATATAGAAGAATAGTGGTAAAGTTATGATGTAAACTTATTTTTTGCGGCCAATAAAACGTATTACAGAACTCTTGCCATTGTGTTTCATACCCTCGCGTAATATAATTTCTTCCTCTGCTAATTCAATAATTTCATAATTGCTAAAATCGGATTTAATTTCTTTAATCGAAAATAAAAAATCGATGTGTTGCGGGCCTCCAACTTTAGGGTTCGCTTCTTGGTATTCTATGTGCTTTTTACTAAAAGCTTCAAAAATAATTATACCGCCTTTTTTTAATAAGGTGTTTAATTTTTTATGATACCTAGACTTAAGTTCTGGTGAAAAGTGAGCGTAAATTAAAACTATAATATCAAAAGAGGCTTCAGGGTAATTTAGATCAGGTAAGTCCCCTACTTTATAATCAATTACTACCTTATTTACTTTTGCTAGATGCAGGGCCTTGTCTTTTCCCTTCTCACTTATATCGAAAGCAGAAACTTGCCAGCCTAATTTAGCAGCGTGTACAGCATTCCTTCCTTCGCCCTCGGCCGCAAATAAAATTTTTCCAGATGTACTATTTTCTATATGTTCTTTGAAGTATTCGTTTGGAGCTTCTCCATAAACGTATTCGCTATTACTGAATACGTCATTCCACTTTTTTTCAGGTGCGCTTTTCATTTGATCGCTAATTTTATTAACCATTATTCTGATTCATTTTGCGCTTTAATTTGGAAATCAATATAACGGCAAGGCTTCCGCCTGCAAATGAGACAAGACAATTGATGATGAATAAGTTAAGATGGAAATCTCCTAAGTTCATTATGGATTGAGGAGTGAAACCTAACCTTCCAAACGATTTAATGAATAAGATACTACCAAATACACCTGCAATAGTATTTCCGATAAGGCCAAAGGAATACTTCTTGAAGATAGAAGCAGTGCTATTGGCCCCAAAAATACCTATTAAAATACTAATGAGCGAAATTAACGTATCCGTCATCTTAATCATTTTTTAGTGACCATAATCCATATTATCTATTTTTCCGGCCATCAATCTTTTTTGAACAATAAAATAAACTCCCAATAGTACAAAGCCTATTAACGCCCAATTAAGAGCCACGGACAAACCATACTCGGATGCTGAGGTATTGTATATCGTTAACGGTTCGTGAGTGGTATTTACCGAAGGCAGAATTACGGGGAACAAAGAAGCTAGCGAGGATGTAATACCGCCAAGTATCAAGAGTGTTGATAATACAAAACCGTGAATATCTTTTTTAAGTTTTTTAATAAAGAATAGACCAATAAGTCCCGTTAAATAAATTATGGGAAATAGTAATAAATATGGTTTATGGCCAAAATTATCAAATGAATTAGGATTAACGGTATTCCATACGGTTAATGAAAATACGGTGAGTACGGCAAGCGCAATATTCAACCTGAAAATGATAATTTTCAATTTTGAATTGATGGACGAATTGGTTTTTAGGATAATCCAATTGGCACCATGAATAGCCAAGGTCACTACGGCAATCAAACCAATGATAATGGTAAACCAATCTATGATTCCCGGTGTTTTGCTTAGCGGACTAAAACTACTGTCCCATAAGGGCAGAAAGAAATAATGCCCTTCATAGGTAGATACCCCGTTTTCAACACCGCCTAAATTTACGCCTCTGACAATATTGCCGAGGGCAATCCCAAAAAACAAGGCGAGTAATAAGCTTGAAACGCCAAAAGATTTGTCCCAGATGTCTTTCCACATTTGAAACTTAAATTGCCCTCTCAGTTCTAGTCCTATAGCTCTAAAAATAATCAGCCATAATACAATGATCAATGGTAAATAAAAACCACTAAAAACGGATGCGTAAAACGTGGGGAATGCCATAAATAACATACCTCCCGCGGCTACAAGCCAGACTTCATTGGAATCCCAAAACAAACCTGCCGATTTTGTAATTACCTCTTTGTCTTTTTCCGTTTCTGCAAAAAATAAGTGAATAATTCCTGCGCCAAAATCATAACCGTCCAGAATAAAAAATATCGCTAATACGGTAGCAATTGCTATGAACCAAAATGTTTCCATAATTTAATGTATTTGGGGTTTAGGACCTTCGTTTATAGTTTTGCCAACTAGGACTAAAAAGAGTAACCCTAGCAACATGTACAAGGCAACAAAACCTAGCAAAGTAAACAAGGTGTTACCAGAAGAAACCGTAGGGGAAACACCTTCCGCGGTTCTTAAAAGACCATACACCAAGTACGGTTGTCTTCCTAATTCTGCCGTATACCAGCCCGTGAGATTTGCTATGTAAGGAAAGGGAACTAAAAACATAATAGCCCAAAGCAGTGGTCTTGCTTGGTACAGTTTTTTGCGCCATAATAAAAATGCCGATAAGGCCATTAATGCCATAAAAATTGTACCCAAACCAACCATTATATGATAGGAATAGTACAGTGCAGGAATATTATCGGGTAGCTCTTCCTTTTTAAATTGATCCATTCCGGGAATTTGTCTATCCCATTCCTGATAGGTCAAAAAGCTTAAAATATTAGGAACGGCAATTTTATTGTCTAACTTTTTCTCAATCATATTAGGTTGTCCTACAAGGACAATTTCCGCACCTGCATTTTCAGTTTCAAAAATCCCTTCCATAGCGGCAAACGAAGCGGGTTGAAATTTTGCTACGTTTTTTGCATTCCAATCTCCTGTTGGAAAAGCAACTAGAATACTGGATATAAGACCAAAAATAACACCTGTTTTTAAGAACAGTTGCCCGTATTCGGTTTGCTTGTTTCTCAATACATAGAAAGCACCTATACTTGCTACCACAAAAGAAGAGGTGACAACGGATGCCAATTGATTATGTAAAAAAGCAGGTAGTAACCAAGGGTTGGTAAACAATGCAGAAAAGTTTTCTAATACGTATTTGCCATTATCCAATATTTCATAGCCTACTGGGTGCTGCATCCAAGCATTGGTAGCCAATATAAACCAACCGCTTGCCCAAGAACCTAAAAAAACAAGAAATCCGGTTAGGAGGTGTAATTTTTGACCCATTAGTTTTTCCCCAAAAATAAAGAGTGCTAAAAACGATGATTCCAGGAAGAAAGAAAACATGCCCTCCATGGCCAAGGTCTGACCAATAATACCACCGGTCAACTCGGAAAATTTGGCCCAATTGGTGCCGAATTGAAATTCCATTGGAATTCCCGTTACCACTCCCATAGTAAAATTGATGGCAAAAATCTTCATGAAGAACTTTGCGGCATCGTTATATTTTTCAATCTTATTTCTTAGGTATTTCCATTTAAAATAGACAATCATTAATGATAGGCCCATGGTTAGTTGAGGAAATATGTAGTGGAATGTGATAGTAAATGCGAACTGCAGTCTATCATAAAAAATCATGTCTTCCATAAGATGAAATTATAGGGACAAAAATAATCTATAAAGCTAAGTTTGAGGGTAACATTGATTACACTTTTAGTATTAAATTTTGAGAATAAACCTAATATTCGATACTGTTGAAATTTTTTTTGAAGTTGGTTTTTCTAACTTAAATTAAGTTTCATCATAATATCTGTTTGTAAATCATTGCCCAATTTAAAACTATGCCTGTTAAATTCGATAAATCCATTTTTTTTGTAGAATTGGATTGCTTTAAAATTCTTCTCCCAAACACCCAACCATACAAAATCTACATTTAGTTTTTCTGCTATTTCAAGAGCTTTATTAAATAATTTTTGACCTGTTTTTTGACCTTGGTATGCTTTAATTACATAAATACGCTCAATTTCAAGAGCATTCTCATCTTTAATATCGGTTTGCGCAGCACCCAAATTAATTTTTAAATACCCAATGGTTTTACCATCATGTTCAACAAAAAAGAAATCAGAGTTAGGGTCCGTTAATTGAGTTTTTAAATTTTCGATGGAAAATTGACTTTCCAAATACTGGGTCATATCTTCTTTACTGTTCTGAGAGGAAAAGGTTTCGGTAAAAGTGTATATACCAATTTTTTTAAGTTCTTGAATATCGTTCAATGTAATTTTTCTAATTTTCATTTCTTGAAGTTGCAAGTTTTGGCAGTTTTAACTTTTTGGGATTTTTATATATTCTTTTTCCGTTTTCTAATAAGGTAAATTAAGAAGCTGGCCAAAATAACAATGATAAGGTATGGAATGAATCCTAGTAGAGATTTTTTTTCTGCTTTTTCCAATTCTGTCCAATTCCCGTTATTAAATTGAATGGTTATTTGATGATGGTTGGCACTGCTCAAAGTATATTTTTCCGTTGGTAATTTAGCTAGTAGAAATAGAACTATGGATTGGTTTTTATAGATATTCTTGAACAATTCATTTTTAAGGTGTATGGTGTGTATGTCTTTCGGTAGGCCGGTGATTTCTGCAACCAATTTAGTTTCATGACCTAAAAAAACTTTGGGATTCTTAAACTGTAAGGTATCCTTGTCGTTAATTATAATTGAGAAACTAGAATTGAAATAGTTTAAAACAAGATTCCTAAATTCTTCAGGGGATTTGTAAGATCCTTCTCCGTTTCTAAAGACCACCTCTTGTTTAAAAGCTGTAAGGGAGCTATTGATCTGTAAGATAATTTGCCCTTTTTCGGTTTTAGATATGATACAATTTGATACATCCGGATTGTGGGCAAGACCCATACTACTTACAAATAATAAAAAAAGGAGGCAACCTTCTACTAGTCCTGTTCTACAGCGCATACTCACCTCGTAAGCCATCAATAAAATTATTGTTCCCGGCTTTATCTACGTGGTAATGATAGCCCCGCACCTCATCATAATGACCTCTGGATTTGTCCAAATCCTTGTATTCTTTTCCTTTGGTATCTGTATTTTCAAAGATTCCATATCCATCAAAGGCATATCCTATCATAGCAGCGTGATCATCATCCTGTTCTATTTTTTTTGACATTCCCGTAGCAGCATGGTAGTGGTAACCGGCATTTAGGTTTATATGCCCTCCCGCATCATCAAAAGGAGCTAAAGTATATGCACCTAAAATATTATCTACAGGGGCTGGTGCATTAAATACCACGCCATTAAATGCTAATCCTCTATCTGAAGGCATAGTCGAATGTCCTTCAGGGCCTCCTTCTGGTCTTTCTGGACGTTCATGTCCGTCGCGGCTACCTGGAGGGGGTCCGCCGCCTGGTCTAGAAGAAAAGGTATATGGAGTAACAGCTTGTTTTGGGGTTACCGGAATATAATACGTATGTTTTATAGCTGCTATATAAGAGGGTAGGCATTCAACGCAGTAATTTTGATATTCTTCACCTACATTTGGATTTGCTGCTTCTTGGCACTCTTCTTTTGTTTTGGTTTTCGTAATTTCTCCAGTTTCACTGTTATACAACATCCAAGTATCATCATCATAAAATGAAGCTAGATTTTTAATAAAAGTACCATCTACATCATACACATTACCATCATCTAACCAGATACCACCGGCAGACGCATCATCTGAAATATTACTAGGGCACCAAGGTCCCATTTCATGATCTGTAGGGGTTGAGTTAACTGTTATTTTATAGCAATTTGCAATTGAGCCATCGGAAAGTGTTCTTTTTTCAATTGATATAGGCTCAGCCAACCCTCCGAAAAGAAAATTTTCAGACTTTACAGGGATTATAACCTTATCCGTTATTATATTGGATTTATTTTCTTTACATGCAACAAATGCTAACATGAAGAGAAAACTAAACGCTAATGGTTTGATATGATTAGTTGTCATAGGAATAGTTTTATACCTTTTAAAAATATAAACTGCTTAGTTGTAAGAAGTGAAAGCTACCAAAAAAACAGAACAACATAAAAGTACGCTATTGAAATGTTTAAATACGCCGAATACGTGCTTTTGTAATAGTAAAGCTTATTGTAATTTTTCTATTGAGGTTACAGGGTAAAGATTTAACCGTTTTATGTGCTCTGATAACTATCGAAAAGAAGAGGTTAACTAAAAAAAAGCGGCTTCGATTATGGTGGAAGCCGCTTTCAATAAATAATTACGTACTGTAGCTTTTAATTCAAATCAAACCTATCATTGTTCATTATTTTGGCCCATGCTTTTACAAAGTCACTAGCAAATTTTTCTTTGCTATCATCTTGTGCATAAACTTCCGAATATGATCGTAAAATGGAGTTGGAGCCAAAAACCAAGTCCATACGGGTTGCTGTCCATTTTACAGTTCCTGTTTTACGGTCACGGATTTCGTAAAGCCCCTTTTCCGTAGGCCTCCATGTATTGCCCATATCTGTTAAGTTTACAAAGAAATCATTGGTTAAAGCACCAATATTATCAGTAAATACTCCATGTTTAGTATTGTCATAGTTAGTTCCCATAACTCGCATACCACCCACAAGAGCGGTCATTTCGGGAGCTGTTAAGCCCATAAGTTGAGTTCTATCTAGCATTAATTCTTCAGGACTGACTACATACTCTTTTTTACTCCAGTTCCGGTAGCCATCAGCTAATGGTTCTAAAGGTTCAAAGGAATCCGCATCTGTCATTTCGTCGGTAGCATCTCCGCGTCCAGGTGTAAATGGAACGGGAATATCTAATCCAGCTGCTTTAATTGCTTTTTCAATACCAACATTGCCTGCCAAAACAATCGTATCAGCTATACTAATACCAAAATCGGCAGCAATTGGCTCTAAAACAGAGAGTACATGTGCCAAACGTTTTGGTTCGTTCCCTTCCCAGTCTTTTTGCGGAGCTAAGCGAATACGTGCGCCATTAGCACCGCCACGCATATCAGAGCCACGGTAGGTACGTGCACTGTCCCAAGCTGTATTTACCATTTCAGGAATAGTTAAACCCGATGCGTAAATTTTTGTTTTTACGGCTGTTACATCATAATCTGCTTTTCCTTTAGGAATAGGGTCTTGCCAAATTAAATCTTCTTGAGGTACATCTGTACCAAAGTAATTTGCTTTTGGTCCCATATCCCTATGGGTTAATTTAAACCAGGCACGAGCAAAGGTTTCAGAGAAATACTCTTGATCGTTCATGAATTTCAACGAAATTTCTTTGTAGATAGGATCCACTTTCATAGCCATATCTGCATCGGTCATCATTGGATTATGACGTATGCTAAAATCCTCAACATCTATAGGTTTGTCTTCTTCTTTAATATTCACAGGTTCCCATTGCCAGGCTCCTGCTGGGCTTTTACGAGGTTCCCACTCATGATTAAACAACATTTCAAAGAAACCGCCATCCCATTTAGTGGGGTTGGTAGTCCATGCGCCTTCAAGACCACTGGTAACCGTATAACGACCTTTACCTGATTTGGTAGGGTTGCTCCACCCTAACCCTTGTTCTTCTACGCCTGCAGCTTCAGGTTCTGGTCCTAGAATACTGGCATCACCATTTCCATGTGTTTTTCCAACTGTATGTCCCCCCGCGGTTAAAGCCACAGTTTCCTCATCGTTCATGGCCATACGAGCAAAAGTTTCACGTATTTGTGCCGCTGTTTTTAATGGGTCTTGTTTACCGTTTACGCCTTCAGGGTTAACATAAATTAGTCCCATTTGTACCGCAGCCAATGGGTTTTCCATAGTAGATGGCTTATCTACATTCTCATAACGTTCGTCACTTGGAGCCAGCCATTCTTTTTCCGCACCCCAATATGTATCTGTTTCCGGACTCCAGATATCCTTGCGCCCAAAAGCAAACCCGTATGTTTTAAGCCCCATGTCTTCATAAGCAATTGTGCCCGCTAACACAATTAAATCTGCCCAACTTACTTTGTTGCCATATTTTTTCTTAATAGGCCAAAGCAATCTTCTAGCCTTATCTAAACTAACATTATCCGGCCAAGAATTTAAAGGTGCAAAACGTTGGTTTCCCGAACCACCGCCACCACGACCGTCAGATATACGATAAGATCCCGCTGAGTGCCAAGATAAACGTATCATTAAACCACCATAATGGCCCCAGTCTGCAGGCCACCAGTCTTGACTGTCCGTCATTAAGGCATGCATGTCTTTTTTTAAGGCATCAATATCAAGCTTCTTAAGTTCTTCGTGATAATCGAAATCTTCTCCTAAAGGATTTGTTTTGGTATCATGCTGATGTAGAATGTCTAGGTTAAGAGCATTAGGCCACCAACTCATAACATTTGCCTTGGTTGAGGTGTTTCCACCATGCATTACAGGACATTTGCCGGCCAAAAGACCATTATTTTGCATATGTTCATTGTTTTCCTCTGAAATAGGGGAAGCTTTTTCTTCATGTTGGTGAGGGCATTTGCCGGCATCATCCGATGAGGCAGAATGTTTATCATTTTCCATATTTAAATAAGTTTAAGGAGTTTAAAAAATCTTATCAATCAAATTTAACCTAGTTGACTATTATAAATCCACAAAACTTATTTTCATAGTTTATCTAACTATAAATATATCTTATAGAAATATATATTACCATAATTTATAATAATAACGCGTGGACTTCTCCTTAAAATTAAAGTAAAAAATCAGGGAGATGAAATTAATCCATGAAATACTATGATAAACTCATATTATAATTATGAGTGCCCCAAGGGTTTAATGGCATTTTGTGCGTATAAATTTGTTAGTGTCGTTAAATTTATCTTGTTCTGTACACAGTTTAAATATTAATCTTCATTTACATTGGTGTTAAGCCCCTTTTCTTATGTTAATGATGTGTAAAAAAAGCATTCGTTGGTCATTTGTTCCGTAGAGGGTTGTAATTTTAAATTCATTTTAGAGTTAAAACCTTTCTTTAAGTACCTTCTGCTATACAGATGCATTTTTAAAAAATAGGATTTTAAATTCTAGATTGATAACTATAGTAATGATGACAACCAAGAAAAGGGAAAATTCTAAAAAAACATCGATCCATAGCAATAACGTAGATGGTTGTTGTTCTAATGACCATGGGCATGATACGAGTCATAGTCACGGTAATGTGGCAGATGGGTTCAAAAAATATATTGGTGCAACCGTTAGCTTTGTGTTGTTGGTAGTTGGTATTGCCTTAGATTTTTTCAAGGTAACTGTTTTTGGAGATTGGCTTCGAATTTTATGGTATATAATAGCTTATATTCCTGTGGGATTCCCCGTTTTGAAAATGGGTTGGAATAACATTTTAAAAGGGAATTTTTTTACGGAATTTTTTTTAATGTCCATTGCAACTATTGGAGCTTTTGCAATTGGCGAATATCCTGAAGGGGTTACCGTCATGCTTTTTTATGCCGTAGGAGAGCTGATTCAAGAGGCGGCGGTTACTCGTGCAAAAGGAAACATACAAGCTTTATTGGATATAAGACCAAAATCTGCTCAAGTATTTAGAAATGGTAACTACGTAACCGTTGCTCCCGAAACTGTAGCAGTGGGGGAGCGATTGCAAGTGCGTGTGGGAGAGAAAATTCCATTGGATGGTAAATTGTTGTCCGATAAGGCTAGTTTGAATACGGCTGCTATTTCAGGAGAAAGTAAACCGGCATCAATTGCCAAAGGAGAAAAAGTATTTGAATGTAGTATAAATCTAGATGGTGTTATAGAGGTAGAAACTACCAAAAAATTCAATGATAGTTCAATTGCCCGTATTTTGGATATGGTACAAAATGCCAGAGCAAGAAAGTCCAAAACAGAGTTGTTTATTAGAAAATTCGCTAAAATATATACTCCTATAGTGGTCTATCTGGCTATTGCGCTAACCCTGCTGCCTTATTTTATTGTAGATAGTTATGTGTTTCGAGATTGGTTGTACCGCGCACTTGTATTTTTGGTCATTTCTTGTCCTTGCGCACTGGTTATCTCTATTCCGTTGGGTTATTTTGGAGGACTAGGGGCAGCTTCGCGGAATGGTATTCTATTTAAAGGAGCTTCTTTTTTAGATACTATGACCAAAATTGATACGGTAGCGATGGATAAAACCGGTACCGTCACCAAAGGGGTTTTCAAAATTAAGGACATTATAGTTACCGATAATAAAACCTACAGTGAAAAAGATATAATGAATTACCTTATGGCTATTGAGTCACAATCCATCCATCCCATAGCCCGTGCTATTTTGGATTATAAATCAATTCTAGATAAAAATTATAGGGCTTCAGAAGTTGCGGAGGTAGCTGGTATGGGATTAAAAGGTACCGTGAACGGAAAAACCGTTCTTGTTGGTAATAGTGCTTTGATGAATGCCTATAATATATCAGTTCCTAAAAACACGGGCAACATTGTGGATAGTGCGGTCATGGTAGGGATTGAAGAGAAATTTATAGGTTATGTTACCATTTCAGATGAGTTAAAAGACGATGCTTATAAGGCGATACAAGAAATTAAAAAGGCAGGAATATCAAATATAGTGATGCTCTCTGGAGATAAAGATTCTATTACCCAAGAAATAGCGAGAGCCCTTAAGATTCATAGTGCTAAAGGTGGACTCTTGCCAGAAGGTAAGCTGCAAGAAGTGGAACGATTACAAACGCTTTCTAATGCTAAAGTTGCCTTTGTAGGGGATGGAATTAATGATGCTCCGGTACTAGCAGCAAGTGATGTAGGCATTGCTATGGGAGGTTTGGGTAGTGATGTTGCTATAGAAACAGCAGATATTGTTATTCAAACAGATCAGCCAGCAAAAGTGGCACAGGCCATTGCGATTGCAAAATCTACTCGACGCATTGTTTGGCAAAATATAGCACTTGCTTTTGGGGTAAAAGCAATTGTTCTTTTATTGGGAGCGGCAGGTATTGCCACCATGTGGGAAGCGGTTTTTGCCGATGTAGGTGTAGCATTGTTGGCTATTTTAAATGCGGTACGTTTACAAAGAATGAAATGGGATTGAGGATTTTTAAAATTCTTGCTAACCGCTGAAATTATCAGGGTCAAATAACTAAGTTAAAATTGTTAAATTGGTGTTATTGAGTTCTGATGGATGCTTTTTTTATGCATTTTTATCTTCCAAACAGCCTTTACCATGCAATTAAGACACATAGTTACTTTTTTCACCCTTCTTTTTGTTGTATTCCTTGGGAATATAGCTCATGCTCAAAATGGCGAAATAGAGATTACCGGTACGGTTATAGAATCTGGTGGGCAGCCAGTTGCATTTGCAACCGTATTGGTAGGAGATAAAACTTCGCAAAAAGGAATTACCGGAACTACTACTTTAGATGATGGTACCTTCAGTTTAAAAACAGATGCTCAGGACTTCTTCGTTGAAATTAGTTTTATTGGTTTTGAGAAAAAAAGATTTGATAATCTCGTGCCCGCAAACGGGAAGATAAACTTAAAAAAAATAGTTTTGGAAGCAGATGCTCAACAGCTTTCTGAAGTTGTTGTTGAAGGCGAAGTTTCAAGGACCCAGTTTAAATTAGATAAGCGCGTATTTAATGTGGGCAAAGATATTAGTAGTACAGGAGCAAGTGCACTGGAAGTATTGAACAATGTGCCTTCTGTAAATGTAAACATAGAAGGGCAAATTAGCCTACGTGGCAGTCAAGGGGTGCAGGTATTGATAAACGGGAAACCGTCCATTCTTACGGGAGAAGGTGGAAATGCGTTGGGTACGATTACTTCAGATATGATTGAACGAGTGGAAGTTATTACGAATCCTTCTGCTAAATATGATGCGGAGGGTACTTCGGGAATCATCAATATCGTCATAAAAAAAGAAGAACGAGAAGGTTTTAATGGCTCTATTAGCTTAAATACGGGGTCTCCGGATAATCATAGTTTTGGTCTGAGTTTGAATCGCCGTACAGAGCGCTTCAATCTTTTTAGCCAGTTAGGAGCGGGATATAGAGAATTGCCGGATGATAGAGAGAACATTAACCGAAACCTGACTAGCGGCACTTCAATTTTTTCGAAAGGCAAGGAGTATAGAAACGAAGAGTTCTATAATATCATTTTGGGAACGGATTATTACATTAATGAGAATAATGTGTTGACCCTTTCAGGGAACTTCGCCTATGAAATAGAGGACCAGCCTTCACAAACTATTTATGAATCAAGAGATGCGGATAATCAATTGGTTTCCGAATGGGAACGTTCCGAAACTACGGAAGCAACAAATCCTAAATATCAATATGAACTTCAGTATAAAAGCGATTTTAAAGATCATGAAGACCATGACCTTTTGTTTAGTGCATTGGGTAATTTTTTTGGAAAAGACCAGTCTTCCGATTTTGAGGATTTGACCATTTCGGGAGAAGATCAAGATGCAATGCAACGTACACGGACCGAGTTTCAGGAAGCTGAATATACCTTTAAGTTAGATTATACAAGACCTTTTAGTGAGGAATGGACCATGGAAGCTGGAGGCCAATATGTAATGAATGATGTAAGTAATGATTATGAGGTTGATGATTTAGAGAATGAGGTTTACGTTTCCAACCCAAATTTGACCAACGTATTTGAGTATGACCAAAAAGTTTTGGCATTTTACGGAACAGGCGCTTATGAAAGTGGTAAATGGGGCGTAAAAGCTGGAGTGCGTGCTGAGCAGACTAACCTTAATACATTGTTGAAAAATACCAATGAGAAGAATGAACAGAAATATACTAACCTTTTTCCAAGCGCCCATACTTCTTATAAATTTAATGATAAAATGTCTATTCAGGCAGGATATTCACGAAGAGTGTATCGTCCGGATTTATGGGATTTGAATCCGTTTTTCAATATTAGAAATAATTTTAACATTCGCCAGGGCAACCCGGAATTGCAACCGGAATTTACCGATTCTTATGAGGTTACTAGCATTTATATCATGGGAAAAGCATCGCTTAATTTTAGCGTTTATCACCGGTATACTACAGAAGTAATTGAGTCCATTAATACATTAGAGGGAGATGTGAATATTAGCAAACCAGAAAATATTGGAACGAATAAAGCTACTGGCGTTGAGTTTAATGGAAAATATAGTCCGGCTAAATGGTTTACTGCAACTACAGATATAAACTATAACAGATTTGTTAGAGATGGAAGTCTAGGTTCTCAAGTGTTCGATTTTAATGCCGATAGATGGTCAGGCAAGCTTATGGCAAAAATTAAATTACCGGCAGATATTGATTTTGAAACTACAGGAAATTACCAGAGCAGTTATGAAACCGTACAAGGTAATACCAGTGATAACTTATTTTTGGATCTTGGTGCGCGCAAGAAAATTTTAAAAGGCAAAGGGGTCGTTAATCTTAGTGTAAGAGATGTATTTGCCTCACGAGTAAACGAAACGGAAACTATACAAGAAACTTTTTCTACTTATAGTCGGAGACAACGTGGTAGGTTTATTACTTTTGGCTTTAGTTATGGTTTTGGTAAAGGAGAAGCCATGGAATATTCAGGTAGAAGAAGATAACCCCACAAACCAATCAGAAAATGGGAAGAAAGACAGAAGAAAAAATGCGTACCTATCACAGGTATTTGGGCTTTTTCTTGGCAGGTATAATGGCCATGTATGCAATAAGCGGTATTATTTTGATTTTTAGAGACACTGATTTTCTTAAAAAAGAAGTGGCGGTAGAAAAAACTATAAAGCCAAGCCTTAAAGGCGAAGATGTGGGGAAGGTTCTTAAAATCAAGCACTTTAAGGTAGAGAAGGAAGAAGGAGGTATCGTTCATTTTGAGGGTGGTTCCTACGATAGCAAAACCGGTATTGCCTCATTTACCAAAAAAGAGCTACCTTTTGTTCTAGGTAAGATGGCCAAAATACACAAAGCAACTTCTAGTCAACCTTTGTTCTTTTTGAATATTTTCTTTGGGGCCTCACTGCTGTTTTTTGTAATATCCGCATTTTGGATGTTCAGACCAAGTGCTCCCATTTTCAAAAAAGGGCTCTATTTTGCTTTAGGCGGATTAGTACTTACATTGATTTTGATTTTCGTTTAATTACGAGTCCAGAAGTCCTATTTTTATAGCGTGCTTGGTAAGACCAGCTAAGTTTTTTACCTGTAATTTAGAAATGAGGTTCTTGCGATAGCTTTCTATAGTATGCTTACTCAGAAAAAGTTCGTCTGCAATTTCCTGTGTAGTGTACTCGTCTGCAATTAATTTTAGCACCTCTTTTTCACGATCGGTTAGATGAATCTCCTCCTGTTTTTTGTTTTCGAACATAGCATCCGTATAGGCGCGTTTGATCTCTTGTGAAAAATACTTCTTGCCATTTACTATAGTTCGCATAGCTGTTAGAAGTTCCTCCTTTTCAGCATTTTTTGGTACATAACCATCCACATTGTTTTGAATGAGTTTCTCGATCATTCCCCCATCAATATGCATACTTACCACTAATGTTTTAAGGGTAGGATATTTTTCTTTTACAATACGGTTCAGGTCAATGCCATCCATTTCGGGCATGCTGAGGTCGGTAATGAGCAGGTGTAGTTCGTTAGCACCATTAATATCTAAATATTTTATGACCTGTGCCCCATTTTTTGCGGTAGTGGAAACCGAAAATTCAGGCGCATCATTCAAGATGCTCAAGAGGCCGTCAATGAACATTTTATGATCATCTGCTATGATAAGGTTATATTTCATATGATGTATTTTTTAAAGGAACGGTTATAGAAATTACCGTGCCCCTATTTTTAGAAGAGTCAATATGTAGTGAACCATTTAATTGATTGATTCTACTACGGATATTTTCAAAACCAATGCCTTCCTTTATCTTGGCTGTATCAAACCCTTTGCCATTATCTTCAAAAAGAAGAGATAACTCCTTGTTTAGTAAGTTTAAATGGATGTCTATAGTACTTGCTTGAGCATGTTTAACTGTATTGGTCATCAGCTCTTGAACAATCTTGTAAATTTCTATCTGAATTTTTTCGTCCAAAGCATTGATTTCAATTTCTGGATGCGGATGGAAACCAATATTTAATTTTCCACTTCGTGAAATAGATGCAATATATTCCCTAATCAAATCAGAAAAAGCATTTTGTCTAAATTTCTTGGGAATAAGTGTGTGAGATATATCGCGAACCAATTGGTAAGTTTCATCTAACTGACTGTTGATTTCTTTCCACTTCGTAAAATCATGTGTCATATTGGATACCTGCAGCTTAATTCCTGCTAAGTTTCCACCTATGCTGTCATGTAATTCTTGGGCAATTCTTTTTCGTTCTTCATCCTGTCCTGCAATAGATGCTTTTATAAGGTTGAGCTCTTGCTCTTGTTTTAGTGCGGCAACTTTCTGTTCGTTTATTATGTGTTGCTGTTTGTTCAGTTTACTTTGTGTCTGTATTTTTTGATAATAGACATAGAGTAGGGCAATTATGGGTATAAGAATTACTAGGAAACCGATCAAAAATGCATTTTTAATGGTCTTTTGTCTTTCAAGTTCCGCAGCCTTGATGAGTTGATCTTCCTCTAGGCTGGAAATAGCTTTTTCTTTTTTTAAAGTCTCATATTGAATTTCGAGTTCTTTTATGATTTCGCTTTGCTGTTTGGTGTTAATTTGATTATTAACCCTAAACAATTGGGTCATTATGGCGTAGGCATTTTTATAATCCTCTAACTCGGAAAAACTTTTGGACTGTATACTCAATGCCTCTCTTTGGAACAGTAAATTTTCACGGTCAATAGCGTTTATATAGGCCATACTCAGTGCTATATTGGCCGTTTCATACATTTCTTCCTTATAGTACAATCTGCCCAACAATAGAGAACCTTCAAAATAAATGGCGGTAAATCCGTTAGAAAGAGCTTCGTTTCTAATGGCTTCATAATTCTCAAAAGCTAGGTCGTATTGTTCTTGTGCTTCGGCGAGTTTGGCAAGTTCTAGTTTTGCAGTTAGCTCTTTTTCTAAATCTTTAAAATCTATGGACATACGCAATGCCTCGTCAAATTCATTCTTGGCAAGGAGGTATTCTTTTTTGTACAAATAAGCGTTACCCATCAAAATATGGGCTTGTATAGCTTGTCCGGTAAATTCTACTCCAAAATCTTTTGTGGCTTTTACCAAAATATCTAGGGCTTTATCACTCTCTGATTTTAGGATGTAGTTATGGGCTAGGCCTATTTGATTTTTATATGTGTATTCATCTGAATTTACACTTTCTGCATCTTGCAGACCTTTGATATGCCATTGGATGGAGTTGTTCAAAAGCCCGTTAAAATGACTTCCAATACCCAGAAAATAATTTGCTTTGGTATAGTACGAGGTTTTTAAGGAATCGGGTTTTTTCCAATTTCCCAGTTCTTTTATATATAGATTTCCGTAGTGTAAAATGGAATCTGTATTCCCTTTTTTAATATGTTGTTCCACCAATTGTTCAAAAACAGAAAACCGCTGGCTGCCATATTCCGCATTTTTCAATGCTTCATAATAAGGTGCTAATGACTCTTCCCTTGCATTAGGGATTGTAGAAAAGGTGATACGTGGGCTTTCTTCATTTGGCAAACCTTTGCCTGTCTCTTGAGCTTGTAGATTTGAAAGGCATAATAATATGCCTAATCTAATAAGATGGTACAAGCGAAATATAGAAGTGATATGTATTTTATAATTTGTTTTCAGTGGTTTGGTTTTATCCTGGTAAGTATATTCGTTTTAAATCGTTTCCTTCCAATTCAATAACTTTTTGCTCTATGTATTTTATAAGCTCAGGGCAATCTCTTTGGTAATCATCGCAAATTACGGTTTTAGATTTTCCATTCATCGTTAACGTAACGATTAGTTGACTGTTACAGGATATTTCCGTGCCATAACGGGTTTTAAGATTCCAAAAACCGTTGGCCTCAATTTTTTTGAAGAATCCTAAAATCTGTAGACTATCTAAAACAGATCGGCTGTTTTCTTTATACGTAGAGGTTTCAAAATTTGAGGAAATACCAGGTATGTGAGATATTTTGTTCTTTTTAATTTCAAAAGAATCAAAATGAAAAGCCCCACGTTGCACCAATAGGGTGTATTGGTTGGTTTGATCTGAAATGAATGGGCTTTTGTTCCTACCGGGCTTATTATTGCAATATATGGCTAGTATAAGACAGGCGAGTAAAATTTTAGGATAGATGTATTTCATTGTTCAGGTTCTTTATTGATACAAATTTCATGCATTGCACGGCTGTGTAGAATACCTGGAACAGTGAAATAATACCCCCTGAAAACAGGGGGTACCTTAATTTTAAATTGTACTGATTTCTTCTTCGTTTAGAATAGAGGAGATAATTATTTTGGCGTGTACTCTAGAGTTCTCTATGAACCATTTGTGGGTTTCCATACCACCGCATATAACGCCTGCCAAGTAAATTCCCGCTACGTTGGTTTCCATAGTTTCGGGATTGTATTGTGGTAGTTTTTTCTCATCGTCAGAAAGCTGAACTCCCATGTTGGTCAAGAATTCAAAATTGGGCATGTATCCTGTCAAAGCTAGAACAAAGTCGTTTTCTAGGGTAACGGTCCCTTCTGGTGTATCTAATATAATTCCGCTTTGGCGTACCTCTTTCAATTTGGAATTGTAAAAGACTTTTATACTGCCTTCTTCAATTCTATTAATGATATCAGGCCTAACCCAATATTTTACCCGAGGCCCAACTTCACTACCCCTTATAATTAAGGTGACCTCTGCACCTTTTCGGTAACACTCCAAAGCAGCATCAATAGCAGAATTACTTGCGCCTACTACTGCCAGTTTCTGATTGGCATAAAAATGAGGGTCGTCATAATAATGGGCAATTTTAGGAAGATCTTCTCCTGGAATTTTCAGTTTATTAGGTAGGTCATAAAAACCGGTAGATACAATTACTTTGTCTGCCGTATAATTACCCTTTGAAGACACAATGGAAAAACCATTTTCGATTTTGTCAACCTTATTTACTTTTTCAAAAAGTTTAATGTTCAGTTTATTTGAAGTAACGATTCTTCGGTAATATTCTAGAGCCTCGTTTCTTTTTGGTTTTGCCTCGGTGCTTATAAAGGGGATATCATCAATTTCCAATTTTTCGGAAGATGAAAAAAATTGCATGTTCTGTGGGTAGTTGAACAGTGAATTTACTATGGGTCCTTTTTCCAGGATCACGTAACTCAATCCTTTTTTTTGGGCTTCTAGGCCACATGCTATACCTATTGGTCCACCGCCAATAATTACAACTCGAAAATGCTCCATCTGTCTGTAGATTTTTTGAGTTCCTCAATGGTTTTTGTTGGGTCTTCGGTCTTAAAAATAAAACTACCCGCCACAAGAATATCGGCTCCGGCTTTTATCAGGGCTTTGGCATTTTTTGCATTTACGCCACCATCTACTTCAATTAAAGCGGAAGAGTCAGACTCTTTGATAAGTTCTTTAACGTTGTGAACTTTTTCATATGTATTCTCTATAAAGCTTTGTCCTCCAAATCCAGGATTGACACTCATGATAAGAACAAGGTCCAGATCTTTTATAACATTTTTGAGCAAGTTTACATTTGTGTGCGGGTTCAAGGCCACGCCAGCTTTCATACCTTCTGCTTTAATGGCCTGAATGGTACGGTGTAAATGAGTACAAGCTTCATAGTGAACCGTAAGGTATGTTGCACCTAACTCCGCGAAAGTTTTGATATAGCGGTCAGGATCTACAATCATCAAATGCACATCTAAGGGCTTTGTTGCATGTTGGGCAATAGTCTTTACCACAGGCATTCCATAGGATATGTTCGGAACAAAAACGCCATCCATTATGTCAATATGGTGCCAATCAGCATTGCTGTTATTTACCATTTCGATATCACGCTGTAGGTTACCAAAGTCGGCAGCTAGAAGAGATGGTGCAATTTTTGTTTTACTCATGTTATTTCTGTTAAAAAGAATTTATACAAAAGTAATGAATTGTGCTTTTATGGGATAACAGTTACCAGTGAAAGAGTGCAGGATCCGAGGTTCTAGTTATTAAGAAGATATAAATCAATTTCCTTTAAATAGGTTTGTTTTTCATTAGGTGACAACCAACTAGCTTTAAAGCCGTTTTTTGCCAATTCTGCAATTTGCGATTTAGAAAGATTTAAGGCTTTGGTTATGCCCCAAAAATTCTCGTTCATATAACCCCCAAAATAAGCAGGATCATCAGAGTTTATTGTAACCAGTAGATTGTGTTCCATCATTTTCAACAACGGATATTCTTTTAAATCTTTAATTACCTTAAGTTCAAGATTGGATAGCGGGCATAAAGTAAGTGGCATTTGTTCTTTAGCCAATCTTTTTACTAAATCAATATCATCAAGGCAGCGGTTGCCATGGTCAATACGGCCAACTTTAAGTAAATCCAAGGCCTCCCGAATATATTCAGAAGGCCCCTCTTCCCCAGCATGGGCTACGGTCAAAAAACCTTCATCTAAGGCTTTTTTAAATACGTTTTTAAATTTTGATGGTGGATTACCTAATTCTGAAGAATCTAGTCCTACCGCTATAATTTTGTCCTTATAAGGCAAAGCTTGTTCTAATGTCTTGAACGCAGATGCCTCGTCTAAATGTCTTAAAAAGCTCATGATTAATTTAAAACTAATACCTAGCTGCTTTTGGCCATCTTCTAGAGCTTTGTAGATTCCGTTCAGCACATATTCAAAGGAAACATTACGGTCCGTATGCGTCTGTGGGTCAAAGAATATTTCTACATGCTTTACATTTTCCTCGTGCACTTTTGTTAAATATGCCCAAGTGAGGTCATAAAAGTCTTGTTCTTCAATGAGAACAGAAGCACCGGCATAGTAAATGTCTAAAAACTCTTGAAGGTTATTGAAACTGTAAGCTCTTTTTAATTCCTCAACATCTGCATATTTAATTTCAAGGTTGTTCCTTTTTGCAATTTTGAACATAAGTTCAGGCTCAAACGTACCTTCAATATGTAAATGGAGCTCAGTTTTTGGCAAACCTTGGATAAAGGACAGCATTTCAGAATCTTTCATAACACAAATACTTTAATTTTTTTGAATACCAATGAGATACTTCAAGTTAGTGGTTTCTTGATTAACACTAACTATGATAATACTTAAAGTTGATTAATAATAGTCGTGGTGGGTGGAAATAACTTTCTCTATTATTGAATGCTCTTTAGACCTTCATACACTGCGATGCCTACTGCATTGGCCAGATTTAAGCTCCTGATATGTTCACTGTAAAGTGGAATTTTATATAAACGGTCTTTATAAGAGGATACTAGGGTAGAGGGTAAGCCAACGGATTCCTTGCCAAAAACAAGAAACTGACCGTCTTCAAAAGGAATGGACCAATGATCTTTAGTTCCATGACTTGAAAACAATACTAGATTTTTGTTTCCATGCTGAGATAAAAAGTCTTCTAGATTCTCATAAATGTGAAGGTCTAGATGTTGCCAGTAATCAAGACCGGCACGTTTTACGCGTTTGTCATTTAATTCAAAACCAAAAGGTTTTACAAGGTGTAGAGTAGAACCTGATCCAAGTGCCAATCTGCCAATATTTCCGGTATTGTTGGGGATTTCTGGTTCTACAAGTACAATATTAAAGGGCATACCGCTGATTATTTTTTATGAAAAGATCTCAAATATAACTGTTCTACCTTGGTTCTGGCCCATGGCGTGCGTCTCAGAAATTTGAGCGAGGACTTTATTGTTGGGTTGCTTTTAAAACAATTTATATTAATACGGTCTGCTAATTCTTCCCAAGTATATTTTTCTGTCAGTTTTTCTAAGATGTCTGTCAGTTTTACACCATGAAGCGGATTGTTAGGTTGGTTGTTGGGTGTATTGTTCTCAGATTCCATAAGGGTGTTCAGCGTTTAAACTAAATATTTTGTTACCAGCAATATACTTAAGAATAGGTTCTTTTTATTGATTTCCGAAAATATTATAAATGAAAAAACTCCGGTAATCAGCCGGAGTTTATTCATCAATCAAAAAACGAACAGTCATGATAAACTGTTGTTGCTTTTAAAATTACAATTTATATGCCAAATTTCCAATTTAAGGAATATTTAACGTGTAATTTTCGAGGTGTTTTAACCTAAATAGGTTTTAAGAATTTTACTTCTAGAAGTATGTTTTAGCCTTCTAATAGCTTTTTCCTTGATTTGGCGTACTCTTTCTCTGGTAAGATCAAAGGTTTCACCAATTTCTTCAAGAGTCATTGAGTGTTGCTCAGCAAGACCAAAATACAAACGAATAACATCCGCTTCTCTGGGAGTTAAAGTTTCTAATGCACGTTCAATTTCAGTACGTAAAGACTCGTGCAATAATTCTCTGTCCGGGTTTGGAGACTCACCACTACGAAGTACATCGTACAAGTTGGAATCCTCACCATCGATCAACGGAGCATCCATAGATACGTGACGACCGGAGTTTTTGAGCGACTGCTTCACATCAGCAACCGTCATGTCCAATTCTTTTGCAATTTCTTCTGGAGAAGGCATACGCTCGTGTGCCTGCTCAAGAAAAGCAAAGGTCTTATTGATCTTGTTGATCGAACCAATTTTATTCAATGGCAAACGTACAATACGAGATTGTTCAGCCAGAGCTTGTAAAATAGATTGACGAATCCACCAAACGGCATAAGAAATAAACTTAAATCCTCTTGTTTCATCAAAACGTTGTGCGGCCTTAATAAGACCAAGGTTACCCTCGTTAATCAAATCGGGTAAAGTAAGTCCCTGGTTTTGGTACTGCTTGGCAACTGATACAACGAATCGAAGATTGGCCTTTGTGAGTTTTTCAAGAGCGACCTGATCGCCTGCCTTGATGCGTTGTGCCAATTCTACTTCTTCATCTGCCGTAATCAAGTCTACTTTGCCTATTTCTTGCAAGTACTTGTCCAAAGATGCGGTCTCCCTATTGGTGACCTGTTTTGTAATTTTAAGCTGTCTCATGTAAATAAATTAGGTTCAGTTTGCATAGACTGCATATACTTATACGCAAAAAAGCCAGAAATGTTACAAACGGAGGTAAAAAACTTTATTTTTTAGATGAGTCGCACAAAAAAGCCTCAACTTAACAAGTTGAGGCTTAAAATATGTGTTAAATTTTAGAGTGTTTAGTCTCTTCTTGGTTTACGATCACGATTATCTCTACCGCCTCGTCTATCATCTCTACCACGACCACGATCTTTATCACTACGTGGAGGTCTTTCTACAAAACCTTCTGGTTTAGGTAATAATGCCTTTCTAGAGACCTTTTCCTTACGGGTTCTAGGGTCAGTACCTAAATACTTGACATCAAAGACATCGCCCATGTTTACCACATCGGATACATTTTCAGTTCTTTCCCAAGCCAATTCGGATACATGTAACAACACTTCGTTGCCAGGAGCATCTTGGTATTCTACAACAGCACCAAAGTCTAGCATTTTAATTACTTTAACTTCGTAAGCACTGCCTACTTCAGGTTTGAATAGAAGAGAATCTATTTTTGCCATAACAGCATCAATACCTTTACTACCTACGCCTAAAATTTCTACGATACCTTCTTCAGTAACCGGGTCTTCGTTTATAACGATAGTAGTCTCAGTTTCTTTTTGCATCTCTTGAATCACTTTTCCTCCTGGTCCGATCAACGCTCCAATGAATTCATTAGGAATACGTCTTGTAACCATTGTAGGTGCATGATCCTTAACTTCTGCTGCTGGAGCAGAAATAGTATCGGTTAATTTAGATAAGATGTGCAAACGACCATCTCTAGCTTGTTGCAATGCGTTAACTAGAATTTCATAAGACAGACCTTTTACTTTAATATCCATCTGGCAAGCAGTAATACCATCTGCGGTACCGGTAACTTTAAAGTCCATATCACCCAAGTGATCTTCATCACCTAAGATGTCAGAAAGAACGGCGTATTTACCTGAATCAGCATCAGAGATCAACCCCATTGCGATACCAGAAACCGGTTTTTTCAATTGAACACCGGCATCCATCATTGCCATTGTACCGGCGCAAACGGTTGCCATAGAAGAAGAACCGTTAGATTCTAATACTTCTGAAACCACACGAACGGTATAAGGACAATCTGCAGGAATCATTCCTTTTAATGCGCGTTGTGCCAAGTTACCATGACCAACTTCTCTACGGGAAGTTCCACGAATAGGTCTTGCTTCACCTGTTGAGAAAGGGGGGAAGTTATAATGTAAATAGAAGTTTTCTTCACCTTCGTAGGATGGCATGTCAATTTTATTTGCATCTCTGGATGTTCCTAATGTTACGGTAGCCAAAGCCTGAGTTTCCCCACGGGTAAATATTGCAGAACCATGTGTAGATGGTAAATAATCAACCTCGCACCAGATAGGTCTGATTTCAGTTGTCTTACGCCCATCTAAACGCAAACCTTCGTTCAAAGTTAAATCTCTAACAGCCGCTTTTTCTGCCTTACTGTAGTATTTGGAAATTAAGCTGCCAAAATCCGCTTGCTCCTCTTCTGAGAAAGTAGCCTTGATTTCTTCCTTGATTTCACCAAATGCCGCACTACGCTCATGTTTTGCAGAACCTGCTTGTGCTACAGCGTAGACTTTGTCATACGCCATATCGTGAATTTTCTTGGCTAGATCAGCATCTTCTCGCTCTGGCTCGTATTCACGAACTTCTTTTTTACCAAAAGCCTTTGCTAAAGCTTCTTGGGCAGCACATTGTACCTTAATAGCTTCATGGGCAAATTTAATGGCTTCGGTCATTTCTTCTTCAGAAATCTCATCCATTTCACCTTCAACCATCATAACGGAATCAGCAGAGGCACCGATCATCATATCAATATCGGATTCTGCCAACTGAGCTCTTGTTGGGTTGATAACGAATTCACCGTTTACACGGGCAACTCTAGCTTCTGATATAGCACATTCAAACGGGAAATCCGATAATTGAATTGCAGCAGATGCAGCCAAACCGGCCATTGCATCTGGCATAACATCATCATCATGAGACATTAATTGAATCATCACCTGAGTTTCAGAGTGATAATCTTTTGGGAAAAGTGGACGTAGTACACGGTCTACTAAACGCATGGTCAATACTTCTCCATCACTAGGTCTAGCTTCTCTTTTGAAGAAACCACCTGGGTAACGCCCCGCTGCTGCAAACTTTTCGCGGTAGTCTACCGTTAATGGTAGAAAATCAACATCACTTTGTTTGTAGTTGGAAACTACTGTACACAATAGCATACATTTTCCTGACTGGACAACAACAGAACCATGGGCCTGTTTTGCCAATTTTCCGGTTTCGATAGAAATTTCCCTACCGTCACCAAGGTCTATGACCTCTTTAAATACTTTTGGAATCATAAATTTTAATTAAACACGCCAACGGGCGAATTGTTAAACAATGGTCTTATCGACGTTTGATGGTCGAAGTTGTTGTGTTGTGTTGACCAATGAAAAACCGGGTGCAGCTTTTTGTAAAAATCCTAATTATTAGGACGACATAAATATAAAAAAAAGGGCCGAAAATTTCAGCCCTTATTGTAATTCTTATTTTCTAATACCTAGTTCTTTGATAAGTTCACGATACTTAACAATATCATTCTTTATCATGTAATCTAGTAAGCTTCTTCTCTTACCTACCAGTTTTACCAACGAACGCTCAGTGTTGTAATCTTTGTGGTTTTTCTTTAAGTGACCTGTCAAGTGATTGATACGGTGTGTAAACAATGCGATTTGACCTTCAGTAGAACCTGTGTTTGTTTCGCTACCACCGTGTTTCTTAAAGATTTCGGCTTTAACTTCTTTTGTTAAATACATTCCAATATTATTTTAAATGATTTTTATGTATATGACTGATTTTCAATCAAGCTGCAAAGATACGATTAATGTGCATAAAACAAATGATTTCTACAAATAATTGCATTAAACGCTTGGTATGTCAAACAAAACTTTGTGATGGAAGAAAAACCGATTACCAATACGGTGCGTATATAATTATAGTATGAATGGCGGTCTGTTGAATAGAACATAGATATAGACTTAAGTCCCCCCAAAATTATTTAGTTATGAAATTGAAATTTTTTACAGGTATTTTCTTGGCACTAGCTTTCGTTGCTTGCGATGAAGATGAAACAAAAGAACCAGAAACAATGGATACCGCCCCAAATGTGGTGGGTATGAATTTTTTAAAAAGCGCACAGTCTTTTGACGAAACCTATGCTGTTCTTAAAGCTAGTCTAGAGGCAAATGAGAATATTAAAATCGTAGCGGAGGTAGATCATGCAGCTAATGGGGCTTCTGCAGAATTGGAGTTGAACCCAACTAAAATTATTTTCTTTGGCAATCCCAACCTAGGAACGCCATTAATGCAGGCAAACCAACAGGTAGGTCTAGATTTGCCACAACGTATTTTAGTTTATCAAAATGAAAACGAGGAGGTTTATGTGGGTTATAATTCCACGGTTTATTTAAGCAACCGCCATACACTTGGTGATGTGCCTACTTTACCTACAATAGCAGGAGCATTAAAAAACTTAAGTGAAAATGCGGGAATGGCCCAAATTACGGAGCAAGTTAGTGATGTAGAGGCAGATTATAATGTACTTACGGTTGCAAGTACACGAACATTTGATGATACCTACAATAATATAATGAGTGTAATTAACGATAATCCAAACCTAACGCTTGTAGTTGAATTGGATCACCAGGCCAATGCGGCCAATGTTGAGTTAGAATTGTTACCTACCAAGGTAATTATTTTTGGTAATCCACAACTGGGCACACCGTTAATGCAGAACAGCCAAACTACAGCTCTTGATCTGCCACAAAAGATATTGGTATATGAAAATGCAGCAGGTGAAGTGAGTATAGCATTTAATAGTCCTGAGTTGTTAAGGTCAAGACATGGTATTACAGGTAGTGATGCTACTTTGGAAACTATTTTGGCAGCATTGCAGGGTATTGCCACTTCTTCAAACTAGTATAGTATTGAATGGAAAATTGCTAAGCTTCACTAGAAATAGTGAGGCTTTTTCATTTAAGGAGTCTCTTGTATATTGTTATTTGCTAAAAAGCACAACCAGAAGGTAAAGGGTCTTCTTTTTCTAGTTCTTGTGCAAACCCACTATCTAATTGAGCTGCCATAAAACCATTTTCTACGGAGCCTTTTTGGACTTCAGGTGCGTAGCCCAGAGAGTTCACGTGCACCCGAACATAGACTTGAGTACCTTCCGTCACAGGTATACCTGCTCCTGAACGGGAGAAAGGTTGTTCGTCTACATGACTGTGGGTTAAAATTCTACGGTAAATAAGGTTTCCTTTTAAATCAATAACCTCCCACCAATCCGCATATTGGTCGCAACCAGTGTCCGGACTAATGACGGTTGTGTTAAAAGTATAGGCATTTTCTTCACCTGAAATTTCAATTTCAATTACTCCCGCCTTATCAAATAAAATGCCTGCCGCGTCAGATTCTGCGGCAAGCATTTTTTCTTTATCTGTTGAGCAACATATGAACCAAAATGAAATTAGTGTAATCACTAATGGTTTCATGCTGAGGCCTTTTCCGTTCTTATAGGGTTATTCTGAATTAAATCGATATAAAGATTGATTTTCTTTTTTAAATCCCTTCTATGAGAAATGAAATCTAGAAAACCATGATCTTTTACGAATTCTGCAGTTTGGAAACCATCAGGAAGTTCTTTTCCTGTAGCTTCTTTTACCACTCTTGGTCCAGCAAAACCTATTAGTGCACCAGGTTCGGATATATTTATATCACCTAACATGGCATAGGATGCAGTAGTACCTCCTGTAGTTGGATCGGTACATAGTGAAATGTACGGAAGTTTAGCTTCTGCCAACTGTGCCAATTTTGCCGATGTTTTGGCTAATTGCATGAGAGAAAGTGCTGCTTCCATCATACGTGCACCACCAGATTTTGAAATCATTACAAAAGGAACCTTTCTTTTTATAGCATAATCTATAGCGCGCGCAATCTTTTCACCAACTACACTGCCCATTGATCCGCCTATAAAATTAAAGTCCATACATGCTATAACGATGTCTTTACCCAAAGACTTTCCAAAACCGGTTCTTACGGCATCATTGAGTCCTGTTTTCTTTTGGGCGGCCTTTAATCTTTCGGAATATTTCTTGGTATCCTCAAATTTTAAAGGGTCTTTGGAGGTCAATTTAGCATCTAGCTCCCTGAATTTATTGTCATCAAAAAGAATTTCAAAATACTCTTTGCTGCCAATACGAACGTGGTAGTCATCTTCTGGACTTACATAAAAGTTTTTAGCAAGTACTTCTGATTCAACAATTTTTCCCGTAGGGGATTTATACCACAACCCTTTTGGAGTGTCTTTCTTCTCTTCGGTAGCCGTTTGTATTCCCTTTTCCTTTCTTCTGAACCAAGCCGTCATATCTTCCATATTAGTTTTGGGGATGTATAACCTTTGTTATAAGGTATTTACATTATTTAAGTCTTCAAAAGCTTTTTTCAAACGCTCTACAAAAGATTTTTCACCTTCACGTAACCAAACTCTTGGATCGTAGAATTTTTTGTTAGGCTCGTCGGCACCGTTCGGATTTCCGATTTGAGCTTGAAGATAGTCCTTCTTATCTTGAACATAGTCACGAACACCTGCTAAAAAAGCATACTGTAAATCTGTATCGATATTCATTTTAATAACTCCGTAGCTGATACCTTCTCTAATTTCCTCAACTGTAGAACCAGAACCTCCGTGAAAAACAAAATCGATATGATTATGCTCCACATTGTACTTTTTAGAAATATATTCTTGAGAGTTTTTTAAGATTTTCGGAGTCAATTTTACGTTACCAGGCTTGTATACGCCGTGAACGTTACCAAAAGCTGCTGCAATAGTAAATCTTGGGCTTACTTTTGAAAGTTCTTCGTATGCATAAGCTACTTCCTCTGGCTGTGTATATAATTTTGAATCATCAACATCGGAATTGTCAACACCATCTTCTTCACCACCTGTAATACCAAGTTCTATCTCTAACGTCATGTTCATTTTGCTCATGCGTTCCAAATAACCTTTACAGATTTCAATGTTCTCTTCAAGAGACTCTTCTGAAAGATCGATCATGTGAGAGCTAAAAAGTGACTTTCCAGTTTCAGCAAAATGCTTTTCACTAGCATCTAAAAGTCCGTCTATCCAAGGTAGTAATTTCTTGGCACAGTGGTCTGTGTGAAGAATAACGGTAGCACCATAAGCTTCTGCTAATTGGTGTACGTGTTTTGCTCCGGCTACAGCACCAAGAACAGCTGCTTTTTGACCATCATTAGACAAGCCTTTACCGGCGTTGAATTGAGCACCGCCATTAGAAAATTGAATAATTACAGGAGCATTTAAGCTTGCTGCTGTTTCTAAGACACCGTTTATTGTGTCAGAACCAATAACGTTTACTGCAGGAAGGGCAAACCCTTTTTCTTTGGCATAGTTAAAGATTGCTTGTACTTCGTCACCTGTTGCGACACCTGGTTTTATACTGTGAGCCATAATGTTTCTGGTCTAAATTATAAATAAAAATGAATAGGACAAATGTAATAAAATAAATAGGTCTAAAAAGATTGGTGTTTATAAGTTTATAGGGTTTACCCCTTAATATTGTGATAAAATGATGATTTTTTATGCCAATTGGAGACGATACTTCGTAGGATATGTTTTATTGCTACAGTGCAACTAAGTTAGCATATGCCTTTATTAGAAAGGGTAGTTGATGCCTATTTGTAATACCGAATTGGCAATATTATAATCTCTGAACCATCTCTTTGAGCTCTCTTCGGCAGGATTATATGTTTTAAATCCTAAATCTGCACGTAAAACAAAATAGGTGAAATCGTATCTTAGGCCAAAACCAGTTCCTAAAGCAATATCTTCCAAAGATTTTAAGCTGCTAAAAGTAGCTTCCGGATCTTCAACGTTGTCAAAAACATTCCAAATATTTCCCGAATCGGCAAAGAGAGCTCCTTTTAGATTGCCTATAACTGGAAAACGATATTCTAGATTAAGGCTTATTTTAAGGTTAGCTTCATTAAAATCATTGATTGCATTTGTACGTCCTGGCCCTAAAGAGTATGGAGACCATGCCCTAATATCGTTAGCTCCACCTGCAAAATAACTACGAACAAAAGGAATATTGTCTGAGTTACCGTATGGTACAGCAATACCAAAAAAGCTTCTAAATGCTAAAACATTGGTCCTAGAGATTGCCCAATATTTTACATAATCGAATTCAGTTTTAATATATTGACTATAAGGAACGCTAAATACTAAATCATCACCAGCGGGATTCGTATTAAACGGAATTACATTTGAGAGCAGCGATAAAACATTTCCCGCACTCTCTATTTTAAATCTAAATTGATAAAAAGTATTATCAGTAATGCCCTGGCGATTATTAAGGTTGAAACTATAGTTACTGGCGAAAATTAAATTGTCTTCTGTAAGTCTTTGTCTTCGTTCTTCGATCCGGCTCACGGTCTGGTACTGATCGGTAGTGCTAGGTACTGCCCTTGTGAGGACTGCTTCTGTAAAATCTGTTGTTCCTTGAGGTATACGTAGACTTGGATCTGCAGAGTCTTCGGCGGTCTCAAAGAAACTTGTGAGTTCAGGGTATGTTATAACATCGTTATAGCTATCAAAACTGTCCGCTATGTTGTCTAGTTGATTAAAAGAGTTGCCATAAACATTGAAAAAACGGTCTGGGTTGACATTTCTAACAAACTGGATATTTAATAGTTCTATATCGTGCTTTAGAAAATCTGACGGTGTCCAGTCATAACCTAAAACCGTGTTGAAGGCTTGTTTGTCCAGACCTATATTTTTTTGAAAACTAGTACCAATAGAAATACGTGTTCTAGGTAGGGTATAACTAGGTATGATTCTATTGGTGTTAATAAATGGCAGCCATATCCGGGGAATATCCAAAGTAAGGTCTGCGCCAAACTCTTGAATATTAAAGAACCTATTGTCTATTATACTTGGGTCATTGGATGAGCCAATGCTCAGCCTACCTGCAAGATTAAGGTTTTCCGCACCACCAAAGAGATTTCTGGCCTGTAAAGATGGGCTTAATGCCAAACCAAATTGTTGGATGTTGGAGCGTGTAACCTCAAATGAAGTCCCTAATGAATATTTAGGTCTGGCAGCTAGGTATATATTGGAATCCAACGTGGCTGTGCTATCGTTGGGAGTAGATGTGATCGTTGGATATTTGAAGACCCCCAAGCTAGTTATTTGTCTGTAAGTACGTGTACGGTCTATATCTTTATAAATACTATCCTTTTCAAAAAATACGGCATTAGCCAAAGTCTTGGGCTTAAATCTTAATTTATTTCTATAAAATATGGTGTAATCTCCATAACGGATGAATTTCTGCTCGCTATCCTTCTCGTTATAAAGGAAATCCGTATAGATGTTTATTTTGTCAAATCTATATACTTTGTATTCAGAACTGGTTACGGCACTGTCTCCACGCCTTTTAAAATTATCTATATTAAGTTCAATGTTCATTTTCTGGTCATTACCCAGTTTAGTCGTATCCGAAGCAATGTCATAGGAAACTGAACTTTCCTGAAAGTTGTAAATTCCGGAATTTCTAAAAATAGTACTCAACCGTTCTCTTTCACTGGCAAATTTAGAAAGGTCAAATTGCTCTCCATCTTTAACATATGCTCCGTTCTTATGAAGCAAATAAATAGAGTCAATTGCCTTTGAAGCAATTTTTCTTGAAACCGAATCAATCATAAAAGGTGCTCCTAAGTCTATTTTATAGGAAACGGAAGCTCTCCTTTTTTCTACCAAACTATCTATTTCATAACTGGTATTATTGTTAAAATAGCCTTTACTCCCGTAGTACGCACTTAAACGTTCTAAGGTTCGTCTAGTTTTTGTGGTGTCTAGAACAGAGGGTGCTTCTCCAATTTTTTTGAGCCATTCGCTCAAGCCACTGACTAAAAATGACTCGCCAAGACGGTCAACTTGTTTTTTCGAAAGAAAGTTGATCAGTCTTTGTTCTCTTTTTTCATTTCGGCCAAGCCATGCTTGATATGAGGAATCGGGATTTTTCTTAGCAAGATTATAAAGATTCAACCGCAACGGATAGCCTAAGAGAGTAGTATTGGGCTCTTGGACTATTAGGCTTTCAATATCCTCATTTTTAACTTCTAAGCTATCTGCATAGATGGTGTTTTTTTTGAGCAATAAATCGTCATCACCAACTCGTTTTAGCGTGTTACAGGAGTTGGCCACCAGAACTACAAATAATAGGCTTATTTTAGCAGTGGTATTAATATAGCGTAACATTTTGCCCATAGAGATCAAAAATACATTGATTTCATTTAAACTTTTTTATTTAAAGCTGAAAATATAAGTTTTTCTGTTCGGGATGAGCCATCTTGTGTAATCGTGGGAACTTATTTTTCTGTCAAAAGTTGAGTGATATTGGTAAAATAACATTTTTACACGAATAAAAATCATTAATAGAAGTATAGATTACTATGGTTTCAAAAAATCAAATAAAACTTGTAAAAAGCTTACATCAAAAAAAGTACCGAAATAAATATAACCTTTTTGTTGCCGAAGGTATTAAGGTGGTTCGGGAGCTAGTACATTCTGATTTTAAGGTAAAAGCCATGTATAGTTCTGATTTGGAAATAGATTTAGGAACCACGGATATTATTGAAAGTGTTTCTCAAGACGAGTTGAAAAAAATGAGCGCACTTACCGCTCCTAACAGAATTTTAGGTGTTTTTGAGATTCCACAGGCACAAAAACCCGATTTTGATGGTTGGGTAGTTGTATTGGATAATATTCGTGACCCGGGAAACCTAGGTACTATAATTAGGTTGTGTGATTGGTTTGGAATTGAACATTTGGTTTGTTCTTCCAATACGGTAGATTGTTTTAATCCTAAAACACTACAAGCTACAATGGGCTCAATTTCACGAGTAAATATTGGTTATACAGATTTACAAACCTTTTTGAAGAATGCTCCGGTTACAGTTTTTGGTGCTTTTATGGAAGGAGATGTAGTATATGGCGCAACGGTACCTAAAACCGGAATATTGGTGATGGGTAATGAGGCCAATGGTATTTCGGAAGAAGTAGAAGCTTTAGTGACTCAGAAAATTAGCATTCCACAGTTCGGGGAAAGTACAACTGAAAGCCTTAACGTGGCTACAGCTACCGCTATTTTGTTAAACGAAATTAGACGAAGCTAGATAGCTTTACTCAAAAGTAAAGTTAATGAAAAGCCCTCTGGTTTTCATAGACTCTATGTTTCCTGTCCATGGGCTATTAGGGTCATTATCACGAACTAATTCATCTGTCAATCCAAAAACACCACGTATAGAAGGGGTAAATTTAAAATACTCCAGATAGAAATCAATACCAAAGCCAAGTTCGTAATTGTAAGTCCACTTATTCATTCTGAACGTACCACTGCTATTATCATCTAAACTCTTTTCATTACTTCCAAGATTTAATGAGGCAGATGGACCGGCAACCAAGAAAGGTTTGAAATTTCCAAAACGTCGCGTACTTACTTTTAGAAGAATGGGGAAATTAATGTAGGTAGATTTTACTTCAACAATCGCATTTCTTTCGCCTTCTTCCGTAGCCGTAAAGCCAGGAAAACCTAGTGTACGGGAGTTGTAGTATAGACCTGGTTCAAAACGTACGTCTAGAAATTCGTTCAAACGCAGTTCGCCTATTAGTCCAACGTTAAAACCAGTGGATTGTAGAACCTGAACATCAGTGCTCTGATTCCCTTGGTCCTGTTTGTAGTCGAACTTAAATCCGTATCTATTAAAACCCAAAAAATATCCGT
Organism: Zobellia uliginosa; assembly: GCF_018860745.1. Lineage (GTDB taxonomy): Bacteria > Bacteroidota > Bacteroidia > Flavobacteriales > Flavobacteriaceae > Zobellia > Zobellia uliginosa_B. The sequence goes on along the minus strand of NZ_JAHKPY010000015.1, from coordinate 31,954 downwards.
AATTCAGAAGTTTTTTATCCTTGTTCTCAATATTTAGAACGGGGTTAGCATTGAACTGGGCATTCGCCGGTAGGGATAGGAATAAAATACCTCCCAAAAGCAAAAAAAGTCTTTTCATTCAAAAAATATTATCTATTCGCTTTTTTAATCAAAAATGGCGAACGGCTATTCTTATTAGCTTTATAGGCTGTGAAACTATTTTGTGGCAACATATATAGATGCAACCCCAAATGTTTGGGGCTTGTTCTCTACCTCTATAAACCCGATTTTACGTAAAATATTGTTGAATGCATCTCCATGGGGGAAAACAGAAGCAGATTCACTTAGATAGGTGTACGCAGATTTGTCTTTGGAAAAAAGCTTTCCAATGGCAGGTAGCATATATTTAATGTATAGACTATATCCTTGCTTAAAAGGGGTTTTTGTTGGTACGGAAGTTTCAAGAACCACAAAAGTGCCACCAGTTGCAAGCACTCTGTAAATTTCGGTCAGACCTTTCTCTAATGTCTCAAAATTACGCACGCCAAAAGCTACCGTAATGGCATCAAAACTTCCAGTTTCAAAAGGTAGGTTCTCACTATCGCCAACAACCATTTCAATAGTGCTATCCAGCTCCTTCTGATTTATTTTCTTTTTACCCACTTCTAACATTCCTGGTGAAATGTCCAGACCCACAATTTTTTCAGCCCCGGTTTCTACTAGGTTTATAGCTAAATCACCTGTGCCGGTAGCAATATCCAGTATGGTTTTAGGTTTTTTTGCTGTTAAAATAGCTACCACCCTTTTACGCCATTTAATATCTATACCAAACGAAATAACCCGATTAAGGCCATCGTAATTTTCCGATATATTATCGAACATTTGGGTTACCTGGTCCTTTTTACCAAGCTCGGAGTCTTTATAGGGCGTTACCTTTTTAGGCATAATGGACAATTTTTTTGGCAAAGATACAATATCGTTTTAAGTAAACGTTTAACCAATGTAACGAATACATTTTAACGGAATGAAGCATTTTAACTCCATTTTAAATAGTCAACCAAAATATTACGTAATTTTGCGCAGCAAAATATAAACTACAAAGTGGTTTTACATTCATGAAGGGTTTATAAGCTGCAGACCCGAACTAAGTTGCTAATAAATGAAAATTATAATTGCAGGTGCAGGTGAAGTAGGTTTTCACTTGGCTAAACTGCTTTCTTACGAATCTCAAGATATTACGCTCATCGATACTAGAAAAGAGAGTTTGGCCTATGCCGATACTCACTTGGATATACGTGTGTTGCGTGGTGATGCTACATCCGTTTCTGTCCTTAGGGATGCAGATGTGCAGAATTCTAGGTTGGTAATTGGTGTTACATCTTCCGAAACAACCAATATCACCTTATGTATGCTAGCTAAGCAATTGGGATGTAAACGTACTATTGCCAGAATATCAAATACCGAATTTATAGAAAACCAAGAGGAAATTAACTTTCCCAATCTTGGCATAGATGAATTAATATCTCCAGAAGAGTTAGCGGCAACAGAAATTCAATTACTTTTAAATAAGTCTGCTTTTAATGATACGTACGAGTTTGAGGACGGTAAACTTATAATGGTTGGTGTGTCGCTTCCAGCTTCCGCTCCTTTTGTAGGTAAAATGGTAAAAGAGGCGGCAAAAATTTTTCCAGAGCTTAATTTCATGCCAATAGCATTACAGAGAACCGGAACACAATACACTGTGGTTCCTAGAGGTGATACTGTTTTTAAGCAAGGTGATCAGGTTTACTTTATCACTACCAAAGAAGGGGTAGAGCAATTATATAAATTGACAGGAAAGAAGAAAGAATCTATTAGAAACGTAATGATTCTTGGGGGTAGTAAAGTTGGTTTTAAAGCAGCTAGAGACCTATGTGCAAGTAAGTTTAACGTAAAGCTGATAGAAAAGGATAAAGAAAAAGCCTTTGATCTTGCAGATGATCTTCCCAATGCGCTTGTTATTAATGGCGATGGGCGAAACGTTGAATTGTTAGAAGAGGAAAGTTTGGAGTCTATGGATGCTTTTATAGCGGTAACCGGAAACTCTGAAACCAATATTATGTCTTGTTTGGTGGCAAAATCAAAACACATTAAAAAGACTATAGCTTTGGTTGAAAATATGGATTATTTTCAGCTATCACATTCTATTGGTATTGATACGTTAATAAACAAAAAACTACTCGCAGCTAATAATATATTTAGACATATCCGTAAAGGTGAAGTAGTGGCATTGATGCGTTTGAATAACTTGAACGCAGAAATTCTTGAATTTATAGTAAAACCAAATTCAAGAGTTACGGGTAGTGTTATTCGTGAGCTTAAATTTCCGAGAGCGGCCACTATTGGTGGTGTTATTCGTGATGAAGAGGGTATCATTGCCTTAGGTGGCTTTGAAATAAAAGCAGGAGATCGCGTAGTGGTTTGCTGTCTTCCAGAAGCTATTCCTAAAATTGAACGATTGTTTCTTTAATGCAACTAAATTCAAAAATAATATTTCATATCATGGGTCTGCTGTTGCTTTGCAACGGAGGCTTTATGTTATTGGCAACCTTGGTTAGTGGCATCTATAATGATGGCGCAACGTTAAGTATTGCCCTTGCGGCAATCACCACTATGTTCGTAGGAACGTTTGCTATGTTTTATACAAGGGGCCATAAAAAGGAAGTAAAGCGAAGAGAGGGTTATATAATAGTAACTTTTGGCTGGCTGGTAATGTCCTTTTCTGGGATGTTGCCCTATTTGTTTTCTGGTTCCATTCCTACGGTAACCAATGCTTTCTTTGAGACCGTATCCGGTTATACTACTACAGGAGCTTCAATTTTAGATGATATAGAAGTATTACCAGAGGGTTTGCTTTTTTGGCGTAGCCTAACCCATTGGATAGGGGGTATGGGTATCATTGTTCTTGCCATTGCCATATTGCCTTTGTTGGGTATTGGAGGTATGCAGTTGTTCGCTGCGGAAGCACCTGGCCCTAGTGCAGATAAGCTTCATCCAAGAATTACGGATACTGCAAAACGCCTTTGGTTAATATATGTAGGGTATACATTAGCGGAAACCTTGCTTTTAAAATTAGCGGGAATGAGCTTTTTTGATGCCATAAACCATTCGTTGGCTACCTTGTCTACAGGTGGTTTTTCAACCAAAAATTTGAGCGTAGCGTATTGGAACGATCAACCGTTGATACAGTATATCATCATCCTATTTATGTTTCTTGCGGGAAGCAATTTTGTACTCAGTTATTTTGCTTTTAAGGGTAAGGTGCAAAGGGTACTAATGGATGAGGAATTTAGATATTATTCTGGTTTTGTAATCATATTTACTATTGTTGCTGCCTTAGTTGTGTATCTAAAAGCGGAAGTGCCGGTTACGGAGTACCATCCTATGGTTTTTGGAAGTGGCGAGAGTGCCTTTAGACATACATTGTTTCAGGTAATTTCTGTGATAACCACAACAGGTTTTGTGTCTGCTGATTTTACCAGTTGGACGCCTTTTATGACCGTATTCTTTTTTGGATTGATGTTTTTAGGAGGGTCGGCAGGTTCAACTTCAGGTGGTATTAAAGTAATGCGCCATGTTCTAATTATTAAAAATGGATTGTTGGAGTTTAAACGTACTTTGCATCCTAATGCAATTATTCCAGTACGCTATAATAACAAGACCGTAAAGGAGCAAATTGTATATAATATTATTGCCTTTTTTGTACTTTATATGCTGCTATTTATCATCGGGGCATTAGTTCTTGGTGCAATGGGTATTGATTTTGTTACGGCTATTGGTGGCTCTGCTTCTTCTTTGGGGAATGTAGGTCCGGCGTTTGGTGGTCTTTATCCTCTAAGTAATTTTAACGGCCTTCCTGATCCTGCAAAATGGTGGTGTGGTTTTCTTATGCTGGCAGGTAGGTTAGAGCTTTTTACGGTTCTTATATTGCTTACGCCATATTTCTGGAAGCGTACATAGTAATAATACCATATCTATTAAATTTCTACGACTACGTTTTCGCTAATATTTAAACATAAAAAATCCCCTAAAAGTTAAACTATAACTTTTAGAGGATTCCAATACTTATATATTTATTTTATTTCAAGGCTTTTTCAATCCTAGAAATAGCTTCCCTAATTTCTTTTTCAGCTGCAGCATAGGAAATACGGATACAGTTTCCGTTTCCAAAAGCATCACCGGTTACGGTTGCAACATTTGCATATTCCAAAAGGTACATGGCAAAATCAGAAGCATTGTTTATAGTAACACCGTTTAGCGTTTTTCCAAAATATGCAGTCACATCAGGGTATACATAAAATGCTCCATCAGGTTCATTACATTTAAACCCGTCTATAGCGTTCAGAAGTTCAAGAATAATTTTTCTACGCTCCTTGAATTCGTCTACCATGTATTTAATACGGTCTGGAGATTCTACTAATGCTGTGATAACTGCACGCTGCGCTATACAGTTAGCTCCACTAGTAACCTGCCCTTGTAGTTTGTTGCAAGCACGAGCTATGTATGTAGGGCCTCCAATATAACCAATACGCCATCCGGTCATTGCAAAGGCCTTTGCAACTCCGTTTACTGTAACGGTACGGTCTACCATATCTTCAAAGGCCGCCATAGAGGCATGCTCGGTTACACCGTAGTTAATGTGTTCGTAAATCTCATCGCTTACCACTATAATCTGTGGATACTTCTGTAAAACGTCTGCTAAAGCGCGTAATTCAGCTTTGCTATAAATAGAACCACTTGGGTTACAAGGAGAACTGTACCAGAGCATTTTGGTTTTAGGAGTAATTGCGGCTTCCAATTGCTCGGGAGTCATTTTAAAATCGCTCTCTAAACTAGTGACAACCTCTACGGGAACACCATCGGCTAGTTTTACGATATCACTATAACTTACCCAGTAAGGACAAGGTAAAATTACCTCATCACCTTCATTTAAAATAACTTGGGCAATGTTGTACAAGGCTTGCTTGGCTCCAGTGGATACTACAATTTGAGATGGTTCATAGCTAATGCCGTTATCTCTTTTGAATTTGGTGATGATAGCATCTTTCAAATCCGCATATCCATCTACAGGTGTATATGAATTATAATCTTCGTTTATGGCTCTTATAGCCGCCTCTTTGATAAAATCAGGTGTATTGAAATCCGGTTCACCTAAACTTAAACCGATAATGTCTTTGCCTGCTGCACGTAATTCTCGCGCCTTCGCGGCCATTTCTAAAGTAGCCGAAGGGGTAAGACTATTGATGCGGTCAGAAAGTTGATTTTTTGTAGCAGTTGATGGTGTCATAATAAAACTAAGGTTAGTACACGAGATGACAATAATATTTTAACCGTTATCCTTGGGTCATTCGTGTTAATAAAGTTTATTTAATTGCGTCTATTGAAGCTTTAGGGTAGGTCTTTTACCCAATTCCTTCAAATGTTTAAAGTGCGAAATTATAGCTTTTCGAGTAGTTTTGTACTCGTTGTACGGCAAATTAAACTCCTTTGCTGTTTCTTTCACAATTTCAGCAATTTTTGTGTAATGTACATGGCTGATATTAGGGAATATATGGTGTTCAACTTGGTGGTTTAAACCGCCGGTAAACCAATTGACTATTTTGTTCTTAGTTCCAAAATTCACAGTTGTGAATAACTGATGTATAGCCCAGGTATTTTTCATTGTACCCGTTTCATCTGGTAATGGAGTATCTGCCTCATCTACTATGTGAGCTAATTGAAAGACCACACTTAGAATAACTCCCGCAACATAGTGCATGATAAAGAAACCTAAGAGAATCATCCACCAAGCCATATCAACAAAAATTAATGGGAGTACGATCCATATGGTTATATATAATATTTTTGTAATTACGAGAGTACTCCAATTCATGGCCGCACTTGGGAGTTTACCATACGAAAGTTTTCTTTTCATATAACGGTACATCTGCTGAAAATCTGTGGTAATAGCCCAGTTGAAGGTTAATAGACCATATAGGAAAACAGAATAAAAATGTTGGAATTTATGATGTTTTTGCCATTCTGCATGTTTTGAAAAACGTAGAATACGACCCGCTTCCATATCTTCATCGTGCTCATGAATATTGGTATAGGTATGATGCAGAACATTGTGCTGAACTTGCCAGTTGTAAACGTTTCCAGCCAAAATATAAATGCTACTTCCCATAAGTTTATTAACCCATTTCTTATTGGAATAAGCACCATGATTACCATCGTGCATAACATTCATGCCCACACCGGCCATACCAATGCCCATAACTATTGTGAGTATAAAATTGGCCCAAATAGGTAATCCTAATGTTAAGATCAAGAAATAAGGAGTCAGGAACAGGGCGAACATAATCACAGTTTTAATGTGAAGGCGCCAATTTCCTGTTTTTTTTAACTTATTCTCTTTAAAATAATCATTCACACGTTTGTTTAATGTTCTAAAGAACTGTGCGGGATCTTTTCTAGAGAATCGTACTGTATTTTGGTTCATATAAATAGTATTATTGATAAATATCGTAGAAATGTAAAGCTTTAAACGTCGATAAGATATTATTTCATCGATGAATATAGTAGTTTTGTAACTATACAAATATAAGCATGACCGCCGAATTAGTTTTTAAATATTTTCCCAATTTATCTGATTTACAACAAAAACACTTCATATTATTGGAAGAATTGTATAAAGATTGGAATCAAAAAATTAATGTTGTCTCAAGGAAAGATATAGATGAACTTTATTTGAGGCATGTACTACACTCAACAGGAATAGCTAAAATTCAGCAATTTAAAAGCGGTTCTTCCATTCTAGATGTTGGCACAGGTGGTGGTTTTCCAGGCATTCCTCTAGCTATTTTGTTTCCAGAGGTCCAATTCACTTTGGTAGACTCTATCGGAAAAAAAATAAAGGTAGTTAAGGAGGTGGTTGAAGGTTTGGGATTAGAAAACGTAAAAGCCATCAATTCTAGAGTTGAAGAAATTAAGGGACAACATGATTTCATTGTAAGTAGGGCAGTGGCTGCAATGCCTACTTTTGTGCATTGGGTGCAGGGTAAAATCAAAAAAGAGTCACAACACGAGCGTAGAAACGGAATTCTTTATCTTAAAGGAGGTGATTTGGCAGAAGAACTTAAAGGGTATAAGGCCATAGAAATATATGACCTTACCAATTATTTTCAGGAACCTTTCTTTGAGACCAAAAAGGTGGTTTACCTGCCCATGAAATACAAAGGTTGATCTATAGGCTCAAAAGGTGGTAATACGCCCTTCTATACTTCTTGGCAAATATTTTTAAATGTCCCCATACATGTATGATAAGACAATCTGCTATCATTCGTGTTTTACTGTATATTTTCTGCATATCCATAATCTTCATTTTTTACAGTTACTACAAAGTACGTATTTATTACGTTCAATTTACAATTAGTTAACGTTAAATTTACATTAAAAGTATATGTGTAATGAATTTAAATGGATTTTTAATAAGATATTGAACGTAGTTCTATTTTTTTAGAAACCTAAATTAGAAGGTTTTTTTAACATATTTTATGGTTATAAGTGTCTTAAAATCAATTTTTTAAACTGATTTACAAGTGCTGATATAAGTCAATTAATATGTAAAAAAAGACTCTTTGTTTTATTTCAATGTAAATATAACGTTAAGTGAATGCTTTAATTGTGCAGTTCATCGATGAAATAAAAAATATAAGTATAAAAAAGTCCACTTTTGACTAAACAAAAGTGGACTTTTAATTTTTTCTGACGGTTTATTTACTCCAAGGAGGTGTAACTCCGTTTGAGCGGGCGTATGCTATCAATTGACCTTTGTGCTCGCCATTATGTTCCATAATAGCCAAAAGGCCTCCAAGTTTATTCATTTTGGCGAAACCAAAGTCAATTTCTTCGGTAAACTGGTCATCCTCCACTAAAAGGATTTTTTCTAGAACAAACTCATTAGATTGTTTTAAAGCGGCAATGATATTATCCTTTCCTGTTATTTTTGATAGATTCATTATATCTACACCTTCTGGTGGTGCAAAGCCCATTTTAGAGGCTAAATAGTAATTACCCCCGGCAATATGTAATAGGGCTTCCGCAACTGAGTTAACTCCTTCAGTTGGTCTCCAGTCGTATTGCTCCTCAGAGAAAGCTTCGGCCAAAGCAACTACTTGGCCTTGGTTGCCTTCTAATACACCATTAATAGTGTTTTGGGTTAATTTTTCCTGAGCATTAATCATGGTTGCTACCATGAAGAATGCAATTGCTGCTAATTTTTTCATTTTCTTAATATTAGTGGTTAAATAAAATTCCCCAATTCTTGATCAATGAACCAAGGATTGGGGAATCTAATGAAAAATGACAATAAATGCTGATTTACAGCATCTTTTGTTTTTTAGATTAACCTAAAAAAGGATATCTGTAGTCTGTTGGAGTTACAAAAGTCTCTTTAATAAGACGAGGGGAAACCCATCTCAATAGGTTTTGAGCAGATCCTGCTTTATCGTTTGTTCCTGAAGCTCTGGCCCCTCCAAATGGTTGTTGGCCAACAACAGCACCAGTAGGTTTATCGTTAATGTAGAAGTTACCTGCACAATTTTGCAACGCAAGCGTAGCTTCGTCAATAGCATATCTGTCAGTTGCTAGAATAGCCCCTGTTAATGCGTATTCAGAAGTGGTGTCCACCAATTTTAGGGTTTCGGACCAATCTTTGTCCTCATATACATATATAGTAACTACAGGCCCAAACAATTCTGTTTCCATTGTAGTATATTTTGGGTCTGTGGTAAGAATAACTGTTGGTTCTATAAAGTAACCCTTGGACTTGTCATAATTTCCTCCGGCAATGATTTCTGCATTCTCATCGGTTTTGGCCTGGTCAATGTATTTGGCTAATTTGTCAAAAGAGCCTTCATGTATAACTGCTGTTATAAAATTGGACATGTCTTCCGGACTTCCTGGTTTCTTAAAAGATGCTATATCCTTTTTAACGGATTCCAAAATTTCTTTTGAGAGTGATTTGGGAAGGTAAACACGAGAAGCCGCACTACATTTTTGACCTTGGTATTCAAAACTACCGCGAACAATTGCTGTAGCTACTTGTTGGGGTTTTGCTGTTGGGTGAGCTATGATAAAATCTTTACCGCCCGTCTCACCAACAATTTTCGGGTATGTTTTATACGTGTGAATGTTGTTTCCAATCTGTTTCCATAATTCTTTAAAAACATGGGTTGAGCCTGTGAAGTGAATACCTGCAAAATCTGGACTGGCCAATACCGTTTCGGTAATCATTACTGGGTCTCCGTAAACCACATTGATAACACCATCAGGAAGACCTGCTTCTTTAAAGATGTCTACAATAACCTTTGCAGAAAAAACTTGGCTGTCACTTGGTTTCCAAACCACCACGTTACCCATCATAGCAGCGCTCGCAGGAAGGTTTCCGGCAATAGCCGTAAAGTTAAAAGGAGTAATAGCATATATAAAACCTTCTAAAGGCCTATATTCTACACGGTTCCAAATTCCTTTTGCCGATTCTGGTTGCTCATCGTAAATCTGTGACATGTATTCCACATTAAAACGAAGAAAATCAATAAGCTCACAAGCGGCATCAATTTCAGCTTGGTATATGTTTTTAGATTGTGCAATCATAGTTGCGGCATTAATTTTAGCGCGATAAGGCCCTGCAATTAATTCTGCTGCTTTTAAAAAAACTGCTGCACGCTGTTCCCAAGTTAAGTCTGCCCAAGCAGATCTAGATGCTAAACAGTTATCGATAGCCTTGGTAACATGCGCTTTTTCGGCAACATGATATTGGCCAACAATATGCTTATGATCATGTGGCGGAGACATTGGCTTAGTATTGCCTGTCTTTATTTCTTCGCTACCTATATATAATGGTACATCTACGCTACCGTTAAAATAAGAACGGTACTGTTCTAGAACTTCTTCTCTTTCCGAAGATCCTGGCGCATAATCTTTTATTGGTTCGTTAACCGCTGTTGGTACATGAAAAAAACCTTTGCCCATAATGCTTTAATTAAGTTTAAAATAGGGCGCAAAGGTAGGATTCTTAGTGCGAATAAAAAACTGCTGGATCACTAATGATACAAATGGTTGTGCTAAAAAAAACTTAATAAATCTATAGGAATGAATGAAGCAAAAAAACCACGGGCTACATGCTAACAGATTGTTGGTTTTAAGTAGGATTTAAAACTATTTTATAACAGAAAAAGCCTAGTTTAATGCGAAAGGCGCATGAAATTTAAAAGTAGGGATGTAAACCCTGAATTTTTCGGTAGAGCTAAAGTTTACCATGTTATAATGTCCTTTCATGGCTCCAATAGGTGAAGTTAAAAGACAGCCAGAGGTATAAGTATGGGATTGTCCTGGTTTAATTACCGGTTTTTTACCAATTACACCTTCGCCATCCAATACTTCCAACTCGTTAAGGGCGTCGTATATTTTCCAGTGGCGAGAAGTGAGTTGAACGGAATCTTTACTTTGGTTTTCAATAGTAATCGTGTAACCAAAAGCAAAGTGCATCTTGTAGTTTTTAAAGAATGTACCTTCAAAACTAGTATTTACTGAAATCTTTATGCCTTTTGTTACTTGTGTTATCATAAGTTTTCCTTCTAAAAGGTAATAATGTTACCGGTAAAAAGTAATACGGTTGTAATAATAGCCAATATAAAAAAAATAGTGTTCAGAAAGAGATATTTAACAATAGTTTTAAATATACCCTGATTGTAAAAATTACGCATAGCTATAAAAAGATATATCGAAAAAATCGAAATAAAAATCCAATTACTATTTATCTTAAAAATCGAATCAATCAAATAGCTAAGAATGAGCAAGATAAATAATAATGCGGTGTTGTGAAAACTAAATATCAAATGATCGGTATAACTGTATTTTTTTCTGACATATATCAACCAAATGAAGACGGTAAAGGCTGGTAAAAAGAAAAATACGACAAACGGTAGTTTGGAAATTAAAGCGCTTAAAAAACTTCCGGGCGACTTTTTAAATTTATGAAACCCGTTCATACCGTTGAATATCAATTTATTTTCAAAAGTTTCGGGAAGCTTGTATTTATTTACCAAATCTTGAAAATCGTAAATGGTATCACGATTTAGAATGGTAGAGAAAAAAGCTTGTTTTTGATTATTTCGTTCTGCAAGTGAGCTTTGGTCGATTTTCTCAAAATAAGCAATCGGGTCAAGAAGTATGAGAGAATCGCGTTCATGCTTTTGTTTTTTATATCCATCATAATTTATAGCTGTTTTAATGGAATCCAACTGCTGAGAAAGTTCAATGGCATCAGTAGTATCTATGTCCATTGTCCATTCGCTGGCAAAATCTTCTATTTCAGAAATGTCATTAGTTCCATACCTGTCGTATTTTGAAAAATTACCGCTAAGGTTAATGATAAGAAAGAAGATTATGGCAAGACTAAGTAAAAACCGAAATGGATTGGTGTAAGAAATACGTTTTCCGTCAATATAACTTTGAGTAATTTTTCCGGGTTTTATCAGTAGAGTAGAAAGCGTCCGAAACAAGCGCGAATCATACGAGATTAATGTTCCGAAAAATTCGTCTAGATAATCTTTAAGGGTAATTTTTTTGGTGCTGTTTGCCTGAGAACAGTTGGGACAATACTTATCGCTCATGTCCAAAGGGTGTCCGCAATTAAGGCATTCTGTGCCTCGGTAGTTTAAGTTGTATCTTCCTTTTCCAGATACTGCGGGTTTGTTGGTCATTTATCCAAAAGAATTAGGGATAAATATAATCTAATTACTGATATTTCTCGAGTTTGCAGCGCCTATACCTATAATACTATCATAGAGGTCGCCAAAATTTCTGTAGTATACTAAAATTAAATAGTTGTTCTCTGTAAAATGAAAATTGCCACCAATCGTATTGGTTTCTATGGTGCTATCTGCTCTCTTAATTACATATTTGTAATTGTAAAAGCCTTGTTTGAGAAGTAGTATGGCTTCCATCATGCCGTTGTTCTCGTTGTAAACCATCTTGTTCTCTTCTGAAAGAGCGTAGTTATTGAATTTTCCATAAACGTAAACTTCATCTAGTTCCAATCGTTCATCATAGGGTAAAGAAAAATGTACTTTGGTGTATTCCGCTTCCCTGGAATTATCGTCTCCTTGTAAAGTGCGAATTACAAAATCGCCATTGATATCAGGAAAATAAGAATAAGGTTGATCCGCTCTATAGGTGTTGGAAAATAGGTAATGATTGTAAAGGTCATCCACCTCTATTCTAGAAATTTGAGACGTAGGGGCTCTAAGGTCGCTGGTATCAAAATTCAGAAATTCATTACCGCCGTAAAAACTGGTTTCTTGGTCATATTTGTATACGAGTTCCGTTCCCATTGTGTATTGAGGGGCTACATCGTATAACGCAGTTTCCCACTGATGGTTTTGTAAAATAGCTATTTTAACTTCCTTTTTTGGGTTTACTAACTGAAAGTTGCCGGCATTGATGTTAAACTGAACAACTTGTTTTTCGTTAATGAAATTAAAATCTCTAGATCGTTTAATAGTTCCGCCTACGGTTATCGCATCTTTATAAACAACGAAACGCCTAGAAAATTGAAGTTCATAACTGTCATTGTATATTTCCAAAACAAAATTACCAGTCACTTTTAAGCCAACATTCTCATTGGGAATGGACAATTTATAATTGGAATATGATTGCAGGGTAGAGTAACTGTTCTCGTAGTTGATGATTCGTTGGTTATCTACGCCGTTTAAATATTGTGATTTTAAAAGCTGTGAAGGCTGCCAATCGTAGTTGCAATGTATAATTTTGTAGTAATAATCACTTTCAGAGGCGGTAATATCATCAAATTCCAATTTAATGGTCTCTCCGAGCATTACAACGGGAAATTGGTCCTCCGTAGGTCCTCCAAAAATAACGGTTTTAATGTTTTCGGGCGGGTTTACTTCCAATTGAACCTGTGCCCAGAGTGAGGATGTTAAAACGGAGAAAAAAACTAGTGTCAGATTAAAGCGCATTACCTGCTATTTTTTGCGGTAAAGGTAAACAAAAAGCGTACCTAAAAAATTTTGATCGGTATCATGCCTAAATTTCTAGGCATTTATTATGAAAACAATCCTTTTAGTATTATTTTTGCTCGAAATTTTGTTAACCTAAGGTCTAGAACAATATGTCTAAAGACATCAGGATTAAAAAGGGCTTGAACATAAATCTTGTTGGAGCTGCAGAGCAAACTACCTCAAAAGCCGTTTTAAGTAACGTTTATTCAATAAACTTAAACGATTTTCACGGACTCACACCTAAAATGTTGGTAAAGCAGGGTGCTGAGGTGAAAGCGGGAGAACCACTTTTTTACAATAAGAACAAAGAAAACATGCTTTTCGTTTCGCCGGTTAGTGGTGAACTTGTAGAGATTGTAAGAGGTGCAAGAAGACGCATACTATCACTTAAGATTTTAGCTGATAAAGAGCAGTCAGGTGTTTCACACGATTTGTTGAATGTAGAAAGTGCTTCTAAGGAAGAGGTGAAAGCATATCTTTTAAAAGGGGGGTGTTGGCCTTTTGTTAAACAGCGCCCATACGATATTATCGCTGATCCGGATGCAAATCCAAAAGCGATATTCGTTTCAGGTTATGTCACAGCTCCTTTAGCGGCAGACTTGAACTATGTTTTGCAAGGGAAAGAAAAAGAACTGCAAGCTGCAATTACCGCATTAGGTAAATTAACGCCTGGAAAAGTTCATGTTTCCGTTGGCAAATCTGGTAATTCCCCGTTATCTGGTCTAAGCGGTGTTGAATTACACAAGGTTTCTGGTCCACACCCAGCCGGTTTGGTTGGTACACAGATCAACAAAATTGATCCTGTGAATAAAGGAGAAACGGTTTGGACGGTAACACCGCAAGATTTGGTAATCATAGGTGAATTGTTATTAACCGGGAAGTTCAATGCAGAGCGTATTATTGCTTTAGCGGGTTCTTCGGTAAAAGCTCCAAAATACTACAAAACAATAATTGGAACTGAAATCTCTACTTTCTTATATGGAAGCGGTGTTGAAGGTGATAATTTTAGAGTGATAAATGGCGATGTGCTTACCGGTACAAAATCTGCGCCAGACGGTTATTTAGGATATTATAACAATACGGTAACTGCCATTCCCGAAGGTGATGATTACGAATTTTTTGGATGGAACAAACCTGTATTTAATAAAATATCGGCTACAAGAGCATTAACGTTCTCTTGGATGCAGCCTAATAAAAAGTATGATCTTGATACAAATACCAATGGCGAACACCGTGCGTTTGTAGTAACTGGTATGTATGAAAAAGTATTTCCATTGGATATCTTTCCTATGCAGTTGCTAAAAGCGTGTATGATTAAAGATTTAGATGAGATGGAGCAACTGGGGCTTTATGAAGTAGCGCCGGAGGATTTCTCGTTGACAGAGTTCGTTTGTGTTTCAAAACAACCGCATCAACAGATTATTAGAGAAGGATTAGATCTATTGCATAAAGAAATAGGATAAAGATGAGTGATAAAAAACTGACTTTCAAAAAAAGGCTACACATTTTAAAGCACCATTATCGTGGTAAGAAAATGGCGCCTGCATTTAATGCACTGCATACATTCTTGTTTGCGCCTGATGAAACTACACATTCCGGTTCTCATGTAAGAGCGGCAGATGATTTAAAGCGTACCATGAACACGGTTATTATGGCCTTGATCCCAGTATTGCTTTTTTCTATGTTCAATGCGGGATATCAACATTATTCGGCCATTAACGGTTTTCCACAGGAATTCTCTTTAATGAATGATTTTCTTACTTGGGATAATTTCTGGATAGGAATTATAAAAGTGCTTCCCCTAGTGGTTGTGTCATACGGAGTAGGGCTCTTAATCGAATTTATTTTTGCGGTAATAAAAGGTCATGAAGTAGAGGAAGGGTATTTGGTAACGGGTATGTTAGTTCCGCTTATTGTACCTATAGATACGCCACTTTGGATGTTGGCTGTAGCCGTTGTTTTCGGTGTTGTAATCGGTAAAGAGGTGTTTGGTGGTACAGGAATGAATATTCTTAACCCTGCCTTAACTATTAGAGCTTTCTTGTTCTTTGCTTATCCAACTTGGATGAGTGGTGATAAAGTATGGGTTTATGAAGCGGTAGAGCGTGCTGGTGGTCCAGATGCTATTTCCGGTGAAACCATTTTAGGTTATTTGGCACAAAATAAGGCAGCAGAGATGTCATATTCGGTATCGGATATGTTCTTTGGTTTTATACCTGGTTCAGTTGGGGAAACTCCAACCTTCCTTATCCTATTAGGAGGTTTGTTCTTGATTTTCAGTAAAATCGCTAGCTGGCGTATTATGTTAAGTGCTGTAATAGGCTCTTTGGTAATGGGTTTGATTTTCAATGGAGTTGTAGATGCAGGATGGATCGGAGAAACCAGTAAATTTTACGGTTTAATGAGTTTTGATTTCTGGAAGCATCTAATTGTTGGTGGTTTGGCATTTGGAATTGTCTATATGGCCACAGATCCTGTTACAGGTGCTCAAACCAATCGTGGTAAGTGGTTCTACGGTTTCTTTATCGGTTTTCTTTCGGTAATGATTCGTGTGTTTAACCCGGCATATCCAGAAGGTGTTTTCTTGGCAATTCTCTTGATGAACGTATTTGCTCCAACTATTGATCATTACGTAGTGAGAGGAAATGTAAAACGTAGAATGAAACGATTGAAAAATGCAACCATCTTGCCAAAAGATTCAGCTGGCAAGGCAAATGAACTTCACGCAGAAACCGCATAGTTATGGCAGTCAATACAGATAAAAATTCATACACCGTTATTTTTGCTGCCGTCATGGTAGTAATAGTCGGTTCTATTCTTGCTTTTATGTCTTCAAGCTTAAAAGATAGAATAACTGAGAACGAACGGTTCGAAAAACAACAGAATATTCTTTATGCCATGGGTGTAAATGATAATGTTGATGAAGGAAGTGTAAATTTTGTTTCAACAGACAAAGTTGAAGGCGAGTTTAAATCATATATCAAAGAGCAATTGGTTATTGAAGGTGATAAAATTACTGAAAATGATGAAGCCTATTTGATTGATATGAAAAAGCAAATGGCACTCGCAGCAAAAGGCGAAACCGCTAAGCTCCCGCTTATGATAGGTGAGAAAGATGGTAAAAAGTACTACATAATTCCAATGTACGGAAAAGGACTCTGGGATGCCATTTGGGGCTTTATTGCACTAGATGACAAAATGATAGTGCAAGGTGTTTACTTTGATCACAAGGGAGAAACGCCCGGTCTAGGTGCAAACATTAAGCAACGTTACTTTATGGATGATTTCACAGGAGAAAGTATTCTAAAGGGAACCGAATATGCTGGTATTGCTGTAGCCAAGGGTAATAATGACCCTTTGAACAACACTAAAGATGATAATGAGGTAGATGCTTTAGCTGGTGCCACTATTACCGGCAATGGTGTTGCTGCTATGATCAAGGAGAGTTTAAATCTCTATAAAGACTATTTACAAACCGTTAGCGCAAAATAATATGGCACTATTGACAAAAAAAGATGCAAGTTTAATAACGGACCCGTTAGCGGACAATAACCCTATTACCATTCAAGTATTGGGTATTTGTTCTGCCTTGGCAATTACTGCTGAACTAAAAGCTTCGATTGTTATGGCGGTTGCCGTAATGTTCGTTCTGGGCCTAGGTAACGTAGTAATCTCTTTAATGAGAAATATCATTCCTTCAAAAATTAGGATTATTGTACAGCTTATTGTTGTGGCGACTTTGGTTATTGTAGTTGATCAAGTACTTAAAGCCTTTGCTTATGAGCTTAGTAAAACCTTGTCCGTATTTGTTGGTTTGATCATTACCAATTGTATCATTATGGGTCGTTTTGAAGCTTTTGCATTGGCCAATGGGCCATGGAGATCTTTTTTAGATGGGATTGGGAATTCACTTGGTTATGGTGTTATACTAATAATTGTAGGTTTTTTCAGAGAGCTTCTCGGATCAGGAACACTATTAGGCTATAAGGTTCTGGGTGACCCAATCGCAAAAACAGGATTATATGCAACAGGCTATGAGAACAATGGATTTATGATTATACCACCAGCTGCACTTATTGTTGTTGGTATTATTATATGGGTGCAGCGCTCAAGGAATCCTGCACTGGTAGAAGATAATTAATTAAGGTAAAAGAGATAGAATTATGTTAGAGCATATAGAATTATTTTTTAAATCCATCTTTATAGATAACATGGTATTTGCCGTGTTCTTGGGGATGTGTTCTTACCTAGCGGTTTCTAAAAAAGTTGCTACTGCCGTAGGTTTAGGTGCAGCTGTAATTTTTGTACTTGCAGTTACCGTGCCGTTGAACTGGTTATTAGATCAGTATCTTTTGAGAGATGGTGCCTTGGTATGGTTAGGTCCTGAATATGCAGATTACAATTTAAGCTTTCTTTCGTTCATTCTTTTTATCGCTACCATTGCTACAATGGTTCAGTTGGTAGAGATCGTTGTGGAGAAATTTTCACCTTCGTTATATAACTCATTGGGTATTTTCTTGCCTCTAATTGCTGTAAACTGTGCTATATTAGGTGGCTCGCTTTTTATGCAAGCTAGAGATATTCAGTCATTAGGTTTGGCATTTAATTATGGTGTTAGTTCTGGTATTGGATGGTTTTTGGCTATTTTGGCGATTGCTGCTATTCGTGAGAAAATCAGGTATTCAAATGTACCAGCACCATTAAGAGGCTTAGGTATTACGTTTATCATTACCGGATTAATGGGTATCGGTTTTCAGAGTTTCGGAGGTATGTTGACAGGTGGAGATGATGCAGCTGCTCCTGTAGAGGAACAACGAATGGATTATGATAAGGTATCCGAAAATAAAAAGAAAGAAATTAAAGAAGAGATTGACACTAAAGAAGTCTCTTATAACGACGCCATAAACAAATAGATATGTTATTAGCTACAAGTACTGGAGGAACGATTTTAATTACCGTTGTTGCCTTTATGATACTATTGATGGTCTTGGTGGCCCTTTTGTTGTTCACCAAGGAAAAGCTATCTCCATCGGGGCCGGTTACCATTACGATTAACGGAGAAAAGAAAGTAGAAGTTGGTTCTGGTAGTTCATTACTTACTACTTTGGGAAATCAGAAAATATTCTTGCCATCTGCCTGTGGTGGTGGTGGAACATGTATTCAGTGTGAGTGTCACGTACTTTCTGGTGGAGGGGAAGCACTTCCTACGGAAACACCTCATTTTTCAAAAAGAGAACTGAATTCTGGTGCGCGTTTAGCTTGCCAAGTTAAAGTAAAACAGGATATGGAAATTACCATACCGGAAGAGGTATTTGGTATTAAGAAGTGGCCGGCTAAAGTGGTACGTAACTATAACGTGGCATCTTTTATTAAGGAGTTCGTTGTTGAGATTCCTGAAGATATGGGTTATAAAGCTGGTGGTTACATCCAGATTGAAATTCCGGAATGTGAGGTTAAGTATGCTGATATAGATATTACAGCTCACCCAGAGGAACATGAAACTCCAGATAAATTTAAAGCGGAGTGGGACAAGTTCAATCTATGGCCGCTAGTAATGAAGAATCCTGAAACTGTTGAAAGAGCATACTCTATGGCTTCTTACCCAGCGGAAGGTAGAGAGATTATGTTGAACGTTCGTATTGCGACTCCACCATGGGATCGTGCCAAGAACGGTTGGATGGATGTTAACCCTGGTGTTGCTTCCTCTTATATATTCAATTTAAAGCCTGGTGATGACGTAGTTATTTCAGGTCCTTATGGTGAATTCTTTATCAATGAATCTGATTCAGAAATGCTTTACGTTGGTGGTGGAGCAGGTATGGCGCCAATGCGTTCGCACTTGTACCATTTATTCAATACTTTAAAGACAAATAGAAAAGTTACGTATTGGTACGGTGGTCGTTCTAAAAGAGAGCTTTTCTATCTAGAACACTTTAGGGAATTGGAAAGAAACTTTCCTAATTTTAAATTCTATTTGGCACTTTCAGAGCCAATGGAAGAAGATAATTGGAAGGTCAAGGAGAATATAGATGCTCCAGGAGATGGTTTCGTCGGTTTTATACACAATTGTGTTATCGATAACTATTTAAGCTTGCATGATTCACCTGAAGATATTGAACTGTACTTTTGTGGACCTCCATTAATGAACAAAGCAGTGCAAAAAATGGGAGAAGATTTTGGTATACCCGATGAGCACATCCGCTTTGATGACTTCGGTGGATAATACGATTTTTAGTAGCTCAAGGGTTCAAATTATATTTTACCCTTTTGCGAATCAAATAAATAAAGAAACCGATGTTTACGCATCGGTTTTTTTTGATTTAATTTTTAAGATATATGGGGAAGCCGCTATCGGATAGAGAACTACACAACTTAGCTATGAATATAGTGGGTAGGGAGCTTGAAGCTGAAGGTTTTGAATTTATGGGTGTGAATAGTGAACCCAAAAGAAATCCACAATTTGTATGTTTGAAGGATAAAATATTGCATTTTATTACGGTGCGTTATGTTCCTTATCCCAAGAATCCAAATATTTATGATCAGGAACTTATGAAAAAAATGAAGAATCATGCGAATAAAAACGAGGCAAGAACGTACTACGCGGGTGTTGGACTTTCTAATGCCGAAAATCAAGAGTTGCCAGTATATTTGAATGAAGCATATATAGTTGATTATATAGGTTTAATCGAAATTAAAGATGAATAGATTCATAGTATTGGTTGGCATTTTATGCTTGTTTTCCTGTGGCGGTAACCCATCCGGTCTGGTTAGAAATGAAAATTCCGGAGCTGCATTGGGTACTTCGTATAATTTAATTTATTTGGCTCAGGGTGAAATGAACCTTCAAAAGCAGGTAGATTCTGTATTTGATGCTATAAACCATTCTTTGTCTACCTATATTCCGGCATCGGATATTTCTAAAATTAATAGAGGTGATTCAACACTGGTGGTTGATCATATGTTTCGTGAGGTCTTTGAACTATCTCAGGAGGTAAATAAGGCTACCAATGGTTATTTTGATCCCACAGTGGGTGTTTTGGTCAATGCTTGGGGGTTTGGCCCTGAAAAGCAGATACAAATGGATAGTGCGCGTGTAGATAGTTTGCTACAATTTGTGGGTTTTGATAAGGTAAGATTATCAGAGGCAAATACTATAACTAAATCCAATCCTAATATTTATTTTGATTTCAATGCTATCGCTAAAGGGTATTCCATAGATAGACTGGCAAAATTGATGGATGCTAACGGAATTAAGAATTACCTTCTGGAAGTAGGAGGGGAGTTGGTAGCAAAAGGCCAGAACCAAATCAAGCAAAAACCTTGGATTGTTGGTATAGATGACCCTACGGTGGAAAATGAAAGAAAATTAAAGACTACTATACGTCTTGAGAATAGGGCTTTGGCATCTTCGGGTAATTACAGACATTTTAGAGAAGACCCGGTAACAGGAGTAAAATATGTACATACTATAGATCCTACTACTGGCTTCACAAAAAATGCAAATACGCTGGCCGCTACGGTTTTAGCGGATAATTGTGCAAAGGCCGATGCATACGCCACTTCCTTTATGGCAATGGATTTAGATCAAGTACTCAAACTATTGACGGTAAAACGAGAACTTGAGGCGTACCTGATTTTTATAGATGAAAAAGGGGATATCCATGAATTTATGACCCCTGGTTTTAAAGTTTTGGTTGCTAAGAATTAAATTGGTTTTCTAACGAGCGGTATGATTTCACCTTTCGCCAATCGAAATCTGTCAATTTCCTCTGCTTTTAACGTAGCTGAATAATCTATTTCTTCCACCTTAAAGCCAATATTTCTCAGTTTTTCAAAATAGTCTCGTCCATAGATCCTAACATGGTCATATTGGCCAAAGATTTTAGCGCGTTCCTTCTTGTCTGTTATAGTATTGTCTTCAAAAGTAGTTTTTCTTTCTAGGTCTTGTGGGATCTGTAAAATAGCCCAACCACCTTTTCTCAACACTCGATATAATTCTTGCATAGCCTTTGTGTCATTAGGAATATGTTCAAGAACATGGTTACAGAAAATTATATCAAAAGAGTTATCCTCAAAAGGTAAATTGCAAATATCAGCTTTTACATCTGCTAGTGGCGATAAAAGGTCAGTAGTGACATAGTCCAAATTTTTTAGTTTCCTGAAACGTTTGTAGAATGCTTGTTCAGGTGCAAAATGAAGCACTTTAGATTTTTCCGTAAAGAAATTTGTTTCGTTTTTTAAGTAGAGCCATAGTAACCGATGTCTCTCTAGTGATAGCGTGAAAGGAGAAAGTATGTTCTCGCGTGGGTTTTCATATCCATACGGAAGAAAGCTTTTAAATTTTTTTCCGTCAATAGGGTCTTCATAGCGATTGCCCCGCATCCAAAAACCCAATAGAGGCCGCACCAAGTAGCTTAATCTAATGAGTAAGGGCCTGGGAACGGCGTTAAGAATAAGCTTAAAAATTTTAGACACGTATTACATCAATTAGCACAAATTACTTTTCTAGACTTAAGTTTAAAGAACCAATTTCGTCTGATGAAAATTGTCTTCTTCATCACTTTCAATGCCCAAAGCTTTGTAAATGTACTGAAATGTAGATAGCAGTTCCGGTTTGCCGTTTACTATGGCCACGTTATGTTCAAAGTGCGCACTCGGTTTTCCATCTGCTGTTAAGATAGTCCAGCCGTCTTTAAGCTGCTTTATGCGTCTTGTTCCCATATTTATCATAGGTTCAATGGCGACTACCAAGCCTTCTTTAAACTGTTTGCCACGACCACGTTTTCCATAGTTAGGCATTTCAGGTCCTTCGTGCAGTTTTTTACCCAATCCGTGACCTACTAGTTCACGAACTACACCATAACCATGGTTTTCACAATAGTTTTGAATGGCAAAAGCAACATCGCCAACACGGTTACCTGCTTTAAATTCTGTTATACCAAGATATAAGGATTCTTTGGCTACTTTAAGAAGTTTTGCCGTTTCAGGATCAATCTCGCCTACGGGAAATGTATAGGCATGATCGCCATAATAGCCGTTTTTGAGCGAACCGCAATCCACAGAAATAATATCACCTTCTTTTAAAGGTTCTGCATTTGGTATGCCATGCACTACCTGGGTATTAGGGCTCATATTCAAGGTGTTCGGAAAATCGTACATACCCAAAAAACCTGGTTCAGCGCCCTGCTCCCTAATAAATTCTTCAGCTAATTTATCAAGATATAGGGCGGTGACACCTGGTTTTATTTCCGCTGCCAACATGCCCAAAGTCTTTGATACCACTAAGGCACTTTCACGCATTAGCTCTATTTCTTCGGGTGTTTTTAATTTAATCATAACGGCAAAGGTAAAAATATTTGATGGTATTTTTTATACAAGAGCTTCCCGGGTCATTAATGCAGGTTGTGGTACGCCTAGTAATTTTAAAATGGTAGGTGCTATATCGCCTAAAACTCCATCTTTGATTTCCTTAATATCATTATCAACTAAAATTAAAGGAACAGGGTTGGTGGTATGCGCCGTATTTGGGCTACCATCAGGATTAACCATGGTTTCACAATTACCATGATCGGCAATTACAATAGAAGTATACCCGTTTTCAAGACCCGCTGTTACCACTGCTTTTGCACATTCATCAACAACTTCACATGCTTTGATGGCAGCAGACATAACTCCCGTATGACCAACCATATCAGGATTGGCAAAGTTTAAGCAAACAAAATCTACCTCACCTTTTTTCAATTCAGGAATAATGGCATCTCTAATTTCATAAGCGCTCATCTCTGGCTGCAAATCGTAAGTAGCAACTTTTGGAGAAGGACATAAAAGGCGTTCTTCGCCATCAAAAGGCTCTTCACGGCCTCCATTAAAGAAAAATGTTACGTGAGGATATTTCTCGGTTTCAGCAATACGAATCTGTTTCTTGTGTGCTCTTTCTAAAACTTCACCAAGGGTGTCCTTAATATTTTCTTTATCATAAACTACATGAACACTATTGTATGAGGCATCATAGTTGGTTAATGTAACGTAGTATAAATTTAGTTTGTGCATGTTCTCTTCATGCATATCTGTTTGGCTCAATACTTCTGTAAGTTCACGGCCACGGTCAGTTCTAAAGTTGAAGAAAATAACAACATCATCCTCAGAAATTTGAGCAACAGGATTTCCGTTACCATCTGTCATTACAATAGGCTCCGTGAATTCATCGGTAACTCCGTTATCATAGTTCTCTTGCATTTTGGCACCAATGTCAGTAGTTTTTTCCCCTTCGGCATTAACCATAACATCATAAGCTTTTTTTACTCTTTCCCAACGTTTATCACGGTCCATCGCAAAATATCTTCCTACAACCGTAGCTAACTTTGTGTTTTTATCCGCAGCAAAATCAGTTAGGTCCGTCAAGAAGCCTTTACCACTTTTAGGATCTACATCTCTGCCATCTGTAAAAGCATGAACAAACATATGCTGTACACCAGAATCATTTCCAGCCTTAATAAGACCTTTTATATGGTTAATGTGACTATGAACACCGCCGTTACTGAGTAGACCTAAAAAGTGTACTGGCTTGTTGTTTTCTTTGGCATAAGTAAAAGCATCCTTCAATACTTTTTCATCCTTAAGAGTGTTTTCTTTTACCGCCAAGTTTATCTTAGCTAGATCTTGGTATACGATACGTCCGGCACCAAGGTTCATATGACCTACTTCACTATTGCCCATTTGACCTTCGGGAAGACCAACGTTCATACCGTCTGTCAGTAAATTTGCGTTTGGATATTTCTTGTAAAGGGAGTCAACAAATGGTGTATTGGCATTGTCTACCGCGGAGACCTCTGGATTGGGTGATTTTCCCCAACCGTCAAGAATCATAAGTATTACTTTTTTGTTCATGGCTATGATAAATTAGATTTTCAAAAGTACTGTGATCTAAGAGGAAATGCCAATTAAAGCAGCGCTTTTTTAGGGTGATTTTGGCATTGTTAGGGATACCACATTTTATAGGTCAAAAATTGAAATTTTTAATTTCAGCTTCAACTAACTATGATTTAAACATTAGGGTAACAAACCTATTTACCGCTTTATTAATAGTGATTTAAATTACTGTTAATGAAATACGAAAATGTTAAAATTAAGTTATTATGCCCCTTTTGCTGTAACAACATCGCAAAAATTGAGTCTATCTTTATACAATCAATAATATATTCATCAATTTAAATCATTCATCATGAGAAAAACGTTTTTAACTTTCGCAATGGCCTGTTTGGTCGGAACTACAGCTGTAATGGCTAATGACACAACTACTGTTATAGACACTCCAATAACGGGAATGTACGACAAGGTAGAGGTAAATTCTTTCTGTAAAGCTATTATGCAGGGCGATTTTGATATCGTAAAAAAACTGATAGAGCTTGGCGAGGACGTCAACAAAAAATCTTTAGGTATGACACCGGCTATTTTTGCCGCTCGTTATAATAAAGCTGAGATTTTAGAACTATTGATAGATAATGGTGCTAACCTCAAAATCAAAAGCGATAAAGGATACTCTATTGAAAAATATGCAGAACTTTCTAATGCTACTGATGCCTTAAGAGTTATTGAAACAGCAATAGGAAGCTAAGATTTTGAATTAGTTTTTACTATTTAACAAGAAACCCGACCATAAACATATGGTCGGGCTTTTTTTTCATATAGTATCTCGTAAAAGAGCGGTAAAGCGCTGTGGACTAAAAATCGAATCCGTTTATAGCTCTATCTACGAACGCGTAAATAGCCATAAACAACATTAGTCCACAAAATACCGAATAAGCCTTTAGAAGTATTACTACTAGTTCAGGTTTGCAGTTCTCGAATGCTTCGGTATATAAATTTTTAAAATGCGATAGTGTCTCCATATAGTTTTATTTTTAGATGCCTTGTCTAGGGGCATCGGATTTTGTAAAAGCTATAATGGTTAATTTGTTGCAGTCGCAACGGCAATATTTGGGAGGTGTAAAGATAGATAAATAAGTATACAACCCTCTGCATTTCAACGAATTTAACAACCGTTCATGCCTTTTGTAAAATAAAATGTAAAAGCGCTTAAATCTTAGTTATTCAGATTTAAGCGCTTTATTATACTCTAAAAGAAGTTTTACTGATTGCGATATTTCTCTATGGATTCCTGTATTTTTTCCATTCTATTTTCAGGATCTGGGTGTGAGCTTTGAAATTCAGGTACACGGTTTGGACCTGCGGCCGCCTTTAGGATTTCCATGACTTTGATCATTTCTTCCGGTTGGTAGCCGGAATTCATCATGAGGAGAACTCCAAGATCGTCACTTTCCAATTCATCTCCACGTCCATTTTTAAGTAAGGTATTCTGGCCTATCCCGCCAACAAGACCACCCATGTCACCACCTACGGATGCTCCTGTAGAAAGAGTTTGCCAAAACTCGCCCTCCGCAATACGTTCTGCGGAATGCCTACCTATTACATGGCCAATTTCATGACCGAGGACACCAGCCAGCTGGGCTTCGTTAAGTTGTTTGAATAGGGCATAGGTAATAAAAATTGGACCTCCTGGTAATGCAAAAGCATTAATGGTTTGGTCATCTGCCAAAAGATGAAAATCATATTTATATGGTGTGTCTTTGGCAATACTGTTCTGTACCAATTTATTACCAACCTGATCTACATAAGCTTGCAATTTTTCGTCTGGATATAATCCGCCGTATTGTTGAGCGATTTCCGGAGTGCTTTGAAGACCAATGGCAATTTCTTGTTCGGCGCTCATATTTATGGTCTGTACCCTTCCGGTATATGGGTTTTCTTCTTTACTGCTACAGCGCTTAATAAAGGCAAAAGCAACAATTGCCAAGCCAATGAATATTCTTATTTTCCAACTTCCTCCTCGCATGGTATAGTGTTATTTAGCAGCTCAATATACAAAAGAGTTACAGAAGTTCTGTGTTGATATCCAATATATTATCCTCAATGTAGTTCGTTAGAAAGCCTTCTGTGAAATGCTCGCTACCGTAAAAATCTTCGTCTTTTAACAGTTGCATAATATTCTTTCTTCTGAATTCTGTTAGCATTGGCACGGAAATAGGTGCATAGCTAAAGTGCCATGGTTCATATTTAAAACCTCTGCGGCCAGGTACATCTGTATATACTAAATGAAAATCAAAACTTTTAGCGTTTTCATCCATCCACTTTTTAAAATCGGCATAAGGTTCTCCTTCACCAAATTTAGAAGGGACCAACATATCTCCTTTTACGTTACGATTCCCATCAACGATATCAATATCCGTACCCCAGTGATGACGACTCGTACCAGGTATGGTAGAATATTCTATGATTTTATCAATCGCTGCTAATGGATCCATATCAGCATCATCTGTATATTTAAGATATTTCCGTTCCCAAATAGACCTTTGTCTTTCAAAATTACGGTAGCTGGAAACCACTTTCAAATTAATACCATCACTATACGCGGCCTTTTTCATTTCCACAAAAGCGTCGTGAGCTTCTTTGCGTAAATTAATGCCTTTACCATAGAGCTTAATATCGGTTTTACCCATTAGCTCCAAAATGCTATATTCAAAATCTTTAGAAAATGCTAAATTGGGTAAAGCTGCCAAGGCAAGGCCAGCAACACCACTTTTTTTTATGAATGCTCGTCGTTCCATCATATTACTATTGAATTTTATCCTATTCATAATCTAAACAAAGATACCCAAATTTGATGCCAAGATTAGATTACAATTATACTCATAACGCTTATAGGTGTCTTTATCGTGTGGTAAGTTCCCTATTATTGAGATTTTTTTAAGGTTGTCCATCTCTTTTTAGGATAGTATGCTACTAAAATCTAGTTTATTCAACTCACTTTCTAGAAAAGTAGTCTCAGCAAGAATATTTGCTTTTGGTAGATTCACTACTTGTATTACAATACTGGAAATAAATTAAAATTATGTGAAACATAAAGTTGTCACAACAGGATGAAGGTTGGACTTTGATTTTTTTGGTAGTATTGTTAACGCAATACTTAGAAATAATTTATAAATCTATTCTTGATTGATATATAAGAAACCTTGATGTTGTATATCAATATCCATTAAATCAATAATATAAAAATAAACTCCGGCAGGTAGTTTCTTAGAAGTTGCTACAACACTGCTAACGTTGGCAGTTCCTCCAAAAGTATTGTCATAATTGGATGCCCTGTAAACGGCACGCCCCCATCTGTTATAAATTGTAAGCTCATTGTTAGGTGATAAAGAAACTGCTTCCAAAACAAGGAAATCTGCTTTTCCATCTCCGTTAGGAGTCATTAAATAGTTTCCTAAATCTACGCTCTGTCTACTAAGACTTCCTCCAAATGTAATTACTGAATAATCATCTGGCGTAAACACATCCGAGGTTATTTCACCTGCGTTAAAGTCTCCGTCCATAGCGGTATTTCCTAAATCTTCCCAAATATTTCTTAGTGAATGCCAGCCTACAACTGTTATGTTTTCAATTTCATCTACAAAACTGGATATACTACTTTCTGTATCCCACCCTAAAGTAACTTTAGAAGGTATATTGGTATCTAAATCCCAAAATTCCTCGTTACTAATAGATAACAATATGTCTGTTCTATTCTCAGTATTAAATGTGGTATGGAAAGTAGTGGGGTGATTTGGGTCTTCGTAAAAGTAGGCCGACTTGGCATTTTCGTTAATTTGGTCAGACATTAACTTAAGGGGTCTTAGCTTGTCAAAATCACCTACGGGAAAAATAAAGTCCTTTTGATTCTTCACTGCTGCGTACCCATCTACTTTGGTTAAATTAGTTTCACCATTATAAAAAGAGTCATTACTATATTCTATATTGGTATCAATAATAAATCTAGGAGTGACCAGGTCACCTGCAATAAAGTTGCTGTTGTTGGTAATGCCTATTCCAACTTCCAAAATAAGGTCATTATCCACAACTATTTCAAGGTCTTTAAAAACAGGTCTAAAAGCACCACTTATAAAAGCAACATCCGTATTATAAAAACCTGCGAGTCCTGCGTTCTCATCAAATGAACCATCATTAATTAAATCCTGATAGAAACCTATCTGTGCATCTTCATGCATTTTCATATTCCCAAAATTATGAAATGAGTCTTGTGCAATCATATGGTTAATGCATAAGATAGAGAACAAGCTGCCAATAATAATGGTGTATTTTTTCATGGTATTATAGTTTACTTTCTCTAGGCTATTTTATTTTGGTTTCTGGATTTTCCCATTGCGATTTCGTTAGTGAATGCCTATAGGTAATTACCTTGAGGATGTTTTTATTTTAATTGGTTGATGCATTTTGGTATACTGAAAAATGTATGAATAAAAGGTCATAGCAATGGTTGCCTTTAAGGAGCTATGAATCTTTCCTGTAATTATTAATAAGTGTTTTTTTTTCATTAGTATGTCATTTGTATGTTTTTTATACCCATACCTACATGGTAAATAGAAGAATCAAAGTACAGCGGGTTCACTGCCTTCTTGGAGGAGGTATAAATAACGTTTCCATTTCTTAAATAAGTAACCGTTCCTAAACAATCTATATCTATACTTAATACATCTCCTGTAGCATAACTTGAGACGTAACCTAAACTTCCGCCATTCTCTCTAATTTGTATTTGGGAATTTGATACTAGGTACATTGCGTAATTAAGATTCGTATAAGATGCGCTTGATGCAGGTGTATAACTTAATCCAACCATACCTAATAAGTTCGTTTGGTTCGGTGTAAAATCCAACCTTCCGCCAATGGTTGGCTCAATTTCATGATTTAAACTATATCCTTGCGCATTCCAGCCCGCAGAGCCTGTTTTTAGTAGTTCGTTCCCATCATAAGTGATTAAACCACTTACCACCATATCCGTATTCAAAATGGGATTGGAGGAAAGGGGAGTAAGGGGTTGCAATACAAATCCACCGCTCAATGTGCCTAAACCAGCGTTATTGGTAACGGAAATGTCATAATTTCCATAAGCATTTCCGGAAGTTATATTGGCCGTAATCTGGGAAGAACTATTTATGACAACAGAATTTATAGTCTGTCCTGCAACGGTAACAGTAGAGGCGCCATCAAAATAGGCACCTTGAATAATAAGGTCTCTAGTTTCATTGAGTTGAAATTGCGAACAGTTACCTATACCGGCATTTGAATTTGATACTATTGGGGTGTTTCCAGGAACGGTAGGGCTAAAGTTCACATCTGGGTCAATGCCGTTGGAGAATGTAAAAGAACCATCAGGATTAGTGGTAAAAGTAGATTTAATAGAAGAAACTACATACGGGTCTGCCGTAGTTCCACTCCCACTTATACTAACATTTCCGTTGGTCACAATTTTAGTTTCGTTACCTTCAGGAGTAAGTTTTTGCCAAATAGTTCCGTTAAATTGATACAGAAATTTATCGCTGCTATTGTAAATCAAAGAACCTTCAATAGGATTGGCCATTGCATTAATCTCTGCTAGGGTAGCAGAGTGTATACTCACCAATTCATTAGCAGTAGGGGCTTGAGCGAAAGTTACTTTTATCACTAAAAGCAAAATTATATATAGTAATTTTTTCATTTGCTTATAGGTCTAAAATGGTAAACATAAATTCGGAATCAAATCTTGTACGGTCAGATCCTCCATTATCATTATCTCCTATGATTACGTCAAAAGTGGTAGTGGTTTGGCTACTGTAAGATATTCCCGGATCATCATTTCCAGCACCACCTCTTCCTGGTTGTGATAGTTGTATAATGTAGTCTGAATCTGTGGTTGTGCCTGCAGCCAGAGTAACTTGGTAGTGACCTAAACCTGGCATTTTGGTAACCGTAACTCCGGGAGTGGCTTTTATTACCGTACCAGCTGAAGAAATTTTACCGAAAGCCTTAATAGGACTTTCGTAAAAGACACCAGCATCCGTACCTGCGGTAACACTGTTCCCGGCATCAGTACTTATTTTTGGGTCTGCAGAAGGAGCATCTATCCAATCCGTTCCGGTTGCTGTTGAAGATAAGATCTGGCCTGCTGTTCCGGCTTCGCCATCTTTATCTTCAAAGCTACCATCAAGTCTCATATTATTGGCAACGTGAAGACTTTCATCAGGAGAAACTGTTCCGATACCTACATTTTGCGAAGCATCTATAAGCATGGCATTAGTTCCATTGGTAGAGAAACCCAATTGGTTGGCAGCTAATCTGTACATTCCCATATCCGAATCATTATTAAAGCGATAAGAAGGAGCATTAGCAGTTCCGTCCGCATTAGCAAATGATGTAGCCCTTACTTGGCCGCTAACTTGTAGTTTGTGGGTAGGGCTATTAGTACCAATACCTAATCTGTTGTTAGTGCTATCCCAAAAAAGTTGACTATTATCTTCGGTAGGCTCTCCAGTTGCCGCCGCAAAGAAGACTGAACCTGTTGTTCCGGAATGGACAAAAGTATTTGAGTCGATCCAAGAAACGGTACCCGAATTATCAGTCACCAAAGTTTGGTTATTGGCTCCCGCAGCTATTTTTATAGGGGTTACAGCGCCGTTAGTAATCGTTAAAGTAACATCTTCAAAAGTTGAATTAGCGCCGTTCGTAACATCCAGGTCTGTAGAAGTAATACCACCACTTGCCAAACCATCAACATAGTTTTTGGTAGCGGCATCTTGCGCATTTGAAGGATCCAATAAATTCGTTAACGGATGGCTTGCCATAGATAGGGTTCCGGCCATGGCATCTCCGTTTACATTTAAATAACGAGCATCGTTTGTTGAAAGGTCTGTAGTTACTTCTTGCCACCCTGTAACATCATCATAAATAAAAGCAACTCCATTTCTGTCCGCTGTTAAGCCAGATTCCCCGGAAACGATATAAATATCGGAATCAACACCTGTTAGAGGTAGATTGGCTTCAAGTCCTGTTGAGGTACTTGAAAGGACTACCGCTACGTTACCATTCGAGGCAGGGACCACACCGTTTACACTTCTTACCACACTGGTAATATCATCTGTTCCTCCAGCTTCATTATTAAAACGAAGTGTACTTCTGTTTCCGGTAACTTCTTCAAATGAAGTTATGGTTTCATTAATAGCAACAGTTGAGGCATCCGGTTGA
The DNA here is from genome assembly GCF_018860745.1 of Zobellia uliginosa. GTDB lineage: Bacteria > Bacteroidota > Bacteroidia > Flavobacteriales > Flavobacteriaceae > Zobellia > Zobellia uliginosa_B. The sequence goes on along the minus strand of NZ_JAHKPY010000015.1, from coordinate 761 downwards.
GTTATAGTTGCAATTTTATTACCGGTAACTAAATCCGAAATACCAAGCGCATCTACTTCCAATGCTCCAGTAGTGGCGTTCTGGGATAATCCTGCACCGGCAACATCAATATTGATTTTGGTAGCGGTAACGGCATCGTTCGCAATAGTCAAAACTCCGGTGTTCGCTATTGTGGCATCTCCGCTCATGGCGACGCCTTGAGCAATATTACTGTTGTCGCCAACAAAAATATTTCCGTTTGTAAGGCTATTTACCGTTCCAACTTGATTGTCAACATAGGTCTTTACGGCTAATTCCGTGGGAAATTTGGTGTTGGATGCATCTGCAAGAGTTACATCTGCAGATTTGTTATTGGCATCTTCTTTTAAATCGATATTATTTTGAAGTGTGGTTTCGGCTGTTGTGGCTCTTAACTGCTCTGCTAAAATAGCAGCATCTGCGTCGGCTTCGTTCTGGTCAACATCATCTTGTACAGCGGTAATATCAGCGGACTCTTCCAAAGCGGAAAGGTTAGCGGTTACTGAAGTAGCGCCTTCTTGTATCGTTAAAATACTTGAAGTATTGATAGATACACCTGTAATATCGTCATCGGCGGTTGCGGCAATTTGCCCGTCCACATAGGTCTTAACGGCAAGCTCGGTCGGGAACTTGGTATCTGTTGGGTCAGCAAGGGTTACGTCGGTTGATTTATTGGCGGCATCTTCTTTTAGAGCGATGGCTGCATCCGCGTCTGCTTCGTTTGTGTCGACATCGTTTTGAAC
>NZ_JAHKPY010000002.1:626617-845658 GCF_018860745.1 Zobellia uliginosa | reverse complement strand
GTGTACAATACATAGGAAGTACCTAGTACAGGATTCGTTCTGTTTTTAGGTTAGTATTTGCTTTATAGACTTAAATAATACTTTTAATAAATTGGTTCACGGCCAAATTTTCTAAATGCAAAATTTAAAGACCCATTATCATCCGGATGTAGTTAGTTTAGAAGGCAAATCTATTGTCACGAGGCTGGCTACCAGAAGTATTGCCATGCAAGGTAATTGTATTCTATTGGTTTATACGGAGCGCTATGAAGATTATAGTCTGCCTGGTGGCGGCTTAGATGAAGGCGAGGATAAAATTGCCGGTATGACCAGAGAACTAATTGAAGAAACCGGAGCTCAAGATATCAGGAACGTTAAGCCTTTTGGTATCTATAAGGAATACAGGCCCTGGCACAAGCCCGATTTTGATGTGCAGCATATGATTTCGTACTGTTATACCTGCGAAGTGAACAAAGAACTTGGTACGAATAAGTTGGAAGCTTACGAAAGAAAAAATGGTATGACCGCCAAATGGATTAATATTCATGAAGCCATAGCACACAATAAAAGAACTATGGCCACGAGTACTAAAAAAGGAATGTCTATTGAGCGAGAGACTTTTTTGCTGGAGCTCTTGGCCAAGGGTATGAATTGAAAAGTTCTTATCTCATTGATCCGGCTTATAGGCGGTACTTCTTCTACCGGTATCTAGCTAAGTACGATTTACCTCTACAAGCTGGGCAAACCTAACAACTATTACAACTTATTAAAGTTATCTTTAATCTCCTCTTCGTACCCATTCCGGTTTGACCATCTAAGAGCAAATTCAACCTTCTTTGCTGTCGTGAAATCTTTATTGACAATTTCCTCTCCATTCAATTTCAACGTATAATTGAATCCTACTGGATAAACTGCATCAATTGCATCTATGATGATATTGGCATGAAACGCAAAACAATTGTCCGAAGTTTTAAAAACATGCTTTTGAGCAACATCTATATCGCTATTGCCTAAAAGTAATAACTGTAGTCCCCCAGAAAAATTATCCGTGTTTATATACGTTATCTCGCTAGTTCCTGTTTCACCAACATCACTGGCGGACAAGACATATAACCTCTCCATATAGTAGTCTTCCCATTTAGAATCTAAGGTAATGGTAGCCTCATAGGTTCCTATTTCAATGGCACCCATATCTATAACCTCCTCCACTTCTTCTTTATCCTCACTACAAGAAATAAGAAAAACTGATAATAAAATAAACGAGATAGTCCTATTGACTGAAAATGACATAAAAATAATTTTGACTAAAATAGCTCATATTTGATTCTTAGCGTCATAAGGTCTTTAAAATTTCTGTATACTATTTCTTATAAATTTCATCTAACCTTTAAATCCTAAAATCATTGTTTCAATTTTACTAGGCTTATCCCTGCCAGTTTATAACGAGCAAACTTATCCTGATATAATACATTATGGCTATCATAAAATTGAGTAGGCATTTTTTGACTCAATCCTAAATCATTCAATTCCTTATTTTCGTTTTTAGTAATGGTAGCAAATAAAAGCCAATCATCTAACACTTTACCTATTTCGCTTAATGATGGACTTAAACCAAGATTTTGTAACATTTGTGTAATGACCTTAACAGGTACCACATGCTCCTTTACAACTTGTTTCCTGTTCACTTCTTTAGCTGCCTCAAGAGAAACCAGACCACTCCAAAAAATTTTATTCCAAGCAGGATTACCAGTTTTGGTGACATAATTGTTTTTATAACAATAATACTGATCAATAAAATGTCGGATATGGTGGCTTCTTGAATTTTCCAATTCAATTTTAATATGTTTTAATTCTATTATGGTAATAATAGCCACCATAAACATGGTGGAGCTTTAACCATGTCCATGTGGTTGTTTTTAACCAAAAAGAGCAACAGTTTCCTGTTGCTCTTTTCACTACTTAACTAACTCAACTAACTATATTATTTTAATAGCATATCACTTATAAACAACAAAGGTTTTTTTGTAATAATCAGTTAGGGGTCTCTAATAATTCATCTATCTCATATTCAATACCATTTTTAATTACGGTAGTAATGTTCCAAGCATCCGTAATGTTATTAAGAGGGTCGCCATCTACAATGACCAAATCAGCTAGTTTACCTGCTTCAAGACTTCCTAAGTCTTTATCTACACCCACTGCTTCAGCCGATTTAATAGTCGCCGTTTGCAAAGCTTGAAAAGGAGAAAGACCAGCTTCAACAAATAGTTGCATTTCCACATGTAGACTAGTTCCGTAAGGAATAAATGGAGAATCAGTGCCTGCTGTCATTCGTCCGCCTGCATTAATAATATTCTTCATGGTCTTGTAAATATTATCAAAATTGGAACCATAGCCTGGTCGCATAGCCCTTATACCGGGCATTGCGGCGGCTAACTTATTTACATAATCAGAAGAGTACAGCGCATTGAGCTGTTTGTTTTTAATCAATCTGGGGTCTTTCTCCATCATCAGAAAGAATCCCCCTTGTAATCCGATTGTTGGTGTAATATTCATCCCGGACTGGGCTATTAGTTGAATGACATCATCATAGGTACGGTTCATTGCGGATTGTTTCATAGAATATCCTCTGCGACTAGTCCCTCGGATGTGCTCAACGGCATCTACATTATATTTGGTTGATGGAAAAATCTCATGAGAAGATACCGGTATACCTATGTCGTGTGCAGCCATAGTTATTTCTTTTTGAATGGAATCAGGCATACGTACGTAGGTTTTAATTAAATCGTAACCTAGCTTTTTGGCACGCTCCATTTCCAATTTCATATGTGGCCCATGAATTACACTATTAGCTAATCCATAGTATATCCGACCACCATCTGTAAGTCCCCCAGTAAAAAACTCTCGTGGACCAAGTCGAGTACCACTAGACCATGCTTCTTTCCGTTCTAAGGCGTCGTAGGGATCAGCTCCCGGTTCTCGCACTGAGGTAATACCATTAGACAGCCAAATACGTCCCAAACGTTCTCCTACGCTAGCGTGCTGATGCGTGTGCATCTCAAAAAGCCCAGGCATGACAACATTATCAGAAGCATCAATAACTGTCATATTAGTGTATTCTTGATGCGGTACAATTTCCTTAATTCGATGATTTTCTATCAAAATATCCATATTTTCTAGATAGGTACTATCCTTTCCGTTAAATAGCTTGCCTGCATAAATTACATAAGTGCTTTCTCCTAACTGTGGTTTCCATTCTAGCTCAATAGGGATGTCTTCGTCCTCTCCAGTTTCCACATTAATTTTCTTAAGGTGATCAGTAGCTAGATAGACTATCGTTTTCGAATCTCCCGCCCAACTAGGCTTAGCCGCCAATTCTTTTGTAAGTTGCTTAGGGATTCCTTTGATTTCCCCTCTTGCATCAACAGGCACCGTCCACAACACGCCATCTTGAATGTACGCTATTTTTGTTCCATTTGGAGACCAAAGTGGACCGTTTTTACTTCTCATACCAGGAGTACGAGTGGAGTCTGGTGAGACATAACGGTAGCCCTCTCCATCAACAGATACCAACAATATTTCACTCATTCCCTCCCGGTAACGGGTAGAAGCGGGTTGTATGGCCATTAAAGCCATAGTTCTCCCATCAGGTGACCAACTTGGCTTGCTAGGAACAAATACCGGGTCATGAATAGCAGTAATCTCTCCTGAAGAAACGTCTAAAAGACTCAATACACCACGGCCCCATACATTACGTGCATCAGTTGCATAAAAAGCAATAGATTTACCATCGGGAGAAAAAGAAGGAGCTAAAGTTGTTTCCTTAATATCAGTAAGCTGCTTAGCTTCCTTACTAACCAGATCCATCATCCATAAATTCATCTTACCTGTCCGATCAGAAGCAAAAACAATTGATTGGCCATCAGGTGACCAATCTGGATCAATATCCACAAAAATATCATCCGTTAGTTGCGTTAGTTCACCTCCAATAACTTGAACATATAAATTACCTAATGCTGCAAAAGCTACTGAGTTACCATCAGGTGAAACTACCGGTCCCATTATACCCATTGGAGTATGCTTTTCATCATCATCAAAATTATATGTTTTACGAGCATAGCTATTTCTATTCAAGTTTACGGTAGCCTCAAAATCAATGGTTTGAAAACCATCTTTTCCCAAAATACTTTTTTTAATTTTACCATCTGCTGTGTAGAGATAAGTGCTGTCATTCAGCCAATTAGTTCGAAAAGGAAAAATATCTTCACTCTCAATTGTTAAACTTTCTACTTCTCCGGTTTCGACATCTGCAATATACATATTGCTATTCTCCCCGTCATAAGCAGTAAAAGTAACCGAATCATCATTTTCGTTCCAAGAAGGTGCAGCCAATGCCTTGTCGGAAGCGGTCAATAAATTCTCTTTACCCTTTATACTTATATATATTCCAGGAGCTTTAACTCGTTCTGAAACAAAAACAATTTGCCCATCTATAGAAGAAACAGCCGGACTATAATCATTACCAATAGATTGTGTAAGAGATTTTAATGATTTATTACTTAGCTGAACCTCCCAAATATCATAATTACCGTTGCGATCAGAAGAAAAGACAATAGTCTCTCCGCTAGGTGACCAGTCTGGCTCACGATCATCATAAAGTCCCGAAGTTATCTGTTTTAAATCAGAGCCATCTTTTTTAATGGTCCAAATATGGTAATTACCATCTTTATAGGAATGAAATGCAATTGATTCTCCATCTGGAGACCAGGTAGGTTCATGACAATCTCCTAATTCATCTGTAATAGGAGTAGCCTTTCCTCCTGAAGTTGGCATAACCCAAATCGTACCTTGTAAATCAAGTGCCAATGATTTCTTGTCAGGAGAAAGAGAAACAGCCATATTTGTTCCTTCTTTTAAAGTAACAGCTATGCTATTACTATTGGCAATTTCAGTATTTTCCTTTACATCGGAACAAGAAAAAAGTACTAGAAGGAGTATGTTTAATAAAGAAATAAAAGAAATTTGACGCATTGGTATTTGTTCTTTAGAGTGAATTAATATCATCCATTATTATAATTAAAAAGTATTTATCGGTGTAGGAGTAAAGATATCCGGCACCGGATTAGGGGTACTAGTATTAGAATTGATTTCTTCTTGACCGTAGATGAACCTTTCTGGAAGGGTTTCCCCTGAATTAGGCTGTATCTTTATACCTATGGATTCATTACGGGTCCGCCTAATGTCATTAAACCCTAATAACTGACCGAAAAAAGTCACATACCTTTCTTCCAATATTTCCTGAAGTAGAGCCTGTTCTTCTGGCAAGCCATCTACGTTAGCAATTCCTCCAGCTGCAAAATCATCAATTGAATAGGGCTCATACATATATGAAAAATCAGAGTTCTGGTATGTGGGGTCAAGATAGCCTCCTCCATCAAGATAAGCTCGATATGTATTCAGGTGTTCTAAGCCAGCATCAAAACCTTGAGATCGCGTAGCAGCTTCTGCTAACGTAAGTAAATTCTCAGAATAGGTAATTAATGGAAAACTTTGGTCTTGACTAGCAAAGCCTCGTAAAGAGTCTCCCACTGAGGTAGAGTAAGTATTAGGTTCAGTACCAGCTGTAAACCTTGCATTTTCTTCTGTAATGAAGTAATAATTGTAACGTGCGGTCTCATCTGTTTTTGCATTCCCCCTATAACTTGAACTATTGGGATCTAATAATGTTGTAATATGTGCGTTACTTGAGTTCATATCTCCCGCCCGAGAACGTGCTACAAATGTGTAAAGTGTGTTTTCGTTTGCTCCAACCGTACTACCATGTGGAGCAGTCATTGAATTATTAGAAGAACTAATACCGTCTACAGCTGCCATATAGGCCAATTCGTATTCACGAGTTTCAATATATAATCGAGCTTTTAAAGTATAAGCTGCTTCTAACCATTTACCACCGTCACCTCCGTAATAAATGTCCGCTACACCTACAGAACCAATTTCTGATTCCAATTCCAAAATAGCTTCATCCAATAATGTCTGTAAACCATTATAGACATCTGTTTGCGCATCAAATGCTGGATTATCAAATTCATCATTGGCAACTTCAGATAAGGGAACATCTCCCCAACCGGCAGCAGCAGCTCCAACGGCATGGGCTTTTAATACCTTTGCAATACCGACCATAAGCCGATTGTTAACTTCTATAGATTTAGCTTCTATTAAGTTCGCTTGTTGAAATACACCGTAATAAATATTTTGCCAAATTTGGCTAAAGCTACTGCCATTAACATTGTAAACTTGAATATCAGCATATTGTCTATCCACACCCGTAAAATAACCTGACCACATCCCTCCTATACGCGCCACATGGGCCTCATGAATAGTAATATTGGCCAATTGAGCACTGGTTAATAATAATGTGGCGGAGGCATCGGTCGGGTTGTTCGGGTCATTATTTAGGTCTTCTACAATAGTTTCGCAGGCCAGTAATCCGATTAAGAAAATAAATGAAAATATACGTTTCATATAATTGATTCTAGAAGTTTATAGATAGAGAAAAAATGAAGGACTGGGTTCCAGGACTATTAAAATAATCCATACCTCGTCCATTGGAAGCTCCTGTTAGGTTAGTCTCGGGATCTACACCAACTACATCGGTTAGTAACCAAAGATTCCGTCCTGTAACCGAAAAAGTAACAGACTGTAATTTGGTGCTCTCGCGAAAAGCTTCTGAATTAAGTGAGTACCCCAATGTTACTTCACGCAAACGAGTCCAGCTCGCATCATAGACATGTTGCTCTTTCAGCGCACTAAAACCACTTCCTAAGGTGGTATAGTAGCTCTGGTCCAACAACACAGGTCCCGCTCCAAAATCTTCAATATTTCCGCGAACCGTGCTACCCGCAGCAATAATATCGCCACTATAATTTACCAGGTCCTGAGTCAGTGTTACCTCATTTCCATTATCTTCGTGAGTTCCGAAATTATACATTACACCACGGGTACCACTATAAAGATCATTACCCTGGGAAGTCTCAAAAAGTATATTCAATGATAAGTTTTTATACGAAGCATTAATACCTGCTCCTCCTCTCCAATCAGGATTTGGATCACCTATTACACCACTACTAGGGTCTATTGTAGGAAATCCATTTTCATCTAGAACTATAGAGCCATTATCATCTCTTGCATATTTCCCACCCCACAATACACCTACAGGATGCCCTTCTACCGCTTGGGAACTAACAAAATTTGGGATTCCAGCCAAATAAACCGATTCCGTACCCGCTAGGTCAAGAACTTCATTTCTATTTCTATTAAAATTTAAAAATGGTGAAATTTGTAAATCTTTATTACTTACTACATCAAAACTCAAATCTAACTCAATTCCCCTATTCTCAAGCTTTGCTGCATTCGTATACTTACTTACGAAGCCTATTGATGGTGCTAACGTGATTGGAACTAATAAGTCGTTTACCTGATTATAATAGTATGTAAAAGAAGTTTTGAGTTTATTATTAAAGAAACGAAGATCTGTTCCTACCTCAAATTCTGTTTTCCGCTCTGGTTTGAGTAAGGCATCACCCTGCTCTGGACTCTGGATAAATGCTCCATCGCCATATTGTGCTCCATCCAAAACATCTCCCCATGGGGAATTAGAAAAACTAGTTGCTACAAAGTCAGTTGCCGTTCGATAAGGCTGTGGCTGTACTCCAACTGTACCAAATGATGCACGTAATTTACCAAAAGACAGTATTCCCGAATTTTGCAAACCACCTAGGTTGGAAAACTGCCAAGCTATGTCAGCCGCTGGGTAATAAAATGTATTTTTAGTTTCTTCACCAAAAGTTGAAGAAGATTCACCTGCCAAAGAAAGGTTTAAGAATATAGACTCATAGGCCTCAAGATTTAAAGTGGCATAAGCTCTAGACGTACGGATTGTACTTCTGTAGTTAAATGGTGATTTATTTTCCGTTGCGGCATTGTCAAAACTATAAGGAGGGTTGGTTGTGACAAGAAAGCCAGTTATATCGGCTCCTAGATAGCTATATTTACGATCATTTATATTGAAACCCAATAATAGAGTGCTTGAAAAATCTTTGCTAATTTCTTTGGAAAATCGCCCAATTACGTCAAGGTTCAACTCTCTTTCTTGAGTAACTTGTTCTTTAAAATAACCGTTTCCTGCTCCTTGAACTTCGTTTGCAGGAAAAAAACTATCTCTTTGATCGGTGTAGTTATCAATTCCAACCCTAGCAGTAAGGTCAAACCAGTTAAATGGCATAATCTTAAGCTCTGAACTCATAATAATACGATTAACATTAGAAGTATTTTCTTGCTGGTACAATGGCCATAAAGGATTATTATAAATTGGAGTGGCAGTATTACCTAAATAACGACGATAAGATCGTTGCCTATTTTCAATAGGTGCCGCATTAGGTTCTGAATAGTAACTACCAATATAATCTGTTATATCAAAGTCTGGTGGGTTTCGTAAATAGGCCAATATTGTTCCAGAAGTGTTGTTCCCGCGTTGCACACGATCAGAGTTACTGCTAATATATGTAGCATTAGTGGTCATTTTCACCATATCGTTAAAACGCTTTTCAGTATTAAATCGAATTGTACTACGCTTATAATTGCTATTAGCCTTGTATATTCCATCTTGATTTAAGTGTCCTACACTAAAGTAAAAGGTAGAACTTTCGTTACCTCCACTTAAACTGACTGAATTATCCATCGTAAATCCATTAGAAAAAATCTGATCATAATTAGAGTCATCTAAAAAATCTTTCTGATTTTTTTCTAAAATTGGGTAATAACGGTTTCCTGTAATGTTACCCTCAAAGTATTCTCCAGAAGTATCAAGTACATCTGCAGTTCCTGAACGGTCGCTGATTTTATCTCCCCAAGACTGAGATGCTGTAGGGCTGTACATGCCATTAGAACCTTGTCCGTATTTATTCTGCTTGGGGTGAAATATGTTGATCTGGTCTACAGAATATGACGAACGAAAAGAAACTTTCATTTTCTCGCCGAAGCCTCCTTTTTTAGTAGTAATCATGATTACCCCATTGGCAGCTCGAGAACCCCAAAGTGCGGCAGCCGAAGCCCCTTTCAAAATTTGAACCGAAGCAATGTCATTTGGGTTAATGTCATTCATACGTGATTGTTGTACAACACCACCTGAGGTATTACCATCGGCATTAGGCGAATCATCCTGAGAGTTATTACTAATTGGAATACCGTCCACAATAACAAGTGGTTGGGAACTTCCGGTTATAGTATTTGCTCCGCGAATCTGGATAAATGACCCAGCTCCTGGATCGCCTGAGGATCTAGTAATGCTCACCCCAGCAGCACGTCCGGACATGCCATTTACAAGTTGTGCCTCCCCTGTTCGAGCAATAGATTCGCCTCCTACTTTGGAGCTAGTTGCACCCATCTGATCTGCATCTTCTTTAAAGCCCAAAGCTGTAACTACTACTTCGGATAAATTTTCCGCAGAAGTTTCTAAGCTTACATCAATAGTTAATTGATTATTTACTGAAACCTCTTTAGTTGCAAAGCCTAGAGAAGAAAAAATAAGAATACCATCATTTGGGCTCTTTATTTGATAGATACCATCAAAATCTGAGATAACACCTATAGTTGAATTCTTAATTATAACATCTACACCTGGAAGTGGTTGTCCATCTTCATCGGTAATATGGCCGGATATTTTAATTTCCTGTGCACTTACGGTTGAACAAATGCAGAAAAAAATAACCGACAACAGTAATTGTTGTTTCATAGAGTATCATTTTTTGGTTTGAGTAATTCGTAGGCAGTCAACTAGTTATTTATCCTGATTTTGGATCATAACTATTGGCTTACGTATTTGTAGGAAAGTAACCGGTTACTAACGGCAATCTGTACAATTGCACATTACCTGAGGTAATATTAAAAATAAATTGAATTAGATAAAAGAATCTCAAGTATTTAAGAAAAAAGAAGACAATATAACATATAGCGAATTACTGTGAATTTGGTAGAAAGCAGATACTTAAGAATAAAATAATGGTCATAATTGATAAATGAAAAAGAAATTTTTCATCATATAGATAGAAAAATTTGATATGGTGTTTTTTGCAATATCTTATTTTTCTTAAGAAGGATTTATCAAATAGTTAATTATCAGAACTGATTTTTTTATAAAAGAAAGTTGAAATAGAACCGATTTAGACTATATTATTTAGACTTTGTACAAATAGCTTGTCTTTTAGTCAAAAAAATGCTTTCTTAAAATAAAAGCATCTTATTCCATAATACTCTTTACTAGCATTCATAAGTGCCCCATTTATACTGCTATGAAAATGTTACCTTACTTTTTGTAGGAATACACATATTGCTTTAGTTCGTTCTTAAAGAAACTATTTCTCTAATTTGATAAATGGATATTTTATCTGATGGCTGAAGTATGATAATTTACAGTTATATTTTTTTGAAGGTGAAATTCAAGCATAATAGGTTTCTAAACAACTTTAATTAAAACTAACTGTAGACTCCAATAATTATATGGTGAGTATGGTTATGACGTAAAATATACTGTGATTCATTTTAATAATAGCCACCATAAACATTGTGGAGCTTAAACCATGTCCATGTGGTTGTTTTTAACCAAAAAAGAGCAACAGTTTTCTGTTGCTCTTATCAAAAAAACTAAACTAACTCAACAAACTTATTCATCCTACATGTATCTTATACCGATACATAATCAATCTTTCTGTTCTACCCTCTCCCGCCTTTAATTAAGTTTACTATTAAAAAACTGCTCTATTTAATACAAGTTTGCAAAAGAAAATAGCTTTATTAATTACTACACCATATAAATTCTCAATCTTGAGCAACTTTGCTCTATATTATGTTTGAAACCAAAGGATTAAAACATTTTTATTCATTACTTAGGGCAAATTCAATATCACATAGTATAAGGCCTTAGCTTTACCCTTAACAAACAGTCATTTGTGGTAATAAATAGATGCCGTCCATCATCACTGAATTCACAATTAGTAGCCTTTTTACCGGTTTTAATTGTTCCCAGATGTTCACCATTTGGGGAAAGTATCAATACCCCATCGTGGGCCACTATAAAAATATTCCCCTTTTTATCAATCGTTATTCCTCCCAAAGATTGATTATCTATAGTGGCTTTTCGCAATTTAGTTGCGTCAAAAAATATTCTTTTATTTTCTATAATACCATTCTTCACTATATCATAAGCAATGACTTTAGGTTGATTGTCTTCCGAATCTGCTATATATAAGATTTTGTTATCATTGGATAAGGCTATACCGTTTGGAGCTTTAAGAGATTTGTCCAAAAGACTCAGTTCTCCATCTTTTGAGAAAAAGTAGACTCCATTGAAGCCTATCTCACTTTTTTCTTTTGCCGAACCAAAAGAGAAGTCCGTAAAATACAGATTACCTTTCCTATCATAAATCAAATCATTGGGAGAATTAAATTTTTTTCCGTTATATCCGGTTATCAAAGGCTCAAACTTAGGGTTTGAGGAATCCTTTATACTTATAAGTCTACTAATTACATGATCTCCCTTTTTACTCAAGACCAAGTTTCCCTTTAAATCAAAAGTTAAACTCTTTGACCCCATCCCTTTGTAATCTCTTCCCTCATCCATATGTTCCGAGGGTTTCAGATAGAGGCTCAATCCATCCAAATCATTCCATTGGTAAATTTTGTTCTCTGGAACATCGGAGAAAAGAAGTTTTTGACCATTTGGCATCCAGACAGGCCCCTCTGCCCTATTAAAGCCTTCGGCTACCAAATCAATTCGTGCGTGTGCAGTAACAACAATATCCAATCCGGGATCAAGACGCTCTATAGAACCGTAACTCGGATATTTTTTAAGGGAATCTATTATTACCCCAAACCTATCCCTAATCCTTCTTTCATTTGGGGAAAGGTTGGCAGTAGTTAATATTTTTTTTTCAAAAACATCACTAGCCGTTTCATAAAACCTACCATCTCCATATAATTTATATTTATCGTTAAATACAAACTCTGCATCTGCAAACTGATCTTTGTCCCATCCCGGTTTAGGGTTGTAGCTCATATATATCCAATCCCTTCGATTTGATGGCCGTCCCTTCAAAACAGGAAGAAAACTTTGTCCATCAGTATGAAAATTTTTGGGTATAGGTACTTGTGCTACCTCTAGAATGGTGGGCAAGAAATCTATAGCATCAACGAATTCATTGGAAACTGAACCAGCAGCAATTTGCTCAGGCCAGTTTGCTATAAAAGGAACCTTTACTCCTGCTTCGGTAGTCAAACCTTTACCTCCTTGAATAGTTTTATTACCAATTTTGGAATAAATACTCTGAGGAGTACCATTATCTGAATAAAAGAGAATAAGAGTGTTTTCTCGTAAACCGTTCTTTTCTAAATTAGTAATAATATCACCGATAATTTTGTCCGCATATTCTACCATATCCTTGAAATACATGACGTTATCATCATGTCTTTTTGTTGGGTCCTTCCAATCTTCACTTTGCGGAGTTGGAGTAAAGGGGCCGTGTGTAAGTGCCATGGGATAATAAATGAAAAAAGGCTTGTTATGCGGCCTTCCCACATATTCATTTAAGTAAGCAGAAAAAATATCCGGACCATATTTTCCTTTAGTATCCGATAAAAATTTACCATTCTGGAAAATCGTTGGGTCCGCGTATCGAGATCCCTTATCCTCTGTATGAGAGGTATGCCACAAACTATATTCGTCAAAACCTGCCTTATCTACTTTCATACCTGTGCCTCGTCTGTATTCGCTACCAGGATATTCTGGGGGGTCATAGCTCTGTAATTGCCACTTACCTACAATACAAGTTGCATAACCTGCATCTTGCATTAAATGTCCAAATGTTTTTTCATTAGGATCAAGAATTCCGAAGGCCTCCCAATTACGGAAATTGTATTTTCCAGTCATTAGTTTTACTCTGGTGGGGGCACAAAGTGGTTGTGCATAAGCCTGATTGAACTGCATTCCTGATACCGCCATTTTATCTATATTCGGAGTGTTATACGAAGTTCCTCCGTAGTTACCAATACCTTCATAACCAAGATCATCCATCATGATAAGAATAATATTGGGACGATTTTTAGAAGGATTCTGGGCCACCAATTTTCCAAAGCAAGTACCCAAGAACAACCATATATATATAAAATAATTCGAACGAATTTTCATATTCATTTACTTTAGTGAACATTGTTTAATAGAATGTGAGATAGAGATTTAACACCTGCCTTTTTCCTTTCCTGACCAGCTGAATATCATAATAGATTTTAAGTTTTGGTATTCAGGGTATTTCAGCTCCATTTCTTATACAACAGGTGTTCTGATTAAGAATTTAACTCCTAAGTTAATTTTTAGAGCCTACCGATATCCATTATTAGTCGGGTCTGTATTTAATAGATTTGGATTCAATAAGATTTCGGTTAATGGAATAGGCAACTTTACATGGTGTGGCTGAATATTGTCCGCAGGGTTGTTCCAGCTTTTTTGTTCGGTAGATTTTACAACATCCAGCAAAATACCCCATCGAATTAAATCCATTTTTCGTTGACCTTCGGCAGAAAGCTCAAACTTACGTTCGTCGTACATGGATTCCCTAAATTCTAGCTGACTCATTCCTCCCCATGGCACGTCTGGATCAAAAGCTCGCTCACGCACCCTATTTACGTATTGGAAGGCATTGGCAGGACCATTGAGTTCATTTTCCGCCTCAGCAGCCATAAGATATACATCTGCCAATCGGAAAACCACATAATTTTCAGGATGATTGTTCCTTGGAGAAGAAACTATATTCAAGTTCCAGTTTTTCCTGAAATAAGGACTGTTAAGCTCAAAACCCAGATACTCCTTTACAACTGTTGCTTCGTAACGCAAATCTCCCTCTTCCCAATTATTTTGATCTGCCAATTCGGGCATTACGATAGCCCAACCAAAACCAGTCATATCTTCTCCATACTCGGCCATAACATCTTTAAATATTTCCCATCTTTGAGGAGTCCCTGGACCATCAGGACGTTGGGTTCTATCTTTCGGCTCATCTCTCAAACGTGGGTTATAATCATCGGTATGGAGAAAGCTACCCCCAGCACTTAATAACGGATCCTTTGTAAAATCAATAATAAAGATTTGCTCATCGTTGAATTGATTGGCTACTTCTGATTGATCAAAAACATCTGCATAATTATCCAACAACCGATGTGGGGAATTATTGATTACTTTTAGGCATTCTTCTTTGGCCAATGCCCATTCTCTATCATAAAGATGGAATTTAGCTTTTAACGTAGCTGCCGCCCATTTACTAGCCCTTCCCAAATCCTTACCGGAATAGGTACTTGGCAACAAGGCAAAAGCACGATTCAAGTCAGCCTTCATATCAGTACGAATCAGAGTTTTATCAGTTCGTTCCAACGTTCGTAATTCATCCAACGACAATAACTCCCTAAAGTAGGGTACGTCTCCCCAAAGATTGGTCAAATGATAATAAGCAAAGGCACGCATAAACAATGCCTCTCCAAGAGTTTGATCCCTTATCTTTTCACTCAATGCTTCATTTCCCTCTATATTGGCAATATCCAAATCGCTGTTCCTTACAATTTCATAAAGAGAAGCCCATACATCACCTAAATCATCTTGATCAGCAATAACACCCTCAGCAATAAGATAATTATATATTACTCCATTTATGTTCCTCCCAGGCCCAACTTCATCCGCTCCATATAAATTATAATTATCCAGGCCTCTTCGCCCGTACAATGCCTCATTATGCCATATTCGGTACAGTCCATTTACTGCCAACAATGCCTCCGCATCATTACTAAAAAAAGTATTTGTGGGTATTTTATCCCTTAAATCTTCTTCCAAAAAGTTTTCGCATCCCGAAAGAATCAAAAGCCCCATCCCTATTGAAAGGAAACCTATGATTTTTATTATATTTTTCATCTTGTGCTATTTAATTATTTTATTGAAGTTAGCTGTAATTCGTAATGATCATTATGTATGGCATATTTACGCCTTATCAATCTCATTTTTTTATTAAAAATTCATCTTTACACCTACAGTAATCGTCCTTGCATAGGGATATGATGGAAAGGCAAAACCCTGAGAAACAGAATCGAACCCACTACCTGCAGTAAAGTTGTTTACCTCTGGGTCACCCATCCTAAATTTAGAAAATAACAAAAGATTAGTGCCGGTTACATATACATTAAGACGGCTAAAAATATTATCTAAACGTGCATTCTCCAAAGGAATATCATATCCTAAGGAAACTGTTTTTAGTCTTAAATAAGAGCCATCCTCAATATTAACTGTACTGTTAGGATTATACAAACTGGTTGATGTACCGGCCCTTGGAATATCAGAGGTTTCATTTACCCCCTCTATATATCTTCCCAGTACGATTGGATCCAAATTATGATCGCCTCGTCCGTAAAAGGAAGATTGCGTTCTTATATTGAAAATATCACTTCCGTACTGTCCTTGGAAAAAAATATCCAAAGAAAGCCCGTTATAAGTAAAGGTATTTCTAATGCCTCCAAAGAAATCTGGTTGGGGGCTACCGGTGATTATATAGTCCTCTTGATTAATAGTGCCGTTGCCATCCACATCCCGGAACCTAGGACTGCCCAAAAACACTTGCCCTACAAGGTTGTCATCTACGATTTCTTGGGGATTCTTATAGGTTCCCAAATACTCGGCCCCTACAAATACTGGCATAGGCTGGCCTACAATAATACGACCAGAAGGGCCTCCGCGAGTTCCGGTAGCTTGAAGATTGATGTAGTCTTCATCACCAAGATCTAGAACTTCACTTTTATTGGTAGATAGAGTAACAGAAGTATCCCATTCAAAATTATTCTTACTTACATTCAGGGTGTTCAACGAAAATTCAAAACCTCTGTTTTGAACGGATCCTACATTTTTTAACTGTCGCTCTCCAGCAGTAGTAGGTAATGCAGAAAACAGTAAAAGATCTTCCGTCGTTTTCTGGTAATAGTCCGCCTCAAAAGTTACACGGTTACTCCACAATCCAAGTTCAAAACCAATGTCCAACTGTTTTGTCGTTTCCCACTTAAGTCCCTCAGAAGCTGGTGTTCCTAAAAGAACTGCTCCTACGAGATTCTCATTAAAATAGGTGTTCTGTGGATTCAATAAATTAAAAGAATTATACGGTGCGACTCCTTGTTCCCCAATAATTCCATAACTCCCCCTAAGTTTCAACAAACTAATGGATTCAGCATTTTTCATAAAACCCTCTCTATCCATATTCCATGCACCCCCAACAGAAGGGAAAAAGGCCCATTTATTCCCAGTTTCGAAAACTGAGGAACCATCTTTCCGACCTACTAGAGTAAGAATATATCGATCATCAAAATTATAACTAACACGTCCTAAAAAAGACGTTAAAGTTCTTTGAAGGTAATTGGAGCTAATATCATAGGTAGAGGCATTGGCGCCTGTTTGTAAAGAATTATATTTTACAGCATCATTAGGATACCCTTCCGCTATTGCATTGGCTCCTTCGGAAGTATCCTTTTGCCATGTAAATCCACCTAAAAACTTTAAGGAGTGTTTGCCAAAATTCTTATTGTACGTAAAAGTATTTTCGTTCAACAAACTTTGGCTTTGATTTTGGTTTACTTGAGCAAACCCACCAATGGCATTATCCGCTACCCTTGCCGGATCAAAGGCAGAGAGGTAGGAATTATTTTTAAAATAATTCAATTCAGCCCCAAAAGTCGTTTTAAACTTAAAATTTTTGAATATCTCGTATTCTAAATAAGTATTTGCCACCACATTAGTAACCAAATCGTGGTCATCTCTTAAATCAATGTCGGCAATAGGGTTACGTTGTGAATAACTGCTTATTGGGTTAGTACCTGTTAATTCTCCATTTTCATCATAGACTGTTCTTACAGGTAAAACACTATGTATTATTCCCTGAAAATCAACCTTGTTATTTTCCATTTTAAATCTAGAAAGATTTAACCTAACTCCGATTTTTAAATCATCAGATAAGTCTACATCTAAATTTGTTCGCATAGTTACTCTCTCCAAACCTGAACCCTTTAAGATTCCTTCCTGATTAAAATAGTTCATGGACATGTAATAGTTGGTCTTTTCCCCCCTACCTGCAATGGATAAATCCGTATTGCTTATAGTCCCCATTTGAGTTACAAGACCCAACCAATCTGTATTTGGAGTATTTTCCGAATTATAATACAAGGGCAAAGAAGTATCCCTCATTCCAATTGGCACGTTTACACCGTTTACATCTACACCTGGACCAGGGACAAATTGACCGGACTCGTTAATATAATCTACATAACCTTCACCATCAAGAAGATCAATCTTATTAGCCAATACCTGTGTAGCTTGATAATGATTAATAGAGATTACCGGTTTTCCTGCTGGCAATTTAGCACCACTTTTTGTGGTCACCAAAATAACTCCGGAAGCTCCTCTAGTACCATAAATGGCTAAAGCAGTAGCATCTTTGAGAATATCAACGGATTCAATATCATTCACATTGATGTTGTTCAAATTAAAATTATTCCCAGCAATAAATCCGTCAACTACGTATAAAGGATTATTATTTCCATTTATAGAATTCTGACCCCTAATTCTAATGGTGGAAGCAGCTCCAGGCGCTCCATTGTTTGAAGTTACATTTACCCCAGCAGCACGACCCTGCAGCGCTTGGTCCAATCGAGCTACCGGCTGATTTTCCAGAACGTCAGATTTTACTGAGGCTACAGCAGAAACCAGATCTTTCTTAGTAGACGTACCGTACCCAATTACAACTACTTCATCCAACTTTGCAGAGTCTTCAAAGAGGATTATCTGAATATCAGATCTCCCTTCAACCTGAACTTCCAATGTGGTAAAACCAATATAGGAAACAATCAATATAGCTTTCTCATCATCTACCGAAACAGAAAAATTACCATCAAAATCTGTGGTTGTACCATTTGCAGTGCCTTTTACAACAATACTGGCTCCTGGCAATGGTTGACCATTAATGTCGGTAACCGTTCCGGATACTACCATTTGCTGCGTGATTAAACTAGTTGAAACCTTTTGATTTAGAGCATTACCGGCACTCACACGCTGTTTAAGAAATATCTGTTTATCTACCACCCGATGAGTAGTTCTTGTTTTTGCGAAAATTCTAGTTAGAATCTGTGGTACCGTTTCTTGCTTTGCTTTTACACTTATTATTCTATTCAAATCAACGTCTTTGATTTGATACACAAAATGAAATTCGGTTTGGCTTTCAATTTCATCAATAAGCCTTATAACAGTGACATTGTTCAAATCTAGTGTAATCTTTGTCCCCTGCGAATACGATGTTTTGGCCTGCATGGTAAATAAGACCATAAACATGAATAACATACTGATTTTCATCTTCAAATTGAGTTTAAGCAATGGGCGTGACGTTCTCGAATGATCAAGAAATTTTTTCATACTTTTATAGTGTTTGATTGTGGTTATTCAATTTGGTTAATCACTTCTACCAATCGGGAAATGGTGACACATTTTCCGATTATTTTTAACCTATCTTAGATATAGGTTAAAAGCGAACAGAATAGCTCTCTTAATTCTTCATTAGCAGTATTTTTATAGTTTTTAATAATTTATTTTACAGTTATAGCATCATTCTCAATTACATAATCCATATTATATTGGCTCTTGAAATACTCCAATATTTTTTCGATTGGCATATCTCCAAAACTAGCATTGAAAGTTTCTGCAGACAATCTTGAATTCTGATTAATTATCTTAACATCGTAATGCCGTTCTAACTTTTTAAGAATATCTTCGAAACTCATATTTCTAAAGACTAATACTCCTTGAACCCAAGATGTATATATACTTGTTACAACCTTTTTAGTAGAAATATCACCTAGTTCATTATCATATCGGCCCTTGGTGCCAGGGGTTAGAACTGTTTCCTTACTTACATCTCCTACATTTATTTCTGAATACATACCAACAGAGCCCTCAACGAGAACTACTTCTTTCTGCACATCTTCAGGATATGCCGAAACATTAAACTTGGTACCATATACTTTAATCTTTAAATCTGCTGCATTTACTATAAAGGCTCGATTTTTATCCTCAGCTACATCCAAAAATGCCTCACCCTTCAAAAAAATTTTTCGTTCCTTTCCTTTTTGAAATTCTACGGGATATTTCAGCGATGACCCTGAGTTTAAATAAGCTACAGAACCGTCTGCTAATTTGAGCTCAAACTTTTTTCCATAAGGTACATTTAGTGTATTATATACTGGCTCACTTGTTTCGGCCCCATTATTAACTTCATATACCAATTGATTGCCGACTTGAGAGCCTACAACATTTCCATTTTTACCCAAAATCTGAGTCGTTCCGTCTTCTGAAATAACCTGAATATTTCCATCCTCACGTTCCAGAGTAATAAAGTTCTCTTCTGAAGAAAATTGGGTTCCGTTCTCATTCTCATAGACAAATTCCTTTACTAAATACCCTATAGTCATAGATAAAACGATTAGGGCCGCATACTTAAGAAAGTTGTTCGACTTCAACTTTTTTGGCTCTCTTTTATCGTTTCTCATTTTGTCCAGTAACAAGCGCTTTGACTTTTCAGTATCGTAGGTTTTCATTTTACTGTCAATTCTAAAGTTTAACTTTGCGTATTCATTAAAAAGTTGAATATTGGAAGGGTGTTGTAGCTCATTATCCAATTCGTCCAGTTCCGATTTCGAAATCGAATCTGTAACATATTTGATAATCAGTTTATGTAATTTCTTTGGTTTCATTCATTATGTAATTCACACTAACACGAACCCAAACTAAGAAACCCCTACTTTTTTCACATTTTTTTTTCATATTTGCTAAATATCAGAACCAAACCCACAACCAAACGAAAATATGAAGAGGCACTTTAATGATCAAGATATACTGATTAAAGGTTTAAAAAACGGTGATGAAATTGCATATGTTCATCTCATAGAACAGTATCACAATAGATTATGCAACTATGCTAACAGCTTGATTAAAGATGACCTAATAGCTGAGGATATTGTTCAAAATGTATTTGTTCAGATTTGGGAAAAACGTAAGAAGCTTAAACACGAACTATCCTTGGAAAGCTACCTATACAAATCAGTCCATAATAAGTTTATTGACGAATATAGAAAGGGAAAGGCCGTTATGGCTTTAGAAAAGAAATATATGACCGCCTTGGAACTTGCCATTGATGAAAAAGACGAGGTGCAAGAACAGAAGATACTTACTATCCTTTTCGACGCTATTCACCAATTGCCTCCAAAATGCAAACAAATTTTTCTGATGAGCAAAAAAGAAGGTCTTACCAATATTGAGATATCTCAATGTCTAAACCTCTCTAAGAAAACGGTAGAGAACCAAATAACGAAAGCTTTCCGCATTTTAAGAAATAAGATGGGAGAGAAATATCAAACTATATTGATGGTAATATTTCAGAATACCAGCAATCCAGTAAGCTAATTATTTCTAAACTTATCCTTCTCCGAATCAATCCTCAATAGAATTAAATTGTACAGCATTTCACGGAAGTTCAGTAAACATCTTTATGTTTTTCTCCGAGAAATAGCATTGTCACCGAGACTGTAAAAACATCTTATTATCATCATTAAAATATTCTTCAAGGACCTGTTTTATAGTTTTTAAAAATTAAAAAGTAAGTAGCAAATAAAGCATTAAATCTAAAAAGTAAAATTTATTTGACAGCGTAGATTTTTGATGTTATCTTTAGATAAATAATTAGTTAAACCAGAGTACACAGCGCGGTACACTGCTTTAAGACAAAACAGCGGGAAACCCTATGAATACGGCGTTTTTGACCGATTTCATAACCCGGAGGTCGGGGGATCGTGCCCCCCTCTCGCTACAAGGTTTAAAACCATCAAAAACAGCGGTTTGTGTACTCACAAGCCGTTTTTTTATGCCTTGTATTTTTAGTTTATTTAGAGCGTGTACAATACATAGGAAGTACCTAGTACAGGATTCGTTCTGTTTTTAGGTTAGTATTTGCTTTATAGACTTAAATAATACTTTTAATAAATTGGTTCACGGCCAAATTTTCTAAATGCAAAATTTAAAGACCCATTATCATCCGGATGTAGTTAGTTTAGAAGGCAAATCTATTGTCACGAGGCTGGCTACCAGAAGTATTGCCATGCAAGGTAATTGTATTCTATTGGTTTATACGGAGCGCTATGAAGATTATAGTCTGCCTGGTGGCGGCTTAGATAAAGGCGAGGATAAAATTGCCGGTATGACCAGAGAACTAATTGAAGAAACCGGAGCTCAAGATATCAGGAACGTTAAGCCTTTTGGCATCTATAAGGAATACAGGCCCTGGCACAAGCCCGATTTTGATGTGCAGCATATGATTTCGTACTGTTATACCTGCGAAGTGAACAAAGAACTTGGTACGACCAAGTTGGAAGCTTACGAAACAAAAAATGGTATGACCGCCAAATGGATTAATATTCATGAAGCCATAGCGCACAATAAAAGAACTATGGCCACGAGTACTAAAAAAGGAATGTCTATTGAGCGAGAGACTTTTTTGCTGGAGCTTTTGGCGGAAGGTTTGAGATAAAATGCATGCTATTAATCTTACTTATTAAAACACCATCAAAGTTTACTTTAAGCAACTCCCAGAAAGGTATATTTTCAAACTTTTCAAGCATTAAACATTTCTAAATTTTGGGTTTTCAGAAGCAGTTGATTTGAAGAATTCCACCTACCTTTTAAAAACAAAAAATTGATTTTTTTGTTGCCCAGACTTCTTTTGTCGCATGTTTTTTATTCTTAATTAAATATACTATTTTTCCTACTTTTAATCTAAGTAAAGTCAATTCTTAGAATATTACGGATTATTTTTTGTGATAAGTAATTGTGTTGCTAAATACTATACTATTTTTTTTTGCTAAAACTAAATTATGGTTACAGAACTTTTTGAGTATTATGAAGCAGAACTAACTTATTATTCTCAAGTTTCAAAAGAAAATAAAATAACTTCAACAATTGTACTTATAGTTGTATTTGTTTTATTCTTGCTTTGTCAGTACTTCGTTTTTTTTACCAATCAATATCTCTTCGAACTTTGGGGATTTGGTATTTTATTTGTAGGACTATTATTTATTCAGTTTTTAAATCTAAAAACTATTGAAAACAAATTTCCTGATATATACATATCTCAATGGAGGTGGGACTATAGAAAATTCAATGATTTAATTCTTGTAAAGTTGAGTAATAAATTGGAGGAGACTAATCCGAACTTAGATTTGTTACAAAACCAGATTGAAAAAAATATTAATAAGGAAAAAACGTCATTTATACTCCAAACATCAATATTTGCAGGCCTTTTCCTTCCTTTATGGAGTGCTTTCGTATCGCAAATTATGGAAATAGCTGCCGAGAACTTTTTAAATCTTTCAATTAAATTTACAATCTTTACGGTATTAATTTTTGGCTTGGCTATCACAGGCAATTATTTTAGTGATGTGCGCTATACTTTATTCACTGACTATAAAAAATGGAGTAAACTAAACGATTTAATAACAGAGTATAGACTACTCAAAAAAGTTTAATGACCCCATAACCAGTATTCATCACTAATTAAAGTGCCAACAGGTACTATCTTAAAATTATCAATCCCAGTTATATTTTACACTACCCCTCACCCATTACAGAAATCTGTAACAGTCTTTTTATATTTTTCAGTTTATTTGTCTGGTATACCATAGTATTTTGTAAATCATAAAGCTCTCTTTTTTTAAAAGTATATTGAGAAAAGAGACTGATAAATTTAAAAAGTAATCCTATTTTTATGGAATAGATTTATCTTACAACTACAGTATTTTTCACTGTACCAAACCAATCGAACAAATGGCTAATACTAAAGCTGCCAAAGCAGATATTGATTTTGAAAAAGAATTATGGGATGCCGCGAACGAATTACGAGGCGCCGTTTCCGAAAATAATTATAAAAATTACATTTTACCTTTGGTGTTTTTAAAGCACCTTAGTGAACGTTTTGAAATTGTTCAAGAAGAACTTACCCATGTTCTAAATGACCCCGCCTCAGAATACTATACCGCAGATAAAGCGGAAAAGGAATATGTACTCTCAGATGCTGATGAATATAAGTCTCGCAACACTTTTGTAATACCTCATGAAGCCTCATGGCAGTATTTTAAAGACAATGCGGAGCAGGATAATATCAAGGTGATTATTGACGATGCTTTTGATGTCATTCAAGAACTTTTAACCGCCTATAATCCGCAGCTAAATAACCTTTTACCTAGAATATTTGTAAAAAGCGAATTGTCTGCTAAGCAAACAGGCGGTATCATAAACCTACTCTCACACCCTAAGTTCTCTGAAAAAGAAAACCCTGAAAGTGACATACTCGGTCGCATATATGAATACTACATTGGCCGTTTTGCAATGGCCGAAGGTTCTGGCGCAGGACAGTTCTTTACGCCTGGTAGTATTGTTCGTCTATTGGTAGAAATTCTAGAACCCTACAAAGGTAGAATCTTTGATCCTGCCTGTGGTAGTGGCGGTATGTTCGTTCAGAGCTTAAAATTTATTAAAGAACACGGCGGTAATAAAAGTGATATTTCTATCTACGGACAAGAAATGACGTCACAAACCATACGTTTGTGTCTAATGAACCTTTTATTACGTGACCTCTCTTTTGATATTAAACTGGGGAACTCGCTGCTAGATGATAAATTCCCTAGTCTAAAGGCCGATTATGTAATTGCCAACCCTCCTTTTAATGTAAGCAATTGGCACTCTGAGGATTTACCTGAAAACGACCCAAGACTTTTTGGTCCTCGTGAAGAGTTCACTACAGATGGCAGCGCTAATTATATGTGGATGCAAACTTTCTGGAACCACCTTAGTGATACCGGTACCGCAGGTATTGTAATGGCAAATGGAGCCATGACATCTAACACCAAAGGCGAAAAGAATGTACGCCAGTATATGGTAGATGAAGGCATGATTGATTGTATAGTTCGTATGCCGGACAAGCTCTTTTTGACTACAGGAATTCCCGCCTGTTTGTTTATTCTCAGTAAAAACAGAGATGGCAAAGATGGTGAACACCGTGAGCGCACGAATGAAATTCTCTTTTTGGATGTCGCCAAAATGGGTACCATGGCGAGCCGTAAACTACGAATTTTCGAAGATGCCGATATTGACAAAATAGCGGACACCTACCACAACTGGAGAACTGTTGGAAAAACCTACGAAGACGTTGACGGCTTTTGCAAAGCTGCCACTTTAGAAGATGTACAGAAACAAGACTATAAGCTTACCCCTGGAATATACGTAGGCACGGAAGCGGAAGAAGATGATGGTATTCCCTTTGAAGAAAAGAAGGAGAGTTTAAAGTCTACTTTGTTGGAACAGTTTGAAAAGGGAGAAACTTTAAAAAAGCAAATACTGGCAAATTTTAATAAGTTCTGATGGCAACAGTTACAATGAATAGCGCCGCAAAAAATTATAGAACAGTAATTGGGCTTTCTCCAAAAAACTATGATCTCGCAATTGTCTCCATTAATAATAAAGGTACATCAGGCGCATTGAACAAATATGTTCAAGAAGAATTTAATTACAAAATTTTTGGTATTGATAAAAAGAGTTTAAAAAAAGGGTTTTACTTACAACGAACAACTGAGAAGAAGTCCATTTTGTATATCGTCACAGTTGATAATAATGAAACTGATAATAATTTAAAACGAAATTTAGCCAATGCTCTTTTAGAAAATCAAGAATTCTTAGTGTCCAAAAGTATTTGGCTTCCCTTAATGGGCACAGGCTCAGGTGGCCTTAGTTTTATTGAAAGTTATAAAATTACAATAGATGTTATTACGAAATTCGCAAGTCTCTTTTTTACAATAGCTATACCTGATGATAATAGAGGTAGAAATTTTTATAGTCAATTTAGTAGTGAAATGGACTCCGTTAAAGCTGAAGATGAGAACAGTAACAAAAACCCAATTGAAAAGAATTATTTTTTAGCAGGACATATTTGGAGTGGTGAAGATCAGATTGAACGCTTTATTTCTAATAATATTTGGGTAAATGGCCACGACACAAATGATACCCGAGCTGTTAACTCAGTGAAGAAAGGAGATTTAGTTATACTAAAATCAACTTATGCTAACAAAAGTGTTAGCTATCTAAGAATAAAAGCAACTGGTATTGTTACTCGCAATCTAGAAGACGGACATAAACTAGAAATATCCTGGGATAACGTATTAAAAGAACCCATCGACATCCCAGGATTAGGCAAGTACAGAAGAACCTTCGCGAGATTAATGCCCGATGATATTAATATAGTTTTAGAAAAAATACAAGGCCAAAAGTCATTTCTAAAAAGAAAGACGAGTGTTGACGAAAATATAGAGAACGTTGTAAACTCTACAACAATTGCCGGCCTAATTAGCGATGTTGATTCTGGTGCAGATTATTTAGATATTGACAAAGATATAAATGCTTTTGCCCGTGTAATTTCTGCTAAAAGTTTTAATCCTCCCTTAGCTATTGCATTGTTAGGCAAATGGGGTTCTGGAAAAAGCTTTTTTATGCGAAAACTTAAAGAGCGAATTCAAGTACTTTCACAAAATTCTTCAACTCAAAATATTTACTGCAATGGTATAGCGCATGTACACTTTAATGCATGGTCTTATATGGATTCTAACTTGTGGGCTGGAATTATCACTAGAATTTTTGAAGGTTTACAAGAATACATATGCAACGACTCATTAGCTAGTAAAAACATAAAAGAAATAGAGGAAGCTTTAACGAAAAAGCTAAATATTGCGCAGAATGAGCTAATAGATTTAGCAAATCAAAAACAGGCAATAGATAAAAGAATATTAAACTTAAAATCTCAAAAAAAGAGTACAAAACATGCTCTTAACGAGAAAATTAAAGAGATAAAAACAAGCTCGATAAAAGATGTTC
The DNA here is from genome assembly GCF_018860745.1 of Zobellia uliginosa. Taxonomy (GTDB): domain Bacteria; phylum Bacteroidota; class Bacteroidia; order Flavobacteriales; family Flavobacteriaceae; genus Zobellia; species Zobellia uliginosa_B. The sequence continues at coordinate 819,596 of NZ_JAHKPY010000002.1, read as the reverse complement.
TAAATAATTTGAATTCTGAATTCCAAATCGAAACAAAAGTTGCGAAGACCTTGTTAGAGAACAAATCATTTAATCAATCAAGCGATAGATTCAATGAGATAGTTCCTCGTGAATATTGGCAGGACCCAACAGAATTGTATAAAAGAATAAAATCGAAATATACATTTTTAAAAACGTTTTTTAAAGGGGCAAATTGGCAAAAAAGTTTAGGTTGGTTTTGCATTATAATAATTGTCATAATTTCCATGAAGGGTATTATGTTTTTACTTATTCCATATACTGGAATAATCAATTTCACTTTTCCCTCTAAACTATGGTACTTCATTTCTATTAGTGCAGCTTTTATTTTTAGAACTTATAAAACAGTAAAACATTTACAGCCTTTAATATCCACTTTTTGGAAGATTAAAGAAGATTATGAATTAGATAAAAAAAATGCACTTTTTAAATTTAAGCAACTTGAAAAAGCATGGAAGCTTGAAATTGAAAACTATCAAACCGAAATAACTACTATAAATGAACAAATCAATCAAGCTAAAGAGTTTAAATCTGAGATTGAGTATAGATTAGAAAATACGCTTACTACAGAAGCTTTATATAAGTTTATTGAAAAAAGATCTACAAGTGATGATTACCAAAAACACTTAGGTATTGTTTCTGTAATTAGAAAAGATTTTGAAATTCTTAGTGAATTGTTTGTAGCACATAATCTAGAGGCAGATAAACAAAAAGAATCTGAAGAATTCAAAAAAAGGTTTGCTTCACCATTACAGCGCATTATTCTGTATATAGATGATTTAGACCGATGTTCTGAAGAAAGAGTTGTGCAAGTTCTTGAAGCTGTTAATTTATTGATGGCGTATCCTTTATTTATAGTCGTGGTAGGGGTTGACCCAAGATGGGTAAAAAACGCCCTAATTAAAAAACATCAATTTCAGTTAAGTAGTGATGGTAATAGTCAATACGATGCGTTAGAAATGACTGCGCCATCTAACTATCTAGAAAAAATTTTTCAAATCCCTTTTAACCTAAAGGCTGCTACGGAAACTAATGTCAAACATATGTTAAAAACTTTGGCCGAATCACTGCCAGAGATAGAAAGTATAAATTCTAAACTTTTATTAAATGAAGAAAGGGCATTAGCTGATACTTTTGATAAAGTAGATGAAAAATTCAAAAAAAATCAAGACATCGCCGAACAACAGCCAAAAGAAGAACTTAACGCCCCACAAACCAAAAATATCGAATCGCTCAAATTTACAGAACAAGAAATCCAATTAATTCAAGATATGTCTGAGGTTCTAGGTAAAAGCCCCCGCACTCTTAAGCGTTTTATCAACATTTATAGAATTATCAAAGCTCATGAAGATTTTACATACATAATGAAGGAAGAAGATGGTGAAATTCTAGCTGTTATGTTTTTAATAGCCTTACCTATAGGGAAGTACAAAAAAATTAATAGTTCTTTTAATAAATTCATTAAAGATTTGAATGATTATTCTATGCTTTCTCATTTTTTATCTTGTAGACTTTCGGACATTGAACCAATTAAGGAATGCTCTATAACTGACGATCATGAAATGAGGATTAACCTATATGAAAAATTAACAAAACAAGATAGTGTCCTATTAGTACAACCTAGAAAAGTATTTCTTAAACATCATCAATTTATTAAACGTTTTACTTTTAACTTAAACTAATTATGCCCAAAAACTGGAATACATACAAGCTTGGAGATATTGCCAAAATTAAATACGGTAAAGACCATAAGAAACTTGAAGAAGGAACGATTCCATGTTATGGTACGGGTGGCATAATGCGTTATGTTAATTCCTTTCTTTCTGATGAGGAGTCTGTGCTTATACCAAGGAAGGGTTCTTTAAATAGCATTTTCTATATCAACCGACCTTTCTGGACTGTTGACACCTTGTTTTGGACTAAAGTTAATAATGATATAGCATTTGCTAAATACTTATATTATTACCTTACTACAATTGATTTTGCCTCTAAGGATGTAGGTTCTGCAATACCAAGTTTAACAACCAGTCTTTTAAATGTACTGGATATCACTCTCCCACCCCTCCCCGAACAAAAAGCCATAGCCAGCATTCTCTCTGCATTAGATGACAAAATAGAGAACAATCTTGCCATGAATAAAACTCTCGAAGACATGGCAATGGAACTATACAAGCATTGGTTTGTAGATTTTGGTCCTTTTCAAGAGGGTAAGTTCGTAGACTCTGAATTGGGTAAAATTCCTGAGGGTTGGGAAGTAAAACGATTAGATGAAGTAGCTATTAAAAAATCAGAAAGTTTTAATTTTAAAATAGTTGATGAAGTTGTATTTGTAAATACTGGTGATGTACAAGAAGGAAGATTTCTTCATTCAGAAAAAAAATCTAAAACAGGTCTTCCTGGTCAAGCAAAAAAAGCAATTTCAAAAGGTGATATACTTTATAGCGAAATCAGACCTAAAAATAAAAGATATGCCTTTGTTAATTTCGATTCATCAGATTATGTTGTTTCAACAAAATTTATGATAATCAATCCAAAGGAAAACATACTTAATAAATTGCTCTATAGGGTTTTGACAATGCAATCAACCGTTGATAATTTTAATTCTATTGCAGAAGGACGTTCAGGAACATTTCCGCAAATTACGTTTGATGCAATTAGCGATTTTGAATTAATCCTACCACCGTTAGAAATTCAAAGACACTATCAAAAATTGGTTTCACCCATGGAAATGAAACAAGATGAGCTTTATACTGAAAACCAAACCCTTACCAATCTCCGCGACACCTTACTACCCAAACTTATTTCAGGAGAAGTCCGCTTAAAGGAATTTAAGGAAGAAATAACTGCAGCCCTATGAGCTTAAACGAACATACCGCCCAAAATGCTGCCATAGCTTGGTTAAATAGTTTAGGCTATACCCATATACCCGGTAATGCACTAGAACGTGACCTTAAAAAAGTAGTTTTAGAAAATGAATTAAAAAACTTTCTAAAAACCACCTACCTCAGCGTTCCAGAAACGGCACGTAATGAAGCCTTTGCCCAATTTACCCAACACGAGGGTATGGAGGTCGCGTATCGCAATCAAGATTTTCATAGAAAACTAACTCAAGGTATAGACATTGCTTGGAAAGATGCCCATGGCAATGAAAAGGCAAAGCACATCTACCCTATAGATTATGTACATCCAGAAAACAATAGTTTTATAGTTTCAGACGAAGTCAGCATCGTAGGCAAAAACAGCCGCCGGACAGACCTCATAATTTTTATCAACGGACTGCCACTTATTGTCTTTGAATTTAAAAATCCATTTGATTCCACCGTAGGAGTTGAAAATGCACATCGGCAAATACATAACTATGTGTTAGATATTCCACAATTGTTCGATTATAATGCCATTTGTATAGCATCAGACGGTCTGGAGGCTTTACACGGTATGTATTCATCCGCCTTAGAATGGTTCGCTCCATGGAAAAGTTTAGATGGAGATGATACCGAGCAAAAAGCAGAATTGCAATTAGAAACCTTATTGCATGGGCTATTCCCAAAAAAGACGCTATTAGATTATTTACAGCATTTCATCTTTCATGAAGACCACAATGGCAAGATTATAAAGAAAGGCGCAAAGTACCACCAGTATTGGGGCATTAGCCGTGCCGTAGAAAGTAGCCTAGAGAACATAAAACCAAATGGAGATGGGCGTTTAGGTGTCATATGGCATACCCAGGGTTCTGGTAAGAGTATTAGTATGGCAATTCTAACAGGTATTCTACGTCAACGACCAGAATTAAAGAATCCAACTATTGTAATACAAGTAGATCGATCAGATCTTGATCAACAGCTCTATGAAAATTTTGTGCTCGCCAAAGATTTGGTGGGTGATGTTCAGCATGCCGAAAGTACGGACGACCTAAGAAGATTATTAAGCTCTAACGGTGGCGGCGTAATTTTCACGACCATTGAGAAATTCAGGTTGAAAGATTTAGCAGAAGGTAAAGAAGTGCAGCATCCCATTTTGAGTGAACGCTATAATCTAATTGTTATGGCAGATGAAGCGCACCGTACTCAATACGGTTTTGAAAGTGGCGGTTTTGCGCAGAATATTCGCAGAGCATTACCCAATGCATCTTTTATTGGTTTTACTGGCACTCCAGTAGATGGCAAAGATGCCGATACCGAACAAGTTTTTGGTCCCACCATTCACATATACGATATTAAACAAGCCGTTGAAGATGGTGCCACGGTACCCATCTACTACGAGCCAAAAATGGTGCCGCTTAATATAAAAGCAAAATACTTCCAAGAACTAGAAGAAGTTGAAGAACAAGCAGAAGATACCACTGTTGGTGTTTGGGCAGCTGTTGAAGATGCTGCAGGTTCAGAAGACCGTGTAAAGACTGTAGCTAAAGATATTTTAGAACACTTTAAAGCACGTACAAAAACTTTAGATGGCAAAGCTATGGTAGTTTGTATGAGTCGCCGTAATTGCGTTAAAATGTACGATGCCTTATCTGCTCTGGAAGATTGCCCAGAAATAGCAGTCATCATGACCAGTAGTCCTGGAAAAGACCCTGTGAGTTGGAATGCACATATGCGCACCAAAGATGCTATGGAAGCAGTAAAGTCAAGATTCAAGAATCCTGAAGACTCTTTGAAAATGGTCATTGTCCGTGATATGTGGTTGACTGGTTTTGATGCACCCTGCGCACACACCATGTATGTAGACAAGATTATGAAAGGTCATAACCTGATGCAAGCAATCGCCCGAGTAAACCGAGTTTTTGAAGGAAAACCAAATGGACTGGTAGTTGATTTCATTGGCATATCAGGCTTTTTAGCAGAAGCCACAAAAAAATATACTGGCAGCGGTGGAGCTGGCAAACCAACCTTAGACTTAGATGCTGCAGTAGAATTGTGCTTAGAACAACTGACTATAGTTAAATCTTTGGTAGGTGGTTTTGAATTGGATGTGGTACAATCAATGCAAGAAACAGAATTAATGCAATGGTTTACTCGTGGTTTAAATTTATTGTTACGAACAGATGAGATCACCGAAAACTACTTGAGGGAAGAACGTAAGTTAAGTGAGTTAATGGCCATGACCAATTCAGATGAACGCATTTGGGAAATTCAAGAAGATGTTGCCATTGTACAAAAATTTAGAGAAAGGATAAGACAAATAAAATACCCTCCAGGAGCTCAGCGAACTAAAAATGACCGTATAAAAGACCTTATCAGCAAATCATTAGAATCGCAAGCTATAGTAGATTTAGCTGCCATGTATAATCTAGATAAGATTGATATTTCTATCGTAGATGATTCTTTCCAAGCCATTGTAAAGGATAAAGGAGGAGAAAATATTAAAATAGAACTGTTACGCCGTATCATCAATGACGAATTGAAAGTACGCATGAGCAAAAACATTAAAAAAGGTAGAAAGCTTAAAGATGAGCTTGAAAAAGTATTGGGCAAATACCACAAGAACAGTTTAGATTCCATTGCTGCAATAAAACACTTGCTAGACATTGCAAATGAGATGAAAGCAGACGATAAACGAACAAAAGAACTAGGGCTTACCGAAGATGAACTCGCTTTTTACGATCTATTATCTGCAAATAGTGCCATATTAAATGAAGCGGGACCAGTACAGGAATTAGTCCATACCGTAGTAGCTTCGGTAAAGAAAAACCTTCAGCTAGATTGGACCAAAAAAGAAAATGCAAGAGCAGCCATACGTTTAGCCGTTAAAAAAGAACTACGAGGAAAAGTTCCTTTCTCAGAATTAGATAAGCTTTTAAAAGAAGTCATAGAACAAGCAGAAGGGCAATATGGGGAGTGGCCTTTATTGGGGTGATACGTTGTACCTTTTTCTTAAACAGAATAATAGAATACCACTTTGTCGGTTACCACTGAAACAAAAAAACCGCCAAAAAATGACGGGGCTTCCACTATAAAACTAAAACTAACTATTCACTAATATCCGCTGTTCTAGGTAACGGTTTTGTATACTCCATCTATATACTCTTGTGCCATAGGCCAGTATTCATTTTTAGACGTAAATGTTATAAAAATTTATGTTGAAGGGATTTACAACCTGTTTAAAGAATTTAATATGGAACCCATGGTTACTTTAATCCTTCAGAATGAAAATGTAATCCCTTCCACCATACCCATATTATTTGATAAGACAGAACCAAAAGAAGTTGCCAATGCGCATACGCTGTATGGGTCTTTATTAGATTTTTGTTTAAAAATTGGTGTCTATCCGTATAGGGTACCTACTGTTTTTCAAAACGAATATCTGAGCAAATTGAATTGGGAAAATAGCCTCGCCTTTAAATTAAAAAGCACCTTGCACCCTAATAACATATTGGCTCCCAATAGGTGTTCAAAATAAGGAAGTGAGCCAAAAAAGGACAACAATTTCTTGTTGCCCTTTTGAAAAAACTAAACTAACTCAACTAACTAAATCATTCATTTATTATACCGCCAATTTCTAATTGCGCATCGGTTTTTGGGTATTGAGTCTCTTATTGAAATCAATCAAGACCTGTTTTAACTCTTTTAGTTTCTCTTGGTTGGTCTGTGCCAGATCATTCTCTTCAGAAACATCATTTTTAAGATTATACAATTCATACGAATCGTTTTCATAAAAATAAATCAGTTTCCAATCTCCTTTCCTTACTGCCTGACCTGGCGTCCAGCCACTTCCATGATAATGTGGATAATCCCAAAACAAAGCTTCATGGGCACTACTTTTTTCTCCTTCCATAACTGGTTTAAGACTCACCCCATCTTGATGGAGTTCTGGCCGAAGCGGTAAATTAAGCTCCTCTAAAATAGTAGGAAACATATCCATGCTAATCACTGGCGTATTAATCTTGCTTCCTTGTGTTTGTCCGGGCTTTTTAATCAGTAAAGGAATTTTAATTCCGCCTTCATAGGCCCAACCTTTTCCAGCTCGTAACGGCCGCACGCTTGTTGGTCCCTTGCGATCGCCTATTCGTGTAGTGAGCCCACCATTATCAGAAGTAAAAATTATTAAAGTATCATCCATCAATTTTAATACTTCTAGCTTATCCAGTAACCTACCTACATTCTCATCTAAAGCGTAAACCATAGAAGCATATTCCGCATTGTATTGATTTATAACGGTATGCGCTTCCCTCTCATTTTTTAATTGAGCATCACCAATTTTTAATTCCTTCTTTTTCGCTTCAAACTTTTCAATGTGTTTTTTAGAGGCTTGGATTGGCGTGTGCACGGTATAATAAGACAAATACAAAAGAAATGGGTTATCCTTATTCTCTTCTAAAAATGCAATGGATTCGTTGGTAAGCCTATCCGTTAAATATTCACCCTCTGGGCCATCCGATAGTTTTGGGTTCTTGTACGGTGAATAATACCCTCCTGGCGGTTGTCCTTTGTGGTGGCCGCCTTTATTAATATCAAAACCTTGGTTCTCCGGAAAAAAGCCAGTATCACCCAAATGCCACTTACCAGCAAAAAATGTTTTATAATCCTGTTCTTTTAAAGCTTCCGCTATGGTGGTTTCTTCTAGCGGTAACTCAAACAAGTCTTCCGGGCCTTTAAGTATAGCGTTCTTGGCCTCGTACCCCGGAATCCAATCCGTAATACCTACTCTACTTGGGTATTTTCCCGTCATAATTGCGGCTCTTGTAGGGGAACATACAGGATTGGGGCTATATGCATTTGTAAAGAGGTTGCTACTAGCTGCTAACCTATCAATATTTGGTGTTTCATAAAAGGAGCTTCCATAACACGCTAAATCTTTCCAGCCTAAATCATCTACTAGTATAAAAACAACATTTTTCTTAGGAGATAGTTGTACACTCTCTACTTCTGCAGTTACTACCTTTTTTTCTTTGCACCCTATAAAAAGTAGGCAGAAAGTAAGTATGGTCACTATTTTATATCTCATAGTATTTTATAAATTAAAACTAAAGATTATGGGGCTTTTACCTATTAAACCCCGTAATCTTTGAAATTTAATATCCTGGGTTCTGCTCTAAATTTGGATTATTATCTATCTGCGCTTGCGGAAGCGGATAAACCACATGATGGGGTTGTGCTGGTTTACCACGTTCTATTGCTCTTTCCACAAATTTATTATGCCTTATTAAATCTTCTCTTCGCAAACTTTCCGAGTAAAGTTCCCACCCTCTTTCAGCTAAAATAAAATCTTTTAATTCTTCTTTTGAACTAAAATCGGTAAGGACAATACTAGCAACACCAGCCCGATCACGAATCTCATTGATCAAATCTATACTCTCCTGGTTGGGTCCGTTAACTTCGTTCAATGCTTCAGCACGTGCCAAGATAATATCCGCCAAACGTATAATAGGAAAATCATTACCACTAAACCTACCTGCCGCATTCGGGTCTGGTACAAATTTAAAACTGCGTACATCATCTAAAGCAACACCGTCACCATCTCTGGACAAAGGAGTTAAAACACCCGTGGTTGTTGGTATATATTCCGAAATTAGAAGTTGTCTTCTAATATCAGTTCCTTCAAACGTTTCGTAAAACGCGGTATATGTTCTGAACTGAGCGCCAAAATTTTCCCAATTGGATTCTATAGGGTAATTTGGAGGAAAAGCATGGGGTATATATACATTTGCTTGATTGGTTCCTACAGCAGCTTCAAATCTAAAAATGAATTCGTTGTTATCTTCACCTTCTACTGCAAAAAGTTTGGTGTAATCGTCATATAAAACATATCCTCCATTTGAAATTACTTCCTCTGCCATTGTGGCCGCTTCTTCCCATTGTTTATTATTTAAATAAACTTTGGTTAACAAAGCAAGTGCACTTCCCTTATTCGCTCTACTTGAAAGTCCGCCGTAATCCAAGTTTTCAGATGCATAAATTAAATCACCTATTACATAGCTCCTGTATTCTTCTTCAGTAGCTCTAGGTGTTTCTTTTCCTACAGCCTCTATTTCATCTAAAGTGGCCCCATCGGGTACGGTAACAATAGGTGTAGGACCAAAATAGTTATGTAGATTGTAATAAGAAAATGCTCGTAAAAACCTGGCCTCCGCCTCAATTTTTTTTAAAGTGGCTTCTTCCAAGTTATCTAGACCGTCTATAACACTCAGCACATTATTTGCTGCGGCTATGGCATTATAAAACCTATTATATCCGTTATTGAAATAGTCTGTTGAAGCATCCCAAGTAAACTCAATAAGTGGTAAAACCCTTCTGTTGAGACCTCCCCCAGTTTCCCAAGTCTCATCAGTATTGAGTTGTTGCACATTAAAATGGTCTATAGCTTGGAAATTAGAATATATGGCAGCACTATAAGCCCCTGTCAACAAAGCATCTACCCCTGCTTCGTCTTGTAGAAAAACAGATGGGTCGTATTCTGTAAAGACTTCTTCTTCTAAAAAATCTTCGCAACCGAACAAAAGTACGATCACAACTATGTTAATTATATATTTTTTCATCAGTGTATGTTTAAAATTTAATATCTAAGCCCAATCTAATTGTACGTGCTAACGGATAGCTATTATAACTGCTACGTTCCACATTCGTACCTTCTGCACTCGCATCTGGATCATACCCTTCAAAATCAGTGATTGTAAACAGGTTGTCTACCGCGGCATACAGACCTAGTGATGTTATTCTAAAAGTATCTTTTAACGGTATGTTATAACCAAGAGTAATATTCTTTAAACGAATGAAAGAAGCGTCCGTAATCGTAAGGGAGTTGATAGCTCTAGCCCCACCATACTGACTAGGGTTTTCTCCTGACGGCAAAGTGTTTGATGGATTTTCCGGTGTCCATCTTTCATTGTAATATTTTGAAATAGAATTCCTGGCCGAGTTCGTTGGATACAATGATTCCGTTACATTGGCGTCTAAAGATTCAATACCTTGAACTCCCTGAAGAAAAATCTCAAGACTCAGGTTTTTATACTTGAAGTTGTTGTTAAAACCGAAAGAAAAATCAGGAAAGGGATCACCTAATACCACTCGGTCATCCGCATCTACATCTCCATCACCATCTTGATCAACAAATCTGGGTTGACCTGGTAGATAGTCAGGTGTAGCAGAATTTGCAATATCATCTCCCACCTGAAATATACCGTCTATTTCATAACCATAGAAAGATTGCAACGGGGCGCCTTCCCGTACAATAGTATATTGTTGTATAAAAGTACCTATGTTGCCTCCTATTATCTCTTCGGTAAAATCCGGTAGCATAGTTACTTCATTCTTTAAGAATGACATTGTAATTCCAGTAGTCCATTGAAAATCATCCTTATTAATATTGATAGTGTTAATATTGAAATCAACACCGCTGTTTTCTACTTCACCAAGGTTAGTCCTCACATTAGTAAAGCCAACAACAGAGGGCAACGGTTTGTTAAAAAGTTGATCTGACGTTTTACGCTTAAAAAGATCTACAGAACCTGAGATGCGATTATTCAGAAAACCATAGTCAACACCTACATTTATTTCTGTAGTGGTTTCCCATTTCAAATCCGGATTAGGTAACCTTGCAGCGACCACACCTTGCGCTACAGATCCCCCAAAAACTGAATTACTACCATTATTGGATCGGGAAATAAGGGTCTGTCTAGTCTCGAAATTATTAATTCCTTGATTTCCCAGTTCCCCATAACCCAGGCGTAGTTTTAGATTACTTAGAGTATTACTATCAACCAAAAATGGTTCTTGACTAACTCTCCATCCTAAAGATGCCGATGGAAAAAAAGCATATTTATTATCGGGGGAAAAGCGAGAAGAACCATCTACCCTAAAGGATGCAGTTAATAAATATTTACCCTTGTAATCATAGGTAGCACGACCTATAAAACCATTTAATTGATTTTTTTGTTTGCCACTGGTAACGTCATCGTTTAAATCACCGTTACCACTCTGTAGTAGATTGGTAGCCGTTACGTCTGACAAAAAACCTTCTGAATTTGCACTGAATCTTCTGTTTAAAAATTCTTCAAAAGTTACCCCTCCAAAAATTGAGAAATTATGATTTTCATTGAACGTATTGCTATACTTTAGAAGCGCCTCAACCAGCCAATGTGTTTGTTCTATAGACTCTATTGTGCCTATACCGCCTTGCGCCAGCCCGCTAAGAGTAGCCCTACTTCTGTACATATCTGCCCTTGAGGTATTAGACTCCCCACCCAAACGTAAACTAGCTGTTACATTTTTAATTACTTCGTAATCCGTATTTATAGAAGCATAAAATCTATTGAGAACAGTTTGGTTATCAATCCCATAAATCAATGCTAACGGATTATCCAAAGCAATTGAAGCATTTCTAAAATAGCGTCCATTCTCATCAAGGCCTGATGATAAAGTCGGGTCAAATTGAATGGCCGAGTTTATGGGACCCGCATTTTCATTTGCGGAATTTGAGAACAATATTTCATTATTGGTCTGTCTAGTAAAATTAGCATTAGCAGAAATCAGCAAGTTTTCCAGCGGTCGTGATTGCACATTTAAGCGAATATTATATTTCTGACTTGATGAAGACTTCACAATACCATCTTGATCAAAGTAATTCAACCCTAAATAATAATTGCCCTTCTCGTTACCTCCGGACAAAGATATTTGATGATTTTGAACCGTGGCATTTTGAAAAATCTCATCTTGCCAATCGGTGCCGGCACCAAAACCTGCAATTTGCTCAGGAGAATAAGTATCTGCACTTCTAAAATTAACCAGGTCCGCATAGTCATTGGCACCTAACACGTCCAAAGACTTGGCTACGCTTTGAAAACCGGTATACGTGCTATAGGACAAGCTTGTTTTTCCGGCTTTTCCTTTTTTCGTTGTAATTAGAACAACACCATTAGCCGCACGAGTACCGTAAATAGCGGCAGAAGAAGCATCTTTTAACACATCTATGGATTCTATATCGCCAGGGCTTAATGAGGAAGGGTCTACACCCGGAAGACCATCAACTACGAACAATACCGAATTATCACTGTTTATAGAACCGGCACCACGTATCTGAACTTTTAAACCGGCACCTGGAGCAGAACTCACTTGACTAACATTAACACCTGATGCCGCACCATTTAAAAGTTGCACCGCATCATAATTTGCTCCTTGGGTAAAATCTTCTGATTTAACTGTAGCAATAGCTCCTGTTAAGTCGGTTTTTCGTTGTGTACCATAACCTACAACCACTACTTCTTCCAACTTAGCTGCATCTGGTTGCAGTTGCACAGTAATTGGTGCGTTACCTTCTACTACTATATCTTTTGTTGTATACCCAATATACGAGATGGAAAGAATTGCGTTCTCGTCTGAAACTTCAATTGAGAAGTTTCCGTCAAAATCTGCCGTGACACCGTTTGATGTTCCTTTTTCTACAATATTTGCCCCAGGTAATGGTATGCCATCAGCATCGGTTACAATTCCTGATATTGTTTGTTGATAAGGAGCAATTAAGAGTGATTCATTTGTACTACGGCTTTTTCGCTCCTTCTTTCTCAATAGTATCTTACGGTCATCCAATTCATAGCTCGTATCTACATTTTCAAACAATAGGTCCAATACCTTATCAATTGGAGCTTTATCTACCTTAATGGTTACTTTTCTACTTAAGTCCACTGCTCGTGTATTGAACAGAAACTTAAATTCAGTTAGAGTTTCAATATCTTCAAGAACTTCTCTTACCGTAGAATTTTCCCTTTCTATAGATATTTTAGTCTTTTGCGCATACGAAGAATTGGCATGCATCAAAAAACTAATGGTTAAGAAAAATAGAAGCGATAACTTCATTTTCAGGTCATAATTTAAGTGCCAAGAGAGAACACCCTCCGACTTTGGTGGTTTTTTCATAATTTTGAGTGTTTATTTGTGATTACGCGTTACGAATAATCATTTTTTTGAATCGGGAAATGTTAGAGCATTTTCCGATTTTTTATTCAAATAAGTTCGAATAAAAAAATGATCAAGTTTGATGGGTTCTAGTTATTTCGTTTCATCCTATTTTTATTTTATTATTATTTTATTCTCTACTATTTGATATTCAATTTGATAAACCTTGTTGAAATATTCAAAGACCTGCTCAATAGTTTCGTGATTGGTCTCTACCGTAGCATTGAAAGTTTCATTGGCCAATAGATCGTTATTGTTTATAATTACCACATTATAATGGCGTTCCAATTTTTGAATAATATTATCGAACCTCTCATTACGAAAAACCAGGTTACCATTTGTCCAAGAGGTATAGAGCGCAGTATTCACTTTTTGATTTACAATATTTTTCTCTTTTTTACTAAATATGCCTTTAAATCCAGGCTTTAAAAAGACTTCTGCATCTTTCTTTTCTTTCTGTTCTTGGTTGAACAAGCTTACAGAACCCTCTACTAAGACTACTTGGGCCTCTTCATCTTCAGAATAGTTTTCAACATTGAATTTGGTGCCGTACACTTTAATATCCAATTCTTGACTACTCACTATAAACCGCCTAGTTTTATCCGGACTTACTTCAAAATAGGCTTCACCCAATAAGGTCACTTTTCTTTCCGCATCCTTAGTGAAATTAGTGGGATACGTAATGGAGCTTCCCGCATTTAAGTGCACCTTTGTACCGTCAGATAATACTAGACCAAATCGTTTACCATTTGGAATAGTGAGTGTATTAAATTGAAGATTGGAATTTTGGTCTTCATCCTCATAAATTAATTGACTGCCTTTTTTATTGCTTACAATATTACCAGCTTCATCAACTATTTTAGAACTTCCATCCTCTGAAATTATCTGTACTTCGCCGTTACCCAATTCCAATGTGATCAAGTCTTCTCTTGGTATAACAATCTCATCCAGGCCATCTATAGATAAATTATTTTTCAGTAATACTCCTAAGCCTAAGAAAACAAGAGCTATGGCAGCATACTTTAATACGGACAATAATCTAACTTTACCCTGTGAAACGTTCTCGTTACGAATCTCTTTTAAGAGCTCTTTTTTTACTTTATCCAAATTTGGGTCGTTCATAGCCAAGTTTATCGCAAAATTTGTTTTCACGTAAGTTTTATAAATCCTTTGATTCTCTTTATTCTGCAACCATTTATCAAGTAGATCCAACTCTGCTGTATCTGCAGTTTGTGTAAAATACTTAATTATATATCTCTCAACTTCTTTTGGAGTCATTTACCCTTTCTCTTTACATATACTACAAGTGATATTTTCAATACCCTAACTTTTTTTTAATATTTTTTTAATAATCGTATTATTTTTATCCTTTACTTGCGATATAAACATTTTCTCATGAAATTGGAAGATAACTCAGCTTTAATCAAAAACCTTATTCGAGGGGAAGAGAAGGCCTACATGTTCTTATTAGAAACCTACCATAGACAACTCAATGCCTATGCAATAACTCTAACCCATAATCAATCAACAGCACAGGATATTGTTCAAAATGTATTTCTTAAAACTTGGAAGTCAAGGAAAAAACTAAATCCTGAATTATCCATACGTAGTTTCTTATACAAATGTGTTTATAATGAATTCCTGAATCACTATCAAAAAAATAAAGCTGTAGTTCTATTACAAGCAAAATATATTGAATACGCCCATGAAGTGGTTGAAGAAACGGACAATAACGCTCTAACTAGAATGATAGAAATCGTAAATAAAGAGGTACAGAAACTACCTCCTAAATGTCAAAAGGTTTTTGTTCTAAGTAAAAGGGAAGGATTAACAAATAATGAGATTGCGGACTATCTTGATATTTCTATTAAAACTGTGGAAGCTCAGATTACCAAAGCTTTTCGTATTTTAAAAAAGAAATTAGGAGCAAAATACGAGACTATCCTCATAGTAATATTTGGGATTGGAAAGAAAAACTTCGCTGCGAGCTAAAATGAATAAACGAACTCTTTTCTAGAAATTAAAGCCAACACTAAATATGAAGCGATTTCCATCTCCTCCGTGATAGAAACCTAGATTTCCCGTCAATGCACTAAAACCGGATATCCATAGAGAACCACCATAGTCATTATGCCATTGGGTGGAATTATCATTATCCGACCACACACGACCATAATCAAATCCCGCACTTACGCCCATTTGAATAGGTATGAAATTGGTTCTAAATCTGGTAATACCAACTCTAAGATCCGTACTATGGTAAAAGGCGGATTGCCCGTTAAACCTTTCATTTCTGTAAGCCCGTAAACTTTGATTTCCACCTAAAACCGCACCGTGATAAAACTCGTAGTTATCTCCAATTACAGCCTCACCTGCTATTTTGGTTGCAATTACGGCAATACCGCTTGGATGTAAAGGGTAGGTTAATGACAATGAAGGTTTTACATAACCAAACTGGTTATCATATCCGTTTAAATTCGATTTGTAACCTGCTACTAAATCCGCATTCATGGCGCGATTCGGAAATGCCGGGTCATTTTGATTGTGGTAATTATAACCCACTTCCGCCATAGCGTATACCTGTTGCTCATAAACATCATTATCCGCTGTAAACGATTGTCCTACAAAACGTTCGCTATCATTGGAAACCTCTAACGATTGCAATGCGGTTCTTAGGTAGTATCTACTTCCTGCCTTTTCATGCACTAAATATGGAGAAAATTTAAATTGTCTTATACGTACCCGGTTGTAATCAAAATCCAGATCGTCATCATTTTGAGAATCATTTCCTTCTCCAAAATAGTTCATAGTAAAATTAGGACTAGTGTGCCTCACGTCAAAACCTAAGTTCCAATTGTTGAAAACATGTCCAAATTCCGCATTATAATCTATTGCAAAACCATTTGTTGCAAAAAAGTACTCCGCTCCTATGGTATGCTGTGATTTAAACGGGTTGTTAGCCAAGCCGTAGGTAGTAAAACGGTCTTTTAAGCCCACTCTAAAACCTGTATCGCCATCATATCCCAAACTTGGGAATATAATGTTCTCATGATATTTCCTTTTCTCATAGTCATAGGTATTCACATCATAGGAGTCTGTAAGCCATTTTTTTGATTTTGGATTTACAATGGTATTTTTCTTGCTCTTATAATCATAAAGCTTTACCTTTTTGGTAGATTTAAAATCATAGGTATCGTTTTTCTTACCTCCTATAATTTTAATGTTCATAGGTTTTTTACCTTCTCCTGTAACGGTAAACGTATCATTTCCATCAAGCCCATAAACCCAAATCTCCTTGGTCTGTTTTGAATTGTAGGTGTTATTGAAAACAATACTGTCTTTTGAAATGGAAATATTGGTTTCGCCATTTGGTTCTCTAGTAATTAAAAATTCATCATCCTTTTCTGTCCCAAGAACTACTTCAAAATTATTTAAGTAGTCATAATAGGATCGTGCTATTTCTTGCAAACCATCACGACGGGATTGCAGTTTCTTTTTAATTTCATCAATACTATGATCTTGGGCAGCCTCTGGCAGAGAATTAAAAGCCGCGTTAATTTCTTCGTTCGATAAGTTCTCTTGAATAAAATCTACTTGTGTTTTCCAGTCCTCCCATTTCGCAGTTTTTATAAAAGCTTTATCCAAAGGATACCCGGATAGGTTGAACCACTTTACATTCTTGATATCCGCTTCATAACTTTCCATTTTTCGCAGCAATGGAAAAGAATATTTTAAAAGACCAATAATAGGCCCGTCATATTTGGGAAAAGCCTGGTCCCAATCCCTTGGTATGGCTTCATACCTTTTTTTACCGTCTTCGGTTTTAAACTGCGCCCAGCGCCATTGGTCTTGATGACGGTCCCAGTTGCCAACGAGCATATCAAACAATCGGGCGCGTATAAAACTCGGTTCATCAACATACGAATCCTTAGATTCCATTAACTCTAAACGTAAATCCGTAGTACTTAAAATATCATCTGGTCGTCCAAATGTCTCAAAGCTTTTGTTTTCATCCCCCACATGTTCTTCCAACATAAAAAGGGCATTACCATAATCTTCATTATAAATGCCCAAACCTTTTTGCTTGGGTACATAATAAATATTTGGATTGGCGTGAAGCACCTCTAGCGTTTCGGAAAGTTCGTTCATAGCGAACTGCGCGTAAGGGTGTGCCGTGGTATAAAAATCCATCATATAACGCTCGGCCACGGTGTTTCTGAGATAATCCTCTACATAATGGTTATCTATAGCATTGGTCTGCAGAAAGCGCAAGGCACTTTTTCGCAACGCTCTTAATGTATATTCATGTTCATTATCATCTATTAACCTAAGTGATCTGGACTGTGTTCCCCCACCCTCGGAAATAGGACGCACATTATTAGGTAACTTATCTATTTGAAGTACCGGAGCTTCTATTTCTTTACTATAGAGATTTCTGAAATGATCTCCCCAGACCCATTTGTAAAATCCGCTTTTATCCGTTTCCTCTTTGGTGTATATTGATGCTTTTTCTGTTGGTCCGTATGCTTTTTTAGGATAGGAAATAGAATCTATTGAAATACGGTCTCTTTTAATTATTTGAGTATAGGCAATTTTGGAAGCGCCTCTTCCTATTTCTATAAAGTCTACTTCCGAACTACCGTTTTTAAAAACCGTCAACTTGGCATAGCCCTTATTTTCAGATTCAAAATGTTCTTCTTTAGGTGCTCTTGCTTTTTCTGTTTTCCCTATTGCCCCACTAATGATTTGTGGAATTCCATCATCTTCTAAATATTGTAGGTTACGGTCTTTTCCAGATACGAATATGACATCCTCAAACTGACTGGCTATGGTCTCCATCCTTCCCCGTAAAAGTCTATTTTCCTTATTTTGGTACGACTGAGGTGTAAAACCTCCCATTTTATCGATCATGGAAATTTTAGAATTACTCATTACCGGTTGGTAGACTGCAACGATTACCGTTTTGCCTTGACTATCCTTTAGGTCATCTTTAAACTCTGCCAAAAATTGGTCCCTAGTCTTATGCTCGCATTTCTCGTTGATGTAAGGGTGATTGTCCCAATCTTCTAAAAACCATTGGGAGTCAACCATTTCTAGTACCACCTCGTCATTTATGGTTTCTTTTTCAAGGGGGCAACCATCATTAGGCCAAAATTTAGCTTTACTATTATCCTGTAAAAATGATTCTAGATCGTCTATACTTTGAGGCGCTCCTGTTAACCATTCATTCTTGCCTGGTGTTAAAACTACATTGCCATTAAATTCATCCCATACCTTCATTAAAGGCTTCAAATAGGCCTTTGCCTTCTCTTGTTTCACTTCTTTTGATGGAAACCCTTCCTTATTTATAATATTACCCAATAATAATAAGGTGGCATCCGTCTCGTTTTTAGAAGCTGAATTGATTTCACCCAGCATTTTTTTCGCTTCTTCATATGAGACATTTCCAATATTAGAAGTGATATAAAAAATATGTGAAACCTCCTTATTGACATTTGAGTCTAACACCTCTGATTCTTGTGAAAATACATTGGAGCAACAAATGAAAAAAGAATAAATAAAAATTAGTGAACGCATGTATTTGTTTTTGTATGTTTTGGCATAGCCTGCCAAATTAGAATAACCCAAGAAATAAAAATTATCTTTTAATCACACCAAAATCCGAATCATGAGTAATTCGGATTTTGGATGCAACACCTTCTTAAATTTTTAAAATTAGCCCTTTTTTGAAGTCCAATTAAGGATTTCGTGCCGGATTTCTTTAGTTGATCGTTGGTGTTTCTCTGCCAAGCGATCAATTAGCGTATTAAAACTACCTTCTTCATAATTGGTATTGACATTTTCCAAACCTGAATAATGAGAAAGGTACTCATCGCGCACCGCATGCCATTGTTCTTCCAACCTAGGTTCTAACTCGGTAGACTGTACTCCCCCATTATCTACAGGTTTCCCTAAATTATTAGGTTCTTGCTCAGAGTTATTATCATTGTAATCCAAATCTAAACCCCGGTTTTGTTGCACATCGTTTTGCAATCCTCCATGATCTCTTTTGTTATCTCTATGCATATTTTCCGTAATCATATATCGTGCTTTTAGTATAGAATTTATAATAGTATAAAGATAAAAGCGTTACGGGCATTGGTTTAACTCAATAGCTATTTTAAATACCCCAAAGAGACCCGTTTAATTTGGCATTAAGCAGGAATAGGCACTTCACCACTTAATTGTCAGCGTTATTTATTGCTAGGAGTCGAGATAAGCTGGACTATATTTTAGATTGGAATACTAAATTCTTAGAATAGGGCCCTTCTTTGGATTTCCCCTCCATTTTACAATCATATATCCAATAATTCCAGAAACTACTGACCCTACTAATATTCCCACTTTAGAGGAATCTACGATTACTGAATTATCTGTAAATGCCAAATTGGCCACAAAACAGTACAAATTGATTATCAAGTTGATAAATCCAATATACAAACTAAGGTCTTGCAACGTTTACCAAAAACTTTAGTCCTGAAACGGTTATAGCTTTCTCTTATTCCTAAAATAGGCCCAAACAGCAGTAATAACCATAAAAGCTGCTAAGAAGTAAACGAATTGTGGAATGGGTACTGGATCTCCAGCAGCATAACTATGTAAGCCGGATAAGTAATAATTAACGCCAAATGAGGTCATGATTATAGACCAAAAAGCAAACATACTAGCTACGTTAAGCACATAAGTGTTTTTTAAGGCCGGAATAAAGCGAAGATGCAAAACAATGGCGTAAACAATTATACTTATCAATGCCCAAGTTTCTTTTGGGTCCCATGCCCAATACCGTCCCCAAGATTCGTTGGCCCAAATACCCCCCAAAAAGGTGCCTACGGCTAAAACAAACAAGCCTATGGTCATTGAACTTTCATTGATATAACTCAACTCTTTAATTTTTAAATCTATTCTGTCTTTTGTTTTTGGGGTTCTAATTATCATTAAAATAAGCGCCATTAAACCGAGTACGGCGGATAAGGCCAAAGGAGCATAACTGCTTACAATAGTAGCCACATGTACTTTTAACCAATACGATTTTAAGACGGGCATTAAATTGGTTATCTCCGGATTGATCCAATCCAAATAACTCACAAACAACAGAGCACCAGAAAACAAGGTCGCAAGCGGCAATGCAAAATCTGATTTTCTATAAACAAGAAAACCACAAAGCATAAGTACCCAAGCTACAAAAATCAACATTTCGTATCCATTACTCCAAGGGGCATGTTGCGCCACGTACCATCTTAATATAATATTACCTGCAAATACTATAAAGCTAAGCAGGGCCAGAATAATAAAAAAGTTCCAGATGTATTCCACACTTTTCTTTTGTGTAAATACTTTTACCATTGCCAAAACCAATAAAATAAATCCCAAAACGAACAGTACTTGAAATAAATAGAAGTTGAGGTTTAAATCATTATACCACAGTTCCGCAGCTATTCTTTGATTACTGGGTATGATGTCTTCCCCAAGTACATTTTGATAGGTACTTATATATCCCAATTTTTCCGTGGCATCTACCCAATTCTGGTTGGCTACATCAGAAAAATAGGTAGGTATTATAGCTTTGGCAAAGCGCCCGTCTTCTTCAGGAAAATCCTTAAAGTCATGGGTATAGGTAAACCAGGTATTATTTTCATCCAGGCTATTGGGAAAAACCTTTAGATAATTCCCGATAAACACATTATAAAGTATATTAAAACGCTCATCTACTTTTAGAACTTCTTTATCGAATTCATTGCGTTCTGCCGGCTTTTTCTGATTTGCTTTTTCAACTTGCTCCCCAAAAACATATTTTCCATCCTTATCCAATAAATTCTGAAAAGATATTAAACCGTTTTCGCCTAATTTAAGTGACTCATATTCAGTTCCTAGTTTCTTTTTGTCAATTTTTATAATAGGGACTTTCTCCCAATATTTAGCCGAAACATGCATGGCCAAAAAGGTCTGATTGGCATCTAACTTTACCGTAGCTCCATTTTGAGAGAGCTTAAAATACGGCCTGCCGGAAATCTTTCTTAAAAATTCAGATGCCAGTGTATTTATCGGTTTAATTCTCCCATCTAAATCTTGCACCATTACCCGTCCAAACAATGCAGCATGGTCTGCGTCTATAATCTGCTCTGGTATTGGGTCTTTTTCTTGTTCAGGTCTTGCTTGGAGAGCGGCAGTATATCCTATAAACAAGAGCATTAAAAGAGCTGTCTTTTTCCTCTTTAGTTTGTTCAACCTCTTATTTACCTCCACAAATCTAGACCCTTTTCCAAAAAGTGTGAAAAACATACCTAGGCCCATTAGGAAATAGCCTAAATAGGTAACCCACGTACCTACAGCATCATGATTGACCGAAAGTACCGTACCTTTTTCGTCTGTATCGTAACTGGCCTGGAAAAAGCGATATCCTTTATAATCCAGGACATTGTTCATGAATATCCGATATGGGGTTTTCACCCCATTATCTATAATAGTAACCTCACTGGCATAGGCAGATGGACTTGTTGAACCTGGATACCTTTCCAATTGAAAATCTTCCAATCCTATAGAAAATGGTATTTCTTCTGCTTCAGCACCATAAGAAAGTAAAATAGATAAATCCTTAAATTCCGCCTTATGTTCGGTTGGTAAAAATCCTTGTCTATATAGTAAATTTGTAGTTTGGGTTTCGTTATTGACTGTGACGTCTACTAGCAATGCATCATCTTTATTAGGGTCGTTATCCTTTAACTTATCTGACGTACTAACAATATCTATTTTTGCATTTGGATGATATGCCGTAGGAACAAAAGAAGCATCCCCATCTCTATACAATGTCTTGAGGGTCATGTTGGTGATAGTGTCTTTCTTTATTTTACCAGCTGTTTGAGAAGCCATAATAAAAAAGTCCAGATCCCTAGGGGTGTTCATTTGAAAATCGCCGTCTTTCTCGATAATATTGATTACACCTTCCCCCTCTGCTTCAAAACCAACTAGATGCCTATGTTCTCCTATTTGCTCTATTTCTCCCTTCTGTAAGAATACCGTTTCCCTTCCGTTTCCGGCTGTTACCACCAATTCTAGAAGCGCCTTTCCTCCTTCTACATCATCTTCTATTTTAGGTAGGGCATCAGCAACGAATTTATTATACCTTATCTCAATGGGAGTAGAATTAAAATCGGTTTTTATACTAAAATCATTATTTGTTAATGGAGAAAAGCTCAATTTTTTAAGTACCACTTTAGTACTATTTCCATCGGATATTTTTGCTTTTACATAATTAGCATCCGATATGATGATGTTGGAAGAAGCTCCTTCCCTTATGCGCATTACGCCCCCGTAAGAAGTATATCTTGTAATACCTGCCCCAATAATGATGATGATGAATGAAATGTGAAAAAGAAGTATAGGCCATTTTTCCTTTCTGAGTAATTTATATTTGAAAATGTTAAGAATGAAACTAATACATAATCCCACCATAACAAGTTCAAACCATAACGCATCATAAATTACCTTCCACGCCGTAGCAGTACCAAAATCATTCTCTACAAAGGTAGCTACGGCCATTGCTACCCCAAAGGTCAGCAACAAAAGAAGCGCCAATACCGGTGAAGCAAAAATCTTATATAATCTTCGTGTCATATCTTTCCAAAAAAAACTTATCCTCATCACTCTTATGGTGATGAGGATAAGTTTTATAATTATTTAATCTATCTAAATATAATACCTAATTCATAGAAACGGACTTGGTTTCTATTTTATCCTCGCGCGCTTTAGCAGCCTCCATCCATTTAGGCAATAAATTTTCTTTAAAAGCTTCCTTCTCAGCTTCTAGTTTCTCTATATCCAAGCCAATATACTTCTGTGCTTTTTCTTTTGAAGAAATGTCCGGCATCTCTACTGGCTTATTATGGCCTAAATCTGCCAACAAACGTGCCAGCTTAACTCTTGCTTCTGCAGCAATATCCAAACCTCCACCAATTACTCTTCCGATTTCTACCGGCGAGTGGAAAGATGCTCCGTGAGATGCCGCAGAATAATCCCAACGCCATTGTCCGTGACGAATATCTTGTAAAATTGGTTTCATTTGTTCATCGGTAGCTCCCAACTCCCAAGCTTTACCCGCTTCTACGTGTGCCTTAACCAATAAATCTTCTAGTTTTATACGGTTTTCCGTTGCCTTACGCTGACGCTCGTAAACATTTTCCATTAACTTGGTCGACTCTTCTCTGTGACATGCTTGGCAAGCATTGGCCATATTATTTAAAGGAGATTGTACGTGGTGGTCTGTAAACTTCTGTCCACCTTCACTCTTATACGGCATGTGGCAATCTGCACATGAAACTCCCCTATCTGCGTGTACTCCCGTTTTAAAAGTTTCGTATCCAGGATGTTGCGCTTTTAACATTGGCGTCTTACTGATCTTATGTGTCCAATCTGCAAATGCTA
This sequence comes from Zobellia uliginosa, assembly GCF_018860745.1. Lineage (GTDB taxonomy): Bacteria > Bacteroidota > Bacteroidia > Flavobacteriales > Flavobacteriaceae > Zobellia > Zobellia uliginosa_B. Next base: position 796,236 of record NZ_JAHKPY010000002.1, on the reverse strand, counting down.
TATCATCATAATACTTCTCCATATCCTCAACAGCCATACCATCTTTCCAAGGGAAAACTAAATAAGGTACGCCTTCTTTGCCCGGTAAGTTCTTATTGAAATAGTATTCAACGTGACATTGAGCACAAACCAACGAACGCATTTCTTGGTGCGTAGCTTGGTTAATATCTTTACCCATAGCATCAAAAGCTTCTACCAATGCTGGACGTGTAATCTTAAGTTTCATGTTCCCCGGATCATGACAATCTGCACAACCAATAGGGTTTACAATCTCTTCTCCTTTATCTGCCCATTTACCTTTATAAAACTCGGCTACGCCTATCTCACTCATTACCCTTGGTACATCGGGACCTTTACAAGTCCAACATGTTGCTGGCATTGGTCCATCTCCCTCTCCTTTAGGACCTCCCGTTCTCAGACTATTCCTGATATCTTCAATTGCATATGAATGTCCTCTACCTTGATTGTAGTCTTTGGAGAAACCATACCCGGCAAAAAGAACTACTAATCTTGGGTCTTCTTCCAATACATCACGCATGGCAGAACCTCCTTGAAAACTAGCAAATGTAGTATCTGCCGTCTGTAACCAAGATTGATATTCTTGAGGATAATTCTCTCCCCAAACTTTACTCCTAGGTTCGTTCTCACCAATATCTACCTTTGGCACATACTCGTATTTTGCTTCGCTCTTTCTGTTAATTATACTAGAAGCTAATAGTCCTAATAAAAAAACAGCAATAATCGTTACTACAAATAAGACCTTGTTTTTCATACTCCTCGTCGTTATTTATTCTTTTCTTTTTCTAACCAAGCAGGTATTACAGCTTCTTCTTGATCGGTTGGTAATGGTGCTATATTGTATCGTAATGTAGAAATACCTTGTACTTTTCCATGTGGAATTTCCCTATGACAGCTCCAACATTGTCTATCCGTTCTATTCTCGGCATGGTTATCTATCCAACCGTCATATTTTGTTTGAGTAACTTGTTGCATATGGCAACGTATGCAGTTTGCCTGTACCACTTTCTGAGAGGCTTCTTGCATTTTTATTACGTCTGGCTCTGCTCTTAACGTAAATATCGTTGCATGATACAAGCCATCTTTTGCCTTGAAGAAATACTTATTTACTACGTTATCATGAGGTACGTGGCAATCGTTGCAATTGGCCCACTCTCTGTGTGAACTATGCATCCAACCATTATAAACAGGAGTCATTACATGGCAATTAACACATGCTTCTGGATTATCCGACAGGTAAGAAACAACCTCTCCTTCTTTAGCCAAAAACAAACCAATACCAATAAATACAGCAATGAGAAATACAGCCGTAGTTCTCCATCCAGAATTTTTATTGGGTAGTATGTTAGGGGTTTCCTTCAATTTTGGCGGTTAATTAGAAACACGAAAATAGTTAAAAAATACTTTATACATGCCTGATTTACAGTATTTCTTAACAAAAAATTAAGTTAAAAAAATTTCGACTATTTTATGATTAATATCATATTTTTTACTGTTAAAAAATCAGAAAACACCTACTGATAATAAAACCCAAATTGCACACTATGCTCAAAAAAAGAAATATCTTGCATGGTATGGGAATATTTGACTTTAGAGATCCGAGCAAAAGAAAAAAAAAGAGTGATACGGTTACTATAGAATGTAATGCTAAGGAGATACTCCTTAATAATACGCTCATTAGTTTCCCTACTAATTACACAGTTCTAAAAAGTATATTAGGAGAGGCGTCACGTATTGAGCCTATTAAACAAACAAAAAATAACGTGTATTTATGGGATGAACTTGGCATTTATTGTTCTACGCCAGACCCTGAAAAAATGTTGATGCTTCTTTTGGTTGAAGACAACAGATACGGCCTAGGCCACCAACCCTTGGCAAATTTTACCGGAGACGTTACTATAGACGGTAAGCCTATGCAAGAAACCATTCAGAACGTAGATACGGACAGACCTTATATGATACGATCTATTATTAAGGAAAAAAAACAAGTAGCCATTGCACTTGGGTGGAATCCGGGTGTTTAGACCTTATCTCTTACAGATGATAAATGTCATGTTTATTGAGGTTTAAATAGTGAATCTTTGTTGCCAAATGTAATAAATCAACTATTATGACCATACAAAGACTTCAGATAGGTATTCTTTTTTTACTTATTTTCAACTTTATTCCAATAACAGCGCAAACGCTGGAAGTAGATGCAGATGTAAGAGCTCGCTTTGAATATCGCCACGGCTTTAACAACCTTTTCCCTAATGATGCGGATCCCGCTGCATTCGTAAACCAACGTACCCGTCTTAATATTGGGTATTCCGCCGAAAAATTAAAACTATTTATTGCCGTACAAGATGTGAGTACTTGGGGAGACACGCGGCAAATATTAGCAATAGACGGTAATGACTCTTTTTCTTTATTTCAAGCTTGGGCAGAATTACAATTCAATGAAAACTGGTCTACAAAAGTAGGTAGGCAAGTTATATCCTATGATGACCAACGTATTTTTGGAGGTCTGGATTGGGCAATGCAAGGTCGCTTTCATGATGCAGCTATCATTAGCTATAAGAAGGATGACTTTATGCTTGACCTAGGTGGAGCGTTTAGCCAAGAAGTACCAAGTAATGAAGGAACTGCATATAACATTCAAGGTTTTTTTACTTATAAATCCATGCAATATGCGTACCTCAAAAAATCTTGGGAGAAAAGTTCTGTGAGCTTTCTTTTTCTAAATACAGGTTTTCAAGATTTTACAGGTGATGCCAATGACATTGCAGACGGCGTTTCCTATAGACAGACTACGGGTTCATACTTTAAATTTCCCGTACAAAAAGTAAATTTTGCCGGTAGTGCCTATTATCAATTTGGGAAAGCGAATGCTACCACAGATTTAGCAGCTTATCAATTGGCTTTAGAGGCTACTTATAAATCTAATAAAATTCTTTACGGATTAGGTGTTGAACTTTTAAGCGGAACTGATCAAGACGGTGACTCCAAAAACAAATCGTTCTTTCCTCTATACGGCACCAATCACAAGTTTAATGGATTTATGGATTATTTTTATGTTGGCAACCATGCTAACAACGTTGGACTTAATGATGTGTACGGAAAAGTTGTTTTTACCACAGGAGAAAAATCCAACCTATTGTTAAAAGGGCATTATTTTAGCGCCAATGCAGAACTTACCGGAGATTCAGATGCTTATTTAGGAACGGAATTAGATTTGGTTTATACGCAAGCCTTAATGAAGAATGTAAAACTAAATGTAGGCTATTCACATATGTTTGCTTCGGACAGTATGAGTCTTATAAAAGGTGGCAGACCAAGTGATAATACAAACAACTGGGGATGGGTTCAACTAACAATCAACCCTAATCTTTTTAAGACAAATTTGAGTAAAGCAGCAAATTAAGCATACAACTACCTCAACATAGTAAAGCTGCAATCCAAAAGATTGCAGCTTTTTTTATCCGCCTATAGCGATCATACTACGGTTGTTATGCGAATCTGGATTCTTAAATTTCTCTAGACTATCCATACCGCTACGTACTTTTTTCTTAGCACCAACTGCTTTCTCAATTACCGTAGTTATAGATTTCCCTTCACGAAGAGGTGTAAGTAAATCGGATTCCGTGGTTGAGAATAAGCAATTCTTAAGTTGCCCGTTTGCTGTTAAGCGCACTCTATTACAACTATCGCAAAACGGATTGGTAACAGAGCTTATGATAGCAAAAGTACCCGTATAGCCTTTTATTTGATAATTCTTGGCTGTATCATTAGGTGCATCGTTCAACCTTACAAAACTGCTTGCTTCATAATGGTCATATACTCGTTTTAGTATGTCTTCTAGCGATACCAATTTTTCTAAATCCCATTTATTACCATCAAAAGGCATAAACTCAATAAAACGAATCTGCAACGCCTGCGTCTTGGTAAGCTCTATAAAATCGATAATCTCGTTTTCATTAAAACCTTTAATTAAAACACAATTTATTTTCACTTCAAAACCTTCCTTTACCAACAACTGGATATTGTCATAAACCCTTTTAAAGTAATCCCTACGGGTTATAAATGTATTTTTTTCCGTATTTAGAGAATCTAGGCTCACATTAATTTTCTTAAGACCTATTTTCTTAAAGGTATCAATGAACTTATCTACGATAACACCGTTGGTGGTTATTGCCAATTCTATAGGCAGTGAAGCCAATTTCTCCATAATCAACGCAGCATCTTTTCGCACCAAGGGCTCGCCACCTGTAAGTCGTATTTTGGTGACTCCGTGGTCCACAAACTCTTTTGCTATGGCATAAATTTCCTCATACGTCATAATGTGGGATTTTGGAGAAAGCGGAATACCCGCTGCGGGCATGCAATACGTACAGCGTAAATTACAACGCTCCGTAAGTGAGATACGCAAGTAGGTATGCTTTCTACCAAATGTGTCCGTGAGTATATTATTGTTTGTAATATCTACCATGCAGCTAGCTATTTACTTTCCATTGCGAAGATGCATCCTCAAAAATTTCCTTACCAAAAACAGGCACATCGGCTTTAATAGCCTCCACCACATATTCCAATGCCTTAAAAACCTCTTTTCTTCTTGGGGAAGACACAAAGACAAATAAGCATATCTCTCCGGATTTCACCTCCCCCAAACTATGGTAGATATGCATACAGGAAAGATTGAATTTTTTAAAAGTCGCCTCCCTTATCTCATGGAATTGTTTATTTGCCATGTCCTCATAAGCGGTATACTCAATTGCAGCAACTTTTTTATCCTCAACCACATCTGCCCGTACTTGGCCTAGAAAAATATTATGCGCGCCAATAGTTGTTTTAGATTGATGTTTGGCAATAGACTCTCCTATAAATTCCGAAGAAATTGCTCCTTGTTTAAAGACGTTTTTATAAGTAGTGTTCATTTTCTAATCCTATTTTGCTCTGATTATTGTCTTGTTCTGCTTTCTTAAATTCCGTTTAGGGTTTCAAATTCTTGATCTAAGAATTCCCAACATTTTTTATTGATTCTGTCAAAAGCGGTTATTAAGCTTTTCCCATAAGGGGTAATTACCGTTCCTCCCCCCTTTTGCCCACCAACCGAAGTAGTTACTACGGCCTCTTTTCCTGATTTATTTACCGCATCTACTAGCGTCCACGCTTTTTTATAGGACATACCAATTGTTTTTGCAGCTTTCGATAGGGAACCCTGAGCTTCAATTTCTTTTAGCAATCGCACCCTACCTTCACCCACTAATACATTATCCCCTACTTCTATCCAAATCCTACTTTTAATTTTATAATCGCTCATAATGGCTGTTCTATTTAAAGGGTAGTAGTATGGTTTTTACAATCTGGCCTTTTTTGATTTCCGTAGAGTTTACAGGCAAACAAACCAAGGCGTTTGCATCTCCAAAAGCACGTACCATAGCAGAACCCTGCCCTCCTAAAATAGTTACTCCCGCAGCTTCTATTCTTGCTTTTAAAAATTGTGCCTGAGTTCCTTTTACCGAATAATCAGATAACAAAGGTAATGAGATACTGGGCAGGCTTGTATGCTCTGCGCCTTCATATTTTTTTAAAAGTGGATACACATAGATGTAAAAACAACTAAGCGCAGCTGCAGGATTTCCGGGTAGCCCAAATATGGATGCACCTTCTTTTTTTCCAAAGTACAAAGGTTTTCCTGGCTTTTGTTTCACTTTATAAAATACCTGTTCTACGCCAATTTCATCAAATGCTTTTCCAACAAAATCATAATCACCAACAGATACACCACCTGTTACAATAACCAAATCATGTTTTCCTATGGTATCGTTTAGAACTTTTTTTGTTTTACCATAATCGTCCTTAATAGTTATAACAGAGGTATTCTGGTAACCTAGTTCATTTAGTACAGCGGTTAGCATGGCACCATTGGATTCGTATATCTCACCATAAGACAATTTAGTTCCAGCACTTTTAAGTTCATTACCTGTAACTATGATAGCAATGGACGGCTTTTTACAAACCGTGATTTTTGTAACTCCTAAACTGGCCAAAAAACCTATATGAACTCCCTTAATTGTTGTTCCTTTATTTATGGCAACACCACCTAATTTTATCTGCTCTCCTTGGGGTCTGATATTCGTATTCTCTTTTAGCGGTTCTTCTATGGTTATTTTAGTACCCTCAACGGTTACTTTTTCTTGCATCACAACCGTATTTGCCGTAATGGGCACGGGAGCCCCCGTAAAAATCCGTACCGCTTTGCCTTTCTGCAAAGTGGGATTGTTGTTGTCACCTGCTTTTACTTCACCTACAAGGGTATACGTAGCATCATCTCCCATATGTAAAGCATAACCATCCATAGCAGACTGTCTAAATGGTGGCATATCTATTTCTGAAATTACATCCTGGGCCAGCACATAATCCAATCCATCTTTAAGGTCTACCTCAAGTACATTCGTGTTAACGGAACCATGCAACAAAACTAACTCTAACGCTGTAGTGGTGTCAATCATTAGCCTTTTGTTCTTTGTGTCATAGATGTGGGCCATTCGCTTCTATTCTCCAATGATATTAATTTTTTCTATAAGAAACGATGAATATACGAAATCGTTATTTCCATTCAAACATAACGGATACTTTGTTATTGCTTGTTTGACCATTATTTTCTTTTTACCATATTTACTACCCTATATTTACTGATTTTTTAATCATGATGATACTAATTTTAATAGTGCTCTCATGTAAATAATCCACATCGTATGCAATCAAAAACCGATTAGACGGCCCTGTTGAAAAAGGAAAAATTTGATCAGTGAGAGGTTTTATTTGATGTACGAATCGTGATATGGGCCATGGGCCTTTACATTTACCTTTCTTGCAAAAACTACTGTTAATATTAAACTGGGAGAATTAAAATTGCTTTAGATTAGTAGTATATATAAAATAGAAATAAACGTACCTAAGTACGCTTATATAATTGTTAGCAATAATTGAATTCCGTAAATAACAAACCTCAGAAAATCGAATAAGTATTTTTAAAAAATATTAGATAAAGTTAAATATGAAAATTAAAAAAATAATCGGACTAATTATTATGATATTAATTTATAATAATTGCATGTCACAAAACAAAGAATATATAGTAACATTTGATAATGACACAATTTATGGTAAAGTAAAGAGAAGAACAGATCTTGGAGGACCTAAACTTACCCAGTTTCATTATAAGTTTAAAGAGGACAATAAAAAGTATAGACCTATCAAGCCAAGTGAAGTTAAGTTTTTTCACACTATTGATGGCGTTGATGGAGACGCATTTTTTGTATCTAGAGATAAGCACTTTTTTTTAGAGAGAATCGTTGACGGTGAAATTAGGTTATTTAAATCTGTTGTAAGTTTAGCAAATGAAAAACCTTCATATTATTATATTAAGAATAACTCCATTCTTAGGTCGACAAGTATAGGTACTTCAAGGAAAAAATCTCATGGACAAATCCGAACATTATTGGAAGATAAGCCAAAAATTCTTCAAGAGTTTGAAACTTTAAAAGGAAGTTTAGATAACATAAAGTATATTATTGAAAAATATAATAATGCTAAAAATTAAAACTATTGCTAACACAACCTCTAAACAATATAGGCTTGGCTGCTTAATTTATAAACCCGGAATATCAATAAACACCGCCAAAACTTTTGGATTTGGCATTGAATAAAAAAAGAAAAAGCAAAACAAAAAGGTTTGGCTAAGTCCCAAAAGGAAAGTAAACGCTAATTTGCTCCCGTACTGTTCATAGCTAAACCGTTGTGCAACATATTCACCATGAGAAGTTTTCTGATTATTTCACTTATCGTTTTATTTCACGGTTGTCGAGAAAAATCGACAAAGAATTTTGAAGATTATAATGAAGAGGACTTTGTTGAAGTGCAAGGACTTATTATAAAAGTCGAAAAAGAATTTGCCTATCAAAACAGAAAAGTGGACGTAACATATATTTACGATTTAGAAAAGGATAACCCATCCATTGGCCATGAAAAGGATTCTCCATTTATTCCTATGGTTGGAGAACCTAGAGCTATTATGTTGCATAAATATGAGGATAATGTTTCCTTTTTAGGTATAAACACTTATGTAGAAGATGAAAACGATTTAATAAAAAAATACTTGGAAAAGAGCGACAGATTTGGAGTTGAATATTACGGAGTTGACCAAAACGCACTGGATTAATAAGACCGAGATAAGTAAGGAAAAAATAAAATACTTTGCACAACAAAACCTATAAATTATATGGGTTTCGGGCTTAATCGCAGGGTTTGTGTATATTTATAATGTCGCTAAATCTTATGAATTTAGCTTTGTACAAACAAAAAATAAAACTAAACAATAAGCTTTAGCTTCCTGCAAAGACGGAAACGAAAAGTTTCCTTATTACCGCACCAAGCTTAGCCCGACAGTTATCTTTAACGTTGAAAAAAGATTTCAGGAAGGTCAAAATTCAGAATTAAAATCCTTAAAAAATTGGGTTGTAACAAAAAACAGAGGGAATATCCAATCCGCGCGCAACTAGCATGCTTATGGGCTTCCTACTCGGACGAAACTACAGTTTTTAGAGTTTTTTGAATACCTTTAGAAGATAGTTGTGCATAAGAACCAAGCAAAAAATAAAGTAAAATGAAAAATACGATTTTCTTCCTCTTAATTTTATTCTCTATACCTGTATTTTCACAAGATGCTGAATATAATGTTGCCTCCTACCTTAATGAAGGTAAGAAAGCGCCAAACACTCATTATATCGGAGAGGCTTGGTTAAATGCCATTATCCACGATGACCAAGAATTGGGTTATAATATTACCAAAGCAACCTTCAAAGCCAACTCAACTTTGGATTGGCATAAACACGATTCTGCACAAGTCTTAATAATCGTAGAAGGAAAAGGGTATTATCAAGAGAGAGGAAACGAGCCAATAATTCTGAAAGAAGGAGATATAATAAAATGTGATAAAGATATCGAACATTGGCATTCATCGACCAAGAGCAATGATGTAACGTATTTGGCTTTATATGGTGGAGGACAACCAACTACTTGGACTGAAGTACTAACGCAGGAATATTATGACGAGGTAGCGGAAAAGCTAAAAAGCAATTGATAATCATCAAGATTATTTGTTCAGACACCTAACAGACAAATGCAAAAACACCAAAGATCATGCCTATGATAAATGCGGACTTATGGCTTTTAAGCCAAGGTCTGTGCTTGTTTATAAGGGCCCGGATTTTTTTGTGATTTTGCTTAGCGTGTAGCTGCAAAAACTAAGGAAATCTACGAAGCACTGATCATAACCTGACCATTGTCGGTCATTTAGAAAACCTACATGAAAATAAAACCATTCAAACTCGAAAGGTATTATACCTTACACGAACATAGTGCTAAATATTCGTTGTGCAATTCTGATTGTGAAGCAATGACAATAGCCGATTTACTTTCATTAGAAAATGGAGCAAAAGAAGCGTTTAACAACACATGGTTGGGTTATACCCATACGCAAGGTAGTCCAGAATTAAGACGAGATATTACTACAATTTACAGCAAAATAACGGCAGAGGATGTCATTGTTTGTACTGGGGCACAAGAACCAATTTTCTTGTTTTCCCATGCTATGCTAAACTCAGACGATGAAGTTATAGTGCAAACACCTTGCTACCAATCTTTAAAGTCAGTACCAGAAAGTATAGGGTGCAAGGTGTTGAGTTGGCATGTACGTTACGAAAAAAACGTCCCTTGTTTTGATATTGAAGCGTTAAAAAAAATGATAACCAACAAAACCAAAGTTATTTATTTAAATGCGCCACATAACCCTACTGGGTTTCTTTTTACAAAAGAAGAACAACAAGCAATTATAGAACTCGCAAGAATTAACAATATCATCATTTTTTGCGATGAAGTTTACAGAGAATTAGAACACAATCCTTCATTTGCAATTCCTGCTTTTGCAGATGCTTATGAAAATGGTGTTTCTATAGGTGTATTGTCTAAAGCATATGGTTTACCTGGTTTAAGAATAGGCTGGCTAGCAACAAAAAACCAATCCATTTTAGAAAAAGTAGCTATTCTTAAAGAGTATACAACCATTTGTAATGCTGGACCAAGTGAATTTTTAGCAGGTGTTGCATTACGAAACAGGCATGCTATTTTAGATAAAAATCTAAAAATAATACAAGATAATCTTCCGCTTTATGATATCTTTTTTACAAAATACGCAGACTTGTTTTCTTGGTATAAACCAAATGCCGGACCAATAGCTTTTGTAAAAATGCATTTTGATACCAATGACATGGATTTTGCCGAACAAGTGCTTAAAGAAAAGAGTGTATTAATACTTCCTAGTGGTGTGTATGATTTTAACGGCTATTTTAGAATAGGTTTTGGTAGACAAAAAACACCAGAAGCATTAGAACAATTTGAATCTTTTGTTTTAGAAAATTTAATGGGCAAATGATAAATATAACCTACGAACAAATAAACGATCTATTGAAAATAGAGGATTTATTTGAACCAGTAAAACAGGCATTTATTGATTATAACCCATCATCGCTTATTGGGATTCCCGTAAGTTTACTCCACTTTCCCAATAATGCGGATACACATATAAAGACAGCTGCTATAAAAGGATATGATTACTTTTCTATAAAAGTAGTTTCCATGTTCCCTGACAATGCAATGCAAAACCTATCTCCTTTTAGTGGCGCTATTTTTCTGTTTGATGCTAAAACAGGTTTTCCTACTGCCATTTTAAACGATAAAGGCATTATTACAGATTTAAGAACTGCAGCGGCAGGTGCTTTAATTACCGATTTTGTAGCTTCAAAATCTTCAACATCGGTTGCTATTATTGGTACTGGTATACAAGCATACCATCAAGTATTTGCTTTGGCGAAACTAAGACGGATCAATACACTTGCCATTTATGGCCGTAGCAAGGAAAAAGCACATTCATTAAAAGAAAAACTGACTCATTCTTTTCCTGACTTGAAAGTAGACTTAGTTGACAGCGTAGAGAAAGCAGTAAAAGAATCTGAAATAATCATTACCACTACGTCAAGTAAAACACCTCTTGTAAAGGGTAAATGGCTACAAAAAGGACAACACATAACTGCAGTTGGTTCTGATGATGTTTATAAAAATGAAATGGATAGCGATTGTTTTCATGTTGCCGATAGTATTTTCATTGATAGTCTTGAACTAAATAAAAAATATGGGGAATATGCTCATGCAATAAAATCTTCACCACATCTAATTGATAAAACTATCGAGTTTGGTGCTGCCTTTAAGAATATAGCATTCAAAAATGCTAGGGATAAAATTACAGTAGCAAAACTTGTTGGGGTAGGAATCCAAGATTTGGCCGCAGCAACTTCGATAATAGACAAAATTAAATTTGACTCTGAACATTCTTAAATAAAACGAACCGACAACACAGTATATAATTTATTGCTACAAATCGCTAAACCAAAGCTAAGTGTTTATTAAAATAAGTTAACTATTACCTCTAAAATTAATACATTTAAACATGCAACAAGCCATATACGCAACGTTGTGTAATTTGAAAAATGAAATTAATCGAACATAGACAAGTCATAAACGGAAATCCAGAAGCCTATGAAACAGATTTAAGATCTGACAGATTAGTTAAGTCTGTAATTAATCACATCAGACAAGATTTTTCTGAAGTACGATTTGACCAAAAGAAAAAAAGCCATTTTAAAAGAAATTCTTTGTCTGCTATTTGAAGCTCAAGAACACAGACCATTTTTTCATGTAGAAGGAACGGAACTTCCACTTTGTTGGAACAGACCTTCTGACTGGAACATCCGTTATATCAAGTATGAATGGGGTCATTTACTTTCTCAAAATCAAATGCCTGAAAAAAGTAGTTCTATTGAAAATATAGGACTTTATTCGGCTAGATGTAACCAGCATATCCAGAGCAGTATGAATATTCAAGAATTAATGGTTTATGGAGGCCTATTAGCTCAGAGAATTTCAAATGTTCTGACGAACAGGAGGATTTTATTTGCCTAAAAAAAATGGCAAGACCTAATAACTGAACTAAAAAAATAAGTGGCAAATCGTTGGGGCATACCAAAAGAAGTTGAAGCTTTTGTTAAGCAAAGAGATACGAGTTGTGTTTACTGCGGTCAGAAGTTTTTAGAACACTCTGAATCAAGAAAACAAAAGGCCTCTTGGGAGCATATCGTAAATGACATTAGAATAAATGGTATTGACAATATTTCACTTTGCTGTATGTCATGTAATGACAGTAAAGGAGCAAAACTGTTGGAAGATTGGCTCAAAAGTGATTATTGCAAACAAAATAATATTAATAGGAATTCTGTAGCTCAGGTTGTGAAAGCAGCAATAAAAAATCCACCGAAATTAAAATAACTACACACAACAAAAGTAACCGTTGCACAACTCCATAATCATTACAACAATGACCTCCATAACCGCTTTTTAAGGCGGTCTTGTTTTTTAATTATAGGAACAACCCATTACTTTTACAGGGCATGAAACCAATTTTTGAGCTTGTGAAGTCCGGTTTTTATAAAAACCGAAAAAACAGCCTTGCCTATCCTATTTCTCTGAGCATTTTTGTTTGAATTTCAGGTACATTTTTAGGTTATAGGCAATCGCCGAGAGGTGCATTATCTTGTTGACCTGTTCGAGCCCTATGGTGTTCACCTTCCTCGAATTCGAAAAACCCGTTAACATTCCAACAATGGGTAAGACAATTTTACTGTCAAATTACTTAATGTCTATTCTTCATCCCTTCTAGCCTGTGTAACGGCACTAAACGAGGGTAAGGTTTCTGTAATACTCCCAGCTCCTTTTTTATTCACTTTAAACATAACATCCTTTTTGGTAGTAAATAACAGGACGGACGAAAAGTGGCTTTTAAGATGTGATTTCAAAACAACCAAAGCCTCTGCTAATGTAAGTTCATCTTCCTCATCTTCTATTTCCCTTGATCTGTAACGCAACTTCAAAAGGACCTTAAAATCATCCTCGGAATAAATGGGTCTTAAAAAGATATTTTTCAAGTTTGGCTTTCCTATGGTCTTGGCCATAGTAAGCTTGGCAAAGCTACCTTCTTCAACACTTTCTTCTACCTGATTCCAGAAAAGAGCAAATACATCTTGATACGACATAAAATTAAATACCAATTAGGTGATTCTATAATGGCTCAAAAATAGGGCTAATTATTCAATTCATAGAAGCGTATTAACCGGTATCAATCCAAATATAAATACATGGCTGTAAATAAAATTTATATTGCAGTACTAAACACCACCCATAGAATTAACATGACAATTAAATTTTTTATCTGAATTCTAAAAATAAGACTTAAAATTCATACCTTTTCCTTTACTTCCCTCCTATCATCAATTACTGAATTGTCTTTTGATTTAATGGTTAAATACACCTATCAACAATGGCACAAGAAAATGGACAGGCAATTTTTTTAAAGTAGTTTGGGTGATTACATAAGATTTGCTCTTATTCCAACGTTATAGATTACGGATCAAAACGATGCTAAATCTTAGAACTTTTGGATTGACCGAACCAAAAATCTAGCGCTAACTATCATTTTTACAGATGTAATTATGGGAGCCAGCTCTAATATATTGAACATCAGAAAAATATCCCCCTATTTTGATTGCCTTTTTTAAGGCGAACATTATTCCCTTGGTTTTAGAATTGGCTGAGGGTATAGTAAAATTATAGTTTTTGAACAGATTTTAAGTACCATGAAAAAGATAATTGGAAACGCGAAAATATATTGCAAGGGACTTCTAACTAGAAGTCGCTGTAGCTCTTTGCCTTTTCATAACATTCAACATACAATGGACGTTTACGAACATGTCTTAAAAATAGGAATGTATGAGAATAGAGATCTTCAAGAGTTAGAATCCGTTTTACTAGCAGCCCTCTTTCATGATACCGGAAATGCCACCGTTTTTGCCGGTCATGAGAAGTATAGCGTTACAGAAGCCAGCAACTTTTTATTGGCTCAAAAGTGTCCTCCAGAGAAAATAGATTTAATAGTAAGCTGTATTAAAGCAACCCGAATGCCACAGCGGCCAAAGGGAATTTACGAAGAGATTATTTGTGATGCGGATCTATTTCACTTAGGTACGGAACAGTATCAATCCAAAAATAACCTTTTACGAAAAGAGTGGTCCAAATTCTTACATACGGTTTACTCAGATGCTGATTGGTATTCCATGAATATCGAGTTTATGGAAAAGCACCGATTTTTTACCAAATATGGAAAAGAAATATTGGAGCCCGTAAAACAGAAAAACTTGCAGCAGTTAAAACAATATAGAAAGCGGTTGTAAAATTTTCGCAAATTTATTGCTTGAATCGAATACCATAAAGATTGATGTAAATCTTTAGCTTCCTAAACCGGTAGGTTTAAACTCAAATCTATGTTGACTATGCTTATTCAACAGTAAAACTAAACACCTCTGAAGTAGATACATTGTTTGCTTCATCATGAGTTTCAACCATCCAATAATAAGAAGTTCCAGAAGTAACACTCATTTCAAAACTAGGAACCGCTTGCAGTCCTTTATTTTCTAATACTTCTTTGTCCGTTCCTATAAAAATTACATAATTTTTTATATCGTCATCAATGTCCGAAGCTTCCCACCGCAGGGTTATCTTTCCAGAAACAGCGGCCACTATTGAATTGTTTTCAGGAGCTATGACTTCCGCAGAAAAGGGCACATGACTTAGGATTCCTGGAGCAGCATTAAAGAATTCATAGGTTTCGCTTTTTGCCGTTTTCGTACTTGTTAAAGATTTTGATATGACATACCACTCATAGTTGGTACCTCTTTCCAAGCTGATTTCTTTAGTGGTATCGTCCACCTCAAAATTAGAAACCTCACTAGTTTCAACTTTAGTTAAAATAAGCTCGTAAGAATCAGTGTTTGCCGAAGCATTCCAAAGAAAGGCGACTTTACTTTTAGTCTTGCTCACAATTGTTCCTTCATTGCACTCAGTATGATTTTCAGGAAAAACCAATGAAGCCGAAACAGGTTCTTCCACCACATTTTGAGGAAGTAAATCTGACGGGTCCGAATTACAACCGCATAGCGCTCCTAATACTAAAATGACAAAAAGATTATTTTTGATATTCATAAGCGCTCTTATTTTTTTAAGATTTTATGGGAGCTGTTCTGTGAATTGGAAGTAACCACAATAGTATATACTCCGGCAGGCAGATGACCCATATTAATCTTTGCAATCCTATTATCTACTTTCTCCATCTTTTCCATGACACGTGTGGCACTTTGTGAAAATACGGTAATCAGGATTTCTTCGTCTGTGCTTATAGAAGGTAGGTATATGGTAACATCTTCATTTTCTACCGGGTTAGGGAAAATGGACACACCTTCATTGGTTGCCATAACCGTTTCTTCAAAAACACCTTGACATTCCAAGTCCGTTTTAACCGTAATAGTACTCTCCGCATCAGAGAGCGGTAGGGTTATTTCGTTTTCTGAAGTCGTATATTCTTTTTCGTTTACGGTTATAAAATAACTAGAACTACCTTTAAGACTTAAAGAAACCAACTTACCCGTAGTATCCGTTTTAGCGTCTACTTTAAGCGCTTCTGGTTCAGTAACCCTTATGGTAAAACATTTTTTATAACCGGCTTCACCTGCAATTGTAATACATAATTTATATGAGCCAGATTCCAAGTTGTCAAAATTCGTAGAAGCTTTAAATCCTTTGGATTCGTTTATCGTTCCACCAGTTAAGATTGCAGTATAATCAAGGCTTTCAACCGCGCTTACCGCAATACTTCCGTTGTTACTTGATATGCAAGATTCACTTGTAGCTGCCACAGTAAAATTATCAACTGGCAGTGTGAAATCTGAGTCTGAACATCCTGTTTCTTTAGTTACGGTAGTAAACAACTGAATGGAACATCCATTAGCATCTTGAATACTGATATCATAGTCACCAGTCCCAAGATTTGAAAAATTGGGTTCAGAATGAAATGACCCTGCATTAATACTATATTGATATGGGGCTAAGCCACCGGTCGCCGTTATGATAATGGAACCATTGTTCGTACTATTGCACGTAACTTGTTCTATATTCAGTTCTGCCGCAATTGGCTCCGATGCCGTAATCGTTACGTAATTACTTTGCTCTTGATTTAAATTGCTATCGGTTACTAGAACATAATAGGTTCCTATTGCAACATTTTCAAAACTGTTTATAGCACTACTTGTAATCAAAATGGAATTTGAAGCATTGTAAAGTTCGTAATTATACTCTTCCGACCCGCCAGTTACATTTACCTCAACTACGGCACCTACCTCACTACAACCAAAAGATGTAGTTTGTATTAGCTGAACAACAAGGGGCTCAGTATCATTTGGTACCTCATCTAGCTCAAAAACATAGCCAGAACCAATGGCCGAGTAAAAGTTTGTTCCTACCGCAATTGAATTGTTCGTTAGGCTGATACTGTTTCCAAAAGCAGCGTATTCTCCATAAGTGCCACATGCCAATAATTTCTCATAACCGATCCATTCACCAGTATGAGATCGATAAAAAAGCTGTACCGCACCTGCAGAGGAGCCATTTTCATCATCTCCACTGATACCACATGCAATGCGATCTCCATTAATAGCTACATCAATACCAAACTTATCTTTGGCCATACCGTCTTCAGGAGTTAGTTTTTCTACAGATATCCATGAACCATCATTTGCTTTTTTGTAAATATAAGCTGTCCCCGTTTCAGTACTATTAGAATTTATAGATGCTGAGCCCACAATGATATCAGTTTCCGTATGATCTACGCTAACTCCGTAGCCTACATATGTTTTTGGATCTGAGGCCTTGAGTTTAGCCACTTCCGTCCAATTTCCATTGATTGTATTATCAAAGACATACACTGCTCCACTGTTCTCTATTACATCATCATCATAGAAAGAACCAACAACTGCCGTATTAGCGGTAATAGATACCGATATCCCAAAGGCATCTTGAGCTTCTGCATCAGAGGCCATTAATTTCTTGGTTTCTACCCAATTACCGTCCGTTTCTTTTTTAAAGATATAAGCGGCACCTGCATTTGTACCGTTTTCGTTGTCATTTGATGCCCCTATTATAATTTGATTTTCCGTTCCGTCTATAGCATAACCAAATTGCTTATAAAAGGTACTGTCAGACGCTAAAAGCTTTTGTGACTGTTGCCATACGCCTGTTGCCAATTTATCAAAAACATACACTGCTCCAGTTCTATAGTTCTGCTGATAAGAGCTGACAACTAGTGATTCTCCCGCAAAAGTCAGTGCAAATCCAAAATTTTCATCTTCACCACCGTCTGATGCGGTTATCTTTTGGATTTCTGCCCATTCACCTGTCGTTGTTTTATTGAAAATATATACAGACCCGCTATTTTCTCCTAAATCATCATCATAACTTGCAGAAGCTGCCAAAGTATTTCCGTCTTCGGTCATTGCCATTACTCTACCGAACAGATCTGATGCCGCTCCATCCGATGGAAAAATTTCAAAACATGCCGCTGCAGAGGTTTCCGCTTGGTATGGATTGGTTCCATTAGATACTTCTTCCCCATTTAAAATACCGTCATTATCACAATCTGCTGCAGCCCATATGGCATTATTTGAATCATACGCTGTATTCGTGTCCTGTTGAATTGGCAAACAAGGATCATTAGGGTCACTATCTATACTGTCCTCTACTCCATCTCCATCCGTATCCATATTAGAAGAGTCTTCAAAAAAGTACACATGGTCCATAGAAGTTGCTGCAATTAATCCTTCCCCAATGGCAACGTTATACCCAAAATCTATAATTGAACCTTCGGTGTCGGTCAAAATATGGGTTTCAACCCACTCACCATTAGATTTGTGATATACATAAAGCCATCCCTCAATGGTTTGATCAACGGACATGTTTACTACAATCCTATTGCTATTCATTGCCAAAGCATCCCCAAAGTAATCCGCTTGATAACCATTACTAGCCTTTAGGGTCTGAACTTCATTCCATAGTCCATTATAACCTTTTTCATAAACTATAGTTTCGCCTTGATCATAAACAACATCCGTGTATCCTACATCTCCTATGACAATTCTATTCTCTGTAATGGCCACATCTCTTGCGTAGGTATAATTCTGCCCGTCCGGAGCACTTAGCTGTTGTATTTCTTGCCAGGAATTATCACTTTGTTTTTCATAGATAAATGCACCCGTAGCGTCATAACCTGAAGCCCCAATTATTATTTGATTACCGGAGATAGCAACAGATTCTCCAAAACCACCAGCAAAAAGGTCATCTGATGGATAAAGCTCTGCTGTTTCTACCCAAACATTACTCGTATTTTTTTCAAAAATATAGACCGCCCCACTTGGTGCTATTCCCCCTGCAGCCAAGACAAGAACGTTCTCTGAAACTGCCAAAGCACTACCAAAACCATCATTAGAGAAAGCGCTAGATGCTTCAATTTGCTGCGTTTCTACCCAAGTTTCGTTAGCATCCTTTTGATATATAAATACAGTGTCAGGCAGGTTTTCATCATCATAAGGCTGGGAAACAATTAACGTATTTTCAGACAAGGCCAAAGCTTGACCAAATCTTGTAGTTCCCGATGCTTTTGGAGATGTAAGTTCTTGGTTCTTTTCCCAAACTCCACTGGAGTTTTTAGCATATATTTCAACTTTACTGCTCGTAGCACTTCTTATTCCTGCCACTACTGTTGTGCCATTGGTTGCAATGGATTTTGCTTCTCCGCCTACCGTTTCTATACGTTGTTCAGCAAACGTATCAGGATAAGTAGAATCTGTATAAAGTAATTCATTGGAATAAGGATTTGTTCCCGCTGTAATTTCATCACCGTTGGATACGGTATCTCCGTCACAATCATTATTCTGCCAAATGGCGCTTGAACTATCGTAACCCGTATACGCTTTATTTTGAAACGGAATACAAGCATCTATTGGGTTGGAATCATTACCGTCTAAAACGCCGTCGCCGTCCGTATCATCTATCTTTGGGTTAGTACCATTTGTAAGTTCTACTCCGTTGAGTATACCATCATTATCACAATCTGCTTCTTCCCATAAAACGGATATTAAGGCACTATCTTGATTGGCAGTAACATACGAACAACCATCATCTGGGTCCGTACCATCAGTATCCTCAATACTATTTAATACACCATCTCCATCAAAATCTTCAGGGTTTGCACAACGATCTAAGATTTCCCATTTTGTTTTACAACCATTATTATTCATGTTAATGCTAACTCGATCATTCGTTTTAATGAAGTTGCAAATACTTTTTTCACTACACTCCGATAATTCCGGATTGTATTGTATTCTTAATAGTCCACCTGCTGTAAGTTCTGCATTTTCAATTGCGGATAAATCATTTAATTTTAAATGAGATTGAATATGTAAATTCCCTAACACCTCTAGATTTTCCAGTCCATCTAATGATACAAGTTCAGGATTAGATATTAAAAATATATAACTTAAATGAGTAATCGCCTCAAGACCTTCAAGAGAAGTTAGTTTTTCATTGTTGCTAACATGTAAGGTGGAATATTCAACTCCTGCTAAGTTTAAAGAGTTAAGGTGATTTACATTAAGGAGTGAATTGTTTTGATCAATTTTTAAAACTGTAAATGTTTCTAAATTATCTAACCCTGCAAGAGTTTCAAGTTTTGGGTTTGCTATAATATCTATGTTATTGGTAACCGTTTTTAATGATTCCAAACCTGTAAGATCAACTAGGTTGTTATTGTAATTGATCGCTAAATTAGAATTAATGGTTTCCAGGGCATCTAGACCATTTAAATTTTGTAACGCATCATTATAAGAAATGGTCATATACCTATTAACAGATTCTAAGGATTGTAGTCCATCAAAATTTATTAAAGAAGAGTTATACTGAATCCTCATATCTTGACCTACGCTTTTTAAAGCTGTAAGCCCTTGCATTGAAGTTAATGAGGATGTATAAAAAGTTTGATCTAAAGAAAGAAAACCTGTTTCTACTATAAAATCTTCTCCTATAGTTTCTAATGCCTGTAATCCATCAAAATTCTCAAGACTTATCTGTTTATCAATCTTAAATGTTCCTCCTATACTTTTCAATTTAGAAAAATCTGTAAAATTTGTAAAACCACTATAGATTAAATTTCCATTGTCATAATTATTATTAGAAATAATGAAATTTTCTTGAATAGTCTCTAAGTTTTGAAAACCTGAAAGACTTGATACAGATGGGCTTGAACAAATAGTTAGATTTGACCCAACATTGATAAGATTTAAGAAACCGCTAATTGTTTCTAGTTTTTCCCCAGCACAAATTAAAAGATATGTTGGAATATTTTGGAGTTGTTGAAAACCAGATATCGTAGTAAGTTTATCAAGACCTGATATTGATATACTACCTAATATATTGGTGAGACTACCAAAGCCTGTAATACGTTCAACTTCATTATTACTTGAAATATTTAAAGAACCACCTATTGACTCTAAATTATCAAAACCAGTAATATCTGGCATTAATTTGTTAAGTTTAAAATAAAAATTTCCTCCTACCGATTCTAACGCTGTAAAATCTGCTTGAATTAAGGCATCATTACCGTTACCTGATATACTACTTACACTACCAATTACAAAATCACCACCTACGGTAACTAACTCATTTAAACCAGATAAGCTGTACAGAGCATCAGTAGAAAATATTTTTACACCACCATTCACGTTTTTCAAGCTTAACAATGCATCTACTTCCAAAAGGTTATTATTGTCGCGAATAGTAAATGTGCCTCCAATAGATTCTAAGCCTTCTAATCCATCTAGATTTTCCAAACTTTGGTTATTATCTATTTCAAAATCGCCTTGCACTGTTGCTAACTGTTCAAAGCCAATTAAATTCTGTAGGACTTTATTTCCTCTTAACGAAAAATCTCCCACAACGGTCTGTAAAGAATTGAATCCCGAAACATCATTTAGCAAATCATTACCCTTATTAAAATTTGACAATGTGGAATAATGACCAAGAATAAAATCTCCGTTGACATTCACAAGGGCTGAAAGTCCTGAAATACTTTGTAGTAAGTCATTATTATCAATATCCAAACCTCCAACTTGTGCCAGACTTGAAAATCCAGAAATAGATTCAAGATTTCCGTGATGTTTAATTAGCAATACCCCTCCAATAGTATGCAACACATTTAAATCCGGCAGGTCGTCTACATTCAGTGAGGTAATTGAAAAATTACCATGGACATTTGCAAGTTGATTAAATGCTGATAAGTCTCCAACACCAATACCACCAATAGTTATATTTCCACCTACTTCCGTTAAACCATTAAAACCGGCTATATTGGTTAATCCCGAGCCATTTGTTAAAGTAAAGTCATTATCTATTCGTGATAAATTAGATAAACCATTTATAGATATAAGATTGGAATTATACCTTACCGTAAAATTGTTAATTATTGAAAGGTTTTCTAACCCCGTTACCATCTGTAAAGCCTCATTGTTTTCAATAATTAAACTACCCACGGATACTAAATTATCTAAACCATTTAGATTGGTAATACTGGTGTTATTGATAGTAAAACTATCTGCTATACCCGTTATTTCGTCTAGAGCTGAAAGGTCTGTGATATCAGGGCTATTTAAATACAGACTTTTTAAAAGTTCCGTACAATTGGGGTACGTAGTTTTGAAATTATCTAAATCAGCCTGAGAATTTATGTATATCAATGAATTAGGACATTGTCCATAAAAACTAAAAAACGAGAAAATAAGGAGAAAAAAAAGAATAAACTTCTTCATAAAACAAGGCAATGCGGGCTGGTTAGACCTCTGGTTAGATAGAATAGTCTGTTTCTAACGCATGCAAATCCTTATTATTTCCTGAGAATTACTATTCTCGATGAATGGATTATATGATTTTGAAGATGAAGATAGCTTTTAGAAATAGTAGTGGTTAAAGGACATAACCATCTAATGTAGGAGTCAGAAAATAGTTGCTACTATTCTATGCATTAGATAGAGGTTAAGGCAAACTAAAAATCAATTACATAAATGGGGGCATTTCACCAACTATCTACTCCGTCTCCTCTCCTATTCCAATATTTTTAAAGGTCTGAATAATCAGATTCATTTCTTTTTCGTGTAAATGGTCATCCGACACGGCCATGTCTTCCAATATTTGAGCCAAAACCTTCTTTTTAGGATACGTCATATTGTGAAGGGAAACTAAAGCTTCTTCTACCGTTGTTTCTTGTGCATCACTTACTAAAATAGCATTCATACCAATATCTTCCTGAAGTTGACTCATGGCCTCTAGCTCATTGGGGTGAACTGTTCCATCGGCAAGAACAACCTGATTGGTCATCACATAAATAGCCTTTTTTTCCTCTTTATCAAATAGTACTTTTTCCGGTTTCTTGGTATTCATAGTTTATATTTATCAACATCACTTGTTCATAGATTCAAAAATATAAGTCATTAAGCTATTTTCCTTTGCATGTTTAAAACCATCCGAAATTGCCGTCATTTCTAAAATAGATTCTAGATTTACCTTCTTTTTTTCAGGCATTTCCTTTAATATAAGTATGGCTTGTTCACTATCTATGTTTCTAGCTTGCATTATAAAATTGCTATCAAAATCAATTTGTTTCATGAGCTGGGTCAGCGCAATTATTTCACCATTATGAACGTGACCATCTACTAGTATTACAGAATTGATAACATGAACAATAGCCAGTTTCTCGGCCAATGTAAAAGTTATTGTTTCTTCCTGCATAAAATGTCAATGATTTGTGTTAGTGATGGTAAGATAGTAAATTCCTGAAAGAGCCCTCTCCCCAATTATGAGAAATACTATTAAATTTAAAACATCTTAGTTTTATATCACAACTTTTTATAGCTCATTACCCTAAACCAATACCATAAACAGCTTATGAGTAAAGCAAAAAACCCGTACCAATTAATAGATACGGGTCTCAACCAAACCAACATAATTTTTTCCACCCTATTTAAAACCGGCTCTATTTAAGTACAGAGACCTTACATTTTAACTAGCTGAAGCTACTAAAAAACTTACTCCTCTACATATCAAACTTGTAACCAAAAGATAACATTATAGCGACGTTTTTCTGTTCGTTAAATTCATTGGCAGAGAAATCTAAAAATCCACTTTCGTAGGATAATCCAATATCAAATCGATCATCAAAAATAACACCAACACCTCCATTCATACCCAAATCAAAACCTTTAATATCTGTTCCTATATCCAATTTAGTATCTCCAATTTTTGCAGATAAAAGTGGAGCCAAATAAAATCCTGCGGAAAAATAGAATTCTCCAGAATCACCTATCTCAAAAGTATTATACCTAGCGCTAATGGGCACTTCTAAATAGAGCAGATTAAAATTATCATTTGATGTAGTAGCTCCTTTTCTTGCAAATGACAATCCTGAACCTACATATAATTCATCTGTGATATCAAGCTCTATGGTTCCCCCTAATTTTATTCCTAAAATCCTACCATAAAGATCAGAAATATCTGCCTGAGGAGAGCTAATATTCGAAAGGCCTACGGAACCTTCTACACCAAAAATTTGTGCATTAGCTGAAAAACTTAGCGAACCAATTAATAAAATCATAAGTACTTTTACCGATTTTTTCATAATATAAATTTTAAAGTTTATGGATGTTCGTGTTCTCGAAACCCTAGTTATTTTATGGTGCTAAGGTATCTGAAGACCTGCGTTTTTGAAATACCACGTTTTTTGTATTTTTTTCTACTGGTAATCCAGTAGAGCGTATTTTTTACTGATAAAAAAAGAGCCCTATCTCAATAAAATAGGACTCTTAGCAACAAACCAAACTTTATTTTATATTCACTTACTCCTATAGGAAGAAGGGCCAAAAACGCCGTTGTCGGCTACAACCAAAGGGGCGATATGGGAGCCAAACCGAAACAAAGGGTTCAGCCATAAGACCTCACCGGTATTAGCATCCATGGCCAACAATCCTACACTATTTTGATCATTATTATTCCTTAAAATATCATGGCCATGGGTAAACAACATGCCATTGGCGTATACGGGGCTAAAATCTACAGATACATCTTGGTTATTCCATAATTCTTCCCCGTTTCGCAGGTCTAGGGCAAAAGGCTTTGCATTAGTGGCACCCGGAAAACTTGTGCCTTTATCGTAATTGCTAAAGACCACGTTCCCCACAATTAAGGGCTCCCAAAGACTATTCGCACCGGTTTCTACCTCCCAAAGAATACTTTGGTTGTTTTTATCCAAACAATATAACACAGAACCGATACTCTGACCGTACGGTATGGCGTTCACGACCAATTTATCGCCAGAAACAAACGGGGTTCCAACACCGTTTACTTCCAACATCCAAAGGGTGTTAAATGTATCCAAATCAATTACATAAAGATTTTTAGCCGGTAAGTACATGGTATTTTCCATAAATAGGGGGACTCCGGTTGGTTCGTAGGGTAGTTTTTGCTTTTGTATAAGGCGCCCAGTTTCCTTATCCAGAATATGAAGGTAGGAGGGCACATCGGAATAATAGCTTTTTTCAGAAAACACATAGACCTTATCCCCATAAACTACAGGAGCTTGGTTATTGTTCAAAACATAATCCAATCTTCCATTGGGCTCGGTGCTATAGTACCATTTTAAAATTCCCGTGACCTCATCTACGGCAACTACCACCCCAGATCCCCCAGAGGCATAACAGACCCCATCAATACATATGGGGCGGGTGGCCCCCATACTGCCAAAATCAAATTCCAACATGTACCGGTCCCATAAAAAACGTCTATCGGCTACGTTTAGCGCATTTATAGAGTTATCATCGGATGTTACATAAATAGTACCATTGTTATAATCCGCTGGTCCTACAAAGTCGGTAAGGTCCGGAAAAGAATAAATCACGGTTTCTTCGCCGGTTTGGGCATCAACCGTATAAATGGTTTCATCTTTGGCCGCGATAACGAAATCATTGAGTAACGGGTCTCCTGCTACAATCTGTCCGCCTTTTTCCGGATGGACCACTTCCCCGTTTTCATTGAGTTCCACCCCGTCATCTTTAGAGCAACTGGCCATAACAATGGTCAAGAGCGATAGAAAAAGGTAATTAATTATTTGTCGCTTTTTCATTGTAGTAATTTTTATTCCACTTTAAAATTGAAAATCTCTGATATTGATGTGTTTCCTGCTCCATCCACGGTTTTCACCTGCCAATAATAGGTATTGCCGGATGCTATATTTACATTCATTTTATTTTGGGCAGAACCACCTAATGATGTTGATGGTGTAGTTTCCGTACCGAAAAACACTTCAAATTCCGTGATATCATCATCCACATCGTCTCCCTTCCATTCTAAGGCTACACTAGAATTTGCGGAGATAGTCGCTCCCCTCTTGGGGTAAAAAGCTTCGGCCGGAAAAGGAGCATAATTAATCACGCCTTCACCTGCATTATAGAACTTCCAGATAGCACTTTTTGGAGCCGTTTCGGAATCTTCGCTACTAGTTGTCACATACCACTCATATGGTGTATTACTATTGAGCGTTAGGGTAGCCTCGTTACTTGGGGATTCCGTTACTTGCGTATCTCCATTTTGAAGGTTCTTTACATTCACCTCATAACTATCTGCGTTTTCCGAAGTCTGCCATTGAAAAGTAATGGCACTTTGCTGGTCGTTGACCGTATTACCCTCGGTACATTCTGAGTTGTTCTCAGGAAAAACCAAACTTACACTACCAGGGTCTCCCATATCACCTTCTTCCCGACCATCATCTTTACTGCCCGGGCATGCGGTCATTACAACTAATAACAGTAGCCACATTGTTGGTTTTAGTATTCTCATTGTTTTATAATTTTAAATGTTCTTGTATCTCCGTTTATTTGAACCGACAATACATAAACTCCTGCCGTTAGTCTGTTTGCATCAATCTTTATAGTACTAGTATTGGGTTCTATTACTTCTTGTAATACCATTTTACCATCAAAAGTGTTTAATTGAATGGGTACGGGTTCTTCAGACGTTTTACCCAACGCAACGGAAATTTTTCCATCTTTCACAGGGTTAGGGTAGATAATTATTTGCTCTTTAAAATCTAGGATTTCCTCATGAACTCCTTGGCAATTCTTATCTGTGGCTACCGAAAGTTTTGCTTTTGCCGCATAGACTGGCAGCGTTATCTCAGACTCTGCAGTTACTATAGTTTCTTCGTTAAGTGAAATCGTATATTCATCGGCACCGGCTAAATTTAGGGTCACCGATTTTGCACTTAAGTTCACTTTTGAAGTTACCGAAAGTGCTTCCGGTGCAGCTATACTAATATCATAACAGTTCTTATAACCAGACTGCCCATTAACCGTAATACAAACTTTATAGGTGCCACTCTCCAAATCTGAAAAAGAAACAGAGCTTGTGAAATTGTTGTTTTTACTCACTCCGTTACCGGTCAATGTTGCTATATAGTTATAGTCAGCGTTTGCATTAATATTGATATTTCCGTTATTACTTCCTACACATGATTCTCCTTTAGAAGAAACCGTGAAATTATTGCTTGGTAGCGAGAATATTTCACAACCCGTAACATCTACAGTTGCTCCAAATGGCGTGTTGGGGCAATCATCATTTGCATTTAAGACCCCATCGCCATCACTATCATTAGGATCAGTATGGGTACTATTGCCAAGACTTACCGTAAAATCTTTAGTAGACCCATCTTCTGCAGTCACCGTATAAATAACAGGATTAGTAAAATCATTTATAGTAACCCCGCTCTGTTGAGTGACTCCCGCAACGGAAACCGTTGCCCTACCGGAATGGGCAAATGTGGCTACTAAATTTGCGGGGTTGATATTATCCGGTAGTTCTATGGTAATGTTATTTCCGTTGATAGCCCCAACTGCTGATGGCGCAGTTACATTAAATCTAAAATCCGTTATTTCCTTTTCATTACTTAGCGTGCTTCTTGAGCCAACGGTATACCAAACGCCCCATTTACCATTGGGAATCAATTCTACTACATTACCGGCAGGTGTTATTTTATCCGCTGCCATGTCAATAGACATGATATCTTCATCGCTTCCGTTATAGGTGTCAAATATGATTTTATCATCGTTTTTAGAATAATTGGGAAAGCCCAATTTGTTGTTTTCATATACGACTTCCGATGCTCCCGTTTCAATATTTGCCGTAATTACCTTATACGAATTTTCAAGAGTATCAAAATAATCAAAAGCCAGAATGTTACCTGAAGTCTTAGAAAAAGAAGGGTTTCCGATATTTACACCTTCCGGTAAGTTGGAGAATATTTTTTGAATAGCTCCACTACCAAATGTTTTAGAGCTATTATCCCATACATGCAGCGCACCAACATCCCAATACTCTATATCTTCACCGTTCGCGTTATTTAATCGGTTTAAAGCGTCATATATCAAATACTCGCCTGAGTAATCCCACTCTAGGGCATCAGGATATAATACCTCTCCCGTGGTTATGCCATCTGCAGAAGTAGGGTTGTACAATTCAAACTCTTTGAATTCACCACTTACCAAATCCGATATGTAAATAACATTAGACTGGTCATTAAAGATCATAGCTAGTTTGGTGCCATCTTTTGAGAGTGCTACCCCACCCCAAAGCGATTCATCAGAAACCACTTCTTCCTGTGGAGCATTCAAGTCCAAAGACAGCATATTGACTTTATTCTCGTCCGTAACATAGATGGCAAAACTACCATCGTCCGCAACATTAGGTTTTCTAAAAATTCCAGTGGTTGTTAATTGATAATACGTAGTAACCTCAGTATCGGAAGCGTACAAAGTATAAGGATCGGTATCTCTAATATCCAAACTTAAAATAAACTCATCACCATCAACCGTTGGTATGTCATTATCTGTTTCCGTAGCTTCACCCTCAGTAATACCTACCGTATCAAATGCCGTTTTTGCGGCTTCAACCTCTTGTGAATTCTCGCCATGCAGGTCAGTAGCGGATTGAATGATAGCAATTCTTAAATCTACAAATTGAGAGGATACTGTCAAATAGGTCTCTAGAGCTCGGTAATAAATCTGTTCCGCTTTCTCTTTTCCTATATCAGTAGCGATTAAATAATAGGCTCTGTTTACGATGCCACTATTTCTGTGGACCCCTCCGTTATCTTCCGACCCGGAATAGAACTCCGTCATATCTTTAGGCTGCCATCCTCTTTCTCCTTGATTGACCCCATTATTGGGGTCTTGCATATCCCGCATGGCTCCAGAAGCAAAATACTGAGTATTGACTACATCTTCGCCTATCAACCAATCTTCTCTGTCAATCATAGCGCCGAAAATATCTGCAAAAGATTCATTGATCGCGCCTGACTGATCCTTATACATTAGGTTTGCGGTAGCCTCAATGACACCGTGAGACATTTCATGACCACCAACATCCAAGGCTCCTGCAAAAGGGCTAAACGCATTTTTACCATTGCCATAAAACATGGCTTTTCCGTTCCAAAAGGCATTGTCAAATCCTTCTTCATTTTCATCAGATACATTTATTACCGAAATTATCGTACCTCCTTGTCCATTAATAGAATTTCTGTTAAACGTATTTTTAAAAAAATTATAGGCCACCTCAGAATTATAATGCGCAGATACCGCTATAGGGTCATTCCAAGTGCTTCCTGTAGTTGTTACATGATAAAGTTTTGCTCCTTCTCCCGGTGGTTTATTTTTCAAATCAAGTGTCACTATGGCCCCAACAGGATTATCTGGCAGTTTTGATTGACTAGCATTGAACATAGATTCAGAAGTGTTGATCATGTAGTTTACACCATCTTCACCATGTGTTTTCAACTGTCTGTTTACCCCGTTTAAATCAGTTCCCGAACCGGTTGTTGGTGGTGCTACCAATGCAGCATGGTTATGGTTTGTTTTTTCATCCTCGTACTTATGGTAAAAACTACAGGTATGGTAACGCTTTTCTAGAATGCGGCCGGATTGTGCATCAACAAAATACTCCCACCTATCTTTTATATTCGGGTATACCGTTAAATGTCTAGTTAGAATATTCTCGCCTTCAAATGGAAAAATCAATAGTTCTTCTTCGTATTTTGAATCCAATATTGGCATAATATTATATACAGGTCCTTCAGAAAGTGATACACCTAAATCTCTTTCTACAACTTGTAATGCGTCTTGTACCGTTAGCTTTGGAGTGGTGCTTTCTATTTTAGGCGTAGGTTTATTTCTTCCGTTTAGCGCATTTACTTTATTGCTTTTATCTAAATGTAGAATTACCTCACTCCCATATACTTTTATGCCTTGAAAAACCTGTTGCATTTTAATATGCCTCTGCCCTAAAACATCGATTTTATTAGATATCTCAGCAAACTCAGTTTCAGGGTCCTTAATTTTAATAAGGTCCTTTACATCTGCCAAATAGCCTTTTACCACATCCTCAGATGATTGCTTAGCTACGACAGAGGCTACATCTTTATTTGCCTTGCTCTTAATAAATAGAGGCGTTCCGTTTTCAGATTTGCCAGTAACCATATGTTTATATTTATGATTACCTGAACCCACGTTAAAAACCGAGGACATTTGAAAATTAGTTCGTCCTGTTATGCTAGACCTCTTTTTGGCCTTAGCCATTTTAGGTATGTTTATTTTCTTTACCGTTCGTTTCTTAGCAGCGGTTCCTTTCTGATGTCTTTTATCATCAAAAGTATCTTGTGCGGTAACTGTCACCGCCATAAAAAAGGTGAAAATAATGGTGGTTATATATAGTGTGCTTCTCATAGCTGGTTATTTAATGTGGTTTTTCATCTCATTATAAAATTCCAAATAGGCCTTATCAGGTTTATGGTCACTGGATCCCCACACGACCTTGTGTTTAATATTTTGATTTACTTCTTCCAAGAAATAATAGCGACTGCCAGGGTGGTTAAAATTGGCTTCGGACAGTGCTAATTCTTCAAACTTTAAAAAACATGCAGTCACTTCTTTTTTTGATAGCGGGGCTAACTCCTCTGTTTGTTGGGTTAGCGAATTCGTATGGAATAACTGTCCGTTCTCTAGAAGTATATACCTATCTACCGTTCCAGCCATACCGCCTCCGTACCCAAAAACCAGTTGCTTACTGGGCAATTCGTCAAAAGTGTAGTGTTGAGACTTACAATTCAACAGCGTTAAGAAAAGTAGACCATAAAACAAGAGTGTTCGTTTCATCTTTAAGTATGTATTTATTTTTAGTAGTTTTTTCGGTAATACTGTTATAATTAAGTAGCTTGACGGTTATAGGATACTTCTTGTAATTTGCTGATGGCAAGGTATTTTGAAATGCTTGTTTCTGAAATACCACGTTGTTTGTATTTTTTTCTACTGGTTTTCCAGTATATTGATTACAGGGTGTTTATAGTGCCGTATAGTTGTAGTATCTTGGCGGTAAACAATCAAAAAACTACCATACCAAAATGCGTTCTCTAGTATTTGTTTTTATTCTTTTACTATCCCTCACTATTTCTGCCCAAACAGGGCGTGAAGCGCGCATAGATAGTTTAGAAAATGCTTTGAAATCAGCGGGGCAAGATACCACTAGGGTGAACATTCTTAGCGAGTTGGCACGCTCCTACGGTGGCGTAGACTCCTTAAAAGCCTTTGAAAAAGGGTTTGCCGCCATTGCGTTGGCCAAAAGAATCAACTACCTAAGGGGTATGGCCGATGCTAATATTAACTTAGCAGGTTGTTATCTTGATTATTTTGATGTGGATAATGCAAAGAAGTATTTTACAATAGGTAATAAGTTTGCCGATAAATTGGTTGCAAAAGATTCATCTTCCCGTAATATGAAAATATGGTTGCGCGGCAAATATAATATAGGTGTAGCCTATGGTTACGAGGGCAATGTAGAAAAGGAAATAAAACAAATTGCAGAAACCATACCCTACGCACAGGAAATGGGCGATAAAATGTTCGTAGCCAATGCCAACACCAGCTTAGGAATCAAATACAGTAATTTAATGCTATATAAGAGGGCTTATGAAATGTTTTTAATAAGTCAAAAACAATATGAAGAAGTTGGCACTCCAGAAGATATGTTATATCACAGCTTATCATTTTCTTCCGCTTTATCAAGTATGGACTCATTAAAACGTATGAAATCTGTATTGGATATTGCAAAAGTAAATCTAGACCTAATCCCTAATTCTTTCTACGAAGGCCCTTATCAAATGGAACTTGGCCTTTATCATGCCAAAATTGGCGAGTATAATAAAGCGCTTGTTGCATTAGACAAAGCCTATACATATTACAAGGAACAGTCATCTAGTTTCTATATAAAACTAATATACCAAAGGTATGCCGAAGCTTATAGTGGAATGGGTAATTTTAAAAAAGCCAAAGAGTACACATTAAAGTATATTAACTTTAGTGACGATGAGCATTCTTTTAATGATAAGTTAGGCTCTTACTATTCCCTAGCAAAATTCGATGCCAAACTTACCAATTACAAGTCGGCGTACAACTACTTAAAAGACTACGTGGCTGCACTAGATAGTGCCAGAGTTGGAGAATTGGGCAACGAAATGCAGCAGCTTGAAATACAATACAAAACTGCAACCAAAGAAAAAGAAATTTTAGCGCTTAAAAATGAAAAAAGTGAGGCAGCTTTAGCGCTTCAGGTCAAGAAGTCACAAAACTATCTTTTGGGAGCCGTGGCCAGTCTACTCGCCCTACTGCTTTTTATCGGTTTCTACGCGTACAACGCTAAGCTTAGAAGAGCACGAAAAAAAGAACGGGAACAAGAAAAAGAAGTTTCTCTTTTAAAACAAAAGCAAGAAAACGAAGTGTTTTCCGCCATGATAGAAGGTCAGGAAAAAGAACGGAAAAGATTGGCAATAGACCTTCACGATGGCCTGGGTGGGCGATTATCTGGTATTAGCATGAATTTGTCCAAACTAGATAAGGACGAGCCAAAGGAATACCCTAAGACCCAACTAAAAAAGGTGATGAAAGACCTTGACGACTCCCTAACCGAGTTGCGCTCCATTGCCCGAAATATGATGCCGGAAACTTTAGTGAAATTCGGACTTCAAGCGGCACTCAAAGATTATTGCAGTAGCATGACCGGGAGTGGCACCAAAGTAACCTTACAATTTTACGGTACTGAAAAAGGCATCAGCTTAAATCAACAGGTTACCATGTACCGTGTCATACAAGAATTGATTAATAACGCCATAAAACATGCCAAAGCTTCAGATGTTTTGGTGCAGTATATGAGAGATGGCAATAAAGTAGATATTACCGTAGAAGATAATGGGGTTGGTTTTAGCAAAGGTAATACTGCCGATAAAGAAGGCGGTATGGGGCTTTCTAACCTTAAAACTAGGGTTGCCTATTTAAAAGGCGATTTAGAATTTCACTCAGAAGAAAATGAAGGAACTACTGTTAATGTTCAAATCAATGTAGATGCAGCGTAAACCCATAGACATTTTAATAGTTGATGATCACCCAATGGTCATTGAGGGGCTTAAAACATTATTAAGTGATGATGAAAGAGTCTCCGTAAAAACCCATTTTATAAACGGAACGGATACCCTTTCTTATTTAGAAAAAGATACGGCAGATGTTATTCTGTTGGATGTAAACCTACCGGACATTAATGGTGTTGAAATGGTTACTAAAATACTGAACATAAGAGCTAATGTTGGTATCATTGGCCTTAGCACCTATAGTGAGCCTAGTATCATTAACCAAATGATTAAGAACGGCGTAAAGGGCTACTTACTTAAAAACGCTACGGCAGATGAGTTGGTTAATGCCATTTCTCAAGTACAACAAGGTAATTTTTATTTTGGTAGTGAAGTTCAAAAAATTCTAGCAGATTCCGTAACACAAGAGAGCACTGACCTGCCCAAGCTTACCCGCAGAGAAAAACATGTGCTCACCCTAATAGCAGAAGGAAAAACAACAAACAACATTGCAGAAGAGCTTTTTATTAGTCCGCTTACGGTAGAAACGCATAGAAGAAATCTGATGCAAAAGTTAGAGGTTTCAAATGCTGCTTCCCTAATTAAAGTTGCTGTTGAAAAAAAGTTAATTTAAAGTTTTACACTCTAAAAAATTATGATTGAGAACTACTAAAATTAGGGTAGAAACCGATTAAAAATCAAAAATAAAATGAAATTAAAAGGCCTGTTAAGACTCAAAACAATTGTTTTTTGTAGGTCTTACAGTTGATAATATGCTGAAAATTTTGCATATTCGTGAAGAATTTTCCCAAAATCAAAAAAATAATCCAATGATTATGAAAAAAAATTGGATTGAAGAAGCATGAGTAATGAACATAAAATCGTTTAATTAAATCTATAATCCCCGTATTATGATAAATACCATAGTACTTGTAGATGATGATACCGCTACAAACTACATTCATGAAACCTACTTAAAACGTGTAAACTGTGTAGAAAATGTTCTTTCATATACTAGAGGAGAAACGGCTTTAGAATACCTACAAAGTCTAAAAACCTTTCCTGAGCTTATATTCGTAGATATAAATATGCCCACAATGGATGCTTGGGAGTTTTTAGATATGTATGAAAAACTAGATATGTCCCTAAAAATCAATACTAGAGTAATTTTACTTACTACTTCTATAATGGCTTCGGACAAAGAAAAAATAGATAAGTATACTCAAATTGACGAAGTTTTGTTCAAACCTTTAAATGAACCTGTAATAAAACAAGTCATGAATAAATATTTTAATCTTACGCTTTAATCTTTTTACAAGAACTTTTTTTAAAAGGTTCAATACATCTCCTAAGAATGGCCTTTTACGCGGTCATAAATCCCTTACTTCTATAAAAGTTAGGGTAAACAACGTTTTTTGCCCCCTTACGGGTAAAATTGCACTTTGTTTATCTTCCAATTCACTGATTTTCAAGCGTTTCAGTTAATCTAAATAATTAAATTAAGTGTCTCACTAAAAAAAGCTTAAAAAAATATAAGTTTTACTTTAAAAAAAGTAAGGTTTTGACTACTTTTAAAAAGACCAAATATGTTTCAATGAGTGAATCACTAGCCTTAGACAGGCCTTCTGAACAATCTAAATCAAAAAATAACGGATTCTCAATAATAGGCCTTGGCGCAAGCGCCGGCGGCTTGGAAGCCTTAAAGTCCTTCTTTGATCATTTACCCTCAAAATTCAAACATAGTTTTGTTGTCGTACAGCATCTAAGCCCGGACTATAAGAGTCTTATGGGCGAATTATTGTCTAAGAATACAGACATGCCCATAGTAGAAGTCAAGGAAAAGACGAAGATAAAACCAGCTACAGTATATCTTTTGACCCCAAAAAAGAATATTTTCATAAAAGACGGTTATTTAATTCTAGAAGATAAACCTAAAACCAGAACATTAAATTTACCAATTGATTTATTTTTTAAATCATTGGCTAGGGAAATGACCAACAAGGCGGTTGCTATTATTCTAAGTGGAACAGGAAGCGACGGAACCTCTGGCGCCAGGGATATTAAGGAATATGGCGGAATGGTTATGGTGCAGAGCCCAGACCAAGCAGAGTTTGATAGTATGCCTCAAAATGCCATCAACACCAATTTAGTAGATTATATTCTGCCCACAGAACAAATGGGAGAAGAACTTAAGAGGTTTATTCACCACCCTGCTGTTTATGGGTCTTTGGAAGAAAATATTCTTGGTGACGAAGAAACACTGATTAAAATCCTAAACTTTTTAAATAGTCAGACCAAATTAGATTTTGAATATTACAAGAGGCCTACCTTGGTTCGGATGATTGCCAGAAGAATAGGAATTAATCGTTTAGATACGCTTCAGGAATACAAGGGCTATATATTTAAAAAACCTGAAGAAGCCCATGTTCTAGTAAGAGAATTTTTAGTAGGAGTTACCAGTTTCTTTAGAGATCAGCTTGTATGGGAGGTCTTAACCAATGAAATCATTCCCAAAATAGTATCTAGTAAGAAAAAGGAGGAGACCATAAAATGCTGGTGTGTTGGGGTAAGCAGTGGTGAAGAAGCCTATTCTTTAGCTATAATCATCAATGAGACACTCACAAAGTTCAACAAGAAAAACGTGGTCAAGATCTTTGCCACTGATATTGAGAAACATCACTTGAACGATGCTGCAAAAGGCATATATAATGAAAGTGCCATTGCCAATATTTCTGAAGAACGATTGCGATTGAATTTTACCAAAAATGGGGATTATTACCATGTTAACGAAAACATTAGGCGCATGGTTATATTTAGCAAACACAATGTGCTTAAAGACCCCCCCTTTAATAAGATGGATATATCCATGTGTAGAAACATGCTTATTTATCTTCAGCCGGCAGCACAGAATAGAGCATTAGATGTCTTGCATTACTCGCTTAACATGAACGGTATATTGGTGCTTGGCAGCAGTGAATCCCTTGGTCAGCAAAAAAATGCATTTAAAGAATTGTACCGCAAACAAAAGATATACAGCAATATTAGACCCGCTAAGATTCTGGGGCTACAGCAGTACAATTCGGGCAAGAACCAAAAAAATCCTTACGGCCTAAGAAACCCGAGCCATGAGAGAAACGCCAGACAACATATTGTAGAGGCATTGAGCGATAATTTAGATCTTGCAGCCATTGTCATTGATGGTAATTTTAATATTGTAGATGCATTTGGAGACCTTACTAACTACATAAGCCTTCCCAATAAAGGGTTTAGCATGAACCTT
This sequence comes from Zobellia uliginosa, assembly GCF_018860745.1. GTDB lineage: Bacteria > Bacteroidota > Bacteroidia > Flavobacteriales > Flavobacteriaceae > Zobellia > Zobellia uliginosa_B. The sequence goes on along the minus strand of NZ_JAHKPY010000002.1, from coordinate 760,369 downwards.
TTAAAAATGGTGCCCGAAAGTGTAGCCACTGTACTAAGTTACTCCTTAAGAAAAGTAGGAGGCACGAGCCAGAAACTAAAACATGAAAATCTAAATTTCTCTACCGGAAAGAAGCCAACGATCGCCAATATGCACGTAGCCGCTTTTCAAAACCCTTTGAACAGTAATCCATCCAATTATTTGGTGATTATAAAACCGGCGGACATACAAGTAGCAGATGCACCTAGAAATGAACGCGATGATTCTCCTCAAAACATTAGAGAGAACGAACTAGAAGCAGAATTAAAAGAAACCCGGGAGAGTCTAAAAAACATGATCGAAGAGGTAGAAACCAGCAATGAAGAGCTGCAAGCTACCAATGAAGAACTTTTAGCTTCAAACGAAGAGCTTCAGAGTACCAATGAAGAGTTACAGAGTGTAAATGAAGAGTTGCACACCGTTAATACGGAGCTTCAAGAAAAATTAGAAGAACTTGCTTCCCTAAACTCAGATTTAGACAATCTTTTCAAAAGCACGGATATAGGTACTATATTTTTGGACAACCACTTAAGAATACGAAAATTTACACCTAGTGTTGCTGAACATTTTAATTTAATGCCTAGTGATATTAACCGTCCTCTGGAACATTTTGCCAGTACCTTTCACAAGAGCGATTACAAAAATTTTATCGCTGACATTAAAAAGGTGGTTAATGATGGTGTAGCACAACAAAATGAAGTAACAGACACCAAAGGACATTGGTTTTTACAAAAAATAGTCCCTTTTCGTGATGGCGCAGGAAAGATCGAAGGGGGTACACTAAGCTATGTTGACATTAATGAACTTAAATCTGCAGAGCAAAAACTTAAAAACCAGTTGCTTGCTTTTGAACAGACCACTGATAGCTTTTGGGATTATAATTTAATAGACGGTACATACTATGTGAGTCGTTCAATTCGTCATATTTTAGGGTATGAAGAAAATGAAATTGAAGAGACTACGGATTTTTGGGATAGTCAGACCCATCCAGATGATTTACAAGCCAGTGCCCTTATTATGGAAAAGCATTTGGCTAGCCAAGGTAAATTTCCGTATGCTGTTGAAACTCGGTATAAACACAAATTAGGCCATTACGTGACTTTACTACTCAGAGGAAAATTAGTGGAATGGACCCCAGAAGGCAAACCCAAAAGAATGTTGGGTACCACGACCGATGTCTCAATGCTCAAAAAAATGCCGAAACTTGAAAAAGAACTTCTCGATAAAAATATGGTTTTCGAGCAGATTCTTGAAATAACATTAGCCGGTTTTTGGGATTGGAATATACAGGAAAATACCGAGTACCTGAGCCCTACCTTTAAGCAAATGTTCGGGTACGAAGATCAGGAAATGGAAAACACGCCTGAAGCATGGCAGAAAATAATACACCCGGATGACCTTCCAGGTGTTTTCTCAGCTTTTGATGCCCATGTGAAAAGTAAAGGAAAAGTACCTTACGACAACGAAGTTCGTTACTTTCACAAAAATGGAGATATAGTGTGGGTTTGGTGCAAAGGCTTAGTAATAGAATGGGCAGACAATGGAGACCCCATACGAATGGTAGGTAGCCATATTAACATCACCGATCTTAAACGACTTTCTCAAAGTAACAAAGAACTGGAACGTTTTGCCTATGTGGCCAGTCATGATTTACAAGAGCCCCTGCGCACTATTAGAGACTTTGTTGCGCTGTTTAAAGAACAGTACATAAAGTTGTTAGACAGTAATGCAAATAGTTATCTAGACTTTATAGAAGAGGCATCCGCAAGAATGGGGCAATTAGTAAAGGTAATTTTGGCGTACTCTAAAATTGGAAGTGACTCAGAAGAAGAATTAGTTGATTTAAATTCTTTAATAGAAGACGTGCGTAAAGATCTACGATTGCGGATAGTTTCCTCTAATGCCAAAATAATAGTTCATAAGCTTCCAAAGATAAATGGACACCAGATCGAACTGCACTCTCTTTTTCTGAATCTTATTGGTAATGCGATAAAATTTGTAAGTAAGACAGAGAATCCTATTGTTGAAATTGGTACTTTACCAACAGAAAGCGGGCATCTCGTTTACGTAAAAGACAATGGTATTGGAATAGATAAAAAAAATCAGGATAATATTTTTGAAGTATTTAAAAGATTGCACAACCATGAACATTATGAAGGAACCGGTATAGGTCTGGCTCATTGCAAAAAAATAGTAGAATTACATAGAGGTAAAATTTGGGTACAGTCCGAACTTGGCAAAGGATGTACTTTTCTCATTAACTTGAATCTTTAATTTAAATATATGCTAAAATCCATTGTACTATTAGATGATAACACAGCTACCAATTTTATTCATGAAACATACTTAAACCAAGTTAATTGTGTTGAAAGAATTCACACTTTTACCATGGGAAAAGAAGCGATTGAATACCTTATGAATTTAGAGGTATTCCCGGAAATCATATTTGTAGATATAAACATGCCAACCATGAATGCTTGGGAGTTTATGGAAATTTACGAGGGTATTGATATTTCCCGAAAAATTAATACCAAGGTTATACTTTTAACTACCTCTATCATCCCTTCGGACAAGGAAAAAATTCGTTTATTCAAAGAAATTGAAGCTATTATGCTCAAACCTTTAAACAAAGAAGCCATAAAGGACATAATGAACGAGCACTTCAACCTAACATTTTAAATACCATACCCTCTACGTGCTATTCAGCTGTTACATCGTTTTCAATAGCAACGGCTGTTCTTAACATTTTTCCACTTAAAGAAAACAGCCAACGTAATTGTCCTAATACTAAATAAGCTTCTTGTAAATTACGTTCCTCCCCTACTTTTAAAGCATTTTCAAAATCCCAGACAACGGTATTGAATTTTGAGCGATTACTCTCAAACGATTCTTCTTGGTTTTTAAGGGAGAAATTATCTTTTGTATCTACATGAGCTAGAACATTAATAGCCCTTTCCAGATTTTCTTCTATATGCGCTACAGCAAATTTAAAACCGCCCGATGCCTCTGTAGTGCAATGATTTTGAATATAAGAGCTTAATGAGGCCAATGAGGATAAAAACGCATGACTCAACGTTACCAATTCATAAACTTCATTTACTTTCTTTTGTTTTGACTTAGGCTCCTGCACCATTTGCTGAAAAGCACCACTTAAATTAGAAGTCTCGTGAAAAGCTTTCTTGCGTGCAATACGTAAGCTTACAGGTTCTTTTTCAGGCAAACTATAAAATGCCGCGATCTGAGTTAAAAAGTTTTTATTGGCAATAAGGCAATCCTTAAGATTATTGTTCATATTTAAAAAGCCCCATGCCGGCCACAGTATCAAAGTGGCAAAAAATGCTAACCCAGCGCCAATAACCGTATCAAGAATTCTATATTGAATGACCGTTAAAATATCCGGACGTAGAATTCCGTAAATAAAAATAACACTTAGGGTTATAAAGGTGGCCGCCGTTTTGTAATTACGTTGCAACATAGAAAAGGCTACAATTAATGACCCTATTCCCAAAGTGGCAAAAACATAGGTATTCTGAACCAAGGATACTATAACAAAAGCTATTGCCCCTCCTATAAGCGTACCAATTATTCTATCTTTTGATCTTGTTTTTGTTAAACCGTAGCTAGGCCTCAATATGATAATGATAGTCAATAAAATCCAATAGGGATTTTGAAAATCGAATACAGTACCAATACCATATCCAACCATTACAGTTGCAGCCAAACGTAGGGCGTGCTTAAAAATAAGAGAGTCAAAACTAAAATTACTTACCAACATTTTTGGATCGTAATCTTGTGGAGCAATAAATTTACGGGCATATTCCTCATCTATAAAATCCAACTCCTCTTCTTTTGGATCATCTAGTAACCATTTTATTTTTTTAAGAAGTTCTACTTGTTGCTCTTGGTATTCATATAAATTCTGAAGCATTAAATAGGCACTGAGATTCTGGTTTTTGGGCGTAGCTTTAAGTTGCTCTATCTCACCTGATATTTTTTTTAAAGCACGTTGTAGCTCTGCATTTTGAGGTATTTTTTTCTTGTCTCTTCCCGCATAGGCTATCTCTTGCAATTGCTTAGAAACATTAAATATCAAATCTTGAAAAAGATTAACGTATTGAGGATGCTCTTCTAAAATTTCAGCCATTTTGCTGTAATTTACAGGTTTAGCAATTGCTATCTCAAGCATTTCTACAAGCTGGGCCAATACCAATAGTTTTTTACTATGATAAATAGAACGCCCTGAACTTCGTCTATACAACACTAGGGTCTCCCTTAACTTTTCATGTTTTTCCATAAGTTGCTCCTGCAACTTATGAAGTTCGGACAGTAAGCTTTCCCTATCCAGACCAGGTTCAATCAACTGTCCTCTAATATGAAGAAATCTAGAGGTCAAAAGATAAGTTTCTTGAAATATTTCCTCTATTTCACCTGTAGGGTTTATGCGATGCCAAATTACCGCCAACAACAAATACCATAAACCTCCCAAACCAACAAATAGCGCATATTGGTACACCTCTAAATCCTGTAATTCATGAGCAAAACTAAGCACCAATGCCAATAAGCCGGAGAAACTAATTAAAGAAGCCCTAAAACCAAATACGGATATATAGGCTATAGCGAAAGTAAGTATGCCTAAAACTGGAATTAAAATATAAATAGGCAAATCCAAATAACCCCCAATAAAACTTACAATGACAACCAGGGCAGATGAGAAAAGAATTCCTATTTTTTTATGCCGGTAACTACCGCTAGCATCACTGGGCGAACTCCAAAAAGCCCCAAAACAAATAGCCAACCCTATTTCCAGTTGATCAAAATAGATTCCCAACAAAATGGGGACCGTTACTGCAACGCCCACCATTATAGCCTTTGTAAAGTCCGCACTTCTAAAAAACTGTAGCAGCTCCCTAAAGTTTAAGTCAATATTACTTTTTGTTATGGCCAAAACATCGCTTTTGAACTTCAAAGATAGAAGATAACTTTGGGCTACTTCAAACACATATAGGTTCTTTCTAAAAATCTATTACTCCGATACAAGAAAATCAAGCTCAATTCCTTTGTATAGCTTTCTTTACTGGTTTTACTTTTTTTTATGCCTGTCCTGATTTAACTTTAGCTTTAAATTCATCACATGAAAAATACGATTTCTGCCCGGGTTGCCGATTTCCTTAAAAACTATCCACCGTTTAACGAGGTAGCGGACAAGGAGCTGGAAACATTATCCGGACAAATAAGTATTGTATACAAGGTTAAAGGAGAGGTTATCTTCGCCAATGAAGAAGAGGCTCACCCCTGTTTTTATGTGGTTCATAAAGGCGCTGTCGTGCTTACCAAAGAACCTGATGACGAAGTTGTAGACCTATGTGATGAAGGAGATATTTTTGGCCTACGACCACTGATTGCAAATGAAAATTATAAAATTGGTGCGAAAGCATATGAAGAAACCATTCTCTACGCTATCCCCATTGCGGAGTTTAAACCCATTATCCAAGAACATAAAGCGGTGGGTACTTTTCTAATTGAAAGCTTTGCCTCTAATACGCGTAATCCGTATTCAAAGAGCTACAGAGGTAAACTTTATGAAGGTTCAGTACCAACAGAGGAAAACCACCTCACAAACAATGAGTTACTGGACTTACAAGGTGTTCACTATTCCAAAAAATTAATTACCTGCTCCGAGAATACTACTATTAAGACTATTGCAACTACCATGACCGACAGAAAAGTAGGTTCTGTTTTAGTGGTAAAAGATATGCTTCCGGTTGGCATCATCACAGATAAAGACATAAGGAATAAAATTGCAACAGGCCTTTTTCCCATTACTACACGAGCTACGAACGTTATGAGCTCCCCAGTAATTACCTATCCTATAAAAATGACCATTACCCAAGCACAAATGGCCATGATGAAAAGCAGTATCAGCCATTTGTGCCTGACGATAGATGGCACCCCAAATACCGAAGCCGTAGGCATTATTAGTAAGCATGATATTATGTTTGAACTAGGGAACAACCCTGCGGTGCTTATAAAAGCAATAAAAAGAGCTAACGGTTTTAAGAAGCTAAAAACGGTCCGCAGAAGAATAATGAACCTACTTCAAGGCTATTTAAATCAAAATATCCCCCTAACACTTACTTCCAAGATTATTTCAGAGTTAAATGATGCGTGTATAAAACAAATAATAAAAATTGCTTTAAAGCGTATGACAACATCGCCTCCGGTAAATTTCGCCTGGTTAGCCATGGGTAGTCAAGGTCGTAGTGAGCAATTACTTCACACCGATCAAGATAATGCTCTGGTATTTGAAAATGTACCCCGGGAACAGTTAGAAGAAACACGTACGTACTTCTTGGAGTTGGCTAAAATCGTTACTAAGGGCCTATTTAAAATAGGATACGAATACTGCCCGGCAGAAATGATGGCCTCCAACCCGGAATGGTGCTTAAGTATCGCGGAATGGAAAGATCGAACCTTTCACTGGATAACCAACCCAGGACCAGACGAGGTACTATTATCGTCAATATTTTTTGACTACAACCTGTCTTATGGCGATGCTAATTTGGTGAACGAATTAAGTGCTCATATTTTTGAAACGACTGAGAAATACCCAGTTTTCTTTATGCATTTAGCAAGTGGCGCACTCCAAAGCCCATCGCCAAGTGGGTTTTTCCGAAGCTTTTTGGTTGAAGAAGATGGGGAGTACAAAGATTTTTTCGATTTAAAACGAAGGGCCCTGATGCCTTTAATAGATGGCGCAAGGGTTCTGACCCTGTCCCACCAAGTAAAGTCCATTAACAATACCGCAGAGCGTTTTGAGAAGCTAGCTGAACTTGAAACCAATAACGAGGAATTATTCTTGGCCTGCTCCTATGCCACTAAGGCATTACTGAAATTTAGGACTAAACATGGTCTTTTACATAATGATTCCGGACGTTTTATTGCATTGAACAAACTAACGAAAGAAGAAAAAATAAAACTAAAGCGTAGTTTTAAGACCATAAAGGATCTACAGGAGCTTCTTAAAATTAGATTTAAGGTAACTAACTTACTGGGCTAATGGATTTGTTCAAAAAACGTAAAAAAAACTATCCAGATTTTTGGACGGAATACGAACAGAAGTTCGAAAAGAAGATATCCTACGACCTTCCCGATATACGTTTTGTGGTATTCGATACCGAAACTACGGGGTTTGATTATGATGCAGACCGTGTTCTCTCTATTGGAGCTTTATCCGTTCAAAACAACAGTATAAACATAAGCGATAGTTTTGAAGCATTCCTTTACCAACATTTCTACCACGCTAAGAACATAGAGATTCATGGTATTTTACAGGAGGAGCGGCAGGAACGAATTACGGAGCTAGAGGCCTTAATTCAATTTTTAGAGTATATAGGAGATTCCGTAATGGTAGCGCATCATGCCGGTTTTGACCGCAACATGATCAATCACGCCCTAAACAGGCACGGAATGCCAAACCTACTGAACAAGTTTCTTGATACCTCGGTACTTTACAAGCGCACATTGATCAAATCACCTTTACTTCCCGTAAAAGCTCAGTACTCCCTAGACGAACTTGCAGAAAAATTCGACATATCAAAAAAGGATCGCCATACTGCTTTGGGCGATGCGTATATTACTGCAATCGCTTTCATGAAAATTTTGCAGAAATTAAAAACAAAGAAAAAATTTTCTACGAAAAAACTACTTAAATAATCGTTTTAACTATTCAAGTAATCAATAACATTTTTCTCTATACGATTCTGTATATCAGATATATCCGCTTTTAAAAAAGTCTCTCCTGTGATGTTTTCATATAATTCAATATATCGCTCAGAAACCGATTCAATATAGGCGTCCGTCATCTCAGGCAAGGTCTGTCCTTCCAATCCCTGAAAGTCATTCTGTATCAGCCATTGACGTACAAACTCCTTAGACAATTGCTTTTGAGGTTCATTTTTATCTTGCAGTTCCTTATAGGTATCCGCATAAAAATAACGCGAAGAATCCGGTGTATGAATTTCGTCAATCAAGACAATTTTGCCTTCTTTCGTCTTTCCAAACTCATATTTGGTATCTACAAGGATAAGTCCTCTTTCCGCTGCTATTTGTGTTCCTCTTTCAAAAAGGGCTCGCGTATATTTTTCCAACACCTCATAGTCCTCCTTAGAAACAATACCTCTTTTAAGAATATCCTCTTTAGAAATATCTTCGTCATGATCACCCATTTCCGCTTTGGTAGCCGGTGTAATAATAGGCTCTGGGAACTTGTCGTTTTCTTTCATGCCATCTGGCATAGCCACACCACACAACATTCGCTTTCCTAATTTATACTCACGTGCCGCATGACCGGATTGATACCCTCTTATCACCATTTCCACCTTAAAAGGCTCGCAAGCATGGCCTACCGCCACATTCGGATCTGGTGTGGCCATTAACCAATTTGGGACAATATCTTTAGTAGCATCCATCATCTTAGTAGCAATCTGATTCAAAATCTGTCCTTTGTAAGGAATACCTTTGGGCATAACCACATCAAAAGCAGATAAACGATCGGTAGCCACCATAACCAATACTCCATTAGTTAGTTCATAAACCTCGCGCACCTTGCCTTTATATATACTTTTCTGGCCTGGAAATTTAAAATTTGTGTCTGTAATGGTACTGCTCATGAGATATTCGTGATTTGTAATTGAAAAAGGTAAAATATTAATTTAGTTCTGGTGCTCTATATTTTTATATGCATCAATAACTTTCTTAACCAGCTTATGACGCACAACATCTTTATCATCCAAGTATATAATTTCAATACCTTCCGTATCCTTGAGTATTAAAAGAGCTTCCTTTAGGCCCGAAATCATCCTACGCGGTAAATCTATCTGACCTGGATCCCCCGTTATCATAAACTTGGCATTCTTACCCATACGCGTCAAGAACATTTTCATTTGTGCGTGCGTGGTATTTTGTGCCTCATCCAGAATAACAAAGGCATTATCCAAAGTACGGCCGCGCATAAAAGCCAATGGCGCAATTTGAATAATATCATTCTCTATTAAATTCGCTAATTTTTCAGCAGGAATCATATCCCTAAGACCATCATAAATGGGTTGCATATACGGATCTAATTTTTCTTTAAGATCACCCGGTAAAAAACCTAAATTCTCTCCGGCCTCAACCGCAGGTCTTGTTAAGATAATGCGCCTTACTTGCTTTTCTTTCAGTGCCTTAACCGCAAGAGCAACTCCTGTATACGTTTTACCTGTACCAGCTGGCCCTATTGCGAATACCATATCGTTTTTCTTAGCTGCGGCAACAAGTCTTCTTTGGTTTACGGTCTGGGGTTTGATCAACCTTCCGTTAACCCCGTGCACCAAAGTTTCATCACTACTTTCGGGCGACTCATAATCCGTAGATATATTGCTGGTCAAAACCCTTTCAATACTATTTTCGTCTAGTTTATTATACTTGCCAAAATGTGTAGTCAACATATCAAAACGGCGTTCAAATTCCTCCAAGAGTTCTTCGTCTCCGTAGACTTTTATTTTACTTCCCCTTGCTACTATTTTCAGCTTTGGAAAATACTTTTTAAGTAAGTCGATATTTTCATTTTGTTGCCCGAAAAATTCCCTTGGGCTAATCTCGGTAAGTTCAATTATGAGTTCGTTCAAGAAGTATAGGTGTTAAAATGGAAGCCTGTGAACATAATATTTCGCTTGGCTATTTTTTTGTTATAATTTTGTTTAACAAACTTAACGAAAATTTCAGTTTGCCTAACTAAAACATATCAACATTACTGTATGATAGCGAACTCAAATAATCAGATTCTTTTATTCTCAAATAACATCTTGCATTTCATTTTATATAGGTTTAGCGCAATTGTTACGGTAGACCGCTTCGTTGAAGAAGTATCGTACGCTAGCCCGTTGCCTATATTACTTGATGTAAATTAAAGTATTTTATGAATCCAATTATAACGTTAACTACAGATTTTGGTCTTAAGGACTACTTTGTGGGCACCCTAAAGGGAACCATATACAGGGAACTTAACGATGCTAAAATAGTTGATATCTCCCATAACATAAGCCCGTTCAACATTCAAGAATGCGCCTATATTCTTGAGAACTCCTACAAACATTTCCCTGAAGGCACCATACATATTGTGGGAGTGGATTCCGAACCTACCCCAGAAAACCAACATGTTGCCGTCTTAGTTAACGGTCATTACTTTATTAGTGCCAATAACGGGGTTATTGGTCTAATTACCAGTGAAACCAAACCTGAAAAAGTGGTGCAGTTAAATATTCCAAATCCCAGCCAAGGGTCATTTCCTGTTTTGGACGTATTTGTTAAAGTTGCCTGTCATATAGCGCGTGGCGGTACTTTAGAGGTTGTGGGCAAACCTTTTGACCAACTCAAAGACCTCCGTGAATTTGCGCCGACGGTAACAGATAATGGCAACAAGATTATAGGCAGCGTTATCTACATTGATAACTACGGAAATGTGGTGACCAATATTAGCAAAAACTTCTTTGAAGCCTACCGCAAGGGGAGGGATTTTGAAATAACGGCCCGTACGGCCAAATTCAAAAAAATTCATAATAAGTATAGTGATATCATCAATTTTGACTTAGATAAGAGCCAGCGGAAAGGTGCGGGAGACCGTTTAGCCCTTTTTAACAGTGCCAACTACATTCAGCTTGCTATATATAAAAGTGACCTGAATACCGTAGGTGGAGCCTCTACCCTACTTGGTTTGGATTTTAGGGATACAGTTACCATTACTTTCTCATAGAAAGTTGAAAAACTATTCTCAGAGAATTCAACAAATGTTTATTTAAACTGAAATTGTTTATAAATTTGATGTTATGCTTTTGAGCTGTAGACATAATCAACCTCAAACTTAAATATAGTTACTCCGAACGTAGGGAGTACTAAAAATCTATAAGCCGCATATGCTTGCCATTTTTAAACGTGAAATACAATCGTTCTTTACATCTCCCATTGGGTATTTGGTAATTGGACTCTTTCTTGTACTGAACGGATTGTTCTTATGGGTATTTAAAGGCCCGTTTAATATTTTTGATTATGGGTTTGCAGACCTTAGCAACTTCTTTCTGCTGGCTCCTTGGGTTTTTCTTTTCCTTATTCCGGCCATAACCATGAAAACCTTCTCCGAAGAAAAGAAATTAGGCACTTTAGAACTGCTGTTCATTAAACCCATATCAATCTGGGAAACGGTTTTGGGAAAATTCCTAGGAACCTTCGCTTTGGGGTTAATAGCTCTTATACCTACCCTTCTCTATGTATATACCATTTCACAATTGGGAACTACAACTGGCAACTTAGATACAGGATTAGTGGTTGGGTCATATTTTGGAACCCTGTTTTTAATGGGATGTTACACAGCTATCGGGCTATTTGCCTCCACTTTATCAGAAAACCAGATTGTTGCTTTTATAGTGGGACTCATAATATGTTTTCTTTTTTACTACGGATTTGAAGGACTATCCACTGTTTTTGAAGAGGGAGAGATAACCGTTTTTATCGAAAAATTGGGAATGAAACATCATTATGAAAGTATAGCCAGAGGCGTTTTGGACACACGAGACTTAATTTACTTTATCACCTTAACCATATGCTTTCTTTTTCTAACCGTTGTTCAACTTAAAAATACAAACCGGTAATGAAAAAAACAATATTCCCAATTGCAGCTGCCTTTGTCATTTTACTGGTGTTGAACTTTATTTCTGGATGGGCATATACCCGTTTTGATTTGACAGAGGACCATAGATATACATTATCCGAAGAAGCGATAGAAACTATTGAGGCCTTTGATCATCCCGTTATTGTAGATGTTCTTTTAGATGGAAACCTTCCTCCCGAATTCCTAAAGCTAAAGACGGAGACACGGCAGTTGTTAGAAGAATTTGCATCTAAGAATAGGAACATAAAATTCAGTTTTACAAATCCATTGGAAGATGCTACCACAATAGACGGTACCATAACCGATTTGCAAGCTTTAGGCCTAACGCCTGCACAGATTACCGTAGAGGAAAATGGAAAAACCTCGCAAGAAATCGTTTTTCCGTGGGCGATGGTCAACTACAACAATAAAACGGTGAAGGTTCCTTTGTTAAAAAACAAATTAGGAGCCACTACAGAGGAGCGCACGAATAATTCCATTCAACATCTGGAATACGCCTTTGCAGATGCTTTTGCAAAAATTAGTATAACCAAAAAGAAACAGATTGCCGTACTCAAAGGAAATGGGGAGTTAGCTGATATGTACATAGCAGATTTCTTGACCTCCATCAAGGACTATTATAATATAGGAGCTATAACCCTAGATTCTGTAGCTACGAACCCGCAAAAGACGTTAGAACAGCTTAATAAGTATGATTTGGCCTTGATTGCCAAACCCACGGAGGCATTTACCGAGGCCGAGAAGTATGTGTTAGATCAATATATTGTTGGCGGAGGCAAATCCATGTGGCTTATAGACCAAGTTCAAATGGAGCTAGACAGCCTATTCAACGAAAACGGAGCGGCTATGGCATTACCGAGAGATTTGAATCTAACCGATTTCTTTTTCAAATACGGGATTCGAATTAACCCCAATTTAATAGATGATTTATATTTTACACAAATCGTTCTGGCATCAGGCGAAGGTAATTCATCGGAATACAATCCGGTACCTTGGTACTACAATCCCATGGTCTTTTCAAAAAACGACCATCCCATTAATAATAATTTAGAAGCTATTCGTTTTCAATTTGCCAATTCTATAGATACGTTGGCCAATAAAAACAAAAAGACCGTACTATTGGCAAGCTCACCATTGTCTAAATTAGAGGGTACTCCAAAACAGATCAGTCTGGATATTATTAATACCCCACCTCAAAAGGAGACTTATAACAAAGGAAATAATCCACTGGCCGTTCTTTTATCCGGTGTATTTTCATCGGCATTTGCAAATCGTATTAAGCCAGTTGAGCTAAAAGGAGCAGTAGACCAAGGAGTGCAAAACCAAATGCTGGTAGTTTCAGATGGCGATATTATTCGAAATCAAATACGAAATAATAGACCATTGGAATTAGGTTATGACAAGTGGACAAACAACTATTATGGCAACAAAGAATTTTTAATAAATGCGTTGAATTACCTTTTAGATGAAAAAGGACTTATAAACATTAGAAATAAAAAAGTTGCGGTACCCTTTCTTGACTCTAATAGGATAACGGACCAGAAAACCAAATGGCAACTAATAAATATTGGCCTTCCCGTGGGGTTGATACTTCTTTTTGGAGTCGTTTTTCGCTATTTTAGAAAGCGCAAATACGGGGCTTAGATGTTAATAAGTTTGTTTCGGTAAAAAAGTCATTTCAAATATCTTTGTTTCACACAGGTTTTTAGAACCTTGTATCAATATCGAGACATTTTAGACACTATATACCACAAATTGAAATAACGATTCTCCTATGAAATTCATAGTATCCAGTACCTATCTCTTAAAACAGTTACAAGTTTTAGGCGGTGTTATCAATAACAGTAACACCCTGCCTATTCTAGACAATTTCTTATTCGATCTAGACAACAACAAATTAACGGTCTCCGCTTCTGATCTTGAAACTACAATGAGCTCGGTATTAGATGTAGATTCGGACAACCAAGGAACTATTGCCGTTCCGGCGCGTTTGTTGTTAGAGACACTAAAGACTTTTCCTGAGCAGCCGCTAACATTTGTTGTAGAAGACAATAACACAGTAGAAATAAGCTCTAACCATGGTAAATATGCATTGGCATATGCTGACGGGGCTGAGTTCCCTAAAGCTGTTGAATTGGCCAACCCTAGTTCCACTACCCTTTTAGGTGATATTTTAGCTACCGCGATTGACAAAACTATATTTGCAGCCGGTAATGATGACCTAAGACCCGTAATGAGCGGTGTGTTTTTTCAGTTTTCTACGGAGAACCTAACCTTTGTTGCAACAGATGCCCACAAATTGGTAAAATACCAAAGAACGGATGTTACGGCTTCTCAAGTTGCTGAATTCATCATGCCCAAGAAACCTTTAACGCTTTTAAAAGGAATTTTGGCAGGGAGCGAGTCTGATGTTGTTATTGAATACAACGACAGTAATGCTAAATTTAGTTTTGAAAATACAGAACTTATTTGTCGTTTGATAGACGGTAAATACCCTAATTATGAAGCTGTTATCCCTAAAGAGAACCCGAATGTACTTTCAATCGCTAGAAACCAATTCTTGAGCTCTGTAAAAAGGGTTGCTATTTTCTCTAATAAAACGACACACCAGATCCGTCTTAAAATTGCTGGTGCAGAGCTTAATATTTCTGCGGAAGATATCGATTACAGCAATAAGGCCGAAGAACGATTAACATGTTCATACCAAGGTGACGACATGCAAATTGGTTTTAACTCACGCTTCTTAACAGAAATGTTGAACAACCTTACTTCTGACGATGTTTCATTAGAAATGAGCTTACCTAACAGAGCTGGTATTCTTACCCCGATAGACGGTCTTGATGAAGGCGAAAATGTAACTATGCTTGTAATGCCGGTTATGTTGAACAACTAAAAAACTATTTTCTCAATACATAAAAAGCCCCAAGAATTTCTTCTTGGGGCTTTTATTATTTAACTCGCTATGCATTAAGAAATAAACTTAATAGTCATAAACGTACTAGGCTTTTCTCCATTACTCGCTTTTACCGCATTAACAATGGGAATTACAAAAGCAACTATAGCCAAAAATATTAAACTTAAAATACCAAGGCCAAAAAGCAATATGGCCGGCACGCTAACAATAGTAAAAAGTAAGACAGTTAATTGAAAATTAATAATAGATTTGCCATGCTCATCCATTCCCGCAACGGAATCTTTGGTTGTAAGCCATAAGAGCAACGGTACAATTAAACCGCCAAATCCGGTTACATACGTTAACATTTGAGATAGATGTGCAATTACCAATAACTGATTGTTTTGTTCTAATGCTCTGTTTTGATTGATGATTTCCATTTTTGATTGTTTTAGGGGTTCTAGAGATATGACGCGTAAAAAACCAAAATGTTACACTAATGGACACAAAAAATCCCGTAAGAGCAATGTCCTACGGGATTTCAAAAAATAAATTCTCAGGCTTAAAGCTTTCTTTCAAGCTTAATCAACTTCTGCTGATTCTTACTGATATTGCTTTTTAGCTTCCCTAATTTCTTCTCGATTTTGGCAACATCGTTAGGAGAAAGTTTCCCCTTAATTTTATCAACGGCCATTTTATCGCTGATCTTGGCAACCTTCTTCTCGTCTTTTTCCAATCCCTTTTTAATAGAACTGATTTGGCTATTCAGCTTTTCGTACTTTTTTTTCGCCTTTTCAGACTTACTTTGTTCTTTTTTTGCTGCTTTAGCCTCTTTTTCAGCTTCTTTAGCTTCTTTTTCGGCAGCTTCAATTTGTTTTCTAATTTCCTTAGCTTCCCTTTCTACTTGCTCCACTCTGGAAATAGAATCCAATCGAATCACTTCTCCTTCTTCACTCTCCTCTTCTTGGGCAAAGGAAAAAGTTGTTACTCCAATAAATAGGGCTAAAAACGCCAATAATCGCATATTCATAATAATAGGATTTAAATAGTTAATGGACGGCGAAGTTAATTATTTTCCGTTATCCAAAAACATTCCAACCTTTTATTTTTGATACCACCACTGCAATTTGCATCTAGAGGTTTTTACCTATTTTTGCCAAAACTTTCTAATGATTCCTAATGATAATATTATAGCAATGGCAACTCCTTCGGGTGCTGGCGCAATTGCAGTCATCCGTATTTCTGGAGAAACGGCAATAGATACCGCCGCCACTTTTTTTAAATCCGCCTACGGCAAAGATTTAAGAAAAAAGAAAAGCCATACCATTAGCTTAGGACATATTACAGAAAATAATAAAATACTTGACGAGGTATTGGTTTCCGTTTTTAAAGGTCCTAATTCGTACACAGGAGAAAATGTTGTTGAAATATCATGTCATGGTTCTCCATACATTCAACAGCAGATTATTCAGTTATTTCTCAGAAATGGTTGTAGAACCGCAGACGCGGGAGAATTTACTTTGAGGGCCTTCTTAAATGGTAAAATGGACCTGAGCCAGGCCGAAGCCGTTGCCGACCTTATTGCTAGTGATAATGCGGCAAGCCACCAAATTGCCATGCAGCAAATGCGTGGTGGGTTTAGTAACGAGATTAAAAACCTACGTCAAGAACTTCTAAACTTTGCTTCTCTAATTGAATTAGAACTCGATTTTTCCGAAGAAGATGTAGAATTTGCGGACCGTACTCAATTCAAAGAGCTATTGGCACGTATTCAAAAGGTTTTAAAAGGTCTGATTGATTCCTTTGCCGTTGGAAATGTAATAAAAAATGGAATTCCCGTTGCCATTGTAGGCGAACCCAATGTGGGCAAATCTACCTTACTCAATGCATTCTTAAACGAAGAACGTGCCCTTGTATCGGATATAGCGGGAACTACCCGTGATACTATTGAAGATGAAATTGCAATTGGCGGAATCGGTTTTCGGTTTATAGATACGGCCGGCATCCGGGAAACTCAAGATGTGGTGGAAGGTATGGGCATCAAACGAACATTTGAAAAGATTGAACAGGCTCAGGTAATTTTGCTTTTGGTAGATGGTTCAAAAATTCTGGTCGATAATGAGAAGCTGAAGAACATTACTATCGACTTTGAAAAAATAAAAAATCAGAACCCGTTAAAACCACTGCTTTTATTGGTGAATAAAGCGGATACGCTTTCCGATACTGATAAGGAAAACATAGCCCAACATCTAGATTCCGTAAATTACCTTTCAGCCAAAACAGGTGAAGGTGTTGAAGATTTGAAAAACCGACTGTTGGAATTTGTAAATACCGGAGCGCTGCGAAACAACGAAACTATAGTAACCAATACCAGACATTATAACTCACTACTCAAAGCCCTAGAAGAAATTGAGAAAGTCCAATTTGGTATGGAAGAAGACCTCTCTAGTGATCTTATGGCAATCGACGTTCGCGAAGCACTCTACCACTTAGGGGAAATCACAGGACAAGTGACGAATGACGAATTGCTAGGGAATATCTTTGCTAACTTTTGTATCGGAAAATAGATGTAACTATTTGATTATCAAGTATTTATTACTAATATTCCTATTGTAATTATGAGGTTTTAACAATCCACTTTGTATAAAGAACTTTCATATATTTTCTAGCCTTATCTTCTATGCAATACAGCTCAATCAATTAACCAACAATCCATTCAACTTAAAGTCGTAATTCAGATTATAATTAATGTATGGAATCTAATTTAAGACTAAACTAATTTCCTTTTTAAAGCCAAATCTTGTTACTATTCTGTTACCACTAAAAACAAAAATCCTGTTAATCAGATAAATAATAGGATTTAATCGTACTCGAGGCGCGAATCGAACCTACTTAAACAAAAGCATATTTTTCGAAAGTCCGATTATAATATTTTCAACTGGAAAATCAATATTTGTTTTATCATGATATTCAGAGAATCTTACAATGTAATAAAAAGGGGATGTCTAGACTTTTCATAAGAAGACCTTTCTTAGTTTAACTTTTATAAAAAGAGCTTATGCTTACCCTACCTAATCAACATACATACTTGCCTATTTAAATAGTTTTTGTGATTTAGTAAATTTTAGATATATTCTTTTCTTCTTAAGATTAAGCAAAAGAATTTCGTAAGAATGAGTTTAAATACTCAGTCCAATTACTCTTTTATACTAACTCAATAATTCTTTCTACTGCTTTAATTATCTGAATTTTAATTTCAACATCTCTTTATCCACTTCAATTATTTCCTTCGCCTTACCCCTATAATTGTTCTTTTGTAATTTTATGTTTTTTGACGTCTTAATTTTAATTGCTGAGTTTTCTGAAAATAACATAGGGAAAGAACCTGAATTCGTAATCGTATTCCCTTTAATTAATAGCCCATCAGTATTGGCAATTTCTAATATCAAATTGTCAAATTGATTAAAAGTGTTATCTATTATCTCTATATTAGTAAAAGCAATATTTTTATTATCATCATCGGTTACAAAACGAATGACTCCCCTATTAAAGCCACTATGTTGGCCATCTTTAAAAACATTATTTTTAATTAGAACGTTCGCCGCATTACCTGCCTCGAACCAATGACCACTTTCAACTGGAATTAAAATCGGCTCCATTTCAGTACTAAATGTATTATTCTGAATAATGGTTTTCTTAGGATTTGAAAGCAATATTCCCCTTGCCCGATTGTTACTAATATTACAATTTTCAACCAATAATTCAGGATAGGCATCTAAATTCTCAACTAAATCACCAACATTAATAGAGGATGGCAGTTTTTCATTTACCGTAATAATTTGATAACGTGCATTCATTTTCTGAATACTTTTAATTGTCAATTTACTATTCGGAAAAAATGAATCGCTCAAACGCAAGATTCCCAAGGTGTCATTCTCCCTTCCAATAGTAAAACCTTGCTGTTGAAAATGTCCCATTCGCACGCCAAATACATGATCTCCTTTAATATCTACGATTTCTTGATATACACCATGAAGATTTAAACCATCATCAAGCATATTTTTCAAAGTACAATTGCGAAGGGTTACTTTTCCACGACATCCAATAAAATGTGTTGCATCAGCTGTTGTTGATACCATTCTACCATTTGAAGCCGTAACATTGAAATTATCTAGCAATATGTCAGAGGAGTTTTCTACAATTATAGCCATTCCACCCGCATGGTGCACATTTACGTTTATGGCAGTAAATCCATCGGTATAGGTTACTCGAAAACCAGGTGACATCCGGTTTGAACTTAGATTCCCTTTGCTGGTCAGAACCATACCAACTGGAGGCAGCTTTTTAGTATGACCATGAATACGAACTAAACCAGGTTCTAATTGTTCTGCCCATGTATTATTCTCAATACCCCATGATTCATGAAGTTTTGAAAGCGGGTCAGTTTTGTATTTGTATGTAATCTTATCTACGTTGTTTTGTAATGCCGTTTTCGACTTCGTGGTAATCGCGGTATAAGCTTCGGTATCAAACATGACGGCTTTCCGTTCGGGGTCGAACAAAATGGTCTCTCCAATAGTATGTTCGTAATACGGTTTTAAAAAAATGAGTTGTTTATTTCTGATTTCATACGGATATTCATCTGTAAACTTCCAATCGAAAGTTCCGTTTTTTTCATCATTTGCCACAATAATACCTTCACTATGAAAAGGTACTTCCCAATCAATAGAAACATTGGTCACAGTAATGTTCTCGGAGTTTTCTATCAAAAAAGGAACCATTCTACCATGAAAAATAAAGGTTGATCCTTGTCCGTCAATTGTTATATTTTTAAATCCCAGTAAAGGAAAAGCGGTATAAACTATGACATCATCATGGTTAGAAATATTGCTATACACTTCGTAAGCCTTATCGGGATAGAAATGATAAGTGCCCTTTTCAAACAAAATTTTTGAAATGCGCTTTTCATTTGCAGAAAGCACTCTTTCTAAAACTGCAGGGGAAGCGTCTTCTGAAATTTCAGTAGTGAAATAGACTTGCTCACCTACTGTGACCTGTTGAGCAATAGCTAATGTTGACGCTAAAAGTAATATAATAGTTAGGATGTTTTTTAGTTTTAGCATTTGTTTAATGTTTTTTAAAAATTGTTTTTTTATCTTGAATAGTGTTTTATCTGGCTAAAATGATTTTACATTTAATCATAGCTATTTTCAATACACATTTTGACTATTGTTAAGTTTAACCTACAATATCAACAAAACCTGCTATTCTAAAAGTGGCTTTAAAAACTTTACCGTTTCTTGGGCGATTAAGTTGTACCCGGTGCTATTCGGGTGCCTGTCTCCATACCACCCCTTATACTCCCCAAATATGGGATCAAGAGATATATCATTTACTTTTACTACATAGCCAGATGGTGTTTGCGGCCAACCCTCTCTATAATGTGTATATGGCTTGAGCCATTCATGATATTTTTGAGGTAAGCTATCAATATACATTTGCCTTACATTAAGACTGTTCTCTCCATTTTCATGAAGAAATTCATTGTAAGGTGTGTAAAGATCAAATAGGTCTAATTTTTCATCTTGAGCAATATTTTTAATAAGACTATTAACCTCTTTACAATCATCTTCAGACATAAAACGACAAATTGTAGATATAATAATTTTTGCTTTAGGGTGGTCATTTTTCAATCGTCCAATCAAAACTTTCATTTTTTCAGGAAATTCCGTCTGAAAATCTTTGTATTTGAACCAATCATTAATACCCATTCGAAGAAAGATAAAATCTACATATTTTACATGGGCAATTTTTTCTTTATACCAATCACTACCCAATAATCCTGCAGCAGTATCGCCACCCTTCCCCGTATTTATAACTTCTAATTCAGGCAGACCTTCAATTTGTGCAAGCTGCTCTATCATTTGTTCTAAATGAGGTCCTTCAGGCTTAACCTCACGAGGGGTATTACCTATTGTAGTACTGTCACCTATCAACAGTATTTTAATTTTTTTAGAAGGTGAATGCGTACTTTTAAAAGCAACAAAACCAAAATAGATCAAGGTTACTAATAAGATTTTGAATATGATTTTCATGTGCTTGTAATTGGTTATTACTTCATAAGATTTTGAATTTTAGAATCAAGTGCCTTGAACATTAACATATGCCCTTCTGCATTAGGATGAAGGTAGTCGGGCATTAGTTCTTTATTGACCTTTCCGTTTTTATCAATATATTCTGAACCGATATCTATATAATGTATTTTGGGATTTTTCTCAGGAAATGCAGAAATCAGTTGGTTGGTTGCTTTGTTCGTATTATTTCTAAGGTTAGCATTATAACCATATGGAAGTATGCCCATAAGTAAAATTTCAGTATCAGGTAGCTTACTATGTATTAGATCACATATCTTATAAATTCCATCTGCTAATTCTGTAGGAGTACTTATATTTAAATAATGGTTTCCGTCAGTATTATTGGTACCAATTAACACTATAGCAATTTTAGGGCTTATACCTTCTAATGCCCCATTTTCTAGTCGCCAAATAACATTCTCGGTACGATCACCACTAATACCCATATTCAAGGTTCGGTAACGATCAAGGTACTTTGCCTTAACCTCTTTTCTATCCTCTTCTTCCAAAGAATGGAAAATTGAATTTCCTACCAAAATTAGTTCAGGGTTTGTTTGCAGACGGTTAATAATAGTCTGGTGTCTCTCATTCCACCAATCCTCATTTTTCTGTGTTGATTGTGCTGCAGGGTTCTCCTTAACGGAACTAGATTTAATACCGGTGCATGACACATTCACCCACATGCATAGAACAAATATGATTTGACTACTCCTTATTTTTTTTATCATGATATATTAATTTGGTTTTGGACTGTATTTTATATTGATGAATGCACCTATAATTTTTTAGTATTTATAATGTAACCTTCTGTCTATAGCTGGGTCATCAAACACAAAATTAACAGGTAATTTATAACAACTTTTATTAGTGAAATTAACTAATCCGATGGGGTGTCTTCCTCCTTTTAAATAGTTTGATGTAGCAAGTCTTAAACTTGGTAGATTACCTGCAGGATCTAATATTGCAATTGAAAGAATATAGGTGCCTTTCGATATTTTAACTTTGAAATTTTCAGTAATAGTGTTTTTTACAGGTAATTTACTCCAAGCAGATCTACCCGTTTGATTCCATTTTGGATCAGGGTTAAAATCATTAGACCCAGTTGCCTTCCATTCAGGATTTGACCATCCTTCACCTGGCAACCAATTTCTTATATCAGCACTTGTCAGTGTTGATTTCCAAACGGGCTTATAATTTATGGTATCGAGCAATGCAACTTCAACTGGCCAGTCATAATAAAAAGGGGCAGAACCGATGTTGGTTATATCAAATGATAATTTTAATGAATCATTTAAAGTAAACCGCACTTCATTAAGCAAGTAGCGATATCCAAAAGCTTTTTGAATTTTTTCAGCTCCAACAATAGCTTTGTTGTTTTTTTTATCGTAATCTTCTATCCACCGCAATTGGGTACAATGCAGCCATCGGATTGAGTTAATCAAAAAATTTCGGTGCTTTTCAAATGCCACGCTTTCTGTTGGAGATGCTCCTGGTTGAATTTTAGAATCGCCCCAATCATAAGCAACTTCCCCTCCCACATAATTTTGCAGATAACGACCATTTTCATTCATTTTTTCTATACTATTTCCATGCCTCCACATTTGGTTGTAATGCGCCCAAGAATCCCAATAAACTCCGTACGGATTTTCAGTAAATCGTTCCCAATTCCTTCGTACAGAAACTTTTTTATTTTTAAAGGCCTTACTAAAAGCATGTCCTACAAGCTTTTCCATTTCTTTAGTCGGATAAGGGGAATGTTGTTCGCCCCACTTTCCAAAAACACCCATTTCAACGAAGGCCACACGAGGATCATTATCCCAACATTCTCCAAGCCTTTTAATCAAGCGAAGTACTCTCTCTTTAAACTGTTGACTTGAATAATCCATTTCTCGCATATCTGCTGGCCAATATTTCTTATTACCACTCCAATGCAAATAAACCCTTGGTATTACTTTTATATTTTTTTCTTCAATGCCGGACCATTTTTGATTGCACACATTTATAATTTTGTTTACTCCGTCAGATTTGTCATTTTCAATTTCATTCCAACGAATATAGGTCTGTGCGGTTGTTGCCCAAGGATGGTCAGTAATTCCTCTTGTTGTAAAACCTTTTAATGGATTACGAAGCGCTTGTTTGTATTCCGTTGGTTTTACTGTTAAATAATCATCCTTTTTAAGAAAGGAGCAAAACAAGATATAGCCAATTATGCTCGAAACAAGGATTAATTTTGTTGACTTCATTCCGTATTAATTTAATTTTATGCGTAATTAAAATAAAACACTAATCAAATTTCAAATACATTACAGTAGGTGAATTCTCCATAAGACTCTTCTGAACTACGCCATCACTATCACCATTTATTTCTAACGCAGTAAAAGAGCCTAAAATCAATTCAGGAAAATTATTATTGTCTAAATCTACCTTTTCCATTACCAGCCACCTACCGGTTGAAGCTTCTTGAAAAGTGTGAAGATCAAACCCCAAGGAATCACTAACACTTACATTTTCCATAAAAACAAACCCTTCTTCAGAATCGTTTTTTAGATCAGGAAAGAATGATGCCAATGCAATGTCCAAATCACCATCTCTATCAAAATCATGAGTTATGGCTTTGTACGCACCGTTTTGATGTTGAAAAAAAACTTCATTAAACTCATTTATTCCATCATTTAAAAATATCCGAAGACCATGATAAGGTTTTAGAATTACCGAATAATCGGCATTATCTCCATTTACATATAGGATATCTTCAAATCCGTCTTTATTCCAATCAACTATAGAAAATGAAACCGAACCATAGTACGACGGAAAACTTAAGAGTGTTTTCATCTTAAAATTAGTATCGTCTTGGTTATAATACACGTCAATTCTTTCTTTGCCTTGTGACATTAATACTACAATATCAAGCAGACCGTCTCGGTTAATATCTTTAACTATTACATCAGTTGCGCCAGGATCATTTGATAATATTTTTTTATCGTATTTACCATTTTTGTTTTTTATAAAAAGGCTTAATTTACCAGTATTATTGCCAAACTCGCAAACAATGATGTCTTCTCGGCCATCACCATTGATATCTGTAAAAGTCGTATGAACTGGCCTTTGCAAATTTCTTAAAATGGGAGTATAACCTTCATATTCATCGCCTTCAGAAAATTTGAAAATTTTAACAACGCTACCGTTCGGGTTATCAGAAGGTAAAACACTACCTATTAGTGTTGCGTATATAGTATCTTCTTTATAATCTAAATCTGAGATGGGAACAGGAAGCTTTAGCGTACTTAACATCTTTAAATTTTGATTTAATATATTTATTGTACTATAATTTGCTTTAGCATCTGCAACATAAATTTGGTTTAAATCTGAATTGTATTTTATTGACGTAACCATTGGTGGAGAAATGCGCAATTCAGTAGTACGAATACTCATTCCGCTAATCCCCCTGTTTATTTCTTTTTGGGGCATAATTAAAGAGTCTGGAGAGTTCTCAATGTAATAGTCAACTATTTTCTTCCACTCTTTTTCTGACAAAACTGGCTTTTGAGGAAATATGTTTTTTTCTATTATCAGCTCCCCTGCTCTTCCGCCTTCTATCAAGCTTAAACGAGGTGTGTCATGATAAATGCCCATGCGAAAACCCATTTCAGGAAGAACACCGTATTTCCAGGTATTTTTATCTAAAACCTTAGGGTCGGGATAGCTATGACAACTAGCGCAATAACTTTTCGAAAGTATTTCTCCCAAGAATTTAGATTCTGTCTCTTTACTAGAATTTAAAACGGCCTTATTTTTAGGTTTCCTATTACAGGAAATCAATAGGATAAGAAAGAAAAATACCTGAACTACTAATTTCATTGAATAATTATAAAAACCATATATTTTACTAATTCTTAATATTTAACAACACATTAGAAAGATTTCGAACCGGTATAAATTTCAAATACATAGATTTCGTTATTATTAATAAACCTCAAGTATTAATATCCTATAATACTTAGCCAAAATTTCACTTTGGACTTACTGTTCTAGCTTTAAAAAATCAGCCGCATTCTGATAATAAAATTTATTCAAAATTTTAACTGGAAGGCCCAATCCAATATTTTTTTGTCCACGTTCTACTATAGAATCTTTTGTCGCGACATAACCCCATAAGCGTAGAAAATCTGCATCGAGGTTTTGTTCTTCTAACTTAAGTTCTTCTGACGAAATTGATTGTTGAGATGTATAATTACCATAATCAGTACCAAACATGATCCGATCTTGGTATTTTTCAAAAAAGGCCTTCACCTTTTCAGAATCTTGACCTACCAAATCACCAAACCGTGCAGCGGCTTCAACATAAAAATTAGGAAATTTATCTAAACGTTCTGCCACCATACTAACATCATGGGACATGCTGCCCAGATGCGCACCTAAAATTTTTAACTCAGGATTATTTGCAATCCAATTATCACGAGCAGTAATAATAGTTTCATATGTTGGGATTTCTGGATGTTTATATGCATGGTACTCTGGAGCGTCATTATAATACGGATAATGTGGATTATTAGGGTCATCTAGTGGTCGCCATGCTTGTATTGGCTCTCCAATATGTGACATAACTGGAATGTTGCGTTCTTTTAAAAAATTCCAAATCGGTTTTAGTCGTTCATCATCAATTTGAATAAATTTTCCTGACGTGTCTTTAGTAACCATCCCAAAATTTTTCCAAACTTTCACCATTCGAGCTCCTTCCTTAATTTCAACCTTGAGGCGTTCAATTTGTTTTTCTGCAAAATCTAGTTCGTCTATACCATTACCTATCAATGAAGAGCACAGAAAAAACAAATCGGGTTGCGCTTTGGCATGAACTACATATTCATTCCAATTACGATTTACACCTACAGAATCAGCTATTGACACATCGACAAGTATGCCCTGCATATTCCATTTATTGAAAAGTGCTGGCAAATAGTCACGCTCATAATTATAATGTGCATGTATATCGATTTTTTTTACAGATTGTTGGTCAACCGAGAATTCTTCGGTTTCAGTAGATGATTTTTTTTCTGTTTTTGACTTACAGGATATAATAATAAAGCTCAAGAATAAAAGGAATAATAGATTTCGCTTAAAGTATATCATACAAATTGTTATTTAATGTTAATCAATTGTTGGATAAATAGGAATCTTAAATTATTATATAACTACCTCTTTAAAACTCCCGTAATAATATAAGTTTAAACATTTAGCTCAATTCACACCGAGAAAGAAGTTTTCTAATCAATTATTTTCCTGATGACACTCTGCCGGAAATTTTATGGATTTAATTTGGTAAAATATGGTAGTCTATCTAGGGCAGCTGAAACTTCAATCGTTTTACCTCCTTTGTAAACTTTACCATCATCGGCTCTCCATTTTCCTTTAGGCAATATAACCTTTCGCGACCGTGCACCTTGATCGATGACCGGGGCAACAATAATATCATTACCCAACACGAATTGATCTTTTATTTCTTCATAGTTATTTTTAGGAAAAGCAAAAGCCATTGGCTTTACAATAGGCTCACCAGTAATTGAAGCTTCTTTTGCTAACTTAAGAATGTAATCTCCCATTTTTGTATGCAGATTAGCAGCCTTTAAACAAATTTCATTGTTTTCCTCAGAGAGAACCCTCCATGGAGCAACAGAAAATTGCATCATAGGCATTAAAGCATGAACCTGAGCTGAACGGACAACCAACTCTTCATCAATAGTTGATGCATTTTGAAACGATAGAAATTGGCCACCACCAATCATGTCAGGGCAAGTATAAGCATACCCCATCAAACTTTGGGACATTTGATCAGGAATAAGCTTTCGAAGACTTTCCCATTTATGGTCCTTATCTCTTAATCGTTGAGCTAAAGGTAATCCGGCCATCTTCCACGATGCTCTATATTCATTTAAGGGATAATTCAGACCGAGTTTGGCAAAATACGTGGTGCCGGAATTAGGCAATCCCGGCTCATATGTTACGACATTTTTTGTATAGTATTCTGCATCTCCAGCATCAAACTTAAAACCATCAACTCCATATTCAGTCATTAGATGATCAAGTCTTTCCTTAAACCAATTCATTGCTTTAGGGTTGCTTAAATCCAGGCAAGCACTTGCACCGTTCCACCAGCGCACAATAGCTGCTTTATTCCTTGTATTAGACCATAATATATCTTGAGTCTCTTGTTGGTCTAATATTAACAAACCTTCTTGTGCCAAATGACGAAAAACTTCTGAATCAGGACTAACAAAAGGACATACCCACAGCATAACCTTAAAACCCATAGCATGTAATTTTTCAATCATTAATTTAGGATTTTTAAACCGGCGCGGAGAGAATTCCCAAACACCATAATTTTCTTGCCAATTATCATCTATCATTAACACACCAGGAGGATAACCACGATCAATAATTGCCTGTGCATACTCTAATATTGCTTCTTCATTTTGGTCATAAACTAATTCAATCCAAGTATTATACTGAGGATGAGTAAACATTAGCGGGTCAGGAATTTTTCCGTTTGACGGAAAGAAATTTTCTGCAGCAAATTTATACGCAGTTCTTATGTTATTACCCGCAGTTCCAGAATTAATACTGCCATTCCGCACTTCGACCGTTAACAATCCTTTATTAAATTCATATTTAATTGGTGATTCACTCCATATATAACGCCCCTTATTAGATAATAAAAGAGGTTGTGCCTGGTTTCCTCCATTATCGCCCCATAAATCAAAAGTGAGCTCTGAATTCTTATCATAGGGCATTTCATGCCCTAATGAACTCAAACCTGTCCACCAATACTCATTATTCAATATTTCTAACTCTATTTTCTTTGAACTTTGAGCAAAAACCCCTAAAGGCAACAGAAAGGTTAAAATGATAATAATTTCTCTCTTCATAAATTTAATTTTTATAACAATTCGAGCAAAATAAATTGACCCACAAAGTATGGGTCAATTCAAACAACAATTCAAACTAACTCGAACTTCTACACATTAAAGGATTGTTTTATTATTCTGATTATTTACCAATAAAACCGTATAATTCCTGAGTACTCCCATGAATAGCTTTCTGTTATTTAAATAAAGAAGCTTCCTTAAGATTGTTCACTCAAATAACCTGCGGCATTAACATTTCAATAAGAACATTAGCTAATGTAAGAGTTTGAAAATGTTCTAAAGGGTGCATTTTGTACCAAATAGGTACTAAAAATTGTTAGATTTAAGAAAATCAATCTATTTAAACGTTAATTCCTATTTCTTAAAGAAAAAAGAAGTAGAATAATTAAATTATCATTGAAAAAGATTATAAAAATGTATCTTCAAATAAGCATATTATATACTTTTTAATAAAGTATATTTTAATTAGCTACAGCATTTCGTTGCTGAATTTGATTTTCTTTTTAATTGTGCTCAAAACATGTTTAATGAAACTAAAGTGCTTTTTGATATTGTTTTTTCTAATATTCCATGTGTTAACTTTTTCACAGTCAAAACAATTCCGTCATATTACGACTGAAAACGGACTATCTCAAAGTGAAATATATTGTTTTTTGGAGGACTCTAGAGGCTTTATGTGGTTTGGAACTCTAGATGGACTTAATAGATCTGATGGATACAACATTACAGTATTTAATACTGAAAAAAACAACCCAAACTCCATATCAAACAACACAGTTAGGTCATTGGCTGAGGATTCACTAGGGAGAGTATGGATTGGAACAGATGATGGCTTAAGTGTTTATAGTCCAAAATCAGATAAAATTCAACAGATAGAACTAACTAGTTTCCAAAAAGAATTACTATCCATCAAAGCTATCCTAATAAATGAGAATCGTATACTTTTAGGGACATCATTAGGCTTCTTACGCGCAAATATAGAAAGTGTTAATTTATTTGATATCGGTGAAAATTTCACCCAAATTCAACTAAATGATAAAAATTTAAAAAATGTTGTGGCTTTAGAAGGAGCAGAAGATGGAACCGTATGGGTTGCAACAGAAAATAATATTCACCATTTAGTTTTTCAAGTGAATGCTACCAGTCCTATTCTAATAGATACTATAAATTTTACCGACTCTTTAGATGAGAAAGCAAAATATATTGGCGTAAGAAGTATTAAGGAAGATACTTTTGGAAATTTATGGGTTGCTTCACACAAGAAAGGTGTTTTTAGATATAACTCTTCAACCAAAATGTTAAGCCATTTCACCGAAAATAAATCTGATTCTAATTTTTGTTCAGATAAATGTTCTTCTGTTGTAATTGATAAAGTTGGGGATTTATGGATTGGGACACGAGATAAAGGAGTAATAGTTTTAGAGTCAGGCAATTTAAATGATGAAAATCCTCCATTTAAGAATATTCAAAATTCAAAATCTAACAGTAGAAGCCTAAACTCAAACCTTATTTATTCGTT
This sequence comes from Zobellia uliginosa, assembly GCF_018860745.1. GTDB lineage: Bacteria > Bacteroidota > Bacteroidia > Flavobacteriales > Flavobacteriaceae > Zobellia > Zobellia uliginosa_B. The sequence continues at coordinate 731,184 of NZ_JAHKPY010000002.1, read as the reverse complement.
ATATGTTTCAAAAAATAACTTAGTATGGATTGGAACAGTGGGGTCTGGAGTAAATATTTATAATCCTCATCAAAAACAATTCAATTACTACTCCGCTAAAAATCAATCAACGGAAGATGTATCAGAGTCTAATTTTGTCAGAGCTCTTTATGCCGATATAAATGATAACATCTTTGTAGGAAAACATAATGACGGCCTTTATCTTCTTAATAGAAAAGAAAATATTTTTAGGAAAATAGGGTTTAAAACAGAATCGATTTACTACATAGGACCTGCAAATGATAATAATCTTTTTGTCTGTAGCGAGTTTGGTATTTACCTAGTTCAATACAGTAACAATGAACTTAAAATTCTAAGTAAATTTTATAACGATGCTGTTTTTAATATTAAACGTGTTGCTGAGAATATTTATTGGGTTGCCACTTTTAAGGGTTTGAAAAAGTGTAAAATACTAAATAACCAAATTATATTAGATAAGGAGTATAGTACTTCAACAACGCCTCGTATTTCTTTTAATAATTGTCGTGATTTATTTTTTGCGAAGAAAACAAATGAGCTATACGTTGGAACAGAAGGAGGAGGTTTAAATATTTTAAAATTAGATAAGAACTCTAACGCTATAAATATTTCTATCTACAAAAAAGGTACTTCCTCAAATTCGTTAAGTAATAATTATATACGATCTATAATTAAGGATAAACAAGATAATATGTGGATTGGAACCTATGAGGGATTAAATAAAATCCAACGTGATTCCAATTCTGGAAAATTATCATTTAAAGTCTTTAACAAAAAAGATGGTTTGCCAAATAATATGATCCAGTCTATAGTTGAAGATAATGATAGTAATTTATGGATAGGAACTAATCAAGGTCTAAGCAAATTTAATCCTACAACTGAAAAATACTACAACTATTTTATAAGCGATGGAATTCAAAGTAACGAATTCTCTGAACATACCGTATTTAAAAAATCAGATGGTGAAATTATTATAGGAGGCATAAACGGTATTAACACCTTTTATCCAAACAATATATATTCAGATAAAATTCAAGCCGAAACCGAAATAACAGACTTTTTCCTTTTTAACAAGAAAGTGAAAATTGGTAACGAGGTTACTAAAAATAACGTACTAATAGAAAATATTACTCTAACCGATTCCATTTTTCTTGCTCCCAATCAAAATAATTTTGGTTTTGGGTTTTCTGCTATGCTATTTTCAAACCCCGATAAAATCAAATATGCTTACACACTGGAAGGGTTTGATGAGAATTGGCAATATACTAATGCCCTAAATAGAAGAGCAACATACACAAACCTTCCCTTCGGAAAATATACCTTCAAAGTTAAATCTACGAACTATGATGGCATTTGGGAAGAGACCCCTAGGAGCGTTTATGTTCACATAAGAACACCTTTTTTCAAAACACCTCTAGCTTACATTCTTTATGTTTTAATCTTTGGAATAATTGTTTTTTATCTCACTAAATATTCAGTAATCCGCTACACCACCAAGAAGGAAATTTTACTTGAAAATGAACTTAATAAAAAATTACACGAAGTTGACCAATTAAGAGCACGCTTTTTTGTTAACGTTTCTCACGATCTTAGAACACCTCTAACACTAATAAGTAGTCCTTTAGAAATTATACTAGAGAGTACTGATTTAAAACCAGATTTAAAAAATCAATTAAACAGGATAAAGCTTAATGTAAAAAAACTAAAACATATAATTGATCAATTATTAGATGTTAGAAGAGCTGATGCCGGCAAATTGTCTCCAATATTAAAATACAATAATATTATAGATCTAATAAAAGAGGAAGTCAAGTATTTTGAAACAGAACTGAGTCGAAAACAAATAGATTTGAATATATCTAGTTCCGAGGCTATTATTAATACTAGCTATGATAATGATATGATTTCAAAGGTCATATTTAATATAATTTCGAATGCTGTCAAATATACAAACGAAGGTGAAATTAATATTTATATAGAAAGAGTAACTAACAACTTGCCACAGGAATTACAAGCTAAGTCAGTTATGGAATTTGTAAAAATTGATATTCAAGATTCAGGAATAGGTATTTTTGAAAGTGATATCAATAAGGTATTCGATAGGTTTTATCAAGCAAATATTGTTGATTCCGGAGGGTATGGTATTGGTCTTTCTCTTTGTAAGGATTTAATTGAAGCACATTCTGGGGCAATTAAAGTTACTAGTAAAAAAGATTATGGAACAACCGTTAGCATATTTATTCCCAATATTAAAATGCAATCACCTAACACTGATGAAATATATATTATTGAAGACATAAAAAACAAAAAAAATATTGAATACACTAATGATAATCAAGAGCAATCTTTTAGTAAGAAAGAGCATAAAGTACTTTTAGTTGAAGACAATACTGATATGAGGATTTTTATAAAAGATGAACTTAAAAACAAATATCAAGTCTTTGAAGCTGAGGACGGTCAGGAGGGTATAAAAATGGCTAAAAAATATTCACCTGATTTAATTGTTAGTGACATTATGATGCCTAATATGGATGGTATTGAGTTTTGCAAATTTATTAAGTCTAACATTGAAACAAGCCATATTCCGGTAATTCTATTAACAGCTAAAGTTGATGTTCAAACTAAATATAATGGTATTGAAATGGGTGCGGACGATTACATCTCTAAGCCATTTGATATGCAATACTTATTAATTAGGATAAAAAACATAATAACCACCCGAGTACAATTACGAAAACTGTTTCAACTGGATAATACACTCGAACCGTCTGCAATTACATTTACATCACTGGACGAAAAATTCATGTCATCATTAATAAAAGCACTTGAAGAAGGGATTTCAGACTCTAGCTTTTCCATTAATTCTCTTGAGTCTCAATTAGGAATGAGTCATACAAATTTTTATAGAAAAGTTAAAAGATTAACTGGCCAGTCATGTAAGGATATATTGCTAACTATGCGAATGAAAAGAGCTAAGCAAATCTTAATTGATAATAAAGGGGTACGAGTTTCAGAAGTAGCCTTTATGGTAGGATTCTCAAACCCAAAATATTTTAGCAAAAGCTTTAAGGAGTTTCATGGTCAACTCCCTACAACTATTAAAAATTAATTGGGTAATTTAATCATTATAAGAAGAGACAATGGTGGGCTCCAACCCTACACCAAATGAGTATTTCTTAACTTGAACGATTTTTTTGAGCATCAAGTAATATATATTAAGTTTATCTTAAGAAATCCGTATAATATTCGCATCGTTTAACTTAGATGCATTATTATGAATTTAAGTAGCTGTTATTTTAGAAACAACAACAATCACGTCTAAAACGTCCGTTTTTATTAGATTTAGACAATAATTACCCCTTATAAGGACAATAAATACACCATTTTAACTGTGCTCTTTTTTATTTTTGGTTAACAAATAATTAACATCATTATTATTAACCAATTCCAATTAAAGATGTACATGCTAAAAAATAAAATAACTAGAAGCAGACAAGTTAAAAATCATATTAAAGCATGTTTCACAATCTTGTGCATATGTTTAGTATCCTTTAATACTGTGGCTCAAACAAAAAAAATAACAGGTTTAGTTGTTGATAATGAATCCAATATTCCGATTCCTGGTGTTAATATAATTGAAAAGGGTACTACTAATGGTACTCTAACTGATTTTGATGGTCAGTTCTCAATAGATGTTTCTGATGGAAACAATATTCTAGTTATATCTTACCTTGGTTATGCCTCTCAAGAAATAGGCATCAACAATCAATCAAATTTATCAGTGGCACTAGAAGTGTCCGCCTCGGAATTAAGTGAAGTTGTTGTTATCGGTTACGGAACCCAGAAAAAAACTGATTTAACAGGTGCTATATCTACAATATCATCCAAAACAATTACCGAGTTACCTGTTGCCAATGTAGAACAAGCTTTGCAAGGAAGAATGACTGGTGTAACAGTAATACAAAATGCTTCTCCAGGTGGCACTCCCACAGTGAGAATTAGAGGTATCGGTACAATTGGTGATAATTCACCGCTATATGTGGTGGATGGGGTTCAAACAAGTTCTTTGCAGGGTATAAATCCAAATGATTTAGAATCCATTAGTGTACTTAAAGATGCTTCCGCATCTGCAATCTACGGTTCTCGAGCAGCAAATGGCGTTGTAATAGTAACAACAAAAAGAGGTGGTAAAAACAGAAAAACTGAATTTACTTTCTCTACATATACAGGTATGCGTAATGCTTCAAACAAATTAGATGTATTGGATGCAGGTCAGTACATAGATGTAATAAATGAATCTCGAAACAACGCTAATGCACAAAGAACTGCTGCTGGGGAAGAGTCACTTGACCCCGACGCTAGACTAACAGACCCTAATTACAGAATATCTAGAACGGACTGGCAAGATGAAATATTTACAACGGGTATAGTCCAAGATTACCAATTTGGTGTTACTGGAGGAAATGAAACTACTAATTATGCTGTGTCTGCTAGTATGCGCGATGAGAGCGGAATTATAATAACTACCAACAATAAAAGGTATACATTTAGATCTAGTATTGACCATAAGTTGAATAATAAAATAAATTTTGGCTCTACTATAAGTTTATCACACGAAAAGACTGATGGGGTTATTTTAAATGATTTATGGAACGGTGTTCTTATTAATGCACTTAACCTACCAGAAAATTATACAGTTAAAGATGCAGATGGGGAATTCGTGGCTCCACCAACAGATAATACTGGCAGTATCTTTGGAAATGCTAATAACCCCGTAGGACAGGCTACGAGATTAGATAATCCAGTTTATAGATTCAGGTTATTGGGAAACGTTTATGGCGAATACGACATAATTAATGGTTTAAAACTTAAGTCGCAATTATCCATAGATTACACTACTACTGAAACAAAAACGTACAATGAGAAATTTCCCGAAGGACAAAGACCGATTACTGTATCTTCATTAAGCAGAAGTTATAACAAAAATTTCTTCTATTCGTGGGAAAACACATTGTTATATACAAAAAGCTTAGGCAATCATGATTTAACCTTATTAGGTGGTACTTCAGCACAAGAATTTCAAAATGATGGATTTGGTGCTAGTAGAGAGGAATTCGCTGATGGCGACCCTGAAAGCTTAAGATATCTAAACTTTGGCTCACCATTATCTATGTCTAATTACGGAGCATCTGGAGGGTTTACACTACTCTCTTATTTCGGAAGACTTACCTATAGCTATAAGGACAAATACTTATTAAATGCAACAGTGAGACGAGATGGTTCTTCTAGGTTCACAGAAGACAAAAGATGGGGTACATTTCCTTCTATTTCATTAGGATGGAAACTATCAGAAGAAAACTTTTTAAAAGAATCACCCTGGATATCTAATCTTAAATTACGTGGAAGTTGGGGCGAAGTTGGTAACCAATCTGTAAATAACTACTACCCTTATGTTACACAGGTTTCCTCAGGGCAAAGTTATAATTATGCATTCGGCGGAAATTTAGTCTCTGGAGTTGCACCATCAGTGTATGGAAATGAAGATTTAAGCTGGGAGACAACAGTAATGTCAAACATAGGATTAGATTTTAGTATTTTAAAAAACAAAATAGAATTCACAGCCGAATATTTTAACAATGATACAAAGGACATGCTTCTCCAAGTACCGTTACCACAAATAATCGGACAGGCCAGCGTTCCAAATGTTAATGCAGGATCTGTAAACAACAAAGGTCTAGAACTAGGTATCACTTATCGTAATACCGCTGGTAAACTTACCTATTCTATTTCAGCAAATGCAAGTAAAATTGAAAATGAAGTTACTAGTTTATCAACTGTTGATGAGATTATTGTAGCTAACGACCTGAGAGGTTCTGAATCATTATCTAGAGCTTTAGTAGGATATCCTATTGGGTCTTTCTTTGGGTATGCAACCGATGGTATTTTTCAAACACAAGCAGAGATTGACGCGAGCCCTGTCCAAGAAGTAAGAACAGCTCCTGGTGATATTAAGTATAAAGATTTAAGTGGGCCAGAAGGTGTACCTGATGGAATAATTACAGCAGATGATAGAATCATTTTAGGTGATGCATTTCCTGATTTAACATATTCTTTTAACTTTTCTGGTCAATATGAAGACTTCGATTTATCAATTTTCTTACAAGGTGTTTCCAATGTAGATGTATTTAATGGAATTGACTATTTAATACTAGATAGCCAAGGTGGAAATAAATCTACAGAAATACTAAATAGCTGGACTCCTTCTAATACAAATACGGATATACCGCGACTAACTTGGGATGACCCAAACAATAATAATAGAGTTTCAGATAGATATATAAAGGATGCATCTTACTTGAGAATTAAAAATGTTCAATTAGGATATAATTTTTCAGGAAATATTCTAGAATCATTACGTTTAAAAAGATTAAGGATATATACTTCTATAGAAAATTTACTTACACTAACTAATTATAACGGTTATGATCCTGAAGTCGGAACAAATACAGGTCAAGAGAATGGATATGGCACTGATTTATCAAACGGAATAGACCAAGGAAGATATCCTCAACCTAGAACTTTCTTACTCGGTCTTAATATTACTTTTTAATAAACAAATTACAAATATGAAAAAGATTTTAATTTATTTCTACACGCTTTTAAGCGTAGCACTAGTTATCAGCTGTAGTAAATTTTTAGATGAAGAACCAGAAGCTGTACTAGGTACAAATAGTTTCTACAAAACTGAATCAGATGCTATAACTGCAGTCAGCGCAGTTTATGACAAATTAAACAAGAGGTCAACTACAAATCTAGTTTTATGGCGTTTAGCAGACACCTCTACTCCAGATACCAATGGAGGATTTGAAAGTTTTAATCATACCCCAACAAATGGGGATATTGGAGCTTTCTGGTCAGATGTTTATGAAGGAATTAGTAGAGCAAATTATGCTATAGAAAATATTCCTGAAATTGACATGGACCCTGTACTCCGAGAAAGATTGGTGAATGAAGCTAAATTCCTAAGAGGATTCTACTATTTCTGGCTTTATCAAGTATACGGTGAAGTTCCATTAGTATTAGAGCCCATTTCACCAAGCGATACAGAAGCCTTAACACAAGGAAAAGCAAGTACGGAAGATATATTAACTTCTATAGAGCAAGATTTTAAGGATGCAGAAGCCTTACCTATAGAATATGATGACGGCAATGTGGGTAGAGTTACAAGTGGCGCAGCAAAAGCTTTCTTATCAAGACTTTATCTTTTTATGGAAGAGTGGGATAAAGCTGCTGTTAAATCTAATGAAGTGATTGATTCAAAACAATATGAATTATTAGGTGATTTTAGAGAAGCTACTTGGGCAAAAAATACCAAAGAATCAATCTTCGAAATGCAGGCTGTACCAAACACATCAGGATGGGAAGACCTTAATGAAGGTAGCTCTATTACAGTATGGCACCGACCAGGCTGTATTGGTGGATGGGGGTCACACACTGGAACTCAAATATTATATGACGCTTTTGAAGAAGGGGATCCGAGAAGAGAATACACCCTACTTAAACCAGGTGACAACTACAATGATTTTACAATCCCAGAAGATTGTATACCCGATGAGCAATATGGACTATTAAAACTTATTGGTGATCCTGAATTTGGTGAGGGAGCTGATGCGAATGCCTCTAACAATTTTATATTCATGCGTTTAGCAGAGGTCTATCTTATGGTGGCTGAAAGTGAAGCCGAACTCGGCAACCTAACAGAGGCGGAAGATGCATTAGAAATTGTTAGAGCTCGTGCTAGAAATGATGCCAGAAGTATTCCTGAAGCAATTCCTGAACTAAAAGGCTTATCTCAACCTGATCTTATCGCAGCCGTTAGAAATGAACGAAGAATTGAATTAGCCTCCGAAATGAAATCATTTTTTGATTTGGTTCGATGGGGCATTGCAGGTGAAGTCAACAGGGCTGCTGGTCATGCTTTTGTAGATGGGAAGCACGAACATTTTCCTATCCCACAATCGCAAGTTGACATTAGCGAGGGCAATTTAATGCAAAACCCAGGTTATTAATTTAATACTTGTAAAAGATTGCGTCAAATAAATGGGCGCAATCTTTTATTTTACGAAATTTATTGCCATCAGCTTGTAGTTATTAAAACAGACCAACAAAACTAAATTTGAATAAGTTGAAAAATTTTAGAACTCTTATTACACTTTGCATCACTATCTTGGTTGGTTGTAACAAGCCAAAAGAAAATACTTTATTCAAGATATTACCTTCAAACGAGACTAATTTAACCTTCTCCAATGACATAATCGAGAATGATTCGGTAAATATTTTAACTTACGAATACATTTATAATGGAGGTGGTGTAGGTATTGGCGATTTTAATAATGATGGGCTTCCAGATATCTATTTAACAGGTAACATGGTTGACAACAAATTATACCTAAACCAGGGTAAATTAAAATTTTCTGATGTTACAAAAATTTCAAAAGTTGAAGCTATAAATAAATGGTCTACAGGAGTAACAACGGTTGATATTAATAACGATGGTTGGCTTGATATATATGTTAACAGCAGCGGTCCATACAATTTTTACAACAAACAAAATTTATTTTTTATTAATCAAGGGATTGATAAAAAAGGTATACCTGTGTTTGAAGAAAAGGGTGCAGAATACGGGTTAGATGATGATGGGCCTTCAGTACATGCTGCATTTCTAGATTATGATCAAGATGGCGATTTAGATGTTTACCTTCTTAACAATATTCAAAAAAATGACGTGTCTGCAAACAGTATTGTGCCGAAAAAAAACGATGGTACTTCCGTAAACAATGATAAACTTTATAAAAACAACTTTATAGAAACAGGTGAAATTTTTTTTTCCGATGTGACTATAGAAGCTGGAATTATAAAAGAAGGTTACGGACTAGGTTTAGCTATACAGGATATGAATTTAGATGGGTGGCCAGACATTTACGTATCTAACGATTACATTTCAAATGACATTCTATATATAAACAACAAAAATGGCACCTTTACAGATCAAATATCTTCCATGTTTAAACATCAGAGCCATTCTGCTATGGGAAATGATATTGCAGATATTAACAATGATGGTTTGGTTGATGTGATTACTCTAGATATGCTGCCAAGAGAAAACAAAGGAAGAAAGCTGATGCTTCAAGGTATCCGTTATGAACGCAATTTGTATAAAGAGCAATACAATTACGACCCCCAATATGTGCGAAATACTTTGCAACTAAACCAAGGAAATTCTGAAAGTGGATTACCTATATTTAGCGAAATTGGTCAATTCTCAGGTGTTTCAGAATCGAATTGGAGTTGGTCACCTTTAATGATAGATTTAGATAACGATGGCAATAGGGACTTGTTTATCGCTAATGGTTACCCCAAAGACATCACTAATTCTGATTATTCAGACTATAGAAATGAGGGCGGCAGGCTTTTATTTAAGTCATATGTAGACCAAAACAGAGAGTTACTAGAATTACTCGACACTTATCCTTCTTTGAAAGTACCTAATAAAATTTTTAAAAATAACGGAGATCTTACCTTTGCTGACGTATCAGAAAAATGGGGAGTTATTGACTCTACTTTTTCACAAGGTGCTGCTTTTGCAGATTTCGACAATGATGGTGATTTAGATATAGTGGTCAACAATATAAACGATAAAGTACAATTCTTAGAAAACACCTTATACCCAATTAGTAATAAAGACTCAACTACGAGAAACAATTTCCTTAAAGTCAAATTAAAAGGCCCAACCAATAATCTTTCTGGAATAGGAACAAAAATATATATAAAAACCAAAGAGAGGATGCAGTACTATGAACAATCGCCCTATCGCGGATTTCAATCTACTGTTGAGGATATTATCCATTTTGGTGTTGGTTCCACCAAACTTGTTGATACTTTGGAAGTGGTATGGGCCGATGGCAAAAGTCAATTACTAGAAATGATTAATGGCAATCAAAAGTTAGAATTAAGCTATAAAAATGCGAATTTACCAAAACTTAAAAATTCGGATAGTATTTCTCTAACCAATACTAAACCACTATTCAAAAATGTTACAGATAGTCTCAATCTCACATATCTGCATAAGGAAAAAGTATATATTGATTTTCTTAATCAACCATTATTACCACATATGCATTCGCAAAGTGGGCCTGGCATAGCTATTGGTGATATAAATGGTGATAACCTAGAGGATTTTTTTGTTGGTGGTAGCTTTGGTCACTCCGGCAAGTTGTTTACCCAAAAAACTGATGGAACTTTTTTAGGAATCCCCATAACTGATGGTCGCAAGTATGAAGAAGATATGGGCTGTTTATTGTTCGATGCCGACAATGATGATGATTTAGATCTTTATATTGTAAGCGGTAGCACTGAGTTTAAAAGCGGATCTGATTATTATAAAGACAGATTATATATTAATGATGGTAATAGCAATTTTAAATTAGATACTAATGCGCTTCCAGAGCTTGCGGAAAGTGGATCAAATGTAATCGCTGCAGATTATGACGGTGATGGTGATTTAGATTTATTTGTAGGTGGCAGAATTAAGCCTAACAGCTACCCATACCCATCGCGGAGTGCCATTCTAAGGAACGATTCGCAGAAAAAAGATTGCCCAGTTTTTGTAGACGTCACACATGATGTAGCCCCTGAAATGGAAGACCTGGGTATGGTTACTACATCTCTTTGGACTGATTTCAACAATGACGGAAAACTAGATTTGTTATTGGCTGGTGAGTGGATGCCTCCTACGTTTTTCCAGAATACCGGGAATAAATTTATAAATATAACTACCAAAATAACCGGTATGAATAACCATACGGGTTGGTGGAACAGCTTTGTTGGGGCTGATTTCGATAACGACGGTGATATTGATTATATAGGTGGTAATCTTGGCTTGAACTCAAAACTAAAGGCGTCAACCGAATTTCCCCTCCTGATTTATGTTAATGACTTTGATGGCAACGGCAGTATTGATCCTATTGTAGCTTTTGAACAAGATGGTTCATACTATCCATTACCTTCTCGAAATGAAATCGCTGAACAACTGGTAATGATGAAAAAAAGGTTTAAGAACCATACTACGTATGCAGAATCAAAATTATCTCAAGTATTAACTAAAGAAGAAGTTGAGGAAAGTCTTCAAATGAACGCTAAATATTTTGCATCAGCATATTTTGAAAACCAGGGTACGGATAAAGATGGTATTCCATCATTTAAAGTTAAAAGTCTTCCATATATAGCTCAATTCGCACCTGTTAATGGAATGCTCGTTCAAGATGTTGATGAAAATGGCACTTTAGACCTTACCTTAATAGGTAATTCTTACCAGACAAATGCTACCTTGGGAAGGTATGATGCTTTAAATGGACTATTTTTTAGTGGGGATGGCGAAGGTAATTTCAATGCTTTGAATTTCAAAGAAACTGGATTTTCGGTTCAAAATGATAGCAGATCATTGGCGGAACTTATCTGCAAAAATGGAAAGTCGCTCTTTTTAGCATCACAGAATAACAATAATTTAAAAGCATATCTCCAAACAACTAGCAGTTTTAAAATTTATAAAGCTGAAAAGATGAATTCATTCGCTTTAATAACTTTAAATGATGGAAGAACAAGAAAGCATGAATTCTATTATGGTCAATCGTATTTATCGCAATCTTCTAGAATTTTAAAGTACAACCCCTTGAACGTCAAACAGATTACTATTTATAATTTCAATGGAGGAAAAAAAGCTCTTTTAAAACATTGAATAAATTATGTGTCTCATAACCTTCAGGTTTCAGTAATAGATAGAGATACGCAAAACATAATACTTTCTAGTATAAACAGTTCCATAAAAATCACTAATAAGATGTTTGTTGCAAACATCTTATTAGTCTTTACAATTTTAACAATATCAAAGCCTTGTTAAATTAATAAAAAAAATATGATAGAAAAACGTAGGTGGGATAGTATTCCCGAAGAAGAAATTAATGAGAAAATGCAACGGCAATTAGTATTTGGTGAAAAAATAATGGTTGGACGTATGAAATTCAAAGATGGTTTTTTGGTACCATTACACAAGCATGAAAATGAACAATTTACTGATGTCCATAAGGGGACTATTCGCTTTTGGTTTGGTGAAGATAAATCTAAGGTTATTGATGTACATGCTGGTGAATTTATAATAATTCCTGGAAATTTACCCCATGAAGCACTTATGATTGGGGATGTTGAGGAGACAGACACATTTACCCCTCTCCGACAAGATTGGATTGATAAAACTGATGCATATTTAAGACAATAAATACAAATTAAAAATACCATAATAGAGAAAATTTTCACTCTTTAAATTGGTTAGTTTACTATTCCTATTGTCATACAGAAAAGAACTTACCACAATTGTAATCCTATTTGGTTTAATTTCTTAGCATACAAAAAATGAAAGTTATATTATCTAAATGTGCTCTATGTTCAGTCATTATCATGACATGCTTTTTGTGTAATTCACAAAAAAGGGTAGAGAGTAAGAAACCAAATATTCTTTGGATTTTTGCTGAAGATTTATCGCCATTTATGGGTTGTTATGGCGATTCAATAAACAAAAATGCTACCCCAGTAATAGATAGATTAGCTTCAGAAGGCGTACGGTTCAATAGGGCCTACGCTACTGCACCCGTATGTTCAGCAAGCCGTTCTGCATTAATTACTGGCGTTATGCAAACTACTACAGGCACCCATAATCATCGTTCGAGCAGATCAGCAGATGGAGAAATCGTACCTGAAAATCTTCGCATTTATTTACAGGAAGGTATGAAGACGCTCCCTGAATTAATGCAAGAAGCAGGTTACTTTACATTTAATAGTGGCAAAGATGATTACAATTTCCATTATAATAGAAAGGACTTATATACTGTAGGAAATAAAGAGGATTATGAGCATGGAATGAATGGCTGGCAAGGTAATTGGGCAAAACACGCCAGATCAGTTACAGAAGATACATGGAATGCAAGAACGGATAAAAAGCAACCTTGGTTTGGCCAAATTCAAATAGATGGCGGAAAAGCTCATGCCAAATTTGTACGTAAAGGTCAAGAATTAGGGGCTAATGAGGTTCCAATACCTCCATATTTTCCTGATCTTCCTTCACAACGTGAAGCATGGACAGACCATTACAATGCTAATAGAGGTGCTGACGTCAATGTAGATACTATTTTAAAACAATTAGAAACGGATGGGGAATTAGATAATACCATTGTATATTTCTTTTCTGATCATGGAAGTCCTATGTCATTGCGACACAAGCAATTTTGTTATGAAGGCGGAATGTTAGTACCATTGATAATAAAAGGAAATCACCCTGCATTAATTCCAGGAAGTGTTAGATACGATTTAGTCTCTCTTTTAGATATTACCGCTACGACACTGGCCATGGGAAAAGCAAAGGTTCCAGCTTATTTAGATGGCCGAAATTTATTTTCAAAAACATTTATTGAGCAAGATTATGTAATTGGAGCAAGAGATCGTTGTGACTACACCATCGACAAAATTAGAACTGTGGTGTCAAAAAACTATCGTTATATCAAAAATTATTATCCTAACAGAACAATGATGCAGGCTAGTTACAGAGATGATAGACTAATTGTAAAAGATATGAAAAAAGCTTATGAAGAAGATTTATTGACGACATATCAAAAAAGCCATTGGTTTGGAGCAAGACCGCTTGAAGAATTATATTTTTTAAAAGAAGACCCATATCAAATTGACAACCTGGCTAAAAATCCAAAATATTTTCAAATATTGAAAGAACACAGAATTGTTTTAGAAAATTGGATAAAAGAAACTGATGATAAAGGTCAATATTCAGAGTCAACAGCCCAATTAAAAGCTACTTACGATTTATGGAAAGACATACCGTATTTCAAAAATGCTAAACTTAATCCTGAGTTTGATCAATTTAAACAATAACTACTTATGAAAACAAAGTATTCCAAAACAGACATGAGAGTTTGGCTTTTTATTTCCACCTTATTTAGTTTATTCTTCCCAAAACAAGTACTTATGTCACAGGTTACCGCTATTTATAATAATAATGTAGTGACGTTAGATAATGGTATTATACATAGAGAAATAAAACTAAGTCAGTCCGGTAGTTTTACGGCGAGCTCCTTTAAACTACTTAACGACAAACAAGAATTTCTTCTTATCAATACCCACTCTAATAAAAATGATGAAGACAAACTTTTAGTATCCGATTCCGATGAATTTGGGTTTAAGATTAACGACAAGGAATATACTGGCCTTAGTGAGTGGGAATTTATTTCTTCTCAGAAAGTTGAAAATGGGATTAAGTTAAATCTTAGATCAAAGGAAATCGAATTACAGTTAAGTATTACCTATCTCATCTACCCAGATTTACCTCTCATCCGAAAAAAGCTTGAATTTAAAAACACCGGTGATAATAAGTTAAAACTAGAATCCGTGGATGTTGAACGATTAAAAATAGCAGATGATGATGTAGGCACATCAAGTTGGATAATGAACGATTATGGCCGTCAAAAGCATTTAGGACAATTCATTGGAGAATGGTACGATCCAATAATGGTGATTCATAACCACTCAACAAAACGGGGAGTGTTTTTAGGCAATGAGGCACCAGGAGTAATGAAAAGAACATCGGCATTTTTGAAACCAAGCCTATTAACCACTGGTCTCACACATATTCAACAAAATTTTGGTTTTAGAAAATGGATAGAACCTAATGAAACTTGGGAAAGCACATGGGTGTTTTCAGGTCTCTACAATCATACTAACGACCCAAGCTTAGTTTTAAATACCACAGTAAATGATTTTGTGAGAAAACATATGGGTGCACGTATTTACAATGTAACAGAAAAACCCACATTTGTTTATAACACTTGGGAGCCTTTTCGGCACGACATTAATGAAGATATTATTTATGGGCTCATAGACGCGGCTGCAGCATGTGGAGCACAAGAGTTTGTTATTGACGATGGCTGGCAAGAATCCTATGGTGATTGGGGCGTTAGCAAAAAAAAATTTCCAAATGGCCTAAAACCTGTTTTTGATTATATCAAATCTAAAGGAATGAAACCTGGTGTCTGGATTAGTCTTGCTTCCGCCGAAACGAAAAGTAATGTCTATATAGACCACCCAGAATGGACGGTGAGAAAGGCTAACGGTGAAGATATCAACTTACATTCAGATAAAGATAAAGTATATGACTGGGAATCACGATCCATGTGTATGACCACGGGCTGGAAAGATTACATCCGTGATGTAATTTTAGAAATGGTAAATGAATATGGTTTAGAATATGTAAAAGGAGATTTCGCAGCAGTAACGGGTGCTTATACTTCAGACAAAACTAGGTCTGGATGCCATGCAACAAACCACAATCATAAAGACCGTAATGAATCTATGTTAGAAATGTACCAATCTACTTGGGAACTGTTTGACGAGTTGCACGCCTCCGCCCCCAACCTCTTTATAGATTGTACTTTTGAAACTATGGGTGCACTGCACTTAATTGATTTGGATATGTGCAAGCATGCCGATGGCAACTGGCTTTCCAATTTTATCGATAACGCGCCATTGGGGAGCTTAAAGGTTCGTAGGTTGGCTTGGTCTCGCACACCTGTTATTCCTGCTTCTTCAATGGTAATTGGTAATCAACGACTGGATGACCCTAACTTTGTGTTCTCTTTGAAGTCCTTATCCGGGACCTTACCAATTGTCTTAGGAGATCCTAGACAATTATCTAATGAACAGCAAAGTGAAATCAAGACAATGGCAGATTGGCTGAAAAAGATGCAGGTTCAATATGATTTCATGTCCTATCGACAAGATCTTCCAGGTTTTGGGGAACCACAAGATGGGTTTTGGGATGGTTTTCAACGTATAAATACGGATACTAAATCCGGTGGAATTGTTGGAGTTTTTAAACAAAACTCTAAAAAGAATGAAATGTGGGTCACCATAGATCACCTTGACCCAAGTTCTACATATGAAGTGCTTCTAGGTCCAGAAAAGAGAGTTATTAGTAATGGTTCGGGAAAAGAACTGTATTCCAAAGGCTTTAAGGTAATCTTTAACAAGGAATTTCAAGGAGAATTGTATGAGGTTAGAAAAGAATAAGTAATGCATATTTTGATATTTCTCCATAATAGGGATGAGATTTGAGGCTTTCTCCGAATTCCCAACCCTACCGTAATGGTGGAGTGATTGGACAATTATAAGAGATTTTCTCAGTCAAAAAGTAGGTTGGTTAGCATGCATTAACGAGAGTTGGCGTATTTTTTATTAAACGATTCTAAGACATTAACAAAAAGTCCTCAAATTCAAACTTTGTCTTTTATAATGTAGTAATAATTCGTGCGATAGTTTTTGCGTATTAATGCCAGATGTTCAGATTGTAGGTTCTCCCATTATTTTTTTTATTTAAATTTTTGAAAGATATAAACAGCTCTTAACAACAAACATCCAACCCAAAGAAACCATTGTAGTGTACTTCATTTGTAACCCGAACTCCCCTACGCCCTATCTTTACTAGGTTTGTTACATATTGTATCCCATTTTCGAATCAATTTATTTGAACTTTTGCTAGCTATTAATTTGACTAAGAATAGTTGCGTCGTCAATCTTATCATCGGCTGCTAATAAAAAGGCCTTACTTAAGACTAATGATAAACCTCTATCCCCTTCAAAAGGCAAAAACAAGTCCTCTGTATTTTTATCCTTACCTCGAGCAGGAACAATACACAGATATTGATCGTTAGGCTCCATCAAAATATTGGAGCTTCCTATGTGAATCTTATATGTTCTTTTTGTACCCTTAATCTTAAGAAATTTTCCTTCAATCGTTGCAACATTGTTTATTTTCAATCTAGGCACTAATTTTTCTAGAATATCTTTTCTTGTCTTAGCTACTTCATTTAGATCTCCAAAAGAATAACTGGTCCAATAATCTCGATATTGAGGTAATCCTCCATTATCTCTCCACTCTGGGTCATTACCAACACTTGCCACTCCAACAAACAAATCCACATCCCGCATTATCTCCGACAACACCATTTTGGGAATATCAACCAGATCTTTTACTTCGTCCTTTTCATCAATAAAACGCACTTGATCTGTTGCTACGTAATTCCAAATACCAGCATCGTTAAACGCATCATCAGCATAGATTTCATTAATCCAAAATTGCGCCTCTAAACCATGCTCTTTTAAATTGATTTTAGCAACTTCGCCATCACGACCATCATCATAAGCACCTAACAAAGAGTAGCGCCAACCCCTTATAGCTGTAAGCGCATTAAATTGATGCTGTTTCAAAAGGTGAGCTGCCATTCTATTACTATAGGACTTTGTATTTATCTCAGCATCGGTTAAAATATATACTTCTCGATACACCTGTTTAACTGCCTGTTTTATCTGTAATTCCTCTAACTTATTTCGCCAACCTAAAACCTCATTAATTTCAGAATTGATAGGGTGCCATAGACGTACTAATGTCTCTTCAGTAATCCAAGATAGCTCGATATCATTAATATCTTTCCATTTTTCTTGGTGCCAATAAGCTGCAATAAATTTGTCCATCTTTTTAAATTCCCAAACCAAATCTTTAGCCACGAAACTTACCAATCCGTGATTCAAATAAAATTTAGAGAAATTCTCGTTGGACCAAATCCTATCATATAGATATGAGCGATCGATTCGATCTCTTTGCGCAGTTAAATATTTCTTTATTTGGGCAACATCTTCCTTAACACGTTTTAAGGTCTGTTTATGTTTTGTAGAATTTTTAATGAATGCGGGGGGTGTCTTTTGAATTCCACCTTCTGGTTTTATCCAAGTCAATAACACTTTGCCCAAACCTTCAATTTTAAGCTTCAGGGTATAATCATCGAAGGAATAACTTTTAAAACCGTCAGTAAGCCCAAAATCTGGAATAGACAATTCTTCAATCTCAGAGGAAGAAACACCCAATTTTTCCGAAGAAGTTTCAATGTACTTTTCAATAAGTTTTTTAGTATTGTTTTGCTTGATTTTTAACTTTAATCTAGACAAATGACTAATCCCTTCCAATCCTTTTGTGTTGCCTAGAGTGTAAATACATGCATTACCAACTCCTGCAGCGGTGGGTCCAACTCCTGGAATTTTCTTAAATGACCTTTCCGTAAGTTTTGCTACTAGGCTTAAAGTTTTTGAATCATGAAATTTCGATAAACTCCAAACAAGTCCTTTTAAAAAAATCGTGTTTTTCTCATGCAGAAAGTCATAGCTAGAATATTGATACGTCGTACCATCCCCATAATCATGTACATGAGGTGTTTCTATTGCTTTTAAGGGAATTACAAAATCCAACCATAACTGAACTGATTTTTTATATCTAGAAGGTCCAATATTATCAATCAGTTCACTAGTGCTTTTGAGATATTTTGCACTAGGCTTCGAACCCGTAGCTTTTATGAACAAATGAAAAAGGGAATACCAATGATTCTGTTCTTCTGATTTTAGCTTTTCAATTTCTGGGTTTATAATTTCTGCCAGTCGATCTTCTGGTAAATTATAAGGAGCTACTCCACCATCTGTATTCTCACTTTCAAAGATTATTTTCTCAATCTTCACCTTCACTTTTTCTAGATCGGCCCCCCAATGATGTCTTTTTTCTTTAAGCTGAGGCCATTTTAAAACTTGTTTAAGATGGTTTTTTAGTATTTCTGAAAGCCCATGCTTTTTTGCAATTCGTTCTACTTGTTGGATAGTAAAACCTAGAGGCCAATCACGGAACCATCTTCCTGCTTTATCGTCTGATATCTTGTACTCATTTAACAGAGAAATAATTTCTTCATCCGAAAAATCGAGATTACTGCGCATCATAAGGTTAAACAACTCTGGATAGAGATAGCTTTTTCTATAAGTTTCCTCTCGTCCACTATAACCGCCCGGTTTCCTAGATAATTTTTCGTATTTGTTAATTAGGGGTATCAAATCAAAGAGCAACTTTTTCTTTGTTATAGAATCTTTTGACTTGATTTTTTGATATGTCTCTAACTTGCTAAAAGATACAGTAATCCAATGGTTGTGTTCATTACCATTGTAAGCTTCTTTTAGTAAATCATTTAGTAGTTTATTAAATTCCGATCTGGATTCGTTTTGATTATTTCCTTTTCCGAATAAACTTGCTAAGCTATCTTTTATACTCATTTTCTTCTAATGTTATCCACCAACTAACTGAGTGAGTTTCACAAAACTAATTTACGTGGTTTTACTCACTAATACTTCTTGATCTAAATCCTCTACCTGTTGATTATCAATAAGTATGAAGTATCCATTTTTTTGAAAAGCGTCTAGCGCAACTAATATCTGCTTTTCAATATCAATCTTCTTTTTTCTGTCCCTTAATTTAAAACCGTTTAGTGTCTTTTCAGCTTCACTAGGTTGAATTAAGCCTTTAAAGTATTCAGGGAGTTTTTCATTATAGGATTTCACTTCAGAAGTTACACGAGCGGCAATAAGGTCTTTGACCGTAGTACGTTCGTTTTGAACTGCAATCTCTATTTCATTTAAGATATCTCCTGAGAAGGTGGCATCTTTTATTGTTATTACCATATCATATTTTTCTTGAATTTATTCATTTTCTGGCTTTCTACGATAATTTCTCGATAAGATTAATTTAAATTGTAGTAACCGACAGCTTTTACCAGTTTCTTAGCAATTCGTTTACGCAATCGCTCTGGTTGTATCACTTTTATGGCCTCTCCAAAACCTAAAATCAATCGTTCTAACTCAAAATTGATTTTTACTTTGATATTGATTTCAATGCTACCATCTTCATTTTCTTTCTCAATGAGCTGTGAATGATGCATGGGTTTTGTAATCACGTAAGGAGCATTATATCTATCAACCCACAACTTAATATTTGAAGCTCGCTCTCCTTGATTTACCGTTACACCAACAACGTCCTTGTAAAAGGTATCTGCATCAAATTCAAAGTCTGTGTAGGAAGTTGTAAAATCATAATCAATCGAGATAATTCGGTCTAAGGCCAAATTAACAACGCCCTTATTTTTGTTCCCCATTCCTACTAAGAACCATCGATTATTAAACTCCTTTAATAAACAGGGATGAAAGGTGATTATGTTCGCCTCTATAGCTTTGAACGACTTATACTCTAATTTCAAGACCACCTTTTTCTGAATGGCTTGATACAATTCATCTAACCAATGGAGCCCCTTTAGGTTTTCATTTTTATCTAGGTGAATGATTGATGCTTGATGTGTTTTCTCTGTATAGACCTTGTCCTCTAATCGTTGAATGATACCGCCTAATTCCGAAAACAAGGAAAAATCTTTAAATTGTTTTAGCATCTCTACAGTTTCAGAAAGCACATTCATATCGTTTTCCGTAATTGGAATATCTGTAATCGAATAATCTTCCTCTTCATACTTGTAATACTTCTTTTCATAAACCGTAATAGGTGCATTGTAACCCAATTTATCGCTTCGCATTAATTGAATGTCCAATTGAACCGTCCTTTTACTCACGTTCACTTCACGACCCTCGTATTCATATAAGGCATCTGAGCAGGCTTCAATTAAATCATCTAAAGTCCATTGACGGTAGTTATTCTGTAAACATTTGTCAATAGTTTTATAGCGGATAAGGGCGTTTTTATTGAGAGCCATTTAGGAGTGTTTTTAATGAAAATACTAAATCATTTTTTACTACGCAAAATAATTGCGCACATGAGTCGCAAGTTTGTTTTGGAATCATAAAGAAGCCGGTTCGCCGACTTCATGTAGCGCTCCGCCGGACGAATGGAATCGGCGGAGCTAATTAAAAGAAATTATGGAAAATATAGTAAGCATCACAGGAAAAGAGTTAATCGATTTAGGTTTTCGTTCAGGGAAATGGTTTCCAGAAGCCATCGAATATATAAACACGAACCAATTAGAAAAAGAAGCTATGCTCGAGTTCTTAGAGCAATATCGCTTACCTCCTATGGTGAACTTACATGCAACTGCTACTGAATTCGTTATAAACATCAAAGCAGAAAACCAATTGGAAGAAACCAATGTAAACTCCGTAGTAGAATCTATGAAGGTTTTGATGCGAACGCCTACTGCAGTCAATGGTGCGGTTATGCCAGATGCTTGTCCGACTGGTCCTTCAGGAACAATTCCTGTTGGGGGTGTGGTAGTGGCAAAAAACGCCATCCATCCAGGTATGCATAGTGCAGATATTTGTTGTTCTGTAATGTTGACTGATTTCGGAAAAACTGACCCAAAACTAGTTTTGGATGCTGCACATTCAATTACGCATTTCGGTCCTGGTGGAAGACCACGTGGAAAACAATTTCAGTTGACTGAAGAACTATTAGCCGAGTTCAAAGCCAACAAATTATTGAATGCCGATAAAGACATAAGTCTCGCGAGAGAACACTTGGGCACACAAGGTGATGGTAATCACTTCTTGTTTGTGGGTATTTCAGAAAAAACGGGTAATACTATGATGATTACGCATCATGGCTCAAGAGCACCTGGTGCCAGATTATATAAAAAAGGAATGCATATGGCTGAGCGATTCAGAAAAGATTTATGCCCTGCTGCCTTAAAACAAAATGCGTGGATTCCTTTTGAAACGGAAGAAGGCCAATTGTATTGGAACGCTTTACAAACTATCAGAAAATGGACAAAGTTAAACCACGAATGTATTCATAATGCCACTTTAGAAGTTTTGGAGATGGAAGCTGAAGACCGTTACTGGAATGAACATAACTTTGTTTTCAAAGATGGAGATTTGTTCTATCATGCTAAAGGCGCCACTCCTTTGGATGCGAAATTTATGCCTGATATTACTGGTCCTAGATTGATTCCTTTGAACATGGCCGAACCCGTATTAATTGTGGAGGGTAAAACAACGGCGAACAATTTAGGCTTTGCACCACATGGTGCTGGTAGAAATATGAGCCGTACGCAGCATAAAAGAAACAACGCCGACTTTACAAAAGAAGCATTGTTTGATTTGGAGACAGAAGGTTTAGATGTGCGTTTCTTTTCTAAAGAAATTGATATTTCTGAATTACCTAGTGCCTATAAAAATGCGCAAACCGTTCGTTCTCAAATGGAAGAATATGGCTTGGGAGTGGCCATTGATGTAGTAATGCCTTATGGTTGCATTATGGCAGGAGATTTTCAGATTAATGCTCCTTGGAGGAAGAAACGAAGAAACTAATTTTAAACTAAACCGAAATGGAAATAGAAACTCCTGAATTAAGAGGACGAATTATTAATAGCGCGATTATTTTAGAGGACGAAATAGATGCATTCATACTAAGATTTATGCGTTCTTATGGAAAGGATACTGAGCATCAAAAGGCCGTTTATCAAATAATGGAAAAGCACTTTATAATTGGGAAAACCTTTGGCAGAAAGGTAGAATTTCTTAAGGACATTGTGAATTCAGAAATATTTAAAAATGTATACTTCTTCGAATTAGTGAAATTTTTTAAAAAGAATGGGATGGGAATTTTACATAAATATGATACCTATGAAAAGTTCAGTAATCGGCTAAAAAGTAAAATAGCAAAAATCGTAGAAACTAGAAATGTAGTTGCACATGGTAAGATAAACTATGACATGCTTATGGGAGCTGAAGAAATAAAGGAAGAGCAAAAGGATAGAGAATTTATTTTTAATGGTAAAGTGGTAAGAATTACCATTGAGGACGAAGAAGCTTATAATTCTGATATTTCTGAATTGTCGGGTTTGATTAAATTTGCTGGTATGGTTTTCGCATGGACAAACTTTGATTTTGACGAATTTAAATCTAAGAATTCAAAAGAATAAGCCATATTTGCATATTACTAATAACAAAAACAAGAAAATAGTATATCTATGTTAAATCATTTTATTCACATACCGGACGCTGAAAAGCTAGGATTGCATCGAATTGATGGGTAGATACTATTGAAAACAGATACATAACTAGAGCGTCCAAGAAATTGGGCGCTTTTTTTATGTAAAATTTTTGAGAATTCTTAAAATTCTAAAAGAATGCCATTTGAAAGCTAAGTATTTGAAAAGCAGCAAATTGATGAAATATGCTACTATCTGTTAACTAACGGACAGGCTAACTCATGTCTAAATTAAAATATAACTTATTGTTTTTCAACAAGTTATAATAAATTTTATTTGTATAATTCAAATATCCGTTTTAGATTTGCACCAGAATTAAACAATAACATTTTTAACTGAAGTATATATGACAATTTCAATCACATATCAAAAAACACTACAAGCACTAGGTGCAATTGTGGTGTCGCTTCAGGACTTCATACACACATAGCGCTACTCGCAATATGATAAAAAGTCCGAAGCTCTAAAGTTTCGGACTTTTTTATGCCCTTATTTTTCAAGGCACAACTTTCCGAATACATATATCAAATCTAGTATGGTTTCCATAAATGGAACGGCCATCCTATTCCTAAAATTAAAATCATGGGAAAGAAATTAAGCGGAAAAGCCCTAATTAAATTGGGCTTTCCAAAGAACAATAGTATCAACATTACATTAGGTCAAATCAATCGGTATCACAAACGAGTAAAGAAAGAACAGATACTGAGAGAAGCCAAAAAAGTATTGTTACATCCTGAAAACTATCAAGGTGATGGGGTTTGGGGTAAGATTGCTGAAAGTTTGTTAGATCCTGTAATAGTGAAAAAGCATGCACTCAAAACGGTACGTGCACCATTTCATATTTATGGTGAAAATGAAATTGAAAAACAAGCCAAGTATCAATTGTACGATGCCTTAAAACTTCCAGTTTCTGTTGCCGGCGCATTGATGCCAGATGCACATTCTGGTTATGGTTTACCTATCGGTGGTGTTTTGGCGACGAAGAACTCGGTGATTCCTTATGGAGTAGGCGTTGATATCGGCTGTAGAATGTGTTTGACTATTTATCCGATTCCAGTCTCTTATCTGAAAGGAAAGAAACATCAATTGTCGAACATCCTTTCTGAGCATACCAAATTCGGAATGCGAGAAACGCATCAAATAAAACATGATCATGAAATCTTCGAAAGAGATGAATTTAACGACATCCCTTTGGTAAAAAGATTGAAAGACAAAGCCTATAAACAATTAGGCACCTCTGGTGGAGGAAATCATTTTGTCGAGTTCGGAAGTGTATCTATAATGGATGCAAAAAACGAATGGGGATTAAAACCTGGAGAATATCTAGGCATATTATCTCACAGCGGTTCACGAGGGTTGGGTGCAAATATTGCAAAGCACTATACCTATTTGGCAACTAAGCAATGTCCGTTACCAAAACAAGTACAACACTTGGCTTGGTTGGATTTGAATACTCATGATGGCCAAGAATATTGGCTAGCTATGAATTTAGCTGGCGATTATGCAACCGCATGTCATGATAATATTCACAAGCGTCTGGCCAAATTAATTGGAGAAAAAGCGGTGGTGAAAATTGATAATCATCACAATTTCGCTTGGAAAGAAGCCATAAACGGTGAAGAGTGCATTGTGCACAGAAAAGGAGCCACACCTGCAGCAAAAGGAGTTTTAGGAATCATTCCTGGTTCAATGACCGCTCCTGGTTACATCGTAAAAGGTTTGGGAAATGTAGAGAGTCTAAACTCTGCTTCTCATGGCGCCGGTCGTCTTTTTTCAAGACGTAAGTGCAAAGAGACTTTTACCCAAAGTGAAATTAAAAAGCAGTTACAAAAAAATGAAGTAACGCTTATTGGTGGCGGAATTGATGAAGCGCCTATGGCCTATAAAGACATTAAAAAAGTCATGGCGAATCAACAAGAATTGGTTGAAGTACTCGGAACCTTCACTCCTAAAATAGTACGAATGGATAAATAATAGATAGTAGTTAGCGAAAGTATTCATAGAGCATATTGAAAACTTAAGATTATTGGAATACCAACGCTAGCTACTTCTTTTAAAGAAACAAAAAATGGAAAAAATTATACAAATAACAGCAGGAAGAGGCCCATCAGAATGTAGCTGGGTTGTTTCCCAAGTGCTTAAGAAATTCTTGCAAGAGGCCAAGACTGAAGGGTTTCAGTATGTCATCTTGCAAAGAGAAAAAGGAAATCAAAATGGAACGGTACAATCAGTCAGCATCCGCTTGACAGGGAAAAACCTAGAAATTTTTTTAGCTACTTGGTTAGGAACAATTCAATGGATTGGCAACTCAACTTTTAGAAAATACCACAAACGTAAAAACTGGTTTATCGGTGCTTTCGAATTGAAATTGCCACAGCATTCTGAAATATGCGACAGAGATATCTCTTTTCAAACGATGAGAAGTACAGGTCCTGGTGGTCAGAATGTAAATAAGGTAAACTCAGCCGTACGGGTAATTCATAACCCAACAGGAGTTCAAGTAGTTGCCATGGATAGTCGCTCACAACATCAAAACAAAAAACTAGCAATAGCTCGGTTAAAAGAAAAAGTAAATGAAGCTAACCTAGAGCAGTTGAAGGGCAGTATGACCGACCAATGGGAGAATCATTTGAATCTGCAACGAGGAAATCCGATCCGGATTTTTAAAGGAACCGATTTCAAACATCAAAAAGAGAATAAAAGCTTTAAACCAAAACGGCAAAAGCTTAAAAACGATCTAAATAAACAAAAATGGGACTAACAATAGCCGACACCTATTATTTAAAAGCAAAGGCAGCATCTGGTTATGATTGGGACGAAGTTTGTGAATCACTAAATTACGCCTTGTCTTATGATGAAAATCATTGTGCAGCACTTTGTCTTTTAGGTAAAGTATATGCTCGAAATTTGAATCAGTATTCGGAAGCATTCGAATGCTTTGATAGGGTGATAGCAATTGATACTTATTATATAGATGTATACCCATTATATGCTAAGTATTTAATCTGGGCGGATGAAACTGAAAAGGCGTTTCGATTAATTGAATTTGCTCTTTCGATAAAAGGTATAGATAAAGCTCAGCTGTACTCTATTTCAGCCTATGCATTAGAAACAAATGGAAATTATAAGGTTGCGCTGCAGCATTTAAAAGAAGCAAAAAGACTTACCTATAACAACGACTATATGTTTTATATAGTTGATGAAGAAAATAGAATTAAAAAGAAGTTGAAATTAGATAAATCTAAAGTTAAAAAGAAGAAATCTTCAACTAAAAAAAGGAAGAAAAAGAATAAATAATAGTATCAAAACGTTTAAAAATAACATCTTTGTAAAACAAATGACACCGAGAGAGTTACATATCATCCAACAAATAGAGCTTTGTCTCTTCAATTTTCGCTCAGAATATAGTGAGCGAAAAGGACGTTTTGTGACTTTGTATGAGAGTTAATTCTATGAACTAATACCATATATTGATATTAAAAAGCGTCCAACTAACATTGGGCGCTTTTTTTATGGAATAATTTTAAACAATTGAATGAGAAGTAAAAAAATACAAAACTAGATAGTTGAATTACGAAACAATTGGTAGACAGGCGATTGTAGCAAATGTTCAAAATCCGCAATATGACGGACAGGGATTTTAGTGTCTAATTTCAATATAACTAATTGATTATCAATAATTTAAATTCATTTTTATTTGCGTAATTCAAAAATCGTTATAATCTTTGCACCGTAATAAATCACAAACCCATACTAATGGAATTTTTAAAAAGACGTATACAATTAGTGGAACTACATCTCTGTTCGCCGAAAGGGTTTGAACGGTTCTATAGTAATCAACTGTCCATTTGTAAACAAAGGAGAAATACGTGTATCATGTGTTGACATAAAATCAACATTAGCATATATGAAGCATCTCCGATAACGAGATGCTTTTTTTATGCGCATTATTTTTTGAAAAAAGGAAGAGCAAGCCAAAGGGCGGTGGCCACACTCTTGGCCCGAACCGGGCAGGCGAATAATTAAAAATGAATAAAGGTGTTAGCGGATAACGGCACATGCAGGTTCTCTGCCAGTCTGGGAAATTGGACTCCCGCGGCTGAAGCAATTGGAGGGTAGGCAAATACTGGTTTGTTGCGCTCGCCTGCTAAGCGAGTCTACCATAAGGTAGTGAAGGTTCAATTCCTTTGCCCTCCGCCAAATTGACAAGGTGGCTGAATGGTTAAGGTGGCGGACTGCAAATCCGTTCTTTATGAGTTCGAATCTCATCCTTGTCTCTAAAAATGGAAGTATTGAGCAACTGGCTGGCTCGCCTGACTGTAAATCAGATTCAAAAATGACATGTAGGTTCGAGTCCTACTGCTTCCACTTTAGTACCGTAGTTCAAAGGCTAGAGCGCCCGACTGTCTATCGGAAAGGTACGGGTTCGAGTCCCGTCGGTACTGCAAAACTGGGAAGATAACGGTGGTTGTTTACCCGCCTTGGACGCGGGAGGTCGCAAGTTCGAATCTTGCTTCTCAGACGACTTAATCAAATCAAGTTTACTTGAATTTGATTAACAAGGAGTAGTTGCAAGAAAGACGAAGTCAATCTTGCTTCTCAGACATTTGCTCTGTTCGTATAACGGTTAGTACGCCTGACTTTCTATCAGGAAATAGGGGTTCGATTCCCCTACAGAGTACAAAGTGAGGTATAACTCAATAGGTAGAGTACCGTGCTGTTAACACGGAAGTTTTAGGTTCGATTCCTAATGCCTCAGCAATGCAGGGATGGCGAAATGGCAACCGCAGCTGGTTTAGAACCAGTAGTCTGAGAGTTCGAATCTCTCTCCCTGTACAATGCCCCACTAGCCCAACTGGCAGAGGCAAAGGACTTAAAATCCTTCAAGTCCAAGTTCGAATCTTGAGTGGGGTACAATTAAGCTTATGGTGTAATGGATAGCACGCAGGATTTCTAAACCTGAGGTATGAGTTCAAATCTTGTTAAGCTTGCAAATAGACCCGTGATGTAACGGTTAGCATACAAGATTTTGATTCTTGTTGTAAAGGTTCAAATCCTTTCGGGTTTTCATATGGTGTCTCTAGCTTATCCGGTAAAGCGCCCCGCTGTGAACGGGAGGAACAGGGTTCGAGTCCCGGAGTACACCCAAGAGGGAACAGTAGCAAAGATGGTCAATGCGGCGGATTGAAGATTCGACGATACAGATTCGAGTCCTGTCTGTTCCACAAAAAGCAAAAGAATATTTTACTACGCACAATAGTTGCGTAGTACAGTTTCACTTTTGTCATGTAATTAAAAACAAGCTCATGGAAACATGTTTTGTGGTAGTGCCTCATAGCAACAAGGAGTGTTGTGAGGCTTTACAAAAGTTCATTAAAATACTTTCCTGCCTTGGCAGGAATAACAATATCAAGCTAGTCTTGTTGGGTGTTTCTGTAGGGCACTATTGTATGAAGTTTTACTGAGAAGTATAATGTCTTCATGTACAACTTGACTTGATGGTTTCGATTGTTTACCAAAAAACAATCACCACTCTGTGAGTCATGGGTTCGATTCCCATCAATCCCATTGGGATTGTAGTTCAGCGGTTAGAACAACAGAAGGACGCGCAGGTTCGACTCCTGCAAGAGGCCACCTTTTTTAGGCCCTTTAGCTCAGTTGGTAGAGCACTACACTCATAATGTAGCCTAAAGCTAATCATCTTTTAAAACTGATTACCAAGCCCTGTTAGGCTTAAAATGACAAAAAGCAGTAGCTGTAGATCAGTAATTGTTTCCTAAGGGAAGTAAAGACAATCATGAAGCTACTTTGAGATGGTGATTTTTTGATGTGAAAGGCAAATCCTTTTTTGGTCATCCTTCCTTCTGGAAAACTGATAACAATATTATTAGTAGCACAATCGGACGCATGCTATAAAACGAATTGTAACAAGTATCAAAAACCAGTATTTCCGTATCAGAAAGATGATATGCACCTGCTGTTTTTTTTAAATAGAACAAATAGTAATACATGATAATAGTTTAACTCGTTCGTCCGTCACTAGACTGGCGGACACAAATTTTAAGTAATGAAAAGAGTAAGAATTAATGCAGGAAAAGTAGGTTTGGTCTTCAAAAGAGGCGATTACCAAAAAGTAATTACCCAAGGTACACATTGGGTAGGTTTTAGAAATGCGGTTATGATTTATGACCTTACCAAAGCCTTTGTTGCTCCTATAGCATTAGAAATCTTGCTACAGGACCAAAGTTTGGAAGCGATGTTGCATATTATCGAAGTTAAAGATGCTGAACTGGCTTTAGTTTCTGAAAACGGAAACTTGAAGCAGGTCTTGACAGCTGGTAAGTATGCCTTTTGGAAAAGCTTGCTAAAGTATGAGTTCGTGATGGCTGATTTGAGTAAAATCTATATCACTGAGACTATCAGCAAAGCAATGTTGGGTCATACACTATTGCGTCCTTATGTTCGTGTTTTAGAAGTTGCAGCATATGAAAAAGCTGTTCTTTTGGTTGATGATGTTTATGTCAAGACTCTCGAAAGTGGTGCATACCATTTCTGGAAAAATGACATCTCCATCAAAATTGCCAAGGCAGATATGCGTCAATTGCAATTGGAGATTTCTGGTCAAGAACTGTTGACTAAAGACAAGGCTGCTATTCGTATCAACTTCTATACACAGTATAAAGTTATAGATATCGAAAAGGCCTTACTAGGAAGCAAAGACTACGAGAAGCAATTGTATATCGCTATGCAATTGGTATTACGTGCGTATATCGGCACCTATACGCTAGATGAACTTCTAGAGCGTAAAGAAAGCATCGCGGAAGCTGTGTTTGGCGATATCAAGACAGCCGCTACCCAATTGGGTGTTGAAGTTTTGAGCTGCGGTATCCGTGATGTAATCTTGCCTGGTGAAATGAAAGATATCATGAACCAAGTTTTGGTGGCTCAAAAAAGAGCTCAAGCGAATATCATTACCCGACGTGAAGAATCGGCGTCGACCAGAAGTTTGCTGAACACCGCAAAACTGATGGAAGACAACGAAATGCTCTTCAAGCTGAAGGAAATGGAATACGTTGAAAAAATCGCCGAGAGAATCGGTGAAATCACGGTCTCTGGAAACGGAGGTGTTGTGAAACAATTGAAAGAGATTTTCTCCGTCAATAAGTAAGTTGGTTAGAATGCGTCAGCGAGAGTTGGCGCATTTTTTATTGAACGATTCTAAGGCATTAACAAAAAGTCGTCAAATTAAACTTTGTCCTTTTTTTGACCTAATATTAATTCGTAAAATAGTTTTTGCGTATTAATACCAAGTGTTCAGATTGTTGGTTCTTCCATAATTTTTTTATTTAACCTTTTGAAAGTTATAAACAGGGATTATCAACCAACATCCAGTCAAAGGAAACCATTGTAGTGTACCTCATTTGTACCTCAAACTCCCCTACCCCCTATGCTCACTATGAGTAGCACTTATTGTATCGGGAAGTAACCAGTACAAATAAACCAAGAAAAAGCTGCTGGACACCCTAAAATTTTCAATACACACGGGCACCGGGATAATGTCATCAACAAGATTGGTCAAAAACTATCGCTTGAAATCTCGAATAGCACGGACTCGAAATTTTCGATGCGTTCCTGAACTGTTATAGTGATACGAAGCATTACCATCGCTGAATTTAACAAGACGCGCTTGATGCTTATCAAATGGTGTGGCGCTCCAATACAACTCAGCTACAAAGTTGCCTTGGTTATCAGCACCCGGCCCTATAGTCTTATAAAGGAGACGTAATTCATCTAGTTCGGGCAATCGCCAGCCTTCACCTAATTGTTCGTGAATATTCATAGCGTCTTTCCATGCCATTGGACCTTTGTCCTCCACGTAAGCGATTTTACCCGTTTTGTTAGATGAGTCAACAGAAAAGATGACACCTCCTTTATACGTATCTCCAATATCAAGTTTTAGGGTAGCTGCTGCGCTATTTTCTTTACTACTCTCAATGCTATTCTCTTGAATATTCTTAGTCTTAACAGTAGCATCGGCAACTACTTCCGTTTCTATAGCTACTTCCTCAATTTCCGACAATGTAGTAGAGGGTTGTTTTTCAGAATCTCCTATAAATATGTAAGCTAATACTATAAAAACAACAAGGGCCCCGACTAAAACCCCAGAACGAACTCTTGTCTTTTTATCGGTACTAATTTTCTTCTTAGATTTTTTATAGAATTTATTAATTGCGGCTATATTTTTTACCTGGGAATCTTGGATGCTGCTAGAATACTTCTTAACTGCTTTCTTAAGTACAGCAGTACTTTCACTAAGCTTCATATTCAATTTAGCCGCGCGTAATCTTTTTGTTAGAATAGTCCGTTTTTTCTCCTCTACCGCCAATTGCGACTTTGGTTCTTCGCGGTCCGATTCTTCTTCCGAAACAACTCTTTTGGCTTTTACCTTTAATTTTTCAACCAACAGGTTTTTATATTTTGCAAGGTTTTCTTTTGCAGCTGTTTTAAATGATGTAGCTCTTTCTCCAAATTTATTTTTCCACTGCGTTGCTCCTAAAGCCTTGAATGCTGAAGGGCGTTTTTCTCCTTTTGTTTTTATTTGGGGCTTTGATTCATCTTTGTCCAATCTTTCTTCTGATACGACTTGTTTACCCCAAGCATCCATTTTTTGGTCTAATAGGTGCTTATATTTTTTAATACTTTCTTTCGCAACTATTATCAGCGAGGAAACTTTTTCTCCAAGATTCTTTTTCCATTCTGTTTCTTCTAAGACCTTAAGGAATATAGGACGTTTTTTTCTCTCTACTTTTATTTGGGTCTTTGTTTCTTCTTTGTCCGATTTTTCTTTTTCTACTGCTAAAGTCTCTACCTCTCTTTTATTATCAAAGCGATAATTATATTTTGCAAGATCAGTTTTTCTAGTGGCTGTTTGTTCTACCGCTACTACATCCTCCAATTCTTTTTTGGGTTGTGTTTCTCTAACTGGATTTATTGTTGTTTCCCCAACCTTCTCCTCTAATTTCTTCTTTACTTTTAATTGGACTATTGGCTCTTTAATAACCCGTTTTCTTTCGGGAACTATACTTCGGGCCTCAATCGTATTCTTATTATTGAATCGATAATTATATTTAGCAAGGCTATTTTTTCTATTCGGTATTCTTTGTGTAGTAACTGTTTCAACATACCCTTTTTCCCAAGTTGACTCGCTTAGTGATTCGGCAACTTGGCCCTGTCTTTTTTGTCCTATTGCTATACGTGCCTTTATAAATTCTCTTTCGCGGATTTCTTCTTGAACTACTGCTCTCCTAGCCTCGGCCTCCTTCTCTATTTTTCTTTCGTTTTCCGCTTTTTGCCTTAACCATTTCTCCTTTATAATCTGCTCACGAACCTCTGTCTCCTCAAGCAGTTTATTCTCTTCTTCAACCCGCTCTTTTACCTCTGCTTCTTTGTTATTTTTTATCTTATTCTCGTCTTTATTCTCAGCAACACTTTCTTCAAAAAAATCAAATGCTATTTGCCCTTCACTTACCAAACTCGACTCCTTTTGTTCCTCAGCACCGATAGGCGTTGTTAGAACACTCTTTTTTGTTAATGAATTGAGCAAACCCATAATGTAATACGAAACCTGTGTAAAAACTATGTCTGTTGGATTTCCGTTATTTATTGGATTTTCAGTTTTGTGAAATACCTGTAGTTCATTAAAATTAAAATCATAATGATCAAAGGTAAAAGTGACGTCCCAAGAGCAATCATCAAGAATTATGGGAATTATTACAGCCCCATGCACTTTATATTGCTCTACCACCATTTTAAATTCATCACTTTTGACAAATTCAGAATTCATAAATGCATTGCTCAATAAAATGGGAAACACATCTGCTTCATTTACCCGAGATAGGTCTGCTGATTTCCACAGCGCTATATCATCAACGGAATTATCACTCCAAATAGCTACGTTCACATTATTTTTTATGGATTGTAAATGGAGTAAGAAATACTGTAGCACATCTTTATCTTGGCTGGTATAAATTGAAAAGATGTTTTTTAATGAATTCATTTTATAACGAAATAAATGTAAGTAAAATCTGGATTAAAATTAAGGTTAAAACTACTTTTGATATAACTATAGAGGTTGTCTCCGTAGCCGTTAAAAATAGGGATAAATATTATCTAAAAGGGTACTAATCAATAAATTATTTCACTTTATGAAAAGGTTTAATAAAATGTTATACAAACGCACATTTTACAAAGATTTTACTGATTTTTCCCTTGCACCATTGCGATACCCTAACCGATGTAAATTTTTTCTTACTTTGAATGAAGTCGACCTAATTTAAAATAGAAAAAGATGTTATCATTGCAATATGTTGGGGTCATATGCAGTAACATTTACCTTTTTTCATCGGCCACATTATTGAGCCTTACGTTGTCCCTGTTAGAACTATTTACAACGTTTATCGTCTTGTAAAGAAATAGAAGATGCCATAGCAAGATAAATGAAGGTAGTAGAGGAAAATCATAGATGGAAAGAGGTGTGCTAAATGGCATTGCAAGACACCATTTTAAGGAAGACACGACCGCGGCAACCCTTTGACACCATACGCCATTTCCTGTTCCTAACCTATGGGTTGCTCCGCTGTGATGGCAATGATGACGTAAGGACCTATTGGAGAGCTACAGAACAATCATGCTATAATTCAATTCAAAATAAACTAATTAGTCTACCAAAATTCGTCTTACTTAAAAATTTTAATTGTAGAATTTTGAAATCTAATTTCCCCTGTTCCTTTAGACTGAAGTCCGATATGACCTTCCGGAAGATTATCGTCTACCATATCTACAGTTAACCGGTTGTTTATCCAGACCTGTATTTTGTTCTTCTTAGCCCTTACTTTTAATGTGTTCCACTTGTTAATAGTTTCAACAAATTCCAATGGTGCTACACGGGTAACGATAGACCCTGTGCTATTGTCTTTGTCCGGATGTAAATCCCAAATATTTACTTCGTAACAATTGGCAGGATTTAAATCATTATTCTTACATCGAATAAATACGCCTGTATTTATGGTGCTATCCGGCTTAAATTCCATTTCAAACACGAAATCTTTATATACTTGTTTAGTCAATAAATAGCCTTCCTTCTTGTTAATTGTACTTATCAACTCGTTATTAGAGAAATACCATTTGGCTTCTCCATAGGAATACCAATCACTAGAGCCCTCTTTAAATAATTCTTGTTTTTCGTTACATGAAATCAACAAAAAAGATAAAATCAGAAGTGTGAATAGAAAAGCTTTATAATTTCTCATGACCGGTGAATTTCCAAATGAATAGTATTATCAATCCAAAAAATGTCTGTTTGATTTATTGACAACTTTTGTTTTTAAAAA
Source organism: Zobellia uliginosa (assembly GCF_018860745.1). Lineage (GTDB taxonomy): Bacteria > Bacteroidota > Bacteroidia > Flavobacteriales > Flavobacteriaceae > Zobellia > Zobellia uliginosa_B. Next base: position 696,809 of record NZ_JAHKPY010000002.1, on the reverse strand, counting down.
ATGAGCGTCCAACAATAGTAAAGTGAAAGTAGTGAAAGGAATAAGATTCCGGTATAAGTCAACAACTGTAACCCTTTTTTAGGTTGATATTTCTGAGGGAAATCTGTATTTACTACATTCCTAAGATTCATATAACCCACCAATGGAGCTAAAACAAATGAAATGACAGTAGCTGTAGCAAGAATTACACCCATATTTGCACCCAATGCCACCAATACAATAATGCTGGTAACAGATATGATAATTATACCTGCCGCATAGTATTTTTTTTCTGTAAACTTATTATGCTCACCAACTATCAATCCAATTACATCTACGCTAACCCTAGCTATAGCATCATGTTGTGTTAGGCAAGTACTATACATTGTGGCAAATGCAGATACAGCAATCAAAACGTATGCCCAATCGCCAATATGCGTTGTAAACAAACTTATGACCTGGTCAGCAAATGTTACGGCGTTTCCACTTAATTCCGTTCCAGAGCCATACAACGTCATACAACCAATAGTCAAAAAGAAAATAGCAAGCACGGCAGTCAATACATATCCCGTATTGAATTCTTGAAGGGCTTCTTTTAAAGGTGGCTTATTTTTATCTATTCTATATTTTTCTGCACTCCAAAGACTTAACCAACTGCTACCTTCCACAGCTGTAGGCATCCAACCGATTAACGTAATAAGAAACAAGATTCCAAATTCATCAAATAATTCGGGAGCTTTAAAATCAACTATTGGAGTTACTGGACCAGCATTAATAACCAACACCGTTGTACTTAATAGGGCGACAAATAAAATGGGAATTAAAAATTTTAATGTGGTTTCCAACAATTTGTATTTGCCAATTATCAGGATAATACTATTAAAAGTAAACAGACCAACAGCTACAGTTGTAATACTAACAGTGGTTATTCCAAAGAGATTTATAAAGAGTCCGGCAGTAATAGAACAAAGTGCAGCGGGACTTGCCAAACTAGTTGCCAAAGTAATAAAGGCATAGAGCCATAAATACCCTCTGCCCCTATCATTATACCCCTCTATAATACTTTTGCCCGTAACGTTGGTGTATCGAATACCAAATTCAAAAAACGGATATTTTAAAAGGTTAGCCAAGATTATAGGTATGATCATAAACCACCCATATTGGGCACCTGCCTTTGTTGAAAGCACTAAATGCGATGTGCCTATAGCCATACTCGCAAATAAAAGACCTGGTCCAAGGTTTTTTATTATACTTTTAATTCTTCCCATATTTTGCTGTTGGTTGGTTGTGTTTTTCTGCAGAACAATGTAACCAAATTTACCGAGTTCACTGGTTATAATATTAGTAGTGATAACTTTAGCCACATCAACAACAGTAATTTTTATGATGGTGATCAGTTATTTTTTAAATTGATTTTTTGATTTTGAAACTTGCTTTGACCAATGTTAACATTGGTATTAAATGGTATTTTCGGCAGGAGACCAATACGCATTTTATCTTATGACACGATTAAGGAGCATACTTTTTTATAAATACAACTAAAAGAAACAATTGTGTGTTATAGATGTGTACTGTAAACCTAATCATTCAAATCAACCCATATAACTACTTTTTTTAAGTATCTATATAGCTTAATGCTAAATAAAACACCATTGCCAAGCAGTTTTATACCTAATGGCTTTTATTACCGTTCCATATAAAAGCTATTAAGTGTTTATACTAGACAGCCTAACGAGAGATAAAGCAAGATGCTTCTACAACATTTACTTTTTGTCTTATTATTTTTTTTAACTAGCTATTCTGCAAAAAGTCAAGTCCCCCCAAGTCTTGATTCCACAATAGGAGCACCCTATAATTTTGTTGAAAAGCAAAGCTATTGGTCTATATGCGATTCTTTGGACCAACACTTATTTCCAAAAGAAACTTTTACCCGGAACCAATGGAATGCTTTTAGAGACAAATGTGACGAAATAGGCTTTAGTCAAGCAAAAAAAGATCCTTTTAGTATAGTATCCGGTAATGATTGGACAGATGAAAGCTACAACATTCAAAAGCTTAATAAACAAAGACCATTTTGTAGCGTTTCCTCTGCTCTAAGTACACAGAAAGGCAACATTTACAATCAAACTAGTATAAGTGATTTGAGCTATGCCACTGCTTGGGTAGAAGGTGTCAAAGGAGATGGAATTGGTCAATATGTTGAGTTTAACTTTACTGCGCAACATCCGCGTATTACAACCATTAAGATTGCTAACGGTTATGTAAAAGACAAAATTACTTGGCAAAATAACTCCCGTGTAAAGCAATTAAAAGTATGTGTCAACAATAAAGAATTTGCCATTTTAAATCTGAAAGATGTGTATGCAGAACAGACTTTTAAAATACCGACCATTGGTTATGAAATAACATACAGAGGTTTAAATAAAGATGGAACAAGTTGGTATAGCTATAAAGATGCGAATGGTGAGATATTTAAATCATATAATAAAGAGATAACAACCGGAGGTACCATCAGGTTTGAGATTATGAGTGTGTATAAAGGCGATAAATATGAGGACACCGCTATAACAGAAATTTACTTTGATGGTTTAGATGTGTATTAAATAATTTTAAATGAAAATATTACAATCCTTAATATTCCTTTTTATAGTTGTTCTAAACTCCTGCAAAGGGCAAAACAACCAAGAAGAAAAGCCACTAACAGGTTTTAACAAGGTAGAATTAATTCTAGATAATGAGTTTATATCAAAAGATACCATTACCCAACAAAACACCAGTTTTTCAAATGCTACAACCAAGCAAAATGTTTCTGTCTTACATCATATAGAAGAAACAGGGTTTCATATGTATAATGGCTTAGCGTTCAAAAACAAGAATGTTGGGATTATTGTTGGCGGTGCTGGTTTAATAACCAGAATTACAAAAGATGGTGGTAAAACCTGGCTAGAAAATCGATTTTCTAGATTTGGCAATCCGTTTTATTCAGTAGCATTTTCTGGTGATAACATATTTGTAATTGGTGATAGTGAATACATTTTCACTACTCCAGATTTTGGAAAAAACTGGAGTGTATTCAATACCAAAGTACTATTTGAAAAAAGAGGACGTATTTCTCCCAAATACTATAAAACACGTTTTGTTAATGACAAGATTGGTTTTATAGTAGGCTCTGGGTACATAAGTGGAGAAGAGAATAGCATTTCAGTTATTCTTAAAACCGTAGATGCTGGCAAAACCTGGACTACTATTGAACATATGGGCTTAGAAAAAGAAACTGAAGGAATCTCAGACTTTGTTGCCTTTTCAGAAAAAGAAATTATTGTAGTGACTTTTTCTGGCAGAAGTTATAAAAGTATTGACGGTGGTAGTAATTGGCAACTACTATTTGAGACGGACGGTGAAGATTTTGTAAACCTCAATTCTATTGCTTTCTTAAACCAAAACATTGGGTTAATAGGTGGTTTAAATGGAGACTTATTCTATACCGATAATAGCGGTAATGATTGGCGTAAAATTGATATGCCAAAAGATGGAGATGGGTACAAAGCGAATATTTCTGATATTATTTTCACTAAAGAATCTGCCTTAATTACCACAAGTATATCTTCTGATTATTATAGAGACACCTTTGTTTACGAACTCAATATAGACGGAACCAATTGTAGACCATTCTTGACTTCCAATAATGAAGAGGTATTATTTACTGGTGAGTCATTCGGTATTCAAACTCTAGATAATGAAGTGCTTATTTTAGATAGATATAATTTGTATAAAACAGCAATTCAACATAAAGTAAAATATTCCTAAAAAAAATTCCGCTATTTATTCATTAAAACAAAGAAAAACAGGTATTTGGAAATACTTTGAGCAGAATGGGAAACGTAAACCGGCTGAATTAAAAGAAAATGAATTTTAGAATAGAAGATATCGAAGTTAGTGGTGAAACATATGCTATTAACATACCAGAAGACGAAATATATGTAGCTGCTGTTTATGATTCCGCACAAGCTTCAAAAACGATTTACGCTAACCTTTCCGATGAGCTAAAAGAGAAGCTTTCTCTCTTTCAGATAGAAACGATACTTAATTATCAAGCAAATTATATTGAAAACCAACATAGAACGAATCCAGATTATATTGAGCTAGATAAGTACAATATTGAGTTTTTAAAAAAAAGGGTTAAATCAATAGGAAGAGGTACATCCAAGGATGAAATTCTAGAAATTTTTCATACAGAATCATTTTATCTAAAGCTTATAAACATAATTGATTAATTAAATGAATCTGAGGGACCCACATACTTTTAAGGTTATTAGTGAATTTATAACGATAGATAAATTTGGGGTTTATCTTCAAAATAAACTAATACCAAATAGTGATGGTTTAAGTTTTAAATTACTTGATGGTGGGTATGCTGTAGATAATAATCAAGTATATTATATTCCCACTAATTTTTATACCGTTTTAAAAGGGGCTGATAAAGAAACATTTGAAATCATAAATTCTGGTTTTGTTTCTTATGCACAAGATAAAAATCAGGTGTATTGTAATGAGCATAGTATTGAAAGAGCCGACCCCTCTTCATTTAAAATACTTGATAGTTTGAATGGATATTCAAAAGATAAAAATCATGTATATCATCATTATGCTATTATGAAAGATACAGATGTAAATTCTTTTCAACTTTTAAAGTATGACTTAGCAAAAGACAACAAATCTATTTTCTATCGAGGTCTACCAGTTAAAGAAGTTGATTATGAATCCTATAAAATGATTGAAGGCAATTCTGGCTATGATGGCGAAGACAAAAACAATTATTATAGATCTGGTGGTGGTACGCATGATGATGGTAGCTTAGGAATTTGGTCTAAAGAAAAAGAAAAATGGTTAAAAAGAGAATTTTAATGAAACCATATAAACTTATTTTAATGGTGTTATTATTAGCTTCTTGCTCAGATGCTGACGAAACCTATTACGAGATAAGCGGAGATGAAGTACTATACCATTCCGTTTATAGACTTGGACAGGAATACTACACAAAAGCGCATACTTCTATTGAAGTTGTAGAAGGGGCAGATGCAAAAACATTTCAGCAATTAACGAAATATTACGGCATAGATAAATTGAGTGTTTTTAACGAAACTAAAAAACTGATTAAACGAGACCCAGCTACCTTTAAGGTTATAAAAAGATACGTTACGGCTGATAAATATGGTGTGTATTATGACAATAATATTATCCCAAACAGTCATGGTCCAAGCTTTAGGTTTTTAAACGACAAATATGCTGTAGATGATAATCAAGTATATTACAATCCTTCTGACCCTAACAGCATTTTACATGGTATTGACAAAAACTCTTTTTCGGTTTTAGGTGATGATTACAGCGAGTATGCCAAAGATAAAAAACAGGTATTCTATAAGGGGAAATCAATCGATGACGCCGATGTTAAATCATTTAGCATTTTAAAAAATGATTTTTCTAAAGATGGAACATCTATATTCTTTAAAAGGGAAAAAATTAAAGAAGCCGACTATAATTCGTTTCAAATTTTAAGTTACGAAGAGGTAAAAGAATACGAATACAAATTCGAGGCGCAAGACCACAACAATCTTTATAGTGGCAACGGTAGTAGTATCAGAATAACCAAGAAAACCGAAGTAACAAATGAACATTAAAAATCAATTCTTACTATTACTTGTCTTTTGTAGCATTACCAACCTTATAGCGCAAAAGGATACGCTCTACTTCAATTTGAAATGGAATAAAACAGACAAAAGCAATGCTGCCTTTTTTCGCCTTGTACCGTTAGAAAAAAAGGGCGATTTATATAAGGTAAAAGACTTTTATATAAACGGTAATCTACAAATGAATGGCTATTGGTCTAATTTGGAAAAAGAGACCTTGCATGGCAAAATTACCTGGTACTTTAAAGACGGCACAAAATCTATAGAATCAGAATATAATTATGGTGTATTAGATGGTACAAATACCATTTATAAAGAAGGAGGCCAGGTAAGTTCTAAAGGCATCTATAAGAACAACAAGCCGTATTCAGGTAGTTTTATCGTTTACCGATTATTACAAACCTATGCCAATGGTATATTAAATGGCGAAGAAATAAGTTATGCTGAAAATGGCAAAATAGCAACTAGAGGAATCAATAAAAACGGTAAACGATTTAGTGGAGAATTTGCCAATACACAAACAGAAAAAACCACGTACACAGACGGAAAAAATGACGGTTTCACCACAGCATACTATGATTTAAATTTTAGTCAAAAAAAGCAGAAGTATGCTATTAGCGATGGTTTAAAAGAAGGCGAAGAAATTTCCTATTACGAAGACGGTAAAGAAAAAGCTAGAGGTATAAATAAGGCGGGAATGTCATATAACGGTTCATTTTACAATGAATATACGCGCAAAATCACCTCTTATAAAGAAGGCGTTTTTCATGGTCCGCTCACCACCTTTAATGAACAAGGAAAAATAATTTCCATACGTGAATATGTTAATGGTAAGATTTCAGGTAAAGTCATGAGTACAGGGCTTTTTAAAACCAAAACATGTGAATGTGAGTATAGAAATCAAAAACCTTTCAACGGTGAAGAATGCAAAGGTTATGACGTTTATGAGTATGTAGATGGACAATTGATTAAATTAACCTCTTGCAATTCGGAAAATGAAGGTGAAAAAATAGAAATTCAGTTGTTTAAAGATAAAGAGAAAACTAAAAAATTTGTCAACTTAAACGGAGAAGCATACGAGCTAATTTATAAAAATGGCAAGGCATATTCTGGTCGAGAATACGATCGTATATCGGGTAGCCTAACCACTTTTAAAAATGGTACAAAAGAAGGTCCTTTTCGAATCAGTAAGAAATATAAGGGCTATATAGCATCTGGTAATTACAACCAAGGCGTTTACGAAGGAAAAATAGAATTTGAAAATTTACAAAGTAAGACAAGTACATTTTGTATGTACCAAAATGGAAAACCAATTGATGGTACTGCAATTTACAAAGACACCATTATATCTTATAAAAACGGACTTAAAAACGGATTAGAAACTCCTATGCGTGCTTATGGAGCCTACAATTCACCTTTTGATAGTATTAGCAGAAACTATATAGATGGTAAGCTGCATGGTCAAATTAAATACTTTGAAGAAAGTACATTAATAGCAGAAGGACTGTACAATAAGAACAAACCTTTTACCGGAGTATTTTATGAGTATTCTGGCGGCACTAATTATACCCGCAGCACCTACAACGAAGGCGAACAATTAAAAGAGGAATACATCTCTCAGAAATTTAAAGCTAACTACGAATATAAAGACAGTAAACTTCATCAAGGAAAATTCTATTACAATGAAGATTTAATTGCTGAGGGCAGCTATAAAAACGGCATTTCGTTTGAAGGTAGCTTTGCCACACTAGAAAAAATCGACAAAAACTATTTCCCAGAGAAGTACACACTTACTAGCTATAAAAAAGGTAAGAAAAATGGAGAAGAAACTGTGGTCAATTTCAAAGAGAATTTAATAGAAAAAGTGATTCAATATAAAAATGGAAAGATACTAAGTGAAATTATTTTTCTCCCTTTCAAAGACAAAAAAAGTCTTGTAGGTACCTATAAAAACAACATGCCTTTTTCAGGAGATTTTTTAACGACACTAGCTATTAACCTACCTGATACAGAAACCAAAAGTAGCTATCAGTCTGTAAGTCATTATGCAAACGGTAAAAAATCGGGCATGGAATACTTTACTACCATGGGATCCAATATGCAGGTTGTTTTAGATAGTGTAAGCTATAAAAACGGAAAACCATTTCAAGGCAATCTACTTGAAATATACCATAGCGATACCCTAGAACACCTTTATGAAAATGGAAATTTAGTACAGACCAATATTTTTACATGGGGACTTAGTAAAAAACCAGATGCAATAGTTAGGTATACCAATGAAGGCTATAAAACTACTAATGAACGACCTTCCAATAACACGACCAATTATTCTAGTGAAGTAACTTATATAAATACCGATTCTAGTGCAGGAACCGCAATTATTACCGGCAATGGAAATGAAATGGGAAGATTTTCATTTTCAAAAAAAGGAATTTCAAATGCTTCATTTTCATTTAAGGAATATGGCACAAACGTTACCATAGAAAGTATTTCTTTGAATAAAATAAATCTAGTTTTTGACTTAGAAAATATGCTGATTAAGTTTGAAAGTACACTTAAACCTGCGCATATTATAAAACCTAGTGATGTTCAAGACTGGCTTCGACTATTTTATTTTGGTGATGGTCCGGCAAGTTTTTATTTAGATGGTGAAGAAACTCCTATTGCCACATGTATGTATAAAGAAGGCAGAGAGTACAACGGTGTTACAACTAATATAAACAAAGATGGCAGCTATAACTTTAACTTGTATAAGAAAGGTAAATTGGTTGAAGATCAAAAAAATATAACCAAACAGCAATTAGTACAACTAATTAAAACCAAACATTAACTATAATGAAAAGCATACTCCCCCTACTCTTTTTAGTTTTTACTATCCAAATAACGGCACAACAAGACACGCTCTATTTTGACGCTGATTGGCATAGAACCGAAAAAGCTAATGCATCGTTTTTTAGACCGTTACCGCTAGAAAAAGAGGGTGATCTGTATCATGTAAAGGACTATTTCATAAGTGGAAATATTCAGATGGATGGCTATTGGTCAAACCTTGAAGATGAAATTAATCAAGGAAAAATACAATGGTACCATGAAAATGGTCAGCTTTTAGAAAGTAGGCATTACACTAATGGTAAACTTAACGGAGAATCATTGGTCTACTCCCAAAACGGATTTTTAAGAGCCAAGGGCGAATATAGAAATGATGAAGGTTGGGAAGGTACTTTTATTCACCCATGCTGTTTTAATGGTTACATACCCATTTACAAAGAAGGTAAGCGTACTGGTCAGCAAATGTTTTATGAAGACTCCAATCAACTAGCGCAACAGAAATTACAACAGAATGACAGTATTGATATAACATTATATTTTGATAAAAAAGGAAATAAAATAGGGGAAAATCAATATATAAATGGAAATATAAAAAACGGAATGTTAGCCACATTTTTCATCAATAAAGAAGATGATGCCTTAGGTTTAGAAGACTATATGCATTTTAAAAATGGAAAATTAAATGGTGAGTATGCTACTTTTTCTGACGATGGTAAATTGTTTTCAAAAGTCGATTATAAAGATGACCAACCTTATAACGGAACTGTCTTTAACTACAGTAACTTAAAAACATATGTCAACGGAAAATTAGAAGGTGAGGAAATAGGATACTCAAGAAAAAAAGAAGCTATCACTAGAGGAATAAATAAAGATGGAGAACATTGGGATGGTGAATTCGTAGATAGTTATGAAAGTAAAATTTCTAGCTACAAGGAAGGCAGGTTAGATGGTAAACAAACTTCATTCTATTCTGATAACTTGGAGCAAGTAAAGTCATATGAACATATTAAAAACAATGACAAAGACGGGGAAAGCGCCTATTACTTGCAAGATGGCAAAGAAGTGGCAAAGGGAATCTACAAGGACCATAAACCTTGGAACGGAACTTTTTATAATCCCTACAGCTTGTCTTTTTCTTCATTTAAGGATGGAAAAAAACATGGTATGTTTACTCAGTATAACTACGAAGGTGAAGTTGTAGAACAACAAGCATATGAAAATGATTTACTTACTGGTAAGGTCAAAAGTAATCTTATAGATGGAGATATTTGCGAATGTATTTATAAAAAAGGGAATCCGTACACGGGTCAAGTTTGTGACAACTATACCAAAACGCACTATGAAAAAGGGCTTATTGTTAAAATAGACAATTTCAATTTTGATCATGAAAATGATACTTTAGTTTTTACTGGTAGCACCACTTACGAAAACGGAATTGTTAGCGCACAATTTATTATTGCAAAAGGTAAAACCTATGCATTAACATTTAAAAATGAAATACCGTACAACGGTGTTCATTACGTAGTTTATAGTGAAGAAATTACCACCTATAAAAATGGAATTAAAGAAGGTGTTTTTTTAGAGCAAGACGAAAATAATCGAGATTTAACTATTAGTGGTATTTATAAGAAAAATCAACGCCATGGATTAATTGAGTTCTATGAAAAGGACTTAGACAGGAAGACCACTTGTATCTATAAAAAAGGGAAACCTATAAAGGGTACCGTTATACATGACCATACGTTTACAACGTACAAAAACGGTCTAAAACAAGGGATTGAAAAAGAAATCACTGAAACAAGGCTCGAAGAAGTTATAGGCAGACAGGCAGAATACGATAAGGGAATTATTTTAACCGAATCATACCCTCACTTAAAAAAATCAAATGGAGAAATTGCCAAAGGCGTGTACAAAAATGGCAAACCATATAATGGTGATTTTTTTAAATTCGAACCTATACTAGCCTCATTCACCCATTATGAGAATGGGGAAATATTTGGAGCGCAATACGTAGGTTTTAACGATTATCAAACCCTAGTAGTTGTAGATTCTATGCAATATAAATCTGGTAGACCGCACCAGGGCAGGTTTATGGAGCATACAGAAGATAGGTTGCATTTTCACGAATACCAAAACGGAAAACTTGTTAAAACAATAGTAACAAAAGATGATTTAAATCAAAAAATTCGAAATACCGTTATCTATACGGATACCGGATTTACGGTTGCAGAAAGAGAATCAGATTTAGTGATGTTCAGAAGTACATATTTGAATGAAGAAAAAACGAAAGCAAAAGTTGAAGTATACTCTGATGTTAATGTATCAGCAGGCACACTAGAATATGATAAAAATAAAATAACTACAATCGATATTAATTATCATGAAGCGCGCTATGATATCAATTATTCATTAGTTGATTCTAAATTAGTTATCACCTTGAAAAAAGAAGGGATATTATTAAAGGCATATCCTAGTTTAAAACATATTAAGCAGTTTACATACAAAAACTTCCTTAACCCAGAAAAGCTGTTTGTTGATGGTGAAGTAACCATGTATTCTTATGTAGACAATAAGCTTTTAGCAACAGGTGTAATTCTTAACAATGATTTCTATGATGGTGAACATATTCGTTATGCAAAGGACAGTAAAACCTATACGTACTTTAAATATGAAAAAGGAGAGCGTTTAGCTTGGGAAACTAGCCTAACCAAAGAAGCCCTTTTAAAGTTATTAGGCAAATAATCTTTAAACCAATTATGCGGTTACTAAATATTCCTATTATTTTATTGGGTTGAGTCATAAGCTGAAAAATCAACTCTTGAACAAATGGAACTATTGTAAAGCACCTCATCTATACCCACCGGAACTTCCCTATCCTATACATCTATTAACCTGAGGAACACAAGATTTTATATTAATTGAACTAGAAACAAAAAACAGCCTGTAGGCTGCTTTCTATCATTTAAAAATTATAATTCTTATTCATCTACATACGCTAAGGTTGTCAAGTAAGTTTCGTTGTCACCACCATCTGTGGAAACAAATGAAACTGTTGCTGTTTTTGGGTAGTCACCATCACCAATATAGGCCATGTTAATTGTTTACTATATTTCACCATCCTCATTTTTGTACACTACTTGAGAAAGGTTATTGTTTGGAAACAAGGCTTTTGCTTTTAAAATTCTTGCGGTTATGAGCTACAGCAAAATTCAATTGGACCTTATCCATTACATCAATTATTCCTGCAGCCCCAATTGTTCTATAAAATAGGCTTGGTTTAACCTCCAAAACAAGTTCCTTCCGTTGGTAGTTGACTCTCTTCCAATGAACTATCAGACCAAAATGAATTACACTCTGTAACATTTTCCGTAGCCCAACCAGATAAGTTTTGACTGAATAATAAAGCGTCGTTAAACATATTCTCCATATTGGTCACTTTACTTACATCCCATTCAGATATATCTTGATTAAAAACTTCAGCGTTGAAAAACATACTGTCCATATCCGTTACGTTACTTACGTTCCACGCACTTAAATCACTATTGAAAATATGTGCACCATAGAACATAAAATACATATCTGCTACCTGACTTACATCCCAAGAAGAAATATCTTGATTGAAAGCTTTATCCTTTAAGAACATGGATTTCATACTGGTTACATTACTTACATCCCATGTAGAAATGTCTTGATTAAAATTATTAGCTTCGTAAAACATGTAGCCCATATTCGTAACATTGCTTACATTCCAATCCTTAAGTTAGCTATTAAAAAACGTAGCACTGGCGAACATTGCATACATATCTGTTACTCTAGATAAATCCGGCACATCGGTAGCATTAAAAACAATTTTCGTGCAATTTTGAAATGCACGGTTCATACTCTCCCATTTAATATCCCCCCAATTTTCCACAGTCAACAATTTAGTATTGGCATATGATGAGTCGTTATAAATAGCTGGAAAATCACCGGTTATTTGCACGGTATATACGCCCTCTTTAGCATATTCATGAATAGTATTCTCACTTAATCCGGTGTCTATGGTTCCATCACCCCAGTTTACTGTAAAGTTATAAGGAGTATCTACATCCGGATTTGTTCTGATCCAGATATAATCTTGATCATAAGCAGCTTCCCATGTAATTATAAAAGCACTTTCATCATAAGGGTCGTCTTGAGGACCTTCTATTATCTCTTCCTCCTCTTCTACAACCTCCTCTTCTTCCTCTGTATTCTCGTCTTCTCCAGTTTCTTCGGTTATAGTATTTTCTGTAGTAGTTTCTTCATCCACTACGATTGAGTTCCGATCTGCATTGTCTTTACTACAAGAAATAGCAAAAACAAGAACTGAAATAGCAAGGATAAAATTTTTGAAAATGTTTAGATGGGACATATTACGAATCTGTTTAATTCATCTGTTAATAAAAGAAACTAGATTACGATTTGAAAGCTGATCATATTGTACAAAATATGCGATACTGTTTATGCTCTTAAATAATAACAGTATCTCTTTCAATTTTTAAATTACTTACAAATAAAAATTAATCAAAAACCTTCTAATCCAACAGTTAGAAACAACTAATTTTTAAACTTAGTGTCCATGTTTCAACCATGTATGGTTTCATCCTTACCGTAGTTTTTAATTACTTCGGCCTCAAAAGCAACTAGCTCCTGCCAGCGTTTGTCTACATCTACATCTTGACCGTATTTACGAGCGAAACCAATAAAAGTAGTATAGTGGCCTGCTTCACTGATCATTAAATCATGATAAAATTTAGAAAGTTCCGAGTCTTTTATTTCTGCTGAAAGCAGTTTAAAACGCTCACAACTCCTAGCTTCGATCATAGCAGAAAACAAGAGTCTATCTACCATAGATTTAACCCTACTTCCTCCTTTATTCATAAACTTGTAAAGCTCGTTAACATAACTGTCCTTACGTTCTCTCCCTAAAGTGTAACCTCGTTTTTTAATGATATCATGGACCATTTGAAAATGTTCCAGTTCTTCTTGTGCTAAAAGAAGCAAATCGGTAACTAAATCCGGATACTCAGAATTAAGGGTAATTATAGTGATAGCGTTAGTAGCGGCTTTTTGTTCGCACCATGCATGGTCTGTAAGTATTTCCTCTATATTTTTTTCAACAATATTAACCCAACGCGGGTCTGTTGCTAGTTTTAAATGAAGCATGGGCTCTTGTTTCCGTAAAAATAAGAATCCGAAATTAAAAAAATTTATAAACCCCAAATCTTTACAGCACTATGAAAGTTAACTTGCCCTTTTATAAATATCCCGAACTTATCTTACTTAAATTCATAAATAAATTGGTTTTAAATAAATATTTAGCAATTTTTAAAATATTATATTGCTAAATTGATATATTTATGCAAAATTAATATACATGAAAATTGAACTATGCCCAAATTGCAGTTCTGACAGTTACATTAAAAGCGGAATAGTTAATAATAGACAACGTTTTAAATGTAAAAAGTGTAATTATTTCTTTTCAGTAAATAAAATCGGCAAGAAAATAGATGTCTATTATGTCAACAAATCTCTACAATTATATTTGGAGGGCCTTACCTATAGGGAGATTGAACGTATTTTAGGCGTTTCTCATGTAAGTATTATGAATTGGGTAAAAAAATACAACATTAAACGGCCTTACAATTCTGATTATCACCCAACCTATAAAATTTTAAACGCCTCAGAACTTGCTGATTACTTCAGAAATACAGACAACATAAAAGGAGCAGGAGTTATAGTAACAGAGCTAGGAGATAAGTTTATGCTCATTAAATGGGAGCGATTTAAAGAATAACTATATCAATTTAACATAAAAATATATTGATAAACAATTAACAAATTGTTTTTAAGAGTTTAGCGGTGCACACAAAATCAATTGTTCACTAACTAAACCTCTTTAATCATGAGTAAACAAACTCTATTACTGATTGGACTTTTTTTATTGTCCTCCCAATTTATGATTGCCCAAGGATCGCCTGATTATACCGGAGGTTTAAAACTTAAATTTAATGAAGATGGCTCAAAGTATCTGAGAGTTATTTCTTGGGCGCAGGTACAAGCTAATTATAGTTTAGATGAAACTTTTGATGGTAATGGAAATGAGAACAGCCCATTAAATTTTAATTTAAGAAGAGCACGTATTCTAATGTTTGCCCAAATTAATAAGGACTTTCTAATCCTAACTCATTTTGGCCTCAATAGCTTAAACAGCTCAACATTAAGTCCCACGGGTAAAGGAGATGGGTCCCAAATATTCTTTCACGGCGTTTGGGCTCAGTACAACTTGGGAGTTAACCATACCGTGGGTGGTGGTCTTCATTATTTTAACGGTATTTCAAGGTTAAACAATCAAAGTACCTTAAATATGATGACGTTAGACAACAACCGGCAGTCCTGGGCCACCATTGGTCTTTCTGATCAATTTGCCCGTCATTTAGGGATTTTTGTAAAAGGTAAATTTGATAGACTTCAATATCGTTTAGCCATAAATGACGCCGCAACAACAACTTTAGATAGTCGTGTTGCCGAAGCTGGCGGAGATGCCGTATACAATGGTCGCGCTTTACTAGGCTCTAAAGATGCCGGTAAAACGTATGCAGGGTATTTTGACTATCATTTTCTTGATGAGGAATCTAATTTTTTACCTTACAAGGTGGGTTCTTACCTAGGAGGGAAAAAAATCTTCAATGTTGGAGCCGGGTTCTTTTTACACCCAAAAGGAGCTGTAATCAATACAGGTTCTGATATTGCCCCCACACTAGACGGTGAAAATGTTTCAATTTTTGCCGTAGATGCTTTTTATGACACGCCAATAGGTGAAGATGGTAGTGCATTAACTGCTTACGCTGTTTTTCAATCTAGTGATTATGGAAAGGATTACTTGTTTAGCGCATATGGTACTGGAAATATGATGTACGGTCATGTAGGTTATGTTTTTAAAGGTGATGTCACCAAGACTAGATATCAACCCTATTTAAGTTATGGCACCCATACATATGATGCCGTAGATGATAATAGAAATACCCTGGGTATTGGGGTTAACGCATATATGAGCGGCCACAATTCAAAATTGACCTTAGAGTATAAGAACCAGAAATTCGGTGCTTTTGACTCAAATATCATATCACTTCAAGCAATGATTTATTTATAAAAACACAATTATGTCTGAAAAACAAGAAAAAGCCACGGCCTATTGGAAAGAGAACCTCAAGTATTTAATTGTACTACTTGTCATATGGTTTGTTGTATCCTTTGGATGTGGAATATTATTTAGAGAAGAGTTAAACGAGATCAGACTTGGCGGCTTTAAACTGGGCTTCTGGTTTGCGCAACAAGGATCTATCTATGTATTCGTTGTGCTGATTTTCGTCTACGTAAGATTAATGAACAAATTAGATAAAAAATACGGTTTTGATGATTAACCATAACCAAACCTTAAATAGAACATTATGAGTGTACAAACATGGACATGGCTACTAGTTGGGCTTACTTTTGCCCTTTATTTTGGAATAGCGATTTGGGCTAGAGCCGGCTCAACTAAAGAATTTTACGTAGCAGGTGGTGGCGTTTCCCCTTGGGCAAATGGTATGGCCACAGCAGCAGATTGGATGAGTGCCGCATCTTTCATAAGTATGGCGGGTATTATTTCCTTTGCAGGTTACGACGGGTCCGTTTACCTTATGGGCTGGACAGGTGGATATGTGCTATTGGCCCTACTCCTAGCCCCATATTTACGAAAGTTCGGAAAATTTACCGTGCCAGATTTTATTGGTGACAGATACTACTCGAACACGGCAAGAACGGTTGCTGTAATCTGTGCTTTAATCGTTTCGTTTACCTATGTTGCAGGTCAGATGAGAGGTGTAGGTATTGTTTTTTCCCAATTTCTACAGGTTGATATTAATGTAGGTGTAATCATTGGAATGACGGTTGTTCTAACGTTTGCCCTTTTAGGGGGGATGAAGGGAATAACATACACTCAGGTAGCACAATACTGTGTACTGATTTTTGCTTTCATGGTACCAGCATTTTTTATCTCATTGCAAATGACCGGAAATATTATTCCTCAAATAGGAATGGGAGGTACGGTAGAAGGCGGAGAATTTCTTTTGGATAAATTAGATAAATTGCACACAGAACTTGGTTTTAACGAGTACACAAGCGGTACGAAAAGTACATGGGATGTTTTTGCTATTACCTTAGCGCTTATGACGGGAACAGCTGGGCTGCCACACGTAATTGTACGTTTCTTTACAGTACCCAAAGTAAAAGATGCCCGTAAATCCGCAGGGTATGCTTTATTACTTATTGCTATTTTATACACTACTGCTCCAGCAATTGCCGTATTTTCCAGAACGAATTTAATTGAAACGGTAAGTAATAAGGAGTACAAAGAAATTCCGGAATGGTTCAGAAACTGGGAAAACACAGGTCTGATAGCTTGGTCCGATAAAAATGGCGATGGCAAAATTCAATACGTTGCCGGAAGTGCTTTAGCTGATAAAAAACCTATCTATACTGAAGCCAGGGGAACACACGGTCAGCGGATGATTTCCAACCCAAGTGATGCCGAAAACGAGCTTTATGTGGATCGTGATATTATGGTACTAGCTAATCCAGAAATAGCAAATCTTCCCAACTGGGTCATAGGACTAGTTGCTGCAGGTGGTCTTGCCGCTGCCCTATCTACTGCTGCTGGGTTGCTTTTGGTAATCTCTACTTCTATATCTCATGATTTAATCAAAAAACAATTGAAGCCGGACATCTCGGACAAAGGAGAATTAACTGCTGCAAGAATCTCAATATTTGTAGCCATCTTAATTGCAGGATACTTTGGAATAAACCCCCCAGGGTTCGTAGCCGCGGTCGTTGCGTTGGCATTTGGACTAGCCGCAGCTTCGTTTTTCCCAGCAATAATCTTAGGAATATTTGACAAACGCATGAATAGTCAAGGTGCAATTTCAGGTATGGTAGTTGGTATTGTTCTAATGCTTTTCTATATGATGAAGTTTAAACTAGATATGTTTGGCGGCGGCACCAGTGCAGACTGGTGGTTTGGAACATCACCGGAAGGATTCGGCACCATTGCCATGTGTGTAAACATTGTCATCTCTATGGTAGTTTCAAGAATGACTCCGGCCCCTCCGATCAACGTACAGGAAATGGTAGAGAGTATAAGAATACCATCAGGTGCAGGAGAAGCTTCCGATCATTAATAAAGTATCTCATTATTCCATTTTATTTGGAATTATAGATTTGTTTCAATTTTAATTAGCTAAATCAGCATTGCCAAATATGGTGATGCTGATTTTATTAGTGAAAAGAGGCTTTATATTTCATAAATTAGTAAAACCTATTAGTTGCAACCATCAATACTTATTCTAAATGAAGAAACGCCACGAACAAAAATTAATAGTTCTTTCCTTTGCTTTGTTCTTACTGTTCAACATTCCTTTTGTCCTAATTTTTAATTTTGAAGGGGCAATACTAGGCGTTCCTACATTTTACTTTTCTATTTTTTCAATTTGGTTGCTTTCCATAATTATTTCAGGAATCGTTTTAAAACGACATTATGAGTAATTATGTAATCATAGTTATAATCATTACTTATTTGGCGGTACTTTTCTTCATAGCTTACCTGGCGGAAAAGAAAAAGAAAAGCAAATGGGTAAATAATCCCTATGTATACACTCTATCTCTAGCTGTCTATTGCTCTGCTTGGACCTATTATGGCAGTATTGGAATTGCCGCCAACTCAGGAATTGATTTTTTACCTATTTATTTAGGCCCTGTTATAGCAGCTCCCTTATGGATTCTTGTGCTTAGAAAAGTTATACGGATTTCTAATCAAAATAAAATTTCATCTATTGCGGATTTCATTTCCCTACGTTATGGAAACCATAGATTCTTAGGTGCACTAGTTACGGTGGTTTGCCTCTTTGGCACCATACCTTATATTTCTTTACAGCTAAAAGCGGTATCCGAAACGTTTGAAATAATGTCTGACAACACTAGCTACATTTTAAGTAACACTTTTCATGACTCTACCTTCTATGTAGCCTTGCTCTTGGCCATATTTGCAACTTTCTTTGGAACACAAAATGCAGATGCGTCTGAAAAACACACCGGAATAATTGCATCGGTAGCGTTTGAATCTATATTGAAGTTAGTATTTTTTTTAGTAGTTGGATTATACACCACGTTCTACTTGTTTGACGGAACAGTGGATATTTACGAACAGATGTCCGCTTTGGGCAATATGAAGGAACTGACCAGCCTTTCTGGGCTAGAGGATGGTTTTAACTGGTTTTTTACAATTGCACTGGCTTTCATGGCTATCTTTCTATTGCCCCGTCAATTTCAGGTTTCCGTTTTGGAAAATAATAGGGAAAAGTATTTAAAGAAAGCTATTTGGTTGTTTCCTCTCTATCTTTTAGCATTCAATGTTTTTGTGATTTTTATTGCTTGGGCCGGTAAGTTAACTTTTGGAGACAATGTAAATGCGGAATATTACACCTTACACCTACCACTGGAACATGGGAATTCTTTTCTGGCTACCTTGGTTTTTCTAGGAGGGTTTTCTGCGGTAATATCTATGGTTGTGGTGTCAACTTTAGCCTTATCAACCATGGTAAGCAACAACTTAATTATTCCATATGGCTTTTTGGAAAAATTCATTAGAAGCCATACAGAACTAAATGAAAGATATATTAAGAACATACGCCGTATTTCTATTTTTTCTATAATTATCATAGCCTATCTTTTTTATGTTTCATTCTCAAGAGAATTGTCGTTATACGCCATAGGTTTAATATCGTTTACCATTATTAGTCAACTTGCCCCTTCTTTTTTTATTGGTCTTTTTTGGAATCGAGGTTCATCAAAAGGAGCTATAACTGGTATTATAATCGGTTTTTTTATTACGGTTTATACCCTTGTACTTCCATTTACTCTGGCCGCCTACAGTGGTACGGATGATTTTACCCAACATGGCCTTTATGGTATTGAAGCATTAAAGCCATATGCTTTATTCGGCATTGACTTTTTGAGTCCACCTGCTCACGCTTTTTTTTGGAGCATCTTTTTTAATCTGCTAGCTTATTTAGTGTTTTCACTTGTTTCAAAAGGTAATTATAGAGAGCGTAATTATGCAGAAATGTTTGTGGACAGTAAAAATTTTTCCGCCTTGCAGGACAGTGCGCTTGTTTGGAAAGGAGAAGCATATGTGGCGGACATCAAGAATATGCTCATCCGATTTTTGGGAGAAAAAAAAGCCACTAGGGCATTACGGCTCTTTTTTACAAAATATAAATTACCGTTAGACACACAATTGGCGGACGCGCGACTTATAAACTTTTCTGAAAAACTTCTAACCGGAAGCATTGGTAGTGCTTCCGCAAAAATACTAATAGACAGCGTAGTTAAGGAAGAACAGATCAGCCTTCCTGAAGTCCTTAGGATATTAGAGGAATCAAAAGAAAACATCGTGAGCAATAAAATGCTTCTTGAAAAATCTGATGAGCTATCTCAACTTACGTCACAATTGAAAGATGCAAATGAAGAACTGGTTAATAAGGACAAACAAAAGGATGAGTTTTTAGATACGGTTGCCCATGAACTAAAAACGCCTATTACCGGAATAAGGGCTGCAACTGAACTTCTGATGGATGAAGATGATGATATGCCCAAAACCCTTAAAAAACAGTTTCTTACCAATATACTTCAAGATTCGGATAGATTAGGACGGCTCATTAACAACATCTTGGATTTTGAAAAACTGGAAACAGGAAGACTCAGCCTAGATGTTCGTTCTCTTGATATTCAAGAAACAATAAAAAAGGCAGTTGCCAACACCAAGCATATAGCTGCTAAAAAAGGAATTGTTATACAAACAAAAAATGTACGCAATTTTAAGATTGATTATGATGAGGATAGGATTCTACAAGTATTTACTAACCTAATTTCTAATGCTATAAAGTTTTGCGAAGCGCAATCCGGGTATATTGAAATAGATTATAAGCTTGGGAATGAAGTCCTTGAAATATTTGTTGCGGATAATGGAAAAGGTATTCCTGTAGAAGATATAGACTATGTTTTTGACAAATTTTATCAATCTCAACATCAAAATACCATTAAACCTCAAGGAAGCGGGTTAGGACTGGCTATCACTAAACAAATTATAGAAAAGCATAATGGAAGAATATGGGTAGACAAGACTGTAAAAACCGGCGCAAAGTTTGTTTTTACGCTGCCTATTAGTTAAATTGTAGAACGATTTATGAAGTACAAAATTTTAATTGTTGATGATGAGCCAAATATTGTAATGTCTCTAGAGTATGCCTTTAAAAAAAAAGGGTTTGAGGTATTCATAGCAAGAGATGGCAGTGAGGTGTTAAGTACTGTTGAAAACAATGTTCCGGACATTATTTTACTGGATATCATGATGCCAAATGTAGATGGTTATCAAACCTTAAAACAAATAAAGAACAACAAGAGTTTAGAGGCTACAAAAATAGCTTTTCTAACCGCAAAAAATAGAGCTTCAGATATTGAAAAGGGTTTAAAACTTGGAGCTGATAAATATTTAGTAAAACCTTTTTCAGTAAAAAAAATAGTTTCAGAAATATTGGAACTGTTGGAATAACAGTCTTTTAAGACTTTTTTAAATTGGTTTTGTGTGCAAGCAAACTATGTTTAATTAAATTTTAAAGACATGAAATTTCGCATTAATCCGTTGGCGTCAGATATTATAATTACTGCGTACATTATTGGTACCTTATATCTGAGATTTAAATTCGAAAGCCAGACCGAAACGAGTCCTACGCTGTCTATAGCTATGGGTATTTGTTTTGTTGTAATTCTTTGGGTACTTATTAAACTTAAGGTATTCAACCCCAATTGGTTTGGTTTGTTCAATGCTAAAAGCCCCAAATAATTAGTTTTTTAGTAATGAGAACGGAAAGCAGCAATGGGCTTTAATTCTATGACCTGTCTTCTACCGAGACTTTTATATCCTGAAAATCACTTAAAACATATTTATCAAACCACACTTAAGCTTCTGCTTGAATTGAGTGGTTACTTAATATCTAAGTTTCAATTAAACAAAACTAAAAAACACCCTTTTAACCCTTCTTATCTTTTTAGAGTGGGTTTGTGTTCGTTTGGTTTTTAAAGTAAAGGATTTTATGATTTCCTACCATACCACAGGTCATTAGATGAAAAGTATATTCAATATAGAATGAAAATAATAGAAAAAATAAGTCATATTATTTTCAACAAAAGCACATACAATGGCAACAAAGTAAAACCCAAATATTGGGGAATTAATGAATTATAAACTATTAAGTAATGAGTAATTATCATATTAAACACCTAGAAGAATATTATCAAGTTTACAGAAAATCAATTAGAGATCCAGAAAATTTTTGGGAGGAAATTGCAGGCGAACATTTTTTATGGCGAAAAAAATGGGACAAAGTGCTAGATTGGGATTTTAAAAAACCGGAAATCAAATGGTTTGAAGGTGCACAGTTAAATATTACCGAGAATTGTATTGACAGACATTTAACCACCAAATCTGACCAAACTGCTATTTTATTCGAACCCAATGACCCAAATGAGGAAGCGGAACATATCACTTACGGTCAACTACATAAAAGGGTGAACCAATTTGCAAATGTTTTAAAGGAACAGGGTGTAAAAAGAGGAGATAGAGTATGTATTTATGTACCCATGATACCAGAGTTGGCTATTTCTCTTTTAGCGTGTGCCAGAATAGGTGCTATTCACTCCGTAGTTTTTGCGGGATTTTCTTCTAAAGCGTTAGCAACTAGAATTAACGATAGCGACTGCAAAATGGTTATTACCGCAGACGGATCATACCGAGGCTCTAAAACCATAGATTTAAAAGGTATTGTAGATGAAGCCCTAAAAAGCTGTAAAGGTGTGCAAACTGTTTTAGTAGCAAAACGAATTAATTCTGAAATTACTATGAAAGCAGGAAGGGATAAGTGGCTTCAACCCCTGTTAGATAAAGCTTCTTATAAATGTAAAGCAGAAATAATGAATGCAGAAGATCCTTTGTTCATTCTATATACCTCTGGCTCCACAGGAAAACCCAAAGGCATGGTGCATACTACGGGTGGCTACATGGTATACACCGCATATACCTTTAAAAATGCCTTTCAGTACAAAGAGAACGATGTGTATTGGTGTACTGCTGATATTGGTTGGATTACAGGCCATAGTTACATAGTTTACGGACCACTGGCCAATGGGGCTACCACCGTTCTATTTGAGGGTGTACCCAGCTATCCTGATTTTGGACGTTTTTGGGACATTGTAGATAAACACAAAGTAAATCAATTTTACACCGCACCAACAGCAATTCGTGCCTTGGCAAAGCAAGGTGTTGAATTAATACAGAAATATGACCTTTCTTCATTAAAAGTCTTAGGTAGTGTAGGTGAACCTATAAATGAAGAGGCTTGGCACTGGTATAATGACAATGTTGGAAAGAGCAAAAGCCCTATTATAGACTCATGGTGGCAAACTGAGACCGGAGGTATTATGATTACCCCTATTCCTTATGTAACACCAACAAAACCAACGTATGCCACACTCCCCTTTATAGGTATTCAACCCTGTTTAATGGATGAAGAAGGAAAGCAATTAAAAGGTAATCAAGTTGATGGTCGTTTATGTATAAAATTTCCTTGGCCAAGTATTGCCCGCACTATTTGGGGCAATCATCAACGTTATAAAGAAACCTATTTCTCCGCATATGACAATATGTATTTTACCGGTGATGGTGCTTTACGGGACGAAGTTGGCTATTACAGGATAACAGGCCGTGTAGATGATGTTATAATTGTGTCAGGTCATAATTTAGGTACTGCACCAATCGAAGATGCTATAAACGAGCACCCCGCAATTTCAGAGAGTGCAATTGTTGGTTTCCCTCATGATATTAAAGGCAGTGCTCTGTACGGCTACATTACTTTAAAAGACGCCGGTGAAAGTAGAAATCACGAAAATCTTCGCAAAGAAATAAATCAGTTGATTTCTGATCGGATTGGACCCATTTCCAAGTTGGATAAAATTCAATTTACGACAGGTTTACCTAAAACGCGTTCCGGCAAAATCATGCGACGTATACTAAGAAAAATTGCCAGTAAGGACACGAGTAACCTTGGCGATACGAGTACGCTTCTAAATCCAGAATGCGTTCAAGATATAATGGATAACGCCTTATGACACAGCTATCCGTACTTTTAACCATTAAGTAGATTAATCATACTCGATTTTTTTACAAACGCATTAGACTACACGGTATTCTAATGCGTTTGCTTTTTTTGGCTTCCAAATTATTAATAATAAATTATAAAAGATATACTCGGCTCAAAGGATAATTAGTAGGAAATATCTTCAAAACCTGATCAAAATCATATTATAAAAAACCTAGACACTGCATTTTTGTGAGCTACAGTTGCAAACCTTGAATCAAGACTGTTCATTTAGGTTTAACCATCACAAAAACATAGTATATGACGCAAGCACATTCCTTTCACATTCCAGTTATGGGCATTGGCTTTACAATTGACTCTCCTTTAAAAGTTTCACAATTTGGTATTGACTCCGTTATTTCGCTAGTAGATGATATTCTATTGGAAAAGCTTCGCAAGATGTACTCTGGCAAATATGACCTCCCTTATCAGGAAATTACAGATAATATAGAAGATTTTAGGGCCAAACGCATAACTTCTTATCTTGACATGATTCAAGATCTTGCTCAAGAAAAATTTGATAATTTCAAAAATACCACTACCGAAACTGCTGACGGCATCCGGTCTTATTTCAACTCCCTACCCGATTCATCAACCTTTAAAAAAGAGTTTTTTCAACTCTCTGAACACTCTTTTAATTTTACTGAAATTAAAGACTGGGTTAAAGAGCGAATGCCCATGGGGAGTATTGATGTAAACATCATGACGAAGGTTGATAAGGATAACTACATTAAAAAAGAAAAACTTTCATCTGAATTTAATGATGCGCATGCTGCTCTTAGAGGGTTTGCAAATAGTAAGCTGAACTCTTCCGTAGTTCTTTCTGCAGGAATGAACCCTCGTTTATATAGCTATTTAGAACAGTTTGATGATTTTTATCCGGAGGCCAACGGGAACATTAAAAAGAAGATTGTTCTTAAGGTAAGTGATTACCGGTCAGCTATGATACAGGGAAAATTTCTAGCCAAAAAAGGTATTTGGGTTTCAGAATACCGTATAGAATCTGGACTTAATTGTGGTGGACATGCATTTGCCACGGATGGCCACTTAATGGGTCCTATATTACATCAGTTCAAAGAAAATAAACAAGAATTGATAGATACGGTTTATGACCTTTTAATCAGTTCTCTTCAACTTAAAGAACGTACAACTCCAAACCAGCCATTGTCTTTAAAAATCACTGCTCAAGGCGGTGTTGGTACTGCTGCAGAACATCAATTTCTTATAGATGAATACAACGTAGACTCTGTTGGTTGGGGTTCCGCTTTTCTTTTAGTTCCTGAGGCGACCACAGTAGATAAAGGCACTTTAGACAGATTGGTCAAAGCCAAAGAAGAAGACTTGTATTTGAGTAATATTTCGCCATTGGGTATTCCTTTTCACAGTTTAAAAGGGAATACCAAAGATGTTGAAAAAGCGGCCCGCATTTCTGACGGCAAACCTGGTAGTCCATGTCCGAAAAAATTTGTAGCGCTAAACAAAGATTTTAGTGAAAAAGGACTTTGTACGGCATCTAGACAATACCAAAACAAGAAGTTAAAAGAACTCAAAAGCAAAGACCTCTCACAAACCGAATACGATTATCATTTTCATAAGATTACGGAAAAATCCTGTACCTGCGTAGGTTTAGGGACATCTGCACTACTCGCTTATAATCTAGATACAAAAATTGAAGGTGAAGGCGTATCTGTTTGCCCAGGACCTAATATGGCTTATTTTTCAAAAGTATCTACGTTAGATGAAATGATGAGGCATATCTATGGCAAGAAGAATGTAATGTCACATCCAAATCGCCCAAATATGTTCATAAAAGAACTTCACATCTATTTAGAATATTATAAAGAACAAATTTCGGAATCTAAAATGATGCCTACCGCTAAACGTAGAAAACAATTACTGTCATTTAGCAGTAATTTAATGGAAGGTATTGGGTATTATAAAAATCTATTTGAGGCAAAAAAAAATAAGGCACTCCCCTATTATAACCTTGCGACGCAACAGTTAAAGGAGTCCCGAATTTTCTTATCATTGTTAACCGAAGAAGTTGAAATACCTGAAGAGAATTTAGCGTCTTAAATATAGTTGTGATGAAATCTTTAAATATTGTAATTAAAGAAGCCCTGCCAGAAATGATGGGGCTTTTTGTTGTTGTTTTAATTAAATTTGAACGATAAAATAAGTGGCTATTAAAAGTAATTAAAGGTTGAAGATGATTTGTTCTTTAAAACTTCTGAATTCCTCAAATAAACATTTGCTTTTGATTTATTATTTAAATGGTGCTCTACATAAATTACCTTTTTGAAATCATTAAAAAAAGATATTATTCAACAGTAATTTTAGGCATCCTATTTTTTCATTTAGAATGATTCATTAATTGATATTTTTTTTCTTCGAGAACATTTTTTTAAAATTTAAGCGTATTTCTTAAATTTTCTTAAATTTTTTTTAAACGCAGAATTTCACTTCAAAAAAAATTCCTTTCACCTAGTATCAGTACTATTCTACACTACTGGATGATTTACAGATAATAGAATAAAAGCTACTTATTCATAAACAAACTTGTTAAAATTAAAGAATACAACAACCACATCCTCAGTTTATTCGTACATCTTTAAACCCCGAAATTTAAATCTTATGAACAAAGTGAAAATGTACTTATTGTTTTTTTGTGTTGGATTCAGCATTATGAGCTGTACCAGTGACAACTTAAATTTAATTCCAGATGACGATTCTGAAGAACAGGAATCCGAAACTCCCGAAGAAGAGAACACCGAGGAGGAGGAAGCAACCCCCGATGAAGATGTAGTTACTGTAGATATCGCTACAGAACTTACCGCAAACGATTTAGAGCCACACCCCATGCAAGATATTGCGAAACCTGGGTATTTGGAAACCATTGTAGATCCTTCATTCGGAACAATTATCCGTAGAATTTCTAATGGTGGCGATGGTACCGTTACAAAACCAATGTATAGTACCGTTCAAGCATGGAACGCAGATGAAACCCGAATGATTTTGTACGACCAAACTAATGGTGTACATCAATTATTAGATGGTAAGACCTATGCTTTTATTAGAAACCTAGACGATATTCTACCAGATGATATAGAACAATTATATTGGGATTTTAAAGAAGCTGACATTCTTTATTACCTTGATAAAAGAACGGATGATTATACCAAATACACCGTATCATCTGGTAACAAAGAGATTTTGGTGAACCTTAGGGAAATAACCGGTTGTACAGGTGGCCTAAGTATGGGCAACGATGTTCAAATGCCATCTTGGGACAATGATATAATAGGATTTCGTTGTGAGAACAATACAGCCTACGCTTATCGTTTTTCAACTCAAAAGTTAACTACTTTCAATATTGATGACGTAAACTATACAGCGGCTATGCCTGCCCCAAGCGGTCAACTTTTTTACCATAATGTATCTTCATACGATACCAACGGTAACCTTGTAACTAGACTTAACAAACAGAAACCAGAACATTCTTCTTTAGGTAAAATGGCGAACGGAACCGATGCCGATTTTACGGTAACATTTAACGGTGGTCCCAATGGTGGATGTTTAGGGAATATTGTTGCTTATGACCTAAACACAGGCGATTGTTTACCTGTTATCTCTGAAGATTTAGGATATGATTATCCAAAAAGCGGTACGCATATTTCTGCTGTAGCTCATAAAAATCCGGGATGGATTGCAGCTTCTATGATGGGGTTTCAATTAGACGGACAAACGCTTTTAGATCAAGAATTGGTGATAGCAAGAGTTGAACCAGAAAACATACAAGTATACAGAATTGGACACCATAGATCCGATTCCGATGAGTTTGGTTATTGGGGAGAGCCTCATGCCGTAATTAGCCCTACAGGAACCCGTGTGCTTTTTGGATCTGACTGGAGTGGTAGCGATGACGGAAAATCAGTGGAATCCTATGTAGTTGAGTTACCTTCTTACCAACCATAATTAATTTAATTATAAGGTTCTCCTAAAGTAAACCTTATGTTCTCTAAACTTTAAAAGCAAGCCCTTTTCCAAGGGCTTGCTACTTTTTTATACATATCCCTAGTTTTTTTGATATTTTCGCCATAATAGCGCATTAAATGACCATTGAAGATTTAGTTGGAGAATACAATATCTTAGGAGGCAACCAAGATGCCGAACAGCATTCTTACAAAGGAAAACTGATTTTGACTGTAGATGATAATACCAGAATAAATGCCAACTGGACTATAGGCACTAATCAACAACAAACAGGCACTGGATTTTTTAAAAACAATATTCTAGTTATCAACTTTAGATACACTGGTGAAGACCGTAATATTTATAAAGGTGTTGCTGTTTATCAATGTATCAGCAAAGATATTTTAGACGGATTTTGGTCTGAAAAGCATGGAAATCCGCTTTATTTAGGAGAAGAGCGCTGTTTTAGAATTAAAACAAACGCTGCATTAAATTAAGATTACATAGCGAACATAATATGGCAAGCAATAAACCCTACCACCGCTAAAATAATACCTACTAAGAATACATGAAAAGAAGTTCTAAGTAGTTTAAACTTTCTATCAATTGTCTTCCCTAAGTGAAACGTATCCCTTGCAATGGTCTTATAAAGTTCGTCGCCCTTGTACATTAAACCAGTAAGTTCTTCTGTATATTCTTCTTCGTTCATAGTATTAAAATTACCATAGAACAAAAGATTATTGGTACTCCTATCACCATGTGTAAGCTCTGGTCTAGTTGCAAATACGGCATATGCAATAGATATAAGATTGGTGACAAGCATAATAATTGCCGGATATATAAGATGTGGATCCTTATCTAACTGACTTAATACGGTACCCAAAATTATAGATAGAATAAGTGCGTTGATGGAAATAAGAATATTCGATTTTCTATCGATCATCGCGTTCAAAGTATACTGATTTTTAGATACCAAACGAAACAAAGTTTCTGCACCACGTTCTGAACGAGGTTCAACTTTTGAAAGTTTCTTCTTCAGTTCTTTTAGTTTCTCTTTATCAATACCCAATTCGGCAATCAATTGCTTATCAATCGCTTTTTCTTGCTTTTTTATTACTTTTTCTGATTCTTCCATCATTAAATAATTTTACTAGCTATATATTTTCTTTGCTACTTTACCAACACTCAACCCTTGTACAAGTACCGACACCAGTACCACAACATAGGTTATATATAATATGATTTCCGCAGAAAGGTCTTCTGACAAACTAAGTGCCAATGCTATGGATATACCACCGCGTAAGCCTCCCCAGGTTAAAATAGCCACTGTTTTTATAGGTTTACTTTCTTCATGTTTTAGTAAACTATACGGTAATAACACCGATATAAAACGAGCTAAAAGCACCACGAATACAGACAAGACACCTAAAGTAAGGTATAACGAATCAAATTTAAGCAGGTGTATTGACAACCCTATTAGAACGAATAGAATAGCATTAAATACATCATCTAGAACTTCCCAAATATTATTCAGCATTTTGCGAGTCATTCCTTTATTTGATGCTATATTAATTTTATTTCCAATGACCATACCCGAAACTACCATAGCCAACGGTCCGGATACATGAAGTAACGAAGCTATTGCATAACCACCTATGACAATGGCTAAACTTATTAAAACCGCTAATTGCGGATTTTCATTAATAGATTTGATAACTCTATATCCTATATAACCTAAAATCAAACCGTAGACAATTCCACCAACGGCTTCCATTAAAAATAGCTCGCCAATTGCACTACTTACGGATTCATTGCTATTTTCATCTAAGCGTGCTACAATCAACAAACCAGAAAATACTACAACACCAATACCATCATTAAACAATGATTCGCCTTCAATTTTTACTCCCAAACTTTTCTGAATATTTGCCTTTTTCAAAATTGACATTACCGCTATGGGGTCTGTTGGCGAAATTAATGCTCCAAAAAGCAAAGCATGTATAAGAGGTAATTCTATACTTAAAGATTGAGCAAGATAATAGGTTAAAAACCCGACAATAGTAGTAGAAATAAGCACCCCGAACGTTGCAAACAATAGTATAGATTTCCGCTCTTTTTTTAGGTCATCGATATTAACATGTAAAGATCCTGCAAAAAGCAAGAAACTCAACATACCGTCCATTAACAGACTTCTAAAATCTGTATTGATTACCACATCGCAGAAGTAAAGATAAAATGCAGGAAATATATTTTGAGTCAATGTAATTAAAACGACCGTTGACAAAGCTAAAATCATTAACCCAATGGTTGATGGCAACTTTAACCACTTATAGTTGACGTAACTAAAAAAGGCGGCAATTAAGAATATGATACTAAATGATTGAAACATGTTTTCTTATTTAAATCAAACTAGCGTCAGTGATTATTTCCAGTAATGCCGGACCATCATGTGCTTTTAGTTTTTCTAAAGCAGGTATTAATTCTTCTATTTTGGTAACTCTAATACCAAGTGCTCCACAATTCTCTGCATACTTTGAAAAATTAGCATTGTGTAAAGAAGTTTTCCAAACATCCAATTCAGCCGCTTTTTGCTCCTTTGAAATTTTACCGATTTCCGAGTTGTTTAAAAGCACATGCTTAATGTTCATATTGTATTTCACCAAAGTCATCATCTCACCTAAATATTGACCAAAGCCACCATCACCGGAAACGGACCAAATAGGTCTTTCGTTACCTTGAGCAGCCCAAGCCCCCATTGCTGCAGGTAATGCAAAACCTATAGAACCCAAGTAACCCGACATCAATACAGATTGATTTTTAGGTTCAAAATAACGACCAAAAGAATAGGTGTTGTTACCAACATCTACGGCAATAACCGCATTGTCTGGCACTACTTTGTTCATTGCATCAAATACTGCAATTGAACTTAGACCAACTGTACTTTCATCTTGGAGCCTACTTGCTTTTTCTTCTTGCCATATCTCCCATCGTTTTGCAATTTCCGGACGTCTATCTACCGTATTTATTTTTCCTTCGGTTTGTTCTTCTATAATGGTCAAGGTTTCAGAAATCTCTCCCCATAGGGCAGCATCAACTTTATGAAATTTACTTAAAGCTGCTGGGTCATAATCTACCTGTATAATAGGTTTTTTAGGCGTAATACCTGTATGATTAGAAAACGATGCTCCAAAAACAATCAATAAATCACTCTCGTTCATAAACCATGAAGCTATGGGCGTTCCGCTTCTTCCTAGTACTCCACAACCTAATTCATGATGGTCAGAAATTTGTCCTTTTCCTTTAAAGGTGGTGATTACCGGACAGTTTAATTTTTCTGCAAATGCGATTATAGCATCCATTTGAAAACGAGCGCCATGCCCTACGATTATTGCAGGTCGTTCTGAGTCTGTAATCATACCCACCGCTTTCGCTACCATTTGTCTTGGCGGTGAAATATTAAAAGGTGTAATTCTATCTTCTGGAGTCTGTGCCTTTTGGTTATCTGGCTTTGGCATAAAGGCAACCTCATCTGGGAAAGTAATATGAGATACATCTCTATTTATTAATGCGCTTTTAATCGCCAAGCTCATTAATTCACTATGCTTAGAGTTTTGTTGCACACTATGGTTAAAATTGGCTACGGTTTGAAAAGCACCTACCAAATCTACTTCTTGAAAGGCACCTGTTCCCAATACTTGTGTATTTACCTGACCAGAAAGTGCCAACATTGGTGAACGGTCTACTTTAGCATCCCACATACCTGTAAACATATTGGTAGAACCCGGACCTGCAATACCAAAGCAAACTGCAGGTTTCCCCATTAATTTACCATAAGCAGATGCCGCAAATGCCGCAGCACCTTCATGACGTATTCCGAAAAACTTGAAATTTCCTTTTTCTTCTTGACGCATCATGGCATCGGCAACCCCTAGGTTTGAGTGACCAACCATGCCAAAACCAGTATCAACACCCCAATTAACCATGGTCTCTATCATGACATCAGAGATTGTTTCTGCGTGTTTCTCTTCCTCTTCAATACCCACAAAAATTTCATCGCCCTCTTCCTTTGTTGGAAAAGTTTCAATACCATCATCATAACCACCTGGCGGCACACCGGTACAAGGGTCAAAATCCCAACCATGCCACGGGCAACGTAACAATCCGTTTTCAATAGAACCTTCGCCTAGAGGTCCACCTTGGTGTGGACACTTATTATCTAGAGCAGAAAATTTGCCCTTAAAATGTGTTAAGCAAATACCTTTATGAGCAGCAGTAACAGTCATTACACGACCTTCTGCCAATCTCTTTTTATTATCTAACACTTTATGCCACACTACTTTCTTTTCCATGGGTCGGTTTTTTTCTGGTTATTTAATTTTTATCAATTGGTATTCTTTAAAATCAGGCATTTGAATATTGAAATGCTCATAAACCGATTTTGGAATTCCCAAATCAGCCATATACACTTCTACTGAGCTCGGTAATTTTTCTAAAAGAATTTTAGGAGCTGCCAAGGTCATTACTTGGTTTGCTTTAAACCCTGATAATTCACCATCTTTAGAAATACCAATGGGAATGTCCAATGATATTCTAAATGCCGTTGATGCGTTTGCTAATGCAATACTTTTTACAAAAGCATCTGACAACGGTAATCTTTGAGAGAATCCTAAATAGGCATCTACCCAAATATCCGTTGTTTCTGGAATACCTTCTTTAGCTCCAAATAACAACGCTCTTTCTAACTGTGCTTTTGGCAGGTCTTTGGTAATAGGAACTACCAAATCTAAATTCACATTAAACCCCCAAGCAGCAAGTCTTCGAGCAGCTACTAAACCGCCACCACCATTGTTTCCATTACCAACGCCAATAGTGATAACAGAGGTCGCAGTTGCCTTTTTGGCGATTAATCTTGCTAGTTGAAGCCCCGCATTTTCCATCATCAATTCAATGGACAGATTGTATTTTTCAACCGCCCAATAATCCATTTCTTTAAAGGCTTCTAATGAAAGACTGGTCACTTGCATATTTACTTTTTATAGGTATTGATAGCTTCCGTGAAAAACTGTACCGCTTGTTCTTCTTTAATTTTTGTAGCAGGTAAAACCGCTCCTTTAAATCCGTCGTTTTTCCATTCACCTAATGAAAGAGCATCAAACTTAGAAGTATCTAAACCGTTATGCCCTTTGTATCCGCTGATATAAAAATAGTGTTCATTAATCATCGTATCAGGTACAGCTAAACCAAAGCCAATAGACAAATCATCAGAAATAATAACATAAGCACCTGAATCAAAATGATGGGGCCAAATACGAATGTCCGATTCCAAACCATTTACCTCAAGTGTTCTTTCTAGACCAGATTGCGTCAAACTTCTTAAATCGGCAAGTTCCTTTAATTTAGATGCATCTAGTACAAAGGTGAAAGCATCATCAATTGAATACGGTAGGTCGTAATGAAAATCATAGGTATATGTCTTACCCAAAAATGTATTCACAGAATTCGTTAACCATTCCAATGCTTGTTGATGCGTTTTACCATCTAAAGCAAAAGAAGCATTGTTCTTAGGGGAATTCCACTCTAAAGAAAAGGTATTATAGTTTAAAGCAAGAACATCTCCTTCTCTTGATAATGGGTGTGTTTCTAAACGTTGCTTATCAGTTGACCAACCAAGATTGGTATGACTATCATCTGCTTTCTTCTCTACAAAACTTATTCCTGCAGCAGCTAAATACTGTGCCGCTAAATGCATCATTTTATCCATCTTTATATTTTTTTTAAGCGTTAACACCGCCGTAATTAATTCCTGTTAAACGATGCATGTCATGATTAAAAGTAGATAGGTCATCAAAATTGAATTTTGAAATATCATCATGCCCACAAGCTCTTGCTATAACCTTGATAAGGTTATTTGTGGCATCAAAATAGTTATGCAATTGTTTCGCCGAAGAATCAATAATCAACCTACTACGCAATGATTCTTTTTGCGTTGCAATACCCACAGGGCAGTTGTTACTTCCGCAAGCACGCATACCTAAACAGCCAATTGCCTGCAAGGCCGAATTAGATACGGCAATAGCATCGGCACCTAACATAAGGGCTTTACCAAAATCTTCAGCAACTCTTAAACCTCCGGTAATTACCAAGGTGACATCTGTAGCACCAACTTTATCTAAATATTTTCTTGCTCTTGCCAAAGCAGGAATTGTAGGTACATTTATATTATCTCTTAATATAGTTGGTGCGGAACCTGTTCCCCCACCTCTACCATCTAAAATGATATAATCGACACCCACATCTAATGCAAACTGAATATCTTTTTCTATATGACTTGCTGCAATTTTGAATCCGATCGGTATACCTCCTGTACGTTCTCTTACCTGAGCTGCGAAAGATTTGAAGTCATCTACACCATGAAAATCTGGAAAAGTGGCTGGTGAAATTGCCGTCTCACCTTCTTTTAAACCTCTTACCTCTGCAATTTCCTTACTTACTTTAGCACCTGGCAAATGACCGCCGGTACCTGTTTTTGCTCCTTGCCCGCCTTTAAAATGAAATGCCTGTACATTATCTAACTTATCCCAAGTAAAGCCGAACTTTGCCGAAGCCAATTCGTAAAAATACTTGCTATTATTTTCTTGCTCTTGAGGCAACATACCACCTTCTCCTGAACAAATACCCGTACCTGCCAGTTCTGCACCTTTAGACAACGCTATTTTTGCTTCGCGTGACAAAGCACCAAAACTCATATCACTTACAAAAAGGGGAATATCTAAATGTAAAGGCTTTTTGGCTTTAGGTCCAATTACCACCTTTGTAGCCACCGCATCTTCATCAAGCAACGGTCTACTAGCCAATTGGGCAGGCAAAAATTGAATATCGCTCCATTTTGGCAATGTATTTCTATCCACTCCCATGGATGCCGAAAATCCGTGATGCCCTAAATTTTTAAGTCCGTTGGTAGCTAATTCTTTTATATACCCGGTATATGGTTCTGTCTCTTCAGGGTGTGTATCTGCGTAAGCGCCCAAATAAGCATCTCTATTAAAAGGTTGCGGACTGTCTACTAAATAAGCATCTATCTCTTCTTCATCTACAAAAAGACTACCACCCTCTATTTTAGTAGTAAACTTATGTAATACCTCAGCGTTATTGTATTCTGAAACTCCGGTATCTACTCTATAATCCCAACCGTGAACACCACAAATAAGGTTATGACCATCTACATGACCGTCTGACATTAATGCCCCTCTATGTAGACATCTACCATACAATACAGAAATATCATCATCAAATTTTACG
Source organism: Zobellia uliginosa (assembly GCF_018860745.1). Lineage (GTDB taxonomy): Bacteria > Bacteroidota > Bacteroidia > Flavobacteriales > Flavobacteriaceae > Zobellia > Zobellia uliginosa_B. The sequence continues at coordinate 661,735 of NZ_JAHKPY010000002.1, read as the reverse complement.
ATTACTAAATCCAAACCATTGACTAATGCGTGTTCTGGTTTTTTGTTTTCTAAAGTGTCTACTTGGGCAATTGCAATTGGTTTTTTCATTGGTAGTAATTTTTTAATTAAAAAGAAAAGCCTAGTGCGAAGACAACACGCCCACCATCTAAACTATTAAAATATCCTATGTTAGCCGTAAAAGCTTCAGCTCCTATAAGCCAAGCTGATGCACCTACTGAATTATGCCATTTATTTGAAGTGTCATTTTCAACCCAAACCCTACCATAATCGAAACTACCGGTAAGTCCGAATCTAAAAGGTACAAGGCTGGTTCTTAACCCTCCTAAAGGAAACCTTAAATCTGTATTCTGATAAAAAGATTGTTTTCCAGTAAATCTTTCATTTCTAAATCCTCTTAAGCTCTTGATACCGCCAATAGTTGCTGCATGGTAAAATTCAAAATCATCACCGATCAATGCTTCACCTGCAATCTTGGTTGCAAAAACGATACTACCGCTTTTAGTTAATTTGTGATCTATGATCAATTGTGGTTGTATGTACGCAAAACTATTATCTGCTTCGGTATTATCTATATTCGTTTTATAACCTATGGTCAGCCCTGCATCTAACCCCAAGGTTGGAAAAGCGGCACTATTCTTATTCTTGAAATTATAAGCAGTTTCAATACCTGCATAGGTTTGTCTATCAAAAATTGTACTGGTTTCTGGTAGTTGAGCTAGAAAACGATCTTCGGTATTATCAACCTCAAAAGATTCTATTAAAGGTTTAAAATAGAAAGAACCTCCGTTAATACCTTCCCATTGTAATGACACTGCTGCTTTAAATTTACTAATTCTAATTCTATTAAAATCTAAATCGACCTCATCAGCGTCATAAAGTGTTTCATTACCAAAGCCAAAGAAATTTTCTGAAAAACTAGGACTCGTATACAAACCTTCTAAACCAAAATTCCAGTTATGAAAAATATTCGAAAACTCCCCTTTGTACGACAAATCAAAACCTGATGTACTAGTATAATATGCAGCATTAATGCTATGCTTATAAGTAAATGGATTACGTTGTAAACTATATGAAGTATGATTACTAATCACTCCTAATTTCACTCCGTCATCTGGATTGAATGCTATTATAGGTAACAATTGATTAAAATTATATTTTACTTTTTTATGATCGTAATTATTTAATTCATAGTCATTTACCAACCATTTTTTAGATCTTTTATTCACAATGGTATTCTCCTTATCCTTGTAATCATAAAGTTTTACCTTTCGTGTGTTTTTAAAGTCGTATGTATCATTTTTCTTTCCACCTACTATTTTAATTTTTATAGGATGGTCTCCCTCACCTTCTACCGTGAACGTATCTTTTCCATCCAACCCAAATAGCCAAATTTCTTTGGTAATATCATTGGAAAATGTATGATTTAAAAGACCTAAATCTTTACGGTCTATTTTTACCGTAGTCTTACCATCCGCTAATCTAGTTATGGTAAAATCATCTGCTTTTTGTGTTCCCGTAACAACTTGAAACTTGTTCAAATAGAGATAATATGCTTTTGTTATTTTTTTAAGATTATCTCTTCTACCTTTTAATTTCTGTTTAATATCATCTATGATCGGTCCTTTTATCTCATCAGGAATTGCTTCAAAAGCATTTTCAATATCAGCATCTGATAACTGGCTTTGAATATGATTGGTTTGCTTTTCCCACTCTTCCCAACCAGAAGCATGAATAAAAGTTAAATCTAAATGATAAGGAGATGATGCAAACCATTTTACACTTCTAAGGTCTTCATCATAAGTTTGCATTTTACGTAGCCCTGGTATTACTCTTGTCAGAAAACTGATTAAAGTACCGTCGTACTTTGAAAATGCTTGGTCACGATCTCTTGGTATTGGACTACAATACTCCGTACCGTCTTCATTTTTATAAAGCGCCCAACGCCATTGGTCTTCATGTCTGTCCCAATCTCCCAGAAGCATATCGAATATTCTTGCACGGATATAAGAAGACTCATCTACTACAGATTTTCCCGATCTGTTTATTTCTTGTAAAACATCTGCAGTACTTAATATTTTCAACGGTTTTCCAAAACTTTCAGCTTCTACTTGAGTATCGCCTACATGCTCTTCAATCATATACAATTCACCACCAAACTCATCATTATAAACGCCTAATGTTTCTTGTTTAGGAATGTAGTATAAAATAGGATTGGTATGATTGACACCAACTGCATTAGATAACCCACCTACAACAAAAGGAGTATATGGATTTGAAGTCGTATAAAAATCGGCTAAAAATTTATCTACGGTTGTACCATCTAAAACATCTCCAATATAAGTTTCTTGAAAAGCATTCGCTTGTAGAAACTTTATGGTACTCTTTTTTAAGGCACGCATAACATACTGCTTACCTTCTTTATCTTCTAATCTAAGTGATTTTGATTGTTGTCCGCCTCCTCGCTTCAACGGGGTTAAACCTCCCATTAAAGTATCTAAGAAAACTACTGGTACGTTAACTTCTTTACCATAGAATTCTCTGTAATGATCACCCCAAAGCGCTTTATAGAATCCGCTTTTTGTTGCAGCTTCTTTCGAATAAATAGCCGCTGATTTTTTAGCTCCTAGATTTTTATCGAAGTTGTATACTTGTAAATCTTCAGTTTCGCTTTTTAGTACAGTAGTCTTAAAAACTTCATTAAAAGAACCATTATCTAAAGCGTAATAATTTGCCTTTACACTGCCGGCGGTAGTAACATCTAGGCGAACATAACCTTTTTTGGCAATAGAAAAATCATCTGGTTCACCATGTTTAACGGATTCGATTTTACCCGCAGCACCGCTTGTAATTTGAGGAACACTACCATTAATATATTGCAAATTTTTACCTTGACCCGACAAGAAAATAACGTTGTCTGCACCTCTAGCTATTGTTTTCAACCTGTTTCTAAGCGTTCTGTACTGCTTGTTTTGAAATTCTTGAGTAGAGAAGCCACCGATACTACTAAAAAAACCCTGCCTACTATTTGTTTTTATGGGGTGATATAATGCAACAAATACGATTTTACCTTGTGCTTTTTTAATTCGATTTTCAAATTCTAAAAAGAACAAGTTCCTATTTTGAATCTCAGAATCTTCATTGATATAAATATGATTGTCCCAGTTTTCTAAGAACCATTGAGAATCTACCGTAATCAATTCTACGTTTTCTCCCAAATCTTGATGCTTAATAGGTTCAGCGTCATCAGGAGAAAATTTTGCTTTACTGTTTTTCTGTATATATTTTTCAATATCAGAAACACCTTTATGACCTTTTGTCCATTCTTTATTACCAGATATGAAAATGACATCATTACCCAGTTTAGACATAATTGACAACTGCTTATCTAATGACTTTTCTACTTCAGTCTTCGGTGCTGCATTTCCTAATAACAAAACTGTAGGTTTCTTAGCTAACTGCGATTCTTTTGAAATCTCAGAAAGAACCTCTGTATTTGTAGTATCCCAAGTGTTACCAGTAATAAAAATAGACTGCTCTATTTCTTGAGAAAAAACGGTACTTGTAAATAATCCTAAAGAAAATATTAGGAGAAAACGGGAGAACTTTTTCATTATAGTTGGTTTATTTAAACGTGTCTTTATTTAGTTATATGAATTTCTTAGAATATGATATACATTTAGAATCGTAGTCAATGACCTTATCTTTTCGCATTATGCTTAATACATTATTTACTGTCTGCCTAGAGGTATTGGTCAAGTTGGCAATGTCTTTATGAGAGAGTAGGTTTTTTGCCACTACCCTATCATTTTCTATTTCACCAAACTCCTCTATAAAAGCTTTTATAAATTCAGAGATTCTCGTTTTACTGTCCTTATATAAAAGGTCTTGTAGTCTTGTTTCTAATTTTCTGATACGAAGACCATATATTTTTAACAGACCATTTTTTAAAGACTTATATTCTTCCATTAAGCCTTCCATCATGTCAGATTCGATATAACAGATTACCACGTCTTCTAAAGCAAGGGCTACTTCTTTAGACGAGTTATCCTTATCATAAATAGATAGCTCACCAAAAATATTACCCTTTTTAACGACGTACTTTACAATGTCATTTTCAGAGTCCATGATTTTAACAGAACCATTTTTTAAAAAGAAAATGCATTTTTTATCTCTTGCCCCTATCTCAATGATGCTGCCTTTGTCTACATGATCCATCTCTAGAAAATCACAAAGTTTCATCATAGAAGGCATTCCTAATTTTTGAAAAAGGCTAAATCCTTCTAAGAACCAGTATTTCGTAATTGCTTTCAATATCTATTTTTAATAAAAACCAATATTACTGATTATCAACAGTATGCAAAAACTATAAAACTCACAGAGTTACTTTAGACGACAGTTGAGTAGATTTTAGTAGTTATAAATGCAAAAAATACTTTGATAAATAGTTTTTCTATTTTTTTTATAATTGGTTGGTTCTATACTAAGTCGAATTAAGATCTAAATCTTTCATAATTATTTTAACAATTATCTAAAAAGAGCATTTTCTTTCAAAATAACATGTGTATAGAATTCTATATAAAAGGCGTAATTTGCACCCCCAAATAATGAATACATACAATTAGAATTTTATATATATGACGAAAGAACATGAAGTTTTTATGCGCCGCGCCATTGAAATGGCAGCAAAGGGAATGAACTCTAATGCAGGTGGCCCTTTTGGTGCCGTAGTTGTAAAAGATGGTGAAATAATTGCCGAAGGCCATAATAAAGTTACCTCTACGAACGACCCAACTGCTCATGCAGAAATGGTAGTGATTAGGGATGCCTGTAAAAAACTAAATGATTTTCAACTTACGGACTGCATTATTTACACCTCTTGTGAGCCTTGCCCTATGTGCTTTGGTGCCATTTATTGGGCAAGACCAAAAGCTGTGTATTACGGTTGCGATAAAGCAGATGCAAAAGCTATTGATTTTGATGATCAGTTCATTTATGATGAATTAGAGGTGGAAATGAAAGACAGACAAATTCACTTTAAACAAATGCTACAAACCGAAGCTGTTGAAGTCTTTAATAATTGGGCAGCTAAACATGATAAGACCAAGTATTAAACCTTAAGAGTCAACTATTCTTATGAGTATATATTTGTAAAGCTGTTACTGATAAACTGTTTTGAGCTAAAAAAAACGTGATAGTATAATTATTCCTATCACGTTAGTTTTAAAGAGGAATGCAATTCTCTGCACTCTTAGTTTAATGGTTATTTTGCTCTTCTAATTAAGATAGCCCAGTCTTGCTGTTTTTTATCTGGAGACTTCCCTAAATCTACAATTGCCCCACCAGATACTTTTTTGACTTTAGATTTTCTTAGGTCTCCTCCTTTTTTTGGATTAAACCAAAGCACTTCAAATTCACCTGAAGCATTTGATAAATCTAGTGTAGACGTAGCAACAGAATTCAGATACACTACATATACTTCGTTTTCTTTTGCCAAGCAGTACACTGTATTTTTATTCTTCGTATTACCAACAAGGTCATTTCTATTTTCAGTTTCCCAAAACGGAACATCATTCTTTTTAAAGAAATCCATAGCGTGTATGGCTTGGTCCCAAAACAGGTCTCTTGAACGGTAATCTTCACAAGAAAGGTCTGAATGAGGATGTGCATATCCAAAATACCATTCATTACCCCATCCGCCTGCCATAAAAGTACCCCATAAGGCATTTCTACGCGCATTATCGTGATCAGGGTTTTCTGCATCCGTAATTAGCGAATGTTGCGCATCACCCGGCTCATCTACCGCAACGGCCCATTGGAAACCTGCTTCTTTAGAAGCATTCAACCAACGCAATACTTGTCCATGCACTCGACTAAAATCTTCTTTATTTGTCTGAACCGATGGTCCTGTAAGTCCGCTTTCAGGTCCTAACAAATCCTCAAACTCAACACCATTGTGGATAACCAAATGATGGTGATACGGGTCGTTCTTTTTAAAGTACGTTGTCATTGCCAAACGCTGTTCCTCTTCTTGTGGAGGTGTTGTTGGATTAGTTACCCATTCCCCATTTTCTTCGCAAAGATTCCAGTTCAAGGCTAAATGGTGCCCAAAACGAGCCATTAGTTCACGGTAGTATAATTTGGTATATGCTCCTACTCCTCCGTTATCTAAAAGCCCTTGATTCTCTACTTCAAACATTTTAAAATGAAGAAAAAGACCGAGTTCCTGAGCATGTTCGAATATAATTTCCCATTGGTCCATTTTTGAAACATCTATTCTATCATAGGTGTCATAATCCGTATACGGAAATACATTCTGGTCATCTCCTGCTATATTATTGGTCAAGAATGAAACCGAGTTCAGTCCTTTTGAAGCCAAATAATTTAAGGCACCAATAATGGCCTTACCCTTACCGTTTTTCCAAGTAGGGTCATTTTGCTTATAATCTTGTAAATGAGCTGACCAGGTTTTGACCATCTCATCTTTATGCCCATCGTCCTTAAAAGTACCGTCTAAATCTACGTACGAAAGAAAATTTTCTGGAGCATCAGGACCTTGTTTTAAGAAATACTCACCTGTTTCGGCAAATTTCAAGTAACGCTCGCCTACATATTGCAGCCTTCCTTTTGCTCTAAAATCGTTTCCGGTCTTATCTGTTTTATCTATACTGAATGAGCCAGAAGCACCATCCATATAACCTGCGCTTAAACCTGTATCAGGTTTTGTACTTACTGCCGAATAATTTCCTTTTCTAAAGTCAACATCATACGTCCACTCTCCTATTTCATCTGGAGCAAAATGTACACGCCACTTATTTCCTTGCTCAGAAGATGACTGTCCGGCATCACCATCTGCTGCATAGTAACCTGGCACCATAAATGATTTACCACTTTGTTTATGCGAAAATGTCACATTAAAGCGATAGTTCATAAACGGGTTGTAATCCGCTTCCTCAGAAGTGCTTGGGCCATCAAAAGTTAGCGTTACTTTATGCCATTTTTTTAGTTCTCCTGTAATTTGCATATTAGTCAGAGCCGCCATTTTATGCTGTAACTCTTCTAACAATTTTTTACCCGTTCCTGCTTCAACAACTACCAAACCACTCCATCGGGCGCGGCTAAACTCTTTACCATCCCTGCTCTTTGGAACTGCCTTTACCCCTATTTCATCATTTGCATTCAGCTTAATATTAGCGTATACTTTTACATACTCTAAACCTTCCTCAAACATGTTACTGCTTAATGGAGTTCTAAAATCCTTAAAGGTTTCAGCATTCTTTTTTAACGTGTATACAGAACGACCATCGTTTTCTCCAACCGTAAATAACACCACGTCATATTCGCCTTCTGCCCCATCAAAAGAAAGGGAAGCTTCTGCCTCCTCATGCTCCTCTGGGTTTATAGCCAACCATTTTTTATCATTATAAAAAGCATTCTTCGTGTTCTTAAATGTTTGTGCTGGGTAAATTTTAGCGCTTGGTCTTACTTCTTTAACCATAGCTAATAAATCTTGGTTACCATCGGTAGCAGATTCATTTGTAAGCTCAGGATGATACTTAGTGTCCTTAGTAAATATAAATTGGTCCATTTCAAAACCATCCTCACGCATACTAAATTGAATATCATGCTCACCAGCTTTATTGATATCTATGTAAATAAACCCCGGAACACCACAATGTCTTTCTTCGGTACGCTGACTGTTGCCCCACGTCCAGGCGTCCTTTCCTTCGCACCACTGCATACGCTGACCACTTTCCGGCCAATTACCATCAACACCAACATGAACACCGTTATCTTCAGATCCTGTACTATATGCACGAACCCAAACATAGTATCTTCCGGCCTCAGAAAAATTAATTTTATAATGTAAAATGCCCATTTTACCAGCTTCATTGGAGAAATTTTCACCAACTATCAATTTATCATCATGATTGGTACGTGTATCCGGTAAAATTTCAATGTATTTTTCACCATTAGCACCCTTGAAATGTAAATCATGTCCGGAACTATTTAAACTCCCGCTGTAAGCCGCATCTATAACATACCACTTGCGCTTATCCGAATGGCTTTGTTCATAGAAATCCTCAGCTTCCACTACTACCGTACCGTTTTGTTCTGTATTACTTTTGGATTGATTTGCTTGCGTCTGAAAAAAACTTAAAGACAAAGCAATTAAGAAGTAGCTCTTTGAAATTAACTTCCATTTTTGATGTTTCATTAGTGTTCTTTTTTCTGTTTGTTGATGTTGAGATATTGATTGCCTATACGAGACAATTTCTTGATTGTTTTGGTGATAACCAGTACCTTTGATATATAGGATTTAAGTTCATTATACTAAGTTGTTGTAATAGTTAAAATTTATTGTGAAATTAAACAGTTAAATACCAAAATTTAATTGTGCAAAGTTTGCGCATTATTTTGATAATCTTGTTTATTCAATATAAATGAGAACTAAATCATACAATAATAAGGAATAAATTGATAATATATCACATTAATAATGCGCAAATTTGCGCAAAAATTTTACACATCACTATATCATTTGTTTTAATAATAGGTTCTTTTACCACATACTATTAATAGCCAATTGTTTCTATAAAACTTTTGTTTTGAACCTATTGGACTATGTGCGTTTTAACAAAACTCGGAATTTGAAAAACACCCTGTCTTACATATTATTATTTCTTTCATTATCGGTTAGCGCACAACATACCTTTACAAAGACTTTAAAGTTAATGGGAAGCAGGTTTGATATAACCGTAGTTGCCAAAGATTCCGTTGAGGGAAATTCCACTATAAAATTGGCAGCACAAGAAATCTCGCGGATTGAAACTCTAATCTCTTCCTGGCAGACTACTTCAGAGACGTCCTTAATTAATGTAAATGCCGGTAAGAAACCTGTTCAGGTCTCTAAAGAACTTTTTAACCTTATCGAAAGGGCTATCCGACTTTCCGAACTCACTGATGGTGCTTTTGATATTAGCTATGCTTCAATGGATAAAATCTGGGTATTTGATGGCAGTATGACCCAAATGCCAAGTGCGGAAGCCATTCAATCGTCCGTGGCGAAAGTCGGTTTTAAAAATATTATTTTAGATATAGAAGATAATACTGTTTTTCTAAAGAAGAACGGGATGAAGATTGGTTTTGGTGGTATCGGAAAAGGATACGCTGCCGACAAAGCCAAAGCACTGCTAATGAAAAAAGGTGTTGCTGCAGGCATAATAAATGCTTCCGGTGATATGAACACCTGGGGCAAACAACCTAATGGCGAAGCTTGGAAAGTTGCTATAACCAACCCTATGGATAAGAATAAGGTTTTTGCCTTGCTTCCTATTACACAAGGTGCGGTTGTTACCTCTGGTGATTATGAAAGATTCGTGAACCTAGACGGAAAAAGGTACACACATATTATTGATCCGCGTACCGGATTTCCATCCACAGGCATCATAAGTGTTACAGTTTTTGCTCCAAAAGCCGAATTGGCAGATGCTTTGGCTACTTCTGTTTTTGTAATGGGCAAAGAGGTTGGCTTAAATAGAGTTAACCAAATGCCACATATTGAATGTATCATTATTGATGACAAAGGAAATATATTCACATCCAAGAATATAGAAATAGAAAAACTATGATAAAAAGGTTTTTAATAGCAATAGGTCTTACCATAGCAATGAATAGCTGCGTGGTAGTTAAAGAATACGAAAAAGTAAACCTTAGCGACCCTGATATGGCTTTGTCCGACAAAAAGTGCGACCGTAATGTTACCATCGCTCATTCTTATCGCGAGGCAGCAGTTGGTGCCAATGGAGGAAAAACGGGAGGCGGTTGCGGCTGTAATTAAGTTAAGTGATAACACATAGAGGAATTATGATTTCAATTAAAAATACACTTCTCATTATCTTAATACTAGGCGTGCAGCAAGCCTGGTCACAGGATGAAGAGCAGACCTACAAAAAACGTGTGCTTGAAACTACAGAAGTAGATTTCTTGACAAGTTATTACTCACAGGATGGTGATAACGCTGCTGTTACCGGCGGAAAAGGTACGGAAGAATTGACGGATGTTACGGGAACTATTATCGTTTCTATTCCTTTGAACGATGATGATGTACTTACGATAGATGCAGGCGTTTCTGCTTATACCTCTGCTTCTTCAAGTAATGTAGACCCTTTTGATAAGGGCGAAGCGGACCCATTTGTTGCAAGCTCCGGTGCATCACAATCGGATACTTGGGTAAATTTAACTGGAACTTACAGTCACAGTTCCGATGATAGGAATGACTTATGGTCAGCGAAGTTCTCCGTTTCCTCAGAGTATGATTATTTTTCTCTGGGTTTTGGAGGCAGCTACACTAAACTCTTCAATGAAAATAATACGGAGGCCAGTATTAACGCCAATGTGTATTTGGACAAGTGGACCACTCTCTACCCTTTTGAGCTCCGTCCTTTTGCAGAAAATGGAATAGGATTTTTTAGACCTGAGGAAATTACCGGAAACACCAATTACAATCCAAACTTTTCCGAACTGGACCAAACCAAACGAAATTCTTATTCATTAGGGCTAGGTCTATCGCAGATTCTACACAAAAATGTACAAGGGTTAATATCATTTGATGTTATAAATCAACAAGGGCTACTTTCAACACCGTTTCAACGCGTTTACTTCTCTGATGTTGCCGATTCTTTTATAGATAATTTTCAGCTAGCAGATGACATAGAACAACTACCTGACGGAAGATTGAAATTTGCTGTTGGAGGCCGCTTAAACTGGTACTTGAATGAAATCGTGTCGCTTAGAACGTATTACCGTTATTATTTTGATGATTGGGGTACAAACTCGCACACAGCAAGCCTTGAGGCTTCTGTAAAGTTGAGCGACAAGTTCACCTTGTACCCGTCTTACCGGTTTTACAATCAATCTGCCGCTGATTATTTCGCTCCTTATGAATCTCATTTATCAACGGAAGAATATTATACTTCAGATTATGATTTATCTAAGTATTCTGCCAATCAATTTGGATTTGGAATATCCTATACGGACATTTTCACGAAGCTTCATATCTCTAAATATGGACTAAAAAGTATTGACCTGAAGTTTTATCAGTACGACAGGGACACCACATTTAGCTCATCGATCATTACGGCAGGGGTAAAATTCGTTATGGATTAAATCTAAACCATCACCTTTTTATAACCCATAAAAAGACATAAACTATTGAATGTTACTCAATGATTTTCTAATTTGAAATAAGCATTTTATGGATTGTTGATTCCCCATCACCAGTTACTACGTGAACAACATACATTCCCGGTTTTAAAATACTTACATCTAGTTTGTAAAGTTTCTGTTCAACTTGGATAGCATCGGCTTTTTCCATTTTAACCAACATTCCATCCATGGTATAAATCGAAATATAATCCACCTCGTTTTGACCTTCCTCAAGAGAAATATGAACTTCAGTCTGCGCAGGGTTCGGATATAAACTTACCTTACTTACACTTTGCTTAGCTCTTAGACCCATATCTAAAGTTGTACCTGACTCCGTGTTGTTGGACCCCTCTCCCACTAATACTTGTTCCGTAGAATTTTTACTGCTCTGTGAACAACTAAAATCCGTTTGCCCAAAACCTGATGGAGAAGTTCCGTTTTTGGTTACGTATATTTTATCCAGTCTAGCACCCTGCTCTCTATGAGCAAAATCTATGGTATTATTTCCTTCAACCAAATTGAAAGTTATAAAAACCGACCTACGTTCCTTGTCATGTAACTGTCTCCAATTAAAACCATTTCCGCCTAAAATATAATTCCATTTTAACCAAGGTCCGTTATTCGCTCGAACCCAAAAACTATCATTATCTCCTGTGGGTGTATCCACTAGGGCATATAGCTTATAGATACCCGCTTCTACTGATAAATCAAAGCTTACATGCGATGAAACATCATTGGGTGCCGAATTAAAATTATTTCCTGAAGGTGATTGTACATACTGCCCGCCCGAGGTAGATACATCGTTCAAAACAGACCAATTTGAACCAACAACGGCACATTCGGCTTCAAGCCATATTTCATCGGTATTACTCTGTGATTGCGGTAGTACTGTAACACTTACCTCATCAAAATCAGATAGACCCTCGTCATCAGTAACGGTCAACCGAAATACGTAACTACCTGCTATGAGGTCGGTAGCGTTAAGGTTTACCATAGAACTACCGGATAAGGTTGCCATACTTGGTCCACTTTGCTGACTCCATTCAAAGGTAACCGCTCCACCGTCAGGATCACTACCCGTACCGTTCAATGCAACACTGTTAACAGGTAGGTCAATAATCTGGTCCGACCCCGCGTCTACTATAGGTTTTTCTGAGGAACCTATCCCATCTCCCAATATTTCTATAGCGTTTATAATGGGATGCCTTTGTCCTCCTACAGAACTCAAGGAAGAGAAATCTATATTAAGTATTCCGCCGCTTACGTTCACATTATAGCTCCTTATCAAAATCGCATCGGGCCCTACTTCTTTAAAGACATCAAGATTGTCCTCTACCAATTGATCTTCTATCTGAACATCAAACACGCGACTTCCAATTCCCCCTGAACCACCACCGGTGGCTCCGAACCACAGTTCAGCAAAATGTAATAGAACCGTATATTCACCATCAGCAACAGGAATATTATATTCCATTACCTGAGATCTACTAAAGCGGAAACTATTTTGAGGCTGAGACAGACCCGTTTGAGGCCTGTTCAGGATAGAACCCGTATCGAAAAACTCATCTGCGATAAACTCATTGCCATTATAGGTAGCTTGTGGACCACCCGCATTGATACGAAGTGCGAAATCACTCTCGCTTGACTCTGGCTGTACAGTAATATTCACTTCATCAAAAACTGCATCGTTCTCATCGTCGATTACAGTTAAACGGAAGGTGTAGTCTCCCGCCACTAAATTTGTGACCAGAAGATTGACTGTGTTAGCATTGGTCAATGTAGCGCTGTTGGGACCATTTTGCTGCGTCCATTGAAAAGTAACCGTACCACCATCGGGGTCGCTACCTGAACCGTTCAGGGTGATATTAGAGGTAGGTAAGTTGATATTCTGGTTCTCTCCTGCACTGACAATGGGTGACTGCCCACCACCGCTTGATTCTGCTGTAAGGGCAACCTCATCGGATGCTGTTTCGTTATCTTGGTCAGTGATTGTCAATCGAAATACGTACTTGCCTGCTAAAAGTCCTGTTGCGGAAAGGTTAGCCGTATTTTCATCGCTTAATGTTGCTGAGTTGGGGCCACTGACCTGCGTCCATAAAAATGTAACCGGACCGCCATCAGGATCATGTCCCGAACCATTAAAAGTGACGCTTGTAGTAGAAGGAAGTGTAATTGCCTGATTGTTTCCTGCCTCCGCCACAGGTGGTACCGAGGGACTTCCGCTACCAATAACTTCAATAGCGTTGATTATCGGATGCCGACTGCCTCCATCTTCAGCTAGCGAAGAAAAGTCAATATCAAGTATGCCGTCGTTTACATATACGGTATGCATCTTTACTAAAGGTTTCTCTGCTCCCACTTCGGCAAATACATCCAGGTTATCTTCTACCAACTCATTTTCCAAACGTACGTCGAACACTCTATTTCCTACTGCTCCTGCACCACCTCCCGTAGCCCCGAACCAGGTTTCGGCAAAATGTAATCTCACAGTGTACGCTCCATTGGGAACCGGCAGGTCGTAATTCATAGTTTGCGAACGGCTATAACGTATACTACGGTAAGGCTGCGATAATCCTGTTTGAGGCCTGTCAAGTGTACTTCCAGTATTAAAATATTGGTCGTCTATAAATTCTTCGCCATTAAAGGTGGACTGAAGTCCGCCGGTATTGATACGCAGTGTGAACCCTCCTTCAGTTGACTCAGGAACTACGGTAACCGTCACTTCATCAAAAGAGTTATCGTTTTCATCGTCCGTTACCGTTAATCGAAAGGTATAGGTGCCAGCCACCAAATTGGTTGCCGTTAAATCGATGGAGTTAGAATTGGTTAATGTAGCCGTGTTGGGTCCATTTTGTTGGGTCCATAGAAAAGTAACCGGCCCACCATCAGGGTCATTGCCCGAACCGCTCAAGATTAATTCAGAAGTAGGCAAGTTAATTTCCTGGTCATCACCTGCATTGACAATTGGCACACTATTAGTCACCGTACTTTTGTTCTCAAAAATCCTGGGCACGATATTATCCCATCCTATCGAAACAATATCCAAATCACCATCATTGTCTATGTCTACTACTTGTGCCCCATCGTGATGGTCAAAACCAGTACCCCCGGAATTAATAGTATGGGTAATCCAAGTACCGGAATTACAAAGGTCATTTTCGAAAGTCAGCAATCGGTTGTTTCCTTTCCACTCGCCTACCACAATATCCTCATCCCCGTCAAAGTCAATATCGGAAACTACGACACTCAAACTTCCGTTGATATCCGTAGCCAAAATACGCTTCGTCCATGGTTGTGTTGGATCTGCAGGTGCTTCAAACCAAGCGAACTCAGTCTTCTCTGATGAGCTTGTTCCCAAACTCAGTTGACCTACAACGGCATCCAAATCACCATCACCATCAAAATCGGCCAATTGGGCCCTATCGGGTGTGGTTACATATGAAATTCCAGTAGCAATCGTAGTCCAGTTACCATTACCCTCATTACGTAACCAATTGCTCGACTGGAACAGATCGAGGTCGCCGTCACCATCAATATCTCCCTTTTGTATGTCCTCCCCAAGGGAATCGGGACTAATATCCACAAGTGACCATGTCGTATTGACCGGGTCAAAGGGAACACTCAACATTTGTACGGGGGACCCCGTAGACTCCGCACCGTTCCAGTTAATTGCCATCTGATATGGGCCTCCATTTTGAAAAATGCCACCGGAAATACCCGCCAAAAAGGGCTCACTATAATTTGTGTTTCCTGCGGGAATGTTGTTATGAATAGTAAAATTGCCCGTGCCATCATTTTGCGCCCAAACCAAATCTGAACCTGTGTAAGCACCGGTTGTACCCAACATATCCATATCACCGTCATTGTCAAAATCGTGGATATGAGCTACATTATTAAATGAATTTCCAATTGTATTCCGACCCCAACTACCTGAGGCAGAACCCGGATTTTTATACCACCAAGCTCCGGTCACAATATCCTTTAGGCCATCGCCGTCCAAATCTTCCTGTGGAAGGATATAAACAGAACGATGTGGTAGTTCGCTGCTTTCCAATTCATGTACCTGCCATTGGTCTGGAAAGGGTGTATTGCCACACACATTTTGATCACTGACGTTGACCGTAACCTCGTCGAATATACCCGTAGGTACATGACCGGCCTCATAAAGCTCTAATTTTATGGTATGGTTACCAAGGCTTAGGTCATTGATGGTAATAGGACCGTAACTGTAATGCGGGCCCACCATCACATCATCTATATAATAATGCATGTGGGTACTTCCTTCAGCAATTTCCCAATTTTGTACGTTAAAAGCTATATCGAACGGTTGGTTTACCGATGCACCATTGGAAGGTGAATTAATAACTATTGTTGGTGCAATCGTAAATGCATCTGCCGGTAATATCTCAATGGCAGAAACTTTAGGATTTTCAATTACTGAAAGAAACTGAATATTAGCAACCCCGTCTGTAATCGAAACATTGTCAAAATCCTTTATCAATGCTGTTGCCGGAGTGGTCTCGGCCAAAATATCAAAATCGGTCAATACCGGATTGCCTTCTATCGTAACGTTAAAAACCCTTGACCCTGGTCCTCCAGAGACGCTACCTACACCAAAATAGAGCTCAGCAAAATGCAAACGAATATCATATGTACCGGAAATAGGTAACGATATATCATAGGAAAACGTTTGGAAACGTTCAGTCTGATAGAGCACATCGTTGGAGGTATTGGCAATAGCTATGTCATTACTAAAAAGATTCCCACCATTCGCGTTTTGATCCCCTAGAAAAGTATTGCCATCAAAAGTCAATTGCGGCCCGCCTACATTGATGCGAACAGGATCAAAAATGGATATGGGATAACTATTCGTTACAACGGCCAAACCAGCAATATTCTCAACATTGCCTATTGAAAGACTATATGTCGTACCCGCTCCCAGTTGAGAATGAGTGAGCATTACCGTTCTATTATCAGCCTGCAATACAGCATCCGTAACCGTAATGCCATTGTCTATGGAATAATTGGACAAATTTTCTGCGGAACCTTCGGTGATATATTCGGAAAATTCAACACCTAATTCAGTTGCATTAACCTGATTTACGCCTACTACCTCAGGTGGGGAATTGTCAATAGAAATCCCAGAACCTATAAACTCTATATAGTTGATATCAAAAATATTCTGCTGCCCGGGAGTGTTCTTGAAAACAAAATAGATATCGTTTTTCCCTCCTGGATCGGTGAAGGTCGATTCAACGTCGACCCAGTTATTGGTGCTTCCCGTTACTGGTATGTTAGTGGTTGCCAAAAGTGGCCCGGTAACGCCACCTGTTCTAAACTCTATAGTACCTCCAATAGCGGCGGCCGATATTCTATATCTTATTGCATCGATATTTAAAAGATTTCTATCCTCAAAAACAATATAGCCTCCATGATCAGCACGAATGGCTTCACTGCCTCCACCTGAGGCATCTGTATTTGAGATTTTAAGTACATCGCTTGCTTCTGAAAAGAACTCCGCTTCCATACGCTTCGGATAGAGTTTCAATTGATCAAAAGAAGTTAGCCCTCCTTTATCCGTATAGTTTGCATTCAGCACGTAAAAAATATCCATTTCCCCATTAGTATCGTGGGAGCCGGGATCTAGATTCAATATTTTGGGGCATCCATTAATTGTTACACCATCGTGAAAATGATTGAGGTGCCCTAAGGAGGGAACTAGAGACACATCACTACAAGCAATTCCACTTAATGTATTACCATCTTCTATATCGTTTACGGTTAGGTCGAAATCGATGTCATCGTCCCAAGCCATAAATCCGCCGTCAGGTGGTAAATTAAAAGTGAATGTGGCCGCATTGTTACCTGCATGAATCGTACTATTTTTAACCCCTATACCACCATTTCCATCGTCGACTTTAAGCTGCACATTGAAAGTCCCCGGAGAAGTGAAGGTGAATGTAGGGTTTTCTTGAGTTGAATCTATTATACCGTCGGACTGAAAATCCCAGGCATATGCTAACGGAAAATCTCCATTAGGGTCCACAGTGCCGGCACTGGAAAATTCCACACTCAATGGTAGAGAACCGCTCGTGACATTAGCATTGAGAACTACCTCCGGTGGAGAATTGGAGACTTCGCCTGTATAGTCTATGCGCAGAAGCTTTCCGGTACCGCTGTTGTCAGGGCAACAGCCTGTCCCATACGCCAAAATGTACATATGACCGTCCGGGCCAATTTCCATATCTATAAAACCATTTGAAGAGTTGGGAAAAACGGAGGGCGCTAATTGATCATTGCTTAAAATAGTACCGTTAGCGTCCATTTGTACTGCCCATATCTTACTGGTATTAAAATCGTAATAGAAAAAAACTTCATCAAACTCGACTGGAAGCCTTTGTGGATCGCTCAACGTACCATCATAGTAGTATCTTGGCCCTGCAAAATAACTTTTGTGAAAAAACTCGAGCCATGATGGCTGGGCAGGAGGCAAAGTAACAGAACCTGTATTCCATGTAGAAATGTTCTGCGGTGCGTTCTGATCATTATAATAAGGTGTACTCGCATAAGAGATTTGATACGCTTCGTTTTTACCCGAAAAATAAGGCCAGCCATAATTGCCTGCGGACTTCACCAGATTCATCTCATCCATACCCTCTGGGCCCAAAGAGCTTGACGAATTTGCATCAGGACCGACCTCTCCCCAGAAAAGCCAATCTGTATTGGTCTTATCTACAAAAATACGATATGGATTTCTGGCTCCCATGACATAAATTTCTGGTTTTCCCCCTACACCATTTGGAAAAAGGTTTCCGTTGGGTACGGTATACGTTCCGTTTGTTTGAGGAGTTATTCTAAGTATTTTTCCACGGTAATCGTTGGTATTAGAAGAGCTTTTTTCAGCGCTTTTTGTAGGGTTGGTTTCGCTTAACGCTCCATAATTGCCATGATCCGTATTGTCTCCGGTAGCTATAAATAAATTGCCTTGCGAATCAAAAGCCATATCGCCACCTGCATGAAAGCTAAATACACGCTGTACCGGCCATTCCAACAATGTCACCTCCGAATCTATATCAAGAATATCACCATTCATGGTAAAGCGGGATACGCGATTTGTAGAAGAGGAAAATACGGAATAGTGTAAATAAATATAGTCATTGTCTAGAAAATTGGGGTCGAAAGCGATACCCAACAAGCCATCTTCAAACTCATGAAATACAGGGAGAACGCCCGCCGTGACCGATAGCTGCGTGTCCGTATGATAGATTTTAACCTCACCGAAACGATCAAGTATAAAAATCCGACCGTCCGGTGCAAACTGCATCGTTGTTGCATTCGAAAGACCTGTTAACAGCTCAACTTTTTGAAAATCGGTCGGTAGTTGAGCTTTTAGCTCTTTTGTTCCCAACAGCAAGAACAAGAGTAATACACTATTAATAATATGACGGAATCGAAAATGGTATATACTAGTTTTTTTTACAATTGGGACTTTCTGGTAAAAGATGCTAATTTTTCTCATGGTTTGGTCTGGCAAAAATAATTTAGGTGCTTTCGCTCGTACGGGAAAAGCCGTGTTGGTAATTTTAAATGATTTGTTGGGGGGATAGAATAAAAATAAAATATTTTCTCGCGCTTTGCAGACATAAACCACGATAATCGTCTAACTAACAGTACTTAACGACGAACGGTGCAGAAATAGTCCTCGCACTAATCGCAGGGTGAATTTCTAACTCATTTTTGTTAGAAAAGCCTCGAGATTGAAGTACAATACGGATCGAATTCCCGTTGAGACCGTAATAGCACCCACATAGTCATTCTGCAGTCCAAAAGAAAACAGCTTCCATTTGTTCTTTTCTTGAGGACTCCAATCCGTACGTAACAATTCCGCATTTTCATCCTTCAAAGAAACTGTAAACGAAGCTAATGGAAAAGAAAGACCAATACCCTTTGCCTTGATAAAAGATTCTTTTCTGGTCCAGCAACAATAGAAGGCCTTGTATACATCATTTTTGGGCACATCATTTAACATCTCTATTTCCTTAAACGAGAAAAAATTTTCTGCTAGTTTCAATGCGTCAAAATCAGTTTTGATTTTTTCAACATCTATACCAACCGCACGATTTTTCACAAAGGCTAAAACAATAAGTTCTCCCGAATGAGATACATTAAACTTAATTGACGTTTCTAGGTTATAGTCCGGTTTTCCGTAATCATTATACTTAAACCTGATATTTTCTGGCGAAACGTTCAAATAGCGTCCAGACAAGACTCTTAACAGCCCTCTCGCTAAAATGTAGGTTTTTCTATTTTTTTCAAATTTAAACCGAGTTACCCTTTCTTGTTCATCAAGAGATAGCAATTTTAAATAAGTGCTAATATCATCAAAATCACTCACTTTAAAACTCCAGACATGTGCGTCGTTTCCGGTTAATTTCATAGGGGATGAATTAACCTTTTTCCTGACTAGTTTCAAACTCCGTCATACAAGAATCTACAGCAATAGCGGTTTTACGCACCATTTTTAAATCTTCAAAAAGCTTATCATGATGCCCTTCTACAGGAACAATCACCACATCTTTAGTTGTCATTTTATTCCAGGAATTAATTACCTTACCATTAAAATCGGTACCTGGCTTTTCAGTCAAAAGCAAACGAATATCGCTTCTAATAGGCTTCCAATCATACTTTTCATAAATTTTAATATGATTTTCATGAAGGATTCTAATCAATTTTTGACTTCCGCTACTGGCAAAGGTTTTATATTTTTCTTTAAGGGGATAGACTAGTTTTGACTTAATTAAGCGTTTCAAAGTATAAACCGGCTTCTTCTTAAACCGTTCAAAAAAAGCAGCTGTCCGCACTTTGGTTCTAGATGCCGCAAACAAACTAAGATAACTGGCCATGGTATCCGCTACGATAAGATTTGCTTTGTCCGCAGTTTCGTCCAATAATCTTACCACCTCCATACCTATTGCCGTATTATAGCAATAGGCAATAAAATGATATGGCCCATGCGGTTGTACTTTTTTAATTTCCCTAACAAAGCTGACTGCCATTTCATTGACACTCCTATGTAAAACAAGCTCATCTTCATGTCCTGAGGCTTGAAGCGCATATATAGGCCTATCTTCTTTTAAATGATTTGCAAACTGGTTATAATAAAAAAAGTGCGTTCCTCCGGAATGCAAACAAAACAAAGGAGGCTTTGCGCCATTGGGGCGAATGGGAACGAGGTGTTTGAATTCTGTTTTATCAATAACCTTAGTCTCCTTTATTTCTATGGATTGAATATGACGTGTAAGCTCTGAAATTGTCTGATTCTCGAATAATTGATTGGGAGACAATTTTATATTAACTGCCTTTGCTTTTGATATCACCTGTATACTCAATATAGAATCTCCCCCAATATCAAAAAAGTTCTCGTGCAGACCAACAGCAGGTAAATCCAAGACTTCTTTCCAAATATTTGTCATTTTCTTTTCCAATTCTGAAGAAGGCTGCTCTACTATCGTAACTCTTTGCTTCTCTTTTGGCTTTACTTGCAATAAACTTACTTTATCTACCTTACCATTGGGCAATAGCGGAAACTCATCTACTTGAATAATTGTAGCGGGCACCATGTATTCTGGTAATTTGGTTTTCAAAACACGTTTTAAATCCTCAACAACAACTTTTTCAACAGCTCTTACATAAGTTATTAAGCGCTTACTGTTTTCAACCAAGGCCACAG
Source organism: Zobellia uliginosa (assembly GCF_018860745.1). Classification (GTDB taxonomy): domain Bacteria; phylum Bacteroidota; class Bacteroidia; order Flavobacteriales; family Flavobacteriaceae; genus Zobellia; species Zobellia uliginosa_B. Next base: position 640,798 of record NZ_JAHKPY010000002.1, on the reverse strand, counting down.
CTGCAATTACCGGGTTCTGCTCTGCTATAACTTTTTCAACCTCATCTAATTCTATACGAAAGCCGCGCACTTTTACTTGGTGGTCCGCTCTTCCCAAAAACTCAATAGTTCCGTCATTTCGGTACCTGCCTAAATCCCCCGTTTTATATATCTTATCATTGGAACCAATCCAAAACGGGTTATCTAAAAACACCTTTTTCGTAAGTTTTTCCTTACCTATGTATCCTTTTGAAACTCCAGGCCCTCCAATATAAATTTCTCCAACCGCCCCAAAAGGAACTGCGCCTTTAGATGAGTTAAGAAGATATATTTCTGCATTGGCAACAGCTTTGCCAATAGGAACAACTTCAGAAGTATCGCTCATTTCTACTTGGTGTGCAATGCACCAAACTGTAGCCTCCGTTGGCCCGTATTCATTATACAGACATGCCATTGGTAGATTTTTAAAATGTAGTTCTCTTAGATTATTACTACAAGCTTCTCCTGCTACTATTACCGTATTGAGACTCATTAACCTGGACGCATTACCATGCTCCAGAATAACCGTATATAAAGAAGGGAGCATAAGCGTATGACTCACCTTATGCGACTGAACTATATCCTCTATTTTAGTAATATCCTGTTCAACCCTATTCTCAGTAACTATAAGATTCCCTCCCGAGCACAGCGTCCAATATATTCCTGCTTTTGAACTATCAAATGAAATAGAGGAGAGTAACAAGAACGCACTAGGATTCTTAGGATAGAAGTCCAATCTTCCTGCCGTTGAATTAATAATATTTTTATGAGTTATAGGCACTCCCTTTGGCTTCCCTGTACTGCCCGAAGTGTAGATAACATACGCCAAATCATCCTCCTCAACATTAGGTAGACTTACGTTTTCCCATTTAGTAGCAACTACTTTATCACTTAAGATGACAGTCTTATTTGTTTCATTGAAAACATCAACCAAATTGCTATGAGTAACAACGATATTACAGCTCGCATCTTCTAAAATATAATTTAACCTTTCCATGGGGTATGTTGGATCCATGGGTAAATAGGCACAACCTGCTTTTAAGATGGCCAACAACGCTACCATCATTTCTATTGACCTATCTATGCAAAGCATTACGACTTCATTATGCTTCTTTGTTTTTTGAAGAATTACAAAGGCAATTTTATTGGCACGCGCATCCAATTCCTCATAAGTAATTACCTGATCTTTAAATGTCAATGCTTTGTTCTGTGGAAATGTTTCCGCTACATCTGCTATTATATGATGAATCCCATTATAAGATGCAAAGCGATTATTATTTACAGCTTTCTTTGGAAACAATATCTTTTCTTCTTTGGAAGTCATCATGGGAAGACCGGCAACCGTTTCCTTTGGATTATGAATTATTCCCTTCAACAACATTTTGTAATGCTCTAAGAAACGCGTAATGGTATCGGATTCAAATAAATCCGTGTCATATTCAAAAGCCAATGACAAAGCTCCATTTGATTCAGAGATGGACAGGGTTAAATCGAACTTAGAAACTTCTGTATCAAACTCAGTCTCGTCTATCAATTTTAAATTCTCTCCAAATGAAGGTGTTGCAGTAGATGAGTGATATAGAAACATCACTTGAAAAAACGGACTTACAGCTAATGATCGTTCTACTTTTAATTCCTTTACAAGAGTATCAAAAGGAACATCTTTATTAGAAAAAGCAGAAAGTGTATTCTTTTTAACTTCTAGAATCAATTCAGAAAAAGAAGTATCATCCTTAATTGCATTTCTTAACACCACCGTATTTATGAAAAAACCGAGCACCTTCTCCAGTGATTGCGTAGCGCGATTTGTAATAGGCGTTCCTACCAAAATATCTGATTGCCCCGTATATTTATGTAAAAACACATAGTACGTAGTGAGCAGAAAAACAAACGGAGTAGTAGCCATTTGTTTTGAGGCACTGAGTACACTTGCCGAGAAATTTGAATCTAACTGCAATGCTTGTTGTTTCCCTTTAAAAGCTGGTCTTGCCGGTCTGGAAGCATCCGTTTGTAGGTTTAAAATAGGAATGTCCCCAGATAGTTCTTTCTTCCAATAACGAAGCTGCTCAGCATCTAATGGAGTGTTTCGTTCCCAATGTGCAAAATCAGAATACTGCAAGGCTTTAAGAGAAGGCACTAATGGCTCACCTGCGAGCAATTTTAAATAAGCTTCCGCTATTTGTTGTTTCAATATGTCAATGGACCATTCATCTATTACAATATGGTGCATTGTAAAGAAAAGAATATGTCTACTTTTCGAATATTTGAATAATGATACGCGTACCAAACCGGGCTTAGACAAATTAAAAGGTAATGAAGATTGTTTTTTCATTAAAACTTCAGCCTCTTTCTTTGCCTCTATTTCAGTAAAATTGCTAAGATCATACACTTTAAGTACAGGTATGGCTTTATCAACCTTAATAACGGGCATCCCATGCACAGTGGGATAGTACGTACTTAGCACTTGATTTTGCTGAAAAATATAATCAAGACTTTCCTTTAATATTTCAATATCCAACTCTCCCCCAAAGGTGATTGCTTCCGAGTAATTATAAAAAGGATTATCCCTATATAACTGCTGTAAAAACCAAATACGCTGTTGTCCGTATGATAACGGAATGTTAGCATCAATAGGCGCCTTAGGTATCTGTAGTGAGGTAGATTCCTTAGTCTCTCGATTTTTCCATCGGCTTAACAGCGAACTATTTTTCGTGTTTTCTTTCAAGTACTAAATTTTGTGAGTTAGTTACTTTAAACCAACAAAATGTGCAATAGGATATAGTATATTACTATTGATCATTTCATCCAATGGTAAGTCAATATCAAAAGCTCTTTCTATAAGCCAATATGACGAGATAATTATTAAAAGAACGGAAAGCCATACCATTAGCTTTGGGTACAACCTATTATTCCTTATGAAATACAAAATCGGAAATATAGCCGCAATAATAACAACCTGACCAATTTCTACGCCCACATTAAAACCTACTAATGATAATGATAGATACTCACCCCTAAAACCCAAATCTCCTAAAACACTAGCAAAACCAAAACCATGAAAAAGGCCAAAAACAAACGCAATTACCCAATCCTCGCCTTTAAATATTGGTCTAATATTATGGTAAGCCGCAAGACCTACAGAAAAGGCTATTATAGATTCTACAACCCTAGAAGGAAGATTTATTATCTCCAAAGATGCCAGACTTAGGGTAATGGTATGGGCAATGGTAAAAAAAGTGACGATTTTAAGAATGTACATGAAAGCAGGCCTAAACTTTTTAACCGGTTCCCAACCCCACAAACTATATTTACTTTTTTCGACGAAACCTCCTGTAACCTGATTTTTTTTACGCCTTCTAACCACTGATGGTAGAATTAAAGCTACCAGAAACAGAATGTGGTCCATTCCAATCCAGATATGCCATATTCCTTGCTGCACCATAGCTACAAAACCCTTCCATAGAGACGTTTCCTTAATAGAGAAAGTACCGTTTCTTTCTCCTTCCGAAAGATATAAAGCTACAATATGTTCGTTATTTATAAGACCCGCTTTCCAATTATACTCCATAGCAACGAGACACATATGGGTGGGGTCCTCATTAAAAAAGGCATTATAATCCAAGGTAAGGCTGTCCGGAAGGTTTTTAGAATTTTCTAGACGGAAATGGAAGTTAATGAAATCTCCGTAGTTCAAATTCAATTTGGTAATTTCCCCAGTAAAAACAATCTTATAAGAGCCCAATTCAGAAGAAAATTTTGCATTTTTCAACAAATAAGCCTGAATTTTATCTTGATAAGGCCTAACCTGTTCTATACTTGGATGAAGCCCTACATCCAATCCAAAAACATGAATGAGTTCATTTGCATTAACCTCAAAACGTCCTTCTATGCCCGCCTCCTCATAAATTCTGAGGTAAATTAAACTTTGCTTTGGCTGATGACCAAAGGTGACTAATGGGGCCAAAAGAAAAAGACCGAAAATAAGTGAAAGTATTAATTTTTTCATAGCGCGTTGAAGATAGAAAATTATTTTAAAGTTGACTTTATTTATTCGTTCTCCTGTATAAAAGAGCTTCGTAATTGACTATTTTAACATTACAAATGGGAACAATATCAAACTAAAACCAAATTTGTTCTTGTCATAAATACAGCAATCTACAAGGACTTAAAATTCATTATTTTCAATCAAGCATTGTAAATATTATCAAATTTTCGATGACTGACCTATAAATCTGTTATTGGATTGCATTTTTACTTGATTAGCTCATTTTCATCATATATATTAGCAATGCTATGAATACGAAGGTTTCGGGCCAACCGAAATACTTGTGGTTTGTGGTATGTTATCAACTAAACCATTCATTTGAAATCAACTTATAATCTTCCTCAACTCATAGATAATGTAGCAAGGCTATCACCTGACCGTGAAGCTTTTCGCTATTTGGAAGAATCTATATCATATGGCGAGCTATTTGAGAAAAGTAACCAACTAGCTTTTCACTTAGTATCTATCGGCATTAAAAAGGGAGATCGTATTGGTGTTTTTATGAACCGTTGCCTTGAAACTTGTATTGCAGTTTATGGAATATTAAAGTCAGGAGCGGCCTATGTTCCTCTTGACACATCGGCACCGGTGGTCAAGACGATTAGTATTATCAAAGATTGTGAAATTACATGTTTGATTACCACAACAACTAAAAGGAGAAAGGTAAACCAGCTACTGAAAGAACAAAGCTCTTTAAACATAATAATTGGAGACACTATTAAAAGCACTATCCCGTCGGTTTCTTGGAATGATATTTTTTCTACACGGGTAGGTGACTTCGTGCCTCCCCCCATTTTAGAACAAGATTTGGCATTTATTTTATATACTTCTGGATCTACGGGTAAGCCAAAAGGTATTATGCATACCCATTATAGCGCCCTAAGTTTGTCCAAGATTGCGTCAAGCACATATGATTTCAATTCAGATGATGTATTTGGAAATCCGGCACCTTTACATTTCGACCCCTCTACTTTTGGATATTTTGTAGCCCCTTTAATAGGTGCAACAACGGTAATTATTCCTGATGCCCATTTAAAAATGCCCGCTAGCCTTAGCGCTCTTATTGCAAAAGAAAAAATCACAGTTTGGTATTCAGTGCCCCTAATGTTAATACAACTTTTGAACAGCGGTACATTAGGCAAAAACGATTTTAGCTCACTTAGATGGGTTCTTTTTGCTGGGGAGGTTTTCATCACCAAACATTTAAGGGCTTTAATGAAGCAGTGGCCTCATGCAAGATTTAGTAATTTATACGGTCCTGCCGAGCTTATTTTGTGTACCTATTACCATGTACCCGAACCTCCCATAAATGATAAACCCATACCCATTGGAAACGTTTGGAACAATACCGAATATAAAATACTGGATGACCATAATAATGATGTTCTACCGGGAGAAACAGGACAATTAGCTATACGGTCCGCAACAATGATGCAGGGCTATTGGAATAACAAAGCACTTACAGAACAATCTTTTCATAGAGTGACGGTTGCGGATGGCTATGATCATGTTTATTATAAAACTGGAGATTTAACCCAACTTAACTGTAATGGAGATTTGCTGTTTTTAGGGAGAAATGACAGACAGATTAAGCTTAGAGGCTATCGCGTAGAATTAGACGAAATTGAACTTACCCTATTAAAGTACGCTGATGTAGAGGAAGTAGCCGTACTAGTTTTGGGGAAAGATGAAGAAACACAACAACTAGCAGCAGTTATTAAGCCTGGCAAAGACGCTTCAATAATACTTACCCATCTAATGGAATTCTGTAAAGTACAGCTTCCCTACTATGCAATACCTAAGACTATTGAGGTTATGGCAGATTTACCTAGAACCAGCTCAGGTAAAATAAGCCGGAAAGAATTAGGCAAACTACTGGAAGAACACCACCTATGAAAAAAAAGATTCTAAACTACATAAAAGCCAATTTGGCCACAGAGTCTATTGATGAATTAGATATATATGAAAATCTTTTGGAAAGTGGGCTTGTAGATTCTATTGGAATGATTCAATTAGTTCTATTTATTGAAACCGAAGCTCAAATAAAAGTAGCTCCAGAAGAAATGATAATAAACAATTTTATGACCGTTGACCATATTTTAAAATTTATAGCGAGCAAGCAAAATTCAGAAGAGAAGCAAGTATAAAAATGGGAGTTCAAAAGAATACATATCTGCCCCTTACAAAAAGTCAATCTGCCCTTTGGGCCGGTCAGCGCTTGCACCCGGATGTCCCGCTTCATAACGTGGTATATACTTTTGCTATAAATGGACCTATTGATAAAATCATATTTGAAAAATCATTTCAAAAAGTGATTGACTCAACAGATGCCCTTAGAACTGTCTTTTCAGAAGAACAGGGCATTCCAAGTCAACACCTTGTTGATACGATAGATTTTTCTTTAGAATTCATTGATTTTACTCATAACAGCAAAGATGAAGAATTAAAAGATTGGCTCCATGAACGCACTTTGTTGCTTATAAATATTTCCAAACAAGTGTTTGATATTGTTCTTCTAAAAACCGCACCTAATACATATGTTTGGTTTTTAAAGTTGCATCATTTAGTAACCGATGCCATATCCAATGTTATTCTTTATAATAGGATGAACTCCTTTTATCAGAATGAAATCTCAGGTACTTTTTCAATTCCTGGAAATTTCCCGTCATTTCAAGATTACATACAACTTGAGCAAAGTCAAAAAAGTGAGGAGAAAGATATAATCCAACAAAACTATTGGAAGGAGAAAACAAATAACATTCTGGAAAAACCTAAATTATATGGTGAAGCTCTTAATAATACGACGGCGGCAATTAGAACAACTTTAAATCTGGGAGTCAAACGATCCCAACAACTAAGAGAAATTGCTAAGCGTAATGAATTTAAAGGATGGACAGAAGATTTAACTCTCTTCAATATATTCCTCACTTTATATTTTACATATATCTACAGAGTAAGTGGTCAAAAAACATTAGCTGTTGGAGCGCCTGCACATAATAGACCATCTAGGGTTTTTCAAAAAACAGTAGGACTTTTTATAGAAGTATTACCATTAGTGATTGAAATTGATGAGGAAGATACTTTCATTAGTCTTTTTAATCGAGTTAAGATAGAGACCAACACCTATTTGCGTAACTCCGGTCCGGGTAGTTCTACCACTCAATCGAACAGTAGTTTCAATACTATTTTAAATTATATCCATGCGGAATTTCCAGATTTCAACGAATTTCCGACTCATACAGCATGGTTACATTCTGATCATATGGATAGTAACCATGATTTACGCACACATGTTTATGACATGAACAAAAGCGGAGAATTCAAAATAGCTTTTGACACCAATTCCCATACTTTTTCCCAAACATTAGCTGAAGAAATGCCAGTTCATTTCCAAAATCTTTTGGATGCCTTCTTACAGAATTACGAACAACCAATTCAAAAGCCCAGTTTAATTTCTAATACATTGCCAGCGGAAAAGCAGCAAGGAACAAAAAAAACTGTCCCTTCGTTTCAGTCAGTTTTAAAAGGTTTTCATGATTGCAAAGATAGAAAGCCCAACTCGGTTGCTTTACATTATGGAAATGAATTACTTACATATAACTTACTAAACAAAAAGTCCAATCAGCTTGCTCATTATCTTAAAGCTAAAGGTATCAATGAGAATAGTAAAGTAACACTCCACTTTTACAGAAGCTCTGATTATATCGTAAGTGTATTGGCAGTATTAAAAACAGGTGCGGCTTTTGTTCCTATTGCATCAGACCAACCGGCCGAGCGCATAAAGTACGTGATATCCAATTCAGGAAGTGTTCTTTTATTAAGTCAAAAAGATCTTATTTCAAAAGTAAACCTTCCAGATATCGGAGTTTTGGATATTCAAAAGGAAAAAAGTGTAATCGAGGAACAGCCAACTATAGATTTAGGGATACAACAACAACCAGATAGCTTGGCTTACATACTTTACACCTCAGGAAGTACGGGAAAACCTAAAGGCGTCCGTATTTCACATAAATCGTTATCTAATTACATTTTTTGGGCTAAGGAATATTATGGCACTAACGAGAAGTCGATTTTCCCTTTATTCACATCAATTGGTTTTGATTTAACAATTACCACTACCCTATTACCATTAATAAGCGGGGGTAGAATGAATATCTATAGGGAAACTACAAATGGCCCAGATGTAAGCTTACTGCAAGTTATTGATGATAATATGGTGAATTGCATTAAGTTGACACCATCTCACTTAACGCTTTTTAAAGGCAAAAATCTTAAGACATCTTACATCCGGACTATAATTGTAGGAGGGGAAGAGTTGAAAGTTAATCTTAGCAAAACAGTAAAAGAAGCATTTTCTTCCGGGCTAAGAATATTCAATGAATATGGCCCTACCGAGGCCACAGTTGGTTGTATTGTTACGGAGTACAATGAAGCTATTCATATAAAATCTACCGTACCTATAGGATTACCAATTAAAAATATGTCCGCTTATATCTTAGATGATTACAACAACAAAGTTCCGAAAGGGGTTATTGGAGAGCTCTATTTGAGTGGTATAGGACTTTCAGATGGCTATATAAATGACCCTAAGCTTACTAAGGAGAAGTTTATTGAAAACTCATTTGCGGATGACATAAGATTATATCGTACGGGAGATTTGGCTAGAATTAACAAGGCCGGAGATTTTGAGTATATAGGCAGAAAGGATGAGCAGGTAAAATTAAGAGGTCACCGAATTGAATTAGCTGAGATAGAAAACAACCTCACCGAATATCCAGATATCGAAAACTGTGCCGTAGTTTTAATTGATTCTAATAAAACGGTTCCAGAAAACGAAATTGTTAACTGTACCAAATGTGGTTTACCTTCCAACTATCCAAAAGCAGATTTTGATGAGAATGGTGTATGCCATCTGTGCACAGCGTTTGAAACTTATAAAGAAAAAGCAGAACGCTATTTCAAGAACGATGAACAATTGGTAGCCCTTTTATCATCCAAAAGGAACCAAAATGCTTCTTACGACTGTATTTCATTATTAAGTGGCGGAAAAGATAGTACTTATGTTTTAGCAAGACTAGTAAATATGGGCTTAAAAGTTTTGGCTTTTACTATGGATAACGGTTATATATCAGAACAAGCAAAAGGTAATGTAGACCGTATTGTAAAAAAGCTTGGTGTAGACCATGTTTATGGGAAAACCCCTCATATGAACGAAATATTCGTAGATAGCTTAAAGCAACACCATAATGTTTGTAATGGCTGTTTTAAAACTATTTATACGCTAAGTACTAAAATAGCTCTTGAAAAGAAAATTCCGTTTATCGTTACCGGTCTAAGCAGAGGACAATTTTTTGAAACTCGACTTACCGAAGAGCTCTTCTGGGATGATGACCTAGATACCACCAAAATAGACGACACTATCCTAGAAGCAAGAAAATTATATCATAAAGAATCTGATGCTGTAAAAAGACTTCTAGACGTTTCTATTTTTGAAGATGAAAGTGTTTTTGAAAAAGTTGAGTTTGTGGATTTTTATAGGTTTAGTGATGTTAGCCTAGAGGAAATGTTAGTATACCTTAAAGACAAGGCAGACTGGAGAAGACCTACGGACACAGGAAGATCTACCAACTGTCTTATAAACCAAGTAGGTATTTATGTACATAAAAAAGATATGGGCTATAGTAACTACTCTTTCCCCTATAGTTGGGATGTGCGGTTGGGCCACAAAACAAGAGATGAGAGCCTTGAGGAAATCAACGAGGTAATTGACGAGAAAGAAGTATTGCGCATTATGGATGAAATTGGGTACACACCACTTCATCCGGAGTGGGACAGTAACTCAAAATTAGTTGCTTACTTTGCAGGCAATAAAGATATAGCCATAAACGATATTCAAAATTTCTTAGCAAAGAAAATCCCCTCTTACATGATTCCATCGGTATTTAAACATGTAGATGAAATACCACTCACAAAAAACGGAAAAGTAGACAAGAAAGGTTTGAAGGCCATTTCATCGGCTCAATTAGCTATGAGTACTTCGTATACAGCACCTAGAAACGAAATTGAAGGACTCGTAGAAAAAATATGGGCAGAGGTTCTAAAGTTGAATAAAATTGGGGTTCACGACGATTTTATTTCGCTTGGAGGACATTCACTTGCAGCAATACGAGTTACCGCCCGTATTAACGAAGAAATAGAATATAGTTTTCCCTTAAATAAGATATTTGAAATGCCTACTATTGCAAAATATTCCAATTATATTGAAAAAACATTAACATCTCTTTTAGAAAAATAAAACCTTCAATGGATTGTTTTCGTAAGTAGAACCGTATGCAACAAAAGAAACAACATAATCGTAATTCTATTAAACCAGGGCTTATTAAGTATCTGGCTTTAATAATTGCCGTATGTTACATTTTTAACCCCTTGCATCAACAGTTAAATACCTTGTTTCATGAGGTTTCTCACGTTTTAGAGATGCCGGATACAGTTGTAGGGCATAGCTCCATTTTCGAAAAGAATAAAGTACATACTGCCCATGAACATCTAAGTTTAAATACCGCCCATGAACACAAGTTCATTAAAATAATAGATGCTATTTTTAACAACTCCGATACCGATAATTCATCGCAAGATAAAGTATTAACGGACTTTAAATTTGATAAGCATCTTACTACTACCTATGCTAACGTTTCCTTCGTAGTTTATGATGTACTTTCTCAAAACTTTAAATCGGTTAAAAACAGCCTAATTCTAGGCTATATTTCCATCTTAGAAGAACCTCCCCGGAAAGACAACTCCCCCATTTCCGTAAAAGGTTAAATACCTACATTTTCAATTAGTGACTTAGCACCAAACGTTTACAGTTATGCTTTTGTGGCAAATGCATTCGTATGCTCAAATTACTATTAATATTTCTAAGATGAAAAACTACATTACTTATATAGTACTGTTAGCTTTTTGCATGGGCGTACAAGCTCATGATTTAAGCGGTACAGTTACCAACGAAGACCAAATTGCTTTAGAAGGCGTTGGCGTCTACAATAAAACAACTGGCGGATATACATACACCAACGTATCCGGTTATTTTGAACTTGATGATATTTCAATTGGGGATATCATCTATTTTTATAGTTTGGGGTATAAAAACCATCAGATTACAATTTCTGAAAACCTTTTGGACGGCAAGATAAATGTTGTCCTTAATGAGTCTGCCGTATCTCTAGACCAGGTAGTACTAGTCTCCAAAGTAAATGCTTTAAGCAACTTTGTTAACGTAGATGTTAAGGCAAATCCTGTGAAATCTTCACAAGAAATTTTACGAAAGGTTCCCGGTCTTATTATTGGCCAGCATGCAGGAGGAGGAAAAGCGGAACAGATTTTTTTAAGAGGGTTTGATATTGACCACGGAACGGATTTAGCAATCAATGTAGACGGACTTCCTGTAAACATGGTTTCTCACGCCCATGGGCAAGGATACTCGGACATGCACTTTATTATTCCTGAAACCATTGATAATATTGATTTTGGCAAAGGTCCGTATTACGCGAACAAAGGTAATTTTAATACCGCAGGTTATATTGATCTTAAAACGAAGCGAAAGCTCGATAAAAATTTGATTTCAGCGGAAGTTGGTCAATTCAACACCATTCGTACGTTAGGTATGTTTAAAGTTGCAGAAAGTGACTTTAGCAATGCCTATTTAGCCTCAGAATTGGTTTTAACCGATGGTCCATTTGAATCCTCTCAGAATTTTAATCGAATCAACATTATGGGGAGATATACTTTTAATAATCGCGAAGACCAAGATTTAAGTATTACACTCTCTCACTTTCAAAGTAAGTGGGACGCATCAGGGCAAGTGCCACAGCGTGCTATTGATGCAGGTTTAATAAGCCGGTTCGGAGCCATTGATGATACAGAAGGAGGAAACACAAGTAGAAGCAACATTCTTCTTAATCACACAAAACAGTTGAATGAGCATTCTAAAGTGAAATCAAAAGCTTACTTGACCAAATATGATTTTGAGCTCTTTTCGAATTTTACATTTTTCTTGGAAGATCCTATAAATGGAGACCAGATTAGGCAATACGAAGACCGAACTATTATTGGGGCAGAAACTAGTTATGAGCATTCAGTCCACATTGGCGACCATGATTCTCAGTTTAAATATGAATCTGGAATTGGATTTAGATATGATGATGTTAACGATGTTCAGTTATCCCGTACAAAAAATAGACAAGAATTATTAGAACGCCTCGCCTACGGAGATGTAGATGAATTAAATGCATACGGCTTTTTTGACGTTACGTACAAGAAAAACAAGTGGACATTAAATGCAGGGTTGCGATTGGATTATTTTAAGTTTGATTATGTTGACAATCTAACCGAGACTTATGATAGTAAAAGTGAAAATAAATTATTTTTAGGCCCAAAGCTTAATGTTATTTATGCTGCAACACCGGACATACAGCTTTTTGCAAAATCCGGTATTGGTTATCATTCAAACGATACTAGAGTTGTAACAGCCAATAATGGTGAGGAAATCTTACCATTAGCTTATGGAGCGGATTTAGGAACCATAATTAGACCAACAGATAAATTGGTTGTCAATGCTGCATTCTGGACCTTGTTCTTGGATCAAGAGTTCGTTTATGTTGGCGATGCGGGTATTGTAGAGCCCAGTGGTAAAACCAAAAGACTTGGAGTAGATTTTGGTATGCGTTACCAAATTAACGATTGGTTATATGCCAACGGAGATATTAACTACACCTACGCTAGAAGCACTGAAGAGCCCGATGGAGCAGATTTAATTCCACTCGCACCAGATTTAACATCTTCTGCCGGACTATCTTTTATAGGTGTCAAGAATTTCTCTGGTGGAATTAATTACAAATATGTAAAAGACAGACCTGCAAATGAAGACAACTCAATTGTAGCTGAAGGTTACTTTGTAACCGATTTAAACCTAAACTATTCTATAAAGAACTGGACTTTAGGTATAATAGTTGAAAACCTATTTGATACGGAGTGGAATGAAACCCAATTTGCTACTGAAAGTAGATTGTTCAATGAAGCGCAACCTACTGAAGAGATTCACTTTACACCTGGTATCCCGTTTTATTTAAGAGGAAAAGTATCTGTTAATTTTTAAGAGTTAACATCACTTGACTATAGCGACGATATGAAAAATTCATCATATTGTCGCTTTTTTATTTTCGGTTTAAAGCAAAAATCTCCAATTGGTTTTGTTTGTTTAAGTTGTAACTTATCTTTGTAGCGTACAAAACAAAGTATCATAAATACCGGCATTGTCCGTTATACTTCTTTAGTTATAAACGAAACCTACCTAAATGTTTCACTTTTTCAATAAGAAAAAATTTCTGGTCGATTACCTTGATGGGTTTATTGATGTCCATAACCATATATTACCAGGCATTGATGATGGCGCTAAAACAGTAGACGAATCTGTTGCTCTGATTCAGGCTTTCTCTGAATTTGGAGTTAAACATTTTATTGCTACCCCGCATATTATGTCCAATTACTACCCAAATACAAAAGAGACTATAGAAACTGCATTAAATGAATTAAAAAATGCACTTATTAAAAATGGATTAAAAGATGTTTCCGTAGAAGCTTCTGCAGAGCATATGATTGATGATAATTTTGAATATTTATTGGATAACGAAAGTGTTATGCCTTTGAAAAAAGACTATTTATTAGTGGAAATGTCTTATTTACAGCCGCCCATAAATTTTGAAGATGCTATTATCAAAACAGCTTCTAAACGATTTTTTCCCATTTTAGCACATCCAGAACGATATGGTTTTTTACATCACAGAAAAAAAAGATATTATCAATACAAAGAAAATGGCATACAGTTTCAAATGAATTTGTTGTCCCTAAGTGAATACTACGGAAAAGAAGTGCCAAAAATGGCCGTGGAGCTTCTAGAGAGTGGTTTAATAGACTTTGTAGCTTCTGACGTGCATAATATGACTCAGCTTAATGCACTAAAAAAAATGACCCTTTCTAAAAAAACCATAGAGCAACTTTTACCTCTGATTAACAATACTATACAGACATTTTACTAAAAGATATAAATAAAAAAAATGCCG
>NZ_JAHKPY010000002.1:0-626565 GCF_018860745.1 Zobellia uliginosa | reverse complement strand
CGGCATTTTTTTTATTTATATTCAATATACTATGGTTGCTGTATTAATAATTTCATTGTAACAGGCTTACCTTTGTTATTTGCTATATGTAAGAAGTATATTCCATCTTGCAAAAGATGAACTGGCACTTGATACGTATCAACACCCGAAACAATTACATCCTCTGCCCCTATTCCACTTATTAAGCGGCCCTGTTGATCGTATAGGTTAATTCCTAACATCATAAAATCCTCTGGTTGATTAAGAATTCTAATATTAGCTACACCTTCCGTAATAGGATTCTTTTCAAGGATATAACCCATTTTATCTCCTTCAATAGTCTCCGAAACCGTAATCGTCACCGTATCTGAATGCGTATTTCCACCTGCATCCGTAACAGTAAGAACTACTTCATAAGTTCCATTCTCTACAAAAGTATTAGCTGCATCGCTCAAAGATGAAGTCTTACCGTCCTTAAAGTCCCATAAATACGTTGTAATATCCCCAACCGAATTACTCCCTGTAAAAGTTACTTCCAAAGGAGATACCCCTTCTGTTGGTGCAGCTTCCGCCACAGCTAAGAGTCCATTTTGAGGAACTAGCGTTACTGAAACATCATCAGAAACTACTTCACCTTCATCATCGGTAACGGTTAATCTAAATACATATACTCCTTCTTCCATATCACTCACTGAGAGTTCAGGAGTTGTGTTTCCGCTTAAAGTAGCCAAATTAGGTCCGCTTTCTTGAGTCCATTCAAAGGTTACAGTGCCACCATCAGAATCAGATCCTAACCCTGAAAGTACGGTGCTATTTTCCGGTGATGTTAACATTTGGTCATCTCCCGCATCTACTACAGGAGCTCCTTCAACTACAGGCTCAATAATTTCAATACCTGATATTTTAGGGAATTCGGTAACAGGGGTCAAAGTTATAGTCAAGCTACCATCAGCTACATTTATACCACTAAATGTTTCAATAATAGCCGTTGCAGCCCCGCCGGCCTCTACAAAAATATCATAATTCTCTTTTTGCTGTTGTCCTTCAATATCAATATTGAACACTCGAGAACCAGCTCCACCCGTTGACCCATCTCCCGGTACACCATAATAGATTTCTGCAAAGTGTAAGTTTAAGCTATGTTCACCATTAGTAACCGGTATTTCATAAATTAAATCCCCTTGGGTTCTGTATCGTTCGGTTTGATACAATACATCGTTTTCAGTATTCGCTATTTCAATTGCATTTGTTAAGGTTGCTCCTCCATTTGAATATTGATCTGTTGCCCAACTTACACCATCATAAATATAGTTAGGACCTCCACTGTTAATTCGTGTAACTGTAGATAAAGTTGATTTTGTTACCGTAACACTATCAAAACCTCTATCACCCTCCTCATCAATAACGGTCAATCTAAATACATATAATCCATCAATTAGATTTGTTGCCGTTAATTCCGTTGTATTGGCCCCACTTAGAGTTGCCACATTAGGACCGCTTTCTTGAGACCATTGGTAAGACACTATCTCACCGCCGTCTGGATCCGTTGCAGATCCGGTCAAGGTTACTGCATCAGCAGAAATGATTTTATCTGTTCCTGCATTAACAATAGGCCTATCATCTAATACCGGCGGAGTTGTATTTTCGTAAATTCTGAGAACCTTATCATTAGTCCAACCATTTGAAACAACATCTAAATCACCATCCGCATCAATATCAACTACTCGTGCACCATCGTGATGTTCGTATCCTAAAGCACCATCATCCAATATAATTTTATTAAATTCACCGGAACCGCATAAATCATTTTCAAATGCTATTAAACGCTGATCACCTCGCCATTCACCTACTATAATATCTTGGTCTCCATCAAAATCAAAATCGGTAGCAAATACACTTAAACTTCCATTAACATTAGTATCTAAGTCGTGTCTAATCCATAGCTGTGTAGGGTCTGCAGGGGCCTCAAACCAAGCAAATTCTGTTTTAGCTCCTGTACCTTCTCCTCCACTACCTAAACTTAATTGACCAACAATGGCGTCTAAATCACCGTCTCTATCAAAATCTGCCAATTGAGCACGGTCTGCTGTAGTAGAATAAGCGTTATTTACTCCAGTATCAAATTTTTCGAAATTTAAATTTCCATTATTACGCAACCAATTTACCCCTTGAAATAAATCAAGATCACCATCTCTGTCTATATCACCAGCTTGAATATCTTCTCCAGACGACTCGGAGCTAATGTCTACTAAACTCCACATTTCGGTAGTAATGTTATTAGAAGGAGTCAACATTTGAATAGGAGAATCTGTAGATTCCGCCCCATTCCAGTTTATCGCCATTCTATAAGTAGCTGAATTATCAAACACACCACCCGCAATACCTGCCAAGAAGGGTTCTACATAGTCCGTGTTACCCTCAGGGATATTTTGATATACTGTAAAATTACCACTACCATCATTTTGAGCCCATACTAATTGAGCTCCCTTATATTCACCAGTGGTACCCAACAAATCCATATCCCCATCATTGTCAAAATCATAAACATGCGCTACATTCCTAAATACGCTGCCTATTTCATTTTTTGCCCATTCACCAGAAGCAATCCCTGAATTTTTATACCACCAACCTCCTGTAACAATATCTTTTAGACCATCACCATCCAAATCATAATCAGCGAAAGTATAAACTACAACATACGGATTTTCTGCAAATTCATGCACCACCCATGATTCAGGAAATGGAGTGACATTACAAGTAATTAATCCCGTAACATTTACTACAACTTCATCATAAATACCTGTACCTGTGTGATCCGCATTAAATAACTCAATTTTTATAGTATGTTCACCATCGGATAAGTCATCAATTGGAATTGGATCATAACCATAGTATTTATCTATTAAGGTACCGTCTATAAAATAATGCACATGGGTATCGTCTTCATTTATAGTCCAATTTTCCACTCTAAAAGCTACCTCAAAAGGCTGATTTACATCCCAACCGTTTGAAGGAGAAGTTATTGTTATATTTGAATCTGTTGGTGTACTTTCTTCGAAAGTATCAGGTGATAATACTTCTATTGCATTTATTTTCGCACTTTGCTCTACTCCGTTTATATAAATACTTGCAAAGCCATCAGTAATGGAAACGTTGTTGAATTCCTTTACTAAAGCCGTTGAAGGATTTGTTTCTTCCAAAATATCAAAATTGGTCAATACTTGTTCACCTTCAATTACAACATTAAATACTCTTGTTCCAGCACCTTTATCCAATTGATTCTCATCTACACTAAAGAAAATTTCCGCAAAATGCAGGCGAATATCATATTCCCCAGAAACACCAACCGGAATATCATAACCATACCCCCCTGAATTCGGGCCATAGCGTTCACTTTGATATATGGCATCATTTGTTGTCCCTTCAATATCTATGGCTTTTGAATAAGTATAACCACCATTAAAGTAGGCATCAGCAATAAATGTATTTCCCTCAAAGACTACTTCGTTTCCACCTGCATTTATTCGAAGTTCTTCGAATACCATAAACGATAAATTATCGCTCACCATAATAATACTACTCGTATTTTCAACATTAGATATATTTATGGAATAGCTTGTTCCAGCAGACAAGGATGAGGTAGTAAGTAAAACCGTTCTGCTATCCGGTTGCAAAACTGCTGATGAGATGGTAACTCCATTTCCAATAGCATAGTTAGCCATATTTTCTGCTGAAGCCTGGTCTACATACTCTGAAAACAGTACACTAACCGCAGAATTTCCAACAGATTGAACCGCTTTAACAGTTGGTGCTGTATTATCAGTAGAAACTCCAGCTCCTGTAAACTCTACATAGTTTAATCTAAAAATATCTTGTGCACTTGAGTTGTTCTTAAAAACAAAAAATAAATCGTTCTTTCCACTAGGGGCTGTTATTGGAGTTTCCACTCTAATCCATTCATCATTATCTCCTGTTGAAGGAACTTCAGTTGTTGCTATTACATTCCCTGTAGGGCTACCTACCCTTAATTCGATTGTACTGCCCGAATTATCCGAAGCCACTAAATATTTTACACCGGTGATATTTTGTAAATTTCTTCCAGAAAAAGAAATATACCCGTTATTATCTACTTGTAAGGCTTCTGAAGCACCTTCAAGTTCGTAACTATTTTCAATTATGGTAGTGCCACTTTGTGTATCATAATATTCTGCCTCTTTTCGCTTTGGATGCAATGTAATTTGATCTCTAGATATCAGTCCTCCCGCATCTGTATAGTTAGCGTTTAATACATAGTAAATGTCCATCTCACCATCTATATCATGTCCTGTATCATTTAAATTCAAACTGGTTCCACAAGCATCGATTGTGTTGTCATCATGAAAATGGTTTAAGTGACCTAAAGATGGTATAACATTCACATCAGTACAATCAATATCGCCTTCTTCAGGGTCATTTACATTCAGGTCAAATACAAAATCATCGTTCCAACCAAATAGTCCTCCATCTGGTGGCGAAGCAAAATCAAAATTTGCCTTAGAATTACCCGCATATATAGTGATTGTTTTGGCACCAACAGCTCCATCAGGATCAGTAACTTTTAATTGCGCTGTGTATGTACCTGCAACAGTGTATGTATGTGAAATATTTTCGGTCGTATAATCCACAGTGCCATCTACATCAATATCCCAGGCAAAAGTTAATGGCGTATCTCCATTAGGATCAGTAGTATTTTCACCAGTAAAATTAACTGTTAGCGGCAAAGGTCCGTTGGTGACATTAGCCTGCATCTTAACTGATGGAGGTGAATTTGTTGTAATTCCTGTATAATCTACTCGTATAAGTCGACCGGTTCCCACATCATCTGGACAGCAACCTGCACCATAGGCCAATATATATAACTTACCATCAGGGCCAACTTCCATATCAATATAACCGTTTTTAGAATTACCCGTCCCAGGGAAAACAGTTTGCGTTAATTGCGTTTCTGTAATAATATCTCCATTGGCATCCATTTCAACGGCCCATATTTGACTCGTGTTGAAATCGTAATAAAAAAACAAACCGTCAAACTCGATTGGCAACCTTTGATCATCCAACAATTCAGAATCATACCTGTACCTAAAGCCGGCCAAATAACATTTGTGAAATTTTTCGATCCATGCTTCTTGAGCAGGTGGTAGATTAGTAGCGCCCGTATTCCATTTAGATATGTTTACTGGAGCAGCAGGGTCATTGTAGTATGGTATGTCCGCATAATCTATTTGATACGCGTACTCTTCGCTAGGATCATTATCCGCTCCTGAAAAATAAGGCCACCCATAATTACCCGGAGCCTTTGTCAGATTAATTTCATCCAACCCTTTTGGGCCAAGAACATTGTCAACATTTGCATCTGGACCAACTTCCCCCCAATACAACCAATCGTTTTCTTCATCTACATGTATACGATAAGGGTTTCTCGCCCCCATTACATATATTTCAGGCCTTCCTTCCGCAGAAGTTGCGAATAAGTTACCCGAAGGTACTGTGTAACTACTACCCGCACCTGGTTTAATTCGTAATATTTTCCCTCTTAAATCATTTGTGTTTGACGAAGCTTTCTCAGCACTCATATCTGAAACTTCTTCATCTATAGGGGCATATGGCCTTGGGCCATATGTGGTGTTATCCCCTGTAGCGATAAATAAGTTTCCTTGAGAATCAAAATCCATATCACCACCAGAGTGAAACTCTGCGGTTCTACTGGTAGGCCATTGAATTATTATCTCTTCAGAAGAAAAATCTATAGCATCTCCAACCACGCTAAATCTGGATACTCTATTTCCTATAAAATCTAGAGGAGCATAATGTAAGTATATTTTATTGTTCAATTCAAAATCCGGGTCGACCGCTATACCCACTAAACCGTCTTCTAATTCATGAAAAACGGGAAGCACACCTCCTGAAACAGTAATCTGTGTATCCGGCTTATAAATTAAAATTTCACCAAACCGATCCAATATAAAAACACGACCATCAGGAGTAAATGTAAAACTTGTAGCATTTGCTAAACCCGTAGTTAAATCAGTTTTCACAAACTCAGTTGGTAACTGTGCTTGAATTCGTAAATTCCCTAAAAAAAAGATTATAAAACAAGGTATTAATAAACTTGTAGCGTAATTATGTTTCATACTAAATAGTATTTGGCTTTTCTTGTAAAAATGTGCTATTCAAACAATTAACAAATATAATCTAATAACAGTTTAAGACCTTAAAACCCTACCTCTTTTCGTTAAAATAGGATTGAATACCGATAACTCACCATAGGCTATGCCTCTAGTTAGTCAAGAAATTTCTTTTAGTTCCGTAGTCCTATTCTTAAACAATAGAAGGGTGTTTATAGAAACTTGACATTTTGGGGGAAGATTGCAATGAATATATGACTAAAATACTGATAAACTCTAATTACCAAGAGAGCTTTTGTTCTTCTGACAAAAAGTAAAGCCCTGAATTTCTTCAGGGCTTTACTAAAATTATGAATTAAAAATATTTTAAAACTTCCACCACTTTTTCTGGGTTTTACCATAGCCGTAGCCATATTTACCACCATAACCCAAATTAGAAGAATCTACATCATTCACTACAAACGATAGCCCTTTTATCTTTCCTTCCTCCTGAAGTTTTATCGGATACTCTACAGCAGTTGTTTCTGTGACTCCTGCCCTTGTCACATACAACAAATGATCTGCATACTCACTAATAAGAAGGGTATCTGTAACCACCATTAATGGAGCTGTATCCACAATGACATAATCGTATGTTTCAGAAACTTGGGTAAATAATTCTTTTATTCTATCACTCATTAATAGTTCTGCCGGATTGGGTGGTATTCTACCAGAATATATAACGTCTACCGTATTTCTATGCACTAACATTGGATTAACTATATCTCTAATCTCTATAGTGTTGTCATACAAATACTCTGTAAGTCCCGCATCCTTATTTCGGGTTGGCTTTTGCATTTTATCAACTCCTCCACTTGAGAAGAATGTGTACAACTTGGGGTTTCTTATGTCTGCCCCAAGTAAGAGAACCTTCTTATTTGTACTAGCTAATATCATTGACAAATTTGTGGAAAGAAAAGTTTTACCCTCACCAGGAACACTGGAGGTTACAAAAACTATATTACTTTTACCTACCTTATTGCGCTTTGATTTTATCAAATAATCTAAATTGGTACGTATAATTCGTAAAGACTCTGCTAGTACAGACCTATCTTCCTTAACTACAAACTTTTCATCCTTTTTGGTTAATCTAGGCAATTCCCCTAAAATAGGTACATTTTTAACCAACTTATCTAAGGTGTGCATATTATGCACTTTGTTATCCAATAAATCTTTAGCATAAATAATACTAAAAGGAACTAACAAACCTAAGATAAAAGATGCTAAATAGATTATAGACTTTTTAGGGGAAACTGGTAACTTGCTGACACTGTAGGCTTGGTCTACAATTTTGGATTTAGGTGAACTAGAAGCTGCTGAAATTTGTGCTTCTTCACGTTTTTGTAAAAGATACAAATACAAAGATTCTGTAGTTTGTTGCTGCCTGGTAATGTCCCTTAAAGCTCGCTCATTAGCCGGAGAAGAATAAATCTTTCTATTAAATCGAGCCTGTTGCCCGCTTAAAGAATTTACAGTAAGGCCTAAATTGTTTACCGTACTACTCAAACTAGACTGCATACTACTCTTTAAACCCGCTATCTGCTGATCAAGGTTTACAATCACCGGGTTTTTCTCATTAGAACTTTTCAGTAGTCTTTTCCGTTCCAAAACTAATTGATTGTAACGATCTGTAGTACTTGCTATGGTAGGATCGGAAAGTCCTATATTAGTTGGCAGAACTTCATAGCTATTCTGCTGCTGAACCAAATCCTGCATAGATGCCGCCATGTTCAATTGATTACGAGCATTAGCCAGTTCTTGTTGATTGGCGACCCCAACATTTAGATTTACATTAGCTTCAGCTGCAATATCCGTCACACCTTTTTCAGTTTTAAAATCCTGTGCAGACTGATCAACACTTGATAAATCAGAAGAAATATTTGCAATTCGCTCATCTATAAAGTTAGACGTACGATCCGCAATAATTTGCTTATCCTCTATAGCATTTTCATTATAAATTCTGACCAATGCGTCAAGAATATTGGACGCTTTTTCCCTAATTGGATCTTCTAAGGTTAAATTAACAATATTACTGAAATCTCCAGGATTGGAAATTAAGATACGTTTACGATAACCCTGTGCAACATCCTCTATTGGCAAAATAGAAACCCTTAGTTTTTTGTCCTTGAAACTTTCGAACACGCCTACATTAGGAGTAATAACAATGTCTCCAATAGATGTTGAGATGTTCTTTCCAAAAGCAAAAATTTTTACCGGCTTATCTTCCTCCTCTGTATAACCAAAAGTTGTTGATGAGCTAATCGTTATAAAAAATTCCAAGTTAGCCCTATTCAGAACAGAATCGGCTGCAATAAAACTTAAATTTACCGGAGGAGTTTTATATAGTTCTGTTTCCTTTATATTTCCCTGTACTAATATTTTAGTATTTAAATTTAATTCCTTAACTACACGTATTAAGTTGGAACGAGAACTTATAAGTTGTAATTCGTCTTCTATTTTATTTTTACCTCCTCCTAACAGACTCAAATCTTGAAAAACATCCAGTTCTGACCCAGAAGTTTTATCTTCTAAAATTTGAATTTGCGTTTGAACAGCATATTGAGGGGTAGCATATCGTATGTAGACAAAAGCCATAACCAATGCTATTGCGACTGACAATATAAACCATTTTAAATGTGCCGTATAGGTATTAAGAATCTCCTTTAAGTCAAACGAGTTGTCCGACATGGATTTTTGAGTATTTACGCTCATTTTATGTATTTAATAGAGTAACTGTAGACTTTAGTTAGTTCTAGTAATTAAAAGCACTGTTGAAGTAATTAATAATGAAGCTATAGAAACAGCAATTCCCATCCTGGCATCAAGTGTTGAGGATTTAATTGCCGAATTATTTGGCTCTACATACACCACATCATTTTGCGTCAAATAATATACAGGCGAACTCAATGCCTCTTTTTTAGTTAAATCGATTCGAGTATAAACTTTTGTCCCGTCAAAATCTCTAATTACCATAACATTTTCACGCCTACCCTTAATGGTCATATCACTTGCAAGACCTAAAGCTTCTAAAATAGTTATACGCTCACCATCTACAGGATATGTTCCCGGTCTATTAACCTCTCCTAAAACAGAGACACTGAAATTACGTAATCTTATATTAATTATAGGGTCTTTCAAATAATCAGAAAGTTTATTTCGTAATAAAACACGAACCTCTTCCCCTGAAAGTCCAGCTATTTTAACCTTTCCTATGACTGGAAAATCAATTTCACCATCTTTATCAATTAAATAATCTACCTGTTCTGCTCGAATACCTCCCTCAGATGCGCCTCGCAATAAATTAAAAGGTGCACTGGCTTCACTATCCAAAGTTGAAACGTAAATACTAATTAAATCATCAACCTTAAATTTTGGGGTGAAACTATTTTTATCTACCAAAGTTTCAAAATCTCCTGTATTCTGAAAATACACAACTTCCTTTCTTGAAGCACAGGAAGATAGCAAAACAAGGGATATAATTAAAATGGGTAAAGCATTTTTAAATGATTTAAATATATCGGTTGATATCATACTTTTTTTGGACATAGCGTATATAATTTTCATGCAATAATAACGAATTAAAAAGTTATAAGACTTTTTTAAGTGGATGATTCTTAGTCACAACTTCTTTCTTCTTATCCAACGAGCAGAGTTCTGAATTATTGGAAATAAACTCAGGAACAATCTCTTTCATCAAACTTACCGTACTTTCATTGAAAAACATGTTGGAAACACATAGTTCATCAATTCTAGATCGGACAGAAATATAATCAAGTGACCTTGTTTTACCGATCATGATTTTCTTATGATAGGTAGGCAAAGTATTTTCACCATTTGCCAATAATTCTTCGTATAATTTTTCACCTGGGCGCAAACCGGTAATCTTAATGTCTATATCCTCCGGATATTTAAGTCCAGAAAGCTTTATCATGTTTTTGGCTAAGTCAAATATCTTAACAGACTCGCCCATATCAAATATGAATATTTCACCACCATCACCCATTGCTCCTGCTTCCAATACCAATTGAGAAGCTTCTGGTATGGTCATAAAAAACCGAGTAACATTCTCATGTGTCACAGTTAGCGGACCTCCTTTATCTATTTGTTTTTTGAAAAGTGGTATTACTGAACCATTTGATCCTAAAACATTTCCAAATCGGGTTGTAATGAATTTCGTTTTTCCTTTTTGTTGCATACAACTAATATACATCTCAGCAATTCGTTTCGTGGCACCCATAACATTTGTTGGGTTCACGGCCTTATCCGTGGATATAAAGATGAATTTGTCAACATTATGACTTATCGATAAATCAGCAACTACTTTCGTACCCGCTACATTTATTTTAATAGCTTCATATGCGTTATATTCCATTAATGGAACATGCTTATATGCTGCAGCATGGAATACAATGTCTGGCTTATACTCTTGGAAAAGATTGTTAAGACGATTCTTATCCCTAACATCACCAACAATAGGCATAAAATTATGAAATCCATTTTGCTTTAGTTCCTGTTGCAAGTCATAAAGTGCAGATTCCGATTGATCAATAATAATCAGTGATTTATAATCGTATGTACATACCTGACGTACAATTTCACTCCCTATTGATCCAGCGCCACCGGTAACTAAAACGACCTTATTCTTAACTTCTTCGGATATTTTAGAGTTTTTAATATTGATTGGAGCTCTATCTAAAAGATCTTCAATTTGAACTTGTTTAATTTGGGACACTTTTAATTCTCCATTGATCCATTTTTCAACTGGAGGCACAATTTTGACCTGTACTGGAAAATCTACAAGACCCTCAACCAAATCCTTAAGACCTTTAGGGTCGATATTTTGAATTGAAAAAATGACTTCTGAAATACTATTTTTAAGTATAAAATCTTTGTTAAGTACATCTTTATGAAATACTTTAACGCCATTAATTTGTTTTCCTATTTTCTTGTCATCCTCGTCTATATAACCTACAACCCTAACCCTACTTTTCGTATGATTAACAAGGGCGCTTTGAGTTAATATTCCCGACTCACCTGCTCCAAATATTAAAACGTTCTTATTTACCTTAAAATCACGAGCCATAAAATTGCTGTAAAGTGATTTAAATACATATCGAGAAGCCGTTAGGGCTACAAAACTTAACAAACTGTGAATGATAATGATACCTAAAGGAACTGTAAAGTTTTCAAAAACACCTAGTTCACGATTAAATAACACCATTGAAATCAATAGTATACTGGATAAGCAGATAGCATTGAAAATGTTATAAACGTCCCTTACACCTGTATGACGAACCACACCCTTGTAAGAACCCGTAAACACAAAGGATGCCAAGGCAATTAAGGATATGATAGGTAATTGAACAAAAAGCTTGTCTATATCAAAATCTAATGTAAGGTTGAATCGTATGATGTATGATAGTACAAAAGAGATAGCTATCATTACGACATCAATACTCAAAACAAGCCATTTAGATGCGTACTTATGGGCATTATTTACTACATAGTTTTTTATCATCAGATTAAATTTTGGTTAGTATAAGCTCTACGATTCTTTTAAGATCGCTCTCTAAAAGGTTAGAGCCACTTGGTAAACAAAGGCCTCTATTAAAAAGGTCTTCAGATGTACCATCACTATAATTTGGGTATTCAATAAAAACCGGTTGTAAATGCATAGGCTTCCACAAAGGTCTTGATTCTATATTTTCTTCTAATAAGGCCAACCTGATTTCTTCCCTTATTTCAAAAGAAGGAGTTAAAATACAAGTCAACCATCTATTACTTGAGTAACCGCTAGGCTCATCCAAAAATTCTACTTCAGAAAGATGCGCTAGGTGCTTTTTATAAAAAGTATAATTAAATCTTCTTTGGTCAACTCTAGATTGCAATACTTCCATTTGACCACGACCAATACCCGCAAGAATATTACTCATTCTGTAATTATAACCAACTGAAGAATGCTGATAATGAGGCGCATCATCTCTAGCTTGTGTAGCTAAGAATACTGCTTTTTTCTTTATGGCCTCATCTTTAACAACCAAAGCTCCGCCACCAGATGTAGTTATAATTTTATTTCCGTTAAAAGACAAGATTCCTATGGCACCAAGAGTACCACATTTTTTATCTTTGTAGTAGCTTCCCAATGCTTCCGCACTATCTTCCACCACAGGAATGCCGTACTTTTCGGAAATTCGCGTTATTTCATCTGCTTTATAAGGCATACCATATAAGTGAACTGCAACAATGGCCTTAGGCTTCTTGCCAAGTGCTATTCGCGCCTCTATGGCTTCTATAAGTAATTTTGGAGAGATATTCCAGGTGTCTTTTTCACTATCTACGAATATTGGCGTAGCGCCAAGATACATAATGGGATTAGCTGAAGCGGAAAAAGTAAAACTTTGACAAATTACTTCATCGCCACTTGTGACGCCTAATATTTCCAATGCTAAGTGAATAGCCGCAGTACCTGAGCTAAGCGCTGCCACGTTGGTGTTACCACCTAAAAACTCAACAATAGATTTTTCGAAGTTGTCTACATTAGGACCCAAAGGGGCTACCCAATTGGTATCAAAGGCCTCTTGAACATATTTTTGTTCGCCCCCGCCCATGTGTGGTGAAGACAGCCATATCTTTTCTTTAGTAATAGTTTTCAATTGAAATTGGTTTATAGTTCACTTTATTTGGGGGTGCCTAGATTATCTCAAACCTTGGCCAAACATATAAATATAATCTAAAAATCACTAAAAGTTCTTTTAAATTATCAAATACAAAACTAAACCTTAACTCTAAAATCTCTAATTTATCTTGTTGTACGCCTTAAAAATTCGGCTAATCGCACTAAAAGCCTTAACTCTTAGTCTAGTTATTCCTACATAGTTACGTTTCAAACCTACTAATAGACGTGATATTGATAAGCCAACCAACTAAACTACTTAAACTATCCAAGCAACGCACAACGCTGCAAACTAAAAATCAAATACTTACAAAAAAGAAGCAAACCAATTTTAATGACCGCTCCTTTTATATTTATGAATATCTAAATTACTTATTTAAATCCTATTATAATCCTTAAAATCCTTATGTTCCTTTTTATATAATTCATCTTCCGGTAAAGACTTAAAATATTCATAGGTCTTTTTCATACCCTCCGCCCTTGAAACCTTAGGCTCCCAACCTAAAATTTCTTTAGCCTTAGAGATATCTGGCTGTCTCTGCATTGGATCATCTTGTGGTAATGGTTTGTAAATCACTTTTTGACCAGTTCCCGTTAATTTCACTATTTCCTCTGCAAAGTCCTTAATGGTAATCTCATGCGGATTACCAATATTAACAGGCAACGCATAATCACTAAGCAACAGTCGGTATATACCCTCAACTTCATCATCTACGTAACAAAAAGAACGTGTTTGACTTCCATCTCCAAAAACGGTCAAATCCTCACCTCTTAATGCCTGTCCTATAAATGCAGGTATTACCCTACCGTCGTTTAAACGCATTCTAGGTCCATAAGTATTGAAAATACGCACAATTCTAGTTTCCAAACCATGAAAACGATGATAGGCCATTGTAATTGACTCTTGAAACCTTTTCGCCTCATCATATACTCCTCTTGGGCCAATAGTATTCACATTACCGTAGTACTCCTCAGTCTGAGGATGCACCAAAGGGTCTCCATATATTTCCGAAGTCGAAGCAATTAATATTCTTGCCTTTTTGACCTTAGCCAGACCTAAAAGGTTATGGGTGCCCAGTGCACCTACTTTTAAGGTTTGAATAGGAATTTTAAGATAATCGATTGGGCTTGCAGGCGATGCAAAATGTAAAATGTAATCCAACTTCCCGGGAACACTTACAAATTTAGTGACGTCATGATGGTAAAATTCAAAATATTCCAATTTGAATAAATGTTCAATATTACGTAAGTCTCCGGTTATAAGATTATCCATTGCTATAACATGATAACCTTCTTTTATAAATCGATCGCATAAATGAGACCCTAAGAAACCTGCTGCTCCGGTGATGAGTATTTTCTTCATTTCTTACTTTTAATATTTAGGTTCAAATCACGCCACTTAGGTTTGTGCTGTAAAACCAGAATAATTTATCAATATTGATATAATAATTTCCACGAATATAAATACAATGCGTTAAACAAAGGGCGATTTTTCTTCAAAAAACTATGAACTTCCTATATTTGGGACGAAAGACAAACAATCTAATTTAACATAACGGTCGTATATAATTTCGGACAACTTGTGGCGTTGTATCAATACAAGATGAATAAAACAATTATATTAATATAAAGTGATTATTAATACACTTCCAAAACTTTCAATTTTAGCACATAATCCTATTAATATCTTTTTAACCGATAAAATGCATGGAAGTTTTGAGTTATTTAGTAATCTTTGCAACCAAATAAAATGAACCCAGTCATGAAGAAAGTAAATAAA
Source organism: Zobellia uliginosa (assembly GCF_018860745.1). GTDB lineage: Bacteria > Bacteroidota > Bacteroidia > Flavobacteriales > Flavobacteriaceae > Zobellia > Zobellia uliginosa_B. The sequence continues at coordinate 611,930 of NZ_JAHKPY010000002.1, read as the reverse complement.
ATATGCTGTATTGGTGCAGGATATGTAGGTGGACCAACTATGTCCGTAATTGCTAGTCAGTGCCCTGAAATTACGGTAACCGTTGTAGATATCAACCAAGCTAGAATAGACCAATGGAATGATTCTAATCTTGATAATTTACCCGTTTACGAACCAGGTCTTAAAGAAATCGTTGAGAAAACCAGAGGGAAAAACCTCTTTTTCACCACAGAAGTAGATAAAGCTATTGATGAAGCTGAAATTATTTTTATCTCTGTAAACACACCTACCAAAACCTACGGAAAAGGAAAAGGACAAGCTGCAGATTTAAAATTTGTTGAACTATGTGCCCGTAACATCGCCAAAGTGGCCAAAACAGATAAAATCGTAGTAGAAAAATCTACATTACCAGTTAGAACTGCAAGTGCAATCAAAAGTATTCTGGAAAATACCGGTAATGGAGTGAAATTTGAAATACTTTCAAATCCAGAATTTTTAGCGGAAGGAACAGCTGTTGAGGATCTTTTAGAAGCAGACCGTGTGTTAATTGGTGGTGATGAGACACCATCAGGACAAGAAGCGAAAGATACATTGAGTTCGATATATGCTCATTGGTTGCCTAAAGAAAGAATTCTTCAAACCAATGTTTGGTCTTCAGAACTTTCAAAATTAGTAGCTAACGCATTTTTAGCACAACGCGTTTCTTCTATTAACGCTATTTCTGCATTATGTGAACGAACTGATGCTAATGTTGCGGAAGTTTCAAGAGCTATTGGAACAGATAGTAGAATTGGTTCAAAATTCCTTAACGCCTCTGTTGGTTTTGGAGGATCATGTTTCCAAAAGGATATCTTGAACCTAGTCTATATCTCCAGAAGTTTTGGCCTTACAGAAGTTGCTGATTATTGGGAGCAAGTAATTATAATGAACGACTATCAAAAAAGACGTTTTGCAGAAAATATCATTTCTACCTTATATAACACGGTTTCTGGCAAAAAAATCGTTTTCTTCGGATGGGCCTTTAAAAAGGACACCAATGACACAAGAGAGTCTGCTGCCATTGATATAGCAAATGCTTTACTAGAAGAAAAAGCTGAAATTGTAGTTTATGACCCTAAAGTTTCAGCAGATAGAATTTACGCTGATTTGGATTATTTAGAGACACGTACTCCTGAAGAAAACAGAAAGCTCTTAACTGTTGTTACAGACCCTATGGATGCCGTGAAAGATGCACATGCCGTTGCTATTCTTACAGAATGGGATGAATTTAAGGGCTATTCTTGGGAAACAATTTTTGAAAAAATGCTGAAACCTGCATTTGTATTTGACGGTCGTCGTTTATTATCAAAAGAGGAAATGGAAGCAAAAGGTTTCCAATATTACAAAATAGGACAATCATGAAAATTCTAGTCACCGGAGCCGCCGGTTTTATAGGATATCATCTTTGCGAAAAACTACTTCTAAATGGATATGAAGTTGTAGGACTGGATAATGTTAATGATTATTATGATATAAATTTAAAATATGCGCGATTGAAACAATTGGGCATTGATCAAAATGATGCCAAAGTTTTTCATAAGAAATCTTACGGTTCAATATATGGTAATAAATTTTCCTTTGTTCGCATGAACTTAGAGGATAGAGAAGCTCTACCTCAACTATTTAAAGAAGAAAAAATAGACCGGGTCTGTAATTTAGCAGCTCAAGCAGGTGTTCGTTATAGTATAGAAAATCCAGAAACCTATATTGACAGTAATGTCGTTGGCTATCTGAATCTATTAGAATGCTGCAGACACAATAAGATTAAACATTTAGTGTATGCTAGTAGCTCTAGTGTATATGGTTTAAATGAGAAAATACCGTTCTCAACTACAGACAGCGTTGATCATCCCATAAGCCTTTACGCCGCAAGCAAAAAAAGCAATGAGCTCATGGCTCACACTTATAGTCATTTGTTTCATATTCCAACAACCGGACTTCGTTTTTTTACGGTATACGGGCCATGGGGAAGACCGGACATGGCATTATTCCTTTTTACAGATGCGATTGCCAACGGAAAACCTATCAAGGTTTTTAACCATGGTAAGATGGAAAGAGATTTCACTTATGTTGCTGATATCGTTGAAGGTGTTTTTAGAACGCTTACGGCTCCGGTCGAAAATAGAGATTTGTATAAAATCTATAACATAGGGAATAACAATGCTGTTAAACTTACAGATTTCATTGAAGCTATAGAAAACAGCATGGGACAAAAAGCTGAAAAGAAACTTATGCCAATGCAACCAGGTGATGTAGAACGTACTTGGGCCGATGTTGATGATCTTATTAGAGATTACGACTATCAACCAAATACCTCTGTATCCGATGGTGTTCAAAAATTTGTTGATTGGTATAGGGAATATTACAATGTGAAGAATTGATGATTCATCAACCATAAATTTAAAAAGGCTCAAATTCAATAAACATTTGAGTCTTCTTATTTTTATTACTTTTCATACCATGATCAATGTCACACAACGAAATTAAATTTTATCAGAATTTACAATTTCAGTAAACGTGAGATGCCAGATTTATTAGGTCAAATCTATGTGAATCACTTTTAAAAATTGGCAGTCAGGTGATTTTCCTTGACAATTTTGCTACAGTCAGAGGTAAAAATATAAACTCCTTTACAGGTAATGCTAATTTTACACTAATTGAAGGTGGTATTCGTGACCTAGAGATTGCGAAGAAGTTTGTAAAAATATTAACTACTTTTTACATCAAGAACCATTAGAGTCTCTTTCGTAATCTATAAAGAATCTTGTCACAAGTAATGACGCTAATGTATTTAGCTTTTTGAATATCTTAATTGCAGCTCGTAACGCAAAAATAAAGTAGTTTGTTTATGCTGCAGGTCCTTTTACCTACGGAGATTGAATATCTAGGCTTGAAGTTGAAGATAAAATAGGCAAACTCCTACTACTTTATAATCTTACAAAATACACTATTGATATACCGAATTGGAAGATTAGAGTTATGTTTCTTAATCTTTTTGAAAAACCTCAAAATCCCAATATAGACGATAGTTTTTCCAGGGGTTTCATTTATATAGATAAAGTGGTTGAAATGAATTTGAGAACTCTCGCAACAAATATTAAAAAAGCTATAAATACTATTTACAATGTTGCTTCCAGCGAATTTACTAATGTCAAAGAATTAACTAAATTTTTAAAAGAATATTTAAGTACTTATAGCGCTAAAATTAAAAATATCAAAGTAACTTACGGCCTTGAAATAGAAGGTGATGTAACTCATTATCTTAACGCTATCATTAAAGCATGTAAAAATTAGGGCTACAACCCATAATACAGTAAAAGTACCGGTCAAAAATCAGCAATGGACTGGTATAGGAATAATTTAAAATTAAAAAGAAATAATGAGCACACAAAAAATAGCAATAATCGGTCTGGGCTACGTAGGCCTTCCCTTGGCACGTTTGTTTGCTACTAAATATCCTGTTATTGGTTTTGACATCAATCAAAAAAGGATTGAAGAACTTCAATCTGGTAAGGATTTTACTTTAGAGGTAAGTGATGAAGATTTAAATACTGTTCTGCAAAAAACTCCTAATTTTGATAAAGGTCTATATTGCACTTCTAAATTAGAAGACATTTCAGATTGTAATTATTACATAGTTACCGTACCAACACCGGTTGACAGTACCAATAGACCTATTTTAACCCCACTGTACAAGTCAAGTGAGACTGTTGGGAAAGTTTTGAAAAAGGGTGATTTGGTAATTTATGAATCTACTGTTTACCCAGGTGTAACCGAAGATGAGTGTGTCCCAGTTTTAGAACGGGTTAGCGGCTTAAAATTCAATAAGGATTTTTTCGTGGGATACTCGCCAGAACGAATCAATCCAGGGGACAAAGAACATACGGTAGAAAAAATTCTTAAAGTAACATCAGGCTCTACTCCTGCTATTGGAAAAAAAGTAGATGATCTCTACGCTTCAGTAATTACAGCAGGCACTCATTTAGCACCTACTATTAAAGTTGCAGAAGCTGCAAAAGTTATTGAAAACTCACAGAGAGATATTAACATCGCTTTTGTTAATGAGTTGGCTAAAATTTTCAATTTAATGGAAATCGACACTACTGCTGTGTTGGAGGCGGCAGGCACCAAATGGAACTTCCTTCCTTTTAAGCCAGGTTTGGTTGGTGGTCATTGTATTGGAGTTGACCCTTATTATTTAGCTCAAAAAGCCCAAGAATTTGGCTATCACCCCGAAATTATATTAGCTGGCCGTCGTATGAATGACGGTATGGGCAAATATGTCGCTTCCGAAGTAATTAAACTCATGGTTCAAAAAGACATCAAGATAAAAGGAGCTAACATTCTTATTCTTGGTATTACTTTTAAAGAAAACTGTCCCGATGTCAGAAATACAAAAGCTGTTGATGTTGCTAACAACCTAAAAAGTTATAGTACCAACTTAACTATATATGACCCATGGGCCTCCAAGGAGGAGGTGAAAAGAGAACTGAATCTTGATATGGTATCTACTTTACCTGAACAAAAATTTGATGTTATAGTATTGACCGTTGCCCACAAGGAGTTTCTAACGCTTAATCTTAGGGATTCTTTAAAACCAGAAGGGATATTATATGATGTTAAAAGCATTTTAAAAGGCGAAGTGGACGGACGCTTATAACAATTCCATCTTCAAAAAAATTATTCAGTTTAAAAGGTATGATGCAGAAGTCATACCTTTTTTTGTTGCTAATTTTAGAAAAAACCGACTCTCTCCTACTTTTTTAGAATAAATAAATCTGAAATTAATCCTAAGATATTTTTTAGGAAAACGAAATAGCCCAAATCCCGAACACCTCTTCAAAACGTTTCAACTTCATGGAAAACTTAACATTTTGTTGCATTTCATCGATTAATTTCTTAACAAAACGTTAAAAAAATAAAGCTTAAACGTCTAAAGTCTGGCTTTTAGACGTACTGTATCTTGTGTTCGATAAACAGTAGATTTTAACACTTTTAGTGCTTTTCATCGATTATTAAATATTTTTCATCGAAAAAAACGATTTATATTAATTTGTTTCTATTTTTGGCCGCCTGCATTTCATCGATAATATATGTTATTAAACGATGTTATATTTTTAGCAGCCTCAATAATTTAAGAAAAATTAACTTTTTAACCCACTTATGAAGTTTAGCACCACTACCCCAAACAAATCTTTTATCTGGTTTGCACTTGCTTTTCTAATTGTAATAATATCCTGTACTAAAGATACTGAACTACTAAAGGATGCAGTCTTAAACGAACCTTCTAAGGTAGTTAAGGATGCAGATAGCAAAAATGCCTCGGAAGAATTGACAGAAGAAGAAGTTCTGGAAGAAGAAGTCTTGATAGAAGAGGAAATCATTGCAGATATAATATTCGAAACGAGAACTACGGTCTTCACTCCTATACATGACGCACATTTACAAAGTGGCAAAGGATACAATCAAGATTTGATTCGTTTGGAAGAGGGGAATAGAGAAAGCTATCTTATGTTCGATTTAAGTCAAATCGATTCTATTGGTGGGAGTTTAGAAGAGATTCATTTTGAATTTACGATTAGTAATGACGACGGTCATGGAACCATATCTATACTAAAAGGAGAATCTACAGATTGGTCCGAACATAGCATTACGGAGATTACGGCACCACAATCTGACACATTATTAGGTTCCACAAATAAAATTTTTCAAATCAATCAGACTCACGAAATCATTTTAGATGAAGAAAAGGTAGGAACAGAAGTAATTACCTTGGTACTTAAACATGAAGACGGTAATGATTTAGCATTTGCATCAAAAGAGCATGACACAAAAGAAGGACCAAAACTTGTGGTTACCTACAGTGCTCCACAAGATGCTGAAGCTATAATTCAAGAAAACGAAAACATCTCGATAATCACTTCTGAGCCAGAGCCTATATCCGACGAAGAAAATCAAGATGAAACCGCTGAAGAGACAGAAACTCCAAACGAAGTAGAAGAAACAGAAGAAGAAGAAGAAGAAGAAGAAGCTGAAACTCCTAAGGAGGAAGAGGAAGTGCCAGTAGAGACTCCTAAAGAAGAAACAGAGGAAGAGGTTGAAACTCCTAAAGAAGAAGAGGAAGCGCCAGTAGAGACTCCTAAGGAAGAGACAGAGGAAGAAGTTGAAACTCCTAAAGAAGAGGAGGAAGAGGAAACACCGGTAGAGACTCCTAAGGAAGATGAAATTAAACCCCCTGTAACCAATCCTGTTGAAAACCAATCTCCTATTGCAGCAGTAGATGCTGCCCCTTCTTCGGGAACTGCACCACTTAAAGTTAGTTTTACGGGTAATAATTCTAGTGATGATCAAGAGGTTAAAAACTATGGTTGGAATTTTGGCGATGGTAATTCTTCCAATCAAGCAAATCCTTCTCACACATTTGAAAAAGCGGGTACATATAAAGTAAGCCTGACAGTGCAAGATGCTCAAGGGAAAATTGATACCGAAGAAACTACTATTACAGTAAAAGCTAAGAAAAACAGTGCCCCTAATGCAAATGCATCTGCAAATGTTACTAAAGGGGAAGCTCCTTTGGAAATTCAGTTCAAAGGCAGCGATTCTACGGATGACAAAGCTATTAAATCTTATTTATGGGATTTTAAAGATGGTAGTACGGCAAACAGTAGCAACCCTTCTCATTCCTTTAAAGCAAAAGGAACATACAATGTTATTTTAACGGTTACTGATGAAGAAGGACTAAAAGACTCTGAAACCATTAGCATTACAATTACTGAAACAGAAAACGCTGCTCCTAATGCAAAAGCCTCTGCAAATATTACAAAAGGGGAAGCTCCCTTGGAAATACAGTTCAAAGGCAGCGATTCTACGGACGACAAGGCTATTACATCCTATTCATGGGACTTTAAAGATGGTAGTACTGCAACCAGCAGCAATCCTTCCCATTCTTTTAATGCAGAAGGCACATATAATGTTGTTTTAACTGTTACAGATAAAGAGGGACTAAAAGATTCCGAAACTATTACGGTCACAATTACCGAAACAGAAAACGAAGCTCCTAACGCAAATGCATCTGCAAATGTTACTGAAGGAGAAGCTCCGTTGGAAATTCAATTTAAAGGCAATGGTTCTACTGACGATAAAGCTGTAAAAAACTACTTTTGGGACTTTAAGGATGGTAGTACCGCTACAAGTTCAAATCCTTCGCATTCATTCAAAAGCAAAGGTACGTACAATGTGGTATTGACAGTTACTGATGAGGAAGGGTTAAAAGATTCTGAAACTATAACCATTACCATCACCGAAACCCAAAATGAAGCTCCTGTGGCGGTAGCTTCTGGTACACCTTTAACAGGGTATGCCCCCTTGAATGTTCAATTTAGTGCCAATAACTCTACTGATGATACAGGCATTACAGGGTATTTCTGGGATTTTAATGATGGTTCTACAACAACAAATAAAAACCCTTCCCACGATTTTGCTAATCCGGGAACTTACAAAGTAGAACTTTCTGTAAAAGATAAAGATGGACTGACCCATGCCACAACTATTGATGTAAAAGTGAATGAAAGACCTGTGGACAACGGTGGCGGAGATACTGGTGGTGGTGACACTGGCGGTGGAGATACAGGTGGTGGTGACACTGGTGGAGGAGACACTGGAAGTGGAGATACTGGCGGAAGCTCTGGAAACTACCCTTCAAATGCTGTTTTCGCATCTGATTTTGGATTTAACTCTAGTGATGGAACGGATGCTGTCTATAAAGCGTTAACCTCAGGAAGTTCGTATGTGGTCATTGACAAACAAAGCTCAGACTGGATTGTTAAACCCTTAAAACTGTTTAGACTTAAAGATATGACAATAGTATTTGAGTCTGGAGTAACCTTGAGGGCCAAATCTGGAGCATTCTCTGCATCTAGTAGTATATTATTTCAACTAGTTGCCGCTGAGAATATCAAAATAGAGGGGAATAATGCAGAACTTAAAATGATTAAATCAGAATACAATAGTATGGAAAACAGACACGCGTTTTCTATCGACGGAGGGAACAATATTACCGTTAAGGATTTAATTCTAAAAGACAGTGGAGGCGATGGCATGTATATTGCGGGCGGTTATAATGCCAATTATTCAAAAAATATTACATTAGACAATATTACATGTGAAAATAATCGCAGACAAGGGCTTAGTATCATCAGTGCAGAGGATGTTTGGATTAAAAATTCAGAATTCAATGGGTCTAATGGTGCAGACCCAGAGTCTGGAGTTGACTTAGAACCAAATGACGCCAGTGAACGACTGGTAAATATAAATTTTAGTAATTGCAAATTTTCTAACAATGACAGTCATGGCTTCCTAATTTCAGTTGGCAAACTTACCAGTTCATCAACTCCTATTTCGGTTAATTTAAGTAGTTGTACGTTCAGTAATAATACAAAATCTTCTTCTTCAGGAGTAAGTGATGCAGAACTTATGATTCTCCAAGGAGATCATAGCAACCCTGTTAAAGGAACGGCTACTTTCACCAATCTAAAATTCAACGGAAGTAAATCTCGGATAATCAAAGCAAAAAAAGCTGCTGATGCTTTTAAAGTTATATTTAAAGACTGTTCCGCCTATAATATTTCTAGTTCAAATTATATTATCGAACTAGAGGCGCTAGGAGCAGACACAACTACAGGTAATTTTGAATTTAATAATTTTTACCTAGAGTATAACGTAAACCTTCCTTTTATGAATATCAATGCTCCAAATACAAATCATACTGTAAAGGATATTCAAGGCTCTTTTACGGTTAAAGAACCTAATGATAATCCATTAACCTATGGACACGGTTATAAATCGAGTACGAATGTAAATGTCAACATTTCTTACAATCATATCGATTAAATTGTAAATACCCTCAAATAATTCATAGTACTTGCGAAAACGAAATGTAATTAACACCTATAGGCTTATATTAGGCGTTATTTGCATTTTGTTTTCAAATAAGGTGAAAATAAAAAATTTACCTAGCCAATTTTAAGAATGAGAAAGTAAGTTAAATTGCATTCTACCCCTATTGCCATTTATTTAATTGGTAAGTAGGAAATAAATAAGTTAAACCCTTTCGTTATTCTTTGAAAGTATATCTTTACATTTCTAAAAAAATTAGAATTCTGTGCTTTTTAACTCAAATGATTTTTTAATATTTCTTCCCATAGTTTACGTTTTATATTGGCTTCTTTTTAAGGTTAATTTAAAGGCGCAAAATTTAGTGATACTAGTTAGTTCTTATGTGTTTTATGGGTGGTGGGACTATCGCTTCCTATTTTTAATCTTGCTATCCACTTTAGTTGATTTCTTTATAGGTTTAAAAGTCCAAAACGAGCTCAAACCGTCTAAACAAAAAATTTATCTTTGGGTAAGTATTCTTTTTAATATTGGCGTTCTTGCCGTATTTAAATACTTCAATTTTTTTATTGATTCCTTAATGGAGTTGTTGATGGAGTTAGGTTTCTCCCCGGCAAATAGATGGACTATAAACATAATTTTACCAGTTGGTATTTCATTTTATACCTTTCAAACAATGTCATACACAATAGACATCTATAGAAAGAATTTAAAAGCTACATCAGATTTTATAGGCTTTGCCTCTTTTGTTGCATTTTTCCCCCAATTAGTAGCAGGTCCTATAGAGAGAGCAACAAACTTATTACCTCAAATTCTAAATAAAAGAAAATTCGATTATAAACAATCTGTTCAAGGCCTTCGGTTGATCTTGTACGGAATGTTTAAAAAAGTTGTAATCGCAGATTCTTTAGCCCCAAGGGCTAACGATATATTTGCAAACTATCAAGACTATGATGGAGGAACACTATGGCTCGGTGCTATTTATTTTTCCTTTCAGATATATTGTGATTTTAGTGGGTATTCAGATATTGCCATAGGTACGTCTAAGTTATTTGGTTTTGAGCTAATGTCTAATTTCAAGTTTCCTTATTTCTCAAGAAATATTGGTGAATTCTGGCGAAGATGGCATATCTCACTGTCAACTTGGTTTCGAGATTACCTATATATACCGTTAGGTGGGTCAAAAGGGGGTAAATGGCAATCTCTAAAAAATATATTTATCATCTTCTTGGTTAGTGGTTTTTGGCATGGTGCAAATTGGACTTTTTTAATGTGGGGTTTTATACATGCTTTATTATATGTTCCATTATTTTACTTTGATCTAAATAGAAAATATGTAGGAGGTATTGTTGCCCAAAATAAATTTCTACCGTCTATAAAAGAGTTCATTGAGATTAGTGTTACTTATTTTTTTGTTGTTATTGCTTGGGTATTCTTTCGTAGCGATACTATTTCAAATGCTTTTTTGTACATAAAAAAAATGTTTATTGAAATTCAATTACCCAGTTCAAAACTTCAAGGTGTGGGCTACTGTCTTGTATTCATAATTATAGAATGGTTTTTGAGAAAAGATGAAAGATTATCTACTATTTCAAAATATAAAATTATTAGGATTTTATTTTACATTTTTCTACTCTTCCATGTGGTACTATATTTTGGTGTTGTTCAAACAGATTTTATATACTTTCAATTTTAATCATGAAGAAATTAATACTCAATAGTTTTGTTTTCCTCTTATTATTCATTGTAGTTTTTGAATGCTTTCAAGGCCTCACCTCCCCTATTTTTAGTGTCAGGCAATTTACAGCAGATATTAAGCGGGTCTTTACTACTCCATCTATTGCAAATAAAAATGATTCTATTGGCTATAATCCAAATGGAGAGAAAATAAGATTAAATATAAATAATTTGGGTTTTTATTCTCACATTGATTTTGAAACTAATGAATTAAGCGAAAATTATGCATTAGTTGGTGATTCATTCGTGAAATCAGAAATTTGTGGTACATACAATTCAATCGCTTACTTATTAGATGAAACAATTGATGCAAAAGTTTTTAATTTTGGAGCTAGCGGCGGAAATCTAAATACATACAATGACATTTATAAAACCTATGATTTAAAAGAAGCTAAACTAGTTTTTATACTAATAAGCGGGACTAACGATTTAGTTTACAAGAAACAGGTAAATAAAAAACAGGAATCCTCTTTTAAAATCGTTAATTTAATCAACCAAAAACTTAATGGCCCTAAATTCTATTCACAGCCCAACTTTGAACTATTTGAATCTGATTTGGATAATGTTGTGTATTTGGTTCATGACAACCTAACCAAAAAGTCACTTATTAAAAATGGTGTGAATCAGCCTATTATTGAATTACACATTGGAGATAAATATCGTTTTTCTGATGGACATTATACAAAGGAAGGGAATGAGCTTATTGCTAATCAGATATTTCAATTCCTAAACGAACACAATTAAATCAATACAAATAACAGGTCTACGATTTTATTTTATAAGCTCCCTAAAACCTCTTGAAAAACTATTTTTGCTAATACAAGCTTTCCTACACAGATAGTTTAAAACTCCACCTGAATAGTTCAGGTCCATGTTCTATGGTATCTATTTTTAATCTTCTTAACACAAAAACTAACTTAACGCCAAACTCTTCTATTTTCACTAAGTGATCAATGCTTTACATTACCTCAAAACATTATTTTAACACACTTCATCGATAATCACAATTAGGTATAGTGCAGTTCATCTAAAAAAGAGCTTAGTAAGCAACAAACAAAACTCTGATGGAGTTATAAAACAAAATTCGTTCAATTGATTCAAAAGTAAGATGAATGAACAAAAATTTTCATAGAGAAGAATGATGAAACAAAGCTAGATAAATAGTTCCCAAAGCTGTTTTTCTGACTAAACAACTCCTACTTATGCACTGCACAACCATATCTCCCTCAAAAGGAGTACTACTATCTTTTGCTTTTTTTTTGCTAACCGCATCTTGTTCAAAAGATGTAGATTTATTAGCAAGCTATGTCGTCCAAGATGGAGAAAGCAGTCTTAATAACTATAGTGAATATCTCATTAACGATAGTTACAATTTAAACGGAAACAGCTCTATTGTTTTAGATGTATTGGATAATGATACTTTTATTGATACCGATAAAGTACAAATCGTAGAAACTTCGCAACCAAAAAATGGAACAGTACAGATTAACCCAGATAATACTTTAACCTATATCATAACTACCGGAAATAATAACGAAGAGGTTAATACCGAAGAAAGCAATGAAAATGAAACCACACAAGAGAACAATACTGACATAACCGAAGAGGAATCAGCGCAAACTGAGAGTACTATTAAGGAACCAGAAACAGCCGAAGAAGAAACCGAAACGATAACGTTTGATGACAAAACTAACGAAGAGGAAGACACATTCACTTATACTGTGAAGACCACTGATGAAAAAGGAGAAATTAAAACTGAAGAAGGCAAAGTAACCATCTTTTTCAATAAAAAATATGAAAATTTAAAAGCGTTTCCTTCAGCAGAAGGATTTGGTAAATTTGCAACTGGTGGACGAGGTGGAAAAATTATAGAGGTTACCAACCTTAATGATTCTGGAAATGGAAGTCTACGAGCCGCTTTATTGGCTGAAGGACCTCGTACCATTATTTTTAAGGTCTCAGGCACAATAGAGTGTAATTCATACCTCCAAATTAGCAACGGTAACGGAAATGTAACCATAGCAGGACAAACCGCTCCAGGAGATGGTATTGCCATTAAAGGTGCTGAATTTAGAATAATGGCGTCTAACGTTATTGTACGACATATTAGAATCAGACCTGGTGAGCAAACTACAGGTTCTAATGAAGATGCTCTTAGAATCATAGCCTTCAATAATACTACAACAGAAAACGTTATAATTGATCATTGTAGCTTGAGTTGGGGAAAAGATGAAATCGTTGAAATGGGTGGAATAGGTGGGACAAGCAATGTTCGTAATATAACCATACAAAATAGTATTGTTGGAGAGAATATTTCAACTAGTCACAAATTCGGATTAATCCTATGGAATCGAGCAAATAATATAAGTGTTTATAAAAACCTCTTTGTTCATAATATGGAACGTAACATAAGGTCTTCGACTTGTACCTCTAGCTTTGAGATGATAAACAACCTTGTGTACGGTTTTAAAGATGCTACCTACCCTACTTATGAAAATCAATTTGATATTATTGGTAATGTTTACAAATCAAATCCTAATGTTAGTGTAAATGAAACTGTTATTCAACTAACCGCTTCATTAAATAACTGTCCCGATGGTAATATTTCAGGCACTCAAGGTTATATTCATGATAATACTTTAGACGGTAATTCTGCAAAAATATCGTCTAATATTAACCCTTATCTACAGAACACACCTGTTTTCAATTCAGGAATTAACCCCATGCAATCATCTGAAGTCGAAAGTACTGTATTAGCAAATGTAGGGGCATCCAAACCCAATAGAGATTCTTCGGACGAGAGAGTTGTACAAAACGTAATAAATAGAAATGGAGGCATGCTTATAAATGTATCCGACGTTGGCTACCCCAACTTAAAAAGTGGTGAAGCATATCAAGATTCAGATAAAGATGGAATGGACGATGAGTGGGAAACCTCAGTTGGCTTAGACCCTACCGATTCTACGGATGGCAAAAAGGATGTTAACAACGATGGATATACAAACCTAGAAATATTCTTAGAATATTTGGCCCAAGAATAAAATTAACCAGTATATTTAATTAAGTTGTAACGACAAGAAAGCTATAGTCCTTAATAATAATTTGAAAATCCATAATGGAGCATCATATTAAATACGATTTATACAGATATAAAGGAGAATCTAGTATAAGAAAAGGTTTTAAATCCGAGGGTTTTAAATTTACATATTACTTCAGAAAAGCGGCTTCCAAAAAAAGATTCTCCATATCAGGAATATATTACCGATATGTCCTGAAAAAACTTCGTTATAAATATGGTATTCAAATTCCTATTAAAACCAAAATTGGTCATGGTCTTTATTTGGGTCATTTTGGAATGATCGTGATTAACGAAAAAGCTGTAATAGGAAATAACTGTAATCTATCTCATTCAATTACCATTGGGCAAACCAATAGAGGGAAACGTAAAGGGTCTCCAATTATTGGTAACGAGGTATGGATTGGAACAGGTACTGTTATTGCGGGAAATATAAAAATTGGTAACAATGTTCTAATTGCTCCAAACTCTTTTGTCAATTCTGATGTACCTGAAAATTCATTAGTAATTGGTAATCCTGCCCAAATTATTGCGAAGGAAAATCCAACGGAAGATTATATCAATTATATTTTAAAGGGCTAATCGATACGCTCTATCTTCTTTTTTTACGAAATGTCTACTCTATAAAAAGCTTTTAATGTTAAGAGAAATGTCACTTCATCGAAAATTACAATTAACGGCACCGTTTAACGAAAAAATTGACTAATTACCGCATATTGAACGTTTAATTAAAAGATAAGTACCTCTCCAAATTATGGTACTCTTTTAATTAACCTACCTTTTCATGATTTCATCCCATTCAATACATATTTTCAAAAAGCATAAACTACTTTTTAGGCTATTGTTTGTTGCTATAGTCTCAGTTATTGTAATTTCATGTAGTAAAGAAGAAGAAGACTTAGCGGATGCAATAGGATTGATAACGGTTGAGGATAATGTATCTGCTCCTGAGGAAGTACAAGACTCCATAATCTATAGTCAGTTTGCCTTTACCCCTACCGATGACATATACTTATCCGGGAAACAAGGAGTAAATGATACAATTATCATATTAGAACAACAAGAAAATCTTGGCTATATTAAGTTTAATTTAGACAGAATTAAAGATACCATTTTAACGGCCACTTTGGAATTATCCATAATTGGCGAATTCGGTGATGGTAAAATAAATATTATCAAAGGAGACTCACCTATTTGGAATGAAATTAATCTTGATTCAATAGTTTTACCAGAAATCGGAGAAATAATAAATATATCGGAGGAAATATCTCAACAAAATAACAAAAGATTCATTGATCTTAATGTTTCAAAACTTAATAAGAACGAAAATACATTTATTCTTGCTCTTTCAGAAGGAAATGAAATTCTGGTAAATTCAAAAGAGAGTTCGCCAGAAACTAGTCCGAAATTGTGGGTGACGTATGAAGGTGAATTAAAGGATGAATTGGTGAACAATGATACTGAGGAGAATTTCGAAGAAGAAAAAGAGGAAGAAGAAAAAGAGGAAGAAAAAGAAGAAGAAGAAGAAGAAGAAGAAGAAGAAGAAGAAGAAATTCAGAAAAATGAGGCTGAAAAAGATATTGATGAAGATATTGAAGACGATGTGATAAGCGAACAAGTGCCAACTAATGAAGAACCATCAGAAGAAATTACTCCAGAAACCGAAGAGTTCGGTTATGATATTATTTTAATTGCAGGGCAATCCAATACTCACGGAGGAACGGGATATAACTCAACTCTTGACGCAAGTGAGGATAGAATCAATCAATTTGGAAGAAACAACGGTAATGATTATAAAATCGTTGATGCCGTCGAACCATTAGATCATCACACCAGAAGCACTGGTAAAATTGGTTTCGGTTTAACTTTTGCTAAACTTTATAAAAATCAACTTCTTAACAGCAATAGGGAAATACTAATTATTCCTTGTGGGAAAAACAGCACAGGTTTTAAAGATGGTGATTGGAACAAGGGTGACCTCCTGTACAATGACATGATTGAAAGAGTTACGCATGTACTGCAGAAATATCCATCAAGTAGTTTAAAAGTAATATTGTGGCATCAAGGGGAAAACGATGTATACAACAAAAATTTTGCCAATACTTTAGACCAATTTATTTCTGATGTAAGAACCGACCTTAAACAAATTAGCACACCCTTTATTCTTGGCGGAATGGTACCTTTCTGGGTCAATACAAAACCTGAGAGAATAACACATCAACAATTATTGGCAGACACAGTTAACAGAGTAAACATTGTAGGGTTTGCAAATCCATCATATCCATCAACTATTGTGAAACAAGGTGATGATGAGGTAGATTATATTCACTATGATGCTGCAGGTCAAAGAGAATTAGGCCGCAGGTATTTCAATGAATATCTTAAACTGAAATAGACCTGTCAAATAAGTATTCTAATTAGAGTTGTAAAGTCAGATTAGGACTCGTTTTATTCTTGGGTAATATTAATATTTACATCAATATTATTGGAACCACTATATTTTATATATTCCACTTTAGGTTCTTGGGTACTTATCAATGTTATATCGCCTGAAATACTAGAAACATTTTTTAACGTGGGTAGCGTCGAGCCCCTTATTGACATGTAGGGTACATTAGCATTGTATTGTAGTGTTAAATTATCAAAAATAAAACCTCCTAATTGATAACTACCCTTGTAATAATCTGGCACTTCCAAATAAATAGGTGGATATGATCCGTCTTTACAAATATTCAAAGCAGAACAATTTTTAAAAGTAACATTGTAGGCTTCAACAGTCTTCCTACTATAGAAAAGACCCCATTTTGAATTTTTTATCAAACAATTCTCGAAAACAACCTTACCTTTTACAGGGTTGGTTTTATGGGCATTGAAGATTAATTCGCTCGCTATATATTTATTGCCTTTATCATGATTATTTTCTACTACGCAATTAACAAATTCAATATCAACTGGAGCGGAATCACTTTCTAAATTATGCAATGCAAGAACAACACCCGCATGGTTATTCTCAACAAATGTACAGTCGTAAAAGCGAATACCCTGAATACGATCAAGTTTTGAATTTGGTTCTACATCTACCCCAGCTTCTGGAAGGGTTCCTTTGGTATTTTTGAAAATACTATTTTTAATAGTCACATTCTTGGCACTAACAATCGACATTCCCTGTCTCTTATTATTATCCGATACTATATTTTCAATTTGAATGTTTTCCGAAAATTCGCCTTTTTTACTTCCCGCTATATAAATACCATCTCCCCCTGAATCTTTGAGTGTTAAATTGGAAATATTTATACTGGTGCAACTTCTTAGGCTGATACAATGTCTCCACTCCCCATCAGTATATTCTTTCTTATTCATTTGCAAGATAGCGGAGTTTCCTATAATTATGACATTATGTGAATTACGAAATTCCATTAAAGCATCCGTAGTTTTAACAAAACCTCCTTCCTTAGCGCATAGCATGACGCCTTCCTCAAAAACCAACACTTTGTTTTTCAACTGATTAAAAAGTAATGGGCCTGTTATCCACTGCGTATGCTGCTTATCAAAAATGACAGTATCGTTTTCTGATAAAATAGCATCATAAATATGTTTTGTAGAATCAAAAGCATCAAAACCGAAGTCTGAAATTTTTACAGTTTGTCCGGACAACTTGAAAATACACAACAAAACCAAAATCACAACAAAACGTTTCTCAATCATAAATTAAATTTATTTACATGATAGCCCTTTAACGACGTAAAACTAAGTTTTTAAAATGAGTCTAAAGTTTTAGGTTTCTTAAAATTAAGTCATATTAGTATTATTCATATGGTTGTTATGGTATGTGACCTATTTAGTAACCAATCAATTTTCATTTGTAGTTTTATCAACAACTGTATATGGGTGTTTAAGCTATCTTTGAATAATTATTTGTGTTTTATCAACTTTTATACATCTTTGCCCATTCTTAAGAAAGAAAACATCAGTTTCTGCGTTAACGTATGGTATTGTTTAAGTTTTTCTTCTTTATGGGTCTGAGATGGAACATATTGAGATTTAGACTTGTTCCTTATAATTATCCATTTAATGAAAAAAAAATCTATTGCATTTATTATTGGGTCTTTAAGCTCTGGGGGGGCTGAAAGGGTAGTTAGTACATTATGTAATGAACTAATTGAAAAATATAAAGTAACAGTAATTACTTTTGTTAATTTAAGTCCATTTTACAAGTTGGACCCTAGAATAAAGCAATTATATTGTTATGATAAGATTAAGCCGAGTAAGACAGTTTTTGACACTATAAAACTAAACTATAAACTCTATAAAAGAATTACTAAGCACTTAAGAAACGAAAAGATAGAACTAGTTATTTGTTTTTTAACAAGAGAGAATATTTTAGGAATACTTGCTGCAAAAACCCTGAAAATTCCTGTTATAATAAGCGAGAGAAATAACCCATACGAAGTAAACCTAGGCTTTTTATGGAACACTCTCTTGAAATTTACTTATCCAAAGGCCAATTGTCTGGTAGTACAGACTAAAATTATTGAACAATATTTTAAATCTTTCGTTGAAGAAGAAAATCTCCAAATATTGGCTAACCCTATTTCTACCGAGTTAACCTTGTCAAGAAATAAAGAAATCGAAAAAAAGAAAATTGTTCTTAATGTAGGTCGTTTTACAGAACAAAAAGCGCAAATACTTTTAATAAGAGCCTTTTCAGCTCTAAATGAAGAAGATTGGTGTTTACACATAATTGGGAAAGGACCAAAACAAAAGGAATATGAGAATATAATACGTGAATTAGGGATGCAAGAGAAAATTAAACTTCTGTCTCCTACAAAATCCATAAGCGATCATTACAACTCCAGCTCTATATTTGCCTTTACCTCTATATATGAAGGTTTTCCAAATGCCTTGATTGAAGCTATGCATTATGGACTACCTTGCGTTGCTACTGACTGCCCAACAGGTCCTTCTGAACTAATAAAAAATGGAGAAAACGGTTTTCTGATTGAAATGAACAATCAAATACAATTAGAAGAAAAACTAAATGTTCTATTTAATGATGCGACTTTAAGATCAAATTTTTCGATAAAAGCACAGATGTCGGTAGAAAAATTTCAAGCCGTTCATATAGCGAACGATTGGGAGCAGATTATTTTAAAAAATCTGAAATAGTAAAATTGTAATGATAAATAAAATTAAAAGCTTTTTCAAAAATTTCAATGCAAAAGCTTTATTTCAAAATCAAGTTGTTAAGAATATACTTACTGTTGGTATTGCAACTCTATTGATAAAATTCATTGGTTTCTATAAAGAATCGGTGGTTGCTGCAAACTTTGGCCTTTCTGAAATTTTGGATACATTTTTTATTGCTTCACTTGTTCCAGGGTTTATCGATACTGTATTTTTGGGTGCTTTTAAAAATGTTTTTATACCTAGTTATGTTGCAGAATTAAAAACTACAAATAGCATATCTTCTTTTCAAACTACTGGTTTTTTGGTAACAGGCTTAGTGTCTGTTCTATTTATGATAATTGCCTTTGTGTTTACCGATACTTATGTGGAAAATTTCTTCGCTGGTCATACCCAAGAATACTATAGTATGATTAAAAGTCAATTTCGCTATCTTCTTCCATGTATTGTGATTTGGGGGTTTTCTTCTTTGCTAAGTGGTATGCTAAATATATATGGAGAATACAAATATTCTTCTTACGGTAGTGTGTTCGTGCCTATTTCTATAATAGCTTGTCTGTTTTTATATAGGGATGTGTTCGGTAATTTGGTCTTAGCTTTTGGTACTTTGTTTGGGTCCATACTATGTTTTTTGTATTATCTAGTACTCTGTCTGAAAAAGAAAATCCTAAAACTATCTAAACCAAATTTAAAGAGTTCCAACGCCAGGCTTATGTTTGCACAATTGCCCGCTAAAATTTCATCTGGTTTTCTAACAGGAATGAATGGTGTTGTAGACCAATATTTTGCTGCGCAATTAGTCCTAGGTTCAATTGCCGCCATTAATTATGGAAAAAAAATGCCCGCCTTTTTGATCGGTCTTTTGGCCATAGCTATTACAAATGTATTATTACCCTATTTTTCGAAATTAGTGCTTAACAATCGAGGAAAATCTTTTGAAACGGTGTTTAAAATGATGAAAATTACATTTTGGGGAGGTGCTGTTTTTGCGATATTGGGAATTATTTTTACTGATTTCTTTGTTGAATTTTTCTTTCAAAGAAAAGAGTTTACCGCAGAAGATACGAAAGTGGTTTCGAACATTCAAAAAATCTTTTTAGTATATATTCCCTTTACTATAGCAGGAACGATAAATGTGAATTTTTTAACAAGTATTAATAAAAACGCATTTATGGCTTATGTTTCCTTTGGAGCTTTAGTTCTAAATATTATACTGGACTATATTCTCATTCAGTATTATGGTATTCTAGGAATAGCTATTTGTACAACCGTAGTTGTAATATTGAAAAATGTCATTATGTTTTATTTTACGTTTAAGGAAAGTAAAAAGACAGGGGTTACTACATGATTTTTTCAATCTAAACATTGGAATTAGTGACAATTTAAATTAAATATTTAGAAGTTATTCGTAAGTTAGAAGCCTGTCTATTTTGTTTTTTTATGTTTTTTTTTTGGAACATTATAGCTAATTAAGTTTTTCCGTCTTCTTTTTCTACATACATTCGGAAAGCTTTCTAGTTGTATTAGGTGAGCTATTTTAGCAAAGTCCAAATTTTGAAAGTTCATATTGTTATAAAAAAATATCCGAGCAACCCAATCAATTTTTTAATAGGAACTAATGATATTTAATTTACATAAAAATCCAAAAAGATGGGTTTTCACGTACAAACATGATTTTCACGTACAAATATGAATTAATGACTCTAATAAGAAATATAAATCTATTTTTGTAGTTTATGAAGTATCGCCGTAGCTAATGAACAATATTTTAAAAGGTATACAATACCTTATACTCATCTTATTGCTTTGGAACCTGCCTAATTACATAACGGCATATTTCAACCCAAGTTTGGGCTCCCTACTTAGCTATGCCTCGACACTTTTATTGTTTCTATTTTTTTTTCTAATCAAGAAGAAACACAAGATGCCCTTGCCATTTATTTTTTTAACCTTATTCTATTTTATTTTTAGTGGGGTAAATGCACTCTACGGTGTTAATGAAATTGAAATAATTAAAGAGTTTATCCGTTCATTGGCGATTGTGGTATTTTCAGTAGAAGTATTGCATAGAACCTCGAAAAAAGAAATTTTCAATATTCTTCTTATCGGGGCAGGTTCTATAATCATAAATGCGTTAGTTTTTCCTTTGGCAAATGCTAATTTTTATCCTACTTACGGTAGATATAGTGGTTTTTATTTAAACCCAAATTTAGCCGGTTCTATTTGCCTCATTGGGTATAGCTTGAGCTATCTCGTTCCAAAATTAGGATTTAGAGTTTTAGGGCAATTTATTTTAACCCTTGCTGGAATATTAACTTTTTCAAGAACATTTATTCTTATATGGCTCCTGATAAATCTTGTGGCTATTTATCGAAGTAGAAAAAATATTATCACCCCAATTATTGGAGCCGGTACCTTCGTTATCTTTTTTGCTATTTCGAGTATGTTATCATTGAATAAAGAACGCTTTTCAGCATTTTCTAGTATTTTCAGCAATGAACAAGCTGTTCAAACCAAAACGTTGGGAGAGGATAGTAGAACTGAAACTTGGGCACTTTATACTGAGTATGTTTTAGATAAGCCCTTGTTTGGAAATGGTTATTATTTTTTTCAGTTGCATAGGCCAGGTTTGCCGGGTGTCCACAATTCTTATTTAATGGTTATTGGTGAAGCTGGTATTCTGCCGTTCTTAATTATGATTGGCATATACTTATTCATTCTGTACAGAAGTCTTCTTGTTTTTAAAACGAATCCTGAATATCTCTACTTAAGTCTTACCATATCTATATATCTTATGACCGGTCATGGTTATTTTGATAACTACTGTAATATTTTTATTTCTATGTACGTTTACATTAATGTAAAAGAAAAATTACTAAACGAACAGCAATCTATTTTTACTTCTTAAATATTTAATTTTTCTATTTTACTTATATATGAAGAAAATATTAAAAAAATTATATAATAAAACGTCAGTAGGAAGGATTCTAATTCAAAAAGTTATTGACTTAAATGTTTTTTATTGGACTCGTATAGCAGCCGACCAAAGGGTAATTAAGAGAGTTTACAAAGAATCTTTTGGGCGTCCTATCGATTTGGAACATCCTAAAACACTCAATGAAAAAATTAATTGGCTCAAACTTAATGACAGAACCTCTCTGCATACTATGTGCGCTGATAAATATGCAGTTCGTGCGTATATTGAAAAAAATATTGGATCTGAATACCTTGTGCCACTCTTAATCCATACGCAAGACCCTACCAAAATCACCAAAAAAAATCTTCCTGACAGCCCTTGTATCATAAAAACAAACCATGATAGTGGGGGCGGGTACTTTGTTATAAATAAAGAGGAAATTGATATTTTTAAAATTCAATCCGATTTAAAAATAAGGTTGGAAAAAAATTATGCCCATAACATTACGAGAGAGTGGCAATACAAAAATATTCCGCCCTTGATTATTGTTGAATCTTTGTTACAAACCAGGGAAGGTGATATTCCTATGGACTATAAACTTCATTGTTTTAATGGTAAGGTTAGAATGATTCAAGTAGACATTGGTAGAGGCACTAAAGATCATTATAGAAACTGGTATAGCATTGACTGGAAGAGAGAACCTTATAAATGGTCTTCCAAAAAAGAAAATGGTAAATATACTGACCCTGCCAATTTTGAAGTTCCAGCCCCTAAAACTTTAACCAAAATGATAGAGCTTTCCAAAGTCCTAGCAAAACCTTTTTGTTACGTTCGAGTAGATTGGTACGATGTTGACGGAAAACTGTACTTCGGAGAACTTACCTTTCATCACGATAGCGGATTTGCTCCTATATTACCATCTGAATGGGATTTAGCTTTAGGAAGTGAACTTTTACTCGCAAAAACACAAAGTCAATAATGAAGGTAGATTTTCTAATAAACAAGATGAGTGGAGGTGGTGCAGAAAGGGTGGTTAGCCTTTTGGCCAATTATCTTGTACAAAAAGGACTTAGTATTAGAATAATTACCTTTACAGGAGATGATAATTATGAACTTGATTCTCGAATCAAGAGAATAAAATTACACAGCCATCCTTTATTTCATTCAGTAGTAATAAATGGGTTTTTCAGCTTACTATCCTTTTATAAAAATAAAAATAACAGACCAGATATAATTAGTTCACATATTAATTTATTAGGATATCTAACTATACCAATTGCAAGGATTTATAATTTAAAACTAATTGTTTCAGAACACAACAATCATTATACTAAAAGCACTTTCGCTAAAAAGATTTTATGGAATAATCTGTACCCATTAGCTAGTGCCGTTACCATACTTACTCAATTTGACCAAGAGTACTTCTCTAAGCGTAACAAAAATGTTTGGTTAATGCCAAATCCATGCACTTTTCAAACCGTAAAAGAGAATGATATAAAATTTAGTGATTCGAAAGAGATATTAGCCATAGGCGACGTCAACCGTTATGACCATAAAGGTTTTGATAATCTTATCTATATAGCAAAATCCGTTCTAACCAAACATCCTGATTGGACATTTAAGATAGTTGGAAAAGGTGATGATGGTATTACTTATCTAAAAAAATTAAGTGAAGAACTTGGTATTAAAGACAACATTGTTTTTACAGGTTATAGAACCGATATAAAAAATTTACTTTTAAATACTGAAATATTTGTCTTACCATCTCGTTATGAAGGACTTCCTATGACTTTATTAGAAGCCATGTCTCAAGGTGTTTGTTGTATTGCTTTTGATTGTATTTCTGGCCCTTCGGATATAATAACTCATGGTGAAAATGGTTCTTTAGTTGAAAATCAAAATATTGATGACATGGTACTAAAATTAAACGAGTTAATAAGTAGTCCTGAAAAACGTAAACAGTTTAAATTAAATGCCTCAAAAGCATTAGATAAATTTTCAATTGAAAACGTTGGTCATAAGTGGACAGAACTTATAGAACAGGTAACAAAATCATAAATCTGAAACCAAACAAAAAAAATACTTGGCTCTTTGTTCTCCCCACAGATAGCGTACAAGGCTCAGAACATATTGTAAAAAGTATGGCGCTCTATGTATCGGGGTGCAGACAGAAATGTCGTGTCATTATATTATCAAAAAAAACTAGTAATGGCTGGAGCGATCTAGAAGAAAACTTTGATATTGTTTATCTTCCCTTCAATTCATATTTTGTTGGTGCGATCTACCTCCTACCCTATCTATTCTTTAAAAGTTATGGAGATGTATCCTTTACGTTCTCATCTCAGACCATAATAAACGGTACCTTAGGCTTAGCCAAAAGATTAGGCTTTATCAAAGCTAAAGTTATTCTAAGGGAATCCAATTCTATATTTCAGCTTTTAAGCGGTTATAAACTAAAAATTTATTCTCTCTTTTATGCTCTGGGTTATAAAGGCTCATCATTGGTAATTACACAAACCGACTATATGAAAAAGCAGCTTATGGAAGCACTCCCTTCTTTAACAAAAAAGCTGAACATCAAAACCATTTCTAACCCCTTCAATTTTGATGATATAAACTCAAGAACCGGAGCGATAGACAAAGAATATGAAACTAAAAAGTTCATTGTTGCCGCCGGAAGGTTGGCTCCCGCAAAAGGTTTTGATATTCTTATAGAAGCGTTCAAAGATATAGCTGTAATCAACAACGACTTAGACTTAATTATTCTTGGTGAAGGTGCGGAAAGGAATAATCTTAATAAAAAAATTGAAGAATTAGGTTTGAAAGAAAGGATTCATATGCCCGGTTATGTAAAAAACGTATATGCGTACTTTAAAAGAGCCGAGGTGTGTGTGTTATCTTCTCGTATTGAAGGGTTCCCAAACGTACTTTTACAGATGATGTCTCAAAACACAGCAATAGTTGCAACCTTAAGTGCTGGTGGTATTGAAGACATTCCAAACATCCAAACATGCCCTACTGAAAATACGGAAAAACTAAAAAGTAGTATAATTAATGTACTCCAAAGTGATACCAAAGCCAATAAACCTATATTTGATTCGTTCTTAAAGTCAAGAACACAGTCTTCATTCTATGCTCAAATAATGGAATCTGTTAAATAATTTATTCCAGATAAATTGATTTATGAATACCAACAAAAATATACTCATCCTCTGCTCCGCCTCGTTTTCTTTGAGTAATTTTAGGGGGGACCTAATTAAACACTTGTTAGGCAAAGGTTTTAAGGTGTACTGTGGTGGCCCTGATTTCAACGAAAATACGTTAAGCTTGGTTGAAGAATTGGGAGGTGTACCTGTTCCTTTTCATTTACAGAGAACCGGTTTAAACCCAATAAGTGATTACAATACAATTAAAGAATTAAGATCTTTAATGGACGAATATAAGATTGATATTCTGTTCCCATACACTATTAAACCAGTCATATACGGTTCTTTTGCTGCTAAAAAATTGAATATACCGGTTATTTCGCTTATTACAGGTCTTGGTTTTACTTTTAGTAGAGTCACCACAAAGGCAAAAGTATTACAATCAATAACTGAATTCTTATATCGTAAAGCTTTAAAGAGTAATAAGGCCGTTATTTTCCAAAACTCAGATGATCTTCAGCTTTTTAAAAACCATAAAATTGTTGCTGAAAATCAATCGTTACATGTTGTAAACGGTTCTGGCATCAATCTAGAGAAATTTGCTTTTAAACCAAGAGAGCGTTCATTAAACAGTGCTGTAAAGTTTGTTCTTGTAGCCAGGTTAATGAAAGAAAAAGGTGTTGAACTGCTTATGAATGCAGCTAGACAATTAAAACCTAAATATCCCAATTCAGAATTTCATATCATTGGTGAACCTCCAGAAAATAGTAGTTCTGCCGTGTCCAAAAAAGAATTGGAAGCACTTAATGAAAAAGGAGTAATTGTTTATCATGGTAAGTCTAACAACGTTGCTAAAGCTATTTCCGAGCTGGATATATTTGTTCTACCCACGTACTATCGTGAAGGTGTTCCTCGTTCAATTTTAGAGGCACTTTCGTGTGGAATGCCAATTATTACTACAATGCAACCTGGTTGCAGAGAAACTGTTCTAGAAGGAAGAAATGGATTTTTAATTCCTCCTAAAGAAGAAGAACCTTTAGTAGAAGCTTTAAAGTATTTCTTAGACCACCCAGAAGATATTGAGGCCATGGGGCATGAAAGCAGAAAATTAGCAGAAAATAAATTTGATGTTCATTTAATAAATAAGAATATATTGGATATTATCTCAGACCAATTGTAAAATACAAATACTGCTGTGATAAAGTTTTGACAGAAAATTCTGTATAAGCCCCTACAGCCATTAAAATTGTACTTGGTCTATTGTCATCAATAAAAATGAAAATATTATAGTTAATTTGTTATATCCTTAGTTATACCAATGTATAAAGCTATACTTAAAAGATTAATTGATTTTCTTGTCGCGCTATTTGGATTAATAGTTGCGGGACCGCTGATGGTATTTGTTATTCTTTTTCTGGCTATATCTAATAAGGGTAATGTTTTCTTTGTACAAAAAAGACCAGGTAAAAATGAGGTGGTTTTTAAAATTCTTAAGTTTAAAACCATGAATGATAGGAAAGATGAGAATGGAAATTTACTGCCTGATGAAATTAGACTTACACCTATAGGGAAATTTATACGAAAAACGTCTCTTGATGAACTACCGCAATTACTGAATGTTTTAAAAGGAGAAATGAGTTTGATAGGACCTAGACCGCTTTTAGTATCCTACCTACCCCTATACAGTGAAACACAAAAGAAAAGGCATTTAGTTAGACCAGGTATAACAGGATGGGCGCAGGTTAATGGTAGAAATGCCATATCATGGGATAAAAAATTTGAGTATGACGTGTGGTATGTTGAAAACCTATCTTTTTTATTAGATTTGAAAATAATATTTCTAACGATTCAGAAAGTTCTTAAAAGTGACGGTATCAGTTCAGATTCAAGTGCTACAATGGAAGTTTTTACAGGAAATAGTAAAGTATGAAGTTAAGTATAATCATTCCCTGCTACAATATGGAATTATATCTACAAGAATGTGTAGATAGCCTATTGAACCAAAGATTAAATCCTGACGAATACGAAATCATCATCGTTAACGACGAGTCTAAAGATAATACCCTTAAAATTGCTATTGATTACTCCAAGCAAAATGACCATATAAAAGTAATCGATAAAAAAAATGCCGGTGTTGGAGCTGCTCGTAATTCAGGTTTTGATTTAGCGCAAGGCGAATATATTTATTTCTTAGACCCTGATGATTACATTGCCAAGGACACCTTACCCATTCTATTGAACTTAGCAATAGAAAATAGTTTAGACATACTCACTTTCAAAACAAAATCTGTTGTAGAAAAGAGATATCCTATTTCAGATAACTTAGGTGATAAACTAGATTCCCTAACTATAGAGGATGGAATTTCTTATGTGGCGCATAGAAAACATCAAAACGAAATCTGGTGGTATCTAATTAAAAGGGACTTTATAAAAAATACCGGTATTCGGTTTATAGAAGGTAAATGGATGGAAGATGCCATACTTACGGCTGAACTATTCTGTAAGGCCAAAAGAATGGCACATACAAACCTGGACGTGCATAGATATCGTATTCTGCCAACATCGGCAATGCGCAACAAGAGTCCTGAGCATTACAATAAAGTCATATATGACAACGCAAATGCCGCACATGTATTTGATAAATTGATATTAACAATACCAAGTAACCATCCAAATGCAGAAGCCTGTATTAAAAGATTAAAAACAAGACAACAGTCGTTTGTTTTCTTCTTAATGGTTCGTTTGATGAAGTCAGATATCTCGGTTTCGGAAATTCCTGCCATGTTATCGGATTTTGAAAAAATAGATGCTTACCCCTTAAAGAAATTCATAGGTGAAGATTATCACGGAATAGGCTATTCTTGCTTGGTTTTCGTATTTAATAGAAAACCTTTGATAAATCCGTTCATAAAGATGTTCCGATCTTTTTATACTTTAAAACAATGAATATTCTTATATCTTCCGCAGGTAGACGCGTGTCACTGGTCAGAGCATTTCAAAAGGAACTTAAAAAGCTATATCCTGAAGCTAAAGTTTATGCATCAGATGCAAACCCAACACTCTCAGGTGCTTGTCAGGTAGCTGACGGCTATTTTAAAGTGCCATTCGTTACCCATCCAGATTATTTTAATGTTTTGGTCAAAGAATGCAATAGTCGTGACATAAGCTTGTTAATCCCTACAATTGATACGGAACTGTTACCCCTGGCGCAAAATAGAACATTGCTAGAGCAAAATGGCATTACTCCTATTGTAGCTTCAACGGAATTTGTTGGTAAATGTAGAGACAAAAGACAAATTCATAAGTTCTTTGAAGAACACAATGTTTCTGTAGCCAAAGAATTTACCAAAGAAGACTACACTTTACCTCTATTCATTAAACCCATAGATGGTAGTAGAAGTGTTGACACCTATCTTATAAAGGACCAAAAAGATTTGACTGATTATCATTTTGAAAATGAAAAACTAATGTTCTTGGAATATCTTGACCATGATGTTTATAATGAGTTTACGTGTGACCTTTACTACGGAAAAGACAACATGCTAAAATGCGTAGTGCCCCGCAAAAGAATTGAAGTAAGAGATGGGGAAGTATATAAAGCCTTGACCGTAAAGAACCTCTTGGTTGATTATATCAAGAAGAACTTAGCAAAAGTTGAAGGAGCCGTAGGCTGTTTAACAGCTCAGTTTTTTGTTCATGGTACAGAAGATAAAATAAGAGCAATTGAAATCAACCCCCGGTTTGGTGGTGGTTACCCCCTATCCTACTTGG
Source organism: Zobellia uliginosa (assembly GCF_018860745.1). Taxonomy (GTDB): domain Bacteria; phylum Bacteroidota; class Bacteroidia; order Flavobacteriales; family Flavobacteriaceae; genus Zobellia; species Zobellia uliginosa_B. Next base: position 583,189 of record NZ_JAHKPY010000002.1, on the reverse strand, counting down.
CCGGTGCCAATTATCCAAAATGGGTTTTAGAGGAATTTATATTAGGCAAGCAAATAGAAGAAAATTTTGACTGTTGGGAAAAAGACCTTCTCATGATTAGATATGATGATGAAATTTTAGTCCATGGATATAAAGGTTAATGAAAATTCGGTCATCGTTTTTGATTTGGACGACACACTCTATAATGAAGTAGATTATTTAAGATCGGCTTATTGTGCCATCGCCAAAGAATTAAATCCTAACCAATGGGAACATCTTTTTGTTAAAATGTTTTCGATGTACCGTAATAAGGAAAATGTATTTGAGTATTTAACAACTACTTTTTCCGTTGAAAAAAAGACATTAATAACCTCTTATCGAAATCATACACCATCAATAAGCCCGTTTCAGGGCGTTATTCCTTTATTAGAGACCATTAAAGAAAATAAAGGGAAACTTGCTATAATTACCGATGGCCGAAGTAAAACACAAAGAGCAAAACTCAATGCATTACGTATTGAACATTATTTTGATAAAATTGTTATTTCTGAAGAGCTGGGTACGGAGAAACCAAATGAAAATAACTACTTAGCCATAGAGAACAGTTTTAAAGACCATACATACTGTTATGTGGCAGATAATGTAAGAAAAGATTTTATAGCTCCCAATCAACTAAATTGGAATTCTATTGGCTTAATTGATAATGGCCTCAATATTCATAGTGATTCATTTCTTTACTTTACCAAAGAGAACTTACCACAGAGCTTTGTTAAAAGTTTAGGGGATATTAAAATATATTAGAATAGCGCTCGTTTTTTTGATAATACTTAGTGAAGTTGTAAATTTATATTAAAGATTTTAAACTTAAATCCTTTATCTAAAATGGATTTAAATAGTAATTGAATAAACTGATTTTTAATTAATTCTTAATCAAATGGCCTTAACCAATGGTGTTTTATTAAGTGCTGATATCAGAAGTTTCCATTATGGGTAATATTTGTTTGTCATCAAAATCAAACCTATACCAAAACCCATGAAGTAGGCACGATTGTCTCTTCTGATATTTAGTCAAAATAAATGATTGAAATCATAACGGAAAGAAGTGATTGGAACGACATTTTAAAAACTGTTGACCACTGTGACTTCTACCATACCTACCACTACCACTATCTCTCCAAGGGGGAGGACGAAACGCCTATACTTATCCATTATGAAGAAGAGGGCGCTAGCATCATTCTACCTTTAATGATTAGGGATATTGAAGGCACGAGCTATAAAGATGTAACTTCTGTTTATGGCTATGCCGGACCTCTGTGTAGCACAAAAAAACTCAATTTTGAAAACACCAACTTTAAAAGTGAACTTCAAAAGTTATTTATAGAGCAAAAAATTGTTTCCGTTTTTTCCAGGCTTCACCCCTATATTGAGCATCAAGAAGAGATTCTTGCCGATATTGGCGAAATTTCAAGCCCTGGCGAAGTAGTTTATATAGACCTCACATTACCTCTTGACCTTCAAAGGCAGCAATATAGTAGTCGTTTAAAAACATATATAAACAAATCTAGAAAGGTTTGCTCGGTAAGAAAAGGGACGTCTGAACAAGACATCCGCGCTTTTATTGATATTTACTATGAAAATATGCGTAGGGTTCATGCAGATGATAGCTATTTTTTTAACGATCGGTACTTCTATCAATTTATGCTCAGTTCCTTTTTTAAAACAGAACTTTTATTATGCGTAATAAATGAAACAGATGAAATTATAGGGGGGGCAATGTTCATTAAAATGGATGATATTGTCCAATATCATTTGTCAGGCTACAAAGAAAAATATTTAAATCTAAATGCCATAAAACTTATAATTGATACCATGCGTATTGATGCCTCCGAAGAAGGTTATAAGTATTTTAATCTAGGTGGTGGTAAAGGGGTTAAGAATGATTCCCTTTATGCCTTTAAATCTACTTTTTCAAAAAATCACAGACCTGCCAAGTTTTGGAAGTACATTGTAAATCCTAAAGTTTATAAAGATTTGGTAAAAAAGCGTGGAGAGCAGCTAAGTGAAAAAACCAATGACGGAGAGAGCAACTTTTTTCCTGCATACCGCCAAATACCCAAATCACATTAATACTAACCTGTTTTGGTAAAGAACAACCCATTCCTATCGGACACCTATACTTCTATTTGGGCAAAACATTTTGACCAAGGAGAAGAGCCTATAAGGTTTGATTTCCTTGCAGACGTTGGCTTTTACAAACATGCTAGCTTGCCCTTATACACTAATTACGGAAAAACCCTTACCAAGGGTATGGACTACAACATTACGCCTGAGCTTGCCAGAGATTATAAAAAAAAGGTATTTCTTATTTATGATGTGCCCGCATATTTCAATAGAGATACTACTATTGCTTCTGACCATCCATTAAAAATTCATTATTCCAAGCAATACCCTGGTTTTGCCATTGAATTAGGTAAATATAATAACTTAAATGAGTACATGCTCTCAACGTTTAGCAAGAGTAGTAGGTACAAATTGAATAAGTATAAAAAACGGTTTGAAGCTTGTTTTGATGTTTCGTACAAAGTGTACTGTGGTGAGATTACAAAAGTTCAATATGATTTTATTTTTGAATCATTTAAAAACTTGCTCATCAAGCGTTTTGATGATAAACAGATTACCAATAACAATCTCAATCCTGAAGAATGGGAATTTTATTATGATGTTGCCTACCCCTTAATACTGGAAAAAAAAGCCTCCCTTTTCGTTATTTATGACGGCGACAATCCAATTGGAGTAACGCTTAACTACCACTCGGACGCCGTTCTTTTTGATGCTATTACTGTTTTTGATATCGATTACGGCAAATTTCATTTAGGCTCTGTTACTATTATGAAGTTAGTAGAATACTGCATTTCCGAAAAAATTGAAATCTTTGATTTTTCTAAAGGGTATTTTGATTACAAAACCCGGTGGTCCAACAAAACCTATGATTTTAATTATCATATTTTATACGACTCCGCTTCTTTAACAGCCAAAACTTTGGCATTTGCAATCAAGTCTTTCTTTGATTTTAAACAGAAATTACGGGATAAAAACGTTAACGAAAGATTACATAAGTTAACCTATAAACTTAAAAATAGGAAAACAGAGGTTGTTACTTCAGAAGCCCGGTACAAGTTTGAAGATATTTCTTCCGAGCCTTTACCAGCAGGGCTGACAGAAATAGATTTAAACTTATCTGAAAACCATAAAATAAAAACACAAGCATTTGAGTTCTTATATCTTAATAATGAATATTTTAAAAACCTCAAGGCTTTTGCCAATACTGCTGGCCAATACTATTTTATTGGAAATGCCAAACAGGTGAAAGTGTCTCCTATATAATTCTATTTCAAATCATTATCAAACTAAAATTTAAATAACAGTGCTTTTTAATTCTCTTGATTTTTTGATTTTTCTTCCAGTAGTGTTTATACTCTACTGGTTTGTATTTAAGAAAAGCCTGAAGATTCAAAATTTATTGGTTATTGTTGCTAGTTATGTTTTTTATGGCTGGTGGGACTGGCGCTTCCTTGTTCTTATCTTTTTCAGCACAGTTCTAGATTTCTTTGTTGGTCAACAAATTTTTAAAAATCAAGATAACAAACAGAAAGCTAGATATTGGCTATGGGTAAGTGTAGGCTTCAATTTGGGACTTCTAGGTTTCTTTAAGTATTTCAATTTTTTTGTTGACTCATTTATAGAATCCGTAAATGCGCTTGGTTATAATATTAAGAGCGTCTGGACACTCCGCATTATTCTACCGGTAGGTATTTCTTTCTACACATTTCAAACCATGTCCTATTCATTTGACATTTATTATAAAAAACTAAAACCTACTAAAAATTTTATTTCGTTTGCTGCTTTCGTTGCATTTTTCCCACAGTTGGTAGCAGGTCCTATTGAACGCGCATCCAACTTATTAGATCAAATTAATACTAGGCGGATTTTTAGATATGAGCAAGCAACTAGTGGTCTAAAGCTAATTCTCTGGGGCTTTTTTAAGAAACTGGTTATCGCAGATTCTTTAGCTCCCATAGTAGATGATATTTTTACCAATTACGCAGACTACCCTGCCTCTACCCTAATTTTAGGAGTATCCCTGTTTAGTTTTCAAGTATATGGAGATTTTAGCGGATATACGGATATTGCCATAGGAACGGCTAAGCTGTTTGGGGTGGAACTGATGTCCAACTTTAAATTTCCCAACTTCTCGCGAAACATTGCGGAATATTGGCAGAGATGGCACATTTCCCTAAGTACTTGGTTTAGACACTACCTTTACATACCTATGGGCGGCTCAAGGGTAAGTAAACTAAAATCATTGCGGAATATTGCTGTTATTTTCCTAGTTAGTGGTCTATGGCACGGAGCCAATTGGACATTTGTCTTTTGGGGCGCAATTCACGCGCTTCTTTATATTCCAGTGTTTCTAATGGGCAGAAATAGGGTCTACGCCAATAATGTAATTGCGGAAAAAACATGGTTTCCCAGCATCACCGAAATACTACAGGTGCTCCTAACATTCTTTCTTGTTACTTTTTCAAGAATATTCTTTAGGTCTCCTTCCCTTTCCTCATCATTTGATTTCATCAAGCAAATAGGAAATAATTTTAGCTACGAACCTTATATGCACCCTATGGGGTATAGAATGTTCGACTTTTATTTGCTAGTGGCATTATTCACCGTCTATGAATATCTAATTAGAAAAGATGAGCGAAATCCGTTTAAATTTGGATCGCCACTAGTCCGGTTTCTTTTATATACGTTAGTTATTTTAAGTATCTTATTATTCTATGACGATGGTGTAAACCGCTCATTTATTTACTTTCAATTTTAATCTGGATGAGAAAATTTATTCTAAAATCGGTCTTATACATACTCTTAATCCTTCTTTTACTAGAAGTAATCGTTAGAGTGTTTCATTTGTATACAGAAGACCCGCCAAGGTTTATTGATAAATATGGCGTTGAAAAACGTATACCTGACCACGATGGCTATGCTGTTACGGGTAATAGAAATCAAAACTTTTCCAAATTTCACATCAACAAAGCCGGCTTTAATTCGTTTAGAGAGTTTAATCCGTCCGCAGATAAATTTGAAATGGCCTTAATTGGGGATTCCTTCATTGAAGGGTTTCATCAAGATTTTTCAAATTCCATTGGTAAGCAAATTGAAAACAAGGTAAAAGATGTTGAAGTATATGAATATGGGTATGCCGGATATGACTTTGCCAACCAGATGCATTTAGTTTATGCCTACCACAAAGACTTTCAGCTAATAGATAAAATCGTGTTATACCTAAATTACGAGAATGATTTGGGACGTGCGGAATATGAGCCGAATAAAGGACGGATAAAAATGTTGTCTTCCACTGTTTTTAAAATAAGGGATAATATAAAACTGTTGGCTTATGGGAGTAAAATAGGTATTGTAGAACCTCTAAAGAAACTTGCGCAAGGCGGTATAGCTTTTAATGAGACAGATAAGGCGTATAAAACAAACGAGTTAAAGGATAGTGAAGCGGAAAAGCTCAAAATTGACAAACAACGAATTGCTAATTTTAAAAATTTGATTGAGTTATACGGGTTTGATAAAAGCAAAACAAGCCTACTCCTAGATAGTAGAAAAACAAGCGATCGGTTCTTAGATTTTTGTAGGAACAATGGAATTAAGTATATAGATTTCGCTCCTAAATTTGAGAACTCCAAAAAACCAACTACGCTTATATACGACCATCATTGGAACGCATATGGCCGATCACTTATAGCAAAAGAATTAGCGGATTATTTAAAAGAGCAAAAAAAATAGTATAACGGTCAATCAAAATATCGATTTTTGTATTGGTGACCTTAACCACTATATGAATTCTACAAATTTTTTTTTCGATGCTTACACCAAGGAAGAACTTCCTACCCACTATAGGCAATTGCACAATAGATACACCAATGAACTTTTATTTAGCAATACTAACGATAAGGAATTTCAACTACTACATTCAACTTTCGTAGTACACGACGTACCCGGCTATTTTAAGCTAACAACAAGAAACCTTCCTGAAAATGTGGGATTCCACACGATAAAACAATATCCTGGATTTCTCATTGATTTTAAAAATGTTCCTTCATTAAATGATTATCTAAATGACCGTTTCGGTAAGTCTAGTCGCTATAAACTACGCCGAGAACAAAAAAAATTGGAACAATGTTTTGACATTAGATATGAAATGTATTTTGGGGCAATTGATAAGGACGTGTACGATTTTATTATGGACGAATTCTACCGTTTACTAGCGTTACGTTCACTGGAGAAAGGAATAAAAGACAATATAAACCTGACTACACAAAAATTTTACAGGGAAAATGTCTACCAAATGATTATTGATAAGAAAGCTTCCTTCTATATTATTTACAACGGAAATATGCCTATTGATATTTGTTTGAACTTCCACATGAAAAATGTTATTTTTCAATATATCCGAACGTATGATATTGATTATTCCAAATTCAATACTGGTTATACTGATTTAATGAAGCAAATAGAATGGTGTATTGCCAACCAAATAAAACTCATTACCTTCTCTAAAGGCGATTTTTATTGGAAAAGGCGCTGGTGTAATACGGTTTATAATTACGATTATCATATTTTTTTCAAAAAGAAGGATTTAGGCGCCAGAATAAAGGCGAAACTTTATTATTTATCCAAAGCATTGAAACAGTATGCACGTGAAAAGGGGATTATTGAAAAATATAACGCTAATAGGACCAAATACGCTAATTCAAAGAAAACCTCACCTCTTTCAGATACCTTGAAATTTAACCGAATACCATTTGAAACGGAATTTTCAAATATTGAATTGATAGATTACCGAATTAAGAAATTTGGTTTTTTACGTCGAAGAATTTATGATTTTCTTTATGAAAGTGATGAAAAACAGGCTGATATTGCCATTTACTCAATTTTATACCAACCGGAGTCTTACTTATTTATAGGAAAAAAGAGTAAAGCTTTGCTTTCTAGTACTTCCTTTACTACATCTTTTTAGAACTAAATCCGTTAAACGGTCATCAATTTTAACATGTTATTACTGTTTATCGATTTTTTTCTTAATTTTTTCTTAAAAAACGTCCGTAAACTGCACTTCGTCGTATATATTCGCAGTTAAACCCCGTAAAGAGAACATCGTGGCGCAGTCAAAAAGTAAGTCCCTAAAATTGAATTTGAAATTATGGTTCGCAGAACTAAAAGAAGATATAATTCTTTCTATTTATCATCGCTCACCAATCATATTTCTTCTATTTATCCGTTAGTCTTCTTAATTAAAAGTTTTTTTAATTTTATCTAATCAGTCCCATTGATAAACCTGAAGCGTAGAATTGCGCGGTTTCCTAATCGAAAAATTCTTTTTACAGATTTTTTTGACACCTTAGTTCACCGCAATGTCCACCCTAACTACGCTATGCGATTGTGGGGGAAGTTCATGGTTAGAGAGCTTGGAATGAGTTTCTCTTCCGAAAGACTTTTTACCATAAGGAATGAGTCTTTAACCTATCTTGGAAAAAAGCAACAACGGCCTACTTTAGAAGTAAAGTACAAAGACGTTATTAAAGAGGTTTACAATAGGTTGGTCAATACGGAAAATCTGCATGACGTTCCTTTTGACAGATTTAAAAAACTCTTTGAAAAAGCTGACTATATTGCCGAAATTTCTGTTCAATTCAAGAATGATGAATTAATAGACATTCTTTCTGATTACAAAGACAAAGGATATCAAATTTACTTATTATCAGATTTTTACCTTTCTAAAAACGTAATCGTAAAAATTTTAGAACACCATAAAATGGCGCATCTCTTTACTGATGTTTTCATTTCAAGTACGGTTGGGCAGAGTAAGGCCAAAGGAGGCTTATACCGTTATGTTCTTGATAAAACAAATACAGACCCAAAGTCTGTATTAATGATCGGAGATAACAAGAAAAGTGATGATACCAATGCTTCCAAGTATGCTATTGAATCTTATCACCTTAAGCATTTTTCTCATAAATTCAGAAACAAAAAAAATCTTTTGGGTTCTGATAAAAACGATTTTAAAAAAGTTTGCCACACCATAAAAACCAGGTGTTTAGAGAGCGAATATCAGTTTAGTGAATACATACTACACTTTTACTTTTTCACTGAACGATTGTATATAAGTGCCAAAAGAAATGGCACTAAAGATCTTTTCTTTTTAGCTAGAGAGGGCCATTTTTTAAAGCAATTATTTGATTGCTATCAAGAAATGAACTTGTTCAAAAGCGAAGAAAAAATTAACACACATTATTTAAAAGCCTCCAGACAGTCTGCTACGCAATTAGCTTTACGTCCTCTACCTAAAGAAGGCTTTGAAAAGTTACTGAGAAAATTTGGAGACATGTCTTTGCAGCATTTTCTAGATTGGTTTCCGTTTTCTGATGATACCAAGATTACGATTACCAGTGATATTCCATTCCCTAAAGATGAGATTATCCCAGATTTCTTTAAGTCTGAGACTATGGATTACCTTCGGAATAACTTAATTTTTCAAGACGCTTACGCTAAGAATCGAGAGACTCAGAAGGGCGCATTTTTAGAATATTTGAATTCTTTTGGGGCCAATTATCAAGAAAATGGTCTTGCTCTAGTAGATGTTGGCTGGGGTGGTACTATGCAGGAAAGTATTTATAAGTTTTTCAAAAAGAAAATTCCTGTTACCGGTTATTACCTAGGCCTCAAGGAAATCTATAATATTGAAAAAGATACCAAAAGATATGGTCTCAATTTTTCGATTTATCCTAACCACGACTTTTCTGATGATATTCTAATGGCCAACGGACAACTTTATGAACAGCTATTAGCAGCTCCTCATGGCAGCACGTTATCGTATAAATTTGCGCAAGAAGGCGAATCGCCAACTGTTGAATATCATGAACCTAATGAAAAAATGGTTTACGACAAATACATTGGCTCTATTCAGGAATATATGTTCACCGAATTCAAAACTCTTTTTGCAGAATTACGAGCTATAGATTATTCTCAAGAAGTAGTACAAGAATATCTTACAGATATGGCTCTAAGAACAGGCATATTTACCACTAGAAAAAAACTTAATTTTATCCGGCAAATTACAAAAGGGTTTTACCAAAATGTTGGGGAAAACAAAGTTGGATTGGAGTATAACCCCAATAGTATTAGTATTTCCAAAGTTGGTCTCATAAAAACCTTTATTAAATCTCCCGAGAAAGTTTTTCGGTATTTAGTTAAAATAAAGCCATTCTTATTCTACAAGGGCTTCTATTGGCTTTCCTGGCCAGTAAACCTATCCTATTACTATATTAGGCTTAACTTTTGGGCAAAAAGAAAGTGGCTTAAAAAAGGTTTGCTCTCTTAATTTCATTAGTATTTAGTGATTACAAACTCTGAACGCCTGTTTACTTGGTGTTTTTCTTCGCCACAATAGACAGTGTCATCACATTCATTTAGTAAATTAGTCTCTCCATACGCCTCAGTATCAAGACGATTGATGTCTACTCCTTTTTTTATAAGATATGCTTTGGTTCTATCTACCCTCCGCTGAGACAACCAATTGTTGTATTTAGAGGTTCCTCTGGAATCTGTGTGTGAACTGATTTTCAATTCTAACTCAGGATGTTTTTGTAAAACAACGGCCAATCCGTCTAGAACCTTTTTCGATTTTGAATTTAAATAAGAAGAATTAAGGTCAAAATAAGCCAGGCCTAAATCATCAATTTCCTTTTTAATATCTAGCTTTCGCTGTTCCTCCTCGTCTACCTTAGCTTTCTCTATGGATGCCAAACGGGCTTGCTCCCTCTCCTTGGCTAATCTCGCAGCTAAAGCGGCCTGTTCCTTCTCTATTTGGGCTGCAGCTATTGAATCCTGTTCTTTTTGACGTTTTTCAGCCATCTCCTCAATCAATGCCAATTTTTTCTCTCCCTTTTTCGATAGTCCTTTTTCTATACCGAATTGATACACTATACCTGCTGCATGTTGCAAATGATTGGTGGCATCATCATTGTTTGCAGCCCATTTGCCAGATGAACTAAAATCCATCCCAATTCTATCTGAAAACCAAGTTCTAAAGCCAACTACAGCATTGTAAGTAGCTCTGGATTGATTATTTGCATCAGTATAACCCGCACCCACACCCAAATAGGGATCAAACCAAGCAGTTTCCCCAATTAGTTTATTTAAATCATAAGTCAACCTTGCGTCTAATCCATAATACTGGGTTTCTTCAAGATTAGTAACACCATCTATAAATTTTCCAACCTTATATTTGTTGTAACTAGCTATCGCCTCTATACCAATACCACTTTTAAAATAACGGCCAATACTCACCCTAGACGGATAAGATAGCGCATTCCACTGTTTACCAAAAGAAAACAATTCATCGAATACATCACCGGAATCGTCTACGATATTGTATCCAACACCAAACATCCATGAGCTTTTAACGATGCTATCTTTTTCGGAAAGCTGTAACTCTTCTTGAGCTTGTAAAAGATTAAATGAAGTACATAGCAACAGTACCATATAATAGGTAAAAGATTTCATAGCAATTAGATTTGGGTGTTCTAACCACAAAGTAATGACTATCAATCCAATACCCCCAAAGTACACTTTGAACGGTAACAATAATCGATAGTCCGTTAATTTTATGCTATCCTTAACAGTCCTATTTTAAGGTAATTTCTTTTTGGGTAAGTGGTAATTTATATACAGAAAATGGAGTGATAATAGATGTAGAGGTCTTATCATGCCCTTTATCTATGACTCGAACGACAAGATTACTTTCTGTCTCTTTCTCTATGAACAACTTTGGTTCAAAGAAATTTTGACGTTTTCCCGCGCAGTAAATGATAAGTAATTCTTTGCTAAAATCTATTTGAGGAACGGGCAAACCTGGTTTTCTTGTTCTATTTAAATTAGAATAAAATTTTTGCAGGGTCTTCATATCCGTAACCACTATTAATTCCTCTTCATCAGAACCACTATAATTATCGCTTTCTATAAGTTCCAATTGGTCTGCAAATTTAGATTTCCTGTCTTTAGTAACACCTTTTTCCTGCCCTTTACAGGATGAAAAAAGTAAAACTAAAATCAAGAGAATAGATTTCATATTAACTATAAGATTTATCAAACCTAGCTTTATAGGCTTTTTCATAAAGTGCCTCATAGAGCGGAAGAACTTTCATAATATCAAAACGTTCTGCCGATATTACAGCATTTTTCTTGAATTTCTCCAATGTACCGTCATCCTCTAAAATGCGAACCGCATTCTTAGCCATATCCTTAACATCACCTACATCACTTAAAAAACCTGTAATACCGTGTTCATTCACCTCTGGTATTCCACCTGCATTACTTGAAATTACAGGTACTTTATTGATCATTGCCTCTAGAGCGGCCAGACCAAAACTTTCTGACTCAGATGGGAGTAAGAACAGGTCTGAAAAACAAAGGATTCTATCTATTTCATTACTGTTTCCTAAAAATATCACCTTATCCGAAATACCTTTTTCCTCACATAACCTTTCGGCATTTTCTTTTTCAGGCCCCTCGCCCACCATGACCAATTTAGCAGGAAGCTCTTTTTGAATACGATCAAAAATTTCGATTACATCCGGAATACGTTTTACCTTTCTAAAATTACTTATATGCGTAACTATCTTTTCATTATCCTCTGCCATTAATGACCGTTGGCAGTCCGTAAATGAAGTGCTATAATTAGACTTATCTATAAAGTTAGGTACAACCTCAATTTCCTTTTTAATATCGAAAACCTCCATAGTATGTTGTTTAAGATTTTCTGAAACTGAAGTAACCACGTCCGATTGGTTGATGCTAAAAGTAACTGCCGGCTTATAAAAAGGGTGTTTTCCCACTAAAGTGATATCAGTACCGTGCAATGTTGTAATCATTGGCACATAAATACCTTCTTCCTCTAACATCTTTTTAGCCATATAACCAGCATATGCGTGTGGTATGGCATAATGAACATGAAGCAAATCTATGTCATACAGTTTAATAGTATCTACCAACTTACTGGATAAAGCCAATTCATAGGGTTGATATTTAAACAAGGGATATTCCGGCACATGAACTTCATGGAAATAAATTTTATTACCCAACAACTCTAAGCGGACCGGTTGTTTATAGGTTACAAAATGTACTTCGTGACCTCTGTTGGCCAAAGCTATACCAAGTTCTGTGGCTACTACACCGCTTCCACCAAAGGTGGGGTAACAAACAATTGCTATTTTCATTAATCAAATTTAGCTAAATCTATAAAGTAAGTCGGTAAAACCTCTTTTTAATTTCAAAACAGGTTCTAGATAATCATATATAATTGATATTACTCTCTAGCGTACCATATGCTCAATTAGAAAGTAGAACTTAATTTAGGATAGCATCGTAGATAACTTGCTGGATTCGGGTTCGCAAACCAGATTTAATTAAAAGGGTGTTAGAAGATGATGGATAAGTTCTATTGGATAAAAATACATAGACAATCTCTTCTTCTGGATCAGCCCAGGTATAAGTACCTGTAAAACCACTATGCCCAAAACTTTTTCGTGAAACACATCCACAGGTTGGACCACTATCCTTTAATTGCGGTTTATCAAAACCGACACCGCGTCTCACTTTCTTATCACAAAAATAACAGGTATTGAATTTTTTAACGGTCCGTGTATCTAAAAATCGTGTTCCGCCGTAAAACCCGTTCTGCAAGTACATTTGCATAATCTTAGCCACATCACCGGCATTACTAAAAAGTCCAGCATGACCACCAACACCCCCCTGCATTGCGGCACCCATATCATGAACGTAGCCCTGAACGGTTTCGTAGCGATAGTATTTATCTTCTTCCGATGGTACAATTCTGTTCTTTGGAAACTTTTCTAACGGGTTGTAACTGGTATTTGTTGCGCCAATTGGTTGGTAGAGAAATTTATCAACTTGTTCGTCTATACGTTTTTTCCCAACCTTTTCTATATATTTCTTCATTACATAGTATCCCACATCGCTATACCTGTAGCGATTGGATTTTAAATCTTGACGGCCAATTCTGTTATAGATTGAATCGTTGTATGCATCGGCTAAATAGAGCTTATCCGTAACCTTGTAAGAGAATCCATCAGTGGGTTCTGTCCTGTAAAATTCCTTTGATGGCTTTCTGTTCTTATCCAGCGTATCAACATAAAAAGCGATCCATGCAGGAAGTCTTCCATAATGGGATAAAGCCTTTAGAACGGTAACGTTCTTTAACTCTGTATCCGCATATTCAGGAATTAACTCTTGGAAGGTGTTGTTCAGTTTAATATCCCCTTCCTCCTCCATTTTCATTATCATAGGCAGGGTACCCAATATTTTGGTAATGGAGGCTAAATCATAAATAGATGTGGTGGTTATGCTATCTTTTGAGTCATAAGTTGGTTTTCCAAAACCTTTATTATAGATAACTTTTCCCCTTCTGGCAATTAAAACTTGCGCTCCAGGAAACATAAGAGAATCTAATCCATGTTGAACCAAAGTATCCACCTCCGCTAATTTCGCGGCATTAAACCCAACTCTTTCCGGGAAACTATATCCTAACCGAAGTAATGTTTTTAATTTGATCTGTGTATTAACAGGAAAATCTTTGTGTGCAGTTACGGGAAGTCTACCTTCTGCAGGAATGGCTCCAAAAATTAACTGTGCAGCTTTACGCTGTGCTAACTCACTGTTTTGATACGCAACCAGAACGCCATCTATACTTTTAAATGAAGGTACATCCAAAAGCGCATAAGGCTTAGCAAAAACAGAAAGTATAACGTTTGATGTTCTTTCATCTGCTATATCCTGTAGCCACTGTAACTCTTTCTTTGAAAATTTGTAGGCTTTCCACGGACTCTTATTACTTTTATGGTGCCCTATGATGACTAGGTTATAGTCTTTAAGTTTATCTTTTAATGTAGTAATATCGCTCCCGTTTACTTGTGTTACCGAAGCATATTTATTCAACTCATCAACAAATGGGTCACTATCGGCATCACCAAATTTTACGTAGGCAATTTTCTTATTTTCTATCCTTTTGATACCCATCAGGTAGAAATTGTTCTTAACAACGGTTAATGCATTTTCAATAGCTTCTTCGTAAACCAAATCATCAGTTCTAGAATTCAAGTCTTCATATAAATTCTCTAAATCTATTGGATTGTATGTATGAAGACCCGCCTTATACTTGGCCATTAGAATTTTCTTTACAGAATTCGCCAGTCTTTCTTCGGAAATCTTTCCCTTATTAAAAGCTTTTGTCAATTTTTCCTTAGCCTTTTCGACCTCGGTAGGCATCAATAAAATATCATTACCTGCCATAAAGGCTGCCACTTCAGCATCCCCGTCTTTTCCATGGTTGGTTACTCCTTTCATATTCAAAGCATCAGTAAACACCAATCCTTCAAAGCACATCTGTTCTTTTAACAAACCAGATATAATTTGTTCGGATAATGAAGAGGGAAGTTCTTTTTTCAATTCTAGTGCAGGAACCTCCAAGTGAGCCACCATGACACTGCTCAACCCAGCCTCTATTAATCTCCTAAAAGGATATAGTTCAACACTATCCAATCGCTCTTTGGTAAAATTTATGATTGGTAAGGCTTTATGCGAGTCTGTTGCCGTATCTCCGTGGCCAGGAAAATGCTTACCGCTGGAAAGTACTCCAGCGCTTTCCATACCTTTCATGAAAGCAATACCTTTTTCGGCAACAATTTCACGGTCTTCCCCAAATGAACGATTACCTATAATAGGGTTTTGAGGATTGGTATTGATGTCTACATCGGGTGCGAAATTAATATGCACTCCTAAACGCTTTGCATGTTCTCCAATTCTTTTTCCTACCTTCTGAACTATAGCATTATCAGTTATTGCCCCTAAGGTCATATTCCAAGGAAAAGCATAAGTGGAGTCCAAACGCATGGCAAGCCCCCACTCCGCGTCCATACCAACCATAAGTGGTATTTTGGAAGCTGACTGAAACTCGTTTGTTAATTTTGCTTGTCTTATAGGGCCTCCCGTAGAAAAAATGACCCCTCCTATTTGTTGCTCTTTGATAAGCGTTTTTACTTTATCCGTACTGGATTTTGCTTGGTCGGAAACGACCATCACCATAAAAAGCTGTCCCAACTTCTCATCAAGGGACATTTCATTATAGCGTGCATCTACCCATTTGCTTTGTGCCAAACTATCTTTGGTAACCAAAGGATGTTGTTGCGCACTTGCACTCAGAAATACAAAAAAAAGTAAGGAAAAAAAAGGAAAAAACCGCATTACTAGATTGATCTATGGCAATAACTAAAAACTAAAGGGAATATTGCATTTCATCCGATATATATAATAAAATCAATACTTCAGGAATTGAAACTATATTTCATTTTACATGAAACGGGAGTGCCAGCTCTCAGAAGCAGGTACTTCCCAATGTTCCTGGTACTCCTGTTTATTAGTAACTAAATTATTGAAAACAATAGTATTTTTTGAAACTGCTTTCTGTTTGGCCATCTTTTTAAAATCTATCAACGATTTGTAAGCAACATGTTCGCCTTGCTTATAAGATACGTTCATCTTATCCAATAGCTCTACATTATACTTTTTTTCTAAATGTTGAATAAAATGTACAGATGCATCAATTGAACAACCAGAAGCAGCTGTTGCGCTCTGATCCAAAGCCAAAATAACAAAGCGTCTGTATCTAATTTCATAACCTGCTTTTAACTGACTTCCATGAGCAGTCCATTCGGTTATAAAATCATTGAGTTCTTTTTGTATTTCCTCTAACTCTGCATCCGTAAAGCTACGGTTACATTGATAGATCCAAATGCGCGAAGCATTAGGTAATGAGTTAAATTCTACTAGCATTTCTAAGTGTTCTAACTTGGGGTTGTTAAATTAGGGCATTACAAATCTTCTGCCGAAGCCATAAGCTCAGCTATATCCATTACTGCAATATCACCTTCCTTTTCTTTATTCTTTACTCCATCGGTCATCATTGTGTTGCAAAAAGGACATCCGGCAGCAATGATTTCTGGCTTGGT
The DNA here is from genome assembly GCF_018860745.1 of Zobellia uliginosa. Lineage (GTDB taxonomy): Bacteria > Bacteroidota > Bacteroidia > Flavobacteriales > Flavobacteriaceae > Zobellia > Zobellia uliginosa_B. Next base: position 567,062 of record NZ_JAHKPY010000002.1, on the reverse strand, counting down.
CTCCATTGCCTGTTCTGTACGCTCAATATTAATGTCCTTGTCTCCTTTTTCAGGTTCCTTAAACATCTGAGCTCCACCAGCACCACAACAAAGTCCCTTTTCCTTACAACTCTTCATTTCAATAAGCTCAGCATCCAACTTACGAATCAAATCCCTGGGTGCTTCATAAACATTATTTGCCCTACCTAAATAGCAAGGGTCATGATAGGTTATACGCTTCCCTTTAAATTTACCGCCTTCCAACGTAATTCTATTATCATCAAAAAGCGTTTTCAAGAATTGTGTGTGGTGAACTACTTCATAATGACCACCTAAACCAGGGTATTCATTTTTAATAGTATTGAAACAATGCGGACAAGCCGTAACAATTTTATTAATTCCGTAGGCATTCATTACCTCAATATTGGTAACTGCCTGCATTTGGAATAAAAATTCGTTTCCAGATCTTTTTGCTGGATCTCCCGTACAGCTTTCCTCTGTTCCCAATACGGCAAAGGAAACATTTGCCTTGTTCAATAATTGAACAAATGCTTTGGTGATTTTTTTTGCCCTATCATCAAAACTTCCTGCACAGCCAACCCAAAACAACACTTCTGGTTTTTGTCCTGCAGCAAAGAGTTCTGCCATTGTTGGAACTTTTAATTCGTTCGCCATTATAAAATATTCTAGTTCTAAAAAATTATTTGAGTAAACTCTACAGTTCGCTTATTCTTCTTTGGCCCAATTCAATCGGTCCATTTGATTAAAAGGCCATGGAGCACCATTGTTCTCCACATTACCCATCATATTGTTTAAATCCGTAGGTGCCGCAGATTCTTCCATCACCAAATATTGACGCATATCCATAATAATGGAGAGGGGATCAATACTTACGGGACAGGCCTGAACACATGCATTACAAGTAGTACATGCCCAAAGTTCCTCTCTACTTATATACCCGTCCAACAACTGTTTTCCATCGTCAACAAATTGCCCTTTATTGGCATCTATATTTTTTCCTACCTCTTCCAATCTATCCCTGGTATCCATCATGATTTTTCTGGGAGATAGTTTTTTGCCTGTTTGGTTAGCCGGACATTCATCCGTACAACGCCCACATTCGGTACAGGTATACGAATTTAAAAGTTGAACCCAACTCAAATCCGTAACATCCGAAGCACCAAATTTTGCCGGTTCAGCGGTATCATCTTCTGCAGGGGCGGCAAAAGGATCTGCAGATGGATCCATCATTAATTTAACCTCTGCAGTTACGGCATCTAAGTTTTTAAACTGACCCTTAGGTGCCAATTTCCCATAATAGGTGTTTGGGAAAGCCAAAAGTATGTGTAAGTGTTTTGAATAGTACAGATAGTTCAAGAAACACAGTATACCAATGATATGTAACCACCAAGCAGTACGTTCCAAAAGAATTAAGGAACTCATAGACATACCCTGAAAAAGTGGAGCTATAAACTGGCTTACAGGAAACATACCTGCTTCTGTATAATGTGCAGCACCCATTTGCTGTAATTGATAATCAGCACCGTTCATAGTCAAAAACAGGGTCATCAACACCAACTCTATATAAAGGATCAGATTACCATCCTTTTTGGGCCAACCCGCCATTTCGGGCTTAATAAACCTTTTAATGCGTATGATGTTTCTTCGCACCCAAAAGATAGTTACCGCTACAATTACCAATAATGCCAAAATTTCAAAAGAACCGATCAAGCCGTCATAAACTATTCCCAATGGAGCAAAAAGGCGGTGCGTTCCTAAGATTCCGTCTAAAATAATTTCTACTACTTCAATGTTGATAATGATAAAGCCCACATAAACGATAATATGCAAAAAACCAGCAATAGGGCGAACGACCATTTTACTCTGGCCCAAGGCTATTCTAGCCATATTCTTCCATCGCTGACCCGTATTATCGGAAACATCAACATCCCTGCCTAGTTTAATGTTCCTTGACAGGCGTTTTACATTTTTAGCAAAAAAGCCGATACCAGCTGTGAGTACGACTACAAAAATAATATTTGGTAGGTATTCCATTTATTGTTGCGGTTGTGGTTGTGGAAGCATTTGGTTAGCAGGGTCTTCTTCAGGAAGTTCATATTCCTTCTGTTTTTTACCGAAAACCGATACATTAACGTAGCGTTTTGGATTCAAACGAAAATCTTGTAACAAAAGATCCAATTCTCTAGAAGCATTATTTAAGTTTTCATAGAGCTCTTCATCTTTTACAAGTTTACCAAGCGTTCCGTTTCCGTTTTCTATATTGGCCATTAAAGAATTTAAATTACCCATAGTAGATTCTAGATTTGCTAAAGTGCGGCCTAAACCAGCATTATTTAAAGAATCGGATAATTTAGCGAAATTTGATGTCAATTCCTGAAAATTGTTCAGAGACTCGTTTAGCCTATTTTCATTACTACTCAAAATTCTATTAAGGACATCGGCACTTTTCTGAAAACTTGCAACCGTAGTATTAAGCCCACTAAGGGTTTGCCTTAAATCCAATTTGGCCTTTTCATCCAGAACTTCATTTACGTTCATTAGCAGACTATCTGCATTAGTAACTGCACCCTCTACTTTACGCTGTAACGGTGTTAATTGTTTTTGAACCAATTGAGTCAATCCCAATTGCACCTTACTTGGTAAAGTATCACCCGATTTTGCCATTGGAGACCCATCAAAAACAGGTTTCACCTGTATTCCCTTACCGCCGATAATACCTGTGTCATATAATTCTGCCGGACTGTTTTTTGAAAAGTCAAAATCACTCTTTATAAAAAGTTCTACCAAGAGGCTTCCACTATTGTCCTTGAATTTAACGCCAGTAACATTACCTACAATGAACCCGTTTATGGTTACCGGAGTTCCCACCTGTAGACCTCCAACTTCATTATAAACAGCGTATACGGTCTTTCCATCTTCAAATAACGGGGATGATTTTAAATAGCTAAAGCCTAAGATGAACAACAGTATACCGCCTATTACGATGATTCCTGTTTTGATTTCCCTGGATAGTTTCAAAAGGATCGATTTTGGGTTAATAAGAGACTTTGTTTAAAACATAGGTCTCTAACAAAATTAGAAATAAAATATGGAAGGTAGTTACTTATTAAGACGAAACCTACTTAAGACTATCTTTAAAAGGTATTCTTTTGCCGTCTCTATAGGCTACAATATATGACGTTGTATACCCTTTTGAATCCGCTTTGGATTTTAGCGTTTTTGCCTCATCTACTGAGCTAGCACTGCCGTAAACATATCTAAACAAACCTTTAAAAGGTTCCTTTTCAACACCATTTAACCCGTTGAAAGAAGATGGGCGTAATGGAATATTCTTGGCACTGGCCATAATCTGAACCTTATATACTACGTTGGGTTTGGCCTCTCTGCGTACGGTAGCCTCATCACGTCTTTTGGGTTTTTCTTTTGTGGAAACGACCTCCTTTTTATTTGCTTCTTCTATAATTTGTGTTGCCTTTTTCTTTTCTTCAACCACAGGAACTTCTGTGGTTTTTGCAACTGCAGGCTGATCTTTGATTTTTTCAGTAACTGTTTCGTTCTTCGGTTCTATAACCTCCTTTTTAACTACCTCGGGTTCTGGAGCTTCCGGTATGGAATTCGCAGAAAAATCCGCAACATTGGCCCTAACGCTTTTTTTATAGGTTAGAATGGCATCGGCAATAGATGTTGCCATATCATTTTGTCCTTTTTTAGAATTTAGATACGCACCCTCATCTTTGTTCGTCAAAAAACCAGTCTCCACCAAGACACTTGGCATAACCGTTTGGTGCAAAACAATGAAACCTGCTTGCTTTACCTTTCTATCGGTTCGCTTTAATTTATTCGAAAAATTATCCTGAATAGCTTTCGCAAGTGCAATACTCTGATCTAAAAACTCTTCTTGCATTATAGTAAGCCCTATAACAGATTCTGGAGAATTAATATCATAACCGGCATATTTAGACTTGTAATTATCCTCTAAGTAAATAACCGAGTTTTCTTTCTTGGCTATTTCAAAGTTCTGTTTATTGGCATGAAGCCCCAAAACAAAGGTTCCCGCACCATGGGCATTGGAAGTATGTGAATCACAATGTACCGAAACAAAAAGATCTGCATTAGCCTTGTTCGCTATTTGCCCGCGCTCATAGAGGTCTACAAATGTATCATCGTCACGAGTATATATAACTTTAATATCCGGATTCTTTTCTAGTAGAGCTCCAGTTTTCAAAACAATATTAAGAGCTATTTTTTTCTCTAAATACCCATTTCCCATATTCCCTGGGTCATGGCCACCATGCCCAGCATCTAGTACAACAGTGAACCTACCATCATCACTATCTTCGGTATTATTTTTGTGGAAAGAGGATAAAATTAGTGTTAAAAAAACTATAGGAAATAAAAGAAACCGTCTTACGCGCATATTCACACTGTATTTATTAGCCTTCATTAATGGTTAAATTTATGGTAACTCCCTGTATAGGGAACGAAAAATATATGTAAGTTTGAACTCCGAAAATAAAGCCAAACGGTTACAAAAATAGGATATATAGCCTTGCAATCAAATAAACATTTTTTTCTTTTACTGGCATTGCTATTAGTTGGCACATTCTCCTCACTTGCTCAAGAAGATGGTTTAATACCTCTACCCATTAAAGCAGAAAAGGATACAATTATTGCGCCACTCTTTCCCGACCCTGCTATTAAAGACAGTATTGTGGGCGATTCCTCCGCTTTAAAAACCAAGAACGGAAAGAAACCTCTTCTTCTAGACAAAATTAAATATAAGGCCAAAGATCATGTAAGGTTGAGCCAAAAAGACCAGAAGATATACTTGTATAACGAAGCCGAGATATATTATCAAGATACTGAATTGAAGGCTGGTATTATTATCATGGACTACATTAAAAATGAAGTTTATGCCGGTAGAATTAAAGACTCCTTAGGAAATTATACCCAGCTTCCTTATTTTAAACAAGGTGATAACGAAGTAAGACCGGATAGTATTCGTTTTAATTTTGACACTCAAAAAGCACTGATTTGGAACTCCAGAACAGAGCAACAGGCCGGTTTGGGTCAATTGGGAAGTGACGCAATGAAAGTTTATGCCGAAATCACAAAAAAAGAGAATGATTCGGTTTATTTTTTACATGAGGGAAAACTAACAACCTCCGCAGATACCATTAACCCGGATTATTATATTAGAATCAGAAAAGCCAAATTTGTCCCTAAAAAGAAAGTAATTGCTGGATTCAGTAACCTTTACATTGCAGATGTCCCAACACCCATTGCATTACCTTTTGCTTATTTTCCATTAACCGTAGGACGGTCAGCAGGTGTAATGATGCCTACTTTTGGCAACGACCCGGATAGGGGTTACTTTTTGCAGAACGGAGGGTATTACGTACCATTTTCCGAGTATGCGGATATTACTCTAACGGGCGATTTCTATACCAACGGAAGTTATGGCTTTAGAACACAAAGTGTGTATACTAAGCGCTATCGTTACCGTGGTAACGTTAATTTTAGGTATGAGAACCTGGTAACAAGTCAAAAAGGATTTGATGACTATAGCAACAGTAAGGTCTGGAATATACAGATATCTCATTCACAAGATACTAAAGCAAGCCCTAACTCTAGATTTTCGGCATCGGTGAACCTGGGAAGTAGTTCATATTATCAAAACTCATTGAACCAGGTAAACCTGCCACTCACGCAAAACAACAACCTGTCATCATCCATTTCATACTCAAAGACATTTCCCTCGTATCCGTCAGTTAACATGAGCCTTACTGCCAGCCATTCTCAAAATACGAGTCCTGCGGCACGGGAAGACCCTACTATAGACAATATACAAATGACGCTACCAACTTTTCAGGCTAGTATGGAACGTATATTTCCATTTGCAAAAAAAGACGGTATAAAAAAAGGAGTGATTCAGAACATTAATTTTCAATATGATGTAAACGCCCGTAACTCCCTTACTACAAATGATGAAGATTTCCTAAAAGCTGCCATGTTCGACAATGCTTTAGTGGGAGCTAAACACAGAATTCCTATAAGCACCAACTTTAAAGTAGCTAAATTCTTTAGCGTTACTATGGGTGGTAGTTATGAAGATGTATGGGCATTGGAAACTTATACGCAACGTTATGAATTAGGTGAAGATGGCGCAATAGGCTCAGTAGTAAGAGATACTATTTCTGGTTTTGACCGTTACAACAAATACAATATGAGTGCCAGTATAGGTACAACGGTTTATGGTACTTTCGATTTTGGGGAAGATAAAAAAATACAAGCTTTACGGCACGTTATGAGACCATCTCTAAGCTATGGCTACTCCCCTTCTTTTGACCAGTTTTATGACGAATATCTAAACAATGATACTGGCGAAATTGTACAATACAGCCGTTTTGAAGGTACATTGAACGGTGCGCCAAGCTTAGGAAAAAGCAATAGTCTTAGCTTCTCTCTTGCAAACACTTTAGAAGCCAAGGTAAGAGATAAAGATTCAACAGCAACAGAAGCTAAAAAAGTCCCTATCCTAAGTAACTTTAACGTTTCTACAGGATATAATTTTGAATCCGATTCTTTAAAATTAAGCCCACTTAGAATAAATGGTGGTACTAATATTTTGGACAATAAAATGTCAATCAACTTTTCAGCGGGTTTAGACCCCTATGCTATTGATAACAACGGCAGAAGAATTGAAAAGTTCAATATAGATAACGGAGGAAGCCTTTTTAGATTGACCCAAGCGAACATAAACATTGGATATTCCATAGATAGTGAAACCTTTGGGCGAAGGAAAAAGGACGAAGAGGAAGAAGATGAAGAAACCGGTGCATATGACTATGTAGCACAAAGTGGTGGTAGGGATGATGACCTCTTTGGTAGAGCTGATAATTTTGATGATCGCCGTAGTGGAGACGATTACGATAAAGAAAAAGATGGAGATCTTGAAAACCCGCGTTATGGCACTAAGATTCCATGGAATTTCCGTTTGGCTTATTCCGCTAGCTACTTTAACTCTGCCAGACAGAACGAATTTAGTAGTCATTCTTTAATGTTTTCCGGTGATATTGAACTTTCACCTCGCTGGAAGGTAGGTGGTTCAAGTGGTTATGATTTTAAGAACAAAGGCTTTACCCTAACCCAATTACGTTTTGAAAGGGACTTAAAAAGTTTTAGAATGAACTTTAATTGGACACCTTTTGGACAGTACTCCAGGTGGTATTTCTTTATTGGTATAAAAAGTTCTATTCTTAGTGACTTGAAGTGGGAAAACCGAAGTCAGCGTTAAGTTAATAGAGCCATTTATAATACTGGTTTTTAATTGACGAAGAAAAGATGCTATTTTAATATTTTTCAATAAATAGAAAACTATAAAATCATGAAAAAGATAATTAACACTTCGAACGCCCCAGCCCCTATAGGTCCCTATAACCAAGCTGTCCTAAGCGGAGACACGCTGTATATTTCCGGTCAAATACCGTTAGACCCCAAAACAGGTGAGATCATTGCAGGTGATATTAAAAAGGAGGCACGCCAATCTATGGAAAATTTAAAAGCGATACTTACAGAAGCCGATATGACTTTTGAGAATGTAGTGAAAAGTTCAATTTTCTTAAGCGATATGAATCAATTTGCTCATGTAAACGAAGTTTATGCTTCTTATTTTAATAGCGAAACTGCTCCCGCTAGAGAAACGGTTGAAGTTGCGAATTTACCAAAGTTTGTAAATGTGGAAATTTCAATGATTGCCGTACGTTAACAAAAAATCAGGGCTTGATTATTCATCAAGTCCTGATTAGATTACGAAATCTCCTAAAGTTTAGATAGTCTCTGAATGGAACTCCATTAAACCTTCTATAGGTCTTTGTCTTATGACGCCAACAATTAGATCATTACGCTTCAATACTTCTATAAGTTCATCACGTAAATAATGCGCAATACTACCTACAAAGTTAATTGGCACTTTTGTGGCCAACTCAAACTGCATGATATAATTATTTACAAATTGCTGAAATCCCTTATCTATAACACCTTTGCAATACGGGTGCTCCTTGTTTTCGACTAAAAAGCGAGCAAAAGTAGCTAGATATGTATTTGGATTTGGTTGCTTGTATAAATTCTCTTTTATAACATCTGCATCTAAATCGTATTCTTTATTGAATTTAATACCCAAGTCTTGTGGCATTTTATGAAAATAATAGTCTCTAATCAATTTTCTTCCAAAAAAGTTACCACTACCATCATCCATAGGTATATAACCTAAAGAGGTTACTTTCTGAAACAATTGGTGACCATCATAATAACTACAGTTAGAACCAGTACCCAAAATACAGACTATACCTTGGTGACCAATTTTTGTAGTCGCGAATATAGCCGCATAAGTATCTTCTTTCACGTCTGCTTTTGCATTGGGAAAAAACTCTTTGAAAATCTCTCTTAAAAAAGTTTTCATACGCTCCGTTCCGCAACCCGCACCGTAAAAATGCAATCTAGAAACCTTTTCTTTATTTTTTGAAAGCTCAAAATTATTGGCCAATCTGTCTTCGATTACTTCCCTTGTCAACACTTCAGGACTTAAACCTAAGGTTTGGGTCATAAATAACTGCTCGCCCTTTTCGTCCAAGGCAATCCAATCAGATTTTGTGGCACCACTATCTACAATTAAAATCATAATGTTCGTTTAAAAAAATAATCCTGAAAATAAGCAAAATATTGCCCACTCTCAGGATTACCATTAGTAATATTCTAAAAAATTATAAACTGGCAACGTGCTGAGTCAAATCTACCATTTTATTAGAAAAACCAGCCTCATTATCATACCAAGAAATTAGCTTAAAGAAACCAGGGTTTAGTTCAATACACGCCTCGGCATCAAAGATGCTTGTTCTTGGATCACTTACGAAATCTTGAGACACTACGCTCTCATCCGTATAACCCAACACACCTTTTAACTCGCCTTCAGAAGCTGCCTTAAAGGCTTTTTTAATATCATCTAAAGATGTTTGCTTACTGACTCTTACCGTTAAATCTACCACTGAAACATCAGCAGTTGGCACTCTAAAGGCCATACCAGTAAGTTTTCCTGTTAAAGCAGGTATAACTTTAGTCACCGCAATTGCAGCACCAGTAGTTGAAGGTATAATGTTCAACATTGCCGATCTACCTAAACGGTAGTTCTTTCTAGATGGTGAATCTACAGTGAACTGAGTTGAAGTACTTGCGTGAATCGTAGTCATTAACGCTTCCTCTATTCCAAAACTATCATTTAAAACTTTGGCCACCGGTGCCAAACAGTTTGTAGTACAAGATGCATTTGAAACAATTACATCTGAAGCCTTAACTTCGTTATGGTTTACACCCATTACAAACATTGGCGCATCTTTCGAAGGAGCAGAAATAACTACTTTTCTGGCACCACCATCAATATGGTATTGTGCAGTTTCCAAAGTTGTAAAGATACCAGTACACTCAGCAACTATTTCAGCGCCAACTGCATCCCACTTAATACTTTTAGGGTCACGTTCTGCTGTGATTCTTACTGTTTTACCGTTTACGACCAAGTGACCATCTTTTACCTCAACAGTACCTTCAAACTTTCCATGTACGGAATCATATTTTAAAAGGTAGGCCAAATGCTCAACATCCAACAAATCGTTGATTGCTACTACATCTACACCTTCTCTTTTTACAGTTTCTCTAAAGACCAATCTTCCGATACGGCCGAATCCATTAATTCCTATTTTTAAATCTGACATGCTCTTTTGTTTTGAATTAAATTATGTTGTCATTATTTCTGAAACTCGAATAAGCTCCTTATCTATTTTTGTATGACCCTTAATGGCCTTACTGATCGGAGTTAATATAATCTTGTTGTTCTGGATACCAACCATAAAATTAGTTTGGCCTTCCAACAAACTTTCTACAGCCTTAACTCCCATTCTACTTGCCAACACTCTGTCATAACAAGACGGGGAACCACCACGCTGCATGTGCCCTAATACAGACACCCTAACATCATATATTGGCAAATGTTCTTCTACATATTCCTTAAGTTCAAAGACACTCTTTCCAATCTTATCACCTTCGGCAACTACTACAATACTAGAAGATTTCCCTGATTTTTTACTACGTTTCAAAGACTCAAGCAAACGCTCAAGACCACGGTTAGCCTCAGGTATGAGAATTTCTTCAGCACCTGCACCTACACCAACGTTTAAAGCAATATGACCCACGTCTCTACCCATAACTTCTACAAAGAAAAGTCGGTTATGGGAACTGGCCGTATCCCTTATTTTATCAATTACATCTACTACAGTATTCATGGCCGTATCAAAGCCCACTGTATTAGATGTACCAAATATGTCATTATCTATTGTACCAGGAATACCAATGATCGGAAAGTGATACTCTTGATTGAATACCATAGCTCCGGTAAAACTACCATCACCTCCAATTACCACAAAAGCATCAATACCTTCTGCTTGTAATTGCTCATAAGCCTTCTTACGGCCTTCTGGAGTTCTAAAATCGTCACAACGGGCAGATTTTAGGATAGTACCACCCTTGTTTATAATGTTGTTAACGCTCCTAGCGTCCATAGGCTTAAAATCACCTTCTATCATGCCCTGATATCCTCTATAGATACCTACGCAATCTACTTTCATGTAGGCACAAGTTCTAACAACTGAACGTATTGCTGCATTCATACCGGGAGAATCTCCACCAGAGGTTAAAACACCTATTTTCTTTATTTCTGAAGCCATTAAAAAAAACTAAGTCGCAAAACTAACAAACTTATTTGAATTCCAACTGTCTTATCCTTCTAATTTAACGTCATGATAACCTAGCTCACATTTTCTTAATTTTTTCTTTAAATTATAACAAATTTACACTCAAAAACTGCTTTAAATTGAGAATTCAATAATTTGAGGTTTTACCAGAAACTATAACGTTTTCGCAAGTTTTCAGTGGTTTTTGTACTGCGGGATAGCCGCAATTACAGTAGTAGTCTGGTGTTCTTTTTTTAACTCAAACGGTTTTATTTCAACCGTTTATTTTTTGGATAGAATTTCAGCAAGCTATCTTTGCCCATTACCGCAGTAGGAACTTCATTAGGTCTGGGAATTTTCTCTTTTGGAACTTCTTTCTCTTCTTTTCTAAGAATTTTCTGAAAAAGCTCCCTAAAACTATTAAAATCTACTTCATAAGAAATACCCACACCTTGAGTATATCCTAGTCTATCCGCTAAATATTCTTGTATTTCGTTCTCTCTGTTAAAAAACTTGGCACTCAACGTTCCTTCTTCATTAAGCAACAATTGAATTTCAAAATCACCAGCTACAACCGTTTCCGTAGTACCACCCACAGGCACACCTACTTTGCCATTAAAGAGTAAACGATCACTAATCTGAGTGGACACAGTTACTCCAATCCTGTTCTCAGTTTGGTAATCTGCACTTCTGTCCAGAATACCTTGCTCGTAAGACAGCCCTAGGTTAAACTTGTCATTGTTCCCCAGCACCTGATTTAGCAACCCTGAAGCAGATTGTAATAAGTTTCCAGTCACTGCCTGCTGGTCAATTCCCGTCTGGTCGTTTACGAAAGACCCCTGAGCTAATAAAAAGAGTGCATTTCGTTCTTCAACCGTTGGATCCTGAAGACGATACTCCAATTCTGACTTTACAATGGAATTCGTGCCTGGGAAATCAATATTAAATTCAATATCCGGACTCTCCAAATCATCCGTTAACTTAATAACCACTTCTGTTGGTATTCTTCTGGTATATCCCGGATTATCCAATAAAGGTGCAGGATTTGCATTTAATGCATATACCGCCTCTAGTCCTAAAGTTGCTTTAAGGGGCTCACGATCCCAAACGATGGTGCCTCCCGGCTTTACTTGAAACGTCTTGTTGATTACTCCTCCAAATTTATAATTATACTGCCCTTCTACAACAACGAAATCACCATACATTTCAAATGCACCACGAGTATTGATCCTAATCAACAGAATTCCTACTCCACTACCTTTTAATGAACTTCCTGTTTTGGTATCCGTTACGATTTCTACTTCGGCATCTGGTGTAACATCTAAATCAAAAGTAAGCTCCAGACCTTGGAACTCATCAAGAACACGTTCCTCTTCTACATGGTTCAATTCATTTTTTTCAACAAAATTGATAAAGGAATAATCTCCAATAGAAGCCACGTCACTTAGTGGAATTTTCAAGGATGTACCTCTAGCCGTTTTACCTTCGACCTTTATATTCAGAGCCTTTGTAGGACCAAAAATCCTGCCTTTTCCATCTAAATAACCTGTTCCATAGTACAGGACTTCTTCTTCAAATTCCGTATCCAGAATAAGAAGTCGGTCATTTTTGGTATCTACATTTAAATCAAGAAGCCAATTATCAAAAAAGGAGTGACTAATAGTACCATCCAAAGTGGCCTTGGTGTTTCTAGCTACATCTGTTATTCTAATCTGGTCAAAGTCAAAAGTTTGCTTATCCAGATTTACCCTAGAATTCGCCGCAAAATTATAATCTACATTCAAGTACGGTATGCCCAAACCGGCATCATCTAAGGTAAGAACACCACTAAAATCAGGGTTATTCACTGTGCCTTGTATGCGGGCATTACCACTAACAAACCCACGTATATGGCTAATAATGTTCTCACCCAAAGGGGCAAATGGCTTTAAATCAAATTTATCCAAACTTACCAGAAGATTGGCTTTAGGTATTTCTTCTTTATTTATAATATTACCAACAACGCTCAACTTTTCTACACCCTCATCCTTAATTTGAGAATTTACGGCGAACTCCGTTAGATCTTTATTACCAACAATACCCACGGTTAAATCCCCTAAACGCATATCATTAATAGAGAAATCCTCTACGGCAAGATTAGAGGACGGGAGATAGATGTTATCTTTTTGAAGTATGTTTAACGTACCGTTTACCTCACCTTGTAATTTAAGACTATCTATTGCCGGAGTTATTTTATTAAGAGAAACGATTTTAAACTGTAGCTGCAAATCTTTATAAGTAGAATCTGCTAATTGGCCCTTAAGCCTAATTTGCTCCTGAGCACTATTGTTCATTACAATCTCACGGATATCAATACTATCTAACGTGCGGTTTACCACTACTTTATTCTTGTTGTCCCCATCTTTATTCAGCACCCACTTGTTACCCTTAAAATTGATATCCGAAGTCTTTAAGCCTATAACAGACTTATTATCCTTATTAAAGGTGTGATAAAAATTAAGATTGTAACTGTCATTTAAGTCGCTACCTCCTTTAAATTCAGTTCTAAAAAACAAAGTGTCTTTTAACGTGGTATTAATTAAATTGAAATCCTTAACGTCATAATAGTTTGTAGAGAGATCACTAACAGAAATATAGGTGTTGAACAAAGGGTTTTTGTTATCAATTTTAACATCAATATTATCCGCTTCATTGCCAAAGGCAACTATACTGGGCGATTTGAAATTTAACTTAAAATCACCCTCATCTGCAACAATATTCCCTTTTATAAAAGTATTGGGATCAAATTTAACCTCGGGAAAAAAGACGTCTACAATTTTATTATAAATCTTAAAATTAAAAGCAAGGGTTTGCCCTCCCGAAATATTAAATGGCCTATAATTAGTATAAATGCTACCCAGGGAGTTTTGAACCAAACGCCCAAGTTCCGCTACTTTAAAACGCCCTTTCATATACCCCGTAATTATATCCGGTGAGTTGATATCAATAACACGAATACCACTTTCCTCAAAGATAGAAGACACCTTAAAGTCTTCAAAATAATAGGTGTCATTCTTATTCTGAAAAATAGTTTTTGTAAACTTAACGTCACCCACCAGATTATCTAGCGTATTTCCGGTAACATCCATATTTACATTCCCTTTAAAAATGGAAATACTGTCTTTTATGAAGTTTAATTTATTTAAATCAGCATAATCAACCGATGCTATAAAATTAAAGTCGTTCCGGTCTTCTCCAAAATCAGCCAATCCCTTAAAGCTGAACTTTACATTCTCATCATTACTCAAAAGTGTACCATCAAACAATTGCTCCTTTAAGATTCCGGAGACCTTAAGGTCATTATACTCGTAATTATTGAATTCTACCGAGTACACTTCCCCTATTACCTCTGTATTTAGTGTTTCTTGTACAAACCCTTTACCTTCAACATTAAAATCCAGTGAGGTTTTGCCCAATCGTTTATTTTCGGCAAAATCCCCAAGATCAAAATCTATAAGAGAAACAAAACCTTTGTAGGTAGCGTTATCTATATTGTTAATATCAGAAAGTTCTAAATCTGCATAACTACTACCAATTGCCGTATTTAGGTTTACCTTGGCATCTATGGAATTTTCAGTAACCACAGTATTACCCCGAATGGTGAACTGTCCTAATTTCTGAAACGAAGAAGGTAATGACTTGCCTAGAATATTAGGCATTAGCGAACGTAACTCATAGTAGCTAGAGGTTACATTTTTCATATCTGCCCGCATGACAAACGGTAGCTTCCTAACAAAAAGATTTTTAAAGTTGAAATCTCCCCTTATTCCTGTATTATCTGATTGTACAAAAAGCTCAGTCGTGTTCAGATTATTTAACACACCGCTTACTTTAGAAGAAAAATTAACCTTTTTACCTTTTCCAAATTGATCATAAAGCAGGTTGATTTCGTCAAAAGCCACTTCAGATTCTACAAACTCCGCATTTAAGTTTACCTTATTTAAAAAATCCGCAAAGTCTTTACGCTCGTAATCAAAAACCAAATCTCCTTTTAAATGTGAGCCTATGGTTTTAATGCGTAGCGAATCAAAACGCATCTGTTGCTTGGTATACTTAAAGTCCGTAGACATCTCTTTTACATTAATACCACGCTGACTATTGAAAGCCATAGTATTTATCTTTGCTGATACCTGAGGTCCTAAGATTTGAAAATCAGTTGCCCCTATATTCAATTCCTCAAAATCCAGTAAGAGTTCGTTTTCAAAGTTTTCGTCGATCAAACGAAAATTACTATTTGATATCTGAACGTCCGAGGAGGAGAAAAAGAAGGGTTCCGTACCTGGTTTCCTAGGTTTACCATCATCAAACTTATCTATGAATACCTCTAGATTTGTGTTTCTATTGTCCAGATAGGTTTTCAACTTAAAGTCAAGTTCATCAATTTTAATATCACCAAATTCCAACTTTCCCTTACTTAGATTACGAACACTAAGAATTGAAGTGGTTAGCTTATTTACGTAGAAAATGGTGTCTTTCTTATAATCTTCAATATAAATACCCTCCAGATTGGTATCCCAGGTAATTAAAGAAATCCGAAGCTTGTCAATATTAATATTAGTACCAAAATCCTTGTTAATGGTATCTGTAGCGTACTTAGCAAAACTGGTCTGAACGAAAGGCAACGAAAGGATGACCGTACCCAAAATACAGATCAACACGAGGACCATCATGGTTCTAATCAGTATTTTTCTAAGTTTTTTGATAGGTCTTTATGTTTTACCTTTGCGATGTCAACTTTTATTCCAAACTTGGTGAAAAACGAAACTATTTATATTCTTTCTATAGAATCTTCTTGTGATGACACTTCCGCTGCTGTTTTAAGCAATAAAAAAGTACTTAGCAATGTAACCGCCACTCAAAAGATTCACGAGGAATATGGTGGTGTTGTACCTGAACTTGCCTCACGGGCTCACCAACAAAACATTGTTCCTGTTGTACACCAAGCTTTGAATAAAGCAAATATCGACAAAAAACTAGTATCTGCCATAGCTTTTACGCGTGGTCCTGGATTGATGGGTTCACTTCTTGTAGGAACCTCTTTTGCCAAGTCACTTTCCCTTGGCCTAAACATTCCTCTTATTGAGGTAAATCATATGCAAGCGCACATATTGGCGCACTTCATTGAAGGGCAGCCAGATGGCAATCCGGAATTCCCTTTTTTAGCTATGACCATTAGTGGTGGCCACACACAAATTGTACTCGTCAAAGACTATTTTAACATGGAAATACTAGGCGAAACCCTTGATGATGCCGTAGGCGAAGCCTATGATAAAAGTGCAAAAATTTTAGGCCTACCCTACCCTGGTGGCCCATTGGTAGACAAATATGCCCAAAAAGGAAATCCAAAGGCATTTCTTTTTCCAAAACCAAAGGTAGACGGACTGAACTTTAGTTTCAGCGGATTAAAAACAAGTATTCTATATTTTATCCAAAGGGAAACAGCCAAAAACCCAAATTTTGTAGAAGAGAACCTTAATGACATCTGTGCATCTATCCAAAAGACCATAATTAATATCCTAATGGATAAACTCAAAAAAGCCGTAGAGCAGACCGGCATTACCCAAATAGCCATTGGAGGTGGGGTGAGTGCTAATTCTGGGATTAGAAATGCTCTTAAAATAGCAGAAAAAAATAGAGGCTGGAAAACATTCATACCAAAATTTGAATATTGCACGGATAATGCAGCTATGATAGGTATAGTAGGCCATTTAAAATACCAACAAAACGAATTTGCCAAGCAAGACGTTTCCGCTAAAGCGCGATATGTACTATCTTCCAAGTAAGCTCAAAAAGTTCAATTAGTTTATATACTTGCCCTATGCAGTTATTTTACAATCCCGATTTAGACAAAAGTATTTCCCAATTTACCTTCTCACGTGAAGAAAGTAGGCATATTGTAAAAGTTCTACGGAAAAAAGAAGGAGACATCCTCCACATTACTAACGGGAAGGGATATATTTTTGAATCTGAAATTTTGTTGGCAGATCAAAAAAGATGTAAAGCTCAAATTATTTCAACCAAAAAAAAACACGCAAAAGCTCATTGGCTACACATAGTCGTTGCCCCTACAAAGAACAATGATCGACTGGAATGGTTCCTAGAAAAAGCCACAGAAATTGGCGTTAATGAAATTACCCCCATATTTTGTGATAGATCAGAACGGAAAGTCATAAAAAAAGAACGCTTGGAAAAGGTGATTCAATCTGCAATGAAACAAAGCTTACGATCCTACTTACCTAAATTAAATGATGCTATATCTTTTAAGGCCTTTATAGAAAAAGAGCAAAACGGACTATTATTTATTGCCCATTGCGAGGAGGAAGAAAAAGTGGATTTAAAACGAAGAGTGGCTGCGGACAAGGACGTAACTGTGCTTATAGGACCGGAAGGAGATTTTTCCCAGAACGAAATTAATATTGCGTACGAGAAAGGATTTTTACCGGTTTCCTTGGGAGAATACCGCTTACGTACCGAAACCGCTGCTATTGTTGCCTGCACAACAGTGAATATGATTAATAATGGATGATAGCATCAACACCTCGCAAGCCCCATTTCAACTCAATAACCAGTATTATAACTTGAGGACGATTTAAACAATAGACGGAAGAGAAATCCATTTCATCTTCATAATTCATACATTTGAGCAATTGATACTTAGCTCGCTCATAAATGAAACAACATATTTACTGCTTAGTTATTCTAACCCTCGTCACAACTCAACTACATGCGCAAGATGTAGCTATTTTAAAATATAATGGAGGAGGAGATTGGTACGCCAACCCTACGGCATTGCCCAATCTCATAAAGTTCTGCAACAAAAATACTGGTACACAAATAAATGAAAAGCCAGAAACCGTTGAAGTTGGAAGCAGTACAATTTTTCAATACCCTTTTTTGCATATGACGGGTCACGGAAACGTTGTGTTTTCCGATGAAGAGGCCAAAAACCTAAGAACCTACCTCCTTTCTGGCGGGTTTTTACATATTGACGACAATTATGGAATGGCCCCCTACTTAAAGAAAGCGCTGGAGAAGGTTTTCCCGAACAACCCTTTAGTAGAAATTGGTAGAGACCACCCCATATTTAAAGAAATTTTTGAATTTCCTAAAGGACTGCCTAAAATTCACGAACATGATGGGAAACGCCCTCAGGCATTAGGTATTTTTCACGAGAATCGTCTTGTACTACTTTTTACTACCGAGAGTGATTTAGGAGATGGCTGGGAAGACCCATCTGTACACAACGACCCCAAAGAAGTAAGAACCAAGGCCCTACAAATGGGTGCCAATATCATGACGTATGCCTTCAAAAACTAGCCTCAAGTCAAAAATTAACAGCACAATGGACGCAAAAACGATCAGCCAGGGAATTTTACGCTCAGTAGGTATTATCCTAGGTGTAGCGCTGCTGCTTTACTTTTTATGGATGATTCAATCCGTAATCGCTTATCTGGCTATAGCAGCCGTAACCGCATTAATCGGGAGGCCCGTGGTCTTTTTCTTAAGACGTAAATTAAAAATACCTAACACGCTAGCTGTAATTATCACTATGGTCATCATGGTTGGTATTTTGGCCGGTATCATTGCTTTATTCGTGCCATTACTGACCGAACAAGGAAAAAACTTATCCCTCTTAGATATAGACCAATTAAAACTGAATTTAGAATCATTACACAACCAGATTGTAAATTTCATTGGAACAGCCCCCAATGTAGTTGATGAAATAATTGAAGAAACCGACTTTGAAAAAACTATTGTAGACAGTTTAAATATAGGTTTTATCCCCAATTTCCTAAATTCATTCTTAGACGTTTTAAGCACAGCAAGTATTGGTTTATTCTCAGTTCTTTTTATCTCGTTCTTCTTCTTAAAAGATAGTAACCTTTTGCAAAGTGGTATTTTGGCTTTTGTGAACAAGGACAATGAAAATAGAACCATACATTCTATAAATAAAATTAACAATCTTCTTTCAAGATACTTCGTTGGATTGCTGTTACAGATTTTTATTTTGTTCGTAATCTATACGATAACACTACTTATAGTAGGTATTGAAAATGCCATCGTTATTGCCTTCTTATGCGCACTATTTAACATCATTCCATACATAGGCCCAATCATTGGCGGAGTGATAATGATAGTACTTACTATGACCAGCAATTTAGGCATGGATTTCAGCACGGTTATATTACCTAAAGCAGGGTATGTTTTAATAGGATTGGCTATAGGTCAATTAGTGGATAATTTCTTCTCTCAACCTCTAATTTTTTCTAATAGTGTAAAATCTCATCCGCTCGAAATTTTCCTGATTATTATCATTGCCGGATTGCTCTTTGGAGTCGTAGGGATGATCGTTGCAGTACCAGGATATACAGCAATTAAAGTAATTTTAAAGGAGTTTTTATCCGAAAACAAGCTTGTTAAGTCACTAACAAAAAGTTTATAGTTTTAATTTGAATAAAAATATATTAAATACTGGTGTACAGGAATTTATAATAAAAAATAAGAACACTGACATCATGTCAGTATTGCTTAAAAAGCCGATTTTTGACGATGTTTCCAACAATGAACTTGTAGAACAGCTTGAAGCAAGGAAAAAATCTGAAAAAAAGCTACCAACTTGGTTTTCTGCCAGCAATATCTACTACCCCAACAAATTAAATATTGAGCAAACTTCTTCCGAAATTACAGCCAAATATAAAGCGGATTTAGTCAGTGGAAAATCACTTGTAGATGTCACCGGAGGACTAGGTGTGGACAGCTACTTTTTTAGTAAAAAAACAGAGCGTGTTTACCACTGTGAATTGAATGAAAATCTTTCTGAAATTGCAACCTACAATCTTAGGATTTTAGATGCTGAAAACGTACAAACCTATAATGAAGATGGTTTGTATTTTATAAAAAAATCCAATACTAATTTTGACTGGATATATGTTGATCCTTCACGAAGAAATGATTTAAAGCAACGCATTTTTTTATTATCGGATTGCCTGCCCAATGTAGTTGATAATTTAGATTTGATGCTCTCAAAATCGGATAACATACTGATAAAAACTGCTCCTTTATTAGACATTTCAGCAGGAATAAAAGAATTAGACCATATAAAAGAAATACACATTGTTGCTATACAAAACGACGTAAAGGAATTACTTTGGGTTCTGCAAAAAAAGTATCAGGGAAGTATCTCCATAAAAACTATCAATAAAACTTTAAAAGGTGACCAAACTTTTAATTTCAACATCCAATCTGAAAAAGAAGCCATATCTAAGTTTTCAGAACCCTTAATTTATCTCTACGAACCTAATGCAGCGATCCTAAAATCAGGCGCATTTAAAATCATTGGTCAAGCAAAGCAAGTAAAGAAACTACATACAAACACCCATCTATACACCTCGAACAGTCTGATTGATTTCCCAGGGCGAAGATTTATAATTGAAGTCATCCTCCCCTATAATAAATCGGCTTTAAAAAAAGCAAGAATCAAAAAAGCTAACATAACCACAAGGAACTTTCCCGAGAGCGTAGTCACCATTAGAAAAAAGATGAAAATTAAAGATGGCGGCGAAATTTATCTGTTTTTTACCAAAGATTTAAACGAAAACGTTGTAGTTCTACAGTGCAAAAGAGTTTAATTTTAACATTTGAATTTGCTTATTCGTTTTATTTGTAATATTTTTCCTTCATTTTTCAGTTAATCTTTGAAACAAATGAAGCATTGATCACTTGGAGTTCTAGATTCCATAACTCTCATTATATCAGTACTAAACAAAATTAAGAAAGCTCTAAATATATTGTAATTGCAACATTTGTCTTATTTAAACTGGTTAAGTTCTTCAAAAATAACTTATGCGTGTTTTTAACATACCCATATTATTATTACATTTATTTTTTGTTTTTCTTAACAAAAACACTGGAAAAATAAGGATTTAATAAACTAACAAACAACACTCACATTATGAATCAAAAACGCGATTACAAATCGTTAAGGTCCAAGAGTAAAATTTCCTCACTGGGAATTGGGCTTTTCTCAATGATGATTTGTACTGGGCCACAAAATGCCTTTGCAAATTCAAGTTCAAACCTTAAAATTGAGGTCAAGAACGTTTTTCAAACCACGGTAACAGGAACGGTTTTAGATAGCGGTGGAATTCCGCTACCTGGGGCAAATGTTGTGGTTAAAGGAACCACAAATGGAACTCAAACTGATTTTGATGGTAACTTCTCTTTAGATGTAGAAGATAATGCTATTTTAGTGATAAGCTATTTAGGTTTTGTTACTAAAGAAGTTCCTGTTGATGGCCAAAACACTATCAACATTACATTGGCTGATGATGCAGCCGCTTTAGATGAAGTTATTGTCACTGGTTATCAAACAGAAACTAAACGAGAAACAACAGCCGCAGTATCCATCGTAAAAGCAGAAGAGTTAGCCGCAATACCCTCCGGAAACGTAGAGCAACAATTACAAGGTAGGGTTGCGGGTGTAACAGTTATTACAAATGGTCAACCAGGAACTTCTAGTCAAATTAGAATTCGTGGTTTTGGTGCTTTTGGAGGTAATGAACCTTTATATGTAGTAGATGGGCTTCCTGTATCCAACACAGAATTCCTAAATCCGGATGATATTGAGACCACAACGGTCTTAAAAGATGCTGCCGCTGCTTCTATATATGGGGCAAGAGCTGCTAACGGTGTTGTAGTATATACCACAAAGCAAGGTAAGAGAGGAAAGCGCAAAACTGAAATGACAGTAAATATATCTAGTGGTGTTACCGACCCTAATGTTGGCGGAGCACTAGAAATATTAAGTCCTCAGGATCAAGCAAGGTATACCCACATAGCATATGAAAATGATGCAGCTGTGAGTGGTGACCCTGTTGACTACAGGCACCCACAATATGGCTCAAATGCTATTGCCACCCTCCCTGATTATTTATATGCAGATGGAGTGAGCGGAGTATCTGCCAGCCAGGTAAATCTTGCTCAGATACAAGCTAATTATGAGAATGACCCTGATAATACATTTTTAATAAAGCCTAACCTAGCAGGTACTAACTGGTATAAAGAGATTACTAGAATTGCTCCTATAAGTAGATTTTCTGTAGGCTTTGATGGCGGAACTGACAATGGTAGATTTTATTCTGGTATCTCCGGACAAAATCAATCAGGTATTTTACTTGAAAACGAATTTGTACGTTACACAGCTCGTTTTAACTCAGAATGGGACATAGCGCCTTGGTTGAGTATTGGTGAAAATTTTCAAGCCACTTATCGCTCTGTAACAGGAGGATTTGGTGGTGAAGGTGGTATTGGAGGAGCGAATGATGAATCTGTGATTCTTTCTGCAATTCGTATGCCATCAATAATTCCTGTATATGATGAGTTTGGCAGTTTTGCAAGTACCAAAGCAGCAGGTTTTGGTAACGCCCGTAACCCTGTTCGTGTTTTGAAAAATGACGATGGGGATGATAAGGCCTATGCAGTTGGAGGAACAGGTAATATATATGTTCTTTTAAAACCTGTTGATGGTTTAACTATTAGGTCAAGTCTTGGAGGAACCTATTCCAATTCTCATTATAACTCCTATTCCTATAAGTATTTGGGAGATTCTGAACCTCAAGCAAGTAATGGTTACAGTGAAGGTAGCAGCTATTTCTTCAGCTGGACATTTACCAACACAGCTAGTTATGACAAATTATTTGGGAAGCATCGTGTAAAAGCTTTAGCTGGTATAGAAGCATTAAATACTGGTATTGGACGTAACATAAACGGTTCTGGTATCAATCCTTTTTCTACAGATCTTGATTTCCAAAGTTTAAGTGTGGTACAAAGCCCAGTTGTTAACAGTAGCCAATTTAAAGGAGTAAACTTTTATTCTCTTTTTGGTAAGCTAGATTACAGTTTTGATGATAAATATTACATTACTGGAGTTCTTCGCCGTGATGGATCTTCTCGTTTTGGAGAAAATAATCGTTACGGTGTCTTCCCTGCAGTTTCTGGTGCATGGCGAGTAATTGCTGAGTCATTTATGCAGGATCAAGAAGTTGTTAGTGACTTAAAGTTCCGTGCTGGTTGGGGACAAATGGGTAACTCAAACAACGTAGACCCAAATAATCAATATTCACTTTATGCCTCTGATAGAAATTATTCTTTTTATCAGACATTAGGCCAAGCTTCTGGTACCAGTGAAGGTTTTGCAGCAAGCCGTATTGGAAACCCTGATGCCAAATGGGAGACCAGTACTACCTTAAATATTGGTTTTGACGCAAGTTTCTTCAATAACAAACTAGAATTTATTTTTGACTGGTGGCAAAAAGATACAGAAGATCTTCTTTATCAATTGCCTTTGCCTGGTGTTACAGGAAACTACGCTAGTGCACCTTCTGTAAACATTGCAACCATGTCTAACAAAGGGGTAGATTTTGAGATAATAGGTAGAGGTAACTTTACTGAGGATTTTTCTTTTGAAGCAAGAGTCACAGCTGCTTTTTTAACCAATGAAATAGAAGCATTAGCTCCTGGTCTTGAATTTTTTGATGGACCTTCTGTTAGAGATATCGTAGCTACTAGAAATGCAGTAGGACATTCTCTTTCTTCTTTTTATGGTTACAATGTAACAGGGTATTTCAATAGTCAAGCTGAACTTGATGCAAGCACCTATGTTAACGAAGAAGGTGATACGGTTGATGCTCAGGATGGGCAAGGTTTAGGCCGTTTTAAGTACGAAGATATAAACGGAGATGGTAGAATAACTTCAGATGACCGTAAATTTCTTGGTAGTCCTGTACCTGATTTTACTGGTGGTTTAACGCTTAACTTTAAATACAAAAAACTGGAATTCGAAACGTACTGGTATACGTCTATTGGAAATGAAATCTGGAACCAGACCAAATGGTATACTGATTTTTATGGTGTATTTGAAGGCTCGGCAAAAGGTCCAGCAGCTTTTAATTCTTGGACTCCAGAATTAGGGAATAACGCTGAAGTAGTAAGATGGGAAAGTGCCTCAAATTTCAGTACCAATACTGTAGGTAACTCATGGTATGTAGAAGATGGTAGCTACCTTAGATTACAAAGACTTTCTTTTTCTTACGATTTTAGAGGTGATCTGACTGATAAATTAGGGTTAACTAAACTTAAAATTGGTCTTTCAGCCAATAATATTTGGACGTATACTAACTATAGCGGTATTGACCCTGGTGTTGGTGGTGGTGCTGATACCAACTTTGGTATTGATATTGGGAACTATCCTGTAGGACCTCAGTACATGATCAATTTTGAAATTGGAATATAATTCCTTTACAAGAAGCTTGTAAAGAATATCTGTTACAAATCACATTTTAAAAATATAATATGAAAACAAATAAGAATTCAAAAAAGCTGACCCTAGCTATGGTCGCACTGCTCGCGTTAAGCGTGTCCTGTAGTGATGAGTTTTTGGAAATAGCCCCAACCGGTTCCTTAGCTGATGCTCAAGTAGGTACGAGCGAAGGTCTTGATGGTCTTTTAATTGGTGCCTATTCAATGATTAATGGAAGACTAAACGTAGGTAACGAACGTGGTGGTGCTCCCAACCACTGGCTTGTAGGATCAATACTTGGTGGAGATGCCAATAAAGGAACTGACCCTGGAGATGGCGCTTCATTGGCCACTTTTCAAAGATTTCAAGCAGATGCAACTTTTGCAGAAGTTAATGTATTGTGGCAATCACGTTACGAGGGTGTTAGTAGATGTAATACGGTATTGAGCACTGTTGCAAATAATAGTGAATCTCTCCCTGCTGACAAAGTAACTGAGATAAGTGCTCAAGCCAGAATGTTACGGGGTCATTTCTATTTTGACTTAAAGAAAAACTTTAACAATATTGTTGTTTTTGACGAAACAGTACTCCCAACGGATATTGTTTTACTAGCAAACGATGGTGATGCTTGGGCTATGATTGAAGCTGATTTTCAATATGCCTATGATAACCTTCCCGAAACAACAGATGCTGGTAGAGTGAATAAATGGGCCGCAGCTTCTTATATGGCTAAGGCTAAATTATATCAAAAAAAGTATGCAGAAGCCAAAACATGGTTTGATGATGTCATTGCTAATGGTGTAGCCTGGAATGGTGAGAAATATGCTCTTCTTGATGACTATTCAAAAGTGTTTAATGCTGCATTTGATAATCACGTAGAAGCTATTATGGATGTTGAATCTTCTAATGAAACAGGAAGTGTAACCAATGCTAACTGGTTTGATGATTTAAACTACCCTTACCTTACCGGAAACGAAGGTCCTGGTGACTGTTGTGGATTTTTTCAGCCTAGTTTTGAATTAGCAAATTCGTTTAGAACTGGTGCAGATGGACTTCCTTTACTTGATAAATCATATAATGACCCTGCAAACGAGGTAGTAAACGATATGGATGTTGCTTCTACGGAACCATTTACTCCAGATGCAGGCCCATTAGATCCAAGAATTGACTTTTCCATTGGTAGAAGAGATATCCCTTATTTAGGATGGAAACCTCACCCAGGACAAGCTTGGATACGTGTTCAGGCTTATGGTGGTCCTTATTCTCCTAAAAAGTTTGTTTACTATGCTGATCAAGAAGGTACGCTTACCGATGCTAGTTCATGGACACGTGGTTATGCCACTATGAACTACCCAATCATCCGTTTTGCTGATGTGCTGCTTATGGCTGCTGAAGCAGAAATAGAAGCAGGAACATTGGAAAATGCAAGAACCTATGTCAATATGGTACGCGCTAGAGCGGCTAAATCTGAATTTTGGATTAAAAATGAAGATGGATCTGATGCAGCTAATTATGTTATTGAAGAATACCCTGCTGCTCAATTTGCCAGCAAAGAATCTGCTACAGAAGCAGTTCGTTTTGAAAGAAAACTTGAATTATCAGGTGAAGGGCATCGTTTCTTTGACTTAGTTCGTTGGGGCGTTGCTGCGGAAGAAATCAATGCTTATCTTGATTATGAGGTTCAAAAATTAACACAGGCTTACTCTGGAGCTAGGTTTACTGCAGGCAAAGATGAGTACAGAGCTATTCCTCAAACACAATTAGATTTACAGCCAGGGGTATTACAACAAAATCCTGGTTATTAATACATTAGTTTAATTACTTAAAAAAGCTGCTCTAACGAGCAGCTTTTTTTGTTTATATTCAAACCTTCTTGCATATTTGTAGACTACCATATTCCAAGTGTCAAATGAAATTAAAAAACTCGTTCCCAACAATACTATTTTCTATATTTTCTACTGTATTTCTACTTTTTACAAGTTGTAATAAAAAAGCTTCAGCTACAAGGTTTATAAGTGTAGACCAAAACGATTCTAAACTTATTTTCAATAATAAACTAATTGAAAATGATTCTATAAACATCATGGACAACGAGTTTGTTTACAACGGTGCGGGCGTTGCTTTAGGTGACTTAAATGGTGATGGTTTTGACGATATATTCTTTGCTGGCAACCAAGTTGAGAACAAACTTTTCCTTAATCTCAAAGAGCTTAAATTTAAAGATGTTACAGAAGCTGCCCTTATAAGAAAAACAGATTCGCTACAATGGTCTTCGGGTGTATCAATTATAGATATTAACACAGATGGCAAGTTGGACATATACGTCTGCAATACTTTCAGAAAAACTGATATTCAAAGAAAAAACCTGCTATACATTAATCAGGGGAACAATACACAAGGTATTCCTGAATTTAAAGAAATGGCCGAGGAGTACGGTGTTGCCGACGACACCTACTCATCTCATGCACAATTTTTTGATTACGATAATGATGGCGACCTTGATTTATTTATTGGAGTGAACCAGATTGAAGGTATTGACCCAAGTGATTTTAGACCCATAGAAGATGATGGTTCATCTATGAGCAAGGATCGTCTTTATGAAAATATATGGGACTCTACTTTAAACAAACAGCGATTCATTAACGTTTCCAAGGATGCAGGAATCGTATTTCACGGATACAGCCACAGCACATTAATTAATGACTTTAATGATGATGGTTGGCCTGACATATACGTTGCGAATGACTTTTTAAGTAGTGACCTAATTTACATAAACAATCAAGACGGTACATTTACTAATAAGGCTAGAGACATATTTAAACATTTTAGTTTTTCTTCAATGGGAAGCGATGCTGCGGATATTAACAATAATGGAAATCTTGAGTTTTTCACTACTGAAATGCAACCCTATTACAACAAAAGAAAAAAACTATTTCAAGGCCCAAGCAATTATCAAAAAGAGATTTTCATAAAAAAATACGATTACGAAAAGCAATATGCACGTAATACGCTTCAAACTAAACTAGGAACTAATCCAGAAACTAATCTTCCTGTTTATGGTGAAATAGCCATGCTTACAGAAACAAAAGAAACTGACTGGAGTTGGGCTCCTCTCTTTGCAGATTATAATAATGACGGGTTCCAAGACCTTTTTATTACTAATGGATTCCCTAAAGATGTCACAGATCGAGATTTTGGGGATTTCAGAGCTAGTTCAAGTAGGTTATTAAGTAAAGAAAAATTACTGGCAGCCATACCAGAAATAAAGATTCCGAACTTTATGTTCAGTAATCATGGAAATTTAAACTTCAAGGATAGCACTAAGAATTGGGGATTGAACATGCCCACCTACTCCACTGGGGCAGCTTACGCAGACCTAGATCATGACGGAGATTTAGATTTAGTCGTAAGCAACATAAATGACAACGTTCTGCTACTCGAAAATAAATCCAACGAATTTAAGGAATCTCAGCACTACCTAAGAGTAAAATTAACTGGTCAAAAAGAAAACATTAGTGCAATAGGTGCATATGTTGAAATTTTTGCAGATTCATTACATCAAAGGAAATCCCTTTTATCTGGGCGTGGATACCTTTCTCAACCCGAGCTTACTTTTCATTTCGGAATAGGAGACAGACAAAAAATTGATAGTCTTTTAATCAGTTGGCCAAATGGAAAATACCAAGTAGTTAAAACTACTGTATTAGATTCTGTCCTAAACATTGCATACAACCCAAAAGAAATAACTAGTCTCAAGAATAAAAAGATTGAGCATAAAACTACTTTTGAAAATGTTTCTAAAAATTATAATTTAGAGCATCTTTCACAAGATCATGACTTCATTGATTTCAACTTTCAAAGTACCCTACCACATAAATTTTCTCAATATGGCCCTTCTCTTTCCGTGGGAGACATAAATGGCGATGGCTTAGACGATATGTTTGTTGCTTCAAGTAGAAATTTTAGAGAAAAATGGTTTATTCAAAATTTAGATCAGACTTTTAATCAAATCGAAGTAGGATATAAAACATCGGACAAGCTTGAAGAAGAAGATGCTGGAACGTTGCTTTTTGATGCGGACAATGATGGAGATTTAGATTTATTCATTGCTCGTGGTTGTGCCCAGTACCCCAGTGGTCACGGCTATTACCAAGATATTCTAATGATTAATGATGGAAAAGGAAGCTTTACTCAATCTGAGGAAGGTCTTCCGGACATGAAAACTAATTCCTCTACAGTTAAAGCTGCCGATTTTGACCGCGATGGAGACCTAGACCTTTTTGTTGGAAGCAGAGTTCTCCCTTTTTCCTACCCCAGACCAGATCGTTCATACATCTTAAGAAATGACAGTACTAATGAACAAGTTAGATTTACCGATGTAACTACAGAAGTAGCCACAAACCTTGAATATCCTGGGTTGATAAGTGATGCGCTATGGACAGATTTTAACGGAGATTTTTGGCCTGACCTAATTTTGGCCGGAGAATGGGCTCCGTTACGTTTCTTCCGAAATGAAAATGGAAAATTAATTGAAATTACCGATAATACAGGTACATCTAATTATTCTGGCTGGTGGAACAGCTTAGCCGCTGCTGACCTAGACAACGACGGAGACATAGATTATATTGCAGGAAATGTTGGTGAGAATATTAACTTTAAAGGCTCAAAGGAAGAACCTGTACATATATACTCTAAAGACCTTGACCATAATGGCTCCATAGATCCACTTATCTCCTTTTACTTAAGGGATAGCATCGGTATTAAAAAGGAATATTTATACCATCCTTGGCAAGATGTAACAAAGCAGTACGTAGGTATTAGAAAAATGTTTAATTCATACGGTGAGTTTGGCGAATCCACACTACCTGAAATGTTTTCTGATGGTCTTTTAGATGATGCCACCGTTGACTCTCTTACCTATATGAAAAGTTCATGGATAGAGAATTTAGGAAATGAAAAATTTAGAATGCACGAACTGCCAGTTCAGGCACAGTTTGCTGCTGTCTACGGGATTCAACCTCTAGACTTTAACGCTGACGGCCTGAAGGATATTCTTTTAGTAGGTAATGACTTTGGTATGGAAGTACAGCAAGGGTCTGCAGATGCCATTACTGGGCTTGCTCTAAAAAATGAGGGGAATGGTAATTTTATACCAGTTTCATTGGATAAGAGTGGTTTCTTTGTTCCTGGAGATGCCAAAGCAATTGTTAATTTTAGAGTGGGTGATTCAAAAACATTGATTGCGGCATCTCAAAACAATGATTCTTTAAAAGTGTTTAATACGCCTAAGTTAACCCGATTGAAAGTACTTGCTTTACAACCAAAAGAGGTAAAGGCGCAAGTAGTATTGCACGATAGTACCAAACAAATGCATGAGTTTTACTGGGGCAGTACATTTCAATCACAATCAGGACGGTTCATAGAAGTTAAAGAAGACTTTATAGAAATTCGTTTCTATGACAACAATGGAAACCTAACTCGACAAATTCAACCCTAAAATTATTTTAGCAAATTTGTTAAAAGTAATATGTCAAGTGTTTTTTTCCTAAACTAAGAATAACTTATCAAGCTTAAAAATTAAATTAGGGTTAGATGTATCTATAAATCAATACTCCCCCTCATGCTTATAATCTCCAAAACGATACTTTATCGTTTGTTTTAAAGGTATTTGCATACCATTCGTTTGTTCTAACCAGTTATAAATATCCGTAGACATAGATTTAACAATCTCTTGTTTATCAGGTTCTGCAATTAGATTATACATTTCCTCTGGATCGTTTTCAAGGTCATAAAGTTCATTCCTGTCCCAAATTCCTTGGTATTTCATGTACTTATATTTCTCTGTACGCATACCAAATACTGTAGGTGTCATGGGAAAATCATACTCCCAAAAATATTCGTAAAAAACCTCTTCACGCACTTTAGCTCCAGGTTCTCCTGTAAGCGCTGGTATAAAGGAAACACCTGGCATATTTTTTGGTTTCTCTACTCCTGCTTCTGCCAAAATTGTTGGTCCTATATCTATATTCTGAACCATTGCTTTAGGTTTCAACCCTCCTTCAAACAATTCGGGACACCTTACCAACAAAGGTACTTTTACAGATTCCTCATAAAAATGTCGTTTATCAATGAGACCGTGTTCTCCCCAACTAAATCCATTATCGCCCATGTATATTACCAAAGTTGACTCATCAAGTCCTTCATTTTTTAAATATTGCATAACAGAACCCACACTTTCATCTACACCTAATAACGTTTCACAATAATCAACTACCATTTCGTGTATATCACGATTCTCGTGATACATATAATCCACACCATGCCAACTCACTCTTTGATTTGCTACCCATTCCGGCCATTTTAAATCTTTATACGCTCCCGTTTTGGTCTGCTCGTACGTTGTCGGAAGCGCTATTTTGTTTCCTTTGTAACGCCCTTTATGTCTACGAGCAGGTTGAAAGCCAGCATGTACTGCCTTATGTGATAAATACAAGAAAAATGGTTTTTTCTTATCTCTGTTATCTAACCAATCTATTGCATGCTCGGTTAGTAAATCTGTGATATAAGTTGAATCTTTATAAGCTGTTCGCTTTCCATTAATGTTCAATGTTGGATTATAATACACTCCTTGTCCTGGGAAACTTTCCCAATGTGTGAAGCCGGGTTGGGGGTCGTCACCATGGTCCCCCATATGCCATTTTCCAAAAAAACTAGTTTGATAGCCCTCTTTCTCCAAGTACTGAGGAAAATACATTAAGTTACCTGGATCAGGCGCCTGATTATCTACGATGGTATGTGAATGAGAAAATTGTCCGGTTAATATAGATGCCCGACTTGGGGAGCACAATGAAGTGGTTACAAAAGTATTTGATAAATAGGCGCCATCTTGTGCTAATTTATCCATATTGGGAGTCTCCAGCCAAGGAACTTTGCCTGTGAACCCCATATAATCATATCTATGGTCATCAGTTAAGATGAATACTACATTACGCGGTTTTTTCTTTGTCTTTTTTTCGGGTTCCGTATTTGCCAATAAACAGGAAACATTGAATACCGTTAAAAAAAAAAACCCGTAAAATAGTCTCATTCTATTCATTTTATCTAAATTATATATAGTACAAGTATAATTACTTTTAATTGAAAATACTGATTTAATCACCACATTAGAAATGACTCTCTACTGCCGCTCCTGCTTCATAAACCATTCATACAACTCCTCGTTATCATAAGCTTGTATCCACGAATCGTGACCAACACCTGGGTATCTTGTAAAACGGACATCATAGTTCATGCTTTTTAGTTTAGCAACCATGGTTTCCGATTCTGATATTGGAATAGACTCATCTTCTTCCCCATGAAAGACCCAAATAGGCATTTTTTTGTCTATCCAAGAAGCATATGGAAGAGGCGTCATACCACAAACCACGGCCATTGCAGCAAACTTTTCAGGGTATTGTACGGCCATTTCCCAAGCAGCTCCTCCTCCTCTACTTAGTCCGGTTAGATAAATTCTGTTTTTATCAACTCGGTTATTTTCTACAATAGTGTCCAGTAACTGCATTACAGAGCGTGTATTCCACCACATTTTTTTTTGCGGATTTTGAGGTGCCAATATCAAAAAAGGAAATTTCTTTCCTCTTTGAATTAATTTTGGTGGACCATTTCTTTTTACATACACCAAACTATCACCGGATTCCCCTCCTCCGTGAAGAAATAATAAAAGGGGATATTTTTCTTCCGTATTTTCTTCGTAGCCTTCAGGATAGTAGAGGTAATAGCTATAGTTCTCTTTGATTACCGTTTCTTGTTCGGCATCTATTAGCTTGTATTTAGATTGGGCGGCACAACTTTGCAGTACGAAACAAAGCAAAATGAGATATAATTTCTGAAGCATTTATGTATTCTTCTCCGTAAATAGATATAACGGAATTCATCGGTTAAAATACAATTTATAAAACAGCGCAAAAAAGAAACGGATGCCAAAATAGGCATCCGTTTCTTTTTTTTATTATTCAATCAACTTTTAACGATACAGGGTAAAATGTCCAACATATCGTATATCTCTATCATCATTTTGATTTACAACATACCAGTAGTCACCCGTTGGAAGCTCCTTACCTTCATAAAGACCGTCCCATTCACTAACTGCATCTAGCTCTGCAACTACCCTACCGTAACGGTCATAGATAATTACCTCAATGTTAGGGAAGAACTCTCTGTTACCTGGTGCCCAGAAATCATTCTCATTATCACCATTGGGTGTAAAGAAATTAGGAATTTCTAGCATACCTGTAAATTCAAACGGTATAACGGCCACTGCTACACAACCATTTTGATCTACCACTCTAATTTCAACTTCACCGCTTTCGGTAGTTGTATACAACCCTTCGCTTCCATAAGACTGTCCATCAAAGAAGAACTCATATCCACCAAAACCACCTTCAGCAGTTGCAGTAATCTCATTAGGACCTGTTTTCTCAGCCACTAATGTTAACGGATCATAAGCTTCTATAGTAAACTCAACAAAGTTAGTACAACCGTTTTCATGGTAAATGTAAGCTGTATAGTCGCCCGGAGCTAAATCACCCCAAGAACGTTCAGTCGTTGCCAAAGCCGTAATAGCATCAGATGGGTCAATAGGGTTTAAGGCGAACAACAGGTCTGGAATTAAACTCTCCTCTTGCAACTGCACGGAAGCCGTGCTATTAGGGAAAATACCTTCACAACCGTACTGAACCAAAGGTTCCGCTGTTAGGTCCACTCCTATATCTATTGTAATTGGCACATTGGTACCACATCCATTGGCATCTTGTACAAAAATTATATATCCTTCTCCTCCAATTAAACTATCAAAAGATAAACTATCATTTCTTAAAAACACTTCGGTTCCATCGGAATTAGGACCAACTAAACGAGTTTCATAATACTCATCCAATGTTGTAGGATCTACAAATGGCGTACCTCCGGTTACTGTAATTTGTGCCGTACCATCTTCAAAACCGATACATGTTTCTGGCGTTGTACTGAAATCTGTAATGTCTATTTCGTCAGGTTCACTTACCACTATTTCAAAAGTCTGAGGACAACCTTCCGCATCTTGCGCTAATACTGTATAAGAAGGATTACTAGACGTATTTGCCGGTAAATCCGTAAATGTATATACAGTTGGGTTATCAGGGTCACTAAAGAACTCACTTAAGTTTGGCTCTATAGCAAATTGAACCAACCCTGCAGTAGCACTTGTAACCTCCATTGTAATAGTCCCATCACTCTCTCCAAAACAAGTGGTTGGCGTACTATCACCTACTATATCTACCGGTATGGCTGGGTCAATAACAAACGGACCTTGTACAACCCCACAATTAGCACGGCTAATGACTGAAATCCAGTAACTGCCCGCGTCCAAGTTTTCAAATGTTCCAAAATCCTGCATAGTACGGTTTTGGTAAGTGGCCATGGTTTCTGCGACAAAAGCATCAGAACCCGGATCAGAACTATAAATTCTAAATTCATAAATACCCGTACCTCCGTTAGCAATACCTTCTATTCTACCATCTACTTCATAAGCACATGAAACATCAAAAGTAGGAGAGTTTATATCTATACTCAACGGCTCTGCATCGGTAATTGTAATACCATTGGTCTTCACGGCCAAACAAGAGCTTAAGCTACCTACCTTACGTACTTCATAACGATAGGAGTCACCAATAGTACCTGGAATACCAGTTGCAACGGGAAGTCCATTTGAATCTGTTCCACTAATAAGAGTCCAAGGTCCTCCAGAACCGTTCACACTGTACTCGTATGTTCCTCCTTGTGGATTATTTACACGGATCATCATAGTTGCCGCATTACCACAGGCCGGAACCGATGTTTGAATTAATGCCGGATTAATTGGTGGTGGCGGAATTACTTGAATAGGTGCAGACACAACTCCACAACCTAAAGTAGACGCTACTTCAACCGCGTACCACCCGCCAGGAATAACTCCTGATGTACCGGAAAACTCCGGATCAGTTTGATAACCTGTCTCGGTCACAACATCAGTATTATTATCACTCCCTAAATGTAATAATCGATACTGGTACCCTGCACCTGGTACACCGCCAATAGCTCCTGGTGTTGTACTATCGGTTGGGTCTACAGCTAAAATGATAGCATCATTACCTGTTGGGCATTCCAATTCTCTTGTAATTATTGCTTCTACCTCAATTTGTGGCACCGCTATTAATTCAATTTCCTCAGTGTCGGTACACCCTTCCACATCTCTTACGGTAACCCTGTAATTTCCACTAGCAAGTCCGGTAAAGGTATTGTTACTACCATTGGCTGCGAAAGTTGCATATGAGGCATTCGAGTGGGGTGCAAAACCACTACCTACAGTGCTTTCATATTCCAACATATATTCATAAGGAGCTGTATCCCAGCCACCTTCTGTTGTGGCTACTATTTCGCCCAGATCATTAGTACAACCAACTCTACCAACTTCATCTAAAGTAGTAATAACCAATGCGGTACTTGGCGTGCTCAATACGGTGACATTACTAAAGACATTACATCCAGTGACCGTTTTATTGCTTTCGCGAATTACAACACGGTGATTACCACCTTCTAATCCCGTAATGATAAAAGGATTTCCGTCTGTAGCTATATCAACAGTTCCGTTGGAGTTTCCAGCCACTGTGGCACCAAAAGCACCTCCAGTAAATCCTGGATCACTAGAATCGTATACCCAATATTCATATTCTCCTGTAAAGCCGCTTACATCAATACTTAATTCACCCGTTGTAGTTCCAAAGCAACTTACAGCTTGTGATTCTGTAATTGTCACGGTTGGTAACACAGGTTCATCTACCACATAAGCAGCTATAGGATACGTACAACCTCCTATATCGTTTACTTGTAAATTGTACTCACCGGCAACCATAGGTAAATCAAATTCTACAAAACTACCACTTGGTTGGGTCTGATTAGCTACTGGAGCTACAGAAAAACCTTGATCTTCAATAATAAAGTTGGTACTACCCGCTACAGTTACACGAACTCGCTCCGGATTTTCACAATCCATTGGAGACACCTGAGTAATTGTCGCTGTTACATTATTAGGAGGGTCAATGACCACATCAGCGCTAATATATTCGCAACCATTACTATCAATTGCATAAACATTAAACGTTTGCTGCACCCCAGTATCCACTATTACAAAATCCATAGTGTTACTGCTCGTAGTTTGATAACTATCTGTTGCATTTATCTTAAACCCATAATCCGCACCATTCCCTACTTCAACACCATCAACAGTTGCAGTAAGTATCGTGGTACTAAATCTGTTGGCACCAACTTCACATTGTAATGTACCTGCGGTAGCAGTAATACTGAAAGCTGGTGGTTCATTAATAACTACTTCTGCCCTATCAAAACAATTTCTATCTGTTACCACCTCTAGTACATAGGTACCTGGAGTTAAATCGATAAATGATCCAGAATTGTTAAATTCATCTCTAGATGACGTATCATAACCTAATGGCATAGAGGCCAAATTTGTATCATAAAGATTATATTCTTTAATACCGTCTACATCTGTACCCGCTATTAATGAAGCTGATATACTTCCATCATTTAGACCATTACAACTTACGTCCGTTGCACCGGTTTCATCTATTTCCGGACTGGTTGGTGCTGATCTTATAATATTGTCTACCGTAGTGGAACATTGACCTGCCCCATCATTTACAATTTGATCTTCAATTTCTACACTATAGTTTCCTGGCGGAACATTTGTAAAATCAACAACGGCATTAAATACAGCATCATCACCATCATCTGAAATGGTCATGCTTACAGGGTTTCCGTCAAAATCAGTTCCTGTTAATGTATAGTCAAAATTACCACTACCACCATCTGCTGTAATTGTAATAGTACCATCTTCTTCTTCGCAATTAGGTTCTGTAGAGAAATCACCAGAAGCAGTTAAAACTTGATACACTTCAGCCACTCCATCAACCTCACAACCATTTGCGTCTATAATATTGTAAGCGTAAGACCCAACACTGTTTACAGTAAATGTTGCTGTAGTGTTAATAGCTGAATCACCTGAATTTGCCACAGTTTGGCTTACCCCATTCAAGGTAAACGTAGGCGTATCAAAATCTCCTGGCAGACTTAAGGTAATATCAAAACCTGTTGCAGCAGTAGCAGTTACATCACATTGATTATCAACTACCGGGTCTAGTAAAGGCAAATCAGGATTCATTTGTATGATAGCTGCAGATGTACTTGCAGGACATCCTCCGGCATCCAAAACCCAAATATCGTAAGTGATACCTGTTAAAGAACCTGCTAACTCTTTAGTTGGAGAACTGTCAAATTCTGATGCCGCTGGTGCAACTCCTGGAGCCAAGGTTCCTTGTTCTACAAATGCAAACTCATAAGGTGCAGTTCCTCCATTTGCCCTAACGGTTATTTGTCCTAATGCATTACAGTTCGCATTCTGATTATCGATAACATCTACACGAGGTAATGCTAAGATAGCCTCATCTTCATCACCATCCGAACAACCGGATGCGTCTTCTACAGAAACACCATATCTACCTGCTGGAACGGATAAGTCGGAAGCTAAAGTAACTAATGATGATCCAGTAACATTATATATGATTGAACCAGTATCTAAATTTGTAATCACAACATCAAAAGGTGCAGTACCCGTGGTAATGTCATAATTTACACCAACATTTCCATTTCTACATGTTGCGCCGTCTACCAAAATATCCACGTTCATTCCTGGGCCATCCGGTAAAGTAATCACCTCTTCATATATACAACTTGTTGCCGTGTCACGCACTTCAACTGTGTATGAAGTTCCCCACATTAGATTTGTAAAGCAATGTTGGTTTGGTAAAGCTGGTGCGCCATTTGGAGATTCCCAAAGGGTGGCTGGATCAGCTACCAAACGAATCTCATAAGGCCCCGTTCCATTTACAATATCAACACAAACCGTAGTCCCTCCCGGAGTACAAACTGCTGGCGGTGTAGGGTAATTTGGTATAATATCAAGATTGGTTGAAGCAATTACCAAAGTTTCTTGATCAATACACCCTCTTGAGTCTATTACAATTACTTGATAGTTGCCCGGTACCAAGCTAGCGTCTTCTATATCTAAAGGTAAATCTCCCGGGGCTACATTATTTCTTGTTATAAAAGCATTTCCGAAATTATCTTCAATGGTTATTGTATAATTAGGAACACCCGGTGAAATCATAGGGTTAATAGTAACTCCTCCTGATAAAGCCCCTGTAGTACAAGTAGCATCAATAGGCGTAATACTAGCATCAACAGAAGCCACAGGATCTGTTACCACTGAAATGACAGTAACGGCAGTAACACAATTCCTTACATCTTTTACCACATATTCATAATCACCTGCCGCTAACCCGGAATATACGGTTTGATCTAAATAAGCATAATTAATAGCATCGCCAGTTGGACTATTTGGATCTAACGGGTTAGACTGTAATTCCCCTACTGGTGCAAATACAACCTCAAACGGCGGTACACCTGAAGATACTGTTGGTGTAATCTCAACAAAACCACTATTAGCATCGCCACAACTTGGGCCTACTACTCTGTGTGTAGCGGCAATATTGGTAGGTTCTGCAAATGTTAAAGGTTCTGATATATTACTGCAGCTGTTATTATCGGATATCTCTACGGTATAATCACCAAACTGAGTGAAATCCATAGTATACGTAAACGTATTAGATGGCAGCTGATTTCCGGTATGAGCTGCAACGGCAACACCGTTTCTAAATATGGTGTACGAGGTAGAAGTCAAATCTGAAATATCTCCACCAGAAACCGTAATCTGCATTTCTCCATCACCTCCACAATCGATCTCCCTATTTAAATCGAGACTAACTTGTACTTGTGGTGGAATTCTAATTACAGACGTAGAAGCCGTACAGCCGTTAGCATCAACAACTTCAATCGTATAATTACCAGGAACTAAGCCTGTAAATGTATGTGAACCTGCAACACCAGGGACTAATGTTCCTCCATTAATCCTATACTCATGTGTTGCCAAAGCAGCTGTACCAGCTGTTGAAGTGACCGTAATCTCTCCGTCATTAGTAGCTGAATAACAATAATCTATTGCCCCTTCTGTAATGGTAGGTGCATCAAGACTAGTTAAAATAAATGTATTTGAAGCCGTACACCCTTCAGAATCGATAACTGTTATGGTATAAGTTCCTTCTTCCGTTAAATTACCGAATGTACGTCCAGTTTTTGGTCCTTGTACGGTTCCACCTGGCCATTGTAGCTCATAACGATACCCGCCAAAACCACCTGTAGCATCGCCACGTACTCTACCAATATTATTATTCTGGCAGCTCATATCCGTTACTGTTGGTGTAATACTTAATGGAGTTGCTGCTTCTTCTACATCAAAAGATGCAGTAGAAGTACAATTGGTATCGTTGTCCGTCACTGTAATTTCATACGTACCAGCTCCTAAGCCTGTAATAGGAATTTCAAAATCACTGCTTGTACCACTAACAACTGGTGTAGCTGGTAATTGAACGACTGCATAGTTGTAATCTGTGGCAAAGCCATCTATCAAAAAGGCACCAGTACCATCTGTCCCACTAGGACAAACACGTCTGTCTCCACCAGATTTTACTTGAGCCCTAATAGAACTAAAGCCACCCGTTGTGAAGTTTCCTGTATACGTACACCCACTAGCATCCGTAATTTCAAACTGGTACGAGGTATCTAAATCCAAACCAGGAAACACATTACTACCCTGTGCAGGCGGCAAAGTGGTTGTGGGGTTGGATGATATAATTTCATATTGCGTAACCGTATAAGTTGCAGGTAATACATTTACAGTGACCCTACTTGTTCCCGAAGCACAATCTAGATTGTCTTGAGCAAAAGTTATAGAATCGGGAGGAGTTGGCTGTGATATATCTATTGGCGTTAAAGCCTGGAAACAACCAGCATCGTCCTTTATATATGGTGTATAATTACCAGGTAACAAACCAGTAAAGGAGGTTCCTGGTTGGTATGTTACATTATCTAAACTGTATTCATACCCGCTTCCAGAACCACCACTAGCAACAGCAAAATCTATTATACCGCCTCCATTAACACAAGTATAGTCTTGAGTCATTGCTGCGGAACCTGTTAGTCCTCCTGCAGAGGTTACTGTTTCTGCCGGTAAAGACAATACACATGAAAATGCTCCTTGAGAATATTGTACTTCAACAATATTATAAGTGCCATCCGCAACCGGTATGGTTGATGAACTTGTAAACGGGTCACCTGCATTATTAGTGACTCTATAGGCCAAATTAAAACCTTTTGGGTCTGTTACCGTAAATTCAACTTTACCGCCACCATTAGTACATGT
Organism: Zobellia uliginosa; assembly: GCF_018860745.1. Classification (GTDB taxonomy): domain Bacteria; phylum Bacteroidota; class Bacteroidia; order Flavobacteriales; family Flavobacteriaceae; genus Zobellia; species Zobellia uliginosa_B. The sequence goes on along the minus strand of NZ_JAHKPY010000002.1, from coordinate 527,539 downwards.
ACCAACAATATCATCTGCCGTAACATCCGGCGGATCTAATTGTGCTACATATTCAGATTTTTCGGCTGTACAGCCTGAACTATCGGTAATGTAAAAGGTGTAGGTGCCTGGATTATTAACTGTATATGAACTTGTACCTGTAAAATTACCACCAGAAGTACCGGAACCTCCGCCAACTACGGTATAACTATATGTACCAGAACCTCCCGAGGGAGTTACATCTATATCAATACTAGTTATATCCGAACAACCAAAACTCATACCATTTGTATCCGTAATTACGGTTATAGGACTTAAACCTGTACCCACCGTAATAGGGTCTCCATTGGTATCTGTATATTGAATTGGTGCAGCTATACCATTGGGAATATCTTCCTTACAATCATTGGTCTCAACCTTAACCGCATATGTTCCTTCACTAACCGCTCCAAAAGAATACGTATTACTTGAAATAGTTGAAGTAAATTCTATCTCTGCTCCGCTATCATCTAATAAGGTATAAACATAAGGACCAGGAACTTCAGGATTTACCGAAACATCTATAGTACCTGTCTCTCCACTACAAGTAGGATTTGTGAATGTTACATCTATTTCAATATCTACTGGTTCAATCTCTATAGGACCTATTAGATATTCACAAACCTCTCCAGAAATATTCAACCTGGCCTTAACAGTATAGGTACCCGGATCTAAATTTGAAAAAATAGAAGAAGATTGGTAAGGTCTCACAACCGTTCCTCCTTCATTAAGGTTAAATTGGTAACTGTTAGGAAGACCTGTAATTTCTATTCTTCCTGGGTTATTACAAACAAAATCTTTTGAAGAAACTCCATATGAAATAGTACTTTTCTTAACCTTAAAAAAGTACTGCTGCCCATCGGCAACAACACGATATTCCGCTCCCGTTGTTGCAGAAATACTACTGGCATCCAATTGAAACGTAGGTGTTGTAGCTACTTCTGTGTAACAGGATATGGTTGTATTAGGACAATCTTGGTTTATATCCGGAGTACAACTGCCTCCTAGAACCTGCCAAGAAACATTACTATATGAACCTGATAACGAAATAATCTCATCATCAGAATCTCCACATAGATTAAAACGAGCAACGGTTGAACCATCTGCAGTACAACCCACTTCTTCATCTGCATTCTGAATGATAGTTGCAAACATGGGTGGAGCGGCAGCTTCTTTGGCCGTGCTTCTGTTTGAAGTCGTATTTAATAATGTTTTTGATTTGGTAACGGTTTCACTTTTAACAGAAACCGCTTCCTTTACCGCAGAGGCCACGTCATCATAAAGATCAAAGGCTTTCTTTCCTGCAATTGCAGAACTACAGACTACTGAAAAGGTCATCAACAGTAGAGCGTACAGAATACGCTGTGTTTTTTTTGGGAGCATAGGTTAAGTCATTTAAAAAAGAAAACGAGCGATTTGGGGTGCATCACTTTCTCTCGGGTAATTCTATTAAACTTGTAAATTCTCGTTATCTTTAACCATAACGAGACACCTTAATATTATCATTTAACGTCAAAATATGCGAAATAGTGTATTAACGATAGCCTTCATCGCCATAACCCTTAGTTATTCTTGCGCACAAAACACTGAAAACAAGGTAGATACCCCAGAAAATGCGCCATACACTGCAGAACTTATGATCGATGAAATGCAGACTCCTTGGGGTATGGTGTTTTTATCTGCAAATGAAATGTTGATTACTGAAAAATCCGGGGAACTTATTCACTATAAAAACGGAGAGAAAATAAAGGTCAAAAACGTTCCCGAGGTTTACCAAAGAGGTCAAGGCGGACTCTTAGATATTGAATTGCACCCAAATTATGAAAATACAGGCTGGATTTACATTTCATATGCGTCCGAAGAAGGTAAAGAAAAAGGAGGGCACACGGCCTTAATGCGCTGTAAATTGAAAGATAATACACTAACAGACAAAGAACTACTTTACAAAGCTTCTCCGAACACCACAAAAGGACAACATTTTGGTTCACGCATTGAATTTGACAATGATGGTTACTTATACCTATCTATTGGAGAACGAGGTGCCCGCGACGAAAATCCACAAGACATAACCCGTGACGGGGGAAAAATTTATCGATTTTATGACGATGGAAGCATTCCTGAAGATAATCCGTTTGTTGGTATCAAAGGTGCCAAAACCGCTATTTACAGTTATGGACATCGGAATCCACAAGGATTAGCAAAACATCCTGAAACTGGTGAAATATGGGATAACGAACATGGTCCAAAAGGTGGCGATGAAATAAATATCATTAAAGCCGGCGCCAATTACGGATGGCCCCTTGTTACCTACGGTGTAAATTACAGCGGTACCCCTATTACCGACAAAACTGAGATGGAAGGCATGACACAACCTGTTCACTACTGGGTACCAAGTATTGCGCCTAGTGGTATGGCATTTGTAACTACTGATAATTACAGAGACTGGAAAGGAAGTATTCTAGTGGGATCCTTAAAATTTCAGTACATGGAGCGGTTACATATGGATGGTACCAAAGTTGTGAAACGGGAAAAACTATTGACAGATTTGGGTCGGGTACGGGACATAAAAGAAGGCCCGGACGGGTTGATATATGTTGCCGTTGAAGGTAAAGGAATCTACAAATTAGTCCCTAAATCCTAAATATCCCTTTACCTTCCATAAAAATGAATTACCAAACAGAAACAAATTTTATGAAAGAAAACTTTTGCCTTTTTTTGTTCTTATTAGTTAGCGTATACTATGCGCAAGCACAAGAAACCGTACTTGCGGAGAGCATGCAACGAGGCGCTGAAATTTATACCGACTTCTGTGTTACCTGTCATTTAGAAGGAGGAGAAGGGATTACCGGCACCTTTCCCCCACTAGCAAAATCCGATTATCTAGCTCAAAACCGGGAAGCAAGCATCCGTGGTGTAAAATACGGACAACAGGGAGAGATGACAGTAAACGGAGTTACGTATAACAATATCATGACACCTATGGGGCTGGATGATGATGAAATAGCTGATGTTATGAATTTTATAATGAATTCATGGGGCAATTCTTCGGACGAAATCGTTACAACAGAAGAAGTACTAGCCATTGAAAAATAAGTTTAGGCTCCCGCATCAATAGCCGCCTTTACAGAACCATGTTTTTTAAGCAATTTCTCTGCCTTATCATAATCTATGCCCAAACCTTCTGCTACATAGCGCGTTCCCCTATCAACAAGCTTGCTATTGCTCAATTGCATATTTACCATCTTATTTCCTTTCACCCTGCCAATCTTAATCATCAAGGCAGTTGAAATCATATTGAGCGCCAATTTTTGAGAAGTCCCACTTTTCATACGTGTACTTCCTGTTAGAAATTCCGGCCCAACATTCAGTTCTATCGGAATATCTGCCGCAACTGCCAATGGTGACCCAGGGTTGTTGGTAATTCCTGCGGTTAAAAGTCCTTTTTTCTTCGCTTCGGCAATACCTCCTAAAACATATGGTGTAGTTCCAGAGGCAGCGATACCCACCACCACATCATTTTCAGTGATATTATGAACCATCATATCCTTCCACGCCTGTACGCCATCATCCTCTGCATTCTCAACAGCTTTTCTAATGGCGGTATCTCCTCCTGCAATCAAACCAATTACCCGTGTATGTGGCATACCAAAAGTTGGTGGTATTTCAGAGGCATCCAAAATACCCAATCTTCCACTGGTACCCGCACCTATGTAAAACAAACGCCCGCCTTTTTCAAACCGTTTCGCTAGACCATCAACCAATACTGTTATTTGGGGGATTACCTTAGCTACTGCATCCGCTATTTTTTGGTCTTCTTCGTTCATCTTTTGAAGAAGGGTAATTGTATCCATCTGCTCTAAATTATCGTGATTAGATGGTGTTTCGGTTATTTTAGTATACTCCATAATGGTTATAGAATTCTGATATCGTGGTTTCTAAATGAATTTAAAAGGGCATTCTCCGGTTCTAGCTCCGTAACTAGTGTATTTATTGCATTTATATCGCATGTTTTATAGCGATGCTGCGAGTTCAATTTTTCGGAGACAGACAAAAGTACCGTTTTTTTCGAGCATTTTATTACGGCTTTTTTTACCTGTACAATATCCCAATCAAACTCTGTAAGTCCGTAATGCGAATCTACATAACCCGTCCCAATAAAACTGAAGTCTACCTTTATCTCCGCTAAATTATGAATAGCATTGGCACCAATGGCCGTTTGCGATTCTCTTGACACTTGGCCCCCAATCATAATAACCGTTACATTAGGTTTTGTAAGCAATTCCATAGCTACGGGAAGACTATGGGTAAAGCAGGTCAATTCAATTTGTTGAGGAATCAATTGCGCTAGTTCCAAACAGGTAGTTCCGCCATCTACAAAAATAACACCTCCATCTTTTAGAAGGGCAAGCGCTTTTTCGGCAATAATAATCTTTTCTTTCTGCTTATATATATTTACGTTTCGGGTATTGTTGGTCGTGAAACCTAAGGATATGGCTCCACCATGTACACGACGTAATTTATTCTCTGCATCCAGTTCCTTTACATCCCGCCTAATCGTATCAATAGATACATCTAGAGATTCAGCTACATCGGTCAATAAAATTCTATTATGTAGTTCTACTTGACTGAGAATGGTCTGATGCCGTTCTTCTTTTAACATTGCACTTTAAATTAAATTCTCAGCAAAGATAGCAAAATATGAGAATTGCTGTTTTTTACCATCTTAAAGTTAAATAATCATTAAAAAAGCATAAAACAGCATTCAAAAAAAGCACAAAACAGCAAAATGGAATTGTTTTGCATATATTTGCATTAATAACTTTCTATACAACAAACACAAAAGAGCTGCTTCTATGAAAACAATTTTAGAGAAAAATGGTGTAAATATCAGGTATAAACCGGTTGGACAATTTGAAGAAACTCGTTTCGAAAAAATTCATAATGTAATTTTTACCGATTCAAATCAAGCCTCTATTAAAGTTGCAGAAGAGATTGCTGCCCTTATCAGAAAGAAACAGGGTGCGAATAAGAATTGTGTTTTAGGTCTTGCTACAGGTTCATCACCTATAAGGGTTTATGAAGAGCTGGTCAGGATGCATAAGGAAGATGGCCTTAGTTTTCACAACGTCATCACCTTTAATTTAGACGAATATCTTCCTATGGAGAAGGATAATCGCCAAAGCTACTGGTATTTTATGCATGAGCATCTTTTCAACCATGTTAATATTGCTCCAGAAAACATACATATTCCTGATGGAACCTTAGCTCCTAATAAAGTCATTGACTATTGTATTGCTTATGATGAGAAAATAAAGAAGAAGGGCGGACTGGACTTTCAATTGCTTGGTATTGGACGTACGGGTCATATTGGTTTTAACGAACCTGGTTCTCACTACAATTCCGGGACCCGTGTGATTACGCTAGATCATATTACCCTTTTAGATGCAGCACCTGCTTTTCTAGGAATTGACAATGTTCCCAGAAAGGCCATAACTATGGGTATATCTACGGTAATGAGCGCTAAGAGAATTGTGCTTTTAGGCTGGGGGGAAAACAAAGCAAATATCATTAAAAAGACAATTGAAGGCAAAATTTCTCCGCAAGTTCCTGCTACCTATTTGCAAGATCATAAAAACTGTACGTTTGTTTTGGATACCGGTGCCGGTAGCCAACTTACACGCAACAAGACCCCGTGGTTGGTAGATGAATCTTTAGAATGGACGGAAACATTGACTTCAAAAGCTATTGTGTGGCTATGCGACGAAACCAAAAAATCTATACTGAGTTTAACGGATAAAGATTATAATGACAATGGTATGTCCGGTTTATTGGCCATGGAGGACTCGTACGATTTAAACATAAAAATGTTCAATAAGTTACAGCATACCATTACCGGTTGGCCGGGCGGTAAACCAAATGCCGATGATTCTAGCCGTCCAGAACGCGCGAAACCTGCCAGAAAACGAGTGATTATTTTTAGTCCGCATCCTGATGATGATGTTATTTCAATGGGCGGTACTTTTGATAGATTGATAGAGCAAGGCCATGATGTGCACGTAGTGTATCAAACCTCGGGAAATATAGCGGTATCTGATACGGATGCACTTCGTTATGCCGAGATATCCAAACGTATTGCGCCTTCAGAAGAAGCACAAAATATAATAGATTCTATTGAGCAGAAAAACGATAGTAGTTTTGATTCTCTTGAGGTAAGAAAACTAAAAGGAAATATTCGTCAAGGAGAATCTTATGCGGCTGTACGATACTTGGGCCTTGAAGATTCTAAAGTTCATTTTTTAAATCTTCCTTTTTACGAAACGGGAACTATCAAAAAAAACAATCTTTCAGAAAAGGATATTGAAATCGTACAAGCTATTATTGCCGATATAAAACCACATCAGATATTTGCCGCTGGTGATTTGGCGGACCCTCACGGCACACATAAGGTATGTCTTGATGCCATCTTTGAATCATTAAATAGATTGAAAACTGAATCTTACATGGATGATTGTTGGGTATGGCTTTATAGAGGCGCATGGCACGAATGGGATGTGGACGAAATTGAAATGGCGGTACCCATGAGCCCTAGCCAAGTACTAAAGAAACGCTATGCCATCTTCTGCCACCAATCGCAAAAAGACGGAGTTATGTTCCAAGGAGACGATTCCAGGGAGTTTTGGATGCGCGCCGAAGAAAGAAATAAAAATACAGCAGAAAGATATCGTGCATTAGGTCTTTCCCATTATGCAGCAATGGAAGCTTTTGTACGCTATAAATTTTAAAACTTTCTGAATACAAAAAGACCTGTTATCCTTTAGTAACAGGTCTTATAATTTTCTTTTCCAAATATTAGAAAGTATCCGCTTCAAAATACCCACAAAAAATAGTAGCTTTAAACCACTTTTAAACTTTAAGCTACATACAACTTCATGATAGAAAAAGACAAGGGAGCATGGGTCTGGGTTCCCATTTTATATTTTACCCAAGGCCTACCGTATGTTTTGGTTGTAAGTGTGTCCGTAATTATGTATAAACAACTGGGTGTTAGTAATGAAGACATAGGTTTATACACTAGTCTTCTATACTTACCTTGGGTGTTAAAACCGCTATGGAGTCCGTTCGTAGACCTTAAAAGCACCAAACGAAAATGGTTTTTATCCATGCAATTGCTAATTGCGTTAGCCCTTTTCGGGGTGGCACTTACCATCCCTTCCAGTTTGTTTTTAACTACTACCCTAGCCTGTTTTTGGATGGCGGCTTTTGCATCCGCTACCAATGATATTGCTTCTGACGGATACTACATGCTTGGATTGACGGAGAAAAAACAATCATTTTTCGTCGGTATGCGCAGTACTTTCTATCGGCTGGCAATGGTTACCGGAGAGGGTTTAATTGTAGTAATGGCGGGTTTCCTAGAAAATAAGTATGGTGATAATTCAAAGGCATGGAGCATTACCATGACGGTGGCAGCCTTCCTTATGTTGATTCTAACGGTCTCTAATTTTTTTGCTGCTCCCAAATACGAATCATCCGTAGAGATTACAAGAGATAGTCCAAAAGGTTTTTTTGAGGTTTTTGCTTCATTTTTTAAAAAACCAGGCATAGGTATTGCTCTTGCCTTTATTTTAACCTACCGTCTTGGTGAATCTCAACTAGTAAAGATGGCCGCACCTTTTTTATTAGATGCCCCTGACAAGGGTGGCCTGGGGTACTCTACAGAACAATTAGGTACCATTTTTGGCACAGCGGGTGTTATCTTTCTTTCCATTGGCGGAATTCTTGGAGGTATACTCATTTCAAAAGATGGACTAAAAAAATGGATGTTACCCATGGTCATTTCATTAAATCTGCCCAATGTATTGTATGCCATTCTGGCCATGACCAAAACAACAAGTATTTATGCGGTAACCGGTACGGTTATTCTAGAGAAGTTCGGTTACGGATTTGGGTTTGCAGCCTTCTTAATGTACCTCATTTATATTTCCGAAGGAAAATCCAAAACCTCGCACTACGCCATTGCTACCGGTTTTATGGCGTTAGGAATGATGCTACCGGGTATGATAAGTGGTTTTATGCAACAGTGGTTAGGCTATGGCGGATTCTTCGTTTGGGTCGTAATTGCAGCGCTTCCGGCCTTATTTTTAGTAAAATTTATCAAATACCCAGCAGATTTCGGGAAAAAATCTACCAAATTAGATGCCTAATGTTCTACCACATACAAAAGCCTCTAAAACATTAAATTTAGAGGAGAAAGTAGGTCAGTTATTTATGCCTGCGGCTTTTATAAATGATTCTGAAGAAGAAATTCAGCAGTTAGAAAAACTTATTAAAGAACATTCTGTTGGTTCATTATGCTTTTTTCACAGTAGAGCCAGTGCAGCCACAAATTTTGAAGGGAAGAAAAAAATAGTCTCCAACGAGAAAAGTTTTGAAACGTTGCAGAATCTGATTATACGTTATCAAAAATCAGCAAAATACCCTTTATTAATTGCGATAGATGCGGAATGGGGTTTAGCGATGCGAATTGAAAAAACTCCGCAATATCCTTATGCTATTACTTTAGGAGCCATTCCTGACGATATGGACCATCTAATTTACGATGTTGGCAAAAATATTGCAAAAGACTGCAAAGCCGCTGGAATACATTGGAACCTTTCCCCATGTGTGGACATCAATAATAACCCAAACAACCCTGTTATTGGCTATCGTTCTTTTGGAGAACACAAAGTAAACGTTGCTAGAAAAGCTTTGGCCTATATTAATGGAACCCGTTCCGAAGGTGTATTGACCAGCATTAAACATTTTCCGGGGCATGGAGATACCGCTACGGATTCTCATTTAGGGCTTCCATTGATAAATAAATCAAAAAAGGAGCTAATAAACAATGAACTTTATCCTTTTCAAAAATTGATTGCAGAGGAGGGTGTAGATTCGATTATGGCGGGACATCTATCCGTTCCTGCCCTTGCCAACGGAAAAGACACTCCTTCTAGCATTTCAAAAGATATTATCAAAGGGGTTCTTAGAACAGAAATGGGCTATGAAGGCGTTGTTATTTCAGATGCTTTGAACATGCATGCCGTTTCAAAAAACCACTCTGTAAAAGGTGAGCTGGAATGGTTGGCCTTCGATGCCGGAAATGATGTTCTTTGTTTTGCGGAGCATGTAAAAGAGGGTATTGAAGCTATCCTGAAAAATGCTACGGAAATGCAAATAGAAGAAAGTTTTAATCGCATATGGAAGCTAAAAGAAAAAGCTATTCCCCCTACTCAAAAGATAGGATCCGATTTAACCGATCCGGTTATTTTAAATGAAAAAATAGCAAAACAAAGTATCTCGTTAATTAAAGGTTCTCAAGAGATAATTGAGCGTTTTAAGAAGACTGATTTCTTTGGAGTAAAAATAAAACAAAATACTGATAGTCAATTTTTTAAATCGATTTACAAAAATAAAGAATTCAACATTTTATCTGATATAGAGAAAATAAAAAACTCCAATAAAAACATTCTTTTGGCAGTGTATCCACCTCAAATAAAACCTACTGGTAATTTTGGTTTCACGGATAAAGAACTGTCTGAAATCAATCAACTTATTGATGCCAATAATGTGATTATTTATGTTTTCGGGAATCCCTATGTGTTAAACCATATCGATTATAAAAACGCAAAATCCGTAGTTATCGCCTATCAAAACCAAACGTCTTTTCAACAGGTTGCAGCAAATCATTTTTTAGGTAATTTAAAAGTACGAGGCAAACTACCAATATCTCTTTAAATTATGAAAACACATAAAATTCTGGGTCTTATGTCCGGTACTTCGCTAGATGGATTAGACCTTGCATATTGCACTATCTGGCAAGAGGGTCATTTGTGGAAATTTGGGATTAAAAAGACAAAAAGCGTTTCCTATTCCCCTGAAATGCAAAGCCAACTTAAAGATGCCATTTACCTACCAGCAGACAGCCTTTTGAAGTTCCACAACAGTTATGGTACTTTTTTGGGAGAGCAGTGCCATACTTTCATTAAAGACAATGGACTAGAAGTGGACTATATTGCAAGTCATGGGCACACTACACACCACCAGCCAGAAAATGGATTAACGTTTCAAATTGGTAACGGTCAACATTTAGCAAATACCAGTAAACATAAAGTAATTTGCGATTTTAGAACGAATGATGTGGCGTTGGGCGGACAAGGAGCTCCCCTGGTTCCTATTGGCGATAGACTCTTTTTCCATACATACGATTTTTGCCTGAATCTTGGAGGAATCAGCAATATCTCATTTGAGTATAATGGAAACCGTATTGCTTACGACATTGGTCTGGCCAATATGATTTTAAACCATATCACTAGAGAAAACGGACTAGATTATGATGCCGGTGGAAATCTGGCAAAAAACGGCAAAGTAAATTCCGGCATGCTCAACCAGCTTAATGCATTGGAATTTTATACACTCCCGTTCCCAAAATCAATAGGTTATGAATGGTTTATAGAGCAAGTGGTTCCCATTGTTGAAAATACAGAAGATAGTATGGAGAATTTATTGTCTACAGCCATTCACCACATTTGCGAGCAAGTTGCCATTCAAGTTAAAGCTAATAAGAAAAAGTCCGTCAGCACTTTATTTGTAACGGGCGGAGGGGCTTTAAATGACTTTCTTATAGAGGTTTTACAGCAAAAGCTAGGTGACGATACAAAAGTAATAGTACCTTCTAAACAACTCATAGAGTTCAAAGAAGCATTAGTCTTTGCTTTAATGGGTGTTTTGAGAATAGAGAAGAAAACAAATATCCTCAGCTCGGTAACAGGGGCAAAAACAGATTCGTCAAGTGGTGTTTTATTTCTACCTAGCAAGATTTGAGTGTCTCTATTTGAACAAAAATTATTAATTTAAACGTCACAATCTAAATTCCAGTAAATACCCTCGTACCAAGAATATACTTTCACCAAACGGAAACAAAACATAAAACAACCTTTTATTCTCTTATTCATAGGATTCCCTCCTATTTATAGGACTATATATCAATTAAAACAAGCAAGGCAAAATGAGTAATTATCACATCAAGCATCTAGAAGAGTACTACCAAGTATATCGTAAATCCGTTAGAAACCCGGAAGCCTTTTGGGAGGAAATCGCAGAAGAACACTTTGTATGGCGCAAGAAATGGAACAATGTATTAAGTTGGGATTTTGCAAAGCCGGAGATAAAATGGTTTGAAGGTGCTAAGCTAAATATTACAGATAATTGCATAGATAGACATTTGCCCACTAGAGGAGAAAAGACGGCAATTCTTTTTGAACCTAATGACCCTAACGAGGAAGCCCAGCATATTACGTATAGGGAATTACATGAAAGAGTTTGTCGTATGGCGAACGTTTTAAAAGATCACGGAATTAAAAAAGGAGACCGTGTATGCATATATCTTCCCATGATTCCCGAGCTGGCAATTTCGCTTTTGGCCTGTGCGCGTATTGGTGCTATTCACTCTGTTGTTTTTGCCGGATTTTCTTCTAATGCTCTTGCCACACGCATAAATGATTCCGATTGTGAAATTGTACTTACTTCAGACGGTTCTTATCGCGGTTCCAAATCCATAGACCTAAAAGGCATTGTAGACAAAGCCCTGGAGGATTGTCCTGGAGTTAAAAACGTATTGGTGGCCAAACGCATCAATAGTGACATACACATGAAAGAAGGCCGCGATAAATGGTTACAGCCTTTACTTGATGATGCCTACGCGGATTGCGTAGCGGAAATAATGGATGCTGAAGACCCTTTGTTCATTCTTTATACGTCCGGTTCAACTGGAAGACCTAAAGGAATGGTACATACTACCGGGGGATACATGGTATACTCCGCATACACCTTTAAAAACGTATTTCAGTACAGAGAGGAAGATGTGTACTGGTGCACGGCAGATATTGGATGGATAACCGGGCATTCGTACATTGTTTATGGACCATTGGCCAACGGCGCAACAACAGTAATGTTTGAAGGGGTTCCTTCCTACCCTGACTATGGTAGATTTTGGGATGTTGTTGAAAAACACAAAGTAAATCAGTTTTACACTGCGCCAACAGCAATTAGAGCCCTTGCAAAGGAGAATATGGAGTTTATAGAAAAACACGACCTTTCTTCTCTAAAAGTATTGGGCTCCGTGGGTGAACCTATAAATGAAGAGGCCTGGCACTGGTATAACAACAATGTAGGTAAAAACAACAGTCCAATTGTAGACACTTGGTGGCAAACCGAAACGGGAGGTATAATGATTACCCCTATTCCTTATGTAACACCCACTACACCAACGTATGCAACCCTCCCTTTTATTGGAATTCAACCGGCTTTAATGGATGAAAATGGGGAAGAAATGAAAGGTAAACAAGTTTCGGGAAGATTATGTATAAAGTTTCCGTGGCCTTCTATAGCCCGAACCATATGGGGAAACCACCAACGCTATAGGGATACTTATTTTTCAGCTTACAAAGACATGTATTTTACTGGGGACGGAGCATTGCGCGACGCCGTGGGGTACTATAGAATAACAGGCCGCGTAGATGATGTAATCATAGTTTCCGGACATAATTTGGGAACTGCCCCAATTGAAGATTCTATAAATGAGCACCCAGCAGTAGCGGAAAGCGCCATTGTTGGTTTTCCTCATGATGTAAAAGGAAATGCACTTTATGGCTATGTTATTTTAAAAGAATTCGGAGAAACCAGAGATCGAGATAATGTGCGAAGGGAAATCAATCAGCAAATTACCGAACAAATCGGACCCATTGCTAAATTGGATAAAATTCAGTTCGTTACCGGATTGCCTAAAACACGAAGCGGAAAAATCATGAGGCGTATTTTGAGGAAAATAGCCTCAAAAGACACCTCTAATCTAGGAGATACCAGTACTTTGTTGAATCCGGAAGTGGTTGAAGAAATTATTGAGAACGCACTTTAAATTGATATAAGAACCGGCAAAAAAAAGAATCCCCAAGACTCAATTTTTGCCGGTAAATTTTTCAAGTTACTCTAATCTTTATAATCTACTACGTTCAGCTACAGCAAGCACTTTACCTTTTGTGACCATAAGTATCGTAATTAAAGCCAAGAATCCGCATATGGCAAGTCCTGCGAACATGGGCCAAACTGTGTCCTGCACAAAGCCTCCAATATAATTTGCGATAGGTACAGAGAGAAGTGTGGAAATAAAACCGTTAATTGCCGCTCCTATTCCTGCAATGTGCCCAATAGGCTCCATAGCAATAGAACGGAAATTTCCCCATAAAAAGCCCAAGCACAAAAATTGAACGAACAAAAATGCAACTAATACCGGCATACTCGGGTTTGGTTTTCCCCAGAACATTACCACGTACGAAAGTGCAATTATGCAAAATGCGCTCATGGCGGTAAGTGCCAGCCGTCTCATTCCAAAGCGTAGTACCATGGTGCCATTTAAAAAAGTAGAAAGCCCAACAGAGCAAGCTAAACCCGCAAAGATGTACGGGAAATTTTCTACCATACCGTACTGATCCTCAAACACATGTTGTGAAGAACTCAAATACACCAGAAAGGCACCGGTTATAAATCCGGATGCAAAAGTAAAAGCAACTGTTTCGCGATGTCTAAAAAATTCCTTGGAACCTCTTAAAAAAACAGATAACGAAAATGGTATTTTAAATTGAGGCTTTAAAGTCTCAGGTTGGCGTTTCCAAAACCAGATGCTTACTACAAGTCCAAAAAACAATTGGATGTAAAATATATATTCCCATCCAAAAGCATCCATAATCCATTTTCCAATGGCTGGTGCCACTACAGGAACAAGAATAAAAAAGGCGGTAACAAAAGACATAATCTTTGCCATATAATCACCTTTATACGTATCTCTAATAATTGAGATAGCAATGGTACGAGGGGCCGAAAGGCCAATGCCTTGTAAAATACGACCCACAATCATAATTTCTAAAGTAGGAGCTAATACGCAAATGATACTTGCCACCGTAAATAGAGTAAAGCCAATGTATACTACCGGTTTTCTTCCAAAGCTATCGGATAACGGACCAAAAAATAGCTGCCCCACACCAAGACCTAAAAATATCATGGTGATCAACAACTGATTCTCTATAGGATCCAAACTATTGATAGTCTCTCCAATACTTGAAAGGGCAGGCAATAAAGCATCTATTGCCAAAGCAACGATAGACATTAAAGAAGCCATTAAGGCTATAAATTCAAAATTAGGTTTTACATTATCCTTCTGCATGACACAAAAGTAAGTATTCGCCCAAGAAGGCGTATTATCAAAAGTTCCTTTTAGGTATAAACCTATAATTGGTTTACAAATATGTATTTTTGACAAAAATTTAAATAGCATGTTGATAATTGGAATAGCGGGAGGTACAGGATGTGGCAAAACAACAGTTGTAGACCAGATTATAGACTCGCTACCAGAAGGTGAAGTTGGAGTGATTTCTCAAGATTCATATTATAATGATCTCTCTGAAATGCCATTGGAGGAAAGAAGAAAAACAAATTTTGACCATCCACAATCTATTGATTTTGATTTACTTGAAGAGCATCTGAAACTTTTAAAAGAGGGGCACTCCATTAAGCAGCCCGTATATTCTTTTTTAGAATGTAACCGTACGGACAAAACCGTTCCCGTACACCCTACCAAAGTACTTATTGTGGAAGGTATTCTTATCCTTACCAATTCCCTACTTAGGAAAATGATGGATATCAAGATTTTTGTTCATGCAGATTCTGATGAAAGATTGATTAGAAGATTAAAAAGAGACGTTAATGAACGGGGTTGGAATTTAGACGAAACCCTAGACAAGTACCAATCTAACATTAAACCTATGCATCTTCAGTTTATAGAACCTAGCAAAGAATATGCAGATATAATTATACCCAACAATAAATATAATACAGTTGCAGTTGATATTGTAAGAACAATCATCAACGAGAAACTAGTATAGTAAAATGGGGTTTAAAGATTTTAAAAAGAAAAAATGGTTTAGGGCACTTACCAACATGTACGTTTTGGTATTAACCGTATTTGTCATATGGATGTTATTTTTTGACACCAACTCCCTATTGATTCATCTAGAGCTTAAAAAAGAAATTCAAAAGTTAGAAAAGCAGCAGGAATTCCTCAAGGATGAGATTGCTAACGATAAGAAGATTTTAAAGAAATTGTCAGACCCCGAAGAGCTTGAAAAATTTGCTAGGGAGCAATATTTTCTCAAAAAAAAGAACGAAGAAATTTATCTGATCGAGTATGAAGATAGCCTGAAGATCAAAGAAAAAAAGTAAAATGAAGTTTGCTTTCACACTCTATGGGACGAAATTGTTAATAACAAAAGTAAACTGATAGACAACCTCTATCTTATTTTCCAGCAGTGCTTTAAAAAGTAAAAAAACAACTATTGGAACGAAAAATAAAAAGTTAACATTAAACGACATAAACAACTGTTTCACATTTATTTATAATAAAAAAAATCAACTAATCAATATTAATATCTATTTAGGTTTTTAATTTTCAAATTGATTTTGACCTGCTTTTCAAAGTAGATACTTTCATCTTCAAAACCTTATATTCAATAAAAAGAAACCTTCAGTTAACGAACTTTAACGCAAAAGGCTACACTTATTCACTTTGTGTTAACAAAATGGTTTCAATAGCATTGTAATTAATCGTATTTTTACCTCCTAACTCAGACTGATAATGGGCAAGATTATTGCTATTGCGAATCAAAAGGGAGGAGTGGGCAAAACCACTACAACAGTAAACTTAGCGGCTTCCCTAGGTGTTTTGGAAAAGAAGGTATTGCTAATTGATGCGGACCCACAGGCGAATGCTACCTCAGGTTTAGGCATTGATGTAGAAAGTGTTGAATATGGTACGTATCAACTTCTTGAACATACTAAAACGGCCAAAGAAGCTATCATAAGTACGGATTCTCCTAACTTAGATCTAATTCCCGCACACATTGACCTGGTCGCCATTGAAATTGAATTGGTGGACAAGGACCAACGGGAATATATGATGAAGAAAGCAATATCTGACCTTAGGGACACCTATGATTATATTTTAATTGATTGCGCACCTTCTTTGGGGCTACTTACTTTAAACGCCCTTACTGCGGCAGACTCGGTAATTATACCGATACAATGTGAATATTTTGCTTTGGAAGGTCTTGGTAAATTACTGAACACAATTAAAAGTGTACAAAAAATACACAATGCCAATTTGGATATTGAGGGCATGTTATTGACGATGTACGATTCTCGTTTAAGACTTTCCAACCAAGTAGTAGAAGAAGTACGCAAGCATTTTGCAGATATGGTTTTTGATACTATAATTCAGCGTAACGTAAGGTTAAGCGAAGCGCCTAGTTACGGGGAAAGTATTATAAAATATGACGCAAGCAGCAAAGGCGCTTCCAATTACTTGAACCTGGCCCATGAAGTCGTCAAGAAAAACAAAGAGATAGCTTAATGGCGAAAGCAACAAAAAAACAAGCACTAGGCCGCGGACTCTCCGCTTTATTAAAAGACCCTGAAAACGATATTCAATCTGCTGCAGATAAGAATGCGGATAAAGTGGTTGGTAATATTGTAGAGCTGGATATTGAGTCTATTGAAATGAACCCTTTTCAGCCGCGTTCTAATTTCAATGACGAGGCGCTTAAAGAATTGGCCACTTCAATTAGTCAATTAGGTGTTATACAACCCATTACGGTCCGTAAATTAGATTTTAACAAATATCAACTGGTTTCTGGTGAACGAAGATGCCGTGCTTCAAAACTGGCAGGCCTCACCACTATACCGGCATATATTCGTATTGCCGATGATCAAGAATCATTGGAAATGGCCTTGGTGGAGAATATCCAACGTCAAGATTTAGATCCTATTGAAATTGCACTTTCTTATCAAAGGTTACTTGATGAAATTCAACTTACCCAAGAAAAACTTAGTGATCGCGTAGGTAAAAAACGCTCTACCATCACCAATTACCTGCGTCTTTTACGTCTTGATCCTATTATCCAAACGGGTATTAGAGATGGCTTTTTAAGTATGGGACATGGTCGTGCACTGGTTAATATTGAAAAGAAAAGCGATCAGATAGACTTATACGAGAAAATTATAGGTGAAAATCTTTCCGTACGTGACACGGAGCGTGCCGTAAAAGCCTATCATGAAGGTAGTTCTCCTGAAAAACCTGTAAAAAAGGCTCCAAAAACTCCTGAATTTGCAAAGGGAAATATTAAACCCTTTACTGACCATCTTTCGGTAAAAGTAGATATTTCAGCTACAGAAAAAGGGAATGGAAAAATAACTATTCCGTTTCATTCTCAGGAAGAGTTTAAACGAATCAAAAAATTAATTCTAGGTGAGTAAGTCACTCCTAACCCTTAGTTTTATTGCCTTATTTACGTTGACCATCACTGCTCAAGAAGAAGTGACTAAAGACAAAGAGGTAGATTCACTTCAAACCAGTTTGGCTGAAGAGGGAATTGTTGTGGTGGATACACTCAAGAAAAAAAAAGTTAGGATCAACCCGCTTGCCCCTAGCAAAGCTGCTTTTTATTCTGCTGTTTTTCCTGGTCTAGGTCAGATTTACAATAAGCGGTATTGGAAAGTACCAATTGTTTATGGAGCCATAGGAGCTGCAGTTTACGGTTATACCTGGAACAATAATAATTATCAGCGAGTACGTACTGCCTTTAAAAGAAGAAAGGCTGGTTTTACGGATGATGAATTCTATGCAAATCCAACCAACCCAAGCAACGTTCCTCTGTTAGGTTTGGACGATTTACAGAGTCAACAAGAACGTTTTCAAAATGATCGAGATTTGTTGTTACTTGTATCCATTGCATTATATGCTTTAAATATTGTAGATGCCAATGTAGATGCACATTTAAAACAGTTCAATATTGATGATGATCTAAGTTTTGATATGGAGCCATTTCTAGATTTGGACCCCATAACCAACAACCCTAGTTACGGCATGGCCGTGATTATAAAATTTTAAACACAAACAACTGATTTTAAGCAGACTAAATTTAGTTGTTAAATAAATACATACCTTGAAAATAGCATTATTCGGATACGGAAAAATGGGTAAGATGATTGAGAAAATCGCCCAGAGCAGAAAGCACACTATCGTTGCTAAGATTGATGTTGATACGGTTGATATTGATTTCTCAGAAATGGATGTCGCTATTGATTTCAGTATGCCAAGTGCCGCTTTTGGGAACCTTAGCAAATGTTTTGAACATGGTGTTCCCGTTATTTCAGGAACTACGGGTTGGTTGGATAAATATGATGAAGCCTCTGCCCTGTGTAAGGAAAACAAAGGTGCTTTTATCTACGCCTCTAATTTTAGCTTAGGCGTAAATGTATTTTTTGAGCTTAATGAATATTTAGCCAAGATGATGGAGAATTTAGACCAATATAAGGTGTCTATGGAAGAAATTCATCACACCCAAAAGTTAGACGAGCCAAGTGGTACAGCAATTACTCTGGCCGAAGGCATAATCAAAAACACGGATTATAAAGCTTGGAAACTTGAAAATGCGCCTGCGGGGGAAATTCCGATCGTATCAAAAAGAATTGGCACAACGCCTGGTACACATAGCATTGATTACAGTAGCGAGGTAGATTCCATAGAAATTAAGCATACCGCCCATAACAGGGAAGGTTTTGCTCTTGGTGCCGTTATAGCAGCCGAATGGATTGTAGGTAAAACCGGAATTTTCACCATGAAAGATGTGTTAAACCTTGGTTAACGAATACAATATTTGAACAAGAATTAAGCTTATTTGCAATAGAGTCACTAGATTTCAATGCCTTAAGCCTATAAAAAGGAGCATTTTTACAATATAAAATACACAAATGGACACAACACAGTGGTTACTTTTTATTCTGATTATTCAGATAATCCATTTTGCAGGAACCTGGAAACTTTATGTAAAAGCGGGTAGAAAAGCTTGGGAAGCTGCTATTCCCGTATACAATGCTATAGTTTTAATGCAAATTATCAATCGCCCAAAATGGTGGACAATACTTTTGTTTATTCCTATCATTAATCTATTGATGTTCCCTATCATATGGATTGAAACCATACGGAGCTTTGGGCGGAACAGCACAGCAGATACATGGTTAGTATTACTTACATTAGGTTTTTACATCTATTATGTAAACTATGCTTTAGACGTAAAATACATTGAAGACCGGAGCCTTCAGCCCCAAACGGCTACGGGAGAATGGGTAAGTTCTATTGCCTTTGCCGTTATTGCCGCAACATTGGTTCATACGTATTTTATTCAGCCTTACGTAATTCCAACACCCTCTTTAGAAAGGACCTTGCGTGTTGGTGATTTGTTGTTCGTGAGCAAATTTCATTATGGCGCCAGAACACCTATGACTACCGTTGCCGCACCAATGGTTCACGATACTTTACCTCTTGTTCACACAAAATCATATTTAACAAAACCTCAGCTCCCATATTTCAGATTGCCCGGTTTTACCAAAGTAGACCGTAATGACATTGTTGTTTTTAGTTGGCCTGCGGATACGGTTCGCCAATTTTTCAAAAAAGAAAAAGGCGTAATAAAACCTATTGATAAGAAATCCAATTACGTAAAACGTTGTGTTGGTATTCCTGGGGATTCATTGGCGGTTATAGATGGTTATGTCTATATAAACGGAAAACAACTACAACTATCAGATAGAGCTAAACCTCAATATGATTACACTCTTTACTCAAGCAAAGGAGTTTCTTCTACTCTATTAGAAAAAGTTGAGGCTACCGGATGGTCACGGAAATATATTATCAATTCGCTGAATCAACAACAGCTAAATGGTATTCAGAAATACGTTAAGGGCTACAGACAACGAAATGATGGTAAACTGGAAGTTTATACTAATGAACGAGGAATTCCGGTTGCCGTAGCCCGCAAAAATGCTATTTCACTGGCCGAAGAAACCGGTCTGGAGCGTGTTGCTCCTTTAACAGACGAAATGGTAGCAGAACTCAAGAGAGAATCGGCTTTAGATTCTATAGTGAGAATAGTAGAGAAAAAAGGAGTGCCTGGCGGAAATATATTCCCTCAAAGTGCTGATTATCCATGGAACTATGATCAAATGGGACCTATTTACATTCCGCAAAAAGGAGCAACGGTAGCATTGAATTTAAAAGTTCTACCGCTTTATAAAAAAATTATAAGGGAATACGAAGGTAATACCATTAGCGTTGCAGGAAACCAAATAAAGATAAACGGAGAAATAGCCGATTCATATACATTTAAGCAAGATTACTATTGGATGATGGGTGATAACCGTGATCATTCAGAAGATAGTAGAGCTTGGGGATATGTACCGGAAAACCACATTGTAGGAACACCTATATTCATTTGGTTGAGTGTTGATAATTTTAATGATGGTATCTTAAATTGGAGGCCAAGATGGGACCGTATTTTTACGACTGTTAATGGCTCTGGAGAGCCGGTATCATACTTTAAATACTTTTTGATAGCCTTAGCTGCCTATTTTGTGGGGAGTTGGTTATGGAATAAAAAGAAAGCTAAAGGATAATATAGTTAGTTGTACTTATCTTTTCTTGAAATAAAATTATTGGATGATAGTCTTTGAAGATGCTTTTGAACAGGTGTTGCAACATACACTAGATCTTGGAGATGAAACCGTAGTGCTTTCAAAAAGTACCGGTAGAATTCTTAGTGAAGACATAAAGGCCGATAGAGATTTTCCGCCTTTCAATCGTTCTACTAAAGATGGTATTGTCATAGCTTTTTCAGCAATCGAAAAAAGAATTACCCGTTTTAAAATTGAAGGTATCCTAAGTGCAGGTATGCCCCAACAATCACTATCAACAGATACCAATTGTTTTGAAATTATGACAGGTGCCGTTCTTCCTGAACAAGCGGATACTATTGTCATGTACGAACAGACCGAAATAAAAGATGGTTGGGCCACCATTACAAGCACACCTAATAAAGGTCAAAATATTCATCGGCAAGGTAGTGACGAGCAAAAAGGCGCTATTCTCTTAAAAAAAGGAACATCCATTACCGCTGCAGTTATTGGTGTACTGGCATCTGTTGGCAAAAAAGAAGTCTCGGTAAAAAAGCTTCCCAAAATCTGTGTTGTTTCTACAGGAAATGAACTGGTAGAAATACACCAAATACCGCTACCCCATCAGATTAGAAAATCTAATTCCCTTTCTTTAGCCGCTGCGCTGGAAAAAATAAAAATAACACCAAAGCCACTGCACATAGCCGATGATAAAGACGTAATAGAAAAAGAACTTGAAAAAGCTTTTTTAGAGTTTGATGTAATGATGCTAAGCGGCGGCGTATCTAAAGGGAAATTTGACTTTATTCCCGATGCTTTAGCCAACCTTGGGATAAAAAAGATATTTCACCGTGTTGCCCAGCGTCCTGGTAAACCTTTCTGGTTCGGAATTCAGAAGGAGCAGCAAAAAGTAGTATTCTCCTTTCCCGGTAATCCTGTTTCCACCTTTGCCAATTATCATGTTTACTTTTTACCGTGGCTAAAAAAATCTCTTGGCCAGGAAGTGGAAAAACAGTCGGTAATTTTAGGTGAAGCTATACAACCTCATCCATCTTTAACCTTATTTGTACAGGTTTCAACACAGTGGCAACAAGGTAAACTTATTGCGAAAACCATAAAAGGTAACGGGTCGGGAGATTTAGTTAGCTTGGCTCTTGCAGATGGATTTATCCGAGTTCCTCAAGGCAATGATAAAATTGTCCAAGGAGCGGTTTTTGAATACACTGAGGCTTCATAACCTCATTTTTATCTAATTATTACCCGTTACTTACCCTTATATTTTCCTTCGTAACGCTTCCACAGTTCTGTTTGATGTGTTTCTAGCGAAATCTCTCTTCCATCAATAAAAGCCTGTGTTAATTTATTTCCCTTCATATCCAATGCATCACCTTCCGAAATAATAAGCGTAGCACTTTTACCTGTTTCCAAAGACCCATACATATCATCAATACCAAGGATTTTAGCCGTATTACCGGTGATCAACTCTAGTGCTCTTTCTTTTTCCATTCCCTGAGATACTGTTTGACCGGCGTAAAACGGAAGGTTACGAATTTGAAAGTTAGATGCTGTACTGTTTTGAAGACCTACCAGCAACCCAGCGTCTACTAAAAGTTTTGGGAGTTTGTACGGCAAATCATAATCATCCTCATCAAAAACAGGTAAATTATGCGTTGCTCCTACTAAAACAGGAACGCCGCTTGTTTTCAAAAAAGAAGCAACTTTATGAGCATGGTTACCACCAACAAGAACAACCTCCTTAATCCCCACGTCCTTTATATGACTGATGGCATCAATAATCTCCTTTTCACCGTCTGCATAAACAAATAATTTCTGTTTACCAGTGTAAAGACCTGACATCGCGCTTAAAATAGGGTTTTTTATCTCCGATTCAGAATCATAAACGGCAGCATTTTTCAAAAATATAAGCGTTTCTTTAACCTCATCCCCATATTTTTTGTTTGCTTGATAACCACGTCCTTCACCTTCCCACCATTTTCCTTTACGGAATGTAGTAGGCCAATGTAAATGAATGGCATCATCTTGTTTTACAACAGCATCTTCCCAATTCCAAGCATCAAACTGAACAACGGAAGATGTGCCCGAAATACGCCCCCCTATAGGTGCAATCTGACCCAAAAGCACACCATTAGGCCGCATACTTTCTACCACCTTAGATTCAGCATTATAAGCTATTAAACTTCTGACATGCGGAATCATCTCTCCAATCTCATCTTGATCTTTGGAAGCGCGTACTGCATCCACTTCTATTAATCCCAGAGAGGTGCTAGGAGCAATAAAACCAGGATATACATGTTTGCCCTCCCCTTTTATCTTCATTCCTTTTCTTGCAATCTTAGTCATTGCACTTCCTACAAAAGTAAGCTTCCCATCCTCGAACATAATTAGGGAATTCTCTATTACCTTGCCATTCCCCAAGTGTGCGGTAGCCCCTTCAATTACAAAAGCTTCAGCTTGTTTAGCTGCAGGTGTTTGTTGCGCCCTAATATTTAAACCAAACAGGAATAAGGCAAGCCATAAGCATATTTGAAACGTGTATTTTTTATTTGAAATCATATAATGTCTTTTAATAAAGTCTAGATTTATATTAATGCAAATATTCCGAAAGCGTGTCGCAATGCATCAATTGCTTTTTACTTTGTTTAGGCTCTTGAGTTTTTTTTCCTTTTTCCTTTTCACCCAACATTTGATTGATAAGTTCATTTCTTTCTTTCCCCACCTTGGTTCTTAATTCCATGTCTTTTTCCAAATCAAAATAGAAAGCGCCATCAATCATTGTTTTTTCCGCTTTGGCATAAATAGACAAAGGATTTCCGTTCCATAAAACCAAATCTGCATCTTTACCTTCTTTTATACTACCCGTTCTCTCGTCTAAGTGCAATAACTTTGCTGGATTTATGGTTACCATTTTCCAGGCTTCAAGCTCGGTCATACCTCCATATTTCATGGTCTTAGCCGCTTCTTGGTTTAAGCGTCTGATCATTTCCGCGTCATCACTATTAATTGCTACGGTAACACCTTGATCATGCATTATTGCGGCATTATAAGGAATAGCGTCATTTACCTCAAACTTGTATGCCCACCAATCACTGAAGGTTCCACCACCTGCACCATGTTCTTTCATTTTATCGGCTACCTTATACCCTTCAAGAATATGAGTGAATGTATTTACCCTAAAACCAAATTTTTCGGCCACTTTCATCATCATATTAATTTCGCTCTGCACATAACTATGACAACTGATGAACCGTTCTCCGTTCATTATCTCTACCAAGGTTTCCATTTCTTCATCATACCTAAAAGGTTCTCCACTTTTTTTCTTAACCTCATATTCCTTGGCTCGTTGAAAGTAATTATCAAAAACCTGCTCCACACCCATACGCGTTTGAGGAAAACGATTGTAACTACCCCAATTACTCTGTTTTACGTTTTCACCCAAAGCAAACTTGATAAACTTAGGAGAGTTATCATAAATCATATTTTCCGCACTCTCTCCCCACTTTAACTTTAAAATGGCAGAGCGGCCACCTATAGGATTTGCAGAACCATGTAAGAGCTGTAAGGACGTTACCCCGCCAGCCAGAGCATGATAAATTCCTTTGTCCTCATTATCCACTACATCTTCCATTTTTACTTCTGCAGAAGAATTTTGTCCGGATTCATTTACCGCCAATGCAGCAATATGACTGTGTTCATCAATAATACCGGCCGTTAAATGTTTTCCCGTGGCATCTACGGTTTTAGCACTACCTGCTGAAAGATCTTGCCCCACCTTTATTATTTTGCCATTCTTTACCAGTACATCCGTATTTTCCAAAATACCAGCTTCTTCACTTGTCCAAACCGTAGCATTTTTAAAAAGGATATTTTCTGGTTTAGGAATGTTTGTATAGCCATATCCTACATTAGGATACGTTACGGCTACAGCTTTAGGAATTTTCTTTTCATCCTTCTTTTTCTTCACTTGAAAAGAAGTATTTTTTGATGCTGAAAAATTAGTCTGTTCGCCTGAGGGAAGTACAGCTTTTCCAGTTATTGATTTATCATTCTCTTTTACATAACCTATCAATCTATAACTCCCGGTTTTCTTTTCGTCTGCAAATGAAAGTTGTAACCAGTTATCCGTATACGCTAATTTTGATTTTAAGATAACCGTATCTTTTTTTACAGTCAATTTTGGTTTCTCCGGCGTACCCTTTATGGATATCTCAAATTTTTCTTTTCCAACAGAAAGGTCATAGTCACCTCTAATATCAACTAAAGACATATCTGAAATTACATTCTTGGTACCCTGCACCCAATTTTCATATAAAATGGTATTCTTGTCAAAGACATCGCCTGAAGTAATGAGGAAATTTGCATAGCTCCCTTTGTTAAGGGATCCTATTTGACTTGATTTGCCTAATATTTGCGCAGGAATAGTTGTTAATGCTTTTAACGCAGTGGTTTTATCCAAACCATAATCAATAGCTCTTGTTATTTTCTGCTTAAATTCCGCCGGAGACTTAAGATCGTGCAGTGTAAAAGAAAAGGCAATTCCGTTTTCCGCTAATACTTTCGGGTTTGCAGGAGCTTGGTTCCAGTTTCGCATATCTTCCAAAGTAACATATGCAGCGGCATATGGGTCCGAAACATCATAGGCTTCCGGAAAGTTTAAAGGTAAAATCAATTTTGCGTTGGAGGCCTTTATATCCGCCACTCGCTCATATTCATTACCTCCACCTAAAATAACATATTGAATACCAAAGGCATCGCCAATTCCATCGGCCCTTATTACATTGCCTTTGTCTCCTGCTGCAAAAATCTGTACAAGATTCTTATTACGTGCCAATGCCTCAAGGGACCTGTCTTTGGTGTTGATTTTTCCTTGGGCATACCAATTTTCATCATGGTACATCTGTCTTAACAATGCCATTGAACCCATTAATGAACTTGGGTACGACTGCTTCTTGGCTATACTTTTAGTAAAAGAAAAATACTGAGCAGACCTATCGTCCAATATACGATTGCTATTATCTCCTTTGCCATTTAAAGTAACTAAAACCCCAGTTCCACGAGCAACACCGTCTTGAATATGAGAATTGACTACTCCAAAACCTACCTTTCGTAAAGTCTCGGCAACTTTGTCATCATATTCAAATTTGGTGATAGCTTCATTTTCAGGCATGATATGATCGTTCCAATAAAAACCTGACCTTGAAGCTTCATATTCTGCTGATCTGCCTTTTTCTTTTACTTTTTCTGGTTTTTTGACTCCGAAATCCGAGTACAAATCAATAAATGAAGGATATATAGACTTCCCCGAAATATCTACAACCACCGTATTTTTAGGTAGTGTTACGCTTTTTCCCACATCTACGATTTTACCGTCCTGAACCAAAAGTGTACCCGACTCTACCACTTGGGTTGGGGTAACATAGATTTTTGCGTTGGTTAAAGCGGTGTAATTTGTGTTTTTGGTTTTTACACCTTCGTTTGTAGGAAAGTAATCTTGTGCCATTGCTATGAATCCACAGAAAACCATAGCAGTGGTAACCAGTAATTTCTTTATCATGTTTTTCAATTCAAATGTGTCTCTCTAAAAGTAAGGAATGAGATTTGAATCAAGAAATAATGTAACAATTACAAGTCTAATCCTTATAAAATCACATTTATTGCTATTAAATATTAAGAAATTTACGTAAGATCAGAACCAAAAATATGAATTTATCCTCCTCGTAATTTTCTTATAAAGGATACTTTTGATGATACCCTACCATTAATTCTACAATTTTACTATAGCTTTTAATACCGTCTTTCTGCTGATTCGCTTTTAAAAATGTATTAAAAGCTGACTTAAAAATGGGCTCGAATGGATTTAAATATTCCATATTATGCTCGTAAAGTTCCTTGTAGTTTTCTTGCACTCCAGTATTAACTTTGGCATACAATTCATCAAACTTGTCTTTGTCCGCACGTCGTATAGCGCTCAAACAATGACTTAGACCGTATGCTAAAGCCGAATATTGAAAATAACGGTCCTTATTTTTAACGGTCACCAAATACCCGATAAAATTCGTTTCATTTTCTTTGGCATACCCAACTTGATGCCCTACCTCATGACCACTAACTACAGGAAACCGGAATTCTGGAGTAAGCTCATTTACCTGTGCCTCATTAGTAAACGGATTTAAATAACCACCTATACCCATATAGCTGGCCAAGGAACTGAACATTGAACTTTTAAGACTACTATGGGTATACCCCAAGAAAGGGAGCTCTTCTTGTAATTGCTCATAACCCTCTAAAGTCTTATGGAACATCTCCTTATGGCTATAAGGTACTTGCACTCTTTTTGCGCTGTCTTTGGCTAATTGAAATTGAAGTTCATTGGTTTTCAGTATCAATCTTTCCGCTAAATCAATGACCTCGGAGATTTGTACACTATCCTTAATGGCAAAGTTTTCAGCAATTGGTTTTCG
This sequence comes from Zobellia uliginosa, assembly GCF_018860745.1. Lineage (GTDB taxonomy): Bacteria > Bacteroidota > Bacteroidia > Flavobacteriales > Flavobacteriaceae > Zobellia > Zobellia uliginosa_B. The sequence goes on along the minus strand of NZ_JAHKPY010000002.1, from coordinate 500,450 downwards.
ATAGTAATTTAACCCCCAAACCAAATTGAAAGTAAAATAGAACACAGCTAGCACCACTGCAATATTTCGAAAAAATTCAATAGGGAATTTTTTGATTTTCAATCGGTTTACATATGTATATCTGATTCCAAATACACCAAGTAACACGTACAATATCTCACCTACCGAAAAAGGAATCCATCCAAAAATTATCCTGAAAAATTGGCTTATGACGGGGTATATTCCATTACTATAATAGGTTTCTACAACCTCTGGGTTACCACCAAGCCACGAAACCAAAAGAATTTGTGGGATCAAACTTAACGCAACACCATTTCTAAATTTATTTTTCAATACCTTATTTTTATCGTCGAAACCATACCAAAGCAACATCTCCGTAATAGCCCTGTAATCTACATAAAGTCAAAAATAACCAAATATGATTCATACCAATTTTTGACTGCGTATTTTTGCAAAAATATAACATCACATGAACGAAGCTATAAGAGAATTGCAACCCAAAGAGGTCTGGAATAAATTTGCCGACCTAAATGCAGTACCGCGTCCTTCTAAAAAAGAGGAGCGTGTTATACAATTTATGCTAGATTTTGGAGCATCACTTGGTCTTGAAACCCTTAAAGATACCGTAGGCAATGTTATCATAAGAAAACCCGCCAGTAAGGGCATGGAGAACAGAGTTGCCATAACCTTGCAATCGCATTTAGATATGGTACATCAGAAAAATAATGATACTGTATTTGATTTTGATTCACAAGGTATTGAAATGTTCGTTGAGCAGGACTGGGTAAAAGCAAAAGGCACAACACTTGGTGCTGACAATGGTATGGGGGTGGCCGCTATCATGGCCTTGTTACAAAGTACAGAAATAAGCCACCCTCCTTTAGAGGCTCTTTTTACCATTGATGAAGAAACCGGTATGACCGGGGCCATGGGTCTTGAAGGTGGTGTTTTGCAAGGCGAAATTTTATTGAATTTAGATACCGAGGAAGATGATGAGCTGGATATTGGCTGTGCCGGTGGAATTGATATTACCGCCACCAGAAAATACAACGAAAAATCCGTGCCAAGAGCCACTGTAGCTTATGAGATTACGGTTAACGGCTTGTGCGGCGGACATAGTGGTATTGAAATCCACAAGGGCCTAGGTAATGCCAATAAGATAATGAACCGACTTCTATACGGCGTTTCAAATTCATTTATGCTCCGAATTTCTGAAATTGATGGTGGTAGCCTTAGAAATGCTATCCCTAGAGAAAGTGTAGCAAAAATCGTTATTCTTAAAACGCAAAGCGAAGCGTTTGAAAAGAGCGTAAAAGAATATGAGTTGACCATTCAAAAAGAATTAAGTGTTTTAGAACCAAATCTTAAGGTCTCTTTTGCTACAACCAAACTTCCTAAAGCCGTAATGGGACTGGGAGCGCAAGAACGATTAATACAAGGAATTTATGCCGCGCATAACGGTGTTTATGCAATGAGTGCCGCTATACCGGATTTGGTTGAAACATCTAATAATGTAGCCCGTGTTCTTGTTAAAAATGGAGAGGCAAAAATTGGATGTTTAACGCGCTCCTCCGTTGATTCTGCTAAAATGGATTTGGCCAACGCTTTGAAATCGACTTTTGAATTGGCTCGTTTTGATGTTGAGTTTAGTGGCACCTACCCTGGATGGACACCGAACGCTAATTCTAAAATACTTAAAGTAGCGGAAGAAAAATACAAGACTCTTTTTGGTGAAAATCCTAAAATAGCAGCTTGTCATGCTGGTCTGGAATGTGGAATACTAGGTCAAAACTATCCGGAAATGGATATGATCAGTTTTGGACCTACAATTTTAGGAGCCCATTCCCCTGATGAGCGTGTTAGTATATCTTCAACTCAAAAATTCTGGAAGTTTCTTCTGAGCATTTTAAAAGATATCCCTAAAAAATGACGCATAAAAAAAGGGTTTGCCGTTTGGTAAACCCTTTTAAATTTATTTTTTACTTAAACTAGACCTTTTGCAAAGTTGGCTCTTCTTCAGCTTTTGGATTTGCCCCATATTGGTTATCACCTGGTTCGCTATCCGTACAAGCCAAAATAAAACTATAGATAGGCACCAATAAAAACCATCCACTTTTACCTACATCATGCATTCTTCGTACACCTACCGCGATAGTAGGAATCAAAACACCTAATAAATAGATTACGGACAAGAACAACAGGGCGGGAACCTCCATAACAAAGGCTAAAATTTGCAAACCATAAGCAATTGCTAAATTGATAAGGCTAAACATCCAATATTCTTTTCTTCTGGCGCGGCCTTCAAATCCGGCATAATTTTGTAATACTTTTAGGTACCAATTCATAATTTAAGATTTAGGGTTAACTACTTATGAATGATACAAACGAGCATACTCCTGATGTATTATGATTTTTTAGATGAACTACATGAAAATCGATAAAAATAGATTATTCATAAAATCGTGTAGGCCCTCAGGTTGAGATATAGATGGTTTGAATTTACTTAAAGGATTGGTTTTTCTCTAACATTTCATCTTTAACCATCTGTCCGGACTGTGTAATTTCGCTTTCCTGCCATCCTCCTAGTCCACTGGCACCTGGTTTTAATGCAGCTGAATTCTCTTCTTTATCAGCCACAGACCAATTGCACCAAGAGATGTCATTAGCATCTAAAAATGTCCACCACTCCTCTACCGAGGTTATATCTATCGCACCATCTCCTGTATACTCAGTAACGCCATATTCGGTAACAAATAAAGGCACATCATTGTCTAAAGCTGTTTGTGCGGCATTACGCAAATCCTCTTTATGAGTTGATGCATAATAATGTAATGTATATATAATGTTAGGGTCATTAAGCTTGTTTCCTATAACCTCGGACACACCTTGAGACCAGTTGCGCGTACCACAAACTACTATATTGTCCGGGTCATACTTTCTGATTTCTGTAACTACCTCTTCGTGATACGGTTTTAAAACACCTTCCCATGATACATCTAAAGGCTCGTTATAAGTTTCGTAAATCAGGTTAGGATATTCCCCATATTTCTCTGCTACTTCAGCAAAAAAGATCTTAGCTTCCCCCACGTAATCCTCCGCATGATGACTATGCCAATCTACCAGAACATAAATCCCTTCTTCAATTGCCGCATCTATAACCTCAAATACTTTAGCTTTTTCAGAAGCTCCATTAGTCAAATAACCACCATCATCCTCAACACCCATTGCAACCCGAATAATGGTAACATTCCAATCTTCCTTTAACCATTTTACAGTTTCTTTAGTATAGTACTGTCCCATCCATTGACTCCAAAACAAAGACATACCTCGCAATTGTACTGGATTTCTATCCTTATCCACCATATGATTTCCCTCAACACTTAACTGCCCATGTTTTTCTACGACGGTGCCGATTATTGTTTCTTCAGGAACCTCAACTTCTTCTTTTTGAGATTCTATCTTTTCTTTAGCTTCAGAAACCTCATCCGATTTAGAGCTACATCCTATAAATACAATAAAAACAAGTGTAAAAACGAACTTAACCAACTTCATATTTTTATGTTTTATGGTATTGGTATCTAGGGTTACTGAATAAATATCTGAAGATACAACCTAGAACCTAATCGATTTTTTTAATATAATCATAAAATTTTAAAACTATCAGGTATAAAAAAACCCGCATATAGCGGGTTTTTACTTTTTAAAATCGTCATTACTCCACCTCTCCTGTTATCTCAAGGTCAAATACCAAATCTGCACTTGGCGGTATTGGGCCTGTACCCTGCGGGCCGTATCCTAAATGAGAAGGAATGAAAATTCTTGCTTTATCACCAACGTTCATATTTAATAAACCTTCTTTGAAACCAGCTATTAAACTAGCGTCAGGGCTATAAATCATTGGAATTGGCTCATATCCCCCTCCTTGCTTTCTTCTTTCATCAAATTTCTGGTATTTGGTAGCTATATCCTCGTAGTTACTATCAAATAAAGTTCCATCTTCTAGGTACCCAGCATAATACACCAACACTTGACCGCCAATAGAAGGTTTCTTACCTTCGCCTTCTTTTAACGTCAATATTTTAAGACCGCTAGGCAATTCTTTTGCCTTTGCTTTTTCACCTTCCAACGCCGCTACGAAATCTGTTTTCATTTTTTCAAAGGCTGCGATTTTCGCTTCTTCCTCTGCAAAATAATCTGTCATCACCTGAACGGCATCAAATTTCTTGGCCGCTTTTCCATTCCGAACTATCTCTACGCTATTCATTACCACATCTACCAAAGGTTTGTCCTGTGATGCCGCGTCTTTTGAGGTCTCTACAGTTGCAATTGAATCTACAACATCCATCCCTTCTACTACATGACCGAACACGGTATGTCTTCCATTTAAAAACGGGGTTTCTTTGTGTGTTATAAAAAACTGGCTTCCATTTGTAGTCACTCCAGAATTTGCCATAGACAAAATCCCTTTTTTATCGTGAACCAATGAATCATTAAATTCATCCTTAAATTTATACCCAGGATTACCGCGACCTGTTCCTGTAGGGTCTCCACCTTGAATCATAAAATCTTTAATGACTCTGTGAAAAATAAGACCGTCATAAAATTTCTTCCCTTTTAGACTATCTGATACAAACGGACTATCCCCTTCCGCCAACGAAATAAAGTTGGCTACGGTAACGGGTGTTTTTTCATACTCTAACTGAATAATGATATCACCTTTACTGGTATGTATATCGGCAAAAATGCCATCACCCAATTCTGCATACTGACTTTTACAGCTAGCTAATAAAATTACTAGGGTCAATAAGTAATAGACTTTTTTCATGTTTTAATCCTTTGTTTTATATGTTACTTTTATTATTTATTAGGCAATCTTACTCTGCTAACTTTTCTTCTTTTTCAATTTTAAAAATCGATAAAGTAACTTTGAACGGTACGTTTATTCCAATCTTATCGTTATCACCATGATAACCATACCCTAAAGATGACGGAAAAAGAAAAGTGCCTGTCTCGCCTTCTTTTAACATCTTAACGCTGTTTCTTAAACCAGGAAACAAATCTTGCTTATCTACCTTATAGGTAAGTGTACCAATATCATCCATACTATAAATAGTATCATTCTTTAGGCCAACAACATTATAGGTCATTACCACTAGATCATCTGGTTGTGGTGTATAAGCAGCTTCTTCATTCTTAACATCATAGTAATACCATGACCCACTGGCCGAATGAGTATACTCATGCAACGAATCATTGGCCATTACATCTTTCATTAGCTTTTCTTCTTTAGCCAAAAGTTCTTTGCTGCGTTTAACGGACTGTTTAAAAAAACTGCCCGACTTAACTTCAACCGGTCTTCTTGCTTCCGGTCCGCCACAACCTACCAATGTTATTAAAAAAATAAGACTTAAAATTCTCATGCTTGTAATTGGTCTTGATGATTTTCTAAAAGTGATTCAAAATAAACAGCAGTATCCTCTAGTGATCTGTCGCTTTTTCCACCTGCAGCGTTATTATGTCCACCGCCCTCAAAATAGGTTCTAGCAAATTCATTGACATTAAAATCTCCTATTGACCTAAAGGATATTTTTATAATTCCCTCTTCCTTGTTTTCTATAAAAATAACAGCAAAGATAATACCTTCAAGAGTAAGTCCGTAATTTACGAAACCTTCTGTATCTCCTTTTTGGTACTTGTATGTATCTAACTCTTCTTGACTTAATGTAATATAAGCTGTCCTGTACTTGTCATGAATAACCATGTTTTTAAGGGCGCATCCTAACAGGTGCAACCTTCCAGGTGTATTGGTATCATAAACCCTATGGTGTATTTGAGTATTCTCTGCTCCTTTATCTATTAAATCCGCAATTATACGATGTGTTCTGCCGGTTGTAGACCTAAACTTGAATGATCCTGTATCTGTCATAATACCAGTGTAAAGGCAATTTGCCATATCCGCCGTTATTTTGTCCTCATCACCCAAAAATTCAATAAAGTTGTAAACCATCTCGCAAGTAGAGCTCATTTTTACATCTGAGTACATAATCTCTGCGTAGTCCGACGGTGCTTGATGATGGTCAATCATAACAAAAGGAACCGTTAAGTCTTCCAAAACGGATTGCATCTGCCCTATCCTACCCAAATGATTGAAATCTAAAGTAAAAACCACCGTTGCTTCAGCTATTTTCTCTTTTGCTTGCGAATTATGCTTTTCAAAATTTAATATATTCTCGTTACCGGGTATCCATTTTAAAAATTTAGGATAGTCATTAGGTGCAACTACAACAGCCTCCTGCCCTTTATTTATAAGGTAATGGCATAAAGCCAAAGTAGAACCAATGGCATCACCATCTGGGTTTTTATGCGGTACGATTACGATTTTTTGCGGTTGGGAAAGTAGTTGCTGAACCGCTTTTATAGACTCCAAATTCATGCATGCAAAGATACAATTTAATAACGTAGTGTTTTAAGGCAAAGTCTTATTTTTGCAGTAAGATTTTAAAACCAATATATGTTCAATAAATACATTGCCATCTGCTTATTGGGTCTTATCATTTCCTGTAAAACCCAAAAACAGCCTGAACTAACGGTAAAAACAACGGTGGCAACCACCTCCCCTAAAGCTGATTTTACATTGGCATTCGGTTCTTGCAACAAGCAAGATGAAGTAAACTTACTCTGGGACGATATTCTTAAAACCAAACCTGATGTTTGGGTTTGGGGAGGCGATAATATTTATGCGGACACTGATAATATGAGGCGATTACGCGCTATGTATGCCCAGCAGAACGCTATAGAAGGATACCAAAACCTTAAAACCAAGGTGCCAGTAATAGGTACTTGGGACGATCATGATTACGGATTAAATGATGGCGGGGTTGATTTTAACAAAAAGAAAGAAAGCCAGCAAGAATTCTTAGATTTTATGGGAGTCGATATAAATGACCCTAGAAGAGTGCAAGAAGGGGTTTATACATCACATACCTACAACACGCCACAAGGAAGTATAAAAATATTGGTATTGGACACCAGGTATTTTAGAACTGACCTTACTCCAGATACGGAAACAAAAAAACGTACCATTCCTAACGACTATGGTGTAGGTACTATTCTTGGCACAACGCAATGGAATTGGCTAACCGAAGAACTCAAAAATTCAACTGCCGATTTTAACGTCCTAGTAAGTAGTATTCAAATATTATCTAATGAACATGGGTTTGAAACCTGGGGCAATTTCCCCCATGAAGTAGATAAACTGAAGAAACTAATTGTTGATTCCAAAGCAAAAGGTGTTATAATACTCTCTGGAGACCGTCATATCTCTGAGTTCTCTAAAACCGAAATAGCCGGAGTAGACTACCCCTTAATAGATTTTACCAGCAGTGGCCTAACACATACCTATACGAAATTCAATGGCGAGCCCAATCCGTTTAGGGTGGGCGACGTTGTTTTCACTAAAAGTTTTGGACTAATTAAATTCAATTTTAAAACTAAAGAAGCGCAAATGCAAATGATCGGGAACGACTTAAAAGTGATGGGCGAACTACATCAAACCTATTAAAAGTTGCCGATTGTTGAATAAAGCGTATTTTTGCAAAAAATTATTACAATGACAAATAGAACATTTACGATGATCAAACCCGATGCAGTCGAGAACGGACACATTGGTGGCATATTGGAAAAAATAACTTCCGCTGGCTTCAAGATCGTCGCCATGAAATATACGCAACTAAGTACAAGAGATGCACAAGCATTTTATGCCGTTCATAGTGAGCGTCCGTTTTACGGAGAACTGGTAGAATTCATGAGCCGTGGCCCTATTGTTGCCGCTATCTTGGAAAAAGACAATGCTGTTGAAGATTTTCGCGCATTGATCGGAGCAACTAACCCTGCAGAAGCAGCCGAAGGAACTATTAGGAAATTATTCGCTACTAATATCGCTGAGAATGCGGTGCATGGTTCAGATAGTGATGAAAATGCAGCTATTGAAGGTGCTTTCCATTTTTCTGGAAGAGAAATTTACTAACAGCTCTTGCGTTTATAGAAAACCTGTAAGCTTCATTTTTTTGAGGCTTACAGGTTTTTATCTTAATACAAGTTTCCGAACTAATTCCTTGCCCAAATCTTCATTGAGCATCTTTACTATCTTAGATTTACCCAAACTCAATTCTTCCCTAAGTACAGAAGATGACAATGCTACAAAAAGGGTGTCTCCCCTAAGCTCTATCTCTGTTGTGTAATTATTTACACCGTTTCCCATAAGATTTCGCCAGGCTTCGCGAGCATCTACCTTATCCATTCCTTTTTGAAGCCTATTCTCCTTGATAAATTCATTAAGGGCTTGGCTCATATTCAGGTTTTCATTTCTTCTTTTTGCCATTCTAGTTGATTGAAATAGGTTCAAATCTTTTGTAATCGTACCGAATACCTTCTTTGTTTACTACGGAAAAAGTAACATCATCCAAATCAACCAACTTCTCTGACCACTCACTTAGCTCCGTTTTATAATTGATTGAAAAATCTTCATCGTTTTTGGTAATCACAAATGCTTCGGCATCATCAGAGGTTTCATAAGTGCCATCCAGCCGAGGTTGCATTTTTTTTCTAAAACCTTTTTTTCCATCGGTAGAAATATAATCTACAGTTGTATTCAACTTATATTCCTTTTTTTGACCATCGGGCAAGGTAACTTCAGTTATTTCCCAATACCCATCAAGCTTATTTAAATCCTGTTCCGAAATGCCAGAAGTACATCCGAAGAACAACCCTATAAATCCTATTAAAAATATCTTCTTCATCATATTTATATCTGCTCCTATAAGTTAAATAATTTATAGGTTTGGTGTATTTGTTTTACAACTTCTTCGGTACGTTCCGCGTGGGTGTCACTAATGAAAATCTGACCGAAATTCTCATTGTTCACCAAAGCTACGATTTGCGACACCCGATGCTCGTCTAATTTGTCAAAAATATCATCCAACAATAAAATAGGTGTGGTTTTAGAACGCGCTTTTATAAATTGGAATTGCGCAAATTTCAAGGCAATAAGAAACGATTTCTGCTGCCCTTGACTTCCGAATTTTTTAATGGGGTGCCCAGCAATCTCAAAACCTAAATCATCTTTATGAACTCCAACGGAGGTATATTGCAAAGCCCTATCTTTTTCTATAGACCTTTCTAAAAGTGTCAGCAAATCATCATTGAGCAACTTGCTGTCATAACTTAGGGATACCTCTTCCCTTCCTCCGGATATAGCTATATATTGCTCTTTGAAAATAGGGATAAAAGCCTCTAGAAAAGAAACCCGTTTATCAAAAATTCTAGTTCCATAATCACTTAGCTGTTCATTATAAACCGCTAGGGTATCCTTATTAAATGTGTGGTTGGCCGCAAAATATTTTAAAAGTGAATTTCGTTGGGCCAAAACCTTATTATATTTTAATAGGTCCTGTAGATAGCTTTTATCCGATTGGGATATGACCCCGTCAATAAACTTCCTCCTGGTATCACTACCTTCTATAATCAAATCCCGGTCTGCTGGCGAAATTATTACCAACGGCAACAAACCTATGTGATCAGACAAGCGGTCATATGCTTTCCCGTTACGTTTAATGATTTTTTTAGCTCCTCTTTTTAAGCTACAAACTACCTTTTCTTCACGGCCATCTTTTTCAAATTCCCCTTCTATTACAAAAAAATCCTCGTCGTGTTTTATGTTCTGTGTGGAAACTGGATTAAAATAACTTTTACCAAACGAAAGATGATACACCGCATCCAAAACATTGGTCTTCCCTACTCCATTGGGCCCTACCATACAATTGATTTTTTTATCGAGTTCAATATCCTTTGAGTCAAAGTTTTTGTAGTTGATAAGGGATAATTTCTTTAAAAACATACGTTATAATTCCAGTTTTGACGGTGCTTGGTTCATAAACCTCAAAAATAACGAATAAATACCCTTTCGGTTTTGGATAAAACCTTTATTTTTGCGCGACCAATAAAATTAGAAAATGGCAACATACAAGAAACGGGGTTTTAAACCAAAAGATAAGGTTGAAGAGCAAGAGTTTACAGAACAAGAAAGCGCAACTGCGGAAGTCTTTAGTACGTTAGATGAAAGTGCTTCTAAAACCGAAGCTTGGGTGGCCAGTAACCAGAATTATATTCTGGGTATAATCGGTGTTGTTGCGGTTGCCGTTCTTGGATATTTGGCATATGCCCAGTTTGTTGTTAAGCCAAAAGAGGCAAGTGCTGCAAATGAAATGTATTATCCTCAACAGTATTTTGACCAAGCACTTAATAGTACAACTGCAAAAGATTCTTTATACAACCTTGCTTTGAACGGTGCTGAAGGAAAATATGGTTTTCTGGATATCATAGACGAATACAGTGGTACCAAAGCAGCTAACCTAGCGAATTACTCTGCTGGTATGGCATATTTGAACATGCAAAAATATCAAGAAGCGATTTCACATCTTGAAAATTTTAGTTCAGAAGATGATATTCTTGGCGCATTGGCCAAAGGTGGTCTTGGAGATGCTTTCATGCAACTAGGTCAACCAGAAGATGCATTAGGGTATTATGACAAAGCAATTGCTCACAGTAGCAACAATTACACAGCTCCAAAGTTTTTATATAAAGCAGGTGTTACGGCACTAGAATTAAATCAAAACGATAAAGCACTAACGTATTTTCAGAAAATAAAAGATGAATACTCATCTTCTGATGAAGCGCGCACAGTAGATGCTTTTATTGGAATGGCTAAAACCAGCAATTAATGGCTACGGCAAATAAAAATCTATCGGTTTACGATAAAACAACAATCCCAAATGCGAAGAATCTTCGGTTTGGGATTGTTGTTTCTGAATGGAACACGGAAATTACCGAAGGCCTATATTCAGGTGCTATTGAGGCACTTTTAGACTGTGGAGCGTTAGAATCCAATATTTTACGCTGGGATGTTCCCGGGAGTTTTGAACTAACTTACGGTTGCAAAAAATTAGCAACTACACAAGAGGTGGATGCCATTATTGCCATTGGCAGTGTGATACAAGGTGAAACCAAACATTTTGATTTTGTCTGTAGCGCTACGGCACAAGGAATAAAAGACCTTAATGTATTGTTGGATACACCTATCATTTTTTGTGTATTAACTGATAATAACATTCAGCAATCTCGAGAGCGCAGTGGTGGTAAACATGGCAACAAAGGTACAGAAGCAGCTATTGCCGCTATTCAAATGGCATGTTTAGGCAAATAATTGCTTTAAACGCCCACAAACTACATTTAAAAATCTTACGAATTAGATAAGGCGTATTTCAAATTTATTACGCAAAACAATTCTTAGCCTGTTATTATACAGAATAGCCTGCGATTTTCACTCCTACATTTTCACTTCTTAGGTAGTGTTAACAAATTTTAGCAGCAGTAACACGCCATATTTTTCGATTTTAAGTAACTTTGACGTTCATGGGAATGCTAAGTAAATTCACACGCTTAAAGCGTAGTAAGAAGTTTGAATACACCCCTCGTTATTATGACGATAAGGGCAAAGGCAATCCGTTCAAAATTGAACCAAAATTCGATCAGTACAGAACCACGTTAAATCCCGCAAGAGGTTTAAAAGGTAAAGTGGGTAGCGCCATGTCCGATATGAAGCGGCAAGGTGACACCAACATTAAAAAACGAATGGCAATCATTTTGGCTATTTTAATATTGATTGTACTTTTTATCATCGATTTTGACATCTCTATATTCTTCCCTAACTAATGGCAGATATCATAAAACTTTTACCGGACCATGTTGCAAACCAAATTGCAGCTGGTGAAGTGGTTCAACGTCCTGCCTCTGTTGTAAAGGAATTGCTCGAGAACGCTATAGATGCAGGTGCTACAACCATAAAACTAATTATCAAAGACGGTGGTAAAGTTCTTATCCAAGTTGTTGATGACGGTCTTGGCATGAGTGCTACAGATGCCAGATTAAGTTTTGAGCGCCATGCAACATCTAAAATTCAAAAGGCGGAAGACCTTTTTAATTTAAACACAAAAGGTTTCCGTGGCGAAGCTTTGGCGTCTATTGCAGCCATTGCCCACGTAGAGATGCAAACCAAACCCGAAAAGGAAGAGTTGGGTACTCATTTAAAAATTGAGGGCAGTAAAGTTATATTTCAAGAAGCCACTGTCACGCCAAAAGGAACCTCTATGGCGGTAAAGAATTTATTCTTTAATATTCCTGCACGCCGTAATTTCCTAAAAAGCAATCAAGTTGAACTTAGACATATTACAGATGAATTTCATAGGGTAGCTTTGGCACACCCGGCTATTACTTTTCACTTTTACAACAACGGAAATGAGCTTTTTAACCTGCCATCTGACAATTACCGTAAGCGGATCGTAAACATTTTTGGCGCCAGAACCAATCAAAAACTGGTTCCCGTAGAAGAAGAAACACCTATTGTGGGCATAAAGGGTTTTATTACCAAACCTGAATTTGCAAAGAAAAGCCGTGGAGAACAGTTTTTCTTTATCAATAATCGATTTATAAAAAGTCCGTATTTACACCATGCCATAGTTGCTGCGTTTGAGGGACTAATAAAATCTGATAGTTATCCTGGTTATTTTCTTTACTTGGAAGTAGACCCAGCATCTATTGATATTAACATTCACCCTACCAAAACAGAGGTTAAGTTTGATGATGAGCATAGTCTGTATGCTATTTTAAGGTCTACCGTAAAACATAGTTTGGGGCAGTTTAACGTTGCTCCTGCACTAGATTTTGAGCACGACCCTAATTTACAGACACCTTATGAGTTCAAAAATAAATCAGTCGTTCAGCCTAAGGTAACGGTAGATTCTGGATTCAATCCTTTTCAGGAGGCCAAAACCAGACCTTCCCCTTCGCGTAGCTATCAAAAGCCAAATACAAAAAGTTGGGAGAGTCTTTATGTGGGCATGGAATCTAAAATGGGTGCTAATGACGATTCTGAAAGCATTAGTTTTGAATCCGATATTATTACAGGCTCTATTTTTGAAGGTGAAAAAGAAACAACAGAAGCCGTAACTACCACCTTTCAGATCAGAAGAAAATATATTGTAACCACTATTAAGTCCGGCATGGTCGTCATAGACCAAAGCCGAGCGCACCAAAGGGTACTTTATGAAAAATTCTTAAAGAACAGCACGGTAAAACAAGCAGTTAGCCAACAACTGTTATTTCCTTTGAATTTATCTTTTTCAAAATCGGAAATCAATGCGCTTCAGGAAATCGAAGATATTTTAGTTTCTATTGGATTTATATTCGAAGAAATAAAAGGCGAGTCTATTACAGTTACCGGTGTTCCCTTATTAGTGGCAGAAAGCGAAGTTGGCATGATATTAGATCAATTAATATCAGACTACCAGCAAGAACTCACAGAAGAAAGCTTTTCGCATACAGATATCCTTTCGAAAACGTTAGCCAAGACTCTGGCGGTCAAAACTGGAGAAACACTGGACAATGTTTCTCAAATCGCCCTTGTAAACGATTTGTTTGCTTGTAAGGAAGCAATGGTAAGTCCGTTTAATAAACCGGTATACATCACCATTACCGAAAATGACATTGATAAAAAATTTATTTAGATGGGAAAACTGACCGAAGCCATAAAACACCTGCTCATAATCAATATTCTGTTCTTTGTGGCTACGTCCTTGTACGGTGATCAGATGTATGAATGGTTTTCTTTATGGTTTCCCAAAAATGAAAATTTTGCTTTCTATCAGATTATAACGCATATGTTCATGCATGGTGGCTTTATGCATATTGCTTTTAACATGTATGCACTATGGGCATTTGGAACACCATTAGAACAAATGTGGGGTAGAAATAAATTTTTGTTTTTCTACTTCTCAGCAGGCCTAGGTTCGGCACTACTCCATACGGGCGTTAACTACTACTACTTTAATGAAGGAATGCAAGCTTTGGTAAGTAGTGGAATGACCGAGAGTAATGTTATGGAAATAATATCTTCTGGGCAATACAGTCCGGATTGGTATAATATCGCATCTAAGAGCACCATAGACAACTTCCTGTCCGCTTACAATACTCCGGCAGTAGGAGCATCAGGGGCTATTTATGGAGTTCTAGTAGCTTTTGGCATGATGTTCCCTAATAGCGAATTATTCTTAATTTTCCTTCCTATTCCCATAAAAGCAAAATATTTCATTCCTGTTCTGATAGGATTGGATTTATTTTCAGGGGTAACAGGTTATGCTATTTTCGGTCAAGGTATTGCTCATTTTGCTCATATTGGCGGTGCATTATTTGGCTTTTTGATGATGTGGTATTGGAAAAAAAATCAGTTTAACAACAACCGCTGGAACTAATATGGCAAACGGAGACTTAAAATATCAATATGCACGATTGAGCGTTTCAGAAAAGCTCATAGCCATTAACGTTATCGTTTTTATCGTCATGGGCCTCATTACGGCACTTATTAGTCCAAGCGTTGAAAATTGGTTTGCCTTGCCCAAAGATTTTTTCGATTTTTTAATGCAACCTTGGTCCATCATAACCTACTCCTTTTTACATGGGGGCATATTCCATATTCTTTGGAATATGTATGTACTTTATGTGGCAGGACGTATTCTGTTAAACCTTTTTGATGGCAGAAGATTTTTGAATATCTATTTTCTAGGTGTTATTTTAGGCGGATTGTTATTCCTTTTGAGCTATAATATTTTTCCAACCTTGATTGGCGTAAATGCCTCCCTCATAGGTGCTTCAGCAGGAGTTATGGCTGTGCTTATTTTTGTATGTACTTACATTCCAAATCAAGAAGTACGCCTTTTCTTTTTTAATGTGAAGCTTTGGCAAATAGGACTTTTTGTTGTTTTGATGGATTTAGTTCAAATCCCGTTAGGAGGAAATATAGGAGGTAGAATTGCGCACTTAGGAGGTGCCCTTTTAGGATATATGTATGTTAGACAACTGTATAACGGACGTGATATTGGGGAAGGATTTTCAAATTTTGTTGATGGTATTTTGAATCTATTCAAGAGAACCGAAAAGAAAGCTCCAATGAAAACAGTTTATAAAAACCAGAAAAAAACTGCTGCAAAACAAGCCACCTACGACAAGCAAACACACCAGAAAAAGATAGATGCTATTCTAGATAAAATCAGCAAATCCGGATATGAAAGTCTCTCCAAAGCGGAAAAAGACTTTTTGTTTAAGGCGGGCAAGGAGGACTAGCGTATGAGAGAATTGTCGTTTTTTAATAAAATTATTTTTTTCTTTAATATTATCTTTGCCGCAGTGCTCCTTATAGCCTGTGCCGTACCCTATCTTTCCCTAGAAACCTTTCCTTTTCTTTCCATTTTAAGCTTAGGTGTCCCTGCGTTAGTTTTAGCAAATACCCTATTTTTTCTCTATTGGTTATTAGGGCTTAAAAAACAAGCATTCACTTCTTTATTTGTTCTAATATTAGGCTATTTTATTCTAGGTACTTTTTTAAAGTTCACACCAAAATCTATTGACTTTCAAAAGGATGAATTAAAGTTGATGACCTTTAATGTGCGTGGTTTTAACAGGTATAAGTTCTTAGACAATGATAGTATTCCTCAGCAAATTGAACGCTTAATCAGAAAGGAGAATCCTGATATACTCTGTTTGCAAGAAGTTGGTTACGATATGCAGGAAGACTACTTGGATTTCCCATATCACTTTTTAAAAAAAATACCTACCGGAGATAAGGTGCATCTGGGTATTTTCTCTAAATATCCAATTGTACATGCGGAAATCATAGACTTTCCCAGCAGCATAAACAATGGTTCTTATGCCGATATTCTGTATAAAGGCGATACGTTACGACTATACAATCTACATATGCAATCGCTTGGAATTACTCCTGGCACGGGAGTTCTGCGGTCACAGTCTTCGGAAAGGCTTCTGAGACGAATGACCAATAAATTTAAAAAGCAGCAAGAACAAGCTCAAATTATAGAGGAACACAAAGCTAGTAGCCCTTATAAAAATCTGGTTTGCGGTGATTTCAACAATACTCAATTTTCCTCGGTCTACCACACCATTAAAGGAGATATGCAAGATACTTTTATTGAAAAAGGCTCAGGTTACGGGCGTTCTTACAACTTCCTGAAAATTCCAATTCGGATAGACTTCATTATGGCCGATTCTAATTTTGAAGTAATGACACATAAAAACTACGATGAAAAGTATTCAGACCATTTTCCCGTAATGGCATCATTTAGATTGAAATAGAAAGAAACAATCCGTAACATCCGCTAAAATATGGATCAACAGAGCCAACCCGTAAATCCTAGTTTTTTTGTAAAAGAACAGTCCAAAATAAATTGCAATGGCCCAGTAGCTATGTAACGGGTGAAAGCCTATACTACAACGGTCTGGGTCAAAAACAGGATTCGCAAGCAAGTGGTCTATATCAATTACAATACCCAGCAATAATATGAGTATCGCCTTTAGACGATATTCTTTATAGCAATACCAGCCCACAAATATGGGTACTAGAAAATGAATACCATAATGCATGATAAATCTAAGCATTCAAGAAATCTAGTTTTTGATTCTTTAAATAACTTAGCGCGTTAGTTCCTTCATTAAAAAGCAAATCCAATATACTGGTATTTTGAGAGAACTCATTTCTATCGGAAAAAACTTGATTATACTCTTGCTGATCAAATGCTAGTTTACCTTTAGGATTCACAAGAAACCTACCGTCATAAATATTACTAGGATTTTTCTCATAAATTATAGTCTTTTCTAATGGCATATCTATCTGAAGACAATCGCAAATCGTATGAATCGTCAGCAAGTTGTAATCTAATAAAAAATCATATCGTTTCTCATAAAGCGGAGCTATCTCATCTTCATAAAATTCAAAAAAAGGTGAGGTTCTATAAGCCGTTTTTAAGGTCCGCCAATGCTGACGTTGCCATTCATACGAATTCTCCAGTTTTACATCCTTATTAAGCCTACCTTGCTTATTACCTACATGTTGAATAGGTATACTTAGCATATGTCTACCACGGTCATTACAGACATAAGCTCTATTGCGATATGTTTGTTTTTGGAAATTATCTTGTACCTCCCAACAAACTTCATGTTGGGCTATTACAGAGAATGTTGCTATATCCGGTACATAGGCCGGGTTTAAAAGAGTTTTCAATGTTATGGTTTTAAAACTGTTCTTTAAAATAATTCTGGGATATATTTTACCAAAATACGAACCCCAACCACAAAAACCAATAAGGCCGTGACCCTTTTGATTCCTTTGGGTGTAAATCTTTTTAAGCTGATGCGTATTCCCAACTGGCCACCAATTAATACGGAAACAACCAGGGCCAGTGTCTCTTTCCAAGGTAAATCCAACATTCCTCCTTGGATTAATCCAGCTAGACCGGAAACGGAGTTTACTAATATGAAAAAACTGGCCAATGCCGCTATTTTAATAGATTTATCCCATTTTAAATGATTTAAGATAGGTGCTAAGAAGATACCTCCACCAATACCTACCAGTCCTGACAAAAGGCCAATGCCCCCTCCTAACACATAGGTTAAGAATCTAGGGTAAGTAGCCACTTTTTCAGATACATCTATTTTTGTCACCGTTTGCGATGCCAAAAAAATAGAGGAAGTTACCAATGACATACCCAATAACAGGAAGAAAACATATTCTTCCAACCGAAACGAGGCTCCTAGAAAAGCCAATGGTATACTTGTTAGTACAAAGGGTAGAAAATCCTTTAACTTGGCATGTCCGTTCCTGAAATATAAAAATGTACTGCCCGAAACTACCACCAAATTACATATCAAAGCAATAGAACGAATAGCAAAAAAACCTCCTAAAAAAAGAGTCAATAACGCCAAATAACTAGAACCGCCACCAAAACCTACGGAAGAATACAAAGTGGCCACAATAAAGAAACCCAAACACAATAGCACCAGGTTCTCAGTACTTAATAGCATGTTTTAAAATTTCGTTCATCCCCCCATCAACATTAATCAACTCAGCATTAGCCCGTGCCTCTTTCAACTTATTAACAGCTTTTTTGCTGCGCACTCCTGACTGGCATACCAGGTATACCGGAACTTCAAATATAATCTCATCTTGTCGTTCCTCAAGCTGCGAAAGGGGTATGTTCTTGGCAAATGACATACTGTTTTTTTCGAATTCTTTAGGCGTGCGAACATCAATCAATTGTATTTCATTTTCTGCTAAAAGCTGAAGAAAATCATCTGATGTAATAGAATTCACAGACACTTCGCAATTAAAATCGTAACTATCCTGAAGCGCTTTTATTTTTGAGTTTTCCGGGTTCAAAGAAAATCTGATTTTCTGAAAACTATTGAACAAGCCATCAAAAAGCAATAATTTTCCATTGAGTACCTCTCCTATTCCCGTAATCATCTTAACAGCTTCCAAAGCTTGGAAATTACCTATAATCCCAGGTACGATTCCCAGAACCCCGTTCTCATTGCAATTAGGTACCTCATCAGCCTTTGGCATTTCTGGAAAAAGACAGCGATAGGTTGGCCCTCCTTCAAAATTAAAAACACTTACCTGACCCTCAAAACTGTGTAAAGCCCCATAAACAAAAGGTTTGTTTAAAATTACACAAGCATCGTTTACCAAATACCGTGTAGGAAAATTATCGGATGCATCAATAACCATGTCATAATCCGCTATAATACGAAGGGCATTTTCTGGAGTCAGATACGTTTCTAAAGAAATGATATCCGTTTCCGAATTCTGTTCTTTTAATTTTTGAGCTGCGGTAACTACTTTTGATTTATTTACATCGGTTTCAGAATACAATACCTGCCGGTGCAGGTTAGATAAGGAAACCATATCATTATCTACAATACCCAAGGTTCCCACACCCATGGCGTTAAGATACGTTAGCACGGGAACTCCAAGTCCGCCAGCACCTACAACGAGTACCTTGGCGGCCTGCAATTTTAGTTGCGCCTCCATACCAAATTCTTTAAGAATCGTTTGTCGGTCGTAGCGTTCTATATTCATTCCACAGCTAGTTTCAATACGGCTTCTTTATATTCCTCTTCGGAATTGGCATTCAAAAGCACGTTAGGATTCGTAGGGAAAACTAATTTCACTTCACTATTTATTAAATATTTTCTAGGACAGGTACCGTTCCCGTTTGCCAGATAAGAAAGGCTTTCTTCAAAAGCCTTTGGCTCCCATATAGCACAAAGAGGTTCAGGTAATGGATCTTCCTTTTGGGCAAATGAAGTTGCTACCTTATTTGGGTCTCGAGCAGCTATTAACTCTTGCAAAGCTAATAGGTCCATTAGAGGCAGGTCACAGGCCAAAACCAACCACGCAGCATCAGGATGTTTTGCGTGTGCAGATAAAAGTCCGTTGTAGGGTCCTCTAAATTTATCCTCATCTATAATCACCTCTATATTATCTTCAATTTCATTCTGCTGCTCTGGTCTAATGCTCATAAATGTTTTATCACATACACGACCTAATAGATTATATAAATAATCCCGTTGTGGCATACCGTGATACGGAATCAACCCTTTATCTTTTCCCATGCGAGTGCTTTTACCACCAGCAAGCACTAAGCCATATATTTTAGGACCTATAATCATTCTTTCCTCCTGTTTTTTCCTTTAACTGAATATTCGTAATCTTTATATCATGGGAAAGTGCCTTGCACATGTCATAGATAGTTAATGCGCTAACGGACACCCCTGTTAGTGCTTCCATCTCAACCCCTGTTTTTTCAGTACATTTAACGGTGCAACTAATCTCCAGAGCCTGACCTTTAGGTTCTATATTAACATGTACTTTTGACAGATTTATTTGATGGCAAAGCGGAATAAGTTCCGATGTTTTTTTTACCGCTTGAATACCCGCAATAACCGCCGTTTGAATTATACTTCCTTTTTTACCCAAAAAATCTTGACCAGCCAACGTTTCAAAAACGTCCTTAGGAAATTCAACCCGGCCAAAAGCCCTAGCTGTTCTAGCTGTTACTTTCTTATCGGACACATCTACCATTGCCGCGTTTCCAGAGGCATCTATATGTGAGAGCTTTTTTTCCATGAATTTATACTACAATTGAAGTATTTGATTTGGCGAAAACACTATTATTTTTTTCTCGACTTCTATTTATCCAGAACATCCTGGCTAACTCTATTTTGTATATTTATACAACTAATTTCTTGTTTATATTACCCACCGCTAACTGGGGGAATGACAGCTATTTCGTCACCTCTTTGCAAGCTTTTACCATCTTGAGCATACTCACTGTTTACAGCTATTGCTAAAGAAGAAAGCTTCCCGAAATCCGGAAAGCTATTATTTAGTTTTTGCTTTAATTCCAAAACCGATTTGGGTACCTCATCACCTTCCTCAAAACGAAAGGATGACCTACCTACTATATCTTTAGCTATACCAAATAATAAAATCTCCATATTCAAATAAAATTTAAAGATACAAGGTACTTAAAAAATTAGGAACCTTTATGGGTTTATGATGACTTTTGCATTTTTAGGAACAGCATAAAAACTCGCCGGTTTTGAGGTTTCCACTAGTGTACTATTCTCAAAATTAGCGGTATTTTTCACCTCTTTTATTGATTTACCGTCATTTACGTACCAAGTAATGGATTTTGGCAACTTTA
Source organism: Zobellia uliginosa (assembly GCF_018860745.1). Taxonomy (GTDB): domain Bacteria; phylum Bacteroidota; class Bacteroidia; order Flavobacteriales; family Flavobacteriaceae; genus Zobellia; species Zobellia uliginosa_B. The sequence continues at coordinate 479,781 of NZ_JAHKPY010000002.1, read as the reverse complement.
CGCCATTAACATCTTCCCAATCATTATAACGAATAAAGCTCAGTTTGTCTGATTTCTCATTCGATCCATACGTAAATGTATAGGCCAACCATGCCATTTCGTAGGTTTTTGGGTCATAGTATAAATAGTAGTCATCCTTAGATGATGCCCCAACCCCGTTATTATAGGATATTTTAACTCCTGGGTAGCCTTTACCTTCATACTCTAAGTCTTCCGTAGTGGTATAGTTTATTCCCGAATCTGCTAAAACAAATGGCATAGCATAAAAGTAAAACATTAGGTTATGGTACAATGAAGCATTCCCTTTATAAGCCTTTTGCTCATCCAATAGCCAAACATTATTTCCATCAAAGCCAATGGTGGCAGGTGCTATTTTGATTTTATCTTTTCTTGAATATAAATCTACCGTATGTATTTCATTTCCCTTTGGCTTTACCAAATCAAAACTTAAAGTTCTTTTTGTTCTCCAGTTCTTTAGGCCTCCATGTGCATCAAAAATTTTATTCAGTGCTTCAGGGTACGGGCTGCTTTCTTTAATAATTTCTGTTTCTGATTCGTTTTTTAGAGATGCACTTTGCTTTGGTGCTTCTTTACATTTCGTTAATGCCAAGGCCAATAAAATCGTAATAAATAATTTCATGCGTTTGTTTTTAGTTTTAGGTACATGGGTCGAACAATTCCACTTTTATTTACATTTGCGATATGCACAGCACCAAGCAAATCTCTAGCTTACAAAATTCACTGGTAAAGAAAGTACTACTTTTAAAGGAGAAATCCAGAGAACGTAAGAAAACCGGACTTTTCATTATTGAAGGTATCCGAGAAATTCAATTGGCCATAAAAGGAGGTTATAATTTTGAAATGGTTTTTTTTTATTCAGAGTTAATCAATGAAGATGCCATCTTTTCTCTTTTACAAAACAGCAAATCCGCTCCCGATTATATAGAAATAACCAAGGATATTTATCAAAAACTAGCATACAGACAAACTACGGAAGGTGTTTTGGCCATTGCAAAAGAGAAACCCACATTGTTGAGCGAATTATCTTTAAGAACCAACAATCCGCTTATACTAGTGGCTGAGGCCCCAGAAAAACCGGGTAACATTGGCGCTCTTCTACGCACGGCTGATGCTGCAAATCTTGATGCGGTTATCATAGCTAACCCTAAAACAGACCTATACAACCCTAATATTATACGGTCTAGTGTGGGTTGTGTTTTTACCAATAATATAGCCATGGGCAGCACCTCTGAAGTTATTCAGTTCCTAAAAAGAAAGAATATAAATATCTATTGTGCAGCCCTTTCTGCTTCCGAGAGTTATATTAAAACCGATTTCAACCCCGGCTCTGCTATCGTGGTTGGAACAGAAGCAGACGGACTTTCAGAAGATTGGCTCAATAACTCAAAACAAAATCTAATCATACCTATGCAAGGTGAGATAGATTCCATGAACGTATCTGTGTCAGCAGCTATTCTTATCTTTGAGGCTAAAAGACAAAGGAATTTCCAATAAATTTTGTTTTTTTCACCATACCAACCCCAACATTTCTAAAACAGTTATCTAATGAGCCAGCTTTTTTATATCATTATTGCAATTCTTTTGCTGCAATTTATATTGGAAACTGTTCTTGATTATCTGAACGCCCAACGTTATAATGCCCCTATACCAGAAGAACTTAACGATGTTTTTGACGAAGCGGAGTACAAGAAATCCCAAGCTTACAAGAAAACCAACTATCGTTTTGGATTGCTAACATCTTCCTTTTCGCTAATTCTTACTTTAGGTTTTCTAATTTTTGGTGGTTTTGAATGGGTAGACCAAATGGTACGCAGTGTTACTACAGCCCCCATTCCCATGGCCTTGCTGTTTTTTGGTATCATAATGATAGGAAGTGATATTGCAATCCTTCCATTCTCATACTACTCAACTTTTGTTGTGGAAGAAAAATATGGTTTTAACAAGACTACAAAAAGTACTTTCTTTTTAGACAAAATAAAAGGATGGCTTATGATGGTGGTAATTGGCGGGATTATATTGTCTTTGATAATTTGGTTCTTTCAATTTGCAGGTTCCTTTTTCTGGATTTATGCCTGGGGACTTGTAGCGGTTTTTACAATTTTCATGAATCTTTTTTACAGCAAATTAATCGTGCCACTTTTTAATAAACAAACTCCGCTTGAAAACGGAAGTCTTAAAACCAAAATTAAAGCCTTTGCCAAAAACGTTGGTTTTGAGCTGGACAATATTTTCGTAATAGATGGCTCTAAACGATCAACTAAGGCGAATGCCTATTTCTCAGGTTTTGGTAAAGAAAAACGTGTAACGCTTTACGATACCCTTATCAATGATTTAGATGAAGAAGAAATTGTTGCTGTTTTGGCCCATGAAGTAGGGCATTACAAAAAGAAACATATCATCTTTAACCTCATAGCTTCCTTAGTGTTAACTGGTATTACTTTATTTGTCCTGTCACTTTTCATAAATAATCCTGCAGTATCTACGGCAATTGGGGTATCCCAACCCAGTTTTCATGCAGCACTAATTGGTTTTGGTATTCTGTACAGCCCTATCTCTGAAATCACGGGGCTGATTATGAATCATTTTTCAAGAAAGTTCGAATACCAAGCAGATGACTATGCAAAAGATACTTACGCCGCATTACCACTAATAACTTCGTTGAAAAAATTATCAAAGAACAGCTTAAGTAATCTTACGCCACATCCGGCGTTTGTTTTCATGCACTACTCTCACCCCACTCTTCTAGACAGGATTCAAAATTTAAAAAGATAGCGACAACCTACTTATTTTGAATTAGGGACACTTCTGTCATAGCCTAAAAAGAGGAATAATTTTTGTTGTACGACTGCTAAGATTGTTCTATTTTTATTTGAATATGACGCAGGAAGCTATAGAAAAGGAAAACAAAGAGATTGCAAGGCAATACAAAGAATTGCTGCGTATTAGCTATCAACATCTTTCTGATGATGACAAAGTGCTTATACGTTCTGCATTTGAGATTGCGGTTGATGCACACAAAACCCAACGTAGAAAATCAGGTGAAGCCTATATTTTTCATCCTATTGCCGTTGCAACGATAGTAGCTTCGGAAATTGGTTTGGATGCTACATCCATAGCCTCTGCCTTGCTTCACGATGTTGTAGAGGACTCTGAATATACGCTAGATGACATAGAACGTATGTTTGGTGAGACTATAGCCCGCATTGTAGACGGACTTACCAAAATTGCTCATCTTAAAAAGGACACCAGCACCTCTCAACAAGCAGAAAACTTCCGAAAAATGCTACTCACCCTACATGATGATGTTAGGGTTATAATCATTAAAATTGCAGACCGTTATCATAACATGCTTACCATGGATGCCATGCCCGAGCACAAGCAGGTACAAATGGCGTCAGAAACTCTGTATATCTATGCTCCATTAGCTCACCGCATCGGTCTTTACAATATAAAGACCGAGCTAGAAGACCTTAGTTTAAAGTATACAGAACCCCATGTCTACAATGGTATTAAGAGTAAAATTGAAGATTCAAAAGAAGACCAACAGGCGTACATAGATGCTTTTTCTGGCGTAATCGATAGATCACTCAAAGAAGAGGGTTTAAATTATTACATAAAAGGACGGATGAAATCTATTTTCTCTATCCGAAAAAAGATGAAGGCACAGCATGTTTCTTTTGATGAGATATATGACAAATTTGCCATTCGCATAATTTATAAGTCAGATCGGCAGAATGAAAAATTCTTGGCTTGGAAAATCTATTCTATTGTAACCGATCACTTTACTCCTAATCCTGTAAGGCTTCGTGACTGGATATCGTCGCCTAAATCCACGGGCTACGAAGCATTGCACATTACGGTAATGGGGCCAAAAGGCAGATGGGTTGAAGTACAGATACGTAGTGAGCGTATGCATGAAATTGCTGAAAAAGGATATGCTGCGCACTTTAAGTATAAACATGGCGACCAAAAAGAACAAGGTATTGAGGTATGGCTCAATCGATTACAAGAAGCGCTTGAAAATGCCAATACCAATGCAGTAGATTTTGTTGAAGAGTTTAAACTGAACCTTTACGCCAAAGAAATTTTTGTATTTACACCCAAGGGGGAACTTAAATCCTTACCCAAAGGTGCCACGCCTTTAGACTTTGCCTTCAACATACACACAGAAGTAGGTATGCGAACCAGAGGCTCAAAGGTAAACGGTAAACTAGTACCTTTAAATACAACTTTAAATAGCGGAGACCAAGTAGAAATCATAACTTCCGCTCAGGCCAAACCTAATCAAAACTGGTTGGATTATGCCACTACGGCTAGAGCAAGAGCCAAAATAAAATCCTCTTTAAGAGAAGAGAAAAAGTCGGTTGCCGAAGAAGGCAAAGAAATTTTGAGAAGAAAATTAAAATCTCAGAAGGTTGCACTTAATGAAGATTCCATTAATAAGATGGTCACTTACTTTAAATTAAAAACCAGCTTAGACCTTTTTTATAGAGTGGGTATTGGTTCTATTGACAACCAGATGCTAAAAGACTTTTCATCGTCTTACTCCAACGCTTTCATTAGTTTCTTCAAGAATAAAATACGAAGAAATCCCAATCCTTTAGAGATTCAAAAAGAGGAGATTACGGCTAAATACGATGTACTTGTTTTTGGTAAGGAAGAAGAAAAGTTGGAATATAAACTTGCCCCTTGCTGTAACCCTATTCCCGGAGATCCTGTTTTTGGTTTTGTTAGTGTAAACGAAGGAATTAAAGTCCATAAGAAAAATTGCCCCAATGCCATACAGCTTCAGTCCAATTACGCGTATCGTATCATTAGTGCCAAGTGGATTGATTCCAGCCAAGAAGAGTTCTTGTCTGAAATTCGTTTAACGGGTATAGATAATCTTGGTCTGGTAAGTGAGATTACAGAAGTTATTTCAGATGATATGCATGTAAACATAAGGAACCTTAACTTTAGTACGGATGGGGGAACTTTTAAAGGCGCGATTACCGTGGTTGTCAAGAACAATGGTATTCTGAAAAAATTGATGGCGAATCTCAAGAAAATAAACGGAATAGATAAAGTCACAAGAATTTAGAATTCTAATTAAAATATAACCGTACCTTTGCGGATTGACGAATATAACCCTAGTGATGGCAGCCAACAAAAATCAAGAAATCGTAAAAAACGTTTTCACTACTTTTTTAGAAGAGAACGGGCATAGAAAAACACCCGAACGCTATGCCATACTTCAAGAAATTTATGACAGCGAAGAGCATTTTGACATTGAGTCGCTGTACATAAATATGAAGAATAAGAATTACAGGGTTAGTCGCGCTACACTCTACAACACCATTGAACTTTTATTAGAGTGTAAACTGGTTCGCAAGCATCAATTTGGTAAAAATCAGGCTCAATACGAGAAATCATATTTTGACCGTCAACATGACCATGTTATTTTAACCGATACAGGTGAGGTTATGGAGTTCTGCGACCCTCGTATTCAATCTATAAAGAAAACCATTGAGGAAGTTTTTGATATTAAAATCAATACACACTCCCTTTATTTTTATGGTACTCGAAATAAAAAAGAAAACACGAACAGCTAACCAAAATTTTAAATGGCAGTAGATTTATTGTTAGGATTACAGTGGGGAGACGAAGGAAAAGGAAAAATCGTTGATGTACTTACAACAGGTTATGACATCATTGCAAGATTTCAAGGGGGTCCAAATGCAGGACACACCTTGGAATTTGACGGTATTAAACATGTATTGCACACCATACCTTCGGGCATTTTCCACAAAAACGCTTTAAACATTGTTGGTAACGGAGTGGTAATAGATCCGGTAATCTTCAAAAAAGAGTTAGACGCATTAAAAAAATTCAATTTAGACGTAAAGTCTAAATTGCTCATATCAAGAAAGGCACATCTTATCCTGCCTACGCACCGTTTGTTAGATGCCGCATCCGAGGCCAGCAAAGGCAAGGCTAAGATCGGTTCTACCCTTAAAGGTATTGGACCAACCTATATGGACAAAACAGGGCGCAACGGAATGCGTATAGGTGACCTTGAAATGTCTGATTGGAAAGAAAAATACCGCAACTTGGCCAATAAGCACGAAGCCATGATTGCTTATTATAATGTAGATATTCAGTATGATTTAGCGGAGTTGGAAAAAGATTTCTTTGAATCTATTGAAGAATTAAAACAATTAAGCTTTATTGACAGCGAGGAATATCTTTACCAAGCTCAAAAAAGCGGAAAGAAAATATTGGCAGAAGGTGCACAAGGTTCTTTATTGGATATTGATTTTGGAACCTACCCTTTTGTTACCTCTAGTAATACTACTGCTGCAGGAGCCTGTACAGGTCTTGGGGTTGCCCCAAACCAAATAGGTGACGTAAAAGGTATTTTTAAAGCTTACACAACTAGAGTAGGTAGCGGTCCTTTCCCAACAGAACTTTTTGATGAAGATGGTGAAACTATGGCTCGTGTTGGTAATGAGTTTGGTGCTACTACCGGCCGTCCCAGAAGATGTGGTTGGTTAGACCTTGTTGCTTTAAAATATGCCGTTATCATTAACGGGGTAACCGAATTGATGATGATGAAAGCCGATGTATTAAGTGGATTTGACACCTTAAAAATCTGTACAGCTTACAATTACAAAGGTGATAAAATAGAACACCTTCCTTTTAATATTGAAGCAGAAAACGTAACGCCTATATATTCAGAAATGAAAGGTTGGAAAGAAGACCTTACAAAAATGAGCAGCGCAGACCAGTTACCTGATACGCTACAGGCATACATTGATTTCTTGGAAAAAGAACTTGAAGTGCCAATTAAAATAGTTTCTGTAGGGCCTGACCGTACACAAACCATACACAGGTAATAGTAAAGCTACTAAAGAACTTCGGAATACAAATTCCGATATGTAGTTTAGGATAGTGCGGAATACATCAGATTTCAGGGCAATCTATAATCCTCCTAAATCTATCCTAAACTATATTGCTTCCTTGAAAAAAACCTATTTTTGGCCAAAATTCAGATAGCATTGAATCTACTCCGCATTTTTTTGTTTTTCCTTGGCGCTATTACCATTGGTCACGCACAAGAAGAAAAGACTTCCTCTAAGGATACTACCCAAAGCAAACAAATCAACATTGTTTACGGTGCCAACTTTACTAAGAACGAAGTTAAGTTTCCAGGAGCTTCCATTTTTAGTAAAGACGATAAACAAGTTCAATTTGAACACCAAGGAGCAGACCTCTGGTGTGACATCGCCATATATTATCAAAAGGAGAATAGGTTACGCGCTTTGGGAAATGTTCGTTTACAACAAGGGGACTCCATAGAGATGACAAGTGGTAAAATCAATTATGATGGCGAAACAAAACTGGCCAAAGCTTTTGAGAGCGTACTCTTAGAAACAGATCAGCAGAGTGGAAAGATGACATTGCGAACAGATACGTTATATTTTGATAGGGAAAAACAGGAATCCTATTACAACAGTTCAGGTACTATAATAGATTCAACAAATACACTGACCAGTGAAATTGGGCGTTATTTTATGGAGCTAGACAAATATCAATTCCTAGACAGCGTTCATATAGACAACCCGCAATACATACTTGATTCTGAACAACTTGATTATTACACCACGTCTAAAAACGCTTATATGTACGGACCTTCAACTATTACTGGAGATGCATACAAAATTTACTGCGAACGCGGTTTTTACGATACTAAGATTGAAAGTGGATACGGCATAAAAAACACCCGTATTGACTACAACAACCGTATTATAGAGGGTGATAGCGTATATTTTGATAAAGCCTCTGAGTTTGCATCCGCAACTAATAATATCATAGTTACAGATACGGTCAACAATGGTATTATACGTGCACATTATGCGGAAGTCTTTAAAGCCAAAGATTCCGTTTTCGCTACTAAGAGAGCAGTATCCATCAGTCTTGTTGAACAGGATTCATTATATATGCATGGTGATACTTTGATGATTACCGGAAAACCTGAAAACCGAGTGCTACGAGCTTTTAGAAACGCTAAATTCTACAAAACTGACTTAAGCGGAAAGTGCGATTCCATTCATTCATCTGAAAAGTCAGGAATCACTCAATTAATACGTAACCCCGTATTGTGGAACGGCGATAATCAAATGACGGGAGATAGCATTCACCTTATCTCCAACCTTATAACAGAAAAGCTAGATTCGCTAAAAGTATTGGAAAATGCCTTCATTATTTCTCTGGATAGTATTAGCATGACCGGTTACAACCAAGCCAAGGGAAAAGACCTGTTTGGAAAATTTATTGAAAATGAGTTAAAATACATAGACTTGGTCAAAAATACCGAGGTTATATATTACATGTACAATGATGATGATGAACTCATAGGAATTGATAAAACCATCTGCAGTAAAATTAATATTGTAATGGCCAATAATGATGTTGAAGACCTCTCGTTCTTTATAGAGCCAGATGGCGACATTTTCCCCGAAACGGAACTTCCCATAGAAAGTAGGAAATTGAAAGGATTTATTTGGCGTGGTGATGAACGTATTGTGACCAAGGAAGATATTTTTGATGATGATGACAATAACATTGTCCTTCCCATAATTAGAGGTATAGAAAACCCTATTGATATTGATGCTGAGGAAGCTGAACGAACGGGAAACTCCAGTGACCCTGTAAACAAGATTCCACCCGCAAATGATAAAGCCTCTAGTCCTATACTTAGACCTAAGCTTAAAAAAGTGACTTCCAGTTCCGTTCAATGAAACAAGATTTTATAAAATACCAAGCGCAAACTTCGCCATACCCATTGGCCTTAGAAGTTTCGCATGCCAAGGGCAGTTATATATATGATTCAAATGGAAATACCCATTTAGATTTTGTTGCCGGTGTTTCCGCTTGTAGCCTTGGTCATTGTCACCCTAAAGTTGTAGCCGCAGTTCAAAAGCAAGCAGAAACCTATATGCATGTAATGGTATATGGTGAATACATTCAAGAACCTGCCGTAGCCTATACAAAATTACTCGCCTCCCTTCTACCCCCATCCTTAGAAACTACTTACCTGGTAAACAGTGGTACAGAAGCTGTTGAAGGCGCACTTAAATTAGCACGAAGAGCCACAGGCAGAAGTCAGCTTTTAGCCGCACGCAATGCCTATCATGGCAATACTATGGGTAGTTTGAGCCTTATGGGGTATGAAGAAAGAAAAGGCGCCTTTAGACCACTTTTACCAGATGTAGGTTTTATAGGTTTTAATAATGAGGACGATTTAAGGAACATTACAGAAAAGACCGCCGGAGTTATTTTAGAGACCATCCAAGGGGGCGCTGGCTTTATAGAGCCCAGCAATGATTACCTAAAAAAGGTACGCCAGCGCTGTAATGAAACTGGTACATTGTTAATTTTAGACGAGATTCAGCCTGGTTTTGGGCGTACCGGCAAATTATTCGCTTTTGAGCATTATGATTGTATTCCGGATATTTTAGTCATTGGGAAAGGAATGGCTTCCGGACTGCCCGTTGGAGCATTTACCGCTTCAAACAAACTTATGGCCACTTTGCAGGATAATCCTAAATTGGGCCACATTACTACTTTTGGGGGGAATCCTGTCATTGCCGCTGCTTGTATGGCTACTTTAAAAGAAATTAGCGAGACACAACTTATTCCAGAAACCCTTTTGAAAGAAGCTCTTGTTAGAAAACTGCTTCAACACCGACTAATCAAGGAAATTAGGGGAAAAGGGCTTATGTTAGCTTTAATTCTAGAAAATGCCGAGATTGCCAATTACCTGGTGCTGACATGTGCCAAGAAAAGTTTGGTATTGTTTTGGCTGCTTTTTGAACCAAAAGCAGTTCGTATTTCTCCTCCATTAACCATTTCCACAGATGAAATTGAAAGCGGTTGTGGCATAATACTTGAAGTTTTAGAAGGTTACGAGCAATAAGATGTTAACTAATTTGTTAATAATATAGGTGGATCTCGTTCAAAAGAGCCCTTCAAAACGCTACTTTTAATAACATAGTTTAACCAAAACGTTCCTATGGCGTTAGAATCCAACGAAAGGCCGAACAGGCCAATTGCCAAGTTTGAATCAATGCTTAAAACTGACGATGTCTACTTCTTTGACGCGGAAGATTTTGAGGATATTATACATCACTATTTGAACAATGGTAAAATAGCACTTGCAAAAAAAGCCATCAAAATTGGTCTTCAGCAACATCCTGATTCAACAGAATTAAAGTTGTTGAATATAGAAGTTTTAGTTTTTGAAAACCAACTGGATGTTGCTGAGCAATATTTAGATGAGCTTCAAATACTAGACGCTACCAATGAAGAAATCTATATTCAGCGCGCCAACATATATTCAAAAAAAGACAACCACGAAGCAGCAGTAGCTTTATTGAACAAAGCACTAAGTTTGGCAGAGAATAGCTTTGATATTCATTCCTTATTGGGAATGGAATATCTCTTTATGGATGATTTTAAGTTAGCCAAGGAGAGCTTTATGCGTTGTGTTTCCTTTGATGAACAAGACTATTCCTCACTCTATAATGTCATTTATTGCTTTGAGTTCTTAGAAGACCATGATGGTGCTATTGTTTACTTAAACGACTATTTAGAGCGAAATCCTTATTGCGAGGTAGCTTGGCATCAACTAGGAAAGCAGTACATGTTCAAGAAGATGCATACCGAAGCACTAGCGGCTTACGATTTTGCTATAATTTCCGATGACACTTTTATAGGCGCCTATTTCGAGAAAGGAAAAGTCCTTGAAAAAATGGGTAAATACAATGAAGCAATAGAGAACTATGAGACTACCATTAAAATGGAAGACCCTACTTCTCATGCCTATTTGCGAATTGGAAAATGTCATGAAAAACTTCAGAATGATGATATGGCCAAGTATTATTACTATCATACCGTTCATGAAGACCCTTTACTGGATAAGGGTTGGTTGGCGATTACTGATTTTTATTTCCGTAGAGAAAATTATACAAAAGCACTTTACTACGTAAACAAAGCCTTGAACATAGATGGCGAAAATCCTCTATACTGGAAAAAATGTGCTTATATAAATGCAGCTTTGAAAAAGTATGATCAAGCTGATTTTGCTTTTAAACAAGCCGTAGACCTTGGTAATTACGAGTTAAAAACATGGCTAAATTGGGCAGATGTTGTTTTGAATAATGAAGATGCCGCAAGCGCATTACAAATTTTAGCACAAGGTCAAGAATTCTATCCAGAAAGTGCCGAACTTAAATATAAGGCCGCAGGATTTCATTTAAGCAATAAAGATGTAATCAATGGACGTATTAGTTTAATGGATGCTTTAAAGCTAGACCTTCAAAAACTATCTCTTTTCTTTGAGGAGTTTCCACAATACACCAAATCAGAATGGGTATTGAAAGCTGTAGAAAAGGCAGAAAAATCTGCAAAATAAACAACTAAATATCAAGTCCTTGTATTTTTAATCTATAAAAAATATAAGCGCTTGATTCATTTTTTCCTACGTTCAAATTTTAAAAGCTATTTTTGCTTTTCAACGAACAAACCACATGGAAAATAGAAATTTTTTAGACTATACTTTTATTACTTTAAAAGGTATGGCCATGGGCGCCGCAGATGTTGTACCAGGTGTCTCTGGCGGTACTATCGCTTTTATATCCGGAATTTACGAAGAGCTTATCTCCTCTATTAATAATGTAGACCTTTCTCTCTTTAAAGAACTAAAGGAAAATGGACTTAAAGCTGCATGGACAAAATTGAATGGAAATTTCTTACTAGCCTTGTTTTTAGGAATAGGCATTAGTGTACTCTCCTTGGCTAAATTAGTGAGCTGGTTGTTGGAAAACAAACCTATACTTATCTGGTCTTTCTTTTTTGGTCTTGTTATAGCCAGTATCCTACTTGTGGGCAAAGAAGTACAAAAGTGGGAGGCCAAGTCTATAATAGCCCTTGTTCTTGGAGCTGCTATTGCCTATTACATTACAACACTACCGCCATCTGAAAGTGCGGATAGCCTACCCTATTTGTTCTTGTCCGGAGCATTGGCCATTTGTGCCATGATCTTACCAGGTATCTCGGGAGCTTTTATTTTAGTCCTTCTGGGGTCGTATAAAACCATAATTGATGCCGTTCATAATCTTGATTTGAAGATTATTGGCGTTGTAGGTGTTGGTGCAATTTTTGGTCTATTAAGCTTTGCTAAGCTTTTAAAATGGATGTTCAACCATCAGAAAAACTTAACCCTTGCCCTACTTACTGGCTTTATTGTAGGCTCCCTGAATAAAATTTGGCCATGGAAAAGAGTTTTGGACACGAAGCAGATAGGCGAAAAAATCATTACCATAGATGAAAATGTAAGTCCATTTAACTTTGATGGCGATAATCAACTTATGGTTGCGATTATAGCGGCATTAGCCGGCTTCTTGGTTATTTTTATACTTGAAAGAACAGCTTCAAAAAAATAAGTTCATTTTCATGTACAACACCAGAACATTTAGTGACAAATTCTTTTTGGTCATAAAAGGTCTGTGCATGGGTGCTGCTAATAAAGTACCCGGTGTATCTGGCGGTATCGTTGCGTTCGTTGCCGGGTTTTACGAAGAATTTATCTACTCCCTGCAAAAAGTAAACGGCAAAGCTTTTAAACTTCTCCTAGGAGGACGATTCAGCAGCTTTTATAGATATATTAATGGAACCTTTCTTTCCCTCCTTATCTTTGGCATGCTTGTTAGCTATTTTAGTATTTCAAAACTGTTGGACTATTTTTTAGAGCAGAAAGAACTTTATGTTTGGGCGGCTTTTTTTGGTATGATCTTAGGCTCTATCTACTACATATCCAAAGATTTTGAACATTGGAACAAAAAGACCATAATTGCTGGTTTAATTGGATTTGTTGTAGGCATATCCATAAGCTTTTTAAATCCTGCGAAGGAAAACGATAATTTGTTTTTTATTTTTATCTGTGGTATTATTAGTGTTTCCGGTATGACCTTACCCGGCCTTTCAGGTTCGTTCATCCTTATTCTGCTGGGTAATTACGTATTATTATTGGTAGACTCCGTAAACGCATTATACGATACATTTGCCGAAGTTCTAATAGGTGATTATAGCTTTACCGACAACCCAGAACGTTTAAGAACATTAACTATATTAGCAGTATTTACAGCAGGTTCCGCAACAGGCCTGGTTAGTTTGTCTCATTTATTGACATACGTTCTTAAAAACTTCAAGCACATTACCACAGCAGTTATCATTGGTTTTATTACAGGTTCCTTGGGCGTGGTTTGGCCTTGGAAACGTACTATTTTTAAAACTAATTCCTCAGGTGAGCTGCTTCTGGATAGCAACGGAAAAGAAATCATTAGTAATTACGAACGATTTTTTCCTGATTTAACAAGTTCTGAAACATGGTGGGCCCTATTTTTTGTGGTAGTGGGCATTGCTATTCTACTATTATTGGATTGGTATGGCAAGATTAGAAAAGAGACGGAACTAACAATGTAATACGCTTTCGATTTTTAATAAAAAAACACATGAAAAGAACAAGGTTCGGATTAGTAGGAAAAGATATTTCATATTCATTCTCCAGAGGATATTTTACAAAAAAATTTGCAGATTTGGGTTTAGAAAGCTATTCCTACGAGAATTTTGACTTTCAAGCTATTGAGGAAATTTCGGATGTTCTAAAAAATAACACAGACATTAAGGGAATGAACGTCACCATACCTTACAAACAAGAGGTGATACCTTATTTGAGTGAAATTGATACAGAAGCTGAAAAGATTGGTGCCGTAAACACCATACAGTTTACCAAAAATGGACTAAAAGGCTACAATACAGATGCATACGGCTTTAAAAATGCAATGGCCCCTTTTCTAAAACCTCATCATAAAAAAGCATTGATATTAGGTACTGGAGGTGCTTCAAAGGCTGTAGCTTACGTATTGGAAGAACTAGGCATTTCTTATATTTTCGTTTCAAGAAATGTAGGGGATAACAAAATTAGCTATGAACAGGTTACAGAAGGTATTTTAAAAGATCATACCATTTTAGTAAACTGCACTCCATTAGGTACACACCCTAATATAAAGGAACGACCTGCCCTACCCTATGAATTTATAAGTGACCGACATTTTCTATTCGATTTGATCTACAACCCTGAAAAATCTGCATTTCTGACTGCTGGAGAGACCAAAGGAGCTCAGATTTCCAACGGTTTGCGAATGTTAGAACTTCAGGCGGACCGTTCATGGGAGATATGGCAAGAAAGTTAATATAGTAACCCTCTATAATTTCCAACAGTAACTACCTAAACCAAAGCAACTTCCACCTTTACTGGTATTTAAAGGGTTCTTCTGTATTCCCTTGGTTTTAATCAAAAGCTAAAATACCCCTATCCTCTTTGTCATTAGAGCGGTTGTTAGTATCTTACCCTAGCAATTTGCAAAATCAATATCTTATATACGATGGAAGATAAGGAACGGGAACTACAACATAACGTAGGGGAAGAGAACAAACAAGAAATCACTGAAAACACTGAGGTCACTACTCCTACGGAAACTTCGGAAACAGTGGAAATTCCTAAAAATGAACCATCCGGAATATTAGAGGAAAGCGGCTCCGAAAATGAGAACGTAGTAAAAGAAACGCCTGATGCACAAAAATTGGGCACACCTCAAGAAGATATTTCGTCTGAAGCAGTTACAATGGAAGAACCTACTGCTGTTGCGCCTAAGAAAGGTGATAAAACAGTTAATGAAGCAGAAGATGTTCTTGACGAGATAGACGAGAACAACGCCGAAGATGCCGAAGACACAGATAACCAAGAACGGCATACGATTCCACTTTTGGACTACCACTCTATGTCTATGGAAAATTTGGTTGGCGAATTGCAGAAACTTGTACGTACAGAAAAAGTACAGGCCATTAAGAAACACGTGGATGGAATTAAATCAGAATTTGATCTAAAATTCCAAGAGTTTATAGAAAGTAAAAAGGAAGACTTTATTGCCAGTGGCGGAAACGAGATAGACTTTAGGTATAATTCTGTTACCAAAAGACAATTTAACGAGGTATACGGAGATTATCGTGAAAAGCGTAATCAATACTATAAATCCCTCGAAAAAAATCTTAAAGAAAATTTAAGTAGGCGACTAGAAATCATTGAAGAACTTAAAAGCTTGGTAAATGTTGATGAGGACATGAATACCACCTACAAGGCATTTAAGGAACTACAGGAAAACTGGCGCAATGCAGGCCCTATACCAAGAACAGAGTATAATAATGTTTGGCGCACATACCAACACCACATTGAAATTTTCTATGATTTTCTTCACCTAAACCGTGAGTTGCGGGATTTGGACTTTAAGCACAATTTAGAAGAGAAAGAAAAATTGGTTGTACAGGCAGAAACATTAGCAAAAGAACCCGATTTAACCATAGCTTTTAGAGATTTACAAACGTTGCACAAAATCTGGAAAGAAGATATTGGTCCGGTTGGTCAGGAACATCGGGAGGAAATCTGGGAACGGTTTAGCAATGCTACAAAGGTATTACACCAGAGAAGACAAGATCATTACAAGGAATTGGATGCTCAATATGAAAAGAATCTGGTTAAAAAAAACGAGATAATCTCAGTAATTGAGGCTATGTCCGAAAATGTTGCCACCAGCCATAAAGCCCTTCAGCAACAAATTAAAAAATTAGAAGAACAAAGAAATGCTTTTTTTAGTGCTGGAAAAGTACCCAGAAACCAAAATGAAAAAACGTGGGACGCCTTTAAAACGGCGGTACGTAAATTTAATAGAAGTAAAAATGCTTACTATAAAAATTTAAAAAAGGAACAGCAGGAAAATCTTGATAAAAAGAGAGCTTTATTAGATCGTGCCGTTTCCTTAAAGGACAGTGAAGAATGGGACATTGCAACTCCGGAAATGAAACGCATCCAAAACGAATGGAAGCAAATTGGTCATGTGCCTAGAAAATACTCAGATAAGATATGGAAGGAGTTCAAAACTGCATGCAACCACTATTTTGACCGTCTACATGCCTTAAAAAATGAAGGCCTTAAAGAAGAACAAGAAAATTTTGAAAAGAAGAGCGCTTGCCTTGAAAAATTATCAGCTTTTAAATTATCCAGTAAGCGAGATGATGACTTAAAAACGATAAAAGCATTTATTGCGGAGTGGAAATCATACGGCAGGGTTCCATTTAAGAAGAAGAATATAGACCAGAAATTCAATAAAATTCTTGATGGAATATTCAAGAAATTAGATATTGATAGGCAAGAGTCAGAATTACTAAAATACGGCAATAAAATCCAGGAGCTGGCAAATGCCGATAATGAGCGTGCTATTCAAAACGAACGTAGTTTTATACGCAAGAAAATAGAAGAAAGCAAAGGAGAGATTCGCCAGTTAGAAACAAACCTTCAATTCTTTTCTAATGCTTCAGAGGACAACCCTTTAGTACGTGATGTTATTAAACGTGTTGAAAGCCATAAAGAAACTCTTGAAACCTGGAAGGCAAAATTAAAGAAACTTAATATCCTTAAAAATGACATTATAAGAGCGCACGATGCAGAAGAAGCTGCAAGTGAAGCAGAAGCCGATGAGGAGGAATAATCAATAATATTTCTACGTATGTTATTATAGCGTAGAATTTACCTCGGAACCAAAACAAGTATTCTATAAAATGCCCCCCCCTTGCTGTTTAGACAAGTTTGAAGGTAATCTATTGATACATAAGTTGATTGGGATGTACTGGTTTAGCTCAACTTATAAATCATTTAACCACTGGCACATTTTACTATTACGCTTTACTTATAAGACTAAGAGGACTTCCGGGTTAAATTTTAAGAATAAGGATATAGTACAAGAATAAGACCTGCTACTCAAAAAAGACATGGATAATATCTAAGATAGAAATTGAACATCCAATTTATCCGCTGTACCTTCATATTTTAATATGTATACCTGATAATGAAAAACATAGCGATTTTTATCCTTTTGGTACTTTTTGCAAGTCCACTTTGCTATGCTCAAGAAAGCTATCTCTACTCCCAACCAGAGGTCTTAGGTGATGGATGGAAAACTATCAATCTTAAATCGCAAGAGGTTGACACCACATTGATTTACAAATTATTCAATCAAATAAAAACTAGAAAAAACAAGATTCATAGCGTTCTATTAATCAAGAACAATGAACTTATTATAGAGGAGTACTTTAAAGGATATTCTGTAAATGAACCTCATGACCTTCGGTCTTCAACAAAAAGCATTAGGTCTATTTTAATGGGTATTGCTATTGATAAAGGTTTTATTGAAAGCATTGACGACCCCATATCAAAATACCTTAAAGCTCCTATCCCACAAAAGAACCTCGACCTAAAGAAGAAGAGAATTACCATAAAAAATCTTTTAACCATGTCTAGTGGACTTGATTGCAATGACTGGGATAAAAAATCAGAAGGGCAAGAAGATAAAATATACAGGCAAAAAGACTGGCTGCAATATGCAATCGATTTACCTATGGTTTATGAGCCAGGTACGGTATCAAACTACTGTTCAATCGGTACGGTCATGGTAGCGGAAATAATTAGTCAAGCATCAGGAATGACAATTGATGAATTTGCTGACAAATACCTATTTGTTCCTTTAAAAATCACTAATAAAAGATGGGGTCATACATCAAAAAAAGAGGTTATTCCCTCAGCCAAAAGATTATATATGACACCTCGCGACATGGCTAAAATTGGCCAGTTGATACTAAATAACGGAGCATGGAACGGGAAGCAAATCATATCAGAGAAATGGGTCACAGAATCGACTACAACCAAAACACAGCTTTCAGGAAACGATTATGCCTATTTATGGTGGAATATACCTTTCAAATTAGGTGAAAGGCTTACAACTTCTAAAACTGCAAGCGGAAATGGAGGACAGTATATTATAATTCTTCCAGAAATGGATTTAGTTGCTGTATTCACAGGAGGCGCATACAACTCAAAAGATGCTAATTTAGCTTTTGCAATAATGAACGATATTTTTATACCCACATTCGTAAACGGACATGAAAAAGAGTAACTACCTAAAAAATCTCCAAGGATATTAAACTTCAACATAATGAATAAATTTTTATTATTTCTCATCACCATTGTATTAACTTCCTGTACAACAGAGAAGCCTTCTGCGGACCTTTTAGTTACGAATGCTAACATTTGGACCGGAGATATTGACAACCCCAAGGCTGAAGCTATTGCTGTTAAAGGTGATTCTATTTTAGCTATTGGTTCATTAAAAGAAGTTATGAAATTTAAAAGTGAATCCACTAAAATTGTTGATGCCCTAGGAAATTTCATTACCCCGGGATTTATTGATACTCATGTACATTTATTAATGGGTGGCAACAGCCTTTTAAGCGTGCAATTGAGAGATGCCAAAACAAAAAAAGAATTTATTGACAGAATAGCTTCGTTCACAAAAAAAATAAAACCAGACCAATGGATTGTAGAAGGAAATTGGGACCATACCCTATGGGGTGGCGAACTGCCCACTAAAAAGTGGATTGATAAGTTCACCCATGAAAATCCTGTTGCTATCTATAGAATGGACGGTCATATGATTTTGGCTAATTCCGCAGCATTAAAAATTGCCGGTATTGATAGAAACACACCAAATGTAGGAAATGGAGAAATAGTTAAAGACCCCAATGGAGAACCAACAGGTATTTTAAAAAGCGAAGCCATGTATCTGGTTTTAAATAAAATACCTTCCCTATCTAAAGAAGAAAAAGAAAATGCCATTAACCAAGCCCAGGAGTATTTACTTTCACAAGGAGTTACCACCATTCATGATGTAGATAGTCTAGGAGGTTTTGAGGTAATGGATGATATGTATACCAATAATCAATTAAAAATTAGAGTTTACACCGCTGACCCTCTTAAAAAATGGAAATCCGTGGCCAAAAATACCAGTAAGTCAAAATGGTTGAAAAATGGGTTGCTCAAGGGTTTTGTTGATGGTTCTTTAGGCTCGCATACCGCTGCATTCATTGAACCTTATTCAGATGCAAAAGATAGTAAAGGCCTTTTAATTGTTAATCAGGATAGCTTAAACAATTGGATTATGGAGGCCGATGAAAAAGGTTTTCAGATTACTGTTCATGCCATTGGTGATAGGGCAAATAACTCCTTGTTAAATAGCTATGAAAAAATTATCCATAAGAACGGCGAAAAAGACAGACGATTAAGAATTGAACATGCCCAGCATTTGAGTCCAACAGATATAAACAGGTTTTCTAAACTAAATGTAATTGCCAGCATGCAACCTTACCATTCCATTGATGATGGTAGATGGGCCGAGGTACTAATCGGTCTGGAACGTATTAAGACTACTTATGCTTTTAAATCACTGTTAGATGCCAATGCAACTGTAGTTTTTAGCAGTGACTGGCCCGTAGCTCCTGCCTCTCCTATTCTTGGTATCTACGCTGCAACTACACGACAAACCTTAGATGGAAAATACCCTGAAGGATGGGTTCCGAAGGAAAAGATTACAGCATCGCAGGCACTAAAAGCCTACACAAAAGATGCTGCATACAGCTCTTTTGACGAAAATATTAAAGGAACTCTGGCAAAAGGTAAACTAGCAGATTTTGTTGTTCTAAGTGAAGATTTGACTACTCTTGATCCAAAAAAAATTAAAGATGTAATGGTGTTACAAACTTTTGTTGGAGGTAAAAAGGTCTATGAAAAAATTCCTTAAGAATAAATAATTAAATTAAAACAGTACCTAAACCCCGTAAAACTCTATTTTTAGCGCTTTAATAATCAATCAAACACTGGAAAATTAAATAATATGAAAGTTATAGGCATCGGAAAGAATTATGTAAACAAAAAATCTGAAATAAGCGGACTAAAGAATGATACGCAATTAATATTCACAAAACCAGATTCATCTTTAGTTACAGATAATAAAGACATTGTTTTTCCGTCAATAACAAACCAGCTCTTTTACGAAGTAGAATTGGTTGTTAAAATCGGAAAACAAGGAAAAGATATTGCCTTAGAAGACGCAAACTCATATATCTCCGAAATGGCCATTGGTATTGACTACACGGCAAAAGATGTTCTTACCGCAAGCAGAGAGAAAAAACAACCATGGGCACTTGCCAAAGGATTTGATGGAGCCTCCCCGATTTCTAGTTTTAAACCTATTTCCGATTTTCCGGACTTAAACAATATCAATTTTGATTTGGTAATAAACGGAGAGCAAAAACAGGTAGGAAATACCAATTTCATTATTTATAATTTTGGCGAGATAATTAGCTTTGTATCCACTTTTATGACCCTAAATCCTGGAGATATGATATTTACCGGCACACCCGCATCAGGAGCAGGACAAACCTTCAAAGGCGACCATCTACAAGCTTCAATTGAAGGAGAATTATTGTTGGATTTTAAGATGATCTAAAAAAAAGTCTCTCTTATCAAATATGCTAAAATAACTGATTCTATATTTCGTAAATCAACATGTTTGCTGGAGCTTATCGACTATTGTATTTTCGAAAAATAATGTCTAATTAATTCGTATAACCGGTTGCTCTTACCGATTTTTCTAATTTCATTACATTTAAATTATGATTATCAACAGATAGATACGTACCGCCTTTGCTACTAAGAAAAGAAATCTTTCTGCTTATTATTGTACGTTAAGATATACTATCCCTGCCTATTGACAGTCCTGACTTTACGATTTGGTTGGCAAATAACAGATCAAAATAAGTGTTTGACTTAAAAAAAGTTAGAACTTTGTATTATGCAATTAGATAAATGAAGAGTGAATGTTCAGACATCAAGGCAAAAGCAGGACATTAACGCACAATCTGCAAATTGCTACAGTATTGTCTTTAGTAGCGGGCATCGTTAATGTAACAGGATTTTTATCAATTACACAATTGACTACCAATGTCACAGGCCATTTTGCGCTGTTCATTTATGACGTTGCAAATTTTAAGTTCTGGAAAGGAACTATTTATTTTCTCTATCTCTTTTCTTTTCTTTTCGGTTCGTTTCTTTCAAGCTTTCTGATAGAAAAATTTAAAGCTAATAAAAAACTGAACGTATTTGTTATTCCCACGATAATAGAATGCGTCATTTTAGTCTCAATAGCCTTAACAAGTAATTTAATTGCTATTGAATATCCTGATATAATTGCTTGTTCATTACTTTTTGCCATGGGACTTCAAAACTCATATGTTACGAAAATATCTAATGCAGTTGTCAGAACTACCCACTTAACTGGACTATTTACCGATCTGGGTATAGAATTATCCCAACTATTTTTTCCAAGATTGCACCCGAACCGAGCAAAATTAAAGTCCACCATTAAACTTCGTATTTATATTATTCTATTCTTTTTTAGTGGAGGATTAATAGGCGGATTTCTTTATTCCAGAGCAAATCTTAAACTCAATACTTTACTAGTAGCAGCTGTTATTCTGCTAAGTAGCTTATTTTACGATGATGTCCGTTACCATTTTATAAAGGTTAAAAGAAAATACGATCAAAAGAAAATCACGGCTAGAAGATAAATTGCTGATTTAATAAAACTGATTCGTAACTTCATTAATCTTATTTGTCCAAGTGTTCGCCATAGCTATTTGATACGAATTTTTAGCTGCTATTTTTCTCAAAGCGCATAGATATAAAACTCCCGCTAGCTAGAACTGCTTAACTTTCTAAAACTATATTAAAGCTATTGTTTTATACCTCATAATAATAATAAGTATTTTACTACATCAGATTTTGTAATCATCAAATATAAGGAGCAAATTTAAAGTGTAAAACATATACTAATTAAAATCTAAAACTCTTACAAAACATAATTCGGTCGATACATTTGGACTTTAATCGATTATTTTAATTTGAACGTTTCAATTTTAATTAATGACACTATCTTCGCCCTAACTACAAAAGATTGGGCACATAAAATAAATACCTTGATATTTGAAGCGAAAAATTAAGCTTTAAACGATTAAAAAGTCATTTTGCATGAATACCAAAACGGTGCACGTTAAAAATTGTTTATTAGGATATGGTTATGCTTCTTTAATTGCCTATCACAAATTACTTAAAACAAACAATCACGAAGATATTCTGATACTTAGGAATGAGAATTCTACACCAATCTTTTCAATAGAACACGAAGGCACCCGTTTTAGCCCACTACCCATTTTTCCTGTTGAAGAATCTGAGCTTTACAATTCAGATTTATTCGATGATGTACCAAAACAAAAGCCTATTTCGGTTAGTTTTTCCGAACTGACTAATTTTAATTATAAAGACCACACTATAGAACAGGGCTCACTAGCATCTTTCATGCTCTCTAATCAAGGTATTGACCAGAGATTATGCCTTGGACTGAAACAATGGGGCGATTCTATGCTTTCGAAACCTTTCAGTCAAGTTCAGGATAAAATTAAAAGACACTACATATCCAAAAGCGGTAATACCAGAATAGGTTATGTAAACGGAAAATCAATTTTTAAATATGCTATTAACAAGTTAAATCCTGAAGTATTGAATTTTGCTAATCTTCAGAAAATAGATATTGAAAAAAAAGAGGTGCATACCAATGACTGTATTATTAAATATGAAAAATTGGTTTCTACTATACCATTTCATTATTTGCTAGACCTTTGCGGATTAAAGCATAACCATAATACCGACTACGCTAGCGCATACTTTTATTTTTTTAAGTATAAAGACGGTTTTGACGAAAATCAAGTAGTCTACGATTGCGATTTCAATTCTGATATTCTTCGTATTTTCTCTATAAAAAATGACTTTTTACTCGCCCAATTAAGAAGTGATAAACAGGGTCAAATACCCATTGAAAAAATAAGGAAAAGAGTTCAAGAATTGGTTCCTAGCATAAAGGAACTAGAATTTGCTCAAGAACTCTTTGTACCCATGAGTTATCCTTTAGAACTTGTAACAGAACCTAGCACTCTTAAAAGTATTGATAAACTCAAAGAAAATGGAGTTCTCCCCTTTGGACGATTTGGTGAGTGGGGTTATTCCGATTTACACGAGCTTGATTGGTCAACCATATATTAGACAAGAGTAGATTTATTTCCTTAAAGAAAGAATGCTTACTAAAATTAAGTAGCTTTACATTTCACTTATCCTGTTAAAAAATGGCTATCAAAAGCCATATCGTTCCGCCACTTTCATCTCCAATCCGACTTCAAGAGTATGGAGTTGGAATTTTTATGTCCGTTCCCACCAAATCGGCATTAAAGAAAGTTATCAAAAAAAAATATGTGGAAGTAGACAATATAATTGCAACGACAGCTACCTATATACGCGGCGGTGAAACCATTACATTAGCTATTCCGAAAGAAATAAGTTCCAGTAAAAAGTTAGTATTTCCATTGCAGGTTCTGTATGAGGACGAACATCTTGCTATACTCCACAAACCTGCCGGGATTCTAGTAAGTGGTAATGGTTTTAAAACCATAGCTCATGCTTTACCTCAAAACTTACAACCAAGTGCTTTAACTGACGTAACCAAACCACAACCTGTACACAGGTTGGACTATGCCACAACAGGTGTATTGTTAACGGGAAAAACAGGAAGTGCCATTCGTAATCTCAATCAACTTTTTGAGAATAAAAAAATTCAGAAAGTCTACTATGCAGTTACTATTGGAGAAATGCCCCCGCACGGAAAAATCAATGCTCCAATTGATGGGAAACCTTCAGAAAGTTTTTTTGAAGTTATTCAATCAGTGACTTCGGAAAAGTATGGTTTTTTAAACTTGGTAAAACTTGACCCAAAAACGGGACGGCGTCATCAGTTACGAAAACATTTGGCTTCTATTGGCAACCCTATTCTAGGAGACCAGATGTATGGTAAAGAAGGTCTTATCTTAACGGGAAAAGGACTCTACTTACACGCCTATTCACTGGATTTTACACACCCTTTTACAGAAGAGCAGGTATACATAATCGATAATTTACCGGAACGATTTACCAAAATATTTGGTACTCTTTAAGTCGATAGTACTCAAAATCAAGCAAAAATTTCCCAATCTTTAAAAACAGGTTCATACCCTTGTTTCTTTATCATTTCTTTAATTTCCGCTGTAGAGCGTTCATCAGAAATCTCAAACTGTTCTAAAGATTCCGGTTCCGCTGTATAACCACCCGGATTGGTTTTAGATTCCGCACTGATAGATGTAATTCCCAGTTTTATAATATTGTTCCGGAAAGTTTCACTTTCCCTTGTAGACATGGAAAGTTCTACATCTTCATCTAAAAGCCGGTATGCACAAATTAGTTGAACTAAATCAGAATCTGTCATTTCTACTTTGGGCTGTACATCACCTTGATGCGGTCTCAATCGCGGAAATGAAATACTGTATTTCGTTTTCCAGTAGGTCTTCTCCATATATTTTAAGTGCAAGGCCGTATAAAAACTATCAACCCGCCAGTCCTCCAAACCGAACAAAGCACCTAAACCTATTTTATGAATTTCGGCTTTTCCTAATCGGTCTGGGGTATCTAATCGGTAATGAAAATTCGACTTTTTACCTTTGGGATGGTGGACTTTGTAAGTAGCTTCATGATACGTTTCTTGATATACCAAAACAGCATACAATCCAGCCTCCATCAACTCTTCATATTCTTCTTGGTCCATGGGCTGCACCTCCATACTGATATTAGAAAAATGCGTTTTTATCAACTCAATGGCATGTTTTATATAAGCGACGCCCACTTTTCTATTAGCTTCACCGGTAACCAATAAAATATGGTCATAACCCAATTCCTTTATATGCGCAACTTCTTTTAAAATCTCCGTATCGCTCAAGGTTTTCCGAGGAATTTTGTTGGTCATACTAAATCCGCAATAGGTACAAATGTTCTGACATTCGTTGGACAGATACATGGGCAGATACATCTGTATGGTATTCCCAAAACGCTTCTTGGTCAGCTCATGGCTGCGTTGCGCCATTTCTTCTAAGAAAGGTTTTGCTGCGGGAGAAATCAATGTTTTAAAATCATCCAAAGAAATAAGGTCCTTTTTTAAAACCGATGCGACATCAGCCTCCGTCACGGCATAAATTTCCCGCTCTAGCGTATTCCAATCGTATGTTTCAAATGTTTCTCTAAAGGACATAAATCTGAGCTAGTTTAAAAATGAAGTCAACGGACTACTTGCTTCTGCCACTTCTTTCATTGGTGCCAGTTTAGCTCGGTAGGCCATCCGACCTGCCTCTACCGCCATTTTAAACGCTATTCCCATTTCAACCGGACTTTGGGAAACTGCTATGGCCGTGTTCACCAAAACTGCATCCGCACCCAATTCCATGGCATAAGCGGAATGAGACGGCGCACCAATACCGGCATCTACAATAACTGGCACATTACTTTGTTCAATAATTATCTTAAGAAAATCATCTGTTTTTAAACCTTTATTACTCCCTATAGGCGCACCCAAAGGCATTACACATTGTACACCCACATCTTCCAAACGTTTGCACAATACCGGGTCTGCATGAATATAAGGCATCACTACAAAACCTAGTTTCACCAATTCTTCGGCAGCTTTTAGGGTTTCAATAGGGTCTGGCAATAGATATCTTGGGTCAGGATGAATTTCTAATTTCATCCAATTGGTTTCTAAAGCCTCACGTGCCAATTGTGCCGCAAAAATAGCTTCCTTAGCTGTTCGTACTCCCGAAGTATTTGGCAAAAGATTAATATGTTCCGCATTTAAGCTTTGTAGCATATCATCTGACTTGTTCTCTACCTCTACTCTTTTAAGCGCAACGGTAACCAATTCACTTTCCGAAGCCAAGATAGCTTCCCGCATTTTTTGGGAACTCGAAAACTTGCCCGTACCCGTAAATAGTCTTGAATTGAAAGTCTTATCCGCTATTTGAAGTGCATCTGCCATATCTAAAAATTTGTTTCTCTATTCCACAGCTGTTCGTTCGTAGAAGGTGCTTTTAAAAGTTTATGAAAAGTGTTTATTTTATTAAAATCTTTAGTGATTTCACCTGATGCTGCAATTCCATAAACTCCGGTTTTTAAAATTTCCGGTACATCATCTAAGGTAATTCCACCAATGGCGATAATGGGCATATCACTTTTCAATTCTTCTACAATACTTTGATAACCGATAAGTGGGATAATAGGACTCAAATTTTCCTTTGTTGTCGTAAAACGGAAAGGCCCCAAACCAATATAATTAACACCCTTTTTCACCAAAGCCAAGCAATCATCTAGTGTATTTGCCGTACCTCCGATTATATAGTAATCACCAAGATGTTTTCGAGCAACAACTGGGTCAGCATCGGTTTTACCCAGATGCACTCCGTCAGCCTTTACTTCTTTTGCGATTTGATAGTGATCATTGATTATCAACCGTGTTTGAAAATGAGCCGTTATTTCACGTGCCTTTTCAGCAGTTTTAAGCACCACACTTTTCTTTACGTTCTTTAGTCGTAATTGCACGAGTTCAGCACCCGAAGTACAGGCTTTCTGAATGTTTTCCAGATGTTCTTCAGGTGTCTTTCCTTGAGATATGTAATGTAGTTTCGGTATATTCATCTTCTCTTATTTCTATAAAATTCTTGCATCACCTTAAAATTTTCAATAGGCGTCTTACTGTTCCAGATTCCTCCTAAAACTCCTACGCCTTGAAACCCTAATTTTTGAATTTCGGACAAGTTGTTTTTGGTTACCCCACCCATACCAATAATTTTTTTATCAATATGGTTTACATTAAATCCCCTACCCTCATATCCTTTCTTTGAAATGGATGAAAATACCGGACTCAATAAGTGGTAATCGAATTCAAAATCGCAAGCTTCTAACTCTTCTGGTTCATGAAAAGAAGAGCTAATGGTTTTTCCATACATACTAAGGTTACAAAAATACTGACCTGGATTGTCAATATTATCCCGCCTTTTCTGTTCCTGAAAATGAATACCTTTTAAGTTAAAGGTATTTACCAGTTTATGATGATGATGCACCACTATCTTATTGTGATACTTCTCTTCTATTAAATGCAAATAGTCGCAATATTGTTGCTGATCTTTATTAGGTTTTCTTAAATGATAATATTCCAACCCTTCCTTAAACAAACGATTAAGTATGTCTATTTCATTTGATGTATCTTCTTCAGGTGATATCAATATAATCATACTATAAAACTATGGACTACAAATATACTTCTGATCCTTTATCCTTGAATTCTTGCGATTTTTCATCCAACCCTTTTTGAATGACTTCATTATCTACAATATCATTAGCAGCCGCAAAATCACGAACTTCCTGAGATATTTTCATTGAACAGAATTTAGGTCCGCACATAGAACAAAAATGAGCAATTTTAGCACCATCCGCTGGTAAAGTCTCATCATGATATTCGCGCGCTAATTCCGGGTCTAGCCCCAAGTTAAACTGATCCTCCCAGCGGAACTCGAATCGGGCTTTGCTCAATGCATTATCCCTATGCTGTGCACCTGGATGTCCTTTTGCCAAATCCGCGGCATGGGCAGCTAATTTATAGGTAACCACACCTGTACGCACATCATCCTTATTTGGCAAACCTAAATGTTCTTTAGGCGTCACATAACACAACATAGCACAACCAAACCAACCAATCATAGCCGCACCAATACCTGAAGTAATATGATCATACCCTGGCGCAATATCGGTAGTTAAAGGGCCTAAAGTGTAAAATGGAGCTTCGTCACAAACCTCAATTTGTCTTTCCATATTCTCTTTAATCATGTGCATGGGCACGTGACCTGGACCTTCTATAAAACATTGTACTTCATGCTTCCTAGCAATCTTTGTCAATTCACCTAAAGTTTCCAATTCAGCAAACTGAGCTTCGTCATTGGCATCCGCAACCGAACCTGGTCGTAGACCATCTCCTAATGAAAAAGCAACATCGTACTGCTTTAGAATCTCGCAAATATCTTCAAAATGAGTATACAAAAAGCTTTCCTTATGATGCGCCAAACACCACTTTGCCATGATAGACCCGCCGCGGGAAACAATACCCGTAACGCGTTTCGCCGTCATGGGCACGTAACGTAACAAAACGCCTGCATGAATAGTGAAATAGTCTACACCTTGTTCTGCTTGTTCAATTAAAGTATCCCTAAAAATCTCCCACGTAAGGTCTTCTGCAACACCATTAACCTTTTCCAATGCTTGGTAGATAGGTACGGTACCCACGGGAACCGGTGAATTACGAATAATCCATTCTCGTGTTTCGTGAATATTTTGACCAGTTGAAAGGTCCATTATATTATCTGCTCCCCAACGACAAGCCCAAACTGCCTTTTCTACTTCCTGCTCTATTGAGGACGTAGTAGCCGAGTTGCCAATATTGGCATTAATTTTCACTAAGAAATTACGACCCAAAATCATGGGTTCCGCTTCTGGGTGGTTGATGTTTGATGGAATTACTGCACGTCCACGAGCCACTTCTTCCCTCACAAATTCCGGTGTAATTTTATCTGGAATTGCTGCACCAAAATGCTCGCCTTTATGCTGCTTGGTAATCTCCGTCATTTCATCTATTCGCTGATTTTCACGAATGGCAATGTATTCCATTTCAGGGGTAATTATACCCTGTTTGGCATAATGTAGTTGTGTTACATTCTTCCCCTTCTTAGCACGCAACGGCTTTTTTAAGAGTGAAAAACGCATATGATCTAGACTGTTATCGTTTAAACGCTCGTTACAATACTCCGAAGAAAAACTGTCTAGCTGCTCAACATCTCCTCGCCCTACAATCCACTGCTCCTTTATTCTTTCGATTCCGCTATGTACGTCAATTTTCTTTTCTGGATCGGTATATGGTCCTGAAGTATCGTAAACCGTGATAGATTCGTTTGGTTTTAACTTTCCTGTTAAAGAATCCTTGGTATCGCTCAATGCTATTTCTCGCATAGCGACATTAATCTCCGGATAAATCTTACCGCTTACATAGATTTTTTTTGAATTCGGAAAGGGCTGTCTGGTAATATGGTTTTGTTTTGGGGCAGTGTCTTTACTTTTCATTTTTTTCTGACTAGGAGTTTCAAGCTAGTTGCTTTTGACTCGTTTATATAGTTTTCTAAATTCAATTGATTTTTTGCTTTGCGCTAAAATTGTATTTCAATTACCCACCTTGAGCTGCCTGAATGACCAATACTTGATCTTGGTCTTTTAACTCTTGAGTTTGCCAATTATTTTTGGATACAATTTGTTCGTTTATAGCTACCGCAACACCATTTACAGAAGAATCAATTTGTTTTAAAAATTGATAAATGGTGGTATTAGAGTTGACCTCTAACCGCTTTTGGTTCATGTGAATAGTTATCATACAGTATAGATTTTATGCTGTAAGAATAGAAGTCTAGAAAAGGTCTTTGAAAAGAAAACACTCCTATAGAAAAAATAGAGTATTCTAATGAAAAGGCTGTAAACACCCATTTCGAGGTGTTATTCAACTTTTCCCTTCGACGGTACTAACCGCATCAGGTTCAAAGGGTATGTCTCAGTTCCTAATTTATTGGAACACCCCTAAAGCTTACTTTGCAAATGTAAAGAACGAAACTGTTATAGAACTAAAAAAACTCAAGAAGTTTGTTTTTTGGTAAACACTAGTACCTTCTGGATACTGCTACGGGCATCCTCCCAGATAAAGTACTTGTAAAAATAAATAGATTTGATGTTCAGATAATTAGCGAGATCCATGCCGATAGAGGGCCATTTGTGCCTTTTAGCCTATGAGACCATATTCATTTCGGCCAGCCACAGAAAATATATTTTATTTTTTCATGTCTTGACTGCTTGTCTATTAGAAGAATCTTGGGGTGATTACGCGTTTGTACCTGTTTAGGAACTCGAACCTGAGGAAAATCTCGAAAGACCCGTCGTTGAACCTCGTCGCTCCCAGGTCCGTGGTCTCCCTATCGTAGGCAAGGCCTACCATGAACTGGTCCGTTATCTGGAAACCGAACAGTGCGCTCACCGCGGCGTCCCATCTGTAGGCCGCTCCCAAGGAGAACTTGTCGTTCAAAAGGAAGTTCGCGCTCAGGTCTATCTGCAAAGGTGCTCCCTTGACCACCTTTACAAGCCCAGCAGGCTTGAACTTCAAACGGTCGTTCACATCGAAGACATACCCCGTGATGAAGTAGAAGTTCATACGCTCCTCGGCAAGAAACGAACTCGCGTTCGTGTTCGAATTGTCAAAATGCTCCGTCTGGAGGAAGTTGGGTACCGATAGCCCCGCATAGAAATGGTCCGTGTGGTAGTACACCCCCGCTCCGATGTTCGGCGAGAACTTGTTGTCTATGTTCGGCAGGTTGCTCTCCGCACCGTAGTTCCTCAACTTCGTGAAATCCACGTTAAGCAAATGGCCTCCGGCCTTTAGCCCGAACGAAAGCTTACCTTCGTCAGACGTTTTTACCGTGTACGAGAAGGCCGCATCAACGTAGGTGTCCTGGTTCGTGCCGTTACCGATTTCGTCATTGACGATGGAAAGGCCTAGACCTATCCTATTGGATACCGGCGTGTGGAAATTGAGCGTCTGCGTCGTAGGGGCGCCGTCTAGGCCCACCCACTGAGAACGGTGCAGCGCCGCTATACTGAACACCCCGCGGGAACCCGCATACGCTGGATTCACCGATATCGTGTTGTACATGTACTGCGTATACTGAGCGTCCTGCTGGGCATGTAGCAAAGTACTGCCAGCAAAGATCAACAAGAGTAAAGCAAAAAACTTTTTCATGATTATTCGGTTTTTGGGAACTTGTTTTATCTATTAATATACAGGTAACCTGATTTAGTTAAGTTTATCCCTTTGTTCTCATATTTAATCACATAGAAATACACGCCCACAGGTAGTTCTGACTCTTTACTGATTGTAGTTCTACCTTCGGAAGTACCATTGAATAAATTTGTAGTATTGTCATATCCTGACATTTCGTAAACGACTACACCCCAACGGTTATAGATCTGTACTGTATTGTTCGGATAGGACTCTATATTCTCAATCAAGAAAGAATCATTTGTACCGTCTCCATCTGGAGTGATAATCTCATTAGACACTGCAATACCGGAATCTACAACCTCAGGATTACAACCTGCATCAAGAGTTGGAACTCCGTTTAACGAGTCACAAGGATTCAATGGATCCGTCCCATCTATTATTTCTTGCCCATCAGGTATGGTATCGCCATCGGTATCGGTATCATAGGAATCGGTTCCGATCGCATCTTCCTGAGCAGTCGTTAATCCATCGCTATCACAATCGCTATCTGGCAACGCCGTACCACCTACATGGTCACAATCGTCTAATGGATTAGTGTCGTCCAATACTTCTTGACCATCTAAAATACCATCATCATCAGAATCAGAATCATTAGGATTCGTATCTAAAATAACTTCCTCTCCGTCTAAAAGTCCATCATTATCACTATCCGGATTATCGATATCCGTACCTAAGGCTACTTCTTCATCAGTTGTTAACCCGTCTTCGTCACAATCGCTATCTGCTAATGGATATCCATTTACAGAACTACAATCATCTAATGGATCTGTATTATCTACATTGACTTCCTGTCCGTCATTGATTCCGTCACCATCGGTATCAGGATTATTCGGATCAGTACCTAACGAAACTTCTTCGTTATCATTAATACCGTCATTATCCGTATCGACTGAAACGGTTACCGCTCCTGTTCCTGAATTTCCAGAAGGATCTGTAGCTGTAATATTAATTACATCTTGATCTACAAGAATTGGGAAGCTACCAGAATCGGGTGTTGCCGTTTCCGTATCTAAATTCCAATCGCCATTGGTATCGGTAGTAACCGTATAGGTAACATCAGGAATGTTATCTCCATCCGTATCCAACTCAATCACTAACGTTTCGTTCGCATTACCTTGTCCCGTTAATACCGGAGTAATATCTATAGTTGAATAACTATCGACCGTAGGATCTGTAAGGTCAAGTACAGCAGAATCAGTAGCACTATCAGGACCCACGTTGCCGGCAACATCTGTAATATTTGCAATTACATCTATTGTACCCATATCTCCAGGATTAGCAATTACTACATCGATAAATCCGTTTGTAATATCAGCCGCGTTCAACACAACATCTTGTGAGTTACCATTGCCATCTGTTATTGTAACCGTATCTCCAACTACTGCATCCGCTGGAAGTGAAACACGAGCATCTATGTCACCGACTAGTTCATCTTCACTGATCAAACCATCATTATTAGTATCTTCTGTAATTTCTACTGTCGGAGCTAATGGATCTGTAAGGTCCAATACCGCAGTATCCGTAGCACTATCAGGACCACCGTTACCTGCAACATCCGTAATATTTGCAGTTACATCTATAGTGCCTGCATCTCCAGGATTAGCGATTACTACATCGATAAATCCGTTTGTGATGTCAGTTGCAGTCAAAACTACATCTTGTGCATTTCCATT
The DNA here is from genome assembly GCF_018860745.1 of Zobellia uliginosa. Taxonomy (GTDB): domain Bacteria; phylum Bacteroidota; class Bacteroidia; order Flavobacteriales; family Flavobacteriaceae; genus Zobellia; species Zobellia uliginosa_B. The sequence goes on along the minus strand of NZ_JAHKPY010000002.1, from coordinate 447,218 downwards.
TCCGTCAGTAATCGTTACTGTGTCACCCGCTACAGCATCAGCAGGAAGTGAAACACGAGCATCAATATCACCCGTTAATTCATCTTCACTTATCAAACCATCATTATTAGTATCTTCTGTAATTTCTACTGTAGGAGCCAATGGATCTGTTAGGTCCAATACCGCAGTATCCGTAGCACTATCAGGACCCACATTACCGGCTACATCCGTAATATTTGCTGTTATAACTATAGTTCCTGCATCTCCAGGATTAGCGATTATTACATCGATAAATCCGTTTGTGATGTCAGTTGCAGTCAAAACTACATCTTGTGAATTTCCATTTCCGTCAGTAATCGTTACTGTGTCTCCTTCAACTGCATCCGCAGGAAGTGTAACTACAGCATCAATATCACTCGTTAATTCATCTTCACTGATCAAACCATCATTGTTGGTGTCTTCAGTTATTTCTACCGTTGGAGCAGTTGGAGCAGTTGTATCAAGTACAGCTGTATCAGTAACACTATCATCACCAACATTACCGGCAACATCTGTAATAAATGCTCCCAATACTATGGTACCTGCTTCACCAGGATTGACAATGACAACTTCTATAGAACCAGTTGCTATATCTGTCGCAGTCAGAATCACATCTTGCGAGTTTCCATTACCATCTGTAATGGTTACCGTATCACCAGCCTCCGCATCAACAGGTAGTATAATTACCGCATCGATATCCCCAGACAATTCACTTGCACCGATTAAACCGTCATTGTTTACATCTTCAGCAATTTCCACTAGTGGCGCACTTGGAGCCGAAATATCCATCAATGCCGTATCTGTAGCACTATCAGGTCCCACATTACCTGCAACATCCGTAAGGTTAGCGGTTACAACTATAGTGTTTCCATCACCAGGATTAGCGATTATAACATCAATAAAACCGTTAGCTACATCTGCTGCGGTCAATACCACATCTTGTGAGTTACTATTACCATCGGTAACCGTAACCATGTCTCCTTCAAAAGTTGGTCCCACTAAAGTAACACGAGCATCTATATCGCCCGTTAATTCAGTTTCACTAATGATACCGTCATTGTTTGTGTCTTCGGTAATCTCTACCGTTGGTGCACTAGGATCGGTAAGATCAAATAATGCATTATCTGTATTACTATCAGGACCCACATTACCGGCTACGTCTGTTACGTTGGCAGTGACATTAATTGTACTACCATCTCCCGGATTAGGAATTACAACAATAATAAATCCATTGGTAGCTTCAGCTGCCGTAAGTATTACATCTTGAGAGTTTCCATTACCATCTGTTATGGTCACCGTATCACCTGCAGCAATATTACTTGGCAGTGATACTACGGCTTGAATATCACCATTTAATTCATCTTCGTTAATTAACTCATCATCATTACTATCATCTGCAATAATTACCGTAGGCGCACCAGGATCGGTAAGATCTAGTGCTGCAGTATCCGTGGCACTATCAGGACCAACATTACCCGCAATATCTGTTATATTAGCAGTTACCACAATAGTACCCATATCACCGGGATTGGCAATAACAACATCTACATATCCATCAGATATATTTGCTGCCGTAAGCACTACATCTTGGGAGTTTCCATTACCATCCGTAATGGTCACGGTATCGCCTGCAACTGCATCGGCAGGTAGCGTTATACGGGCATCAATATCACCTACAAGTTCATCTTCATTTATTAATCCGTCATCGTTAACATCTTCAGTAATAACCACTGTCGGCGCTAATGGAGCGGTTGTATCAAGTACTGCAGTATCAGTAGCACTATCAGGACCAACATTACCCGCAATATCCGTTAGGTTAGCAGTTAAAACAATAGTACCGTTTTCACCGGGGTTGACAATCACCACATCTATAGTACCCGTTACAACATCTGTTGCCGTAAGTATTATATCAAGAGAATTTCCATTGCCATCGGTTACCGTAACCGTATCACCTGCAACTGCACCAGCAGGAAGTGTTACCACAGCATCTAAATCACCTACTAATTCATCTCCATTGATTAATTCATCATCATTTACATCTTCGGTAATTTCTATTGTAGGAGCTAATGGATCTGTAAGATCAAGTACTGCCGTATCTGTAGCACTATCAGGACCAACATTACCGGCAACATCTGTAAGGTTCGCAGTTACCACAATTGTAGCTGTATCACCAGGGTTTGCGATTATTACATCAACAAATCCGTTTGTAATATCAGTTGCGCTCAAAATCACATCTTGTGAATTGCCATTACCATCGGTAACGGTAACGGTATCGCCCGCAACTGCATCAGCAGGTAGCGTTACTCTTGCATCGATATCACCTACAAGTTCATCTTCATTTATTAATCCGTCATCGTTAACATCTTCTATAATAACCACTGTTGGTGCCAATGGAGCAGTTGTATCAAGTACTGCAGTATCTGTAGCACTATCTGCACTTGTATTACCGGCAACATCTGTAATATTCGCTGTTACTACTATAGTTCCATTTTCACCAGGGTTGGCGATTATAACGGTTATATCCCCATTACTAATATCAGTTGCAGTAAGCACTACGTCTTGTGAATTTCCATTACCATCTGTAATAGTTACCGTATCACCAGCAACAGCATCTGCAGGTAGCGTTACTACTGCATTAATAGGTCCAGTAAGTTCAGAATCACTAATTAAAGCATCATTATTGGTGTCTTCAGTAATTTCTACTGTTGGAGCTATTGGAGCCGTGGTATCTATGGTCAACTCTAAAGTTGTAACATCAACTGTACTATTACCTGCTGCATCTGTACTCGTTACCACAACTTCATTTGTACCGTTTACATTTGGGGCAAAAGTTCCACTATCCGGAACAACGGTTTCAGTATCTAAAGTCCAGTTGCCCGAAGCATCTGCCACAGTTGTAAATATTGCACCACCAACCTCTACTGTTACCGTAGAATTCGCTTCTGCAGTTCCTGTAAGAACGGGTGTCGTATCATTTGTAACTTGACTCTCTACAGTAGGTATCGCAGGGTTTGTAGTATCAATGGTCAACTCTAAAGTTGTAACATCATCTGTACTATTTCCAGCAGCATCTGTACTCGTTACCTCCACTTCATTAGTACCATTTACATTTGGTGTAAATATTCCACTATCCGGAGTTGCCGTTTCCGTATTAATTGTCCAGTTGCCTGAAGCATCTGCAATAGTTGTATATGTTGCACCATCAACTACTACCGTTACCGTAGAATTCGCTTCTGCAGTTCCTGTAAGCACAGGAGTTGTATCATTTGTAATTTGACTATCAACAGTAGGAATAGCAGGCGGAGTAACATCTACCGTAAGCAAAGCACTAGCTGAAGTTAAAGGAGAACATACAAAACTAGTCTCTGTAATTATCGCTCTATATTCATAACCGTCTTCTGTTGGTGTTACACCTGTTAATGTAAGTGTCTCCGTACTACTACCAGAATAAATATCGGTTGCGTTGGCATCATCTATATCAACAAAGCCACCACCCAATTGGTCATCTACTTGCCATTGATACAGTAAATCCGTACCTGTAGCAGTTGCCGTAAATGTCTCTGGAGCGCTTCCATTTGTTATTACATCTTGAGGTTGTTCTGCCGCAGCGGCTATAGTTGGTACCACACCTGGTTGTTGAAAATCGAATTCAGTATCCGTTGCACTATCTTCATTATTAGGAGTTGTATATCCGTCTACAACAGTAGTACCGGTACCGGTAACGATACCATTTGCATCAACAACGGTAGCACCATCACCCAAGATTCCGTCTCCGTTAGAATCTGTGAATCCAGCTTCAATAACATCATTACATGCATCGCCATCAGCATCCAACTCTAAGAAATCAAAGATTCCATCAGGTGTAGCTTCAGAATCGGAAACCGTATAATTTATAGTTCCACTATTTTGCTGACCACTTGCCTGTACTGTATTGGGAATACCATCTGTACCTACCGCACCATCTACTACACCAGCTGTAAACGCTTGGTCACTACCAGATTCTACCACATCATAAATACCATCATTATCGGCATCTAAATCAAAGTGATTCGGAACACCATCGCCGTCGGCATCGAAAATATCCACAATACCATCAGCGTTGACATCAGCACCTAAATCCGTATCTCTATAATTTAGTATTCCATCTGAATCATCATCGGCACTAGGATCAGTTCCGGATGTTTCATCCGTATCTAAAATACCATCATTATCATCATCTAAATCAATAGAATCTGCAATTCCGTCTAAATCATTATCATCAATACCAACTTCACGGTAATCGACTTCTGGCGTTGTTGTTTTTGCTATGTTGGGTAAATCCGAAGCTCCATTGTCTTGATCATCATTGGTATCATAAAGAGCATCTGGTGTGTTAACATCATCATAATCATTTAAAAGACCATCACCATCATTATCTAAATTGTTTGATGCCAAAGTGAAACCAGCTTCAACCCTATCGTTTAAACCATCTTCATCTGAATCTAAATCTAAATAATCCGGAATTCCATCAAGGTCTGTATCAATAGCCGTTAAACCTTCGTTACCTGTACCTTCATATGGATTTCCCAACCCATCGGTATCGCTATCAACCGTTCCTCTAGGAATGTATGATGAAGTAAGTTGCGCCTCTACATTATCTGGAATACCATCATTATCAGAATCAATATCCAAATGATCTTCAATACCATCATTGTCACTATCTATGCCTTGGTATATCGTATACTTTGGTGAAGAACCACCACCAGATGCCGTTCCTGTAAGACTATTTCCTGAAGTTGTATTCGTAGGAGTGAATAATCCATTGATATCACAAGTTTGGAATAAAATAGATCCTAAATAATCTTGTGTAGCAAAACCTGTCTGTAACTGACCGGTAAAGGTTAAGTTAAGGTTTGTAGTTTCATAATAATTAAAGTATGCTGCTAACCTAGGACCAAAATCAACTCCCGGCCAAGTTTCGGCAGGACCTTCGAACGTTGCCGTACCCGTAGCTAGATTTTCTGATACCGTAAGTAATGAATTACTATCTACAGCATATAGACCTGGTCGTGTAAGTGTAACACTCTCTTTCGTATTTGCACCATCAATATCATAAATGACACCACCAAAACGAATTAGATTGACTTGAAAATCAGTACCAGTAGCTACCAAACGTATATTAAATGATATACTACCCTCTTCACCAGCAGCACTAGTACCATCGCCAACGTCAAAGGTAGGCTGCCAAGCCTCATTACTACTTCCTGCCGGAAATGCATCTATAGAAGTTAAGGTTGCATTATCAATATCAGTAATTGTAACAATGGCATCTAAAACACCTAAAGATGATGTAACTACTGTTGAGAATCTATATTCTGCATTTAGAGTACCTGCACCAGAACCTGTAGCAGGTATATAGGTGCCGCCAATAAATGAACCTGCCGGTATACCACATGCATCTCCTTGCGTATCTGTTGGTTGGAAACCTAAAGACTCTACGTAATCTAAAATGCCATCATTGTCATTATCAATATCAACAAGATTGTCAACCCCATCACCATCTGTATCAATTGGGTCTAAATGCACATTTGCATCTCTAAAATCGACCTCACTTGTAAAGGGATCTTGAGTATTTAAGAAAGTTGTAACATCTTGACCATTATTCGTTGCTCCGTTTGCATCTGCGATACCGTTTGGTCCCGAAATACTTAAATCGTAAGCATCATCAAGTCCGTCATTATCAGCATCTGTTCCAGAAGGCACAACATCTGCAGTTAAGTCATCATTATAATCATACACTTCTGTAGTATCATCCAAACCATCATTATCAGCATCTGTATCTCTAAAATCTGGCATATCTTGACCATCTGAATTTTCAGGTTCATTAATTGATACTCCTGAACCTGCAGGGGCAACTTCATAATTATCAGCTAAACCATTTCCATCAGAATCTGAAGATGGAAAAAGGTGACCAGACGTTGATTGCCATTCTATATTATCAATGATCCCATCGGCATCACTATCTAAATCCAAGTAGTCTGGACGACCATCTAAATCTGTATCTTCCGGTATAGTTGTTAAGCTTCCGCCACTATCTATATCAAAAGCATCATCTATACCATCATTATCAGCATCATTACCTGTTAATTGAACTAAGGCAGCATCTGTTTGCCCTTCCACTAAATCTCTGATACCATCATTATCAGAATCGATATCTAAATAATCTGGACCAGCAGTACCATCAGAATTTACAGGAGCTGCTGTTACGCCTGCACCATCAACACCTCCATCTTCTAAAATATCTGGAATACCGTTAGTACCTACTCCACTTTCAGAGCTATCTATATATCCATTACCATTGGTATCTAGACTTCCATTACCTGTTTCAACAAGATCTGGAATACCATCGTTATCACTGTCTAAATCTAAACTATCCGAAATGCCATCACCATCAAAATCACCAGTTCCTTCAACAGCATCTGGAATACCATCATTATCGTCATCGTCATCACAGGCATCTGGAAGAGCATCACCATCGGCATTTATAGCATCATCAAAACCTTCACATGCATCTAATGAATTTTGCACACCGTCACCATCACAATCACTTGTTGGTAAAGGAATACCACCTATAGAATCACAATCATTTAATGGATCTGTACCGTCCGTATCTTCTTGACCGTCATCAATACCATCACCATCAGAATCTGGATTATAAGGATCTGTGCCATTGGTAACTTCCGTACCATTTATAATAGAATCACCATCACAATCTGCTGCCGCCCAAATTGGGTTTGTAGCATCGTAACCTATGTAACCAGCTGCTTGAACTGGATCACAAGGGTCTAACGGGTCTGAGTCAATATCATCTGGAACTCCGTCACCATCTGTATCAGTACTATATGGGTCCGTACTATTAGTCACTTCTGTACCATTAGTTACGCCGTCATTATCACAATCTGCCGCTGCCCAAATAGCATTGCTGGCATCATAACTTGAATAACCTGGAGCTTGTGCCGGGTCACAAGGATCTAACGGATCATTGTCTACATCATCCTGAACTCCGTCACCATCTGTATCTATATTATATGGATCAGTACCAAAAGTATCTTCTGTACCATTGGTAACATTGTCACCATCACAATCTGCCGCTGCCCAAATAGCATTGCTGGCATCATAACCTGTGTAACCGGCAGCTTGTACTGGGTCACAAGGATCTAATGGGTCTGCATCTATATTATCGGGAACTCCATCGCCATCTGTATCTGAACTATAAGGGTCTGTTCCGTTGGTCGCTTCTGTACTATTGATTACTCCGTCGCCATCACAATCTGCAGCTGCCCAAATAGCATTACTGGCATCATAACCCGTATAACCAGGAGCTTGTACTGGATCACAAGGGTCTATTGCATCGGAATCCGTATTATCCGGAACACCATCACCATCCGTATCCGTATTATAAGGATCCGTACCATTCGTAGCTTCCGTACCATTTATAACTCCGTCACCGTCACAATCTGCCGCTGCCCAAATAGCATTACCGACGTCATAACCGGTATACCCTGCTGCTTGAACCGGATCACAAGGGGCTAAAGGATCTGTATCTGTATTATCCGGAACTCCGTCACCATCCGTATCTGAACTATACGGGTCAGTACCATTTGTGTTTTCCGTACTATTCAAAACGCCATCACTGTCACAATCTGCCGCTGCCCAAATAGTATTGCTGGCATCATAACCTGTATACCCTGCTACTTGTACTGGATCACAAGGGTCTAATGGATCAGTATCTGTATTATCCGGAACACCGTCGCCATCGGTATCGGTATTATAAGGATCGGTACCATTGGTCACTTCTGTACCATTTAAAACTCCATCACCATCACAATCTGCCGCTGCCCAAATAGCATTGCTGGCATCATAACCTGTGTAACCGGCAGCTTGTACTGGGTCACAAGGGTCTAGCGCATTTGTATCTGTATTATCCGGTACACCATCACCATCGGTATCCGTGCTATAAGGATCGGTACCATTGGTCGCTTCCGTACCATTTAAAACGCCGTCGCCATCACAATCCGCCGCTGCCCAAATAGCATTGCTAGCATCATAACCAGTATAACCTGCAGCTTGTACTGGATCACAAGGGTCTAGCGCATCGCTGTCAACGTCATCTTGAACACCATCGCCATCTGTATCTGTATTAAATGGATCGGTACCATTAGTAACTTCCGTACCATTATCAACATTATCTCCATCACAATCTTCGGCAGCCCAAACTGCATAATTCTCGTCGCTTGGAGCACGAACCGTTGGTACGGTAACCTCACAAGGGTCTGAAGGATCTGTACCATTGGTTACTTCAAATCCGTTGGTTTCGCCATCACCATCACAATCCAAATCATTCCAACTTGCTTCTACATTCGCTACGACTTGATTTGTACTATATACACAAGGATTTAAAGGATCAGTATCCGTTACATCCGGATCACCATCACCATCATCGTCTAAATCACAAATACCGACTAAACCATCTCCGTCTAAATCTAAATCTTCAGTAATTACCGCACTTACAGCACCTGTAGTATAGGCTGCTGCAGCCACTAATCCGTTAGCTAATATCTTTCCTGAACCATCACTTACCGTTGCAGTATCTGCATCATTATATTCTGAACCATCACCGTTATCGGCAGTATTACTTTCGTATGCTTCGTTCGCATCTGAACAAGTATCACCATCACTATCTACATTAAGAAAATCTGGAGTACCCGCTGTTGTTTCCGTTGGAATTGTACCTGTACCTGCTGTATCAGGAATACCATCCGTACTAATGGCACCATCTGCAATACCATTGGCATCTGCATCTGTACCTCCTGATTCTAAAACATCATAAATTCCGTCATTATCACTATCTAAATCAAGGGAATTTGCTACCCCATCATTATCATTATCACAATCTAAAACCGATCTAAAGGCAAAACCTTCATTTACGTGGTTTGCACTAGAATTTATAGTACCATCAGCAAAATAACCTATATCCATCGGGAAAGTTATTCCAGTACTGGTATCGATCAATAAAGACCATTGCGAATCTGGCACCAATCTAGAAAGTCCCGCTGCATCTGGCGCTACTTGAAAAGGAGTACCAGAAGTTATAACTGCACCATTACCTAAATCTGTTTCTCCAAGAGGATCAGAAAGCACAGCGGTGCCACCACCTGGCCATGTAATGGTTACCGTTTTATCTGCATTTTGAATGCCACCAACAGCACTGTTAGGCTCAAAAGAAGAAACACGAATTGCATTTTGTACTGCATTTACAGGCTCTTGTAAAGTAAGTATCATTTCAACGGTTGGATCCGTACCTTGATTCCATCTTACTTGTAAACCATTATCGGCAGCACCGGTTTTGTCTAAAATATTATATTCAGTAGATGTAATAGTAAACTGTTGACTTACCCCATTACCATTATTATATTCTCCTGTTAGCAATAGCGTATCATCCCCCGTTAAAACCGAACCTTTTGCCGGTGTACATTCTAAGTCATTCGCTATACCATCATTATCATTATCTTCGTCACACGCATCACCTATACCATCGCCATCCGCATCATTATATAATGGATGATTTGATGAACATTCAGAACATGCATCTGATTGTTGTAAATTATCTATGGATGTACCGATACCCTGAGAAGCTCCACCAGGAATTCCCGCGGCATCTGCAGTTGCGGTTAATCTAAAACTACCGTCAATATCATCATAATCATAGCTTGCCGCACCGTCTAGAGCATCTGGACAACCATCATTATCACTGTCCAAATCTAAATGATCATAAATACCATCATTATCAGTATCTAAATTATAAGGACATAAAATATTAACTCTCCACCCAATATTATCTGCATTAGCCGCATCCATCTGGGTGATTACAATTTTGTCTATCGGTCTATCGATATTAAATCTAAAGTTGGCTTCTTGGGCTCCTCCGCCGATAATTGCGGCAATGGCATCACCAGTTACAGGATCATAAGATGCGCCAGTACCAACAGTACCAGTGGTTGCATAAATATCTGCATTGAACTGTACTTGAACTCCATTATTGAAAAATCTGATATTCTGACTTTCATTATAAGATCCCGAAGCATTTCTGGCCAAACTTCTTACATTGAATTCCGAAGACAATATAAGTTCAGAAAACACAATCTCCGTTGAAGTTCCCGAAACGGCAGAATTTGAATTACGCGATTGCATATCCACTTGTATACCGCCATCTGTATAATTGGGAGTGTTGGCAGCAAAACTTCCTGATTGGATCGTTGTGGTTACCACGGCAGATACGTTACTATCAAAATCTTTGATATACGCTACCAAATCACCATCATTACTATTCGCGGCAATTTCGTTGTAAGATGCATCTGTAAAATGAATATTGGTTGAGGAAACACCACAACCACTGTTGGACTCATCTACATCTAAAATACCGTCGTTATCATCATCTTCGTCACAAGCATCACCAACACCATCTGCATCAGCATCTGTAAACAACGGATGATTTGGAAGACATTCTGAACACGCACTTGATCTTGCCAACTTATCTAATGAAGTACCTCTACCTTGAGCAGTACCACTAGGTATACCATTGGCACCTATAGCTACCGTTAATCTAAGATCGCCATCTAAATCATCATAATCATAGCTGGCATCGCCTTCTAAAGCATCTGGGCAACCATCATTGTCACTATCTAAATCTTTGCAATCTACAATACCATCACCATCAGTATCTGTAGTGGATATTCTTGGAAATTCACCAATTTCCATTCTAAATTGTTGCGTACTAGGAACGATATTATCATCCCAATCCATATAAAAATAGGTAGTTCCATAACTCTCAGCCACTATTGGACTTGAGCCTCCACTACCATTTGCTTCTAAACTTGCATAACCAGAACCATCATCAGTTGTTACCAAAACATTAGCCGGAGTATCAGCATTTATATAATCTATTTGACTATTAGAAAGGTATGTTTCTATTTCACCTGTACTAAATGCAACACCTGCAAGTGCTTCTCGCCTAATATCAACTGGTTCTGAAAATTCTAAGATAAAGCCTGCATGACCACCCAATAAACTTCCTGAAGATGCACCCATGTAAAGTCTGGCATCATCCGGTTCATTTGAAACCGAAGTTATGGTAACCATAACACCTGCCAAATTCGCATTTAAGTTCCCCAGATCGAAGGTACCTATCAAGCCCCATTCATTATCGCTACCACTTCTACCCGACCAGTAGGTACTCCCAATTATTCTATTCCATTGAAAATCGATCCAGCTAATTGAAGTGTCTTGTGTACCAATAACCGATGCAGGTGGAGCAGCACATTCATCCGAATCTAAAATACCATCATTGTCATCATCCAAATCGCAACCATCCGGCACACCATCATTATCAATATCGACACTATCATCAAATCCTTCACAAAGATCAGAAGTATCCGGAATGCCATCATTGTCATCATCCAAATTTTCTATAGTAATTATTTCACTTGTGTCATCCGTAGATGAATTGGAATCTGTTTGATCTTGTGTGTTAGAAATTGTATTGGTAATACTTTTTGTCGGGAACGGAGCATCTATATCATCGGCAGAAGCGACAATAACTAATGATTGCTTTTCACCTTTGACCATATCACCTACATTCCAATTTGGAGCAGACCAATTACCTTTGCTTGGAGTTGCACTAATTAATGTTAAACCTGTTGGTAATTCATCAGTAATAACTAAACCAGTTGTATCATCTAATCCAAGGCTTTCTACAGTAATTGTAAAAGTTACCGTTTCTCCTTCTGATATTGTTGTCTTGTCTGAAGATTTGCTGATGAAAATGTCTGGATTACAGTAAAATACCTGAATTACATTAGAATTATAATCACATCCACTTTTAGATACATTTACATAATGTTCACCAATTTCAGTAGGAGTGTAACTTCCGCTATTAGCTCCAGGTATGGCAACTCCATCGTTAAACCATTGGTAAGTATCAAAATTTTCTGTAAGCGTAATAGTACTTCCTAAACATCCCGAACCTGAAATGGAGTAATCTACTACGGGTACTGTATCAAAACCGGAAAAGTATCCGCCAGTTCCTAGTGCACCACTAAAACCGACAACTCCAACAGCAATTGCTCCTGAAGATTGTACATAAATATTACCGGTTAAACCAGGGATATAAAAACTTTTCCAAGGTAATCCCGTAGCTGGTATAGCAGCAGGCAGTGTTACCGGAACACCATCAGCAGTTACAACAATATTAGCATCAGGTGTACTATTTGATGCCAAAATGGTTAACCCACCAGATATCGTTTTACCAGCTAAATCTTCAATGGTACTAATATTATTCACATTATCTGGAAGCAAACAATTTACAGGAGCTATAAAATTCATTCCAATTGTTGCTCCAGAATTACTACCAGCCAAACATTGGTAGGCATACACATTTTTTGATGTAGTAACGGTCATATTGTTACCCGCTGTACCGCCAGAATAATTTGACCCAGGAACTAAAAAATATTCCCCGTCATTTATAGTTGCAATGGGAGTTGTTGCCCCATTAACAAAAATATCTGTACCACTAGCTGTTCCTATTATTATAGGAAATTCTAAAGCATCTGTACCACCACCTCTAATAAAAACATATTCACGACCAATAATATCAATAGGCACTGGTTGATCTGTTCCTCCATCTTGAATATTAACGTTAGGAAGAACACCAAGTAAAATATGACCAACACTAATTGCTATATCCTTATCTGATATAATATCTGCACCTAACCACCCATACCTATTGGCGTCACCATTATTTCCTTCAACTTCCAATACATAAGATTCTCCTTTATTTAAAGTAATAGTAATCGTGTCATCGGTTAAGCCTGTATTATCATTTCCTAGTCGAAAAACACAATCAGGATCATAGTCTGAAACTGTAACTGTCGTATTATCTTCTGTAGCCATAATCCCTAAGGCCGCATTAAAAATATGTCGATCATGTAGAAAAGGAATTCCGCCCCATTTGAAATGCGTTCCCAATGCCGCTCTACCTTTTGATGTCAAAGAAACACCTTGTGAGTTACTATTTCCTCTATAGTTTGCATAAAATTTTTGACCACCAGGCGCCTCTAAACGTAAACCTGCCGTACTACTTACTAAACCAACTTCAGCATTAGGCAGTAATGTTATTCCATTCTCTTTTGTCGGTAATATATACGTGTAAGGTACTGTGTTTGAAACGGAAACCGTTGCAAGTGGAGTAATAGAGGTACCTACGTAAATATTAACATCAAATGGTATCGTTTCTGGAGTAGATAGGTATACGTATTGATCAATAATATAATTTTGGTTTGTCTCGGTAAGTGGCGGCATATAATGCAAATCACTTAATTGAGCGTAAGAACTGAGTGTGACAAATAGAAATACCACCACGGATAGTATTCTATTTTTTAAGTTTGAGGGCTTTATCTTCATCGGATTCTATTAAAGGCGTAATCTGCACACGGAAAACAGGTGGTTTTAGCTACTGATGTATTGACTCAGTGTTTTTAAGCAATAAATGTTGGTCATATTCCCCACTTTTATCAAAAAAATCTATAGGTAAAAAACGTTATTTCATACTTGCAAAACCGTTCAAATAAGACGTATACCTTGTTTTGTATAGCTAAATGAACCATAAGTGACTTTAAATGGTAAAAAGAATTTCTAAAAAGTAATTTTATACCTATTAACAATTCTAAAAAGCTGGCACCTTTTTCAAATTGAACTGTAGAAATGTTATTAAAGTCTACCTTTCCTAATTGATGCGTATTCAATGTATACTCTTTTATTGTTGATTATCTGATGGTCCTACTAATTATTAAATTATATTTTTTGTAGTCCTAATACTACATAAATATAGTTAATGTTCTTAAATATACTATCAGATAAAAATTATAAGTAGTTATTGTTGTGAGGCATATGCAAAATGTATGGGAAAGTGCATTTTTTGTATATCAAAATTAATTATGATAGTGTATTTTGTCGATTAACCCTTTAAAACAAAAGGTTTTGGAACAATACTATTTTTCTTTTTCAGTGATTATTTAAGTTTAAGAGGGTAGCCTATTTTTTTTCACCCTCTTCTTAAATGTGGGAAATATTTAAAAACCTAAAGCCCAATTTATCGCACAAAAAAAAGAGAAGGAGACTTGCTCCTTCCCTTTTTCACTATGTAGTTAATGGTCTGTTTCCTTTTCCTTTCGTTCCGCCCTATTTCACGACGATAAACTCCGAACGCCTGTTCAATTGATGCTGCTCTTTGGTACACGGTACCCCGTTGCTACAATCGTTCGTCAATTGCGTTTCACCGAATCCTTCAAAGGAAATACGGCTCTTGGCGACGCCCTGTTCCACTAAATATTCCGCGGTAGCCTTTGCCCTGTTGGCGGACAATCGCATATTGTACGCATCGTTCGCACGAGAATCCGTATGCGAACCTACCTGAATCTTCACCTTAGGATACTCGTTAAGATAGGCTATTACCTTGTTAAGACTAACACGGGCATCCTCCCTGATGAAATGCTTGTCGAAATCGAAATAAATCGGTTCGATGTTCAGGTACTTCGCAAGGTCCGTCCCGATAGGGGCTGATTTGTCCGTCTGTGCCAGAACCACTTCTATGCCTGTAGCATCTTTGGCGTTCACTGTAGCGAATATCTTGTTACCCTCATCATAATCCGTTTTTGATGCTACCACCTTGTACTTGCCATCCGCACAATCTCCTTCCAAGGCAAATGCACCGTTGGCATCCGTTTCGGAGCTGGCCACTAGATTCTTCTTGGTGTCATATACCTTGATGTTTGCATTTGCCAGTAAAGCTCCTGTCTCCTCATCCTTGACCACTCCTGTTATATTAGTATGGCAGGTAAAGTCCAAAGGTTCCTTTTCCAAAAAACTATAGATATCGTCGTTCCCTTGCCCCCCTTTTCGGTTCGAGGCGAAAAAACCCTTTCTGGTCCCTTCGTTCACGATATACGAGAAGTCGTCCTCCTCACCGTTCAAGGGTCTTCCCACGTTAAGCACCTTGCCGCTATCGTCGTTCAGGTCCGTTCCGAACACGTCAAGACCGCCAAGGCCGGGATGCCCGTCCGAGGAGAAATATAAAATGTCCGATTCTGTTACAAAAGGAAAGGTCTCCCTGGCCTCTGTATTGATCTGTGGACCAAGGTTCTGTGGTGCACCGAACGTACCGTCATCGTTTATCTCTACAGAAAAAATATCCGACTCCCCGGCCGTTCCCGGCATATCAGAGGCGAAATACAGTTTTGTCTCGTCGTTGTTCAAGGTAGGGTGTGCTACCGAATAACTGTCTCCGTTAAAGGGTAGTTCCACAATATTGCCCCACTCTTCCCCTATAAGGTCGGCCCTGAATATCTTCAGTCTGCTTATCCCTTCCTCGTCCCTTGAGAATTTACCGTTCACGGAATTGTTGCGCGTAAAATACATGGTCTGCCCGTCCTTAGTGAAGGCCGTAGAGGATTCATGGGTTTTCTTGTTCAGTTTCCTGTCCAGTTTGTCCAACGCCGTGAAGTTCCCCTGGTCGTCGCCGGTGGCCTTGTACAAGTTTAAAAAAGCACCGTTGTTCCATCTATGGATGTTCTTCGATATCAGCCCGCTGTCACGTGCCGTTGAAAAGACCAAATCCTTTCCGTAGAAAGAAGGCGCAAAATCCGATACCTTGGAGTTCAGCCCCAGGTTCTTCAGTTCGTACCTCCCCGAACGCTCTTCTATCTTCTCCAGGTAATCCTCATTGTTTCCAAATGCTAGCGCACGTTGGTCGTTGGACATCGCAGACTTGAACTTGTTCATCCAAACATCCGATGCATCGTACTTTTCCAAGGACTTCAACGTTTGTGCATAACGGTACATGTATTCCGGGTCTATATCCGTTATCCCCAATTGAAACAATTGGCCGTACCAATTGGAAGCCTCCCCGTAGTTCGCGTTAAGGTAGTTAGCGTTGCCCAAATTCTTGAAAATTTCCTCTTCCGTATAGCCGTCCTCTACAAGGTCCTCATAGGACTGTATTGCGGAGGCATAGGAATAGTTCGTGAACTTCGTATCTGCTTTTTTTATCTTTTTTTCCTGCGCTTGTGATACCATGGCCATCAATGCCAGACCACAGAATATATATCTTGTTTTTTTCATGTCTTGTCCGTTTGTCTATTAGAAGAATCTTGGGGTAATTACGCGTTTGTACCTGTTCAGGAACTCGTACCTGAGGAAAATCTCGAAAGACCCGTCGTTGAACCTCGTCGCTCCCAGATCGGTGGTCTCCCTATCGTAGGCAAGGCCTACCATGAACTGGTCCGTTATCTGAAAACCGAAAAGTGCGCTCACCGCGGCGTCCCATCTGTAGGCCGCTCCCAATGAGAATTTGTCGTTCAAAAGGAAATTCGCGCTCAGGTCTATCTGCAAAGGTGCTCCCCTTACTGCCTTGACAAGACCCGCAGGCTTGAACTTCAACCTATCGTTCACATCGAAGACATACCCCGTGATGAAGTAGAAGTTCATACGCTCCTCGGCAAGGAACGAACTCGCGTTCGTGTTCGAATTGTCAAAATGCTCCGTCTGGAGGAAGTTGGGTACCGATAGCCCCGCATAGAAATGGTCCGTGTGGTAGTACACCCCCGCTCCGATGTTCGGCGAGAACTTGTTGTCTATGTTCGGCAGGTTGCTCTCCGCTCCGTAGTTCCTCAACTTCGTGAAATCCACGTTAAGCAAATGGCCTCCGGCCTTTAGCCCGAACGAAAGCTTACCTTCGTCAGAGGTCTTTACCGTGTACGAGAAGGCCGCATCAACGTAGGTGTCCTGGTTCGTGCCGTTACCGATTTCGTCATTGACGATGGAAAGGCCTAGACCTATCCTATTGGATACCGGCGTGTGGAAATTGAGCGTCTGCGTCGTAGGGGCGCCGTCTAGGCCCACCCACTGCGAACGGTGCAGCGCCGCTATACTGAACACCCCACGGGAACCCGCATACGCTGGATTCACCGATATCGTGTTGTACATGTACTGCGTATACTGAGCGTCCTGCTGGGCATATACCGAGACAAGGCCGGCAAACAGGGACAGAAATGTTATTATTACTTTTTTCATGGTTATTTGGTTTTTTGAGGGAAATTTATCTGTTGATGTATAAGTAGCCTGCCTTGTTTAGGTTATCTCCTTTGTTCTCATATTTGATCACATAGAAGTATACACCAACCGGTAGTTTCGAATCTGTTTGAATAGTAACTCTTCCGTTAGAAACTCCTCTAAAGGTGTTCGTAACATTATCGTAACCGTTCATTTCATAAACTATGATTCCCCATCGGTTATAAATCTGAACCGTGTTATTAGGGTAAGACTCAATATTATCTATTAAGAACTCATCGTTTGTACCGTCTCCATCTGGAGTAATGACTTCGTTGATAACAGAAATACCTGTCTCTACTAATTCTGGATCACAACCAGCTTCTAACGTAGGTACACCGTTCAAGGAATCACAAGGATTAAGAGGGTCCGTTCCGTCTTCAATTTCCTGTCCGTCTAGAATTGTATCTCCATCCGTATCCGCAACATCCGGATCGGTTCCTATAGCCTCTTCTTGAGAAGTGGTCAGACCATCTTCATCACAATCAGAAATTAAGTAATCTCCACCTTGTTCCAAGGTTATGCTACGCTCAATATAATCACAAGGATCTTCTGGATTGGTATCATCGTCGATCTCCTGACCATTGATTACACCATCTCCATCACAATCAGCAACTAAGTAATCACCTGAGAAAGCTAAAGTAACATTCTCAATTACGTAATCACATGGGTCATTCTTATCCGTCCCGTCTGCTTCTTCTTGCGTATCCAGTACACCATCGCCATCGCTATCACCTATTTCTCTAAAGTTTACTTCTGGTGTAGTATCATCGTCATCATTATCCGTACCATCGGCACCTGTATCCAAATCATTATTTACATCTAGACCTGGTGTATCGTCAAAGCCGTCATCCAATCCATCAGCATCAGAATCAACACCTGTAAAGGTACCTTGGCCCGCTTCATCAATATCTAGAACACCGTCATCTTCAGAATCAAGGTCTAAGTAATCTGGAGTTCCGTCTCCGTCGGTATCTTCTGGAACCAGTCCACCTGGGTAGTTGGTATCCAACCCTTGTTCATCAAAAGCATCGGCAGGAACAACATACGCTAAGGTAGGCTGTGCTTCTACGTTATCTGGAATACCATCGTCATCCGCATCAATATCCAAGTAGTTAGCTTCACCAGTTTCATCTGTATTCGGAGGAACCGTTCCTTCTGAACTATCAGCTTGACCATCTGTATTTGCGTCGGCAAAACCAGTATCATCGGCATCAATAACGCCATCTGCATTTGTATCAAGTGCACCGTTACCGGCTTCCACTACATCTGTAATACCATCATTATCCGAATCGATATCAAAGTGATTAGGAATTCCGTCACCGTCAAAATCGAACGCTGGTTCCGTTGTTCCGTTTACATCCCCAACTAATGGATCGTTAGGGTCATCATCTAAATGGTTAGGAACACCATCATTGTCATCATCTGCACTTGGGTCGATTCCGTTGGTCTCCACTAAATCAGCTATACCATCATTATCGTCATCAAGATCTATTGTATCAGGAATACCATCTTTATCATAGTCTAGGATATCTCTAAAATCTACCTGAGTTAAATCGGCATCATCTTCGTTATCCGTTGCGATGGCACCTGTATCCAAATCATTGTTTACATCTAGACCTGGTGTATCATCATAGGCATCGTTAAGACCATCTCCGTCAGCATCGGCCAATGGATCAGTCATTGTACCTTGACCTGCTTCTAAGGCATCTTCAACACCATCTGCATCTGAGTCGGTATCGATATAATCAGGAATACCATCCATATCCGTATCTGCTGGGTCTATACCACCCGGATAATTCGTATCCAATCCGGTTGCGTCAAAAGCATCTGCTGGTACGGTATACGCATCAGTAGGTTGTGCTTCTACATTATCTGGAATACCATCATCATCAGCATCTATATCCAAGAAGTTAGCTTCACCTGAACCATCTGTATTTGGAGGAACTGTTCCTTCCGAACTATCTGCTTGACCGTTTCCGGTTGTATCGGCAAATCCGTCATCATTACTATCAATAACACCGTCATTGTTCGTATCAAGATCTCCGTTACCAGCTTCCACTACATCTACGATACCATCATTATCAGCATCAATATCAAAGTGATTCGGAATTCCGTCACCGTCAAAATCGAACGCTGGTTCAGTTGTTCCGTTTACATCGCCAATTGATGGATCGTTTGGATCATCATCGGAATGGTTTGGAACACCATCGTTATCATCATCCGCACTTGGGTCGATTCCGTTAGCCTCATCTAAATCTGAGATACCATCATTATCATCATCAAGATCTACCGTATCTGGAATACCATCTTGGTCAGTATCTAGCATTGACCTAAAGTCAACTTCAGTAACATCTGCATCATCTTCGTTATCCGTAGCGATTGCTCCTGTAACTAAGTCGTTGTTTACAATAATACCAGGGGTATCATCAAAAGCATCGTTAAGACCATCTGCATCAGCATCGGCTAAAGGATCTACAAGAGTACCTTGACCAGCTTCCAACATATCTGAAATACCATCTGCATCTGAGTCTGTATCGATATAATCGGGAATACCATCCATATCCGTATCTTCTGGCTCAATTCCACCTGGATAATTGGTATCCAACCCTGTTAAGTCAAAAGCATCTGCTGGTACGGTATACGCATCAGTAGGTTGTGCTTCTACATTATCTGGAATACCATCATCATCTGCATCTATATCCAAGAAGTTAGCTTCACCTGAACCATCTGTATTTGGTGGAACTGTTCCTTCTGAACTATCTGCTTGACCGTTACCGGTCGCATCGGCAAATCCGTCATCATTACTATCAATAACACCGTCATTGTTTGTATCAAGATCTCCGTTACCAGCTTCCACTACATCTACGATACCATCATTATCGGCATCAATATCAAAGTGGTTAGGGATTCCGTCACCGTCAAAATCGAATGCTGGTTCCGTTGTTCCGTTTACATCACCAACCAATGGATCGTTTGGATCGTCATCGGAATGGTTTGGAACACCATCATTGTCATCATCCGCACTTGGATCGATTCCGTTGGCCTCATCTAAATCTGAGATACCATCGTTATCGTCATCCAAATCTACCGTATCTGGAATACCATCTTGGTCATGATCCAATACCGATCTGAAATCCACTTCAGTAATATCTGTATCATCTTCGTTATCCGTACCATCGGCACCCGTATCCAAATCATTGTTTACATCATTACCTGGTGTATCATCATAAGCATCGTTAAGTCCGTCTCCATCAGCATCTGCTAAAGGATCTGTTAACGTACCTTGACCAGCTTCCAGCATATCCGATATACCATCATCCTCAGAATCCAAGTCTAAATAATCCGGAGTTAAATCTCCGTCTGTATCTTCAGGAATTAAACCTGTTGGATAATTCGTATCTACGCCATTGAAATCAAAAGCATCTGCTGGTACAGTATACGCATCAGTAGGTTGTGCTTCTACATTATCTGGAATACCATCGTCATCAGCATCTATATCCAAGAAGTTAGGATTACCTGCCGTATCTGTATTTGGTATCGGTAGTGGATCTGCTGCTGTATCATCATCCAGACCATCATCATTAGCATCTGTAAAGCCATCAACACGACCGTCATTATCCGTATCGGTTCCTCCTGCTTCTACAATATCAAGAATACCATCATTATCAGAATCAAGATCGAATGGGTTTGGTATACCATCACCATCAAAATCGCATGATTGCGTCAAAGAAATACCATCTATACCAAAATCGTTTCCGACACCTCCACCAGTATTATTATCAATAGCGAAAGTCATACTAGTATCCGTTGCCGTGAAGATTAAAGAAACTTCTTTCCACTCTCCATCGTTAGGAATATCTCCCGAATCATACTCTGCTACAGTTCCTCCACCGTTAAGCACTAACATTTTAACGTTTGGTGCTATAGGCGTGTTACCTAAGAATACTTCCGTACCGTTATCTGCATATCCAGGGTTGAATAAGTTGATAATAGCCGTTTTAAACTCATAAGTTTCTCCTACCGTTAAACCTGTTATAGTTTGTTCGTAGAAACGACCTGCCGTACCATCTGCATTGAACAATGCAAAATATCCTAATTCTCCCGGAGCATCTGTGGTGTAGTCTTCTATATCTAACCAGAAGTTAGGAATAGGCTCACCTGCAACATACGAAAGACCCATTGAGTTCGTGACCAATGCATAGCTACCATCTGCAGGTCTTGGCTCACCATTAGTATATGTTGTCATAATACTGGCAGGCATTGGTTTGGTATACGTATTATAATTATCCGGATTACCAGCGCCATTTCCAGCACCGTTATAATAGGTATCGGCAGCAATATCCGCTACTCCAAAGTCACCATCAGGAATCAATGATACACTTCCCATACCGCTACACTCTTCTACATCTGGAATACCATCATTATCATCATCCAAATCAACAATATCCATAATACCATCTTGGTCGCGATCTAGTATAGATCTAAAATCAACCTCAGCAGTATCTAAATCATCTTCGTTATCCGTTGTAATCGCACCTGTGTCCAAATCATTGTTCACATCGTTACCCGGAGTATCATCAAAGGCATCGTTCAACCCATCTCCATCAGCATCAGCTAAAGGATTTGTAATTGCACCTTGACCAGCTTCCACTACATCTGTAGTACCATCACCGTCAGAATCTAAATCTATATAATCAGGAACTAAATCACCATCCGTATCTTCCGGTCTGAGACCATTAGGGTAATTTGTATCTACGCCATCTCTGCTGAAAGCATCTGCTGGTTCGATATACCCATCTGTTGGTTGTGCTTCTACATTATCTGGAATACCATCATCATCTGCATCAATATCCAAGAAATCTGCATTGCCCGTTGTATCTGTAGTTAAAGGAATAGTACCTTCTGAACTATCTGCTTGACCATCATTATTGGCATCTAGAAAACCAGCATCAACACTATCGATAACACCGTCATTATTCGTATCTAAAGCATCATTACCAGCTTCGTATACATCAAAGATTCCGTCATTATCCGCATCGATATCAAAATGGTTTGGAACACCGTCACCGTCAAAATCGAATGCCGGCTCTACAGTTCCGTTCACATCACCAACCAATGGGTCAGCTGGGTCATCATCTAAATAATTTACGATACCGTCATTATCATCATCGGTACTTGGGTCAACCCCGTTCGACTCATCTAAATCCGAGATACCATCATTGTCATCATCCAAATCAACGATATCCATAATGCCATCTTGGTCACGGTCTAATATAGATCTGAAATCAACCTCAGCAGTATCTAGATCATCTTCGTTATCCGTAGTGATTGCACCTGTATCTAAATCATTGTTTACATCTGTACCCGGTGTATCATCAAAGGCATCGTTCAATCCGTCATTATCAGCATCGGCTAAAGGATCAGTCATAGTTCCTTGTCCGGCTTCAATAATATCTGGCGTACCATCATCGTCAGAATCAGGATCCAAGTAATCAGGAATTAAATCACCGTCCGTATCTTCTGGTGTAATACCATTTGGATATTGGGTATCTAAACCTTCAGCGTCAAAAGCATCATCTGGCTCAACATAAGCAGCAGTTGTTTGTGCTTCTACATTATCTGGAATACCATCATCATCTGCATCTATATCAATATAGTTTGCACCACCTGTAGTATCTGTATTTAATGGGGCCGTACCTTCTGTAGCATCGGCTTGACCATTATCATTTGCATCTAAGAATACATCATCAGTACTGTCAATAGCACCATCATTATTGGTATCTAAAGCACCCGTACCATTTTCAACTACATCTAGAATACCATCATTATCGGCATCTATATCTAAGTGGTTAGGATTAGCATCACCATCAAAATTATCTATTGGTAAAGCTGTACCAGGACCATCTATAGCCGTAGGCGTTGTATTATCATCTGTATCTACGATATCTGAAAGTCCGTCACCATCTGTATCAGCAATAGTTCCTGTTCCGATAACACCATCGTTATCCGGGTCAGAACCACCTGCTTCCGTTACATCTGGAATACCATCATTATCAGAGTCTGTATCTATTCTATCATCAAATCCGTCACCATCGGTATCAGGACTTTCTAAAGGGGTACCTGGAGTAGTTGCATCTTCAGGATCAACACTATCTGCCAAGCCATCACGGTCTGTATCCGTAGCGAAAGTATCTATAACACCGTCATTGTCCGCATCTGGACCACCAGCTTCTGTTACATCCGGAATACCATCGTTATCAGAATCTAAATCTATTCTATCTTCGATACCGTCACCATCAGAATCTTCATCTGGTAAAGGAGTCGCTGCAATTTCATCTGCAAGTCCGTCATTATTCGTATCTGTCATAGACGTTGGGTCACCAGGGGTTGGGTAGTCTATATGACCGTCACCATCATCATCAGTGCCACCAGCTTCTATTGAATCTGGAATACCATCATTATCAGAATCTAAGTCAATACTATCTGGAATACCATCACCATCTGTATCTCCTGTTTCATCGGTATCTAAGATTCCGTCATTATCATCATCAAGATCAACCGTATCCATAATACCATCATTATCAGAATCTAATATGGATCTAAAATCAACCTCAGCAGGATCTAAATCATCTAAATTATCTGTTGCAATTGCACCAGTATCTAGATCATTGTTTGCATCATAAACAGTTGTAGTATCATCAAAAGCGTCATTTAAGCCATCTCCATCAGCATCTGCTAAAGGATCTGTTATTATTCCTTGACCTGCTTCCTCTACATCACTAACACCATCGGCATCAGAATCTGCATCCAAGTAATCTGGAATTAAATCACCATCTGTATCTTCTGGAGTTAATCCAACAGGGTAATTTGTATCTAATCCGTTAGCAGCTTCAGCATCTGCAGGCGGAATATACCCAGCAGTTGTTTGTGCTTCTACATTATCTGGAATTCCATCATCATCTGCATCTATATCTAAGTAATCTGGACCACCTGTGGTATCTGAGTTAGGAATTGGAAGCGGAGAAGCAGCTGTAGCATCATCCCAACCGTCTGTTGTAGCGGTATCATCAAAACCATCTACAATACCATCACCATTAACATCAAGACCACCAGCTTCTGTAGTATCTGTAATACCATCATTATCTGAATCTATGTCTAAGTGATTAGGCACGCTATCTCCGTCAAAATTATCAATTGGTAAAGGTGTACCTGGGCCATCGTCTAGCGTACCTGTGGTATTATCATTTGGATCGACGATATCTGAAAGTCCGTCACCGTCATCATCTGCAATTGTACCAGTACCGATTCTACCATCGTTATCCGGGTCAGAACCACCAGCTTCAAGAACATCAGGAATACCATCGTTCTCTGAATCTAGATCCAATCTATCATCTAAGCCATCGTTATCCGTATCTGGATTTGGAATTGGTGTTCCAGGACTAGCAGGACCAACCGGATCTACACTATCGGCAAGTCCGTCATTATCCGTATCGGTCATGAACGTGTCAATGATACCATCACCGTCACCATCCATACCACCAGCTTCGGTAGTATCTGTAATTCCGTCGTTATCAGAATCTAAATCCAATCGGTCTAAAATGCCGTCGTTATCAGAATCTTCATCTGGCAAAGGAGTCGTATCTACGCTATCGGCAACACCGTTACCATCAGCATCTACAAAACCATCTACTGCACCATCGCCATCAGCATCTTCGCCACCGGCTTCTAAAGTATCTGTAATACCATCGTTATCGGCATCTAAATCCAAGTAATCTGGATTACCGTCACCATCAGTATCAATTGGGTCGATACCATCTGTATCCGAACCAACTGCAGGTATACCTGTTAATGGATCGATAGCTCCTGGAGCAATAAAGCCACTTGTAGTTTGTGCTTCAACCGTATCTAAAATACCGTCATTGTCACTATCTAAATCATAAGCATTGATCAATCCGTCGCCATCAAAATCTCCACTATCATCCGTGGTGCCATCTCCATCCGTATCAAAAACATTTGAAGTCGAGTTTATTTGTACACAACCATTTTGTGGTGTACAAGGCGCACTACCTTCTGGTCCGTCCGTAGTATTATTGTCAACTACATCTGCAAGACCATCATTATCTATATCCGTAAGAATATCTATAACGCCATCGCCATCTGCATCCATATTACCAGAACCTGTCTCAACAATATCAGTAATACCGTCATTGTCAGAATCTAGGTCTAATTGATTTGGAACACCATCACCATCTGTATCAAAGTTGATACATACTCCGTTAGCATTTAATCCTCCACAAGTAGGGAAATCAGCATCATAATAATTTGGAGTACCATCACCGTCTAAATCATCATCTGGATCAGGTAAGCCCATTGTTGCACAATCCCATCCGTTAACCCCATCAAAGGTAGCGGCACAGAAATCCGGATCTTCATAGTCTAAAGTTCCGTCACCATCTGCATCACCATTATAAACTTCAATAACATCAGGAATACCATCATTATCATCATCTAAATCCAATGGCGCTCCTGAAGCTACAGAAACTGGTATTAGAATAGCCTCGCACTGACAGTTTGTACTAGAAGGTAAAAACTCTACTATAAAGTTCGTACCTGAACAAGCGGCACCAACAGTAGTGAATACAATTTCGTCTATAATTGTAGACGAATTAGGAATTGCATCAGCTATTGTACCTGTTGAGATAGCTGCACCATCAATTTCTCCATCTACATCTGCACAGTATACACTATAGGCATAACCAGCATCTGCATCTACAAGCGCAGTATTTTCGATATCTAGAGATAAGTGGTATTCATAATTATTACTGGTATCTACAGAAAAGAAACTATCGTTTGCCGTTCCAACCAAAATTGGTTTTTCCAAAGGCATTATCTCATAAGATGAACCTGTAGCTACTTGGAAATCTGCACAACTAGCTAAGGAACAAGTTACGCCAGAAACCTCTACATAGTTTACTATCTGAACTTCTGCCTCATCATCACAAATACCCTCGTTGGTAGTTATAAAATCAAAGTCAAAGGTTATAGTGGACCCAGCAGTAACACCGGCCGGATAGTTTAATATCAGCTCTTCGTGGTCTCCCACTGTTGCTATACTATTGAATGTGGCTCCGTCTGCACTGGCAAAAGAAGAAGGTACATATTCTATACCTGATCTTAAAGTTACCTTACCAAAATCAGAACCTCCTGTGGTACCCCCAGTAATTGTAGTAACTACATTAATATTATCCGTAACACCACAACCTTGAACAGGTGCACCAAAACCAGGTAGGTTTATAGTACTTAAAGCATTGTAAGGCGCTACAGCTCCAACGGCCTGTACTGGATTAGATACGACCCTAGACCCATTACCCGCGGCAATATTACCACACGGCTCTTCTCCGTAAACCTTAAAGGTAAATTCAGAATTGGATATAAAATCGCACTGCAATTGAATTTCAAGATTAACATGTGCTGTTCTTTCATCTATTGTATTAGTTGCAGGATTACCGGCAATACCATTTAGAGCAGCTATGTTAGTATGTTCCAATAAATTTACTTTAGCTAAACCATTTTCTATGGTTACGGTTACCGGCTGAGTATCACCCGAAATCGTAGAACCTTTAGGATAAGTAACATTAGTACTTACTATGGTAATACCACCATCTCCACCAGGAATAGCGAACTGTAATGAAGGATTTATCAGATCTCCCAATTGGGCACTAATAACATCAACTTCAATATTAAATGGTGTACATAAATCTTGTGGTGCACTAGGTTGATCAGTAATAGCTACCTGTACTTGAGATCCTTTAGGCTCTAATGTAATAGAAGTAGAATTCTGATAACAAGTGGCACCCACTCCTAGAAAATCCGAAGTATCTATACTTGCATCTGGATAGCCTGGGTAACCTGAACAATCCCATCCGTGTTCCACAAGTACGGTCAAATTTTCACACTCATCAAAATCTGCTTTGAAGCGCATAGATTTAGTAGTACCTGCAGCGACAGAACCGGCCTCGATCCATGTTTTATCTCCGGATTGATAAAAATTAACAGGTGTTTCTACACCACCGGATACACTGAATGCGCTTGTGATGTTTATACCTACTGGTGAAGTAACCTGTAACCAGTTATAATTAACATCTTCTGGGCTAGTGTTACTGATATTCGTATCAAAATCTACTGTATAGGCATCTCCGTTTATCGTTGGCAATGGTGATTGCACTATAAAAGTAGGTTGTGTATAACTAAACGTATTCCTATATGTAAAGCTTGACGGTACTGGCGTGGCATATGCAAAATCATCATAATTAACGGTAAAGTCATATTGCGCTGACGCAGGTGACTCACAAGTACCCATAAATTCTACATAAAATCTAGGTATAATTGAACCTCCTTGATCTCTATTTCTAAAATTAGGACCAGGAGTAATGATTATTTGATCACCACTTTCTGTAGCAATGAACTCGCCAGTAGTAGTTGAATAAGCCCCTTGAAACTGTATTGAAGTTACATTTCCTGTAAATCTAGCCCCTTCCGGAATATCTACTACTGTAGATGTCCAATTGGTAAGCGGTCTATATTCATCACCATGCATATCATCTGGAGCCATATTATGTCTAAAATATATCGTTCCGTTAGACGGTGTACAGCCATTAGTAGCATGAGCTAAATTAGACCCGTAAATTCTAGGCCTAGAATAATAGGCTCGATCTCCCCAAGTGTCGCACCCTACTCTATTGGGTGGTGTATTGGCAGGGTAATCCGTAAAGGCAAAGAATTCACCTCTCAAATTGGTTAATTCAAAGTAAGCTATATCTTGAAAATCTTTACTAAACTCAAAAGTCAATTCAACTTCAACAATATCTCTATTTGTAGCGTCTCCTTCAAATAAGTATGCTGCGCTAATTAAATCTTTTTCATCGCTCAAATCAAAACTTAACATATGCTCTGTAGAGCCATTGGTAGTTAAAACCGGTGCTGCGTTAATTACACCAGAATTTGAAGTGCCAGCACTATTATCATTAATAGTAATTTTAGTATCTACCAATGTAATGATATCCGAACCACCAGCAGCTAAACTAGCTGTATCATAAGTTAAATCAAAATAAAGGTTATCTAACGAAATACTATTTATAGAAGCAGTAGTGGTAATCTTCATTTGATCACCTGCTAAATATTTCTTGATACCATCTGTATTATCATCTAAAACAACTTTAGTGGTCATAGTATCATCTGTCCAACCTGCAGTAAGTCTTCTTGCTTTAAAACCTTCAATTGCAGGACCTACACAACCACCTGGGCAATGCGTGTATATATTTACCGTACCACAGTGAATATCTTGTGACCAACACTCACCGGCACCACTAGTTGCCGTATAGTTTGTCTTATAAGGAATAGCTTGATTACCATTTGGACCACAAGTAAATGTTAATGGAAAATCTACCCATTCTTTATTTGCTCCAGCTTTTAAGTCTGTTGTAGTATAGGTTACTTCATTACCACTTTGTGTAAAACCTGCTGGTAAAGGTGTTTGCAGCGCCATACCTGTTGGTACGGTAAGTGTTACGCTCCAAACCGATGAGGCATCATTGGAAAACATAGCCGTACCGTCTATGGTGGGCAAACTTGCTCCGCCTGCATAAAATGCAGGGGCAACGCTCACTATAAAATCTTCATTATTTACAATATCCGTTGGTGCTTCCACCTCCGTAACATCTGTATAATCCCTAATAATATTGAAATATCCAATATCGATACGTTCTGGAATACGATCGCTCTTACATTGATCTTTGAAATAGGTATCTATATAGGTATGCTCCCAACCCATATAATCAAATCTAGCTACACCACAATTGTCTCTTGGCGATACCTCAAAGTCAAAAGAAAACTCTGTAGCTTCTCCTGGTGGTAAATCATCATACCAACCATCGTTATCCAAATCATCAAAACCTCCAGCTCCATCTGGATCAGAAGCAAAAAAGTTTGGCGGAATAGATACGGTATTACCAGACCCTCTTGCAGTATATACTGTACTCGGTCTATCTTCTGGAGTAAAAGATATACCCGATGCAAACCTGAAATTGGAAACGCTTCTAGTATCAAAATAATCAAAATCCCAAAGTGGATTGTTAGAAGCAGTTCCAACTGGTGTAGCATTAGCACCGTTACCAATATTAACACCTAAGTCCAAAGCCATTGAACCTACAGCGGTGTTCGTATTTTCTATTCTAATCGTATAGGTAACTGCACCACATAAATCTGGTGTAGTCGTACCAACTTTTGATATAGCTATATCTGGTACATTGGCACCAAAATTTAAAGAACCCGTTTGTGGCTCGGCCGCTTGGCACGTTTCTCCAGCATTACAACCCCAATAGGTATTATGTACTATAGCGGTATCTAAACAGTCATCTACCCTAAAGGCTTCTTGAAAAACAATTACTTCGCCATTATCAAAGCAATTATCATTATTGCCAACAGTCCCTGCAAAAGGAGCTACGTTTAAATCTATATTATAAGTTAATACCTGACCCGTTGTGTTAACAGGAGTTAAAAGTGTACCATTATAAGATAGTGTGTAAATATCATCAACATCCTCTCCTAAATCTACATAATAGGTAAACGTTTCCGTACAACCATTACCACCCTGTGCCAAGGTAATATCCCTAGTATACGATTCGCCAACGTTTGCATCAACAGTTGGTATAGCAGATATATTTAAAGAAGCGGCCAATAACGGATAAGACGATACGGTTACTTCCGTATCTGAATCTGAGTTGGCTCCACCGGCATCTTGAAAATTAATAGTATGTGCATCTTTGAATAACCCACCAGAGTTAGAATGCGCCACCGCATCACAATTTGCACTACGTTCAAAAGTAAAGACTACTTCATCACCAACATCCCAATTTGCATCACTAGGCCGCAAAATGGTAAATATAGGGTCAGAAGGTGTACCACCCTCCCCTATTGAGTATTGATTTGAAGTAATTGGAGCACCAAATGAATCTGTTTGCGAAGTTATACTTGCAGTTCCTGAGACATATTCCACACCGGGCGGAAGGTCAAAAGTAATACTGAAGTCATGACAAGTAGCATTCTGACCTCTAATAAGGACTTCTTCAAGAGAATTGTTGACTCCTCCACAGGTAGCCAAATTTTGAGGTGTCAATAGAACCGTGTATCGGTTACTATCGATTTGTGCATTTGAATTGATAGCATAAAATAAAATAGCGATCAATGCAAGAACACTGGTTTTAATGGAAAAATTCATAGTGCGGTGGTTAGTGTTAAAAATGCAGGTTTACCTTAAAAGTAGGTAAAAGACTACATATAAATAGTTAATGTTATCAAATATATCGTTAGCAGGGAAAAAAAAACAGTATTTGTTGTGAGCTAAGTGATTATTGTATGTGAAAGCACCTTTTTTGTATATAAAATAACGGAAGAATTAAGCACTTTATCGATTATACCAATAAAATCAGTACTTTCAAGAGCATGTATTTTTAACGAATAAAGAGAAATAACTATAACGTTGTAGTAACTGGCTTTATAACACTAACTTTTAGTCCTTAAATCACAACATTATTTAACAGTACAAAAGTCCGTGAGCAAGTGTAAAAGTCAGGCTGGGCAATAAATGAAGTTTTTAATAAAATGTAAGAATTTTTAATGCGATAATAGCCATGTCTCCCCACCTCCTTTTAAAATAATTCTATACTTTTGATTCTCTTATATTCCCACAATTGTATTCTTTGTAGTTATGATTACAAGATATCCTAGTGTTCTTACCATTGCCGGAAGCGATTCTGGAGGTTGTGCCGGTATCCAGGCCGATATTAAAAGTATTAGTGCCAATGGCGCCTTTGCCGCATCTGTCATTACAGCTACTACTGCTCAAAACACGCAGGGTGTTTTTGATATTCACCCCATTCCTGTTACCCATATACGCAAACAATTAATTGCGGTTCTTGAGGATATTGACTTTGGCGCTATTAAAATAGGAATGCTCCACTCTGCAGATGTTATAGAATTGGTACAGAACACCCTTAGGGAATACCCTATTAAGAATATAGTTCTAGATCCTGTAATGGTTGCTACCTCTGGAGATAGACTTTTAAATAAGACTGCACTAGGGAATTTGAAACATTTTTTAAGCGATGCCTATCTTATTACGCCTAATATTCCTGAAGCTGAGATTTTAATCGATAGAAAAATAGATTCGCAGAAGCTTGATGAGGCCGCAAGAGAAATAGGGAATACATTCAAAACCTCTGTTTTATTAAAAGGAGGACATTTAGAAGATTCCGAGCGAATGAAGGATACGCTATTTTTATATGATACCCAGAAAAGCATTTCCATTCATAATAAAAAGATAGAAACAAAAAATACCCATGGTACTGGCTGCACTTTGTCCTCAGCCATTGCGGCTCAACTAAGTTTGGGGTGTTGCTTAGAAGAAGCTGTAACAAAAGCCTGCTCCTATTTAAATATGGCCATAGAACAAGGCAAAGACAAAATTTTGGGCAAAGGCAACGGTCCGGTTCAACATTTCCCTAAACTATAAAATTTTTCAATCTATTAAACACAACTACTTTAAACAAAAGGGCTATGAGAATCTTAATTATTGGCGGACACGGTACTATCGGGAAAAAAGTAAGCGCTCACTTTTCTGAAGATAATGAAGTACTTATTGCTGGTAGAACCAATGGAGATTTTATTGTGGATATAGTAGACAGCTCCTCTATATCTAAAATGTTTGAGCAGACCGGTAAACTAGATGCTATTATTTGTATTGCCGGTGAAGCTAAATGGGCCAATTTTAATGAGCTCACGGAAGCAGATTTCCATATTGGCTTGAACAATAAACTCATGGGGCAAGTAAATCTTGTTCGAATAGGTCAAAAGGCACTTAATCCAAAGGGCTCCATTACACTATCTACCGGTATTCTTGCAGATGACCCTGTAGCTATGACTACCAGTGCCGCAATGGTTAATGGTGGTATTCATAGTTTTGTAAAAGCTGTAGCTCTGGAGACAGAAAATGGTATCCGGGTTAATGTAGTTTCTTCTGGCATGGTAGAAGATGCGTATGAAAAATACAAAGATTATTTTCCGGGACATAACCCTATTCCCATGAAAAAAGTGGTAAACGGGTACGTACGAAGTGTGAACGGAAAAGGCAACGGAGAAGTTATTCGCATTTACGACTAAAACACTTTGTTTTTAGGTAATCCTTCCTATTTGGGCAATAACACTAAGTTTATTTGTCTAAATCTATTCATATAAAACATTTGTGGTAGTTTAAAGAATGTCTGTTGTGTTGGTATAAGTTTAAAATTTAGAATTTACCTCCTCAATTAGAACAACAGACCAAATGAAAATGAGAACTACTCCAATTGTAACCTTACTATTATATTTTGGAGCGTTTTTTCTTTTTTCTTCTCAAAAATCCGCTGCAAAAAAAACTTCTCCAAAATGGGAAAATCCTTTTCCTAAAGGAGAATTAGATAAGACCTATACTTTTACCCCCAACAACCTTCCTGAAGGGCAAAAGTTATTTGAAATTAAATCGAATAAAATTGAGGTCCTATATGCCTGGAAAGGGAAGAAAGCACCTTTTGGTATGATTACAACTACCAAAGCGTACAGTCATTTTAATCTAGAACTGGAATACAAATGGGGAAAACGAAAATTCGCTCCCAGAAATGAGGCCAAGCGTGATGCCGGAATTGTTTTTCATGTGCAGGGTAAAAAGGTAATCTGGCCCACTTGTTTGGAATGCCAAATTCAAGAAGGCGATACGGGGGACTTATGGGTCATAAAAGGTCCAAAGGTTACTTGGTTTCAGAAAGACGGCTCTACAGAATTATTGGATTCCAGTGGTGAAAAAGACTATATAGAAGGAGACAAATATGCTAATCATGAAGTTGATGGCTGGAACAAAGTTCGCGTAGAAGTAAGAGGCTCAAAAAGTGCCAAGTTCTTTGAAAACGGCCAACTGGTAAACGAACTGAAAGACTTCCTAAATGCAGATGGTACTCCATTAGAAAAAGGAAACATTGCACTACAAGCAGAAGGCTCTGAAATCACCTACAGGAACATCAAAATACAAGAATTAAAATAAGCACACTCTATATAAATGAAAAACAAGATTACCCTTCTTTTAGTATTAGGCCTTATGGCTGTAACCTCCGCTCAAGAAAAATTTGAGCCAGAATGGGAAAACCTCAAACAACATAATGCAACCCCTGAATGGTTTGCAGATGCCAAGTTAGGCGTATATTTCCACTGGGGCGTATACAATGTTCCTGCTAATGGAAATGAATGGTACGGGCGTTTTATGTATGAAAGTGACCGACAAAAAAGTTGGGGCAAAGATGTCTATGACTACCATACCAAAACTTACGGAAGAGATGTAGATTATCACGATTTTATCCCGCAATGGAAAGCTGAAAAATTTTCTGCGGAGCGTTGGGTTGATATGTTCGAGAACATGGGTGCTAAATTCATTGGAACCATTGCTGAACACCATGACGGATTTTCGCTTTGGGAAAGTGACGTAAATCCGTGGAACTCCTTTGATAAAGGCCCTAAAATTGATGTAGTAAAACAAATTGGTGACGAAGTAAAAAAGCGCAATTTGAAATTCATGACCACTTTTCACCATGGTTTTCACATGCATTTTTATCCAAAAAAAGAGAACAGTTTTCTTCGTCCGGTAAGCACGCATTCGGTTACTTATGAAAACCCTGAAGTCCCCCAGGAAGAAGAGTACCGCATTCTCTACGGAAATACTACATATAAAGAAGAATGCGACATATGGCTAGGAAAATTGAATGAAGTAATAAACTCTTATGCTCCGGATTATATTTGGATGGATTTTGCCCAAGGGTATATTCAAGAGGATTACCGCAAACAATTTCTGGCCAACTATTTCAACAAAGCAAAAGAGCAGAATAAAGAAGTGGTGGTTAACACCAAAGGGTCATTTTTTCCAACGGATTTAGCTGTTGTAAATTTAGAAAGAGCTACGGTTATAGATATCGCCCCAGAAGTCTGGGTAACCGATTTTCAGTTGGGTAGTTCTTGGGGTTATAACAAAGATAAACGTACTGCTTTAGACCCTAAAAAAGCCATTCGGATTTTGGCCGAAGTAGTGAGTAAAAACGGCGTAATGATTTTAGCTGCAGCTCCCATGGCAGAAGGTATTATTCCAGAAGAACAAGCTATAGCTATGGAAGGGATCGGCGCTTGGTTAAAATTATATGGCGAAGCAATTTATAATACACGTCCTTTTGTAGCATATGGTCAAGGACCAACGGAAATGAAGCGTAACCCAGAGGATGAATGGAATGCTTACGGCGCTATAAAAGCAGGCTTATACGACTTGAATTCAAAAGATATTCGGTATACCAAAAACAACAAAACGGTGTACGCTATACAATTAGGTTGGCCAGGCGAAAACAAACAAACGGTACTAACAGCTTTTGCCAACAAAGCCAAGGATATGAACGTTAAATCTGTTTCTGTTTTAGGAAGTAGACAAAAAATAAAATGGGAGAAAACAGAAGAAGGTCTTACGGTTACTTCTCCAAGAAAAATGCCTGCTGAAGCTGAAGCCGCTCTGGTTTACAAAATCACTTTAAAATAATTAGAACTTATATAATGAAGAACACTAAACTTTTATTCACTCTTGCCTTAGGTTTACTAACAGCGCTACCCAGTGTAGCACAAGAAAAAAAGCCAAATATTATCGTTGTCCTAACGGATGACCAAGGTTGGGCAGATGTTGGCTTTAACGGAGCAACGGATATTCCCACCCCAAATTTGGACAAATTAGCCTCCCAAGGGGTGATTTTCGATAACGGGTATGTTTCACATCCGTACTGCAGTCCTTCACGTGCGGGACTTTTAACCGGTCGTTACCAGGCTCGTTTTGGTCACGATTGTAATATGCCATACAAGGCGGAAAATGATGATACGGTTGGCACTCCACTTTCTGAAAAAATGATTCCTGAAGCCTTAAAAGAACGGGGATATCGCACGAGCGCTATTGGAAAATGGCACTTGGGCGATCATTCTAGCCTTCACCCTACTCAACAAGGTTTTGACCATTGGTTCGGTTTTGCCGGTGGTGGAATGAACTATTGGGGCGTACCCGATGGTCCTATTAAAACCATTGTTAGAAATGGTAAACCGGTTCCTCAAAATGAATTACGGTATTTAACCGATGATTTCACAAATGAGGCCATCGATTTTATTACCAAGAAAGATGATAAACCATTTTTCATGTACTTGGCATACAACGCACCACACGCTCCTGACCATGCTACCCAACAATATTTAGAAAATACAAAACATATTGAATATGGTGGGCGCAGTATCTATGCCGCCATGGTAAATGCTGTTGATGCAAACGTTGGGAGAATAGACTCTACACTAGTTGCAAATGGTATGAAAGAAAACACAATTTTAGTATTTTTAAGCGATAACGGAGGACGTACGGAACATGCTGACAACCGACCGTACAGAGGGCACAAAGGCATGTTGTTTGAAGGTGGAATAAAAGTTCCTTTTTTCATCACTTGGCCAGAGAAATTAAAAGCGGGTCAACATTATGAGAAACCTATTAGCTCATTGGACCTTTTCCCAACTTTTCTAGAAGCCGCTGGCGGTGATGTTACGAAAGAAACACAATTAGACGGCACCACTCTCCTACCCTATATTTTAGATGGAAAAACAGAAACACCACATGAAAAATTGTTCTGGCGTTCCGTTGGCGGATTTGAATATGCCGTTAGAATAGGTGATTACAAACTTTATAAGAGTTCATACAAGAACAAAACGTTGCTTTTCAATCTAAAAAGCGACCCTTGGGAACGAACAGATATAGCAGATAAGCATCCTGAAAAAATTGCTGAACTAGAAAAAGCATACACGGCTTGGGATGCTAAAAACCTAGTTCCTGGTTGGTTAGACCCGCACCGTGAAAATGTTCTTAAAGAAGAAAAAGCTTTACAGGGCATGCGCAAAAAAGCCCAAGGTCCAACAGGAAAATAAAAAGATATTTATAATTTAGGAAATATAATATGAAACAGGACTTTCAATTAAAATTGGTGAAAAATTTGGTCATTATGCTCTGCATTTACGCCGCAGCAACCGTATCCGGTTGGGCACAAGAGCAGCCAAATTTCATCTTTATATTAACGGATGACCAGCAGTACGGCCTCATGGGCTGTACGGGCAATACCATTGTAAAAACGCCAAACCTGGATAAATTGGCTAGTGATGGGGTTTTGTTCACCAATGCCCATATAACTACCGCTATTTGCACACCAAGTAGAGCTAGTATTTTAACGAGTCAGTTTGAGAGAAAACACGGTATAAACTTTAATTCCGGCACCAGTATGTCCAATGAAGGTTGGAACAACACCTATCCTATGGTTATGCGTGAAAATGGGTATTACACCGGTTGGGTAGGGAAAAACCATGTTCCTGTTGGAGAGGGTGGTTATGATAGCGGACTCATGGAAAAGAGCTTTGATTACTGGTACGCAGGCCATGGTCATCTGGGCTTCTATCCAAAAGACCGTCACAGTATTTTTAAAGATGCTAAAAACGACACCCAAGTAGAAGTGGTTGGTGAAGGAATTCAAGATTTTTTATCCAATGAGCAGAAATTAGGTGGGGCCATAAAATTCATAGACAATAGACCTACGGATAAGCCTTTTATGCTTTCCGTGTGTTTTAACCTTCCTCACGGAGCGGGAACAGGTTCTATGCAAATGCGTGATTCTGACGATGAGATTTACAAAACGCTTTATCGCGACCAGAATATTCCGTTACCAGAAAATTATATCGCAAGAAAAGATATAAAAACACCAAAATTACCTGCCGATATACATCACGCGGAAGACCGACAGGTGGGTTATGATTATGTAGATACCCCAGAAGGTTTTAGAGAGCGTTACATAAGGCAAATGGAAGCTATGACAGGAATAGACCGTCTTCTAGGAGAGCTTAGACAAACTTTGAAGGACCAAAAATTAGATAAAAATACGGTTATTGTTTTTACTTCTGACCACGGACTTTTCATGGGCCAGTTCGGTCTTGGTGGAAAGGCTTTGTGTTACGAAGAAACTACGCATGTACCTATGATAATCTTTGATCCAAACACAAAGAAATCAAAAAGGGGGAAAACTTCTGATGCTTTGGTACAAAGTATAGATATTGCACCCACCATGATGACTATGGCAGGCGTGGCTATTCCAGATACGTACCAAGGTAAAAACCTAACGCACCTTTTAGCCGGAGAGGAAGAAGAAGTTCGCCCTTTTCTATATACCGAGAATTTATGGTCTACCCAGTTTGGTAATCCTAGATGCGAGTCTGTTCAAGACCACGAATGGAAATACATTCGGTATTATAAGAACGAGAATTTTTCGGCCTTAAAAAAGATAGCGACAGCTAAAGCCATGGGTATAAATACCAGTGCAATGCTTTATAAGGTTCACGATCCGGACATTGCCGTATATCGTGATTATGCAGACGGACCTTTAAACGGTGAACCAGCGGTTTATGAAGAATTGTTCAACCTGAAAAAAGACCCAAAAGAAACCACTAATTTAGCTTCTGATGCTTCTAACAAGAGTAAATTAGAAGAGTTGAGAAAAGTCTGGAAAACAGAAATCACCAATGCTAGAGGTACCGGATTTCCTAAAGTTCTTAGGTATACTTCGGATAGCGAAGGAGAGCGCGGTGTTATAATAGAACCGAAATAATAACTCATTATAACAAATTACCATCAGTTTAAAAAATCATAAAATCATGAAAGGGATTAAAGGAATAGAAGGTTCTTTTTTACTGATTTGTTTTTGTGCATTTGCACAAATAAATGCTCAAAAGCATGCAGGTGTAACCAGTAAAGACTGGGGGACCGCAAATGATGAAAACGTAATTTTATACACTTTGGTAAATGCGAATGGCATGGTAGTAAAACTCACCAATTTTGGAGGTACTATTACCTCTATTATGGTACCTGACAAAAATGGTGTATTTGAGGATGTAGTGCTCGGTTTTGACACTTTAGAACAGTACACTGCGGAGCACCCTTGCTTTGGAGCCACCATAGGAAGGGTTGCTAACCGTATTAGAAACGGTAAATTTACGATTGATGGAACTACCTACGAACTCTCAAAAAATAGCGATGTACACTGTCTACACGGTGGTAACGAATTTGACCGTGTGGTCTGGGATTCAAAAATTGTAGCTAACAAACTGGGGCCTTCTATTAGATTGCAACATATCTCAGCAGATAATACCATGGGATATCCTGGTAATTTAGAGAGTTACGTCACGTATACTCTGACTGATGACAATGCTATTCAAGTGCATTATGAAGCTACAACGGATAAAGCTACGCATGTGAATATGACCCAGCACAGCTATTTTAACCTTAATGGCATGAAAGACAAAATCTACGACCATATCCTAAAAATAGATGCTGACAAATACACTGAAATCGACGAAGAAATTATTCCTACAGGGAAATTAAGCACTGTAAAAGGCACAGATTGGGATTTAACCACCCCCACTCCAATAGGCAATAACATTCACAAGCTGAACTTTAACGGGTATCATTACAATTACATTTTTAATAAACCGGTTGGGGAATTAAAAGAAGTAATAGAGGTAGTAGAACCTAAATCAGGTCGTACACTGACTATTTCAACTACGCAACCAGGGGTTCAATTTTATTCCGGCAATGCCATAGGAGATGCCTTAACAGGGAAAAACAATATAAAATATGCCAACCATATGGCATTTTGTTTGGAAACTCAACATTTCCCGGATACGCCCAATCATGAGAACTTCCCTTCTACGCTATTGCTTCCTGGTGAAAAGTACGATGAAACTACTATTTTTCATTTTGGGGTAACTGAATGAGCATTGATTGTTCAATAGTGGAAAAAACCAAAAACTAAAATAAATATAATAGCTAATGTTATAAATGTTAGCCCCATAGTTAGTTTAGCTTATTCAATTTTGGGTCGCATACTGCGTGCATACCTGCGCAAATTCCTTTTTTTATCCATTTATTAGCCGTGCTATTCTTTTAAAGGTTGAACTGTACACTATACCAGACACATTTATTAAGGACAAAATTTCTCGATAACAATTCTATTTACATAAAAAACCGCCTCAATTTACCAGTTTGAGGCGGCTTTACTAAACAATCAAAACACTACTAACACTCTTAATTAAGGGCGATTATCATCTACTTGAATGGTATAATCGTCATAATAAACATCACTTATTCCTGCTGGTACAGGTTGAATACGTACCGTTCCGTTTGAGCTTGCAGCGGCAGTAAAGGTAAATTCTACCAATTGCCATGTACCCAACTCATCATCTACATCGTTCCATTGATCATTAACTTGCTGATCGCCAAAATAATGTTTTGCGAACGCGGTATTTGTGGTGCTGCCCAAATACCTTTTAAACTTTACCCTATAAACCACCCCAGCTTCAAAGGCAAAAGTTCCGCTGGTTACCGTGTTGGGTTTATTTCCATCGGGAGCCGACAAACGCAAAACATTTCCAGAAGGCGCTACTCCTGAAACTACATCAGGTGTTGGTGCAGCAACAATTTCAGCAGCTCCGGTTCCATTAGAACCGGTATTCATCCAATCTGTATCTATTGCATTTTCGAACATACCAACCTCACCTAAAATATTATCTTCATTTGCCACAACGGCATCTGGACCAAAATCTACAAGCTCGCCGGCACCAACAGAAACAATATCACCTGGACCCGCATATGAAATCGTAATCTCATCATCTCTGTATAGTTCTTCTCCAAGCATTATTCTTAAGGTAGACGCATCAGCAGCATCAGCTTCAACCGAACTCACTATTGCAGCAACACCGTTTACCATGGCCGAAAAGCCCATTGTAGCATCCGCAGAAGCCGTTATGGATGCAGGATCCAACTCTTGATCAAAAGACACCAAAATAGCATCGTCTTCCGTTACTTTTTGAATTGTCCCTACCCTATTGACCAAAATGGGTACATATACCTCAACAGGCACGCTGCTAAAAGCTTCAAGTACACGTTCATCTACGGACTGTAATGTAGAACTGCCACCATCATAAGATACAGTAACCGTATTGGTCGCATCAGTACCTTCCAATTGGGTATCCAACGTTAGTACAAGTACATCCAAATTATCAGGGTTTTGAGCTACTGATGCAACTGACCTAGCCACACCATTAACCTCTACCATAAAGTTGGCAGATACATCTTCCGTTAGCGCTATCAATTTTGAGCTTAAAGGAACTTCAATGGTATTGTCCGCCAATTCAAACACATCTCCCGATTGTTCCAAGGCTTCGTCCAAAGCGGTAACATTAAATACTACGGGAATATCATACCTCTCTTCGTCTGCTTGAACAGTTTCGGTTCTATCCCTCTTGGAAATCAGACGACCTTCAAACTTCCCAATTCGCTTATTGAAATTAAGCGTATCAATCGTTTTTTCCTCGTTAACATTTATGATGTTTTCCTCATCCTCTTCATTTTCTTCAATCGTATGAATTGTCCATACCGTAGTGGTTGGTCTAGAGGTATTATTGGACCGACTTAAATCTTCAAAAATCAGTTCATCACCAAACTTTACATCGATTACTTCCTGAGTTTTAAAGTCGATTTTATTCCCTCCTAAAGTCCTAATCTCCATATCTGCCACAATAGTATCGTAGACATCAACCATAATAGTATAATCTAAAACCCAAGCCGCACCTTTTTGTACGGTTCTTAAGGTGTCAAAGATTGATGAGTTAGTTTCAACATCCCACCCAGTAGGTAAAACAAACTCCGTATACTCCTCATATTCATTATGCAGTTTTATGGGAGTAAGTGAATCGCCTTTGGTAAACAGTACATGTACCGTTCGTTCATCTGATACCATACCCGCACCTTCAATTATGCTCGACTCAAAACTATCTGCTTTAGTAGGTAGAGGTCCCTTTAGAAAAAATGTTCCTTCCGGTATGGTCCACTCATGTTTAGTGGTTCCATTGGACAGGTCCATAAAAGACCCATAATTGTTTATATCTATATCCTTATCAACCGCTGTACCCCATGTTGTAGTGAATGCGGCATCTACAAAGGTATTTGGTGCTACGTACTCGTCATCATCTTCACAGCCAACTATTATCAGCAGTAAAAAAAGAAACCTAATACTATATTTTATATCTCTCATTTTCTTTTATTTAGGTTTGATTTATTGAACAAACTCGTCCCAATTAAGGTTAGAATCAATTTCACTTTGAGGCATGGGCAAATAAGCGTGCAAGCTTTCATTGAACTTCTGAGCTCCCACAACTGCATCTTGAACTTCTGGAGGTTGATTAAAGACTTTTTTACCCTCATAAGTGGTAGGCTCTTCTCCCGAAACAGTTAAAAAGCACTTGTATCTAGTACCATGTTTACCATTAAGGTTTTTCTCATAATGCCAGTAATCGTATTTTATTGAAGCTAAATGTTCCAGTTGCTCTTTAAACTTTCCCCAACGTCTTAAATCTGTAGCACGGTCTCCTTCTAAGGATAATTCCAAAGGTCTTTCCGTAAAACGTAAATGCTCCATCAAGTTCTGTACAGTAACTGGCTGTTGCCCGTTGGAAGAATCAAAATCTATGTCATCCATGTAAGTAGTCTCCAAGTTATTGAACTCCGCCCCAGCTTCGGAAGCCTTTCCTAGTAAAACTAAGTGTGAACGCTTTCTAACCCTGTTGATATACTTTAATCCTTCGGGTAGATTTCCCGATTCTAGCATACATTCCGCATACATTAAGTACACATCCGCCAAACGAATGACCGGAATGTTTATTCCAGAACGGTTATTCATCAGTGTAGACCTATCTTCTCCTGCACCACCACCTATAGTGTTCCAATGCAAGAATTTCTTGAACATATTAACACGGTTCCTAGCAAAAGGAGCAACCCCCGTTGCATTACCGTACTCACCGTTTATTGCTCCATACATTGGCGAATCCGGGTCATCTACTTGCCCCATACAATCCCCCATTCTTTTGCTGTACAAACGCATACGGTCTTCAGTACCTATAATTTCTCCGTTTTCATTATATACATCTGCTCCCACATTAATATTTGCAGGGTCTGCAGGATCAATCTTATCTGCTCGGTACTTCATTGCCAACCATGAACTTGGTTGAATATTAGCGTTAAAAACAATATAGGTGATGTTTTGAGCCAAGGACTCTTCACCTGTAGTTTCAAGATTAACATTGGTGGTATAATTAATTTCAAAAATAGATTCCGAGTTAAACTCCGCTATTCCCGTTACCGTAGTTGCAATATCTTCTGCTAATGCATAATTATAATTCTCTATTACATTTTTAAAGTAACCTTCGGCATTTTGAAAATCATTCTCTGCCAAGAAACTTTTTCCCATTAATGCTTCACATGCGCCCGCAGTAATACGTCCTAAATTATTGCTGCCATAAGACTCCCAATCTGCATATGTACTTGGCAAATTGTCTATACCATATTGTAAATCATCACGGTAAAAAGCTTGCACGGCTTCCGAAGAAGACAATGCCTTTTGAAATTCTTCAAAATCTTTTGGAACCGAACTTACCAATGGAATATTACCACTATTGAAACTTGTGTTCAATACATAATAGAAATACCCTCTTAAAGCTCTTGCTTGTGCATACACCCGTGACCCTTCTTCCGCAGCTACCTCTGTGGTATAATCTACAGCCAAGCGCTCATAATTTTCTATGACCTGGTTGGCTCTAAACACACCTAAGTAAAGTGCATTCCATTTGTTCTCTACGTACTTGGTATTTGCTGTAAAATCCTGAAAATACATCTCATCTGGTCTAGTTGCCTGTCTGTAACCACTTGGTACCGCTAAATCTGTACGTACAGATTCATTTTGAATACCCAATACATCATTATTTTTTAATGCGCTATAGACCGAGTTCAACCCTTGATTAAGTTGTGAATTATTCTTCCAGAAACTTTTAGTGGTCAAGGAATTTGGATTTGTCTGATCCAAAAAATCATCGCTACATGCCTGAGAAACTAATACTAGCATGCACAACGCCATAGCTCTCCTACAGAGGCTATTCGCTGTTCTCATTTTTATTTTATGTGTTTTTTTCATCTTTCGTTGTGTTAGAATTGTAATTGTAGGCCCACTTTATATTGTGATGTTACAGGATATGTACCTTGGTCAATACCTCTACTACTAAACCCATTGTTACCTACCTCTGGGTCAAAACCTGAATAGTTGGTAATGGTTATTAAATTTTGAGCTTGAACATAAATCCTAAGCTTTCCTATCTTCATTTTATCCGTAAGTTTTGACGGTAACGAATACC
Source organism: Zobellia uliginosa (assembly GCF_018860745.1). Classification (GTDB taxonomy): domain Bacteria; phylum Bacteroidota; class Bacteroidia; order Flavobacteriales; family Flavobacteriaceae; genus Zobellia; species Zobellia uliginosa_B. The sequence goes on along the minus strand of NZ_JAHKPY010000002.1, from coordinate 403,580 downwards.
CTAGGCTAATATTCCTGAGTCTAATAAAAGAACCATCTTCCAGGAAATAATCCGAAGCATCTCTATACGAATTAGTATTGGGAGAACCATCATAATATGGAATATCCGATAGTGGATTAACAACCGTCCATGAGTAATAAATATCTGCATGGGTACCCGATTGGTAGGCATACGCCTTACTACCGTTCATTACTTCTGCTCCTTGAGAACCGTACCAGTTCATAGAAAAATCCACTCCTTTATAATTGGCTCCAAAATTGAAGCCCATATTAAAGTCTTCTGAACCACTACCCTTGTATACTTTATCATCCTGATCTATCTTACCATCACCGGCATCTGGAATACCATCATCATCTGTATCTACGGTAAGTTGGTCTACATATCTTAATTGTCCCAAAGAAGCTGCAGGATCAATTTCTTTGTAAGCTTCAAGTTCCTCTTCTGTTTTGATAATTCCATCCGTCTCACGCAAGAAAAAGGCAGCCGCCTCATAACCTTCGCGTATAACACTTACCAATTCTCTAGGACCTCTTTGCGAGATATAACTGTTATCCAAGAATATAACAGGATTATTAGGACTTGTTTTGGTTACCAAGTTCACGTTTTTTGCATAGGTTAAACCCATGTTCCAATTGAATCCTTTTTTACCGTAGTGATTGAATTTAAGAGCCATTTCATGACCGGTATTTCTCATATCACCAATATTTAGGATACTACTTCTGTTTGATCCAAAAACACCTGTTGAAGGAGGGTTTACAACTCCGAACAACAAATCTTTCTTTTCACTTACGTACACATCATTAGAGAAAGTAAGCTTGCCGTTAAAGAAGGCCAGATCAACCCCTAGGTTTCGCTCTTTGGAAGTTTCCCATTTTACATTTTCATTGGCATACCTTTCTTGGGTAGTTCCCAAGGCAGGTGTTTCTGTGGTAGAGTTTAAACTGGGGTCTACATCGGCACTTCCAAATACATAATCTTGCCCTAGATCAACAACTGCCTGGTTACTATAAGAAGCAAATCTATCATTACCTGTAGTACCGTAACCCACTCTTATCTTGAATGAATTGACGGTTTCTTTAATTGGCTCCCAAAAAGCTTCATCGGAAACATTCCAACCTAAAGAGGCACTAGGAAACCAACCCCATCTGTTTTGTGGGCTAAATTGAGATGAACCATCTCTTCTTATGCTCCCACTAAAAATATACTTCCCATCGTAGTTATACTGAATTCTTCCTAGATAACCGATAAGTGTTCTTGTATAATCCCTTCCATCCGATGTAATCAAATCACCTGTGGTATAGCCATCAAAAACCGTAACCGCCGCATCTGCATTATCTCTCTTCTCTGCTCTGAAATATTCATTTTCAGTCTGCTCTAAGGAATTTACCAATAACAGGTTTAGGTCATGTTTACCAAACTTTTTATGGTAGTTCATCATTCCTTCGAAAGTTAATTTGTTATTGTCCGTAACAGCCGTTTGTATTAAAGAAATATCCCATGGGTTTGGTGGTATCAAATCTCCAGCAGTATTATATACATCTAGTCTTGGAATGATACGCACTCCTTTGTCATGGGAAAAGTTGGCACCTCCCCTAGCCGTAAATTTTAAGGATGGTGTTGCATCAAAATCAATCTGAATATTAGCGCCATTACTGGTTCCGTCCCTTACTTCTTTAGTGTTTAAGTTTCTAGCCACTCCACCAAGGGCTCTAATAGGTCCTATTCCACCTGGCTCGTCAACATCATCTTCGGTAACATCTGTAAGCTCCGTTTGTCCTAATTCTATATCTGGTTGAAAAGGCTTGTATTCCAATATTTTATTGAAAACTCCGTAATTTGGCAGTGTTTTCTCATCTCTTTTAAAAGTTAGTCCTGTTGCTATTTTCCAATTTCCTTTTGTAAACTGTGTGTTGGACCTAATATTAAATCGACTATAATCCGAATTGATCATAATACCTGACTGATCATAAAAACTGGCGTTGAAGTTATACGTCAACCCATCTTTACCACCTGATACATTAATAGAATGGTTTTGAATAGGTGCCAAATCATTCAGAATTAAATCTTCTAGTGCCGTATCATTAGTGAACCAAGATCTATTTCTGTGAATTTCCGCATTTACACCACCTTGCACTTTACCGCTGGACTGCGCTCCACGTAGCATATCCATATACGTAAGTTGGTACGAAGACATAAGCGGCGTTCCCGATGTAATATCCTGCACCCCATACTCAGAGTTTACACGAATATCCATCTTCCCAACTTTACCCTGTTTGGTAGTAATTAGGATTACACCGCCAGCACCACGTGTACCATAAATTGAAGCAGAAGCCGCATCTTTCAATACATCTATAGATTCAATTTCACTGATGCTTAATTGTGGGTCACTATTATAAGGAATACCATCAACCACATAAAGTGGGCCATTTTGCCCGTCTAATAGGGAACTGAAACCACGAATAAGAATGTTAGCCTCCTCGCCTGGTTGCCCAGAACTGGCGGTAATATTTACACCCGCAATCTGGCCCTGCAATGCAGTACCAATATCTGACGTGGTGGTCTTGGCCAATTCTTCAGATTTCACCTGTACTACGGCGCCTGTAAGTTCCTTTTTGCGCTGGGTACCATACCCTACTACAATAACCTCATCTAGTTCAGAGGCATCTTCCTCCAAACTAATATTTAAACTTGTTTTACCTTTAATGGCAATTTCTTTGGTTGCAAAACCAATGTAACTAAAGATAAGTACATCTGTAGACTTGGCTTTGATGGTATACAGACCGTCAAAATCCGTAACAGCACCCGTTTGTGTTCCTTTCACTACCACGCTTACTCCTGGTAATGGCGCGCCGTCCGCAGAGACCGTTCCCGTAACGGAAAGCTCCTGCGCACTAGCAAAACCAAAGCACAGCCCCAACATGAGCGTCATGAGCTTCAGCCTAGATTTTCTGATTAATAGCAGTTTGTTTTTCATACATTCTCGTTGTTAAAGTTTAGTTAAACAAATGTTCGTTTTTTATTTCAATCAGGTAATGACATATGATTTGATCCTTAGGCCAAATGATTAATGAGGAAAACTGGATGTGCCGTATATGGTTAACCAACAAGTTTTTAAGAAGGAGACATTTCAATAAAAAAAGACATAATCCAATACCTGGTAGTGAGGCGTACATGCAATCTGATAGAAAATCTAAGCTATACAAACGTTAATATTATGTTAGCAAAGGCATACAGGCCGTATGACCCATAAAATGACATTGTAAAAAGAAGGGCTATTCGTAATTTAAAAAGTACAAGAACCGAGAGTTTATAGTAACCTCCCTTTAACAGGGCTTTATCAATTCAAAAACATACCTTATTAATCATATGTTTTATTATCAAAACCATTTACTCTGCTTCAAATCTTAGTTTTATCTTACATTGTTATCTTAAATGAGCTAGACTATTTCAGTATACGCTTTATATAGAATAAATGTAACCCCCAAACCAAATCGCAATCACTAATTCATTTTACTAAATGATCGTAGTACCAAAAAAAATAAAATCATTTTATTTGTCTTCTCTCCTATGCTTGGGTATTTTAACCAATGTATTTGGGCAAAATCAAATTTCGTTTCAACATATCTCCACAAAAGATGGTCTATCACAAAGTGATGTAAATACTATTTATCAGGACAAATTAGGGTTCATGTGGTTTGGAACCCATGATGGAATCAACAAATATGACGGTTATGAATTCACGGTATACAATCTTGATGATAATGAGCCTGACAGTATAAGTAGCAACCTTATTTTTGACATTGCAGCAGATGATGAAGGCAATCTGTGGATTGGAACCACCGGAAACGGACTAAACTTCTTTAATGTAACTACAGGTAAATTCACCCAATACGTACACGATAAAGACGATCCAACAACCATTTCAAGTAATCATATTACCAAGGTATTTATCGATAGTAAGAAAAGGCTATGGGTAGGAAATAAAAATGGTCTTGACAGATTAGATCTTAATACTATATCTGAGGGAATTGAATTTGAACATTTCAACTCTGAAATTAGTTCTCCTATTCCTAAATATGACGGTTCTTTTATAAGTTCTATATATGAAGATAAAAAAGGCGGACTTTATGTGGGAGGTAAAGGCGGACTTTATAAACTAAGGAAAGATGGTAAGGGCAAAGACTTTTTTGCCAATGTTACCAAAGAAATAGGCTTGCCCAAAACAACTATTAGAAGTATTGCCGAAGATGCAACAGGGCGTCTTTTTATTGCCACTAGTAGAGGGCTTTATTATCAAACTTTAGGGTCACAAACAGGTTTCGAACAGTTTCATAAAGGTACATTTGGCAATATTCTTCTTGATAAGGACAATCATATTTGGGCAGGATCAGACCGTGGTCTTTTCTACTTTGAAAATTTTACGGATAACAAACCACCGGTATTTTTAAGGCAGTTCCAGTATGATTCAAAAGACCCTTCAAGTTTAAGTAAAAATATTGTAAGGTCTTTGTTTATGGACGATACGGGTATCATCTGGATAGGGACAAACGGGGGTGGTATAAATATTTTTGACCCAAAAAGAAAACAGTTTAAAAACGTTAGAAATACTTCTGACCCAAATAGTTTGAGCTATGACAAAATTAGGTCTATTTATGAGGACAGTAATAGTACATTATGGGTCGGCACCGAAGGTGGTGGACTAAATATGCTCACAAAAGACAATGACAATGGCTCATACAAACACTTTGAACATTTTAATTCGCTTTCAAAGATTTTTGCCATAGAAGAAACTAAGATTGGAGAAAAACCAATTTTAATGATTGGTACCGAAGGGTTTCCCGGACTCTACTTTTTAGATATCTCCAATCCAAATAAGATTACAGAGGCCAACTTAACAAAAACAGATTTAAACAATGGCGTTTTCAGCCTTTTGTCGGACTCAAATGAAAATTTGTGGGTAGGCACCTATAATACCGGTATACACCGCTGGATAAAAACCGATACTGTAGGTCATTTTATAAAACAATCTTTTGGTCATTACCCCGGAAAAACTAATTCCGTTTCCAGTAATATTATCAGAAACATACTGGAAGACCACAATGGAAACATATGGTTAGCTACCGGTGACGGACTTTGTGTACTTACCTCCAAAGAAAAGTATAAGAAAAGGCCAAAATTCAAGGTATTCAAACATGACCCTACTAATCCAAAATCCATTAGTCACAATTACGTTCTTTCATTGTACGAAAGCCTATCCGGGGTCATATGGGCAGGAACATTTGGTGGTGGCTTAAATAAATACATACCTGGCACAGATGAAAATCCAGCAACTTTTGAGCACTACTCCACATTAAATGGCTTACCTAACAATGTTATAAAAGGTATTCTTGAGGATGGCAATCAAAACCTTTGGTTATCAACTAACAAAGGGCTTTCCAGTTTTGACCCAGAAAAGGAAATATTCAAAAACTACAATTCAAGTGACGGCCTACAAAACAATGAATTCCAAGAGCTTGCTTGTCTAAAAAGAGCGGATGGAGAAATGTTGTTTGGAGGTATTAATGGTTTCAATGCTTTTTATCCAGATGAAATTCAAGAAAACAAATATCCGGCTAAAACTGTAATCACGGATTTGCTAATTTCTAATAAATCCGTTGAAATAGGTGAGGAAATAAATGGCAAAGTTGTTTTAGAAAAGAACATCAGCAAAAGCAAGAAAATTGAATTAAAGTACGGTAACACTAACTTTTCTTTTGAATTTGCGGCACTACACTACGCTGCACCTGCTAAAAATCAATATGCCTACAAACTAGAAGGTTTTGATACCGATTGGACAGAGACAACCTCCAAGAAAAGATATGCCACTTATACCAATTTAAAACCCGGTGACTATGTTTTTAAAGTAAAGGCAAGCAATAATGATGGCATATGGAATTCGAAACCTACTACCTTGAGCATACATATTATTCCGCCATGGTACCTTACCTATGTTGCATACGTTTGCTATGGTTTGTTGTTTTTAGGGCTACTATGGTTGTTCTGGAGGTATACTTTTATTAGAACTTCGGAAAAGCACCAATTGGAACTGGAATCTGTTGAACGTGAAAGGTCTGAAGAATTACAGCGTATGAAATTGGAGTTTTTTACCAATATTTCACATGAATTCAGGACACCTTTAACACTCATAAAAGGACCTCTAGAATATGTCCAAAAAAATGTATCTACTCTTGATCAGAAATCGCTTAAAGAGCAATTAGGGCTAATGCAAAAAAATACCAATTATTTATTGCGCTTAGTGACCCAGCTGTTAGATTTCAGAAAGATTACCCAAGGAAAGATGAGGCTCGTTATGAGAAATAGCGATATAACAGCGTTTATACGTGAAGTTGCTGAACCCTTCCAATTTATGGCGCACAAACAGTCAATTAATTTTGAAGTAGATTCCTCTACGGTCTCTATAATCACTTGGTTTGACCATGAAGCCTTAGAAAAAATAATGAACAACCTGCTTTCCAACGCTTTCAAATTCACCGAAGCCGGAGGTCAAATCAAAGTAAAAATATCAGAAGATATTGTTGACGGAAAGAGCGAAGTAGTCATTAAAGTAAAAGATTCGGGAATTGGCATGCCAAAAGCAAAAATGTCTAAAATATTTGAACGTTTCAATTCGGCTAAAGAAGGCGAAAAGAACCATAAAATTAACCCTGAAGGCATTGGTATTGGGCTTTCGTTTACCAAAAACCTGGTAGAGCTCCACCAGGGGCGTATTCAAGTTTTTAGTAAACCGGACAAGGGTACCAAGTTCATAGTGCGCTTACCACAAGACAAAGAAGCATACACCAATATAGATGAAATTAGTTGTAAGGATGTTTCAGATAATGATTTTCTAGTGCGTTCTTCTGAAACAGAGTCTTTTGCTATTGGTCTAAATGACGACCTCATTGATGAAGGCATGTCCAAAACAAGACCTAAACTACCTGTTCTATTAGTGGTAGATGATAATCCAGATATTCGTACATTCATAAGTAAAATTTTAGGGAACATTTATACCATTTACCAAGCTGAAAACGGTAAGAAAGGACTAGAAATAGCTAAAAAGGTTATACCCAACATTGTTATTTGTGATATAGTAATGCCTATAATGGATGGTATTGAGTTTTCCCGCAACTTAAAGAGTCAGCCAGAAACAAGCCATATTCCCATAATAATTCTAACTGCAAAATCTTCTCAAGAAATTGAGTTAAAAAGCCTTGAATTGGGTGTTGATGAATATTTACGAAAGCCTTTTGATTTTGAACTTTTAAAACTCAAGCTTTCAAATATAATTAAGCGAAGAGAGCACCTAAGAAAACGTTTCAATCGAAAAATAACAGTTCAGCCCAGCGAAATTGCTGTGACCTCGATGGACGAAAAATTCCTGAGCCAAGCTATAGAAATCGTTGAGAAACATATGATGAACACCGATTTTAATGTAGAAATGCTCGTAAAAGAAATGGGGCTTAGCCGAAGTACACTTTACCTAAAATTTAAAGAACTTACAGGTCTGTCCTCAAGTGAATTTATTAGGAGTATTCGTCTAAAACGAGCAGTGCAGTTCTTTAATAAAAGTAATTATTCCGTAAAAGAAATCATGTACAAAACAGGGTTTAGCACGGCTTCTTACTTCTCTAAATGCTTTAAAAAACAATTTGGGATGGTACCTAGCGAATACGTAAAACAAATTAGCAAGAAGAAAGAATCTGCTGACACCTAAAAAATGTTGAAAAGGTTCAATGAACACTATTCTGATAATACACCATTTTGTTATGTCCACATGGCTAATAAGTATCCAAAATACACTTTAAGTCATGATTTAGTATATTTACAATGACATTATTCATCACAAACAATATAACTCCAAAAATTAATCCTTTGAAAAATTTAACGCTTGCCCTTATCTCGGTATTGCTATTCTCTTGCAAAGCCGAAAAGAAAGAAGTACCACCTTCAAAACCCAATGTAGTTTTCATTTTTGCCGATGATATGACGTATAATGCTATAAACGCATTGGGAAATAAAGAAATCAAGACCCCAAACTTGGACAAATTAGTCCATAATGGAACCACTTTTACGCATGCCTTTAATATGGGTGGATGGAACGGTGCTATTTGTGCAGCATCCCGGGCCATGATTATTTCTGGTAGAAAATTATGGGAGGTAAATGAGTTTCGTGAAAACTGGAATAACGGTAAAGAGTTTGACAAAACTTGGGGTAAACTCATGGAAGGTGCCGGATACGACACGTATATGACCGGAAAATGGCATGTTGATGCCAAGGCCCAGAATGTTTTTCAAAACGTGGTTCATACGCGACCTGGAATGCCTGGTGATGCATGGGCAAAAGAGCTAACTGGCTCTAAATTCTCAACATTGAAAGAAAACGGACTTAAACCTGCCGATATTATGCCTATTGGCTACAACAGGCCGCAGAACGAAAATGACACTACGTGGACGCCAACCAATATGAAGCACGGTGGATTTTGGCAAGGTGGCAAACACTGGAGCGAAGTTTTAAGAGACGATGCCCTTGGGTTTATAGACCAAACCAAAACAAGTAAAAATCCTTTCTTTATGTACCTGGCTTTTAATGCTCCACATGATCCAAGACAGGCGCCAAAAGAGTTTGTAGATATGTATTCTTTAGATGATATAACCATTCCTGAAAGCTTCCTTCCCCTCTACCCTTACAAAGATGGCATGGGCAACGGACCTAGTCTTAGAGATGAGGCACTGGCGCCCTTTCCTAGAACAGAATTTGCCGTTAAAGTACATACCAAAGAATACTATGCCCTTATAACTCACTTAGATTTCCAGATTGGAAAAATTATAGAGGGATTGGAAAAAACAGGCAAAATGGATAATACCTATATCATCTTCACGGCTGATCACGGTTTAGCGGTCGGGAAACATGGCTTAATTGGGAAACAAAGTCAATTTGACCATAGTATACGGGCTCCTTGGATGATTGTGGGACCAAAAATCCCTAAAGACAAAAAAATTGATACGGATATCTATTTGCAGGATGCCATGGCCACAAGTTTAGAATTAGCCGGTGTTAAGAAACCTGAATATGTATTCTTTAATAGCGTCTTAGACCTTGTAAACGGTGATAGGAAAGAAAGCCACTATGATGCTATCTACAACGGTTATATAGACTTACAACGTATGATTCGTAAAGATGGTTATAAGTTGATTCTATATCCAAAAATGGATGTGGTTTTACTTTATGATCTGAAAGCAGATCCAAAAGAAATGAACGATTTAGCTGCAAACCCAGAATACCAGGAAAAAGTAGATACTATGTTCGCAGAGTTGATGAAACTCCAAAAAGATATGGAAGACACTCTAGATATTAGCAGCGTACTCAAAAACTACAGAGCAAAGAAATAAAATACCTTTACTGAGTACACCTACTAAAACAGCCCTGTTCATATTCATATAAACAGGGCTGTTTCTTTGCTTAGAATGCAAGGAAGAAAGTCGCCGACCATACCCTAATCTACGGTGTGAACATAAAAAAAGTGCACCAACTATGAACGATTGATGCACTTAAACTAACACAAAAAAACAATCTTAAAGTAGAGCTTAATCTTAAATAGATATCTCTAATACATGGGCATACTCACCCGATTTTTTACCTAATTTCTTAATCGATAGTGCTTCTTTAGTTTGCTCAAAATCAATTTTAGCATCACTACCCAATAATTTCACTGCTTTGATGTCTACACCTTCCGCAAATGCATTGGCGCTTCCTAAAGACTCTATATCAATGTTACCATTCTTTGGCCAAGCCAACATAATGGCGTAGAGCTTATCCCCTTTTTGGGTAAACCTGATATCTTGTCCGGTAAACTCCTTGTTTTTCCCTTCGGAATGATGTCCCTTTTTAACCTCTGTAGGGCCTTCTCCAAAAGTTTTCCAATATCTTGTATCGTAGATGGCATCTCCATTTGTAGCAAGCCAATCTCCTATTTGCAATAGAATCTCTTTTTGGTCATCAGGAATAGTTCCATCGGCTTTTGGGCCTACGTTAAGTAGTAAATTTCCGTTTTTAGAGACGATATCTACTAAATCATCAATCAGTTGATTGGCAGTTTTAGAATCCCAGTTGGTAACATGAGACCAAGAATTCTTACCTATAGAAGTATCCGTTTGCCAAGGCAATTTTCTAATACCTGGAAGTTTTCCTCTTTCAAGATCATATATCACAGTTCCTTCAGGAAATGCCTCATGACCAAAATTCTTATCATTGATCAAAACTTCTTTACCCCACTCGCGGCCCTTATTATAGTAGTAAGCGGCCAGTTTAGGTCTTAAGTCTGCAAAATCTTCAATATCAACATAAAAATCAAAATAAAGAATATCTGGTTGGTAGGTGTCCACTAAATCAATTGTTCTTTTCCACCATCGCTCTTTAAATTCCTCCGAAACAGGCTGCGTTAAATCCTTTCCTTTGCTAGAATATAAATCGGCATACTCCGGATCTACCGTATCAAACTTATCTTTCTTATTATAAAAAGACCAGTTAAAGGCAAAATGCGAAGAAGCCCCCATTTTTAAACCTTGTTCTCTACCTTCCTTAAAAAGTTCGCCCAATACATCTCTTTTTGGACCCATATCAAATGAATTCCAACGTGTGGTATTTGACTTGTACATCGCAAAACCATCATGGTGATCCGCTACAGGAACTACATATTTAGCTCCAGATTTTTTAAATAGGTCGATCCATTCCTTAGCATCAAATTTTTCAGCCTTGAACATGGGTATAAAATCTTTGTATCCAAATTCCTTTTGGTCTCCCCAAGTCTTTTTGTGGTGAGTATATGTTGCGTTTGGCCCTTTCTTTCCCTTCTTTAAAGTAGCTGAAAAGGTTGCGGTATCCATATACATCTGGCGAGGATACCATTCCGAACCAAAAGCAGGAACCGAATAGGCGCCCCAGTGAATAAATATTCCGAACTTATCATCAGTAAACCATTTAGGGTCTTTATAGTTTTTTTTGATGGATTCCCAATTAGGCTGAAAGACCTTAGTCGTATCGGCAGCACTTGATTGTGCTGTAACTTTTTGATTTTTCTTATCTGAACTGCCGCAAGAAGCTATACAGATAATGGCGACTGAGAGTGCCGCTAAATGTTTAAAATTCATAGTGTGGTTGTTATTGACGATACGATTTTATTTCGCCCTATTAGAAGTTGCTAAATTCTAATTTTATGCCCCATCTGCGAGCCACGAATGTGCTAAAGGTTATAACAAATGAACATTTACTCGTGCTTTTTCAAGCAACCTACATGCTGCTATTGGTTTATGACAAACCTAAAAACTAGACAATACATTGACAAACCTTAATCTCTCATAAATCTCAATGTTTACTCTGTGACGCCCTAAATTTTAGATTCACTTATTCAAGCTTCTCTAAAAAAACCATCTGTTCTATTCTTTCAACCGTTCGTGGTCTTTTGCTTGAAAATTATTTTAGACTTTCACCTCTACAATTATTAACACAAATATGATGTTGAAAAAAAGCTTTCTATTTATCCTTTTACTACAATTCAGTTTTTCTTTTGCACAACTGAATTCTGAAGCTACACATGGTGATGTATCCTTTAATAGCGGTTGGCTCTTTCAAAAGGGCGACCCTTCTGGAGCTGAAAAATCCACTTTTAAAGATGCAGCTTGGCGCAAACTGAATTTACCGCACGATTGGGCCATTGAAGGTCCTTTTGATAAAAAATACAATGCTCGCACAGGTGGTTTACCGGTTCATGGAACTGCTTGGTACCGTAAGCATTTTACCATAGATAAGAAATATGCAGCTCAGCAAATAGCTGTTTTATTTGATGGTGTAATGAATAATAGTCGTGTGTACATAAATGGAGAGTATATTGGCGAACGCCCCTTTGGTTACATAGGTTTTGAGCTGGATTTAACGCCATACATCAAATTTGGAGAAGATAACGTAATTGCAGTTAGGGTTGCTCCGGAAGATTTAGCTTCCAGATGGTACTCTGGTGCGGGCATCTATAGAAACACCTATTTAAAAGTAAATAACCCCGTCCACATTCCGCTTTGGGGAACCTATATTACTACGCCAGAAGTATCCGATGAAAAGGCTACCGTAAAAATTGAGACTACGGTAAAGAATGCGGATAAAAAGAAAGCTTCGGTAACGCTAGAAACCAAAATAATTGACGGACTCAATAACGTAATAGCCTCCAGCAGTCAGAAAATAGGACTAGAGAAATCTTCGGAGAAAGTTATTATAGATGAAATAATAGTTAACAATCCCAAACGATGGGGAGTTGAGAATCCATATTTATATGACGTTGTCACGCAAGTGAAAAAAGGGAATATAGTTATAGATGAGTTTAAAAGCACACTGGGTATTCGTAGTATTTCTTTTGATGCCAAAGAAGGATTTCTATTGAATGAAGAACCAGTTGAATTCAAGGGTGTATGTATGCACCATGACCTAGGACCTTTAGGAGGTGCTGTAAATTACAGGGCTACCGAACGCCAAATGGAGATTATGCAAAGTATGGGCGTGAATGCCTTGCGTACAAGTCATAACCCACCATCGCCCGAAATGCTTCAAATCTGTGATAAATTAGGTATTGTAGTATTGGACGAAGCTTTTGATGAATGGAAAATACCAAAGGTCATAAACGGGTATAACAAGTTTTTTGATGAATGGCATGAGCGCGATTTAAGGGATATGATAAAAAGAGACCGTAACCATCCTTCCGTAGTCATGTGGAGTATCGGAAACGAAATTATAGAGCAACGCGAAAAAGACGGTTGGAAAGTGGCCAAAATGCTGAATGACATCTGCCATGATGAAGATCATACCAGACCAACTACCGCAGGTTTCAATAATTACCCGGGAGCATTCAAAAACAAATTAGCCTATCAGATAGATATTGTAGGTTTAAACTATAAGCCTTTTGATTACGGGGAAGTGATTAGAGAAAACCCTGATATGATTGTTTACGGTTCTGAAACCTCATCTCAGACTAGTAGCCGAGGTACCTATGCCCTACCTATTACACATGATCACAAGAAAGAAACCTTGGAAGTTTCTAGTTATGATGTTACTGTTGGCCCACCATGGGCATATCCTCCAGATGTTGAGTTTGATGTGCAGGCAGAAAATCCTACATTTTTAGGTGAATTCATGTGGACGGGCTTCGATTATCTTGGTGAACCCACCCCTTACGGTGGTCGCGATAATTCTACGGATGGATATTGGAATGCTGACTGGCCTGTACACGCCTCTTATTTTGCTCCAGTAGATTTATGTGGCTTTCCAAAAGACAGATACTACCTCTACCAAAGTCAATGGACTACAGAGCCTATGGTTCACTTACTGCCACATTGGAACTGGGAAGGAAAAGAAGGTGAAGAAATTCCAGTTTATGCCTATACGAATTGCGATGAAGTAGAATTGATCGTGAACGGAAAGTCATTGGGCAAAAAAGTAAAAGGAGTTGATACTACAGATATCCCAGCGGAATTTCGTGGATTTGAAAAAGGAATGTATACTTCAAAATACAGGTTGAGTTGGAATGTTCCTTACCAACCGGGAAGCTTAAAAGTAATTGGTTATAAAGACGGAAAAGCTGTTACTGAAAAAATAATTAAAACAGCTAAAAAAGCATCAAAAATACGCTTAACAGCAGACCGTACGGAAATAACCGCAGACGGAAAAGACCTTTCTTTTATTGAAGTTGATATAACAGATGCGGATGGAAACCTTATTCCTAATGCTGATAACCAAGTACAATTCACCATAGAAGGAGCAGGAAGTCTTGCCGCTGTAGGTAATGGAAACCCAGCTTCTTTAGAGTCGTTTCAAGATACTAAGATCAAAGCATTTAACGGAAAATGTTTACTCGTAGTGAAATCTACCGAGGCTGCCGGAAACATCAAAATTTCCGCTACTTCTAACGGATTAAAAACTAATACAATAACCATTAGTTCAAAATAAAAACTTAAATGAAAATCAAAATCCTAATCCCTTTTATAATCGGCTTACTTTTTCATTTACAGTCATATGCCACAGACTTTAACGTGTTAGATTACGGGGCAAAGGCCGATGGCACCACCATAGACACCAAAGCGGTTCAGAAAGCCATTGATGCCTGTACAAAAAACGGCGGAGGAAAGGTGATTATTCCCTCAGGAAAAACCGTTGTAATCGGCACTATCTACCTTAAGGATTTTGTCACCCTACACGTTGAAAATGGAGCAACGCTTCTTGGGAGTCCTAATTATGAGGATTATGCCACGGACACCCATAAGAATATGTACAAGAACGAACCTCACATGGACCGTTGCTTGATTTTTGCCAAAGACGCACGTTCCATCGCCATTGAAGGGTATGGAACTATTGACGGGAACGGGCACAAAGAAAACTTCACTAAGAAAAAAGGAGGCAGACCTATGATGATTCGGTTTGTAAACGTAAAAGACATCCATTTAAATGATATTACCTTAATCAATCCTGCGGCATGGACCTCTGCTTGGCTCTACTGTGATAATATTTCGGTGAGCGGAATCAACATCATAAGTCGCGTAAACAATAACGGAGACGGGCTGGATTTTGATGGATGTACAAACGTGCGCGTGAACAATAGTAATTTTGATAATAGTGATGATAGTATTTGCCTGCAAGCTTCAAGACCGGACAAACCTTGCAAGAATATCACAGTCAGCAATTGCCATTTTAGCACCAAATGGGGCGGAATGCGCATAGGACTCCTATCTCGCGGAAATATAGAATCGGTTACCGTTACGAACTGTACTTTTAAGGACATACAGGATTCGGGACTTAAGATTCAACAATGCGAAGGAGGCGAAATGAAAAATATGGTCTTCAGTAATTTGGTAATGGAAAACGTACCACGCCCAATTTTCATGACTTTCGCCCAACAAATTGCATCGGTAGATACGCCTGAGGGTCAATTTGAGCCACTTAAGAGCATGCACAACTTTGGCTTTAGCAATATTGTGGTAGACAATTCCAAGCTTGATAAAAACTCTGCTTTCTTTTTAACCGGTTTTCCAGAGCATCAAATTGAAGATATCACTATTAAGGATGTTCAATTTGTAGTTTCTGGTGGAGGTACTGCTGCAGATGCGCAAAAAACGAACATCAAAGAATACACCCAAGAAGTACTTAATGGCTGGTGGCCAGAATTCAGTTTAGTGGGTACCCTACCCGCTTCTGGACTTTATGCTCGGCATATAGATGGATTGGTTGTTGAAAATTTCAGCATTAAGACTATAAATGAAGACAAAAGAGCCCCAATTGTTCTAAAAAACGTTACAAATAGCGAAATCAATAGAATTTTCCTAAACAAAAAAATCATCTCAAAGAACCAAATCCAGAGCAACTAAAATGAGAATCAAACTACATTATACAAGCCTCCTAATTACCTTTATTCTATTGGTAAGCTGTAATTCAAAGTCAGACAGTTACAACGTTGTCGATCATGGTGCCATAGGCGATGGTAAGACAATAAATACCAAAAGCATTCAACAAGCTATTGATGCCTGTAATCTTGCTGGTGGTGGCACTGTTACTATTAAAGACGGCGATTACATTTCAGGTACACTTCTCCTAAAAGACAACGTAACCCTACATATAGCTAAAGATGCAAAATTGATCGGAAGTTCAAATCCGTTGGATTACCAGAGTATAGATACGTTTGAAGATGCTACTGGGCAACAACGTGGCAATTGCCTTATTGGCGCAAAAAATGCCACAAATATTGCCGTAACCGGTAAGGGAACTATTGATGGAAACGGAGAAGCTTTTCTATCCAAAAATATAAAGGCGAAAATTAAGGAGCTGAACATTACAGAAACCGAAGGTTTTGGCTCAAATAGGCCTTTTCTTTTACGGTTTGTAAATTCTTCTCAAATTAGAGTACAAGATGTTCATTTACGCCAACCAGCTGCATGGACTTGCCATTTCTTTCAATCCAATGCTATTTTGGTTGACAACGTTTCCATTTACAGCCACGCCCATAAGAATAACGATGGCATTGATTTAGATTCCAGTTACGACGCTGTTATTAAAAATTGCGACATTAACACGGGCGATGATGCTATTTGCATTAAAACTACGAGCCCAAAACCTACCTATAACGTACAAGTTAGCGATTGCAAGCTCAGAAGCGATTGGGGTTCGATCAAGTTCGGAACCGAGTCTATGGGAGATATGTACAACATAGATATTAAAAACTGCCGAATTTATGATACCAAAGGTGGCGGAATAAAAATCTTAAGTGTTGATGGTGCCAACATTCACGATGTGACTATAGACGGCATCCAAATGGACAGAGTAGATATGCCTATTTTCATTCGTCTTGGAGAACGCCTACGCACCTACCGCGATGCCGAAAAACAAGAGGTTGGCTCTATTACCAATGTAGTTATCAAAAATGTTACAGGTAATGCCCGGGTTTTGGATAGCTCAAGGGTAAAACCACCATCTGGAATATTAATTACGGGAACTCCAGACCATAAAGTTGGTAAAATAACTTTAGAAAATATTGAGCTGGAACTACCAGGCGGAGGCACGGCAGAACATTCAATGGCCAAGGTTGGAGAAGATATTACCAGATATCCTGAGTTCAGCTTTTTTAATGTGCTTCCTGTCTATGGGGTGTATGGTAGGCATATAGATAGCCTTCAAACAAATAATATCGTGTTTTCCTTAAACAGTGTGGATGAAAGAGAAGCCCAAGTTTTTGTTGACACAAATACAATTCAATCTGAGTAACCTTATGAATTACAAAAATCGATTTTCACTTTGCATTTTAGTTGTTTTTAGTACGCTATTGGTACTTCCTGTTAGCGCTCAAAAACGTAAAGCGAAAAAGAAGGACCAGCCCAATATACTCGTAATCTATACGGATGACCATCGCTTTTCAGGTGTACATTCTTTGGGTAACATGCAAGTAAAAACACCAAATATGGATGCCTTGATTGCCGATGGAGTTTCATTTTCCAACGGTTATCTAATGGGTGCTTTTTCCGGTGCTACCTGCGTTCCCAGTAGAGCTATGTTGTTAACCGGTAGAAATGTATTTGAATTACAGGGACAGGGTCAAACGATTCCTCCTGAACATAAAACTATTGGCGAAGCCTTGCAAGGAAACGGGTACAACGCCCACATTGTTGGGAAATGGCATCAAGATAATGCTGCCTTAGCCCGCTCTTTTGATTCAGGAGATCGTATAATGTCCAGAGGTATTTACTTGGTCGATCACTTTCGTATGCCTTCTTGGGACTGGAAAAAAGACGGTGATTACAAAAAAGAAGAAGGATACCTACTAGTGTATGATACCGATGGAAAAGTGGTCCGTAGACCGGTAACCAAAGAGGATAAAAGAGGTCCTACTGGCACAGAAAAAAACGGTCCACATACCTCTGAAATCTATGCAGAAAGTGCTTCCGAGTTTATTATGAATTATAAAAAGAAGGATCCCTTCTTCATGTATTTGGCATTTCACGCGCCTCATGATCCAAGACAGGCACCACAGAAATACAAAGACATGTACCCAATTGAGGATATCATCCTCCCCCCTTCCTATCTTGCACAACACCCTTTTGATAATGGGCATATGTTTTTAAGAGACGAAGAATTGGCCGTGTGGCCCAGAACACCCGATGTAGCGAAAGAACAACTTTCCGATTACTATGCGATTATTACGCATCTAGATGACCAAATAGGTAAAGTCATTGCGTCATTGAAAGAAAGCGGTGCCTATGAAAATACGTTAATTGTTTTTGCTGGTGATAGTGGTCTGGCTGTTGGAAACCACGGCTTAATGGGAAAACAGAATATTTATGATGAAGACGGAGTCCATATTCCCTTCGTTTTTTCTGGAAATCTTATCAAAGACAAAGGTAGTAAGCGGGATGCACTGGCCTACAATTTTGACATTTTCCCAACCATTTTAGATTTTATTGGGGTTGACGCACCAAGTTCGGTAACGGGAACAAGCTTGCTTCCCGTCATCAACAAAGAAAAAACTGGTGTTCGCGATTACACCTATCACGCGTACAAACAATTTCAAAGAGCCTACAGAAAAGGTGATTATAAATTAATTGAATATGTACGTGCCAAGGATTATACTAAAAAGGATGGTGAAACCACAAGAGGCTCACGGGTTACCCAACTGTTCAATATTAAAAATGACCCTTGGGAGGTATATGACCTTTCCTTTTTTCCAAAATATGCAGAACAGGTGAAAACCATGCAAAAGGAAATGAAAGAGAAAGCCAAGGAATTGGGTGATACTAAAAAAAATATTGAAGGTGAAAAATACGGATTTTGGGAATTTTATTGAATCCAGACTACTTTAAAACGAATTCAAACTAGAACATGAAAATTTCAAATCATAAAGTCTTATGGGTTTTACTAGGAAGCCTGATGACAACCTCATTAGGAATAGCCCAAGAAAAACCTAATATCATTCTTTTATATGCCGATGATATTAGTGCCCGTGAACTGCCCATTTACGGCTCTTCGGTTTGGAGCCCTCCAAAAGGAGGTGATACCTCAGATATGCAATACCGTGCAGAAACACCTATATTGAACGAACTTGCTGAAGAAGGTTGTTATATTAAAACCGCCTGGGCAGCTACGGTTTGCGGACCAAGTAGGGCTATGATGATGACCGGCAGGTATGCGCATTTACACAAATGGTGGCATAATAAAGACAAAGGTAAAGCTCCCAATGGCAAAGGCGTTTGGAACTTATATGACAGTTCACCTCATTCCATCGCCAATGTGGCCAAAGCAGGTGGCTATGCTACATTTTGGGCAGGAAAAACACAAATGGAGATTGAAGGATTCCAGTTTGATGAAGGATGTTTTACTCCTGGTGAAGGCTCTTACAATACAGCTATCCACACCACAGATTTTAGACTTGAAACCCGAAAAGTAGATGGACAAAAGAAAATCTTTAATGCAGATACGAATAAGGAAATTCATAAAAAAAGTTACGTGCAATCTGGTTGGTACTGGAAACCACATGTACAGCTCATGAACTACCCTGGAACCAACAAAAAATTGGTTTGGTGGCCAAATACAAAGGAAGCCGAGAAAGATTTTGGGCTAAACACTTTTGGTCCTGATGTAGAATTGGATTACATCTTTGAGTTTATGGAAAGGAAACAAAAAGAAAAAGAACCTTTCTTTGTATACCATACCAGTCATTTGGGCCATGATGCTTGGGACTTTCTCAACCCAGACTCCGGAAACAAATGGCCAGGCACTCCAAAAATTAGTTGGGACGGTAATAAATATACTCGTGTTACACCTAATGTTACGGGAGATAATGGCGTATATGACACACACGAAACTGTAACAGAAAGTGGTATTCATAACCACGTTAATTATCTAGATTATCAGGTTTGGCAGTACATGAACAAACTTAAAGAGCTAGGTATTGAGAACAACACTATTTTCATTTTCTGTGCGGACAATGGTACTAGTGGTTACGGAAAATCAAGTCCCGTTTCTCAGAAAGGAACCCATGTTCCACTTATAATCTATGCTCCCGGTATGAACCTAACCAAAAAAGGAATGCAAGATGTGCTCGCAAATATGTCGGATATGCTTCCTACCATTGCTGATGTTGCCCATGTAGAAATACCTGATAGCTATGAAATCAATGGTAAAAGTTTAATCCCTTTTTTGACTACGTATCAAACAACACATCGGGAGTGGGTTTACGGCTATCATAAAGAAACCCAAATTGTTGGAGGAAACCTCGTCCTTAAAGATGGAAACAATGTTTGGTATGATGTGAGCGAAACTCCTGATGACCTTATTAGCTTTCCTAAAATAAAGGATTGGAGCCAAGTTTCTGTAGCACATAGAAAAGAACGCGATAAGCTATTAAAAACTATTCCTACTTTTAATCTTCATGAAACCCAACATGATGCTCCTACAAATGGTATAGGAAAAATTAACCCACTTAAAAAAATAAAATAAGCGGTTGAGACTAAACTATTGAAAGATGAAAACCATTTTAAAATCATTTATTTTAAGCTTTGCTATATGTTTAACAATTAGTGTACAGGCACAGAAAAAGATATTAAAATCTACCTCAAAAACTCCGTCTCCGAAAGACAAAATATGCTTTGCCTTATATACCGTTCATGAGAATACCTTAAAACTTACCGCTCAGTTCTATCCTATAAAAGATTATGAACCATTTTCCGCAGAGCTACAGATTAAAGAGAATAATGAATGGAAGACCGTTCAAGAGTCACGGATTAACTATCCTGGCTACACAGCTCTTTTCCGGATAGATGACTGGGACGACACCCTAAACAAAGAATACCGGGTGGCATATAATAAAAAGTCGTTTTACACAGGCACCATTCAACAAAATCCCGTAAATAAGGAAGAAGTAATTATGGCCGCCTTTTCCTGTTGGTCCATTTACAAAAGGCATGGCGGTCAAGGCCCAGCAGACGACATCATAAATAATTTAAACAAATTAAAACCGGATGTGCTTTTCTTTGCGGGAGACCAAGTGTATGACCATAGTCAGCATTACAGCTATTGGTTAAAATTCGGGGAGGTTTTTGGAGATATCATCAGGAATACGCCAACTATTACCATTCCCGATGACCACGATATAGGTCAAGGTAATTTTTGGGGCGATGGCGGAATAAAATCCGAAAACAGAGACGGTACAAAGGGCGGGTATTACATGCCTGTTTCGTATATACAGGAAGTAGAGCGAGCTCAGACCAGCCACCTACCGGACCCCTATGACCCTACTCCTATTGAACAGGGCATAGGTGTCTATTATACCGATTTAAAATGGGGCGGAATCAGTTTTGCAATCATAGAAGACAGAAAATTTAAATCGGGGCCGGACCGCGTATTGAAGAAAAGAGGTTTTACAGATACACGCGAAATGAACGTGCCCGAGGCCACTTTACTTGGTGAACGCCAACTGGACTTTCTAGAAGATTGGACCACAGATTGGGAAAATGCGGAAATGAAAGCGGTACTCTCCCAAACCATTTTTGCCAGTGTTTCCACCCATTCCCCTACCCTCCAAAAAAGACAACGCTATAGTGTAGATTCCAACGGCTGGCCGCAATCGGGAAGAAACAAAGCACTCGGTATCATTAGAAAAAGTTTTTCCTGTATGATTGCGGGAGACCAACATCTAGGTTCCGTAGTTCATCATGGAATTGAAGATTGGAACAATGCCGGCTATTCATTTGCAGTACCTGCTTCATCTAACTTTTGGTTACGTTATTGGAAACCTGAAAAACCCGGAAAAAACAGAAAACCCGGTTCAGCGGATTATACAGGTGAATATTTGGACGGATTTAAAAATAAAATTACAGTTCATGCCATTGCCAACCCTACCCATGAAGACAATACTCCCACAGAAAATCTATTGAACGGAAGAGCTTCAGGCTATGGCATTATTCGTTTTAACAAACCTAAAAGGGAAATCACTTACGAATGCTGGCCAAGAAATACGGATATGTTCGCAGACGAAGCAAAACCGTATAGCGATTGGCCGATCACTTTTAAACAAACGGATAATTTTAAGATTAAAAATGGTTATGAATTACCCGGTTTAAAGATTTCAAAACCCAATCAAGTAGTCACCGTAAAGGACTTTTATACAGGTGAAGTAATAACCTCTCTCCGAATAAAAGGTGCTGAATATAAACCTAAGGTACTCCAACAAGGTGCTTACACCATTGAAGTTGGGGAAGGAGAAAAACTTCAGCGCTTTTATGAAGTTGAAGCGCAAAAGAAAAATAACAAGAAAATAAGCGTGAGCATCTAACTTTTGCTCTCCAAAAAATAATAACCTAAACGAAATAAGATGATTTTTAAACACGCCATTATATTTTTTGCATTTGTAAGCGGTAGCCTATTTGCTCAAGAAATACCTAATACCAATGAAGAAACTCACCAAGGACCCCCAAAACCGCCTATGGGTAAGCGTTGGGTTTTGAACCCTGATTTTTCAGATGAATTTAACGGTACAGAACTGGACACTACCAAATGGTACGACCACCACCCCACTTGGATTGGACGTCCACCGGGACTTTTTATGGCATCACAGGTTTCCGTGGGTGATGGTTTTCTGAAAATGACAAGTAAAAAACTTGAGAAGGATACCATAGTTCATGCCTACGGTAGAGATATAACTTTTAACGTTGGAGGGGCCGCCGTGGTTTCGAAAAAATCGACTCAATTTGGTTATTACGAATGTCGGGTTAAAGCTGCCGCTACAACCATGTCCACAACATTTTGGTTCTCGAGCAGCAACAATTTTAAAGGACCGAACGATTGTGACAAATACGGTTTAGAGTGGGATATTCATGAATCTATTGGGCGTGAAGGGAATTTTAATGGAAGTTACTTTGCCAGTGGAATGCACTCCAATTCTCATTTCTGGTATACGGACTGCGATGGCGAAAAACATGATTACCGAGCCCCACAAGTAAAATTTGAAGACAGTAAACTTACCTCCGAAGATTTTAATATATATGGAGGTTGGTGGCAAAACGAAAATACGGCCAGCTACTACTATAACAACCGGGCACCCAAACACCAAAAGTTTTATGACAAAGTAAAAGATAAGCCTTTTGACCAACCTATGTTCATGCGATTGGTGAGTGAAACCTATCCTTTTCCGTGGATAGAAATTCCTACTACCGAAGAATTAAACGACCCAAGCAGAAATACAGTGTACTACGATTGGGTCAGAGCCTATAAGTTAGTAGATGCCAATGATAAAAATCCCGAAGAAAATACCACACCAAAACTTTACACCGAAAATGTTGTATTCCAAAGTGCGGTGATTTCACAGAAAAAATCCAATGCAATCCAAGTCCCTCTCGCTTATAAAGCAAATCAAGACCGAGAAATACACTTAAAATTATTTGATAATGAAGGTGAAAAAATAGCCGATTCAAAGTTTATCGCTTACGCGGGATACGCCAACATCACATCTGTTATTAAAACCGAAATTGATTTATCCGTGAATACACCATACAAAGTATCAGCTGTAATTCGCCCTACAAATGGTGACAACAAAAGTACCTTAGATGAGAGTACGCTGTACATCAATTTTACCGAATAACAAGTTTTAAATTTTTTTTAACCAGAAACAAAAGTATGAGCCCAAAAAGCATCGTTCATAATATAGTTCCTTTAGTCTTTTTTCTAATGGTAATGGCTGCAAGCGGGCAAACAGCACAAGAAAACAAAGCTTTTTTCAAACGCCTAAAGACTGAAAAAGTAGCTTCTGATTCTACCGTAGTTTGGCAACAATTTGGCCCTGGAATGAGCGGAAACAATAAATGCGCTTTTTGGCATCCTACAGACCCCAATGCCCTTTATATAAGCCCCAATATGGGAAATTCGTACGTCTCTTTTAACAAAGGCAAAACGTATAATACCATGTTAGACGAAGATGCTTCGGGGTATAAGCAAGGGGAACGTGGGCCCATGCAACTTTTTAGTATTGATTTTTCTCGTCAAAATCCAGATTTCGGATTTTCTAGTGACGACAAAAACAAAGGTATATTTATCACTCATGACCGTGGGGAATCTTGGCAAAATCTAAACCACCCTATTTTTAACGGCAAATACGTCTCTTGTGTTACCGTAGACCCCAAAGACGATAATATTTGGTATGCCGGCGGGGGCGAAATGAGGCATTTAGGCAGAATGTTGTTTCCCAATAGCAAACCCCACGGCTCTAAAGAACATGAACCTAGTTTAAACAAACTTTGGAAAAGTACGGACAAGGGTGAAAACTGGGTACTACTAAACAAAGGACTGCATCCAAAAACCCAATTTGAAACATTAATTGTAGACCCAAAAGATTCTAATACCATCTACGCCAGTACAAATTATGGTTTTTACAAAAGCACGAATGGAGGGAAAAATTGGTCCCAAAAAACAAAAGGATTTGATTACGATGTAATGCGCGCTATGACGCATCATTACAACAAAAAAACAGATGTTCTTACGCTCTACGTTATCAGCAATCCTATGTGGAAAGCAGTGGGCAATACACTGACAGATGATAAAGGTGGTATTTTCAAAAGTACGGATCGTGGCGAAAGTTGGGAGAAATTAAAAGGCAATTTGCCTTTAGACATGAGACAGTTTCAGAAAAACGCTGATATCAAAAAGAGCTACATACACTGTGCTTCCTATGTTTTTGATATGAAAGACAATGATTTCAGGAAAAAGTTCCATGAAATGCCTTCTGCTATTACCATTCGCTTCAATACTATTGCGGTAGACCCTAATGATCCAGATAATATTTACCTCAACAATGAATACTCTAACGCGTCGCGGAACAATTTTAAACCCGGTCAAATATGGCGTAGTAAAGACGGTGGCAAAAATTGGCATATCGCCTTGCGAAATGGAAAAGCATGGAAAACGGGTTCCAAAGATTATAAGTATTGGGAAGAAAGAGGCAATCCTATGGAAACCAACATATCACTTCGCTATTTAAAAGATTGGGTAGATAGAGATTTCTACGAACGAAAAGGCTCCAATTTTGTAAGGTGGAATGCAGATGGTAGCGCACTTCATACCCAAATGGCAAAAATATCGCTTATGAGTTATGATAAAGGCGAAACTTGGGTAGATATTGATGATGAGTATACCACTCCCGGTACAGAAAGTTATGTAGGTGCCGGAAATAGCAATCTACCGGGTCATGGTTTTTACCAACACCCTAACATAAAGAACAAGGTATTCTGTATGTCCGGAGAAAACAGTTTGTGGATAACTAACGAAGAAGGGTCTCAGGTTCGTCCCGGAGCTCAAGGTGCAGAATCCCATAATTTTCTAGACCATGAAACATCACTCAGTTGGTATGCCATACATCCAAAAGATACCTTGGTTCATTATGCTCTGTTCTTTAGACAGGCTGCAAAAGGTAAATTATTAAAATCCGTTGATAATGGAAAAACATGGAAAGAACACGGTATTGCCATTCCTAAATGGGAGATAAAGGCGCATAGTGGAGACCAGAGCGTACATCAAAATCATCTTATCATAGACCCTAAAAATCCGGATAATATGTATTTTGTGGTTCCTAAAAATTCTATTGATATGGAATGGGTGGGCAATTCCGTAACCGGATTTGGGGTTCATAAAAGCCATGATGGCGGCAAAACCTGGCAAGAAGCCAATACAGGTCTGCCCGATTCACGAGATGCCACCAAAATAGCTTTCGACCCTCAAGACCCCAACACCCTTTACACCACCATACAGAATAAAAACGGAGGTCTTTTTAAATCCGTTAATAATGGTACTTCCTGGGTAAAGGTTACATCTTCCGAGAACATATCTGGCAATCAAGGTATAAATGACATTCATTTTTCCAGAGACGGAAAAGCCTATATTACCGCCGGAACCAAAAGAGGAAAAACAAATGACGGAGGGGTTTGGGTGAGCGATGATAACCTACGTACCTGGAAACGTATTTTTGATTACCCTTGGACTAACCGTATTGAAACGGCGTATTACAACCCCAATACAATTCTTGTATCCACTTTGAGTAACGTCTCCATAGACTCAAAAAATGCCGGCACTTATCTTTCACAAGACGGTGGCACAACTTGGACTAAAATCAATAAAGGAAACGGGCAGAGTGACCGTATTAATGATATTGCCATAGACAACTATAATCCCGGTAAATTTTATACCTCTACCCGAGGTAGCGGTTGGTATGTTACACAACACCCAAAACCCAACAAACCCATTAAACTATAAATACGGAGTAACAACCAGCACAATATTACAGGGGCATATTGAACACCCCTTTGAACGAAAGAACAACCTTATGAAACGAATTATTTTTACACTATTGACCCTGAGCAGCTTTCTTACTTCCTACAGTCAGGAGAAAGCTTTCCCTTTTGAACTCCCTGAAGAAAAACCGGATAGACCCTTAAGTGCCGCATTAAACCGTAATTATGATAATTATTTAGGCCCTCGTCAGGAAAGCAATGAGTTGTACACCCAGTTTAAATATACAGAGCTTAAAGGCTTTGATTACAACGGTAATGACGGTACTATTTCTCGCCGTGACCCTTCCAAAGTAATTTTTGAAAATGGCCAATATTATATATGGTACACCCACCGTGAAACCCCTGTAGCTCCAGTAGGCATTCCAAGGGTTGAAGAATCTAATGACACTATTCCCTCTGCAGATTGGGATTTAGCCGATATTTTCTACGCGACATCAAAAGACGGATTTACTTGGGAAGAGCAAGGTGTTGCGGTTCCTAGGCCTCCAAAACCACAAGTAGGTTGGCGTTCGGTTACAACTACCGATATTTTGAAGTGGAAAGGGAAATACTATTTGTACTACCAAGCCTTTTCCGAAGCACCCGGAAAAAGTGGCGGAGACAATTGTCCGGTCGCAGTTTCTTATGCCGATTCTCCAAACGGTCCCTGGACACCTTTTAAGAAAAAAGTAATACCTAACGGCGCACCTGGTTCTTGGGACCAGTTTTCAATTCATGACCCCTACCCTATAGTGCACAACGGTAAGATATACCTATACTACAAATCAGATTTTGGTAAAGTTAACGGTAAGAACAATGTACGTATGCACGGTCTTGCCATTGCAGATGATCCGTTAGGTCCGTTTACAAAACATCCTTTGAACCCTATAATGAATTCAGGTCATGAGACTACTTTATTTCCTTTCAAAAAAGGGGTTGCTGCTTTTGCCATTAGAGATGGTAATGAGGCCAATACCATACAATATGCCGAAGATTGGGTGAATTTTGAAATCGCTTCTATGGTAGAAATGATGCCAGATGCCGGAGGACCTTTCGTTGCCGATGCTTTTACAGATACCAAAGACGGCCGTGGTATTACTTGGGGAATTTCACATTTTGCCAACCCTACTCGCGACTGGAAAAAAAACCATGTAGTCTTAATACGTTTTGATTGTGACCTTAGCCTAGATGTTAATGACCAGCAAATGAAACGCCACCATAACACTCCTAAGTTCGAGTATTTATTAGAGCATGGTCTGAATGCCAAACAGCGTGAGCGTGCAATGAACGAAACTAAAAAACTAAACGGTAACTAAAAACTGTAAATGCAATGACCAACTACCAAAAATTAGTATGCTTTACCGGACTTTTATTTGCTTTTGCTGCAAATCTTCAAGCTCAAAACACTTTTGGGGAAGATTTGAGTTTTCTAAAAGAACACCAAGAAGTAATCACCTTAACAGAAAATCATGGAAAAAGCCAGCTTTTAGTATCCCCCTCTTTACAAGGAAGAGTAATGACCAGTACCTCTAATGGTCTAAAAGGCAATAGTTACGGGTGGATGCATTATGATTTATTGGCCTCTGGAAAGTTTGAAGAACATATTAACCCGTTTGGTGGGGAAGAACGCTTTTGGATTGGCCCGGAAGGTGGTCAGTACTCCATATTCTTTAAAAAAGGAACCGAATTTTCTTTTGAAAATTGGTTCACACCCAAAGAACTAGATACGGAGTCTTTTGATGTTATAGCAAAAAACGAAAGCACTGTCACTTTTCAAAAAAAAATGAATTTGGTAAACTACCAAGATTTCAAATTTGATATTGAGGTAAATAGAAAGGTCTCTGTTTTCAGCCAAAAAGAAATAGAAAAAGACCTGAATATCGACTTAAAACAAATTGACTTTGTAGGCTATCAATCGACAAATGAAATCGTAAATACGGGAACACAAGCATGGTCTAAAGAAACCGGACTATTATCTATTTGGATTTTGGGAATGTTTATCCCTTCCGAAAACACTACCGTTATACTGCCTTACAAAAACAAATTGGCTCTGAACAGTTCGTACTTTGGTACAGTACCCCCAGAGCGTTTGAACATAACGGACAAACATGTACTTTACAAAGGTAATGGTGCTTATAGGTTTAAGCTAGGCCTTCCGCCACAGAACATCATTCCTTACATTGGTAGTTATGATTCCAAAAAGAATATCCTAACGATTGTAAAGTATAGTTTTAAAGGAGATACCACTTATGTAAATTCCGTTTGGGCCGAACAAGAGCATCCCTATGAAGGTGATGTTGTAAATTCTTATAATGATGGCCCATTAGAAAACGGTAATCAACTCGGTCCATTTTATGAACTAGAGTCATCTTCAAGTACCCGAGAATTAAAACCGCAAGAAGCTATTCAACACTTGCACAAAACCTATCATTTTGAAGGGGATAAAGCTGACTTAAACCGTATTTCCAAACACGTATTGAACATAGACTTAAACGAACTTTAGTACCAAAGGATTTACCGATACTTACAAACTCACCAGCAACACTATACCAAATGAAAACAAGAACCTTTCAATTTTTAACTGTATTCTTTTTACTCCTTCAAACCGGACTTATAGCTCAAGAGAGTGTATTAGTACCACAACAAGCCAATGAATATATACGAATCTATAAACCTGATGGCGATTATTTTTTCGCCCCTGACACGCCTAACCTAAAAGAAGGTAAATGGTATGATGAATGGGTACCGAACGACCATACTTTTGTAAAGGGCGATGATGGCAAGTGGCATATCTTTGGGATAACCCACCCATTGGTAGAAACAAAACCGCTCAATAAAGGCATACACGAGGGCGAGCATGGTTCTTTTCATGCCGTATCAGAAGCAACAGATTTTAAAGAAACTGTAAAGGAGCACCACTATAACGATCTCCCCAAAATATTAACTCCAAAAGACCGTCCGGGAGAAATAGCCGCGAACCACGCACCTTATATTGTTAGAAAAGACGGACTCTTTCAGATGGTTTACGGCCATAGCCCAATGCGCTTGGCTGTTTCCGATAATCTATATGATTGGGAACCAAAAGGAGAACTCTTCTCTGACCCAGATGGTGCCCGTGACCCTAATTTACTACTATACAAAGGCACATATTATCTGACGTATTGTTCTATAAAAAGTGTTCGAATGGTAACCTCTAAAGATTTGGTTAACTGGAGCGAACCTAAAATCATTCTTAAGACTAACAAGTTTGATCCTGAATCGCCCACCCTACTATTCCACAACAATACCTTTTACCTTTTTGTTTGCGCATGGGAAGGTGGCTGGGATGGCAAAGATATACAAGGTGCTTATACCCATAGAGCCTATGTCTACAACTCCAATGACCTGAATGATTTTGGCGCGGACCAAGAAAAAGAAATTGCGGTTTTAAATGCTCATGCCCCAGAGATTTTTCAAGGCGAAGATGACCAATGGTATATCTCTAGTGTAGAGTGGCCGTACAGAGGGGTTAGTATAGATAAATTGGAATGGATTAAAAAATAACAACATCATAAATAGGCACAACTTAGAACACTGAGCTATGAAAAAAATAATACTATTTCTCCTAACTATTTTCTTGGGGCATAATCTACAGGCCCAAGGAAAATCAGACTTTTTTCAAGAAATTAAAACGAAGAAAATTAAATCCGACCCTTCCATTGAATGGAAAAACTTTGGTCCGGGAATGTCTGGTTATTGCGAAGAATTCTGGAATCACCCTACTGACGAAACTGTAATGTTCATGAGTCCAGATATGCATGTGAGCTATGGCTCCTGGGACAACGGAAAATCATGGCAATCTCTAAAAGACCCTGATGGATTGGGCCACGATATGAAACGAGTTTTGGATATTGAATTCTCTCTTCAAAACCCCGATTACGGTATGGCAATCGATTGGAACGGTTGGGTTTTTGAAACTGTTGACCGAGGCCGAAGCTGGAAAAAAACGATAGAACTAGGCGGAAGCCATAAAGACGTAAACATTGACCCTAACGACCCTAAATCATTTGAAAAAGGTTGGTATTATGAACAACAAGGTACACGTTTAAGTGAACTTTCCGTAGACCCAACCAAAGACAGTATCTGGTATGCAGGTGCAGGCGATTTTTGGAACGTAAAGAGCAACCATAGATCCGCGGCGAATCCCAACGGCATCTTTTTTAAATATGCAGCTTACGGTTCTATCTATAAATCTATGGACAAGGGAAAGACTTGGAATAAAATCACCAAAGGCCTTCCCGAAAAAACAGATGTAGGTAAAATCATTGTAAATCCCAATAACAACTTGGATATTGTAATGGTAACCAATTATGGATTGATGCTTAGTTACGATGGCGGACTTTCATGGACAAAAGGAGGTAATGATCTCCCTAATAACCTTCCCCGTGACCTGACCTCATACTACAATCAAAAAACCAATGAGTTTGTCCTGTATTTGGTAGACCAAACGGTTTATGAAGAAAAAGAGAATACGGTAACATCCAAAGGGGGCGTATTTAAAAGTACCGATGGCGGTAAAAGCTGGAGTAACATTACCGGTAATCTCTATTTTGACATGACCGCCCTCCACTCCAATGCCGAAGTTGACCGTTTCCATAAAACCATGGGATACTGGTTCGGCATATCAAAATCAGAGTCAAAGAAAAAATTCACCGCCTTGCCCACAAAAACGCTTCCGGTTTTCAATAGATTGGTAATTAACCCTTTGAACAAGGACGAAATCTATGTAACCTACAACCGTAAACACGATTTCACTTTTGGTCCAGGTGATGTATGGCGAAGCTTAAATGGTGGAAAAACATGGATTACATGTGCCAGAT
Organism: Zobellia uliginosa; assembly: GCF_018860745.1. Classification (GTDB taxonomy): domain Bacteria; phylum Bacteroidota; class Bacteroidia; order Flavobacteriales; family Flavobacteriaceae; genus Zobellia; species Zobellia uliginosa_B. Next base: position 372,852 of record NZ_JAHKPY010000002.1, on the reverse strand, counting down.
ATGGCCCTTATTGGATAGGTAATAATGATTTAGAATATTGGAAAAAAAGGAACAATCCTACAGGAACCAATATCGAATTTGCCCACCTACAGACCTATATGGATGGTACTTCAGGTTCTTCCGGCAACCGGATGATGTCTATTGATTCCAAAGGAAATGTTTACATCGGTATAGATCAGCAAACCCTAAAAACAACTGATAAAGGCAAGACATGGAAGCAAGTAGATGATTTTGAAACTTCTAAAGGCAGTAACAAATGGATTGGTAGAGGTGATAGTAATCTTCCTGGTAGGTTTATGCTTTTAGAAACGGGTATTAAAGATAGACGCATACTCTGTAGTGGCGAACATGGATTATGGCAAACTACGGATTTAGACGAGTGGCCAGACAAGCAAGCTGTTGCTGTGGAACAAATAGAAGGTCAAGTTCATGATCATAGCGGCAATCACGGCGCCCATTCAATCTCTACTGTAGCAGTTCACCCAAATGACCCCAACACTATTTTTATATTATCATGGAGACAAGAACACCGTGGTAAATTGCGCAAAACTACCGATGGCGGAAAAACTTGGGCGAATATCGCCACCATTTTTGAAACGGACAATAACTCATGGCAAGGTCTGGCACCTCAGAACTCCCTTCTAATCGACCCTAAAAATCCTAATAACATGTATTTCTGTTCAACCTCAAGAAAAATTTCGGAAATAGGTGGAGGGAAACCGGAAAAACTTACCAAAGGGGGTTATGGTTTCTATCACTCTTTTGATAGCGGCCTCTCTTGGAAATTGAGCAATACCGGTTTTCATAAAAATGCGAGTGTGCGTCGTATCGCGATGCATCCCGATCAGCCCGAAACCCTTTATTCCGCATCGAACGACAAAAATGGCGGGCTCTATATATCCAAGGATAAGGGTAGTAATTGGAAAAAAGTCAATATCCCTTCTGTTATAAAATCGGTTAACAATGTATTTATTGACCGCAACACCAAGGATATACTAATTTCTACTGGGCAACGTGGTGGTACTTATGAAGAAGGCGGAGTTTGGCGCAGTACAGACAAGGGTACAACTTGGCAACAAATTTTTAAAGCTCCTTTTGTCTGGCAAGCAGAAACTTCTCCCGTTGATTCAGAAGTAATCGTAATCAGTGCTGCAGGTCAACAAGTGAGCATGTCCAGCGACTTCATGAATCCAGGTATTTACTTGAGTCAAAATGGAGGAGACAGCTGGAAAAAAATCAATAAAGGTTTAGGCCAACCAGATAAGATAGTAGACATTAAACCAGACCCCTACAACAAAGATGTACTCTGGTGCGCCGCTTGGGGCAGTGGTTGGTTTGTAGCCTACCTAAACGGAGCAACAGAGGGTTGGGCAGAATAATTGTTAAAACGAGAACATAATGAAAACACACTTAAAAACGCTTTATACATTCTGCTTTGCTGTTTTGCTTCCATTTATAAGTAGTTCACAGTCCAAAACATTTGAAAATCCAAAAGCTGGGACAGTCATAGAATGTCAGCAATGGGAAGTTATTGATTTAATCTTTTCCATAAATAAAAAAGTAAAGGCTCCTTTTGAAATTGCTGCCACTGCTGAAGTTACCGACGGTACAGAAGCGCAACAAATTCCTCTTTTCTATAATGGAAATGATACTTGGGTCTTACGCTATTCTAGCGCTAATACGGGAGAACAATCGTTTGTTATCTCATCAGAGTTAAAAGCTCTGGATGGAAAAAGGGGAAAGATTACGATCACTAAAAATCAAAAAACAGACCGTCACGGGGGAATTATTCTCAATGAAAACAATCCACAGCATTTATTTTATGAAGACGGTTCGCATTATTTCAATTTAGCTTTTGAATGCGATTGGTTATTCGCTCTTGATTATGGACAAAGTGATATTGAAAAAACAAAACATCTATTATCGCTCTTAAATGAATACCGTTTCAACCAAGTTGTCATGAATGTCTATTCCTATGACGTTTCTTGGCCAAAAGACAAGCGTCTGGCGGAACATCCTGAACATGAATATGGCGGTCGTGAAGATATTTTTCCGTTTTTAGGCTCGAACTCCAAACCGGATTACAGTTCCCTAAACATAGAATTTTTTAAGCATTTTGATAAGGTGATTTCAGAAATGCATGATCAAGAAATCGTCAGTCACCTCATGATTTACGTTTGGAACAAACTAGTGTCTTGGCCAGAAATGGAATCGGAAGCGGATAATAGATATTACGATTATGTAATTAAACGATATCAAGCATTTCCGAATATAGTTTGGGATGTTTCAAAAGAAGCACTTCACAAAACACGGGCCACGGCAGCCTATATTTCCGAACGTATTGAACGCACAAGAAACCTAGATTCCTATGACCGATTGGTTTCCGTTCATGATTACGGATTCTGTAGAAACCATGCGGATGAAGTCGATTTTATTTCAATGCAAAACTGGCAACATACCTTGTATCAAAACATGCTGAATGCCCGAAACGACTTTCCCAACAAGCCTATTTTTAATATTGAACATGGCGGTTATGAAGAATCTCCTTATGTAGTTTTCCCAGGAGCCTACGCCAATGCGGAAGTTTGTTTACGCAGAAATTACATGTGTCTTTTTGCTGGCGGCTACACCACCTATTACTGGCAAGGTGCTTCTTGGAACGCCCTTATTCATAATCCGTTTGAGCAGCCAGAAGATTTTCAAAAACCTCATTTTGAGTACTTTACCCATATGCGTAAACTCTTTGACACGGCTCCTTTCGAGAATTTTGAAGCTACCCCTAGATATAATGCCAGTGGTTATAATCTCACCAATAAAAAAGATGGCATCATTATGATGTACACTCCAAAAGAAAATCATTATACCTCGGCTAAAGTCCAGGTTTCAAGAGAATTCGATTACGAAAATGCAACCCAGCAGTGGTTCAATACCCTTACAGGAGAGTTTACCCCTGAAGTAAAATACGAAATGAAAGAACTTGGTTTTTGGGATTACCGCCCATGGCGTTATGAGGCCGATGCCATTCTTATTGTTCGAAATTTAACACCAAAAAAATGAAAAATCAAACCAAACCCATCTACATGAAACTATATACCAGTATTGCACTGTGCTTAATTACTGCCTTGAGTTTTGCTCAAACCACAGTTACACCGTACGAGGCAGATTGGACATCTTTACAAAAACACAATACTCCAGATTGGGTATACGGAATGAAATTCGGTATTTATTTTCATTGGGGACCTCAAACCGTTCAAGTAGCTTCAAAAAATAAAGAAATGACCGTTCTGGAAGCGATTGAAGAATGGAAAGGCGAAAATTTTGATGCTGAGAAATGGGTGGACTTAATGCAAGCTTCAGGTGCTCAATTTGGTGGACCCGTAGCATGGCACGGAAGCGGAATTGTAAATTGGGATAGTGATATTACTGATTGGAACTCCGTAAACAAAGGTCCAAAAGAAGATATCTATGGCAGCCTTGCCAAAGAACTTCGCAAGCGAAATATGCCCATAATCTCATCTTTTCACACCGGTGATTTTTGGAGCCGTATGTGGGGCCAACTATCCAAAGAAGACTCAACTTACCTCAACCCCTATGAAGACAATTCAAAGTACGCTAATGCCAATGAAGGCCGATTGGCGGAGGTTATTTTCAAAGCTTGGTTTGACCGCATTTCTGAAGCTATAGATACGTACGAACCGGATATGATCTGGTTCGATACCGGCTTTGGGGGAACCGTAAAAGGCGAATTAAAAAAGTACACAGATCGAGGCCGACTTTTACCGGCCGGGGATAACGAATTAATCAGTGTACCGGAAAGCTATCAACAAAAATTAATCAGTGATTATTTCAACAAGGGACTTGAATTAGGCAAAGAAGTAGAAGTCTTTTATAAAACCCATGATATTCCACCAGGAATAGGAATTCGCGATATAGAAGATGGGAACCTGCAGGGAATGCAATATGACCCATGGATGGCAGATATCAATATGCAACGTCACTTTGTATGGCCCAGTCCTTGGTTCTATAATCCTGCCAACAAGGTAAAAGAGGCCGGTACATTGATTGATATGCTCATTGACATGACCAGCAAAAATGGTAGAATGCTTTTAAATGTGCCTCCAAAGGCCGATGGTAGCTTTGCCGATGAAACTAAAAAGGAACTTTATGCCATGGGGCAATGGCTAAAAATTAATGGAGAAGCCATTTATAACACCATGCCATGGATATTTTACGGAGAAGGCCCCACGGAAGTAACCAATCCCGGCCATCACGGACAGGGAAAAAACCATGGGGAATTGATACCAAAATACACTTCGGAAGATATTCGGTTTACCCAAAACGGAAAAAACTTGTACGCCATCTGTATGGAATGGCCAGGGGAACAAATTACCATTAGAACATTAGGCAGTAAGGGAAAGCTCTATCCTGGAGACATTCAAAGTATTTCAATGTTGGGAAGTAAAGATCGTGTCAGATGGGAACAAAAACCCGAAGGTCTCGTTGTTCAATTTCCAAAAGAAAAACCATGCGATTTCGCTTATGTTTTAAAAATCGAGCGCCTTTAAAATTTCTCTATTAAGTCATATAACAATACTGTAGTCACTCAGAAAATGATACATCTAAATTACCATCTAAAAAAAGAAAATCTAGCAATTACATTTAAGTTATGTTCTATTATTTTCTTTATTTTTTGGAATCTGGGTGTATCGGCCCAAACCGTTCTTCTTGGGGATAACGCCCCCTACCCTAATGTAAATGATGGTGATTTTAATTTGATAAATGCCGGTTCTTGGCGTCTTGGGTTACAGTCTCCTTTCTGGACGCCCTCTAACCAACCTCAAAAAGAAGGACATTCCATGGGCTTGGTTCAAGGAAAGTACTTTAGTTCTTTTGACTATGCTTATATCCATTCGAAACCACTAAACACCAACTCGAATTACCGCAACTTAAAGGACGGTGATGTATTACATTGGAGTATGGGTGCCGATCTAGAATATATCAGCAACGGTACGGTTTCATTGCATCTCTTCTTTGGTGAACAAGAGCGACTTTTAGTCGAAAAAGTAAAGCTCATTGGCTCAGACAAAACGATTGAACACTTCTCAGGAAATTATACCGTAACAAAAGAAGATGCCCTAGCAGGCGCCCCAAGTGTACGGGTTTCATTTTACTCAAGTGAAGACGTTAAGGTTTATCTAGATTATGTAAACCTGAACCTGCAAACTCCCAAGAAAAGAGGTCCTACGCTGTCAGGAAAAACCGTTGATGAAGGTATTCAATTGGATTGGAAAGATGATAAAGCGAATTCAGACACTAAATTTTCAGTCCACCGAAGTAAGGGAAAAAATGGAGCGTATCAAAAACTCACGACTACCCAAAATTTTAGTTTTACCGACACTAACCTCATCAACGGTATTGCTTATAATTACGTAGTTACTCGCCTTGATACTTCTGAGTCTACAGGCTCTAACAAAGTACATCTCAAGAAAATTGATAATGCATCACCTGCTCCTCCAACCGCCCTAAAAATTGAAGCCCTTCATACTGAAATTAAGTTGGAGTGGAACAAAAGTGTTGATATTGACGTGGCCAACTATTCAATCTATAGAGGTGATGCAGAAGGCAAGAATCTAAGACAAATAGCACATGACATAAATGACACTGAATATATAGACTTTACACCAAAAAAGGACGTAACTAATTCATATATAGTTTTCGCTCACGATTATTCCGGCAATAAGAGTAGGGGCTCAAAAATGATAAAAGCAAAGGTAAAAGCAGTCTCGGGTACTTCATTTAGCGACCTTATTCAGCCGATGCCCATTCATAATAAACTTAGGTCAGACCTATGGGGTACGGATGCTGTTTTACCGCGTGATGCAGATAACGGAATTGAAGACCCAGAATGGAGCTATTGGGGGGGAAGACCCGTTAAAGATATGGACAACAAATACCATATGTTGGTAACTAGGTGGCCAGCAAACGCAACCAAAGGTCATTGGGAGTGGCCCAATTCAACAGTAGCGCATGTGGTCTCTGAAGCTCCAACGGGACCCTATAAAGTGAAAGAAGAAACAGCATATGACTTTCACAATGGGCTGGGCCATAATCCCGATATAATTTTATTGAACGACGGTACATATATGCTCTACTCCCTCGTAGACTGGGAAGCTACCTTGTTCACCTCTAAAACCATGAACGGCCCATGGAAGCGTCTAGGGATTATGACGGTAGATTGGAAAAGCACAAATGAAGATGAAAAACTATCATATCGGTATTATCGTAACCTATCAGGAGTTCAGTTAGAAGATGGTCGATTTCTATTTGTGACAAAGGCCGGAGAGATGATGCGCAGTGAAACAGCCGATCCTCTGGGGCCGTATACCGTTCTAACCGATCAGATTAGATACAACCAAATTATTCCAGAAAAATATAGAAACTCCAATTACGAAGACCCGGTTCTTTGGAAGGATGAAGTACAGTATCATATGATGATTAACGCATTCTGGGACTATCGTGCAATTTACCTACGTTCACCTGATGGCATCCATTGGAAATTCAACCCCGGTACGGCTTACACACCAGACAATACTTCCTATGAAGATGGTTCTAGAACCCATTGGTACAAATTAGAGCGGCCCCATGTATTACAGGACCAGTATGGAAGAGCTACACATCTTTCATTGGCTGTTATAGATGTACCAAAAGCAGACGATTTAGCGCGAGATAAGCACAGCTCAAAAAATAGTATCCTTCCACTAACTGTTCATAAACGCATTCAGCTACTAAATAAAAAGAAGATAGGCTCGACCACTAAAAAAATTAAAATTCTAATACTTTCAGAAGCAGGTTTTGACGCGCAAAAAGATATTGACCTTGCTTCTTTGAGATTTGGTGCTTCTGAGGAAGTTGATTTTGGAAGAGGTTCTAAAATTTCTAAAACCAAGAAAAAAGGAAAAGACCTAATTGTTGAATTTGATGGTGCCGGAAATGGCATTACAGCTCTCAATTTTGCAGGAAAACTACTTGGAAAAACAAAGGAGGGTAAGTTGATTATAGCCTTTTCAAAACTTTCATCAAACAAAGATTAAGCATTACACACATTTCAAAAAAGAGATGGCCTTAAACCAAAAAATAGCATGAATACATTTAAAATAGTTTTCTTTTTTCTGTTCTTATTTTCTTCAGCACAGATAGAAGCTCAGTCTAAAAATGTCATTATCATCTTCACAGATGACCAAGGGTATGAAGATTTGAGCTGTTTTGGTTCGAGTAATTTACAGACCACAAATATTGACCGTATGGCCAAAGAGGGTCTAAAGCTCACTAGTTTTTATGTGGCTTCATCTGTCTGCTCTCCTTCCAGAGCTGCTTTATTAACGGGAAGAATGCCCAAACGTGCAGGCGTGCCGGGTGTATTGTTCCCTAAACCGAATGAAGGCGGACTTCCTCCGGATGAAGTAACCATTGCAGAGCTTTTAAAAGAAAAGAACTATAAAACCGCATTGGTAGGCAAGTGGCATTTGGGGCATGATAAAAAGTATTTACCCTTAAATCAAGGCTTTGATTCGTATTACGGTATTCCGTACAGCAATAACATGTCTATTGCTCCAGGTATTGACATTTCAAAAGATGTTGTATTAAACGATAACTACACGTATGAACATATGGCTTCGGATATCAGTAGAGTAGAAAAAAACCTAACTAAGGTGCCCGAAGAAGACCTTAAAAACAAACCTCCATTAATGCGGGGAAATGAGATTATTGAATACCCTACCAATCAAACAACACTTACCGAACGGTATACCAAAGAAGCCGTTTCTTTTATCGAGCAGAATAAAGAAAAACCGTTCTTTCTATACTTCGCTCATTCATTTCCGCACGTGCCAGTTTTTGTTGGTGACAAGTTCAAAGGAAGTAGTGGAACTACCCCATATTATGATGCCCTTCAAGAAATTGACTGGAGTGTGGGTGAAATTTTAAAAACACTAAAAGAGAATGGTTTAGATGAAAATACAATGGTGATTTTCACTTCTGATAACGGACCAAACCGTCACGGTTCTGCTAAACCACTCAAGGGAAGAAAATTCGATACGTATGAAGGCGGACAACGTGTTCCGGCAATTATCTGGGCTCCAGATAATATAAAAGCTGGTACGGTTAGCGATGAGATAGTTTCATCACTTGATATTTTCCCCACCATAGCTAATTATGCGGGTATTCCTTTACCTAAAAATAGAGTGTTTGATGGTTACGATATGTCACATTTTTTCAGCGGAAAAACCAAAAAATCACCTAGAAAAGAAATGATTTTCTATGGTTCTAATTCAACAAAAATTGACGGTATTCGTATTGGAGATTGGAAGTATTTAATTAAGGGGTATAGAAAAACCTCTTGGCATAAACTTTCTGAGGCAGACCTTAAAATTAAATTATTCAATTTAAAAGATGATAAATCCGAGTCTAAAAATGTAATTGATTTGAATACTAAAAAAGCAAAAAAACTTTTAAAACGAATGCAGCATTTTGATACTGATTTAGAAATGGGTATTTCAAAAAAATAATACACTCATTTAGTTTGCGCGAGTGATACCTGCTGGAAAGGAAAAGCACTGAAGAGTCTAAGTAGGTTGATATGAAATAATCAAAAATTAATGAAAAAAAATAAATTCATGAGATTAAATAAAATGATTTTTTGCTTTGCTATAGTGCTTACTTTTTGCCAATGCCAACAGCTCAAAAACCAAAAAACGGATAAGGAAAATTGGCAAGTTCTTTTCAATGGAGAAAATTTGGACGGATGGGTCGTTAAGTTTAACCATCATGAATTAGGAGATAATTATGCAAATACCTTTCGAGTGGTCGACAGTGTAATCCAAGTAAATTATGATGGCTATACTGAATTTGGGGAACGCTTTGGACATTTGTTTTATCATAAACCATTTTCAGCATACCATCTTAAATTCGAATATCGTTTTACAGAACAATGGATGGACGAGGCTCCTATACATGCCTACCGTAACAGTGGTATTATGTTTCATTCGCAAGACCCAAAAATCATTTTAAAAGACCAGAAATGGCCTGTAGCCGTAGAGTTTCAATTTTTAGCCGAAGAAACAGAGGGGGAAACAAGGCATACGGGAAATTCTTGCAGCCCGGGAACGCACATTCATAAAGATGGTGAATTACTTACGCAGCATGTAACACAGTCTAGCTCCAAAACGTACAAATGGAATCAATGGGTGAAGGGCGAGCTAATTGTAGATAAGCAATCTAATATAACGCATATAGTGGAAGGAGATACTGTTTTGCAATACTCCAATCCTATAATTGGAGGTCTTGCTATAATAGGTTCCGATACAGCTATGCTAGTTGATGGCACAGCAATATCAAGTGGCTTTATTGGTCTTCAAGCAGAAGGTCAAGGAGTAGAATTTAAGTCGATTAAAATTAAGACGTTGGATTAAAAATGACGGCAAGATGAAAATAATTTAATCAATTCAAATCCAAGAAAAGCACGGGAGCTTATTGCTATGATAAAGACCAACGATATGGAATTAGAAAACCTAAAAAAGTAACACTAAAGCTAGGGCTATTCTACTGATCCATATATGTATAAAATAAAGTGGCGCTATATATTGAACATTTTCCGTCACTAATATTAATACATTTAAAATTAGCTATTCTCGGTAAAAAATAACAAAACTAAACATGAGCAGAAGTATCCTCTTAATCTGTATTTTTCATCTAAGTACCTGCCTACTGCAAGCACAAGTTAAAGTTGCTCATATTTTTGGTAGCCATATGGTCCTGCAACGCAACCAACAAAACCCAATTTGGGGAACGGCAGCGGTTGGTGAAAAAATCACAGTATCTATTGCAGGAAATTCATACCAAACAGTCACCAATAAAAATGGAGATTGGCGTGTAAAACTAGATGCTCTAAAAGCAGGAGGACCGTATTCTTTGACAGTCCAAGGTAAAAACAAAATTACTTTTGAAGATATTTTAATTGGTGAGGTTTGGATTTGCACCGGTCAATCTAATATGCAATGGAGCGTAGAAAACTCTAACGATGCTGAATTAGAATTACTAGCGGCAGATTATCCAGAAATAAGACTGTTCAGTATTCCTTTAGTTGGTTCACCTGAGAAACAATCGGAAATAAAAGATACTACTTGGGTAGCCTGCTCCCCAAAAACCATCCCAAAATTTTCAGCAGCAGGATATTTCTTTGGTCGCAAGTTGCATAAGGCATTAGATGTACCTATTGGTCTAATCAATGCATCATGGGGCGCTTCATCATTAGCAACTTGGATTCCGCGAGAAGCCATAGAAGAAAACTACGAACACCCCGAATTTTTGAAAGATTGGGACTGGAGAATTAGCGTTTTTACAGATCAGATGATTATCGACTATACCAAAGAATACAATGCTTGGGAAGCTGCGGGAAAACCTGGTCAAAGAATGCGTCCTCCCAGAGATATCCGCACGGCACAGAACAGACCTTCAAATGGTTTTAATGGTGTTATAAACCCAATAATTGGTTATGGAATAAAAGGAGCCATATGGTGCCAAGGCGAAAGTAATCTGGGACGCGGAAATCAGTATAGCGAGCTATTTCCTATTCTCATCAATTCATGGAGAGATCTTTGGAAGCAAGGCGATTTTCCTTTTTATTGGATTCAGATAGCCAGTATGAAGGAAGAGGATAAAGAACCCACAACCAGTTCTTGGGCACAATTGCGCGAAGGACAATCCAAGACGCTTTTGCTACCCCATACTGGTGAAGTAGTTTCCATGGATTTAGGGGAAAGAAATAATATTCATTACCGCAATAAACAAACCATTGGTAACCGATTGGCCAGATTAGCCTTGGATCAAACCTATGATTATGACTTAGAAGGACGGACCCCTCAGTACAAGTCAATGGAAATTAAAGGTGATAAAATAATTATATCCTTTGACCATATAGATAAAGGCCTGTACACCTTCAACACTAACAAAGTGAAAGGGTTTTCAATTGCAGGAGAAGATCAAAAATTTGTTTGGGCAGAAGCTAAGATTATTGGAAAGGATAAAATTGAAGTCCGTTCGGATAAAATTACAGAACCATTGGCCGTCCGCTACGCTTGGGCAGATATGCCTGATGCCAATCTATATGACCAGAATGATTTACCGGTGGCTTGTTTCCGCACAGACCACTGGCCCATTTCTTCAGAAGGTAAATATTTAGCACAGGAACGCTATAACTACAATAAATTCAAGAAATAAATGAGAACAAATCTATTCTTCAATTTTGCCCTAATATGTAGTATCAACTCCTATTTATCTGCGCAACAAACTCAAAATGATAAACCTAACATCATAGTAATTATGGCGGACGATATGGGTTTTTCCGATATTGGCTGTTACGGGGGTGAAATACAAACACCCAATTTAGACCGACTCGCCAAAAACGGTGTGCGTTTTAACCAGTTTTATAACAATGCCCGGTGTTGTCCAACAAGGGCTGCACTATTAACCGGACTTTATCCGCATCAAGCAGGAGTTGGTGGCATGGTGGGTTACGGACATGGAGATTTAAGTGAGAATGCGGTAACTATTGGAGAAGTATTACAATCCAATGGATACGCAACCTATATGACCGGAAAATGGCATGTTGCGGACTCCAATACTAACGATGATGCACATAACTGGCCAAAACAGAGGGGTTTTGATACCTTTTTTGGAACCATTAAAGGAGTTGGTAGTTATTTTGACCCATATACCCTTAGTGATAATAACGACCCCATAGAACTCAAACCAGAAGACGGTTTTTATTACACGGATGCTATTTCTGATTCTACAGTTACTTTCATAGATAGACATCTTAAGGAAAAACCGCATTCACCCTTCTTCTTTTATGTGGCCTACACAGCACCACATTGGCCTTTACATGCTTTACAAAAAGACATTAAAAAATACGATGGCGTTTTTGACCAAGGATGGGATGTGCTACGAAAAGAACGATTGGAGCGAATGAAAAAAACCGGCATTGTACCGAAAAACACAAAGTTGAGTCCACGTGACCCACGCGCTTCTGCTTGGAAAAATGTTGAAAACAAAGAGTGGGAATTGCAGCGTATGAAAACCTATGCCGCCCAAATTGATAATATGGACCAAGGCATAGGAAGAATTATTGATAAACTTGAACAAGAGGGAAAATTAGACAACACACTAATTCTATTTTTATCTGACAATGGCGGTTGTGCCGAGACCTTGGAAGGGGTTGAAAATTGGGTGACTGGACGAGAAATATCAGTAACATTAGAAGGAAAAAAAGTAACTCCTGGAAATATTCCGAATCATATGCCAGGACCTGCTACAACCTACCAAAGCTATGGTCCTTCATGGGCAAACTTAAGTAATACCCCTTATCGGAAGTATAAAAAGTCAGGTCATGAAGGAGGCGTTGCAACCCCATTTATTATGCATTGGCCAGCAGGTTTAAAAAAGAAGAATAATATAAAAAAGGATGTTGCCAGTATTATAGATGTAATGCCAACCCTTATAGATGTTAGTCAATCTAAGTATCCTTTGAATTTTAACGGAAATAAAATCAAACCCTTGGAAGGGCTAAGTCTAATGCCTGTACTACATGATAAGAGTTTAAATAGAGATGAATGGTTCGTAGAACATGGTACAAATAAAGCTTATAGAAAAGGGGATTGGAAAATAGCTTGGTCCAAGGATAAAGACGGCAAAAAATGGGAACTGTACAATTTAAAAGAAGACCCTATAGAATTGAATGATTTAGCCACTAATTATCCTAAAAAACTCAACACTATGATAGATAGATGGCATGAATGGGCAAAACGGGTAAAAGTGTCACGGTCAAAGAAATAACCTATACATGAAAAAATGAAGGCCAATACCAATTTTAAAACACATCTTATGAACTCAACATATAAAAAGCGAATTCCAATATTAAATGCGAGTTTACTTTTGTTTTTCATTACACTATTACATCCTGTTTTCGGCTTTCAAACCCAATCGGATAAAAAGCCAAATATTCTTTTTTGTATTGCTGATGACCAATCCTTTAAACATACGTCTTATCAAGGAACCGCAGAATTGTACACCCCTAATATTGACCGTGTAGCCAAAAATGGCGTTGTATTCAACAACGCCTATACCAACGTTTCTTCCTGTGCTCCATCACGTGCGGCAATATTAACCGGGCGTAATATTTGGGAACTAGAAGAAGGTGGATTATTGTTTGGTGGATTGCCTAAAAAATATACCACCTTTTCAACCCTATTATCTCAAAACGGATACAGTACAGGGCATTCTGGCAAAGGATATATGCCCGCCAATAAAAAAGAGCCCTACCAGACACTTCCATTAGCCCCAGAATTTAATGACATTAAAATGGATGCTCCAAAAAACATGTCTAATAAAGATTATGCAGAAAACTTCAATGTCTTTCTTTCTCAAAAAGAAGAAAACAAACCTTTCTTTTTTTGGTTTGGATCGCACGAAGCTCACCGTGCTTATGACGCAGGAAGTGGTGCAAGGGCTGGCAAGGACATTTCAAAAATAGAAGTTCCCGGTTTTCTACCAGATAATGACTTGGTGCGTAATGACATTGCTGATTATTATAAAGAAATTGAGTGGTTCGATTCACATTTGGGGCGCATGATCAAAGCGTTGGAAGATGCGGGCGAATTAGAGAACACCATTATTATTGTAACTGCGGATAACGGAATGCCTTTCCCTAGAGCAAAGGCCACTTGTTACGATTATGGAACTCATATGCCTTTGGCCATCTATTGGGGCAATCAAATTAAAGGAGGAGCTACTGTAGATGATTTTATAAGTTTCACTGATTTTGCACCCACCCTACTGGATGCCGTTGGTATTGATATTCCCAAAGACATAACCGGGAATAGTTTTTTAGATATTTTACTAGCAAACAAAAGTGGCCAAGTAGACCCAACTAGAGACCGCGTATTCACTGCTTTAGAACGCCATGCCTATTGTCGCCCCGGGGGAATGCCCTACCCTATACGTACCATTCGCAAAGGAGATTGGCTATATATGATAAATTTTGAATCGGACAGATGGCCCGCCGGAAATCCTGATTATAAATCCGTACATCAAGGCTATTATGGTGATTTTGATGCGGGGCCTAGCCGGGAGTATTTAATTGCTAATAAAGATGAGGAATCAGTAAAATTTTATTCAGACCTCTCTTTCAAAAAACGACCTGAAGTAGAACTCTACAATGTAAAAGAAGACCCCTATCAATTACAAAACCTTGCTTCAGATGTGACTTATGCTACTCTTTGTAGCGAACTGAAAGCAGATTTGTTCGCCTATTTAAAGAAAACAAACGACCCCAGAATGCGTGGAGAATCCCCTTGGGACAACTACCCTTATTATTTTGAAGGTTTAGAAACAGAATATTTAAAACCGATTGAGGAGAGACAATAAAAGAACCTCAAAAAATATAGTATGAAAAAACAAAGAACACATCAATTCGGGTATGAGGATGAAATTCAACCGCTAATTATTACACAAGCTAAAATATTTCCAAATATTAAATATCTAGTTGCATTAGTTATTATTCTGATGGAAATGCTTCTAATGCCAAAAATCACCCACGCCCAAGAAAAGCCTTCTCAAGCTTCTCAAAATTGGCACATGCCAGACTTGTCCAATGCGCCTATTCAAACCAATTCTCAAGGCGATTATACCGAGGTAAAAGATAGTATTCCCATCAGGGGAACAAAATACTTAATTAGGGTCCCAAAAAACTGGAACGGCACCCTTTTAAATGACTTAGATTATCGACAATCTGCCGACTCCCCTAGAAACTTGTTCTTATTAAAAAACGGATATGCCTTATCAGGAACGGCCCGTAGACCCGGCCGATTAAACAATTACGATCCCGCTCATGAAATTCACGACCTCATATCAGTTTTGGATATTTTTGAGTCGGTATTTGGAAAGCCAAAACAGACTATACAATTGGGGTGCTCCGGAGGAGGAACCGTCACTTTAGCCATGGCAGAAATGCATCCAGACCGGATAGATGGCGCCATTGCAGGTTGCGCCTCTACCAGTCCATGGATGGCCAACACCCATCTAGATGGATTGTTCGTATTAAAAGCACTTATTGCACCGGAGCTTCCTATTGTAAACCTTCCGCTTACAGATCCAGAAATATCTAAAATTGCTTCAGATTGGGAGAAGGCTATAAAAAATGCACAGCAAACACCTGAAGGTCGTGCTCGCATTGCTCTTGCCATAACCATTGGGCAATGGCCCGCTTGGGGTGGTCCGGGAAAAGCACCGATTCCAGAACCAGATGCCAACAATGCAAATGACTTGCAAGAAAGTATGTATCAAAGTCTCTTGAAACTACTTCCTTCAAAACAAACTTTTGGCACCAGTATGCTAGAGCAATCTGCTCCCGGTCAACTACGATGGAATACTGGCGTAGACTATCAAGTTTCATTCTCAAATGGCGACGCATTGTATAAAGCAGCTGTTCAAAAATTATATAAAGAAGCGAAAATTGACCTTAAAAAGGAATTAAAAAAAATCAATTCGTTTGAGCGTGTTAAGGCCGACCCTAATGCCGTAAAATGGTGGAGCGCACCTGGCCGTACCCATTTGGGAGAGCCAAAAGTTCCGTTGCTACGCATAAACACAAGCGGAGACGGCTTAGTATATCCAACAATGGCCCAAGGATACAAAGAACTTGTATTGGCTAAAGGATACTCAGATTTTTTTCGTCTCGCTTATGTCAACAGATGGGGACATTGTAGTTTTAGCTTGTCCGAATGGCTTGCTGCCATTGAAACTGTAAAACAACGTGTAGAAACAGGTATTTGGCCTAAAACAGACCCCGAAACCCTTAATACACTTGCTAAATCTCTAGATATTGAGAGCGAGGCCAACTTTTATGACCACAGAGAAACCAAAGCGTATAACCGTGTTTGGACGCCAACTACCAAAGATTATTTAGGCACGAATAAATAACAAAACAGTCTCAACCAATAACTCAAAGAATAGAACGCTAAAACAACAAAAAATGAAATCAATATCAATTTTAAAAAACATTTATTTCCTAGTTCTAATTACCGGCTTCAGTATCAATCTAACCGCTCAAGACCAGCCTAATATTGTAATCCTAATGGCCGATGATATTGGTGTTGGCGATATTGGTTTTTATCACAAACAGAGAACGGGAAAAGAGCCTTTGGTGCCCACACCTAATATAGATGCGCTTATAGCCAATGGCATGCGCTTTTCGGACGCCCACTCCCCTTCTTCTTTATGCGCACCTACCAGATATTCTATGATGACGGGCAACTACGCCTATAGAAACACAAATAGCCCTTGGGGCGTTTGGTCTCCGTTGAGAAATGACGGTATTACCGACGACTTTACAACGCTATCCCGAATTGCTAAAACAGGCGGATACACCACCGCGTTCTTCGGAAAATGGGGATTAGGAGGCGTTTGGAACGGTGCTCCCGAGGATTATTCAAAAACCGAAGGAGGTGCTCAAAAATTCGGATTTGATTATTCTATAGAGCTTCCGCAAGGCATTCAAAACAAACCTTATGTCTATTATGAAAATGGGAAGTGGATGAAACTTAAAACTGATTCGGAATTAGTTCATATTCCTTTTGAACAAACCGAATATGACGAAGGAAACAGAAATCGCGGAAGAGATGGTATAGGCGATTCTAATTGGAACCCTTCCTTAGCTGGGCCAATTTTAGCAAACAAAGCTGTAAACTATATTGAACAGCAAGGCAAAAACAGTGCTAAAAATCCATTTTTTATGTACTACTGCAGCCAGGCTGTTCATGTGCCCCATAGTCCATCTGAAAGTTTAGACGGAAAAAAAATAAAAGGTTCTACTCCTGGAAATCATGGGGATATGATTGCCGAACTAGATGCCCAAGTGGGTATGATGATAAAAGCTCTTAAAAAAACCGGGGCGTATAAAAATACCCTTTTTGTATTTACTTCTGATAATGGAGGCCTTAATCATGACAAAGCGTTAAAAGACGCAGGGCATGATTCCAGTAATGGGTTCGCAGGTAAAAAAGCATCAATTTATGAAGGAGGTCACCGTGTTCCTTTCGTAGCGGTTTGGCCCGGAAAAATTACCGAAAATTCAGAATCCCATGTGCCCATTATAGGTCAAGATATGGTTGCCACCTTATCGGCAATTGTAAACGTTCCGATTGATGATAGTAAAGTGTTAGATTCCGCTAATCTTCTTCCCATCTTTCAACAACAATCCACAGAACCATTACACAAATACCTCATGCACAGGTCTCAAGATGTTCAGGGTCCTTTTCATGCCATTCGCGAAGGTAATTTTAAACTGATCATGATTGTGAATAGCAAGAAAAACCTAGAAGGACTAAAGGCAATTGAATTATATAATTTGAAGGATAACATTCAAGAGAAGAAAAACAAAAACTTAATTAATGAGCCCGGGCAAGCAGAACGTATTCAAGAAATGCAAAAAACTTACTTGGACTTGCTCAACAATGGAGGGACGACTCTTTTTTAAAAACTAATAAACAAGCTCTTACCTAGCTTAAAATAATCTTATACGTATCAGAACCACTTACCAAAATAAAACAACGATTATGAAAAAAACAGTCTTCATTTTAATGGCCATTTTGTTATCTCCGCCCTCTTGTTTACAAGCTCAGGAAAAGAATTATGAACCAGCTTGGAACTCCTTAAGAAACCACCACACCCCAGAATGGCTGGTTGACGCTAAATTTGGAATATACTGCCACTGGGGCATTCAGACCATCAGTTATGAAAAAGGAAAAGAAGATTGGACGGATGAACAATTGCTCAAACAATTCAAAGGCGAAAATTTTAATGCGGATGAATGGGCAAAACTGTTCGAAACTGCGGGAGCCAAATTTGGTGGGGTCATCGGTTGGCATGGTAGTGATTTAAAACACTGGGACAGTGACATATCAGATTACAACACGGCTAAAGTTGGACCTAAAATAGATATCGTAGGCGAAGTTTTTAAAGCCGTCCGCAAACGAAATATGAAAACCCTGGTTTCCTATCATTCTATTGAAGGTGATGAATGGATTGATTTTGCTAAAGAGGGAGTAAATAAGTATGATCCCGATATTTTTTGGGTGGATGCCAGTTTTGGCGGTACCAAAGGCTCTCACAATAAAAAAGTGACTCGCAAAAGCAAGTTTATTGGTGAAGGAACTTTACCATCTCCCGTATTTGAAAATAAGTACCAAAGGGAGTTTATTTCTTACTTTTTCAATAAGTCTTTAGAGCGAAAAAAAGAAGTTGAATTTGTTTATAAATCCAATGATATTCCGCCTTCCGTAGGCATGCGAGATTTAGAAAATGGTATTCTTACCGAAACCGCTTATGACGTTTGGATGACCGATATGGATATGACCGTACCGCCAGATTTTCCAACCCATGGTTGGTTTTATAGAGAAGACATTCCTTTGCGTTCTACCAATGAATTGGTAGATATGTTAATGGATGTTATTAGTAAAAATGGAGTCCTTTTACTAAATATCCCTCCAAAGTCAGATGGTACTTTTCCAGCCGAAGTAATCAAGAATCTAACGCAGATGGGTAATTGGTTGGAAAAGAACGGCGAAGCTGTTTATAATACCGCTCCTTGGTTTATTTATGGTGAAGGCCCTACTGATATTGACGAAGGCAATTATACCTACCATCACAACAATCATTTTGCACAGGTACAATACACAAAAGAAGACATCCGGTTTACTGTAAACGGAAATAATCTTTATGCCTCTTGCTTGGGTAAACCTGATGGTGACCTTTTGATTAAATCCTTGAACTCAAGTTTTAAACTTCGTAAAGGTGATATTCAAAAAATCGTTCATTTGGGTACGGGTAAACCTGTTCAATTTGACCATAATGCAAACGGACTTCTTTTAAAATTAAAGGGCGTGGTGCTTGACGAATCGGCCAACGTTTTCAAAATAACACTTAAATAAAGTTGTTCATGAGAATAATTCGCACCACTTTATTAGCACTGCTCTGTTGTTTGCAAGTCAGCGCCCAAACACCTGAAACAACATCAAAACAATATGGCGAACTATTGCAAGATTTTGTTAATATGCGCTTTGGTATGTTCATATGTTACAACATCATGTCTTACGGGGCAAGTTGGGGCGAAAAAAACTATGATATTTCTACTTTCAACCCAAAGAACCTGAATACGGACCAGTGGGCAGATGCTGCCGTTTCCGCTAAAATGAAATTTGGCCTACTGACCACAAAACACCACGAGGGCTTTTGTTTATGGGATAGTGAGGTTACCGATTATGATGTTGCTTCTACTCCATACAAAAAGGACATCGTAAAGCAATATGTTGAGTCTTTCAGGAAAAAAGGACTGAAAGTAGGCCTCTATTATTCCATTTGGGACAGCACACATGGTATCGATAAAGATAAAATCGGACCTCCAGAAATGGACTTTATAAAAACCCAGATTACCGAACTGCTGACCAACTATGGTAAAATAGATTATTTAGTTGTAGACGGCTGGTTTTGGCGGATGGGCCATCATGAAGTACCCTTCACTGAAATTCGTGAATTGATTAGAAAGATACAGCCCGATTGTTTATTGACGGACCATACGCATTTACAGGCCCCTTATCAATTGGATATTCCTTATTTTGAAGGTCCCTTTGGAGCTTTTCCCGATGAGGACAACCAAATGGCTTCGGCATTAGGGCATTACAGCTTTAAAGGAAACGGATGGTTCTGGGGTCCTGAAACCCCAAACGGTATGTTGAAAGAAGAAAGTGCCGAAAAGCTAGTTTCAAAATTGGAAACGCTAGAAAGCAGGTATTGTAATTTTATGCTCAATTGCATGCCCAACAGAGAGGGTCTTTTAGATCCTGCGTTTATCTCGCTTTTAAGCGACATTGGTAAAAAATGGTCTCCCAATGAATCCAGAATAGACCTCCCATCAAAAAAACATCTCATTTTCTCGGCGCCTATTGTAACGGCGACTGCATCCAGTGGCAAGGCTTCCCATATAATAGATGCTACCCAATACAAAACCGATTTTGAACACTGGGTTTCCGATGCTTCTTCAATTCAGACCCTTACTTTTGATTTGGGCCGTCCCAAAAATATAGACATCGTCATCTTAGTGCCCAACCACAAGAGCAAACCAGCTCCGGAAACGGCCCTTTCGGAAGGAAATATTTTAGAGTGTAAGACCTACATCAGCAATGATAATAAAGAATTCCTGCTGGTATCTACGGATTCATGGCCAACGAATTCAAAATATAGAAGCATTGATTTTAAGGCCTCCAAAGCCCGATATATCAAAATTGAAATTTTAAAATGGAACGGTATAAATGCCATTATTGCCGAAGTAGAAATCGGAAATTCCACTCATCAGATGAATTAAAAATCATCAAAAAGCACATATGATATAGGCATATGATCATTTGTAACAATTTCGATAAGGTGCTATGATTATTTTTACGGACAATCACTCTTGCAAACTAACATCACCGTTTTAACCAAAAACGAACAACAAACAAACGCCAAAAAACCGAATATGAACCAATTATTTTACCATTTAACAAATCGTTCTACTATACAAAAAAGTCTTTTCTTTACTTCTGCCCTTGTACTATTCACCCTTGGCAGTTGTAAAAAAGAAAAACCGGTCTATGCAGATGTTATTTATACCAAACCAACACTCGTAAAGGACCCACCAGTTGTTTTTATGTCTCCAGAAGAGAGTATGAAAACCATGCATCTTCCCGAGGGTTATCACATGGAGTTGGTAGCCAGTGAACCCATGATCAATGAACCCGTAACAATTGCTTGGGGTCCTGACGGCAAACTTTACGTTGCTGAAATGCTGACATACATGCAAGATATTGACGGAACCGATGAAAATGAACCTTGGAGTAGGGTTTCCGTTCTTGAAGATACTGATGGTGATGGAAAAATGGACAAAAGCACCGTTTTTGTGGACAGCTTAATTCTGCCGAGAATTCTACTTCCGTTAGACGACAGGGTGATTATTGGCGAGACATACAACCGCAGTCTTTACACCTACAGGGATACGGATGGCGACAATGTTGCCGATGAAAAGAAGCTCATCCTAGAAAATAATAAACGTGATAATGCAAACCTAGAACACCAATCCGCCACAATGATTTGGGGGCTGGATAATTACCTTTATCAATCCAATGGCTCTTTGCGCTATAGATTTACAAAGGGTGAAATGGAGGTTGATACCTTAATGGATGCACCTTCAGGACAATGGGGAATGACACAAGATGAAGTTGGTCAACTGTATTATTCCAGTGCCGGTGGCGAAACCCCTGCATTGGGCTATCAACAACATCCCTATTATGGAAATCTAGAAATGGAAGGCAAATGGGAAGAAGGTTTTGAAAAAGTATGGCCTATAATTGGCACGCCAGATGTTCAGGGCGGCCTGCGTAGACTTCGTGAAGACGGTACGCTCAATCATTTTACAGCAAGTTGTGGACAGTCTATTTTTTTAGGCGATAAATTACCCATGTATGGTGACCTTTTTATCCCTGAACCTGTAGGGCGCTTGATTCGTAGAGCAAAAGTGAACCTAGTGAACGGAAAAAAAGTACTTTCCAATCCGTATGGTGAAACAGAGTTTCTGGCATCCACAGATACCAACTTTAGACCAGTTGACACTCAAACCGGACCTGACGGCTGTCTGTATGTTGTGGACATGTACCGCGGAATCATTCAAGAGGGCAACTGGGTCAGAAAGGGTAGTTTTCTACGTCCTGTGGTAGAACGAAAAGGTTTTGACAAGAATATTGGTAAAGGTAGAATTTACAGAATAGTGCATAATGAAATTGCTCCCGCCAAGCAGGAAAATCTCTTGAACAAATCAAAGGCCCAATTATTGGATTATCTGCATCACCCTAACGGTTGGTACCGTCTTACCGCTCAAAAGCTCTTGGTACTTAGACAAGACAAATCCATTGTATCAGATTTAAAAAAAATAGTAACTGGTGGCGAACCTTTCCTAGGTTCTATGTTAGGCGATACGGATTATGCTTTGGGTAGGCTACATGCTATTTGGGCTTTAGATGGTCTTGATGCCATTGACAAATCTCTTATTCTGTCAGCACTGCGAGATGATGATGCCCGGGTACGTATGGCAGCGCTTCGGGTAGCCGAACCATATCTAAAATCAGGTGATACAGAAGTTATTGAAGCTGTACAGGCGTTGAAAAACGATACAAATCCAGAAGTGTTGCAACAACTGGTGTTATCGCTAAGGTCTACAAAAAACAAAGCCGGAAACGAAACCATTTCCAAAATCATTTCTTCAAACCCATCAAACGACGCTATTGCGGTTATAGGTGAAGAGAGTCTAAAAGAAACACCTTTGGAAATTGAGCAAATCAAGAAAAAACACGTGCTACAAAATACCTATACCCGTAAAAGAATTATAGATGGGTATACAAATTTTAAAAATTTATGTGCAGCCTGTCATGGTAAAAACGGTGATGGTATTGAAGGTATGGCGCCATCACTAGTTGGATCTCCGCGGGTAACTGCCAAGAAATGGGATATTCCTGTAAAAATTCTTCTGAATGGACTTACGGGACCTGTTGACGGCAAAGAGTACTCTGGTGTTATGGCGGGCATGAAACAACAGGACGATGAATACATTGCTAGCGTCGTCACCTACATACGAATGCACCTAAACAACGAAAGTGGCGTTCCTGCTTGGAAGGTTGGTAATGTGAGAAGAAGTATAAAAGACCGTGAAGATTATTGGACGATTGAAGAACTGGAAAACGAAAAATAAATTTAATAAAATTATAGTTAATGCGTACTTTACAAATAGTAAAAACAATGCTTTTTATACTGCTATTTCATCTAGCAGCTCATGCACAACAAAAAACTTTACCAGAAGGCTTTGAAAAAACAGATCGTTCCAAACTAAATATCAACCAAGGATGGAAATTCCATTTGGGTGATTCAGATGCCGATTTTTTTAAATTGGATACGGATGATTCCAAGTGGGAAACAGTTAACGTGCCTCACGGATTGGAACTTACTACTATGGACCTCAACGGGGTTCAAGATGATAAGTACCAAGATACTTTTATGCGAAAAGTTGGGTGGTACCGAAAACAAATTGAGGTTTCGGACAACTCCCAAAGCAAAGTGTTTCTTGAATTTGAAGGCGTTCACCAAGTAACGGATGTATGGGTAAATGGCAAACACATTGGTCAGCATGCCGTTGGTGGGTACACTCCTTTTCATTTTGATATTACAGATTTTGTAAATCGAGGTGCAAAAAATTTAGTTACCGTTTTAGCCGATAACCGCAAGCGCGAAGACGTGCCGCCGGACCCAGGCCCTATGGACTATATTAAGTTCGCCGGTCTGTATCGCGATGTGTATTTAGTAGAAACCAATCCGTTACATATCACCTTTAATTGGGAAGCTGAAAACGCAGGCCAATACATTACCACCCCCACCGTAGATCCGGTGAATATGAATGCAACGATTAATATTAAAACTACAGTTCGGAACGAAAATAATCAACCTAGAATAACTACCGTTATAAATAGGGTTGTTGATGAAAAAGGTTTGGTGGTTTTAAAATTGGAGCAGACAAAAACCATTGCTTCCGGTGCAGATGTCCAATTTAATGCAATAGGAAGTATTGAAGACAACTTGAAGCTTTGGTCTATAGATGAACCTAACCTATACCGTGTAAATACGTTGGTTTTAGAAGCCGATAAAGTAGTAGATCAGATAGAGGTAAAAACCGGATTCCGTAAGATTGAAATGAACAATCATGACGGTATTGTTCTCAACGGAAAACCTCTAAAGCTCATTGGGACCAATTTACACCAGCACTATGGTTTTATTGGGGATGCCATGCCCAATTCACTGCATTACAAAGATATTCTTCAATTAAAAAAATTGGGTATGAACGTCATTCGTACGGCACATTATCCGCATGACAATTCGTTGTTGGAAGCCTGTGATGAATTAGGAATGCTGGTATATGAAGAAGCCCCAACATGGATGTCTATCGGAAATGAGGCTTGGTTCGATAATTTCGAAAAAGCAGCAAGAACTATGGTCAGAAACCATAGAAACCACACTTCCGTTTTTGTCTGGGGAGCTGGTATCAATCACAGGGGTTATGTTCCAAGGGCTCATAATGTAATCAAACAAGAAGACCCTTTTAGATATACCGCTTCGCAAAGTAGCCGTTGGACGGGTTGGCAAACTTCTGGTTTAACAGATATTTATGGCCAAATGGTATACGGTCCTTATTATTGGAGTGGTGATGAACCCATGTTGGCAATGGAAGGGCGTCGTGGTCCTGAGGCTATTAATGAATATATGAACAGTCCCATGAAATTGGGTCTAATATCATGGACCGCACATGCCTATTATACTTTTCATCCTACCGACACGCCAAAAGATAGAAGTCGAGGTGGTTTTATGACGGCTTTTCGCTATCCAAGACCTGAGGAAAATTTGGCTTGGTATCCTGCCGAACTAACGGATTACCCCTACTTACATATTGCATCCGATTGGAATGAAGACACAAAAGAAGTGGTGATTTTTAGTAATTCGGAAAAAGTACAGCTTAAAGTAAACGGTAAAACAATTGCCGAGGAACATCCTTCGCGAGCGGATAAGTACAAATATTTAAAACACGCACCATTTGTATTTTCCATTTCAAAATATGAAAAAGGAACATTGACCGCCAACGGATTGTTAGATGGTAAAATTGTGGTTTCCAAAACTACAAAAACTCCGGAAGAAGCTTATAGAATCATCCTAGAGCCAGATATGGAAGGACGTAAGTTCGTTGCCGATGGTTCTGATATTCTGGTGGCATATGCCAAAATAGTGGACAAAAATGGCATCTTGCTTGGTGATGCAGATATAGCTGTAGAATTCTCGGTAAAGGGCGATGCCGAAATAATTGGAGACAAGGAAGGTATTGGCTCAAACCCTATGCAAACGGAATATGGAGTAGCTCCTGTTTTGATTCGTGCAGGAAACTCTCCTGGGCAGATAACCATCACAGCAAAGGCAAAGGGACTTAAATCAGCAACTGAAACAGTTACTACCGAAAAAGCCAATTTTGACATGATTGCTTCTACTGCCGAACCTATTTATGATTTTGAGAGCATTCGGGTAGATTTAGGCGGAGAAGAACAATTGGTGCAGTTTGATTGGATTCCGTGGAATGGAAAAGATAATGCTGCCTCTACCAAACAATTTGAAGAACTTGGTGGTTTTTCCGCTACTGTTCAAAGTAATGGCGATGCCAGCTCTACACGCTGGTTGGGCGAAATAAACGTCATAGGTAAATATGGTTTTGCCCATGGCGAAGGTGTTTTAGGGGTTTCAAAAGAGGGGCTGACCTTAAAACTTTCTGGTTTGAAAAAAGGAAAATATAAACTGAATACGGTTCATCATGCACCAAGAACCAATACAGATAGTATGGACCCCAACCAAGAAAAAATGGCTACTTATAGAATTTACAAAATTCCGTATACCAAAGAGCTGGATGTGACCATTTCAGATGCCAATGGAACCTCTACCCTATCGAACATTACCGTTACCGAAGGCGAGACCATGCAAACTTCGCCGTTTCAACCCACCGAGATATATTTTGAATCCGATGGAAAAAACAACGTTCAATTCATTTTTAAAGGAACAGACCAAAAAGCAGTTTGGCTTAACAGTTTTGTGCTAAGTGAGTGGCATTAGATAATCTAATTTCATCCATTAAGAAATCCCCGGGGCATGACTTCGGGGATTTTTTATATCTATTTATTCTAGCTTTATTATATAAATTGAAAATCACCTTTATATCAAATCTTCATATTTACCCTGCAATTAATATTAACATCACTTATTTCATGCTAGATTATTAGATTAAAAATAATTTTATATATTTACCGAAACCATACTAGACCATACTAGTTTTATTTTCACTATTTCTATTTTATGCCACTTATGAAAAAGTTACTGATTGTTACCCTGCTCCTCGTTAGTTCAATTTCTTTGTTCGCTCAAGACGTACTCGTTGAAGCCGAAAGCTTTGATAATCCAGGTGGCTGGCTTGTAGACCCACAATTCGTTGAGCAAATGGGTTCTTCTTATCTGAATGCACATGGCATGGGAAAACCGGTAAAAAATGCTTCAACAAAAGTTAATTTCAATAAATCCGGTACATACCATATTTGGGTGCGCACTATGAACTGGGTTCCGGGTGAATGGGAAGCTCCTGGAAAATTTCAGTTAAAAGTGAACGAGGCCGTACTAGATACGGTATTGGGCACACGTTCCGGTTGGGGCTGGCAATATGCAGGCGAAACAAAAATCAATAAGAAAAACGAAACACATATAGAGTTAGTTGACCTTACAGGTTTTAACGGCCGCTGTGATGCTATTTATTTTTCTACCAAAAAAACAACACCTCCATCATCTCCAAAAAAGTTAGCGTCTTGGCGTCAAGAACTAGCTGCGGAACCAAATGCACCAGAGGAATTAAAAACCTATGATTTAGTGGTTGTAGGCGGAGGATTGGCAGGCTGCGCTGCAGCAATAGCCGGTGCAGAACAAGGTTTAAAGGTGGCATTGATTCATGATCGCCCAGTTTTAGGGGGTAACGCCAGTGAAGAAATACGTGTTCATACCGAAGGTATTTATGGCAATTTTGAGCGTATCCTTAAAAAAATAGACACCAAGCACTATCCTAACGGTTCGGCAGAATCTAAATTGGACCAACAAAAAAGGGACGAAAACGTTAAGAGCTATGATAATATAGATTTATTCCTAAACTGGCGTGCTTATGATGCTATTTCGGAAGAAAATAGTGTAAAATATGTAGATGCCAGACAAACGTTTACAGGGGAAAGAAAACGGTTTACAGCACCCTATTTTGTAGACTCTACGGGTGATGGTTGGATAGGTTTTTGGGCTGGCGCCGAATTTTCATATGGTCGTGAAAGTGTAGATACCTACGGCGAGTATTGGGAAGAGCACGGTGAATTATGGAGTCCAAAAGAAGCGGATAATGCCGTTATGGGTTCTTCCGTTCTTTGGGGATCTAAAGACACGGATAGTCCGCAGAGTTTTCCAGAAGTACCTTGGGCCATGCCGGTATCAAAGGATTATGCAGAAGTTAATGGCGAATGGCAATGGGAGTTCAGTAGAAACGACCTGAGCCAAATTGATGATGCCGAAGAAATACGCGACCACATGCTACGTGCTATTTATGGTTCATTTTCCAATGCCAAAAAAGACGAGGTAAACAAAAACCGAAAATTGGAGTGGGTTTCGTACTTGGTAGGAAAACGCGAATCCAGAAGATTGGTAGGAGACCATATTTTCACTTTCAACGATGCTAAAGTCGGAAAAGAATTTCCTGATGGCGTCGTTATTGAAAAAAGAGCGGTAGATGTGCATTATCAAACGGTTTTAGAGGACGAGAAAAATCCAGATTTCATTTCGGAAGCCTTATTTTATAGAGGGCCGCAATATTACATTCCGTACAGAAGCCTGTATTCTAAAAACATTAGCAACCTTTTTATGGCCGGTCGTAATTTCAGCTGCTCCCACGCAGGGCTCGGTGGGCCACGTGTTATGCTTACTACCGGGCAAATGGGTGCTGCCGTTGGTTATGCGGCTTCCCTTTGTAAAAAATACGAGGTTATGCCACGTGAAATTTACACAGGTTATTTACAGGAATATCTAGATTTAATAGAAGAACAGAAATACGAAAAGATTCCTACGTCAAAAAAATGAGAAGACTTGCATTTAGCATCTTTTTACTTCTAACCCATCTTTGTGAAGCTCAGTTTGGGTCGGCTGTTGCTTTTCCTAATAGTTCGGAAAAAACAGTATTAGATAAAAGTCCTGAGTTTTTTGTGTTGAATTGGAAACAAGGCACTATTCTAAATAGATCAGAAACCCCAATGGAAATTGTTGTGGATTCCGTAGGTGCTCAAAAAGTAAATATTTTCCGAGATAATTCGGATGCACCGGTGCTGTATTCCTCAAATATTATTACGCCAGTTTGTGCCGATGGCGATTGTAGACTGATGCATATTACTTTGTATTGGACGCTTTTGGGCGACTACGCAGGTTTTGACCGATCTAGCGAAGAGCCGTTGACCAAACATGACCATGACGATTTTTTGTTCTCGGACTACTGGAAGCTGCATGAACTGCTGAAAGACCACAATTCCATTTTAAAAAGAAGGGCTATAGATGAGCTGGTCACAAAACCGAAGCCTTCAACAATAGAAGGTGTAGATGCTTTGTCCGGTGCCACTATAAAAGAGGTAAAAGAATCCGTTGTTTCCGGTGCCCTTTACTCCTGTTATGTAGCCTGGCACCTGGTGCATGGTGATATTAAAGACCAAATAAAAGCATTTACCGTTGCACAACAAACTGAAGGAATGTTGGTTCGCATGTTGAACAATGAGAACATTAACTATCAAATGTACGCTCTTGAAAACCTGACCAAAAATCAATATGACACCAATTTTTCAAGAATATCAACGCTTTTTAAGTCGGGTATTCCACTGGTACGTTCGTTTATCATTAAAAATTTAGCGGAATCCTTTTCAAAAGAACCGAATAAGATGCAACCCTTTTGGGATGCTTTACCCTATATCGACATCAACACTCGAAGCTTGTTATTGCAACACATAAATACTGCATCGGAAGCTACGATTACCTCCATTTCCGGACAGTTAAGTATGCTCACTAAAAATCAGATACGAGATTTTTTATCACACTTAGAAAATAAATCGCAAATTTCCTCCGAAATTCTCAAGAATCTACGTGGCTTTGCCGACTCTAGCAAAGAGAAGAATTCTTATCTTGTAGTTCAATTTTTAGAGGATAATAGCTAATCTGCCGTTTAAAATCTACACCTTATGATTTCCTTCATTATTTCTGTTCTTGTACTCATACTTGGTTATTATACCTATGGCAAAGTGGTAGAACGTATTTTCGGAATCGACACGGAAAAGGAAACCCCTGCAATTCGTTTACGGGATGATATTGATTTTATGCCCCTACCGGCTTGGCGTATATTTCTTATTCAATTTTTGAATATTGCGGGACTAGGACCCATTTTTGGTGCCATTGCGGGAGCCATGTTCGGACCTGCCGCTTTTCTGTGGATTGTCTTGGGAAGTATCTTTGCCGGAGCCGTTCACGATTATTTTTCCGGTATGCTCTCCGTTAGACATGACGGATTGAGTATTAGCGAAATAGTGGGTATCTATCTGGGGCCTCAGATGAAACATATTATGCGTTTTTTCACGGTGATATTACTAATTTTTGTGGGGACCGTTTTTCTAATGGGACCGGCAAAAATTATAGATGGCATGACCGGAAATATGTGGAATCTTTGGATTTGGGTAGGTATAATTCTAGCATATTACATGCTATCCACCCTACTCCCAATAGACAAAATGATAGGAAAACTGTATCCTATTTTTGGGGTTGCCATGCTTTTAATGGCCCTTGGGTTGGTCATTGCCCTCTTTTTTGGAGACTATCATATTCCGGAATTGGTGCCGGCTAATTTAGTAAATATGACGTCTGACCCTGAAGCTACACCACTCTTTCCAATTCTTTTCGTGACGATTGCCTGTGGTGCTATTTCAGGTTTTCATGCTACGCAATCTCCTTTAATGGCCCGATGTATGCAAAATGAAAAGTTAGGGCGAAAAATTTTCTTTGGAACCATGATTACCGAAGGTGTTGTAGCTCTAATATGGGCCGCTGCAGCCATGACGTTTTTTGGTAATGTGGGAGGTCTTAACGATGCCATGTTGGCCAATGGGAATAACGCAGCATGGGCTGCGAATGAAATATCGTTGAACATGCTCGGTAAAATAGGAGGTGTTTTAGCATTATTGGGAATTGTTGCTGCCCCAATTACATCAGGAGATACCGCATTTCGTTCGGCACGATTAATTTTATCGGATATTATCAAAACCGACCAGAAACAGATTAAAAACAGGCTTTACATCAGTATTCCCCTATTTATAATCGCCTTTGTTCTCACTCAAATTGATTTTGGAATAATTTGGAGGTATTTCGCCTGGAGTAATCAAACCCTAGCAACAGTAGTTCTATGGACGATCACCGCATATCTTATTTATGAAAACAAATTGTATTGGATAACCCTAATTCCGGCCATATTTATGACCATGGTATGTACTACATATATACTTATTGCACCAGAAGGCTTTGAACTAGAGAACAACATTGCCTACATAGGCGGTACAGTCCTTACCATTGGTTTTTCTTTACTGTTCTGGTATTATGCCGTTCAGCGAAAAAAAGTTTATGTGAGTTTAGGGTAAATTCTATTTCTAGAAAGAGCTTCTAAGAATCAGTTGGCTCTCATTTCCTTTCCGCTCTCTTCGTCCTTCTAAAATCATTTTAGCGGCTTCTTCTCCCATTTTCTTAAAATCGGTACTGATAACGGAGATTCCTCCATCTAAAATTTCCTTCGTACTCGTATCGTTATAGCTAATAAGACCGATTTCATTACCTAATTTCCAACCCACTTTGCGACACATTTTTATAATCTCTACCATATCTCTATCATAAGCATCAATAGTGATGTAGAGACAACCTTTCTCAAAATAATCCGTAGAAAAGCCATTTTGAACATCGCTTTCAAAAGAAAATTCAGTACAAAATCGCTCAAAGCCTTTCTGAACAAAATCTCCGTGAGGCGCATTTAATGGATTCAATAGCATCAATTTGTTATACTTTTTTACCCTATCCAGATTCTCTGACAGCAAATTGAAAATGTCATTTTCAAAATCTTGAAAAACCATGCCACAGTCCCCATCAATATTCGGCTCGTATTTATCTAAAATTATCAATTTTTCAGGTGGAACCTTGTTCAGCACCTTCTTTACCGTTTTAGAATCCTTTATATAAGTAGTGATAACAAAATGTGTGTAGTTTTTGAGGTTGTCCAAAATTAGCGGAGCAAATATCTCTTCGTTCTGATGATGAAAATAAAGGCGAACCTTTACCTTATCACCTAACCGAGCAATTAACGAGTTATACAAGTCCTCTTTAAAAGGGGTAAACTTATCCAACATAAAAAACACCTTGAATTCCGTTTCGACGGAAAGGTCGTTTACAAAGTAACCTATTTTGTCCACAGCTCTAACAATACCCTTCTCACTAAGGTGGTTGAGTGCTTTAAATACGGTTTCTCGACTAAAATTAAAATGTGCCGAAAGTTTGTTTACAGAAGGTAGACGCTGATTTAGAACCAGTTGCTTTTGTTCAATTTGAGACGTAATACTGTCTGCCAGCAGAAGGTATTTGGGCTTCTTTGAATTTTTTTCGATACTAAGTTTTACCATTTTCTTTTCTAAGAGGGAAAGTATTCGTGCAAAACTAATAAAACTAAAAATACCGGATTTACCAACAACTTTTTAGAAATCAGGTTAAGAAAAGTGAAAAAATCACCTCTCCACTACCCCTCAAAAGGATTTGACAACCATTAAACTCATTTATAATTAGCTCATAGTCAGTAGTATTTATAAAGAAAGCACTTACATATGACGCTAAATGTGTGATTATGTAAATTATTCGTGTACAATTTTAAACATTTAACAATTAAATATTTGGCAGATTTAGAATAATGTTATTTATTTGTTAAACAGACTAGACCAGACTAGACTTTGTATTGGTTAGTGTTGTATAACTCTCAATTTTCAACTAAAACTACTCTTATGAAACAAGCAATTGTATGCTTTCTCTTTACGGTATTTGGATTTAGCCAAATATCGGCCCAAATTACGGTTTCGGGTACCGTAAACGATGAACAAGGTGTTCCCATACCCGGGGTCAACATTGTAGAAAAAGGAACAACAAATGGAATTGTAGCCGACTTTGATGGCAATTTTTCCATTGAAGTAGCTGAAGATGCCACTCTGGTATTCAGTTCAATTGGTTACGGAACCATTGAAAAATCAGTAAATAATCAAACTACAATCAACGCTACCATGTCTGAAGAAGCATCTCTGCTGGACGAAGTGGTCGTGGTAGGTTACGGAACTCAAAAGGCTGTAAACTTAACAGGTTCTGTCGAAACCGTAAAGGCAGATGAAATTGCAAAACAGCCCGTTGCCCAAGCATCACAGGCCCTAGCCGGACTTGTGCCCGGTCTTACGGCTACGCAATCTAGTGGTCAACCCGGTGCAGATGGTGCCGCAATCCGTATTCGTGGTGTAGGTACACTAGGAAATGGAGCTAAAAATAATCCCCTTATTTTAGTAGATGGTATTCCAGATGACATTAACGGATTGGACCCTAGTGATATTGAATCCATATCTGTTCTTAAGGATGCTTCGGCTTCGGCAATTTACGGGTCTCGTGCCGCTAACGGTGTAATTCTCATTACAACCAAAAGAGGTAAAGAAGGTGAAATATCAACAACTTATAATACCTACGTAGGTATACAAAGCGTAGCGCAAAACTTAAAGTTCATGGACGCTTTGGGATATATGGAAGCCTTTAATAGCGCTGAGCCAGGTGCATTCTCGGAAGAAACCTTAAACCAATACCGTTCTGGTAATGGTGTGGGTACTGAAGCCCTACCCGATACGGATTGGGTAGACCTTCTTTTTAGTTCTGCTGCAATACAACAGTACCACAGCTTGTCCATTCGTGGTGGTTCAGAAAAACTGAAGACCGCTAGTTCTATCTCTTTTACGGACCAAGAAGGTAACATAGCAAATTTTGATTTTCAGCGATACAATGGTAGGTTCAACATAGATTATGCGCTTAGCAAAAAATTGGATGTTGCCTTTGACCTGAATTTTAGAAGAGAAGTAAAGAGCCAGCCAGCTAGACTACAAAACCTTACGCGGTCTGCATACCGATTACAGCCACTATTTATCGCATTTAACGATGATGGAACCTATGGTTCCGGTTTTGGAGGCAGTAACCCAATTGCACTTGCAAATTCTAGTGCTAAGGATGAAACCATATCCAATTATTTCAGGGCCTTGGCAAAGGTAACTTACCGCCCTTTCAACAATTTTTCCGTTTCGGCTACCTATGCCCCACAATTTTTTGATAGGGACAGAGACGACTTTAGAGCAGGTTATACCTATTACGAAGGTTCTGGTGGGCCTGCCATAACTACAGTTGGAGGTGGAGTTGGCGAGAGTTCTTTATTTAAGGAGACTTTTACAACTTTTCAAGATAACTTTAATGCCGTAGCCAATTGGGGAAAAGAATTTGGAGACCACAACGTATCTGTCTTAGGAGGTTACGAATTTTTAAAATTCAATTCAGAAATCTGGACGGCTAGCAGAAGAGGGTTTGTTCTGGATGAATTCCGCGGCCTGGATAATGGTTTACCGGATACACAATTGAACAGCGGTAGCTCTACACTTAACGGATTAGAGTCGCTTTTTGGTAGATTCAATTATTCTTACAAAGACAAGTATCTTTTAGAGGCCAATGTTAGAAAGGATGCATCCTCTCGTTTTGCGAAAGGTTATCGTTCGGCAACATTTCCTTCATTCTCTTTGGGATGGGTAGTATCGGAAGAAAACTTCTTAAAAGATAGCGAAACGTTGAACTTCCTTAAGTTTAGGGCTTCTTGGGGTCAATTAGGGAATCAATTTATCTTTTCGGCAAATCAAACTGATAACAATGGAGACACTGTACAAGGAGCTGATGGCTCTGCGGTGGCACAGGAGGTTAATTTCCCTTATACGTCACTATTTGGTCTGGGTAACGCCAATGCTGTAATTGGTGGTACGCCCGTTGTAGGTGGTGCACAGACGGTACTGGCGAATTCACAATTACAATGGGAAACGGGTGAGACCCAGAATATTGGTGTCGATGCAAAATTTTTAAACAGTAGACTTTCGTTTACCGGTGAATACTATGTACGTAAGACCAAAGATATTTTATTAGGTGTTACCATACCTACTTCTGTAGGCCTTGATGCTCCAGTTCAAAATGCCGGTGAAGTTTGGAATACAGGTTATGACATTTCAATTGGATGGAACGATATGATCGGTGAGGATTTTAGATATGGCATCAACCTTAACTATTCCGGTTTTGATAATGAAATCAAAGATTTAGGTGGTTTGGACCAATTACCTCCTGGAAACACGATAAACAAAGTTGGTGAGGAAATAGGTGCTATATATGGTCTAAAGGTAGAAGGATTGTATCAAGAGAGTGATTTTGACACAGACGGAAATCTGAACAGCGCATTACCAAGTCCAGGTTTTGGAGCTATTCAGGCCGGTGATATTAAATATGCAGATATTTCTGGGCCGGATGGTATTCCTGATGGTGCCATCACCAATGATGACCGTACCATTATAGGTAGCAACATTACTACTGAAAACTGGGGTCTCGAACTTTTTTCAGCCTATAAAGGCCTAGACCTTTCTATTTCTTTATTAGGAGCTGGAGGACGTGATGTAGTGTTGGAAGGTGATGCAGGTTGGGCGTTTTACAATGCCGGTAAAATCCAAGAATGGCAAGGTGATTACTGGACTCCTGATAATACAAATGCAGAATATCCTCGTTTAACCCCAGGTAGTTCTCACTCAAACTGGAGAGTCAACGAAACCTGGATGCACGATGCCTCTTATGTGAGGTTAAGAAATGTGACTTTAGGTTATAAACTACCGCGAGATTTTACAGATAAATTCAATATCGCTAATGCTAGAATCTACCTATCAGGTCAGAACTTGGCAACTTGGGATAATATGCCAGATGGCATAGACCCATTAACCCCGCAATTCTCAACTGGGTCATTTTACCCTGTAACCAAGGTATTTACCATGGGGCTTAACGTAACTTTCTAATCGTATAATTTCTATAAAATGAAAAATATAAAATACATAATCATCTTAAGTATCGGCCTACTTGTTTTTGGGTCATGCGAAGACAATGTCCTTAATCTAGAAGATCCCGGAAGTCCTACCGATGCTACCTTCTTTAGAACAGAAGCGCAGCTAGAGGTAGCCTTGACAGGTATATACGAACAAATAAATTATGTGAACGCGGTTCCTTTCCCTCAATTATTAGATCACACTACAGACTACGCATTTAATCGCGGTAATGTGGGGGGAACTATTGTGGCAACAACGGGGGGGCTTACCTCTACTGAAAGTCTTGTAAATGGTTTTTGGAATAATTTCTATACAGGAGTGCAACGCGCCAACAACCTATTGACCAATATGGACAAGGCGGCAGACGCATCAGACCCTAATCGTTTTGAGCAAATTAAGGCAGAAGCCCTTTTTCTACGTTCTCTTTTCTATAGTTATCTAACGGAACTTTATGGAGATGTTCCCTTTAGAACCGAGGTAACCTCGCTAGAAGAACTGGAAATAGTTGCCAGGACCCCAAAGGCTGAAATTGTAGCAAGCATTATATCCGATTTACAGGAGGCTGCTGCCATACTCCCGCCTACCCAACCGGCAACTGAGAGAGGTCGTGCATCGGCAAACGCCGCAAACGCACTAATCTCGCGTATTGCTCTTTATAATGAAGACTACGAATTGGCGGAAAGTGCCGCCCTTAAAGTAATGAACTCGCCCGATACTCCTTCATTGTACCCGGATTACGAGGGGCTATTTACAGATGCCGGTGTAGGTTCTTCCGAAGTCTTATTTGACCTTTCCTATATTAACGGAACAAAAACCCACGGCCTGTCTCAAAGACAAGGTAGTAGGTTTGGTGGATGGTGCCAATTGGTACCTGCGCAACAAACGGTAGACAGTTATGAAACCATAAACGGATTACCTATTGACGAAGATCCGGAATACAACCCTATTAATCCGTTCGAGAATCGCGATCCAAGATTGGCGGCAACAATTGCCTTGCCCAACAGAGTTTGGACGGGCCATATTATTCAACAGCATAGTGATAGTATTGCTACATGGCGAATAGAAGACGGTGTTAAAGTAGAGCGTGTATTCAATCCAAATTCGGCCAATCCAGCGGGACGTACCATAGTTGATCCTTATGACGGTACGGAATATGTCACCGGTGGAGCTAACCGTTTTACCGCTTTTAGTGGTTATTTCTGGAAAAAATTCTCGGATGCACCAAGGTTATTGGGCTCCTTATCCGGTGGACCTAGCCCATTACAATCAGAACAGACCATTTATTTAATTCGGTATGCCGAAGTACTTTTAAACTATGCAGAAGCTAAAATTGAAGCTGGTTCCATAGACGGCAGCGTTTTAAACGCTCTTAATTCCGTGCGTGAAAGAGCTTATGCCAATAGTGCCGTTCCTTTTCCTGCTGTATCCACTACCAATCAGGCAGAGCTTAGAAAAATTGTTAGAAGGGAACGTAAAGTAGAGTTTGCAGATGAAGGTTTAAGATTGTTTGATATTAAGCGATGGAGAATTGCCGAAAAAGTATTGAACACCACTCTTTTGGGCGGCCCCGCAAACGGATTCAGCAAAATAGGAGATTTAGGTTTTGTACCTAATATTGATGATGACGGTCATATAGATTATACCGGAGCACCAACACAACCAAGGGTGGAGTTAGGCAACCTAGATTATAGAGAATTGGAAGAAAGAACTTTTGATGCAGGCAAGCATTACTTATGGCCTATACCACAGGCGGAAATTGATGCCACAGAAAAAGTTGTTACCCAAAACCCGGGTTATTAAAAAGTGAGTTAGTTTTTGTTAGTTTTATGTAATAGGAGGTACAAGTTTGCCTCCTATTTCTTAATTAGCTGACTCATTAATAGTAAATTTAACAGTAAGAATGGGCACAATAGATATAGCGGTTATTTTAATTTTCACTTTACTTGTCTTTGTATGTGGGTTAAGCTTCTCAAAGTCGGGTAAAAACATGAAATCATTCTTTGCCGCAGGCGGTGCCCTACCTTGGTGGATGAGTGGTCTCTCCCTCTTTATGAGTTTCTTTTCTGCAGGAACATTCGTAGTCTGGGGCTCCATTGCCTATTCAAGTGGTTGGGTTGCCATTACCATACAAACGACCATGTGCATAGCCGGTGTTCTAATCGGTTTTTTCATTGCACCTAAATGGCAACAAACAAAAGCTCTGACTGCAGCAGAATTTATTACGGATCGTTTAGGTTACAGCACTCAAAAAATATACACCTACTTATTTCTGCTGATATCCATTTTTACCACGGGCGCCTTTTTGTACCCAGTGGCTAAAATTGTGGAAGTATCAACTGGTTTCCCTATTAACACGAGCATTATCGTCTTAGGTATTTTAATATTAATATACACCGCTGTTGGCGGACTATGGGCAGTAATTGTTACGGATGTACTCCAATTCGTTGTCCTAACAGCTGCTGTTTTAATCGTCGTTCCGCTTTCACTGGATAAAATTGGAGGGATGAATAATTTCATTTCACAAGCACCCGAAAACTTTTTCGCTTTGGTGAACGAGGAATACACTTGGGGCTTTATGATTGCCTTTGGATTGTACAACCTTTTCTTCATTGCAGGGAACTGGGCCTATGTACAACGTTATACTAGTGTAGGCACGCCGAAAGATGCAAAAAAAGTAGGATGGCTTTTTGGCGGACTCTATTTGGTAAGTCCTTTAGTTTGGATGTTGCCGCCAATGATCTATAGAGTTCTTAATCCGGAATTGGGCGGCTTGGCAGATGAAGGCGCCTACCTCCTAATGTGCAAAGAAGTGTTGCCGGTAGGAATGTTGGGCCTAATGTTGGGCGGAATGATTTTCGCTACTTCCAGCTCGGTAAATACTACCCTGAACATTTCTGCAGGAGTTTTGGCAAATGACGTTTATAAGCACTTTAGACCTAATGCAGACGGAGATAGACTTGTAAAGGTAGGTAGAATGGCCACCATATTTCTTGGCGTTCTTACCATTATAATAGCATTATTGGTTCCTTATATGGGCGGTATCGTAGAAGTAGTTATGAGTCTAGCGGCCATAACTGGAGGTGCTATGTTCCTACCTCCTATGTGGGCTTTATTCAGTAGACATCAAACAGGTAAAAGCGCTCTGATGGTTACGGTTATCACCTTAACAATTAATGCTTTTTTCAAATTCTTGGCCCCTGCCCTTCTAAATTTTTCATTTGACAGGGCTCAGGAAATGGGATTTGGAATGGGTATTCCCATCGTTCTACTAGCGGCATTTGAAATATATGCCCGTACACAAAATACCACAATGGTAGAATATGACAATTACCAACTTAAAGTTACTCAAAAAACATCGGAAGCGGAAGATGATGCTGCTTCTGGAAACAAAAAAGGTACTCGGGTCATAGGTATAGGCGTAGCGCTCACCGGCCTAATGATTTTAATACTGTCGTTCATAGCCGAAACTGGTGCCATATTAGTGGGTAGCATGGGATTTTTAGTAATGCTTTTAGGTAGTTATATCATTTTTAAAGCCACTAAAAAAGACCCTGACCAAATGGCACAATCCAATTGAGGCATATAAAATCCAAATCTAATTACTAAAGTACAAATCGCATTTTATGATTTTAGAAGCATATAGTTCCCAAACCAGAAAAACAAAGACCGTACCCCTAGAAGCAGACTTGGTGGTTGTAGGTGGTGGTCTATCAGGCGTCTGTGCTGCAATTACGGCGGCCCGCTCAAACCTAAAAGTTGTTCTTATACAAGACCGACCTGTACTTGGCGGCAATGCGTCTTCCGAGGTTCGTTTATGGAGCTTAGGTGCCACTTCCCACATGGGAAACAACAACCGTTGGAGCCGTGAAGGTGGATTAATCAATGAGATCCTATTAGAAAACCTAAAACGTAATAAAGAAGGAAACCCGTTAATTTTTGATACGGTTTTGCTTGAGAAAGTATATGAAGAGAAAAATATTACCTTACTGTTGAATACAGCAGTGTATGAGGTTGAAAAAGGCAGTGATGAAAAAGTGAAAAATGTGACCGCTTTTTGTAGTCAGAACTCCACTACATATATCGCTTCATCGCCATTATTTTGTGATGCCTCCGGAGATGGTATTGTTGCTTTTATGGCGGGCGCCTCTTTTAGAATGGGTGCTGAAACTAAGGAAGAGTTTGATGAAGGTTTTGCTCCTAATATTAAAGATTATGGGAACCTTTTAGGGCATTCTCTTTATTTTTACACCAAAGATGTAGGCAAACCAATATCATATACAGCACCTTCTTTTGCTATAAAAAATGCAGAAAACCTTCCTCGAATAAAAAATTATCAACTCGGAGACCATGGTTGTAAATTATGGTGGGTTGAGCATGGCGGTCGGCTTGACACCGTTCATCAGTCCGAAGACATTAAATTTGAGCTTTGGAAAGTTGTTTATGGCATTTGGGATTACGTAAAGAACAGCGGAAAATATCCGGAAGCGGATAATCTTACGCTAGAATGGGTAGGTACAATTCCCGGAAAGCGAGAAAGTCGTCGGTTTGAGGGCGATTTTATGCTGACCCAAAAAGATATTGTAGAACAACGCGATTATTACGATGCGATTTCATTTGGCGGCTGGGCAATGGACCTTCACCCTGCAGATGGTATCTACAGTGAACATAACTCCTGCACACAATGGCACGGCAAGGGAGTATATTCTATCCCCTATCGTTGCTATTATTCCAAGAACATAGATAATCTTTTTTTAGCAGGTAGAATCATCAGTGCCAGTCACGTTGCCTTTGGTTCCTCTCGTGTTATGCTTACGTGTGCCCATGGTGCGCAGGCGGTAGGCAAAGCGGCGGTTCTATGTAAAGAAGAAGGATTACTTCCCAGAGATATTGCATCTAAAGATAAGATAGAAAAATTGCAATTGGCACTGAATAGAGATGGGCAGAGTATTCCTAGACTTTCGTTGGAAGATACTGCGGACTTAATAACTAACGCAACTATTCATGCTAGTTCCACTTTGGAATTCAATGGTTTCGCTGCCGCGGATGATTGGCAGACCTTAACCTTTGGTCTTGCACAGATGCTACCTTTAAAAGCCAACGAAAATATAACCCTTGAAATTGAAGTTGAGGCTGTAGAGGAAACCGTTTTGGAACTACAACTTAAAAGCAGTTCGGCATGTAAGCATTTCACTCCTGATATTATTATTGACAAACAAGAAGTTGAGCTTAAAAAAGGGAAACAGACCGTCACTTTTTCAACTACTAAAACGCAAATCCTAGACCATTATTCATTTTTCTGTCTTATGAAAAATGAAAATATTAAGGTTCGTCTTTCAAATGATCGTGTTACCGGTTTAATGACTGTAGAGAACAAAATAAACAAAGCTGTTTCTAACTACGGGAGACAAGACCCACCTGCTGAAATTAATGTAGATAGTTTTGAATTTTGGACGCCTCAACGTCGCCCGGAAGGAAAAAACATAGCTCTTAAACTATCAAAATCACTATCAGTTTTTAAGACCGATAATCTAAAAAATAGCGAAGTACGTCCTACTTCAAATGGAAACACCAATGCTTGGGTAGCGAATATAGAGGACAAATCTCCTAGCATTTCGCTGAACTGGAATGAAAAAGTAGCTATTAAAACCATTAAGCTCTTTTTTGACTGCGATTATGACCATGCCTTAGAAACTACATTGATGGGCCACCCCGAGGAGGTCATTCCTTTTGTAGTATCCGATTACCGCATAAAAGATGCTTCAGGTTCTATTCTTAAGGAAGTAACAGGAAATTACCAAGCCATAAATACTATTGAATTGGAAGAATCCATTTCCACAGAAAAACTTCTTTTCGAATTTATTCAAAATGAAGAACATATACCTGTTTCGGTTTTTAAAATTTCCATTTTCGCATAAAAAACATCAGTAGTATGAAAAAAGTAAAATTCCAGTTTAGCCTTGTCATTGGTCTCGTTATGTTGATTTCGGCCTGTAGAAATAATAATTCTCAGAAAGAAACGACTACCTCAATGACAAGGGGCAATACAACCGTTTCCCTATTTACGGCAACCAACGGACAACTTGCTTTTCAGGTTCATAAAGACCAAAAGATTGTTCTTGATACTTCCCTATTAGGTATTTTTATTGATGAAAGGCAACTGGGGAAAAATGCAGAAATAATACTTGAAGAACAAAAAAAAATAAAAACAGAATATCCGTTAAACGGAATTAAGAGCGAAGCTTCCTATACAGGAAATCAATACACGTACATAATTTCAGAAGCAGATGGAAGCCAATGGAATTTAGAATTTCAGCTTTCTAATGAAGGTATAGCCTACCGGTATATTGTATCTGGTAGTGGTACTCAAAATGTAAAGGGTGAAGAAAGTAGTTTTAAATTGCCCAGCGAAACCAAAGTCTGGTATTTTGAACGCGATAGCGACTGGAAATTAAAATCGCACGCCGGCGAATGGCTCTCCGCCGATATTTCTGAAATGCCTACCGTTTCTAAAATGGGACCTATACAAGGGTTAACACTAACTTGTGAGCTTCCACAAGGTGGTTATGCCTTGCTAGCAGAAGCTGCTCTCTATAACTACAGCGGTATGCGACTAGAAGCCATTGGTAACAACACGTTCAAAGCTAATTTTGAGGAAGGCGATAATGGTTTCGCTATCAACGGAAAAGTTACCACCCCATGGCGCTGTATTCTTTTGGCAGATAACCTTAATGATTTAGCGAACAACACCATGGTGGCATCGTTAAACCCTGCTCCTGATCCTGAAATTTTTAAAAATACAGACTGGATAATTCCCGGAAAATCCGTTTGGCACTGGTGGTCCGGGAAATATGTGAACTATAAAGAAGAGCGTGATATGGTAGATGATGCCCAAGCATTAAATTTTGCCTATTCCATGGTAGATGAAGGCTGGGAAAGATGGGCAAACAAATGGGAGTCGGTTACCAAACTTTGTGACTATGCGGAGGAAAAAGGTGTTGGTATTTTTGTATGGAAACACTCCAAGGAAATTAACTTCCCAAAAAACGATTATGCCATAATGGGCCATTTTTTAGATAGCGTGAAGCAAACTGGTGCCGTTGGAGTAAAAGTGGATTTTATGAACGGCCAGAGTAAAAGTATCATATCGTTTGATGAAGCCTTATTAAGAAAAGCGGCAGAAAGACAATTGATGGTCAATTTTCACGGCTGCCAACAAAGTTCCGGCGAATACAGAACCTACCCGAACGAAGTTACACGTGAAGGTATACGAGGTTTGGAGGTCAACCATATGAAAGAAGGTCCTTTGGCGGCTTCCCACAATGCGGCATTGCCGTTTACAAGATACGTAACCGGACACGGAGATTACACGCCATTAGGGTTTACAGAACCGGGGGAAACCACATGGGCTCATCAATTGGCCACATTGGTTACTTTCTACTCCCCTTTTAACTGTATTGCGGAGAATACTCAGTTTCTACTTAAAACCAAGAGCATTCAACCCGCGTTGGATTTTATTAAGACCGTACCTTCGGTCTGGGATGAGACCTTTGTCTTGCCCCAAAGTAAAATTGGTGAATTAGCGGCCATAGCCAGACGTACGGACAACAATTGGTATTTGGGCGTTCTACGTAGTGGCCTGGCCCACGAACTACAAATTGACTGTAGCTTTTTAGGCGATGGTGAGTATACTGCTGAAATATTTACGGATGACACCAAAGCCAAACGCATCAATTTAGAAGGACTCAATAACGAAGCTAACCTGCGCCAATGGAACACGGCCGTTTCCTTTAAAAAATCATCGGAAACGGTCTCCAAGGAAAAAACACTTACGGTTCACTTAGCGGAACATGGTGGTGCCGTCATAAAATTTATCAAAAAATAAAAAGTACCCATGAGAAATTTTGCTTCCATTGCACTTTTTACCATTGCCTTTCTAAGCGCCTGTACAGAGAAAAATTCGGAAACGTCTTCTGAAAACAAAATTCTATCCCTGAATGGGAACTGGCATTTTTTTGCCTCCAGCGATGAGAGTGATCAAGACCTACTAACAGCAGATTATACACAATGGGACACTCTTACCGTTCCTGGTAATTGGGATATTGAAAATGAATATGCCCATTTTAAGGGTAAAGGCTATTACCAAAGAGATTTTACCGTTCCCGAGAACTGGACCGACAAACAAATCCGATTAAAATTCGATGCTGTTTACGAAACATCCAAAGTATGGTTGAACGGCAAATTATTAGGTGAGCACGAAGGAGGCTATACCCCCTTTGAATTTAATATAACAGACCAAGTACGGACAGATAAACCCAACTCTCTTTTGATCATGGCCGACAATACGTTTAAAAGAGGCGCTTGGTGGGCATGGGGCGGTATCAGCAGAGATGTTTCGCTACTCGCAAACAATAATGTACGTTTTGTATGGCAACACATTACCGCTGTGCCCGATTTTACTTCTGACAAAGTTGACTTTGCCATTTCGTATAAAATCGAGAACAATTCCAATGAGGTGCAAAACCTTGAAATAAATACCAAAATCAACAACCCTAATGGGCAGCAGTGGCATAATAAAACACTTAAAATACAGGCGCCTGCAAATAAGACCGTTACAAAGACATTAAAATCCTCAAAAGAGTTGAAAGAGGTTGAACTATGGCATTTTGACCGTCCAAACCTTTATGAACTGAAAAGTAATGTTACAGCAGATAACCAAGAAATTGACAGAGTAAAAGATAAGTTCGGTATTCGCAAAATGGAAGCCATTGGCGAACAACTTTATCTTAACAACGAGCCTGTACGATTAAACGGTTTTAACCGAGTGCATGACCATCGTCTGTACGGGAACACAGAACCCGATGAGTTGATAAAAAACGACATTTTAGATATCAAAAAACTGGGTGGTAACTTTTCAAGAATTATGCATGCACCTTCTGCTGAAAACCTCTTAAAATTCTGTGATAGTATTGGGTACATGCTTATTGAAGAAATTCCGGTTTGGGGTCGTGGTGCTCCAAACGCAATTCCAGATAATCCAAGAACGAAAAAATGGCTAGATGAAATGATTGCTCGCGATTTCAACCACGCAAGTGTTGTGGGTTGGAGTGTGGGCAACGAAATAGGCGACCCTGATGGTGATTGGCAAGATATGACCATGACACAGGGGCAATATGAATATGTAAACGATATGATTGATCATGTGGCCAGTTTAG
The DNA here is from genome assembly GCF_018860745.1 of Zobellia uliginosa. Classification (GTDB taxonomy): domain Bacteria; phylum Bacteroidota; class Bacteroidia; order Flavobacteriales; family Flavobacteriaceae; genus Zobellia; species Zobellia uliginosa_B. Next base: position 328,652 of record NZ_JAHKPY010000002.1, on the reverse strand, counting down.
ATTCCACAAGACTAAAAACGGTGGTCAGTTTTACATCGCATTTACCCTTAGCTAAACCAGGGAATGAACCTTACGAAAAACTAGATTTATTATGCATGAACTCCTATGGGGAAACCTATGAAAAAGTGGGTAGAGCTCATGAAAAATTTCCTGGAAAACCTATTTTCATTTCCGAAATAGGCGATAACCAAATCGGACTCACTTCCGATGCTGAATTCACGAACCGACTTATAAGCGAACTGGACAAAATTAGAACATTACCTTACGTGGTGGGTTCGTCTTTATGGACGTATAATGATTATCGCAGCGATTATAAAGCTACTCCTCCTTCTGAAAATAGAGCTTGGGGCGTGGTTAATGTATGGCGAAGTAAAAAGACCGCCTACAAGCAGATTCAAGATATTTATGCTCCGGTCAAAAGTCTAAAAGCCACTATAGACAATAAGAAGCTTGAGATTGTGCTAAGTCCAAGAAACAAACAAGACATTCCCGCTTTTACTTTAGATAGCTACACCTTAAAATATGAGCTTTTTGATGCCAATGGTAAATCCGTAAAAACCGAAGAAATTGACCTTCCTTCTATAAAACCCGGTGATGAAGATTTAAAATTCAGTTTTCAAAATGATGAAAATGCTACCCAAATAGATGTTGGTATTTGGAACCCAATGGAAATAGAAGTAAAAACGGCTTACTCAACAGAAACAAAAAAATCAAAAATTAGGTCTACCGAATCGCCAATCATAGAATATTTAAGAAGAAAAAAAGAAAGCATAAGTGTTGGATACACTGTTTCTGAAAAAGACTCTATTTTCACTTTTAAATATGGAAACAATAAAGAAAATCTCAATAAAGAAAAGACCACAAACCTAAAAGGAGCCGTTAAAATTGAATGGCCACACAACGAACCTTTCTTTGCCAAAATAAAATCCGATGCAACGGATTGGTCTCCCATAAAAGAACTTAAAAAGTAAATATCAATATAGCATCATCTCATATGAAACTGATTAAAATACTACATCTGGCGCTTATACTTCTGCCTTTTACAGCGATATCGCAAAGCGATTCTTCCGAACGCCCCAATATTATTTGGATAATGCTAGAAGACTGGAGTCCTGATTTAAGTTGTTTCGGAACAAAGGGAATAGAAACACCCGTAACCGACAAACTAGCTTCAGAAGGTGTGCGCTATACCAATGCTTTCTGCACTTCTCCCGTTTGTTCAACCTCCCGTTCTGCAATGCTTACGGGGTATCATCAAAATTATATTGGGGCAGAACAACACAGAACGGCAAAAGAAGAAAAGAAACCATTGCCTTTTGACATTAAACCTATGCCTTTGCTTCTCAAAGAAGCGGGTTATTTTACATCTCTTTCAATCTATGATAAGACCGATGCCAATTTTAGCGGCGACTTAGGTTTTATGGGTAAGGATTGGAAGGAGCGTAAAAAAGGGCAACCCTTTTTCGCTCAGATTACCTTGGGAGGAACACATAGAGCTTGGAACCGTGATCCTAAAAACCCCATAGACCCATCAAAAATAGAGCTTCCCCCCTATTATGTTGATACACCTTTTGCTCGACGCGATTGGGCGAATGGCCTTGAACAAATGCAAGTTTGCGACAGAGAAATTGGCGATATACTACACCGACTTGATAAAGAAGGTTTGACGGATAACACTTTGATTTTCTTAATTGGAGACAACGGCAGATGCCATTTTCGTGGCAAGCAATTTTTGTACGACCCAGGTTTACAGGTTCCTCTTATCATAAAATGGCCCGGGCACGTTGCTCCTAACCAAGTGAACAAAGATATGGTTCAAACCATTGATATTACTGCTACCATCTTAGATATAGCCGGCGCAAAACCTGAGCATCCTTTACAAGGAAAGAATCTATTTAAAGAGGAATCCAAAAACAGGAAGTACATTTTCGCGGCACGCGGTCGTATGGGAGGAACCCATGATGCTATGCGGGCTATCCGTTCAAATAAATATAAATTGATTCATAACCTAATGCCTGAGCGAGCCTATTTGCAATACAGTGGTTACAAGGAAGATATGTATCCTATGCTGGCAGAAATGAATGTTATGAATTTGGAAGGAAAACTTAACGAAGATCAGGCCAAATTCTTTGCTCCTACCAAAACAGAGTTTGAGCTTTATGATATTGTAGCTGACCCTTATGAACTGAACAATATTGCTTCCGACCCTGACTATGGAGACCTTAAGGATAAAATGTTGGAAGAACTTTATGTTTGGAGGAGGTCTATTAATGACAAAGGCGTTTCCCAAGAATTTAGAAAAGGTGGACTTTCATCCAAATACCCCACCCGTACTTTGGAGGAATGGAAAGAACGCTACGAAGCATGGAAGCCGTGGGTTTTCAGAAAACCAAAAGAAAAAGTAAAACATCCTTTCGTTAAGAAAAATTATTAAAATATTTTGACCAAATGCAGCTCAAACCTCTCCTAACCAGTATTTTAATTTTAAGTCTCTGGTCCTGTCATGCTCAAAAGTCAGAACATGTTGCCGCTGGAGAAGAAGCCCTTTTATTAAGCGGTGATTGGAAATTCCATACCATTTACGGCGAAGGTTCCAATTACATTACTGTTTCCGAAACTCCCGAAGATATTATAATTGACAATTCCAGTAAAGAACATGTAAAGGTAAAAGGAGATTGGATATTGAAGACAGAAGGCGACCGAGGTTCTACTTTCTATGGCAAAAACTACCTACAGCGTAGTTTTGGAAAAGATGAGTCCGAGAACAATTATGTGAGGTACACTCCAGCTTTACACCAATCTGAGTTTTACGAGGCGTTTGTACGGTTTCCTTTCGCTTCGCATCTTACTGCCCAAGTAAACGTAAATCATGGTGGTGGTCTCACCTCTTCTTATTTTAACCAACGAAACCGATGTGATCAATGGTTAAGTTTAGGTGTATTCACTTTTGATAAAACCGATACTAATTATATTGAAGTGACCGCAATAACACCCAATACCGTAGTTGCAGATGCCGTTATGTTCCGCCCGGTTTCTTCCGAGAAAATGGAAACTTCCAAAGAAGAAAAAGCAACCATATTTAAATCTGATTTTGACGATTCCAATTGGAAAAACCTAAGTGTACCGGGACATTGGGGAATGCTAAACGAATATTCCAATTACACGGGAATAGGTTGGTACCGCAAAACCTTTAACCTCCCTCCAAACTGGAAAAAGAGCTCAGAAGAACGTATTAGGGTCAAGTTTGATGCCGTATATCACCTTGCAAAAATATTCTTGAACGGAGAGTTGATAGGTAGTCATCAAGGCGGCTTTACTCCGTTTGAATTTGACGTGACCGACGAACTCAATTTTAACGGTCCAAACGTAATCGCTGTAGAAGCCGATAATAGTGCACTAGTCGGTGCTACATGGAATTGGGGCGGAATCATTCGTGATGTGCATTTGGTAAAAAACAATAATGTACGCATCAGTTATCAGTACATACATGCCGAACCCGACCTAAAAAAAGGCTCGGCTAATCTAAAGTTAAAAGTTCGGGTCAAAAATTCATCCGCAAAGAAGCGTACGGTTATGCTTGCTTCCCAAATTGACGAAGCACCCCAAACTACTGATTTACAATACACGATTACCATACCGGCAAATAGCACAAAAGAAATTCAATTAGCAAGTACGTTGCCGGCAAGTGCAGTAAAGTTATGGCATTTTGATACACCAAACTTGTATCACTTAACGACAACGGTTACCGAAAACGGCCAAACTTTAGCTATGAAAAAAGACCGTTTTGGTATCAGAAAAGTAGAATTGACCGATTCCCAATTAATTTTAAACGGCGAACCTGTACGCTTAGGAGGTTTTAACCGTGTAAGTGACCATAGATATTGGGGTTCTTCAGAACCGCAATATTTAATCAATAAAGATGTAGACCTAATGAAAAATGCGGGTGCCAATTTTATGCGAATCATGCATGGCACGCAGAATAAAAAGTTGATTGAGCGCTGTGATGAAAAAGGGATTCTACTTTTTGAGGAAGTCAATGTAAGAGAACTTACCAACCCTGAGTTTACGGCTCCAGATTATCCGTTGGCAAAACAATGGCTTAAAGAGATGATTGACCGCGATGTGAACCACCCTAGTATTATTGGCTGGAGTGTTGGCAACGAATTAAAAGATCACTACGATTATGCTAAACTGACCATTGATTACGTCAAGAACGAGCTTGACCCCTACCGTCTGGTAACCTGTGTAAGTAACAGCGGATGGCGTGATACGGCAACTCCCGAGAACGACCCGAATTCGCTGGTAGATATGATTATGCACAACCTGTATCCGTTTCAAGGTAAACCGGAAGAAGTGTTTAAAACCCTACGTTCCAAATGGCCCGATAAACCTATTTTTATTTCTGAATATGGTATAAAACCAATGGCTACCACCTCCTTGGACGGTGATATTCCTGAAATATCAGAATGGAACTCAAGTTTACAAAACAAAAACCCTTTTGTAATTGGAGCTTCGCTGTGGACATTCAATGACTACCGAAGTGGTTACGCAGCAACATCACCCGAGGAAAATCGAGTATGGGGACTTGTAAATGCTTGGCGTCAAAAGCGGAAGTTATACAACAGAATAGAAAATGAGCATAGTCCTGTTGAGCAATTAGAAGTATTGGACTTGGATATTAAAAAAGGCTACGCACAAATTACGATTACGACCAAGAACTCGGAAAATTACCCTAGTTATACCCTAAGAAACCACAGTTTAGTCTGGTCGCTTCACAATACCAAAGGAGACACCTTAGCTAAGAATACCGTAAAACTTCCCACCTTACAACCAGGAGATACTGAAAGTAAAATCAGTATGAATTGGAAACCATATCTCACCGACGTAACAAGTGTACATGTTAGCGTTCTTTCCCCTAACGGTTATACCCGAAAGAAAAAACGTATTGCCCTGTCCGTTCCTGGAAGCCCCTCAATTTCAACAATAGAAAATGGTGATGCTTCCGTTAGAATTCATTTTAATCCTGTTTTTAATGTAGATACCTACCATGTTACCCATCAAAATAATAAAGGGGAAATTGTAAAATCAAAAGAGACGACAACCAATTTCATAGAACTGAACAATTTAGAAAACGGAAAAGAATACTCCTTTAAAGTTATCGCCACGAATGAAAAAGGTGAAAGCAAGCCTTCCGAAATGCGGATAGCCAAACCTAATGGTAAAGTATTACCGCCAGTTATCTGGGATGCATTTGTTGTTGGTGACAAACTTATTGTGGGCTATTCCGGAGCATCTAATGATGTGGAATATACCGTAAAATATGGGTTAAGAGAAACTTATTTTCAGTATAAAAGCACCACTATAACCAGAGGTATGACGGTTATTGCCTATGAAGGGGACGCTCCGCATTTTATCAGCATTATGAAAAAGACAAAAAATGGACAGAGCGATTGGTCTAAACCAACACACGTTTATTCATTGATAAATTTTGACAAATAGAAATATGAAAAAATTAAATGTAATTCTTGCCTTTGCCACAGTTTCATTTCTCTTTTCGTGCAAATCGGAAAAGAAATCAAACTCGGAAGCTGAGAACTTGGCAAACTCAAATATTACTGTGAACGAAGCAGTTCCCGACTACAAAATAGAATTCGGAAAAGTTTCACCAGAGTCCATATTCAGGAATGACAGTCTAAGTATTTGGGGCGGTTCTATGGTAAAAGGCGAAGACGGACTTTACCACATGTTTTACTCCCAATGGCCTAAAAATATTGGTTGGGAATGGGTAAACTATTCCGTAATCGCCCATGCGGTATCAGAATCGCCCTTTGGTCCATTTGAGCATAAAGACTTTGCCTTACCGGACCGTGGTGCAGAATTTTGGGATGGTTCTACGACCCATAACCCAACTGTGCATAAGTTCAACGGAAAATATTATCTGTATTATATGGGTAATACAGGAGATAAGAAAATTGTAAGTGTTCCCGGCAAACCTAAAATTAACTGGGTACACCGTAACAACCAACGTATAGGCGTAGCTGTTGCCGATTCGCCCAACGGACCATGGAAACGTTTTGACAAACCCGTTTTAGATGTTTCCCCTAATGACGATGCTTATGACGCTCTGATGACTTCAAACCCATCCGTTTGTCAAATGCCAGATGGAAAAATATTAATGGTCTATAAGGCTGTTGGTAAAAAGGACCCATTACCAGGCGGTGGTCCTGTAGTACATATGGTAGCTATTGCGGATTCGCCCACAGGTCCCTTCAAAAAATATCCTGACCCTGTCTTTACATTCGAAGGTGAACGTTTCCCTGCGGAAGACCCTTATATCTGGTACCAAGATGGTAAATTCAGAGCCATTGTAAAACGTATAAAACATGAAGGCAAAAAACGTGAATTCTCTTTGGTACATTATGATTCTGAAGATGGTATTCAATGGAATAAAGCCAAAAATTTTGAAATCTCTAAGCGCATTGTAGAATGGAAAAATGGCCGTGAACAACAATTTACACATCTAGAACGGCCACAAGTTTTTAGAGAAAATGGAGAACCGGTTGCACTGCTATGTGCTGCCGATACTCTTGATGCCAATGGGGTTCGCGAATCGTTCAATATTCAGATCCCTTTAAAAATCGAAAAAACAAATAACTAAACACTTACAAACTACAAGCTCATTTCAAACTCTAAACCACATATTATGCAGCTCAAACCTCTGTACAAACACTATTTTTTGAGTTTTTTACTGGCGGGGTCTTTCATTGCCTGTTCAGATTCTAAATCAGAAAAAACTCCTGCCGCTTCCGAAGAAACCGCTTCAACGGAACATCAAGTATTTCCACATAAACTACCTGCGGAAAAACCCGATATGCCACTGAGTGCTTCGGCCGAACGTATGTTTGATTATCCAGCTCCACGAGTACAGGACAACGAACTTTTTTCTCAATTTAAATACACACGTTTAAAAGGTTTTGACTACAATGGTGGTGATGGAACCGTATCGCGTCGTGACCCTTCAAGACCCATTTTGGTAGATGGCAAATACTACATGTACTATACCAAAAGAGACACTAAAGTGCCACCTATTGGTTGGAACCGTGCTAAAGAGGCTACAGATGAAATTCCCTCTACGGATTGGGACCTTTGCGATATTTGGTATGCTACGAGTAAAGACGGAACTACATGGAAAGAAGAAGGTATCGCTATTAAAAGACCTGAAAAACCTAATCCCGGCTGGCGTTCGGTAGCTACTCCCGATATTTTAATTTGGAAAGGAAAATACTATTTATACTATCAAGCTTTTAATGAACCAAGTGGTTTACGAGGAGACTGGTGTCCCGTTTCGGTTTCATATGCAGATTCTCCCGCTGGTCCTTGGACACATGGCAAGGATGCCGTAATTCCTTTTGGTAAAAAAGGAGAGTGGGACCAAGATGCTACGCATGACCCGCAACCTATTGTCTACAAAGGAAAAATTCACTTGTACTATAAAGCGGCTTATAACAAATGGCCAGATATCCGCGATAAATATGCGGTGGGCCATGGTCTTGTAATTGCAGAAGACCCTTTAGGTCCTTTTGAAAAACACCCTTTAAACCCAGTTATGACTTCCGGACACGAGACCACTTATTTCCCGTTTAAGGAAGGTGTAGCCACATTGGCCATAAAAGATGGTAATGAAAGGTACACCATGCAATATGCCAAAGATGGTGTCAATTTTGAAATTGCTTCGGTTGTGTCCCTAGCTCCAACGGCAGCAGCACCTTTTGCCGCTGATGCGTTTACAGATTCCGGTGACGGAAGAGGAGTTACTTGGGGACTTTCTCATTTTACCAATGCTGGAAAAAGTTCTAAAAAAGCATATTCCATCATGGCACGTTTTGATTGCGACCTGAGTCTTGACGTTGATATTCCATCGTATAAAAAAACAGGAGTGTATCATGACCCTGAAGTTTATTTTGCACAAAAACCTAATGAAAATAGAAATCCCGAAGGACGATAATATAGTTTCCCTTTGAAATTATAACAGTCCATGAGTAGGTTGTTAAACAGTGGTAAAAGCTTAATAAATACCTTACATTTAGCAAAGGACTTTTTTGAGGATCAAGGAGCTATCTATCCTCTTGCTCGTTCAAAAAAGTCCTTTTTATAGTTCAATGACAACCAAACCACTGTTTACATGAAATACTCGTCTATTTTACTCGTTTTAATCGCCCTACTCCCTAGCAATCTCTGCTTTGGACAAAATCAAAATAATCGTCCACCTAACGTAGTTCTCGTTTTTATTGATGACGAAGGCTATGGGGATGTTGGTGCGTATGGTGCCACGGGTTTTGAAACCCCAAATATTGACCATCTGTCCGCTAAAGGCACACGATTTACCAATTATTATGCCGCGCAACCCGTTTGCAGTGCATCGCGAGCAGGTCTTTTAACCGGTTGTTACCCCAATAGAATAGGGTTTTCAGGAGCACTTTTTCCAAAACATGACATTGGACTGAACAAAGACGAACTTACCATTGCAGAAATGTTCAAAAAGCAAGACTATAAAACGGCATGTTTTGGCAAATGGCATTTGGGCTGGCAAAAAGAATTCTTACCTCTACAACATGGGTTTGACGAATTTGTTGGCCTGCCCTACTCTAATGACATGTGGCCACAAGATAATGTTACCGGTGAAAATCTTTCCGATAAGATGAACAGAGCTAACTTTCCGGACTTACCTTTAATTGAAGGAAACAAAGCTACATCCTACATCAAGAATTTACAGGATTAAGACCAACTAACTACGATTTACACTGAAAAAGCTGTCGATTTTATAAATCGAAATGCAGACGAGCCCTTTTTTCTATATGTACCGCACACCATGGCCCATATACCGCTGGGCGTTTCAGATAAGTTTAGGGGAAAAAGCGAGCAAGGACTTTACGGCGATGTGATGATGGAAATTGATTGGTCCGTTGGTGAAATCGATAAGGCCCTTAAAACAAACGGAATTGCCGATAATACCATCTTTATTTTTACCACGGATAATGGGCCTTGGCTAAATTTCGGAAATCATGCTGGGTCTTCCGGTGGATTACGCGAGGGGAAAACCACCAGTTGGGAAGGCGGACAACGTGTGCCTTTTATCATTCGGTGGCCAGGCAATACTCCAGAAGGAACGGTTACGCACAAATTGGCCTGTGCCGTAGATTTACTTCCTACGTTCGCGGCCATTACAAACGGAAAATTATCCAACCATAAGATAGATGGCGTAGATATTTCATCTCTCTGGAAAGGAAAATTTTCCGAAACGCCCCGTAACACCATATTATATTATCACGGGAAGAACAACCTAAACGGAGTACGAAAAGGCAATTGGAAACTTGTATTACCCCATACTTACGCCAGCTATAACACAGAACCCGGTAATAACGGTAATGGAGGTAAACGCATTAAAACTGTTGTTGAAGAACCTGAACTTTACGATATGATGCGTGACCCAGGCGAAAGGTTCAACGTAATTGCTTATTACCCAGAAAAAGTAAAAGAACTGATGCTTGAGGTCAATAAAGCTAGAAAAGAACTAGGCGACCTTAACGTTGGTATCGAAAAAGGTACTGAGAACCGAGAAATCGGGAAACTATAACAAATCACTTAAACTCAAAACAACTCCATATGAAACTCAACAAATTCTTCTTTTTAGTGGCTTCACTGCTTCCACTACTCTCAATCGCACAAGAAAAGAAACCTAATATTGTTTGGATTTTTTCCGATGACCATTCCTATCAAACCATTGGTGCGTATGGCGGTAGACTTCAAACTTTAAACCCTACCCCAAACATTGATAAATTGGCTGCCCAAGGAATGCGATTTGATAAAGCTTATGTTGAAAATTCTATATGTGCCCCTAGTAGAGCTACTTTATTGACCGGAAAAATGAGCCATCTCCATAAAAAGTTGGACAATACCAAGAAAACCATTTTTGACCATGACCAACAGCAGTTTCAAAAAATACTCCGTCAGAACGGATATCAAACCGCTATGATCGGAAAAATTCATTTGCCCGGAAAAATGCAAGGTTTTGATTATTGGGAAGTTTTACCGGGACAAGGAAAATACTACAATCCAGACTTCATCACCGAAGAAGGCGACACCAATTACAAAGGTGAATATGTAACCGATGTTATTACGGACCGAGCCCTGAATTGGCTAGAAAACGAACGCGATCAAGATAAGCCTTTTATGATGATGGTTCACCACAAAGCGCCGCACCGTAATTGGGATCCTGCGGAGCGTTATATGAACAAATACGAAGATGTAGAGATTCCCGAACCGGACAATTTCTTTGATGATTACAGCACACGTACTACAGCTGCACACAAACAAGAAATGGATATTGCCACTAGTATGAAAATTGATTCAGATTTAAAGGCAGAAGGTGAGCGCTATGCCAACGACCCACGGTATAAAGAACGTTTTGCCAAGTTTAAAGCCGATAATCTTGAAGGCAAAGACCTTGTAAAATGGAAATACCAAACTTACATGAAAGACTATCTACGTTGCATTTGGTCCGTTGATGAAAGCGTTGGTGAAATAATGGCTTCACTTAAAGAACAAGGGCTTGATGAAAACACCATCGTAATCTATTCTTCTGATCAGGGTTTTTATATGGGTGAACACGGCTGGTTCGATAAGCGTTTTATGTATGAAGAATCTTTCCGTACACCGCTTATCGTAAAATGGCCCGGGAACATTAAACCGGGAAGCGTTAATACCGATTTGGTTCAGAATATAGATTTTGCAGAAACCTTTCTTGACCTTGCCGATGCTCCTATACCTGACGATATGCAAGGTAAAAGTGTTGTGCCACTACTAAAAGGAAAAGCGCCAGAAGATTGGCGAAAATCTATGTATTACCACTATTATGAATACCCTGGCGCACACGCGGTACGTCGTCACGAAGGGGTTGCAAATAAACGCTACAAACTCATTCGGTTTTATGGCGAGGATGTTCCCAACGGGGAAGAGTGGGAGTTTTATGACTTAAAAAACGACCCTTCGGAAATGAACAATATTTATGGTACTTCGGCCACCGAAAAAAAGATTTCTGAAATGAAAAAAGAACTTAGCGAGCTGCGTACTCAGTATGCGGTCACCCAGTAAAATAACTCCGTTATACAAACTGAAGATAGAATGAAAAAAATAGTATTAGCAGCCTTAATATTGGCTTCTATGTTTTGCAATGCCCAGGAAACAAATGAAACCAGAAAGTTTGAACCCTATGTCAATCAATTAGGCTATAACCTAAACGAATCCAAACGCTTTGTTTGCTATGGGGCCGAAGATGGTACTTCTTTTAAAATTACAAACACCGCCACTTCAAAAATTGTTTTTGAAGGAGAAATTCTGAACAACGAAGGTTGGTTTTCAGATTTTAATCCGGACGGAATTGCCGATGAATTTATAATTACAGCGGATGGACACGGAAGCTCCGTTCCTTTTCTAATAGCCGATCATCTTCTAGAAACAACATCCTCAAAATTAGCCTATGACTTTTTTGTAGATGCCAGAGGATTTTCAGATTTAAGCACCTATGATATGGCTGCGGTCTACGGTGGAGGGCCTACGCGGGATGGTGGTGCCTACGGATTAGAGACTATTTTTGAAATTCTACAATATGCCAGTAACCCAGCGCTTTTTGACAACTGGAAATCTGAATTGGGCGATAAAAAAGTAGCCGACCTCATTGAACTGATTCTTTGGCATGCCGAATTTGCGTACAAGTATGTAGATTATAACGGTCCCGTAAAAAAACGCCATGGTACTTTAGGCTACCAAGGACAACCCAGAATGACCTATGATTATTGGAATACTTTAGATCAACTGGCAGCAGTTTGCGCTGCGTACCATTCTTTTCTAAAACCGTATCTAGACGAAGAAACCTATCAGAAATACCGAAAAGCCTGCTTGGACAATTGGGAAGCCTATGACCGGCATAAGGTGGTCCGGTTTTGGACGTATAGTACTAAATGGGTAGACCAAGGTTTTCAGGAATTCAATGAAATGGGCAATGCCTACGGGCAATCGGTTTTTCGTAATCTTTTAATGTATGAATGTGAAAGACATGAAAAAGACGGTTCACCGGAAAAATTTCTAAAATGGGCACAAGCCGGTGCTTCGGATATAATAAAGAATTGGGATTTTGAAAATCCCAGACATATGTGGTGGATTAGAAATGCGGAACATATTACCCCACAAGCATTATCTTTCTTTTTATTATTGGCTCCTGAAAAAGCACCAAAAGAGACCAAAGAAAAACTAGAAGCCTGGGCGCTTCACATGAAACAAAAAACCAACAATTTCTGGAAATACCGTACGCATAGCGAATCCGAATGGGCGCACCCAAAAACCAAGGAATTGGGTGGGGCTCCTGCTCTTGGTGGTTCTATGTTTGCCGTTGCACATCTATTAAATGACCCGGAACTTAGAGCGCTAGGCTGGGCACAAACCGACTTTGTTTTTGGTGTAAACCCTGTGGGTACGCATCTCAGCAATAAAAGTGATGATCGAGTAAAAATTGGTGGTTATTGGCCAGGCGTTGAAAAAGGGTGGCCACAATCACATCCGAATGGGTTTGGGGAATTGGGCAAAGTAAGAGGAACTTTAGATGGTTCTCCATTGGATAGTCAATTTCCTATAGCCGAAACCGTAGAAACGATTGAAGGTAAAAATGAAGGTCGGGTTTTTGGTAAAAATGCCTACGCAACAGAAGGTTGGGGAATCTCCAACCGTGGATGGCAAGCTACGCTAACCTTTTCTACTTTGGGCAGTCATAGTCTAAAAGTTCTTGATTCTGAAAGTACAACAGAAATTAGCGAGGTAAAACCCGGTCAGACGGTGAATATCCTGTTGAAAGCAGCTCTTAATGTGGATAGAAACACTAAAGATAAAGGCTGGGTTCTATTAAAAACAGGGGAACAAACTGAAAATATAGCGCTTACCGAAACAGGTATAAACACTGGAATTTTTACTGCCAAGTTTAAAATTCCCAAAAATACAGATGTAAATATTTTAGAACTATCTTACGGGTTCTTAGGATTTGAACAATCTTTGACCCTGAACGTTCAGCACTAATTTAACGTCATTTTTAACATGAAACATTTCTCAAATTATCTAGTATTTTTTATTCTCGTAACAACGTTACTTTCATGTAAAAACGAGCCTAAAAAAACGGTTATGGACAATGCTGAACAAGAGATTGAAAATACAAGTTTAAAACTACTCGTCGGGACGCATGCAAGCGGTGACGAGCAAGGTATCTATCAATTAGATTTTAATCCTAAGACCGGAGAATTATCAAGTTCAGAACATTTGGTAAAAGAAGACAATTCTGGGTATTTGTACCTCTCCAAAGATGGCAAGCGTGTTTATTCTTCCAACGGAACAAAACCGGGAAGTGTATCGGCATTTGAGTGGAACGAAGACGGAACCCAATTAATCAAAACCTCAAATTTTTCCAGTGAAGGCGATGGTGCTTGCTACATTGAGTTAAGTCCTAAGGAAGACCTTCTTGCCGCTGCCAATTATGGTTCCGGAGGTATTGTTATGTACCCTGTGGATGAAAAAGGAAATATTATAGATCAACCGGAAGCCAAACAACATGTGGGAACAGGACCTCATAAAAATCAAAAATCGGCCCATGCGCACTGTGTAAAATTCAGTAAAGCAGGTGATTTTTTATATGCGGTAGATTTAGGAATCGATAAAATACTCGCCTACCCTATTGATAGTGATGGTAAGCTAGGAAAGGAGCGTATAGCCTTACAATTGGATCCTGGGGACGGCCCTCGTCATCTTATTTTTCATCTAACAAAAAACAGGGTGTATATTATAAATGAATTAGGAAGTTCCGTAGTTTCTGCCGATGTGGATACCGAAACGGGAACTTTTACCAGAATTGATAAGAAAAGTACTTTACCGGAAGATTACGATGGTAATAACGCCTGTGCCGATATTCACTTGAGCAATGATGGTAAATTTCTGTACGCGAGTAATAGAGGGCACAATAGTATTGCAACCTTTTCCGTCTCGGATGAAGGCAAATTGAATTTGTTGGGTACCGAGTCCGTTCAGGGTGATTGGCCTAGAAACTTCTCACTATCACCGGATAATAATTTTCTGCTCGTAGCGAACAGAAAAACGGGAAATATAACTGTATTTAAAAGGGATGCGACCTCTGGACTTTTGTCCTTTACGGGTCATGAAGCAAAATTGCCTCAGCCTGTGTGTTTAAAATTTAGATAGCTTGCTCCCCTATTGGACTTCAAAAGTGTAAAAAAATTGCCATGAATTTACAGTGCCAATAAGAGAGCTCTAATTTGCTATCTTAAATAATTAGATACTATCTATATCTATATACTTATGTTCTTGTTCTACAAGTTCTATGCGCAGACGTTGCTCACCGGCAGGAAAATCCCAAATTAAAGTATCTCCTTGCGCATAACCAATCACCGCTGCTCCCATTGGGGTTAAGATGGATATTTTACTGCTGTTTACATCACTCTCTGTGGGAAGTACCAGTTTAAACTTCTTTGTCCACCCATTCTCAGAAGTAATGTTAATAGTAGTATTAAACCGGATTACATCTTCGGGCATATCTGCCTCATCATATATTTGAGCCGATTCTAATTCACCCACCAACTTCTCTACTGATTTACGCAAAGTTTTATCCTTATAATAGCCCGAAATGTTCATAAACCTCTTCAACAAAACATATTCTTTCTTTTCTATAACCAAGCCACCGTATTTCATTTTACTTGTATTTATGGGAAAATTCCCCTTTGTACATACGTTTCTTCTAGTCTCTGAATTGCAATGATAAAAGCAGCCGTTCTCATATCAATCTCTCTATTAATTGAAGTCTCCATTACCTTTGTAAAGGATTCCTTAAGCTTTTTCTCCAGCTTTTCCAGAACCTCCTCTAACTGCCAAATTTCTCCGTTACGATTCTGAAGCCATTCAAAATAACTTCCTATTACCCCTCCGGAATTACATAGAATATCCGGCAAAATAGTAACTCCTCTTTTCAGTAAAACTTCTTCTGCCTCAACGTCTGTAGGTCCATTTGCACCTTCCGCAATTAAATAAGCCTTTACTTTAGAAGCATTTGCTGCGGTAATCACGTTACCCAAAGCTGCTGGAATGCATATATCGCAATCCAAACCAAAGAAATCAGAACTATTTAAAGTCTCCGCTCCAGAAAAGCCCGTAATACTGCCTTTATTCGCTCTGGTATACGCCAATAAATCATCTACTGAGATACCGTCTTCATTTATAATACTACCATAAGCATCTTGAACTGCAACCATTGAAGCCCCTTCTTTCTCAAGGAAATGAGCCGCCCAATACCCCACATTTCCAAAACCTTGGACAATGAAACGCTTATCTTTTAAATTTATGGTCTTACTTTCTGCCCAAAACTTTATGTTTAGAAAAACACCATAGCCGGTTGCCCTGTCCCGACCTTGCGAACCTCCAGCGCCAATAGGCTTACCGGTTACCACATGTAAATTGGTAGACCTCTCTGCAGGAGATTTGGTAGACATATAAGTATCTAAAATCCAGGCCATGGTCTGCGGATTGGTGTTAACATCCGGAGCGGGAATATCCAATTCAGGTCCAATATTATCACCTAAAGCGTACGTAAACCTTCTGGTAATACGTTGCAGTTCCTCATCTGAATACTTGGTTGTATCTAACTGTATTCCGCCTTTAGCACCCCCATAAGGCAAACCTGCCAATGAAGTTTTCCAGGTCATCCACATGGCCAAAGCCCTTGCAGCATCTATATCTACTGTTGGGTGATAGCGCAAACCGCCTTTGTATGGCCCAAGAGAATTATTATGCTGTACTCTATAGCCCGTAAATATTTCAACCTTACCATCATCCATTCTCACAGGAAAATGAACGACCAATTCATTATTGGTGACTTCTAATATCTTTCTGATATTAGAGTTTAAACCAATGATGTCCGCGGCATTATCAAATTGTCGCATGACGTTTGAGAGCATACCTTGCTTTAAAGCCTTTTTATGCTCAGGAGTTTTTACAATCATAGAATTATACTTAAAATAGAGCCTTTGCGGCCTTGCGTTTTTTTGTTAGGCGCTTTGGTAACTTTTTAACTTTTACCGAATACGCGTTGGCTATTGGTCCTTCATCAAACAGATGTATATATTCACTACAGGAACTAATAGCATATTTATTTGTAGAAATCACACAATGCGCAACGTATCTACATGTACTGCAAATACTTCTGTTATACCCATTCATTTTATGATTCGTTAGAAATTTCAAGTATGAAATCTACCCGATATTCCTGAGAATTCAACAAAACTCAGGTGCGGACAATCGGGTAGATCTAATAACCACTATCAAACTAATTCATTAGCAATTCACCAGATGCCAGTGCATTGCTTACATCCGCAGAAACGATGGCGTGACTTCCAAAAAAGCGACCTCCGTTCTTTGGTTTTATGTTTATTTCTGTTGAACCGTCTTTTTTACTCTCTATGGAGGTTACAACTACTCTATTTCCTTTTAGCGCTTTATAATTTGCCAAGCCACCTCTTTTTATAATGAAATTGGCTCTTGGAAAATTTATATGTTTGTAATTGACACTTTTTGGTGCTCCTATTTCAAGTACATCACCAATTTGAACATTGGAAACACTAGTCTTTACTCCATCCTGTGCGTGTAATAAGCTTGCCGAAAACAATAAGGCGAATGCAAATTTCTTTATCATCTAGTCTATATTTAAATTGAACATTATTTTAAACCTGAACTTTTTCCGTTACATGATTTGTTACCTTTCTTATTTTTAAGGAAACACTGTCCGCCGGGGGGCCGTAGATTATAATATCATCTTCGGACCTTCCAATTACCAAAGAACCCATTGTACTGGTAACGGATATCTTCCCGTTCTTGGGGTCATTGTTAAGAGGCGAAACCAATTGAAAAGTATATTCAAAATTTGAAATGCTAGAAACAGTAACCACTGAGTTAAAACCAACAATATCATAGGGCATATCTTCCTGCGGGAAGACTAAAGCCGTCCTTAAATTGTCCTCAAGCGTATCTAGCGCATCTTTATGCGAATAATCTTCTATAAAGAGATTTTGTTTCAGGTATTTTTTAATTAACCTAAAATCCTTTTTCTCCAATACTAGACTACCGTACTTCATCTGCTTTACTTTTCAATTATCCATCTATTATGGATGTCTCATCTAAAGACAAAATGTATGCCTTATGAAAAAAAAAGTTTGCAGATAATTATAATCTACTGATTTTCAGTATCTAAAAAAGATTGTATTTTTTTATTGAAGAAAATAAAAGTGGGGAAAATTTACCCAGTCGAGTGTTTTTTCCTCAGCTCATTATTTTAACTTTTCACGTAAAGTTTTGCGGTCTATCTGAAGAATTTCTGCCGCTTTTGTTTTGTTGCCTTTAGTATAAATTAGCACCCGTTGTACGTATTCTTTTTCCATTTCCCGTAATGGTTTAAAATCTCCTTCGGGAAATTCTATTCTAAATTTCAACGCTTCCGGCAAGTCCTTTAGAGTTATGGTACCGTCGCACATAATCACAGCACGCTGTACTATATTTTCCAGTTCTCTAATGTTACCGGGCCAGTTATATCGTTTTAAAACGGCTAACGCATCGGGTGCTATTTTTAATAGTCGGTCTTTATATTCTACTCCATATTTGAACAAAAACTTATCTACTAAAAGAGGAATATCCGTTTTACGTTCCCGTAATGGAGGTACGTCTATCTCTACCACCGTAAGTCTGTAATAGAGATCTTCTCTAAACCTGTTCTCTTTTATATCCTTCAGTAAATTAGCATTGGTAGCCGCTATTATACGTATATCTACCTTTTCACTTTTTCGGGCGCCTACTTTTGTGATTTCCTTTTCCTGTAAGGCCCTCAATAATTTGGTCTGTACGGTTAGTGGCGCAGTTCCTATTTCATCTAAAAACAACGTACCGCCTTCTGCAGCTTGAAAGAAACCAGTCCGGTTTTCGTTAGCTCCCGTAAAAGCGCCCTTTAAATAACCAAAAAGCTCTGCCTCCAATAAATTTTCGGGAATTGCACCACAATTAACAGCTATAAAAGGTGATCGGGAAAACTTACCCGAGTAATGAATGGCACGGGCTACAAGTTCTTTTCCCGTTCCACTTTCTCCTTTTACCAGAACGGTAGCTTTGTTATTTTTTACCCTTTCGATAACATCGGTTATTTTTTGAAAGGCTTCAGACTCGCCTATCATTTCATTGTGTACCGACTTATTATCATTTGTTTTATTCGGTTTCACTTTTTTTCGACCTTCGCCATGCTCAAAAGCCTTTAAAACCGACTGCTTAAGTTCTTCTTTTGTAAAAGGTTTTGTCAAGTAGTCCGTTGCTCCTGATTTAATCACCTCCAAAGCCCCATCTACCGAAGGATAGCCGGTAATCACCAACTTTGGAATCTCAGGATAATGCTCATCAGTAAATTTCAATAATTGCAAACCGTCTACTTCAGGCATCTGAATATCAGTTATAAGCAAATCTATAAACGTATCTTTAAGAACATAGAGCGCTTCTTTTACGGAAACTGCCTTATAGGTATGATAATCCATAGATTGAAGATGGCGCTGTAAAAGCTCCAGAATATTAATATCATCATCTACCAGTAAAATGTTCTCTCTTTTAAGCATACTTACAATTTAGGGAAATCCAGAACGAAAACCGTACCATTTGGTTTGTTGGGTCTATGCTCAATAGTACCCTTATGACTGCTAATAATACCGTGTACTACACTTAAGCCAAGACCTGAGCCTTCTCCTAGAGGTTTGGTCGTAAAAAATGGCTCAAAAATCTTATCCTCTATTTTTGGGTCTATTCCTTCTCCTTCATCCGAAATACAAATTTGAATTTTCTTACCTTTTTCATTGATAGAAACACCTACCGTTCCTTTAACCGGAGAATAATAAATAGCGTTCATGACCAAATTAAATAGCACCTGCGTAAACTGTACTTTATCTGCCCGTAAACGAATATTTGATGCACTAAATTTTTTCTTCAGCTTAATCTCCTTTGCTCTAAAGGATGGAGTTAATAATTTTAGTGTACTATTTATAATTGGGTTGAGTTCTACCGGTTGCATTTCTTGTGGCATTTCGCACGCGAAGAACATTAGCTTCTTAACGATTTCCCTGCTGAAAATCGCATTTTCCACAATTTTATCTAGATCCCTTAACGCCCCTGTATCATTGATTCTTTCTTTTAGCAGTTCTGTAAATCCCAAAATATTAGCCAAGGGTGTATTGAGTTCATGGGCTATACCTGCGGTAATTTCACCAAGAATATGAAGCCTGTCCGCACGTTCAATTTGGCGCTTTACCTTGGCTTCACTTTCTCGTATTTGTTTCCTTTCCAAAAGATTTCCAATAGCTATGGTAACATTATTAAGAAGGTCTTTTTCCTCTTCCAGAAAATCGGCATAGAAATATCTATCCTCTGGATACCCTACTTTTATAACACCACTTATCTGATTAAAAATTTTAATATCAGAACGCATTAAAGTCATAGTATTCCTATAACCTTCTGTCTCAATAGTAAATTCATCCAAACTTAAATGTACTTGGGTTACTTGATCAAATTGCCATGCATTTTTAAGAGAATAAACAATAGCCTCCAACGATTTTTCCAATTGATCAAAGTCGGAATTTGCAATAATTGAAGTTACCTCGTACAGACAGGTCAACTCCTTTATTCGTTCCTTTAATTTGTCTTTAACGGTAGCCATATACAGGAAATAATTATAAACGCATTTATTCTTGAAGTAAAATTACTTTAAAAGGATACATCTACAAAAACCAAAATTGTTTTTACATTATAAACAGAATGGAATTCAACCAATACATAAGTACCAAAATTTTACATGAAACAAAATGAATTTATTATATCTCATAAACCGTAGGACAACCTACAATTAATTCGTAAATTATCACTAACTTGAAGGTATATTCCTATTAAATAAAAGCTTTGGGAAAAACTACCAAAAAAAAAAGCAAGATACCTTACCACAAGATTTTTATTGAACAGGCGCCTTCCGCTATTGCCATGTTCGACAGGGAGATGTGCTATTTAGCTGTGTCTGACTACTGGATTAATGAATATAGCCTTTACGGAGTGGAACTTATAGGACAATGTCATTATGATATATTTCCAGAAATAACTGAGGATTCAAAACAACTTTACCAAGAATGTATCAATAAGGAATTAAATGTATTTGATGAAATACCTTTTAAATTTAAAGATGGTACTTTAAAATGGCATTCTGTAAATATTCAACCTTGGTACATTACCAAAAATGAAGTTGGAGGTCTTTTTATTCATACTATAGATATTACGCCTAGCAAAGAAGAAGAATTTAAAAAGGCCAGAACAAAAGAAATATTTGCACAAACAAAAGAAACGGCAAAAATAGGGACTTGGGAAGCCAACATTAATACGCGTAAAGTCTACTGGAGCACAATGGTTCGCAAAATACATGAAGTTTCAGAGAACTATATACCCACTATAGAAGATGCTTTAAATTATTACGAGGAGCATCAGAGTAGGCCTAGGGTCACAAAGATCATAAATGATGCTCTTGATAAAGGATTTTCCTTTGACTTTGAAGCGAAGTTGATCACAGCAAAAGATAACTACAAATGGGTCCGTGTGGTTGGAAAACCTGAAATAATCGATGGAAACCTAACCCGGGTTTTTGGTATCATTCAAGATATTAGTGAGGCCAAATCTTCTAGAAATCAGCTTAACAAAGCATACGCTCAGTTAAGAGCTGTTTATAATTCAGAATCAACCGCCATTTTCTCAACTGATAGCAATGGTGTTATAAATCATTTTAATAAAGGTGCCGAATTACTTTTAGGGTACACCGCATCCGAAATGGAAGGTAAAGAAACTCCTCTTGGCTTTCTTTTAATAGATGAAGTCAACACCTTTAGACAGGATCTTGCACTACAATACGGAAAAAATCCAGAGGGTTTTAGTCATTACAAGGACCTGACCAACGAAGATGTAAATGACACGAGAGAGTGGACCTATGTGTGTAAGGATGGATCAACGCTATCTGTTATGGGTACGGTATCTGCCGTAAAAAATGAACTAGGAAACAACATTGGTTATATTGCGGTATCAACAGATATTTCTGAAATAAAGCAGTACCAGAATGAACTTCTTGCCAAAAACGAACTACTTAATTTTGCAGAACGATTAACCGTAATGGGCCATTGGCAATGGAATCCTTTCGATGACATTGCTAAATGGTCAAAAAGCTTATTTACTATACTGGAGATGGATGAAACCGAAAATCTCTCTTTTAGTTCATTTCTTAATTTCGTACATCCTGACGATCAACAAATGGTTAGTGAAAACATAGAATTAGCACTGAAAGATAAAAAATTCACAAGTTTCACCACCCGTATGATTACCACAAAAGGCAAAATACGCACGATTCATCTTGCAGGTGTTGTGCTAACAAATTCAAAAGGTGAAGTCTTGGAACTCATGGGAACGGGTCAAGATATTACGGAAATCACCATGGCGGAAAAAAAGCTAAGAGGCTTATTAGAATCCGCTCCGGATGCCATAATTATCGTAAATGAACAAGGGTACATTCAACTCATAAACAAACAGACCGAGACCTTGTTTCAATATGAGCCAGAAGAATTGTTAAAACAATCCGTAGAAAATTTTATCCCTAACCTATTAGCTCCCATAAAAGCTGCTAAATTCTCCAATGTTGCCACTACAAGACAGATCGGTGTTATAGAAGAACTTGTTGGTCTACGTAAAAATGGACAAAAAATACCAATATCAATAACTATGGGTCCTGTAGAATGGGAAGATGAACTTGTTGTATCTCTTGGTATACGGGATATTACAAAACAAAAAGAAGCCGCTCGTAAAATTCTAAAATCAAAAGAGAACCTAGAATTATTAGCTCATAGACTAACAGAACAAAATAGGCAATTAGCAGATTTCACCCACATCACATCTCATAATCTGCGAGCTCCTGTAAGCAATCTAAACTCGCTCTTGGAGATTTATAAAACTACAGATAGTCATGCTATACGAGAAAGTTTATTTGAAAAATTCGAAACCGTAATAAATCACCTCTCCCTAACACTAAATACACTAATTGAAGCGTTAAAAAGTAAAGGTCCTCATTCCGAAGAAGATATTCAAGAAATTAGGTTTGAAGATATATTCAATAGCGTTAAAGATGTTTTAGCCGGAGAAATATTAAAATCAGGAGTAAGCATTAAAACCGATTTCTCTAAATGTCCAATAATTGAATATCACAAGATATATTTAGATAGCATTTTTTTAAATTTAATAGGTAATTCCATAAAGTATAAATCTAAAGAACGAAAGCCAGAAATTGAAATTGAATCTTTTAAACAGGAGGGTAAAATAATGCTGGAATTTAGAGATAACGGCCTAGGCATAGATTTAGAACAGCACGGCCATAAATTATTTGGGCTAAATAAAGTTTTTCATAGGCATCCAGATGCCAAAGGTGTTGGATTATTCCTCACCAAATCTCAAATAGAAGCAATGGGTGGCACAATTTACGCCACCAGTAAAGTAGATGTAGGTACTACGTTTACTATAAATTTTTAATATTACGCATGAAGAATACCCCAAAGATCTGTATTATAGATGATGACTACATCTACCGTTATACAGTTGTAAAAAAAATGGAAACCATGCATTTGGCGGCCAATACCATGGATTTTGAAGATGGAGAAGTTGCAATGGAATTTATTTTAAAAAATCTTAAAATAGACTCTGAATTACCGGATGTTATCTTTTTAGATATTGATATGCCCGTTATGGACGGTTTTCAATTCATGAAAGAATTTCTGAAAATTGAAAATCAGCTGAGCAAGAAAATAACGATTTATATGATTTCTTCTTCCTTGGACCCCTTAGATATAGAAAGAGCTAGGAAAATACATTCAATTTCCGATTACTTTGTAAAGCCTATTAAAACGGAACAGCTCCAATCTGTATTCTCTACCTTATAACTTATTACTATAACATGAAGGGGCCGCTCCCCTATCTTCACAATACCATTCTTTCATAAAGTAGGGCAACTCTAGGTTGATCACTGGTTAATTTGACTATAACTGCAATATAGGCTACTGCTAGGAATTAACTTGCCTGTAACCGTTGTATATCCACTACCTGACTTATTGATCTCTTAACATAAGGTTCGTTATACAAGCTACTACCCTCCTGGCGTAAACTCAATTTTGACGTCATTTACCCAACAAAATCTTAAAAATGGTAAAATAGTGCAATCGGTAGTTAAATTTCGCAAATATAACCCTCTCTTTTTGTGGTTCTTTTGTAAAAATTAATTGAATATTATCAATATCGTACATCAATCAACCTATTATGACCCAACAATTAAACTCACGAAACAACTGACAAAAAAAGGAGAATGCGCTAACATTCCCCTTTTAGAAATTCATGCTGTGCATGAAGTAAAGTAATACCCCATTGACTCTGGGGCATGTTTAACTCTAACTAATTCAAATTTATGAAAATTAAATGGTTAACTGATGCCCGTTGCCCAGGCAACCGCATCAATGGATTACGTGTACTAAGGTTCGCGATAATCTTAGCATTAACGATTCCGATTCAATCTCACGCGTCTTCGATTTTTACGGAATCGACTTTAGAAAACGACCTCACTATCAATCCCGTTCAACGTACCATAACCGGTACGGTATCAGATGCAATGGGTCCATTGCCAGGTGTAACCATTCTGGTTAAGGGGACTACCAATGGTACTTCCACGGATTTTGATGGTAATTACAGTATTGAAGTAGATGATGATCAAACCACACTTGTATACTCCTACATTGGGTTTTCCTCGAAAGAAATACAAGTAGGTAGCCAAACAGAAATTAACGTGACCTTAGAAGAGGATGCTGCTCTATTAGACGAAGTAGTTGTTTTAGGGTATTCTACTAAGAAAAAAGGAGAAGTAACCGGATCAGTAAGTACTATTAGTAGCAAGGCAATTGAGCAATCATCAAGTAAGGATGTTGCCAAATCATTAGCAGGTAGAGCTTCAGGTCTAATTATTAGTGACCGTGGCGGTGTACCGGGTGCAGGCAATGGTGGGGGTGGTGATACAGATGATGATGCTACCACGATTTTAATAAGAGGTAAATCTACTTTAGGAAATAATACTCCACTAATCTTAATTGACGGGGTTCCTTCAGATTCGTTCTCTCAATTGGCACCACAAGATATTGCATCACTTACCGTACTTAAAGATGGCGCTGCCGCAATTTATGGCTCTAGAGCAGCGAACGGAGTTATCCTGGTAACTACAAAAAGAGGTGAATCCGGCAAGCCTAAAATCAATTTCTCTCATGCGTACAACGTTTCATCTTTTACCAAACGGCCAGAATTGATGGATGTAAACCAGTTTGCAACCTATGAGAATGAAATAAATGCAAGAGTTAATGGTGCAGATGCCGACCCATTATTTACACCTCAGGATGTTGCAGGTTTTCCAAATACTGATTGGGCCGATGAGGTATTAGCAAAGACTTCTCCTGAATCTAGAACATCTCTTTCTGTTTCTGGAGGTAGCGAAAAAGCTAAGTATTTCGTTAGTGGTGATTTTATAGATCAAAAAGGTTTATATAAATCAGGTTCTTTAGGTTTTAAGCAATACCAACTTCGTTCTAATATTGATGTAAATTTAACGGATAGCTTCAAATTAGGAGTAGATTTAGCTACACGTTTTGGTAAAAGGACTGCGCCAGGTGTGGATGCCAATAATATTTATAAACTAATTTTTGGTTTACCGCCAAATGAAATTGCAAGATATCCCAATGGTCTTCCTGCACGAGGAGGCGATGAAGGAAATCCTATTTTAACCTCTAGTAATGCCTCTGGGTTTGATGATATCTTTACAAATACCACTACAGGTCGTTTTACAGTAGATTGGAAGCTGAGCAAGTTATTAAAAGGGTTAAGTATAAAAGGATTTACAGGGTTTAGAAAAATAGAGACCAATAGAAAAACTTGGTATTCTCCTTGGACATTTTACGCACAATCGGATGATGGAACTTTTGAACCAAGAATTGGATCTAATCAGCAAGGAACAGAACGTATCCTGACCGAGCGTTTTAGCAAATTCGATGAACAAATTTATAATGCTCGTTTACATTATGATAACACTTTCGGCAATCACTCTATAAGCACCTTCGTAGGCATGGAAAGGTTGAATAATGATTCAAATAATTTCTTTGCATCAAAAGTTGGTGGATTTCCTGATGCTAGCAGAGGAGAATTGTTTCAAGGTAACAATGATGATAGACAATCCTCCGGAGGAACTAGCTCCGAGTTCAAAAGACAGGATTTCTTTGGATCCCTATCCTACGATTTTAACAAAAAGTATTTTGTGGACTTTACAATGCGATACGATGGATCCAGTAGATTTGGCGAAGGCAATCGTTATGGGACATTTCCAAGTGCTGCGGTCTCGTGGGCAATTGATAAAGAGAGTTTCTTAGAGAACGTTAGTTGGATAGACGGTTTAAAACTTAGGGCTTCTTGGTCAGAAATGGGTAATGATCGTATTGGCGCTAACCAATTCCTTTCCTTATTTGATCTTGGAACAAATACAAATAACACAAATAATCCATTAGGCACGAGATTTCCAAATTATTATGTATTAGGAGAAGGTGGTGAAAATTTTTCCAACACCTATAATCTTGCTAGGCTAGCAAATACCGATGTTACTTGGGAGACGGCTAAGCTATGGAACATTGGTTTGAACTTTACATTGTTCGATAATAAGTTATCAGGTGATTTCAACTACTACGAACAAGATAGATCAGATATTTTAGTGAATAGATCAGGGGCTATTCCTGGGTTTATAGGATTACAGAATAGTCAAATTCCGGCTGAAAACATAGGTGAGACCAGAAGTTGGGGTTACGAATTTGAATTGGCTTGGAATGATCAAGTAAACGATAACTTCTCCTATAATTTGGGAATGAATTTTACAAATGCTCGTAACGAAGTGATTTCATTACCTGAGGGAGAAAATATCCTAGATTCCCAAAAGCAAGCTGGTAAACCAATAGACTCCTATAATAATGTTTTCCCGACCAATGGAATCTTTAAAGACCAAGCTCAGGTTGATGCCACTGCTATTAAAAGAGAGGGCACTGTACCGGGAGAACCAATTTACGTAGACGTAAATGATGATGGTGTAGTTGATGGAAACGATTTTATCAGAACATCAACTTCAAACATTCCACAAGTACAATACGGTATATATGGGGGCTTCAATTACAAAGCCTTTGGTTTCAATTTTTTGTTTCAAGGGCAAGCTGAAGCAGAAACGTTGGTATTCTTTGATCAGTCAGGTGCAAAACCAGAATTTGTATTCAATGAAAGATGGACACCGAACAATACAAACTCAATCTACCCAAGAGCGTTTGCGCAAGGAGATGCTATCAGTGGAGGTCAAATAGACGGAACTTCTGGTTTTGCTGACATTTACTATTTTGACGCCTCTTTTGTACGCCTTAAAGAAGTAGAACTTTCATACACTTTAAAAAGCGATGTTATCAAATTTGCGGACATTCGTTTGTTTGCCAGAGGATTTAACCTAGCCACTTTCTTCTCAGATATCTGGGACTTGGGCCTTGACCCTGAAGCTACAGGGTACAACAATTTTAGAGGAGCACAATATACCCCCCTAAAAACATATACTTTGGGTGTTAATTTTAGTTTCTAAAAAAAGAATTATGAGAAATAATAAAGCAATAAAAAGAATAAGCATTACAATGCTGATGGCGTTCTTTATAACCTTTAGCAGTTGTGAAGAAAGCTTGGATATAGATGTAAGGGACTCTTTTGCCAGTGATTTGGTATTGAGTACACCAGAACAAGTTGAACTGTTATTACTTACAACTTATAACAGTACGGAGTCATTTGGGGCTGGCTCCCAATTTTGGGCTCGTTACATGAATGTTGAGATAGCATCCCTTGAAGCTAGAATGAACTTTAACGCAGCAACACAGGCCCAAGATCGCTTTAACGTAATTAATGGGTGGACTTCTTCTAATGTAGGTCAATTAGGCCAGAAGTGGCAGGACCTTTGGACCTATGTAAGACAGGCAAATGTATTTTTGGACTTGGTTGAAGGTAGCGAGGCGCAAATAAATAATCCTGATCAAATTGAAGCCCTAAAGGCAGAGATGCGTTTTTTAAGAGCTAACCAGTATTCAAAATTGCTAAAGTTCTATGGAGGGGTACCATTGTTGACCACTGCAGCAACGCTAGATGACGACTTTAATATCCCGCGTAGTGGTTATCAAGAGATGGTAGATTTTATAGTTAGCGAAATAGATGATATCGCACCACTTTTACCTTTAACTAGAGAAAGTGGAGAATTTGGTAGAGCTACAAGATTAGCTGCCTTGGCCCTTAAATCAAGAACGTTATTATATGCAGCGAGTGATTTGCACGACCCATCTATGGCTCCACAAACATCTAATTTGGAATTGTACACTTATGACAAAGCCAACAAATGGCAGGATGCCGCGGATGCAGCTAAAGCGGTGATTGATTTAGTAGGGGATCGAGATTTGATAAGCACTCCAAATGCTAAGGCTTACCAAGAGCTGTTTTTATCAGCAAATGAAGATATCTTGTTCGCTAGACCTTTTGGTGGAACAATTTTCGGATTCGGTACAGATGTAACCACCCAACCTGATAACGCGCAATCACCTAGAGGCTTTGATGGATGGAGTCTTTCTACGCCATTGCACAACTACACCATGATATATAATATGGAAGATGGTAACACTACCGATAGTCCTTCTTTTGATGCTGCAAACCCATACGAGAACCGCGAAATGCGTTTTTATGCCAACATCAATTATCAAGGGGCGACTTTCAGAGGAAGACCTATTGATTATTCTATTTCTGTAGATAATACAATTGTACCAGATGGTTTGGATTCCTTTTCACAAGACCAACAAACCTTAGGAAATTTTAGACACGGTTCTACAACCGGGTATGCGATACGTAAATTTCAAAATGAGGCCTTAGGTACGGATGTAAAACAAGCTAGCCCCGGAAGACCCTATATTATTTATAGACTTGCGGAAATTTATTTAAATTATGCGGAGGCTTCTTTTAGAGCTGGAGATGAAGAGACGGCAAGAAAATATGTAAGTAGAGTTTCAGAAAGAGCCTTACAGCCAGCTATTACAGCTAGTGGCCCCGAACTATTGGAGGCAATAAAAAGAGAAAGACGTGTAGAGCTTGCTTTTGAAGGTCATAACTTCTTTGACGAAAGGCGTTGGTTAAATGAGAATAATCTTGGTTTTGACGTAAAAGGTTTGCGCTGGACAAAAGATCTTGATGAAAATGTTTCTTTTGAAGAATTTACAATTGAAACAAGACCATTTGACAAAAAACAGTATTACTTACCAATACCGCAATCAGAAATAAATAGAACGGAGGCGCTTATTCAAAATGATGGGTACTAAGGCCCTTTATACCTTAGAAAAGTTGTTTGTTGAGTTAGTTTGTAACCGGAGAGCCTAAAAGGCTCTCCGGTTTTTTTATGACAGAGATGAAGTCCTGAAAACAAAAAGGACCAACCGTTTTTACAGCTGGTCCTTTTATATTTTAAGCTCCAAAGCTATCTTATAGTTACTTGATCCTTTTTTGAGCAGATTTAGCATCCACCTTTCTCATATACACATAAAAGGCACCAAAGCGAGTATCATCATCTCCAACAAAATTCGCTTCCAATCTTTTTCTGCCTTTTACTAAATAGGCATTGAAAGTAACGTTATCATTTTTCATATCTACTGGCCTATCTAAATGTAAAGCATCAATATCTATACTGGCGCTTTTTAACGGAAGTACTACACCTTCAGGTCTTGGAACGTACCATTTTTTCTTTGTTCCCAATTGGGGCAGAGTTGCGTTAAATGCTAACTTAGATTCTTTGGGCCATCGTCTTAATTCAACTTCATAATATCCATCTTGCAGAACATCGATCATATAAAACCCTTCTGCAAAAGCAGGCTTCTTACCGGAATTAGGGTCTCTTATATAAGCTTGGTTCCAGGCCAAAGGATCATCACTATGTAAATCATGCACTGTAATCGTGGTTTCCTTAATACACGGCTCCCCCACTTTGTATGCCTCGAAACGAGAAAAATCACGAGAAATATATGCCCACCAATTTTCATAGGCATCACGCATTTCCGCAACCTTTTCTATATTCTTTTTGGCAATATCCTTTTCTTGACCCGGGTCTTTTTTAATGTTGTATAATTCCTTACCGTCTATAAGTCTCCAATCATCATCCATAACTGCGCTCATACGCCATTTTACCGGTTGCTGTAAACGATTATTATCTACCACGGTATAACGGTGTGGTAATTTTTCTGTTTCATTTTTTAATATAGGAGCAAGGCTCGTACCATCATATCCCGGGCTTGGTACTTTTCCTAAATCACATAAATCTATAAGTGTTGGTAGAATATCAAAATTCATGGTCAGTTGGTCTATAGAGCGACCTCCGGTTAGGTCTCCATCTTCCCATCTCATAAAGAAAGGTACGCGGTGACCTCCTTCGTATTGCGACCCTTTATGTCCGCGCATACCCGCATTAAAACCTTGTACTTTTCCCTTAGCTTCTCTATGCCCGGTAGAGGTTCCATTATCCGTCATAAAAATTAAGATGGTATTGTCTTTCAAGCCTAACTGATCTAGCTTTTTATCCAAAAGCGCCATGTTATCATCAATATTGGTAATCATACCGTAATAGGCCTTTTGGTCCTCATTGATGGAACTTTCATTTTTATACATCTCATAATACTTCTCGGGCACATTTAAAGGACCATGAGGAGCGTTCAAAGAAATATAAACGAAGAAAGGATTGTCTTTTTTTCTTTCCATGAAAGCCATAGCCTCAGAGAAAAAGACATCTGTACAATACCCCTCAAATTTTTCCGGAGTACCATTACGCCAGTAGGTATCGTCAAAATAATCGTTCTGCCAATAATCTGGCGTCTGACCTACACCGCCACCACCATGTACCACAGTTTCCGAAAACCCTCTATCTTCTGGGCGATATGGGTAAGCGTCTCCTAAATGCCATTTGCCGTACATTCCGGTAGCGTATCCATTTTCCTCGAAAATTTCTGGCATCAATACAAACTTTTCGCGGAGAAAATTTCCACCACTAATCGTATGCCACACCCCTGCCCGGTTACCGTCCGCACCGGTCATTAATCCTGAGCGGCTTGGAGCGCAGGTAGTACCACTATGAAAATTGGTGAAATGTACTCCCTCATTGTACATTTTATCCATTGACGGTGTTTTTATAACCTTATTTCCATGAGCCGCTACATCTCCATACCCTTGATCATCCGTCAAAATAATAATAACGTTTGGTTTATCTTCACTTTGAGCTACTGTTACAGTACTAAAGAGACTACAGCTCATTATCCACACGTACGATACCTTTTTTAGAATTCCCATTTTCTAATTTTTATGAATGTTCTTGTTTTTTCTTTTCCCACCTTCTAGCTTTAATAATTGCTCATAATTAAGTGTACGATACTGTTCCTTTAAACTCTCTGGTGCTTTTCGGTCAAATAAAACAGCATACTTTGCATAATCATTGGTTTTCATTCCATTTTTTACCAAGCTTTTGTAACGTTTGTCATAAAGCTTTCGCATTTTATTTAATTCTGCTTTATATGCTCCATCTTGTGCCAGATTATGCATTTCAAGTTTATCTTTTGAAATATGAAATAGCTCTTCCGTTGGCTGCATACGGTCATCCGTATATTGCCAATAGATGTATTTATAATCTTCCGTAACAACGGTTAGCGCCTGAATTTCATCATTACCCCACATGTTCGTCAATGCAATATGATCCCGCTTAATACCCTGTTCTTTCTCTGCTAAAGGCACTAAATTTTCCCCATCCATATTTTTAGGAATATCAATGCCTGCATAGGTTAGAATAGTTGGTGCCATATCTATATTGGCGGTTACGACTTTACGCTGTACTCCTCTTTGACTTTCCGGTGAGCGTGGATCGTAGATAATAAATGGAGAACGAGAAGCTTCCTCATATGGCAGTACTTTGCCCCCAAAATTATGAGCTCCGCAGCTATACCCATTATCACTTGTAAAAATGATAATGGTATTTTTATCCACACCTTGTTCTGCCAGCGATTTGCGAATCATCCCAATGGCATAATCCACTCCGTGTATCAACTGATTATATGCTCTAATCGCCTCTTGATAGGATGCTTCTGAATCCCTCCAGAAATCATACGAATTATACTGACGGCCTGATTTTGCCTGAGGCGACAAATGTTCAGCATTCTCTGCCCCGTAATTATCGGGCTTTTTGTACGTCTGCCCAGCATACACCTCATCAAAGAAAGGGTCTGGTGTAAAAGGTAAATGAGGTGCCTTAAAACTGATGGACATACAGAAAGGTTTTCCGGAACTTTTTGCTTCTTTAATAAAATCTTCTGCCCAAGCGCCATATGCCCTGGTACTATGCGGGTATTCTTTTGCGTACTCTTTTATAGTCGGGTTTTTTGCAGTCTCATAAATGGTTTGTCCAGGTCCCCCTCCCCATTTATCAAAATAGCCTACCGGTAATCCATCTTCAATTTTTTCTGACTCCGGACCATCTAGAACAAAACCTACCTTACCCGCAAAACCAGTAAAATAACCGGCTTCTTGCAATAATATGGGATAGGAATTTTCAAATTTTTCTACGGCAAGGTCACCATGCATAAAATTACATCCGGTCTTGTATTCATACATTCCCGTTAAAATATTGGCTCTACTGGCCATACAGATGGAAGTAGTATTGTAATGATTGAGAAAGAGAACACCATCCTTTGCCAATTGGTCCATATTTGGTGTTTTAACCTGGTCATTACCATAGCAGCCTGTTGCCGCACTGGTTTGGTCATCAGAAAGCAGAAATATAATATTTGGCCTTTCTTCTTCGCTGGTATATTCTTTGTCTTCCTGTGCGATTCCCTTTAAACTAATGATACAACACAGGAAAATGACAAAGTGCGTTATCCTTGCTTTGTATGAAATATTTATTGTTCCCATCCTAAATAATTATGTAGTAGTTGGAGTTATTAATTACAGTTCAGAATTCAAAAATTCAATCCGGCGAAGAACTTCTGATTTTTCAGTTCTAAATGCAGAGTTGATTTTGTTTTCATCTATATCAAAATTATATCCGTAATCATGGGAATTTAGAAGAACAATAGAGTTTAAAATCAATAATGCTTCCGTTTCATGCTTAGCAGAATACAAGGCTTCAATCATCACGGTAGTTGGGTCCACAGCTTTAATTAATCCCAAATATTCTGCCGCCCTCACTCTGTTAATACCTTGTTCGTCATTTTCAGCTATTTCTTTAATAGCGGGTGTAAGCACATTTATTTTTTCACCAAAACTACTGCAAACAATTAATGCCCAGTAGCGCTGCCATGGGTCCGTAGACCGTAGCTGTTTTTTTAAATCCGCCTGTACCGTTGCTGGATCTTGCAACATTAAATTAGCTGTTTTTATATAGTTTTGAATGTTCTTTTTATGGGTTCTTCCAAACTGCACAGGATTATCAAAAGCATTTTCCACTAAATAAAACTCAGGGTAAAAAGAAAGATCCGGCATTCCTGTAACCCATTCGTTTAAAAGATCGCGCATCTCTTCTAGGGAAGAAATGAAATTTGGATCAGCTGCTAAGTTTGTAGTCTCGTACGGGTCATTTTCTACATCAAATAACATTTCTGGAGTACGTGATTTAAAGAAACTAGATTCCACTCCATTCAATTTCCCATCTTCGTACATTTCTTTCCACTCTCTATAAGCGGCTTGTTTGTAACGATAGTTGTTCATAAGCCCATCAAAATTGAACGGGTTATAACTTCTTATGTATTTGTACTTCCCTTTGCGAACGGAACGTACCATATCATACTTTTCATCAAAACGGTCCGCATAACCATATGCCACGTCTTCACCATCTATTTTTTTTGTATCAACACCATTCCCAAAAACAGGTTTACCATCTATCTGCTTTGGTACTTGTACCCCGGCCAAATTAAGAACGGTTGGTGCTAAATCTATAAAGCTCACAAAACGATCTGTTTGGCTTCCAATCTTCAAGTCGATCATATTTTTATAGTTCTCCGGAACCCTAACAACCATGGGAACGTGAAGTCCGGTTTCGTACAAATATCCCTTACTGCCAGGTAATACTCCGCCGTGATCCCCATAATAAAAAATAAATGTATTTTCCAACTGCCCATCTGCCTCTAAGGCCTTTACAACTTCTCCCAACTCACCGTCCATTTCTTTGATTCTATCACGATACCGAGCATTGGTATAGCGAAAAAGTTTTGTGTTCGGATGATTAGGTTGTACCGTATACTCATTTACATTTGCCGTAGTTGGCGCATCTATAATATCACTTTCAGGAAAATGAAGTCTAGATTCATGAGTGGTCCCTATATTATGCACATAGAAAAACGGTTGGTCCTGTTGCCGGTTTTTCCAAGTACCTTTTGCGGAAGATTCGTTCCACACCTGATCACTTTTTTTAAAATTATAATCCTCTTTACTATTATTAACCGTGTAATAGCCAGCATCACGCAAATACGCAGGAAACATACGTAACGAGTCTGGCATAGGTACTAATTCCGAACGCCTGTGAAACTGTGCTCCTGTTCGTGGAGCATAGCAACCAGAAATAATAGTTGAACGAGCTACACTACATACCGGTGCATTGGAAAACACTCGGTTGAATTGTACGCCATGTTCAGCCAAAGCCTCTATATTGGGTGTTTCAATTCCATTTTTGTCAAATAATTTAAGATAATGCTTTGAGTTATCCTCTGAAACAATCCAAACAATATTAGGTGGTTTTTGATTGGTTTGCTGTTGTCCTTTGCAGGCTACGTTAATCAATAAAACTAGAACAGGCAATATATATGTTAATTTCATTCCTTGGTTCTTTGTGTATCAATATTTGGTCATCAATACAAATTAGCACTATTCCTCAAAAGTGTGGTTTATCTTCCTAATAGCCTGTAACTATCTATCAAAATTGTATAACAAAAGTCTTTTGTATAGATATAGTTACGTTTTAAAGTGCTGGAATGAGGATGTACATTAAGTCTGGAAGGAAAATTACATACCTTAAATCTATGATTACAATGACCCCAACTTACATTCTTATTGAAACAAATGTTTAAAAGACTAAAACTTTTGTTTCAAAAAGAGAAAAAGCTGGGAAAAATAAGGGCAACAATTAATTTTATTTGTTTCTTATTACTTCAAACCTTTTCGTAATCCAAATTCTTATTGTGTACAGTAATAATTAAGACTATGTTTAGGATTATATACACTTAAAAATATCAGTTATTCTTACCGAACGTACTTTATCAAAACCCAGGTTGCTTTTAGATAGTATTTCTAAAAAGGTCTATCCAAAGGTTACTATTGAGAAACAGATTTGCCTAAGTATATTTATGCTGTTGTTGTCTCTATTTTCCGTTGCCCAGACGGAAACCTATTTTCAACATTTAGATAGTAATGATGGCCTTTCCCAAAATGACGTTCTTGCTATTCACCAGGATAGTTACGGTTATATTTGGATTGGTACTGATGATGGCCTCAACCGTTATGATGGTCGTAATTTTAAAAAATTCAAACCTTCTCCTAAAAATCCGTACGCCATTAGCGGTAACCTTATAAGTACTATTGCAGAAGATTCATTAGGTAATCTATGGATTGGCACCTCTGGGTACGGCATAAATTTTTACGAAAGAAACACCGGTAGGTTTTACGTTTTAACGACGGGTAAAAATAATACTAGTGGTCTTGCTTCGGATTTTATCAGGTCTATAATCGTGGATAGAAAAAATAGACTCTGGATAGGTACAACCAAGGGTTTACAAGTTGCTAGAAATGCAAGCGATTATAAAAACATAATTTTTAACTCTCCTTTTACGGAGAATCATCATACTTTAAAAACAATACCATCTACCATATTTGAAGATCAGCAAGGTGCCGTTTGGATAGGTACCCCTTCCGGTCTTTTAAAAACCGAAGCAGAAGACAAAGCTGCTATTCCCCAAATTAAGCAGGTATACAGAGATACTATTACTGTACGAGAGATTGCTCAAAACACCAACGGTCAAATGGTTTTTGCAACCTCCAATGGTATTTATACCAAAGTTAAATCTAAAAAACCTGAAGATTTACAACTTAAAAAAATAGCAGAACAAGCTATTCTAAAAATGGCTATCGACTCTAAAAATAGACTTTGGAGCGGCACAAAAAACGGTTTGGACCAATACCGATTAAAACTGGATACTTTAATTCTAAAAGAACACCACGATACCAGTTTTGAAAATAAAGCAAGCTTAAGCTCTAATTATATAAGATCATTACTCATAGATAAAACCGGAATTTTATGGGTTGGCACCTTTGGAACCGGAATAAATAAGTTGGACTTAAACGGTAAGCAGTTTAACCATTATGTGGGTGATTTACGTACAGGAACATTGGGCCATAATATTGTTAAATCTATTTATGAGGATAGCAATGGTACGCTTTGGTTTGGAACCAGAGGCGGATTAGGCATGTTGCTAAAAGAAGAAAGCGATGGTACTTTCACCCATTTTAGGGCCATAGAAAAGGTAAACTCCGCCTTTTGTATGAATGAGATTGAAATAGATGATCGAAAAATATTGGAACTGGGCAACTCGGGCTCGCAGGGCGTATATCAAATAGACATTACTGCCCCTTCTAAAAAACCTAAGATAAAATTTAGCGGTAAAACCAACTCTACCGTTTTTAGCATGTGTACGGATAGATTTGGGCAAGTATGGTACGGTACATATAGTAAAGGCCTCTTTCGTTCCGGAGAAGCTCCATATGAAAAATTGGATAATTTTGCTGATAGCTTCAATTTTTCCAGCAAAATTATCCGCACTATAATTGAGGATAGCAAAGGGAATCTTTGGGTAGGTACAGGAAAGGGCTTGAACAAACTTTCTGCCGATCAACTCCAAGATGAACACCCGGAGTTTAAATATTATGCTGTTATTGAAAATGATTCAACCAGCATAAGCAACAATTACATCTTACCTATATTTGAAAGTTCAAAAGGCACCATCTGGATAGGAACATTGGGTGGTGGCCTAAATAAATTCATTGACGATAAGACCACTGGTAAAGAATACTTTAAGGCCTATACCGAGGCAGATGGATTACCCAACAACGTAATTAAAAGTATTGAGGAAGATAATGAGGGAAATCTGTGGATATCTACCAACAGCGGCATTTCCAAATTTAATCCTTTAAATGAAACGTTTAAAAATTACGATGTTGAAGATGGTTTACAGAGTAATGAATTTGAAGAGTTGACCTCCCTGAAAAAATCTGACGGTGAACTCATTTTTGGTGGCGTAAACGGTTTTAATGCTTTTTACCCCCGAACTATAAAAGAAAACACGATACCTCCTGAGATTCATATAGATCGTTTTTTGCTCAACAATAAACTGGTTTCACCCAACAGAAAAATTGATGGTAAAGAAATTATAGATCATACCATTTTAACTTCTGAGGAGATAAACCTTAATTACAATGAGAATAACATTTCTTTGGGGTTCTCTGCACTACATTTTTCGTCGCCTAACAAAAACCAATCTCAGTATAGATTAAAAGGTTTTCAAGATGATTGGATAGAAGCTCCGGTCAATAGAAATTTAGTTACATATACCAATTTAGAGCCCGGTACTTATAGTTTTGAAGTTAAAGCCGCCAATAGTGATGGATTTTGGAACTTACAACCCGATAGGTTGCAAATAATTATTGCCCCTCCTTTTTGGAAAACAATTTGGGCATATGCCATATACGTGCTCTTGGCAATTTTGTTACTGTATACATTTGGCAAGTTTACCTTAATTAGAATTGAGGAGAAACATCAGCTGAAGATGGACCATCTTACCAAACAAAAGGCCGATGAACTCAACAAAATGAAAATGGAGTTTTTCACCAATGTTTCACATGAGTTTAGAACACCACTATCATTACTAAATGCACCACTACAATTTTTAGAAAAAAACAATGATATTATTGAG
This sequence comes from Zobellia uliginosa, assembly GCF_018860745.1. Lineage (GTDB taxonomy): Bacteria > Bacteroidota > Bacteroidia > Flavobacteriales > Flavobacteriaceae > Zobellia > Zobellia uliginosa_B. The sequence continues at coordinate 291,342 of NZ_JAHKPY010000002.1, read as the reverse complement.
CCCAAAGAGCGCCTAAACCAATATAGGCTAATGCAAAAGAACTCTTCTTTGCTATTACGTCTTGTTAACCAATTGCTGGATTTTCAGAAAATAGAACAGAAAAAAATGGTTCTTGAAGTGGGTTATTTTAACATTCTAAAAAACATAAAAGAAATTAAAGAATCTTTTGATTTCTTGGCCAAAAACCGCTCTATTCAATTTTCATTGAATTGTGAAGAAGATGAACTCATTACCTGGTTCAGCCCCGATGCTTTGGAAAAAGTCATGAACAACTTGCTTTCCAATGCCTTTAAATTTACACCAGATGGTGGTGAGATATCTGTGGTTATCAGCAACATATCCAAAGAGATAAATAATCAAAAAGAAGAATTCGTTAAAATCGAAGTCCGTGATAATGGTAACGGTATTTCTTCCGCAAGTCTAGAAAAAATATTTGACCGGTTTTTTAATGATGACAGTGCAGAAAACAGAAATACCTATGGTATGGGTATTGGTCTTGCACTCACAAAAAGCTTGGTACAACGGCATCATGGCGAGATTATAGTTGAAAAGGGAACTAAGAAAGGAGCCAATTTCATTTTCTTCATTCCCAAAAAATTCGATTTTTATAAAGACGATAAGATTATTGGGGCTGAATCTACCAAAGCAATGGTACATCCTAATTTAGACCACTTGAAAGAAGTGAATTTCAAAACAGAAGATGAAGATGAAATTATAACAACAAATGAGAAACCAATTCTTTTGGTGGTAGAAGATAATGCTGATTTAAGGACCTTTATTAAAAGTGGACTTTATAAAAAATACGAAATATTGGAAGCCGAAAATGGCCAACAAGGGCTTGATATTTTAAAAGTACATACTCCGAATATTATAATAAGTGATATAATGATGCCTACTATGGATGGGATATCGTTTGCCAGAGAAGTAAAAAAGCAAGTAGAGTATAATCATATTCCCATTGTTTTTCTAACTGCCAAAACAGATGATGACACCCAATTGCAAGGCCTTAAGATAGGTGTTGACGATTACCTCACTAAGCCTTTCAATTTAGAACATTTGGAAGTGAAGCTGAATAACATCATGCGCTACCGTAAAGATTTGAGAAATTATATACAGCGGGAAGTTTCGATTTCTCCCAGTGAAATTAAAATTACTTCACCAGACCAAGAATTTTTAAACCGGGTTATTGAGTTATTGGAAATGAATATTATGGATGCGGAGTTCAATGCAGAATCTCTTACCGCTGCACTTGCTATGAGCCGTAGTGCAGTTTATAATAAATTTAAAGAGTTTACCGGTCTTTCTACTGGCGAGTTTATTAGACGTTTTAGATTAAAAAGAGCTAAACAGTTATTGGAATCTACGGATCTTACCGTAAAAGAAATTCTTTATATGTCCGGTTTTAACACTGCTTCCTACTTCACAAAATGCTTTAAAAAAGTCTATGGAGAGCTTCCAAAAGAATACCAAGCAGCAAGACGCAAAACCATTAAACCTGCAAATGAATCTCTATTGTAATTTAACTGATATGTTTTCTTTAATATAGATTTTAAAGATGACTTTTATCTACTCGTACAAACTTAGTTTATTCTTTAGTTTGATCATTTCGTTATTGGCTTCCTCTATACGCTCCAATAAACGCGTAATGACCTCTACTCCCTCTAAATTTATATTAAGGTCAGTATGCAGTCTGAGCATTTTTTCGGTTTTAGGGAGCTCTTCCATAGGAAGGTACAAACTGTTGCTGCGTTCAATAATATGAACAAGGCCAAATTCGTTCAGTTGAGTTATGACCGTTGTAGAAATACTATGACCATTGCAGAACTCCGTTACCGATACATATTCTTCTTGTTGCATAATCTTAGTTTTTAAAGGATGCTAATTGTTTGAATAGTTCTTTCTCCTTATCCGACAGATTGGTGGGGGTTTGAATGTTATAAGTTATATAAAGGTCTCCGTACTGGCCTTCCTTTTTATAAATAGGAAAACCTTTACCTTTTAATTTAACCTTGGTGCCTGTTTGGGTTTCTGGCTTAATTTTAAGTTTTGCTTTACCGTCAAAGGTATCCACGGTAATTTCACCACCTAGAATTGCAGTATACAAATCTACTTCTACGTCCTTATACAAGTTGTTACCATCTCTTTTAAAAGAGGTATTATTATCTATGATAAATTTCAAATACAAATCTCCTTTAGGGCCACCGTTACGACCAACACCACCATGACCGGGAATTTTTATGGTCTGTCCATTTTCGATTCCTGCCGGTATGGTTAGTCTAATATTCTTACCGTTAACGGTTAGCGTTTGTTTTTGAGTTTTATAAGCGTCACGTAGGTTTAAGCGCAGTTCTGCGTTTAGGTCCTGGCCTCTAAACCTAGTTTGCCTTCCCCCTCCCGCGGAATAACCGCCTTGTGAAAATCCCCCACTACCCCCAAACATGGATTCAAAAAAATCAGAAAAATCACCTCCACCAAAATCTTGACGAGCGCCTTGCCCTGTACTTCCTCTGGAACTCCTCTGTTGCGCTTTTGCTTTTTCAAACTGCTCGGCATGCATCCAGTCTTTCCCGTATTGGTCATACTTTTTGCGTTTTTCGGGATCTCCTAAAACCTCATTGGCTTCATTAATTTCCTTGAACTTTTTTTCTGCGGTAGCATCGTTAGGGTTCACATCAGGATGATACTTTCGTGCCATTTTCCTGTAAGCTTTTTTAATATCTTTTTCACTAGCACTTTTGGTTATACCCAAAACCTTATAATAATCTATATAATCCATCTTTATATCAATTTAAAGAATGACGCTAATCACACTATGAAATTAACTAAAAATCAGCGCTAGGTCAAGCCTTTTGAAGATTGTTTTTGGTTGATAAAAAATATAAATAAGAACACATGATTACGGTCATTTTTTAAAAATAATACACAAAAAAAAACATAGGCCAGTAGTTTGAACGTTTATAGCACCACCCATGGTTTAAGGTCAATAAAAGAAGTGTTTTGTACAACCTTATAAATGCGATTTAAACAAGAACAGAAACTAAATTATTTTTCTACAGGTTTATAAATCCTAATCCAATCTACCTTAAACGTATTATTTTCAATATGTTCCAATTCCTTATCTGTAGGTGTATAGGTTTCAGATTGCAAACCAGATAAGGGCGTAGACCGCCATGTTTGGTCTTCGGTATTAATAATGATATCCATTTCTTTACTGAGACCCGTCCGGGTATCTAAATCCTTATTGCCAGGGTCTGTCGTGTTCGTAAAAAATTCGGGATCAATAGTATCTTTCCCAGATACTGTTCGTACTAAAACCCCATCTATGTAATATTCTAAATACCATGGGTTCTTCCAATACACGCCATAGGTGTGGAAAGCTTTGTTCCAAACCGTACCATCATGAAACCATGTACCCGCATCTTTGGGCTGATAATCTTGAAACGGTTCCCTTATAAAAACATGATGACTAATGTGTACTCTTTCTGCAAAATAAGACTGTTCTTTTTGAGCACTATCTGAATAGTCCGCCCCATATGCCTCCAGAATATCTATCTCCTGAGTGTCATCTGGACTCAATAACCAGACGTCTGATGCTAAAGTAGAATTCATAACCTTTGCTTTAGCTTCTATATAAACAGGATAAATTACACGGTTTTTTGAGGTTATACACCCCATATTAATTTTATCCGAACCTGGTTTTCTTGTGGCCCACATTTGTAATTGCCCATCTAGTACCTGAGAATGCTCTCTTTTCCATTCCGTAAGACCGGGTCCGCCCCATTGGTTATGAAAAAAATCATCCCATTTTTCCAAAAAATCATCTCCTTTGTTATCGGCCGGAGATTGATATTCAAAATTATCGGACATTTCTTGAAACTCCCAAATCATGTCCGTTCCGGCATTTGCAGGCACAGGAATTTCTTTCCAGTCAACTTCTTGGGTCACTTCTTGTGAGTTTTCTGGCTCCCTTTCCTGTTCTTCCGTTTCTTCGTTCTGCTCAGTCTCTACAGGTAATTCTGTTGAATTGTCAAATTTTGAATTAGTACCACAACTATAAAACAAGGCACAACATAGGACCAACTTAAAGTGGCTTAAGTACATATATTTAATCTTTGATATTAATAAAAGGATATTGAATAAAAAGGGAGAATCTTTCAATTCTCCCTTAAACTTAAACAAACATTACTGTGGGGATTACGGTCTTACCTCTTTCTCTACAATGGAAAAATTGTCATAGTAAACAGTCATATCAGTAGTCTTTGCGGCATTAGTCAAAATTCTGAGATAGAATTGAGATAAAGGAGTGGTACTCTGATAGTCTGCAGTGTGAGTTGTCCACTCACCAACTGGATGTGCAAAATTATTCCAAAATTGGAAACCCCAATTTTGTAATAAAAACAGGCCTGAAGTAGCTCCATCAGAATCAACAGCACCAGGTGCAATATACATATCATAAGAAATGACATATGTTTTCTCAGCTTCAAAAATAATCGGATTTTCAAATGGCGCACCGGCTTCGGCATTATCTTGACCTGCAGCAATTTGCAATTTTAAACTATAGGCTCCCGTTGCAGCTTGCTCTGTAGAATATTCCGCAACTCCCTTGTTACTCCAGAAAGGCACCCAACTATCTGCCCCAGTTTCCAATCCTGCTATTGCCTCAGGGATCAGGTTTACCGTGCTCATAATAACAGGTTCATCCGTAAATGGTAGGGCTTCCCTAGTATCCGTAGATTCTATAGTTCCACCTGCGTACGAAACTGTAATTACATCTGGCCTGTAGATCGGTTCCGTTAACTTAATATCAAGCTTTGTGGCATCATCAGTATTTACTCCTACTGAAGCTATTTCAAAAGCTTCTCCGTTCACCATAACCGTAAAGAACTCTTCTTGGCCACCAAAGGTGGTAAACTCTCCATTGTAAGGTACTTGAATGGTCTCATCTTCCTGTTCTCTTATATCTCCTGTCAGTTCAAAAGGTTTAGAAGATGGTATAACTCTTATTGGTGCATTAATAGCATAGTTGGCAAAATCTCCCGGAATGTTCTGTCCCGAACGAGAAAGGTTCATAGACGCTCTAAAACTCCCCAATTTGTTAAAAGCTATATTGGCTAGAGAATCACCACTGCTATTTACAATAGGATTGTCAGCAACTTCTTCACCGGGTTTTAAAGCCTTAACTATATTCCATGAACGCCCAGTTGGCTCACCAATAGTAGATAAATCCGTAAATTCCAAAGTATTACCAGCTTCAATATAAATAGTATCATTTGCTTCATGGTTTACCGTTACCTCTCCATTTCTAACCTTTATCTTAGGTACTAGTTTTGGATATACTTTAACAGTAAAGGTCGTGTCAATGACATAGAGGTCTCCTTTTTTGACCGCAGCCATTTCATAATCTTCTCCTGCGCGATTTCCTTTAAAAGTCACCATTTCATTAAAGGTATTATACAGCCTAACTTTTTTCATTCCTGAGGTCTGGAAAAGTACATGCACGGTTTTTTCAAAAGAAGAAGTTACTCTAGGTTCAATTATAAAACGGTCTAATATAGAATCTGTTCTATCAATTGGTCCTTCAAGAAAGACATCTGTACTCTCTATTTTCCATGAATGGGACTCCTCACCTTGAGAAAGATCCGTGAAAGACAAATAATCGTCTAAATTAATCTGAAGATCATCTGCTGTACCCTTGCTCGTATAAAACCCTACGTCCGAAAAAGGAAAAGGAGCCTCGTATTCATTATCGTCACACCCTACGAACAGGAGGGCCAAGACAGCTAAAATTCTTATTACGTTTTTCATTTTATGCTTTTTAAATTTCTTGTTTTTGCATTTTATTTGGAGCTTTAATCAGAATTATATATTAATTACCCAATTGCGGATTTGATATAATTTCTGTATTAGGCAAAGGCCAATAGGCATGCAATGCGGGATTGTAGTTCGCAGCTGCTTCTTGAAATTCGTTCCAATTCTCATCAATATCTGGGTCTCCTGCGGGAAGTTCTTTTACTATTGAAGCCCATCTGGTTACTTTTTCTCCCTTTTCATCCAACAGTTCATAATGATCGGCAGCGTACCTTTTTTGAGCAAGCTCTTGAAAGCGTTGCGCTTTTACCCCCCACCTTCTGAGGTCAATATTACGATTACCATCTCCTTCTGCCGAAAGCTCCAATGGCAACTCTGTATACATTAAATGTTCCATTAACGTTTGTTCATCGTACATCTTATTGTCATGGTCATTGGTCGGGAATTCACCCGTACCATTCAAACCTAAGAGCTGAACGCCGGATCTTCTTCGTACTTTATTAATATAGACCAGGGCTTGGTCTATATTACCCAGTTTTATCTGGCATTCTGCGTACTGCAGATAAATTTCAGCTAAACGAATTAAACGCTCGTTAACACCTGACCTAACCTTACCAGGAGATAATTCTTCTTCGGACCGCGTAATATCCCAATTGGTGTGTTTTCTCCAAAAAGCAGTCATACGCACATTAAAATTTGAGGCCTGCCCGGTTTCATCTCTAAGATAATACCCCATTTCCTTATCATCTACCAATGCAACGGACCATGATGTTCTTAAACTGAACTTTCTAAAACTTTCATTTCCTTCTGCATCAATCACCATATTTCTAGGATCCGAGAAATCTAATGGCTCATTTCTATATTTTAAGATCAACCAGTTGGCAACTACCGCTCCAAACCATTTACCGTCTCCACCGGTAAATTGTCTAACGTATGCTGCATTTGCAACGTCTCTACCGTCCCAAGGCCCTAATTCATTCTTAAATTCTAAAGAATAACCTACTTCTAGAATAGATTCTTCATTGAACTCGTCCATGGTAGTGAAATTACTCCCGATGTTCGGGGTTAGAGAATATCCAAAATTATCTATCAAATTTTTAAAAAGTACAGAGGCTTCTTCATAGTTCCCTTCATATAGGGAGGACTGTCCCAGGACTGCAATAGCAGCACCTGCAGTTACCCTTCCTTGATCATTACCTTCCCATTTTTTAGGTAAATTATTTGCAGCAAACAATAAATCTTCTAAATAAAATTTCTTAACATCTTCAGCCGGTGATACCGATTGATAAAACTCACTTTCTTCTATAGGTACAAAATCATAAATTGGCACTGCCCCCCCATTATAAGAATTGTAGAGATTAAAATACATGTACCCTCTTAAGAACCTTGCTTGCGCCAGAATAATCAGCCCATCTTCTTTCTCTTTTTCCGTGGTATAGGTTTCTTCTAAAGCAGCTGCTGCTTCAATAACTTGATTAGCTCTAAAAATGGCCGTATAGTTTGCACTCCACTTGTTATTGGGCACAGATGATGCATCATTAAAAACCTGTAGGTAATACTCGTTTGTATTATTGGGGCGTTGGTATCCACTGGACCATGCCAAATCCGTTCTTGCTAGTTCGCCTACTAAATTTATTGTATTGGAATTGGCAAAACCTTTGTACGTAGCAATAAGCCCTTGCTCTAAATCTTTATTATCCTTCCAAAAAGTTTCTGTAGAAATTTGATTTGGATTGGTCTGTTCCAGAAAATCATCTGAACAGCCCAAAATTGCCAACATAGGTACCAGTATAAAAAGTAGCCGTTTTGTTATCGTTGTTTTCATAACTATCATTTTTTCATTTTTTTTATCGGAATTGTTCATCTTCATTTTAAATTTCATTAAAATTCAATTTGAAGTCCGGTTCGTATCTGTGAACTTACCGGATACGTACCCTGATCAATACCACGGGTACTAAGCCCGTTGTTACCAACTTCTGGATCATAACCATCATACTTGGTTATGGTAAGTGGATTTTGAGCTGCCACATAAATTCTAAATTTTGTGATTCCCAATTTTTCTGTATAATCTCTTGGAACCGTATACCCTAAGGAAATATTACGTAACCTTACGAAAGTGCCATCGTCCAACCAATAATCCGTCTGTCCCCTAAAGTTGTTATGGGTTGCATTTCTGTTTACGGGAATGTCTGACGTGTTGTTTTGTGGTGTCCATTGGTATACCAAGTCTTGGTGGTTACCCACCTTATAAGCCAAGGCTTTATTACCGTTAATGATCTCAGCACCGAAGGATCCGTACCACTGCATAGAGAAATCAAGTGCTTTGTAATAGGCGGAAAAGTTAAAACCCATTTCAAAATCGGGAGTACCACTACCCATATACTGACGGTCTCCAATATCTATAGTTCCATTTTTATCAAAATCAACATACTTTAAATCGCCAATTTTTGCATCTGGAACAATAGCTTGGTACGTGGCCAATTCTTCCTCTGTTTTAATGGTTCCATCTGTCTTTACAAGAAAGAAAGCACCACCTTCATAACCTTCTGCCAAGGCTGAAACATAATCATTGTCATTATCATGCCCAGAAATACTACTATCATCAAAATATATAATTTTGTTGCTACCGCTCATTTTGGTAATAACGTTATCATTTCTAGTATAGGTTAAACCTGCATTCCAAGATAATTTACCAGAGTGGCGATAGTTCATTGCAAACTCTACGCCCTTATTGGTCATATCGCCTACATTTAAAACTACTTCCGCGTTATTCCCTCCCCCAGCAGTTGGTGGTAATAAAACAGGAAATAACATATCTTCTTTCTTGGTTTCGTATATATCTCCCGAAAGTGTCAACCTATTATCGAAGAAGCCCATATCAAAACCGGCATTCAAGGACACCGAAGTTTCCCAACGTACTTTTGGATTGGCAAAACCTGTTTGGCTAGCTCCCAAAAGCAAGGTTTGATTGGTTCCCGTGCCCAATACGTAATCATTATCCAATGTAATAGTTGGTGTATACGAATAATCAGCAATACCTTGGTTACCTGTAGTTCCCCTACTTGCCCTTAACTTAAATGAAGAAACCGAATTCTTTAATGGGTCCCAAAAGTTTTCGTCCGATACATTCCACCCTACGGAAACGGAAGGAAACACACCCCAAGGCTCTTCTTTAAAACGAGAAGACCCATCTCTTCTAACCGCTCCGCTTAACAAGTATTTTCCTTTGTAATTATATTGCAGTCTTGCCAACATACCTATTAAAGTGCTCTCGCGATCTTGAGTCCATTGATTGTTACCTGAACCCACATTTGGGTCTGAAGTTGCCCCGTTAAGCACAACTACATCATTGGAAGCCAAATCACTTTTCTCCGCAAAAAATTCTGAATAATTATACTTTTCAGAAGAATATACCCCTGTAAAATTGATATTGTGATCACCAAAACTTTTCTGATAATTCAATATATTCTCCCAAGTAAACTTCTTGGCCAGAGAACTCAAATTCCTAACTTTTGATCGTTGTGAGGTTACTTCTGTTCCATCATCCCTGTATGCCGTAAATTTAGGGTTGATGGTAATTCTAGTTCCGTTATCATAACTCGTTGCTATTCTTGAAGTAAATTTTAAGTTATCCGTGAAACTGTAGGTCAAACTTATATTTCCATCAAAATAATTGTTCTCTTGGTTATCCTCTTGTAAAAATCTATATCCTAAGTAAGATATGTTAGTGGCTCCATTACCTCCTGCCCCTGCGTTGTCTAAAATACTAGAACCTGGATCTATGTTTGGACTGTAAGAAGTATATTTTATAGCGTCTCTCAAAAGGCCCCATGGTGCATGCTCTCTATTTTCTACTCTAAAAGACAGACCTGTGGTTATATTCCATTTTCCTTTTACAAATTGCGTATTAGCCCTAACATTAAAACGATCATAACCAGAATTAATAATGACACCTTCTTGGTCAAAATAGTTACCCGTTACGTTATAGGTAAGACCATCTTTGCCTCCGGAGAGCGTTAGGCTATGGTTTTGAACAGGCGCCATATCATTTTGAATAACGTTTACCAAATCTGTATTATTGGTAAGGAAATGTGGACTTTGCTCAATCGTTGTCCACGTGTTACCATAGCTACTATTGTTCAACGCTGCACCCTGTAAAAACTGAACGTATAATTTGTCCTCAACATTAAGTAGTGGCGTTGCCGAAGTAATATGTTGCAAACCATAATAACTATCAATAGCTATTTTCATCTGGCCTTCTTTACCTTTCTTGGTAGTAATTAAAATTACACCTGCGGCACCTCTAGTACCATAGATAGCAGCAGAAGCCCCATCTTTTAAAACATCTATGGTTTCTATTTCATTGATACTCAATTTTGGATCACCATCAAAGGGAATACCATCTACTACATAAAGAGGTCTATTAGCTCCATTTATAGAAGTAAGTCCACGTATCATTACATTCGCTTCGGCTCCAGGAGCCCCAGAACTAGAGGTTACGTTTACACCCGCAATCTGCCCTTGTAACGCAGCACCAATGTCTGATGTTGCTGTTTTTAATAATTCTTCCGATTTTACCTGAGCTACCGCTCCCGTCAATTCCTTCTTTTTTTGTGCCCCATATCCTATGACCACTACTTCCTCTAATGCAGATACATCTTCTTGCATGATAACGTTAACGGTTTGCTTGCCACTAACCGCTATTTCCCGTTCCTTAAAACCAATATAACTGAATACTAAAATCGCATTAGATTCCGCATTTATGGTATATAGACCATCAAAATCTGTAACTGTTCCGTTGTTGGTTCCTTTTACCACAACACTTACTCCCGGTAAAGGCGCGTCATCTGCCGATACCGTTCCGCTTACTGTTTGAGATTGTGCAGCCCCTGTACTTAAACAAAAGACCAAGAACAACCCCATTCGGTAAGCGTGGGATTTAAAATGAAAAATGTGTTTGAAATTCATATTATTTTCTTGTTAGATTTAAATATGGACACATTAAAACAAAGTAGGTCAAACCTTATTTTAAAAGTTGATTTCAATATCAAATACTGTTATATTTTCTTAACTATTTGAGCTGAGACAAATAATGGCATCATACATTCCTATAGTTTGGTTATTGAGCTATCAACCTATAAGCGCACGACTATTTTTCAAGTTTTGAGTTTAGAAAATTGTTATTTGTTCAAAATGAAATTAATATAATGTCCGTTGTAATTTTTTTAGCAATTTTTGCCGAGAAACACCTTAGGAATAATTTGGTGGTTCATGATTCTTAGGAAAGTGTTTTTTTCTTTTCATAATTCGAGTTGGTTTAAAATGAGTAAAGTTTATTTATAGAATAATCAATAAAAGCGTACTAAAATTATGTATGCTTTATAACTGAGGTCCAAAATAGAGATATTGTTAATTTATACCTAAAAATAACAGTTGACAAAAACTTGACAAAATGAAAATAAATTTCAACTTTACACCTTTAAACTACCGTGGTTATTGGCCATTTTAAGCTTTTAAAGAAATTACTACACTACAAACAATACGTCTCTATAAGTGTTAAAATTTGCAGACTTACACTTACAACACAACAAATTTTATCCTTGAATCTTGCATAAAACAATGTTTATAAAAAAGAGTATCCGAACTGAAATTTGTTCTTTTTTTCTCTATAAAATTCATGTATTTATGGTGCTGAAAACTGTAAAAAAGACTTATAACACCATTGTGTCTTGAGTATAACAAATGGTTTTTGAAGTAACATATGATCAAAAATTTAAATATGTTGAATTAATTTCCGACCATACTAAATCTGTAAAAGTAATTTTTTTAAGAACGTGTTAGCGCCCTTTAGCCATTTCTAAAATATGACGGTTAGGCTAACTTTAGAAGCTAATTTTGAAAACAAAAGCATGTTTACCTACGGGTTCTTTTGGAAGAGTAATATGCAGGCCATCTTCTTTTCTAGAATATTTTAATTTTAAGGGGTATCCGAGCAGTTCTATAGATTTAATATCTCTCTGCAACATCTTATTGTTTGTACCCAAAGTTTTTATTAGAGTCTCACTAGACTTTGGCCAATCTAACTGTATGGCGTATAAAGTTTCATCTTTTACCGTAAATCGTATGTCCTCTGATGTATTATCAGCATTCTCTCGTTCACTTAAATGTCCTTCTGTTACCTTTGCAGGGCCTTCTCCATATACCTCCCAAGGGCGGGTTCCATAAATTGCTTCCCCATTTTGATCGAGCCACGCTCCTATTTCTAATAAGCGCTCTTTAACGGGTTCAGGTATTTCACCATTGGCCTTTGGAGTTATATTCAATAACAAACATCCATTTTTACTTACCACATCTACTAAAAAATCTATAATGCGGTTAGTACTCTTGTAATCCGGGTCGCTAATATCACTCCAGGCTTTCCAATCAATAGAATCATCTGTAAGCCAAGGAAAATCCTTCATTTCACTCATTCTGGCGCGTTCCACATCTAGAACGGCGGTTCCTTTTTTAAAATCATAAAACTTATATGTTGCTACTACCTCCTGATTATTTTTAACGCCATGGTTGTAATAATAAGAAAGAAATTCTTTACGGTATGCTTCATCAATCACATCCATCTTATTATCGAACCATACCAAGTCCGGATTATAGTTATCAACGATTTCTTTTAGCCGGGCCAACCAATCTTCATTGAATTTTTCATCACCCACTGGGTAATAGCGCTTAGAACCTTCATCAATCTCCTTGGTACTTAATGGATATTGAAAATCTCCTTTTTTCAATTTCGGGCCATACAAATCTGCATACTGCGGGTCTGATGCATCTGTAGATTCATCCCAAGTCGGGAACCATCCAAAAAGCCACTGCCTGTGGTATGTGGCTATGAATTTCATGTCCCTTTTTCTAATTTCTTTAGACAATTCTCCCATAATATCACGCTTGGGCCCCATGTTTTTAGCATTCCATCTGGTAAGCTTACTGTCCCACATAGCAAATCCATCTGCGTGTTCGGATACCGGCCCTGCGAATTTTGCTCCTGCCTTTTCAAATAAATCCGCCCATTCTGCGGCATTGAACTTTTTGGCTTTGAACATGGGTATAAAATCTTTATAACCAAACTCGTTTAATGGGCCATAGGTCTCTATATGATGCTCATAATAACGTTTACCCTGTTTGTATTCAGGGTTATTGGGTGAAGTATACATCCAGTGTGAATACCATTCATTTTCAAAAGCGGGAACCGAATAAGGTCCCCAATGGCAATAGATACCGAACTTGGCATCACGAAACCACTCTGGAGTTTTATAGGCCTTTAAAGACTGCCAATCGGCTTCATAAATATTTTCTTGTGCGTGCCCCAAATTCAAGGCCGTTATCAATACAATCACTAAATAAATTATTCTCATTTTTCTATAATTTTCCATCAACATTACACGGACAGTAGAAATCGCCCGTAGCTTCATAAAATTATGATTTTGGCAAATAACATTGTACAACATATGTTGATAAATAGCAATGTAAAGTTTATGTATAGTTTGGTTCTGGAGTAAAAATCTTTAAATTCGAAACCTTTCTATATGATGCCTAAATTTTTTAGAAGCTTCTTTTCCTGAAGACTTTAAGCTTTGAATCTTTATGCATTCCCATTCATAGTGTGTCCCTAATAATTTTGAAATATGCGAGAAATTAATTACAATTGACATTACCTTATTTAAAAAAGGTTCCTTGTGAATTTTTATCGTACTTTACCATTAAAACTCTAGCTTACCAATTCATACGCTCCAGAATAGTATTAAAAATTATTGAACTGCATGTTATTTTCAAAAAGACTTATCCCCACTAACGGTCTTATTGTTTTTTTGTTTCTCTTAGGCATTTCTCTTTGTGCACAAGATTCTTCCATTCCCAAAAGCAGCCCTATACAAAGTGAAAAATCCCCCAAAATAAATAGAGACAGTACTATTAACAATCTTCAGCAGATGATTGATACTTTATTAGAATCGGGGAAAACTACAAAGGCTTTATATAAATTGATTTTACTTACGGAGGAATATGGCCATCGTGCCAACTATGCCAAATCATATGAAACTGCATGGAAAGCACTTAGTATAGCAGATAGCAGTGACAACGAGGTAGTAAGATCTCATATACACCGTAGAATTGGTGCCATGTATAGTTTTAGCAAAAGAAAAGAAGAGGCTATCAAACACCTCCGCATTTCTCTTGATATTATGAAAAAGTTAGTTGAGCAAAAAAAGATGAAACCCTACCACTTGGTTAACAGTTATTATACATTTTGCTATACTTACAGAGGTCTGAACGAGCCTAAAATAGCTAAAAAATATCTAGATAGCTGTTATTTATTCAATTCGCCCAAACAGGATCAGGTAAAATTATCCTACCTAAAGTTTGAAGAGTCTTATGTTCTTCGTGAAGAAAAAAAATATGACGAAGCCATTAAAGTTTTACAAGAAATCGAACCTTGGTTCAAGGAAAATACACCTTCCTATTTAGTTCTTGTCTATGCATATTGGGGATTGATTCATGAACAGCTCAATCAACCGGAAAAGGCAATATCATATTATCAGAAGGCTATTGCTATTTCAGAAAAGTATCAGAGCCATATGGATTTCAAATCCTATATACATGAAAAGCTAGCTGAAAACTATAAAGCAGTAGAGGATTATGAGTCCGGGTTCAATGAACTCATTAGGGCTAAACAATTAAACGGTCAATTTTTTGACGGCAGGAGTGAGCGTAATGTTTCTCTTCTTGAAATCAAAAATGATTACGTAATTGAAAAACAACATCAAAAAGAAGTAATTAGACAACAGCGCCTTGAAAAACTAGAACAGCAAGACAAAATTTTGCTACTCCAGCGTATAATACTAGCTGCATCGCTCATATTCGCTGTTATTATAAGTTTCGTGTACGTTAAATATATTCGCTCCAAACATAAGGCGGAAAAAATATTAATGGAAAAGACCAAGGCGCTGGAAATGGAAAAAGCAAATGAACTTTTGGAGACCAAGAATAAAGAATTAGCTGCTTCTACTCTTCAATTGGTGGAAAAAGATGAGTTCTTAAAAAAGCTGAAAACTGAGCTAAAGGGCGAGAATGGCAACGTAAAAGTTTCCGAAATCAATAGGGTTTTAAAATCCATATCCGTTGGTAATGCCAATAATTGGGAGGAATTTAAACTTCGCTTTACGGATGTGAACAAAAACTTTTATGAGAAATTAAATAGTGCTTATCCTAACTTAAGCCAAACCGATCAGAAAATTTGTGCCTTGATAAAGCTAAATTTAAGTAGCAAGGATATGGCTCGCCTTTTGGGTATTTCTACAAAATCCGTACACACTACAAGACACCGCCTGCGTAAAAAAATGGGCTTAGAGCGTAGTGATAACCTAGAAGAGCTTATAGCCTCTTTATAACATAAAATGTAGGGCTTTAACTACCTTAAACAGTGGCGTTACGCACTACTGTTAATTGTACTAAAATTATATCGTTTCACATCAAAAATAGCCAAGGCGAAAGGTTATTTTTACGCCTTCCTTTTATCCAACTTTAAAGAACTATCATATGAAACTTAAAATTTTAATATGGATTTTAATAGGCATCCAATTCTTAATAACGGATCTTTGCGCGCAGACACGTACAAGACAAGAAGTACGAGATACCATGCAATTGATTTCTAGGTTTTCGATTTATAACGACAACTATTTTGTTACCGGAGTTCCTACCAATAAAGGCATAAACAGTTCTACTGCAGATGCCAAATACCAAATTAGCTTTAAACAGATAATAAGTCGCCACACACTACCTAGGGACACCTATGTATTCATGACCTACAGTCAAAAATCTTTCTGGGATATTTACAAAGATTCATACCCCTTTGATGAAATTAATTTTAATCCAACCATAGGTGTAGAAAAAGCTTTTTTTGATTCCGAAGATAGAATTAATGGTTGGGGTTCATTAGTGTTTGAACATGAGTCTAATGGCCGTGATAGTATCTATTCTAGAAGTTGGAACCGCATAAGTGCTCAATATTCAAGACTTTTAAGTCCAAAAACCATGTTACATGTTAGAGGTTGGATTCCTTTTGGTTACAAATCCGGTAATCCGGACCTTATTGATTATGTTGGTTTGGGGGAAATAAAACTTTCTCACGATATAATTCAGGATAAACTCATATTTGAAGTTAAGGTTAGAAAAGGACTTAGTAATGATTTTAAGGGCATGGTACGAACTAGATTACATTACAGTCCTTTTAAGCATCCTTCTAATCAGTATTTTATGATAGAATGGTTTGCGGGACATGCAGAGAACCTTATTGATTACGAAGAATATAAAAGTATGATTCGTGTTGGTTACGTTATTAAAAGTAATGAATTCGATATTTTAAAGAGGAAAAGAGATAGACCAATAGATTAAGTCTAAGACAAAAAAAAGCCCCTTTTCAGGGGCTTTCGCTGTTTTAAAAAAATAGTATTACCTAACGTCTTCCAAAGTTTTAATGGTCTTTAAGTCGTCCATTAACCAATCGCGCTGTTTTCTAATAATAGAAGCAGCTTCTAACGGCAAATGCGTGTCTGCTAATACCTCGTTATACTCTTCTATTGCTGCATTATCCCCACGTATGGCTTCTTCTAGCATAGCTTCATCATTATCACCGGAGAAAAATGTCTTAACGTCCATCCAAGCTCTGTGCATAGCGCCAGTTACGCTACCATCTACATCATCTCTGGTTTTTAACGCTGGTGCGGCCCTTTTTAATTCCACTAGAAAATTTCTTCTCTCAATAGATTTGTTCTGAAAGTAGCTCTTTAGCCCTATTTCATTGGCATTTTCAGCTGCTTTTTCATACCCTTTTATGGCATCTTCGTTCTTTTGTATAATATCATTTATACTGTCTTCAATTTCTTTTATATCGCTATTCATATTGTTTTTATTTTGCGGTAACTTAAATGCCTACCGTTTGACATATTTAAAATTAGTATTAAACTTCCCGTCCTGTTGATTCGAAAAAAAATCATTTGGACGCAAAAAAAAATCTTGTTCAAGCTACACTCTTTCCAAGGTTCAACTTTACTATACAGATATAATCCTCGTTCTCTAGTGTGCATGCTCCAAGTCTTTTCATTTGGGATTCCGTAGCTATATATTCAAAAAAAACATCGTTCAATAAATCTCCTAGAATCCGTAAATCCGAAATATTTGAAAAAAGAGTGTCCATGGTACTCTTAGAAATAATTGTGTAGGTATATCCAAAATCATCCATTTTCCTTTGTTTTTATTAAAAATTACCTGCCCCGGTCAGGTCGTAACCTATTTATATTGGCATACTTATAACCATAGTAGCTCATACTAGTAATCCGGTAAAAGGTCTTGGTTTATTTGGTTGGGTAGGATTGATTTCAATTCTAAAATTAAAATCCACTGAAATCTTATCACAAAAATAAACTGAAGCTAAAATTGAACTGAACTCTTTTTGTTCAAAAAAGAACTCTATCAAAAATCAAAAGGAACACCAGACTATATCTTGGCATTCCTTTTATAAACCTTTAGTAATGTTTGAACCGTCTCAGGAACGCATAACGTCTTCCATTAAAAAATCCTCTACATCACGTTCATGTTCTTTGTGCAAAACAGAAATGTCTCCAGTGGTTTCAAAAATCACCGCTTTTACTTCTGATAATTCTGTTACGTTAGCCTCGCGAAGCTTAGCACGTAAATCCGACTTTGCAACCCTTCCCTTTTTTAGATTTTCTTCTAAAATAGTTTCACCATCCATCAATAATAAAGGCTTATTATCCATCATATTTTTGATGGCATCATTTCTTCTAGCTAAGGCTGCTCCCATTTGCAAAAGGTAGACCACTACAATGCCTACTACCCCATCTAAAAGACTCACGGTTTTAGATAAAATGGTTGTTGCAAGTATAGAACCCACTGCAACCGTCATGGCGAAGTCAAAACTAGACATTTTTGAAAAACTGCGTTTACCGCAAAGGCGAGTCATAACAATAACGGCTACATAAATACCAACTGCGGTTATACTTATAGCGAATAGTGCACTCCAAGAAAATTCAAACCATTTTTCCATAAAATTCTAAATTGAAAATATCCTCTTTTAAAAGTAAATATTGTTATTAACCCCCTTCTAATTAAGGTCACAATTAATCATCCAGCTTATACCGTAGCGATCTGTAAAGCGCCCAAAAAGTGCATTCCACTCTCGCTCTCTCAGCTCATGGTGTATACGACCTCCCGCTGAAAGTTTATCGTATAAGTCCTGAGCTTCGTTCTTATCGTTTAAATCAATGCTTAAATGAATTTTTGTTCCTTCTGTAAGCGGTGTATCCGGTGCAGCGTCATAGGCCATAAAATGCACTCCCTTACCTTTTAATTCCGCATGTTGTAAACGATCCCTATAGGATGCCGGAACATCAATTTTCTTGTCCGCGTAGGTTTGTCTATTCTTGATTTCTGCGCCCAATGAGTCTGCATAAAAACTTAATGCTTCCTGACAATTTCCATCAAATGCTAAATATGCTTGTGTTTTCATGTTATATATTTTTTAAGTTGATCAGCAAGTTACAAACAGATAATCTCCATGATTGATTTCATCGCATTTAACCTTGACACAAAAGGAATGGATTTAGAAAATTCTACATTCTTAAACCAAACAATTTACCTATACACGTACTATCCGGTAAAAATTTATCCATCCCTCCCACTCGAAGGCTTTTTATACCTTCCTCTCATTAATTTCGTGTGCGTACACAAAAATATCCCTTCTATTTCAAATGACCAGAATTATCCTTATATTTGAGGTACAAATAATTCAACTTGCAGCAAACTAAACTAGGTGTAAATTGAAGTTGAATACTACTTTAAACAAATTTATTGAAAACGATTAAAGATATTGCCGAGGAAGCAAAGGTTTCCACAGGCACGGTAGACAGGGTCATTCATAAACGTCCTGGAGTATCTCCTAAGACCAGGGAAAAAGTACAGAAATTACTTGATAAGTATGAATTTACAAGAAATATACTTGCAAGTACTTTAGCATTTAAAAAGAAATATAGGATTGCTACTCTTATACCCTCTGTCGTTTCTAAGAATCAATTTTGGTACGGTCCGCATCTGGGTTTAAAATCCGCTGCAAAGGAAATCCAAAAATATGGTGTGGAAACGCATCGGTTCTTCTTTGACCAGTATGATTTGAAATCCTACGAGCAAGCGCTAGAAAAAATTTTAGCCTTAAAACCTAACGGAATCGTTTTCGCGCCTTTTTTCTACAATACTTCTCTAGCTTTCGTTGAAAAGTTGAAAGAGAAAGAAATTCCCTGTGTTCTAATAAATATAGATTTGAATACGCCTGACAAGCTTACATATATAGGGCAAGACGCCCTACAAAGTGGGTACCTGTGTGGTAAGATGATGAATTTGATAACCAAGCCAAAAGATCCTGTAGCTATATTGACCTCCCAGAAAAACGTGGGAAGGCATATGGCCATTGAAACACGCATCAAGGGTTTTCTAAATTATTTTTCCGATCATTTGACCCATAAGGAAATTAAAAAAATTATCATTGACGACTTTGATACGGAAATGATTGAAAAAGCACTTTCCAAAGAATTGGAAAATGACAAACAGATTAAAGGCATATTCGTACCCTCTAGCGCAATTTTTACGATTGCCAATTTTCTTGAAGATAGAGGTCTAAATGATATTCGTACTATTGGTTATGATACCCATTTAGATAATCTTGAGTATATTAGAAGAGGAAGTATAGATTTTGCAATAGACCAAAACCCTTTTGAGCAAGGCTATATGGGACTAAAAATCCTCACAGAATATTTACTTCTTAATAAAACACCTAAACCAAAATACAATTCTGCCATAAATATGGTAACAAAAGAAAATGTAGATTATTTTAATGTTGCCGATACCATTGAATATGCTGTTTAGATAACCTAAAAGCCTTTCGCATACCAACCTACCCATGAAAAAATTACTCTCCCTATTTCTCTTGTGCCTAATGTATACGGGAACTGCGCAACAATCCGTTGCCAGACAATGGAATGAAGTACTTTTGGATGCTATCCGCGTGGATTACGCTAGGCCAACCGTGCATGCTCGTAATCTTTATCACAGCTCTGTAGTAATGTATGATGCTTGGGCTCTATTCGATGAGGCTGCACAAACGGTATTTCTTGGACAAATATATGGAGGGTATGATTGTAAATTTGATGGTATATTACAACCGGATAATGTTGATGCTGCCCGGCAAGAAATTATGAGTTATGCCTTATTTAGGCTACTAACACACCGTTTTGCTGCTTCGCCCGGCTCTTTTGCTACGCTAAGAAATATAGAAGAACTCTTCTTATCCTTTGGATATGACCCCATGTTAACTACTGTAGACTACAGTACCGGTTCCTATGCCGCATTAGGAAATTACCTAGGCTATGAAATGATTGCATTTGGTAGTCAAGATGGTGCTAATGAAGATTTTGAATACGGCAATCAGCTATACAGCCCCACCAACCCAGCTTTGGTTCTTGCCGAATACCAAGATATAACGGATATAGACCCTAATCATTGGCAACCCCTTTCTTTTGATCTTTTTATAGATCAAGCCGGTAATTCCGTTCCCATTGCCATACCGGATTTTCTAGGACCGGAATGGGGCGCTGTGGTACCTTTTGCTTTAGATGAAGCAAACTTACAGATTAAAAATAACGGTTTTGACTCGCATTTGTATTTTGACACGCAAGATCCGCCACTAATAGAAAATTCTATGACCGATGGGCTTAGTGACCCATATAAATGGAACTTTACTTTAGTTGCAGCATGGTCTGCTCATTTAGACCCTGAAGATGATACTGAAATCGATATTTCGCCTGCAGGGCTAGGAAATGTAGATATAGACACCTACCCTACCACATTTGAGGCCTTCCAAAATTTCTATGACCTTATGGAGGGTGGAGATACAGGTCAAGGTTGGGCTGTTAATCCTTATACAGATCAGCCTTATGAACCTCAACTGGTAAAACGTTCGGATTACACCCGTGTTCTTGCTGAATTCTGGGCAGATGGTCCCGATTCTGAAACTCCGCCCGGGCATTGGTTTACAATTTTAAATTATGTGAGCGACCATCCAATGGTCATCAAAAAGTTTAAGGGAGAAGGAGCGGTTATGAATAACCTGGAATGGGATGTGAAATCTTATTTGGCACTTGGTGGGGCAATGCACGATTCCGCTATTGCCACTTGGGGTATAAAAGGGTATTATGATTATGTGAGGCCCATTTCCGCCATTAGATATATGTGTGGCAAAGGACAAAGTAGCAACCCGGCATTGCCTAGTTTTGACCCGCATGGTATACCGTTAATTCCGGGATTGATAGAACTTATTGATTCAGACGACGACCTAGCCGGACCTATGAGAGAATCTGTAGGCGAAATTAAGATTAAGGCATGGCGCGGACCAGATTTTATTGGTGATCCAGACACAGATGTAGCCGGTGTTGGATGGATTTTAGGAACCCGTTGGTGGCCCTATCAAAGAGGAACTTTTGTGACACCTCCTTTTGCAGGTTATGTTTCCGGACATTCTACCTTTTCTAGGGCTGCTGCGGAAGTCATGACATTATTAACGGGAGATGAATTTTTCCCAGGAGGCATGGGTACCTTTGCTATTAAAGCGAATGATTTTTTAGTGTTTGAAAATGGCCCTTCCGATGACCTCGTCTTGCAATGGGCTACCTATAGAGATGCATCTGACCAAACCAGCCTCTCTAGAATTTGGGGAGGTATTCACCCACCTATAGATGACATTCCAGGACGTTTAATCGGTGATGAAATTGGTCAACAGGCATTCGCTAAAGCAGAAATTCTTTTTGGTGAACCCGCAACTTCAGAACGGAACGAGGACGCTTCTATTCTTTACCCAGTTCCCTTTCTGCAAGAAGTGAATTTAGCGACCGAGCTACAAGGCAAATGTACTGTTGAAATTTATAGTATAAACGGAGAATTGACATATACGGAAACTATTGATCTCAACGAAAAATCTAAAGTCAACACTTCTGGTTTATCCTCTGGGATTTATGTATTGGTTATTAAAAACCAAGAAAATTCTGTAGTTCATCGTCAAAAAGTAATTAGGCAGTAAAATTTCCTTCTCTTTATAATTTACCTTAAAATAAAGACTATAAAAAAGGTGCGTATGACTAGAACCATACGCACCTCAGAACTAACACAAAAATCAATTAAACAGTAACTTAAAAGTTACTGAACACTATAGCTTTGGTTCCCAACCTTGGGCATATTCCCTTTTCCAGTTGGCCATCGCTTTTTCATTATTAAGGATTTTACCTGTTGCTTGATCAATTTTCAAGGTTTCTCCAGCATCTTGTGCCATATTTCCTAAGTGGCACAGCATGGTAGAGATGCTCGCATCCTGAATATCCGAATGCAGGGATTTATCCGTTCTAATGGCATCGAAGAAATTCCCTACGTGGTTTACATCCAATTGTCCCTGTCCCATGGTGTTGGTAGTTGCACTAGCCGCTCCTTCTTTTTCTTCTTTTAAAAGATTACCATCTAAATCGTATAACTTATAGAAGTTTCTATCCAGCATAATAATTCCTTTACTACCATAAATAGTAGCACCACGCCCTGGTTGTTTAGGTAAAATTTTTCCACGGCTATGCCCCGTCCATGTTATGAACTTATCATCTTTATAGGTATAGGTTACCTGTTGGTTATCCACAAATTCCCAATCATCGTCATACGTATATTTACCTCCAAAAGAAGTTACACTTTCCGGCAGGTCCACACCCAATGCCCAACGGCATAGGTCAATTTCATGCGTACCGTTGTTATGCACTTCTCCGGTGCCCCAAGTTTTGAACCAATGCCAGTTATAAGGATGTACATTATCCCTATACTTCTCCCTTGGTGCAGGTCCTTGCCACAATTCCCAATCTAATGTTCCAGGAGCAGCTATTTCATTACCTTTTCCAATAGAGCCGCGGTTATTACTGTAATAGGCCTCGCCTTTGTATACTTCACCTATTACACCGTCTCTAATGTCTTTAACACCCATAATAGAAGACTGCGCTGAGCGCTGTTGGTTACCCATCTGTACTTTCTTACCGTACTTTTTGTGGGCTGCTACCAACAAATCATTCTCATAAGGGTTGTGGCTACATGGTTTTTCTACATATACATGCTTTCCTGCTTGCAAGGCCATGATAGCCATTGGTGCGTGCCAATGCTCTGGCGTAGCAATAAAAACCGCATCTACATCCTTATCCTCCAGGACTTTTCTGAAATCCTTTTCGTTTTTAGGGATATAACCAATATTTTCCTGGCACCATAAATTATGTTCCTCCAGAATAACATCGTCCACATCACAACTATAGATAATCTTAGCATTTTGTTGCTTATGTATAGCCATTACATGTGCCTTCGCTCTACTACGAACACCAATTATAGCACAGTTTATATGATCATTCGCGCCTAGAATATTGGCGTGGGACATAGAAGGTAAAATAAGGCCTCCAAACGATAAGGCCATTGAACCTGTTGCCGTTTTCTTTAAAAAATTTCTTCTACTCGTCATTATTTCTCTTCTTTTGGTGTTTTTATTTGAATGTTTTTAAAGCTAACTCTATCGCCATGGTCTTGTAATAAAATCTGACCTTTTTCCAACTCTCCAAAACTTGGCCATTTAGCATATTTACTTTCAGATACTAATTTCCTAAAGTCATCACTTTTACGCTCATACTCCAAAACTTTAGCTCCATTTAAGTAATGCTCCACATGATTTCCTTTGGATATAATGTGAGCCGTATTCCACTCTCCTATTGCCTTTATTGGCTTTTTTGGATCTGCTTGGATCAAATCATAAAGCGAAGAAACCGTACGACTACCCTCGTGATTTCCTTTTTTAGCATCTGGGTGCTTGGCATCATCTAAAATCTGATATTCCAATCCTATTGAAGACCCTTCACCTTTGTTGATTTCTGTATCTACATAGTATTTGATACCACTATTTGCACCTTCGGTCAATTTAAAATCGACTTTGAGCTCAAAATCAGCGTAGTTTGCTTTCGTAACAATATCACCACCTGCAGCTGATTCGGCTCCGCCAGAAGATAAAACAGTTAGGATACCGTCTTTAATTTCCCATCCTTTATCAGGGAAGTTTTCTAACTTGGCACCTTTCCATCCCTCTGTTGTAGCACCATCCCAAAGTAATTCCCAACCTTGGTCCTTTTCATTTCTCGTTAACTGATTAGCCATATTAATTGCTGGCAAAGGACTCTTCTGAGCATATTTTGGTATATCTTCTGTAATGATTTTAATGTTTTTCCAAACGATTTCGGTTCCCGGCGTTTTGTCCTTTCCTATGGAATGTACTTGTAAGCCAATAAAGCCGCTGTCGGTTTGCGTATCTATTAAATGTGAAGCTGGTACACCATTAATCCATGTTTTGAGCGTATCACCAATAGCCTCTATGCGGTAATGGTTCCAATCGTTTTGCTTGAACGCCTCTTTCGCCTTTGTATTATCATCAGGTAAAGGATGCAACCAACCTCTGCGGGCCTCATCATAGATACCAGCGCTCCATGCACGATCAGATGGGTCTATTTCTACCTGATACCCATGAATTCTGCCATTCATATAATAAGGAAAGCTATTACTACGAATCTGAATACCGGAATTCATAGACGGGTCTACCTTATAGTCCAATTCCAGGATAAAATCGCTATACATTTTATCCGATGTCATAAAAGAGTTTGGTGTATTGCTAACCGTCGTTCCTACAATGGTGTTATTCCTTACTTCGTATTGGGCCTCCCCTCCTTTTTGCGTCCAACCGGTTAAAGTCTCACCGTCAAAAAGATTCGTCCATGGCAAATCATCCTTTTTTTGTGCTTCGCAACTTATAAAAAAGCTTGATGCCAATACTAACAGCGAACTGTTATACCCTAAGGATTTTAGTCTACTTGTGTTTAAATACTTCATTTTAAATGTTCTAAGTTGTTCTTTATGAGATATTTTTAAATAGCATTATTTCTTTTACTGATATATAAATTGCTAGAAGTAGGCGAATCTGGTAAATATTTAATTGCAGAAAATTAAAAACTACACAAATTTTCATACTAATTACCACCTATTAATCATTATCTTAAGATTAAGAATCGATATTCAATTTCGTTAAAAGATTTATACCAGTTACGAATGTAATTTTCTGCACCCAAAAATCCTAGTAAAAAGTCTTAAAATGTGTGCGCACACAGATAACAATCGTGTACGAGCACGATTAATATAATGAGATTCTGGTAGAAATACTCTAATTAATTGTCATTATGATATTCAAACAACTCCTTGTCCACGGTATTTTTTTATGCCATTCACAATGAATTTCGCCATAATGACAGAAGATAAATCTCTTTTGAGTTAACATCTCGTCTAATCCGTGCCTACTGTTTCTATTAAACATGATATTTTCGTCTAACGTTCCTTTTGAAAAAAAAGTTAGAAATTTAAGCTCCAAACCAGTTTCACCTTTCGTATATAAAAAAGACCTTTTTGAAGTTACCTTTTAAATAATTCAATCATTTGAAAAGCTTACACGCTATTTGACGACCAATTAGAAAAAATAAACAATTGCTATGACTCTTAACCTTTATTTAGCCGACGATGATAATGATGATCGCGAACTGTTTGTTGAGGCAATCAGTGAACTAGATATTGATACCCAAATAACACAGTTTGATAATGGTGTGGACTTGATGGACAAACTTTTCTCCAAGTCCGAACTTCCCGATGCTATTTTCTTGGATTTGAACATGCCGCTCATGAACGGTTTTGAATGCCTTACGGATATAAGGAACTTTGCCAGGTTTGATGCTATTAAGGTTATCGTCTACTCTACCTCCTACCGCCAGAGAGAAGTAAATCAGTTGCAGACGGACGGTGCCAACCAGTACATCCAAAAACCTACTTCTTTTGAGGACCTTAAGATTATGCTTCAAAAGAGCTTAATATCCTTAGGAGAGAAAAGTGATTCGGAAGTTTTACCCGGAGATTTCGTTATTTTGGTTTAGTACTTGTTCAGTCCTTTATTTAAAAAGAAATCGGTTGACGGTAATCCGTTTTATTTTACCTCAAAAACATCTTTTTTTTGCATCATAATTCATTTTTTTAGCGCTAATAGGTTCTACGATCGCCCTGTATTTTTGTGTCATAATTAAGTTTAATATAAATACTATTGATATGAAAATGACAAAATCTATTTTAATAGCAGCAATGCTCCTTTTTACTTTAGGTACATACGCACAGGACATGGATGACCAAAGAGTAATGGTAGATGCCGAAAAGGCCAAAACTAAATTAATGAAGTCTAACGAAGGTCTGGATATGTTCTTTGAGAACGCTTCCGGATACGTAGTTTTCCCAAATGTGGGCGAAGGCGGACTCATTGTTGGTGGTGCCTCTGGTAACGGTGTGCTTTACGAAAACGGAAAACCCGTAGGTATGGCAGATTTAAAAAAGTTAGATGTTGGGCTACAAGCTGGCGGGCAAGCTTTAACCGAAATTATTTTCTTTGAAACTGCCGAGGCACTACAAAGATTTAAACAAGATAAATTTGAATTTTCTGCCGAAGCTACTGCTGTAGCCTTAGAAAAAGGTGTTGCGGCCAACGCAAGTTACAATGACGGTGTTGTTGTATTCGCTAAGCCAAAAAAAGGATTAATGGCTGACCTTTCTGTAGGTGGACAAAAATTCAACTACACGGATATGGAGAATATTGAAAAGAAATAAACTCATATTATTGCAACAAAAAGCCGGTCTAACGACCGGCTTTTTTTTATATCCGTTTTTAAAAATCAAAGCCTTCTTCCTGTTTTGAAAGCGGGCATTAAATGAATTTAGAAAAGGTGGGTATTGATAATATCTGTCAACTGTTTTTTTAGCTCATCGTAAGACCGGGATTTGGTAACGAACATATCCGCCCCTAAATCCAAACATTTGGTATGATCTTCCCTACTGCTGGATGTGGAATACATAATGACCGGGATTTTAGCAAAATGAGTGTTTGTCCTAATCCGCTTTAAACATTCCATACCACTCACCACGGGCATATTCAAATCCACAAAAATCAGCTTGGGCAAATTAGATATATCCTTACTAAGGCGTTTCAAGAAAGAAGGTCCGTTTTCGTACGATTCTACAGGTAACTTAGGGAACAGCTCTTCAATCGCTTCTTGAAACAGCATGCGGTCATCTTCATCATCATCAATATATATAAGAGGCCCAAAATCCATACGCGCTATTCTTCGTTCCCGTATATCTTAATATAGTGATAAAGGGATTCTCAAAGATAACCTCCAATTCTTTTTGGAATTCACAAAAAGAGATAATTGAGTATAATTTATCATTTCGGTATAAAAAATTAAAATTCTTTAATACAAAACAGCCATAAAGCCCCTAAAAACGCTATCTGCCAACTAATAATATGAATTTCGCAACTCACGTGTCGGATTAATTGTAAGGCGTTTCTTCATATTACCCACAGCTTCATATAACTTCCGCAGATTTACTCCTTTTCAATTTTGAAAATAGCTCACCACTTCTGGTAATAAAATTTCTTTATAGCGTTAATTTTTAGATGATTAAGGCTATTTATAAGGTCCTGAATTTTACGTTCGAAACTACTTTAAGCGTATTTTTATGATAAGGAATATAGGCTCCTTTGCCTGTAAAAAAAACACATATTATGGACACTATTATAAATAAGAGCGAAGGTATGGGAGCCATCTTAACAGATGATACTTCCACTACTTTTAGGGTTTGGGCACCCAATGCCGATAAAGTTTTTGTTATAGGCGATTTTAACGATTGGAAAAGAGACGATTTAGAGCTAGAGCACGAAGAAAATGGCTATTGGGCCGGTGTTACCGAAAAATGTAAGGAGGGTGACGAATATAAATATCTGATTTTAAATGACGGAAAGGAATATGAACGTAACGACCCGTACGCGGTAGAGGTTACGAATAGCAATGGGAATTCCGTGGCTAGAAAACTGGATTTTGATTGGGAGGATGACGATTTTAAGATCGCCAATTGGAACGAACTCGTTATCTATGAATTGCATGTGGGGACTTTCAACCGAAAAAAACCAGATCAGGTGGGCACTTTTATAGATGTTATTGAAAAGCTCCCTTACCTTAAAAAACTGGGTATTAACTGTATAGAATTATTACCCGTTGCTGAGTTTGCCGGTGGTATTTCTTGGGGCTATAATCCCGCGCATCCGTTTGCTATTGAACAGGATTATGGCGGACCGGACGGCTTTGCAAAACTGGTAAAAGAGGCCCATAAACAAGGTATTGCGGTCATTATGGATGTGGTGTACAACCACTTTGGACCGTCTGACGTAGACCTGTGGCAGTTTGATGGTTGGAGCGAAAACGATAAAGGCGGTATCTATTTTTATAACGATTACCGCTCAGAAACCCCTTGGGGAGATACCCGACCCGATTATGGCAGGCCAGAGGTGAGAAAATACATAGCGGACAATGCCATGTTCTGGATAGAAAAATACCGATGCGATGGTCTGCGTATGGATGCTACCTCATATATTAGATTTGAGGGTGGCGGCTTGGGCATGGATACCGAAATTAACGAAGGGAATATCCTTATGCGGGATATCAACATGCAAATACAATCCAAATATCCACACGTACTTACTATTGCCGAAGATCTAAAAGGTCACGACATGGTTACGGATGACACGGATTATGGTGGTTTGGGCTACGGCTCCCAATGGGATATGAACTTTGTGCATCCCGTGCGGGAAGTGCTTACCCATATAAATGATACGGATAGAGACCTGCAGGAAATAGTAAATGCCCTTACCTATAGTTATAGCGGTGATGCGTTTAGAAGAATAATCTATACGGAATCCCATGACGAGGTGGCCAATGGAAAAGCCAGGGTTCCCGAAGAAATACAACCGGGAGATGCGGAGAGTCCGTTTGCTAAGAAACGCGCCATTTTAGGTATCGTACTCACCCTTACCGCTCCCGGAATTCCTATGCTGTTCCAAGGTCAGGAGTTTATTGAAGATGAGTATTTCCAGGATACGGAGGCTTTGGATTGGGGAAAATTGGATAAGCTTAAAGGCATTAGCAAACTTTCTACGGACCTTATAGCGCTACGTACGGGAAAGGCGGAACGCACCAACGGACTACGCGGCCAACAGGTAGCTATTATCCATTTTAACCAAGAGAACAACATTCTGGCATACATACGCAGTACGGATGGCGAAGACAATGAACCGGTGCTGGTCATCCTGAATTTTAGCGATAAGGATTTTGAGGAATACGGTATTGGCGTAAATGAAGATGCGGACTGGAAACTACGTTTCAACAGCACATGGAAAGGCTATGATGAAGATTTCACCGATCTGGAAGTAGAAGGCATGGAAAAAGTAGAGGAGCCAACGGACGAGAAACGATTTACCGGCCAAGTAACCATTCCTGCTTACGCTGCGCTTATTTACACCAAATAAACAAGTAGGATTCTTTTGAGAAAAAGACTGCCAAAAAGGGATGCCATACCCGTATTCCTTGGGCAGTTTTTTAAGTTTTGCCCTTTAGGTTGTTTCGTATGCTTTCCATTAAAAATGAAACGGATAAGAGCTATTGGAATAAAAACCTGCTAGTATCTTCAGGCCATAGATATAAGTTCCAGTTGCATATCGATTTAAAAAAAACAACTGTAAAAGGTCCGTTTTGGGCTAGAACTTCTTAAAAAGAACGCTAATTATGAAATATCTCACATATACTCTCATTATCGTATTGATTATTGGATGGATTTTAGGATTTTTGATTTTTAAAATTTTAGGTGGGCTCATACACTTGTTATTGGTACTGGCCGTTATCCTAATAATATATAATTGGTTTCTAGCGCGTAAAACAAAAAACTAACCAAAAGCACCCTGTATTATGGCCTCCGGATTTTTCGCATTATTAGATGATATTGCCACCCTTATGGATGATGTGGCGGCAATGAGTAAAATTACGGCCAAAAAAACTGCAGGTATACTAGGTGATGATTTAGCGGTAAATGCGGAGAAAGCCTCTGGTTTTATGTCCAAAAGGGAGATTCCCGTGCTTTGGGCCATCTCCAAAGGGTCTATGATCAATAAACTGATTATTCTGCCCATTGCCTTTTTGCTCAGTTACCTCCTACCCTCTGCCATTATTGTGGCATTGGTCTTAGGTGGACTCTATTTAGCGTACGAAGGTGCCGAAAAAATATACGAGGTTTTTGTACCCCACCATGATGAGGAACACCAAACGCTAAACAAAGAAATGACCGAAGCGGATATTCTGGCCTTGGAAAAAGAACGGGTAAAAGCTGCTATTGTAACGGACTTTATCCTATCCGTAGAAATTATAATCATTGCTTTGGGCGCCGTGGCAGCAGAGCCTTTATCCATTCAGATACCCGTAGTTTCACTAATAGCCTTAATTGCTACCGTTGGTGTGTACGGTATTGTTGCCATGATCGTTAGGATGGATGAATTTGGTCTTAAACTCATTAACCTTAATGAACAGGAGAATAGCTTTTCCGATTATGTGGGTAGATTCTTGGTAGGTGCCTTACCGTGGGTCATAAAAAGTCTTTCCGTTATTGGTACTATCGCGCTCCTCTTAGTTGCCGGAGGTATTTTTGTACACAACATTCATTTCTTCCATGACCTTTTACCTCAGCTGCCGGATATTGTAAAAGAATTTTTAGTGGGCCTTGGGGTTGGTTTTGTAGTACTTCTTTTAGTTATGGCGGTAAAGAAAATAATTGGTCTGTTTAAGAAAAAATAAAACGGTCTTCTTTTAATTTGCGCGGCTTATCGTAACCAATTCAACGGTTTCCTCTCTTCCCCGTAAGGGCGTACTGCCCAATGCTTCCGTATGATACTTGGGCGGAAGGTTCAGTTTGTCCATAAGAGCTTTTGAAACCAATACATCTACTTTGTACATATTGCAAAGCCCTTGTATGCGGGCCGTGGTATTGAGTACATCTCCCGTAAAAATAATCTCTTTTTTAAGCGCCCCTATCTCTCCAGTAGTAACTTTTCCGTAATGCAGACCCGCTTTAAAAGTGGGTGTAACCCCAAACTCTTTCTGGTACCGCTCCGCTTTACGGGCCAAGCTATCTTTCATATCAAAAAAACAACGCAAACAATTGTTGTTCCTTATCCCGTCTTCATACGCCCACGAAATAACGATTTCATCGCCAATATACTGGTAAACCTCACCATAGTTGTTGATAATGGCATCGGAGAAATCGGCATAGTAGGTTTTAAGCAATTCAAAATAGGCTATATGCCCTAGGTTTTCTGCTATGGTTGTGGAAGACTTCATGTCCAAGAACATAAATATGCGCTTCTCCTCTACCGGTTTATGGTACTTTCCGGTAAAAAAATTGGTCAGTACGCCATACCCAAGGTTCTCACTGATCTCTGAATAGAACAATGATAGAAATAAGCTGAACAACAACGAACCCATGGTACTATAGAAATCCATGCTTACCACCCAATTCCCAAATTTTTCCCAGACCCTTTCGTGAAAAGGTGAAACCTCTAACTCTATACTGGCGGCAATAGGATAAAGTAATAGCATCACCACCAAAAAAAAGAGGATATAGAAGCCCACTTTAGCGGCAATTTCCTTGGCAAGACTGCGATTACCAAACACCTTGTTCAACCAAAAAATCTCTACATAACCAACCAAAAGCCCTAACAAGGCCACGGAAATACTGGCAAAAACAAAAACTTTAGACGTAAGGCTAATGACCGCATTGGAGTCTACATTCTGACTACCGCTTGCAACTTCCTGTATAAAAAGAATAAACCAACCCACCAGTAGCCAAATGACCCCAAAAGGTATTACGCGACCTATATTTCGTTTTGTTTTAGGTGATATTTCCATTCTTCGTTTAGCGGTTACAACTAACTACCCACTAAAGTTAAGTCCTTTTTTAGAACCGTTAAAGCCTATACCAACGAGGACAAAAAAATGCATCTAAAAACCTGTTGTCTTTGGTAGGTCTGTGTTTTTAACGATTTCCGTGAAATTTAACTCCTACCCTCTCGCAACCCTTTTGCCTTTTTTACATCTAACCATAGAACCTAAATCCTATATTTTAAAATGAGAAGAAAACTTGTTTTTGCATGCACCACTCTACTTTTAGCGCAATTGTTTATAGCCTGTAATTCTACGGATGATGGTATAGAATGCCCCGAAGACCATACAGGTGCTTTGGCTGAAGCCGAAGAAAAACTCCCCGGAGATTGGGTTCTGACCGCCATGACCGCCGATCAAGAAATAGACCTTACGGATGACGAAACGGATAACCCCTCCACAGACCTTTTTACGCAATACGAAGCCTGCCAAAAAGATGCCTATTACTCTTTTGGCTCCAACCGCACCTATGTCTACAGACAAGGCAATAGAGCAACGGATTGCGAAAACAAAGTTGCCTTGGGCGGCACCTGGCAACTTATCGGAGACGTATTAAGTTTGGTGGGCTCTTGCAACGTAAGCAACATACCGCTTACCTTTAAGGAAGATGCTACCGCTTTTACCTTTACCAATGCATTTTCTATAGCAGATGCCCAAGGGAAGAACATACAGACCAACGTTACCTTTACCTATACCCTTACGGAATTGTAACACCCATTATTCTTACAAAAAAGCCTCCAAATCTTTGGTACGGAGGTTAAATTGCCGCTTTGGAGCCTACTATGCCCTAGAGCGGCAATTTTATTTTTAAAATGGGCTTAGGTCTGTTTTTAGACAGAGTTGACAAAAAACCGACTACCATTAAAAAAGTAACCATAATAGTGTTCTACGTCGATAAATTCCTACATCTTGTCGAATAGTGTATTTCTTACACGAAAGCTTACGCTTTTCTGTAAACGTGTTTTAATTTTTAGTGTGATATTTAGGGAGTGAATCTATAGGAGAAGCTTATTTGTGGGTAAAGCTATCAGTGTGTTTTTACCTAGAGATTAGAGATATAAAGTGAATAGTTGCTTTATACAATTGTTAACCACAAGCTGCGAAAAAGCCAACCGCACAGTCAAGCACATTTCATTTTTTTCGTGCCTCAAAAAATAAAAAGAGCTTGCCTCTACCCTACGCTCACCCAAACCGAATGATAATTTTTATACTCATTTAGTGAGTATTTAAAAATTGTTAAGTACATTAGTTCACTGAATTAAAAAAATTCAAAATGAATCGAATAAAAGAGGTTTTAGAACAGAAAGGAATAAAACAAATCTGGTTGGCTGAACAATTGGGAAAGAGTTACAATATGGTACATTCTTACGCTCAAAATAAGAGACAACCGAGTTTAGAGATTTTATATAAAATCGCTGAAATTCTAAATGTAAGTGCAAAAGAACTTTTAACTGACGAAAAAAACGAAAAGAAATAAATGGCAAAACAAGTAAAAGAAAAATCGATTGAAGAAAGCCTATGGCAAGCCTGTGACAAGCTTAGAGGCTCCGTAGAATCTAGCGAATACAAACACGTTGTGCTAGGTTTAATCTTCTTAAAATTTGCCAGCGATAAATTTGAAGAACGTAAAAAAGAACTCATTGAAGAAGGACAAGAAAAGTATGTAGAAATGAAAGATTTCTACAATATGAAAAATGTCTTTTTCTTAAATGAAAAATCTCGTTGGGAATACATAAAGAAATATGCAAAGGTTGAGAATGATGAGGTTGGAACAAATGCTACAAGAATAGATACCGCCTTACACAACATTGAAAAGAACAATCCTGCGCTTAAAGGTGCATTGCCAGATAATTATTTTTCACGATTAGGATTAGACAAAACCAAACTTGCATCGCTTATTGACCAAATAAGTGAGATAAATACTATTGCCGATAAACAGAACGATATAGTTGGGCGAGTTTATGAGTATTTCTTAGCCAAATTTGCTATTAAAGAAGGGAAAGGAAAAGGAGAATTCTATACACCTAAGAGTATTGTAAACCTCATTGCAGAAATGATAGAACCTTACCAAGGTATTATTTATGATCCTGCTTGTGGTTCTGGAGGTATGTTTGTGCAGTCTGTTAAGTTTATAGAAAACCACCACGGAAACAAAAAAGAGGTTTCTGTTTATGGGCAAGAATATACTAACACTACGTATAAACTGGCAAAAATGAATCTCGCCATACGTGGTATATCTGCCAACTTAGGCGAAAAAGCAGCCGATACCTTTGGAGCAGACCAACACCCAGATCTCAAAGCCGATTTTATAATGGCTAACCCACCTTTTAACCAAAAAGATTGGCGTGGTAAAGACGAACTTACAGACGACCCTCGCTGGCAAGGGTATGAGGTACCACCAAAATCTAATGCCAATTACGGTTGGATTTTGAATATGGTATCTAAATTATCCGACAATGGTGTGGCTGGTTTTATATTGGCAAATGGTGCATTATCTGGTGGCGGTGAAGAATATAAGATTCGTAAAAAACTCATTGAAAACAACTTGGTAGAAGCTATTGTGATTTTGCCCAGAAATATGTTTTATACGACTGATATTTCTGTAACGCTTTGGATTTTAAATAAAAATAAAACAGAAAAGAAAGTAGACAAAGGGACGGAAACCCGTGAGTACCGCTTTCGCGAAAGTCAAATATTATTTATGGACTTGCGTCAACAAGGTGAACCTTTTGAGAAGAAATACATACAATTTTCAAATACCCAAATTGAGGATATTGCTAATACTTTTCATACGTGGCAGACTAATGAAGTAGATTATGAAAACATACCTGAATACTGCTATGCTGCTACTAAAGACGAAGTAATTAAAAAGGACTACTCTTTAGTACCAAGCAAATACATAGAATTTGTAAACCGGGACGAAAACATTGATTTTGACACCAAAATGAAAGGCTTACAAATTGAACTGAAAGACTTATTAGCACAAGAAGAACAGTCTAAAACCGATTTACAAAACGTGTTTAAATCTCTAGGCTATGATTTATAAACGTTTAGGCGATTACATACAGCCAGTAAATATTAGAAATAAAGAGTTAGCCGTTACCAC
Source organism: Zobellia uliginosa (assembly GCF_018860745.1). Lineage (GTDB taxonomy): Bacteria > Bacteroidota > Bacteroidia > Flavobacteriales > Flavobacteriaceae > Zobellia > Zobellia uliginosa_B. Next base: position 256,362 of record NZ_JAHKPY010000002.1, on the reverse strand, counting down.
TTTGTTAGGTGTTAGTGTAAAAAAAGTATTTATTCCTTCAATTGCAAATACAGTTGGGACTGATTTTAAGAAGTATAAAATTGTCAAAAAAAAACAATTCGTATATATACCTGATACTTCGAGACGTGGGGATAAAATAGGGATTGCTATGTTAGAAGAATATGAAAATGCACTTGTATCGCAAGCATATTCAGTTTTTGAAATAAAAGACCAGAATAAATTACTTTCAGAATATTTAATGATGTGGTTTAGAAGACCAGAATTTGACCGCTATGCACGATATAAATCACACGGAAGCGTAAGGGAAATTTTTGATTGGGATGAAGTTTGTGATATTGAACTACCCATCCCAACCATAGAAAAACAACAACAAATTGTAGCCGAGTACAACTCGGTTACCAACCGCATACAACTCAACGAAAAAATAAACACCAATCTAGAAGCTACTGCACAAGCCTTATACAAACATTGGTTTGTAGATTTTGAGTTTCCAAACGAAGATGGAAAACCTTATAAATCTTCTGGTGGTGAAATGGTATATAATGAAGAATTGGATAAGGAGATTCCTGTTGGGTGGAGTGTGGAGAATCTTATTTCGGTATGTGATAAAATCTCTAGTGGGTCTACTCCAAAAGGTGGTAAAGATGGATATCATAAAACAGGCATATCATTTATCAGAAGTATGAATGTTTATGACTTTAATTTTAAATATGAAGAACTAGCATTTATAGATGATGCACAAGCCAGTAAACTTAGGAATGTAACTATTAAATCAAACGATATATTATTTAATATTACTGGTGCGTCCGTGGCTAGATGTTGTTTAGTCCCGAATGAAATTCTACCAGCTAGAATTAATCAGCATATTATGCTAATTAGACCAAAATCTAAAATCAATTATTATCTATTATGCAATTTATGTTCAAAAGAATCAAAAAAACAATTAGTAGGCGTTAGTGAATCAGGTTCTACAAGACAAGCTATAACAAAAGGTGATTTACAAAACTTCAGAATAATACTTCCTTCAGAAATTTTATTAGAATCTTATGAAAATAAAATCTCTAAATTATTTAACAATAAAAACTCTCAACAATCCCAAACCCTCCAAGAACTACAAAGTCTATTACTAGCAAAAATGACTCAAGTAGCACCAAAAAATGAAGCCTTATGAAATATAAATATCAACTAATAACATTAGGCTCAAACGTTCCTGAAAGGCAAATAATTATTGACCAGATAAGGGAAGAATTAAGGAATCTCAAATTGCCTGAAGAGTTTATTAAAGTTATTCCGGCATCTTCTATTGAAGATGAATATAAGGGTAACCAACCTGCATTTGCATTATATTTTGGAGACACTAATAGCGATTTTAAGGATTTAGATGTTACTCAAAGGCTTCTGAAAGATGGTACAATGATACTTCCAATCTTCTATGACAGTTTTGAAAATGATATTCCAAGCGTTTTAGAAAATCAAAATGCTATTAAATATTCAGAAAATGAAGTAAATAGAATTACTAATGTTGTCTTAGAAGCTTTTGAGTTGTTACGAAGTACAAGAAAAGTATTTATCAGTTACCGTAGAGCAGAATCTACCGCTGTAGCTATTCAATTATACGAGGCTTTAGAAGCCCATAATTTTGATGTATTTCTCGATACGCATTCAATCCAAAAGGGAGAACCTTTTCAAGATGAATTGTGGCATCGTATGACAGATTGCGATGTTATTGTACTGCTAAATACACCTGGCTTTTTGGAAAGTCATTGGTGTAAAGAAGAATTTGCAGAAGCAAGTGCAAAACAAATAGGAATTGTCCAGCTGGTGTGGCCAAATCATCAAATAAAGGATATTGATAAATCTTCTTATATCAGTTACCCAATACAATTAACTGAAGATGACTTTGTCAATAACAGGTTAGATAGTACTGGTCGCTTTATTGAAGCAATGGTAGAAGGTGTGCTTACTGAAGTGGAATCTGTACGCGCAAGAAATTTAGCAGCTAGACAAGATAATTTAATTACTGAATTTAGAAACATTGCAGAAAAGAATAATCGAAAGGTAACTGTACAACCTGAAAAAATTTTAACAGAGGATTTACCGAATGGAGAACATATAATATACATTCCTACTATTGGTATCCCACAATCTACTAGTTGTCAATCTGCCGAAATCAAAAAAGAGTTGATGGGATACGATGAAGTGTCTATACGATTGATATATGATGATTTGCGAATTCGTGATAAATGGTTGCAACATTTAGAATGGTTGAATGACAATTTCAAAAAGGATATAAAAACACTAAAAAAACAAGATTTTGAATTATGGCTACAAAAGGCATAAAGAATATATTTCTATCTGCTAGTATTCCCTTGCCTAATAGAGATGCAAAGTATATAGAAACAGCAGACATTATTGCAATTCGTGACGCAGTTATTGCTTTGACAACAGTAGTATTGCCACATCATAGAATAATATGGGGTGGTCATCCCTCAATAACGCCGTTAATTTATTACAAATGGAGCAAGCTCATTTAGGTGAAGGCTTTTGGGATTTTGGTTTAATAAACGATTTAGAAAGTTCTAGTGTAAATAACAATGCCTATACATTGTATTTAGCAGCTCAAGTAAATAGTAATGCTGTAGCTTTCTTATCGAAATCAATGACAATAACTAGTTTAATAGAACAAAGAGGAGACATACATCACATTTTCCCAAAACAGTATTTAATAAACAACGGATATCCACAGAAAGCCTATAACCAAGTAGCTAATTTTGTATATACAGAACAAGCTACCAACATAAAAGTGGGTAAAATGCCGCCTGTGGAGTACCTGGGTAAAATTAAAGACCAAATAATTAAAGGTGTTAATGAAATTAGCACATTAGATGCTAAATCTGCTTTATCCGAAAACATCAAAACAAATGATATTCCTTCATTTATAACCGAAGCTACACACCAAGATTACAATAAGTTTTTAGAAGAAAGACGTAAACTAATGTCTAATAAACTAAAAGCTTATTACGAAAGTCTATAAAAGTAAAAGCATGAGTCAAAAATTTACAGAAGCCCAGTTAGAAAATGTTTTTGCAGAGCTATTGGCAAATGAAGGATATCCACACCATTTGGGTAATACTTTAAATCGTGCAGAAGATGAAGTAATTATTGAAGATGATTTACGTTCGTTTTTAGCTTCTAAATATGCCAAAGAGAACATTTCTAGTACAGAGATAGACGGTATTATACTGCAATTAAAAACATTACCTAGCTCAGATTTATATGAAAGCAATAAACGATTTATGCGTATGCTTTCAGATGGCTTCATATTAAAAAGAGAAGACCCAAGTCAAAAGGATATCTACGTACAATTACTAGATTTTTCAGGTTTAGAAAAACAAGTTCAAAGCACAACAATAGAAACTATTGAAGTTGCAGAACCTGAAGTAACTTATGGTGATAAGAACATTTATAAATTTGTCAATCAATTAGAAATAGTAGGCACACATAAACGTATTCCAGATGGTATTATATATATTAATGGTTTACCTATTGTGGTTTTTGAATTCAAAACAGCTATTCAAGAAAACACTACGATCCATAATGCTTATGTACAATTAACTACACGTTATAAAAGAGATATTCCACAACTTTTTATCTATAATACATTTTGTATTATTAGTGATGGTGTTAATAACAAAGCAGGTTCCTTTTTTGCACCTTATGAGTTTTACTATGCTTGGAGACGTATTGCAGGTGTAGCCAAAGATGTAGATGGTATAGATTCTATGTTTACCCTCGTTCAAGGAATGTTGCACAAAAACCGCTTACGAGATATTATTCGCAATTTTATTTACCTACCTGATAGCAGTAAAAAAGACGAGAAAATTGTGTGTCGTTATCCGCAATATTATGCAGCAAGAGCTTTGTATGATAATATAAAATTGGCTCAAAAAAATAAAGACGGTTCTGGCGGAGATGGAAAAGGTGGAACTTATTTTGGAGCTACAGGTTGTGGTAAGAGTTTTACAATGCTGTTCTTAACGCGCTTATTAATGAAAAGCGAATATTTTGAGAATCCAACCATTGTCCTCATCACAGATCGCACAGATTTAGACGACCAATTATCATCACAATTTACCAATGCTAAAAACTATGTTGGAGATAATGGTATTGTAAGTGTAGAAAGTCGCAGTCACCTAAGAGAACTTATGCAAGGGTGCGAATCCGGAGGTGTGTTTTTAACCACCATACACAAGTTTACCGAAGATTTAGAATTACTAACAGAACGTACTAACGTTATTTGTATTTCTGATGAAGCACATAGAAGTCAAACCAATTTAGACCAAAAAATAAAAGTTACAGAAAAAGGGGTTAAGAAAACCTATGGTTTTGCTAAATATCTACACGATTCGTTACCCAGTGCCACTTTTGTTGGCTTTACAGGAACACCAATTGATGCGACATTGGATGTATTTGGTAAAGTAGTAGACTCTTATACCATGACAGAATCTGTAAAAGATGAAATCACCGTAAGAATTGTATATGAAGGTAGAGCCGCAAAAGTAATTTTAAACAATAGCGAACTTCAAAAAATTGAAGAATACTACGAAGAAGCAGCCGAAGCAGGAGCTAATGAATATCAAGTAGAAGAAAGTAAAAAGCAATCGGCAAATATGAATGCCATTTTGGGCGACCCTGATGTGCTCAAAAAAATAGCTGTAGATTTTGTAAATCATTATGAAAACCGAGTCGATGAAGGAGCTACGGTTAAAGGCAAGGCACTTTTTGTTTGTCCTAGCAGACCAATTGCCTATGAATTATATAAAAACCTAATAGCATTACGACCTGAATGGGCAGAAATTAAACAAGCTGAAGATGGAGCAGAATTAACCGATAAAGAAAAGCGAGAGATAAAACCAATGGAACGTGTTAAAATGATAATGACACGTGGTAAAGATGACCCTAAAGAAATGTATGAAGCTTTAGGTACAAAAGAATATCGAAAAGAGTTAGACCGTCAGTTTAAAAATGAAAAATCAAACTTTAAAATCGCCATAGTGGTAGATATGTGGTTAACTGGTTTTGATGTTCCGTTTTTGGACAGTATTTATATTTACAAACCTATTCAACAACACAACTTAATTCAAACTATTTCTCGAGTAAACAGAAAATTTGCAGGTAAAAATAAAGGTCTAGTTGTGGATTATATCGGTATTAAAAAGGCTATGAATATGGCTTTAGCAAAATACGGAAAAGGCGACCAAGATAATTTTGAAGATATAGCGTCATCGTTAATTATAGTTCGTAATCACCTAGATTTATTAGCTAAGTTCTTTCACAAATTTGATATAAGTAATTACTTTAATGGTTCTGCATTAGATCAATTAAATACTTTAAATCAAGCTGCCGAATTTGCACAGGTTACCAAAGAAGATGAAACACGTTTTATGGGCTTGGTCAAAAGGCTAAAAGCAGCTTATGATATTTGTGCAGGAAGTGAAAAACTAACGCAAATCGAAAGAGACTACACCCACTTCTATTTAGCAGTTCGCTCTATTGTTTTTAAGTTGACTAAAGGAGATGCACCAGATACCGCACAAATGAATGCTAAAGTGCGTGATATGATAAAAGATGCATTACAAAGTGACGGTGTAGAAGAAATTTTTAAACTAGGAGAAGATACAGAATCGCAACAAGACATTTTTGATGATGATTATCTAGCCAAAATAGACAAGATAAAATTACCAAATACCAAAATTAAGCTTCTTCAAAAACTATTAGCAAAAGCTATTGGGGAAATGAAGAAAGTGAATAAAGTAAAAGGCGTTGATTTTACTAAAAAAATGGACTCGTTAGTAGCTAGATACAATGACAGAAGCGAGAATGATATCTTACGAAGTGAAGTCTATGATGAAATAGCAGAAGCATTAACAGAAATGATTATGCAAGTACGTGATGAATTTAACGCAGGAGACGAGCTCGGAATCGACTTTGAGGAAAAAGCATTTTACGACATCTTATTAGAATTATGTAGCAAATATGATTTCTCTTATCCAGAAGACAAGTTAATTGAATTGGCTAAGAAAGTTAAAGAACTAGTAGACAGTCAAGCAAAATTTCCTGATTGGAGTAAACGAGACGATATTAAAGCAGCTTTAAAAGTTGGACTTATTCTACTCTTAGACGAATTTGGATATCCTCCAGTTGAGAGAGATGAAGTTTATGAGGAAATCTTCTCACAAGCAGAGAATTTTAAGAAAAATAGAAAATAAAGCAGAATGAAAGCCTACGTTCAAAGATATACATATTCGCTACAGCCAACGCTACGTCAAAAATTGCAAAAGACTATGTCTTCTGCCAACGCTAGCAAGTCTACGGAATAAAGCCAGTGGCTGACAATGTATATTAAAAAATAGGGCGATTTTTACTAAATCAAAGGTTTCTGTATGTTTGCAAAGCCCGCCATATTTTTAATATGTATTTTAGAAAAAAGATAAAAATAGAACAAAAAATATGGCTCAGTATATATCCGAAAGTAAGTGATTTATAACTGCCCTACTTTTCATATATTATACCGTTGTGTAACATTTACAAAAAAAATTAACTCACTCAATACTAATGCTTGCAGGGTTATTTGAAGAGAATAAAAAAGCACCATCCCAAACGATAGTTCGGCTATCTAAAAGTTATTATTATTGGCAAATAGTACTTTTTCTTTTCTGGATATCTATTGCCATTATTCTAATATTTTTGGACTTGAAAATATTTGGATTTTTACTGGCCTGTTTGGTAACGTATAATATGAAAGACATCTTCAAGGTTTTTAGTACAATCCAAAACAACTTAATACAAATGACCTTATCCTCTAAAGGGATTTCCCTTTGCGACGGAAAAACATTTAGCTGGAACTCAATTGAGGACGATAAAATAATTGTAAAACCCAATTATGCTGCATCAGTTATATCTAAAGAGTATTTGACTTTTAAAATAAATCACATTGAAAAGGAAATATTTATTAATAATCTGGACATAAATTCTTTAAGATTAAAATACCTGCTAAAAACCTACCGAAATAGACACTTAAATGGAAAATAAAAAACGTTACATAACCCCCGCTAGCGCTCGTTTGTAACGAGTGATCTACACCGCTTTTACAAATACCTATAAGGCCTTTTAATAGATAAGAATGGGTTAATGAACAGTGCAGTTACAGATTTTTACCAATACATTTAATCCTACAACAAGAACTTAGATTGCGCACTTAATTTTAATTAATTGGCAAATCTGTTTAGCATACTAGTAAAGCTATCATGTGAAAAATACCGGTCAGCGTTTTAAATGCTATATTTAGCGTATTTTAAAATATTGGCGTTGTGTTTATACGAAATACCAACGTCTTTCTATACGCTACGCTTCTTATATGAAACTGTAGGCATTAATTAAAAAGAACTGAATTGGAAATTAGAGAAACCCAGAGAGACGACTATACAATTTCAACTGACCAAAAGAAATTGAATATTGATAGTATCCACAAATTTCTGGCAAATGAAACGGACTGGAGTCATGGAATACCAATCCATACGCTTAAAACATCTATTGAAAATTCATTGAATTTCGGACTTTATTACAAAAACGAACAGATTGGGTTTGCCCGTATAATTTCTGACTATGCCACCATTGCGTATTTAGGAGACGTTTATATTTTAGAAGAATACAGAGGTAAGGGATTAAGTAAATGGTTGATTTCCGAAATAATGGAACACCCAAATCTACAAGGTCTAAGAAGGTGGATTTTATTAACGAATACGGCAGAATGGCTGTATAAAAAATTCGGCTTTAATGAATTACCACACCCTGAGTTTTATATGGAGAAACACAACCCGAATGTTTACATAAAAAGTTGAAAAATAATACCATTGCGGCCAAAATGTAAAGTAGAACGTAGCGCCAAAACAAAATGGTCTGTGTATATTTATGAGGTAGCTCCATCCTATGGATTTAGCTTTTCAGCAAGAAAAAGCAAAATAATGGCCTTTAGCTGAACATCTAAAATATAAAAATGGATTATTTATCTCCTACATATTATTTTGATTACAACAGCGAGGAAGTTCAAAACCTGATTTCCGAGTACAAGACAGATACGCTATCCAATAAAGAAAAGACTATACGTTTGTACCTAAACGTACGCGACTCATGGAGATACGACCCATATGACTTGAGTTTATCAAAAGAGAACTATAAGGCCAGTACGATTGCTAAAAAAGTGAAAGGACATTGCATAGAAAAGTCCATACTATTGATTTCCTGTCTTCGCGCATTAGGAATTCCCGCAAGAATTCATTTAGGAAAAGTAAAAAATCACATTGGAGTAGAAAGACTAACTGAAAAATTTGGCACAAATGAATTGACTCCCCACGGGATGGTCAATGTTTTTTTAAATGATAAATGGTTAAAACTATCTCCTGCTTTTAATAAATCTATGTGCAAAATGTGCAATGTTGCCCCTTTAGAGTTCGATGGAGAGAATAATTCCTTTTTACAACCATATAATGACGATGGAAATCTTTTTATGGAATATCTTGACGACTATGGTCATTTTGAAGATGTTCCGTTCGATTTTATGATTAAAAACGTAAAGGAACATTACCCCAACATTTTTGATACGAAAGAAAACAAAACTGAATTCAAATTATAGGATTTAAAATCAGTCGCTAGTAAAGAACCGTAGGTAAATATCCTTATTTAATCTACCATTCGTATGCTAGGCTCCCAGATATTAGATTCAGATTTATGGTTTTTTTTTAAACCGTTGTAACCCATAAAAATACTATAGGGAGTACCTTAGCGCCGCCCTAGATGCGGTTTTTCTTTACCTTGTACTTTTAGTGCCAGTTGTACGTTATAAAACATAACTAAAGACTACGTAAAACGTGGTGCGCAAACTCAATAAGAACTATGCTAGAAAGCTTACTGATCCTCTTTCTAATTTGCTTTGCAGCATTTTTTCTTGTTGCCGCACTGACCATCTTAGGTATAGGATGGGCCAGGAAGTCCGCAAAACTGAAAAAAATAGCTCTCTGGACCGGTATTGCACCGTTCATATTTTTAAGTCTAGTCCTGGTGTGGTATGCAATAGCACCCCCAGGAGTTAATACAAGCCAAATGGAAGATTTTGCAGGAAATTATGTGCTGCACGAGTATGACGTTAAATCACTACAAATAGACGCATTTAAACTAACTTTAAATTTTGATGGTACCTACCAATTTGACGGAGGAGCTGGAATAGGTCTTGATACCAACGGAACATGGACAACCGGGGGAAAGCACCATAAGTTTGAGTTTAATACGCATAACGGCACAGAATTGGCCATTCCTTCAAGTAACGCAAACGACACTACTTTATCATTTAAATATAATACCGGCAAAGGAAACCATGAGTTCATGCAAAGAATATTATTCGTAAAGAAATAAGGTATTTAAACGGACTGATTTTAAAAAACGCAGATTGGATAATAGCCCCCGCTAGCGCTCATTTGTAACGAGTGCTCCATATAGTTTTTGCAAGTAATAATAAGGCCTTTTAATGGATAAAAATAGGTTAATGACCAGTGCAGGTAAAGCTGTTCACCAGTATATTTAACCTTACAATGACAACTTAGATTGCGCACCAAATTTTAACTGATCAGAAGCGGTATTAATAAATTATTATGGAAAAATGAATCTCAAAATAGTTAACGGATTCTTAATTAATACCATAAATTTGATTTAGTCAAAAAACCAGCAGATGAACTTCACATTCAAAAACATCCCTCTCTATTTTCTAATTATATTCCTTTTTAATTCTTGCTCTAAAGAAGATGACACGGAAACAATTACGGAGGAATTTGGTGAAATTGAGGTAGTAGTAACTTTTAATGAAGGATACGATAAAATGTACTCTTTGCGTATGATTACGTATGGCGTAAGAGACGGAGAAGATATGATCCCTAGATTCATTCCGGTCACGTATCTGAACACAGGCATAGACTATGACGATTCTGGATTCATTGAAGAGCAATTTGAAGATACTATTCATAGCTTTAAAACTACGGAAGACTCTAAACGTTTTAATTACGCTATTGTACTAAGTTCGGAATTACAAGACCCTTATCAGGTAGACTATTCAGTTGAATTCTATTATAATGGTGAGCTAGTGCACACCCATAATCTCTCTGAAAGTAATGTGACTCAAAGTGTTCATGAAATATCTGGCTGGAGCTCAACAGAGGGTTTTTATCAAAATTCTTTAATAATTTTATAAATCATTCCTGACGCTACCACCTAATAATCCAGTCCAAAATAATCCATAAGCTTTGTATACCCTCGCGTATTAAAGAAATAGTTAGGGACACTGAATTCTAAGAAAACCTCAATCCATTTCTATAAGATTATATTCTCCTTGCTTTTTCAACATACCAATTAAGTGTTGTTTTATGGTTTGCATAGGTTTAGAATCCACCACAAAATCCGTAGAAAATATGAGGAATAATTTATTGTCTTGCTGTACCCATATCCAACTAATGAATTTAAAATGTATTTCTCGTTCCCTATAATTTTGTAGACTCTGAAAACAAGAATTAGCGGTGTTCTCATCTTTAAAAAACCATTCTTCCACCTTAATATTTTCCTTTGGATTTTCTTGGTTTTGGGTTAAAAAAGAAACGTTTAATTGGGTTGCCTTTGTAAAATCGTTATTCTCAAAATCTTGGGCCAAGGTTCCCGCAAATCTTTTGGCTTTGTAATTGCTTAATCTTCGTGTTACATATGCCTCATCCTCTATGGCGGCAGCATCTTTATATAAACCGCTTAAGCTTTCATTAAGCAGAGCTAATTGTTCTGCAGCATCTGTCTGAATGCTATCAAATTGTACATTGAACACCTTAATGGGAGTCTCCGCCACACTATCATTTTGCACAGTTGATTGCCCAGGAATCAATTTGTTTTGGTTGTTAGCGCTTTTACAACTACAAAATGTGAGAACACTAAATAAAATACTAAGTATATGCTTCATCTTTACACAAGTATTAATGGAGGGCGTGTGGCACTTTCATATTCAGCAGTCAATAATTGACTATTGCCTATTTGAGTTAAGCTATTCTCTCCTGTCAGATTCCTAATTGTATCATTAAATCGGTCCCATTCACCACCACCACAAATTTCTATGCACCCAATTGAACCATAACCACCAGAAATAGGATTACTGGGACCTTGGTGAATAAAAAAACCATCATAGACTCTCCAAGCATCATCGTCCATTGTACTTATATAATCCCATGCTAGCGTATGTCTTTGAGCGTCCGCTAATCCCACGACACTAGGTCCTTCTGTAGTTGTTCTATGCACTCCAAAACGTATAGCTTCAAAATCTTCAATCACCGAATTATTTCCGGAAGTTTTACCCTCAATGCTAACACGATATAAAGGAACTCTATATAAAATAGAAGGTCTGTTTGGTCTATAAGGATAACTTGTTATATGTGCATTCCCTAATGTAAGATTTGTAATACGAATGGTAACTTTTCTCATATTTATAATGTTTGAAACAAGTATACGGCTTCTGAACTTGTGTATAATAATCGCCCGAATACCCAAATAGCGAATTGATTGGCCAATATACTGATTTCTGTTTACTAAAATGTGCTTTCTAGAAATACTCGTTTAAACCTCTTTTTCTTAGTTTGCATACACTCCTATATTCCATAAGCCTGTATTTGGTCTAGCAACTCTATTCTTATCTTCAGGTAGATTAAGTCCATCTGCGCCCATAATGAAAAGTAAAAGAATGAAGCACATGAGATAAACTCGCCTCTGGTCAAGCCTAATTTTAGTATTATAGATACAAAGACATATAGAAGGTATTTTAATTCCTTCTTGGAAACTAGCATCTTACCAGGTAAACTAGTAGAATTTTAATAATTAGAGGTTATTCAACTCCAGGTTAATATTCGCTGAATGAGCAGGGTTACCTGTAACAGCAAAATCTTAATCATCCGACGAACAGGTAAACTGAAGCGCAATTGGTTCTCTGGGTTCAAAATCTATATCGTCTCTATAGTCTATCAAATCAAAATTATGCTCTGGCCAAACAATGTTGGTAGGATTACAGGAGTTGTAAACAATACAGTCTATTATTTTGTTAGCACCCGTACCTTCAGCAGTGCCAAATGCCGCAAATATCAATGAATTAGAAGTAGGTACGCCCCTATTTTGTCCTAAATCACCACATATAATCTGCTTGGCACGTATTCTGGTAAAAGTCACGTTTTTGGAACCTTCCACAGAGGAAACCACACCATTACCCATTTCTAGAAAATCTACATCTTCAACCAATCCCCCAAAGCCACCACGAGCACCTTCGGTATTCTGGTCTTCAAATAATACGCCTACACCAGTAGGGCTATTGTTACCTACAATCAGACCTTTTTTAATTTGTTGTCCGGCACTTTTGTAGATACTAATATTATCTTCCGTCCATGCGATATCCCGGTCGTTAATCACCGAAAAATTCTCTAGTAATCCGCCTATACATTTATCATATTGTACAAATTGCCCTCTAGGGTACGGACCTCTCATATTATGCCCTTCAATATAGGTCAATATAGAATCATCGCACTGGTTTAAGCTAATACCCGTAGAACCATCTGTAACTTTTACATTGGTAATCACTAGATTTTGAGATTGAATACCTTCTATACAATTTCTTGTAGCATCCGGTAAAGGACCGCTAGACGGGGCATTGGTATAGGTAATAGAACAATTGTCTATGGTTAGATTATCGGCATTTGCGAATTTAATGCCGGTATAGGCACCTGTATATTCAATAATACAGTTAGTTATGACTACGCCAGAAAAATTGTTTATTTCAATACCATGCTGATTAGAAGTTTTAATATATAGATTTTCTATACGTTGGTTGTTAGCGCTAACTATAATAGGACCTGATTCCTGAAGATTGGATTTGCAAATGTTTCCGCTTAGAGACGGTACTATGGTATACGTTACTATGGTGCCGTTTTCTGCAGTTACCGTATAGGTAATCTCACTACTAAAATCTTGAACAGTATTGGATTCCGGACTCACTGTTGCTTCCGAGGACAGTGTAATGGTAGGCGTTAATTCCTGGATGGCAACGCTATAGGGATTCAGTTCTACATGAATTGTTTTGTTATCCTTATCCAATGTGCCCATGATATCCGTAACAAGACCTTCATTATCTGCGGAACTAAATCTAAACTCCGTTATTTCGGGGTCGATACTTACCACAGGTGTTTCCGGAGTATCTTCTGGCGTATCTTCTGGCGTATCTTCTGGCGTATCTTCCGGACTAGCCTCTGGTGTTACATCTGGAGGTGTATTTGCAGTGTTAGGATCACTGAATGCATCGGTATCCGATGAACAAGAGCCTAGTTGCAGTGCTAGAACAGCTAAAACCAGTAATACTGTAGTATTGAAGTATGAAGATTTACGCATAGTTCTAGCCATAATGGGTTTTTAATTCATTAATACATAACTCAATAGGTTCGCATTACATTTGAAAAACCTACTCCCTTTGGATAACTATTTTTTAGGCTGATTGTTGTTCTTAAAGAGGAAACATTTTAGTATAAATAGGTCTAATTACTGTTTTTAATTGAAGCACGTTATACTTTGGCTTAATTCATGTGAGGCAGTAAACTACCTCTAGGCAAGCCCACGAGGCACTAAAAAGTATACATTGATTACGAGGCAGGCCTCGGGTTATTTAAACTCGATTATGGAGTAAAAATCAATACTTTAAATCTCGTAGATCAATTAAACCTTAAATCAGAACACTAATGAAAAAAATCATGACGTTACCGAAACATCACTAATTACATATGACCGATCTGGATTTGGAACAAGTGAATTAAATCCGAAATTTGAAAATGCTTAAAAGAACAATTAGCCAGTGCAGATTTGGAGTTTATTTCAATTGATGGTTAAAAAGCAAAATATGATATTTGTAAGCGGTTTTTATTTTAATATGTTGAATGGATAATTTTAAACAAAACTATAAACGAAGCTTTTATTTAAGTGGCGACCGCAAGAAATATTGGTATTCCGCTTTCTTTCTAGGCTTCTTTGTCTCCTTAATTCTCATAGGCCTTAAGCCGTTTGAAAAAAGTATAATAGACCACCCGTATATAACGCTTGTGCATATTGGTGTTGGGTTAATTTGTACGGCAGTCTATATTTTGGGGTACGAAATTTTATTAAGGTGGTTTAAAACCATAAAATTCAATTATTTAAAACTTATTCTTTTTGATGTTTTTCTTGCGTTAGTAAGTGTGACTCTTATTTTTCTTTATGACCGTTATATTATTGTAAAAGATGGGCATGTTACTTTTGGTTTTCTATTGGAATATATTCTTGTATTGGGTTTACCTTTTTACCCTGTTATTCTTTCTATTTTCCACTTTTTGAAAACAGTAGTGTTTCCCATTCAAGTATATGCACCCATCTCCAAAGAATATTTAGCAGATGCGGAAAATATTTTAAGCATAAAAGAAGATAATGGTGCAGCTGGGTTTAGCACAAATTTGGAACAGCTTTTATATATACAATCTCAAGATAATTATATAGAGATACATTATTTAAAGGATGGAGATTACACCAAACATTTAATGCGGGGTACATTAAAGAGTATTCTAAATGACTTTGCCTTTCTTCTTAAAGTACATAGATCGTTTGTTGTAAACCCAGATAAGGTAGAATGTTTAGTAGGAAACTCTAATAAGGCCGCTATTTCTTTTAAGGGCGTTACGGTTTCGGTGCCGGTTTCTAAATCCTACTACTCTTCTGTCAAAAACTATTTATCCACTAGTACCAAAATCTAGTCATTTCGCCACAAAATGGCCTACTTTCTTTTTCAAAAATCAAGCGCTTTATATTTTAGTCGCCAGTAATACTTATTAGTAATGAACACTTTGAAAATTTTTTAAACTTTAAACCAGAACACAAATGAAAAAATTCTACTTTAAATTCCTATTCGTTTTAGTATTACCACTCTCCATTAATGCTCAAAGCCAAGACACCTTAGTAGATGTGGGTGGTTACAAAATGCATTTCAACATTATAAAAGGAGAAGGAACGCCCATTCTTTTTGAAGCTGGCGGAGGTAATGATGCTTCTGTTTGGAATGGCATTCTAGAAAAAATTCATACCGTTACGGGAACAACACTAATTACTTATGACCGGTCAGGAATTGGAACAAGCGAATTAAATACGAAGTTAAAAAACGATGCGGATTTTGGAATAGAAAACGGAATTAAAGAATTAGAAACAGGTCTTTCTAAATTGGGGTACGACAAGGATATCATCCTAGTTTCTCACTCCTACGGCGGACTCTACAATCTACTGTACACCCGTAAACATCCTGAAAAGGTGAAGTCCATTGTTTTAATAGATGCCACGCCCATTGATTTCTGGAATGAGGAATTACTGGCCATGAGAGATATGAATGTGGATATAAGTACTATTCCAAAAGGTACCGGTGATTATTATGCGAATGCCAATTATAATGAAACGATGCGTTCTATAAGAGGTATGCAGTTCCCAGAAAGTACACCAATTACCAACGTTTTTCCAGAAAATTCATTTCCATATTTTCCTGAGATGCTTTCAACTAGATGGAAAAAACTACAGGACGAACTAGCCGAAAAAAACAAAAATGTAACTCCGATTATTGCCAAAGGCAGTGGTCATGCCGTTTTTGAAGATAATCCTGCGTTGATCATCAATACTATCGTTAAAGCTTACTCAGAAACGTTAGCTAAAGACCAACAAAATACAATATTAAAAAAGGCGCTAGACAATGCTATAACATTAGCTATTGAGGATAGGGTAAACAGCCGTTCAGAACATGATTTGAATACCTTGGGCTATTCATTTATGCAAACCGAAGAATTTGATAAGGCTATAGAAGTTTTTAAAGTGACTACTATTTTGTTTCCAGATAGTGCAAATGTATATGATAGTTATGGCGAAGCTTTATTGGCGGCCGGCAAGAAAACAGAAGCCATTGAAATGTACAAGAAATCTATTGAATTAAACCCTGAAAACGAACATGCAAAAGAGGTTTTACTGGAACTGAAACAAGGGTAACTAGTATAAAGAACTCTATTTTTAGAGAACCTACCATTCTTTAAGAATGGTAGGTTTTTTTATACTTTATAAACTCTTATAAACTAGAGGTACACTTAAAGCCATAACTTAATACGCCAGTCCAAAATAATCCATAACCTCTTCGTAGCTCATTTTTTTAAAGTTGGGTTGTTCAGAACGCCCAGAAAGTGAAACCCCGCCAGGAACCATTACATACTTGTATTGCGGCCTAGCAATAGATGAGCCCGTTAATTCATGCTCGCTAAGTTCTGTATCATCCGTGGAGTGTGCTCCAAAACGTATTTCGCCCCTATCCGAAAAATGGATGGCAACAAAATCTCTCCGTATAGCAAAAGAAGAGTGATCAAATACCAAGGGTAATTGATATACAGTATTTGAGCTGCTTCTATAATAGCCTAATACAAAACCGCCATTATTTAAAAATTCTTGGGTAAGTCTAATTTCGTCAACTTTCATGCTTTTGGAATCTGGTCCATCATAGTAGCTAAAATCTTGATCTAACCAATCGCTGTACATCACGTTTGCAGCCCCTGTTTCGCCTGTATCTCCTTTTGGACCTTGCTCGCCTTGCGCTCCCGTTGCTCCTGCTACACCTGGCTCACCTTGAATTCCTTGTTCTCCTTGTTCTCCTGCTGGGCCCATTGGACCTATATCTCCATCTGCTGAATCTTTGCTACAAGATGTTATTGCTAGAGCCATTACCATTAAGCCGCTCAATAAAATTTTCAGTGTAGTTTTCATAATATTTACGAATTTCGGTTTTACACTTATTAATGGTATCAGAGGTAAAGGGTTAACATTAGAAATAAAAAAAAGTGGGAATTGATTATTGGTAGATGCAGAAAGAGTATTTAATTTTTTGGTACTTGGCCAATCATTGAAATAGGTGCTAACACTCTGATTACCTATTTTAATTACTGATGAAGGGTCATTTTCAATAATATTATAATTATCAGCTAGTGCAAATACGTCTGGCCATAAAACAGCTTTCTTTGTATCGCTATTACTTAGAGCACCAAGCACACTGCTATGCATATAGCGGCTCCCCTAGTTCTACACGATTTAGAATTGTTTTGTCCATACCGAAGAGATAACTTTCCTAATTATTAAATACTTACATTGCCGGTAATTGAAAAACTTTATGTTTTGCCCAAAAGCCGTTAGTAAACGAATTAGGAACAAGCCCATAGGGCCTTACAAGGAAAATACCTTGATTTTTTGGCTGACCTCGGAACATTTCATCTGGATTATAGCGTACATGTTAATCATAAAATTAAATAATGGAACAACTCAATGAATTTCAAACGATGTGGATGTCATATCCAGATCCATCATCAGTATTAGACCAAGCCTTTAGTAAAACTAACAGCCCCGAAACCAGTGAAGCCACAAGAAATTGGATTCATAGTTCTTTTCATAATACATGTTGTGTACGGTTATGCTATTCCTTAAACGATACAGTTTCTCATAGAGTGACTCAAACTGATGCGAGAGCGGCCGGTTTATCTATTTCAGATTATGTAACGGGAAAAAATGGCAAGTATATTTTTAATGTCCCTAATGTAAGTCAATATTTAAACGATAGGTACGGAGCACCTACCATGAAATGGGAAGGCACAAGTAATCCTAGTAGAGAGGATTTTGCAAAAGAAATTGAAAATCAACAAGGAATAATTATATTTCACGAGCAAATGCCTGGTCTAAACGGTCACGTAGATTTGTGGGAAAAAGGATTGGTTAAAACTTATAATTTATTTGATACAGCTCATTCCATGGAATTCTGGGTAGTGTCTAACTAAAACGTCTAAGATGAAAAAGATTTTTCAACTCATTGCATTTTTACTACTTGCAAGTTGTAATTCACAATCCAAAAAAATCATACCCTTTGAAACCGAAAATGGTTGGGGGTATAAACAAAATGAAGAAATCATAATACAACCCCAATTTGGAATAGCTAGTGAATTTACGGACTGCGGTATTGCGGCGGTAGGAGATAGTGAAAACGGAAATTACTACATTGATAAGGATGGAAAAAAATTAAATATTCCGGTCTTAGAAGTCGGCAATTTTGTTGATAGTTTTCAAGAAGGTTACGCCCGTTTTAAAAAAGATGGTAAAATAGGTTTCATAGACGAATGTGGAGAAATAGTTATACCTGCGCAATTTGAAAGTGTTACGTCGTTCAAAAATCAAATAGCCATTGTTAGTAAAGGATTTGAAGTAATTACAAACGGTCCGTACAAAACACAAAAAGGAGGTACCTATGGGGCAATTGATAAAGATGGAAATTTGATCATACCTTATAAATTTGACTTTATTTCAAGTTTTTCAGACGAAAAAACTGCAAATGCTAAGATTGACGGAAAGGATGTTATTATCAATGCAAAAGGTGAAATCGTAAAATAACGCTATTAATTTTATAAGATAAAGAGTCGAATTTTTCTGAGAACCTATAGTTCTGTAAGCATTATTTAAAATGAAAAAAGCACTTTTAATAGTCTTCTTATTGGGTTTTACATTCGGTTTTTCGCAAACGGAGGTGGCACAAATAGACTTATCTGATGGTGCTCTGGAGTTGACAGAACAGAACGTTATCTATGACCCCAGTTACTTTTCTATTGATTACCCCAATGGAGATGTGCCTAGTAACAAAGGAGTTTGTACAGATGTTGTTATACGTGCCTATCGAAAAATTGGAATTGATCTTCAGAAAGAAGTTCATGAAGATATGAAGGCCAATTTCAGTGTCTATCCTAAAAATTGGGGCCTTACCTCTACGGATAAAAATATTGACCATAGAAGGGTTCCAAACCTAATGACCTATTTTAAACGGCAAGGTGCGGAAAAACCAATTTCCGACAACCCAGAGGATTACGCATCCGGAGATCTAGTTTGTTGGAATCTGGGAGGCGGCACAACCCATATTGGCATTGTAGTGGGCAAGAAATCAGAAGATGGAAACCGAAACTTAATCGTGCACAATATTGGTGGAGGTCAAGTTTTAGCAGATTGCCTTTTTGACTATACCATTATTGGTCATTACCGTTATAAACCATAAGAACGCTTGATTACAATTAATGTACTTAAATTCCAAGAAAGCACATAAAGAGATACTGGAACTATTTTCTATTAAGCTGTCCAATACGATGCTTTTATTAGAAAAGGGCCAATCTTGAACAAAAAAAAGGCTATCTAATTTAGATAGCCTTTCTTGTATTAGGGTTACTTAGAACTATTTTATGACTTTTACATCAATTGAAATTCTATCGGCGTTCAAAAGATTAATCTTAATCGCTCCTATTTTACTTTCGGCAGTTTTAAAAAGAACTACGTCTCTATAGGTGATTGGTTGAGATTCATCATCATTAATAACGGTAAGGTCTTTAAGTAAGGTATCATCCTCGATCGAATCAAATTGTTCTGCCGTCATTTCTACATTGGCCATTTGTATTAGTGTGGTCTTTGCTCCCTCTATCTCTTCAAAATCCCGGTCATTATCAGGGCTATTAAAAGCAATAAAAGCCTGGTTAGCAAAAGATATCAAATCAATTTCAGCAATATTTTCTTCGCTAACTTCAGATTGTTTGTAAGTCTCCCCTGTAGTAACAGAAAAAGCGACACCATACTCGTCAGAATCTGAATCTATTAGTTTTAGCTCAACATCTTCATAGGATAAAATAGCACCGGTTTCTTCTACTACAACTTCATCTTCACTATCATCATCCGAACATGAAGTAAATCCAACAAATAATACGAGTAATGGCAATACTAAGATTTTTTTCATCTTGAAATTTTAAAGATTAGAACTTACAAACGGGAAAGAAGTTGTCTTTATTGCAATAATTTAAGCGGTCCTGATGATAAACACCTGATTATGTAATAGGCATTTATGGTTTGCCTTAAGAATAATTTTATAGATATATTTCTGAAGGTATATCTTGTTACATGTGGATTTCATTTCGCATGTAATAAGGTTTATCAGTTTAAGAGTAAAGCCTATTTCAGAAATTGGAACGTAGCTTAATTAACTATCCAATATTCTTGATGCATGTTCATATCCTATAATATAAGCTTTATAGATTCCTTTTGGGTCCAAAACATCTAAATGATCTAGCTCTTTAGGCATAAGCATAAGATTTGCATAATGTAGTTTATTTACAGCATTTGAGTGCAACATTAGAAGCTTGGTGCGTTGCGTTAATTCCAATTGGTTCTTAAGCACTCCTATGCCCACATCTTTCATAGAAGATGTATAGCTTCCTATGATATAATCGGTTCTTGTTTTGAGCGGTTCAATAGGAAAATTGTTCATAATGCCACCATCTGCATATAAACGCCCATTAATGGATACGGGATTAAAAACGGGTGGTAAAGCCGCAGAGGCCAAAACGGCTTTAAGAAGACTTCCGCTACTAAAAAACTTAGAACTGCCATTTTGAAGATCGGTGGCTACTACGAACAATTTTTTCTCAAGCGCCTCGAACATATCTACAGGGAAATATTTTCTAAAAAATGCTATGTACTCCTTCGTGTCAAATAAACCGGCCTTACTAATGGTCAGGAAATTATATTTTAGTAACGGAGTTTCTTTAAAAATGACCAGTATTTCTGATGGAGCAATACCATTAGCGTATAAAGCGCCAACAATGGCACCAGCACTTACTCCAGATATGACATCCGGATAAATTTGGTGTTCCATTAGTGCCTTGAGAATACCTACGTGGGCCATCCCTTTAATTCCTCCACTAGACAATACAATCCCAATGGTTTTATTTTTTAGGCGCTCTTCCATTTTCATATGAACAGCCATATTTTAATTTCCATCTTCCGTATTAGCGAATTCAGATTTATATTTTTCCAAAAACTGCTTTTGCCTTTCTATCATTCGTTTTCTTGTTTTGTCTATATCCATGAAGTCTTTTCCGAAATCACTTCCAAAAAAATCATCGTTAAAAAAATGTTTGCTAAAAAGTGAATCTCGAGAAAAAATATCTTCAAAGCCCTCATTTCTAAATCCTGAATAATCCGTAAAGAATCTTGATTTAAAAGATTGCATTAAACTATCCCTATCTAGGGCGCTAAGATTATCTACTTTGCTATTGGAAGACCAAGAATATATACTATCATACTGTATTAAATTCCCGTTTTCATCAAATTTCTTATCCACCTTCCATGTTCCTTTAGGTTGTACTACAGCACTCTCCCCACTTTCTTTTATATCGGCTTTTTTTATTTCGTTCTTTTGTCCGTTACAACTCAAACATAACAAGCCAACCATACCTACTAAAATATATTTTTTCATGACTATAGATTTTATGTTAAACTTAATTTTGGGGTTGTAGAAAATGTCTTGAAAAAACCACCAGTATCCATTATTCTGATCAGTTTATTTTGGTGGAACACTTCAGATTTTCTTTCCCCATTCTTATACCAAACACATTCTACATAACTATCATTATCAACCAGGCCAAGTATGGCATTTTTCTTGGGCACGTATTTAAGAACTTGCATTTTGCGAGCGGTAATGCTTCCTTTGATTTTTACCCAATCTCCAGGTTTAAACTTTTTCTTCATAACATATAATTTTAAAGAATGAATGAAATAATTGGGAAGGATACTGGTAAAACCAGCATCCTCCTCAATATCTTTCTCTAAAATTTGGTGAAGTAGCTACGAAATTTCAATATTCCTAGCAGGCTTGCGTTTGGCCTCTTCTTTTTTTGGTAAAAGAATGCTTAGAATACCATCTTGATAACTTGCATTAACCTTTTCGTCGTTCACGGTTTCGGGCAACGTAAAGGACCTTTTGAAAGAGGAGTACCCGTATTCCCTACGGGTATACGTATCTTCCTTATGCTCATTCGTCTCCGTGGTTTCTGTAGAAATAGATAACACTTGATTGTCCAAGTCTATCTGAAAATCTGATTTCTTTAGGCCTGGAACTGCCATTTCTAGAATGAAATCATCTGCCGTTTCTTTGATGTTTACTTTTGGCAAGGTAATTCCTGTATTAAAATTAGAGGTAAATACAGACGGTAGACCAATGTCAAAGACATCATCTAACCAAGTTGACAAGGTTGGGAAGTTTACATTTGAATTTGTTTTGGCTAAACTTCCGTTTTTAGGAACATTAACTAAAGTGCTCATAATAACAAAATTTTAAATTAAACATTATTTCAAATTTGTAACCTTTGGATTACACTTTTTCCTCAGCAAAAAAAATACCAAAATGGATTACATTCTTTTTCTGACAATTTGGTCTATCCCGCTAAGATATTTTGTCATAATTCTGCATAATTGTCATTTTAAAAGTCTTCGTAAAATGACATATTTTCTATTTTTTTTGCAGTCCCAATACCCCATCAGGATAGGTTTGACTTGTTCGTCTTAACATATATTCTTATGATTTAGCATTTGACAAGAACTCTGTAAGAAATATCATATGTTTAAATGATTGTAGTATAATATATTTTACGATATTAGTGAGGTAATTTTCAGATTCGTATTCAATCCTATTCAGCAGAACATGAAAACTAGAAGCAACTTCCCACTAACACTTACACAACGGCAAGAGGCTACTATTTTAAATAGTTTTCAAATAGATTCCCAAAGACTCCTTGCAGCTACGAACGGGGTTCTTCAAAAGCTAAATTTTAAAACAAAAAAGGAAACCAATAGCGTTGATTTTATTTATCCGGTTGGGTTCACTACCCATTCAGGACAAAATGAATTAGAGGGAATGAGAACCTTACGGCAAGGGACCATTAAGCTCATTAAGCTGCCAAACGATAAGATTGAGATTAGAAGTAGTATCAACCTCAAACACCTTGCTATTGTAGCTAGCGGTATTGGATTGGTATTTTATCTCGTGGGATTTTATATTTCAGTGGTCGATAGAAGTATGGAACATATAGCGCTAAGCTTAATTCTCATCGTCAGTATTCTAGTAATCGATAGAATTTACATCAAAAATAAAGTTGCGAATATTCTAAATGAAATAGTGCAAAGCGCTACTAAATCAATCTAAAAGGATTTCAATGAAAAAATTAATTCTAAGCCTAGTTCTCCTTGTATCCATAGCATCTTGTGATGATTGTGGAGATATTGCTTGTGTCACAAGCCCACCTGTCTTTTATTTAGAACTAATAGACAAGGTTTCCGGTGAAAATTTACTTACCAATGGTACCTATAGTGAAAACGATATAAGCATAACAAATCTTGAAGAACAGGGCAAAGAAGTGGAATTTGTCTTTGAAGAGGAAGATGGGGTGAACCTTATATATTTATATCCTGGCTCGGAACCGGGAAGTGTTGCTTACAATCTTACAATTGGTTCAGAATCTATTTTCAATTTATTTGCAACCCTTGAAATAAGAAAAAGCGACTGTTGTAATACTACAGTTACTACGGAGTTTAGTATAGAAAATGCTGAGTACGAACGAGATGAAAATACCGGTAATTACAAGATTTTTGTAGACTAGATACTAAGGGCATTGTTATTATTCAATCTTTTAAGAGCATTTAATACTGTTTTTGAGATACATTATAAGACATTATTGCAGACCTTTGTATACTATAATTAGTACGCCGGTCCCCAAGTCTAATATCTGTTTTCAATGAAAAATTTTACTTGTCAGCATTGCTCTAATGTGGTGTACTTTGAAAACCACACCTGTGTGGCCTGTAAACAATGGTTGGGATACGAGCCCTATTCCTCGCGAATGCTTGCCACGAGCTCACAACAGTCTTCTCCTATATTTCATTTAGAGGGAAGAAATTATATGTATTGCAATAACCACCAACACCATGTGTGCAATTGGCTCATTGAAGCCAATAGTACTGGTACCTTTTGTGAGGCTTGTAAACTAAACCGTACCATTCCCAACCTTTCCGTACAAGATTATGTTAAGGAATGGAAAAATCTAGAACGTGCCAAACATAGACTTATATATGCCCTAAAAAGATGGAGACTGCCTTTCTACCGTTCCACTCCGGGCAGTTATAATTTGGAATTCAATTTTCTTTCGGGAGATGAAAAACTAAAAGATAACCAATCTGCGATGACAGGCCATGCCAACGGTCTTGTTACCATAAACCTTGCAGAGGCAGATGCTATTTCCAGGGAGCAGGTACGGCAAGAGCTTGAAGAACCTTACCGTACGCTTATAGGACACTTTAGGCACGAAGTAGGACACTACTATTGGGACCGACTTATTTACGAAAACCCTAATAACCTAGCTGCATTCCGGAATCTTTTTGGAGATGATCGTGCAGACTATGGTCAGGCTTTAGAACAGCATTATAAAAAAGAGGTCAGTTATAGTTGGAAAGGAAACTATATAAGCAAATATGCCAGTTCTCACCCTTGGGAAGATTGGGCAGAAACTTGGGCGCACTATTTACATATGGTAGATATGCTGGATACAGCACTGAATTTTGGATTGCTCAGCAATACGGAAACCAAGGTTGTAAATGCTTACAACCATTCTAATTTTATGGATATTTTTGAAGCTATTGTACCCTTGTCCATTGCCGTAAACAGCTTAAACCGAAGCATGGGTCAACCAGATGTATACCCATTCGTAACGCCTAAAAACGTATTGCAAAAATTAGAGTTTGTACACCAAGTTTTACGAAATTATACTACTGTTAACAACTAGATTTTCTATAGAACAACATCCGGAAATGAAAAAAACCAAGGCTAGAAAAGCATTTTCATTTTCATATGTAAAAGATATGTATTAACTTAGTAATGAGCTCGTAACCTACTAGCATACAGTAGTATATCTTACTTAATAACCTACATTCTTAAATCTAGCCCTATGGAACTACTATTAAAAGGTAATACCTATACGAACTATTTTTTTATGCTTTTTGGATTAATTGGCGCTACGTTTTATTTTTTAGAAGGCAGCTATACCCGAGGTGGTATTTTGGCCCTTGTTGGCTTTGCTTATTTAGCCAAAATCTTAGAGCCTTTGTTTAGGAAGAGATAGAACAACCGTATCTATTTCTCTACATTATACACATCCTTTAGCACTGAGATTACAGAGCCCTCAAAATAAGTATTGAGGTCGTACCGTATTCTTACTTTCGTACCTAAAGGAGCGTAGTAATAAATTACCCAAGCATCACCCTCGGCAGTACCTATGCATCCGTTAGAATATGCTTTCCCTAAACTTTTGGGGTTTGTAGTGGGGTGAATCATTTGTCCGTTTCTAATGCCATTAATTTCGGTTTCCATCCAAGGAATTTGCGGCATTTGGGTAAGTTTTCCATCATCACGATGGGTGGTATAAAACTGTTTTCCATTTACCGGATTATAAAATTCAGGATGTTTGGCATGTCTGATTATAATGCCTTCACCTGTTTTTGTCCTTAAATCCGTTATACGGTCCCCCATTTTCAAATACCGTTGTTTGTCCTGCCCTACACGCACTATAAAGGTTCGTTTTAAAATAGAATCTTGATAAATACGTAGTTTAAACTCAGGTATATTCACTTCTATTTCCGTATTTGCAAAATCATCTAAAATGCGACAAGCGCTGGTAGAATCCGGAAGATGTAGCACACTTCCTTTGGGTAGTGCTATCATTTGTCTTTGGTCATATACAAAAGAGTCCCGCTCCATCATACGGTAGTAATCGGTATTCGCTAATGTATCTATAACCCAAGGATTATTCCGCACCAAAAGATGTTCAGAAAGCGGATATGGCACTATAGAGTCATAGCGTACCACTAAAGAATCCAAATACTGGAAATACTCCGCTATCCTTACATTCCTTTTAACTTTTATATCCTCATATGTTTTCGGTTTTTTAATAGGAGTAGCTATGGTATCACCCAACGTTTCAGCCGGTATAGCATCATGTTCTTTTACTTTTTTCGTAGCTTTTTTGCAAGCTTCTACGCAAAAGAACAGTAGTATGACGAAAAGAATACGTGATACATTTAAAAATTGAAAGGACTTTGGTTCTTTTTGGTTTTTCACCATAGGGGACATATTATTTGGGCTACATATACAACACCTATATTCCGCCTAATATAGCCAATGTATTAGGTATTGGGTGCTACAAAATCAAACGCTTCATCTAACTGAGACATATCAAAATAACGTTTTCGATACCCTCTTTGGAGACTTGAATAAATTACTTGTATAAACTCCTTACTCTTATTTTTACTGACTTTTAGCGCATCTAAGTTTACTAAGACGTTTAGAGGACTATATCCTTTTTGAACCTTTGCCATAAAAAACTTTTGATTAGCTTTTTATCGGTTTCCGCACATTCGCCTATAACTTCCAAAGCCAATGTGTTTCCCGGAGAAATCTTTAGTTTTTTTACTATGACCCTAGTTTTTGGACATAATCAAAAGTAAAAACTATGGACTACCTATACCATGATTTTTGTCAGTAATATTGTTCCGAGGTTTTAAGAAATGATTCGTCCGTCTTCCATTTGAATAATACGATCCGTTCGTTTTGCAAAGTCTTCATCATGGGTTACGATCAAAAGTGAAAGACCTTCTTCTTCCTTCAATTTTTTAAAAATATGAAATACATTGTCCGCATTATGGCTATCCAAATTTCCAGTTGGTTCATCTCCCATAAGAATTACGGGGTTGTTTATTAAAGCCCTAGCAATGGCCACACGTTGCTTTTCACCACCCGATATACGTGACGCCCTTTGATGAGCCAAATAATCGATTTTTAGCATTTCGAGCTTCTGCATGGCATCTCGCTCAATAGCTGTATGCGATTTCTCGTTTAGTTTTTTTGCGGGAAGCATTACATTCTCCAATACCGTAAATTCAGATAACAAATAGTGAAACTGAAATACAAAACCAATATGTTTATTTCGCATTCGCGATAGTTCATTGTGGTGCCTTCCGGTAACCAGCTCATGGTTGAGATACAATTCTCCCGTATACTCCGTATCCATTGTGGAGAGAATATAGAGCAAAGTAGACTTTCCTGAACCTGATTTTCCCATGATAGATGCAAACTCCCCTACTCTTACCGCAAAAGAAATATCCTTGAGTACATGAAAGTCTTTTGGCTTATAAAAGTGCTTATTTATATCTTTCGTTTCTAGAACATACTCCATTTTATCACGCTTTAAGTTCCACGAATTATAATTACCGGATCAATGCGTCTTGCTTTTGCAGAAGGTAACCAACCGGCCACGAAAGTAGAAAGTAACGCGAAAACAAGGCCCACAACGTAGTAACCTAAATTATAACTAACAGGGTATGTTGTAATTGTTGGTAAAGCCGAGGTTTCAAAAGCCAGGTTATCTATTACTCGGGAAAGCACGTAACCAATGATCAAACCCAATCCGCCCCCGACAAGCCCAATAATCATAGCTTGACTCATAAAAATAAGCTGTACATCTAGACCAGAGAACCCAATAGCTTTTAAAATGGCGATATCCTTCATTTTTTCATAAATAAGCATGTTGAGTATATTGTAAATACCAAAACCTGCTACAATCAACAGCGTTATGGACACCGCATAGGTTATAAGATTTCTAATATTAGAACCGGTCTCAAACTGTGCATTGGCCTCATTGATATCCGTTGCTTTTACCATAAATTGCTTTTGTAACCGTTTGGCCAATGTCGGAGCCAAAGAAATATCGTTTAATCTAATATTAATATCGGTAATATAATTTTGTGCCTCACCCATAATACGTTGTACGGTCTTGAGATTGGCAAAACTCTGACTGTTATCTACAGTTGCAACCCCGCTTTGATAAAAGCCCACGATCTTAAGAGGAAAAATAGCTCCCCCTACGGTACTAATTTGTACCCTATCCCCAACTGACAAAGACATTTTTTCAGCAAGACCAGAACCCAATAAGATTCCGTTATCCGTATTCTTAAGGGCTTCTGGCGTTCCGTTTACGATATAATCGCCCATGCTAGAAAGTCGGGTTTCCTCCATAACATTAATACCGATCAAAGCGCCACTTAGTTCAATTGAACCCGACAAATAGAAGATTTGAGCCTGTAACTGAGGTGTCGCCCCCTTTACGTCTTTATCTTGTTTTAAATAGTTGAGAATGGGCAATGCATTGTGAATCTTTTTCTGAATTTGTCTAGGTCTAATGGAATGCACTACGTTCATAGAATTTTCAAATTCATCGTACAAGGATATTGGTTGGGTTTCACTTGGCTCAATTTCATTGTATAGATGTATGTGAGGGGTTTGGTTCAATACCAGCCCATCTAGCATATCATTTAAACCTGTCATAAAGCTAATCATTGTAATATATGCGCCGATACCAAAAGTAACGCCAAGAGCTGCCGTAGCTGTCGACTTCATTTTTGTTACCAAATGTGTCTTGGCAATATTCAATATAACACTCCAATTTATCATTGCTCAGGTTTAATAAGCGCTGTACTTTCGCTGATGCCTTCCATAATTTCAACATACTCCAAATTCTGCAACCCTACGGAAACGCCTACAGGGCCATTTTCAGTTTGCACTTTGTTACCCTCCATCAGATAATCTTTAGGTATGGTCAAAACCCCCTTCTTCTTAGCGATAATAATGTTGCCTTCACCTGCAAGACCAGGGTACAATTTTTTTGGAGGTTTATCAA
This sequence comes from Zobellia uliginosa, assembly GCF_018860745.1. Taxonomy (GTDB): domain Bacteria; phylum Bacteroidota; class Bacteroidia; order Flavobacteriales; family Flavobacteriaceae; genus Zobellia; species Zobellia uliginosa_B. The sequence goes on along the minus strand of NZ_JAHKPY010000002.1, from coordinate 227,578 downwards.
AACTAGCTTCTACCGTAAAGGTTTGAGACCGTTCATCTTTTCGCGGATATATTTTGGTAACCGTAGCATCAAAAACCTGATTTTCATAGGCATCTAAGGTTACCAAAGTTTTTTGGCCTAAACTTAGTTTTACGATATCAACCTCATCTACAAGCATTTTAATGATAAAAACCGCATCGCTACCTACCGCAGCAACAGGCTCCGTAATGTTTACAATTTCACCCGATTCTTTCATAAGCTCATAAACCTTACCATTGATTTTACTTGTGACGGTAAAGTCTTCGGTATTGATTTTTGCTTGCTCATAATTGTTCTGTGCCTGATTTACCTGAGTCTGCAGTTCATTCTTCGTTCTCCTATATTTGCTTTGCAACAATTTTAAATTATTACGAGAAAGCTCATACGTTAATTTGCGTGTATCAAAATCTGATTTTGAGCCTATCTTCTGCTCCCACAACCGTTTTTGCCTGAAGTAATTGATGGAGTCATTATAGTAGGTGAGCTCTGCGGCCCGTATCTCATCTTTGATACCATCTAGCACTGCAGCGCTTCCTTTATAATTCTCTCGTGCCAATTGTAATGAGAGTTTAGCATTTTCCGTATTCAGTTTAGGCGTGTTATTGATTATCTGTAATAAGGGGGTTCCTTTTTTTACCACATCGCCCTCTTCCACCAAGTTACGGTCTAAAATTCCGCCTACTGCGGAATACACCTGATACAAACTATCTGGCTGAATGGTTGCTGAAGCATAGACAGATTCGGTCAGCTCTGTTTTCCTCGGGAAAATTTTCTCCTTTTTTTCACCACAGGACTGCAATACCAACACCAAAACCAAAATGAATAGATAACGCATACTATAGAATTTGCCACTATTCAAATTAAGTTGAAATTCCATTCTTAGAACATGAGATAAATCATGTAAAAGGTCATTCTAATACGATAATTTGTAATTTGAATTACGGTTTTAGCAGCGATAGCTCTTTTCTATTGAGCTATAAATCAATATTCATCAATTAAATACAGCTATAATTCCACTTATTTTTATAAAAAGAATTTGTCATGGCCGTCGAAAATTTTGGTATTAAAGGACTAACGGATGAGGAAGTTTTAAAGTCTAGAAAGACCCATGGAGCCAATTCATTTACCTATAAAGAAAAAAATGGATTTCTAGATGCGCTCAAAAGCATCGTGAAAGAACCTATGATTCTTTTGTTACTTGTTGCCTCTTCTATCTATTTTATTACCGGAAATCATGGCGATGGAATTTTTATGGTCGTTGCCATACTTCTTGTGGGTTCCATATCCCTATACCAAGATTCTAGAAGTAGGAAAGCCTTAGAGAAATTAAAGAACCTTACCGAACCCAATTGTCGCGTTATTCGCAATGGGGTAACTATTGAAATTCCCAGTGAAGAACTCGTAATCGGTGATAGCCTGATCGTTGAAGAGGGTACCATGGTTCCCGCAGACGGCTCTATTATTCACTCCAACGATTTTTCAGTTAACGAATCCATTCTAACCGGAGAATCCCTTGCGCTTTTTAAAGATGCTTCTTCTATTGACAATACTATTTTTAGTGGCACTACCGTAGCCAGTGGTCTTGCCATAGCAACCGTAACCGCAATTGGCAACCATACCCAATTAGGGAAAATCGGCAACAGCCTAGCTACTATTGAAGAAGAGAAGACTCCCCTTGAATTGCAGATCGCCAATTTTGTAAAGTATATGGCTATTTGGGGCGGTATCACCTTTCTGCTGGTTTGGGGCATTAATTATTACAACTCTCATAATGTATTGGATAGCTTACTAAAAGCATTGACCCTTGCCATGAGTATTCTTCCTGAAGAAATACCGGTAGCGTTCACCACTTTTATGGCCTTAGGCGCATGGCGGTTAATGAAATTAGGGGTTGTCGTGAAGCAAATGAAAACCGTTGAAACCTTGGGTAGCGCTACCGTAATTTGTACCGACAAAACAGGAACACTTACCCAAAACAAAATGAGTCTGGCTGGTTTGTTTTCCTTAAAATCCGGTAAAATTTCTACTGTAAAAGGTCAATTAGGGAAAGAAGAAAAAGAACTGATTACCGTTGCCATGTGGGCTAGTGAGCCTATTCCTTTTGACCCCATGGAAATTGCACTACATGAGGCCTATTCAAAGCAGACCACCATAGATGAAAGGCCAACTTATCATATGATACACGAATATCCTTTGGGGGGTAAACCACCAATGATGACGCATTTGTTCGAAAATGAAACAGGCCAACGTATTATTGCTGCTAAAGGTGCGCCGGAAGCCCTAATTGAACTTTCTAACCTTACGCATGACGAAAAGGAATCTATTTACGCTACGATTGATGAGTTGGGCGAGCAAGGATATAGATTACTGGGGGTGGGACAAGCCGCTTTCAAGGGAACCGACTTCCCCCAACATCAGCAAGATTTTTCTTTTGAATTTAAAGGCCTTGTAGTTTTCTATGATCCTCCAAAGGAAAATATCAACCAGGTACTTAGAGATTTTGATACAGCAGGAATTAACGTAAAACTAGTAACCGGAGATAACGCTGCCACAGCTGTTGCCATTGCCAAAGAAATAAATTTTGTTGGATATGACAAATGCATGTCCGGTGATGAATTAATGCAATTATCCGATACCGAGTTACAACTTAAAGTCAAAGACATCCAAGTTTTTAGTCGCATGTTTCCCGAAGCTAAACTTAGAATAATAAATGCTTTAAAAGCAAATAATGAAGTAGTGGCCATGACGGGTGATGGCGTTAATGACGGTCCTGCATTAAAAGCCGCTCATATTGGTATTGCTATGGGCAAAAAGGGAACTGAAATTGCCAAACAGGCCGCCTCATTGATTTTGGTAGATGACGATTTATCTAAAATGGTGGATGCCATTGCCATGGGAAGAAAGATTTATACAAACCTTAAAAAAGCGATTCAGTATATTATCTCTATCCATATTCCTATAATACTAACGGTATTTATTCCTTTGGCCTTGCGGTGGATATATCCGTCCATATTTTCACCATCGCATGTAATAATACTGGAATTGATTATGGGTCCCACTTGCTCCATTATTTACGAAAACGAACCCATGGAGAAGAACACCATGCTTAAAAAACCAAGGCCGTTCACCACCACATTCTTTAAATTTAATGAGCTATGGACCAGCATCATACAAGGCTTGGCCATAACTTTGGGGTCGTTAATAATATATCAATATGCTGTAAAACAAGGTTTTAATGAAGCTACTACACGTACTATGGTTTTTATGGTATTGATTGTTGCCAATATCTTTTTAACGTTGGTAAACCGTTCATTTTACTTCTCATTGTTTACCACTTTAAAATATAAAAACAACCTTGTAGGATTGATTATAGGAGTTACTATAGCCCTTTCCGCACTCCTGCTCTATGTGCCACCATTAACTGCCTTTTTTGAGTTTAAAACGTTAACCTTAAATCAATTATCAATAAGTCTGCTAGCGGGAAGTATTTCCGTATTGTGGTATGAATTGGTAAAAATGGGCAAACGGGCTAAAGCCACACAAGATTAGATCAAGTCTTTAGGAAAGAATACGTTCCCCGCACTACGCCTTATATCTTTTGACCGTAAGCCAAATCTCCAGCATCGCCTATTCCGGGTATGATGTAACCTCTTGCATTCAATTCCGCGTCTATAGCTGAAATCCATAAATGGGTGTTTTCAGGAAATACATTTTGCACGTACTCAATACCAGCCTGTGCCCCTATAACGGAAACAATATGAATTTGAGAAGGCGTACCATGTTTTTTAAGCGATTTTAGTACATTTTCCAAAGTGCGTCCGGTAGCCAACATTGGGTCTGTAAGTACTAGAATTTTACCGTCCAAAGAAGGTGCAGCAAAATAATTTACGATAACTTCAAAGGCATCCTCGTCTCCCTTGTGATGCCTATAAGCAGATATAAAGGCATTTTCCGCCTCATCAAAATAATTTAACAGTCCTTGGTGTAATGGCAATCCAGCACGTAAAATGGAACACAACACTATTTTATCCGTTGGTAGAGACATTTCTTTAGTACCTAGAGGAGTGGTTACCTTACTACTTTCATACTGAAACGATTTACTCATTTCATAACCCAGTACTTCCCCAATACGCTCAACATTCCGTCTGAAGCGCATCGCATCTTTTTGGATGTTTACATCTCTAATTTCAGCGATAAATTTGTTCATGAGCGAATTGCTTTCGCCAAGGTTATGGACTGTCATAGAATGAATATCTGATTTGAATTATGGTTATATTTTATAACAAGAATATGTTACTTTTTAAATATGCTCAAAAGGTACATCTAAATCGTAAACCGAGAAAAATATAACAATAAAAAAAGGGTCTTGTAGATTACAAAACCCTTTTTTCAATAATCTAAAAACAGATTCTGAAGAACTACCTATTTACTAATTATCTGTATTATACAATTGCTACCAATACAATTATTTATCACTGTAAAATTCAATACTCCACATACCTCGCACTTGATTTACATCATAGCCAACTGCCATATCATTGGGGTATAGTTTGTTCAAGGCCGCCATGGTTTCTGGCAATACTTGTTTATTTGGTGTGCCATGACATTGTAAACAAAGTGCGTTGGTTGTAATTGGGTAATAAAAAGACACTTCGCCGTCTTTGGTTTCAACAACAGGTTCAATTTCATCACCAGATGCTACAACTTCTTTAAACCAGTCTATATACTCCAATTCCTTGGGTGTGGCTTTATTTTTAGGATTTCTTAATTTATCTGAAACTCTTTTAATGACAGCATTTTTCATCAAAGAAACGCTATCCGTAATTTGCATAGCTTCAAGATTGCAAAATCCAATAGCCCCAACAGTTCCTTTTTCCTGAATAGCTTTTGTAAGACTTTTACCTAGTGCTTTCTTAGCCTCTTTCGCATAGGCCATGCCTATGGTTCCATACACTTTTTCCGGTCCTGGGCTTCCATAACAGTTACAGTCTTCCAAACCAGTCCCTTCCTTATACGAAGATTTAAAATATTCCTCAAAACCTTCTGGACGTTCCAATTCATTGTTGTAGATGTAATCTGCGATCTTGATTAAAGCATCCTCACGATTGGGCAAATATGGCATAGGCCCAAACTCTTTGTGTGCTGCAGGTATCTTGGTTTCTGTTTCCGGGTCGTTTATCCACTTTATCAAAGCCTCCGTAAATTCCTGCTGAGAAACAGTAGAGTCTATATAATGCCTTTTAATTGCCTCCATAGGTGGCGCAAACCTATCAGCCATTTTGGCCTTAGGATTATGGCACAAATAACATTCCCGCTCCATAATTACTTTTCCAGGGTGCGGTTCTTGGGTTTCAGTATTTTGAATTACTTCAATATTTTGGGCAGATTCAATTTTAGCCTTCTGATTTTCTTTGCAACTAGAAAAGAAAATGACAATCAGTAAAAAGATAGAGTATTTTTTCATTTTTGGTAGGATTGGATACGATTGAATCGAATTAAGAATTCGACTTTACAATTTGTACGATATCATTTTTTTGTAAAACACCCGATTGTCTCCAAACTTGCTTTCCGTTCTTAAACAAAATCATTGTGGGTACACCACGCACATTATACGTGCCCGCTAGCGGCTGGTTCTTATCTACATCAATTTTTACAATCTTAACACCTTCCCCCAACTCATCTTTAACCTGTTTTAAAATAGGTGCCAACATTTTACAAGGACCACACCAATCTGCAAAAAAATCTACAAGCACCGGTGTGTCAGATTTTATAATCTCGCTAAAACTACTTTTCATTTCTATTAATTTGATTTTTAAAAGTACTAAAAATTGACGTTGCCAAAACTGACGAATGTCATGGTTTTTTATATTATTCTCAATTAGTTTTATGTAAGAATCTAAAATTACATAGGCGTTCATGTAATATCAATATTTACAGGAACTGGTCAACTATAAAAATAACAATGATGAAAAATATATTGGTTGCTACGGACTTTTCCAACAATGCATATTGTGCTTTATTTTATGCTACCCGCTTATTAGTATCAACTAAATGCACCTTTTATCTACTAAATGTCTATGACAACCTTAGTCCTGTTGATGGGGCTAACGAGTTCTTAGTAGGTAAAAAACTTCTTGATGAACTAGCTACCACATCCAATGAAAAAATGAAGTCTCTGGAACATAGAATTATATTGGATAATGAGAATTCCCTACACAAGTTCGAGACCATTTCAAAGAAGGGTAATTTGGTAAAAACCATACACCAGATGCTCAACGCCTTTGAGATTGATTTAGTAGTTATGGGCAGTAAAGGCTATACGGGAGCAAAAGAAATTTTCTTCGGAAGTAATACCATACGAGTGGCAAATACCATAACCCAATGCCCTGTTCTGACCATTCCTAAGCAGCTTGAATTTCAGAAACCAAAAGACATTGCTTTTGTAACGGATTATAAGAAGGGATGCACAAAAAAAACCACTGCACCACTTTTGTTTCTTGCTAATCTACTGGGCGCCAAAGTTAAGGTCATGCATATTAACGAAGAGGAAGATTTGAGTAAAGAACAAGAATCTCACAGAGAAATGCTGGAGCTTTGCCTTAAAAACACACCTCATAGTTTTCACTGGGAACAGGCCTTTGCAGATAAAGCAACGGTTATAGATGATTTTTTGAATAACTCAGCCATAGACCTGTTTGCCATGGTACATTACAAACACAATTTTTTTGAGCGCATTATGAACGAACCAGTGGTAAAAAATGTAAGCATGTACTCTAGTATTCCTTTTCTAATATTACCTTTTAAAGGCTGATTATAATCATAGGGAATAACGTACATACGATTTAATTTTACGAAAACAACTTAAGTAGTAATATCATGTACAAAAGAATATTGGTGCCCACAGATTTTTCCAAGAATGCGCTCAATGCAGTGCGATATGCACTTGACCTGTACGCAAAACTAAATTGCGAATTTTATTTTTTGAATGTTTTTAAGCTAGAAAACTACACTACTGATACGCTCATTATACCCGAACCGGGCAGCGCGGAGTTTGAGGTTGCAAAAGCCAAATCAGAAGAAAATTTCGTAAAATTATTAGATATGCTTGCGCTACATCATGACAACCCAAAACATATCTATCACACCATACCTACTTACACCTTTTTATCTGCTGCATTAAAACAGACAATCACTAATAAGGATATTGATTTAGTGGTAATGGGAACCAAGGGTGCTTCTGGTGCAAAAGGCGTTATTTTTGGTAGCAATACGGTAAAAACTATGGAAATTGTCTCTGAATGTCCTGTTTTAGCGGTGCCTAAGGAGGTACGTTTCACTTCTCCAAAAGAAATTGTTTTCCCAACAGATTTTAAATCGGTCTTTAAAAGAAGGGAGTTAAGATACCTCATTGAAATTGCAAAAATGCATGAAGCAACCATTAGGGTACTTCATATTTCAAAAAAACCATTTCTAAAACCTGAGCAAGAAGAAAACAAACAATTACTAAGAGATATTTTAGATGAAGTTGCCCACAGTTTTCATACCCTGACCGAAAAAGATGTAGCAGATGGAATAACTTCTTTTGTGGAAAGTAGAGATAGTGATATGATTGCTTTTATTAACCATAGACACTTTTTCTTTGAAAGTATTTTTTCCAGACCCTTAGTAAAAGAAATAGGTTATGATGCTACCGTTCCTATTTTGGCATTGCATTAAAAGAACCTAACAATGAATTAAATTGGAACTTGGGTAAAGAAGAATACTTACAGAACCACTATTTTTTTAATATCTCAACCGTGGTCTTTCTATAATAAAAAGCTTCTCAATATCTCCGTATAAGTTTTATAAAAAACATTCATGGACGCACTACTCAATTTTCTAAAGGACCCACTAGCCGCAAAGGTTTTAAAACTTTTGTTATGGATTATCTTTATTGTTTTCTCCATTGGCTTTCTAAGGAAGCTGCTTAAAAAACGTATTAGTGATGTAACCATTAGGTACAAGGCCCAAAAGGGTGTTGAGCTGGTAGGTTACTTTTTGATTTTCTTTTTAATATTGATTTCTTTTACCGTAAAAAGTATAGCGGACTATACAATCATTATTGGCCTATTTACCGCAGGAATTACCTTTACGTTACAAGAGCTCATTTTAAGTATAACAGGCTCATTTTACATCTTTTTTGTCCGTGTATATAAACCTGGTGATAGAATTGAGATTAACGGTATAAAAGGCGATGTAATTGATATTGATAGTATTTACACGACCCTTATGGAATTGGGAGAATGGGTAAGTAGCGATAACTATTCTGGGCGAATTGTAAAAATCAGTAATTCTTTTGTTTTTAAAGGTCCCATTAAAAACTACTCCATGGATTTTCCCTTTCTATGGGATGAGCTAAATATTATGATTACCTATGAGTCTAATATTGCATTAGCGAAAAAAATTATATTGGATGATGCCACAGATCTACTTTCTGAATACACCAAAAACTCATTGACAAAATGGAAAGAAATGGTCGCCCATTATTATATTGAAGACGCTACTCTAGAACCAACCGTAGCACTAAAAATTACCGATAATTGGATTGAAATTAACCTAAGGTATATAACGGATTATAAACGACGACGCATTACAAAGAATCAACTTTTTGAGCGTATTCAACAATCAATATTCGCCTCTAACGGCAAAGTTGTGTTAGCCTCTACTACGCTACAATTACTAAAAATTCCAGACGTAAATGTTCAGGTAAAGAGCTCAGTGTAAAATAGATTTCATCCCCCTTTAATAACTCAACTTATGAAAAAGGAAATCGATATAATAAAATCATCAGGTGTAAAAGCCCATTTTTCTATGGATAAGCTTCGCAACTCCCTAAAACATACTGGGGCAAATCATGAGTTGGTTGAGCATATTGTCGATCAAGTACGCGATGAACTTTATGAAGGCATATCTACCAATGAAATTTACAACAGGGCGTTTGCTTTGTTGAAAAAAAAGAAATCGGTCTTTGCATCTAAATACAAATTGAAAAAAGCCATTTATGAGTTGGGTCCAACAGGCTTTCCTTTTGAACGTTTTATAGGAGCATTATTGACCTACTCCGGCTTTGAAACCCAAGTAGATGTTATATTGAACGGGAATTGTGTTACACATGAAATTGATGTGATAGCCGAAAAAAACAACCTTGTTACCATTATCGAATGTAAGTTTCATAGCGAGGAAGGACGCAATTGTAATGTAAAAATACCGCTCTATATACACTCCCGTTACAATGATGTTAAAGCACATTGGGAAAGCAAGAAAAGTGAAACCAAATCGCTAAGTGACGGTTGGGTGGTAACCAATACACGTTTCACCTCAGATGCCTTGAAATACGGTAAATGTGCCAGTTTATATCTTTTAAGTTGGGATTATCCATTAAATGATGGTATTAAAGACCGCATAGATAGACTGGGGCTTTATCCCATTACGGTTTCCACCATTCTAACCAATCGCGAAAAAAAATTCTTACTCAACAGGGATGTAGTGCTCTGCCGGCAGCTCTGGAAAGAGAAATTTTTATTGGACCATTTGGGCGTATCCAACACGCGTAAGGTAAAAATACTTAGCGAAATAGAACAACTCTGTAATCCTTAGAACTATGAACAAAGTAAAGATTCACTTTTTAGGCGCATCGGGTACGGTAACGGGATCTAAATTTTATTTAGAAACACCAGAACTCAATCTCATGGTAGATTGTGGTATGTACCAAGGATTGAAAGAATTACGAAAATTGAACTGGGAACCATTACCAATAGATTCCTCAAAAATTGATGTGGTACTGTTAACGCACGGACATTTAGACCATACAGGATATCTTCCGCGATTGGTAATGGAGGGATTTCACGGAAAAATTATAGGTACGCCCCCAACTTTGGCCATAACCCAGATTATACTTTTAGATAGCGCAAAAATTCACGAAGAAGAAGCAGAGCGAGCCAATAAGGAAGGCTATAGCAAACACACTCCCGCCAAACCATTTTATACGATTACAGAAGCAGAGCGGGCTATAAGTTTATTTTCCGCAGAAGAAAAAGACAAGTGGATCAAACTTTCTGAAAACATACGATTTAAGTTTAGATATAACGGCCATATTATTGGTGCCACATTCATTGAATTAGAAATTTTTGGTAAGCTATTTGTTTTCTCAGGGGATGTAGGTCGTGAACATGACCCGTTGTTAGTGCCCCCAGAGCACCCTAAATGGGCAGATTATCTTTTTGTTGAAAGTACCTATGGAAACAAATTACATCCTGAAGAAGATGTAGAAGAAATTTTAGTCAGGCTAGTAAAAGAAACCCTTAACCAGAGAGGAAATCTAATTATTCCCTCCTTTGCTGTAGAGCGTTTACAGTCGCTCATGTACCTATTATGGCAGCTCTTCAAAAAGAATAGAATACCCAATATTCCAATTTTTATCGATAGTCCTATGGGCAATAACGTTTTAAACGTTTTTGAACGTTTTCCAGAATGGCACAAACTATCCAGTAAGGAATACCAAGCTATGTGCACACATTTTAATATTATAAGTTCGTATGCGGATACTTGGAAAACAATTGACGACCCCAGACCAAAAATTGTCATAGCGGGCAGCGGCATGGTTACAGGTGGAAGAGTACTTACCTATCTAAAACAGTTCATGGGGCGTTCTACTACCACCATACTTATGGTAGGGCACCAAGCAGAAGGCACAAGGGGAAAACAGCTTCTAGATGGTGCATATGAGCTAAAGCTATTTGGAAAATATTATCCCATAAAATCAAAAATACATCACCTAGAAAGTTTATCCGGTCATGCGGATCAAAAAGAACTCCTTCATTGGATGAAAGATATAAAAAACGTACCCGAAGAAGTATTTCTTATTCATGGTGAACCTTCTTCCCTAGATGCTTTCCGTGTTAAGATTAAAGACATTTACAATTGGCGGGTACATATTCCAAAACTAAACGAGACCAAAGAAATTTTGTTATAATTCATCTACCTGACACAGGTCATTGTCTAAGGTCTCCGTAGGTTTTAATTTTAGGAAATATATCAGGAATAATGGTGAAAAAATTTAAAATAGAAAATTTAAGCTGGACAAGGCGAAAAAAAGAAAGTGAGCTTTACAAAGAGATTCAGCAATGGAAATCAAATCTTCGTTTTTTAGACAATGAAGTTGTTTTCCTAGAAAGGTTATTGGACTCTTATGTATTTGAACCGGATACTCCTGCCCTTTTTGAATGGTTAGAAAATCACAAAAGACGCTTACGGAAAGTTAGAAATGCCAAAAAAGAAACCCTTGCTAAAATACGGGAACATCAACAAATGTTGGCGGGTATTTTGGAATGCAGCGCCAGTAAATGCGATGAGAATTTTTACAAACTTCATGCAAGTTTACAAAATAAGGTAAAAACATACGTTAAAGAATTTGGTGCCTTAAAATCTGACATATTCAATTATGCAGGTACCGTATTGAAAAAAAGAAAACCCTAAAACCGGTTTCGATTTATCTTTGATGCGTCAATAAATGACAATAATCATCAAAAACTGCTCCTATAACCATTATCTTGCAATTAACTCTTATGCGCCACTCGTTCAATGTAAAACTGTATTAAGAGTTGAATAATTGAAGAAAAAAAGGTTATGAAAAAATTCTTGGTATTATGCGTATTCCTTGCATTTGGTTGCTCTTCAACCAGTTTGGTAGAGAATTGGAAAAATCCTGATATTGTTTTATTCGATGCCCAGAAAGTACTTATTGTTGGCATGACCCAAAACCAAGAGGCAAGGGAAAGCTTTGAGTCTAAACTGCAGAAAGAATTTACTAAAAGAAATGTGGAGTCCATGCAGAGTCTAGATGTTTTTGATGTTTCATTTACGGATTCCAGAAAAACCGAGAAAGAACTAGATGCCGTAGAAGAAAGCCTCTTAGATAAGGGGTTTGATGCCATTTTATTTACTAAAATCACAGGTTCTGAAAACCGTGAAAGCTTTTTGGATGCCATATCCAAATTGGATAATTACAAAGGTGGGTTCAATGAAGATTATCTGGAAAATCAGGATATTTATTACGATGACACTTACTACGACGATTTTAACCTATACCATGCAGAAACTACGCTCTATTGTATCTGCGCCGGTAAAGACCGTTCTATGATTTGGAGAGGCAGTATAGATATAACAGACCCCAAGAATATTGAAAAAGCTGTAGATGACTATATACAGTTGGTGGTTGGTGCTATGGAAGAGCAAGACCTAATCTTTAGAAAAGAAAAATAGGGTTCTAAATTAGTCCTTTTAAATACATTTTATCACTTGTAAATCTTTTGTTTTAGTTCTCCATATCCATTTCTATTCGGACGGTAATCGCTATTTTTAGCCTTCGCAGCTATATGAACATCGTTATTAACTCCAGAACCCATGGAAGATTTAAAGCTAAAGATAAATCCAGAAGTAGAGGCGGTTTTCAATAGGTACCCGGATTCCGTGCGCAACCAAATGTTAGCATTACGGGATTTGGTTTTAGAAACAGCCAAGAACATTGAAAGTATTTCCCAGTTAGAGGAAACCTTAAAATGGGGAGAACCCAGTTACCTTACTAAAATAGGAAGTACCATAAGAATGGATTGGAAAGCAAAGTCTCCAAACCAATATGCACTCTATTTTAAATGCACAAGTAGACTAGTTGAAACTTTTAAAACGGTCTTTAAGGATACCTTTGAGTTTGAAGGAAAGAGAGCTATAGTTTTTAAACTGGATAGTAAAATTCCTGCCGAAGAGCTTACCTATTGTATTAAAGCTGCATTAACTTACCACAAAGTAAAACACCTGCCTACCCTAGGGATTTAAGCAAACAATAATCGCTTTTTTCTAAAATCGCCAATTACACTAACCTATTACCATTATGAAAAAATTATTTTTTTTCTTGTTTCTTTTATTGAATGGCAGCTTTCTTTCTGCACAAGAAATTTTTCAAAAAAACAGAGCAATTATATTGACGGATATAGAAGCAGACCCTGATGATACGCAATCATTAGTGCGCCTACTCCTATATTCCAATGAGATTGATATTAAGGGTATTGTAGCAACTACTTCTTGTTGGCTTAAAGATTCCGTTCACCCAGAATCTATTCATAAAATACTCAATGCTTATGCAGAAGTGCAGCCAAACTTAAAGCTTCATAACTCCCAATTTCCCGATGCTCAAAGCCTAGCTGATGTAGTAGAAATGGGTCTGCCCGTTTATGGTATGCTCGGAGTTGGGGAAGGGCAAGATTCCAAAGGTTCAAAATTAATTATTGATACGCTTGAGGAAGAAGATGAACGCCCATTATGGATTTCCGTATGGGGTGGTTCCAACACATTGGCTCAAGCTTTGTTTAAAATCAGGAATACAAAAACAGAAGATGAACAAAAGCTGCTTATTTCTAAATTACGCGTTTACGCCATTTCCGATCAGGATGATAGTGGTATTTGGATAAGAAACAATTTTCCCGATCTTTTTTATGTTGTGAGCCCTGGTGACGATTATAGCAACGCCACGTGGAATGGTATGATGACCATTATTGAAAATATAGACAATTCAAAAATTAGTAATTCTTGGATTGCAGAAAATATTCAACAAGCCCATGGACCGCTAGGTACATCATATCCGGATGTAGCATGGGGCATTGAAGGCGATACTCCTGCATTTTTATCCCTCATACCAAACGGATTGAATTTTCCAGAACATCCTAACTGGGGTGGATGGGGCGGTAGGTATGAATTTTACAAACCTTTCTTTTCCGGTCGAAAAAAAGGAAACTCCGGTGTTCCATTTGAAGTTGAAAGGAGAAAAATATGGACAAATGCCGAGGATAAATACAGTCCGTATTTAGCAAATGATTATGGTAGATCAGTAAGATTAGACACCACTGCGTTCAAAGGCGATAAAGTATCTCTCTGGCGTTGGAGAGATGATTTTCAGAATGACTTTGCCGCTCGTATGGATTGGTGTACGAAACGTTATTCCGAAGCAAATCATGCTCCGGTTATCCTTTTGAAACACAAAGCTCAATTAACCGTTGCATCAGGTGAAAAACTCACTTTGGATGCTTTTGACAGTTATGATCCGGATGGGGATCACTTAAGTTTTTTTTGGTTTGATTATCCGGAAGCAGGCACTTATAAAAATCCTATTGAAATTGAAGGTACACAAAATGCACATTTAGCTCATATAAATGCCCCAAGAGTAAAAGAAGAAACAAGTTTTCATGTGATACTTAAAGTGACCGATAAAGGAACTCCTGCACTATGCAGCTATAAGCGGATTGTTGTGACAGTTAAACCTTAACAAGAAATAAAATTGATGTAACAGAATTCTATTTTGTTATTAAATGATTTGGGAAGTTCTCTACCCTTTCGCAACAAATTTGTTCCATAACCTGTTGTAGTTCCGTTTTTAGTAAAGAAATGGTATGGTTTCCTCCATTATTTCCCAAAGCGCTTACACCGTACATAAACGAGCGACCCATAAAAGTGAATTTGGCGCCACTGGCTAATGTACGGGCTACATCCGGCCCCGAGCGAATACCGCTATCCATCATTACCGTAAGTTGATCTCCATATTTTTCGGCAATTCTAGATAAAGGTCTTATGGTAGATTCGCCTGCATCTAACTGTCTTCCCCCATGATTGGAAACAATTACCCCATCTATTCCCAATCGTATCGCTTTTTCCGCATCAGCTTCATTGGCTACCCCTTTAAGTACCAATTTTCCTTGCCACATATCGCGAATAGGCTTGATTTTTTCTTCGTTCAATCGACCCGAAAACGTTTGGTCCATGAACTTGCCCAATTGTTTTAAATCCAGCCCCTTGGGCATATAGGGTTTTAAAGTCTCAAAATTGGGCTGTCCGTGAATTAGCGTTTTCAATGCCCATTCTGGTTTTCCCATAATCTGAAGAATATTTTTTACAGACATTTTTGGAGGCATCGCCAATCCGTTTCTAATGTCTCGTGGTCTAAAACCGAATGTGGGTACATCACACAGAATAACTAAAACCGGGCATTCCGCAGCCGCTGCCCTTTTTATAATATCATCACGCAACTTATTTTCCGTAGGATGATATAATTGAAACCAAGCATTCCCCTCTGTAATTTCGGAAATACGTTCTATACTGCTTGTACTTACCGTACTTAATACAAAGGGAATATTATGTTTAAAAGCAGCTTTGGCCAATATTTCAGGCGCATTGGGCCACATAAGACCCTGCAGACCCACAGGTGCAATGCCAAAAGGAGCATCATAAATATGGCCAAAAAGTTCGGTTTTCATTTCCGAATTTGTATGCTTACTGAGGTAATACGGTAACAATTCCACATCCCTAATTTCAGAAGTATTCTTATGCAGGTTTACATCTTCATTACAACCGCCATCCAAATACTCAAAAGCGAACTTCGGAATCTTTCGCATTGCCTTATATCGCAAATCATCTACGGAAGGATACCGTGAATCAAACCCTTTTGCTATTTTTTTTCCCATGATAATTATTATAATTTGAACAGCATGCCAGTTTTTGCATTACCGTGAAACCTTGAAATCAAATTTTTATTCTAAACCATACTTTTTATAAGCCCGATGACCGTAAAAAGCCACGACAAAAAAGCAAAGCATAGGTAGTATAAAAGAGAAGTTTACTTCTGGTACACCAAGTATGACAACATCACTGTAACCAGAACCTCCAATATCTAATATTAGCCCCTGTAACATAGGCATAAATGCCCCACCAACAATAGCCATGACCAAAAATGCCGAAGCCGATTTAGCATCATCGCCCAAGCCCGTTAGTGCAATTCCGTAAATGGTAGGGAACATCAAAGACATACAAAAGGAAACCATAACCAATGAATACAATCCTACTTCACCTTGTATAAAAATAGTTCCCGCACAAAAGCCAACTGCCGTGATAGAGAGTATCATTAACAGTTTTCCGGAATTGATGAATTTAAGCAGGTATGTACACAAAAACCGATTCAGAAGAAAAATCAGCAGTGCGGCATAGGCATAGTTTACGGCATCCGTATTGTTAATACCAATGTTCTCTGCATATTGGTAAATGTACGTCCAACACATAATTTGTGCACCCACGTAGAACATCTGAGTAATCATACCCCCTACAAAACGTTCTTTTTTAAATATTCGTTTTATAGACTCTCCTAACCCAACCACTTGGTTTTCCTTCTTGCCTTCTGGCATTTTTACTATGGCAATGATAACGAACATAAAAATAACGAACAGCCCCAAGCCCACGTATGGATTCCGGATTACCATTAAATCGGATGTTTTTACGGCTGCCTTTGCCGATTCTGACAATGTATTATAAATGTACGAACCGTCTTCCGAAACATCATCCGACTGCAATGCGCCTAGTATAAAAAATTGAGCTACGAATAAACCCGAAAGCGCACCTAGTGGATTAAAAGCTTGCGCCAAATTTAAACGTAAAGTCGCCGTTTCTTCATCGCCCATGGCCAGAATATAGGGGTTGGCAGTGGTTTCTAAGAATGCTAGCCCAAAAGTTAAAACGTACAATGCCAATAAAAAGAATACGTAATTCTCCATGGCTGCTGCAGGGTAGAACATAAGTGCACCAACTGCATATAAACCCAGTCCAACCAAAATACCGACTTTGTAACTAAATTTCTTCACCACATAAGCCGCAGGCAGAGCCATAGTAAAATAGCCTCCGTAGAAAGCCGCTTGCACCCAAGATGCCTGAGTATTGTTCAGTTCTAAAATTCGTTTAAAAGCTGCCACCATGGGGTTGGTAATGTCATTGGCAAACCCCCAAAGGGCAAACAAGGAAGTAATCAATAAAAAAGGTACTAGTAATTCCCTAGGAACTACGGCTGGTTTTTGGTCGTTTTTCATGGTTTTTATTCGGCTGTAATTGCTCGGTCTAAATGGGTATATCCTCCATCAACAAAAATTAATTGCCCTGTAGTGTGGCTCGAAACATCGGATAATAAGAAAACCACGGTATTCGCAATTTCCGAAGCTTCCGTCATTCG
The DNA here is from genome assembly GCF_018860745.1 of Zobellia uliginosa. GTDB lineage: Bacteria > Bacteroidota > Bacteroidia > Flavobacteriales > Flavobacteriaceae > Zobellia > Zobellia uliginosa_B. Next base: position 210,486 of record NZ_JAHKPY010000002.1, on the reverse strand, counting down.
GTTTCCCAAAGGAATATTGTCCGTAATGGATTTCAATTTTTTCTCCGGTTCCGAAAAAGTATTGATCCATCTTTCGTACAATGGCGTATAACATTCCGCCACTATTACAGCATTCACCCTGATCTCATAAGGTAAAAGTTCCGCAGCCCATTCTCTGGTGAGTGCATTTCTTCCTCCGTTGGAAGCTGCATAGCCCGATGTTCCACCTTGCCCGGTAAATGATGTTTTTGAGCCAATATTTACGATTGCCCCTTTATTCCTTTTCAGCTCAGGAAGTACATACTGCGCCATTAAATAGTAATGGACCAAACTCTTATGTAGCGAGGCCATAAAATCTTTATAATTACCATTTTCCAAACCAACACCATCATTGACCCCCGCATTATTTACAAGTCCATCAATCCTTCCGAATCTTAAAATGACCTGTTCTACGGCCACTTTACATTGTTCTGGATCCGTTAACTCTGCAAAGGCAAAACCCACTTGCCCACCGGTTTTTTCAATCTCTTTGGCCACCCCAATAATATTCGGTTTGTTTCTACCTATTATATAAGGAATTGCTCCCTCTTTGGATAGAATCTGACTTATAGCCAGACCAATTCCCTTTGAACCGCCGGTTACAATAATGACTTTGTCCTTTAAGTTTAGATCCATATATTCTCTATTTATTGATATGCTTTTATGTTTTGTTTAGAGGTTCCCAACCCTTCAATACCAAGCTCTACAACATCACCTGCCTTTAGGTATTTAGGCGGATTGAAACCCAAACCGACACCAGAAGGTGTTCCCGTTGAAATAATATCGCCTGGCAATAAAGTCATAAACTGACTAATGTAACTTACTACTTCTTGTACGTTGAAAATAAAATCTGAAGTATTGCTGTCTTGAATCTTTTCTCCATTTAATTTTAACCATAGATCCAAATTATTTGGGTCTTTAATTTCATCTGCAGAGACAATAAAAGGTCCTATAGGCGCAAAAGTATCGCATCCTTTTCCCTTGCACCATTGGCCTTCTTTTTCTATCTGAAAAGCACGCTCACTATAATCGTTATGCAAGACATAACCGGCTACATGGTCTAATGCATCTTTTTCTTCTACATAAGAGGCCTTCTTACCAATAACAACGGCAAGCTCTACTTCCCAATCCGATTTTTCACTGTTTTTAGGAATGATAACATCATCATTTGGTCCAACAATAGCAGAAGTAGCTTTAAAGAAAAGTACGGGCTCTTTTGGAATAGCCATACCACTTTCCGCTGCATGCTTGGCATAGTTTAAGCCTACACATACAATTTTTGAAGGGCGTACCAATGGTGAACCTAAACGCACAGCATCAGAAACCACCGGGCAATTTCTTTCGTTCTTTTCTAACCAATCGCTCAATTCTTGTATGCCATTAGTTCCAAAAAACGCTTCATTATAATCTGCTGAAACAAATTCAGAAACATCCAACCGTGTGCCGTTATCTAATTGCACTCCTGGTTTTTCTTCACCTATACTTCCAAATCTTATTAATTTCATCTTTATTCTTTATGTTGATATGTGTCTATTTTCCTTTGAAAGGATATATTTTATGAACCGTTTAAGGTAACGAAACCACCATCTATAGGGAAATTGGTTCCCGTAATAAATGACGCTTCTTCCGAGCAAAGGTATACCGCCAAATTAGCGACTTCCTCCGGTTTTCCCATTCGGCCGATTGGCTGCGTTTTTGATAACTTTTCAAAAATCTCCTTTTCCCTACCGGGATAGTTTTTATTTATGAACCCGTCTACAAAAGGGGTGTGCACCCTACCTGGGGAAATACAATTGCACCGAATACCATCTGCCAAATAATCTTTGGCCACGGAATACGTCATAGTTAATACCGCCCCCTTGGTCATGGAATAGGCAAACCTATCATTAATCCCCACGGAGGAAGCAATTGAAGCCATATTTACAATCACTCCACTAGACTTTTTTAATGATTCTATACTTGCGTACATGCAGTTATAGACACCCTTGATATTTACGTCATACAAGCGGTCTAAGTCCTCTTCTTTACAATTTTCCAAATTTCCAATATGCGCAATACCAGCATTATTGATTAAAATATCAATAGAACCTTTTGTCTTTATTTCTTCAAATGCCGCAATAACTTCACTTTGAACAGCCACATTACAACAGTATACAAAAGCACTACTACCCATACTTTCTATTTGAGTAACCGTATCCTCAGCAATCTCCTTGTTTAACTCCAAAATATGAACAATAGCTCCTTGCTCCGCTAGCGCCAAGCAAATGGCTTTCCCAATACCACTACCGCCACCGGTAACCACAGCCGACTTATTTTCTAAACTAAATTTCATAGGTTATTTATAATGTTGTATTTAATTCCTTCTCCCAATAACTCCCATTAGGAAAACTGTATTCCGCAAGAGATTCCGGTTTCATTGTGATGCTGTACCCAGCCATACTAGGTGGCATATACGCTCCATTTTTGATAACCACGGGATCAAAAAAATGTTCATGTAAATGATCTACATATTCAATAATACGGTTTTCCAAAGAGGCACTAATAGCAATATAATCGATCATTGATAAATGTTGTACATATTCACAAAGTCCAACTCCACCGGCATGTGGGCAAACCGGTATATTAAATTTTGCCGCCATGAATAGAATGGCCAATATTTCATTGACGCCCCCTACCCTACAACTATCTATCTGGCATATTTCTATGGCATTGGCCTGCATCAACTGTTTGAACATTACCCTGTTCTGGCAGTGTTCTCCCGTAGCTACTTTAATTGGCGCTACCGCCTTGGCTATCTTGGCATGACCTAAAATATCATCTGGACTTGTGGGCTCTTCAATCCAATACGGATTGAACTTTTTCAGTTCCGCCATATTCTCAATGGCTTCATCTACATCCCATTTTTGATTCGCATCCATCATCAACCGAAGATCATCTCCAATTTCCTCACGAATAATCGCTGCTCGGCGCATATCATCTTGCAAGTCGGACCCTACCTTAATTTTCATATGGTCAAATCCGGCAGCTTTTGCCTCCCTACAAAGCCTTCTCATCTTATCATCCGAATACCCCAACCAACCGGCCGAAGTCGTATACGCTGGATAGCCATCTTGCTTTAGTTTAGCAATACGTTCTTGTTTTGAACTTTCTTTTTCCTTTAACATCGCCAGTGCTTCTTCAGGCGTAACGGCATCTGTTATGTATGTAAAATCAACACAACGCACCAGTTCTTCAGGAGTCATATCGGCCAACAACTTCCATAAAGGTTTGCCTTCTGCTTTAGCATACAAATCCCAAACCGCATTAACCATAGCACCTGTTGCCAAATGAATAACTCCTTTTTCAGGACCTAACCAACGTAACTGACTATCTCCTGTAATCATTTTCCAAAAGGCACCCATATCTGCCGTAAAGCTTTCCAGTGTTTTCCCAACCAATAACGGGGCTAAGGATTGGATTGCTGCGGCACATAATTCATTACCCCTACCAATTGTAAATGTTAATCCGTGACCTTCTAGTCCTTGCGGGGAATTAGTCTTAAGAATAACATAGGCCGCAGAATAATCCGGATCGGGATTCATAGCATCCGAACCATCTAAGGACTTACTCGTTGGAAAACGAACGTCTTTTATCTCAACATTCGTGATTGTCGTTGTTTTGGACATCATCAAAAATTTTGATAAAAATAGTATCACCCTTAATTATAAACCACCAATAGAAATACCAATATCGATACTTTTTTTGCCCAATAAGTAATATTAGCCCCTTAATTGGTGCTTTTTCAGATAAAATGAAGGTGCCATTTTATGAATAGTCCTAAACTGCCTATTAAAATTGGAAATATTATTAAATCCTGATAAGTAGGCAATGGACGTGATGCTTTCTTTGTTCTCCAAAAGTAGTCTACAGGCGTAACCTACCTTTATTTCATTAAGATATCTGGTAAAAGATTTTCTATTTACTTTTTTAAAGTACCTGCTGAATGCAGATTTATTCATACCTGTCATTTCCGCTACATCACTGGCGCTAATTCCATCATTAAAATTCTCGAATACATAGGCATATATCTTATCCATACGAGAATTATCGGTCTGTTGAAAATCATTTACATAGGTAGCGCTAGACAATAATTCGTAGTCTTCCTGCTTAGATAAAGAAACTAAAATCTCAATTGTCTTAAATATTCGAGTAGTGGAATCGTAATTGATCAAATTCATTATTCTTTCAACACATTCTTTATTTAAAGCGTTAAATTTTATACCTCTATTTGCCCTGTTTAAAAGATTGGACAATTGTTTCATTTCCGGGATATCAAAAAATCCCTCCCCCAAAAAATCTCGAGTAAAATGAATGGCAAAAGCTTCGGCCTCAAGTGTGCTGTCCGGTTCAAAATAAGCCTCATCATTCAACCACATATGAGGCACATTTTTGCCTATAAGAACTACTTCCCCTTCTTGAAACTTTTCAATACTATCCCCAATAAAACGTGTTCCTGTACTCTTTAAAATAATGACCAGCTCAATTTCCGGATGATAGTGCCATACCCTTAAGAAATTTGGATATAAGTTATGGTTAATCGAAAATGATCGATCAGATACAGAAGTCCTATCCAATAATTGAAGTTTCATATACCACTATTTTAATATAGAATGAGGCTCCTATTTTATCTACTGATGCTAAACTACTCACAACATAAAACCCAAACAAATATGAAAAACGTGAACAAGATACCGTTATACTATTCTCATTTCTGCTTGTTTTAATGTTGATTTTAGTTAAAATTTTATAATTCTATTATCTGCCCATCCAGCCTCCGTCAACTAACATAACGGTACCTGTCATATAATTTGATGCTTGTGATGCCAAAAACACAATGGGGCCTTTAAAATCTTCAGGTTCGCCCCATCTTCCGGCCGGAATTCGCCCTAAAATGGATGTACTACGGTCTTCGTCTTTTCGTAAAGCTTCCGTATTATCCGTAGAAATATAGCCTGGAGCAATGGCATTTACCTCTACTCCTTTAGATGCCCATTCGTTAGATAATGCCATAGTTAACTGACCTATCGCTCCTTTTGAAGCGGCATAGCCTGGCACGGTAATACCTCCTTGAAACGTCAATAAAGAAGCGGTGAAAATGATTTTTCCGTTCCCTCTTTTCACCATTTCTTTTCCTATTTCCCTAGAAAGTATGAATTGAGCATTTTGGTTTACTTCAATTACCTTATCCCAATACTCATCACTATGTTCGGTTGCCGGTTGTCTTAAAATAGTACCTGCGTTGTTTACCAAGATATCTATCTTAGGATTTTCACTTTTTACTTTTTTAATAAAAGCATACAAAGCTTTTCTATCACTAAAATCGCACTGATAGGCTTTAAAGCTTTTCCCCAACTCGGTTATGCGATTTTCAATTTTTGAACCTGAAAGCTCCAATGAAGCGGAAACCCCAATAATATCCGCTCCGGCTTCCGCCAAAGCTTCCGCCATGGCAAAACCGATTCCACGTTTACACCCTGTTACCAAAGCTGTTTTTCCTTTTAAACTGAATTTATCCAATATCATAATTTGTTCTAACTATCGTTTTTAAAAAATTTAAAGTACGCCTTGTAAAGGTTCGCCATCCATATCTGTAAATGCCTTGTTTTCTCCTGCCATTCCCCAAATAAATCTGTAATTACTGGTACCCGAACCTGAGTGAATAGACCATGGTGGAGAAACTACCGCTTCAAAATTTTTCATAGCAATGTGGCGTGTTTCCTGTGGCTGCCCCATATAATGCATTACAATATTATCACCAGGAATATCAAAATAGAAATAAACTTCCATTCTACGCTCATGCGTGTGCGGTGGAAATGTGTTCCAAACGCTTCCTTTTTTCAATTCGGTATACCCCATTACCAACTGACAGCTCTGAATTCCGTCTTCATGAATGTACTGATATAATGTTCTTTCGTTACTAGTTTCAACAGCACCTAATTCCACTATATTAGCATCTGAACGGGTTGCTTTTTTGGTTGGATACTCTTTGTGTGCGGGAGCGGAATTCAAATAAAATTGCGCCGCCTCGGAATTGTCCGTACTCGCAAAACTTATCTCTTTTGAACCTTTACCCACATATAGAGCTTCTAAATTTTCCAATTCAAAAACCTCACCGTCTACGGTAACTGTTCCCTTTCCTCCAACGTTGATAACACCCAATTCTCTTCTCTGTAAAAAATAATCGGCTTTCAACTCATCATAACTTTCCAATTGAAGGCTTTTTGATTTTGGGAATGCCGTTCCGTACATAAAACGGTCATAATGGGTATATATCATGGTAATCACATCTTCTCCCATAAGGTCTGAGCTGTGAAACTCTTTTCGTATTCTTTGTGTGTCATATAATTTGGCATCATCCGGATGCACAGCGTACTTAACTTCCATTTTCTGATTTTTTGATTTAATTATTTTGTTATTATTTTTTGTAACTCTTCTAATGTCTTCCCTTTTGTTTCCGGCATCATGAAAATGACGAACAACAGCTGTAGTACCATCATACCGCTGAAAAAGAAAAATACAATACCAGGGTTTGATAAACTACCCAAGGCAATAGGCATGATGAGGGTTATCAATGCAGCGAGTACCCAATGGGTAGAGGTACCGAAAGACTGCCCTTGAGCCCGTAATTTTGTGGGGAATATCTCGGATATAAATACCCAGATTACCGCACCCTGCCCAATGGCATGCGAGGCAATGAACATGAAAAGGAAAATTGGCACCATCATTCCTTCCCAATCTAACATAAAGGCCAAACCGACCATAGTTAAGGAAATAATATACCCAATAGAACCGATGTACATTAATACTTTACGCCCTACTTTGTCTATTAAATAAAGTCCCAATAAAGTAAATACCAAATTTGTAACGCCTATACCAATACTACTCAGCAAAGCCGAATTTTCTCCCAAACCTGCAGAACTGAAGATCCGAGGTGCGTAGTATAGAAAGGCGTTAATACCGGATAATTGATTGAAAAAGGCAATCAAAAATGCCAGCATTAAAGGGAATTTGTATTTTTTAACAAACAATGCGGATTTCTCGGTTTGTTCAGCTTTCAACTCATGAATGACCGATTCATCCAACTCGGTACCCGTGAGGTCCAATTGAATCCTTTTCGCCTCTTCCAAATCATTTTTCTTCTCTAGCAACCATCTAGGGCTTTTAGGAACCCCCAACATAGCCAAAGTGTAAATTAATGCCGGTAGCGCTTCAATACCGATCATCCAACGCCAAGGTTCCGAACCAAAATCCTTCAACAAGAAGTTAGAGATAAATGCAATCAGAATTCCGAAAACGATGTTGAACTGATACAAGGCTACCAGACGGCCACGACTATTTGCCGGTGCTATTTCCGACACGTAGGTAGGTGCTGCAACTGTAGATGCTCCTACCCCTAACCCTCCTAAAAACCGAAAGAACGAAAACAGATACGGATCAGTGGCCAAACCTGAACCTAAGGCGGACACGAGATACAAAACACCAATCCACAACAGTGTATTTTTTCGGCCTATTTTATCACAGGGAATGTAGGCAAAAATAGCTCCTAAAACCGTTCCCCAAAGTGCCATAGACATAATAAAGGTGCCATGAAAAAGGTCCGAAGTACCCCATAAAGCCTGTAATTGTTGGTCCGCTCCCGAAATCACAACGGTATCAAAACCGAATAAGAATCCCGCTAGGGCCACTACAAAAGAGGTAAAAAGCAACTTAGTTTTCATAGCGCTTTATTTAGATTTTTTAACTGAAACAGACAATGAACTAGACAAAACCTGAGACTGTTGTTTCAGTATATTTTCCCAATCTTCTAAAGAACTAACTTGTCCACTTTTGTCCCAAGCGAAACCTGCATAATACGTCAGTTTTTTTTGAGGTTTGGTTATAATTAAAAGGTTGCTCTGATCTACAGCATCGGATTTGTAGATTATGGCATTTTGTACTATTGTAGGGTCTAAAACAATACCCTCTCCTACTTTTGAGCTATCTATAGTTTCCCAATGACGGAACCACCCCTCTTCTTTGTTTATAGCGGCATCACCTTCATTTTTGTGCAACGTAATACCCACCGTGTAATTTGGAACCTCTTTTTCCGAAGAAAGAGCGATATCGAACTTAGAAAAATTAGAACCTAAATCGAGGGTGATTCGTTTGGTCTCCTTTACTCCATATGCACTCCACGGGGCATAGTCCAGCTCAAAAACCGTTCGCAAAGGCCCGTCTGCCAATGTTCTAGAAACCGTAAAATTGTTGGAAACCAAAAGGCTGTCGTTTTCCCATATACCGATACCACCGGTACCACGGCTTTCACCCACATGGTACGGGTCATACCCCTCACCGCGATCTTTATGATAAGCACCAGGTTTACCTTCGTGTGCCTTATACCAATTATTTATGACGGCCTTATCGGTACGTTTTAACCATAAGTCAATTCCACTGGAAAGCGTACTTCCCGGAACACCTGCCAAAGCTTCTTTTTCGCCTGTTGGCCCATATGTCCTGAAAGCAACCTTATCATTCTCCCATGTATAATCATCCGTTCTTTCAGGTACGAGACGCGAATAGGCTATTACATCGCTTTCTTCAGAAGCTTTTGTACTATCGACTAAAATGAGATATTCAGAACTGGCATTAGCCGCTACATTTGCCTGAAATAGTAACTCGTCATTTGTTCCATCTTGGTCATTATCTATCCATTGCGTACGCAGGTAATCTTGGGCTCCAATTTCTTGAACACGAAGGTGTTTCTCTTCATTATTCTCAAGAACTCCGGATAAATCTTCAATGTGCACGCCCACGACTTCATTTCTAGGAAAATCAAGATTATTTTTAACCGCCACAGAAACTGTTTCACTCTTGGCTACAGGTTCGCAAGCCACTATCAAACAGAGTGCTGATAGCTGAGCGAGTTTTAAAGGAATAGATAGGTTGCTTTTCATGGATTATATCTTAGTGTTACTATGCTATTTTTTATTCAAGACTATAGACCTTAAAATTATCTATGGTCATGTGATTATTAACCGTTCTAATACCGAAATATCCTGAGGAATATGCGTTTGGATCATTATACTCTATAATTAATTCCCCGTCTCGGTAGTACTGAATGATTCCGTTGTAGGCTATAATTTTTATCTGGGTCAACGTATTCGCCTCTATAAGATATTTCTCTTTTGACAAATCATATTTTGGCAACAACGGCCGTTCACCATCTCCACTATACCTACGGAAACGGGTTTTGGTATTATCGTGGCCACCAACCCCCATATAGTACAATCTAAGATGGTCATAGTTTGAAAATTTGCCCCCACGTTCTGCAGAATTAGCAAAAAGATTATCCGGATTCTCTAAATCTTTTGCCATCCAAAAGCAGTTTAGATCTGATACACGATCCTGTGGTCCACCCTCATCTATAACATAAGCTTCATAGGTTATCATAAGCGGTCCTTGCAATTCTTTCATCAACCAAACAGTACAACCGGCAATATCCGTAATTTCCATCTTTCCATCTTTTAGGCCTACTGTGCCTCCCGGCATTTGCTCTACCTTCCAGTTTTCCATCCCCAATTCAAAAGAATCCAAATACACTAAACTTGCATTTGCTGTATATGTATCATTAATTTTAACCTGTTCTTCTTGTGCAATTACCGCGCTTGAAATTACCCATACTATTAGTACGGTAGCTACTAATTTGTTTTTAATTCTTTGCTTCATTTTTGTTTTATGTGATCTTGATATTTTTCTGCTTTGCCAATTATAGCCCCGTAAATTAAGTTAAATCTATGGCCCAAAGTAGAAAAATCAATTTCAATTCACTCAATTTTTTTTGACTAACAAAATAGGCATCTAGAGTTTCATTTGTATCTAATGTAAACCACATCTGTCCTATAATTATGCTGTTCTATTTTGACTCCTTTAAACTTTATTGTCTTTTCAATTGATAAAAACTGTACTCATCTAATAGAAAACACAAATGCCTTGTTACCCATTTTGGCTAACATTTTATCCTTTAATTGTTTGACAACCTCTGGGTTTTCCTTTGAAATATTAAATTGCTCCCCTTCAGGCGTTCGGTGATCATATAATTCAACGTCGCCACTCTTATGCTGTACAAACCGGTATTTATCAGTTCTAATTGTTGTTGCATGAGATTTAAAGGCAACTGCATCATGCCCTTCTGCATCGGCATTTTCTACAATAGCTTTTAAAGATGTGCCTTGTGCAAAATCAGGAATTTGCAAGGTGGTCATTTCACATAAGGTAGGAAATACATCTACCGATTCTACTATGGCATCCGTCATCTGCCCTTTATCACCCATACTTGGGTCATATATAATTAAGGGTGATTTCAGCGACTCTTCAAATAGACTGTGCTTTCCCCAAATGGCATGTTCGCCCAAATGCCAACCGTGGTCTCCCCAAAGTACAATAATCGTATTTTTATCGGCACCGGTTTCTTTTAGTTTCTTCATTATATCGCCTACATGTTTATCAGCATAGCTCACACAAGCAGCATAATACTTTTTAAGTTTCAATGCGAAATCTTTATCCTCACGAGGGTCTTTATCCCAACGGTTATAGCTCATAAATTCTCCCGAACCATGCCAAGTGGTAATTCCCTCTGGCTTTTCTGGATGTAAGGCTGGAGGAATATCCGCATTCTCATAGCGGTCTAAATAGCGCTTTGGAACCCCGAATGGCAAGTGTGGTTTTATGAGTCCGATCGCTAAAAAGAAAGGTTTGTCACCTTTAGCCAATTCCTCTAACTGTCTCAAACCTTCTTCGGCAATATGCCCATCGGGATAGCTTTTATCGTTTGCATCAACTGTCTCTAGTACATCTCTATCAGTAGATGTGCGCACCTTTCCAAAAGATAATCCGTGCATGGCGCCTTTAGGGTTTTCCCATTCCGCAATGGGCATTAGATGTCTATCCCAAGCGTTGGGCATTTCGGGAATGTTCTCGTCATCCCAATTCTCACCACCTCTTCCTCCCGGGTGATGTGATACCTTCCCTACGGAAACCGTAGTGTACCCATTGCTTCGAAACCACTCTGGCATACTAGCAGCTATACTTGCACTCTTATCTTGAGTTGCTTCCGCTCTTTTGAATAATGATTGATTATATTCCCCTCTATATTCCAACCCATATTGTCCGGTCAAAAAAGCATAACGTGAAGGCCCACAACTAGGAGAATTTACATAATGACGACTAAACCCACGCCCTACAGATGCTAGGCTATCAATATTTGGAGAATGGACATAATTTGCCCCGAACGAATTGAGTTCTGGTCTAAGGTCATCTACGCAAATAATAAGTACGTTTTTTTGCTGGGCAATTATAACATTGCCAACCATACACATTAAAGTAAAAAACGTAATTATTTCTTTTCGCATTGAGCTGTTAGTTTAGATTTTAATAGGAACGCTATTTTTTATTTTAAAACAGGATGATAATGACTACCAGAAATCGTTTTCCTTTTCGGCATTCATTTCTTTATAGATATCTATATATTCTTGATCCAACTCTGGAAAATCTTTATATTTCTTTCTAAGCTCTACTAATTTCTGTTTTAGCTCTGTTACTATTTCCGAATAGTCAGGGTCATCAAATACATTATTCAATTCTTGCGGGTCTTTTATTCGGACTTTTTTATCCAATTATTTTAAGAAACCAGCTTTAAGGTGACTTTTGTCACTTTCTAAACCAAAAGTAGCAGTTACATTTGCCCTGTGAAACCATCGCAGCTCATCATATCAATTATATTTTTGGCCATAACCCTGGCAAGCAGCTTAAAGATTGCAGGGATTATTGGCTACTATACTTTGTTCACCGAGGATTTTATTGAAACCCTTTGCGAAAACAAGAACAAACCAGAGTTACAATGTAATGGCAAATGTGCATTATCCCAAATAATCGCTCAAGATAGTCAAGAAAAAAACGCCCCTTTAAATCTTGAATTTCTAAAAATTGAAACACTTTTTTTTCTGCATTCCCTTTCTGAAGTGAGGTTTCCATCTGTTTTGACCACACATAGTTTTGATTTAATCCATACGGATAATTATAACTTTCGTTTTTCAGACCGCATCAAGCATCCTCCCAGAGTCTAAAACTATACTCCACTTTCTTATTCCGAATGCTGACAACCGCATTCGATAGTATTTACACGTATAATTTAATAGATTCCAATTATGAATTTCAAATATCTATTGGCATCCCTACTGTTTACTATTGGGCAATTAAGTATGGCCCAAAATTTCAACGGAAAGGTTTTAGATGGCCAAAATAACAGTCCCCTCCCAGAAGCACATGTCATTGCTCAAAATGGTAAAGCTACCTACACAGACGCTGATGGAAATTTCCAACTCTCAATTCCTGAAAAAGGTACTACCGTTACCATCTCCTATATGGGATATAAAACCATACAACAATTTATATCTCCTTCTGATACCGTTAACCAATTTCTTATAGAAGAAGAACCCTTTGAAGTAAATGGCGTAATGGTAACCGGTAACGCGAAAATAGATCCCGTATTTGCCGTAGTAACCAATGACTACGTTAAGAAAATAGTGCAACCTAGAAATGTTGCCGACCTGTTCAATGACCTCAACGGTTTTTCCTTGATAAAACGAGGAAACTATGCTATTGACCCCTCATTTAGAGCTAGCCAATATGAACAATTAAATGTGCAGTTTGATGGTGGCACAAAAGCTATGCATGCATGCCCGAACCGGATGGACCCTATTACTACCCATGTTATTCCGGAAGAAATAGAAAAAATAGAAATTATTAAAGGTCCTTATACCGTACGCTATGGAGCTACGTTTGGTGGTATAGTTAATTTGGTGACACAAAAACCAGGGGTTGAAGACTACGGCATTAGCGGAAGCGTGCAGGGTGGTTATGAAACCAACGGAAACTCACTGGTTTCTATGGCACGGTTACAACAGGCCACAGAAAAATATGATGTGGTAGGCAACGTAGGCTTTAGAGATTTTGGTAATTATGAAGATGGTGATGGTATAGAAATTCCTTCGTCTTTTAGAAGTTTGGACTATGGATTACGCGTGGGCTATAACTTTTCCGAAAACCAAAGGCTGCAAGCGCATTGGCGTCAATCATTCGGAAGAGACGTTCTACATGCCGGACTGCCCATGGATACGGAAACAGACGATAGTTCTATCTTATCTTTGGATTATAACTTAAATGGCCTAAGTGGTGTACTCAAAGGCTTAGATGCCAAAGTCTATTACAGTTATGTGGATCACTTAATGAACAATGCGCAGCGCCCAACTTTTATGATGGTAGATGCCGTATCTTCTGTAGATGCCGTAACCGCAGGAGGGAAATTGGAATTGGAGCTCAAACCTTCTGAAAAACTAACCTTGTTTACCGGTATTGATATGCTTCATATTGCTAGAGATGGACAACGTACCAGATTGGTGAAACAAAATGCTATGGGCACCTTGGCAACACCAATGGAATTTACCGATAAGGTTTGGCAAGATTCATATATCAATGATTTTGGATTGTTCGTAGAAGGAAAGTACCCTATCAGTCCTAAGACTATTTTAACGGCGGGTTTACGTTACGATGGAGTGATATCCGATATAAAAGATCCTGAAGCAGATTTTTCTGCATTATATACTGATTTAGACAAACGTACAGAACATAATATAAGCGGTACGGCATCTATTAAGTATGCCCTATCCAGTCAGTTTTTAATGGAGGTTGCCTATGGTAGAGGCGTTCGTTCCGCAAATATGGTTGAGCGTTTTATCAATCATTTTAGCGTTGGGCAAGATTCGTATGAATACATTGGCAATCCTAATCTTGATGCGGAGGTAAACAATCAATTCGAGGTTGGTTTTAAAGGAAAAATACCTTTGAAGGCCAATGGTTTTGACCAGTTTAATTATGGTAGTTCTTTCTACTATTCTTTCTATGAGAATTATATTGTGGCCGTAATAGATCCCACCCAAACCCGAAAGTTCATGCCTACGCAAGAACCCACAAGCGTAAAGGTTTTTAGAAATTTGGATGATGCCTATAAAACTGGCTTTGAAGTAAATGCCGGAGTAGATTTTTTAAATAATTTCAATTTTACTACAGAGCTATCTTATGTCTACGCCAAAAATAAAGACTTAAACGAATCCTTACCCCTTGTACCGCCTTTGGTAACAAGATTTAAACTAGGTTTTGAAAAAGAAAAATTCTGGGCGAACGCCAATTATACCTTAACATCAAAACAAGATAACATTGCTGTTTCTTTTGGAGAAACTGTAACTGATGGGTATGATATTTTGGATGTACGCTTAGGCGTGGTTCCTTTTAAAAATGTAACTATTGGGGTTGCAGCTTTAAATGTGTTTGATAAAACATACAACAACCACTTAAATTTCTCTTACAACAATCAAGCGGATTTTGAGAGTGTACCGATAAATGACCCCGGAAGAAATCTATCGGCTTTCGTTCAGTACAAGTTTTAATCTTATTATTAAACTAAAATGCCCCGTTGAACATAACGTTCAGCGGGGCATTTTTTATTTGATATGCCGTAAAGGTTCAGTAGCTTAAATACTACAACCTTTCCCTTCTTTCTTAACGCCTAACTTCACAAGGATAGTTTCTAACAAGCACCACTTTGTAAATGCCGATTGTATTAGGTTTACCCCTATGAATACCGTAAACCATAACCAATTTATACTTACGTATACGGCTAGAACAACGCTTAACAAAACCATTATACCAACGATAACTCTAAAATATGTATTTAGCATTTTCATTATTTTTTTAAATTAAATATACCTTTCAATAGGCACTACAGCTCCCTTAATAGGATTACTAGTTTTCAAGGTGGTATTGAATTCTCTGATTAGTATAAAAAGAGTATCAATTTTATCTTCTTCAACAAAAGAAAAGAACAAACTAGATTCTACGCCTTCTTTTTCGCTGGGAAACCAACTGGCCGCCCGTAATACTTCGGTATGATTTTTATACCCATCAATACCTGAACTGCTAAAGCTATCAATACCAGCTTTTTTGAATAGCCGCAGGACATCCTTTTCAAATTCCTCTACGACAGTTACTATAAGTAGTTTCATTTTTATCTTCTTTTAGTCCGCAATCTTATCTGTTGTTTCTTCTATTTTTACTTCAGGGTAATTCTTACGCTCTATTAGATAATAGACCAAAGGCACCACTAGCAAGGTCAATACGGTAGAGACAATTGTCCCTCCCATTAAAGAAATTGCCAGACCTTGAAAAATTGGATCGAATAAAATAACAAAAGCTCCGATAACCACGGTTCCCGCAGTTAACAAAATAGGGGTTGTACGTACGGCACCAGCTTCAATTGCTGCTTGTTTTAAGGGAACACCCTCGTCAAGACGTAAGTTTATAAAATCGATCAGCAATACGGAGTTCCGCACCATAATACCCGCTAGCGCTATCATTCCAATAAAAGAAGTGGCGGTAAAGAACGCACCCATAATCCAATGGCCTAAAATAATTCCTATTAACGACAAGGGTATGGCTACCATCATTACAATAGGGGCTTTAAAGTTTTGAAACCATCCTACAATCAAGATATATATCAAAATTATGGCGCCTAAAAAGGCAATTCCCAAATCTCTAAATACCTCTAACGTAATCTGCCATTCTCCATCCCATTTTACGGTATAATCATCTTCAAATTCCGGCTGACCTAAATACATTTCGCTAATGGAATATCCTTGTGGGAGGGCTATCTCTTTTAGCTTTTCTTCCATTCCTAAAATAGCATATGCGGGACTCTCCAATTCTCCTGCCATATCGGCCATTACATACACCACTCTTTTTTGGTTTTTGCGATAGATACTCTTGGCACTTGTTGTCTCGGTAATATGTACCAAGTCAGATATAGAGACCATATTCCCCTGTTTAGAGGTTACTTTTAATTGCGAAATGTCAGCAATAGTAGATTTTTCCTTTTCGTCCAAAGCCAACACCAGACCTACTTGGTCGGTCGCATCGGCATCGTATAGATTAGTTATCGCTCTATTGGATAATGCCATATTCATGGTGTAGGCAATTTGCTGCGGCGCAATACCATATAACATTGCTTTTTCCTTATCGATTTCAAATTGAAATTCGGTTTGGTCAGCTTCTACCATCCAGTCAATATCCACTACATCGTCCGTATTTTTTAAAATATTTTGAACGCTGTTAGCAACTTTAATCTGTTCCTCATAATCAGGTCCGTAAACCTCAGCAACAATAGTAGACAATACCGGAGGTCCCGGTGGAACTTCTACCAATTTTACGTTGGCATTATATTTGGCCGCAATTTTCTGAATATCAGGTCGTAGTAATTTTGCAATATCATGACTCTGGGCAGAACGTTCGTCTTTTCCAATAAGATTTACTTGAATATCTGCCATATTACTACCACCGCGCAAATCGTAATGACGTACCAAACCGTTAAAGGTTATAGGTGCTGAAGTACCCACATAATTTTGATAGTTCACCACTTCTGGTCGTGTAGAGAGGTACTGCGCAATTTCTTGGGCTACCACTCCCGTACGTTCAAGTGTAGTGCCTTCGGGCATATCTATAACCACTTGAAATTCGTTCTTGTTATCAAAAGGTAGCATTTTTACGGCTACCGATTCTGTAAAGAACAAGGCCATGGACCCTAAGAGCAACAAGAAAGTTAATCCCAGAAACATCCAACGTTTGCCTTTGTTTTCAATAAGCGGACGCTCAAATTTGTTATAAACCCTATAGATGTAGGTATCTTCCAAAGGTTTTTGTGGCTTCTCTACTTGTCCTTTTTTGTCTTTTTCCCTTAAGAAAATATAGCCCAAATAAGGTGTGATTGTCAAAGCCACGAACAAAGACAAAATCATAGCAATAGATGCGCCAATAGGCATCGGAGCCATATACGGCCCCATTAGCCCAGATACAAAAGCCATAGGCAACACAGAGGCTATTACCGTAAAAGTTGCTAGAATAGTAGGATTACCTACCTCGTTAATGGCATACAATGCCGCTTGCTTAAAAGGCAGGCGTTTCATCTTAAAATGCCGGTGCATATTCTCGGCAATAATTATGGAGTCATCTACCACAATACCCGTTACGAAAACCAAAGCAAAAAGCGTAATTCGGTTTAAGGTATAATCCAGCATATAGTAGCTCAATAGTGTTAAGGCAAACGTTATGGGTACGGATAAAAATACCACCAAACCACCACGCCAGCCCATGGCCAACATCACCACAAGGGTTACGGCTATGATAGAACCTATAAGGTGTAACAATAGTTCAGACACTTTGTGTGAAGCCGTTTCCCCATAGTTTCTGGTAATTTCTACATGTACGTCATCAGGAATCAATGTACTGCGTAAATGCTCTACCTTATCGATTACGATATCGGCAATTTTCATCGCATCAGCACCCTTTCTTTTAGCTACCGAAATGGTAACCGCAGGGTATTCAGATTTGTAATCCGTTACCTTATCACTCGCCTGGCCAAATCCTAAGGATACATAACTCTGTGGAATTTCAGGACCATCAATAATACGGGCAATTTGCTTTAAATAAATGGGTTGGTTCTGTTGTACACCCACCACAAGATTCTCTACATCGGTTACCGATGCCAGAAAACTACCTGTATTCACCAAAAATTCGGTATCGTTTTTATCAAAACTTCCAGAACTTAATTGCGCATTGTTCGCCTTGATCATTTCAGAAACCGATAAGAAATCCAAGCCGCTAGCAGCCAGTTTATCCTTATCCAAAACCACACGCAACTGGCGATCTTGATTACCAATTTTATGGGTAACCGCCACATCATTTACCTTCTTGATCTCACTTTCTAGCTCCTGCGCCATTTGGCTTAACTGGTAGCCGTCATAATTTTCGCTCCACAGGGTAAGCCCTAGCATAGGTACATCGTCAATAGCCCTGGTTTTTACCAACGGAAACGTTACACCTTGCGGCATTTCATCCATGTGCTTATTGATTTCATTGTACAATTTCACGAACGAGCGTTCAATATCCTCACCCACATAAAACTGCACGATCACCATGCCCTGCTCCTTCATGGAAGTGGAGTACACATACTCCACGCCTTTGATATTCGATATCAATTTCTCCAAAGGCTTTATCACGCGCGACTCTACCTCAGTAGGACTCGCCCCGGGATATCCAACAAAAATATCGGCCATAGGCACGTCTATCTGGGGCTCTTCCTCCCTCGGAATCAAAAACGAACTGTACACCCCAATGACCATAAAAACAACCATTAACAACACTGTTAATTTGCTGCCTATGAACATTTTGGCAATTTTACCTGCTAATCCTTCTTTCATTGCTTTGTATCTTATATGGGCGTTCGGGCGGGCTTTTCACTTCTACTCCTCGCATTCTTTATCTGTAAGCAGATCAAGAACACTGTGGGGTATCCGTTGCAATCCCTAACGCAACCGCTCGTTATCTTTTGATTCTTATTTACTGTATGCTAACCTTTGCTCCGTTGAACAATTTTCCGTCAGAGGAAAGAATGTATTTTTCATCTTGGGACAGGCCGGATAATACTTCAACCTTATCGCCAAAAACACGTCCCAAACGCAACCAGCGTAATAAAGCCTTGTTGGTTTCACTTACCGTATACACACCGCTTAATTGTCCGTTTTCAACCAAAGCCTCCGTAGGAATCATAACCGCAGTTGCATTTGCTTTTCTTTCCACAGGAAACTGTACCGTAGCATACATACCGGATAAAATTTTGGCATCAGAAGCTTCCAACATTACTTTTACCAGATATTGACCACCTGTATTCTTTGCTGACGTACTTACTTCTACTACCTTTCCTTTTACGGATTTACCCAAGGATTTTACGAGTACACTTACTTCTGTATTGGGTTGGATTTCCAAAATCTCGGATTCAGGCACACTAGCCAAAACTTGATGTTTCCCAGGCGATTCTACCTCCAACAAAGGCATTCCCGGGTTGGCCATATCTCCCGCGCTTATAAATTTGCTGGTAACCACTCCGTTAAAAGGAGCGCGGATATTCGCATACCCCATCTGGGCATTTACACCGTTCTTCATTTGTTTAGCGCTCTCCAAACGGGCTTTGGCCATATTGTAATTAGCGGTTATATCATCCAATTCCTTTTGCGAAGCACTATTCTCATTGAACAAGTTCGTAAAGCGTTGGTAGTCTTTCTCTGCATTGGTATAGGCTGCTGTGGCTTCCGTAATTCCTGCATTTACCTGAGCTAATTTTGCCGAAACATCTGCATTATTTACACTCAATAAGAGTTGGCCATTTTTTACCTTATCCCCTACTTTCACGTAAATCTTATCTACATACCCCATCATTCGGGTACTGATATTGGCACTTTTGGCCGCCTCGATTTTTCCGCTGGCCGTTACAAATGAATTTTCTGTATTTTCAGCAACTGCACGTACTTGAACAGGTACTACTGGAGAGTTGTCCGCGACTGCTTTCGTTTCTTTTCCGCCACAGCTCGCCAAGGCAAGTGTTAAGGTTAAAACTGCTGCTATGCTATAATTTTTGTTTCTCATCGTTTTAGAATTAGGTACTAGGTAAATAAGTATTCGTAGTTTGTTATCGGGTCAAAAATTGTACGTAAGCCAAGGCATAATTGTGTTGGAAAATAGTGCTGTAATATTCCAGTTGCTTTTGCGCATATTGGGTCTCGGCCATTAATAAATCCGTTGTTTTCTCCAAGCCTTGTTGAAAACGGTTGGTACGTATGCGCAAAGATTCTTTGGATTGTTCTAGGGCAAGGGCCGTAAGCTCCAAGTTGTTCTTGGCATCTTGGAGCGAACGTTTAGCCCTATTCAGCTCTACCTGACTTTCAGCTGTATATTGCTCTAATTGTATTTTTGATTTCTCGTATTCCGCTTTACTTTTCTGTGCTTTTCCAAAGCGCTTGCCGCCTTCTAGGATATTCCATTTTAACTCGGCACCGAACAAATAGCCGTTGGAAGCTCCTTGAAAAATTTCATCATCATGAAGTTCATAAGTTCCAAAGGCATTCAAGCGTGGTAAAAAACTCATTTTATCTGCCTTGTTCATTTGGCGATAAGCTTCACTTGCCGAAGTCATAGCTTGAATATCCGCTCGGTTTTCAGAAAACTCTTGTTGCCCTAAATCATTGACCGTTACGGTAAGTGAATCTGTGGGTTGTAAGATGGCATACGTGGTATCATCCATTAAAACTGATAGGTAATTAGAAGCATTTTGAATATTACTCTTGGCATACTGCAACTGGTTTTCGATTTCCCCTACCCGCACTTGCACGGCAAGAACATCTGATTTCTGTAAATATCCTTGCTTAAAACTATTGTCTGCAATACGTTTGTTCTCTACTGCAGCTTCTTTTGCTTTTTCTAAAACCGCTACCGTTTTATAGGCCAACTGCAGTTGCATATAAGCCTTGTCTATTTCCAAAGACATATATTCCTGCGTACGTTCCGATTGAAATCTGGTAGCATTGTATTTGGACTTGGCCGCCTTTCGTTGAAATATGCCATCAAAATTTATAAGTGGTTGCTGTACTTCCACCCGTGTAGCAAAATCTTCAATCTGACTAGGATTGTTTAACAAGTCCGGAGCAAAATCACCTGAAGTCAAAATAGACTGGTTAAGTTTCGAACCAAAAGCCATTAACGGGTTGGTGGTTGCTATTCCCGTATGTGAAATTCCAATATTGGGCAACAGCGTAGCATTGGTTTGTTTATAGTCACCCAGAGCTGCCAGAACATCCTGCTCCGCCATTTTAAGGGTGTTGTTATTTTCTTTTGCCTTTGCAATAACCTCGGCTTTTGAAATGAGTATGGTTTCTTGCGCTTGTGCGTAAAAGGAACCTCCCAAAAAAATCAGTATCCAAAAAATATACTTCATCATTATTTAATTTTCTACAAAATTACAGTCAGCTTTTATGCTCCACAGTAACCATTGTTACCATTCAAAAAAGTAATGCGTTACTCCATTTTTCCAAATAAAAAAAGACCCTTCGTTTACCGAAGCGCCTTTCATTTACCTACCTATAGATTCTAATTAATAACCTATTTATTTCTTAGGAGATTTTATGAACATAATAAATACTAATCCTCCCATTAGAGCCCCGTATAATGTGCTGTTCAAAGGTTTTGAAGTGATGGCACAAGTGCCAGAAACACAACCAATTTCCGAATAATATATATACTCGGAAATTGCCCCCACAGCAATGCCAAGCACTGTAAGCCAAACTATTTTTCTTGTCATTAGGATGTTGTTTTTCGGGTGCCACCATGGCCTCCGGCCACAACAATCAATATCTTTAAACTCAACCAAATGAACTTGAAGAACTGAATAATGGGATTCCTCATAATGAATCGTTTTGATTTTGATATTCTTTTCATCTTTTTCTATTTGTAATTAAATCACTTGCCAATAATAAATACCTTCTCTCCTAATTTCTATTCAGGAATGAGCCACCAGAACGGTTTCATTTTGGCCTTATACATAAAAGCATAATGCAAGGCTAGTTTCAGCCAGTGGCCAGCTAGGCCAATTTCTCCAAAAGTCTTGCCCAATTTTCTGCCGTGGGTATCCGGGTACTTTTCAAAATCGGGTACAATTGGGAAGGTGGTAATGCTTATTCCGCTTCCTTGGGTCATACCATACCCTGCAGATGCAATACATGCCGCACCCATATTACCCATAGATCCTTTGTGCCGTAATTCTTTTTTTCCTTTAATAACATCTATAATATTATCCGCAACCAACTTGGCCGTAATTCCGGATGGCATTCCCGTACGTGGTGGTGCCGGAGAAATAGATGTACCGTTTTTACTTACCCTTGGTTTGGAAATGGCATGTGGTGGCGCAAAGGCAATACCTGGTGCGAATATATTTTTATATGACGGATTCTGATACGTTTCCGGCCAATCTTGCACGCTCCAATTTTCATAAGGTTTTGGCGTGTAATCTGCATCTACCAGCATAAAGCCTTTAAAAAGCTTATCCGTAATCTCTACATTATTTTTATCGTAAGCCTTGAACCCATGACCTGAAAAAGCAGGAATCAGCATAGCAAAATCATAGGTTTCGGATTTTTGCTCGCCCTCCAAATTTTCATAGTGGGCTATGCCATCTTCAATTTTATTTACTCCAGCCCCTAGAATCCATTTTATTCCTCGGTCTTCAAAAACCATTTCCACCATTTCGCTAGACTTCATAATGTTGCTGCCATAGCTTAACAAAACGCCATCCATACCAAAATCGCCCAATTGATATTCGTTGGAAATCCAAGTAATTTCAGCCATATCCCGTACATTATGTTTGTGAAGTTCTTTTTCCACATTTAAAATATACTCAAAAGCAGCTCCTTGGCATGTTGCCTTGGCATGGCCCGTACCTATTAATATTTTTACTTTTTCTCCCTTCTTCATTCTTTGAATGAGTTCGTCCAATCCTTGCCATGCATGCTCTGCATGGGTATAGGTACAAACTGAATAGGTCTTATTGGTTGCGGGCAAAAGCCCTTCTGTTTGATCAAAAGCCAATTTTGGACCTGTTGCATTAATTAAATAGTCGTAGGTTACTTTTTCCGTCCTGCCCTGATCTTCCTTAAGAACGTACTGTATGTTTACATAAGGTTTTAAAGTTTCGGTATCTCCTTCTGGATGAAAAGTGGTCACCTTGGCCCTTTTGAAGTCAATGCCTTTTTTCTTATATAATGGTGTTAGGGGAAAAAGAATATCTTCCGATTTCATCCTACCCACACCTACCCATATATTAGAAGGTATCCATTGGTAATTTCCGTTAGGAGAAACAACGACCACTTCATGTTCTTTTGACAACTTTCTCCTTAGGTGAGTAGCGGCCACATGACCCGCTATTCCTGCTCCCAGTATTACAATTTTAGACATTTTGATTCTATTTTTTAAGTAAAAGCTTATGTAGTATAGCGTGAGTCCAAAGAATTGGAACTGCACAGGAATCTTCAACTTTAATACTGTAAATTTCAATATTTCGTAAAGCGCTCACAGCAACTTTTGTTACAAAAAAGATTTGGTTTTGCAGCGTTGCATGGTATGATAACTGTTGTACATACGTCCTAGAACAAAGTCTTTTATAAAATATTACACTATTTTGTAAGAATTTAGATACTTAAATATTTATATTGCAAGTATAGGCTAAACATATACCAGTATACCGGTACACTTGCTTTTACATGATAAAGAAGTTGAAGTAAGATTTAAAGGCTAGTACATGAGATATAGATTAACTCATAAAGCAAAATCTAGTTTATTCAAAAATAAATACTTTAAAATAGCAACCTTACTTTCTAAAAATAGAAAAATAGCTCGTGGCAAAAAATACTAGTACTGACCTGATAAAAAAGCAGTTTTAATTTTTGTAATAGATTTTATTGACGATGATTACATAGAAAAACAACTAACAAATGCAATGTTCTCTCACGAATGTATTATTAACTTCAGCGTTATTTCTCCTTTTTATTTTAGGAGTTAACGCTCAGTCTGATAATCAGTTTTTAGAGAAAATTGATATTGAAAAAGGGCTTTCCTCAAATTACCCTACTTGTCTTATTGAAGACTCTAAAGGTTTTATTTGGATTGGCACGAACAATGGATTAAACCGATACGATGGTTACAAACCTAAAATATTCAAGTACAACCCGAAGAATAGCAACACTATATCAGAAAATTGGATTACCAGTCTATTAGAAGATTCTAATGGCAATATATGGATTGGCACAGAAGGTGGCGGCCTAAACCTGTACAATACAACTACGGGCGCTATAACTAGATTTACCCATAAAAAAAATGATTCCACTTCTATCAGTAGCGACGTAGTACACAGAATATACGAGGATAGTAAATCAAGACTTTGGATTGCCACAAAAAATGGATTGAATTTACTAAATCGTTCCAATCAGACCTTTCAGCATTGGAAACAGCCTAAAGCATGTCAAAATTGTGACTATTCCGTAAAATCCTTGGCTGAAGATGACAAAGGCAATCTTTGGGTGGGGGACGAGTTTCAAGGACTTTACTACTTCATCCCATCAACTGGTAAATTCACTAAAACTCCTTTGAGCGCTTCCAATGAAAATGCACTTCCTTCAGAATTTATAAATGATATATATTATTTAAACGGCGTGCTTTGGGTAGGTACGGACAATGGTTTAACTGTATTGGACACACACACTAAACCATTCAAAAAAATACCACTGGATGTAACCGATACATATTCCATTAACAAAATGTGTATATGGAAGATTTATAATGACCATAATGGTAGTATTTGGTTATCTACAAATGGTAGCGGCTTATTGAATTACAACATAGAGACCCACGAGATAAAAATATATAAGTCCGATGGAAATTCTGCATACAAAATAGGAAGTAACTCCGTAGAGGATGTCATTGTGGATAAATCCAAAAATATCTGGATGGCTACCACAGGAAACGGCTTAAACAAATTTGACTTAAAAAACCTAAACTTCAGTCATTGGGAAAAAGACAACCATAATAGTAATTCATTGGTCCATAATGGCGTACGGGCAATGTTGCAAGATTTAGACGGTACTATATGGGTAGGAACCAACAATGGTCTAAGCCGGTTCAACCCAAAAACCAAGCTATATAGAAATTATATAAAGGATTTTAATTACAGAGGTGATGTTAATATTCCGAGAATACGTGTTATTGAACGTTCAAAAAATAATGACATATGGGTAGGCACGCAAAGTGGTGGCCTCTATAAATACAATCCAAAGCAAGATAGATTTATCCTAGAATCGGGTTTTGTAAAAAACAGATTAGCAAATAGAATAGGACACGTACAAAGCATACATGAAACGGAAGATAATATACTATTAATTGGAACTGTAGGAGCTGGTATGGTTACCTACAATACAATTACAAATGAAATTAAGAGTATCTACTCAAAAGATAAGCCCAATAAAATCTTAACGAGCTTAACGGCCTATTGTGTACTAAAATCTTCCAACTCAGAAATATGGATAGGTACAGACGGAGGGTTAATTCTGCTCAACACCCATACTTTTGAATTTAAATTATGGGAAAATAAGGAAGATTGTGAAAACTGCATTGTTGGAAATAAAGTTCGTTCCTTGTATCGTGATAGCAACAATAGCATATGGATCGGAACCAGAAGTGGCTTAGCAATATTTGACCCCGACTCTGAAAAATTTGAGCAATATACCGTAGCCGATGGCCTTCCTAGTAACATCATATTTGGGATTCTACACGGCGTTGATGGTAATATTTGGGTGACAACCCCAAATGGATTGTCTAAAATAAAGCCGCTCACCATGCAATTCAAAAATATTGCCATACCCGGAAACAATATACTGGATATGGGAGGGCATGCTCAAGGCTTGGATGGTAATTTATTAGTAGGAGGCACATCTGGATTTACAATTTTCAACCCAAAGGATATTAAAAGTAATCCTCACATCCCTAACGTAGTTTTTACGAACATTAAAGTTAACAATGAATCTATAAGATTTGGCAAAACCATTTCCGAATTGGATTCAATAGACCTATCCCATAATCAAAACAATTTAAAATTTAAATTTTCTGCTTTAGAATTTACAAATTCCCAGAATAATGCATACAAATACAAATTAGAAGGATTTAATGATAACTGGATTGCGCATGGCAATAAACATGATCTTACTTTTACCAATTTAGATCCAAAAACATATGTTTTAAAAATTAAAGGCTCCAATAATGAAGGGGTTTGGAATGAACAAGAAACATTATTGACTATTAACATAAAACCACCTTTTTGGAAAACACTGTGGTTTAGACTACTTGTTGTTTTATTATTGATCGGATTCCTTTTTACAGTCTATTATTTGCGGGTTGACAGATTGAAAAAAGCAGAAGCTTTGCTTAAAAAAGAGGTCTCTAAACAAACTAAGGAACTAGTAGAGAACAACAAAAAACTAGAGGAACTAGATAGAGAAAAGGACGGAATCATTGGGATTATGGCTCATGACCTTAGAGGTCCTCTTAATAACATTCAAGGTCTTAGTCAGCTTATAGAAAGTAATGAGAACTTAGATGATGAACAAAAAACATACATTGGGTACATTCATAAATCTGTTAGAAATGGCAATAGCTTAATCACAAATTTGCTCTTTATGAGCAATGTTAATCACCCTGAAAAAACAATTGAATTAAAGGATATAGAGCTTTCTGAATTTATAGAAGAATGGGAAAAAAGCTATATAAGCAGGTTAGATGAAAAAAATCAAGAACTGAGGAAGTTTATTGATAAAAAACCACTCCTAATTCATTCGGACCAAAAATTGGTTACCCGCATTTTTGATAATTTAATGACCAACGCAATTAAGTTTTCAAACAAAGGAAATAAAATTGACCTATCCGTAAAATCCAGTAACGACTCCATAATGATTTCATTTAAAGATTATGGCCCCGGCATGTCTGAAGCTGATAAAAATAAAGCATTTAAAATGTTTCAAAAACTCTCCGCACGACCAACCGATGGGGAAAGTTCCCATGGATTGGGCTTAGCTATTATTAAAACATTGGTTGAAAAGCTAGAGGGCTCAATTAAAATTGAAAGTGAACTGGGGCAAGGTACTGCGTTTATTATCCGTTTACCTAAAGGTAAAAATGTAAACTAAACTTCTATAACCATTTTTAAGGCTTTTTGGCTCGCCCACACCTCTAAGAAATTCCAATATTTGAGTTGGTACTACTACAAAAAAGAACGCGAATTTAAAGAATTCATTTACGTATCAAGTAAACATTTTAATATCTATTCCGCCATTCTGTAAGAATTTAAAGACGTAAATATTTATATTGCAGGTATTACCAAAATAAACATACCTGAAAAAGTACGTTTATACCCCAATATTGAGAAATATGCGTAATTGTCCGCATATCCGTACGTTAGCTATAATGTTGAAGAAACATCGCGAATGAAAAGAATACTTACTATTTCAATAATAATTATGAACTTATTAAATCTGTTCGGTTGCAAAGCCCAAAACGAAAATGACCCTTATTGGGAATTTAATAAAACCGAACATTTTCGTCCTGAACTGAATAAAGGTGAATTCTTCAAATTAAACGGTTTTGATTTTGGTTGGTTCGTCCTTGAACCAATATCGAAATTTATAAAGGACAAGGAACACGAAATTGAACGTGGAAAATCTTTATCGTACGGACAGAAAGCACTTTATTATTGGTGGTATTTAGATGCTCAAGTTACAAATGGTGGATTTGTACAATTCTATTACAATGGTTACGGACCTTATATTCCTACAATAATTAAAGGCTTGGAACATATTGGAGATACTGAAATGGCCAACCTTGTCAAGAAAGCGGATAAAATCTATCAGAAAAACAAAAAACTAATGGACAAAGCTCAAGAAAGTGATTTGTTCGGGAGCGACCTTTATGATAGACTTGACGAAATGTCTTTGCTTGATGACAAGTATTATGAAATGAATGAAGAGACAATGTCCTTAATTGAATCTTACATTCGTAAAAACCCAAACGAAATATGTCTTGACGAAGATGGAAAAGAATTTGACCTGACTTTTACTGGATTATGCAAGACCTTTTATCCTGACAAAAAAGTTAAAGAAGAGTTTTTCCTTGAACAAGGTGTAATAAATGGAGAATTCAAATCCTTTTATGAAAACGGAAAGCTAAAAGAACGAATAGAATACAAAGAAGGAGAACAAACTGGAGAGCGAGAAGAATTTTTCGAAAATGGAACACTAAAATATAAGGTTGTAAAGGATAAACCTAATGAAGTTCTAATACATAAATGGTTCTATGAAAATGGAGCTCAGAAAAAATTAGAAACAAAAAAAGCTGATGGCAACCAAAACTTTGGCGAATCAAAAGAGTGGTATGATAATGGGCAACTTGCAGAGCAATCGAATTTCATTGATAATACTACAAGGACTGGAAAATGGCTGAAATTTTGGAAAGATGGAAGTAAAAAACTGGAAGCAGATTTTAAAGAAGGTCAAGTCTATTTTGAAAACTATTGGAATGAAAAAGGAGAGCAAACTTTGATAAACGGAACAGGACTTTATATAAACGAATGGAATTCATTTAATAGCACAACCATATACGAGACTAAATACAAAAATTACCTCAGAGATGGTAAATCAAGAACTATCAGAAAAGGTTTAGTAAGTTTAGAACAAGAATTTAAAGAAGGGAAAGAAAACGGTATTACAAGAAGTTATTATGATAACGGAAATTTAGAACAAGAAACTGTTTATGAAAATGGCAAAGCTATTTCATCTAAAAAATTTCCAAAGTTTACAAATCCAAAAGTCAAAACAAATGTTATTTCAAAAATATGCGATGGGTGTTATAAAGACTATGAGGATTATGTACTTCCTGACAATCAACCAACACCAATAAATGACCAAATAATAGCTAAAAAATTTAAGGCGGAAAAATCAATTTTTGATGGATATGGTGATGACCATACATTATCTTATGGTTACTATTTATTTGTTAATGAAAAAGGGAGTGTCGAGGACATAAAATTTGCTGTTGCAAGCAATATGTGGTTAGATGAGCAAGTAAAATCAAGTATGTCTGAACTAAAATTTGAACCTGCTTTAAAAGGTGGAAAGCCAATAAAAAGTATACATTATGTTCGATATGAATTAAAGCTGACTGAATAAAACACTATAGCTAACAATGTATATAAAACATAGCTATTATAGGCTTTACGAGAGGTTTGTGTGTATCTGTAAAGTCACCAAATTTTTAAATTTGGCTTTTAAAATAAAAAAGTAAGAACAAAACATAAAAATTCGGCTTGTGTATAATCCGAAAAGTTAGCGTCTATTTGCACGCTACGTTTCATATACTAACCGTTCAGGAATGAAAAACAGATAAGATGATAAAATATTTAGTTGTGAATATGAAAATGAATCTAATAATAATTATCTCGATTATTTTATTTCATTCATGCAAGACAAAACAATTGCAAACTAAAATTTCATTTCCTAAAATTGAAAACCAATTTGAAGGAGAATTAGATTATGCCAACGGAGGATTTGAACTTGTTCAATGGCCCAAAAATGGAGATGAAATTACACTTGGCAGCATTGATAAGACAGGAGCAATTCATTTCAGCTTACTAGATTATGACATTAAGGAGCTTGGTAATAATCATATGGGCTCTAATTTGGAGAGTCAATTTAATATGATGAACTGTAAAGGAAAAGGTGAATATGACATGATGGGAAATCCGCTATTTAAAACACCATACGATGATGTATATTCTCAGCTATATCCGCCAATTTACGTAAAGAAATATGGCATTACTGTAGCTTATATATCTCCTGTTTCCGAAGAAAGAATGCTTGACAAAAAGAACTGGGACAAGATTGTAGGTAGTAAGTATTATTTGATGTATATAGACAGAGATCTTGAATATAAAGATACATGTATCCGAGAATCACCTAATGGCACCGGTCTCGAAGTTGAGAGGAGTGCAGATATTCAATTTCAAAAAGGATGGAATTTCATAAAGGCCAACCTTGTTTCCATTCAAAATTATGGTGAAAATAATGAGCATATCATGGCCAAAAAATTTCTATTTACGACAGCCTCTCTCAAATCCAAAGATGTGAAATGGATTCTGCAAAGAACAAAGACTGATGAAGAAATACAAGCTGCAAAAAAAGAATTTGAATTACGTAACCAATAGTAAAACGTATGATTCCATAATGAGCACTCCTGAGAACAAGTGATATGCGGTCAGATTTGCTATCTTTGCAACCGCTATATAGCACAAGACCGTTACACTCCCCACTTTACAACTCCACAAGTTTTATGTGGTACCGGTTTAGTTTTACCTTACCCATATTTTCAAGTTTTTTAAGCAACCTAGGTAATACTACGCGTGAAGTGTGTAGTTCATAAGCAATTTCCTGGTGGGTACTGATAATGATAGTACTGCCCGTAACCGGGGATTTATTTTTCAGGTATTTTAATAGACGTTCATCCATATTTAAAAATGCGATGCTGTCCAGCGTTTCCCATAATTCACTAAGCCTATTATGGTAACTTTCTAGAATGAAATTACGCCAGCTTGGATAGTTGGCCACCCATTCTTCCATTTTACTAATGGGCAACAGGATCAATAAGTCCGAATTAGAAAAATAGGGAAAAGAAAACCAAAAGTTTAAAATACGATATGGTAATGAACAACCTTCCAAGGTTGAACATATGACACTATCTCCCCAAAAAGTATACAAGATTCGAAAATGTGTGTAAGTAAGTTGGTGGCCCTCCATTTTACCTTTGTCCTACTCTATTGGATAGTTAAAAAATAGGATATAATGAATACAACACAATTTGGCGAACAAGGGTGGACACCCGATAGAATTATAAGTCTTAAAGGCAAAACATTCGTAATAACAGGTACTACAAGCGGTACAGGTTATGAAGCTGCAAAAATATTATTGAAAAAAGGAGCAACCGTGGTTATGTTGAACCGTAACCTAAAAAAGGCTACCATTACCATAGCAACCTTAAAGCAAGAATTGGGTAATGCAATACCTGTAACCAACATAGAAATGGACTTAGCATCCTTGACTTCTGTAAAAAAAGCTGCAGAAGAGGTGCTTAAAACCGTACCACAAATAGATGCCTTGCTTTGTAATGCCGCAATAGCTCAAGTACCCAAACAAACCTTTACCGAAGATGGTTTTGAAAGTCAGTTAGGGGTAAACCATTACGGTAATTTTTTACTGCAAGCATTACTTTACCCTCGTATAGAAGAATCTAAAGGTCGTATTGTAACTGTTGGCAGTATGGGGTACACTATGGGAATTAAGACCATAAAGTTCGATGATATGAACTGGGACAAGAACTATGGTCCTAACGATGTATATAGCCAAAGTAAACTGGCGCAGATTATGACAGTTTATGAATTACAGGATAAATTAAAAGAGGCGGGTAAAACAACTGTAAAAGCATATGCCTGCCACCCAGGGGCATCTTCAACATCACTCATAAAAACCAGTGGAAGCTTAATGACAAGATTCATGTGGCAAATCATGAAATTGACACCAATGGTACAATCAGCAGAAAAAGGTGCGTATCCAGAATTAATGTGTGCTACAGAACCAGATTTGGACCAAGAAGGTTTTTACGGCCCAACAGGAAAAAATTATTGGACCGGCCCGGTAGGTGAATGCAAGCTAGAGCCACACGCAAAAGATAAACCCGTAATGGAAAAGCTTTGGTCAGTATCAGAAGATGCTGTTGGTTATGAATGGAAGGTTTAACAGTTGGATTCCAATAATTGAAATCTAAGAGAAATGAAGCGCATAAAATATATAAGAACAGTAGTTATATTATTAACGTCCATCAATGCTTTTGCACAAAGCCGAAACTATAAAACGAAAACCGCAAAAGATGGCAGGACTACGGTAAAATATGAACTGGTCAAAGAAGAGGAAGGAACCCATTTTTATTACGTTGCCCAGACAACGGCCAACATTACCTTAGACGAACTAGATGCCTATTTTTCCAATACGAACAATCATAAAAAATTCTTGAAAAGAACACCTGTTACCCAAGAAATAGAAAAAATATCGGGGAAGGAATGGTTGGCATATTATTATTTTGATGCACCATGGCCAATGGCAGATAGCGATATTGTCATAAAAATTGATCGGGTCAAAAAAGATGACATACTTATTTTTACAGCAACGGCAGTTTCAAACGATTATAAACAAGAAGATGTTAAGAGAATGGCTAACTACAAGGTTGTTTATGAATTTACGAAAGTAGATCCGGACATAACCAAAATTACCTATACTGCAGATTATGTACCAGTGGGATATGTACCTAATCTTTTGGCTAAAATGTGGTTTCCAGAAGGTCCAGCAAATATTGTAAACAATATTGGGGCAACGAAATAAGTAAAAAAACCCAGTATAAATTTTAATTTAGTAGAATAGATTATCTAAAACATCAGCTATGGATATTTTAAAAGCAGCTACTGATTGGGCTAAGGCCGAAGTTTTTTCTACTCCGTTTTTCATGCTCTTCGGAATGGTATTTTTAGTGGCGAGTGTTGGGTTCTGGCAACTGGGAAAGACAGATATGGCAAGAGCCTACATTATACCAACATTGGTAGCAGGCAGCTTACTTCTGATAATTGGTTTGGGCTTATTTTTTACCAATAAATCAAGAATAACACAATTTGAAAAGGCGTACCATAAAGATGCAGCTGCTTTTGTAGATGCCGAATTGAAGCGAGCCGAAGCTACCTTAAAAGAATACGACACGATAGTTTTTACCGCAATACCTATAATCATTATTGCCTGTGCCCTAGTCCTATTGTTCGTTAGCACCCCTATATGGAGAGCAAGCATGATAACGGCCATAGCTATGTTAGTCGTTATATTATTGGTAGATGGTACGGCGCATGCAAGAATAGATGGGTACAATAAGCAGTTACAATTGGCAGCTAAAGAAATAAACACATAATATGCAGCATTTTAAAACCTTATCGGAGTACATAGCGTATTTAGAATTACCAGGACCAGAGCATCCTATGTTCAGTGTATTTTCTGCAAGGGGAGAAGACTTTTTACCCTGCCCCAAAGAAAGTTCACCTCCAATTACAAATGATTGCTATTCTATTAGTTTAAAGAAAATAGTGAAAGGCGATTTAAACTACGGTAGAACCACTTATGATTTCACCAACGGCGCTTTAATTTTTATCGCTCCACGACAAGTACTGCAATGGGATAGTAGCGTAGTATATGAGCAAAAAGGCTTTTCCATCAACTTTCATGAAGATTTTCTGAAAGGAACAGAACTGGCTCAACAAATAAAAAAATATGGCTTCTTTTCATATGCGGTAAATGAAGCGTTACATCTTTCACCTAAAGAAGAAAAGCAAATCGAATCTATAGTAGAGAATATTAACATAGAATACCAAAATAACCAAGATGAGTTTAGTAAAGACATCATTATCTCTCAATTAATTACGCTTTTTAAATATGCCAATCGTTTTTATGAAAGACAATTTTTGAATAGAAAAGAACTCTCTACTAGCTTGCTAGAGCGGTTTAACCTGCAAGTATCTCAATTTTTCGAAACTGGTCAATTACAGAAAAAAGGTATTCCTAGCATAGAGCAAATTGCAGCTAAAATATCCGTTTCACAGCGGTACCTCAGCGACACTTTAAAAAAAGAAACCGGTAAAACTACTACAGAGCATTTGCAATTGCTGTTAATTGATGAAGCTAAGAACCTGTTGTTACAACCCAGTAAAAGCATAGCAGAAGTAGCTTATGAATTGGGTTTTGAATATCCACCCTATTTTTCAAGACTGTTCAAAAAGAAAGAAGGTATCAGTCCTACCGAGTACAGAGAAAAATATAAATTGAATTAAGCTATGGCAAGCTTTGCACAGACACAGAACTTAAATTACAACTCCACAAGTTTTATATGGTACCGGTTTAGTTTTACCTTACCTATATTTTCAAGTTTTTTAAGCAACCTGGATATTACTACGCGTGAAGTGTGTAGTTCATAAGCAATTTCCTGGTGGGTACTGTTAATGGTAGTACTGCCTGTAACCCGCGATTTATTTTTCAGGTATTTTAGTAGACGTTCATCCATATTTAAAAATGCGATGCTGTCTAGTGTTTCCAATAATTCATTAAGCCTATTATGGTAACTTTCTAGAATGAAATTACGCCAGCTTGGGTAGTTGGCCATCCATTCTTCCATTTTACTAATGGGCACCATAATTAGTTTTGCCTCTGTTTCCGCCACCGCCCGTATTTCACTCTTTCTGTGACCTACACAGCAGTTCAATGTCATAGCACAGGTATCGCCATGTTCAAGAAAATAGAGCAATAGCTCATCTCCTTTATCATCTTCCCTCAACACCTTTACAACTCCTGATACCAACAACGGCATAGATTTAATGAACTCCCCTATTTCAATAAGTTTAAATCCTTCGGGTATTTCCTTAAACGTGGCAACGTTATCGATTTGTTGAAGAAGTTCATCTTCAAAAATATGTCCGTAATTATCCTGTAGTGCCTGGTTCATCTTAAAAACTTTATCACTTTTTAGTTTTACAGGTTTTGAACCCAAAAATCGTGTATAACGGACAGAAACTTATAAAACTTGTTATTATAAAAATTGCTGCTACGGCTAACAGTACGTAAGCTAAAATGCCACCAATACTACCTTGCCAATATAAAAATCCTACAATAGCAGCAAATATAAATCTGATAATGCGGTCTGTACTACCCATATTTTTTTTCATAATATTCAGAATTTAGTTGTTGATGGTTTTTTTTAAAATACGCTTACGCCAACCTACTTTTTAATTTGTACGAAAAGCCATGGCGGGTCTACCCTATTTAGACATTTTTCCGCTTACACAGCTAGCAAAAGAAATTGCTTTTGAAACCATAGAGTTTTCGCTATCAATAGATGGGTAACCCAATACTTTTAATTTCTCCTTAACCATAAGTGCATCGTTCAAATCTTCGTGCATAAACGATACCATAGAGGTTTCTACATCTACCGAAAGGTTGGATATATTCTCTATTTCCGATACTCTAGAGGTAATAGTTTTGGCACAACCGCCACACTTTAAATTTTGTACTATAATACTTGTTTTCATAATGCTGGTTTAGTTGGTTATACAAACGTTTAACCCATTTCTTTTATAATAACTTACGACCATCTTGAATAGCCGCCTTTTAAATCAAAAATTTGCGTAAAGCCCATATTTAAAAGCTTTCTAGCTGCTTTCTGACTTCTTGCACCAGAACGGCAATAGACATAAATGGGTTTGTTCTTATCTAGTTTCTGAAAAGATTTCTCAAAGTTAGCCGAGTTAAAAAAATCAATATTCTTGGCGCCTTTAATATGACCTCCGCTAAATTCATTAGCCGTACGAACATCTACCAATTGCACTTTGCTACCTGAAATAGCTGTTGCGTACTCTTTTTTATCCAAGATTACTATTTTATCAGAGGCTTCACTTTTATTACCAAATATTGAACTTAAGAATGACATAGTTTTTATGTATTAAAGGAAGGATTAAAAAAAGGAAACGGTCTAATAAGCCCTGACCGTCTCCCCATATATAACCAACCAAATTTTAATGTTATTTTTGTTTTATCGCCAGAAATCCCATCTATTATTACAATAGAACTACTGGTGTTTTAGCTTTTATTTTAAAGTAACGTGGTAGGACAAACGTATTCCGATACTTTTATGCCCGTATTTTTAATTTCTGCAAAGCCACCTTCTACATCCACAAAATTATCCCAACCTCTTTGTTTTAATATAGACGATGCTATCATACTACGATACCCCCCTGCACAATGCACCACAAAAGGTTTTTCCTTTGGAAATTGTGCTAAATGTTGGTTGATTTCATTAAGCGGTACGTTAATAGCTCCTATTACATGTTCAGAGTCAAATTCGCTTTTTTTACGCACATCTATAACCAATGGTTTTTCTGATGCGTAGGCTATCTCTAATTCTTTAGGTGAGATACGTTTAACGGTCTCTACCTCTTTCTTGGCTTCTTTCCAGGTTTTAAAGCCCTCTTTTAAATATCCAATGGTATTGTCATAACCTACACGTGACAATCTGGTAATAGCCTCTTCCTGTTTACCGGGATAGGTAATTAAAAGAATTTCTTGTTTCACATCTGGAATCATCTCGCCTACCCATTGGGCAAAGCTTCCGTCAAGGCCTATATTAACGCTATTAGGTACGAATCCTGTTGCGAAATCTTTGGCATCTCTAGTATCTAATAAAAGTGCTCCCGTTTCATTGGCAAGCAACTCAAAAGCTTCGGCAGTTAAAGGTTTTTCCGCTCGGTTCATAACCGTGTCCAGACTATCATATCCTTTAATGTTCATCATTACGTTCTGTGGAAAGTAACCTGGAGGGGTTGTTAAACCTGTTAGTAGTTCCTTAATGAACTCTTCTTTGGTCATATCTGCTCGTAGCGCATAGTTGGTAGCTTTTTGGTGACCTAAAGTATCCGTAGTTTGTTTACTCATCTTTTTCCCACAGGCAGATCCTGCACCGTGGTTAGGAAATACGATTAAATCATCGCTAAGAGGCATAATTTTGTTGCGCAAGGAGTCATATAGATAACCTGCCAACTTCTCTTCCGTTAAATCCGCTAGCACATGTTGTGCTAAATCCGGTCTGCCTACATCACCGATAAACAAGGTATCTCCAGTAATGATTCCATACTCTTTTCCATTTTCATCTATTAGTAGGTAGGTAGTGCTCTCCATAGTATGTCCGGGGGTATGTATTACCTTTACCTTATAATCACCCACATTAAAAACTTGACCGTCTTCTGCTATTATAGCGTCATAACCAGGTTTTGCCGTTGGGCCAAAAACAATCTCTGCCCCTGTTTTCTTTTTTAGGTCTAAATGACCACTTACAAAATCCGCATGAAAATGAGTCTCGAATACATACTTGATTTTTGCATGATCATTCATTGCCCTATCTATATAAGGTTGTACCTCACGTAGTGGATCAAAAATAGCCGCTTCACCATTACTCTCTACGTAATAGGCCGCATGGGCCAAACATCCTGTATAAATCTGTTCTATCTTCATTTTATTTTGCTTTTACTTTTGATGGGATAAAATTACAACGACTTGACAATCTGCGAAGTAACTTTAGTTACAAAGCTCATAAACTTTGAGACGTTTAAGAATGATATTCGTCAGGTTCAAAAAATAAATAACAACGATTTAGGGTCATAAAAAGAATACGGATAATACCATTATCCGTTCTTCAAAATAAATTCAGATTGCACTTTATTTTTTTGACCTAAATCATGGCGCCTATTATCTTACTACAATGTATTTATAATCTCTTAATTGAATATATACATAGCATGCATTAAACTTTTTACAGAGCTATTAAGTCCATTCACTGAGAACTATCGTTGATTCACTTAAAGAAGCCATTTGGTGTGAAACCATTTCCAATATTTGTAACTGCAAACTTGAATCTTAAAACTACAAATATGAGTACAAAAGCAATGTTAATAGGGGTAACCACTATCGCAATATTCGTAATGTCATGCAAGAGCCAACAAGCTAACAGTAAACCTGCAAAACAAGGTCCCCCTTCTGTTGATGCAATTTTCACTAAAATGGATTCCAATAAAAATGGTCTTCTTTCAAAAACTGAAGTGAACGGTCCTTTAAAAGAAAAGTTTACGGAGATTGATACCAACAAAGATGGTTTTTTATCAAAAGAAGAAGTAGAAAAGGCTCCAAAACCATCAGGAAAGAGACCTCAAAGACAATAAGCATTTAAAATAATCTCACTTATAATTTAAAATCTCCTTATCATGAAAAATACGCTTTACATTACTTTAGGCTGCTTTGCTTTTCTATTCTCTTTAAATAGTTGTAGCAGTGATTCAGATGACGAATCTATTGACGATAGTACTGATGAAGAAGTATCTACGGAACTTGTAGTAAATGTAGATCCCGACTACTTCACAACAGATAATTTAACCATAACAACCGTACCCTGCACCCTATCTGACGGTACAGAAACAGATTGTTACCAGATAGTAACCAGTAGCACACCTACTGATCATGAAATGGGTCCTTGGTGTCCTGATAATATTACGGACAATGCAGAGGCTGGAGGTATATGGTTGGATAGCGGAGAAGTTTACGATGTAGATGGCGCCTTTATTCAGAACATGGCCAATTTTTATAATGATGAGAAATGGCAGATGTATGATGATAATGGTGACATTTATGTTACAGAGACAGAGGATGATTGTATTAATGCCGCTAACCCAAATGTTGGTACGGAATATGAAAACTTTTGTGTAGAATGTATTCCTTCTTACATCACTGATCTTACGCAAACTTGGTTAATACCTATTACCCCTGTTTTACAATCCGAAAATGCCTATTTCTCTACAGGTGGTGGCGGTCCAATGACTGCAAGTACAATTCCATCTACGCGTGGTGTTGCACTTAACGGAATAGAATATTCAGCGCCAGCTCCAGTAAATAATATTTTAAGTGCCTATACCCTTGCTCCTTTTGATGATGCAGGTGGTCATATTAACGTACACCAAGGATACCATTATCATGCGGCTACAGGTTATAGTACTACAATAGACCAGGATGATGATCATGCGCCTTTAATAGGCTATGCAATGGATGGTAATGGAATTTATGAAATGTTAGATGCAGACGGTAACGAGTCTACAGATTTAGATGATTGTAGAGGTCACTCAGATGACACTAGAGGTTACCATTATCATATTGATGCTGCTGGGAACAATAACTTTATTAACTGTTTAAAAGGTGCTTATGTCATTGAATAAATCCAGCAAAAAAAATGGGTTGCTTGTAGCCTTCTTATGGCTACTGCTCCCCATGGTGGCCTTTGCCCACTCCCCTTCACAATCAAGTACCATTTTAGTAGAGGGTAAGAATGGCGTTTGGACGCTTCAAATAAGAGCTTCCCTTACGGCTTTTGAACAAGTGGTTCATGCGGAATACACAGCTGAAGGTTATGAAACACCAGAAGAATTTCAAGAATTAATGGGTACGCTTTTATCAAGAAACCTACATCTGAATATTGATGCTAAACAGATAAACCTTGCTGAACCTATAATTAAATTAGGGCATGAAACCATTGTGGTCTATAAGTTTGTTCCCCCGGCAAACTTTGAAACCGTGAAGTTGCAAAATACGCTGTTCCAAGATATAAACAGAAGTGCCAGTAGCTTTATGGTATTGAAAAATGGCTCCAAAAGAAACTTGTTTTCGTTGGATAAAAAAAACCAATACGCAGCTCAGGTACATTTTAAAAACAATGAATTTGTACTTCAGGAAAAATCCATTGGTTTAGCTGGTATCTCTGTTAATTGGTATGTACTTGGTTTTGTATTTATACTCGGAGCTTTTGGTATGGCGAAGAAATTTAAATCGAAGAAAAAATACCCTTTTGCCAGCAATTAAATAATAAACGGCTCACTTTGGTTTTGATTATCAAGCTAAAATCTAGCTTATAATTTTCAAAATCTATCAGTTTAAGTTGATGTAAAATAAGTTTATGAAATATAGAAGCATCCTGAAAATCGGAATTATAACCCTTGGGTTGGCAGTATGTACAGCTTGTGGTTCAAAGCAGAAGAAAGATCAAATGGAGCATAACCAAATAGATCTAAAACAAAATGAAAAACGACCGGGCGAAGGAAGAAACGAAAAACATCAAAGACCTTCTTTAAAAGAAATGCTGGCAGAAATGGATAGCGACAAGGATGGGAGATTGTCCGAAAGCGAAGTAAACGGTCCGTTGAAAAACGATTTTTCAAAAATAGACACCAATAACGATGGTTATCTAGAAGAAGAGGAATTAGAAAATGCTCCAAAACCAGAACGTGGTCCATCACACGGTAGATCACCAAGAGATGCTAGGTAAACTACCATGGAGCAAGCCCACATGGCACTAAAAGGAACACAATTTATTTTCTTGGCAAGCCTAGTGGTATTTAATCTCGATTATCGAGTAATACGGAAAAATAGCACTTTATCTAGTACTATTCTGCAGTGTTATTTAACCCTATGCTGATTGTAATAATCATATAATTTAAAAATGTCTTTGCGGTATTAAATCCGTACTAATTAATCCAATTAAAATAAATAATCATGATTAAATTCAATTACATCTTTGGATTCTTGACCGTCATTTCACTCCATTTTGGTTCATGTAGTTCCGATGACACTACAGATAGTGATACAGACACGGAAACCGACACAGAAACAGCTACGGAAAGTGGTGATTATTTAATTACAGAAGCGGCATTCAACAGCACCTCTCTAGTATCTTTTGAGACAGTTACCGCTACCCTGGAAGATGGCACAAGTGCAGAGTGCTTTCAAATGACTTTTTCAAGCAACCCTGTAGAGAGTGGCCCTTTTTGCCCGGAAACTATCAATGATATTGGTGGCCTAGGAGTTTATGACGGAGATACAAATCCCGGTTTTCAAGTAATGAAAGCAGAATTGTTCAATGCTATGGAAGCAGATGGTTATGACATTGTGGATGACGAGGGCAACATTAATATTGATGATTTTGCTTCAGGGCCTGTTGATGGAGATTTATCCTATTGTTTGGAAGCCGCACCGGATAACAACCTGCAATTAACATTTTTGATTCCTACAACACCAAAATTGGCCTCTTCAAATAATGATATTGATACGATTGAGTTGGTTGGTGTTTCAATAGATGGTGCTCCTATTAACGGTGCCCCTCCTTCTGTTGCTAACCCAGGGAGAGAAAAAGCAGGTAACATTCCTTCTCTTGACCCTTGTGGCGGACATCATGATCCTGCGGGATATTACCATTGGCATTTTGTAGCAGAAACAATGAACCAGGTCTTGGAGGCTAATAACATAACAGACGTTTCATGTACGTTGGTCGAACAAGTGGTTGATACCAAATTAATAGGTTTTGCAAAAGACGGTTTCCCAATATATGCCTATGGGGTGGAACCGGACGATTTAGATGATTGTGGCGGAAGAACCGCAGCTACAACAGATTACCCAGATGGCACCTATCATTATGTTGCTAGTAATACAGATGCTCCAAACGTTCCAAAATGCCTTAAAGGCGTAGCGGCAAGCAACAGCTTTAGTTACCGATAAGAAGCGTTATGAAAAAGACTTTTATTTTTTGCTTACTTACTATGCTGACCATAAAAATGGCGTACGCCCACAATCCATTGTCGGCTACCTACTATTTAGAGGTCAACCAAGAATTGGGAATATTGAACGTTAGTATAAGCCAAGCTGGTTTTCAAGAAGCGCTGAACAAACATTACCCAGAAGTTGAGTTCATTAATCTATCAGCTATTGAATACAAGAAATTAGCGGTAGATTATATAAAAGGTAATTTTAATTTAACGGTTAACGGTAATCAGGTGCAGCTTTTAAATGGCGGACTAAAACTGGGAGACCATCAGACCGATCTTAAATTTATAACCTCTGATTTACCGGACGAGTTCAGCACCTTAGCTATTACAATTGATGCTTTCAAGGAAAA
Organism: Zobellia uliginosa; assembly: GCF_018860745.1. Classification (GTDB taxonomy): domain Bacteria; phylum Bacteroidota; class Bacteroidia; order Flavobacteriales; family Flavobacteriaceae; genus Zobellia; species Zobellia uliginosa_B. Next base: position 169,257 of record NZ_JAHKPY010000002.1, on the reverse strand, counting down.
CGAACACCATCAAACGGTTTTCTCCTTGTCTCTACATGGCGTTTCCGACAAGGTTATTCTATCCGAAAAAAATAATTACGGTACTTCTATTGAATTTAAGGACCATAAAATTATGGACAAAAAAGAAGGCTTCAACACAAATTATTTGTGGTTTTTTACTGCAATCCCCGTTATTATGGTGGGTAAAAAATTGTTCTCGTCTCAGAAGGATAGCTAATACGTAGCTATACAATTCATTTTTAGGTCCATATCAGAAACAGCTATGCCATATAAGGTTGCGTAGCTGTTTTTTTGTTTAATAAATATAGTAGATTTCCTTTCTACCCCAATCCGTTCTTAGCGGCTAGATTCCCTTTACCATCTTCTTTTCTTTCATGACATATGTCATAGTAAGGATTATCTTACTACTATATCTTTAGTATCCAGAAAATAAATTAGTAACGTTTGTGAAAAAAGCTTTTAAGAGCGAAGCATTTAGGTAATGGTAAAGAAATAGCGGATAACCCCAAATTAACAAATGGTTTAAATACTCCAAAAGATACTTTAGACCTTAATACTTGTATAAGATGAAAAAAATAATAATCCCCACCGATTTCTCAGAGAATGCGCAAAAAGCCATAGATTATGCACTTCTTCTTTTTAAGGATGAAGCTTGCAAATTTTACATCCTACATGCCTATCACGATGTGCCTTCAGGAGAAGGTTCAAAAATGAGTTTTAGAGAAGATCTGTATCAGCTCGTAAAAAAATTAAAATCTCAACCTAGAAAAGTAGAACACCAGTTTGAGGCAATTTTAGAAACTGATTCGGTTTATAACTTAACCAAACAAATTCAAATTAAGGAGAATGCGGATTATATTTTTGTAGGTACCAAAGGCTTATCTGCCTTTCGGGATGTTTTTATTGGCAGTAATACACTTAGACTGATAAAGGATATAAAAAAATGCCCTGTAATATCGGTTCCACCTGCATATGTTTGTAGTGAACTTGAAGGTATAATTTTTGCAACCGACTTTAAATATTCCTTCAAACCGGATGAGCTTTCACCTCTTATTGAAATGGCGGTACGCTCTAATGCCACTCTTAATGTAGCCCATATTAAGACGGAAGATACTTTGTGCGATAATCAAAAATCCAACAAGGAAAAACTAAGAAAAGCGCTGAGCGGGGTAAAACACTATTTCTATGAAATTCAACAGCAAGATTCCGTGGCCAATACACTAATTCAGATAAAAAAAGTAAATAAACAAATGGGCATGTTGGCCATATTGAAAACCAATCATGGCTTTTTCAAGACATTGACCCGCGAAAATGTAGTAAAAAATATAGCTTACAAAACGGAGATACCATTAATGGTTTTGCAACAGATAAAATGAATGGGGTATTCATAATCTGAGGGTTTAAATCGCGATGAGTATGAAAGCAAGTGTAGTATTCATCGCGATTTTTAAATTGTAAAGAATGGTTTTTATACTGATTTAAATCATATCCATTCACGCTACTTCATTATACTTTTACTATATATTTTCACTTTATTAATTAGTAAGATTGAGGCAATTTTATAGCATGAACAGTGCTTTTAGGCAAAACATCAGTTAGAAATCTATTGCTTAAACGAGCCCTAGGATATATCTTGAATAACTTAAAAATATCTCATGAAAAATTTACATAAAATATTAAGCGAAATCGTACAGCTCACTACGCTTATTGAAACCAAATATCCTGAACTCTACAGGTCTTTGGATGAAAACCCAATGACACTTCCTGTTAATGAACATCCACATATGGACAAAGTGGTCATGCAGGAATACCTAGAAAGTTTAAAACAACTTTTACAGCATTATTTAGATGAACATAAAGTACAAAGCTAATTTGGTTTAAAATTTAGATTATGGGAGAAATAGCCACATCAAATAGACAAATTACGTTTTACTACAGTTCAAACTCAGTGCGGGCCAAACAAACACTGGCCTATGCCAAATCTGAAGGATTACCGATTGAAGAAATTGATATTCTAAAAAATAAGCTAACCGGAACGCAAATAGTGGAATTTGCGGACCGCTTGAACATAGAAGTCGCAGATTTGGTAAACCAGGACCATCCAGCCTACAAAAAACATTTTCATAATTGTAGTTTATCTACGGATGATTGGATTAAAATGATACGGCACAACCCGGAAATCATGAAGCAACCCATTGCCCTTAGAGGAGATGTAACCATTTTAGTCGAAACCCCTACCGATATAATTAAAATATGATTTCTACTTTAAACAGTATTCTCAACTAGAAGAAATGCACGAATAAAGTAGTTAGGACCAATTATCAACCTTTTGATAACAAAACTATGTCTCAACTATTAGAGGCGCCTGGAGCACCAGGCATGGAGGCTAGATGGACTTCTAGTACAAAAGCAGGAATAGGTAAGGCTCTCAATTCTGCATCGGATGTTACCTTTACACTTAGCCACGGTATACTTAATGAAGCCTACTATCCCCGTGAAGATATTGCCTGCATACGCGATATGGGATTTATAGTTACAGATGGACATGAGTTTTTTTCCGAAGAAAAAAGAGATGCAGAACATCTAATCGAAACACTCAAAGACGGTATTCCCGCGTACCGTATCGTTAATACGGATAAGTTTAAAAAGTACCGGATTACTAAAGAAATTATTATAGACCCTTATAGAAATACGATACTACAACACATCATATTTGAACAAAGAGACCCTACTCTTCCCTTAAAATTATTTGCATTACTTGCACCTCATTTAAATAACGAAGGCGGTAATAATACAGGATGGTTAGGAGAGTACAAGGGTATTGAGATGCTCTTTGCCCAGAACGGAGATATTGCATTGGCCATGGCCTGCTCTTTAAGATGGTTAAAACGATCTGTAGGCTATGTGGGGAAATCGGACGGTTGGAGAGATATTCGTCAAAACGGAAAATTAAAATGGCAATATGGAAGTGCCCAAAAAGGAAATATCGCACTTACAGGAGAAATAGATCTTACAGAAAAAGATTTTGTTTTGGCTATAAGTTTTGGAAGAACCTATTTAGAGGCTGCTAATCACGCAAGGGCAAGTATTCTAAATGGTTTTGAAACTGCAAAAAGAAAATATATACAAGAATGGCAAACCTGGCAAGACACCCTACCAAATATACCTGCCTCAAATTTTAAAATGAGTGCTGCGATGTTACGTATGCACGAAGCCAAAAATTTTCCTGGAGGTATTATCGCTAGTCTTTCCATTCCCTGGGGAGGTACAAAAGGAGATTCGGACAAAAGCGGATACCATGTAGTTTGGCCAAGAGATTTGATAGAAACAGCGGGCGGATTTAACGCGCTGGAAACAAAAGCAGATGTATCCCGTATCGTAAACTATTTGATGTCAACCCAAAATGAAGATGGTAGTTGGCCACAGAATATGTGGTTACAAGGAGAACCTAATTGGGATGGTCTGCAGATGGATCAAATTGCCCTACCAATTCTGGAAATCCTCAAAGGTTACTTACGTAATACAATGGGAATAAACCGAATGAAAAGATATTGGCCTTTGGCAAAAAAAGCGATTACATTTCTTTTAAAGAACGGACCGTATACCAGTCAAGACCGTTGGGAAGAAGAGGGTGGTTTTTCTCCCTTTACGATGGCCACAGAAATTGCCGCCTTATTGGCCGGAGCCGAACTTGCAGAAATAAGTGACGAAAAAGATTTTGCCATCTATTGCCGGGAAACTGCAGATAGTTGGAACGATACTATAGAATACCGTACCTATGTTACGGGTACTCCCCTGGCCCAAAAACATGGTGTAGAAGGGTATTATATTCGTATAAATCCTTTTTCAGATATTCCTGCAACGGAACTGGGTGATCGAACTATTAAACTTAAAAACCATCATGCTGATTATGGAAAAACAAAACTAAGCGAACTGATCAGTGTAGACGCCTTGGCATTAGTTAGGTTCGGTCTTCGGGCAGCCGATGACCCAAAAATACTGAACACATTAAAAGTTATAGATGCGGAATTAAAGGTTGAAACTCCTAATGGAGATTGCTGGTACCGTTATAATAATGATGGTTATGGCGAGCAAGAAAACGGAGACCCTTATGATGGTACAGGAATAGGTCGTGCGTGGCCGTTGTTAACCGGAGAAAGAGGTCATTATGAAATAGCGGCAGGTAATATAGAAGAGGCTACTAAGCATTTAAAAGCTATGGAGGCTTTTGCAAACAACGGTTTATTACCCGAACAGATATGGGACAAAGCTGATATTCCCGAAAAAGGATTATTCTTAGGCGAACATACAGGTTCTGCCATGCCTTTAACTTGGGCGCATGCAGAATATATTAAACTCTGCATTTCTATACAGCACAATAATATTTTTGATATGCCCAGCCAAACTTTTGAACGTTACCAGAGGCGAAAAAAGAAATCAGATCATAAAATATGGCGTTTTGACAATGGAGCCAGAACACTTCCAAAAGGAAAAACATTACGAATTGAGACCTTAACGGAATGTACGGTGCATTGGACAGATGACGACTGGAAAACCACCTTTATCACAGAGTCCCAAAATATGAAATTTGGCATTTTCGTTACCAATATTATACCTACGACCACCCAGTCTACCTCATTACAATTTACATTTTATTGGAAAGAAGAAGACAAGTGGGAACAGAGAAATTATTCTGTAATCGTAGCAAATGAATAATGAAAGGTTGATGATTAAGAAAACTCATTAAACCGTAGAATAATAAGATTACTCTTTAAAAAAAGTAGACATGCAGATGTCTCCTTTTTTTTTATTCTATATCATACATATTCAACAAAAAACAGGCAGTAGAAAGTGATATTCACCTCTGCTGCCTGTCTTCCAATTACCAACCAACTCTAAAAAATACCACTGTCTTAAAAAGCCACTGGTGTTTTTCTTATACTAAGCTTTTTTATGATGATTTAAAATTTTGCCTTTTGCATTCGTATGCACATGTATTTTTTTACCATGGTTTTCTAGGATAACTCTATAACGTTTTTTTGCTTTTCCATTGCCCAATTGAACCATGTCGTAAGAATCTTTTTCAAATTTCCAATTTGGATATTCTTTTGCAATAGATCTGCTTACGGCATATGGTAGTGCTACATTTTTAAAATGCTCTGTAGTTTTAAGAAGGTTACCATCTCTGTCATAAGTAGCTGTCAGTTCTTTTCCTTTCTCTTTCATTATTATTTGAAAGGTATCGTAATCTGCATTAGAATCTATATTTGGGTTAATGTAAACATCTCCCTCTACATATTCTACAGGCAACGCATTGTACTCCACAATTGAGAAACCCGGAAAATCTTCTTCCACTGCGGTTACTACTAACTCGGGTACTTCTTCTACTTCTAATCTGGCTCTAAAGAGCAGGTCTTGTGCATTAGATTGAAAAGCCAATCCCATTAAAATAGCACTTAATATTACTGTTTTCATCTTTTAAAAATTTAATATAGATTTCAGTTAAAATTATTTTTAATACTTAAACAGATACAGCTTCTTTTGAGTGAATATCTACCTCATCTGCAGATGAATCGGACATTATTTTTTTTGCTTTTTCCAAATCCTCAGAAGATCCGTGAGCAATAACTAAAAACTTATCTGCCTTTAAAGCGGTCTCGTACCGTAGCACACTATCCTTGGGTACTCCAATACCAAAAAGAGCTCCGCCAAGAGCAGATAGTCCACCAACAACAACTGCGCCTTCAAGACCACCTATTAATGATGATACGATTGGACCTGCCAACATAACTGGTCCTATGCCTGGTATTAAGAAAAAACCGGCGCCAAAAACAAGGCCCCAAATACCGCCCCAGAAAGCACCTGCAGATCCCCAGTTTTTCATTCTATCACCGGTATTGTAAAACCCGATAACTTTGTCTTCCTCGTGATAATCTTTACCAACGATAGAAAGTTTTTTCATATCAAAGCCTGACTGTTGTAGTTCTTTGACCACTTTTTCGGCTTTCTGATGCGAATCGCATATAGCGACTGTTACTCCATTTTTCATATGCTTCTTTATTTAGTTATGAATTAAATTTTAAATACTTATCATCTTTTAATAGGTCAAAATTATCTTGATAGATAAGCGATACGAATGACCTAGATCAGTTACCCTAGGTTTTAGTCTTTTTTTAACAAAACAGTAATTTATTTTTGAGATTGATACGAGCCAGACAAACCAGGTTTCATATAGAAATAAAGAGTTGCAATTTCTAAAGGGAGGTCTCTTCCTTATTCAAAATACGTTTAAGTAAAATGGAATAGATCGGTGCATTACCCAACATTGTGGTACAGACGGAAGCTGTAACCGCAGTGAAAATCAATGGTAATATCAACTCATAATTTGCCGTCATTTCTACCGAAAGCGCCAAACCTGTAAGTGGAGCCCTAATGGTTGAGGCAAAGATGCCCGCCATACCGGCAACACCAAAAATAGCTGGATCAGGCACCAGATCTGGGAAAAAATGTTGTGCTACACCGCCAAAGAGCATCCCTAAAATGACCCCTAAAGTTATTAAAGGAGTAAAAATACCTCCTGGCACTCCTGAGCCATAACTAAGAACAGAAAGAATAAAACGGACAACAAACAGCGCTAAAAGAAATTTTAACGTAAAAGAACTATTGTGAACATGTGAAATGGTGGTGTAACCTGCCCCGATCATATCTTCTGAATACAAACCTACCGCAGTAATGATTAAAGCCATACACAACGCAATGGTAATATAGCTTACTTTCATTTTTTTGAATAAATCCAAAGACCTAATCAATAACTTATTAAACATAATTCCAACAACACTTAGCACAAGTCCCAACAATACAAACAACCATATCCCGGATAATTCTTCAAAAGTAAAAATGGTTGTTTTAAGAATAGGTCCGCTCCCAACCAACAACCGTACTACCATATCTGCAGAACCGGCGCCGATCATAAGTGCTGCTAATGAATAAAAATTAAACTTAAAATGGCCGTTCATCTCTTCAATAACAAAAATAATACCTGCAAAAGGAGCGTTAAAAGCACTTGCCAAACCTGATGCCGCACCCGCACTAATTAAAGGGTTGTCCTCTTCTGCAGATTGCTTAAAAACGTCTTCTGCCATCTTGCCCACGTTAGCACCTATCTGCACGGTTGGCCCTTCACGACCCAATAACAAACCACTACTTAAGGAAAATATAGAAGCGATAAATTTAATGGGCAAAACCCTGCGCCATCTCACTGGTCTTAAACCATCTAGTGCGCCTTCAATTTCTTGAATTCCACTACCAGCGGTTTCAGGAGCGTATTTCTTGACCAAGAATATTGAAAACCAAATACCAAAAAAAGTGAAAAGCGTAGGCCAGAGCCAATTTTGCCAGGCCTGATTAATCTCTCCTATTTGAAAAGTTGTCCTAAGCGCAGCTAAACGAGCAAGAATCAGCCTAAAAACAGAGCTCAACAATCCGGTAACCAAACCTACCAAAAGCGCATTAAACAAAAGTCTATAGTTACTGACATCTAGATCCACGAACCTATAGCCTACACGGCTTATTTTTCTATTGTTCATTGGTTATGCTAAAACTGTTTCCAAATTAAATATGGTGCTACAAAATTAGATGGTGCACACTGCATCTAGCATGACACAGATCAGTTGTTAAAGCAGTATTTTTTATTTGTTTAGATATGACCCAAGTCATTCCTATTTGGTTGAAGGTCGTTTAATTTTGGGGGTCGCATACAACTACAAATTCAACAAATAGATTTGAAAATCAAGACTCCAAATAAGATAAGGCAATCCATAAATGAAATAGGGGAACTCTCCTATTTTGCAGGTCGTTTCTTTAAGGAAGCGTTACGGCCACCTTTTGAATTCAACGAATTTTTAAGGCAATGTTATCAAATTGGGTATAGATCACTAACCTTGGTCTTGGTAACGGGTTTCATAATAGGGTTGGTTTTGGATTTACAATCACGTCCTACAATGATTCAATTTGGTGCGGTTTCTTGGATGCCCAATATGGTGGGAATTTCAATTGTACGGGAGTTGGGCCCTGTTATAACGGCTTTGGTCTGTGCGGGACGTATTTCTTCGGGAATAGGTGCTGAATTGGGTTCCATGCGCGTTACAGAACAGATTGATGCCATGGAAGTATCCGGTACCAACCCTTTCAAATATTTAGTGGTTACAAGGGTTATGGCGGCTATATTAATGCTTCCGTTACTCGTAGTTGTAAGTGATGCCGTATCCCTTTTTGGTTCGGCTTTAATAGAAAACATAAAGGGAAACGTTTCTTTTCAATTGTATTTCAATACTATTTTTGACGCCCTGTCCTATACCGATTTAATACCCGCGCTCATTAAAACATTCTTCTTTGGTTTTGCTATTGGACTGGTGGGTTGTTTTAAGGGGTATTACAGTAAAAAAGGAACGGCAGGTGTTGGTGTAGCAGCAAATACGGCGGTAGTAATGACCTCTTTACTTTTATTCGTTATAGATTTTGTGGCAGTTTTTATATCCAACATATTTTTTGATGTGTAATGAAAGATCAAAAGAACATAGACGTAATGGAAAAGACTTCGGACCAAAAAGAAGTCATTATAGAAATTAAAGATCTCTATAAAAGTTTTGGTGACCATAAGGTGCTTGACGGATTTCATATGAAACTGTACAAGGGTGAAAATCTTGTAGTTATGGGTAAATCCGGCTCTGGAAAATCTGTCATGATAAAATGTCTAGTGGGTCTAATGCAACCAGATAGTGGTTACATTTCTGTTCTGGGGAAGGAAATAAAGAATTTAGATCGTGAAACCTTAGATGTGCTAAGGTCCGATATTGGATTTTTATTTCAAGGAAGTGCGCTTTATGATTCCATGACCGTACGGGAAAACTTAGAATTCCCAATGCGGCGTCACAAAGAAAAATTTGGCAACATAAAGGATACTACGCCATTAGTAATGGATGCCCTGGAAAGTGTTGGTCTTGCACATACAATTGACCTTATGCCAGAAGAATTGTCTGGTGGAATGCAACGTAGAATTGCCTTGGCCCGCACCTTGATTTTAAAACCTAAAATCATTCTCTATGATGAGCCTACAACCGGATTAGACCCAATTACATCCAAAGAAATTATTGAGCTAATGCGCAACATTCAGATAAAATATGGCACATCTTCATTAATTATAACACACGATGTGGATTGTGCTAGAGTCATTTCTGATCGGATGATCTTATTGGTGGATGGTATAAATTATGCAGAGGGCAAATACAGGGATTTGATACAATCAAACGACCCTAAAATAGAGGCCTTTTTTAAAAAATAGATCATGGAAAAATCAGCATCGGAAAAATTTAGACTAGGAATTTTTGTTCTCATTGGATCGGTATTGTTAATAATAGTCATCTATATGATTGGGAACAAACAAAATATGTTTGGGAACACCTTTACCCTTAACGTTACTTTTGACAACATACGTGGGCTACAGAACGGTAATAATGTTCGTTATGCGGGTATTAGCATTGGTACGGTAAAAGATATTGAAATGATCAATGATACCACCATACAGGTAGGTATGCTTATTGACAATAAAATGCAAAAGCATATCAAAAACAATTCAATTGCCAATATTGGTTCAGATGGTTTGGTAGGTAGTATGATTATTAACATCGTTCCTGGTACCGGTGAAGCACCTTATGTTAAATCTGGCGATGAAATTAAGTCCTACAGCAACGCTGCCACATCAGACATGATGAATACCTTAAACGTAACCAATGAAAATGCCGCGGTATTAACAGAGCAATTGCTAACTATTACACGCTCCATAAATGACGGAAAAGGTACACTGGGCCGTTTAATTAATGATACCATTATGGGTCATAATTTAAACCAAACATTGATCAATCTAAAATACACCACTAATGATGCCCAAGAGACCATGCAAAAACTAAACGCACTTGTAGAAAGTTTTGATACCAAAGAAAGTGTGGTTGGAACTTTATTGAGTGATCCGCTCTCCGGAGAAAAAATACGTAGCGTTCTTACCCATCTTGAAAATTCTTCCATAGAAATTGAAAAAACTGCTAAAAATCTCAACACTGTAGTTAATCGCATTAAGGGTGGTGATGGGGCTATCAACTATCTAGCTACAGATACCACATTGGTACATCAGCTTCAAAATTCAATGAAAAATGTAGATGAAGGGGTGCTAAAATTCAATGAAAATATGGAAGCATTAAAACATAATTTCTTGACCCGTGGTTATTTCAAAAAACAAGAAAAGCAGAAAGAAAAAGTACAGAAAGAATAGCCTAAAACATAATCAGTTTGCTTTAAATTAATGCATTCATGACTTGTATCATACATCATTTTTGAATACTGTAATACCTTCATACCCTCAAAACAATTACAGGGTAGAAATTAGTGCTTCTCCCAATTGATTGCGATGTATATTTTTTTTACATAAAAAGGATAAAGTATCACTATATATTCAATAAAATGAATTCAAAAATCACATCTATTTCGGCTCTCGAGATATTGGACTCTCGAGGAAACCCTACACTAAAGGCGTATGTAACTTTAGATGATGGAACAAAAGCTTCTGCCTCAGTACCATCAGGAGCATCAACCGGTATGAACGAAGCGTTAGAACTACGTGATGACGAAAAACGCTACAGTGGAAAAGGTGTTCAAAAAGCCGTGGAAAACGTTAATAAAAAAATAGCTGCAGCCCTAATAGGAATGCATGCAGTTGACCAAAAAGATATTGATTATACCATGATAGAATTAGATGGTACCGAGAATAAATCTCAGCTTGGTGCCAATGCTATTTTGGGCGTTTCCATGGCAGTTGCTAAAGCAGCGGCCGTATCATCTAACCTGCCGTTATATAGATATTTAGGCGGATCCAATACCTTGCGTGTTCCCGTGCCGTGCATGAATATCCTAAACGGTGGCGAACATGCAGATAATAGTGTAGATTTTCAAGAGTTCATGCTCGTACCACACGGAGCTCCAGATTTTAAGGAAGGGTTACGTTACGTTGCAGAAACTTTTCATGTACTAAAAAAAATATTGAAAGATAAAGGCCTCGCTACCAGTGTTGGTGATGAAGGCGGATTTGCACCTAATTGCGCAAGCAATGAAATAGCTATAGAATTTATTATTGCAGCAATTGAACAAGCAGGGTACCAACCTGGTATAGATTTGTCTGTTGCTATTGATAGTGCTGCCAATTCCTTTTCTCCTAATTTGGATAACAAGTATGACCTTACAAAGTCAGGTGCCGGTAAAATGACAACTAATGAGCTTATTGACCTGTCTGGTGAGTGGTTAAAAAAATATCCTATCATCTCATGGGAAGACCCCCTTTCTGAAGGTGATTGGGATGGGTTTGCAAAATTCACCAAAAAATTTGGCGATAAAATCGAAGTAGTTGGTGATGATATTTTTGTTACCAACAGAAAATATATTAGTAGAGGAATTAGCGAGAAAACCGCTAATTCGGCACTTATTAAATTAAATCAGATTGGGTCGGTTACAGAAACCATAGAAGCGGTGCGTATGTGCCGTGAAGCAGGATGGCGTTATTTTCTATCTCACCGCTCAGGAGAAACTGAAGATACTTTTTTAGCAGATTTTGCCGTGGCTATGGATGGTGGACATTTAAAATCTGGTTCTGCATGTAGAGGTGAACGTGTTGCTAAATACAACCGTTTATTAGAAATAGAACATGAGCTTAAAGGGCGCTCAGAATATCGTTGGAAATAAATAAGTATCTTATCATATACAAGAACATTTCTTGGAAGTAAATGCTATATTTATATAGTTTAGAACATGCAATTTTATAATAAATTAGAATTATGATGGACATATCAGTTAGCGAAAGTACCCGCGTTCTTAGGGATAATTATAGTGGTCATCTTGCCTATATTGCAGACGGGAAACCTTATGTTATACCTATCACCTACTTTTTTGATGCTGAAGACAACAGTATTATAAGCTATACGGCAGAAGGGCATAAGATAGATTCCATGCGGGAAAACGATTCTGTGTCTGTGGTAGTGGAACAAATACAATCTATGGTTAATTGGGAGTCTGCTCTTATTCATGGTACTTTTGAAGAACTAGAAGGTATTACTGCAAAACAAAAATTGCATTTATTTACAGAAGGCGTAAAAGCAATTATACGTAGCAAAGAACATAAAAACCCAGAGTTCATCAATGAATTTTCAAGTAAGTCCTATACTAGAGGTAATCCTATTGTATACAGGATTAATATCCTTGAGATTACCGGTAAACGTCGGGAGGCCTAAAAAAAATTATAAATCAAATTGAGAATCAATTCTCGATATTGATCATTACCTAAAGCTGTTTTAAAATGTGCTACGGAATTAAAAATCGTGACTCATTTTAAAACAGTTTTTTTTATTCATATTCTATTTTCTACCTTCTTTATAGCAGGTCAAAGCAGACTATATTATATAATATATCTTCACTATTCTTCTCTGCACATTATGTGCCTTTTCTCTCATTTAAGTTCTCGCTAGTTAATCATTTTGCAGAGGTATGATTGAGCGTCACAACTAGGCATTTTAAAAGGTATAAAGTAGCAAAAAAGTAAGCTTTTGATAAGAAATCACTTGCCAAAAATCATCGTAAATCTTCAATACTAAAAATTTTATAAATAATATCCTTCTGCATGATTTGAATCATAAATACAAATCATACTACCTCCTACTTTTGTATAAAATTAAGGCCATCATCAGTAAAGATGGTTCGTACTAAAAGTCAATATAATGAAACGTCGCTCAATAATTTTACTAGCTATAATGCTCTTACCAATAAGCTGGGCCTATTCTCAAACTTTAGAGTTAGACTACTGTCAAGAGAGAGCCAGATCTCTTAGTCCTATTAAAAAACAAGAGCTATTATATGAAACCCAAGCAAATCTGAATATCAAAAATTTAAATACCCTAAACCTGCCGCAATCGCGTTTAAATGGGGCTTATAATTATGTATCTGACGTGTTGGATATTGGTATTGACATTCCTGGTTTGGATATCGCAGAAATTCCTCAAAACCAATACACCTTAACATTAGATATCTCTCAAAAAATCTATGATGGGGGTTATGTAAAAAATGCCAAAAAAATGCAAGAAGCACAATTAGCTGCCAATGTAAAGGGAATGGAGGTTGATTTGTTTGAGATAAAGGGAATGATAAACACGCTTTATTTTAATGCACTGGTTTATCAAGAAAATGAAAAATTACTAGGTACTGTAGTAGACGAATTGAATAAGCAACTTAAGAAAATAAATTCTCAAGTAGAAAATGGTGCTATGCTTAAGAGTAACGCCAACATTCTTAATCAGCAAATATTAAAAATTCAACAACAAATATTAGAAGTGCAATTAGGCCGTAAGGCAATGATAGATATGTTAAGCGATTGGATAGGAGAACCTATTTCTCCTGATGCCGAATTTACACTACCACTTATAGCAGACCAGGAATTAAGCCAAGATATAAGTAGGCCAGAACAGCAATATTTTGATTTGATGGAGGAAAATTTAGAATCTCAAAAAAAAGTATTGAATGCCCAAGTTTTGCCTAGTCTGTCTGGTATAGCTCAGTTAGGAGTCGGGAGCCCTAACCCTTTAAATTATTTTGAAACGGATGCCACAGAATATTATGTAGTTGGAGCAAGATTGAAATGGAATTTTTGGGATTGGAAACAAACATCCCGAAAAAAGAAAGTACTAGAGATTAACAAAGAAATTCTCTCCAGTAAAAAAGAGGACTTTGAAAAGAAAATCAACATAGCATCGATCCGTGATAAATCTAGTATTGAAACCTATAGCCAACTTATAGAAAAGGATAAAAAAATATTAGAGCTACAGGAAGATATCGTTAGAAAAAGCTATTCCCAATTTCAAAATGGTGTAATCACATCAACAGAATACATCATAGAAGTTAACAAAAGAACTGAGGCCCAATTGAATCTTCAGATACACGGAATACAAAAAATACAATCAGAAATTAATTACCTGACTACTAAAGGAAATTTGTAACCATTAAATAAACAAAAAAATGAAATATTTTATAGGTGTTATCATTTTATGCTTTGGACTTATAAGCTGCTCCGGCGAGAAATTATCGGATGCATACGGCAATTTTGAAGCAGATGAAGTGATTGTTGGCTCTGAAGGCCAAGGCAAAATACTTTCCTTTAATGTAAAGGAAGGAGAGCAAATAAAAGCGGGTACAATAGTGGGTTATATTGATACTATGCAGCTATCCCTTAAAAAACAACAGTTGGTTGCCAGTATCAATTCGGTCACAGCGCAAACCATGGATGTTCAAAGTCAGTTAAACATTTACAGGGAACAGAAAAACAACATTCTACGTGAAAAGCGTAGAGTAGAACATATGTTGAAGGATGAAGCAGCTACCCAAAAAGAACTAGACAATATAACCGGAAATATAGAGGTGGTAGACCGTGAGATTGAAGCGGCCCGTAAAAAATTAGAAACTGGTAACAGAGGCATTCTAAGCCAAATAGAGCCCATAGAAAAACAAATAGATCAGATTAATGATCAAATAAACAAAAGCCTGATTATTAACCCTATTTCTGGAACGGTTCTTACTAAATATTCCGAAGAAATGGAGTTGGCCGGTTATGGCACGCCCCTATACAAAATTGCAGGGTTAGATGAAATCACACTCAAGGTTTATGTGAGCGGTGATCAACTACCTCATATAAAACTAGGGCAAGAAGTAGAAGTGTTGATTGATGACACTAAAAAAGAAAACCGCTCTTTAAAGGGTACCATTAAATGGATTGCTTCCGAAGCTGAGTTTACCCCAAAAATTGTTCAAACTAAAGACGAAAGGGTAGATATGGTTTATGCTGTTAAAGTGCTTGTAGCGAATGACGGGTACTTAAAAATTGGTATGCCTGGAGAAATAAATTTCATGAGTAGTTCTGAAAAGGACTGATCAGTTGAGAAAAAATAAATTTAACGGTTAAGACAAAACGATGACTCCAATTTCAGCAGAAAATATTGTAATGAATTATGGTAAGGTCAAAGCATTGGACGCAGTTTCCCTAAAAGTGGAAAAAGGCGAATTGTTTGGACTTATTGGTCCTGACGGTGCTGGAAAAACCAGTCTTATCAAGATTCTAGGCACGCTACTATTGGCAAATAGTGGTACTGCTGAAATAGAAGGGATGGATGTTGTAAAACAATACCAAAATATACGCCGACAAATTGGGTATATGCCCGGCAAATTTTCGCTGTATCAAGATTTAACGGTTGAAGAAAATCTTAACTTTTATGCCTCTATTTTTGGAACGACTTTAGAAGAGAACTACGACCTTATTAAGGATATTTATAAACAAATCGAACCTTTTAAAAAGCGAAGAGCGGGTAAACTTTCTGGCGGAATGAAACAAAAACTAGCACTTTCATGTGCCTTGATTCATAAGCCTAAAGTGCTGTTTTTAGATGAGCCAACCAGAGGTGTAGACCCTGTTTCCAGACAAGATCTTTGGGATATGCTTCAAAGCTTAAAGAAAGATAACATTACAATCTTGGTTTCTACCGCCTATATGGAAGAGGCCCTTCTCTGTGATCGAATATCCCTTATGGATCATGGTAAAATATTGGCTACGAACAGCCCTGACGGACTCATCGCGAATTTTGATAAGCCTTTGTATGCCATACGTTCTGGAAATTCCTTTAATATAATTAAAAAGCTAAAGGCTTATAAGCATGCCAACTCAGTTTATCCTTTTGGAGATTGGGTACATTATACGGACAAGCGTGATACGATTGATCCATTGGAAATAAAAACTTATCTGGAGAATAACGATACCCCCAATGTAGAAATAAAACAAATAAAAGCAAGCGTTGAAGATTGTTATATGTCACTTACCTCTAAAAACCAAAATTATGAGCCAGCCTGAAAAAACATATAGCATTAGTGTTGAAAATCTGACCAAAAAATTCGATGATTTCGTGGCAGTCGATAAAATTACATTCAATGTACAAAAAGGCGAAATATTTGGATTTTTAGGAGCTAATGGCGCCGGTAAAACAACTGCTATGCGTATGCTCATTGGGGTGTTAGAACCTACTAGTGGTAAAGGCCAGGTAGCAGGTTATGATATCTTTAAAAATTCTAGGAAGCTCAAAAAGCACATTGGCTATATGAGCCAAAAATTCTCTTTATATGATGATTTAACAGCAAAAGAGAACATGCGTTTTTTTGGTGGAATCTACGGTCTTACAAATAAAGAAATTAGTAGCCGAACCAAAGAATTACTAACCCATTTTGGAATGGAACATATTGAAAAAGAGCGCGTAAGCTCCTTACCCTTGGGTTGGAAACAAAAACTTGCGTTCTGTACAGCTTTGATGCACAAGCCGGATGTTGTGTTTTTAGACGAACCAACTAGTGGTGTTGATCCCTCAATAAGAAGACAATTTTGGGAAATGATATATGAAACCGCAGAAGGCGGTGTAACCGTTTTAGTAACTACCCATAATATGGATGAAGCTGAATATTGTCATCGAATATCAATGATGGTAGCCGGAAAAATGATAACAGTAGATACGCCCCAAAACTTAAAAGATAAATATAAGCTTGAAACAATGGGAGAAGTATTTCTTCATTTGGCAAGAGGTTATGAAAAAGAACATGCAATTACTGCAAGCTGATCTGGCTTAAGTCATTGAAGTTATAAAAAAGTAAAATGAAAAATTTCAAGATATTCAAAGGACTTGTTCGTAAGGAGTTTCTCCATATCCTAAGAGATTGGCGTTCCTTAACGATGCTATTGGGCATACCCATAGTCTTGGTACTACTTTTTGGTTCTGTAATGACCATGGAAATCAAGGATGCTAATATTGCAGTTGTAGATCATGCCAAGGACCACGATTCAAAAGAATTGATCAATTTAATTAGCACTTCTGAATTTTTTAAATTGGTAAAATACCTGGATACTTCTGATGAGATTGATGAAGAATTTAAAAAAGGTACCATTCGTATGGCCTTCGTTTTTGATAAAGACTTTGGCTATAAATTACACCACGAAGGTCATGCACAGATACAATTAATTGCTGATGGATCCAAGATATTGACCTCCCCTAGCCTTATCTCCTATGGTAAAATTATAATCAACAAACATATTGCAAGTAAAAATCCGCCTAGCAGAGCCGGATACTACATTATACCCACAGTACGTATGATGTATAACAAGAATCTTAATGGTAGGTATATGACGGTACCTGGTATTATGTCTACGGTCATTTTACTCGTAGGAGCATTAATGACCTCGTTATCAATTACTAAAGAAAAAGAGTTAGGTACTCTGGAGTTACTTTTAAGTACCCCCATAAATAGATTTCTGATCATGTTTGCCAAAATAGTTCCGTATTTAATAACCTCTTTCATTAGCGCATTATCCATTATTTGGGCAGCAAAATATGTATTTGAAGTACCTGTTTCAGGGAGTATGGGACTCTTATTATTAAATACTGTTCTCTACATTCTTACAGCTCTTGCTTTGGGATTATTGATATCTACTTTCGCAAATTCCCAGCTAACAGCTATGATGATTACTATGACTTTGTTGATGTTGCCCACAGAAGTTTTATCGGGAATGACTTTCCCTACAGATAGTCTTCCGGTGGTATTACAATGGTTAGGGAAATTATTGCCTTCAACGTGGTTCAATATCATAAGTAAGGGCATCCTGCTTCAAGGTGCTAAGGGGGGTAGTCTTTTCTTTGAAACTGCCATGCTTGTAATCATGGTAATGGTGTTTTATTTCTGGAGTGTCATACGGTTTAAACCAAGACTCCAATAAGAATTAACATTTAAAATACAGAAAGATGCGTATCATAAGATTCATCATCGTTAAAGAATTTATCCAAATTTTCAGGAATCCGCTGTTGGTACTCATTATTTTGTCTCAACCTTTTATCCAAGTTCTCTTATTGGGTACAGCTGGAGGTGACATTAATTATGCTAGTGTTTATGTAGTAGACGAGGATCTATCATCTACCTCTAGAGAAATTATTTCTAAAATGAAGGGTTCAGATTTCTTTGATATCCGAGGGGCTGCTCTAACCATGGATGAAGCCTATAAGGTAATGGAGTACAAAAACATAAATCTGATTGTACATTTTCCACCAAATTTTGAAAAAAAACTTATTAAAGAACATAGTAGTAAAGTTCAACTAGTTACTAATGCTATTGATGCTATTACTGCCAGTCTTACCTATGCTTACTCCAGCGAAATCATAGGCGCGGTAAACAAAGATGTTGCCATAAAATGGAGTAAAAAAAGCCTGTCCAATAAAGCAGCAACAGTTAGTATTCCGTATTCATACTGGTATAATAGAGCGCTGATCAGTCAGTATATCATGGTGCCGGCTATGTGCGTAGCAATGGTTGTTATGATTACAATACTATTGTCAGGAATGAATATCGTAAAGGAAAAAGAAATAGGCACGATGGAACAGTTAAATGTGACTCCCATGAGAAAGACTCATT
Organism: Zobellia uliginosa; assembly: GCF_018860745.1. Classification (GTDB taxonomy): domain Bacteria; phylum Bacteroidota; class Bacteroidia; order Flavobacteriales; family Flavobacteriaceae; genus Zobellia; species Zobellia uliginosa_B. The sequence goes on along the minus strand of NZ_JAHKPY010000002.1, from coordinate 150,681 downwards.
TTATTATGGGCAAAATTATTCCTGTTTGGATTATTAACATTGTACTTCTTGCTATTGGTTTAATTTTAAGCAGCCTTGTATTTCACGTACCTGTAGTAGGAAGTCTGTGGCTTGTTTTCTTTTTATCAGGTGTTGTAATGTTTCTGCTTTTAGCAGTAGGCGTATTAATTTCGGTAATTTCAAATACCCAACAACAAGCCATGTTCTTCACCTTTTTCATCATCATGATATTTGTGATTTTTGGTGATTTTATAACGCCTATTGACAATATGCCCTCATGGGGTAAAGCAATGGCTGAATTAAATCCACAAGCTTATTATTCCAGAATGATTCACTTGGTAATTACAAAAGGTAGTGGTATAAAGGATATTTTACCTGACCTGTTAAAAGTATCTGGTTTAACCTTTGCTACCCTAGCTGTTTCACTATGGATTTTTAATAAAAAAGACTAAAGATGATAGGCTTAAATTTATGCCTCTACCATAATTACATCAAGAAAATCTTTAGATAAAATTGAAAATATAAACGCAAAAAATAAAGCAATCGTAATTAACGATTACCCTATTTTTTTTTTCTTATTAGAAGGAATTAATTCTTAATCTTTCTTTAAGGCAGTAAAACCAGAGACTACATCAAAAAGCTCTTCGTCTATGGAACTTTGTCTTAAACGGTGGTAGGTATTACCAATATCATCTAACAGTTCTTCAATGTTTTTTTCTGCACGTTGCATGGCATTCAACCTACTTAAGTTTTCACTAGCTAATGATTCCGTACAGGTCTTATAAAGCGTTACAAAGAGATATTCTCTAATTAAACGGCGTATAAGCTTACTACTATCACCAATAACTTCAGGTTGTTTTTGAGTAGGCCATTTTAGCTGTGCTTTTTCCTGGCGCCATTCTGCATCTAGCGGTAATAGGCGTAATTTTTCTTGTTCGTAAGACCCTTCGTTTACCAAGTGATTATGGAAAAGGTAATACTCATCCACATTTCCATTTTCTTGGTTTTCCTCTACCTGTACCAAAATTGAACCAATAAGAGCGGTAATAGCATTTATAGAATTTGGAAGGTTAAACTGTTTGGTCACGGTCATTCCCATATCCGCTAGTAATAACGGTACCCGTACACCAACGGTCCAGATTTCCAATTTACCTCCGTGAGTAGATAAAGATTCTTGGACGTATTGCGAAAGGGAGTCATTAAACTGCCCAACAAAACCTTGGTCTGATCCAAAAACAATAGCGCAAATAGACTTTTCTCTTTTAATAGTGTTCTCGTTCTGTCTAGAATCCTGTTTGTCCAAACCAATAGCTTTTAAATAAGCTACAAGTCCTAAAGACACATTGGTCCAATAATCATCCAAAGATTCCATGGCCCTTTCATATTGACCAATATTAGCGGCAGCCATAGCCTTCATAGTACGCACTATGGAGTTTAGCTCTTTGGCTCCGGTAATCTGTCTTGTTAAGCTTTCCAACGAATCCATAGCGATTATTTTTAGGAGTTACTCTGCCTTTTGAAATTCCTTGAGTGCAGTTTTTGTAGCCGCCATCATACTTTCTCGGCCTGCATCATCCAATCCTTTATCGGAATACAAACTTTTTTGAATAGCTTCTGGTAAAGTGCCTATACTTTTTATCACCGCCTTTTCTGCTTCGCGCATATTTTCAATTGTAATCGTATCAAAAAGACCTTGGGTTAGCGTTAGAAGTACCCCTATTTGTTCTACTACGGACAACGGTTGTAGTTCATTCTGTTTAAGAATCTCCCTAATACGTTTACCGTGTTCAATAACATTTTTTGTTTCTTCATCTAAATGAGAGCCAAAACGAGCAAAAGTTTCCAATTCTTCAAACTGTGAAAATCCTAGTTTTAAATCACCCGCAATGGCTCGGTAGGCAGGTAATTGTGCCTTACCACCAACACGAGAAACCGATTTACCAACCTCAACCGCAGGTAAAACACCTAACTCAAATTGTTTAGGCGACAGATAAATCTGCCCATCCGTAATTGAAATTAAATTGGTAGGGATATAAGCTGACATGTTCTGCGCTTCGGTCTCAATTATGGGAAGAGCGGTCAATGACCCGCCTCCAAGTTCTTCGCTTAAATGCGTAGAACGCTCCAATAATCGGGAATGGATGTAAAATATATCCCCAGGAAAAGCCTCTCGACCTGGCGGTCTTTTCAACAAAAGAGAGAGTTCACGATACGCCCTAGCATGGTTCGTTAAATCATCATATACAATGAGTACATCTTTACCTATTTGCATAAAATATTCTGCAATACTAGTGGCTGCATAGGGAGCAATATATTGTAACCCCGGAGAATCGTTTCCTTCTGTAACCATTACGATGGTATACTCCATTGCCCCATTTTCCTTTAAATCCGCAATAACTTTAGCTACCGCAGAAGCCCTTTGCCCAATAGCACAGTAAACACAGATAACATCTTTATCTTTTTGATTAACTATGGTATCCAATGCAATAGCGGTCTTACCCGTTTGGCGGTCACCTAAAATCAATTCCCGTTGTCCGCGTCCTATTGGAATCAATGCATCAATAACTTTAATACCTGTTTGCAACGGCATACTTACTCCAGAACGATCCATAATAGGTGTAGCGCTCCGCTCTATAGGCAATCTTTTCTCATAAGAAATAGCACCTTTATCATCCATAGGTTCTCCCAAAGGCCCAATTACCCTTCCAAGAAGTGCTTTGCCCACAGGTACATCCATCACGCGATTTGTACGTTCTACAAGGTCTCCTGCATTTAAATCGGAATCTTCTCCCAAGAGAATAGCGCCTATTTCGTTTTCTTCAATACTAAAGGCTATACCATACAAATTGCCAGGGAATTTCAATAGCTCCTCATAACCTACGTTTGGTAAACCTGACACCTTTACCACACCGGCAGAAACACTGGTAACACGGCCCACTTCTTTTGGCGCCAGATTAAACTCGTGATCTTTCGTATGTTTTGCAAGTTCATCAAACGTATCGTTCACTAAACTTTTATAATCCGTTGCGCCCATTTCATTTATATTTCGATTATTCTTTCGCTTCTATTTCAACCTTTTTATCTGCTTCAATATCTTCTTCAAAAGATTTCAAATAGTCCGTAACACTCCAAGATAATTTATAACCATTGGTTAAAACTTCGATACCTGTAATCAATTCCGGCCTAGTTTTAAACTCGTAGGTATTCTCGGTCTTCAATAACCCACTTATCGTTTTTTGTATGGAACCTTGTTGATTGGCAGAAAGGGCAAAAGCACTTTGTACCAATACGGGCTTACCTCCTTTTAGAGCCTCAGAAAATTTTGCTTTCTCCTGGGCTTGTAGGTCATTTATTTTTTTCAAAAAGACATCTACTGTTTGCCCTTCTAAACTAACAGAAGAGAGGTCTGTCAATGTTTTTCTTGCAATGTCAAGAACCTCCCCTTTCAACCTCTTGGCCATATTATTATTTTTGATAGCTTGATCCTCGGCAAAAGCTTTTTCTAATCTATCTTTAAGCTCATTAGCTTCGTTTCTAGCATTTACCTTTAGCTTATCTCCTTCGGTTTTGGCTTCCGCGGCAGTCTTCTTCATTAATTCATCCTTCTCTTTATTGAAAGTTTCGTTTTTATGGTTGAATTCTTCTTTGGCTTGTGCTGCTTCTTTTTTCTGAGATTCAGCATCCAAGAGTTTGTTCTTTATATTAGTTTCCCGTTCATCTATTGAAGATAAAATAGGTTGATAAAGAAAACGTTTCAATAACCACATTAACACCAAAAAATTGATGATTTGGGCTATAACAGTAAACCAGTCGATTTTCATATTTTAGGTATTAAGCGATGAAATGGTTCCAGAAAGGATTTGCAAAAATCAAGATCATTGAAATCACAAAACAATAGATTGCCAATGATTCTAGCATGGCCAGACCCACAAAAAGGGTACGCGTAACGGTCTGACTTGCATCTGGCTGCTGGGCCATTGAACTTAAAGCTGTTGAAATAGATTTACCCTGACCCAAAGCAGGTATCATACAGCCAATTCCTGTTGTTATTCCGGCTGTAATGATTGAAACCATTGCGATTATTGTAGCATTGTCCATAATATTAAATTTTGTTGTTATACCAATTTTTAGTTTTGAATTAAATTTTGAAAAGGGGTTTCTTCCCTCCTTATTAAGCTTCTATTACTGTTTTAGATGTATGATTTACTTGTTCCTTTCTTACTTTCTTTTTATCCGATTCTTCAGTTGCCGCAGCTATGTATACCGTTGCTAAAATGCTAAATATATAAGCCTGTATAACACCTGTTATAAGTCCTAACACGGTCATTAACACCGGAAAAAACAATGGCGCTATACTCAAGAGAATGGTAACAATTAGACCACCGCTCATAATATTACCAAAGAGACGAACCGCCAAAGCCAACGTACGCGATATTTCGCTTATAATATTAAAAGGCAGCATAATGAATGTAGGCTCTATAAATGTTTTTAAATATTGAAAAACACCATTTTCTGCAATACCGAAAATGGGAGTTGCTAGAAAAACACATAGGGCCAAAGCTGCTGTTGTAGATAATGAACTCGTAGGAGGTTCATAACCTGGAAAAATAATGCACAAATTAGCAAAGGCTATAAAAATGAAGAGCGTTCCTATAAAACCCAGAAATTTTTCGGATTTCTTTAGTCCAACCTCTTTTATCTGCTCGTTCATACCGGTCACTAGCATTTCTAAAATACATTGCCACCGCGATATTTTTAAATCGGTACGTAGTTTTCTGGTTACCAAAACGGACACAAGCACCAATACAAACATTAATACCCAAGTGGTAACCAATGTAAGGTTGATGGTTATAAAGCCATTTTGCCAAAAAATCGTTTCGTCAGGACTTAGTTCCATCTTAATACTCTTTATCTAGTTTTATTGGTTTTATCTCTTTGATTTTGGTCATACGAATAACAATAAAACGAGTGCCTATAAAACCTAAGAGACAAATCAACATATACTTAAAATTGTTTTGGCCCATGTAGTAAAAACCCAAAAGAGTAAGCCCCACTCTTATGAACAAACTTCCCAAATACCATAATACCGGCTTTTTGGAGGATAACATCTTTTTTGAAGTAAACCAGAGTCCTCCAAAAAATAGAAAACCCAAGCAAGAGCCGCCAAACAAAACCAATAAGGTTATTACTAAATCATTCATCTTTCTTATTTTTATGTTCGTGCATTGATTTATTTTCTTTGTCTATCCATTGCCATGCAAGAGCACAACCAACAAACAAACCCGCTAGCAATAAGGTTAGTGTCCAAGAAAAAGTCTGCGGATATCTCCGATCTAACCATACCCCAAACACGGCCCCTAATACGGTTGGCACGGCAACGGACCAACCCACCATTCCAAAAGTGCCAAAACCTCTCCATTCACTCCTTTTCTCTTCATTTCGGGCATATAGCATTTGTTTTTCTTTACTATCAACTTCATCTAAGAAGCCTTTCTTTCTTTTTTTATCCTCTATATTTTTGCTCATGATTGACGAAGTTTTTTAATCCCGTGAATAAATTCACTTTCTAATTTGGCAACGGCCTTTCGTACATCTCTTTCCTCTTCATCTAAATTTCTAAACTGACTTTCTACGGCACTTCTAAGTTTTCCTAAATCAGCTCCTGCTATTGCATTTCGTACGGATATCTCTACAAAACCGTCCCTCTTCGTTAGTATACCTTCATCCATTGCTACGTAGTGATCTTGCCCTTCCTTTGTCTCGTAGGTTAATATGCCAGGTACCAAAGCGGCAACACAATCTAACCTGTGGGGTAAAAACCCGTATGAACCCGCATTGGTATCTACCACAATACGCAGCACTCCAGAAATTTTAAGAAATATCTTAAACGGAAGTAAAATATGTAGCTCCATTATTTTTAGTTCTAGATTTATACTTTAGCGGTAGTATTTGTTTTCTCCTCATCAGTTTTCTTTCCCGCTTTCTTGGGTTCTTTTTTTGCCTTTTTTATGGCTTCATCAATAGTACCCACCATATAGAAAGCACTTTCCGGTAAATCCTTAAACTCGTCTTTAAGAATACGTTCGCAACCGTCAAGCGCATCTTTTAATTTTACTCCTTTCCCTTTAAGTCCGCTAAACTGTTCCGTTGTAAAAAAAGGTTGTGTAAAGAACCTTTCTAATCGCCTAGCTCGGTTTACCGTGGCACGGTCCGTTACAGAAAGTTGCTCCAAACCCAACATGGCTATGATATCCTTTAGCTCTTCATATTGAGCTAATGTTTGCTTTATTTGTTGTAAAAGGTGATAATGTCGCTCGCCAATAACACCTGGTGTTGCCATTTTAGAACTAGACTGCAATAAATCTATTGCCGGAAAAAGCCCCTCTCCTGCTCTTTTTCTTGATAAGGTAATTGACGCTGAGAGGTGGGAAAATGTATGTACCGCAGCAGGATCAGTAAGGTCATCTGCAGGAACATAAACAGCCTGTATACTGGTAATTGCTCCTGTATTGGTATTCGCAATACGCTCTTCGAATTTTGAAAGTTCCGTACCCAAAGTTGGTTGGTAGCCCAATCTTGATGGCATTTGTCCCATAAGACCTGAAACTTCCATACCAGCTTGAATAAAACGAAATACATTATCTACAAGTAAAAGCACATCACGATGTTCATCATCCCTAAAATATTCAGCCATTGTTAAAGCCGCATGACCTACTCTAAAACGTGCTCCAGGTGGTTCGTTCATCTGCCCGAACATCATCACCATATCTTTCAATACATCGGCCTTTTTCATATCATGGTACAACTCATGCCCTTCTCGGCAACGTTCGCCAATACCGCAAAACATACTTATACCTTGGTGATACCCCACCATGTTATGTATCATCTCTGTTAGCAATACCGTTTTACCAACACCGGCACCGCCAAACAAACCCGCGTTACCACCATGCTGTAAGGGAACCATTACATCAATCGCCTTTATTCCAGTTTCAAAAATTTCAGATTTTGTAGACCGTTTTGATAACGGTGGTGGCAATTGGTGTACACTTTTTCGGGATAATTCCGGTAAAGCTTCTCCATGATCAATAGTATTTCCAAAAACATCGAACATACGGCCCATAATCTCTTTCCCTATTGGAACGGATAACTGTCCACCATCCGTTTCGGCTCTCATTCCCCTTGCCAAACCTTGTGTTGGAGTTAAGGCTATACCTCTAATTCTATGATCATCTAATTGTGACAAAACCTCAATAGCAATACCATTATCAGGCCCCGTATGTATTAAGGTATTAATTGAGGGTAAATCCTTGTTGAACCAAATATCTACAACGCTTCCACGTACGGCAATTACTTTACCTACAATAGATTTACTGATGTTATTATTTATATCCGTTGCCATACATCTTTGCTTCTAAATGAAGTAGTAAAAGTATTGCCCCAAATTTCCAACTGAAATGATTTGGGTCATGCCATCTTTTTTTTCCTCCATGACCTAGGTCATTTACATTGGCAAGGAAACATCGGAGATTCGTAGTCTATAATCTTGGCCGGAAACGACCTTTTAAAAACATAGCGATGAAAAATTACATACGTCACTTTAGTGAGATTGACATTAACGATGTACCAACTGTAGGAGGTAAAAATGCCTCTCTCGGAGAAATGTTTCAAAAGCTAACCAGTAAAGGAGTCCAGATTCCTGATGGCTTTGCTACTACAGCAGAAGCGTATTGGCACTTTCTGCAAGAAGTACACATTCAGGAAGAGATTTTTGGTCTTTTAGCAAAATTGAATACTACAGATTTTTCGAACTTAAAGGAGATTGGTGCTAGCGTAAGGAAAGCTATTTTAGACACAGAACTTCCTAAAGATCTTAAAGACGCTATTGGAGAAGGATACGATGCCCTATCTAAAAAATATAAAGGTGATATTTCGTTAGCGGTACGAAGTAGCGCTACTGCAGAAGATTTACCCACGGCAAGTTTTGCAGGCCAACAAGATAGTTATTTGAACGTAAAAGGAATAGATGAACTTATTGACGCCTGTAAGAGATGTTACGCATCACTATTCAATGACCGTGCAATTAAATACAGAGAAGATAACAACTTTGACCATACTAAAGTAGCGTTATCCATTGGTATACAAATGATGGTGCGTTCAGATTTGGCAGCTTCCGGAGTAAACTTCACCTTAGATCCAGATACTGGTTTTGATCAAGTGGTAATGGTTTCCAGCATATATGGCTTGGGCGAAAATATCGTTCAGGGCAGCATTAATCCCGATGATTATTTTGTTTTTAAACCTAGCTTAAAAAACGGTATTGAACAACCTATTGTTTCTAGACATTTGGGTAGCAAAGAAAAAACCATGGTTTATGATAAATCTGGTAGTGGAACAATAAATCTTGATACTCCTCTGAAGAAACAAGAACAATATGTACTTACGGATGCAGAGGTGGTAAAACTGGCCCAATGGTCATTAATTATTGAAGACCATTACAAACGCCCTATGGATATTGAATGGGCTAAAGACGGACAAACAAATGAACTCTTCATTGTTCAAGCTAGACCCGAAACTGTTCAGAGTGCTAAAACGAATAAATTAAAAATCAACACCTATACCTTACTAAAAAAAGGTAAAGAAATTACTCATGGGATGGGCTTGGGTAACAAAATAGCTTCGGGAAAAGCCCGTATACTACATAGCCCAGCAGAATCTGATAAACTTCAAAAAGGAGAAATATTGGTTACCGAACGTACCAATCCCGATTGGGATCCGATTCTCAAAAAAGCAGCAGGTATTGTTACAAATCAAGGTGGGCGAACCAGCCATGCGGCTATCGTTGCCCGAGAAGTAGGTGCTGCTGCCATAGTGGGAAGTAACAATGCTACAGAAGTCATTAAAGACGGACAAGAAATTACCATTTCTTGCGCAGAGGGCGATACCGGTGTTGTCTATGATGGCCTTTTAGAATGGAATGAAACCGAAGTGGACCTAACTACCTTAGGAAAACCAAAAACGCAACCTATGCTAATTTTGGCTGATCCAGATCAGGCGTTCAAATTCTCGTTTTATCCTTCTGCAGGAGTGGGATTGATGCGTATGGAGTTCGTTATCAACAATTCTATTCAAATTCACCCTATGGCCTTGAAGCATTTTGATACGTTGAAAGACCAAGCGGTTAAGGATAAAATCCAGAAACTAACACACCACTATCCAGACAAGTCAGATTATTTTGTACACAAACTTGCCGAAGGTATTGGAACTATAGCCGCTGCCTTTTATCCAAAAGATGTTATTGTTCGTACCAGTGATTTTAAAACCAACGAATATGCCAGCTTAATAGGCGGTACTGAATTTGAGCCCGTAGAGTCAAATCCAATGTTAGGTTTTAGAGGTGCTTCTAGATACTACAATCCTAAATACCAAGATGCTTTTGCTCTAGAATGTAAAGCATTAAAAAGAGTACGGGAAACCATGGGGTTGACCAATGTAAAAATTATGATTCCTTTCTGTCGTACGCTAAAAGAAGCTGCAAAAGTGCTAGAGGTTTTAGAAAAAAACGGATTGAAGCGAGGTGAAAATGGACTTCAACTTTACATGATGACCGAGATACCTAACAACATCATCTTAGCAGAACAATTTGCTGAATTCTTTGACGGATTTTCTATTGGCTCAAACGATTTGACACAACTGACTTTGGGTGTGGATAGAGATTCTGAATTGTTGAGTGACATCTTTGACATCAACGATACAGGAGTTAAAAAAATGATTGCCATGGTTATTCAATCTGCTCGTAAGACGAACACCAAAATTGGTCTTTGCGGTCAGGCACCAAGTGATTTTCCTGAGTTTGCCCAGTTTCTTGTAGAACAAGGTATTAACTCCGTATCCTTTAATCCTGATGCGTTGATTTCAGGTATTAAAAACATTAATAAAGCTGAGAAAAGCAAAACCGAATACGGTATGGCCGAAAGCAGTAATTGATATCACTTTAGAACTTAAAAATGAAAATAGCAATATTCAACGTCCATAATTGGGAAAGGGACTATTTGCAAAATGCCAATAATGACAAGCACACCTTAAAAATGTTTGATACCTATCTAACTTTAGATACGGTAGATTTAGCAAAAGGATGTGATGCCATATGCATTTTTACAGAAGACAATGCATCTGCACCCATCTTAGATAGGTTGCATGATCTTGGGGTTAAGTATGTAGCATTACGCTCGGCCGGTTTTAATAATATAGATGTGCCGCATGCAAAAAAGTTGGGTATCCGCATGGCGCGGGTACCCGAATATTCCCCCTATGCTATTGCTGAGTTTACGGTAGGTGTTATGCTTGCCCTAAACCGAAAATTAGTAAGAACCCACTACCGGATTATGGAAATGAATTTTTCATTAAACGGGCTGGTTGGTTTTGATATGAATGGCAAAACAGTGGGCATTATAGGCACAGGCAAAATTGGTCGTGTAGTGGCAAAAATTTTACATGGGTTTGGCTGTAAACTATTGCTTTATGACATTTTTGAAGATAAATCTTTGGTAGAAAAATATGATGCTACTTACACAGATTTAGATTCTTTGTGCAAGCAATCTAATATCATTACGCTCCATGCTCCTCTAAATGCAGAAACACATCACCTTATTGATGAGGCTAGAATTGCGGATATGAAAAAAGGCGTAATGCTGATAAATGCTGGCCGTGGCGGATTGGTAAAAACCCAAGATGTTATAAACGGACTTAAATCCGGTCAAATAGGCTATTTCGGGATGGATGTTTATGAGGAGGAAAAAGGTCTCTATTTTGAAGATCATTCTGAAGATATTCTTCAAGATGATTCCATGGCGCGTTTAATGACCCTTAGAAATGTATTGATAAGTAGTCACCAAGCATTTTTGACAGATACAGCCCTTAACAATATTTCACGAATAACCTTTGACAATTTGGAATGTTTGGAAAAAGGAGATTCTTGTGTTAACGAGATAAAATAAGCCTAGCATGGGAAAATTAATATTGGTCAGGCACGGTAAAAGTCTATGGAACGTAAAAAATGTTTTTACGGGATGGACGGATATTGACTTGGCACCGGAGGGAATGGAAGAGGCAAAAAAAGCCGGGGAACTCATTAAATCAAATCTTATTGATATTGATATCTGTTTCTCCTCTTATTTAAAAAGAGCCATCCGTACCGCATGGATTCTATTAGAAACAGCAGAAATGATGCATGTAGACACCAAATATAGCTGGAAGCTGAATGAAAGGCATTATGGAGATTGGCAAGGAAAGAACAAAGATGAAGTTCTAGAAGAAGTTGGAGAAGAATTCTTTTTAAGTGTGCGCAGAGGTTATGCAACTCCCCCTCCTAGTCTTTCTATAAACGATAAACGAAATCCAAAATTCGATTCTAATTACAAGGCTTTGGATACCTCTGTTTTACCAATGGCTGAATCGCTTAAGGATACGTCAAAAAGAGTGGTCAATTACTTTTTTGAAGCTATTGCCCCAGAATTGGCAAAGGGTAAAACCGTATTGATATCCGCTCACGGAAATTCATTGCGCGCTCTTATAGAGTATCTAGAGCATATATCTTCCGAAGATATTGCAAAGGTAGAAGTAGCTACGGGTGTTCCGCACTTGTATGAGTTTGATGGTAAGCTAAATGTTATAGAACATTACCAATTAAAATAGAACAAACAAACTAGTATTAAAATTTATTCAAATGGCCCGCATAATAACGCTTACCGTAAACCCCGCAATTGATAAAAGCACTACTGTGGCAGGAATTGGCCCTAATACAAAATTACGTTGTACCCAACCCACTTTTGACGCCGGTGGTGGTGGGATAAATGTATCACGAGCTATAAAAAAGTTAGGTGGCACATCACTTTGCAGCTACTTTTCCGGTGGTCCTTCGGGAGCATATTTGAAACAACTTTTAGATGAAAAAAACATTGAACAATCCATAACTCCCATTGAGGGGTTTACGCGGGAAAACCTGGCGGTAACGGATACAAGTACCAATCAACAATACAGATTTGGAATGCCCGGCCCACCAATAAAGGAAGCAGAATGGCAAAATGCCTTAAAGCAATTGGAATTGCAGTTAAATAAGGGAGATTATTTAGTTGCAAGTGGAAAACTACCTCCCAACGTACCAGACGATTTTTATGTAAAAGTAAGCCGTATAGCAGAAAATAAAGAAGCACTTTTTATTCTTGACACTTCTGGTGATGCACTTATGAAAGCTGCAAAATCCCATGTTTACATGCTCAAACCCAACTTGGCAGAATTAGGTGTGTTATGCGGGGTTTCCTCCATAACAGACTTAGACCTGAAATCATTGGCGAAAGAATTTTTAAAAACTAATGATTGCCAAATTCTTGTGGTATCCCTAGGGCCAAAAGGGGCATTACTAGCTACCAAAAATGAAATGGTACAAATACCAGCTCCTGTGGTTCACCAGAAAAGTACTATTGGTGCAGGAGATAGTATGGTGGCCGGAATGGTCATGAGCCTTATATGGGGTAAATCTTTAGTTGACATGGTTCAGTATGGCGTGGCGTGCGGAACTGCCGCCACAATGCACCATGGCACACAACTATGTATAAAAGAAGATGCGGACAAGCTGTATGAATGGATAAAACAGCAAACACCCGTTTTAGAAACAAATTAAAACACTACTGATGGAAATTGAAAAATATTTAAAAGAAGAAACCTTCTATCTACTAGATCACGAATGTATTACTATTCCTAAGGATAAAATCCACCTTCCAGGCCCCGATTTTAATGATAGGATTATGGCATCATCAGATAGATCTAACCGGGTTTTAGGAAGTTTACAACAACTGTTTGATCATGGAAGACTAGGTGGCACGGGATATCTTTCCTTATTGCCGGTAGATCAAGGGGTAGAACACTCTGCAGGTGCCAGTTTTGCACCAAACCCTGAGTATTTTGACCCTGAGAATATTGTGAAACTTGCCATTGAAGGAGGTTGTAATGCAGTAGCTTCCACATTAGGTGTACTAGGCGCAGTATCTAGAAAATACGCTCATAAAATTCCTTTTTTGGTTAAATTAAACCATAACGAATTACTTACGTACCCCAATACTTTTGATCAAATCTATTTTGCTCAAGTAGAACAGGCTTGGGATATGGGAGCCGTAGCTGTAGGGGCCACAATTTATTTTGGCTCGCCAGAATCAGACAGACAAATTCAAGAAACAAGTAAGGCATTTAAACGTGCCCATGAATTGGGGATGGCCACCGTTCTCTGGTGTTACTTACGTAATGATGCTTTTAAAAAAGATAGAGATTATGCTGTTAGTGCAGATTTAACCGGACAGGCAAATCACCTTGGCGTAACCATTGAGGCCGATATCATCAAACAAAAACAGCCAAGTAATAATGGTGGTTTTAATGCTTTGAAAAATTTTGGGAAAACTAGTGACCTTGTCTATAGTAAACTAACAACAAACCACCCTATTGACCTGACCAGATACCAAGTTGCGAACTGCTACATGGGGAGAGCTGGACTAATAAATTCCGGTGGTGCTTCAGGTGATGATGATTTTGCAGCCGCTGCACGTACTGCGGTAATTAACAAAAGAGCTGGTGGTATGGGATTGATTTCTGGTCGTAAAGCTTTCCAAAGACCTATGAAAGAAGGCATTAAACTTTTAAATCTTATACAAGATATCTACTTAGACCCCGCAATTACAATAGCTTAAAAACAAACTATTATGAAAATGACGGAAAAACCTTCCTTGCCCTTAACTCATAAATCTTTGATTCCTTTGGCAGTAGGCTCTAAAACGAGCTTAGGCAATACAAACGGAAATGTGCTAGCCGGTGATATAGGAGGAACTAAAACGAATCTCGCACTTTACGAATTTAAAGATGGACACCTTTTTCTGGTCAAACAAAAATCATATAGAACAAAAAACCATTCCTCTTTATTAGAAATTATAGAAGATTTTGAAATAGAAGAAATGGCTAAGATAGATAGTATATGTTTTGGTGTAGCCGGTCCCATAACCAAAGGAAAAGTACACGGTACCAATTTCCCTTGGAGTATTGATACCAAAAAGCTCATCAAAGCACTTCATCTTAAATCCATTTTTTTAATAAATGACATGCAGGCCAATGCCTATGGGCTGGCCGCACTAGAGGAAAAGGATTTAGATCATTTAAAATATGGTTCAAAAATTGAAGGTAATGCCGTTATTATTTCTCCAGGAACCGGTTTAGGAGAAGCTGGTCTATTTTGGGACGGCTCTGCATACCATCCTTTTGCCACGGAAGGAGGCCATTGTGATTTTAGCCCAAGGAACGACTTTGACCTGGAAGTATGGAAATATTTTCAGCAGAAATATGGTCATGTCAGTTGGGAACGTTTACTATCAGGACAAGGTATACGCGATACCTATCAACTGATACGTAATGTTAGTGGCGAAAAAGAAACAGATGCTTTTAAAGCAAAAATGGCCAAAGAAGATCCTGCTGCTGTAATTACTTCAACTGCTTTGGGAGGTTCTGATGTAGTCTGCAGAGAAACCTTAGATCTTTTTGTTCGGTTTTTAGCAATAGAAACTTCTCAACTTGCCTTAAAATTCAAGGCTACCGGAGGAATTTATATTGGCGGAGGAATTATGCCCAAGATTATAAAAGGAATGAATAGAGAAGTATTTACAGATAACTTCATGCAGTCTGGACGTATGAACTCTCTTTTACAAATGGTTCCCGTAGATGTTATTCTAAATGACAATACAGCTTTGCTAGGAGCTGCATATTATGCGGCAATGCTCTTAGAATAGGTTCTTTTCTGATTATTATAAAAAAAGCAATAGATCTTTAACCATTATGATCATAGACCTATTGCTATTAAAGAAATAAATGAAATACCCCTATTACATTTATTTACCCACTACTATAATTTCTCTACTTCTACGTCTAATTCCACAATTTTGAATAGTTCACTTCTATTCTTTCTTGTCTTTATAATAAATTGTGCTATATCATCTTCCAATTCCATGTGCTCTTCTCTAAATGCTCTATGATTTTGATTCTCTGGCTCATCAATAATTGCAGATATACGTGATAAATGTCTGTCCACTCTTTTTAATAAATCATCACAATCTCTGGTATCCTTCAAGATACTTTCTCCTGCTCTCCTAATCCTTTCTAAATCTGCTTCTCCTTTTATCCATAGAAAATATTTATCCTCCAGATGCCGTAAAAACTTTAAGTCATCCTTGTAGAATAAAAGATCGGATTTCCAATGCTCCACTAAAACGTATAGTTCTTGCCAACTGCTATTTTTTATAAAATCGCCTTTAGGCCTCATTCTAAAATTTTCCATAAGTATATATTATAAAAATCATGACTTTCTACTGTGATTTAAATTAAGACCTACTCCAAAACAAGTGTAGGTACTTTAGAATCCAAGATTAGCATTTGTGTTAACTCCCCTTCTGAAGGATTGCTATTCTTATTGTGAATCCGTGGGAGTATAGCCACAACATCTATGTCATTCTTTATAGCGTAGGTATTTATCCCATCTACCACATCATCGTTTTTAATGAACACCCTTTCCTTATAGAACGTCTCAAGATAATATTCTATAGCACTCTCATTCTTCTCTTCTTCCTCGCTGTAACCATAAAGAATAGGTTGGTTTTCAACAGTTAGCACATGAACCTGGGCATTGCATTTACGAGCAATTTTTAAAAGAGTCTCCAATTTTCTAGTATCATCGATCTCTTCCCTTCCAATTACCAATGCTATACTCTTTAATCTAAAATCTTGACAATTTTGAGGAACTACCAATACTGGAAATTTGCCCATTAGAACAAAATTAGCGGTATTTGTCTGCTTATTATTCTGTTTACATTCACCAGAGGTACCCATTATCACAAGATCAATTTTATCCTTTTTGGCTATTTCCTCTAAAGTATTATTGAGCTTACCGTCCTGAATTTCCCATTCCAACTTATTTTTAAGAACACCTGCATATTCTTTCTCTAACCTTTCGAAATTCTCCGGTAACAATTCAAGATTGCAATTGCCCGAAACGTATGCCAATACAATTTTTATATCGTCTAGTCTACCAACGAAACCTACTGCATATTCTAATGCTTTTTTTGATGCCTTTGTAAAATCAAAAGGTATCAGTATTGTTGAAATTTTGCCCATGTTGTTTGTATTTATATATGCCTTTTGTAAGTCATACTCTCAAATTTAGTCTAAGATTATTAAAAATTATATGACCAAGGTCATATAACCATATCCATCATATATGGTTCAAATCACTAATTGGCCATTCCTTTATTTTCAACTTGTAGATTTGGCTTTACAATTTTCCATTTGTTAGATTTATCCTTTACCGCTAATAAATCTTTTGAAATCATTTTAGCCCCAAGCTCCGGTAATTTGAATAGCTTTCGAGACATTACAATATTTTCTCTTTCCTGTATAGGCCAAAGCATTTCTCCAGCTTGGTTCACGACAACTTCTGTAAATTCATAATCGTAAATTTTAAGTTGAAAAGGGTTTTTGCCCCGTAGTTCTTTCCTTTCATAGATGCCAACAGCATGACCGTCATTAAATTGACTTACATTTAAAAATTCTGTAGGTACTACTATTTTGCCCTTTTTATCAATGAATCCATAGCGGGCAATTCCATCTTCTTTTATCGTTTTAATGGCACAAAGTCCATCCTTAAACTTAGGAGCTTCAATACTTTCTACACCGTAATTAGCGGCATCAGCTATTCTATTCCATACCAAATCTCCTCTAAACCCAATAACCAATTGACCATCTTCATTAATAAAGCCCCATTCGTTTCCTTTTTTAACGGCGGCCAAACCTTCACTAAAAGGCTCAATTTGGTCCAATTCCGCAACCGTAGGTTTATTAATGTCTTCAACAGACTGTGCAACGCCCAGTATAGGTATTGACAGTATTAGCGTAATAATAAATAACCGTTTCATTTCTTTATATTTTTTTATGTTCTCCAAAGGTATATGGGCTATGTTCGGTTTAAAATGACCTACGTCAGTTGTATTATTTTTTCCAGAAATTCATTACCCCTACCTCTTTTAAAAAATACTATGCCCTCCTGATTTAAATCATTTGTTAACATAATGGTTTGAGATAGCTTTGGATTATCATTTTTAAAATTATGTATCATGATAAAAGATTATTCAAAACACTATAACGACCTCACCCACCTTATAAAAGAATTGGGAGCTAACATTCCAGAAACCATTGGTTCCTTTAACAGTCTACATAAAGCCAGTACTGCAGAAGGCGTGCTTTCTTCAAAAACAAAGGAGCTTATAGCGCTAGGCATTGCCATTACGGTTCGTTGTGATGGGTGTATCGCTTTTCATGTGCACGATGCTATAAAAGCGGGAGCCGGCTCAGAAGAGATTTTAGAAACTATTGGCGTGGCAGTTATGATGGGCGGAGGACCTGCTCTAATGTACGGTTGTGAAGCTCTAGAAGCTTTAAATCAATTTGTGGTACTAGAAGAATAATATGAAAAAGGAAACTAAAAGAAAAGATGCTGGTTCACCAGAAAGCAAAGGCAGAAAACCCTCGTGGGGAGAAGTTGGTTACAACTGGATTCTCATCATAGTTTTTGGTTCTTTTGCGCTGTTTACATTTCTTTCAAGTCCCGTTTCCGGTACAAGAGAAATTACTTGGACTTTTCTTCAAGATTCCCTTTTAACAAAACATGAAGTTTCTAAAATTACGGTCGTTAATAAGGAGTTTGCAGAGATTTATGTCAAAAAAGATTCTGTTGCCGCCACATCTCCCCAGAACAGTCTATTAGCTGCTACACAAAGTCCAAGCTATAAAATGACGATAGGCTCCGTAGAAAACTTTGAAAGAAAACTAGAGCAAGCCCAAAATTCTTTTCTGCCAGCAGATAAAGTAGATATTCAATATCAAAACCGTACAAGCTGGGGCGCAACCATTTCATGGATTTTACCTTTAGTGGTAATCATGGCATTTTGGTTTTTTATGCTAAAGCGGATGGGAAATTCCGGTGGCATGGGAGGCAAAATGTTCAACATAGGAAAATCAACCGCAAAACTCGCCGAAAAAGACACCAAAAGTAGCGTGACCTTTAAAGATGTAGCGGGATTAAAAGAAGCTAAAACCGAAGTAATGGAGGTTGTTGATTTTCTAAAAAATCCAGAAACATATACCAAACTAGGAGCCAAAATTCCTAAAGGTGTTATGCTTGTAG
The DNA here is from genome assembly GCF_018860745.1 of Zobellia uliginosa. GTDB lineage: Bacteria > Bacteroidota > Bacteroidia > Flavobacteriales > Flavobacteriaceae > Zobellia > Zobellia uliginosa_B. Next base: position 132,419 of record NZ_JAHKPY010000002.1, on the reverse strand, counting down.
GACCTCCTGGAACAGGAAAAACTTTAATGGCCAAGGCCGTTGCAGGAGAAGCCCAAGTACCATTCTTTTCTATGTCCGGTTCTGAGTTTGTTGAAATGTTCGTTGGTGTAGGGGCATCACGAGTTCGAGATTTGTTCAAAAGGGCAAAAGAAAAAACACCGAGTATTATTTTTATCGATGAAATTGATGCTGTAGGCCGTTCAAGAGGAAAAGGAGGTGCTTTTCAAGCTAATGACGAACGTGAAAACACCCTGAACCAATTACTTACCGAGTTAGATGGTTTTGGACCCAATACCGGCGTAATTGTAATTGCTGCAACCAACCGTCCGGATGTATTGGATAAAGCACTACTGCGCCCAGGTAGGTTTGACCGGCATATATATCTAGAACTACCTACCAAGGATGAGCGCGAAGAAATATTCAAAGTTCACCTTAGACCACTTAAACTTGCGGGAGATGTAAAACCACATGATTTGGCTAAATTAAGTCCTGGATTTTCAGGAGCGGACATTGCCAATATCTGTAACGAAGCTGCACTTATTGCCGCTCGTAAAAAGGAGAAAAAAGTACATTCTCATGATTTCATGGATGCTAGGGACCGTGTTGTTGGAGGAATGGAACGAAAAAGTAAAATCATAGCCCCTAAGGAAAAAGAAACCGTAGCACACCATGAGGCAGGTCATGCCGTTGTAAGTTGGTACCTGAAGAATGTAGATGCTCTGGTTAAAGTCTCTATTATTCCAAGAGGAAAATCTTTGGGTGCCGCATGGTATTTACCAGAAGAAAGACAAATTGTTACCAAAGCCCAATTTATAGATCAGATGTGCGCTTCTTTGGGCGGACGGGCTGCTGAAGACATTGTTTTTAACGAGATTTCTTCAGGAGCTTTAGATGATCTTGAAAAAGCAACAAAACAAGCCTATGCCATGGTATCTTACTACGGACTTGACGAAAAAATAGGGCCAATCAGTTTTTATGATTCATCTGGGCAAAATGATCGTCTGGTAGGAAAACCTTATAGTGAATCTATGGCCAAGCTTATAGATCAGGAAGCTCAATCTCTAATTCTTAACGCCTATAAAAAGACTAAAGCTGTATTGGTTGAGCACAGAGAAGAGCTAGAGAAACTAGCCCAACATTTGCTTGAGCATGAAGTAGCGGAGAAAGAAGATTTAGAAGTCATTCTAGGAAAAAGAATAGAATTTATTCCTAATAATGTAGATGTAAATGACGATAACCAATTATCTGTCATCTAAAATAAAGAAGCATTGTTTAATCAATCCATTTGAAAAAATGTATTGAAACGTTAGGTCATTTTTCAGAGGGTACATTATAAGTATAATGTACCCTCTTATTTTTTAAAATAATTTTCTAAACTAGATGTTCATATTTCTACATACTACATTTAAAGTTAACAATACTGGCAAAGTATGACTTGGGTCATATCTATTATGCTAGGAAATTTACACCTTTGAATATAGATTTTATTGTAAGTGAAATTCTTTATTAATAATTTTAAATACATGTTATGAAAACAGCAACAATTTACAATTCTGATTTACACTTTGAACATAAACAATGGGAATCTGAACTCGCTTTCTGGAAAGACGAATTAAAAACCTTCAATGACAGATTAGGTGAACTCCAAACTCGTTGGACAGATAAGGATGTACTTGCACAGCTAGAACATTATCAAAATGAATTTATTCTTCATGGCAATGTTATAGAAGATTTACAAGAAACGATTGAAAAGCATGAATTGAATATTTCCGAGCACAGTAATGATAAAGCTGACTCTATGGATGTTCCTATGTTTAATACACATACAGAGATTCGTGAAAAAATGGAAATTCAAAGACAAATTTACGCTGATCTTAAAAAGAATTTTTTCCGGTTTCTGTCAAAATACATGTAACAAACCCATTAAATATGGCTGCATTTAAAATTCCGAAACAAAAAGAAATAAAAAGGTACGCCACTCTATTCAACGTCCTCGCCAAATATGGTTTTGAGGACGTTTTGGTAAATAGCGGTATCACAAAGGCGATTCCAAAAAGTTATTTGAATGGACATCCCGATACCATAAAAAACCTTTCTTTTTCAACATACGAACGTATTCGTATGGTGCTCGAAGAACTGGGACCAAGCTATGTAAAGCTAGGCCAGATTTTCAGCAATCGGGAAGACATGCTTCCACCTGAGCTCATAAAGGAATTAGAAAAATTACAAGACCACGCTCCTAATTTAAAAAACTTTGATGTACAAAAAACTATTGAAGACGAGCTGGAAATCACCTTGTCCGATTATTACTTGTCCGTCAATCCAGAACCTTTAGCGGCAGCATCTTTGGCCCAAGTACACCGTGCAAAATTATTGAGCGGAGAAGATGTGGTTCTTAAAATTCAGCGCCCAAATATAGAAGAAGTCATTGAGAGTGATTTGTTGATCATGAAACAAGTTGCCAGAGCATTGGAGAAATATAGTACCCAAGCACAAGCTTTACAACCCGTGCGCATTATAGCATCTTTTGAACAAAGCATTCGGGAAGAACTTCAGTTTTTACGAGAAATGGATAATACCGAAAAATTCGCTCGGAATTTTGAGGGTAATGAAATGATTCATGTTCCGGTAATCTATCGTCCGCTGTCTACAAATCGTATTATTTGCATGGAGTTTATTGACGGGATAAAAGTATCTGAAATTAATACACTTAAAGCTGCAAACATAGATCCGATAGCAGTAGCCAAAGTTGGAGTTGACTTATATATAGAACAAATTCTTGAGCATGGTTTCTTTCATGCAGATCCACATCCGGGAAACATATTTGTACTTCCAACTACGGGCCAAATTTGCTTCTTAGATTTTGGTATGATGGGTACCGTAATGCCTAGCGATAAAGAAGCCCTTGGCGACCTGCTACTCTATTTCTTAAGAAAAGACGTCAAGAAAATTATTATTTTACTTGAGAAGATTGCAGTTAAAACAGATATACCCGATTACAAAAAACTAGAACAAGATTTATACGAACTGGTTTCTGGAGTAAGCGACATCTCGCTACAAAATGTAAAAATAGGAACTATTCTCACCCAGTTCAAAACCGTACTATATGAGAATAGAATCATCCTACCACACTATCTATATATGCTGATAAGAGGACTTATTATTATAGAGGGCGTAGGTAGAAAATTAGACCCATCTTTTAACATTACGGATAATTTAGAGCCTTATACCTCTAAAATTATCCGAAGAAGATTTAGCTTAAAACGGCTATTTAAAAAGAACCTAAGTCGTTTTCAAGATATTAATGACCTCATAGACACCCTACCCGATGATATCAACGCCATCCTTAAAAAAATAAAAGATGGTAAACTGGTGGTAATTCACGAACACAAAGGGTTAACAGAGTTTCAAACGGCAATAAGCAAGTCTGTCAACCGATTGGTCTTTGCTGTAATCATAGCCGCCCTTTCCATTGGGTCTTCAATCTTGGTTATGGCAAAAATGCCTCCCCTTATAAATGGTATTCCGTTATTGGGAGCTATTGGTTTTGTGTTATCTGCTGTATTGGGTTTTTACATTGTAATATCCATATTTAGGAACGATCAATTTTAAGTATTAGAACCACTAATCTAAAAACTGGATGATAAAGTTTGAAGGTATGAATGAATTTATGGACAGCTATCTTCTAGGTGTGCTCATAAGTATGGGAATTGGTTTGATCATTGGCTTGGAAAGAGAATATGATAAGTTAAAAGACCAAGGGTTTGCGGGTATCCGTACTTTTCCCATTGTTGCCATATTAGGTTTCGCTTTAGAAAACCTGACCGATAAATTTACCGTTTGGATATTGATCGTTAGTTTAGGTGCTTTTATATTGTTTTTGGCAGTTAATCGTATGTATCAGAAACAGGAAGAATATGGTAAAGGGCTAACCACCAACTTAGCCTTGATCGCTACGTTTGTTTTGGGTATTATGGTATCTGCAGAGTATTATAGAGATGCCGTTGCCACAGCAGTTATAATAGTAACCCTACTTTCATTAAAAACCAGGTTCCGAACGGTAATAAGTAACATTACTTCAGAAGAACTTTTTGCTTTTATTAAGTTCTCCATTATATCACTTTTGATTCTGCCTTTTCTTCCCAACAAAGTCTACGGCCCCAGTGGTTTATTGAACCCGTTTGAAATTGGATCTATAGTAGTAATCGTGTCTTTTTTAAATTTTATAGGCTATTTTTTAGTAAAATATGTAGGTTCAAAAAGGGGCATATTATTAACAGCTATTCTAGGTGGTCTTATATCTAGCACAGCCGTAACTTGGAGCTATGCCTCCCGTAGTGAAGAATCTCCCGAGCTCTCAAAAAAATACGCAGCAGGTATCATTATTGCTTCCGCAATTATGTTTCCTAGACTTGCACTTTTGACGTATATTTTTAATGGAGGCCTTCTCATGTATTTGGCACTCCCCTTTTCCCTTTTGACCATAATCTGTATAGTAGTCTCGTTAGTCCTCATCCAAAGAGATACAAAAAAACCAGATACCAATATTAAATTAGGAAACCCGCTTAACATATTAAATGCTATTGGTTTTGGAGCTATTTACGTCGTAATACTGTTTGCTGTTTTCTATAGTAACAAATTTTTTGGCGAAAGTGGTCTGTATTATTCCGCCTTAATTTCGGGGTTAGCAGATACGGATGCTATTACCATAAGCATGGCAAAATTTTCATTGGATTCAGAAAAACTAGAATTAGCTTCACTGGTTATCATTGCTGCCATTTCAAGTAATATGCTCGTTAAGTTAGGCATCAGTATATTTAAGGGCTCAAAAACTACAGGAAAGCTCGTAGGCTATACGTTTGGCTCCATCATTCTCGTAGGTGTTATCTATATCCTTTCCAACAACGTTTAGCCGTAGGTCCAAAAAACATCCGTCTAAATAGAATTTCTATTTCGTCTTCACCTAAATGGCTAGCTATTATTTTCTTCAAATTGTTACCTAAAATTCAATTGAAACTACATGTTTTTTTTCGTGTACCTGACCTAGGTCAGGTTATCATATCTCGCCTTCCTATAACTTTGAATACGGTTTTTTTAAGTAGGCTTTTAAGTGAGTGCAATTGTAAACTTGAAACCCCTATTAAAGCTAAGAAATCATACAAAATAGAGTAGCTCTTAGATAGACTAGAAGACTTTAATGAGGCGATAATGATGCTGAAGAAACTTACTGGCCCACTATGAATTACAATAAATAATAATCTAAAATAATTTATTATGGATATTCAAAATAGTGATAGAAAAGCGTACTTCATTGGTGGTGGAATAGGATCACTGGCCGGAGCGGCATTTCTAATTCGTGATGGTGGAGTATCAGGCAGCAATATTACAATCTATGAAAGTTTACCAGTCTTAGGCGGTAGTTTAGATGCTGGAGGAAATTCTGAGCAAGGATATACGCTGCGTGGTTCTCGTATGTTAACCTTAAACATTTATGAATGTACTTGGGCATTATTTAATACAATTCCGTCACTTACAGACCCCAATACCTCTGTATATGAAGAAACCGTTGCGTTTAACGAACGTGTGAAATCTAATGCAAAAGCACGTCTTATAGATAAGAATCGGGCAATTGTTGATTCTTCTAAACTTGGTCTTACCATGGCCAACCGTACGGAGCTTCTTAAATTAAGTGAGTCTAGTGAAGATAAATTAGGAAATAGTTCTATTTATGATTGGTTTACACCTTCTTTTTTTGAAAGCAATTTCTGGTATATGTGGCGAACAAGCTTTGCTTTTTCGCCATGGCATAGTGCTGTAGAATTTAAACGCTACTTGCACAGGTTTATGCAAGAGTTCCCAAATGTTGAAACCATGACAGGTGTTAGACGTACGGTTTATAACCAGTATGATTCCATGATTTTACCTTTAGAAGTTTGGCTTAAATCTCATGGTGTCAATTTTATGAGAGGCAGTACCGTTACTGATTTGGATACAGAATTTGGTCTTGACCCAAAAACAGGAAGCAAAAAAGTAATTGTAAAAAACCTTGTTTACGAAAATGCAGGAAATAACAAAACAATTAAAATTAACGATGACGATTTGGTATTCTATCAAAACGGCTCAATGACAGACGCTTCTAGTTATGGTTCCATGACAAGTGCTCCTAAATTCTATACAAAAGCAGATAGCCAAGGGTGGACCTTATGGGAAAAATTAGCTAAAAAATACCCGGGATTTGGCAAACCTGAAGTATTCAATTCCAATATAGCACAATCGTTTTGGGAATCTTTTACAGTAACCTTAAAAGACACCGCTTTCTTTGACCAGATGGAAAAATTCTCTGGAAACAAAGCAGGAACAGGTAGCCAGGTGACACTAAAAGACTCTAATTGGTTCATGAGTTTTTCATTAAACCAACAACCACATTATAAAGATCAACCATCAGATGTACAGGTATTCTTTACCTATGGTCTGCACCCAGACCGAGTTGGTAATTTTGTTGGTAAACCAATGACGGAATGTACAGGGGAAGAAATTCTTAGAGAACTCGCTGGTCATTTAAAATTCGATTATGATGTTGTTTTTGGCAATGCCATTTGTATACCATGTAGAATGCCCTATATCACCAGTATGTTCATGCCACGTTTAAAAACGGACAGACCTTTACCATTACCCAAAAATTCAAAAAATCTAGCATTTATAAGCCAGTTTGTAGAAATACCGGATGATGTTGTTTTTACTGTTGAATACTCCGTTAGGGCTGCTCAGATGGCAGTATATGAATTACTTGACATCGACCTGGAAATTCCGCCAATAAACAAATTCGATAAAACATTAAAAGTGGAATTGGAAACCGTTGCGAAGGCATTTCATTAAATAAAAATAGATTGTCTTTAGCAGTTTAAAATATAGTATAACTAAAGATAAAAAAAATAATTATGAACACATTATTGGATTCGACTCAAAAAGCTATAAAGAACTGGTGGATATCTATTTTAGTGGGTATTCTATACTTATTTATTGGGGTGTGGGTAATCCGTACCCCATTAGAAAGTTATTTATCCTTAAGTATGCTTTTTAGCTTTTTCATTTTAGCATCCGGTGTATTCCACATCGTTTTTGCTATTTCAAATAGAAATGTAATGGAAGGTTTGAACTGGTATTTGCTAGCAGGTCTTTTAGACCTGATTGTTGGCACATTACTTTTGATTCATCCACTTATGACCATGATGCTTTTACCCATATTCGTGGGTTTTTGGCTACTGTTTCAAAGTATTCTGAGTCTCGGCCTTTCTTTTCAACTAAAGGTATTTGGGGTTACCCGATGGGGCCTGCTTATATTTTGGGGCATAGTAACACTCCTTCTTTCCCTTTTAATTTTGACCTACCCTTTTTACGCGGGACTGAGCTTAGTGTATATGACTGCCTTCGGGTTTATTACGGCTGGGGTATTTAGAATTTTCTTGGGCTTTGACCTTAAAAAAATGGGTAAAAATCTATAAGACAACTTTAAGAAAACACTATAGTCAATTAATTAGGGGGCTTCAATATAAAAGACAGGTTTATCATAATACAATGCGTTCACTGCTATTAAATTTAAAAGCAGTATCACTTAAAAATAAAATTAGAAAACATGGGAAAAATAACAGAAAAATTCGACAAAGTATTAAACGCTTCACCATTCCCTGGACAGGTAGATCATGCTCCAGATGCTAGTAAAGAAGTAGTACGCAATTCTAAAGATCAACCCATGCCTTTTGCTGATCTTACAGGAAATTACCAACGTAATAAAGGTATACCTCCTAAATCTTTCAAAAACAGTAAGGTTTATATTGTTGGGACTGGTATTGCCGGTCTGTCTGCTGCATATTACTTTATAAGAGATGGACACATACCCGGGAAAAATATAATTTTTCTTGACAAAATTGCCATTGAAGGTGGTTCTTTAGATGGATCAGGAAATGCTAAGGATGGCTACCTAATAAGAGGAGGTAGAGAACTGGAAATGAACTATGAGAATCTATGGGATATTTTTCAAGATATTCCTGCTTTAGAAATGCCAGCACCTTATAGTGTTTTAGACGAATTTCGTTTATTAAATGATAACGACCCCAATTATTCAAAAGCTAGATTAATTCATAATAACGGGGAAGTACTAGATTTTAGTAAATTTAATTTAAACAAACTAGATCAATTAGCTGTTGTAAAACTTTTACTAAAAAAGAAAGAAGAGCTAGATGATGTTACCGTCGAAAGTTATTTCAGTGATTCATTTTTTAAAAGTAATTTTTGGACACTATTTCGTACCATGTTCGCTTTTGAAAACTGGCACAGTCTACTAGAGTGCAAATTATATATGCACCGATTTTTACACCGTATTGACGGTTTTAATGATCTATCATGCTTGGTATTTCCAAAATACAATCAGCATGACACCTTTGTAAAACCTTTAACAGAACATCTAAAATCTAAAGGAGTTAAAATTCAGTTCAACACTTTCGTTAAGGATTTAGATGTACAAATAAATACGGAAGGTAAAGTTGTTAAAGGCATTATTACACAACAAGAAGATAAAGAAGTAACAATCCCTGTAACTGAAAACGATTTTGTGATTGTTACCACAGGTTCAATGACAGAAGACACTCGTTATGGCGATAATACAAATGCACCAATAGAGGGAATTGATAGTATTAAAAGTGGTGAAAGTGACGGATGGCAGTTATGGAAAAACTTAGCTACAAAATCTATTGAATTTGGTAAACCTGAAAAGTTCTACAGTTCTGTTGAAAAATCTTCTTGGGAATCTGCAACATTAACATGTCGCCCATCAGCTTTCACCGAAAAAATAAAAGAATACTGTGTAAACGACCCCTATTCTGGAAAATCGGCAACCGGAGGGATTGTTACTATAACAGACTCTAACTGGTTAATGAGTTTTACCATTAATCGCCAACCGCACTTTCCTGAACAACCAGATGATATTCTGGTGATATGGGTGTATGCTTTATTTATGGATAAAAACGGGAACTATAGTAAAAAACCAATGCCACAATGTACAGGTAATGAGGTTTTAGCTGAGTTATGTTTTCATATTGGTTTAGAAGATAAAGTTGATACTATCATTAAAAATACCATTGTTAAAACTAGTTTCATGCCATACATTACCTCAATGTTTATGCCTAGGGCTGCAGGAGACAGACCAGAAGTTGTACCAAATGGTTCTAAGAATTTAGGTCTTGTAGGGCAGTTTGTAGAAACGCCTAATGATGTTGTGTTTACCGTAGACACTTCAATTAGAACTGCTAGAATAGCTGTTTATAAATTGCTGAACCTTAATAAGCAAGTGCCCGATATTGCTGCTGGTCAGTATGATATTCGTCAACTATTAAAGGCTGCTAAGGCATTAAACGATTACAAACCTTTTCCTGGAGAAAGTGTTCTAAAACGTGTACTTAAAAACACTTACTTTGAACATATTTTACCTGAAGGAGTAGAAGACGAAGATCAACATGATTCTTTTCTTTATGAACAGTTAGATAAAATTAAAGGGTGGGCAAAAGAGCTTACGCATTAACTTTTAAAAGGGTTTAATTACCTTGTAAAAAAGGTAAATTCTATCTTATTGGTTTTTAACCATTTTCATGCAGCGATAAGGATTGCTTTAATCTTAAAACAATACTTGATTTGAAAATATACGATATTATAATTATAGGCGGCGGACAAGCAGGCTTATCCGTTGGCTATTTTTTAAAAAGAAGCTCGTTGAGCTATCTTATATTAGATAATCAAAAAGAAGCTGGTGGATCTTGGTTAAAAACCTGGGATAGCCTTAAATTATTTTCCCCTTCAACGTACAGCTCCCTATCTGGTTGGGCAATGCCTAGAGGTAAGAATGAATATCCTTCAAAATCAGAATTTCTAGCATACTTATCTGCCTATGAAAAAAGATACGATTTTGCTATTCAAAGACAAACCGATGTTTTTAAAGTTGAAAAAGAAAATGGGCTCTTTAAAACCGAAACCAACAAAGGTGTTTTTTATTCAAAGACCATAGTAAGTGCAACCGGAACGTCAGGAAATCCGTTTATACCAGAATACCCAAAAAGCACTACATTTTCAGGTATACAACTACATTCTGCAGATTATAAGAATCCGGATATTTTTAAAGGCAAAAAAACCTTGATTATAGGTGGAGGAAATTCTGGAGCACAAATATTAGCAGAAGTATCAAAAGGGACACCTACACAATGGGTAACATTAAAAGAGCCTCAGTTTCTACCTGATGATATTGACGGGCGCTACCTTTTTAATGAAGCGACACAAAAATTTCTAGGGAAATCAAAAGTCAAATCAGAAAACAGTCATAGTATTTCCTTAGCTAATATAGTTATGGTAGCAAGTGTTAAAGAGGCAAGAAGTAGAAATGTGCTACATGCCGTTCGCCCATTCAAAGAATTTTATGAACATGGCGTTATCTGGCAAGACGGTACCAAAGAACGGTTTGATGCTATTATCTGGTGTACCGGTTTTAAAGCTAATTTAAAACACATAGAATCATTAGGGGTTGTAGAAAATAATAAAGTAGAGACTACCTATACCCGTTCAATCAAAGAGCCTAATTTATGGCTTGTAGGTTATGGTAATTGGACCGGATTTGCCTCTGCTACCATTTACGGCGTGGGTAAAACAGCCCGCCAAACTGTAAAAGAAATCAAAGAAACACTTTCTAATTCTGATAGCTAAAAAAATCATTCAAAGCATATTTCCGTTTCCGATTTCTGTACATATTAAGGGGAGTCTTTTCTTCCATTAGTACTGCAATTGTAAAGTTTTCTTAAAAAACGATAACATGATTTGTATCAGTATAATCGTTTTTGAATCTCAATAACTTTGGTATATCATATATAAAAATCTACAAAAATGAAAACACCTAACATTGGAATTTCAGCAGAAAATAGACAAGCTATTGCAGATCAATTATCAAAAATATTAGCAGATGAATTTGTACTCTATTCAAAAACTCTAAACTTCCATTGGAACGTAGAAGGACCCGATTTTCATTCGGTACACCTTTATCTAGAAACGTTGTATGAAGAGCAACAAGAGGTGGTTGATACTGTAGCTGAAAAAATACGTGCATTGGGTCATTATGTACCAGCAACATTAAAAGACTATTCTCAATTGACACATCTTACGGAAAAGGCGAAAGGCGGCAATGACAGTCAAAGCGTATTCGCAGAATTATTAGAAGACCACGAAAGCATTATCATTTTTCTACGAGAAGAAATAAAACCAATTTCAGACAAATGGCAAGCTGAAGGTATTAGTGATTATGTTACTGGGTTGATGGAACAACATGAGAAAACTGCTTGGATGCTACGTTCACATTTAGCATAATTTAAATTAAACAGAACCATTATGAAACGGATTGTAAAACCTAAAAAAAAGACATCAATCGTATTCGGGTTTTGTTGTGTTCTCATAGTCATTGTTTTGTTATTGAGCTCTGGTAAAAACTCAAGGCTTAATAGTATTGTACATAATGACAAGAGTAATTTAGATTACCCTATTGTTGGTACAAATCAGAGTAAATTCTACGACAACAGTACTGAAATTAAAGCACCAGCTATTGGTGATGATTTTTATGGACAAAATGCAAATTACCCTGGTAGCATCCCTAAATACAAAGATAATGATGATGGTACGGTAACTGATCTAGTTACGGGTTTAATGTGGCAGCAGAGCCCCGACACAAATGGCGATGGAAGAATTACGGCAAGTGATAAAATGACTTATAAAGAGGCAGCAGCTGGTGCTGCTTCTTTCAATTTAGGTGGCTATACAGATTGGCGATTGCCTACCATTAAAGAACAATTTTCTTTAATAGTTTTTAGTGGTGTTGACCCTAGCGGTTATAATTCTTCATCTTTAGAAGGGTTAATTCCTTTTATAGATACCGATTATTTCAAATTCGCTTACGGAGACACCAGTGCAAGAGAACGAATTATAGACTCTCAATATGCTAGTTCTAACATGTATGTGGGTGGAGATTTGTTATTCGGCGTCAATTTTGCCGATGGTCGTATAAAAGGTTACGGATTAAGGATGCCATTTGGTCCCGGTGATAAAACGTTTTTTGTAACCTATGTAAGAGGGAACAAGAATTACGGTATCAATAATTTTGAAGATAACGGCAATGGCACCATCTCAGATAAGGCTACAGGTCTCATGTGGATGCACAACGACAACCAAAAAGGCATCTTATGGCAAGAAGCATTAAACTATGCCGAAAACTATGAATTTGCAGGGTATTCTGATTGGCGGTTGCCCAACGTAAAAGAACTACAAAGTATCGTTGATTATTCCCGTTCCCCTAACACTTCAGAATCCGCAGCAATAGACCCACTTTTTAATTGTTCTGAAATCATAAATGAAGCTGGTCAAAAAGACTACCCTTTTTATTGGTCTAGTACAACACATTCTAACTGGTCTACTGAGGCAAAAGGTAGAAACGCATCTTATGTTTCTTTTGGTAGGGCCATGGGATATATGGATGGTAAATGGATGGATGTACACGGAGCAGGTGCGCAGCGTAGTGACCCAAAAATTGGTGACCCTAAAGATTGGCCCAAAGGCCACGGCCCTCAAGGTGATGCGCAACGAATCAATAATTATGTAAGGTTGGTTAGAGATTTATAATAATAACTCAACTAATGCAAGCCATGATTATTCTATGCAACACATACAAGCACACAATTTTCGAAAATTAATAAAAACAGAAATAGATCATAACATCTAGTTTACAGAGAACTAAAGGGCATTCACTGAAAACTCAAAATTGCAATTAAATATTTACTAATATTTATACTATAAAGATAAAGAACGATGAAAAATATAATAATTAAAAAGAATATCAATTTACTCCTTATTGCTTTAGCATTTAGCGCTTCAATATTAACTTTTAGTTCATGTAGCGATGATGATGATGAAGATACTGTAACGGTAGATGAAGAAGTAGTTGATGATGACACTTCTATTACCATAACAAACACAAACACCTCTGGAACGGCTGAAGGAGATACCGATAACACAGGTGCGGATGAAGATGATTTAGTAGAAAATGCAACTTTTGAAAATACCGTACAAATTGTATTTTCTAACGCTTCGGCTTCAATTACAAACCCTGTTCCTGATGATGTGGTTATTACACAAGATGGTGCCGATGTTACTATTAATTCCACTATTTCAGAAGTGGCTTACGAAGTATCGGGCACAACAACAGATGGTATGCTAAAAATTTACAGTGATAAGAAATTCAAATTATCGTTAAGTGATTTAAGTATCGCGAATACTGATGGTCCTGCGGTCAACATCCAATCTTCTAAAACCATTTTTGTTGTTTTGGAAGGTACAAACAGCCTGACCGATGCATCAACTTACAGTAATATTCCTGATGATGAAGATGCAAAAGCAACATTTTTTAGCGAAGGACAATTGGTTTTTAGCGGTTCAGGAGCACTTAACGTTGCAGGAAACTACAAGCACGGTATCGCAAGTGATGATTATATTAGGGTAATTAGTGGAACAATCACAGTTACAGAAGCAGCATCTGATGCCATACACACCAACGATTACATTATTGTAGACGGAGGTACACTTAATTTAACAGCAGATAGCGATGCAATGGATTGTGAAGAAGGCTATATTATTATCAACGACGGAACCTTTACTATTAATGCAATTGATGATGGAATTGCAGCTTCGTATGACATTGACGACGAGGAAGAACCCGATGATTCCATTACGCCATATGTAACAATTAATGGAGGTGATTTTGAAATAACTACTTCAGAAGGCGAAGGTATAGAAGCAAAAGGAACATTGACCATTAATGACGGTACAATGAACATCAATTCATACGATGACGGTCTTAATGCAGGTGATGATATATATATTAATGGAGGAAATATTTATGTTTACGCCACGCTTAATGATGCTATTGATAGTAACGGAGGAATTACCGTTACAGGTGGTACGACCATTGCCATAGCAGTTCGTACCGATGAGCCCGATGGCAGTTTTGATTGTGATGATAATACATTTAAAATAACTGGAGGAACAATTTTAGGGTTAGCACTAAATACTTCATTCCCTACAGAGAGCGAAAGCACACAAAACTCAGTAATCTTTGATGGTGTCAATGTAAATCAGTTATTGAACATACAATCGGAAGATGGTACGGAAGCCCTTACTTATGAAGTACCCTATAGCGTAAATACAATTATTTATTCCAACGCAAAATTAGAAACAGATCAAACGTATACTATCTATACCGGAGGAAGTGTAAGCAATGGCACTGAAGTTAATGGATTATACACCTCTGGAACTTATAGTGGAGGAACAGACTCAGGTGATTCATTTACAATAAGTAGCACGGTTACACAAATTGGAGGAGAAATGGGACCAACAGGAGAACCAGGTACTGGCGGTCCAGGAGGTAATTAACTTCAGAAAATAATCATGAAAAATTTAGCAACAATAAAAACGGCAAATTTGCTAAGTATGTCCATCATATGGTTTTCAGCATTGGCATTTGTTTCTGGTTGTAAAAATAAGGAGAACAAAAAATCTCAAATCACTATTTCTAAGGATAGTCTGAAAACTAACAACTATGTACAGATTGCAACGGGACAGTACACTTTGTATGACAATGATGGAAATGTGCTTGATGCTATCTCTGAAAGTGATTCTCTTTATGGTCAAGATGCTAATTATCTGAAAGGCGAAAAAATGTCCTTTACCAAAAATGGGAATGGTACTATTACAGATAATAACTCAGGGCTCATGTGGCAAGAAATCCCTAGTTCAGAAGGCTTTGATTGGCAAGATGCCAAAGATTATTGTGAAAATTTAGAACTTGGTGGTCATGATGATTGGCGAATACCATCTGCAAAAGAATTATTTTCCATTAGTAATTTTGATTCTGGATGGCCGTATTTAGATACCAATTATTTTTCCCTTGTCAACAATGAAGAGGTAGATAAAAGTGAACAATACTGGTCTAGCAATACAATATTGGTCACACAGAAGAAGGTGGTTACAATGCTGCTTTTGGTGTAAACCATGCTACAGGGCATATAAAGGCCTACCCGGCAGCTGCGCCAGATAAGGAGAAAGACCATAAAGGTCCGCCACCAAATCGCCAGCCTCCTCCAGGCCAAGGGGCACCTCCTGAAAATGGAAGACCTCCCCAAAATGGAGAAAGACCCACGGGCAACCCACTACTGAAGCATGTGCGTGCAGTTAGAGGTACTGTTTATGGAATAAATAATTTTACCGATAATAAAGACGGAACTATTTCTGATAACGCTACAGGCCTTATGTGGACAAAAGGAGATAGCGGAAAAGGTCTAAATTGGAAAGATGCTTTGGTTTATGCTAAAAATGCTAACATAGCTGACTATACCGATTGGCGTTTGCCGAATGTAAAAGAATTACAAGGTATTGTAGACTACTCTTTTGCACCAAATGCCAAAGACAGTAAAAATAAAGGTCCAGCTATTGACCCTATATTCAATTGCACACCGATTTCTAATGAAGCCGGCACTGATGATTTTGGTTATTATTGGACCAGCACTTCTGCGCATTTTAGAAGTGGCGAGCCTTACTTTTACGCCTGGTATGTTGCTTTTGGCAGGGCAGTCAACAACGAAGGAAAAGATTTTCATGGTGCTGGTGCCGTACGGTTCGATACCAAATACGAAGGCGGAAATTTAGGTGAAGGCGGTGAACGTACATACAATTATGTAAGACTTGTAAGAGATATAAATTAAATGTTTAACATTAAATATATAATTCATGGAAGCAACAAAAAAAACATCGAGTATTAAAACGGTAAATCCGTTTAATAACAAATTGGTGAAAGAGTTTCCACCAATGACAGATGCCCAATTAGCGGCAATAATCGATAAAGCGGACGAAGCTTTCCAATCGTGGAAAAAAACTTCATTTGAAAAAAGAGCTCAGATTATTCAAAAAGTGGCTTCTTTAATGCGTAAGCGTAAAGAGGAATTAGGAAAATTAGCCACTTTAGAAATGGGTAAATTATTGGCAGAGTCTATTTATGAAGTAGAATTATCGGCAGATATTTTTGATTACTACGCTGATAATGCAGCTGAATTATTAGCAGATAAACCATTAGATGTAAAAATGGGAGATGCATTTATCTCTTACGAACCTATAGGTACCATTTTGAGCGTTCAACCATGGAATTTTCCATATTATCAAGTTACCAGAAGTGCTTCTGCCAACTTAATGGCGGGTAATACTATGGTATTGAAACACGCATCGAACGTACCACAATGTGCGCAGCTTATGGAAGATTTATTCACAGAAGCTGGTTTACCTAATGGCGTGTATACCAATATCTTTATTCCGGGAAAAGAAATTGAAAAATTAGTTTCGAATCCGAAAATCAAAGCTGTATCCTTAACAGGAAGTGAACCTGCAGGAGCAAGTATTGCAGGCGCAGCCGGATCTAACGTTAAAAAAGCGACCCTCGAACTAGGCGGTAGTGATCCATTTATAGTACTTGAGAATGTTGATATCGATAAAGCCGTTAAAACAGCAGTTGAAGGTAGAATGTGGAATGCAGGTCAGGTTTGTGTTTCCCCTAAAAGGGTTATTGTTCCTGAACGTATGAAAGAAGAATTTTTATCTAAAGTGAAAGACTTTTTCAGCACATTAATAGTGGGCGACCCCATGGATAAAGAAACCAATGTAGCCCCACTTTGTACGGAAGCAGCTGCACAAGGTGTTATTGCCCAAATTAATAAGGCGGCACAACAAAACGCTACTATTGTAATGGGTGGCAAACGTGTAAATGGTCTTGGTGCATTTGTAGAACCAACTATAATCACAGACATTACTCCAGAAATGGATGCGTACTACGAAGAAATATTCGGTCCGGTGTTTATGCTCTATAGTTACAAAAATATAGATGAAGCCATATCGCTTGCTAATGCTACCAAATATGGTTTAGGTAGTACTGTTTTTGGTAACGATACTCAAGAAGCTCTAAAAGTAGCAAGACAAATAGATACCGGTATGGTCTATATTAATCACGTTACCGGTATTGCCCCTGAATTACCATTTGGAGGTACTAAAAATTCAGGTTTTGGTAGAGAACAAGCTCCGATGGGCATCTATGAATTCGTTAATGAAAAATTGATTCGTACAACGTCCCCTGAAGCCGTTTACTAGTTTATGAGTATAGCTTCTAATTTTCAGTATCTGAAAATTAGAAGCTATTTTTTTTAGTTTTTCAATGTAAAATCGGACTCTAATTGCGTAGCAGAACTTCCTCCTATAAAAACTTTAAAATCACCTGTCTCAGCTTCCCATTTATTATTTGCAGAGTAGAATTCTAGTTTCTTCGCAGAAATGGTAAAACTTACATTTTTAGTCTCGCCAGGCTTTAGAGAAACCATTTTAAAATCTTTTAATTCTTTTACAGGTCTTGCTCTACTGGCGAATAAATCTTGTATGTATAGCTGAACAACTTCTTTGCCTTCGTATTTTCCGGTATTGGACAAATCAAAACTGACCTTCAGCTCTCCTGTTTTGTTTAAGGAATTGGCACTTAATTTTAATTTATCATAGCTAAATGAAGTGTAACTTAATCCATGCCCAAACTCATATAAAGGTGTATTTGCTTCATCTGTATAATGAGACCAGAACACAAGGTTATCACCTGGATTACTTGGTCTACCTGTACTCATATAATTGTAATATAATGGCACTTGCCCTACATTTTTAGGGAAAGTCATAGGAAGTTTTCCGCTAGGATTATAATCACCGTAGAGGATTTTAGCTATGGCATCGCCACTTCTTGAACCTAATTGCCAAGCTTCCACAATAGCTGGTACATTATCATTTGCCCAGTTAATTGTTAGTGGTCTTCCATTCATTAAGACCAAAACTATGTTACTATTTACCGCATAGACAGCTTCTAATAGCTCTTGTTGTAAACCTGACAAATCTAAATTAGTCCTACTTCTACCCTCACCTGACTGAAAACCATGCTCACCCAAGACCATTACTACTACATCTTTATTTTTAGCTACTTCTACAGCTTCAGCTATGCCGGTTCTATCTGTAGTGTTTATATCTAGTTCGTTGATAAAAGTCTCTTGGCCCTTTACTAATTCCACCCCTTTCTCATAAGATAGCTTATTCCCTTTGTATTTTTTTAGTCCCTCCAATACTGAAACCGCTGTATTATCTTTGGAAGCAAGCCTCCAACTACCTAACGGACTATTCTTGTCTGCTGCCAATGAACCTATAACCGCTATATTGATCCCATTCTTTTTTAAGGGCAATAACTGGTCGTTATTTTTCAGAAGCACTATGGATTTTTCCGCCATACCAAGAGCTATTTCCATATTTTTATCGCTTCCTACAACCGTTTTCTCCCGCTCTTCATTACAGTACTTATAGGGGTCATCAAAAAGGCCTAACTCAAATTTTACCCTTAGAATTCTACGCACCGCATCATCTACTTTGTCTAAAGACACTTTTCCTTCGTTCACCAAATTCTTCAAGTGCTTAACATATAAATAGGATTCCATATCCATATCACTACCGGCATTGGCAGCGCTTTCTGCAGCAGATTCTCCATCTTTAGAGTAGCCATGAGTTATCATTTCGGTCATTGACCCCCAATCTGTAACTACAAATCCTTTATAATCCCATTCGCCCTTTAAAACCTCTCTTTGTAAAAACGAATTTCCCGTAGCCGGTATACCGTTAAGTATGTTGAAAGAATTCATAAAAGTTTTAACATCTGCTTCCACCGCGGCCATAAAGGGTGGAAAAATGATGTTATAGAGGGTTGATGTACCCACATCTACCGTATTATAATCTCTACCTGATTCTGAAAAACCATAACCTGCAAAATGCTTTGCCGTGGCCGCAATAGTATTGGATGCGGAAAGGTCTTTACCCTGAAAGCCATTTATCCGAGCTTTTGCTATTTGACTTCCTAAATATGGGTCTTCGCCGGCACCTTCCATTACCCTACCCCAACGCGCATCTCTTGAGATATCTACCATTGGTGCAAAGGTCCACGTAATGCCACTAGCGGCGGCTTCTTCCGCAGCCATAGCAGCCGAAGCTTCAATAGCCTCCAAATCCCAACTTGCAGATTCTGCCAAGGGTATCGGGCTTTGGGTTCTATATCCGTGAATTACATCAAAACCAATTATTAAAGGAATACCGAGGCGAGATTCTTCTACCACAATCTTCTGTACTTTACGAACCTCCTCTACGCCCCGAACATTTAACATGGAACCTACCCAACCCTTTTTAAGATGCTCATATTTGTTTGAAGCGTCGCCTTCTTTAGGTACAGGACCGGTAACATTCCAAAAGCCGTTGTATTGGTTCATTTGACCTACTTTTTCTTCCAAGGTCATTAAGGCCATTAAAGAATCTATTTTTTTTTCCATCTTATTATCTAAAGCTTTCTGCGCATAATTACTTTGACAAAATGCCACTAAACTAAATGCTACTACCAAGAAATTTTTCATAGTGTTCTATTATAGAAAAGGGGTTTACAGAGAATATACCAAACCCAAATTCGAATTTACTCTAATTAATCAATAAACACCTAACATAAAGCGCGGTAACATTTATTTTTTAGAAATAATATTTGCTTTATTTAGTATATAAATAAAAACAGAGACAGAAAAAATTTTAAATTTAGTGTGTATAATCGCCACTTAGAAAAGTTTCCAATACCTTAAGTTGCCATTCCCCTACTGCAGAGATTTTAGTTTCCGCATTCATCAGAACTAGGCCGTAACCCAACCGAGATAATTTACAATCGCTTATAACCTCATTGGAGACACTGCTAAAAACAGGTTTAAAATGTTCTCTTATGTTCATTTTAGAGGACTTGGCTATATCCATGGCTTTTGCCACTGCAGCGCTAATCTGTACGGGCGACAATCCTTTATATAGAAGGTCACTAGCAAAGTAGTGCAAATGCAGACCGTAATAAAAATCCATAAAATTATCGATGCTATCTGCGGTTCGGTTTTCTGTTTTATAAATAGACACTTCCATATAAGACCAATTTTATTTTAGACTTTAATTTGAAAATAAACAAGCCGAGATCAAGTTTTCAAGAACATATTTCTCAATATTTGACTCGGCTTGTTCCGATTAAAAGCACATTTACATAGCGCCAAAATTACTTACAGATACTAAAATCCCACAACTTTGATATCTATAAGTTAATAGTTAAAGACCCTTTATATATCCAAAAACCATCTTTTTAAACTCCCTGAAATTGTTTACAAAACCTTCCATTCTACCCTTGAGTTGTGCATGCTTATCTCTATATACGGCATCTGACAGCCCGCGCTCTCCCATTTCTAACCGAGAAAGTAAACGTTCATGCTCCGCAATATCATTCTCTAAATAATCGAATAATTCCGTGTGTACGGTATCCAAACTTTCAAGGATTTTACCAAAGGCAGTTTGTGCGGCATCTTGGGTTTTGGTTTTTTCTATTAAATCAGCAAAAAACTTAGCTTCATCTTTATAGAAAGCGATATTGCTTAACCATTCCTCACTTTCAAAATGAAGAACATCCAAGCCTGCCCCTAATAATAATTCTGTTTTTGGATTTAGTGATTTTGTTTCCATAATGCTCTTATTTAATAATACTATATTGTTATGAACTTTTCCCGACTAAAATGTATTTGATCAAAAACTTTATTTCTGTGTACCATATCTATTAAAAAGACTGGCTTCAAGAGTTTTACGAGCGTTATCTAAAAGTTTCTTAACCTCTTTAACACTTTGATTACGAATCATGGCAATCTGGTTTACAGAAAACTCATACTCAGTAGCCAACTCAAAAACAGTGCGCATTGGTAATGGCAAGAAATGTAAAATCATGTGGGTATGTTTTCTAATACTTTCCTCGCCCAATTCCCGGTCTAGTTTTTCCATAAATTCTTTCTTATCATCCTCTATAAACACATGGTTCAATACATAATCGTTTTTTGGTAATGAAATATCGTCTAGCTCATCTAACATGACCAAATCACCATCACCATCCGTACTAAACTTTTCTTCCATCTCATCCCATTCCGGCTTAGAATAATCATCTATATTTTTAAGGAAATAATCATCAAACTCTTCCTCCATAATTGAATCCTCTAGAAGCCCGTTGGCCTTCTTAAATAACCATGGGTGTAAATCTTCCTTGGTCGCTACCTCATTAAAATTATCATAAACGGTAATAAAAAGTTGATCGATAAAATCATCTACTTTGTACTTTCCTTTCGGAAGGTTTCCTTTACTCAAAGCGGTTGCTACTCTTTTTTTGATATAGCGTTTTACCTGATGGAGGTCTTTAAACAATAAATTATTGAACAAAGACTGTTTTCCCTTTTGTCTATATTTTAGAAGGTCTGAGAAGGTACTCGCTACAAATACGTTAAAGTCCTTTTTGCTTTCGTAATATTCTAGAGTGTCCATGTTATATGTTTTAAATTAACAGTATAAATATGCTGCTAAATATGTTGGAAAACTATGACCTAGGTCAGCCATAAAAATTAAATCGCTTTTAGGCCATAAGCCTGATCGGTATTCAAGAAACCACATCTGATTTTATGCGTTCAGTTCGTAAGTTCTTTTTGCAACTTATCAATGGTCCTACGGTCTCCTCTAGCTACTAGAAGATAAGTTCCATCGTTTAATTTTTTTACGCTGGAAACGGCTTCCGCTTCCTTTACCCCAAGTCCTCTTAATATACCATAAGGTCCTCCGGACAATACTCCAATAGCTCTTTTACCAACCGTGTTTTTAAAGGTTGAAACTAAAAAACCAACCACAAAAAGCCTACCTAGTTCCGGGTTATAAAAAGTATCGAAATCCGTACTCCCACCTAAAATTCCTTTAAAAAAAAGTTGTAGTTCATCGGTAACCGTGGTCAACCCTGAATCATCATTTATATAATCCTCTCCAAGATTACCTATAACGGAAACAGACATTTGATTAAGATCAAGTTGCCGAACAATTTTAAGGGCTTCTGCTAAGGCTACAATTTGACTATACGACTTTAAAAAAACTTGCTTTTGTTCTGTTTTTGGGACGTTCATATTCATTTTAATTTAGAGATAGCAAATATTTGGGTCGGGGCATTCTCTGCAGCTAAATTACAAGTAGATATTTTTAATTTTCCTGACCTAGGTCATGATATCCAAAAATTAACTACGCTAATTTTGTTGTATATAAAGAGTATTAATTAAAAATCAGAAATCATGTCAAACGATAGTGGAAATGTACTTCTAGCATTATTAACGGGAGCAGCAATTGGTGCAGGCTTCGGAATTTTATATGCTCCCGAAAAAGGGATAGAAACCAGACATAAAATAAAAGATAGAGCTTTGGATGCCACACATGACTTAACGGACCGCGTATCACACGCTAAAGATGAGCTGACAAAATCAGCTAACGAGAAGAAAGAAGAGTTTGAGCACAAATTAGATGAGACTATTAGCAACATGAGCTATAAAGCAGACGACATCATCGCTACTCTGGAGCGAAAACTAGAAGACCTAAAAAAGAAAAACGCTCAACTACATAAATAATGCATTATGGCATTTGAAGCATTGAAAAAAGACCTCATTGATGTAGATACAGATGTGAGGTCTTATATAGAAATTAGTGAGGAGTACTACAAACTAAGAATCTTTAAAGTTCTTACAGGTTCAGTTGCGTCAATAACTCAATCTTTATGTATTGGCGCTATTCTATTTCTTGCTGTTTTTATGTTTTCCCTTGGAGTTTCTATAGCTATTAATGAGGCTATGGGAGACTTTTATAGCGGGTTTTTAATTGTGGGAACTTTTTACGTTGTAATTGCCATTATGTTCTATTTGTTTAGACATATTTTGCACAGACCGTTATTGCGTAATTTCTCTAAACATTTTTTTAATACGCCATGACAAAAAAATATAGCTCTTTTGCCGAAATAGAAAACGATTTAAAAATTTTAAAGCTCCAAAAAGAGATTGCAAAAGAGAGCCTAAAATTTGACCTAAAAAGCACAAAAGGTCACCTCAATCCTGTTAATATGGCCAGTACGGCTAGTTTTACTGTTAAACAATTGGCAGTAGACCTTGCTTTAAGCAAAGGATTAACTATACTTCATAAGTTAAGACGCAAACAATAGATTTTATGTATTAGTTATTTGCTAATATAAAATCGCTCATATAACACGCTACAATTTTATCTTTTACTATTTACTTCCTTTGGGCATCAGCTAATGGGTATCTGTAAAGAAGCTTTTTTATACTCAAAAGATGTGATAAAAAAACAACAGGTACAATAAGGGTTGGCAGGAAAACATAGGGGAATTGCACAACTGCTATATTGGGTTGATCAAACGCGAATTGTTGAATAGGCAATGGAGCGGAAAAAACAGCAAGGAAAACTATAGTTGCTAAAAACAGTAGCCCAATAATATTCCACAACAACATCATAAACCTAGGTAGGTTCTTTTTATTGTAAACCAAATAAAAAAGGATAAAAAAGGAAAATATACCTATTAGAATATCAAAATTCCATCCCTTGAAGGTCATCAAAGCCGGTATTTGTTCCTGTAAGTATAATTCAAAAAGAAATAGTTCTACTGGTACTCTCACCGTATGAACGGCAGTTAAAAAACCAATTTTGATATTACTCTTATCAACTGATTTATAAATAATCATAACTACAAAAGCAGTAGCTACCATTACAAATAAAAACCGCGGTGGTTTGGCATCAGTATTCTCCAGGTAGCCGTTGTATGAAATTAATCCCATAAAAAGCAACCATACCAGACTGGTAACCAAAACCCTTCTATTCTTACCTATTCCAAAATAGAATATGATAAGAGCAAGAAGGGTAACAATAACAAATAGAATCCGTAACATGATCTTTGCTTAATAACCAAACTGTGTTAAATGATGATCTGTATGTTTATAAACATAGATTCCTATCTGGTCCGATGTCATTTTTCCAAAAAACGGATGGATAATATGAGGGCTTGAAAATGATGCATAATCTTGTAATAAACCCATCCATTTTTCCTTTTCATTTTCAAAGTTCCCAGTACCTTTTATTTTGAATTCCGGATGTGTTGGTTGATTTTTTTTCATTGGTTTCTGGTCTTTTAGAATACCACGTAACGCCATACCACCAAACAACCTACCGATAAAAAGTCGTTTATATTGTTTTTTGCCCTGAAACATTTCTTCGCTCAAGGTACAGTGTTTAAGCATTTGGTATGCATCCATCTCTCCCCATTGCGCAGGGGAATTAGCCTGTAAAGAACTAATTCTCGCCTTCAGTTCGTCTATTGTTTTAATATCAAAAATTGTTTTCATAATACAGTGGTTTTTAAGATTCCATTGATATGATACACCGTACTTCTACCGAACCTCCCAAAACAAGTATAGGGCATTTTTTGGCCATAGCACTTGCTTCATTTATCGTGGCGGCCTTAATTGTCATGGTTCCGCTTAAGATTTCATTATCAACAATTTTAGGGTGCGGAACAACACTTAGATTTTCGTCTATTAAAATACCATCAAAAGCTAATCTGGTTGCGTTAATCAACTTTGCTTGAGTGGCAATACCACCTATAAACTCACTCCATTTCTGATTCATATCAGTAATTTCTTCAGAGGATGGCGGTTGGTTGCTAGGCAGTACCCGAAACAATAATATAAAGTCTTGTAAGTTTTCCATTTAGTAGAAGTTTTATTTTGTAACTATTCAATACCGCTAAGGTAGCGGCACTAAAAAAAATAAAACTTGTCATAAGGCAAGAAAAGCTATCCTCCAGAAATTTCTTTGCGAATACGACTTAGAGAAGTGTCCGTTACCCCTAAATAAGTAGCAATATGTTTAAGGGATATATTTTGCACAATATGTGGTTTATCCTTTAACAACTTTTTGTAACGCTCTAATGCTTGATCCGCTATCATTGAAACACTTTGATTTTTTAACGAGAAGTAACTATTTACCAGCGTAGTACGGCCTTGTTCCCTAAAGCTTCGTATTCCATGAAAGAGTTCTTGAAAAGTATTGAAATCTAATTGCCAACAAACACAGTCCGTCAAAGCCTGAATATTTTCTCTAGTGGGGTTTCTGAGAAAAAAAGATGTCCAATCAATAATAATATCGCCTTCGGAATAAAAATTCGTAGTGATGTCTTTGCCTTCCGTATCTACCACATAAGATCGGGCAAAACCACGCTCTACAAACCAATAATCGTTCTCTGTTTTACCCTCTTCCAATAAATAATCATTTTTAGAAAAAACAACTTTTTTAAATTTTGGGATAATGTTTTCCAGTTCTTCAACAGAAAATTCATCGGCTTTAAAAACGTGGTTCAAAAAATGTGGTTCTTCCATCTATTATTACGGTAATTAAAGACTTCACAAGACTAAACTTTAGCTACAACAAGGTAATGTTCAGCACAGTGTACTGCTTAGTTGCCTAAGATACTAATCTTTGAACATCACCCAAAATCTGCAACTTGCTGTAATTGCTTTTTATCTGAAAGTATAATTCTACGTGACTCCCCTAATTGAATTAATCCTTTATCCTTAAAACTAGAGAGTACCCGTATAGCGGTTTCCGTGGCCGTACCTATCAAACCTGCAAAATCCTCTCTGGATATACTTATGCCTAAATCACCATCTTTAATAAGACCTTTGTCATACAATTCCAGAAGTGCAGTAGCTGCTCTTTTCCTAACCGAATCAAAAGCCATACCCATAAGCTGTTCTTGCATGTGAAGCACATTGTTGGATACCATACCAATGAATTTATGTGAAACCTCTTTATTATTGAATAATAATTGTGTAAAATCATTCTTAGGAATACTGCATATCTCACAATTATTAAGTGCTACTGCTGTTTCTGTGTACAGTCCAGAATCTCCTAGAACACAGAGTTGACCTATAAAATCTCCAGCTTTGAACATACCGGTCACATACTCTTTACCATTTTCATTATGCTTGTATGTTTTGACTTCTCCACTTTGAATAAAATATAAACTATGCGCCATACTTCCTTCTGAAAAAATCTCTTCCTTAGCTTTATAATGAGACAAATCCCGATTATCCGAAAGGTCTTTTAAGTTTTGATATTTTGAAGCTTCTTTAATAAATTCATTAATGCCTTTAACATTTCTTGAAAATTCTTTCCGTAAAAAAGAACTTCTTTTGAGCCTTGCCTCTATAGCTTCTACTAAATCCTGTGCCTCAAATGGCTTAGTCAAATAATCGTCTGCACCCATGGTCATTCCCTTACGGAAATCCGATTTTTCAGATTTCGCCGTTAAGAAAATAAAAGGAATGCTAGCGGTAGATTCATCTTCATTTAATTCTTTGAAAACACTATAGCCATCTACAACGGGCATCATTATATCGCATAGGATAACATCGGGCATAAAAGATTTTGCTTTTTCTATGCCAATCCTACCGTTTTTTGCAGTAGATACTTCATAATTTTCAAGTTCTAGAATTTCCGCGGTCATTTCGCGTACATCTAAATTGTCTTCAATAAGTAGTACTTTTTTCATTTTTCAATAGATTTAAGGGGAGTTCTACGGTAAATGTTGTGCCTTGGTCAAGCTCGCTTTGAAAACTAATATTACCCTCCATTAAGAGCACATACTGCCTTACGATATTCAACCCTAAGCCAGTACCCTGAAAATTAGTTGCGTTTTTTGCTCTATAAAAACGCTGAAACAGATAGCCTTGGTCCTCGGCAGGAATACCAATACCTTGATCTGTAACCTCTATAAAAAGCTTGGTACCAATGGATTCTATTTTTAGGGTGATTTTTGTGTTATCGTCCGAATATTTAATAGCATTTGATACCAAATTGTATACAATATGCCTCAGTAATTTAATGTCAAGCCCTACTTCTATCATAGGCTTGTTATTGATGACATTTATTACCTGTCCTTGTTTTTTGATTCCTGAAATCTCTTCTAGCAACGAATTAGAGAATTCAACAAAATCAAATTTAGTAGGTATTGCTATTACTTTTCCTTCCTCTAATTTGCTTAAGGACAAAAAGTCGTTTAGAATAGCTACAAGGTTTTTTATGCTTGTCTTGATTTTAGTTATATACTTCAATCTCTTCTCTTCCAGACCTGCTTCATTTTGTCTCTCTATAAGATTTGTTGCCGACAGAATGGCACTTAAGGGAGTTCTAAATTCGTGGGAAGCCATTGAGATAAAGCGAGATTTTAGCTCATTAAGCTCTTTTTCTTTCTCTAGTGTATTCCTAATCTCTACTTCTACCCTTTTCTGGTCAGAAATATTGTTATAAACCACTAACGCCTGTTCAACTTCCCTGTCTTCATTGAACAATGGTGTAGTATTGACCAGATAAGATTTTTCCTGAATTATCAATTCAAAAGTGCAGTGCTCTCCCTTTAAGGT
This sequence comes from Zobellia uliginosa, assembly GCF_018860745.1. Taxonomy (GTDB): domain Bacteria; phylum Bacteroidota; class Bacteroidia; order Flavobacteriales; family Flavobacteriaceae; genus Zobellia; species Zobellia uliginosa_B. The sequence goes on along the minus strand of NZ_JAHKPY010000002.1, from coordinate 104,895 downwards.
TTTTTTAATTTTTTGCGTTACTTTTTTTCGGACATCAGCAGCCACTACTTCTAAATCATCTATTGTATCACCAACATGTATTGATTCTTTAAAACCAAGGGCTTCCAAATCTTCACCTTCAAGAAATACGACGCGTAAATCTAGATCAACTACTCCAACAAAACCACCAGGGAAATTTTTAAAAATAGTCTCCAATAACTTTTGACTGGTAATAGCACTGTTCTCCGCTGATTTTGTAATTTGAATTTGATCTTCTAGGCTTAAGTTGGATTCTACTAATTTTTGAACCATATCCTTTAGCTCTACCGTACGATCGGCTACTTTATTTTCTAAAGACTCTGCATAATAAAAAAGTTCCTCTTTACTGTTTTTTAATGCAACACTGGCATTATGTTGTTCTATAGCCACGCTAATAGCTTGGGTAATAATATAAATGATTTCTTTTTCTGTATCCAACGGTTTTTTTGAAATCGGAAAATAGATAGCAAAAGTGCCCAGTAATTCCTTATTGGTAGAAAATATAGGAAAAGACCAACATGCACTTATATTATCCTTCAAAGCCAATTCTCTAAATGATTTCCAGAGAGGATCGCTCAACGTGTCTAAAACAATTACTTCCTCTTTTAAATATGCGGCCGTACCACTAGATCCATTATCTGGCGCTACGAACATCTTTTCTAAAGCATGTGTATAAGTTTCCGAAAGACTTGGTGCTGCCAATTTCTCTAATCTACCAGAATCCTTATCCAATAAAAGAATGGAACCCTTACAGTTCGGAATAGCTGTTTCTATAATTTCTATAATCTTAAAGGCTATACTTTTTAAAGGTTCATGTTGAATAATCATATCCATAACATGAGACTGCCCTATTTTAAATATTTCCTCTACTTTATGGGCAGTAACATTATTCTGTACACCAACAAAATGAGTTAGCACTCTTTTGGAATTGTAAATGGGCGTTATACTAATTTCATTCCAGAATAAAGAACCGTCTTTTTTATAATTACGTAATATTACACTGCAATCTTCACCCTTTTTGACAGCTTTAGACATTATTTCAATTTCCGCCTGGCCCCTATCATCACCTTGTAAGAAACGACAGTTCTTCCCCATAAAATCTTCCTTTTCATAACCAGTTGTTGTTGTAAAAGCCTCGTTACCGTAAATTATAGGAAAATCAGGCTTTCGTGCATCGCAGATAATAATTCCGTTTGCGGTTGCCGCCAAAGCCCGATTACGGACATAAAGGATATTTTCTATAGATTTTTCTTCCGTAATATCTCTAATGATGGTCAGAAGTTTGTTTTTGCCCATAGGTACAATTCTACCCTCGTAAAAATGTCTAACATTTTCTAGTTCAAACTCATACTCAACAAATTCAATTGCATTCGTACGTATGGCTTTATCCATTCCCTCTCGGACAGCCTTAAAAATATGCTGAGGCAATAATTCCTTTATATGCCCCCCAATTAGAGAAGCTGGAGGTGCAAAAAGTTTTTCTGGTTCTGGGGCATAACAGTCCAAAAATTTGCCTTCATGATCTAAAATGAACATCATATCCGGTAATGCTTCCAAAAGAGCTCTATTTTTAGACAAATTATCCTCTAATAGTTGTTCGGTATTTCTTTGTTCAGTAATATCCTGAATTGTTCCAAACCACTCCAACGGAGTACCTTTATCATCATAAGAGGCCCTACCATGAGCCATTATATATCGTATAGCACCATCTGTTCTAACTATTCTTTTTTTATATGAAAAAGGCTTACGGTTATTTATTGCGAAAGCAACAGCTTCTGCAGTAGATTTGCGATCTTCCGGGTGAATAAATTCTGATGCGGTGTTAGCCGTAAGTCGCTCATCGCCCGGGTACAAACCACATATCCTATAGAACTCGTCAGACCAACTTCTTTCATTTGTTTGCAGGTTCCAGACCCAACTACCCACATGCGCAAGGCTTTGAGCCTCATTCATTTTTTCTATATTAATGGCTGCTTTCTTTAAAGCCAAATATCTATCCGTTATATCAATTACAAACGCAATAACAACAAGCTCGTCATTAATTTTTGTAGGATTAAGGCTTATTTCCAAAGGTATTTTAGTTCCATCTTTTTTAAGCCCCCATAAATCTCCTCCTCTTCCCATTGCCCTACTTGTAGGTGCTTTCGAAAAATCTCTTCGGAAGCTTGTGTGAGATTTCTTAAGTTCTTGAGGAACCAGCTCTTCTACATTTTTTTGCAATAGTTCTCCTGACTTGTAACCGAACATTTTTTCAACTGAAGCATTAGCCTTGAAAATACGACCATTTTTAGCTACCACCAATATACCTTCTACCGAAGATTCAAAAATACCCTTAAAGAGATCGTTATCTGTGATTTTTTCTACCATTGCGAAAGAGATAAGAGTCTTACAAAGTAGACTATATTGAAGAAAAACAGAAGACCCAATTGATAAATAAATCCTAAAAAAACGAGCATAATAATCCAGACCAAATAATTTGGCCAAAATACCTTGTCGATTGATTTTGAGATAACAGTGTCCATGTTAGGTTGTGTATCAAATATATGATTGTCAACCTTATAGAAACATGACAAAAATCATGTTTAAGATTTAGTATTCCAGTACATACCAAATTAGGTTCCTCTATTTTAGAGTACACCTCCATTTTTATCGAGGATTTTTTTAGCTGCCAAATAACCCAAATCAAATATTACATCAACACTATTCATTTCAAACGTTCCAAATTCCGATAGACCTTCCGGTAAGATAATCATATCACATTCACTAAACTTCAGTAAGGACTCAGATGCAGACTTTAGCTTATATGCCCGTTCAACTACGGTATACGAATGTTTTAAATCTTCAATTCTGATTTTCTTAAGAGGATTTACATAGCTCCCAATAATTTTATCGCAGTTATTTTTAAGCGGTTCAATAGGAAAATTGTTCAATACTCCCCCATCTACATAATATGCATCTCCGATTTTTATGGGTGTGAACATTCCCGGAAATGAAGCCGAAGCAAGTACGGGCCGTATAACCTGTCCTTTGTGAAATATTTTGAGTTTTCCTCTAATAATATCCGTACCGGTAACGTAAAGTGGTTTTTTTAACGCTCCAAAGTCGTCTTCGGGAAAAAATTGCTTGAAGTTTTCATAGTACTTTTCAGTGTCTAAAAAACCAGGCTTGCTACGTGCGTATTTCTTAGTACGAAATAAAGGAATGGTCTTAAAAAAATGAAGTATCTCTGACCAATTGGCCCCACTTGCGTACAATGCTCCAACAATAGCTCCGGCACTGGTTCCTGAAATATGGGTCGGAAAAATCCCATACTCTTCCAAGGCCTTGATAGCTCCTATATGCGCAACACCCCTTATTCCTCCTCCAGATAAAACAAGACCTATATTCATTTTAAACTTTTCTTGGTTTATCAATATACGAAACAGACCGCTATTAAAAGAGGATATAAATCATTACCATATTATAAAACTGGACTAAAGACTTTAGCGAAGCCTTCTTTTAAACGGTCCAGTTTCCGTCTTTTCTTGAATTCTGAATAATCTAATTGATGGCTTATTTTACAATCGTTCAAAAAATCATGCTTTAGCTGCTGTGTAAGCTCTTTATCATAGGCCAATACATTTACCTCATAGTTCTGTTCAAAGCTCCTAACATCCAAATTAGCCGTACCTATTGTCGTTAATTGATCATCCGAGAACATTACTTTACTATGAAGGAAACCATCTGGATATTGATATATCTTAATTCCCGCTTCTAAAAAAGCCTCAAAGTAAGATTGCACGCTCCATTTCACTAAATAACTATCCGAATTGGAAGAAAGCAGAATCCTAACATCAACTCCGCCTAAAGCTGCAACTTGTAATGCTTCCATAAGTGCTTCCCCTGGAATAATATAGGGGTTTACGATGTACACATATTTTTTTGCCCTATTGATCAAGGAAAAATAAAGTTGGTGTACAGATGAAAAATCAGAATCGGGACCGCTTGAAACCGTTTGTACAATTGAAGTGCCTACTTTAGGAATTGCGGAAAAATAACTTAACGTTAGAATGTCATCCTTACCACTGGCAAAATTCCAATCCATGGCAAATACCGCTTGCAAACTATTTACAATAGGCCCCTCCAACCGTAAGTGCATATCATGCCAAACCCCTAATACAGGGTCTCCATGAATATACTTATCGGATACGTTAATACCTCCGGTAAACGCAATATGACCATCTACGATTACTATTTTCCTATGGTTCCTATAATTAATGGAAGACAGCAACCGCTTAAACCTAATGGGTAAAAAACTATATACCTCTATACCCGCATTAACCAAATCATTTAAATAGGATTTACTTAACGTATTGCTTCCCAAACCATCATACAAAAATCTAATTTCTACACCTTCCTTCTTTTTTTGCCGTAATAGGGTCAAAAACCGATTTGCCAATTCTCCTTCCTCAAAAATATAATATTGAATGTGTATAAATTTACGGGCACTTTCCAAAGCTTTAAAAATGGCTTCAAAGGTTGCTGGACCATCTTTTAATATGGTAATCTCATTACCAAGACTGGGTAAAAAATTGGAGTTTTTGGCAATTAGCTTTACCAATTTAATATGGCTCTTGATTGGAGGGGGAATATTTAAATCTTCATTTTTGTCAACATCATCATAATAATCTTCAACAGTTTTAAGATAGGCTGATATTTCCTCCGTTTTCTTAAGCCTATAAAACTTGTTTTTCCGCCTATTACGACCCAAAACAAAGTAAAATAACATTCCACCTACGGGAATGGTGAAAATGGCCAAAAGCCATCCCAATGTCTTTGTAGGACGTATGCCATAGAGCAAAAGCCTTATAACCATGAACAAGGCCAATGAAAAATAAATAAAAAGTGCAATGGTCATTTGTAAGACGTGATTTGGTTACTTCAAAAAAAGTCTTTTCATGGATTGGCTTAGTAAAATATAAGACTTATTCACGTAGTATTAATTCAAAATCTACCAGACCCCCATCAATACTAGCTTTTTGCAAAGTACCATTTTTATAAAAGTAAATGTTCTCTTTACCGTTCGCATTAATTTTCTTGTAACTATTATTTCCGAGAGGTATAATGGTATTCATAGTACCATCTTGTTCTGAATAGCAATGCTTTATTTGCTTGGGTTCTTTAAAATACATTAAGATGGTAGTATATTGAATAGGGTCCTGAATACTACTTTCCTTATTGTTCTTAATAATTTGGTATTGTTGGTCCTTCCATAAAGTACTGGTTTCCGCATGCTGTTTGTTATTAACAACAATACTGACTTTTGCCTTTCTGAGTAAAGATTTGTTGAAGGCTACATCATATTTATAGTCTACTTCTATTTTTGTTAATAGTTTGGTTTTGATACTCGTGAAACTTTCATAAGTTGTGAGGTCACCCTTTGTTCTTTTATGGGTGTCTAAACTGCCTATTACCTTATCTTTCATTACAATGTCATAATGAAGGGTGGTAACGCTGGAAATTGAATCTCCAGTGAGCCCTATAAATAAGATAAGCCATACCAGTTGCTTAATCATAATACATTTTTTTACTAAGAGAATACGAACTAGTGTACAAATTACCGCATATTACCCAGTATACCTGTGATATATGTCATATGAACACAGGTATAATACTTTTAAAATAGCGTTTGAAATCCTAATAAAACAATTATGGTGTAATCAATGACACTTGGGCCACATAAATTTAGGAAAGAAAAATGTATAAAAAAATAATGCCCTCAAATCAAACTTACCTACATGGACGCATATAAGTTTTGATAAGAAGGCATTTGTAATGATTAGTGCTTATTATGAAATTTCCACCGTTTTAGGAGTGTGTTTTTTTGCTTCTTCTTTTTTTGCCAATTTAAATTTTAGTACGCCATCCTTGTAGGTAGCTTTTATTTTATCGTCCAATACACTTTCTGGTAACCGGAGCGATTTTTGAAAAGAAGTATAACTAAACTCCTTCCGGCTATAAGTATCTTCTTCCTCTTCTTTTGAGTTTGAATTTTCCGCTGAAATATTCAGGCATCCATTCTCAATACTTACATTAAAATCTTTCTTGTCATACCCGGGAGCAGCAAGTTCAATTTCAAAATTATCATCGTTTTCTTTAACGTTCATGGCAGGTTCTTGAATTGTATTCAACCAGGAACCACCATTAAAAAAATCATCGCTGTTGAAAAAATCCGGGGTGATAAGGTTTCCCCATGGCCTTTTGTTAAATTTCGCTAGTGACATAATTCTAATTTTTAGTTAAACAATTATATAAGACCAAAATTAGACAAGGTGCATAGCTTAGAGAATGACCTAGGTCATGTAGATGAAATTTTATGATAAAAATGAAAGGTCTAAAGAAACAACCAAATCCTTAACCAAAAGTCATCTATATGTGACATATGTTACTTCAAACTATAAAATGGACACATATTTTTGCTCGGAACCGTTAAAAGTGCAGCAAATTTAGTTTTATGACATGCGTCATTTTTTAAGAATTTCAATGCTACTATTTTTACATTTTTATTGATTGTTTACGATAAGATCGATAGCTGCCAATTGTTTAAAATTGATTTTTTTAAATGAAATTGACCTTGAAAAACCCCTGCTTTAGTAGTCTACAATTCTTTCTGGGCCTATTTTTATGTATTTCTATTGGTTTAATTTCCAACCCTGTACATGCTCAAATAGATTTTGAAAAGAGCAACTTAAACTTTAATGGTTTTGGTACGGCTCCTATAACTACTTCCTTGAGTTTTGGGCCTGATGGTCGTTTATATGTATTGGAATATTCAGGAACAATTTATGCCTTAACTGTCAAACGAAATGCGTCCGATAATTATGTAGTAACCGCAAAGGAAACTATTGCATGGGTAAAGAATATAACAAACCATGATGACGATGGCACTCCATGTAGCGGTCCTTCAGCAAATTGTAACAGCAGAGAGTCAACTGGTTTAGCCGTTACTGGAACAGCGGAAAACCCTGTCTTATACGTAACCTCAAGTGATTATCGGGTCGGGTCGGGATCTGATGGTGGCTTTGGAGATGTTGATCTTGATACCAACTCTGGCGTAATTACCCAACTTACATGGAATGGTAGTGCGTGGGATGTTATAGATTTGGTAAGAGGATTACCTAGGTCAGAAGAAAACCATGCAACTAACGGACTTGAATTTACTACAATTAATGGTATAGATTATCTAATTGTGGCGCAAGGTGGGCATGCAAATGGTGGTTCGCCATCCATGAATTTCAGCTATTTATGTGAATATGCCTTGTCAGGAGCCATACTTTCCATAAACTTAACAGCTATAAAAAAAATGCCAGTACTTGATGATAACGGGCGTAGTTACATTTATGACCTTCCTACTTTAGATGATCCTTCCAGACCGAATGTTAATGGCATAATTGATCCGAACAACCCAGCATATAACGGTGTAGACAAAAATGACCCTTGGGGTGGTAATGATGGCTTAAACCAGGCAATTATCGTTCCAGATGGACCAGTGCAGATTTTTTCTCCAGGTTACCGTAACCCATATGATTTAGTAATAACCAAATCTGGCGCGGTTTACGCCACAGATAACGGAGCTAATGGCGGGTGGGGCGGTCTTCCGGTAAATGAAGGAAACTCTAATGTAACCAACGCCTATAATGTAAAGGAAATAGGTAGTAATTCTGAATCAGCAGCTAGTGACGGTGAGTTTATGAACAATCTGGACCATTTACAATTAATAACCACGAACAAAGACCAGTATAATTTTGGGAGTTTTTATGGAGGTCATCCCAATCCTACAAGAGCAAATCCAATAGGTGCCGGTCTATTCACAGCTCCCGAAAATTTGGGAACGAACGGGTCCATATTTAGAACAAAAATATACGACCCGGATGGCTCTACTCCAGGTTCCACTACCAATGCAAGTATTGCATTACCGGCAAATTGGCCACCAGTTGTAACAGCTAATAGTGTAGAGGGAGATTGGCGTGGCCCAGGAGTCACAAACCCTGACGGGTTAGATGATAACGCTATTACTACTTGGACTACGAATACAAATAGTATTGATGAATATACTGCCTCTAATTTTAATGAAGCTCTCAAAGGAAATCTCCTTGCCGGTTCAAGTCAAGGGATTATAAGGAGGGTAGAACTAAATGCTGATGGTACCTCAAAGAAATTTACATCCACGTTTTTAGAGGGAATCGGCGGTAACGCCTTGGGTCTTACTTGTAATGGCGATTATGAGATATTTCCCGGTACTATATGGGCAGGAACTTTAAATGGAAAAATTGTAGTTTTTGAACCTATAGAAGGAGATAAGTTAACATTTCCCTATAGAATTAATGTTGGCGGACCTGAAATAAGCTACGAGGGTAATCTCTTTGTAGCAGATCATTATTATTTTAACGGACAAACTTATACTAATTCTAGTGCTCAAGTAACTCCTTTATATCAAACTGAACGCTTTGACTCAAAACGTGATTTGAATTATAAAATTCCCGTTCCCAATGGAAAGTACGAGGTAATACTGCATTTTGCTGAAATTTATTATGGTGCAATGGGTGGTACTGAAGGTGGTATTGGAAAACGGATTTTTGATGTAAATATCGAAGATAATCTAGTTTTGGACAATTACGATATTTTTGCTGATACAGGTGCCGAGGCTGCCATAGCAAAATCATTCATGATTACTATTTCAGATGGTGAAATTAATCTGAATTTTACTTCACTGCCGGGTACAGGTGGAGTAAATAGTCCCAAAGTTTCGGCCATTGAAATATTAGCAGAGGCAAATACTGCCCCTATAGCAGTTGCCAGTGCAATACCAACGAGCGGAGCGGCTCCATTAGACGTAACTTTTTCAGGTGACAAATCAATTGATGATAAAGCCATAGTTAGCTATCTATGGGATTTTAAAGATGGTTCCGCAACCTCTACTCAATCAAATCCAAAACACACCTTTGTAAATGCCGGTGTATACAACGTAGAATTGACTGTTAAGGATATAGATGGACATAAAAATACGACCAGTCTAAATATTACGGTTAACAAGAACCTAAATCAGAACCCCGTTGCTCTAATCAATGCAAGTCCTGAAAATGGTACTGCTCCGTTAAAAGTCGTTTTTTCTGCTTCAAATTCTACAGATGACGTTGAAATAACAGATTATTCGTGGAGTTTTGACGATGGGCCCACAATTTCTTCCGAGATAGAATTTAGTCATGTTTTTAGTGAAAAAGGTTCATATGAAATCTCTTTAACCGTAAAAGACAACAATGGGTTGACTCATACGCAGAGCACTACCATTATTGTTGAAGATGCAAACAAAGAGAATGAAAATATTATTGGTATACTAATGAAAAACCCTGCCAAAGACGTAGCCCGGGTTAGAATAATAGATAATGGTATTGATTTGGTTAAGGTTACTAAAATTTATCTTTATGATTCCTCCGGAAGAATAGTAGGTATTTATAATGCTAAAGATGTAGTTTCAAATGGGTTATACGAGATACCTATAGAAACCTTGAGTTCAGGTCAAATTTATTTTCTGAATTTTGAAACCAATAAAGGTAAAAGACTGATTTTTAAAATACTATTACAAAAATAAATACCATATTCTCAGAATGATACTAACATGTTTGAGAGTTTTTTAAACACATCAAAATGAATAAAACAGAAAGCTCAAAGCTACCCTTCATACTTATGTTGGTCATTTTGCTTGTTGGAATTCATTCGTGTAACACGGATTACTCCGGTGATTTTGAAGATTACGATATTGATACGGATGGAGATGGAATTTTCGATAGCGAAGAAGTAATAAATGGTACGGATAAAAACAACCCTTGCGACCCTCCACATACATCGGAATATTCCTCGTTTAATTCATCTAACTTCATATGGTTAGCTGGTGATTGTGATAATGATGGTCTAAATAATGAAGATGAACTTTCTGCCGGTAATAACCCGTATGGCAATCCAACCGTGAAGGTTTACGCCGTACCTGAATTTTTACCCAGATTATCTGAACTAAAGCTGTTTAAAGATAATATGTCCGATTTACAGCTCAATGATAATGTATTTGAGTATGGTATGAGTACTCCCCTATTCACTGACTATTCATATAAACTTCGCGTTGTGGCTTTACCAGAGGACAAGCAAATTACCTATAAGGGAGGTAATTTATTAGATTTTCCCGATAATACAATACTTGCTAAAACCTTCTATTATCTGAAAGACGAAAGAGACCCTTCATTAGGAAAAAAATGTATTGAGACAAGAGTTTTGATTAAAAAAAAGGGACAATGGTTGGTTCGGAATTATTTTTGGAATGAAGATCAGACAGATGCTGTTTTAGATGATGATGCACATAACCTACAGGTAGATTGGGTTGATAGTCTAGGAATTTCGAAAACCATAGATTATGTGGTTCCTTCAAATACCATGTGCATACAATGTCATGAACTCAATGGAAAAATCATACCCATTGGACCAAAAGCAAGGGCTATGAATTTTGAGCATAGAGGTCAAAATATTCTTCAGTTCTTTAAAGATAACAATATGCTAGTTGGGGCTCCCGATGTTTCAGAAATCCCTGTCCTTCCTGATTGGTCAGATACAAATTTACCCTTAGAAGAACGTGCTCGGGCATACTTAGATGTAAATTGTGCACATTGTCATCAAAAAGGAGGCTCTTACAATAGAGATTTTGGAGATAAATTCACTTTTACTTTCGAAAGCTCTCTCGAGGAAAGTAACATTTACTTGGAACGAACACAAATTACCGATAGAATGGGCACGCAAATACCTGGGTATTTCATGCCACTAGTTGGCACTAGTATAAAACATACAGAGGGTATTGATCTTATTAATGAATACCTAAATTCTCTGGAGCATTAGAATATAGGTTAATCATACTAGTACTAGTATAGTACACCTCTTGGAATCTTAAAGGTAAGTAACCTACAATAAGATGAAACAATCGCACATATTATAGCCCCTATTAATATTGGTAACCTAAAGTTTTTCCCTGGTTTATTCCAAACTTCTAATATTCTTTTTTATACCTATTCCTTGTAGATATCGGCAATCTCAATTTTGAACTTTTCTCTTATTACTCTACGCTTTAATTTGAGTGTAGGTGTTAATTCTGCATCTGACCCATTTTCGTGAACAGGAAGCCATGGAGTAGAAATAAGTTTAAACTTTTTTACTTGCTCAACGTGACTGAACTCCGGATTGTATTTATCAATTATTTTTTGATACTTTTTTATCACTTTTTTATGTAGAATGATCTCCTCTAAACTAGTCCAATTAATCTCTTTTTTATGGCAGTAGTTTCTAAGAGCTTCTTCGGCAGGAACAATTAATGCAGAAACGAATTTTTGTTTATCACCAATTACCATCATTTGCTCTATCAAAAATTCTTCACGCAATCTGTTTTCTATCGGTGCCGGAGCCACATATTTTCCACCAGAGGTTTTTAAAAGTTCTTTTTTTCTATCTGTAATCTTTAAATACTCACGACCTGATGGCCCTTTTACCAACTTGCCTATATCTCCCGTTCTAAACCAACGTTTATTGTTTTTTTCACAGAAAACCTGTGCATTAACTTCTGATTTTTTGTAGTAGCCTAACATTACATTTGGACCATGAGCTAAAATTTCTCCTTCGCCTTCTTGGTAATCTCCACTTTCTTGATCAATAAGTATTTCAACACCATCTATTATTGGCCCGGCTGTACCTAACATTACGCCATCTGGTTCCATGGTATTAACGGTCAATGTAGGTGATGTTTCGGTTAGTCCATAGCCTTCACGAATTGGAATGCCCGCTGCACAAAAAACACGCATAATCTTAACCGGACAAGGAGCTGCGCCAGTTACGATAGCATTAATGTTGCCACCCAAAGCTTCTCTCCATTTGCTAAAAATCAGCTTATCGGCAATTTTCCATTTTATTTTTTTTCCTAAAGATAGTTTTTGATTGGGTTCCCAATCATCGGTTAATGCCAATGCCCAGAAAAAAAGTTTTTTCTTTGATCCTTCTAGTGAAAGTCCTTTGTTATAAATAGCTTCGTATACTTTCTCTAATAATCTAGGAACCGTGGCAAATGTTGCAGGTTTTACAGAGGCCAAATCCCCATCAGGGCCACTTAGATTATCAGTTCCTGCAAAAAATATGTTCGTACTTTTCTGAATATATACGAATAGGACCGCTCTTTCAAAAATATGGCACATTGGTAAAAAACTTAACACTTGGTCTCCTGTTTTAGCTGCCATATGTTGTGTAGTTTCTCTTACCACATGCATAATATTTGTGTGCGTAAGCATCACTCCTTTGGGATTTCCTGTTGTACCAGATGTATAAATTATAGTGGCTAAGTCTTGAGCTCCAATACCTTTTTTTATTTGACTAATTCTCTCAATCTGTTTTGAATTAAAAATAGTTTTCCAAAACCTTCCCTTCGGATGCTCATCAAAAGTAAAAATATGCTCTAAACTATTTACCTTATTTTTAGATTCGGTTAACTTATCAAACAAATCACCCGCACCACAAAAAGCAGCTTTTACTTCGGCTTCATTTAAGATATACTCATACTCCCCTACGCTAATAGTAGGGTAAAGTGGAATGCTCACCATTCCTACAATCTGAATAGCGAAATCCATAATCACAAATTCCGGTCTGTTCTTATAGACTACCAAACCAACCTTGTCACCGGGCCGTAAACCCAATTCCAACAAACCTGAAGCAGCTTGTTCGGCAGCTTCAACGACCTCCCTGGAACTATATGATCGCCAATTTCCATTTGTATCCCTACCATTTAATGATTTGTCAAGTGGATGATGTTCTAATTGATGATAAAGAAGATCGAACAGTCTAGTCATTTGTTTGTATTTTGTTTTAGTTAATCATTTAAAAAGCACCATTGGGAAAGCCCCTAAAAAAGGGTCACTCAAACATTAAACTCAAAAATTCAGCAGCACACGCTGGTTTTTCAGAGCCTTCAATCTCAATTGTACAGTGCCAAGTCACTTTTAACCCGGTATCGCCATAATTTTCAATATTTGATATGCTTCCCACCAGTCGTAGTCTACTATCGACTAAAACGGGACTAGGAAAACGGACTTTATTCAGCCCATAATTTACTCCCATTTGAGCTGATTTGACATGAATAGCATCTTCCAGCATTTTTGAAAGCAACGATACCGACATGAAACCATGGGCTACCGGTTTTTTAAAGGGTGAGTGTTTCCTTGCTTTTTCAACATCAACGTGTATCCATTGAAAATCTCCCGTTGCTTTCGCAAAATCATTAATCATCTCTTGGGTAACAATCATCCAGTCGCCATCTGGCAATTGCTTTCCTTCTAACTTTCTAAATTCTTTGAAATTTTGAATTTCTAGCTTTGCCATAATCTTATCGTGAAGTTCCGCCATCAATTGTTAAGCAAATGCCCGAAACGAAGCGTGCCTCATCTGAGGCCAGATACAGATAACCATAGGCAATATCAATAGGTTGAGCTACTGTTTTTAAAGGTATGCTGTCTTTTATAGCTGCAAAGTGTTCTTCGGGAATTTTAGCTACCATATCAGTCATGGTAAATCCTGGCGCAACTGCGTTTGCCGTTATACCGTGTTTACCCAGTTCCATTGTCCATGTTTTTGACATCGCAATGACACCCGCCTTAGTGGCTGCATAATTTGTTTGACCAAAATTACCTCGTAACCCCACGTTAGATGCTGCACTAACAATTCTACCATACTTGTTAGCTTTCATATAAACGGCAGCGGCTTGTGTACATAAAAAGACACCTTTTAAGTTCACCTCAACAACGGAATCAAATTCTGCCTCACTCATTTTTTCAAGTGTTCTATCTCTAGTAATACCTGCATTATTAATTAAAATATCCAGGCTGCCATACTTTTGATGGATTTCGGCAAAAAGTTTTTCTATAGCAGATTTATCTGTCACGGAAACAATATGGAATTCCGCTTTGCCTCCATTAGAACTGATAGCATCAGCTACTTCTTGCCCCTGTGGCAAAAGGTCTACGATAATTACCGTCGCCCCTTCTTTGGCGAACAGTTCAGATATGGCTTGACCTATTCCTCTTGATCCTCCCGTTACTACTGCTATTTTATTTTTTAATCTCATTTTTATAGTTTTTGTTGTTACTTGTTTATTCATATAAGAATTAACTAGATTTCAACTTTATACAGCGTGTTTCATGAAAAACACTAATCAACTTTTACAATCAGTTTACCCCTAACTTTTCTATTGGTCATTTCTTCCATTGCTTTTGAAGTATCTTCCAGATCATAAATAGCGTGAATGTGTGGTTTCAATTTACCTTCTGCGTGCCATTTCATCAGGGCCATTGTATTTTCCATATTTGTCTTAGCGTTCTTCATTGCAAAAGCCCCCCAAAAAACACCAACTACTGCCGCTTCTTTTAACAAAGGAAGATTTAATGGTATTTTTGGAATATCGCCAGCAGCAAAACCTACTACCAGATATCTACCGTTTCTAGCAATACCACGAAAAGCTGCTTCAGAATACGAACCACCTACCGGATCGTATACAACATTTACTCCTTTACCTTTTGTAAGCTCTTTAATGGTTGTTTTTAAATCTTGCGTTGTATAATTTATGATTTCATCGGCACCATATTCCTTGCATAATGCCAACTTTTCATCTGTTGAAGCTGCAGCAATAACCTTTGCCCCCATTAATTTACCTAATTCTACAGCTGCAAGCCCTACGCCTCCAGATGCTCCCAAAACCAGAAGGGTTTCTCCTACTGCCAATACTCCTCTATCTTTTAGCGCATGGTAGGAAGTACCATAGGCCATTAAAAATGAGGCGGCTGTTGGAAAATTCATTTGGGGTGGTTTAGGGAAACAGGCATTTGCCGGTACCAAAACTTCTTCTGCAAGACCACCATGAGCAACAAAACCAAATACTTCTTGACCTACTTTTAAATGAGTAACACCTTCACCTACTTGCTTCACAACTCCCGCTACATCACTACCTGGCGTAAAAGGTAATTCTGGTTTAAATTGATATAAACCTTGTATTATAAGGGTATCCGGAAAATTTAATCCGCATGCTTTCACTTCTACTAAAACTTCCTTTGCTCCCGGCTTTAAGTTATCAACTTCTTCTAATACCAAAGTAGATGGTGGACCGTATGTTTTACATCGTATTGCTTTCATTTTTCAGTTTTTTGTTTTCGCCCTTTGCTTTACGTATTTAAACTTTGATGTCTTAGACGTTCTGCTTTTGAAAGGGATTATTCAATTACCTTCAATACCAATTTTCCCATTTTCTCACCTGAGAAAAGTCTGTTGTACGTTTCTGGAAAGTTTTCAATTCCTTCATAAATGTCTTCGCGACTTTTGATTTTCCCTTGTGCCATCCATTTACCTAATTGCTCAGCGCCTTCTTTATATCTATCTGCCCAATCAAAAACTACAATACCGGTCATACTAGCACGATTTACCAAAAGCGACAGATAATTACTTGGTCCTTTTACCGCTTCTTTATTATTGTATTGAGAAATAGCTCCGCAAATAACGATTCTAGCATGTAGCCGTAATCTTCCAAGTGCAGCATCTAAAATTTCACCCCCAACGTTATCAAAATAGACGTCCAACCCTTTTGGGCATTCCACTTTTAATCTTTCTTTAACATCTTCATTTTTATAGTCTATGCAGGCATCAAAGCCAAGTTCATCAACTACGTATTTGCATTTTTTGGCACCACCTGCTATACCTACTACGTGGCAGCCTTTTATCTTGGCAATTTGCCCTACTATACTTCCAACGGCACCCGCAGCTCCCGAAACAACAACTATATCTCCTTCTTTAATCTTTCCTACTTCCTGTATTCCAAAAAAAGCGGTCATTCCCGGCATTCCCAAGGAACCGATATAAGTAGGTAGTGGGGCCAATTTGGGGTCTACAGGATAAAAACCTTTACCGTCCGTTACCGCATATTGTTGAACACCACCTGTACCAGCTACATATTGGCCTACTTCAAATTTTGGATTTTTAGAAGCAACCACCTCACCTACAGAACCCGCTCTCATTACCGAACCGATTTCCATTGGTGCTATATACGATCTTGCATCGTTCATCCACCCACGCATGGCCGGATCTAACGAAACATAATGTTGTTTTATCAAAATTTCTCCATCACTAATCTCGGGAATGGGATTGGTTTCTAATGACCATGTAGAAGCATTAGCTTCACCTTGTGGTCTTTTTATAAATAATAATTGTTTGTTCATGTGTTAGTTTTACATTTAAAATTTCTGCTTACAGAAATCTCTTTATTAGTTTTTTTGCTATTTCTTGCTGGAAAAGCTTTCAACATAAGCTTTCATTTTAGCCCGTATTTCGGGCTTCCACCAAAGCTCGGATGCTTCTTTCAAGGAAGTTTCAGCGTTTAGGTCCAATTTATCCCAAAGATGTTTGCGAAGTTTTGCTTTTGTATTTATAAGAATTTCTTGATCTGCCCTCATGTATATATTCATTTGCTGCTCAGCGCGTTCCAATACATTTTTTAAAGGCACCAATTCATCTACAAGACCTGCATTTAAAGCTTGTTTACCTGTTAATAATTTTCCTTCTAGAATATATCTGCTCGCTAAACCTTCGCCCATCCAAAAAGCATATGCTTCTGTTAGGTTTTGACTGATCTGTATATTTACAGCTACTTCATTTAGACCTATTACATACTTGTCTCCTTCTGCCATATATCTATTATCACTTGCAACAGCCAACACACAACCTCCTGCAGGGGAATGACCTGTAATTGCGGAGATAAAAGGCTTTTTGAACTGTACCAATTGAAGATATAATGCCCCGAATATTTTGAAAAAATGAGTGATTTGGTTCTTGTCATATTGATACAACTCAATTAAATCCAAACCTGCAGAAAAATAATGGGGCTGCCCCGTTAGAATAACTCCTTTTACTTCAACATTTTTTTCTAAATCATGAAAAGTATCTGCCAATTCCTTTACCATTTCGGTATTGATCGCATTTACTTTTCCGCGGTTCATTTGTACTATGACGTATTCTTTTTTATACGTTATTTCTAGTGTATTCATATTTTTTATAGTGATGTTCCTCCGTCAAGTGTTATAGTTTCTCCCGTTATAAATTTGGAATTTTCAGATGCCAACCAGCAGATTGCCTCTGCAATTTCGTCTGCTTCCCCAAAGCGTCCCATAGGAATAAAACGTTTGAGCTTGTCTCCCATATCCGGACTTACGGATAATAATTGTTCTAAAAGCGCAGAATGAGTAAACCCAGGGCAAACAGCATTTATACGTATGTTTTTTCTACCATATTCCAATGCTGCTGATTTTGTCATACCTACAACCGCAAATTTACTGGCACTGTAAGACAAATTGTTACCCGATGCTTTTATGCCGGCAAGTGAAGCTACGTTTACTATGTTTCCTTTACCTTGAATTAGCATTTGCTTTATTGCAACCTTCATACAGTAAAAGACGCCCGTTTGGTTCACAGCAATTACATTATGCCAATCATCATCAGTATGGTCCGCCGTTTTTGCTTGGTGCTTTCCACCAATACCTGCATTATTGACCATTACATCAAGACTACCATGTTTATTTACCGTATCCGCAACTAAGCTTTTTACTTCTTCATATTTGGTTACATCGGTTTTAACAGCGGATGCGATACCACCTTGTAAATTTATTTCTTCGGCAACTTTCGTTGCATTCCCTATATTAATATCAGAAACAACGACTTTTGCTCCATGAGTTCCAAATAGCTTTGCTGTAGCAGCACCAATACCACTACCTGCACCTGTTATGATTACAACTTTATCCTTTACATTCATTTGTTCCTTTTTTAACTTTTTGTGTTTCTGAATTATTTATTCAAACCATGTAAAAAGCAATTATCGCATTACCTCTCAACTACAATGGATTAACCTAGAATCTTCCAATGCTTGTTTTCTTAAATGAGAAGGATAACCTTCTGATTGTATCATTTCTAAAAAATGTGAAATTGAATTGTATTTTATCAATAAAATTTTATCCCATAAACCTTCATTTCCCGGACCTATCAACATGGTGCTTTCTTTACCCATAAACAGAATATCTGCCTCTGCTTTTATAAAAAAGGGAGTCGCTTTTTTCATATATTCTTTATAAGAATCAGCACCAGACAATCCTGTTTCCGAAACCCGTTCTTTAAACTTCAATAAATTAAGCATCACCACAGAATTATCTTTTGGCAATTTTACAAAAGCACTAAATTCTTTTTCATTGATCTCTAGATAGCACCGTTTTTTCATAAGGCTAGAATAAGTTATCAATTTGATTTTTCTGGATTGCTTGCCAAGCTGTATTACAGCATAATTCTGAGGCTTTATTCAGATAAGCAAATTTTGGGTCGCTCGTATGCCCATGCTTATACCTATAATATATTTGCTGTGCGATTACCGCTATTTTAAATAGTCCGTATGCATAATAAAAAGTAAGATTATCTATATTTCGACCGCTTTTTGTCGCATATTGCTGCACGATATCTGTTCTAGTAGGGTTGCCTTCCATCACTGTTGGCGATTGCAGACCTTTCTTCATAAAATCAGGATCAGCGGCAGTTGTCCAATACCCCAAAGAAGTGCCCAAATCCATTAATGGATCACCAAGTGTGCACATTTCCCAATCTAAAATAGCTGTAATTTCTTTCCATGAATCATCTTTGAAAACTACGTTGTCATACTTAAAATCATTGTGAATCAAAGTGTGATCATACTTTTTTGGTTGATGATCATGCATCCACCTCATTACCTTTTCTGCAGTAGGTACATCATCAGTTGCAGCAGCCATATATTGCTTACCCCAATTGGTAACTTGTCTTTCTACATACCCTACAGGTCTACCTAAATCATCTAGACCTGCAGCTTTATAATCCACTTCATGAAACTTCACAAAAGTATCTAACCAGGTATTTGAAATTATCTTGAATTCTGTGGGAGAAACTTGTCTGTTGCGTGCTTCCCTTGCCGTAAGAATCTCACCCGAAACCTTACTCATTATATAAAACGGAGCTCCAATGAGTTCAATATCCTCGGTGTAAGCAAATGCCTTAGGCGCTTTATCAAAAACCTTATTCAAGTTGTGAATTACTTTATATTCCCTCCCCATATCATGTCCTCGTTTTGGAGCTGCAAATGGAGGACGACGTAACACATACTCTTTGTTATCTATATTTAAAAGATAGGTAAGGTTTGAAAAACCATTAGAGAATTGACTGATCTTCAACTCATCTTTTGTGGTAGTAATCAAGTTATGCTCCAGCAAGAATTTCTTGAGTCTTATTTTATCTAATTCCTCACCTTCTCTGACGGGTTTTAAATTCATTTTGTTATCTGTTGCTCGTAAATAATTTACTTTATGTATTTCTTTATCACATTTTTTCCCAACTGACTCATATGCACCTCATCTGGTCCATCAGCCAATCTTAGCGTTCTGGCCGCAGCAAAATAATGCGCCAGCGGCACATCGCTACTTACTCCCAATCCGCCCAATATTTGTATTGCCCTATCCACAACTTTTAAGGTCATGCTTGGCGTAACTATTTTGATCATGGCTATCAAATCTTTGGCTTCTTTGTTACCTAGTTTATCCATTTTATCGGCTGCGGACAGCACTAAGAGCCTTGTTTGCTCAATTTCACAGGCTGATTTGGCTATATCTTGACGAATACTACTGTATGTATCTAAAGTTCGTCCAAAAGGTTTACGTTGTGTTGTGCGTTGTGCCATGATTTCTAGTGAACGCTGTGCCATACCAATTAAACGCATACAATGATGTATTCTACCAGGACCTAATCTTCCTTGTGCGATGGCAAAACCCTGCCCCTCGCCTACCAATAAGTTCTCTTTGGGAACCCGAACATTATCTAATAAAATCTCAGCATGACCTTCTGGTGAATCATTATAGCCAAAAACGGTTAAGGGTCTAATAACTTTTAAACCTGGTGCATTCATTGGAACCAAAACCATACTTTGTTGTATATGTCTGGGAGCTTCAAAATCAGTTTTACCCATGACAATCGCAATCTTACAATTGGGATCCATTGCCCCAGATGACCACCATTTGCGGCCATTAATTACATATTCATCTCCATCGGCTACTATAGAAGTTTCTATATTGGTAGCATCTGACGAAGCAACTTCTGGTTCTGTCATCAAGAATGCGGATCTAATGTCACCGTTCAACAATGGTTTGAGCCATTTTTCTTGCTGTTCAGGAGTACCGTATTTTGATAGTACTTCCATATTACCAGTATCAGGAGCACTACAATTAAAAACTTCTGATGACCACAACATTCGTCCCATTATTTCCGCCAACGGAGCATATTCCATATTAGTCAAACCCGGACTCAATTCCCCATATGTCTTTGGTAGGAAAAGATTCCATAATCCTGCATCTTTTGCTTTTTGTTTTAAACCTTCCAAGCCCGGCCACTTTGTCCATGCATTCGCAGGGTCATGGTGAAAAGCCTCTACTTCCTTTTCAATGGGAACCAAATGTTCAGCTACAAAATGGTTTAGCTTATCTTGAAGTTCTTTAGATTTTTTGGAGTATTCGAAATTCATTTTTTATTATGTCGTTTCTTTGTGATTTGTTCTTTGTACCTCGTATATGTTATTATCCCGAAATTAAATATCCGCCATCTGCAGCATATACACCACCAGTTATGTACGAACCAGCATCTGAAGCCAATAACATTACAACCCCTGCCATTTCATCTGGCTCAGCCATTCTTTTTAATGGCACCATTTGATTATAGCCTTCTACCAATTTGTCATTAGACCAAAGGCTTTGACTGAACTTTGTTTTTATCAGTCCGGGGCAAACTACGTTAGACCGTATTCCATAGCTACCCCATTCTTTGGCTTGATTCTTAGTAAGCATAATTAAAGCTGATTTGGTCATGCTATACAAGCCCAACCTAAAACCGGGATGGAGCCCTTCTACCGATGAAATATTTATAATACTTCCACTGCCGTTCTCCTTCATGTGTGGCTGCACCAAATTTGAAAGTAACCATGGGGCTTTTACATTCACATTCATGATTTTATCAAAAACTTCTTCATCAGAAGTTTCTAAAGGGCCATAAAAAGGGTTGATTGCGGCATTGTTTACCAGTATATCTATTCGCCCGAATTTTTCTATTGTCTTTTTGACCAGGGCTTCACGTTGAGCAGCATCACCTATGTGGCATGCAATACCTATGGCCTCTAGACCAGCCTCATTAAATTCTGACGCAATGGCATCTACAGCCTCTTGTTTGCGACTACTGATGACTAATTTGGCTCCATTTTCTGCCAAACCTCTAGCAATAGATAGTCCTATACCTTTACTAGAACCTGTAACAATTGCTACTTTACCAGTAAGGTCGAATTTTTGTTTTATACTATTCATTCGTTCGTTTCATTTTTTATTTACTCGTTTAAAATATAGCGCTTAGACAAGCCCTGCATTTATTTTATAACAGACTCTTACCTTAACATAGCACTAAGGATGGAGGCACTAACCCATGCGTTCATACGATAAGACAAAAGACTTTCTCCTCTTCAAATGAAGGAAGGAAAATTTAAATTTGTGCAACTCCCATTATTCTGAAGTATCATTTACTTTTTCGTATTCCTTAGTATTGGAATACATGAGAATTGACAGGTGTACCTCCTCTAATTTCTTTAAATAAAGACCTCTTTATCCGTACCAATAGTCAATGCTTTTGCATTATCCATAAGAATTTCTGCTAGACCTGTTGTTTTTGGCAGTTCATATTTGAAATAAAATTCCATGGCATGAATTTTACTTTCATAGAATTCTACACTGTGGTCTTTATTACCAATTACGAGAGCATTTTGCGACTCTAGCCCAATATTCAACCATAACCAACTTTGAACTATGGTACTGAAAAATTCCATAAAAGGAGTGGCGTCTGCAAGAAAACGTTGATAATCACCCTTCATGGCAAAGCCCATTAGACCTTGGAGTACTTGTTTGGTCAATTCTAATTTTCCAGCTAATTTTTTAGCATAAGGTTTTAAAGAATCATGCACCATACTTGCTTTGATGGTATTTGTAATTTCAACAGAAAGTAGCTCTAATGCCTTCCCATTATCCATCGTAATTTTTCTACCTAATAAATCTTGGGATTGAATACCTGTTGTGCCTTCATAAATAGCCGAAATACGGATATCTCTTAAGTATTGCTGAAGTATATATTCAGAACAAAATCCATATCCCCCTAAAACTTGAACCCCATTATTTACAGATGTAATACCTGCTTCAGATGGGTATGTTTTAACCAAAGGGGTCATGATCTCTAATAACAATCTGTATTTTTCACGCTCCTCTGCAGTTGCACTTGCTATAGAAAGGTCATGATATTTTGCAGTTAAAAGCACTAAACTTTGAGCACCTTCTGTAATTACTTTTTGTAGCAATAACATCCTACGCACATCAGCATGATTAATAATTAAGGTCTGTTCCTGGTTTGCATCTTTTTTTCCAGTACTTGTTAGTTTACGCCCTTGCGGTCTTTCGTTCGCATAGTTTAAAGATGCCTGGTAAGCTGCTGAAGCAATAGCTGCAGCACCTCTGCCTACGCCTATCCTAGCGCCGTTCATCATTAAAAACATGTATTTTAGCCCTTTATTGGCCTCACCAACCAGCCAACCTTCACAATTTTCTTTATCACCAAAAAACAAGTGTGTTGTACAATAGCCACGCTGCCCCATCTTTTCGAAATCAGCAACCACAGTTACGTCGTTTGGGGTTAAATCCCCATTAGCAGTCGGTTTCTTTTTAGGAACCACAAACAAGGATATTCCTTTTGTGCCTGCAGGAGCACCTTTAATACGTGCCAAAACCAAATGCACAATATTTTCTGCGCCTTGATAATCCCCTCCTGATATAAATATTTTCTGTCCGTGAATTTTATAGGTATCGCCATCTGGTGTAGCAGATGTGGTAATATCCGAAAGCGAACTCCCCGCCTGCGGTTCTGTTAAACACATAGTACCTCCCCACTTTCCCGATAACATATTAGAGAGGTAAGTGTCTTTTAGTGCTTGACTACCAAAATGGGCAATGAGTTCTGCCGAACCCACTGTCAACCCAATATAACCAGGTAAATGATTGTTAGCCGCATCTTGTATAAAAGCAGATGCGTGTGCTGCCATAGCAGGCATTTGCATACCTCCATGTTCATACGAAAACGATCCGGCGATCAAACCCATTTCGCCACCGGCTTTCATATATTTGGTAACCTGCGGATGCACAACGATTTCACCATCTTTATAATGCGCCGGCTGCTCATCCATCTCTTTAAAATAAGGGTAAAGCTCTTTATCGGAAAAGTCTTTAACTGAGTTCAGCATCATTTCTACCGACTCTTTATCATATTCTGCATAGCGTTCTTGGTCCAGAACATCTTGCAAATTATTTACCTTATATAATAAGAATTTTAGTGTTTCTAAATCTACATATTGATTTGCCATTGCGTTATATTTTATGAAACATCAATTTAAATGATATTTCACCCAATCTCATTAAACTAGTTTAATAAACCGCATATAAGCATTTCAATATACCCGAAAAATATGATAATAAGTTACAGATGGCTAGACCTGCTTTACCTTCATTAATCTCTTTCGGATTTTAGATAAACCTACCGGAGTTAGTCCCAAATAAGAAGCAATAAGATATTGAGGCACACTTTGTAGCAATCCCGGTCTTTTTTCCAAAAGTCGCAAATAACGTTCTTCGTTTGTACGACTACTGATGCGTTCCACCCTACTGTAGGATTTCATAAATGCCTCCTGCATTGATAATCTTCCAAATCTTTCCAATTGGTGCGAACTATCAAATGAATTCTCAGCATCTGATTTTTTAATTGCAAATACTCTTGAATTTTCAGTTGCCCTTAAATAATACCTAGAAGGAGAGCCTTGAACATATGCGGGTAAGTCCGTAAAAAAAATACCCTCTGTATAAAATTCCAAGACTTTAGTTTCCCCGTCTTGAACTTTGTAATAGTAGATACAACCGGAATCTAAGTAATAAAAGCGGTTAACCATTTGCCCTGGAGAAATGAGTGCTTCCCCTTTTTTCAGTTCAATTCTTTCGTAGAGTGACAACCAATAGTCCAAAA
The DNA here is from genome assembly GCF_018860745.1 of Zobellia uliginosa. Lineage (GTDB taxonomy): Bacteria > Bacteroidota > Bacteroidia > Flavobacteriales > Flavobacteriaceae > Zobellia > Zobellia uliginosa_B. The sequence continues at coordinate 80,634 of NZ_JAHKPY010000002.1, read as the reverse complement.
CATTATCATCGACCTTATTATACGAGAGAATTTTATCTTTAAGATTTTGCAAAGAATCCACTTTTTAAATTGTTTTTGAATGACCCAAAACGTTTTTGAGTGAATCCTAAATATAAGCAATTTCGAAAAATTGACCGCAAAATTTTAACACATTCCTTTAATAGAACCTTAAACTTTAAGAATTTGAAAATATTATTTCCTGTATGGAATGGATCAATATAATGAACTTGACTAAAGCGTACTTTGTAGAATAATCTTATAAGAAGTATTCTTTAGGTTTGCCTTCCTATTTTTTTGATTTAAAGTATTGTTTTTACAATATAAAATTAGTTGGCTTGTAATAACATTATTTTTCTAGCGATAAGCTTTGACGCATTAGGCCTTCTTGGGCTACAGAAGCTACCAACACCCCTTTTCTATCATACACACTACCTCTAGCAAACCCACGAGAGTTAGAAGCACTTGGACTATCCATACTATACAACAACCAATTTTGAATATCAAAATCGCGATGGAACCAAATAGCATGATCTAAGCTAGCATAGAAAGTCTCGCCTTTATTCAATTGCTCACGGTGCGGTAAAGTTGCGGTGGTAAGCAAGTTGTAATCAGAAGCATAAGCTAATAGTTGCTGTTGCATTGGTACCGTAATTTCTGCTTTACCAGAGGTACGCAACCACGTATTAAAGAAAGGAGAACCATTCTCTATTAACTGTGTCGTGAATTTTTCTACTGGTTTAAACTCAAAAACCTTGGGCTGTATTGCTTTAAGTCTTCTATAGGCACTAGGGTACAAATCTTTAATTTCCTCTACTTGTTCTAGACTGGTTGTTAGTTTCTCTGGTGGAATTAAATTAGGCATCGGAAACTGATGACTAACTCCATCAGACTCCACTTGAAATGATGCTGCCATATTAAAAATAGCCTTGCCATTTTGTTTTGCCACCACTCTTCTTGTGGTAAAACTTCCTCCATTTCTAATAGTATCTACTTCATAACGAATGGGGAAACCTAAATCTCCGCCCAATATAAAATAGCCATGTAAAGAATGTGCTATACGATCTTCCGGAACAGTTTGATAGGCCGCATGTAAAGCTTGTGCCAACACTTGCCCTCCAAAAACCCTTCCCCACGGCGCCTGGTAGTTTTCTCCTTCAAATACCGTTTCATCTATTCTTTTTAGAGTTATCAACTCTATTAATTCTTTAACTGTCTGCATTTAAGAAAATTAATTTGAGCTTTAAAAGTACTGCTTTAGCCATAAAACAAAAACCGACTTATAAATTTTAAGACTCGTTTTAAAGCTGCCATTATCATCTTGATGGTTAAATAGATCCGGTTATATTATTTTAAAAAATATGTTCCCCAATTAAACTACTCAGATTAAAACAATCGCCAAAAACACTTCTAAACCAAACTAGTGGCTTTAAAACCATTTGATGGTTAGGTTGATGATCTTTTGCTTAAAATCTGTATAAGGCGGTGTCAACATATCCAATGCATTAGGTACATGCTGCTTAAAAACGCCTCTAGAATTAGAAAAAGATTTAAAACCTTCTAACCCGTGTGCTTTTCCAATACCGCTATTATTTGAACCACCAAAAGGAAGATTTGTATTAAAAAAGTGCGCAGCATTATGATTAATACATGTTCCGCCTGCTCTTGTATTACCTATGATATGATTAATGTTCTTTTTCTTTTTGCTATAAATATAAAGTGCCAATGGCTTTTCACGAGAATTAATCTCATTGATAACTTTATCTATATCTGTAAACCCAAAAACGGGAAGTATGGGACCAAAAATTTCCTCTGTCATTAATTTAGAATCTGCAGGAACATTGGTCATTAAAGTAGGTGCGATAAAATCTTGACTCTTGTTGAATTTTCCACCAGCTTCCAAGTGTGCTCCTTTAGACATTGCATCATCTACATACCCTTTTACTCTTTCGAAATGGTGGTGGTTTACAATTCTATTATACGAAGTTTCTTGTAAAGCATCTTCTGTATAATACGTTTCTATTTGTTTTTTAAAGGCTGCTATGAATTCCGCTTTCTTACTTTCATGTACAAATAAGTAATCGGGAGCAATACATACCTGTCCATTATTCACATATTTACCCCATGCCACCCTTTTGGCCGCTAGGTTAACATCTGCTGTCTGATCTACTATTGTAGGTGATTTGCCTCCCAACTCTAATGTTACCGATGTTAGGTGTTCCGCAGCTGCTTTCATTACTATTTTACCAATACTTGGTGCACCTGTAAAGAAAATATGATTGAAAGGTAGTTTCAATAATTCTGTTGATGTACTAACACCTCCTTCTAGAAGTGCAACTTCATTTTCATCAAAAACTTCCGTTACAATTTTCTTCATAATGGCAGTAGCGTGCGGTGTAATCTCAGATGGTTTTATAATTACAGCGTTGCCAGCAGCTATTGCCGAAACGAGTGGGCCAAAGGTTAAATTGATAGGAAAATTCCACGGAGAAATAATCAGCACAACTCCCTTTGGTTCATATTTTACATGTGAACTTGAACCTAACATCGCAATAGGCGTTTTCACACTTTCCCCATCTAACCATTGTTTTAAATTGTTTTTTGCATCCTTAATCTCACTAGTTACTGGATAAATTTCGGTTAAATCTACCTCACTAGGATGTTTTCGATAATCATTAAAAAGTGCTTCTTTGATTTGAGGTCGATATTTTAAAACCGCCGTGTGTAGCTTCTTTAATTTAGCAATTCGCTCTGAAGCAGATGTATTACCAATTTTAAACTGATTTTGTCTCTGAACATTGAAAATTCTTAGAATTTCAGATGCTTTCGTTTCCACTTGTACTGGTTCAGTTAAGGTAGTGCTGTTCATATATAACTTTTATCGGATTGATCTCTTTTACAATTTTCGTAATTCTTTCTTCAGAATCTTGCCCGTTGCACTCTGTGGCAAAGCATCTAAAAATTCTACTACCCTAGGATACTTATACGCCGCTATGCGCTCTTTGGTCCATGTTATAATCTCTTCCCCGGTTGCAGTCATACCTTCTTTTAAAACTACGAAAGCTTTTACCTGTTCACCCATTCTATCATCAGGAATTCCTACTACTGCAACAATAGATATTGCTTCGTGTTTCATTATAACATCTTCCACCTCACGTGGGTAGACATTCAGTCCTCCTCTAATGATCATATCCTTTGTTCTGTCTACCACAAAGAAAAATCCATCCTCATCTTTTATACCAACATCCCCAGAATGTAACCATCCATTTTTAATAGTTTTAGCCGTTGCTTCCGGATCACGATAATAGCCTTTCATAACATTATGACCACGATAAACAATCTCTCCTTTTTCTCCATCAGGAAGAGTGTTACCCTCTTCATCCACGATTTTTACATCTACTCCCCATACGGGTGTTCCAATAGATCCTGGTTTTCTACCTTCAGCTAACTGATTGAAAGTGACAACCGGAGAACCTTCGGACATACCGTAGCCTTCTAAAATCTCTACATTGAATTTAGCTTCAAAATCCTCAAGTACCTTAATTGGCAAAGAAGCTCCTCCAGACATGCATATCCTAAGGTTACTTGCAATGCCTTCTAAATCAAACTTTTCATTTTCATAATTCAACAAGCCCCAGTACATAGTTGGTACTCCCGCAAAAATGTTGATTTTGTGTTCTTGCATGAGTCCGAGTACAGCTTCTGCGTCAAAACGCGGTAATAGTACATTAGTATTACCACTGTATACACTTGCATTCATTAAAACGGTCATCGCGAATATGTGAAATAACGGCAGAACCGTAAGCACAGTATCATCTGCAGAACCATGACGCAAGTTAGCACTCAAAATGGCATTTAAAGTAAGACCACTATGCGTTAGTTCCGCACCTTTTGGTTGCCCAGTTGTGCCTGAAGTATAAATAATAACAGCGGTATCTTCCGCAGCGGTAGCTACCGTTTCCGTAATTGACGATTGCCCACCCATGAACATCCCTAAAGTTTTGACTCCTTCTATGGGCGAAGCATCAGAGGGCTTTGCCGTAATTATAAAAAAATCTTTACATCCATTTGCTTTTTGAAAGCCTGCGTAACCTTCTTCAAGCATTGGTAAACCCGGAGCTCCCAAAAAACAGAAAAAAGCCTTAGCCTCTGAATCTCTAAGATGATACTCCACCTCATCCCTTTTGAGGAGAACACTTAACGGTACTACTATCGCCCCAGCTTTGAGAATACCAAAATAAACCATTGGGAAATATGGTATGTTTAAACAGTTTAAAGCCACCTTATCTCCTGGCTGTATTCCTAAATCTTTAAGTCCATTCGCAATTTGATTGGCAGCAGCATTTGTATGGGCATATGTAAGATGCGTATCCATGAAAATATAGGCATCTTTATTTGGATATTTTTTGGCGCTGTCCTCTAACAGTACAGAGATATTTAGCATAGTATAGTTTTATTATATTTTAGGAGATTTGACGGATAGATATTTAGGAGTTCAAAATCTCCTTAGACTAGACATTTTTTATAGACAATCGCTTTAAAAGGGAATATTTACACGCTCTCATTTACAACTTCAAATCCTTACCCTGAATATTAGAAACCTGTAACATGTAGCAGATGTATTCAATCCAACAATTTTAAATATTTATAGATATTTCAAATTTGAAGGATAAATTATAATTAATTCATAAAAAAATAGACTTTATTTGACAATAATACAATAAAAATAGATTCCTGTACAAACGCCAACATAAAAATATGAGTGAATTACCATTAGCGCCTGAATTAAAGTTCATCACCAAATTCGCTTAACATCTTAATTATAAGTTGATTACATCCTGTTGTTGCGGGCGCATCAAAATCATTAGTTAAGTATTCTAAATTTTTTTCTTTTTGCCTTAAAAAAAGCTCTTGAATGACTTGGTAGAAGTTTTATTAATGGAGTTAAATCCTTCTAAGATTAAAAATTGCAGCATTAATCCAGGTCAGGTGACTACAAAACAAACATCACCAATCGTAGAAAATTTGGAAAAACACTTTCACCGCAATAAACGGAACATTTCAGTATAACTCTTAAGTATTATAGATTGCCAAGAAGATAGCTCGGATTTAAGCAAAATTGCCAAACTGACCAAAAAGCTGTTAGCCAGTACATCATTGTATTAAATACGATACATCACTGGAAGTTTTGAGAAAACCAGTTTTATGGCATTCAAAATAATATTGGAACCTAAAATAGTAGAATAGATACTTTTAATAGCAATTAAAAAAATTAAAGAACCGAATGAATTAAACAAAAAAAGCCACTGATTTCTCAGTGGCTTCTTGTCGGGGTGGCAGGCTTAAAAACCTGAACACAAACCATTTTAAACCAGTACTTTATATGTCAATTTTAAAAAAAGACACCAATTAAGACATCAACGAGAGCTTCCTAAGCTTTCTGTATATCAAAGCTAACCAATTGATTTCAAATAACATTAATCCAGAAAATGACTAGGTTATTGTTTTTTCAAAATTCAACAAAGACACCTTAACATGTAACAATCAATTACATATACTTAATTTTTTATAAGATACAGTAGTTATGTGTTAATTAACGTGATACATATTTATCTTCGGAATAACAGGCTACTCTCCCGAGAGCAGTCAAAAATTACAATGTGTCCCTACGTACAAAATGAATTAAATCTTCAACCATATTTTTACTCCCACAAAATAGGGCTTCACGTTGATGCAATGCAGTTGGCTTAACATCTAAAATTCGTTCATATCCCGTAGTTGCAACACCATTCGCCTGTTCAGTCAGAAACGCTATCGGGTTACATTCATAAGTTAACCGTAACTTGCCATTTTGTCTTGGGCCGATCCTAGGGTACATATAAATACCTCCTTTTATCAAATTTCTATGAAAATCAGAAACCAATGAACCTATATACCGTGAAGAGTAAGGTCTGTTTTCTTCTTCTCGTTGGCAATACTTTATATAGTCCTTAACCCCCTGAGCAAAATGTACATAATTACCTTCATTAACCGAATAGATCCTTCCATTTTCCGGAAACTGCATATTTGGGTGCGAGAGATAAAAAGTTCCCAATGCCGGGTTTAAGGTAAAGCCGTTAACACCACGCCCTGTACTATACACCAAAATTGTAGACGTACCGTACATAACATATCCGGCAGCAACTTGCTTGTATCCATGCTGTAAAAAATCCTTTAATTCTACTGGTTTGCCTATAGGCGAAGTTCTTTTATATATAGAAAATATAGTTCCTACCGATGCATTGACGTCAATATTTGAAGAGCCGTACAGAGGATCAATAAGAATGACATATTGATTACTATTTTTTCCGTCATGACTATTTACGGCTATAAAATCTTCTTCTTCCGATGCTATACCACATACAATACCTCTTTGAATAAGAGTTTGTATAAATTAACGTTAGCGTAAACATCCTGTTTCTGTTGATTTTCCCCTTGTACATTCGTATTTCCCGCGTCACCAAGAATATCTACCAACCCCGCCTTGTTCACTTCGTGATTCGTGATTTTAGCAGCCAAACGTATGGCATTAATTAGTTTTGATAATTCACCGATGGAATAAGGAAAAGCCGATTGATTGTCAAAAATAAACTCCCCTAGAGTCATTTTTTGATTGGTCATTTTATCAAAATTTGATTCTAGTTTTAAAACAGTTGAGACTTTCCACAAGTTCTTTCTCTAATTTTTCAAAAAATATTAAATATCATTTTCGTTCTTAATAAAGAAAGTAGTGATGGTTAAGTAGCCTTTATTTGAATTTGTAATTTGTGGCTAAACTAAATAATGTTTATCGGCCGGGCATCCTGCTGTATACTGTTTTACAGAATTGAATAAAACAGTTTGACTAAAAAGCATAGTTGCCAAGGTAAGAAGTGACAATAATTAGAATAAAAATTGAAAAACAATAATAATTGACATTATAGAAGGTCTTCTCTATGAGCGGAAGCGCAGAAACCCAATAAGAAACTGGACCCATAGTCTGAATAGGCAATCTCTAGCACTTTGGACTTGAGCAAGTTTTCTAAATTGAGTTCCTGTCTATGAAGCGAAAAGGGTTCTTGACCTTACCTTTTTTCTTGTCCATAATCATGCGGCCCGCTGTTTCACCCATCACTTGAAAATCTGTAGAAATGCATGTAATTCCCAACAGTTGTTTTAAAGGGGTATCATTATAGGATATAACACCAATATCACCCCCTAATTCAAATTCTTGATTACGAATCTGATTGACAAGATTTACCAAATCAGACTCGCTTATCGTTATAAACAAATCGCCTTTTTTCAAAATCATGTCATCATAGATTTCGTCCAGAACTTCAAAATCTATATTATACTCGCTGCAAAACTTCCTAAATCCGTGTAAAATTCGCTTGGGATAAGGATAAACCGATTCTTCCGGGTACGTAATGATTAGTTTTTCGTATTTTGATATTTTACCAAAACCTTCCTTAAGTGCATTATAAATATCATTCTCAAAATCCTGATAGATCTCAATAAAATTCCCTTTTATTTCAGACACAGGGTTGTCCATTATAATCAATTTCTCCTTTGGAATTTGATCAATAGCCCTAATTACTTCAGGGGTGTAACTGGTATGTTTTAATTTTTCGGTTTTAAAATGAGGCATAATTACATAGTAATCGTATGCGTTTCTATTTTTTTCCAGAAGGTTAAGGAAAAGTTCTTCTTCGCAATGGTAAATGAAAAGATTGGTGTGTGCCGTTCCTCCAATACTATCTATAAAAGAATTATAAATCCGCATCTTATACGAACTCAATTTATTGATAAGAAAAAGTATATTAACTTTTGAAATTAATTTGGTTCGTGCTATGTAATACCCCTTACCTCTTATAGAAATAATAACTTTTCGCTCCCTTAAAATACTATAGGCTTTTTCTACCGTATCACGGGATAAAAGATACTCTTCACTAAACCTATTTATAGACGGAATTTTATCATCCATCTTTAGATTTCCAGCAGAGATATTATAGATAATCGAGTCCACAATCTGTCTATATTTGGGTACTCTTGAGCTCTCATTTATTTTAATAAAATTAAATATATTCATCAGCTGAAGTCTTTATTTTTCAATTTTAATGACCATATAATATCACAATAGTAAAGATGTAATTTGGTAATTTACCCAAAATACACATATTTATTTTTTACCTAGGCGGTACAGTACAGGACACAAAGCTTTATTTGATAATCTACATTTGTCAATAAACGTAATAACCCTTCAAATGAAAAATACAGCACAACAATTTAAGTACGTAGACCATCTTTGGGATGAAAAGAAAGCCGCTGCACTGGGCGATGACCAAGTAGCCCTTTTTCTTTATCGCTCAAATATCCTTGGGGCAGATTTAAGGATTACCAACTATGGTGGCGGAAATACAAGCTGTAAGACCATTGAAAAAGACCCGTTGACCAATGATGATGTAGAAGTCATGTGGATCAAGGGTTCCGGTGGCGATATCGGGACATTGACCAAAGCTGGAATAGCAGGTCTGTATACGGAAAGGTTAAGAAACCTAAAGAACGTCTACGGCGGGCTGGAAGATGAGGACCGCATGGTCGGCCTTTTTAACCATTGTATTTATGATTTAGACAGTAAAGCGCCCTCTATAGACACGCCATTGCATGGATTGCTCCCTTTTAAACATATAGACCATTTGCACCCGGATGCATTAATAGCCGTAGCTGCGGCAAAGGACAGCGAAAAAGTGACCAAAGGTATCTGGGGGGATACCATGGGGTGGGTACCTTGGCAACGGCCCGGTTTTGACCTAGGCCTTCAACTGGAAAAATGTTTGAACGACAACCCCGGTATACGCGGGATCGTTCTGGGCAGCCACGGACTTTTTACTTGGGGAGACACTTCTCATGAATGTTACATGAACAGTCTTGAGGTCATTGAAATGGCCTCGGAATATATTGAGAACAAAATAAAGGCCAACGGAAGTGTTTTCGGGGGGCAAAAGATAGAGAGCCTTCCCAAAGAGGAGCGTCTGGAAAAGGCCGCCCAGCTTATGCCAATGCTTAGAGGCCTTTGTTCTTCCGAAAACAGGATGATCGGCCATTTTAACGATAGTGATGTCGTTCTTGAGTACATAAACAGTAACGACCTGGAGCGCCTAGCGCCTATGGGCACCTCATGTCCCGACCACTTTTTAAGAACTAAAATTCAACCTTTGGTATTAAAACTAGATGCTAAAGAAGACCTTTCTAATACGGAGGCCGTTCTTGCTAAATTATATCCTGATTTTGAACAGTACAGAAAAGAATATCAATCCTATTATGACAACCATAAACGTGCTAATAGCCCTGCCGTAAGAGATGCCAGTCCGGTTATAATTATCTACCCAGGTGTAGGTATGTTCAGCTTTGCAAAAAATAAACAAACCACTCGTGTTGCCAATGAATTTTACATAAATGCCATTAACGTAATGCGCGGTGCAGAAGCTATTACGGAATACACATCACTACCAAGACAAGAAGCTTTTGATATTGAATATTGGTTGCTGGAAGAAGCTAAATTACAACGAATGCCAAAAGAAAAACCTTTATCCCGTAAAGTAGCCTTGGTTACCGGTGCAGGTGGTGGTATTGGCAAAGCTATTGCCGATAAGTTGGCCGAAGAAGGTGCCAATGTAGTATTAACGGACATTGCCGAAGATAGGTTGGAAGAAGGCGTTGCCACATATACTAGAGATACTGCTAGCTATGCCGTTTGTGATGTAACAAAAAGTGAATCTGTTGCAGATGCCTATAAAAAGGCTTGTTTGGAATTTGGTGGTGTAGACATCGTTGTACATAGTGCCGGTCTTGCCATTTCCAAACCTTTAGAAGATACTACGGAGAAAGATTGGGATATACTTCAAAACGTCCTTGTAAAAGGTCAATTTGAGCTAGCCAAACAAGCGGTAGCGGTTATGCGTAAACAAAACCTAGGTGGTGACGTTATTAGTATTGCTAGTAAAAATGGTTTGGTTTCAGGTCCAAATAATGTAGCCTATGGAACAGCTAAAGCTGCCCAACAACATATGGCTCGTTTATTAGCCGCAGAGTTAGGTGGTGATAAAATACGTGTGAATACCGTTAATCCTGATGGGGTTATTGTTGGTAGTAAAATATGGGAAGGAGATTGGGCCGAAGGTCGTGCAAAAGCATACGGTATTACAGTTGAAGAACTTCCAAACCATTACGCCAAACGCAACCTATTGAACGAAATTATTTATCCGAAAGATATTGCCGATGGGGTCTTTGCCTGTGTTGGTGTATTGAATAAGACTACAGGAAATATTATTAATGTAGATGGCGGTATGGCCAATGCATTTGTACGATAGTTTATTTGAGTTTTGTTTCACTTCCATGAATTACTTGGTTCATGGAAGTGTTTTTTCAATATTAAATATTATCTCGAAGTAAATAAAAATGAATTTACTACCATTAATTTAAATACAAATTCCAGCTATACTAACAAGAGCTAATATAAAAAATTAATTTAGTGTCACTGGAGATTAAAAAGCTAATTCCTATAACCTGTACCACAAATATGATACCATGAAAATGAAAGTAACGGCCGTATTTGATATTGGAAGAACGAATAAAAAGTTCTTTCTATTTGATGATAACTTCCAAGAAGTACATCGTGAATACGCTCGTTTTGATGAAATTGAGGATGAAGATGGTTACCCAACGGAAAACCTTGAAGCCTTGGAAAAATGGGTAAAAGAAGTGTTTGATAAAATGCTTGACTCTTCTAAATATGAGATTGAATCCCTAAACTTTTCATGTTACGGAGCTAGTCTGGTTCATATTGGTCAAGACGGAAAACCACTTACACCTCTGTACAATTATTTGAAACCTATAAAAGAAGATGTTTCTGATTCTTTTTATAAAGCTTATGGCCCAGAAAAAAAACTATCAAGAATAACAGGTTCTCCAAAAATGGGAATGCTAAATACAGGAATGCAGTTATACTGGCTGAAAAATTCGCAACCAGAAATTTTTAAAAAGATAAAGTATTCATTGCACCTGCCCCAATACTTGAGTTACCTATTTACAGACATTCCTGTGAGTGAATATACCAGTATAGGCTGTCATACCTTACTTTGGGATTTTCAAAAAAAAGAATATCACCAATGGGTTTATAAAGAAGGAATAGATAAAAAGCTACCTCCTATTGAGCCCTCAGGAAAAACAAATTTGATTCATTATAAGGGACATAAAATTAAAATGGGCGTAGGAATCCATGACAGCTCTTCTGCTCTAATTCCCTATATACGCAGTATTACCAAACCTTTTTTATTGGTTTCTACCGGGACGTGGAGTATATCAATCAACCCATTCAACGAAGGAATGCTTACCCCAGATGATATCAAAAACAACTCGCTCTTCAACATGAGAATAGATGGAAGCTCCGTAAAAGTTTCCACCTTATTTTTGGGCAATGAATACATGCTTCAAGTAAAGGTTTTATCCGAGCATTTTAATGTACCCCATGATGCCCATAGAAAAATAAAATTCAACAAAGACCTCTTTTTTAAAATCAATAGAGATTTTGTACATATGTTCAAATGGCACACTATACCTTCTGAAAACATGCCAGACCAAACTTCAATACCTTATGATAATTTTGATAAGGCCTACCATCAATTACTGTTAGAATTAGTTTTACTTCAAGAGAAAAGTATAAAAATTGCCATTGGAAACTCTAAAATAAAACAACTTTTTATAGATGGTGGTTTTAGCGACAATGAAGTTTATATTAAACTACTTTCCCAGTTTTTGAATACTATGAAACTTAGAACTACAAATTCTTCTCTAGGTTCAGCCTTAGGTGCTGCAATCATTATTTCAAATAAAGTTTTGGAATCCAAATTTCTCAAAACGAATTATGCTGTAAAAAAGCACTCACCATTTATTAAAAAGTAACTATGGCAATGAGTTTTAATTTAGATTACCTATCCGTAGATGATTTACGCAAAAAAGCGAAATCAAGGATAAGAAAATTTTCTTTTGAATATCTAGATAGTGGCTGTAATTAAAACATAAGCCTTTCCAGAAACACGGCAAGTAATACGAAAAATATAACTGCAGCCACGATACCTTAGTAATTATGACGCAAGCTCCATAAAAACAAAAGTAATGGGCATTGAGTTTAACACTCCTTTTGGGATTGGGCCTTTTAATTTATTATCCGATTTTGTTATCGTTTTCAATTAAAACATATAAACCCTTATGATATACTTAAAAACAAAAAACCCCGTAAATCATATGATTGACGAGGTTTTACTTTGTCGGGGTGGCAGGACGACTACTTAACCACGTATTAAATTATATATCAATAAGTTACAATCTCAAAAACTCACCTGTTGACCGATTTGTTGACGTTATTTTAAATGAACTTAAAGTAAAATGCTTTACTTTCTGATATTACGAATATATATTTTGTTAATCTTAAACCAAGATAAATTCGACTAATTTTATACAATCCAAAATTTGCTACGAAGAGATTGCAATTTTTTTATTTGATAGTTTGCCTTGAAACTTGTCTACAAAACGATTTTTGGTAACTTATCGAATTGAAACTAAAAATTTATCGAGTACTCTACAATTACAAATGTGGCCAGTTCCTTTTCAATATCGTTTTCGACTTTAATTTCCATGTCTATAGTATCAATAAGTTTATCAACAGGCACTAATTCTCCGTTAGTGCTAATCTGAAATAGTTCCTTACTCTTAATTTGTCTGTTTGATTGAGCGAAATAGGGGAAATGCTCATTCTTTAATTCAGCATCAAAATCTACATCAGCGGTTACAAATTTGTGCCACTCGTTTGGAAAATCATGTTCTAAACTTAGCAGGCGATAATTATTATTATCATTGACATCGCTCAATTTTGACTCATAATCAGCAATTACATCTTCCTTAAATTCATCATTGCCAACCAAAGAAGTATAACTAACATGAAGAATGACGTCACTAATAGTATTGTAATCAAACTGGTTCATTTTTGGTAGCTCTAATTTCCATGAACTATCTACAATTCCAGCACCTTCAAATGGCAAATAGCGTTCATCCCTCAAATTGCCCTCAAACATGCCGTTGTCGTTTTGGGCGGAACTGGTTACGATTGTGTTTATGTTGGAGTTTTGGGAAATTAAATTATCGTCATCAGTATTAACTGCATTTATCCTAATCTTGCTAGAAACTAATTCTAATTTACAATTGACGCTTGTATATGGTCCAGTAATACATGGTATCGACAACCCAACTGTCTTTATCCTTCGTTTATAATGCCCGGGGCAATCTAAATCAAACAACCACTCAGGTATTATTAAACCATCTACTTTACCCGTTGCTTTAATCTGCAATAATCTTTGGGGATCAAGTCGTCGTAATGAAATATGTTTTGTTATCTCAAACTCTCGATTGTTATTCTCAAGGAAAGAACTTTCTAAACGGCGTAAATCAAATTGTAATTTTTCTCCTGACAATAACCCTTTCTTTAAACTATCCCAGTGCCCAAATTTTATAAGGTTACTGTCAAATATTCCTAATTCAAATTGGTAGCTCTTTTCAGCTTTTTTGGCCAAATCATAGGCCATTTGGTAAGTTTGGAAGTAAATGCCGGAAATTTGAGTCACCATATGATTATAAAGCTCAGCATTAGTGAATTTATCATGCAAGTAAGCATCCACGCTTTGTGATTGATCCATTTGAATTTCATGATTACTAAGGTCTTTCTCGGCTATTGCCAATCGTATTTCTGAAGCAATTATTTGTTTTTCAATTTGCTTGAGTTCAAGCCTGGCAGATTCTGCTTGAAAATCCCAGTCATCTTGTCTTCGTCCATGCCCCCCTTCAACACTCGCTATATTAGCTGTGATCGAATTATAGTTTGATGCTGTTCCTAGTGAAATGCCAAGTAGTTTTGCGGCATCGGCTTGTTCTTTTCCTCCATAAGTGGTTCCCCATGACCATGCCCCAATCGTAAACCTTGGAACCAGTGCTAAAGAACTAGCAATAATATCATATGAGCTTTTTAAATTTTGATACTTGGCAGATTCCTTAAGAGAATTCAAATGAGATGATTCCTTGCTATTTTTGAATTGCCTATTCTCATAATAAGCCTTTCTATTTTCAACATTTATTTTACTTGCAAATATTCCGTTCAAATTTTCCTTTGCTTCATTAACTTGTTGTTTTTTAATATCCCGTACCAGCTCCAACATTTTGAGCTCATGTCCTGAACGCAACAAGGCCAGTTCCTCGCTGTCTTTTTTCTCCAGAGCTGAAAGTAATTGACTACCCAAGCTCTTGACATCATTGCATAACTCATTTGCTTTTTGTAGTATAATTTGAAAACGATAATTAGGCAACGAAGCCGTTATATCATTCATTATCGTATTTAAATCCAGTCCAGCCGCTGCAGCTCTTACTAAAAGTGCAGGGTCAAGAGGTGGCTCAAATAAGGGCAATTGTCTGACTTCCCCTTCAATATTCATGTAATGCCGGATCTTAAATAACTTATCGGCTACATTATCCCAATAACCTAGTAACTTATCATTTTTAGGTAAACAAAGAAGAGGCATACTCAATGGATTGTCCACTACTGTTTCTTCATTTATTTCTAATGGATCGATTAATGACTCGGCATCAACTTTTGCGGTACCAAATAGCCCAAGTGAGTCTTTTATATCATTAAAGGAGCTGTCCTTTGGTTTTGCACGTGGAGGAGTTATATCTGGTTTTTCACCTAATAGGTTAGCGGCCATAACATACAATAATGTCGCCTCATTAATCGATTCGATACTATCTCGTCTGAATAGCTGATCTCCCCAATCCAATAAATTTGTTATATATTTCATTACAGTAGACCGCATGTAGGCAGAATTTCGCAATCTGGCCACGAGATGAGGATTGAAAGGATTGTTTTGCCAATGCTCCAATTGTTTTTTAAGCTCGGCTTGATTTTCAGGGTCATTTATTAATTCTTCGAGCGTTTTAGTTTGCTGATCGAATTCCTTAAAAAATGGTTTTGTTATCCAGAAACGTTTAGCTCCCTCATCTACATCAGATGGAGCGGTTGGATTGAATATATAATGAAACCATTTTCTGGCTTCATCAAACTTTTGATTTTGGCTTAGTCGTGTTGCAATCAATAAAGGAATATGAAAAAACAACTCCCAATTATATATCGAATAACCACCATGAATAGAATAATCTACCTTTCCCTGTGGGTTATTCCTCACTGTTGATGCTATTAGATTTTCCTGATAATACAATACTAGCAAAGACTTTCTACTACCTAAATGACGAAAGAGATTCTTCCTTAGGAAAAAAATGTATTGAAACTAGGGTATTGATTAAAAAGAATGGGGAGTGGTTGGTTCGTAATTATTTTTGGAACGAAGATCAAACTGATGCCGTATTGGATGATGATGCACACGGTCTTCAGGTAGATTGGATTGATGACCTAGGAGTTTCAAGAATAGTAGATTATGTAGTTCCTTCAAATACAATGTGTGTGCAATGTCACGAGCTTAATGAGAAAATCGTACCTATTGGACCAAAAGCTAGAGCAATGAATTTTAATCATAATGGGCAGAATATCCTTCAATTTTTTAAGGATAATAATATGCTTGCCGAAGCTCCGGAGGTTTCACAGATTCCTACACTTCCTGATTGGTCAGACACTAGTTTGACTTTGGAGAAACGAGCAAGAGCTTACTTAGATGTGAATTGTGCCCATTGTCATCAAAAAGGGGGCTCTTATAATAGAGATTTCGGAGATAAATTCTATTTTACTTTTGAAACCCCATTTACAGAAAGTAATATTTATGTAGAGCGTACGCAAATTAGTGATCGAATGGGTACTGCTATTCCTGGCTATTTTATGCCCCTAATTGGTACGAGCATCAAACATGATGAAGGTATTGACCTTATCAACACCTATTTGGATTCTTTGGAACAAGAAGGGAAGTCGAAAGCAAATTGAATTATAAATTTAAATGAACAACCCCATGTAGTGGTAATAGAATATTTTTTTAAAGTTATACTTAGTTCTATGGTAAAGGCTAACCAATAGAGTAAAAAGGAGTTATTACTGGTTTCGATGGCCATGAGCCCAAGATAAAAGTACAAGAATTGGATTTCCACAGGACAAAGAATCCCTTGGACGCAACAAATGGATTGGAATTAAATCTAGAGCATGGACTTTGTGACCTTATCTAATGCTTTGTTTTTGATGAACTTCCCATTTATTAAAATTACAATAACGGTTTTACCTAAATAAAAAAAGGTTAGCATGTACATGCTAACCTTTTTTTATTTTAATTATTAATAACTATTGATAAACCCGGATATAATCAACCTCCATAGTATCTTCAGTAAAAGCAGTATCAATTGTACCTCCAAGTGTGCCCCCAACTGCAATATTCATAATAAAAAAGAAATCGCTATTAAAAGGTGTATCACTAGAATTGACAAAGCTGGTATGTATCAACTCATCATCTACAACAAACTTAATACTATCAGCTGTCCATTCTACCGTATAATTGTGGAACTCTGAGGTAGCCGTTGGTACAGATGTTGAACCCGTAACCGCATTGCCTCCGGAATTACCAGTATAGTGTAATGCACTTGAAGTTGTATTAGAATTGTTCCCTACATGTTCCATAATATCAATTTCACCGCAAGCAGGCCATCCTACCGTATCAAAATTGGCTCCCAAAGCCCATAACGCGGGCCAAGTACCTCCTGCTGATGGAAGCTTTGCCCTAATCTCTACACGACCATATGTAAACTCATATAAATTTTCTGATTTAATTCGAGCCGAGGTATAAGCGGCATCACCAACAGGACTAACTCCAAAGTCAAAAAACAGAACTACACGATCATATGTTCCAACAGGAGCATCGCTAAAATCAAAAGTTAAGGTTTCCCATTCATTTTCAACCGTAGAAAGAGCGTCTACTTCAAAGAACTCGTCTGCATTGGCTTGGTTTTCTAATTTTAATTTAACTATTGCACCAACTGCAGGAGACCAAGTTTTAACACTTATACTAGTATAGGTATTTAAATCTATAGGCGTTGTTACATCAAATAAAGTTCCGGCCCAAGTCTCAGCTCCATTATTCTTAAGAGACTCTGCGACCTTAAGAGAAGTATTTGCACCTGAAGCATCTGGATTATCAATTACTGTGGAAGAGGCTCCACCAAAACCACTAAATTCCGGGGCAGTTCCTTCAAAGTCTTCCAAATTGGACGCAGCGCCACCTGTTTCTAACAAAGTAATATCATCATAATAATGTTTAACACCACTTGCCCCACCAATAGTTCCCTTTGCGGTAATTTTTAATACACCATCTTCAACTATAACATTTTCAGGATTATCGGTATAAGTCTGAGCTTCACCATTCCCCCAACCACCAGCACCTAGGTCATAGGTCCAATTATCAGTATTAGGAGTTCCATCCACATCAAATTCATCTGACCAAACCAAATTGGTGAAAATTGTTTCAAGACTTTCTTCACCTCCATCCGTGGAGACTTCTGCAGAAAACTTTAGATACCATGCCAAATCAGGATTCAATGTATCGTAAGTCCTAACATAAAGTAAGTTCTCGCTTATGGAAAGGATTTCATAAGATGAAGAACCTACATAATAACTCATAAACCCACCATCGGAAAAATCCATTTGCATCCCAGTAGTTTCAGCTTCAGGAACATTACCTTCAACTGTCGAAATAATTACCGATTTTGTACCTGAAGTATCATAGTCATAACAATAATCTTCTTCTTCAGTTCCAGCAACAACATCTCTATGTCCTACATTAAAAAATGTTTGACCTTTGTTATCAAGTACATAAGAAACCTCACCATTGCTATCAACAGAAAAAGTTAACTCATCATCACAGAAACAATCAGAAATTTCGCTTCCACATTTTTCAAAAGCCTGAGAGGAATACCATTTAGGATACCACCAATCTCCATCAATACCATCCCGTGCTGGACCTAAGCCCAAATGGCCAGCTTGTGATGCAGCTAAAAACCATTTTTTTGAATCACCCTTCGTAAGTAAATTTACAAGGTCTGAATTCATTACTGGAACATCAACAGTTACATCAACGGTTTCTGTTATAGTATTGCCATCCGAACCAATAGCTGTTAAGATTACAGTATAGGTATTCTGACCGCTATTAGTATAGGTATGTGTAGTATATCCCGTGATAGATTCTCCAGTTGTCCCATCTCCAAAATCATATTTAACAACATTGGCCCCAGTCGCCGATGTTCTAAAAACGACTTTACCCGAACCATCATCACTTACTTCTGGACTTACTGTTAGATTTGAAAGTGCTACAGCAATGCGATTATCATCAGCATCACAACTTACTAAAATCATAAAAAATACAACAAAAATGTATTTAATTTTTTTCATAGTTTTCATTTTAAACTGGTTTAGTTCTTATAATTATAAGAAAGAGAAAGATCATTGTATTAAGTAGAATTTTAAAACTTAATTACCCTTGCAAGCTATTGTATAGTTTTAAGGAATCCATAAAAAAAACCTATACAAAAAACATACAACTTAAAATAAATATGAAAAAATAGATAAATCAACAATAAAAAAGGCATTTAAAAGACACCTTAGTAATGTACTATAGGTTAAGAAACAAAGAGAATTAACACCCAAATGTATGGGTAATGTAGTGGTAGTTTTAGTTATTGTTGTGTCCTTTACAACTGTAATATGTAATCTGTAAGGCTATCTTTATGAAGCAAATTCATCTTTTTCCGCAAACGATATCTTTTTACTTCAACACTTTTAGAAGATATATTTAATAAAGGAGCTATTTCTTTAGATGATAGATTCAATCTTAGGTAAGCACATAATCTTAAGTCATTTGCTGTTAATTGTGGGTGTAAATTCTTTACCTTTTTAAGAAAATCTTTATCCGCATTATTAAATGCCTCTTCAAACAATTTCCAATCGTCAACGTTGTTGATATTCCTATCGATAGTCCGAATAACAGATTTTACCTTTGGAATTTGATCGCTTTCTTTCAATTCATTTTTGATTGCTGTTAAAAACTCATTCTTTCTAATAATGCTCATGGTAGATATAGCCAACTCCCTATTCTTGCTTTCTACCAGTTCTTGTAACTGTGCATTTTTAACCTGAACAATTTTTTTCTCGGCTTTTAACTTTTTTCTTTTTATACTTTTCTTATTATCTTTTAAAATTCTTTGTTGTTGTTTATTGTAATGAGACCTATATAACCTGTGAATTAAAGCCGATATTAGAATTGCTCCGATAATATAAAAGAACAGCGCCAAATGAGAGACATACCATGGTCTTGCGATTGTAAACTTATACGAAGCTATATTTTCTGTTAAGGTATTTCCTACCCTTGCCTTTACTTTAAAAATATAGTCACCGTATGGTAGATTATTAAACGAAACTTGCGGATTTGTAGACCAACTGCTCCAATCATCATAAATACCGCCTAACTGAAATTGATAATTAACTTCAGTATATTTATCGTATTCAGGAATATTATAAAAAAAGCTTAAGTTATTCTCTGCAAACTTAAATTCATTATCTTCTTTAAATCTTACTTCTCTCTTTGTATCATCATGAAATTCTATAGAAACAGAACTTATTGAGATTTTATACTTTTTTGACTCTAACTTATTCAAGTCTAACGTTACATATCCGTTAGAAATTCCTATCAGATACAACTCATCTTTTAAGTATGTAATTGATTCAAAACCCAGCACACCCATACTTTTCCTAAAAAACATTGGTATGGGAATTCTAATATCTTTAGGTTCTTCATTGAACTGTCCCGGAGAAACACATATTATGTTTTTATTAGAAAAACCCCAAAGCATTTCTGAATCGTCAGTTGTTCTCAGTATCCCAATTATTTTGTCATCTTCTTTGAAAAACCTTTTAGTTAAAAGTGAGTCTTTAATAAAATCATGTTGTTCTTGAATATATTCAAATACACCGTTCGTAGTGGTATAAATTATTTTATCATTATACCTCATTAAACTAGACCCGCTACCTTTTGAATCCTTTTTTGCAACTTCTAATACTTTTCCAAATCCAGTATCTATTTTTAAATCAAAAATCCCTTTAAAGTCATGATTGACAAGAATATGTTGTGAATTTACAAACTCAAAAAACCTACTAGCACTATCAAAACCTTCTATTTTATTGCGGAAATACCATTGCCCATTAGTTTTTTCAAGAATACTCAAACCTTTATAATTTCCTTGGATTAATAAGTTTTCATGAGATTTGACCGGTTGGATATCCCATGTTCCAGGCAAATTTGAGATTTTCTTAGCATAGTTTCCATAGATTGTAAATGTGCCTGAATTATGGCCACAAAATAGCGTATCACCAATTTGTTTTAACAACCATACCTGACCCTCTGTATTTTCAATTAGTTTAAAATTACCTTCTTCTCCTTCCTTTTTATAAAACAAGCCTTGATTCGTTCCCAAGTACTTAAACCCGTTAAACAGTACAGCCGTGTATACAACACCTAATTTTCCAACATGATCAATGTATTCATTGAAAGGAGACTTTAAATTCATGACACTAATTCCATTATCCAAACCTAACCAAATATTAAATTCATCGTCTTGAAATACTGATAGTACCGTATTATTGTTTAAACCTTTTTCCTGATTAATATGATTAATGATACTACCATCTTTATCCAAATGATAAATTCCGTTTGAAATAGTACCTAAAACAAATGAACCATCATTCAATCGCACACTACTGTACACATTTACAGATGACAACTCTATATCTGCAGATATATTCCATCTTTTAAGACCCTTGAGTTCCAAAAAGTAAAATTCTCCTTTTTCAGTCAATATCAAACTGTTTTTATTTACCGAAAAAGCACCAACGACTACATCATTTTTTAATACTTGATGGTCAGAAACCAAAACTGATTTTCCATATTCGATAGTGAAAATCCCTTGACCAATTTTTTGAAAATAAACCTTATTGTCAACTTCTAGAATTTCCGCTCTAGTAGTTCTAGCCTCCAGTATTTCAAAAGATTGATTATTTGTATTGTAAATATAAATCCGATCTAAAGACTGAAACAAAACCCAGTCCTCAAATTCCGCTATATTCCAAAAATGCTCGTCTTCTATTAAAGGGGTTTCCAACTTACTCGATATTGAATAGTACTTTAGAGAACCGTATGCGTCTTTCTGCCAATAACCAAATTCCATATAGCATCCAGTATAGACCAACTCACCTATAACCTTTACAGACTTAAGTGGGGTGCCGTTAGGGGAAGGATACAATTTCCAATTGACACCGTTAAATTCTAACAACCCTCCATTATTTGCTGAATAGATATTTTTATCGACAGATTGTGAAAGTGACCAATTTTGGTTTCCCGCGCCATATTCGACTGGGCTATAATTTTGAATGGGAGGTAATTCTTGGGAAAGAAGTCCAACTGAGAAAAAAAGAAAAAAAAGACAAGAATGGTTCAATTCAATATTTAACATCGTTATTAAATATAGGATTTATTAAGTAATAATCCGATTTAGTAAAATTATATGTAAATATTGATTACGCTATTTAAAAACCTAATAAGGTGAATCGTCTAAGATTAGTATAATTGACAAAGAAAGTAACTTATTTCTATTTTAGTCAAGACAAAACGATTGTTTGTAAACAAAAAACCTCTTAAATCATATGATTTAAGAGGTTTAGTAAAATGGTCGGGGTGGCAGGATTCGAACCTGCGACCTCCGCGTCCCAAACGCGGCGCGATAACCGGGCTACGCTACACCCCGATAAAATGGTTATCTTATTTAATCAATACTTGAGAAATAATTTCTGCCCTCGCAATTTGCTTTGACAGCTATTGCGGAGAGACAGGGATTCGAACCCTGGGTAAGTGTTTCCACCTACGACGATTTAGCAAACCGTTCCTTTCGGCCACTCAGGCACCTCTCCAGTAATCTCTTTAAAGAACTTAATTTTAGCACGTTTCCGTGGTTAAAATTGCGGTTGCAAATGTATGTTTTAGTATTCAAGTTCACAACTATTTTTTGCATTTTTTTCTAGAAGTTCAATACTATTTCAAATCGGACTTCAAAAAAAATAAAATTAGCTGCATTTTAAGCTTCGTACTCCTTTATCATTCAGGATATTCCACTCGTAAATGATAAATATTTATCAATTTCTGTTTAAAAATCTTTTTGATCGCTTCTATCTCTTTAAACGTAATATTCGCATTCAAAAACTGACCAGCGCTCATTTGTCCTGCAATAATTTTATCTACAAATTCTTCTATAATTCCAGAAGTTGGGTTTTTTAAACTCTTTGATGCGGCCTCAACCGAATCGGCCATCATAAGAATTGCCGTTTCTTTAGAAAATGGAATTGGTCCCGGATATCTAAAATCCGCCTCTTCTACCCCTTCTTCCAACTCTTGCTGCTTTTTATAGAAGTAGTAAACCAAAGTCGTTCCATGATGAGAGCGTATAAAATCTATCACGCGATCTGGAAGTTTGTTTTTCCTAGCTAGTTCTATACCATCAATAACATGATTTATAATTATTTTTCCACTATCCTTTGGGGACAGTTCATCATGCGGGTTTACATTGGTTATCTGATTCTCCGTAAAATAAGTAGGGTGATTCATCTTACCTATATCATGGTACAAGGCCCCTACTCTAACCAACATGGCATTTGCGCTAATTTCATTAGCTGCTGCCTCCGCTAGGTTTGCTACTTGTAATGAATGATGAAAGGTTCCCGGTGCTTTGTTAGATAGCTCTTTTAGAAGCTTAGAATTGGTATCCGTTAGTTCTAATAAAGAAACATCGGAGACAAGCCCAAAGACTTTTTCGTATACATATATCAATGGCTGTACAAAAAGAGTAATCATCCCGTTCAATAGGAACAGTCCCAAAGTAAACCATTGTATATTATCCAAGTTGCCCTCATGTATAATATGAAAGGCCAAATAACCAACGATATAAATTAAGGTAATCTGACCTATGGATATGAAAAGATTTGCTCTTTTATATAATTCCGAGACCGTAAGTATGGTAACAATACCCACTATAATCTGCAGAAAAATATATTCAAAACTATTGGGCACAACAAAGCCTAATATAAGTACCGTAAGCACATGGACGAAAAGGCCTAACCTGGCATCAAAAAATGTTTTTAAAACTAGTGGCAGAATACATATAGGTACTACAAATACGTATGCTTCGTCATATTTAACCACCATGGTCGTGACAAAAACCATGAAAAGTATATTAAAGAATATAAAGGTGACTTTGGTATTGTTTTCAAAATTTTCTTTTCTATATTTCTTAAGGAAAAGGAAGAGCATCATTAATACCAATGCTACCAAAACGGTATAACCGAATAATATAAAGTAATAATTATTGTCCGTCCATAGTTCTGACTCGTACTCCGTTTTTAATGAGTTGAGAATATTAAGATTTTCCGCTTCAACAACTTCTCCTTTTGCTACAATAAGCTTTCCTTCATCTACCGTTCCACGTGTATGAGACAGCCCAGAAAGCGCTTCGTTTAAGGCTTTCTCTGAGAGACTTTTATCATAAGTGATGTTTGGTTTGACGATATCTAAAAAAAGATCTTGGTATTCTCTAGCATAAATTACCAAATCTTTCTGTTGCAGTATTTTTTGAATAATGGGTCTCAGATTTTGAATCTGAACAAGATTATTTATAGGAACACTTTCTGCTTGGTTATCCTTTACAATGTATAATTGCTCTTTTTCATAGCGTTTGTTGATTTTTGCTACAACTCCATTTTTGTATAATTGTTTTAAAATACCTTCTCCAGCAGACTTTAGAGCCTCCAAGGCGCTAGAACTAAATCTCTCTCCTGTAAATACGTTAGTGAATTTATCCTGGTATTCTTGAGCAACCTTATCTCGCACAGAAGTATCCAGTCTAAAATAATCTATTTGGTTATTGAGAAGTTCTTCCCTTTCCTTAGAAATATCGTCACTGCTTTTCTGGATAGAAAAATCGAATGGAGCATACAGATTCTCATACTGCCAAGGTTTTCCTTTTTGGAATTCATATTTGAACTTTCCGCCTTTTGGAAAGAAAAAAACAATACACACCACCGAAACCAAGTATAGAAAATACTTATATAGAAGCGATTGGTTTTTAAAAATTTTGTCCAAAAAATTGCGCATGGGCCAGGTATCTGCATCAAAAATAGAAAATTATAAACTTCCGAAGGGCTTTTATGAAAACAACGAAATGAATTGCCTATTAATTTCTTAGTTTTGTGATACGAGAAATTCTTGTTTTAATATGAAAAACGTAGTTATAGTATCTGCCACCAGGACTCCCATAGGGAGTTTTATGGGAGCCTTATCCACAATTCCGGCACCAAAACTTGGAGCCGCAGCTATAAAGGCTGCACTTGCCAAAATAAATCTTGATCCTAATTTAGTTGAAGAGGTCTTAATGGGCAACGTTGTCCAAGCAGGAACTGGACAGGCTCCGGCTAGACAAGCAGCAATTTTTGCTGGAATACCGGATAGCGTACCATGTACTACCATTAATAAAGTTTGTGCTTCTGGCATGAAGGCCGTTATGCAAGCCGCTCAAGCTATAGCCTTGGGTGATATTTCTATTGCGGTTGCAGGAGGAATGGAAAATATGAGTCTTATTCCTCATTATGTTCATATGAGAAACGGACAAAAATTTGGACCGGCCACATTGGTTGATGGTATGCAAAAAGATGGTCTGGTTGATGTTTATGACCAAGAAGCCATGGGTGTATGTGCAGATGCATGTGCCGCAAAATATAATTTTAGCAGAGAAGACCAAGATGATTTTGCTATGCAATCCTACAATCGTTCTGCAGATGCATGGAAAAATGGCAAATTCGCCAACGAAGTTTCACCAGTTGAAGTGCCTCAACGTCGCGGAGAACCCATAGTCGTTTCCGAGGATGAAGAATTTAAAAACGTAAGGATGGAAAAAATTCCTGCATTACGTGCAGCGTTCACAAAAGATGGTACCGTAACCGCTGCAAATGCCTCCACCATTAATGACGGGGCTGCAGCACTAGTATTAATGAGTGAAGAAAAGGCAAAGAAACTTGGACTTGAACCAATTGCTACTATCAAAGGATATGCAGATGCAGCTCAAGAGCCTAAATGGTTTACAACCGCACCAGCAAAAGCACTTCCAAAAGCAATTGCCAAAGCAGGTATTTCATTAGAAGATATAGACTTTTTTGAATTTAACGAGGCTTTTTCAGTCGTAGGTCTAGCCAATATGAAATTGTTGGGCCTTACGGACACCAATGTAAATGTGCATGGTGGCGCTGTTTCTCTAGGACATCCTCTAGGGTGCTCAGGAGCTCGTATACTTATTACCCTGCTCAACGTTTTGGAACAAAACAATGCAAAAATAGGGGCTGCCGCAATATGTAATGGCGGAGGTGGCGCTTCTGCAATAATCGTAGAACGATAACAGGACCTTCACTCAACCAAACTTATGCAATACGGAATTTGTCCTCTGAGTATAGTATCCGTTCGTGTATATGCCGATGAAACATCAGAAATGGTTTCACAATTGGTATACGGCGAACACTTTAAAGTCTTGGAACGCAGAAAGGCCTGGAGCCGAATTCGCGTTGCTTTTGATAAATTTGAAGGGTGGGTAAACAACCACCAGATGATTCTTATATCAGAGGAAACCTATAATGATATAGAATCTTCGGACAAAGTAGGGTACACTTCCGATCTTATCTCTTTTGTTGAAACGGAAAATTCCGTGCTCTTACCCGTAATATTAGGGTCGTCCACAAGTAACTGTGACGTACTTTCACATTCTTTTGATGGTAAATGTAATGGTCACAAAAAAGACAAGACACAACTTATACAGACCGCATTGCTATATCTAAACGCCCCCTACTTATGGGGAGGCAAGACCCCTTTTGGTATTGATGCTGCAGGCTTCACCCAAATGGTCTATAAAATCAACGGCTATCGTTTATTAAGAAAAGCAGCTGAACAGTCTACGCAAGGTCATGCTTTAAGTTTTATTGAGGAAACAGAAGCAGGAGACTTAGCTTTTTTTGACAATAATGAGGGTGAAATATACCATGTTGGTATTATCATGGAAAATAATTACATTATTCATGTAGATGGAAAGGTTCGCATTGATCGAATTGATCATACCGGAATTTTTAATAACGAAACCGGCAGTTATACCCATAAACTTAGGGTCATTAAACAAATTGCCTAATTCTATTTTTCGAAATTAAAGCAAATAAAAATCCCCTAGGAAATTCCTAGGGGATTTTTATATATTAATGTTATTGGCTTATTATTCGCCTAACAGCTTTTTAACTCTCATGAAATTATCATTGTCGCCCATTGCGCCATAGATATTCTTTAATTGAGTTAAGATACCTTGATTATCAGGATTCAATTTTAATGCATCCTCCAATACAGTTGCCCCTTCTTTGAAAAGGCCATCTTTCTTTTCTTTTAACTCATCGTAACGAGCAATGTCTTTCTTAGAGTTACCCAAAGAGTTCATCTCGTCAATAAGACCGTTACCTTCGTTTACGTAAGTTGTAGAAAGGTTTAATTGTGCGTTAGTGTACCCAGGATTGATTTCCAAAGCTTTTTTGTATGAAGCTCTGGCTTCTTCCAAGTTACCTTGCTCCATATTGATTACACCGATATTATAATGTAAATCTGGATTATCCGGCGCAACAGATGCTGCCTCGGCCATTAACTCCTTGAATTTTTCCTTATCGCCCATTTTGTAATACAAATTGGCTTCGTTCAAGATTAAATTAACATCTTTTGGATCGTTAGCTCTTGCTGCCTTATAAGCTTCTAAAGCTTTATCGTCTTGACCTAATTGAGTATAGATCAAAGCTGTGTTTTTTACGATTTCAGCTGTTTTAGAAGGAGATTTCTCATCTTTAGGATCTTTGTAAGTCCCGGACTTTACCATCAAATCTCTTTGAGTTTTGTCCATCTCTTCTTCTTGACCGGTTTCTACGTTCGTAGCCTTGTAAACAACACCACTACCATCATATCCTATTTCCTGAAGTTCGTTGTAGTATGTCAATGCTTCTTCGTAATGACCACCATTTACTGCACTACTCGCAGCATAGTAAAGATAAGATGTATCTTTTGGGCTAATTTTATAGCTAGTATACAACTTTTCAGCAGCTTCTTTAAATTTTTTGTTTCCGTTGTCCTCTACAGCAGAGTTTACCAAATCGGCACTCAAAGCAGACATGTGCTGTTGCGTTTCAGCGGTATACTTCTTCTTTCCACTTGCTTCTTCAACTGAAATTACTTTTTGAAAAGCATCAGCTGCTTTTTTAAAAGCTGTTCCATCACCTTTTTTTGCCAAATCTGCATACGCCTTACCACTTACAAAGTAATATTGTGCCTGTAATTTTGGGTCAGCTCCTGAAATAGAACCTGAAACTGCCTCTAGTGCACTGCTTGCCGATGCTGCATCTCCAGCTTTCATAGCCTTCTCGGCTGCTTTTATCTCGTTCTTCTGTGCGAATCCTACCATGCAAAAGCAAAGGCTCGCAACTATTAAAAATCTACGTTTCATTTTCAAATTAATTAAATATTAGCGTTATAATTATGGTTCAAATTTATTCTTCTTCTGTTCCTTCTAGAGCTTCATTATCAAGAGCCGTGCCATCTTCTTCTGCCTTCACGTCTATATCTAGGACATCGGCATCATCTAACTCGTCTTCATCTTTCATAACCTTAGCTACTGCAGCAATGGAGTCATTCCCTTTCAAATTGATAAGACGCACCCCTTGTGTAGCTCTTCCCATAACACGAAGATCTTCTACACTCATACGAATTGCAATACCAGACTTATTGATTATCATTAAATCATCTGAATCAGAAACATTTTTTAAGGCAACAAGTCCTCCTGTTTTTTCAGTTATAGAAATAGTTTTAACTCCCTTTCCTCCTCTATTCGTAATGCGGTAATCATCGATATTAGATCGTTTACCATACCCATTTTCAGAAACAACAAGAAGATTTTCTTCCATATCATGTACGGACACCATACCTATTACCTCATCATCATCACTTGCTAAAGTGATACCACGTACACCGGAAGCATTTCTACCCATTGGTCTGGTCTTACTTTCTTCAAAACGTATGGCTTTACCAGATTTTAGTCCTAAGAATATCTGACTTGCACCCGTAGTTAGTTTTGCTTCTAGCAATTCATCACCTTCACGAACACCTATAGCGTTGATACCGTTCTGTCTTGGACGAGAATATTGCTCCAGACTTGTTTTTTTAACTACACCTTTTTTGGTGGCCATGATTACATAATGACTGTTTACGTATTCCTCATCCTTAAGATCCTGAGTACATATAAACGCCTTAACGTTATCATCCTGTTCAATATTTATAAGGTTTTGGATAGCCCTACCTTTAGAAGTTCTACTTCCTTCCGGTATTTCATAGACACGCATCCAGAAACATTTTCCTTTTTGAGTAAAGAACAACATATACTGGTGGTTGGTTCCCACAAAAAGATATTCTAAGAAATCTTCATTTCTAGTGGACGATGCTTTTTGACCTACACCCCCTCTATTTTGGGTTTTATATTCTGAAACCGGTGTTCTTTTGATATATCCCGCATGCGAAATGGTAATAACCACTTGCTCATCCGGAATCATATCTTCAATACTTAAATCTCCTCCAGCATAGTTAATTTCAGAACGGCGCTCATCACCATATTTCTCTCTGATTTCCTCCAGTTCTTCCTTAATGATGTCCATTCTTCGCTCTTTTCTAGCCAAGATATCCTTAAGGTCTGCAATAGTTAAAAGAATTTCATCATATTCTGCACGTAGTTTATCTTGCTCCAGACCAGTTAACTGACGGAGCCTCATTTCTACTATGGCTTTCGCTTGAATCTCTGTAAGCTTAAAACGCTCCATTAAGTTCTCACGAGCTTCATCTGCATTAGAAGATGCTCTAATGATAGCAATTACCTCATCTATGTTATCAGATGCAATAATTAAACCTTCTAAAATATGTGCGCGAGCTTCTGCTTTCTTAAGTTCAAACTCTGTTCGTCTAACAACAACCTCATGACGATGCTCCACAAAATAGTGGATCATCTCTTTTACGTTCAATAACCTAGGACGGCCATTAACCAACGCAATGTTATTAACACTAAAAGAGTTTTGTAATGCTGTATACTTATATAAGGTATTAAGAACGATATTAGGAATAGCATCTCGTTTCAAAATATAAACGATGCGCATACCATTTCTATCCGATTCATCGCGAATAGTAGATATACCTTCTATTTTCTTCTCATTAACAAGATCGGCAGTTTTCTTGATCATGTCTGCCTTATTCACTTGGTAAGGTATCTCTGTAACAATAATACACTCCCTACCTTGAACCTCTTCAATAACAGCCTTTGCTCTTATTTTCACTCTACCTCTTCCGGTATGAAAAGCTTCTTTGACGCCGTCATAGCCGTAAATGGTACCTCCAGTAGGAAAATCTGGAGCCTTAATATGAGTCATGATCTCATCGATCTCAATTTCATTGTTTTCAATGTAGGCAATAGTACCGTTAACAACTTCTGTTAAGTTATGTGGTGGCATATTCGTTGCCATACCTACTGCAATACCCGAAGCGCCGTTTACCAACAAATTAGGAACACGAGTAGGAAGAACCGTTGGTTCTTGCAAGGAATCATCAAAGTTTAATTGATGATCCACAGTGTCCTTATCTATATCCGCCAACATGTCATCAGCAATCTTTCGCATTCTGGCCTCGGTATAACGCATAGCCGCTGGGCTATCGCCGTCAACAGACCCGAAGTTACCTTGCCCATCTACCAGCATGTATCGCAAACTCCACTCTTGCGCCATACGTACCATAGAATCATATACGGACGTATCACCATGAGGGTGGTACTTACCTAGAACCTCACCAACAATACGCGCAGATTTCTTATGAGAGCTGGTGGAACGAACCCCTAGCTCATACATACCGTACAGTACTCTTCTGTGAACCGGTTTTAAACCGTCCCTGACATCAGGTAAAGCACGTGACACAATGACTGACATCGAATAGTCGATGTAAGCAGATTTCATTTCCTCTTCGATATTAATCGGAATCAATTTTTCTCCTTCTGCCATTTTTAAATCCTAGAATTATTTTAGTTAAAAAACATGCCAATATACGCAAAATGATAGCCTTTATAGCACATACACACTTCTTTATTAAACAATTTATCAACACTTTTTCAATACTAAAAGATACCGCTTCAATTGCCAGTTACCTTTTAACCCTATTCCTTTTTCATTATTTAGGCCAACTTTATCTAATATTAGGTACACTATTTGCGTTAGATTGGTATAGTTTTACTAATTTTATAGATGAAAGGATAAATTTATGGATGATAATTTTTCACCGAGAGTAAAAGACGTAATTGCTTATAGTAAAGAAGAGGCGCTACGGTTAGGCCATGATTTCATTGGTACCGAGCATCTAATGTTGGGGCTTTTACGAGATGGTAACGGCAAAGCAATTAGTATTCTTGACGCTATGGAGGTCGATTTAGATCATCTTAGAAGAAAGGTCGAGATTCTTAGCCCTTCCAACCCAAACCCGAACACTTTGCAAAAAGATAAAAAGAACCTGCATTTGACGAGACAGGCAGAGCGCGCTCTAAAAACAACATTTTTAGAAGCCAAGCTTTTCCAAAGTTCATCGATCAATACCGCACATTTACTATTATGTATTTTGAGAAACGAAAATGACCCTACTACGAAACTACTTCATAAACTGAAAGTAGATTATGATGGAGTTAAGGAACAATTTAAATTTATGATCACAAGTGATGATGATATTGTAGACGCACCAACTTCCGAATCTTTCCCAAGTGATAACGACGATACCGAGGGTAAAGAAGGTAGCTTTGGTACTGCTGCGGGGCAAAAAGGAAATAAAAAATCAAAAACTCCAGTACTTGACAACTTTGGTCGTGATCTGACGCTTATGGCCGAGGAGAACAAACTAGACCCTGTAGTTGGTAGAGAAAAGGAGATTGAGCGTGTATCTCAAATTTTAAGTAGAAGAAAGAAGAACAATCCGTTATTAATAGGTGAACCTGGTGTTGGTAAAAGTGCCATAGCCGAAGGTCTGGCACTACGTATCATAAACAAAAAGGTTTCTCGTATCCTATATAACAAAAGGGTGGTAACGCTAGACTTAGCTTCTTTAGTTGCTGGTACAAAATATCGTGGTCAGTTTGAAGAACGTATGAAAGCGGTAATGAACGAACTTGAGAAGAATGATGACGTTATTCTTTTTATTGATGAAATCCATACCATTGTTGGTGCCGGTGGCGCAACAGGTAGCTTGGATGCTTCAAATATGTTCAAACCTGCCTTGGCAAGAGGTGAGATTCAATGTATTGGTGCAACAACTCTAGATGAGTACCGTCAGTATATTGAAAAAGACGGTGCTTTAGAAAGACGTTTCCAGAAGGTTATTGTAGAACCTACAACAGTTGATGAGACTATTGAGATTCTTCACAACATTAAAGGAAAATACGAAGACCACCACAATGTGACCTATACAGATGAGGCAATTATTGCATGTGTTAAGTTAACGAACCGTTACATGACGGACCGTTTCTTACCGGACAAAGCTATTGATGCCTTAGATGAGGCCGGTTCTCGTGTTCATATTGTAAATATGGATGTTCCCAAACAGATTCTAGAACTTGAAAAACAACTAGAAGATGTTCGTGAACTGAAGAACAGTGTAGTTAAAAAGCAGAAATACGAAGAAGCTGCCAAATTACGCGATGATGAAAAACGTCTTGAAAAAGACTTGGTAACCGCCCAAGAGAAATGGGAAGAAGACAGTAAGCTTCATAAAGAAATCGTTAGCGAGGATAATGTTGCTGATGTGGTTTCTATGATGAGCGGTATTCCCGTTAACAGAATAGCACAAACAGAAAGTAATAAATTAGCCGAATTACCTAGCCTTATAAAGTCTAATGTAATAGGGCAAGATGACGCAGTTGCAAAGGTTGCAAAGGCCATCCAAAGAAACCGTGCCGGACTAAAAGACCCGAACAAGCCTATTGGTTCGTTTATTTTCTTAGGTCAGACCGGTGTTGGCAAAACCCAATTGGCAAAAGTTTTGGCCAAAGAGCTTTTTGACTCTGAAGATGCGTTAATACGTATTGACATGAGTGAGTACATGGAAAAATTCGCTATTTCTAGATTAGTAGGAGCACCTCCGGGATACGTTGGTTACGAAGAAGGCGGTCAACTAACTGAAAAAGTGAGACGCAAGCCTTATTCTGTTATCTTATTAGATGAAGTTGAGAAAGCGCATCCAGACGTCTTTAACATGTTATTACAGGTCTTGGATGATGGATTCCTTACGGATAGCCTAGGAAGAAAAATTGATTTTAGAAATTCTATTATCATTATGACGTCTAATATTGGTGCCCGTAAGTTGAAAGATTTTGGACAAGGAATTGGTTTTGGAACCTCTGCAATGAAATCTCAAGAAGATAGTCATCAAAAGAGTGTTATTGAAGGCGCACTTAAAAAGGCGTTTGCTCCCGAGTTTTTAAATAGAATAGATGATGTTATTGTTTTCAACGCTTTAGAAAGAGAAGACATTCACAAAATCATTGATATTGAACTTCGTAAACTGTTCGCTAGAATTAAGGATATTGGTTATGAGCTAAGTCTTACGGACAAAGCTAAAGACTATATTGCAGACAAAGGTTTTGATAAGCAATATGGTGCCAGACCTTTAAAAAGGGCTATTCAAAAGTATATTGAAGATGCCTTGGCCGAAGAAATCGTAAACTCTAAACTTGAAGAGGGCGATACTATTCTTATGGATCTGGACGAAAAGAAAGAAGAACTTACAATAGACATTAAAAAAGCAGAAAAATCTTCTAATTCATAAACTTAACGTAGGAAATGTTAGCAAAGGGAGTCAATTAAATTGACTCCCTTTTTTCTTATGATAAAATTTACAAGTAAGAAACTCAACACATTTATATTCTTGCATTAGCACTATAAACGATATTTACGCTTTTAATCTATTATTTTTCTCAATAGGTTACGATACATCTACATTCGTCTCAGGACATTATAATATATTTAAGATGAAAGTGAGACGACCGAAGAAGACTATTATAGTCAGGGAGTATCAATTAGATGTTGGAAAAATACAGGTTTACGAAAACTATATGGTTTCGCTGTTTGATGAGGGGGCAACTCTTACATTGGAAAGAGTCTACCAAATCATAGGAATTTCAGAAATTCACTTTAGGGATAGAAACTTTGGCTATATCAGCTTAAGAAAGAATTCTTACGCCGTAGACCCTACTATTTACACCTATTTGAGACAACTGGACAACCTAAAGGCTTTAGCAATTGTTTCCGTTAAGGAGATAGATATGCACAACTTTAAAATTGAAAAATTGTTCTACAAAAAACCTATGAAATTCTTTATTGAATTTGATAATGCAGCAGCATGGGTCAAAAGACGTGTGAAAGCTAAATAACATTATATAATTCTACCAAAAATATAAAAGCCTCAGGATTTTAATCTTGAGGCTTTTATATTTATTTAGCTTTATTTTAGACCTATTGTTCTGGTGGCCTTTCATTTTCATTTGCCTCCGGTCTATTCTCAGGTTGTGTAAACAAATCAATAAAAGCAGCACCAATATTAGCTACAACATCAGTTGCCGTAAGAGCCTGATACCCTGTTTTTTCAACTGCAATATCTCCTGCCCTACCATGCAAATACACTCCAAAAACTGCTGCATTTAATGGATTGTATCCCTGAGCTATCAATCCGGTTATCATTCCAGTCAATACATCACCCGTACCACCTGTTCCCATACCAGGGTTTCCTGTGGTGTTTACATATCCTTTATCATTATAAATAGTTATGGTATGCGAACCTTTAATCACTAAAACACAATCGTATTTTTTTGAAAATGCTTTTGCCTTATCAAGCTTGTCAAAATCTCCTTTCCAACTACCTATTAATCGTTCCAATTCTTTTGGATGCGGTGTTAGTACGGTTTGAGCGGGTAATTTTTCAAGCAAATCATTATTCTCAGAAAGTATATTTAGTGCATCGGCATCAACAACCAAGGGCTTTTTATTTTCGGTCAAAAATCCGTCCAATGCTTTTACGGTGTTCTTATCTTTACCCAAGCCCACACCAATACCTATAACCGTTGGGTCTATATTAAATTCGATTTTAGAAACATGATTATCATCTGCATCGGTCAAAACCATTGCTTCTGGAAAATTCGTTTGCAATGGTACATATCCGCATTTGGGCACATACGCGGTAACCAGCCCGCTCCCCGATTGTAGACAGGCTTTTGAAGCCAAATGTACGGCTCCTATTTTTCCATAACTTCCTCCTATAATTAAACCATGCCCATGCGTACCCTTGTGGGAGAACTTCTCTCTAGGAATGTAAACAGGAAGCATTTCATTTTTACCTATAAGTTCATATTCCGTTTCGGTAGTTGTTAAAAACTCCGGATCTAGACCAATATCCAAAACTTCCCATTGTTCGGTAAAAATTCCGGTTTCCGGCAAGAAAAACACCAATTTAGGCACTTGAAAACTTAAGGTGTGATTCGCTTTCACCACCGCTTTTTCATCTTTTGGAACCTTGTCTGTAAACAATCCTGATGGTATATCTACAGAAAGTACAAAGGCTTGGGACTTTTGAATATGCTCAAATAAATTAACCACCCATGCATCTGGAGCGCGGTTCAGACCGATTCCAAAAATAGCATCAACTATAATATCATCTCTTCCAATTTCTGGTAAAACGGAATTTTCTTCTAAAAATTCAGGCCATATTTTCCGATCTTTTAATCGGTCTAAATTTAGCAAGAAATCATCTGATCGCTTCTTACTGTAATTTACAACGTATACCGCTATATTATAACCATGTTCCTGTAAATGGCGCGCCAGGGCAATCCCATCGCCACCATTGTTCCCTATACCGCAAAACAAATGAATTTTAACAGGCGCTCCTTGAATTCTTAAATGCAGCCAATTGAAGAGCTGTACAGCAGCCCCTTCCATTAACTGGTCACTAGAAATACCGTTCTTTTTTATGGTTGCCTTGTCGGCTTCATAAATTTGCTTTGCAGAAAAAATTTTCATGTAAAAAATTATAGAGTTATCTGGTTCTTAAGTATGTACCAAGCTATGAATTGTTAGTTCTGTATTAAAATGACAGGTTTACAGCCATAAATCATTGCGAAAATCTAACAAAAATTTGAATAATGTAAGTAATTAACATTAAGGCTCAATAACTAACAACAAAAATTTGATTAAGAATCCAAAAGTACTACATTTGATGCTTTCATTTTTACTATGTATAAGCATATCGCAAACATATCAACTGAATTTTTCTTCACGACCAATGGTTCAATCAACACGTTTGGCACCACAACCCCTTTGGGGTAGACAAAAACATATCAGTTCGTTATTGCGTTATTTCGCATCCAATCTATTTTTAAGAGTTAATTTCATCTAACATGAAAGTTTTAAAATTCGGCGGCACTTCCGTTGCCAACGCCTCTAACATATCATTAGTAAAAAATATCGTTGCCAATTTAAATACGGATAAGACCGTTGTTGTTGTATCCGCTTTTGGTGGTATCACAGACCTTTTATTGAATGCGGCATATTTGGCTTCATCGCAGAGTGAAGGTTACAAATCAATTTTAAAAGAAATTGAAGACCGACACTTAGAAACCACGAAGGCACTTATACATGTAAACGCTCAAAGTAAGGTACTAAGTAAGGTGAAAAGTGACATCAACACCTTGGAAACCCTATTAGAAGGAGCTTTCCTAATTGGTGAAATAACACCTAGACTCTCAGATAAAATCGTGAGCTATGGCGAACTTTTATCTTCATATATTATTAGTGAATATTTTGCTCAAGAAGGTTTAAATGCAGGATATGTAGATAGCAGAGAACTTATAAAAACTAATAATATTAATGGCAAGGCCAATGTCAATTTTAATTTGACAAATGCTAATTGCGCGAAGTTTTTTGATAAAGACAACCATAAGATAATTGTCATGGGAGGTTTTATTGCTTCCTCTGAAAATGGTAATTCTACAACCTTAGGCCGTGGAGGTTCAGATTATACCGCCGCCATTTTAGCTGCCGCTATCAATGCAGAGTTTTTAGAAATCTGGACAGATGTTAGTGGTATGTTCACCGCTAATCCTAAATTAGTAAAGCAAGCCAAAGCTATACCACATATATCGTATGAAGAGGCTATGGAACTTTCTCATTTTGGCGCTAAGGTCTTATACCCACCAACTATTCAACCTGTGTTGGCAAAAGGAATTTCCATTGTCATTAAAAATACTTTTGAACCTGATAATGCAGGTACTCTAATCACTAAAAACAAGAATGAAAAAGGCAAGACGGTTCGCGGGATAAGCCATGTTGAAAATATTGCACTGCTGTCTCTTGAAGGCCCAGGAATGGTAGGAATACCAGGTACTTCCAAACGATTCTTTGAAGTGCTATCCCAAGCTGAAATTAGTGTAGTGCTTATCACTCAAGCGTCTTCTGAACATTCCATTTGCGTGGGCATTTCCGCGGATGATATTGACAGGGCTTCGGAAGTTGTAAACACCGCTTTTGAATATGAAATAGAACGCGGAAAAATAAAGCCGGTCATCGCAGAAAAAGATTTGGCAATTATAGCTTTGGTTGGCGATAATATGAAAAGCCATCAAGGTTTGAGCGGTAAAATGTTCAGTACTTTAGGAAAGAACAACGTAAATCTACGTGTTATTGCGCAAGGTGCTTCCGAGCGAAATATTTCAGCAGTTATCAAAAAAGAAGACGTTAAGAAAGCCCTTAATGCGCTTCACGAAGAGTTTTTTGAGGAAAACATAAAACAGTTAAACCTGTTTGTAATGGGTGTTGGTAATGTTGGTTCTAAATTCTTGAACCAAGTATATCAACAGAAGAAGTTCTTAAAAGAAAACCTAAAGTTGAATATACGTGTAGTTGGTATGTCCAATTCCCGTACGATGGTATTTAACGAAACTGGAATTCCCCTTAAAAATTGGGAAGAAGCTCTAACCAGTGGTCAAAAAGCGGACAAGGCTGAGTTCATGAAAAAGGTGAACGCGTTGAATTACCGCAATAGTATTTTTGTTGATAATACCGCAAGCGCAGAGGTTTCTCAAACATACAACACCTATTTAGGCAATAGCATTTCGGTGGTAACTTGTAATAAAATTGCTTGTTCATCAGCTTTTGAAAACTATCAGGAATTAAAGTCGCTCGCTCGTACTTATAACGCTCCGTTTCTATTCGAAACCAATGTTGGCGCAGGATTACCGATTATTGACACCCTAAAGCATTTGATTGCCTCTGGCGATAAAATCCTCAAAATTCAGGCTGTACTTTCAGGAAGTCTAAACTTTGTTTTCAATAATTTTAATGACACTACCACTTTTCACGATATCGTAAAACAAGCACAGGAGGAAGGTTACACGGAACCCGACCCAAAAATAGATTTGAGCGGTGTTGATGTTATGCGGAAAATATTAATTCTTGCTAGAGAGAGTGGGAATCAATTAGAAATTACCGATATCGAAAATAAATCGTTCTTACCACAAGAAAGCCTTGACACGGATAACAACAATGACTTTTTTGCTTCGCTAATAAAGCATGAAGATGATTTTCAGGCCATGTATAAAAAAGCTAATGATGCCAATAGCAAACTAAAATATGTGGCCCAGTTCGAAGACGGAAAAGCTAGTGTAGGACTACAGGCTATACCAAAAGGACACGATTTCTATAACTTGGAAGGAAGTGACAATATCGTCTTATTTTACACGGAGCGCTACCCAAATCAGCCTATGATCATAAAAGGTGCCGGTGCAGGTGCCGATGTTACTGCATCCGGTATTTTTGCCGATATCATCAGAATTGGAAATTTCTAGTTATGGAGGAAATTAAAGTATTTTGCCCTGCCACAATAGCAAATGTTTCATGCGGATTTGACGTTTTAGGTGTCGCTCTTGATAATGTAGGCGACACAATGGTTATTCGTAAAACCCAAGAAAAAGACATACGAATCACCAAACTTGAAGGTCAAGATTTACCTATGGAAACGCTTCAAAACGTTGCAGGCGTAGCAGGTTTGGCATTATTGGAAAAAAGTGATTACGAAGGTGGGTTTGAAATAGAAATCTATAAAAAAATAAAAGCCGGTAGCGGTATTGGAAGCAGTGCAGCCAGTTCCACAGGTGCCGTTTGGGCCATGAACGAACTGCTTGGAAAACCTTTTTCAACGCTTGAACTCGTTCAATTTTCTATGGAAGGTGAACGATTGGCCAGTGGTGTAGCCCATGCAGATAATGTAGCTCCTGCACTATTTGGCGGTTTTACGTTGGTACGCAGTTACAGCCCATTGGATGTTGTACCCATTCATACACCCAATGACCTGTATGCAACGGTAATCCATCCGCAGATAGAAGTTAAGACGTCGGATTCGAGAAAAATACTGAAAACCAATATTACTTTGGCGGACGGCATTAAACAATGGGGTAATGTAGGCGGACTCATAGCCGGACTATACACCGAAGATTACGACCTCATAGGACGCTCTTTAGAAGACCATATTGTTGAACCCATCCGTTCAATTCTTATTCCTGGTTTTGACAAAGTCAAAAGCGAGGCGCTAAGGGCTGGTGCTTTAGGTAGCGGCATTTCAGGTTCGGGTCCATCTATTTTCGCATTCAGCAAAGGTATAGACACCGCGAATAAAGTTGCAACGGCAATAAAAGAAGTGTACAAGAACATCGGTATAGATTATGATGTTCATGTTTCTAAAATTAATAGTCAAGGAATTAAGACCATATACTAATGAATTTTTACAGTCTGAATAAAAAAGCTCCTGAAGTTTCATTTAAGGATGCCGTAATTAAGGGAATTGCACCTGATAAAGGGCTTTATTTTCCTGAGAAAATAGAGCCTTTACCAAAGCGTTTCTTTGAACAAATTGAAGATTTAACGAATCATGAGATTGCATTTAATGCAATTCATCAATTTGTATCCAAGGAAATACCAAATGAAAGGCTTAGAGAAATCATTGCCAAAGTACTTGACTTTGATTTTCCTGTTGTAGAAATCGAAGAAAACGTTTCTACCTTAGAACTTTTTCATGGTCCAACTATGGCTTTTAAAGATGTAGGTGCTCGATTTATGGCCAACTGTCTGGGTTACTTCTCTGAAGGAGAAAAGCAAGATGTGACCGTGCTAGTAGCTACTTCTGGTGATACCGGAGGTGCCGTTGCCAATGGCTTTTTAGGTGTGGAAGGAGTACGTGTTGTTATTTTATATCCTGACGGAAAAGTTAGCGACATTCAAGAACGACAATTGACCACCTTGGGTCAGAATATAACCGCTCTTAGAGTTGATGGTACTTTTGATGATTGTCAAAAAATGGTGAAGACCGCATTTTTAGATGAAACGCTTCTAGAAAAGATGCAATTGACATCTGCAAACTCTATTAATGTGGCACGTTGGCTGCCACAATTATTCTACTTCCTTTTTGCTTACAAACAAGCGAAATCACAAGGAAAGGAAATTGTCTTTTCTATACCAAGCGGGAACTTCGGAAACGTTTGTGCCGGAATGGTAGCGCAACGTCTAGGTATGCCTGTAAAGCATTTTATAGCTTCTACCAACGTAAACGATACCGTACCCGAGTTCATGAAAACTGAGGAGTACAAGCCAAAACCATCTACTGCAACAATATCAAATGCTATGGATGTGGGCGACCCAAGTAACTTTATTCGCATTAGACATTTATACCAAGACAATTTTGAAGCTCTAAAAGAAAACCTTTCTTCGTATTCCTTTTCAGATGCCGAAACTAGAGAGACCATGAAGAAAATATACGGTGAAAGCGGATATGTTGCGGACCCGCATGGAGCTGTAGGCTATTTAGGGCTCAAAAAATATCAAGAGTTGCATCCTGATGTTTATGGTATTTTCTTAGAAACCGCGCATCCTGTGAAGTTTCTGGATGTTGTTGAAGAAACCATTGGCAAGCAGGTTGCTATTCCTGAACAAATTAAAAAGGTGATGGACAGGGAGAAAAAATCTATCTCAATAAAAGAGTATAATGAATTAAAACAATATCTCTTGAATAGGTAAAAACAAAAGTCCCCTAAAGAAATTTTAGGGGATTTTTTATTACTCCAAAGTTGGAAGTTCAAACTGATCCAGCGGACTGGGCTGCTTCATTACTTTTTCTATTTCCTCGGCTTTTCTGGGCGCCATTGCCGATAAATTTACCGGACCATCTTTCGTTATAAGTATATCATCTTCTATACGTACGGCTATACCCCACCACTTTTCATCACAATCACTATTTTCTGGAATATAAATACCGGGCTCAACAGTAATTACCGTATTCTCTTGAAAAGGTTGATACGTACCCTTATCATGAACATCTAAACCTAAATAATGCGAAGTTCCATGTGGAAAATAGATACGTGCATCTTCTTCTTTAGTTATGATTCCTAATTTCATCAAACCTGCGGTAACTACTTTACTGGCCGCTTCTCCTGGCGCTTGAAACGGTGCTCCAAGGGTACTTGCCTTAATACCAGCTTCCTGCGCATCATAAACAATATCGTATATCAGTTTTTGTTCCTTTGAAAATTTTCCGTTAGCAGGTATCGTTCTCGTAACATCCGCCGTGTAACCATGGTACTCCGCACCTAAATCCATCAACACCAAATCATTCCCTACTTTAGGCTTGTTGTTTTCAATATAATGCAAAATACAGCCGTTATGGCCTCCTCCTACAATAGACGGGTAGCCTTCGTATTCCGCTCCATATTTTTTATATACATATTCGTGAACCCCTTGAATCTCGGTCTCTGACATATTTGGGTGCATGGCTTTCATTACTTCCACTTGGCCCACAGCTGAAATTTCAATTGCCTTTTTTAACAAGACCATTTCTTCCGCCAATTTGGTTTCACGTAATGAAGATAAAATTTCATTCAACATGGAAGAGTTTAAATTATTGGCTTCTAGCTTTAAACTTACCTTCTCCTTTATTTCACTTCTTAATTTATCATCTTCGGCATTTACAAAACCACTTATAAGTTCATCTTCCTGAAGTTTTTCATCCCTGTTAAGGTATCTCCCTAAAATTTGCGCCACATTGGCGCTATTCTCAATATCCGTAGATGTAATCATAGAATAGAACCTGTCTTTAGAACTATCAAAATCAGCAGGGTAATCAACTTTCGTTTTAAAGGTTTGAATCAAATTATACAAATCCGCTTCATCGCTTGAATCCCGATAATCATTTTCAAAATCAAAAAACAACACTTTGTCAAATTCCTGAAAGTTGATTGGAATATCTTTAAAAGCACTTCCGTTAAAAGCTGCTTCAAAACCGAGTTTACTTTTTACCCCCTCAATTCCTAATCTTTTTCCGTTCCATTGCTCCGCCCTAGGGTTTCTTTCTTGCACATATATTAACTCGTTACCTTCAATCCCCTGTGCGGTCTGGTCTTCAGAAAAAATAAGCAGTAGTGCATTGGGCTCATTGTAACCGGTCAGATAATAAAAATCAGGGTCTTGATGGTACACATAGTCCACATCATTAGCTCGGTTTCTAACTGCATTTGCAAAAACTACGGCCACACTATTTACTGGCATCATTTTCCGTACCGCTTCCCTTCTCCCTTTGTGAAAATCCGCAGAAAGAAAATCTTCCGGAGTATCTTGAGCTATACCCGCTAAAGGAGCCAATAACACAATCGCTAATACGTAAAATAGTCTCACCATAGTATTTATTTTAAAAGATTGTTTTTGAGTATTATAATACTTGCTTAGGTAATTTACAAAGATTATGTAAAACATAATAAAGCACAATTATACTAAAGTTAAATATTTCAATAGCTTTGTAC
The DNA here is from genome assembly GCF_018860745.1 of Zobellia uliginosa. Taxonomy (GTDB): domain Bacteria; phylum Bacteroidota; class Bacteroidia; order Flavobacteriales; family Flavobacteriaceae; genus Zobellia; species Zobellia uliginosa_B. The sequence continues at coordinate 38,481 of NZ_JAHKPY010000002.1, read as the reverse complement.
ACTTAAATACAGAATTGCAATGAAAAATACTGCATTAAGCCAGACCCATGAAGCCCTAGGAGCTAAAATGGTACCCTTTGCAGGGTATAACATGCCTGTTTCTTATGAAGGCATAAATGTAGAACACGAAACGGTTCGTAAAGGTGTAGGCGTTTTTGATGTTTCCCATATGGGCGAGTTTCTGATTGAAGGCCCAAATGCCTTAGAACTAATCCAAAAAGTGTCTTCTAACGATGCTTCTAAACTTACCATAGGAAAAGCCCAATATAGTTGTCTCCCTAACGAAACGGGTGGAATTGTTGATGACCTTATTGTTTATCGGGTTAAAGAAGAAACCTATCTCTTGGTGGTAAATGCTTCCAATATAGATAAAGATTGGTTACATATATCAAAATACAATAAAGAGATTGGCGCAGCTATGCGTAATATTTCCGATGGATTTTCTCTTTTGGCCATACAAGGTCCAAAAGCGGTTGAAGCCATGCAATCCCTTACCTCCGTGGATTTGGCAAATATTAAATTTTACAATTTTGTTGTGGCAGATTTTGCCGGAATAGAAAATGTAATCATATCGGCAACCGGATATACAGGTTCTGGCGGATTTGAAATTTATTGTAAGAACACAGAAGTGTTACAAGTTTGGGACAAAGTTTTTAATGCTGGTGCGGATTACGGTATAAAACCTATTGGTCTTGCCGCTAGAGATACACTACGCCTTGAAATGGGTTATTGTTTATACGGAAATGATATTGATGATAGTACTTCTCCGTTTGAAGCTGGCTTGGGCTGGATTACCAAATTCACTAAAGATTTTGTCAACAGCGAAACATTGGCCAAGATAAAAGCACACGCCCCAGAACGCAAACTCATTGGTTTTGAATTGGATGAAAGAGGCATTCCCAGACAGGGATATGATATAGTGGACGGGCAAGGGAATAAAATTGGAGTTGTTACATCGGGTACCATGTCACCTTCTTTAGGAAAAGGAATCGGTCTAGGTTATGTCCCTCAAGTTTTTTCTGAAATTGGCTCCCAAATACACATTCAAGTACGGAAAAAAGCGATACCTGCAACCGTAGTTAAGCCTCCATTTTACAAAGCATAATGATAGATTATCAAACTATAATAAATAAAATTGCAGGCAATTCCAAGGTAGCTACCAATAGAGGCGTGGTTGCTTCCTATATTCCTGAATTGGCAAATGTAGATTTACAAAAATTTGGAATCTTCATTTTAGATGCAAATAAGAATACTTATAGCGCTGGACAGGCTATGGAAGGCTTTTCTATTCAAAGTATTTCTAAAGTACTGACTCTTGCATTTTCTTTTGGTCTGGTTGGAGATGAGCTTTGGAAAAGGGTTGACGTTGAGCCTTCTGGTGACCCGTTTAATCACCTATCCCTTTTGGAACAGGAAAATGGAATCCCTAGAAATCCGTTTATAAATGCGGGAGCCCTTGTTATTGCAGATGTTTTGGTCTCTCATTTAAAAAACCCCAAAGAAGAGTTTTTAAAATTTGTTCAAGAATTGACAAATGATACCTCTATTCGTTACAATGAAAAGGTAGCGCTCTCAGAAAAAAAGACGGGATTTAAAAACTACGCAGCAGCCAATTTATTGAAGTCCTATGGCAATTTACATAATGATGTAGATTCTGTTCTTGACTTGTATTTTTACCAATGCTCCTTAGAAATGAACTGTAAACAATTGACCGATGCTTTTTATATTTTCATGAATCACGGCACCTGCCAAAGGGGAAAAAACTATTTAAATCTAACCCAGGTAAAGCGAATAAACGCATTAATGTTAACTTGTGGCTTTTATGATGAAGCCGGCGAATTTGCTTTTGAAGTTGGTCTTCCCGGAAAAAGTGGTGTTGGCGGTGGCATAGTAGCTTTACTTCCTAATACCTACTGTGTTGCAACATGGTCTCCCGGTTTAAATCCAAAAGGCAATTCCAAATTAGGGATGGCAGCCTTAGAGGAATTAACAACAAAAACAGGACACTCAATTTTTTAAGGATTGGAGATAAAAAAAATTTTAATCATTGGGGGAAGCGGCTTTTTAGGTAACGCTATCTATAAAGAACTATGCCCCTATTTTAATACATTTGGCACATATAATTCTGCGAGAAGATCATTTGATAAAAATCAACAATTCGTAAAATATGACATGGAAGAGGATGATATATATACCATCCTTGAAAATATAAAACCACAAATAATTATCTCTGCAGTTCGTGGTAATTTTGCTGCTCAAATATTGGCACATCAACATATTGTAGAATATTTAAAAGAGAATGATTGTAGGTTATACTTTCTTTCTTCCGCCAATGTGTTCGATACTTATAGAAAATATCCGTCTTACGAGTATGACAAAACTTTATCCGAAAGCGTATATGGTAGACTGAAGATAAAAATAGAGAACATGTTACTTAGGCTACCCCAAAATAAAATGGCTATTCTACGTATTCCAATGGTTTTTGGTAATAGCTCTCCTAGAATCAAGGGCATCAAAAAGTTCATCTGGGAAAACGCACCTATTGAAGTGTTTCCCAACCTAGTGCTAAATGTTACGAACGATGATAAGTTGACTCAACAAATTCATTACTTGATCAATAGGAACAAAACCGGTATTTTTCACTTGGGAAGTAAAGACCTTGTTCATCATGAAGATTTTATAAAAGAAGTGGTAGAACGTATTGGCGATTTTAGTCCTATTTACAAACGGGTTTTTACCTCCAATGAAGAGCGCTATCTTGCTGTTTTACCAAAAGACAATAAATTACCGAAAAACCTACAATACGGATATCAGGATATTATTGACCATCATGTAATGCGCTAGCCTTACAGCCAGAGAAACTATTGCCAAAGACTTTAGAATTGCTTATTTTCATATACACCTTAAGCACAAAACAAACACCAATTAGAACATTATGAAAAAATTACCGGAGCAAGAAATTGAAAGTCAACTAAAACAACTAAATGGTTGGGAGTATGTTGATGGTGCAATCGAAACCTCTTTTGAATTCAAGGATTTTAAAGATGCCTTTTCAGTCATGACCCGTATTGCGTTTGAATGCGAAGCGCAAGGACATCACCCTGATTGGAGCAACGTTTACAACTCATTGAATATTAGACTTAACACCCACGATGCGGAGGGTATTACCGAAAAAGATTTTAAACTCGCTCACAGCATTGAAGAAATTATAGAAAGTGAATAGCTAATTATTTGCTATAAAAACGAAATAATCAAAGTTCTTTTGAATAGATGCGGCGGGGTTACTTGCAACCATTACCATTTTTATTAAATTTGCTATCTTCAACAAATATTTAGTTACAGATTATGGGAAGAGCTTTTGAATTTAGAAAAGCACGTAAAATGAAGCGTTGGTCAGCAATGTCCAAAGCTTTTACACGTATTGGCAAAGACATTGTAATGGCAGTAAAAGAGGGTGGGCCTGACCCAGACTCCAACGCGAAACTACGAGCGGTTATACAGAATGCAAAATCTGTTAACATGCCTAAAGACAATGTAGAACGTGCAATTAAGAGAGCAAGTGACAAAAGTCTTGGTGATTATAAAGAAGTGCTTTTTGAAGGATACGCGCCACACGGTATTGCTATACTTGTGGAAACGGCAACCGACAATAATACCAGAACAGTAGCCAATGTTCGCAGTTATTTCAATAAATGTGATGGTAGTTTGGGAACTTCAGGTTCGGTAGAGTTTATGTTTGACCATACCTGTAATTTTAGAATTCCCGCTGAAGGTATTGACCCCGAAGAACTAGAATTGGAGCTTATTGATTTTGGTGCAGAAGAGGTTTTTGTTGATGACGATGGCATCTTAATTTATGCTCCTTTTGAAAGCTTTGGTGCTATTCAAAAAGAATTAGAGAATAGAGAAATAGAAATTCTATCATCTGGCTTTGAGCGTATTCCGCAAGTAACCAAAGCACTTTCTGAAGAAGAAGCTGCTGATGTTGAAAAGCTTTTAGAGAAAATTGAAGAAGATGATGATGTACAGAACGTATATCATACGATGCAGGAATAGTTTAACTCATTGCTTATAATAACCAAAAAGCGACCTGATTTCTCAGGTCGCTTTTTGGTTATTATTCATTTTCAATTTTACTTATTTAGATAAAAAACAAAGAGAAGAAGCTTTAAACAATAATTGCTAGATAAATAAAAAGAAAAATTACAGCTATCTAGACACCTTACCCTCTACCCCTTTGAAAAACTCATGATACAACGCAAAATCAGCATCCTTATCATCTGTGGTGTATAAAGGTTCTGATATTTTGACTTGCTTGTGACCAAAATCAAAAGCTATTAAAACAATTGGCACTTTTGCTCCCTTAGCGATATAGTAAAAACCTGTTTTCCACTTATCAACCCTTTTTCGCGTACCTTCGGGTGCAATTGTTAATCTAAATTTATCTCGCTTTTCAAATACTTTTACCGTGGCTGAAACCATATCGTTATTCTTGGTACGATCAATAGGCTCTCCGCCCAATTTTCTAAATATCCACCCAAACGGAAATGCAAAAAGGCTTTTTTTTCCTACAAAGTTAATTTGTTCGCCCCAAATCCTTCTGATCAGCAGTCCTAAGAAAAAATCCGCGTAACTGGTATGGGGCACTACGGCTATCACAAATTTGTTTAAATGACCGGGGAATTTGCCCACCATTTTCCAGCCCATCACCTTAAAGTAAATAAAATGAGCTAGCTTTTGCATAGGAAAGTACTTTAGAAAATTGAATTTTTAAGATAAAAACTACCTGCTTTGAAGTGATTCTCCTTTTAACTAAAATAAGAAACTTATATTTTTCTGTAGATAGATTCCAGTTTTTCAGGGGTAATGGTATCCCGCCAATTCTTACCAAGGGCATTTTCCCACAAGGGAACCATGTTCATTGCTACTTTTATCATGGTCTTAAACTCAGCATCGGTCAGAGCTGCACAGATACCGGTAGGCAATTCAATACCATGTTTTACCTTCATTTTATTAAAAAGTGCTACCCCTTCAGGATAAAACTCTTCCAGATGTTGAAACACTAAACAGTTACCAATACCATGCTTAACCCCTAGTAAATATCCCAAACCATAACTTAACGCATGTGCCACTCCTACCTGAGAATAGGCTATGCTCATACCACCATGCCACGAAGCCATCATTAATTTATCCCTAGATTCTTCTTCTGATAAATCTCCGAGGTACACCTCCTTACATAGTTCTAACGCTTTCTCTCCATAACTTTGACTAAAAGCATTTAAATACGTGCCTGTTAATGATTCAATACAATGTATATAGCAATCCATTCCTGTATAGAACCATTGTTCTTTAGAAACGCCTTGGGTTAAATCCGGATCAAGGAGTACTTGTCCAAAAGTAGTGTGGTCTGAATTGATACCCAATTTCTTCTCAGGCCCTAATAAAACCGTAGTTCTGGAAACCTCCGCTCCTGTTCCACTAATGGTGGGTATCCCCACATGAAAAATTGACGGTTTTTGAACTAAATCCCATCCTTGATATTCCGAAGAACTACCGTTGTTTGTTAATAGAATGGCTACTGCTTTGGCCAGGTCCAATAAGGTTCCCCCTCCAATACCTACAATACCACTAGGCAAATCTTGATATTCTCTTTTAATTTTATCGACCAAAGCATCTACTTGTGCCGTTTTAGGTTCTTCTTCCGCAGAAATAAAAATAATCTGATCGTTGAAAATAAGTGGAATCCTTTTTGCCAGTTCGGTATTTTCAAATACATCATCCACTAGAAATATAAAAGGGGCATCGGAATGTTTTCTTTTGGGCATTAAAATATCGCCTAATTGATTAAAACTTCCTCTACCGAAAACTACCCTAGGCACCATTGGAAAATTTCTGAATTCCGTTTTCTTACCTACAGTTGCTTGTTTTACTTGCGTATGCTTCTTTACCTCCATCATAACCTATTTCAAATACTCTAATATATCTGATAATTTATTTATTTTCAGATACTTATAATCGCCATCATTAATCTCTACTTGCTCATGCTGCCAAGTTGTATGAAAAGGAACGTGCACTGCCTGCGCACCAATTTCAATTAAAGGCAACACATCTGATTTTAGTGAATTCCCGATCATTAAAAATTCATTTACATCGATTTGTAAATGATTTAATAAATGTTGATAATTTTCTTCTTTCTTATCACTCAAAACCTCCACATGATGAAAAAATTCTGAAAGACCTGAACGCTCCAATTTGCGTTCTTGATCTAATAAATCACCTTTGGTCAAGACAATCAATCGATAATTTCCGCTTAATTTACGTAAAACTTCTCTTACACCATCTAATAATTCTACCGGTTGGCGCAACATATCCTTGCCAATATTTAAAATTTCATCGATTTTGGCCTGTGAAATCTTATTGTTTGACAGCCTTAAAGCAGACTCTACCATAGAAAGCATAAAACCTTTTACCCCATAACCATAGAGCTCTAGGTTTTTAATTTCCATTTTAAACAACTCTTGGTCTATGGTATTCATAGTTTCGTAACCTTCCAAAAGCTTTCCGAATTTTTGCTCAGCTTCTCTAAAATAGGTTTCGTTTACCCATAAGGTATCATCGGCATCAAAACCAACTACGGTGATTTTACTGTAATCTACCTCCATGCTTGCTGTGCTCTTTTAAGATCTTCTGGAGTATCTATCTCTATTCCTGAAACAGTTGTTTCAACCATCTTTATTTTCTTTCCATATTCCAAATATCGAATAGCCTCAATTTTTTCAATAGCTTCTAAAGGCAACATCGGTAATCTCTGAAAGGCCATTAAAGCACTTTTCCTGAAGGCATAAATACCTTTATGCTTATAATAGACACTTTCAATTTCTTTATTTCTTGGATATGGAATTACCGAACGGGAAAAATAAAGGGCAAAATTGCGATTATCCACAATAACCTTTACCGTATTGGGATTATCGATTTCTTCTTCATCCGTAATTCTAACCATTAAAGACGCTAAATCTATTTCCTTTTCCGGATCATTCTTAAACACTTCCAAAACACTTGCCAAACTCTCTCTATCCGTAAAAGGTTCGTCTCCTTGAACGTTCACGATAATGTCAACATCCATGTTCGTTACAGCTTCCGCAATACGATCACTACCACAGTCATGTTCTTTTTGGCTCATTAGTGCCTTACCACCTGCGTTGGTTATCGTATTGAAAATAACATCACTGTCTGTCACAACATAAACCTCATCAAACAATTTAGTGCCTACTGCCGCTTCATATGTACGTAAGATGACAGGTTTGCCTGATAGGTCCTGCATCAACTTTGCAGGAAACCTAGATGCCGCGTAGCGGGCCGGTATCATAGCTATTATTTTCACTTTTTGTGGATTATTGTTTTCTACTAAATTTCATACTTCTAAAACCAATTTAGAAATCGTAAACCTCTTCTAAAATCTATTCTTATCTCTTAGGTCTCAATTTTCTGTAAATACGAAAAATAAATACCAAAATGATAATGACTAAAATTACAGCAAGTACCGGCGCAAATATCGATGCCGTAGTAACAACTACTGCCGTACCTGTTTCTAGCGTTGAAACTAACGGATTGGCCAACCCTCCGGTTGTTGCCGTAGAAGCTATTCTACCCGTTGCCCCAGCACCTTTTATGGCTGTTGCTGTACCACCCCCAGCTATAATGGCTAACGACCAAGTTACTACAGGATCTAGATCTGCTACCGTAGACACCATAACTGCCGTACCGGCTATAGCGGCCAAAGGCACTGCAAAGCTATCTAAAAGATTATCCACAAAGGGCACAAAGTAGGCGAAAATTTCTACTAATGTTGCCACTCCCAAGGTAATTACAGAAGCTAGGCTGCCTATCCATTCCCAACTTTCATTAAGCTCCCAAACACCTGTATACGAAGCCAAGCTTAGCGCAAAAAGTGGCAAGAACACCCTAAAGCCAACAGATGCGGCAAGCCCAATACCTAAAAAAATACTGATTATACTGTCCGATGTCATATCACTACTCTATTATTTTGATGGGTAAGAAGCTAAAAGTAGCGTCTATTTTTACTCAAAAATTTTAAAACCTGCTAAAAATTAGCACTTTGTAAAGTTGCAATTTAGCTTATTCCACATCAACAAAAAAATCATCCTTAAAACCTATAAGGTACAATTGTTTTTTTGCTCTTGTTACCGCTGTATATAGCCAACGCAGGTATTCTTTATCTACTCCGTTTGGCAAATAGGGTTGTTCTACAAAAACGGTATTCCATTGTCCTCCTTGAGACTTATGGCAAGTTATGGCATATGAAAACTTAACCTGTAAGGCATTAAAATATTTATTGCTCTTTACACCTAAAAATTTCTTGTATTTAGAAGATTCATTTGCAAAGTCCTTCATCACTTCTTGGTATAGTCTATTCCCTTCTTCATAGGGTAAGGAAGGGGTTTCGGCTTTAATCGTATCCAATAACAAAACAGTTTCAAAAGGTTTTTGATTGGGATAATCAACCATTTGCACTTTCACTTCTGCAAATCTAAAACCATACAATTCCTTTATAGCAAAGAGTTCAAGAACTTCTATGACGTCTCCATTAGCTATAAAACCAGCTTCCGTATTGGGAGAAAGCCAAAAGTAGTTGTTCTTCACCACCATCATAAAATCACCTACTGCAATCTCATTTTCCAAGTATAAGATTCGGCTACGGATGTTCTCATTGTATAAATTTGCCCTTTTATTCGACCTAACTATAAATGCCGTTTCCTCCTTTCCATTTTCCGAATAACTAGTGTCTATTGCTTCCTGTATCTCATAACCATCTACAAGCCGGACTATATCTTTAAAACTGCTTAAATGAAATTTAAACTCATCTGTAAAACTACTCTGTAACTGTTCCCTAAGCAAAGTAGCGTTTACAAGAATACCTGAATCTTCCGCTTGGCGTACGACCTCATCCAATTCAAGTCTAACCACTTCCTTATCATAATTCAATGCTAACTTATCGGGATCGAGTGCTGGACTTAAATTCAGATGAACAGGAGGTAACTGAGCCGTATCCCCAATTAAGATCAGTTTACAATTATGACCAGAATACACAAATTGAATTAGATCATCCAGAAGAGACCCGTTTCCAAATAACTTAGAATCTGTTGGTGCATCCGGAATCATGGAAGCTTCATCTACTATGAAAATCGTATTTCTATGCTTATTGGGTGCTAAAACAAATTGTATTCCTCCACCGCCACCCTGCTTCTTGGGAAAATAGATTTTTCTGTGTATGGTGAAGGATTGAGTATTTGCATAGTTAGACATTACTTTTGCCGCTCTTCCCGTAGGGGCCATCAACACCGCTTTCATCCTAGTCTTCCATAAGCTACTAACCACGGTACCTACCAGGGTTGTTTTACCTGTTCCCGCAAAACCTTTTAACAAAAACACATCGTCCTTTCTGTCAGAAAGTATATACGAAGCTAATTTCTGTAATGCTATTGACTGTTTGAGTGTAGGGTCGTGTGGAAATTTTTCCTTTAGTACTTTATAAAATGATGCATCGTTCAACGTTGTCATAGGTATCAAAGATAAACAGGATTTTTGGGCGAAAAACTTTTGCGATTGAAAAAAAATTGTAGATTTGTCACAACCACTAAAATATAATTAACACTAGAGAAATGAAGACCATAATTCAAATTGTACTGTGGGTAGCTTGTGTAGGTTTGGCATACGCTATATACCAATCAGTTACGGGACCTATCCAATTCAACAAAGTAAAGGAAGAACGTTTTGGGCAGGTTATTGCTAAACTGAAAGATATTAGAAACGCGCAAGAGGCTTACAAAACCGTAAACAGAAAATACGCAAAAGATTTTAACAGTTTGATCAAGTTTATCGATACTGCTGAGTATACCATTACTCAACAGAGAGATTCATCTTATATGGAATTCGATAAAACATATCAGATCGATCTTTTGAAAGAGGTTAAAATCATTGACACTTTAGGTACTGTTTCAGTAAAAGATTCACTTTTTAAAGGAGACAACCGTTACAAGACTTTAATGGAAGTTCCTTTTGCCCAAGGCGGTGAGAAATTTGAAATGAAATCTGATATCCTTTCTAAAGGCAACTATAAAGCTCCGGTTTTCGAAGCCAAAGTAGACAAGAAAGTAGTACTTTATGATCAGCCAGAAGACCTTCTTAAGAAAGAGAAAGCAGAAGTAGGCGTGGAAGAAGTTAATGGAGCATATATTAAAGTAGGTTCTATTGACGAAGTAAGCACCAGCGGTAACTGGCCCCCTATATATGACAAAAAAGGAGAATCAAAATAATACTGGAGAACCAGTGGAGAATTATAAAAAACTGTCCATTCAAGTTAGCTTGAATGGACTTTCTTTTTGTGTATTTGATACCGTAGCAAATACCATTTTAAATTCTGAGAAGGTAGTTTTTGCCAAAGAACTTACCCCATATGAAATATTAAAGCGATTAAAACTTCTATTCTCTTCACATCATATAGAAGAAGATCAGTTTTCAGAAATTGTTGTAGTTCATCGCAACAATCTATTTAGCCTTGTTCCTCAAGTTCTTTTTAATGAAGATGAACTGGCCAATTACCTAAAATTCAATACCAAAATACTAGCCAATGACCACTTGGCTTTTGATGAGCTAGAAAGCTTTCAGATGAATAATGTTTATGTTCCCTTTGTTAACATCAACAACTACATCTATGACCTTTTTGGCGAATTTACCTTTAAGCACAATGGCACTGTAATGGTAGAATCCTTGCTTAACAATCATTCCTCTAGCAAAGAAGCCGTTTGCTATATACATACTTCTCAACGGCAAATGGATGTTACCGTTATTGCCTCAAAAAAACTATTACTCTTCAATAGTTTTAATTTCGTTACTAAAGAAGATTTCCTTTATTACCTGCTATTCACCTTAGAGCAGTTAGAACTCGATACGGAATCGGTTGCAATTAAACTTTTCGGTGATATTGAAAAGGATGATGACATATATGATTTATGCTATAATTACGTGAAGGATGTATCTATGTTCTACCCTTCATTTACAGAACATCCTGGTATAGATAGACCAGAAGACACAATTGATTTCACGGTAATAAATGCTTTTTAATGCGTATAATTTCAGGTTTACATAAAGGAAAGCGACTAACTGCTCCTAAAAAATTACCCGTCCGACCAACGACTGACATGGCTAAAGAAGCTCTGTTCAATATTCTTAACAACCGTTATTATTTTGATGAGCTTGTTGTAATTGACTTATTTGCAGGAACAGGAAATATTAGCTACGAGTTTGCTTCTAGGGGTACAGAACGTATTAGTGCGGTTGATGCTGATTACGGATGTGTTAAATTCATTACCGATACCTCTGAATCTCTTGAAATGGGTATTTCAGTATTTAAAAATGATGTATTTACTTATTTAGAAAAAACACGTGAAAAGGCAACTATAATTTTTGCTGATCCACCGTACGATTTGCCTTTGGAATCTTTTGAAAAAATTCCGGAACTGGTTTTTAAGAATGAGCTTTTGACTGAAAACGGCTTGCTCATTATAGAGCATTCTAGTCATATGGATCTTTCACATCTAGATAATTTTGTTGAAAAACGTAAGTACGGGGGTAGTATTTTTAGTTTTTTCAGTGTTCCTAACCAAGATTACAATGAAATTTGCTGAGGTAAAAAAATAAGCAGGCCATAAGCCGGATTCTGTTAAGCCCAAAGGACCTTCCCTATCATTTATCTAGTACTAACATTACTATTAGTCTCAAACCGCCTACCCTTCGGCTCGGGCGTGCAGCCCTCAAGCACCGATTTACATGACGTTTCACCGCATAGAGTTTACCTGGTTTCACTACAGCATTACCTGTACATACTTTCTGCTGCACTTGTCCTTTCCGTTAAACGGATGACGGGCGTTACCCGCTATGCTGCACTATGGTGTCCGGACTTTCCTCTCCCGTTTTCACGGCAGCGATAAGGCGGCCTGCTTAACGTGCAAAATTAGTACAATTGTTGATAAATAAAGACTTTATCCTATCGAAATAAAAGGCACTTACCATTCCTTATTTTATATTTGTATAATTGAGTTGATGTAAATTCTAAACCATAAGTTTTTTTTGGAACCCTTTATTGTATCGGCACGTAAGTATAGACCTCAGACATTTAGAGATGTTGTGGGGCAACAGGCCATTACCAATACGTTGACCAATGCCATTGAGCACAATCATTTGGCGCAGGCGCTATTGTTCTGCGGTCCGCGTGGTGTTGGCAAAACTACTTGTGCCCGTATTTTGGCCAAACAGATAAATTCTGATGGTACAGAAAAGGAAGGTGAGGATTTTGCTTTTAATATTTTTGAGCTCGATGCAGCCTCAAATAACTCTGTTGATGATATTCGTAATCTTATAGACCAGGTTCGTATACCGCCACAGGTTGGTAAATACAAGGTATATATTATAGATGAGGTACACATGCTCTCTCAATCGGCCTTCAACGCTTTTCTAAAAACACTTGAAGAACCGCCAAAGCATGCCATTTTTATCTTGGCTACCACGGAGAAACACAAAATCATACCAACGATACTTTCTCGTTGTCAAATATTTGATTTTAAGCGAATTACAGTTAAAGACGCTGCTGAATATTTGAAATATATTGCTGAAAATCAAGGTATTGTCGCTGATGATGATGCGTTGCATATTATAGCTCAAAAGGCAGATGGCGCCATGAGAGATGCCCTTTCTATTTTTGACAGGGTAGTTAGCTTTTCAGGCAAAGAACTAACTAGAAAAGCAGTTACTGAGAACCTTAATGTTCTTGATTACGATACCTATTTCTCGGCAACCGATTTAATTTTGGAGCACAACATTCCGCAGTTGCTACTTTTATTCAATAAGACCTTATCCCTAGGTTTTGACGGACATCACTTTATAAGTGGTTTAGCTTCTCATTTTAGGGATTTAATGGTTTGTCAACATCAAGACACGATTAACTTGCTGGAAGTTGGTGACGTGGCCAAGCAAAACTACCTGGAACAGTCAAAAAAGACAGGGATGCAGTTCTTACTGCAAGCTTTAAACATCGCCAATGACTGCGATTTAAAATATAAAACCAGTAAAAACCAACGGCTGCTGGTTGAACTTACCTTAATGAAATTAGCTTCGATTGGATTTGAGGCAGAAAAAAAAAATTCTGAATCTGACGTCCTAGACGGTTCCACTATCGATTTTATAGCACCTGCTTCTTTTTTTAAAGGAAATAATTCTCCTGCAAAAACTCAGGCACAAACTTCAACACCGGCTCAGGAACAGCCCAAACCAGCTACTCCAGAAACAGCTGTAACAACTAAAAAACAGGAAAGTCCACAGTACCAAAAAGAAGAAACAACAAGAACACCTAGTTCTATAGCTGTTGCCGAACCTAAAATAGAAGAAACCGCAGCCCCTCAACCCAAAGCCACACCCGCAAAAAAGCTTAATATAGGTGGAGGAAAACGAGTATCCGGACTTTCTATTTCTAGTTTAAAAGCAAAAAAAGAACACGAGCTTAGTCGCAAAGACGAAACTATTGACGAAAGCAAACTACCAAAGGATGCTTTTACCGAAGAGGAAATGCAAAAACATTGGGCGGATTTTGTTGATAAAATCGATTTGGAAGGAAAGAAAATTCTAGCTTCCAACCTCAATGCAGATATACCTAAATTAGTTCAGGACAAGACCATTTGGATAGAACTTCCAAACGGCACTATGAAAAAAGAAATTGAGCGGGAGCAATACGGGCTTATGGAGCACCTAAGGCGAAACTTAAACAACTACTTCATTGAACTAAAAATTACAGTCAACGAAAGTGTAGCTAAAAAATTCGCTTTTACACCTGAAGAAAAATACGAAAAACTTAGGGAGAAAAATCCAGCGATAGATTTACTCAGAAAAACTTTTGACTTAGACCTTTAATCCTTTTTACAAAGCGAATTCGCAGTGCGTATACCAGCATAATTACTGCTATAATCAGCAAACCACAAGCTTCTCTACCGCGTTCAATATTCTCTATATCTCCTTCTCCAATAGTAAAACCCTCAAATTGCACAGGCCATTGTTTATAAGCACCTATCATGGCCAATAAACAAAAAAAGGTTGCTATAGTAAAAGTCAAACGGTTAACTACAAAAAGTAATGACGCTAAAGCAGCTAAACCGTAAATAATATACCAAGTAGTAGCATCTGGATCATTATATTGTAGGTAAGCCGCCCAAGCAAAAAGGACCGCAAATACAGAACTCAATATTTTAAAGAAATACTTCATACTTCTTCCATTATATGGTTTTTTAAAATCCCAAACACATCCGTAGCTTCAATATCATCATTAAATGAGGAATTTATTTGATCCGTAATTAAAATCGGGAAATCAGCTTTATCTTCCGGTATTCGGCCATGGGATCCTTTAACTAACGTAGCATCCAACGGAATGATATTCATTACCGTTCTGAATCCCATTTTTTTCTTAAGTAACTTGACAATAACCTTCGCCATTACCAATTTATCTTTCGGGTCAGTCAACATCTCAACTGGATCATAACCTGGTTTTTTATGTATATCTACCATTCGGGCATAATCCGGCGCTTTAGCATCATCCAACCAAAAATAATAGGTAAACCATGAATCGGCATCGGCAACCACAACAAGGTCTCCACTTCTTTCATGATTTAAATTGGCTTTTTCCAATTCTTCTCCTGTTAGTACTTTTTCAACTCCGGAAACTGTTTCTAACAAAGCCTTTACCTCTAGCTTTACGGCAGGGTCATTTAAATAAATATGTGCAATTTGATGGTCTGCTACAGCAAAAGCCTTGCTCTGACCTGCATCCAAAAGTTCAAGTCCGCGTTCTTCCCTAATAGCAATATAGCCTTTGGAACGTAAGATTCTGTTTAAATGAATAGGGTTATTTACATCGGTAATACCATATTCAGACAGCAGTACAATTCTTGTATTTCGCTTCTCAAAATGTTTTACCAGATGCTCCACTACTCCATCTATCTCTTTTAAGTCTTTTTTGATTTTTTCAAAATTGAGTCCGTGGCGCTGTAAGTTATAATCCAAATGCGGAAGATAAACCAAAGACAAAGTAGGATTATGCATCTCATCCGTACGAATAGCCGCATCAGCAATCCATTTGCTGGATTTTATAGAGGTTTTAGGACCCCAAAACTGAAATAATGGAAAAGTACCCAGCTCACCCTGTAACGTATCCCTCAACTCGGGAGGATAAGAATACACATCCGGTATTTTTCTGCCATCGGCCAAATAATTAGGTCTGGGCGTTAAGCTATAATCTACGGTAGAGTACATATTGTACCACCAAAAATGGTTCGCACAGGTAAAATGTTCATCCTGTTTTTTTAGTTCGTCCCAAAGTTTATCGCTTTCCACCAGTTTATTTGACTGACGCCAAAATTTAACTTCACACTCATCTTTAAAATACCAACCATTCCCGACAATACCATGTTCGTCAGGAGTTTTCCCCGTCAAATAAGTGGATTGTGCAGAACAAGTTACTGCTGGCAAAACAGGATTTATGTAAGCAGATTTTCCCTTTTTAAGAAAGGATTCTATAAATGGGGTATGCTCCCCAATAAGACGTTGCGTCAAGCCCACAACATTAATCACTAGCGTTTTCTTCATCTTCTAAAACTTATCTACAAACCAATCAATCTCCCTTATAATAGACTCGGAAAGGTCTCTCTTTAAAGCAGATGGGAGAACATCCCAAGTGTAGGTCTCAATTTCCAAATGTTCGGAAACAGGGTGTTCCTTTAAATATTTCATCACTTTTAGAATATGGTCTTGGGTAGAATTCAAAGCTCCAAAACGTTCTAAAAAAATAGGCACGTGAAAATGTGCGCGTAATTCTTCAAATTCCCTTTTATGTTCAAGAACAATAGGCAAATCATTATAGGTTTTTACCTTACCACTCACCTTTTCAGTTACTTGGTGTAAATAGGTAGGCTCATCAAAAAGTGCCAAAGCTTCCCAAATTTCATCATTCCCTGACGGATTTGAAAGAATTTTTAAAGCAGCACTCACTTGAATTTTCCCTATTGCAATTCCCGCTTTTTCCAATTTTTCAAAAGTGTCCGTTGGCTCTTCGTAAGCTAATGAAAAATGGCAAATATCATAGCACACGGTAAGGTAACGGTGAATCAATTTCTTTGCAGCTTCAGCATCCAACCCTAATTTTTCACCTATTAGGGCAACACCAATAGGCAATAAATAATCAGCGAAAAATTGAAGAACCTCATCACTATTCTCCAACATACCATCAGGCTCCGGCTCTATATCCAAATGTAGATATTTTCCGGTTTCTTGTTCTATTTTATGTAGATGGGTGGCAACTTCGAGCATATTTTTTGCTCCCGTTTCAAAAGCTGTTTTAGTCGCTTCTTCTGTAGCATGCCAATATTTATAGCTTACTGGAGACGTTGAAATTCCACCCGTATTACCTTCAGGAAGCAAAGCCGCTAACTGATCGAACATACGCCTAGTATATGTCAACCTTTCCTGCGCGGTCCAATCTGGCGCATGCACATCATCCTTAACGCGTTCGTTGTGAAAATTACCATACGGAAAACCGTTCATGGTAAAAACATATACCTCGTTTTCACTCAGCCATTGTTGAAATTCAGCAAGATTCGAATCCAAAGCAAGTTCCTCACTCGCTTTATTGGATAAACGCAACCCCAAACCGAAAGGCTTGCTGGGAGCTACTTTTTGCTTAATCTGCGGAACGTGATTCTTTAGACTATCAAAAGTGGTCTTCCAATCAAATCCTGGGTGGATATTGGTACAATATGTAAGTTGAAAATTTTTATCTATGCGCAAGCTATTTTACTTTAAGTTTTGAAATTTCGTTTACCAAGTCCAATGCATTTTTCATGGTTCCCCTATCAATTTCGTGAACATCATATTTTACGCCAATATCAGAAATTAACGTTATCGTGAGTTCCCCACCTAAGTGCTCCCGAAATTCTTCTATTCCATTCAGCAACTCGTTTACTTCTTTCTCAGAAGATAACGGAAAACTCAAATCAAAACCTATATTCTGAAAAACCTGCACTACACGATTTAAATCGGACTCATTTATCAAACCGACTAAATGAGCATAGGCAACATCTAGAACAATTCCTTTTGCAACCGCTTCACCATGACGCAGTGCATAATTGGTCATATATTCTAATTTATGGGCTGCCCAATGTCCAAAATCCAATGGTCTGGAAGAACCACTCTCAAACGGGTCTCCACCCTGTGCTATATGATGCATATGCATTTCGGCACACCTATAGATGGTGTACTGCATAGCTTCCATATTTCTCTCTCTTAATAAATGAGCGTTTTTTTCCAAATATTCAAAAAAGACATCATCTTTAATCAGTGCTACTTTTAGAGCTTCCGAAATACCGGATATCCAATCGCGCTGCTCCAAGGTTTTTAAAAAATCCGTATCATTAATTATAGCGAACGGAGGAGCGAAAGTTCCAATAAAATTCTTCTTCCCAAAGGCATTCACACTATTCTTAACCCCTACCGCAGAATCATCCTGAGATAATACCGTTGTTGGTATACGTATTAGTTTTACACCTCTATGGGCAATTGCCGCGGCATAACCTGCCATATCAATAACCGCACCGCCGCCAATTACAACTACAAAAGAATGCCTGCAAATAGCGTATTCACTAACCGCTTTTAGAATAGCCTCAACCTGACTCTCATCATTTTTACAAGTCTCACCACCTTGAACGACCATACTTTTAGTATGCAACAGATTCTCTTGGTATTGCAGACAGTAGGTTTTAATGTTTTGTATTAATTCCGGGTGAGCCTCGGCCACACCATCATCAATCACAAAGAGTAATTTTACAGGCTCATTCTTATAAGCTTTGATAACATCCCTGAACAAGGTGTTTTTTATACCGAACAAGTTTTCGGTAAAGTGGAGGCCATATTGATATGAAACCTCAAATTTCTGTTCTATTGTTTTAAACATCGAATTTATTTTGAACGCCAATACAATTGACCTTAAGTAACGGCAAATAATTTAGACAGGCCCTTAGAAATAGGCAATAAGGCCAGTATTATCAAACCATACCACCAATCTGAAAATGCAACAGCTACAGATGCATCTAGCAATATAAGCGATATAACTCCTGCCATAACCGCTTTTTTAATATTCTCAGGAGAGTTTACGGAATGGGCTTTGACCAAAGGTCTTAACACCGTGAACGCAAACACTACTAGAAACAATAACGAAAATATTAGGTCATCCGTATATAAAAATGCTATAGATGCAACGGCCAAAATCACCATACCATAAAGTACACCTGCCAGCACGATGTGGTTTTTGTTTTCACCATGCACTTCCCCCCTACTAATCAATGTAATAGCGAAGATATACACAATAGGGATAATGGCCATAAACCAGTAATTGAAATCTCCTAAAATGGACATTCCCAATAGGAGGTTTATCCCTCTACACAAACCCATACTCAAAGGACCAAAAAAATCATACTTTTTGGCAATGCCGTCATATAAAAGTATAGCCATAGCAAGCGCAAAGGCAACACCACCTGAAATACTCGATACCAAAAAGGCCAACAGAATTCCGATAACCAAAGTAATTGAACCATATAGCGTTGCAGCCGCTATCGGCACAACTCCGCTAGGGATAGGCCGTTCTGGCCGTTCTACTTGATCTATTTTAAAGTCGAAAACATCATTAAGGATTACCCCGCCCGCATATAAAAAAACGGATGAAAACATAAGGCACAAGATATGCGTAAACAACACTGAACCTAAAAAATCTGATGTTACACCGCTTGCAAAAACACCTCCAATAGCTACACCGGCCAAAATATCGGCGGCGGCAGTTGGTAAGTTAGCAGGTCTTGCCAATCGCGCATATCCAAGAAATGTGGAATTCATTATGTAATCTGATCAGAATCTACTCTGGGTTCTTGTCCTCTTAAAACACTGTTGTCATTAAAAAGTTGAGCTTGATTTACTCCTTTGGATTTCAACCAATGCTCCTCTTTCATTTTGCCGTTAGAACCAAAAATATCCAATGCATTTTGGTAACAGGTTTTTACAACGTCCTCTTTTGCAATACCTCTTTTCAGCATAAGATTTGCTGTTTTTGGCACGGCCAAAGGGTCACTAACGCCCCAATCCGCAGAACTATCTACAATAATATTAGTACTTCCAAACTTTTTAACCACTTCAACCATACGCTCATTACCCATTTTTGTTTTTGGGTAGATGGTAAATGCAGCAATAAAACCTTTGTCCAAAACCTCTTTTACGGTTTCTTCGTTATTGTGGTCAATAACTACCTTTGCAGGGTCTAGGCCGTGTTCCAGACAAACTTCCATACTTTTAAGCGTACCAGCCTTTTTATCACGATGTGGTGTGTGCACCTGAACCACCATATCCAATTCCTTGGCCATTTCTAGCTGCATACGGAAGTATTTATCCTCTGCCGGAGTTTGATCATCATAACCTATCTCACCTATGGCCACCACATTCTGTTTGTGCAGGTATAGAGGTAAAAGCTCAATAACCTGTTCCGCTAAAGCCTCATTATTTGCTTCTTTGGAATTTAAACCGATGGTACAATAATGCTGAATACCAAACTGACTAGCTCTAAACGGCTCCCAACCTACTAAACTGCTGTAATAATCTTGAAAAGAACCTACCTGAGTCCTTGGCTGTCCCATCCAAAAAGAAGGCTCTATTACCGCAACAACTCCGGCCGCGGCCATCGCTTCATAATCGTCCGTAGTTCTAGATGACATGTGTACATGCGGATCTATTATCATCATTTTATCTTCCATATTAAGCTTTTATATTTTTCCAGGTAATTTCTTTATTCGTTACTTGAGCCTTTAAATTTGGGTGTTGGGCCAATAACTCTTTGGCTTTTGGCTCTTTAGAATTATAACAACACAGTGCCGCTACTTTATTTTCAACAAGATTATCACTTGCGAACAAGCACTCCATATCTTTCAACAAGGTTTCATCTAAAAATGCTGCCACAGGCCGCCAAAACAAAGGCTCTATTTCTCTGGATGCCGCCCACCTTTCATGTGCGTAATCAGATATAATTCGTGTTAAATCCTTATTCGCTCGCTCATCAATACTTAAAATGGCAGAAAGATCTAACTGCATAAAAGCAGCTTTAAGGAACATTTGGTTCCATTGTTGATCATTAAAATATTTTGCGGGATATGGATTCTGCATACTTATGGCTTTAAATATGGTGGAAATATTCGTTCGTAAAGCCTCAACTGCAGTCTGCTTATAATTTTCGGAATCGGGTAACAGAATCAGAAATTTTAAGAAGGTTTCCAGCTCTCCGATATCTGCTACTTGAATAAGGTTAGCCACTTTAGGTACGAAAAAATCACCATCTGCCTTCAACACCTTCAATAAAAGATAAATGCGGGCTATTTGAAG
This sequence comes from Zobellia uliginosa, assembly GCF_018860745.1. Classification (GTDB taxonomy): domain Bacteria; phylum Bacteroidota; class Bacteroidia; order Flavobacteriales; family Flavobacteriaceae; genus Zobellia; species Zobellia uliginosa_B. Next base: position 17,952 of record NZ_JAHKPY010000002.1, on the reverse strand, counting down.
TACGGTAGCATTCTGTTTAAGCAAATACTCGGTTACTTCATCTGTATCAGGACTTAAATTCAGAATAGTGTCTGAATCTATTTTACTAGCCAATAGGCTATACGTCATGTACAGATCTTTTGTAGAACTTGAACTAATTATTTGTTCTAGTTTTGAATGCAACCATGAATCTGTATCAGGGTCTAAATTACTGCTTAATAAAGTCTGAAGTTCTTGGTCTAATTTGGTTAATTCCATATTCTGTTTTTCGGGTTTCTTGATAAGTGGTAACAACCCTGTTTTCTTTCACCTTTCGGCATTATAAAAAACAACTATCTACAAAACTAATTATTCTTTGGGATAACATGATATTTAAGATGCTAAATTCAAGTTATAGTTTACAAAGATTCTTGCTAATTTTACGAAAAATTGAATTATGCTAGGTTTAAAGCTACCAACTGACCCAAGATGGGTAAATATTGTTGAGAAAAATATAGATGAAATTTTGACCGATCATGCGTATTGCGAGCAAAAAGCAGCAAGCACGGCTATATCCTTGATCATAAGTTTTCCGGAATATACTGAGTTGGTGGAAGAAATGATTGCACTTTCGCGAGAGGAAATGGCCCATTTTAAAATGGTGCATGACCGGATTACAGCAAGAGGTCAGAGTTTGGGACGTGACAGAAAAGACGAATATGTTCTTCAATTAATAAAGTTCTTTCCCAAAGGCGGAAGCCGTACTACCCAGTTGGTGCATCGTCTTTTATATGCTGCATTAATCGAAGCTCGGAGCTGCGAACGCTTTAGATTGCTTTCCGAAGAATTGGAAGATAAAGAACTTGCCGATTTCTACCATAAACTTATGGTAAGCGAAGCAGGACATTATACCATGTTCTTAAAATTTGCAAGACAATATGGAGACCGCGAGGAAGTAGACAGAAAATGGCAGTCACTCTTAGATTTTGAGGCAGAAATAATGAAAGACCTAAGTAATAAAGAAAGTATTCATGGATAAAAAATCAAGCTTTAGGTAAAATCAAATAATACCTAAAACTTGAAACGTAAACTACTCTTTACTCCGTAGTAGGAATATTAGAACCCAATTTATCTAGATAATAATCATACGTAGCAAATTGTGAACGTAACTTAGGCTTATCATTTACACGATAAGCGTTATCCTGTGCCTCATTGAAAACCCGGGCTTTCACATTATCGTTCCATGAAATCTCATACGTATCGATCAATTCTTTTTTGACATCTTCGTCATAAATAGGGCAACCCACCTCAACTCTGTTCTCGAGATTACGGGTCATAAAATCCGCTGAAGAAATAAACACTCTAGTATCACCATCATTACAAAATATAAACATACGCGGATGCTCCAAAAACTTATCTACTATACTGATTGCTTCAATATTTTCGCTCATTCCTTCAATTCCAGGAATCAAGCAACAAATACCACGAACAATTAGTTGAATCTTTACCCCAGCGTTACTGGCTTCGTACAATTTATCAATCATCTTGTACGAAGTAAAACTGTTCATTTTTATCTTTATGAAAGCTTGTTTACCCGCCTCGGCATTTATAATTTCTTTATCTATAAGTTTTGTAAAGAAGGATTTTGTATAATGAGGAGATACTATTAAATGCTTGTACTTATTAATTTTATAGGTAGTTTCAAAAAAATCAAAAACCTTGTTTAACTCCTTTAATATAGGCTCATTAGCAGTGAACAAGGTATAATCCGTATATATTCTTGCAGTTGATTCATTGAAGTTACCAGTACTTATAAAACCATAACGCTTTAAAATTCCATTTTCTTCGCGCTCTATCATACAAATCTTACTGTGCACTTTTAGACCGGGAACGCCAAAAATAAGTTTTACCCCTTCTGCTTGCAGTTCTTCGGCATATCTAATATTAGCCTGTTCATCAAAACGGGCACGTAGCTCAATTTGCAATGTCACCTGTTTCCCATTTTTTACAGCGTTTGAAAGACATGCGGCAACCTGAGAATCATTAGCTAGGCGATAAACCGTTATTTTAATTGCTTTTACCTTAGGGTCAAGAGCAGCTTCCCTTAAAAACTTCAACACATAAGAAAACGTGTGATAAGGGGTATACTGCAAATAATCTTTTTCAGCAATTTGCTCTAACAAACTCCCCTCAAGACTAAGGCCTTTTACCGGTAGCGGAGCAATTTTATCATACATAAGATCCTCTCTCCCTAAACTAGGAAAGCCCATGTAATCCCTTTTATTATGGTATCTACCACCGGGTATGACACTATCTGCGTCTTCAATACCCATTTTTTCTTTCAGAAAGTCTAACGTATCCGTTTCTATGTTTTTATCATATACAAAACGTACCGGATCACTAATTTTTCTGTGCTCAACACTAGAATAAATTTTCTCTATAAAACTCTTACTCAAATCATTATCTATATCCAGCTCAGCATCCCTGGTAATCTTGATCATATGAGAAGATATGCTCTTATAATCGAACATTGGGAAAACGCTATCCATACAATAGCGAATTATATCATCTAAAATAATAACATAGTTTTTATCTCCCTCTTTTGGTAAAACCACAAACCTGTCAATACCCTTAGGAATCTCAATAAGCGCGTAACGCTTTTCTTTCTTCTCAAATGTACTCTTGGTGCGATCATCACTCTGTAAAACCATTTTTACCGCTAGATAAGCTGCGGTATCCTTTAGCATTGGAAACTCTGCCAAATCATTTAAGATAATGGTCATGAGCTGTGGACTTACTTTTTGTACAAAATATTTTTTAACGAATTTTCCTTGAGCTTCAGAAAGTTCTGTTTCATTCAGAAGGTATACGTCTTGCTCCTCAAGTTCGTTTTCAATTTTCTTAAGAATCTCAACACTTTTACGTTGCTGCTCTATAACAAACTTGGTAATTTCAACCAGTAAATCTTTTGCCTTTTCTCCTCCCAAAACACTTTTACCAGATTTCCCGGCTTCAAAAATACGTTTCACCGTGGCATAACGCACCTTAAAGAACTCATCAAGATTATTTGAAAAAATACCTAAAAAACGAAGACGTTCAATTAACGGTACATTTTCATCCTCGCATTCTTGAAGCACTCTTTCGTTAAAACGTAGCCAACTAATTTCTCTATTTATGTATTTTGGTCTTGTCTTTATCATTTATCTTAAGTCTTTCGGGAAAATTGTTTGTTCTGTGATTCCTTTTTTTACCAAACTCCAGTTATCAACATTGAATTTTAAATGCACGAGCCCACTGGTAGAAACGTTGTCAATATAGGTATTTCCCAAAGAATTGGCAACATGTGTAAAAGCATGGTTATGCCCAAAAATCATCACCGAATCCAAGGAGTCATCAAGATTTGATATGAACTCAAACACTGATTCTCCCGAAAAATCATACAGCTCATCTTTAATCTCTACGGATGATAGTGGGATGTTTAATTGTCTGGAAAAAATCATACAAGTATGCAACGCCCTATTTGCAGGACTTGAGAAAACAGCAGCTATGTTTTGAGCTTGCGAATTGAATTCTGACGAGACCAAAAGCGCATCATTAACACCTCTTTCTTGTAGTGGACGATCTCTATCACTCACAGAATAATCCCAAGAAGATTTTCCGTGTCTGACCATTATCAATGTTTTCATTTAACCAAAATTTAAAGTTTTAAAAATATTTTGAGTGGCCGAAGTAATAGGGTTAAGGTGCTAAACGCTCCATTTTCCAATCCAATTCATCTATTAAGGAATACCGGATGCGATCATGTAAACGATTTGGTCTACCTTGCCAAAACTCAATTGATATTGGTTTAACGATATACCCACCCCAATGCTCAGGTCTTGTTATCTCTTTATCTTGGTACTCAACCTCAAGGTTTTTTAACTTGTCTTCCAACTCTTCCCTTGATTCGATAACCGAGCTTTGTTCAGAAACTATAGCCCCAAGCTTACTGCCATCCGGGCGTGATTCAAAATAGCCATCCGATAAATTTTCGGGTATTCTTTCCGCTTTGCCCTTTATTATGATTTGCCTCTCCATATTCGGCCAAAAAAAGGAAACACATACATTGGGATTAGCTGCAATAGCCCGCCCTTTTTCACTATTGTAGTTGGTATAAAAAATAAAACCTTCGTGCGTAAACTTTTTTAAAAGCACTACCCTACTTTTAGGAAAGCCATCCAGACCAACAGTAGACACTGTCATGGCATTGGGCTCGTCTACCCCATCTGAAGCTTCTGTTTCATAAAACCACTTCTGAAACAACTCCATTGGATTATCTGAAATAGAATCTTCCATCAAGGCACTTTTTTCATATGATTTACGGTAATCTCCTAAATCTTTTTGCATAGCTTTTTTTTGATACGGTCTCTCCTATCAAAGTTCAGCAAAAGATTGCTAATGAAAAAGTAAGAAGCTGACTAAAACTCAAAAAACTTACCATCATCGGCAAGAACTACATTAGGAAATATTTCCAATGCTTCTTCCTTAAAAAGTTCAATTGATTTATAACGGGTAGAATAATGACCTAATATAAGCTTACCAACCTCAGCTGCTTTGGCAATAGCAGCAGCCTCCTTAGCTGTAGAGTGTTTAGTCTTGACGGCCAAATGTGCCTCGGTTTCCAGAAATGTAGCTTCGTGATATAACGCAGTAGCATCTTTAATTTGACCTACAATATCCGGTTTGTAACCTGTATCACTGCAATAGGCGTAACTTTTGGGTTGAGGCGGGTCAGAACTTAGTTTTGCGTTAGAAATAATGGTACCATCATCCATAATAACATCCTTTCCATTTTTTATATTCTGATAGTAAGCTCTATCAACCTTATATTTTTCTACAGCTTCTACATTAAGCTTTCGCTCGCCCGGCTTCTCTTTAAACAGGAAACCGTTAGTGTATACCCTGTGATTTAACCGAATAGTTTCCACGACCATCTTATCGTCCTCAAATATTATTTCAGGCTCCCTATTGGTCAGTTCATGAAAGTGCAAAGGATAATTCGTCCACGAGTCGCCAAGCTTCAATAAAAGTGTAATTGCTTCCTTAATGCCTTTAGGACCGTAGACATAAAGTTCTTTTTCCCTTCCCAATAATCTGAATGTAGAGATAAGACCTGGTAATCCAAAAAAGTGGTCCCCATGAAGATGTGAAATAAAAATATGGTTAATGCGAGAAAACTTAATCTTGTGCTTACGCAATTGCACTTGTGTTCCTTCGCCACAATCAATTAAAAACATATGGTTCTTAATCTCCAACACCTGAGAAGTTGGGTTGGTCATTGTTCGCGGTGTTGCTGCGTAGCAACCTAGAATCTGAAGTTTCATTTCTCTAATTCTTGGGCGTATATATTAAAGCATCCTCTGCTGTAAATTGCCCTTTAAAACTAAATGCATAAGGAGATTCTCCATAATCATTTAGGTATCTAAGACGCTCTTTTGCTTCTTCAGGTGTAGGTTCATGTCCTTCTTTTGTATACCACAGACACATATGCATGTCAGACATTTTATGAAACCATTCTTTCTTTCTTTTCATTACCCCTGCATGCTGGGAAGCATATGTAAAATTAAACAATGCTTCTTTAGATTCCCAAACCGACATGTTTATTATTAAGAAATCATCTTCAAAAACACGTAGTGCTGTTGCATTGTTCTCATCCCCTTGTAATCTCCAAATAAACCCTGTACTTTTATCTGCAATGGCATTTATACGATCTAAATCTTTAACAAAATCAGCCATTACCGGACTGTCTATAGGGGCTAACATTTTAGCAATGTTAACTTGAGATAGGTGATAGTTACTCATAAATCTAAATCTCGTTCAATTTCTTCCATTTCAATTACATCCTGTGCTTCTTGAATTGTAGGCACAACTATTATAGCATCCGGCACCTCATCATAAGATACTTTATTGGTTACCAAAACAAACGATTTCTTTGCTTTTTTATGCAAATCCGATAGTTGCAAAAACTCAAGAACATCATCTGCCTTTAATTTTGAAAAGGAAAAGAGGTTTATGACAATATTGTCATTCTTTATTTTAGGGTAAGCGTCATTTAAGTTTTTCAAGAAAATAGAAAGCGTTGTATTTTCTTGAGAAACGATAGTTGTAGAACCGTCTGAATCGAAAATCATACTTTTATTATTTTATTTTTGAAGCTAATAAATAAATTACTGCCATACGAATGGCAACACCATTTTCTACTTGATTTAATATGATGGACTGTTTTGAATCTGCCACATCACTGGTAATTTCCACACCTCTGTTTATTGGTCCAGGGTGCATAATTACTATCTCTTTATCTAAACTATTCAATAATTTCTTGTTGACCCCAAACTGTTGGGTATACTCACGTGTAGTAGGGAAATAGCTAATATCCAGTCTCTCGTTCTGAATACGCAACATATTCGCCACATCACACCAATTTAGTGCTTTTCTTAAATCTGTCTCTACGGTTACCCCTAAGGATTCAATATGTTTTGGCATCAACGTTTTTGGGCCACAGACTTTTACATTTGCTCCTTGCAATTTTAATGCGAAAATATTGGACAGCGCTACACGAGAGTGAAGAATATCACCCACGATTACCACATTTTTACCTGCTACATCACCTAACTTTTCCCTAATTGAGTAAGAATCCAATAACGCCTGTGTAGGATGCTCATGCGCACCATCTCCCGCATTTACAATAGATGCATTAACATGTTTGGATAAAAATATTCCCGCCCCAGGATTAGGATGGCGCATAACCACCATATCCACTTTCATAGATAAGATATTGTTTACCGTATCAATTAATGTCTCACCCTTCTTTACGGATGATTGCCCCGCTGAAAAATTTATAACATCTGCCGATAGCCTCTTCTCCGCCAGCTCAAAGGAAAGTTTTGTTCGCGTACTGTTTTCAAAGAAAATATTAGCAATTGTTATATCGCGTAGAGAAGGAACCTTTTTAATGGAGCGATTGATAACTTCCTTAAAATGATCAGCGGTCTCAAAAATGAGCTGAATATCATTCTCATTTAAGTATTTGATTCCTAATAAGTGTTCTACACTCAGTTCCGCCATTGTTATTTATTTATCAAATATATCACGTCCTCACCGTCATTTTCCTTCCAAAGAACCTTCACCTTTTCATCGTTTATAGCATCAACTTGTCTCCCACGGTAATTGGGTTGTATAGGCAAATGTCTACTAAAACGTCTATCTATTAATGCAAGCAACTCTATTTCAGAAGGTCTACCAAAAGATTGTATTGCCGTTAAGGCAGACCGGATACTGCGGCCCGTATAGAGTACATCATCTATTAGAACTACTTTCTTGTCCTCAATTAAAAAATCTATTTTGGTTTTGGTAGCTTCCAAGGTTTTATCTCCTCTTCTGAAGTCATCTCTATAAAAGGTGATGTCTAGAAATCCTAGTTTAATTTCCTTTACGCCATATTCCTCTTTCAAGATTTTTGTTAATCTATCAGCAACAAAAGTGCCTCTTGGCTGAATGCCTATAAGTACGGTATTTTTAAAATCTAGATGATTCTCGAGGAGTTGACATGCCAAACGATGGAGTATGATGTTTATTTCCTTTTCAGAAAGAAGTACCTTTTGGCTCATACTGCAATAATGGTTTAGCTTCACAAAAGTAGGGAATTCTACTTAGAAAAAAAGCGCCATTCTAAATGTATTCCGTTTTCATGGAAAGTACCTACCTAATCTGTATAAACCCATTATGTACGATAGGTTTGAACAAAAAAATCCCCATAACCAATGGCTATGGGGATTTTTATATGAATAGATATTAGGTTTACTTCTTACCTTCCATCTTATCTTTCAAAGCTTGAAGTGCTTCGTTAGCATCACCTAATGTAGGTTTAGCCTCGTCTGCAGATGCAGCAGCTTTCTTCTGTTGTGCTTTTACGTTACGTTGCTCTTCCTCACGGAAAATAGCAGTGTGACTTGCAACAACACGCTTGAAATCTTTATTGAATTCAATGATCTTAAATTCAGCTTCGTCTCCTTTGCCTAATTTCTTACCATCTTCTTTCTCTAAATGACGTTGCGGAACAAATGCAGTAATATCTTCATTAAAGTCTATGGTAGCACCTTTATCAACGATATCGGTAATAGCCGCTTTATGGATAGTATCTACAGCAAATTCAGCTTCGTATTTATCCCAAGGGTTCTCAGTAGTTTGTTTGTGACCTAAGCTAAGCTTACGACCTTCAACATCCAATTCTAACACTTCAACTTCCATTTTATCTCCTACGGAAACAAACTCAGATGGGTGCTTGATTTTCTTAGTCCAAGAAAGGTCAGAGATATAGATAAGACCGTCAATACCTTCTTCCATCTCAACAAAGACACCAAAGTTGGTAAAGTTTCTAACGATACCTGAATGTTTAGAACCAACAGGGTATTTAGTAGTAATATCTGTCCATGGGTCTGGAGTCAATTGCTTGATACCAAGAGACATTTTACGATCTTCACGATCCAATGTCAACACAACAGCTTCTACTTCATCACCAACTTTTACGAAATCCTGAGCTGAACGCAAGTGCGTAGACCAAGACATTTCAGAAACGTGGATCAAACCTTCAACACCTTCAACAACTTCGATAAATGCACCGTAATCTGCGATTACAACTACTTTACCTTTTACTTTGTCTCCAATTTTGATTTCGTCGCTCAAGGCATCCCAAGGATGTTTCTCCAATTGCTTCATACCCAACTGTATTCTAGATTTGTTCTCATCAAAGTCAAGTATAACAACGTTGATTTTCTGATCCAATTCTACAACCTCGTTCGGGTGGTTGATACGGCTCCAAGAAAGATCGGTAATGTGTACCAAACCATCTACACCACCAAGATCAACAAACACACCGTAAGAAGTAATGTTTTTCACAACACCTTCTAACACTTGTCCTTTCTCTAATTGGCTGATGATTTCTTTTTTCTGTTCTTCGATATCCGCTTCGATCAACGCTTTGTGAGATACTACAACGTTTTTGAACTCATGGTTTATTTTAACCACTTTGAATTCCATTGTTTTACCAACATACTGATCGTAATCACGAATAGGCTTCACATCAATTTGAGAACCTGGCAAGAAAGCTTCGATGCCAAAAACATCTACGATCATACCACCTTTAGTTCTACACTTAACGAAACCACTAACAATTTCTTCTTTATCGTGGGCAGCATTAACACGGTCCCAAGCCATAATAGTTCTAGCCTTTCTGTGAGAAAGAACCAATTGACCACTTTTATCTTCACGGATGTCAATAAGAACTTCAACCTTATCACCTACTTTTAAGTTAGGATTATAACGGAATTCGTTCAATGAAATAACACCTTCAGACTTAGCATTGATATCTATGATCGCTTCACGGTCTGTTAAATAGACCACTTTACCTTCTACTACCTCTTCATCAGCAGTATCTACAAAGTTTTCAGCTACTAATTTTTCGAATTCCTCTAATTTAGAGTCCTCTACTTTTTCAATACCTTCTTCATACTTCTCCCAATTAAAGTTTTCCAAAAATTCTTTTGGGTCTTGCTTAGGAGCTTGTTCTTTTACTTCTTGTTTAACCTCGGCAGCAGTTTCCTCTACCTGAGCTGTTGTTTTTTCTTCAGCCATTGCTGATCTTAATTTGTATTCTACGATGGCACAAGAGTTAAACAATGACCGCAGAAGTTGTTATATGTCAATTTTTTATCTTTCCTTTTCGCTCTTGATGAATTTGTAAAAAAGGAGTGCAAAAATACATCTTTTTTATTAGTTTACCAACCTTCTCCTTACAGCATATGCCTGTGTACCTTTTTTTATGTTATTTTATACGTAAAATGGTGGTTTTATCGTTATCTTAGGACAAGAATATTAACCATTAAAAAGTATTAAGTATGAGCGTTAAAGCAAAATATCAAGAAGTTTTGAATCTTGGTGAACAATTGGGTATAAAAAACGGAGATGTTTCCGAAGATAACGGTGTGCTGAAAATTAAAGGTGAAGCCGGAACCCCATATGAAAAAAACTTGCTTTGGGACAAGATCAAGCAATTGGGTGGCGAAAGTCCCTCAGACATTAAAGCGAATATCACGGTAGAAGATTCTTCAGTATACGCAAGACATACAGTTAAAAGCGGCGAATCTTTAAGTAAAATAGCGAAACAATACTACGGAGATCCAATGAAGTATAAGCAGATTTTTTCTGCTAACACAGGTGTATTGACTAACCCAGATGTTATACACCCTGATCAAGTTCTTGTTATCCCTAATATCTAAGAAGAACCGAAAACAAATAAAAAACGTGCCAGATTAATTTCTGGCACGTTTTTTTATACTTTCTCAATACAGCGATCGGCTATACTAAGTAGCCGTTCAAATTGCTCCTTCAGCCCCATATCACTATTATCGAACTCTATGGCATTATCCGCTTTACGCAATGGAGAAAATTCGCGGTGGGAATCTATAAAATCTCGCTTCTGCACATTTTCCAGCACATCCTCATAAGAGACTTCCTCCCCCCTATCCAACAACTCTTTATATCTGCGCGTAGCCCTTGCTTGTGGAGATGCAGTCATAAAAATCTTAAGCTCGGCATCGGGAAAAACTACGGTACCAATATCCCTGCCGTCCATAACAATGCCCTTTTCCTTGCCCATAGTCTTTTGCATCTCTACCAACATGTAACGTACCTGTTCCAACTCGGCTATTCTGCTTACGTATTTGGAAACTTGCATAGTGCGTATTTGTTTTTCAACGTTTTCATCGTTCAAGTACATTTCTGCAAAACCCAGTTTGGGATTGGGAACGAATTTTAATTTTATTCTGGGCAACAGTTTTACCAAATCTTCCAAACGCTCTTCTCCGCTGCCAATAAAATTATTGCGCATAGCAAATAACGTTATTGCCCGGTACATGGCACCTGTATCTACGTAAACATAGTTTAGTTCTTTGGCTAGTTGCTTGGCCAAGGTACTTTTTCCTGTAGAAGAAAATCCATCTATGGCAATCGTAATCTTAGACATTAGAGTTTTTTAGCGTTCTTAACTTTTTGGGATGTTAGGGCAATATCTATAACTTCATGCATGTCTGTAACATAATGAAATTTAAGACCCTTAAGATACTCTTTTTTTATCTCTAAAATATCTCTTTCATTATCTTTACAAAGAATCAATTCTTTTATTCTAGCCCTTTTAGCCGCAAGTATTTTCTCTTTGATTCCTCCTACAGGTAGTACCTTACCTCTTAAAGTTATCTCGCCGGTCATAGCCAAACTCTTCTTCACTTTCCTTTGCGTAAACAAGGAAACTAAGGAAGTCAACATAGTTATACCTGCACTTGGACCATCTTTTGGAGTAGCACCTTCCGGTACGTGAATATGAACATTATATTTATCGAATACTTCTGCGTTTATACCAAAACGCTCCGCATTGGACTTTATGTATTCCATAGCAATGGTAGCCGATTCTTTCATTACCTTACCCAAGTTTCCGGTGATATTTAAACTACCTTTTCCTTTAGATAAGATCGACTCAATAAAAAGAATATCCCCTCCCACACTTGTCCATGCAAGACCGGTAACAACTCCGGCTACATCATTGTTCTCATATTTATCCCGCTCCAATCTGGCAGGTCCAAGAACTTTTACGACCACATCATTGGTTACCTTAACCTCATATTCTTCTTCCGTTGCGATATTTTTGGCCGCATAACGTACCATTTTAGCTATCTGCTTCTCCAAAGAACGAACTCCGGATTCACGTGTATACCCTTCTACGATTTTCTCTAACTGAGGCTTCCCTATAGTTAAATCTTTGCTAGTAAGACCATGTTCTTTTAACTGCTTTGGTAGCAAGTGTCTTTTAGCAATCTCAACTTTTTCCTCTATAGTATACCCGGTAACATTAATAATCTCCATACGGTCACGAAGCGCTGGCTGAATTGTACTTAGATTATTGGCTGTTGCGATAAACATAACCTTGGAAAGGTCATATCCCATCTCTAAAAAGTTGTCATAAAATTCACTGTTCTGTTCTGGGTCAAGAACCTCCAACATGGCAGAAGAGGGATCACCTTGATGGCTACTTGATAATTTATCTATTTCATCCAAGATAAAAACAGGGTTAGAAGTCCCCGCCTTTTTCAAACTCTGAACAATTCTACCCGGCATAGCGCCTATGTACGTTTTTCGGTGTCCGCGTATTTCAGCTTCATCTCTTAAACCACCTAAAGATATCCTTACATATTCGCGCCCAAGCGCTTCAGCTACGGATTTACCCAATGATGTCTTACCTACCCCTGGAGGTCCATAAAGACATAGAATAGGTGATTTCATATCGTTTCTAAGCTTAAGTACCGCTAAATATTCAATAATGCGGCGCTTTACATCTTCAAGACCATAGTGATCACGATCTAGAATTTTCTGGGCTCTTTTTAAATCGAATTTATCTTTAGAAAACTCGTTCCAAGGCAAATCCAGAAAAAGGTCTAAATAATTTCTTTGGATAGAATACTCCGCCACTTGCGGATTCATCCTCTGCATTTTGGCCAATTCTTTATCAAAATGCTCCTTGACCTTATCGTCCCATTTTTTCTTTTTAGCCCTCTTTCGCATTTCAAAAATCTCGTCATCATGAGAAACACCGCCCAATTCTTCCTGAATGGTTTTCATTTGCTGATGCAAGAAATACTCGCGCTGCTGTTGGTCCATATCATTACGAACCTTGGACTGTATATCATTCTTCAACTCCAATTTCTGAAGTTCAAGATTCATATGTTTTAAAGTAGCCAACGCACGTTCTTGAAGATTATTAATCTCCAATAGTTCCTGCTTTTCCTTTACACCAAGATTAAGATTAGACGAAACAAAGTTGATCAAGAACGAATTGCTCTGAATGTTCTTAATTGCAAAAGAAGCTTCACTTGGTATATTTGGATTATCCCTAATAATTTTAAGTGCCAAATCTTTAATAGACTCAATAATAGCTAAAAACTCCGGCTCAGTTGGATTGGGCCTCTCTTCATTGGTATCCCTAACCGTTGCAGTCATATAGGGTTCCTCCGTAAGCATTTCCGCTACTTCAAAACGTTTTTTACCCTGAAGAATAACAGTAGTATTACCATCTGGCATTTTTAGTACTCTTAAAATACGGGCTACCGTTCCCAAGACATTTATGTCGTTTACCGTTGGATTTTCCGTATCCTTATCCTTTTGGGATACAACACCAATAACCTTAGACCCATTATTCGCATCTTTTATTAAATTGATGGACGAATCCCTGCCCGCTGTAATAGGAATTACTACCCCAGGAAATAACACAGTGTTACGTAAAGGCAATATTGGAAGTGTTTCAGGCAAAGCCTCATTATTCATTGCTTCCTCATCCTCTGCAGTCAAAAGGGGTATCAGCTCTGCATCCTCATCAATGGCCTGTAGCGACATATTGTCAAAATTCGTGAATTTAGGATCTCCCATAGTATCATTTGCGGTCATTCTGTCATTTTAATGACAGAACGCTTAGTTATCAATTAACATCATATTCCTTAAAAGCGCTGTTATCATTACTAAAAGCAAGTATAACGCCTTTTCTATCGATGCTTAATTGGCAATTCTTATGCCATACAACAATCCTAACTATAAAAACTTGTTCAATCCTTAAAGCCATAGAGGCTTTAATATGATAATGATTTTCATCAAAACCAGAAATAATAAATCTTATAAAACTAACGGAGCCCCTTTTTAGGAGCTCCGTTGTTTTAAAATCTATGTTCAAATTATTTTTTTAAAAACGGTTTGGTGTGTATTTCACCATTTATCAACGTTACATTCAATTGATATACTCCTTTAACAAACTTTGAAACATCTATAATTTGTACATTATTGCTATAACCATTTTGGGTGTTTTCTGCATTTAAAACTTGCCTACCCTCCATATCAAAAATAATAACTGAGGAAATCATTTCTTTGGAAACCCCCATAATTCTAATTTCAGTAGACACCGGGTTTGGAGCCAATAGAATGACATTAAGTGTTGATACTGAATCAGCGTTTTCAATAGAGGCTCTAAGAGTAGTTGCTTCATTTATCACAGAACACCCCATTATCTCCACTTCCGCCATATGTAATATACCGTTCCCGGATAACTCTATCCTAACATATCGACCCTCGCTATTCAAAGGTATGACCTCCTGTGCTCCGGCGGCACCTCCGAAATAATATTCGGTTACCTCGCCATTGTCCCGAAGTTCCTCTAGACTCGACCCATCAGGGAAGGGAGATTGTGAAACGAATACATAGAAGTTCTGGAGCCGAGATTGGTTGGAATCGCTCCGATTGTATATCACAAGGTTTTCAAGTAGATAATCGGACCCAAGGTCAAGCTCCCACCATGGGTAGTCCTCCCTTTCGGTGTGCTGAAGGTCCGCTTTGTTGTAGGACGCCGTAGTTCCTTCCTGGTTCCCGTCAATGGCAAAGAAGGCCGAACCATCCCCGTAAGTGCTCGACTGAAGGGCCGTACCTAATGTTGCCACATTCGTCAATTCACAGGAAAAACCAACTTCTATTTCCATGCTATCAGTCTGAACACATCCCCCACCGTTGTCATATGTATAGGTGACCGAATACGTTCCAGGACCTACCCCCGGATCGAATGTGCCGTCACTACTAGCTCCGGACCATGTCCCACCCACTGGGTTAGCAACCAAGGTCCGAACCGAATCTGTATAATCAATCGGACCCAAATCTGATATCAGGACCTGATCGATACCATCACATGGTAGACCTCCAAGGTAACACCCCATTATCTCCACTTCCGCCATATGTAATATACCGTTCCCGGATAGCTCTATCCTAACATATCGACCCTCGCTATTCAAAGGTATGACCTCCTGTGCTCCGGCGGCACCTCCGAAATAATATTCGGTTACCTCGCCATTGTCCCGAAGTTCCTCTAGGCTCGACCCATCAGGGAAGGGAGATTGTGAAACGAATACATAGAAGTTCTGGAGCCGAGATTGGTTGGAATCGCTCCGATTGTATATCACAAGGTTTTCAAGTAGATAATCGGACCCAAGGTCAAGCTCCCACCATGGGTAGTCCTCCCTTTCGGTGTGCTGAAGGTCCGCTTTGTTGTAGGACGCCGTAGTTCCTTCCTGGTTCCCGTCAATGGCAAAGAAGGCCGAACCATCCCCGTAAGTGCTCGACTGAAGGGCCGTACCTAATGCTGCCACATTCGTCAATTCACAGTTGGAGTCCAAAGCATTTACAGTCAATTCTATGGTTTCAGTCTGAACACAACCCTCGCCGTTGTCATATGTATAGGTGACCGAATATGTTCCAGGACCTACACCTGGATCGAATGTACCGTCACTACTAGCTCCGGACCATGTCCCACCCACTGGGTTAGCAACCAAGGTCTGAACCGAATTTGATGTTAAGAACGGGCCTGAAGCATTAATTGCAATCGGAGCAACACCATCACAAGATGCTTTGACTAAAATATTTTTTACGTCTGAGCTAATACAACCTTCCTCATCTTGAAAGTTATACCTTACCGTGTAAGTACCAGGTCCATTCCTTGGATTAAAAATACCATCTACAGTTACTGCCCCTGACCATGTTCCTCCTTCTGGTATAGCCTGTAATGCCTGTTCTTCCTGATAATCACGAAAAGGACCAGCAGGACTTATCTCAGCAGGTAATACATCAACACAATCACTGCTGCCAATAAAACACCCTATAGCTTCAACCTCGGCCATATGTAATATTCCATTCCCCTCAACCTGAATTCGAATGAATCGCCCATTAGTCTTTAAAGGTATTGTCTCAAGTTCAGAAGCAGACCCTTCAAAAAAATATTGAAATATATTTGTATTAGCTTTTAAACCTTCAATTGTAGATACTGAAGGAAATGGAACATCAGAAATAAAAACATAAAAATTCTTTAATCGCGAATGAAATCCATTACTTCTATTATAAATCTTTAAACTATCTATAATATAATCTGATCCCAAGTCTAATTCCCACCATGGGTTATCTTCCCTGATTGTATGTTGAAGATCTGCACCAGCATAAGATGCTGAGCTACCTTGAATATTACCGTCAATAGCATATGATGCCAATCCACCCCCATATGTATTTGATTGAATTGCAGTTCCACCAAGAGCCACATTAGATAACGTACATTCACCGTCAATTATAATATTGCTCCTTACGGAATAACCGCCATCCTCTGTCGTAACTGTTATAATTGCCGTGCCCGATGAAATAGCAGTCACAAGTCCATGTTCATCAACTGTAGCAATAGATGGGTCATTTGAGGACCATGTTAAATTTTTATTGTCTGCATTAGATGGCGCAACATTTGCAGTTATTAATTGAGTTGAGCCTGATTCCATACTTAAAGATGCCGGCGAAACGATAACTCCTGAAACTAGAATTGTAGGTACTCCAACCAAAACCGATTTAGACACAGAGGGCACACCATTTGCATTTATACCAAATAGCATGTAATATCCAGGTGGTAAAAGATTTCTATCGGGTATGCTTAAATTATAGGCTCCATTCCCTGTAAAACTTAAAGGAATTCTTCTTTGTTCATTATTTGTACTATGGGTAGAAGAAGATAATCTGATAAAACTGAACTCTTGAATATCAGAACTTCCGGTCACCGCCATGATACTATTATAGTCAACTTTAAAGGGTGCATCAATAGTAGGCCTTTCAGCCAACGCCCCATTAGAATCAAAGAGATAAGGTGGGCTATATATTTCCGCATCCAAATGGTTTGAACATGTTACACAAAGTCCTCCTCCAGCTACAAAAACCCTTCCATCTGCCTGTAAAATTGAAACACTAT
The DNA here is from genome assembly GCF_018860745.1 of Zobellia uliginosa. GTDB lineage: Bacteria > Bacteroidota > Bacteroidia > Flavobacteriales > Flavobacteriaceae > Zobellia > Zobellia uliginosa_B. Next base: position 1,103 of record NZ_JAHKPY010000002.1, on the reverse strand, counting down.
GATAAGTTCTGGGCACTTTCATCCCGGCAACTGTGCGCCATGTATTGGAAATTGGACTATACATTTCCCCATTTAATCTAGCTCCTTCATCTGTAAAAACTCTTGCTGTATTTAATCCACCGGTTACTAAAACTTCACCATTAGGAAGAACCACACTATTTTGCATGGTACGGCTAAATTGAAGATTATTTAATGTGGATGTAACCGTAACATTGTTTTCATCATTAATATCGATAATAAAAGAATTATCTTTAGCCAAATCTCCACTCGCATAAGATGTGGCACCTCCAACTTTAAGAATTTTTCCGATATCGAACATTACTGTATTTCCTTTCATGGAATATGTATCATTACCTCTCTTACCAATGTTGGTAAACGAACCATTTCCTGATACATCTATCCAGTTCATCTCTTCACCGGGACCAGCATGAAATACCTTACCATTTGGTGCTGCCCATAGCCATGAGTGATTATCTGCCCTATAGACCCCTTCTTCTTCAAAAGCTAAATCATTAGAGTTAAACAAAATATCACTTCTTAATCCAGTAAGAATCTTCCAACCTGTTTCCTTTCTCCAAATTTCAGCAATTTTCTCTCCACTCGGTGCCAAGCCCCCACTCCAGGACCCTCCAATAACCATTGCAGAACCATCCGAAAGAGTGACACCTCCATGATATCCTCTGCCAATATTCATATTATCGGTCGCTATCCATGTATCCGAGGTATAATCATACAATGTAGCCTTTGAGTTAGACGAGCCGCCAGTAACTAATATCATACCATTAGGTAAGTTATTTATTCCTGGACAAAACATATCATGATTAGTTGTGGTAAGCTTCTCTCCCATAGGCATTCCGTTCTCCCCTACAAAAGGGTCAAATATTTCTGTATACGTGAAACCATCAGCACCGCCAAAATAATCCTTATACTTTGAGGACCATGCGACTAATTTCCCGTCTGGAAGGTTAGCAACTGCTACAGGAACTATTCCAAAAGGTATGGGTTCGCTCCATCTACCTACTTCATTTAAAGGCTTCTTTACAGTGATTGAAACATTATCCATGAATCCACCGTCATTAGTAGTTGCCATGACTTGGGCGACA
>NZ_JAHKPY010000003.1:632061-1202412 GCF_018860745.1 Zobellia uliginosa | reverse complement strand
ATCTAAGCCGCCACCAGGCAGACTATAATCTTCATAGCGCTCCGTATAAACCAATAGAATACAATTACCTTGCATGGCAATACTTCTGGTAGCCAGCCTCGTGACAATAGATTTGCCTTCTAAACTAACTACATCCGGATGATAATGGGTCTTTAAATTTTGCATTTAGAAAATTTGGCCGTGAACCAATTTATTAAAAGTATTATTTAAGTCTATAAAGCAAATACTAACCTAAAAACAGAACGAATCCTGTACTAGGTACTTCCTATGTATTGTACACGCTCTAAGTAAACTAAAAATACAAGGCATAAAAAAACGGCTTGTGAGTACACAAACCGCTGTTTTTGATGGTTTTAAACCTTGTAGCGAGAGGGGGGCACGATCCCCCGACCTCCGGGTTATGAATCCGACGCTCTAACCAACTGAGCTACCTCGCCGCATAATTATTTTGATAACGGCTGCAAATGTAAAGTTTATTTCTTGTTCTTGGGCAATACTTTGCTAAAATTATTCTATCTCTTTTATTTTTTTATCATAAGGAAATCTATATATTGCCGCACGTAAACACTTAAGAATGGACGATAAAATAAAATTTGAACTAGAATTTGTAATACAATCTTCACCGCAGTTGCTATATACGTACTTGTCAACCCCTTCAGGACTTTCAGAATGGTTTGCCGATAATGTTAACTCTAGAGGTGAAATGTTCAGTTTTATATGGGACGGATCTGAGGAAGAGGCCAAGTTATTAAAACGTAAAAGCGATGAATTTGTAAAATTCGCTTGGGTTGAAAATGATGACAATTCATTTTTTGAAATGAAAATCATCGTTGATGAAATCACCAAGGACGTTTCCCTTTTTATAACAGACTTTGCAGAGGAAGACGAAGTAGATGAAGCTAAAATGCTATGGACGAATCAGGTAACGGATCTAAAGCAGGTTTTAGGTTCTAAATAACCGTATTCTTCTAATATCACCTTATATTTGGTCCCGATAATTATCGGGACTTTTTTTATGGTTAATTACAACGGAAATCTTCTAAAGGAAAACACACAATTCTTGGACCACCAGAACAGAGGGCTTCGCTATGGTGATGCGCTTTTTGAAACCATGAGAATGGTAAACGGAAAGTTGTTTTTCTGGGAGGACCACTATCTTAGGCTTATGGCATCTATGCGTATACTGCGTATGGAAATCCCTATGGAGTTCACTATGGAGTTCCTAGAATCTAAAATAAGCGAAACCGTGGAAGCAAATAATCTAATAGCTTCCCAAGCTAGGGTTAGATTTTCTGTGTTTCGGGAAAAGGGTGGTTTCTACTTACCTACCTCCAATGATATAAACTACTGTATAGAGGCCGTGCCGCTTAAAAACCCATTTTATATTCTTAGTGAGGAACCGTATGAAGTAGAGCTCTTTAAGGACTTCTACGTAAATGCAGATATGTTGTCTACACTTAAGACCAATAACAAGATCATAAATGTTGTTGGCAGTATTTTTGCCAAAGAAAACGATTATCAGAACTGTTTGCTATTGAACGGTTCAAAGCAAGTAGTGGAGGCCTTAAACGGAAATCTGTTCTTAGTGAAGGATGGCGTTATAAAAACACCCCCTATTAAAGAGGGTTGTCTAAACGGTATTATTCGAAAAAAGTTGATAGATATCCTTTCAAAACTAGAGGATTACAAGTTTGAGGAAGCCTCAATATCCCCTTTTGAACTTCAAAAGGCAGATGAATTGTTTATTACCAATAGTATTGCAGGTATACAGCCTATAACCAAATACAGGAAGAAAGAGTTTGTAAATACTACCGCCAAGGGTCTTTTGGGCAAATTAAATGCCGCAGCAAGACTTTCTTAAGAGTAGGTAGGGGCCTGGCTAGTTTAAACTAGGATTTTCAGGAGAGTTGGACCAAAGTAGATAATCGCCACCTAATTCTTCCATTTTTTCTTTCCAAAAGGCTTCGGAAGATTTATGAATCAAGGCACTTTCATAATCGTTCTCTACAACTACCCATGATTTGGACATCAATTCTTTATCCAATTGAAGCGAGGACCAACCGGAATATCCAAGAAAGAACCTAATGTCTTCTTCGGAAATCACTTTCTGGTTAATAAGGTCTATGGTGTTTTCAAAATCTCCGCCCCAATAGATACCGTCGGAAATCTCAATGCTATTGGAAATCAATTCCGGAACCTTATGGATAAAGTATAGGTTGTCTTGTTCTACGGGACCGCCATTATACACCTGAAAAGGGATTTCTATTTCATTTATAAGCTCGCCAATGGTATACTCCAAAGGCTTATTTAAAATAAAGCCCACAGAGCCTTCTTTGTTATGTTCTGCCAAGAGAACAACGGAGCGATTAAAAGATACGTCTCCGGTTAAGGTTGGTTCGGCAATTAAGAGTTTGCCTTTTTCTGGTTTTAGGTCTACCATAATTATTATGAGTAATCATAACTAAAATAAGACATTTCTTATAAATAGCAAATACGAATAAAAAAAAAGCGTCTACAATGTAGACGCTTTTCTATATTATAAATCAGTAAAGCTTAGTTTACTGAACTAGCTAAATCAGATCCTGCTTTGAACTTAACAACGTTCTTAGCTGCAATTTTGATAGTTTTACCTGTAGATGGGTTTCTTCCTTCTCTTGCGTTTCTTTTTGATACTGACCAAGATCCGAAACCAACTAAAGAAACTCTGTTACCTCCTTTAAGAGATCCTTCAACATTTCCTAAGAAAGATTCTAATGCTTTTTTTGCTGCCGCTTTTGTGATGCCGGCGTCTGCTGCCATTGCATCGATCAATTCTGTTTTGTTCATAATTCAATTAATTAATTGTTGTTAAACGTATTTTAATGTTAAACAAATTTATAGGGATTTATGTCCAACGCAAGTAAAATAGGGGGAAATCGCCGTTTTTGTTAATAACTATAGGTGTTTGTTGATAAAGTAGGGGTTTTTTTACGCTTCTCGCAGCCCAATGATAGTAGGGCTTTACACCATTTGAGCATTTTTTTGCAAGTTTAGGCCGTTCAGAACATCTTGAATCTTCATTTTTCTCTTGCCCGGCAACTGTATTTCCAACAGGTTTATATAGCCGCCATCTACCGCAACTTTTAGTTCTTTTTTACTTACTTCTATAGCTCCTACTTGTAATTGATGGTCAGTAATTTCTTTCGCACTTTCAAATACTTTCACAAAAACCTTTTCATCATCATTTACCATAGTGGTCCATGCGCCGGGATAAGGACTTAATCCTCTTATATGATTAAAGATATCATCCATAGGTTTGCTCCAATCTATTTGGCAGGTCTCCTTGTGTATTTTAAATGCCTCTTTCAATTCTTTTGAAATGGGTTGTGCAATTGTGGCCACTGGTCCTTTTTCTATTGCTTCTACGGTTTTAAGAACCAGGTCTGCGCCCATATCCATGAGCTTATCGTGCAGTGCTCCTGCAGACATGGTCTCATCTATAGTAGTACGGTCCTGTAATATGATTTCTCCGGTATCAATTTTATCATCTATAAAAAAGGTTGTGACGCCGGTCTCTTTTTCTCCGTTAATGATAGCCCAGTTAATAGGTGCGGCACCCCTATAATCGGGAAGGAGGGAGGCATGTAGATTAAACGTACCGTATTCTGGCATGGCCCATACCGCTTTTGGCAACATGCGAAACGCTACTACAATCTGAAGATTTGCGTTCAAGGACTTTAGCTCGTCTAAAAAATCCTCGTTCTTAAGATTGGTGGGTTGCAGAACTTTCAGCCCTTTTTCCAGAGCGTATTTCTTTACGTGCGATTGTTGCAGACTTCTGCCTCTGCCGGCAGGCCGGTCCGGAGCGGTAATGACACCCACCACATTATAATCGTTCTCAACTAATTTTGCTAAAATAGTGGTAGCGAACTCTGGGGTTCCCATAAAGACGATGCGTAAATCCTTCATTGTGTTCCTTTATTTTTTATACCTATATATAAGGTCTATTGTATTTGATATTGATTTTTTGTGTTTATTTCGATATCCCCATCTTCCAACATCAGCTGCAAAGCTCTTAAAATTAACTTCTCGCTATAATTCATTACCGCTATAAGTGCTCTTGAGGTTTTTGGGGATTCTAATAGCAAAGTTCTGATTTCTTGCGAAACTTCATTAAAAGTGGGTTTTGTAGTATTATCTTTCTTTATACAAACATCACATATGCCGCAATCTTCCGTGTCGGTTTCACCAAAATATTCAAGAATCTGCCGGCTTCTACACTTTTTATCGTTCTTGATATAGTCTATCATTTGAAAGACTTTATCGGTTTTGACCTTATTTTGTTCTTCTACTTCCTTGGCAAATACATTTATGGCAAGGTCATCTTCACGAGGCACAAGAAAGGTTATTTCCAGATCGCTCTGTTGTGCTTCATAGGTTATAATATTATCCTTTTTAAGCTGGTCCAATACTTTAAATACCTGTTTTTCCGAAGTATTGATTTTTTTTGAAATGAGCCCGGGATTGATTTTAGTCTCAAAATCAAAAATGCCGCCGTAGGTCCTTAAAATGGTTTGTATGATACTAGCGGCCCCCTTATGCGAGTCCAGGTAATCAAAAATAGCATCCTTTTCCGTGATAAATTGAACAATGGTTTTCTTTGAAAAGGATTCCGATAGGGAAATAACGGAGTTCCGATCTAGGATTTTCATGGCATTATATGCTAAAAAGGAATTCAGCTTATAGGTGTGAACAAATTCATTAAAGTTGAATTGTAGCGTTTCATTGCTTCCTTCCCCATATCCTATTTGAAAGTAGTTGTTGAGTTTGTTGTATAATTTCTTTAAAAATGCAGTATCCGGAAGTACACTTAAAAATTGGTTTTTAAGTTGCTCTTCGTCATTGGGATTCGTAATAAGAACGGCCTCTGCAGCAGAACCATCACGGCCGCCTCTTCCTGCTTCTTGATAGTAATTCTCCAAACAGTCCGGTATTTGGTAATGTACCACTAGGGAGACATCCGGTTTATCTACCCCCATACCAAAAGCATTGGTGGCCACCATAATCTGGACTTCGTTCGCTAGCCATTGGTCCAGTTTCTTTTCTTTCTCTTTTTTGGTAATTCCACCGTGAAAAAAAGTGGCACTGCATCCTTTAGAGTTTAAAAATTGAGCAAGCTCTACGGTAGCTCTTCGTGTGCCTACATAAACGATTCCACTTTTCTTGATTTTAGAACAAAGTTGGGCCAATCTATAGTGCTTGTCTTGTTCCCATAAAATTTTGAAGGCAATATTTTTTCTGGCAAAGGAATCCGTTACCGTCACCGGAGCCGTTAAGTGCAGGCTTTCTACAATATCATGGGCAACTCTATCTGTGGCAGTTGCCGTTAGTGCTACCATTGGTGTTTGTGGCAATAACTTGCGGAGTTCTGAACACTCCAAGTAAGCAGGTCTAAAATCATGTCCCCATTGAGAAATACAGTGCGCTTCATCTATAGCTACCAGATTTACGTTCATTTGCCGTATTTTATCTTGTACCAGCTCTTGTTGCAAACGTTCCGGTGATAGGTATACAAATTTGTATCCGCCGTATAAACAATTATCCAGCAGGTCCAGAAGCTCGTTAAAAGGAATTCCACCCGTTAAGGCAAGGGCTTTGATTCCTTTTCTTTTTAAACTTTCTACCTGATCTTGAATTAATGCAATTAGGGGAGAGACTACTATACATATGCCTTCCTGTGCCATAGCGGGCACCTGAAAACAAACGGACTTTCCACCACCAGTAGGCAGGAGGGCCAAAACATCTCTTTTGTCTAAAATGGCATGTATAATCTTTTCCTGGGAACCTTTAAAACTTGTAAAGCCCCAATATTGCCGTAAAATGGATATCGGGTCTTCTTGCATTAGTCTAGATTTAGCAGTTTTAAAATAAAATCGGTACGTTCTTCGATACTTCCTTTTGGTATAATCGTTATAGGGTAGCCCACTTGTTCATAGGTAGATTTAAGATGCTCATAAACCCGTTCTGCTTCTTCAAAAGATTCAAAGCGTTCATTGTCTACAACATGGATTTCTTTCCACGGCGGCATTAATAGAATCTGGTGGTACCTATACGTATAACAAGGCTTTTCGAACTCTTTGGTGTAGGTCTGCCCAAAACAGTTCATATAAGCGTGTACATCTGGTATTCCCCGATCAAAAAAAACAACTTCCCCAGCAGTTTCCTTAGAATCCTCATACTGCTTTATTCGCCCATTTAAAAGGCTTTGGTTAAATTTTTTAGGGTCTTTTACCGAAACAATAGGATTAACTAGAAAATCACCTGCGTTATCCTCGTTTTTCTCTAATGAAGTCATACTCCGTATAAGTTCATGTACACACGGAAAACCCAATTGCTCAAGGTTCTCAATAACTGATGTTTTGCCCGTACTCGGCCCCCCTGTAATAACTACTCTTTTAAGATCCAATAGATAATTGTTGTTCGTGCAAAAGTAATCATTCCGCAAGGATTTTAAAATTGAAAGGTATCCGCTATCTTTGTATAAAACCGTTATATGGACAAAGAAACACCAGAAGCGTTCTACAAGCGCTTACGAGAACAATTGGAAAACACCTCTTCCTGGCCTTCTAATTACCTGTACAAATTTATAGTTCAAACTAATGCAGGAAAAATTAGTGATATTCACAAGATTTTTGATAATACCGGAGCTGTAATCGATTTGAAAGAGTCTAAAAACGGAAAATATACCAGTATTTCAATTACGGTAAATATGAAAAGTGCAGATGCTGTTATAGAGAAATACCAAGAAGTGGGTAAGGTTGATGGGGTTATATCCCTATAAATAGTATTTGAACCATAATTTTCTTAATTTGCAGACGTTATAAGAACACTTCCTTATTTTTTAAGCAAAATTTTTCAATTTGAATTTAGTAGAAAACCTAGAATATAATACGGAGAGGTCAAAATTGATCATTCCCGAGTACGGGCGTCATTTTCAGAAAATGGTAGATCACGCCATCTCAATAGAGGACGATGAAGAGCGAAACAAAGTGGCCCAAGCAATTATTAGTGTTATGGGTAATATTCAGCCACATTTAAGAGATGTGCCTGATTTTCAGCATAAACTGTGGGATCAGTTGTTTATCATGTCCGATTTTAAATTGGATGTAAAATCGCCTTTTCCCATTACAAGCAAAGAGGTGTTAAGAAAGCGCCCGGAGCCTTTAGAATATCCACAGAATTTCCCAAAATACCGTTTCTACGGAAACAACATTAAAAGAATGATCGATGTTGCCGTTAAATGGGAAAAAGGAGATATGCGAGATGGCTTAGAGTATGCTATTGCCAACCACATGAAAAAATGTTACCTGAACTGGAACAAAGATACTGTTGATGATTCCGCTATTTTCAAACACCTACTTGAACTTAGTGACGGTCAAATAGATTTAAAAGGAGAAAGCCTTACCGATAGCGGTCAATTTTTGAAAAACCGGGTAGCTAAAACTCCAAGGAATAATAATTCAGGAAAGAAAAATAACCAACGTAACAATAACAATCGCGGTAAAAAGCGATACTAATACTCCTCAATCTTACATGGGTACCTTTAAAATTGAAGGCGGTCACCAACTTTCTGGTGAAATAACGCCACAAGGGGCAAAAAATGAAGCCCTACAGATTCTCTGTGCCGTACTACTAACGAATGAAACGGTTACCATAAAAAACATTCCAAACATCGTAGATGTCAATAAGCTGATTGCCTTGCTTGAAGATTTGGGCGTAAAAATCCAAAAGAAAGCAAAAGGATCATATAGCTTTAAGGCAGACGATATTAATCTGGATTATCTCCAATCCGACCAATTTAAAGAAGATGGTCGTGGTCTTAGAGGGTCTATCATGTTGGTAGGTCCGCTTTTGGCGCGGTTTGGTAAAGGTTATATTCCTAAACCGGGCGGTGATAAAATTGGCCGTAGACGGTTGGACACCCATTTTGAAGGATTCATAAAACTTGGTGCGAAGTTCAGATACAATAGAGAAGAGTACTTCTATGGTGTTGAAGCCAAAAAACTAAAAGGTACTTACATGTTGCTGGATGAAGCATCCGTAACAGGTACTGCCAATATTCTTATGGCGGCTGTTTTGGCCGAAGGTAAAACTACCATTTACAATGCTGCTTGTGAGCCTTACTTACAACAGTTATGTAAGATGTTGAACCGCATGGGAGCTAAGATTTCCGGTGTTGGTTCTAACCTACTGGAAATTGAAGGGGTGGAGTCCTTGGGAGGAACAGAGCACACTATGCTTCCGGATATGATTGAAATAGGTAGTTGGATAGGACTGGCCGCTATGACCAAAAGTGAACTTACCATTAAAAATGTAAGTTGGAACGATTTGGGTCAGATACCAACGGTATTTAGAAAGTTGGGAATTACCGTAGAAAGAAAGGGAGATGATATATTCATTCCTAAGCATACGAACGGATATGAGATACAGAACTTTATAGATGGTTCTATTCTAACTATTGCAGATGCACCATGGCCTGGCCTTACACCAGATCTGTTAAGCATCATCCTAGTTGTGGCAACACAGGCAAAAGGAGAAGTACTTATTCATCAAAAGATGTTTGAAAGCCGTTTGTTCTTTGTAGATAAACTAATTGACATGGGCGCAAAGATTATTCTTTGTGATCCGCACCGTGCCACGGTAATCGGTCATGATTTCAAATCTACTTTAAAAGCAACGACAATGGTGTCTCCGGATATTAGAGCAGGAGTTTCTTTGTTAATAGCAGCGTTATCTGCAAAAGGCACTTCTACTATTCATAATATAGAACAGATAGACCGCGGGTATGAAGATATTGACACACGTTTGCGTGCTATCGGAGCCAAGATTACCAGAGTTTAAGTTTTATGAACGCTAATCAATGTCAGAAAGAGATTATTCCCATATACCACTAGTAAACAAGGAAGGGGATAAAGGTAGGTTTGAAATTGAGATCGATGGCCAAACAGCTTTCATGGAATATATGATTTCCAAAAAGAATATCATCTATTTAACTCATACCGAAGTACCTAGTTCGTTAGGAGGTCAAGGAGTAGGAAGTGCTTTGGTTTCAAAAGTATTTGATTTTATACAGCAAAGTGGTATGAAAATGGCACCTTTATGCCCGTTTGTAGCCGCCTATATAAAACGTCATCCGGAGGCAGGTGAAGCTATATTGGCTCCAGGATATTCAGTTGATTAATCTTCATTATTTTATAATAAAAAAGAGGCCTTTGAGCCTCTTTTTTGTGTTTTAATGTTTTGCGGTATTTATTTCTATCCAATACTTGTCTGGATCTTGGAAGTAAATTTGTCGTACGCCATCCGTACGTAACGTTACGGCCCCTTCTTTACCCGGCCAATCCCAATACGGAATATTGTTCTTTTCAAGATGTGCTATCATTCCATCTAAATCTTGTGTGGAGAGACATAAGTGCATAGACTTGTTTTTTACAAAAGGGGCGAATTCCTTTTCAATAAGGTGAATTTGAGAATTACCGCTTACAATGAACCAACGAAAACCTGGTTTCTTATCCGGATGTGGCGTTTCTTCCAGTTTTAGAATGTTGGCATAAAAATCTGCACTAATATCCGAGTCTTCTACGACCAATGCAAAATGATCTATTTTAAAATCAAAATTTTGCGCTCGTGCGTAAAAGGTAGTGCTGGTAACAAAAAGTAAAGTAAGAAATAGTTTTTTCATTTGGTCTGTGCTGATAAATTAATTTTAAATCCATGGCTAATAAAATAGGCCTTGAAATTCCGTTTGGTAAGATACAAAAGCAATTTTAGGAATTAGAAAGTAATTGGCACACTTCTTTTTTCTCCTTTACTAGGGAACTACAGGGTAGCGGGGCCAATGTAATCATTATTCTGATATAAAGTGAATAACTAGGTAGTTGGTCGAGTTTATTGGCTATAGCGGTGCAAAACGCAATAATACGGGGCAGTTTTAGTTAATAACGAACCTACTTAACTTTTTTGAAAAATTCAAAAGATATAACTATTTAACTTTTGTCCCATGAAAAATCTTAACCGACTACTTTCCGCAGGTGTTATTTTGCTTCTTTTATCTAGTTGTGTGTCAACAAATAAGCTAACAATGGGTGCTATAGAACCTGCACGTATTAGTTTGCCATCCAATGCGGTACGAATTGGTTTGATTAACAGAAGTATTCCATCGGAAGAAAATAAGGTAGTAGATAAAATCGACAAGATTCTTTCTTTAGAAGGTCTTCATCTTGATAGGGAAGGAGCGGAATCTGCAGTAACTGGACTGTTTGATGAATTAACGCGAAATGATCGTTTTGAGGAGATAAAAATAATTAGCGACACTGATATACAGAGAAAGGGCCTTGGTATCTTTCCGGCAGCCTTAAATTGGCAAGCCGTTCAAGAAATCTGTGATGCGAATAATGTTGATGTACTGTTCTCGTTGGAGTTTTATGATACAGATACCAATGTAAATTATGAAGCTACCATGGTGAGTGTGCCCAATGATTTTGGTATTAAAGCAAATTTACCCGGACATAAAGTAACACTTAACACGGCATTAAAAAACGGATGGAGAGTTTATGACCCTCAGAGTAAGTTGATATTGGATGAATATATCACCAATGACCATATTACTTCTATTGGCTCCGGAATTAACCCTATGAAGGCAGTTGAAGCGGTAATAGGAAGGAAAGAAGCAGTTCTACAACGTAGTAGCAATATTGGCAATTCTTATGGCTACGATGTTCGACCGGTAAGAAAAAGGATTTCTAGGGATTACTTCGTGAGAGGTACCGATAATTTTGTGGTTGCCAAAAGACGTGCACAAACAGGAGACTGGGACGGAGCAGCTGCTTTATGGGAAAAAGAAGTAAATAATCCAGATATGAAGGTTGCGGGTAGAGCATGTTATAATATGGCTATCATTAACGAAATTAATGGAGACCTAGATAAAGCCATGGAATGGGCATCTAAATCGTATACCGATTACAATAATGGAGATGCTCTGCGATATGTAAATGTGCTAAAGTACCGAATGGCCGAAAAGCGTCAACTGGAAAGACAACTGTCTCGCTAAATTAGATTTGGAATTTTAGTTGAGTGCCTCTTTGTAGGTACTTAGGCAGCGCTCACGCGCCTCCTTATGGTCCACCATTTTGGGAGCATATGTATCCTTATTGTATTCGGGAACCCATTTTGAAATATACTTGTGCTCCTTATCGAATTTATCAACTTGGGTCATAGGGTTAAAAATACGAAAGTAAGGAGCCGCATCTACACCGCTTCCTGCAGCCCACTGCCAATTCCCAACGTTGCTGCTCATTTCATAATCCAATAGCTTTTCCGCAAAGTAGGTTTCACCCCAACGCCAATCAATAAGTAAGTGTTTACAAAGAAAACTTGCTACTAGCATGCGTACACGGTTGTGCATATAGCCAGTTTCATTCAATTCTCGCATTCCCGCATCTACTAGCTTATAACCAGTTTCGCCGTTTTTCCATTTTTCAAATTCTTCCTCATTATTCCGCCAACTGATACGGTCATATTTTTTCTTAAAAGCTTCGTTAACAGTTCTGGGAAAATGCCATAAAATCTGCATGAAAAATTCACGCCAGATAAGTTCGCTCCAGAAAACCTCATTTTTTTCGGCAATGGCTTTTTTCATCATTTTACGAACGGAAACAGTGCCAAACCTTAAATGCGGACCTAAATGGGAAGTGCCGTTTTCAATGCCGGGATAATTTCTGGTGTCCTCATAATTATCAATAAGGGTCGGAGTAACCGTATAATCGGGAATTTTTATGGAGGAAGTTTTGAAACCCATGTCCGATAGCGAGAGATTAGGCAACCTAGAATTTTTAACAAGGTTGTCCATATGCTGGCTTGTATAGTGTATGGTTAAATGTTTCTCTGGTTTAAAATGTTCTTTCCATTTGTTTTTATAAGGAGTGTAAACGATATATGGGTCCCCATCTCCTTTTAGAATATCATCCTTCTCAAAAATTACTTGATCTTTGTATGTCTGGAACGAAATATCGTTTTCTTTTAATAGCTTATGAATTTCTTTATCACGTTCCTTGGCATAAGGCTCATAATCATGATTGGTATAAACAGAATCTATGTTGTATTTTTCAATAAGCGATTTAAAAATTGAAGTGGTCTTACCGTGATGTAAGGCAATGGAGCTACTATTTTCATTTTGAAGCGTATCTCGCATTTTTTGTAGCGTTTCAAAAATGAACGTTACCCTTGCATCGTCCTTTGGTAATTTTTCAAGAATTTCAGTATCGAAAATAAATATTGGCATTACAGGATAATCTCCTTTTAAAGCCTCAAGAAATCCTATATTATCATCTAATCGTAAGTCTCTTCTAAACCAAAATATCGAAATTTTATCTGACATAAACTAACTTAAATTTAAAGTGGACATTCCGCCGTCAACACCTATGATTTGACCTGTGATCCAAGAACTTTTTTCACCGAGTAAAAATACGGCAGTATTGGCAATATCTTCAACTTCACCCACACGTTTGAGGGGATGTCTCTGAGACATCATTTCTATTTTCTTGTCATTGCTCAACAACCGTTTGGCCAATGGCGTATTTACCAACGAGGGAGCAATGACATTTACCCTTATGTTAGGTGCGTATTCCGCTGCCAGTGATTTCGAAAAACCTTCAACAGCACCTTTTGCAGCCGCTACACTAGTATGGAAAGGCATACCGGAACCAACTGCTACCGTACTAAAAAGTACCATGGCACTGCCTTTGGTCATTATAGGTATAATTTCTTTTATAACCTTAACCATACTGAAAAAATTCAACTGCATATCCGCTTCAAAAGTATCTATTGACATCATTTTAAACGGTTTTAGATTTATAGATCCGGGGCAGTACGCAAAACCATGAAGTTCATCTGGTAAATCAGATACATCAAGGGTATCAGTATTTGCGTCAAAAGGAATGTGGGTTATACTGGTTCCGTCTAATCCCTCGGACGTTCTTGAGGCTACATACACCTCATATTCTTCCACAAGTTGTTTTGTTATTTCAAGTCCTATTCCATAAGACCCGCCAATTAAAAGTATATTTTTCTTCATGTTGATATTTTCTAGAATGAATTAAAATGAAGTTCTTTCTTACTGTTCTCCAATACCCCAAAGCGTTCTATCAGTTTTTGTTCCCTAAAGGAAAAAATTTGCTTCAACTGTTTTTTTACTAGTAATGGATGCGCCAGTTGACCCAAAATACCAAATGGAATTTTGTAATCGATTATATCTTCCATCTCAACCCCGCCATTTACCGGTTTTATAAAATGTTTATGGTGCCATAGCGCGTAGGGTCCAAAACGTTGCTCATCCACAAAATACTCGCCCTCCTTTACATGCGTTATTTCAGTTACCCATTTGGTAGTGTAGCCAGGAAATGGAGAAACGGTATACTGTATAATCTGACCTGGGAACATTGCACGGTCATCACCTGAAAGAATTTTAAAACCCATATGCTTTGGGGTGATTTCCTTTAAGTTATTCGGGTCGGATAAAAAGCGCCAAGCCACCTCTGTGCTAATAGGAAAGGATTGTTTAGAATGTAGTTGATATAATTTCATATTACAAATGTAAAAACATTTTGTTTAAGTTATTGTCTTTATTAATAAACAAAATAATCTTAATGCTAATTTTAAGGTTTTAAATTTAAAATGAAAATTTATGCTTTATTCGATTTTGTAACGTCCGTCATTACCACTTCTTAAATAGCTAAATACAAAAATGAATTCAATCTTGTTTCTCTCAACAAAAGTCTTATTTAAGATTTCATTAACAAATAAGGAAAGGTTTATATTTAGTTTTGTGAAAACTAATAAATCAATTACAATGAAAAAATTATTACTTCTAGCGACTGCCGTATTTGCTACTGTATCTATACAGGCTCAAATTAGCACACCAGCCCCCAGTCCATCTTCTAAGTTACAACAGACCGTAGGACTAACAGATGTGACCGTAGACTATTCACGACCTTCTATGCGAGGTAGAACAATTTTTGGAGAGCTAGTCCCATTTGGTAAATTATGGAGAACGGGAGCTAATGCTTACACAAAAATATCGTTTAGCGATGACGTTAAAATTGCAGGTCAAGATGTAAAGGCCGGTACGTATTCTATTTTCACTAAACCAGGAGCTACTTCTTGGGAAATTTTCTTTTATACTGATGTTGACGGAGGAGGAACACCTAAAGAATGGGACGATAGTAAGGTTGTAGCCAAAGCTACTTCTGAGGTTTATGCTTTACCGGTTAATATCGAAGCTTTTACTATCACTATTGATGATATGACCAGTGGAGGAGCAAATTTAGGTATGATGTGGGAAAAAAGTTATGTAGCCGTTCCTTTTGAAGTGCCTACAGATGCAAACGTCATGGCCGATATTGATAAGGTAATGGCAGATAGTCCAAAAGCTGATGACTATTATGCAGCTGCAGTATATTTTTCTAGTGAAGACAAAGATATTGCGAAAGCATCTGAGTGGATGGATAAAGCGATGTCTATGACTGAAGAGCCTGCTTTCTGGCAATTGCGTCAGCAATCGCTTATCCAAGCAAAATCTGGAGATAAAAAAGCAGCGATTAAAACGGCTAAAAAATCTTTAGAAAAAGCAAAAGAAGCCGGTAACGATGATTACATTAAAATGAATTCGGAGTCTATAGCAGAGTGGAGTGCTAAATAAGCAGCTCTCGTTTTATAAAAAAGCCCTGATTGTCAAATCAGGGCTTTTTTATTTATAAATCTTTTAGTGATTTTAGGAATTTTAATTCTTCCTCAGGTAACTTGACTTTTTCGTTGAGTTCCGCAGTAACTTTTACATCTTCATTAAAAATAGCCAATGCCATTTGAGTCTTTATATGGTTTGATGTTGCGTTTAATTGTTCCTCAATCGGCTTTGTATCTTCTCCAATCTTTTTAGCTGCTAATAAACCAAGTATGTGGTTTGTACTATTGTTACCAGAGTGCTCTTTGGTATAGTATATAATAGATTCAAATGCGTCCTTACTCTCTTTTTGCTTACCAGTTTTGTCTAGGGCTATGGCGATTAGATAATCGCTTATTCTTTCATCAGGAGTGTATGGTTTTCCGACACCAATATTTTCTGGCCATTGTTTTGCTTTGTCCAGGACAGAAAGTGCTTTTGAGTAATTCTTTTTCTCAATCTCTTGCATAGCTGTTCTTACGTAGGCTTTTTCATATATTTTTCTACTCTCGCTGGCATGTTCAAAAGGAAGAACCTCTATGTTTTCAAGAACATTTGAAACCTGTTCATAACGTTCTAGGTTTAAGAGAGACTTGGCATGTGCTAAACCTATATTATAATTTCCGGGATATTTTTTTAATGCTTTTTTTGAAAGGGAGTAGGCCTTTTTATCATCGCCAAGCTCTTGATTTACAAGTATGTTTTCTTCCCATATTTTCCAATCATTTGGTTTTAGGTCTAGTGCTTTTTGTAAATCTTCAGCAGCAAAATTAGATGAGAAATTATTTGGATTGGCCAAATTCAATTTCGCTCTAAATCGATAAAAAATATCTGAATCTGGTTCATTTTTTAACTCTTTCAGAATAGTAATCCCCTTATCTTTTAAACCAACTGCTAAATAGTTTTGCGCTAAATAATATTTCAATTTCCAGTTTGTGTTTTGTGCTATTGCCCACTCTAAGACAGGAATAGTTTCTCTACGATATGGAAAAACAAAATCAATTTTGGCCGAAAGTAGGTTACTCAAGATTTTCTTACTTTCATCGGGTTTTGAGTCTCTTAGTAGATAGGCCATCCATAGTTGATTTTTAGGGCTTTCGGTATTTGCGGACAACGCAAGTAATGCTTCTGCATCAAAACCAAGCTCCTTAAATCGTAATGCTACGGACAAGTAGGTCTCTTCTATAAACTCATTCTCAATGGTAAGGTTGGCTTTTAAATCAGTAGTATTGTCGTTTGATAATTCGTTTTCAACGGTAACTAAATAGTTTAAAGGGTCAATAGCCTGAATATGTTTTTTTTCGGCATTAAAAGCATCTTTATTACTGTGTGCTCTGTTCAATAAGAGTAAAACTTCTCTGGCATTAAGATTGTAAGTATTAAAATCTAAAGATTTGTTGGCATAAGTCTTCGCTCTGTTATAATTTTTATCGGCTAGATAGATTTCAGACATTTGCGCATAAGCCACTGACCTGTATTTAATATCACGAGCCGCCCAACCGAAAGACTCCAAAGCATTTATAGTATCATGCTTAGCGCGATACGCGATACCTGCCATATAGTTTGCGCTTGAATTATAAGTGTCCATCTTAAGAACTGTATTTGCATGCTCTAATGCGAGTTCATAATTACTTCTTCTGTATTCTAATTCGGCCAACCTCACTAATGCCTTTATATTAGAGGGGTCGATGCTTATTAGTTTGGAGAGATGTTCATTGGCCTTTTCAAACTCCCGAAACTCTAAAGCCTCAATTCCAGCAAAAAGTAGTTTTTCACTTTCAGAGATATTCAAGTTTTCATCGGCATTAAAAGGTCTTTTTAAATCATTTATTTTCGGATTGCTACTATAGGATAATTCGGTATCATTTATAGAAACTTCTATTTCTTGGTCAGGGGCAATAGAAATGGTTTTTGTAAACACCTCCATTGGTTTTAGATTTAGTTTCTCGGTAATAGTTTCTTGTCCAGCTAGAATATGAATTTCAGATTCTAAATCTTGTAGTGCGTTTACACTAATTACGGTTTTTCCATTAACGGTTTCAACATTTAACACTGCTTTTGGCGAGGCATCTACCATACCACCAATTTGCTTAAATGGAAACCAGATTTCACTCCATTTATCCATTACATAAGGGTCAAAGCCTACTTGGCTTATTGGGTTATTAGCTCCTGATGGTTCATACTGATCAAAAAGCCTTCCGGCTTGAAATTCAATATATTGCCCATCCGTATCCGTAAGTAAATCTTCCCAAATACCTCCAGAGCGGGATAAGGCCCAAAGCCATAATTTTTGTCCTGGCATTTCTTCATAAAGAGACCATTGTCCAAAACCGAACTCCTTATCATGATAATAACCTCCAAAGAAATCATTAAACTCACCAACAATGTGATATGATTTTGCAGGGCCAAAATTATTGTTTTTATACATGCTTAGGTCACGACCTTCTTGGTCAACAGGCCAAGAATGCGCATTTCCATTATGTTCTACATACGCATTACCCGGAATAAAAAATTCTAAGTCGTTGGTTGCCACGGCAGCACCAGTCATCCAATTATAATAGGATTCCGTTAGGGGAGAGGCATTGTACCAAGAAGCATTCGTTTCAAAATAAGCCTTGTCCTTTTCCAAGCGAATTTCAACAGTCCATTTTGTGTTTGATGGTAGGTCTACATTACTAACAAAACAACTGACACTACCGTCTGTATTAGTGCGGGTAATATAATCTACAGGTGTTGCCGTAGACGGATGATGACCAATTATACCAAAATTAAATTCTATGCCACCAGAGGTCCAAGGGCCTCTCATAGCTATATTCCTGAATTTTATTACCTCATTTTTATAAAGGAATTCTTCACCTGTGCTTTTTTCAATAGCTCCCCAAATCTTTCCGCCAATTTCTGGGAGAACCATTACTTTAATATAATCGTTTTCTAAGGTTACTACTTTCCATTCTTTTTTTTCTGGATTATGTTGGTATCCTTCAAACTTAAAATAAGGATGAATTTTAGTGTTGTCTACCAATAGAGGAACGGGGTTAGGTTCACCAAAATCATAGGTGTTTATAGAAACCAGTTCTTCCTTAATTGATATAGATTGTGATTGCACATTAAAAGATAGGCCAACAGCTAATAGCAACAGGGCCAATTGCAGATGTTTTGACATTAGAAATTAGTTTTATATGTTGAAGGAACTTGATTGTTGCGAGAGAAAATTAATAAGGTCTCTTTGTTTGCTAATGGAATAGATTTAATATCTCTGATTTCTCCGTTTAGGTTTAAATCGCTTTCTTTTTGATTTACAACTTTAAAGGTTCCTCGCCCATTACCCATGAGAAGAGTTCCCTTATTGGCATCATACCTGCCATACTTTACTCGTGTTCCAAAAAAGTTACCGGCTAAAATTATATCTAAATTACCATCATTATTAAGGTCTTCTATAAGAATACCATATATAGGAGCAAATTGAGCAGGGGCGGGGAGAGGTGAGATTTTGAAGTAATTATTACCTAAATTTTCTATATAACTTGTAGCAAAAGTAGTTGCTTCTAAAACCTCTACATTGGTCAAATCTTCTTTTGAGAAAATATCAGTGATTTTTTGGTCGGCATAATCTGCGTAGTTTAAGTATTTTCCTTTTAGAAAACTTAACTGCCCAATTAAATCATCCTTAGAAAAAACGGGATAACTTTCACCCATTATATAAGAGGTTAGAATAGGGTCTATAGAACCATTATTATCAAAATCTTTGACGTATAATGCTACGGGTTCTTTTTCGGAAGCTTTGAGTTGGGAGTTCAAACCAAAATTCCCTACGATATAATCTACATCACCATCATTATCAAAATCGCCTTGTTCAATACTGTTCCACCAACCTTTTGCATTACTGAGTGTAGAATTATTGATTTCAATAAGTTTCCCGTTTGTATTCTCAAAAGCTCTAATGGCCATAAATTCCCCAATTACCATTAAATCGTTAATACCATCGCCAGAAAAATCACTCCATATAGCATCTGAAACCATGCCTATATGCTCTATATCCGAATTCACAGTTTTAGTAATATCTTTGAAATTACCTTTGCCGTCATTTTGCAGCAAGTAACTTCTTGGGCTACTTGGATATTTACCAGGAACCAATCTACCACCTACAAAAAGGTCTAGGTCTCCATCATTATCAAAATCACTGGCTTTAACACAGGAGCCACTTGTAAGCATAGAAGGCAGCGATGTAGTTGACTTTTTGAATGTACCATTGCCATGGTTTAGATAGAGTCTATCCTGTAATTCTTTGGAGTCTTCGTTGAATGCATTTCCGCCGCTTACGACGTATAAATCTAAGTCGTTGTCATTGTCTGCATCAAAGAATAATGAGTTGGTATCTTCAGAAGCTATATCACTTTCAAAATATGGTTCTCCAATGTTGAAATCTCTCTTTTTATTTTGTAGAAATAGTTGACCAGTTTGTCCTTTGGCTCCTCCAATAAACAAATCTTCTAAATCATCTCCATTGATATCTCCTTTTGATATTTTAGGACCTTGATTAGAAAGTTTGTGAGGTAGTAATTGTTGGCTTTTAAAATCGATGTAGTTGTTTTCTTTATGCTGAAAAGGAATCAAACTATCATTGCTAATGTCAACTAAAACACCAATAGAATCTGTTTTAACAACCTTGTTGGGTGATTGAGCGTCAGATTGCTTTAGATTCAAAGTCTGATTGCTTGGTACATTTAGTAAAGTCTGTTCTGTAAAATCCGGCCATACAATGGTAAGTTTATCTATAGTGTCATTTTCGCCTAAACCGAATACAAGCGTTTGATCAACGGAAGATTGATAACCCCTTGTGGAAATTGCTTCCTGAGCTAAAATTTGACCTTTACTTTCAATAATTATTTTTGAACCAAAACCAAAGGTATTTTTACCACTACCGGTTAACTTTATTCTGAGGAAATTGTTTTCGTTGAATTTCTCACTATTGTTTCTATATACAAAAGCTTCTTCTTCAATATTATTGACTATTAAATCTAAATCCCCATCATTATCCAGATCAGCATAAGCTGCACCGTTTGAAAGAGATTTTGTGTCCAAGCCCCATTCAGAGTTGACTTTTGAAAAAGTTAAATCCCCATTGTTTTTATAAGTGTAATTTTCTTCTATTGTAGCCGGGATATTTTGTAAAAGCTCCATAATGGCCGTCTGCTTTCCGGTCTTGTTTTCCTTTAATTTTGCTTGGACTGCATAATTTATAAAGTCCATATTGGTATAGTCTCTCTTATACCCATTGGTTATGAATACATCTTTAAAACCATCATTATCCAAATCGGCAAACAAGGTAGCCCAACTCCAATCTGTATTTGATATTCCGGAAAACTGTCCTATTTCTGAAAACGATTCCCCTTGATTGTTAAGCTGAAGCATATTACGCATGGTCTGATTGTAAAAACCAGAATTAACTAAGAGTTGGTATTTGTCATAATTATCAGGACCCGAAACCATTTTTTGACGGTAATTGCCTTCTGGTAACATGTCCAACGTCATAATGTCCATGAAGCCATCATTGTTAATATCGGCTATGTCGGAGCCCATTGAAAATAACGAAGTATGTCCTATATATTTCTCAAGACTTTCTGAAAATGTACCATTTTGATTATTGATGTAAAGGTAATCTTGTTCATTGTAATCATTGGAAATATAGATATCCTGCCAGCCGTCATTATTAATATCGGAAACCGCCAAACCTAGCCCAAAGCCCAGAACATTGGATACCAGGCCAGATTCAGAACTAACATCCTTAAATTTTCCATTGTCATTTCGGTACAGCTTATCTGAGTAGGCGGGGTTATTTTTTTTCTTTAACGAGCCAGTAATCTGACCAAAACCTGCATATTCTTGGGTAGAGTGGTTTATTATATAGAGGTCTAAATCTCCGTCTTTATCATAATCAAAAAATGAAGCTTGAGTGGAGTAGCCAGAATTATCCACGCCGTATTTTGATGCACTTTCCGTAAATGTCAAGTCACCATTATTTATAAAAAGTTGATTTTTTCTCTTATTGGAATCCGGAGCTGCAGATCGGCAAACGTAGATATCCAAAAACCCATCTCCGTTTACATCTGCCATGGTAGTTCCCGTATTCCATAAGCCTTCTGCAAAAACACCGGCTTCTTCAGCTATTTCTTTAAATTCAAAATTTCCTTGATTAATATAAAGCCTACTGCCAACCATGTTTCCGGTAAAGTAAATATCTGTAAGACCATCATTATTAACATCACCTACGGATACACCTCCGCCATTATATAAGTAGCCATATTCAAGGACGTTGAATTGTTCGGTTTCTTTTAGAATATTTTTAAATTTTATACCGGTATTTGAAGATTCTAATTTTGTAAATAGTTTTTTATCATTACTATCGTTGCACGAGAGGAATATCAAAGAAATTATAAGTATATAAAATAATCTGAAACGCATAGGTTTTCTTATTTGAAGAGGACTTCTAAGATAGCATGAAATAGATAGTAAAAAAAAAGCACCAATGGTTAAGTTGGTGCTTTTTAAAAATTCATAATGGATTATTTCTTATCCCACCAAAGTTTGGTGTTGTTTTTATCTGCACCGTTAAGTTCAGGTCCAGCTATGGCTGCTTCTACAGATTCTGCATTAGTATCAAATTGGCTTGATACATAAACCATTCTTCTCATAATCTCGTCAACTGCTACATCAGAATTCTCAGACTGTACACGTGCATACTGTTTAGGGTAGCCCGTTCTTCTTAATTCTGCCCATGCTTCCCAACCGTTAGGGTATAGGGCTAACCATTTTTGAGTAATGATTTGTTCAAACTGAGTTTCTGGGTCAGAACTAAATGCAACAGGAATATCCGCAACTGCCGCCGCACCCACTTCATAAGCTATTGGTGTATTGGTACTTGCAATATATGCAGCAATAGAAGTAGCATCACCAACTTCTCTTTGTTCCATAGATGTTGTTATTCCTTGAGCGTACAAATCCTCTGTTGTACCACCCATAGCCCATCCTTCTAAAGCACCTTCAGCGCGTAAGAAGTAAACTTCAGCAGCGGTCATCACTTCTATTGGAGGGTTGCTTCCTCCTAATGCTTCATCAATATATATAGTAGCAAGATCGGAATGACTTGCATTTTTACTTGTTTCTAGAGAAACTTTGGTTTGTCCATTCAACAACCCTTCATAAGGGCTTCCATCACCATCGCTATCACCATCTACTGCTGGTGCAAAATATTGAGGCAGACGGGGGTCTTCATAGCCCTCTAAGATACTTTCCATTGTAGCACTCATTCTAAACTCACCCCAATCTGTAATAGTTTCTAGAGGGTTTCTATTAACTGGATTAACAGAAACATAGGCATTATCTCCATTAGATAGAAAAACTCCTGCCGCTACCGCTTTTTCTGCTTCTGATTGTGCCAGCGCACGATCCACATATTTTACTCTCATGGCTAAACGAAGACGTAGACTGTTCGCAAATTTTAACCATTTTGCAGGGTCTCCAGAGTATGTAAGGTCACTACCAGAAAATGATAATTTGTCTAGGTTTGATTCTAATTGAGCAACAGCTTCATCCAATGTCACAAAAAAGCTTCTGTAAATAGCCTCTTGAGAATCATAAGGAATAGCTTCAAGTTCCGTATTCCCTATTTCTAAATAAGGTATAGGTCCCCAGTAGTCTGTAATTCTATGAAAAGCATTTACTTTCCATATTTTAATCATTGCATTTCCTACAGCATTTTCATTAGCTTCGGTAATGTCTTCTACTAAAATTATCTGAGGCACTGCTTCTTGATAAAAAGAGTTCCACGCTAAATCTGACCAACCGCCAACTTGTACATAACGGTCAGAGTCAAAGCCCGAGGCAGTGGTTGTGAAATATTGACACCAAATATCGGCAAATAGATTTTGTGAAATCTGATACCTCCAATCTTCGCCCATTAATGATGTGTACTGAGCTTGCGCAAAAGCTTGCCCCTGTAATAGTTCACTTTCAGAAATTTTATTTATGTCAAATGAAAGCGGGTCCGTATTGGTTTGTTCAAAATCATCGGTACAGCTCGCTAGTAGCAAGACCGTAACAAGTAAGAAACTTATATTTTTCATGATTTTCATATTTTATATAAACAATTTTTTAAAATCCAAATTTTAGGTTCAAACCTAAACTTCTGGTTGATGGTGGAGAAAAAGATTCATAACCATCTGCACTTGTAAGTGTAGGGTCAACAATCACCTCTGGATCAACACTTGCGCTGTTTGAGAAGAAGAAAAGATTTCTCCCTACTAATGTCAGCTTTATGTTTCTAAAAGGCGTTCTATCTATTAGTGATGAAGGTAGACTATAGCCCAATGTTATTTCTCTCATTCTAATGTTAGATGCATCTTCCACAAAAGCTTCTCCAACCGGTGCGTTTCTTCCACCTATTGAAGCCCAAAATGTTTCAGCATCAGTTTGAATATCATTTGGAGTTCCATCGGCCTTAACTACTTCTAAGTCTCCAAAAACGTTATCACCAAATACCAGAGTCCCATCACGACCAATAGTGGTAACATCAAGCGCACCGTCTGAGGCCAAAATAGCATTTGTAAGCGAGCCAATTACACCACCTTGTCTAATATCTATCAAAAAGCTTAAACTTAAGTTTTTATAGCGGAAGCTGTTACTAATACCACCTAACCAATCTGGGTTGTAATTACCAATTAAAACGCTTTTACCAGCAGTTACGGATGGTGTACCATCTGCATTGACAATAACTCTATTTTGGTCGTCTCTTTCAAAACCTCTGGAATACATATTACCCCATGGTTCACCTATTTCCAATTCAAATTGTCTGAAAAATGGATTGCCAGCATCAAGGATAAGAGTTTCTAACCCTCCAGAAAGGCTTAGCACTTCACTCTCATTTTTACTAAAGTTAACAGAGACATTCCAACTAAAGTCATTAGTTTGAATAGGTGTTCCTGTTAAAATAGCTTCAACCCCTTTGTTCTGAATATCACCTCCATTTACAAATCTGGTACTAAAGCCAAAAGCAGGATCAACACTCACAGGGAATAACTGATCTATACTGTTACTCTTATAGTAAGTTAAATCTATACCTAGACGGTTATCTAGGAACCTAGCATCAACACCAAATTCTAAAGATTGTGTACGTTCAGGCTTTAAATTTGTATTAGGAAGTGCATCGTCTAATTTAAGCCGAGCAAGTGGGACATTAGATGCGTTACGGTAAACCCTGTAGGGATCAGTATCGTTACCTACCTCTGCATAAGAACCTCTTAGCTTAAGATATGAAATAACTTCAGGTAATTTTACAAGATCGGATATTACGGCACTAAGACCTGCAGAGTAATAATCAAATCTATTATTATCAACCGGTAGAGTTGAACTCCAATCACTTCTATAGGTAAGATCTAAAAACAAAGCATCTTTGTAACCTACTTGTCCAAAAGTATAAAGGGAATTTACTTTTTTATTATTGTAATCTTGCTCTGAAGCAAGGTTTAAAGCATTGCTGATCGCAAAAATATTAGGAGCATTCAATCCTTGGTTATTGGTTGATACATATTTGTCCTCTGCCATACGACTGTTACCACCAAAATTGATATTAAAATTAAAATCGTCATTAACTTGTTTGTTATAACTCAACAAGAAATCGGAATTCCATTCTAAGTCAATACTATTTCTTGTTTCATAGTTTCCATTATCAGCAAGAACATAAGTATCGTTATAATCAATATCTTCTCTGAAGGTAGTACTGTTATCTACAGCGGTACGCACCATTAAACTAAGGTTGTCAAGAATATTATATTTTAATGAAGCATATCCTATTACTCTATTATTAATAGAATTATTTAGATTACGATTGGTAGTCCAATAAGGATTCGCTCCACCATTATCTTTAGGTTTCCAATAGTTTTGTTTTGTACTCCCATCCAAAGCTAAATATTCAAAAACTTCTGCATCTGAAGTACGTATGTTTCTAGGTAGCCTGTATGCATGTCTCCATGGATTAGCAAATGATTCTCCTGTCTCTAATATGTTATCTGTTTCTGTTCTAATGTAGTTTGCTTTAGCACTAAGTTCAAGCTTGTCATTGAACAATTTGTTGTCTATTTTAAGTGTAACGTTATGTCTCTTCAATTCATTACCAGCTACGATACCCTTTCTATTTTCGTTAGTATATCCAAAAAAGGTTCTGTTCTTGTCATTACCAGATCGTATAGAAACGTTATTGGCCATATTAAAACCCGTTTGCATAAAATCAGTAACGTTATTAGGTTGTGCAGTGTAAGGAGTTGCAGAAGTGATATCTGGACTTGGTGACCAATTGGCAACCGAAGAGCCATCCATTCTAGGACCCCATGAACCAGTGGATGAGTTATTAAAAAGACCACCACTACCTTGGCCATACTCATTTTGGTAATCATACATGATTCTTCCTGTATCTGCAGTAAGAGTAGAACTAAAGTCAATGGTAGTTACATCACTTGTTCCTGTTTTTGTAGTAACTATAATAGCACCGTTGTTTGCTCTTGCTCCATAAAGTGCGGCGGCATTAGCTCCTTTTAATACGTTTATAGAAGCAATGTCATCAGGGCTTAGGTTAGAAATATCACCACCTAATGGCACACCATCTACAACATATAGTGCTTGGCTACTACCTGCTATTGAACGGTTACCTCTCAATACCACCTTGGAAGATCCACTAACACCATTTCCTGATGTTTGTATAGATAGTCCAGCTACTTTTCCTTGGAGACTATTTACAAGGTCTTGTTGCGGTCTAGCTTCATCAATACTCTTGGTGTCTACCCCTTGTGTGGCATAGGTCAAAGACTTCTTTTGTCTTTTTATACCCAAAGCAGTAACTACAACTTCATCTAATTGGCTTGCGTCTTCCTGCATTCCCAAATCGATAGTGCTACTTGCACCAACAGTAACATTCTGAGATTTCATACCTATGTATGAGAAAATTAAAACATCGCCAGAAGTAGCCTCTATGGCATAATTACCGTCAAAATCTGTTTGTGTTCCTGTAGTACTTCCCTGTACTAATACATTAACACCAGGCAATGGCATTCCATCATTAGCGTCGGTGACAGTACCGGTTACCGTTTTATCCTGTGCTAATATGGGGTGAGTACCCATTATTAGTACTAGGAACATTAAAATGTTTTTCATCATAGTGTTAGTTTTTAAAAGCTGTTAGTTGTCAATATTCTCTTAAAGTTATGTGAATGTAAACTTAATTTTTTAAAAACCTTAAGATTTTACTACAAAATGTGCTCGAACACACTTTGGATTGCGAGAATGATATTAATGACAGGATTAGAGTCTTAAGTCTATTAAAATCGGCTCAATTTATATGATAATCTACATTTTCAGAAGTGATAATGTCTATGGGAAGTAAATTTTGAAGAGGAACTTTTTTGCCAAAAAGGAAAAACTCTGCAAAATAACTAATGCTTAAATAAGTTTGTTCTTTTGGTCTTTGATGAATTAGAAAATCAATTTTTCCTTGTTTTAAGAAATTGATATTTTGATGGACCAAATCATAACCGATAATCGCGCAATTCTCAACAACTTCATCTAGGGTTTCTACCAACATGTGAGCCTTGGAATTGGTCACAAACAAAGCGCTTAAATCTGAATTAGTAACCAGATATTCTCTAAACTGCTTTTTAAAATTTACTTGGTTGTCAGAAGTGAAGCTAATTCCATCTAGAATAATATGATCACTATTCTTTTCTTTGAAGTAACTTTTAAAACCACATTCTTTTAGTAAAACATGTGGCTCTATATCAATATGGACAATTCCAATTTTGGAATTAGGTAAAACGGTCTTATCAAATAAATCAGCCGCAATTTTTCCGCTTTGGGAAAGATTTTGGCCAATAAAAACCTCTTTATTAAGGGTATTCAAGTAATTATTAAAAAGAGCTATCCTAATATTTTTTTCTTTACAAGTATCAATAATTTTATAGGATTCTTCTTTGAATAGGGGAGTTATTAAAAGAACATCGGGTGATGCATCTAATGCTTGATTAGATTTTTCGTAGAAGTCTTCCTTTTTGTACGGGTGATACAAGTATTTTTCAACTACAAGACCAAACATGACAAATTCTTGTTGGGCTTCATATATTCCTTCATGCGCAGGTGTCCAGAAAGCATCTATTTTATCATCGGGAATGAGTACACAGATTTTATATAACTTATTTTCCTTTAAATTTCTTGCAATTGGATTGGGGTGATACTCTATTTCTTTTAATACTTTCTCGACCTTTTCTAAAGCATCCTTAGAAACTTTGCCGCGTTTATGCAAAACACGATCTACAGTTCCTTTGGATACACCCGCAAGTTTGGCAATATCCTTAATTGTCTTCTTTTTATTGGTCATTATGGAGTATCGTGGTATTGGTTTTTTACTTATTATGAATATTGAACACTAAAATTATTGATTAATTAAGTCTTGAAATAGTGTTCACAAAAAAATAATTGAATTTCAATACTTATAAAGCGCTAAGAGGCTATGCTTTAGTTCCTTAATGGTGGCTTTTTGAGTACTCTGTCAAAACCTTCAAAAGCAATTGCCATTCCAATTACCATGGCTGCTCCTATAAAGTTTAGCCAAAGGTAGCCTAGCTTTTCTTCTCCTGTAGGGTGAATGAAAATAAGGTTGTAGAACAACACGAATACTATTAGCTGAGTAAGCAGAGCCGCGAAAAATACAGCATTACCTTTAACGAATTTAAAGAAGAAGGCTAGTAAAAATATGCCTAGTACATTTCCGTAAAAAATAGAACCTATTATATTAACAAGTTGAATGAGGTTATCAAATAAATTGGCGATACTGGCAATGAAAATAGCGATTACACCCCATAAAAGGGTGAATCCCTTTGTAGCCTTAACATAATGTTCATCCGTTAAAGATTTAGTCGTATTTCTTTTATATAGATCCAAGGCAGTAATGGTTCCTAAAGCATTGAGTTCAGATGCCGTGGAAGACATGGCTGCAGATAAGATGACGGCCAATAACAGACCTATGAGCCCTCTTGGGAGGTTGTGAAGGATAAAGTGGATAAAAACATAATCTTTATCATTGGTCTCTACAACATCATCAGCTTGTTTTATCAACGCCTTTGCGGCTGCTCTATTGGTACTGTCCTTGATATTTAAGCTTATAATTTCTTGTTTAGCCTCTTCTACAGCGCTATACTCCTTAAGCTCCAAAGCAGCGGAAAATTTGTTTTGGGCCATTTTCTTTTCTTCTTCCAATCTTTCTTGACCTTCTTGAAGAATGGAGTAATCCTTGGCATATTCAGAACTCATAACCGCTTCGGTTGCCGCAGGGTTGAAGTTTAATGGAGATGGATTGTATTGATAAAAAACAAAAACCATAACACCTACCAGTAGAATAAAGAACTGCATAGGTATTTTTAAGATTCCGTTGAAAACTAGTCCCAATTGACTCTCGCGTAGGGATTTCCCGGAAAGATAACGCTGCACCTGACTTTGGTCTGTACCAAAATAGGCTAGAGCTAAGAACAGCCCTCCTGTTATCCCGCTCCAAAAAGTATATCTACTTTTGGTATCAAAACTAAAGTCTATTATATTCAATTTGTTACTAGCGCCAGCAATTTTAAGGGCTTTACCAAAATTAATATCAGCGGGTAGATATCCTAAAATAAAAAAGAAGGTGATGAACATACCTGTCATGATAATGAACATCTGCTGTTTTTGGGTAACGCTAACCGCTTTGGTACCACCGGATACGGTGTAGATGATAACAAGAACACCAATTATAATATTCAACGTTCTTAAATCCCAGCCCAACACGGCAGAAAGGATTATGGAGGGAGCAAAAATCGTAATACCTGCGGCAAGACCTCTTTGCACCAAAAATAAGATTGCAGCTAAGGACCTTGTTTTAAGGTCAAATCTATTTTCTAGAAACTCATAAGCCGTGTAGACTTTTAATCTGTGATAAATAGGAAGAAACACCAAACAGATAATGATCATGGCTATGGGAAGTCCAAAATAGAATTGAACAAAGCCCATACCATCATGAAATGCTTGACCCGGTGTAGATAGAAAGGTTATGGCACTTGCCTGTGTAGCCATAACGGATAATCCTATCGTCCACCATTTGGCATCTTTTCCACCGCCAACATAATCATCTACGCTTTTGCTTCCTTTGGTTTTCCATACACCATAGGAAACAATGAAGATTAGGGTACTCGATAAAATAATCCAGTCTAATGTTCCCATATTAGGTAAATGCAGTCATTAAGTAAGAGAAAACCAATATATATACAATGTTTAGTATGAGTACTAACGTGTATTCTTTTTTCCAATCGAACTTGTCTAACATTATCTTAATTCAATTTGGTGGGTTGTACATTCTTTTCAACAGAAAGCATATTTGCAAACAGTTTGTATGCTCCTGGCACGCCCGCAGGAAGTTCTCTAAAAAAACTCAAACCTGTGTATATGTAATTTCCTTTACCATAGGGAGCTATCAATAGGCTGCCTTTTTTAGCGGACTCGCCTTTATCGTGCATAGAAAGGACAGGAGTAAACTCTTTGGACCATTCATTTGGAAAATAAAGCCCACGTTCTTGTACCCATCCATTAAAATCGTTTTCCTCGATTTTATTTGGGTAATTTACTAAAGCGTTCTTTTTGGCTACTATTTCTACTTCGGAGTTTTCATCCGTTACCCGGTCACGAGACAAGGTAATAGGGTAGGGAGCTAAATTTTCAAATTGATCTCCCCAACGACCTGCTGTATTGTATTGTACTACAAGATTACCACCTTTTTCAACATAATCGAAAAGATAGCGTTGTTTGAACTTTAATTCGTCCAAAACATTATATGCCCTAATACCTACCACTACGGCATCATACTTATCTAAAGACCCTTTTGAAATGCTACTTGGGGCTATGGTATGCACAATGTAGCCGATTTGCCTTAAACTCTCGGGAACTTCATCTCCTGCACCTACGATATAGCCAATGTGTTCCCCAGTTTTTTTAATATTCAAACGTACGACTTTAGCCTCTGCGGGCAGTAAAACGGATTGTGTTGGAACGTGGTCGTAAGCTATTGTAATTAATTCCTTGGTAATTTCTTTTCCATTTAATTCTATAATTGGAGAGATGTAACTTTCGTTTTCGTCTGCTGGCGGGGTCAAGGTGAAAATGATAGTCTGCTCATCACCTTTATTGGCGATTTCGAATGGCTTTGATTCCACATCTAAATCCCAATCTTGTGAATGGCGTAATTTAAGCTCACCTTTAAGGTTATCTGCATTTGCTTTTATCGTTACAGGTATCTCTTTAGCTTCTCCATCTGCGAATATCAATACTTTATCACTGAAACTAGCTGTAGCTTCTGGCAATATTTCAAAAGGCTGAAACAATTCGCCTTTGTCCGGTTTTGCATAATGGTAGATAACAGGCTTTTCTACCAACAATGTTTTCCCATCGATCTCTAATTCAAATTCCGCAAAGAATGCACGTGGTGTTTCCGGTTTGCCTATGAGTTTTTGATTATCAACTTTATACATTCCCAAAGTTCCCTTTTCATTAAGCCAATAGGGACTGGTATATTTTGTAGTTTCAGGAATTTCTAAAGTGATTTCAAAATTATGTTTTTCATTATTTTTTAAAGCGATTGAGGGACTTAATTTTTCATCTGTATTTGATATTAAAATAGATTTTAGAACGATGGAGGCAGAGCTTCTGTTAACGGCCTCAATATTGATTTTTACTTGTCCTCCGGGATTTGAAAAAGCCGTCTCAGCTGACGCTTCCAAATAAAGACCTGCTATATTAAAAATGATACTTTTTAGTTCTTGAGATTTTAAGGCCTTCCAATAGGGGTCATCCACTTTTTGAAGTAATTCGTATGCTTTTATCAATTGAGGTAAATGTTTGGAAGGGTTGGTGAAATCAAAATTCTTTTCAATTGCATAAAGGATTTCTCCAACTGCTTTACCCCCTTTTACACGAGACCATGACGTATCTATGCCTTCAAAAATATCATCTGAATCTTTGGGCATATCGCCTTTCAATAATTCAACATATTCATTTTCCGTACCTCTTTTGGATAGGCGACCAAAACCTTGACATAAGTGCTGACTACTGGCTAATGCAGCAATTTCGTTGTTGGATTTCCCCAAAATGGGGTAGTAAGTGCCAATATCTAAATTGACCATTTTTGATTTATCTGCTTTTTCAAATTTTTCTTGGCTACCGTAAAACCACCAAGATGTATTGAAAAACAACCTTTTAGGTTGCCATGTTTCGGTAAGCTTTAATTGCTTGCTATACGCATTACTATCATTTGCCAAATCAAAAGCTTCAAAACTCAACATAGCAGAAGATGTATGATGCCCATGAGTGGTTCCTGGACTACGATGGTCAAAACGATTTATAATCACGTCCGGTTTAAAATTACGAATGGCCCAAACGACATCTCCTAGAACTTCTTCTTTATTCCAAATTTCTAAAGTTTCATCCGGATGTTTTGAATAACCAAAATCATTTGCTCTAGAAAAAAACTGCTCACCGCCATCTACCCGTCTCGCAGCTAAAAGCTCTTGTGTGCGTAAAACACCGAGAAGTTCGCGTAGCTCGGGACCAATAAGGTTTTGCCCGCCATCTCCTCTTGTTAACGAAAGATAGCCGGTCCTGGCTTTAGTTTTGTTCGATAAATATGAAATTAGTCTGGTATTTTCGTCATCCGGGTGAGCAGCAATGTAAAGGGCAGCACCCAAAAAATTCAGTTTTTCAATGGAATGGTAAATTTCGGAAGAAGACTGCTGCACAGTATGCTGTGCATTAATAAGGTTTGAACACAAAAGTATTCCGGCAAAGAATGCCAAAAGATTACGCATAAAGTTGGTTTTTGTCTGGAAAAAGTCACTAATATACAAAAGCGACACCATACCAAAGATAGAAAGTTTAAAGGGCTTCGCGGGTTTTTTTAAAAATTCTTTAACAAAAAGATTTAGCCTTAATTTGAAAAATAAAACAATGAGGTGTGTATCTAGGCGTCTTCTGTACCGTCTGGTATATCTTCGGAATGATATATTAATATTACCGCTTTTTGCATCATTAAATTATTTGGATAAATTAAAAGCTCACCGTTGGATTTTCTTAAGCTCACATGAAAAGCTCTAATATCCTCTATTAAAAATGGCTCTTGAGATTCAATATCCTTATCTAAAATCTTTACCTGATCTCCAATTTTGAATGGAAATGAGAAGAACAAGATGACACCAGCTGTGATATTGCTTAAAATGGACCAACTGGCAAACAAAGCTACACCGATTACTGCAAAAACAGAAGAGAAAACAAGACCTACTTCTCTAAAGTTTACGCCCCAAATAAATGAAATTACACCAAAGCCAATAAGGGTTAGAAGCATTGATGCGTACTTTGTGATTAAAAGGGTGCGAGCTTCAACAATATCACTAATTCTGCCAATCTTCCGAATGGTCTTATCCGTAATAAACTTTAAAATCAACAACAGTCCAAAAGTTATGGCTGTGGCTATAAGTTCGTGATTGTTCGTTAAAATAAATTCTTGCATAAAATTAGAGACCTAAACTATCGCGCAAAGATAAATGCTTATTTCCATTTTGTTGCCAGTAAGGAGTCTTCAAAGTTTTTATTTTTGTTGCCGTAGATGTCATCTGTTTTGCTTTTTCTCCAAAGCCGCTAGTAAAGCTGTCAGACCAACTTTCTATACTATGGGGAAAGGCAGTTGTAAAATTAATTTTTAGCGTTCTTTCTAGTTCAGGATACGTTATTTGATAGGTTGAAACACTATCTCCAGCACTTAAACTAGCAGTTGATTCATATGGTTTTAACTCTTTGTGCGACAATCGAATAAACTCTAGGGAAGGTATTGTTTTTAAATCTCCAACAGGTAGTGTTTCAGGAGAAACCCTAATCTTGTTCCATAGCTCATTTTCAAGTACGGTTTTCTCTAATTTAAAGTCTTGGTCTGCTTCACCCTCAAAATACGAATGAGATATCACATTAAATTTCTCACGGTTATTAAGCTGTGCGTAAACCTGTCCGCACCATTCTTGTGCGGAAAACGAAACTTTAAGTGCATGCTGGTTATCGTGAACAGGGTAGAATGTACTTGTCATTATGGAGTAAGGGTAAATACCGGTAAGATATTTCTTAGTAACATTAAGTTTTAAAACAGGAATATTATCTGGATTGTTTCCATCAGCCTTTACCTGTTTATCTTTCAAGAAAGGTTCGGTAACAAAAACAAGAACAGCTTTGCCTTCTCTGATTTCGCCATATCGTGCTAGTTGTAGTTCGTAAGATGTAATTTCCGCATCACCGGCGTACCAGTAATTCTTAAAGTCACCAGAGAGTTCTTTCTCGGGTAGCTTTACACTTTTTTCAGTATGAACAATATCTTTATCAGCCTCTTTTTTAACATCTTGACAAGACTGGGTAAAGGAAATTAGTAAAGCAATATATGTGAGTGGAAGAGCTTGTTTTGTTATAATTTTCATGAAGTAAAAGTTTTATTTAAAATTAACCAAAAAGAACTACTTGGCCATTTCAATTAACGTTTTGTATACCAATTGCGTAGGTAAGCCTACAACATTGGGGTAAGACCCTTTAATTTCTTCAATCCCAGTAAGTCCTATCCATTCCTGAATACCATATGCGCCGGCTTTGTCATAAGGTTTGTAGGTGTTGACGTAATATTTTATTTCTTCGTCTAACAGCTGCCTGAATTTTACATGGGTTATCTGATTTTTAACTTTCTGCTCACCTCGTGTAGTAAAGCACACTGAAGTTATCACTTCGTGCCAATCACCAGATAGTGCTCTTAGCATTTGAAAAGCTTCTTCCGCGTCGGCCGCTTTGGCTAAAGATGCCCCGTTATGCCAGACCACAGTGTCCGAGGTAATTAAAATCTCTCTATTTTGTAACTCACCTTCAAAAGCATCGGCTTTTAATTTGGCCAAATAATCACTTATTTCGCTTCCTTTTAATTCAGGAGGATATATCTCATCCAAAGATTTTAATCGTACTTCAAAAGGAATACCCATTTCCTTTAAAAACCGATGTCTTCTAGGAGAGCCGCTGGCTAAAATTACAGTGTGATTATTTAGATCTAACATAGTTAATCGTTTGCAGCACTAAAATTGGTCATCCAATCTCCCTTAACCTTTAAAACTTGCTCGATCACATCTCTTACGCAACCTTCTCCTCCGTTTTTGTGAGAAACGTACATAGATACCGCTTTTACTTCTTGAACAGCGTTTTGTGGGCAAGTTGACAAGGCTACGGTTTTTAAAGGTGGAATATCCGGAATATCATCTCCCATATACAGCATCGTACTCGGTTCAATATTGTACATCTCCATATATTGATTAAGGGCGTCCATTTTGTGGTGCGCGCCCAAGTAAATATCTTTTACTCCTAAAGCATTTAAACGAAGCCGAACTCCTTCATTGGTGCCGCCTGAAATAATACATATTTTATATCCTTTTTGTAAGGCGGTCTTTACGGCGTAACCATCCTTTACACTCATGGTGCGGAGCATTTCACCTTCGGAGGTTATCATTAAGGTGCTGTCGGTAAAAACGCCATCAACATCAAAAACAAAAGTGTCGATATTTTTAAGGTACTCTTTATAACTTTTTTCCATAAGTGGTCTGTATTGATTTGCTAAGCAGTTTATAAATGGCTTTGAATTCTGGATTTTTTAATTGTTCTAAGTGGTTTGTTATGGTTTTTGAATCGCCTCTTCTTGCGGGACCAGTTTGGGCGTCAAAAGGGGAAAGCGTCTCAATCTTTCTTGCGGTTTCTTGGATAAGCGGACTCAGAATTTTAAAAGGAACATTGTGTTCCTTGCAAAGGTCTGAGCCCATTTGATACAGATGATTCGTAAAATTATTAACAAATACAGCCGAAAGATGAAGGCTTTTACGTTGTTCTGTATCTATTTCGTAGCTGTAGTTGGAAACAAGATTTGCTAGCTTTTTCAATAAAGCCATGTCTTCTTTTTTTTTAGCTTCTAAACAAATGGGAACTTTTTTAAAATCTACCTCCGTGGTCTTGCTAAATGTCTGCAATGGGTAAAAAACACCATGTCTTTTGTGTTTTGAAAGTTCGGCCATGGGAGTGCTTCCCGATGTATGAACAATTAGGGCATTATTTTTTGTAAGTTGTTCTGATACAGTTTTTATGGAGTTGTCACTCAATGCAATAATATAGATATCTGACACTTTTAAATCAGTAAAATTCGAAGTCGTATTGGTGTTATGGCCAAACGCGAGAAGCGCTTTGGTATTTCTGCCAACAACCTGTATGATTTCAATTTCTTCCGAGCTGGAAAAAGCCTTGAAAAGATGGGTGGCCACATTGCCCGTTCCTAAAATACTTACCTTGATCATGTGACGAAAATAAGCATATAATTACGTATGGGAGACTTTGTTCTATTTAAAAATGAACTACAAATCTCACATCCCTTCATTTTAAAATTAGCTACTATGACTCTAAGAATATATAATAGCAACCCTTGTGCCTTAAGATGTATAGAAAGGGTTCTATTCATTTAAACGAATCTCGTAAAAATTTCACTTATAATTAACAGTTTTATCAGGACTTTAGGTTGGCCTATTTTCCTGTAAATAATAAAAAGGGCGTATTTTTGCCTGCTGAAAACCAATTTCGCTGCTGACGATGAACATGCTCAAAAAATTCTTTTTCTCCACCCGCTTAATGTCCATTTTGTTTATAGTTTTTGCTATTTCAATGGGTTTAGGTACGTTTATCGAAAGTAAATATTCTACTGAAACAGCTAGGATTTGGATTTATAATACCTGGTGGTTTGAGGCTATTATGGTATTTTTTGTAATCAATTTCATTGGTAATATGTTCAGGTACCGTCTGTTAAGATGGGAAAAATGGGCAGTTTTAACACTTCACCTCTCTTGGATTTTTATTGTAGTTGGCGCATTTGTTACTAGATATATCAGTTATGAAGGAATGATGCCCATTAGAGAGGGAAAATCAGAAAAGGTATTCTATTCGGATAAAACCTATTTAACGGCCTTTGTAGATGGTGAAATCAACGGAGAACCCAAAAGAAAGACATTACAAGAAGATTTAATTGTCACGGCCGAAGATATTAAAGCAAGATTACCGTGGAAATCGGATTTTAATGGTCAGCCTTTTACTATTTCTTATGTAGGTTTTATTGATGGGGCAGAAGAAGGGTTGATTCCGGATGAAAATGGAAAAGAGTATTTAAAGATTGTTGAGGCGGGTGATGGTCAAAGACATGAACATTTCTTGGAAAGTGGTAAAGTCTCTAGCATTCACAATGTACTTTTTTCTTTGAACAATGATACGGAAGGTGCAATCAATATTTTTGAAAAGGATGGTACTTACACGATAAAAACACCTTTTGAAGGTAATTTTATGCGAATGGCAGACCAGTTTCAAGGACAGGTTGCCAAGGATAGCCTACAGGAATTTCAACTGCGTTCGTTGTACTCAACTGCAGGAATGCAATTTGTAGTTCCTGAACCAGTGGTAAAAGGTTCTTATGGTGTTGTAAAAGTGCCAAAAGAGAAAATGACAGATGCTACCATGGACGCTATGATAGTGGATATTACGGTTAATGGAGAAACTGTTCAGCAAAAACTTTTAGGTGGTAAAGGTGTTTCTGAATTTTCCGATAAGATAAATGTTGGCGGCTTGGATTTTAGTTTAAGCTATGGTTCTAAAGTTTACGAGCTGCCTTTTAGCATTAAGCTGAATGATTTTATTGCTGAAAAATATCCTGGTACCGAGCAAGGGTATAAGTCTTTTATGAGTAAGGTTACGGTAGAGGATGAAAGACCTTTTGATTACCGTATTTTCATGAACAATATTCTTGATCATAAAGGGTATCGTTTTTTTCAAGCTAGTTTTAGTCCAGATGAAAAAGGAACCGTTTTATCCGTAAACCATGATCAGTGGGGGACGCGCATTACATATTTAGGGTACTTTTTACTTTACATTGGTTTAATGGGGATTATGTTCTTTGGAAAAACCAGGTTTAAGGATCTTGCCGCTTCTTTGGAAAAGTTAAAAAACAAAAAAGCAAAATTGACCACGGTTCTGGTTTTGGGAATGTTGTTGAATGTTAGTGCTCAAGAACATTCTGCGGATGATGGTCATGATCATGGCAACATGGCACCGACGCAATCTCAGATAGATTCGCTTTTACAAACTACAATTGTTTCTGAGGAGCATGCGGAGAAGTTTGGGAAATTGGTAATACAAGATGAAGGCGGCCGCATGAAGCCCATAAATACTTTTTCTTCAGAGTTACTTCGTAAGCTTAGCTTAAAGGATGTCTATAAGGATATGAATGCCGATCAGGTGTTTCTATCCATGATGTTGAGTCCAGCAGCGTGGTACAACGCAGAATTTTTGGCTGTTGATAAAAAGGGTAAGAATGATAGTATTCGTCACGTAATAGGTATTCCTGAAGGACAGAAATTTGTAAAGGCCACCGATTTTTTCGATAAAGAAGGGAATTACAAGTTAGAGCCTTTTTTAGCAAAAGCGACTTCAACTAATATCCCTAATAAATTCGATACGGATATTAAAGACGCAAATATTCGTTTAAGTCTATTAGATCAGGCTTTAAGTGGGCGTATCATTAAGATTTTTCCATTGTTGAATGATGAGAACAATAAATGGATTTCAGCAATAGAATACAGAGGCGGGCAATACCAGGTTTCTGATTCGTTGTATGCTAACTTTATAAAAAATTCGGTTCCTTATTACCTGATGACCTTGCGAAAAGCAAAGGAAACGGGAGATTATAGTAGTGCGGACAAACTATTGGAGGCGTTCAAACAGAATCAAAAGAACCACGGTAAAGAAGTGCTTCCTTCTGAAGCTAAAATCAATACAGAGGTTATTTATAACAAACTGAATATCTTCAACACCCTTTATCGTCTTTATGCTTTAGTAGGTGTTATAATGTTCTTTGTTTTAGTATTTCAGATTTTTAAGGACCGTTCTATTTGGCGTGTTGCTGTTTTTGCTTTAAAGGGCACCATTTTTATTCTGTTCCTATGGCATACCGCTGGTCTTGTTTTGCGGTGGTATATTTCTGGTCATGCACCGTGGACGGATGCTTATGAGAGTATTCTTTATGTTTCTTGGGCAACCATGGGAATGGGACTTCTCTTTGCCAGAAAAAGTGATATGACCATTGCGGCATCTGCTTTTGTTACCAGTATGCTGCTAACTATTGCCCATTTGAACTGGGTTGATCCTGCTATTTCCAATTTGGTACCGGTGTTGGATAGTTATTGGCTTATGGTTCACGTTGCCGTGATTGTTGCAAGTTACGGTCCGTTATCAGTCGCAATGATTCTTGGCTTGGTTTCTTTGTTACTTATGATATTCACCAATAAGAAGAATAAGGCCGTAATGGATATAAACATTAAAGAGCTGACTATTATAAATGAGCTATCTATGACTGTAGGGCTTGTTATGCTCACCATTGGAAACTTCTTAGGTGGCCAATGGGCCAATGAAAGTTGGGGCAGATATTGGGGCTGGGATCCTAAAGAAACTTGGGCTCTGATTTCTATAATGATCTATGCTTTTGTTGTGCACACGCGTCTGGTACCAGGTTTACGAAGTAGGTGGGTTTTTAATTTTCTGAGTGTTATTGCTTTTGGCAGTATAATGATGACCTATTTTGGCGTAAACTATTACTTGGTAGGTTTACATAGTTACGGACAAAGTGGTGCCGCAGCTATTACACCGGACTATATTTGGTATATAGCTTTAGGAGCTGTAATACTTGGTGTAATAAGTAATTGGAGGTATAGGGTTAACTACGCAAAGTAAAGTTCTGGCTTCACTTTGTTTACTTTAAAATTGGTATTATAGCTTAAAATTAAGTGTTCTTTTTACTGTTATTGTAATTTTAAGTCAATTTTTTATAGATTTAGCATCTTGATTGTTGTGTGATGAAGATGATAAGTGAAGATTTGACGCTAGTAAAAGGTATGGAGGAAGATGATAATGCTTCTTTCAAGGCTATTTATGACAAATATTCCCGCGCTATGTTCATTTATGCGCACAACATAATTAAGGACAGGGCTGTATGTGAAGATATTATTCAAGAGGTTTTTATTTCTCTTTGGTCAAAACGAAAGACAAACAATATTACTTTCTTAAAGCCCTATCTGTTTCAAGCAGTAAAGTTTCAGATTTTCAATCATTTTAGAAATAATAAGTTATCGACGGAAGATTTAACCCGATTGAACATTATTGACGTTTCAATGAACGTATCTCAAAGACTGGAGTACTCGGAGCTCGATCAAATCATACGTGATCATGTAGCTAAACTTCCAAAAAGGTGCCGCCAAATTTTTGTTCTGAGCCGTTACCATCACAAATCGAACAAAGAAATTGCCGAAGAATTAGAAATATCCGTGCAAGCGGTAAAAAATCAAATTTCAAAAGCATTGGCTTCTCTTAGAAATAATCTTCAGCTAGAGGAGGCCATTGTTATTTCTCTCCTTTTGCTCTACTAAATCAACTTTATTAAGTCTTGTTTTTGAATGTGTTACAGTTTTCTTTTGATTACTATACTAGCTTTTAGGTATTGGGTATATCGTAATTAAACTATTGAAATTTTATCGATTTTAAAAAATAATCGACTTCTGACGTGTACCATCGCATTATTTTGGGTACTTAATAATGATATCCGTTTCTAATAGAGGTGTAGATGAATGCAAAAAACGCAAAAAAACTATTTAAGAAATACTTGAATAACGAATGCTCTCCAGAGGAAAGAGAGTTGTTGGAAAGGTTTCTTGAATCGTATCAAGGCGATGATCTTGAAATGTCAAATTTTAAGTTTGATAAATCCGTAAAGCAAGAGGTTTGGCAAAAAATTACAAATGAAACAAACCCAACCAAAATCAAACGAATTAATTTCAATCTTTTTGTTTTAAAGTATGCCGCCATATTTGTTGGCGTATTAGGACTTGTGGTATCTTATTATTTTCTAAACATAGATACGCAGGAAGAACCCGTATTAACAGTAGATGATTCCGCAATTGTACTAAAAACCAGCGATAATCAAACAAAGGAAATTGTTGTTGGCAGTGAGGAATCCATAAAAGATGCAGATGGGAACATTTTGGCGTCGCAAGCTAATGATCAAATGGTGTACCATGGCAAGCCTACTACTGAGCTTGTGTACAATGAGATAATTATTCCAAAGGGGAAGACCTTTGAATTACTACTTTCCGATGGCACATTGGTGCACTTAAATGCAGATACTTCGCTCAAGTATCCCGTAAGTTTTGTTAAAGGGCAAGAGCGAAAAGTTTTTTTAAAGGGGGAAGCCTATTTTGAAGTGGCCAAGGACCCAAATCATCAATTCACAGTGGTTGCCCAGAATATGGATGTTAAGGTACTGGGAACCCATTTTAACGTTAGTTGTTATGCGAACGAAGAAGCCTATACGGTACTTGCGGAAGGTAGTGTGGCTATTAATGATAATAGAAGTGAACAAATAAATCACGAGCCAAGTATTCTGGTACCTGGGCAAAAAGTAGCAATGCAAAAAGATGCTCTTGTAATAAGCGAAGTTAATTTAGATGA
The DNA here is from genome assembly GCF_018860745.1 of Zobellia uliginosa. Taxonomy (GTDB): domain Bacteria; phylum Bacteroidota; class Bacteroidia; order Flavobacteriales; family Flavobacteriaceae; genus Zobellia; species Zobellia uliginosa_B. Next base: position 1,161,953 of record NZ_JAHKPY010000003.1, on the reverse strand, counting down.
CTATCTAAATTGGCGTGAGGGCGATTTGACTTTTAATAATGAGCCTTTTGAAGCTATTGTAAAAAAGATTGAGCGCCGCTACGGAGTCCGAATTGAAAATGGATATCAGGAGCTGGAAGCAGTGCGATTTAGAGGTGCTTTTAAAAATGAAACAATACAAGATTTACTGGACACTTTTAAAGAAAGTGCAGAATTTGACTATGAGATATCTAATAACCAAATATTAATTAAAAAACCAACATAAGAATGACCTGATTTAGAGCCAAAAAAAACGGGGAACGCGGCAACGTCCCCCGACAAGTAATGATTTCAATCCAGTTTAAACAAATCAAAATCCTTTAAAAATATGGAAAAAAAACCATTGTTTTTCATTCTATTGAAAAACATTCTTAACAAGAACCGAACAGTGAAAATCTCCATTCTAATGTTTGCCTTTGCCTTGTTCAACCTTCATGCGAATTCTTATTCGCAAAATAAGAAGGTTTCCATTGAGGCCGAAAACGAGACTATTGAAAGTGTACTGAAAAAAATAGAAAAGCAAAGTGAGTTCCGTTTTTTTTATAAAACGGGTCAGCTTAACGTTTCTAAAAGGGTGACTCTCAGTATAGAGAAACGACCGATCAAAGAAGTATTGAACTTGGTTTTTGGTAATGGCGTTACGTATACCATGGTAAAAAACCAGATTGTTCTTAAGAAGAACATTTCTTTTAAAGAAGCAGATAATCCTCCTGAAAAGGAGAGAATAATTACATATCAACAATCTGTAACAGGCACGATTACAGACGAAATGGGGGTACCCCTTTCTGGGGCCAATGTAATAGAAAAAGGAACGACAAATGGTGTTACGGCAGATTTTGATGGTAATTTTAGTTTAGAACTTACTTCTGATGATGCTATTTTGGTGGTTTCCTATATTGGTTTTGCCACTAAAGAAATACCCGCTGCAGGACAAACTACTTTAAATATTAAATTGGTTGAAAGTGCCGCAGGCTTGGATGAAGTTGTTGTGGTCGGTTTTGGTACACAAAAGAAAGTGAACGTAATTGGTTCTGTTTCTCAAGTATCTTCCAAAGATATAGAGAACAGACCTGTTACTCAGGTGTCCCAGGCTATTACCGGTCAAATGCCGGGTGTTACAGTGGTTCAACGTTCTGGGCGACCTGGTCAGAGTGGGGGAAACATAAGTGTAAGAGGGGTTGGTTCCTTTGGAGCAACACCGGACGCACTTGTTTTGATAGATGGTATTGCTGGTAGCATGAATGATATTAATCCGGATGATATTAAATCAATTTCAGTATTAAAAGATGCTTCTTCTGCGGCAATTTATGGAGCGCGTTCGGCAAATGGGGTAATTCTTATTACCACAAAAAATGGAAGCGAGAACAAGTTCTCTATAAATTACAATAGCTACGTTGGCTTTAATGCGGCAACAGAGCTTCCGGAATTTGTTGATTCTTGGGAATATGCCGAAATGTATAATATAGCTTCTGGCAGTAATAGTTTTACTGCGGAGGATATTGCAAAATATAAAGCACAAGATGACCCGGATAATTATCCGAACACAAAATTTCTAGAAGATTTATTTTCAAAAAACGGAATCCAGACTTCACATACGCTAACCTTGAATGGTGGAGACGAAAAAAACAAATACTATGTATCTGCCGGAATCTTACAACAAGACGGTATCGTTCCAAAAAATAGTTTTAATCGTTATAATGTGCGTATGAACCTTCAGAATAAATTGGGGGATAAGTTTACATTAAATACTCGATTTTTTGGTTCTGTAGAAAAAAGAGAAGAGCCTCAGGTGACAGGGAATAAAGGCCCGGGGTACCAGAGTGAAGCTAGTAGAGCATCTGACGCAACTGATAATGCGGGCAGTTTTGTGAGTCAATTGGTATCTAATGCCGTAAGATATCCAGCAATTGAGCTAGGACAAGATTCTCAAGGTAATTTTGGGATTGGGCCTGAAAGCGGTGGAACTCCAGTGGCTTGGTTGGCTTCTGATTCTTATTTGGAAAACCCACGTACAAAAGCAGGTGTAAATGTTAAACTAGACTATAAGCCTAATGATAACTTAGTGTTTTCGGCAATAGGTGGGTATAATTTTACACTGCACGAAGAGCGTTCATACTACGCGTCTCAACGATTGAACGACCAGATTAACTTGAGTCAGTCTTATTTGAACCAGTACAGTAATAAGGAACTATATAAAACGCTTCAATTTACAGGTGAATGGTCAAAAGAAGTAGGTATTCATGATTTTAGCTTCTTGGGGGGGTATTCTTTTGAGAACGAAGAGTTTTCTTTTTTTAATGGATACCGACAGGATTTTGCAAGTAATGATTACACGGTATTGGATCTAGGTAGTGCAGAAAATCAGCAAACTGCTGGTTATGATGCGGAGTGGGCCTTACAGTCTTTCTTTTCTCGCTTAAAATATAGTTTTGATGAGCGTTACCTGTTTGAAGCTACGCTTCGTTATGATGGGTCATCAAGATTTCCTAAGAGTAATAAGTATGCAGTGTTTCCAGCGGCTGCTGTTGGTTGGAGAGCATCACAAGAATCTTTTTTACAAGATGTGGAATGGCTTTCAAACTTAAAGCTGAAAGGTTCTTGGGGTATTTTAGGAAACCAGAATATTGGTAACTATCCATACCAAACCGTTTTGGCTTCAGGCCGTGATTATGCATTGGGTGGCGGACTTTCTACAGGAGCTGCTTATTCTACCTATCGTGATGCGAACATTAAGTGGGAGTCAACGGAAACAACGGATATAGGTGTCGAAACCGGTTTTTTTGACGGAAAATTGACGTTCAATGCTACCTATTTTAGGAGAAATACCACGGATGTTCTTTTTAAGCCATCTTCCAGTGTATCATCTGTTTTAGGGGTTGGTATTAGTGAAACCAATACCGGTGCCGTTAAAAATACGGGTTGGGAATTTGACTTGGGCTACAGAGGCAGTAAAGGTGATTTCAGCTATTCGGTTAACGGAAACTTTTCTGTGATTGATAATGAGGTTGTGACCTTGGGCTTAGGTAACGTAGAGCAGCCAAATGGTTATGTGGGTAATGGATCTGATCTTTTTATCGGTTATCCTATGCAAATGTATTACGGGTATGAGACAGACGGTGTTTTTCTAAATGACGGAGAAGTATCTAGTTGGGCAGACCAGACAGCAGTTAACCCAGGTTCGCAAGCAGGTGATTTTAGATATAAGGATATTAGTGGTCCTGATGGGGTGCCGGATGGTCAAGTAGACCCAACGTATGACCGTAAGTATTTAGGTAGTCGTATACCAAAATACACGTACGGAGCTAATGTTAACCTTAATTACAAAAACTTCGACTTTTCTCTGTTTCTTCAGGGTGTTGGAGGAGTTAAAGGACAGTTGACGAATTATGCTGGGTATGCTTTCTTCAATTTAGGAAATATTCAAAGATGGCAAATGGAAGGAAGGTTTGATCCAGAAAATCCGGTTCGTTACCCTGATTACCCTAGACTTGAAGTTATTACCAATAGTGGTACGCCAAATACGCAAACCTCAGATTTTTGGGTGATAGATGCGGGGTATCTTAGAATTAAAAATGTGCAATTGGGCTATAATTTCCCTGATCCTGTAACTGATTTAATTGGCATCGATAATCTAAGGATGTATGTGGGTGCCGAGAACTTGCACACGTTTAACTCTTACAGAGATGGATGGGATCCCGAGATTAATTCTACAGGAGGTTATTATCCTATTCTAACTACCTACACCTTTGGTTTAAACTTAAAATTTTAGGACATGACAAACTTATTAAATATATATATAGGTCGCATATCATACATTGCTAGGTTCGCTGTTTTAAGCATGGCATTGATTTTCGTATCGAGCTGCGACGAAGAACTAGAACAGTTTCCAAGTAACGCTTTTGCAAAAGATAATTTTTGGACGTCAGAGTCCAATGCAAATATAGCTTTGACAGGGGCTTACCGTGGTGCCATTGAATATGGAACCCAAGTGGTGCCTTCAGATTGGTGGACGTATTGCGGCATCGTTTTTATGGAATTTGCAACGGATAATGCCTATGATCGTAGAGGGGATAACTCTACTCAAAATCGTCTTACGGACGGTACTTTATTACCAAATAATAATGTTATTAATGGCTATTGGAAAGGTTCTTACAAGCGAATTGCTATTTGCAACGACTTTTTAGAAAACGTTGGTAATGTAGATATGGACCAGGGCAAGATTGATAGAATGACCGCCGAGGTTCGCTTTTTACGGGCTTCCACTTATTTCTATATCTCCCAGTTTTGGGGTAGTGCTCCTTTGGTAACAACGACCTTAACGCCAGATGAGGCAAACAATGTAGATAAGGTTTCAAAAGCAGAATTGGTTTCATTTGTGATCAGTGAGTTAGAAGCCGCTGCCGCAGATTTGCCATCTTTTGGAGAATTGTCGGGTTCAGAAGCTGGTAGGGCAAGTAAGCAGGCTGCTTTAGCTTTCTTGGGTAGAATGTATCTTGGGGAGAAGAATTTTATCGAAGCTTCTAAAGTGTACAAAGAGATTATTGACATGGGTGAAAATATCATAGACCCAGACTATGCTTCTCTTTTCACTCCTGCGAACGAAGCTAGTAGCGAGAACATTTTTAGTACCCAGTATTTTGGAGGACAGGCAGGAAATTCTTTGCCGCAGCACGCATATCCTGCCGTAGCTTCGGGATGGCATATTGTAAATCCATTAGGGAGCTTGGCAGATGCTTATGGTTTTGATGATGGTACGCCTTTATCTTATGATGACCCAAGATTTGATTACGATGATATGGGAGCTAATAGGGACCCAAGATTTAGATATAATTTACTTTGGGACGGTTCTTCTTTTGGAGATAAAATTTATGACTGTCACCCTGATCATACGGAATCTTTGGATCAATTAACCTATTCTAAACAGGCAACGCGAACGGGTTATGGGCTTAGAAAGTTCTTTGACGAGTCTTTTAGTGGTAATTTAAGATCTGATTATGGTGGAAATATTCCGATTATAAGGTATGCCGAAGTTTTATTGAGTTATTTGGAAGCTGAGCTAGAAGCAGGTAACCCTATAACACAAACGTTGTTAGACGAGACTATCAATAAGGTTAGAGGTAGAGCTTCTGTAGGACTGCCACCAATAACCGAAACCGATCCGGCTACACTTCGTCCTATTTTGAGAAACGAAAGAAGAATTGAATTGGCATTGGAAGGTCAGCGTCTTTGGGATATTTTTAGATGGGATATAGGAGACGAGGTCCTAGTTGGCGATTTCTGGGGAGCTCCTTTTCCAAGCTCTACTTTGTATCCAACTACATCCAAGAAAATCGACCCGCAATCAAGATGGTACGTGACGACCAAAAATTTCAGGGCAGGAACGGATAATGTTTGGCCTATTCCGGAATCTGAGGTTAATGTAAATCCTAAATTAGGAAACTAAGTATGACCATTAAAAGAAGAAAGTTTATTCAAAATTTAGGACTCGCCGTGCCCATGCTGGCGAGTCCTTTTAATCCTATCCTTGCAAAAGAGATGGTATTTGAGAGAGGGACGATGAATTCTGTTAATTCCAATTTTTCAGCGGACTTTAAAAAGTTGAATGATAGGGTTTGGGTTGGCAGTTCGTTCTGGGCAGTACCTATGGAAGATTGGGAAATTAAAAACAACCGACTAGAATTTTCCGGTGCAGAGAAGCAATCCAGGTTACATATCTTAACCCATGTATTAGGTGAAAACCAGGGCGATTTTGTACTAAAGGGGAACTTAGGATTACTACAGAATAAGGGCAATAAAGGTGGAGTAGGTTTTTCCGTTGGAATAAAAGATTTTACAGACCCTAAAAGCGTTAAAGCGGCCTGTTATTTTGGAAAGGGTATTTCGGCAGGATTAAATCTAAATGGCGAAATTTATATTGATGAAAAGAAAGAATCACTTCCAAAGGAATTCGATTTTAAAAATTTCACCCTTCAATTTAAGGGACAAAATAAAGCTGATGCCACAGAATTAAACCTAGAAGTAAATGATAGTGCTGGTATCTCTAAAACTCTAAAGTATTCAGTAGATAAAAATATAAACGGGTTAGTCGCTCTTGAGAATAGAGGGGATGAAAAAAAAGAAAGTACTTTTTGGTGGAGTGATGTACATCTATCGGGCACAAAAGTTCAATATACGCCAGAAAATAGTTTTGGTCCTATTTTATGGGCAATGTATACCTTATCTCAAGGGAAGTTAAAACTTACCGCTCAACTTCCTCCAATAGGGCCTAAAGATTCCCAAAAGGTAGAACTACAGTTTTTAAGAAACGGAAAATGGGTAAAAGAGGCAAAGGTTCAGATAGATCCGGTTTCTTTCACTTCTATTTTTTCTGTTGCTAACTGGGATACCTCTAAAGATGTAAAATACCGTCTACGTTACAGTTTGGATAAGAAAAAACATAGTTACGAAGGCGTTATACGTGAAGAACCTACGGATAGAGCTTTAACCTTTGGCGGACTCACATGTCAGCATGCTATGGGGTTTCCATACCGTCCTTTGGTCGAAAATTTAGACAAATCCAATCCGGATATGCTCTATTTTTCAGGAGACCAATTATACGAAGGCAACGGAGGGTATCCCATAAAAAGGCAGCCAGAAGAAAAGGCCATTTTAAATTATTTAGGTAAATGGTATATGTTCGGATGGGCGTTTGGCGATGTTCTAAAAAATAGACCAAGCGTATGCACACCTGATGATCATGATGTGTATCAAGGAAACCTTTGGGGAGAAGGAGGAGAAGGAATCTCATTTGAAGAATGGGAAAAAGTGCGTGATGCCCATGGTGGTTTGGTACAGACTCCCAATTTTGTGAATGTGGTAAACCAAACGCAATGTGGTCATATGCCCGACGCTTATGATGCTACACCTTTAAAATCTGGTATGACCACTTGGTATACGGAGCTGGTATATGGTAAGGTCAGTTTTGCAATTGTCAGTGATCGCCTTTTTAAATCCGGACCAGAAATGGTTAGGGAAGGAGCGGGTAGAATAGATCACTTGACCGCTCCTGCAAAAGAAGGGGAATTGGAAGCGGAAACGCTTTCTTTTATGGGGCAAAGACAACTGGATTTTCTAGAAAATTGGGTTACAGATTGGAAAGGAGCCAATATGAAAGTATTACTGAGCCAGACGCTTTTCTCCAACGTGGGAACACATCACGGGCCAACAAAAGAATTTTTGTTCGGCGATTTGGATTCTGGGGGATGGCCAAAATCAAAACGGGATAAAGTTGTTGAAACAATTAGAAAAGCTTGTGCTTTTCACATTAATGGTGATCAGCATTTGCCATTTATGGTCCAATACAGCGTGAATGAACCAAGGGATGGAGGTTGGACATTTTGTACGCCAGCTATTTCTACAGGTTACCCAAGATGGGGACAGCCAGATTCAGTGAACGTTCCTTATACGGATAGACCCGAACACGGATTACCGAACACCGGATGTTATCGTGATGGTTTTGGAAACGATAATTATATTTATGCGGTAGGAAACCCTACAGATGATTTTGATAAAGAATTTAACCGTTACCAAAAGGCACAGAAGAAAGCATCGGGGTATGGTATAGTTACTTTTGATACCACCGCCCGGACCATAAAGATGGAAGCCATCCGATTTTTGGCAAATCTAGATGTTGATTCTGAAGAGAATACGTATCCTGGGTGGCCATTGACTATTCAGCAATCGGATAATGATGGAAGGAGACCTATTGGTTATCTTCCAAAGTTAGAAGTAGAGGCAGCCGATCAATTGTTGAAAATTGTAAATGAAGACACCAAAGAACTGGTTCATGCTATGCGGATTAAAGGGAATAGTTATACGCCCTCCGTTTACGTAAAGGGGAAATACACTCTACTTATAGGGGAAGGGGCAACAGAAAAAACCATAAGTGGTATAGAAATAACCATTGATCCTAAAAAGGTAATTTCTATTTAAGCGAAAAGGAATAAATTTGAGAGTAGATTAATTTATAAATACAAAACAGTTCATGACAAGTTTAAGGAAGTATTTTTTGAATGGCGCCATTTTGTTACTGGTGTTATCCGGTTGTAAGTCAAAGGAAGAAAAAACAGTGGTCAAGGACGAGAGTCCGAAGCAACCAAATATCGTTTTTATTTACATGGATGATTTGGGTTACGGAGACCTTAGTTCCTATGGAGCAACCGAATTAAACACACCTAATATTGATGCTTTAGCGGAAGGAGGAGTTCAATTTACTAATGGGTATGCTACTTCGGCTACCTGTACACCAAGTCGTTACGCCATCCTTACGGGTAGATATCCTTGGAGAAATAAAGATGCAAAAATACTTCCGGGTACAGCTCCTTTGATTATCAGTACAGATCAACTTACCGTACCTAAAATGCTTAAAGAAAAAGGCTATGCTACGGGTATAGTCGGTAAATGGCATTTGGGCTTAGGAAGTGGAAATGTAAATTGGAACGAGAGAGTATCTCCAGGACCTAACGAAGTTGGTTTTGACTATTCGTATATCCTTGCAGCAACACAAGATAGAGTTCCAACTGTATATATTGATAATGGAAACGTAGATGGTCTTGATCCTAACGATCCTATAGAAGTTGATTATAAAAAGAACTTTGAAGGAGAACCAACAGGCTTGGATAACCCGGAGTTGACAACTATGAAATGGCATCACGGTCATAATAATAGTATTGTAAATGGTATTCCGCGTATTGGCTATATGAAAGGTGGTGAAGCTGCTAAATGGAAGGATGTGGATATGGCAGATCACTTTTTAGAGAAAGCTAAGGCCTATGTAACAGACCATAAAGATGAACCTTTCTTCTTATACTATGCCCTACAGCAACCACATGTACCGCGTACACCGCACCCAAGATTTGAAGGTAAATCAGGAATGGGCCCTCGTGGTGATGTTATTCTTGAAGCGGATTGGGTTGTAGGTGAATTTATGAAAACGTTAAAGGCTCAAGGTCTCTTAGAAAATACGCTGATTGTTTTTTCTAGTGATAATGGCCCTGTTGTAAATGACGGCTATTATGATGACTCTGAAGAGAAACTTGGTAAGCATACGCCAGCAGGTGTTTTACGTGGAGGAAAATACAGCTTGTTTGAAGCGGGTACTCGTGTACCTTTTATTACCTATTGGAAAGGAAAGATAGCTCCGGGGAAATCAGATGCTTTGGTTTGTCAGGTAGATTTGTTAACATCCGTAGCGGCATTGGTAGGGAGTGATAAAAAGGGTGAGGATAGTGAGAACATTTTAGATGCCTTTTTAGGGAAAACGGATAAAGCTAGAAGTGAGTTGGTGTTAGAGGCCGGTTCTAGAACAGCCTTAAGAAAAGGAGACTGGGCAATGATTCCACCTTACAAAGGTGCAGCAGTTAATACGCAGGTTAATATTGAATTGGGTAACGACAGCGAATACCAATTGTATAATGTGAAGGAGGATTTAAGCCAAACGAAAAACTTGGCAAAAGAAAATCCAGAAAAACTTCAGGAATTGATTGCAGATTACGAGGCCATAAGGGGTACATCTGATGTTGAAATCAAAGAATTGGAATTGAAATAGAAAATGTTGAGGTGTTCTGTTTCTTTTAGTTGAAACAGTCAAATATTCTCAACATACATGTAATACAGACCGTTTTAAGTGTAATTGTTGTTCATTTTGAGCATATTATACTTGGAACGGTTTTATTTTATCTACTTTTTAAATAGACTCAATACCTTTTTTTTTGCATCTTTGTTACATCATGAAGTTATAGAAATTATGTTCCGTACAAATGTCACTAGGTTTTCACCTATAAATTAATCGAGCTTTCTTCTTTCGGTTAAGACATACTTTTCTTTTCATCAACATAACTTCATTACAAATGCCACATTCAGATAGAATCACTTTAAAAAGGCTGTTTCAGTACTTTATAATTGCCGTTACCGGTAAAGAAACAGAATTTACGACCGGAAGCATCCGTAAGGCTATTTTTATGCTCTCCATCCCCATGATTTTGGAAATGATGATGGAATCCATTTTTGCCATTGTAGATATTGCTTACGTTTCACAAGTGAGCGTAAACGCCGTAGCAACCATTGGTTTGACCGAGTCCGTTGTGACCCTGGTGTATGCGATAGCCATAGGGCTTAGTATGGCTGCCACGGCCATAGTTGCACGAAGAATAGGGGCAAAGGATGTAAAAGGAGCACAAGAAGCTGCTGTACAGGCCATTGCTTTAGGTGTTTTGGTTTCGATAATTTTTGGTGTATTCGGTTTTAAATATGCCGAAGATATACTTGGCCTAATGGGCGCTGAACCCGATTTGATAGCAGAAGGGTATGGATACACTCAGCTTTTGTTGGGAGGGAACATTACTATTTTACTCCTGTTTCTTATCAATGCCATATTCCGGGGAGCAGGTGACGCTTCCGTTGCCATGTGGGCCTTGGTACTTTCTAATGGACTCAACATTATTCTTGACCCTATTTTTATATTCGGATGGGGTCCAATACCGGAATACGGAGTAATGGGAGCTGCTATAGCAACCAATATTGGAAGAGGAACTGCCGTTTTGTTTCAACTAGCGGTTTTATTCTTTGGATGGAGCCGAATAAAAATAGGGTTCAAAGATATTGTCATTCGTTTTGGAGTGATGTTGAACCTTATTAAAGTTTCCCTTGGGGGAATTGCTCAATTTCTAATTGGCACTTCTAGCTGGGTATTTTTAATGCGGATGATGTCCGAGTTCGGTAGCGAGGTATTGGCTGGTTACACGATTGCCATTCGTGTAATGTTATTCACTTTAATGCCGTCTTGGGGTATGAGTAATGCAGCGGCTACTTTAGTGGGGCAGAACCTTGGTGCCCAAAAACCGGAACGGGCAGAAACTTCGGTTTGGAAGACGGGAAAATACAATGCGTATTTTATGGGGGCTGTTTCTTTGGTTTATCTATTATTTTCATATGATATTGTTGGATGGTTCAGTGTCAATCCTGTTGTAGTTGAGAATGGAGGTTTGTGTCTGCAGATTATCGCTATAGGGTATATATTCTATGCATATGGCATGGTGGTAACCCAAGCGTTTAATGGAGCGGGAGATACGGGCACTCCTACAAAGATTAATGTCATCGCATTTTGGCTATTTCAATTGCCGTTTGCCTATCTAGGCGCTATTACCTTTGAGATGGGCGCTATGGGTGTATTTGTCGCTATTACAGCTGCCGAGGTGCTACTAGCCATAATATCTATATTTTGGTTCAAAAAAGGCAACTGGAAAAAGGTGAGTGTCTAATACTCTTTTTGTAACTTTATCTTTCTAAAATTTAGGTAAATATGCAGCAAAAGAAAATAGGCCTCAATACAATTTGTACCCATGTGGGCGAAGTTAAAGATGAACAATTTAAAGGAGCCGTTTCACCGCTTTACATGAGTAGTTCGTATGCTTTTGAAGATGTAGATGTAAAAAGGTATCCTAGGTACTTTAATACACCTAACCAAGAGGCCTTGTGTAAAAAGATTGCTGCATTAGAGCATACAGAAGCCGGTCTTATATTCGGAAGCGGAATGGCAGCTATTACAACAACCTTAATGGCTTTTCTTAGAGCTGGTGATCATATTGTACTTCAGCAGGTACTTTATGGGGGAACTTATAATCTTGTTGTAGAAGAGTTTGAGAAATTTGGTATAGAATATTCGTTTACCGAAGGATGGCAAGCCAAAGATTTTGAAAAAGAGATACGATCCAATACAAAGGTCATTTACATAGAAACACCTTCTAATCCGCTTTTGACGATAACCGATTTAGATGCCATCGCAAAGCTATCTAAGAAATACAATCTAGTTTCTATGATTGATAATACCTTTGCTAGTCCGGTGAATCAGAATCCTATCGATTTTGGAATTGATGTGGTTGTGCATAGTGCTACGAAATATATGGGAGGCCATTCTGATATTCTGGCAGGTGCTGTTGCATCATCCGAGGAAAATATCAAACGCATATTTGGACTTGCCAAGAATTTTGGTGGTAGTCTTAGTGATTATACGGTCTGGCTTTTGGAAAGAAGTTTAAAGACCATGGGAATACGGGTAAAAGCTCAAAATGAGAATGCTCAGCGTATGGCAGAATACCTTCATAAAAATGATGCTGTTACCAAAGTATACTACCCAGGTTTAGAAAGTCACCCGGACCATGAATTGGCAAAAGCGCAAATGTCCGGTTTTGGAGGTATGTTATCATTTGAGTTGCATGAAGATTATGATGCGGCCCAATTTCAAAAAGAACTACAGTTGATAAAACCTTCCATGAGTTTGGCTGGTGTGGAAAGCACCGTACTTTCTCCAACCAAAACTTCTCACTCATTGTTAAGTGCAGAGGAAAGAGCGAAACAAGGTATCAAAGATGGTCTAATTCGCTTTTCTGTGGGTATAGAAGAACCGGAAGATTTAATTGCGGATATTGAACATGCTTTAGAAAAAGTAAGGATAGGTACTACAGTTACGACTAGTTAATTTCATTAGCCCTTAAAGAAGAACAATACTCAATTAAAAAGAATGAAATTAGACATATTAGCCTTTGGTGCGCACCCAGATGATGTAGAACTTGGTGCAGGAGCAACTATTGCCAAAGCCATTGCAAACGGAAAAAAAGTAGGAATCGTAGATTTGACAAGAGGTGAATTGGGTACCAGGGGGTCTGCGGAAATTAGGGATAGTGAAGCTGCTGCAGCTGCTAGGATTCTTGGGGTATCCGCAAGAGAAAATTTAGGTTTTGCAGATGGTTTTTTTGTAAATGATAGGAAACACCAATTAGAGGTTATTAAAATGGTGCGTAAATACCAACCGGATATGGTATTGTGTAACGCCATAGATGATCGTCATATAGACCATGGAAAAGGTAGCAAATTAGTGAGTGATGCTTGTTTTTTAAGTGGATTGATAAAGATTGAAACTCAGGCAGAGGGTAAAGAAGCAAACCAGGCAAAGTGGAGACCAAAGGTAGTTTACCATTATATTCAATGGAAAAATATTGAACCCGATTTTGTTGTTGATGTTTCAGAATTTATTGAAAAGAAAACTGAAGCTATTTTAGCCTATTCATCTCAATTTCATGATCCCATGAGCAAAGAACCAGAGACACCAATAAGCAGTAAGAACTTTATTGAAAGTGTCAACTACAGAGCAAAGGATTTGGGAAGATTGGTAGGAGTTGAGTATGCCGAAGGATTTACTACAGAACGTTTTGTTGCAGTTAGTAATATAGACGATCTTATTTAAGCGGTCCTTTGGTATTTGTCTTTAGCTTTGGGTAGAATAAAATGAAAGGTACTTCCCTTTCTCAATAGGCTTTCTACCCAGATTTTGCCGTTGTTTTTCTCTATCATTTCCTTACATAAGGATAGTCCTAGGCCGGTACCTTTTTCATTATTTGTACCATAGGTCGTTAAGGTAGAATTATCTGAAAATATTTTATCGATGGTATCTTGGTTCATGCCTATACCGGTATCACGAATAGAGACTTGCCATTGGTCCTTTTTCTCAATGGCGGTAATAGTTACCATACCGTTTTCGGGGGTGAATTTTACGGCGTTACTGATGAGGTTTCTAATAACAATATCTATTTGATTACTATCTGACCACGTCAATGTTTTTGCTTCCAAATGATTTATAAGACGAATGGATTTGTTCTTTGCTACTTCTGATAATAAGTCAATGTTTTCCTTTACCACCGTCTCCAAAGCCACTACTTCTGCTTTAGTAACAGCTCCGTTCATTTGGGTTTGACCCCATGTTAATAGATTGTTTAATGTAAAGGATATATGGTCTATATCATTAGAGAGTTTTGGCATAAAACCCATAAATTCATTTTGCTCTATTTCACCATCTTTAAACAGTTTCAAAAGGCCTTGAAAAGCTGCTATTGGTCCGCGAAGGTCATGACCAATAATAGAAAACAGCTTATCTTTTGTACGATTTATTTCATGTAGTTCAAGTTCGTTCAGTTTTAAATCTTCTTGTTTTTTCTGAAGTTCTGAATTTAAGTTCTTTTGAACTTTCTCACTTCTGAAAACTAATAGTGTTACGATAATAAAAATTAAAAGAATGCCCAAGGCTACATTTACATAAGCTCTTTGTGTGTCTAGTTGCTTGGTGTTTTCTTTAATAAGGTCTACTTTCTGTTTTTCATGCTCCATTTTGGTTTTAAGCATGGTTAGACTCTTCTTATTTTCATTTCGATATAGGGTGTCGGATAATGATTGATATATCTCGTGGTACTTTAAGGCTTCCGTATAGTCTTCTTTGTTCTTGTTTATCTGATACAATGTTTTGGCACACTGCTTAGAACCCTCCATGTCTTTAATTCTATAAGAGATAGCATAAGCATTTAACGCATATGTTTCGGACATTGCGTCATTGCCTAAGCCTAAATAGGCTTGAGACATACCATTGAGCATTTCAATTTCACCACGATCGTCCTGAATTTTTTCATGGAGCATTTCACTTTGTCTGTACCAGTAGAGGGCCCATTCAAATTTGCTGTCTTTTAAATAGATTTTAGCTTTAGTGGCATAAGCATAGGCAAGCCACTCCATTTTTTTTGTTTTTTCAAAAACGGCTATACTGGTATTAGCATTGTACATTGCATGTTCTAGTTCTCCGGTATCTGCATAAATAGAGGCTATGTTACTCATGGTTTCAGCAGAAATTGATTCATTTCCTAAGCCTTCATTTATCTTTTTAACCTTTTTATAGAATTCTAATGCTTGAACGAAATCATTTTGTGATGCATATAGGTTAGCTACATTTTCATTAAATATAGATAGCCAGAATTTGTCATCGTTTTCATTTGCAAGATCTATACCTTCTAAGTAGTAAATTAATGATTTTGCATAGTCTCCTATATAAGCAAATTCAGAAGCAAGGTTGTTTTGTGCCCTTAATCTCAATTCTATATCCTTTAAAACAATACTCATGGAAAGAGCATTTTTAAAGTAGAGCATACTTTTGGTATGGTTACCCTGATCCGAATAGTAATTGCCCAATCCTAATAGAGCATAGCTTTCTCCTTTTTTGTAATTAGAAGATTTACTATAATCAAGAGCGAGTTGTGAGAGCAATAAAAGACTATCTGTGTTAAAAAACCGTAATTCACGACCCAAATTGTTTAGTAAATTTATATGGGTGGTATCTTTAATTGAAAAATCAGGGGCGCTTCTTAATTCTTTTATGAGTGTTTGCAAGCTGTCTTTAGACTCATGTTGCGCACTCATATTTACGGTACATAATAGAAGTAACCCAAAGAGCAAAGTGCATATTTTGGGCAGTAATTTAGAGGTTGAAAAATGCGGTTTGACAAAAAGCATTTATAAAATTAATTATCCATCTAAAGTATCTAGACCATGCAGATTATTCTAAAATTTGTTGTGAAACGCTAAAAATTGTGTGTTTTAACGATTGTAAGATGCATTTTATCGATGTTTTTAAAATTTTTATTGAACATTATATATTCAGTATCAATCCGTTCTATAAGATAATGTAGTGAGCAGGTAAAAATAACAGTAGTTTTATTTTGAAAAATTACATGAAAAAAAGTATCTTTGCCACCGCTTACAAATGGTGGTTGTAGCTCAGCTGGTTAGAGCGCTTGATTGTGGTTCAAGAGGTCGCCGGTTCGAAACCGGTCTTCCACCCCAAAATAAAAAGCCTTGTCTTAATTGACAGGGCTTTTTTGGTTTAATTGGTTTCGGAAAACTTAGGTGCAAAAAAACCCGCCGCTAAGGGCAGGTTTTTTAAAAATATACATTTTTTATTTGGCGGCATTATCTACCACAACACGGTCATTCCTGTTCGCTACTTCCCAAGCTGTATAAAAAATCAAACGAGTACGATTTTCTAGCAGGTCATAATTTATTTTGTCCGGTGTATCTCCGGGCCTATGGTAATCTGCGTGCGTTCCATTAAAATAGAAGATAATAGGAATGTTGTTTTTTGCAAAATTATAGTGATCACTTCTATAATAAAACCGGTTTGGGTCGTTCTCATCGTTATAGGTGTAATCTAACTCAATATGGGTGTATTTGTCATTGGCAGCTTCCGAGATTTCATGGAGGTCTGTACTAAGCTTATCGGAGCCAATTAGATAAATATAATTACGGTCACCTTCACGTTCTGGGTCAATTCGGCCTATCATATCAATGTTAAGATTGGCAACTGTATTTTTTAATGGATATATTGGATCTATATCTGTATAGTATTGAGAACCTAATAGTCCTTTTTCTTCACCTGTAACATGTAGAAAAACTACTGATCGTTTTGGTCCTTGTCCGGCATCGGCAGCTTTTTTAAAAGCTTGTGCAATTTCTAGAAGGGCAACGGTTCCAGAACCATCGTCATCCGCACCATTGTTTATTTCCCCATCTGCGGTAATACCAATGTGGTCCAAGTGAGAAGAAATCACTAAGTATTCGTCAGGCTTTTCAGAACCTTTTAAAATAGCAACTACATTTTCCGACTCAATATCGCCATTTTCACTTTTGACATCAACAGTAAGTTTTTTAGCTAAACTTTTCGGTTTGTTATCAGATAAAATACTTGGTAAAATTGCTTTTGCCAATTTTGCATCGATTAAGAAGTTAAAAAACGCATCAGAATTGTCTTTGGCCAGTTCCATTCTCCCACTTTCGTTGGTCTTCATCCATTCAAACCTACTTTTAAAACGTGCAAAGTTAGTTTCATCATAATAAAGAATGCCTTTAGCTCCTTTGGAAGTAGCTAGCTCTAGTCGTTTCCCTAAAGATTCTGACATGTTGCTCCAGATAGATTTTTCTGAGGAACCGGATAAAAGGTAGTTTCCGTTAGCAGCTATTGGTTCACCAGATTTAACCAAGATCACTTTGTCCTTAACATCAATATCTTTATAATCGGAATAATCACCTTCTTCAATACCATAGCCAACGTAGATAATATTATCATAAGTTCCTTCTGCTTTAGAAAAAGTAAGGAAATCGTCTCCTAGTGGGTACTCTTTACCATCAATTGTAAGAGAGCCAGAAGGCAATTGGCTGACTTGAAGCGGTACTGTTTGAAAATAATTTCCGTTTTCCTGTGCGGCAGGAATACCCATTTTTTCATACTGTGCCTTTAGGTATTCTACAGCCATTTTCTGACCTGGTTTCCCGGTTTCCCTTCCTTCGTATTCATCGGAAGCGTAGGTGTAAAGGTGTTCTTTAAGTTCACTTTCGGTAATAGTTTCTGCGAAAGTTTCAGGGGTACTGGTAGGTTTGGCAACTGCGTTTTTATCGCCATCAGAAACAGTTGTTTGTGATGAGTTGCAGGCCATAGCCAATCCTATGGCAAGGATAATGAGTTTTTTCATGTTATATGAGTTATGCTTTCAAAAGTTCCCAAAATTAACGAAAACAAATAGAACAGGTCTGCTGGCTAGGCAATAATTACGTGTGTTGGTTTATTACTTTTTTAGTTAACTTGCCTGAGGTTTGACCAAATCCAGATGTACTTATTGATATGAGAATTTTAAAACTACTAATAGCCTGTAGCTTAGCAGGAACCATTAACCTTTCCTGTAATCAAATTAAAAAAGAAAAAATGACCGAATCCGTTTCCGAGCTGCCAAAAGCAAAATACGAGAAGAATATTAACCCCCAAGATTTTACTACAGTTATAGAAGGAGATTCGGTAAAGTTCTATGCTCTGACCAATGCCAATGGAATGGAGGTTACTTTTACGAACTACGGTCAACGTTTAGTTTCATTATATATACCTGATAGGGATGGCAATTTTGAAGATGTAGTGCTGGGTTTTAATAATTTAGAAGACTATAGGGCGAAAAAGAATTTTTATGGTGCTACAATCGGTAGATATGGAAATCGTATTGCTAAAGGAAAATTTTCTTTAGATGGTAAATTGTATGATTTAGCTATAAATAACAATGAAAATCACCTTCATGGAGGAGAAGTAGGATTTGAAAGTGTAGTTTGGAAAGTTGTGGAACAGTCTAAAAATGCAATTAGCTTTAGCCGCACATCTCCTGATATGGAAGAAGGTTACCCTGGTAATCTAGAGGTTAGGGTTAGTTATGTACTAACAAATGATAATGAATTACAAATAAGCTACGAAGCAAAGACGGATAAGCCCACGTATGTAAACCTTACCAATCATTCATTCTTTAATCTTAAAGGAGAAGGTAAGGGTAACGTTTATGATCATGTGGTGCAATTGAATGCCGATAAATTCACGCCGGTGGATAAGGGCTTGATTCCAACTGGAGAATTGAGAGATGTGGCAGGTACTCCTTTTGATTTTCGAGCACCAAAACTTATAGGAAAGGATATTGAAACTGATTATGACCAAATTGAATTGGGTAATGGTTACGATCATAACTTAGTTCTAAGTGAAGTGCCTAAAAACCGCGAAGGCTTGACTTTTGCAGCTAGGGTTGTAGAGCCTACTAGCGGTCGTACTTTAGAGGTTTATACTTCTGAACCTGGAGTCCAGTTTTATACAGGTAATTTTTTAGATGGCTCTGATATTGGTAAAAGTGGTAATGTTTATGAGCGCAGAGGTTCTTTTTGTTTAGAAACACAACATTTTCCAGATTCGCCTAACCATCCTGAATTTCCTAGTACACAATTAAACCCGGGAGAAACATATACGTCATATTGTACCTATAAATTTGGTGTTACTAAGAACTAAATACCGCTTTAAGTAGACTTTTTATGTTGAGCAGCAAATCGTGACGGAATCACACCTTTTAATTTTTTAAACTGTCTGTTGAAGTTAGAAATCGATGAAAATCCGGATTGTTCTGAAATTTCTAGAATGGAATTTTGGTCGTCTGCTCGATTTAATAATTGACACGCATGCTCTATACGAAGCTCTATCAAGAATTGAAAAAAAGTCTTGTTGGTATGCTGTTTAAAAAATTTACAAAAGGCATTGGGTGTCATATGTACTTTACTAGATACTGTATTTAAATCAATTTCATTTTGAAAGTTGGTTACTACATAATCAAAAATGGTTTGCATACGTTCTCCTTGGGAACTCCCCATTTTCTTTGAAGACACAAAGTTTGTCAAGGTTTTTTTATCTGCATAACACAGGTTTTTCAGTAAATTGAAAAAGCAAATGAAACGATCTAGTTTTTGCAAATTTGGAAGCTGTTTCATAGCATTTTCAATATCTTTCGTATCTCCTAAAACCTTAAAGCCTTCTTTTGAAACATTAAAAAGGGGGTGCAACTCCTCCAAATCTGGTAATTCAAAAAATGATTCTCCAAAAGTAGTTTCCGTAAAGAATAATGAAATTCTATGGGCTATTTCATCTATACTATCATTTTTGAATAAATGCGGACTATGAGGACCAATCACAAAAAAATCGCCATCCTCAAATGGGTGAATGCTATCGCCAACAATCAATTTTCCTTTTGCATTAACAATTAGAGTCAGTTGTATTTCTGCATGCTGATGCAGTTTATCATAGAAAACCATCTCCCGGTCTACCTGAACTATTAGATTCTGGTGTAGCGGTTTTGGAATTTGAAAAGGATGTACTTTCATTGTATAAATTAAGCGTATTTAAGTCAAATAGTAGGTATATTGGTTTAATGATGGATAATATAGTATATAATTTTGATAATATGCTCTAATTAGTACTCACTTTCTTCTATTAATTTTGAGGGTGTAATTAAAAATTGACCAAATGAAATTTGAATGGAAAGGCGTTATGCCAGCGGTGACTACAAAATTTAATGAAGATGATACGCTTGATCTAAAGATGTTCCGTACCAATATAGAAGCTCAAGTAGAAGCTGGGGTTCACGGAATTGTTTTAGGAGGTTCTCTTGGTGAGGCAAGTACTTTGACTGCAGATGAAAAAAAGGTACTTATAAAAGAAACAATTCAAATAGTTGACGGTAAGATTCCGGTAATAATGACTATTGCAGAACAGGCAACGAAAGTTGCCCTTCAAGCGGTTAACGATGCTGAAGATAGCGGTGCAGACGGACTTATGATTCTTCCTCCAATGCGCTATAAATCTACGGATAATGAAACCGTTCAATATTTTAAAGAAATAGCCAGTAGTACCGAGCTTCCTATTATGATTTATAATAATCCTGTAGACTACAAAATTGAAGTAACCGTAAGCATGTTTAAAGAACTACTTGAATTAAAAAACATCACGGCGGTAAAAGAGTCAACAAGAGATATCATAAATATTGGACGTTTGCGTAATGAATTTGGTGCCGATTTAAGCATTTTAACGGGAGTAGACCCATTAGCTTTAGAAAGTCTCTTTATGGGTGCCGATGGTTGGGTAGCAGGTCTTGTTTGTGCTTTTCCAGCAGAGACCGTTGCTATTTATGAACTGGCCAAAGCTGGTTATGCTAAAGAGGCTACTGAGATTTACCGATGGTTCCTACCATTATTAGAGCTAGATATAAGTCCGCAATTGGTTCAGAATATTAAGTTGGCAGAAGTTGCTACAGGCATTGGTACCGAAATTGTGAGAAAACCAAGACTTCCATTGCAAGGTGAAGAACGAGACAGGGTTTTGAAAGTAATACAAGACGGGCTAAAAAGTAGACCTCAATTACCAGATTATAAAAATTTGACTGTACTAAATAAGCAGTTGGCGTAATCTCATTGAAATTTAGGTGGATTTTTTCAATTACGTGTATAAAAAAAGCTTGTTGAAGTTATTTGGTGAGTAAAAGTCTTTCTAGTAAATTCTTGGTGCTTAACCCCAAATATAGTAGCTTCATGCCTATTTTAAAGAGCAGAAATACCATACTATGATTACAGGAAAAAACTATATTGGAAATGAGCTTTCATCTATTGGAAGTGATACATATAAAACCTTTGACCCAAAGCTTAATTTGGAAACGGAATGGACTTTTTATGAGGCCACAAAGGAGGAAATAAATAAGGCTGTGGGTAAAGCTCACGAAGCTTTTCAGACTTACAAAAACTTTTCAGGAGCTAAGAAAGCAGAATTTTTAGAAGCTATAGCAGAAGAGATTGAAGCTCTTGGTGATGAATTGATAAGGGCGTATTGTAAAGAGTCTGGATTGCCAGAAGGTAGAGCTGTTGGTGAACGTGGGCGTACTATGGGGCAGTTGCGGGCTTTTGCTCAATTGCTAAAAGAAGGTTCGTGGGTAGAGGCTACGATAGATACGGCCCAACCAGATAGACAGCCAATGGCCAAAACAGATTTACGTAAAATGTTGCTTCCTATTGGCCCTATAGCTGTTTTTGGTTCAAGTAATTTTCCGTTTGCATTTTCTACTGCGGGTGGTGATACCGCAAGTGCTTTGGCTTCTGGTTGTCCGGTAATTGTAAAAAGTCACCCTATGCATGCTGGTACTGGAGAACTGGTTTCTTCGGCAGTAATTAAAGCAGCGGAGCGCACGGGTATGCCTGACGGTATTTTTTCTAATTTGAATAGTAGTGGTATTGAGGTGGGACAACAGTTGGTGCTTCATCCTAAAGTTAAAGGAGTAGGCTTCACAGGAAGTATTAAAGGTGGTACGGCGCTTTATAAATTGGCTAACGAACGAAAAGAACCTATTCCGGTTTTTGCTGAAATGGGTAGTATAAACCCTGTTGTGGTTTTACCTTCGGCTTTGCGTGAAAAAGGTCAGGATTGGGCTAAACAATATGCCAGTTCGGTTATGATGGGAGCTGGACAATTTTGTACTAATCCAGGATTAATTTTGGGAATAAAAAGCACATCGCTAGATGTTTTTATAAACGCTTTAGGTGAAGAAATAGATAAATTGGAGCCTTCTTGTATGTTGCATCCAAACATTTATAATAACTACGAAAAAGGTAAAAAAGAGCTTTCAGGTCAAGGTGGTGCTGATGTTGTGGCAGAATATGAAAAGGTAGTAGCACCAAATTATGCAAAACAGAAAGTGCTAACCGTTAATGGCGCTAATTTTTTAAAGAACCCTAAACTACATCAAGAAGTATTCGGGCCATTTTCCATTGTGGTAAGATGTGCCGATTCAAAAGAGTTGACAGAAGTTTTGAACCGTTTGGAAGGACAATTAACAGGTACCGTTCTTGGAAGTCCTGACGAATTAAAAGTACACAGTTCAGCAGTAGACGCTTTAAAAGGAAGAGTTGGAAGATTAATTTTCAACGGTGTTCCAACAGGAGTAGAAGTTTGTCCCTCTATGCAACATGGCGGACCTTTTCCTGCCAGTACGGATAGCCGTTTTACTTCGGTTGGAGTATCAGCTGTGAAGCGATGGGTTAGACCTGTTTCATTTCAAAATTGGCCACAAGAATTACTTCCTGAAGAATTACAAGATGGGAATCCGCTCGCGATAATGCGAATTGTGGACAGTGAGCATACCAATAAAAAAATTGAGTAAGATTAGAACATGTAGCACTATTTGAATTATGGCGACGCGGATTTTCACCTGTATTGATGCCCACACTTGTGGAAACCCAGTAAGGGTAGTAGCTAAGGGAGGACCTGAACTTATAGGTGCATCCATGAGTGAAAAACGTCAGTATTTCCTAAAAGAATACGATTGGATTCGTAAAGGGTTAATGTTCGAGCCTCGTGGTCATGATATGATGAGTGGTAGCATTTTTTATCCACCAGCAAATCCTGAAAATGACTTTGGTATTCTGTTTATAGAAACCAGTGGGTGTCTGCCTATGTGTGGTCATGGAACTATTGGAGCCATCACCATAGGTATTGAAGAAGGTTTGTTAAAACCGAAAAAGGCGGGTGAAATACGAATGGAAACCCCAGCCGGTCTGGTAAAAATCACCTATCAGCAGACAGGAAATAAAGTAGATTGGGTAAAATTGACAAATGTAAAATCATATTTGGCCGCTACTGATTTAACGATTGAAAGTTCTGATTTAGGTGAATTGGTGTTTGATGTTTCATATGGCGGTAATTTTTATGCCATAATAGACCCACAGTTAAATTTTTCAGGTATTCAAGATTTTTCAGCAGGAAAGCTGGTTCAGTTGAGTCAAGAAATCCGCGATAAAATAAATTTAAAATATCCCAATGCATTCGTCCATCCTGAGGATAAAACCATTAATGGCGTAAGTCATATTTTGTGGACAGGAGATACTATTTCTCCCGAAGCAACCGCTCGTAATGCTGTTTTCTATGGGGATAAGGCGATAGATAGATCGCCTTGCGGCACGGGAACTTCAGCGAGAATGGCACAATGGTACGCCAAAGGAAAATTAAAAATAGGAGAGGAGTTCATTCATGAAAGCTTCATAGGTTCAAAGTTTACAGGTAGAGTAGAAGAGGAGACTCTTTTAGAAGGTAAGAAAGCTATTTACCCCAGCATTCAAGGTTGGGCCAGAATATACGGCCATAATACCATTACAATTGATGACGACGACCCTTATGCACATGGGTTTCAGGTTATATAAAACAGAAAGAAGAATTGAGTAAGAAAGTTATCATAGTAGGAGGAGGAATTGTGGGGTTAAGTTCTGCATATTTCTTAAGCAAGGAAGGTCATGATGTTACGGTAATAGATAAATCTGATATTACATCTGGAGCTTCGTTTGTAAATGCAGGTTACATTACTCCTAGTCACATTATTCCACTGGCATCGCCTGGCATGATTGCCAAGGGTATTAAGATGATGTTTAATTCTGCTAGTCCTTTTTATATGAAACCTAGATGGGATACCGAGTTCTTTAAATGGTCATGGTATTTTCATAAATCATCTACCAAAGAAAAAGTGGCTAAAGCTATTCCTATTATTAAAGACATCAATGTTCTGAGTAGAGAACTTTTTGGGGCTATAAAAGCTTCGGGTGATTTGGGAGATTTTCAATTGGAGCGTAAAGGATTATTGATGCTTTATAAAACTCAAGAGGCTTATCTTCATGAGAAAGATGTGGCCAAAAAAGCCAGTTTTCTTGGCCTAGAAGTACAGGAACTAGATCAGAAACAATTGGCAGAACTAGAACCGGAGGTCGCTATAGATGCAAAAGGAGCTATTCACTATGAATGTGATGCACATTCTACGCCAACTCAGTTTATGCCTAAGATAGTCGCTTATCTAAAAAGCGCAGGAGTAAAGATTAGAACGAATGAAGAAGTTCTGGATTTAGAAGTAAAAGGAAATCGTATTCAGGAGATTAAAACTTCAAAAGCTAGTTATACTGCAGATGAAGTAATACTTGCAGCCGGCTCATGGAGTGGCAGTATCGCTAAAAAAATTAAGATGGACTTACCTCTGCAAGGAGGTAAGGGCTATAGTATAAATGTTGCAAGGCCCACAGGAATATCCATTCCTGCTATTCTTATGGAGTCAAAAATGGCGGTCACACCAATGGATGGTTTCACACGGTTTGCCGGCACAATGGAGTTTTCTGGCAACAACGATTTTGTTAGAAAAGAGCGAGTTATGGCTATTGCCAGTGGAGCAAAAAACTTTTATCCTACCGTAGATATAAACGCAAATGAAATTGCGAGTGTAAAAACAGGATTGCGCCCAGTTTCGCCAGACGGACTTCCCTATATTGGGCGATCTTCCAATTGGACTAATTTAACCTTCGCTACGGGTCATGCTATGATGGGATGGAGTCTAGGACCAGCTACTGGTAAATTGGTTTCTGAAATAGTAGATGGCCGCAATACATCAATGAATATCGATGCCTTTTCTCCGGATAGAAGATTTTAGCAAACTATTTTCTTTCGATAAGGTCCCAGAGGTTTCCGTATAAATCTTTAAATACGACAACGGTTCCGTAGGGCTCTTCACGAGGGTCTTCGTTGAATTCTACACCTTGGTCTTTCATTTTTTTGTAATCTCGCCAAAAATCATCGGTGTGCAGAAATAGAAAAACACGCCCACCAGTTTGGTTACCTATGGCCTTTCTCTGTTCCTCATTCGTGGCTTCTGCGAGCAGTAATGAAAGCCCGTTTAGACTGGGAGGAGATACCGTAACCCACCTTTTGTTATCATCTAATTGAATGTTGTCTACCAATTTAAAGCCTAATTTATTAGTGTAGAAGTCAATGGCTTCATCATAATCTTTAACTACTAGGGTTACTTGTGCTATGGCTTGATTCATATAAAGTCTTTAAATTTTGCTTGTTTAATATCGTTCCATTCTTCTTTCAAAATTCCATAACAGCATCAACTTCTTCTGAAACCACTTTTGGTGATGACGTTCTTTCTTAGGATTCCTTCTAAACTCGCCCCTAATTTTTCTACCGCTTTTCTAGAACGTATGTTTCGCTCATCAATTCGGAATTCCACTTTTTCAAAATTCATCTTTTCAAAAGCGTAGCTTAACATCAAGAATTTCATTTGATGGTTAAAACCAGTACCACGGGAGACTGGAGAAATCCACGTCCAACCAATATGTAATACTCTGTTTTTATGGTCAATATGACCAAAACGGGTACTACCTATGCAATCGTTGGTTATTTTATTATAAATAACGAAAGGAATAGATTTTTTCTGCTTTTCTTCGGTCAAAGCGGTCTCTGTATAGTTCTCTAATTTTTGAATTGTAGAGACATCATTAGAACCATATTTGTAAAGGTCTACTTGCTGTGCAATTGGCCAGAGTTCTTTATTGTGTTCTTTTTTTAATGGAACAAGCTTCACCAATTCATTTTCTAAAACAAGCGTTTTGTTCATTATACTAGATTTAGGATGAGTTCTTTTTTTATTTCGTGCCCGCCTTCAAAGAAAATTTGTTGGGCCTTTCCTCCAAATAGATGTTCTATTTTTTTTGATTCGGTTTCCCGTCTCTCTTTAGTTATATATTTATCTGTATCACCAACCAGTGTAGTCACCTTGGTGTGATTTTCTTTTAAGAAACTAAAGTCAGATGCTTTTAATTCATTAGGAATACCTCCAGCATAAAGCACTAATTGATTGCACTTTATCTTTCTTTGAGCTACCCATCTTGTGGCAATCGAAACTCCTTGTGAGTACCCAAGTATTATAAAATTACAATTTTCCGGAAACTCTTGTGCGGCATACACCGCATCTAGATAGGCCAAAACATTTTGTGTTTCTTGTTCTGTACCTTCTTTAGTAAGCCAGCTGGCTCCAACACGTCTGTACGTATTGTTTAAATAGTATTTTGATGGTGCTTGAGGTGCAATAATATAGTTTCCTTCAGGCGGCAGTTCATCAAAATACCTTAAGAAATATCGACTTAAATAACCAATGCCATGCAGTACGATCCAAACGTTTTTAGTTTGACTTGTTAGCGAGTTTAACGTAGCATAGCTATTAGTGGTGGTGTAAGAAACCGTATTTTCAGAATAATCCATATAACAAAAATCTCTATAAAAGTAATGGCTTTTATTGATGACGTAATGCTTAATTTTGAAAAAAATAGTAGATATGGACGCCTACAAGGAAAAAATACTGAAGGTTTGCAATGAATCTTCAAAAAACACATTGATGGAGACCCTACAAATTGAATATGTAGATGTGGGCGAAGATTTTTTGGTGGGAAAGATGCCGGTAAACTCGCGAGTTCACCAACCAGATGGGGTTTTGCACGGTGGAGCTATGGTTGCCTTGGCGGAAAGTATAGGTAGTATGGCCTCGTATATTTTTCTAGATGCACAGCAATTTTCCATACGAGGTATTGAAATTTCTGCCAACCATGTTAAAGGTGTTCGTGATGGCGATGTGTTTGCCAAAGCTACTATTTTGCATAAAGGAAGAACTACCCAGCTGTGGGAAATTAAGATTACAAATGAAGAAGGTAAACTGGTCTCGTTCTGTAAATTGACCACAATAGCTTTACCAAAGAAAAATTGATGCCCTTGGATTTTTTTCAAAAAATTGAATCTCACCTAGAGAATAAATTACCTTTTGTAGCCTATCGTAAACCTAATCAGGAAGGCATTACTGCCATTTTTCAAGAAGATGAAGAGTTGCATCATCTTAATGACTATTCAGAAACAGGATTTGTTTTTGCACCATTTGATTCCGATAGAGGTGCCGTACTTTTGAAGTCAGATGAAATTCTTAATCTTCCTTATTTCCCGGAAGAAGCTAATGCGCCATCACAAAACATTGAGATAGGCGTAGACACAAAACAAAAGGATTTTCATCTGGAATTAGTAAAGAAAGGTATTGCCGAAATCAAGGCAGGAAGTTTTGATAAAGTAGTGCTGTCTAGAGGTATACAGATCAAAACCGATGCTTCTCCTTTAGTTTTATTTCAGACACTCTTACATCAATATAAAACCGCATTTTGTTATTTGTGGTATCACCCAAAGGTAGGGATGTGGCTTGGGGCAACTCCTGAAATTTTATTGACCATGCACAATAGAAAACTAACGACTATGTCATTAGCAGGCACCCAAGATTACGGTAACGACGAAAACCCTACTTGGGGCAACAAAGAACTGGATGAACAGCAGTTGGTAACAAATTATATTCTTAAAGCATTGGAGGGTAAGGTTTCAGACTTGGAACGAATGCCAACAGAAACCGTAAGGGCCGGTTCTTTAATGCATCTTAGAACCAAAATATTTGGAAATGCAAAGCAAGAAGAACTTGGAGAGGTGGTAAAAGCGCTTCACCCAACACCTGCAGTCTGTGGCATGCCCAAAGAGAAAACAAAAGCATTTATTTTAAAGGAAGAAAACTATGACCGTGAATTTTATACCGGTTTTTTAGGCGAATTAAATTTTAAGACCGAAAGGAATAGAAACAATCGCCCAAGGAATACGGAGAATAATGTGTACCGTTCAATTTCTAAAAACACCACGCTTTTTGTGAACTTGCGTTGTATGCAATTAAAGGAGGGTAACCTGCAGATTTATGTTGGTGGCGGAATTACTAAAGACTCGGACCCTGAAAAAGAGTGGAACGAGACGGTCGCTAAGAGTAAGACTATGCTTAAGGTGATAATGGCTACAGAGTAATTTAAACAAGATTGGTTTAAGAAATACAACCGTTGTATTTTTGTAACTCATGAGATACTCTAGCATACCCTCCGCTCAATTGGTAGTACAACACTGCAAGGCGAAAAAGATAAAAAATATTGTAATTTCTCCCGGGTCACGAAATGCACCGCTGACGATTGATTTTAGCGAAGACCCTTATTTTAAATGTTTCAGCGTTGTAGACGAACGCAGTGCCGCTTTTTTTGCATTGGGTATAGCACAGCAATTACATGAGCCCGTTGCCGTGGTATGTACTTCAGGAAGTGCTTTGTTAAATTATTACCCGGCGGTGGCAGAAGCATTCTATAGTGGTATTCCGTTAGTTGTGATTTCAGCAGATAGGCCTGTTTATAAAATTGATGTTGGGGACGGTCAAACCATTCGCCAAGACAATGTTTTTGATAGGCATATTGGCTATTCTGCAAATTTAAAACAGGATATTGCTCATGCTGTAGAAAGGGTCGGTAAGTATAAGCCAGAATGGTTATCCGAAGGGAAAAAAGAAGATGCTCAGCAAGAAACTCAAGATTTTAATGATAAAGAACTGAATATCAGCTTGAATATGGCACTTAAAAAAAAGTTGCCTGTTCATATTAATGTTCCTTTTGAAGAACCGCTCTATGATACAATTAGCGAACCTTCTGTAAAAGCTTTAATAATTCCTGCAAAAAAGAAAGACAAGTTTAAAACATCAGATATACAATCTTATGCAGATGTTTGGAATTCCTCCGCAAAAAAAATGGTACTCGTGGGCGTTAATCCTCCAAATGCCGTGGAGCAGCAATTCTTAGATACATTGGCTAATGACCCTTCTGTAATTCTCCTAACAGAAACCACATCTAATCTTCATCATCCTAATTTTTTTACGAGTATTGATAGTATTGTTGCCCCCATTGAAAAGAGTTCTGAACCTAGTTTGTTATTTACAAAATTGCAACCTCAGATACTGTTAACATTTGGAGGATTAGTTGTGTCAAAAAAAATCAAGGCTTTTCTTAGAGAATATAAACCTGAGCACCATTGGCATATAGATGAATTAAAGGCGTTTAACACCTTTTTTTGCTTAACACACCACTTTAAAACAGATGCCAATAGTTTTTTTGGAAAGTTTATAAATTTAATTAGGCCTAAAAAAGGTGACTATTTTGCCTATTGGAATGAAAGAAGATTGCAGTACGAATTAAAGCGGATGGACTACATGAATCAGATTGCGTTTTCAGACATGTTAGCTTTTGATTGGATTCTGAAAAGCATCCCTGAAAATTACAATGTGCAATTGGCAAATAGTTCAACCGTCCGGTATGCTCAGTTGTTTAATTTAGACCCTTCTCTTAAGATTTTTTGTAATAGAGGAACGAGTGGAATTGACGGCAGTACATCTACAGCGGTTGGCTCTGCAATTTATGCTAAAACTCCTACGCTATTGATTACAGGAGATTTAAGTTTCTTCTACGATAGCAACGGACTTTGGAATAATTACATCCGTCCAGATTTTAGAATTATAGTCATAAATAATAATGGAGGTGGCATTTTTAGGATTTTACCGGGACAAGAAGAAACAGAAAATTTCGCCACTTTTTTCGAGACAGCTCACAACAAAAATGTGGAACACTTAAGCGCTCAATTTGGCTTTGAATATATGTTAGTAAATGGGGTAACTAGTCTGAATGACAGGCTCAAAGATTTTTACGAAAAATCTGAAAAACCAAAAATCTTGGAGGTCCATACGCCAAGATTTATCAACAACAAAATTTTGCTCGGTTATTTTGATTTTATATCTTCGAAGTCATTAACATAAACCATTAACATTTTCAACACTAACTATTATGAGTAAAAGAGACGATTTAATTGTGAAGTATGCAGCTGACATCAAAGATAAATTTGGAGAGGCTCCAGATATGGATCTTCTGACAAAAGTGACTGTGGGCTTAGGTCCGGCGATTTATAATATCGATGCTTCTAAAGTTTCTGGTTCTGATGAAAAAGAATTAGAAACTGTTAAGAAAAATTATTTAATGAAAAAATTGGGTATGTCTGACGACCCCAAATTAATGGAAGCTGTGAAGTCTGTAGTAGAAAAGTACGGTTCTTCTAACAGAAACAAGCACAGAGCAGTAATTTATTACATGCTTTGTAAGCACTTTAAAAAAGCTTCTGTTTATACTAAGTAAGATTTTAAAATGTAATTCTAACCGTCTACTTTATTAAGCAGGCGGTTTTTTTATACCCAGATTTTAAAGTTACTTTTGCAGTTATGATCGAATTAGGAAATTACAACGAGCTAGAGGTTTTAAGAGATACTAGTGTTGGGCTCTTTTTGGGAAGTAAGACAGGAACAGAAATCCTTTTGCCAAACAAGTATGTACCAAAAGCTATTGATATTGGCGATACGATAAAGGTCTTCTGTTATTTAGATCATGAAGAAAGACCTATAGCCACTACCTTAACGCCAAATGTAATTAGGAATAAGTTTGGATTCTTGCAGGTTGCCGAGGTAAATAAAATAGGGGCCTTTATGGATTGGGGTCTTGAGAAACACCTATTGGTTCCTTTTAGCGAACAACGAGATAAGATGAAAGAAGGGCAATGGTACGTGGTACGTTGCTACATGGACGATATTTCTTTTAGACTAGTTGGTTCAAACAAGATAGATAAGTTTCTTAGTAATGATGACCTTACTGTTCGAGAAAGGGAAGAAGTAGAATTACTCTTTACCCGTCTAACGGATTTAGGCTGGGAAGTCATAATAAATGATCAGCATAAAGGGTTGGTGTATTCTAATGAAATTTACAAACATGTTGCCGTTGGGGATAGAACCAAAGGATATATAAAGAACATTAGGCCAGATAATAAATTGGATGTTTCATTACAACCCATAGGTGAAAAGCTTTTGGAACCAGCGGCAGAAGCGATATATAAGAAGCTAATGGCCCATGGAGGTTACTTAGCACTTCACGATAAATCAGATCCGGAACTCATTAAGCGAGAATTGCAAATGAGCAAGAAAACCTTTAAAAAAGGTGTGGGCACATTGTATAGAGAGCGTAAAATTGTTATTAAGGAAGATGGTATACACGCATCTAATTAAAAACAAGGCGCTTTTATAATTGTTGAGTCAGATTTATTGGTGAGCAGAAAGTTTTTAACATCGTAAATAATAATCTATACCACAGAAAACGGTAATTTTGCAACATTCTGAGAGTGCAGTTCATCGATCTTTCGGTATTTTGGTTAACTTTAACAGTGTAACCTCGTAAAAAAATAATATGCCATTTATAGAAGAAAGCGACTTACTGGAGTTGCACAAAGATATAGACAAGGCGCAGATTATAAACGAACGTCTTCTAGATCAAATTAAGTTTAAAAATAAAGAACTTAGAAGGAAGAAAGTACAGCGTAATTTTCTTGCAGGTGTAACAGCATTGTTTCTTATAGGCGGTTTAATTGTCTTTTCTTTCACTGCAGGAAGAAGTGTTTCCAATAACTTTGAAAGTCCTAGTAATCTTCTTGTTTCTATAGATAGTTTGGACGCTATTAAATCTAGGATTGATAATTTAAAGCAACAAAACGAGGAATTGAGTTTAGTGAGAGAGTTTTACTTAGCTAAAGAATTTTTAGCGAAAGAAAAGATTTACTCAGTTCAAATTAAGTCGTTTGTAGATAACAATATGACTTTGGCCTCTGAAGCACTTACTAACACTATTTTTGTAAAAACCAATCCATTCTATTCATATTCATTAGGTAATTTTGAAACTTTGGAAGAGGCTCAAAAATTTCGCGAACAATTGGTGGACTTAGGTTTTCAGGATGCTTTTGTAGCATCATATAAAGAAGGAAAAAGAATACAGATAGAATCCCCGCAGTAATTTTGACAAATATTAGTTCTTGGATAAGTGCGGCTAGGTTAAGAACTCTACCATTATCCGTGTCAGGTATAGTAGTAGGTACGGCTTTAGCTAATTTATATGGTTTTGAAGATACCGTAGTTTTTATTTTAGCTCTATTTACAACTATAGGCTTCCAAGTGACTTCTAATTTTGCCAATGATTATGGTGATGGCGTAAAGGGGACGGATAATGAAGAAAGGATAGGACCTAAAAGGGCGCTTCAAAGCGGCAGTATATCCAGACAAGAGTTAAAGGAAGGTATAATTTTTTCCATAATTATAGATTTTATACTTGTTATTGCTCTTGTTTATTTTGCGTTTGGATTCGAAAATATGATGTATCCCATCCTATTTCTGATTCTTGGAGCGGCAAGTATCTGGGCGGCAATAAAATATACAGTTGGTGCTTCGGCATACGGGTATAGAGGATTGGGAGATGTTTTCGTTTTTCTTTTTTTTGGATTGCTGGCGGTAATGGGGTCTATGTTTCTTTACACAAAGCAACTGAATGCCGTTTCAATATTACCAGCAGTGGCAATCGGACTTTTAAGTGTTGGAGTTTTAAACCTTAATAATTTACGCGATTACGAATCAGATAAAAATTCAAATAAGAATACGCTTATAGTTTATATTGGTTTTCAACAAGGAAAAATTTATCACTATTCTTTGCTAATAGTAGCTTTCCTGAGTATTCTAATATTTTCAATATTGAATTTAAAAGGTTGGCGAATTTTTTTACCTTTAATTTCCTTTGCACCTATTTTCTTTCATATGAAAAGAGTGCACGCCACAGATAGAAGTAATCAAATGGATCCTGAATTAAAGAAGTTGGCGTTAAGCACCTTTCTTTTGTCAGTACTGATGTATATCAGTTGTAATAATTTTTTGTAAATTTAAAATATGAACCTACTAAATACTAGCCATTTTGGAACAACCAATTAGAATTCTAATCGTAGAGGATAATGTAATCATAGCCGATGATATGCAATCCATGCTCGAAGAAATAGGGTATGAGATTGTGGACAATGTTATTGTCTATGAACAAGCCGAAGAGGTGCTAAAAACGCAACATGTTGATCTTGTTTTGATTGATATAATTTTGGCCTCTGACAAGACAGGAATTGATTTGGGCAAGCATATTCGTGCAAATTATGATATACCCTTCATTTTTGTAACCTCTAACTCAGATAGAGCTACGGTAGAGAATGCTAAAATGGTAAAACCAAACGGTTATTTGGTAAAACCTTTTGAACAGCAGGATTTGTATACATCAATAGAAATAGCGCTTTCTAATTTTACTAGATCGGATAAATCTGCCGCTGTTGTTGAGAATGAGGAAGATGTTCCGATGTCAAATACGGTTTTAAAGGATTCTATCTTTGTAAAGAAGCAGCATTTATATTACCGCATTCAGTTTAGTGATATCCGATTCATCAAAGCTGATAATGTATATCTTGAGGTCAATACAGTTGATAAGAAGTTTTTGGTTCGTTCTCCTTTAAAAGATTATTTAGAAAAATTGCCTAAGAATAAATTCTACAGAGCGCACAAATCATATATCGTTAACGTAGATCATATAGATGCTATCAACTCAAAAGATATCATGATTAAGGATACACTTATACCAATATCAAAAGATTTCAAGGAATTCATAATTTCGGCAATGAATTCTTAGTACTTAAAATAATATTTTAAAAAGGGAAACATTTCTAATGTTTCCCTTTTTTGCTTTCTAAAAGTAGCTTTCACCACAACTTTTGAGGGTTTCACAACATTATTTTCCGTTTTCACCCATAAATCTATAGTTTGGCTGTGTATTAAAAAGATGATATTTAAAACAAGATATATACGATTTTTCATTTTCATATAGTGTTCTCGTAAAGGAGCCTTTTCTTCCAAGATAAGGTTCCTTTTTAGTTATATTGATATTAGTAAGAAGCGGATTGTTTAGAAATTGTCTTAGAACAATTCATATCAGTTCTTAAGCCTTTAGTGGTATAACAACCAACACAAAGTAGAGCGAAGAATAGAAGAAAATGGAGGCGTACTAAAGTTATTTTACGGAGTTCGTTGAATAGATTATTTTGTTCCAGTCCTTTTTTATAATTTTATTGATAAATGGACTAAATAACCAATTAAATAGATTAGCTTAGAGTAGCCAATAATTTGATAAAATGTTGTTTTCGTGCGTGTTAAAACGTAATATCAATGGCTGAGCTAATAACCTAGTATGAACAGAACAAAATATTATTTGATTTTGTTCCATTTAGATATATGAACAACATTTACTTTAAAAATATCATTTTTGTTTGGGCGATTTTTTTTATCTCTTTTGCTATATCTGCACAGGAGGAGAAAGACACACAAAAGAATCTGTTTCAGCAGTTTAAGGAAATTGAAAGTTCGGACGAAAAACTCACCTTCTTTTTTAATGCTTTAGATAAATACAAAGAGACTTCTACCTATGATTGGCTAGACGAGGTAAACATATACCTAAATGCGGCTATCAAAGATGATGATTCCGCCGAAATAGAACGCTACAAACTTATACAAGCCGGAATTTATTACGATTTAGGAGACTTTGATAAGAGTTTGGCCATTGCAAAGGAGCTATATACGGATAAAGAAGATTTGGATATTTATCTGAAGTCGAAATTGTTAGACATTATGGATGACAATTACGGGCAATTAACCATGTACACTCAACAAATTGAAATTCGTAAAGAGCAAAAAGAACTAAAAATAAATGATAATGTAGCTTTTTACGATATCTATGCGAACTTAGGGATGTATAGAAAAGCAATGGAGCATTATATAGATAATGTAAAAAAGACCGTTGAGGAGAATGATTTTTATGCTCAAGCAGAATATTACAATAACTTGGGTAATTACCTGAGATTGGATGAGTCTGCTCCAACAGCTTTAAGCCATTATAAGAAAGCAAAAGGTTACATAGATGTTTTTATGAACCTTATTACCCGTAAAAAATCTGAAAAGGAAATAGAGAGTGCAAATCTTCTTAAAGGCATAATAGAGGGTAATATAGGAAAATGTCATGTAGACCTAAAACAGTATAAAGAGGCCATTCCGCATTTGGAAAGCGCCATCAATACTTTAAAAAAGTATAAGACAAAAGAACTTTCATCAGAAATCACAGAAAATAGCCTAGCAATTTCCGAGTGTTATCTACAGCTTGAAAATTATGAAAAGGCAACAGATTATCTAAGTGATAATCTGGAAACAAAAACGACTACAAATCTTTTGCGTAAGAATAGGCTTCTGGCTTTATATTATGAAAAGACCGAGGATTATAGAAACGCTTCACTTTACTATAAAAAGAATATTCGTGTCCGTGATTCTATTTTAAACAATGAGTCCGAGCTTAGAAAACAACAATTGGGAGCTGTAATGGGGCAAGACCTTGCGGTTTCCCAGACCATGTTAGCAGAACAAAAATTAGCGTTGGAAAAATCCCGTGTTGATATGATGGCAAAAGAAAGGAATATTAATCTCGTTCTTATTTCTTTACTGTTCACACTCGTAGGTTTTGCCGGCTTGGTCTATGCCTATTTAAAAAGTATAAAGAACCAACGTCTTATTGCAGAGCAGAAATATATTATTGAAAACTCTTTGGTAGAAAAAGATTCTCTTTTAAAAGAGATACACCATAGAGTAAAAAACAATTTACAGATGGTTTCTAGTCTTTTAAGTTTGCAGACTAAAAATACAAGAAGTAAAGCGGCCATAGAAGCACTGGAAGAGGGTAAGAGTAGGGTGAAGGCGATGGCCTTGATCCACCAGAAGTTGTATCAAAACGAGGACCTTTCGGTTATTGAAATGCAAAGTTATATAGAGAGTTTGATCAATAGCGTTCAATCCGTTTATAAGAAAGGTGGCCACAATATTAATATTACAGTAGACGCCGAAGGTGTTGAGCTGGATATTGATAGGGCTATTCCGTTTGGTTTGATGCTTAACGAGCTTGTTTCTAACTCTTTTAAATATGCTTTTCCAGATGATGATGAAAACGGAAAAATTTACATCCATATTCGTAAAATTGGCGAGAAAGAAGGGTATTTTGAGTATTCGGATAACGGAATTGGACTACCGGATGATACGGATGAGAGAGCAAATTCATCTATGGGTATTAGATTAATGAACCGTTTGGCAAATCAGTTGCAAACTACACTTAATATTGATAAAACCGCAGAAGACGGAGTGCGTTACTGGTTTAACTTCTGTTAGTATTCTACTTTTTTGCTGCATTCTGTAAGACTACTTTATGCAGTAATTTAGGAAAAAATCGTTTTAGGTAAATTCCTAAAATTTCTTTTCCGCCCATATATACTTCATACTTTTCCTTTTCTATCGCTTTAATCATTTTCTTTGAAAAGTCAACTGTTGTTAATCCGTTAGCATTATCTGTATCTTCATGACCCCTGGCACTACCATCACCAACCAATGCATTTTTGGCAATATTTGTCTGTACAAAGCCGGGAGCCACCAAAGTCACTAAGATATGATCCTTTTCATGCTCCATTCGCAATACATCAAAAAAACCATGAAGTGCATGTTTGGATCCGCAATAGCCTGAGCGTACGGGAGAACCAAATTTCCCCATAAGGCTGGTAACAGTAGCAAAATGGCCTTTTTGGCGCTCAATAAAGTAAGGAAGAATAGCTTTAGTTAACGCTACGGTCCCTAGATAATTAATATCCACCAATTGCTTGTAAACCTCAAAATCTGTATCAACTATAAAAGAACGTTGGCTAATACCTGCATTATTGATCAAAACGTCTACAGAACCAAATGCAGTAATTGCTTTTTTAACTTTTGCTGGCATTTCATAATATTCGGTAATATCTAATGGAAGTATGCTAACGTTACTTGGTCTTTCGCAATTATTTTTTACTTTTTCCAAGGCTTTGGTTGTTCGGGAACTTAAGATAAGTTTACACCCTTTTTTATTCAATTCGTAAGACAGGGCTTCTCCAATTCCTGAAGATGCTCCTGTAATCCAAACCGTTTTATTATTTAAGCTTGCCATTTAAAGTATTTAAGAGGTAAAATATAGCTAAATTTGATGCTAAATATGCATGCACAATATAAAAAGTACACGTTAAACTTTAAACGCCCCAGCGGAACTTCGCGTGGTGTGCTTACACATAAAGAAACCTGGTTCCTAATCCTGAATGAAAATGGAAAATATGGTGTGGGGGAATGTGGAATTCTAAGAGGGTTGAGTATTGATGATGTTGATGGTTATGAGGATAAGCTAATGTGGACATGTAATAATATTCATCTTGGCAAAGATGCACTATGGGATGCTTTAATAGAATTTCCTAGCATTCAATTTGGTGTGGAGCAAGCATTTTTATCGCTTTCTGCGGATAATCCTTTTAAACTTTTTCCTTCTGAATTTATTAGTCAACGACAGTCAATCTCCATAAATGGACTTATTTGGATGGGAGATGAGAAATTTATGCATGATCAAATTGACCAAAAACTTGAAGAAGGGTTCAGTTGTATCAAAATGAAAATTGGAGCAATCAATTTTGACACGGAAATAAACTTACTCGCTTCAATCCGTAAGAAGTTTGATTCTTCTAAAATTGAACTACGTGTAGATGCTAATGGAGGTTTTACTCCAAATGAAGCTATTCATAAATTGAAAGAGTTGAGTCGGTTTTCACTTCATTCCATAGAACAGCCTATTAAACCGGGGCAGTTTTCGGCAATGAAGGACTTATGTGAAGTAACACCTTTGCCAATCGCATTAGACGAAGAATTAATCGGCGTTTTTGGCGTAACAAAAAAGGAAGAACTTCTACAAACCATAAACCCTCAATATATAATTTTAAAACCAAGTTTAGTAGGTGGTTACAAAGGTTGCAAAGAATGGATTGATATAGCTCAGAAAATGAATATTAGTTGGTGGGTGACAAGTGCTCTGGAAAGTAATATTGGTTTAAATGCAATAGCTCAATGGACCTATACTTTGCAAAGTTCAATGCCGCAGGGTTTAGGAACAGGTGGTTTGTATACAAATAATTTTGATTCTCCCTTAACAGTCAAAAACGGGCAATTATTTTATAGTAATGAAAAGAGTTGGAAAACTAATTTAATAAAAGATTTATGTATATAGAACAGGCCTATAAAGGTTTAAGTGATTCTTGGCGATATGTTGTTGGCCTATTGGTCGTGTTTTTTGTCTGGCAGTTTATTGGAGGAATTCCTTTGATAATTGCTCTTTTGGTAGAAGCTGATTCCCTGTCTGTCTTGGGCACTGGAGATATGGGTGCAATGGCAGAGGTTTTAGGTTCCAATGGCTTATTTTTCTTTATGTTATTAACCTTTGTAATTGGGTTGATAGGTCTTTTTGCTTATGTGACCTTGGTGCATAAACAAAAAATTACGCAGCTCACGACCTCAAGGAAGAAGATAGATTACAAAAGGATATTCTTCGCCTTTATCATCTGGGCACTGATTTCTACGGCTTTTATTTTTGTGGGTATTGTACTGGCTCCAGAAGACTACGAGTTTAATTTTAAGCTGGGCCCCTTTTTAGTTCTAGCAGTTATATCCGTTTTGATGATTCCTTTGCAAACAAGTATGGAAGAGTATTATATGCGCGGCTATATGATGCAAGGGCTTGGGGTTATAGCAAAGAATAGGTGGGTACCTTTAATGGTAACTTCGTTACTTTTTGGGCTTATGCATATTTTTAATCCGGAAGTTGGTAAACTGGGTTACGGTATATTGATTTTTTTCATTGGTACCGGATTTTTTTTAGGTATTATTACGTTAATGGACGAAGGTCTGGAGTTGGCATTGGGTTTTCATGCTGCAAACAATTTAACAGCAGCACTTTTAGTAACTGCTGATTGGACGGCCTTTCAGGTAGATTCGCTATACAGAGATGTATCGGACCCTGTTTTAGGGTGGGATGTTTTGGTTCCTGTATTTGTAGTATATCCTATATTACTTTTTCTCTTTTCAAAAAAATATAATTGGTCCAATTGGAAAGACCGTCTTACAGGCGAAATTCTTTCTGAGGAGACATTTTTCGCTTTAAAACAAGAGAATGGAGACATATAAGATTCTTCACGATCAATTTAAATTTAATGGCAGGTCTTATTCAAAAGAAGAGCTAAAAGTAGTGGCCTATAGTTTGGTCAAAGAAGGTGAGGAGTATGAAAAAGCTATCGGAGATTTTTTAATAGACTGGTTAAATGGGAAATCTACTTTAACCGTAAATACTTCGGGTTCTACTGGTAAACCAAAACCGATTGTTTTGCAAAAGCAGCATATGGTCAACTCAGCTCATGCAACCGGCACTTTTTTTGAACTTCAGGCTAATAACAGCGCTTTACTATGTCTGCCCGCAACTTATATTGCCGGCAAAATGATGTTGGTAAGGGCCATGGTTCTAGGTCTTGCTATAGATTGTGTTAATCCGTCTTCATATCCATTAGAGGAAACGGATAAGTTATATGATTTTGTGGCAATGGTTCCTCTGCAGTTTGAAAATTCTTTTGAGAAGCTGAATAAAATTAAGAAGTTAATCGTTGGTGGAGCACCTGTGGCACACCAGTTGAAACAACGATTTCTAAAAAATACAAAGCATACAAAAGTTTATGAAACCTATGGCATGACTGAAACCATCACCCATATAGCAGTGAAGCCTATATTAAATCAAACGGCTGATATGGATGTATTTACGACTTTGTCCGGTGTAAAAATATCCACAGATAAAAGAAATTGTTTGATAATTGATGCGCCCGGAGTTTCTAGCGAACTTGTTTACACGAATGACATGGTAAGTTTAATTTCTCAATCCCAATTCAAATGGTTGGGTCGCTTTGATAATGTTATTAATTCGGGAGGTGTAAAATTGTTCCCTGAGCAAATAGAAAGTAAATTAGCATCAATTGTGGAGAGTCGTTTTTTTATATCGGGAATTCCAGATGATAAATTAGGAGAGAAATTAATTCTAATAATAGAGGGGTACCCAAATATAGTGTTACTTCAAAATAAAATAGAAGAACTTGCTTCACTTGATAAGTTTGAGATACCAAAGAGGATTTTTTCTGTAGATAGTTTTGAGGAAACATCCAGTGGCAAGATACAAAGAAAGGCAACCTTGGATAAGATTGCCTTTTGATTGCTTTAGTTTTTTATAGTAGGTCTACACTTGAATAACCCCCAAATTAAAATCTTTCTCAATTGGCGCATGGTTTGCAGCCTCTATTCCCATTGATATCCATTTGCGGGTATCCAAAGGATTTATAATAGCATCCGTCCAAAGACGTGAAGCTG
Source organism: Zobellia uliginosa (assembly GCF_018860745.1). Lineage (GTDB taxonomy): Bacteria > Bacteroidota > Bacteroidia > Flavobacteriales > Flavobacteriaceae > Zobellia > Zobellia uliginosa_B. The sequence goes on along the minus strand of NZ_JAHKPY010000003.1, from coordinate 1,121,781 downwards.
CATAGTATGGAGAAACTTGGTTGTCATACCTACTTTTGATTTTATTAAAAAGTTCTGCTTCCTTCTTTTCGGTTAGTGTTTCACCTTTCTTTTTCAATGATGCTTTTTCAATCTGTAGCAAAACTTTGGCAGCAGAATTACCGCCCATTACGGCAAGCTCAGCACTGGGCCAAGCTACAATCAATCTTGGGTCATATGCTTTTCCGCACATAGCATAATTTCCTGCTCCATAGCTATTTCCAATTACGATAGTGAATTTAGGCACTACGGAATTACTAACGGCATTCACCATTTTAGCACCATCTTTAATGATACCACCATGTTCACTTTTACTACCCACCATAAAACCTGTAACATCTTGCAGGAATACTAGAGGAATTTTCTTTTGGTTGCAATTGGCTATAAAACGGGTGGCTTTATCAGCGGAATCGGAATAAATAACCCCACCAAACTGCATTTCACCTTTTTTGGTCTTTACTACTTTACGTTGGTTGGCAACAATACCCACTGCCCAGCCGTCTATTCTAGCGTAGCCGGTTAGAATGGTCTTGCCATAGCCTTCTTTGTATTCTTCAAACTCTGAGTTGTCCACTAGGCGCTTTATAATTTCGCCCATATCATACTGGTCCGTCCGGGTATTAGGAAGAATGCCAAATATATCATCTTGATTCTCCTTTGGTTTTACGGCTGGCTTTCTGTTATATCCGGCTTTATCAAAGTCACCAATTTTATCCATTATGTTTTTAATGGTGGTCAGCGCATCAGCATCATCTTTGGCTTTATAATCGGTTACACCGCTTACTTCACAATGCGTAGTAGCTCCACCTAGAGTTTCATTATCTATGGTTTCTCCAATGGCGGCTTTTACCAGATAACTTCCTGCCAAGAAAATACTACCTGTTTTATCGACTATTAAAGCTTCATCACTCATTATGGGTAAATAAGCGCCGCCAGCAACACAACTACCCATAACCGCAGCAATTTGGGTAATGCCCATACTGCTCATTACAGCATTGTTTCTAAATATTCTGCCAAAATGCTCTTTGTCAGGGAAAATCTCATCTTGTAATGGAAGGTAAACACCTGCGCTATCCACCAAGTAAATAATAGGCAAGTGGTTTTCCATGGCAATTTCCTGCGCACGTAGGTTTTTCTTTCCTGTTATAGGAAACCAAGCTCCGGCTTTTACCGTTGCATCATTGGCAACAACAATACATTGTTTGCCGGAAACGTATCCAATTTTTATAACTACTCCGCCAGATGGGCATCCACCATGTTCTTCGTACATGCCATCACCTACAAAAGCGCCAATTTCAACACTATCTTTATTTGTATCCAAAAGATAGTCAATGCGCTCGCGAGCTGTCATTTTCCCTTGAGCGTGTTGCTTTTCAATACGCGCTTTACCACCTCCCAGTTTTACGTGGGCCAAGCGCCTTTTAAGGTCGCTTAAGAGTAATTTGTTGTGATCTTCGTTCTTATTAAATTTTAAATCCATTTTTTTGCCTTGACATTTCAATGCTTAAAGATAAGGAGTAAAATTGTTTACATTTGAAAAAATCGAAAACTATATGGCACAAGAAGTACGTTGGGGAATTGTAGGGTTAGGAAGTATTGCCCACACTTTTGCTAAAGATTTGGCTCTGGTTTCAGGAGGTACACTTACCGCCGTTGCTTCTAGAAGTAAAGATAAAGCTAAGGAATTTGCTAATGAATATGGTGTAGACCACACTTTTGATAGTTATGATGCTCTTTTTGATTCTAATGAAGTTGATGTAGTTTATATTGCCACTCCGCACACGTCTCATGAAAGTTTAAGCGTAAAAGCTATGGAGAAGGGAAAGCATGTGCTTTGTGAGAAGCCTATGGGCGTTAACCCTGAGCAAGTTGAGCAAATGATTGCCGTTGCGGAAAAGAATAAAGTGTTTTTAATGGAAGCCTTGTGGAGCCGTTTTAATCCTTCCATTCAAAAAACAAAACAACTTATACAAAATGGAGAAATTGGTTCAATTGGGTTTATTCATGCTGATTTTGCTTTTTATGCTTTGGGAAGGGATGCTGAAAATAGACTTTTGAATCCCAATCTGGCAGGAGGGTCTTTGTTGGATATAGGTATATATCCTATCTTTCTATCCTATCTGATGCTGGGAATGCCTAAAAAAATACAAGCTTCTTCTCATTTTTATAAAACAGGAGTAGAAATGCAGACTTCAATGATTTTTGAATATGAAAATGCACAAGCAATTCTATATAGTGGACTGAATTCAAAATCAGAGATGAAAGCTGAAATATCAGGGAGTGAAGGCAGTATTTTTCTTCACTCAAGGTGGCACGAAGCGCAGGGGTATACAATAGAAAAACAAGGTGAATTGATTGATTACGGACTGCCTACTCATGGCAGGGGTTATACCTATGAAATTGAAGAAGTCCAGGATTGTTTAATTTCCGGACAACTCCAAAGTAATATTTGGAGCCATCAGAATAGTAAGGATTTGGCCCGGCTTCTGTATGAGGTACGGCAAAAATCTGGAGTTATTTTTCCTTTTGAGGAACAAAAGCAGGCTTAGAGCCTTAAAATATTTTAAAAATTACGATATTTGAAGTTACCGAAATTGAAACCGAATTAACATGGGAATGAATAAAAATACCGTTTTGGCATGGGCCACATTTATTATGATTTTTGTGGGTCTGGCACTAATTGCTTTAGGGGCTTTTAGATACGATGAAGTTGCCGGTTGGGGATTTGCCTCCGTTGGAATAGGATTTTTTGCTATTGCTTGGGTGTTTAACGCACTTAAAGGAAGAGTTTAGTTAAATTTTATAATATCCTTTTAATAAGCTATTTAACAACACAATATGTCTGATGATAAGAAGGTGATTTTCTCCATGTCAGGAGTCACCAAAACATATAAGAACGCGAATACGCCCGTTCTTAAAAATATATATTTAAGTTTTTTCTACGGAGCCAAGATTGGTATTTTAGGTCTCAACGGATCAGGTAAATCTACTTTGCTTAAAATCATTGCTGGAGTTGATAAGAACTTCCAGGGCGATGTTGTTTTTTCTCCGGGTTATAAAGTAGGTTATTTAGAACAGGAGCCTGAATTGGATGAAAATAAGACAGTTCTTGAAATTGTAAAAGAAGGGGTAAGTGAGACCGTAGCCATACTTGACGAGTATAACAAAATCAACGATATGTTCGGGCTTCCTGAAGTATACGAAGATGCAGATAAGATGCAAAAGTTGATGGATAAGCAAGCCGAACTCCAAGATCAAATTGATGCATCTAATGCCTGGGAGCTGGACACGAAGCTGGAAATAGCAATGGATGCGCTTCGCACGCCTGACCCAGATAAGAAAATCGGGGTGCTTTCCGGAGGTGAAAGAAGACGAGTTGCCCTTTGCCGTTTGTTATTACAGGAGCCGGAAATACTATTATTAGATGAGCCTACCAACCACCTTGATGCAGAATCCGTGCACTGGTTGGAGCACCACTTAGCGCAATACAAGGGTACGGTAATAGCCGTAACTCACGATAGATATTTCTTGGATAATGTAGCGGGCTGGATTTTAGAATTAGATAGAGGTGAAGGTATTCCTTGGAAAGGGAATTATTCTAGCTGGTTAGACCAGAAATCCAAACGTTTGGCAGAAGAAAGCAAAACTGCTTCTAAAAGACAGAAGACATTAGAACGAGAGTTGGACTGGGTTCGTCAGGGGGCTAAAGGCCGTCAGACTAAGCAAAAGGCGCGTTTAAAGAATTACGATAAGTTAATGAGTCAAGACCAAAAGCAACTTGATGAAAAACTGGAAATCTATATTCCAAACGGTCCGCGTTTGGGTACAAATGTATTGGAAGTAGAGGGTGTAAGTAAAGCCTATGATGATAAATTACTTTATGAAGACTTAAATTTCAAATTACCGCAAGCAGGAATCGTTGGGGTTATTGGTCCAAACGGTGCTGGTAAGACTACTATTTTTAGAATGATCATGGGAGAGGAAACTCCTGATAAAGGAGATTTCAAAGTAGGGGAGACGGCAAAGATTTCCTATGTGGACCAAAGTCATTCTAACATAGACCCGGAAAAAACAATCTGGCAAAACTTTAGTGACGAACAAGAGTTGGTCATGATGGGTGGCCGTCAGGTAAATTCCAGGGCATATTTAAGCAGGTTCAATTTCTCTGGAAGTGAGCAAAATAAGAAAGTCAATATGCTTTCTGGTGGTGAGCGTAACCGTCTTCATTTGGCTATGACATTAAAAGAAGAGGGTAATGTGTTACTTCTAGATGAGCCTACTAATGATTTAGATGTCAATACATTAAGGGCGCTAGAGGAAGGGCTTGAAAATTTTGCGGGCTGTGCGGTAGTTATCTCTCACGACCGTTGGTTCCTGGATCGTATTTGTACTCATATTTTGGCCTTTGAAGGTGATTCTCAAGTTTATTTCTTTGAGGGTTCATTCTCCGATTATGAAGAGAACAAGAAGAAACGTTTGGGTGGGGATTTAATTCCTAAGCGTATTAAGTATAAGAAATTGATTAGATAAATAGAATCTATTTTATATAACAAAAGCTCTTAGAGAATTTCTTTAAGAGCTTTTTTTATGGACTGTGATTTTTTAATAGTCTTCCTTTGGGTACCAATCCAATTGAATTACTTCAATCTCAGGATCACCGGCATTAATCAATTCTTTGAATTTGGAAACATCACTAACATTTGGTTTGCCTCTATAATGGTATGGGTAAACCTGCGTTGGTTTAAAAGCTAATACCCCCTCCGCAGCACTTTCGGGTGTCATAGTGTAGGGGAGGTTCATACATATAAATGCTTTATCTATATTTTTTAAAGCTCTCATTTCTGGTATATCTTCGGTATCACCTGAAAAATAGATTCGTTGACCATTAATATTTAATATATATCCGTTACCTCGTCCTTTTTCATGGAACTTTAATGCCTCTTCTCTTAAATTATACATGGGCACAGCTTCAACAGTAATTCCGTAGCGTTCCTTATGCTCACCATTATTTAAAACATCAATCTGTGGGGTAAACATTTCGGGCAGTTTATCGGCAACGGCTTGTGGAACGATTATTTTAGCCTTATCGGTTCCTAAGGCTTCTATGGTTTCTAGATTAAAGTGGTCTCCATGAATATCGGTAATTAATATCAGGTCTGGAGATTTAAACCCTTCAAAAGCTTCAGACCCTCCTACAGGGTCTATGTATATTGTAATATTGTTCCATTCAATAACGGCAGTTGCATGTTCCACAGGTGTTATTTTTACCTCAGGAATAGTTACTTCATCTATTGATGTGTCTTTTGCAGTATCTTTCACTTCCGTTATAGCTTCCTTATTTTTTTTATTCTCTTTGCATCCCAGGAAAAGGACACTACAGCTCAATAGTATAAATAAAAGTTTTTTCATTATCTTCTTCTTAAAGGGTTAATTGCATTTTAATATTACTTCTAGCGTATTCTACATGTTTTTCTATTGGAACTTCTTTAAACCCGAACTTTTTATAAATATGTAAAGCAATATCCAATTTTGTACTAGAGTATAGAATAAGTGTTTCCAAAGCTATTTCTTTGGCAAATTCTATAGCGAAGGATAACATCTTCTGACCAATTTTAAGTCCTTGATATTCCGATGATACGGCCATTTTTCCCAACTCAAAAGTAGTGTTGTTTACAGGCAAAAGAGCGAAACACCCTGTTATAGCATCTTCTTTTTCCGCAAAAAATATATATCCTCCTTTATCCATTATATGTTCTTTACAATTTTCCAACAAATAAATATCCATCGGTTCAACCGAAAAGTATTGCTCTATCCATTTACGGTTCAACTCTTTAAAAATGGTGGCATGCACGGGTTTGAAAGGTATAATTTTGATTGACATAAGATTCCGTTTATTTCATACAGATGTTTAAAGTTACTATATCGTAAACTTTTGATTGACTTATTATTTGATTTTTTTACATCAAAAAATCTAAATAGAAAATCCTTCCGTATATACAGCGATACAAACCAATAATTTTTATTAGTAATTAATATTAACATTATGACTGAAACAAAAAACAACAATGGATTAAAAGTGCTGGCAGGATTGCTAGGTGTAGTACTTTTGGGTACCATAATTTACACTGTTAGTCTATACCAAGAAAAAAAGAAAAACGAAACTGCCCTTACGCAAGAGAAGCAATTGGTAGTTGAGGATTTAAATAGCTTAAAGTCTGAATATGATAAAGCTATCTTAGAAAGCAATGCTACAAATGAAGAGTTGGTTTCAGCAAGAGATAATATTGCAAAATATATCGATTCAGTAAAAAGCATGAAAGCTGATATTTCTTCTCTTTCTAAATACAGGAGACAGGTTAGTGTTTTAAAACAAGAAAGAGAGCATTTGCTAAAACAAGTTGATTCACTTACCAAGTCCAACACTTTTATTGCAATGCAGAGAGATAGTACATATACTGAATTAGAGAAACAAACTGTTTTTAATGATTCTTTGGTTGTACAAAATACACAGTTGGCCGATGTAGTTGAGAAAGGTTCTGCTCTAAACTTATCTAAGTTTAGTGTTGATGCTGTTAAAGAGCGTAGCAGTGGTAAACTGGTTTCTACTTCTAGAGCTAAGAGAAGTGACAAGTTTAAAATCTGTTTTACTGTTGCTGATAACGTTATTGCTCAAGCTGGTGACAGAGAATTTTTTATTGAAGTTCTTGACCCACAAGGAAACGTTTTAGGGGAAAGCTATTCTAAGACCAATGATTCTGGAGCTTCTGTAACTTATAGTAAAGGAACAGGTTTCTATTACGAGAATAAATCTTTGGATGTATGTGATTACATTAGTAAGCCTGCAGGAGATTTTAAAGAAGGAAATTATATGGTGAATGTTTATGATGATAGATTAAAATTATTGGGAACTTCCAAGTTTACTTTAAAATAGTAAACACACTATCCATTAAATATAAATGGAAAGGGGCAATCATAAGATTGCCCCTTTTTTTTTATTCCCAATTTCGCAGCTTGTCTATTTTAGACTTCCTACCATATCTTCTGGTTTCACCCATTCATCATAATCTTCTGCGGAAACATAGCCTAGATTTACAGCTTCTTCTTTTAATGTGGTTCCGTTTTTATGTGCCGTGTTGGCAATCTCGGCAGCTTTATAATATCCTATTTTTGTATTCAGAGCGGTAACCAACATTAAGGAGTTGTTTAAAAGTTCTTTGATTACTTCGTGATTAGGCTCGATCCCAGCGGCACAGTTCACATCAAAACTTACGCAAGCATCACCAATCAATTCAGCGGACTGAAGAATGTTAGCGGCCATCATAGGCTTAAACACATTAAGTTCATAATGCCCTTGTGTTCCTCCAACGGAAACCGCAACATCATTACCCATTACTTGGGCACAGACCATTGTCATTGCTTCACATTGTGTTGGGTTAACCTTACCGGGCATTATTGAGCTACCAGGTTCGTTTGCCGGAATTATGATTTCTCCAATTCCCGATCTAGGACCGGAGGCCATCATACGAACATCATTGGCTATTTTATTTAGGGAAACAGCTAATTGTTTAAGAGCGCCATGACTTTCTACAATAGCGTCATGTGCCGCTAAAGCTTCAAATTTATTTTCTGCCGTACGAAAAGGAAGTCCGGTGAACTGGGCTATGTATTTGGCTACTAGAACATCATACCCTTTTGGTGTGTTCAATCCTGTTCCTACTGCCGTTCCTCCAAGAGCCAATTCACTTAAGTGGTCCAAAGTGTTATTCAAGGCTTTTAGACCATGGTCTAATTGCGAAACGTAGCCAGAAAACTCTTGACCTAAGGTTAGGGGAGTAGCATCCATTAGATGTGTCCTACCTATTTTAACCACTTTAGCGAAATCTTTTGATTTCTTATTTAAAGTATCACGTAGTTGAGTTATGCTGGGTATGGTATTCTGTACAATTTTTTTATAAGCGGCAATATGCATTCCTGTAGGAAAGGTGTCGTTAGAAGATTGTGATTTGTTCACATCATCATTGGGTTGGATTGTTTTTTCCCCTTCACCTATTTTTTTTCCGGCAATTTCATGAGCGCGATTGGCAATAACCTCATTAACGTTCATGTTACTTTGCGTACCCGATCCAGTTTGCCAGATAACCAACGGAAATTGATCGTCAAGTTTTCCTTCTAGGATTTCATCGCAAACTTGAGAGATAAGGTCTCTTTTGTCTTTAGCAAGTACGCCAAGCTCACAATTTGCGTAAGCAGCAGCTTTTTTGAGATAGGCAAATCCATAAACCACATCCAATGGCATAGATGCAGAAGGACCTATTTTAAAATTATTTCTAGAACGTTCAGTTTGGGCGCCCCAATATTTATCACTGGGCACCTCTACTTTGCCCATGGTATCTTTTTCGATTCTAAAGCTCATTATCAGTAGTATTACGTTAGTTAACAAAGGTACTGTTTCGTCATTTTAATTCCTCCTTGAGGCTTTAATTTTTTGGCTTTTTTAAGTTATACCATTTTTTTCGATTTCAATTTGCAATTTTCATACTTTCTAAAGTATATTTGTAATGCAAAATGTAGAACATGGAATTTGATCAGTATCTTGGATTTTTAGCATTTTTAACCATCTTAACGATAGGGTTTTGGTTAATGATTTTCTTATTGACCTTTGTGGTACCATATTGGTTAGGTGGGAATATTATGGAACTCTATAAAGAGTGGAGAGACAAGAAGAAAGCAAAACGTAGCGTGTAAACGTTTTATATAAGTTAAAAGCAGGAAATTAAATTGTCAATTTCTTGCTTTTTTATGTTTTAAATACACTTAAAAAGCCCTGCTAATAAATTAATTTTAGCAGGGCTTTTATTTTAAGAGTAATTTTTATCCTTCCATTTCGTCTTCTCCGCCCCCGTTTTCATTGCCACCCCTACTGTTTTTGCTATTACGCTCTTTGGTTTGGTTTATTCTATACCTAAATGATAAAGTAATGGACCTAGGTCTGTATTGAAATTCACTTCGAGAAGTAAAATCGTCAGATACGGTATAGGATTGTCTTTTTCTGGAGTTCAATAGGTCACTTACATTTAGGGAAAGTGTACCCTTATCTTTCATAATATCCTTACTGAAAGCCAAATTCAGGGAAAGCATACTTTGGGTTTCGGTCTGGGAGTTTTGTCTTGGTCCCATATAAAACGCATTTGTTTGCCATTCTATCTTCTTAGGTAAGCTTACCTTAGAACCAAAACGGGCAAACCAACTGGTGTTATCCGTTCCATAATCTACGCCATTAAATTCCCCTTCGCTTGAAAACTTAAAAAAGTTGACACTAGTATTAAGCCGAAGCCATTTTTTAGGATTGTAAAGTATACCTGCTTCAGCGCCTATTCTTTCGTTGGAGGATAAGTTTATAGGAATAGATCTAATAATGCGAACACTATCCGTTGTAGTTTGTCCAGTGGCTTCTTGAATATATTCAAAGGAATTGGTTTCACGTTTGTAATATACGGAAGAGGTAAGTGTAAGCTTGTCCCATCGCTTTAAATATCCTAAATCGTATGAATTTGAATAGGCCGGATCCAAATCCGGATTTCCTTGAAAAATATTAGCTCTACTGGATCTAGATGGGAAAGGGTTGATAAAACGACCTCTGGGTCTATTTATCCTACGATTATATCCTAGTGAAATGTTCTCCATTTCACCAATTTCAAAAATTAAGTTCAGAGTAGGGAATAGGCCCAGATAATTTTTGTCAAAATTTAAATCTACATCTTGGCCTAGTGCCTCCTCTACGGAGGAAGTATCGTAGTCTGAGGTAACTTCTCCTTTGAGTTGGGTATTTTCTAAACGTAAACCGGCTAGAAAAGAAAACTTACCATATTTGTTTCCGTATTGCGTATACACGGCGTTTACGTTTTCTTCGTAATTAAATTTATTGGTTAAATCTTCATTCGTAACAAAAAGTCCCGTAGTTCTGTTTAGAGAATCCAATTTGTAGTCTGTAACTTCTTTTTCAAAGGTTCCTCTATAACCCGCTTCAAACTGAGCATCGCCCATAGGTAGGACATAATCTGCCTGAACCAGGTATTCATCCTGAATTTCATTTTGATAAACACTTTCTAAGGTATTTAAGCTTGCATTGGGAAACGTATTATTGTCATCTATAGTGGAATTTTCTACTTCGTCGCCGTTTGAGTATTGAAGATCTACTGTTAATTTCTGGCCGGCATCATCAATATTGTTCATGTAGTTTAGGGAGAATTGATAGTTTTCTTCATCTTCCAGTTCAATCTCTTCCCTAAAACTTTGTCTGGTAAGCAAACCATCTTGAAAGTAGTTACTGTAATTTTCCGTAAGGTCATCACCATCTTGAAAACGCATAAAAAAGCTTCCGGTTATGGAGGATTTTTTATTAATGAAATATTCAACACCAAAATTGTTGTTTAGTCCTTTGCTTCTGCGAGTGTAGTCTCGATTTTCATTGATTTGGTCATATTGGCCATTGGTATATGAATTCTCATAGAAAGCATGTCCAGGAGAGTCGTTATACCTATAACCTATAGTATTGAAAATATTGAAGTTGTCCGTTCTTAAATTCGCGTTAACAGATATACCGCTTTGCCCAGGGTATCCTATGTTTACGTTTACAGAACCGTTAAAGCCCAATGTTTTTTCTCTTTTAAGAACTATATTTAAAATACCAGCCGTACCCTCGGCATCATAACGTGCGGAAGGACTCGTGATTACTTCTACCTTCTCAATGGCGTCTGCAGGAAGTTCTCGCAAGGCATCTGTAGAACCAAAACCAGCCAAAGCTGATGGTTTTCCGTTAATTAAAATTCTCACATTTTCATTGCCCCGTAGACTAATTGCACCCTCCACATCAACATTTACTGAAGGCACATTGTTAAGGGCATCGCTAATAGTTGCACCACTAGTGGTAAGGTCTTTCCCTATGTTGTAGATTTTTTTGTCTAGACGAACTTCTACCGTGGTTTTTTCTCCAACAACTTCCACACCTTCTAGCTGTGAAACGTCTAGTGCAAGTTTTATAGTACCAAGATCTATGGACTCACTTAGTAGCTGATTGGGTAGCTTATAAGTCTTATATGATATGTATTCGATACTAATATTATATTTTCCGGGAAGAGCTTCAACTTTGAAGTTCCCATCAATATCTGTAATACCCCCTGTTACTTTTTGAGGATTTTCAACACTGTGAAGTACGAGTGTAGCGTATTCTAAAGGTAATCCATCATCTTTGTCCAGTACCGTTCCGGTAATGGTTATGGGTTGTTGTTCTTGATTTTGTGGCCTCTGCGGCCGTTGTGCGAATATACTTTTCGATAACAGTAACAGGGCAATCAAGAACGTTTTTTTCATGTCAGTCTTTAGATTTCTTCTTCTTTCGTTTCTTCTCCCGTTTCTTTTCTTTCTTTGTCTTTGCTACGCCCTTCTTTTGCATAGCCACAAAAGCATCATACTTCTCAATGGGAAGTCCCGCCTTTAGCTCCTCATCCTGGGCTTTTGTTATTTTCTCCATCCCTTCGCGCATTTGCTCAGGAGTAAGTTGAAGAATCTGCATTTCGATTCTTTTCTGCAGATACTTCTTCAATACGGAACTCATTACCGCAGTTTCAAATTCGTTGAGCTCTAAGGCTTCGGCAATACCTGGCATTTCACCATCTACGATTTGTTCGGCAGTCTTTGGTTCCGGTTCTTTTGGAGTCTCTTGTACTTGAGGTATAGCGCTACGTTGTCTTCCGTAACCACCTCCGTAACCACCCCCACCATAGCCATAGCCGCCACCTCCGTAACCATACTGAGCTATTAAATCAGGGCTGGAAAGCAATAAGACAAAAAATAAAATAACGTATGGGATATTGTTTTTCATGACGATATCAGTTTATAGGATTGTAATTTTTAAAAATAGTTTAACTAGACTTGGTTAAAGCTTTGTTAAAATGGAAATTGCAACAAATGTACCAAAATATTAAAGAGCCAAAACAATTTAAATGCAACTAGGCATCCCGTTGTAAATCAACGGAATACCTAGATTCTCAATGTTCATCTAATAGTCGATGAAAAGGCCTAATCTATATAATTCCATCAATTAAATTAACTGGCCTACCAATAACAGCTTTTCCGCCATTAACAACAATTGGTCTTTCAATTAGTTTTGGATATAAAATCATAGCATCTAAAACCTCTTCATTGGATAAAAGTTTACCCCTGAAATTATCTTTCCAGATTTGCTCGTTTTTTCTAACCAACATCTCTGGTGTAATACCTAAGCAATCTAATACTTGTCTGAGTTCTTCTTTGGAAGGTACTTCTTCTAGATATTTAATTACTTCATACTTTTTACCTGATTTTTCAAGTACTTGAAGTCCTTCACGGGATTTTTGACATCTTGGGTTGTGATATATTTTAATCATTTCTAAATTCTATTTGTCTTTATAATTCATTTAAGGAAGCTATTCTATTCCTCTTCTTTTTGTCCCATCATCATTAGATATGCCTTTAGAAAAGCATCAATATCACCGTCCATAACAGCATCTACATTACCTGTTTCTTCTGCCGTTCGCACATCTTTTATTAATTTGTACGGATGCATAACGTAGTTTCGGATTTGAGAACCCCACTCAATTTTCATTTTTGAGGATTCTATTTCTTGGCGAGCTTCCATTTTCTTTCGTAGCTCTATTTCATACAATTGCGATTTCAACATTTTCATTGCCGTGGCTCTATTGTCATGCTGACTTCTAGAATCCGAGCATGAAATCTGTATGCCTGTAGGATGATGGACCAGTTGTACCTTGGTCTCTACCTTATTTACATTCTGGCCACCGGCACCACTTGATCGCGCTGTGGTTATAGTAATATCTGCTGGATTGACGTCAACTTCAATACTGTCATCAACAAGTGGGTATACATACACAGAAGCAAAAGAAGTATGCCGTTTGGCATTACTGTCAAAAGGTGAAATACGAACTAACCTATGTACACCATTTTCGCCTTTTAACCATCCAAAAGCAAAATCGCCATCGATTTCCAATGTTACGGTTTTTATCCCGGCAACATCTCCTTCTTGATAGTTAAGCTCTTTAACTTTGTATTTGTTCTTCTCTGCCCACATCATATACATACGCATGAGCATAGAGGCCCAATCGCAGCTTTCAGTGCCTCCGGCACCAGCGGTAATTTGGAGAACGGCAGGAAGTTCATCACCTTCTTCCGAAAGCATGTTCTTAAACTCAAGCTTTTCTAACTGTTCTACTGCTTTGGTATATTGGGCGGTTACTTCTGCTTCGTTATCCTCGCCCTCTTGCTGAAACTCCAGTAAAATCTCTACATCATCAACCAATGTTTTGGTAGCGTTATAATCATCTACCCACTGCTTTTTAGACTGTATGAATTTCATATGAGCCTGGGCTTCTTGAGGATTGTCCCAGAAATCAGGAGCTAAAGTTTTCTCCTGTTCGTTTTCTATTTCAATAAGTTTCGCATCAACGTCAAAGATACCTCCTTAACGCACCAAGGCGATCTTGAAGACCCTTGAATAGGTCTGTAGTAATTGTCATTCTATTCTGTTTTCAAACAAAAATACTACTCTTTTTTATCTATTCTATAGTTAATTATTGAATGTTTCCAAAGCAAAGGAAACCAGTAACAGAAATCTACTGCTGGTCTTGACTGCTAACTACTACAGAATGAACAGTTTCATTTTTTCCCGTTGAAAATACGACTCCTCTTAGAGGAGAGCAATTACTGTAATCTTTACCATGCGCAATTTTTATATGGTCTGTACCAGCAAGAATATTATTTGTAACATCAAAACCGATCCAACCAACAAAGGGCACGTAGGCTTCTGCCCATGCGTGCATTTGTGAATCCCCAAAATAACCATTGCCCTGATGCAAATAACCCGAAACATAACGTGCAGGTATACCATTTAACCTTGCGAAAGCACAAAACAAATGTGTAAAATCCTGGCAAACACCCTGGCGGATATTTAGTAACTCGCTCAGTTTGGTATAAACATCTGTGGCTTCTGAGTTAAATTTTATATAGTGGTGAGTAAAACTACTTAAGGCACGAAGGTTTTCAAATACAGATTGATTAGTGTCAAACGTAAATAGATTTTTGCTTTTTTCAGGAATAAGGGTATAATCCGTTGTTTTTAAAAAAGTATCATGGTCAACCTTAAAATCTAACTCTTGAATTTTTTCGAATGATTTTTGCACATCTCCTTCCGGTTCAAAATCAAAAGGATTTATTTCTTTTTTTATCAATTTAAAATTCGCTTCAAAGGCAATGCTTTTAAATTCACCTTTAGGATGTACCCGAATGGTTTTAAAACCATATCCATTTATGGAAAATTCACTTGTGGCATCTAGTGAATTAGTGAAGTCTATGCTAATAAATTGTTGTGAATCATTCTCTTCTGGTATGATAAGAAATTGCCAATAGGCTTCGCGTACGGATTCTTCATAAGTGTTTTCCGCTTTGTATGTAATTGAATATTCTAAAGACATTATGTGATTGTGGGTTCGTTAAGTAAGGTTGAAAAATCTATTTTACGATTTAAATTCTTTATAAGATAGGGTTTAATAACTAAAAAACTCTTTCTCCATTTTTTGACTTATTTCGTAAAGATGATTCAGGGTGTCATTAATAATCAATTGAATATCTTTTTCAATATCTACAATAGATTTAAATTCATATTCTGCCCTGACCTTTCCAACTAGAAAAGAAGTAGAGTCCCTATCATATTTTTTCTTATTGTCCAGAATCTTGATGTGTTTGCAAACCTGATTTAAACTATTCATGATTGAGCGTGGGCAATTGGGGTTCAGTATTAAAAATTCTAATGTTGTTATACTCGTTGGTGTTTTTTTGTAATGCCTGCGCATCATATCATAAGACTCCGTACATTTTAATAAAGTGGTCCATTCAAAACTATTCTTAAATTTATCGCCATAACTACCTTGTGCTTTTAGGGCATCATTGTATTTAGCACTTATGATACGCATTACTTGGGTAGCCCGCTCTATATTCGCGCCCATAATTATAATGGCATAAATTTCATCGTGCATAAGCGTGCTACGCACCTTGCCCCTTAGAATTGCGGACATTTCTGTAACATTCCTAGTAAAATCATCAAGGCCGTTTTTAGTATAAACGTTAGCATCGTATTGAGAAATAAAATGGTAGAATTTATTTATGGATTCATAGAGTTCTGTAGATATTAAATCTCTGGCACTGTTGGCATTCTCTCGCGAATTTCTAACGTTATTTATAATAGATGAAGGGTAATTGGGATCTAGTCCAATTTTAAACAGAACTTCGGCTTCATCAATTGAACCCTCCTTATTAGCATCTGGGTCGCCTACTAAGGTGAGCATTGAACGAAGTACAAATTGTCTGGATTGGGATATCTGGTTGGGGGCATCTAAGGATGAAAAATAATTTACGCGAAGGTATCTGGCAATATGTTCTGAACGTTCTATGTATCTTCCCATCCAGAAAAGGTTATTTGCAACTCGTGCTAGCATAGGTGTTATTTAGTAGTTAGTGTTCTCTTTTTACTATGTTAGGTCATTAGGCTCTATTTGCCCTACTAGGTCTTTAGTACCCAGGTGTCTTTTGAACCGCCGCCTTGTGATGAGTTTACAATTAGGTTTCCTCTTTTTAATGCAACCCTGGTTAACCCTCCTTTAAGGACAAATTCCCGGTCTTTCCCAAGTACGGTAAAAGTTCTAAGATCAACATGTCGTTGCTCAAAAGATTCGGTCTCATCTATATAAGTAGGGTGTACCGATAGCGACATGATAGGTTGTGCCACATATTTTCTAGGGTTTATAAGTATTTCGGCTTTAACTATTTCAATTTCCTTTTTTGTTAATCTATTTCCAATGGATATACCATAGCCACCAGCTTCATCTACAGGTTTGATAACCAAATTTTGAATGTTGTCCAGAACATATTTAAGTTCTTTGGGCCTACTGCAGTGATAGGTATGTACATTGTTAAGTATGGGTTCCTCGTTAAGATAGTATCTTATGATTTCGGGCATATAGGTATAAATGGCCTTATCATCCGCAACTCCCGTTCCGGGTGCATTAGCCAAGGTTACGTTACCCTTTTTGTAGGCTGCAAAAAGTCCCGGTACTCCAAGGGCTGAATCTGGTTTAAATTCTAAAGGATCTATGAATGCATCGTCTATTCTCCGATAGATAACATCTACTTTTACAGGACCTTTTATGGTCTTCATATAGACAAAATCGTTTTCAACAAAGAGATCTCTACCCTCTACGAGTTCAACCCCCATGGTTTTTGCCAGATACGAGTGCTCATAAAATGCAGAATTGTACATGCCCGGAGTTATAACTACTACATTTGGTACATCTACACCTTTAGGTTTGACGGTTTCCAATAAATCCAAAAGATTTTCAGCATAATTGGTAACGGAGTAGGTTTTGTAATGGTCAAAAACCCCGAATAAAGCTCTTTTTAAAGCAGTACGATTACATATTACATAGCTTACACCACTTGGACACCGAATGTTATCTTCAAGTACATAATACTGGCCATCGTTATGTTTAATAATATCCGTACCTGAAATATGATTATAGATGCCTCCAGGAGGGTTCAGACCAACCATCTGATCTAAATAATTGGCAGAAGAACTTATGAGTGACATAGGTACGACTCCTTGCCTGATGATTTTCTTATCATGATAAATATCCCATAAAAAGAGGTTTAATGCTCTGCTACGTTGTATAGACCCCGATTCTATAATTTCCCATTCTTCGGGCGGTATAATTCTGGGAAAAAGGTCAAAAGGAAATATCTTTTCTTGAGTTTTCTTTTTATCATACACCTGGAACGTTATACCTTGATTAAAAAAAGAAGCTTTAGCTTTTTCGTTTAAGTTGACATACGCATTAATGGAATGCTCTCCGTAAAGGTTGAAAAGTTTAGAATATACTTCTTTTACTTGTCCTTTTTCATCAAAGATTTCGTCAAATAAAACGGGGTTCCTTTTGTAGGATGAAAAAATCTGATTTTCGAGGTTTACCATAGTACATTTATTTGTACATAAATTACTAATTTTAAATTTTTAAATATGAGAGAATAAAATAATAATCAAAATATAAATTTGTCATATGCATAAAAAAAGTCGCGATTAATTGTCATAAATGCTGTTAAATACTGAGAAATAAAGGGCTTTAATCCCCTATTGACCATATTTAGCAATTTATTCACAATGTGTTTTTTGACATATTAGAATTGAGTCATTAAATTTTAACAAGAAAGTATTATATATATGCATATTAATCTAATAAGTGATACGGTAACTAAACCAACTAAAGGAATGCTAGACGCCATGATGTCCGCCCAGGTGGGGGATGACGTGTTTAAGGCAGATCCGACCGTAAATGTATTAGAAGAAAAAGTTGCCAAAATGTTCGGAAAGGAAGCTGCTTTGTTTTTTCCTTCAGGAACTATGGCTAATCAGACGGGGATTAAATTACATACACATCCTGGCAATCAATTAATCTGCGATAAATACGCGCATGTTTACAACTATGAAGGAG
Source organism: Zobellia uliginosa (assembly GCF_018860745.1). Classification (GTDB taxonomy): domain Bacteria; phylum Bacteroidota; class Bacteroidia; order Flavobacteriales; family Flavobacteriaceae; genus Zobellia; species Zobellia uliginosa_B. The sequence goes on along the minus strand of NZ_JAHKPY010000003.1, from coordinate 1,104,172 downwards.
GAGGCGTCAGTTTTAATAGTGGGGTGTCCTGTAAATTGATTGATGGACACAGGGGAATGATTACCGCAAGACAGGTTGAAGCAGCTATAAATCCACCAGATTTTTATCACAGTCCACTAACATCTTTGGTGTGTGTTGAAAACACAACTAATAAAGGAGGTGGTGCATGTTGGGATATTGAGGAACTAAAGAAAATTAAAAAGGTATGTTTACACCACAATCTTGCATACCATTTAGACGGAGCGCGTTTGTGGAACGCCATGGTTCAAAAAAGTGAAACTCCTTTAGCTTATGGAAAACTATTTGACACCATAAGTGTATGTTTAAGTAAGGGTTTGGGTTGCCCGGTAGGGTCTGTGTTAGTGGGCAGTAAAGAATTGATGAACAAAGCACTTAGGGTTCGTAAGATTTTTGGAGGAGGAATGCGGCAGGCTGGTTTTCTGGCAGCTGCTGGAATTTATGCTTTGGACAATCATGTAGAAAGATTAGTGGATGACCATAAGAAAGCAAAAGAAATAGGGGAGGTGTTACTAAATCTTCCTTATATAAAGACTGTAGAGCCAATTGAGACTAATATTATAATTTTTGAGATTGATGAAAGTGTTATGACGGGTGAAGTTTTTGTTGATACATTAAAAGAAAACAATGTGCAAATTATAGGTATGGGACAAGGGAAACTTCGTATTGTTACGCATTTGGATTATACGAATCTAATGCATGAAAAATTTTTAAATATATTAAAAACTCTATAACTCCGTTAAATCAGTAAGTCTGTTAATTAAGTTTTTAATGCCATTTTCCAACCCAGCCTCGGAATCATAAAGTTGACTCGCACCTAATAACATTCCATTCCCATCTTTAAAATTGAATAGAAATTTACCTTCATGGTTTGTTTGTCGTTCAAAATTACCTCTTGTAATTTTAAGATTTTTCAGCGTGGTTAAAGCTGTTTCTAACCCCTCCTTTATATCAAACTCTATACTTGTTAATAGGGTTGAGCCACTGCTGGATTTAATCTGAAATTGATGGCTGGCATTCTTCGAATCAATAATTTCTATCACTTTACACTTTTTAGGTAAAAGATACAAAATAAGACCGATAATCCTAACAGTGTTAATTTGATTTTTATTCGAATAGATTCGTAATCAATCCATATGAGATTTATGAATATCGTAATAAAGATTAGTCCGTGCTATTCTATGCTAGTATTTAATAATTGCTTAGTATGTTAAAAAAACATGTATTTCATCGATGATCTTGATACTTAACAGGAATCGACTTGTTAAAGAAATATTAAATGAGTAACTTACATCCAACTATAAATTAACATTAAACATTAACTATCTTATGAAGAAGTTTCTTTTTTCAATTGCCGTCCTAACGGCTACTTTTAGTATGGCCCAAGATTTGCCAGCGAACCCGGAACCAGGAAAGTGTTATGTGCGTTGTACTACTCCTGATGTCTACGTAAACGAAACCGTGACTATTACAGTAAAGCCCGGTTATAGCGTTTTGAAAACTGTACCTGCTACCTACAAGACCGTAACAGAACGTGTTTTGGTAAAAGAAGAAAGTAAAAAATTAAGAATTATTCCTGAAGAATGGGGATCGGAAAAAGTGAGTTACGTTTCTAAAGAAGGTGGTAATTCATTAAGTATTAGCCCAGCTAGTTTTGGTAGTGCTTCTCAAACCATAGAGGTAAAGCCTGCATACGCTCAATGGGAGTTAGGTGCTTCAGCTCCTGATTGTGATTCAGGTAATCCTGATGATTGTAGGTACTGGTGTTACAAGGGATATCCTGCAGAGTTTCAAACTATAGAAACCTCTACATTAGCAAACAATGCTACGGCAAGCAAGACTGCCATTCCTGAAAAGAGTGCTACATATACTAAAAGAATACTTGTTTCTCCTGCCAAAGTTGTTGAGGAAGTAGTTCCTGCGGTCTATGATGAGATTACAAGAACTGTATTGGACAAGGATGCATATACTGTTGAGGAAGCAGTTGCACCGGTTACAAAAACTTATACCAAAGAAGTTTTGAAAGAAAAAGGTGGTTTAACTACTTGGAAAGAAGTTGAGTGTGAATTGGTAACTTACCAAGCTCTCCCTATAAATTGGAATTCTGGTAGTGCAACTTTAACCGCTCAGGCAAAAACAATCATCGATACTCGTTTATTACCTGTTTTGGCCCAGAATGAAGGCGCTAAAGTAGAATTGGCTTCTCATACGGATTCTCAAGGTAGTGCTTCCTCTAACCAGGATTTATCTGAAAGAAGAGCTAAAGCAGTGGCTCAATACCTAATTTCAAAAGGTATTAACTCTAGCCTTTTGGTTGCTAACGGATATGGTGAAACAAAACTTAAGAATAGATGTAAGGACGGTGTTTCATGTACTTCAAGAGAGCACGCTGTAAATAGAAGAACAGAATTTAGATTGATCAACAACTAATCTACTTTCTATATAAACACAAAAAAAAGGCTCCTAAAAATAGGAGCCTTTTTTATTATTTATTTTTATTGAGAAACTTTACATGATAGCTTACTTCTCCGGTCATACCATATCCGGAGTATTCATCTAGCTTCTTTCCTTTTTCATTTAGTACGGACATCATAGGAAAAACTCCCTTTTTATTAAGCTTCTTAAAAAGCTCTTGGTTGTGATTCCATTGCTTTTCGCTTAATAAATCTCTATTCCTAGGAATATCAACATATAGCAAAACATAGCTTTTTGATAATTCGGAGAATTCTTCGGTATCAAAAAGATCTCGCTTTAACATTTTGCAAGGAGGACACCAATCACTGCCCGTAAAGTAAACCAAGACATTCTTGTTCTCTTTTTTTGACACTTCAATAGCCTTATCATAGTCTTTTAGCCATACTATATCACTTGTAGTGTCGGCCTGTCCAATTAAACAAAAAGGAATTATGAGAAAAAGTAATAGTTTCATCTGTGGAATATTTAGATAATTTAGAAGCAAATAGCTTGCCATTATTTAAATAACGAGTCCATTCCAGGAATATTGGGCATCCCTTCTTTGGCTACAGCGGCAAGTTCGGTTTCGTTTACTTGTGTTGCTTTTGTAATGGCTTTGTTCATGGTCATGATCAGAAAATCTTCCAACTGCTCCTTATCCTCCAGTAAACTATCATTAATCTGAATCTGTTTTACCTCTCTATTTGCGGTAATAATCACTTTGACCAAGTCTTCTGAGGAACATTCTTCTAATGTAACTGTATCCAGACGTTTCTTTGTCGCCTCTACTTTTTGTTGGGTTTCTTTAAGTTTACCCATCATTCCCATCATATCTCCAAACATAGTTGTGATTTTATAAGTTTAATTATAATGCGAAATTACTAAATTGTGTACGAAAAACATGAACAATGCGCTTGTCCAAAAAAAAGAAAATCCTTGTTGGGTTATGCCTTACATTTGTGCACTTAGTACAAAGTCAAGAAATAAATATGAATGAAGTAAAAGCACCAATAGCAAAAAAGATTCCGCACAACCTAGAAAAGCATGGTGATGTAAGGGTGGATAACTACTATTGGATGAATGACAAAGAGAATCCTGAAGTAATATCTCATCTTGAGGCAGAAAAAAAATATTATGAGTCTTTAACGAATCATACCAAGGATTATCAAGAACTTCTTTTTGATGAGATGAAAGCCCGAATAAAGGAAGATGATGAATCCGTTCCTTATAAGCAGAACGGGTATTGGTATATTACCAGATATGAAATTGGTAAAGAATACCCTATATATGCTCGAAAAAAGGGAAATCTAGAGGCTCCAGAAGAAATTATGTTCGATGGGAACGAAATGGCAATGGGTCATGAATACTTTAGTATAGGTGGTATAGCGGTTAGTCCTAATAACAAGTTTGCGGCCTTTGGGGTCGATACCGTTTCAAGAAGACAGTATGTTATTGGTATTAAAAATCTAGAAACCGGCGAAGTGTATGAAGATAAGATAGAAAATACGACTGGAGGCTCAGTTTGGGCAGATGATAATGCAACTTTGTTTTACACTAAAAAAGATGAAGTCACTTTACGAGCAGATCAGATTTTAAAGCACAAATTCGGAACTGCTGCTAAAGAAGACATATTAGTCTTTCATGAGAAGGACGATACATTTGGGACTTATGTTTACAAGTCAAAATCCAAAAAATATATTATTGTTGGGTCGTATAGTACGCTTACTTCGGAATACCAGTTTTTGCAAGCTGATAATCCGGACGGAGAGTTGAAAATGTTTTCGGCTAGAGAAAGAGGGGTAGAATACGGTGTTTTTCATTATGGGAACCACTTTTACGTACTTACCAATAAAGATGGGGCTACCAACTTTAAGCTAATGAAAACGGACTTATCCAATACATCTTCCAAAAATTGGCAGGAGTTCATACCCCATCGAGAGGATGTTCTTTTAGAAGACATAGATATTTTTAAGGACTACTATGTAATATCTGAACGAACAAATGGATTGAATAAAATTCAAATTAACAGGTGGGACGGGGCCAACTCGTATTACCTGCCTTTTGAAAGTGAGACTTATACAGCTGGTGTAGGCCGTAATCCTGATTTTGATACAGAAATTCTTCGTTATGGATATAATTCTATGACAACTCCAACTTCAATAATCGATTTTAACATGCGAACCGAAGAGAAGCAGGTTAAAAAGGAGCAAGAAGTACTAGGAGGAAAGTTTAACAAGAACAATTACAAGGAAAAGCGTATTTGGGCCATAGCTCGTGATGGCGTAAAAGTACCTATGTCCATTGTATATCATAAAGACACTCCTTTAAGCAAAACAACGCCTGTGCTTCAATATGCTTATGGGTCTTACGGAAACACAATAGACCCATATTTTTCTACGGTTCGCCTCAGCTTATTGGATAGAGGGTTCGTTTATGCAATTGCCCATATAAGAGGCGGTGAGTACTTGGGAAGACCTTGGTACGAGGATGGTAAATTATTAAAGAAAAAAAATACGTTTACAGATTTTGTAGACTGTTCTAAATATTTAATAGAGGAGGGATATACCTCTAACGAACATTTGTATGCAATGGGTGGTTCTGCAGGCGGGCTTTTAATGGGTGTTGTAGTCAATATGGCTCCGGAACTATATAATGGGGTAATTGCGGCGGTTCCTTTTGTAGATGTGGTTACGACTATGTTAGATGATTCTATTCCATTAACAACAGGAGAGTATGATGAATGGGGGAACCCCAATGATAAAACATATTATGAATATATGAAGTCATATTCGCCCTTCGATCAAGTTGTTCCTCAGGAATACCCTAATTTACTGGTTACCACGGGTCTTCATGATTCTCAAGTGCAGTATTTTGAACCGGCAAAATGGGTAGCCAAACTAAGAGAAGTAAAGAAAGATGAAAATCTTTTAATGATGGATATTAATATGGATGCTGGTCATGGTGGGGCTTCAGGACGGTTTGAGGCGCTAAAAGAGGTAGCAAAAGAATATACCTTTTTATTGGATTTGGAAGGAAAAATATAATAGCCTAATCCGGTTTTAAGGTATTTTTAAGAATTAAGGTGGTGGAGGCTTGTAAAACAAGCTGTTTAGAAGGTTCAAAATTGTCTGGTTTAATGCTTATATGCTAACGAAATGTTAACAAATGGATGGATAGTGCAAAAAATCTTCATTTTTAAGAGGTATTTTAGTTGATAAAATGACATATTCAAAAAAAATAGTAATTTTGCTCCAAGAATTTTGCGGACACTTTTCAGTTTATCACTAGTTCCCAAAACCAGACATCCTTTATGGAAAACAAAATTAAGGCATACAACAATATCCTCGAGCTCGTAGGAAACACTCCACTAGTTAAATTAAATAGAATTACGGAAGGCTTTACCGGTAACTTTTTCGCCAAGGTAGAATCTTTTAATCCTGGTCACTCTTCTAAAGACCGCATTGCAATGCATATTATAGAAGAGGCGGAACGTAAAGGTATTTTAACCGAAGGTAGTACCATTATAGAAACAACCTCTGGTAACACAGGTTTTAGTATTGCAATGGTTAGCATTATTAAAGGTTACAAATGCATTCTAGCGGTAAGTTCAAAATCATCAAAAGATAAGATTGATATGTTGCGTACCATGGGTGCCACGGTATATGTTTGCCCGGCCCATGTAAGCGCAGATGACCCACGTTCATATTATGAGGTAGCAAAACGTTTGCATAAAGAAACTAGCGGTTCAATTTATATTAACCAATATTTTAATGAGTTGAATATGGATGCTCATTACGCAAGTACGGGTCCGGAAATATGGGATCAAACCGGAGGGCAGATTACTCATTTGGTAGCTTGTAGTGGCACAGGCGGAACAATTTCGGGTACAGCTAGGTTTTTAAAAGAACAAAACCCAAAGGTTAAAATAATCGGTGTTGATGCTTTTGGTTCTATATTGAAGAAATATCACGAAACAAGGGAGTTTGACTCCAATGAGATTTATCCTTATAGAATAGAAGGTCTGGGTAAAAATCTTATTCCTGGTGCTACGGATTTTGATAGTATAGATAAGTTTATAAAAGTCACCGATTCTGAAAGTGCACATACGGCTCGTGAAATGGCAAGAACCGAAGGTATTTTTGCAGGATATACAAGTGGTGCAGCAATGCAGGCGCTTAAACAATTGAATGAGGAAGGTGAGTTTGGTCCTAAGGATAACGTAGTTGTTATCTTTCCAGATCACGGTTCCAGATATATGAGCAAAGTTTACAGTGATCAGTGGATGGAAGATCAAGGCTTCTTCGATACCAATGAAGTAAGCGAGGTTCAAAAGGTACAATACATCAAAGAATAATATACAAGTTTGTAAAAGGTAAAAAGCAATGACCTCGTGGTCATTGCTTTTTTGTTAAAGAATAATATTTTATGAATGTTGCTCTTAAAATCTTACTTTTGCAGTAAAATCCAAAGTACACCTAAATGCGAGATTTATTTGATAGAATTTTAGAGAACAAGGGGCCATTAGGAAAATGGGCTTCTCAGGCAGAAGGATATTTCGTTTTTCCTAAGTTAGAGGGACCAATTTCTAATAGAATGAAGTTTCAGGGGAAAGAGGTAATTACCTGGAGTATTAATGATTATTTAGGTTTAGCTAATCTTCCCGAAATTAAGAAAGTAGATGGTGAAGCGGCAGCAGAATACGGTGCTGCATACCCAATGGGTGCCAGAATGATGAGTGGGCATACCGACTTTCATGAACAATTGCAGCAGGAATGCGCTGCGTTTGTAGACAAAGAAGCTTCTTACTTATTGAATTTTGGTTACCAAGGTTTTATGTCCGTTATAGACGCGCTTGTTACTAAAGATGATATTATTGTTTATGATGTTGATTGTCATGCCTGCATTATTGATGGCGTGCGGTTGCATATGGGCAAGCGATTTACATTTGTTCATAATAACGTTGAGAGTTTGGAAAAGAACTTAGAACGTGCCACTAAATTGGCAGAACAAACTGGTGGAGGTATTTTGGTTATTTCCGAAGGTGTTTTCGGAATGAGAGGTGAACAAGGTATTCTTAAAGAAATTGTAGCATTAAAGGAGAAGTTCAATTTTCGTTTTTTAGTTGATGATGCGCATGGTTTTGGAACCTTAGGTAAAACCGGTGGGGGAGCAGGACAAGAGCAAGGCGTACAAGATGGTATTGATGTTTATTTGGCAACTTTTGCTAAATCAATGGCAAGTATTGGGGCTTTCGTAGCCGCCGACCAAGAAATAATAGATTACCTGAAATATAATTTACGTTCACAAATGTTCGCTAAATCATTACCTATGGTTTATGTTAAGGGAGCATTAAAGCGATTGGATATGTTACGTACCCAGCCGGAACTCAAGGCTAAATTATGGGAGAACGTAAATGCATTACAGAACGGGCTTAAAGAAAGAGGTTTTGATATTGGCACAACAACAAGTTGTGTAACTCCTGTATACCTTAATGGCAGTATTCCCGAGGCAATGGCACTTGTGAAGGATTTGCGGGAAAACTACGGAATATTTTGTTCTATAGTGGTTTATCCGGTAATTCCTAAGGGGCTTATTTTACTACGAATGATTCCTACCGCCACACATACCATGCAGGATATCAGTGAAACCCTAGATGCTTTTTCAGCAATTAGAGATCGCTTGGAGAATGGAACTTACAAAAGATTGTCTGCTGCGGTTGCTGCAGCAATGGGCGAGTAAGATTCGCCAATCTAGAATATAAAAACGGCCTTACTTTGTAGTAAGGCCGTTTTTGTTGTTTAAAGTAAAAAGAGCTTTTGAGATATTTGATTTAAATACTTTTTTTATAGGTGCAACGGCGTTTATAGATTTTGGGGTCAAAATGCTTCCACATTTGACGAATAGCAATATTATCCTCAAGTTCTGGTGTACGGTAGCACATTTCAATACCTCTCTTATTGAATGTTTTGTAATATTCATTAAAGATTATAGCGGTAACACCCTTATTTTGATATTCTGGATGTATGCCTATGAGGTAGAAAACAACGTCTTTATTATATTTCTTGGCGCGTAAAAGGTGTAGAAATCCAAAGGGGAATAGTTTTCCTTTTGCTTTTTGTAAAGCAGTACTAAAGGAAGGCATAACAATGGCAAAAGCAATTAAGCTATCTTCTTTGTCCACTATAAACTTTATATATTCTGGATTTATAAAAGTGATGTATTTTTTTTTGAAATATTCTTTTTGAACATCGGTTATTGGAACAAAAGAAGACAGTTTGGAATATGTTTGGTTAAAGAGGTCAAACATTTGGTCTACCAACGGCAGCACTTCACTGGTTTTTTTAAAATTGATTTCCCTTAGTCCATAGCGTCGTTTTACTAGCCCATTCAGTTTGGTAAAAAGGGCGGGGTCGGCATTTTTGGCAGGAAATTTGTTTTCAACATAACCTTTTTCCTTTACAAAGCCCAAGCGTTCGTAATGGTGTATATAATACTTGTGATTATACCAAGTTACCATGCTTCCTGGTTGGTCAAATCCATCTGTAAGAACACCAACTTTATCTAGATTAGAAAAGCCTACGGGACCTTCCATGAATTCTAGGTTATGGCTTGCTCCAATTTCTGCCACTTTATTCAGCAGAGTTTCTGAGACCTCGGTATCATCTATGAAATCAAACCAACCAAAACGCATTTTCTTTATACTTTGGTTATTGACTTCCAGATGGTTGACAATAGCAACAACCCTGCCTACAAGTTGCTTGTTTTTGTAAGCTAAAAAGAACCAGGCATTTGCGTTTTTAAAAGCAGGATTTTCTTCTTTATCAAAAGAAGACAATTCGTCCTCGATCAATGGCGGTACCCAATAAGCAGAATCTTTATAAAGCGAAAATGGAAATTTCACGAACTCTTTTAGTTCGGCTTTTGAAATCGCTTCTTTTAGGGTGACCATACAGTTTTTTTTGTAAGGTCAATATTAGGGATAAATAGGGTTAGAATAAAATTATGAAACTTAATTTTATTAATAAACAAAAGGTGAACTTTGCTTAGAAGTCAATAGCTCCACCATCACGTTCTTTATTTTTCTTTTTCTTTCGCTCTTCTTTCTTAAGTTTTTTTAGTTGTTTTTTAGATGGCCCCAAGTCTATATCTTCAGCACCGCTACCGTCTTTTTTATTTTTGCGACCTTCTTTTTCTTTCTTTTTCATGGCGTTCTTTTTGATAGGCTCACCATTCTCGCCGGCACTTTGTTCATCTATAGCTTTCAACTTGTCTTTATGAAAATCAAAACGATACGATCCGCCAACGGTCATAAAAATTCTTGAAGGTGTATTTTTAAAACTTGCACCAAGATTGAAATCAACTTGAAGATCATCTGTCAATAAATGTGCCACACCACCTCTAATTAACACATCAGAGTATCTATCGCTTTGAATTCCTTGGTTTTCTACAAAAGCACTCCACTTAGGATTACGGAAGGCATGAGACAAGGAAACCAAATAACTTAGCTCCGGATAATCTGTAGTAATACGGTCGTAGGCAATGTTGGTGATCAATACAAAACGCGGGGTTAATCTACTTTGAGTAGCCACCATACCACGGTATGATACCGTTGCGTCACCCATATAGTAAGGATTGTCTCCTAAATTAAAAGTTGCACCTCCGTATAGGGAAACGGAAGGAATCAAGTTTTTGAACTTAAACCCGTAATTAGCTTTCCAACTATATAAATTGGGTTTATTGCGTTCAGGATTTTTGTACCGATCGTATATTAAGAATTTCAACCCTAGTCGGTTTCTAGTAAAATCGGTTAAATTTTCAGTAACACCTATATTATTGTAAGTAATGTTTTGATTTTGAAAAGTACCTTCGTAATTCAATTCTAATTGTTCAAAAAGTAATCCATAACGTAGGGAGATATCTGACCCCCAGATGTTACTCTTTGTGTTTAAAAGGGTGTGATCTTGTTGTTCATAGAGAACACCGGCTTCCAATTGCAATACATTTCTACCAACCGCATATGCGCTAACAGATAAACCTGGGCGGTTAGAGTTAATTACATCCGTATATTGAGAAGCTCCAATAAATGGGAGGGCAAAAAATAAAATCAATAGATAATTTTTCATTTTTGTGTCGCTTGATTAATTAGTTCAGGCTTGTTCTTTTTTTTGTGTAGTTTACATTTCGTCATGAAAAAAAGTGCATATCCAGAACATCGAAATTTCCTTAACACTGCTTTTTAGGTACTATATGCACTACATGAAACATGTATCACCAGTTGACAAAGACTACTTTAATAATATTTTAGCACTTCTACACAGGTATTACAACGTTAGAATCGTATTTTTGATATAATCATTTTAAAAAAATATGGCATTTTTAAAGACAATCTTAATAATTTTATTGGTCTATTACCTTTTTAAGATCTTGGTAAAGATGTTTGCCCCTAAAATTTTTGGGTATGCCGCCCGTAAAACCCAAGAACATTTTAATGAAAAATTTGGAGATTTTGCTCAGCAAGCTAATGGTCAAAATCAGAAAGAAAGGGTAGGTGATGTTATTATCGATAAGAAACCTTCTAGAAAAAAATCTTCAAATAATACAGTAGGGGATTATATTGATTTTGAAGAGGTAGATTAAACCCTTTTCTTAAAAATCGGCCTTTGCGAACAATACGGGAATTTTTTTATTCACGTCCTTTTCTACCGAAACTATAGTATTAGGTACTTTAAAACTTATCATTATCTCTTAAGTTAAGATCAAAACAAATTCCATAGTAGAGATAACTTCATTATTTTAGCCGAAACAACCCGATATATCCCATTATGCAAAAAGGATTGAAGGCCTTCTTCGTACATTTTTTTGTTACCGTTTTTTTTGTGATTGCCGCTTTGGCTTATTTCTATCCTGTGCTTCAAGGAAAGGTAATAGAACAATCAGACATTGTTCAATTTACCGGTATGGCCAAGGAACAAAATGATTTCCGGAAGAAAACGGGTGAAGAGCCTTATTGGACTAATAGTGCCTTTGGAGGAATGCCTACCTATCAATTAGGGGCTTATTATCCACATGATTATGTTAAGAAATTAGATAATATTATAAGATTTCTTCCTAGACCGGCAGATTACTTATTTCTATATTTTATAGGATTTTATATTTTGCTATGTTGTCTTAAAGTAGATTATAGATTAGCTATTATTGGGGCATTGGCATTTGGTTTTTCCACCTATTTAATAATTATACTTGGTGTAGGGCATAACGCTAAAGCTCATGCCATGGGATATTTACCTATGCTTTTGGGCGGGATAGTATTGGTTTTTAGAAAGAAATATCTTTGGGGTTTTATTCTTACCGCTATTTCTATGGCATTGGAAATTAGAGCAAACCACTACCAGATGACGTATTATTTTATGCTTTTGGTATTGATTCTGGGTGTTGTTTATCTGGTTGATGCCATTCGCAAAGAAAAACTGAAACATTATTTTAGTTCTGTAGGTATTTTGCTCATAGCCGTAATATTAGGTATTGCGGCAAACGCTACGAGCTTAATGGCCACAAAAGAGTATGCAGATTGGAGTACTCGTGGAAAATCTGAATTAACCATTAATCCGGATGGATCACCGAAGGAAAATACAGGTGGTCTTGAAAAATCATACATCACACAGTGGAGTTACGGAATTACAGAATCACTAAACTTGTTCGTACCAAGATTGTTTGGAGGATCAAACAGTGAAAACTTGGGGGAAAATTCTAAAAGCTTTGATTTTCTTATTGACCAAGGTGTTTCCCGGAGTCAAGCATTAAGTTTTTCTAGCGGATTGCCATTATATTGGGCAGATCAACCAGGCACATCAGGACCCGCTTATATAGGCGCAATTATATTTTTCCTATTTATACTTGGACTTATCTTGGTAAAAGGCAGAGCAAAATGGTGGCTTTTTGGAGGGGTGCTAATGTCTTTATTCCTTTCTTGGGGAAAGAATTTTGGCTTACTAACGGATTTTATGATTGATTATTTTCCGCTTTATGACAAATTCAGGGCAGTATCGTCCGTTCAGGTAATTTTAGAATTATGTGCACCTGTCCTTGCTATTTTGGCATTACGTGAACTTTTTAAATCCACTGTTGATGTTTCAGATAAACTGAATGCTCTTAGGATATCTTTCTTTATAGTATTAGGTTTAAGTGTATCGCTATTCATCTTCAAAGCTGGTTTTGATTTTGAAGGGCCCAGTGATGACTTTTTGAAGAGAAATTATGGAGAGGAATTGTTTTCTTTAATTCAAGCAGACCGTAAAGCAGTGTATAATTCAGATTTGCTTCGTTCAATGATATTCGTATTCTTATCTGCTTTAGCGCTTTGGTTCTATATTAAGGGTAAGCTCAAAGAAAATCTCACCATAATTGTGGTTGGCGCTTTGGTATTATTTGATTTGGTTGGTGTAGGTCTGCGTTATGTAGATTCTGACAATTTTGTTTCCAAGCGAAAAATGACTCAGCCTTTTCCAGAAACAGCCTTAGATCAAGAGATTAAAAAAGACGAAAGTGTGTATAGGGTTTATGACCCTAATGAGGGAATTAATGGAGCAAGAACATCTTATTATCATAAGTCTATTGGAGGATACCATGCGGCCAAACCAGCAGGTTTAGAAGACTTGTTCAGTTTTTATGTTTATAAGGGTAATATGGGCGTTTTGAATATGTTGAATGTAAAATATGTAATTCAACAAGACGAAGAAGGTAAAAGCTATCCTGCTATTAACCCAGACGCCAATGGCAACGCCTGGTTCGTGAATCATGTAGTTGAAGTGAAATCTGCGGATGAAGAAATACAGACGCTAGAAAAATTAAATACTAAAACGGAAGCAGTTATAAATTCAACAAAGGTTAAAGGTCTCAATGCTTTTGATTTTGTGGTTGATTCTACAGCTAACATAGTACTTATCCATTATGCCCCCAATCATTTAACGTACCAATCAAAAAACCAGAATGACGGTTTAGTTGTTTTTTCTGAAATGTATTATTCTAATGGATGGAATGCATACATAGATGGCAAATTAACCGATCATTTCAAAGCCAATTACACCTTAAGAGCGATTAAAGTTCCTAGTGGGGAACATACAATAGAATTTAAATTTGAACCTGAAGTGGTACGAATCGGAAGCCAAATTACATTGGCCAGTTCCATAGTTATGGTACTAATTGTTATAGGAGGCATCGGGTTTACCTTTTTTAGTCCTAAAAAGAAGAAAGACCCAACCAAATTGAAAAAATAGGTTGGTAAAGATTTCTCGATCCTCTACTTAGTAATTTACACTTATGAAAAAAGTCCTCATTATCACCTATTATTGGCCTCCTGCTGGTGGTCCCGGTGTACAGAGGTGGTTGAAATTTGTTAAATATCTACGAGATTTTGGTATTGAACCTGTAGTTTATATACCCGAAAATCCGCATTACCCTATAGAGGATGCCACGTTGGTCAATGAGATACCTAAAGATATTACTATATATTCCCAACCTCTTTTTGAGCCTTATGGCCTTGCCAAAGTATTTTCTTCAAAAAAAACGAAAAGAATCAGTTCGGGCATTATTCAAACTAAAAACCAATCATTTTTTGAGAAGACCATGTTGTGGGTCAGAGGAAATTTTTTCATACCGGATGCTCGAAAATATTGGATTAAACCTTCTGTAAAATATTTAACTGATGTATTGGTAAAAGAAGCTATTGATACTGTCATAACTACAGGCCCACCGCATAGCGTGCACCTTATTGGAAGACAATTAAAGAAAGATAATGACATTAATTGGCTGGCAGACTTTAGAGATCCGTGGACTTCCATAGGGTATCATAAGGAACTAAAACTGAGCAAGGGTTCGGCAAGAAAACACAAAGAATTAGAAAAAGCTGTTTTATACGAGGCAGATAGAGTCATAGCAACCAGTAATACCACAAAAGCAGAATTTAAGACTATCACCAATACACCTATTTCAGTAATTACAAATGGGTATGATTCGGATTATGCAGGAGATGCCAATTTAGACCATAGATTTACTATTTCCCATATAGGTTCTTTGTTAACAGGAAGAAATCCAAAGAATCTTTGGAAAGTATTATCACAAATTGCGGCAGAAGATGCTGTTTTTCGTGGCGATCTACAATTAGAGTTTATGGGTGTTGTTAGCCAAGACGTTATGGATGCTATGTATAGAAACGAGCTAGGACCTTATATTAAAATGAGAGGATATGGCTCCCATGCCGAAGCACAACGAAGACAGCAGAGATCGCAACTATTATTGATGGTGGAGATAGATAGTGAAGAGACGAAAGGAATAATACCTGGTAAGTTGTTTGAATATATGATTGCCAAAAGGCCTATCCTGGCAGTAGGCCCTAAAGGATGGGAGGCAGGTGAAATCATTGAGAATACGAATGCAGGAAAAGTTTTTGATTATGAGGCTCAGGCTGAATTGAAGAAAACTATTTTGGAGTATTATAATACTTTTAAAAAGGGAAGCATTATCTCTAAATCTGTAGCTATCGAAAAGTTCAGTCGCAGGGCGTTAACAGAAGAATTATCTAAACTTTTGTAAATGGGCTTGGTATTTAAACAGTCACTGAACAATTCAATAGTTACCTATTTAGGTTTTGGTCTTGGTGCTATAAATACATTAGTTCTCTATCTACAGTTCATGGAGCCCAAATATTATGGTCTTCTTCAGGTGGTTCTATCTGCATCTGTTGTTTTAATGCCCATTTTGGCATTTGGCGTTCCCAATACCTTAATAAAATTCTATAGTGGTTTTAAGAAAGATGCGAAGGCTACAGACGGGTTTTTAACGCTCATGTTGCTTTTGCCATTGGTTTTGACCCTTCCTATTGGGGCGTTAACTTTTTTGGCCAATGATACTATTGGCAGCTTTTTGTCCAAAGAAAACCCTATTGTAAAAAATTATGTTTGGCATATATTTCTAATAGCCATGTCTATGGCATATTTTGAGTTGTTTTATGCCTGGGCAAGGGTGCAAATGAAGTCTGTTTTCGGAAATTTCATGAAGGAAATTTTTGGACGGGTGGCTCAAACGGTATTATTGATTCTACTTTATTTCAAGGTTATTTCGGTACAATCCTTTCTGGATTATTTGGTTGCTGCTTATTTGCTTCGTACACTTGGTATGCAAATCTATGCTTACAAATTACATCAGCCTAAATTAATATTTGACTTTCCACAAAATACCCGTAAAATAGTTACGTATAGTGCTTTGATCATCTTAGGTGGTTCTGTAGCCATTGTGTTATTGGAGATAGATAAGGTGATGATCAATCAGTTTATAAAAATAGAAAATGTTGCCTATTATGGTGTTGCGAGTTTTATTGCTTTGGTAATTGCAGTTCCATCACGTTCAATGCATCAAATTACTTATCCCCTTACAGCAGAACTTCTTACTAAGGATGATATGGTAGGGCTCAAACGACTTTATCAAAAAAGTTCGTTAACCTTGTATATCATATCAGGACTTTTATTTATTCTTATTTTTCTGAACCTAAATGATTTATATGAGCTTTTGCCAGACGCCTACCGAAATGGTTATGTAATTTTTATTTGGTTGGGCTTAGCTAAATTGTATGATGCGCTTCTGGGAAATAATAATTCTATTTTATATAATTCTGATTATTACAAGGCAGTTCTTTTCATGGGCTTGTTCCTAGCGGTTATCACTGTTTTCTTGAATATATGGCTTATTCCTGCCTATGGTCTGGACGGTGCTGCAATAGCAAGTTTTTCTGCTTTCTTTATTTATAATACGGTTAAGCTGATTTACGTACAAATGAAATTCAATATGCATCCTTTTACAAGGGAAACTATCAAAATTTCAATTTTATTACTAGTTACTACCTTTTTGTTCTACTATATAGAACTTCCTTTTCATCCTATATTTAATATTGGTGTTAAGAGTTTAGGCATAGCTGTTATTTACATAATAGTTTTATATAAGTTTAAAATTTCCGAAGATGTTTTTCAAGTCCTTTCAAAAGTATTTGGAAAGAAAGAACAATAACTTTATCTTAACACTCAAGTTCATCACGAATGCCCCCATTCAATCCTGCGCTGACCTTTTACTAAACAGGCGTTAATTTAATCATCTACTAATATAATTGAAATGGGATACACCATCAAAGGTAATCTAAGGGCCAATCTACATATAGACCTTTATGAAACTTTGGATAATGTGCAGGTTAGGGTTTATAGAGTGATGAGTGCGCTTAAGGGGGCACAAGACCTTAAAAACCAATTGTATAAACTTACCGCTGAGATGATAGAACAAAAGTCCGAAAATCTTCTTGGCACTGGTTTTACAGATGCTGATGGAAATTATACCATTGATATTTGTGATGCTTATAAAGAAGGCGAGATTGAAATAGACCTAGTAGTATCGGATATTAATAGTATCACTCGAGAAAAGCAAAACCCAGTTCAATTTACGGCGAGAAGATTAAATCCAATATGGCGTAAAGTCAACCAAAATAAAGAGTTTAGTTGGAATTACAGCTTTAGTTTTCAATTTTGGGACCAAATACGAAGATCATTTGATATTTGGACAATTGTGGGAAATATAAAGTCTGCAGTGGACAAACAAACACCGGTGGCCGGTGCAATTGTTTCCGCTATTGATGTAGATTGGATAAAAGATGATTTTTTAGGTAGAGCTGTTTCAAACAGAAACGGTAAATTTAGAATAGATTATAAAAGTATAGATTTTAAGCAGACCTATCTTTCGCCACTAATAAGTATTGAAACACCAATTTCTTCCTTTCCCGGTCCTGGAGTTTATTTTAAAATAACAAGTTCAGATGGTATTTTGTTATATGAGGAGCATAGAAGTGTAGGTAAGACCCAAGAAAGAAGAAATATTCCACGTTTTTTCAATATTGACTTGTATATTTAACCTTAATTAAAATTTAGGGCTATTTTCTACTGGTCACCATCAATTTTTTCTCTTCATGAAAATACGTATAAGAGGTAATTCCATTCGCATGAGAATTACTAAAATGGAAGTATCCCAGTTTTGTGAAACTGGGTATATTCAAGAAAAAACTCAATTTCTTAATAATATATTTACTTATGCGCTAAGCAGTAAGGAAGGTTTGTCTGCTCTTACTGCAACTTATGAGGATAATATGATGACTTTACTCCTTCCTAAAGATAGTATCAAGGACTGGGAGAGTAGTAATAGAGTAGGATTCAGCAATTCAATTCCCCTTGAAGACGGTAAAACCTTGACTCTTTTGGTCGAGAAGGATTTTACCTGTTTGGAGGATAGGGGAGAAGATGAAACGGATAATTACCCAAACCCTAAATTGCATCACTAGAAACTGAAATTTACATATGTCAAATAAAGATTTTCAAAGAAATGTATCGGTTATAGGCTCTGAAGATTTTTCCAATATAAAGGTTACGGAACCGGTTAAATATGCAGCGGGAAAAGTAGGAGTAAAAGAGGCGTTACGCCATGGTTTTAAAGAAATGGGAATTGTACGTTCCATGCGTGCTTTTTTAGAGCTAAATCAAGAAGATGGTTTTGATTGTCCAAGTTGTGCTTGGCCAAATCCTGAACATCCTTCTACTGTGGCAGAATATTGTGAAAATGGTGCTAAAGCAGTAGCTGACGAGGCGACTACCGATAAAATAGGGCGTGAATTTTTCCAAAAATATACGGTAGAAGAACTATCTAGACTTACGGAATATCAGCTTAATAAATTCGGTAGAATAACAGAGCCTTTGGTTCTTAGATCGGGGAGTATTAATTATGAGCCTATTTCTTGGGAAGAATGCTATGAGCTGATTTCTATAGAATTACATAAATTGAACTCACCTGATGACGCTATTTTTTATACATCCGGTAGATCAAGTAATGAGGCGGCATATCTATATGGTATGTTTGCCCGTGCTCTAGGCACTAACAATATGCCAGATTGTTCCAATATGTGCCATGAATCTAGTGGTGTTGCCCTCTCCGAAACTTTGGGTATTGGCAAAGGGTCTGTGAAACTAGAAGATTTATATGGTGCGGATGTGGTTATAGTTGCTGGTCAAAATCCAGGAACAAACCACCCAAGAATGCTTTCTGCTTTAGAAAAGTGTAAAAAGAATGGAGGAAAAGTCATCAGCATTAATCCATTGGAAGAATCAGGACTTATCAACTTTAAAAATCCACAACATTTAAATGGTCTGATCGGTCCTGGTGAGGATTTGACAGATATACATTTACAAGTTCGTATTAATCAGGATATAGCCTTAATGAAACTTATTCTGAAAAAATTAGCGGCATTAGATGAAAAGGGACAGAAAGTATTCGATCATGATTTCATGGTCAAATACGTAGATGGTTATGAAAGTCTTACAAACTCTTTCAAAGCATATGATGAGGAAACACTTTTAAAGTTGAGCGGAGTAAGCGAAGAAAAAATTAACGAAACCGTTGCTCTTTTGGCTACAAGCAGCAATATTGTAGTTTGCTGGGCCATGGGACTTACTCAACATAAGAATGGGGTTGCAACAATTTGTGAATACCTTAATCTCTTGATGTTAAAGGGTTCTTTGGGGAAACCAAATGCAGGAACATGTCCTGTACGTGGGCACAGTAATGTGCAAGGAGACCGTAGTGTAGGGATAATGCACTTTGTAAATAAGGAACTAAACGAGCGAATTGAAAAACATCTTGGTTTTAAAGCTCCTGATAAGGAGGGGGTAGATGTTGTTGGAGCCATTAAGGCCATGCATGATGAAAAAGGCAAAGTCTTTATATGTTTAGGCGGTAACTTTTTAATGGCCGCTTCTGATACTCTGTATACTGCCAAGGCTATGCAAAACTGCGAATTAACGGTTCAAATAAGTACAAAATTGAATAGATCTCATTTGGTTACTGGAAAGACAGCTGTAATTCTGCCTACTTTTGGACGTTCCGAAAAAGATATGAAGGACGGTACTTTGCGTTATCAGACTATGGAAGACAGTATGGGGCGTGTGAGACAATCGCGTGGACTTTTAAAACCTACTTCTGACAATATAAAGAGTGAACCTGAGCTAATAGCGGAATTGGCACATACTTTTTTTGGAGGTAAACATTCCATGAATTGGAAAGCTATGGGTGAAGATTATGAGCTGATTAGAGAAAGTATAGACCATGTTGTAAAAGGTTTTGATAATACCAAAGAACGTTCAAAAGGTATTGGCTATTACTTACCTAATAATGTAAGGGATTTGGATTTTAGTATGCTACCAAATGGTAGAGCGCAATTAACGATAAACCCACTTCCTGAACATAATTTAAAAGCAGATGAGTTTATGTTAATGACCATAAGGTCTCATGATCAGTTTAATACCACTATTTATGGAATGGACGATAGGTATAGGGGTATATATAACGAAAGAAGGGTGTTGTTCATGAATCCCGAGGATATGAAAAAGAAAGGTCTTAATAAGAAAGACGTCATAAATATCACCAGTACTTATAATGGAGTTGTGCGTACAGCAAATAAATTTTTAGTTGTTCCCTACAACATTCCTTCTGGGGATTTGGCAGCATATTATCCAGAAACTAATGTTTTGGTTCCTTTTGATCAGTATGCGGATAAAAGTAAGACACCGATTAGTAAGTCAATTAAAGTTACCGTAGAAAAGGTTAATTAAATACTTGCCGGTAAAATAAAAACCCCCGCATTAGATTAATCTAATGCGGGGGTAACAACCAACTCACCTAAAAACTATTTTTAATATCTTCTAGAGGAACTTCGCGTTGATGAAGTTCTTGAAGCCGTATTGCTTCTACTTCTAGATGGAGCTTTGCTCACTGTGCTTCTTGAACTTCTTGTGCTTACACTACTTCTACTTTGAGAAGGGGCTTGTCTTACACTTCTGCTCGCTGTTCTAGTTCTAGTCTGCGGACTTTTATAAGTTGTACTACTTCTTCTTGTTACCGAAGTGTTACGAGGCGATCTCATCACCGTTCTTTTATTTACTGTTGTATTAGCTGGTTTTCTTGTTGCTATAGATCTTGAGGTAACTGCTCTATTATTAGAAGGGCTACTTGTCCTAGATCTAATAGAAGAACTTCTGTTGGTAACTTTTGTGTTAGAATTACCTTTGCGTGTTGCACTACTTCTAGACGCCGTTCTTCTTGTTATATTACCCCTGTTTGATGCAACAGCTCTATTTGTTCTTATCGCATTATTGTTTCTTTTTGAAACCGATCTGTTATTTCTGGACGCGCTGCTTCTAACGGTAACTCTATTATCGTTTCTATAAATTTTAGACCTATTACTTCTTACTTTATTATAACGGTGCGTATTTCCTATTTTGGCATATGCACGTCTTGAGTTATATCTGTAAGGGTTATAATATGTATAGCGTACAGGACTGTAAAACCTTCTATATGGCTTGTTGAATACTAAATTAAAGCCAATAATCGGTCTTGCAAAAAATGCATGAAAAGGTCTGTATACATAATGTCTATTGTAAACGTTAATGTAACCTGTATGGTAATCATATAAACCTCTACGGTTATAGAAAACAGACATTCCACCAACACTACGTACGCGATTGTTATTGTATCTTATATCTACATCACCAACTTGAGTAACACGACCATAATAGTCATAATAGATAGGTACGTTTTCTACTTGAACCACGGCACCATAATCATCATACTGTGCATACGGGCTGTAATCATAACCGGAATTAAAGGTTACGCCGTTGCGACGTCCGGTTACACGGTTATCTATATAAAAATCAAATTCACCATCTGGATATACCGAAAACGTAATGCCATTCTCGACAAAAATAAAGGAGTCGTTGTACCTATAAGCATTGCGTTCCGCAACCTTATCTTCTACTGTACCCATAGCCATAACACCTGAGGTGCCTAAAATAAGGGCTGAAAAAAAGAGTAGTAAGTTTCTCATAATATAAGGTTTTAAATTATTGAATGTAATTATTGACATTCGGGTAGTAATAAGCAAACAGCGTGCCAAAACCCACAATAGTATCATAACTAAATGTAAATCAATATATTACAATAATTATAATAAGCTTACACTATTGAGATGTATGCTTTTTTTAAAAGAGTATTGGTTATAAAAAAAAGAATACCACACTTTTAATTAGAAAAGTGTGGTATTTGTTCTAATGATTAAAAGTCCGAATACAGTTATAATTTCTCTTTTAAATATGTAGCGGTAAAAGACGTTTTACTCTTTATAATTTCTTCCGGTGTGCCTGCGGCCAAAAGCCGCCCACCGTTTTCACCACCTTCAGGTCCGAGGTCGATTATATAATCAGCACATTTTATTAATTCAATATTATGTTCAATTACTACCACAGAATGCCCTTTTGTAATTAAAGCATCAAAGGATTTCAAAAGTTTCTTTATATCATGAAAATGCAAACCTGTTGTAGGTTCGTCAAAAATGAATAAGGCTTTATCTTTGGTCGTTCCTTTTACTAGGAAGGATGCTAGTTTAATTCGTTGTGCTTCGCCACCGGATAGGGTAGAGGAAGATTGTCCTAAAGTAACATACCCTAAACCAACATCCTGTAGGGGTTTTAGCTTATTTACGATTTTAGTCTGTTTGTGCTGATTAAAAAATGAAATGGCATCATCAATCGTCATATTAAGGACATCATCAATATTTGCATCTTCAAACTTTACTTCTAAAACTTCCTTTTTAAAACGTTTACCCCCACAAGTATCACATTTTAGATGTACATCTGCCATAAACTGCATTTCTACAGTAATCTCACCTTCACCTTTACATTTCTCACACCGGCCACCGTCAACATTAAAAGAAAAATGTTTGGCTTGGTAGGCTCTTATTTTGCTCAATTTTTGCGCAGCGAACAAACTTCTTATATCATCATAAGCCTTGATATAAGTAACGGGATTGGAGCGGGAGGACCTTCCAATTGGATTTTGATCAACAAATTCCACATGTTTTATGTACTTATATTTTCCTGTTACAGAAGTAAACTGGCCAGCTTTTTCACCATAACCACCAACTTCTTTTAAAATTATAGGATAAAGCAGCTTTTTTACCAAGGTACTTTTACCACTACCGGAAACACCAGTTATTACGGTAAGCATATTTAATGGGAAGGTTACATCTATATTTTTTAGATTATTTTCGCGAGCACCTTTTATAGTAATATAATCCGTAGAAGTTCTTCTTTTACTAGGCACTGCAATTTCTTCCGTACCATTTAAATAATTTGCAGTTAATGAGGTTGATTTAAGAATTTCCGGAAGTGTTCCATGAGCTACTACTTCACCACCATGTGTACCGGCTTCTGGGCCAATGTCAATAACCTCGTCTGCAGCTTTCATAATATCTTCATCATGCTCAACAACAATAACGGTGTTCCCAAGATCGCGTAATGATAAAAGAACTTCAATAAGATTTTCGGTGTCTTTTGGGTGTAGTCCTATACTAGGTTCATCAAGAATATACATACTTCCCACTAAGCTACTGCCTAATGAAGTTGCAAGGTTGATGCGCTGGCTTTCACCACCGGAAAGGGAGTTGGACTTACGGTTCATGGTTAAATAACTTAAACCCACCTTATATAGAAAACCCAATCTTGTATTGATTTCCTTTAAAAGGCGTGATGCAATTTTCTCGTCATACTTATTTAACTTCAAATCTTCAAAAAACGGAATCAGCTTACGAATTGGCAATTCCACTAAATCAGAAATATTCTTCTCACCTACGGTTATATAATCAGTTTCCTTCCGTAATCGTTTTCCGTTGCAAACATTACATTTTGTTTTTCCGCGGTAACGAGAAAGCATAACCCTGTTCTGGATTTTATAGCTTTTTTCCTCTAATTGTTCAAAAAACTTATTGAGACCTATAAAATGAGCGTTACCATCCCAAACCAGTTGTTTTTGTTCTTCGGAAAGTTCAAACCATGGTTTATGAATCGGAAAATCATATTTGTAAGCGGAATTTACCAATTGGTCTCTGTACCAACCCATACTTTCCCCACGCCATGGAAAAACAGCATTTTCGTAGATGGATAGTGCGGTATTCGGAACTACAAGATCTTCATCTATACCAATAACATCTCCATAACCTTCACATTTAGGGCATGCTCCATATGGGTTGTTAAAGCTAAATAAATGAACATTAGGTTCTAAAAAGGACATACCGTCCAGCTCAAACTTATTGCTAAAAGGCGCCTTTTCTTTCGTTGCTAGTTCTTCAATGGCACATTCTCCCTTGCCCTCAAAAAAAGCTGTATCGATTGCATTTGCTAGTCGGTTATAAAAATCTTCGTCATCTTTAACTACAATTCGATCAACCACCAAATCAAAATTTCTCCCTATATCTTCCGGCACATTATCTATCCGGAGAACTTCATCTTTGTATTTTATTCGTGCATATCCTTGCTTGGACAGAAGTTGAAGTGATTTTAAAGTTTCTCTGCTTTCATCAATAACTATAGGCGCTAGTAATAAAAGTTTAGTGCCTTCATCAAATTTCTTTACAAATTCAACAACATCTGTAACCGTATCCTTTTTAACCTCACGGCCAGAAATGGGGGATATGGTACGGCCAATGCGTGCATATAGAAGTTTTAGGTAATCATAAATTTCTGTTGTGGTACCTACCGTAGACCTCGGGTTTGTAGAGTTTACCTTTTGCTCTATGGCAATAGCGGGAGCTATACCTTTTATATAGTCTACTTTTGGTTTGTCTAATTTTCCTAAAAACTGCCTTGCATATGAAGAAAGACTTTCTACATACCGTCTTTGTCCTTCTGCATACAGGGTGTCAAAAGCTAAACTGGACTTGCCCGAACCGGATAGACCGGTAATAACAACAAGTTTGTTTCTTGGTATAACAACATCAATATTTTTTAAATTGTGCAGTTTTGCACCCTTGATTATTATATTGTGTTTGGGGTTTACATCTACTATTTGGGCCATGTTCTCATATAAGTTTGCAAAGATACAATATGAAGATTTCAATAGCTAAAATTGTATCGTTAGCATTAAAAAATGTGTGTATGGCGATAGAATTTTTCTAAAGTAAGTTAATTTTATCTATATTTGAGGCCAAATAAAATGTTAACACGCCTATAGCAGAAAATTACTTTTATAAAGATTAAGACATTAACTACAAGACCTTTCGATAGAGAAGGTGTCTAGTTTTAACTATTAAAGTAATTGTTATGGATATATTGACGGAAGATTCCCTTCTTATTAAAAAATACATTTCTGGTGATGAAAAGGCATTGGAAATTTTGATTGACAAGCACAATCAGCGGTTGAGTAGTTTCATTTACTCAAAAGTAAATAACCGCAATATTACAGAAGACATATTTCAAGACACCTTTATTAAGGTAATTAAAACATTAAGAAGAGGTGCTTATAACGAAGAAGGTAAATTTCTCCCCTGGGTAATGCGTATTGCCCATAACCTTATTATAGATCATTTTAGAAAAACAAGTCGTATGCCTATGTTTGAAGGCGCGGATAGTTTTGACATTTTTTCTCTTATAGGAGATGATAAGCTTAATGCTGAGCGACAATTGATAAAAGACCAGATAGACTGTGATCTGGAGGTGCTTGTTGCAGAATTACCTGCGGACCAAAGAGAAGTTTTAATTATGCGTATATATAAGGATATGAGTTTTAAGGAAATATCCGAAAATACAGGTGTTAGTATAAATACCGCTTTGGGACGGATGCGCTACGCACTTATTAACCTTAGGAAAATAATAGAACAGCATAATATAGTTTTAACGAATTAATAGGCGGTAGGTCGGCAGTATTCATTATATTTATATTAGTGACGTTATAGTCCTGTAACAAACTAAAATAGATATGGAAAAAATTTACGCTACAGAATCGGACAAATGTAGATTAGCTAAAGCAAAACCCTCAACGGTTAAATTTTTATTAGATTATTCAAAGTCATTGGATATTATGGAAGCTAAAGGCCTTCAATTCGAATCGAATTTAAATTAGAACCAGTTCTTCAAATTATATATAGCCTCGATAATGAAAATTATCGGGGCTTTTTTGTAGGAAATAACCAAACCTTACTACTGTCTTTATAGTACATACTATATGTTATCTCTTATTCCGATGAAACCGTCGGATATGAACAACACTTCATCGATATTCTTCTAATGCCTGATTTTGTGTGGCTAACGCACTTCATTCCATTTTATTTTGTAGAAAAATAGAAAAACAGCATTTCACATCAAAAACTAGCGGTTTTACAACAATGTTTTTTTCTAGAGCCCTCTATTCTCTAGTTTTATATCATAATTAATAATAAGGCCATCCACCTAAGGACAAAAACAAAACTCGAAAATAACTAAATAACAGTAGTCTTTCTTAGAAAGTCTCAAATCCAAAAAACTAAAAACCCTACACCATGAGCTCACAAATCGAAGATTCAGTATTAGTAAGAGATTATATCAGCGGAGATGAAAAAGCGCTTGAAGTTTTAATCAACCGTCACAATCAAAGAATATCTAGTTTCATTTACTCAAAGGTTCTAGATAGAGATGTAACCGAAGATATTTTTCAAGATACTTTTATTAAAGTGATAAAAACTTTGAAAAAAGGTTCTTATAGCGAAGAAGGTAAATTTTTACCATGGGTAATGCGTATTGCACATAACCTTATTATTGATCACTTCAGAAAGAACAAAAGAATGCCAATGTTTGAAGGTAATGATGACTTCAACATCTTTTCTGTTATTGGCGATGACAAGTTAAATGCTGAAAAGCAAATCATTAAAGATCAAATTACTTCAGACTTAAAGCACTTAATTGAAGAATTGCCAGATGATCAAAAGGAAGTTTTGGTAATGCGTATCTATAAAGATATGAGCTTTAAAGAGATTTCTGAAAATACGGGAGTGAGCATTAATACTGCCTTAGGTAGAATGCGTTATGCTTTGATCAACCTTAGAAAAATCATTGATAAGCATAACATTGTTCTAACGAATTAATAACCTGCTAATATTTCATAACAATATTTCCAATCTAGTTGCGTTATCCATTGTATAACTATATTACTACTATGGAAAAAATTTACTCTGAGAACCTTGAAAGAGGTGCAACTATACAGGCAACAAAAGGCACAATCAACTTTTTGCTAAGCTTTTCAAAGCAATTTCACATTGTTGAATACAAGGGTTTTCAATTTGAAAATTCATTGAACTAAACAAAAAAGACCCGATCTAACGGGTCTTTTTTGTTTTGTAATAATTATCTATTATCGCCTTTCTTCCAATGGTTTTAGTAATGATGTCATTATCTAAATTCCATCCTCTGGCAGGCGAGTATTCTCTGCCGTACCAGATTATCTGAAGATGCAGGTCATTCCAAATTTCTTTTGGAAATAGACGCTTGGCATCTTTTTCTGTTTGCACTACATTTTTTCCGTTAGTAAAACCCCATCGATACATTAATCTATGAATATGCGTGTCTACCGGAAATGCGGGAATTCCAAAGGCCTGAGATACAACCACACTTGCAGTTTTATGACCTACAGCAGGAAATTCCTCTAATAGTTCTATTTCCTTCGGTACTACGCCATTATATTTTTCAATTAGCATTTTAGACAAACCATAAATCCCTTTGGATTTCATAGGTGAAAGACCAACCGGCTTAATAATTTCTCTAATTTCCTCAACAGATAACTTTACCATGTCATAAGGATTATCTGCTCTTTCGAATAAAAGCGGTGTGATTTTATTTACCCTCACATCTGTACTTTGCGCGGACAAAAGTACCGCAATCAATAATGTATAGGGGTCCTTATGGTCTAAAGGAACCGGAATGGTAGGGTAAATTTCCTTTAGGGTTTTAATAGTAAAATCAACCTTTTCCGCTTTTGTCATTTTTGTCTAATTTTAGCAATGAAAATAGAAACACAAAAATAAAGTGCTATGAATACATTACAAGTAGGGGACAAAGTACCCGATTTTTCAGCGAAAGACCAAGATGGCAATACAATTAAATTATCGGACTATAAAGATAAGAAGTTGGTAGTGTTCTTTTATCCCAAAGCCAGTACGCCGGGTTGCACTGCAGAAGCCTGTAATTTGCGTGATAATTATGAGGAATTACAAGCCCAGGGATATGAATTGTTAGGAGTGAGCGCAGATTCTGAAAAGCGACAAGGGAATTTCAAGAACAAATATAATTTTCCGTTTCCGTTATTAGCGGATGAAGACCATACGGTAATCAACACTTTTGGTGTTTGGGGCCCTAAAAAATTCATGGGTCGTGAATATGATGGAATTCACAGAAAGACTTTTATAATTGATGGCAGCGCTACGATTACAAAAGTAATAGACAAGGTAAAAACCAAGGATCATGCAGCTCAATTACTTGAAGATTAAATATGAAAATAGAAAAATATGAAGTTGATTAAATAATAAAAGGGGCGTAAGCCCCTTTTAATTTGTTATTTTATTTTATCGTCTTTTGATTTTAGTAACTTCCTGGTAAACAAGCTCTCATTATTGATTATTTCAGGTATTCCTTCAGGAAGCATTTCTTCCCATCCATCTTCATTATTAATAAGTTTCTTCAGTACATCTCTTGAGAAAATATGCATAATCTCTGGGTCGTAATCTATAATATCCATTACCTTTCCGTTGTACTTAAAGAACTTGTAAAGCTCCTTCATTCTTGGATGAACCTTTATATTGTTGCTAGTCATTATCTGACCGGTTTCAGCATTTTTCATAGGGTAGAGGTAAACTTGTAAGTCTTTGAAGAATAACTTGCCAAAGGCCTCCAAGATACCTCCCGAGAGGTGTCTATAGTATTTTTCATCAAAGATGTCCACCAAGTTATTTACACCCATGGTAAGACCAATTTTCGCCTTGGTATATCTATTAAAGTATTCTACTAGTTTAAAGTATTCCTGAAATTTAGAAATCATAACCGTATGCCCTAGTGCACAAAGCAATTCTGCGCGGTCCATGAAATCTTGTTCATCTATTTCTCCTGAAGCTTTAAGGTTTGAGAGCGTTATCTCAAAAATAACCATAGTATTTTCTTGGTCTACCGCTGAATCACGAACGAATATATCGTAAGATTTATGGAACATGTCCATATTCACTTTGGTAACCGGTCTAAAACTTCCTCGTAATGCTAAAATGTTTTTTTTGTACAATGCAGAGGCAGGAAGAAAGTTATTTCCGTCAGGACCAAACATAACCGCATCGGTCATATCATTACGTATTAACTGCAGGCTCATTAACCTGTTATCCACATCCTTAAAGTTAGGACCTGAAAAGTTTACCATATCGATTTCTACTGTATCCTTATCGATATGATCATAAAGATACTTCAACATTTTTCTTGGCTTATGGTACTTGTAAAACGCACCATAAATTAAGTTAACCCCAAGAATACCTAATGTTTCTTGTTGCAAGCGAGCTTCGTTTTGCTTAAAGCGAATATGAAGTATAATTTCATCTAACTCTTTCTGGTTAGGATCCAGCTGAAAACGGATTCCTACCCAACCGTGCCCTTTATAGCGCTTAGAAAAATCTATGGTAGCTACAGTATTAGCGTATGAAAAGAACAATCTTTCCGGGTGTGTTTCCCGGCTAATACGCTCCTCCATGAGAGTCATCTCATGAGAAAGCATCTTTTTCAGTCGCGATTGTGTTACATAGCGTCCATCATTTTCAATACCGTAAATAGCATCGCTAAAATCCTTGTCATAAGCACTCATCGCTTTGGCAATAGTACCTGAGGCACCGCCAGACCGGAAAAAATGGCGAGCTGTCTCTTGGCCGGCTCCAATCTCCGAAAATGTTCCGTAAATGTCAGGGTTTAGATTAATCCTCAAAGTTTTAGCTTTGATGGAAGGGATGTTCTCAAATACAGTATCTCGTTTTAAAACTGAAGCCATTTGGTCTATTTTGCTTTTAACAAAGTTAACAAGTTCAGGTTATCTATTAAATTATTTAGTTATAAATTTGATTCTAGATGAGCGATGCGTTAAAAATAACTTTTCTTGGTACGGGCACTTCTCAGGGAATCCCCGTAATAGGCAGTAATCACCCGGTTTGCACAAGTAATGACCCAAAGGATAAAAGGCTTAGGACCTCTGCTTTGGTTTCATGGAAAGATTATAATTACGCTATTGATTGTGGCCCGGACTTTAGGCAACAGATGCTCTCTAACCGAGTGATGAAGCTAGATGGTATTCTTTTTACTCACGAACATTCTGATCATACCGCCGGTTTGGATGATATTAGACCTTTTTTCTTTAGGCAAGGGGACGTGCCCATATACGCGCATAAACGTGTTGCTGATTCGTTAAGAAGACGGTTCGATTATATTTTTGCTGATGAAAATCGATATCCTGGTGCTCCTGCTGTAGCGGTCAACCTGATTGATAAAGACCATAATTTTTCAATAGGAGGCTTAGAGATTATTCCGATTGAGGCAAGCCACAACCGTATAAATGTACTCGGTTTTCGTATTAAGGATTTTACTTATTTAACCGATGTTAAAACAATTACGGAAGAAGAAATTCAAAAAGTAAAAAAATCAAAAGTCCTTGTTATAAACGCACTTCGCTTAGAGCCACATCATTCTCATTTTAATTTAAAAGAAGCTTTGGCCTTTATTGATGAAGTCAAGCCAGAAACAGCCTACCTAACTCATATTAGTCACATGTTGGGGTTTCATGAGGAAGTGGAAAAAAACTTGCCAAAAAATGTGCATGTGGCATACGATAATCTAACCATAACAGTTTAAAGTACAAACCATATTCATTTATGAAAAGTAGAATAGTTCTTTACGCATTAATTTTCGTATCACTTATTTGTCTGTACCTCTTTGTTAGTAACGGAAAAATGGCTGCGGTCAAAGATGAAAGAATTTTAAAATTGGAAACACAAGTAGAACAATTAAAGGATTCGGTACAGAATACGCAGTTAAAAGTGTTGGAAATGCAATATTTCTCATTAGAAAATAATGATGATGCTTTAGCCTACTACGATCACTTAGACTTAAATGACCCGTCTAGATATATTGCGGATAAGCTGCTTGAAACTAATGAAAGTAAGGGAGATAATCCACTTGTGCCATATGAAGGAATGGAAGGGGACTTCAAAATAAATAAGATTAAAATCCTAAACCATAAATGGATTTTAACTGATTTTTCTGATGGTAAATTTTGGGGGGAGCTACTTATTCAATACAATCTTAAAGACGATTTGGGTGTGGATTTTACATTGCGAGATCATTTGCTTTACACCCGAAGTGAATAATCAGAACTTATCTTCTAGCCATTTTTTGAATGAATAAAAGTTCTGTGGTGCTACTCCATGGCCTACAGGGAATTCTTCGTACACGTGCTCAATTTTTAATTTTTCAAGAAATAGAGGGGCACGTTGTGCCCACTCCGGAGGAATTACTTGATCTACTTGGCCATGAGAGGAATATATCTTTAAGTTAGAATGATTCTTTTTTTCGTAACCTTCCTTTAGAATACCCTCATTTACATATCCGCTTAAAGCAATAACATTTTTAATCTTTTCGGGATAAGAAAGGGCTACCGCATAGCTTAGAATTGTTCCTTGACTAAAACCTAATAGGGTCACTCGGTCCGCATCCAATGCATACGTAGTGCATGCTTCATCAATAAAGGTTATGATTTTGTCTCTTGATGTTATGGCTTGTTCATCATCACTCCATTTACCTTGCTGGGCATCAAAATTTATAGCATACCATGCATTTCCATAAGGTTCCATAGGGTAGGGAGCTCGAACTGATATAATACACAGTTCTTCCGGTAATTCCGGAGCAAAAGAAAACAAATCTTCTTCATTGCTTCCATAACCGTGAAACATAAAAAGCACGGGCGCTTTACCTTCTTTTAAGGTAGAAGGTCTAATCAAATGTTCTAAAGATAAAGGAGCTGTTGTCATTACATGAATTTAAGCCATTTTTGAAAAAAATCCCCTAGTAGGGGAACGGATTGCTTTTTCTCTTGCAATGCGCCAATAAAACCGTATCCCCACAAAACAATAAAAGAAATATATAAACCATACCAAGCATATTCATTAAACCATTGGCTTAGAAAAAGGGCAAAACCTAAGAAAAACAAATGCAATCCAAATGCTTGCCGAATATGAAATCTGGCAAATTCGTTTCTACTTTCCGAGTTCATACTTAAAGCAATAAGTGAACCTACAATGGTAAAATAAGCTGTTACGGCCGTTGTCTTCCCTTCTTTTACTGTTTCCATAATTACAAAGTTAACTTAAGCTAGAGTCTTGTACAAAAATAGAGACCGACTGCTTTTCTCTTTTTAAGTTTAATTAAAAAAAGTTTCAACCAATATTACCTACAAATGGAATCTTCTCTACTTTACCGTTCATGGCATTTATTGCTCCTATAATGGCCAATACCAGCCCAACATATTGTAAAACGCTAAAAAGCCCTAGGCCAGTACTCATAATCAGCAGTTTAGCTAAGAAACCAGCAATAATGCCGGTAATCCAAGCTCTAAGTGCCTGACCAATATGAAACGTAGCAAATTCATTGTTCTTGCTCCTATTCATAAAATATGCGACCAGGGTTCCTAATAGGGTTATGTAGCCAATAAGAGCCATTGTTTTGCCATCTTCAATTGTGTTTTGATTCATTTGGTTGTTTTTGTGGTGGTTTGTTAATTGTTTGTAAGGTATTGACCATTGTTAATGGAACCATACACTTTACCCTGTAGTTCAGCACCAATAAACATACTGTTTTTTGAGGTTGATTCTATACGCTCTTTGGTAAAAGTATTCGTATCCTCTGGATTAAAGAGCGTTATGCAAGCTGGCTCGCCTTCTTTAAATATGGGCGTTGTTATTCCGTATTGTTCTCGTCCTTTAGTAAGAAGGCTAATTGTAGTTTCTATGTCCAAAAGTTGCCCAAGACCGCCAAACGCGGTTTCAAGTCCGGTTGTACCATAAGAAGCATTGTCAAATTCAACTCTTTTCTCTTCAATGTTCATAGGAGTATGGTCACTGGTAACAAAATCTATTGTGCCGTCCTTTAAACCTTTTATAAGTGCCTTTGCGTCAGATTTAGTACGTAATGGTGGCATAACCTTATATGTGGCATCAAACTCTTCAAGAATAGAATCCGTATAAATTAGATTGTGAATTGCTACGCTACAGCTAACATTCAACCCTTTTTTCTTTGCGTCGCTAATTAGTTTAACCGAATTAGCGGTTGAAATAGTAGGGATGTGTAATTTTCCTCCTGTATATTCCAAAATAAATAAATCCCTGACGACTTGAAGTTCCTCAGCTAAAGTAGGAATTCCTTTTAAGCCTAATTTTGTAGATACCTCGCCTTCGTTAACGATACCTTTTCCCGCAATTTTTGTGTCCAACGGAAAAGAATATACCAAACCGTTAAAATTCTGAACATATTGTAAAGCAACCTTAAGAAGATTGGCGTTGGTCACAGGATGTTTATAGTCATAAAAACCAACAGCTCCGGCATTTCTCATGTCAAATAATTCTGCTAGATCATTGCCGTCCGCTTTCATCGTTAGCGTACCCAATGGGTAGAGATTGGTCAGCTGTTTGGCGGCTGCACTTTTAAGGTATACAATGTCTGAACTGCTATCCGGACATGGGTGTGTATTGGGGTTTAAGATAATATCTGTAAAACCACTTAATGCTGCGGTGCGAAGGCCGTTTTCAATTGTTTCCCTTTCTTCATAACCAGGTTCACCAAAAGAGACGCTACTATCAAACCAGCCTATGGAAACATGTAAATTCTTATGCTTAATAACCTGAGTCTTGCTCTCGGGCTCTATTTTGGCAGCAATCTTGGTAATCACGCCATTTTTAATGTGAATATCTCGAGTCTTTAAATGAAGCGATTCATTTTGCTTGTCGATTATTGTGGCCGATTTTAAGAGAATGTTCATTTGAGATATTTTTGAATAAGGACTTCAAGAAACAGCAACACCAATGCTAAAATAACAAACCATTTCCAAAGCTCCGTTATGCTATTGTCTTTTTCAATAGTTTCGAATAAAGATGGTATTGAAGATGATATTGAGGCTATTTTTTGTTCTTCAGTATTAATATAGGTTAGGTTGCTTTCGTTTCTATTATAATTGAAACTGATATGTTTTATATTTTTTTCATTCTGTTGAATGCCATAACTACCATCTTCTTGTATGCTTTCATCAAAAGAAAGGGATACTTTGTTACTAAAGGATTGTTGTTGCGGTATAAATTCGTAATTATCTTTTTTCAACTTAAGAATATCATCCTGACCTAACGAAGTAGAAATATCAATTGAAATTGGTTGACCCAAGACCGAATATAAAGGAGGTAATTTCAAACTTCCAACCGCCATATTGTAAAATGTGGGAACAACAATAGGTGAATTAATGAAATTTGAATTTTGAACCGATAAAGATGCAGTGAATAGAAAGAAAAAGGTGTTACCTATTAAAAAGGGTTCATTTGTTGGATAAGCTAATGCGGTGGCGGCATTGGTTTTCACTTTGTAATATTCCGAAACCTTTGGATATTGAAAATTAGTTACATTTTTTTCAAATACATTTTGATATAATGGATGCGAAAAGGAAATATTTGTGATTTCTCTTTCGCTTCCTATTTTTTCTTGCAGCGTAGTAGAAGCATAATTGGAAGTCAGAAGGGCATAAGAGTTCAAATCAATATTCCTCGCAGGAATAACTGTTAAATGTCCTCCTTCATCAGTAAATGCTTTTAAGCTAGTAACGAGCGAAGTAGGAATCTGCTGCAGATTATTTAGAATTATCAAATGCTGAGAAGATATGTTGCTATAATTCAGGCTTTTTAGTTCAGTAGATGTATATATAAATTCATCTTTAGTGAAGATGCGGCCAAGAAAATTATTTTGGGATTCACCAATTGAGAGTACTTTTATCTTTTCCTTTTTACCAATTGTAAAATAAAGCAGGTTGTCGTATGCTAATCCCGAATCGGAAATTTCAATTTTTCCGTTAAAAGCATCGCCTTTGGCAATCGAGAAATTAGCAGTTCCTTTTTTGGACTTATCAAAGGAAGCCGATGTTTTGGCCACAAGTTTTTCTCCATTAAATAAGGATACAGGAATATTTTCTGTAGTACCCGTAACGGATAGACTTACTACAAGATTCATGTTCTCTAGTGTTTCCGATTCAACAAAGGCGGAATCAATCGAAACATTATTGGTCTCATCTATATTAAGAGGTACCCAGTAAGAATTTACATTCGTAATACTATCCATTTCATTACTGGCCATGAGATTCTGAAAATCAGATAAAACAATCAAGTTTTTTTCCGTAGCATTATCCGAAGAAAACAATGTTTTTGCTTTTAAATAAATTTCATTGAGCTTCAACTGTTTGTTATTGCTTCTAATGGCAAGGAGCTCATTTTTAATATCTTGTAGATAAGTATTTCTGTAAATTTTTGAATTGGTAAAAAGCGAAAAACGTTCTGTTTTAGGTAAGTTTTTTAAAAGTTCCTGAACGGCATTTGCTAAAAGCGTAGTTCCATCTTCTTTTAATTGCATGCTAAAGGAATCGTCCAGATAGATAACTGTCTCTTTCTTCTTCAAGGCAGATTTTTTAGCAAAAAATGGTTGTGCAAAAGCAAAAATAAAAGCAGCAAGTAGCAACATTCTGGTAAAAAGCAATAACCACTTTTTTAAAGTATTGCTTTGCCTTGATTCTGAAACGACTTTCTTTAAGAACTTAACATTAGTAAAAGGGGTTTTCTTAAAACGCCGTAATTGAAATAAATGAATGAAAATAGGAATCAGTAGAAGAAAAAGGGCCCA
Organism: Zobellia uliginosa; assembly: GCF_018860745.1. Classification (GTDB taxonomy): domain Bacteria; phylum Bacteroidota; class Bacteroidia; order Flavobacteriales; family Flavobacteriaceae; genus Zobellia; species Zobellia uliginosa_B. Next base: position 1,068,827 of record NZ_JAHKPY010000003.1, on the reverse strand, counting down.
AAAGAGTTCTGGATATTTAAACTGCATTTCCTAAATTGAATTCTCAAAGATAGACATTTCGTTGTTTAATGCTACAGTAGGTAAAAGTAATTTTCCCGAGTAGAGTAAAATGTTATTTGTATTTGATTTTCATTTTTAACAAAAAAAGAAATAGTCTTCCATTGATTTTTGATTTAAGCCCGATAAAAATTTTTTAATATGAACTTGAGCTTCTGCATTGGCAACGGTTATTATACTCTGGGGGTTAGCTAGTGAGTTAAGTTTGTTAAAATGAAGCATTTCCATACCATATATATGTTTGCCTATTTTCTTGGGATTATCACAAACCCAATAAAAATCAATATCTAGTTCCCGTAGCCTTTTTGCAATTTCTTTTCCTTTGGCTCCCGCGCCCCAAACTGTCAAAGGTCTGTTTGTATTACGGTTTAGTTTAAGGAAATAACGGAGTTTTATGTCTAAAAAATAATTTTCAGCATAATGTTCGCTCGTTCTAGAGGTCCTGGTGTCGTAGTCGCGCCATAAGTGAAGCAGTTCAGAGCTAGGAATACATTTAATGTGGTTTTCATAAAATCTGAATGCCAAATCGTAATCTTCAGGATATATATTTGGGGTAAAACCATTGCATTTGTCTAAATCTTCACGGAAAACCATCCAACAAGGGGAGGGAATCACGCACTCCTTATAGATTTCCGAGTAGTTGTCACCTGTTTCCGTAAGATGATTTAACCACTTTTCATACCGCTCGTAGCCATTGCTTATTCCGCGGTGAGAAAAATATCGTACCTGCCCAACGGCCAAATGTCCTTTTCCCATTTCTAAGAGGGATTTCACCATTACCTCTAACTTGTTATTTGTCATGATATCATCAGAATCCATTCGCGTTATAAACTTTCCGTTACTACACTTATATGCTGTTCTTAAGGCGCCTATGATACCTTTTTCTTCATTATCATATAGGTGTATACGCCGGTCGTTCTTGGCATAGGAATGTACTAAACTCCTACTTCCATCAGAGCTATGGTCGTTAACAGCAACTATTTGCCAGTTCTCATAGGTCTGCTCTAGAATAGAATCGAAGCACTGGTTCAGAAAGGCTTCTGTGTTTTTAAAAGGGATTAAAATGCTAACCAACGGTTGCTTCATGTTAGGCAATTTAGTGAAAATGCATTCGCTTCTAAAAAAAGATTCGGTCAAAACAACTCCTTTTTAACAAATTGGAAAGATTATTCGTTCATCGATTTTTTCTGTCTTTAGTCGTCAACTTCTGTCCTTTCATCGAATTTTAAGATTAGTTTCACATCGAACACGAACACTATGAAAACCAACTACCAAAAAAAGATAGGTGTGGTATGCCTTTTTATCACCACCTTTCTAGCTTTTTCCTTTGTACCCTTTCTTTATGGGCCCGGACTAAAAAATGCTGTTCCGATAGGAGCTTATCTTAACGGGGTTTTTCCATCTTCAACTCCTGCCGGTACCGTAGATATTAATGCGAGTTATAGCGTAACGAATGCTTTCCCTAACCTGACTTTTGTTGATCCTGTGGATATGGAAGAATTACCCGGGGGGAATGAATTCTTAGTTTTGGGATTACAGGGTCATATATGGAAAATTTCCAATAATGCCCAAACCAGCTCTAAGCAGTTACTTCTAGACATCTCTGATAATGTCGTTAATTATGCGGATGGTGGCATGTTGGGTATAGTCCTGCATCCAGAATATGGTCAGACCGATTCTCCTAATGCAGAATATATTTATGTTTTTTATAGATACACGCCTATTCAGGGAACGGATAGAGTTAATCCTGCGGTTGATGGATATATGCGTCTTTCAAGATTTACTCTGCCCATTGGAGCAAACGCTATCAACCCCTCTAGTGAAGAAGTTCTCATAAATATTTTTGACCGTCATGATTGGCATAATGGTGGAGATATGTTTTTTGGGCCTGAAGACAAGTTCTTATACCTAGCAGTTGGTGATGAAGGTGCCGCATATGACAGTTATAATGTAACTCAACAAATAGATAAATATTTATTTGGTGGGGTATTGCGTATTGATGTAGATAAAAGGGGTGGAGAAGTCAGTCATCCCATAAAAAAACAGCCTCTTAATGCAGGAGTGCCGCCGGCAGGGTGGCCAGATTCCTTTACACAAGGTTACTATATACCTAACGATAATCCATGGGTGGATTCAAGCGGTGACAATCTTGAAGAGTTTTATGCCATAGGAACGCGAAGTCCACACCGTATGAGCCTAGACCCGGTAACAGGTGATATTTGGGTGGGCGATATAGGTCAAGGTTCAAAAGAAGAAGTAAGCATAGTTAGAAAAGGAGATAATTTGCAATGGCCTTATCGTGAGGGTGACCAGGACGGAAAAGCGGAAATGCCAAGCCCACTTATTGGAAATGACAGCCCCCCACTTTATAGCTATGGTAGATCTGTTGGAAGAGCGGTTATTGGCGGTATGGTTTATAGAGGCGAGCGTTACCCTGAATTAAAAGGCAAGTATGTATTTGGGGATCATGAGACACAAGAGGTGTGGACACTTACAAAAACAGGGCAAAACACAGGATCCGCTAGTTATTTAATGAATGTACCTATAGATGGAGAAGGCAGTAAAGATGGTATTTCCTCGTTTTTTACAGATTCTGACGGATATATGTATATACTGGACTTATTTGGTACAGCTCAAGATGGAGGTGTCATCCATAAGGTGGTACGATCGGGTACTGTATCCGATCCCCCAATAAAACTTTCTAGTTTAAATGTGTTTTCAGATTTAGAAAGTCTTACCCCTGTGGCAGGTATAGTTCCATATGATGTAAATACACCTTTATGGTCAGATGGAGCTGAAAAGCAACGATGGATTGCGTTACCAAATGATGGTGAACATAATTCCGCTGCGGAGCAGATTGTTTTTCAAAATGAAGAGAATTGGTCATTTCCCCCTGGCACGGTGGTTATAAAACAATTTAATCTTCCTATAGATGAAAACGATTCTACTAAAATCATCAAGCTGGAAACCCGTTTTTTAGTCTTTAATGAGAATAATAATGCGTATGCCGTTACCTACAAATGGAACGATGAGCAAACGGATGCCGTTCTGGTAGGGCTAGACGAATCCATTTCACAAAAATATCAGGTCAAGAAAAAAGATGGGTCGGTTGTAGAGCAAACTTGGGATTTTCCAACTCGTAATCAATGTATGCAATGTCATAATAGTGTTGCAGGCTATTCTTTAGGTCTAAAAACACGGCAACTCAATAAAAATTTCACCTATCCATCAACAGGTATAACAGGCAACCAACTGGAGACGTGGAGTCACCTGAATATGTTTACTAATGACATTCCATCCCATGTAAAACTGCCGGCATCTGCGCATATCAATTCAGAGAAAGCAAGTGATGTTATGAAGGTGCGCTCATATATGGATGCCAATTGCGCATATTGCCATCGTCCAAATGGGGTAGAGGGTGCATTTGATGGTAGAGCTATGACGGCCCTTTATGACCAATATTTAATCAATCAAGATGTTGAAAGTCATGCCTCAATACCAGGTAACAAGATTGTAAAACCAAAGGATGTTATAAATTCAACTTTATATGTTAGGGATGCCAGTAATTCAGATGATCGCATGCCACCCATTGGACGTAATATGCTAGATGAAGATTATCTAGAAATCCTTACAGGTTGGATAGATGGCTTGGATGTAAATGGGCCTATATCAGTTGAAAACGGTTGGTATAACCTAAAAATGGGAAATCTTGAAAAGTATTTAGCAATTGAAGATGCGTCTCTTCTAACTAATGCAAGAGCTATAAACAGTATATCTAATGTTGGTGATGACAGAAAATGGTATGTTGAGGAAATGGGTGGTGGTAAATATCGTATTAAAGCTTTACATTCTGACATGGTGTTGTCACTTCGTACTTTGAAGGCCGAACGAGGGTCTAATGTAGTTCAGGAAATGTGGGATGGTAGTCAACACCAATTATGGTATTTTGAAGATATAGATGGAGAAAATTTAAGAATAGTCAGCGCATACAACGGTCTTGCTCTTCATATTTCAAAGGGCACAACGGAAAATGATAGACCTGGGGTAACATGGACATCAAGCAACTCTGCAAATCAAAAATGGAAGCTTGAACCAGTTAGTAAGGAAACTGAAGTAAGCGCTATTGGTGAGACCGGAAAAGTTGAAGCTAACCATAACTGGGCAACCGTGAAATTAAATAGAAATTATAAAAACCCAGTTGTTATTGCCGGCGCTCCTACATATGAAGGTTCTAACCAGGCTACAGTAAGAGTAAAGGATGTAACGAGCTCAAGTTTTAGGGTGCGCATTGATGAATGGGAGTGTTGGGATGAAAGTCATCTTTTTGAAACTATTCCTTATATAGTAGTAGAAGCAGGGGTGCACGAACTTGTAAATGGCAAATTATTACAAGCAGGAAATATAGAGGGTCGTGATCACCAGTGGTATAGACAAAGGTTCAATCGCTCTTTTAATGAAGAACCATTAGTTTTTGGCCAATGCGTTACAGAAAATGAGGCTGAAGCTGTAAACGTATTTTTTGACGAGCGTTACTCAAATACAAATCAACTCCGTTTAAAGTTAAAAGAAAGAGACAATGCTATTGGCGGGCATAAACCGGAAATAGTAAGTTGGCTTGCTGTTGAGCCTGGAACATTAACAGAAGGTGATTCATCTTTTGAGATGATAAATTCCGGTCGTACGGTAAATCATAACTGGCATACTCTAAATTTTTCACAGAATTATGACGATAATGCTTTGTTCATAGGTGGTCTTGGGTCTGAATACGGGGGTAATGCTGCATCTTTACGCTATAAAGAACTTAAAGGAACGGATGTGAGAGTGTTTGTGGAAGAGGAGATATGTGGTGATGTAGAAATCGCTCATACTAATGAAGAAGTGCATTATATGGTTTTTGGTTCGGAAGTTGATGTTATGGGCAAGACATATGAAGAAAGTTCAAACACTGTAGCATTAAAATCAAATGAGCTTTTAAGTGATTTTTTCTTTGAAAAGGTATTTTCTGAAAATGAATCTCACGTAGTGAATATCAAATGGACGGTTAACAACGATATAGGAATTGAAACATTTAGTATAGAAAAATCGGTTAACGGTGATAATTTTAGATTTGTGACCGATCAACCAGGAGTAAGATCAATAGGACATAATAATTATAATGGGTATGATTACAGCCCTATAATTGGAAGTGCTGTTTACAGGATAGCAGCTATAACCGTAGAGGGTAAAACAGTTTATTCTGATGAGATTAAAGTAGATTTCAAAAATCCTGGAAATAACGTGATGCTCTTTCCAAACCCCATAGATCGATCTAAAACACTAACGGCTGATATATTGTTAGTGGATGGTGAGGAAAATGAAGAAGATCTTACCTTAAGCATTTTTACTATAGAAGGTCGTTTTATTAGATCTTGGACGAAGTTGATGGATTGCCAACAATCTTTTGAACAACTAGCTACGGATGATTTAGGAACGGGTGTTTACATTCTAAAAGTACAAGGGAAAAAATGGTCACAGACCCGCAAATTTATTGTAAGATAATAGTCATTTGTAATTATAATTATGAAGAGAAAAATAAAAAGTAAAAAGCCCTTTGCGTAATTGAAAAAGGTTACTATATTTGCACCCGCATTCAGGGAATACCTGATGAGGCACTCAGGAGAAATGGCAGAGTGGTCGAATGCGGCAGTCTTGAAAACTGTTGAGGGTCACACCTCCGGGGGTTCGAATCCCTCTTTCTCCGCAGAAAAAACCCCGTAAACAGTATGTTTATGGGGTTTTGCTTTTAAATTCAGATTCGTGATGCCAATTTAAGGGAGGCAACTTACTTCAGGGCTAACCTCATAATAAGTTTTATTCTTCTTATGAATAAATCATAAAATACTATAGCACAACATTTTAATAAATAGCTGCGCAATCACACGATTTTAAACAACCCTCTGATTCAAAAAAAAACAAACGCAGAAAAGACCCAAATGGGTCATTTCTACATAGTTTTAAAGTTTAAAGAATCTTGAAAATTATTCCTTATGAGGAATTATGCGTCCGTTGTAAAACGATTTACGGAAAGTTTGCATATTACACACCTGGGCGCCTAGATTCCTGAATCGGGTCTTCCCTTTAAGCGAATATCGATTCTTTTCTTTTTCGCCGTTAGACGCTTCATGACATCCATCAAGTTAGCATCCTTTGTTTTCTTGTAAATTTCGTTGATTTCTAGAATAAGTCGTTTTGCCTCTCTTGAAGCAGTTACCCTGTCACTGGTACTCATGTGACTCATCTTGGTAGTTTCAAAAATTTCTGCTTCTTCTAATATGTCCATAAATATATTACGTTTGAACTTTGGTAAAATTAATTAAACAAAAAAATATGCGCAAGAATCATAAATAGATTATAATTACTTTAACAAATTAAATTCGCTTCAAAAATGATGCAAATTTAATCTTAAAATACAAAATACTATTAAAAATGGGCTATTTCCCAGTTAATTTTTTTTCTGGCTGCTTTTCAAACTCATAATTACAACAGAAAATAGATGTGATATTATTTCTATTTTTTTATCTAAAATATATGTAAGTTTCTGTTATACAATACTTTCGTTTTTTTTTAATTGGCTTAAATTAAATTAAACTTAATTTTTGAAAAAATATTCCGAAATAAGATTTGCCATGCTGCTTTATAAACATAAAATACAGTTTTGTCTTGGTATCCTTCTTTTTTTTAAGCTACAACAACTAGTTTTTAAAATTTAGCTATCCGCCATTTAGTGTGTAGACTAATTCTATATTAGGTTAGAATATAGACTCATGGGAGTAAATAAAAGCGTTTATCGCTATCTTTAATGTAGTGAATAAAATAATTACCATAGCGTTATCATTCTTCGTTCTATTGCAAAGTTTAGGAATAGGGCTTTGTGATGTATCTCAAATAGACGAATTTTTTGAGCACGCTCAGTATCATAGTGAGCAATACGGTGATAACGTCATAGTGTTTATATCTAAACATTATGGAGAACTAAAAGCAAGTCACGAAAAAGACCATCAAGAAGAAAAAGAAGACCATGAGCAGTTGCCTTTTCAACATCATTCGCATTTTTCTTCCGTTGCAGCAATTGTTCTAAATAAACAGGCCGATGGTTTAAGGACAATTGAGGTTTCTGAGAGTAGGTTACACAATTTCTTTTATCAAGCTCCTTCATCATCATTGCATTCAGAAGGTATTCTACAGCCACCACGGCATTCATAAAATAGTCGTATTCATTTAAAAGTCCGTTCATCATGGTGAAACTAGGACGTCTAACGTTTATTTATTTTATGAGAAAATGCTATCATATATCATTAATTTCAGCATAAAGAACAAGTTGATTGTTCTTTTGTTTACCGCGTTTATCATTGGTTTTGGATTATATTCAATAACACAAATACCTATTGGAGCAGTGCCTGATGTAACAAATAATCAGGTACAGGTAATTACTACTTCCAGAAATCTGTCTACACAGGATATAGAGCAGTTTATAACGTATCCGGTGGAGTTGGAAATGGCCAATTTACCTGGGGTGAAGGAAATCAGGTCAGTGTCTAAATTTGGCCTGTCTGTTGTAACCATAGTCTTTGAAGATGATATGGGGACTTATCTACCTCGCCAGCTTATTTCTGAAAAAATTAAATCAGCCTCTGAAAAAATTCCTGAAGGATTTGGCGTGCCTGAAATGGGCCCCATTACAACAGGTCTTGGAGAAATCTATCAATATATACTGGATGTAGCTCCAGAGTTTAAGGACCAGTATAGTGCTGAAGATTTGCGAACTATACAGGATTGGGTGGTAAGACGTCAACTTTCGGGTATTCCAGGAGTTGTAGAGGTCAATACTTGGGGAGGTTTTCTAAAACAATATGAAGTAGCTATAAATTCTGAAAAGTTAAATGCTATGAACATTACGGCCCAAGACGTATATAAGGCTGTTAAAATGAACAATAGCATTTCTGGAGGTGGTTATATAGAAAAAATAAACCAAGCCTATTTTATTCGTGGAGAAGGGTTGATCGGCTCACTTGAGGATATTGGTGCGATTGTAGTTAAAAATGAAGGGAATCTTCCCATTTATATTAAGGATGTAGCAGAAGTAGGTTTTGGAAGCGCAACCCGTTTTGGGGCCATAACTGGTAACGGAGAAGGAGAAAAAGTATTAGGGCAAGTAATGATGTTAAAGGATGCCAATTCCAAAAAAGTCATAGATGCCGTAAAAGAACGCGTAGAAAATATATCTCAATCCTTACCGCAAGGGGTATTTATTAATGCTTTTTTAGATCGAAGTGAGCTTATTGCGAAAACAACTTTAACCGTATCCGAAAATCTAATTTTAGGATGTTTGATCGTAATATTCGTGGTCGTTCTTCTTTTGGGTAATTTTCGTTCGGGTCTGGTAGTGGCATCAGTTATACCCCTATGTTTACTGTTTGCTCTCTCCCTCATGTATATTTTTGGTGTGGATGCTAATCTAATGAGTTTGGGTGCAATAGATTTTGGAATCATCATAGATGGAGCAGTAATAATTGTGGAGTTTATTGCCTTTCAAATCACACAGAAAAAGAATGAGATTCTTCGGGTAAGTAACGCGGAACAGCAACTTATTAAGGATCAGATTACCATTAAGGGTGCTTCAAAAATGATGAATTCCGCTATTTTTGGTCAACTAATTATATTGATTGTTTTTATTCCTATTCTTTCTCTTTCTGGAGTAGAGGGTAAAATGTTTAAACCAATGGCGCTAACTTTTAGCTTTGCTCTTTTAGGAGCTATGTTGTTCTGTTTCACTTATGTACCTGTAGCTGCCGCAGTATTTTTAAAACCCTCAATATCATCTGATAAAAATATATCGGTTCGGTTCATGAAATGGTTAAATAAGAAGTATGAGCCTGTTATTCATTGGGCCTTACATAGCAAACGTATGGTTTTGGGAATAGCTTGTACGTTATTGACGGTAGCGGTTTACTTGTACGCTGTCATGGGTGGCGAATTTGTACCAACTTTAGACGAAGGCGATTTTGTGATCCAGCCTGTTCTTAAGACAGGAACTTCCCTTAGCAATACCGTTGAAATCACTACGGAAATTGAAAAAATACTGCTAGATAAATTCCCCGAGGTAAAACAGGTGGTTACACGTATTGGTGCAGCTGAAGTGCCTACAGATCCAATGTCTATGGAAGAAAGCGATGTTATTATTGTGCTAAAACCTAAAAGTGAATGGGTTTCTGCAAAATCTAAAGATCAACTGGCGGATCTATTTAAAGAGGCTCTTTCTGTTATTCCTGGAATGGAGGTTGAGTTTACCCAGCCTATTGAAATGCGATTTAATGAATTGATTACTGGGGTTAGGGCGGATATCGCAATCAAAATTTTTGGTGATGATTTAGATATTCTAGCAAAAAAAGGAAACGAAATAGGAACTTTAATTACAAATGTAAAGGGTGCTGCAGATATATCGGTAGAAAAGATAGTTGGGCTTCCTGAAATGAATGTAAAATTCAATAGAACAAAGATTGCACGATACGGTCTCAATATCCAAGAGGTAAATGATATGGTTTCTATGGGTTTTGCCGGTAGTTCTGCAGGACAAGTTTTTGAAGGTGAACGTCGTTTTGATGTAATTGTGCGCCTAGATAAACGACTGCGACAGGATATTGAAAACCTTAAAAACCTGTATATAGATGTTCCAAGTGGAGGGAAAATACCTTTAAACGAATTGGCAGATATAACTTATAAGAAAGGAGCTGCAAAGATATCCCGAGATGATACTAGGCGAAGAATTGTTGTGGGAGTCAATGTCCGCAATAGGGACCTTCAATCTGTTGTGGATGATATGCAAAAATTAATAGATGAAAATATAGACCTGCCTGTGGGATATACAATTACTTATGGCGGACAGTTCGAAAACCTTCAGAGTGCAAAATCTAGATTATTGGTTGCCGTGCCAATTGCCCTAATTCTAATTTTTGTACTTCTTTATTTTGCTTTTCAATCGGTTAAGGAGGCATTGATGATTTATTCAGCTATTCCGCTTGCAGCTGTAGGAGGGGTTTTATTGTTGTGGTTACGGGACTTACCTTTTAGTATATCTGCGGGGGTTGGTTTTATTGCACTTTTTGGTATTGCGGTACTTAACGGAATTGTTTTAATAGAACATTTTAAAGAGCTGAAAAAGGGAAATCAATTCAATGATATTAATGAGCTGGTTAAGCAGGGGGCAAAAGATAGGTTACGTGCTGTTTTATTAACGGCAATGGCAGCTGCCTTTGGGTTTTTACCCATGGCGATATCAACAAATGCGGGGGCAGAAGTACAACGGCCATTGGCCACAGTGGTTATTGGCGGATTAATTACTGCTACATTGCTAACCTTGGTAGTTTTGCCAGTACTATACTCTTATTTTGAAAAGTCTACGCAAAAAGTCTCAGGTTTTAATAAGAATAAATCAATTGGTTTAGGTGTTATTTTGCTTATGGTTTCAATGAATAGCAATGCACAAGAAACGTCTATGGATTGCGAAGCCTTAATTCTGTTGGCTATAGAAAATAATGCGGGGCTCAATGCTCATAGGTTGGAAATAAAACAATCAAATGCCTTAGTAAATAGCGCTTTTAGTTTTGATAAAACTCACCTCTATTATGAGTTTGATGAAAATAATCTGGCCTCTAACAATGAACCACTACGGGTCTATGGCATTCAACAGGACTTTAAGTTTCCTACTCTATATTTTTCCGAAAAGAAAGTCAATAAGGCTCATCTAGCTTTAGCTACTAATTCGTATGAAATTCAGAAAAAAGGTATAGAGAGAAGTGTAGCAAGTGCATATTTCACCTATCAAATTGCACAAGAAAAGCAGCGAGTGCTCGCCACATTAGACAGCCTGTATTCTAGTTTTTCTAGTGTAGCCGCAAGACGTTTTGAGTTGGGAGAAACCAATTATCTGGAAAAAATAACCGCAGTTTCAAAACAGAAGCAGATCAATTTAAAATATCATGAAGCACAACAAAATGTTGCCTTGGCTTATAGTAACTTAAATAAGGTTGTACAGTCAGAGGATAAACTGACGATTGTTCGTGAAACAATTTTGAAAGTAAATTTTGACGCGACGGACATTAATGGAAGTGCAGAAATAAAATATTACCAGAACAGGATTTCTCTTTTAAAATATCAACAGGATTTTGAAAGACAGCGTCTCTTGCCGGATATTAACTTAAATTATTTTCAAGGAACAAATTCGGGCCTTAATGGTAATTTATACGGTTATCAATTGGGGTTAAGGATTCCGGTTTTATTTGGTGGACAAGCTTCTAAAATTAAAGCGGCAAGTTTTGCGAAAGAAATAGCTACCGAGGAGTATAACGAATATGCTATTCTACTAAAGGCTAAGTATATGGCTTTAAAAAAACAGATGAATCATTTAAATAGAGCCTTAGATTATTATGAACAGGAAGGGCGTATTCTCTCTGATGAAATTATAAAAACCGCAAATGGCAGCTTTAAAAATGGAGAGGTGGACTTTTACCAGTACATTCAAAGTTTGGAAAGTGCCTATGAAGTAAAGTTAGATTATTTAGATAAGCTTTCGCAATACAATCAAATAGTAATCGCCATGAATTATATAACACTTTAATACACGCATTATGCAACGCATTATATATAACATTATAATATTAAGCTTTATAACTCTTGCACTTGCTTGTGGCGATAAAGCTTCTGAAAACAGTAAATCTAAAAGTCAAAAAACGGAAACTGTAGATACTGAAATATTTGTATCAAAAGCTCAGTTTGAACATAATAAAATGGAGTTGGGTAGTATAATTACCAAAACCTTTCCTATAGTTATAAAAACTACGGGAATGATTGATGTCCCTCCAGAAAATAGAGCTGTGGTTAATGCAACTATGGGAGGATATATTAAGACTGTTCCTTTGTTGATAGGCGATAAGGTAAAGAAGGGACAGCCACTTGTAACTATTGAGAATCCAGATTTTATAACGTTGCAACAAGACTATATGGAGGTAAACGAAAAATTAGGCTTTCTAAGGTCCGAGTACGAGCGACAAAAAACTATGATGGATGAAAATATTACATCTCAAAAAAGCTTCCTACAGGCAGAGAGTAATTATAAAATGGCTGTAGCTAAGCACAATGGTCTTAAAAAGCAATTAACGCTTTTGAACATCTCTCCCTCTCGGGTCGAAAGGGGAAGCCTAAGTTCCGAAGTAACGATTTTCGCTCCGTTATCCGGAAGTATAACCAAGGTTAATGTAACACGTGGTACTTATGTGTCACCAGCTACATCAATCATGGAAATCATTAACAATGAACATCTCCATCTGGAATTATCGGTTTTTGAAAAAGACATCATGAAAATCAGAAAAGACCAGAAAATCAACTTCAAGGTTCCAGAATCTTCCAATGATCTATATAATGCGGAAGTTCATCTTATAGGAACGGCTATTGAGGAAGATAGAACAATTAAAATACATGGTCATCTATTAAATGAAAAAGATGCTAATTTCTTAACGGGAATGTTTGTAGAAGCTGAAATTGTGACGGAAGTAGAAGAGGTAAATTCGTTGGCAGAAACTGCAGTGGTGGATGTAGAAAATTCGTATTCACTTTTAAAATTGAATAAAGAAACCGATGACGGCTATTACTTTGATCAGATTTTGGTTAAAATAGGTAATACTTACGGTGGTGAAGTATCATTGTCCTCAATGGGAGAGTTAACAATGAAAGATAGAATATTGACCAAAGGAACTTTTAATCTCATTGGAGGTGAGTAAAAGTATTCCGAGAAATAGGTAGAATTTTAGGCCTTGTGTTTGCCATTCACATATACCCAATGACCGTTTTCTCTAGTAAAATTGGAATTTTCATGAATGACGGCCATTTTTCCGTTTTCTATATAAAAAGCTTTGAATTCTACGGTTCCCGCAGTATCTGAAATTTTGCCCATAGTTGTTTTTAGAACTTCTAGTTTCAACCAGTTTACAGTTTTTGTCCAGGCTTCTATTTCTCGCTTTTCGCGTTTATTTGGTCGGGTAGAGCTATGGTGGCTTTTTTGTAAGTAATCCATATTTGCCAAAACAAAAGCACTGTAACGGGAACGCATTAGCTCTTCCGGAGTATTGACGGTGTTTATGTTGTTATGTGCCTTTTGGCAACATGATTCGTATAAATTTTCAGGATTGCAAGGACATTGCATTTGGAATCGATTTAGAGCTCAAAATTACATTTATCCACGACCATTTTAACAATATGGATTCACGTTTTAATAGTATTGGAATTTGGTAAGACTGCATTTTAAGGTCAATGGTCAAATTATTTTTATAAAGATATAGTATCTTAGCAATCTTCACTAAACTTAAATAAAAATGAAAAAAATCAAAGTACTGCTAGTTTGTCTTTTAATGGGATCGGCTTTATTTATTAATGCTCAAGAGAGTTATGGAGGCTTAGCTTTGTATACCCTAAGGGATAATATGGCATCTGATGCTAAAACTACCTTAAAGGCTGTGGCAGATTCAGGTTACAAATATATAGAAGCGGCAGGTTATGATGATGGTAAATTTTATGGGATGACACCGGTAGAATTCAAAAAAACTTTAAAGGAGTTAGGACTAAAGCCTATTAGCAGCCATCAATCAACAGTTACCTTAGAAAATGCAGATAAGATGATCGCAGATGTAAAATCTGCAGGATTCAAATATTTTGTTATTCCGATTCCGCCAATGGGGCTTTTTACCTTTCAGGAAGAGGTCATGGTAATGGGGATGACCGGAGGCGCAGAGAATTTAGCCACTATTCTTGATGAATTAGGAGCTAAATGTAAGAGGCAAGGGTTAAAATTACTTTATCACAATCATGACTTTGAATTTAAAAAAGACAAAGATGGAGTAGTGGTCATTGATTACCTTTTAGAGAATTGCGACCCTAAGTTGGTCAACTTTCAAATGGATTTGTTTTGGGTGACAAAAGCAGGTGCTGATCCGGTGGCTTACTTTAAGAAGTATCCAAAACGTTTTAAGATTTGGCATGTAAAAGATATGAATGAAGACGGTTGGTTTGCACCTGTTGGTACCGGTAGTATTGATTTTGGCCCAATATATGCCCAAAAGAAATTATCTGGTATGAAATACTATATGGTAGAGCAGGATAAAACTTTTAAAATGGAACCTCTAGAAGCTATTAAGGTAAGTCATAAAGGACTAAAAAAGTTCGGTTTTAAATAAGTAAGAAATATATTAGTTTTATAAACCATTGTCAAAAGACAATGGTTTATTTTTTTTAGGAAAATGAGTGTAAACGTTCAAACTTATTCAGGTTTTAGTTTATAAAATAACGGTTTTATGTATTCTCATTTAGATTAAGCGATAACTGATGATGTTCGCATAGTGCGTTGTTTAGTAATCATGTAGAAGCAAATGAAAAATAACTGTATATTACGGTTTGTTTATCAGAAACACCTATCATATGTACTCTATATAATGGTTCAAGTAAAGTATAGATAACAGAAAGTATGTAACTAACTTTCAGCATGTTATATATTTTATTTTAAATTGTTAATAATTTATCATATCCTCATAAGTCGTATACCATCTGAAGCCCTTAATTTTACATGCTTTTTAGCATATGGAAGAACTTAAAGTAGGGGATAAACTATACAATACCAAACAAGAAGGTTTTAATGATTTTGTACGATATTCTTTTTCTGAGGTTGTAAAGCTAACCAAAACGCTCGCGGTCTTAAAAAATGGCACAAAACTAATTAACAGACCTAAAATATCTTATATAACGGAAAGTATTGGCTATTCGGTTAACCGTCAAAAAGGGGTACATTGGCACTTGGTTTCCATTGAGGCTATACGCAATGCACAAGTTGAGAATGAAAAAATAGCGGCTCACGACTGGTTTGAAAATAAAGAGTTTTCGTTAAAAGAAAAACAGTGGATTTATAGGCAGTTCAAACAAATGAGCGAAAAAAGTCAGTAGATAGCTTCATCTGCTTAAAGTACTATTGATGTATTTCAATTTGTGGTCTTATTTATAATAATGAAAAAAAGAAAGCTTAGTATTAGTGATGGTGTCCTGTTGGTTTTTTTACTATTGCTAATCATTCCACAGACACGTAAGCCCATACAGGTTGCGTTAAATAGTTTGAAAATTCAATTTTTCTCTCCATCAACTTTAGATAAAGCTAATCAAGTCTCAATTACGCCATTTACATATCAAGTATCTACTCTTAATGGTGCTTTAAAGGAAATTAAAATAGGAAACAATAAAGTGACTTTTGTAAGTTATTGGGCCACGTGGTGTCCACCCTGTATTGCAGAAATGCCTGGTATTCAAAAGTTATATGATGATTATGGTGGTTCAATCAATTTTATTCTTTTAACAAATGAAGAACCAGAGGTTGTTCGCGCGTTTTTGGATAAAAAGGGATTTAACCTTCCCGTATATATTCCCAGAATGCAAACTCCAGAGGCACTTTACGAAAAAAGTATACCAACTAATTTTCTGATTGATAAATCTGGAAATATAATCGTTAAAGAAACGGGGTCTACAGATTGGAACGCTGAAAAATTTAGAACAATCCTAGATGGTTTGATAGCCTCCTAGCCTTTAATTTTAATTTTTACCCTTTAATGCTTTAAAACTTTTCAAAAACACCTAAACCAAACAGGGCAAAGTCATATTTCACTGGATCTAAAGGGTCTAGTTTTCTCAGGTTTTTATCTAGTTCTGCCAATGCCTTTGCATCGTTTTGCTTTCGGGTGAGTAATTTTAGTTTTCTTCCAACGTTTCCTGAATGAACGTCTAAAGGGCAAGATAATTGGCTGGGAGAAATACTGTCCCAAATTCCAAAATCTACGGAGGTGGCGTTGGTTCGCACCATCCAACGTAAAAACATATTAATACGCTTGGCGGCAGAACCTTTTAAAGGGTCGCTTACATGCTTCTGTGTGCGAGTAGGATGTGGAAGTTCAAAAAATGTTTTCTTGAATTCCGAAATTGCCGTTTGCATTGAGTTGGCTTCGGACTTCTTAGCAAAAACCGATTCTAATCCATTGTGATTTACGTAGATGTTCTGTAGACTTTTTATAAAATAGTTTAAATCTTCACCATTGAAGGTCCGATGTACAAAATTGGATAGTTCATCGGTCTTATCAACTTCATATTCAAGCACGTAATCATAGGGTGAATTCCCCATGAGTTCCATTAGTTTGTTGGCGTTTTTGATAATGCTTTTACGATTGCCCCAAGCAATGGTAGCGGTTAAAAATGCACTGATTTCAATATCTTCTTTACGTGAAAATTTATGCGGAATCTGAATGGGGTCTGTCTCCAAGAATTTTGGATGTTCATATTCCAATACCTTGGCATCTAAAAATTGCTTTAATTCGGTACGGTTCATTCGGTAAAGCGTTTCAAAAATATCACAGTTCAGGAGTGTCTAGAACTACTTCTTTGTTAACGATTAACCCATCTACCATAGTTAGTTTGCGGTCTGCCATATCTGCCAATTGCTCGTTATGTGTTACGATTACAAAGGTCTGTCCAAATTCATCACGAAGCTCAAAAAATAGCTTATGCAGGTTATCCGCACTTTCGGAATCCAAGTTGCCGCTAGGTTCATCGGCAAAAATAATAGAAGGGTCATTTATCAAAGCACGGGCAACTGCTACGCGTTGCTGCTCACCACCAGAAAGTTCATTGGGTTTATGGTTATATCGCGCGGATAAACCTAGGAAATTCAATAGCTCCTTGGCTTTGGCCTCAGCTTGAGCTTTAGAGGTGTTTTTTATAAATGCAGGAATACAAACGTTTTCAAGTGCTGTAAATTCTGGAAGCAGCTGATGAAATTGAAAAATGAAACCAATATGTTCATTTCGGAATTTCGCCAAATTTTTATCGGACAGTGCAGTTACCTCAGTTCCATTTATCAACAGTTTACTATCCGATGGATTGGACTGAACATCTAGAGTGCCTAAAATCTGTAATAATGTAGTTTTACCAGCTCCGGAAGCACCTACTATAGAAATTACTTCACCCTTTTCTATATGAAGATCAACTCCTTTAAGTACCGCTAAATCCCCGTAAAACTTTTTAATATTATTGGCTTTTATCATATATTATACTTCTTGATCTGCTTGAATTTCATGGATAAAACTAATCCAAAACATCTTATGCTGGTAAAAGTAATGAAATTTGATGTGTACTAAGGGATTGGTTAAAATGCCTTTTTTGATACAAAAAATATTAAATTGGCGACTTTGTGCAGAAATATGAACTTTTGTTTACTATTTTTACCCATACAATAAACAAGATAAAGCAGCTTTATGGCACCCTACAGAAATTTAGAAGAATACAATTTGGAAATCACGACCGAAGTAAAAGACCGATTTTCAAAAATTATAGATGGAATAGGTGAAGATGTCACTAGAGAAGGATTGGTAAAAACACCGGAAAGAGCAGCAAAAGCAATGCTTTTTCTTACACAAGGCTATCAACAGGATGCGGTAGAAATACTTCAAGGGGCCATGTTTAAAGAGGATTATGATGATATGGTCATTATAAAGGATATTGAATTATATTCTCTTTGTGAGCACCATATGCTGCCTTTCTTTGGAAAAGCACATGTAGCTTATATTCCAAACGGTCATATTGTAGGGCTAAGTAAAATACCACGCGTAGTGGATGTTTTTGCGCGCCGTCTTCAAGTACAAGAGCGTCTTACGCATGATATTTTGGAATGTATTAATAGTACATTAAAACCTAAAGGTGTTGCCGTGGTTATTGAAGCTTCGCACATGTGTATGATGATGCGTGGTGTTCAAAAGCAAAATTCCGTAACTACAACATCTGGATTTAGGGGGCAGTTTGAGAAGATTGAAACACGCAATGAATTTTTGAAGCTTATCAGTTCGGATTTGTCTTAATGACCTCTTAAACAGGATATTCTTGTTATCAACAATTTTTAAGATTTAATTTTGGCATTCTTATTGCGTTAAATAGTAAGAATTAATACTTTATATAATGTCAAAAGAGAAAGATGAAAAATACAAAAAGCTCCTTTTAGGATTGCTCTTTGATGGTATTGGTATGCTATCATTTGCAATACCGTTCATTGGTGAGTTTTCAGATATCGTGTGGGCACCTTTAGCTGGTTGGTTAATGACTCGTATGTACAAAGGTAAAATAGGCCAAGGTGCAGGTGTAGTAACATTTTTAGAAGAAATCATTCCTGGTTTAGATGTTATACCAACGTTCACGATAATGTGGTTGTATACTTATGTCTTTAAGAAAACCAAGAACGCAGAATCTATAGAATTTAACACTTAATTTTTTATCAAGGTTAAATTAGTGGATATTAAGAGTTCATACCATTTTCCAAAAATCTATAGATTTAATAGGTTTTCAACTACAAATCTCATTTACAACTAATTATATTTTTTTGTAGTATAAGTCTCCAAACCTCCTTTATTTAAAAGGCTAACCACAATCTTTATTATTTTGTTTAACCTTTTCTAAGAGTATCACAACCAAAACCTTAAAAAAAAATTAAATTCATAAAATAGCATAGAAGGGAACACTAAATAACTATAACTTTGAGTGTAACCCAGACCTAAATTTTATGCAGAGAAGAAAGTTTATAGGTAAAGCTGCGCTTGTATCTTTAGCCAGCATTATTGGAGCTGACATTGTATATGGCTCAAAAATGGTGGAGAATTATATTCCCTTAGCATTACAAGATCCAGACCCTTTTAAATTATTTAATAAAGACAAGGAAATGGTTGTGCTTAATGACAAACCTTGGAATATGGAAGCTCAGGCACATTTGTTGGATGATAAGATTACGCCCAATAAGTTCGTTTTTGTCCGTAATAATGGACTAATTCCTGAAGATATCGACGTAAAAAATTGGACTCTTGATTTTGACGGGGAATCCGTACAACAAAAGAAAACCTATACCTTAGAGGAACTTAAATCAAAGTTTAAACATTATACTTACCAATTAACTTTGGAATGTGGTGGTAATGGACGTAGTGAGTTTGACCCGCCTGCAAAAGGAAACCAGTGGACCATTGGAGCAGTATATTGTGCTAGTTGGACCGGAGTTAGGCTACGCGATGTATTGGAGGATGTTGGGATAAAAGATGATGCGGTGTATTTTGGCTATCATGCTGCAGATTTACATTTGAGTCGCGATCCTTCTAAAGAACCTATATCTAGAGGGGCCCCAATGGCGAAAGCGATGCAAGACGAAACATTATTGGCGTTTAAGATGAACGGAGAAGATATTCCTTTGGCACATGGTTATCCACTTCGTGTGATTGCAGGTGGTTGGCCCGCATCCGTTTCCGGGAAATGGCTCCAGCGCATTAGTATTAGAAACATAGTTCATGACGGTACTAAAATGACCGGTACTGCATATCGAGTGCCTTGTAAACCAGTAGCGCCCGGCGCAAAAGTCGCGGATGAGGATATGTGTATTATTGAATCTATGCCTGTAAAATCACTAATTACTTACCCCAAGTCCGGCGCTATAATTTCTAAAGGCAAAAAGCTAAATATTAGAGGGCATGCCTGGGCAGGGGAGTTGGAAGTTGTTAAAATGGAATACTCAATTGATTTTGGTGCTACATGGAAGGTTTGCAAACTAGATAAGCCTGCCAACCGCTTAGCATGGCAGCATTTTTCTGCAGCTATAGATTTTCCGAAAGAAGGGTACTATGAGGTTTGGGCAAAGGCTACGGATGCAAATGGTGTAAGTCAGCCCATGTTATTGCCAGGGTGGAATCCTAAGGGGTATCTAAACAATGCTTGTCATAGAATAGCCGTAAAAATAGCATAGATGAAAAATCCAAATCACGAGAAGCTGAGAAAAGATTTTGGAGGTGTTTATAAAGTGGTTATTATCGCTTTTGCATCAATTGCTGTACTTTCCATAGGTGTTATCTACTTAATGACAAATCCGGAATTTTCATTTTATGAGAATACAGACTCAGATTCTGAAACGGTCGCGGTACCTACGGAGGAAGATGACTTTGATAAAGTAGAAAACGGTATTCACGTACGGACCGGTTTTATTGAAGCACCAGGAATGATTGAGACTGTGCAAAACTGTACCAATTGCCACTCAGCAAAATTGGTAATGCAGAACCGTATGAACAAGGAACGTTGGAAATCTACTATTAAATGGATGCAGGATACTCAAAACCTTTGGGATTTAGGAGAAAATGAAGATATTATTATAGATTATTTGGTTACCAACTATCCTCCAAAGAAAAAGGGAAGAAGAGAGGTCCTAGCTGATATTGATTGGTATGAATTGAAAGATTAATAAACTTTGTTCGACTCATAAATAGAAAATACCCTTAACCATGCAAAAGTATTTTGATGCATTTATAAATTCCTTTAGGGGAACGATAGATTGGACATGGAAATCCATCCTGTTTGATGTGCCTTGGTATACCAATTATTTTTGGGGTATTATTTTACTTTCCGTTTTGGTTTGGATTCTTGAAATAGCCTTTCCTTGGCGTAAAAATCAAGCTGTTTTCAGAAAGGATTTTTGGTTAGATGGATTTTATATTTTTTTTAATTTTTTTCTTTTTGCAATTGCTATAAGTGGTTTTTATAAGTTGCTAGAAGTCTTATTTTTAGACTTAGGTATTTCAGTTGATACTTTATCCTTGTTTAATATACGAGGTTGGTCGCCATTTTTACAATTAGTGGTCTTTTTTATTCTTTTGGATTTTGTACAATGGTTCACTCATATGTTGCTTCATAGGTATGCTTTTTTATGGGAATTTCATAAAGTTCACCATAGTGTAAAAGAAATGGGTTTTGCCGCTCATATGAGATATCACTGGATGGAAAATTTATTCTACAAACCACTTAAAACTTTTGCCGTAATGATTTTGGGTGGCTTTGAGCCAGAACAAGCTTATATAGTTCATTTTTTCGCAATTGCCATCGGCCACTTAAATCACTCGAATATAAAGCTCACATGGGGCCCTTTAAAATATATTTTTAATAATCCGGTTATGCATTTGTACCATCATGCGTATGAACTACCTGAAGGAAGGAAGAATGGTGTTAATTATGGTATTAGTTTAAGCTTATGGGATTATATTTTCAAGACCAACTATATTCCAGAGGATAGCGGCTTGGTTCCACTTGGTTATGAAGGGGATGATGAAATGCCCAAAAGTTTCTTAGGGCAACTTGTGCATGGTTTTCATTTTAAATCTAAAAACAGAGCCGCAAGCGAATAAAATTTAGATTTCCAGTAATTCTGCACTATGAAAAACAAATAACAAATTATCAGCTATTACAAGAAAACACATTATTTAAGCAGAAAGCCTAAACCGAGCCTATTGATCATCTTTTTTTCAAAATTCCAAAAGAATTTAAACTGTCCGAAGAGCCATCCAAAGGCCACTAAAAGCACTTGGTAAATAGGAAATATTAAAAGGATACGGCAAGTCCAATACAACCAAGCATTGGTTGTCTCACTATCTAATCCCATAAAAGCAGTTACCGGAGCAGCTAGTTTAGCAGCTGTGGAACCTGTAATAGCAAAGACTATAAAAATAATTGCTAACTGAATATTGGAGTCAACACCCCAACGTTGTTTTAGTTTTTTCATAACGTGTGTCTGGACAAATATAGTCAATCAAATTCTTGGTACAAAGGGGCCTAGACGTTGATTGTATTTTCTTTGAAAATATATAAAGTAATTATATAGCTTATAATTCACCTCATATCCATAATCAATATGAGGTTCATAATTTATTTGTTGCTCATATAAATTAGGGTCAAAGCGCATAGGTTGCATAACCCTTTGGTTATAGTTTGTGACAAAAATCTGGTTTCGATTTTCCATGAACGACTGAGTATAATAATCCCGAGGTCTTGCTATTCCCTGTAGCCAAAAATTAAATCCCGGCTCAATGATGATAATCTCATATTCGGTTTTATCACTAGCAATGGTTATGGTATCTCCTTCCTTTTGCTGAAAAGCAGTTTTCTCTTTAGCTGAAACAGTAACGGTTTCCTTAGTGCTAGAGCAACTGCTTACAATTGATGAAATTGCCAGGCTGAATATACCAAGAACTAAAAATATTTTTTTCATTTTTATTTGCAGCTTTTCTGAGGTAGCTCCTCCAATTTACAAAAAAAAGCCACTTGTATCAACAAGTGGCTTTTTAAGATTATAAAAAGTGTTTCCTACTTTCCGAAAAGACCGCCTAACAGACCACCTATTCCTCCTTTATTTCCTCCAAGAGCCATAGAAGCTACATCATCAAGGATGCTACCATCACCATCGGAGTCTAAAAAAGATTCTATCAAGGATTGTTGTTTGTTACCTGTTTCTCCGCCACCCATTAGTCCGCCTAAAAGGTTACCAATACCATTAGAATCGGTTACATTCTGTTCTTTGGTTTGCTTGCCCAAGAAACCTAAAAGAATAGGGGCGGCAACTTTTAAAATAGTTGAAACAGAACCTGTATCCATTCCTGATTTTTGGCTTAGCGCATTTTCTACAGTAGCTTGTTTACCGCCTAAGACATGTCCTAGAATACCAGCACCGTCATCCATTACAGATTGGTCAACACCGCCGCTAAAAAGTCCACCTAGATTGTCTAAAATGCCACCGTCGTGCTTTCCTGAAAGCGCACTCATTAAACCTTGGGCACCTTCTGGTGAGGATGCATTTTTTTTCATAGCACCCATTAACACGGGTAAAGCCATACTTAATACACTGCCGGTTTGATCGGTTGAACTACCGGTCTGGCTGGCCACACCACTTATAAGTTGTTGCCCCATTGGGCTGCTTAATAAATCTAATAATCCTGACATAATGTTTAGTGTTTTAATATTATTTACAATTTACGAAAAAGATTCCTTGATAAATACGGGATAATCAAAATAGTACACGTAAAATACCGACTAAATTTGAATAATTCAAAAAATGTATCTTTTTGATATCCAAGAGCTTAATTTGTTTTGTTTGTGTAAATCCGTGTGCACTATTTATTCTTTGGTTTAGTGTTTCACAGTTATAAATGAGAAAACCTCGCAAAACAGTACATGTTTCAACGAGGTTTTCTTAAAGGTATTGTACCGTACTTATTTTAGCAAGGTAATGATTTGCTCTGCCAATTCCATTCCTATTCGGTTTTGTGCTTCTCCTGTAGCTGCACCTATGTGCGGTGTTAATGAAATATTTGGGTGCATGAGAATTCTAATTTCAGGTGAAGGCTCGGATTCATAAACGTCAAGACCGGCAAAAATGACATTACCATTTTCTAAGGCATCAACCAAAGCCACTTCGTCCAAGACTCCACCACGAGCAGCATTTATAATACCAACACCGGGCTTCATCATTTCAAATTCTTCCTTGCCAAGTACATAGTTGTTTTGTGCCGGAACATGAAGTGTTATGAAATCCGAAGTAGAAATTAAAGTTTCCTTGCTTTGCGACTCAAATTCAAAAGAAACGGATTGTCCATCAAAAAAAGGAATCTTAACTAAAGCTTTTTCAATAAATGGATCATGAAAAATAACCTTCATGCCCACACCTAAAGCAATTTTAGCAGTTGCCTGTCCTATTCTTCCAAATCCTATAATTCCTAAGGTCTTGCCTCTTAATTCTATTCCACTTCCGTATGATTTTTTTAAGCGTTTGAAATTGCTGTCTCCTTCAAGGGGCATATTTCTATTGGCATCGTGCAAATATCTTACTCCACCAAAAAGGTGAGCAAAAACAAGCTCCGCTACCGATGATGAAGATGCTTCTGGTGTATTAATAACGTGTAGACCTTTTTCTTTGGCATATTCTACATCAATATTATCCATTCCAACGCCACCTCTACCTATAAGCCTTAGGCTAGGGCAATTATCAATAATATCCTTTCGTACCTGTGTGGCACCTCTCACCAATAAACCAGTTATGTCATTCTCGTTTATGAAATTCTGTAACTGCTCTTGGGCAACCGTAGTGGTAAGGACTTCAAAACCTGAATTCTCAAGTACGTTAATACCAGATTGGGCTATTCCATCGTTTGCAAGTATCTTCATTCTATTCGGAAAATTTATTAGTATTACTATCAAGTAAAATGAAGTCCGCTAGTTAAATACTAACGGACACATTCTTTTATTCGAATTGATGGGATTAGTTACCCTTTTCTTTCCATTTCACTCATTACATCTACAAGAACACCTACACTTTCTAAAGAAAGTGCATTGTACATAGAAGCACGGTATCCACCAACAGAACGGTGACCGTTCAACCCGTTTATGCCAGCTTCTTTCCAAAGGGCATCAAAAGTGTCTTTTAATTTATCATCAGCTAAATTAAAGGTGGCATTCATTATAGAACGATCTTCCTTATTAGCATACCCTTTAAAAACAGGGTTTAAATCAATTTCAGAATATAGCAATCGTGCTTTTTTCTCATTGATTTCCTCTATGGCATCAATTCCACCTAAATTCTTTAACCACTGTAGGGTAAGCATGGAAGTATACACTGCAAAGACCGAGGGTGTATTGAACATACTATCTTTTGATATGTGTACTTGGTAATCTAGCATGCTAGGAATTTTTCTAGAAACTTTACCAAGAATATCATCTTTTACTACAACAAGTGTGGTTCCTGCCGGTCCCATGTTTTTCTGTGCACCGGCATAAATCAGGTCAAATTGAGAAAAATCCATTTGACGAGAGAAAATATCAGAACTCATATCACAGATCAAAGGCACATTGGTCTTTGGAAATTTCTTTACCTGCGTTCCAAAAATAGTGTTGTTAGAAGTAATATGAAGGTAATCTAGATCTTCAGGTATCGCGTATCCTTTAGGGATATAATTGAAATTTTCGTCTTTAGAGGAGCCCACTTCAACCACATCGCCAAATAATTTAGCTTCTTTGATAGCTTTTTCACTCCAAGTACCTGTATTAAGGTATCCGGCTTTTTTCTCTAGAAAATTATAAGCCACCATTAAAAACTCCATACTTGCACCACCTTGTAAAAATAGTGAAGTGTAACCTTGATTCTGAAGTCCTAAAAGCTCAAGCGCCAGGCTACGAGCATTTTCTATGACTTCTACAAAGTCTTTACTTCTATGGGAAACCTCTATGAGCGAAAGCCCGGAACCGTTAAAATCTAAAATAGCTTCAGAAGATTTCAACAACACTTCTTGGGGCAGTATACATGGTCCGGCACTAAAATTATGTTTTTTCATAAGGGATGTAAAAAAATTAAGAGGTAAAGGTCTTGAATTTAAGGGAAACGCATCTAACTATTAACAAAAATTTCTATTAGGTTCTTAACAGGAAGTCAACAGTATCTACATTATCCGCGTAGTCTGTTAATGAGGGCTTTTGGGTCTGACCAAAGTCAATTTCATTTTTAACAATACCATTGCCAACAATGCATTGCAATTCGTTAGTATCTAATATTAATCGTTCTTTTAGCAATTCCAAACTTTTATAGCGTTCATAAAATAAGGATGCAATAGGAGAGGAGTAGCTTTTGTCTTCTTTGAGAATTAAAAATCCGTTATCCAGTATTTTAAATTCAGACATGAGATAAACGGCTTTATTGTAATCGTAATTGTTAGCGTATTTAACGTGGTCTACAATAGGATGATAATCATAAACCGCTTCAAACAGGGTAGAGAATTCAAAATCTTGAGGCACGAATACTTTACTAACACTCCGGCAGCCCAATCCGTAGTATCTAAAGATATCTTCTCCTAAAGCATGTAGCTGCTGCTTAGATTCCTTTCCCGTTAAAACCGCAATTGAATTTCTATTCTTTCGAATAATATTGGGTACTTTACCAAAATAATGCTCAAAATAGCGTGAGGTATTGTTGCTTCCCGTTGCTATAACAACATCAAAACCTTCCATTTTACCATCTGAAATTTCTATGGAGTCCTTTAAATTGGGTTCAATAGAAGTTAGATAGTTTTTTATGAATAGCATAAGAACATCATCATTGGATGAAAGCTTTGCCATGACTTTATTTCCCGTTATCAATACAGACAGAAAATCATGAAAACCAACTAGGGGAATATTTCCCGCCATAATCAGTGCCACCGTCTTTGGTTTGTTCGTAGTTAAATCATAAGAGTTGACCCATTCAGAAAGTTTATCCTCGGTTAATAGTTCTCCCCAACTTTGAAGTGAGTTAATGACATTTTCTCTTGTGAACCAACCGTTTTTATGCTTGGATAAAGTAACAGCATCGTCTAATTTCTGCGACCATTCGTCATTTGGTGTTTTCAATGTAACAAACTCCCTAAGAAAGTGGCCGAGTTTAACAAATGCAATAAAAGTTTTGTGATGGTCGTTCATATATTTGTTCAAAATTGTATTCCGAAGTACCTTTGTGCAAAAGTAAGAATACTCAATCGATTTTTTGCTTTAACGGTTAAAACGAAAATTTAACGAACGGTTTAAGAGGCTGTTCAGCTTAATAAAAATAATATGGCAATAGTAATAACGGATGAATGCATTAACTGCGGAGCTTGCGAGCCAGAATGTCCGAATACTGCAATTTACGAAGGAGCGGATGAATGGCGTTATACAGATGGCACTTCCCTTGAAGGTGATGTTGTGCTTCCTGATGGAAAAGCTGTAAATGCGGAGGAGGTGCAGGAACCTATAAGTGATGAGATTTATTATATTTCTCCGGACAAATGTACGGAATGTATGGGCTTTCATGAAGAGCCACAATGTGCAGCGGTTTGCCCAGTAGATTGTTGTGTGCCCGATGAAGACCATGTAGAGTCTGAAGAAACACTTTTGGCAAAACAAAAATTCATGCATCCTGACGGATAGTTGGACAAAGAATATTTAGTTGAGAATTTAAAGATCAAAAACCGGGCAATGCCCGGTTTTTTATTTCTTGACCTTAAGAGGATTAAATGGAAGTTTACAATTGGTAGCTGTAATATGCAAAGCCTAAATATGGTATATAAAAAAAACTGCCCAAGAAATTGGGCAGTTTAAGCTAAAACAATATTACACTTAAAACAAAGTCTTAGAATTTATAGTTTAGCGACAAGTTAAACATCGTTCCTAATTGACTAAAATGGTAACCATCATAAGTCATTTGAGAATATCTTTGGTTGAAAGTAATTAGGTTAGATTGATTCTGGACTTGTGCTGGGTCAGCCAAAATAGCATTTCCTGCAGAATTTTTGGATTGAAAACTCCACTCAGGCAACACATCAAATATGTTGTTTACATTCAATGCAATCGTGAATTTTTCAGTTGCATTAAAATTGATTCCTAAGTCAGTTACGACATTTGGTGTAAACTCAGTAAACAAGTTATCATCCAAACCTTGTTGTTGGAATTTAGTTTTCCCGAAATACGTGTTGTTCAAAGAGAAACCGAATTTGTTGATATCGTAGTTTATTCCAAAAATCCATTTGGTTTGCGGACGTGAAGTGAAAAACAAAGCTTCCTGAGTTTCATTTACTACAGATTGCCCGGAATTGGCTACTAAATCAATATCCTTAACAGGACCATCAAGTTCGTTTTGTATAGTATAGTTTCCAGATAAATTCAAATCTAAATTACCAGCTCCAAGCTTTATGCCTTTATATGCAAGAACAACATCTACACCAGATGTTCTGGTATCAATAGCATTAGAGAAAAAACTAACATCACTTAAGTTATTGCTCGCTAAAAGAATATCTAAAGGGTTTGTGGCATCTCCACTAGGTCCTATTTCATTTCCTAAAACAATTCTATCTTCAACAACAATATTGTAATAATCCAAAGTATAACTAAATTTATCCGCAATTTTTCCACCAACACCAATGGTAAAGTTGGTAGACGTTTCAGCATCTAGTTGTGGTATACCTAAAAGTTTAGCTTGTGTAGATACGTTATTGATTAAACCACCTACTTGTATACCTTGTCCTGGAACAAAACTGTACTGTGCTTTTTGTGTATATATTTGGTGTAGGGTAGGAGCTCTAAAACCAGAAGAAATAGAACCTCTTAAAGTAAACGCGTCGGCTACTTTGTAACGGGTACTGAACTTGTATACAAAAGCATTACCAAAATCAGAATAGTTTTCTGTTCTAATAGTACCACTTAGCAAGAAAGCATCGGTTACATCATAATCTAAACTCAAGTAGCCACCAATATTGTAGCGGTTGAATTTTCCTGAGTTTTGAGGAGAGGCTCCAGCAAAAGAATCTGCACCACCACCATCGTAAGAAGCTAATTCTCCTTCTATGATTTCAAAAGTTTCCGTTCTGAACTCAGCACCAAAACCAATACTGATTTTATCAGAAAGCAACCTTGAAATATCAATGTTGCCTACATTATGAGAAAATCTTGTTCCTCCTGGATCAAAAGATTGTTGACTGTTTTCTCTGTATAGTTCAGAACCTTCTGTTATTTCTCCGTCATCAACGGAGCCATTACCGTTAGCATCTATAAATACTGATGGAGAATATACGATGTTTCTATTATGAGTGTCATTTACTTTATAGGTCTGTAAGTTACCTCCGGTTGTAAAACTTGCATCAATATTCCAATCATTAATAGTTGATTTGAAACCTATTGTAGCATTATAATCACTTAATAAACCCTCAAAAGTAGGAACATAACCATCATAACCACCAGCTGTGTTTGGATTGTTTCCAGGGAAAAAATCTGCCAAATATGGGTAATCATCTACAGTCCTCCAATACGGTGTCCTATAGTTAGCAAAACTATTTACGGCTTTGTAGACATAAGCTGCATTACCATATAATGAAGTGTTTTCACTTAAGTCATAACCTAAGTTAAGTGAGAATTTAGCAGCAGCAGTTTCTGGAGAGCCATTAATATTTCCGGCATCAGGTCTTCTAGACAAGAACTCCTGTACATCTGCAATATCAGCTCCAAAATCAACAGCTTCACCGGCTGCATTTACCGTACCAGGACGATTTGCTTGGTTTACTTTGGATAGGTCAATAGTGTAGTTTATGAAGCCTTTATCTTCACCAATAGTAGATCCATTATTAACGGCCACACCAAACATTTCACCATCACCTTCAGAAGTAATTCCCCCGCGCAAGGTAGCAGAGCCTTCATTAGGTGAATCTTTTAAAATAATATTCATTACACCTGCAATTGCATCAGAACCATATTGAGCAGAAGCACCATCTCTTAAAATCTCTACTCTTTTGATTGCATCTGTAGGGATAGCAGAAATATCCGCACCTGTTTCACCACGACCCGGAGATGTTTGTGTATATAACAAGGCACTTAAGTTCTTACGCTTACCATTAATCAAAATTAATGTTCTAGATGGTCCCATGTTTCTAATTTCATAAGGATCCAGTAAAGAAGTTGCATCGTTTACTGGTGTTTGAACCGTATTAAATGATGGAATTCTGTACTGCAAAGCTTTATCAAAAGTTGCTTGACCGGTAGAAGTCAATTCCTTTACGCCAACAACATCAACTGGTAAAGGCGTATCTGTATTACTTCTTGGTGCAGTTCTAGAACCAACAACAATAAACTCTTCTAATTGTACACCTTCACTAAGTGATACATTAACAACAGATTTACCATCTACTTTTTGTATTTTACTTGCAAAACCGATAAAACTAAACTCTAAGCTGGCCCCATCAGAAACATCAATGGTGTAATTACCATCAAAATCTGTTGTTGTCCCGTTAGAGGTACCTTTTTCAACAACGTTAACTCCTGCCAACGGTAAACCATCTTGGTCTTTTACAGTACCGGTAACCGATTGTTGTAGTTCTGATAAATCTACCGTGCTATACCCTAGGTTATTTAGCGAAAGCTTATTAACCTTAGCTTTTCCTGCTTTTTTGTGATAAACCACATAATAGTTGTTGCCTAAATATTCAAAATCAAAACTTGTTTTACTTTCAAGTTTAGTAATGATTTTATTCAGTTTATTATATCTATATTCTTCAGGGTCAAGATTCTCCCCTGATATAAGGCTTGCATTGTAAGTAAAAAATACTTTATGCTTTTTGCTCACATCATTAAGAAAATCGGATAGAGCAACATTCTTTTCCAATTCCATATTCAAGCTTTTGTCCGAAGCCTGAATCTGCACTGTACCTAAAATCAGGATGGCAGTTAACAGTGTTTTCATAATAGTTTTTCTCATAATTCTAATTTGTAAATTGATTTTAGTTAGTTCTTGAATATTAATAGCCTTTTGTCTTTTACGACAATTCTAGTTCCCGTCGATTTTTCTATTGCTGACAAACAAATTTTGAGATTTTGATTAGGGATACCCCCAGATAGTTTTTGATTTTTAAGTTCTTCGTCTATAAATTCGGTTTTCAAGCCATATGCATGCTCTACATTTCTCATGACCTCATATACAGAGGTGTTATTGAAAACATAAGTTCCTTCGCGCCATAAAGAATAAGAAAGGTCTTGAGTCACCTTTTTATGGGTAACTTCTTTGTCATCATCAGAATAAGACACCATTTCCCCTGGTATCATTTTTCTAGTAGACCCATTGCCCAATAAAAGTTGTATTGAGCCTTCATCCAGGAGAACACCTGTTTTTTCATTTCTTGTATTTACAGAGAATTGAGTTCCGTAGACCTCTACTTTTAAATCTTTTGTGTTAACCCAAAATTTGGCTTGCGTAGAAGGAATGGCCTTGACTTTAAAATAAGCCTCTCCTTTTAAATTAATATTCCGGGGAGCGGATTTGTCATATGAAATTTCGGAATTCCCATTTAAAACAACTGAAGTTCCATCAGGAAGTTTAAGGTCTATTATTTCTCCGTAAACCGTTTTATGTGTTACTATAGTACTGTCTTCGGCAGAAAATCTATTAACAAAAGTAACTATAAGGACCACAGCCGCAGCTATGCCTAAATATGTGAGGATACTCGTTTTTTTATTTGGCTTTAATGGTGCGGTTTCTCCAGGTTCTATTTGAGCTAAAATATCATTAAGCTCCCTATTGATTTTGTTTTCTGGAATTTGAACTGGATTAAACTGAATTCCTAATACAATTGCCTTGGCATTGTACACGGTATCTATTTTATCAGGATGTTCAGCAATCCATTTTTTCCAGAAGGCAACATCATTTTGATTCTGGTTTTTAGCCCAGTTCACAAAGGATGCGTCATTAATAAGAATTTCTAAAAGGGACAGATTTTTATTACTCATAAGAATGGTCTTCAATAGTAAAGAGACCATCACTTTATTATTATACCCTACTTTTTCTATTTTTTTTGTAAAACAGCAGATATTTCTTGCTCAACTATCTCATTCCGGAGTTTGGAAAAAGCTTTTTGCAAGGTGTTCAATACACTTTGGTAAGATATATTCATAACCTCGGCGGTATCTTTAATAGAGAGTTCACTGTAATATTTTAGATAAACAACTTCCCTTTGCCTTGTAGAGAGGGAGTTTAAAAGTACAGCCAAGGCAGTATTCTTGGTGTTACTTATTTCTTGTTCGATTTTTAATTCTTCAGGTGAAAATGCAAATAAATGATTAGACTCAAAAATTTCATCATATGAACTGAACCTTCTTTCTTGTTTTAGATTTTTAAGAATTGCTCTTCTAAATGATACAAAAAGGTAAGATTTTACATTATTAATTTCACTTAGATTTCTTCTATTTTTATGTAAGTAAATAAAAAAATTTTGAAGACAATCCTCAGTGGTGCATTGGTCTGAGGAAATTTTCAATCCGTAACTGTATAGTGGAGAGTAGTAAGTTTTAAACAGTGACGAAAAGGCATTTTTATCCCCTTCCACAAATAAATTCCATAAAGATTTTTCAGATGAAGTGTTCATGTTCTCGAAATAATCAGAAACCAAATATATGTATTATGTACTAAAATTGTGTTAAATCAAGAGAAAAATTAAGACTCCAAAGGAAAACGTTGAATATATGTTTGAAATACACTTGTTCTGTTGAATATTGTTCAAGTTTTATTTTTGCCGGAAAGAAGTATGTTTGATTAGAATTATAAGTCGTGGAAGTGTTGTATTCATATACCGATTCAAAAAGTTATCTTTGCAAACTATTTTAGAAGACCTTTTAAATTTATTCAAACATTTAATTACTTTTTTCAAGATGAAAGCAGGTATCGTAGGATTGCCAAATGTAGGAAAATCAACTCTTTTCAATTGTCTTTCCAATGCTAAGGCACAAAGTGCCAATTTCCCTTTTTGTACCATAGAACCTAATATTGGGGTTGTAAATGTACCTGATGCTCGATTACAGAAATTAGAGTCTTTGGTAGATCCGGAGCGAGTATTGCCTGCGACTGTAGAAATCGTTGATATTGCCGGTTTAGTAAAAGGAGCAAGTAAAGGTGAGGGATTAGGAAATCAGTTTTTAGGGAATATTCGTGAAACCGATGCTATTTTACATGTATTGCGCTGTTTTAATGATGATAATATTGTTCATGTAGATGGTTCTGTTGATCCTATTCGCGATAAAGAAACCATTGATATGGAGCTGCAGTTAAAAGATCTCGAGACAGTAGATAAAAAATTGGATAAGGTTAAACGTGCCGCTAAAACAGGAAATAAGGAAGCTCAAAAAGAAGAAGCTGTTCTTTTAAAATTAAAAGAAGGTCTTGAGGCAGGAACGTCTGTTCGTGCTATAGATATATCAGAAGACAATAGGGAGGAATTTGTAAAGCCTTTACAATTCATAACGGACAAACCCGTAATGTATGTTTGTAATGTAGATGAAAGTGCGGCAACTTCAGGTAATGATTATGTAGATAAGGTTAAAGCTGCCGTTGCCCAAGAAAATGCGGAGGTAGTTGTTTTGGCCGTTGGTACCGAAGCAGATATTACCGAGCTTGAAACTTATGAAGAGCGACAAATGTTTCTAGAAGACCTTGGTTTGGATGAACCTGGTTCTGCAAAATTAATACGTGGTGCATACAAGCTATTAGATTTAGAAACTTATTTTACCGCAGGTGTAAAGGAGGTACGTGCATGGACTATCCCAGTAGGCGCTACCGCACCTCAAGCTGCAGGTGTTATCCATACTGATTTTGAAAAAGGTTTTATTCGCGCAGAAGTTATTGCATATGAGGATTATGTGCAATTTGGTAGTGAAGCTAAAGTAAAGGAAGCTGGTAAAATGCGTGTAGAGGGTAAAGAATATATTGTTAAAGATGGGGATGTCATGCACTTTAGGTTCAACGTATAATTTTTTTATAAAACAAGTATTATGATTGTTTAGCAATTTTGTACTACTGCACTGTTTTAAGACCACTTAAGTTTATCTTTTGTGGTCTTCATTAATTTTAAGAATAAATACATCAAACTGTTTATAAAAGAAATAAACATCATTTTAGGATAAGCCTATTTATGGTTAAATTCACCATTGTAAAAAATACCTTAACAAATTGAAGAATTTCATAGATGAATTGAACGATGCCCAAAGAGCACCCGTTCTACATAAGGATGGACCATTAATGGTAATTGCCGGAGCTGGATCGGGAAAAACTAGGGTGCTTACCTTTCGTATTGCCTATTTAATGCAGCAAGGTGTAGATCCATTTAATATTTTGGCACTTACGTTTACCAACAAGGCTGCTCGTGAAATGAAAGAGCGTATTGCCAAGATCGCCGGTAGATCAGAGACCAAAAACCTATGGATGGGAACTTTTCACTCTGTCTTTGCCAAGCTTTTACGCTATGATGGAGATAAATTAGGCTTCCCTAGCAACTTTACAATTTATGATACTCAGGATTCTCAGCGTTTATTAGCTTCGATTATTAAAGAAATGGGGCTGGATAAGGATATATATAAGTACAAGCAGGTACAGAACCGTATTTCGTCCTTTAAGAACAGTCTTATCACTGTTAAGGCTTACTTGAACAATCCAGATTTGGTGGAGGCAGATGCCATGGCTAAAAAACCAAGAATGGGCGAGATATATCAAAATTATGTGGATCGCTGCTTTAAAGCCGGTGCGATGGATTTTGATGACCTTCTACTTCGTACGAATGAACTTTTGAATCGGTTTCCAGAAGTATTGGCTAAGTATCAAGACCGATTCCGATATATTTTGGTAGATGAGTACCAAGATACCAACCATTCCCAATATCTTATAGTAAAAGCCCTTGCAGACCGTTTTCATAATATTTGTGTAGTAGGTGATGATGCGCAGAGTATTTATTCGTTTCGGGGTGCGAACATTAGCAATATCTTGAACTTTCAGAAGGATTATGATAATGTAGGCATGTATCGTTTGGAGCAGAATTATAGGTCTACTAGGAATATAGTAAACGCCGCCAACTCAATCATTGCCAATAATAAGGAACAGCTAGAAAAAGTAGTTTGGACCTCAAATGATGATGGGGGAAGTATTAAAATACATAGGAGCACTACAGATGCTGAAGAAGGTAGATTTGTGGCGGGTTCCATTTGGGATCACAAGATGAACGAACAATTGGGCAATGGTGAGTTTGCAGTGCTCTATCGTACTAACTCGCAATCCCGTGCTATTGAAGATGCCCTACGTAAAAGAGATATTCCATACCGTATTTACGGTGGACTTTCCTTTTATCAGAGAAAGGAGATTAAAGACGTATTGAGTTATTTACGTTTGGTTATCAATCCAAAAGATGAGGAAGCGTTAAAACGTATTATCAATTTCCCTACGCGTGGAATAGGTCAAACTACCTTGGATAAGTTGACCGTGGCGGCTAACCATTATAACCGCTCTATTTTTGAAGTGATCCAGAATCTTGATAAAATCAATTTGAAAATTAATGCGGGAACACAACGCAAATTGCAGGATTTCACGACTATGATCCAAAGTTTTCAGATCATGAACGAAACTACGGATGCTTTTGTATTGGCCGAACACGTAGCTAAAAAGTCCGGTGTTCTTTTGGAGTTTAAAAAAGATGGCACTCCAGAGGGAATTGGCAAAATGGAAAATATAGAAGAGCTTCTTAACGGCATCAAGGACTTTGTGGAAGGACAGAAAGAAATTGCGGATGCAACGGGTAGTATTAGTGAGTTTTTAGAAGATGTTGCATTGGCAACGGATTTGGACAACGATAAGGGAGATGATGACCGTGTGGCCTTAATGACCATACACTTGGCAAAGGGATTGGAGTTTCCATATGTTTATATCGTTGGAATGGAAGAAGATCTTTTTCCTTCCGGTATGAGTATGAATACCCGTAGTGAGTTGGAAGAGGAGCGAAGGTTGTTTTATGTAGCACTTACCCGTGCAGAGAAACAAGCGTATTTAACGTATACTCAAAACAGATATCGATGGGGGAAATTGATTGATGCTGAACCTAGTAGGTTTTTAGAGGAAATAGATGAAAAATATGTAGAAAACCTTACTCCAATTGATACAGGTTACCGGTACAAGCCACTTGTGGACAATGATATTTTTGGAGAAGTGGATAAAAGTAGGTTAAGGCAGAATAAACCTGCCGGTGGCACACCACCAACTCGTAAAAAACCAAACGAAATTCAATTACGGAAGTTAAGAAAGTTAAAACCGGAATTATCCACACCAGTAGGGAACACCAATTCTGTTGACCCTAATCTAGCTGAAGGCAGTGTTATTAATCATACTCGTTTCGGTCGTGGCAAAGTGATAAAAATTGAAGGGGTAGGTAATGATAAAAAGGCTGAAATTCAGTTTGAAAAAGGAGATATAAAGAAGTTATTGCTTCGCTTTGCTAAGTTGGAGGTGATAAGCTAATCGATAGCTTTTTTAGAGCAAACAAAAAGCCCTAGGAATTTATTTCTTAGGGCTTTCCATTTCATATTGTTGTATATTTTACAGAAGATATATTAATGTTGAAAAACAATTGAGAATGGAATTTCATAGGTTACTCCATTATCCGTAACCAAGACCTTGCCATCGCTCTTATCATCCATTTGATTTAGGTATTCATTTTCTATTTCACCAGTAACTATTGAGCTGGGGTAGGTTAAGAAATTTTTGACGCTCAATGAGTTCTCTACAAAAAGAATTTCATTAATCTGTAGTCCTTCAATATTTTGGTTGAATGTTATATTTGCTTGCCGGTAGAATGCTTTATCGGGTTTAACCCCTATTATAGCTTCGGTAATAACTAGAGTAGGATGTGTTGATGCAGGTTGTAATACTTCAATTTCTATACCGGTCTCTGCATCGTTATTGTCATTGTATCCAATTAAATTATTTCTTAATCTAAGTTCATAACTACCACTTTGAACTTCATCGGGAATCCGCAGGCTTAGGCTATTTTCGCTAGTTGACTCTGTTCCTAAGCGATATAAAAGGTCTTTTCCGCTATCTTCCGTAGATATTAAAATAATTTCAGATAGTTCTCTAAATATATATTCCCCCTTATTCTCAAAATATAGGTTTTCACCGGTAACGGTTAACATATCACCTTTTGTATAAATGTTTTTATTAATGGATGCATTTTTTGGACTTCCTCCTGAAACTACCGCTATAGCTTCTCCCCAGTAGTCAATAAGATCGTACTCATATGTTTCTCCATCAAGATGAATAGCAAATTTGTAATCCATACCATTGGGGGCATCTGCAGTATCCAGGTCAGGAAGGGTAAGAACAAAACTCTCATTACCGGACCCAGAGCTATAGGTTGCATTCGTAAATTCATATGCTATACCATCTTTCTTGAGGCTAAAAGTGTAATCTTCCAAACGAGAATGATCTAAGTATAGGTTTGCAGAAATGTGCCCCCCAGGTCGGCTTATAACCCTATCCAATTCGCCGTTAACACTGGCATATTTAAAATTGGGTGTTCCTTTGGTGAAACGAAGGTCACTATCATTGGTTTCTGTGCTATTATCATGTTCTATAAAAATCTCGATCTCATACCTTCCATTTAAATATGATTCCGGTAACCGCGCTGTGACAGCATCACTGTTATAGGATATATTTTCAATTTTTTCAACAATTAACGGTGTGCTTTCGCGGGTATGGCTGTTTATCAAATTGACTTTAACGCTGTCCAAAATTGGATTAGTAGGATAGGCGTTAAAAGTAATGGTTTCGCCAGGTGCTTTATCGGCAAACATGTTTATACTAAAAGGAGGTAGTTTTACTTGGTCAAGACGGTTGTCTACACTAATGATATATTTCTTAGTGTCCCCAGAATCAAAAGTAACTGTATAGGTAACCGGATTGGTAAAATCCAATGTTTCGTCAGATTCAGGTACACTTTTAGCTCCCTCTGGAAGATTAACCTGGAGCTTTAGCGCCGGAATATTACTTAAGTAAGGAATACGATACTGAATTGAATCTGCCTCTGCTTCCGGTTGTTTGATATGGTTAAAATTACTTCTGCCTTCAGGCAAGTTCATGAAACTAAAAACCACATTTTTATTTTCCGTTTCTACTTCTTCGTTGGTAAGATTAACTTTATACATATTGGTTGTACCATTTTCAGCAGTAACCGTATAAGTGACTTCTTTGGAAAAATCTTGAGTTACACCTGATTTTGGTGAAATTGTGGCTTTTTCAGAAATGACGATTTCAGGGGTTAAACTCGTCAGATCAACTGTAGAAGGGAATGCTTGACGAATTTCGTTGGAATTGATTACCAGTTCAGTCTTTGTGTCTTGAATACTTATGTTAAATTCTAGAACTTCATTCTTGTTGCTTTTTGATTGTGTTTCTACGGTCTCATCGGAATCTTTGGAACACGAAGCAAAAATCAGCAGTAAACACATTGATAACCTAAATAAAGGAGATAGTTTCATAAAGTAGGGGCTTAAATTTTATTTCGTCGTTTTTTATAACGTTTTACTGTATGTTTTATTTATATAATTCGATGAATGGATGTACTGAAATTTTGTCCTTTTGGTTTGGTTCTGGGAATAAATGAGTTAGCTAAATATGATAAAGAAAAATGAATTATTTTTGAGGTAGAGTTAATGATGACAGTGTTATGGCCGAGTTTATAAAAATATACGAAGAGAACCCTAATCCTAAAGAAATTAGTAGGGTGGTGGATGTGCTGCGTAAAGGTGGCCTTGTTATTTATCCTACTGATACGGTTTATGGTTTAGGTTGTGATATTACCAACTCACGGGCATTAGAAAAAATAGCACGAATCAGAGGAATAAAATTAGCTAAGGCGAACTTTTCATTCATTTGCGCGGATTTAAGTAATTTATCGGATTATGTGCGGCAGATTGATACGCCTACTTTTAAAATATTGAAAAGAGCATTACCAGGACCATATACTTTTATTCTTCCCGGTAACACAAACTTGCCTAAAGATTTTAAAAAGAAGAAGACCGTAGGTATTAGAGTTCCTGATAACGCAATCGCCAAAGCGCTTGTAGATGGCCTAGGTAATCCTATAGTATCAACATCCATAAGGGACGAAGATGATTTACTGGAATATACTACGGATCCAGAGCTTATTCTGGAAAAGTGGGATAATTTAGTTGATATTGTTATTGATGGTGGTTATGGAGATAATGTAGCCTCTACGGTAGTAGATTTATCTGGGGGAGAGCCGCAAATAATAAGAGAAGGTAAGGGAGATTTGGATATCTTTTAAATGCTACTATTTTGTTTTACATAACAAATATTCATTGAGCATAAAAAAACCGCAACTTATAAAGTTGCGGTTTTTGAATATACTAATGTTTCTACTTAGTTGTTGATGGCAGGATCATCCATGCCTTCTTCGATCATACTGTAGAACTGATCTATTTTTGGAAGTACTACTATACGAGTTCTTCTGTTTTTGGATTTTTCAGTTGTAGATACAGGAATGAACTCTGCTCTACCCGCAGCAGTCATACGCTTAGGATCAACGTTGTAATCATTTTGTAAAATTCTAACAACCGCTGTAGCACGTTTTACACTTAAATCCCAGTTGTCAAGAAGAACACCTTTTCTGTAAGGAACATCATCTGTATGACCTTCAACCATAAATTCAAAATCTGGTTTGTTGTTTACAACCTGTGCAACTTTACCAAGAATTTCTTTTGCTCTACTAGTAACGTTGTAGCTACCACTGCTAAACAAAAGCTTATCGGATATAGAAACAAATACAACACCTTTTTCAACGCTTATTTGAATGTCTTCATCATCTAAGTTACCCAAAACCCCTTTAAGGCTCTGAACCAAGGAAAGGTTTACAGAATCTCTTCTTGTAATGGCATCTTGTAATTTACGAATAGTAAGATCTTTTTCTTGTAAGCTCTCCAAAGATTTTTCTAAGTTTTCGGCACCTTTTGAAGTCAATGTAGTTAAGTTACCCATATTATTGATCAACTCTTGGTTATTCGCTTTTAAAAATGCGTTTTGATCTTGTAATGTTTGGAGTTTAGAACTGGCTGTAGCTTTTTCTTCTAAGCAATCGTTCAATTTAACAGTTGCTGAATTCAAAAGATCTTGTGCTTCTTTATGCTTTGACTCTAAATCTGCATACTTCTTTGATGATACGCAAGAAGACAACAACATGGTCACTCCTAAACAGCCTAAAATTAATTTTTTCATAATGAGAGATACTAAGTATTTAATGATTGTTATTTGATTTTTTCACTAGTTTCAATAAGGGACAAAATTATATAATCGCCAAACTTACCATTTGTAAAATTAGTTAATGTTTTACTAAATCGTTAAATTTCTTTACATGATGTACGAAATGCTGCCATACAATGGACTTCGTATAGTAATACTTTTGGATAAAATTAGCTTTTTCGCGTCTCTTGTACATTTTGTTAAAATGCTTGTAAAAGCTAAGGTGTGCCCTTAAAATAGCAAGGCAATGCTTGAATCTAAATTGAAAGATAAAACGCACAGCTGCAATCCCATCAAGTAATAGACGTAATATGATTATGGACAGTGCGGTTCTTCTAGGAAGGTTTTTTGTAATAGAAAAAAGGGTGTTTCTAAAATTCAGGTAGGTTTTCTTAGGGTTCATATTACTAAGTGTTGAACCTCCCAGGTGGTATACCTTGGAAGTACCTACATAAAAAACTTTATGACCTTCGTTCTTGGCCCGCCAACATAAATCAACCTCTTCCTGATGCGCAAAATAATGTTCATCAAAACCATTGAGGCTCCAGAAAACTTCTTTCCGTATGAACATACAGGCACCTGTGGCCCAAAAAATTTCGGTGATATCATTGTATTGCCCATTATCCTTTTCAAGATCTTGAAAAATACGGCCTCTACAAAAAGGATATCCAAGCTTATCAATAAAACCTCCTCCTGCTCCAGCATATTCAAAATGGTCAGGACGCATAAGATCGAGTATTTTGGGCTGAACAATGGCGATTTCATTATTTTTAGAAAAAACTTCTTGAATAGGAGGGAGCCAGTCTTCCGTTACTTCTATATCCGAATTCAATAGACAATAAACATCGGCATCTATATGCTTAAGACCATCGTTATATCCTTTTGTGAAACCTCCATTTTCGCTATTCTGGACTATCTTTACCGAAGGATAATTATTTCTAATAAAGGAAACAGAGCCGTCTGTAGAAGCATTATCAACAACATAGATTTCTGCGTCACCGGAGTGTTGCATAACAGAGGGTAGGTATCTTTCTAGAAGTACCTCTCCGTTCCAGTTTAATATGACCACAGCAATACGCAAAACAATCGCAAATTAACGGCTAAAATCAGGAATATTCCTTAGAAAAGTATATTTTTCTGAAGTAAAGTCCATTTTACAATAAAAATGTTCCAATCCGTTTGTAACCATTAAATAATCCGCTTTGAGCTCAAGATTATAGCGTGCAATTTGATCAAAGGTAGTTTGATTGATTGTTATTTCCGGAGCTTTGCATTCCACTAAAATGTGAATACTGCCATCTGAATTGAATACGACTACATCATATCTTTTTTTGATATTGTTGATAATCAGTTGTTTCTCAACGTTTACCAAGCTTTTAGGATAGTTTTTTTCTGTAAGCAGGTAATTGACAACATGTTGTCGTACCCATTCCTCTGGCTGCAATACCACGAATTTTTTGCGTATACTGTCAAAAATACGCACGTTATTTTCGCTATTTTTGAAGCGGAATTTATACTCTGGAAAATTAAGGGGTACCATATCGCAAATTTGATGATTTTTTTTGGATGGATGAAGCAAAACGAATAGTTACAGATATAAAGAAGGGTACGATTAAGCCCATATATTTTTTATTTGGAGAGGAGCCTTATTATATTGATGCCATTGCTTCATATATTGAAAAAAATCTCCTTGCAGAAGAAGAAAAAGGATTCAATCAAATGGTTCTTTATGGTAAA
Source organism: Zobellia uliginosa (assembly GCF_018860745.1). Classification (GTDB taxonomy): domain Bacteria; phylum Bacteroidota; class Bacteroidia; order Flavobacteriales; family Flavobacteriaceae; genus Zobellia; species Zobellia uliginosa_B. Next base: position 1,027,471 of record NZ_JAHKPY010000003.1, on the reverse strand, counting down.
GATGTTTCTATAGATGATATTGTAGCTAATGCAAAACGCTATCCAATGATGGCGGAACGGCAATTGGTTGTTGTAAAAGAAGCACAACACCTTGTGCGTACTATTGAAAACTTAACTTCATATGTAGATAATCCACAAATGACCACGGTACTTGTTGTTTGCTATAAGTACAAGAAATTGGATAAGCGCAAAAAATTATACAAGGCGGTTCAGAAAGCAGGAGTTCTTTTTGAAAGCAAGAAACTGTATGAAAATCAAGTTTCGGACTGGATCAGGAAAAATCTACAGAACAGAGGGTATAGTATATCTCACAAGGCTGCTATTTTGCTTACCGAATATTTGGGAACGGATTTGAGTCGTATCAATAATGAGATAGAAAAATTGCAATTAGTTCTGCCAAAGCAGAGTGAAATTACTCCGGCAGAGATAGAGGCACATATTGGAATTAGCAAGGACTATAATAATTTTGAATTAAAAAAGGCCATTGGTGAACGAAATGTACTGAAAGCTACGCGAATCATTAATTATTTTGCACAGAATCCGAAGGACAACCCGTTTGTACTAACAGTTACCTTATTGCATAGTTTCTTCACCCAACTTTTGCAGTACCACGGATTAAATGATCACTCACCCAAAAGCGTTGCAAGTGCCTTAAGAATCAATCCATACTTTGTGGGCGAGTTTCAAACAGCAGCACGTAACTATCCAATGAGAAAGGTAAGCGGAATTATATCTGCCCTACGTGAAATGGACTTAAAGGGCAAAGGTGTGGGCGGAAATGTAAATTCGCAAGCGGATCTTTTAAAAGAATTGTTGGTAAAAATAATATAGATTATCTTTTGTCTATACTATATTTTCCTGGGCCTAGAAGTATAATTGCCAGAAAAACAACAAAGTAAATAAGCGCTAATTCCTTCTTTTGGAAAGGGTCTGCACCATGTACCATAAATGCAGCAATACCCATGGTGATTAATGTAGGAATAGCCGCCCATCTGGTTTTAAAACCAATAATGATTAATACAGGACAAACAAGCTCAGCTAGAACCGCTAAGAACAAAGAAGGAGTTGAACCAATACCGATAGGGTCTCCAAACTCTACACCTTCAATCAACATCTGTAATTTTCCATATCCGTGAACAGCCATCATTGCTGATGCTGCAATTCGTAATAAAGCTAATCCAATATCTTTTAAAAGTGCGTTAGACATACGTTTTTCAGTTTACTTTAATTATAAAAGTATTCTTTTTTATGAATTTGTCAAAATAGATTTTAAACAAAAAAACCTATGAGTATATTTCACCTTATGTCTTAGTTAAAAGTATTGGAGTTCAATATGTTTAATAACCAAATAGTTAGCGTAATCTAGGAAAGTTTTCTGGGTCTAATTCATTCATGATAATATATACTTTTTCAAAAACATCTTCAGCATTGGGTTTTGAAAAATAATCCCCATCCGTACCATATGCTGGCCTATGCGGTTGAGCACTGAGGGTTTGCGGTGCTGAATCCAAATAGGCGTATGCACCTTGCTTTTCTATGATTTCATTTAAAATATATGCAGAACATCCACCAGGAACATCCTCATCAATTACAAGTAGTCTATTTGTCTTCTTTACACTTTTTAGTGTATCTTGATAAACATCAAAAGGTAATAATGTCTGTGCATCAATAACTTCTGCATTAATACCCACCTCCTTAAGATCTTCTGCCGCTTGCATAACAATCCTTAAGGTTGAACCATAAGAAACCAAGGTAATATCGGTTCCTTCTTTAATAGTTTCCACTTTGCCAATTGGTGTACAGAACTCACCTAAATTCAATGGTTTCTGTTCTTTTAATCTATATCCGTTTAAACTCTCTATTACCAAGGCCGGTTCATCGGTTTTTAAAAGAGTATTATAGAAACCGGCAGCTTGCGTCATGTTTCTTGGAGATAGAATATACATACCGCGTAGTGCGTGGATCAATGTGCCCATAGGGGATCCAGAATGCCAAATTCCTTCAAGACGGTGGCCGCGGGTTCTCACGATTAATGGAGCTTTTTGCTTTCCAAAAGTACGGTATCTTAAACAAGCAACATCATCCGTTAAGGTAGCTATGGCATAATAAATATAATCTAGATATTGAATTTCAGCAATAGGACGCAGTCCTCTCATGGCCATACCCGTTCCTTGTCCGATTATGGTAGTTTCTCGTATTCCAGTATCTGCTACTCTAAGTTTTCCGTATTTGGTTTGCAGACCTTCAAGACCTTGATTTACGTCACCAATAGCTCCGCTATCTTCCCCAAAAACCAAGGCGTTGGGATATTTTTCAAATATTTTGTCAAAATTGTCCCTTAGAATGACGCGACCGTCCACGTTTTCAGTATTTTCTGAATACACTGGTTTTATCTCTGCTACATTCAAAGCGCCCGTAGGGCCGTAGTTATATAAGTTCGCGCTATATAACGGTTGTGTTTCTTCTAGAAATATATTTGTCCACTGTAGAAGATTTTGTTTTTCAGGAAACGACTCACCAATCAAGTACCTAAGTGCTTTTCTCGCACTAACGGCTAAATCTTTCTTAATGGGTTCCTCAATAGCAATAAGATCGTTTTTTATTTTTGCTATGAAATTCTTGTTTTGGCTCTTTGCTGAGGCACTGTCCAGAAGAGTGACCAATTCCTTTTTAAGTGTCTTGTGATTTTCCAAGTATTCGGACCACGCTTCTCTCTTTGCGGAACGAACTTCTCTAACAATACTTTTTTCTATGGCTTTTAGTTCTTCATCGGTAGTAATCCCTGTTTCCAGTATCCACTCGCGAAAGCGCTTATTGCAATCGTTTTCTTTTTCCCAGTCTAACCTCTTTTCATTTTTATAACGTTCATGTGAGCCAGAAGATGAGTGGCCTTGGGGTTGTGTAAGTTCCGTTACGTGAATAATAACAGGCACATGCTCATCTCTTGCAATATCCGAAGCGTTTTCATAAGCATGCATGAGGGCCGTATAATCCCATCCTTTAACCTTTAGGATTTCGTAACCTTTCTGTTCTTCGGTTCGTTTAAAACCACTGAGTATTTCTGAAATATCTTCTTTTGTAGTGTGAAACTCTGCTGGTACGGAAATACCATACTCATCATCCCAAATACTTATGACCATGGGTACTTGAAGTACTCCGGCAGCATTTATGGTCTCCAGGAACATACCCTCACTGGTACTGGCGTTACCTATGGTTCCCCAGGCAACTTCATTTCCTTTGTTCGAGAATTTAGTGGCATCTACTCCTTTTAGATCCCTGTACATTTTAGAGGCTTGGGCAAGACCCAATAATCTGGGCATCTGGCCCGCCGTACAGGAAATATCCGCACTACTGTTTTTCTGTTTTACAAGGTTTTTCCAACTGCCATCTTCGTTGAGGCTATGAGTAACGTAATGCCCACCCATTTGCCGGCCAGCACTCATAGGTTCCTTTTCAATATCAGTAGTAGCATATAAACCGTGAAATATGTCTTTTGGGGTCAAAAGACCTAATGCCATCATAAAAGTCTGATCGCGGTAATAGCCACTTCTGAAATCTCCATCTTTAAATGATCGCGCCATGGCCAATTGTGGAAGTTCTTTTCCATCTCCAAAGATGCCAAATTTTGCCTTTCCGGTCAAAACTTCCTTTCTACCCAATAAACTACAAGTTCTACTAAGAACCGCAATTTTGTAATCACTTATGATTTGGGTCTTGAAATCATCAAACGTAATATCATTACTTGTTTTAGGCGAAGTATCCATTAAGCTGTACGAGTTTTCACAAAAATAATAAACTAGAAGCATTTTTACAATGCTTGCACAACATACTTGATTAAAAAATATTTAAAAAACAGAGTAATCCAATGGTATATTGACAATAATAGTTTGCTAAAATGAGAGTTTATTAAGAATTTGACAAGTAAATCCTAGAACCACTTTCTTGTAAATAGGCCAATTAAAGTTTTAGGGCTTACGGTAACAATAAATCTAATTTTCTCACCATAAAGTGGTTGTGATAGTTCCCAGCCATTGTTGGAGTATACAGGAAAGTAAAGTTCAAAGTAATCCGTGAGCAAGTTTAGACGAACACCGGAATCATAAACGAATTTTCCACTAACGCCTTTATTTTTAACATACCCCAAGTCACTGTAGACTTCAATCCATTTCCACAAATTTACGCTGGCATTAACCGTAGTAAGGTAATCATTGGCAAACCTATATTCCTCAGGTAAAAAGGATTTAAACCCTCCTTCTGCGATAATAATTTGCTGACTGTAAATTCCCGAATCTTCAGAACGTCCTAAATATCCATAATCAAAGAGATAGTCCGTAGGGCGATCTAATGCAAAGCTGTAATAGTTTGGGTCTCTATAATCAGTAGTCTTATTCCGGATAAATTTACCTGCATAGAAGCGAAAGTTGAATTGACGGTTACTTTCAAATAGCTTTCGATATTCCAATTCAAAAGCTACTTTAGTAAAATCGCTTGCATGTTGTGCATCTGCAAACCAAGAAACATAATTTATAATACCGGGATTTCTATTGGTATAACGTGCATTTAGAATGCTATAATCCGGAGGCGTTTCAAAGTCGCCCAAACTCTCGGCCTTATCCCTCAACACATTTACATATCTAAACCGTAAGAATTCCCTTTTGTTGGATATTAGGTTTGCCGGTCTCCAGCCAAAAGTAATAGAAGGGGTAATAGTTGAGTATCTTGAATTTTCCTGAAAATGATAGGTAGATCCCCCAATGCTATAATTGGCAACATACAGCCCACTTTTGCTTAGATATTTGCGATAAGAGATTCTTCCTGAACCAACAAAAGCCTTTTCTCGAAAAGAATAGGAGGGAGCAAAATCGTATACGAAAGGCCGCTCCAATAAAGTTTTATTGTATAGTCGCATACCTGGCGTCCATCCATCGTAAATATTGAAATTTAAAATCGGAACATAAAACACTTGATTGTAATATGGGTTTTCTGAATCACGGAAAAATGTGAATTTCAATTTTTTATTACCAGAGAAAAACCCGCCTAACGATTTCCAGTTATCCCGTTGATTAAATTCAGGAATCTTTTGATCATAATTAAGTACAAGTCTTTTTTCTTCGTTTCTAGGAATGGTAACCGTCTTGATGTCGCTAATACCCGAAAACCAATATTTAGAGACTACGGAATCGTTCTTTAAGCCAAATAATGAGATGGGTACATTGGTTCCCTTTTTGTTCTTTATAGTAACTCGCAATGAATCCTCGGTCTTTTCGACCTTCTTGATTTTAAAATCGATTTTGCGATCGGTAGTAACAAAATCCTTAAAAAACCAATCAATATCAGTATCTGTAGACCTCTTTAAAATCGACTCAAAATCCAACGTCTTTACTTGGCTTAATTTATAGTGCTTGTAGAAAATCTTTATACTTTTATCAACTTTATCTTTTCCAATATAACTAGCAAGGTAGGCCAAACCTAAGCCGGCTTTATATTTATTAGCAATTTTTTGATTGAACTTAATCAAAGAATCGTTGCTAGTGCTTAATGGCTGGTCTAAGTTTGTTCGAGCGGTAAGCATATATAAAAACGGATATTGTTCATTGAAATCCATTTTAGCCAAGTTAAAACTTCGTATACCCCATATTTTTGAGAGCTTGCCTAATAATTTTTGGTCTGGATAATACTGCTCTACATATTCTATCATGAGATAGTTAGCAATAGCATCACTTAGCCATTGTTCCTTTCTAGGGTCTAGGAAAAGGGTTTCTTCCAAAATATTTATGAGTGCGGTTTTTAAAAATTTCATTTCAAACTGAAACTGCTCCTCATAAGGACGAATGAAGGACGGTAATTGATTTATACCGTAAAGCGGGTTTTTCTCATAATCCAATTGACTAACCAATAACTGGCGGTGGGGGTATTTCCCTAAATTACTTTCTATAAATTCTGTTACCTTGTTGATTGATAGTCCTTTAAACACATCTGCATATCTAAAAGCTTCAATATCCGTAATTACTGTAATTTGCGGGGTAACATGGGTCATGAACCTATTGTCCACACTCAACAAAATTTCGCAATTCTTTTGTTGCTCTGCAGTTAGCTGGGCCATCTGGCCATTTAATATCTTAGAGTTTCCTAAGACCGTAAAGTTGGTCGCTAGATGTAAATTACTGGGATAAACGAAATTTACCGTTGTCTCGGTAACACCGGTAAATAAATCCTCAAGGTTTTTATTGGAATATAAATGCCACGCCCCATCAAAATAGGATGGTGTTAAGTACCAATCCTTAAGGTAATAGCCATTTCTTTTTTTGTCATATCCATAAGGCGTAAACTTGTTTTCAGGAAGTTTTATCGTGTAGGTCAAAAAAAGCTTGGCGGATTCACCAGGTGGAAGTGGACTATTTAGGTCTATTTTTAAGATGTCTTCACCTGTGGTGCGCTTCCAGAAAAGACCTCTATATTCATTATCTACAGCACTAATTATAGTTGTATAACCTCTTTCACTTTTTTTTGCCAGATGCAGACTTTTTTTGAACTGTTCGTCAAAGCGTTTCGCAAGCCCGGTATTCTTACTGGCATAGGAATGTGCCCAATCATTAAAATACAAGGTGTTTAGGGTTACATTAGAGTTATTCTTATATGTAAACTCCTGCTGTACATGAATTTCTTTATTCTCACCGTCTAAGGTAGCGGTTAGTATGTTTTCATGTTGCGCAGCCAATTCTCCGAAACTACCTAAAATTAATGTTCCGAGATAAAAAGAAAATATGAGGGATTTGATTTTCAAAAGCGATATTAAAAATTAGGACTCAGGTTTCGGCCCTTGTAGAATGCGTCAATGATATCTACGACTTCATCTTCCGTGTCAACAATCTTTATAAGATCCAAATCATGGGCACTTATGGTTTTCATCTCTAACATGGTGTTTTTAATCCAATCCATAAGGCCACTCCAAAATTCAGTACCAACTAAAATTATTGGAAACTTTTCAATTTTATTGGTCTGAATTAAGGTGATAGCTTCAAAAAGCTCATCTAACGTCCCAAAACCACCGGGCATAACTACAAAACCTTGTGAATACTTAACAAACATTACTTTTCTAACGAAGAAGTAATCAAAGTCTAAACTTTTATCAGAATCAATATACGGGTTATCATGTTGTTCAAAGGGAAGATCAATGTTTAAACCCACAGATGTACCACCGGCTAAATTAGCACCCTTGTTACCCGCCTCCATGATACCGGGACCTCCGCCTGTAATAACTCCATAACCGGCATTTGCAATACTTTCTGCAATGCTAACAGCTAATCCGTAATATTTATCACCTGGTTTGGTACGCGCTGAACCAAAAATAGAAACACAAGGCCCAATAGAGCCCATTTTTTCAAATCCCATTACAAATTCGCCCATTATCTTAAAAATGGCCCAAGAATCATTAGTCTTTATTTCGTTCCAACCCTTGTGATGTTGTTCTTTTCTCATGTATTATTTTCTTATTTATATAAAATACACCTCCATGTATCTTGGTTAGCATTATTATGCTAATCCAAAAAAACTACTTATTTATTACGGAGGGTGAATTTATTGCTTTTATTTTATTGCACTGTAAAACTATAAATATTTATAGCCGAAGTTAGTATTAATTTGACTAAAGTCTGGATAGGCAGAGTTGATATACTTTAAAATAACCACCTGCGACCAGAACATCTAGTCTGGTATATTTAATTCTGATCTTAGGTATTTGGCAGTATAGCTCTTTTTATCCTGAGCTATTTGCTCTGGCGTTCCCTTGGCCACTACTTTACCGCCGCCACGGCCGCCTTCATAACCAATATCAATAATGTAATCTACCATTTTTATTACATCCATATTGTGTTCAATGACCAATATGGTATTTCCTTTGTCTACTAAACGGGTCAAAACTTCCATTAAAACGCGAATATCTTCAAAATGAAGCCCTGTTGTGGGTTCATCCAAAATATAAAAAGTGTTACCGGTATCTCGTTTGGATAATTCTGTTGCCAGCTTAATACGCTGCGCTTCCCCTCCTGAAAGTGTGGTGGACTGTTGTCCTAAGGAAATATAACCTAGCCCAACATCCTGGATCGTTTTTAGTTTACGATATATTTTTGGAATAAGCTCAAAAAAGTCTACTGCTTCATTGATGGTCATTTCCAAAACATCTGCTATTGATTTCCCCTTGTACCTAATTTCTAATGTTTCTCTATTGAAGCGCTTGCCGTTGCAAGTTTCGCATTCCACATAAACATCCGGTAAAAAGTTCATTTCAATAACCCTAAGACCTCCACCTTGGCAAGTTTCACAACGTCCTCCCTTAACATTAAAACTGAATCGCCCTGGCTTGTAACCTCTTATAGACGCTTCGGGAGTTTTGGAAAACAAGGCTCGTATCTCTCCAAAAACACCAGTATAGGTAGCAGGATTAGATCTTGGAGTACGACCTATGGGCGATTGATTGATGTCAATAACTTTGTCTATATGTTCTAGCCCTGTTATCTTTTTATAGGGCATAGGTTTTTTAACGCCATTAAAATAATGAGCATTCATAATAGGGTAGAGGGTTTCATTTATTAATGTAGACTTGCCACTGCCCGATACCCCCGTTACACCAATCATCTGACCTAATGGAATGGTGATAGAAACATTCTTTAAGTTGTTTCCCGTACATCCAGTAAGAGTGATTTTTTTACCATTACCTTTTCTTCGCTTTGCTGGCACGGCTATTTCTTTCTTTCCCGTGATATAATCGGCAGTTAATGTATGTTCCTTTTTTAAATCTTTCGGAGCGCCTTGCGAGATGATTTCCCCGCCATGTTTTCCGGCTCTTGGCCCAATATCTATAACATGATCCGCACACTCGATCATATCCCGGTCATGTTCCACAACGATCACAGAGTTACCAATATCCCTTAGTGCTTCAAGGGATTTGATCAGTCGGGTATTATCTCGTTGATGCAACCCTATACTCGGTTCATCTAAAATATAGAGAACACCTACCAATTGAGAGCCAATCTGGGTTGCTAATCGTATACGCTGTGCCTCTCCGCCGGATAACGATTTAGAGCTTCTGTTTAAAGAAAGATAATCTAACCCAACATCTAAAAGAAATTGAATGCGCGTACGTATCTCCTTAATAATTTCCTCCGCTATCTTTAGCTGGTTCCCTTCTAGTCTCTTTTCTAACCCATTAAAGAAAAGAGCAAGTTCGGCTATATCCAAATGAGCCAGTTCTGCTATGTTTTTCTCATCAATCTTGAAGTTTAGCGATTCTTTTCGCAGTCTGGAGCCTTCACAAACAGGACAGGTAATCTTGTCCATATACTCTTTGGCCCAACGCTTTAATGCCGTTGTACCAGCCTCTTCATATTGATTTTTTATGAAGTTGGCAATGCCTTCATAATCTATCTTATAATTTCTTTTTACGCCTAACGACTTGGAATCCACCTCAAAACTCTCGTGTCCGCCATTGAGAAGAATATTAATTGCTTCCTCAGAAATTTTAGAAATGGGGTCTGTCAGTTCAAATCCGTAACGTTTTGCTATAGTTTCTATTTGTTTGAACGCCCAAGAATTTTTGTAATCGCCCAATGGAGCAATTCCACCAGCTTTAATGGAAAGCTTTTTATCGGGAAAAATTTTCTTTTCATTTACTTCATAAACATGACCTAGCCCATTACAATTAGGGCACATGCCTTTTGGAGAGTTGAATGAAAAAGTATTTGGTTCTGGAACCGGATAGGAAATGCCAGTAGTAGGGCACATTAGATCGCGACTAAAATACCGCGCTAAGAATTGCCCCTCTTCAAGAACCATAAGTACATTGTCTCCGCTATACATGGCCGTATGCAAAGATTCGGAAAGACGCTTGTCCATATCTTCCGTATCGGTAATTTTGAGGCGATCAATAACTATCTCAATGTCATGGGTCTTGTAGCGATCTACTTTCATACCCTTGATAATATCTTTAACCTCACCATCAATACGGACTTTTACAAAACCTTGTTTCGCAATTTGTTCAAAAAGCTCTCTATAATGTCCTTTTCTGGATTTTATAACCGGAGCGAGAATATTTATTTTTTTACCGTTGTAATCCTTTTTGATGAGTTCTTTAATTTGCTCATCACTATAACTTACCATTTTCTCACCTGTATTGTAACTGTAGGCATCTCCGGCTCGAGCAAAAAGCAACCGAAGAAAATCATAAATTTCAGTAATCGTACCTACTGTAGAACGGGGAGATTTTGATGTAGTTTTCTGTTCAATTGCAATAACGGGCGAAAGTCCATCAATCTTATCAACATCTGGTCTTTCAAGTCCGCCTAAAAATTGCCTCGCATAGGCCGAAAAAGTTTCAATGTACCTTCGTTGGCCTTCAGCATAAATGGTATCAAAAGCAAGTGATGATTTGCCGCTACCGGAGAGGCCGGTAATCACAACTAACTTTTCTCTTGGTATGGTAACATCAATATTTTTGAGGTTATGGACACGAGCGCCCTGAACCTCAATATTTTCTTCGTAATCTATCATTTTCTATAGCAAAGTGGCAAAGGTACGTTTTTGACCTGTAAGAAAGAAGCGGCCTTTACTTATATCTATGTTAACGAATAAGGGTTGAGACCTTAAATAAAAGGTGGTAAATAACAAATGAGTTCACCTTTTTTGCAATAAAATCCCATTCTCAAAATAACTTTTGTAAATACCTTTTCTTCAGCACAATTACACGGCTTTTTTCTCACTTAAATACTTCCAATATCTTTTGGGCACATGCTGATTGTGAAGTTTCAAATTAATGCGCGATTTAATATTGGTACTTTTGAAGTAATTGTTCCAAAGATCCTGGTAATTATACTCTTCGTCACCAAAATGAACACTTTTGTTTATACTATTTGTATAAGCAGAATCAAGGTCTAAGGTTATGATTTCAACTTTATTTAAATCAAAGTAAATACCATATTTACGTTTAAAATCATAAATAAGCCATTGTTGATCTGCATATCTTGATCTGAAATGTTTAGAAATTAGAGGAAGTACATCAAAATCAGGTTCTATATTGGCAAAATAAATATTATCTTTTGTCAATTGAAAACGTACAAAAGCCTCCATTCTGTGTTTTTCCCTTCCCACAGACCTAGCAAGCTGGCTAATTTTCAACACCGTACCATCTGAAAAATCCGAAGAAATAGAATTAGTAGATGCAAACATTTTTCGGATATAGCTATACAACAACATTTCAACTCCTTTGGTTTCGCTCAGAAAGGCGAAGTAGATATCTTGTATAGCCGTATGACTCTTCTTATCTATTCCGTTCCACACTCTTTGTGCTTTATCCATTTGAGTGAAAATACTCTCTGTTTCCGAAAAAAGTCCGCTTTGGGAGGCAGATTTTTTCTGAATATCGGCCACTCTTGTTTTTTCATCGAACGCCACGAAAATGGCAGTAAGAAATCCGTTAAAACTTCCGTCGTAAATTAAAGATTTTAAAGTATTCATAGTTCTCCGTTTTATTTTGTTCACATGCTTTGGGCAAAATGCCCAGATCAACTAAATAATTGCAATTGAGTGCTATACTCTTTTCTGAATTTCCCAACCGAATTTTGTAGAATCAAACCTTTTATCTTAGTCCCTTCCATGTCCCTATGTTCCCACTTGCTAGAATCACAAACAATGAAGTATTTAGCTCTATTTAAGGCAACACCAATCTTTTTTAGATGCTCCCAGTTCAACTTCCGATACTTTCTTGCGCTAATAATTTTTTGAACGGATTTCATTCCGAGCCCCGGTACACGAGCAAGTACATTCTTATCTGCCTTATTTATATCTATGGGGAAGTATTCCATGTTCCGCAAAGCCCATCCTAATTTAGGGTCTACATCCATATCCAAATTAGGGTGGTCATTATTCAATATCTCCTGAACCCCAAATCCGTAAAACCTTAATAGCCAATCTGTTTGGTATAACCTATTCTCTCTAAGCATAGGAACTCGTGTGCCAATAGCAGGTAGCCTGCTATCTTCTGCTACAGGTACATAACCAGAATAATATACCCGCTTCATATTATAATTTTTGTAATAATGCGTGGCAGAGTACATAATATCCTTGTCTGATTCTCCTGTGGCTCCCACAATCATTTGAGTACTTTGGCCGGCGGGAGCATACTTGGGGGTGCTTTTGATTATTTTTTTCTCGGATTTGTACTGAATGATCTCATTTTTTACCTTCAACATCGGCTTGGTGAAATCTTCATGTTTTTTATCAGGCGCCAACAGTTTAAGTCCGGAAATTGTGGGAACCTCAATATTAACCGACAATCTATCTGCGTACAGCCCTGCTTCTCGCATGAGTTCATCGCTAGCCCCGGGAATTGATTTTAGATGTATATAACCATTAAAATTCTCTTCCAATCTTAATTTTTTGGCTACTGCCACCAAACGTTCCATGGTGTAATCCGGACTTTTGAATATTCCAGAACTGAGAAAAAGCCCTTCGATATAATTTCTACGATAGAAATTGATAGTCAAATCCACCACCTCCTGTATTTTAAAAGCCGCGCGCTGCACATCATTACTTTTTCGCGTAACGCAATAGGCACAGTCAAAAATACAATGATTGGTCAGTAAAATTTTTAATAGGGATACGCATCTCCCATCTTCTGTATAACTATGGCAAATGCCCATACCACTACTATCCCCTAGGCCGTTGGAGTTATTCTTACGAACACTTCCGCTACTTGAGCACGAGACATCGTACTTAGCTGCATCGGCGAGTATATTCAATTTTTCCTTTATTCTTTCAAAAGATATTGACATGTTGTGTGTTAGTATTTATTCCAAATTTATGGAAAAATTCCATATTATGGATATTTTCCAAATAAAATTTTGGATTATGTCCAAATTATGTATATTTGAAAATGGGTAGTGTAGATAGCAATGTCTACAATTGCTTTGACCAACAGAGATAATTCAAGAATTATATGGAAAATGAAATTACTTTAAAACGCTTCACCGATATTCGCCGTGAGTTGGGCTATACTCAAGCAGAATTTGCCAAGCTTCTTGGCGTATCCAGTACTACTGCGGATATAGAACGTGGGCGTACTAAACTTTCAGGTAAAGTTGTGATGGAGCTTTTAAAGCAGTTCAAGATTAATCCGCTGTGGCTGTTTGGTGACAGTGATAACCAGTATTTGGAAACTTCCAAGGTAAGTGTTATCCCTAAAGTGGTTACCGTAGATAATGCTGGTAACGATAATATGGTCTTGGTAAATGCTAAGGCAGCGGCAGGATATCCGCAGAACATCGCGGATACCAGTTGGTACGAACAACTTCCTGCTTTTGATTTGCCCATTCCTGAATTTAGAAATGCTACGTACCGTGGTTTTCAGGTTGATGGAGATAGTATGTTGCCCAATTTAAGATCTGGTGAGTGGGTTTTGGCCAAGGCAGTAGAACATATTGATGATGTGAGTCAAAATAAAATGTATGTGGTTGTGCTGGAGGATGCTGTTTTGGTCAAGAAAGTAGAGAGAAGACCAAATTCCAACAATGTTACTTTGGTATCGCTTAATGAAACATATCCCCCATATGATATCAAACCTTTTCAAATTCAGGAGATTTGGGAGGTAAGCAGTAGAATTACTTTTGGAGAAGATGCTACTACAGAAAAGGGGCTCCTTAGACAATTACAAGAATCTATGGAAGAGTTAAAAAGTCAGTTGCGGCATGTAAAAAAAGTGTAAATTTTTTTTAAGATTGTGGAACTTTTAAATTGTATACCCCGCTTTCTCTCAAGGTAAAACCAAGGCTTGTATATAAATTTATTGCTGGAGTTCTATGGTGTCCGGAAAAAAGAAGTATTTCGTCCAAATTTAGATGTTCAGCCTCCTTTAATAGTTTTTCCATAAGTTTTCTACCGATTCCTTTTCCACGATGTTCGGCATCAACTACAACATCCTCGACTAATCCTCGGTAACCTGAAATTACCTTATATGTAACCAAAAGCGCTATCCCTACAATATGACCTTCTTCCTTACATGCTGCTAAAATTACATGATTTCCATCTTGAAGTATTTGATGTAATGGGCGCTGTAAATTTTTATCGTTCAGCTGTTTATATAAATTCTGAATTTCTTCTTGAATTTGGTCATTAAGATCGTACTTATGTAATATTTCTATGGTCATGTTATATGGTTTATAGATTGATAAAACTAAGAATATAATGAGAACAATAACGCTCGTATATCTTAAATTTATTACAAAAGCAGAATAGGTTTGGCCGTAGTTGCTTAAAATCTACCTTTAATACATGGTGTTTGGGTTTGCCGATTTTTTAGGAATTTGCTGAATGGAATCCCAGTGCTCACAGATTTTACCGTTATGATCAAACCGAAAAAAGTCCATTGTTATATATTGATCATCATCTGGCCAGATTTGGTGCGTGTGGAGGGCAACTAAATCACCTTCGGCCACAGCACGAACAAAATCAATTGACTTTTTTGGATATTCGCGTTTCATTCTATCAAAATAATCTATAAAACCTTGTGGTCCATTAGCCACATCTGGATTGTGTTGAATGTATTGACCTCCGCAAAATTTATCAATAGCTTCTTTTGGGTTGCCTTCGTATGCCATTCTATAGAAAGCAATGGCGTTTTTCTTATTTTCTGATGTATTCATACAAGTAAACTTTTAAAAATGTCTTAAGTGATTTGATGTTAGGCGGTAAGCTCAAATGATATTTTAATTCCCTGAATAATCATATCAGTGCCAATAATGGCAATAATCAACCCCATAATTTTCCCTATTACCGAAATTACGTTATGACCTATTTTTTTAATAACCAATTCGCTCAACATAAATGAAAAATAGGTTAGCCAGCATAACAGGCCGAAAATAAATATAACCACGCCAATTTTAAGGTAACCCGCATTAGAAACAAAATTCATTCCGGTAACGATTGTTCCTGGCCCCGCTAAAATAGGAATAGCCAGTGGAGATATGGCAAGATCCTCGTCTATATGCGTATCCGTTAAATGTTTTACATTAGACTTTTTAGATTGAAGCATATCAAAACCTACAAAGAAGATTAGAATACCTCCGGTAATCTTAAAAGCAGGTATTGTAATTCCGAAAAGAAGAAATATAAATTTCCCAAGAACAAGGAATATAGTAACGATAATAAAGGCTGTTAATGTAGCCTTTTTACTAATAGTCCGTTGCGTTTTTCTATCCGCACCTCCAACCAATGATAAAAATATAGGCATATTAGAAAGCGGATTCATTATGGCGAAAAAACCAGTGAATACGGTGATTGAAAAGGTAATAAGGTTATCCATTTATAAGTTACGGTTTCTTTAAATATGATTTTGATCACAAGTTAGCCAAAATAAAAATATGCTAGGGTAGGAGTAGCGCCTGGCCCTAGCATATAGTGTTGAAATTAAATATTCTATTTTACTGAAAGTCAGCTGCTTTAAAAGGATATTTTCTTGGTGTTTTTTGAATGGTTATCCAATGTGCAACGGTAAAGGATTTTACACCCCATTGTCCATTAAAACGTCCTAGACCTGAATTCTTAACTCCTCCAAATGGTGCATAGGCACTATCATTAACTGGTTGATCATTAATATGTGTCATACCAGCTTCAATACCTTGTGCAAATGCCATTCCTTTTGCTTCGTCTTGTGTAAATACAGAACTAGATAAACCGTAGTCTGTAGCATTTGCTAATCGTAGCGCATCTTCCGTATCTTTTGCTCTAGCAATAGACACTGCTGGTCCAAAAATCTCATTTTGAAATAATGGGCAGTTTTCGTCAACGTCTACAAAAATGTGTGGAGGCATATGTAAACCTTCGGCTTCACCACCTAATGCCATTTTATATCCTTGTTCTTTTGCATCGTCTATTAACCCTTTAACAGTATCAAACTGATTTTGATCAATAATAGGACCTACAAACGTATCTGGATCATTCATATCCAATCGTTTTAAGGTCTTTACTTTGGCTATAAACTTCTCTGTAAATTCGTCATAGACTCTATCTTCTACAATAATTCTGTTGATAGCCATACAAATCTGACCTTGGTTCATAAATTTACCCCAAGCAGCAGCTTCAACCGCCTGATTAACATCTGCATCTTCTAATACTACAAACGGACTGTTACCTCCCAATTCTAACTCGATATTTTTAATAATATCTGCTTCCAGAGCATTTTTACCAACTTGACGACCAACTGGTGTTGAGCCTGTAAACGAAATTAGTTTTGAAATAGGATGCTTTGTAATTGCAGTACCAATAGTACTTCCTCCACCAGGCAATACACTTAATAACCCTTTAGGGAAACCTGCCTCTTCTAAAAAAGAAGCAAAAATTAATCCTCCTGTTACTATAGACGTTGATGCTGGTTTTAAAACCACCGCATTACCTACTGCTAAGGCAGGACCTAAAGTACGCGCGGTTAATTGACCCGGAAAATTCCAAGGAGAAATTAAACCAATAACTCCTAATGGTTTTCTAACTGCGATAGATTCTTTGCCATCAATATCTTGTGGTAATATTTTACCTTCTACTAATAATGGTAAATGCACAGCACTTTCAAAAACGCTAGCTACTAATTCTGCTTCAAAATACCCTTTTGCTAAGGTTGCACCAACTTCTTTTCTTGCCCATTCTGCAAATTCTTGCTTTCGGTTTCTAACTACTTCGGCTAGTTTAAGCATCATTCTACTCTTTTCAGGAGGTAGTACAGCTGCCCATTTTTTCTGCGCAACTGCTGCTTGTTCAAAAGCTTCATTTACATCATCTGTAGTGGCTCCATTTAAAGAGAATAACTCCTCTTGGTTCCAAGGGTTAATATCCTTGATTGCTGGTCCTTTTCCGTCTTTCCATTCGCCACCAACAAATATTTTTCTCGTATAATTCGGTAATTTATCTTGTGTTTTCATTTTCATTGTGTTTTAATAGTTGATACTAAAGTGTCACGATTACTTTACCCACTGTTCTTCCTTTTTCAACTTCAGTATGGGCAGCAGCCATATCTTCAAAAGCAAACGTCTTGTAAATGTTTGGTTTAATACTACCGTTTTCTAACATTTCTTTTAAGGTGTTCATATCTTCAGCACTAGAGTGTACTAAGATGTCTGAAACGGTTTTGTTCTCCTTTTTAGCTGATGCTTTTAAGTCATCTAAGTCCATACCTACTGTTGTATAAGCTGTACCACCGCTTTTTAAAACTTTTACTGAATTTTCTAATACTTCACCACCTTGTGTATCTAATACAAAGTCGATATCGGATAAAATTTCTTCAAACTTTTCAGTATGATAATCTATTGCGTTATCTGCTCCAATAGAGGTGACAAATTCGCTATTTTTTGCCGAGGCAGTAGTATTTACAAAAGCTCCCATTGCTTTTGCAATTTGAATCGCAAAATGCCCGACACCACCAGAACCTGCTTGTATTAGTACTTTATCACCTTTATTAATCCTTCCTTCTAAGATTTGTAATGCAGTTAAAGCAGCTAAGGTTGTAGCAGCAGCCTCTTCAAAAGAGACGTTGTTTGGCATTGTAGCTAAATGTGCTTCTGGCGCAGCAACAAATTCCGCGTAAGCATTACCTACACCAGGAAAGTTTACCATACCAAAGACTTTGTCGCCTATTTTAAAATTGGTGACTTCAGTACCAACTTCTGTTACGGTTCCTGCTATGTCCCAGCCTAAAATAACAGGTCGTTTTTCACCGTACATCATATTCAGCATCTTATCTTGATACTTTGGTTTTACATCTGCCGGGTTTAATGAAATAGCCTTTACCGCTACTAATACTTCGTTATTTTTTATGCCTGGTTTTGCTACTTCTGCTAAGTGAAGGTTTTCTGGTCCTCCTGCTTTTTCTAATACTATTGCTTTCATATTGTGCGTTTTTTTTGATTAAAATAATGGATTATCGTTGGCAGATTTGTCACCCGCATTAAAAGTATTGAAGGCATCCCAATGCTCAGATATTTTACCATCTGTAACTCTAAACACGTCCATTGTAGATGTTCTGTTCCCGTCTTTTTCGGTAATTACTTGCACAAAAACAAGGTCTTTTTCAGCAATTACAAGGTTAAAATTTAGCTTATACTTCGGAGTATCTTTAAACCAAATCGGAAGCATTTTTTGCAATGCCTCTCTACCATCGGCAACATTGGGATTGTGCTGTACATAGACCGGACCTACATATTTATCCATATTTTGATAATTCTGATTACCGAAAAGGTCTTGATAAAAATCTGTTACCAATTTTTTATTTGCTTCTAAGGTTGCTTTCTCCTCTTTTTGAGTAGATATTTGAGTCTCAAGACGTGAGATATTTTCATTTAGCTTTTTTGACTCAGCTGAGTTGTCTGTACAAGAGGCTAATAAAAATGTGCCTAAAACTATTATTGATAATTGTATTTTTTTCATAATATTTCTTTTAAATTATTTTTTATTGTAGACAACGGTCATTCCCTTGCCTTGCTTAAGTGTTAAGCGCATTTTGGTATCTGTAACTTCAATTACAAGTTCATCATACCCTAAATCCATATTTCCGATTTTGCTGGTTCTGGTGAAGAAATTATTTTTCCAATCCCAAGTACCTGTCAATACTTTACCTCCAAAAACTCCAAATATTTGTCCGTCGTGCGTAGCAACAGATTGTCCGTCTTTGTCACCATAAAAATTGTCGGCAGCTATCTTTAAGTATTCTTCTTTTGTGTTTATTCTTTTCCAATTTTCATCTACAGGTATAGCTTTACTAATAGTTGATGGAAGTGTGTAAGATGCTATCGAATTACTAAATAGAACCGGAGTAAATAAAACATTGTTTTCTATAGTAATATCTGCTAAACCTTTCGGGAAGTTTCCAATTAATTGTCGCGTATTCTCATTTATAAAAAACAAGTCACTAACCGTACCTCCTGTTACTAAAAAACCATCATTAACAGCAGTTAAACCGTCTAAAGCTCCTAGTTGATAACTGCTTTTAAACCGTGTTATCGTTTTATCTTTTAGGTTAACTTTATATAGACTGCCAAACTTATCTGGTGAAATTTCTAAAGTCAATTCTTCACCAAAATTTGCAATAACCAAGTCTTCATTTTGAATATAAAGTCCGTTTGGATGCTTAATTTCAGGGGATTGAAACCAAACCTCTAATTTGTTATTTACTAATGTGAAAATCTTACCACTTGCTATATCAGAAATAAAAACCTGTCCGTTTTTAGAAACCACGACATCATTTAATGACACAACATCTGGAGAAGTAATGCTATTTACGACTTTACCATTTTTAACATTGATAATATGAAGCTCCTTACCATCGCCAACGTATAATTTGTCTTGATATAATGCCAAGCCTGCTGGCGAATTTAAACCAGTTACCCATTTATAATTATCAACTTTTCCGTCCTTTGAAATTCTACTTATATACCCTTTGTTATTTTGATTTACGTTAGAAACATATAACCAATTCTCTGTTGGTGATGCCACAATAGACTCAGGCATAGAAAAACCATCTAACTCCCAGTTTTTAACTAATTGCTGTGTTGTATTTATGTGATTAGATGCAGTATAGTTTGTTTCTTCTAAAACTTCCTTTAAAGTAAAAATGCCATTATTTGCAGCTGGAAAGCCCGTATACAGGCTTAACAAAATCATAGTTTCTGAAATCTGATTTGGCGTAACACCTAAATTTAAGGCAGCCTTTATATGTGATTTCAACTGCGATTTCGCATTAGCTTGTGTAGTAAGACTAGCTATTATTAATAATTCTTTGGTTTTAAAATCTATGCCTTTTCTGTTATAAATTTCTCCAAAACCATAGCGAATAATATAATCTGCCATATCTGGAGAGACACTTTTAAAAGCTGCTTCTAATCCTTTTGAAGCTCCTTCGCCATTAACCTCATTAACAATTTTTACGCCTGTTTTATAGTTGTCTTCTTTAGTGTTTTGCGCATTACTTGCAAAAGAGAAAGACAATGCTAAAACCAAAATGATGTACTTTTTCATAATCTTCTTATTTACCGTTTTGCTTTGCGGTTGCTTTAGGTGAGGCACCTTGCTTCAACGTTTTGTTTCTGAATTTTTCGGTTTGAGGAAGCTGTAGGTTTACTTGGTTTATTTCTTGAATTTCTACTTGAAGTTTATCAAACTTGATATCTTCTAAATGTCCTCCCAGTGTTATATCTTCAGATAAAAAGTGAAAGTGCATTCCCGGAATCACTACGTTTCCAATATAATCTGGCGTAAATAAGCCTACTAAAGTTCCTTTAATATTATCTCTAGTATACATTACCCTTGTATCTAAATATTCAAATAGAGAAACATCTTCATTTTCTACTTTATGTGCAGATGCCATTTTTAGATATCCAAACTCTCCTTTAATTCTGTAGGCATAAAAACTGTTTTTAGAAGTAGAGTATTTTTGAAGTTCTTTGTTTAGTTCTTCATAAGAGGTAATGTTTTCAACGGTTACCGTTTTTTTAGGTTGAAAATTAATCATCGTCATATTAGGCGATTCTAAATCTTCCGGAGCCTCTTTAATTCCGCCTTCCGCATCAATAGTATATACCACACCATCTACAGCAACCAGTTCACCTGCTAGGTGATTTACGGTACCAATACCAATATTACCTTGCTGTACCATTTGTTCTGGCGTAAAATCACCTTCATATATACTATTTAACAACGCAACCGTTGGCGCATATTGATGAATGGTGTTTTCCGTATGTGGTGCTAATCCGTTATCATCAACGTTGTGTGGATGCGGATGTTCGTGATCTTGCGTTTCTGTAGTTGAAACTGCTTCTTTTTTGTCCTGATTTCCGCAGCTTGCTAAAATTGCCAAGGAAACTAATAGAATTGCTTTTTTCATAAGAGTGCTTTTTAGTTGATTATTGATTTCTCTTAAATTTCTGTAACGAAATTCATATACTGCTTTAAATCACCAATGACAGCTTCTTCCATCAGTTTGCCTGTTTTTACTGCATAAGGTTGATTAAAGTGAATGTCCCAAACATCAGATTCTTTTCTCCAATGCTCATAAACTGCTAGGGTATCCTCTTGATTATCTACTGTATATAAATCAAAAAGGATGTTGCCTTCTTCCTCTTTTCTTGTGTGGGTAATGTGATCTTCAAACTGCTCTACAAGTGCTTCTCTAAATTCAGTTTTCAATTTAAAAATGAAGAAAATAATAAATACGTCATCTTCAGGATTTGCAGATTTAGAATGGTCTGGAAGCGGATTTGTATCGCCTAAAAAGTAGAAATCAGGAGCCATTTGTAACGCAGTTTGCCCTACTTCCATTAACTTTTTGGTATGTGGTTCCTTATCGTGAGATGTAATAGCAGCTTTGTCTGCCCAACGTTCGTAAACAAAAAACACATTGTCTTCTGATTTAGATACAAATACTCTAATCTCTTTATTGCCAGCTTCTTTTTGGGTTGCAGCTTGTGCTTCTTTAAGCGTTGCTGCAAACGTATCTTTGTGTTCTGGTTTTGCTGTAAATTTTACTATTGTACTTTTCATAATAATGTTCTTTATAATTGAATTATATTTTATTTTAATGGAGTAAGTGGCACTTTTTGAATAATGGTAACCTCTTTTATTTTTGCAAACCTGTCATTTGGATTATCCTTTACTATCCAATGGTGTGCGGTAGTTGCGGTTAATTTTTGACCCTCTTTTGTTATCCCTTTCCAAACAAAATCTACATTGACTTCATATTTATTTTCTGAAATTACTTTTACAGTAAAGTTCTCTGGAAAATGACTGCTTTCCTTCAATTGTTTTGGTGTTCCATTCAACCACTGTTCTAATTGCTCTACGGTAACAATAGGTTCGCTATTTGTTGAAAAATTAAGTTTAAAACCATCAGCCAATACCTCTTTAAATGGAGCGACATTACCATCTAACTGTTCCATATTTAAGAGCCAGTAATGTATAAGAGATAACATTCGGTTTTCTGGGTATGCATCCTCAAACGTTGGGTCTTTAATCTCGCCAGTAGGCTTAATATTGATTTCTGTAAATACAGGTAAAAGTGCACCAGGAACTTCTTTTAAAAATGTGCTATAATGCAAAGGATAGCTGTCATTAGAACCGTCTGACTTTAAATTTTGATATATAATATCAGCTTCTAAATTAACAGTACCGTTCTCTAATTTATTAACTACTATATTTTGAATATGATGCGCATTTTTCCATCCTTTATAAACTTTTAATCTTTCAGGATAATTCGCTTTGCCTTGCATTTCTCCAGCTGCAGATTTCATTTTTATATCATCTGCTAATATTTCTAACTGATTTTCTAGTCGCTGTTTGTTTTCAAAATCACGTTCATAAAAAAGATACCAACGGTGATATTGTACGATAGCTGCGTGAACAATTTTTGTATCTGTTTCCATAATTTATTTAGTGTTAGAAATGAATTTTTTAATATCATTAGCCACTTCTTCCGGAACTTCTAATTGTGGAGAGTGCGATGCGTTTTCAATAACTACTAACTTCGCATTGGGGATGTGGTCTCTGTAGTATTCAGCCACGTTAAAACTTACTACTTCATCATGTTTGCCCTGTAATACTAATGTTGCTGCTTTAATGGATTGCACATCATCTTTAAGATTGAAATATTTTCCATTTTTAATTGCAGGAATTAAAGAACCATCTACAAAATCTTTACTATTGTTTATGGTTTCTATCATGTAATCGGCTATAGGTCCAGGAAGGTCCGGCACTTTATAAAAGACGCGTGAAAGCACAGCATTTAACTCTTCTTTATTCTCAATTTCTTTACCAAAACCACCATACACAACGTGGTCATCTATTTTAATACCCGCAGCATCAAGTAAGATCAAGTTGGTAAGGTCATTGGGATATTTAATGGCATATGCTGCAGCGGTATGTCCACCCATTGAGTTACCAACAAGGTTAAATTGATTTACACCAAGTTTTTCTAAAAAGGACTTCAGAAAAGTTGCTTGTCCGTCTATAGAATAATCAAGTCCTTCTTTTCTTTCATTTTCACCGTGACCCGCTAAATCGGGTAGAATTAAATGATAGTCTGCTGATAAAAATTTAGCGGTTTGTAAAAAACTACTTTTATCATCTCCCATACCGTGAACAAGAACAAAGTCTGGCTTATCATTTTTCCCTTCACTTTCATAGAAATGAACAGTGTAACCATTTATTTCAATCGTTTTTTTCTCAAGACTGGCAGCACGAGCATAACTGGCATTGGTTTGGTCTACAAGAACCTTTGGAAAGAAGAAGTATATGACTGCTACAGCAATCACTAATACTCCAATAATTCCACCAATGATTTTTAAAAGTTTCTTCATATTTTCTAGAGTTTTAAATTTGATTATAACTGAGTAATAACTGTTTCTTCAGGAAACCTTGACTTTGGTAATTTTGCATTAAAGTCACTGTCTTTTCTATAACCTAAAGACACTACGGCTAGAGCGGTGAAGCCTTTTTCGCGTAAGCCAAACTCTTCATCTAAGGCTTTTACGTCTACGCCTTCCATTGGGCAAGCATCTATACCTAAGGCAGCTGCACCTAATAAAAGTGCACCCATATTTAAATACACTTGTTTTTCCATCCAGTGTGGTAAATCTTTAAGGTCGTAGCGGTGAATGTTTGCAAATAGCATACGACCACCGTGCATTTGATCTTTAAACTCTTGTGCTGCAAAACGACCATCTTGGTCTTCTTGTTCTAGAATACTGTTCATATAATCATCGTTTGCATCTGTGCGAGCTGCGATAACAATTACGTGAGATGCATCTAAGACTTTTGGTGTGTTGAATTTGAAAAATCCTTGTGTTCCTTTTGCAATACGGGCTTTACCTTCTTGAGTATCTGCTATTAAAAAATGCCAAGGTTGTAGGTTTACGCTAGACGGACTTAAACGTAATACATCTTTTATTTGTTGAATATCTGCATCGGATATTTTTTTAGTTGTATCAAATTCTTTTGCAGAGTAGCGGTTGTTTAATATTTCTGTTAGATTCATTTTATTTCGTTTTTATGATGATTAATTGTACTATCAAAATTATAGGTACAAAACTATGTATAGTTACTTTACTGCGCAATAACGGTTATAAAATATAGTACAAATTATTTTTGTAATATACTGACAATCATTTAGTTAAAATTAAAATTATTACTATAAAAAATATAGTTGCATACTTAATTAAAGCGTTATAACTTTGTGTTAAAGATTAAGAAGCAACTACATAACTTAAGTAGCTGTTATGTTTTAAATAAATATGTAGAAATGGACAGAAAAGAGCTGTTTGAAAAGAAACCAAAAATTAAGATTAATGGAAAAATTTCCTTTTGCCCTACCAGTGCTGCAATGGAACTCATTGGTGGTAAATGGAAGAGTGTTATACTAACCCATTTAATTGGTGATAAAAAGCGTTACAACCAATTACGAAAAGAAATCTCTGGTATTACAGAACGTACTTTAAGTTTACAATTGAAACAATTAGAAGCAGATGGTATGGTTAACAGAAAAGTATTTACCAAAAAGCCGCCTTTAAAAGTAGAGTACACACTTACTGAATTTGGACAAACGTTAATTCCTATTTTAGAACTGATTATTGAATGGGGCTTACAGACTGCCGAAACCAAAGGTGAGTTTTTGTTTGAAGAGTAAAATCACTTTTAATTTTAAATATGAAGGCAGCCCGTTAGCTGCCTTCATTTAATATTACTTTATTTAGAATTTTCCGTTTTCATTTTTCCAATCTGCTTTAGGTGTTATGTTTTGCAGTACATCCCAATGTTCTGCTATTTTTCCGTTTTCTATTCTAAACAGATCATAAAACGCATTGTAATCTTCTCCTAAATGACCTTCACTAACGGTTAGTACAAAATTACCTTGGCCAAGAACCATATGAACTTTATCATAAGTCATATAAATGCCTTGTGCTGCCATTGCTTCTAGAGCCCCACCTAAACCAGAAACTTGATCTGGTATATTTGGGTTATGCTGAATATAGTTATCACCGTCAAAATAAGTAGTCAATTTACTCATGTCTCCGTTTACCAAAATATCAGTAACAAAGGAGGTAACCATTTCTTTATTTTCTTCAGTTTTACCTAAATCTGTAATTTCTACGGAACCATCTATCATGGTGTGTCCACTTGGGTTGGCTTCTTCGGGTGTTACTTGTAGGTTATCCCAATGTTCTACAATTAATCCATCTTCAAATCTAAAAATATCAAAACCTATTTTTGGACCAAAAAAATTGTAATCCGTATGAGTAAAGATAAAACCACCATCTGTAAAGGCACGTACTGTATTTACTTTTGCCGAATTTGCGGGCAAAGCCTGTAACGTTGCTCCAAAACCAGCTAATCCATCTGCAACATCTAAATTGTGTTGAATGTATTTATTAGGATTAATATAAGCTGCAGGTTCTTGATTTCCGGTTTCAATAGATTTAAGCAATGCCACAACTTTTTCCTGATTGGAAATTTCTTTGGTTGAAGCATCATCATCTTGACCGTTACATGATGTTAGGCTCAAAGCCGAAATTACTACTGTAAATAAAAATGTATTTCTCATTGTTTTTTCTTTGTTAATTAATGAAGCAAAAGTAAATGGAAGACATAGGTCAGTACCTATTAAAAAAGGTAAAAACACTGTAAAAAAGGGAAAATCTAAAAATGCAGGTTAACCATTTGTATTTTGGTCTATTTTAATGGATAACCAAAATGATTAAATAATTTAATACAAACGTTCTACGAACGTGAATCGTTGATTTCGATCTGAATAAAAGAAGGTTGTCTTTTGTTTGAAACAAAAAACAACCTTCTGTACCTATAAATAGATTTATTTAACCTAAAGCTTCAACTACAGTTTTTGATAATGGGGTAGTGGGTCTGCCCAATAATTTTGATAGTTGATGATTATCATCAAACAAATCTCCTTTTTCAGTAGATATGTGAGAACTTGCTAAAAACCCAGCAATTGGAGTTGGAACTCCAGCATCTTCTAACGCATGGGCATAATCTTTTTCAGAAAGATTCACATAAGAAATATCTTTTCCAGTTTGTTTTGAAATCTCTTTAGCGTAGTCGCTCATAGTAAAAGATTCATCACCTGCCAACTCGTAAATTTTACCTTCTTGATTTTTAGAAGTCAATACAATTGCAGCAGCTTCTGCAAAATCTTCACGTGAAGCAGATGAAATTTTACCGTCACCAGAGCTACCATAGACAGCACCCATTTTTATGGCATCTTGTACGGAACCCGTATAGTTTTCAGTATACCATCCATTTCTTAATAACGTAAAAGGAATGCCGGATTCGGCTAAAACCTTCTCTGTACCTAAATGTTCAGGCACCAATACCAAAGTAGAACTTTCAATTTTTAAAAGACTGGTATAGACAATTGATTTTACGCCCGCTTTTTTAGCGGCACCAATAATGTTGGTATGCTGTTTTATACGTTGTCCTAGTTCACTTCCCGATATTAAAAGTAGTTTATCAATACCTGCCAGGGACTGTACCATTTGTTGGCTATTCCCATAATCGAACGCACGTACTTCAACCCCTAAATCATTTGCTTTTTCAGGGGTTCTTGCTAAAGCTACAATGTTAGCTTTTGCTGTTCTCCCTTTTAGTTTGTTAATTACGAGCCTTCCTAATTGTCCGGTGGCTCCGGTTATTGCAATTTTCATATGCTATATTTTTTTAAAAAAATTAATTAAATTATATAACACAAAAGTATTGCGGATACCTAAGTCAAAGACTATAGAAAAATGAAGTTATACTGTAAAAAAGGGAAAGTTTCTAGATGTGCCTTTGTCTAAAAGCTTCAGGAGTAACTTTTGTATGTTTTTTAAAATATTTATACATATTGGTAGGTTCATCAAAGCCAGAGGTGTATGCTATTTCTGTGATGGACAAGGAAGTGTTGATCAATAAACGCTTAATCTGTGTAACTAGAATCTCATCTATGATTGTTTTGGCAGATTTTCCAACGATAGTTTGGCAAACATTGTTTAGCGTTTTGGGTGTACAACCCATAAGTTGAGCATAATCCAGTGTTTTTTTGGTCTCAAAACAACGTTTTTCTATCAATTGCTGGAACTGTATAAAATCGCCTACATATTTATGTTGGGAAAATTGTGTGCCTTGCTTTAGCTTAATGCGAAACAATTTATACACCAAAATATGAAGTGCATTTCTAATAATACCACCTGAGAACTCATCATAATTCTTGGTATATTCTAACTCTATATATTTTACGACCGAGTAAATACCATCAAAGTCTTCGTCATTGATTGTTAGTTTTGGAGAGGTTAAAAATTGATTAAAAAGTTCATGCGAACGAACCACTTCTTTTTGACTTAAGAGACTTGCCAGAAAATCTTCGGTAAAAAGTAAAAGAAAACCTTTTGTATCTGGATTCTTATAAAACTTATGAATTTGGTCTTTTCGTATCGTAAAAAGAGTGCTTTTGGTATACGGGTAATCCGTAAAATCAATGCTGTGTTTTGAACTACCTTCCGTAATAAATAAAATTTGGTAAAACTCTACCTTGTGAGACAGGGTAATGTCTTGCTCAATATCACGCCTAAAAAGCTCTTCTAAGTCTATAAGTTCAAAACCGGATTCTGGTCTTGTTTCGTTATTGAATTTTATGTTTTGAATTTCAATCACCTTTCAGCTTAATTTTTAGCGTTAAAAATGCGCAAAAATATGTTTTTCCACCTGTTTTTACAGGGTTTGCCTATTAAGATACAAAGAAAGTTATAGGTTGAAACGTTTTTAATTTCACCGAACCATTAATTTAGAACTCTATGTTCAAATTTGAAAGATGATGGGATTGTACGGTGTAATTGAATACTGTTACAAGCATTGAACTCCATAAACGATTGTAATTCTCTCCCTAGAGCATCTGCAAAGGCTTCGGTTTTTCGTAGACTCGGTTCTAAGGTTAGTTGGTGAATGTACAGGACCTTTTCTTTTCTATCGGCTTTGCTATCCATACGGGCTACTAATTTACCGTCCCATAAAATTGGCAAGCTAAAATAACCGTGTTTTCTTTTGTGTTGGGGTACATAGCACTCCAGGGTATAATCAAAATTAAAGAGGTCCGTCATTCTTTTTCTTTGAATGAGGAGATTATCAAAAGGAGATAAAATTTTAAGTTTCTTTCTGGCCAAAGGTTGGTTTAGGAGTTTTAGTGCTTCGGGAAGTACGTAATATGCAGTGTTGGAAACGTTTACCAGTTCTATTTCGCCTGTTTTCAGCATGGTATCCAAAGCGTTCGTAACCAATGGTTTTGTGTTCTTGATGAGATAGGTCATTTCTGTTAACTTTCCCAGTCCGTTGGCTCGTAAATATTTTTTCACCAAAAACTTGCCATATTCATCATCCGTTGGAGTAGTAGTGTTCAATGAACTCGGTAAAACTCTTTCGGTAAGGTCGTATACTTTATGAAAGTTGACACGTTTTGAAATCATCAATTCACCCTCCATAAATAAATTTTCTAAAGCCTGTTTTGTAGGGGCAGTTTTCCATTCACCATGCTTCTTCCCTTTTTTGTTAAAATCCTTAGCCATTAAAGGGCCTTCGGCTTTTATTCGTTCAGCTACAGATTGCATAAGTTGTACATCGCGTTTGTACCAGTGTTTTTGTTTACCGGAAGCAATAGCTTGTTTACGGGGTAAAGTAAAGCGGTAATCGGTCATAGGAAGATATGAGGCGGCATGTGCCCAATATTCAAAAACTTTCTTATCCGCTATTAATTCTTCTAAATGAGCTGATTTATATCGGGAATTCCGATTGTATAGCGTATGATGATGTGCCCGCTCAATAACTGATATGGTATCAATTTGTATATAACCCAAATGCTCAATTGCAGACAGTGTTGCATCTTGGGCAGAACCTACCACTTTTGGTGTAGGTAAAAGTTGTGATAGCAAAACCAATTTTTGGGCTTCGCGAAGAGAAAGGCTTTCTTTTTTTAAACTCATGTATCCGTGCAGAATCAGCTTTGATAAGAATGTAAAAGTAAGCACATCATTATTTATTATTGGGAGTTTCGTTAACTGATTCTATCAAATAAGTGCTTTTATCGCACAAAATGTTAAGAAGTACATAAAAAGTAATCAAAATGAATAAGAAAAAGTGCATTTTAACCGTTATTTAAGCAATTCATCCTATTTTCGTTTATCTCAACCACCAAAATATTCGTTCATCAATGCAAAGATTTAAATTTTTAATTGTATCTGCGCTTGTCGTTTTTACAGTATCAGCGCTTGCTTCACGCTTATATCCATCGGAATCTTCCGATACCTTACCAAAGGCTGAAACAGCCATTACGACTGCAGATAAAGCACCAAAGGACAAAATAGACGTTGTATTATATAGTTCTAGAAAAAAGAAAATAGAGGCTAGATTAAAGGCCTATTTTAAGAAAGCCATTGCCAAAGGAGACGTGGTAGGAGCAGGGGTAAGTATTGTTAGGGGAGATTCTATAGTAATCTCTGAAGGATACGGTAGGAAAAACAGTTTGGAGAGTAGTACGGTAAACGGTGAGACCGTTTTTAGGCTAGGTTCATTGTCAAAAGGTTTTGCCGGTATGTTGGCGGCCCATATTAAAAGTGAAGGAAAATTAGATTGGACGGATAAGGTAAGTGATTATCTTCCGGAGTTTCAGTTAGGAGATGGATCCAATACCAAAAATGTTACTTTGGCGAATGTATTGTCTCATACCTCTGGTACACCATACCACAGTTACACTAATTTGGTCGAAGCAGGTTTGCCTCTAAAAGAAATTGCGAGCAGATTTAAAGAAGTTATGCCTATTAGTGAACCGGGGGTTATGTATAGCTACCAGAATGCCATGTTTGCACTTTGTGGGGAGATGATGAAAAAAGCAACGGGTAAAAAGATAAACACACTTTTGGACGATCGGTTCTTTAAGCCGTTGGAAATGTGTACTACCACTACAAATTATGAGGCCTTAACCCATGAACTAAATATTGCTATGCCCCACGTACGCATAAGGAATGGTTGGAGAGCGGCACATTTGCGAGATAATTACTATAATGCCGTTGCAGCGGGCGGGATAAGTTCTAATGCTCACGATATGGGGCGTTGGATGCGTTTTTTGCTAGGTCATAATCCTGATATTATGAAAAGTGACGCTATTGGAGAGGCATTCAATCCGTTTATTGAAATAGCAGGACACCGTAAATATTACCAAAGGTGGCCAGGGCACACCAGATCATATTATGGCTTTGGATGGAGAATCCATAAGTTTACCGAAGGTGACAGTAATTTTGAAAAAACCATCTGGCACCACGGCGGAAGCGTTAATAACTACAGAAATGAAATAGCCGTTTATCCGGAAGCCGATTTGGGTATCTGTGTGCTATTGAACAACATGTCTCCTGTGGCCAAAACGGTGATTCCGGATTTGTACGAGATAGTTAAAGAGGTTTATAACGAGACAGAACCTAAAGAAGTGGAGAAGGTTTCGGCCACAACTTTATAAAATTAAGAGTTTAAATAACAACCTCACTTCTCAACCTCCAACAACGCTACAGACTCCAGCGCGTTTTTAATTACGCTGCTCCAAATAGCATAACCTTCTTTATTTAGATGCAAGCCGTCCGAGAGATAGAGTTCAGGTATGGGCCGGTTGTCACTACTGATCATATGGCTAAATACATTTATATACTGTGCATTTAATTCAGTAATTATATATTTTGAAAGCAGTAGATTGGTTTCAATAATCAATGGAATCATTTGCTCGCGCTCTACACTTGGTTTTAGGCTGATTAAGGCCAAGGCGGCATTTGGATATTTAGCTCTGACCATTCCCACCAAGGTATGGCAATCTGCCAATACTTCTTGCGGCGTTCTACCTTGGTTTAAATCGTTCTCACCAGCATAAAGTACTATTTTAGATGGATTGGCCTCGGCAAAAATCTCATCAAAATAATGAATACACCAGGCAAATGTAGAACCTCCAAAACCAAGATTTACCGTATGGAAAGGCAATAAATCTTTCTGCATATGCACCCATAAACGTACCGAGGAACTCCCATAAACAGCAATCAGGTTTTCTTGGGTTTTCAGTTTTGAAACCCTTCTTTTCAGCCTTTTAATTTCATTGGCCCACATGGCTGGTGGCTCCTCATTTAATACTGTGCCACCCGGCGACAGAAATAATTCTTCTGCTCTTTCCCTAGCTTTGAGAACATCAATTTTATATTGCGCTTGGTACTGTTGTACAAATTCACGCATATCTCCCTTAATTTTTGATGCTACTTTTTCACTTAAAAGAAACGGCTGTCCTATCTTACAATAGAACAAGGATCTACCGATTCTATGATCAAAATTCACTAGAACTATAGGGACGATAAGCGGTTCTTTTTCTTGACCGGCGGCCAATTTAAAAGCGCCCATTTTAAAAGGTCCAGGAGATTCTTCGGTTCGGTATGATGTTCCTTCAGGGCTAATGATTATGTTGTAGTTATCGTTCAGAAGTTTGGAGGCTTCTTCATAAAATATGTTTCGGGCCTGTTTCGCATTTTTGGATGATGTTTTCTCCGAGTCTTTGGTATATATATTTATATGGCCCAAATTGTTGTAATAGTTTTGGTGACCATATTCTTGTCCACGGCCAATGCGGACGGTTCTGATACCAGGTTCGCCATATTTTTCAAACAAAATCTTCGCACTTATAAAATGGGAATCCAATGTAATTTGAAAACTATTGTTTAAGGTGTACTGTGCATCGTTTATGAGATGGTTATACGTAAAAATGTGGCCTGTAGTCTCCGGTAGGTTTTCCCATCCTTCAATGACATAGGGTACATTTTCAAAGACCTTAATGGTAAGCGTAGCACAAATTTTCCGATTTAAATCGAGGTCCGTTGTGTCCCTTGCTGCCACGTTTGAATAGATTTCCTGCAGTCCGTTTATAAAAACGCTTTCTTTCTGGTCCTCCGTTAACAATTCCAAACTCAAAGAGGCGATATGCCTTTCTAACGCACTGCCGTTTACTAATAATGAGTTTAAAATGTCATATCCCAGAGTCTTTGTATTATTACTCTTCAGTAAATGCAACACTTGGTGCAAAGAAGAAGAAACCGATAGTCGGGATTCATTATTTTTAATCAGCTGAAAAACCGCTTGAAGATTATGCTTTCCAAGCAATCCTACATATCTTATGAACGCAGCGTTAAGCTGGTTACCCATTAGCCATATTAACCGTTTAAAAAACAGACCTTCGAACTGATCATCTTTATGGAACAATTTCATGAGATCATGGTCATGAATAAAGTAGGCCGAAGTTCGGGTACGTGTAATGGCGGAACAGCTATCTTTTTGCTTTAGCAGACAAGACCACCCGAACACAAAACCTGAATTTTTAATGGAACGCTGTTTAATCTCTATAGAATTCTCAATGCGTTTTATGGAGACTTCGCCATCAATCAAAATAAACAAACCGTTGCTATAACCGTCCTGCACATATAGAACCTCGTCCGGTTCATATTCCCTGCGCTCAGCCAATGTTGCCATAGCGGACAAATGTTTCTCCTCAAAAAAATCCAAAAAAGGTGATTTCCTCATTAAAGAAATTACTTCTTCTTTTTCCGCAACGGGCGAAATTTGAAACTTACGATCTTCTACAAACGGTTGAAAGCGAACCGGATTTAACAGTTCCGATTGCTTTAACAAAGCTGTATGCAACAGGTGATATAATTTTGAGCCTATGTTTTTGAGTAAAATGTTTTTATGTCCCTCCTGCAAATAAGTTTCTATCTGTTCAAAAGGAATTTCAAAAAAGTCCGCTTTTTCAGAAGCCACCAAAACCTTGTAAACATAGCGTTTTGAAGGGGTAAACCCGTTTAGGCCTAAAGTAGAGAACGGCTCGGAATTTTGACAGACCAATACATCTTTATCAGGATTTTCTAGAGAAATATAGTACGCCATACTACCTTCTATAAGCCACCTAAACATAGAAACTTTCTTATGTATAAAACATATGGTATGACTCTTTTCATACGTTTTAATCTTTCCGTTCGGAAACTTTTCCTGCAGTTGCGAAATACTGATATCCTCTTTCAAATAGTGCTGATTTTAATTCTGTGCCACATACTAACTTATTAAAGTATGCGTAAGAAAAGAAGCATTCCATTTATTTAAATTAAATTATCATTTAGCTTCTGTTATTTTGTAATCATCCATAATATTAGGTGTTGATTTTCTTTGATTATTTAATGTAGTAATGCCTTTTGGGTCTTGCCAATTACATAACTTTCTGCTGCCACTTTATTATTTAACAATATTTTACCTACTCATTATATCCTAGAGACTAATTTGTTTTATAATTTGCTTTTGGAAAAAAACAAGGATGGCTGCATATAAACCCTATTTTGGAATTAGTTGTTTTTTATTTGTTTTATTACATGCACATTCTAGCTTTTCGCAAACCAAAACCAAATTACTTCAGGGAAAAGTGCAAAATGCGAACAATGATGTTAGGGACGTGGTGGTTATGAACCTTAATTCAAAGAAAACCACAATTACAGATTCCTTAGGCCAATTTTCTATTGAAGTTAAAGTTGGGGATGTGCTAAAAGTCACTGCAGTTCAATACCTTACAAAGAATATTAGTATTACCGATACCATCTTAAACCTCAGTTTGGTTACTATAAACCTAGTTGAGAATGTCATTAATTTAAAGGATGTAACGGTTACCCCGTATAATCTTACAGGAGAAATAGACCGTGACTTAGACCGGTTAGGTCTTAAGCCTATAGTTACTTCAGGGTCTTTAGCATTGCCCAATGCAGATTTGGATGTCATGAGCCAAAGCGAACGACTACTTTTAGAGGCTGATAGAGGTAAGTATATTCGTTATTATGGTATTGGACTAAGAATAAACACTCATAAAATAATGAACCGTGCTTCTGGAAGAACCAAATCCTTTGAGGATATGGTTCTTCGTGATGAACTTATGGAGCTAGAAAGAGAGGTCATTACTAAATTCTCAAAGCAAACCCTAGCCGAAAGTTTTGATATCCCCGAAGCAAATGTTGATGGATTTCTAACCTACTGCATGTCTCAAAATGATTTCACTTCATTATCGGAAACAGCAAATACAACGGAAATCTGGAAATATTTAGAAAAGCGAAGTATTGAGTTTAAAGCAAGGGAAATTGTAAAGAAATAGACAAGTACAACAGGATTTTTGGTAATTCGAAAAGATGATTATAAAGAAAAAGAACTAAACTAACTAAAGTCTAGTGGTATAGAAAACGATTAGTTTGTAACCTCTTAAAGTTAAATACATGAATTTGAAAAAGACAATAGCAATACTCCAAAAAATATCTCCAAAATTAACGGCAAAAATAGCTTTTCAGTTTATTTCAAAACCGAAAAACAGGGAGATGCGGTCTTTTGAAAAATTAACTATTGATACTGCTGAAAAAAGTTCATTTAAATTTAAAAAGTTTAATATTAAAGTGTTTAAATGGGGTAGTGGAATGAAAAAAGCTTTAGTAGTACATGGTTGGGGTGGTCGCGCAGCAAATTTTGGAGCAATTATTCCAAAGTTAATGGACAATGGATATGAGATAACCGGTTTTGATGCACCTTGTCATGGAGCTAGTACCAAAAGAAAGACAAGTTTCTTTGAAATTTCTGATGTAGTAAAGCTCTTTTTGCAAAAAGAAAAATACGATTTAGTTATCACCCATTCTATGGGTAGTGCTTTTGCATTATTAGCGATGTCCAATTTAAAATATAAAATTAACCAGATAATAGTACTCACTACTCCAAATAGATTCTTAGAATTTATTGGGGCTGCAGTTTTACACTTTGGGTTAACACCAAAAACGACTAAGTTGCTTATTGATAAAGTTAGAAAAACATCAGGTTATGAACCTATGACTTTAAAGACCAGTGAATTTATAAAAAATGTGGAAATAAAACTCATTACTTTTATCCATGATAAGACAGATAAAATAATAGCAATAAACACCTCTAAAAAGGTAAGTAAAAGCATTAAAACATCAGATTTTATTGAAATAGAAGGAACTGGACATTTTAAGATGTTATGGTCAAAAAAAGTAGTTGAACTTATTACCGATTTAACTTCTGATAACGGGAATTTACTAGCATAATACCCATAGAGCAAATCTCAAAACGATTTTACTTCATTATCAGAAACGGTAAATACAACGGAAATCTGGAAATATTTAGAAAAGCGAAGTATTGAGTTTAAAGCAAGGGAAATTGTAAAGGAGTAATTCAACTTTTCAATTTAGCTGTAAACAGTGGAATATATTATTTACAAACATCTTACGTTTGTAATATACTATTCAAAAACTGCTTATGAGCGTATTTACATACCATTTGGTGAAAACTAGCTATATATTAGCTCTTAAAGCATTCTTTTTTTCTCCTAAAGCAAAGCAGACCCCAGGTTTGATTTATGCAGAAGTAATGACGGCCATGACCTTAGGTTCGCCTATTTTCTCTACCTCAAGAATTTTGGTCCGGCAAATTGCTGTATTCGCCGAATGGGAAAATGAAGAAGCCATAGACGACTTTTTAGAAACCAATGGTTTAGGAAAAACACTCGCAAAGGGATGGCATGTTCGGATGAACTATCTACGACAGTGGGGAAGAATTAGTCATTTTAAAATCCCAAAGGAAACACGTGAACTGGAAAATTCAGAAGCGCCTGTGGTGGCGGTTACGCTGGCTCGAATGCAATTTTTGCAGATTCCTAGGTTTATTCGTTGGGGCAGGCCAGTGGAGCAGTTGGTCCGTGATCATCCTGGTACAACCTTGGCTTTGGCATCCATTCGGTTGCCTAGAACAGTTTCTACTTTTTCAATTTGGAAGACTCAAAAAGAAATGACCGATATGGTACATGGATATAGTGCTGTACCCGCACCTGAACGTCATGAGAAAGCTATGAAAGAAAGGGATAGAAAAGATTTTCATATTGAATTTACAACACTCCGTTTTCAACCCATTTCTGAACATGGCGTATGGAATGGAAAGACCAATTTTATTCCCATTCACAAATCTATTTAAATGAGTTTAGCTTTTTCTGGACAAAAATTTCAAGACTGGTTTACGCAGCAATGGGCCATTGTGTGGGGTAGGCGTATTGAACCGGATGATGTGCCTTGGCTCATGGGGCCTTTTGGGGATTTAGGAACTATTGCAGATGATTTTTTTGTAAAATTAGCGGAGAAGGAAGGGCTGACCATCCAGAGAAATATTACTTCTCAAGGTCTTATTCCTTCAATTGAAAAACTGAATTTATCCGATACTGATTTGGCCGGGCTCTCTCAGAAAGTTATCAATTTTTATGAAAAAACTGGAGCCTATAATTTAAACTTTTCGGTGAACTGGAATCCATTTTTTAGAATTTTTGGGATGTTGGTCAATATCTTGTTCAGTCATCGCATTGATCAATTGAATATACCAACAAATCACACTAAAGACGCTAACACCATTCACAGTGAAATCATTACCCTAACTGACACTCGGACAAAAGAAGTTAAATACACCATCTGGTTTAGAACCGATAAGACTTCTGGTCGGGTTATTTATTCAGGTGTCTATAGTACGTGTACTTTGCCTTCGGGAGAAACTTGTGTTAAAGCCGTATTCCCTTTGCCAAAGGGCAATGCAACGGTAATTATGTCGCCTAAAGTAGAGAACAACGGTGGACTTACATTGGACTCTTCGGGGAAACGATTTGGTGACGCCGGGTTCTATTTTTTAGTGAATGATTCAAAAGGACGATTTTGGTCGCAATACGTCGGTTCATTTAGAGATCGATTAAATATTTATCCTTCCGAAGAACGTATTCTAGCCGAGCAGACCTTAACCTTATGGCATTGTCGCGTACTAACGTTTAAGTATCTGATTGAACTTAAAAAATAACTGAGAAACTACACCAAGCAAGCCTCACATTGGCCTTGCAGCAATATTTGTGAAGCTTCTACTTTACGATTGGGTATACTCGGAATACGAACATTTACGGTCAAACAATCCACTTTTCCACAGCTAAGGCATTGAAAATGAGGGTGTACATCATGGTGTTCGGAAGCCGAGCAACCGGAACACTTAGCGTACCATTTAATTCCTGTTTTTCCAAGAAAAGAATGTAAAATACCATCTTCCTCCAGCCTGTCCAAAACCCTATACACAGTGGTTTTATTAAAGCGAGAACTCAGTTGGTCCACTAAACTGACCACCGAAATAGCACCCGAGTTTATTTTAAATTCCTCCAATATGGCATCGACCGATTTCGTCCTTCTAACAATTCCCATAGTACAAATATAACGCAACATAGTTGCAACAACAAATTTTGTGTTTTACATTTGCAACACAGTTGCATTAATAATACATACATGATAGATATTACAAAAAAACCGGACGCTTTAGGTGCATTAGCAAGTTCTTTGTGTCTGGTACATTGCGTTGCCACTCCGTTTTTATTTGTTGC
The DNA here is from genome assembly GCF_018860745.1 of Zobellia uliginosa. Classification (GTDB taxonomy): domain Bacteria; phylum Bacteroidota; class Bacteroidia; order Flavobacteriales; family Flavobacteriaceae; genus Zobellia; species Zobellia uliginosa_B. The sequence goes on along the minus strand of NZ_JAHKPY010000003.1, from coordinate 989,913 downwards.
CCAAAGCGGCTTGGTAGTAAATCACCTTACTATGCCTTCATGGTGGAAATTTCTTGATTTTCTTTTTCTTGCCATATCGTTCTTAGCGGTCTACCGTTCCACACAAACTACAACTATCAACTGGATAAAACCAGCCTTGTGGTTAAGTTATGGCGGATTGTTTTTAATTATCATGAACGAAAAAATGGAGCTTTTCCCCATACCTGAAGCAACTATCTATATTCCAACAATAGCTTTGATAGGGTTTCACCTTTATAATAAGAAGTACTGTAACTGTACTACTAACGACCAATGCTGTGTACATGAATAACAAGAATAACGAGCAGATTGAAATATTGGGAGACCACCATTTTTCTGCAAATACAGAAACTCCTTTGCGCGCAGACGCCTTTCATAAATCTGACGACGAAAAAATCAAGAACATTCAATATCATTTTGAAATGATAATGAAAGAAATGGGCTTAGATTTAACAGATGATAGCTTATCCGGCACACCGTATCGTGTGGCTAAAATGTATATAAAAGAGTTGTTTTATGGTTTAGACCCAGCCAATAGACCCAAGCTTTCTACCTTCGACAATAAATATGGCTATAAAAAAATGTTGGTAGAGCAGAATATTACTATCGATTCTGCCTGTGAACATCACTTTTTACCCATAGTTGGGCATGCTCATGTAGGTTATATTCCAAAGAATAAAGTAATCGGGTTGTCCAAAATTAACCGTTTGGTAGACTATTACGCACATCGTCCACAAGTACAGGAAAGACTGGTACTACAAATACGTAACGATTTACAAAAGGTGTTGGATACCGAAGATGTCATTGTGTCGATGGGTGCAAAACATCTGTGTGTTTCCTCAAGAGGGATAAAAGATAAGAACAGCTTCACTACCACCTTAGAATATGGCGGTTGCTTTGCAGATAAAGCATACCGCGATGAATTCTTGACAATCATTGGGCAACAGGCAGTTTAAGAAAACACTATAAACTATAGGCCGTACTGTCCTTAACCGAATCCAATACAAACGAAGTGTGAATGGTAGCAATCCCGTCAATAATGGATAATTTTTTATTGATAAATATGTGGAACCCGGCAATATCATCCACAGCTATTTTTAAGAGATAATCAAAATTTCCGGAGACCTGATGACATTCCATAATATCGGACAGTAAAAGCATTTCTCGCTTAAAACTATCTGCCAAATTTTTTTGCTGTTTGGTTAGGGTAACCTGGCAATAGGCAATTAGCTTTTTGCCTATTTTATTTCTATCCAGTAGCGCCACATAAGATTTTATGATTTCTTGCTGTTCTAGCTTCCGAATTCTTTCATAGGTAGGGGTTACACTAAGTCCCACTTTACTTGCTATTTCTTTGGTATTTTGTTTTGCATTTTCTTGAAGTTGCATCAAAATCTTATAATCAGTCGTATCCATACTAGATTTTTTTTCTAAAGTGAGCTTGCGCTTAATGCTATAAAGAAATTTTTTACTGCTAAAATACAAATAGCAGTTTAATATTCTTAATTTTTACGTTTAGAAGTAATTAATTATTACTAATTGTAATTTTACAGTGTAGTAATAAAGGCTAAAACTGTAATAATATGAACGATGAACAACAGATAGATGAGTTGCTAACCAAACTTATTGAAGAAAAGAGTAGGGTTATAGGTTATCCAGTTGCAAAGGATTTTGATTATTCGAGATTATACGAATTTTTAAAGCACCCTATAAATAATGTTGGGGACCCTTATGAGGATACAACTTATAAGGTTCAAACGCATGAAATGGAAAGGGAGGTGGTGGATTTCTTTGCTAATTTATTTAGAGCAGACCCATCTGATTATTGGGGTTATGTAACCAATGGAGGCTCAGAAAGTAACCTTTATGGCTTGTATTTAGCACGGGAATCACATCCAAAAGCAATGGTATATTTCTCGGAATCTACCCATTACAGCGTAAAAAAGAACATTCATTTGCTTAACATGCCCAGTATTACTATTAGATCACAAGAAAACGGAGAAGTAGATTATGAAGATCTTGAAAATACCTTGCAATTAAATAGAGACAAACCTGCTATTATTCTTACCACATTTGGCACAACAATGACCGAGGCCAAAGACGATGTTTCAATGATCAAGAGGATATTGAAAAAATTAGCCATTCAAAATCATTACATACATTGCGATGCTGCTTTAGCGGGTTCTTACGGACCTTTTATAGAACCTCGTATTCCATTTGATTTAGAAGATGGAGCAGATAGTATATCAATTAGTGGCCATAAATTTATTGGCTCGCCCTTTCCATCGGGAGTTATTATTGCCAAGCGTTCTTTGCGAGATAGGATAGCCAGGGGTATCTCTTATATAGGTTCTTTGGATACAACTATTACAGGGTCTAGGAATGGTCATAGTCCACTATTTTTATGGTATGCCATCAAGAAAATGGGCGTTGAAGGTTTAGAAAAAAGGTACCGCCATAGTTTACGAATAGCGGAATATTGCAAACAAGAATTAATTAAAATAGGAATAAAGGCATGGACCAACGAAGGTGCTATAACTGTAGTACTTCCCAAAGTTTCCGTTCCTATTAAACAGAAATGGCAATTGGCAACAGATGAAACCACACATATTATCTGTATGCCAAACGTAACCAAAGCACAGATTGATGAATTTATTCTGGATATGGTAAGTGAAAAGGAGGCAGTGGCTAGTTTTGCTTAAGGTTCATTCCCGGTAACTTATTAGACTATCTACTTGATATTATGTTTAGCAAGGGTTTTTACTTTTGCTGTTTTTTTATTTTTACTGTTAAAATGTTACAAAATTATTTTCGATTAAAATCCCAAAGGTTTTTGTAGGGCGGTTTTTGTTAAAGGTTGTAAATTGGCTCGTCGGAATAATAGATAATGAGAATTGAGAATCTTGTTTCTATTAGGTCGGTTTAAAGTTCAAATAAACAACCAACGAGAATGAAAAAACTAATTCGATTGTCCTTTATTGCTATGTCCGTTTTGTTTTTAGTAGGCTGCAGCGAAGATGATAACCCCATAATCCCGCCAACTAAAGCAGATGAAATTTTAGATGCATTGACCATTCTGGTAAATGGAGAAGAAGGACTTCTAACACAGGGCGCACTACCTAGTGCAAGTGCTAAAACGTTTCCGGCTGTAGCAAGTTTTCCGGATTTAATTAAGACCACTAAATTATCTAAAGAACGTATTGACTTGGTTTTTGACATTGACTCAAACATTAAGGAAATTTATTTTACGATAGATGGGGCATCCGAGTATTACACCTTCACTAAAAATGAAGGATCAACAGGAGATAGTACAGAATCTGTTAGCATTACAATTGATATACCTGAAACCATAGACAATGGTAGTTTCAGTACAACAATAAGCGTAAAAGATGAGAATGAATTCGTGTCGGAAACAGTTGTAGTAAATACCGTAGTTGATGAGGAGGAGGCTCAGAAACGTGTTATACATTTTGCAGACTATTCCTATAACTCTACATTATCCACTTTGGATTTTGATTCTGGTGAGGTCATTAATATTGGCTCTATTGGGCATAAATTAACCGATATAGCTTTTTTTAACGGTCAGCTTTATGGTATTTCTGCTACTTCCAAATTGATATCCATAGACTTAGCAACAGGTGAAGGCACTGTGATTGGTAACACAGGTGTTCCCAATGTAAATGCACTAGAAGGAAGTGAAACCGTGCTTTATGGCGCTACTAGAAATGGACAATTTATAGCTATAGACCCAACAACTGCTGAGGGAACGGTAATCAGTTCTTTTGACCTGAATGCCTTTTCATCAGGTGATTTGGTTTTTGATAAGAACAATGAATTTTTATACGGATCATTAGTTGTGCCAGGATCTTCTACAGATCAAATCGTTACTATAGACCCAACCACGGGAGCAACAAAATTTTTAGGGGAAACAGGGTACAACGAAGTTTGGGGCTTGGCTTTTTTCAGAAACCAGCTTATCGGTTTAACCAGAAATGGAGAATTTATTATAATCGATCCCAAAACCGGGAAAGGTACTTTTATTGAAAACACGGAAGCTTTTAGTGCCGGAGGTGCTGCAGCTATCCGAAATTAAAATTAAGCTACTAGTGTGGGTGTGTTTAAAAGTAAACTTAAGGACATCTTTTATAAAATCTTTAAAAGTCAGGTGCAAAATTTTAAATACAGTTTTGTCTTTCAATATTTTTCAAGTAAACAAGCTGTATTTAAAACCATCTATATTTAGTCGTACTTATGGTTACAAGATTGTATAGTGACTTTGTTGAAAATCGTACAGGAATTTGTAAGATTGGTTTGTTAAAGTTTGTAGATTTGTTTTAGAAGGAAAGAGCATTGGTAAAATTTTACCGTGTATATCTTTAAAACCTGGTAAAATTTCACATAACTAAAGATTATAAATGCTTTTTAACTCACTAGATTTTGCAATATTCTTACCGATAGTATTTGCATTATATTGGCTCATTGGTGGTAAAAACTTGAAATCTCAAAATTTTCTCATTGTAATTGCTAGTTATCTTTTTTACGGTTGGTGGGATTGGCGTTTTCTTTCATTAATTTTATTTAGTACTATAGTTGACTATTCAATCGGTGTTAGGTTATCCAAACAAGAAAATATTTCAGGGAGGAAGATTTTACTCTGGATAAGTATTTTGGTTAATCTTGGATTTTTAGGCTTTTTCAAATACTATAATTTCTTTTTAGATAATTTCATAAGTGCTTTTTCATTTTTCGGAAAAGAAATAAGTGTTAGGTCTTTGAATATAATTTTACCTGTTGGTATTAGTTTTTACACTTTTCAGACTTTGAGTTATACAATTGATATTTATAAAAGAAAACTAGAACCAACAAAAGACTTTATATCGTTTACTGCTTTTGTTAGTTTTTTTCCACAGTTGGTAGCAGGGCCTATAGAGAGGGCTACAAACCTACTTCCTCAATTTTATAAAAAGAGAGTATTTGAATACAACAAAGCCGTTGATGGATTACGACAAATTCTATGGGGCTTATTTAAGAAAATCGTTATAGCAGATAACTCGGCTCAAATAGCAAATGAAATATTTAATAATTCGGAAGATTATTCTGGAAGTACGTTAGTTATTGGCGCATTATTTTTTACATTTCAAATATATTGTGACTTCTCTGGTTATTCGGATATAGCTATTGGCACATCAAGGTTATTTGGCTTTAATTTAAAACAGAATTTTGCATTCCCCTATTTTTCCAGAGACAGTGCTGAGTTTTGGCGAAGATGGCATATTTCATTATCAACCTGGTTTAGAGATTATTTATACATCCCATTAGGAGGAAGCTTTGGTGGGACTTGGATGAAAGTAAGAAATACATTTGTCATATTTCTTATTAGTGGATTTTGGCATGGAGCAAATTGGACCTTTATTATTTGGGGAGCATTGAATGCTCTTTATTTTCTGCCATTGCTTCTACTTAAAAAAAATAGGATAAATACAAATGGAGTTGCGGAAGGAAGGCATTTGCCAACTTCCAAAGAATTATTTCAAATAGCTACTACATTCAGTTTGACAGTTTTTGCCTGGATATTTTTTAGAGCTGAAAATATAGACCATGCAACAAGATATATAGGGACTATTTTTTCAAAATCATTATTTACTTATCCTAATTTTGAACAGACAGAGCTGGCCTGGGAAACTTCTTTTTTGATTTTAATGTTTATGATTACTGAATGGATTGGGCGTAGTAGAGAATATGCTATTGAAAATATTATTTCTGTTAAGAGCAATGTTCTTAGGTATAGTTTCTACCTAGCAATTGTCATTGTAATTATGATAATGGGAAATTATAAAGAAAATGAATTTATATATTTTCAATTTTGACATGAAAAAATTTGTATTAAAAACATCAATCTTTTCTATATTAATTTTAACTTTTCTTGTTTCTACCAACTACTTAGGTGATAGCGCAAACCTATTCAAGTCTAGTTACGAAAAAAAAATATCTAAGATTATTCTTAGTGGCCATAATGCAACCAACATTTCAAATTATGACGAAAGAAAATTTCAGAGAGAGATAGTTGGTCACTTAGATGACAGACCGGATATTGTAGTCATGGGGTCCAGTAGAACGATGCTTATAAAAAGTACTTTTTTCAAAGACAAAAAATTTTTTAATAATAGTGTTTCTGCGGCAAGTATAGAAGATCTCATAGGTGTTTTCCAATTATATAAAGCCAAAAATTTATATCCTAAGAAAATTTTTATAGGAATAGACCCATGGATATTCAATAAAAACAATGGAAAGGTTCATTGGAAATCGTTAAAACGGGAATACAATAATTTCATAACAGGAAAAGTAGTCAAGGAAACTAAAGAATCTATATTAAATGATAAGACTAAACAGTTATTCTCTTTTTCCTATTTTCAAGCTTCTCTGGATAAGCTACCCGACGTATTAGAGGAAAAGTTAGACTCCACGGCTCGGAGTTTAGATCCAGTTGCTACAAATGAAATTAATAATACTGGAAACACTAAGCTTGTTGACGGGTCATTATCTTATCGCAAAGAGTATAGAGATGCCACTAAAAGGCAAATCTTGATTAAAGCTCACCAATATATTAAAGTAAAACTTTATGCTTTAGAAGAATTCGAAGAAATCTCTCCTAAGGTTGTTACCGAATTTAATAAACTATGTGAAGAGATACTTGAAAATAATGTCGACTTGGTGTTTTTTTTAGCACCTTATCATCCTCTTGTGTATCAAAAAATAGAGAATGAATATCAGATTGTTTTGGAAGTTGAAAATATGATATTACAATATGCAAAAGAACATAATATTGAGGTATTAAGTTCTTATGATCCATTAAAATCTAATTTAACCGAAGATGATTTCTATGATGGTATGCATAGTAAAGAAAATACCATTAAGAAACTTATGAAAGTAAAAGATGATAATAATCCTTATATTCCTATAAGTGATTGGTAGATTAGTATTTGTTCTTTTAAATAGTTCTACTCTAAATTATCTATACCATTGAACTATCTTCTAATAAAAACTAACTAGTATTTAAATAAACTAATACGGCCTAATAATAAAACCTTAGCCTTGAACACCATTCCTAATATAACTTTTGAGAGTAGCGAAGGTGCCACGGATATTGAGTTTCTTAGTTTGGCCGAAATGTTTTCGAGGATTAAAAAAGACCCTAATCACAATCCTAAGCAACCACATAGAATTTCATTTTTTGCTCTGCTGATCATAACGGAAGGTGAGGGGGAACACCAAGTAGATTTAACGCACTATTCTGTACGTAAGGGTTGTGTGATTAAAATCGCCAAAGGTCAGGTGCATGCTTTTCAGGAAAATCCCAACTATAAAGGCTATCTAGTCGTGTTCACCGAAGATTTTGTTTTGAGATATTTTTCAAAATCGTCTATCAAAGTTATTTCACACTTGTATAATTACCATATTTCTTCTCCTTTAGTAGAAAATAGCACATTTAACGACTTCTTCTTAGAACAATTAAATAGTGAGCTTCATAGAGAGAATAGCTATGCCCAGAAAGAGATAGTAGCTAAAATATTGGAATTGTATCTTCTAAGATTGGAACGCCATGCACATATTGCACCAATTAAAAACTACAATAAACAACACCAAACTATTTTTATGAACTTTAAAGATTTGGTTGAGAAGAACTACACAAATACCCGAAATGTAAAGGATTATGCAGATATGCTCTTTGTTTCTACAAAGCACTTAAACCTGGTTGTAAAAGAGTTCACTTTTACTACGGCCAAGAATTTTATAGATAATTTTGTTATTCTGGAAACCAAAAGAGCAATTGTGAGTACGGATAAAAGTTTAAAGGAAATAGGTTTTGCTGTCGGTTTTGATGAAGTAACGAATTTCACCAAATTCTTTAAAAAACACATTGGTACGACACCAAAAGAGTTCAAAGCCGCTATATAGGCGGTGGTTTTTCCATATTTACCATTTTAACACCAAAATTAACCTACCGGGTTTCTTAATGTAGTATCACTTTTGTAATGAATTTTAAAATTACAGAAAATGAAACTAGGAACATTTATTTTAATAGTATTGGTAAACGTTGGTATAGGGTTCTCACAAGCACAATCTACAGAAGAAAATAAATTCCAATTTAGTGTAGCGGAACATTTATTAGATGGGTATTCATTTAATTTTCAGTATCAAAATGGTACAGCTCTTCACTTTGAGTTTTACAATGGCCAAGCTAAATACGAGTGGCTTGCTGGTCCTGCAAAAGGAAACAAAAATCAGGATATTGAGTACCGCTCTAAGAAAATAGGTGATAAGCTTTATCTAATTAATTGGCACGAAACAGGTAAAAAAGATTACTTGACCATTGTATTGGATTTTGAAAAAATGCTAGTGCATAGTTCTATTATAGTAGGGTATGAAAACAGACCTGAACGAACTTTAAAGACCGTCTTTAGGAGTGGTATAATCGATCATTTGAAAATTTCGGAGTAAGTCCATTTTGGTTTATACCAGCACTCCAAATAGTAGTCCATAAACAAATGAATAGGTTGATGCTTTTTTGGTTATAGATTTACCATTCTTGGTTTCGCTTTGATGTTATTTTAGAACGGTAAATATGGGAACTTTGTAATCTAATTTAAAGTTAGGCTAGTTGTTAAAGAACTGGATAAAATAAAGTTGACCATAGATCATTTATTTGATAATGCTAAGAATGATATTATTGAAAAATAATAAAGGGTTTGACAAAAAGACACGTGAGACTCATGCGTCCGACAGATTTTAAAGATTCTTACTTTCCCATTTCTAGAGAACAGCGGTGTTATTTAGTACTAACTCATATTAAATAAAATACAGATGAGTCAAGTTGCGATATGCCCAACCTGTGGCAGTAAGTCAAAAATTAAAGAAAAAGAAGGTGTAACCACTTATGAAGCGGTTCAAGATGAAGAAGCTTTCAAAAAAATTGGCCAGCTTAAAAAAGCCATGGAAAAGTTTAAATTAAAAGCTGAAGCTCTAGAAGAAGAGTTAAGGGAATTAAAATCATCTTAATAACATGGACTTTTTGAAAAATCATTATGGTTGGATGTTGGTGGCTATCTTGGGTAGTTTACCATTACTTGTCTTGACCAACATGTTAGACTTGAATCTATCTAACGGGGTTTCAATAACTTTGGTAGAAGGCGCAGGAGGAGAGGGAAGAACCACTCTAGAAATGCTGTACCACGTTTCTGGAGAGTTTGCCATAAGGTGGATGACCGCGGTACTTACCTGCACTCCGTTTTTTATTCTCTTTGGTGTTACCAATCTTCTTGTAAGGCAAGCTATGGGTATTGCCACAGCAGTTTGGAGTTTTATTCATTTTATAATTTTTATTTGGGCAGAAGGTTTTATGGAAACCTTTACCCAAGTGAATTATGTAGCGGGGTTTATAGCAATCCTCATTTTAGTACCTCTGTTTTTTACCTCCAACAGAAAATCTATGAAGCTATTGAAAAAGAACTGGAAAAAGCTACAAAGTTTAGCTTATGCCGCTATTTTCCTTAGTTTGGTACACGTAGCTATTTTAGATAAAACGTGGATTATCTATGCGGTAATAGTAGGCTTAGGCTTTATTATTAGAATTCCATTGGTGAGAAAAAAGATTATGGCCATTCGTAAAAAGAGAGCAGGCCTAGCTTAAAATTAATAGAAGTAAACTATCTCTGGGCAAGCCCACGAGGGATTAAAAGAAATATACTATGATTCGAGGCAAGCCTCGGAACACTTAATCTCAATTATCAAGTAAAAAGAAAACATATGAAAATAGCAGTCACATCGGCAAGTGGAAAATTGGGGGCTTCCATTGTAAAGCACTTAGTTGATTTAATAGGGAAAGACAACGTAATCGGTATTGCTAGAACCCCTGAAAAAGCAAAACATTTAGGCGTAGAAATCAGAAAAGGCGATTATAACAATCGGGAAGATTTTAATAGCGCTCTAAAAGGAGTAGATAAAATATTACTCGTCTCAGGTATGGACGAGCCTCAAAAGAGAATTGAACAACATAGAAATGTGATAGAAGCAGCCAAGAATAATGGTGTACAAAAGATAGTCTACACAAGCATTATTGGTAGTGAAACGGGAACGGCTTTTAGCCCTGTAGTAAACAGCAATCGACAGACGGAAGAAGATGTTCGTAATTCAGGATTGGACTATATAATTGGCAGAAACGGAATTTATATTGAGCCAGATTTAGAATATATAGATACCTATGTAAAAGAAGGTGAAATCAGGAATTGTGCTGCAGATGGTAAATGTGGTTATACCAGTAGGGAAGAGCTGGGCTTTGCTTACGCGCAAATGCTTAACAATGATCATCTGGATGGCAATACCTATAATCTATTGGGCGAAGCTATTACGCAAGCACAACTGGCAGCATATATTAATGAGGTGTACAAGACGAATTTAAAATATACTTCGGTTCCTGTTGCGGAGTATAAAAAAGAACGTCAAGATGCGCTGGGTGAATTTTTGGGTACCGTCATTGCCGGTATTTATGAAGGTATTAAAAATGGCGCGAATGATGTACCTTCAGATTTTGAAAAAGTAGCCGGAAGACCTCATAAATCTCCGCTAGGGATAATAGAGAATTATCATCAAAACCATCCACAAATCTAAACAGAGCAGCAGTGAGCATCATAGAAAACATCTTAAAAAAGGTAGTCTTAAATGAGGCTGTCATTACAGAAAAGAAAGCCCTTTCTCAGTCAGTTTTTAGAATCCGGCTGCAAAGTGAAAGTATTCTCAACGCTAGTTTTTTACCTGGTTCTTTCTTGCGAATGGCTATTGGCATTGGTAATGAAGAGGTATCCTTAAAAGATAAAATAAGGAGTTACAGCGTGTGGGATATTAACAGTAATGAAGGTTTTCTAGATTTAGCAATCGCTACGCATAGCAATGGAATTGGTTCACAATGGGCAAAAGAATGCCAAATGGGCGACCAGATTTATTTTAAATGGAAGAAAGGCAATTTTTTAGCAGATGATTCTGCGGATAGTTATCTTATGGTAGGAGACCTTTCTGCTCTTTCTCACTTGTATATGGTAAACCGAAATATTGGCGAAAACAAACAACTAGCTAGTCTCATATACAGTCAACAAAAAAGCGAATTATTCCCGGATATTGATGGAAGCACTCCCTTTGACTTCTATGATTTTCCTCAAAACCCAAGTACTGAAATCATTGCTAAACTAAAGAAAATAGTTCCTGAACTAAAAGGTAAGAAGATGGTCTATGTTGCTGGCGATAGTAGGCTATGTGTTGCACTAAATCAATTTTTTAGAAAAGAATTGCAGTGGCCAACTAAGCAGATTAAAACAAAACCTTTTTGGAATCCAGAAAAAAAGGGGTTGGAGTAACCTCATTTAAATATATAGATTTAGGTAGTACCCTACGCGGCAACAATTTGAAGTTTTTGCCGCTTTTTTGTTTTTAAATATTAGTTGCTTAGCTTTTTAATTAAAATCTTGCGTGTTTTCGTAGGATAGGCTATTAAAGGTTGTAAATTGGTTACTAAACTAAGAGTTACAATTTTAACCTAATGAAACCTGCCTAAGTCATGAAACAAAAAGCCACTCTCAAATACTTCGTTTTTGCCAGCACATTTGTCCTAATAGGCATTTGCATTTCTTGTAATGCAACCGGTAATCTAGAAAAAGTAAGTAATTCAAGCGCTATAGATGGGGTTTGGAAATTGAGCCATTTCTATAACCTAGGAAACGGAGACACGCTTAGTGTTGACACCAGTAAAGTGCAACATAAAATCTATCTAGATGGGCACGTTATCTGGAATACGGACCCAGCTGCAGATGGTTCCGAATGGCACGGTTATGGCACCTACACTTTTAAAAATGATACCATTACAGAAACCCTGACCTCAATGTCTAAATCTATGCAGAGTGATGTAAATACCTACGTAATTCCCATAGAGCGCAGCAAAAACAGTTACAAGCAGGTGAATACGTATAGTCGTAATGATACGGTTTTCCAGAATATTGAGGTGTATAAGAAATTGAATTAGATAGTTTATGAAAATTGATTTACTAATAACCTTTAGCGTTACAAAAGAAGAAAATCAAGAAGCAAGTAGAGCAAAAATTGAAGATATTCTTATTGACGGAGAGGAAATAAACTTGGCTTATTCTCACGTAAGGGACAAGGTATGGTTTACTTCTAAAAGAATCATAGCTATGGATGTTCAGGGACTTACTGGCAGCAAAAAGGAATTCAAGTCTTTTCCATATTCCAAAATAAGCTCATTCTCAATTGAAACCGCTGGTACTTTTGATGGAGATAGTGATTTTAAAATATGGGTGAGTGGTGTTGGCGTTTTTGAGATAAAATTCAGAAAATCATTGAATATCAAAAAGGTAGGTAAATTTTTAAGCGAAAAAGTTCTCAACTAACTATGCTAAGAAGAATTTTAAAAAAAGTGTTGTTGGCCGTTGTTTTGCTGATTGGAATGCTGGTAATAGCATACATCTTGTTCAATAATTTCTACCCAAGTCTTGGTGGTGATGTCACTAAAGAACGCCAGCAGGTTTATAAGCAATCACAACAGTTCAAAGAGGGCATATTTATTAATAAAAAGGCCGTTCCCAAAGAGTTGAGTTTTTCAAAATCACTGGACCTGGCCTATAAATTTTTCACGACCAAAGTCCCCAACGGACGCCCCAAAGAAGATTTAAAAGTAATAAAGTTAGATTCTGCTCATGTAGCTAATTATAATAGTAAAACAAGATTGGTATGGTATGGGCATTCTTCATTTTTGCTCCAAATGAATGGGTTGAATATCTTGTTAGACCCTATGTTCGGTATGGTTCCTGCACCTCACCCGTGGCTGGGCGATGACCGGTTTAATAAAGAAATGCCATTAGAAGTTGAAAAATTACCTCGTATTGATGCGGTCATTTTTTCTCATGATCATTATGACCATTTGGACTACGAAACCATTTTAAAACTAAAGGGCAAGACCAACCATTATTTTGTGCCGCTAGGGCTAGGAGTGCATTTAGAAGCTTGGGGAATTCCTGCGGACAAGATTACAGAGATGGATTGGTGGGAGGAAAAACAGTTGCATAACATAACATTGGTCTGCACGCCAGCCCAGCATTTTTCTGGAAGAAAATTAGATAACGGCCAAAGTACGCTTTGGAGTTCATGGGTCGTACAATCTAAAGACGAAAACATTTATTTTAGTGGAGATAGTGGTTATGCATCGCACTTTAAGGAAATAGGTGAGAAATATGGTCCGTTTGATTTGGCGTTAATGGAATGCGGACAATACAATAAAATGTGGCCAGATATACATATGATGCCCGAGGAAACTGCACAAGCAGGATTGGATATAAAAGCAAAAAAAATGATGCCCATCCATTGGGCAGGTTTCAAATTGGCACTCCACGATTGGAAAGACCCCATAAAACGTGTTGAGGCAAAAGCCTTAGAGTTGGACCTAAAGGTAATTGCACCTCAAATAGGACAAGAAATTATAGTTATGGATTCCGTTAGCACCTATACCAGTTGGTGGAAAAATCTTTGATGAGTATTAATTATATCCTCTAACCTCACCCATATCCAAAGTCATTGGTCCTAGCTTGTGGGAGGTCGGTAAGAAAGCACCACTTTCCATAATCTTCCAATTATCCCATGTCGCTTTTAGACCGCCTATGGGAATTATGCTAACCCACATTTGGTAACTTTCGGGTAATCCGTTAGGTCCTAAATGCCATAGGTACGAATCTCCGGGCGTACTACCGCCAGAAGAATACGTAATCATTAAAGCGCTAGAACCGTCTTCTAACATCACCAAACTGCGCTGTGTTCCGCTATCAAAAACCTTAAAAGGAGCCACTAGCCAAAAAGAGTCATTATTAAAGAAACCTTCCGCCTTTGCAATGAGCTCTTTTCGGTTATCGCCTATAACTTCAGCTTCATTTTCAAACACCTTACTTTTAGAAGTATTCTTTAAGTTGAGAAGTATCCGGTAGGCATCCCATTCCACATCAACCTCGCCATTTTCCTTATCCCACTTATACGAATGTGCGCCATTGGCAAAACTCCATTCTAAGTAGTGAGTTTCCGTATACGCTTTATTATTGATGGCTTCAAGCATTTTTTCTGCAAGGGCATCAGCTTCAGCACCAGGGGTTCCCGTTGGTAAAGGCTCATCATATAGCATATAAAGGATTCCAAAACCAATTAGAAGTATAGCGGCAAGGATTAAAATACTTTTACCAACAATTCTCAATATCTTCTTTACCATCTAGCAAACAATCTTAAATATTAAAACCCTACAGCAGTATCATCGCCACGGTGATCGGCTCCCCCTTCTAAAGTTCCGTCAGGCAATACACGAATGGCATCTACTTTACCAATAATAGGCGTGCGGTCCTCATTTATAATATATCCTTTGGACTTTAATTTTTTCTTTAATTGTTCAGAAAAACCGTCCGGTTCAAAAATAATCATATCCGGCAACCATTGGTGATGAAAACGTGGAGCATCTACGGCTTCTTGCATGCTCATATTAAACTCATACCCGTTTAAAATGGTTTGTGCTACCGCGGTAATAATGGTAGAGCCACCAGGAGTACCAACTACCATCCACAATTTGCCATCTTTTTCTACAATAGTGGGTGTCATACTACTTAACATACGTTTTCCTGGTGCAATGCTGTTAGCTTCAGCACCAACAAGGCCAAACATGTTTGGAACACCTGCTTTGGCACTAAAATCATCCATTTCATTATTTAAGAAGAAACCAAGTTCATCACAATAGAGTTTGGAACCGTAAGCTCCGTTTAGCGTGGTGGTTACCGATATAGCATTACCTTCTGCATCTACAATAGAGTAGTGGGTGGTTTCCATACTCTCGGACATTTGTATGGTTCCCTCCTTCATATCTTCCGACTTTGTAGCTTTATCAAAAGAAAAATCATCCATTCGTTCTTCCAAGTACGTTGCACTTAAAAGTTCTTTCATAGGAATACTTACAAAATCCGGATCTCCCAACCAATAATTACGATCGGCATATGCACGGCGAGCAGCCTCGGTAAACACTTGAATCGTCTTTTCAGAATTATGTCCAAAGTCCGCTATATCATAAGGTTCCATCATCTTTAAAATCTGATTGATAGTGACCCCGCCGCTACTGGGCGGACTCATAGAAATAATATGAAGGTCTTTGTAGTTGAAAGAAATAGGTTCTCTCCACTGGGCTTCGTACTGCTCTAAATCTTCTTCGGTAACGAAACCTCCGTTTTCTTGAATGAAGGCTGCTAATACTTTTGCCGTTTCACCTTTATAAAAGCCATCGCGACCATCTTTGGCAATACGTCTTAGGGTATTGGCCAGAGCAGGGTACTTCACTAAATCACCAGCTTTACAACTTATAGGAAAGGTAGTGACACTGTCATTTACCTCTAAAATAACATCTCGTACTTTTTCAAAGCGAGCTGCCTGTTTTTCGCTAATAATAACCCCACTATCCGCTAAAGCAATTACGGGTTCAAGTATATCCACCAAAGGCAATGAACCAAACTTTTTGTGAACTTCAATGATTCCAGCTACGGTACCGGGAACACCAACTGCTGTTGCGCCTTTTGTACTCATATCCGGAATTACGTTGCCAAGCGAATCTAAATACATGTCCTTAGTAGCGGATAAAGGTGCCTTTTCCCTATAATCCAAAGCTCCCGTAGACCCATCTGCCTTTCGGTATACCATAAATCCACCACCGCCAACATTTCCTGCAAAGGGGTAAGCGACAACCAAGGCCATTTCTGTAGCAACCATAGCATCAAAAGCATTACCTCCTTGTTTTAATATAGTTGCACCAATAGTGGAAGCTTCTTCGCGAGCAGAAACCACCATGGCCTTCTCAGCCACAACCCCAGTAGGTCTTGCTGGTTTAAGAGGTGCAGTTTTGCAGTTTACGAAAAGAAGGAGTAAAAGGGACTTGAGCAGAATTAAGCGTGTTGGTTTCATACGCGGTCTGGTTTGAAGTTATAATATTTTGAAAGTGGTTCTTTTTTACGTAACAAATTAGAGTGATATAAATTTTTGTTTGGAAAACACCACGAGCTCGGAAAAGAAAGCTGTAAACTCTTCTTCAAACTTTTCGTAATGTTCTTCAAGGTCTAAAATGGCAAAATTCATTTTAGATTTATTGTTCGTTCTGCGGTTCATACCGTTCAAAACCTTCGCAATGCCATCCATCTTAGAATAATTGTATATCCAATTATCGGAAATCATATAGGGCATCATTCGTTGCACGCCTAAGGGCAGGATAGTATAATTATCTTCCAACAGATCATAAAAATTTTCAACATAAATATCTAATGGGATATCGCAATAGGAACTCCAGTTTTTAGCTAGATAGTGGTCATAGAAAATATCTACGATTACTCTACTATAATGGCTATAATTTTTGTGTAAGCGTTTGCTGCTGATTTTAGGAATATAATGGGTGTCCGTAAACGTATCGATTTCACGATGTAGCATAATTCCTTGCTGGATTCGTTGCGGCAGATGTTCATATTTATTGGCGCGAATGCTATCTGCTATAAAGTTTCCCAAGGTAATTTCCTGGTCGCCAAAAGAAAGATAAATGTGTGCAAGAAAATTCATAGGTCCGAATTTACAAATTGCAAACATAGTATTTGTCTTAGACCCGTATATTTGTATAAACTATTAAGAATTTAGAAAAAAATGACTTTAATAAAATCGATTTCAGGAATACGTGGTACCATTGGCGGACGTTCTGGTGATAATCTAACCCCAATTGATGCAGTAAAATTCGCTGCAGCCTACGGAGTATGGCTAAAAGAATATTCCAAAAAGGATAAATTAAAAGTGGTTATTGGTCGTGACGCTCGTCTTTCTGGCGAGATGATTCAGAACCTTGTAGTTTCTACTTTAGTTGGTTTGGGTATTGACATAGTTGATCTTGATCTTTCTACAACGCCCACGGTAGAGATTGCTGTTCCAATGGAGAAAGCGGACGGTGGTATTATTTTAACCGCTAGCCACAATCCAAAACAATGGAACGCACTTAAGCTTTTAAATGAAAAAGGAGAATTTTTAGATGCTGCACAAGGTGCTAAAATTCTTGATATTGCAGAAAAAGAGGATTTTGATTTTTCAGATGTTGATGATTTAGGAAACATTATCAGAAACGATTCTTATATAGACATCCATATTGACGAGGTACTAGAGCTTCCTTTAGTGGATGCGGATACGATTCGCAAGGCTAAATTTAAGGTGGTGGTAGATGGTGTGAATTCAACCGGAGGCATTGCTATTCCAAAATTGTTGGAAGAACTAGGTGTTGAAGTCGTAAAATTATACTGTGATCCAACAGGACATTTTCCGCATAATCCAGAGCCTTTAAAGGAGCATTTGGCTGATATATGCGACTTAGTGATCAAAGAAAAAGCAGATTTCGGAATTGTTGTTGATCCAGATGTAGATCGTTTGGCATTTATTGACAATACAGGCGAAATGTTTGGAGAGGAGTACACTTTGGTGGCTTGTGCGGATTATGTTTTAGGCAAGACCAAAGGAAATACGGTTTCTAACTTATCTTCTTCTCGTGCTCTGCGGGATATTACCCAAAAACACGGTGGTACTTATGAAGCTGCTGCCGTTGGTGAAGTAAATGTGGTTACGAAAATGAAATCGAACAACGCAATTATTGGTGGCGAAGGTAATGGAGGAATTATTTATCCTGATAGTCATTATGGTCGTGATTCACTGGTAGGTTCTGCTTTGTTTTTAATGTTGATGGCAGAAAAAGGAGGTACTGTTGCAGAATTACGGGCAAGCTATCCTTCTTATTTTATGAGTAAAAAGAAAATACAGTTAACTCCAAGTTTGGATGTAGATGGGATTCTTAAGGCTATGGCAGATAAATATAAAGACGAAGAAATATCTACTATTGACGGAGTTAAAATAGATTTTGCCGAAAATTGGGTCCACTTAAGAAAATCCAATACAGAACCGATAATCCGTATTTATACCGAAGCTAAAAGTCAATCTGAAGCAGATACGCTAGCAGACCGAATTATTGGAGAAATTAAAACCGTAGCAGGTTTATAAGCTAAATTTTAATGAATCCAATCCCGCGAACGTGCTTAGGGTGTTACAAATGATGCAACGCTTGGAATATATGGGATAATTCTCATTTTAATTTCAAGCGTTTTTTTGATTTAAAGCAACAAAAACCGAATTTCTTCCTGTGACTTCAATACTGATTACATTGTAAGAAGTAAACAATAACCCCTTGCACAGTACTAGTTAGCTTTTGTCAAAATACTCAAGAGTACCTCACTGAGCAGGCTTAGTTAGCCTTTGTTAAAATCTTTAAGAATACCTCCCTGAGCGCAATCGAAGGGAGGTGTTTATCATTGAAACTCCACCGGAACCTTATCTCTATGCTTCCAGCGTCTATGCGTCCATAAATAGTACTCAGGTCGTTCTCTTATTTGTTGTTCAGCTAGACGCAGAAAGGTATCGGTAATTTCGTTCTTATCCGTAGATGCTCCAGCAGTGGTTATTGGAATGAACTCAGCTTTATAATAGCCTCTTTTTACTTTTGAGACTTTAAGAAAAACTACGGCAAGGTCCATTTTTCGGGCTAAACTTTCAGCTCCGTTAATTACCGGAACCTTGACGCCCATAAACTCAGTCCAGTACTGCGCGCGGTGCCAATGCGGAGTTTGGTCGCTTACCATACCAAAAATTCCTTTTACATTGTTCTTCCAGTTTACCAGAACCGTTTTGGCAGTTTCTTCTTTGGTAATTAAGGTTGTATTCCAGCGCGCTCTTACCTTTTTGACCCAATTATCAAAGTAACGATTGCTTACTTTTTGATATACCGCATAACCCTTAGATTCTACGTAGTTATTAATACTAACGTTCCATTCCCAATTGGCATAATGAGAACACACCACCAGAATGGTCTTTTCTTTTTCAATTTCTTGAATAACTTCAATA
Organism: Zobellia uliginosa; assembly: GCF_018860745.1. GTDB lineage: Bacteria > Bacteroidota > Bacteroidia > Flavobacteriales > Flavobacteriaceae > Zobellia > Zobellia uliginosa_B. Next base: position 970,851 of record NZ_JAHKPY010000003.1, on the reverse strand, counting down.
TTTTTTACATCATAACGCTTCTCAACGTCTTTTTTGGTAAGGTTCATTGTTTTTACCATTTCCAAAAAAGCATCACACATATGGTGATAGAATTTTTTTTGAATCTCTAGTATTTCCTTTTCTTTTTTATCAGGGAATGCCAATTCTAAATTCGCCTTAACTATCTTTTTTCTATAGCCAAAAACATGAAAGACAAGAAAGAAAACAAAATCGGAAAATCCGTAGAAAAGCCGGTATGGAAGTATGGATATGATCCACAACAACGGATACGCCAAAATAAAAACAAGCAACTGCATGAAAACCTTTTAAGTAGGCAAATATAACTATATTTGAACCGAAATTAACTGCTCCATATGAACAACCTAGATATTGCCACCATAGTGGTAATTGCTGCAAATGTTTTAGTGTCCTTAAAAGGATTTAATGACACCTCGTTCTTTGAACGTTATAAATTTGGCATAGGTCAGATTCAAGCGGGTCAAAAAGACCGCATGCTTACCTCTGGATTTTTGCATGTAGATATTGCCCATCTTTTTTTCAATATGTTTACTCTTTACTTTTTTGCGCCCGTTGTCGTAAACTGGTTTGGTTCGGGTAAATTCATCGCTATCTATTTCATAAGCTTACTTGCGGGTAGCCTTTTGGCTATGTTTTTTCATAAAGACGAACCTCATTATAGTGCTGTAGGGGCAAGTGGTGCCGTTACAGGGGTACTATATGCCGCCATTTTACTGCAACCAAATATGCAATTGGGTATTATGTTCATTCCTTTACCTGTACCCGCCTATGTTTTTGGTATTGGCTATTTATTATATTCTATTTATGGTATGAAGAGCCGCCTAGGTAATATTGGTCACACAGCCCATTTTGGGGGTGCTATTGGAGGCTACTTGAGTACACTTTTGTTCATGCCTCAATTATTGGTCAACCAACCTGTAATGGTAGGGTTGTTGGCATTACCCATTATCATTTTATTTATAATGGCAAAAATGGGAAAGATATAGATTACCGTTCATCGATATTTCTTAGTAAAACTCCTAGTTAACAACTTTATTTCTGTTAAAAAGACAAGAAAATATACTAATAAAGGTATTTCATCGAAAAAATATAAGATAGGCATACAGTTCAACGTAGATTTACGTTCTGTTAGAACCCAAATCTAATAGCTTTAAAACCTACTTATAATGAAACGATTTTCATTTGTCGCCTTAGCGGCTATTGCACTAGCTACATCTTGTAGCGACGAAACCACTGTTTTTAGTGATACTGAAGACAATATTTCAATGGAAGGAAAGGAATCTGTTCTAGAGAATAGTATTATTTATGATGATGCAGGTGTTTTAGAAATAAACACTACAGAAGGAACTTTCAGCAAAACCTCAAAAACCGGTGAGGAGATGGCCGGTGATTATCCACTTACTTTAATTGCACGTGTAGATCCACCATCGTTTAGCGGAGCTGAAAATCTTACTGCATCCCATATTGATCTTGATGGGGATTATGCCTATGTATCCTACAATACCGTAGAAGACGGTTACGCTGGAGGTGTAGATATTATAGACGTTAGTGATCCAAATAATCCTATGGTTACCTCTAGGTTATACTATTCCAATGCTGATATCAATTCCATTGCTTATGACAATGGATACGTTTATGCCGCCGGTGGCGTTGATGCAGAAAAATCAGTTAAAGCTACGGCAAACTCTTTTGTGGTAAGAATACCTGCTTCAAATGGAAGACTGGATGTAAGCGGTGAACTTGTTTATGGTTTTCAAGAAGGCTTTACGGCTAACGATATAAAAGTATCGGGTAGCGGAGTTTTGGTAACCAGTGGTAAAGACGGTTTATTGACGTCTTACAATAGCGCTGATCTCTCTATTCAGAATGATATCTCTTTTTCTGATTTACGTTCTGTAGCTCACAATAGTGGTACCATAGCGGTATTGGATGCTAGCCAAGGTGTTAGCATAATGGATAAAAACTTTACGGTTAGTAAAGAAATAGCTATTAACTCGAATTTTGGGGACAACAGTAAGAGAACGATTGATTTTTCAGGTGACAAATTATATGTTTCCGAAGGGTCAAAAGGCGCTGGGGTATATAATATGACTAGTGGTGATTTAGTAGAATACATTCCAATTCTTTTAAATCCTGAAGGAACAGAAACAGAAAATATTGTAACCAATGCCGTAGCAATTAACGAAGATGTTTTGCTTATGGCCAATGGTGGTGCTGGTTTATGTCTTTCAGAAGAGAAAGATGGTCAAACAAACATAATAGGTGTTGTTGATCTAGATGGTTCTATAAACTATGTTGCTTCCAAAGGCGATTATATCTTTGCCGCTTCTGGTAAAGCAGGGCTTCAGATTGTTAAGTTAAACAGGCCAGATGAAAGTTTAGAAACGCGCTGTTCTGATTTATTATATTATGCTGGGAGTGCTAATTTATCCGTAAATCAAGGCGAAACCAAGGCTTTTACCGGTTCTAAATATTTTAGTTCAATTAATGTAAACGGGGCATTATTACTTTGTGGTACATGGGCCGTAAGTAAAAGTAGTTATATCAATAGCGATGGTTTGTTCGAAATGAACGGATCACTTTATATTGGACGAAACAATAATCGCAAAAATATTACCGTAAATAAAGATGCTACTTTAAGGATAGAGGGCAACTTGACCGTTTATGGAGATATTATCCTTAACGATGGTGCAACCCTAGAATTCATAGGAGATAGTTCTGTGGCCAATGTTTTTGGTAGTGTAAAAAAATTAGGGGACGCTAAAGTAATAGGTGATTTTAGAGACGTAAGAAACAAGTTCTAAAAACTTATTAAATTATAAAAAAAAGCCCCGAACGGATTTCCGTTCGGGGCTTTTCATTTCATTACCTTATTTAATTAGTTAAGAAGCTCAGCAATTTTTTGTTCTAAAGCGGGACCTCTAAGGTTTTTTGCGATGATAACACCATTTTCATCTAATAAAAATGCTGCAGGAATAGCATCTACATTGTATAACTTAGCAATTGGGTCATTAAAATAAGCTAGGTTAGAAACTTGGTTCCAAGTCAAGCCATCATCAGAAATAGCTTTTTTCCAAGCCTCTTCGGTTTTATCCAAAGAAACCCCAACAATGTTCAAACCTTTGTCATGATATTTCTTATAAACGTTAACTACGTTAGGATTCTCAGCACGACAAGGCTTGCACCACGCAGCCCAAAAATCAATTAATGTAACTTTGCCCAAGGCATCGGCAAGAGCTAATTCTTTTCCATCTGGAGTAGGAGCGGTAAAAGCAGGGGCTTTAGCACCTATTGCAGAACTTTTTTGACTTTCTTCTACTTTTTTCTGGGCATCTAATTTTTCAAGAATAGAAACAGCAGCTTTGGTCTTCTGAATTTCAGGAGAAAGTCCGTCGTACATTGCTTGGGCTTCTTCTCCCGTAACAGCACGCGCACCAATAGCCCTATCAATCAAAAGAACAGAAATAAGTGCATCTGGATGTTCTTTAATATAAGTAAGTTCAAAATTCTTATATTCTTCCTGTAGCTCCAGCATTTCATCCTTAAGAGAGTTTGCGGTAGCTTGATCCGCTCTTTGCATATCCTGCTGAATAGACTGTGCCTGGGCAGTTATTTTTTTAGACTTGTCCATATAATCCATGAACACTTCATTTTGTTTCGACCCCTTAACAGTTGCAAAACCTAAGCTATCCTTCTGTGCTTTAAGTTCAATATCTCCATTTTCTAGGATAACAGCTGTATATCCCATTAATTTATCTACAAAAACATAATGCATTTCAGGCATATCGGCAACACCGGTAAATGCAAAGGCACCATTCTCAATAGTGGTTGTATCAATATCTACAGGCTGTCCATTTTCGCCCATAGCTCTTAGAAATACTTTTGTTCCGTTTTCGACTTCTCCGGTAATATTACCTTTAAAGTTATAGCCTTCTGGCTTTGAATTACAGGCTACAAGACCTATTAAAATACAGATAGATAATACTACTTTTTTCATTCTATTTATTTAGATTGGGCAAATGTAGGTATATATCGGTACAAAAAAAAGCCCTTAACATTATGTGTCAAGAGCTTAGAAGTACGTTTTTCACTTATTTTATTTAGAACTGGTAACGGATACCCAAGGCTATGTCAAAGTTTAGTTTATTATCAAAATTTTTAAAACCTATAAGTCCTAGTTCGGGTCGGAAATCCAAGGAAACTACAATAGGCAAGTCCGGATTATATTCTACGCCTACATCTCCTGCAACAAAAACAAATAGTCCACCGTCTGGGTCTTCGGCAATAGTTGGATTGTTTTTATTGGGTATTGGTGAAAAATCTACACTTCCAAAACCAGCACCTGCCCCATAGAACCAATTAAATCCTTGGTCTATTTCATATACCCATTGGTAGACACCTGTTAGTTTAATAGCGTCAAATTCACGGCTGTCCCGGTATCCTAGGTCCAATTCAGCTCGCGTGTATCGTCCAATAGACCTTTGATAGGATATTTCAGCTCCAAAACCATCACTGTCACCAAGACGCAATCCTAATGCATTGTCTGCTATCTCTTGGGCTTGCATTGAAAGTGCTGTGAAGCAAAAGCAAATAAAAAATAAAAATTTCCATTTTTTCATATTCTTGTGATTTTTGGTTCTAAAAAGGGGTTTAACGTTCGCCTTTCAACCATAAAAACTTAATTTAGCGATCTAAATTGTTTACAGTTGAATAAAATTTTACTTCAAGAACTTGCTAATTCTCTACAAGGGCGCGTTTTATCGGATAGTTTAACAAAAACACTATATGCCACGGATGCTTCGGTGTATAGAAAAATTCCTACAGCTGTTACTTTCCCTGAGACCATTCAAGATTTAAAAACCCTAGTTCATTTTGCAACTAAACATAAAGTAGGTCTTATTCCCAGAACAGCAGGCACCTCTTTGGCAGGACAAGTGGTTGGAGACGGAATAGTTGTAGATACATCTAAGCACTTCACGAAAATCGTTAGTGTAGATGAAAAGAACAAACAGGTAACCGTACAACCTGGGGTAATAAGAGATGAGCTAAACCAATACCTTAAGCCTTATGGTTTGTTTTTCGGACCTAATACATCAACAGCGAATAGGTGTATGGTAGGAGGTATGGTGGGTAATAATTCATCAGGGACCACATCCATTAAATATGGTATTACCCGCGAAAAAATAGTTTCGCTAAAAACCGTTTTGTCCGATGGTAATGAGGTAGAATTTAAGGCGCTTACGGTAAGGGAATTTCAAGAAAAGAAGAGTTTAAACACTTTAGAAGGGACAATTTATAGGGAGATTTACAGAGAATTATCTTCCAAAGAAGTACAGCAGCGTATTTTTGAAGAGTTTCCAAAACCGGAGATACACAGAAGAAGTACAGGTTACGCCGTAGATGAGCTACTAAACACGAATGTACTTGGCGGAACCGATGAAAAAATAAACGTTTGTAAGTTATTGAGCGGTAGTGAAGGGACTTTGGCTTTTACTACCGAAATTACTTTTCAATTGGATGAGATTCCGCCGAAGCTTTCAGCAATGGTGGTGACGCACTATTACACTTTAGAGGACTGCCTTACCGATGTTGCGCCGGTTATGCAACACGATTTGCATTTGTGTGAAATGATGGATCGGGTAATTCTGGATTGCACCAAAAACAACAGGGAACAGCTTAAAAATCGGTTTTTTGTTGAGGGCGACCCAGCGGCGTTATTAATGTTGGAGGTTAAAGCACATACCCAAGAGGATTTAGAGCGTCAAATAAATGAGGTGCTTGCAACGGTAAAATTGTCGGGGCTTAGTTATTCCGAAGCCATATTAAGAGGCGATGATGTAAATAAAGCCGTGATTCTGCGTAAAGCGGGATTAGGACTGCTCGGAAATATGGTAGGTGACCGTAAAGCGGTGGCCTGTATTGAAGATACAGCGGTAGCCGTGGCCGATCTTAAGGATTTTATAGGGGAGTTCACTAAAATCATGGACGGTTATAAGCAATCTGCTGTTTATTATGCGCATGCTGGAGCCGGTGAATTGCATTTACGTCCTATTTTGAACCTTAAAGATTCTGATGATGTGGTGATGTTTAGAGACATTACTACAGATGTTGCCCATTTGACCAAAAAGTACAAGGGCTCATTTAGCGGCGAACATGGCGATGGCATTGTTAGAGCAGAGTTCATTCCTATTATGATAGGTGAAGAGAACTACCAATTATTAAGACGAATAAAATCCTATTTTGACCCTGATGGTATTTTTAATCCCGGAAAAATTGTAGATGCCTATCCAATGGATGAATCGCTTCGTTATGAAGTAGGCCGTAAAGAACCGGAAATCAAAACCTTACTAGACTTTTCGGATAGTGAAGGAATTCTAAAAGCGACTGAAAAATGTAACGGCGGGGGAGACTGTAGAAAAACAGAACAAGCTGCTGGGGCCATGTGCCCTAGTTTTCATGCCACTCGAGACGAACAACATACAACAAGGGGCAGGGCAAATGCGCTTCGGGAATATTTAACTACAGGGCAAAAGAAGAACAATTTTGACCAAAAGGAACTTAAAGCGGTTTTTGACCTTTGTTTAAGTTGTAAAGCTTGTGCTACGGAGTGCCCTAGTAATGTTGATGTCGCCACATTAAAAGCTGAATTTTTATACCAATATCAAGAAGCGAACGGCTATCCCATGCGGGGTAAACTGTTCGCCTACAATACCACATTGAATAAATTAGGAAGTAAAATGCCCGGGTTGACCAATGCGGTGTACGATTCTAAATTCTTTGGTGGTCTATTGAAAAAAACAGCCGGTGTAGCACCAGAAAGAAGTTTACCTAAGCTTTCAAGTTTTAATTTTAATGAACACCTTCAATCCATTAAAAATAAATGTACTAGCACAAAACAAAAAGTAATTCTTTATATTGATGAATTCAGCCGTTATTTAGATGTTGACTTAGGTAAAGATGCAATTGAAGTACTGACCAAACTTGGGTATGACATACAACTATTTTATGGAGAAAGCGGTAGAACGTACCTTTCAAAAGGGTTTTTAAAACAAGCTAAAAAATTAGCCTTGGCAAATATTCCAAAGTTAAAGAAGTTTGCTGACGAGGGTCTTCCGGTAATTGGTTTGGAACCTTCGGCCGTATTGACTTTTCGTGATGAGTACAAACGTTTTTATCAGGATGCGGAAACAACAAGTTCCATTGCGTTGAATACATTTTTACTAGAAGAATTTCTAGCCTTGGAGATACAGAAAAATGAGATATCATCAGAGTTATTTACAAAGGAAGCCAGAACCGTAAAGATTCACGCACACTGCCATCAAAAAGCATTAAGTAATCAAAAAGTTACTTTTGATGTTTTGAATCTTCCTGAAAACTATAAAGTTTCGATTATTAGCTCAGGTTGTTGTGGCATGGCCGGTTCTTTTGGATATGAAAAAGAACATTATGAGGTGAGTATGAAAGTTGGAGAGCTGAAACTTTTTCCTTCTGTCAGAAAATCTCCTGAGGATACTATTATTTCAGCTAACGGAACCAGTTGTAGGCATCAAATTTATGATGGTACAAAAAGGGAAGCCTTACATCCTGTGACAATTTTAAAAAATGCACTTATTTAGAACTTAAAATTAATTGTCAAAAGGTCTTTGGTCCTCCTTTTGAGGTTTTGATTTGGCTATGGCTATAGAATTTATGAGGTCCTGCATGTTCATGTTCTTTAGTTCCTCATCCATAAAAAAAGGGGAGAGTTTATCATGGTTATAGCGGTAAACTTTCCATCGTTTTAAAGAATATTCAAGTGCTGTTAGGTTTTCTACCCAATCCCCCGAATTCAAATACATACAAGAACCTTTGTCCGTTTCATGTCGATTTTTCTTAGGTTGGTGAATATGACCGCAAATCACATAATCGTAGGTGTTCTCAAGAGCAATGTCAACAACAGATTTTTCAAAATGAGCAATATAATCCAGACTCTTTTTGCTGTTCTTTTTTATCTTCTTTGAAAATGAATATTTGTCTTTACCTCTTTTTTTCAACAACCAATTCAAAGTACGGTTGGCCATAAAGAGTAGCGCATAGCCATAGCCTCCAAACTTAATGAACCACTTTGCATGTCGTATTGAAAAATCAAATATATCCCCATGAAAAAACAAGGCTTTTTTACCATGTAATTCCAATACCAACTTATTCATAACGTGTAAATTACCTAATGAAATCCCTGCGAATCTGCGCATCATATCGTCATGGTTTCCGGTAATATAATAAACCTCTACACCTTTCATGGAAAGTGTTATGATTTTACGCAGTACTTTCATATGAACCGTAGGGAAGTAATTTTTGCCGAACCGCTTTATATCCAAAATGTCACCATTTAGAATAAGCGTTTTAGGTTGTATACTGCTTAAATAGGTAAGTAACTCATCTGCATGACATTCATAGCTACCCAAATGCACATCGGAAATTACAGCTATGTCTATTTTTCGTTTTTTCATAATCTATAGGTGCGTTCTATTGTATAAGGAATTTTAATTCTCTTAAAAAACAAATGGAAATGGGGCGGAGCCACTTCCTCTCTAAAACTCTTGTGGGGATATACAAATAAATTAAACACATGTAAAACGAACGTGAATTGGATGATACCAATTGATATTGAAAACATTAAATTATCATTAAGTGTCATATAAAACGAAGTAGGGAATACCGTTGGGCTAATTTTGTGGTAACTGATTTAAGATTTATCTTTACCGCTAGCATAAACGGTAAACCAAGTTCTTGAGAACCACTTAAACAATGATTTATTTGGGGTTTTTTAAACCAGGATAAATTCGGTTTGCCAATCACTAATTTTTAACTTTTTAGAATGGCAGGAAATTCTTTTGGAACCCTATTTAAACTCTCTACTTTTGGAGAATCTCATGGTGTAGCAATAGGTGGTGTCTTAGATGGTTGTCCCTCAGGAATTGAAATAGATTTTGAGGCCGTTCAGCATGAGCTTAATCGTAGGAAACCTGGTCAATCTGCTATCGTTACCCAAAGAAAAGAACCGGATACGGTTGAATTTTTTTCGGGAATATTCGAAGGGAAGACTACAGGCACGCCAATTGGTTTTGCTATTCACAATACTAATCAGAAATCTCACGATTACACACATATTAAGGATTCTTACAGACCATCTCATGCAGATTATGTTTATGACCAAAAATATGGTTTTAGGGATTATCGTGGTGGCGGTCGTAGTTCCGCTAGGGAAACAGCAAGTAGGGTAGTGGCTGGAGCTTTGGCCAAACAATTTGTTTCCGATATGAATATCAATGCCTACGTATCTCAAGTAGGCCATATGAAAATGGAAACTCCTTATCAGGAATTGGACTTTTCGTTAATAGAATCCAACCCTGTGCGCTGCCCGGACCTAGAGATGGCAGCAAAAATGGAAGGATATATTAAAGAAATACGTAAGGAAGGAGATACCATTGGTGGTATTATCACTTGCGTGATACAAAATGTACCAATTGGACTTGGCGAACCTGCTTTTGACAAGCTTCATGCAGAATTAGGCAAGGCTATGCTTTCTATAAACGCGGTAAAAGGATTTGAATATGGAAGCGGCTTTAATGGAGTTGCTATGAAAGGCAGTGAGCATAACGATCAATTTAACCAAGATGGGACTACAACCACCAATAACAGTGGTGGTATTCAAGGCGGTATCAGTAACGGAATGGATATCTATTTTAACGTTGCTTTTAAACCAGTAGCTACTATAATTCAACCCTACCAGACTATTGACAAGGAAGGTAATTTTGTGCAGACAAAAGGTAAAGGTCGCCATGACCCATGTGTCGTACCACGTGCCGTACCCATAGTTGAGGCTATGGCTGCATTGGTAATGGCGGATTTTAGCTTGCTAAATCGTACAATTAAGGCAAATTCGTAATCAATTTATTGGCAATTCATTAAATCCAAAGGTGATTTGTAGGTTGTTTTTCTGCTTTCAAATCAAAAGCGGTATATTACTTGCTTAAACCTTTGATGCATGCAAAAATTGGAATTACACTGGAGGATACTGATCGGGATGATCTTAGGTATTCTCTTTGGTTTTGGAATGACTTACGTGGAATGGGGCAAGGATTTTGTGCTAGACTGGATAAACCCATTGGGAACCATCTTCATTAAGCTCTTAAAGCTTATAGCTGTTCCTCTAATTTTAGCTTCGCTCATAAAAGGAATTTCCGATTTAAAGGATATATCAAAATTTAAGAATATTGGTCTGCGTACTATCGGGATTTACATGGGTACAACCACCGTAGCCATTATTCTAGGGCTCGTTTTAGTAAATATTATGCAGCCAGGAAATGGTATTTCCGAAGAGACTATAGATAGACTTACGTCTACTTATGCCACTGATAGTAGTATTACGGCAAAACTTGAAGAAGCATCGCGACAAAAGGAAAGTGGTCCTCTAAAATTCTTAGAAGATATGGTCCCTGACAACGCCGTTAGTGCGCTAGGGAACAACCAGTTGATGCTACAGGTAATTTTCTTCACTATTTTTATGGGAATATCCATGTTGCTCGTAGGCGAGAAAAAAGCTGAGCCATTAAAAAACTTTTTTGATTCACTAAACGATGTGGTCTTGAAAATGGTGGATTTAATTATGCTTTCAGCACCCTACGCAGTTTTTGCGCTACTGGCAAATGTAGTTGTTTCATCAAGTGACCCTGAAATTTTACTAGCCCTTCTAAAATACGCAGGCGTAGTGGTTCTTGGTCTTCTGTTAATGATTGTATTTTACTGTATTCTCGTATCGGTATTTGCCAAGAAAAACCCTTTTTGGTTTATAAAACAATTAAGTCCTGCCCAGTTGCTCGCTTTTTCCACAAGTTCTAGTGCTGCAACATTGCCCGTAACTATGGAACGGGTTGAGGAGCATATTGGTGTAGACAAAGAAGTATCAAGTTTTGTGCTTCCCGTAGGGGCTACCGTAAATATGGACGGAACAAGTCTCTATCAGGGAATCGCTGCGGTGTTCATTGCACAGGCATTAAGTTTTGACTTGCCTTTAACAGCTCAGCTAACCATTGTCCTAACAGCCCTTCTTGCTTCTATTGGTACTGCGGCCGTTCCTGGAGCTGGAATGGTAATGTTAGTAATTGTGTTGGAGTCGGTTGGTTTTCCTCCTGAGAAATATGCTATAGGCTTGGCTTTGATATTTGCGGTAGACAGACCTTTGGATATGCTTAGAACAGTAGTAAATATAACAGGTGACGCCACAGTTGCTACGATTGTTGCAAAATCAGTAGATAAACTACATGATGACCCTAAAGCTCAAAATTGGGATGACCATCTAGATGAAGTCTCCTAGAAATTCAGTAAAACAAGTTCAATCTTACCATAAAATTTCACAAAGGACAATTATTCTTAATTGTCCTTTTGTCTTTCTTGTTTTTTAGCTTCCCTACGATTTTGTCGTTCATCTTTACGGTCTTGCTTGCGCTCCTCCTTGGTCTGTTCGTTATCAGCAGCCTTCTCGGCATCTTCAAAACTAATATCATTATCAACCACCCCTTTAAAGGCTTGTATCCATGCATTTTTAAAAATGTTGGTTATCGTTGGCCAAATTTTGGTGCCCACGTTGTTCAAATCTCCCTCAATAGGAATTTTGGTAGCGAGAGTATCATTTTTCTGATTTTTTAGCACAAACTTGAAGAAACCTACGAACCCCTCCCATAGAGTCTCTATAAATCCATCTTCTTTTCCCACAAGCTTGCTATTCTTGATAATGGGTTTCATAGAACCCTTAAGGTAACCATCAGCAATAGCCAATTCTCCGTAAATTTCGAATAACCCACTATCAAAATCTATTTCCGCATAGTATTTAGTGAAATCATTCAATGCTTTTACATCGGCATCCGTGATGGAAAACGCTATATCCATATCAGGAACTTCTTTAACTAGGTTCATCTTTCCGTCCATTACCATTTTACCTTTTCCTATGGAAGTAGCCGTAGCATTAAGCTGAGAGGGAAGTGTGCGCTTCTTTTGAACTACATTCCTAAGGTTGGTAGCTGTAAGGTTGATATTATGAAGGTTTAAATCAATATTGGGGTCTGCTTGTAATTGAACAAAAGCAACGGTACCATCCGTAATCGTCAGATTATTGATTTCGATTGGAACCAAATCGGTTAAGGCCTTGGTCCAATCCTCTACTTCAGGTTCGGTGCCTCCACTTTGCTGGTCTTCAAAAACATATATTATCTTTGGTTGATGCATTTCTAACTCACTCACTATTTTCCCGTTTAGGAGCGCGTTCCATTCTATAGAAATATCCGTTTGCTTAAAATCAAGAAACGGAACTTTAGAGCCAGCCTCGACTTTGCTTAACTCTAAGTTGTCAATTACATAGGCGCCGCGGTACAGAGCAATATCAATATCATCAACATGACCGTAATACCCGGGAATATCCGCTAGCACATCGTTTACGTATTTCTTTACTAAAACCGGCATTAGCAGTCGCAAGGCAATAAGTAAAGCAATTATGCTTATTGGAATTATATATCTCTTTTTCTTAAAACCTCTTTTATTTTTACCCTTCATAGTCCAGTGATTAATTACAAAACTCGGGTATTCCAACCACGTTGAGTATTCCATTTACATAAAACACTAGCTCATAAAGGGTTGTGATGTAGTATAATAATAAAGACCGGTTAAGAAGAGGAAGAGAAGAAAGCTACTTTATTTAATCTTACTGAGGGATTTTAGAGAAATTTTGAGTTTAATTCTGGGGAGGGAATCATACATTCCTGCTTTTTACCATACCATTTATAGCGATTGCGAGCAATAAAATCGTATACGATATCTCGTAGACTACTGGGAATCCATTGTAATATAGCTGAGATACCCTTATAACCTTTCAACTTTTTTCCAATTTCAAGTGCTGCATCGGATTTGATGTAGAAAGCAACTCCCGGATCAATTAAAATTATGGAATCAATATTAGAATCATCAATATTTCTCTCGGCAACTAATTGTTTGCCAATTTCACTTTCTAGTGCGGCAAAACGGAAAACATCTTGTTCATCCCGTTTAATGATAAACTGAACAGCACCATTGCATAAGTTACAAACACCATCAAAAAGCACTATTTGTTTCGAATTTTCCACTGTATAAAGTTAATATAGCATATTTTGCCAGCTTGAATAAGGTAATTAAATTAAAATCATTCACTACTTCACGCGCTCCACAAGTTCTAATTGGTCTACACTTACATTAGTCGTAAAAATACCGTAGTTCACAATGGCTTTATTTTTTTCAAGGTTGTCAATAGACCCCACAGCTTTACCATCTTGCATACGTACACGATCACCCACCTTAAAAACAGGACGCGGTTTATTCTTTTCTTTAATAATCGCCTTTTTCTTTTCTACTATCTTTTTCTTTCTAATAACCTTGACCTCCTTTTGGACCTCCTGAGTAACTTGTGCCTTTTTAGTGCGCTCCACTTTAGCCTCTTTGGCCGTTTTCTTTTTTCGTTTACTATTCTCAGTTTCAACAATGCGCAATAGTTCGGAAACCAACGGCCGTTTCTTTTTATCGATAAAATAGCGGTCCGCAGCCTTATCAATTTTATTTCCCAACTGTACCATACGCTGGTCATGGTCATATAATTCCTGATAATTTTCTAATTTGCTCTTTACTTTAGCATTCAACTTTTCTAATCGAGTAGCCTCCTCTCGTGCTTTAGCCTCCTCTTCTTGAAGCCTAGAGCCAGTCTGCGCCATTTTACTGCGTTCCTTTTGAAGTTTGGCTATGGTAGCGTCAAAACGGACCTTGCCGCGCTCTATCTTCTTCTTTGCCTTGTTGATTAAACTATAGGGGATTCCGTTCTTTTGGGCCACCTCAAAAGTGAACGAACTACCGGCTTCCCCCAATACCAATTGAAAAGTTGGCTCTAAAGTTTTGCTATTGAAAACCATATTGGCATTAGTGGTATGCGGCAACTCATCCGCCAAGGCCTTAAGGTTCGCATAATGCGTTGTTATGACTCCATACGCACCACGCTCGTAGAAGACTTCTAAAAAAGCTTCGGCGAGAGCACCTCCCAATTCTGGGTCACTACCAGTACCGAATTCATCAATGAGAAAGAGGGTCTCATCGTCACATATCCGTAGAAAGTTTTTCATGTTCTTTAAACGGTAGCTATACGTACTAAGATGGTTTTCTATGGATTGATTATCACCAATATCCGTTAAAATCGTATCAAAAAAACACACAGAACTTCTTTCATGAACGGGAATTAGAAGTCCAGATTGAAGCATTACTTGAAGTAGTCCAATAGTTTTTAGGGTAATACTTTTTCCTCCTGCATTTGGCCCACTGATAACAATAATGCGATTATCCGATTGCAATTCTATAGTCTGCGGGTACGTTTTGGCACGTTCCAATTTATTGCTCAAGTAAAGTAAAGGATGAAAAGCATCTCGTAGATAGAGTCGTTTTTCATCATTGATTTTTGGTAAGAGTGAATTGGTATCCCTTGCATACGAAGCTTTAGCGGCCGTAATATCCATGTGCGCGAGGAAATCTTGATATTCTGCCAATAACCATGCATAAGGCCTTATTTGATTTGTAAGCTCGTTCAGAATACGTTGGATTTCTTCCTTTTCATCATATTCTAAATTATTCAACTCTCGGCTGTACTTCAAGGTGGCCTCCGGTTCTATGTAAACGATGCTTCCTGTTTTGGAGGTGCCCATTACCGTACCTTTTACTTTTCTACGGTACATGGCCTTTACTGCCAAAACCCTACGGTTTTCTACAACAGACTCTCTTATATCGTCTAAATAATCCGAACCATGATAGGTGTTCAATGCCGAAGCAAAGCTTTGGCCTATTTTGCCTTTTACATGGTTCATTTGGCGACGAATATCAAAAAGCTTGTTAGAAGCCCTATCCTTCACCTCTCCAAAACGGTCTATGACCACATCGATTTGTTTTGGTATTTCGGTATTCAATTCAACCTTATCTGAAACTTCAAAAAGTAGAGGGTAATATTCCCTGAATTTTTTCAAGAACTTTTTAAGGGAAGTTATGGTAGTACAAATTGTACCTATTTTTTTGAAACTAGAGACTTCAAGAGTTGTGTTTTCTATTCTAAGTAGCTGAAGTTCTTTGTTTATGGCGTCAAACCCGTGCGTGGGAATACGATTTTCGCTAACGAAAGACGACAAATACTCTGCGGTTTGACCCAAAATATCAACCGTAGTCTCTTTATCGGCAATCGGAGCGATTTCCAACGCACGCTCTTTCCCTAGTTCCGTTGAACAGCGGGCCGAAACCTGCTTCAATACCGTAGGAAATTCTAAGTCTTGTACTGTTTTGGAGTGAATATTTGCCATTATTAAGTAATTGCGACGGCAAAGGTAGGCAATGGTAGCGAGATGTGAAATTCGTGGAGCTTACAGCAAAAGCAACTCTTACTCAATTCGCCTTCCTTGTGTAGTAAATGAAAGGCCCTGCTGGGACATGGTAGAATTCATTACACCCTCAAAAAGGGGTTCTGGAGTACCCTTGGGCACCTTCCATTCTATAAGAAAATTAGAACCTGTACCGCCCTCAATATCAATCTCATCTATAATAATTTCGGTAGTTTCCATTGGAGCCAAATAAATGGGGTGTTCAAAATAAGTGCGGACCGCTTTACCATGTGTATCAAAATATTCGGCCTTTGTTAAATAAACCGTGTCTTTATCACTTGTATTTCTTAAACTAGCCATAGCCGTAAGATTATGGGTCTTATGCTCAGATATACTGTATATCTGGGAGTAAATGGATAGATAGGTTTTGCCATACTCCAATGAATCTTTGTCCGAGATATCAATCTTACGTTTTGACCAATTTTCAGGATTAATGGAGCTTATTTCTTTTTTTTTCGGAATACAGCTAAAAAGTAAACTCACCATCAATAGGGATAAAACACAGTTTTTCATTTTCTACGGTATTTAAAGCAGACCTTTCTTAGTCAATGCACTATAAATTTTAGGTAATTTTGAAATTGATGAACAAACACGGGTACTTTTAAAAGATTTTATCTAAAGGTAACATCTATTTCAAACACTTATCCTTGCTATACAAAAATGATAATAATAAATGACAGTACAAATACATGATAGTTGGTTAAACGCACTTTCTCAAGAATTTGAAGAGCCCTACTTTACAGAATTGATTCGGTTTGTCAAAAAAGATTATACGGAACACGCTTGTTATCCTAAAGGCAAGGACATATTTGCTGCTTTTGACCATAGTCCTTTTGATAAGACAAAAGTGGTAATCATAGGGCAAGATCCCTATCATGGTCCTAATCAAGCAAACGGACTCTGTTTTTCCGTAAAAGATGGAATTCCACACCCACCTTCTTTGCGAAACATTTTTAAAGAGATTGAAAAGGATTTAGGAAAACCGTATCCCGAAAGCGGAAACTTGGAACGTTGGGCCGATCAAGGCGTTCTGTTGATAAACGCTACGCTTACAGTACGCGCTCATGAACCCGGAAGCCATCAAAAAAAAGGGTGGGAAACTTTTACGGATGCAGTAATCAAGAAATTATCTGATGAAAAAAAAGGTATAGTTTTTCTTCTTTGGGGTGGATTCGCCAAAAAGAAAGCTAAGCTGATCAATCAAAAAAAACATCATATTTTAACTTCTGGTCACCCTTCTCCATTGAGTGCCAACCGTGGTTATTGGTTTGGAAACAGACATTTTAGCAAAACCAATGATATATTAAATAGCAAAAGTCTAAAGCCAATCGATTGGTAATTTCATAATTATTTAGAATTACATACGCTCTATAGAAGGGTCTAAATTACAGAGATAATGGGCGAATACTCATTATTTGAGTAAGATAAATACTACTACAAATATGTGTTGATTGTAATCCTATATTTTCTCTTATTTTAAATCTTTTCGTGCAATAAATTATATTTTATCCTAATAAATTATATTTCTGACACATCTATTATACTGAAAATATGTATGTTACGAATAGATAAGTACCTATTTTGGATTATGCAATAAATCTTTTATTAGTTAACCTATTTAGTTAAAATTTCCTTAATTTTATAAAAAAAGTTTTAACATCAAAAAAACCTTAAACTAATACCAAAAAAAAAGCATGAAAAATTTAGAAAAATTGAACTCCATATTATTAGTGGATGATGATGAGATAAACAACATTTTACATTCAGTCTTTATCAATAAGTTGGATTTAGACATAGAAGTGAATACAGTAGTAAATGGCCAAGAGGCTATTGATTTTATATTGTCTGAGAAGGAAGATGAATTAGTGCTACCCTGTATGGTGATGCTTGATTTGAAAATGCCCGTTATGAATGGATGGGAATTTATGAAAGCCTATGAAGATTTGGTTCCAAAAGAGTTGAAAGATCAGATTACTATTGTTCTAGTTACTACAAGTGATGACCAAGAAGATAGAGATAAAGCTATGATCAATGAATTTGTAGACGATTTTTCTCAAAAACCATTATCTGATGAAACCTTTAAACAATTGATTCAAAATAATTTTAATCTAACTGCGATTTAAGAATTTCAATTTATTTTAATAGGTCACCGGTTGAATCTTCGGTTTAAGATGTAAATACTCCTGCCATTGGTAGGGGTAGAGCACATCTGCCATTTCAGAGCTTTCATGACTAGATATTATTTTAAGGAGGTAGTGTTTTCTGCTTCCCGACAGTTGGGCGTTTTTTTCAACAGACTTTCTTTTTACCATGTACTTGGCAACCGTATTTTGGAATTCTAATACCTGTTCTGCCCGCATTACCAATCTTTGCTGATATTCTGCTGTTATATCTTTTGCTTCCTTGCGAATATTTCTATCTATTTTCAGGGCATAAAAGGTTTGCGCTTGACTGAACGAAACACTGAATAAAAACAATATAAAAGCTACAAACCGAGATTTGTTCAAAAGTTTAGCCTTCATTTTATACAGAATTAATTAAACTTCCGTTTCCTATTTCTCTATAAAATTAAAAGCAGATGGAATAAACTGCAAGGGGGAAATGCTAAAAACTTTGTAAAATTTCCTCTGACTTTAACTTTTTGTTAATCAACTTTAAGTTGATGAGTGTATCTTGCACCCTATCAATTACTTGAAAACTCATTTGTTGCTGTCCCCAACGAGTTATTTTTAACCATTCTTGAATATCTTGTAGCTGCTGTTGGTATCTATTTGCTAAGGTCCTATCTATGCTTGGAATTTGCTTGAATTCCAAGGTGTAGTTGTTTATGACTTCCAGTATATGCTTTAGAGTATCTTGTTCCGTAGTTATGAACTTTTGCGTGGCCGCAACAACAAAACATGGCCAAGGTGTTGGACAATCTCCAAGACGTCTAAAAATACCGTTATCCACTAATGGCTTGGTCGTAAAATGTTCCCACATAAAATAATCAGCTGTACTTTCTGTTAAGGCATCAACCGCCCCATCTAGGTTGTTTATGATTTCGAACTTTAGGGTGTCTGTTGACCATCCTTCGTTTTGAGCGTTTACAAAGGCCATTAAGTGACTTCCGCTACCCAATCGGCTAATGGCAGCTTTGGTACCTTTTAAGTCGGCAATGGTCTGATAATTACTCTTTGCTCCAACATGAATACCCCATTGCAACGGAGTAGAAATATATTCCTGTACGATTTTTGAAGGATTTCCCTCAGTAATACTTTTTACTAACCCCTCTGTTAAGATAATAGCCAAATCAGTTTCTTCGGACCGTAGCATCTGACACATTCTACCGGTACCTTCAGGAACCTCCGCCCATTGTAAATCTATTCCTCTCTCTTCAAAAGCACCTTCCTCTATGGCCATATGCCAAGGCAGGTTAAAATGTTCTGGTACGCCTATAATTCTAACTTTTTTCATGTTTGGGTATATTCTGGTCGGTAAAATTAAGGAAAAATGACTAGTGATAGTGATTATTATAATAGCAATAGCAAGCCTAAACAATCCTTTTCCGGGGTTTATCCAACTTGTGTTTTAAATATTCATAAATGACGTATTGGGAGCGAATGGAGTCATTTTTACCGGTTAAAACCAATGCATTGCTATTTTCAGCATCCTGAATCCGAGCTTTCACCGTATCATTTAACTGAAAATCTAGAATATCTTTTAGCTCATTAAAAATATCAGTATCTAAAATAGGTGTCAGCACTTCAATTCGTCGGTCTAGGTTTCTGGTCATCCAATCGGCTGAGCCAATGTACATTTTCTCATCTCCGTTGTTATGAAAGACATATATACGCCCATGTTCCAAATAACGATCTACAATACTAGTTATGATGATGGGCTCGCCACCTTTTGGTAATTCTTCTGCAGTTTTAGGAATCAAACAACAAAATCCACGAACTATAAGGCGTACTTGCACACCTGCTTCACTAGCACGGTAAAGAGCATCTATCATAGTTTGGTCTTCCAAGCTGTTCATTTTTGCAGTAATACGCGCTGGCAGCCCTGCTTTACTGTTTTTAATCTCAGCTTCAATAGACTTTAAGAATACGTTTCTAGTGTTGAAAGGTGAAACGAGGAGGCGTTTTAGTTTAGGAATAATCAAGTGACGTTCCAACGTCATAAACACCTGATTCAAATCTTCAGTAATTTGATTGTCAGCCGTGAAGAGTCCGTGATCGCAATAAATTTTTGAAGTTTTGGAATTGAAATTCCCTGTACCAATATATGCGTATTTACGAATGGAATTCTTTTCTGTCCGTTCTACTAAAGCAATCTTAGAATGCACTTTAATATTGGGCACACTAAAATAAACCTTTGCACCTTTATCTTTAAATGTCTTACCCCATTCAATATTGTTCTTTTCATCAAAACGGGCTTTCGCCTCAACGAACATGGTTACTTGCTTCCCATTTTCAAGTGCTAAAAGTAAGGCATCCGTTAACACTGAGGCTTTTGCTATTCTATATAATGAAATTTTGATATGAGTCACAGAATCATCCTTTGCCGCTGCAGAAATAAACTGTTCTACCACGTCAAAACTTTGGTAGGGAAAATGCACCAATTGATCTTTCTTGCGTATGCAGGAAAAGATGTCGCTGGTATATGATAAAACCGGGTGTGCTAGAGGCCGCTGTGTTTTGTAACTTAAACTAGGATTATTAGTTGGGTTGTTCAAGCTAAAGAAATCCGAAAGATTGTGATAACGTCCTCCAGGAAAAAGGTCTATGGTACTTATGTTCAATAATTTTTTAATAATCAACCTATAGGAGTCGGGCATATCCGCATCAAAGAGCAAACGCGTAGGCTGTCCAGATTTGCGTTGATCTAAAGCATGATAAATTTGATCCGCTAGGGGTGTATCTCCATAATCGTCTTCTAAGTAAAGTTCAGCGTCTCTGGAGAGTTTTATTGAAAAACTAGCTTTGATGGTCCCGGCAGGCAAAAGCTTCTCTAAATACAGTTTAACAATATCATCTAAAAACATAATTAAGTGACTATCACCAGGAAGCTGTATAAAACGGTCATGTTTGTTTGATGGAATACGAACAAATTTACAGTCACCATTTACTTGGACTACAAAAAAATAAAGGCCTCCGTCTTCCAGTTTTGGCTGTACTGCCGCGTTTATAACATCGCAATCCCCCGAAATTTCATTGAAATATGCATCTAGAAACTCTTTTTGGTAAGCATTTAAGTCTGTACCTGTTGAAAAATGGATGTCCTCCTTTGCAAGCTCCTGAAAGATTTCCTCCATGATGTTTCCAAATCGTTGCTGTTGCTCATCAACGATACTTAGAATTTTTTTCAAGGTTTTGTTTGAGCGGACAACCAACTTTTTTCGAATTGATTTATCTACAGACTTTAATTGGCGTAGTTGCGAAACACGAACTTGAAAGAATTCATCCAAATTAGAAGAGAAGATGGCCAAAAATTTTAGCCGTTCCAAAAGAGGGGTAGAGGGGTTGGCAGCTTCCAGTAGTACCCTTTCATTAAAAAACAACCAATTAACATCACGATGTTTATATAACTCTCTATCCATAGCCTACAAAAATAACCAATCGTAAGCTCCTGAATCTAAAATTAGTGTTAACTCATTTATGAAGTGGTGAGCTTTTGCAAAGTGTATTTTATAAGTTCTTCTGTTGATTCTGTAGGTTTAGTACTGAATTCTCCACTAGCTCTGTTGGCTAAAATACAATTCATGGAAACCGCACGGTGACCAAGTAGTTTTGCAAGACCATAAATGCCGGATGTCTCCATTTCTAGATTAGTAATCTTGACATTTCCATATTCGAAAGATGCTAATTTTTCTTGAAGATCGTTATCACTTAGTTTCAATCTCAAAACTCTGCTCTGTGGGCCGTAAAACCCAATATTAGTAACTGTAGTACCTAATCGTATACGATTGGAAAGCAACCTTTTTCCTAATGTTTCAGAATACTTTACCACATATGGTACCGATTTGGAAGGAGCCCAGGCAGTATGGGCCACAAATGCTTTGGACACCTCTAACTCTTGAATTGCTTCACTATCATAAAAATGTAATAAACCGTCAAGACCCATAGCAAACTCACTCATCAAAAATGAATCGATGGGAATATCCGAACGAATAGATCCCGAGGTACCGATTCTTACGATATCTAAAACGGTTCTATTGGGTTTGAGGGTTCTGGTATCAAAATCAATATTGACCAATGCGTCCAGTTCATTGAAAACGATATCAATATTATCCGTACCAATTCCTGTAGACACCACTGAAATTCGCTTACCGTTTAGCATACCCGTATGAGTATGAAACTCGCGTTTGCCTTTTTTTAATTCAATGGAATCAAAAAACTTGGAAACCGTGCCAACGCGGTCCGGATCACCAACCGTAATTATAGTTTGCGCAATGTCTTCCGGTAATAAATTTAAGTGGTAAATGCTCTTATCAGCATTTAGGATAAGCTCAGAGGGGCTTAATTGCATGTAGTTACAACTTTAAAATTCTGTTAGCTTCAGTGTTGTACAGAAAATTGTATTTCAATGCACCGCCTAGGTACACATCATTATCCTGAATACAAGAATAGTAGCTTGTTTTATTTTCAAGAATCTCTTTTCCTTTCTTAGTAAGTTTTACCGGGTTAAATGAAGAGAACAACGGTTTTAATCTTCCTAAAGCTCGGTCATATTGCGTATCGGCAAAACCCAACAACCCTTGATTCTGAAGAATCTGTTTCATAAAGGCTCCTTTGGAGGCAGGCTTCTTATCAATGGCCAGCTTAAGAATAGTATTCTCCATCTCGTTAAGTCCGTTTTTAATACTTGGAAAACGATGTAAATGCGTGCGAACGGCATCCCCTAAATAATTGAACTGGAATTGCCCAAAATCAGATAAATTTTCTAATCGAATAGGATTGTCACTACAATACAATTGCCAGACATAATCTGCATACTCAATATCATCTTGTGTCAACTCAATTTTATTATCGTAAAGTTTCTGAAGTTGCTCATTGCTTAACTCATTAAGGCTGTACATCTTATCCGTATTGTCTTCTTTACCGCTACAGACTAATGAAACTTGGGCGTATTTACGATTGGTTTTTAACCAACTGAGCACGGCAATCATATTTATTTGACAAAAAAGATCGTACTCAAACCAGAGTACGATCTCATCTTGTTGTTTATGATTACAAAGGGAACGGTATTCTTTTAAGGTTTTTTCAATAAACCATGATTTGGATACCTTGTAGTTCTTATTCAAAAATTCAAAACGGGCTTTCCAGAAGGACTCACTACCTACATTGGTGAGCGTTTTACCTTCGCAGAGCATCTCACGCCATGTGATGATGTCCCCCTTAAGTTTTAATGATTTTAATTTATCTGTAAAACTATCTCCGTTGGTGATGTGTAAAAGGGAACTCATTTAGGGTCTGAATTAGGTTCTAGAGAATAAAAGTAATACTTAATGGAAAAAAAGCAAAAATAATTAACACAATAACGAAACAATTCTAAATCTATTGTGAGCACCCGTATTTAAAGGGCTCATCCGCCGACTCGCTTCACAGAAAAGCCTTTTTCTTTTAGCATTACCATTATTTTATCTCGATAGTCGCCCTGAATTATGATTTGTCCGTTTTTAAATGACCCTCCTACACTTAATTTGGTTTTTAGCTCCTTAGCCAACTTCTTAAAGTCACTTTCCGCACCATTATACCCTTCTAATATCGTGATAGGTTTGCCCTTTCGCTTCTCATATTTACAAATGATAGGCTCATCCTGCAACCAGATATCGCTTTTTTCTTCCAAAGGTATTCCTGTTTCCTCCGGTTCGTGCTCTGGAAAAAGGTTTTTAAGTTGATCTTGTAAATCCATCCTTATGCCTTTATAAGTCCTAAATCAATCAAACGCTCATGTAAAAACGATCCAGCGGTAATGTCCTCAAATTGTTTTGGATGCGCATCATCTACACAATTATCTAAACAATTAAGCGGCATTTCGCTTATGGGGTGCATAAAAAAGGGTATAGAGTAGCGAGAAGTACCCCAAAGTTCTTTTGGTGGGTTCACTACTTGATGAATGGTAGACTTCAATTTATTATTTGTTAGTCTAGACAACATATCGCCCACATTAATCATTAGTTGATCCGGCCTCGCAATTGCATCTACCCATTCTCCTTCATGATTCATTACTTGAAGTCCACGTCCGTGAGCACCCATAAGCAGGGTTATAAGATTAATATCTCCGTGGGCAGCCGCGCGTACGGCGTTCTTAGGTTCTGATGTAATAGGAGGGTAATGAATAGGGCGCAATATAGAATTCCCGTTCTTAATATAATCATCAAAGTAAGTTTCTTCTAAATCTAGGTGTATAGCCAAAGCCCTAAGTACATATTTAGCTGTTTTCTCCAACATTTGGTACGTTTCCTTTCCTACGGCATTAAACGCAGGCAACTCTTTCACTATAACATTATCCGGATATTCAGCTTCTAACTTGGGATTGTCATGCACATACTGTCCAAAATGCCAGAACTCTTTTAGGTCGCCTTCTTTTTTTCCCTTAGCGTGTTCCTTGCCAAATGAGGTATAACCTCTCTGGCCGCCAATTCCTTCAATCTCATAATCGTCCTTAACATCTTGCGGAAGGTCAAAGAATTTTTTTATCTCATCATACAGATTCTTTACCAAGTCATCCGATAAAAAATGCCCACTCAAGGCTACGAAACCAATGTTCTCAAAAGCAGAACCTATTTCTTTTATGAACTTCTCTTTTCTTTCAGGGTTATCGGAAACAAAATCTTGTAAATCTACACTGGGTATTGCACTCATGCCGTTGCTTTATAAATTTTATCAAAGTTAATAAATAATGACCAACTATTATATATAACAATCCAGACGCTAGATGTGGTATTTTTGCTACTTTTATCTACCAAAGAGGAAATTACACCCCAATAATTTTATGCAATACGATAAAAGGAAATTAAACGAACAAACCTTATTTAAACTCTATAAAGACTTACAAAGACCCCGTATGATTGAAGAGAAAATGCTAATTCTCTTACGACAGGGCAAAATTTCCAAGTGGTTTAGCGGCATAGGGCAAGAAGCAATTTCCGTTGGAGTCACCAATGCACTTCTTAAAGACGAGTATATCCTTCCAATGCATAGAAACCTAGCGGTTTTTACTACGCGTGGTATTCCATTGCATCGTCTTTTTTCTCAGTGGCAAGGTAAAATGAATGGATTTACAAAGGGTAGGGATCGCAGTTTTCATTTTGGTACACAAGCGTACAAGATTATAGGGATGATTAGTCACCTTGGTCCTCAACTAGGTGTTGCCGATGGTATAGCATTGGCTGAAAAACTCAAAAATAACCAAGCGGTTACGGCTGTATTTACTGGAGAAGGGGGCACTAGTGAAGGTGATTTTCATGAAGCTGTAAATATAGCTTCCGTATGGGATTTACCGGTCATCTTTTGCATAGAGAATAATGGTTACGGACTATCAACTCCTACAAAAGAGCAATATAACTGTAAGGATTTAGCGGATAGAGGTCTGGGTTATGGAATAGAATCGTATACGATTGACGGGAATAATGTTTTAGAGGTTTATACGCGTATTACTGCTATTGCTAAAGATCTTCGTGCAAATCCACGGCCGGTTTTAATTGAATTTAAAACCTTCAGAATGCGTGGACATGAAGAAGCTAGCGGCACCAAATATGTTCCTGAAGAACTAATGAAGGAATGGGAAAAGAAAGATCCTATATCTAACTATGAAAGGTTTCTTTTACAAGAAGGGGCGCTCAGCCAAGAAACAATAAAAGAACTAAAAGTTGAAATTGAAACCGAAATCAATGATAACTTAAAACTTGCTTTTGACGAGCCCGAAGTTGAATCAGAGCCTGAACAGGAACTTTTTGATGTGTACGCTCCTTTTGAGTATAATGAAACTAAGCCGGGAAATATTGTTGAACATATTAGATTGGTCGATGCTATTTCCAAAGGACTAAGACAATCTATGGAAAAACATACCGATCTTGTAATTATGGGGCAAGATGTGGCGGACTATGGTGGGGTTTTTAAAATTACGGAGGGCTTTGTTGAAGCTTTTGGAAAAGAACGGGTGCGGAATACGCCCATTTGCGAAAGCGGAATTGTTTCCACCGCAATGGGACTCTCCATAAAAGGGATGAAAGCAGTTGTGGAAATGCAATTTGCAGATTTCGTGAGCAGCGGGTTCAATCCGGTAGTGAACTATTTGGCCAAATCCCATTACCGTTGGAACGAAAAAGCAGATGTTGTCATTCGCATGCCTTGCGGCGGCGATGTGGGGGCAGGGCCGTTTCACTCTCAAACCAATGAAGCTTGGTTTACCAAGACACCGGGTTTAAAAGTGGTTTACCCAGCTTTCCCTTACGACGCCAAAGGATTGATGGCTACTGCTATAAATGACCCTAATCCTGTTCTCTTTTTTGAACACAAAGCGCTGTACCGTAGTATTTATCAAAATGTACCTGCAGATTACTACACCCTTCCTTTTGGGGAAGCTGCTCTATTGAAGGAAGGTGAGGATATCACCATTGTGTCTTATGGAGCAGGAGTGCACTGGGCATTAGGGGTTTTAGAAAAAAATCAGGATATTTCTGCAGACTTAATTGATTTGCGCACGTTGGCTCCTTTGGATATGGATTCTATCTACGCATCCGTGGAGAAAACAGGTAAACTTATCATATTACAGGAAGACAGTTTGTTTGGTGGCATTGCCAGTGATATTTCAGCCTTGGTAATGGAAAACAAATTTCAATATTTAGATGGGCCTATAAAGCGTGTGGCAAGTATTGAAACTCCTATTCCCTTCGCTAAAAATCTAGAGGACAACTACTTACCTAAAAACAGGTTTCTCAAAGCCTTAAAAGAATTATTAGTGTACTAGGTTATTGAGCAAATATCTTGGCTTATAGAAGCGTCATTAAGGAAATGAAATCGGTATTTTTGTGGTATTAATAATTGTTTAACGGTTGAAGGACAACAATGCTATTGTCCATACCGTATATATGCAAACCTTAAATCAAAACTATGATCAAAAACAGTGTAGTAATGCTAGCACTGGCTGTGATATTGGGATCATGTTCCATATCAAAAGAAGTGCGTAATGAACGTAAAACAATAAATGGTAATTGGGTGTTGGAACATGTAGGATATGAAGGCAGCGAAGGTACTTTTAAATCCATGCTTTTTGATGATGCCAATGGATTCTGCTTTGAAGGGAGCACATGGTACTTTTTAGAGAATAATAGTACGGGAAGTTACACTATACCTACTACCAATAGTGTGTGTTCTGGTGGTGTTAGGAATATAAGATGGTCCGTTCTCGAAAACGAAAGCGGTAATGATAAACTTCAATTTAAATACATAGACGAAAAGAAAAAGGATATTTATGGTAGAACCGGTTATCGTCTAGACATCGTTTCCTTAACGCCATCTCAAATGACTTTAAAATCAGATGTAAATGTTGATGGTAGTCCCGTATCTGTAGTTTATAAATTTTCAAAACAATAAAATTATAGTCACATGAAAAAAATAGCTTTTAAATCAATATACATCATTATGGCCATGAGCATGGTTGTAGGTTGTAAAACGATTCAAAATTCAAATAGTAAACAAAAAGGTGCTGTTATAGGTGCAGGTAGTGGCGCGGCCATTGGTGGTGTAATAGGCAACAATGTTGGAAGCGGAAACAATACTGTTCTAGGCGCTATTCTTGGTGCTGCTATTGGTGGTGTTGCGGGCGGATTTATCGGTGATCGTATGGACCGTCAAGCAGAACGTATTGAACAAGAAATTCCTGGCGCGGAAGTTAGTCGTGTTGGGGAAGGAATCAACGTAACCTTTAATGAAGATGCCGGTGTTTATTTTGACACGAACAAATCTGATGTAAAAGGTACTTCTCAAACTACACTGAACAGTATGGCTCAAATCTTAAAGGATTATCCAAAATCCAATGTTTTAGTAGAAGGACATACCGATAGTGCTGGGCCAGATGAGTATAACATGACGTTATCCAAACAAAGAGCAACTTCTGTTACCAATTACTTAATTTCACAAGGTATTGATAAAAGCCGATTGGAAACTAAGTGGTATGGTGAAAATCAGCCAGTTGGCGACAATACTACCACGGAAGGTAAAGCTAAAAACAGAAGAGTAGAACTAGCTATTGTTGCTAGCGAAGCCCTTAAACAAGAAGCGAAACAACAAGTAAAAGGATAATGGTTCTTTGATGAGCCAATCCTATTAATGAAAATACCGACAAATAATTGTCGGTATTTTTTTTGTCCAAATTCACTATCTTTCCTTAGTGAAGCATTATGATATAATCATTATTGGGGGAGGTTTGGCCGGATTAACAGCGGCAATTCATTTGGCAAACGCAGGTCACGGTATTTTGGTTTTTGAAAAAGAGCCATATCCACATCACAAGGTATGTGGCGAGTATGTTTCCAATGAAGTACTACCGTATCTTAAAAGCTTAGGGATAAATTTAAAAGACCATAAAGCCGTTTCAATTGACACTTTAAAATTTTCATCCGTCAAGGGTATAGTTTTAGAGACTAAATTACCTCTAGGCGGAACTGGCATTAGTCGTTATGTTTTTGATGATCTGCTCTACAAAAGAGCAGTAGCCTCCGGAGTTAGCTTTATTTTTGAAGGTGTGAGTTCTATAAATTTTAAAACCTTTGTTTTTAAAGTAGTTACGGTTAATAATAAACAATTCACTTCAAGAATTACAATAGGGGCTTATGGTAAAAGAAGTTCGCTGGACAAACACTTGAAACGTAATTTCATTAACCGAAAATCATCTTGGCTAGCAGTAAAAAGTCACTACAAATTGGATAGCTTTCCAGAAAACCAGGTTGGTCTTCATAATTTTAACGGTGGGTATGCAGGTCTATCCAAAACAGAGTCTGGGGCTATTAATTTCTGTTATCTAACTTCATATAAAAGTTTTCAAAGAGAAAAAGATATTGAGCGCTTCAATACACGTGTGGTTAGTAAAAATGCCATTTTAAAAAATTTTTTAAACCTAGCGAAACCTTTGTTTGAATTACCTCTAACCATTGCTCAAATCTCTTTTCATCCCAAGAAACCTGTTGAAGGTCACGTTTTAATGTGTGGTGACACTGCAGGACTAATACATCCACTTTGCGGTAATGGTATGGCCATGGCCATACATAGTGCTAAAATAGCCTCGGAGCGGATAGATTTTTTTTTGAAAGAAAAAGAACCGAATCGAAATAAGCTGGAACGGGAGTATCGTGAGGAATGGAGCCGAACTTTTAAAAAACGCTTATGGCTTGGAAGACAGTTGCAAAAATTACTTTTAAATCCTACGGTATCCCATTGGGGAATCACCTTGGTTGCCAAACAACCATGGCTTTTAAAACAATTAATTAAAAATACACACGGGCAACCTATACAATAATGATCGATTTCAACAAACGATGTGCCGATACCGAGCTAATGGATGATTTATCGCTCAATAAATCACACCTCAAACAAATTTTATTTGATATTGATAGTGCAAACCGTTTCTTGAACGGAAATAATCTTACAATACAGGCTATACATGAACTAATTAAAGGGCTGAATCAAAAATCATATACGATTTTAGATATGGGTTGTGGTAATGGAAGTATGCTTAGATCTATAGTTTTGTGGGCAAGAAAGCATTCTATTTTATTTGAATGTACTGGAGTGGATCTAAATGAAAAAAGCTTGGCTATTGCGCGTGAAGAATCTTCTGATTTTCCTGAAATCCGTTATATAAAACAAGATATCTTAGAATTGCAACCAGATGAATTGCCATGCGATATTTTACTGTGTACCCTTACCGTGCACCATTTTAATAATGAACAGATTCCGCAGTTCTTGAAGCAGTTTTCAAAATTGAGCCGTATCGGGTTTATTATTAACGATTTGCATAGAAGTCCACTGGCTTACCAACTTTTTAAAGTCTTTAGTGCTATTTTTATGCGGACCGATATTGCTAAAAAGGACGGTCTTACATCCATACAAAGCGGATTTAAAAAGGAAGAACTGAAAAGCTTTTCAGAAAAAATTCCGGAGATGGAACATAATATTGCCTGGAAATGGGCCTTTAGATATGTATGGGTTGCCCAACAAAAACGACCGATTTAAATATATGAATGAAGTTAGAATAGTGAAAACGGTCAAGCAATTGCCCGACTACTGTAAACCAACCGAAGAAATTTTGCCGTTTGTAAATCTATGGCTCTCTGGCCAAGAAGACCGTTACCGGCGCAAGGTTATAAAGATTTTTGAAGGTGCTGCTGTAGATAAACGCTATAGCATTATGAAACCCGAAGAGGTTTTTATTGCTACTTCATTTCAGGATAAGAATACGATTTATGTACGTGAGGTTAAAAAGCTAGGAAAAAAGGTTTTAGAAAAAGCCTTAAATCAGACCAATTGGCAGGCAGATTCTTTAGATTATATTATTACGGTAAGCTGCACCGGCATCATGATTCCTTCTTTAGATGCTTTTTTGATAAATGACTTGGGGTTACGGCAAGATGTAGTTCGGCTTCCGGTTACTGAAATGGGCTGTGCGGCAGGTGTATCCGGTTTGATCTATGCACATAATTTCTTAAGATCAAATCCAGGAAAGCGTGCTGCCGTTATTGCGGTTGAAAGCCCTACGGCTACGTTTCAGTTGCATGATTTTTCTATGGCCAATATGGTAAGTGCCGCTATTTTTGGTGATGGCGCCGCTTGCGTACTCTTATCCTCTGAGGAAAATGCAGTAGGCCCCAAGGTTGTGGGTGGTGAAATGTATCACTTTACTGATGCTACCCATATGATGGGTTTTGATTTAACTAACCACGGGCTTAAGATGATATTGGATATTACCGTGCCCGAAACGATAGCTGAACATTTTCCGGATATCGTACATCCGTTTTTAGAAAAATATGGGACTTCCATTGAGTCCGTAAACCACTTGATTTTTCATCCTGGTGGCAAGAAAATAGTTCAGACAGTTGAAGCCCTTTTTGGAAAAATGGGTAAGAATATAGATGATACGCGCGAAGTATTACGCCAATACGGGAATATGAGCAGCGCAACAGTGCTATATGTTTTGGAGCGCTTTTTAGAAAAAGATATAAAAGAGGGCGAACAAGGACTTATTTTAAGTTTTGGCCCTGGTTTCTCTGCTCAGCGGGTATTGTTGGAATGGTAAACGGGATTAACAAGAGTGAAGATATATGAAAAATCAATGGATACTTATTCTTGGTGGAAGTAGCGGACTAGGATTGGCCACTGCTAAAAAAATGGCCCATCACGGATATCATATTGCTATCGTCCATAGAGATAGAAGGGTTGATTTGGAAGCTATCAATTCCCATTTTAAAGAGATTACTTCCAAAGGGGTTAAGCTGGTCAACTATAATATTGATGCAACAAATCCCAGCAAAAGAAAAGATACGGTCGATAGATTGAAATCGACTTTATCCAATTCCGGTAAAATCAAAATGTTGGTGCATAGTATCGCTAAAGGAAGTTTAAAACCTATGGTTTCGGAAAAAGAAAACACCTTAAACCAAAACGACATAAAAATAACTCTAAACGCCATGGCTTTAAGCCTTTACGATTGGACAAAAGAATTGTTCGAAGCGGACTTATTTGTAAATGATAGTCGTATAGTAGCATTTACTAGTGAAGGTAGCAATAAGGCATGGAAGGGCTATGCAGCTGTATCGGCAGCCAAAGCTACTTTGGAAGCATTAACACGTAGTATTGCCTTGGAATATGCTTCAAAAGGTTTGAAAGCGAATTGTATTCAAGCAGGGACTACCGAGACCAAAGCATTTACAATGATACCCAATAGTGCTGTTCTAAAGCAAAGGGCTTTAGAACGAAATCCAAATAATCGGTTGACCATACCCGAAGATGTGGCCAATGCCGTTTATGTATTGAGTATGGAGGAGGCTAAGTGGATTACCGGTACCATTGTTAAAGTGGATGGCGGGGAGAGCTTGCGCTAACCCTCCCTTCGACTGCGCTCATGGAGGGTTCTGGCAAATGCTGCGCTCAGGGAGGGTTCTGGAAAATGATGCGCTCAGGGAGGGTTCTGGAAAATTCTGCACTCAGGAAGGGTACGGAAAAGGGCTGCTCTCAGGTAGAGTGCTGGAAAAGGGCTGTGCTCCAGATGGACACTGGAAAAGGCTATGCTCAGAGAATGGATGGGGAATGAATCTGATTTTGTGGGTTGTTTTATAAGGACTTTGCCTTCGGATTTTCTCTTACAATGCTTTGTGTTTATTGTATTAGGTGATTTTCTAAATAGTAACATGTTATAGCTTAAAAGAATGACGAAATCAGATATTATAGATGCATTACCTTACGATGAGCCATTTTTGTTCGTTGATGAAATACAGGAAATCAATGCGGATGGGGTAGTAGGTACGTATTTATTTAAGGAAGATGCTACATTCTATAAAGGGCATTTTAAAGACTTGCCTGTAACGCCAGGGGTACTTTTGACTGAATGCTGTGCGCAGATTGGCGTGGTGTGTTTGGGTATGCAATTGTTAGGTGAAACAGCAAATTTTACATCAAAGGGTATGCAGATTGGCATGAGTAGTACGCATATGGAGTTCTTGCTTCCAGTAAAACCGAATGAAAAGGTGACGGTTAGCTCCGAGAAAGTCTATTTTAGGTTCAATAAATTGAAATGTAAGGTTAAAATGCATAATTCAGCTGGAGGATTGGTTTGTAAAGGAGAGATATCGGGGATGTTTAAAACAAATGCGAATGCGTAGGCGTGTGGTTATAACAGGAATGGGTGTTTGTGCACCTAATGCAATTGGCCTTGATGCATTCACCTTGGCCATGAAAAGCGGCAAAAGCGGCGTTCGTTTTCAGTCCGAATTGAAAGCGCTTGAATTTGTTTGTCAGATTGCCGGAAAACCTGAATTGACAGATGAACTTTTGGCCCGGTATTTTACACCTTTACAACTGCGGGGGCTTTCTGCTACCGGAATCATGTATGGCGTCATGGCAGGAATAGATGCTTGGAAAGATGCCCAATTACCAATTGCAGAAAAGGATAAGCCGGATTGGGATAGTGGCATTCTCTTTGGCTCTGGAACTTTGGGAGTAGATAAATTTCATGAGGCTATTCATTTAGTGGATGAAAAGAAGGTCCGTCGCTTGGGAAGTACAACGGTTATTCAAACTATGGCCAGTGGGGTTAGCGCTTATTTAGGTGGCATTCTTGGATGTGGTAATCAGGTTACAACTAATTCTTCTGCTTGTACCACAGGTACGGAAGGGGTTTTAATGGGTTATGAACGCATTGCTTACGGAAATGCAGAACGAATGCTTGTTGGTAGTTGCAGCGATAGCGGACCATACGTTTGGGCCGGTTTTGATGCCATGCGCATTCTTCCTAGATATTATAATGATAATCCTGAAGTGGCCAGTAGACCAATGAGTGCATCTGCTTCAGGTTTTGTTCCGGGAAGTGGGGCAGGGGCCTTGGTTTTGGAATCCTTACAAAGTGCCATGGCACGTGGAGCTCGTATATATGCGGAAGTCTTGGGGGGGGCCATCAATAGCGGGGGTCAACGTGGAGAAGGTACAATGACCGCCCCAAATAGTGAGGCGGTACAACGCTGTATTTCACAGGCAGTCCAAAATTCAGGTATTGACAATGATGCTATTGATGTCATAAACGGACATTTAACGGCCACGGCAAAGGATGCGCTGGAAATTAGAAACTGGAGTACTGCCCTGAAGCGCTCTGGAATCGATTTTCCCTATATCAATTCGTTTAAAAGTCTTTTTGGGCATTGTTTGTCCGCTGCGGGAAGTATAGAATGTGTGGCTGCGGTACTTCAATTTAAAGAATTACAGGTGTTTGGAAATATAAATTGTGAAGACCTTGACCCGGAAATCACAAAAATTATAAATGATGAGCGAATACCACAAAAAACCATATCACATCAACCTGAAATCATTGCAAAAGCAAGCTTTGGTTTTGGGGATGTAAATGCTTGTGCTATTTTTAAACGGTATAAAGATTGATTCGCTCTAGCCGACCAGAAAATAATCGACTTAAAGAACTATGAATAAAGAGACTAAGTACAACAAGTTAAAGGATATTATAAAGGTATACTTACCCGAAGATGTTTCTGTTGATGCTATAACACAGGATAGTAATTTTATAAGTGAACTTAATATTAATTCCGCAAATTTAGTAGACATCATCCTAGATGTAGAAGATGAATTTGACATCATGCTAGAGAACGCGGATATGGATAAAATGCAAACGGTGAAGGATGCATTAGCCATTATAGACGCCAAACTTGAGTCTAAATAAAACAAAAAAGCTAAACTACTAACTTACCATGCTATACCGTTCTTAAAGTTTAAACTATTATCAAATGGCAGCTTTCATTGATACAAGCTTTTCATCACCTGCACAGCATTAAAAAATTAGTCTTCTTGATTTGAATTTTCTTTTGTTTCTTTCTCAGGAATCAACAAAGAGGCTGCAATACCGGAAATCAAGGCCAATGATATTACTACAAGGGATAACCATTCCGGTAGTTCCACTTGATGCGAGAATAACATTTTAAGCCCTACAAAGGCCAATATAATTACAAGGCTATAATTGATAAAGCGGAATTTCTGCAACATTCTAGAGATAAGAAAGTACATTGAACGCAACCCTAAAATAGCCAGAATATTAGAGCTAAATACAATAAAAGGGTCTGCCGTAATGGCAAGAATTGCAGGAATACTGTCCAAAGCAAATAAAACGTCCGTAAGTTCTATGATTACCAGAGCCACAAAGAGGGGAGTGGCCGCGTTAAGCCCCTGTCTCTTTATAAAAAAATCATGACCATGCATGTTGGATGTTATAGGATAAACCTTTCTTATCTGTTTAAACACCCAAGAGTCTTTTGGATTAAAGTCTTCGTCCTCGCCTTTTAGCATTTTAAAAGCGGTCCAGAGCAGAAAAACACCAAAGACATAGATTATCCACTCAAACTTGGTAATTAACGCTACGCCGAAGAAAATCATTAATCCACGAAAAACAATAGCACCTAGAATACCCCAAAATAAAACTCGGTGCTGGTAAAGTGCCGGAATCTTAAAAGCGGAGAATATAACTGCAATGACAAAAACGTTATCTATACTAAGCGATAGTTCTATAAGGTACCCTGTAATATATTTGAGTACTGCGTTGTTAGGTGTCAGGCCTGTTGGGTTTTCTACAAGGCCTTGGGAAAAAAGCCAATAAATAACACCACTAAAAGATAGGGCCACGGTAACCCAAATGCCGGTCCAAATGGCAGCTTCCTTACTTTTTATGACATGTTCATCTTTGTTGAACACTCCTAAATCCAAAGCCAAAAAAACAATAATCAGCGCAATAAAAAGTACCCAGACCCACATAATTAGTCGATTTTACGGCAGCAAAGATACTCCATTTTTAGAGTTGATTCAGACGCATTTACAAAAGGATTTGATTCATTTGAATCGTTAGTATAGCATTGTAATCACAAGATGTAACAGCTCAATAGAAGGTTAGAGCATGTAATCTTTTTATGGGGAGAGCTTTAGAGTCATGGTGATACTCACCTCATTGTCAGCCTTTTCATCTTTAATAGTAATGCCAAAATCAGAAGAAAATAGGGTAGCGGCACCTACCAAGGTAGATTCTTTTTTCATGAAATCAATGGACATAGTTTTGGAAACGCCCTTTAAAGTAAGCGTTCCAATAACAGTGAAACCATCTTTACCTTCAACAACCTGTGTACTTTCGAAGGCAATTTTTGGGTACTTATCTACGTTAAAATACTTGTTACCCTTTAAATGCCAATCCCTAAGGAAGTTACCCGTCTTAAGTGTTTCAGCGGATACGGAACCTTTAAATTTGGATTGCGTTATATTATTAAGGTTAATTTTTGATTCGGAATTGAATCCGGCAATACTACCATTTACATCTTTTGATTCAAAATTGAAAGTAATTTCGGCAGATGTAATCGTAGATTCTTCTTGGGCATAGGTTGAAACACAGGAGAATATAACAGTTATAAATAAAGCAATAGTTGATTTCATAAAGATCTAATTGTATCTTTATAAAGATAAGTTTTTTTAAAGTGCCGATAATCGGTACGGATTTATCGTTCTAATAGCAATCTGATATGTAAATTGATACCACTTTTGTTAAAGTAGTATCTTTGCAACAGAACTAATATGAAGTAGTTATGAAAAACCCCCTTTTTATGATCGCTGCTTGCATTTTTGTAGGTACATGCGGATTATCCGCTCAGGAAATTAAAGAAAAACAAACCGAAGTTACCAAGTATACGGTAATGGAACGTTTTGATTCCGAAGAGATATCCACTTTTGAAAATAGGACCAAATTAAGAGAAGAGCATTTGGCCGAAATTAAAAGGAGAAGAGAAATATTGGATACATTAGATATTTCAGAAAGAAAAAGACAACGTTTACTAGAAGATTTAATAACAGAGCCTTTCTCTAACCGCTTATCTAGAACGATGGCGGAAATAGAATTCCAGGACGAGGAATAATAAACAGACCACCTAAACTAAAAGTACCCTCATTGAGCATTTTGCTTTTTTGAGGGTATTTTTTTGCGATATTATTATATCTAACATGCCGTTTGACGATTAAATTAACACTTTCACCTATTTTTTTCAATTTATCTAGTCCAATTTCGTTGGAATCTCATCAAGCCCCCCTGAAATTATAAAAAGTTTATTTTCAGTTGATTAGAATCAAAACAAAATAAATTTTTAAGAAAATTCCTACGTTAGGTATTTACAATCAGGTCATTAGCTGTTAATAACTTGTGTATAAAATTGCTCTAAACCCCTTGTGACATAGTATAGCAAACATCATCAATTTAATGTTAAAGTCTGATTATATGAGTGTTAAGCGCATATTTGTAAGATTTTTTATATAACTTAGAGTATCTCAACAACCCTAAATCCTGTACGTATGACAACAACTCAACTCCACTCATCAACTTTAGAAGAAACCGACAAGAATGCCATTGTTGTAAGACTTCAACGAAATCAAAAAGATTTGGTCCAAATGCGAACGAAGCTCAATTCGTACCGTTTTGAACCTAAAACCTATTCACTTTATGAAAGAATAGAATCCTTACGTAGTAAAATGGACTCTTTGAGCCATTCTAATAGCGAAATTATTTCTTCGTTAAAAGACACGCGTAAAACCGTCCACACGCATTTAGAGCGCGCAAAAAGGCACCTTAATGAGTTCAGAAGATTGAACGATGGGGTAGAAGAGTATCTAAATATTTGTACCGCACGGCAATCTCCAACGATGTAGTCAACCTTAATAAACGCCTAATGTAAATCTTAGGTTAAATCTACTTACTATAGTATCTAACTTTATGCCTGTAGCGTATCTTTGCCGCCGAAAATCAAAGAACACTGCAGGCATAGGTTATTATGGAACTTACATTAGTTACAACAGTAGTAAGGGAGGAAAACAAATTTCTTACAAGCGAAATACAGCTACAAAGACTGGAACGCAACCTAACGGATTTGACACAGCTGTACATTAAATTGAATTCTTATAGCTACGAGCCTAAAACCTACCAGCAATTTGTATATTTAGGCAAATTGAAAGCGGTAGCTCAACAATTACTAGAAAAAAACAAGAGGATAAGCTTAATATTAAGAACAAAATCCGACCCAGCGGAAAGCTGTTTTAAACTGTCATTAGATTATTTAAAAAGGTTCCATGATTTTGTTAGCGATGTAAATAGCTATATTTCAAAGGTATAAAGTATTTCATTTCAACCAGCGTATATTTGAGGTTTTAAAATTAGAGAACTTATCTACTTCTGGCATTATAATTGCAACTATTCAAGTAATTATTAAAATTACAATTACATTATGAGTACAGGAACAGTAAAATTCTTCAATGACAGTAAAGGCTACGGTTTTATTACAGAAGAAGGTTCAAACGAAGAACATTTCGTTCACATTTCAGGATTAGTAGATGAGATTCGCGAAGGCGATGAAGTAGAATTCGAACTAACCCAAGGTAAAAAAGGACTAAACGCAGTAGACGTAAGAGTTATAGAATAAATCAATGATAACGCCCTTCAGCAATGAAGGGCTTTTTTTTGAGCCTAATCAGGAAAATATATGAAATAGTACCCCTGGTTCACAACTAAGAAACACCATTATTAACTATAAATACTAAATACTATGTTAGATCAACTAAAAGAATTAGCCATTCAGAAATTACAAGAAAAAATGGGGGGTAACTCTTTAAACGCAGAAGCAACCAGTGGAGCCGCTCAAGAAGGCGCATCATCACTTATGGACGGGCTTTTGGAAAAAGTAAGCTCCGGTGATTTAAGTGCTGTAACCAGTTTATTTTCTAATGACGGAAATGCTACTGAAGACAGTGGGCTTGTTCAAAATTTAAAAGGTAAGCTAGCCGAAATATTGGAAAGCAAAGGTATGAGTTCTGCAGAAGCTCAAACTGAAGCAAGTAATGTAGCTCCAGATTTAGTGGACAGTCTTAAAGAAAAGTTTTTGTCTAAAGAAGCGGGCGATTCTGCTTTTAACTTAGAAAGCCTTAGCGGATTAGTTGGCGGAGATGCTGGTAGTTTACTGGACAAGGCAAAAGGCCTGTTCTAAAAATCACTAAAAGTTTGAAAATTGAAACCGTTCAGCAATGAGCGGTTTTTTTGTTTCTCTTAAATCGGTCAGAAGTTATTTAATTGTGCTGTGGGTGATTCTAATGAAACAGACCGATAAGAAATTATATCTAAATAGAGGGGATCTTAAATATTCTATTTTACATAATATAAATTATAGTACAAAAAGAACACATTCTAGATTATAGGGGAATTCACGTTTGTAAGCTATAATTCTATATTATGTAAAATATCCCTGAACCTCTGAGAATTGATTAAAACTCACAACAGGGTCATCAAACTTTTTTAAGCGGTGTCTGCGACGCATATTTTCATTTGTACCATAATTTGCCGTTATGTAAAATAGCCGCTGCCTATGCGCTCATTGCTTTTTAAAATCAAATTGCTCTAGCAATTTATTTTAAACACAATCTCCAGCCGCATAGCCAACGCCATTTAAAAGCTAGCCTTTTAGATATATTCAAAATTCTTGTATTCGAGGAATGTGTGCAAGATTTTTTTCTACAGCAGTCTCGTCAGCTTGCCGCAACAGCTAAAAATTTAAGAAAAATAAATTTCTTAGCCCTTGCTAACCTCTCGTCTTGTTTGAAGTTTTTCTTTAGGTGCTTCTAACATTATGTCAAATAGAAATTTAAAACCTATTGTTTTGTGTTTCCATCTGTGGCCTTCAAATCTAATAGTGAAATCTTAATGAAATGACCACTATTTTATCTTTCTCAACCTTGTATACCAAGCGATGTTCGATATTTATTCGCCTACTGTAGCAACCAGATAGGTTGTGTTTTAAGGCCTCTGGTTTCCCTATCCCACTAAACGGGGTTGCCACAACGGATTCCAAAAGCTTTGTTATCCTTTTTTGAATAGCCCTATTACTGGTTTCTTTCCAGTATTTTAAATCTTTTTCAGCTTCCCTCGTTAAAACTATTTCCATAAGTTCTTAGTCGTTTTCTTAACGACCTTCCCATTCTCAGCTTCAGACAATGAACGAGTTAAACTTTCCTTGTTGGCATCGGTTGAAAGGAGATATTCGGTTTCCATCCAACTGTTATACTCCGACAGAGAAATCATAACAACATCTTCTTGTCCTGACCGATGAATAAGAACGGTCTCCTTGTCCTCGGAAACTATATCTAGCTTGTGCTTGAGTTGTTTCCTTAATTCTGTATAATTCGTTGTTTCCATGTCCTTTGCCTTATTGTTTTAACTGCTAGATGCTAGCTTTTGTTTTAACCTTGACATTATATTAGTCTATGTACGTGTAAATGTACGTAATATTGTACTTAAATCCAAATATTTATTAGAATTCATCTTTTATCTTCAACCTTTATTTCTTAAAAGGCTGATACTAGAGGAGTTCTTTTCTTTTTTTCTTGATAAAAAAAGAAACAAAAAAATCAAGGCTGACAGATAATTTCGGAAACAATATACGGCTCAGTTGCTATATTCTAGAAAGCAGTCCAACTCTTAAGACCCCTTTGAACCGCCTTTAACATTATATTGGTCAACAAACCGTATTGTGAGCCCTCTAGAATATGGCCGCACCCCTCGCCTATTGTTTTACCAAAATTCTCTTAGGTCCGTATAAACCCTTTTTAATGTAAATTAAGCACTTAGCGTAGTAAGAAAAGGGATTTTAAGAAATCTTTTGTCTGCCCATTTTTCTTGATGTTTTAATAAATCTAGATAGTCAAGACCCCGTGATGTCGCCATTAGAACTTCCTCGTAATAGCTATACATTTCATCCGAACAGAATTCAGCTTTATAATTTTCTTCAATACCAAATAATCTATCCCAATTATCAACTTCTTCTTGATGATTTACACATTCAAATGAAACTTCCATATCCTCAGGACAGATATTAGAGTCATAATTTTTTAGAAAGTTTAATTTGATAACTATTTCTAAAGTAAAGCGGCTGAAAGGATAATATGCTTTAGTTTTTATTTTTTGCTCATTGGATTTACCTTTATTTAAAACTATTATTAAGGGATCTTTTTGATTTTTATAACTTTCATTACAGATATCGCATATTGGTATTAGGTTTTTAAAATTAATTGCTGAAAAAGGATAGTGCTTTCTTGGTAAATAATGGTCTAAACCACTCCTATGCGAATTAAACTTTGTTAATACCGTTGACCTACCACATGATCTACAAGTAACTGATTTACCAACAAGAAAATTATAGTAATTATCGATGCTGTCAAATTGATTATAAAAAGCAGCTTTCTTTATGCTTTCATCATAAAGGTTATCACAGAAATATTTTATTTGTTGAGCAAGAGTATTATCAATTATTTCAATTTCAGAATACAAAACAGGTTCAACTTCTCCTTTGCAAAGCTCTCTAATTCTATTATTATTTATAACTGCTTTTTTTAAAGTTTTTATAGAGGACTTATCAAGTTTTTTGCAAATTGAATAAATTTCAATTAAAGGATTTTTAATGTAATTTACATTTACTCCATCTATCAAATTTTTATACTTATCCAGAACTAAATTTGATGAGAATATTGAATCGGCTAGTTTTGGAGCCTTTAAAATCACCTCCATAAATACATAATTAACAAAAGATTGAGCTTTATGAATTTCGTGATTTTTATATAAGAAAGGTCTAACCATTATTTTCTATTGCTTTGAGAACATTTCTTTTATAAAAATTAATTTTTCTATTGAATCTCCAAGCTCTTCATTTAGTCTAGCTTTAATCTCATCCGGATTTCCACCTGAATAAAATTCTTTTCTAAATTTATCAATCTTATCAAGTGAGAATTTACCAATAGTTTCTTTCTTGCCAAAAATCCTTGTAGTTAATAGATTTACCGAAGTTCCATAAGTATTAATTGGTAATTCTTCTGCCTTTTTAGGTTCTTTATCCCTTTCAAAAATTATTACTTTATTTGGATAACAATCAGATATAATAAAAGGAGAATGAGAGGTTATCAAAATATCTCTTCTTAAATTATTACTACCACTTTTTTCTAAACTTGTTTTAAGTGTACTTATAAATTTAGATCTCCAATCAGGATTAAAATGTGTCTCTGGCTCGTCCAATAATAAAAGAGCACTTTTACCTTTTAGCATTAGGCAAATTCCAATTGTATGAAGAAATTGTTGTTCTCCATCTGATAAATTTTTGAGTAATAATTTTTTGATTTCACCTTTATCATTGATTTGTTTTTCAATGTAAAAATCTAAAAAATAGAAAACCTTTTCGCGTGGAGATGGAGTTGCCATTTTTCCATCTGTATAATAGCCTTTAGATTGATAAACTTCTGACTTAATATCATTATTTACAGATCGATAATTTAAAGTATATAATATTTGAAAAGCTTGAAATAGGTCTATTATAGACTTAAAGTTTTTTTTGAAAGCCTTTTTTGAAACTTCCGTAATCCAAAAATCCAATGTTAAGTTTTCCTCATCTTCAAAATAAGTAGTAGCACAATTTTTAAAAGCCGAAATTTTGTCATTGTATTGAGCTAGTATTTGATGCTCCCCTATCAAATGATGATTTAGATTCATTCTGAATCTTTTTATTTCCTTAATACCTAGTTCTGTGTCAAGCGGTTCTAAAACATCTGCATCTTGAAAAATGAAATTGGAAAGTAAAACAGCCTGACTCATCTCATAATCAATATAAAGTAGATTACTTTCCGGCTCGTTATATTTAATATTTCTTTTTAAGTCCTCTACATATTCATCAAAGTGTAAAAGACGCGTTTTTAAGAATGGAATGCTGAGAACTTCATTTTCCCCAGAAGAATATCCGATTATTAAATCAGGTAGATAAATTTTTGCCCCAGCTGGGATTTTTTTTTCCTTATCTGCAATTATTGGTATTATCTGAGTAGAGCTAGCACCATCAAAAGGATATTCAGCAATTTCCATTGTGGGTGCCTGATTAATTTGTTTATAAATAGAAACCTTAACCATTTTTTCAATACTATAAATATCAACTGTTTTGGGAGTTATGTAATACTTTAATTCATAGGCATTTGGTGAAGATTCTTTAACTGAAAAAAATTCTTTGAAGTTGTCAGGTTGATTTACATTGACACAACCTTCTATATGATAAAATATATTAGCTAATGCTTCAAGCACATTGGATTTCCCACTACCATTCAGTCCTACAAAACAAAAAGGATGAAATTGCGACCAATCTTCGGAATCAACATTCTCAAAATTATTTCGAAAATTTAATTCGAAACCATCGAAAAGACTACTAAAGGAGTCATTAATTTTAAGACTTAATAATTTCATTAACTCTTTTTGATTTTAATTTTAGTGTTTTTACTCAAATATTGCTTGATTTCCCCTTGTTCCAGTAAATCGAACAACTTTTTTATTGCAACATTATAATTTTCTAAACTTGAAAACTGATTCTTGTTCAACCAATTAATCATATATATGAGTCTGTCATTCTCTTTTAATTGTTCGTTGGTAAAACCTCTTAATAAATCTTCAAATATTTTATCTTCATCAATTTTTGAATCATTACTGAAGGTTTTATGTAATAAAGAATGAAATAAAGTTTCTAACAGTTCTAATGATTTTTGATATCTATTCTTTTGGGTTTGTACAAATGAGAAAATCTCTTCAAATTTGATTTGTAGTTCATCATCCGTATCAATTATGGTCATTTTTTCTAAAGTAGTTTTGGAAACTAGTTTTTTTAAGGCATTTGTAGCTAAATTTTGAATTGAATGCTTGGAATTTTTTAGTAGAAAGTAATGATATATACTATTCTTTAATGGAACAAATGCATTTATTTGTTGATTGAAAGCAACCTTGTCAATTGTCATACAACAATCGCCTAGTCTATTTTTACTACCAGAAATAGAAATAATAAGAGTGGAGTTTTTTGGAACTGTCCTACCAACGGTTTCTCCTT
The DNA here is from genome assembly GCF_018860745.1 of Zobellia uliginosa. GTDB lineage: Bacteria > Bacteroidota > Bacteroidia > Flavobacteriales > Flavobacteriaceae > Zobellia > Zobellia uliginosa_B. Next base: position 927,696 of record NZ_JAHKPY010000003.1, on the reverse strand, counting down.
TTGTCGTGAGTCTCTCTTTTGCTTTGGTATTATAAAAATTATTGATTTTTATATTATCACTTTTAATCCAATCAATTCCTTTCTCATTATTTGAGTAATATTCAGGTTTTTTTTTAGGTGGTGTATTTCCAGTTATGATTTCGCCTATTTCATTCAATTTTACCTTATTCCATTTTTTTTCATTTAAGACTGGGTCTCCAAACATCTCAAAAAATAACGACTCCAAATATCTATTTAATAAATCAATTGATTGAATTCTATAATCTATTAGATGTTGAATTCTATTTAATTGCACAACAACTTTTGATTGCTCTGTTACTTCAGGTAAAGTTACTTCCTCATTTAAGTATTTATTAATTTTAAGGTTGTAAAGTCCAACTGTTTTATTTTGATATTTTTTAACCTTACCTATGAGATATAAATATGAAAATTGATAAAATAAGAATTTAGGATTAACTAGTTTTTTATTGGCTCTAACAAGAGTTGTAAAGTTATTCGTTAAAAAGACACCATCTTCTTTCTCCTCAAAATATACAACCCTGCCGACTGGTGTATTTGGCCCACCTCCTGATTTTTCAATAATAATATCTTCGTTTAATAATTTTTTAGAGTCTAATTTGTCATGGTCTATTGTGAAATTACCTTCTTTGTCTTTTTTGAGAATTAACCTTTTTGTAAGATTTGAGTAATTTATTCTTCCTGCTCTTCCAAAGTTCGTACCCCTTATTATATTTACGCCATCTCCAGTTGTGTCTTCAACACCCCATTCCCCAGAGATAGTAGATTCTATTAATTTTTTAAGTTTAACCTTCATCATTAGACTAATTCTGATAATCCTTTAGAAATTTCATTTTCAAGCTTATGAAGCTCTTTGATTATAATTTCAGTTGATTTAAATTTTGGAGCTTTATAAACAAACTCTTTATATAGATTAAAATTTAATTCAAATCCATTTGCTTTTATTTCCTCATATGGGATATTAAAATAATCTAATTTTGTATTGTGTTGTTCAAGTTTTTCTTTATTATTCCATCTATCAATTACTAGAGGAAGAGGTTCATTTTTTAGCCTTTTTCTATTCTTATCTAACGAATAACCGTCGGATTCCATACCATAAAACCATACTTTTATAGCCTGGGGTTTGTCAAATCCATTCTTAAATTTTCTCTTCTTAATAATTAGGATTGAAGTTTTTACCGCTGTATATGGCTCGAAGACCCCGCTTGGTAGCGATATTACTCCTTCTAAATCGCAGTCGGTCATCAAAATTTCTCGAGTTTTTTTGTAAGCACCGCCCGAATTGAATAAAACACCTTCTGGAACAATAACCGCGGCTTTGCCTCCAACTTCCAACATATATATAATTCTATCAATAAACAAGAGTTCTGACTGGACAGTTTGTTTTATTCTTTTTTTGTTCTTATCATATTTAGGAGGATAGACTCTATCAATATTTTCGCTTACACCAACGCTATTAATTTTACCCGTAAAAGGTGGATTCGCTAGAATGTATTTATATTGACCTTGTAACTTCGGGTTGGTTATTGTTTTATTATCTTTTTTGTCTAATAGTAGATCCAATCGTTTAGCTTCTACTTCTTCATATCTTATTGATAAAGAATCTACATTCTCAATATTAGGTTTCGTGATTCCGTGCATCATCATATTCATAACACCTATTCTAACCATAGTCTGGTCTACATCATAACCATAAAATATATCCTCTTTAAGTTTGTCCTTCTTTGATTTAGACAATTTTTTTGCATCTGTGCCTTTAAATAAACCGTCATCATCCTTGGTTATTTCTTTTGAGTATTTTGTTATAATATATTGATAAGCCCCAACTAAAAATCCTCCTGAACCACAAGCTATATCACATATCTTCCCATCAATATCGGGCTTTAAAATCTCAGTCATCATATTGATAATATGTCTGGGAGTACGGAATTGTCCGTTTTTGCCAGCTTCATTGGTGTGTTTTAATAGATATTCATAAACATCCCCTTGTATATCTTGAAAATGCTGATTTTTGTTTTTTATTTCAGCGTCTATTTCTTCATATATTCCATCAATATGAATGATAGCATCTTTTAGCAAACTTGCTTTGTCTTTATTAAAATAAAATGAAGCATCTGCTAATGCTTTGGCGAAAGGCTCTCCCTCTTCTGCTAAATCATTTTTTATATATTCAAAAACCTTATTCTTTAGATGTAGGGCTAACTCTTCATCTTCAAATTCATGATAAAAACTCCACCAATATTCCTTTGGTGATTGTGGGTTGAAAGACTCTAGTCTTTTCATGAAAAGCAAATATGAAATTTGTTCGATTGCCGAAATCGGGTTTGACAAACCACCTGCCCACAGTCTGTCCCACAACGATTGAATTTTATTTTTTATATTTTGATTGAGCATTGTTTTATATCTTGAATAGATTCTAAAGTTATAATTTAACTAGCGGTTTCCTAGGACTTTTTTAGATAATTTCCATTCCACACACATTACGCTCCCCTCCTGAAGTCGGCTCACATAATAAGTATTCCATTACCTTTTGAAGAGAAAGTTTCTAGAAAGAAAAAAATAAAAGGAAATTGAAGAAAATAACTTCGCTTTTAACCAAAGCTCAAGTTACATAACGCGGTACATTATAGAACATTTTGCATTAGTAGTTTAGCCAGTGGCTGAAGTACTAATCAAGAAAGCTAGTGCGCAGGCATAATTCCAACAAAGTTTAATCCAAGTAGCTATAATGATATTATGTAAAATATCCCTGATGCTCTGAGAATTGATTAAAACGAACAACAGGGTCAGGAAACTTTTTTAAGCGGTGTCTGCGACGCATATTTTCATTTGTTCCATAATTTGCCGTTATGTAAAATAGCCGCTACCAAGCGCTCGATTGCTTTTTAAATTATAAAATGCTGAAAAACGCATTTTAAATTTAAACACAATTTGCCATAGCTTGCCAACGCCAAAAAAAGCAAAACTTTTAGATTCTTTTTAAATATGCGATTTATGAGAAACTATCTGCCCGTAAATTTTTCAGGAGATTCTCGGTAGCTTGCCGCAACAGCTCAAAATTTTGAAATCGACTTTTTAGGAGATTCACGAACACCTTTAAATTCAGCAATTAAATAATCTTGTGAGTAAAATAAAATTTCTGAGCACTTGCTACCTTCCGCGTTCCTAGAAACCTTCCTTTGATTTCTATTTGACATAATAAAGAGAAATATGTGGCTAGATTTGTGTTTTAGCCCTTAACCTATTAAACCCTTTTAAATGTTTTGCTTTTCGTCCACTTAATGCAAGCTTCTAGAACTTTTCGATTTCATTTAATAGAGTTAATAGTTCTTTATTTTGTTTGTCGGGAATAAGCTCTTCAACAACATTTTGGTTATTGTAAATCCGCTTTTTCAACCTTTCAGAGGCTTTTTTGAAATCTAAATCAGACTTCTCACCTCCATTATTTTCAAATATTTGCCCTTGATGATAAAAATTTGCTAAATCAATAGCAACATTAAATACCCTGCTTAGGTATGAATTTCGTGAACCATAAGGTAATTGATATGTGATTAATTGTAAATAAAGGTCTAATGCTTTTTCAGAATAATTTATACGCTCAATATCCTCAATTCCTCCGGAAATGAAAGAAAGCCTTTCGTATATTTGCGCCTGTAAGAACAATTTATCTTCAGTTCTGACCTTGAAATTAGAGCAAACATCTATAGCTAAATGATAAGTTTCTCGAGCTAGTTTGTAGTCCGAATATTCTAGTGAATTTGCTAAATAGAAATACGACCAATACATTTCTTCTGAATAGATGGATTTATTAACTAAATCAAGTTCATTATATAAACCTATAGTTCTTTCAAAAGTTTTTTTTGACTCCTTTATTTTTTTTGAGTAAAAAAAAAGGAATTTGCCATATTCTAAACAGGCGAATGCTAATCTAGGTTTAAACCTTTCAGGATTTAACGATACTAATCTTTCAAATAATTGAATGGAGTTTTCAAAGTATTTTGTGGCTATATCTGAGTTTTCGCTTGTGCTATATAGAAAGCCTAGATTAAGATAACAACCAGCTAAATTATAAATGTCCTCTACGGTTTCACTTTTAACATTCTCTTTGAAAATTTTCTCAGCTTTTTTCAAATATTCTTTTGCTAATTCTTCTTCTCCCTCATCATGCAAATCAAGACCTAGGTTTGAGAGAACATGGGCATAACCATCACTGTCATAGATATTATTATTTTCTCTTAATAATCTGTATTTTTCTAATGATTCATAATAATATTTTTTTGCGCTTTTAATATCTTTTAAAAGGGACTCAATCATTCCTAAATTACCTAAGTTTATGGCTATTCTTTCCAAGTAAATTGAAGGTTTTTCTTGAAATAAAAACATACTAATTTCTAAAGCTTTTTTAAAATTTTCTTTTGACTTAGTATAATTCTTAGAATCTTTAAATAATAATCCAAGCGCATTATGTGTTAGCGCCAATAAAGGATAATAGTCATTTTTGTTAGACTTCACAGCAAGGTTCGAGTACTCTTTTACAATAATTTCATAGCTTTCCTTAGCTTCTTTAAAATCGTTTTGATTAGCTATTAATTTAGAATATTCGTATCGAAGCACCATATTTTCCTTATCATATTTCAGGGCTACCAAATACATTTTCTTTGCAAGCAGGAAATCAGAATTTAAAGAGTGTAAACGGGCTTTAAAAATACATTGTTCTATATCTTGTCTTTTTTGTTCGTTTCTTTTTAAGACACTTTCGCTAAGTTCTTGAATTAGTTCATTTTCCTTTTTTTCTTCTTTTGTATTTATTTTTAGTCGTTCTTCTAAATTAACACTGTCTAAAATTTTCAGTGCATCATCAATATTACCACTTAGAAAATTCTCAAAGGCTCTCTGATATACAGTATTTTGGTCATCAAGATTTATTACTGTAAACTGCTCAGAAAGTGTTTGAGCTCTTTGAAGTGCTATTTCTAGATTATCTTCTAATAATCGTTTTGCCGATTTCAAGGAGAGTATTTTTTTGTTATATTCTACTTTTAATTTCTTTATTAACCTAGTACTCGCATACCCCTCTTTTTCTAATATGTCTAAAGAGTTTTGATGTTCTTTTAAAACTGTTTCTTTAAAAATTTTATAGTAGGCAATTTGATTTTCATAAAGTTGTCCTGTCTTACACAAAACAATTTTTAAAGGTTTTTTTCTTCCAATTACAGCAGCACTTTCAATTTCTCTATCATTTACTATCTCAAAACCATTTTTTGCAACATATAATCGGGTAGAATTACCAAGAGGCTTATCTGTAAACAACAAATCGAAACTACCCTCTAAGTCACTTAAAGTAGGAATAGCTCCGCTAGCCTTTATTGAAACATTGGGAAGATATAATATTTTACCTGTTTTAAATTTACTATTCTGTTCAACCACTACTCCAGGAAGATGAATATCCGTTTGACTGAACAAAAAGTTCGTAAAGAAAATAAGACAAAGAATTATACCTAATCTATTCATTAATTTATTCTCTTTAAACTAACACCGATTTCCTTTTTGGTGTGCGGAGCAATACTATCTTGCGTGATAAACATATAACCGCTTTTTATAAAACTAACCTTCACAAACTTGTCCTGACTTACCGATGGAATTTTTAATTCGAACCACCCTATTTCATTCGTAACTGTCTTCGTGTCGCGTACACTAACAACTACGTTTTCCAAAGGTTGTTCGGTATGATAATCTATAACTCTACCAAATATTTTATCCAGCCCTTTCAGTTCAACTTCTAGATAAATAGATTTATTTCTTTCAAGAATATAAGAAGAATCCCGTTTTATTGGCAAGTATGGTTGAGGGTGGGTAACGCTTAAAAGAACATTCTCACCCATGAATTTTGCAGGTATTTCTTTGAATGTAGCTTCACCCTTTTCATTGATAGGTTCTTCTTCTCTGGTGTTCCCAAAATCAATAACAACTTTACCCTGATTTTTTAAAATTCTATCATCTTTACCGTTTTTACCGTGTACAAGAACAGTGGTAGAAAATGATTCACCAACAATTACTTTTTCTTTACTTGGTAAATAAAATTTGTTTATTAATACAAAAGCTAAAATCACCAATGCCGCGATTGTAATTTTTTTGGCTCTATTAACATTCTTATTCCTTTGCGCTTCTTTCACCAAAATTGCCTTTTGTTTTTGTAGTTCTTTTTCCTTTTGAACTAAATTCAAACCTCTATTAGTAATTTTATTTTTCCTAACAAGGAATTTCAATGCGGCCAATCTTCCAATTTCCAACAAAAACTCTTTTTCATTTTTTTTTAGATTAAATTTAAGTGTGGATATAGGTCTAGTATCAATTATTATTGTTTCATCTTTGAATTCTGTCAAAGCTTCATAATCCATCGCTTCAGTCCATATTGAAAGCATTTCTTTAATTAAAGAAGTCTTTTTGGGATGCTCATAATGCTCTGAACCTAAGTATAGTCCTATGAACTTTGTTCCAGGATTATGTTCTAATAAGATTTTAACAGGATAATTATTTTGAGCACCACCATCAAATACATTAAGCCCTTCTTGCTTTTGGGGCGTGAAAAATAATGGGATTGACATGCTACATCTTGCAGCATAAACAGCACGAGTGGATTTTGTGTCAGTATCATTCGAATCGTACACTAATGCTCTTTTCTCTCTACGACTAGCATAAACAGTTACCCTCTTTGGTAAATCTTCCAATTTAACTGCAACGGCTGATTTGAGTTTAGTAGACAATTCATTTGTTAACCACGTATTAAATGTTTCGGCTTCATATAGTCCTTGTTTAGTTAATAAATTATAGATTTTTTTGAAAAATCCAGCATCTTTAAAATCGCTGAATTCTTTATTCATCAATATCGTTTTTAGTTCTTCAATTTCAAACCCTGAACCTAGCAAAATGGCCGAGACAGCTCCAGCAGAGGTACCTGCAAACCAATAAAAATCGTAATGTTTCGTAAGCTCTTCCAAGGCTCCGACATAAGCAAGACCTTTAATCCCTCCTCCTTTCATAATTAGGGCTGAAGGTTCCTTTTTTTTTCTTGAAGTAGATGAAGGATGTGTTTCCAAATTGAAGTATTTGATTATTAACCTATTAAAGATAATAAACTGATTTGTTTTTCTTTTTTTCTTGATAAAAAAAGAAATAAAAAAATCAAGGCTTACAGATAATTTTGGAAACAATGTACGGCTCGGTCGCTAAATTTTAGGATCCATTGTAACTCTTAAGACCGCTTTAAGGTAAATGAAATAATATGGCGGTCAACAATTATCGTAACTAGCCCCCTAAAATTCTTAACGCTCCTCTCCCCTATTGTTTTAGCCAAAGTTTTCTTAGGCCAGAAAAAAAATGTCATTCAGAAGCCCAAATTTCAAGCTCACTTCCAGAGCTATTTAGTCTATCTCGTATTATTAAAAGTAATTTTTCTACATTGGTCATATTGTCTTTAAATACAGCAGATTTTGAAAGCCCAGGTTGAACTAAAAAAACCTTAAAATTCCAATCTGTTGCGATGAATTCATCATGTAAGTTATTGAGCTCATCTTGTTTTTCATCTAAAATTTTAGAATTCTCTGTATTTGTCACTCTATAGAGCAATTGTTTGATTATAGAACTAGCTCTTATCCAAATAAAATTTCTCATAGCCTGTTGAAAAAGTTCTGTAATATTTCTCATATCTGCCCCTGGATTGTCAGTACTAGAAAATTTACAATGGAAGAAATTAACCGTTTTTCTTTTAAATGAAAACCAAATTACATCTGCAATTTCCCCTGCGCCGTCATCTACAACAATAATATCCTCTTCATCCGAATAATCGTCACTATTTTTAATTACGCTAATTGTCTTTTGTTGTACATTATAAATTTTACCATCTTCTTCAGGCTCCTTAGATTCCTTCTTAACGTCAGTTTCATCCCACCCACCTTCTATTGCCTTAAAAAGCTCGGCATCAAATTTTTGCTGTTCTATTTTTGGCTCAAATAATGTTGTACCTTTTTGTGTCTTTGTATTTTGATATATTATTAGAGGCGGAAATTCATTGATAAAGACTTCAAAATTCATATTTAATGGATCCTTGAATTGAATGTCCATAAAAATATTTATATCATTTTCTGATACAATAATCCATTTTTTTTCACCTTCAAAGTCAAAAAAAGCTTTTGCTATTTGATCCTCTTCAACACTAATTGTACAATCAATTCTTTTATTATTAGCGGATAAGCTATCAAAATGAATTTCAGGAATAAAACCTTCATAGACTTTATCCCCTTTTGTGATTTTTACAATTTCAATTTGGAAAATTACATTTTCAAAAAAAACAGAAATAGGATTGTCTTCAAATTTTTCAACGGTCTTAAATTTTGCCAACCTGGCCATTCTGGGAATTTCAGACTCGTTATTACCAAGTTTAATTAATGAATGTATATGATTGCACCATAAAGAAAATTCTTTAATAGTCTTTCTTTTAATAGCCCAAATTCGACCATTTTTAATAGCAATCCCTCTTGTCTCATCTTCATCGATTCTTGATAATGCATGTCCAAATGAAAATACAGCCCCATCTGAATGATTTATAGCAGATTCCACCTCGAGACCCATTAACATCTTGTATGAAGGGTTAGATGCCCCATTTCCATAAATATTAGACATCCCAACCATAAAATACTGTCCAATTGAATAATCATTTAACCCATTTCTTATATAAGATGCAGGAACTACCTCATATTTTTTTGTATCAAACAATTTTGATTTAATTTGATTCAAAATGAAATCAGAGGTCGTACTTTCAAATAAAAAATCATCAATTAAATACAAAACATGTAAATCATAATCATCTTGAAAAAGTGCCAATTCTTTACCCCAAGACAATGTTTTCTTATGTTTTGTTATTAAAATTAATGGAGAATTAATATTTTCTTGATGAGTAAAGGCTAATTCAACTCCCGAAGGCATCCTATTATGAAACCCTTTTAAAAACTCAAATCCAACTTTCGTCTTAAATATTTTTGTGCTGAAAAATGGCTTAATATCATTTGGGTTTATTCCAAATGGGTTTAATTCGCTAGTTTCTAAATCTGGAAACAATGGCGAATTCGAAACAATTTTTTCTACCAGTTCAGGTATTAATAAATCCCAAGACCTGTCAAAATAATACAACTTCTTTACTTCTCCCTTGACATAGTTTCTATCCGCAATTAATGTGGCATTTCCAATTTGTTCATTATGTATTCTAGAAATTCGACCTATGAACTGTATAGTGGTTGGCAATGTTCTTGGTATATCGTGTAGAACACTTATTTTTAAGGTTGGTATATCTAGCCCTTCCCCAATCATACCAACAGCAATTAAACTTTCGAGTTCTCCTTTTTTACATTTACTTAAGCAGTCTTCATTCAGATATGCACTATTTCCACTATGAATCAAACCAACTGTTATACCTTTGTCTTCATATATTTTTTTTAATTCTTCTGCAGAATTAATTCTTTTAGTTTTGATTAACAATTGAGCATTTGGATTATTAACTTGTTCAGCTCTCAATTTTTCTATAGCTGCATCAGCTAAAAGGTTATCTTTTTCTTTACTTTCTCCACTTTTAGTATCAACATTTATAAAGCTTACAGGTCTATATATTTTGTCCTTTAATGCCTCTGCCATAGGATAATGATATATTAAATGACCTTGAATTCTTTTTCGGTCTCTTCTGAATGGCGTAGCGGTCAATAAAATTATTTTCGAATCAGGATAATCCTTAAAAACGCTACTATAAATCTTAGCAGGCGTATGATGTGCTTCGTCTATAATTACTAAGTCAAAAAGACCCTTAGGTGGTGCAATATTTTCTTTCATTTCCGAGGAGCAGCTATGCGGAGTGGAAACAATCACATCATAGGGTTCTGTTGCATCTTCCCATGCTGTTTCATTTTTTAAGTATCCTATGTGATTATTTACTCTTGGATTATTTTCGCCTCTATAAGCTTTTATTGTTCTCAATATTTCCAAATCACTAAAGACATCTGAAATTTGTTTTCTTATTACCACTGAAGGAGTGATTATTAATACCTTCTTAATTTTAAGCTCAAAACAAATTGCAATCATTAATGCTGTCTTGCCCGAACCTGTAGGCATACTTATTAAGGCAGGTTTATTACTTTTAGTGTAATGGCTTTTGACCGCCCAAACCGCTCCTAGTTGGCACTGTCTAAATCCAATTTCACCTTTGTCAACTTCTAATTTAAAGTCTTTTTTGTTTTCAATAAAGAATGCCACAGATTATTAAATAATATTGGTAAATGTGTATTCATGAATGCTTAATCCATAAAGGGAGGGAGGTATAAAATTAGTGAATTTTAACAAATACTTAATTACGGAAAAGTGTAATAAATTAAATAATTGTAGTAAAATACCATTCCACACATATTACGCTCCCCTCCTAGCGTCGGCTCGCATAATAAGTGTTCCATTACCTTTTCAGAAAAGAGCTTTTAGAAGAAAAATTTAAAGGAAGTGAAGAGTAAAATACTTTGCTTTACCAAAGCAAAGTTACATAACGCAGAACATTATAGAACAAAACCAACATATTGTATCTTATAGGGGAATTCCCGTTTGTTAGCTATAATGATATTATGTAAAATATCCCTGACGCTCTGAGAATTGATTAAAATCTACAACAGGGTCATCAACTTCTTTTAAGCGGTGTCTGCGACGCATATTTTCATTTGTTCCATAATTTGTCGTTATGTAAAATTGCCGCACAGCCAACCGCTCGATTGCTTTTTTAAAATAAACGCTAAATGGCGTTCATTTTAAAACACAATTTGCCAACGCTTGGCCAGCGCCAAAAAAAAGCTAACCTTTTAGATTTATTCAAATTTCTCGTATTCGATATTATTTCACAGATATGCTTTTTGGTCCAGGAAAATCGATTTCCAAGTGCTTGTATAGTTTTCTCATCTTAGTTCGCCATTCTATTCTTGCCAAAGCCCAGCCTTTACTGTCTTTGACTATGTCTATAGTATTATCCGAGTGTATCGGTCTCGATGATTTTAACTTATTATTTGTGTTATCAAAACTTAGTAAAAGCGATGGATTGTCTATTGGAGATGTATCACCATCTAAATCAAAAATACTTTTATCTTCTTCTTTATTAAATTTGGATTGTTTTTCTCGTAATTCTTCATAAAGTATTATAATATCAATCTCCTCAGTTATATAATCTAAATCATAAATATCTTTTTTAGCAGAACGACTTGAAGCACTAACTAATTTGAATAAACCTATATCCTTTTTAGAAATAAAACGTATATCATCTACAATCTCGATGTCATACATTGTTTTCATGTTTTGAAGTATTTCTACTTTAATAGTTTCTTTCCCTTTTATAATAAAACATCTAAGAAAAATATATTGGTTATTTTCTTCACAAGGATAATTTAGTTGCATTAAAGAATCACCATAAAAATCACAAATCTCTTTTTCGACATTAGAATAACCCTCTTTTCCAATTATCTCATTACTAAATAAATCAATATCAATCGACTTCCTGTGATTATAGCGATAAGCTAGATTTGTACCACCACCTAAAGCAAACTTAGATAGACTTGGTAAACTTAATAGTTCTTGGATTGTAGTTAGGAGTTCTTTAGAAACTGCACTCATACAGCGTAACGGTAGAATGGCGTTACATTGTATTCTTCTGCTACCATAACACACATTTTATTACTAATACGTTCTTTAGTATTCTTCAAACAAGAAAGTATCTCTTGTTTGGAATATAAACTTTCTAATGTAGCAATATCTTTTATAAAAGTATCTTTAGTAGTAGCATATAAAGCTCTTGGAATTATAATATCCTTATCTCTTTTAATAGATAATTTAGAATAATCCATGTCCCAAAACAAATGTTTTGGAAAAATCTTTGTTATGTCTTTTGTTGCTTTCAAAACTTCTTTATAAAACGCTTTATTAAAAGGGTTATTATACAAATATATGCAATCTCCACTATTTTCTTGTTAAATATCCTTAAAAGTTAATTATACAAACTCTTATTAATTGCTGATATTTAATGATTTACAATCAAAATATATGCCATTCATTACTCTAAATCTATGAAATTGACATTTAATTCTATCATTATTGAATAAGTACTATTGTTATTGAAACTTTTAACCTAATAATACTATTCCACACACATTACACTCCCCTCCTGTCGTCGGCTCACATAATAAGTGTTCCATTACCTTTTGAAAAGAAAGTTTTTAGAAAGAAAAAAATAAAAGAAGATTGGAGTAAATAACTTCGCTTTTACCAAAGCAAAGTTTCATAACGCAAGACATTATAGTACAAATGTTATCATTGGTATTTTATGAGAGGAGTCCATTTGATAGCTATAATGTAGTATTATGTAAAATATCCCTTAACCTTCTGAGAATCCTATAATTTAGGACTTACTCATATTTAATAAATAGAAAACCGTAGCCTGATACCACTATTTTAGTTTGTGAAAAATTGATATAACTAATTACATCTGTTTCTTCAAATTCCAGTTCAGTAGTCCATGTCTGTCCTGCATCTATGGTCGAAATCACCTTGTTTTCTGTAGATATTGCATACCACTCATCCTGAGTTCGCATGTAAAACCGTTTAATATTTGGATATACGGTTGACCATGTTTTTGCAAGATCTGAACTGCGCAATAAATTGCCTTCAGCATCAATTGTAAGAATCAAATCAGTGTCAAAAAATTTACCCTGATAAAGGGTTCTTTCAGAATTAACTGTCACAGAATCTATTACTTCCCAGTTTTGATAATCATCAGACCGCATTATTAAATTTGTATCTGGTTCACCATACTTCCAACCTTTGCGATATACTCCGGTACCATAAATTTTACCATCAGACGGTGCTTTTTTAATAGATCTTATTGAGCCATAATATTTTGCTCCCCCAGCTCCTTCCGGTCTTAATAGCCAATCCGTATATTTTTTTTCGTAGGTACCGCCAAAATCAGAAGAATATCCATAAGTAAACATATTATTGGAATAGAATACTTGATTTTCATCAATTATTATGTTCATACCTTGACCACTTCCGGGGTCCTCGAGAGCTGCTGCCAAATATTTATTTTTTTCCGTTTCGAATTTATTCTTAAATAGTTGAAGATTATATCCATTGGTCACAGCTGCATTTCCTGTTATACTATCAATTTCAAAATTGCTTATACTACCATTCATTACATTAGCTACTTGGGTAGAAATAAAACTCTCAGCTGATGGTGAAATTTTAAATAGTCTATTAGACCAAGAGCTAGCGCCAGAAAGAAGGTCACCTAAAACGTAAATATCATCATCATTATCTAGTACAATAGCTTTTTTTAACTCTACATTGCCGTCAAGTGTTAGTTGGTTCCAACCTTTTTTAAGTGCATAAAAATAGGCGACTTCGCTTAGTTTTCCATCCACCTCCACAGCTATTTGAGATGGCCCCGTCTTTTCAGTTTCTAGAATAAGTTTTATTTCTGTACTTGACAGGGAACTCGGTTCAATCACAGTATCATTGACAAAGACTTTTGTTTGAAAGTCGGTTTGATTGAAATTGTCTCCAATAATAATTAATTCATCACCTGTGAATAGGTATTCTTTAGAAAGGTTATTTATCACAGGTATAGTAGCTTCTGGCTCTTTTTCAATTTGTGTTGGAGTGATGCTTTCCGCGTCATTTTTACCACATCCGGTAATAAATAAAATTAAAAGAGATGATAGTATTAAGGTTTTCAAATTCATTCTGGTGATTATTTTGTATGTTTTTCTAACGTAAAAGCTATTCGTTTAGTATTATTGATTTGGCTACCCCCTTTCGCATAAATGTAGACGGTCATTTAAAATAACTTAAATATTATTTAGTAATATATTAATACAGACTAAAACTCCGGTAATACTACTTCCTCAATTTTTGCAATAGCCTCACTTACGGGAGTTTCAGACTTTCTTAGGTTGATAGCCATATGGTTGACTCCTACATTTTCATAAGACTTTAAGTATTCGGTAAGATGGTTGATGCCTACCGTACCTCCAAAACGCTGTGGTTTGAAAGCAGCATTATCATTTGGATCTAAGTTTAAATGTATAGCAGAGATATAAGGTTTTGCTGCTTGGTCTTCATCATACAATGCATTACACCAGTATTTTCGGTTCTCCAAAGTTTCGGCAACAGGTCTTGGGTAATTAAACCAAGCTTGTGCGTTTTTTGCAATCCAATTGATACTTTGTCCGGAATGACCAGCGACTACAAGCGGAATGTCATTTTTCGGTTTAGGATAGACTTCAATACCACTGGTTAAAAAATCGTATTTAGATTTTAAATTGCTATTTGTTTTCCAAGCTTCTTTAATGATATCAAGATTTTGTCTAAAGATTTCAGGTCTTTTTTTATAGTCGATATTATACATTGGAAACTCCACAGGTCTGTCTCCCAAACCTAAGCCTAACAATAGTCTGCCATCACTTAAATTTTCTATGGTGGCAGCAGCTTTCGCTAATTTTATAGGTTGTTGTAATGGCAATACTATGGCAGCTGTACCCAACAAAATGTTTTTGGTAGCTGCAGCTAAATAGCCCAAATATGGAAGCGTATCGAACAATTGTGCACCATCCCCAAAATTAGGGTCATATACAGGAACATCTCGCATCCATAAAGCTGCGAATCCAGCTTCGTCAATTTGTTGTGCCAATGCTAAATGGTTTGAAATGTCTGGAACTCCAAAAGGTCTATTGTCTTCCAAACGTTTGCGATTTCCTTCGGTTGACCAATCGTTATCTAAAGGAAACTCTATACCAAGTGTCATTTTACCTGGTTTGTATAATTTATCAAATGGATTCATAGTGTTATTTGTTTTTGAAATCATCAGGTATCTCTCAGGACACCTGATGATTTTCAAGATTAGTTATTCCAGATACTATCTGCAGTGTATGGTCCGTTGTCAACTTCCCAAAATTTACCATCTATAAAGCGGTATCCCTTATCTAAATCCTTCAGTAACGTCATATCTTCTTCTGTAAGCGTATGGTTTAACGTCTCTAAATTCTGAAGCAATCTCGCTTCATTTATAGATTTAGGAATGACCGCAATGCCTCGTTGCATAGTACATGCCAATGCTACTTGCGCAGGCGACATACGTCTTGCTTTGGCAATGTTTTTTATCGTATCATTTTCTAACAAACGTAGTGTGCTATTTTCATCTACAAGCGAACCTAAAGGTGCGTATGCAGTTAGCAGAATATCGTTTTTTACGCAGAATGATTGTAATGCTTCTTGCTGTAAAAACGGATGCATTTCTACCTGATTCATCTCTGGTTGATGCACTGCATTCGCTAGTATTTCTTTCAACTGATTTTCATTGAAATTGCTCACGCCAATATGTTTTGCAAGTCCTTGCTCTAAAGCAGCTTCCATCCCTTTCCAAGTATTGGTTAATGGTACTTCTGAAAGCGGAATAAAATCAGATGCTTTTTCTGGCATTTCTGTTCCTTTTTTAAGAGCGACAGGCCAATGGATAAGATACAGGTCTAGATACTCTAGTTGTAAATCTTCTAAAGTCTGGTTCAGTGCAGGAATCACATTCTCTTCACCGTGGGAAGCATTCCATAATTTGGAAGTCACCCATAAATCTTCTCTAGTAACCAAACCTTGTTGTATAGCATCGGCAATGGCGTTACCAACTTCTTTTTCGTTTCCGTAAGCTGCAGCGCAATCTATATGTCTATATCCCATTTTAATAGCCGAAAGTACAGCATTGTACACTTCATTTGGTTCAGAACGAAACGTTCCTAAACCTAAAATTGGCATTTCGTCGTTGTTTCTAAATTTTAATGCAGTCATTATTTAAATTTTTTCTTTTTTGAATAAAACTAAGGTTAACAAGAATCCCACAATCACTAGAATACCACCTACCCAAGGAGTCGCTTCAATACCCAAGCTCGATTCTACAACCATTCCGCCTACATAAGCGCCAATAGCAATACCAACGTTAAAAGCTGCAATGTTTAAGGCAGATGCTACATCTTCGGTTCCTGGTAAATATTTTTCAGCCATCTTCACCACGTATAATTGCAATGCAGGTACGTTTGAAAACGCTAATATTCCCATAAAAAACAAGGTTACGATGGCAAAAATCTGACTAGAAGCAGTGAAGTATAACACAAACAATACTATGGCTTGTAAAGCAAACATTACTAATAATGCTTTTCCTGGTTTGTTGTTAGAGACTTTACCACCTATGATATTCCCAATTGCGATGGCAATACCATAAATTAAAAGGAATACACTAGTCATATTTGAAGAGAAACCAGTTACTTCTTCTAACAGCGGAGTTAAGTACGTAAAAGTGACAAACGTACCACCATAACCAAATGCGGTAATGGCTAATACCAATAAAATAGACGGATTTTTAATCACTTTTAATTGGTCTATAAGTCGTAATGGAGCCGATTGTTTGATGTTTTTAGGAACCAAAGCCAAACTAGCTATTGTACCTACTAATCCTAATAAAGCAACACCAATAAAAGTAGCTCTCCATCCAAAATTCTGACCAATGTATGTTCCTAAAGGAACACCAGTTACAATAGCCACAGTAAGACCTGCAAACATTATAGAAATAGCTGTTGCTCGCTTATCTTTTGGCACCAAACTAGCTGCAATGGTAGACCCGATAGAAAAAAATACACCGTGTGCGAAACCTGTTACCACTCTAGATAATAACAATAACTCAAAACTTGGTGAAATAGCTGCTAATCCGTTACCAATGATGAAAAGCAACATAATTCCCATTAGTAATTGTTTTCTTGGAATTTTACCAGTTAAGGCAGTTAAAATGGGTGCACCAATGGCAACACCAATGGCGTACAGACTTACTAATAATCCGGCTGATGTTAATGATGTGCCTAGGTCGTTTGCAACGGTAGATAATAAACCTACAATTACAAATTCCGTTGTTCCTATGGCAAATGCACTTATGGTCAATGCCCATAATGCTGCTGGTAGACTCTTCTTTTTGGCTACCGTAGTATCTCTATGTATTGTTGATGTTTCCATAATTTCTAATTGTTTTTTGTTATTGTTATTTAATGGCAACAGGGTTTATTTGTACTTGCGTAGAGCCTTCATATAAAGGGTGACCTAATACAAAAAGGAATTCCCAGGCTTTATCCTCAACCAATTCATCTACAAGAATATTTTCTAATACTTGCACACCGTATTCGGTTGCCATCATTTGATTTACAGGGAAAGAAAGCGCGCTGTTTTCGTGTGGTACTGCTTCAAAAGACCAGTTGTCTGCACCTGCTGCTACAATTCCTTTTTTACCTAGATAATGCGCAGCTTCCGTACCAATTCCAGGTCCGCCAGCTAAATAGCGTTTATCATCTTTACCCATTAGTTTTGTCCATCCCGTATAGAACAATACCACATCGCCTTTACGGATTTCAATGCCTTGTTTCTTGGCTACTTTTTCAATGTCTTCTACTGTAAAAACAGTGCCTTCTTTTACAATATCTTGATTGTAATATGAGCGCATATTCAATACAACACCTCTAGTTACAATTGGAGGTAATTTTTCTAGACCTAATTTTTTTACACCAGAAACAGTTAAAAAATCTTCAACTTTATGTCCGTTATAATGCACATTGTCTCTACCGTAATGTGCTAATCCGTTTATTTGAGACCCAACACCTGTCCAACCAATTAATTGGTCATCTACGTAAGTGAATTTGTTAGAACCTGCAGCAGCAGTTTCTGGTTGTAACGTTTCAATGTGAAAGTATCTGTGACGGAAAGCTGCAGTTTGAGCATTTACCACCATTCCTAAGCGGTATACTTTTCCTTTTTTAACCAATTTTACCGCATCTAAAACTGTTTCTTCATTCAAAAGGTTTAGTGCGCCAATTTCATCGTCTGCTCCATAAGGTGACGTTGGTACTTGTTGTGCGTTTGTAGTTAAAGCAGTAAAAAGTGTAGCTGCTAAGGCAATTGTTTTTAATGTATTTACTATTGTTTTCATTTTAATATGTTTTTAAATTTCTTATACAAATTTCCGATTAAAGCTAGGGGTGTGCGAGGATGTACATCACCATTTTAAAGTGATGTACATCACATTTAATAATGCGCATACATCACTTTATTTTTAATTTTATTTAATCTTGAATCTTCATTTTTAGAACCAAGTAAGGCGGTTTACTAGCATCTTTTCCTTCATTTAATAAAGGAAGGTTGTGAAGTTGATTTGCTACGATATATAAGTAGTTACCGTGTATGGCAACACCATCTGGCCAAGACAGGTCTTTTTTGGATTGCGCAATGGTTTTCATTCCAGCTGGCGTACTTTCTACAATAGCTGAATTTTCAACATCGGTGACATACACTTTACCGTTTGCACCCACTTTAAATCCGTCAGATTTTGGTTTGTTGGCATAAAACTCGATGTACTTATTAAGGTCGCTATCTTGCTTACTTTCATCCGCTAATACAGCAGACGGAATACGGTAAATTTTGGTGTTTCCCATTGCACCATAGTAGATATACTTGTTTTCGTCATCTATGGAAATTGGATTTAAAGGATATCTTGGCTGAATGGTAGTACCGTCTTTTCTTTTGTGGGATACTAATCTACCGTGAATTTTCACTGGTTCATCAGCAGACAAAAATGAAGCATTCCCTTCCATAACTCGTCTTATATAACCTGTTTCTAAGTTTATCACTACAAAAGCTGGCGCAATTGGCGGATTTAAAGCATCGGTCATATCTGCAATTACAGCAGTGTTGTTTTTTACATCGATTACAAAATCTTGTAAAAAAGGTTTTGATGACAATACCGTATTTGGAATAGGAAAAACCTTTGTGACGTTACCGGTAACCAAATCAAATCCAACCAATTTGGGAGCCTGATTTTGTTTGATGTTACCCATATCCAAAACCCAAAGGATTCCATTAGCATCTGCTTGAATTCCGATGGTTGAATTGATACCTTTTATACTTCCGTTTTCTGGTTTTACAATCCACTCTTTATCTCCAAAAGGAATAGCTTCTCCATTAGGTAAAATTTCTTTTACCATATATTTTGAAGCGCTTAAGGCACTCATTGTTACAAATATTCTTCCATCGTTAGACACTGTTATATTCCCTGGTCTAGATTCTGGAAATGTTGCTATAGTTTCTAATTGTGCTTGTGCTAATAGTGTAAAATTCATTACAAATGCGAACAAGACTGTTTTTATAATTGTTACTGTTTTCATCGTTATTGTTTTTAAAATTGAATATGATTTAATTAGTTGCCTAAAAATTTCTTTTGGGTTGATGGGGCTACCCAGATAACATCGCTTGGGTCTCTGGCAATGGCATCAAAAACGAGAACGTCTAACGGACCTTCTAAAATTTTTCCGTTACCGTGCGATGTACCTTTGCCCCAAAAAAGTAAGTCGCCTTTTCCTGCAACAACAGGACCTTTATCGGCTACATAAAATTCTGCTTTGCCATTTAAAATGTAGAGGTAGGCATCAGATTTTGCGTGGTAATGCATAGGTACTTCGTCATACAGCCTAAAAATTCTAACACCTGCGTGTTCACGGTCTATTAATCTGATGTCTTTGATGATACCATTATGACTTTTGGGAAGTAGCGTTACGTATTCATTAATATTGATAATACCGTAGGAGTTACCCATTAACGGTCTTTTGTCTTCTTGCGCATAGGCGTTAAAACCTATGGCAATTACTGTAAATAATAGAAAAAGTGTTCTTGTAGTTTTCATAGTACATTGTATTTAATTGTTCGATACAAAATTCTATGAAAACAAAGGGGTGTGCGAGGACATACATCACGGATTTTTTGTGATGTATATCAATATGGAAAAGTGATTTAGGTCACTTTTAGCTATTAAAACGACTTAAAGTCTCTCTGGATACGCCTAAATAGGAAGCGATTAATTTTTTAGGAACGCGTTGTATTAATGTTGGAAGCTTATTTAATAGGTACTCATACCTACTTTCTGCGGTCATTGTAAGTAAAGACAAGATTCTTTGTTGAAGATTGATGTAACCGTGGTTCGATTTAATTCTGAAAAAATTAGCAACGGCAGGGACTTCAAAACAAATTTTTTCCCTGTTCTCTAAAGACAAACAAAAAAACTCAGAATCTTCAAGACAATCTACAAAAATAGTACCAGGTTCTTGATGTTGAAAAGCACAATGGTCGCTCACCCAATAGTTTTCCATAGCAAATTGAAGAATGTGTTCTTTGCCTTTTTCGTCTATGGAATACGCTTTTACCAAGCCTTTGATAATCCAATATTCAAAGTCTACAGGTTGCCCTACTTGTATTAAAAATTGGTGTTTTTTAAGACTCTTAAATTCAAAGTGCGATTGTACAAAGTTCCACTCCTCATCAGTTAAAGAAACGATTTCTTCAAAATGTTGTTTTAATAATTGAAACTTGTCTTCCATAAAGCAAAAATACTTTTCTTTATTTAAAATGTTATTTATTGTTGCATATTATATTAACTAGACAACCAGTTAAAGAGCATAAATTTACTTTACACAGTCATTAAAAATACATTTTCATTCCACACACATTACACTCCCCTCCTACCGTCGGCTCGTATAATAAGTGTTCCATTACCTTTTAAGAAGAAAGTTTTTAGAAAGAAAAAAATCAAGGAAGATTGTAACAACTTTGCCCGCGCACCAACCCGCTCAAAAAAGAAAGATTCTTATCTATATTTTTCTGCCGTAACCAAAGCTCAAGTTACATAACGCGGAACATTATAGAACAATTTGATCATCCTGTAAAAAGGCGCATGCTTGCATTTGATATAATATCAGATATGACGCCTTTAGGTTCATATCGACAGATTACTGAAATGTTTTAAAACACTTTCTTACAGTAACAAACTGCCCATAATTTTAAATCGCTATTTGTTATAAACTAAAAAGTTGATGTAAACATGAGTTTCATCAACCTTTTAATTTTGTCAGCTATTTAATTAAGAAAACTATGCTTCTCCTCTAGCAGGATAATCTGCTTTTAAGATATAGTCGATACCACCTAAAACATCGTTAAAACTAGGTCTGCCAAATGGCATAGACTGTATAGATTCCCAATAAACTGTTTGTTCTGGAGTTAACAAAAACAATCCAGGTTCGGTAAAATGTTTAGGCTCGTTGTTAATACCTTCAGAAATGAATAAACCCCATTCTCTGGCTTCTTCTATAGGTAAACCATAACCCAATGGAATATCTGAAATGTCCCATTCGCCATACGTGGCTTTGGCAACTTCTTCAGTGTCTGTACTAATGGCTATTACAGAAATGCCACGTTGTATAAACTTATCTAACTTTTTCTGTAGCTCTTCTAACTGCATTTTACATACAGGGCAATGTTTACCCCTGTAAAACAATATCATGGTAAAATTTTCAGGTGATTGATCACTCAATTCCCACGTGGTATCATTCACTAATTTAATTGCTAACTCGGGTGCTTTTTGTCTCGGTTTTATCATGCTTCTATTATTATATTTTATTTGAACTTAATTTAGGCGTAAAAATGAATTATGGTTGACACAAATGTTCCGATAAAGTCTACTAGATTCTTTCCTTTATACTTGCGCTAATTAGATTTATACACTAAAGTTAATTTCGTCTAATTTTTTAAGACGATTCTAAATCGTGCATTTCCTTTTTCTAGATGTTCTATTGCTTCATTAACTTTTTCCATAGGAAACTCCTCTACCGTTGGGTAGATAGTATGTCGTACACAAAACTCTAACATTGTTTTGGTTAGAGCCGGACTTCCTATAGGGCTCCCTCCTACTGTTTTTTCTCCTCCAATTAAGCCAAATGCTGGAATAGCCATGGGTTCCAATACTGCACCAACAGTATGCAATCTACCTTTAGGAGCTAGAGTTGTTAGGTAAGAATTCCAATCTAAACTTACATTGGTGGTGTTTAGAATGAAATTTAGACTTCCTGCAATAGTTTCTAATTCCTTAGGGTCTCTGGAGTTAATCACTTTGGTGGCACCCATAGCTAAAATCTCTTCTTTTTTAGCAGGGTTTGAACTAAATGCGATAACCTCGCAGCCCCAGTGTTTTAAGAATTTAATAGCCATATGTCCCAAACCTCCTATTCCAATGACACCTACCGTATCCGTAGGTTTCACATCTGCAAGTATAATGGGGTTGAATACGGTAATGCCACCACATAACAAAGGTCCGGCTTTACTTAAATCTATTGCTTGGGGAAGAGGAATTGCCCATGACCAATGACCACGAACATAATCTGCAAAACCTCCATGTCTTCCTACTATGGTAGATTGGGAATTTTTACATAAATGATGTGAACCTTCCATACACTGTTGGCAACTCATGCAGGAGGCAGATAGCCACCCTAAACCGACTTTATCTCCAACTTTAATATTTTTTACAGCATTACCTGCCGCTACTACTTCACCAATAATTTCATGCCCTGGCACAAGGGGATATTGCGTCATTCCCCATTCATTGTTCATCATACTTAAATCTGAATGACAAACCCCACAATAGGACACTTTTATATCTACCTCCTCTGAGCCTAACGTACCTAATTCATAGGTGTAAGGCTTTAATTTTCCCTTGGGCTCAGAAACTGCATATGCATTTACTTTCATATATGTGTTTTAATAATTACCATTTTTTTAATTGATTTAAGGATTTGTAGACCATAAAGATGCATTGACCAACATGGCTCTTCCCGGAAGCTTCAAGCCAGCAACTATTAGGGCGGCAAAATCTTCTGGTTTTAAAACCTGATCGTTGTCTTCTTCATCTACAATACCAGCTTCTATAGCCATATCCGTTACGATTGTACTAGGTGTAAGTGTACACACCCTAATGTTGTTTTTACGAACTTCTTTCATTAAAGATTCTGACATACCAATAACCGCGAATTTTGATGCGGAATAGGCAGATACGTTTGCATTACCATTTAATCCTGCAGTAGATGCAACATTTATGATATCTCCTTCATTCTTTTTCAATAAAAACGGTAGCACTTCTTTGGTTACAAAATAGGTGCCCAGCACATTTGTTTCAATCATTTGTGTCCATACATCAACCTCCATATCATTAAAGGATCCCAAAGTAGCAATACCAGCATTGTTGATTAAAATATCTACATCACCAAGGGTATTCAAAATTTCCTTAATACTATTTTTTACTTCCTCATACTTACTTATATCAAAAACGGAATACATCGCTTTAACGCCGATTGCCTCTAACTCGGCAACGGTCTGTTTCAAGGTCTCTTTATTTCTACCCGTAATAGCTATTTCTACTCCTTCTTTAGCCAGTGCTAAGGCGGTAGCTCTACCTAAACCTCTACTGCCACCTGTAATTATGGCTTTTTTACCTTTTAAATCTTTCATCTTTTTTATTTAAATTTTAGTTTCAATATTCTAAATAGTCCCGTGGACCTTTCAATACCTTCTCCAAAAGCAGGTGACTTGTGTATCTGATTGGTTGCAATATATAGCCAGTCTCCCTGGATTCTTACACTATCTGGCCAATCGAAAAAAGGACTCTTTTTAAGTGTGCTTAAGGTCCCGTCTTTTGAAAGCACATCAATGCTATTATTTTGAATATTGGTGAAATAATGATTGTAGTTTTCATCTGTAGCAGCACCATCACAAATTGGTTTTTTGCCTACCACAGCAATATGTTTTATGATTTCCTCATTTTGTGCACCTTCCCTTATCTGCTTCGTGGGTACTTTATACCATTTGGTGCCATTCATTGGACCATAATACAGCGTGTCCCTGTCAACAGAAATAGTAATTGCATCTAAAGCAATACGCACAGGTTTTCCTTTTCTATAGTGCACCTTATTATCTATGATGATGTCAATATCTTCCGGTTGCATGCTTGGGATATCAATAATTTTTGAAAATTCATTTTTACGAATATCAATGACAATAATTCCTGGGTTTCTAACATCGGCTAAGTATACAAAGCCATTTGTTTCATCCACCACCAAATCTTGTACAAAACTAGTACTGGGTGCAAATTCTAAAGGAATATTAAAACGAAGCACTTCTTTTCTGGTATCAATATCATAGGCAAATAATCTAGTATGCCCAATATTTAGACCTACATCAAGCACCCAAAGTCGGTTTTTGTTATCAAAAATAATACATAGGGGAGCATCTAATTTATTGTCTGATTTGTTATCTGAAGTGGATTGTACCTGCTCATTAGGAAAAGGTACATAAGTTGACTTACCCGTAATTTCTACTAATTGATAGTTGCTAGGTCTAAATGGATGAATACTAGAAAATATTCTTCCTTCCTTAGAAACCGCTACATTTCCTGGGGTAACTTCTAGTTCTGCTACCACTTCAAGGGTTCCTATTGCTTTTTCTTGCGCTACTATAGCGATGCTTTTTAAGAAAAACAATGAAAATAGTATGGATAATTTTAGGCATATATTCTTCATATTATTTGAATTTTAATTTCAGAACTCTAAAAAGTCCATCTGACAACTCCTTGCCATTAGCAAAAGCCGGTGTTTTATGCACTTGACTAGCTGCGATATATAACCAATTCCCTTGTATTCTAACGCTATCCGGCCAATCTAGTAATGGGTCTTTTTTTAAGACACTTAATTTGCCATCTTTTGAAAGGACATCAATACTATAGTTTTGAATATTGGTAAAATAATGATTACCATGCTCATCGGTATCGGCACCATCAGAAAATGGCTTGTCTGCCAAGACGGAAATCTGTTTAATTATTACAGCATCAGTTGCTCCATTACGAATGTTTTTAGTAGGTAGTTGATACCATTTTGTACCATTCATAGCACCATAATACAAGGTTTCTTTATCCGCAGAAATGGTAATGGGGTCTAAAGCGATTCTGGCAGGTTCACCATTTAGGTATTGCACTTTACCATCTATGACCATATCGGCATCTTCAGATTGCATAGTGGGTAGGTCAATAATTTTACGGAATTCATTTTTATTGATATCCACCACAATAATTCCAGGATTAGTTACACAGGCCAGATACACAAATCCGTTTTTATCATCGACCGCTAAATCTTGAACAAAACTGTTGCTTGGAGCCAATTCCTTAGGAATATTGAACCGCATGAGTTCTTTTTTAGAGTCAATATCAAAAGCATATAATCGAGTACGCCCAATACTGAAACCTGCATCAAGAACCCAAAGTCGGTTTTGATTATCAAAGATTAACCCTTGTGGTGTATCAAATGTATCATCAGATGCAGACGCTGTTTTAGGTTGTAATTTTTCACTTGGAAAAGGAACATAAGTGGTCTTGCTGGTAATCTCCACCAATTTGGTCGTATTGGGTCTCATAGGGTGAATTGTGGAAAACACCCTGCCTTCTTTTGAAACCGCCACGTTACCTGGGTTAATATCCATTTCGGCTACTATTTCTAGTGTACCTATTGGTTTATCTTTTTCTGCTTTCGCCAATTTGTTTTGTTGACTAGACCCTATAAAGAAGCACAGTGAAAAGCTGATTGATAATAGGAGACCTATACTTTTATATTTTATATTTTTCATAATCTATATTTGTGATTAATTAATATGTGCATAGCGTTTCACAGAACTATTGCATGGCATCTACCACGGGTTTGCTATCCACAATCTGTTCAAAATTTATTATTTTTCCGTCCTTAAGTTTCCATATGTGAGACACACGGGCGGTAAATGATTTGTTCGTTTTTTTATACGTTCCCGAATAGGTTCCAAAGGCAATGACCTTATCATCACTAGCCACATAATCTTCTACATTGAATTTAAAGCCGGTCCATTCTGTTCCTATTTTGGAAAATATATTGGTAACGACTTCATCATAACCTGTATAGGTGCCTCCATAAGGAAATCCTTTGGCTTCCGTCCAAGTGGCATCTTCCGCTAAATATTTTTGAAGTGTATTGCTATTTTCTTCATACGTGCTTTTTACGATTTCGAGATTTGAACTATGGTTAACTGTACGCTTTTGGCTGTAACAAGAAAGTGCTGTAAGTGTGATTATTAATAGGATACTAAAATTTTTCATCTGTTTTTAATGTTATGCCCTGCTTTTAATGATTTGAAAAGAAAGACTTGTTAAATTTATTTTAGGTAAAGTGGAACTATTGATGCTTTGTATGTTTGTAATTTGTGTTATCTGTACTTTAATTTTAACACTAGAAAAGGTGCGGTAGACAATTCTACACCTGTAGTAAAGGCAGGTGATTTATTTATCTGATTGGCAGCAATAAACATCCAATCTCCATGTATTCTTATGCTATCCGGCCAATCTAAAAGAGGGTCTTTAATTAATGTAGTAAGCTGCCCATCTTTAGAAAGCATGTCTATGCTATAGTTCTGAATATTGGTAAAATAATGATTGCCATTATCATCTGTAGCGGCACCATCGGAAAACGGTTTTTCGCCAACGAGGGAAACACGTTTTACGAGTTCATCATTCGATTCTCCTTCCCTGATATTTTTGGTGGGCAATTGATACCATGAATAACCATTCATAGGGCCGTAATACAAGGTCTCCCTATCTGCCGAAAGCGTTATGGGGTCTACAGAAATTCGGGCAGGATTGCCCATCCAGGTTTGTACTTTACCATCTATAACAATATCGATATCTTCGGATTGCATACTGGGTACGTCTACAATTTTTCTGTATTTCTTTTTCTTGATGTCAATTACTATAATTACAGCTTTAACAGGGTCTGCCAGGTATACAAATTCGTTTATTTCATCAACGGCAAAATCTTGGAGAAAACTGTCATTTGGCGCTAACTCTTTAGGAATATCAAAACGCATTAATTCTTCCTTGGTGTTAATATCATAAGCGAAGAGTCTGGTGTACCCTATTTTGAAGCCCAGATCCACCACCCAAAGACGATTTTTGTTATCAAATAACACACCTAGAGGTGCATCAAACTTGGAATCTGATTTGGTGTCTTCTGTAGATTGTAGCTCCTTATTAGGAAAAGGAACATAGCTAGTTTTACCGGTAATCTCTACCAATTGAAATTTGTATGGTCTTAAGGGGTGTATGGTAGAGAACACTCGACCTTCTTTTGAAACCGCTACATTCCCTGGGTTTACATCCATTTCGGCTACAATTTCAAGTGTGCCAATTGCTATCTCTTGGGCTGCTACCTGTACGCTATTGTATAAAAACAGCGAAAATGTCAGCCATAATACGATTCCCTTATTTTTAATTCTATAATTTTTCATTAGATATTTTTTTTGATTTTAATTAATCCCATTGATGTATAGATGATACTGCGTATTTTCCACTACCTGTAAATAGTAATGCCACAGCTCCAAAAGTGTACAATCCTAATAACTCCACACTCCAACCACCATGTTGGGTCATTGTAAAAATCTCTGTTGAGTGTACTAGAAACATGGCGAATAGTGTTCCGAAAATAAAAAGGGCAGCTCCTATACGGGTTCTGTAACCTATAAGTAGTAGTATGGGTGCTATAACTTGGGTAACATAAACACCGTAAGATAAAAAGTTGGGCAAGCCTCCTTCTAGAAGTTTTTGCTGCACAAAATCTATACTTTGCATTTTACCTATTCCGTGTAATAGCATTAAAAGTCCTACCGAAATGCGGACAATCAATAATCCTAAGTCATTGTTTTTTTTCATGATTTCTTTTTAAAAATTCTTTTGTTTTAAGCCGTTACTTTTTCAAGTGTTGGATAATCTGTAAATCCCACTTCAGTAGCTGAATAATGCGTCTGCGGGTCAGAAATCGCAAAATCTTTTCCATCTCTGATTCTTTCCACAAGATCAGGGTTAGCAATAAATGGTCTGCCAAATGCTACTAAATCTCCGTGTTCATTATTTATGGCATCTTCAGCTGTTTCACCATTGAATCCACCGCTAGCTATATAGGTTCCCCCAAATGCATTTTTTACTTTTTCTTTAAGAGTTGATGAAACATGAGGAGCTCCCATAGCTTCGTGATCTACCATATGTAGGTAAGCGATTCCCATATCTTTAAGTGACGATGCCAAATACAGGAAAGCTTCGTCTGTTCCTTCAAATGGTATCATATCATTGTAGATGCCATTAGGGGAAATTCTAATTCCTACCTTTTCTTTACCGATAGCGTTTGCTATTTTTTGTGTTACTTCCAAGGCAAACTTCATTCTTCCTTCCAAAGAGCCGCCGTATTCATCAGTACGAAGGTTGGTATGCGGATTGATAAACTCATCTATAAGAAATCCCGTGCCCGCATGAATTTCTACACCATCAAACCCAGAGGTTATTGCATTTTTGGCGGCTTGTACAAATTCTTCAATTGTATTTTGAATATCATGAGCGGTCATTTCTTTAGCTAAAGGAAAAGGCTGATTACCATTTTGGTCTGTCCACATGGTTCCTTTATGGTATACGGCAGAAGGTGCTAATACCACTGCGTCATCAGGCATATTATCAGGATGTGATGCTCTACCCGTATGCATGAACTGCGCAAATATTCTTGAGCCTTGCTCATGAACCGCTTCTGCTATTTTCTTCCAGCCTTGTATTTGATTTTTATTAAATATTCCAGGTATTCTTGCATAACCAAGTGCATTTGGCGATGGAGCTATTCCTTCTGCTATGATTAAACCCGCGCCAGCTCTTTGCGCATAATATTCTTTCATAAGGTCGTTGGGTATATTATTGATGGCTCTGCACCTTGTCATAGGTGCCATTACCACCCTGTTTTTTAGAGTGATATTTCCTAGTTGATATGTTTCTAATAGTTTCATTAAATTATTTTTTTATATTTGTACTATAGTTTTTATAGTATACAAAATTATGGGTTGTATAGGAGCTGCGCAATAACGATCCAATTGGATAGTTTAACTTTTAAGAAATATTTAAGGAAAAAGATGTACACAATAAACAATAAGGAATACCCTTGTCCGGCAAGCGTAACCATGGGAATCATTGGCGGTAAATGGAAAGTGGTAATGTTATTTCACTTGATTAAAGGGCCATTAAGATATAACGAGTTAAGAAAAAAAATGGACGGAGTTACTGAACGAACGTTAAGTATTCAGTTAAAAAGTATGGAAGACGATGGCATGATTAGCCGAAAAGCTTATAATACAAAGCCACCGTTAAAGGTTGAATATTCATTGACCGAATATGGAAAAACACTCATTCCTCTTATAAATTCTATTGTGGGTTGGGGTAATTTTGTAATTGATAAACACGCAGAAGAACAGTATGATAAAAAGTGTATAGAGGATGTAGAATTGTAGAAGCAAATTGCTATTTGTGGTTAGGTTTTAATATGTGATTATTGCAGAATCCCACTTCATACACATTATCACTTCGCTCCAATCGTCGTTTGGGCAAAGCGTATTCCATTACATTTTTAGAAAAGTTTGTAAAAGAGAAAAACAAAGAAGATTGAAGAAAATAACGCCAACGCCTTAACCCGCACAAAAAACAATAGGTCTCAAAGACTTATTGCTTTTATACCGTACCAAAGTAATGTTTCATAACGCAAGACACAAGACATTATAGAGCGGAATTGTTCTATAATCCGACGTTATATAAAATAGCGAGAAGTTATTGTATATCATTAAAATTTACTAATCCTAAAAAATTTAAAATCAACAAATAAAATCGTAATCAACTTTGAATCTTCACATAATTGTCAACACTCATTTAAAATTTAAACCTTACTTCACATATTGGCAAGATTAGCAATTAAATAAACAATAGTTTTAAGGAAATTTATTCTTGTCTCAATTTCAAAATAACCTTTCCCACGTTCTTTTCTTCTAGTCTAGCAATAAGGTTGAGCATGTAGGAGATTATTTTAGATTTGGGCGCTTTTATAAATTCTCCCAAGCTTAAGACTATGAGGTCCATTTTATCAATAGCATCCTTTTGGTGATTCATACCGAGACCCCAAAGTAAATTTGCGTTATGCCATGATAATTCTCGTGCTTTACCTAAACTAAAGTTTATGATTTGTTCATCTGTATTTTGACCGGCTAGATCAAGTAAAAACAATAAGCTAGACACTCTGCTAAGTCGGTCTTGCATTTCATTAACAATGCTGCCGAGAATACCGTTGACTTTATTAAAATCATTTTCAATTTCCGCTATCTCCTTTCCATACATTTCTGCACTAACTGCTAACCCCAAGTCAAGATTAATATGCGTATTAATTCCCATCATTATATGTTGCAGAATGGTTAATGGCTCGTTTTTATTTTTAAAAGCAAATGCCCAAGATTTACTTATTG
Organism: Zobellia uliginosa; assembly: GCF_018860745.1. Lineage (GTDB taxonomy): Bacteria > Bacteroidota > Bacteroidia > Flavobacteriales > Flavobacteriaceae > Zobellia > Zobellia uliginosa_B. Next base: position 897,330 of record NZ_JAHKPY010000003.1, on the reverse strand, counting down.
GGGTGTTGTTTTTATAAGCGTAGTAAGCATCTAAATAATAATTAGCGAATGCCACATCAAATTTTTCCATGCGCTCATTGTCCTCAAAGTTTTTAAGTTGGACTTCTTCCAAGATTTGGGCAGTAACCCTTCTATACAAGTAAGCGAAAAAACCTATGCGGTCGTTATTTGCAATAGCATCTTCTATGATACTATCTAATTGATGTAGGACTTCTTGTATGGTAGTTGCGCGGTTGATGGTATTTTTAGTTTAGATTATTGGCTGTTAATACTTCTAATTAAGACCATTAAGGTAATAAAATGAAAGTGATGATTCACTAATGATTTCCTCTAAACCTATGTATGGTGCACGCGACAGCTTTCCGCAACATCAAAATTTACAGCCACATCTCTAAGTAAGTTGTAACTTTTTATTGATTCTTGAGCATTAAAAAATGTCGTAAGTAAAATTTTTTAGATTTAATAATACAGCCTAAAATCTAGCAATTTACAGACATTGTAATGTCTTTGGTGCAGCTCTTCTACGACCTCGAACATATCATCATCTTCTTTAAATAAGTTAAAGAATGCTTTATCAAGATTTGCACTGCTTACACCGTTAAAAGCATTTCCGTAGCCAGAAACTGCTTTGGCGTTTGTAATATCTAAAAAGTATTGAGCTTCTTCTTCGTCTAGGTCTAGAACTTTAGCATTTGAAAAATGCAGGATTTTACCTTTTAAACGACCTTCAAAAATTTCGGCAATTTCCTGTAATGTATAGTAGTAGTCGTTTAAGCAGATACTATTTGCTTCCCCATGCATTACTAAATAAATGATTTCATAATCCTTAAAATTATGATCATCCAACACCAATGCGTTTAGACTATCTTCTAGTCCTTCTATGGTATCGCACGTTTTGTAGATACTTGCAATGCCATATTTCATGGCGAGCTGTTCCAAGCTTTGTTGTGCTTCGGTAAGTTGTTCAGTTTCTATATCATCAACACCTTCTAAACAGTAAATGAAATGGTCTTCATCTGTTAATCGTTCTTGGGGTAATTGTCTTCTTTTCTCTAACAAGCTTTTGTATTATTTGGGGTGTATGAAATACAAAATTACTGCAACTGTTTTATTCTTTTTAGCCTTTTTGCTTTAAATATGGGTTTTAATAGATAGTGCCTCCCTCCCATTACTAGTTGTTTGGGTTATGTTGATACTAAAAATTTTACCTACTAGATTTCAACCTACGAAAACCAAGTATCATCAAGACGACTATTAAAACTAAAAAATAAATAGTGGTAGAGCTACTCTTAATAATTGAAAACATACTGGTGATATGTACAGAAGTCTCTGTAACGGTTGGGTAGGCATTTAGCATGGAGATAATGCCGATATTTTCTAAATAATCCGCTATACCCGCAATTATGGGTAATAGACACAGATAAAGGAATTTAGGGTTAAGATTTTGTAGTTTCTTGAGAAAATAAGCCAGTACGGCAGCATAAGAAATAGCAAAGAGTAATGGGTACATCATATCTACAGGAATTTGTTTGGTGAGATACGTTTGGCGACCGGTATCTCCTAGTGTGTTGAAAAGAGTGTTTACATACTCTAATTCATATCCTGCGGGCATCATATCCAATAATTGTAATCCGTTCGAGAAGGCCATCGTTGCCGGAATGGTAACTAAAAGCATATACGCATAAACGAAATTGGTGAGTAAAAAAAGGGCTAGAACCTTCTTGCCAGAATGCTGTTTTTCTAACTGTTTTATAATTTTTTCCATTTTACCATATACCTATTTAATTGTCCTGCGATGAACTATAGATAACCGGCATCTGCCCTATCCATTTATTCCAAAGGTTATTATCACCAATGAGACTAGCCATGAAATGAGCAACATTAATACGGCTCACTTTACCAGCATTGAATATAGCGCTACGTGTAGGTGAAGGAAAAATTTCATACTCACTTACGTAGTCTTCATTTATTAATCCGTCTGGTCTTACAATTACCCATTCAATGGCTTTGTTGTTTTGACCAATTTGGGTACGTAGATAATCTGCCGCCTTTTCATTATCTACATGAGGCGGAAGTAATAGGCGAAGCAGACCTATGACACATTTTTGGGCGAAAGAAATACGTTCGTCCAAATCACCATTACGATTTCCGGTTGTATTCATCAGAACAAACTTTGTAGTGCGTTCCAATTTATTAGATTTTATGGCATTGCATAGGCGTATTGTAGCATCGGCAACCAATTTTCTGGGTTGACCATAGATACCTTTCCAAGTTAAATTGTGCCCTAAGCACGATGCTACGGCATCGCAATTTTTGACTATATTTTCCATTTCAGAATTGCTTAATGCTAAAATACTCGCAGTGATAATTTGAAGATTGTCCTTGTTCTTCCATGATTCAGGGAGCTTATGGGAAGAACGTACAATTACTTTTACGAAGTGTTGTTGCAAAAGAAGTTGTGCTACCAATTGACTACCTGTGGCACCACTGGCGCCGACAACTAAAACTTTCATATTGATTGATTGATGATTTGACTATAAGACGATGAAGTACTATAATTGTTACATATCTGAAAGATTAATTATTTAATTTTAAGTTAGTTACGAGCTTTTAGGGTTGTTTTGCTTTACGTAATATTTTAACCACTCTGTTATGTGTAATTTGTAGTAAATTCCATTGATAGCCTTCAAAATCGGTCGTGTTCATAAATTGCACGACAACGGCGTCAATATCCTTATGATATTCAGCCATACTTTGGTAACCGGGTATCAATCCGCCATGATTAAATTCATAGATGGATGCATATATTTCCATCTCTTTTTCGTTAAGTAAACTGCCATCGTTTAAAGCCCTTAGAAATATACCCACATCTTCAGCAGTAGCAATCATAGAGCTGTAATCGGTCGTTTTAATATCCTTATCAACACCAATATAATAGCCGCTCATTAAATCAGCCATGTCTATTTCATCCATAGAGCCGTAAGTATTGTGAAGTTCTAAGGGTACTAGTATGTTTTCCTTTATAAACTGAAAATTAGGTTTGCCCGTTACCTTTTCTACAAGCATGGAAAGCAATAGATAATTGGTATTAGAATAGGCATAGTCAGCATCCGGTGCAAAATCAGCAGGCTTACCCAAAATAAGTGCTAGAGCATCTTCACTAGATTTTGGCGGTTCGTTCCAGAAGTTTGGTGTATCGGTGAAATTAGGGATTCCGCTTCTATGCTGTACCATCATTCTAACGGTAATCTTTTCTGCATTTTCAATTTGTCCAACAAGCTCAGGAAAGTAATCCGCAAGAGTTTTATCAAGCGATAAACGGTTGTCATGGACTAATTTGGTAATTGCTACGGCATCATATAATTTACTGATACTGGCAATTTTGAAAAGTGCTTTTGGGTTAACGGGAATTTTATTTTCAGTGTTATGATAACCAGCGCCATAGAACGCAGGAGGTTTTCCGGCTTCATCTACATATACAATGACTCCGTCAAATCCGTAACCTAAGGTTTGATCTACTTGCTCTTGTACCGTATTCGACAAGGGTAATATCCATGCTTTCACTAAAACCCACGGTACAAACCATAAAGAAATGAAGGTACTGGCAAATAATATGATTCTGAAAATCTGTTTTTTCCTACTGGTTTTGGGTTTGGTATGTTCCATGTTTCGATGCTGTCCGTTTGATTGATGATGCAAACCTATATGGAATTAAGATAACATTAAATTGAGAATTACCGAATTGTAATTTAATTGGGATGAATTGTGTGAAATCTCATGAAGATGTTAGGAAATGAAACATCAGCACAATCCATTTGAAAAACTTAGATGATTCTTGAACAAAACATCATCTAACAAACAAACTTAAAGATCTAAAATCGATTTTATAAGATCATTGTTTAGAATTTCATCAACTATTTTTGAAGCTTGTACAGGAGTTGAACTATAAGATGTGCCTCTTATTGGTCTTTTTGAATAAAATAGCTAGGAACACCAACATTGCTGGAGAATTGACTTTGATGGATTCAAAATTAATTTACGTTATAGTTTATGGATTTGGGGCATCATTTTCTGACACCAACATTCCTTTACCTGCCGTTACCAAAACAATAAACTCATTAGAAACATCAATATCGGTTACAGGGGGTACTACCCTTTTAACCGTAGCGTCTGCAATATCGATCCAAGAATTAGTATTGGTTTCAGGTTGTTCATTTCTATATAATGCAGTGTCTGATTTGTTTACACTTTCAGGTTCTGCAAAAACCAAAAGTCGACCATAGGAATCTAAAGCAATAGCCCCAGGATTATTGGTAGGAACCATTAGATTAGCATTGGCACTAGAAATAGAAGCTTCTTCTATACGTAACACTTGAGTAGGTGTTGAAACGTACAACCGATCATTGGCACTATCAAAAGCCAAATAGCCTTGATCTTCACCGGCAGGTGTTGCTAGTATTTGTGTCCAGCTTTCTCCATAATCGGTACTTCGCCAGACTCCGGTTTTACGATCATAGATAAAAATAGTAGATGCCCCGTTAGATACTACAGAGCAGCGTAAACGACCATTATCTTGTGCTCCCATAAATGCTGTAGTCCTTGTATTCCATGAACTCCAAATTCCATTGGTACGATCTACGGTTCTAATACCTCCATTATCGATAGCGGTAACCAAACGTTCAGTACCATCAGGTAAGTTAATCCATGCCAAGCCCACGATACGTTTAGGAGCAGCGGGATTGTTCACTTCATTAAGTGCAGGCGAAGTTGGTGTATTTGGAGAAGAAACAACCGCTAGTTTACCCGCTTCAATATTATTATCACGTTCACCATCACCAAAGGCCAATTCAGTACCATTGGGAGAAAAATTGAGTCCGTGACCTGTTGTGACACCTCCTAATCCTACTGCATTCCATTCCGATCCACCGTCAATAGACAAGACCACATCGTGATCCACATTACCGGCAGCTATAACACCTGTAGCACTAATTTCAACATCACGAAAGGTCAGTATTTGAAAACCGTTTGCAGGTTTCCAAGTTGCACCGGCATCTACCGTGGTCCAAATAGCGGAAGTAGCACATACCACCCAGGCATCTGGATCATGAGGAGAAACTTGTATGGTAGCAATGTCACAGTTCGATTTTCCTATGGCCCAACTTGGGTGACTATCAAAAACAATAAGGTCATTACTACTGCCCCACGGATTAATAGCAACACCGGATGATGTGGTATTCGTCCAAGTAGTACCACTATCATCAGACATCCAAACATCGCCATTGCCTTCTGCAGTACCAACTACTATTCTATCTGTATTCCAGGTTCCCGCAACACCGTGTATGGCGGTAGACATTACAGTGGTACCTATGTCACCTGTAATATCGTTTAAATTACTGTTTGAAGGGACATATCTTCGTACTCCGTATTCACCACATGCCAAGTACATTCTATTGCCTAGAACCACGATAGACTCTACAACATCTGGAATACCGTTGACCTTACTTGCTGACGGATTTCCATCTAAATTGCTGATTTTCCAAAGTCCTTTATTTTGAATAGAAGTATCATCTCCCCATAAGCCAACATAAACGGTGTTAGCATCATCGGGCGACATGGCCATGGCACGTACAAATACATCCCCTGTAAATACATCTATTTTGCTCCAGCTGGTTCTATCATTTGTAGAAATCCATACGCCATCTTTATAGGTGCCGGCAACCCAAGTGGACCCACTTACCCACTGAATTAAACTGGGATCGGTAGAACGGGGTCTACCTGTAGGTAAAGGAGCATTACTGTTCTGGGCAGAAAAAGAAATTTCCGATGAATCATGATGCCAAGTATCACCACCGTTAGACGAAGAAATAACCTCGCCACCTGTACCTTTAAAACCTGTTCCGCCAACGATTACGGTAGAACCATTAACATTTACAGCATTAAGGGCAGCTATCTTTTGATGTGATTCTTCATAACCAAGACCACGACCTACCGACTCAAAATCTTTTCCATAATTAGTAGATCTACCCGTCCCTCCAATATCAGATCCATAATAGATTTTACCTGGCACATTAGGATCCCAAGTAACCACATTTGGATAACCTCCACCAATAGGGCCAGCTTGCCTAAAAGCAATCATTCCTCCTAAATTTGTTTGATCATCTGAATTATCATTAATACCATCATTATCACTATCAATACCATTATCATCAATACCATCACCATTTGTATCTACATCCGATCCATCATTAATACCGTCATCATCGGTATCAGAATCGTTAGAATCAGGATCTAAATCATCTTGTAAATCGTCATTATCATTATCGGTGGGATCTAAAATGGCGTCATCTATACCATCCGAATCGGAATCTGTACCTCCTGTTTGATCTGCATCGGAAGCATCATTAATACCATCTCCATCAGTGTCCGTGCCATTATCATTGGTGCCATCACCATCTGGGTCTACGTCCATACCATCAGGGATACCATCACCATCACTATCAGAATTAAACGGATTTGGATCAAGATCATCCACCAACCCGTCATTATCTTTTGGAAGGATTTCAGTTTTTTCCGTATTTCCAGATAATTCTAAATCATTATCTTTTTTACAGGCAGAAAAAATAGTAGAACAAATGAAAAGAATAATAAATATCCTCTTAAATAATTTAAAACTTAACGTCATCTCTAAGATTTAGGGGATAGCTGAACAAGTGTAAACTTACTCTCCGTATTAATCTAACGAGCTTGTTTTTAGTTTATTATTGCTTTATATAAAGCAGTAGTGCAATATTAAGTAGTTTTTTTTTGTTTTACAGATTATCTTCTAAACCTTCTATGGTGTCACATGTTTTGTAAATACTTGCTATGCCATATTCCATAGCTAACTGCCTTTAGCTTTGTTGTGCTTCGGTGATCTTTTCGTTTTCTATATCAGGTATGCCTTCTAAACAGTCAATGAACTGGTCTTGATCTGTAATTCGGTCTTGAGGTAAATGTTAAATTTTCTCTAGTAATATTCTGAATTTAGTTGAAATACGTCAATTACAAAATTACTGCAACTGTTGAATTCTTTTTGGTGTATTTGCGTAATACGCTGTTCCAAAGGTATTACACTTCCCTCCTATTTGCTGGATATTAGCTTGTTGATTATCCGTTCCTGATACTTCTGACCAAAGCAAACCTATAAATTTTCTATAACGCCAAGAGCGGCTTTTTCACCAGCTATAATGGCAGCATTCAAAGAGCCGTTAAGTTGTATATCTCCGGCTAAATAGATATTCTTTGTTAAACGTGTATCTGATGGGGAAATATCATAATGCAGCTCGCTTAGTTTTGGTAGCGACTTAGGTATGCTGTAGTGTTTAATAAAAGTACTAGTAGTAATACCACAAAATTTAGTTAACTCCTGTTGCACTCGGTCTATTAAGGCCTTTCCCGATAAACCTTGGTTGTTCACCACTGTAACGGAAAGTAATTCTTTACCAGCGCTTACCTTGGTTTTTAAACTTGTGTAATAAAAGATATTATTGATAATCGTATCTTGAAAAGGGATTAATCCGATTAAGGGTTTATTGATTGTTCTTTTTTCCGTCTCAAAACATAAGGTATCGCAACTTTGCCAAGCTATGGGTTTTGTTTTTAAGTTTGGAACCAAGTTACTGGCGTCTGTGGCGATAATTGTGAAATCGCTCTCTATTTCTTGCCCGTCGGCAAGCACTATTTTACTATCAAGAATAGAAGAAACAAAAGTATCGTAATGGAAAGTAGTACTTTTTAATTTACGCAACAGTTGTCTGGGAATCTCTTCAATACCAGCCTTTGGCAATGCGGCATTACCTTCACCAAACATTTTATAGACAAATTGGAACATTCTGCTAGAAGTTTCTAGTTTGTCTTCAAGAAAAATCCCGCTAAAAAAAGGTTTAAAGAAATCGTTTATTATATCAGAAGAGAAATCCAATTCTTTCAAATAAGAAAATGTACTTTGCTCTTTATCCGAAAAAATTTCAGCTATTGTTTTTTTCTTTAGGTTAATATTAAGTTTCAGAATTTTTAATTTATCCGCAACAGTACCAATGTTAGCTGCAAGTGTAGAAAATAATAGAGAGACATCTCTCATAGGATCACCAATTACCTCTTGTTTTCCATTTTTAAAAATGGAGGCCCCTGGCAGGAAATTTTGTAACTCCAAAGCCTCATAATCAAGATATTTCTTAGCGGCAGGATATGCGGTCAACAATACTTGAAATCCGTGATCTAACTGATACCCGCTAATGATATCTGTTTTGACTCTACCGCCTACTCTGTAGGTAGTTTCAAATATTACGGGAGAATATCCCTTCTGTTCTAGTACGGTTGCCGCTATTAAACCACTAATTCCGGCACCAATTATATGTATTCTGTAATCTTTTTTATTCACCCTGTATTTTTGTTTAACTAATTTTATATAAATGTAAACAAAATTTGTATTTTTGATAGTAATTAATGTAAGCAATTGGTTTACAAATCTATATCAATCATGAATTATCTAATAATCGCTTTTCAAATTATTGTTGGTTTAAGTATTCTAAATGTGTGGCTGGTACAAAATAAAACGGCGACTAAATGGCGTGGCGGAAAGGCAAAAACCATAATAGAGGAATTTGAAGCTTATGGATTGTCTAGGCAGGTATGCTATATAGTTGGATTTTTTAAGGTAACACTTGCCATATTACTGTTGGTTGCTATTTGGTTTCCTATAGTAAAACAACCGGCAGCCTTGGGTCTAGCCACTTTTTTATTAGGATCAATAGCCATGCACATTAAAATAAAAGATCCTTTATTTAAATCTTTTCCAGCCGCACTATTTTTAGTATTATGCTTGTTTATTGCCTTTGTATAGAATTACAACGCAATAGTTTCTTGATAGCAACCTACGGCTATAAATAGATTTACAAATGCCAATACCAAAGATGGTAATGAGTCTAGTAAACTGTCTTTAATTTTTATTCTAACAGCAAATCCCAGTAGCATTAAAAGGGTTAATCCTGCGGCAGCTAAAAAAGTTAGTAGAGGCGAAAAAAAATAACCGATTATTAATCCAATCGCACCGAAAAGTTGTAGATAGGCTGTGAGAATCCTTTGCTGCTTTAAGCCAAATCTAATAAACTCATCTTTTAGTTTTTGAGAGAACAAGCATTCTACACCATAATATAAGAAAGCACTACTTGAAACAATTATGGCCATCCCTAGAAGAGTCATATTAATATGTGCTAGAGGATTAAAACCTCAATTAAATTAATTAAACTAATTTTTCTATTCTTTTCATTATTTCATCGGCTTCATAAGCTTTTTGATCACTCATTTTTCTATTTGTTGTAGATAATAAGTGTGCCTCTTTTAATAGCTTTTCATATTGAATACGCAATTTATCTTTCTCTGACTTTTTTTTAAATATTGCAAACATAGTTTTATGTATTTAAATTAAAGGTATCTGGTATTAGTTAACGCAAAGATACATAATGTTTAACTATTATTATATATCGTTAAACAAAATAACCTGTTGTATAAAAGGTAGCTTACTACCAATGCTTAGCGTAATACCTACTTTTGGGGTCAAGTAACAGTTAGAATAATTACAATCACAGGATTTGCTAAGCTATTGCTTGGAAGACATATATTCTTGCTTTAATTTATTCCTGAGCAATTCAACATCTAGAGTTTCAAGTAAGGTTACCAAGTTATGAAACCTAATTCTATGATGTCCCAATGGTTTACTGATGAATTCAGCAATCGCTTTATCTTTGCTCCAGTTTTCAAAAACCATTCTATGGGCGGCAATGATAACGCCTGTCCGGTCAGAACCATGCCAGCAGTGAATGAGAACCGGTTTTTTGGCTTGTTGCATACTATTTAAAACCGTAAATAAATCATCAAAATCTACCGTAGCCGCTTTTAACGGTATACGTTTTAATTGTAGGTCAAGACCTTTGATTTTCTTTTCGTCCGTTTTTCTTCGTCTTAAATTTAAGATTGATTTTATGCCCATAGCCTCTAACTCTCTCATCCCTTTTTTTGAAGGTTGTTCTGAGCGATATACACTATCGTTTAGTTTATAAAAATTAGTGAGGTGTTTGGATTTAATTTTCTCTAGGGTATATTCCTGCATAGGTGTTGGGGGTGATAAAAAAGCAAATGATAAAAAAGAAAAAATAATTAGATAATAGAATTTTTGAGGCATCTGCATATATTAAATTCTAAAGTTTTTATAGCTTAATTGTATGTCCGCGTGATTTCAAATACAATTTAAATAATTGCTCATACTACAGGCAAACTTGCGGTCATAAACTTCTGATAAAGTTTACTGCATTCAATACGCTCTTGGGAAGATTTCGATATTGAATTCTTCTGTAATAGTTAAATTTGATAAAGCGATAACGGTAAAAAATACAGCGCTAAGCAATTATCTCCATACAAATTCCAGAAGCTTATACACAAATAATGAAAAGGATATAATTGAATACGTATTTCATTACTCAGTCTTTTATTGCTAGAAAAAGTGCTTGGATTTCTAGGTATAAAAAAATAAAAACGTATCTTCAACTATTATGCATGCATAGTAAATTGAATAAACAATTAATAAGATGAAGTACAAGCATATATTTGAGCCTTTGGATTTAGGTTTTACCACCTTGAAGAATCGAATTTTAATGGGTTCTATGCATACCGGACTGGAAGAGGAAAAAAATGGTATAGATAAAATTGCCGCATATTATGCCGAACGGGCAAAAGGCGGAGTCGGATTAATCGTAACCGGCGGTATAGCGCCCAATGTGCAAGGTTGGACAGGTCCTTTCTCTGCTCGCATGAGCTCTAAAAAGCATGCGAAACATCACAAGGTCATTACTGATGCCGTGCACAAAGAAGGTGGTAAAATTTGTATGCAAATACTACATGCCGGGAGGTACGGCTATCATCCTTTTGCTGTGGCTCCATCTGCTATAAAATCTCCCATCTCCCCCTTTAAACCATTTAAGCTCAATAAATCTGGTATTAACCGTACCATACGTGATTTTGTAAACTCTGCTAAACTTTCAAAACTAGCGGGTTATGATGGCGTAGAAATTATGGGTTCCGAAGGATATCTAATTAATCAATTTATTGCAGAAAGAACTAATAAACGTACCGATAATTATGGTGGCAGCTATGAAAACCGAATGCGTTTACCAATTGAATTAGTGAAGCAAACACGTGAAGCCGTTGGTCAAGATTTTATTATTATCTATCGCTTATCAATGTTAGATTTGGTAGAAAAGGGAAGCACTTGGCAAGAAGTGGTAGCCTTGGGTAAAGAAATAGAAAAAGCGGGTGCCACCATTATAAATACAGGAGTAGGCTGGCATGAAGCCCGTATACCCACTATTGCAACATCGGTACCTAGAGCGGCATTTACTTGGGTGACCAATAAGATGAAAGAAGAATTATCTATTCCGTTAGTTACGTCTAATAGAATAAATATGCCTGAAACTGCTGAGCAAGTTTTAGCGGAAGGTCATGCAGATATGATTTCAATGGCGCGACCTTTTTTGGCAGATCCAGAGTGGGTCAACAAAGCTGAAGCAAACAAGGCGGATGAAATAAATACTTGTATTGGTTGTAACCAAGCATGTTTAGACCATGTTTTTCAGCGTAAGGTGGCTAGTTGTTTGGTAAACCCAAGAGCTTGTCATGAGACAGTTTTTAATTATAACCCAACAGAAACAAAGAAAGGAATTGCCGTTGTTGGTGCAGGACCGGCAGGATTGGCAGCATCTACAGTAGCCGCACAACGTGGACATGGTGTTACACTTTTTGATGGCGAAAAAGAAATAGGCGGCCAATTTAACCTAGCAAAGCAAATACCTGGCAAAGAAGAATTTTACGAAACTATCCGCTATTTTAACAAACAACTAGAGCTACATAATGTAACTGTAAAATTGAATACTAGAGTTACTGCAGAAGACCTGAAAAATGGCAATTTTGATGAAGTAATTGTAGCGACCGGAATAAAACCAAGAACTCCTAAAATTGAGGGTGTTGACCACCCCAAAGTCCTAAACTATATTGACGTTTTAAAATTTAAAAAACCGGTTGGCAAGCGTGTTGCAGTTATTGGTGCAGGCGGAATTGGTTTTGATGTATCTGAATATTTAGCCCATGAAGGGGAAAGTACGGCCTTAAATATAGATGCTTGGCTTAAAGAATGGGGAATTGATAAGACTTTAGAAGCTCGTAGTGGTATTGAGAACATACAACCGGAAATACATCCCTCGCCTAGAGAAATATTTATGTTTAAGCGCAGCAAAGGTAAGTTTGGTGGTAATCTGGGTAAAACCACAGGTTGGATTCATAGGTCAACATTGAAAAAGAAAAAAGTACAGTTTATCAATGAAGTGCAGTATACTAAAATAGATGATGAAGGTTTGCATTATACCCAAAATGACGAGCAAAAAATACTTGCAGTGGATAATATTATCATTTGTGCAGGACAATTACCGTTTAAAGAACTTTTAGAACCATTGCAAGCAAAAGGCATGAAAGTACATGTAATTGGTGGTGCGGATGTTGCTGCCGAATTAGATGCTAAACGTGCCATAAATCAGGCTTGTAGATTAGCCGCAGAAATTTAAAGAAGGTATATGTACCTTAAGAAGTTAGTGGTCTTCTACAAAACCATTCCTTCATCCAACCAACGCTGTAGCAAAGTTTCGTTATGGGAAATGGATACCAAATGAAATTTGGAAAAACGTTTAAAAACCCTTGATTCTTTTAGCGTTTCCATACAAACAGATACTGGGGCAAGGTAATTGGAATGAATTAAAAACAGCTCTCCCTTACGTTTTAGAAGATAGCCTACATGGCCCTCATCAAAACCTATAAAATAAAGGCCTTCTGATGTTAAACTATCTATTTCTACAAAAGCTTTTTCCGCTGTATCCTTTACTATATTATTGATTACCGCACCACAACTGATCATTTTAGCCTCATCAACAGGAGATTTTTGAGCTAACTTATATCGGTTGATTTGTAAGCCCATATCGCGCAACGTTGTAGAAACAAAATAGCCACATGCTATTTTACCTTGGTTAGGCTGCTCTGTGTGGCCGCCAAAACTCCAAGGTGTACCGTACCAATGCGGTATAATATCATCCACTAAGTGATTGGCAAAAGCTGTTTTTATATAATCTAAGGTAATAGTTCCCAAACGGAGTTCTTCTTTTAATCGTAATCTAAGCTGGCCTGCATCTATTATTGAGTTAGCGTAAGAAACGGTGATACTATCAGTATTTACTATGAATTCATTAAGGATTCTCTCCTCCAAATTTTTCTTTTCGGATAATACAGAACTATTTTCTGTGATAGTATTAGAAACCTCAAATACACTTAGGCCAGGTGCCATATTATTAGAAAAACCAAAAGTAAGAAGTAAAGAAAAAATCCACATAAATTTAACCAAAATTAGTAGTAAGGTTCTGTTTTCGTAACGTATTATTCAACAGTAAATTACATAAATAATGTTAAACTTTCCCTATAGTTTTAGTTCCCTTTAAATATTAAGATTTACCGCCCACCAAACTTCGTAATCTCTAGGGACTATAGGCCTATAACTTTGAAAACCTTGATCGGCAATTCTTAGTCCTATAATTTCATTTTTATCATCCCGCACATAGCTGATAAAAATAAACGAATGGCCGTAAGGATCAAGCTTTTTTACATCAGTTCCTCTCACCACCTCTTCATAATCTTTTTTATAACGCCAGACCTGCATGAGTGCACCTGGCCTTAATCGTCCACTCCAAATTCCCGATGCATCTACTAATGTGCCCATCCCAGCATAAGCAATAGCACCGGCATTACCCTTGCCCCTATATTCCTCCGGTAGGCTTTTCCATTCGATATCCGTATCCGATGCAGAAACATAAAGTAAATTAAATACTTGTTTAGGAGTGTAAAATTTGGAAGCCATCCGTGCCGGCAAATCTTGATATGGTAAATGGCCATGAACTTCTTTATAAGCTTGCTCAAAGCGTCCTTTGCTAACCGATAAGCAATGACCTCCTGGCTCCTTATTGGTACTATTTAGATAATTTTCTACAATCTTATCGGCTACAGGACTCTTGATGTCTAAAATATTCGGGTTTACGAACTGCGGTATACGAAGAGCTTCCGAGAAAATCTTGTTCTCTTTTATACTATCTAACTTAACTAATGAATCTATAGTATGGGATGGAATAGATGTTTTTGCAATTGACTTCAGGCTAATATGCTGATGATCATCAAAACCATAATCCCTTACAGCAATTGTTTTTTGAAGCCTATTACCATTCAGCCTAACAGTATCCTTATTTAAACCTAAAACGGTGTTCTGTTCTATTGTTTTTGTTGATGTGCAACTGAGTAATAAAAGGCATATAAAAATAGTATAGCCAATAGTTGTACTAAATATTTCTTTAAACCTTATCCTCTTCATTTCCCAAATTTGCATACTCAAATTCATAGATACGCCGTAATTGCCAAGACTAGGCAACAAAGTTAGTATAATTACATTTTTTCCTTATAATTTGGCAGAAAGAATGGAGGTGCAGATTATATCTTTACCAACTTAAGAAAGCTAATTACAAATTAAAAATTGGCTCTATTTGGTATAGTAACGATAATGAGTGCCATGATCATGAACATTACTACTAGTTCGGTACCTAGCTAGCTAATACCATATGGCGCCCAATTTTTAATGATTTTAAGCTTTGTGAAAAGAAAGAATAGATTATCCGGATTAGCGTTCAACTATTTGGTGTATGCTATTCCTACCCACTTATAATTTGATTTATATGCAACCACGGCCATTATAGAGTGCATGGCATTCTAACATTTATGGATTAAAGATCTAAGTTGTTTTAATTCCCAATAAATTACACTTCCCTCCTATTTCATACGCTAAAAATGCTCAATTCTTAGCCTTTACGCTGTAATCTAGAATAAATTTCAGCTACAGTGTTAAAACCCACAACTGAACATAGGGATTTTCCTTAAAAAAGTAACTTTGATATACCATCTAAAACAAAAGTAATAAAGGCATAATACAGCACTCACTGAGGTTATGCAATGAGGTAATGACCATCCGTTACTTTATTCTTTGTTTTACTTTGGAAACTACAAATTTTACTCAATTTGAAAATTATAATTTATACATTATGAAACACTTAATCACAGTATGTTCAGCTATTCTAATCAGCACTATATCTTATGGACAGCTGCAAGTGTCAGTTAGTTCCGGCTATGCCATAGGAAGCGCGACAATGAAACTAGGGGAAGAAGTAAATGTATCCGAAACCGAAAATACTTACGGTAGTTATGGTGCGGGTACCAATGTTCAAATACGAGGCACTTATTTTTTTAATGAGTCTTTTGGTGCGGATTTGGCATTTGGTTACCTAAATGGAACCGATCAAACCGTGTCTAAAGTTAGTGTGCCAAGTACAGATGTAGATGCTGTAGCAAGAGCACGTGCATTTGGAGCTTCTGCTTCTGTAGTTTATAGGTTTACCAACAACATCTATGGTCGTTTTGGCGCCTTACTAAAAGTGGGCGGGAAAACTGAAGCAGTAGTTTATAGAAAAGCACTCTTTTCAGAAGCTGAAGCACAAGCTTTTGGTTTGCCAGAGGGATCATACTCCGAAACCAATTATAAAGAAGATTTCCACGGACATTTCCCTTTAGGTTTTGTGGGTGCTCTAGGTTATAAATATGACCTAAACACAAATTTAAGTCTATTTGTTGAAGCTGAGTATTATGGGATTAGTTTAAAACGAAAAGATTCCGAACTCTCAGAGTTCAATACCGATGAGTTTTTACCTGATGGAACGGTTGCCGTAGCTAATTTCTACTCCTTGGACAACTTGCCCGATGGTAATGTTAGAAAAACAACATATGTTGATAAGCTGTCCAACACAAATACAGATGACTCTAAAAAGTTATCCCAAAAAGTACCCTATTCCTCATTTGGAATCAATATCGGTATCACCTACACGTTTAAACGTTCAAATAAAAACCGATAGTTTTAGAAAATATTATTTCTTCAGTATATAATAAACAACCCCTTTAAAATTTTAACGGGGTTGTTTATTTTCTGTTGACCGTGCAATTTAGATTAAAAAAAGGTACTTTAAAGTCTACGTATTTTAGGTAGCATAGTTTCGTTCTTTTCCTGAAAGTCTTCCATATTAGAAAGTATGGTGTTTAGAAGTAAAAGCACATCTTCCATATACGGTCCTTTATTTACCATTACACATTCCGACTTTAAAGAGGTAACCACATCTGTAATTTCCGATCGGGATGGCAGTCCGTTTTTTGCTAGATTTTCTAAAACTTGAGTGGCCCAAATTACCGGTATATGTGCTGCTCCGCATATAGATAAAAGTTCTTGTTGAACTTGACCAATATCCTGCCAACCTGCTTCTACGGCAAGGTCGCCACGAGCAATCATGACCCCTACGTCCTTTGCCTGCATGGCTTCTTGAAGTATCTCCTCTAAGTTGTAAAAAGCAAATTTGGTTTCTATTTTTAAAATAATCCCTAATTTATTAAAGGCACCTAGTTTTTTTAATTCTACCAGTAGTTCGCTCACATCTTTTTTAGAGTTCACAAAAGAAAAATTAACGATGTCCGCATGCTCGGCAACAAATTTTAAATCTTCCCTATCTTTTAAAGTCAGACCACTGATTCCCAAATTGGTGTTGGGAAAATTCATGCCTTTCTCTGCCTTTAATTTAGCACCTTTTTCTACCGCTCTAGTTATGAGAACCTCAAAATTATCTTTAGTAACAGATTGTATAGTTCCTTCGATCTTACCATCATCGAACAAAACCAAATCCCCTTGATGCACTTTTTTGAATATTCCGGAAAACTGGCAAGGAATATGAGCTTTTTCAATAATTTTACCTTGCTCATTTAGCGTAGCTGAACTTCCTAGGATACTTTCATTGGTTACTACGAGTACATCGCCTTTGTATAGCCTAACCGCTTTTTGAATTTCCGGCAAAGTACCCACAGTTCCGTTTTTATTCAATTTTTTACTTTCCAAAACCATACTGCTTTTAAAAAGTATACGCTTGTTGGACTTTACAATAACTCCATTTTCTGAAGACCTAACTACCTTAAGTTTTCTTGATTTATTTTTGTCGTCTACTAGGCTTACTATATCATCTGGTAAAAGCTGCCCTAACCAATCTGCATCTATAGGTACCGCCTTTAAAGGTATATTTTCTATTGTGCTTGAAACCAATTCTATGTGTACTGGTTTCATTACCCTGCCCTCGTCATCTTTATCAGGTTTAAACTTTACTATCCGCCCCCCTGGTTTCACCATACCGGTTCTAATTTTTGGACCTGCTAAATCCATTGCAATTTTCACGGAAGTACCAAGTTCCTCTGAAGCCTTTTTGATATTTTCAATAATAGCCTTCCAAATTTTAGGTGTATCATGTGCACAATTTATTCTGGCACAGTTCATACCATTTTCAATCATACTGTAAACCAATCTATAATCGTATGCTGCATGGGAAGGCATAGTAACCATTATACGAACCCTGCGGCCTTTTGAAGGAGGTCCAAATAATGCTTTTGTATTACGTTTTAAAAGGACTTTACTTTTTTTAGTTGATAATTTAGCCTTCTTGAAATTGGGGGGAGCACCATCTGCCAAACGATATAATAAATACAAGACTTTTACCAAACTATCTTCTACATGACCTTGAGCCCGGGCAAAACGTGTCATTCCCAAATTCCCCAATTTTCTTTGACTTTCCCTAAAATCCGCTCTTCTGAACTTATGATAATGCACCAGGTTTATGGCACTCTTTTTATGATGAGAGTTTATTTTCCGTAAAATAGGTGCTGCTTTTTTTTCCTCTTTTCTGATTTTTCGCAAAATAGCTTCCATTTCTTTAATGAGGCTATCTATCTTTTTACGATTGATGTTCATGTGCAGTTTTATAAAGGGATTGACTTTGCTTGAAAGATAGTAAAGGTCAACTTTTTATTTTATGACAACTATCACTTAAAATCTATATTTTTCAAATTAACTACGTACGTTTTGATGTTGCCCCTATTCTTCGCTAAGCTTTCTCAAAACACTGCCATGCAAGCCTTTTAGAGTTATGGATGTAACTTCTTCCCCTTTTTCATTCAAGTAGATAGAATC
Organism: Zobellia uliginosa; assembly: GCF_018860745.1. Classification (GTDB taxonomy): domain Bacteria; phylum Bacteroidota; class Bacteroidia; order Flavobacteriales; family Flavobacteriaceae; genus Zobellia; species Zobellia uliginosa_B. The sequence goes on along the minus strand of NZ_JAHKPY010000003.1, from coordinate 879,113 downwards.
AAGACTTAAAGAGATAGTACCAGTTTCGTTGGCATTTACCAACACGATTGCCTGCGAAAAATCTCGTCTGTAGACCCCACTTTCAATTTGGAAATAAGGGGCATCGGCTTTACCAAAGTTCCATGTATATTCCTCCCGCCATGGCGAGGGTTTATTATAAGCATCTGTGATTTCTTGTTCTGAAAAATAAGTGTTCCCATCATTAACAAGCCAATAGCTGGCAAAGGCATAGTAAAAACCTTGTTCGTCAGATAAGGAACTATGGGGCTGTACAAGGGTAATTTTATGCTCTGCTTCATTAGTAACCACTTCACTTATTTGCGGGATGAAGCCCTCTGTATAATCGGAAAGGTAGTTTCCGTTACTGAACACGAGCCACCATTCATCCAGGCCACCATCTAGATGTTGCATATAGCTTTCCCAAACTCCGGGATGTAAACGAGTATCCGTTACATTAGCAACACCTATTTTATTATCTACCTTAAGCCTTTTGTAGATAGTGCTTAAAATGGATTCATATGCCTGTTGAAACGCTTCATTGCTTTCGTAATCTTTAGGAAAAACATTTTCATGATAAGTATCTAAGATATAAATAGCGTTATCCATCAATACGCCGTCCCACTCATTTGCAACAAGTTCATCCACTACCTGTTTGGCCCATAACTGTTGGTATGCCGTATTACCCACATCCATTTGCCAATGTTCTGGATAGCCTGTATATTCCAGTCTATTATTATTTTCGTCTATTAAAAACCACTCGGGATGGTTCTCATCTGCATATTTGAAACCCACTCCCGTAGGAAGATATTCGTTATCCAGGCCTTCTTCAACGGCATAACTCCTCGTAGAAGTCAGGTCTTTATATACCAATGTTTTTATCTCTGGATTAGCCGATTTAAATTTCTTGATATATTCATGAAACCAAGCATTCATAACTATCAAATCTCTTCTGGGAGCTTCCGTTTTTATTAATGCATCTGGGATTTCTTCATGGTGTAGGTACAACCAAAATAGTTTGACCTTGTTTACTGTAGTGTCATTAACAATATCTTCTATAGCATCGGGTTCTACCGCTGAATTTTCATTTTTATCTTTGCTACAGCCCACATTAAAAAGCAGAAAGACTATTGGAATAAGCTTAAGAAAAAGTTTGGACATAGTGGGGAATTTAAAATGAAAACATCTTAAAAGTAACGATTTACGAATAAACCCTGTTTTCCTAACCCTCTACCTTAAACAATAGACGCTATAAAGTGAATCAATACTTGAATAATTTAGGACTTGGGCAATGTAAAATAAAAAGTTGAACCTATACCTTCCTCACTTTCTAACCAAATAGAACCCTTGTAGTATGTAATGATTTTTTTAACGATAGAAAGCCCAATACCCGAGGCAGAACTGGTGACTTCCAATTTTGTAAAAACTTTAAATATACGCTCAAAATAATTGGATTTTATACCCTTTCCATTATCCTTTACATAGAACTCGAACCATTCGCCTTTATCCGTACCGCCAACTTCTACCAACCCTTTATCTTTATCGTTATAGGTTATCGCATTCTGAATTAAGTTTTGAAATACCTGTTTAAACCTCCATTCATTACCATACAAAATAGGCAGATTTTCTTGAATGTTTATTTTGATGTTATCAGGAATTAAAATGGTTTTTAGAACCTCTTTAACCAATTTATTAATATCGAAAAGAGCGTCTTGAGTCTCTAATCTATCACTTGTGGAGTAATCTAGTATTCCCTTTATCAAGAAATTCATTTTCTCAACATTGAACAATACATGGTCCAAAGGAACCATTTGCTCTTCTCCCAAAGCTTCTTTATGATCGTCCCTAAACCAGCCAACCAACGTGTGAATATTTATTAACGGAGCCTTTAAATCATGAGAAACAACATGGGCATATTCATTTAAAGCTTCGTTTTGTATCGATAGACTTTTTAATAGTTCTTCTTTTTTCTTTTCCTGCGCTTTTAACCGTTCCTCGTTTTCTTTTCTCTGTCCTACATTTACCAGCATATTAGCAATAACAAAAAGAATTTCTTTCTCGTTGTCATCGTACTTGTTGATTTTTTTTACTGAGTCAAAACCTATAAACCCTATTAATTCACCATTTTTGATTTTTGGTATGGTTATAAGACTTTTAATGCCTTGAGGCTCTAGAACAGCTCGTAAACCATGTTCTCCATCTTCAGGTAAAAGACTTACATCTTCAACATAAAAAGCTTTTCCGTCTCTATGAGCATTAATCCATTGGGGAATAAAATCAAGAGGGACATTTTGCAAATTATCTATTTCTGGTTCTATTCCCTTAGAGCACCATTCATAGGTGTTGGAAGTGGTATTATTCACAAAGTCATAAGAAAAAATATAGCTTCTGTCAGATTCTACAAATTCACCAATCTGCTGTAATGACGTACGTGTTAATGTATCAATATCCGATAAATCGGAATTAATGTACTTGGTAGAAATATTGATTAAAAGATTTTGAAAACGCAGTTGTCTTTCTATGATTCTATCCTTTTCTAACTGAATTAAATTCGTATCCTTATCCGGTTCCTTATGCGTTGAAAGTTTGCTCATAGTATCTGCGTGTTGGTTTTTAAATTCTATTATGTAAGCCTAAAATAAATTACATGGGCACAACCGGTCATTTTGTAGCTTAAAACTTACATATAATTTTAACGATAAAAAAATATTAATAGTTCCTTCTGTTATTTAAAAATACAGATTTTTTGATTTTATTCTTAAACGTACATTTAAATTGGTTCCAGTACGCTTCAAGTAGAATCAAAAAAATAATCCTTTCAAATCAATGAAAGGATTATTCTATACTTAGAAAAATAAAAGTCTTTCTTCTATATTTTAACCTGTTTTTTATGACTGTGCATTTTGCCTAGCGTAGTTTCTAATGTTGCAGAAAGCTTATCTATAGCTGTAGATAAAGCGTGTTCAACCGTATTGGCTTGTGATGAAACTGCCAAAGGCTGTCTTCCGCCTATTCTTGTTTCCAACAAACAACGTACGTCATTAGGTCCTTCTTTTTTTCCATTTTCATCGGATAGGTGTACTTCTACTCGGGTAATATCCGCTTCATAATTACGTAGTCTTTCTTCCACCATAGAAGTGAAATAATGTTGTCCTTTTTCACTACCGCTTATCGTTTTGTCTGTGTTGAATAGTACTTTCATTATTTATGTTTTTAGTTTAAGTAATTGGTTCTAAGCTTCTCTTCTTTGTTCTTATTTCTACTGTTTTAGTTTATTATCAACTAATTATTTTGATATATATCTTTTTGATTATACAATAAAAATATAGCTATAAATCTTTAAAAAGGATGACATTTATCAGGTAAATAGACTGGTTGAAAAAATCCTTACAACTGATACTAATGTGTGGAAGTGATATTGTTGATTATTAAATACATATGAATCTTAGAAAATATTTTACAACATATTTTTTGTGATAAATTTTATATCTACTTCTAAAACCAAAAAAAACAGGAGATATAAGACATTCCTGTTTTGTATTAAAAAATCCTTGAGGCATCGAATGGATTCGAACCATTATAAAGACTCTTGCGGAGTCTTGCCTAGCCATTCAGCCACAATGCCATAAAATTCTACTTCCATTTATTTTTCACTAAGTTCTGCACCGTCTTCAGAACTTTGTCTGTTCAATAATTTTTCAGAAACTTTATAGGTTGCTGAATATTTTAGGTCTGCCTGTTGTTTTTTGAAATCTATAAACGCTCTTCTGTACCATTTGGCATCTGTAGCTTTTTTTCTATAATCTTCATTTACCTTAACATCCAAAAAATCTTCTTTAGCTCTTGGTTTGATCTCGTAAACACCAATCCCAAACTTCTCTATTCGTTCTAAGACCGTTTCAAAATGTGCCTCAGAGAAATAATTTATGCTATCGGAATCAAAACCATCATTAAGGTTTTTTAGATTCTGGAAGATATTTTTTTCAAAAAATTCTGTTTTTTCCATGGTATAACTTCGTGTCAATTGGATAATATCTTTATTGACAAACCAATTATCCGGCAAAGTTAATACTCTTTTATTTAAACTTTGACATTCTCTTACTGTTAAGAATTATAAAAACGTTTATCTTTTCATTATCGTATTTCCACTCACAAATTGATGACGGTTAAAAAGCTAACTCCCTCATGCTAAAAGCAATATAAAACTCAATTCTAAATTGTGAATATCTATTCCTTTTTTTGGCATTTTGAGCTATTGCTTACCCCTATATTTGGTACCCTTAAAACAAAATATATGAGTGCAACGTGGTATGAATGTAAAGTAAAATATAGAAAACTTGATGAAACATCGGGCACGCAAAAGGTAAAGACCGAACCGTTTTTGGTGGATGCCATTTCTTATACCGAGGCCGAAAGTAGGATTACCGAAGAAATGTCGGTTTATTTAAGTGATACCGAGGAAATTAAAATCACCAATATAAAAGTAGCCAATTACGCAGAAATACATCCTTTTGAAAATTCCGATAGATGGTTTAAATCTCGGGTATCTTTGATTGCTTTTGATGAAGAAAGTGGTAAAGAGCGTAAGACTAATATGTATCTTTTGGTACAGGCCAACGATGTAAAGGAGGCATATGATAATACAGTAAGTGTTATGAAAGATACGATGGGTGAATATACTATACCCGCTATTTCCGAATCTCCTATCATGGACGTTTTTCCTTATTTTTCAGGTGAAGAAGACGATATGGCACGTTTGGAAAAATTTAATGCCTTAAAGGATTCGGTTCCCGTGAATTTAGAGATGAAAGAAGAGCTGGAAATGGCCGATGTTCTTTCTTCGGAAGAAAAATAAGTTATATAACTACAAATATTTTAAAAAGGTTGCCTATACGTAGGCAACCTTTTTATTTTTAATGATAATCATTAGTAGACCTTGTTTTTTTAAACTACCCTCCTCTTCCCAATCCTTTTTTCAAGTAGCAACTCATGTATAAATTAAAAATCGAAGTTATAGATTTCTTTGCTAAATAATTAAAGAAAATGAAATATCGTTAGGATTATCATAAATAAAATCGTATAATATAGATACAATTTAAAAATAAAATAAATATATGAGGCAACTTAAGATCACCAAACAAATTACAAACAGAGACACTAAATCCTTAGAAAAGTATTTTCAAGAAATATCTAAAATTGATATGATTACCGCAGACGAGGAGGTAGAATTGACCCGAAGAATACGTAATGGAGATCAGATTGCCCTTAATAAATTAGTAAACGCCAATTTACGCTTTGTAGTTTCTACAGCAAAACAGTATCAAGGAAGTGGTTTACGACTTTCGGATTTAATAAATGAAGGAAATATTGGATTGGTAAAAGCTGCTAAACGTTTTGACGAAACACGTGGTTTTAAGTTTATCTCTTATGCCGTATGGTGGATACGCCAAGCTATTCTACAGGCTATTTCAAACCACTCTAGAATGGTACGTATACCTTTGAATAAAATTGGTGAAATCAGCAAAATCAATAAAGTATTTTCTACATTGGAACAATCTTACCAAAGACCACCTAGTGCTATTGAGATTGCAAGGGAATTAGATATGAGCGCAGCACAGGTTAAGGTTGCCATAAAAAATTCAGGAAAACATTTGTCTATGGATGCACCTTTTGAAGAAGGTGAATCTTCCAGTCTGTATGATGTAATTGCATCAAATGACGCAACTAGCCCGGATGCCAATATGATTATGGACTCCCTAAGAACGGATATTGAACAAGTACTAAGTACGTTACCCAATAGAGAGAGTGAAATCATTAAACTATATTACGGAATTGGTGAACGTACCCCTATTAGTTTAAGCGAGATTGGCGAACTCTTTGACATCACCAGAGAACGGGTAAGACAAATTAGAGAAAAAGCTATACGGATGCTTAGAAATAAATCTCAAAATGAAGTTTTGAAATCTTACTTGTAAACATTTATAATGGCATAGCAAATAAAAGCCGGCTCTATGAGCCGGCTTTTATTTTGAATATAACCGCTTTTAACTCATTAATTGAATAACTATGCCTATGACCCCAATAAATAAACATAATGGGGTGAACAATTGGGCATCTGCTTTTGCAAATTCCGTATGCTTTATTCTCCTAAAAAAGCCAACATAATTAAAATCTCCTATAGCTCTTAAAATGAAGATAAACGGAACAGCCCAATATCCGTATACCGTTATCCAATCTGGAATAATTAAATTTATGAGACCAGTTTTATTTACATACATGAGTCCAAAAGATATTAAAACTATGGCCACTATTAAAGTTGCTACTTTAGGAATTGTTTGAATGTTCAGTTTCTTTTCATTTGTTGGTATAACCTTTTCTAATCCCCAACCACCTCCAAAGAACCAATAAAAATGGAAACTGCCAAGTAAAATAAAAATTAGAAATAGAATCGTAGCTAACAATATAGATAACATAAGTATGATTTTAAAAAATGAGCTTTTTTTTAATTAAGGCCAATTTCTAAAAATGAATGTAAAGCATCACTTAACTTTGGGTAATTAATGCTTCAATAGCTTATTTCTAATTCTACTTAACGATTGTGGCGTTATTCCCAGATAGCTGGCAATGTGCTTTAAGGCATATTGCTGAAAATACTCAGGATGGTTTTTCATTAGCGATAGGTACCGCTCCTTTGGATTTAAAAACAGTAATTGTTCCGTTCTTCTTTTACTATTTATAAAAATCTGTTCGCTAATAATTCTACCGAATTTATTCCAATAAAAAGAAGTTTCATAAAGATTATAAAGTCCATTTCTGTCTAAAAGAATAGCTTTACCTTTTTCTATAGCTTGAATATGCAAAGTTGCCGCTTCTTGACTTACAAAACTCTCATAATCCGTAATAAACTCATTTTCAGACCTCAATAAAAGGTTTGTTTCAACTAGGTTATCATCTCTGTGATAAGACCTTATGGCGCCAGAATCAATAAAGGCAATGAAGTTACATAGGTCCGGTGGAGTCAATAGCTGTTGCTCCTCTTGAAATTCAATACTCGACAAAAAAGGTTGTATGGATATCCAATCCTTATCTTGCAAGGGAAGAATATAATTTAATATGTGCTTTAATTTTTCGATTTGATTTTAAGTTTAAAGCACCTTTTGTATAGTGTTATTGGCAATCTGTTTAAAACGGTTTAAAATTAGCGACCCGTAGTCTATATGAGTAACATTTTCGTACAATTTCTGAAAATCCTGTCCTTCATTTCTTAAGTCTTGAGATAATTCATCTATATATAACCTAGTGATATTTTGGTCAAATTCAGGATGAAACTGAAGACCCCAAGTATAATCGTTCAGCCTAAATGCATCTATTAATCCGGACGCACCTGAAGCTAAGACTTGGACATATTCCGGTAGTTTAGCAACACTTTGTTTATGCGCTTTATACACCTCTAAACTTGGTGGTAATTTCCCTAGCAGTTGGTCTTTCTCACCTGCAGCTGTAAGATAGGTATGCTTTGACCCCAAAATTGAACCCTCACTATTATAACGCACTGTTCCACCAATAATAGCACCCAATAATTGATGCCCGTAACATATGCCCAATATAGATATTCTTCTTCTGTGCGCTTCTAAGAGCCACTTGCCCATTGCTGTGTTGTTTATACTAATATCGGTCACCATATTATGAGAACCGGTTATAACAATGCCCTCATAATCAAAATTAGGTGGGGTTGATTCAAAATCTTCTGTAGGATGAATATAATATTCGCCCGCTTCTAAATTCATTTTCCGGATAATCCAATCTTCAAAATCTCCATATTTTGATTTGATGGATTCAAATGTTGAACCTGTTTTTAAAATTAAAATCATCTTAATACATTAATCAATTTAAAAACAAAAACACATGTGAATCTCTCATTTAACCTGCGGCAGCAATATCAACTGCTACTTTAAGTTTACTTTTTCCGCTACCAAACACAACGCCTTTTAGAGGCGGAACGTCGTAATAATCTCTACCCCAACCCACAACAATATGCTGATTTAAAGGTATTTGGTTATTCGTAGGGTCAAAATCTACCCAGCCAAAACTTGGAATATAAATAGAGAACCATGCATGAGAGGCATCAGACCCAACAAGCTTCTCTTTCCCCTCTGGAGGCAAGGTCTCAATATAACCGCTAATATAACGTGCAGGCAGTCCAATAGACCTTATACAAGCAATTGCTATCTGGGCAAAATCTTGACAAACCCCCTTCTTTTCTTTCATCACCTCGTCTATAGGCGTAGAAATACTGGTAAAACCAGAAACGAAATCAAAGTCGGTATAAATTCGTTGCATCAATTCATATGCCGCTTCAAAAACAGATCTGTTCCCTTTAAAAGATAATTCTGCGTAGTCTTTAATAGCTTTATCCGTTCTTCGGATAAAAATAGATTCCAGAATAAACTGTTTTGCTTCTATAATTTCAGAATCATTGCTGCTCAAAGCATTTAAGGCTTCAATTAAAGTAACCCTCTTACATGCTTCAGAGAAAAAAGATTCATGCCGCTTGGTATAATCCCGTTCTACCTTACTTTGGGTGATTACCTTTAATACGGTATGCTGGGTCTGAATAGAAAACCGAGTTAAATAATTTCCAAAAAAGTCTGTACGTTCCGATATTTCCGCAGGCTCAGGAACAACATTGATTTTATAAGATAACAAGCGCTGTCCCTCAGAATCCCTGGGCCTTAGGGTAGCAATATTATGACAATAGCTAACCGGAGCGTTATATTCATATTTGGTGATATGGGTTACATTGAATATCATAACTAAATAGGAAAAGACTGTCTAACTAATTGATTTTGCTTGGTAGTATGGTCAAAATAAGTTTTTGATATGGATTGCGATGTTTCATAAAGCAGGTTGGATAGTTCTTCTAACAAATTATCCAAATCTTTGCGTACCACATCGTCTACAGATTTGGACTCTACAAGATGTATTGAATCTGCCAATCTTAATTTGGAAAACCCTTCTAATATATACTTCTGATAATCCATTAAATGATGCATGGACTTAGAATGAGGTAATTTTGATATGTCCTTTTGAATTCTATTGAACATAAAGGTCAACGACCTTGAATACTCCAAATCAAGCATAATCAAATCAATAACATGTTCTATTTGAATATAAGAACGATAGCTATGCCTGTAAATATTTAAACTTTCATGACTCACCAATAAGTATTCCAGAAGTTCATACTCAACTTGATCGTCGTATTTTATGGATAATAATGACCTACATTTAGTAATGGTCAACATACTCTGTTCTAATTGCAAACCTATGAAATAGAGCAACAATCCTTGCTGTACCATAATACTTTCTTCAATTAACCCCATGAAAGCAATTAAGCGGGTTATTAGTTGATTAAGTACCTTGATTATTTTGTTTATGGAACGATCAGAATCCGCTTCAAAATTTCTCCAGATTTTCTGAATATTTTCAAAAACCCGCCACATATCAGAAGACCAAAGATTTCTTATAGCGTAATATGAATTACTGAACATACTAATAGTGTGCGCCAAACTACCTGCTCTATCCTTGTCCAAAATAACGGACAACATCTCTTTATACGGGTCATCCATAGCATATTCCCCTTCTTTGTTCTTCGCGGAGAATCCCGGAAAGGTTCCGGTTAGATGGGTAACGGCATTAAAAAGCACTCTTAACTTCTCATTGTCCGGTTTTTCACTATTGTTCTTTACTAAAACCATTTGTTTCAGCACCATTCGTAAAAAGCGTGCATTAACTAAGGTTCTACCCACATAACGCCCTGCCCAGTACAAGTTTTCTGCAGTTAAACTAGGTAAATCATTTAAGCCTGTAGCACCAATAGATGGCTTTGGATGCCAGTACTGTGCCTTGGTTTCTGTGCTGGCACTATCTTCTAATATCCAAAAATCCTTGCTTGTACCTCCTCTTTGATTGGAAACACGAACAGTATCCCTGTCTGGAGCTACACGCACCAAACCGCCTGGCATAACAGAATACCCATCTTCTGTAGCAATGGAAAATGTTCTGGCCACTAAGTTCCGAGGTTCAAATTTTCCGTTTGAGAGATTCGGTGCCGTGGAAAAACTAATTTTCTCTTGAGCTACAAACCTATAAGGTCTTAGGTTTATTTCCGTTTTTAGTTTTTCTATTTCATCCGAACTCAGAAATTCCCCAAAATGAATACTTTCCCTATTGGTCCGATCTATCCTTTTTATTACAAGATTGGAAATGTTATCTAAAACATAATTACGTTCCTTTTCCTGACCACACCACCAAGAAGCTATTTGCGGCAAAATCAAATCCTCTTTCAAAAAATATTCGGCAACTGCGGGCATAAATGGAATTAAACCCGGATTTTCCAAAACCGCACTCCCCACAGGGTTAATGATAGCTACATTATTCCTGCGAACAACATCCAACAGACCGGCAACGCCAAGATGTGAGTCTTCCCTAAGTTCAAGTGGATCTACATAAGCATCATCTACTCTTCTAAGAACAACATCTACCTGCTTCAACCCCTTTAAGGATTTCATCCATAAAAACCCGTCACGAACCACCAAATCGTTACCCTGTACCAGGGGATAGCCCAAGAACGAGGCAAGATAGGCATGCTCAAAATAAGTTTCGTTATGTGAACCGGGAGTAAGAATAACAATATTAGGATTCTCTCTATTCTCAGGAGAAGCATCAACTAGCATTTGATTAAACTCTTGAAAGAAACCAGAAAGCCCCTTTACATTCATTTTAGAAAACATCTCTGGAAGCATTCTACTTGTTGTAGACCTGTTCTCTAAGGCATACCCCATTCCAGAAGGAGCTTCTGCGCGATCGTTTACTACCCACAAACGACCATCCGTACCCCGGGAAATATCCGCGGCGTACATAGATAATAACTTTTCTGTTGAATATTCTATTCCGGCACACTGACGTAAAAATCCACGGTGGCCATATATTATTTCACTAGGAACGATTCCGTTTTTTATAAGATTACGCTCTCCATATACATCTTTGAGTACTAAATTAAGTAACTCTGCTCGCTGTTTTAACCCGGCTTCTACAACTTTCCATTCGCTTTCATGTAATAAGAATGGAACCACATTTAAGTTCCAAGGTCTGTGTAAGCCCTTGGGATCATTGTAGACATTATAGGTAACACCGTTCTCGGCCAAAAGCCAATCAATATCCCTTTGACGCGTCTTTAACCCCTCTTCTCCTAAATCTCCCAGACCACTAAAAAGCTTTTTCCAATGGGGTTTAACATCCATATTAGGAGTAAACATTTCATCGTACTTATAATCTGTAAAATAGTTATTTAACCACGTTGTACTAATCACCGGCATTGAAAATTTGCTTTATTTCTTTTTCCGTAAGTCAAGAATATGGGGGTATTCTGGATTTACGGGAATCTCTGAATAGTCAAAAGTAGTTGATGCACCCTTACGTTCTACCATTCTACCCACAAAATTTGTTGTAGCGACTACTTGTTTGGGTTCAATTTCTCCTTGCGTATGACCAAAATCCCAAAAGCGATTAATTCTTCTGGATTCCGCCTCATAACTGTTTACGGGATAATTGTCATAGGAGAGTCCACCTGGATGAGCCACAAAATAGGTGCACCCACCTATGGATTTATTGTTCCAAGTATCTACCACGTCAAAAACCAAAGGTGTATCTACGCCCAATGTAGGATGTAAGGCAGACCAAGGTTCCCAAGCTTTATAACGGATACCGGCTACATATTCTCCTTTTACACCGGTGCTGTTCAATTGTATTTTTATACCATTACAGGTTAAAACGTAACGCTCTTCCGTAAAGTTGTTTATCTTAATTTGAACCCTCTCCAAAGAAGAATCAACATATCTAGAGGTTCCTCCTCCTGTCATCTCCTCTCCAAGTACGTTCCAAGGTTCAATGGCCATACGAAGTTCAATTTGCATGGCATTAATTTCAACCATACCATAAAGAGGGAATCTAAACTCAAAGAAAGGATCAAACCAATCCAATTGAAACGGATAACCCGCGTCATTCAGTTGCTCTACAATATCCTTAATATCTTCTTTTACATAATGTTCCAACAAGAATTTATCATGTAGCTCAGTACCCCAACGCACTAAATTGTGTTTGTACGGTTTTTTCCAGAACCAAGCAACAAGCGTACGCACCAATAACATTTGCATTAAACTCATTTGCGCATGCGGCGGCATATCAAAAGCCCGAAGCTCTAAAATGCCTAAACGACCTGATGAGCTATCTGGGGAATATAATTTATCGATACAAAATTCAGCCCTATGGGTGTTTCCCGTAATGTCTGTCAACAGGTGTCTAAAAAGCCTGTCCGTTAACCAAAACGGCACCTCTTCATCATCTGGGATTTGAGAAAAAGCGATTTCCAGTTCGTATAAATTTTCTAGTCTAGCTTCATCTACACGTGGCGCTTGACTTGTGGGACCAATAAAGGCTCCTGAAAACAAATAGGATAGACCAGGGTGATGTTGCCAAAACGTAAGTAAACTACGAAGCAACTGAGGGTTTCTGAGCAACGGACTATCTGCTGGGGTAACACCACCTAAAGTAACGTGGTTTCCGCCACCTGTACCCGTGTGTTTCCCGTCCAGCATGAACTTTTCTGTTCCTAATCTGCATTTTTTAGCTTCGGCATACAATAATAAGGTGTTATCCGTAAGCTCTTTCCAGTTCTTTGCCGGATGTACATTTACTTCTATAACCCCTGGATCAGGAGTAACTTTAAGAACCTCTAAACGGTTGTCTCTTGGTGGTTCGTAACCCTCTAAAATAACAGGCACATCCAATTCCTTGGCGGTTGCTTCTATACTGGCAATTAAATCCAAAAAGTCTTCTGCAGTATCCAAAGGCGGTAGAAAAAGAAATAACTTACCTTCTCTTACCTCTGCACAAATGGCGGTACGCACATAAGGCTGTTTTTCTAAACTTGCTTTTTTTGAAGTTGATTTTGTCCGTTGTTTCAGTTGGTAACCATAAGGTTTCAGTTTTGGTTTAGTCTCGAACATTTCTGGTTCTGCAGTAGGTTCAGAAGGTACTTCTGGATCTTCTGGTAATGAACCCAACGGTAATCGTAAACCAATTGGTGAATTACCTGGAATAAGATATAGATATTTTAAACGGAACTCCCATGGATTGGTAATCCACTGTGAGTCTTTGTTTGCTAATGGTAACACATGACCAATAATCTTATCAACACCCTGTTCTAAAATCTCGCCAAGCTTGCGTCTTAAGCCCTCATCGCTTTTAGAATATTTTTTAGGGTCAACATCAACCGGTAGTTTTCCTTCTTCGCGCATGAAATAATACCCATCTTCATAAGCGGGAATGATACTTGTATCTGTAGTACCTAATTTTTTGGATAACTTCTTTAAAAAGCTGCTGGTTATATCCTCGGGTAATTTATAAGTTTCGGCAAATGAGGCTAACAGTTTAGGGTCATTCCATACTTTTTCACCATCTTTCCGCCAATGTATTCCTATTAACCAGCGTGGTAAGGGCTCTCCAGGATACCATTTTCCTTGTGCGTGATGCAACAGGCCACCTTTACCAAATGCATTCTTTAAACTTACTGAAAGCTCACTAGCCAATTTTCTTTTATGCTCTCCGTCAGCAGCGGTGTTCCATTCCTTGGACTCCATGTCATCTATGGAAACAAAAGTAGGTTCACCGCCCATTGTTAATCTAACATCTCCTTCTTGTAACTGCTCCTCCACTTTAAAACCTAAGTCATATATAGCGTTCCACTGGTCTTCCGTATATGGTTTTGTTACCCTTGGTGATTCAAAAATTCGGGTAACTGAATTATTGAATATAAATTCCGTTTCACAAGGATCTGTCAATCCAGATACCGGTGCGGCACTTTCAAAAGAAGGTGTACAGGCCAATGGAATATGGCCCTCTCCTGCCAAAAGACCGGAAGTGGAATCCAATCCGATCCAACCTGCACCAGGTAAATATACTTCCGTCCATGCGTGTAAATCCGTGAAATCTTCTTCTGGGCCAGAAGGACCGTCCAATGATTTTTCATCAGATTTTAATTGCACCAAATAACCTGATACAAAACGTGCCGCAAGGCCTAAATGTCTTAAGGTCTGCACTAAAAGCCACGCGAAATCCCTACATGATCCCAATTTTTTATCTAAGGTCTGTTCGCAAGACTGCACGCCAGGCTCCATACGTACCGTATAATTAAGATGATTGTACAGGCTACTGTTAAGATCAATTAGAAAATCAATACTTCTCTTAGGGGTTTTCTTATCTATTTTATCTACCCATTCCTTTAATAACGGACCTTTCTCCGTAATCTCTAGATAAGGCAAAAGTTCCTTTTTTAATTCTTCCGAATAGGAAAAAGGATATTTTTCAACCGCTTCCTCAACAAAGAAATCAAAAGGATTTATAGTTTTTAAATCGGCAATAATCTCAATGTCTACGGATAGGAAATCCGTTTTCTCAGGAAATACAATACGTGCTAAATAATTACCAAAAGGATCCTGTTGCCAATTGAAAAAATGGTTTTCAGGTTTAATTTTAATTGAATAAGCTTCAATAGGGGTACGACTGTGTGGCGCGGGTCTTAGCCTAAAAATATGAGGTGAAAGATTAATTCTACGGTCATATTTATAGGTTGTTTTATGTGAGATCGAAACTTTAAGTGCCATCTAGTAAAATTAAATTCGTTACATCCTAAGATAGCGACTAATTTAAGGTTGATAGCTACTTGGTTCAAATTTTTACATAAAAAACACTAACTAGCACTATTAGAATGATGATTGCTAATATTTTATACGTTAATTGCTCTATTGCTATTTTATTAAAAACAGATGAAATGAAAAATGGGACTTACCTGGTAATGGACAACCTTCCACATCTAAAAAAAACATTATTCAATGCTATTATTATAATTGGATTAGCAGTTTAAGGATAAAAAGCAACCTAGTTTTGTTCTTTTATCTGAAGAGGACGCATCTCCCCTATTTCTATAGATTAAAAATAATTATAACTTGTAAGTTTATTTAAGAATAGAAATTTAAACAGGTATCCAATGCCATTACACCAAACTATAGTAGTATCAGTTTTTTTCCTTTTTGTAGTAAATCTAAGTTTTAGTCAGAAAGAAATACCAAAAGGAACAGTGACCAAACACGAATGGAAAAGTGATTTTTACCAGAACCATCGTGAGTACTATATATATGTTCCTGCTCAATACGATGCTAAAAAACCCGCGGCATTAATGATTTTTCAAGATGGTCATGCCTATGTAAAAGAAGACGGCTATTATAAAACCCCTACTATTTTGGATTCACTTATCAATGTTAAAGAAATACCGGTAATTATCGCACTGTTCTTGAATCCTGGGCATTATGATACTAATTTTCCTGATCAACCCTATAAAAACAGAAATCGTAGCTTTGAATATGATGTTATGGACAACCGGTATGCCACATTTTTAATTGAGGAATTTATACCTCACATAGAAAAAGACTATAACCTAACGCAAGACCGGAAAATGAGAGCCATTGCCGGACAATCATCTGGTGGAATATGTGCTTTTACCGCAGCTTGGGAACGACCAGATTATTTTCATAAGGTGATGAGCCACGTAGGTAGTTTTGTGGATTTAAGGGGTGGGCACCGGTATCCAGGTTTGGTACGAAAATCAACCAAAAGAGACATTAAGGTATTTCTACAAAGCGGCACCAATGACCAGAATAATCATGAAGGTAATTGGTGGTTAAGCAATTTACAAATGCAATCTTCTTTAAAATTTAGAGACTATGACTATAAATTCGTTGGTGGTGATGGCGGTCACAACGGAGAACATGGCGGCGCAATTTTTGCTGAATCCTTAAGTTGGTTATGGACTGAAAATTAGTAAACCTAAGTTTAATCTTCCAATAGCACTTCTAATTGTAGTGTTTTTAAATATTCCCAGAGTTCTTCAGGAGTGCTACCTATAGCTTCTGCCCCCACCAAAAAACGGTCGTTGGCATTATAATTTAAAGTTGTTTTTGTCTCCTTTTCGTTAAACTCGGTCATTACACGTGTATCATCGATTTTAGCAGCACTTTTATACCCTGTTTCTGTTTTATCCCTCCAATCACGACTTGCCATGTCCTCCATTAAAGTAAACATGTTTGCAGTTTTTTTATCAGCAGCACAATCTACAATGGTAAGTTCTATTGTTTTCTGTCCTTTTTCAAAAATCATATTTATATTGTTAGTTGTTGGCAAACGCTCCAGTTCTTTACCGATTTCATAGCTGGTCCTTCTAAAATTTCCTAACTTCTTGGGTAACCAATTTTCATATTTCTCCTTTGCAATTGGCTTAAGCATCATAAGTTGCTGCTCTTTTTCCAATAGCTCATCATTTGCCCAGTAGTTTAGATACCAATGTATACTGTCCGGAATTTTATCTACAGATTTAATTTTTATGATTTTTGGCAAACTGCCCTTTTCTGTGCCATTATCCCACTCTTCCATTTCTTCCAAAGTAGTGGACACTAGATTCCATCCTTTTGAAAACTGAAGGTCATATGTGGTTATTTTATCAAAACTGTAGGCTCCCTCCCATTCCGTTTTTTCTACACAAGTTGTATTTGCACTAGTTTCTGAATCACTAAATACCCAATATAGGGTCGTTCCCAGTTGATCCTTTCTATGCTTTTGATCCTTCTGTGTTGAAGGTATTATGGTTCCTACGCGTTGACCATACTTATGAACATCGATGTAATCTACTTTAACCAATTTTGCATTTTCATTAGAGAAAAGTGCATCAGGGTCCTTACAAAAAGAACCTCCTGCCATTTCTTGAATTGATGTCATGTACATATCGCTATTTTCTATGGTATCAAGGTTGATTTCTGGCCAAGTAAAATGGATGTTCCCATCTTCGGCAACCTTGCCTACCGTTAAAGGGTTTTCATATCCAAAAGAAGCGACTTTAATTTCTATTTCCCCTTTCGTGTAATTTTCTATTTGTTGTGCTAAACAGATTTGAAAGAGCGTACATGTAAAAAGAATTAATACAGATTTCTTGGTTTTCATAGTGTTGGTTTATTCTTGTTAAACTATTATTAGTTAGGCTATTAAGGTAACAATCTTGTAATTAATGTTTTTTTTTGGCCATTGTAAACATTTACGCATGTTTATTTTTATTTTCACTCAAATAAGGAGTGCCAATAACATAGTTTCCTTGCCCAATCAAAAAATAAGGTTTTAGAAACAAATAGATAATTCAACTTTATAGAGTATTTAAAGATAACCACTAGGATTTGCAATATTTTTCATTCCTTTTTACCACATTCATAGAATAATCCAATTAATACAGTATATTTTATTATTCGCTACATTTTTTACTTAATTTACGGTTATGTAAGGAAAATAATACTTTAATAGTCAGTTTTATCAATAATGCTTTTAAATTATAGAAAGTTGACAAAACCCTTCTATTATATTCTATTCGTCTAATGCTATAATTAATTTAATATTAAACAGACCACTAAAATCTGCTTAATTCAATATCTATTGATGAAGTACTCCATACTTTATGAGTTACGCTGTATAATGCTGCTTATTATAGCATTCTATGCATCTTCTTATACTACTATTCCAGAGCAAACGTATAAAGAAGACTTGGCCGAACTTAAGCGAATGAAAGCATCTAAAGACTTTAATGCAGAAAGTGAAAAGTATATAGACTTACTTATTAGGCTAGGAAATGACTCCTATTTATTCAAACCCGATAGTACAACAGTTTTTCTAGATGAAGCTTATGATTTGAGTAAGCGATTAAACTACTTTAAAGGACAGTGTGGTGCATTGAATGGTTTAGGAAATTATTATACGGATAGGGGAAATCTAGATTTAGCTAATTCAAAATTAAAAGAATCTCTTGCTATAGCAAATACACACAACTTGTTACAAGAGAAGCTCAATGCTTTAAATTTCATAGGACTTGCGCTATGGCAAGAAGGGAAAAACGGAATAGCTCTTACCAAATTTCTAGAGGCGTTGCCAATTGCTGAAAAAATTAACGATGTTTACATGATGGGGGCAATTAATGATAATATTGCCTTATTGTATGATGATAATAAAGACTATGACACGGCTTTGTTATTCAATGAAAAATCGCGTCAAATTAGTATAAAAAACAATTTGGATATTGCTCTTGCCCAGACATTGCTAAATATGGCTGTAATGTATAATAAACAAGAGAAGTATGCTATGGCCAGTAAAAATGTAGATGATTGTATAAACATTTTTAAAGAAACCGATCATTTTGATTGGTTGGGATATAGTTATCATGAAAAAGGAAGTATTATTCTCAATCAGCATAATTATAAAGAAGCTCAAGAATGGTTTGAGAAAGCTTTGAAAATTTTTGATGAAATTGATTTGAATATTGGTTATGCTAGAACTTATATGGGTATGGCAAGGTCTTTTTTAGGGCTATCGAACTTAGACAGAGCAGAGGATTATGGTCTAAAAGCCCTTAAAATATCCGAAGAACTAAAAGTATTTACTGATCTCATGGAGTCTAATTTTGTGTTGTCTCAAATTTATCATGAAAAAGGAGAACACTTAAAAGCGTACGAGTACTTAACCGAATATTTAAGACTATTCAAAAAGTCATCTGCCGAGAATTATCAAAAAGGATTGGGGGTTCTTAGAAGTGAAATAAAATTTGAAGATCAAAAAAAGTTATTGATCGAGGAAAACAAATCAGCTATAGCAAAACAAAGGCTATACATTTTTGCTGCATTTGCAGCATCGTTGGTTTTGGCAATTTTTCTAATATCCTTATATAAAACACATAAAATTCAAAAGAAGCTCAATAAGCAATTACAAATTAAACAAGAAGATTTAATTAAACGTGAAGCGGAACTACAGGAGGCTAACGAGACTAAAGACAAGCTGTTCTCTGTTATTGCACATGATTTAAGAGGTCCTATAAACTCATTTCATTCCTTACTGAATCTATATGTTGAAAATGGTTTGTCCAAAGAACAAATAGACATGGTTCTACCTAAGGCCCTCCACAATATAAAAGGGATTTCCGATATGCTCAACAATCTGTTGGTATGGGGCAAAACACAATTGAACGGAACTATAATTAAACCAAGTAATGTAGATATAAGAGTATTAGTTAATGAAAATATTGAGCTAATGAAGCCCTTGGCAAACAAAAAGTCAATAACTCTTTTTAATAATATCCCTAAAAACATCATAAGTTTCAGTGATCGCGATCTTATAGATATTGTCCTAAGAAATTTAATAAGCAACGCTGTAAAGTTCACTAATGAAAATGGCGAAGTGAATATTAATGTGGTAGAGATGAACCGTAAATATCGAATTGAAGTTAAGGACAACGGTGTTGGTATGGCGCAGGAAAACCAATCAAATCTTTTTGATAAGAACAATACAAAAACCTCCCATGGCACCAATAATGAAAAAGGTTCGGGTTTAGGTTTGTCACTAAGTAAAGAAATGGTAGAAAGCAATGGTGGTACCATTTGGGCGGAAAGTAAGTTACATAAGGGAACCTCTATCTTCTTTACGGTTCCTTTTAGCTCATAAAATAAGATGGTGTATAGCACAAAACCCTAATATCGTTTAGCTGTATACCATAATTACATTATTGCTTTTTTACCCTATGCGTAATTCTTCTGTTAGTAATAACATTGGGCAATTTTATGGTCAATAGCGCAGTATTAGAAGAAATTGCCGCACATAATGGCGTATTGGAGTTAGAAGCCAGTAAACGGTATTGGTTGTTGGTTTTAGCCATTCCTGGCTTTAATATAGTCAAGGAAGTGGTCTGTGTTCCTGAAAACTCCGATCCATCTGTAATGGCACTAAATGTAGCTCCGTTATCCGTACTTTCCTGCCATTGGTAAGTATTGGCATTTTGTATATTTGAAAAGAATATAGCATCTTGACCTACTAGTATTATTTCGTCTATTGGCTGTGTGGTATAATTAACTTGTGGTGTGGTATTTATCGTATGGTTTCCTAAATTCACCGGGCAAGAATTATCTCCCCAACGTGCCCATAAACTATAAGTTCCGGCAGCTAAACCCGAATAGGTAATGCTACCCATGGCATCTGATATTTGAGACCTGTAGGTACTGCCATTATCCAAACTAAATTCAATCCAAGTTTCTTGGGGGTAGTCCCTAAATACAAGTTCAATACTCCCATTATCTAATCCGCAACTCGCATCAGTAGTATTTACAGCCGCTTGCGGAGACGGATTTACAGTTACCGTCATCGTATCCGTACTTCTACAACCATTTGGTCTCGTAACGGTTACGGTATATACTAAATTTATGGGTGTTGTTAATTTTGGACCATTATATTCAAAAATAGGACTTCCTGATAACGAATTATCTAAATATCCGGTCTCCACTGGCGATATACCTGCCCATTGGTACGTATACGCAGCATTTGGATTACCCATAGCAACACTACTTGTTATTTCACAGACTTCTTTGTCCGTACCAGCTGCACCGGTTAGGGATGTGGGAGACATCATAGATGTATAGGCATCTGCACAGAAACAGCGGTTTTCGCTGGTTCGTACAGCCAATACCACATTACACACCTGCGAAGCCGGAATAGTAAAGCTAAGGGATTCTGATAGCGTATTGCCCGCTGTTATGCCTACGGTAAGTGTTTTATCGTCTAAAATAGTTTCAGATGCATCATAAATGCCATTCTGGTTCGCATCATAAAAAGCTTCAACGGTAGTTCCTACAGCAATATCAAATACAGATGTATTCTCAATATCAAAAGTAGTAACAACAGATTCATTTGTACCCGACAATTGTGCATTTGTAGCTGTGGACGTGATTTGTAAGCTTGCGCGGTCCACACTAAAGTTATAATCGTATTCACCTGTTTGTACGGAAAGTACCGGACAGAATCCGCCAGACTCCGTAGAGCAGGATATATTTTGGGTTTCATCTAAAGATGTGATAGTTATTGTTTTGTTACCACAGCTAATAAAACCAGATGTGTTTTCTGTTAGTTCATAGGTATAACCAAAGAAATCCCCAGAAACCATTCCGGGCGGAATAGTGAGTTTTATAACTTCCCTTCCGTTTGTATTTGTACTAACGCTATCAAAAGTGGCACATAAACTAGAGGTACAGGTGTAAGAGTTGGCCGCATAGGAATAACCTACCGGTAATTCTATTTCAACAAACCCATTAGAGCCAATAGGTTCAGAGGTAATAATAGTTTGCGTGTTCTCCATGACTACAGGAGTACCACAATTATCAAAACTACCGGAAACTATGTCTACATCCGTAACTACGGAATAATCTGCCGCTACACCAGAAACGTTGGTAGATACGGTCTGTGATTCTAAACTGTTACCCAATGCCGGCGTACCACATATATTATTTGCCGATGCGGAAACCTGAAAGTTCGAACCCGCTACAAAATTACAATCAGATGTCATTTTAAAACGTGTAGCCATTAATCTGCTATTGGCATTACCGCCATCGTTCAAAGTTCCGGGCAATCCTAAAGTAGGGAATTGGGTATGCTGGGTTAAATTGAATATATAATTGGAACCTGTGTTTGAACTTACACCAATCACTTCCCAATTTCCTGAACCTACCGGATATTCAGCTTCAAAACTCCCGGAAACGGGATTCATTCCCTGTGGAGCTATAATGGTGAACATCACATCCTTTATATTACCGGATTGAACGGAATTTATATTAAAAGCGTAATCCAGAGGTGTACAAATATCTATTGCCGTATTGGGCTCTTCAATAGAAATGATTTCTACTTCGCCACTTGCCGGGGTAAAAATAAGGTCTAGCTCTTCCTTACTACAGGTCTCTACGTTGGGATCTGTTGGGTATTCATTACAGTTCCATCCGCCCAAAACTTTCAAGGTAGTCTCTACACAACTGGCATATGAGAATTCCACTCTATAATCCTTATAACTACTGCTTGTTAAACCTGTAGTTCCCAATTGATAGAGATTTCCACCGGGATATGCTGTAGGTGCTACATCAAGACCTGTAGCCATATCCACTACCCTCTCAATCTGTACGTTAGGAACATCATCTATTGAAAACCAATTGTATGGCGCTGTTTTGGAGCCTGAATTGGCCATGCGCACCACCCAACTTTCAATAGGTTCGGAGGCTTGGATTGCTCCTGTTTGATTGGTAAGTGTTATTTCCGGGTGTTCATAATGTGTAATGGTTCTGGCATTTGTTTGTATAATTTCATATTCGGTACTTGATGGATCATCATCTGCATAGTGATAGTAATAATCTTTAATTTTGAAATTGAACCTTATAGGTTCTGTTCTTTCGGTATTACAGGTAGCCCTTACTTTAAAAGGATAAAGTCTTCCGTAGGCATTGGTAACCGTTAAGCCAACTCCCGGCCAATCTCCGGGGTTATCGAACGTATACGTATTGCCCGAAACTGTATTGGCAGTTAACACCCCACCGCCACTAATGGTTGCCTCTATCAACTCGTATCCAGGTGGAATTACGGCTTCTATGGATTCCACGTACATTACAGGTCTATATTCGGATTGGTAATAAAACCCTGCCGTATCAAATCTTCGCGCCAAATAATTAGTGCTTCCGCCTAAGGAGCTTATATCACAACCGTAGGTAGAATAAGTGTTTGTACCTATTAAACTCCGGGTACCTACCAAATACATTTCCGGGGTAAAAAAATTACAATACAATTGATCGCCTGTTACGCCATCCGTATTATAAAAATACCATTGTCCACCAGATTGCACATCATGTTGTGTCATACTATTAGAAGTAACTTGATACCTGGAGATAGTCTCTATTTCATCACCATTCAATAATCCGCCAGTAGGAATTAAGGCACTTAAGTTCCAATCTATTATTTGGTCCGCGGTAGTTGAGTTGGCCATAGAGAAATTGGTAAGAGTTCCGTTAGAAACCGTGGTACCATTTCTTTTTATCGTTACATCTACCTCTAAAGGCGTTATTTTATTTGTAGAGGCATTTATTTTATCTAAAACCAAACGGGCCCCTAAAGTAGCAGAAGGCCCATTTTGTATTGCGTTGCCATGTAGTTCTATTTCATCTAAATATAATGCCTTGGATAAGTCGTATGCACTTATATTGGCGGCTACTTGCTTGGTAGACATGGAACTATTGGTCCAACCTAAAGAATTATCGGCACGTCTTACAATGGGTATACCGCTAGTTGGCCCTATGACACAGGTGCTAGGACAACTGGCGTTGGTGGTCAGGGTGCCGCAAGCAAGCTCTCCTTTACAAGAACAGCCTGTAGCCGGATTGTTTATTTTTTTGAATTTATAGCTCAAAGAAAGATCGGAACCCGCACTACAATCATAAACCAAATCAATTAAAGCAAAGCCAATATTATTGTTGGGTGATGTTATAGTGACTATATTCCCTGATTGCGTATAACTAGAAGAAACGGGACTACCCGAACCTGGAAATTCGCCATACAACCATTCTACGTTACCCGTTCCAGATACCGAAACACCAGGAGGTAGTGTAAGCTCATATACATATCTGGAACTGGCATCGTCAAAATCATCTTTCTGTCTATAATACCCAATACTTAATCTGGTTCTAAAAGGAACGTTATTATCAATGTTTGCAGGAATGTAACCTGTAGTTACAAAGGCAGATTGTGTATATGCCAAAGAGGACCCTTGGGCATATAAACGTTGTGATGAAACCTCTGTCTCATCGCACATAGTACTATATATTACTGATCCAGCAAAATTATCCATTACCGTGCTTACTCCACAGGTAGGGGAACAATTAATGGCTACATCTACCACAATAGAAACTTTAGAATCTTTTGGTAAATCATCATAAAAACCATCCCCATCAATGTCATCTAGACCCACACCGGCACCGTCTGGATCGGTGGTAAAATAATCCTCTAAGTCTACAGTTAATTTTCTACCTACATACACCCACGGTACACTTTGCGAATTTAATGTAGCATTGGAAATTGAATATATGGTACTCAACGGTGTTAAGGATAAGCTGCCCGTACCTCTTCCTTTTAATAGTTTTAAGTTGTACATGGTAGCGGCATTTGAATCTCCCGTACCTGCATTTACATATTCCGCCTCTACTTTAAAAGGCGTACACATATCCACATAACCAATTTTTGTATTTCTATTGGATTGAAAATCAGGTGTCCCCGTTGCCATGTTTATTCCCCCTGTACCGCTAACTGTTGTACACCAATCTACAGGATCCGAATTACAGCCCCAACCAGTTTGATAATCCGTAACAGGACTACACGTTTTAATTTCAATAGTTTCAGTAAAAGTCAATGTTTCCCCATTGCACAACTGGCCATCAGCCGTAAGATCCGTACCTGAAATACTGTAGTTATAAACAGAGCCTACCACCGAGGATGGACTTATAACGTTTCCGCCCAATGTTAGATTTTGTTGCTCAATTCCAGTACCGTTATAATCAATGGTAAAATGTACGGCATTGGCGCAACCATCTGCACCATTGGTTATACTAAAAGTTCTACTACGAACATCATTGATCAGCGCATCATTTAATGTTTGGGGCTGAACGAATGTTAGCGAAGGGTAATTAATGGTATAAGGCGTTGTTTCCTCATCGGATACGGAACCATTTATGTCACCAATTACCTTATCTACAAAAACATTACCGTTAAGTACATTGGAATAAGCATCACAATAAGCTTTTCTCAGGATAGTAAATTCAATAAAATTACCAACGGCCAAGTTGGTTGGTCCTATAGTAAAAATAGGTTGATTTGCAGTCCCTCCATTATCTGAAATGGTTAAGCTACTTGTTCCTCCTATTTTTAAAACCGACCCAACTTCATATTGCATACCATCGGCCAAATCTATGGTAACTGTTGCGCCTGTTGCGGAGGCTTCGATCACGTTCATTTTTACCGTCAAAAGACTTGCCTGATTACACACCGTAGCATTTTCCGGTGCCTCTGGAAAGGAAATCAAAAAGGACTGCGAATAACTAAAAAAGGAAAGCAGGAAGACCCCTATAAAAGCTGTCTTTTTTAAATATTCTTTTACGCTATAATACATATACTTTGGTATTACCCCTTATTTTGTAGCTAATAGTCAATTGTAGCTTTGGTGGTTAACAACCAAATTTAAAAGTTTATACTAGGATCCCACACTCTATGTTGGCTACTAAGGGAGTTTTGTGGTAAACAGCCTTTTAACGAACATTTAATACCTTTTAACGGATAAAAAAAAAGATGTTATATGCTATAAGTATTTGATTTACCTTAAATAACCACACCCATTCTTCTTAGCTATGCACTCAGAAACCGAATGTTTACGGTTAGCATCCGATAAAATACCTGTTTCACCAATGCATGACAATGCTTAAAGTGATTTCAAACTTTTATAAATTAAAACGTGTATATTTTACAATTGTTTTTTTTAACGTATTTTGTGCTGTTCAATGTAATGAACATTCGTATCTGAACTAACCTTAAAGACTCATGAGTTATCATACCTTTTTTACTTATTTTTCCTTTTTATTGCTACCCTTTTTATTATATAGTCAGGAAGGTAAAACAGCAAGCGAAACCACCCAAAGACCCAATATTGTTTTCATTATTGCCGATGATGTTAATTGGAACGATATTGGCCCATACGGCCATAAGAATATTAGAACGCCCAATTTGGACCAATTGGCAAAAGACGGTATGTTATTTACCGATGCCTTTTTAACCACAAGCTCATGTAGCCCAAGTAGAACCAGTATTATTTCTGGACTATACCCCCATAATACGGATGCCGAACAATTGGCTTGGCCATTACCGGAAGACAAAAAAACCTTTGTTCAAGAGCTGAAAAATGCCGGATACTGGACCGGTTTGGCCGGAAAATATCACCTTGGCGAATCCGTAAACGATGATTTTGATGTGTTGTGGGAAATGCAATGGAATGACAACATTGGATTAAAAGGTCTGGACAGAAGATTAGTTGGCGATGGTAGTGGTTGTGATGATTGGATCAAGCTATTACAAGAAAGACCTAAAGACCAGCCGTTTTTTACGTGGTTAGCCTCTGCTGATGCCCACAGACCTTTTTATGAGGGCATTATTGAAAATCCACACGGACCGGAAGATGTGATTTTACCGCCTTATGTACCTAATACGGACGGGGTTAAAAAGGACTTTGCTCTGTACTACGATGAGGTTTCTAGAATGGACGAGTATATCGGTAAAGTAGTGGCGGAATTAGAAGCGCAGAACGTAGCCGATAATACCATTATACTTTTTGTTTCGGATAACGGGAGAGCTTTCCCAAGAGATAAAACTACCTTATACGAAGGCGGTATAAAAACCCCTTGGATCATTAAATGGCCCGCAAAAATTAAAGGCGGACAAACCAATACGGAATTGGTTAGCTCTGTGGATATAGCACCAACTTTTATGCAAATGGCAGGATTAGAACCCTTGCAGGAGTTTGACGGCCTTAGTTTTATGCCCTTATTGGAGAACAATGATATAGCGATTCGCGATGAAATATATGCCGAAGACCATTTTCATGATTATGAAGATTATACCAGAGCAGTACGTACCAAACAATTTAAGTACATAAAGAATTACTATGCAGATTTACCGAATACACCTTCGGCGGATATTATTAGAGGTTTGGGTTGGCAAAGCATGCTTGAGGAAAAAGAAAAAGGGACCTTAAACGAAGCGCAACTAAAATGCTTTATTACCCCTAGGGATACCGATGAACTTTTTGACATCATCAAAGACCCCAACGAACTGAACAACCTGGCAGGCAACCCAGAATACAGCGGCGTATTGCAGGATTTAAAATCTAGATTGGAGAAAATCAGAACCGCCACTAATGATGTACTTCCTACGGAAAGAACTCCGGACGATTTCTTCAGGGAAACAGGCTTGCCTACCAAATATCGCATACGCCCAAGACCCTCTAAAGCAGTTTATATGAAAGCTCGCAAAGAAGGTAGAGTTTTGGTGAATCCTGATTTTGTTGACTAGTACAATCCGATAGAAATAAGTGATAAAATATGACCCACAAAAAAGCCTAATCTAAGATTGGGCTTTTATAATTTGTAACGCAATTGTTTTATTTCAAAAGAACGTCTTCTTTCATAAAATCCGTATACGGGCAGTAACACTTAAGGTTTTTTATTCTATTGTGTTTGGTACAATAATTCAATTTAATAAGCCTATTTAAATGACTGGAAAAAGCTTTTTATTAGGTCGTAATTCATTAATTAACAAGAAGAAAGTTCTCACAAATTACTGTTAATTACCACTTAACGATATCCCAATTAGCATTTATTTTATTCTTCGCCCTATATATTTACGACTCAAAAATCAAGAAATGATAAAACATCTACCCCTATTTCTTTTTTTAGGTTGTACCCATTTGCAGGCCCAAAAAGAAGAACAAACAAAAATGCCGAACTCTTTTTTAGACCGCACGGAATTCAAAGCAGGTTATTTTGGTAACATCCTATGGAACAACGGAATTAACGTTGGTGCCGAGTATCTATGGAAAGAAAATTCAAGGATCAAAGAACGAAAAAAAGGCAACAAGACCATCACACACCAATTTTTATTAAATGGAAACTTGGGCGCTACCACCAATTTTTTTAACCAAACAAATACAGGTCTTTTTACGAACTACGGACTAACGTGGCGCAGAACGAACCACAAGGGGAAACAAATCAGTGTGGAATTTAATCCTTTGGGATATTACCGATCCTTTTTACCGGAAACATATGAAGTAAACGGAGATAATGTAGATAAAGTTTTCCTAGCAGGTAGAGGGTATTACTCACCCTCACTCTCCATTGGTTTTGGAAAACAACGAAAAGGTAAAAAGCTCACAGGGCGATATTTTAACGTAAATTTTTCTGTGCGTACAGACTATAACGCAGGTTCTCTACCAGTCGTTTCTTTGGAATATGGCTATCGTTTTAATTTTAAAAAGAAAAAATAATGCACAGATATACTTTAAATCTTATGAAGCCACTTCTACTAGTAGTTGCATTGTTCAGTCTTTTCTCTTGTTCTAATGATGATGAGATAGATAATTTAAGCGAAACTTTTTTTGTGCGTCATGAAAATGCAGATATGCCCGCTTATGTTCATGGCAACGCCACAGAAAAAATATTTCTGATTGTATTGAACGGAGGTCCGGGAGGTTTTGGCTTGACCTATAGGACAAAAACCTTTATAGAAACAATTGAAGAAAAGTATGCCGTAGTGTATTTTGACCAACGCGGTTCTGGTGTTTCTCAAGGCAAGTACTTAGAAAAAGAGGTTACTGTAGATCTAATGGCCGAGGATGTTTTAGCATTGGCCAAGGTGATAAAAGAAAAATATGGAGACGATTCTAAATTAGTTTTAATGGGCCATAGCTGGGGAGGCACCTTAGGTACCGCTACCCTATTGAAAGATCAAGATGAGTTTATGGGTTGGATTGATGTTGATGGGGCTCACGACCCTAAAGCAATGTATTTGGAATATATTACCAACCATGCAAAAATAGCAAACGAACAAATAGCTTTGGGTAATAGCCTTGACTATTGGGAAACAGTTTTGCAGTTAACGGATAGCGTTTCACCGAGTTATGATCAAGACAATTTTTTTGATCTAAATCGTGAAGCTTTTACGGCAGAAGAACAACTTGTAGAAGATGATTTTATAAACGAAGAAAATTGGGAAGATGAAATTGGCGTTAACTACAACGTATTCATGGCCTTATGGAACTCTGGCCAAATTTTAAAAATCCTAACGAACAATGGCCTTTGGGAAGATATATCATATACCGATAGACTTTCTGAAATTACGATTCCATCTTTGATTATTACTGGAAAGCATGACTTGATAGTTCCTTCTAAGTTTGCGGAAGAGGCATTAGCTAATATTGGGTCGGAAGATAAAGAACTTCTGGTTTTTGAACGTTCAGGCCATAGTCCTATGGCCAGTGAAAAGGAGTTGTTTGCAGAGAAGATACTTGAGTTCATTGATAGAATTAAATAAGTAAGTTGCAGAGTTTGATTAATAAACGGTACAAAAAAAGCCCAATCTTAGATTGGGCTTTCTATAATTTATAGGGTACCGATTTTATTTCAAAAGAAAATCTTCTTTCTTAAAACCGTTATTGAATTTTATGTTCGTCATAGTGTATGTACCACCTTTAACATAACCCCCTTCTTTGTTTGGCATATAGCTCTCACGTACGGTAGATAGTAACACACCATCTACGTTTTCGTAGGTCAAGGTCATTTTTAAAATAGGGGCATTAACACCAAAGGCTGGTAACGAAAAGAAAAACTGATCTATTAAGTGTGTTTCTGGATTGAAATACAAAATATATTCATCGTTTTGCTCTTTTTTGGTCACATCGGCATTATAAGTCAAGCTTATTTTGTCATAGGTAACATCACCCACTTTTTCGGTGCCAAGGTATTTATAGTTTGTTCCTGGGTTCGTTAACTTGTACATCATTGCGAACCAGTAAAAGTTTACTTTACGCAAGAAAACCGTACCTCCAATAGCTTTAGCATCGGTAATGGCTTTTCCATCTAATGTCAATGCAGGTTTTTCATCTACTAAAGACTGTACCGCTACACCTTTTTGTGTAGGTAGTAGATTAATCTCATGTTGGTCATAAGAACCCCAGGACTGTTCCCCGTTAAAAATGTAACGTTCTGTTGATACATCTTTACCTTTGTCAAAATTGTCATATACATAGTGGTATTCCACATCTTTTTTAGCGGCCAAAGTTCCGTAACCACCATTTACCTCTTCTAATGCATCTAATAATTCTATTACTTTAGCATCTGTATCCTGGGCGTTTACTGCAGTAACTGCTGCAAAGGTCATTAACGTAGCGGCAAAAACATTTTTTAATTTTGTATTCATCCTATTATTTTTATAATTCTGTTTTCTAATAGGCGGATTAGTCCGTTACAAATACGAACCTTACAGAAAATTTAATTTTTAATATTAATTATCTCAATTACAGACGAATGCATTTAACATTAGCCCCATATAATAGCCAAATACTACAGTAAACCACCTCGGGGCAAGCCCACAAGGCTTTTAAAAGGAATACATTTTTATTTAAAGCCAAGCCCACGAGCATTTACTCTCAATTATCGCGTAAACTCAATTGCATGTCGTAAGTACGGATTACATCACTATGCCTAAAAAAGCGATATATTTGATAATCGGATTCTATAATTAACAAACCACCCCAATTATGACTTTAACACCTCATATTTTAGTCAATGGACACAAGCATGTACGCTACCAGGAGAATATACTATCCCAAAAAGAATTGCTAAAACAAAGTCAGGCACTCTATTCCCATTTGAACAAACGAAGGTCCGTACGGGAATATGCGGATACGCCTGTACCTAAGGAAGTTATAGAAACTTTAATAAAAACAGCTTCAACAGCTCCTTCCGGTGCCCATAAACAGCCTTGGACGTTCTGTGCCGTCTCTAACCCTGCCCTTAAAACCAAGATTAAGGAAGCTGCCGAAGCGGAGGAAAAAGAAAGCTACGAAAGCCGAATGAGCGACCGTTGGAAAAAGGACCTAGAACCTTTGGGAACGGATATGCACAAACCGTTTCTGGAAATTGCTCCGTGGCTCATTATCGTTTTTAAAAAGGTCCATGACCTGGATGAGAACGGTGAAAAAGTAAACAACTACTATGTAAATGAATCCGTAGGTATTGCTTGTGGCATGCTTATCACCGCTATACATAATGCGGGGTTGGTTACGTTGACCCACACCCCTAGCCCCATGAATTTCTTAGCGAAGCTATTAAACAGACCTAGTAATGAACGGGCTTTTTTGTTGCTTCCCGTCGGATATCCCAAATCACCTACCTACGTGCCGGATATTGAAAGAAAACCGTTGGACGAGGTGGCGGAGTTCTACGAGTAGTTTCTATAGGTTCTAGAACTCATTTAAAAGTGTCACTATTTTTACGGAATGAGCCCGCAGAAGTGGCTACGAACGTCTATTTTCCGTGATATCCATAAACATCAAATATGGACACAACACCTTAAACCGGAAATATGACAAAAGACGATTTATTAGGAAAAGAGATGAGCAACCTCTACGCCATCGCAAAACAGGTAAACCACTATTTTAACGGAAGCGATATCAGTTTTCTTAAGACTAGAATGCAAAAGTTATTGAGCAACTACGTAAAGTTTAGCTGTAGGCATGAAGAACAGACCGCAGAAATGCTCCGAAACCTTCACGTAAACCCTGGCAACACCGTAGATTCCATTGTAAATCAAATGACCGAAAATCTGGACGAAATCGTCAAAAGCGACCTTAGTGATTCCGTAAAACAGTTGAGCTACGAACTGTCTCTGAACCGACTCATTTCATATCATAGAGCCAATATTGAAAATATTCAGCATTTGTTGTAAATAAAAAATATCTGTTAGTTCCGCCGGAGCCATTTAATATTAATCCGCTATAGTCAAACGCTTATTTTACAGTCAGTTTACAGATTCAGAATATTAATATTTAGCTTTAAATGTAATATTTTAAATCACACTAATACAAATACTTAACCTCACATAGAATTCTATAAGAGTAATACTTCTTATTAATTTTTAATATCTTCCTATTCCAAATCTTTGGTTGTAATTTTAGAGGTAATAAAGGATGACGTTACGCGAAGTTTCGGAATTTTAAGAGTAGCTAAATTGCTCAGCTTATAATGTCCTTCTCTAGCGAAGTATTTTTCTCTAAAAGAAACTGAATCCTATCCATGAGGTTGGCAAGTTCTACAGTCTCTTTACTATCTAGATTGCTAATATTAGAGGCTACTAATTCCGTAGAACGACTATCCAGTTTTTGATATTCCGTTCTCCCCTTTTCGGTTAAGTTAATCACGTACGCACGTTTGTCCGTTGCGGAGCGTGATTTTGTTAAAAGGGAGTTAGAAATTAATTTTTTGATTACCCTACTCAAATATCCCTCGTCCAGCTTCAACTTTTTATTGATTTCCGTTGCCGTGGTGTTCGGTGTGGCATTCACTTCATTGATGATGTGTGCTTCCGTAAGCGTATAACCACTCTTGACTACGGTATTTTCCAATAGCCCTATCGCCCTAACATAATATCTATTGAATGCCCGTATCCGATCTATCGTTTCTAATCCCATAATCCAAATCTACATTAATTACTTGCTTTTGTCAAGTATTAATATTTATATTTGCCTAAAGCAAGTATTTTATATTCCCTTTATAATTAATCCGAAAACAAGAATATGGCAAAAGCTATTCAAATATCCAGTTATGGTGCTCCAGAGGTATTAAAATTAACAGACCTCTCTCCTATTACACCCAAACCAGATGAAATAGTGATTCGGCAAACGGCAATCGGTATTAATTTTCATGATATTTATGTACGTTCCGGGTTGTATAAAACACTCTCTTTACCAGGAATTCCTGGAATTGAAGGTGCCGGCGTCATTACAAAAATTGGCAGTGAGGTTACTTCTTTTTCTATAGGCGACCGTGTTGCGTACATTACTTCCAGTTACGGCGGTTATGCTTCTGAACGAAGCCTTCCTGCAGCTATAGCTGTCCCCATTCCCGACGGTATAAGTGATGTTATCGCTGCCTCAGTCATTCTTAAAGGGCTAACGGTACAAATGCTTGCGAATAAAGTGGCCCGGATTAAAAAAGGGGATGCTATTCTTGTTCATGCTGCTGCGGGCGGTGTAGGTCAACTTTTGGTTCAGGAAGCAAAAAACAGGGGGGCAACGGTTTTTGGTACAGTAGGGTCGGATGTCAAGGCCGAAATCGCAAAAAACAAGGGCTGTGACCATATTATACGGTACAGGGAAGAAAATGTCTATGACCGCGTTATGGATGTTACCAACGGTACAGGCCTGAGAATCATATACGATAGTGTTGGGAAAGATACTTTTTACGATTCACTGGCTTCCCTAGATTTTGGAGGCCATTTGGTGAATTTTGGACAATCATCAGGACCTATCGAAAACTTTGAGGTTTCCATGCTGGCCAAGAAATCCGCTACCCTTTCCCGTCCTATGATTTTTCATTATGTCCGCAAACGGCAAGAACTTTTGCATATGAGCCAGACCCTCTTTAAGGCAATTAAAGAGGGCGACATCAAAACTACCGAACCACTTCAAATGCCATTGAAAGAGGCTTCAAAAGCACACGAGCTACTTACCTCTAGAACACTCACCCAATCCATTGTACTCATTCCATAAACTAACAATATGTCCGTTTTCAACCACAAAGATTTTAATGACCATGAGCAAGTAATATATTGTCATGACGCCAGTGTGGGCCTACATGCCATAATCGCCATTCATAATACCGCTTTAGGCCCTGCGGCGGGAGGATGCCGCATGTATCCCTACGAAACCTATGACGATGCACTTACAGATGTACTTCGTCTCTCAGAAGGCATGAGCTATAAAAATGCCATCGCAGGACTGCCATTGGGCGGCGGCAAATGTGTTATTATTACAGACCCCAACACGCCTAATAAAAAGCAATTGTTACGGGCGTTCTCAAAACATGTCCAGCATTTAAACGGAAGGTATTGGACCGCTATTGATGTAGGCGTAGGTCCTGAAGATGCAGATGTATTAGCTGAAAATTGCGATTTTATATTTGCCAGGGCAAGCCAATACCCTACTGGTTTCAACCCCTCTTTATTTACCGCTTTTGGTGGATTTACAGGCATTAGAGCCGCAGCAATGCACCTATGGAACTCTACTGATCTATCGCAAAAAAAGGTCGCTATTCAAGGGTTAGGAGCCACAGGAAGAGAATTATCCCGACTTTTGCATGAGGCAGGTGCACAATTGGTGGTGGCAGATGTAAATCAAGAAGCGGTGGATTTTGTTGTGAAAGCCTATGGAGCAACGGCCGTTTCCCCTAAAGAAATACATGCTGCCGAAGTAGATATTTTTGCTCCCTGTGCTATGGGTGCTATCATCAATGATGCTACTATCAATGAAATAAAGGCCAAAGCCATTTCCGGACTTGCCAATAATCAATTGGCTACCGCTGCACACGGAAAACAGCTTATGGAATTGGGAATTACCTATGTACCCGATTATGTAATCAATGCCGGCGGAATGATGGGTGCGGGATCTAGAATATTCTCAAAACCTACAATGGAAGACTCCAAAGAACGGGTTTCGGGTTTATACGATATCATCTTAAACCTTTTGAAAAAAGCGAAAAACGAAAAACGACCGACTTCCGAAGTGGCGGACGAAATTGCCAAAGACCGGATGAACCATGCTAAGACCAACACAAATAAATAAAAACCTATGGCTACCTATGTAATTGCAATGATGACTATTCACGATTTTGAAACCTACCGAAAATATACCGATAGAACCCCTAAAACAGTGGAGAAATACGGGGGTAAATTCCTAACGCGTGGAGAAGCGGTTTCTACGGTAGAAGGAACACCATACAATGATAGAATGGTAATTTTAGAGTTTCCTAATAGAAAGAGCGTAGATGACTGGTTTGCGGACCCTGAATACCAAGAGGCCGTAAAATACCGTCACGCTTCTTCTACAATGAATATGCTTTTGGTACAGGATGGTGGAGAAAACACCTTAAATCCCGACCCTAAAATTTAAGGTTTTAAAGGTTCGGTTTTAGTAAGTTGATATCAGCCTAATCTACTTTTAACACCTTTTCGGTGTGTACGGTAAACTTAGCAACATTTCGTACGGAAACCACATACATTCCTTCGGATAAACTACTCATATCAAAAGGATAAGAAGACTTACTTGTAGTAATACTTTTAACCTGTTTTCCGTTCATATCAGTGATTTGAATGACCGATTCCGAAACCATTCCCTCAATATTAAGGATATCAGAAGTGGGATTAGGATACATGGTTACCTCTACATGTTCCAAGATTTCATTTTCGGAAACACTGCCATTGGTATTATACACGGCCACAACTGGTGGATTTGAGTAGGTACCTTGTTCCATATCGCCACTTTGTATGGTCAAATAGAGGTTTCCGGTACTGGGGTCAAAACTACCGCCACCAATACCTTTATTTCCCGTTTCTTGAAAAGGGGACTCAAAAAGGCCATGATTATAGGGCATTACCTCATATGCTTTTAGCGTTCCGTTTTTTACGGCCATTAAATCGTTCATATCCCACAGCCAGTAGTATTGATACCTATCACTAGCCACAGGCGGGCAATATCCGCCACATAGGTTACCATTGTCTTGGGTACACTTGTAGCATACGCCACTTTCGTGGCCGCCACTATTACCTAGGGTCAAATACGTTCGGGTTCCGGGTACGATAAAACCGTAGGTGGCCCTGGATAGATGCGTCCAGATATTGTTGGTTTTAGATTCGTTGCTCAAATCCTTATTCAAGGGATTGGACAAACTAAAGTCTAACAAAGTATTGGTTTCTATGGATGTTACCGCGTTCAAAGCATCACTCATTTCAAAGGAAAATGCAGACGGCCCCACACTGGCCCTGGATATAATGGGGATTCCACTGGACTGACCCGTAATATGCGAACCTTCCAATGCTTCTTTCCACGCTTCCGGTACTGGGGAAATCCATCCAGAAGTATGGCCGGCACCGCCTTTAAAACTATAGTAACCACTAACTGGGGAAGTTTCAATGGCATTGGCATCCTCAATGATTACCGTAGTCATGGTATTATCTGCCGGTGCATCATAATATTCATAACCGTTCACGATCAATTTGGCCTGTCCGCCATGGTTTACATAATACATCCCTCCTACACTATTGATTTTCTGAGGGTTTCCGTCATTTGTTTTCGTTAATACGGAACTAAAAACCTGAATGGGCGTTTCTACCATATTCAATTCTGAAAGGGTTTCGCTCTTTATGATTTCTGGAATCGCATATTCCGCTATGGCCTGGTGGTGCGAATGACCAACAATATAAAGGGAATGGTTTTCATAATTATAGGCAATGGGTCCTTGATTGTAGTTGAGGTTGGAAACACCATTGGAATGTGAACTGATACGAAATGCGCCTTCATAGGTCAATTGGGGCATTGAAAATAAAGGAAGTTCTTCTGGACTTTGACCGAACATTGGGAAAACGGACATGACTAGGAACATCCAAATAATGGATAAAAACTTCATGGTAGGTTGTTTTTGGGGACTATATTTCAATTTACGTGTGTGCTTCAACAAAGCTTTAAATTAACGCAAACTTCAAACAAATGTTGCTGTATAAATTTGATTTTGAATATAGTTTAGAAGGGTTTTATTATGTTGTCGTTACCGTGGTTTTTATGATAATCTACTAAATAAGCTACAGGATTCTCTTGCTGCTAGAAAAGTAGTTCATCATCCTCATCACCACCCGGTAATTCCAATGCTTTAACCGATTGTATGGCGTTTCCGGCAATCCCTTTTATAGAGCCGTACATATCTATGGTATTCGTAACCACTTTCTCAATTTGCTTTTCACGCTGCTTCCAAATACGTTGCATTGAGCGTTTCTCGCTCTCTAAATCCGATTTCATTTGGGTAAACCCTTCTACAATGGCCTCTACTTGCATGCGAAACGTATTTCCCGTAAGAAAGGTGTACAGCATATCCATTTTGTCCCCCTTGTTTTCTTGGGAACTCATAGCGGTATCCAACTTCACAATGGTTTCTCTAAGAACGGCACAAAGCCCTTTGAATTCATCATAGTTGCAAATCCAGATGCCATCTCGTAAGCCCATTCTATCCATGCCAGATGGCATGACCTCGGTGACCAAAACACCAATATTGGCGCCTCTATCTCTAATATCCGCTTTGAACTTTTCTATCCAAGTAGGCTGAAAATCTTTGGTACGTTTGCTTTCATAATAGATGGAACCACAGTTCTGAGCGGCACGGGTATTCACAACCTGAATACAATCTCCGCCACGGGCCCCTTTCTTGATTTCCTCAATGGAATCTAAAGGAAATTGCGCAGCCAACCATTCCTCAATGGCCAGTTCTTGCACTTCGCCTTGCAATTGCATAGAACCCTGCTCCTGCTTACGTTTCATTTCCTCGGTAAGCTTCTTCTGGTCTTCTAATTGCTTTTGCATTTCTTTAAAACGCAATTCATTTTTATCTTCTTCGGATTTTTTGATTTTCTCTTTCTCTGCAATAAGAATCTCGTTCAATTTCTTTTGAGATTCTGCTTCTGCAATCTCTTTTAGCTCGGATTTTTCGCGTTTAAGCTTTTCAATTTCGGCCTTGGTTCTATTGAGCTCTTTTATTTGCTCAGATTTCTCGTTCAGTTCTTTTTGCAAAGCATTAAACTGTTCAGACTGCTCTTCTTTTAATTTGAGTTTAAGTTTGGATTCTATCTCTTTCTTGCCCTCTTTTAACTGATTTTCCAATCGTTCTTGAAAAAGCTCGTTCTCTTGCTTTTTCTTCTCTAGAAACTCCGCTTTTTCACGTCTCAGTTTTTCTTGCTCAAATTCATAGCGTTTCTTTTCTTCTGCTATTTGAGACTGATATTTTTGTTTGATTTCTTCTTCAAGTTGATGCGCCAAAATATCTTGTACATCTATTGATGTACCACAGTTTGGGCATTTTATTTGAGTATCTTCTTTCATGTATTCTTATTAATTCTCTAAATATTCACCTTTGCAGACCTTTCAAAGGTACTATTTACTATTTCCAAATCATCGTTTGTAGTTTAGTATCCAATCTAGAAATAGGGATTGGTAATTTGTTCAGCAAAGGCAGATGGCACATGAGAATGCATTTTAAACCCTAGATGTTCAATGGGTTTTATGTGCAAAACTCATTTTAAACTCTTTGTCTTTCATTACGCTTTAATTTGAAAATTCAGTTTTACGAAAGACTCTCCACCTTCCATATATACTACTGAACCACAACCCATTTTAGAACCTGATGAATTATTCAATCTAGATGAGTTCTTAAGATATTGTGTAAACTTATTGAAATCAATTAGATTATAGCAACGTATTTCAGTATCAGGCTTAACAATTATTATTCCATCTACAACATCGCACTTCCCTAACAAAACAGCTTTTGAAGCCATACCTGTAGCTGCTTCAACTAAAAAATTGACTAATTTATATTCATAAAATTTATGACCTTGAGTTAGGTCATAATTCATAGGGTTATCAACTTCCAATTTATCAATAACCTCTGTAATTTTTGTTATTTTGCTTACATACTTATCCTTCACAACATGTGCAATAATCTCTGGTAAAGCACTATCTATTACCTGTAGATTCAGCTTAAACGTACTGTCATCATACGAATCAAAGTCAACTTTATAACCTAATTTATTCAGTTTTATGTACTTATGCCCTGTTTTAATATTATTGACTTCAATTAAACGCTCTGCAGAAATTGGATTATTAGATGAGCCAGAAATCTTATAAGTAATTGTTTTGATATTATTTTCTTGGAACAAAAACTGATCTATAATCAGTTTATATAATTTATCGGATTTAGATTTAAAAACCTCATTTGAGACACTTATTTTATTTTCACCATTGGAGATAATTGTTACGCCTTCAATTATTTTATATGTATAAATAGATTCAATCATTTTAAAAATATTGTTTGATAATGGTAATCTAAAAACTCTTTTTTTGGCAAAAACCTTTCAGGTTTTAAAATTTCTTGATTCTGATACTTTAAGAAGAATTCGAATACCGATTTATCTGTAGAATAATTATCAAAGTATTTTGAAATCTTTATTTTAAATTCTGGAGTAACTGTTATGTATCCTTTATCAAAAGCTCTGTCATGAATTGAATTCAGACACAAACCATTGTGTGGGTTAATTCTATTTTCTTTATCTTTTGACCAGGGTTTTATATGACTCGCAACTAGAAAATCGGGAATTGAAAGTCCCGTGATACAGCATTTTGAATTGTAGGAAGACAGAATAGTACTTCTGAAAAAGCTCTGATTTACCCTTTTCTTAACTATGGTATCTATTTCTTTTCCTTCTGGAAATTTTTCCAAAACAGAATTTTCATTTGTTTTATTTTGAAATTTCTCTATTAACTCCTCGCTTTCGAATACTAATTTCTCCCAATTACCATTAAACTCATCCCATACTTTTTCTTCCAGCTTGCTGCCATTTATTAAACCTGTAATACCTTTCTTTTTTAATTCTGGGTCCAGTCTTCCAAAATTTCCTATTTTCATATTTAATGCAGAAGGGGAACGTCCGATAATATTTGCATATTTAATTATTGTTGGATTAGTTTTACTACTGCTTTTAAACGGTATTTTACAATACACATTAAATGCAACAATTGTTTCTTCTCTTGACCAATAATTTTTAGACATTCTTAAGTTAATTAGGACACAAGTGTGGAATCAATAGTGTAGTTGAGTATTCTGTAAATTAATAAGTTTATCATAATATATAGGCGCATCTAGAGTTTAAGTACAAACAAAAGCTTCAACAATTTTCACATACAATACATTTTACTGTACTAAAATATATTTTCTCTATAGTATTGGAAAACAGCTAAGCAAATTATACAAAAAAAAGATATTATGGGCCTTAACTATATTTCTAAAGCTCCCACTCACCCCATCTATCCATCCCATCCTGATACCATCTATCACCTGAAAGAAATAACAAATCATTGTTTCTTTCCACCTCAAATTCTACAGGTTGGTTGTAGATTTTTCCAGCTTTCCAAGCCTCAAAACATTGTAGGAGCAAGTCTATCTGTGTGTCTTTGGTCAGGTCCATATCCAGCTCATAGAGTTGTTTTATAAGCGGTACGGCTTCCGTAGAGAGTTTATCATCAAAATGAACAAGTGGCGATAGCCTTATGATGCTTTCGTTCAAATCTTTGCCCGTGGTGGCTTTAAAAAACATCATGGCCATATAATTGGCGGTATCTGGCGGTTGGTATAAAATAGTCTTGGCTTGGTTAAAAACGGTTTCCATAAAGAAACTCACTTGCGGTTTAAATTTATGAAAAGCCCATTTCTTTCTTCGGTATTGCTGGGTGTCTAGTTTCCAGTTCCAAAACGTCTCTTTTTTATCCGAAGACATTAGAGGGTTACTGGTCCCCAAGGAAACGATTTGCATGTCCTTTAGGTCCACTTTCAGTTTATAGGCCTCAATAATACCCGCTAGAATAGGGTTGTTGAATCCGCCAAGGGCGCCATCCCACAGTTCAAAAAACACACCGCTTTCTTTTGCTTTAAAGCGTGCCGGAAAATCAAAATACTGCACCGGGGCATTGGAAGAACCGTTAATGGCCTGCGTTAACCGCACCGAGTCATATCGCGATGGCGTTAAGGCGTAGGATTTAAAAAACTTAGCGCGGTTGTTGAGTGCATCATAGGTACAAACCACGATTTTAAGGGATGATTTACCAATGATTTTGGGCAGTTCGGACATCTGCACCTTATCCACTTCGGGAAACAGATATTCAAAAGCTTCTTTTTTCTTTGTCGCACTATATTTTGGCCCGAACCCAATGCCGAAAAACCGCAAATAATCCACCGGAAAAAAGCGGTCCCAGAAGGCATTTTTACAAAAAATGCGTTCTCGGTTTTCTTTCTCCTTAAACAGGCTAATCGCCTTATCAATAGAATAATTCTCCGCCAAGGCAGCCAGAACAATACTACCACCGGAATTGGCGATTACCAAGTCAAACTTGCGCAGCACCTCATGACCGTTCATATTCCCGTAGCGGTCCCTAAGGGTAAGCAATTGAATTATGGCCCAACTACCGCCACCGTCCAGAGATAAAATTTTATACATCTTGTTATTCAGAATTCAGGAAAACACTGCTTTGTAGTCACTAAATATATTAAAATTTAATAAGTAATCGGTTACAGAAAAGCGTAATAGAAAGCAAGAATTGGCGTAAGCGCCCGTATGCTTGCAAAACAATTTTACGTTCTTTAAAACTACGAGGCCGCTTTTTTAAAATCTTGCTTTTCACATGCCCTTCAAACCCTAAAAAACCAATATCTTCGCGCCCGCTATGTGGATGTATCTTGGGCTTCTGGCCGCTTTATTCTTAGGGTTTCACAACCTACTTAAAAAACATGCCGTTCAGGGCAACGAGGTCTTTCCGGTGCTTTTGGGCACCATTTCTTCGGGTTTCTTATTGCTGCTGCCGTGTTACTTGGGTTCCATTTGGTTTCCCGCTAAGATGTTGGGCTTACAACTCTTCGTTACCGATATTCCCTTAAAGACCCACGGATACATTTTTATAAAGTCCGCTATCATGGCGGCTTCATGGCTATTGGCCTACCAAGCGCTAAAGCATCTGCCCATTACTATTGTTACGCCCATACGGTCTGCCGGTCCGTTTTTTACTTTTATCGGCGCGATTACCATCTACCAAGAAAAGCCCAACGGCTGGCAATGGATAGGATTCTTTCTGATTATCTTTTCGGTGCTGCTGTATTCCAGAATCGGTAAAAAGGAAGGCATCCATTTTAAAAGCAACAAATGGATATTCGCTATTATCGGCGCTACTTTTTTAGGCGCTTCCAGTGGACTGTACGATAAATTCCTCATTCAGAGTCTTACCTTGAACCCGCAGACGCTGCAATTCTGGTTTTGTTTCTATACCATTCTTATTCTATTGGTAATCCTGAGCATCACCTGGTTTCCGAATGCGGAGAAGCGAAGAGCGTTCAAGTGGCGCTGGTCTATTCCGCTTGTGGGCATCTTGTTGCAAATAGCCGATTACTTCTATTTTAAGGCCCTGCAAGACCCAGATGCGTTGATTATGCTGCTTTCCGCCATTAAACGCAGCCAGATTATCATTGCCGTAGTGGTAGGCGGACTCATTTTTAAAGAACAGAACAAACGCAAGAAACTAGTGCCGTTAGCCGGTATTTTGATTGGGGTGTTTTTGATTTTGTATTCGTAGGGGTTATAAAGAGACTATAACATTCCATATATAAATACCGTTGTGATATATAATCATCATCAAGATATTGGTTTTTCTTTATGGCTAACAACATCAATAAAAAAGGATCACAAGTTTTAAAAGTAATTCTCACGCTCCTTTTTATGTTTCTATTTTTCTTCACCCCTTTTACCGTTCTTAATTTAAAGGAAAAGTTTGTTTACCTCAATCATAAAAATGAGTTTACCAAACTAAGGGTTAGAGTAGATTCTATTCAGCCAATTGTTGGTACTTCTATTGGAGGAAGTTCTACTTTGTATGGTTACGACGTTCACTATAACAATCCTAAAGAAAAAGTTAGTTTGGACTCACCGGAAGGAGATATTTTTATTTGGAAACAGGATAAAGATGATTATAGACATTTCTTTAAAATCTATGATGCTACGCCATTCTATCTACCCATGAACGATTCTATTTGGGTTTGGCATCACAAAAATATACCCGACAGATACGCAATAGAAAATGAGCCCAGCCTTGATACTTCGGGTTTTATATTACAGATTATTTTAAATATCGTAATGCTCATATTAGTGCTGTGGGGTGTTACATGGCAAATTAATCAGTGGATTCAAATAAAAAGGAGGCGATAATCAGTGTCAAGCTGATAGCTATTTGATGTAGAACCAATGCCAAGAAATAGAATTCAAGCAAGTTTGGTGCTACCTACCATAATTCACAGATACCCTCAAAATAAGTTCCTTTACAAATTTCACTTTCCCAATTGGTTGTGCCTATCTTTGCACTTTGGAATCCGTTTGATTTAGAACCACAATTTTAGTAGAACAGTATATGCCATTTAGAAAATTACACCCGCACTTATTAGAAAATTTAGAGCGATTGGAAATAGAAACGCCAACGGCATTTCAAAAGAGTAGCATTCCCGTAATTAAAAGTGGTATCAATGTTTTTGCTTTTGCGAAGAAAGGAAGCGGAAAAACCACCACGCTAATTTTGACCACTTTACAAAAATTAAAGTGCGAAGCTGCGGGCGATGCGCCAAGGGCCGTGATTATGGTTGCTGACAAAGAAAAAGTACTTGAGTTATATGAGGCTTTTAATGAATATACCAAATATTCTTCGTTACGAGTCTATGCAAGTTACGAGCAGCTGCATATAGACGTACAGAAGTCCGAAATATACATGGGTATAGATATTCTGATTACAACCCCTAAAACCCTTCATAGCCTGTTTTTGACCAATGGCGTGAGTATTTCCGAATTGAAAATCATAAGTGTTGATGATGCCGAATTTCTTTCCAATAAAAAAGACGCCACAGGATTGATCGCTATGGCAGCCAGTATTAAGAAATCGCAATTCGTAATTTATGCCGAAAAAGAGCATCCACAATTAAAACGTTTAGAAGAACACTTTATGGAACACTCCAGAACCATTAAAGCGTAAACCTGAAGTACGTTTACCAGGAAATAGGGAAGTAATCTTTTAAGAATTTACCACACCAGTGTTTACCGGTATTGATACCGTCAAAAAGCGGGTCCACTACCCTCGCGGCACCATCCACAATATCCAATGGCGGCTGAAAATCGTGTACTTCTTGTTTTCTTTTGGCCAATTCCGCTGGGTCTTCATCCGTAACCCAACCGGTATCTACCGCATTCATAAAAATACCGTATTTGGCCAGGTCACCTGCTGCGGTATGTGTCAACATATTCAAGGCTGCTTTCGCCATATTGGTATGCGGGTGTCGCGATTCTTTGAAAAAGCGATGGAACTTACCTTCCATAGCCGTCACATTTATGATGTGTTTCTGACCCGTATTTTCCTTTTTCATGACTTCTGAAAGTCGATTGCACAACACAAAAGGTGCCACGGAGTTTACGAGTTGTACTTCTACCATTTCCGTGGTTTCAATGGCGCCAAGTTTTAAGCGCCAGCTGTTGGTTTTACGTAAATCTACTTGCTGTAAATCGGCATCTAATTCACTTTCAGGGAATACTTCTTGCGTAACCAAACTGGCATCAAAACTATACGGAATTTGTGACAATTTTGCAGAAGAGCGTAGCCCGATACCAGGTTCTGGACCATGCCATGAAACCGGCATATTTTTATTGGAAGATGCCGTAGAGGTCAAAGTAGTCAATTCCTCTAAACAGCTCATATGGTCTTTTAAAACCCCTTTGGCA
Organism: Zobellia uliginosa; assembly: GCF_018860745.1. Lineage (GTDB taxonomy): Bacteria > Bacteroidota > Bacteroidia > Flavobacteriales > Flavobacteriaceae > Zobellia > Zobellia uliginosa_B. Next base: position 834,917 of record NZ_JAHKPY010000003.1, on the reverse strand, counting down.
AATTCCGGTAACGATTCGAACGGACGTTCTTCATTGGGCATTAAATGCGCATAGAACCCTGCAGGACGGCGTACCGTTTGTGCTGCATTGTTAATGAGAATATCCAGCTTCTCATAGTTCTGCTCAATATAATTACAAAAAATCTCCACACTGGGAATATGCCGTAAATCCAGTCCGTGTATTTTAAGTCGATGTCCCCACTCCATAAAATCTTCCTCTTTAGAGAAACGTAAAGCGGAATCAACCGGAAAACGAGTGGTAGCAATAACCGTAGCGCCACCACGTAATAACATGAGAGAAATATGATACCCGATTTTAAGTCGAGAACCGGTAATAACGGCCACTTGCCCTTTTACATCGGCAGTTTGGAAACGTTTAGCGTAATTGAGGTCACCACAATCGGTACACATGGTGTCATAGAAATGGTGCAGTTTGGTGAATTTTGCTTTACAGACGTAGCAATCACGTGGTGATTTCAGTTCACCCATCTCTTTTTGTGCCAAGTCTGCAGCAGCCAATAATTTTGGAGCTACGAATACCGAAGACTCACGTGCATAGCGGATTCCCGTTTCTGCGCGTGCACTTTTGTCCTTTGCCGCTTGCTTGCGTTTTGCCGCTTTTTTGGCATCTTTTTTACGACGGGAAAATTCTTCGCGACTAGGTCTGGACAACTGTCCGGAAGCTTTTATCAAAGCGGTACGTTGTTCTTTTGGAATTTCAAATATCTGATTGGTATCTGCCACCAATCGCTCTAGAACGGTAATTGCTTGTTTTACTTCGTCTAAAGAAATCTCTTGGGAACCATCCAATTCTTCACTCTTCATTCTGCCTATTTTTATCCGCAGTAAACCACCGCTCAATCACATTTTATGCCGCGCGAAATTACATCTTTATTCCCTGTACTTTATGTAAACGCAGTGTTTTATTTTATGCATCTTGGCTCCATGAAACCCAAACTTATGAATAAGAACAAGCTTTTAACTAATTCCTACTTTAACTAAAGACTTGTTCACAACACAAAATAAAGAAGCGCTTACGGTTATATCCGCAAGCACTCCTATAATAATTAACGAGGCAACTAATTACTTATTCCATATCTATAATACCCACAATTTCATAAGCCCTTGTGCCATCTACCTGTACTTTTTCATATAGAATATTTGCATACTCGTAATAGGTTTGCCCATCTATCGTCACCTTTTCATAATCATCAGGAAGCTCGTAAATTATAGTACCTATTTCTGGTTCTACCACTTCATATTCGTTACCCACTTCGGCATAAAAAGTACCACCAATGGTGAAGTATATATGGTTATTGAAACGGACTCTCTTATGCCCAACGGGTAACGTATTAATTCTGAAACCAATTTTTGGGGCTATAGGTATGTAACGACCTCTGGAAGGTGCATAAAACCTATTGTTTGCATAATAGTAATTCTGACCTTTGTATTTCACAACTCTTTTGTTAGGTACGGACCTTACTGCAGTAACCTTCTTTTTAGGGGTTTTGTAAACTACTTTTTTACTGGATACCCTATTAGGTGTACTTTTGGTTACCGTTCGTGTAGTTGTAGTTGTTGTTTTTGATGTACGCTTCCGAATTTGTGCATTACCTGCAAAAATAAATCCGATTAACAATAAAGGTAATACGAAGTATGTTTTAGTATTTGTTTTCATGATTTTTATATTTTAAAAGGTTAAACTTTCATTTATTCAATCACTACTTTGACAGCAATTTTTAAGCCTGGTTTAATTAAAAAGACCCAATTTTGAGAGCAATTAGACCAATAGTCTTTTTTTATCTATGGATCAGCAGATTTCATAGACGAGAAAAATAATGTTCCTATCAAAAAAAAGACGTATTCGGCCGAATACGTCTTTTCAATTTCAGTAATAAAAGAAAAACTACTTTATATATTTAAACCTTAATCATTTTTAAGTCCCTTTTCAAGAACCGATTTGATACCGGCAAGATTATCAGAGAATTCCATCATCTGGGAAAGTACTTGAGCCATCTCATTGGCATTACCAAACCCTTTTAATTTATTGTTCTTTACAAATTGCTCCTTTATAGCACTCCAACGCGCATCTTCTTCCGTAGTAAGATTATTGATCAGCTCATTGTACTTTAACAAGTTTGCTTCTGCAGAACCAGTTAAGGTCTGCGCTTCATTCTCATAATGTGAACGTAAAAGCGTGTTCAACTCTCGCTCATTCATTATAGGCACAATCTGAGCCACCAACTTGTTCATATCCCTATAAGAGCCTTGAAGTTTAAAAGAAGGTTCTGTACGGTATTCATCTTGCATTGCGGCACTTTTAATGTAGGTTGCATTTACTTTCAATAATACATCTCTTACCCGCAATACTTTTTCGAGAACCTTTTTATATTCTTCAACTTCTTGACTAGAATGGTTGCCAATTAATTGACCCTCATCTGATTTAGATTCAATTTGTTCAACCAATGTATACACATCATCAAATTCTTTACTTGCCAGTTGCTGTAAAATAGGATTTGCTGTAAGCGAATTTTCTACCAAACTCAATCGAAATAAATGTTCGGTTTCCCCAATAATATCACCAAGGTTATAAATATCCGCACGGTTGGCTAACATATCTGGAATCTGAAATTTCTCTCCGCTTTCCGTATATGGGTTACCTGCCATTATTACGCAGAATTTTTTACCACGTAAATCGTATGTTTTAGGCTGCCCTTCGTATACACCTTCTATTTTACGAGTACCATCTGATAAGGAAATGAATTTTTGTAAAAATTCTGGATTACAATGCTGAATATCATCAATATAAAGCATGACATTATTCCCCATTTCAAAAGCAAGGTTCAGCTTTTTAAGCTCTTCACGAGCAGCACTGTTTTTTGCAGAGGCTGGGTCTACGTTGGTAACTTCATGACCAATTGCCGGTCCATTTATTTTAACGAAAATTAATCCAAGTCGGTTTGCTATATATTCCATCAAGGTGGTTTTACCATAACCTGGTGGCGATATCAAAAGCAACATACCCATTCTATCGGTACGTTTGTTTGCACCTACCGTACCTAGTTGTTTCGCTAAATTGTTACCGAAAATTGGAAGATATACTTCATCAATTAATTTATTACGTACGAATGATGTAAGCACTCTTGGCTTAAATTCCTCTAACTTTAAATCAATTTTTAGTTTTTCGGTTATTTCGTGTTTTGTCTTTTTAAACTTTAGAAATGCCGGAACTTCATCTAACACAAATAAGCTCATTCTAGAAATAAAATCATGATAATTGAACGAATAAACTCCTTCAACAATAGTTTCATGAGAGCCTCTCAGCTCTTTTAAACTTTCATTCGGCGAAACAGCCTTGATTTTAGAAGCAGACTCATCTCTAAACAAAATGGCTCCTACAATTTCATTTTCATATCTGTTTAAATTAATATTAGCATCGACAGCTTTTTTAGATTTTAAAAATGCACCTACCCATTGTTTCACCAAACGAACTTTCGATGCAAATTCTGGAGCTTCTTCAACACTTTTCTTAAACTTTAAATCTGCATTTTGAGATTTAAGTAATTTTAAAAATTCATCTTTTAATTGAATAGCAAAACCACTATACACGAATTCAGAATCTGATTTTAGCTCTTCAAACAAATAATCAGCAATATCTTCGCTTAATAGCGCGTCAAATAGCTTTGTTTCTTCAGAAAAGACTTCTATTTTCTTTTTCAATCCCTCAATGATAGAAGCGTATTCTTTAGATTCAGGAAAATATTGCAATACCTCTCCTGCAGCTTTTAAACCTTTATCTAATTCGGCTTTAATATCTTGATCCAAATCATACCAGAAAAATTGGGCATACCCACGAATTTCTGGTCGGTAGGTAAGTAAATCTAATTCATGGTGTTTATGTACCAAAAGCTTCAGTATTCTTGAAGCATCTACATCATGAACCCCTTTTATATAACCTTCAGAATAGTCATTTCTACTTTGTTCTTGAACAAGTTTCAACAACTCTTCATCACTTAAAGGAAGTAAATCTTCTTCGGTGAACTTTGAAAATATTTTGTAAGCTAAATATGCAGCACGATAAATATCATCGGTTTCAGAAACATATTCCTGATTCCATAAGTGCCTATTCTTAACAAATTCTTCATTGTTCAGTACTTTGTAAAAATCGGTTCCTGTTAAATGATAATTGAGTTCGTTATCATGAAAAACAATCGTTAAGTCTAACTGTTGTTTGTTGACTCCGAATTTGTGTTTACCTAATCTAATAACACTATCGCCATCTTCATAAAGATCTAGCTTATCCTTTAACTTTCTAAGAGCATCTTCCCTAGCCGTTTTCAATTGGGTTTCAATCTCTTCAGCTTTACCACTATCATCAAGCTCTTGCAATTGAGAAATAATATCACGCAGCTTATTAATCATTAAATCTGAAGCAAAGTATCCGTTGATTTCTACTGCAGAATTAAAACTCTGTGCCTTTTTCTGTACCCCTTTTAATATCCTGGCTGATGCATTGGCTAATGCGCTAGATTTTTTATTACGTTTTTCAATTAAAGAATTTTTTCTCGCATCAAATGCAGCATAAACCTCTTCTCTCTTTTCAATAATGGTTTCGATAAACTCTTCGAAATCGGTGAATTTACCCTCTAGTTCTTCTAATTGAATAGATGTTTTAGTTTGATATTCATCACACTTTTCTGGTGTAGATGCCATATCTAAGTAATTGATGATACTCTGATCAATCAATTTCAATTGTGCAGCAAACTCTGCCTTGGCTTCAGATATACCAAGAGAATTTCTTTTGTTTTTTAAAGCCGCCTTAAGTTCGTTTATAGTTGAGAAAATCAATGAAATATCATCGATTATCTTAGTAGAATGGGCAGTATCTTCAATTTCTAGATTAGAAACTATATCGATCAGCATTTCTAGTTGCGTACTGATCTCATTAATTTCTTCTTCCTTCTCTTTAGCTACAATTACCTTTTCAACAGTAGCTATAAATTCTTTTTTATCTTTTAAAGCGTCATGGTATGGTTGTAATGCATTTGGGTTTAAAAGAAACTGAACACAACGTTCAGATATCTTTTTTGTCTGCTCCCCTATTTGTTCTTCCAGGACCTCAATATATTCTAAATCAATATATCGTACTTCTTTAAGCGAAATAGCTTCACCTCTTAAAGATCGCAATCTGGTAAGTAATGCAACAAACTCATCAATGCTTTTAAATGATGTGCTCTTGATTTTATTAAATAACTCCTCAGAATTCTGTTGAATTAATTTAGATTGATTTTGGGCATTTTTACGGAGTTGAACCACTTTTTCAAACTCATCAATAGCAGCGTTAGATGCTTTGTTGATTTCTTCAATGGGCTCGTTTAATTGATGTGTATCTGGCTCTGGCAACCAATAATACGCATCTAAAATATCTTTCGAGAACTTTGCTATATCACTGTAGAGTCCCGCATACTTGTCGTTTTTATTCAATAATGTAATTAAGCCATTGACTTCTGCCATAGCCTTTACAATATCTTTATTTCCAATTTTATAAAGTAAGGTGTCTTCATGCTGTGAAGGCACGTAATCACCTTTTAAATAAGGCGTTTGCCAAATTTGAACTACATGGTGCTTGGTTTGTTCTTGCTCTGTTTTGAAATAACAAAGTTCACCGTTTTCTAAAATCGTAAATCCGTTACAGATTATCGGTGTCTTAATAACCTGACTTATGATATTATAAGACATGAGGTTATATAAACCCTCTGCAGCAGAATAAAAAACATAAAGAAAATCTTCTCCATTCGGAGAAATAATACGTTCTTGAAATTTTACATTAGGGATAGCATTATCAAAAATGTGATACTCTCCCGTTTGCAAGTAATACCCTGTTGGAAAGATGATACCTTGATCATCTGGCAGTAAAATACAGGCATCTTTAACAGAATCAATTTTTTGAACCTCTCGCATTTTGTCATTAAAAACAAAATAACGGGCAGCTTCTTGAAATGGCTTTATTTCTAAAATTAAAAGGTTGCCTAAATCTCCAAAACGATATTGACCATCATCTAAAGTTTGGTCAACATATTCTACGGGTTCATCTAAAATACCTTTGCCCTCTGTAGTGTTATCCTCAATTTTTATAGTAAGGTCGCCACCAATGGTTTCTACGAACACCCGGTCTTTTATAGACACATGAGGATGTTCTCCATAACGTTGCATATCTCTTGTAGCCTCTTGCCATTTAAACTCTTGTTGAACAGGAAATTTGTATTCATGTTCGCTACGGTTATCAATATATTTTAGCGAATTGTCTACCACTAACCATTTAAAGGTTTTAATATCTGTGGGACTCTCACTTAGCTGAAAAACCATATGTAGATAATTTCCAATTACGGCAAAGTTGGAAAATATCGTATTTCTATAGTATTTATATAGATTAGTAAAATCTGTTTTAAAGGTTGCATCTTCTAGCAGATCAAGATCAGCAGCTTTAAAACTGTTATCTGTAAAAGTGTAACTGCTAAAAACATCTTTAATATTTATTTCGGTTCTAAGACCAAAATGAACATTATACCCGAACAGGCAAGTGTCACCAAAAGAAACAATATCTCTTGCTATACAATTGTTCTCTGTATTGATTCTATCATTCGCAATAAGTTTAGTTTCTAATGAACCAAAAACGGTTTTTCTATCATCGTTTAGATTAATTAGCTTACTCTGTAACAATTCCTTCTGCTTTTGCAGTCGGTTTTTAATTACATCATAAGTACCACCATCTAAAATATGTTCTTCCGTTTTGTCTGTTCGGGATTCTTCTGCCATAAAAATAACTAGGCTTTAGTACTACATTTATAAATTACTTTAAAACTCTAAGTGTTAAGCGTCTATTTCAACTTTTTATCGCCCATACCTAACCCTTTTGCAAGGTTAAATAGATTGCTAAACAGTGTTTGCTCTTCACTATCGTTAGACTTTGATTTTAAGTCCATCAGTAAATTTGCTATAGTTACGTTTTTAAGGTCTTCAGTAGAAATACCATATTTATCAGCGAATTCTTTTACCTTTTCCAAAAGATTTCCTTTGACATCATCGCTGCCTAAAATAGCATCTTTTACATCTTGAATGTTAGTACTATTTTCAACCAATCTATCATAGCCCTTACCTTTGGTGATTTGACCGATAATTTGGTCAAAGAACATGGTCTCACCACCAACAATATCAATCTTGGCAGCTTTTAATGCATCACCAATAACCTGTGCTTGTGCATCGGCAATATCTTTCTGGATATTAATGTGGGCAAGATCTACTTGTAATTCTTTGTCTAAACGCAGTTTAAATTCTTCGTGTTCTTTACCAACACCGTCTAATTTCTTCATTGCATTTGCCTTCTCTTCAATACCAGCGGCATCTGCCATGGCTTTTTCTTTGATAACATCAGCCTCTGCTAATCCATCTTTACGCTTAGCTTCTGCTTTTGCTTCAATACCAACTGCTTCAGCTTTCGCTTTCTTCTCAATGATAATAGCTTGTACTATTCCTTCACGTTCAAAGGCATCTGCTTTTGCATGCATAACTTGAGCTTCAGACATACCAACGGTTGCTTCCTCCTTCGCTTGTGCTTCCGCCAAAATCTTACGTGCTTCAGCCTCTTTCTCACTAGCCTCTTTATGAGCCAATGCTTCAATATTGATTTCTTCCGCTTTTTGTTTTGCAGCCTCTTTTTGAGCCTCTGCCGCTTTAATCGTTTTAATTAAATCTTCTTGAGCGTTTGCTTCAGCAATTGTAATCTTCACTTGTTTCTCACGATCGGCAGTTTTGAAAGCTTCAATATCCTTCATGTTCTCTTGCTCTTCCACTACTCCTTTTTCAAGGGTAACACGATCACGAATAACATCTTGTATATTCTTTTTCTCTACTTCAACAACTTTTTCTTTTTCAATCTGTGCAAGAGTAACTACTCTTTCTCTTTCCGTAGCCTCTAAAAGTCTGTCTTTTTCTACTCTTTCAGTCTCTACGGCATCTGTACGTTGCTTGTTTTTCAAAGCGACAATAATTTGACGCTCCATATTCTCTTCAGCAACTTTTACTTTTTCTTGGGTAGCAATACGAGCAGTTTCCGACTTTAAACGCTCTTCTTCGGAAACTTTTAAAGTTTCTGCCTCTTCGCGAGATTTTATATTCGCGATTTCTCTTTTTTGTTGCTCTTCTTTTTCAGCTAATTGCTTGTCTAGCTCTAAAATAGCTTCACGTGCTTCAACATCTTGTTTACGTATGGTCTTCTCCTCGTCACGCTTAATAAGGTTCGATTTAACATTTTGAGCAGCCGTAAGATCATTTATTTTTTTGATACCTTCTGCATCAAGAATATTATCTGCTTTCAAATGCGCTACGGCAGTTTGCTCCAGATAATCTATGGCACAATCTTCTAAGGTATAGCCGTTTAGGTCAATTCCAATAATATCAACAATCTCATCTCTAAACTCTCTACGCGCTTCATATAATTGAATAAAATCGAACTTTTTACCAACGGTTTTTAAGGCTTCGGAAAACTTGGCTTCAAAAAGCTCTTCAAGCGTTTCTTGTCTAGAAGCTCTCTGTACACCAATGGTTTGAGCAACTTTTTTAATAAGGTCTACTTCATTATTTACCCTAACGAAGAATGCCACTTTAATATCTGCACGCATATTATCCTTACAGATAAGACCTTCTGTCGCTAATCTTTCAATTTGAATTTTCTTTACAGAAATATCCATTACTTCAACCCGGTGAAATACTGGCACTACATACAGACCTTTGTCCGTAGCTACTTTAGTTCCTCCAAATCCGGTTCTTACCAAGGCTTGACCCTGATGAACTTTTTTGTAGAACATTGCAATGATTGCAAAATAAACAATGATAAGGAAGAGGATTACCCCCAGACCTATACCGATAATTGAAAAGATGGATTCCATAAATGATTTAAGTTTTATTGGTTATAAGATTGTACTAAAAAGTGTGTGTGATCCGCAGATCGTTTGATGATTAAAACCGAACTACCGTAGGTTAACGGTTTACGATCCAAAGATTTTACATAGATAGAATGACTATTACCATCTGCTTTTACTTCTGCGTTACCCATTTTATCTTCGCTAATATTAGATAGCAAAGTTGCCTGTCTGCCTAAAAAATCAACAGGAGCATCACCATCTTTGTTCAGTTGCTTAAAAAAGCCTTTGAACGGAGTGGTAAATAACTTATTAATGAACAGTGCCGGAAAAAACGTGGCTAACATAATTATGAAACCGATGTAGTTTTCGTATGTGAAGGTAATGGTCGTCAGCAACGTTGTCATCAACCACCAAACAAATATCCAGCAGGTAAACGTAAACATAAAAGGCAGTCCAACAAAGTTGAAATAGATAAGGAATATTTGCCACCATTTTAGTGGTCTACGTCTCTTTCCTATGACATCTTCCTGGTTGACTTCAGTATTAGAAATATCTTCAAAATCAAGATTACCACCTTCAATACCAGCGTCTAGATCTATATCGGCGTCAACATCTATATCGACATCAACATCTAGGTCAAAATCAAGGCCACCTATCATGGTTATGATCCAATACACCAGAAGGAGTATCAATAATAAGGTTAATGTGATATTTACCTCAGAAAATAATATGTCTATTAGTTGATTCAAATTTTTATTTTTTGGATTTGTTAAACCCTAGTTGTTCTTTAAGTTTTTGAAGTTCGTCATCTGCAGCGGCTTCAGTAGTATCGGCAGCTTTGTCAAGTTCTTCATCTATAGATTTACTCGAATTTGCGATATCACCATAAGCTTCTGCCAAGGCTTCTTCTTGTGCAATTTTCTCCTTCATTCTTTCAAGCATAGAAACAGTACCGGTGCTATCCAATTCAGCCATTTGCTTGTTTAGGTTTTTGGTTGCATTACTAACCTTTACACGTGCTTTAAGTGTTTTAAGCTCGTTTTCCCAATTACCTATGTTTGCTTTTAAAGATTCTACGTTACCTTGCATTTGACTCACATTAGCTTCAAATTTTTCAGTTTCGCTTTTTGTAGCTTCTAATTGCTTTTCAGTAGTTTCTTTCTGCATTAAAGCTTCTTTAGCAAGTCTGTCCGCTTCCGCAGCGTCCATTTCTTTGCTATTTGCCTTCTTTAAAATTATAATGGCTTTATCTTGATACTCTTTTGCTTTATTTCTATAAACATCTTGATCATTTTTAGAACGTATGGCAAGAGCTTTTACTTGTGCGAGAGCCTCTAAACTTTTTTCCAAGTCTAGCTTCATATCCCTAATGCCTTGTTCCGTCATTTTAATAGGGTCTTCCATCTTATCAATTGCTGAATTGGTTTCAGCCTCTCCTATTTTAAATAGTCTTTTAAATATATTCATGATTTTTTATTTTTAGTATTTAGAAAATTCAATTATTTGTTCGGAGTATTCACTCATTAACAAGCTTAAAGAATTTAAGCTGGCTTCAAACTCGTTAAGGTCCATATTCTCGATTTGTAACGTGTCTCTGAATATGACCCGGTTTGCAGTTTCATCTAGAACAAAAGCTCCGTGAATGATATCTCTATTTTTCTGAAGTAAATTTTTAAAGATTTTTTCTGATTGATTATGAACAGAAAATATAAATTGTTCCATAATCAAGATTGGAGGCGAAACTCCTAAAATCAAATTTTTTATTCCAGAATCTTCTTTCTCTACAACCAAAATTCCGTCTGCTCTATTCTCTTTAACGATATTAAAGTTTAATTGAAGTAGATAATCTCTGGTTATATTAAAATGGTTTTTCATATATGTTGATTTTTGTAGGTGGATTCTTTAATTCAATAATACAAAATATTATCGGTGTGTTTTCCTTTATTATATAAGCAGAGCCAAAATGTAAACAAATACAATGAACATAATATTGTGTATTTTAAAATGTTAAACTAAAATTAATTGCTCAAAAAAATAGCATACTGAAAATTTATTGCTAATTTTGTTAGACAAATATAATTATATTTTTATTAATTGCAAATTTTATTAGCAAAGAATGTCGTATTTCGGAAAGAATATTAGAAAAATTAGAAGCTTAAAAAGCTTAAGTCAACAGGCGTTTGCAGAGCTTTTTGACCTAAAAAGAGGTACTTTAGGTGCATATGAAGAAGGACGGAGTGAGCCTAAATTAGAAACTTTAATAAAAATTGCTAATTATTTTAGCATACCTATAGATGATCTGTTAACAACAGAATTGACGGTAAATAATCTACTAAAGTTCAAAGGAAATTTAACTGTAGAACAAGATTTAGGTGAACAAGAGTTTTTTATTAAAGTTCCATGTATTACTACTTTAAACCATAGCGATTACATTAAGTATTACAGGAAAGATTCTTACATACAAGATCTTCCATTTCTATCCTTACCCATTAATCCGGATAAAAAGTTTAGAGCCTATACCGTTCAAAATTTAGAAATGAGTAAGAACGAATCAGGTATGTTCCCTAAAGATATTGCGATAGGTGAATTTGTTCCGCCAGATGTGTATTCTAAATTGAACAATGGTACTTTGGTGTTTACTGTAACAGATCAAAATATAATTCTACGCAGGTTGTTTAGTACAAACGGTGATTTTGTATTACGAGCAGAACACAAAAATGTAGATGATATTGAATTACAATTGAAAGATATTAAAGAAATGTGGCGGGTGAGATATGTTTTTTACCATAGGTTGCCAGAAACCAATTTTAATCTGGAAGAAAAATTATTTCAATTAGAAAAAGATTTCAATCAACTTAAGAATAATCGATAATAAAAAAAGCCCATCTAAACAGATGGGCTTTTTGTAAAACTTAAAGTATATATAGAATTATAATACTGTTACGTTTACTGCGTTTAGGCCTTTTTTACCTTCTTGTAGATCAAATTCAACTTCATCGCCTTCACGAATTTCGTCTACTAAACCTGAAACGTGTACAAAATGATCTTTCTCAACACCTTCTTCAGTGATAAAACCAAAACCTTTAGTGTCGTTGAAAAATTTTACTGTTCCTTTACTCATTGTAATGTAATTAAAAATTTATAATGCTTATTGAATGACAAAGATGGTGCCATTTTTTTTATCAGCAACATTTTAATCCACTTATTTTCAACTTATTATCATTTTATTTTTAAAATATTTCCTACTAAAATATACAATCACCTAATAATGTAGTGTTTGCAGTTGATTAGGTGTACTGTTTGTTGATGATATATAACGAGTTACAAAATGGTTACTCGTACTTTTTTTTTCTTTAAACGGGTGTTGTTTAGTTTATGTGTCAGCATATTAGCCATAGATTTGGGAACTGAAACAAAAGCACAGTCTTGTTTTAATTCAATTACGCCCAATTGGTCTTTATTTAAACCACCTTGTTTAAAGAACAGACCGGCAATATCTCCTTTTGAAATTTTATCCTTTCTTCCTCCCGAGATAAAGAGGGTCTCCCAAAATTGAGGTTTTAAAGCTGCCTTCTTTGAAATATCTATTGCTTCTACATCCATTATAAAATCCGGTGTATATTCGGTTTTGGACTGCAGAACATACGCCGTGCCTTTTTCATTTACACGAGCCGTTCTCCCGTTACGATGCGTAAATTCCTCTACCGCCCTAGGAAGCTCATAGTGAATAATATATTTCATTTCTGGGATATCTATTCCCCTGGCCGCTAAATCCGTTGCAATAAGTACTTGGCAGGTACCATTTCTGAACTTGATTAAAGAACGTTCGCGATCGCGCTGTTCCATTCCGCCCGAAAAGCATGTATGGTGTATACGGTTTTTTTCTAAAAACATACTTACACGCTCAATACTGTCCTTGTAATTACAAAAGATAATACCCGGTTGATTGCCAATATGCAATAACAAATCCAACAAGGTCTGTAACTTATCCTTATCAGGCGAAATGACTGTTCTAATAGCTAGTTTAGATTCCCTTTTAGCATCTAAAAAGTTAATAACGGTATGATCGTCCAACCTCACGAATTTGGGAATCTCCACACCTTGCGTGGCAGAAGTAAGAATCCTCTTTTCAAGGTTCGGCAGTTCACTGATAATAAAACTCATTTCACCTTCAAAACCCGTTTCCAAAGATTTATCAAACTCATCTAGAATTAAGGTTTTGATATTTCTTTTTGAAAAACGTTCGCCATCAAAGTGATCCGCAATCCTTCCTGGCGTACCTATGAGAATGGCAGGTGTATGTTTTAATTCAATTTTATCTTTGGAAATAGGTCTCCCTCCATACACTGCATTTACTTTAAAACCAGACCCCATATCACGAACTACCTGCTCAATCTGTATGGCCAATTCCCTTGACGGTACTAAAATTAAAGCCTGAATTCCTTCACATTCTGCATCTAATGTTTCCAATAGCGGTAGTAAAAAAGCTAACGTCTTTCCTGTACCTGTAGGTGATAGTAATACGGTATTCGTTGTATTTTCAATCACCTCTAAGGCTTCCTCTTGCATTGGGTTCAATGCGGAAATTTTCAACTTAGCTAATATTTCCTGCTTATTACGAATGGTATTCGCCATGACTTAGTTCTTTTGAAGTACGTCTATTTTTGGTATAGCCGCGGAATTGTGCATCAAATGATCGGCCAGCACTTTTTCTATCAGTTCTTCTTTCGTTAAATGATGGAAAATAGTCTTTATCTTGTCTTTGGTTTCAGGTGAAACTGTACGGTTGGGTTTGGTCTTGAATATTTTCTTTGCCCAAAGCTCTAGATTTATTTCTTCCCTGTACTCAGCATCTTCCTTTTTTAATTCTTTAAAAACCAGTCCCAGTTCCTCCTCAAATTCAGGAATATCAGCACGCTCCTCTTCTTGTATGATACTCACGGAAAGTCCCTTTGCCCCTGCCCTTGCGGTACGACCGCTACGGTGTACATAGGCTTCATAAGTATCTGGCAAATGATAATTTACCACATAGGAAATTTCTTTTACATCAATACCACGCGCGGCTAAGTCCGTTGCTACAAGAATATCTATATGTCCTTCCCTGAATTGCCCCATGATACGATCACGGATTCCCTGTGAAAGACTCCCGTGGATGGAACCGGACGAGAATTTATTGATGGCCAGTTTCTTGGCTAGCTTATTTACGGCCGCTTTGGTCTTACAGAAAATAATACCGCGTTCCCCTTCTTTGGAATATAAAAAGTGAAGTAACACTTCAAGTTTTTCAATAGGCTCTACAACAATGTACTTATGGTCAATGCCTTGGTGCCCCATTTGCGCCATGTCCGCTTCTAAGTGCACCACATGTTTGGACATATAATTTTGCACCAATTGCTTTACGGTTCCCGGCATGGTAGCTGTGAATAATAAAGTTCTTCTAGATTTTGGCATTTCGGCATCAAGCATGTCCAAATCCGTTTTCAGGGCAGTTACCATTTCATCAGCCTCATCCAATACCAAAAATTTCAGTTTTTTAATGCTGACTGCTTTACGCTGAATCAAATCTATCAAGCGCCCAGGCGTAGCCACTATTATATGTGTAGGTTCCTTTAAGCGTTCCATTTGCGGTTTTATAGGAATTCCACCACAGACCGAAGCAATAGAAATAGCAGGACTATGCGCAGCAAAAGAAACCAAGTTCTCATATGTTTGCTGTCCCAACTCCCGTGTTGGTGATAGTATTACGGCCTGTACGTCCTTGTTTTTCGTATGAATCAACTGCAACAGCGGCAAACCGAAAGCTGCCGTTTTTCCTGTTCCCGTTTTTGCCAATGCAACCACATCTTCTTTTTGCTTTAAAAGAATGGGAATGGTTTTCATTTGAATATCCGTAGGGACGGAAATCTTCAAATGGGTTAAACTTTTGAGTACGTGTTCGTTGATTCCTAATCCGGAAAATGATTTAGACATAAAAATAAATTTAAGCAAAGATAGGTACACGAGCTTGTAGAATCGTGTAAAGTAATGCACTAAATAATTCTAAAAAAGGGGCTTAGTTTTAAGCCCCTTTTAAAATTCTATAAAAAATAACGTTTATGCTTCTTGAAGCGTACGCTTAGATTTTCTGTAGATGTACTTTGGGTAAATGCTACGTTTAGCGAAACGGTTCAACTTATTAGAGTTCACCATTTTTATATAAACAGGCTTGGTAACACCAAAATACTCATAGGTAGCGCCGTCTACAAAAGTAATTTCTAGCAACATTCCTTTGTGTACGTAATCTGCTATACCAGAATTTGTGGTCTCTGTGTATGCATCTAAGTTTGCAGCAATAGTTTCTGGAGCGATACTCACTAAAAAGTGATACCCGTCAATAATAGCGCGACTTTGCACTTCTGCTTCTTCACGCTTAGCGTCTCCTTCTTGAAATTTATCTGGATGCCACTCTTTTACCAAATTACGATACGTAGACTTAAGTGACTTCAGCTCAATCTCTTTCTCAATTCCGAATAACTTCTTATACTGACTTATGCGTTTCATAGACCCAATTTTGAAGCCGCGAAGCTACGTCTTTATTTTGAACGAGTTAGGTTAAATATTACGTTTTTTTATTTGGGTGATACTAACCTTTAAATAAGGTGTTTTTAACGCAAATTAGTATGCTCAAAAGGGTTAACAAAGAATATCTTAGATGGAATAACACCCTAATTGTTATAGCGTATTCCTAGGATTTTGAATAAACGATCCGTTTTTCCTATGTGGAGTAAAGCCACATCATTGACTTTCTTTGAAATTAGGGCCCGAGCGATTGGAGAAAGAAACGAAATTTTATTCTCAGCTATATTTGCTTCATCAACACCAACAATCTGAAACTCTTGTGGTGTATTTGCATTGTCAATCGACAATAATACTTTAGCTCCAAAACGTACTTCGTTTAGGGGTTGGTCTTCAAGATTAATTACCTTGGCAGATGCGATACGCTCATTTAATAATTGAAGTTTTGAATTTAATAGGTTGATAGCAATACGTTGTTCCTTTTCATTCTCCTCATAAGATAATTCTTTATCCGCTATCAGTTTTTCTCGTTCGTTTAGAAGCTTCAGAAAGCCTTTTTCCGTAACATAATTTATTGCTCCCTGTGGTAAATCAGCCCTTGGCGGTACCATTGGTATTTCTTCTTGGTCTTCTTCTTTTACAAATCCTCTACTCATCTATCTAGTTTTTGATGTAATTTAGTAGAAACCACTATTTACGATTGATTATATTCAACACATTTTTGGCACAATAAAGCGAGATGATTACAGCTGCAATATAATGGATGGATGCACGGGAAGAAGCTGTTTCTGTAATTTAAGAATTTAGGGAATTACCATTAATGTACTCCAAGAACTTAGGTTTATACTGCTCAGAAACCGTAATACGTTGTTTGTTGATGACAATCTGACTCCGTTCAATAACCTCAATGTTTTTTAAGGATACGATAAAGGAACGATGTACCCGCATGAATTCGGTCTTTGGAAGTTCTTCCTCTAAAGACTTTAAACTCATAAGCGTTAAAATAGCTTTGGGGTTATCCTTTAACCATATTTTTATATAGTCTTTCAACCCTTCAAAATAAAGAACATCTGCCAATTTGATGCGTAATTGCTTGTATTCCGACTTCACGAAAAGAAATTCTTTTTTCCCGGATACAGCGGAAGCCTCTTTATTGCCTCTTAGCAATGTAAACCACTCTAAAGCTTTATTGGCCGCTACTAGAAATTCAGCATAGTCAAAAGGTTTTAGTAAATAATCCAACGCCTCTACCTTAAAGCCTTCCAATGCATATTGATCAAAGGCTGTAGTGAAGATTACACGTGTCTGTTTGGGAAGCATTTTAGAAAACTCCAGTCCGGTTAAATCGGGCATTTGAATATCTAAAAAAAGAACATCAACCGGTTCTGTATTTATAGACTGTAATGCTTCAATGGCACTATGACACTTATTTTTAAGCGTTAGAAATGGGGTCTTTGCCACATAGCTTTCTACGAGATTAAGAGCCATAGGCTCGTCATCTACAATCATGCACGTAAGTTGAACAGCCTCCATTTAAGTTTCAATTTTTAGATTAATTCTATAAACACCTTCCTTAAGCTCCTTTTCAAAGGCATATTTATTTGGATATAATAACCGTAACCGTTTTTCTAGATTCTTTAAACCAATACCAGAACCACTCTTGTCACTTTCCTCTTTTGGAAAATTATGATTTTCCAATGTAAAGTTTACTACGTTTTTCCGAATGTTCATATCAATAGAAATCATACTTTCTTGATTTGCGGAAACCCCGTGTTTAAAAGCATTCTCTATTAAAGATATAAATAATAAGGGTGCTATTTTAATTTGTGAATCACTTAATGGGAAGCTAGATTCGATTTGTGTTTTTTCGGTTAAGCGTAACTTCATTAAATCGATATACTTTCTCATGAAGTCAATCTCCTTTGAAAGTGGCACCAATTCGGTATTCGTTTCATATAAAAGGTACCGCATTAGCTTGCCTAAACTATGTATGGTAGATTTAGCTTTATCCGGCGAAATATCAACCAATGAATAGATGTTGTTTAAAGAGTTGAAAAAGAAATGCGGTTGAAGCTGATATCTTAGATGTTGTAATTCTGTTTGTAACTTAAAATTATCAGCTTCTTTTCGCTCTGCTTCTGTCTTCACCCATTTTTTAGTCGATTTAATAGCTATGGACAGTAATACAGGAGCCGCATAGGATAACATTTGCACATATATGAACAATTTAAACGGTGGTCCTTCCCTATTTGCATTTGGGGGTCTATTATTAATTAGTTCGCTAAAATAATTGTCTTCAATAAACTCTTTCAATAAAATAAACAAACCGATTAAGACTAAATTGACGATGATAAAAATCAGCGTTTTTTTAGAGAAAAGAAACCTGTCTATGAGTACAAAAAAGTTTAAATAAAATATTACGGCATAGAACAACATTGGTATTAAGAAATGTGCAATCAACCTATTTGTATCCAAATCTTGCCCGTAAGATAGAACGAAGGGCATGCTAAACAACACCAGCCAAATTATAAGATGCTGCGCAATTACTATTTTTTTATTCTTGTACATAATTATTTATTCATAACGTAAAGCTGTAATCGGGTCTAATGCAGAAGCTTTTCTTGCAGGATACCATCCAAAGAAAATACCTGTAACCGCACAAACAGCAAACGAAATTATTATAGAATACATCGCTACGCTTGTAGGCCAATGTAAGAACTTTTCAATAAAAACAGTAGCGCTAAGCCCTAATAATACCCCAAGCACACCGCCCGTAATACTTATTAAAATTGCTTCTATCAGAAACTGCAGCAAAATATCTGATCCTTTACCACCAACAGCCATACGAAGCCCTATTTCTTTAGTACGCTCCTTTACTGATACGTACATGATATTCATAATGCCAATACCACCAATAAGCAATGAAATACTGGCAACAGCAACTAAAAGTACAGTTAGCATTTCACTAGTAGAACTAAATGTTGATATTAATTCTTCCATAGACCGTACGGTAAAATCATCTTCTTCATTATCCATGAGCTTATGTTCTTCACGTAGAATATCGGTGACCTCTATAACAGCATCGGGAGCGTCATCTTCGCTAACGGCCGACCCCATTATTTGATTTAAATAATCTATTGCTAAAATTCGTTTTTGAACAGTTGTGTATGGTGCAATTACAACATCATCTTGATCTTGACCAAAGGTATTTTCCCCTTTTTCTTCTAAAACTCCTATTACCTTAAACGGAATATTATCAAAACGTATCATTTGCCCTACTGGTTCTTGCCCGTCAGGAAATACATTATCGACTACCGTTTGCCCAAGAATGACCACTTTAGAAGCAGATTTTACTTCGGCATCGGTGAACATGCTACCGCTTTGAAGACCAACAACTTTAATTTCTAGATAATCAGGATTTACACCATAAATCGTACTAGGCCAGTTATTTGCACCGCTAATTACTTGACCGCCGCCATTTACAACTGGTGTAACATAGCTTAACAAAGTAGCTTTCTCTTTAATGACTTCAAAATTTTTAAGTGTCAACGTTTGCACATCACCACCACTACCTCTTGCCGGTCCTCTATCATCGGTACCAGGTCTAATGGTAATCATATTAGAACCCATATTAGAAATGGTACTTCTTATACTTTCTTTAGAACCTTCCCCAATAGCTAGCATTGCAATTACAGATGCTACACCTATAATAATACCAAGCATGGTCAGTAATGTTCTCATTTTATTGAGAACAATAGCCTTGAATGCAATTTTAAGTAGATTTAATATTCTCATAATTAATGATTTTCTTGTGGCAATTTTGCTAATTCTTCTGCTGCAGATTGTACTTTATGATTCTTATAATCTTGCATAATACTACCATCTTTTAATACGATTGTTCTACTACTAAATGTTGCTATATCTGGCTCATGAGTAACGAATGTGATGGTAATTCCCTTTTTGTTCAAATCTTGAAATAGCGACATAATTTCATAAGATGTTCTCGTGTCAAGATTTCCTGTCGCCTCATCGGCCAATATCATTACTGGGTTGTTTACTAAAGATCTGGCAATTGCTACACGCTGTTGCTGACCACCAGAAAGTTGAGAAGGAGTATGATGTAATCTATCTCCTAAACCAACCATTTCAAGAGCTTTTATCGCACGTTCTCTGCGTTCGTCTGTAGACACCTTGCTATTATATAATAGCGGTAACTCTACATTCTCAATGGCTGAAGTTCTAGCTAAAAGATTATATGATTGAAATATGAATCCGATTTTTTCATTTCTGATTGTCGCCAATTCATTTCTACTTAAATCTTTCATACTAACACCATCAATTTCATAGGTACCCGATGTGGGTTGGTCCAGACACCCTAAAATATTAAGCATCGTACTTTTACCAGATCCACTAGAACCCATGATGGTTACAAATTCACCTTCTTCAATAGTAAATGATATACCACGTAAGGCATGAACCGTTTCGGTACCCATGGTAAACTCACGCTTTAAGTTTTCAATTTTTATGATTTCTTTACTCATGGTTATTTCTTTTTACCTCCCGGGCGTTGTGGCATAAACGGACTCTCTTCTGTACCTCCTGCTGGGGCACCAGATTGAGTAGCTTCTGATTTTAAACTATACACCAGTTTATCTCCTTCATTAATACTGCTTAATATTTGAACATTTACCCCGTCACTAGCTCCTAAAGTCACCTTTTTTGGAGAAATAGCACCATTGGATTCGAGAACCCAAACCCTTGTACTATCATCATTCTCATCAGGTTTTGGACCGCCACCTTTTGGAGGTTCCACAGTCAATTGTTCTTGTTCATTATAAGCCATCATTTCTGGCGGAGTCGGCTTAAAATTTATTGCCTTCGCTTCTACAGATAAAACATCTTTTAATTCTAAAGTGTAGATTGAAATGGTAGCTGTAAGACCTGGTTTTAATCTTAAATCAGGGTTGTCAGCTTTAATTACCACTGTATAAGTAACTACGTTCGAAGTAATTGTAGGGTCTAGCCTTACCTGCGTTACCTCACCTTCAAATTCTTGACCTTGATAGGCATCAACCGTAAAACTTACACGTTGCCCCTCCTTTACTACACCTATATCTGCCTCATCAACATCAGCTTCCACTTGCATTTCTTTTAAATCTTGGGCAATGGTAAATAGTGTTGGTGTACTGTAACTTGCGGCAACCGTTTGCCCTTCTTCAATATCTCGTGAAAGCACTACACCGTTTATAGGGGAGTAAATATTAGCATACCCCAAGTTTGTTCTTGCCTGCTGCAAATCCGATAAACGCTGTGTTACCGTACCTTTTGCAGTTTCGTAATTGTACAACGCATCATCATAATCGGATTTACTAATAACTTGATTGTCATATAGGGACTTTTGTCTATCGTAAATAGTTTGTAAATAATTACGATTGCTTACCGCGTTATCATATGAAGCTTGTGCCTGCGTCATAGCAGCTCTAAGATTGGTTTTATCTAATTCAGCAATCAATTGTCCTTCTGTAACTACACTGTTATAATCCACATATATCTTCTCTACAACACCCGAAACTTGCGTACCTACATCAACTTGATTTATAGGTTCAATAGTTCCTGTTGCTGTTACCATTGTAGTTACATCACCTTTTTTGGCAGCTACTGTTTTGGCTTCAATAGCAACAGTATCATCACTCTTAAAAAAACTATATGCAACAAAAGCCAAGATGACCAAAATGACACCGCCTATTATGATATTTTTTTTATTTTTCATTTTGATTAAAGTTTAATTTCGTTTCCTTGATAGAATTGTAATAATTGATGGTATAAAATATTTAGGTATTTAGATTGTAAATAATTCTGTTGGGCATTTGTATACGTATTTTGACTGACTACAAGGTCTGTAGTACTTAAATCTCCCAACTCATATTTCTTTTGAGCTAGATTATACGACTGTTCTGCGGCATCTTGTGATGCTTCTGCAGCAACTAACTGCTCTTGCGATGATAATGCGTTTTGGTATGCTGTTTCTACTTTTTTAATTACCTCTTTTTCTACTGTTTGTTTTTGTATTTCAGCTTTTTCTATATTAAAAGTTGCTATTTGTACCGCGGACTTTGTTTGATTTCTATTAAAAATTGGTATACTTAAACTCAATCCGAGTTTTTGGTTAAAATTGACATCTAACTGATCAGAAAATGTATTGTCGTTTATACTGGTATATCCAGAACCTAAGCTACCAATAAGGGATAATGTAGGCAGGTAACCTCCTTTTGCGATATCCAATTCTTTTTCATTTATGATGATGTTGGTATTGCTTGCCTCTATTTCTGGTAGATATGCCAATGCGTTGGCATAAATAACCTCTTTGTTAAGTTCTAGATTAATAAGATCCTGATTCTCGTCAACTGTCTCAATTTGTAAATCTTCTAAGGGAGATAATTCCAATAATTGTTTTAAACTGATAATGTTTAGCTCATAGTCATTTTTAGCAGAAATAACATTGAACTTGTTTGTAGCTGCTTGACTTTGAGCCTCCGTATAATCACTTAAAGCAATAGAACCTGCGTCTAGTCTAGATTTAGCCTGAATAACCTCTTGTTCCGAAGCTTTCAGGTTATTCTCTGCAATGGCAATACCTTCTTTACTAAACAACGTCTGTAAATAGGTTTCTAAAATGCTTATTACAATACTATTCTTTGCTTCTTCTTGCAGTAGAGCACTTTGTTCTACAAGCAATTTATTCTGTTTAACCTGGTTGTTCAATTGATTTCCTTGGAAAAGGGTCATAGAACTATTAATGCCAATATTGGTATTGTGTATCTCGTCGGACACATAATCACTTGTAATAGGATCTATGGTGGTACCACTAGAATACCCTTGCGAAGCACTCCCAAACAAATCCGGAAGCTTCGCAGATTTGGACTTGCTATAATCAACTTCAGTAATAGTTTTGTTTAACGTAGCATCTTTTATGGTAATGTTGTTCTTAATAGCATAATCAATACAGTCTTCTAGAGACCATATTTTTGATGCCGAGTTGGCATCGGCCTGTTGACCGAAAGAAATCTGAGCGAACAAAACGCTTGCTAGGATTATATATAGTTTCATTTGAAGGATGTTATTATTTTACACTTCAAAAGTGAAACTTTACATCCTTCAATTAAAAGGAAATAGAAGTTTGGCCCTTTTAGCTATACATAAACCACTATTTTATCTACGGGATTTTAATGATAGCTATATAGTTAGTGGCCCTTATCTATGCTTCTCTTCTCATATACAAGCGCAAATCCCACAAAAGGAATATCTCTCATTGGACTCTTTGCTCATTAAAAATTATTTCACTACAACGTTGAGACCCCTATGAGTTTAAATGGGGAAGTATTTACAACTGGAGCTTTCGAGTATAAAATATCAGAGAAAATATATTTAGGCTTGAAGCATGATTATGCCAAATTTGGAACCCATGAGCGCATAACTCTATCTGTAGTTTTACACATAATTTAAACGAAAAGAAGTATTTATTTTTCGCGGTGGACCAACCTATGACATCAACCGAGTTACAGTAACTACGGAAGGAAATTTAATTAACGTTAACCTAGGTATTGGTTATAGAATAAAGAAAAAGATGAAATTAGAAATAGGTGTGCAATTCGGAAGAACTACCATATCTAACCTACCCGCAACTAACCAGTTTTTATTATCCATACGTTTTAGGTTCTGAAACCAAATCACAAAAAAAAATCCGATTACCTCCTGGTAACCGGATTCTTCTCCCAAATAACTCCTCTTGATCATCACGCTATATAAAACTCACTAATTCAAATAATTTTCCGCTGCGGCCACTCGCTCGGACACGTGACTATTCAACTCACTAATAGCTGCCTGAAAGTCTGCACTAGAATTCAAGAATGTAAACCCCTCAACTTCGGCAGTAGCATAAGGTTCTACTAATGAAGCGTAGGCAGCATATTCAGATTGCATAGCACTTACTGTGAATACGTTGTTTACAAATTCCTGTACATAGCTATCATACTTTGCTTTATAGGTTGCGTCCTCATACAAATAACCTATTAACGGCCATTCTGTGTCATTTAAATCA
Source organism: Zobellia uliginosa (assembly GCF_018860745.1). GTDB lineage: Bacteria > Bacteroidota > Bacteroidia > Flavobacteriales > Flavobacteriaceae > Zobellia > Zobellia uliginosa_B. The sequence continues at coordinate 811,344 of NZ_JAHKPY010000003.1, read as the reverse complement.
GAGAAATCCAAAGCCAAGGAACCCTGCTGATTTCCTCTCTGTAGCGCTTCATTATTATCCCAAGGAATCCATGCTAGCTTTTCTGTATCAGGATTGTTATATAGGAAATAGTTATGCGTCATTCTACCATAGGTATCCCAATTTTGGATAACCGTATTAACCGCTAAATAGTTCAAGAAAATATCCGTATCAAAAACAGTCTCCAGATTGGTACGCCAAGCTTCTGGATCCGTTGTGCGGTTATCTGCATGCAATGCTGCAAAAAGATTTTCAATATCAGAAAAATCAGCTTCATCCTCATTGGTTTTCTTTACGAATACATCTTCTGAAAAAGTACCTTCTGCAAAGCTAGCACCATCGCCATCTGGCTTGTATAAATTCCCGTCATTATCCGAAAACTGTGTATCTATTACCGTATCATCCACTTCTTCTACCATGGTATACACTCCAAAGTATTCAGGGCCGTCTCCATGATCAACATACACTTCATAGATAGACGCATGTGAGCTGGCCAAACCAGCCTCTCTAAAGACATCAGTCGCTATTTTTTCGCGTAGCATAGATTTATCATTGTAGTTATTCTTTAGGCTTAATTTCTTGAAGCCATAAAAACGTTGATTATCTATTTGCGGATATTCATCTTCAAATTCATCAAAATCTAACTTAAACGATAGTTTTAAAATACCAGCTGACCAGCTTGACTGTAAACTAGAATTACCTTTAAATCGTAATCCTACGCGGTACCATTCCTTATCTTCAAAAAGTACTTCTCCCGGTACGAAAATAGGATCTTCATCTGTCTCTACTAATCCACCGCCACCTGGACCTCCTGACCCAGGACCACTGGTTCCACCAAAATTGCCATAAAGGGAAGTCATGTCGTCCAACATGCTCTGCCAACGTTCTTCTGTAATTACAAGATCTAAACGTTTTACCGTATTATCCTCAAAAACCACATCAAAATTAGGGTCTGCAGATTTGCTATGGGTAGCATCGGTCCAGTCTGTTGCATCAAAATCAGTATCATCATAAGATTCTACATAGGTCGTTTCATCTTGTTCATCCGTTTGGTCATCTATCACTTCCGCATTTTCAGAATCTTCATCGGTAATGATGGTATCATCATCTGCACAGGAAATTATGAAGGTAAAATGGATAGCTAATAGTAGCAGTATACTTATTTTTTTCATTCTATATTCAGTTTATTAGTTTTTGTTACTGGGTAAAGATGCAGAGAAGAAGAATAGCAAATTTATAGAATCTGTGAATGCGGTGGTCTTTTCAGTGAATGGTGATTTCTGGTCTATGGACAATTTTAAAATATCAACGCACTAGTACTAAAACCAGTACCGGCCTAAACATATCATCTTAGTAAATAGCTTGATGCGGTGTATTGAAAAAGTGTAGCTATACACACTTTTCATTTTAAAATTGAGTTTGATTTTATAGCTAAAACTTCAAGCCTTTCAAATGAAAAATATATCATTCTATCTACTTCTCTTTACTATCCTCTCTGTAGTTTCCTGTAAAAAAGATGTTTTAAACTTAGGTAAAGAAGACAAAGCATGAGAAACGGATATGTAAAATATAGAGGGACTAGGGTTACCAAAAATAGAATCCCAAGCAGAATTACCCACAAAAAACAGTCAAGAATAGCTTGTAGACCAGGGCCAAGGGGCCATTCCCAATGATAGAACAGATGCTATTAAAACAACAATAAACCTACAAGCCGCTATTGATTGGGCCCATGAAGAAGAATATGGCCGAGCTATATTTCATTAAGGTACTTTTTGGTAGGTGAAGAAGCAAGCGCAACGTAACAAGGTAGTATTAAAATACATGACAATACGGTGTTTGATGTTAGATAACATTTTGAAACAAGATAATAGTGATTTGAAGTGGGTATCACCATAGAAAAATAGTATACTTCTACCCTATTACAACAATAGTATTATTGGACTATAATGCCGCTTTTGGCCACATATTTTATATCCTGAGTATTACCAATATCCTCTAATGGATTCGTATTTAGGATTTCCCCTTACTTTACATATCGTACATCCATTACTATTATTTTGTTTACATTGCACACCATACTAACTAGTATTTTTTATGACAAAAGCATCTAATACTCGACTTACCATACTTCAAAAAGCATTCGATTTAATTTATAAAAAAGGATATCAAACCACTAGTATAGATGAAATTATAGCAACAACTAATGTTACGAAAGGCGCTTTCTATTATCATTTTAAAACAAAGGATGAGATGGGCATTGCCGTTATTAAAGAGATTGTTAAACCTGCCATGCATAATTTGTTAATTACAAATTTAGACAATGCTACAAAACCATTGGAAGGAATCTATCTCATGACAAAATCTCTTCTCTTAGAAAACTCTTTTTTAAAATTCGAGTATGGTTGCCCTGCCAGTAATTTATCACAAGAAATGGCGCCTTGGAATACTGAATTTTCTGCGGTATTAAATGAGATAACACTAGAATGGTTGACCACAATAGAAAATGTTATAAAAAAAGAGATTATAAATGGTACCGTAAAAGCTGGAATAAATCCCAAACAAGTAGCCTATTTTGTAATTTCTGGTTACTGGGGCATTCGGAATTTTGGAAAAATAACCAATAATATAGATTGTTATCATTCTTATTTACAAGAACTTAAACTCTACTTAGAAAGTCTGAATTCATAATTTAACTCAAAACATACTAACTAGTATGTTATTTATTATCTTTGCATCAATATTTAATTTACATATTGATGTATCAATCGTTTACATACGTGCACTCCATTGTTAGATGGCTTGTTTTATTCAGCCTAATCTATTCAGTATACAGGGCATACAAAGGGTATTTTCAAGGTTTAAAGTTTACCGAGCGAGATAACCTTACAAGACATTGGACCGCTACAATAGCACATATTCAATTGGTTATTGGTATTATTTTATATAGTCAAAGTCCTACCATAAAATACTTCTGGGAAAACTTTGATCAAGCCATAACAGACTTAGAGTCCACTTTTTTTGGGTTAATACACATTATACTCATGTTATTAGCCATAGTTTTCCTAACAATTGGCTCTGCGTTAGCAAAACGGAAACCTACAGACAGTGCAAAGTTCAAAACCATGCTGATTTGGTTTGCACTAGCACTTTTAATCATTTTTATTGCTATTCCTTGGCCGTTTTCACCATTAGCACATAGACCTTATATAAGATAAACATGGGAAATCTATTTAAAACAACTATTGGGAGATTACGTATTATAGCCTATTTAGAAGGTATTTCTCTTTTGATACTGGTTTTTATTGCTGTACCCCTTAAATATTATTTTCACAATCCTAGCTTAACTAAATCTCTAGGCCCTATTCATGGGGCTTTATTTTTACTTTTCATTATTAATACGATGAGTGTAGGTATTGAACAGAACTGGAAGTTCAGTAAAACAACTTGGAAAGTGATTTTAGCCTGTTTTATCCCTTTTGGAACTTTCTATATTGATAAAAAGATTCTTAGTAAACTAAACTTATAACATGGTATTTGTCTTTAAAACAAGTGTTCAATCTAGTTCCCAAATAAAAAGCCTAAAACCCATTCTTGATAGATTACTAGAGGGGTGTAAATGGAATTTTGATTTAGAAGATTGTGATAATATCCTAAGGATAGAAAGTAAATACGATTTAGTTTATAACGTTGTAAACGTATTAAAAAATCAAAATTTTGAATGTGTAGAACTTAAATGAACTTCTTAAAAAGATTTAGAGAAATATAGCCCAACATTTCCTTGAGCATAACGAGGTACCAGTGTTACATCTTTAAATTTTAAGAAAGGATTCCATCTCCATAAATAATCAAAATGATAGACAAGTTTTGTTACCAAGATTCCTACTCCGGCACCTGCAAGTATATCAGAAATGTAATGTTTATTATTGAAAAGCCTTAGGCCACCCGTAACCGCTGCAAACCCATAACCACTATACGCTAAGTAAACATTGGTATCTTTATACTCTTCGTAGACCGCAGAACCAGACGAAAAAGAAATGGATGTATGCCCAGAAGGAAATGCATGTTCATTAGAACCATCAGGTCTAATTTTGTAAATAGAATTCTTTAAGGCTCTTGTGAAAACATCTGTTAGAATCATTGAGACGGCCAGATTCTTGGTCTGATCAAACCAATGGTTTTTAGCTTTGACTCCAACAACATTAGCGATAAATAGTGTTGCTACTGGCGCGTATCTAGTGTAATCATCAAAGTGGGTTCGAAAATCATTGCCAACCCAACCTTGAGCTGTCTCATGAAGTGATTGTTCAAATCCACTATCGGATAACAATATTCCCGTGGTAAGTAAGGAAAGAGGTAAAATAGTCTTTTTGAATAACTGCTTTTTTGGTTTGAATTCTAAACTATCAACTTGGGCAAATATACTTCCTACTGTAAAAAACATCAGAAGTGTGGCAATGTATTTTCTCATATTCAATGTTGTGCGGCAAATCATATTTACTCCAAAAAACGAAACCCTTTTATGTACGAATATGTTGGAACTTCCACAATTTACTAAATGTTTTAGAAGAATTTTGTTTTTAATATCCCCAAATTAATAATATCCGGCGTAATTAGTAATAAAAAAATAAGGCAGGAACGTCATGTTCATGCCCTATTCAACTCAAATAAACAACTCACTATTTAGAATTTTATTCACTCACTAATTTATATGTGTGTATCCAATCTATTTTCATGGTATTCAAAGTACTATCGGATAAGTGTTCTTTTTTAGCCAGCCCTCCTAACCAGTCCGCATCTACAGTCCACAAATCCCATATGATACTTAGCTCTCTTGTAAATTCCCTTGCAGAAGCCACACTTCCCGCAGGTTCTCCATCTAAATAAAACTGAATGTGGGTAGCGTCTTTCCACCATACTCCAAAAGTGTGGTATTCTTCATTCCATGCCACTCCTTTTAGCGGATTCCCATCTGATAACTTACGATTATCATAATTGCCTTTGTTGCGTTTGGTATCATCATTTACCACATGAAAGTACTGAGCGTTCATTTGCCATGGAAAATCTGGCTGGCAGTTGCATGAAGGATTAGAATTGTTTTCTATAATATCGATTTCATTTCGATTTGAAATGTTTCCATTGTTCATCCAAAAGGTGTTATAGGCAGATATGTGTGCATTTTTTATTCTGCTAACTGTATACATAGGATAATTAATTTGAGCTAAGGACATTACTCGAGAGCTCTGAAACCAACGTTCTTTATCATCGTTCAGGGTTGCTTTTATCCAGAGATTACCATCTGTTACTCCTGAATTTTCCCCTATCATTTGGACAGGAACACCATAATTCCATAATGATTTTGTCCATTTAGACGTGTTTAGATTGTTACTCCCAAATTCGTCGGTCAGTTCATCAACGAGCTTCCACTCCATTCCTTCTGGCGCTTGTGGCGGTGTTTTTCCGGTAAAATCATATACCATGTTATTATTTATATCATTCGTCTCATTTTCATCTTCAACACCTTCCGTAGGTGTTAGTGCCTCTTCATTCGGTAATTTTTGTTCAATTTGTTGTGGCTCAGGCTGTTCTTGGGGTTCGCTCTTACAGCAAAGACAAATAAGACTGAGAATTACGGTTCCTATTTTTATAGAATTCATTGAGGCTTTTTTCTATTTCTTTGATTTCACCAAGATACAGGATGAACCCTGTTGAAGTAAAAAAAACCACTGATCAAAAACTTGACATGGGTAAAAATTCACTGTACAATTTCTAACACATTATCTGTAGATGATTGAATATTGACAAATAAGAAAGAAAGTCAAATTTTAATATACTTGACCCAGAATAGGCACAACCGTAGAAATACGTTGTATCCATTTGAAATAAAAAAAGAAAAAATTAGCTTAACAAACCATAATCAGCCACTTCGAATAATGTAAATCGATTTTATATTTTAGAATTTTCCAAAGCCGCCCTTATTTGTTCCCCATCCCAATGGGTATCAAACTCAACAATACCCCTTTTAAAATCCTGTTCTAATAATTTTTCTTGGTGCTCTAGTTCCTTACGTGCTTTAAAAATATAATTTTCATCACCTATTTTCTTCTCTTTGGCCAATCGTTTAAGGCTATCTTCATCGTACTTTATAAAATTCTGGATTTGGCGTTGTAACGTATATTTTCTAAAACCCATTTGACTTAGAACTTCACTGGCCAATTTTAAGGACGTTTCCAAAGATTCTCTATAAATATGGTCTATCTCCATATTTAAAAACTCGTAAGCAGCATACCGATCCCTAGCACGCACCATTAGCTTTACTTGAGGGTATTTATTCTTTACGGTTTTTGCTAATTGTTTTACCACCTCCGGATTATCCATGGCACAAATCAAAATATTAGCTTCCGTTATACCTGCAGACTCTAGTAAATCTGTTCTGGTTGCGTCTCCATAATATACCTCAAAACCCATTTTACGTAGAAAATCCACTCTATTGGAATCATGGTCCAAAATAGTTGCTTCTACACCGTGAGTGCGTAAAAAGCGACCAATAGTACTCCCGAAATGACCAAAACCTACTAAAATTACTTTCTGAGATTTCGCTATATGATCCATTGGTCTTTTTATAGATTCCTTCGTGCCTAATCGTGGTAACAAAACCCGTTCGTTTATCATTCCGATAATTGGTGTAACGGTCATTGTCAAGGCTGTGACCACGAGCATAATATCCAATTGCTCCTGCTCCAAAATATTTAAGGAGAAAGCAAATGACAGCAGTACAAAAGCAAATTCCCCTACCTGAGCCAAACTAAACGTCAGTAATAATTTTTGATTCAATCTTAATTTGAAAAGACTTCCCGTAACAAATAGCACCAAACCTTTTAAGAGAATAACAGCAACTAGAATGCCTCCTACAGTCAAAGGACTTTTAGCAATAACAATAAAGTTTATAGAAGCACCAACTGCCATAAAGAACAGACCTAGAAGCAAATTTTTAAAAGGCTCCAATGTGCTTTCAAGCTCGTGCTTAAATTCGCTATTTGATAAAACTACACCTCCTAGAAAAGCGCCCAATGCCGGACTTAAGCCTACCAACTCCATCAAAAACGAAATACTAAAAACAATAAGCAAAGCCGCAGCTATAAGCAATTCACGAACTCCAGTTTTGGCAACTTTACGTAATAGAGGAACAATTAAAAAACGGCCTGCTACAACAATTGCAGCAACAGAAACCAAGATAGCCAAGGTTTGCAAGCCTAAAGGTAAATTTTGAAGTAAATTAGCATGCTCCCCACTATTTTCTGTTTGTGTTTTATCTGTGTTTACCAATAAAGGCAAGGCACCTAACATAAAAATCACGATAATATCCTGGAAAAGTAAAATGGAAAAAGATGAGGTCCCGAAAGTAGTGTTCAAAAGTCCTTTTTCCTTTATGGTTTGGAGTGCTATAGCCGTAGATGATAAGGCTACTGCCATGGAAAACGTTAAAGCTACCTTCCAATCAAAACCAAACAAAACGAACAAAAAATAGGAAAGTAACATGGTGCTTGCGACTTGAATACCCCCCATACCCATTATAGTCTTCCTCATTTTCCAAAAGTTTTTGGGTTCTATCTCCAATCCTATTAAAAATAGCATCATTACCACCCCGAACTCAGCAAAATGCAAAATATCCTCACCTTCATTTCCTATAAATCCCAAGACGTACGGCCCTATTAATACACCTGCAATTAAGTATCCTAAAACAGAACTAAGCCCTATGCGCTTGGCTATAGAAACACAAATAATAGCGCCTAATAAAAAGACAATAGCTTCAAAAAGAATACTCCCCGTCATAGCTTTACGTATTTAATTGTGCAATATCATTTAAAAAAGAGGTGCTGCCTATATCGACAACTACTAGGTCCTGAATCAATAGATCTAATAATTTATCATATTGATCGGCATACGCATGCAAAGTTTCATCTTCTATTTTATGGGTACCCATCACCGCAAAAGGAGGCAAGTAACCCATACCACATAAGTTGGCCGTTTGTTGAAATGGACGTAAAAAATCATTTATAGCATAACAATTGGTACCGTTTTCGCAATACATAGCTTTAGACCCTCCGGTTGTAATTACGTTTATCCATTTTTTATCTAAAAGTGCATTTCCGGAGGGGCCATAAGCCCAACCAAACTCCAATACCATATCTATCCACTGCTTCATTAATGGAGGACAGCTATACCAATAAAAGGGGTAATGAAAAATGATAATATCATGTGCCTCCATTAATGTCCTTTCCGCATCTACATCTATATTAAAATCAGGGTAACACTCATATAGATCATGAAACGTTACCCCTTTCCGATTTTTGACTTTATCAACTAAAATAGCATTGGCCCTAGATTTTTCGAATTTAGGGTGAGAAAACAAAACCAATATATTCTTCATTTTACTAATTTAGTTGAAAATGATAAGTAACAAATCAATCTAGTTATTATTTAAAAGAAATATAGGCATTAATTAGTCCTTCTAATGTAAAACAGTTGTATTACTTAACTCAACCAATTCTTTAATTTTTTCATCATCATAGGCATCTGGGTGTGCTTGAGCATAACTTCCTTTATCATTATCGAAATAAGCGTTTGTTTTCGCTTTGTCGGTCATACTTAAATCATAAAGAATATCTACTCCCTTTTCTGCAGGAGACCAATGTTGACCGTAGGCTTCCTTTGCCATTTTGGTATTCAATAACGAACCTGGGTTCACGGCAACAACCAAAATACTTGGTTCTTTTTTTGCCAAATCAAAACTCCACATGGTCAACGCTAATTTACTTTGAGCATAAGCATCATTAGCCCCTAAATTCATTTCACCTTTTAATGCACTTAAAGAAACTGGGGATTGTGCCGCAGAACTAAGATTTACAATTCTAGGTGTATCTGACTTTTTCAATAACGGTAATACCGCATTTGTAAATTGATATGGTGCTAAATAGTTTACTGTTAAACGAACATCTACTCCGTTCGAAGCAGTATCAGTTTTAGTTTTCAAAACACCGGCATTGTTTACCAAAACATCAATTTTCAGCATTTTTTCAGCAACTTCTTTTGCCATTTGTTTAACCTCTGACAAGTTTGAGAAATCAGCTAAAAAACCTACTATATTGTCATTCTTTGATTCCGCTTTGATTTCGGTTACAGTAGCCTTTAACTTAGCATCGGTTCTACCATGAACGCCAACAAAATGACCTTCTTTCGCCAAACGAAGCGCCAGTAGCTTTCCTATACCGTCTGTGCTTCCCGTAATTAATATATGTTTCATTTTTTAGACTTTAGTATTTTATAAATGGAATTTTGGCAGAATATGTTCTGCCAAAATTCTGTTTTCTTTTATTTTTAAAACGGTGCAAAGGTATCTTTGGGACCTTCTGGTAAACTCCAACGCTCGCGAGCCGTAATATTTTCTGCTGCAACAACTTTTGATGTTGAATTATCAACACTACCATAACTACTTGCACCCCCTCGTGGTATTTGCATACGATCTCCATACAACCATACAACCAAGTTACTACGTTGTCCGCTAGTAATTGGATGGGTAGCATGAGGTACTTTGCCAGTATGAATTATTGCCTTGCCGGGTTCAAAGATAGTTTGAACAACCTTTCTTGTAGACGTATCATGAAAATCGACTTGTGAACCTGTAAATTTTTCTTCAGGTAAGTTAATATTGATATTCAAGGTAGCTGCAGAAGCATCCGTATGGGCATGCAAATCTTTATCCTTATCTGGATTGTACTGAATAGAAAAACCAAAGGTTTGGTTATCGTAGCCATAAGTACCTAGTAATAAACGGGCGATCGGACGCATATAGCGATCCATGATTTCGTTGTAAAATGCCTGAAAATTGGGTGCAGCAAGATGACCTTCTGAACGTGGGTCTAACATAACGCCATAACGATTCAACTGAATGCCATAAGGTGCACGTCTGGGAATTTCAGAATTTACCGTAGCTTCTAGATATTTACGAAAATCTGCTAGACGTTCCAAATCAAAAAACTGAGCAGAATATACCCCAGGAATAATCTCTTCCCATAAATCAGCAACAGCATTTTCCTTTTCTGGATTTTTCCAAGCATCGTTTATAGCTTTTCTTAATTTCGGATCAAGTAAGGTTTCATCAGGAACTAGCAAACCGTCTTTGTTTTCAATTTCCCATTCGCTCCAAGCATCTTCAAGTAACTCTCGGTTACTATTCCAAAATTGTGACACAGAAGGATCACGATTTAGTGAAGCTTCGCGAGTTGGTAGTTTAAGCGCACGAGCTTGTGCGAGTGCATTTGTATTTGTTATTGTTTTCATGATATATTTGTTTTAATCAAAACCTCTTTAAAAGTATTTTGGTTTTATTTACTTATTCTGATAACAAAGGTAGTATGAGACAGCAGTAATTTTTTGGTAGTAAAAACGGTTGTTTAGGTAAATTTCAAGGTTTTTTTTTAAAGCAAAAAAATGCCCCATTTCTGGGGCATTCAACAGTACATATTAATCGACATGTTTAGAGCCTGCAACTCTAATCTTACTACATATTTTATTTACTATTATTTAGTTTTCAACCACAACTTTACCAATAGCTGTACCACTAGCTAAGTGTGCGTAAGCATCACCTACTTGCTCTAATGAAAATTGATTTTCATCAACAATCGGAGTTAAATGACCTTCGTTAGAAATTTCAGCTAATTTTTCTAAAATACTACCGTGATTTTCTCTTTTGAAGTTATGTAACATCGGAATCAACATAAAGACCACGTGTAATGATGCTCCTTTAAAGTGCAACGGAGTTAAATCGATTTCCAACAAGGAAACCGTTGTGGAAATATGACCGTTTAGGGCAACTGCTTCCATAGAGTTTGTCAGGTTTGGACCACCAACGGTATCAAAAACAACATCAAAACCACCATCGGTATATTTTGCTGTATAATCTGCTACTTTTTCAGTTTTAAAATCGATAAAGGTTGCCCCGAATTTTTCAACAATTGCTTTTTGTTTGTCACCTGTACCAGTAGCAAAAACTTCTGCTCCAAAATATTTAGCCAGTTGTACCGCTAAATGACCAACACCGCCAGAACCACCATGAATTAATACTTTTTGACCTGCTTTTACGCCTGCTCTTGTCAAACCTTCATAAGCTGTAATTGCAACTAAAGGTAAAGCTGCAGTTTCGCGCATAGTCAAGTCTTTTGGTTTGTGACCAATTAAACTACTATCGGCTACAATGTATTCTGTCAATGTTCCAGGTAAATCTGCTAATCCACCAGCACAACCGTATACTTCATCGCCTACAGCATAACCCTCTACACCTTCTCCAACAGCTTCAATTACTCCGGAAAAATCCATACCTAATAAAGCTGGAGTAGCAGGAGACAAAGGTAAATCTGTCCCCATATTTTTAATCATCATATCAATAGTATTGACACTAGATGCCGCTATTTTCACTAAAACGTGATTTACTTTTACAGCTGGTTTTGCTATTTCTGAAACTTCAAAATTTGAATTTTCTCCGTAACTGTTTAATAACATTGCTTTCATAATCTTTCTTCTTTATTTATTTCGTTAATATTTAATTGTTTTTCGTTGTTCGTTGTTCGTTGTTCGTTGTTCGTTGTTCGCTGTGCGCTATGCGCTCTACATAAAAATTGAAAAGCGATATGCGAAATGCGCTTGGCGCAAAGCGTATGGCGCTCAGCGCCTTAATTCACTTCTTGAATATCCATCACCATTTGCTCCCAATTCTTTTGGTTATTATGGTCAAACTGTGCTCCGTTATCATCTGCATAGGCAAATCTTTTTATTGCAGGAGTTCTACTCGTAGCTTGAAACAATTGGTATGCTTCTTCTTTTAAAGCTTCTTTTATTGGTAAATCTATGGACGCGTATACTGCACGTTTACTAGCGGCAATAGAATCTGCTGGAAATTGAGATATACGTTGTGCTAAGGCATCTACATAAGCTCCAATTTCATCTGCGTCTAAGGCTTTGTTTATAGTCCCGAATTTTTCAGCTTCATCGGCATCCCAATCTCTTGCTCCTAGAATAATTTCTAGTGCTTTTCCTAATCCTGTTTGTCTAGCCATACGAGACGCTCCACCACCACAGGGTAAAATTCCCATGCCAACTTCCATCTGCATGAACTTAGCCTTTCCTCTAGCTGCAAAACGCATATCTAACGCCAACGCCATTTCATTTCCTCCTCCTCTTGCAAAACCTTCAATTTTCGCAATAGTTGCTTGTGGTACCTTGCTCAGTCTTTCCAATACCGACTGAAGATCTAATAATTGCACTTCATTTCTTGGAACAGCTTCTGTAGACATATCTTTTAATAGGTTCGTATCATAATGACATACCCAATATCCTGGATTTGAAGATTCAAAAACCACAACTTTTACGCTTCTATCTCTTTCTAACCGTAAACAAAGGCTGCTTAAATCTGCTAACATTTCTTGTCCTTGTACGTTTACTGGTCCAAAGTTGATATCAATTTTTAAAATTCCGCCTTTTTGTTCTGCCGTAAATGTTTGAAAATTCTTGTAGTCCATAATAGTATGTTTTTGGTTGATATTTATTCTGTATTAATTACAGTACAAAGTTATTTAGGGACACCAGCTTAAAATGGGTATAAAACAAAGTGGTTTTGGTAAAAAAAGAGGTAAATGGTATTTTTCTGAGTAGATGAAATAAGAAAGCCAGTAGTAATAGCGATTACTTTGAACCATTACTAATACTGACTTAAAATATTTTATGTAAAGCTTATGCCGATATAGTAGCCTTATAAGCACCGATAGTCATCCCTTTATAGCTTTGGAAAGTCTTGTTCAAATGACTAGAATCTGTAAAGCCCAATTCCAATGCTATTTCTGAAAATTGCATGTCTGTGTACTTTAATCGGGTTTCTACAAGTTTTAACTTGTAGTTGATAATGTATTTCTTTAATGAAACATCAGTATGCTTTTTAAAATATTCACTCATATAATTATCTGACATATGAAATTCCTCTGCCAGACTTTTGGTGGTAAGCAATTCGGAATTGTAAATATTGGCGTGAATGTAGTTAATGATTTGTTGAATTTTAGATGACTTCACATTCTTTACCGTATCTGCCGTATTAATGAATTGAATATTTCTGGCAATAAGATGTAGAATAACCGATACGGAATTTTGAATAATGAAAATATCAAAAGTTTGCTCGCTCATATATTCAGTCGCAACCATGTTAATAAGAGATACTAAGTGTGACCGGTCAGATTCGGTTGCAAATTGCATTTCACGAAGCTGATGACTTTCGCTATTTAGTATTTCTTCGATTTTTCGAAACCAATCATTAACTGGTAAGGTTTCGTTTAGCGCAGATGTTTTTCTAAAAAAGCTCTTTAAAAATTTTATAGCCACTGTAGTGGTCGCAGAATCAGGGTTTACGATGTAAATATCGTCAGGAATAAAAACAAAAACACTGTTAGAAGTATAGGGTACAGTATTACCATTGATTTTAATAGTTCCTGTTCCTTTTTCAAAATATACAATTTCAAAAAAACGAATAGTCGTGTATTTACAAAACTCAAAAAATGTTTGGTCCTTGTATTTCGCAATTACAATATTTTCAATGATAGTACGCGCCATAGTGTTTTCTTTTCAACGGAGAATTAAGTCGACTAATCTTCCGGCAGATGCCCGTGAATCTGCTCAAAAACGGTATCAAAGTTTTCTCTAAGATAGGCATTAAGCTTTTTTTGGTAATCCATTTTCAGCCAATTGATAAAATTATAGGTGCTTTTACTTATGCACTTGCCATAAACTTGTATCCTATTATCTATATCATCTTTAAGTAATTTTGCCAACGCAAGCGCATCATACACATCTTCACTGTTTTCTATACAGATATAGGCATGTTGTTCAATGGATTTTTCCAATACCACTTTAGAAGATTCTCCGGAAAAGGTCGCTTCCTTATATACAGCTTTAATATCTAGGTAAGTATCCTTAGATTTTGAAAATTCTTCACGAATGTCATCGGCCAACTCATGTTTAAAAGAACCTTCAATATCCTCATCGTCCTTTATACGATCTATGTAGAAATTTGGAGATTTAAAAATGGTCTCCCAATCCAGGTCCGCTCCCCAAGGTCCAAAACGATATATATTATTACCAAGATCTATGACGGTGAATTTAGATTTGTTGTTTAGCACACGAGAACCCCTACCAATCATTTGGTAGTACAAGGTTAACGATTTTGTGGCCCTGTTAAGGATGATGGTATCTATGGTGGGTTCATCAAAACCAGTCGTTAAAATACTTACAGAAGTTAGTATGGCATTTGGAGTTTCATGAAACCAATTCAATATTTGTTTTCGTTGTTTTTTCGTAGCGTTATTATCCAAATGCATAATGGGCAAACCGGCATCATTGAAGGTATGATAAACTTGAATTGAGGTTTCTATACCATTGTTGAATATCAACGTTTTTTTACCCTTGGAATGTAAAGTATAAGCTTCCAATAATTTATTCAACATGGAAGGGCTCGTATAAAGGTCAGAAGAAGATTTAACGGTATAGTCTCCATTGGAACCTACTTCCAAAGAGGTTAACCCCATATCATATTGATACGTTTCAGCCCTGGCCAGAAAGTCGTTTTCTATTAAGTTTTCTATGGATTCCCCAGGAATTAGCTCATCATAATTACCATTCATGGGCAGCTCCTTATTGGAGCTTAAAGGCGTAGCGGTAACGCCAAGAATAAAAGAATTTTCGAAAAACTTGAACAGTTTTGTAAAGGAATTATAATGAGCCTCATCCACAATGACCAGGCCAACATCCGAAATATCCAATATACCATCGTTAAGCCTATTATTTAGTGTTTCTACCATGGCAACATAACAGTTGTAACGTTCATGGTCATCTAAATTGGCTTTGCTGTTGACTACTTTATTAACCACTCCAAAACTGGTGAGCATTTTAGAAGTCTGGTTACAGAGCTCTACACGGTGTGTCATTACCAAAACCTTTTTCGAGTGATTTTTAAGGTATTGGCGGACCATTTCAGAAAAAATTACGGTCTTTCCACCTCCTGTTGGTAGTTGATATAAAAGATGATAATCATCTCTTTCATTATCGAACTTTTCAAATATGCGCTGAATGGCACCTTGCTGGTAGCTATAAAGTTCTTTTTCAGTCTTCTTTTCTTGTAGTTCAAATTGAGTCTCTTGCATGATATCATTTTCTGTAGCATGCAAAGGTAAAACCTTCGGAAAGTAATTACTAATATATTGAAGGGCTTTCCGAAACAATTCACCGCCGTTTTTATAAATGATATCGATTATCTGATATTCATCGTACTAATCTTACAAAGTCTACCGCTTAAAAATTGAATACTTCAGTTTGCTTTACACATTCAAGAAAGCGTTAAAATGAAAAAGCCACTTAAAAAAAGTGGCTTTTAGACTGGTTGTTCAGTATTTAACTAAGCCTTATCTAAAAGAAACGCCTTCAACAATAAGTTTAAACCTGAAAATATAAAAAGGCTTGGTCGCTACACTTTTTCATCTTATTCACTTTTCTTTAAATATTCCGGTAATTCTTTACTCAACCAGTCTTGACGTACCGGAACGTGGACATCTAAATCCACCGTTTTTTCCAATGCCCAAAATTCGTGCGGTACATTCTCAGGAAATACAATTACTTCACCACCAGAGACAATTACCAATTCCTCTTTACCATCTATTATAGTCTTGATTTTTACCTTCCCAGACATGATGTAAGTAATCTGTTCGTTAGGGTGTTGGTGCCAAGGAATATGTGCATCTTTCTCTAAATCGAAAATGGTCATTTGTCCTTTTTCACCGTGAAACCATTTACGTTTGATACCTTTTCCAATAGTTTCAGATTCCATATCATCAAAATTAAAATGTTGCACTTTTGAGGTTGCTACAGAATCTATGGTGTTTACTTGAGCGTTTGCTGTATTGCTAGCAAAAAATACTGTTACAGCTACTGCTGCTATAATTGACTTGAAATTCATTTTACATGTGTTTTATTTGATTCATTGAGTCTAAAACCCCTCCAAAACAATTTTACCTTTTGCTTTGCCTGTTTCTAAGAAAGCATGTGCTTTTCTAAGGTTTTCAGCATTTATAGTTCCGAAGTTTTCACCTAATGTAGTTCTTACGGTTCCGTTATCTATCAATTCAGAAGCTTTATTTAAGATGTTATGTTGCTCAATCATGTCTTCGGTCTGAAACATTGAGCGCGTAAACATTAACTCTATATGCGTAGAAACCGCTTTACCTTTAAAAGGCATTACATTTAGCGATTTTGGATCGTCTATAAATCCGAATTTCCCTTGAGGTTTAATTAGTTTAGCAATTTCATCTACGTGGTGTTCCGTAGCATTTAAGCTTACTACATATTCTGGAGCCGGTAAATTGTATTTCTCGAACTCTTCGCTCAATTTATTTTTGTGGTTAATAACCGTGTCTGCACCTAATTCTTTTAACCAAGACGTAGTTTCTTCACGAGAAGCCGTACCTATAATGTTCAACTTCGTCAGTTTTTTAGCCAATTGCACCAAAATAGAACCTACACCACCGGCAGCACCGATAACCAAAATAGATTTATTGGCATCGTCTTTAGATACCTCTAATCGATCAAACAACATTTCATAGGCTGTAAGTGTGGTTAATGGTAATGCAGCAGCTTCAGCATAAGATAAACTTGAAGGTTTTTTACCCACAATACGCTCATCTACAACTTGATATTCGGCATTACTTCCTTGTCGTGTTAAATCACCGGCATACCAAACTTCATCCCCAACGTTAAAATGAGTCACATCTTCTCCAATAGCAGTTACAATTCCCGTTGCATCCCAACCAATTACACTCCAATTATCATCTGGAGAAGGTCTGTTGGCTCTAATTTTATAATCTACAGGATTTACAGAAATAGCTTTTATTTCTACTAAAATATCTCTTCCCGTAGCTTTTGGAGTTTCCAATTCTACATCTTGCAAAGACTTTATATTGTCAATTGGAAGGTTCTCTTTGTATCCTATTGCTTTCATCTGTATTAGAATTTTTAAAATTATATTATCGTAAAAATTTCACTTTCCGCTAATCTAGATTTTGGCGTTTTATCAGGAGAGTTGAAATCAGATTCCGCTCTATATCCTAAAGAAACAGCAACTAAAGAGGTGAATCCTTTTTCTCTTAATCCGAATTCTTCATCTAAAGCTTTTACATCAATACCCTCCATGGGTGTAGCATCAATACCTAAACTTGCAACGCCTAATAAAAAATTTCCAATGTTAAGATAGACTTGCTTTTCCATCCAGTGCTGTAAATCTTTTAAATCGTATTTATGAATCCCTGTAAAAGCTTTTACAGCCCCTAAAAATCCATTTTTAATATCCTCATTAGGAAATCTTCCATCTTTATCTTGAGTGTCTGCAATGTGCTGGTAGTATGCATCATTCGCATCAATTTTAGAACAAAACAATACAACAGCAGAGGCATTAGTTACTTTTGGCTCATTGAAGCTAAAAAAACCTTGAGTTCCTTTTGCTATACGTGCTTTACCTTCTGCAGTTTCGGTAACTATAAAATGCCAAGGTTGAAGGTTTACACTAGAAGGACTCATTCTCAACAAGTTTTTGACTTTAGTCATATCTGCATCAGATATTTTCTTGCTTGTATTGTATTCTTTTGTTGTGTATCTCCAATCTATAGTTTCTTGTAAATTCATCTTTTTATATTTAATACCGTTGATTCTTATTTTAAAACAAAGATAATTGTAACAAACACTCTAAACAGAGTACAAAAAAAGGAGAATAAGGTATAAATAGAGGTTTTTAAATGGTAAAATCTTAAAATATTGCCAAAAGAAGCTTGTTATAGGTAAAATTACCGGTTTTTAATACATTAATTTAATGTTAAGCCTTTATAATTACAATTCTAATTGGTAAGCTCTGTCATTTTATAAGATGAAACATTCTCAAGCTTATCTTTAGAAGCAAGTCTATAGGCTGCAATATGGTCACTTTGCGAATGTTTTGTCAAATAATCTTGATTCACCCATTTTTCGTGAAATAAGAACAGATTGGGGTTATCGTTATCTTGATGTAAGTCGTAAGCAATACAACCTTCTTCTCCTCTAGTGGGACTAACAAGTTTTAGCAACTCGGCTTTTATTTCTTCTCTAAATTCTTCTTTTACTAAAATATGTACCACTAAGGTTAAATAAGATTTTTTCATAAGATGCTTTAAATTGGTTCAAAAATTCGAATTATAAAAGTAAAGATTGATAGCGGATAAATTAACCGATCCATCTAAAGGTTAGGTTAATTCTTGGGGAAATCTGTTTTGCGGTCTTCGGTATTTTATGCTTCCAATTTTCCTGGGTAGCGCCTTGCATCAATAGAAGGCTACCATTTGCCAATGGAATATCTAATCGTTTTAAATCTGTTCTTGATACATGTTTTAATTGAAAGGGTCTGGTTGCACCAAAGGTAACAGAAGCAATGACCGTATTTTTTCTTTGTTCTCCTTTATAATCTTGATGCCAGTCTACGCTATCTTTTCCGTCGCGATAATAATTGAGCAAACAGCGTGTAAATTTAATAGCTACCTCCTTCTCTATACGTTCTTTAATGAAAAGTAAATCATCATTCCATAAATGCATTTTACTTTTTGTATTCGTGTATTTAATGTCTTTGTCAGCATCTCCGTACCAAGCGGTCAACCTAGGGTAATCTACCAATTTACCGTGAATGGTAATTTGCTCTTGCTGCCAAGGTGTATTTTGAAGTAAGCTAGCATACAACTTATTACTTTCTTCTAAACTAAAGAAATTCTCAAATAAAGTAACATCGGCTCCTGGTAGATCAAATTCTATTTTACGGACTTCATTTGTGAAAAATAGGTCTGTTTGACTAAATAAATCCATCTCTTTTCTAATTATCTAAATGAAACGCCCTC
Source organism: Zobellia uliginosa (assembly GCF_018860745.1). Classification (GTDB taxonomy): domain Bacteria; phylum Bacteroidota; class Bacteroidia; order Flavobacteriales; family Flavobacteriaceae; genus Zobellia; species Zobellia uliginosa_B. The sequence continues at coordinate 792,331 of NZ_JAHKPY010000003.1, read as the reverse complement.
TACAAAAGGTTGAAATCTAAAGATATAAAAGGGTTTGGTGGCAACGCTTTTACCTTCATTGAAGGCAGAACCTCTGTTTACCTGAGCTGCAGATACATACATGTAACCATCTACATGATTATAGCTTACACCATCCGGCCAAACCATATTTTCGTCTTGGGCCATAGTTTTTACACTTCTATCTTTTGCTAGTACCACAGCGACTCTATTTGTTTCTATAGCAGTTAGATATAGGTTACCGTCTTTATCGATACTCATACCGCCATTATTAGGCTTTTCAGAATACGTTTCAATTCTACTGTCGAGCTCATCTTCGGATAAATTTTCGTTTACCAAATCAACCGTTTTAACTCTATAAATTTTAGTTCCGTTCAATGGGCCGTAATAGATATACTCAAAATTGGCATCGGCGGTTATACCGTCATTACCAATCAGCAAATCTTTACCGTCAACAGCTAAATGTTCACCATTAATAACCGTAGGAGTATTTTCTGGTGAAGTTGTACGTGTACCTTCTAAAACACGTCGTGTTTTACCGGTTTTCATATCAACTACAATAAAAGCCCCTTTACTACCATTTCCCCCATTACCAATACCTTCATCCGCTATAATAAAATATCCGTTTTTAGTATCTACAACCATATCATTTGGTTGTGATTCTTTTGGCGCAGATGATTCAGGTAAATAGTAGATACGTTCCAATTGATTGGTAATCATGTTCCAACCGACAATTTTTGGAGTAACATTATTACGCTGTGCCATATCTAGCATCCAAATAATTCCGTTTTCATCATTTCTAATACCTAATACATTGCTTAAATAATTATCGTCTGTATCTCTAGGTGTATTCCATGCTTCATTGGGGAATGGTTTACTCTCCTTAGTTTTGGCATCCATAATCTTAACTCTGATTACAGGTTCAAAAAAAGGATGTTGGCTGTATACCAAATCGCCCTTATTAGTAAATGTGATGTTCCCCACGGCTTCATCAGTTGTGGTAAAAACTTCAGCTTCTGTTTGTGCATTTGCCGTCATGCCTGTTAAAATTGTAGTCAAAATAAATATATGTTTTTTCATTGTGTGTTCTTTTTTAATGGTGATTTTTCAACCACCGCTTTGTTACTTCATCTATATTTTTACCTTCTCGTGAAACCTTATAGTCTAATTCTGCAATAATGTCATTAGTGAATTGTAAACCATCTAATTTTTGAAGATGCTTCTTATTGAACATATTTTCTTTGTCTTTGCGTAGCAATAAGACAGCTTTGTCAACACTACCTAATAGACCTTTAGGTTCTTTTAGTTCTCTTATATTGTATTTATAATGTAAAAATTGAGGTTTCCAAAGAGGGATAATTATCCATTCTTTCTTTTCAACCGCATTTTCAAAAGCACTGAAGCAATCTTCTTCAGTACCGGTATGAAATGAATATCCTGCGTCATTAAGTCCGTAATCATTCATCATCTGAATAGAAAAACGCGTAATTCCAGCACCTGGGTTTATCCCTTGAATATCCTTTTTAATTTTTGATACTACATTTGGTTTCAGCAAATCTGCAATCTTTGAAACCTCTTTTTCTGGCACATAATCTGGTACTCCCCAAAGAGCATACGGTTTATAGTGAAGTCCTAATTCTACTAAAGGAACTACTTTTTCAACCTCATTTTTATAAATACCGTGACTGGAAGGCAACCATGCCGAAGCCAATATATCTACATCGCCTGTTTTTAATCGCTCAAAATTCTCTTCGTGAGGTGAATATGTGCGTTTTACGGTAAAACCTATTTCTTCCAGTGTGTTGGCTACCAAAGAGGCCGCTATACGATGAAAAGACAAATCGGTTACTCCTAAATTTATTGATTTTGACATCTGTTATAATTTTAAAAATGAAACATGAAATTGCAACTTTAATCTAGATAGAAGTAGCTTTTAAAAGAAAGACAATTTACTTACCTAAATCTGTACAATTAAATCTGTACAACTAAATCTGGTTACTGAAAAAAATTTAGTTTTAAATAAACACACACGCAGTATTACTTGCGTGTGTTTAAAAATTTATTAGTTCCCTATTTCCGACATTTCATTTAATATAAACTCTTCCACTTTGCCATCAGTTACTTTCATATAATGGGCCAAATATTTATTATCCATATGTTTTTGCCATAACTCACGATTAACCCACTTTTCATGAAATAAGAAAAAATTAGGATTTTCATTGTCTTGGTGAAGGTCATAACTAATATTACCTTCCTCAGCTCTTGTAACATCTAACAGTTTAAGTAATTCTGCTTTTACAAACTCTCTATGCTCCTCTTTTACTAAAATTCTTGCTATTATTGTCAAATATGATTTTCTCATGATGTTTTGTTTATAAATTACTTTACTAATTCTGTTTTAACTACTAAATAAGGGCCTTCACTATCATCTTTTCCATTGTTCATAGGTGGTATTCTATTTAATTGATCAATTGTAGCGTATAAAAATCCATCGTTAGCTACATAAAGACCATCTGGCCAAGATTGCCCTTCAGGAATTTTTGCTAAAGGAACATAAGCTTCTTTAGTAGATAGCCCTATTTCCCCATCTGTTACATTAGTTACATACACATTTCCGACAGCATCTACTGCCATGCCGTCTGAGTATGATTTTTTACCATATGTTTCTATAGAATTTACTAGTTCTTCATCGCTACCAAAGTTAGCTGCAGGTACCCTATACATGGTGTTGCCGTGTAAGGCTCCAAAATATACCCAGTTATATAGTGGATCAATAGCTATTGGATTTAGCGCGAAACCACCTTCCATTTCTGGCATCAATGATCGATGACTCTGTGCCATTCTCTTAGCTTCCCCATTCTCGGTATTGATTACGATAAATGCAGGCTCAGGCGCACTTTTTAAATCACCCTGGGTCATATCTGCAATTATCACACGGTTGTGTTTTTCATCAATCACAAAATCCTGTAAAAAACTAGCCGGTTTTACTACGTTTGCCGGAATTTTTATAGTTTTAACTAATTTTTCTGACTTAGTATCCCAAATCACAAATTGCTTGTTTCCCATATCCAATAACCAAAGATTGTCATTGCTGTCAGCTCTTATTCCAATAACTGCCTTAAAAACCGAGTTTTCGCCGGTCGCATATTCGGCGTTTGGGTAAGCCTTATTTTCACCATTTTTATACACTTCAAAAACTTTAGTGTCAGGTGACATCATAGGGTTCATGGTAACAAATAATCTACCATCACCAGTTAAAGCTAGATTACCAGGTCTTATGGTATCACTAGCAAAAATAGTTTCTACAGTTTTTATTTCTTGTGAAACATTTTCGGTTGGCGCTGATTCTTGAACGGTCACCTTTTTTTTCTCGTTTGGTGATTTACACATCATAAATACAGATGCTAAAGCGGATACCAATAGTACTTTTTTCATATAGTTATTTTTAAAATTTGATTCGTTTATAAATACAAGGCAAAGATATTTGTACTTGTATCTCTTTAGAAGTATAGAAAAAGGATAATTATGTATTTTTAAAGGTTAAAATGAATATAAACCAGCACTGTGGTCGTATAAAATTGTATTTTAGCAGCCTAAATGGCCTATTATGCAGATACTAGAAGCACATAAACCTTTTGAAATACAAGAAATTGAACTGACGGATTGGAAACAACGACCCGTTAAGAATAATTTTTTTGAGCTGGTATTAGTAAAGGAAGGAAAAGGTACCCAATGCATCAACTACAACGATTATACATATGAGAAGAATAGCATGTTTTTGCTACCGCCATTAAAATGCCATTCTTTTACCATCATAAAACCGACACGTTTTGTCTTTTTAAAGTTTACCGATTCTTTCTTTAAAAATGCGAACAAGATTACTATTGATAGAAATGAGTGGTTTAAAGAGGCATCGTACATCTTATCCAATTACAATCAGTTGCCGGGTGACATTATTAAAAGTGAAAAAGACAGAGAGTATCTAAAAAAGTTAACCTCTATTATATTGCAGGAATCTAGAGATCGTGAAAATAAATCCTTCGCACTAATTCAGAGCCTGATGATTTCCGTTACGGAAATTCTAATAAGAAATATAAAAAAAGGTAGTTTCTATGAAATTCCTCAAAAAAATACCGATGACCGTATTACCAAAATGCTGACCTACATCAATGAAAACATAGATTCCCCAGAACTCCTAAGAATTGAAAACCTAGCGGAAGTCTTTATGATGTCCCCTACGTATGTAAGTGAATTTTTCAAAAAGCAGACAAATTTATCACTAAGGGAATACATAATAAAAGGAAAACTAAAGCTTGTTGAGATACGCTTATTAAATTCGGATTTTACCCTAACTCAAATAGCAGATGATTTAGGCTTTACAGATGTTAGCCATTTATCCAAAACTTTTAAGCGTTACATAGGCACCTCTATTCGGGAATTTAAGAAGAATGGAGAATATATATTATTGAAACGCAGCTCTTGTTCCACACCAAGAAATACAGATTTGAGCGTGGCAAATCAGTAAAACATATTGAAATTGTTTTTAGAGGTGCCTCTTTTCCATGCAATACTAGTTCCCATGCTGGGATATTGATTTGGGTCCACCTCTTCTCCATTTAACACGGCGTCAAGAGCGGCAGACAAATCACTTCCGGTGGCAGATTGCACCCCAGGTCTGGTCATATCAAAACGTCCAGTATAAACACACTCCAATCTTTTATCAAAAACAAATAAATCAGGATTACTCTCAGCTCCATAGTCTAGTGCTACATCTTGAGATTCATCATACAAATACGGGAAAGAATACTTATTATATTTTGCCATTTGAGCCATAAAAACAGGGTCGTCTTGCGGAAATTGTTTAATATCATTGCTGCTTATAGCTACAAATTGCATGCCCAACGATTGATACTTGTTGGCCAATTCTACCAATTTGGAATTGATATGTTGAACAAACAAACAGTGGTTACAAATAAAAAGTACAACTGTAGCAATTTCTGATTTAATTTGACTCAATGAGATGAGTTCTCCCGAAACCGTATCGGGAAGCGTAAAATCCGGGGCTTTATTCCCCAATTCCATCATGCTAGACAAAACAAATGTCATGATTCTATAATTTGGGAGATTGGCTATCCTTAATTCGTAATTTAACCATTCGTATTCCTGTTTTTTCTAAACCTAATAAACCGGATTTTGAATTACCCGAAAGCCGTTTTCTACAGTACCAACAAACCGTTAATGCACCATACATTAATTTAATAATTAATTCCACTAACTTAGGTATAAATAAAGGTTTTTTTGCATTTTTGTTTTTATGCTATGCTATGATACCTTGATAAAATCACATAAAAACGACATATTATTAGTATATATTTAAAAATAGGAACTAAAACGACCTCTTTTATTACAACAAGACTATATTTTTAACAAATATATCTTGATGCTTTTTATGCACCATATGTTAAAAAATACCAAAAAATGCAAATTTTATAGGAATTACACCCGTTATATTACGTCTATTTTTTCCCTCTAAAACGCAATTCCAGTAACCTCGGCCATCATAAATAACAAAATTTTGCACTTTCCATAGAAGTTTTAAAGCTCATTAAAAGCATTTAACAAACCAAATAATTTTGGATGTTCCGTTTCTAATTTTGGATTCCAAATCATAGTTAATTGTGCTTTTTGAGGTGTATCTTTTAATTCATGAAAATCAATGGGCAAATGTAACCCTCTTATAGATGAAATTGGTTCCAGAGATACTCCCATACCTGCTTCTATCAATCTTATACTTGTACTTACCGAATCCGTTTCATGAACAACATTAGGTATAAAACCAGCTCCCGTACAAATAGATTCTATAATATTCACATAATTAGGCCCATCTGTTTTTGATGGAAAGATAAAGGGCTCCTTTGCAAATGCAAAAAAACCCAGTTCATCCAACCTACTTAAATCATAAGCCTTAGGGAGCAGTACCGCGTAGTTGTCTATGTGCAAAACTTTGCTCTTTAATCCTACTGGTACTAATGGGTTCGTTGCAAAACCAATATCTAATTCCCCAGTTTGCAGACGCACATACTGGTCCCGGTTGTTGAGCTCCTTCAAAATTGTCTTAATATTTGGAAGATTCTTCCTGATATCTATTAAAATTTCCGGGAGAATGGATTGCATTACGGAGTGCGTAAAACCAATTTTCAATTCCCCGGCCTCCCCTTTATGAATTTGAGTGGTTCGTTTTAGAATAAAATCATACTGCATGAGTAATTTCTCCATCTCGGAAACGAAATAGGCTCCCGCATGGGTCAACTCAACATTTCGTTTGTTTCTTATAAAAAGTGGTGATGCAATAGCTTCTTCCAACTGTTTAATTTTACGACTCAAAGCGGGCTGAACAATATGGAGAGCCTCAGCTGTCTTTGTAAAATTCAGTTTTTTTGACAAGAGAATAGCGCTGCGTATATGTTGTAAATCCATGTAACTAATACATATTTGTTATTAATTCATCAAAATTAAGTATTTATATTTATAACTACTGTTGCCTAGTTTTGTGCTGAACGGGAAGATGTTCAATTCTAAAATATTCAGTATGACCACAGAAAGTAGCCTTGCAGATGTTTATGACGTAGAACAATTTAGAATGTTAGGAAAGGAATTGATAGATGCGCTTGCAGATCATTTAGGCGATCTACAAAATAAGAAAGCACATAAGGTCTATCCTGATAACGCTCCAGATGAGGAATTTCAATTTTGGAAAGAAAGTTTAGGTATTACATCTGAGCCTATTCAAACATTAAAAACAATACTCCAACGTTCACAGCAAACACAACACCCCAAATACATGGGTCACCAAACAGCTGCCCCTGCTCCTATATCAGCACTTACCGGACTGGTAACCAACATGATAAACAATAGCACCGGGGTTTACGAAATGGGTCCTGTTTCTAATGCCATGGAGCGGGTTATAACAGATTTTACGGCAAAAAAAATTGGCTACGGTTCTTCCTCCTCTGGAATAATGACGTCAGGGGGTAGTCTAGCCAATCTAACAGCATTATTAGCTGCTAGAAAAGATAAAGCACCGCATAACGTATGGGAAGAGGGTCATAATAAAAAGCTAGCGGTATTGGTTTCTGCAGAAGCCCATTATTGTATTGATAGGGCTGCACGCATATTAGGCTTAGGAGATAAGGGAATCATTAAAGTTCCTGTGGATTCTAATTTTAAGATTCGTACAGATTTATTGCCCTGTTATTTAGAAAAGGCCAAAGCCGATGGCCTTCATGTATTTTGCATAATTGGCTGTGCCGGGTCTACTGCCACTGGTTCATATGATGATCTTAAAGAGCTATCTAAATTTAGTGAAGCACACAATCTTTGGTTACATGTTGATGGGGCACATGGTGGGGCAGTTGTCTTTTCTGAAAAATATAGGAATCGCGCCAAAGGAATTGAAAAAGCAGATTCTGTTGCCATAGACTTTCACAAAATGTTAATGACTCCCGTTCTTAATACTGCCTTGGTTTTCAAAGAAGGAAACAAAGTATACCGCACCTTTGCGCAGCGAGCACAATATCTTTGGGATTCTCCAGAAACAGAAGAATGGTATAATTCCGCAAAGAGAACCTTTGAATGCAGTAAACCATTCTTATCGGCGCAGGTTTATCTCATTCTTAAAACGCATGGGATGGGTATTTTTGAAAAAAATGTGAACCAGTTATATGATTCTGCCAAAACACTATCAGAATTGGTTAGTGAAAAGTCCAGTTTTCAGTTAGTACATGAACCAGAATCCAATATTGTGAATTTTAGATATGCACCTCATAAAAATATGAGCATCAGTGAATTGAATACTTTGAATACTGATATTAGAAAAAAAATAGTCGCCTCAGGAAATTTCTATATTGTACAGACCACAATAGCTGACCAACGCACATTGCGTTGCACGGTTATGAATCCATTAACCTCTAAATCGGATTTTATAGAACTCCTCAATGAGATTGAAAAACAAGGGAGCTTCATCTTGAATAAAACAACCCTGTTGGCTTAATAAAGAAACTTTGCTATAGAGGTAAATACATTTTAAAAACAGCAAAATAATCTGGCTTTCCTAGAGCGATGATTTTTCCTTGATGGTTTTCTACAATTCTTTTTACAATGGAAAGACCTATGCCTGTGGATTTATCATCTTCATTAGTTTTAAGTCGTTGAAAAATATCAAATATTTTTTCGCTGTATTGCTGATCAAATCCCACACCATTATCCTTTACCGTAATTTCACAATACTTTACATTAGCTTGCAGACCTTTAACACCAAAGGTATCGCCCAAACCTTGAGAGCTACTTACTTCAATTAGTAACGGTCTATCCTCACTTTTAAAATTCAAACTATTAGCGAATAGATTATAGAAAAGCTGTTCTATTTGTATAGGAACCACACTTAACCTACACAGCTCATCTATATTTACAATGGCGTTCGTCTTATCTATTTGCTTGCTAAGCCTTGATTTTGCCTGTATAGCCAGCTCCTTTAAATCTCGCTCTTTAAAACTTTGAGGTTTAAACTCCGCTTCCGAATAGGTCAACAGATCTTTAAAAATGTTGCGCATTCTCTTGGCTGCTTTCTTAATGGATTTAAAATACTTTTTTCCACTTTCGGAAAGGTTATCTTTCTCTTTCCTTTCCAGCGCACTGGTTAAAATCTGAATTTTACGTAGCGGTTCTTGCAAATCATGGCTTGATATAAAATCATATGCCGCTAATTCTATATTTTTCTTTTTGAGAACGTTATCCTGTTTCTCCATTTTCTCAATAGCTTCTAAATGAAATGCTATCAGCTCTGTGAACATGGTGAACATACCTATAATTTCGGCAGTATTGACTCTGTTAGGCTCAGGGTCCAAAGCACAAAGTGTACCAAAGAAAGCTCCATCATTTCGTACTATAGGTACGGAAATATAGCTTTGAAATCCATATTGTGCAGGTATTGGGTGGTCGTGATATACTGCGTCTTTATCCACATGATCAATTACTACCAAGCTATTACTTTCACGAACTTGTTTACAAAATGTGGTACTTATCTCAAGTTCATCACCAATGGCAAGCCCCAATGGCACTCCGTCCAAAACCCCGCAAGTAATCCATGTTTTTTCAGTTACCCGAGCAATGGCAGCAAACCTCATGCCTGTAGCTCTACAGACCACATCTAAAATAGTGGGTACGATACTAATTGATTGAATGTCATTAATATCCTTTTGTAATTCCCCAAGTATTTCCATAACTATCGCCCTTTAATTATTTATTCCCATATTTCAATTTAACCCCATACATACCTCCGGCTCTATGCAAAATACTGAATTATATGATTTTTACCTTCTGTTTACACTGTTGATTGCTATTTTTTATCAAAATAATACTTAGTGTAAGATTAACCCTATAAGCTATTTGATTAAAGAAGAAATTGGATAATTTTGCATTTTCATAAAATCGGTTAGTACATGAAATTTCTATTATCCTTTTGTTTTCTATTAATTTTCATTTGTAAGGTTAATGCACAGTTGGTTAATATTGAATCTAAACGCATGCAAAAAGATTCGGTTCGTTTTGCTCTAAAAAGTGATTTACTCTTTAACTATACGGATAACAATGGTGCCTATATTCTACAAATAGGTTCTAATATCACAACCCAGTTAAAATCTAGGGACCTGAAGAAAATTTTATTTTTTATCGGTAATTACAACCTCATAAGAAGTAAGGACGAAGATTTTCAGAACTCCTACTTTTTTCATTTAAGATACAACCATAAAATTACGGATTTCTTGAGACTGGAAGGCTTTATACAAAATCAGAACAACACCCTTCTCACCATATCCAACAGAAATTTAGCAGGCGTGGGAGTTCGCTTAAAATTAATATCGCAAGACCATGCAAAAGTCTATTTCGGGAATGCATATATGTATGAAATTGAGAAGCTCGTAGATTCTGAAGATCGATTTTACAACCACAGAAACAGCAGCTACCTGTCGGCTACCTATTCATTCCCTAAAACTAGATTGGATTTTACGGGCACGGTATATTTTCAGCCCCTATACCGCTACATAGCCAACCACCGGGTACTCAGCCAATTGAAAGCAGAAATGCCGTTAACGGGACACTTAAGTATTTCTGCCTTATACAATTATTCTTATAGCAGTTTTTCAACTACTACCGAAAGTGATCGTTCTTCCAACCTTAAACTAGGGCTTACATTTTCCCTTTAATCAAAAAACTAGGCTAATAAAGCCTTACTCATAGCTTCACCAATTTTAAGAAGACTATTGCGTTCATCCTCCGTAAAATCGTAAGATATTGGTTTAGCTATACCCAAGGTTCCAAAAAGTTTTCCATTTAGCAACATAGGTACGGCAATAGAACCTTCCACTTTAGTTTCTTTGGCTGCAGGACGCGCTACACCAGAATCATCGGTTTGCAAATTGCACATTTCAACCGCTTCCTTACGTTCAGCGGCAATGCCTGCCATTCCTTTACCAATAGGAATAGTAGACAGCTTTGGTATTAAAAAAGGAGGAATTCCTTTATGCGCCTGTATCTGTAACAATTTTGTTTCTTGATCTAAAAAATGAATGGTTCCGGTAGTACAATCAAAAACACTAATTACATTTTCTAAAACGTGTTGCCAATCTATATTGTTTTGCTTCAATTTGGATAAAATAGTGTCTATTGTCAATTCTTGCTTATCACTCATAATCTTGATATTAACTAAATTGGTTGTTTGCATTTTTCTAAAACTCCCATATTTTACAGTAGCCTTTACCTACAAATTTACTAAAGTAAACCGAGGATACTCCTTCCCTATTAAAATTGAAAAACTAAACATTTGTTAAAAAAGAATGAACGTTCATTTTTGTTTATATCTTTGTACCAGAATTGTAAATCATGGCAGAATTAACAAAAAGCGAAATTAAAAGAAATGCATTGGTGAAAGCCACAATAGAGTTAGTAAACAACAGCGGGTTCCATGCAGCGCCTATGTCTAAGATTGCAAAAATGGCTAATGTATCCCCTGCTACTATATATCTCTATTTTGAGAACAAGCAGGATTTGGTTAACCAAGTATATATAGAAGTGAAAGCGGCTTTTACCCAATATGCGTTTGCCACATTTAATCCTAAAATGGGAGTTGAAGAAGGTTTTGAAATTATATGGAAGCGTATTGCTGACTTTAAATTAAAAGAATGCGAAGAGGCCATGTTTCTTGCACAGTGTGACAACACACCTATGATAGATGAACCCAGCAGACAAGAAGGCATTAAACACTTACAACCTTTATTGGATTTATGGGAACGTGGTAAAAAAGAAGGCATTATCAAACCCTTATCAGATTACATATTATATGCCTATGCAATTAACCCGTTGTCGTTTTTAATGATAGCACAAAAGAGAGGCGGCTTTCAATTAAATGAAAGCCACTTAGAAGAAGCTTACCAGTCTGCATGGAGCAGTATAAAAAAATAAATACGATCATCTTAAATATAAAATAGAAATGGAATTACTTGATAAATTAAAATGGAGATACGCTACTAAAGCAATGAACGGTAAAACGGTACCACAAGAAAAAGTAGACATTATTTTAGAAGCTGCTCGCCTTGCCCCTACTTCTAGCGGTTTACAACCTTTTGAAATAATAGTGGTAACCAATCAAGAACTAAAGGAAAAGATAAAGCCTGTAGCTTGGAACCAATCTGTAGTGACAGATTGTTCTCACTTATTGGTTTTCGCTGCTTGGGATAACTATACGGAAGAGCGGATTAATAAGATGTTCGATTTAACCAATGAAATTCGCGGGTTTAAAAATGAAGGTTTTGAAAATTACAGACAGCAATTATTGGGCATGTATCCACAACGGGACCCAGAAGTCAACTTTCAACATGCAGCAAGACAAGCATACATAGCCTTTGCCGAAGCACTTACGGCTGCTGCTTTTGAAGGGGTTGATTCCACACCAATGGAAGGTTTTGATCCGGATGCTGTAGATGAAATTCTTGGTCTAAGAGCAAAAGGTTTACGTAGCTGTGTATTGTTGCCAATCGGCTACAGAAAAACAGATGAAGATTGGTTGGCAAATTTGGTTAAGGTGAGAAAAAGCACTGAAGACTTGGTAACCGTAATGGACTAATTACAAAAAGAATACTACTATGAAAACTATATTATTAAAAAACAGACCTAAGGGAAAACCTTCGGTCTCTGATTTCGAATTTGTAGAAAATGATTCGCCTTTAAATATTAAAGATGGTGAGTTGCTTTTGGAAACGACTTACGTTTCTGTAGACCCTTATTTGAGAGGAAGAATGAGCGATGCTAAGTCGTACGTGCCTCCTTTTGAATTGAACAAACCTGTTCATTCAGGCATAGTGGCAAAAGTTATTGCATCTAAGCACAAGGAATTTAACAATGGCGACTACCTTGCCGGAATGCTTAATTGGAGTACCCAACAGGTTTCCAATGGTGAAGGTCTTACAAAAGTTGATGGTAAAAAAGCTCCCTTAAGTACTTATTTGGGAATTTTAGGAATGACCGGTTTAACCGCTTATTTAGGTCTTACTGAAATTGGTAAGCCTAAAAAAGGAGAAACTCTTGTGGTTTCTGGCGCGGCTGGTGCCGTAGGTAGTGTGGTTGGCCAAATAGGTAAAATATTGGGTCTTCGTGTTATTGGTATAGCGGGTAGCGATGAAAAAGTAGATATGCTAAAATCAAAATTCGGTTTTGATGAAGGCATTAATTACAATACTACGGAAGACATGACGGCCGCTATTGCAAAAGCAGCGCCAAACGGAGTTGATGTTTATTTTGATAACGTTGGCGGTCCTATTTCGGACGCGGTGCTGTTCAACATAAATCACTTTGCAAGAATGATTATTTGTGGTGCTATCTCTGTATACAACAATACAGAACTGCCTAAAAGTGTTAGCGTACAACCTTTTTTAGTTAAGAATAGCGCGCTAATGCAAGGATTTATTGTTTCAAACTATAGCGAGAAATTCCCTGAAGCTATGAAACATTTATCCACTTGGTTGGCTGAAGGCAAATTAACCTACAGTGAGACCATTGTTGAAGGATTTGAAAATATCCCTCAAGCTTTTATCGATTTATTCGATGGAAAAAACAAAGGAAAAATGATCGTTAAAATATAACGATTGAATTAAAAAAATTAAAGAAAAGGAACTATGACGAATTTTGAATTTAAGAATCCTACCAAAATTATATTTGGAAAAGATACAATCAAAAAAATAATAGAAGAAATACCTTCTGACGCTAAGGTATTAATGCTTTACGGAGGTGGAAGTATTAAGAAAAATGGTATATACGACCAAGTAAAGGCGGCTTTGGCCAATGCCAATGTGGTTGAGTTTGGTGGCATACCTGCCAACCCGGAATACGCTGTTCTTATGGATGCCCTAAAGGTAATTAAGGAAGAGAATATTACATATCTATTAGCTGTTGGTGGTGGTTCGGTCATTGACGGAACTAAATTCTTGTCTGCTGCTGCAGTTTATGAAGGTGATGAACCATGGGACTTCGTGCAAAAAAGAAAGCCTATTAAAAAAGGAATGCCTTTTGGAACGGTTTTAACTTTACCGGCAACAGGTTCAGAAATGAACTCGGGAACGGTTATCTCTAGAAAAGAAACTCAAGAGAAGTTAGCTTTTGGAGGTCCTGCCCTATTCCCACAGTTTTCGGTATTGGATCCACAGGTAATTACCTCTATTCCAGAAAGACAGTTGGTAAATGGAATTACCGATGCGTTTACACACGTTCTTGAACAATATATGACGTACCCAGCAGGCGGACTTTTACAAGACCGTTTTGCCGAAGGTATTCTACAGACCCTTATTGAGATTGCTCCTAGAGTAATTAAAGACCCTACTGATTATGAGGCTGCGGCCAACTTTATGTGGAGCTGTACTATGGCACTAAACGGACTTATTCAACAAGGTGTTCCTGGAGACTGGGCTGTACATATGATGGGCCACGAGCTTACGGCAATGTACGGAATTGATCACGCAAGAACTTTGGCAGTAGTGGCACCAAGTCATTACAAGTATAACTTTGAGGCGAAGAAAGAAAAATTGGCTCAATACGGAGAGCGCGTTTGGAACATTACCGAAGGAAGTGTGGATGATAAAGCGTATGCTGCTATTGAAAAAACGGAAGCTTTCTTTAAAGAGTTAGGTATTGATACCAAATTGTCTGACTACACTTCTGAGTATGAAGGTACCGCAGAAAAAATTGCACAACGTTTTACCGATCGTGGTTGGAAAGGTCTTGGTGAACGCCAAGCTTTAACACCTCAGGATGCTGAGAAGATTGTAAAAATGGCATATTAATAATAATTGAAAAACTAAAAAAGATGAAAATATTATTCGTTTTAACCTCTCATGATAAATTGGGAGACACAGGTAAAAAAACTGGATTTTGGGTAGAAGAATTCGCAAATCCATATTATACATTATTGGACAAAGGTGCTGATATTACTTTGGCAACTCCAAAAGGTGGCGCTGCACCAATAGATCCTAGTAGTAATACTCAAGATGCAAGTACTGCAGATACAGAGCGTTTTGAAAAAGACGCTGTAGCTCAAGAAAAAATCAAGAACACAAAAGTATTGGCAGATATGAACGCCGATGATTTTGATGCAGTTTTTTATCCTGGTGGTCACGGTCCGTTATGGGATTTGGCGAACGATGCTAATTCTATAGCATTGATTCAAAAATTCAACGCACAGAAAAAACCTATTGCTTTTGTATGTCACGCGCCTGCTGCTTTAAAAAACGTAAAAGGACAAGACGGAGAATTCTTGGTGAAAGGTAAAAAAGTAACCGGATTCACAAATACAGAAGAAGATGCAGTTCAACTTACGGATGTAGTTCCTTTCTTAGTAGAGAATGCATTGAAAGAAAATGGAGGTATCTACTCCAAAGGTGAAGATTGGGCTGCCTACGCTTTACAAGATGGCAACTTAATTACAGGACAAAATCCTGCATCATCTGAGTTAGTAGCCGAGAAACTTTTGGCTAGTTTAAACTAATTGCATATCCCCCAATTAGTAAGAAAGCTTACCGGTATCCGGTAAGCTTTTTTTGTTTTATATATTTCTCTTGGAGTTATTGCAACCCTACTTAACTACGGTCGCTTCCAATTCGATTTTTAGAGTTTCAAATAAGCCTTTCACTTCAATGACCGTACTTGCCTGTTGCACGTTATTCTCCTTTGTCCAATTTTGAAACACATCAAAGCAGCTAAAAAACTCTTCGGTAGATGTCGTGTAAATGTTTAACCTAACTATATTTCTACATTCATAACCGGCTTCTTCTATAACCTTTTCTAGATTTTCAATTGCCTTTATCAACTGCTGCTTCATATCCTCCGTGCTAGATTTTCCATCTGCATCAATTGCCGTCTGGCCAGATATATGGAGTGTTCCTTGTGTATTGGTCACTTCAACAGCTTGTACATAACTTCTTTCGTTTTGCCATTTCCATGGGTTAACTATTCTTTTTTTCATTTGATTTTGATGTTGTGCGGAAACCAATGTAATGGTCACTAACACGATTACTAAAATTTCTTTTTATTTGTCACCTATTTAATTATTAGGTGCTTTACAAAGATTTAAACTTCGGTACTCACTATTGTGTGACAAACATCACAATTATGAAAAAAAAATTAGAAACCTCGAGGTAAGTCCACGAGACATAAAAAGAAATACGCTTTGATTATGAGGCAAACCTCGGAGCATTTGATCTCGATTATCGAGTAAAAGATTCTTAATGGGATAGCCTACTGAGTGTTTCGCGGGATACGCCCAAGTAGGAAGCCAAAAGCATTTTAGGAACTCGTTGAAATAGTATTGGATATTGTTCCAACAGTTGTTCATACCTTTCTTTGGCACTTGAAGTTAAAAAAGATAAAATTCTTCTTTGGGAAGCTATATGACCTGCATTGGATTTCTTTAAAAAGAAATATTCCATTTTAGGAAAGTCCGCGGCCAGTTTGTTATAATTATTTAAACTAATGCTTAGCACATGAGTTTCCTCAATACATTGCAATGACATCTGAGCCTTTGTTTGGGTAAAAAAAGCAGCAAAATCACTTTCCCACCAATTTTCCATAGCAAAAGATATAATATGATCTTTTCCATCTAGACCATTATAGTCCAATTTTAAAAGTCCGGATATAACAAAATAGCAATGGTTTACGGATTCTCCTTGCTGAATAATAAAATCATTCTTGCCATAGGCTTCTTTTGAGAAATGAGACAGGACAAAGGCATATTCGTCATCACTTAAAGGAACTACTTCCTCAATATGTTTTCTAAGCCGATCACCCATTTTGAATAACGTTTTGTTTTATGCTTCTTTTGAACTGAAAATTTACGAACTTTTATAAATAGATTTCCGAAAAATCAGAACGCCAAAAAATATGAGGTCTCTAGAAGTTCTATTCAATACTGCACAAATATATTTTACTAACTCTATTTTTTTTAAACCATATAACAATAATGAATAAGGAAAGAAGTTTTCAACTAACGTCATCACCAGTAATAATCAAGGAGCAAGACTTTTAGCTAACAAAATCGTTTTTACATCTTACGTTGCCATATTATTAAAAACTACTCCATCAAACCGTACCAAAAAAAATCTATAATTATGAAATATTTGCTTCACCTAAAATGTCTTTTAATTGTACCAATGGTAATACTCGCTACTTCTTGTTCATCGGAGTCAGATACAATTCTAATTGACGATAGTGAATCAAATGAGCTATCTAGTGGATCAGTTGAACTATCTAGTGCAGAGAACATTCAGATTTTTCCATCAAATCATCCATTAAATAAAGAGGTTACCAATAGCCCTGTAGACCCACATTCAGATATCATACTAGAAAATATAGGTTTAAATTCTGGGCTTTTTCCTGATTTTGGTAGTGGTTTGTACAATGATGCTCCAATTGGCATACCTTATGTTGTAGTTGATGGTAGCCAAGAAAATGTGCCTATTTCTTTTAGTGAAAACGGTTATCCTTCAGAAAGCGATAAGGGTCCTTTTCCTATTCCCCTAGATGCACCAATTGAAGGTAATGGAAAAGGAGATAGTCATGTTATTTCTGTAGATATAGAAAATGGTATGTTGTATGAATTATTTTATTCAAAACAAGTTGGTACTGGTTTTGAAGTGGCAAGTGCTGCTGCATTTGATTTAAATGAAAATACCTTTAGGCCAGATGGATGGACATCAGCAGATGCGGCAGGTTTACCAATTTTTCCATTACTGGTTAGGTATAGTGAAATTGAAAAAGGAGAAATAGACCACCCCATTAGGTTCACCATTCCTAGATCTAAAATTTATGAGGGGTATATACATCCGGCACGTCATTTAGTTTCTGGCAATACAAACGGTGAATTATTACCTTTTGGTGCTGTTTTAAGACTTAAACCAACATTTGATACCAGTGATTTTTCTGAAACAAATAAAATAATTCTTCAAGCAATGAAAAAATACGGGTTAATACTAGCAGATGTTGGGTCAAATATGTTCATATCCGGCGCGCCAGATGAAAACTGGGATAATGACGACCTTAGAGCGTTAAAACAAGTTACCCTAAACAATTTTGAAGTCATCCAAATGGGCGAAATAACAACGAAGTAAACTACCTCGGGACAAGTCCACGAGGCATTAAAAAGAATACATTTTGATTTCGAGACAAGCCTCGGAGCATTTAATCTCGATTATCGAGTAAAAGTTTGGAGTGTTTACAACTAAACCACCTTACATTTCTAGTGTAAGGTGGTTTATTATTAAATATCAATCTCTATTTCACGTTGAAGCAACCCTACTCCTCCAGCCATCAAGCCCATTATCTCGTCTTTTTCAATCTGTAGATTTACTACAATTAAGCTAGGCGAAGGTACTTTCATATATTTTCCTTGTTGGATTTTAAAACTGCTCTGCTCCATTTTCAAAACGTCAAACAGATAACTGGCAAGCGGCCCGGCAGCCATTCCTGTTCCTGCTTCTTCTTCAATTCCATAACTGGGTGCGAACATTCTTGAAGTAGCATCATATGCTGTACTTTCCGTTTCGGTGGAAAAAACATAATAACCTATCAAATCAAATTCCTTACTGACTTCAGTTATTAGGTTTAAATCTGGAACTATGCTGTTAAGTATCTCTTTGCTCTTTACCGGAATTAGTATAAATGAGTTTCCCGTGTTCACTAATTGGATTGGAGCATTCAGTAAAAGGTCAGTCTTGCTTAACCCCAAGGATTTTAGAATATCACTTTCTTTATGACTAATATCTAAATATTTTGGAGCCAATTGCTCCATAAAAGCCAAGTCTCCTATCATCTTAATTTTCCGGCTTCCATCAATGGTTTCTTTGGAAGATCTATCGCTTTTTAAGGCCCCTATTTGTTTTAAATATGAAAACGTAGCTACGGTGGCGTGGCCACAATGGGCTATTTGTTTGTTAGGCGTAAAGAAGTCCAACTTAAAATCTTCTGTCTTGGATTTCGAAACGAATGAGGTTTCAGAAAAACCTACTTTTCTAGCTATTTCTAATTTGTTTTTTGCAGTGAGTTCATCTGCATTGAGCACTACTCCTGCGGGGTTTCCTCCTTTTCCGTTTTCGGCAAAGGCATTAAGAATCTGTACTGTTACTTTCTTTTTTGAAGTGTTCATTGTATCTATGTATTGGGTTACAACTTATAGACGGAATGAAAAGGAAAAAGACGTAGCTAATCTTCATTCTTTTCAAAATCGATTATTTTTCCAGAACTATCGGAGGCAACATTAGGGCAGTCCAATATATTATCTTTCAAAATTTCTCGGGCTTTTTGAACTCTTGATTTTGTTCCGGAATAAGAGATTTTTAGATGTTGAGCGAGTTCCTTTTGAGAATAGTTTTTAAAGGACGTTAAAACAATTGCTTCCTTATGTTCTGCGGAAAGACTATCTATTTTTGAATTGATGCAATTGGATAAATTCGCATATTCAAAATTGTCCCGTGCTGTTTCCGGAATATCCAAATCACCTATGGCTATGTTTTGATTCTTCGCTTTGCGGAAGTAACCAATAATGGTGTTCCTAGTAATTGTATACATCCGAGAAGTAATTTTTGAAGAATGTTTTAGTTGATAAATCTTAGTTTCAATCTTTAAGAAAACTTCTTGATGAATATCTTTAGCCGTTTGTTCATCGTTAACCTTACCCAAAATAAACTTGTACAGTTCTTCATTTAGGTCAATCCATATGGCTTGTGTATCTAGCTTCAAACTAAAAAGATTTGAACAGGACTACTGATTTTTAAATCAATAGTCCTGCAATTTCACCTAAAAATAAGAAATCTAATTACATCTGCCCTATTGTGTCTTCTGAGGTTTATTGATTTGATTGCCTTTCATCTTATACAAGTGATACACGTGAATAATACAGAAGACCACTCCTGCAATAATCAATGGTGCGGATTCTAAGAAAAACCCATAAATAATATAGAAAAAACTTGAAATTAGGTGCCATATTCTAAATGCCCCCATTTCTTTTTTTGTAGCTGCGAAGAAGCCCGTCGCAATTGCAATATATCCTAGTATTTCAGCAAACAGATTCATTTCAAATTTAAATGTTTTAAGGTTCTTTCTTTATAACTTTTTTCGCTTATTCGTAATTCTATCTCTTTTAACTCATCAATAAAATGAGGACTATTTTCCATCAAATCTTCGGTGGTCTTCGCGCCCGCATTCCAATGTTCCCGAAAAACGGGGAGCTGTTTTAATGATTTTTCGGACAACTCCAACAATTGTTTGCGTAAATCATTATCATCCGTTCTAGAATTCACGTACCCCTTCTTCTTCATTTTATTTATGATTTTCACACAAGCGGGATGCGACATTCTTAATTCTTTTGATATGTCCGTTATGGTCATAGAATCATACTTCTCTAACAACAGAAAAATTAAGTGCCAATTGGGTTCAATATCCAATCCCATGGTCTTATAATAATCTCTGGTACTATATAGTATCTCGTCACTCAACCGTTTTATTCTACTGTTTAATCCTGCAAATTCAATCTCTGATAAAAAATCATTCATTCTATTATACGTAACTGGTTACGCAAATATAATAATTTAATCGTAACTGGTTACATAAGTGTAAAAAATCTATACGTGGCCCAACCGATATATTTTGGAGTCAACTTGTAAGCAAAAAAGATCAAAAATTAAGTTGCAATGAAATTAACACTAAATTACATTTATACCCTATAGTTAAGGATTGTACTGACTTTATAAGAATAGACAGCACTGCTACAAAACGCCAATCACTTTAAAAATACTTTTAGCTCCTAATAGTATAGCGAGAATAATAATACCACTTCCCAAAATATTCTGCAGCAAGGTATTCTTGTAGTTACCCATAACAGCCACTCTATTCACCACCCAAAGCAAAAAAATTGCAATTACCGGTAACAGGATGCCATTCGCTATTTGAGCAAATTTTATAATTTCTATGGGTTTAATACCTAAGGACATAAAAACAACTCCGATGACTACAATAACCATCCAAACCATTTTAAATTTAATATGATTCATTCCAACATTCCAACCAAAACAACTATTTGCAACATAGGCTGCTGCCAATGGCGCTGTAATAGACGAGGTAATTCCAGCCGCAAAAAGCCCAATCCCCATAAAATATTTAGCAGCATTGCCATAAAGCGGCTCCAAGCCCTTGGCCAAATCCATCACGCTTTTTACTTCACCGCTTTGAATTGTTGTTGCGGCAATGATAATGGACATAGATACTAATCCTCCAACTGCAATTGATATGTAGGTATCTTTTTTAACTGATTTTAAATCATTGGGTGATTTCCATTTTTCACTTACCAAAGAAGCGTGTAAAAACAAGTTGTAAGGAACTACAGTGGTACCCACCAAAGCTATAATCGTTAATATACTTTCCTTAGGAACAGATGGCACAAACACTCCTTTTAATACAGCTAAAATATCGGGCTTAGTGATTATGGCCGTAAGTAAAAAAGAAAGACTCATAACAAGTACTAAAGAAACCAATACTTTTTCTAGCACTTTATAATCCCCTATATAGAGTAAAACAAATGCAGAAAAGCCAACTACCCAAGGATAAAAAGGCGTGAACCGCTCTCCAAAAATGGCTTCCAGTCCTAATGATGCCCCTCCTATATTACCGGCTTCATAAGCAGTATTACCAATAACGATGGCACTTAGAACAATGGTGATGACCGTATTTCTTACCCAAGGCGTCTTTAATTCTTGCTTAATAACAGCTGCCAAGCCTTTTTGTGTGATGATGCCCAAGCGAGCCGACATTTCTTGCAAAATTATGGTGGAGATTACGGAAAGAAGCATAGCCCACAAAAGTGCATAGCCAAACTCAACTCCAGCCAACGTGCATGCGGTAACCGTGCCCGGACCTATAAATGCTGCTGCTACCAATACCCCGGGGCCTACTTTTTTAAACATAGTTTTTTATTGCGGTGTTGCGCTATACCCTTCTGTAATTCTAAAAAATACAGATTAATTTAAAATGATGTTTTTCACACAAAAATTTAAATATAAGGATATTTACTATCAAGCAAACGTACAAGCACTACGCTTATATATAACTAAAAAAAAGAGGGTATTGGTTTTGAAACCAGCACCCTCTTTTTTTAGTACAAATTTTAAGCTATACTTCCGCTACTAGCTTATTTTTCAATATTCTATTCAGCACCATATCTTTATCTAATTTCTTGGTACAGAAAAACCAGTCCTTACAATCAATATCATCATCTTGCATTCTATCTTGAGCTGTACCACAAGAACCTGCAGGACCAACAATAACATCATCGCCAGGGCGCCAATCAGCTGGAGTTGCCACATCAAATTCATCGGCTGCCTGTAAAGCAATTATTACCCTGTATAATTCGTCAAAATTTCTTCCTAAACTTAAAGGATAGTAAATCATAGTTCTGATAATTCCTTTAGGATCAATGAAAAAAACTGCCCTTACCGCCTTTGTGGTATCTTCATTGGGCTGTATCATACCGTACTTCTTAGCTACATTCATGCTAATGTCCTCAATTAAAGGAAAGGTAACTTCAATATTTTTCATTCCCTTGTACTCTATTTTTTCCTTTATAGTACGTAGCCACGCTATATGGCTGTACAAACCGTCTATAGAAAGTCCTACAAGCTTACAATTTGCCTCATTAAATTTATCTTCCATGGAGGCGAAAGTCATAAATTCAGAAGTACAGACTGGTGTAAAATCAGCCGGGTGACTAAAAAGAATGACCCAACTTCCTTTATAATCCGCAGGAAAATTGATATCTCCTTGTGTTGTTACTGCTTTAAATTCTGGGGCGGCATCTCCTATTCTTGGCATGCTGATGGTCTCATATTCTTGATTTTGTTCCATTACGTTTATATTTATAATTAATAATGGTACGAAGGTATTTCACAATCAAAATCTCCACAGTTACCTTGGTTACAAAGATTGATTTAATTGTCTTGCGGAAAGATTATAGTAGTGCGTTACTGTTTTTTTACTTCTCCATTAAAAAGTGAAATTCTCAAATCTCCTTAGCCATTCGGTACATGCCCCTCATAGGCTCGTACATAAACTCCGAATCAAAACTAAAACTACTCACCTTTTTAAAACCTAACTTCTCATAAAACCGAAGTGCCTGGTGTTGTGTATCCATAACCTCTAGCCATAAAGTTGATTTTTCCGTGGTTCTGTATACCTGCTCAATCCAAAGGATAAGCGTTTTGCCAATACCTTTACCTTGCAGTGACTGGCCTAAATAAATACGTTGCAGTTTGGTTCCATTAACTGCATGTGCAGTAGGCAAAGATTCATTTAAGAGTATTTTTAAAATTCCCGCTTTTTCATTTTTATAGGTGATGAAAAAGTATTGGGAATTTGGCTGATCAAGCTCTTTGCCTAAATTCTCTTTAGCGTATAAACTGTTTATATACGAAGCTCCCTTGTCCGGCCACAAATGTGAATATGCAGGCGGATATATTTTAGACATTAAGTCATATAGCTCTTGATATTCTCCTATCGTAATAGATTCTAAATATAGGTCTGTTGTTAACTTATGCATTTGAATAGTCCTGTTCTAGGTTGCTAAACTAAAATATGCTTTTATAGTGTAGTAATCAGTTGCCAGAACTATGCTTGCAATAGTTAGGGTAGAATTAAAGCTCTTTTCCCGAAAAGTTTGCGCTAAATTATTAATAAACAAAATCTTAGATTACATTTTTTACGCTAGCGTAGGCATCTTGTTTGTGCCGAATAGCCCGCATGCTTTAAGATGATTACCCTTTTTAGTTGTGGGTACGAGCGTGACGCTCGCGCTAGCCTGGCTTTATCTACTTACGGTTCAGTACCTAAAAGCAGGCTTTCTAAACCTAACAGGTATTAACATATACTTTGTCTGGAAGAAAATCTTGGCATCCTGTTCTTGAAATAAAAATTCTTTAACCCTATAATTACGCTCTGAGCACATAGAGAAAATGAAATAAAACAAGTAATTAGAATTAAGATAAGTGTCCGGTTTTGCTTTATGTTTCTAGTTATAGATTATCTTCCAGTTTTAGTAACTCCACATACGGATCTCCTTTAATTCCTAATAATTTAGCAAAAGCAGGTTCGGTCTTGAAACCTTTTGATTTCAATTCTACAACGGCCTGTTTAAAATCGTTTCCTTTCTCCTGTATAAGCCAATGCTCAATTAACATATGCCGGTAGGCGTTTTGTCTTTCCGTTGGTACGTTTTGACCAAAAATTTCAAACTCAAAATCATCAGCTATGAATGTTGCTACCGTAGCCTCAATTCCGTTTTGGAGTGTAGTGGTTAATTTGAAATCTGTTTCATTGCCAAACTTCTTCTCTAAAAAGTCTCCAAACCGCATGTGGTCTTTGCAATGGCAAATTATATCTAAATCACTATCCGGCAAATCTATTTCAATAGGAATCGTACCCGTTAAAATAGGATTGTAATCTTCTAGTTTCTCTAATACCTGATATTTAGCGATTGCGGCATAGGCCAACTTTTGCCGCTCGTTACCTTGTTTTAGGTATACTATATTTTTAAAGTCTGTGATCAATTCAATCCCTAATTAGAATTCTAAAAACTGTACTTGCATTTTATAATTTAAAGTAAGTAGAATATACTATAAATCATACCTAAATTGAACCCAGCATGACAAATAATAGGGCCCCATAGAGAATCTGAAGAAGTTTTCATTCTAAAAAATATGAGACTAACAACGAACATTCCCAAAACCCATATCAGCGTTGGAATACTATAAAAATACCATCTACCATCTATATGCAACAATCCAAAATGAGCTATATGTGTAAGCGCAAAAGCAGAACTATCTATAAGCGATGCGTTTTTTTCTCCTACGGACTTCGCAAAAGCTCCATGAACAATACCCCTAAAGAACAACTCTTCACCAATAGGACTAAATATCATACCCGTACTTGCCATAATTGAGAACAGAAAAAGCTTATCTTCAGCTGAAATTACATCAGGAATTTGGTATGATTTACCAATATATTCATACCAGTTTTGAAATGAATTGCCATATAGTTCCTGACCTAAAAAGTATAGTAAAAAACTAAAAGCAGCTCCTACTCCTAAAGCCAATGCCAATGCACTCCATTTCTTAGATCCTCTAAAACCAATCTTATTTCTTGCAGTTTTATTTAAAAAAATAAATGGGACTAGTGCAGAGACAACCATAATAACACCAATAGGACCGTAATTACCTGTCTGATTGGCTTGTAATACCATTAGAAACCTTGGTACACAAATAACTAAGAGAAGAAACAACCCGAATTTCCAATCGAATTTAAAAAACTTACTCCAAAACGGTTTAAGTTCAGCTTTCACTTTTTTTGCATCTAAATTTTTTCTAACCTATACACTTTATTTACACTTATAAAGCTGCATTAACATTTTTCTACTCTTTGTATTCAGTGTGCGCATAATGGGGCATAAAAGTTTATGCATTCCACTTCTTTTTCATCTGTATGGTTTCAGCCTTTCATATTCAATTAGAAGATTGCTTTTTTACCCAAACCATAAGTTCATCCTTATCTACTGCCACCCAAGTCGCGGCGGTATTTTTTTTCTCCGTTTTACTGTCTTGGGGATAAAAGATAACCAAATCTGAATTTTTATTTCCAGCCAGTTTCAACTGGGCAATGAATCCAACCATATCCGGACCATTATTATCAATTGTGGTTTTCCGTTTTTTCTCCAACCAGTATTCTATAGCGACTTCTATATACGCCCTTACGGGATATTTCTTAAAATATTCAATATGCCTATTAGTTTCATCAGAATAACTATAGGTTGAAAATTCAAGGTAATTTTCAAGGTTGGTTACTGGAGTGCCTCCAAGGTTTTTTTCAAGAACAAAATTAGAGAAAGTGCCTTCCCAAACCGCTCCTTCATCAAAGTTTATTCTTCTATCTCTTTTTCCTTCATTATACTGTCTAACCCAATCTAAGGGAGCATCACAAACTACTAATCCAGAAATATTTAATATAAAACTTAGATTGGTTTTCTTTACAAATTCTACATATTTTAAAACACAATGTCCTGATAAACCTACGCCCATTAAGAATACATTTTCATTGGGCAGCTTATTTTCCTTGAACGCCTTTTCTATTGTGCTGTGGGCATCTATAATTGAAGTATCCGAGAAGAAAAAGTCTAACGGTATTTCTGTTGAAACGGACAAAACTGCGTATCCTGATTTATTTGATTGGGAATAGATTTGTTTTGCGCTATTATTCTTGTTATCAAATTTAGCGTCTTCAAAAAAGATAAGGACTCCATTTACTTTTCCGTTATCCGGTAAAGCCAACATATACCCTTTTTCTGTGAATTTTAAAAAATCAGTGTCCAATTCACCTATTCGCAAACTATCGTTTTTTGCCTGCCTGTACGAATCAATAATCTCTTGTGCGTATGCAGGTATAATCGTCAAACTGGTAAGGACTATAATTATTGATTTAAAACATGACTTCATAATTTTTAATTAAGGGAAGATTCTAGATTGGTAGAAAAAGAAACTGATTGATTTTGCTTTAAATTATGAGACGTTTCTTATATAGTTTTCTGGAATTCCTATTAATTTCAATTTTTCCAGATCAAAAATTCCTGAAGCAGTTTCGTATTGGAGTCTTATATTCATTTCAACATCCTTCAGAGTATTAGTTGAAATATTCAATAAACGTAGAAGTTCCATCATCTGTATAAATATTAGCGCAGCCTAACAAAACGAAAAATACATCGTTATATCCAATTTCAGAATACAAACGATGTATTTTCATACTTTATAGGTTTAATATAACTGTAACCATACTATTCCTTACTCCACACTCGCTACTTGGCTTTCCCCATCATCAAAACTCACACGATAAATAGCATCTCCAAAATCATCGGAAATTAATAACGAACCATCTTTTAGAAATAATAAATCTACAGGCCTACCAAATTGATCTTGGGTTTCATCATCTAACCAGCCATCAATAAGGGTTTCATAGGCCACCGCTTCATTGTTTTCAAACTTTACCAAAGAAATTCTATATCCAGATTTTTTGGAGCGGTTCCAAGAGCCATGCTCAGCTATAAAAGCATACTGCTTGTACTTTTCAGGAAACATATCGCCCGTATAAAACTTGACCCCTAACGGCGCAACATGGGCACCTAAGGTCTGTACAGGGGCTATAAAATCCGAACAGGGATGTTGGTCACCAAACTCAGGGTCTTTAATTGTACCACCATGACAAAACGGATAACCAAAATGCTGGCCGGCTTCCGTAACACGGTTCAACTCGCATGGAGGAATATCATCGCCCATCATATCCCTACCGTTATCCGTAAAGTACATTTCCTTGGTTTCTGGGTGCCATGTAAAACCAACGGTATTCCTAATGCCATGGGCAAAAACCTCACGGTTACTTCCGTCCGGATCCATACGGGTAATAGAAGCAAAACGCTTGTCTACGGAAGTAGAATCGCAAATATTACAAGGTGCGCCTACGGGCACGTACAGCTTATCATCCGGTCCAAAAGCAATGTATTTCCACCCATGGTGAAAATTTTCAGGATAGTCTTCATAAATCAAGGTTGGCTTAGGAACACTGTCTAGATTTTCCTCAATATTATCATATCTAAAAAGCTTACTTACATCCGCTACATAAAGCGACCCATTTCTAAAAGCCACTCCGTTGGGAGATTCCAAGGTTGAATCTAGCTCAATAATATGATCTGCTTTAAAATCTTTATCGCGATCTTGAACGGCGTAAATACGTTTTTCATTTCTTGTGCCAACGAACAAGGTTCCGTTATCTCCCATGGCCATGGAACGTGCACCATCTATACCATCTGCATATACTTCTATTTTAAAACCAGCGGGCAAGTTCAAACGGTCAACGGGCAGTTCAGAAACTGGTTCATCATAGTTTACCATAGGTTCTTTCTCCTCTACTTTCTGTTTTTTTTCATTACAGGCGGCAAGACCTACAACCGTCATAGCGATTAAAAATGATTTAATAGTGTTGTTTTTCATGTGTTTGTTTTAAAGGTATTGTCGTAAGTTTTTTTTGAAAAATTTAGCGCTGTCCGCAATACTCTGCATGGAGTTCTGAGCAAAATTACTGCCTTGCTCAATATAATAATACTGTAATGCACCGATGTCTATCTGAGAAAGCATAGCCCCATAATCTATAGAGCCATTACCCAATTCCGTATAATCGCGAGAAACTTTATCCATGTCTTTTATATGCCACATTACATAGCGATCGGGATTTGCCGCAATAAGTTGTTGTGGTGTTTTTTTTGAGGAATGCATTACCCAATACATATCCATCTGTAATTTTACCAATTCAGGATCTGTTTCCTCTAATAGAATGTCATACCCGGTTTGCCCATTATGGTCCGTAAATTCAAAATCGTGGTTATGATAGGCAAAACCAAGTCCGGCGGAATTTACGTGCTCTGCCATCCAATTGAGTTTACCGCTAAGCATTTTATAGTTTTCAATGGTTCGGAATTCAGGTGCCAACCAAGGCCAAGTAATATAAGATTTGTTAAGAATATGTGCTCCTTGAATACAAGAGTTCAAATAGCTTTTAAGTTCATCATCGGGTTTATCAAAATAGGACGAAAAGTCATAATGCCCACTAGTAGTTGTAAGGTTAAGGTCGTCTAATATTAACTTAAACTCTTTTGCCTCATAACCATAATATCCTATTTGTTCAGGATCAAAACCATAAATTTCCAAGTCTTCGTAGCCCATAGCCTTTGCTTTTTTCAAACTGCCCAATGGGTCTGCTTTCATGGCATCTCTAATAGTAAATAATTGCAATCCCATTTTAAATTTGGGTTTGTTTTTTATAGTAAAGCCCGTTACCGGCAAAAATGTAGCTGCATAAGCCAAACTACTCCGTTTTATAAAGTCTCTTCTATACATATTAAATGGGGCGATTTCATAAAATTTCAACAAAAAAATGGGTTTGCCTTAAAAGACAAACCCGAATATATTACAATCTTTCCGTACGACCGAAAATATATACACTTTATGAAACCGAATCTATGGCCTCTCCAATTAAAGTTTCACCTTCCAAGATTTCGAAAGTAGCATTCTTAACGGCATCATCATGTAAAGAACGTACTAACGTTTGGGCAACATCATCTCTACTAATCGACCCCGATTGCTCTAAATTTGCTTGGGCCTTTATCTTTCCCGTACCTTTATCGTTAGTTAACGAACCTGGTCGCACTATGGCATAAGTTAGATTACTATCTTTGAGATAAACGTCTGCGTTGTGTTTTGCCTTTAAATATTCTTTTAGTTCACTTGCCTCAGCCGGGTTCTCTGCTCCCATAGAACTGAGCATCACAAATTTCTTGAGATTTGCTGTTTTTGCGGCATCTACTAATTTCTTAGCACCTTCCTGATCAACAGCTTCTACCTTTTTTCCTCCCGAACCTGCTGCAAAAATTACCTTGTCTATATTCTTTACTGTATGGGATATGTCCTTTTCTAAATCACCCATAACCGTGGTGATATTATCCTTTTCGAATTGCTCTTTCTGCGATTCTTTGCGAATCATGGCAATTGGATTGAAATATTGAGATTCATTTAAAAGCTTTACTATTTTTTTTCCTGTAGTGCCATTGGCGCCTGCTACTAATACATTTTCCATTTCATTATTTTTTAGTTGTAACAAAATTATACTACACTGAGCTGTTTAGTTGATGCAGATTAATGCATTTTTAACCCAAAGACATATACATAAGCTTATACGCTATTTTACATTTAGCAAATGAACTAAAGTCTACCTTATCTTTACACCCTAATTTAACTTCATGTCCCACAAACATTATAAAATATATAAGCCATTTGGATTTATAAGTCAAATGGGGTCCAATAATATTAAGGAGAAGCGAACCAAACGTTTCATTAGTGAGCTTCATGCTTTTGATGATACTATTATGGCAATAGGCCGATTAGATTTAAAATCAGAAGGCCTGTTATTAATGACTACAGACGGCAAACTGAGCGATACCGTTAACCGCTCGGGAATAGAAAAGGAGTATTATGCCCAATTAGATGGTATCATTACCCCCGAAGCTATAGAAAAATTACAAAAAGGAGTTGAGATTGGTATTGAGGGTAAAAAATATTTGACAAAACCTTGTGACGCTAAACTGATTACTGATGAGCCCGATTTTCCAGAACCGCATCATCTTTTACGAGTTGGAACCCATAGGCCTAATTCTTGGTTGTCAGTTACTTTAACGGAAGGAAAATTTAGACAAGTACGTAAGATGACCGCAGTTGTAGGCTTTCCCACACTGAGATTGGTACGGGTACGAATTGGCGAGATTACCTTAAAAGGAATGAATCCATCTGACGTGATAGCTCTTTCCAACTTACCGCAAAAATTGAATTTAAAGTTAAAATAAAACCAGATTATTCTGTGAGTTCGTCAATAGGTGTTAGCAAGATCTTTCTGAACTCTACTTCTGACCCTTCGGCCTGTAAGGCAATCTGTCCTGTTCGTGCCGTAGCATCAAAACCGTAGTTTACCAAGTCCCCATTCAGCCACACCTTAATCTCGTTTTCCAGACATTCTATGACCATGTGGTTCCATTCACCTAATGGACTTTCAGAACCATCTGTCAGATTAAGAATTCTTCGTTTTTTTCCTTCGGTAATCCCCCACTCTTCTCTTGGACCGCGACGAGATTCCATATTTATCACCTTAATATCCTCAACGATACACCAAAAATCACCTGCATTTTCATGCATCATTTGAACCTCAATAGATTTTGGGAACATTTTATATAAAGAACGCGGTGTAGAAGCAAAAACCAGAACACCACAATTACCTGGTTCTCCTGCAAAACGATATTCCACATCAAGTCGGAAATCCTCATAAGAAGCATCAGTAATAATATGGCCTGCTGGCGTGCCTAAGCTAACCAACATGCCATCTCTTATAATAAAGGGGTTTCTTGCATCGGTACTATCCATTGCTGGAACATCTATATGCCAACCGCTAAGGTCTTTACCGTTAAACAGACTTTTAGCTGTTGGTTTGCATGACCATAATGTGACAAAAAGTACTGAAAAAACCAAAATTAATTTTTTCATAAGTATAAAAATCGGACACGAAGTAATGTCCTAATTAAACGATGCAATCAGAAAATTGCGAAGCAATAAGAGTGCTATATTTTCTTGACTCTAACGGCATTCATACCTTTCATACCTCTTTCAAGTTCAAAAGATACTTTGTCGTTCTCGTTAATTTCGTCAATAAGACCACTCACGTGAACGAAGTATTTTTCTTGGTTCTCTGAATCGATAATGAAACCGAATCCTTTTGAGAAATCAAAATAAGACACTTTTCCGTTACGTACCGGATCAAATTCTTCTTGGTCTCCTTCTTCTTTCTTAGGAATCCCCAGAACAATGTCCTCGGCATCAACCTGAATTTTTTGTGATGGGTCTGGCGGAGTGTCCACAAGGTTACCATTAAAGTCAACATAAGCAAATGGAATTCCTTCATCATTCTCTTTTGCAGCCGCTTTACGTGCAGTTTTTTTCTTTGCTTTTTCTTCACGTTTTTTTAAACGTTTCTTCTCTTTTTCAGTCTTATTATAGGTTTGCTGAGATTTAGCCATTCGGTATTTTTCTTGTTTTAAAATTAGGAGGATAAGGTAAGAAATTATTTTGATTTTTTTTGCATTTATAATCGAAGAAATTCAGGGAGTACAACGGGTTGACGTATTCTTTGTTCGAACCCACAAAATACTTGTTATCAACATTATAAACATCCTTTTACAAACAAAATGACAGTGGGTCATTTAACAATATTTAAAGTAATCGATGAACGGTTATGGATTTATACAAAAAAGAAGTCATAATATACAGTTAGGGCGGCAATTTATCCATACTTTCTTTTATACAAAACGCCGTTTCCTTCCCGCATATTGGTTTTATTATCAATATCAAATAACTATAATCAGCTTTATTACTATCTTACGCCCGCGTCACATCGCTCTCCTTAAAGCGAGTAAAATTTAATGTTTTGAAAAAGCACGTTAAAATCTTTGCACTTACAGGTCTATTGCTTTTTGGTTATGCCTGCTCTAGTGACAGCAACAATTATGAACCAGTTCCTGATCCGGATGAGCAATCTCCCGCCCCAAATCCCGAACCGGAACCTGAACCCATATTAGAGCTGGACGCTATTCCTTCTTCCGCCCAGAGAATTGGAGATGTTGTAAAGGGGTATGACTTTTTGATCAACGGTAACTATATGAGTTCTGGAGTGCCGTATCAAGCCTTTGTACAAGGCTCTGGAGAAGATAACACCAATGTCTTAGAACGTAGTGGAGATAATGCCAATATTGCTTATGAATATACTGCGGTTGACGCAGCAAATGGGGTCCGGATAGTTTCTCCCAATTGCATGTCCTGTCATGCCGGTTTTATAAATAATGAGTTTGTTGTAGGATTGGGAAACCACGCGGCTGACTTCACCATCAACAGAGCTGATAATATTGGCCTGGTAAGTACCGGCATTTCTTTGCTTTATGGTGGTCCAAACAGTGATGAATGGGCGGCTTATAACCAGTTCAGGAAAAGTATAGAAGCCATTGGCCCTAAAACGCTTACAAAAACCCGTGGGGCCAATCCTGCAGATAAAATCACTAGAGTTCTAGCAGCGCATAGAGATAAAAATTCGTTGGAATGGACAGATACCCCAAATGTTAATGTAAGTGATGAAGTTATACCAACTGACGTGCCCGCTTGGTGGTTATTAAAGAAAAAGAACGCCATGTTCTACCATGCTATTGGACGTAAGGATTTTTGTAAATCTTTTATTGGTTCAGCCCTTTTAACTTTGGACGACAAAACCAAAGCCGAAGAACTAGATACAAAAATGCCGGATATCCTAGCCTATATTTATAGTTTGGAAGCTCCTTCTTATCCTTTTGAAATTGATGACGATCGTGCTGCCCAAGGCAAACCTATATTTGAGGAAAACTGTGTGAAATGTCACGGTTCTTATGGCGATGACGAGTCATACCCCAATCTTCTGGTCTCCTTGAAAACCATTGGGACAGACCCTGCACTTTCCGACCTATACACTACGCCTTCCAATGTAAACGATTACTTTTTAGATTGGTTCAATACTGGTTGGTTCGGGACAGGTTCCGCTGGTTTGGAGTTTAATGCCGAAGGGGGGTATTTAGCGCCTCCTTTAGACGGTGTTTGGGCAACAGCTCCATATTTTCACAATGGTTCCGTAGCTACCATTGCCCAAGTATTAGACAGCTCAACACGCCCAAAATATTGGAGCAGAAGTTTTAATAGTACTGATTATGACAAAGAAAATTTAGGTTGGAATTATACCGAAGAAGTTTTTAAAACAGATAAAGAAACCTATGACACCACTTTAAAAGGATATGGAAACGGCGGACACATTTTCGGTGATAAATTAACCAACGAACAGCGTCTAGCTTTACTGGAGTATCTAAAAACTTTATAATATTCTCAATTAAATAAAATCAATTAAAAAAGCCCTTGCCATAATATGACAAGGGCTTTTTTAATAAATAACAGTTTTATTCTTTTTTAAGCAAAATAACTTCTTTAGTGCCATCAGGATAAATAAGGTCTGCAACATCATCACAAGAACCATCACCAAAATCAACATCTACCGTTAATCCGTTTTTAGCAAGTTCCATTATACCTTTTCCAATATAATCACAAGACGACTCCGCTTGTAATACATTTGCAATATCTATATTATAAGTGTCATCATCAGTATTGACTATCCACTCTCCGTTCATTTGCAAAACATAGCCTTCGCCAGAATCTGTAGACATGAACCTATAGTTTTTAGTGCCTTCTTCGGAAAGTTCACGACCATCTTCCAAAACTACACCCATATCTACATCAATATCAAGAATCAAATCATATCCGTTTACAGATCCCTCTACAGAAACCCCTACCGATCTTTTACCATTTAACTGTATACCACCAACTGAAAAATCGTTATAAGTAACCGTATAATTATGAGCATCACCTTCATCACCATAAACTACCTCTATTGAGCCACTCATTATATAATCATTAGTTGCAGCTTCACAATCATTAAAGGTTGCGGTAAAACCTTTATCCGTATATACCGCCGTGTAGCACGTTTCATCTTTTCCTGAATTAGAAGAATCGCGATTTCCATATATTCCATCAATCGTTATATCCGCTGCACTGGACAAATCTTCTAAATCAAAAATAGTGGCTAATTCCGTTTGCTCCAATTCTAATTTTTGCTCTTGCTTATCTTCTTGTTCTTGACCTATATCTAGAATTTCATCGGTCTCATCAGAACAGCTAAAAGCTAACAATGAAAATGCACCAACAAGAACATAAGGTCTAATAAGTTTAAAATAGGAAGTCATATTTAAGATTTTAGGTTATCGTTCAAAAACGGGAAATAATGCAGCATATTATAGTTAAGGATCTTAATTGGATGAACGGCATCAAAATACTTGCAGATGGCAAAATATAAGGTCATATTTTAATAAAACCCTTTATCAATGTAATAAAACAGTTTACAAAAAGAACCGAAAAATCGTATACGATACTTATATTTACAAAATGGGAATGAGTATAATATTACGTGATAAAGTAAGGGAGCATCTTTTAAAACAAATGCAAAAAGGCGATTTACAACCTGGGCAAGGCATTAATCTGGCCGCTTTATCCCGCAAGCTTAAAGTAAGTGTAACGCCTATTAGAGAAGCGCTTACCCAACTACAGCAATCTCACATTGTACGCGCTATTCCCAACCGCGGATTTGTAATTGCAGCGGTAAATCCGGAAGAAGCAAAGAATCTTTACGAACTTGTAGCCCACTTGGAAGTTCTGGCATTAGAAGAGTCTAATTTTGATGAATTTTCAATATCCAAACTCAAAAAACAGAGAGATTGTATTGCAAATTCAGAAGATGCTCAAAATCGGGTGAATGCGTATATGGAGTTTCACAGACTGCTTACTTCCAACTATAAAAACCCTGTTTTTCAACAAATTTTGAAAGACTTGAAAACCCGTGTATTTTTCTACGAACGTGCTTTTATGTCCAACGATTCTTACCATTACAACTCCAATGATCAACACGATGCTATAATTTCAGCCATTGAGGATGATAATATACCCTCCGCTGCACTAGTTCTAAAAATGAATTTAATGTTGGTAAAAAGCTATATTGAAAAGCAACTTGTGGTATTATAGATTTTTCAACGAATATCTTAATTTCCTAATTATTTTTAGTGATTTTCATACAACTAAAACAATATCTTCATGGTTCTGGAGTAAATTGTTGAATACCTCTATGTAGTTCATTATCAACTCATAGGTCAA
Source organism: Zobellia uliginosa (assembly GCF_018860745.1). Lineage (GTDB taxonomy): Bacteria > Bacteroidota > Bacteroidia > Flavobacteriales > Flavobacteriaceae > Zobellia > Zobellia uliginosa_B. Next base: position 757,295 of record NZ_JAHKPY010000003.1, on the reverse strand, counting down.
CAAATCACAAAGTTTTTGTAAAATTATATTCGGTTTCAGATTACCCATTTACATTTGAATTGTATTTAGACTAAAAACTGAAAACGAAGACAACAATTTTATACTAAGGGCGTTCTAACGATACCTAAAAAACAAAAACCATGGGTTACTTATCTCCTCAAATCGAAGTTTTGGCCAAAAAGAGAAAGCAAGAAGAAAAATCTTTAATCAAGAAAGAATACTCTTGTGGTATTTTTCAAGATTATGGTGATTTGAACGACAAAGACGAACTAGTCAAGAACTAGTTTTTTAAAATTGTATGGGCTACATCAAGAATAGTTTTGCCCTCTATCTCCGGTGTTCCGTCCAAAGGATAAATAGCGTGACCTTTACGTGCAACAAAGGCTGTTCGTAAACCTGCGCGCTTAGCACCTAAAATATCCCAACCGTGAGCAGCAACCATTATGGTATTTTCTGGTGATATGCCCATTTTAGAAAGTACGGCTTTATACGGAGCCGGCTCTGGTTTATAGCTAGCTACCGCCTGGACCGAAACAATGGCATCAAAAAAAGAAGCAATCCCAGCAAATTGTAGCTGTTCGTTCAAAAGTTGTTCATTACTGTTGGAAAGCGCTACAAGTTTAATGCCATCTTCCTTCAGAATCTTCAACCCTTCCTTTACATCCTCATGTGCAGGTAATTTTCTAATGTTTCCTAAAATAGAATCCAACACATCTTCCGATAAGTTTTTATTAAACTTTTGCATGGTCATTTGCAAAGTAGCTTTTCCTATAACGCTAAAATCCACATAATTACCAGTTAAAGTTTCAACTAAAGAATAATGAAGCAACGTTCTGAACCACAGAGAGAAAGCATGTTTTGAATCTAATGACTTGTTTATTGCAACGGTTAACGGTTTTAAGTTCAACAACGTTTCGTTAATATCAAAAATAAGCAACTTGGGCTTCTTCATTTTATCTGATGTTTTAAATGTAGTTCAGTTGCCACCTTTCTGGATATCGGTTATAAAATGTCTGATTTTCTTGGGCAAATTAGATTCGTTGAATTGCGATTCATACACCCCTTCTTCATCAGTCAACTTCACCGTATACATAAAACCATCTCGCAAATGACCTTGGTCTTCTTGCCTGATGCTAATAGCATCCCGCATTTCTTGTTCTTCGTTCTTGTCCAGTTTTATTTCTCCCTCAAGTCTCTTGGGAATACCCATAAAACCACCTTCTATGTTAATATCATATTTCATTATACTACGATTGGAGTTAAACCTACTTGCGAAAAACTTGCACTTATCGCTTCAACAGCTTTCTCAGTAACTTTATTTTCTAAAATAAGCTGCTGTGCCGTACTAACCAAAGTTTCAACCATGTCATTGAAATCTGCCGTGCGCCAGAGTGCCTTTAAAGTCTCAAACCATATCAATGCACAATCATCAATCCCTATTTCAAGACAACATAAGTAAAAAGCCTTATTAGGAATACCCGAGTTGATATGTACCCCTTGATTATCACCCATACCATTATAATAATTATCCATATGGTCCGGTTGGGTGTCAAAATCATTTGCTGTCCCAGGAGCTTTCATAGATCGGATGGCCACGCCGGGAAATTCTTCGGTAACAACAGTATCGCCTATTAACCAATCTGCTTCAGAGATATCTTGTTGCAAGTATTTCTGTTTAATTACAGTTCCAAAGACGTCCGAAAAATGCTCATTAAGCGCCCCAGGTTGACTCTGGTATTCCAAATTGGCAAAAAACTGAGTCAAACCATGGGCCAATTCATGGGCCACCACATCAATAGCACTGGCAAAATCAGTAAACTCCTTTCCATCTCCATCTCCATACGTCATTTCATCACCATCCCAATACGCATTATTATATGCTTCGCCATAATGCACGTTAGAAATAATATCCAACCCTTTACCATCAATAGAATTCAATCCAAAAGTTTCCTGAAAATACTGACGCACGAAACCGGAGGTATCGTAAGCATTGTTTACCGTTTGATCTTCCACTGCTTCCTGACCTTCCTGTCTTATCAATTTTTGACGCTGCTCAAATTGGTTCTGAGAATCGTATACGAATCTATCGCCACTCCCTTCTGCTGGGTTGCGCAACAATAGGTTGTTTAAGCTACTGCGTCTCCTTTCCGTAATCCTTCCCGTATCGTTTAAAGCTCGCTTACAACTACTGTTACCATGTTTGGCCAGTTTTTCAAGTAGGTATGGAGGAATGATATAGCATTCGGTTTTTTTGCACATAGTTCTAAAATTTAGGGTTTTAATATCGTTCGTTCTTAATCCTTTTACAAAATATATACGTTAAGCTGTTTACAAAAGATGATTTTTTTAATACTAACTATTCTTTAGGAAACAGACTTTTATCCAAGCCCGGAACCAAATTCATGGCATTTTTATAATATACTTTTCTCAAAACTTCATCAGGTAGGTTCAAGCCGTACATAGCCCAAAACGCATGATATTTTTTATAATAAGGAAAATACTCATCATTGGTTTCCAATACTCTAAAATAGGTTGGGAACTCCTCTGGCTTCCAGCTATCCTTTCCAAATAGAATCCGGTCTTGGTATTTAATGAAAAAATCCCGCGCATTCTGTGGTTGACGCCCCAATTCTGCTATTACCGCAGCAATACCAACGGACATATTGGGAATATCATCCAAGTAACTCCCCAGTAGCTTTAAGTTATTGGCGTACCAACCCATATGGGCATTAATAAACTTTGTTTTTGGATGTTTTTTGAACATTTTATGTTGTTCATCTATGATTTGTTGCCATGGTGCAGGATCTGTATCCGAGCGTTTTCTTCTCGAATGTGTTTTCAATTCCAACCAACGTTCGTTATCCGAATTCATATCATCCCAAAAAGATTTTGGGTCTGCAGAGTGAATCAATACCGGGACACCCAACTCTCCACATTTAGCCCAAATAGGGTCTAAACGAGCATCATCAACCGCCAATCGCTTACCGTCACTATCCGTGTTTCTCAACCCTAAACTCTTAAAGACCTTTAGACCTCTTGCTCCTTTTTTTATATCCGTTTCCAATTGGGCAACGGTCTTTTCTGTCCAACCCGGTTTTCCCGCTCCATCAAAATCTACATTTGCAAAAACAACGAATCTATTTGAATAGTTTTCCGCAATGTTATTTACGCTTTCAGCTAACTTATTTCCAGAACCCCCACTCAAATTCACCATAACAGCTTCATTAAGTGCATCCATGTCAGCAACCAAACTTTTAAGACGCTGAGCATTCATGCTTCTTTGATGACTATGAATGTCTACAAATGGATATTTAGCTTTTACCACTTCGTGAACAGGTACGACTAAAGTAGATTTTGGATTGTATTCTTCAAAACCCATTTCTTGAGCAGTCAAAAAATTACTTACCCATATGAATAAGATAAATTTAATTTTAAATTTCATTCCTTCTTTTTAATTGTTCATAATCGTTCTGAGTGTCAATATCCAATATACGGTGCGCAGCAGGTATCTTGACTACATTAAGTTGCTCCTGTTGCAATAGATGTTTTGCTCCAAAATCCTTATTCAGTTTTAAAAGATCATCCGCATATTTTTTAGGGAAAATAGCAGGAACTCCAGACCGTTTTTTATAGGCTGATGCGATAATTTTGTCCGGATTTTGTTTGGAGATAGCTATCAACATATTCAAATATTCTGGGTCGATTAATGGCTGATCCGCCAACATAATCAGAATGCCTTGAAATTCTATATCAGCTTGAAGCAACCATTCTGTCCCAGCAGTAACAGACGTTCCTAGTCCTGACTGCCATGAAGTATTCTCTAAAAAAACAACCTTTTCTTTTATGTTTGATTTAATTAGGTCTGCATGAGCACCTAGAACGGCTAATACATTACTAGCCTTTGAAGCTTTAGCGGTCTGAATTACGTGCCCCAATAACGTAGTGTTTTTCCAAGGAAGGAGTTGTTTTGGTTTCCCCATTCTTGTGGAAGCTCCAGCTGCCAATACCATTACGGCAATATGGTGCTGTTTTTTATTCATTAGGTGTGTATTCTTCCTTGTTTATTTTTAAGCATTATAGGCTCCTTATTTCTCGTTACCGAAAGTATTTCCGATAGAATAGCCAATGCGATTTCCTGCGCAGTTTCCGCACCAATATCCAAACCTGCAGGACCATGAATGATATCTAAAAAAGTATCTGAAACTTCGGGGTAATGTTCTATGAATTCATTTAAAAGTTTCTCTCTGCGCTGAGTAGGACCCAATAATCCCAAGTATATAGGTCGTGATTTTTTTATGGTTAACAGATACTTTAAGTCACGAACGTAACTATGTGTCATTAAAACAATTGCAGTTTGCTTGTCAATCAATTTTATGGATAGCATTTCTGGTTCTTCCGCAAGAAAAAGACTTGCTCCAGGAAAATCATTAATGCTCTTTTCCTCTGCAGCAGCGGCAACAATGGTTACTTCCCAACCTGCCAAAGAGGCAAAAGAACACAGCTGAACCGCATCATGTTCCGCGCCTATTATTACCAACTTAAAACAAGGGTTCATTTCCTGCTCAAACAAAGTTCTTTTATTATCCAAAACAACACCAGGTCGCACTGCAAATTTCTCTTCGCCAAAAATAAAAAAAGAACCTAAATCTGAATGGTTTCCTTCTTCTTTGGTAAAAGTTGAAACAATATTAAATTGAGCCCTGTTATTTAGCACGTCATTAAAAGCATCAAGAAAAGCGTGACTAGGAACAAAAGGTTCAATCAAAATATATAAAACACCTTCACAACCCAATCGATATCTACCATCGTAAACCATCATTTTGGGCATATCATCAGAAAAAATGCTTTGCGCCTGTCTAATGATTTCTTTTTCCACACAACCGCCACTTACCGCCCCTGTTCTTTTCCCGTCTTCACGAATGAGCATACGCACTCCCGGACGACGGTATGAAGAGCCCTCTAAAGCAACGACCGTCGCGAGGACGGTCTTTTGCTTCTTTTCTTTTGCGACCTTAAAGGCCCTAATAATGTTTTTTAATTCATGCGTCATATAAAACGGAATAGTTTAAAGAAAAATGATATTAAACTAGGTTTCATGCTCCTAACCCAATATCTCCTCTTTTTTTACCTTCCATAGCTCCTCTTGCTGAATAAATGGCTGCTTGTAGGCTCTTTTTCCTGTAGCCGCTTTTAAGGCATTTGCTACCGCGCCACCTGCTGGTGGCAAAGTAGGTTCTCCTAACCCTGTTGGAGAAAGCTCATTTTGAACCAAATGAGTTTCCACAACCGGCGCTTCCTTCATACGACCCAAACGATACTTATCATAATTGTTAGCTGTTGGTTTTCCGTTTTCAAATCCGAAACTGCCATACATACTATGTCCTATTCCATCAACGATACCGCCCTCAATTTGATTTAAAGCACCCATTGGGTTTATCACAATACCGCAGTCAACTATACAAGTCACTTTTTTTACGACCGGCAGACCATTTTCAATCTGTACATCCGCTACTTCGGCAACGTGGGTATTATGGCAGTAATATGCCACAAACCCTTGATACGTTCCTTTGGGCTGTTTACCCCAACCGGACTTATCTACGGCCATTTTAATTACATCTTGCATGCGTTCCGGCGAATATTGAATACGTTCATCTTCCGTACCTTTTACTTTTTCCAAAAGGTCTAAACGCATTTTAATTTTATCGACTTCCATTTCCTCTGCAAGCTCATCAAAGAAGCTCTGCTCAGCATACGCTAAGAAATTGGTATATGGAGCCCGCCATGCGCCCGTTGTAATGTTACTTTTATAATTAGCTACATCAACTTGATAATTCTCTACGGCACCAGCAGGAAAGAAATTAGGAATCAAACCATACATATTCGTGTTAATTGCAGCCTCCTTTAATTGATAGCCTGTTAACTGACCATCCTTTATTGCCGCCTTAATCCTATACTTGATCGCTGGTCTGTACACTCCCGTAGACATATCATCCTCACGAGAAGAAACCATTTTAATCGGTTTTTTAACCGTAGCGCTAATCTCTGCCGCTTCGTAAACAAAGTCGCCATATAGCCTTCTTCCAAAACCACCACCCATACGGGTCATTTCTAAATGAATATCGGCAACATCACGGCCTAAAAGTGCCGCAACCGTATTGGCAGCATCCTCTGGAGTCTGAACAGGACCTACCAAATGAATTTTTTCATCCGTAACATTGGCAAAGAAATTCATAGGCTCCATACAGTTATGGGGCAAGAATGGAGATTCGTAAGTACGTTCCAAAACTTTATCCGCTTTTGCGAATGCTTTATTTACATCGCCATCTTTTCGCATGGTAACAAAGTCCTTACCATCTAACAGTCCGTTTAATTTTTTATCATGAAACTCCGTGCTTTCCAAAGGTGTAGCGTCTGACCAAGTGGCTTTAATCGCTTCTTTTCCTTTAAAAGCTTCCCAAGTAGAGTTTGCCAGAACAACTACTTTTCCACTACCACTAAGTTGAGCCGTCCAATTTACTTCCTCTTCGCTTAAAAGAGCTTTTGCCATATCACCAATTTGAATAACATCAACCACACCTGGAAGGGCTTTAGCGTCAGTAGCATCAAAAGAAACCAGTTCCTGACCAAAAGCAGGCGGTCTAAGAACAGCCGCATACAACATCCCGTCTTCTTTATAATCCATTCCGTATAATGGCTTCCCTGTTATTATCTTATTAATATCTACATTACGTTTATCCGTTCCAATGATGGTATAATCCTTTGGCTCTTTTAACGTAACATTTTCAGGAACTTCTAAAACTGCAGCTTCATCTACCACATCTCCATAGCTTAAAGTCTCTCCTGCTTTATTGGAAATGACTCCTTCACTAACCGAAAGTTCGGATGCATCTACACCCCAACGCGCAGCTGCAGCGTTCACTAACATTTGCTTTGCCGTAGCTCCCGTTTGACGAAGGGCGTCCCAACCAAAACGAATGGATTGGCTACCTCCGGCAATCTGTCTTGTATAATTTTTGGTATCAAGCACTCCTTGTTGCACATATACATTATCCCAAGAAACATCTAGTTCCTCGGCAATGATCATGGGCATTGAGGTTTTAACACCCTGACCAATTTCAGGATTTGGTGAAAAAATAGTCACCGCTCCGTTTTTGGCTATTTTTATAAACGCATTAAAATCATTGTAGTTTAAATTCGCCAAATCCACAGGTGGTTTTACATCAGATTTACATGCGGTAAAAAGGTTGAAACCTATTAAAAGTCCCCCACTCGCCAGTGATGACGTGCGTAAAAAATTTCTTCGACTGAATTGTATGGATGGTGTTGACATGTGCAGTATTTTAAACAATTGCAGCTTTTATATTCTAAAAGCGTAATAGTATTTTTTTTAGGCCATTTTTTCAGCAGCTACGCCTACCGCTTTTCTAATACGGTTGTATGCGGCACATCTACAGATGTTACCGTTCATTGCATCTTTAATCTCTTCTTCTGTAGGATTTGGATTTTGAGCTAGAAAAGCAGAAGCCGTCATCATTTGACCTGCTTGGCAATACCCACATTGGGGAACATCTACTTCCTTCCAAGCTTGTTGCACAGGATGCGAACCATCTTCTGATAAACCCTCTATTGTTGTAATGGACATTCCTGCGGCAGATGCTACCGGTAATGAACAACTTCTTGTAGCATTGCCATCAACGTGAACCGTACAGGCCCCACATTGTGCAATGCCACAACCAAACTTTGTACCGACCATATCTAAATGATCTCGTAAAACCCATAATAATGGGGTGTCTTCACTAGCTTCTACCGTATGAGCTTTTCCGTTTACCGTTAGTTGATAGGTTGGCATAAATATCGTTTTAGTTTTGATTTGCTGTTATAGCATTACAAGATATTAAAATTATAACCTTAAATTGGCACTTTAACAATTTCTTTGGTCTTCTGAAAACTTACTTCACAACTATTGGCAAACCTTAAGCCCCTAACCTTCAAACATCCAGACTTCAATACTTTTTAATTTCATTGGTAGGCAATAAGCTAAACATTGATTTTATTAAAAACTTAATAACCCGGCTGTTTTGCGGTCTTAACATTTATTAACATATTTTTTTAACGTATTCATACTTTAAATCGAAAATTAACGTTGTGTTGGTTGAACGTAAAAATCTCGAAAATGAATTCCTCCTTTAAGCTTATTCTATTTTTCCTATCCATTTCTTTATTCGTTTCCTGTGGAAATGCAGATGATGATGTAAATTATGCCCTCAACACAGGCGATGGATTCGGGGAAGGGCAATCCGTAGATAAATGCCTTGACCTAGGCGAGAACGATTTAATTCTCTCTATACAAGACCAGTACACTACAGATCCAGGGAAAGTTTCTATTTTCTTTAAAGTCTCTAATAGCGATGGCACTCCAGTTTCTGGTTTAACCGCGGATCAATTTACCATCTACGAGCAAGGAAGGAATGACGACTGTTTCAATACCATTTCAACTTCCGAATCCAATGCTAGAATATCACCTAACGAACAGATATTCTCAAGTAATACATTATTGATTCTTGATTTAAGCGGTAGTGTTTTAGAGACTAGCTTAGAAGAATTGAAAACAGCAAGTACCAGTTTTGTAAATACGGTTATGCCTGAAACAACTCAAGAATCGTATAAAATGGCCATTTATTGGTTTGATGGAGAAGATGTTCTTCATGAACTTAATCCATTAACTTCAGAAAAATCAGAATTGACACAGGCCATTGCAACTATTGATGCTAATATTAGTAGCGATGCTTCAACAGACCTTTATGGTGCCGTGATAAAGGCAACCGATAAGGCTACTGAATTATTGAACGAAAGCACCCAAGATGAAAGAATTGGAGCTGCTTCCGTAGTTATCTTTACGGATGGTACTGACCAAGCTTCTAGATATTCAAAAGATGCAGCTCAGGAAAAAGTTGACACCGCAGACCCTAATATTTCTTTTTTCACTATTGGTTTGGGTGGTGAAATTGATACTGCTGTCTTAACGGCACTAGGAAAAACATCTAGCGAATTTGCGGCTAACAAAGATGATTTAGAGGATACCTTCAACAGGATATCGGATTTAGTTTCGGAACGCGCAAGTAGTTTTTACCTTTTTGAGTACTGTAGTCCTAAAAGAAGTGGAGATAATAACTTAGCCATTCAAGTAACAGAAGGAAGCCTACAAGGTGCTGTTCAAACCAAATTCAATGCGGATGGGTTTACCGGAGGCTGCGAATAGCTAGTAAAACTCAGAAAAAAACAAAAAAAAGACACCTATTTTAGGTGTCTTTTTTTTTACCTTACTTTCAACTTTTAATAACTTAAAATCAATTAGTTAAGCTAACGTTCATCGTTTTTATTAGACTTTCGAGCGTTAATCTTAAGAAGTCTTTGACATCCAATTTTAAACCTACTTCGTATCACTAGTATCAAAATACTTTATAACAAAACATTTGAAAATGAAAAAATCTATTATCCTAAGTACGCTTGCCGTTACACTAATGGCATCTTGTGTTTCAAAGAAAAAATATGTTGAGCTTGAAAACAATCTATCTGAAACGCAAAGCGCATTAACTAAGACCCAAGTTGAAAAGGAAGAGCTTGAAGGAAAAATGACTAAGATAGAGGCTCGTGTTACCGAGTACAATTCTAAAATCAATTCTTTAAAGGAAATCAACGATAGCCAAATGACTTCAGTAGATGATGTTGCCGTAATGAGCAACAACACCAAAGCTAAAATGCGATCTACTCTTGCAAAAGTTGACCCTACCAAATTGGCAGAGGCTAAAACTTTACAAGATTCTATGAACTTGGCGATATCTTACAACTTAAAAAAATCTATTTCTGATGATGAAGATGATGTAGATGTTAATATTGACAAGACTGTTGTTATGATCAACATCTCTGATAAACTTCTGTTTAACAGTGGTAGCTACCGTGTAAGCAGTAAAGCAAATAAAATCCTAGGTAAATTGGCGGAAGTAATCAATTCTGAACCAAGTATGGAAGTTATGGTAGAAGGTCATACCGACTCTAAAACCATTAGCACTGAAATGTTCCGTAACAACTGGGATTTAAGCGTAAAACGTGCCACTAGCGTTGTAGATATTCTACAGAACAAATACAACGTTGACCCTACTAAGATGATTGCTGCCGGAAGAAGTAGCTATTTGCCTTTAGTAGATAACGACACAAGAGAGAACAGAGCAACGAATAGACGTACTAAAATCGTTATCATTCCTAACTTGAACAAGTTCTTTGCACTTTTGGATGCCGAATCACTTTAAGACCTATAATTTTTCAAGTTATTAAACTTGGTGATTGAAAAAGGGAGGACATACCGTTCTCCCTTTTTTTTATGCGTTACAACGAATTAAAACAATATTCAGTAGGGTTTTTGGCTACTTCGCTGTCTAAAGAGAACGAGTACCCCATATTCGAAAATGAATTCCTACATCCGAGAACGAATGCTATGCTAAATGGCAAAATTAGAACACATATGGATGTATTTACAATTATTATTCAGAACACCGCTTTACAAGGAATGCCTAAGTGGTACCAAGCTTTAACGATATCGTTGTTTACGATTATAGCTACGGTAGCAATTTCAGCGTATTTTAAAATTGGCATTCACGCCACTGAAATGTCCGAAATGGCAACGAGATTTGGGTATTAAAGGCTAAAACATCCCTTACCTGTAAATCATTGCATTTTTAAAATTGATTTTCTTATCACTACTAAGGTCAATAAGGAAACCATTTATTACGGCATGCGTTATATCTTCTCCTTTTTTAAGAAGAAAGGTTGGGTTGAAGCCTACTTCAATTGAAAATTCTGGAACTTCGTAGCGCTTGCCTATCATATGAATAGGAAAAGGTGATGCTAACTTAGCTGATGGAATGTTCTCAACACGAACATACGTGTACCCGGATTTCAATAAAGACCTGATATCCATAGCAGCCAAAGCGTCTATTGAACTCAACAACTTAGGGTACACCTTGCCAGGTGTTACCCTATATCCGGTGGCATCTAAAGTTTCATACCCGTAATATGTTGAAAGGTCTCCCTGATCTAAGATACGACTGCTGTACCAAAAATCATCATGGTCTTCTTTGTCTACTTCCAAACGGTTCATTCCTATATCTAAAACATAGTCCTTTCCTAAAAGTGGGTAGGTTACATTTTCTATTTTAAGGTCGAAAAGCTTCCGGTCATTTTCTGGAATTTTCTCATATTCCCCCAAAGCGATTTTCTTATAATTTTCAGTTGCTATAGAATAAATGGCAGACAGTATTGAAACATAATTCAGTTTTCTGATTTCTTGCTTTTCAACATCGCCAAGATAACCTCCAGACTCAATTAAAATGGTACTTGTGCCCCACTTCTGTATATTATCTCCAAAAGCCCTTGGTTCAAAATCGTCATTATAGCGCCCTACCTGTCCTGCTGCGTATTTTTGAATTATGCTGTTCATAAACACGATTACCTTCATGGCGTTACCCCGTTTTTCGTTAATATCCTTTTCATAATTATAGGCAGGTGCCAAATATGAGATAGTAGCTGGTTTTTCCGTTCTTTCCGCATTATAGTAGGTGCTCTGATCATGCAGGTTAAAACCAAAATCCGCATTTAAACTGTCCCGCACTCGCTTTAAAGTTTGCCCTTCCGGGGATTGCAGCCGTAACGCATCACGATTAATATCGATTCCCAAGCGGTTTCTACGTTGAAATACTTCAGCACCATCAGGATTCAGCATTGGCAGAAAATGCAAAGTGCAACTGGCTAAAATCTCTTGCTTTTCCGCTTCAAAATCAGGACTATCAAAAAGATTGAAAATATCAAAAATTGCTTGGGTAGCCGTTGTCTCATCACCATGCATTTGAGACCAGAGAAAAACATGGGTACCCCCTTCTCCAATGCTTATAAGTGATAACGCACGGCCTTCAATTGAAGTTCCCACCCTATTCACTTTGAATTTATCGTTTTTCCTATATTTTTCAATTAAGGGCTGTAAGTCAGAATGCTTTATACGCCTTTTGCGAAGCGAAGGTTCTTTATACGTTTCGTAAGTATCATAAAGCAGAGTAGTAACATCTTTCTGCTGCGCAGAACAAAATAAGTTTGCGAACAGAAATAAAACGATAATCTGTATTTTCATGGGGTAATTGGTTTTGGTAGAGGTTCAAAATTAAGGTTTTTAGTGGCTTGTCTCACTTTATACATAAAATCTTCTCCAGGGTCGGTTTTTTTGGTTCTATACCCTTTGTCCTTTTCTAACCACAATGGATGGTTTTCGAATAAAGTGTATTCATAGTGGCCTATGAGATAATCAATTACATACTTGTTGGCCAAATATTTTACTAGTGCAATATTAGATTTAAGTTGTGCTTCCGTTAAAGGTAAAGCATCAGTTCCACCCACATTCTCTATACCGATAGCACAATGATTTAAACCAATTACATGCCTGGCCATAGTGGTTTCTGGTAAAAGTTGATAAATAGCCCCATCCCGGTCTACTATAAATTGAGAAGAAACATTTAGCCCACTTACGCCCTTTATATCCGGCCTCCAATTAGGTAAAACCGAAGGATTAAAAGCTTCAAAAGATTCTTCTAAGGTGGGAATGACCGTCCAATGTAGCACAATCATTTTTGGTTCTATAGTAGGAGATTCTTGTTGAATTCCATACCTGTTTTCAAGATATTCCAGCGTAAGTTGTTTTCGGTTTTCATCAAAAACTATGGGTCTATCTATTAGCTCGGGAATATTAACAGACTCCTTAATCGGTTTACAATTAGCGAAAATCACTAAAATGCAAATGGCAATAAGTGCCCTAGAATTTTGAATCATTCGGTTTTTGTATTGGCTTTACGTTTTACGCGATATTCTATCTTTATTTCCTTCATGCCCCACTCCCGTGCTTTTTCAATATCATTTCCCATATAAATATCGATTTTATTTTTCCAGCGACTGTTCATTCTATCCTTTACGATATAAATACCTTTTAAACCTTTGATCTTTAATTGTGTGCCTTGCTCCAAACCAAGCTGAAGCAAATCTTGAGAGACTGCCACCGTTTTCATTCCCGGTTTTAGAGTGTCCCCCCAAGCTGCAACACTGGGCTCATCATCAGTTTGCCACTCTACTGAATTGTAAGCCGATACATTAACCGTTCTACTTTTCCAAACATAATCCCTATCACTTTCGGTGCATGCATCACACAGACAAGATAAAAACAAGATCAGGGTCATTTTTTTATACATGGCTGAAGGGATTTACCTTAAAGCTACATAATTTTTAAGATACGAGGTACGGAATAGGCTCCCCTTTGTGAAGGGCGATTATATTTCTTGCCGCAAAAACGGACATTTTATTCCTAGCCTCTATAGTAGCCGATCCTATGTGGGGCGTTACCGCAACATTTTCCATAGCAAGTAAAGGATTATCTTTTTTCATAGGCTCAGGATCTGTTACGTCTAGACCTGCTCCCCATATATAATTCTTCTGTAAAGCCGCAATCAAATCTTTCTCATGATGTACCTGGCCACGTGCGGTATTCACGAAAATAGAAGTGGCCTTCATGCTTCTAAAAGCATCCTCGTTAAACTTATGCTTGGTATCATCTGTTAGCGCACAGTGAGCGGAGACAACATCACTCTGTTCCAAAAGCTCCTGAAAACTTACTTTTTTAGCCTGTAATAGTTCTTCTGCTTCTTGATTTAAAGAGCGATTACAGTAAATAACATTCATATTGTAAGCTCCCTTACAACGGCGTGCAAATTCTAATCCAATTCTTCCCAATCCAAAAACCCCTACTGTTTTGTTTTTTAATTCTATACCCAAATGCGCTTGAGGCCTAAAATGTTGCCATTCTCCCTTTGCTATGGTTTTGTGCATAAAAAGTATTTTTCTGGATACCGCCAGCATTAAAGTAAAGGCCATATCTGCCGTAGCATCTGTCATGGAATTTGGAGCATTTGCAATAAGAATTCCTATTTTTTTTGCTTCCTCTAAATCTATATTGTCATAACCGGCCGCGTATTGTGAAATGATTTTAAGGTGCTTATTTGCGTTTAAAAATTCAGCATCAAATTTGTAGTTATTTGTACTTAAAAGCCCGTCATGATTAGATGCAGCTTCATAAAGCTCTGCTTTGGTCATAGGCCTGTCTTTAGTCCATTTGGTAACTTCTAGGCCTTCACTTTTCAACATTTCTACTCCAATATCCGGAATATTTAAGGGTACAAGTATTTTCATGGTCGGCAATTTATAAAAACTAACAAACGGTTTTACAAATTCCTGTACTTTTACATGCTTATAGTGTACTTTTCATTTTAAAATCAAAAATTTTCTATGAAAATCCTCAAACGTATTTTTTTAATTTTATTCGTAATTATAGCAGTGGCAGTATATTTTAATTTCCCCAAACTGAATTTCATTTCTGGCTATGCTTCAAAAAACATGGCCTCTACCGTTTTCCTAACAAATCGCAGTGCAGAATCTGTTGAAATGAACGATAATGATGTACCCCTAATTAATCTTGCTGATGTAGAGACGGATGGCAACAGCGCATCTGCTTCTGTTTTTGGACTTATGGAAAGAAAAGCAATTTGTAATGAAGGATTAGGCTGTACATTAGTTAATGATGACTATGACCCTAACACTAAAATACCAATTCCACAACGCGTAAAAAATGAAAATAATCTAGCTTTTCCTTACGGTGACAAAGAAGGTAAAGACACTGTTTTTGATAATGTAGATTACGACCTTTTACAAAAGGGGATAGAACTAGCTTTTGCAAATAACGAAATTCAAAAAACACGAACTGTTTTAGTAGCGCATAAAAATCATATCATTGGAGAAAAATACTTAGAAGGTTTTACGAAAGACACCCCAATTTTAGGATGGAGCATGACCAAGAGCGTACTGGCTACTTTATATGGGGTTCTAGAATATCAAGGAAAAATAGATTTGAACGAACCCGTACTATTAGACGGTTGGGAGAACGATGATAGAAAAAAAATTACTTTGAACCACCTCTTGCGAATGCAAAGCGGACTTGCCTGGGATGAAGACTACACCTCAATTTCAGATGTTACCCGTATGCTTTTTATGGATGCGGATATGACTAAGGCTCAGGGCGAAAAAGAAACAATAGCTCCCCCAACTGACGTGTGGAACTATTCTTCAGGAACTTCAAATTTACTGTCCGGTATTTTGAGAAAACGTTTTAGTTCTCACCAGGACTATATCAACTACCCCTATGAAGCCCTTATTGATAAAATAGGAATGAGCAGCATGCTTATAGAAACTGATATGAAAGGAAATTTTGTTGGGTCTTCCTATGCTTGGGCCAACACACGCGACTGGGCCAAGTTTGGACTACTTTATCTTAACAAGGGAAATTGGAACGGAGAACAGCTCTTTGCAACTTCTTGGGTTAATTATGTATCCGAACCCACCATACATTCCAACGGAACGTACGGGGGGCATTTTTGGTTAAATGCCAATGGAAAATATCCAGATGTTCCCAAAGACCTTTATTCCGCAAACGGGTACCAAGGCCAGCGTGTATTTATTATTCCTTCTAAAGATTTGGTTGTGGTGCGTACTGGCCTAGCTGAAGAACCTGACTTTGATATTAATCTCTTTTTGAAAAATATACTCGCAGCTATCAAATAACCAATATTTTTAAGGCTCACGAAACACGTAAGAAAAAGCTTAAATATCTTTTTATTGTAGTTACACAACAATTTTCTCTTGCCTTGCAACAATAGTTTCGTTGTAAAGCAGCTTCATGCTAAGTTTACAGTGTAATAAAAAACAAGAAGTAAATTTTTTCATTTTCATATAGTGTTCTCGATGAAAGAGCCTTTTCCGGACAGGGAAGGCTTTTTCTGGTTTTAAGAGGCTTGTATTTTCAGAAAATACAACTTAAACACTTCATAAAGCCCTATATAGATCAAGGGATGTATTTATTTTTTCCAAAATTGGGCTTTCGTTTTTCCAAGAAGGCGTTTCTACCTTCCTTTGCCTCTTCTGTACCATAAGCCAAGCGTGTGGCCTCCCCAGCAAAAACTTGTTGCCCCACCATACCATCATCGGTTAGGTTCATAGCAAACTTTAGCATTTTGATAGAAGTAGGTGATTTTTCCAGAATTTCTTGTGCCCATTGGTATGCTGTGTCCTCTAACTCGTCATGAGGAATAACCGCATTTACCATACCCATTTCATAGGCCTCTTGTGCAGAATAGTTTCGGCCCAAGAAAAAGATCTCGCGCGCTTTTTTCTGCCCTACCATTTTAGCAAGATAAGCAGAGCCATATCCCCCGTCAAAACTTGTGACATCTGCATCCGTTTGTTTAAAAATAGCATGCTCCTTACTGGCCAGGGTTAAATCGCAAACTACATGAAGGCTATGCCCACCTCCAACAGCCCAACCTGGCACGACGGCAATAACTGCTTTAGGCATAAAACGTATTTGACGTTGAACTTCTAGAATATTCAAACGGTGCATACCATCTTCGCCAACATATCCTTGGTCTCCCCTAGCCTTTTGATCACCGCCACTACAAAAAGAATAAATCCCATCTTTAGTGGAAGGGCCTTCTGCAGAAAGTAAAACTACTCCAATAGAAGTATCTTCTTGCGCATCATAAAAAGCCTTGAACAACTCGCTGGTTGTTTTGGGTCTAAAAGCATTACGGACATTTGGTCTATTAAAAGCAATACGGGCTACACCATTGCTTTTTTTATAAGTTATGTCTTCAAATTCTATAGCGGTTTGCCAGTTTGGTTTTTGCATCATAAAAGTTTAAGCATTGCAAAGTAAAACAATTTGAAAAAACAAAAGACTATTACAACAATTTGTAAACCCTATTTTATTAAAAAAAATAATCTTTTTCCTACACGTATATATGTAATATTAAACAACATAACTTTCTATAATTTTTAGTTGAAAAATTTTTCTATTAGAGAAAAGTAGGTATGAATTTATTACAATAACCAATAAACAACCTTATTTACAGTATTTTAGATTAAAAAAAATTAATTTAGCAAATTATATGCATTTAATTTCTAAAGAATAAATTTCAGATAATTTAAGTTTTACATTGTACTATCTTAGTCTTTTTCTTAATATTTTATAAGATTGTAATTAGATATGGGTAAGAAAAAACAAAATATAGAGATTTCGATAACCGATTTAAATGCTATAGCCAGAATAGGTTATTGGCAGCTAGACACCAAAGCTGGCATCTATTTACTAGACAATATATCCTGTGAAATTTTACAGCTACCCCACGATACGGTTTTAACTAAAAACGAAAAACCACCAAATTGTTCAAACCAAGACAAATGGAATCACATTCAAGATTTGCTAAACCAGGCAATAGTACACAAGACATCATTTAACCATGAATTAATGGTTGTCCTTCCTGAAGGAAAGGAATTATGGATACTTCTGATAGGAAAAGGAGATTACAGTAACGGAGAGTGCATAAGTATTTCTGGAATGCTACAGGACATTACGGATAGAAAAGTATCTGAAAAAGAATTGTCCAATAAAAAAAGACTATTGGATTATACAGAAAACAAAGCAAATTTAGGACACTGGAAATGGGATTTGACCATGAATCTAATTACATGTTCAGAAAACATATCTCGTGTCATAGGGACTCCTTTTGGCAAACCCATTACAATTGAAAAATTAACCGAAGGCATACATCCGGAAGATTTGGAATATACCCTAAAGCATTTAAAAAATGCAGTAAAAAACAAATACTTTAAAACTCTTGTTCACAGGTTTATCTTTGAAAATGGTGTTGAACGTGTTATTCAAGTTTTAGGAGAGCCTATTTTTAATGATAAGGATGAGTTAACAGGTTTTATGTGTAGCTCTCAAGATATTACTGCCAGAAAGCACTTTGAAAACGAGCTTCTTAAGAGAAACCAATTATTTAATGTTGCTCAGGAAAAAGCGCAATTTGGATATTGGCAATGGGACCCTCATACAAATTTTGTTACTTGTTCGGATAATATGGCGCGTGTTCTTAGCGTCAAGGAAAATGAGCAATTTCCTTTAAGTAAATTGTTGCAAGATGTCCACCCCAAAGACGTAGATTATTTTAATGATTGTTTAAATAACATAGTTAGAACCAAATCTTTCGAAGGCTTTTTGCATAGAATTATCGTTCATGGTAGAACCAGATACATACAAGTGTATGGTAAAGTTAACACAAACAAGGACGGTAGTGTACTCCACGTTTTAGGTATCTCACAAGACGTTACCAATCAAAAAAGAATTGAAAATGAACTTGTCAGTAAAAACCAACTTTTAAATTTTGCTGAGGAAATTTCAAAAATTGGTAATTGGCAATGGGACCTCTCTACCAATATTATTAGATGGTCTGCAAACCTCTATCGTATTTTTGAAATCAATGAAAACGATGAAATAATTTTTGATACTTATTTTACACATATACATCCTGAAGACAGGAAAATGGTAACCACCAAAATCAACAATCTTAGGGAAAATAAAATTTTTGAAAGAGTAATTCATCGTATTGTTTTGCATGATGGATCTATTAAAACAGTGGAGCTTTTGGCCACGGTGAACGTTGACAAATCTGGCAACCTAATTGAAATGATTGGCACTTTACAAGATGTAAGTGAACAGCGTGCCCAAGAAATTAAATTTAAGGGGCTTTTAGAGTCTGCGCCTAACGCAACCCTTATCTTGGGTGCTGGCAACATTGTAGAGATGATTAATAAGGAGGCCGTAAACTTATTTGGTTACACCTCGGAAGAGCTTGTTGGCAAATCTGTGGAAACCCTTATTCCTTTACGGTTAAAAGAAAAGAGAGCACCACATAAAGAAAGATTTCTTGCCAATCCTAAAATACAAAAAATTGATATTGGCGAAGATTTCTATATGAAAGATAAAGCTGGCAACGAAATACCGGTAGAAGTAACGCTAGGGCCACTTAGGATTAAAGGTGGACTTATAATTTCCATGGTAATAAGAGATATTTCTACTGAAAGATCCGCTGAACGTAAAATTTTAAAAGCAAAAAATGATTTAGAACTCTTAACAAAAGAGCTTACCGCACAAAATCATCAACTTGCGGATTTTACCCAAATCACCTCCCATAATCTACGTGCTCCTGTAAGCAATCTAAACTCACTAGTTGAGATTTATAAAATGATGGAAGATGAAGAAGACCGTAAAGAATTGTTTACGAAATTTGAAACCGTAATCTCCCATCTAACGCTCACCTTAAATACACTTATAGAAGCTTTATCTGCAAAAAGCCATACTTCATTAGAGCGCAATGACCTTTCCTTTAGAGATACGTTAACCAAAACAGAAGAAATTTTCACTGCGGAAATTCAAAGGACAAATGCCGTTATAACCAGTGACTTTTCTGAGGTGAATTCTATATGTTACCATAAAATATATTTGGAAAGTATCTTTCAAAATCTAATTGGCAATGCATTAAAATATAAATCCAGGACACACGCCCCTCAGATAGAGGTCTATTCAAAATTAATTGATGGAAAAGTAGTTTTAAGCTTTAAGGACAATGGTCTTGGTATTGACTTAAAAAAACACGGACACAAAATTTTTGGGTTAAACAAAGTATTTCATAACCATCCAGAAGCAAAGGGTATTGGCCTTTTTATGACCAAAACACAAATTGAGGCTATGGGCGGTAAAATTACAGTTAACAGTGAAGTAGATCAAGGCTCTACTTTTAGTATTCATTTTATTTAAAAAAACATGCAAAACCCCTTTCACCTGTGTATTATTGACGATGACGATATTTACAGGTTTACTATTATTCAATCGGCAAAATTCTCGAAGATAGAACACAAAACCTCTGTTTTTCCTAACGGAGAAGAAGCTATCACTTGCATTACGGACAATCTAAATAATCCGGACAATCTACCGCACCTTATATTATTGGATATAGATATGCCAATAATGGATGGATTTCAGTTTTTAAAAGATTACCAAGCTATTGAGTCAAAATTAAGTAGGCCAATCTCTATTTACATGGTTTCTTCTTCTGTAGACCCGGAAGATATTGAAAAAGCAAAGAGCTACACCTCCGTTGTGGATTATTTATCAAAACCATTAAAAAGCGATAAACTTAAAGAAATTATGGAGAGAACGCTGCAAAATCTAAACGTATAACCATACAAGTACCAATTTTAAAGTTTAAGTGAAGCGTATAACAAAGCACAGTCGTAATGGATGATAAGAGCGGAATAGCCATTCGTGCCATGTTACGGATTGGCACTTGGAAATTAGAAGTGAAAACAGGGGTTTACATGCTAGACAAGGTTACTTGCGAAGTATTACAACTGCCCTACGATACTAAATTGGTTAGAGGACAAGATACTCCTTTTGAGAGACCTAGCGCTACCGAAAAATCAATTGCAAAAGGTGTTAACGAGTTGATAAAGTCTGGCACGCCCTATGATGACGAACTAGAGTTCAAAACCCTAAAAGGAGATTTAATATGGCTCCATGTTATTGCAACTCGTAAATTGGAAAATGGGAAATGCACAGAGATTTTTGGTATCGTGCAAGACATTACAAAAAGTAAAAAATCTCAAGAAACGTTCTATAAACAAAACCAATTACTAAATCTTGCAGAAGAAAAAGCAAAGTTAGGGCATTGGAACTGGAATACTAAAACCAATACATTCGTTTGCTCAGAGAATATGGCACGTATGATAGACGTCCCAAGCAACATCCCAATACCAGTGGGCACCTTGTTATCCAAGGTAAATACAGAGGATAAGGAATATGTTGAAAAGCAATTGGCCTTAAATCTTAAAAATAAATTTTTCAACAATTTTACCCATCGGATGCCGCCCTTGGATGGCACTATAAGAATGATACAAGTATCAGGAGATATTCACCTAGACGATAAAGGAGAAATAATAAATGTTATCGGTATTTGCCAAGATATTACCAGTTATAAAGATATAGAAAGTGAGTTGGTCAGAAAGAACGAACTGTTAAGCTTTGCCGAACAAAAAGCCTTATTAGGCCACTGGGATTTAAATGCTGTAACCAATGAAGTCTTCTGGTCTGCTAACTTATACTATCTTTTTAAGCAGGAGCAAAACTCTAAGCTAGAATTCAACACCTATATTGGCTATGTACATCCGGAAGACCAGGCCATAGTAACCGAACATTTTGCAAAGGCAAGAGAAAATAGACGATTTGACAAGATCATACATCGCATTCTTTTAAAGGATGGTACTATTAAATGGATCTTATTATTGGGAGAGGTCATTGTAAATGAACAGGACGAAATAACAAAGCTTGTAGGTACTTGCCAAGATGTAACCGAACAACAATTACAAGAGGCCAAGTTTAAAGGGTTAGTAGATTCTGCCCCTAGTGCAACATTTATTATAGGTATAGGTGGCATTGTACAAATGATAAACAAAGAAGCAACCAAATTATTCGGTTACGCTACGCAGGAAATTATAGGAAAACCTATAGAGAAACTGATTCCCCCTAGATTCAACGAAAAAGGAGCTATACAAAAAGACCAATTTTTAACAAATATGAAGGCAGTAACCATAGACCTTGGCGAAGACTTTTATATGATACATAAATCCGGCAGAGAAATTCCTGTAATTGCTACTCTTGGTCCATTGCAAACAGATGAAGGATTAATTATATCCATGGCGGTGCGCGATATTACTTCCGATAAAATAGCAGAAGCCAAAATTTTAAAGTCAAATAAAGCTTTAGAAATCCTAACCAAAGAACTTACAGCTCAAAATCATCAGCTAGCGGACTTTACACAAATAACCTCTCATAATTTAAGAGCACCGGTAAGCAATCTAAATTCCCTTGTGGATTTATATAAATTGATGGAAGATGAGGCTGAACGCGATGAATTGTTTAAAAAATTTGAAACGGTTATTTCCCATCTCACCTTAACACTAAACACATTAATCGAAGCTTTAACGGCAAAAAGTCATACTTCATTAGAACGCAGCAACCTTTCTTTTAGTGAAACCTTGACCAAGACCAAGGAAATTTTCACCGCAGAAATTGAAAGAACACAAGCCATAATTAAAAGTGGTTTTTCAGAAGTAGATGTTGTTTGGTACCACAAAATCTATTTAGAAAGCTTTTTTCAAAATTTAATTGGAAACGCATTAAAATATAAATCCGATAACCGTATTCCTGAAATTACTGTAAGTTCAAAAATTACTGATGGTAAAGTTACCTTAAGCTTTAGGGATAATGGCCTGGGAATAGATTTAGACAAACATGGGCACAAAATATTTGGCCTAAACAAAGTGTTTCACAACCACCCAGAAGCCAAAGGGATCGGCCTCTTTATGACCAAGACTCAAATTGAAGCTATGGGCGGAACTATTACGGTAACAAGTCAAGTGAATCTTGGCACTACCTTTACTATTCATTTCATTTAGAGGTATGCAACATATAGTTCCGTTTTTCTTTATGGAGAAGAAGTTTTCGGTTTTATATCTGCCTATCGGAACAACCCAAAAACATTACTCGGTCTTATTTTATTGGACATTTAAACCTATTAAGGCTCATTAAAAGCGATAGACTTCAAGAAACAATAGAAAAGGCATAGATCTTAGGGAACTAAAAGAAGAGTACTACATCTTCTTGTTTTTTTCTTCAATCCATTTAGAGAGGTACTTTGTGCTTTGCATCGTCTGGTGCATCAACAGACTTCCTATAAAATTTTCTAGCCTATGTGCGCGTAAATTTTCCCGTAAAAAAATTAATTTCCGTGAGAGTTTCTCACTTAAATTTGCTCGGTTATAAAATTTATTAATGATAGCCACTCCATGCTGCTGTGCTGCATTCCATTCTTTCTCATTCTTGTAAAGCCCTACAGCTTCATGTACAAAATCTTCTGTAGTTTCGGCAATTACTCCACTCCATGGCAAATTTTTATGCATACCCTCTGCCCCTATTCCAGTAGTAATGCTAGGTGTACCATTCAACATCGCCGTTGTTAGTTTTCCCTTTATACCCGCACCAAAACGCAAAGGCGCCAGATTTAAGCGCGCTTGTTCCAAAATTTCATTTGCGTTTTCAGTCCATCCTTTTATATGAAAACCTATTTCAGGTTTATGCAACTCGCTAATCTGTTGAGGCATGTAAGCTCCATAAATGTAAACTTGGGCTTTAGACAGTTCTTTTCTGATCAAAGGCCAAATCTCTTTATAGAGCCACAAAACCGCATCTACATTAGGTGCATGTCTCCCGTTTCCAATACACACAAAATTTGATCGTTTGCCAAAACTCACCCATTTTTCCTGAGCTTCCGGTTCTATTTTATCCAGAATAAAAGGCAAATGCAATACTAAATTCGAATCTAATTTTAAGGTTTCCGTCAGCAATTGCATCTCAAAAGTAGAGACCATTAAAGACAAATCGGATCGGAGAATACTGGCCACTTCGCGCTTGGTAATATCATCTTGCATCCAAGCATCTATTGAAAACGGTATGTCTTTTTTATGACAGATCTCCCTCACCTTTCTTAGAGAATGTAAATCTTCCGTATCAAGTATTTTAAGGGCATCTGGCGCATTTTCAGAAACCCTCCAGCCAAACTGCTCTTCCGTCAGGAAACGATCAAACAGAACCACTTCAGGGTCTAGTTCTTTAATAAAAATGTCAAAAGCAGAATCGTTTAAAACGATGGACCTTGACCGAATACCCAATTCCTGGGTGTCTAGAGATAGTTCTGTTGGGGAAGCCGCACTGGCAAAAGTGATTTCGTAACCTTCGCTTCCAAAGAAATCCAGTAGCTCCAGCATCCGGTTTCCTGCGGCAGTAGAAGCGGGTTCCGGCCAAGTAAAACCTATAACCAAAAGTACGTTTTGTTTCACTTTACCTTATTTTCCTGTAAATAACTGGTAATTAAAATACAATTTCTAAAATAGAAATTACATCCTGTCCGCAAACATTTTTGAGATACTGGAACGCAATTTACGCTCGTAGTCCTCTTCCAACCACTCTTTGTAATTTTTTGTATTGTTCATGATACAGTAGGAATATTGACGCACACGGTATTTAATTTCCTCTTTGAGTTCTTTTGCCAAAATACGGGCATCAAAAACATCTTCCGAATTCTCTACACAAATTTGGGCATGCTGGTCAATACTGCGTTCCAACACAATTTTAGATCTAAGTCCTTGTGCAAAAACTTTTTTGTATTCTTCTTTTATATTGAACTCAATGTTGGTAGAGTTTTTAAATTTTTCACGAAGAGCTGCCGGCATTTCATAAACAAATTCCTTTTCAATTTCTTCATCATTCTTGATGTTTTCAAGATAAAAATCGGGAAAATGAAAAATTTCCTGCCAATCGATTGGTGCATCCCATAAACCAAATCTAGCTACATTATTCCCTAGATCTACAACAGTAAATTCGCTCTTATTGGGCATTATACGGGACCCACGACCAATCATCTGAAAATATAAAGTTAACGACCTTGTAGCCCTATTCAAAATAATGGTTTCAACGGAAGGCTCGTCAAAACCGGTGGTAAGGATGCTTACCGATGTAAGTATAGCATCTGGTGTATTAGAGAACCACTCTAAGATCTCCTTTCGCTCAGAAGCCGTATTCTTATTATCTAAATGCCTAACATTGTACCCGGCCTTTTTAAAGGTTTCATACACGTAACGAGAAGTGTTGATACCGTTGTTGAATATTAATGTTTTTGTACCCTCTGCAATCTCTTTGTACGCAGATAACAGTTTGCCCAACATACTTTGGTTACTGTACAGTTCATCTGATGATTTAACGGTGTAATCTCCGCTAATACCCAGTTTTAGACTCTGCAAACTTACATCATAGTTATACATATTACCTTGAGCCAAGAAATTTCTCTTGATCAAAGCACCTATGGATTCACCAACTATCAACTTCTGATAGTTGTCTTTCATGGGCAACTTAATATTGGAACTCAATGGCGTTGCCGTAACTCCTAAAATTGTAGATTTTTTGAAAAACTTAAAAAGCTTCCTAAATGAATTATAGTGGGCTTCATCAATAATGACCAGACCAATATCATTGATTTCTACTTTCTCTTCCTGTAGTCTATTGTTCAAGGTTTCCACCATGGCAACAAAACACATAAAATCATCCTGATCCGTAAGTTCCTTTACCTCGCTATTTATGATTTTATTCTTGACACCAAAACTTTTCAGCATTCTGGAAGTTTGCGTGCTTAGTTCGATACGGTGCGTAAGCACAACTACTTTCTTACCTGTTTTTTCAATATAACGCCGAGCAATCTCAGAAAAAACTACGGTTTTACCACCACCTGTAGGCAATTGATAAAGTAGATTTCCTGTTTCTTCCGGATCCTCAAGATGCTTGAAAATGGTATTCAGATCTTCAATCTGATAGTCGTACAGTTGTTTTTCGGTAGTATTTTTTTTTAACTCCAAGTAGGGTCTAAAATTTAGCGTTCAATATTGCGAGCAGGTGGGGTTTCCCAAAATTCTCAATTTTACAAAATTAAAGGAAATTTGTACTTATCTGAAATTTATTACAACTAAATCGATAAAAAGAAGAAACAAAAGCTCCGCCCCAACTAGATAAATAGGATGTTTATCTAACTTTTTATGATACGTACAACATATAATTAATAGCCTCTATGCATGACAACCTCATTTAGCAATTTTTTGCCTTTAATTAGCCTTTCATAATTATCCAAAATTTGTGGCACTACAGAATTTGTATCCGAAACACTGGCGTAATGTGGTGTCATCTGTATTTTTTCATGACTCCAAAAAGGATGTTCTTTTGGTATTGGTTCTTGATGATATACATCCAACCCTGCACCTGATAGATGACCATTGTTCAACATCTCCAACAAATCTTCATCAACCATATGCCCTCCTCTAGCCACGTTAATTACGTATGCATTCCGGGGAAGCTTTTTAAATAGTTTTTTATTCAAAATCCCAGAGGTTTCATCCGTAAGAGGTAAAAGACAAACTAAAATTTGAGCGGTCTTTAAAAAATCATCAAAGCCAGACGCTCCAGCATAACAAGTTACATTATCGATGTTTTTTTCTGAGTTAGCCCAGCCCCGAACTTTAAATCCGTATTTAACTAAATCCGTAGCCAATTCTTTTCCCAAAGCCCCCATTCCCATAATACCAACTGTAAAATCCGAGATGCGATGGTATTGCATAGGCTTCCAGATACCTTTAATTTGATTTATTTTATACTGATCAAGATTTTTTAGGTGACTTAATATGACCGCCAACACATGTTCGCTCATGTCTTTTGCCAACATATCATCTACTACACGTGTTATGGGAAGATTTTTTGGGGCAGTCTCATCCTCGATAATAAAATCAACTCCAGCTCCACTAGATGCTATTAACTTTAAGTTGGGATAGTCCACCAATGCACCATTTGGATGCTTCCAGACCAACGCCATTTCTATTTTCTCTTTAGGATGATTTTCTTGGTAGCCATAAACTTCAAGATCAGGGTCTTTAGTTAGAAGTGCTTTTTTCCAAAGCTCAATTTTATCGTCTTGCCTAATGATTACTATTGCCATATTTAATCTATTATATCCAAAGCTCTGGAAAAACCCTCCCCAAATTGCCAATTTTCTTCTTCCGTAATCGAGTAAATTTTAACAATACGTTCTTTGTATTCCGGTAAAAGTCCGTTCACGGATATAAACTGAACCGCTTCCGTAAAGGAATTCATCATGCTTTTATAGAATGAATCCGGTATGTTTCTGCCTTTTTCAAACACTTGGGCTATTTCTAGATTATAGAGCATAACATCTGCTATAAGATGCGGATCCACACCCAGTTTTCTAAAGTGCTTTATGAATTTTTGAGCCACGGAGCGCCTTGCCCTTGGTCTTTTACGTCTTACAGGGAAGTATTCATTGCTTATTTTTGTCTTGGCCTCCTGTACTAGCTTATCTTCTTTTGGATTGAAAATAAAGTTATAATACTCTTTTACTTCAGGAAAACGTTCATAAAGATCCAAAAGCTGCTCCTCTATAGCGCCTTTATCTATTTCAGAGAGGTACTTCTTTAGCTTCCTTTTACTCATTTGATATCATTTGATTTCAAAAATAACCCAACAAAGGGAATCCGCCTACATTCGTACTAAAAACCTTATACTTCTCATAAATTTTGTATAAGAATACTGACAATACTTTGGAAAATTGATAATAAAAATGTATACTGTACTCTTGTAGTAATCCTAAACATACTAGATATATGAGGCAACTAAAGATTATCAAGCAAGTAACAAACCGTGAATCGAAATCATTGGACAAATACTTGCAAGATATCAGTAAAATTGATCTGATCAATGCGTCTGAGGAAGTAGAACTCGCACAAAGAATACGTGCTGGAGATCAAGCAGCCCTAGAAAAATTAACTACAGCCAACCTACGATTTGTAGTCTCCGTGGCCAAACAATATCAGAATCAAGGTTTAAAGTTACCCGATCTAATTAACGAAGGTAACCTTGGGCTTGTAAAAGCGGCAAAACGCTTTGATGAGACCCGTGGGTTTAAATTTATATCGTATGCCGTATGGTGGATTCGCCAATCTATTCTTCAGGCTCTTGCTGAGCAGTCACGTGTAGTACGTCTACCGTTGAATAAAATTGGTTCTATAAATAAGATAAAAAAGACATTCTCTTATTTAGAACAAGCGCACGAAAGACCACCATCTGCAGAGGAAATAGCCAAAGAGCTAGAGATGACTGTTAGCGAGGTGAAGCAATCCATGAAAAACTCGGGAAGACACGTTTCTATGGATGCGCCCCTTCGCGAAGGTGAGGATTCCAACCTATATGACGTACTTCGTAGTGGTGAATCTCCAAAGCCGGATAAAATCCTAATGCAGCAATCCCTGAATACTGAAATTAACCGCGCTTTGGAAACTTTGTCCCCAAGAGAGGCAGATGTGGTTAAATTGTATTACGGAATTGGTGATCAGCAATCTATGACTTTGGCGGAGATAGGGCAAACTTTTGACCTTACGAGAGAAAGAGTGCGTCAGATTCGCGAAAAGGCCATTAGAAAATTACGTCACAATTCAAGGAGTAAATTACTTAAGACCTATCTAGGATAGGTTTATAAGAACAATAACAATTAAAAAAGCCCTGACGCAAAAACGTCAGGGCTTTTTTTGAACAACTAATATTCACTAAATAACTAAGAAAAATTTAATTTGTTAATCTGTTCACTGTTTAAGATTTCATTCAAATTTTTAATAAAATTTAAATAGGCTGCATTGTCTGGGTTTTGATTTGCCATAGTTGTAGGTATTAAAGGGGTTCAATGGATTTGGGATCCTGATTACATATAATCTAATTCAACCAATTCGTTTAAACTTAAAATCTCATTTAAGTCTTGTAGAAATGATAGGTATTCTTCTCCGTAGGTATCGTAAAGCATAATCTGTATAGGTTAAGTTAATATTTTGATTCGGTGTCTTATTATTATGATGTAAACTTATTCATTAAGACAGCCTTCAACAACAAATTGTGGTGTAACGAATGAAAAATGTTGTCAAACCTGTTAATCTTGTAAAGATGCCCTTCTCAAGAACAAAACCGGTGTGCAATTCATCGTAAAAATGACTCATTTCATCTGCTACTCTCTGTATTTCAAACTTTTAACGGTTTTAAACACCAATGTTTACAGGCTGTCCGGGCTTTTTTGGCCAGCACAAACCTTATCTATGCTACTTTATTCTACTAACCTAAGCTTTTGGATATCCAATTAAAAAAATCAAATACCAAATATGATTTTTAGTAAGTAAAGTCGGCTTTTAAAATAGAAACCAAATCAATTTCTCTTTCTCTATCTATATAGCAATAAGCATGCCTTTTAAAACGTTATCAAAACCTAAATATTAGGTATTAGAATCTCACTTAAACATTTACAAAAGGTATCCGTATCTCATTCAGACCTATAACATGAAAAACAAAGCACAAATAGCCACTCTAATATTTATGTTGACCAACTTTTGCATGATTGCTTCTGAAGGTATTTTATTAAAGATGCATGTTGAACCAAATTTTTCTTCAGTTTCTACGAAAACCCAGACCATTACTTTAAATAGCCATGGTTTTAATGCAAGACAAAAGAGTAGTTTTACTATTGCGGGTCAAACGGAGTATCCCCAACGCGGACTGACTGTAATTCATTTTCATTCTGCTGACACTTTTGAATTTAAAACCTTTGACACCTATTCCAGTTCTGATGAGGCAATAAAACTAACAGCCATATTGAAGAAGTTAAAGGCTAGCAAAGCCACCTTTGCCATTTTGGCCCATGATTCTGCGGTAAATGGTGAATTAAACACCTCAGCTGAGTTGAAGCAAATGGGTTTTGAGAAACTAGGATTCCTTAAAGGTCGCCAAGCCTATGTTATGCATAATTTTAATGGTATGATTACGGAAGAGGTAAACGATAGTTCTCTAACAATTTCTGAGGCTGTTCCGAGTATATCAAAAGATGAAGAAATTTATTTCCCGCGTATCACCTATGAATTCGAACCCAATAACAACCGGTATATAGCACATGCCGGAGGTGAAATAGATGGCGTTAAATCTACAAACAGCAAAAATTCCTTAGATGAAAACTATAAAAAGGGATTTAGGCTTTTTGAACTTGATATTATTGAAACATCTGACGGAAAACTAGTTGCTGCCCATGATTGGGCCATGTGGGCAAGATTTACGGATTATTCCGGAACGCTTCCTCCCTCCCATTCGGAATTTATGAAGCATAGAATTTACGGGTCGTATACAACGTTGGATTTAAAGGGAATCAACGCATGGTTTAAAGCGCACCCCGATGCTACCCTAATTACCGATAAGATAAATGACCCCATTGCTTTCGCAAATCAATTTATAGACAAAAATCGCTTAATCATGGAACTTTTTAGCCCTATGGCTGTAGAGGAAGCTTCGCAGAATGGCATAAATGCCATGATTTCCCAAGAGCCTTTATTGAAAATAAGAGGCGATAAAATCCAATGGCTGGCTATTAACAACGTAAAACATGTAGCGTTCTCCCGTAGAATATTAGCTGCACAGCATAAATTGATATTACAATTACGCGACGCAGGTATTAAAGTTTATGTCTTCAACGTAAACTTTGACCCAGGTAAAGATGAAAAGTATGTACAGGAGAATGAAATAGGCCTGGTGTATGGCATGTATGCAGATAAATGGATGTTTGATACACAGGACGGAAAAAAAAGTAAATAGCCTTACATTTTTTAGAATTTAACCTCATAAGTAATTCCTGCTGAAACTCCATAAAAGAATTGGCCAGAAGCAAATGCCAATTCTTGGCGAGTAGCTCCCAGATTAGCTCTGTAAATGTTTGGATTGTTCTTACCCGTAAATTGGTATTCCAAACTTAAGCGTTGCGACTCTACATATAAAAGAGTTTCTGCTAATAATTCATCTCCTGAAGTCAATTGTCTTAATTCCGGAGAATACCCCATACCCAAATTTAATCCTAGATAGTTTTCTGCATCTTTTAAGTATTTCCGAACCAGTAGGTTTCCAGAAAACCGGGTTAAATTATCTGGCATAGGTGTTATATAGGAACGTAAAGAGATATAGTAATTACCTCTATAGTGCCCTAAAGAGTTAGTTATTACAGATACGTTGGTATTGTCATAACTGATATATCTTCCCCCAGCCGAGAACTCAAAAGCACCTGGAAGATTCGCATAGAGATCACCGCCAAATTTATGTTTAGGATATATAGAAGCATTTGACAATCCGTAATTTAAATACGCATAAAATCGATTTGAAAATTTTGGATAAAAATCCAATTCGTACTGTACCCCGTTTGTTTCTAAACGGTTACTGTAATTTATTCTAGGAATAAGGGTTCCTGCCAAAGTTTGCCTATTGTACGAAATACTAGAATAGAACATAGGGTCATATCTGGTATCATAAACCGTTGCGGAATTTCTTACCGAAACTTTATTTTTAAACACTTCCTCCGTAACGGGTGTTTTTGCTGCTAGCGTATCTAATCCTTCTAGCTTTGGTGTTTCTGCCGCCTTTACTTCCGTAAGATCTACTATTTCGTTTTTTACCTCAACAGAATCATCTTGATTGAACCATCCGGATTCCGGATATGCTGTATCTGTTATACCTTTTTCGGCAAGCTTCTTTAACCTTTCAACCTCAGCGTCATTATCAAGATAAACTAAAGCCTTATTGGCCAAACCAATTGCAGTTGCATTATTCTTTGCATAAAGTTCATTTTTAATAGCAGCTATCCACACATCTCTATTCTCCCTATCCGATGAAACTATGATGTTGAATTCATCCCGTGCCTTATCATATTCACCGTTCCAACTATACGTGCTAGCCAACAAAGAACGAGCCGCTTTATCTTTTGAACCATTGCCTACCAATTTGGTTAGCATCGTATTTGCTGCTATATAGTCGCCTCCATAGGCTAAATTCCTAGCTTCATTATAACCCACATCTTGACCATTGGCCAATATACCGGCGAAACCCCAAAACAACAGTAGATATGTAGTTTTAAAACTCATTCTAATTCAAACGTGTTTAGAGCGGTCTGCGTATTGGGCATTTCATGTTTTTCTATGGATGCGGTAATTCTTTTCTTCTTGGCCTCTCTTCGTGCACGTGCTATCTTATCTTTTATTTCATGGGCGCTTGAACTATTCTCCTGTACTTTAGCTACTAATTCTAACGCTTCTTTAGGTCGTTCGGACCAATAGTAGACATCAAACAAGGCAGAATAAGAATCAATATAATTCGGATTCATCTTAATGCATTCTTGTAATATTTCAATTGACTTATCATAATTACCCATCCAAACATTAACCCTACCTGTTAGAATTTTAGTGTCTATATGGCTAGGAGCTTCCGATAGGATATATCTGCTTAATAACAAAGATTTCTTATACTCTCTTTCAAAAGCCAATTCTCTGGCAATCATATAAACCTTATCAAAATTCTGACCGTTGTAAACGCTATTTATCCAGACTATCTCCGAAGCGTCGAATTTTTCTTTTTTAATCGAAAAAATAGCTTGGCTATCAGGGATTATTTTGTTGTTATTCGTAACATAAGCGTTCATAGACTTAAAGGCCATTAACTTATCCTCGCTATTAGAACTTCCAAAAGTGGACCCCACTTCCATATTATCATCCAAAGAATAAACAGACCCGTCAGAGTAGAATTTTTCACCGTCTACAAACTCCTTCAATTCATTCTTATTTCGCATTAAGGGAATGTTTTTATTTGATTGGAATTTTTCACTCATATCCAATGCATTTCCCATCCAAGCAACCTTCTTAGGCATTGTAAGTTCATATTTGGATTCCATTAATGCTAACAATGTAGGGGTAACATCAAAATGGGAATTTACCGCACTCATTTTTCTTGTTTTCTTTAAAAGCGGACTATACATTATCAGCGGCACATGAAAACGACTTATATTACTTCTTTGTGGTATTGGAATCAATCTGTGATCGCCGGTTATTATAAAAATGGTGTTATCATAATTAGGCTGTTTACGGTACTCTTCAAAAGCGTATTTAACAGCGTCATCCGTGTAAAGCAATGAAGCAAAGACATTGTCATTCTTTTCTATTACTTTCTCGGTTTTACCATCAAAATCCCCCTGAGACAATAGTTTAGCAACCTCGGCTTCATATAAATCCTGTTTAGGAGGCATAAATGGTTCGTGCGTGCTAATCGTCATATAAACCTCCATACGAGGCTGCTCTGCATTACGGTGCAAACTCATACTTTTTTTAAATAGTTCTTTATCCGGATAACCCCAAGAAGCACCTGCGGCATCTTCTTCCTGCATCTGGTACTTACTACCAAACCCCGACTTGTCTAAAACAAAATCCAAATTTTCGCTTGAAAGGAAACGGTCTACATTATCAAAAGAACTATTAGTGCCTTGGTAGAAAGAAGTATGATACCCATTGTTTTTAAGTATACTGAACAAAGTGAGTTTATTAGGATATTTTTCAAGTTCCATAAAACCACTCTTCCCAAAAGGTAATGAACCTAGTAATGATGGTAGTACACCAAAAGTACGTCCGGTATTACTTAGGCAATTTTCCCAATACAAGGATTTTGTGGTCAACGAATCTAAAAAAGGTGTAAACCCACCATACTCCGCTCCTTCCCCCACAAAATCGCGCCCCAAGCCTTCCACCATTATGAATACAATGTTCGGCTTTTCCTCCTTTAGCTCAAAATATTCTCCCAGTACGTTTTCTGTAGGTTGCGTTTTTATCAAAGGAAACTCCACATCAGAATTATACGAAGTGTCTTCCGTAGATGTATCATATAAATTAAGAGCTAGGTATTGTGTTTTATTGTGATTTATGGGTTTACCTTCAATAAAAAGAGTAGCAATGAACATACTAAGTAAAATGATGGTAAACGGATACATTTTACTAATGTGATGATAGTATTTTGATGAAATTTTGTACAACCCAACAAACATGCTAATAATTACTGTGAAGGCTAAAGGAATAATCCAAGAGATTCCCCCAGAATTAGCAACCGTCATTTTTATATCCTTAAAGCTATAACCCAATAAATCGGAACCCAAAGGAACCAAGGCCGTACAGAAATAGCTAATAAGCGTTGCCTCTATAAGCAATAGAATTAAGAGCAATACAAAAATCAAATTGAAACCATATCTAGGGCGTAAATTTTCCCAGAAGTTAAATGGGAATGCCAAAATCACACCCACCAAAGAGGTAAAACCCATTTGATGTACAACAGCTATAAAAAAACTAGAGCCAAAGATAATATCCACAACACCTTTAAAATAGAGCGTAGTATATTGGTAGATGGTAAGCACCAAAAGACTACCAAAGAATGAAATCATCAATCTTGTGTAGTGTTTTAAAGTATACCGGTCTATAGTGCTTGTATTCATCTGTACTTTTAACTGGCTTTGGCAAAACCTTTTCGAACCTGGGATCCCCAGCCCGATTTAATTTTAAATAATTTCTTGTAATTCCCCCTAACAGCGGACCACACCACAATTGGGTGGAACAATACAGGTTCAATAATGGCGCAAAGCATGAGGGTTAGTATATCTTTTGTTTTCTTGTATTCATTGTAACTGTATACATCCCATAAAATGGCATAAAACGAAAACATCACGGAGAATAGATATACCATTGCCGTTATGGCCACAAAGAAGTCCCAATTTAATATGCCTAGATATATGAATAGGATAATACTGAAAAAGCCAAAAAATTCCATTAGAGGAGCCAACCACTCATAAAAGAACCAATACGGATAACTCAATAAGCCCAACCGGCCATATTTAGAATTAAAGAACATGTCTTTGTGCTTGAACAAAGTCTCCAAGTTGCCCCTGGCCCATCTATCTCTTTGGTTAACTAGTATTTTAAGGTCTTCTGGAACTTCTGTCCAACATAATGGATCAGGAATATATTCTATGGTGTATGGCTCTTTGCGGTCATGCATATATCTACGCATCTTAAAAACGATTTCCATATCCTCTCCCACGGTTCCCGTATCATAGCCACCAACGGCCATAGCTATTTCTCTATCAAAAAAACCAAAAGCTCCGGAAATAATCAAAAGACTATCTATACTGCCCCAGGCCATTCTTCCCAAAATAAAAGAGCGAGTATACTCCAATAACTGAAATCGTGCCAACCAATTGGTAGGCAAACGTATTTCTTCTAACTGCCCGCCTTCTATTACACAGGAATTGGCAACCCGTATAACACCGCCTACGGCAATCACCCTTTTTTCGGAACGTTGATAAAATGATTTAACCACGTGCAACAAAGCGTCTGGAAGCAGAAGGCAATCTACATCTATACAACCTACATAGCGGTTAGTGGAAAGCGCCATGCCCGTATTCAATGCATCTGACTTTCCTCCGTTTTCTTTATCAATAACCGTTAGTTTGGAAAAGGCCCTATGTGGGGATTTATAAATACCACGAATGGGTTTGTTCTTCCAATTAGGATCTATTTTTTGCTCTATTTTTACAAGGTCATACGCATCTATCATCTTTTGAAGCGTGTCATCCTTACTACCGTCATTAACGACCATAACCTCATAGTTTACGTAGCGAAGGGACATAAGCGAACGTATATTCTCAACAATGGTCATTCCTTCGTTATAAGCAGGCGCTATAATAGTTATACTTGGCGACAAAGGTGATGCCATAACTTTTGAAAGGTTCCCAAAACTGTTCTTCTTTCTGTAATGGATAGAATTTCTAGTAGATAAAATTCCCATTAAGGTAAATAATGTAAATAGAATGACAGTAAACATCAAGAAAACGATGTTTATGTAATCCAAAACAATATTAAAGAATGTACTATCCATTTAATTTACCTATCAATTTTCTAGGTAAATCTCTAATGCTCGTAAAAAATGAGCTCTCATCCAAACCTACTTCTGTAACCTCCACCTCAATATCCAATACTTTCTCATCATACTTCTTATCCAACACTTCCGTATCTATCAATTCAAAATCAAAATCAGAAATAAGAGTGTCCTGAGCTGAGGTAACCGGTTTTTGAAGAGGAATATTCTTCTTTTTTGATTTAGAATCATCAAAGGGTTCTAAAAGTGAAAGGTCTATAGGCAGTTCTCCCACGGGTTTTGGGAGCAGGTCTTTTTCGAATTCAGTTTTTCTTGATACTTTTTCCACCAAAAGTTTTAAGACTTCCTGTGCCCTTTCCCTAATTTTTAAATTTGAGCTGTCCAAGAGCGTATCTAGAAAAGCAATTTCTTTTTCGTCTCCTACATAAACAATCTCATCTAGAAGCACCATCTTAGATTCGTCATCAATATTCTTGAACAAATCTGCAAACACATTAAAAGCGGGCAAATCTATGGTGGGTTCCTCTAGTGGCTCACTAATGGTTTTGTTTCCGTTACCAGTATATGAAAATCGTTCAATAAGGCTATTGATACGATCTTTAATGAAGCTTTTATTCTCTTCTGCTAAAAGTTCTTGTAATAAAGGTACCTCACGATGATCACCCATTTCTTCCAAATCATCAAGCAAGCCCATCATATAAGCTTCATGTTCATTGTAATAAATCGGTTCCGGAATTAAATCTGCATAAGGCTTGGTACTATCTTCTGTTTCAATGTCACGAAGTTCATTTTCGGCCATTAACCATGAAATGACGTCTTCAGACCCCTTAACGATGTGAGGTTCATCCATATCATTTTCCTCTTCTGAAATTTCTTCATTTTCAATAGGTTCCAAATTTTCTGTATTTTCAAACTGAACTTCAAAATCAGATAAGGTGTAGCCTTCTAGGCTATTTAAATCCTCAGAATCTTTTATTTCTGTATTTTCATCTGGCACCACCTGTTCATCCAATACTTCGTTGTCCATTACAATTGGCAGAAAATCCAGTTCGTTTACTTCATTTAACAATTCCGGAGAATCTTTAATATCAGTTTGATCCGTTGATACTTCCTCATTATAAACTTCCACTTCATTTTTACCATCAATTACTATAGGAAGAAAGTCAACTGTAGAAATATCAAAATCTAGATGCTCTGGAGGTGCTTTGGTTCCTGTTGTAGAACTGACGATTTCGTATTCAACATCAATACTTCTTATGTCTAGGCTGCTATTATCTGAATCGGCCATGGGTTTGTATTTTGTTATAGTTTGGTTAAGGTGTGTTTCGGTTATAGTTACTATCGGCAAAAAGTCGAATCTTAAAGAGGATTTTGAGAATGTTTCCCCACCAGCACTAGTTAATTCTTTGTGAATAAATGTTACGATTACAGGGTCTATTACCATCATTTCGGTAATTTCTGTCACTTCAATTTTCTTTGGAGAAGGTACTTTATGCTCGGCATTTGGAGGAATGTTCTTAATCACCTGAAGCTGTACTTCTTTTTCCTCTTCTAAATGCTCCTCATCTTTTGTTTCCTGGGCAATCACATCTGATAGCCTATCAATCTGGATATCCTCCTCTTCTGAATTTTCAAGAGGCCTAATAGTTTGATCGTTTTTTTGTTCTTCTAAAACATGATTCAGCTCTAAATTCTCAATATTCCCTGTTTCCTGCATCTCCTCTACCTTCTTGATAGGAGCTTGAACGATTTCAGGTAAGGATTTTTCAACATTTTCAATATTCTTAGGGGGAATTTCTTCCTCAAAATCGGCTATATAAGCTTTTGACTTTTCTATGTTTTCATAAGGCATAACCGTATCGGGAGCTATTGTATTTATTGCAGCTAAGGCCTTACTGGATACGGAAAAATTACTTTCATTTCTTGCTGAGGTTTTTAAAAAACCAATGTCTTCTATACTCCCGAGATCAGCTATTGCACCCAATACTGCAATCTTACTGTCCGTATTACACTTTTTGAACACAGCTTTAAGAGTTGGTATGGATTCTACCACATAAAATTCTTTAATACAGCCAATTGCCTCATTTCTAATTTGGTTGTCCTTATGCTTTACCAACTCTATTAGTGAAGTATTTGCATCATTCTGGTTGTAATACTTTATTAGCCTTAAGGCAAAAAGAACCACATGTTTGTTTTTTGAAGTCAACCACATTCTAAATCTAGGCGGCTGAAAATTTTCCTGATTGCGGATTACATCCAATAATTTCAGCTGCTGCCATTCTGATATTCTGTAGCGTGTGGTGTCTAGAAAATAATTTATCCCTTCGGGTTTTAAGGTAACCGTAGCTATTTCTGCTTGTTTCCTAATAGTGCTTTTTCTATGGTTTATGAATTTGGTAATGAATCCATAAGCAGTTTCTACTCGCATTTGGGTGAGTTCCAAAATACCTTTAGAAACAATTTCCCAATGCCAACTTTTAAGTTTGTCGAAAGCATCTTTTTCCAAACCTAAATCTTGGTAAAGGTTAAAAAGTCTTATCTGGGTATCTCCAGAAACATCTTTTCTTAAATCCATAAGAACCTCCACAAGAATTTTTCTATTGAAGTTATCTTTAAGAAGTTCTCTAATTTCGATTTTTAAAGAGATGTAATTAGATTTCTCTCCCTTATCAGCATCTTCCTCGTGAAATAAAAACTCACTGATCATAGGAGAGAGTTCTTTCTTGCGTTGTTTGGTAAGTGCTGCGGTAGAAGTTATTCTGTTTCTAAAAAAGAAAATAAAAGCAAAGTAAACTAAAGCCAGCCCAGTAAAGAATATAGATAACCCCCACAGAAGTTCCGTGTCTATTTTAGGTGCCGTTATAAAAGCTACCCCATAATATGTGTTATAGGTCTTTAGCAAATTAAATTTTATTCAGTTCGCGGGCAACGCGCACCAAAAGCTCCGATGGACTTACCGGTTTTGATATAAAGTCGTTTGCCCCCAGTTCAAATGCATTTAGAACGTTTTCTTCGTTTCCCGCAGATGATATTATAATGATTGGTATTTGAGATTTCAGTTCTTTCCGTACATAAGCAATAAGCTCCATACCTGAGAAATAGGGCATCATAATATCACTTACGATTATATCTGGCATTTGTTGCTCCAAATATTCCTTTACCTCCTTGCCGTTGGCACTATGGCTCACCTCGTATCCTCCTTTCTTTAATCGAAAGTTGAGTAATGACGCCAGTAGCTCATCGTCTTCTGCTAACAATAATCGCTTTTTGGTCATTGTAAGAGATTTAGCTATTTGTCAACTCAACATAAGCATTGTCCAATGCCTTCTTCACTTTAGGAAATTCATCATTAAAACACTTACAAAGAAATTCCAGATGCTTAGGGTCTTTATCTAGCTTACAGCCCTTTTGTATCTGAATTATCAAATCAAGAAGACCATCTGTACGCATCATGGCCAATCCGGCTTTTACTTTATGTGCCGCTAGATCTAATTGTTCAAAATCTTCGCTCTGAAGATGTAATTTAGCTGCTCCCATGAACTCTAAGGCGTTTCCTATGAAAAGAGTTATTAGCTCACGTAAAAGGCTCATTTCGCCCATACATTCCTCTAGAATAAGGCTTAAATCTATTTGAGTATCTAATTTTTGGTTGCTATTGTTCTTTCCTTTTAGAATTAAAACATCTTTTTTATCCATAGCGCTTTCAATTTTAAGATCCTTTAAAACATTACCATATGATTTATGATGCTCAACAATAGCTTCATAAGTCTCGATATCTAATTCGGGGTATGCATTTTCAAACTCAATGGTCCTAATAGCAGATTTTTTCTCCCGACCAGTATTACTGGGGGCATTGGGCTTCTCCTTGGAAAGGAACACCAATTCCAAAAGGTTCTTTTTAAAGTGCTGGAAAGATATTTTTAGATGAAAAGCCTCTTCTGTAGTTAATTTTTCAGCTGAAAAATCATTTAAGTGAGACTCTAAATCCGTTAATTGGAAAAGTAGGTTTTTCGTTTTCAATTTGGATAGTTTAGGTTAATAAGAAAGGGACTGATATTTTACTATTTTTTCATTACTTCATTTATAAATATCTTAATTAAAATATGCTCTTAAAGTAAAATTCTCTTTTTAGTTAAGTGTGGGCAACTTTATGTTCTCTAGAAGCCCATTAATGTTGTCAAAGTGCTTAAATTGGATGTTT
Source organism: Zobellia uliginosa (assembly GCF_018860745.1). GTDB lineage: Bacteria > Bacteroidota > Bacteroidia > Flavobacteriales > Flavobacteriaceae > Zobellia > Zobellia uliginosa_B. The sequence continues at coordinate 717,636 of NZ_JAHKPY010000003.1, read as the reverse complement.
AAACCCTATCAATATGAAGCATTTTATCTATTTATTAAGTATCCTATCCGTCATGTCCTGTGCCCAAACCAACAAGAAAACACAAGAAACACCCTCTGAAACCGTAGAGGAGAAAGCTAAGAGAATCCATGAAAAAGTAGTTACGATAGATACGCATAACGACATCAATGTCAACAACTTCACCCATACGCTCAACTATACACAACGTCTGGAAACACAGATAAATCTACCCAAAATGAAAGAAGGTGGTTTGGATGTTACTTGGCTTATCGTCTATACGGGGCAAGACACGCTAACAAAAGAAGGCTATGCTAAGGCAGAAAAAAATGCGATTTCAAAGTTTGAATCCATTCATCGTTTATGCGAAGAAATAGCTCCAGAAGAAATTGAACTCGCCTTAACTTCCAAGGATGTAAAACGTATACATGCGTCAGGAAAAAAAGTAGCCATGATCGGTGTTGAAAATGCATACCCAATGGGTGATGATCTTACGAACTTTAAGAAGTATTATGATCAAGGGGCGCGTTATATATCCTTGGCACATAATGGTCATAGCCAATTTAGTGATTCCAATACAGGGGAAAAAGATAGTGTATGGCTTCATAATGGTTTAAGTGAACTGGGTCAAAAAGCTATAATAGAGATGAATAGACTTGGTATTATGGTAGACGTATCCCATCCTTCCAAAGAAGCTATAAAACAGATGATCGCTTTATCTAAAGCACCTATAATTGCATCTCATTCTTCCGCTCGGGCCCTGTGCAATCATAGCAGGAACTTGGATGATGAACAATTAAAACTTATGAAAGAAAACGGTGGAGTTGTACAGACCGTTGCTTTTAGCTCTTATCTAAATACTGAAAAAGATGAGGCATACAATGCTTACACCAAAGGTATCTTGGAAAAAGTAGCGGACTCTATGGGACTTGAATGGTATACCCGAGACCAGTTTAGTTCCCTAACTGATGCGCAGAAGGAAACTTTCATGAAGAATTACCCTAAAGTAAAAAAGATCGGAATTTCAATAGCAGATAAGTCTCCAGACGCTCCGCCAATGGTAGATGTATCAGATTTTGTAGACCACATAGACTACATAGTCGATTTAATAGGAATCGACCATGTAGGTATTAGTTCTGATTTTGATGGTGGCGGAGGTATTAAAGGCTGGTCAGATGCCTCTGAAACCTTTAATGTAACCTTAGAGCTTGTAAAACGTGGATATACCGAAGAAGAAATCGCCAAATTATGGGGCGAAAACCTAATGCGTGTATTAGACGAAGTTCAGGCTATTGCCAAAGACATTCAAAAACCTTAATCGTCTGACGCCAATCGGTCTACAACGTATTCAATTTTTGTTTTCCCATGAGGCTTGGGTTTCCCGTTTTCGCCAAGGTTCACCATTATAATATTGTCAACCGTAACGATAGTCTCATGGGTCATTTTGTTTCTGACCTCACAGTTCAAGGTTAATGAGGATTTACCGAATTTTACAACCTCCATACCAATCTCAACAATATCACCCTTTACAGCAGAACTCATAAAGTTGATTTCTGACATGTATTTGGTAACTACCTTTTTGCTCTCCAATTGAATTATACTGTATAAAGCAGCCTGTTCATCTATCCAAGCCAATACGCGACCCCCAAATAAGGTTTCGTTAGCATTTAAATCTCCGGGTTTGACCCATTTCCTAGAATGATACCTCATGATACTAATGGTTTAAGTGTGTTGAATTTTGAAGTAAAATTAGGAAAGAAACACTGCTTAAAATAGTTTACCGGTAGAATCTTGCAAGGTTTTTGGGATTTGCAGGTCGGTGTCCCATTTTTTATTCAATTTGGCAATAAATCGCGCCGATAACAAAGGGGACTCCAATTCCATGTTTTGATGCACAAAAAAATGTATATTCCTAAGACCTTGATTTTTCCAACTATCTAATCTTTCTATCCAATCATCCAGACGATTATAATCACTCACATGATTGGCTCCAACATAACGCACAAAGGCTTCATTGTTGGTTAGGCGCATATGGAGCATATCCCTACGTCCAGCGGTATCCACAATAATATTTGCAATATTGTTTTCTTGTAGAAGATGGTACAGTTCCTGGCTCACATTTTCGTTATTGAACCAGTCCGTATGCCTAAATTCCATAGCTAGAGGAAACTCTTTAGGCCAATACTCCACAAAGCGCACTACTCTGTCCCAATTTTTAGGTCCAAAATTGTCATGCATTTGTAAGAATATAGTTCCCAACTTATCTTTTAGGTTAGAAGTATTCTCCAAATACCTATCTAATATGGGCAGGGAGGCTTCGTTTAAGCGCCTAATATGACTTATATCTCTAGAAATCTTTGGAAAAAACGTAAAGCCTTCTGGCGTCTTATCATACCATTTCTCATACTGCTCCCCAGGAAAAATACGATAAAAAGTGGCGTTCAACTCAATACTATTAAACTGAGAACTGTAATATACCAATTCATCTTTTGTACCACGGGGGTAGAAATTCTTAAGATCTTTACGGTTCCACTTCGCACAACCAATAGAAATATGCAGAGGTTGAGCTTTATCGGCACTTGACAAAACTCCCGCAGTAGCTGCATGGTCTTCTGGCAGGGTAAAGTCAATTAGTTCCGGATGCTCTACTTTTCCAAATTTCATTTTAATTCAATTTCTAATATTGCTCTTTTAATTTAAAATACGAAGTCACCCTAAAATAAAAAAGCGGCTATACACGCAGCCGCTTTTATCATAAAACCTTTATACACACTACTTCATTGCTTTTTTTATAATGAAACCAGCTATATTTTTGGCTAGTTTAGCATAGCATTCTGAAATGCGATAACCACTATTATAGTCGTTTCCCATGGCACCATATCCCTGAACATCGGAATACGAACCTTCTAGTAATATATTGGTTGGGTTCGCAGTCTCATAAACGGTGATGATTGCAGATATTTCCGCATTTTTTCTAACTATACCAACATTGTAACCGGCATAAATTTTGGTTGAATGTATTTTCATGGTATAATCGGCATCATCCATTGAAACACTTACCTCTCCGTCATCAAAACGTTTGTTAAAAGATTCAATGAATTTAGGCTCGTAGCGCTCTTCACGATCGGCAAACCATGACTTTTTAAATTCCTCACCTTTACCGGCTTCTTTTTCCTCCCGTTTCGCCATTTTATCAGCTAAAAAATCTTCCTCAGAATCATACTTAGGAATTTCAAGATTGCTGTAGTCGAATTTTAAGGAATAGGCCGAAATGTCTTTCAGGTTTTTGATATCACCTTGACTTACTTTCATTTTCTGAGCATAGGTAGTAGCTGTTACAACCAATAATGCCAATACTAAATGTTTACGCATCTGATAACTGTTTATTACAAAGATTCATATTCAATACAAGATACGAACGTTTCAAAAATGAGCAAACTTTATCGTCTAAAACTACTACTCAACTTTAAAATCGGAAATATTTATAATTAATTTAAAAATTAAAAACTTGTTTTTTAGTGCATTATAAGATTTTATTAAAGTATTACTTCATTACTTGACATATACCGTTTTCCTGTTCAAAAATTCCTTTATGCCATGTGATGAAAGCTCTCTTCCGTAACCCGATATACCCACTCCTCCAAATGGCAATCTTGGGTCACTTTTAACTAATTCATTAACAAAAACCGCACCTTCATTAAGTTTAGGAACGAGGTCTTTTACCCGCTCATTATTTGAAGTAAAGATGCTCACACCCAATCCAAAAACCGAACTATTGGAAAGTTCTACCGCCTCCTGATCCGTGTCAAATGTGGTAATTCCAATAGCTGGGCCAAAGGTTTCTTCTTTAAAAATTGGCATATCTAAAGTAACATCCGTTAGTATTGTCGGCTCAAAATAAGTGCCTTTCCTATTTCCGCCTAATACCACCTTTGCTCCCATTTCAACAGAACCGGAAACCTGTTTTTCTAGGTCTTCCGCTAAATCTTCCCTTGCCATTACGCCAATGTAAGTTTCCTCATCCATAGGATCGCCAACTATAAATTCTTTAACTCGTTCTATATATAGCTCTGTAAACTCCTTTGCAATGCTTTTATGGACCAGAAGCCTTTTGCCGGCAATACAACTCTGGCCAACGTTTTGAAAACGTGCTTTAGCGCAGGTTTCTATGGTCTCTTTTAAATTGGCATCATCAAATACTATCAAAGCGTTGCTCCCACCTAGTTCTAGGACGGATTTTTTAATGTTATCTCCGGCTATAGATGCAACGGATGCACCCGCCGGTTTACTTCCAGTTAGCGTTACCGCCTTCACCAAGTCATTTTCCAATACCGATTTAATCTTATCGCTACTTAGTACTAAATTTTGGAAACAACCCATTGGAAAACCAACATTTTCAAATACCTCTTGAATCATTTCCGCAGATTTCATGACATTTGAAGCATGTTTTAAAATACCTACATTACCTGCCATTAAATTTGGAGCAGCAAACCTAAATACCTGCCAAAATGGATAGTTCCATGGCATGACCGCCAAAACAACTCCCAAAGGTTGATATTTTACATAGCTAGTTTCCGCATCGGTTTCTATGACTTCATCTTTTAATTGCTCTTCTGCATTTTCAGCATAATACTCACATGCCCATGCACATTTTTCAACCTCTGCTATGGCTTGTGAAATTGGCTTACCCATTTCTTTGGTAATAATCTCAGCGTATTTCCTTTTGTTGCTTTTGAGCTCTTCTGCTGCTTTGACCATCATTTTAGAACGCTCAGCATAAGAGGTCTCTTTCCAATTAAGATGACATTCATGTGCTACTTTAATTTTTTCAACCAACTGACTATCATTCAACTCTTTAAATTCAAACAACTTTTCTCCGTTATAAGGATTTATTGATTCTTTCATCTTTCGTTTTTTTATTATATCAACAAGATTATGGTAGGTGTTCCATTTCCAAAACAAAGTAAATACATTGTCTTAATGTTCATAACCTCGTTAAAAACTAATTTTGACACAAAAAGGCACAGCCCTCTTTATATCTACCTTTATAAAAACCCCTATTATGAGCGATCGATCTCGCAATTTACTAAGTATTCGTCCAGAAATTACTTCCGCCAAGATAACTGACGGCATGAGTGATAACGAAAGGTTTCAAAACCTGACGCTTCGCCCTATTCTTAAGCTCCAAAATTTTATGTTTGTGGCTGTTTTCAAGAATTACATTGCAAAACACAAAAACAGTTTCTACGAGCTTTCACTGGAAAAAAGATTTGAATTCATAGAAAACGCCATTCAAAAGGATATTAAGTTTCGTAATTCCTTGAAAGGAATCGTTATTGGCCAATTCACAGTGGAAGAGTATGAAACCTATATCAAAAACTCTTCTGCTTTAAACAAGCGGATGATGAACATGGTAATAGACCGTCTTAAAGACCAGATTCAACTTTTCGAAGAGAAAGTGCTTCTACAATAAAGATTCCCCATTCAAATTGGTCGTAAGCACATCGCTCATATAATCAAAAAAAGGTCTAATTGCACTGTAGGCCTTATCGACCTCTTCCGCAAAATTGGGAGAAAGCACCTCTTTATCTAAAAGTTTTCGGGTAAAAATGAACTGCTTCTTTTTTATTAAATCAATATCCTTATGCTCCTTGTCAAAGCCTTTGGGAGCAGTTTTAAGCTCATCTCCCTGGAGTTCTCCCCATACCTTTTTGAAAGAACTTTTGGATATAATTTCTCTCATTTCAGAAGCATCCTGTTCCAATTCTTTGCGAATACGCAATAAATCGTGCTTATTGGGATTCCAAAAACCAGTTGCCAAAAATGAATCTCCAGGTTTTATATGTAAATAATAGCCCCCGCGACGTTGGGCACCCGCCCTAGAAAAAGAACCGGCAAGATGTGCCTTATAAGGTGTTTTGTCTTTTGAAAAGCGAACATCCCTGTAAATACGAAACATTTTGGTTTTCTCTATTTCATCATGCGCTCCTAATTTGCCCGCTACAGCCTCAAAAAAAGCTTTTACGCTCTGTTCATGGGTTTTAAACTCCGGTTTGTTTTCGGTAAACCATTCCCTGTTATCATTTTTTTTAAGCTGAATCAGAAAATTGAGTGTTCCTTTCGTAATTATGGGATCTAACATACGACCTAAATGTTGTTATTTTAGATAAAGTTAACCTTTTTAGGAAATCGGCTTTTAGATTTATGAGTAATTTAGCCCTTTCAGCAATCGCATATGGACCATACTTCTATCATTGATAAAATTAATAGGCACAAGAAACAGCCTAATTTAAGATACAGACTTAAAGAAAAAGTTGAAGAGTTTACCAATCTACTCTTTTATACCCTCTTTGATATTGACACGCCTGTAGAAAAAAATCTAGACAAATTAGAAATGCTTTTTGACGATGTGGTTGATTTGGCCTGTTGGGATACTCAAAAGCCCTGTAAAAAAGTTTGGGAAAATTACGTTGAAAAACTTCCTAAAATATTAGAACGTCTTAATCTTGATGCCGAAGCAACTGTAAATTGTGATCCGGCATCTTTATCCGTTGAGGAAGTATATATGGCATATCCTGGATTTTACGCCATTGCCATTTATCGCTTGGCGCATGAACTCTATAATGAGGGTTTTCCTTTGGTCCCAAGATTAATGACTGAATATGCACACCGCCAGACTGGTGTGGATATTAATCCGGGAGCGCAAATAGGTGACTCTTTTCATATTGACCATGGAACAGGAGTGGTTATTGGCGAAACAGCCATTATTAAAGAACATGTGAAAATTTATCAAGGCGTAACTTTAGGCGGGTTGTATGTTGCGAAACATCTGCAAAGCACCAAACGACACCCTACAATTGAAAATAACGTTACGATTTACGCAAACGCAACGATCTTAGGTGGGAAGACGGTTATTGGAGAAAACTCTATTATTGGTGGTAATGCATGGTTAACAGCTTCTGTTCCTGCAAATTCTACTGTTTTTCATACGCCTGATATTAAAATTAAAACCCTACCTAATGTCTCATAGTATCCTAGACCTAATCGGTAATACCCCTTTGGTTGAATCCAAGGTATTGAACAAAAATCCTAATGTTACCCTATATTTTAAAATGGAAGGCCACAATCCCGGCGGAAGCGTTAAGGATCGTGCCGCTTTTAACATGATTAAAAATGGACTTGAGCGAGGGGATTTTGATAAAAATTCAAAACTTATCGAAGCTACAAGCGGGAACACGGGTATTGCATTGGCTATGATTGCTGGTATTTATGGTTTAGATATAGAATTGGTAATGTCAGAAAATAGTACAATAGAACGTGTAAAGACCATGCGTGCTTACGGAGCAAAAGTTACCCTTACCCCTGCCGATGTTGGTATTGAAGGAGCAAGGGATTATGCCGAAGCAAAGGTGAAAAATGAAGGATATGTAATGATGAACCAATTTTCTAACAATGATAACTGGAAAGCACATTACAAATCTACAGGACCAGAAATCTGGAGAGATACAGGTAATAAGGTAACCCACTTTGTTTCTGCTATGGGAACCACGGGAACTATTATGGGCACTTCCACCTATCTAAAAGAACAAAATTCCGATATTCAGATTGTTGGTGTTCAACCTACCGATGAATCTAGCATTCCTGGCATTAGAAAGTGGCCTAAAGAATATCTTCCGAAAATTTTTGATGCTAAAAAAGTAGACCAAACGATTGAGGTTAGCCAAGAGGAAGCTAGGGAAATGGCGAAGAGGTTGGCCAAGGAGGAAGGCATTTTTTCTGGAATGAGTAGTGGCGGTGCAGCAGCGGCAGCATTACGACTTGCCGAAACACTACAAAGCGGGATAATAGTTTCCATTGTTTGTGACCGGGGAGACCGTTACCTTTCATCTGACCTATTCGATTAACAGGCCTTCAGAATATTCGTTCTTTAATCTAACACCTTACTCATCCCCTCTTTAAAGACCTGAAAATCCTGAAGATAATTATGTCCTGCATCAGAGATACTAAAAAGTTCTTTATTGTTTCCAGGTATAGCCCCATACAGTTTTTTCGCAGATTCATAAGGAATTACTCTGTCTTCCTTTCCGTGGAAAATATAAACAGGACAGTCCACATGTTGAATATATTCATGAGAGGGAAATCTAAACTTGGACAACCAATCTATAGGTAAAAATGGAAAGCGATGTTTACCAAGGGTTACAGCGCTATAAAACGGAGATTCCAAAACCAATTTCTCCGGTTTATTATTGGATGCTAACCAAGTTGCGATTCCGGAGCCAAATGAACGTCCGTAAACTAAGATCTCGTCTTCGCCATACATTTCCTTGGCATAGTCATAAAACAGCTGTGCATCATCGTATAGCGCTTGTTCGCTCATAATACCGGTGCTTTTACCGAAAGTTCTATAATCTACCAGAATAGATTCATATCCCTTTTGAGAAAAAAGATTGGCTACGTGTATAAGATGAGAAATATTACCCGAATTTCCATGAAAATAAACAACGACGCCTTTTGAACTGTCTTGTTTTATATGCACTGCATTTAATTTGGCGCCGTCCTTGGCAGTTAAATTAAACTCTTTAAAATCCTGACAAAAATCGTAAGTATGATTAAGTGGCATTGTTGATGGAAAGAATACTAATCGCTCTTGATATTTATAAGCTATGACCGTAATTAAAACATATAAAATTGTAAGTATTAATCCCCATTTTTTTAATCTTCGCATGAAGTACTAAGTTTTGTTAGTGCTAATTATTTTGAAAAAATACAAATAACAATATGAAAGAGAGAGGCACTATCACAACCAATTTTTCCTCTTAAAATATATCATCATACCTATAAAGAGCGCTATCATAAGCCCCCAAACATAATAATAACCGTATTTAAAATGAAGTTCTGGCATGTTTTCAAAGTTCATTCCATAGATACCCGCAATAAATGTAAGCGGAATAAAAATAGAAGCCATTATGGTCAAGACCTTCATGACCTCATTCATCTTATTACTCATATTGCTCATATACATTTCCATGAGACTCATAGACATTTCCCTATAAATTTGGATACTTTCATTAATTTCCAAAGAATGATCAAGGGCATCTCTAAGAAAAACTTTGGTATCCTTAGTAATTAAAGAATTCTCTGTATCAATCAAACGACTGATTAATTCTTTTACAGGAAAAATCCAACGTCTAATTCGTAAAACCTCCTTTTTGATTTGTTGAATTTCTTGGGCAATCTCCGGCGTAGGATTGTCATATACAACTTCTTCCAAGGACTCTATTTTATGATTTAAATGTTCTAGAACTACAAAGTAATTATCCACAATAGCATCAATCAACGCGAATAACAAGTAATCGGACCCCCTAGTTCGTATACGGCCCGATTTACTTTTAATTCGTTGTCTTACCCCTTTAAAAACATCATCGTCCATTTCTTGAAAAACCAGCACACACCCTTCCATTAATACCATTGCTACATGTTCGTATACGATTTCTTGTTCTTCATTTATATACAGCATTTTAAAAACACTGAAAATATAATCCTCATACTCATCAATTTTTGGTCTTTGGTGGGTATCCACAATATCTTCTAAAACAAGAGGGTTAAGACCAAATCGTTTTCCTATTTTATCTATAAAAACTTCATCGCTAATACCTACTATATCAATCCATGAAATTTCAGGTAATTCTTTGTGGGCTACTATGGCATCTATATCTCCTGGAATATGTTCATTATAGATTTGTTCGTTATACTCAAGAATATTTACAACACTAGTGCCTCCCTCCCTTCTACCCATGTAGGTAATAGTTCCAGGAGCCTTGCCCATTTTCTTCTGAAATTTGGATGCTTTCTTTGGAAGTATTTTCCCTAACCTTTTTCGTCTTGCCATGAACAGAATAGTTTTTATAAATATAATAAGAAGCGTAGAATTAGATTTCCTGATCAATAAATTGCAGGTCGTGCAAAAGAAGTCCTGACCCTGGTGCCACATATGTAAGCTTCATGGTACTTTGCGGTTGTAAGGAATCTTGGATGTCCGCAATGGACAATTCCCCTTTCCCTAGTTGAATTAAGGCTCCCATCATCATGCGTATCTGATATCTCATAAAACCTTTACCACTAACATGCAAGGCGTAACTTTTTTTTGGAAAGAAATTAGCTTTTAAAAGTTCGTTTTCCTTTAATTCACAAGAGATTATGGTACGTACTGTTTTAGTGTTTTCTTGGAGTCTTGCCGTGTAAGTTTGAAAATTATGAGTTCCTTGAAAAAAACTAGCTGCTTTGGTCATTATGTCTATGTCAAGTTCCTCTAAAATATTAGCCAGGAAAGGAGCGCAAAAAGGGTGGTTTTTTTGGCCATGCGAAAATAAGTAAACGTATTCCTTAACCTTTGCATCTTGAATAATATTAAAAGCACTATTCGTTTCCGTAATAGCCAACACCCTTATATCTGGTGGAAGGTTCTTATTGAAGATTTTTAGAAACGAGTCCATATTAACCAAAGGTTCTTCTTCAATAAACAATTCAAAAACCATATTGGAGGCAGAAACTTTGGCATCTGTACGACCGGCTCCTAAAATTTTAAACTTGGTACCACCCAATATAAACTTCAAGGTTTTGGATAGCATTGACTCAACCGTTTTTTGACCAGGTTGTTTTTGCCATCCACTATACCGAAAGCCTAAATATTGAAGACGAACCAAATAACAATAACGGGGTATTTGCATGCAATTGTTTATTTACTGCCAAGCTACCATTTTTTTTGTATTTTGTATAAACCAACTATTAAAACCTATCAAATGAAAATCAATTCATCCATCAGACCGCCTAAATGGTTCTGGATAGTAAGTACACTCGCCCTACTCTGGAATTTAATGGGTGTTTTTGCTTATCTCGCCGATGCGTTTATGACCATAGAAGATTTGGGTACTTTACCCCAAGACCAAAGATTACTTTATGAATCAAGGCCTGTTTGGGTTACCTCCGCATATGCAATTGCCGTTTGGGGAGGAACCTTAGCTTGCATTGCCTTGTTATTTAGAAAGAAATGGGCACGTACGTTATTTTTGGTGTCCCTTATCGGAGTTATAGCTCAAAATCTGTATCAGTTTTTAATGAGTAATACTTTTGAAGTATATGGTACTTCTGCTATGTTTTTACCTATTATGGTAATTGTAATTAGTATTGCCCTACTTTTATTTTCAAAATCATGCTATTCTAAAGGTTGGATTTCATAATATTGTCCATAAGGGCGAAATAGATTACTTAACACGTGGCAAGTGCTCCAATAACTATTAGGCAATTGAGATGAACAAAGCTTACTGCGTTTTAACGATTATTTTAAATAAAGTAGGAAAAATGACGTTTTTTAGTCTCCTTATTTAACCCCGAACCACTGGAAAACAAATTTTTATGAAGTTTATATTAAAAATATTCCCCTGGAAAAGAACCATAAATGTTTCTATAGCAATCATTGCCGCACTCATTATTTTTAGTTTTTACGGCCTCTATACAAACACTTTTTATCTATTAAAAGCCAACAATTATATTTTTCCTTTGTTAACTTTATGTCATATTACATTTTTATATGTGTTGTGGTTTAAAATTAAAGAAGATGAATTAACCGATCCACAAATGCGAAATCTAGAATATATTCTATATGCCGTTTTTGGTGTTTATGTATTTAAAACTGTGGAGTCATTATATATTCTTACAAGCTTTTCCGAGTTCGAAAATCATATCATTCCATCTAGTTTTTTCCCTGTAGGAATATTAATATTCATATTACATGTGCTCTTATTGGGCCTGACTCTTTTGGCTATTAAATATCGAAGAGATATGGTAGGACCATATATCTTTGATGACATGAACCAACAAATTGATTCTTGGGAGTGAAAGTTCAATAGCATTTATATAATAAAACCCCGTTTTACAACGGGGTTTTCTTTTTAAATAAGTACTATCCTATTTAAAAAATTCAACGTCAATCTTGGGATTACTTGATTATAATTTTTCTAGTAATCATTTTACCATTTGGCTGGCTAACTCGCAGAAAATATATACCTCCTGGTACCGATTGCACATTGAGAGCAATTTTTTGGTCTCTTACTTGACTAACCAAATTTTGTACTGGATTACCCGCAGCATCAAATAAGTAGACATCAACATTTCTTGCAGTGAACTCGGGCAAAGAAACATTCAACACATCCAATGCCGGTATAGGATACGCTTTCGCAGTTACTTCAGTAACTGGAACATCCTTACGCACCACCTCTATCGGATTGGAAAGGTCGTAACATCCCATAAGGTCGTTCGCGTTAAGGCCCATCTCGGCACCTTCAAGTCCGTCCTCGTAACGTAAATGCCAGATAAGGCAAGTGCCCGCTCCCGCTCCGTCAAAATCTACGCCTTCTACGGCCGCCATGGATGGTGGAATGCCCAATATCTTCCCCTCCTCGTCCGTGATCACGAACGTACTGTTCTTGCCCGAACGCTCGCCCGTAACGGTTATCCCGCTGACCATATCGGGGCTGCCGTCCACGTAGAACTCAAAAGGCCCTCCCGTTAACGTGCCGGCATCGGTTTTGGTGCGCACTACCGTTATGGGGTTGGAAAGGTCGAAAGTACCCTGAAGGTCGTTCGCGTTCATTCCCATCTCAGCTCCTTCAAGTCCGTCTTCATATCTCAGGTACCAAATCAGACAGGTACCTGCTCCTGCCCCATCGAAGTTGACGCCTTCAACGGCATCCATTGTTGGCGGTAGTCCCAGTATTTTTCCAGTATCATCCGTGATTACGAAAGAACTGTTCGTTCCCATGGCTTCTCCGCTAAGTGTTATCCCGGAAACCATATCCTCGGTGCCGTCCACACAGAAATAGAACGGACCTCCGGAAAGTTCCCCGGCATTGACCATCGTTCTCTCTTTTCGCACCACCTCTATCGGATTGGAAAGATCGTAACATCCCACAAGGTCGTTCGCGTTAAGGCCCATCTCGGCACCTTCAAGTCCGTCCTCGTAACGCAGGTGCCAGATAAGGCAAGTGCCCGCTCCCGCTCCGTCAAAATCTACGCCCTCAACGGCCGCCATGGATGGTGGAATGCCCAATATCTTCCCTTCCTCGTCCGTGATCACGAACGTACTGTTCTTGCCCGAACGCTCGCCCGTAACGGTTATCCCGCTGACCATATCTGGGGTACCGTCCACGTAGAACTCGAAAGGTCCGCCCGTTAACGTGCCGGCATCGGTTTTGGTGCGCACTACCGTTATGGGGTTGGAGAGGTCGAAAGTACCTTGAAGGTCATTCGCGTTCATTCCCATCTCAGCTCCTTCAAGTCCCTCTTCATATCTCAGGTACCAAATCAGACAGGTACCTGCTCCTGCCCCATCGAAGTTGACGCCTTCAACGGCATCCATTGTTGGCGGCAGTCCCAGTATTTTTCCAGTATCATCCGTGATTACGAAAGAACTGTTCGTTCCCATGGCTTCTCCGCTAAGTGTTATCCCGGAAACCATATCCTCGGTGCCGTCCACACAGAAATAGAACGGACCTCCGGAAAGTTCCCCGGCATTGACCATCGTTCTCTCTTTTCGTACCACCTCTATCGGATTGGAAAGGTCGTAACATCCCACAAGGTCGTTTGCATTAAGGCCCATCTCGGCACCTTCAAGTCCGTCCTCGTAACGCAGGTGCCAGATAAGGCAAGTGCCCGCTCCCGCTCCGTCAAAATCTACACCCTCAACGGCCGCCATGGATGGTGGAATGCCCAATATCTTCCCCTCCTCGTCCGTTATCACGAACGTACTGTTCTTCCCAGAACGTTCACCTGTTACAGCTATCCCGCTGACCATATCGGGGCTGCCGTCCACGTAGAACTCAAAAGGCCCTCCCGTCATTGTGCCACCGTCAGGCTGATTTCTATATACAGTAATAGAGTTTGAAAAGTCGTATTCGCCTTCTAGCCCAGAAACGTTTTGGCCTCCTTCTAAACCTTTCAAGCCTTCAGAATAACTTAGATGCCATATCAAGCAGGTTCCTGCGCCAGCACCATCAAAATTTACTGCTTCGGGATTTGGTGGTAATCCCAGTATTTTACCGGTCTCATCAGTCACTACCCATTGTGAGTTTTCCCCACTATTACCCATGACTTCTACATCAGAAACATGGTCTGGATAATCATCCCCTACACAAAATTCAAAAGGACCTCCGATAATTTCTCCGCCAACAGAGGCGCCCTCTATATCTTTTGCGGAAATTTCAGGTGACATTAAAAACATCACAAAAGTCAGCAAAAGTGCAGACCACGACAATGCGCGTGGCCTGTGGTTCGTATTCAAATTAAAAAGTAATTTTCTTTCCATAATAATCTGTTTTTAAGTTGTACCCAAACTAGTTGATATATTGAATGGAAAAGTCACAAAAAGCTAAAGTTTTCTTTTAATTCCGTGATACTTTTGTGAACTTTTACGACTTAAGCATCAGGTTATCAATAATTTTCGGGTTTCAAAGGATATAATAGACCATTACCTACCGTTTATCTAATTTAGAAACACTGTGATAACTATGTGATACTTTTTAACGTCATTCGTACTTAGAATTATGAAAGAAATATTGATTATAGAAGATGATCCAGAAATCATCAAACTGTTAGAGATTCATCTTACCGATCTTATTTATAAGACTGCCAAAGCCATGGATGGTGCCGAAGGGTTGCTGATGGCTTTGAATAACGATTATGACCTTATTCTATTGGATTTGACCCTGCCAAGTATGGATGGGGTTGAAATTTGTAAAAAATTAAGGACGGAAAAGGACACACCCGTAATTATGCTAACGGCAAAATCGGAAGAAATAGATAGAGTGCTTGGGCTAGAAATAGGTGCTGACGATTATATCACAAAACCGTTTAGCATTAGAGAGTTGTTAGCCCGCGTCAAAGCTGTAATGCGGCGTACGGACAACCAGCAATCCAAAGCTGACAATACTGCAACCATAACTTGTGAAGGCCTGTTTATAGATATTGATAAACGAAAAGTGCTTTTGAACGATACTAAAGTTGAACTATCTCCCAAGGAATTTGAACTTCTGGTTTTAATGGCTTCAAATCCAGGGAGAAACTACTCACGAACAGAATTACTGAACATGATTTGGGGATACAATTTTGAAGGCTATGAACATACCGTGAATTCTCACATTAATCGTCTACGAGCTAAAATAGAATCTGACATGGCCAACCCTACTTTTATTCTAACTACTTGGGGCGTGGGCTATAAGTTTAACGAAGACATATCACTATGAGTCAGAAAGAAAAAACATTAACGCCTAAGCTGGTCAAAAAACTCTGGTTGGCATTTGTACTTCTTGTCTTATTAATGGGGGCTTCATTCATATTTATTACCGGTTATTTTGCCAATAAGTATAGCCAAGAGACCACCCAACGTCTTAATGCCGATGTTGCTAATCACGTAATCGCTGAAAAATTTAAAGATGCTTCACCATTTCTTGCTGACGGTAGTGTAAATAAACCTCTTTTTGGAGATTTAATGCACGATATGATGGCAGTTAACCAAAGTATTGAGGTTTACTTACTAAATGAAACGGGAGAAGTTTTGTATTCCGTAGTACTGGACCATGGCGATAAAAGCTCAATTAAAAGTGTCTCCTTATCTCCCATAGAATTCTTTATTAAAAATAAAGGGGAGCGTTTTGTTCTGGGTGATGACCCAAGAAATATTGGAGAGCAAAAGATATTCTCTGCAGCACCTTATTCTGTGGATGGCCGAAACGGGTTTGTTTACATTGTTCTTGCCGGTGAAAAGTTCCAAGAAGTAAGTGATAACCTATTGAGTCAATATTTTACCAAATTAGGAATTGGTGCCACTTTACTGACCATGCTTTTCTCATTGATAATCGGTCTTATTGCCATTTGGTTCTTGACCAAAAATTTACGTTTGATAACAAAAACCGTCCGTAAGTTCCACGACGGAGATTTACAGGCGCGAATTATAAATCCTGAAAATTCGGACATTGAAGTGTTTGCCAACTCGTTTAATGAAATGGCAGACAGTATTGTTGGTAACATGGACAAAATGCAATCTATTGATTTGTTACGAAGGGAATTGATTGCCAATGTCTCTCATGACCTTAGGACTCCCTTGGCTATTTTAAAAGGTTATATTGAAACTTTACAGATTAAAAACGATTCACTATCTGAAGGTCAAAAGCAAGAGTATCTGCAAATTACACACGATAACGTAGATAAATTGTCAAACCTAATCAATCAGCTTTTTGAATATTCTAAACTGGAAGCCGAACAAGTAACTCCAGTAAAAGAACCTTTCTCTATCACCGAACTATCGCATGATTTGATTGCAAAGTTTAGAGTACTGGCTGAACAAAAACAAATTGATCTTCAATTAGACAATCCTGAAGAAAACTGTATGGTCTTTGCAGATGTTAGTCTTGTGGAAAGAGCTTTGCAGAATCTGATAGAAAATGCACTGAAGTATACCCAAGCGAATGGAAAGGTTACACTATCGCTTCAGAAAAAAGGAAAAAACGTTGAAATTAACATTACTGATACTGGTACCGGAATCCCTGTAAATGAACAGCCTTTTATTTTTGATCGTTACAAACAAGTAGACAAGAGCGCTAAAAAGCAAGGTTACGGCCTTGGTTTGGCCATAGTGAAAAAGATAATGGACTTACATGACACTACCATTACCGTGTTGAGTAAACCTAAAGAAGGAAGCTCTTTTATTTTCAACCTCCCAGCTTATCAAGTTTAAAACAAAAACTGAGCACTATTCGTAAGACAACGAAGGAGTGCTCAGCTTTATCAATTTTATAAACTGTGGAAATAAACAATAGTTGAGTTTGTTTTCTCAATTCACCTTACTCCCTGTAGTTACTCCTAAATCCCTGCCGTCCGTAGCTTTTCCTTTTAGCGGAGAATCCGCACTTAAAGAATAAGAACCATCCGTGAATTCAGGGGCCAAATCCCATTGGTTTTCTACAAAATACTTCTGATCTCCTGTCACAACCATTTCATCCGAATTGCTTAGCGCATTATTACGAACCTTAACTATTGGCTCACCTACTACCAAATGCATTTCTATGGCTTTACTATCCTTAAAAATATTATTCTTAATATCTGTTTCCTGTACGCCATATAAAGAGATAGCCGATTTGTATTTGTTTTTCTTTCCGAAACCTACATTATCGAACACGTTGTGATCAACTTCCAAGAAAGGCCCAAAAGTACTTTCATCCTTACCTCCTCTATACAAACGTAAAGCAGCTCCCTGTAAATCGCTTATAGTGTTGTTTTTCATAATAAAATACTCCACGTTATAAGCGCCAATATCATCCGTTTCCTTATCTAATGCAGCGATGCTCCCCGTAATTTTTTTGAAGGTTGAATTTTGAATGCTGATGGTATCTGCAAATGTGCCTTTGGAAACCCGCAGTACATCAAAAGAATGGTTTACGACCAAATCTTTAAACTCACAGTTATCAATAAACAATTTGTAGTTGTCATTCATAGAGTTTTTACTGGTACTGATAACCGAATTACCTGCGTAATCAGGAGATTTAGCACCATCAAAAGTGATGCTTTCCAAAGACAGACTACCTCCATTTTGAATTTCAAAAGCCATCATTCTTTCGAATAGAATAGTCGCCTTTTTAACTCCGTTAGTTTTAAACGTTAGTGGGTGTTTAATTTTTACTGCTTTTGTCAACAAATAACTACCTCCTTCTTCCAACTCAATAATATCTCCCGCTTCCGATTTTTTTACGATATCAAACAAAGTATTGATTCCAGCTTTTACTTTTATCGTTTTACCTGAATTTAATGCTAAACTGTTGTCCGCTTTGGAATACCATGTTGTACCTGTATTCTCTTTGGTTGCAATTTTTGGACTAATCGTAACCTTAGTTTTGATTTTTTTGGATGTAGGAATTAAAAACCCTTGTTCATTTTTTATCAATTTAATATCTGCATTCTTAAAGCCTTTTTCAATACTGGTTTCAGAGTTTTTTCCTAAAATATTATTCTTAAAGATAATCCCGCTAATATCATCATCAATGGTAAAGATGTCCTTCTTAACATCATTATAAACAATATTCTCTGAAAATTCCGATGTTCGTGGCGCTTGACTTCTTTCTTCGTCACTTCCTGCTCCAAAAAGGATATTATCACAATTCACGAAAGTATTGTTGTTCACTTTAGAGTCGATTACGGGTACATAACGGTTTGGCGGCGAATTGGGTACTCCGTTCATCATTACAAATGCACCTCTAAAACGATACCCCGTTAAACCAATATGGTAATTATTGATCACCGTTTGTGTTTCGTTAATTACACGAACACCACCTGTACTAGGTTTTCCGTTACCAATAAATACGTTTCCATCTACCAAGGTTTCATTTCCGTGACGCATGGTTAATGTTCCTGTACATTCAAAAAAAGTATTGTATTTAAAAATATTCTGACAAGATTTATTTGATATTATTTCGTGCTCGCCATTGGTTCTATCAAAATAGTTAGATTCTACCAAAGTATTGGAATTTTCCAATGCATGGTGACTGGTTCCTATTCTTAACGTCTCACCTCCATTGTTTCCATAGGTAGGGCGGGGTCCAAAATAGTTGTGGTCTATTTTATGATTGTTCTCTCTACTATCTTTAGTATCCAGACCTACAATCATAGTAACTCCCAAATTCTTTTTACCCACAATATGGTTATGGTCTATTCTGTTATTTTTGCCATAAATAGTAACCCAATAATCCTGTACTTGACGTTCTGGATTATTAAAATTATCGATAACACATTCTGTTAATCTAGAATTATTTGCCATTTCTTCCCTACTTTTCCTAAAAGAAATCACGGCATTAGTTGGGGTGTATCCATTTTTAAAAACGAGACCTCTAACAATTAGATGATTCCCGGCGATTCTTAAATTTGAAGCTCCTTCTAAGGTTACTTTTCCTTTTTCTTCAACCGTCAGCGTAATCGGTTTTTCAGCAGTACCATTAGCTTCAAATAAAAGCTCTGCATCCGTCCATACGCCATTAGCAAGAACAATACTTTCGCCAGGTTGTACATTTTGAAGTGCTTTTTCAAATTCCGCTACGTTTTTTACTGTTGCTGTTTGCTGGGCCTCAGCAAAAGAACAAGTAGCAGTAATCATAATCAACGATAAAAATTTACGTAAGTGTCTCATTTGTAATAGTTGGTTAACTGAAAGTGAGAAATAGTCTCACAACTTTAATCAGGCTTATATTAGTACATTAACTTTAGCGGAAGGTTTTCCTCAACAGCCATTTCACCTGAGTTTTCTATTTCATTATTAGCATGTGTATTATTTTTTGCCCCCCATAGACGAGCTACAAATTTCACTTCATTATCTAGAAATTTGTTCCCTGAAAGTTCCACATTAATAATACCGTAAGTATTTAATAAAATACCATCTTCCTCCTGTGCTCCACATGTAGTGAAGCTACTGTTTATTACTTTTAGGTTTCCACCTACCGTAGATTCGTCATAGCCGCCCCTGTAGTAATCAATAACATTTTTGCTTACTTCTTTAAATTGACAAGCATCAATTAAAATATTCTCGGCATTGTACTCACCACGATCATCCGTTTCCTCAGACAATTCTATTCCGTTTGCACAATTAGCAATCACGGTACCTTTAAATACAATGTATTCCGAGAACGAATATTTATAGGCTTTTAGCACATAATCAAAATCAGATATTTCAGAATCCATAACCGTTAAATTATACAGGCTGGACATGTTATTCTTTAAACTTGCAAAGGCATATTGCCCATTGGTTCCTTTTAGAATAACACTTTTTAAGGTAAGCTGTCCTTTTGGATTCATTTCAAATGCTGGAGTTTTTACCGGACCATTATATTGAATGATTGCTTTTTTATTTGCATCTGCGGAGTGAATAGTGAGTTTCTTATCAATCTTTAATAAGTTTTTCAGTTTATACCGACTTGAAGTTAAAACTATGGTATCTCCACTTTTAGCTTTTTCAATAGCTTTTGTCAATTGAGAGACAGAACCTACAGAATAAGTCTTGTTAACAACACTATTTGCCGTTTCAGAAGTATACCAATCTGGACCGTATTGTGACCTATCCATAAGATTTGGTTTTTCGGCTGGTGCTTTAACGACGGCTCCAACAGAATTTTTATCCTCCCTGGAGTTTCCAAAAATATCCGTTTTAATCTGGTCAAATTCAAATCCATTATATGGCTTCACACCTGAAATATCGCTTGCAGGTACAAAAATGTTTTTCTCCAATTCCAATACATTAAAATCCTTGGATTCCAAACCTGAAACCTCAGTAAAAGAAACACCTTGATTATTAATTATATTACTCTCAAAATCAATTCCATCTATGGAGTCGTGAGCAATAATGGGTTGGGCATCACCTTTATCGTTATAAATTAAATTATTCGCTACAATCGTACGAATAGGTCTAGCCGACCTGATTTCAGAAAGCGGAAGAATATTCTTTTGATCCACATTTGTCCCTACTCCAAACTGCCAAGGAGAGTCACAGTTAACCCATGAGTTATTGGCCACCACAACATCCGTCACTTGCAAATATCTGTTAAGCGGCGATTTTGGTATTCCATTCATTACAGCAAGCGGACTTCTAAAAGTTTTTCCCTTTAGGTCATAGAAATAATTATTAGTGACCCAATGTCCGGTACCTATCAACCGTATTCCTCCTATTTGCTCCGAATTAGTGTCGCCTATAAAATAATTACCGTCTACAATACAGTAATTACCATGCCTGGTTACCAAAGAACCTTCACTCTTATAAAAGACATTGTTCCTAAACTCATTAAAATTGGTTTTGCTAGAAATAATCTCTACTTCCCCATTACATCTATCAAAGAAATTATTTGACACCACCGTATAACTTGGCGCCATTGAGGTATAACTATTACCAAGTTGAATAGTTTCTGCACTGGGTCCGCCTTTTGGAGGTCTTGGTCCAAAATAGTTATCATGAATTTTATGATGGTTCTTTATGCTTTGGTTACCTGCCAAATCAATTCTAACTGTTGGCCCTCTGTTAGATTTGCCTGCAATGTAACAATGGTCCAACTCGTTATATCTTCCATTAAAAAGTACCCAAAGGTCCGTTTGGTTTCTTTGGGCTTTATTATAGTCTAGAATTACGGTATTGGTTACACGGGAATGATTAGCAACCGTATCCTTGTTGATAGCAAAATTAATAACGGCATTAGAAGGAGATGCGCCATTAGTAAAATAAAGACCGCTAACCACCAAATACTCACCCCCCAGTTTTAAATCTGATTGCCCACCAATATGCACTTTACCGGCTGTTTCCGCTCTTAAAGTAATAGGTTGTTTCTCATTGCCATAACCTACAAACTTAATTTGTATGTCGTTCCAATTCCCATTGGCCATGATAATTTCATCTCCAGGACTTGCTGTTTCTATTGCCGCATTCAGCTCGGTACTGTTCTTTACAAAAACACCTTCCTTTTGAGGTGATTTGGTAAAGGATAAAAATAAAATAGCGGTACTTATGATTAATAGACTAGTTTTCATTCTTGAAGTTTGTTGAGAGCGTTTATTCTATTCAATTCTAGAACCCGTTGCAAGTTTGGTTTACTGATTTTAATTGGTTTACCAAACTGGTTTACCAAATATAACTCATTTATTCTTTTAAACAAACTATTTAGACATTACAAGTTATATGAATTAGCTATAAAGGACATCTTTCCATTATTTAATAAACACCCGGGCAACCCTGTTATTATTTGAATCTGATGTTCGTCTGGCAGAAGTTACACTTGGTCTAAATCTTCAAATTTTTTTAAATATCACTAGTTATATACTTCTAACTTAAAATCCCTATCATGAAGTTTAAAAACCTACTATTTATCAGTACTTCCCTTTTGATTTTTGGCGCATGTTCTAGTGATGATTTAGATGTAGATGTACCTGAAACGGATACAGAGCAACCAGAAGAAGAACAGAACCCTGATAACAATGCACCAGATACATTCAACCTAACCGCTGTAAACAATGGTGCATCAGATATTGAAATGAATCCGCTTTTGATGTGGAGCGCTACAACGGATCAAGATGGGGATGACATTACCTATAAATTACTTTTAGACACCAACGAATCTCCTGAAACAACGATAGCAGAAAACTTAACAACAACAGAATATACTATAACCGAAGGTTTGAACCGAAACAAAGTATACTACTGGAAAGTGATCGCTATGGATGGTAAAGGTGGTGAAACCGAAAGTACAGATGTCTTTAGCTTTACCACCAAAGGACTTACCCTATCGGAATCAGCTTTGGTCACCAATGCAGAATTTAGTGATCGAAGAAATCATAGTATTACCGAATTTGATGGAAAACTATGGTTGATCGGCGGTCAGGACGACAACTCAAGTTATAAGGATGTTTGGTCTTCCACAGATGGAAAAGTATGGGAACTAGTAGCAGAGGATCCGTTTGGATTTGGTGGTAAAAGTAATCATACCGCTATTGTTTTCAAAAACAAGTTTTGGATTATTGGCGGTGGTTTTAGTGACATCTGGTCCTCTACCAATGGAATAGATTGGGTACGGAACGATTTATCCGGTCCATTTGGTTCTAGAGAAGGGCATTCTACTGTAGTTTATGATGGCAAGCTTTGGGTAATTGGTGGTACTAAAGGATCTGAGCAAATGAATGACGTTTGGTATTCCGAAGATGGGATAACTTGGACAGAAGCTGCCTCAAGCACCCAATTTTCACCACGTACAGACCACACTACTGTTGTATTTGATGGTAAAATGTATTTAATGGGAGGAACTACAATTCAAGATTTTTCACCTTTATTCTATAATGATATTTATACATCAACAGATGGTATTAACTGGACGGAAGTAGCTACTGAATCCGTATTCGAAATTCGTGCCAATCAAACTTCATTGGTTTATGATAACAAAATGTGGGTCATTGGTGGCTGGCAAGCTTTAACGAACCAAGAAACAATGGAACAAGATGTTGTTTCGTTTGCAGACGTGTGGTATTCAGAGAATGGAACCCAATGGAATAAATTGAACGGTAACGATTCCTATACTGGAAGATTAGGACACGCTTCTGTGTTATTTGAAAATAAAATACTTATTTCCGGTGGATTGAATATTGACCAAGATGATAATCTTAGAAGTCACTACAATGATGTATGGGTCATTGAATAATTAGAGTTCTACAAATATTAAAAAAGCCCTTTCTAACGAAAGGGCTTTTTGCTTTTTATGCCATTTTTTTTACAAACCGTCTATATAGCTACCATAGAGGTCTTTGAATTGATATCCTTCTGCAAATCTGTTTTTGCTTAGTTTTTTATGCGATACCAATCCCCATAAAACCAATTCCTTTAAAAAGTATATATCTTCTTTTGGAAAATCTGGTTGATGTTCTTTTACCAGTTGACTCAGCTCAGGAATACTATCTAAAGTCCGTTTATATTCCTCATCGGTAAACTCATCTAGAAGTTCAAAACCTTCCCCTTGAAAGAACCAACTTAATAAGTCATCATAAGGAGATGGAGCATCTTTTCTTTCCAATTTGTTTATAGCAGGAAAGTATTGAGGAAACAGACTTTTTACGGCATCATCAATCAATATTGCGGCAACACCATCAGCACCTTCTTGCTCTCCTTCGTAAACCAGCTCTATTTTACCGGTAATCGCGGGAACCACCCCCATGAAATCGCTCAACCGTACCAATGTACTATCAGCGTCAGTCAATAATGCCCTTCTTTCGGCAGTACTCAATAAATTTTCAAAGGCAGTAATACTTGTTCTTGCACTTACCCCACTCTTAGCATCTACATACTCACTGTCACGTGCTTCAAAAATGATTTGTTCCAACAAGTCTTTTGCCAAATCCGGCACGTAAACTGCATCCGTTTGGCGTGCATCAAGATGCGCTTCTTGTTCCGTGATTTTTCTTGCCGTTTCAATATCCTCTGGATAATGGGTTAATATTTGAGACCCAATTCTATCTTTTAACGGTGTTACAATACTTCCCCTGTTGGTATAATCTTCAGGGTTTGCAGTGAATACAAATTGAATATCCAATGGTAAACGCAATTTAAAACCACGAATCTGAATATCGCCTTCCTCCAAAATATTAAATAGCGAAACTTGAATCCGAGCTTGTAAATCCGGAAGTTCATTGATTACAAAAATACAACGGTTAGCACGCGGAATCATTCCAAAATGAATTACCCTATCATCTGCATAAGACAATTTAAGGTTGGCCGCTTTTATTGGATCTACATCACCAATCAAATCGGCCACGGTAACATCCGGTGTTGCTAATTTTTCTGCAAAACGCTCATCTTTATGTAACCAAGAAATTGGTGTATCATCTCCTTTTTCTTTTATAAGTTCCATGGCGTATCTAGACATTGGTTTCATAGGGTCATCATTAATTTCAGAACCCTCCACTACCGGAATGTATTCGTCTAATAAATCTACCATTAAGTGAGCTAAACGAGTTTTGGCCTGACCACGCAATCCTAGTAAATTAATATTATGCCGAGATAAAATAGCGCGCTCCAACTCTGGAATAACGGAATCTTCATAACCCCATACTCCCGGGAAAGTTTCTTCCCCTTTTTTTATTTTTTGAATGAGATTGTCTCGCAACTCATCTTTTATCGACTTGCCCTGGTAACCTGCAGCTTTTAACTCCTTTAATGTGGTAATCTCTTTATGTTTCAAAATCATATGTTTCTATACTATTGTTTATCAAAAATAGGAATGGTTTGTTTTAAATCTTCCGGTCTTTTAATTCGTACTTTAATATTTAAATATTGCCATCTTCCATTTACTTTTTCTGCTAATACATCCATATTAGCACCAATCTTTTTTTCCTTTTTATCGCCTTTTAACTTTACAGTTATAGCTATTGTATCTCCTTGTTTTGAATATCCTACTGAACCTTCTAACAAATCAAAGGTTCCAATAAGTTTCACATTGCCCAACAGTTCAATTATCTTCGAATTCTTTCTAGTGATCGCTAAGGCTCCTTCTGTGACTTCAGGCTCAGAATATGCCCTTGCCAAATACACTACATTTTTAGGTAAATCCTTTGGTAAGGTCGAAATAAATAAGCTCATACAAATCAAGAAAAACAACGAAAACCAAGTGCGTTTTCTTTTAAACCAAGGTTTTTTATATGTTGTCATTCCGTTTAGCCCCGTCTTATTTCAATCTCTTTCTCCTATTCGTTTCGTAATCTTCAAAAATCATTTCACCCAAACCTTGTAAACCTGTAAAGAATGCCTTGCCTTTGTTGGCTTCCGTAAAATGCCGGATAAACTGCATTAAATAGGCATCTTGTGCAATCATAAAGGTGGTAATAGGAATATGTAATTTCCGAGCCTGCCGTGCCATGTTATAACATTTCTCCACTATATATTCATCCAAGCCCACACTATTCTTATAATAAGAACCATCAGGAAGCCTCAAACAACTGGGCTTTCCATCAGTAATCATAAAAATCTGCTTATTGGTATTCCGTTTACGTCGCAGCATATCCATTGCCAACTGAAGTCCAGCTACCGTATTGGTATGATATGGCCCTACCTTTAAGTACGGAAGGTCCTTTATGGGAATAGGCCAAGCATCGTTACCAAAAACCAAAATATCCAAAGTATCCTTTGGATAGCGAGTCGTAATCAACTCTGCCAATGCCATCGCCACTTTTTTTGCAGGCGTAATGCGATCTTCACCATACAGAATCATACTGTGGCTAATATCTATCATCAGAACGGTGCTCATCTGTGCTTTATGCTGCGTATCCTCAACTACTAAATCATCTTCATTTAAAGTGAAGCTGCCCATACCATGATTGATTTGGGCATTTTTCAGACTTTCGGTCATTGAAATATGTTCTAAACCATCACCATAACGGTATTCTCGCAAATCGCCGGTATGTTCATCTCCTTGTCCAGATTTACCAGTTTTGTGATTTCCGGAACCACTCCGTTTAATTTTACCAAAAATCTGATCTAATGCACGTTGGCGAATAAGGCGTTCCATTTTAGCAGTAATAGAAATATTTCCTTTCCCACCATTTTCATCGCCCTCTTCTCCTTCTCCACCGGCAGCATCATCGTCAAATTCTTCCTGAATGTATCCTTTTGCCTTTAACTCCTCAATAAAATCATCAATCGTATATTCATCATCCGTCAGTTCATACTCCTTATCCAATTCACGAAGCCAATCTATGGCCTCGTCAAAATCACCCGAAGTATGGGTTATGAGTTCTTGAAAAATATCAAAAAGTTTATCGAAAGGAGTTTGTTCCGGTGCTTCATACGTTGAAAACCGGAACCCTTTTCTTGTGTTCATAGCCATTATATAAAATTACTTAATAAAACCGTTAACACCTCCATTTTTAGGAAATGTTAACGGTTGCAGGCTATTGTCAGTCCAAAGTATAGCAACTTTGCTAATTTTTGAAGAGAAAGAATGTTTTAACTTATAATACCAAGAGGCGCTGTAGTTTTCCAAGCGCCGCGGGTAAAATCCGGAAATTCTTGTGGAGCGCCATTACTTGCTACGGAAGCTTCACTTAAAGGCGCAACTGCACTCCAAAGACAACCTTCGTATACATTTTGATCCAAAGGTTCTCCGTTTCTTAAGCATTCTACAATACGAAATAGCATCATAAAATCCATGCCACCATGACCGCCCATTTTTGTTGCTAATTCTCCTACTCTTTTGTATAATGGGTGTTCATATTTCTCATATATTTTTGCCAATCCATCACCCTCTGCCCAATGGTGGTGATCGTCAGTTGCACCTTCAACACCACCTTCTATGGCTACACGAGTTGGGAATCCCGCCAAAGTGCCTTTTGTGCCTTGAATCATGTTGTGGCGTGTGTACGGCCGTGGACTCGTTTCATCCCATTGTACCATAATGGTCCTACCTAAAGTTGTTTTTATGATGGAGGTATTGATGTCACCTCCCTTATAATCCAATTTATTCCATTTGTGGTCTGCTGGGAAATTCTTTTCAGCGTACAAATGCCTACCTTTAGAAGGAGAAGAAAATGAGTTTATAAACTTAAAGTTATCATCCGTTCTACCTACGTTCATATATTGCGCCACAGGGCCTAGGCCATGTGTGGGATAAAGGTTTCCGTTTCTATTTGCATAATGTGGAGTTCTCCAAGAACCCGTACCACGGTCTACTTGATCCATTTGGAAGCGTAATTCATGAATGTAAGCGGCTTCACCATGCAATAATTCTCCAATAGCACCTTGACGGCACACATTTAAATACAATAACTCATCTCTACCATAGTTGACGTTTTCCATCATCATACAGTGCTTTTTGGTCTTCTCTGAGGCATCTACAATTTGCCACATTTCTTTAACTGACAAAGCAATTGGGACTTCTACAAAAGCATGCGCCCCTGCGTTCATAGCCGCTATGGCCATTGGTGCGTGTAACCCCCATGGAGTAGCTATTATTACGGCATCTGGCTTTTCTTTTTCCAGCATTTTTTTCCAATCGTTTTCACCATCGGTATATAACTTTACCTTTTTATGTCTTTGACCTTTACCCGCTTCTTTACATACATCTGCAGACTTTTTGGCTAAGTCCTCATACAGATCGGAGATGGCAACAACTTCTGTATTTTCTATAGCCGCAATTTGAGCTATATGACCAGAACCTCTTTCACCTACGCCAATAAAAGCAAAACGTACTTTATCTAATTTTGGGGCTTTAAAGTCACCCATGTATTGCGAAGAAAAAGGGCGCTCCGATCCTAGAAAATTAGCTTGGGAAATACTTGGTGTTAGAGCAATGCCCGCTCCCACCAATGATGTTTTTTTTAGAAAATTTCTTCTATTTGAGTTCATCTGTCTTTTTTTGTGAGTTGTTGTAGATATGAAACTACAATATAAAGAAGTTTTACCTAATCTGAACCCTTTTGGAGCTGTCACTAACAAAGTCTTACAAAGTGCCGTTTATTTTTTTGACAGCACATTTAGAGAACATATCTTCGTAAAAGATGATAAAAGAACAATGTTTAGGATTTTTAAATACGCCAGTCTTGTGGACGGGTGAGAAATTTGGGATAGAGCAATTTGTTTTTCCAGAATTGAAAATGAACAGATTTCTTCCAAAGCCCATTTTAAAAAAATTGCGTTTAGGTCATCAAATGGAACATGTATTTACTCAACTTTTAATACGAAACAGCACCTATGACCTGGTCCTAAGTAACCAACCTGTAAAAGATGAAAAACGTACCATTGGCGAAATCGATTTCATCCTTAAAAACAGAGAGACAAAAAAACTGATTCACGTGGAACTGACCTATAAATTCTATATTATAGACCCCACGATTTCAGAACCCATCCACCGATTAATTGGGCCGAATCGTAGAGATATGTTCTTTACGAAAATGGAAAAAATAAAAGACAAACAATTTGCTCTTTTACATTCCGAAAGTGGGATTAGAACATTATCTGAAACAGGAATAAACCATGGAGAGATTGAGCACCAGGCGTGTTTTAAGGCACAACTCTATACGCCTTTCTCAAATAATACAGTGGACATTACCCCATTAAACAAAGAATGTATATACGGCTATTGGTTAAGGTTCAATGAATTTGAAAAGAATGCATTTAAGCCTCATAAATACTACATTCCTAGCAAATCTGAATGGGTAATTGAACCCCATAAAAAAGTACGTTGGTCATCTCATTTTGAAACCTTAATGGAAGTAAACTTGCGCAACCTAAATGAAAATGCACCTATGCTCTGGATGAAAAAATCCGATACCGAGTTCGAAAAGTTTTTCGTGGTTTGGTGGTGAGAGTTAGTAGTTAGTGGTGAGAGTTATTAGTTAGTAGTTAGTAGTTAGTAGTTAGTAGAAGAAAAAAAAATCCCATCATAAAAATGCTTTACCTAAGCTTTTTTTATTTTAATTATCCGTCAATACCAACTTTTAAAACTGTAAACAACTACCCAATACTTTCTTCTCTACACTCCATACCAACTACTCCATACCAACTACTCAATACCAACCCAAATCACTCAAAAGTATAACTCCCTTTCACTACTTGCGTCACTCTAAAATAACCATGGGCATAATTATCAGGATTTGTTAAGTTGATGCAGTTTCCTTTTACCGCTACGGGGGTTGCAGAAAAAATACCTACTCCACCTATTTGGTCTATCAAGATATCCATATAATTATAGTATGCTTCTGACACACCGTACATCTCTACCGTAACGACATCACCTGGCTGAATCGCTTCTATTTTATCTGTATCTTCATCTTCTTCAGTTTCATACCAAGTATCTATTTCATTACCATTAATAAACTCATCATCACCCACCTCAAATTCTGGCAATAAATCGCCTTCCTTCTGAAATCTAAATAGGTAATAATTCTCTTCATCTTCAGGGTCTGTAAATTCCACATGTAATTCTAGCTCTTCGTCATCAAAACCATCTTCACGTCCTTGATACAAATCCGTGATATCAGTAACTGGCGTTAATGTTTCTTTTGCCGTGTAGGTTTCACCATTATAAACAATTTCCAATGTGTAGGACTGATTCAGAACCGGTACGAAATCAGAAGTGGCATACATACCGTTATTTTGGTCTGCAAAAACAAATTCATCGCCACTCGTGTCATTAATTACTGAAACAGATGCACCAGTAATAGCTGTACTACTGGAAGTTTCAAAAAAATTGGTAGATGTACTCAATTTTACAAACTGTTCATTTCCTGCAGTTCCTTTTTCCCAATCCAAGGAGGCTTGAATAACTAACCGGGTAGTATCTTCTTGAACCTCTACGTCAATAACATCAGTACAAGACGTAATTGATGTCATTAAAATTAATACGGTGATTTTTATATAGTTGTGCATGTTTCTAAAATTTAAAATTATAAGTTATCGAAGGAACGATGCCAAAAATAGCCGTTCTGGTGGCTTCATTCGCTCCAGTCTCTAAATTTTGACCAAAGGAAATAGATGCGGCATTTTTACGATTATAGGCGTTATAGATACCTAAAACCCACTCCCCTTTAAAACGTTTTTCCGGTTTACGATTCGGTTTGTAATTAACCGACAAATCTAAGCGGTGATAAGACGGTAAACGATCAGAATTTCTATCCGCATAACTAGCCACAGAAATACCCTCATATTCATACTGCCCATTTGGGTAGGTTACCGGCCTACCGGTCTGAAATACGAGATTGGCACCAAAACTTAATTTATCATTCAACTTATAAGCCCCAGAAATAGAAATATCATGGGTTCTATCATAAGGGGTGTTATACCAATCCCCATCGTTTATTCCCAATCCACCGGCAATACCACCTGGAGTTCGTTGTTCTGATTTTGACAAAGTGTATGCAATCCACCCCGTGAAGTCGCCTTCATTTTTTCGTAATAAGAGTTCAAGACCATACGCTCTTGATTCCCCTGTTAAGATTTCGGTTTCTATGGTATTTTGCCCTATTAGATCAGACCCATCAATATAATCGATTCTATTATCTGTGTTTTTAAAATAGACTTCGGCCTCCATAGAATACACTTTATCCTTAAAATTCCTGAAGTATCCTAATGCATATTGATTGGATAATTGTGGTTTTATAAACTGGCCGCTTGGGGCCCAAACATCCAATGGTGTAGCAGAAGAAGTATTAGATAGCAAATGAATATATTGAGCAACTCGCGAAAAACCTGCTTTTAAGGAGGAGTTGTCATTTAAAACATACGCCAGAGATGCTCTAGGTTCAAAATTTCCGAATTTTTCTATGGCATCTCCTTTTTCATAATTGGTCTCCCCTATTGCGGTTCCTCGTTCATAGATATCCAAAGCGGGATTATAGACTACAGGTTGTTCGTTGGCATAATCAACCATTGCCTGCCCACCAAGTCTTGTAAATCCGCTATA
Organism: Zobellia uliginosa; assembly: GCF_018860745.1. Lineage (GTDB taxonomy): Bacteria > Bacteroidota > Bacteroidia > Flavobacteriales > Flavobacteriaceae > Zobellia > Zobellia uliginosa_B. The sequence goes on along the minus strand of NZ_JAHKPY010000003.1, from coordinate 686,632 downwards.
ACGCAACCCGTATTGGGCGGTTAACTTATCGGTAAGTTTATGTTCCGCATTAATATAGACTCCGCTTTCTATTGCTTTTTTACTATCTAATGTAAATGGATTTACCGCTGAAGTTTCTGAAGTTGGACTGATTTTCCCTGGATCAAAATCATAATAAATACCACTTGCCCCAAAATCTAGTTTAAACTTATCACTCAAATAATATTTAAAATCATACTTCAGGTTATAATTTGTGATGGAAGAAACCCAATCAAACTCTGCAGTAGTAATTCCTAGATCATAATCATACTTACTATAGACTGCTGAAAGGTTCGAAAAAAGCCGGTCGTTAAAAATATGGTTCCAACGCAAATTCCCTGTTGAATTACCATAACTACTTTCAAAATTCTCTCCTAGCTCAAAAGAATCCCTTCCAAAATAACCAGAGAGATATAGTCTGTTGTTCGTATTTATTTTGTAATTCGTTTTTAAATTTAAGTCATAAAAGCTGACACTGTTGTCCTCACCTGCAGCTTTTAACAATATATCGGCATATGAGCGTCTACCCGCTATTAAAAAAGAACCTTTATCATTGAACAACGGACCTTCTAAGGCAAGACGACTAGATATTATACCTATTCCTCCTGTTGCAGCAAATTGCTTACTATTACCATCTTTTTGACGAACATCCAGCACGGAAGAAACTCTACCACCATATCTGGCAGGAATTCCCCCTTTGTATAATTTTACATCCTTAATAGCATCTGCATTGAACACAGAAAAGAATCCGAACATGTGCGAAGTATTGTAAATTATTGCCTCATCCAATAAAACCAAGTTCTGGTCACCCGCACCACCTCGTACATGAAATCCACCGGTACCTTCTCCATTATTGGTTACCCCAGGAAGCATTTGTAACGACTTTAAAATATCTACCTCTCCCAAAACAACGGGCATTTGCTTTACGGTTGCTATATTCATTTTAGCGACACTCATTTCCGGTTTTCGCAAAACAGCTCTTTCCGGTTCATCTGCGCTAACCACCACCTCTTCCAGCTCGGTTGAGGCTTCCGAAATTTCAAAATCGAACTGCTGGTTTTTATCCAATGTAACCGCTTGGTATTTGTCTGAATACCCCATGTAAGAAATATGTAGGCGATAGTTGCCTTCCGGAGCTGTAATGGAATAAAATCCGTATTCATTGGTAACTACTCCTATTGTTGTCTCTTCCAAAAATACGGATGCACCAAATAGGGTTTCGCCGTTAAGTTGATCTGTTATTTTTCCGCTTACGGTGTAGTTTTCCTGCGCCATACTATAAGCGCTTATGAGCAATAGCAACAGGCTGAAAAAGGCCTTTAACCTTTGCCCAGCCAGCTTTTTAATTCTTTTTTTTATCATTTTATTTTTATTTTGATTGATGAACACTTCTATTGACAACCAAATTGCAAGAAGGTTGCATCTCTTTGTTTTTTTCTCCAATTATATAAGTACGAAGCTAGTAAATCAGAAAAATATAAATCCTATTATATTAATATCTTAGCATTAAAATATTCCTCCCTAAATGCAACCCTTGCAACTTTTGCTTGTCTTTGCTATTGAAACCTAATTGTAGAGAACAAATAACCCTCTTTAATTAATTGAAAACCGAAATCCGTTTTACGCATAAGTCCCTTGTTGAAAGCAGCAAGTCTGGCGATAGAAACGCACAGTACCAACTGTACGAGCTCTATGTAGATGCTATGTATAACATTGGGATGCGATTTTTGGGGGTCAAAGAAGATGCGGAAGACATTGTGCAAGATAGTTTTGTAGATGCTTTTAAAAATCTGCACAACTTTAAATATGAGTCAACTTTTGGAGCATGGCTTAAACGGATAGTCATCAACAAAAGCATAAATCATCTAAAAGTAAAGCGTCTTCCTTTAGCCGCCATGGATGATCATGAGTATCACCTAACGGAAGAAATACATAATGACCCGGTAGATGCAATTGATATTCAAAAAGTTAAGATGGGTATTGAAAAACTGCCTTTAGGTTACAAAAATATTATCAACCTGTATTTACTGGAAGGCTATGATCATATAGAAATTGGTGAAGTGTTGGGCATTACAACATCAACCTCCAAATCTCAGTATCACAGGGCCAAAAAGAAACTAGTTGAAATTATAAACACCTTATAATGGACAATTTTGAAAAACATATTAGGGCAAGTAAAGCATCTTTTGATGACCAAAAGGCAGATCGCGCCAAGCTTTGGGCAAATATAGAGGCTCAACTTGAACCTTCTGAACCTAAGGTAATCCCGCTATGGAAATTGCCTATGCTGCGTATTGCGGCAACTGTACTTGTTATCCTAGGAATTTCCGGGCTGATCGGTATCTCGTTTCTAAATGGCTCTACGAATGAGAACAATTTTGTATCCAAAGAATTACAGGATATAGATATGCATTACAAAGGCTTGGTATCCTACCAAGTACAATTGGTAAAGAATAATGACAAACTATCAGATGCCGATAAAGAAGAGTTTTTATCCTTTATGGACGAATTGGATACCGAATACGAACAGTTGAAGTTGGAGATGAAGAACAACCTGGATAACGAATTGGTATTGGAAGCTATTGTTTCTAATTACCGAAAGCGAATAGAGCTCATAGAGAACCTACTGCGCCAGCTAAACGAATCAAAATTAAAAGATGAGGATTATGGATACACTTTATAAAAAACTGCTCCTTTTTGCTGCGGTGATGCTCCTTGGCCTTCCGGTCATGGCGCAGGAAAAAGTGTCTAAAAAGGTAAACAAGACCTACGGGTTTACCAACGGGGGAGAAATTCATTTAGACAATAAATACGGCAATATTAATATCTACGGATGGACCAAAAATGAGGTTTCCATTACTGTGAATATTACTGTTACCCATAAAAAGAGTGACAACGCCCGAGAGCTTCTAGAGCGAATTAGACCTATTCTTCGCGAAAGCGATGATTTTTTATCCGTTGGTTATGAGATTGGAGAAAACAGTTCTGGTTTCTTTTCCAATCTTTTTGAGAAGGCTAACCCTTTTGATTTTGACCGAAGTAATGTGCAAATAGATTACAAAGTCTACATGCCCGAAAAGGCAGAAATGGAAATCATTAATAAATTTGGCGATGTTTTTATAGAAGATTGGAGAGGAGTTTTAAAAGCCGATGTGCAACATGGCGATATGTGGATAAATGATAATTTGAATAAAGCCGATATTAATCTAAAATACGGAAAATTACGAGCTAAAAACATCTATTATGCGAACCTTGACCTGAAGAATGGTGGGTTGGATATGGACGATTCAAACACTATGCGCTTAAACAGTAGTGGCAGTGATATAAGCATGCACACTATTGGTTCTTTAGAATTCTATTCCAATAAGGATGAGGTGGACCTGGAGGAAATAGGTACTTTTTACGGGATGCTCAAGTTCAGTACGATTCAATTGGGAAGGTTGGCAAAGGATATAGATTTGGTCCTGAAAATATCTGATTTTAGAGTTGATCACATCCTATCTACTAATGGTACAATTATTATTGAGCAAGAGTCATCAGAAGTAAGTCTTAATATTACGGACTTTCCTCACGAATTCTCGGCAGTACTGGAGGAAGGCCTGGTGCGCTTACCTAAATCATTTCACGATGTAGATTCGGAGATGCTGGATAAGGGTAAAAAGCTTCGTGAAATCAACGCTGTTTATGGTAAGAAAGTGCAAGGTCATATTTCCATTACCGGAAAAAAGGGCGTGGTATTACTCAAAGAGCTTTAGATATAGTGGGAAGTGAGCAGCTAGCCTTTGATAACTTCTATGAACCGAAAATAGCCACCAATACTTAAAGAGTGTTGGTGGCTTTCATTTTAAATTTTGTTTCAATTACTCCGTATATGCCCCGGAAGAATACGTCAACTCATAACTGTGCGAGTAGATTTCAAAAACAATTCCGAAAGGGTCTTCCACATAACACATTCTATAGGGCTTTTCATTAGGATAATAAGACCTTATGGGCATACGCTGCTTTCCACCATACGCTACAATTTTATCAACCAAATCTTCAATGTTTGGGTCTTGTATGCAGAAATGGAATAGTCCCGTATTGAAAGGATTAAAATTTGGTGCCTCTTTAACCCCCTGTGGAAATGAAAATAATTCTATTCCAACACCATCTGAAGTGGACATGTGGGCAATTTCAAATTCTTCCCAGTCTTCACCAAAAACATCAATACACATCTGGCCAATGGCTGTTTCTTTTTCTTTTTTAACTTTTGATGGAGCCATTATCACATACCACCCCATTACATCAGAATAAAATGTAACGGCTTCTATTAATTTGGGAACCGTAATACCAATATGTGAAAATGATTTTGGATACTCTTTATTTGTGTTCATATTTTTAGTTTTACACTACAAAACAAACCTATATTTGACTTATAGACAATAACTTACCCAAAAGTTATATAGTTACCAAAAAGAGTAAATTTCTAATTATCAACATTTTGTATCTAAAATGAATAACAAAAATTACTGCCCTTTAGATTACACCATGAATTTAATCGGTACCAAGTGGAAACCAATTGTTCTGTTTCATCTTCTTGACAGGCCATTACGTTCGGGCGTTTTGCAGAAAAAAATTATAGGAATATCAAATAAGATGTTTACTCAAACTGTACGTGAACTAGAAAAAGACGGGTTGGTCCTAAGAGAGGTATTTCCCGTGGTTCCTCCAAAAGTTGAATACGGTTTAACAGAAAAAGGAAAATCACTCAAAGACATCTTGGAAAGTCTGGATAAATGGGGCGCCGACAATAGTAATCCGCCATTAAATTAAGTATCCTTTTCACTTCCCATGATGCCTATTACAGTAAAAAATTCATTTTTTTTGAAAATAATTCGTTTTTGATGCAACTTTTCGTGCCTTAGGTTGTCTATTAGGTAATCAATCAAAAAATGAACAGTGATGAAATTATTACAAACGGGTCTTCTTATACTATGTTTGGGAGCAACTTTCTTTAGTTCCGCCCAAAATGAAACGGAAGAATACTTGGAATTTAATGATCGTAACAATGTCGTTCACGGGGTATACCTAGGTCTTACTATGGGTGTTGGCGAAATTGATGACCAAAATGCATTCATGGGCGGGCTTAAAGTTGCCTATGTAGCCAATCGTCAATTTGAAATAGGCTTTGCGGGCAATTTTCTATACTCGGAACAAGATATTTATAACAACAGTCTAGCGCGTTACGAAGACTTAATAGGTGCCTACGGCGGTCTTCACTTAGAACCTATTTTCTTTAGTAAAAAACGTGTTAATCTTTCTTTTCCCCTTTTATTGGGTGCCGGTGGCGTTGGTTATATTGATAATCGTTTTCAAGATGATGATACCTACGAAGAAGAGCTTACCGAAGATGATTTTGATGTTGTCTTCGTAGCCGAACCTGGCGTAAGTGCTCTTTTTAATATCTCTCGCTATTTGCAACTAGAAGCAGGCGTCAAGTATCGTTTTTCTAGTAGAATTGAACTTCCCCCTACACGCACTACTCGTATTAATGGCTTTTCGGCCGGAATAGGAGTTAAAGTGGGTATTTTTAATATGGGTCGTAATAGATACAAAAAGAACGTACAATGAAAGCAACAAACGAAAAAATCTGTCCGCATTGTCACGATGTTATAGAAACACAGCATGTATTCAGTGAAAACAACCAAGTATTTCTTAGAAACAATTGTACCGGTAGTTCCTCAACTAAAGAAGAATGGTCACCCATTAACTTTCAGTGGATTCCTGTAGTTAAGCTTCAGGAGCGTTTAGTAAACGTCTAAAACACCACAATTCATCAATCTGCTTTCCCTTTGGGCGAGCTTAAAAACAATCAAAATGAAAACAAAAACGATTTTTATCGCCATGGCCGTGGCATGTGGAATTCTTACCTCTTGTGACTATGACCATATACGAGCTTCGGATGAAATCACCACCAAAGATTTAACAATTTCTGATTATGACAAATTAAAAGTTTCCAATGCTTTTGATGTCTACGTTACCTTTTCAGATAATGAAGAGGAAATCCAAATTGAAGCGAATGACAATTTACAAGACCGTATTGTTGTTGCACGAGAAGGAAACGAAGTTATCATCAAACTTAAAAGATACACAACAGTAAGTGGCAATCCCACATTGAAGGCTTTTATAACCACCAAAGATATTTCTGAATTCGACCTCTCTGGAGCAGCAAGCGTAACCTTAGAAAGTCCTTGGAATACCGAACGTGGTAAAATCGAGCTTTCAGGAGCGTCTGACCTTACCGGTGAAGTCTTTGCAGATTATCTGAATGTTGACCTTAACGGTGCATCTGAAGCCGATATTTACGGGGAAGTAAAATCCGTACATGCCAACCTTTCCGGAAGCAGTGATTTTAGAAATTACGATTTACAAATAGAGCGTTTGAACATAGATCTTTCAGGAGCCAGTGAAGCTTTTCTTACTGCCACGGAATCAATAGATGTAGAGGCAACGGGAGCGAGCACTCTAAACTACAAGGGTACTGCGGTTATCAATCATGAACGAATAAAAGGTGCTTCACAGCTAAAAAACAGAAACTAGTAAAACGACTATTTATGTCGTTTTACTAGTTCCGCTTCTATATCTTTTAAGGTGAATCCTTTTGCCTGAAGTAATATTAAGTAATGAAAAAGTAAATCTGCACTTTCATATAAAAAGAGGTCATCCTTATCATCCATGGCCTCTATTACAGTTTCCACGGCTTCCTCACCAACCTTTTGGGCTATTTTGTTTATGCCCTTTTCAAATAAAGAGGCAACATATGATTTACTAGAATCCGAAGCTTCACGACGCTGTGTTATAACTTCTTCCAATTGAGATAGAAATCCAAAATTTGAAGTGTTTTCTTCGTTCCAACACGTATCTGTTCCTTTATGACAAGTAGGACCTACGGGTTTTACAAAAACTAGAAGTGTATCATCGTCACAATCGTTTTTAATATCTACCAGCTCCAAGAAGTTTCCGCTCTCCTCGCCTTTGGTCCACAATCTTTTTTTGGTGCGACTATAAAACGTTACTTTTTTGGTCTCTTCAGTTTTGTCAAAAGCCTCTTGGTTCATGTACCCAAACATCAAAACGTTTTTTGTAACTGCGTCCTGAATAATTGCCGGCACAAGTCCGTCTCCATTTTTATTGAAATCTATTTTCATCGTAAATATTTTAAGCTAGTGCGAATTTTACGGCCGCATGAGCATGTTCTTTTGTGGTATCTATAACCGCTATCGTACAATCTTCTTGTTGAATTAGTAACGGTATTTCGTTACAACCTAAAATAACACCTTGCGCTCCTTCTTTTTCGGCTTTGCCAATAATGTCTAAATATTTCTTTTTTGATTCTTCGGTAATAATGCCTTTGGAGAGTTCATGATATATTACGTCATGAACCACCTCTCTATCTTCTTTAGAAGGAATTAAAACTTCTATTTGAAACTGATTCTTAAGGATATCCTTATAAAAATCCAGTTCCATAGTATATTTTGTACCCAATAAAAGCACTTTTTGACATCCCTTGGCTTTTACCGCTTCTCCGGCTACCTCTGCAATATGCAAAATAGGAATAGCTATTTTTTGTGTAATTATAGGAACACTCAAATGCATGGTGTTCGCACAAATGAGAATAACTTCCGCACCGGCATTTTGTAAACGCAAGGCAATATCCGCCATCTTCTCATGTAAGGAATCCCAATCTCCTTTGCCCTGTTTTTCCGAAATCTCCGCAAAGTTAACAGATTCAATAAGACACTCACAGGAACTAGAACCTCCTAAAGTTTCAGCTACTTTTGTGTTCAACAACTGATAATACAACTGTGTTGACTGCCAAGTGATGCCTCCTATTAGACCTATTTTTTTCATTATCTCTTATTTATCGGTTAGAGTCCAAATCGAACTTATAATCGTACGGGAATTCCTTTATCTTTTAACTCTTCTTTCAAATCTTTAATACCAATTTCCTTAAAATGAAAAACACTGGCTGCAAGCGCTGCATCTGCTTTTCCTTCTACAAAGGTATCCGTAAAATGTTGCATATTTCCTGCACCACCCGATGCAATTATGGGAATGTTCAATTCCGTGCTTAGTTTGCTCAACGCTTCGTTCGCAAAACCGTCTTTGGTACCGTCATGATCCATTGAGGTAAAAAGAATTTCTCCTGCACCACGCTCTTCAACTTCTTTGGCCCATTCAAACAGTTTACGTTCCGTAGGTACTTTACCTCCTACCAAATGAACAATCCACTCACCATCTATCTGTTTGGCATCTATGGCTACCACAATACACTGTGAACCGAATTTAGCCACCAAGTCGTTTATTAACTGTGGATTTTTTACTGCCGATGAATTAATGGAAACCTTATCCGCTCCATTGTGCAAAAGAACATCAACATCTTCAACAGATGAAATTCCTCCTCCCACAGTAAAAGGAATACTTACTTTCTCCGCTACATGGTAAACCAGTTCGGCTAAAGTCTTGCGTTTTTGTTCTGTTGCCGAAATATCCAGAAAAACAAGCTCGTCCGCTCCTTCTTTACTATAGATCTCTGCCAATTCCACTGGGTCGCCCGCATCACGTAAATCAACGAAATTTACGCCTTTTACCGTTCTCCCGTCCTTTATATCCAAGCAGGGTATGATTCTCTTTGCTAACATAGTACAATGTTCGTTTTACTTTAATTTCTTATCTACATCCCTATTTCCAAAATAAAATCTTCCAACTGTTTTAGGCTGATCCTATTTTCATAAATGGCTTTTCCAATGATTGTACCTTCACATCCCATCTCTGCCAGTTTTGGCAATTCATCAAAAGTAGAAATTCCACCACTGGCAATCAATTTTAATCCTTGGCTTACATTACCACCAACCTCTTTACATTGTGCTAAAATCTTTTTATACAAGTCAAAAGAAGGACCTTCCAGCATTCCATCCTTTGAAATATCCGTACAGATTACATAAGCGATTCCTTTTTCCTGATATGATGAAATAAACGGAATCAATTCTTCCTTTGACTCTTCTTGCCAACCGGAAACTGCTACTTTTTCATCTTTGGCATCCGCACCCAAAATAATTTTTTCGGCTCCATAGGTTTGAATCCAATTGGAAAAAGTCTCCTTATCTTTTACAGCAATACTACCACCGGTTATCTGATTAGCACCACTCTCAAATGCGATTCGCAAATCATCGTCCGTTTTCAGTCCGCCTCCAAAATCAATGTTCAGCGTAGTACCGCAAGCTATCTGCTCCAAAATCTTATGATTTACGATATGCTTGCTTTTAGCACCATCTAAATCTACTAAATGTAAATATTGAATACCATGGGCCTCAAACTCTTTGGCAACTTCTAACGGATTCTCATTATATATTTTCTTGGTATCATAATCCCCTTTTGAAAGGCGAACACATTTACCATCTATGATGTCTATTGCTGGTATTATTCTCATTGTTTAGTTAGTAGTTAGTAGTTAGTAGTTAGTAGTTAGTAGTTAGTAGTTAGTAGTTAGTAGTTAGTAGTTAGTAGTTAGTAAAAGTTATGAAAACACCCTTAAAAAAATGCTTTGCTAAAGCTTTTTTTCGTTTAACCATCCTTTTGTTCTACTTCTAACTAAGCCATATTTTATATATTTCACCTTTGGAATCTCAATACTCTGTACTCAGTACTAATTCTTCTATATATTCTTCAAAAAATTCTCAAGAATCCTTTCGCCTATATCACTACTTTTCTCCGGGTGAAATTGGGTGCCATAAAAATTATTCTTCGCCAGTGCAGCGCTGTATTTTATTCCGTATTCTGATTCCGCTATGGTTTCTTTGCAAAGTGGCGCATAAAAACTGTGAACTAAATAAATATGCTCTTTGTCCTCAATATTTTTAAAAAGCTCCGACTTTAAGTTGGTAATCTGATTCCAACCAATCTGTGGAACCTTAACCTCATTTGTGAATTTGATTACATCCACATCAAAAATACCTAAGCCTTTAGTATCACCTTCTTCTGAAGAATGGCACATTAACTGCATCCCCAAGCATATACCCAAGACAGGCTGCTTCAAATTCGGAATCAGTTTGTCCAAGCCGCTCGCCCGTAATTTAGACATGGCACTACTCGCCTCGCCCACACCAGGAAAAATAACCTTATCAGCAAACTGTATTTCTACTATATCGTGACTCAAAATTGCTTCATAGCCCAAACGCTTTATAGCAAATTTGATACTCTGAATATTACCTGCACCGTAGTTTATGATTACTATTTTCATCTTTTCTAGTCATGAGTACCGAGTATTGAGTACAAAGAAAATCAATACTTTGTACTCAATACTTCATACTATTATTTAAAGCATTCCCTTTGTACTTGGCAACACCATTTTTTCTACATCACGTTTCACGGCCATTTTAATTGCCTTTGCAAAGGCTTTAAATATAGCCTCAATCTTGTGATGTTCGTTTTTACCTTCCGCTTTTACATTTAGGTTGGCTTTGGCCCCGTCCGTGAATGATTTAAAGAAATGATAAAACATTTCCGTAGGCATATCCCCCACCATTTCACGATTAAATTCCGCATCCCACACTAACCAGTTACGTCCACCAAAATCTATGGCCACTTGTGCTAAACAGTCGTCCATAGGAAGGCAGAAACCGTAGCGTTCAATCCCCATTTTAGAACCTAGTGCCGTGTGAAAAACCTCTCCTAAAGCAATAGCTGTATCTTCAATAGTATGGTGCTCATCTACTTCCAAGTCACCATTTACTTTGATTTCCAAGTCCATTTGACCATGGCGAGCCAATTGATCTAGCATATGGTCAAAGAAAGAAAGTCCTGTTTTGATATTGCTTTTGCCCGTCCCGTCCAGGTTTAGGTTGATGTAAATATCCGTTTCATTAGTTTTTCTGTGCGTTTCTGACACTCGGTTTTCCAACTTCAAAAACTCGTAAATTTTTTCCCAATCATTACTTTCTAGGGCAATAACCGAATCCAAAGCATCACGTTTCACTGTGATTTCACCCGTACCTAAGTTGGTATCATCATTAATAAAAATTCCTTTTGAGCCTAGATTTTTAGCCAGTTCAACATCCGTCAATCGATCACCGATTACGAATGAATTTTTTAAATCATACTCCTCCGCAAAATACTCGGTCAACAAACCTGTACCTGGTTTTCTGGTATTTGCATTTTCATGGGGAAACGTACGGTCTAGAAAAACCTTGTCAAAGACAACGCCTTCATTCTCAAAAGACTTCAATATAAAATTATGAACCGGCCAAAATGTATCCTCAGGAAAAACATCTGTTCCAAGTCCGTCTTGATTGGTGATCATTACCAGTTCATAATCTAATTCCTTGGCTATTTTACCCAAAAAAGTAAATGCCTTAGGATAGAAAATCATCTTCTCAAACGCATCAATTTGCTCGTCAACGGTTTCTTTAATAATCGTTCCGTCTCTATCTATAAATAAAACTTTCTTTGCCATGATATGGTTTCTTGAACTTTGAGTTTAGGTCAGTTTATTCAGCACTTCTATTAATTTTTTATTTTCCGTTGGCGTACCCACGGTAAAACGTAATGTATTCTCACAAAGGGGTTGCGTTGTTCGATTCCGAACTACCACTCCTTCTGCCAATACTTGGCTATATCGTTTATTGGCATCATCTACTTTAGCCAGCACAAAATTGGCATCAGAAGCATATATTTTCTCTACAAATGATACTTCACGCAATACTTTAAGTAATTGCTCTCTTTCATTTAATATACTGGATACTTCGCTTTTTACAGACTGTACGTCAAGAACCCGTTCTAAAGCTTTTTGCTGCGTGAGTTCATTGACGTTATATGGTGGTTTGATTTTGTTGAGTGCTGCTATAATTTCTTTGGATGCCATACAAATTCCCAAGCGAATACCGGCCATTCCGTATGCTTTGGAAAGCGTTTGTGTCACCACTAAATTTGGAAATTCGGACAATCTAGAGACCCAGCTTTCGCTTTCTGCAAAATCTATATATGCCTCATCAATAACCACCAAACCATTGAATTTATTCAACAAATTAACCATAATATCTTCACGAAATATATTCCCGGTAGGATTGTTTGGAGAGCATAAAAATAACAGCTTTGAATGCTCATCAACCGTATTTAAAATAGCTTCAACATCTGGTTGGAAATTTTCGGTCAAAAGCACTTCCCTATTCTCTACCGTATTAATCCCAGACAATACTTTGTACATGCCATAAGTTGGAGGTAAAGAAATTATATTATCAATTTTAGGTTCGCAAAACGTCCTGAAAATTAAATCCAATACTTCATCACTTCCATTCCCCAAAAGAATATTGTCGGCCGAAATATCTTTCTGTTCCGCTAAAACCGACTTTAAACCTCTTTGCTGCGGGTCAGGATACCGATTTACTCCATTCTCATACGGATTTTCATTCGCGTCTAAAAACACCATCTCGGAACCATCTGAAACGTACTCATCCCGAGCAGAACTATAAGGATTCAAGCCTTTTACGTTCTCTCTGATGAGATTTTGTATATTGAACTGCTTATTCATTTTTCAAACTGTTGAGTCGGAGTGTCACTGCATTTTTGTGTGCTTGAAGCCCTTCGGCTTCTGCCATAATTTCAATGGCATTTCCGATTTCTTGAATACCCGTTTCACTGATTTTCTGAAACGTCATACTCTTCATAAAACTATCTAGGTTTACACCACTATACTGCTTGGCGTAACCATTGGTAGGCAACGTATGATTCGTTCCTGAGGCATAATCACCTGCACTTTCAGGAGTGTAGTTGCCTATGAAAACAGAACCTGCATTTTTAACGTTATCGATAAAGAAACCCGCATTTTCCGCACAAATAATATAGTGCTCAGGGCCATATTCATTTATAAGGTCATTTGCCGTTTGGTCATTCTCAACATATATCAGCTTACTATTGGCGATAGCTTTCTCTGCAATCTCTTTTCTAGGTAACTTTTGAAGCTGTGCCTCAACTTCGCTTTCCACAACATCAATCATAGATTTAGAAGTAGATACCAAAATCACCTGACTATCAACACCGTGCTCCGCCTGGCTCAACAAATCTGAAGCTACAAAAGCTGGGTTTGCGGAATCATCTGCCAAAACCAACAATTCACTAGGTCCCGCCGGCATATCTATTGAAATTCCATATTTAGTTGCAATCTGCTTGGCAACCGTTACGTATTGGTTACCTGGACCAAATATTTTATAAACTTCAGGAATAGTCTCCGTTCCGAATGTCATAGCGGCAATTGCCTGAATACCGCCTACTTTAAAGATTTTCTTAACGCCACATAAATTTGCGGTATATAGAATAGCTGGGTTGATTTTCCCTTCTTTATTTGGAGGCGAACACAATACCAATTCTTCACAACCTGCAATGGTAGCGGGCACAGCAAGCATTAAGATTGTAGAAAATAAAGGTGCCGTACCACCGGGAATATAAAGCCCTACTTTTTGTATGGGTCTTTTTTCTTGCCAGCATTGCACACCATTCGCAGTTTCCACAGTAACTTTGTCCGTTTTCTGCGCTTTATGAAAAACCTCAATATTATTTTTCGCCAATTGAATAGCATCCTTTAGCTCCTGAGAAACTAAGCTTTCGGCCTCTACTATTTCTTGCTCAGAAACTATTAAATTTTCAAGTGAAACACCATCAAACTGCTCAGTGTACTTTTTTATAGTGGCATTACCATTGCTTTGCACTTCTCTAAAAATTGCCTCAACGGTCTCTTCTATATCCGCAACCGTTTGTGTTGGGCGCTCCAATACCGAGCTCCAATCCGATTTATTAGGATTATATATTTTTTTCATCGTTTCTTACTCTAAATTCTTGATCATATGATATCCTAAAGGAACAAAATTATGACGTTTCCAAAACTTTACTCCCTTTTCGTTTGCTACATAAGCATTGAGTTCAAGACTATTACAATCCTTAGTTTTTGCATAATCTACGAGCCAATCCATCATGAGTTTACCTACTCCTCTACTACGGTATTTTTCATTTACAAACACATTATCAAGCTCAATATGTTTGCCTTTATACAACTTATGTAAAAACCAAACACCACAACAAGCAATTAGGTTTTCATTATCATATACCCCGAGACATTCATAACCGCCCATAGCCTTCATTGATTCCAACCGGGTTTGCAATACCTCTTTTGAAAGCTTACCTTCATTTAAATCATAGACCAAAGGTAGAATCGACTCCATTTTTTCATAAGGAATCAGTTCCAGTATCAATTCGCCCTCCATCGCTGAAAACTAAAGTACCATCTTTTCGATCGGGCAAACCAGAATACCTTCTGCTCCAGCTTGTTTGAGCTCATCTATAACATCCCAGAATTTGTCCTTGTTGATTACCGTGTGAACAGAGCTCCAACCTTCTTCTGCCAATGGCAAAACTGTTGGGCTTCTCATTCCTGGTAACAGTGTTAATACTTTATCCAGTCTGTCATTAGGTGCATTTAAAAGAACATATTTTGATTGACGTGCCTGGAGAACTGATTTTATTCTAAACTGAAGTTTACTTAAGAGCTCCTTTCTTTCTTCGGATATTTTAGGAGAAACCGCTAAAACAGCTTCACTGGTCAGCATTACTTCAACTTCTTTCAAGTTATTTTTGAAAAGTGTACTACCACTGGAAACAATATCGCAAATACCATCTGCTAAACCAATGTTTGGCGCAATTTCCACAGAACCATTAATGATGTGTAAATCTGAGTTTACTCCTTTTTCCTTTAAATACTTTTTAACCGTATTTGGGTATGAAGTAGCAATACGCTTACCTTCAAAATCTTGAACCGATTTATATTTCACTGATTTAGGTACGGCCAAAGACACCTTGCACTTTGAAAAACCTAATTTTTCAGCTATTCCAATATCTTCACCTTTCTCAATTAACACGTTTTCGCCTATAATAGCAATGTCAACCACACCGTCTCTTAAATACTGTGGAATATCTCCGTTACGAAGATAAAACGCTTCTAACGGAAAGTTTCTTGAAGAGGCTTTTAATTGATCTTTTCCATTATCAATAGAAACACCGCAATCTTTTAAGATTTGAAGTGAATCTTCATTTAACCGACCTGATTTCTGAATAGCAATTCTAATTTTTGTCATTTTCTTCTTTGGTTATGTTCAAGCCATCAAAAGAGCTCTAAAAGTAAAACCCGTTTGATTGCTCAAACGGGTTTTTAAATATGTTGCACTACTACAATACATTCCTACCTCGCCTGAGCGTGAATATGGAAATGATGATGTGTAGTTATGTTTTTCATTACAAGCGTAAAATTAAAACTAAATTTTAATCGACCAAATTTATTTTAGTTATTTCCCAATATTAAAGGTAATCCTGATTCACCACTACCAACAACTACAACTTTAGCATTTGCAGACTGCGCCAGCTTCAACGTTGCATCGATACCTTTGTCCTGCAGAATCTTGTCTGTTAGAGATGCACTCAAAATTTTGTTCGCATCTGCCTTACCTTGAGCTTCAATGGTTACTTTTTCCGCCTCCTTTTTAGCGGTAACCAGTCTAAACTCATACTCTAAAGACTCTTGCTCTTGTTTTAATTTACGCTCAATAGCATCTTTAATGGTTGGTGGTAATGTAACATCTCTTACCAATATTTCATTCAATTGAATATATTGACCTGACACAATTTTTTGAGTCTCGTCAAATATCTCTTGCTGAATGGCATCTCTTTTACTTGAATATAATTGTTCCGGTGTGTAACGCCCAACTACCGAACGAGCTGCCGATCGTATTGTTGGCAGCAATACCCGCTGAACATAAGCCTCTCCTTTTTCTTGATGCAACTTTCCTAAGTCACTACGGATGGGTTCAAACCATGCAGATGCTTCCAATTTAATATCCAGACCATTACTTGACAAAACGTTCATTTGCTCAAGTACTTCTTGTTGCCTTACTTCATAAACGAAAACCTTGTTCCAAGGCGCGACTACATGAAAACCTTCGCCCAAAGGTGGCTCATCAGTTACAACACCACCTCCAAAAGTTTTATAAAGCACACCGGCCTCACCAGAACCTATGGTAACGGCAGATTTTGAAATCAAGATGATGACAACTATAAAAACGAATATTACTGGTAATGCAATCTTGGGTAATTTGTCCATTTATTTTAATTTATATTAATCCATTATATTTTCTCAAAAACCATTCTATAGCTAGGGCGATAACCATTAGTCCTAACACAAGTCTGAAATCTATCAAAGATACGACATTTTGCTTGTTTTTCTGAGTAGGCAAAAAGCGTTTGTCATTTGATAATGCTGCTATTAAATCCTCATTCTCATCAGGGTAAAACAAGCGTCCGCCCGTATTCTCAGCCAACCGTTTCAACTTTTTGTCATCCGTAGCCAAGAACTGTTTTTCTACATCAAAATCCAAAATAGTAAAACTTCCCGACTTAGATAAGTTATCTTTTTTTACTGTTGCAGTAAAATCATATGTCCCAGCTGGTAAATTTTTTAGATCTGCCTCATAGTAGTTCCCTTTCAATAACATGGGTATTTCTACAACTGCATTTGTCTTTACATTTTTTAGCTTAAGTACTATTTCAGCATTTGAATCAAAAACAAATGCTTTGTCAAAGTAAGTCGCGGAAATTCTAGTTTTGCTACTACCTGCGTAAATATTTTCATAGTCCAAAGTGAGTCTTTGTCTAGATTTATTTGTGGCCAAATATAAAACCAGCTTACCCATAAGGTCATCAAAATTCTTAAAACTCTGTAAATTTCTGTACGCCTGCATACGCCACTTCCAGATATTCTCCCCAAACAGTACTGCATCTCTTTTTTTTCCTCTTTCAAACACAGATAATAGTGGCTGATTTAAATCAATACCTTTTATTCGTTGAGTCAACAATACATCATTCTTACCATGCAATACTATATCTCCCAAACTACTATGAAGTGGCGGAAAATCATCTACAAAGAAATCTCCGCTACCAAAAAGTCCAAAGCCCTTATTTAGAACTGGGAAGACCTCTTCTTCTTGATTATAACTATTCTTGGTGTATTCTTTTTGTACCTTGTTCAGGAAGTTCCAATCCGTTTTTGGACCTGTAATCGTAAATGTATTGGCCTGTTTTTTCTCAATATAATCAAACAAGTCTTTAAATGACCCATTGGGCTGATATAGAACAAAAAGATCTACATCCTCCCATGTATTAGCTTTACCATTAGGCTTTAGAATTGAAACTGAGCGCTGGCCATTGCTTTCTATGGATTTTTTTAAAGCTCCGATATCCGGATGCAGCAGACTAGAAACCAAGGCTATATTCGTTTTCTCATCTATAACCTCTACAACTACCGTTCGTTTATTGTTCGCTACATTTCGTTCATTTTTAAGTTCCCCAACAGAAATCTGAAGATTTCTAGCCCCAACAGTATTCGCGTCAAGAAGCGTATGCACAACCTCACTCGAATTCGTATTAGAAAATGACAGTGTTTGCCTAAAAACGGTCTTACCATCTAATGAGACCTGCACAGGAACACTTGTTTTCTCATTTCCTGTGTACGAAACATATATTTCTACGGGATATTTGTTCTCTAGGAAGGCGTATCTATTTGTATTTACTTGAGAAATGGCCATATCTTCATAACGGGTAGTATCACCTACAGCAACGGGGTACACAGGAAATTGCTGTTGTTCGCTCTGAAAATCATAATCGCGCCCTAATGTTTGGTTTCCATCGGAAATTAGTACGACAGCAGAATTGGTAGAAGAATACACTTCTTTTAATGCCGATAATGCTTTTGAAATATTCGTATTTTTTTCGGTAAAAGTCAGGCTGTCATTACCCTTTAAAGTTGTTCCAAAATTATATTCCGAAATTGAAAAACGCTCTTTTAGTTCATTTCTCTGCTTAAGACTCTCTACTGTCTTTTCTATAGTTGATTTGGAATAAGCTACAGAAGAAGAATTATCCGTCAACACCAACAAATTAACTTTCTCAGTGGTATACTCGTTTTTGGTGAATTTTGGATTAATAAGAAGTAGGAATCCGCAGAAAAAAGCAATAAAACGCAAAAATGCCAACGCAATGTAGAGCTTACCTTTACGTTTATTTTTATAAAAATATTGAAACAACACCAGCACCAACGAAACAATTGCGGCTAAGATTATAAATAGAATCGTCTGGGTATTCATTAAGGAAGTTTCTTTTGAAGCTATACTGCCCGGAAGAGCATTAACGACCTTCCGGGAATATATATCTTATGTAAGCATGCCACCATCTACGTTCAGTACCTGACCCGTAACATAGGCAGATAAGTCCGAAGCAAAGAAAAGACAGACATTTGCAATATCTTCTGGAGAACCACCTCTTTTAAGAGGAATACCATCTCTCCAACCTTGTACTACTTTTTCATCTAATCTACCGGTCATTTCAGTTTCAATAAAACCTGGTGCTACGGCATTACATCTAATATTTCTTGAGCCTAGCTCCAAAGCAACAGATTTAGTAAAACCAATCATACCCGCTTTAGAAGCCGCATAGTTGGTCTGTCCTGCATTACCTTTAACACCAACCACACTACTCATATTTACAATACTTCCTTTTCTTTGTTTCAACATGGTACGCTGAACCGCTTTGGTCATATTGAAAACAGATTTTAAGTTAATTTCTATAACGCTATCAAAATCAGCCTCTGACATACGCATAAGCAAATTATCTTTAGTAATACCCGCATTGTTAATCAGAATATCTATACCTCCAAAATCTTGAAGAACAGCGGCAACCAGTTTTTCCGCAGCTTCAAAACTTGCAGCATTACTTTTGTAAGCCTTCGCTTTTATGCCTAACGCCGTTAGTTCTTTTTCAAGTTCTAATGCCGGTGCTTCGCTAGAGCTATATGTAAAAGCTACATTAGCTCCGTTTTCAGCGAAAACTCTTGCGATACCAGTTCCTATTCCTCTACTGGCCCCTGTAATAATCGCGTTTTTCCCTTCTAACAATTTCATGTTCTAAATAGATTTGCTTTGTTCTACTTCAAATATAAGTTTTGTTTCATAAAACGGCTATAAAAAAATCCCGTTTCCGAAATATCGAAAACGGGATTCATATATCCGTAAGGGAATTAACCCATGACTTCTTTAACTTTCAAGCCAATCTCTGCTGGAGAATCTACCACGTGTATTCCGTGTTCTCTCATGATTTTCTTTTTAGCTTGAGCCGTATCATCGCTTCCTCCTACAATAGCACCAGCGTGGCCCATGGTTCTACCTGCGGGAGCAGTTTCACCCGCAATAAAACCTACAATCGGTTTCTTACTTCCACTTTCTTTGTACCATTTAGCAGCATCCGCTTCTAATTGACCACCTATTTCACCGATCATAACAACACAATTCGTTTCTGGGTCATTAATCAAAAGCTCAACAGCTTCTTTTGTAGTAGTACCTATAATTGGATCACCACCAATACCGATAGCCGTTGTAATTCCTAAACCTTGACGTACTACTTGGTCCGCAGCCTCATAAGTTAATGTACCTGACTTAGATACGATACCAACGTTTCCTTTTTTGAACACAAAACCAGGCATGATACCTACTTTAGCCTCTCCTGGAGTAATTACACCAGGACAATTAGGACCTACCAAACGGCAATCCATATGTTCAATATAATTTGATGCCTTCACCATATCGGCAACAGGTATACCTTCAGTAATAGTAATAATTACCTTAATACCTGCACTAGCGGCTTCCATAATAGCATCAGCGGCAAAAGCCGGTGGTACGAAAATTATCGTAGTATCTGCTCCAACTTTTTCCACAGCTTCTTCTACTGTATTAAAAACAGGTCTTCCCAAATGTTCTTGACCACCTTTACCCGGTGTTACACCACCAACAACGTTGGTTCCGTACTCGATCATTTGTTCTGCGTGAAAAGTACCTTCACTACCTGTAAAGCCCTGAACTATTATCTTGGAATCTTTATTGACTAAAACGCTCATATACTCTCTAGTTTATTTTAATGTGACAAAAATATAGGTTTACAAATGAAATCTGAACTCAGACGGCATATTATTCTTTTAATTTTTTAAGAATGAATGGAATTTTCTTCACATAAGCCAATTGTTTTAGCTTTTCACGTGATTCTTCAATGGGTGTGCCAAAATAACTCTTACCGCCCACAACGGACTTAGTTACTCCAGTTTGGCCCATGATTACCGCTTTCTTTCCTATTGTAATTCCGCTATTGGTGCCTACTTGGCCCCACAACGTTACTTCATCTTCTATTATTACACACCCCGCAATACCGGTTTGCGATGCAATCAAGCATTTTTCACCTATTACAGTGTCATGCCCAACATGTACTTGATTATCCAACTTGGTTCCTTTCTTAATGGTTGTATCTCCGGTAACTCCTTTGTCTATAGTGCAAAGCGCGCCAATTTCAACATGGTCTTCAATTACAACACGACCACAAGAAATGAGTTTATCAAAACCTTCTGGACGATTTTTATAATAAAAAGCATCTCCACCTAGAACAGAACCGGAGTGAACGATAACATTATCTCCAATTATACAATTATCATACAAACAGACATTTGCATGAATTAGGCAGTTCTTCCCGATTTTTACATTATTGCCTATAAAAGCATTAGGCTGTATTACAGATCCCTCCCCTATTTCTGCAGAAATCGCAACTGCACTAGCTGCTCTTTCAAACGGTCTAAAATGAACCGAAAGTTTATTAAAATCGCGAAAAGGATCATCAGAAATCAGTAACGCCTTTCCTTCTGGACATTCTACTTTTTTATTAATTAGCACAATTGTTGCTTTTGAAGCCAGTGCTTTATCATAGTATTTAGGATGGTCTACAAAAACAATATCACCCTTTTGTACCACATGAATCTCGTTCATACCCAACACCTGAAAATCATCTGCACCAACATAATCACAGTTGATTAATCCGGCAATTGTTTTTAGATTTTGTGGTTGTGGAAATTTCAATGGAACAGAATATGAATTATTACTTTAAAAAATTATATAACCAGTTAAATAAGTTACTACTACTTAACACGTTCCATATAGGTTCCTTTTTCGGTCTCTACCTTAATTTTATCACCTTCATTAATGAACAAAGGAACATTTACTTCTGCTCCTGTTTCAACTTTTGCAGGCTTAGTTGCATTAGTTGCCGTATTACCTTTTACTCCAGGCTCTGTATAGGTAACCTCTAATACAACACTAGCAGGCATTTCCACAGATAATGGCATGCTGTCTTCCGTATTGAAAAGGATTTTCACAACTTCACCTTCCTTCAATAATCCTGGAGCATCAAGAGAACTTTCCTGAAGTGTGATTTGGTTATAATCATCCGTGTTCATAAAGTGAAAAGTTTCACCTTCAGGGTATAAAAACTGATATGAGCGAGTTTCAACGCGCACATCTTCAATTTTATGTCCTGCAGAAAATGTGTTATCCAATACTTTACCAGTGGAAACACTTTTTAATTTGGTACGAACAAAAGCAGGACCTTTACCCGGTTTAACGTGTAAAAACTCAATGATTTTGTAAATATCATTATTGTAACGAATGCAAAGTCCTTTTCTAATATCTGATGTTGATGCCATTTGTGATCTACTATTTTATTGATTGATTTTTTTGTGAATACCCAACTCAAAATCGAGATTGGTTTCCTTTCTAAAATCTATGATTAATTATTGCTGAAATACCCTTTCATTATTCCACGTTGGGAATCACGAATAAATTGAAGAATCTCATCCCTTTCAGGAGTGGCTTCCATTTCAGCTTCTATAATTTGAGTTGCTTGTGAATTGTTATAGTGCTTTTGATATAAAATGCGATAAATATTCTGTATTTCACGGATTTTTTCCGAAGAAAAACCACGTCTACGCAAACCTACAGAATTGATTCCTACGTAGGATAAAGGTTCACGGGCAGCCTTCACGAAGGGAGGTACATCTTTTCTTACCAATGACCCACCCGTAACAAAGGCATGTTGACCCACTGACACAAATTGATGCACCGCCACCAAGCCTGCCAGAATAACGTTATCTCCAATGGTAACATGGCCCGCTAGTGTAGAATTGTTTGAAAAGATACAATTATCCCCTACAATACAATCGTGAGCTATATGACAATATGCCATAATTAAACAATTCTCTCCAATTACCGTTTTATTTCTATCAGAAGTACCTTTATGAATAGTAGCACACTCTCTAATAGTAGTGTTATTACCGATAGTCACAATAGTATCTTCGCCATTATATTTTAGATCCTGGGGCGGAGCTGAAATTACGGCACCAGGAAAAATATTACAATTTTTACCGATACGAGCACCTTCCATTATAGTTACGTTAGAACCGATCCAAGTGCCATCACCTATGGTTACGTTGTTATGAATTGTGGTAAAAGGTTCTACCACAACATTTTTAGCAATTTTTGCGCCTGGGTGTATATAGGCAAGGGGTTGATTCATTCTATTTCTTTTTAGCTATTTGCGCCATTAATTCTGCTTCACATACCAACTTGTTATTTGCGTAAGCATAAGCTTGCATATGACAAATACCTCTTCTTATAGGTGTTATAAGACTACAGTGAAATGTTAACGTATCGCCTGGGAGTACTTTCTGTTTAAACTTAACGTTGTCCATTTTCATAAAGAAAGTCAAGTAATTTTCTGGGTCAGGAACCGTACTCAATACTAGAATACCTCCTGTTTGAGCCATCGCCTCAACTTGTAAGACACCTGGCATAACTGGTGATCCGGGAAAATGACCAACAAAGAAATTCTCATTCATCGTTACGTTTTTCATTCCCACTACGTGCGTATCCGATAATTCTAAAATACGATCGATCAACAAAAACGGAGGTCTATGAGGCAATACATCCATAATTTGATGGATATCCATCAAAGGCGGTTGGTTCAAATCATATTGAGGAACTTTATTTCGTTTCTCTAATTTTATAATATTAGCCAGTTTTTTAGCAAACTGAGTGTTTACATAATGACCTGGCTTATTGGCAATTATCTTACCTCTAATGCGTGTGCCGGCCAAAGCAACATCTCCAATTACGTCAAGTAACTTATGACGGGCGGCCTCATTTGGCTGGTGCAAAGTAAGGTTATCTAGAATTCCGTTTGGCTTAACTGTTAGCTTCTTTTTGTTGAAGGCCTTTTCCAGCTTCTGCATGGTTTCTTCTGAAATCTCTTTATCCACGTAAACAATGGCATTATTAAGATCCCCTCCTTTAATGAGTCCGTTTTCCAAAAGCATTTCAAGCTCATGAAGAAAACTAAACGTACGTGCTTCGGAAATTTCATTCTTGAAATCGGACACCCGTTCCAAAGTCGCATTTTGAGTTCCCAAAACTTTGGTACCAAAATCTACCATTGTAGTTACCTGATACTCGTCTGAAGGTATAACGGTTATTTCGCTACCTGTAGCTTCATCCTTATAGCTAATAACATCCTTTACAATGTACTCTTCACGCTCCGCTTCTTGTTCAACGACGCCAGCAGTTTCTAATGCTTCTACGAAATATTTAGAAGAACCGTCCATAATCGGAGGTTCTGGAGCATCTAGTTCTATAAGAACGTTGTCTATTTCCAACCCAACAAAAGCAGCCAAAACATGCTCTGAAGTCTGGATTTTAACTCCTCTCTTTTCTAAATTAGTACCTCTCTGAGTATTGATTACATATTTGGCATCAGCCTCAATAATCGGTTCTCCTTCTAGGTCTACTCTCTTAAATGCGTACCCGTGGTTTTCTGGTGCGGGAACAAATTTCATGGTTACCTCGGCACCGGTATGAAGACCAACGCCCTTTAGAATAACCTCTTTCTTAATGGTTCTCTGTTTCATTCTTGTATTGATCGCTGTAGTTTTTTTCCAGTTCGTCAATTCGATTTAAAATCTTCGGTAAATTCTTGAAGTAAACGTATGACTTATTATAATCTCCATAGTTTAAGGCTGGAGACCCCTGTAATACTTCGTTACTCTTTATATTACGGCCTATTCCTGATTGAGCCTGTATCTTTACATTGTCTCCAATAGTTATGTGACCGACGATACCAACTTGACCGCCAATCATACAACGCCTTCCTATCTTGGTTGAACCTGCAATTCCGGTTTGTGCCGCTATTACAGTATGTTCTCCAATTTCTACATTGTGCGCAATTTGAATTTGATTATCCAATTTTACACCTCTACGTAAAATAGTAGAACCCAAAGTAGCCCTGTCTATAGTGGTGCCAGCTCCCACGTCTACATTATCCTCCAGGATAACGTTGCCGGTCTGCGGTACTTTTTGGTACTCTCCATTTTTATCGGGACTAAACCCAAATCCATCAGCACCTATGACTACTCCACTATTAATAACACAATTATTGCCGATAATAGTTTCCGAATAAACTTTAGCACCAGCAAAAATGGTAACGTTATCCGCAATAGAAACATTATCACCGACATATACATTGGGGTGTATTTTTACATTGTTACCGATCTTTACATTATTACCTAAATAAGAAAAGGCTCCCAGATAAAAATCGGTACCATAAGTTGCGGATTCCGATTTAAACACCGGTTCCTCTATACCTATCTTGTTGTTCTTAACCTGATTGTAGAATTCCAATATTTTTGAAAAAGCCTCATAAGCATCCTCTACTTTAATTAGTATAGTCTCAAGCTTATGCTCTGGAACAAAATCCTTATTAACTATTGTAATGGAAGCTTTAGTGGAATAAATATGGGAAGTATATTTGGGGTTGGCCAAAAAAGTCAAAGCGCCTTTCTCGCCCTCCTCTATCTTGGCCAATTTGTGAACGGTAACCTCCGGATTTCCTTCTAGTTCACCTTCTAAAATACCTGCAATTTGACCTGCTGTAAATACCATGGGCACAAAAGTAAGAAAAATAGTTAAACAGAATCTTTGGGATAGCAGATATAATATTTTGTAACTGTTTTAGAAAGGGCTTTCAAATTTAGCTGATCAGACGCTCGTGCAACGTCTATAAGCTTTTTATTCTTCCTTAATATATTGATGTTCTGATGATGGCGGTCATAAGCCTTGTTCTCTATCTTTCCTTCAAAAACAAAATAGGATGTTTCCTGATCTGTTAGTTTATATTTTTCCTTTACCCGTTTTGCATGTTTTTCAAGAAGCGACCTATCAATAGAACTATTTTTTAGTTTAACCTTTAAAAAATGACGATTAAGAAGCATTTCACACAAGTTAGATAACACAAAATCATCATGTTCTTGCCACAATTTTATAGCAGCTAAAACATCTACATCATCTAACTTAGAAAAAGTGTTTAAAATTTTCTGGTCGAAATTTTCCTTTTCTACCCGGTTCTCCATAAAAAACCTAAGCGCATCACTACAAACAATAACCTTGCCTTCATGCATGATTTCCTTAGCACGCTTAAGAATACGTATCAATAATTGTTCAGCTACAATGCCTGTCTTATGCAAGTACACCTGCCAATACATGAATCTGCGAGCCATCAAGAATTTTTCTACGGAATAAATTCCTTTTTCTTCCACCACTAGGTTACCGTCAACCACATTTAGCATGGTAATTAAACGTTCTGAATTTATATTCCCTTCAGCTACGCCTGTATAGAAACTATCCCTTTTAAGATAATCCAAACGGTCCATATCTAGTTGACTAGAGACTAACTGATTTAAGAATCGTTTTTCATATTGACCTTTGAAAATTGATATAGCAAGCGTTAATTTTCCCTTAAAAATTTCATTTAAAGCCTGCATAAACTGTAGGGAAATGTATTCGTGATCCGTGCTTTCTACAATACTATGTTCCATAGCATGAGAGAATGGACCGTGGCCAATATCATGTAAAAGTATAGCAATATAGAGCCCCTCTTCCTCTTTCTTGTTAATCTCAACACCCTTGTACTTCAATACCTGCAGCGCTTTCTGCATTAAATGCATGGACCCCAAAGCATGATGAAAACGGGTATGATGAGCCCCCGGATATACCAAATAAGACAAGCCCATTTGAGATATTCTTCGCAATCTCTGAAAATAGGGATGACCGATCAAGTCAAATATTAGTCCGTTGGGAATAGTAATAAATCCGTAAATTGGATCATTAAAGATTTTAAGTTTCCTAGAGTTTATCAAAATGAGGGTTGCTTTGCAATGTTCACGATGGTAAAGTTAGGCAAAAGACAAAGTAATAGACGCGGTAAATTGATTTTTTGATAGTCCACTTTTTTTGTAAAGACCATCTTTACCGTTTTCAAATTGAGGTAACACAATTTTTACATGAGCAAAATCAGTATTTTATGGGTAGATGACGAAATTGACCTACTCAAACCACATATTATATTTTTACAAGGAAAGGGATACGATGTCATCACCTGCCAAAGTGGACAAGAAGCCATAGAAGAGCTGCAAAAATCCAGGGTTGATATAATTTTTTTAGATGAAAACATGCCCGGTATATCAGGTTTGGAAACTTTAGCCGAAATTAAAGTGTTAGATTCATCAATTCCTGTAGTTATGATTACCAAAAGTGAAGAAGAATTTATAATGGAGGAAGCTATTGGCTCTAAAATAGCAGATTACCTAATTAAACCTGTTAATCCTAACCAAATTCTTCTATCCCTAAAAAAGAACTTAGATCATTCACGTTTAGTTTCAGAAAAAACCACATCCAACTATCAACAAGAATTTAGAAAAATTGCCATGGACCTATCCATGGTAAACACAGTTGAAGAATGGGTTGATCTTTATAAGCGTCTTATATATTGGGAACTACGCTTAGAAGATATTGAAGATAGTAGTATGTTTGAAATTCTGGAGTCTCAAAAAGCCGAAGCTAATAACCATTTTGGAAAATTCGTAGAACGAAATTACGAAAGCTGGTTTGAAGGCAACGGGCCTGTACTTTCACATACCTTATTCAAAGAATTAGTAAAACCAGAGTTGAAGGACGGCCCTACACTACTTCTGGTTATTGACAACTTAAGATACGATCAATGGTATGCGTTTGAAGATTCGGTAAGTTCTTTTTACAAAAAAAACAAGGAGGAATCTTATTTTAGTATTTTACCAACAGCCACACAGTATGCCCGTAATGCAATATTTTCTGGACTCACCCCAATGGCCATGGAAAGGAAATATCCACAGTGGTGGAAAAATGACACTGATGAAGGAGGCAAAAACCTTCATGAAGCCGACTTTCTAAGAGAGCAAATTAAACGATTAGCCCTGAACATTAAATGGGAGTACCATAAAATAAGCACCCTAAAACAAGGCAAAAATCTTTCACAAAATTTTAAGTCGCAAAAAGATAATGATCTTACGGTACTCGTTTACAACTTTGTAGACATGATTTCACACTCAAAAACAGAAATGGAAGTCATTAAAGAACTAGCAAGTAACGACAAAGCCTATCGATCATTAACCCAGAGTTGGTTCAAGAACTCTCCTTTATTAGAGATAATTCAGCAGGCACAACAAATGGGAATGAAACTGATTATCACCACAGACCATGGCACAATCAACGTAAAACAACCCTCCAAGGTCATTGGCGATAAAGAAACCAGCCTCAACCTGCGTTATAAAACCGGCAGAAGCCTTACTTACGAAGACAAAGATGTTCTAGCCGCCAAAGACCCTGCACATATTCATTTACCACGTATAAATATGAGTAGCTCATTTATATTTGCTAAAAATGACTTGTTTTTTGCCTATCCCAACAATTACAATCACTATGTTAGCTATTACAGGAATACCTACCAACATGGTGGGGTATCTCTTGAAGAAATGATTATTCCTTTCATAGTTTTATCGCCAAAATAGTACTTGCTGATTTATGAATATTACTTATACAGAAAATGAGATTGATAAAGTTGCCAAAAAGGTAATTGAAAAAGCTCCGCATAAAACCCTACTTTTCCATGCGGCCATGGGAGCAGGGAAAACCACACTAATAAAAGCAATTGTAAAAAATTTAGGCGTTACAGCGCCAGGAAATAGCCCAACATTTGGAATTGTGAATGAATACGACAATGAAAAAGGAGATCTAATAGCCTTTCATTTTGATTTTTATAGATTAAATGATGAAATGGAGGCATTAGACATGGGTTTTGAAGATTATCTAAACCAAGATGCTTGGATTTTTATTGAATGGCCTAATAAAATTGAATCCTTTCTGCCAGAACACAGTACGAACATACACATAGAAATTATAGACATGCAGACAAGACGTATCAAAATGGATTTATAATGGTATGTTTATTTTTTTTATCGGAAATTCAGATTATTGTACAAAACTTGTTAATTTAGTTAACTTGTAGCATTTATCGGACAAAAAGCTCCTTATTAACGTTTAAAAACGTACTTTCGAAAGTTTTTTTTCCTACTTTTGACTAAATAACTAAATAATCTTTATTTAAAACCCCTAAAAATGAAAAACTTAGTATTTGGCCTTTTGGCATGTGTTGCCCTGTTAACTGTTTCCTGCGAATCTAGCGATGTTGCTTCAAATGATTCTTTATATGATGAAGGTGTCGACAAAACACAGTTAATTAATGGTGACAAAAGAAGAAGAAGTGTTGACAAAACGCAATTGATCAATGGTGATAACAGAAGAAGTGTTGACAAAACTCAATTAATAAACGGAGATAGCAGAAGAAAATAAATCCAAAATGTTTATTTAATTTTAAAAGGACAATCATAAATTGTCCTTTTTTTCGTTAGCAACTTATCGAATAAATGATAATTAAGGCCAAATGACCGAAGAATCGAAAGAGACTCGACTTAAAATCAAGAAGAGGATATTAATTGAATCGTTTATAGCATTCTTAGTATTAATATCTCCTTTTATTTTTAAATTACATGAGTATGTTTCAAGTGACCCCGATGCAGTGATAAATTTTTTGGGAATCATTATTACTAAAAACGGATTTCCAAATATTAATGTTTATGTCTGGTTTTTATTAGGCAAGGTCGTTCCTCTATACCTTTTATTAATCTGGTTCTTAACTTGCAAACACTGGTGGTATCACATTATTTTAATCCCAGCTTTGATGTATGCTTTCCAAATCTTCGAGGGTGTTATTTCGGATGATAAATATATCGACTCCGAAAATATACTTTGGCTACTTCCATTTTGTATGATTGTGGTACCTATTGTTTATTTCATCCGAATCAAATTATATGATAAACATGTTAATGGTATTGATTTAGAAGCGATGGAGGCGGAGTTAGCGGCTTTAAAGAAAAAGCAGGCAGACAGATCTAAGGACAAAAAACTAGATAAATTTATTTCTTCAGAAACTTCCAATAAGCCCAAAGGATACCAATCTATGTCCGATA
The DNA here is from genome assembly GCF_018860745.1 of Zobellia uliginosa. Taxonomy (GTDB): domain Bacteria; phylum Bacteroidota; class Bacteroidia; order Flavobacteriales; family Flavobacteriaceae; genus Zobellia; species Zobellia uliginosa_B. Next base: position 657,228 of record NZ_JAHKPY010000003.1, on the reverse strand, counting down.
AAATTGAAACGAAATTGTCTACCCATAATATTGAATCTACTATAAAACAGTTTCAACATAGGCTCACTAACTGGTTACACTTAAAATTTTAATTTCAGCCTCCTTGTTTTATGATGTAGCAAAATGCTGTATCATCTAAAGTTCAACAAAATGTCGTATTTTTACTATTAATCGCGTATCGTACGATTAGATGTAATAACTATGAACCAACCTTCTTCTCCTTTTAGCAAACATCAGTTGCTTCCACAAGAGGAAACCTTGGAAATTCTCCGACAAAAGGGTGAGCTTTTTATAGGCATCCCAAAAGAAAATCAATATCAAGAGCAACGAGTTTGCCTTACTCCGGATGCTGTTAACGCCATAACCTCTAACGGTCACCGCGTACTAATTGAAGCGGGAGCTGGAGAGGGAGCTCATTATACGGATTTAGAATATACGAATGCCGGAGGTGAAATAACCAGAGATACTAAAAAGGTTTTTTCCTGTCCTTTACTTTTAAAGGTAGAACCCCCTACCCTTTCGGAGATTGAAATGATGAATCCGCAAACAACTATCATTTCGGCTTTACAGATAAAAACACAAAACAAGGCCTATTTTGAAAAAATGGCCAAGAAACGAATTACCGCTATTGCTTTTGAATATATCCGAGATGAAGATGGCAAATACCCTGCCGTTCGTTCTTTAAGTGAAATTGCAGGAATATCTTCTGTTCTGATCGCCTCTGAAATTATGGCGGCCACCAATGATGGCAACGGACTCATGTTCGGTAATATTAGTGGTGTACCGCCCGTTGAAGTAGTAATTATTGGAGCAGGAACTGTTGGTGAATTTGCGGCTCGTTCCGCCATTGGACTTGGAGCTAATGTTAAGATTTTTGATAATTCCATTTCAAAACTTCGCAGCATACAGTCTAACTTAAGACAAACGGTTTACACTTCCACTATTCAACCTAAAAACCTTTTAAAATCTTTAAAGCGTTGTGATGTAGCTATTGGCGCTACCCGCGGAAAAGACCGATCGCCAGTAGTTGTAACTAGCGGCATGGTAGAGCACATGAAAAAAGGTGCGGTAATAATTGATGTAAGTATAGATATGGGGGGATGTTTTGAAACTAGCACCGTTACTACGCATAATAAACCTACCTGCGAAAAATTTGGGGTAATCCACTACGGGGTTCCGAATATTCCTTCTCGTTATCCAAAAACAGCCACTCTTTCTATTAGTAATATTTTTACTCCCTACTTATTGGAATTAGGTGAAAATGGGGGGTTAGAGAATTCACTTCGGTTTGACAAAGGTTTGCGAAACGGACTATACATGTATCACGGAATACTGACCAACAAATCTGTAGGCGAATGGTTTGATTTGCAGTATAGTGACATTAATTTTCTTATTTTTTAAGAATTTCCTCTAATAACAATTTTACTTCCTGACTATAAATAGACTGTTTATCCCTATTTTTGCAATCGTTTTGAACGGACTTATCTACTTTAAGAAAAATCCGCTGAAATGAAAATTCCAAAACATTAAAATCAGCAAATAACGCTAATGGATTTCTTAAAACGTTTAGGCTTTTATCTTATAGGACTTTCTATCGGAATTGTTTTTTTAACGTTCTTTTTCAAGAAAAAATCTGAGGAAACAGGGGTTTCTTTTTGCTATTTTCCGAACTGCAGAACATTAAAGGACATCCGCTCAAAACCTATGTCCTATTCTGAAGACGTAAGTAGACTTTTTTCTGAAAAGAAACTGGATACAGTAGATATTATTAATATTCTAAGAAATGGTGAGGTAGATTTTTCTAGTAGCCAAACCAAAACCTCCCCATGCAAAACCTACATCATAGAAGGCTCTATTAAGGAGAAGGAAGCTACACTTAAGGTGAGAAACTGTCAAGAAAAAGCACTACTAGAATCTATTTCATTTTAAACACCCAAACTAAAATTCTGGGGCTAAAAAGATTTTACACTATTTTTCTTCGCTGTCTTTCTTTTTTCAGCAAAGACAATTCTCTTGTGGTTTGACCTGCTACCGATGTATTTTCCTCTGCGCGACGAATCAAATAAGGCATTACATCACGTACAGGGCCAAATGGAAGATATTTGGCTACATTATATTCTTTGGCCGCAAGGTTAAAAGAGATATGATCACTCATGCCATACAATTGCCCAAACCATACACGGTTATCATTATTGGCAATACCTTTCTCTGCCAAAAGACGCATCAATTTATATGAACTATCTTCATTGTGCGTGCCGGCAAAGATTGAAACAGTATCCAGATGATTCAGTATATAGGCTACGGCATTATCAAAATTATCATCGGTTTCTTGTTTTGAAGCACAAATAGGGGATTTATACCCTTTTTCCTCAGCTCTTTCATTTTCTTTCTCCATGTACGCTCCGCGCACTACTTTCATTCCAATTCTGAATCCATCTTTATTGGCACGCTTCTGCAGCTCTTTTAAATAATCCAACCGATCCCACCGGTACATCTGCAGCGTATTGAATACTACTGCTTTTTCCTTATTATATTTACGCATCATTTCTTCCACCAATTGATCCGCCGCATCCTGCATCCAGCTCTCTTCCGCATCAATAAGCAACGAAACATCTAAATCATGCGCCTTTTTACAAGTCTTATCAAATCTGGCTACAACTCTTTGCCATTCTTCTTCTTCTTTAGCCGTTAAGGATTTTCCTTCATTGAGCTTTTGAAAAAGAGCGAATCTACCATAACCCGTAGGTTTAAAAACGGCAAAGGGAATAGCGTCTTTTTCCTTTACGAAATCCAACACTTTCAAAATCATTTCCATGGCATCATCAAAAGGATCTTCCGTATCTTTTCCCTCCACCGAATAATCCAAAACAGAGCACACATTTTTAGTGTACATTTTATCAACTACAGGCATACAATCCCTCTCATTTACACCTCCGCAAAAGTGGTCAAAGACGGTAGCCCTTATCAAACCTTCAACAGGGAGATGTGCTTTTATAGCAAAATTTGTCATTGCGGTTCCTATTCTTACAAGAGGCTCATTTGCGATCATTCGGAACAAGAAATAAGCACGTTCAAGCTCAGAGTCGGTTTTCAATGCAAAAGCGGTTGCAGTATCTTCAAAAATTTGTTTCATTTACAGTGATTTCTAGCTGCACCAAATATAAAGACAGAAATTGTATTCTTTAGATAAAAAATATGCTTTATTTTGTGAACCAGTCCGTAAAAAATATCCCGCATAGGCGAAATAAAAAAATTATTAATGCAATCTATATCATCATCTTCTTACGCAGTACATTTTAATCAAAGAGCGTACGATGCGTTAAATGCTCACCTTTCAAACAAAACCTATTCTAAAATCTTCATCTTAGTAGACGAAAACACCCATGAAAACTGTTTACCGATATTTATGGCGCAGATACAAGGAGATTATGATTTTGAGATTATAGAAATAGAATCTGGGGAAGAGAACAAAAATATTGATACCTGCACGGGGGTTTGGAGCGCTTTATCAGAACTTGATGGCGACCGAAAAAGCCTTGTCATTAATCTAGGTGGAGGTGTTTTGACTGATTTAGGAGGATTTGTAGCTTCAACCTTTAAAAGGGGTATAGACTTTATTAATGTGCCAACTACCCTCCTTTCTATGGTTGATGCTTCAGTTGGAGGAAAAACCGGAGTGGACCTTGGCCCACTTAAAAATCAAATTGGCGTCATCAACCAACCGGAAATGGTACTGATAGTTACCGGTTTTTTAAAAACACTGGAAGAACGACAATTAAAAAGTGGTTTTGCGGAGATGCTGAAACATGGACTTATTCAAAATAAAAATTATTGGGAGAACCTTAAAAAAGTAACCGATTTCTTAAATATTGATGATTTGATTTATGATTCCGTAGTTATAAAGAACGAAGTTGTGTTACAGGACCCCACGGAACAACATTTACGGAAAATATTAAACTACGGTCACACTTTAGGTCATGCTATTGAGTCCTATTTCCTGGAAAGCAAAGTACACAAGACCTTACTGCATGGTGAGGCCATTGGTATAGGCATGATTCTAGAGGCCTATTTATCCAAAGAACTCCTTGGCCTATCCTATGAAGAATTAGCGGATATAAAAGCTACTTTTCTTTCCCATTATGATAAGGTTAGTTTTTCCAGCGAAGACATTACCAGTATATTATCTTTATTGAAATTTGATAAAAAGAATTCTCACGGTAACATTAATTTCGTACTTATTTCAGCAATCGGGAAACCGGAAATTGATATTACTATTCCCCATGAATTGTATAAAGATGCTTTTGCTTACTACGCTGAACAATAGTTACATATACTAATTCCTCTAGTTTGACAACTCTTTGAAGAAACCGTGGCAAAAAAGACATAGTTTAGGTACAGATTTATAACCCAAATCAATAACCTACCCGAAACTAACGGGAACAAAACCAACCTACTATGTTACGTAAATTAGTTGATTACAAAAAGTTAGACCGTGAACTTGGAGCTTTGTTAATAGAAACATATTCTGATGGCTACGGAGACGATGACATCATTGTTTTTAAAAACTTAAAAGGCGAAACAGTTGAGGCCGTTGAGCTAAAAACAAAAGACACGATCTACCTTGTCAAGATAAGCAAGAGCCTTTCTAATTTTATTGCCAATTTTGAAGAGAATATCGAAAAGGAACTTGAAAAAGTAACTTTACCCGTAGATACGGAAAACCAAAATTATGATTTAGATGGCGAGTCAGATTTCAAGGCTGAAGACCAAGACTAAACAAGGTTGACCATATAGTTAAGCTTTACTAAAGATATCGCTCTCGCAATATATTGCGATGGTACTTTTGGTGTCCACAAATAACAAAACCTAAAGTAGCAACATTCCAGGATAAATTACTGGCTATTCCTTCATTCTGTAGAGTATCTGTATCAAAACTCTTATAGAGTGCTATGGTGGATTGCCTTACGGCCCTGTATTCTTCTATTATACTTTCTTTTGTGCGTTTTTCCGCCTTAGAACTAGGAGCGTACAAGTCTTGTTCAAAGCCCGGCAAAGGCGTTTTATCACCTCTTGAAAATCGTAAAGAACGGTATTGAAAAACCCTTTCAGAATCAATAATATGTAATAGGACTTCGGCTATGGTCCACTTATCTGATTGATACGCATGAGACAGTTTGCTACTAGGGATGCTTTCAATGAAATTTGGAAAATTCTGAAGTTGTCGTTCCAGCATCTCTAACAAATCTACTTCGCCCAGTACATCTATGTAGGTTTTATAAAATGGAACGGGTGGGGCTATATTCAATTCTGAAGTTCTCATAAGCTCTAAAATAAAAAATTCCCAAGTAGAAGAAACTACCCGGGAATTTAAATAATTGTTTAAAAGTCAAATTTACAATTCGTTAAAAATCGTATGCATTAACCTCTTCTTATCATTAATGCTTTCTTCCAATGAAATCATTGTTTCCGTACGGCTAATTCCATCAATATCATCTATTCTAAAAATAATGTTTTTAGCATGATTGGTATCCTTTGCTCTAATTTTACAGAAAATATTGAATTTTCCTGTAGTAATATGAGCGACGGTTACATTTGGTATTTGCTCCAAACGCTCTAAAACAAATTTGGTTTGATGCGTTTTTTCTAAAAATATACCAACGTAAGCTATAAATGCATATCCAAGTTTTACATAATCCAATGTAAGAGAAGACCCTTTTATTATACCTGCTTCTTCCATTTTCTTAACACGAACGTGAACTGTTCCTGCAGAAATCAAAAGCTTTTTAGCTATATCGGTAAATGGAGTTCTGGTGTTATCAATTAACATATCCAGAATCTGGTGATCTATCTCGTCTAATTTTACTTTTCCCATATTTGGTCGTGTTTTGGGCAAAAATAAAAAATTATGATATAATACGCATTAAAACTTGTGTTTTTTTAACAAAAACGTAAGGATTCAATGGTTTTGAAAAATTATGCTCAAAAATTCATTCTTTAACAAGCTGATAAAAAGACTGTTGTCTAAGTTTAATTAAATCTGCTTCGTTTGAACAGTCATAAATTTCATGTCCATAATAATCGGAAAGAACACCCCTTTTATCGATTACGGGTTCAAACTCAACCCTTCCTTTGCTTAATATTTCTTTATAAAGTACTCCTATAGAGGCACTTTCTTTCAAACTTGAATCAATAATCTCGGCATTTTTAATTAGTATGTCAAAAAAGAGTTTACCATTTTCGGGTATCTGAAAATAATCATCTCTCTTATAATTATCAATTTTGTTTTCAGCGATAGTTTGTACCGCGCTTATCATAGCACGAAAAATAAATTCCCTTGTACGCTCTCTTTCATAATCTTTTGGAAAATGACCAGATTCAAACAAAATGGTAGGCACATGAAGCATTTGAAAGCTATCCCCAACGCAATTGCTATTAAAGCCGTCATCATATCTACCGACTTGTCCCGGAATAATTTCTTGCAAAGTTTTATTCATTGCCACAATCAATTGCATACTAACACCTCTTGTTTTTGAAATAGTACGCTCTGGATCATGAGCTGGTGCTAGGAATGAAACCGTTGCAGGTTTAGGCGTATTTCCAACATTGAAAATTGTGCGCTGATCATGAAGATTAAAACAGTAATGTGGTTCAAAGTCATCAAATGCCTTTCTTAAAACCACACTTTCAGGTTGCGTTCTATTTTGAGCATCTCTATTTAAATCTATATCATTTGCATTTATTCGCGTATAAGCCGCGGCACCATCAGGATTTAACATAGGTATGATCATCAATGTACATCGTTCCAAAATAAATGAAGCTACAGCAAAATCTGCATTTAAATAATTAATAAAATCCAAAACCGCTTTTGTAGTTGTAGATTCATTCCCATGCATCTGAGACCACATTAAAATCTTAATAGGACCTGTCCCCAATTTTAGACTCTTTATTTCTCTTTCTTGAACAGATTTACCTATCGCTCTAATTAAAAGTTTCCTATTATTATTCTCTAAAAACTGAAGGATTTGCTCGTTAATCACGTAACGCCCACCAACTGATTTTTCTTTTATCAAACTGTAATCAGATTCCGAAATACTCATTTGCCATTATTTATGATTACAAAAGTAACATCTTAATTATTTACAATTGTAATTAACTAAATATACATTTGTAAACTATTTTTATGATTCATTTTCTGTAATAAGATACATTTGTAACCAAAAAAAGAGATGCGCACTCGCTTATATTATATAATTAATATATTTAACTGTAAATCAGTATTTTACTTTTACTTACTTAAACATCAAAATTGGATTAATTCTATTAATTAGTTAGGTTTTTTATTAAATAACAAACGTTTTCATTACTTTTAACCTAATATTATTTACAATGGTAAACACTTCTGATTTTATTGAGCGTCTTGAGCATTTACTACGTTATTACGGGCTCTCAGCCTCTAGTTTTGCCGATAGAATTAATGTGCAACGATCAAGTATTTCTCATCTTCTATCCGGACGAAATAAACCAAGTTTAGATTTTGTTCTTAAAGTGGTAGGCGTTTTTCCTGAAGTAAATTTGTACTGGCTATTGAACGGCAAAGGCTCGTTCCCTTCCGATTCCGAAAAGCAGATTGTCAAAACACCCTCTTCACCAAAACCGAAGATTGAATCTGACGAAACCCCAACCAGAACCATTCCCTCGCCTGAGAAGAAAATTGATAAGATTGTTATTTTTTATATCGACGGAAGTTTTGACGCTTATAACAAATAACAGACTTTTATTTTCTTTAATTTTGTTGAGATGATACAGAAAATACTTCCTATACTCTCAGCACTATTTCTTATGACTTCTTGCTATGAGCCTGAAAGAAATTGTGCCGACTTTAAAAACGGGGAATTTAGTTTTACCACAACTATAGATGGTGAAGAGCAAACGACCACGTTCATTCGTGATGGTAACTTGGAGGTTGATTATTTTAACGGCAAGTCCGATTCTTCTTCTGTGCGATGGATAAACGATTGCGAGTACATCACAAAGAAACTGAACCCGAAGAACAAATCCGAAGAACAGTCAATTCACATGAAAATACTGACCACCACAAAGGATTCATATACCTTTGAATTTAATATTGTAGGCCAGAACAAGCATGACAGGGGTACCGCTATTAAAATCAAATAACAACGCATCCAACAATTGAACTGTAAGATCGCATTTGAATTTGAACCACATCCAATCTCTTTCTAAAGGTTTATTACATTTTAGAAAACAGCTTTCTCAGCTTTTTTAAGACATCATAAACGGAAAGGGATGTAATTCCGTTACAAACATAGCAAAGAGACTTAAAAGCCTCTCTTCGTTCCAAAAAACAAATAGCCCAACTTCAAGAAGTCGGGCTATTTTATGCGGATGTTTAAATTTTCATTTAGTTAGGTCTACTATAAGCAACCTCTGGGCTTTTCTCACTATGCTCTCTAGATAATCGCTGCTGTTGCTTAACCGTAAGCGTACTGCCATCTGGGCTCCAACCTGGAGGTCCGAAAATATACATCAACTTATGAGAGAATTTTTTAGCCTTTTTAACGTCCGCCCAAATATCTTTGAACTCATGTGTTAATATTACAATAGGGTTATAGGATTTTGGCGCGTGAATCACCCCAAATTTCACCTCAATATCTTCATCCAATTCTTTCCAAGTACCAAAAATCTTGTCAAAAATATTCAAGAAACCTCCGTGATTCTTATCTAAATACTCCACATTTTGCGCGTGATGTACCTGGTGCATAGTATGTGTATTAAAAATCTTTTCTACCCATCCCATTTTTGGTACGTACTGAGAATGCAACTGAAACTGCCAGAAAGACTCAATAGCCAAAGCAAAAATCACAACTTCAACAGGGAAACCTATAGCAGGCATCCACATATAGAAAAAGGGCTTGTACAGAAGTGTAAACCAACCATTACGTATAGCCGTACCCAAATTAAAATGATCAGAAGAATGATGAACAATGTGCGCCGCCCATAGTAATCTTACTTCATGGTTGGCCCTATGAAACCAATAGTATGTGAAGTCATCTGCTAATTGACACAAAACAAAGACATACCAAGCATAGCCAAAAGATTCGTACCCCATAATGTTGGTACGTACCCCATCAACAATTGGATTGAAAAATTCATAAGTATATGTGAAAACGGTAATTAGAACCGTAATTTTAATAAGCGGACCTAATATTGCCGAACCGATACCCATTGCTCCACTTGCCATAAAATCTTTCCAAACGTAGAGGTCTTTATCTCCATGCGTGTGACTATAGGAGATTTCCAGCAATATAAATGCTATAAAGCAGGGTACGCCATAAACTAGAGGGTTCGTCAAATCCATATTTAAACAATTTTTTTTTGCAAAGATAGCATTAATAAGGCCTAATTTGTGTAAACCCCATTAATTAAGACTATTCTAACATAGCCTACATAGATGCCAATTTCTGAAGTGATTACATTTTTTTATTTCGTAACAAAGTATTCTGTTCCTGCATTAGCTTTTCCAAACTTGCCAACAATTCAATATTTTTTGGCGTTTCAACCTCTTTATTATCAGGGTCTTCCGCCTTTGACTTAAAGCTATGAAACCCTTTTATGACAACAAAAATCGTTAATGCTATAATCAAAAAATCAATTAGAACCTCTAACATTTCGCCATATCCAATTGCTACTTCCTGAACATCACTAATGGCCTCACGGAGTATATATTTTTTACTGCTCAGGTTTACATCATCGGTAAGTAGCGATAATGGCGGCATAATAACTTTTTTAACCAGCGTGTTGATTACATTATTAAATGCTGTACCGATAATTATACCGATCGCCATATCAATCATATTACCTTTTATGGCAAAATTCTTGAATTCCTGTATAAAATTTTTCATAATAGATTTACTGTTTATTCAAACAAAGAGGTTTGAACATCTTCATCATCATCTCCTTTACTAGGTTTGTCGCCTGTTTCTGTTTTTCCTGCTTTAGCGCTATCAGTACTCCCCGATTTATTTACATTCTCCTCTCCTATCACTTCTATTTCTTTAGTTTCAATAGGTTCAGGCTCTACATAAGGTAATGGCTCTAATCTGTTTATTTCCAAAACCTTATCTTTTGTTAACTGGTTGCCCATTGCCCCTATTCCTTTCAAGGAAATAAAATCCTCAAGGCTAATCTCTAAGTTCTCTTTACGGTCTTGACCACGCTTCTTTGCAAAGACCAATTCTATCACTGGCCTATAGTCCGTGCTAGCAATCTCCAAATGAGATTTAGGATGGTCCGTTAATACATTTTCCTCCTTATCCGGTTGGTCTATTACAAAACGTTTTACATAAAATAGTTCTTTTTCGCCTTCCCAATACACCACGGAAAGCGGTTTTTTAGGAATCCATTTTTCAAGAACAACCACGTCCTCGTCAAAATGCAAAGTTAATTCAGGAATAACGGTTTTAACAAGTCCGTTTTGATTTACGATCAGCAAACGATCCTCACTTGTGAATTCTCCTAAGAAATCACCTCTGTTATCGATATTTAAACGCTGGACCGTATCATCAAACCATAATTTTCTTGGTTTTAAGGTAGAAAGCCCCTTTTCCTTTAACTCAATACGCTTTACAGAATACTTGGTGACAATATTTCCTTTTGAAGAACGCCCTTTAATCATGATATTGGCAAAATCAATATCCCATTTCAATTTTTTGATACTACCTACATGACGCAGATTAACGGTAACTACTTCTGCCTCTCCATTAGGGTTTCCGGAAAAATAATGCACAAAAGTACCAGCCTTGCCACTCCCCATTTCATAATGTTTGTCTCTAGTGATGCTGGTAACATTAAACCGTTTAATATAGGTTGCCCCTCCTTTGCCATCCCTATAAATCATATTATAAACAGTGCGCTTATCTTTTTTCTTGAAAACAGCCACATATATAATACCCTTGCCAACAAATGTTTTTGAATCTACTTTAAAGACCATCATTTTACCATCTTGTGTAAAGGCAATTATATCGTCTATATCACTACAATCGGTAACATATTCATCCCTTTTTAAGGACGTACCTACAAAACCCTCTTCTCGGTTTACATATAATTTAGTATTTCTAATAACCACCTTGGTAGCCTCAATATCATCAAAAAGACGTATCTCAGATTTGCGCTCACGACCTTCACCGTAAGTGTCTTTTAATCTTTGGAAATACGCAATGGCATAATCCACAAGATGCGCTAAATGATGCTTGACCTCTGCAATCTTTTCTTCTAAATTATCAAGGTATTGCTGCGCTTTATCCAAATCGAATTTTGAGATACGTTTAATACGAATTTCAGTAAGACGTACAATATCTTCTTCTGTAACCGTACGTCTAAGATGTTTTGTAAACGGAGCCAAACCTTTATCGATTGCGGTTATTACCCCTTCCCAGGTTTCCTCATCCTCTATATCCCGATAAATGCGGTTTTCAATGAATATTCTTTCCAGCGAAGCAAAATGCCATTGCTCCTCTAATTCCGAAAGTTGAATTTCCAATTCTTGGCGAAGTAATTCCACTGTAGCATCGGTTGAACGGCGCAGCATTTCAATGACTCCAATAAACAGAGGCTTGTTGTCCTCTATAATACAACCCAATGGCGAAATTGAAGATTCACAAGCTGTAAAGGCGTAAAGAGCATCAATAGTCCTGTCAGGTGAAATACCTGTAGGCAGATGAACTAAGATTTCCACTTCTGCAGCAGTATTATCCTCTATTTTTTTTATTTTTATCTTGCCCTTATCGTTTGCTTTTAATATAGAATCTATTAAAGAAGAGGTGTTAGTGCCGAAAGGTATTTCACTTATAATCAATGTGTTCTTCGAGTGCTGTGCTATTTTAGCCCGGACTCTTATTTTTCCTCCTCTTAACCCTTCATTATAATTGGATACGTCAATAATTCCTGCGGTAGGAAAATCAGGAAACAACTTAAAACGCTGACCTTTTAAATGCTTGATGGAAGCATCTATAACCTCAACAAAGTTGTGCGGCATTATCTTGGTAGAAAGACCAACCGCAATACCTTCTGCCCCTTGCGTTAAAAGCAACGGAAACTTAACGGGAAGGTTTACAGGTTCTTTTTTACGACCATCATATGACTGCTGCCACTCGGTAATCTTCGGACTAAAAACCACGTCCAACGCAAATTTTGAAAGTCGAGCTTCAATATACCTTGAAGCCGCAGCACGATCACCGGTCAAGATATTACCCCAGTTTCCCTGTGTATCGATCAATAAGTCTTTTTGACCAATCTGCACCATAGCATCCGCAATACTCGCATCACCATGCGGGTGGTACTGCATAGTGTGCCCCACTACGTTTGCTACTTTGTTGTAACGCCCATCGTCAAGATCCTTAAGTGAATGCATGATACGGCGCTGCACCGGCTTGAATCCATCTTCGATTGCAGGTACGGCACGTTCTAAAATTACGTAAGATGCATAATCTAAAAACCAATCCTTGTACATGCCCGTTACACGGGTAAGAGCATCGTCTGGTGATTGTTCTTCACCTTCCGTTACTTCAATATTTTCAGGCTGCTCCTGGTTCTGATCAGCAGATTCTCCAGAATGATTTTCAGGTGAATTCTGGTTTTCAGCTTCGTTCAGTTCGTCATTTTCCTCCATTCAGAAAAACTCGTATTTCTTTGGTTTATAATTATTTTTCCTCTACCAAGTCAATCTCTACTTTAAGATTTTCAATGATAAATTTTTGACGATCCGGGGTATTTTTTCCCATATAGAAACTTAATAGTTGTTCAATAGACATCGCCTTATCTAACATTACCGGCTCCAACCGGATATCAGCTCCAATAAAATGCTGAAACTCGTCTGGTGAAATTTCTCCCAGACCTTTGAAACGGGTAATTTCCGGTTTGCCCGAAAGTTTCTCCATTGCATTTTTCCGCTCTTCTTCGCTGTAGCAATAAATAGTCTCCTTCTTGTTCCGAACACGGAATAACGGAGTTTGCAAAATATACAAATGATTCTCTTTTATCAATTCAGGAAAGAATTGCAAAAAGAAGGTAATCAACAGTAAGCGAATGTGCATACCATCAACATCCGCATCAGTTGCGATAACAATATTATTATATCGCAAGTCCTCCATAGACTCTTCAATGTTCAATGCTGCCTGCAACAAATTGAACTCTTCATTCTCGTAGACTATTTTTTTAGATAATCCATAGGAATTTAAAGGCTTTCCTTTTAGGCTAAAAACCGCCTGTGTATTAACATCACGAGATTTCGTAATTGATCCGGAAGCAGAATCACCCTCTGTAATAAAAAGTGTACTTTCTAAATTCCTGTCTTTTTTGGTATCACCTAAATGAATACGGCAATCACGTAATTTCTTATTGTGAAGGTTTGCTTTTTTTGCCCTGTCTTTCGCCAGTTTGCGAATACCGGACAATTCCTTACGCTCCCTTTCTGCTTGTAAAATTTTTCGCTGTAAAGCTTCCCTGGTATCCGGATTCTTGTGCAGATAATTATCAAGGTACTTTCCAACAAAGTCATTTATATATGTTCTTACCGTAGGCAGTTCACCACCCATATCAGTAGAACCTAATTTGGTTTTGGTCTGACTTTCAAAAACCGGCTCCATCACTTTTATGGATATGGCGGATATCACGGATTTCCTAATATCAGAAGACTCGTAATTTTTACCATAAAACTCACGAATGGTTTTTACCAAAGCCTCACGGAACGCTGTCTGGTGCGTTCCTCCTTGTGTAGTGTTTTGCCCGTTTACAAAAGAATGATATTCCTCGCTGTACTGTGTTTTGCTATGCGTAAGCGCTATTTCAATATCATCGCCCTTTAAATGAATTACAGGGTAAAGAAAATCATCTGTATTGTTATTATCCTCAAGTAAATCTTTTAATCCGTTTTCTGAGTGAAATTTCTCCCCATTAAAAACAATGGTCAATCCTGGATTTAGATATACATAGTTCTTGACCATGCGTTCCACATACTCAGCTCTGTACTTAAATTTTTTGAAGATAGATTCATCTGGCGTAAAACTAACCTTTGTACCACGCCGTCTTGTAGTCTCTTCAAGAAGTTCCTCATTCTGTAGCTCTCCGATTTGAAACTCAGCGGACTTTGATTTTCCGTCCCTTGTACTTTCAACCCTGAAATAACTGGAAAGTGCATTTACCGCTTTTGTACCCACCCCGTTTAGACCAACAGACTTTTTGAACGCACGGGAATCATACTTACCGCCAGTGTTCATTTTAGAAACAACATCTACCACCTTTCCTAAAGGAATACCACGACCATAATCACGAACGATTACCCTATCGCCCTGAATTGAAATCTCAACGGTCTTACCCGCCCCCATCACAAATTCATCTATACAGTTGTCAATAGTTTCTTTTAGAAGAATATAAATCCCGTCATCCGCCGAAGAACCATCACCCAATTTACCGATGTACATACCAGGTCGCAATCGAATGTGTTCTTTCCAGTCGAGTGAACGGATGTTATCTTCTGTGTAATTGGAATTTTCGGACATAAATCAGGGGTTTGGAACTAAACTACCGATAAAGATAATACGACAATTAAAAAGATGAAACCCCAAACTGTTAAAGTAATTAACAATGAATTTATGCATTTTGTTGATATATTCGCTTAATATGGCAAATTTAGCGGTCATTACGAGCTATTTTAGATAAAAATTTGAAAATCTAATGCAATTCAATCTGTAACAAACGGAATACACCTACACAAAGCCGTCAAACATTGAATGTTTACCTTAAAAAATTAAAGAATGAAAAAACTCCTGTTAGTATTAATTCTATTTTTAGGAAGTCTTGCTTCTACCCTCGCCCAAAATTTTGAGAAAGATTACAAAACCATAGAGCCCAAAGTAATTGAATGGCGGAGGGAGATTCACCAAAGTCCGGAATTGTCCAATCGCGAGTTTAAAACCGCGGAAAAAATAGCAAAGCACCTAAGTTCACTAGGAATGGAAGTGCAGACCGGCGTTGCCCATACTGGAGTAGTAGGTGTTTTAAAAGGGAAGAAACCCGGTAAAGTCATAGCATTGCGTGCTGATATTGATGCCCTTCCTGTTTTTGAGCGCAACGATCTTCCATACAAATCTACAGTCACAACAGATTATAAAGGGGAAAAAGTGCCCGTTATGCATGCTTGTGGGCACGATACACATATGGCCATTTTAATGGGTGTAGCGGAGATACTATCAAAACACACCGATCAAATTAAGGGAACGGTTAAATTTATATTTCAACCTGCCGAAGAAGGCCCGCCAGAGGGTGAAGAGGGAGGAGCCTTATTAATGGTAAAAGAAGGTGTTCTTAAAAATCCGGATGTGGACGCTATTTTTGGGCTCCATATTAATTCGCAAACACCTGTAGGCGTTATACGCTACAAGTCTGGTGGCACTATGGCCGCTGCACAAAAATTTGTGATTAACGTAAAAGGTAAGCAGAGTCACGGAGCAAGACCTTGGTCGGGTATTGACCCCATTCTAATTAGCGCCAA
This sequence comes from Zobellia uliginosa, assembly GCF_018860745.1. Classification (GTDB taxonomy): domain Bacteria; phylum Bacteroidota; class Bacteroidia; order Flavobacteriales; family Flavobacteriaceae; genus Zobellia; species Zobellia uliginosa_B. Next base: position 641,663 of record NZ_JAHKPY010000003.1, on the reverse strand, counting down.
AATTATTGATGGATTGCAAACCATAATCAGCCGCGAAGCAGAACTAACCAATGAAGCAGCGGTAATAACCGTAGGTAAAATAACAAGCGGTGTACGATTTAATATTATACCCGAAAGCGCAGAAATGATCGGCACCATACGTACACTGGACTATGACATGAAAACCCTCATCAACAAAAGAATGAAAGAAATGGTTCCCGCCTTGGCAAAAGCATACGGTGGCGAAGCAACTATTGAAATAAAAGATGCTACAGACATCACTTACAACGACCCTGATTTAGTTACAAAAATGATACCCACTCTCAACAAAGTTGCGGGAGCGGACAATGTACAAACACAAAAAGCCGTTACAGGTGCTGAAGACTTCTCTTATTATCAAAGGGAAGTACCGGGTTTTTTCTTTTTTTTAGGAGGAATGACCCCTGGGAATACAGAATCTTTTCCACATCATACACCGGATTTCATAATAGATGACAGCGGTTTGCTATTAGGGGTAAAGGCGTTGACCGAAATGAGTATTGATTACCTTGATAAATAATATTTTAAAAAATATAACTTAAATAATCAGTTTAAATAGTATTTCACACATTTATGGAGCAATTTATTTCCTTTTTTGAGAGTATTTCGTGGTGGGTATGGGGTGTAGTCTTTCTTCTGATTGTTGCCTTCCGAGATATCTTTTTTCAACGCTCTCATACCATCTCTCACAACTTTCCCGTAGTAGGCCATTTACGGTATTGGTTAGAAAGTATAGGGCCAGAAATGCGTCAATATTTTGTGGCCAACAATCGAGAAGAACTTCCATTTAACCGAATAGAAAGAGGATGGATATATGCTTCTGCAAAGAAAGAAAACAACTATGAGGGTTTTGGAACGGACAGAGATATTTATGCCCATCAACATATTTTTGTAAAAAATCAAATGATGGCATATAAGGTGCCTGAAAATCATATAAATATAACGGACAAAACATTTATTCCCTGTGCTAAGGTTATGGGAGCTTACAATCAAAGAAGGAAGCCTTTTAGACCCAGCTCCATAATTAATGTATCTGCCATGAGTTTTGGCTCATTATCGGCCGCTGCCATAGAAGCTATGAACAGAGGTGTTGCTAAAGCAGATGCATATCACAATACCGGAGAAGGCGGGCTCTCATCATACCACAAGCAAGGTGGCGATGTTATTTTTCATTTTGGAACGGGTTATTTTGGAGTTCGTACACCGGACGGAAACTTTTCCATGGAAAAAATGAAAAAGCTCGTTGCGGAAAACCCAAGCGTAAAAGCTATAGAAATTAAATTATCACAAGGCGCTAAACCCGGGAAGGGAGGCGTACTGCCAGGCGCAAAAATAACCCCGGAATTAGCCGAGATAAGAGGCGTTGAAGTAGGTAAAGATGTGCTTTCTCCCGCCACACACAAAGCTTTTAATAATGTACAAGAGCTATTGGAGCTTATTGAGAAAATTGCAGAAGAAACTGGGTTACCCGTCGGTATTAAAGGAGCTATAGGTAAATTGAACCAATGGGAAGAACTGGCAGATTTGATGGTAAAAACAGGAAAGGGGCCCGATTTTATTACCATAGACGGTGGTGAAGGCGGCACTGGTGCTGCTCCTCCATCTTTTGCTGACCACGTTTCCTTACCTTGGGTATATGGTTTTTCCAGTCTTTATAAAGTTTTCTTGACCCGAAAGTTAACTGACCGTGTTGTATTTATTGGCAGTGGTAAATTAGGATTTCCGGCCAAAGCGGCAATGGCATTTGCAATGGGCGTAGATTGTATTAATGTAGCCCGTGAAGCTATGATGAGTATAGGTTGTATCCAAGCCCAAGTTTGCCATACCAACCGCTGTCCAGCAGGAGTGGCTACACAAAACAAATGGTTGCAAAAAGGTATTGATGTACCTCTAAAATCTGACCGTCTGGCGCAATATTTTATGACCTTTAGAAAGGAACTCTTAGAAATTACACATGCTTCTGGTTATGAACACCCTTGCCAATATACAATGGATGATATTCAGCTTAACGTAGATGATAACGACTTGAACCGAAGCTTGGCTTCTTCTTACGGTTATAACAAGGCTAAGGTTCCTTTTGTCAATATGCAAAAACTGCATGATTGTATCCACTTGGGAGGAAAGCATTGTGAAAACAGCTAAGAATAATATACATTTGTTAGACGTTTTATTTTTTCCAAATCATATAACACGAATTAAATCTAAGCAATTTATGAAACACGCCCTACTTACCCTTGCTCTTATTCTTTTCGCTAGCTTATCGTTACAAGCACAACGAAAAAGTGACCTTCTAGAAGAAATAGCTCAATTAAAAATGCAGTTGGACTCTGTAAATGGAGAAATATTTGACGCAAGAAAGAACGAAAAAGTAGCAGTAACCAAAGCAGAATCTTTCGAAACCCAGGTTACTGAGCTTCAAACGGCAAATAACACTTTAATGAAGAACCTGAACAGTTTTGCAGAAGTTTCTAACAAGAACTCTAATATGGTAACTACTGCAATGGCTAATCTTGAGGCTAAAGAAGACCAGCTAAAAGCTATAAAAGCATCAATTGCCACCAATGATTCCATAACTATTCTTGTTTTGACCAATGTTAAGCAAACCATGGGCGAAAATGCCAAAATAAGTGTTTCTGAAGGGGCTGTTGTTGTTTCATCGGATTTATCAAGTTTATACGGAAGCGATACGGGTACTGCACTTACTCCGGAAGCGGAAGCCTGGACAGAAAAAATTGCTAATATTTTAATGGCAAATCCAAGTACAAGTGTTACCATAGAAGGTTTGAGCATGACAGGAGACATAGAAACACCGGCAAAACAAGCCATGGCAATAGCTTCACTCCTTCAGAAGAAATTTAAAATTGCTCCTGAGCGTATTATGGCCTTGGGTAGAGATGGAAATTTAAAAGAAGGTGTACAAGTCAATATTCACCCTGATTTCAATAAATTTTATCTCATGGTAAGAGAGCAGATGAAGAACTAAAAGTTATCCCGTTTTTTGTATACTTTTTGATAAAATCCCCCGTTCTATTATCCAAATAAACCAAATACCAAAAAAATGTCTGGAGAAGGAATTTTACAAATGTTCGGCTTTTTATTGCCTGCAGTAGTTACAGGGGTCGTTGCCTTTTACTTTTTTAAGTTGCATACTAAAAACGAAGATGGCCGCAGACGCTTTCTATTACACAAAGACTCGCAGAAGAATACTATACCTGTTCGTTTACAAGCATACGAGCGTATGGCACTTTTTCTTGAGCGCATCGCTATACCTAGTCTAGTGGTAAGAGTAGCTCCAAAATCTACGGACAAGAATGCATACGAAAGCCTTTTGATAAAAAGTATAGAGACGGAATTTGAGCATAACCTGTCTCAACAGATTTATATGACAGATGAATGTTGGAACGTTATTAAAGCAGCCAAAAGCGCAACTGTTCAAATGATTAGAAAAGCAGCAATGAGCGAAACGGAATCTGCAGATAAATTACGTGAGGATATTCTAACCGAAACCATGGAAAAACAATCACCTTCCTCAACAGCTTTATCTTATATAAAAAAGGAAATAGGTTTTCTCTGGAAATAAAATATAATAAACTTAACCAGTTTAAAACAAGCCGCTCTAATATTTATTATTTAGGGCGGTTTTAGTTTTACAACACCTCTCCCTTTTCTGGCTCTATTTGATTTAGTTCTATATTTTTAAATTTTGCGAAGTTGTAACCACTCTTCCACCACACCGTCATTTTCTCCTTGTCAAAAATCAATGAATTTGTAGTCAATACCGTTGGCGTATAATAGAAGTTTATAATAGCATCATTATGCTTTGCCACGTATTTACCTATACGAATATTTTGATGCTCAATACGGTCTAGCATATATTCAAACATTGTGGTCAGTAATGAGAAGGCGTTTCGGGACGGCAAACGATTTAAGTGACTTACTTCGGTTTGTAAAACAATAACGTCAACTTCAGTAGCTCCTCTTTTAAGAGCTTCTTCTATAGGCACCATGTTTCCCAATCCTCCATCTGCATATTCACAGCCATTCTTGCGGACTAAACTCATAAAAGGTGTGTAGTTGCATGAAATCCAAATCCACTCACAAAACTCATCATAAGTGCAATCATTAATACTTTTGTACTCTACCTGATTTAAAGAAAGATTGCTAACCGTTGCTATAATCTCTTTGGGGCCGTTCTTCAAATTTTCGAACTCCTCTACTGTTAAGGTGTTTTTTATCAGTTTTAGAAGGTTTCTACTTTCTCCAAAGGTCTTTCTTCCTTTGTAAAAGTTCTTCAGAACATTCCAGTGATCTATCCCAATGGTATGCACACCATGTTTTTTTTGAATCGTAAACGGGCAATTACTAAAAATACTATGCTGATTCACATTTGTATAAACCTCTTTTATTTTTTCAATTTTAGCTAGAGCTAAGTGAGAAATAAGCAAACTACCTGTAGAGGTGCCAAGAAAAAAATCGTATTCATGATGAAGTTCTTCCATTAGGTATTGCGCAACGCCGCCTGCAAAAGCACCTTTACTACCTCCACCCGATATAACCAATGCCCTCATTATTACTTAAGTTTTGTATTCATATAACGTGATTCGTCTTCGTTTAGTTTCCCAACCAGTTTTTGGATACGAATTTTATAATCTTCATCTTCCAAAAGTTCATCTATTAAACTTCTGGCAAATCTCTTAAACTGCCATGAATGGTGATTTGTGGCATAGATAAGATTAAGGAGTCCCTCATCTGTAAAACCTATTTCGCGCAAGTATTGAAATGCGGACATACGAACTTCCCATCCATATTCCGGAGAAGTATAACCGCTCAATTCCGCAAAATACTTTGTGGTGTTTTGAGCTTCATAATCATTAGTGGCAACCGCTAACAACAACCACAATAGCCGTACATTTTTGTTTGGCAAGCCAATAACACTTTTAGTAGCATCTAAATACACTTTTTGACTTTCAGGAAAATTTGACCATAGTTTATACAAAGCCAGTTCTTGGGTCACATAACTTTTATCCGTCAATAATTTCTCCACTGCTTCCTTTTTGTTGATTGGAATTTTTTGAATTAGCTGAAGCCCTTTTTGACGAACTTCTAAATAAGGACTTTCCATTAATATCATCTCCAATCCGCCTGTGACTATACCTTTCTCAAATTTATCTATTAATGCCTCTTTATATTCTATGGGCCATTTTTCATATAGCCAAACACTAAGATCTTTTTCGGAATGGTTAGATAGGAAAAAAGTCCGGATAGATTTGTTTTTCGCCATTAGAAAGGTCTTCACATCTGTATAAGGAAACTCAGTGGACAACAACCACTTTGCTCTAAACCCATCTAGATTTAAAGCTGATGCCAGTTCAATTTCCTTTATAAAATCATCAATTGTTACATTCTTAAACTGATGTTTATTCAAATAAGCTGAAACCCCTTTTTTAAACGCCTCATCCCCCACTTTATCTTTTAACATAACCAAGGCCCATGCTCCCTTTTCATAAAAAGTAGCACTACTCGCTTTGGGGTCTACCAAAGCTTGCCCTTTACCATTCTCAGATATTTCCTGAAGCTCTTTTGCCGTTTCAAACAACTTCCAAAAAAAATGGTCGTCGCCAAAAATTTCCTTTTCGGCTAAATAAGCATAATAAGTTGCGAATCCTTCATGCAGCCAATGGTGGTTTCCGTCCTTTTCAGTGACCAAGTTCCCAAACCACTGGTGCGCCATCTCATGGGCATTGATATTTACAAAATTTTTATCTACAAAAGCAGTGGAATCAATAACATATCCATCTGAAAAAATTGTAGTTCCGGTATTTTCCATTCCTGCGTACAGAAAGTCGCGAACAGGAATCTGTTTGTAATTCTGCCATGGGTAAGGCACTCCAATTTCATCTTCTAGAAAATCAAAAATTTGTTGTGTATAACGGTAAGTTGGCTCTAGCCTTGTACTATCTTGAGGATAATAATAATTTTCAATGGGCACGCCACTAGAAGAAGCTATTTCCTGTTTACTGTAATCACCAATAGCAAAAGCCAGAAGATAACTGCTCATGGGTTTTTCCATATTAAAAAGCCAAACAGGTTTATCATCCATTTGAGGAGGAACCACAGCTAATTTACCATTTGCTATTGCATCAAATTTTCTACCCGCCTGAATAAATAAATCAAACTCAACTTTCTCGTTCATATCATCAAAGCTGGGCAACCAATGACTGGTATACTTGCCTTGACCCTGCGTCCAAATCTGTTCGTTCCCTTCTATAGTATCTCCCCAGCCTAAAAAATAAACGGTTTGCTTTGGTTTGGCTAAATACTCAATAGTGAGTTTATACGATTTGTCTTTTTTAAACTTTTTATAAATTGAAATGGTTTTGTCCGTTTTAACAAAATCCACTTTTTTTCCGTCCAGTTCAACTTTTGTAAATGCCATATCTTTGGCATCAAGGAAAACGGAATCAACATTTTGAAGTATGTCAAACCGATAAATCACACCCCCTTTTATCTCCTTATTTAATGGAATAGGCTCAATAAACACATCGGCTTGAATAAAGTCGACTTTATCTTGATGCTGACCAAAGCAAGAACATATCGAAAAGAAAAAAAAGAGTGCGAAAAGGTTTCTCATGAAGTCTTAGGAACAAATTGTACACCAAATTTAACGTTTTAGTTTGTTGCAATTATACTATCACTTAATTTAGTCCCATGAACGCTAATTCACTTCAGACTCCTATTGTATACTTAAAAGGTGTTGGACCTAATCGTGCTGAGACCTTGCAGTCTGAACTGGGGATACATACGTTTCAAGATTTACTGAATCTTTTCCCCAATAGATACATAGACAAAACCCACTATTATAAAATTGGACAGTTACAGCGTAGCAATGCAGATGTACAAATAGTTGGTAAGATTGTCCACCTCAAAACCGTAGAACAGAAAAAAGGTAAACGTCTTGTAGCAAGTTTTGTTGATGATACAGGGGAAATGGAATTAGTGTGGTTTAGAGGTCAAAAATGGATTCGTGAGAACATAAAGCTCAATACGCCTTATGTAATTTTTGGAAAGTGCAATTGGTTTAACGGCAAGTTTTCAATGCCGCACCCGGAGATGGAGCCTCAAAAAGACCACGAACAAGGTCTTAAGATAGCTATGCAACCTGTTTACCCCTCTACTGAAAAACTTAGCAATAAAGGTATTTCTAATAGAATGATAAGCAAGTTGGTCCAACAAATATTTATTGAAACCAAAGGCCGGTTCACAGAAACCCTTTCTGAAAAATTATTATTTGAATTAAAGCTGCTGCCCAAAAGCGAGTCACTTTTCAACATACATTTTCCAAAGAATCAAGAGCTCTTAGCAAAAGCACAGTACAGATTAAAATTTGAAGAACTCTTTTATATCCAAATGCAGCTGATTGCGAAGAACATGCTTCACAAGAAGAAAATAAAAGGGTTTAATTTTGATCAGGTAGGAACAATATTTAATGAATTCTACAAAAACCACTTACCTTTTGAACTCACAGGCGCTCAAAAAAGAGTAATCAAAGAAATTAGAGGGGACTTGGGAAGTAATGCCCAAATGAATAGATTGCTGCAAGGAGATGTTGGTTCCGGAAAGACCATTGTTGCGGTTATGGCTATGCTTTTGGCAATAGACAATGATTTTCAAGCTTGCCTAATGGCGCCCACGGAAATTTTAGCAAATCAACATTATACAGGTATTTCAGAATTATTAGAAGGTACAGGGATTACTTGTGCTCTTTTAACAGGTTCCGTCAAGAAATCTGCTCGCCGCCCTATTCATGAACAGTTAGAAAGCGGAGAACTCCAGATTCTTATTGGTACACACGCGCTTCTTGAAGACAAAGTGAAATTTAAAAATTTGGGTTTGGCTATAGTAGACGAACAACACCGTTTTGGTGTAGCGCAGCGCTCTAAACTCTGGCATAAAAATGAAATACCACCTCACATTCTTGTAATGACGGCAACGCCTATTCCGAGAACATTGGCCATGAGTCTATATGGCGATTTGGATGTTTCAACTATTGATGAGCTTCCTCCTGGAAGAAAACCCATAAAAACCGTACACAGGTTTGATAGTAATCGTTTAAAAGTATTTCAATTCATACGGGACGAAATAAAGAAAGGCCGTCAAATTTACATCGTATATCCTCTTATTCAAGAGTCCGAAGCTTTGGATTATAAGGATTTAATGGATGGGTATGAGAGTATTGCTCGCGATTTTCCAATGCCAGATTATCAAATTTCAATTGTCCACGGACAAATGAAACCAGCGGACAAAGATTACGAAATGGAACGGTTTGTAAAAGGCGAAACTCAAATTATGGTAGCTACAACAGTTATTGAAGTTGGGGTTAACGTTCCCAATGCTTCGGTAATGATCATCGAGAGTGCGGAACGTTTTGGACTATCGCAATTACACCAGCTTCGAGGTCGTGTAGGTCGTGGTGCCGACCAAAGTTTCTGTATATTAATGACGAGTCATAAATTGTCTACAGAAGCAAAAACTAGACTTCAAACCATGGTACAGACCAACGATGGTTTTGAAATTGCAGAAGTCGATTTAAAACTACGAGGCCCAGGTGATATTATGGGAACTCAACAAAGCGGCGTACTCAATTTAAAAATTGCAGATATTGTAAAAGATAATGACATTCTCAAAACAGCTCGCTACCATGCCATGCAAATTTTAAAAGACGACCCTTCTCTTGAAAAACCAGAAAATTTAGTTATCAGACATGCTTACTCGCAGCTTGTGAAATACAAGAATATTTGGAATTATATAAGTTGAGAATAAACTAAAATTTCATTTGGTGATTTTAAAATTGTACTTTATTCAGATGATAAATAAAAAATGTGTTTTGAGTTATACCAAAATTAAAAATTAATAAAGAATTAATATCTTTATGGACTTCCCTGAGCATTAACACCTCCGCTATAATTACCAGAACCACTTAAAGTTAGGCTGTAATTATATGTCCCAGGAGGGAAACTTTCGGTTATTCGTTCGTTCGCCCCCCCTCCTGAGACAGATGCTGTGTACGACTTTCCATCTATTATAAAGGTTATAATTCCGCTCTCAGGTCCTGATGAACCTATTCCAAAAATAAAAGTCATTGGTCCACCTGAAATTGTAACCGTCCCGCTAACCGATGGTTGTCCAATACTTACATTTTGTGAGCCATTCCATGTTGCCTTTGGCACAACTGGATCAGAAACTGTTACAATTACTAAATCACTAGACTCAGCATTTTCATTATCGGTCACAGTAAGTATAAATGTATAGCTTCCTACGTTCGTCAAGCCCGTTACAGATGTACTTATACTGTTTGGACTGTTAATAGTACCAGTTCCTCCAACTTTTGTCCATTTATAAAACTTAATACTACCATCTAAATCTTCGCTGTCCGAACCATCCAAAGTAACCATATTTGTAGGTAAAGTGATACTCTGGTTGGCTCCTGCATTTGCCTTTGGCGGCTGATTAGAAGTTTCACTAACAGTTATCGTTACGGTTTCGGAATCCGTTGCACCACGGTTGTCCGTAACAGTTAGGGTTAC
>NZ_JAHKPY010000003.1:0-631982 GCF_018860745.1 Zobellia uliginosa | reverse complement strand
ATTTGCCTCTGAACTTGTTCGGTTATTCTCTCCAAATTCCCAAAAATAGGAAACTATTGAACCATCGTTATCGAAAGATTGGTCCCCCGTAAAATCAACACTAAGGGGAGTCGTGCCACTTATGGCAGTTGTTAAAATAACTGCAGTAGGACTATTATTGGGATCATCAACACCTGTTACCGTTACGGTAACTGTTGCCGTATTCGAATTAGAGTTACCATCAGTTATTCTGTATTGAATAGTTGTCGTTTGGGTCTCTCCATCATTCAAACCATCAAAGTCGTTGTTTGTATTGAAATTAAGACCACCCCCGGCGGTTATAGTAAACAAACCGCCATCTGAACCGCCAACGGATTGCCCTACATTCGCTGTGCTACCGCCAATCCAATTGACGGTCAAATCTTCATCTTCGCTATCTGTGTCGTTTGTTAGGATAAGTTCGTTCAAAATACCGGCTTCACCTACTGTAAAAGTGTCATTAACAGCTACAGGTGCTGTGTTCGGATCAACTTCTATTGATAAACTAACACTATTGCTCCGAACAGGATTTCCGTCATCGGTTACCGTTAGAACAACGTTATAAGTATCTGCAGCCGAAAACTTGTGGGTTGGGTCATCTGAAGTCGATGTTCCTCCATCACCAAAATCCCAAAAATAGCTCAAAGAATCATCATCTGGATCAGAGGAGGTACTCCCAGTGAATTTTACCGTCAAGGGAGCTGTTCCATTGAGAACATCGGCTGAAGCAGTGGCTGTTGGACTTTGATTGGCCTGATTAACTTCTATCGTAATAGTCGTTGCTACATTGCTGAGCACAGGACTTCCGTTATCCGTTACTGTTAAAACAACTTCATAAGAACCTGCGGCCGAAAACTCATGAACTGGGTTTTCTGACTCTGATGTACTCCCGTCACCAAAATTCCATAAATAGCTCAAAGTATCATTATCCGGGTCGGAAGAATTGCTACCTGTAAATTTTACCGTCAAAGGGGCGTTTCCATTAGTAAAATCGGCCGAGGAAAGTGCGACCGGAATTCTGTTAGCAATGCCCGCCTCTATCCTGATGGCAGTTGCCGAATTGCTGCGTGGCTGACTTGCATCATCAGTTACCGTCAGAACCACGTCATAGGTGCCTGCCGCAAACTCGTGCGACGGGTTTTCCAGTGTGGAAGTATTACCGTCGCCGAAATCCCAGAAATAGCTCAAGATATCATTTGCATCAGGATCGGAAGAATCGCTACCCGTAAAGTTTACCGTCAAAGGGGCGTTTCCATTAGTAGTATTGGCTGAAGCCACCGCAACCGGAAATTGATTCGCGTTACCTGCTTCTATAGTAATAGCCGATGCCTCATCGCTAAGTGAAGGACTTCCGTCATCGGTTACCGTCAGTACCACGTTATATGTGGTTGGAGATTGGAAAACATGTGTTGGATTTTGCAGTGTGGATGTGCTACCATCACCGAAATCCCATAAATAGCTCAAGGTATCATTATCCGGGTCGGAGGATGTATCCCCTGTAAAGCTTATTGTCAAAGGGGCTTCTCCATTGGTAACATCGGCCGAGGCCACCGCCTTCGGACTTTGATTTGCTTGACTTAATTCTATTGTAATTTCTGGTGCTGTTCCACTACGCACAGGACTTCCGTCGTCTGTGACCGTTAATACCACGTCATATGTGCCCGCTGAAGAAAACTCGTGCGACGGGTTTTCCAATGTGGAATTATTACCGTCGCCGAAATCCCAGAAATAGCTCAAGGTATCATCTGCATCAGGATCGGAAGAATCGCTACCCGTAAATTTTACTGTCAAAGGGGCGTTTCCATTAGTAACATCGGCCGAGGAAACGGCAATCGGAATTTGGTTTGCCTGACCTACTTCTATTGTAATAGTAGTTGCTGTATCACTTCGTTCAGGATTTCCGTCATCGGTTACCGTTAGAACAACGTCATAGGTACCTGCAGCCGAAAACTCGTGAGTTGGATCCTCTGAAATAGATGTGCTACCATCACCAAAATTCCATATATAACTCAAGTCGTCATCGTCTGGGTCAGAAGATGTACTGCCTGTGAATTTTACCGTCAAAGGAGCATTACCGTTTATAGCATCGGCCGAGGAAACTGCGACCGGTATCTTGTTCTGAGCCTCAATAACGGTAAAAGCGACTGTATTGCTACCAGTACCAGTGTCGTTATCGGTGGCTGTAAGCCTGAACACATAATCGCCAGCTACAAGGTCCGTTGCCATGGTGGCCGAAGAGATAGCGTTCGTTATGTTCGCAGCCGGACCACTGTTCTTTGTCCATTCGTAGCTCACAATCGTACCGTCTTCATCAGTGGCACTTCCAGACAGCTCTACTGAATTCGTCGGCAAGGTGATATCCGCAATGTCAACAATACTCACTATAGGTTTCTTCTTGATTGCTGCAGGCATCACCGTAAAGGTTACGGTTGCTGTATCTTCTCCTCCATTGCCGTCACTTACAGTATAGACAATGCTATCTATCCCGCTATAACCAGGATTAGGGGTGTATAACATAGTATTTCCTGAGATTGTAGCCGAACCCTCTTCGTAATTATTTTTTACGGAAATGGTAAGTTCGTCTCCATCAGCGTCGTTAATACGTGTCGAAAGGTCGATACTATTATCTTTACTGTCCTGCTCCACATTAACGGAGAAATCCTCTGCCGTAGGTTGGGTATTGACCGTAACGGTAACCGTTGCTGTAACTTCTCCTCCATTGCCGTCATTTACAGTGTAGACAATGCTATCTATCCCGGTATAGCCTGGTGCCGGGGTATAGACTATGGTATTTCCTGAAACCGTAGCCGTACCATTTCTAAAATCGGATATTATGGCAACCTCAAGTTCGTCCTCATCGGCATCGTTAATATGCGGCGAAAGGTCGATACTATTATCATTGCTATCCCGATTGACACTAACGGGGAAATCTTCTGCCGTAGGTGCAGTGTTCGTTTTAGCAGCTATTATTACGGCAACTGTATAATCCAAGGTACTGTTATCCTCGGCAGTAACAGTGTAGACCACATCGTTAGTGAAGTCGGTCGGTGTTCCCGAAGACGGATTCACAGATTGTCCAAAAAATTCGATTTCCGGAGATAATGCAGTTACATCGGTTCCAAATGGCAAAGTCAACGATATATCGGTACCATTGACTGTTCCCGATACACCATCAACCACGAAACTGTCTATGGATTTGTTGCTGCTACTTGTCACGGTAACATTCACAGTCCAAACTCTTTCATCTTCATTTTCAGCGGTTACCGTATAAGCAACGGGCAGGCTGAAATCTTGTACATCCCCTATTGCAGGGTTCACCGTTGCATTGTCAGAAACGTTCAATACCGAAGGAGCCATATTTAAGTCCGTACCATTGGGAACCGTAACCGTTATCGTACTGGTCGTATCGTCAATATCTACATCGGTCTGACCCGTAAGCTCAAAGGCCGTTATCGCATTTTCAACGCTTCCTTCTGCAGCAGAAACGGTAACGTTCACCGTCCAGTCTTGTTCATCGCCGTTTTCAGCGGTCACCGTGTAAACTACCTGCGTATTAAAATCTTGCACGACATCGATTGCGGGTAAAATAGTCGCATCAAGTGAAACTTCCAAGTTCTGTGGAGCAACATTAAGATCGGTTCCATCTGGGACATTGACCGAAATAATACTGTTATCCGAATCAAAAGTAGAACTATTTTGCCCTGCGATTACAAAAGCGGTAATATCATTGGCACTACTTTCAGTTGGGACGGGAAGAAGTTCTGTAACGTTCACCGTCCATTCTCGTTCATCACCATTTTCTGCGGTCACCGTATAGGTAACGGCACCAGAAAAATCCTGTGCATCCCCTATTGCAGGGTTCACCGTGGCATTGGGAGAGATGTTCAATACCGAAGGAGCGCTATTCAGTTCGGTACCATTAGGTACGGTAACCGTTACTGTGCCGGCCGTGTCGTCTATATCCACATCGGTCTGACCGAGCAGTTCAAAAGCCGTTATCGCGTTGTCCCCGCTTCCCTCAGGGACGGAGACCGTAACGTTCACCGTCCACACTTGAGGTGTCCCGGTCTCGGGGGTCACCGTATAGGTTACCGCCTGGGAAAAATCTTGGACCTGCCCTATGGCAGGGGCCACGGTCGCGCCGGGGGATACCTCCAGCAGCTGAGGCGCTACGTTCAGGTCCGTTCCGTCGGGAACGTTCACCGTTACGGTATTGGTTTCCGGGTCGATCGTGGAACGGTTCTGGTCCTGGAGTCCGAAGGCCGTGATATCGGTATCGCCCGCCACTGGCAGGGTCAATACCTTGGCGGTCACGGTCCATACCTGCTCGGTACCATTGCCCGAAGTCACCGTATATTCAACCGGGGAACTGAAATCACGTGCCTGCAGGAGACCGGGAGCAACGGTCGCACCCTCCGATACCGCCAAGGTTATGGGCGCCACGTTCAGGGCGGTGCCCTCCGGAACGGTAACCGAAACGGTATGCGCCTCCGTATCTATCGTTGCCGTCTCGATCTGACCGTTCAATGCGAAGGCCTCGATAGCGTTCGCCGACAACAGCGATACGCCCGTGATCTCTATCTGTACACTGCCACTGATCTCCGGGTCCGAGACCGAGGTGGCCGTTATCGTGGCCGTTCCCGCAGAAAGACCGGTCAACAGTCCATTATCGTCTATGGAGGCTATCGTATCGTCACTGGAGGACCAGGTCACACTGGGGTCCGTCGCCTCCTCGGGAAGGACGGTGGCCAACAATTGGCGCTCCGTGCCCGTGGCCCCGGGGTCCTCCTGTGAAACGGTGATGCCCGTTACAGGTATCCTATCGGCCTCTATGACCACTACCGTGACCGTATCGCTCGCTTCGGGGTTGGAGACGGAGGTAACGGTTACTTCCGCCGTGCCCAATCCTACGGCGATACAAACATTGTTCTCGTCGATAAACACGATATCAGGGTCACTGGAGACCACCGTCACCCCCTGATCGGTGGCATTGGGTGGGTCGAAAGTGAAAGCGGGAGGGATTTCGTCCCCCAGTTTCATCTTGATCGTATCCTGGCTTACAAGGGTAATGGAAATCACATCGATGAACTCGACTACGTTGAAGTCCAGTCCTGCCTCTATTTCCTGACCGTTACTGTCACGAAGGGTGAAGACCAGCTGTTGCGGGCCTACTTCCGAAGGCGTGAAAACAAGGGGGTAGCTGCCGGGGTCAATAGAACCGTACTCACCGGTCGGAGCATAACCGTTCTCCTCCGATGACCGAAGGCTTCCGGCGCCCGAACCGAAACCGTACAGGGCCTCGTAATCGATATCTTCCGAGGCGTCCCCGGTCTCGAACAAAAGGGACAGGTCCACCGGCTTATCCAGTTCAAGCTCGGAGAGCTCGCTAGATGCCTCCCAGACCACCGGGACATCGACCAGGTCGTACGTGACCTCGATCTCCTGCGACAGGCCGAAGTTATCGGCTCCCGTTATCTTCACCCTGTGCGCTCCCGTTTCGGAGCCTTTGTACATCAGGGAACTGGTCAGGTCCGTAGGCACGGACTGACCTTCCCCTGCTTTCAAGGGGTTACCGTCCATATCCTCAAAATGGCCCTCGCCTTCCAATATCTCGTACGTGAGATTATACTCGTAGTTCTCTAAAATCTCTTCAGGTAAGATCGTAAAAGTGGTGGGAAGTCCCTGGTTTACGAAACCTTCGGCCGTGTGCTGCTCCAAGAGATCGAACTCTACCTCGGTAATGAGCCCTACCTCCTTGGTACAGGCCAATACTATCAAAAATAGACAACAACAGGAAATAAGAATCTTGGGATACTTTTTCATTTCGCAACAGGGGACTAAATATTCCTTTTAAAAATACGTACTCGGTAAAACCTTCCTTATCAAGAAAGTCCTACAAGATATGCAATACGTTTAAATTATAAATAGAACACGACCCTTTTTAATCAAAAGTCCAGTTGAAACGCAAAATTATCGGATAAGGTAGAAAATTAAACTTATCGATTTTTAAAACTTAATTTTCAATTAATTGAAGTAGTATCTTATACCTAGTCCGCTATAATTGGTGAGATTTCCAAAATCACTGTTCACATGATAGAACTGTGAGGTTTTTACCAAAAGGGAAAGGTGTTCCGTGAGTATAATGTCCAGATCAGCCGTAACTACGGCACCGAAAATAAATTTACTCTCTCCATCAACCGAAAGTATATTACTCAACTCAACATCTCCATTGTTAACCGATTCGTAACCCGCCAAGGCCCCTCCACCCAATGAAAGGGATTGCATTTTTCTGTTACGGCTCAAAACCGTTATAAAGTAGGAGTAGCTAGCTGTTACACTTGTATATGGAATACGCACAACTCCACTTTTATAGTTGGTAGAGGTACCATTTAAAGCTATCTGTGTTCGGGTTGTTTCGCTTAAATTAGTGTTGTAAGTTATCTCTCCACCATAACCATCACCAAACAAACCCCCGGATACAGAAAAGGTATTGGAATAAGTTTGAGAAGCAAGTACTATAGGAAAACATAGCAATAAAAATAATATCGTGATATGTTTCAATTGGAGGGAGAATTAATTAGTAAATAATCTAGAGGTAATATGACCAAGTTATCGCTATTTGTCTCTGCCAAAACTACAGAGATTTTTTCTCTGGCGCTAATATTGAAATTTTTAAACACATATACAACTTCATTGATCCCATCCGGATCAATATTTTCCTGAAGATTAAAAGTATACAGAGGATTCATGATTTTCTCGAGTTGGCCTACCTTAGATTTTTTAAAGAAACTGAGCCCGGCAATATTATAAGTCCTTTTTGAGTTATTTTCGATTTGCACTACAAAGTACTTTTCATTTCGATCTACTAAAATATTATTTAAGCGCAAAGCAATTTTTTTGTTCTGTCTAAAACTTCTTTTAAAAACGGTTTTTTGCAAATAGTTATTTTCACAATAAATACGATAATACTCCTCGCGATCCACGTCGTATAAATCTTCGTCGCCCATATCAGCTGTGTTTTCGACTGTGGGGTCCTGTTTGATATTTTTCTCTTTCTGAACCGGGTTATCTATCTCTTTTAATGTACTTTCTGTATCATCAAGATCGCCCCTCACTGCTTCGTTTTCTACCGATTCTTCTTTAGCTTCTTTATTACTAGTATCAGAAGGTTTTATTACATTTTTTGGTTTTTCAGAGCTCTCTATATTACTTGCTATGGTTCTACTAATGGCTTGATCGGTTGTTAGAATAAAACTGAATTCCGGTACCTCTTCTGCATAACTCAATGCAAATGAATAAATATAACCTTGTTCCGTTATGACCAAAAGATTGCTTGGCCTGCCCTTCCCCCCTTTAAGCAGTCCAATATTAGAGTCGTTTTCATAACTAAATTTAAAATTTGCCGCAGGCGCGACTACTTTTTTAATGTTAGATGGAAAAAAAATAGTAGTAGTTACAAAATCATTGGTTTTTAAATTAATCGGGGTCTGCGACCAAAGATTATGACTCGAAAACAACAAGCTACCTAGAAAAAAAATAAGTAATGTAGGGAACGACTTCATAAGTAGGTCTAATTTCTTCAACGACTATGTTAATGTCTTATATGAGAACAAAAAAGGAAAAGTACAAAAATACTAATTAACGGAACAATTAACCAAATAATCGATGAATAGAGAAGTTTGCTGGTTTTAGGAGTTTCTATATAGTTAAACAACGGAATTAAGTTTGGGAAAGAGAACAAAGTTATAGTTTTTAATACCGACCAAATTCAAGACAGTATCCAAAATTTTGTGTAAACAGAATTTTGGATATTGTCTATTTAAAATTAGTTCAATCGATCTCTTGAAATTCCCATTGTATAACTCTTGCTTGGGGAAAATCTTCTGCTGGCAAACCCATTGCCCGAGATTGTTCATTTACTAAAAATGCTTTAAAATAAGTATCCGATGTATTCAAGAGATTTAAGTGAATATCAGTAATCGGTTTTATGTTAGTCCACTGGTCTTCCGATTTGTAATCCGAGAAATAAGAATTTGAATAATCAATATTTGTTATTATAGAGTCATTAGCTCTTTTATAAAGTTCGTTTAATGGGAGGTTTTGCCATTTTGCCATAAAGTCTTGTACTCTGTTAGAAACATACTTTATCGTACCGTTAGTCTCAGTTGGTCTTTCAATTATTGCTCTTCCCATTTTAAAGTAAGAAGGGCAATTCTCCATCAAATTCGTTACAAAATCTGTTGCGAAAGCATAACCTATTTTCTTTTCGTCGGTCGATTTTATTTCTATAGCTATTTCTTTTTTAATCGTATTCACCAAATCAGTATTTTCACTGCTTACCGCTTTTGCAGCTACTAGCATATCCTCTAGAATGACTTGGTTAGATTTCCCATTCATTTCTATATTTTCAATAGCCTTGCAATATTTTTGTGAAAGTTTTTCAACCAAAACATCCTTCTTTTGGGCTTGACAGCTTATTAAAAGTAAAAAGGATATTGCTAGATAAGATTTGTTGAAATTCATATAGCTCTAGGAAATATTGTTTTTCTTCTCTATTTAAAGATATCAATTAATTATTTCCAGATGACTTAAATCTGTCTCCACCTTTTCATACGTGGCGGTATCAACTTCATTCGGTTGTTTTATGACCATTAAACTATCCCTGAATGTCACGATTTCATATAATGGGTCTCCGTTTGAGTAGACCGTGTTGTCAAGGATTTTATATTTTGAGCGAAACCCCATGCCTACCTTATATTCGATTAATTGTCCTTCACTCTCAAAAACCAAATAAAAATGATCCATGCCGTCCCCGTCTTCCGATTCATCATTCGATGCTTCGATAACATCTTCACCATCTATTCTCATGGTGAAGCCTATTTCCGGTTTTGAACGGCGCTCATAATGCCAAGTTCCGTATAAATTCACTTCACTTTCTTGACTTGACACAACAAAAGGCAACGACATAATAAAAACAATAAGGTACCTCATTATTATTTGTATCTATAATATTTATTTTCCCAACTAAATTTTAGTTTTATACATCTTATACTTCCCTATGACCATATGGATATATTCTGATATTTGTAGAACAATACACTGCCTTTACGTGAATGGTCATTTTATTTTACCGTTTTCTCATTTCAAAAAACTATGATAAACCAACTTAATTTCTTGATAATTTTTGTTTACTATTAGGCAATTTAAATCCTGCAGCTATTATTTGAATTGTATCGGTTATCAGAAGCCCTTGCAGTAATTCAGAATGTTCAGGATTACTCGTAGAGTATTTTACCGTATAGTAATCACCGACTTTTACTTTTTGAGCATTATCATAAGAATTACTATTTTCATAAACCTGACCCGACACATAATAGCGGTAGTAAATATATTCTCCTGATGTTATACCTTCCATATAGTCATAAACAAAACCTATGGTATATTCTGAATTTGAATTTATATCATTTTTGATATACCTTGAAACAAAATAGGTTACCGACAATAAAAAACCTACCGCTATGAGAACTCTAATTTTACTTTTATCCAAAATCATTCTCGAAATATAAAATTATTCTTTGGAATCTTTGTTAGCATTATTTTTTTTAGCCGTAGAAATCAAGGTTGATATAGTAAATTGACCTCCGTAATTATAAAAGGCTTACCGTTAGCGCTCGTGTTTTACGAGTGCCGTCCAAGGTACTTCCGTTACAATTTAATCTCATTACCTAAAAATACAAAAGCTATCTAAAATGTTTGAGATAGCTTTCTTTTTAGTTTATTAATGCTCTTACTCTGAACGGCACTCGTTTCAAACGAGCGCTAGCGAGGATCAAGTCCTTGTCAAATATTCGATAAAACCAACCGCGAAAATTATAACAATAACCAATAGGCCTACCTTCAGATTTTCCAAATTCTCTTTTCCTCTATCTTTTCGATAAGCCCGGTCCATTACGTTCCAATCGAATCTATAAACGATTACGAAGCGAACGACAGTTCCAAAGAAACGGGGTACGGCACCAAACATTATTCTTCCTTTTTAGAATTACTTGTACTTTCTACCCCTTCCTCAATACCTTTTGAAATGCCTTCCTCGCTAGCGCTCGTATTTTATGAGTGCCGTCTATGTTTCTTAGATTACATTAATCAACTTATAATCTAAAACTATAAAAGACTTCAGATACTTTGCTTTTAGTTTAACCCTGCTCCTACTTTGTACGGCACTCATAAAATACGAGCGCTAGCAGGAGGAATACTCAATTTACCATTTCATGATCTGATAAATCAACCTCTACCTTTTTATATGTGGTTGGAACATCACTATAAAAATATTTTAATACTAATTTTTCCGAAGTTAATTCCTCTATTCGATAATATGGTTCGTTGTCAGTAAAAATGGTATCGTTTGAAACTCGATACTTAAACTTCATACCCATACCTAACTTATACTCAATTAACTCTCCATTTTCTCCATATACAAGATAGAAACGCTCAACTCCTTCCCTCATATACCTATCAATAACTTTCTGTGATTTAGTGGATTCCTTTTTTCCTTCTATTGATAATGTTTGAAGTGTTTTTCCCGAATCAATTATTCTAGAATATTCCCAAGTTCCCTGTAGTTTGTTTTCAAAACCTTGATTACAGAATAAAAGAAAAATAATTAATGAACTTATGATTAGTTTTAATCTTATCATATTTAACAAAAAGTTAAAAAAAGCACCGCTTAGTTATAATTTATTACAAGTATAATGCGAACTTTAACAAAGTACAGGAATTAATCTTGAAATTGGTTTCTTTTAATCCTTGTTTCAAAAGAAAATCCTGCCTTTAAAATTGCAATTGAATCCGTGATTTCTTTATCTAAAAATATCTTATTAAATCCTGGATTTTCTTGTGAAACATGAACCTCAAAAAACTTGCCTACTATATTAATTTTAGGATAATTATCTATAGGCAAGGCACCACGATAGTCTTCGTTATGTAGCTTAAATTGATATTTAACTGAAAGATTTTTTGCTCCTGATGCTATCTCAATTATTCTACCAATAGTAACCATTTTTCCGTTCTGAATTTTTTTATTGACGTAATTATTATAGACCAAAGATCCAATATACAACAATAACATAAGTACCAAAAACAGAACTAAACCCCTAAAATTCTTATTTACTGATGGTTTTTCAGTCATTTTTTTCTATTTCGAGTTTAAGCTTTATTTCTTCACCCAAAACATTTCCTCCTGCTCCTATAACAGACCCTCCCAAAAAATCAGTCATTAAACCACCAATATTTGGACTCAAATCAGTTAAAGGTTTTGTAAAATTACTTAACTTCTCTCCAGTTTGACTGCCCATTAGACCCGTAAAAGTATTCACTACAAAATTTTGATGGCCTTCATATCCGAACTTTACTCCTTCATTAGAAAATCTTAGTTCAAAAGCAGATTCTGCCACTAGGGAACCCCACCCTCCCGACACCCCGGAAATTAATGGGTCGAAATAGTCAATCTTCTCATCAAATTTAAAGTCATTTGTTGCAAGTTGCCCAAATAAATTAGCTCCTCCATTATAAAGTCCTGTTCTAAAGGAATTAATGGTAAAGGACTTCCCTAAAGAAGAAACAGCAGAGCTTGTTAAACTACTCTTACTTGCCATTACCATCAGAGGTACAGCTTCTGCAGAAGCTATAATGGCGACAGGCAACCCTAAGGTTATAGTAATAATAGATTTTTCATCAATCGTATCATAGGATTTCCAAATTTTGGCGTCTTCTTTTTCACTTACGGTAATCCTCATTATATCTGCGAATAATTTCTTAGAACTAGATATAATATCGCCAATTTCTTTACTTGAAATATCGTACTGTGTTATGCGCTGTTGACCATAAGATGAACCAAGTGCAAACTTTGATTCAATCATCACTTGTTCATGATCAACTATAAAATATCGATTATGGTTCAGACTATTTCTGAAAGCTTCAATATGAAATAGTTCACCGTCATCTTTAAAAAAATACCAATCATACGTCTTAGTATTAGTTCTTTTTATTTCAGCGGTCAAATAACGTTGAAGACCTTTTACTGCAACTTTCTTAATTTTGCTTTTATCAGCAAGAGTCAGTTTTTTGTTCTTTGAAAGACGCACGCTACCCAACGATTTGTTAAGTTCTCGCTTTAACCTTTGCTGACGTGATTTTTGGGTTAGAGCATCCATAGGCTTATTCTCCCCAACTATTTTCAAAAACCATATCACCTACTGTAATCGATTTTGCAGAAATGACTATCCGTTTTTGCATAGGCATCTCATCATTTGCATCAAACTCTTCCTCAAGACTAACACAATAGGCTTTAGAGAATTTAACTTCCTGTAGTTTTGACATGGCATCCCGTTTAAAGAACACAATAGCCCCATCTTTTGTCTGTTCAGGCTCCTTCATCCAATGGAACAAATCGTAATCACCTTATAACTATACAATTGTTACTTCCTGCCCAAATCAAACCCAGCGTTCTTTATTTCAACAGTATCCGTAACTGGCTGATTCAACAACAATTTACTTTCGTTGATTTTCTTGCTTGAATATTTCACCTTAAAGTACTTATTGATCAATGATTCATCAACAGCTTCTATAGCGGTAGTTCCCAATACTTTTCGATCATCTATATAAAATTCATAAAATACAAAATTTGAAGATTTCTCTTTTTGAATTGATAGACATTTTGCTATACCGTAAGTATCTAGACTATTACTTATTGAGGTCTCTAACTTATATGAATCGGAATTTTCATTAGAACGAATAACCGCAGGATAAATCGCTATAAAAAGAAAAAAGATAAGATATAAAAAGACAAGATAAGTACCTTTGCCTCGTTTTTTCCTATCCAAATGTTTAAATTCTTGTAAAAACCCTTTCCACTTGTCCTTGTACAAAAACATATAATAGTGAATTACAAAAATAAAAAGATAAAAAAATAAAAAATAAAGCTTACTTATTCTTTGAACCCCAAAAAGAATACAGATTGAGATGTATACTAAAGAATGTGGAATAGATAAAAAAATCGCCGCAGTATAATGAGCTGTTGGCTTTTCACTACTATATGAAGAATACCACCTGTATATAATGAAAAAAAAATACCTTAAGTATTTAGGAGGCCGTATTTTCTTAAGCCAAACTTCCATTAAAATTTCATTTTTTGAATATTTACGCTTGGGGCCACATAGGTGTTATCTATTTTAACCTGTCTTTCTTCTCTATATAAATCAATTATTTCGTTTTCTACAGGAGGTACATAGTCAATTTGAAATTTCAAAGATTTAATTCCATTACCATGCATTACCTTAATCTCTTGCAGTGCGTTCTTATTATATTCTTCTTGAGATATACCACTAGGTTGCCCAAAATCACCAAAGGCTCCGAATGCATCAGCTATAAAATAAGTCCCTGAAATAGCCCAACCCACTACTGGAATAAATGCTACAACACTCATTGTAATATCTAAACCTGATTTAAAATACACCTCTTTTCTATTTGAATCATTGCTCATACTAGCATTGATAATCTCAATTGTAGAAAAACCTACTGAAAGTGCAAAAAACACATTTCCAACAACTTTAAAACCCTTGGCGGCTTTAGCTCCACGAATTCTTGCGCTATTGGCACTGACTTTAAGTTTGTTTTGCTCAAACCCTTTGACACTTCTTATTTCATCAAAATTAGCCCATTTACCATCCAACATTTTAAACTTTCCAGCTCCATTTGCATAGTTCCTACCGCCTCCTTTACGTGGAATCCTTAATATATCATCATAATTAATATAATGCTGAGCCATAGTAAATGCCTCTAACTCTCCAGCAACAAGACCCACGCTCCCGACTGCAAATTTAGCTCCTGCATAAAGTGGATCTTGGTAAAATATACTTTTATCCAATTCGCTCATTGCAAAATCATCTGCGTTACCCGAATATGAAAATTCATTACCTTCTACGGTAGTATCATAATCAATATAGGCTACCCTAAAATTAGTTGTTGGATCATAGGCACTAACTTTGACCAAGGGTGCATTGTAGGTTTCCGGGGAAGTGTTCACCTGAAAATCTATTTGTGATTCTTTGGAAAAAAGAAACCATTGAGTGCCATCAAATACTTTCGTTCCATTTGGAGTATCTCGTACATAATTACTCATATCAACCTTAACTACCTCTTCTGGCTGACTCATATCTTGTAAAGCGGACTCAACCCTTGTAGAATTGCCCTGCATTGCCAAATCGATTTGGTACATGCTCTTTGAAATATCAACTTTGGTATTGTCCAACTGCACCTTAAGTAAATCCAAAAAAGCATCCCTAGGGTCATTCCCATAGGCATTTCTTTTGGCGTCTGCCCAAGATTTGGCAATTGCAGGTTGAAGGATACTATCCAACTCTTTTAGTAATTCTTCTTCCATAAATTAAAGATTTTACTCGCCCCACTGATTTTCAAAATTCATATCTCCAATAGTAATGGTTTTTGCAGAAATGACGATTCTTTTTTGCATGGGCCTAGAACTTATAGCATCAAAATTCTCTGTAAGTTTAACACAAAATCCTTTGGTAAACTTCACTTCTTGTAGTTTTGACATGGCATCACGTTTAAAGAAAACGATGGTACCATCTTTTGTTTGTTCAGGCTCATTCATCCAATGAAACAAATCATATTCACCCTTTGATTCAAGAGTGACCATAATTTGCCCTCCTCTTGGTTTACCTGATGGTTTGCCTGTTCCATCAATAGGCTGTTCAAAATTATAGGTACAGTTAAGCACATTATATATCTGCCCGTCAACAGTAAGTTTTGCTAAAAATGACATAATTATTCAGGTTTTAAAAATAGCGGGGTATTGTTTATAGGTTCACTTTTGAGCAAAACCATCCTAACCAAAACCCAAGTTTTTGTTTATTATTCTCTATAACAAGACTTTAGAAGCTGTAGCTTCGTTTAGATTTGCCTTATTTATTGTTGTGCGTATTCCGTATCCCACTCCGCACCATCATCACCTTTCTGACCATCCATTTTGATCATAAAGTTCTTGGCCGGGAAATAAGGTTTAAGGTGGACATCTAAATAAATACGGTCTTTTTGATTCGGGTCTTGTTCAAACCTACGAATATCAAAATTCTCGATCAGCTTGTCCGGTCCGGTAATTTCATCTAAAAACCGTACAATCTGCGATTGTATCTCGTTACGGGTCTTGGTGCTAAAGTTCTCAAAAGCCCTACGGTTTAAAAAGTCCATTAATACTTTGGCCACATAATCAAACACACGAACTACAGAATAGGTCTGAAGACCTAGGTTATCTCCATTAAAAAGTGTCTTGGCAGAAAAGGCCATAACCTTACCGTATTCGTTAACCATAGGTACCAAACCTAGATTTTCCAAATTGGCGATTTCGCTTTTTCTTAAATCAAACTTAACTCCGTCTACTTCACTAAGGCCACCGTGTTTTTTACCGGCGGTTACCTGAGACATCAAGGTTTTGTAAATTTTACCTGCAAGCGCACCAGAAGGCGGTACGTGTACATCTTCTTCTTCACCAACTTCGGCATGTTTACCACGGCCTACTAACCAGTTACAGGTCATGATAGTGTTGGACAAATACATATCGCCACTAGCAAGATTGGCGCTTTCGAACATTTCCATTACATCGTCCGGCTCATCTAAATGTGCAAAATCGGTCACTAAGGTCACTTTGTTGTCATGTGCTACTTTGGCCCATTTATCAACTACTGATTTAGAACCTAAATACCCAGGAAGTACCATTAGCGAATAATTTTCGCGAAGGTCCAAACGGTCATATTTATCAACCAGTTCTTCACGAATGTGATCAAAGAAACGGGTATTGTCCAAATCCGTAAGTTGATCAAGTTCCGCATTTATAACGGAAACGTTCTTTAAGGAAGGTAAATCTGTATTTTTGTAAAATAAGGCTACGGAACGGTATGAAGTTTCCAATTCTCGAGTTTCCTCTAAAGCCGACTTCAAATTTTTTGTAAGTACCTGTTGCGCCAATTCTGCCTTATCATCTGCAGCTTGTACCAATGAAATGATATCATCACCAGATTTAAGGGTTTCAGACCAAAGCTCTAATTTTTTCAATAAATCGTTACGCTCTTGTTTTTTACTGTTTTCAGTAAGAAACATTTTTCGTCTTGCCTTACGATCAGGATTCAGGTTCTGTACGTCATCAATGGCAGATTCCAAAAGGTCGTACCCGCCATATTTAACTAGTCCGTCCGATTTTTCCTTTATCTGTTCCGCATAAGGTTTCTCACTTAGCTGTGCGGCTTTTTGGTTGTTCTGTGTATCAGCCATGTAAATTTATTTAGTGTTTTTAATTTCATCGATCAAAGCATCGATAGTATCTACCAAAGATTTTTTAGCTTCCGGATCTTCCAAAGCGGCTTTTAAAATCTTATTGGTCTTTAATTGCTTGATCATTTTTTTATATTGATCGCTCTCAATTTCAAGCTCTTTTAAAAAAACACTATTATTGGTAATGCCTTTTTTGCCAAAATCACCCAGATTTCTGAATTTTAAGGTTTCGTTTACCGTGCCACCATCCTTATCTTCAAAAGGGATTTTAAGTTCGGGTTCATAATGCTCAAAAACGTCTTCAACGGTTCTAAGACCCTCTACAACTTCGGGTTTTACGGGTGCGTTAGGGGTAAGCTTACCGGCAATCAAAGCCCTGTTTTGTGGAATGACGTTCAACGCTTCGTTAGCATCGCCTTTCACTTCATTACCACCAATACCTACGTTATCAATAGCCATATTTATATTTTTTTAATTTTTAAATTTACTCAAAAAAATGGTATATGCAAGCAAAGTACTTGAATGAGCTTGCGTAAGTTTTTCTTTACTCCCATTTAAATATGATACACACTAAAAAACTACATGTAATGTTTACAACACCTTATTACGCAGGTGTTACTAAAAATAAGTCCTTACACTACCCTATAACCGTAAAGATTACAAAAATAGTATTGTGGACGACCATAAATACCTAGTGTGCTCGTGAGAAAAGTAAAAAAAAGGAGGCATTTACCAGCCTCCTTTTAATAATATTTGGAATTAAATGGATTACATTACCCATTCGTTCTGGTGCTGACCACCACCAATACTTAATTCTTTTGCAGATAAAGTAAAGGTCTCCGTTAAAGGATTGGTACCAGAAGCATCAAAGTTTTCTCTGTACTTTACCATGTAAGCTTCGGTAAACTTAATTTCTTTAAGTTTAGCATCCGTATCTCTTTTCGTGTAAGTAATAGATCCATCTTTTTTACCGAAGTTATCCATCATTAATTCAACACCGGTAGTGTCGTCATTGGATTCTACAGTAACAGTAATCTTACCTCCTCTTGTTACAGAAGACGGGCGACCTGTTGGATCTGTTTCTTGAAAAAGATCGTAGTTACAATTTAAAACATTGTACTCTTTTCCTCCTAAATTCAATTTAGCTTTGAAAGACATAAAAAATAATTTTTGTGGTAATTAATACCTGATTTATATAAAAAAAAACGTCAATAAGACGCTGCTAAACTATTAATTATCTGATACTATCCAAAGATTTTTCGATAAAATGCAACATTAAATAATTATTAAGTAAAAAAAATGAAGGAAAAGAAGGTCTTTGTTACGCACGAAAATACCACCTATAATTTGAAGTAAAATTCTCCTAAATAAGATTAATACTGTCAGTTAATTTCCCCTACTCAAGCCCTGCGGTTCACAGGCCCATAGTTTAATGGAATAACCCCGCTTGGTTTTTAGGCTTTTAAGATTTAAACCAATTGAGAGATTATTTATTCTGTAGAAATAAGCAAGAATTATCCATCATAAAAACCTCTAGCTCATTTATATTGAATATCACTAGATTATAATTAATGCGAATAATTTGATTAAATGAGCGTGCCTAAATTTTTAAAAGCTCTTCCAGAACAATCCTTTTTTTGTACGCATATCTACCGTCATACTTTTTATGCAACCTGTTTTTTTGTCTCTATAAAGCTTAAGACTGTTAATTTCAATCTTAACATCCCGCACAGCTTTAAAGAACTGGCTAACGGTAAAACGGTCTCCGCTTTTGTTGAAAACAGGAATGTTAGTGACACAAAAATAATTCCGAATACTAACATCGTCAAGATTTCTTACCGAGTATCTTACTAGCATATCCTCTATCTCTTCACTAGAAATCTCAATATAAGGTGGTGCATCTATGGTATCACTATCTTCTACTACCGGTTTTTCCTCTTTTGGAGCTTCAGGAATTGTTGCCAAGACATTTTCTATAGGTGCACTTGCATTTCGGCTTCTTCCTATCCGCTCTTTCTTTTTAGAAGGGTAAACTGTTAAAATCCGTTTTGCTTCGTGCCTTCGGTCTCCGTTTACAACTAGCAGGATTGTTTTTTCGCCCGGCGTCTTATATGTATATCTTTCTCTTCTATCATTTCCATCTACCGCTGCGGTTTCGCCAAAGCTCCATTGCCAAGAATTGGCAAACTTAGAGTCGTTAAAAAACTCAACTTCATCTCCTACCCTGACTTTTTTAGGTAAAACAATATTAGGTATAAGCTTTGCATCACGTACTATCTTGTCTTTTGTAATTACAATTTCGCGTGAAGCCATGCACTCACCGTTCATTTGCAATGAAACAGAATATTTACCTGGTTTTTTAAATTGATGAACGACATCTGAACGGTATGCTTCAGATTCATTATCCCCAAAATTCCAGGTCCAATTAAATCCTGAACTATCCGTACTTTTGAATTCGATAAGATCTTCCGTGGTGTAAGAATTGGAAATGATCTCAAAATCAACATTACTACAATCCACCTCACTATTCAGACGGAAAGAAAAAAGTGCTAATCCAACAAGGAACAATACTAAAAAAGTGATAAACACGTTACTATCAAAGTGAGTTTTAATACTTTTATTATTCATAATTAATCTCTAATTTTATCCATTCTTCCTTTCAATTAAATGTACGATTTTTTATATGAAATTAAAACTGTCTTTTTTTTTAATTATTGCATTACTTGCCGGTTGCGCCAATAAAACTGCTGTAGCGGGCCAAGGCGAGTACTACAGGCAAGAAATAGAAAAATCAAAACGTTTGGCAGCCGAAAAAGAAGCACAAGATAAAAAACAAATTACTATTGTTGAACCTTCTTACCTAACCGAAGAACAAAGACTTGATTTTTCTAAGTTATTGGGCATCCCTTATGAAGATATAAAGAACGAAAAATTATATGCGAATATAGATGATTGGATGGACACGCCTTACCTGTGGGGAGGCACAACTAAAAATGGTGTAGACTGCTCAGCGTATGTACAAGATATTTACCAGAAAGTTTATGGTTTTGAATTACCAAGAACCTCAATAGAGCAGTTTAATTATGATATTAAAGCACACTTTTCCGGTCAAAAATTCTTACAACAAGGTGATCTACTGTTTTTTAGATTACGAGATGAAGACCGAGTGGTTTCCCATGTAGGAATCTATCTTCAAAATGGAAAGTTTACAGGCTCCAATTCTCCCAAGGGAGTTCAAATTGCGGATTTGAACTCAAAATACTGGCAAGATAGATTTGTTTCCGGTGCACGTTTGCTCAAAAACCTGTAATAATGAAGACCTTATCCCCAGAACAAATACAACAAGAACTGTTTGATCTTAATTTTGATTTAAAAGCGGAAACTTTTATCTCTTATTTAAATGAAGAGACTGAGCTAGATATTGTACTTGTAGATTTTTTTAAAAGACGCTTTAGTAAGGATATTACATCTGTACAAGAGAGTTTAGACAAAAGTAATACCACGGAGATTTCTCTGAGCCGTAGAAGTTTTTATAATATTTTCCCCGAAAGATTTTTTCATCGTACCTACTCCAGCACCCCTTTTGTTGAAACCATGGTTACGGATTACAACGGAAGAAAAATAGAAGAAGAAAATGCCAGGAAGTTTTTTAAGCCTTTAGAAACCGAGTTTTTTCTTCAGCGGGTTGCCATAGAATCAGCCGAAGACCTTACCTTTAAATCTTTAGGAAGCCCGGAGTTGGTTGGTTTTTTATTGAACCTTTGGCAGATAGATCCAAGGATTCCCGGAAATATAGCCGCAAAGATATTAAAGACTATGCCCTTCATGTACAAGATAGCCGGGGATTTGCCGTTGTTACAACTAGTATTGGAGAATATCATTGAAGAAAAACTAATTATTAAACAGGACTATGCCACGATAGCGGCGGAGACAAAACAAGAACCATGGCAATTGGGCATAAACATGGCAACAGAAGGAAAACCAATTACTTTTCTTCCAAAATATATTTTTATTATTGACAAAATAAGACGACCTGAAAAAATAGTTGATTATATGCCAGATGGAAAAATTCACGCATTAATGAATTTCTTTTTGGAACACACCTTACCTTATGAGGCCGATTTTGAAATACAATTTACGTTGGCCGAAAAAGAAAGAGAATTTGTGATGAGTGAAGACATATATTCCGGAAGACTCGGCGTTTCCGCTACAATTTAGACCCCTATGATCGGAAGTTACCTAAAGAGATTTATAAATATACAAGCCCTGATTCCTTTTGCCATTGTCATGGTTTTCATTTTATTGGCGCTTGGTCTATTGGCCCGGAAAACTCCTGGGTTTAAAAGAAGAAAGAAAAAGTACTACTACTATCTTGCAGCCTTAATTGCCATAATGGGAATATTCTTGGCTATTATATACAACTTAAAGCAAACTACCTTAATGTTCCGTTATTTTTGGATGCTTGCCTTTGCAATGATAATGGGTGGCCTTCATGTATTTTTCTACCGCTATTTATTTGAAAAATTCGATACGGACAAAGGATTAAAAGAATTGCTTTTTGGAATCATAACATCATTTGCGGTCATGGTTCCGGTCATTATGATCGCTGCACACTATAAAGATTTGGAGTATCTACCCTACTATTTTTTAACGATTGCTGCATTTACAGTACCTACCAGCTTTTTCGTGCTCTTTGAATATTCTATCTCAATTCCGGTAAAGTTGTACACTAAATGGTATTATCCTATTCAGAAAAAATACGATACCCCAGAACATTATGAGCTTAAGAACATGATCATACTTAACTTTATGTTCTATAAAAATACCGAATCCGGGGAAATGACGAGCTTTAAAGCTAAAGCGCCCAAGAATATGGAATTTGGAAGATTGTTCTTTTTCTTCATAAACGACTATAACGTAAAAAAAACAACAACGAAAATAGAACTGAGCGATGCATCGGGTGACCCGCACGGTTGGTATTTTTATAGCAAACCAAAGTGGTATGGAGCTTCTAAACATATAGATTCCGAGCTTACCGTAGAAGATAATAACCTAAACGACGGCGATGTCGTAATTTGCCAACGTATATAATATAAATAGCATGATAGAGGATATCAAAAATTTTAAAATCAATTGGGTAGATGGCATGAAAATCTCCAAGGAGCATTTTGAAAGCCTTCAAAATTTTGCCGAAAACAGTATTAAAGATGCTTACGTCGTGCGCAAAGGCAGATACGGACATGGTTTCTTGGCTTCTTATCTTGATGGCAACAATGAATATGCTATAAACCTGGATGTTCATAAAAGCCTTAAAGTAAGCATCAAAAAATTACGCGCTATTACCCCCAATGGAAACCGAATAGAAATTACGGAGAACACACCTTCGGTCAAAGAAGAAATTGTTGTTGATGAATTGGCGGACAGTAAACTAGAGGAAGGTTTTTTGCTGATAAATTTGGATACGGACAACACCATACCTTTTGGCGCGCAAGACCCAAAAGAAATACCACCAAGATATCCATTTTTGACCAACGGACAGTTTTTTACTTTTATTACGAGTGATGATTTGGCAAAATCCGGCTTATCAGGCAATCAGCTCCCTATTGCTAAAATTCAAAAAGAAGGCAAAAGCCTTTCCATTGCAACAGACTACATACCCCCTAGTTTAACCCTTGGTGCTCATGAAAGCCTAATAGACTTTTATAACGAAACAGAGAACTTTGTAAAGATGACGGAGCGAAACGCAATCCTTATCGTTCAAAAGATAATGGCCAAACAGAGTGACAATCCTGTTGCAGATGCCATGCATTTGGCTGTTGACAAAGCGTATGCATACCTTGCCCAGCAAATTACGAAGATCAAATGGGAAGAATATGACATGCACCCCAAAGAACTTTTGGAAATTATCGTAAGTTTTGCACGAGTGTTTAAAGGATCGGTAGATATCTCATCTTCTCAGAACAAGGAAGAACTTTTCAATTATTTTGGAGAGTGGACCGAATTAAAAGGAGGTGACTATGAAAAAATATTTACGGATGTGATCAATATGCAATACAACCACAACGATGTAAACCAAAATGTAATTTTAGCATCTGGTTTTATGAGTGTTATTGATCGTTTACTTACGGTGTTAACGCAAGTTGATTATATTGGAAAACGAAGGGACATGGGTATTTTCGTAAATGAAAACATAGTCAAGAACAAACAGGACAAATCAGGTAAGACTTCGTTCCTAGCTGAATAAAAACATATTATGGAGATACTTAACAAAAAAGAAAGAACTTCTTCTTTCCTACTTTTTTTACTAATGTTCGTCATAACGGTGGGTATTCTGTTTACAGCTTTCTTCTACAGTTATAAACTGCCATGGAAAGAGAATGCGGTGCTACGTAAGGAAAATAAAAAAATGCAATACGAGTTTCTTTACCAGAAAAAATTCATCAATACTTTGGAAGATGTAGATAAACAAATAGATTCACTAGATACGGTAAAAGAAGGTTGGTTCTTTGTAGAACAGTCCATCATCAAGAATCTAATAGACCTTAGAAGTGATATCCCAAAAGATTCATTGGATGACCGTAGCATGTACGAGAACCTGGTCTTAACCTACAATAAACTCGTAGATGCCAAGAGAGATTTAAAACAAGTAGAAACCGCAAGACAGGAAATAAAAGATCTTGAGGAACAAGTTACCGATTATGAAAAAGAAATAAGCAGGCTCAATACAGCTTTAGATCTTGCTAAACGTATGAACCGAAACTAACCATTACATGAACACCGAATTAGAGAAAGCTATACACATTGCTACACAACTTGCCGAAGAACACCAACATGAAAGTTTTGGTCCCGCCCACTTAATAAAGGCCTCATTGAACAGAGACCTTTCTTTACTCCGAGCCCTACACGACAAAGGAGTAGATGTATATTTTATTGAAGAATGGGCCGATGTTAATATGGAATCACACCCCAAACGGTCAAGTCGTACAATGACCATTAAAGCTAGCTCAGAGGCTAAAATGGTATTTATAGAAGCAGAAGAGGTACAAGGTAAATTGAACAAGCCAGATGTTGATCTTATATGCTTGTTCATTTCTGCCATCACTCCTGGTGTTGGTTTTAGCTTTGACCAAGTAAAATCATTACCTGTAAGTAGTTCAGAATTGCTTGATAATTTTTCAACAGGAACTAGCAGCAACGGGGGAGCAAAAAAGAAAACCGTTACCAGTACAAGCGATTTCACTTCAGATACCGACGTATTAAAAAAATACACCAACGATTTGCTTGTTGAAGCATCCAGTGGTGATTATGACCATATCATAAACCGTGATCGCGAATTAAAGCAAATTGCAGAAATCCTAAGTAGAAAATCCAAACCCAATGTTATGGTTCAAGGGGAGTCTGGGGTTGGCAAAACGGTTTTAATCAATAATCTAGCCAAGGAAATTCATTCTAGAAAAATTGTAGACACCTTACAACAGGCCAGCCTATTAGAAGTGGATACTGCCGTGCTACTTTCGGGAGCATCGTATAAAGGAGAGGTTGAAGATCGTTTGCAAAGTATCTTTAACGAAGCCAAAAATTTGGTGAAACCCATCTTATTTGTTGATGATTTTCATGTGCTGTTGCAAGATGCGTCTGCCAGCCAAGGCATTTTAAATGTCATTAAATCGGAATTAAACAAAGGAGAGGTTATTTTAATTGGTGCCACAACGGCCGATAATTACAGAAAACATATTGCCAATGATGATGGACTTAATAGAAGGTTTGAGTCTGTGACGGTAGAAGAGCCGGATTCTGAAATGGCTTTCCGTATTTTAAAAAGTGTTGGCCAAACCTATACCGAACATCATACGTTAAACATAGATGATGAGGCCTTAAGAGAGTCTATTCGCCTATCAAAACGGTATTTAAAAGAAAAAAGCTTGCCCGATTCTGCCCTGGATTTGGTAGATAGAACTATGGCTGCGGCAAACGTTTCCACGCAATCATTACCAACAGATTTAGAAGATTTGAACGCTAAGATTACAGAAATAGAATCGGAAGGGGAAAAACAACAAGAAGCAGATAAGGTTCAGGCTATAGATTGGGTTTACATTGAACTTAAGAATAGATTGAGCCCTATAGTAACTGGTAAATTTGATACGGAAGATAGTCTAAGACTACCTACCTTCTCAAAAAAATCGGCCTATATAAAAAAGATATTGTCCGGTATTGAAAATCATTCAAAAGAAGACCGGACCGCAGTAACCGAAGAAGACCTTGCAGCAATGGTAGCCGGTATTACGGGTATTCCTGCCGGTAAGGTACAAACCCAAGAAAGAGAACGCTTGCTAGAGATGGAAGCCACCCTAAAGAAAAGGGTCATAGGCCAGGATAATGCTATACAGACCGTTACGGAAGCCATTATTGAATCTAGGTCCGGACTTTCAAAAGCCGGGCAGCCCATCGGCTCTTTTTTCTTCTCAGGACCTACAGGAACAGGAAAAACGGAATTAGCCAAATCATTGGCAGAATTTCTATTTAATGATGAGACGGCAATTCTTCGTTTTGATATGTCGGAATTTAAAGAAGAACATTCCGCAGCTTTATTATATGGAGCACCTCCGGGATATGTAGGTTATGAAGAGGGCGGGGTTTTGGTAAACAAAATACGCCAAAAACCATATTCGATCGTACTTTTTGATGAAATTGAAAAAGCGCATCAATCCGTTTTTGATGTGTTCTTACAGATTCTTGATGAAGGGAAGCTAAATGATCGTTTAGGAAAGGTCGGAGACTTTTCCAATGCGGTTATCCTGTTCACTTCCAATATTGGTTCCGATTTTATCAGCAAATCAATTGAAGGAGGTAAAATTCCTAAATCTAACGAATTGTTAGAGATTATGGCAGGATATTTTAGACCAGAGTTTTTAGGCCGGATTACTGAAATTGTACCTTTTGCGCCAATTTCTGAAAAGAACGCCCCATTCATCTTTGATCTTCATTTGAAGAAAGAATTATTGGTGCTTACTGAACGATTGGGGATTACTTTACAAATCGATAAAAAAACCAAGGATCATTTATCTTTGGATGGCTTCTCCTCTACGTATGGTGTTCGCCCCTTAAAGGCCGTTATCCGTAACAAATTAAAACGTCCGCTATCTAAAATGATTATTTCTGGAGCGATCAAGGCACCACAAACGGTAAAAGTTACGTTAAAGAAAGGCGAGCTAGATTTTAAAGTAATCAAGTAGTCGTAATAATTATAAAAATTTTACAAGCAATAACAATTGTAGTTGATTTAAAAAATAATGGCTAAACCGTATTACCAAGTCCCATTTGATTTTCAGCGTTTTTTTGAAAAAAAAGAGCTTAAAAAGTTAACGCTTCAAGACTCCATTTCTCAGTTTATAAGCGTTATCATAACTACTTATTTTGAAGAGTATACTTTTGATGAGCAGTTTGGAAGTGAAATTTGGGAAACTGATTTTGACCTTTTGGTAAATACCAATGTGCTAAAGGAAAGAATTAAAAAATCTTTGACGGAACAAATCAAAACCTACGAAAAACGCTTGACCAATATAGATCTGAACATTGAATTGATGGAAAGCCTCTCGTCTAAGACCAATAAGGTGCGCCTAAAGAAATATCTCTACATTACTATTAAAGGAACCATTGTAAAAACCGACGAGCCTTTTGTATTTACCGGTGATTATTATTTAGCGCCTTTGTCCTATAAATGATTGTCTAACAGAAGGTAATCAAGAAAAACCAAATTCAACTTTCAGTAAAAAAACAACAAGATGAAGGGCCTTACCAAAGAGGAGATAAAAGATAGACTTATTCGTAGAGCTGCCGAGGATTGGGGTGTAGACGATATGGAAATAGAATATTCCTTTGACCCTATTGTAGGTATTCTTTTTGATGCCTGTGCGCACGAGTTCGAACGTATTTCAGATACCATAAAAACAAGTCGGACCAAAGTAACCGAACGTTTGGTAGACCTTCTGACCCCAGAAATATCTGTAACTGCCAAACCAGCACACGCCGTTATGCATGCTTTGCCCGTTGATGATAAAATGGTAATCAATGAGAGAAGTCAGTTTTTTCACAGAAAAAGAATGCCGTTGTTCAGGGATAGTGGAAAGGAAGATTTTAAGGATTTTTTCTTTTGCCCTTCCGGAGAATTTACTTTAAATAATTGCGAACTCAACTATATTGCCTATCCGGACAAGGTTGTTTCATACCATAATCACAGAACAATTCCTTGGTTAAAAAGTTCTGATTTTGAAGGTAGTACCGAAAACTCCAGTATTTATATGGGCATTAAGCCTGCCCCTGGCATGAAGACCTTGGATGATCTCATTTGTTATTTTGACCTTTTGAATTTTGCCAACAAAGAGCTTTTGGTGCACCATTTGGGTATTGCTGATTGGTCTATAAATGGCCAATTGCTGAATGTATCCAAAGGGTATGCCCAACGGGAAATCGTAAAAGACGATTATAGTGCTTACATCAATGAGAGCATACAGAGTAAAATTCAGTTTTACGAGGAATACGTACAAGAGTTTTATCGAAATCATTTTTACACAGTAGATGGAAGTATAGATTTAAAGGGAAAGCTGAAAAAGTATCCTGAAGCATTCAAAGAATTCTTGACCCAAAAGGACCTTGATGCCCTTAGTACACCTTTACTATGGATTAAAATAGAATTTTCGACCGTAGTTTCTTCAGAAATGCTTGAAAACTTGCACTGTCACGTCAATTGCTTCCCAACGCTGAACAAAAAATCGCATAGCATCAGTAAACGTTTACAGCCTAATTTTAATATCATTCCTTTGGAATCAGGAAACGATTTCTTTTTAGATGTGCATAATGTATTGGGAGACAGCGGAAACGAATACTATGTAAGGGACAGAAATAAAAAAGACGATGCGCGACCCCAAGCTTATTTACGTTATGGTGGCGTAAGCAGGTTTGATGAACGAGACGCTTCGGAACTATTAAATTACACCTTAGACCTTCTTAAAGAGGACAGTGTGGCTTTTTCGGCCATGGGTGATGATTTTATCAACTCCAACTTAAAGGAACTCAAGCAGATTGTTTCCAGAATCGAGCAACAGATAGAACTGCGAAATTTCAGGAAACACAAAATTCCCTATTTGATAGTTAATCGAAATAGTGTTCAGAAAAATAGGGATAAAATTGTCTTTACGGATTATTGGACGACTACAGGGGATAAAGCGAATAAAATAAATCCGTACAGCAAATTATACCAATACTCGGGAACGGCTTTTAAGCCAGATTCGTTAGTTTTCGTAACGGGTAGTTTAGGTGGTCATGACGAACCAAACCCTAGTGAAAAAATCTATGCTTACCGGGAGCAAATTCTATCTAGGGGCCGTATCATAACACGTCAAGACATTGTACATCACTGCTTTGCCGTATTCAAAGGAGCAATCACTAAAGTTACTGTAGAAAAAGGCGTCATGGTTTCACAAGATAACTCCGTAGGCTACACCCCTACCACCGATATTTATATTAGCCGTAATCCAGACGCGGATTATAGTGAAAATGATTGGGAGCACCTTAAAAAAGAGCTTCTCATAGGCATTAAGACCAAATCATCAAACGTTTTGCCTTTTCGGGTTTTCTATATGTAGCAACCTATAATACCCCAATAGGGTAATGCGTTAGCTTATAGCGTTATATAATTTGTAAACTATAATTTACAAAGTTGCCTGTATACAAACAGGCAACTTGTACGAAATACCGTTCATCGAATTGTCATTTGAATTTTTGGTAACCCTTAGAATTCTAAATATCTTAATCAGTTAAAAAACCACCGCATGTCCAAAATCGTCAATATCAACCTCATTTTAAACGGTAATGCATTTCTTCCAAATTCGGGTTATTCCGTATCCGTAGAACAGGCCATTGGCGGCCACAGTACTTTTCGTATCGCTTTTCCCGCCCATGCCACGGAAACCTATGCCGGACCCCTTATGGAAAAAGCTTTGGGCTATATCGGCAAGAAAATGTCCATCGGACTCAATTCCGGTGAAATGGAATTTATAGGTGTGGTCACCAATGTAGACCTTCAAAAAGGAAACGGAGCTTCCGGCACCCTGGTCATCTCGGGCCATGGACCGTCCGTTCTACTGGCAAATTCGGTACAGTGCCTTAGTTACGAAGAGGGTACATCGCTATCACAAGTCGTTGAGGATACCCTAAAAGGACATTCAACGGACATTCTTAAGAAAAGTATAGGTACGGGTACAGGTATTTCTTTGCCCTACACGGTACAATATAATGAAAGTGACCTCTCGTTCCTTCAGAGATTGTGCAGCCGATACGGGGTTTGGCTCTATCATAACGGACGTAATTTTTGCGTGGGGAAATCGGACAGCGCTACTCTTAACGGCGTGTACGGGATCGATGTTCTATCATTCAATTTATCTACCTCGCTCAAAGAACAGGTTTTTGACATTAAAGGGCACGATTGGGTAAATAACACCCAGTTAGAGGCAAGCTCGGCCGCCCATACCGCCAATTCGTCCCACCCCTATCTTTCATCCATAAAAGACGAATCCGATACCCTGTTCAATAAAAAAAGCAGTTACGACTATACCATAGGACAACATGAATATAGTGCACAGGCCGGTCTTGATACCGCTGCCAAGGTGAACACCTTGGGAAGGGCATCCGGTATGGTGACCGCTTCCGGATCCTCCGAGCTAGTGGGCATGCGCGTGGGCGATACGCTTTCCTTAAAGGGTCTTAATTTTTCCGACCCTACAGCACAAGATCCTTACGGATCATACGATATTATAAAAGTGGTACACCGTTTTGACCATAGCGGACACTATAGCAATTCTTTTGAAGGCGTGCCAGAAGGTACCGAACACCTTCCCTACTCCAACAGTTTTGCTGTTACAAGGTCTGCCGATCAGCGCGGACTTGTTTTGGACAACGCAGATCCCGATGGCCTCGGACGGATAAAAGTGCAGTTTCCTTGGCAAAAACCTATGGGAACCAACACTCCGTGGATAAAAGTACCTACTCCCTACAGTGGTGGCGGTAAGGGGTTTTATTTCATTCCCGAAAAGGACGAAGAGGTATTGGTAGGCTTTGAGGGCGGAAACCCGGAAAAACCCTTTGTACTTAGTGCAGGGTTCAACAGCAGTGCCAGTAGTGGCTTTGCTGATGCGGATAACAACATCAAGGCCATCAAGACAAGAAGCGGGCATGTTATAGAATTGAATGATACGGATGGTGGGGAGAGTATAACGATTAAGGATAAGAATGACAATTTATTTACTATTGACACTAAAACCAATAACATTACCATATTTTCAAATAATGACATTAATGTAAACGCTGAAAACAATATTATGGTAACCGCTAAAGAAACTATGGTATTAAACGCTAAGAACATTAACATTGGTGCTGATGAAAACATAACTTTATCAGCTGGTAAAGATTTCACAACCAGCGTTTCAGAGAATCAGAATACCCTAACCAAGAATAAGAATATTATTGTTGAGGAAAACTTCATCGTAGATGCAAAAGTTCAAGAAACCACTGCAGATGAAATTACGCTCGATAGTAAATCAAAAAATTTAACTTTAGCTTCAGGAAAAACAGTAGACGTTCAAAGCAAGGAAAAAGTTAAGTTATTCTAATTTGAACACCAAGCTCTAAGATGACCAAAAATCCATTCAACACGGACCTATTATCGGCAGTAAACCTTAGATTGAACCCTAAAGGTTTTAACGGCGTTTATGGCTGCATGATTGAGTTTCAGTCAGGCGAAAGCTCAAACATGTTACGCTACAAACAACAGTTTGAATATCTTGGTGAAAGAAATGGACAAAATCATCTCTTTAGAATTACCAGATTTGAAGATATATTCATCAATGATAGAAAACCAGACAGTTTTCTTGAAGAATTAAGCCATGAGGTGAGCATGACACTATACCCCTTGGATGTTGAATGCAACTCTACCGGAAGTTTTAAAATAATCACAAATTTTCCTGAAATTCAAAAAAGGTGGTCGGTTAAAAAAGATGAATTACTGAATAAATATACCGATGAAAGTGTGCAAAAGTATATTGAAAAGGTATGTTATTCTCTTGCTTTTAAAGAACGGTTGTTGGTAAAATTAGAAAGTGATTATTTCTTGTCCGTATATTTTAAACCCATCTTCATTTACTATACCGCGTTTTTGAGTTTTGAAACTAATCTTTCATTTCCTGTTTTAGGTTTATCCAAACCTGTCAATTTTAAGGTAAATCAATCTATTGATGAAAAACAATTGCAACAAAATGAGTATCGTATACATATTAATGGCCAGATTGATGATGACCGCAGTCTAGCGGATTTAGAGCAAAAGTTTGACTATCCTAATTATAGTACCGAAGATGAAGAAGAAAAAGGATCTTGCTCTTTTATTTATTTACTGAATAATAAAACCAAAATAATAGAAGGTATTAATGGTGTTTTTGATTTGAAATTTGGGTCTACCCGAAAAGTATTAGTAAAAATGTTTCTTTTAGAATAAAATTATGAGCAGCAAATATGTAGTAGTACAAGATGCCTTATGCGAATGTGAGTTCGGTGACTTTCCTGATAAATTAAAAGTACTGTCACAGCAAAAAATTTATGCAAATGACAATAAGGCAAGCAATAAATTGATTGCTACTACATTGGAAATTGGTGGTGCTACATTTGAAAAAAACACCTTTGGACAATGTAAAATGCAACCTATGGGCAGTAGTTTCAAACCCTGCCAGATTGTGATTACCCAATGGGAAGGATCTTATGAAAATGTAGAATTGACAAATGGAGGGCAAATTCTATTGGAAGATAGTAAAGCCATATGCCCTATCGGCGGCAGCCCGTGCATTAGCATTCTGTTTCATGGTCAAACGAATGAACAATCCATCAATGCTACTACCGAAAATGAAGAGGTCGCAGAGCAAATTAATCCATTAGTGAGTTTGGAAGATTTGCAGGCACCAGAAATTGAGGACCAAATAATAGTTTCCTAAGTTTTAAATATGGGTGATAATATTGAAAAAATAGGGTTGATCAATCCGAATGATAGCAACATTTTATATAATAAAGGTGTTAAGTTCCCCTCGTATATTAAGGTGAAGGCGGACTGCGAAATTCAGATTAAAGCCTTTAAAAACGCTGGAGCTAAATTCAGACCTAAATGGATTGCTAAACCCAGGGAAAAAGGTCCTTTTAGCTCAAAGGATATGAATGGTCATACCGGTGATATTATGGGCGCTAAAGTTGAGGCCAAATATTGTGGGCCACAAAAGTATCATATTGAAGCTTTTGCGGATGACCCTATAAATAGAGAGCCAAATCGCATTATTGTTCAAGGCCAAGCTCCACAAAAAATTACCAAAGCTGAATGGCGAAAGTCGAAAACTGGAAGCAGTCTTAGTACCACTCCCAACAAATTTGGAAATGATATTTGGCTTCATTTAGAAACTGAAGGATTAAATGGTGCCAAATTAAATATAAGTGTATTTAATGAGCAATATGGAGACGATGGTTATGTTACAAGCTATACGGCGAAATGCTATGGAGGAGAAGTAAACCTGAATATTAAGAACACCTACAAATGGAGAGCCGGCACGGGCTGGATAACCAGCAATAGTGAGGAATTCTACGTAAAAATAAAAGTGATTGGGAAAAGCTATTACGTTGCCAATAAAAGTGGTGACCATAAAATTGCCCAACATGTCGTATTCAAAGATAAAATAACCAAAAAGTCCACCAAAAAATCAACTAGTGATTTACCTGTAAAGATAGATGAGAACGAAATTGATTTAGAACGTTACGAGCCGTGTAGGTTCAAGAAAATAACGGTTACCGATGAAGGTGCTGAAATAGAACTTTTTGAAGAAGGGACGTTAAAAATAGATGAAGACCGTAAAAAGGATTTTGCGGTATCGGAAAAGATTTTTTTTGATTTTGAGAAATGGAATATTAAAGCAGGGGCCATGGAAGTACTTAATGGTATTGCCACTTTTTTACTGGATAGTCCATTTGTTCCTGTAACATTAGGGGCGCATTGCGATAGTCGTGGATCAAATGAATATAATGACAAACTTTCAAATAATCGCGCAATAGCTGCAGTAGATTATCTAGTTAACAAAGGAGTTTCGAGAACTAGAATAACAGCAAAGGGCTATGGCAAAAGGCGCCCCTATATAAAAGGCGATAATCTTTCAGAAGCGGAACACCTCTTAAATCGTAGAGTTACCATACAATTTAATATTAGCGGAGGTGATGCACAAAGTATTATTTATAATACAGTTGCTCCTGACATTACCAAACAAAAAGATTTCACTCTAAAAGTTGAAGACTACAATATAAAAAAATGTTTGAGGGTGGAACTGAGTGACCCGCATGATGAAATTGTATATGTTGCAGAGTTGACAAGAGAAGGAAAAAGTGACTTGAAGAATTATCCAAAGGAAAACGTTAACCATCAACTATACTCCGATGTGTTACCCGATACTTTTGTTCCCTTTGATTATATCTGGCTCTCCAAATCAATTACCACCAATAATTTTTTATACTATATAAGTAGCTGCAGATATTATAGTGACCCAAAAAAAGCAGCAGTAATAGTAAAAGTCTATCCAGATATTAAATGGGAATTAGCGGCAGAACTCGCAATCGGGGTTTCCAACTATAAGGCGGCCAATATGCCTTCTGGTAGTATTTACCAAAAACATAATGAAAAAGCAAGAGAGGCAGGCTATACAAGATGGCAACTCAATAAAACAGGTAAGCTTCCTATAGATATTGGATTGGGACTTTCAGTAGAATGGAACAATGGTGACCATAAGAGAAGTTATACTCAAGAATTTAAAAAGAAAATTCAACCCCTTGCAGAAACCGTTTCTACATTTTCTGAAATTGTCCAAAACGCAATCAATTATGCCCAAAGTACGGCAAAAGCGACGGCAATACCCGTTGGCTTTGATATTCGATATCCTAAATTCAAAGTCGCTGCAAGCTGGTTTTTTAAACGTGATGACAAAACAAATAAAATAGTTACCGCGGGAGAACTAAGTTTATCTTTCGACCCTTTAATTGGGGCTGAAGCTGTTGTAGACATAATAGGAATGGCCATAGCTGCGGCCTCTTATGGTGCTACTGGTAAC
Source organism: Zobellia uliginosa (assembly GCF_018860745.1). Classification (GTDB taxonomy): domain Bacteria; phylum Bacteroidota; class Bacteroidia; order Flavobacteriales; family Flavobacteriaceae; genus Zobellia; species Zobellia uliginosa_B. The sequence goes on along the minus strand of NZ_JAHKPY010000003.1, from coordinate 598,449 downwards.
CCAGCCGCAGCAAGATTGATAAACAATTTTCGTGGAGGATTGGACAAATTAGGAGCAAGCGTTACTTTTGAGGCAACTTTTTATGGTGAGCTCAAATTTGAAGTATTAGCCGTAAAATTTGATACCCTTAATGGTTTTTCCCTAGGTGGCAAAACCACTATTGGAGGTAAGTTCGGCGTTACAATTGAACTTAGTATTGACATAGAGCTTGGTAAATTAGCAGGTGCAAAAACTAAACCTATTGATGCGAGTTTCAAGGCTGGTATTAAGGGAGATGGCTATTTCGGTGGCGATATTGAAATTGACTCAGATGATAATGGTATATTCGTACAACCAGTGGTTAAATTTTCCGGAATTATGATTGTAGGAGAAATAGAAGGAGAAATAGGGTGGTGGAAATCCAGTTTTAAAATAGAGGAAAGGGTAATGCCTGAAGACGAGAAAAGATTCGATAAAAAGTATTTATTTTAGTAAAATAGTATTTTATGCAACATAATTTTTTAAAGCCCTATTATTCCTTATATCAAAGGTTTGGGTGTTCCGGCGAACTATATGTGAACGACGTATTGGTATACAGTTTTTTTGGAGACCAGACACAAGAAGGCGGTTCTACTGGGACCGTGCCTATCAACAATGTTATTTTAGAAAGTGGTAAATATAAAGTAGTAGGCAAAATGCTTCCTAGATATGGTAAAAAAACCATTACGGAAGAAGAATATATGACTCTAGACTTTCATGTAGCCGAGGCTGAAGGGCCATTGGGTACAATGAAAAAGACAAGGTACAAATTTCACCCCCGTATAGAACAACCTTGGGATGGCCTTAGCGAAAATATTAATTATCCTGTATTTGAAATATTAACAGAAATAGAAGTTGAATTACCTTTTGTTCTTGATGGTTGGCAAAACTCGGTCGACCTCTCAAAAATTAAAGAAGAAAAACTTTTTGAAGAGGTTTTTGCCTTTTACAACCAACTATATTTAGTGATGGAATCACATAATGCAGGAAAATATTTAGAACTTTCCAAAGAAAAAATGAGATTGCAAGAGCAAGCCTTTTACTTTTCAGAAGAACGAAAAGTGAGTTTTCAAAAAGGGGCCATGCAAATTTTTGGTCAAGAATTGCAAATGGTACCCATAAAAAAAGAAGAGCTGCGTATGCAGGTCATGGGACATGGTAAGCTAGTGCGTCTGGTGCGCCTTGATGGTACGGAAGCTTTAAAATTTAAGAGTCCAGACCCAAAAAACCAAAGCGATATTGAATTTGAAGTAAAGCTTCACAAACGGGACCTTTCAAAAGGGTTCTCTATCATATAGTCAGTTTTTCGAAATATGAAAAATCTACGATATGAATTTTTGGATCCTTTCATGGAAAAGGAACTTGTAAAAGAAGGAATCTCCAAAAAACAAGTTTTAGCCGATTTTGAAAAAATAAATTGGCACAAACTGGTGATAGAATCCTTCTCTAGAAACCAAGATGGAAATACGGACAAAAAAGAGGCAGACCCGAGAAACGATTTTTGGTATTTCAACATCTCCTACTCCGATGTAAAACATCAAAAATCACAACTATTAATTGTACCCAACTTTGCAAGTAACGATTCTTTTTTGGAAAACGATTTGCGGTTTTCGCTTGAATATAGCAGACCGAAAATGGTGGAGGTACCCAAATGGAAACAATTTTTCGGAAGTGCCGATAAAAAGCTTGTGACCGATTTCTCAACCTGCATAAGGGAAATCAACTTTATCGACACAAGGGATTTACTTGTTCATTTTCTGGATGGGGAAAATAGAATTCTTGAAAACAGGATAACTGAAACCGGTCCATTATTTTTAAACCGTTTTGATTAATAAAACTATTCATGAAACGAAGACAATTTATCGAAAGTACCTTGGTTACAATTATAGGTCTCTGTTCCCCTCCCCTTTTGGCAAGTTGCTCCAAAAAAGGTAATATTCCTTTAAATACCATTATAGGTGAAAAAGAAAAATTGCTTATGGAATTTCCCCGTCAAGGAAATCAATATTTTTCATTCTACATACTCAAACAAGGTGATTTCGACCACCCCAATATAAAAGGAGACAAAGCCTATGTTTATTGTGAAAATGGTAAGATTGTAGGATACACCATTACTTCTGAAAAGATTGAGGAAAAACAAAAATGGCAGGAACATTCAAAACAAATGTATGGTGTCGGGAAAAAAATCTATGAGAATGATTATGGCATGTCGCAACAATGGCAAAACGAAAAACGAAAAATCACCCTAAGTTCATCTGGGAACCAAAGAGAAAATATTGATGATAAGGTGTTTTATAGCGAGGTTCTTTCCTCAAGTAATATTATACTGGCAAATTAACGGCTTTCGTAATCAGTGAGTCTTTCCTACTATCGAATTAAGCTAGTGAGCAAACAACTGAATCAATGACCTACTTGCTAATCCCCATATTATTAGCCTCAATCTTAAGTTTTCTTTTTCTGCAGAAAAAAAAATCTCGGAATAAGACCAGTATAGCCTTTAAAGGCTTTACTTTTTTATGGGTGAATATGGTCTTTTTACTACTTTTTTATTTAACTCCGGAATTGGTGAAAACTGGCTACGCCTTCATTACCTATCCCAGGTACGAGGCCGAAATAATTGACCTAAAAAGTGAATCTAGTTGGATAAACAGAAGCGGAAGCAGGCGTAGGGTTCTTATGTACACTCCAATCGTTAGTTTTAAACCAAAAAATAGTACGGAGTATCTTAAAATGACATTGGACATATCAACGTCGGAAAGACCTGAAATTGGCAGTATTAGAGAGGTTGCCTATAAGAACAAGGTAATATATGAAATCTCCACAAAGGCTTATCTCTTTTTGGCAGGCACTGTCTTACTATGCATCTTCTTGTTCTACCCTATTCTCTATTTGATATTTGTTATAATTGGTAAAGACACTGAATATCTTAAAAAAACAGGAGTCAAGGGTTTTGTTTATTTTGCACTTTTAGGTATTATTACATTCGCCATCCTTCTGTTTTATGGCCTGAAAGGATAAAAATGCAATGAGATAGATAAAATATTTAGGTTAATTAAATGTTATAAATTAAAAGCAATTCTATTTAAAATAGCATATCCTGGAAACCTTCCATACAAATAATATCGATGCTAGTATAGTTGGATTTCTAACGCTATTCTCGTCAGCATTTGGCATTTTCTATTATCTTGTCTTGAAAGCGCTCTTTGAACTACACCTAAAACCGGCCTGGCCGCTTTTTGTTGTTTCTCCTGTCGTTGTAATCCTTACCGCATTATACGACCCTGGCTATGTTCCATTCGCATGCCTTGTAAATTTCCCTATTCTTCTTTTGCTAATGATTATTGGGGGAATCTATAAATCTATTCGAAAAAAAGAGTCGCTATTGCATCTTTTGCTTTTTTTCTTAGGCCTACCTATACTAATGCTTACTTGGCCTTGGGGCATTGGGCTCTTGTTCGCGTATGGCGTTTTAATGGCTATCATTAAACCAAGCGATAAAAGCACCTTTTATGAATTGCAACGAGCGCTACCCACTTCTAAAATACGTTCAATGGCCATGGGTCTGGTAGAGGTAACTGGTAAAACGAGTATGTTGGAACCTGTTATATCCAGAATAAAAAAAGAACCCTGTATTGGTTATTTATATAAAATTGATTCCATTAGTAGGGATAAAGATGGAAAAAAATCGTACAATAATATCTCGACCGAAACGGTCTGTAATGATTTTTTACTAAATGACGGCACGGCTTCAGCAGTAGTCAGCGGTACGGATATTTCTTTTGTCGATTTACCGGAGTCGCCACATTCTTATGAATCAAATAGTAGACGTTATCAACTATTCCTGCTTGTAGAAAACATGTCGGTTTTACTTATAGGCAAGGCCGTAAATAAAAATCAAAAGGTTCGTATAGAAAAGGATAAAGGAAAAGACATCTTTGCCCTTTCCTTGAGGGAAAAGGTATATAGATATAATTTATATCGCCCCTTAAGAAAATCTCTCATTAGGCATCTCATAATGCTACTTGCACTAATAACCTTAATTTTCATGATGGATTTAAAAATTGAAGACGGTACCCTGTACATTTCTATTTCATCGGTATACGAATCGTTCAACCTGTCGGAAATTTTTAACTTCAACCTCTAAAACAACACCCATGCAAAATATAATCGGATTTGTAATACTCGCTCTGATAATCCTTTTCATTATTACCAGTGGCGTACGAATCTACAATCGTTTGGTAATGCTGAACCTAAACGTTGATAAGAGTTTCGCCAATATTGATGTGCTCTTAAAACAACGCGCCGATGAAATACCGGAGCTCATAAAGATCGTTAAGAAGTATATGGAATATGAAGAGGGCCTGATGAACAAGGTGACCGAATTAAGGACCAAGTATTTAAATGCTACCAATAATGACAACAAGATAAAAACAGCAAATGAACTGAATAAGGCCTTTGCCAATATCTTAGCGGTTTCCGAGAACTATCCCGATTTAAAAGCCAATACATCCTTCGTCTCCCTACAAGGAAGGGTTTCGGAACTGGAGAATCATTTGGCCGATCGCAGAGAACTTTATAATGACAGCGTGAATTTATATAATATAGGCATTAATGAATTTCCCGCCCTATTATTAGCCAAACCTTTGGGATACAGTAACAAAGAACTACTACAGATTTCCGAAATAGAAAAGCAGTACCATGGAGTTCAGTTTTGAGTATTATGATTTCCTAATGGTTTTGAACAGCAATCTTGCTGTTATTCAATCCTTAGCCTATATAGGTATTTTAGTATTGTATTTGCCCTACAGGTTCTTGATTAGCCTTTTCAATCAGGCTCCCGATGGTAAAATGAATATTTTGGGCCTATTCTATTTTGGTGCCACATGGTTCATTGGTGCTATAGTAGTTGGTATTATGCAATATAATGACCTACCGGTATTAAAATTATTTTTAGTTTGGACCATTATAGCCCTAGCTAACCTCATGTTTGTTTTGAATAATAATTCCCTTTTGTACAAGATTTATCAAAGTAAACTAAAGAGGATAATGAACACGGAGTAAACCACTGTTTTCTACTATTAAAATGTCTAATCCTCCAAATAGATACTGCGCCTCTCAACGTATTTATTTTATCGTCAGTAACCTTTTCGGATTGATTATGGGTTGGCTTACTCGTTTGGGTACTCTTCACAAACGCTTACCAGCAATGAACATTCCCAAGGCAATGTTAGGAAAACATATAAAATGTGATTTTATAAAATAAGTTAATTCCATTTTCAAATTTCAATCTATAATAATTAATGTTAAACCCACGCCATCCCTTACCCTACATTTATCCGTATGTAAAAAGAGTGCCTGTACGAAATACCGTTCATCGATTTAAAATCTATTTTTTTGGTAACTCGTATAATTCTAAATACCTTAAACCGCTTAAATACAACCGCATGTCTAAAATTGTCGATATCAAACTTATTTTAAATGGCAACGAATTTCTGCCAAAATCGGGTTATACCGTTTCCGTAGAACAGGCCATAGGTGGCCACAGTGCTTTTAGGGTTTCCTTTCCTGCACACGCTACGGAGACCTATGCGGGACCACTTATGGAGACCGCCCTTGGTTTTATCGGCAAGAAAATGTCCATTGGGCTCAATGCGGGGAAAATGGAATTTACCGGTATCATCACCAATGTAGACCTTCAAAAAGGAGCCGGTGCAGCGGGTACGCTTGTTGTTTCAGGCCATGGGCCTGCCGTGCTATTGGCCAATTCGGTACAGTGCTTCAGTTATGAAGAAGGCACATCGTTATCACAAGTGGTAGAAGACACGTTAAAAGGACATTCAACGGATATAATAAAGAAAAGTATTGGCACAGGTACCGACGTTACCCTTCCCTATACGGTTCAGTACAACGAAAGTGACCTCTCGTTTTTACAACGGCTTTGTAGTCGTTACGGCGTATGGCTCTATCACAACGGTATGGATTTTTGTGTAGGAAGATCAGGAAATACTACACTCAACGGCGTCTATGGTGTTGATGTACTTTCGTTCAATCTGTCCACTTCGTTAAAAGAACAAACATTTGACATAAAGGGCCACGACTGGGTGAACGATACGCTTTTAGAGGCAAGTTCATCTTCTCACATAGCCAATTCCTCTCACCCGTACCTCGCGCCGGTAAAAGATGAATCGGATGCCGTATTCACTAAAAAAGGTAGTTACGATTATACAATTGGGCAACATGAATACAGTGCACAGGGCGGGCTTGATACGGCTACTAAAGTAAATACCTTAGGTAGGGCATCCGGTATGGTAACCGCTTCGGGAACTTCGGAACTGGTTTCCTTGCGCGTGGGGGATACACTCTCGCTAGACGGCCTCAATTTCTCCGATCCTACAAAAAAAGACCCTTACGGTTCTTACGATATCATAAAAGTAGTACACCGTTTTGACCATAGCGGCCATTACACCAATTCTTTTGAGGGCGTACCTGAGGGTACCGAACACTTGCCCTACTCCAACAGCTTTGCGGCACCACGGGCCGCGGACCAACGCGGACTCGTATTAGACAACGCCGACCCTGATGGGTTAGGTAGAATTAAAGTACAGTTCCCATGGCAAAAGCCTATGGGCACCAGTACGCCATGGATAAAGGTACCAACACCCTATAGTGGTAGCGGAAAAGGTTTTTATTTTATTCCTGAAAAAGAAGAGGAAGTATTGGTAAGCTTTGAGGCCGGAAATCCGGAAAAACCGTATGTGTCAAGTGCTGGATACAATGCTAACGCCAAGAGTGATTTTTACGACCCGAACAACAACATAAAAGCCATCAAGACCCGTAGTGGAAACCAAATCATATTAAACGACAAAAATGGTAGTATAACTATGGCCGACCCCAGTGGCAATACAGTTATTATGCAAGGAAATGGAGAAATAGTTATTAAAGCGCCGAAAAAACTGACACTCATTTCTACTGATATTAATATACAAGCCGGTAACAGTCTTAATCTTAGTGCAAAACCGGGAGATGATGACGATGGTTCGGCCGAAGGCATAGTTAGTATAACCGCGCAAAAAATGATGAAAACACAGGTAATTGATGAAACTTTAACTTTCAGTGCTAAAGAATCGATAAGTTTTGAAAGTACAGATTCTGAATTTTCTGCCAAAGCAAAAACAAATATATCTCTTGATTCTAATAAGAATATAAATCTAATCGGTAAGGAAAAAGTTTCTCTAAACGGAAATTCAGAGACTATTATATCTGGTGGTGAGGTGAAAATAAATTCTTGATTATGAAGATGTTAATAAAAAAGAAAGTAGCACCCACCATATATCAGTGTACTACCGTAAACAGAACTGTTATCGGAGCAAAAAAAATCGAATTCGTTTTAGACAAAGTAATCGAAGTTTCATTGGATAAAAGTGAAGCTGACCACAAGATATTTACGATTAAGCTTCTAGGACATAAGTTAATAGGTACGAGCCTTATACATGAGTGGACAGGCGATATGGAAGAATTGCAAAATAAACTTGTTTTAAAGACAGATGTAAACGGTGCTATCATCGGAATTCAAAATAGAAATGACCTTTACATCAAATGGCACAGCGGCTTCATGGCCAAAATGCTCCAAAAATATAAAAAAAGAGGAGGCGACGGTACGAAATTGATGGTAGACCTAACTACTAAGCTAATTAGCAATGAAAAGGCACTTTTAAAATCACTTGACGGATTTAACTTATACCACATTTTTTTTCAAGGTAATTACGAAAAAAAGCTCTCCACAGGAGGTAGTGAATATAAAATCAAGGGCCATTTTGGCAAAATAGATTTACCCCTAAACTTGCAAACCGAGATTTCTAAATCTAAAATTGAAGGTCAGAGCTTTACCACAATAGACACCCAGGGGTTCTTAAATAAAGACAAGTTTAAGCAAGAAGCCTTTACCAAGTATATAAAAGGAATGATAGGGGTTTTAGATGTTGATGCCACCTTACATGTAGAAATGGAGGAAAAATACACCTATAATAACATGGGGTGGATTACCGAGGCCGACCTATACCTTAAAACACACGCCGCGAATATGTACGCCTTGGCAAATGCACATATTGTGAAACAAATAAGCAAAGAAGAAAGTGAACTGGTACTGCAAAGTTTTGCAAAAACAGAACAGCTAACCCATTAATAACCGGCAGCAATGGCAAAAAAATATATACCCAATGGTAGTTGTCTGGTTTGTGACAAAGGGGCCGCACCGACCCAGCTGATCGTTACCAACCATAACAATACCAAGATCTACGGCGAATTTTTGGCTTCGGAAGCAGATATGAAGCCAGGAGAAAACATCATGCCCTTTGGTGCATGCAGTGTTAAAAATGGTAGCCCTTGCGCCTTTGCACCTTTGTATTGGGACAAGTGCAATAAAGATGTTAAGGTAAACGGCTATAAATTGGTATTCGAAGATGCTAAATTATTATGTGCTACGGGCGGGCAGATTATGGTTAGTATAACCGCAACAAGTGGTACGGGCACCATACAATTTGGGCTTACCGGTATGGGCTTTGGCGCACTACCTTGGGTAGACTATAACAGGGCCATAGATTTTATACAACGGGGCATTATTTATGATGTGGAAAGCGGAAAACTCAGTTTAGTAAGATCTAATAGTGCCAGTGACTATAGACGCCATGGTAATTATGGCGAGATGAAGGACAATGTATTTCATAGAGCGGATGGTTGGGACGATATACGTGCCGAACACCCGCTTATAGATATTGACAAACCAACGGCTCCCGGTATCGATGGGGCCTATAATAAAGGAGGGGTCGGTGGAGATTACAAAGAAACTGATGGAAAGTACAATAGTGCAGAGTTACAAAAAAATAAAGGAACGGGGTTTAAAGAATTAGATCAGAATTGGAGTCAGAATCATCTCGACAATGGGGCAATTTCCAATCCAGATCACGCACTGGAAATCTCAAATAGAAATCAAAATAATACCTTAGATCGCGCTATTACCCGTACCCATACGGATGGAACTATGCGGACTGAACCCGTAGATGGAAATGCTTCTAAGTTACGAGGGCAAGGAACAGATATAGAATACCCGCAGACCCGTGCCCAACAATTGGCAACTTCGGTACGATCATCTATTTCCAATTCTGCCCCCATACAGGCCTTGGCCGATTCTAAAATGTCTAATGCGGTCAGGAACTCCGAGGCCGCCCTACAGGCAAACGAGTATTTATGGCGTAATTCCGATCAAATAGCCAAATACGGTAAGGTAGTTGGTAGAGGAGCTGTCGTTGTGGGTGTAGTTATGGATACCTATAGTATTGGTACGGCCTATGCCGAAGAAGGGGAGTTCGGTGAAAAGACACAGGCTGCTGCAGGTTCTGCCGCCGGTGGTATGGCAGGTGGGTGGGCCGGTGCCCAATTGGGTGCTATTATAGGTACGGCAATTTGCCCGGGTATCGGTACCGTAGTGGGGGGCATCATCGGGGGTGTCATTGGTGGCCTTGCAGGTAGCAGCTTTGGGAAAGCCTTGGCTGGCTGGTTTTAACTGACTAATTTTATAAAAAAATAAAATGGGAATTTTTAAAAGTATATTTACTTCTAATAAAAAAACAAATACTACATATATTCTACGTCAATCCCAGTATAAAGACGAACTCTATTTTTTGGAAGAATTAAAACGTATTTCAAAGTGGGAAAATTCTTATAAATCTAATCAAGGACAATACCTGAAAAGCCATGTAGAGTTATTGCCATCTCATTATTATGCGAACTATACCTTGATGTTTCAAAAAATACAAGTATCCTACTCTCTAGGAATTGAAATTAAAACTATAAAAACAACATTTAACAATGCATTTATCAATTTTTGTCATGCTCTTGAAAAGCAAAGTGCATATACTGACTTTCTAAATGTAATTTCATTAAGTACCTTATTAAATTTTAAGTTTGAAAATTTTAAAATATTTTCAGATTTGTTTGAGAAACCCCAAGATAATGACAATTTTAAATCTCTGTTAGCTGATAATCTTATATGGTTTCTAATGAAAAACAAATTGGAAAAAACGTCAAGTAAACCAAATAAGGTAGCTTATCCAGAACTAACCAAATCCCTTTCTTTGGCTATAGAGTCAAGTAGTGAGGAGGCTATAAGATTAGTCCATGAGTATCTTGATGAGTGGTATACATTGAACAAGGATATGGCTTGGTATGATTCCCATAAGCGTCAATGGGGTTATTCTGGCTATTGGTGTTGGGAGGCCGGTGCCGTGGTCAAGGTCATGGGCTTGGATGATAGTAGTTTCAAAGACCATCCACATTACCCTTATGATATGGTGCATTGGCAAGATAAAGTATCCGTTTAAAATGGGAATTTTTAAAAGTATATTTTCTTCAAAGAAAGAAGAAAAAGAAAATGAGTTCACCGGCCCCTGTTATGTGGGATGGTTTCGAAGACGGTATATTCGTAGGCTACTTTAACCCCTTGCTGGAAGATTCGGTTTTGCAATGTACCGCTGGAGGTAAAATAGAGATTTTCTATTCGCTGGAAGAAGCTACTGCCGCCTGTGCGGAGGCGGAGGAAGAGTCCAGTTTTTGGGAGACTCTAGGCAAAGTGGTTTTGGTAGTGGCTGCGGTTGCTTTAATAATTGTTACTGGAGGTGCGGCACTTGCTGCCATAGCTGCCGTTGGAGCCGCTTCTGGTGCTTTAGCAACAGGTATTGCCGTCACGGTAGCAGCATTAGAAGTCGCAGGGTGTTTATTGACTGTTAAAGCACTTTATGATTACTCCCAAGATGGAGATGAAGAGGCTTTATTTAAAGAAGTTGCTTTAGGTTTCTTATTTTTGGGGGCTGGGAAGGTGATTGAAAAAGGATTCCGTATGTGGAAGGCGGGTAAAGCCGCCAAAGCTGGTGATCAATTGCTTGAGGTTGGTGAAGAATTGTCTGAGAGAGCGATGCGTCAACAAGATGTAATTGATGACGTTCAGAATGGAGTTGAAACTTTAGGTACCAATAAAAGAAAAGGAAACTATGGCGAAATGAAAATGGATCGCCATTTGGAGGACATTACAGAAATTAATGGCAATCCCGCAAATCTATCAAGATTAGGTGATGATGCTGTAGAAAGTCTTGACCAGACTATTGCAAAAGGTATTGACGGTGTTTATGAAAACGCTAATCCGCCCCCGCAATACATTATTGCAGAAGCAAAATATAATACCTCAAAATTGGGTAATACCTTAGACGGTCCCCAAATGAGTGATGACTGGATTAACGGAAGCGATAGGTTGACAGATGCTGTAGGCGAAGAAGCTGCAAATCAAATCAGACTGGCCAAAATGCTGGATCCCGAGAGTGTTCAATCAGTGCTAGTACATATAGACCCTGCAGGGAACGTAACCACCAGCGCAGTAGACGCTTTAGGTAATGTTGCAGGTGCCTGGCCATAAATTTTTATTATGAGAGATAAAGTAAAAGACAAAACATATTTTGAAAATTATATCGATAAGGAAAAAAAGGCAATTGATTTCTTTATTGAAAATACTAAAGACAAGGAATTACCTGTAGCCGGTCAACGAACATTTGATACCACATTAGACCTTAAAACCAGAAATATTTTAATCGCAAAATATTCTTCTGGGGCGAAAATTATAGATTTAAAAAAGGACTACATTGAATCTGTAAAATGGTTTGCAAAGATTTATAATTCTCAAAATTTTTATGTTCAATTAATCTGGATGCTATCCATGGGGGTTTTACTAGAGATTGATAACGATTCATTTGACATATTAATAAATTTGGTAGAGAATGATGATTTAGAAGATCATTTAGTTGATTTTTTAATTCAATCTAGAAAACCTAGCAGGCCAATTAGCACCAAAGCATTTAAATTTTCAATTCCATACAAAAGCATAGAATCGGTAATCAATGAAACGGATAAGCAAATAGCTCTTGAAAATCTAAAAAAATATCTTGACAAAGAATGGTACAAAGGCCATTCTAGTGCAGGATGGCATAATAGCCATAATGGAAAGCATAATACGTATTTTGGCTATTGGAGTTTTGAAAGCGGTGCGGTTGTAAAAATTCTTGGTTTAGACGACAGCTCTTTAAGAGATCAACAATACTACCCATATGATATGGTCCATTGGAAAGACTAGACTAATGAAGAAAATCAAACCCTTGTTTGACTTAGCAGAATTACTCACCAAGGACAGCTCCTTGGTGTCGGAGATACAGCTGGCCGAAAACCAACCATTAAACTACCTGAGCCAATTTGCCACTATATTACAAGAACGTGGTATTGATAAACCTGTACCCGAGCTTCCCTGGCTTGCCATGGTAGACGGTTTGGCCAGACGGGACCTTTTAATAGAACTGGATTGGAAAGATGACCCAGAAGAACTTGTCTCGACAGCACTTCAATTATTTAAGGGCCATACAGATTATGATTCAATTTCTAAACAATTATTAAAAATAGAACCGTTTATAGACGAGGATATAGAGGAATTTATACCACAACTGAACCGGAAACTTGAATCGAGTAAGGTGCAATTAATTTGGTTGGATATCGATAGCGACAGTTACCCATTAACAACTATTTCCCTAGCCGATTTGACTGCCGCAAAACAATTGGCCATTAAGGCTGGTTATGGTAAAATAAAGAGCTAAGTATTATCATTTAGCACTAGCGCTCGTTTGCAACGAGTGCCGTACAGCGTGAGAAACAACAAACTAAGCTATCTAAACATTTAGATAGCTTTTGTATTTTTAAACAATGAGCAGAAAATAGTAAAGCAAGAAACCTTGGCAATAATAGCCTTGTTTTTACAGTTGATGCTTTCAGATTCTTAATAGGAAGTAACTGGGACGGCACTCGTAAAATATGAGCCCTAGCAGCGTTTGAAATATAACCAATCAAATTAGACTATACATTAGAGAATAATGGGAGAACAACCAAAAAAAAATACTGCTTTAGAGATTATTGGATTAATTCTTATGAATACAATTGCCCTTTCTATTGGTATTTCGTTAGCATCGATGTTTTTTCAAAGTGAAGGGGGTAGCAGCTCACAAGACAATCATTTTTTGGGAGGAATATTTTCATTTATTGGATTAATTATTCGAATAATAATCTCCCCCCCGCTAGCGCTCGTTTGCAACGAGTGCCGTACAGAGTAAGAAACAACAAACAAAGCTATCTAAACATTTAGATAGCTTTTGTATTTTTAAACAATGAGCAGAAAGTACAAGTTTAAAAATCCAACAGCAGCCTATTTTGTTTCTTTTGCTACGGTATATTGGATAGATATATTTACCAGACAAGAATATTTCAATATCCTACTGGAAAGTATAGACTATTGCAGAAAAGAAAAAGGCATGGAATTATATGCTTATTGTTTTATGCCTAACCATATACATTTAATTTTCAGGGATTCTAATGAAAATCCAATGAATCTATTAAGAGATTTTAAAAAACATACCTCTAAAAAAATCCTTAAAGCAATTGAGGAAAACCCTACAGAAAGCAGAAAAGAATGGTTATTGTGGATGTTTGAAAGAGCGGGAAAACAAAAAGGAAATATATCTAAATATCAATTTTGGCAGCACAACAACAAGCCCATTGAACTATGGAGTACTGCCGTTATAAAACAAAAAATAGAATATATACATAGCAACCCGGTTGTTTCCGGATTTGTTTGCGACCCAATAGATTGGAAATACTCTAGTGCTAAAAATTTTGCGGATGATCATACGGTCCTTAAAATTGACGATATTGGTTTCTTAGAATAATAAGCTACTGGGACGGCACTCGTTAAATACAAGCGCTAGCGGGGAACTGAAGATATATAGAGACAAAACCTCAAAATTTTTAATATTTCAACATTGTAACGGTCAAGAAATTCGATAATGAATAAAAAAATGGTTTTAAAAATTTTAGTAACGATTTTACTTTTGTTTGCGGTTCTCAATATCGTGAATATCTTTGAAACAGTCAATCTTCTATTCACACATACTCCAGCTAAATTTGAACGCTATCAAAATTTAAGACACTTAGCGACTAATAAAAACTTCGATATTCAAACAATTGAAACCAAATCTTTTTCATCTGGAAAAATAAAGGATGAAAGTCATATTTGGATTGCTCAGCGTAAGGATGAGGGAGCAAACGACAAATTGCATTCGGAAGTATTTTATAAAATAAATGAAGATGGTATGTTGATAGATTCGTTGCGTTTTATCAATGAGTTCATAGAGCCTATAGATGATTACCTTATAAATATTGAAAAAGGATTTTACTGTACATGGTTGAAAGATGGAGATGCTTCTCGAAAACCTTTCAATTTAATTCAAAACGGAGCACTTTTAACGACTGAAGAAATAAAAAACTATATTAAGAACGCTGAACATTTTTTCTATGATTACGTGTTATATTCGGAAACTCAGAAACACTTGCTAAAAGTAGTTTTTTACAAGGATAGAAAATGGTCTGAACTTTATGCCGAAAGTAATGAAGGTTTTAACAAAACCTACAAATATTCAGCTCAATTGAACTTTGAAGCCCTAAATAATTTAGTTGATGTATCATTTTTTAAAAAAAAAGAATGGAATGGTCATATAACACCAAATTTTTCCTATAATGTAAACGGTTTAATGCCTCCGCATTGGCGAGGAGTAAGCTACTACGACTTAAAATTTAAAAATGGAATAATTCTCTTTAAAGAACAAAATTCAGTATTGTACAAAGGCAGTAAAGTTCCTAAGACTAAAATATCCATTTACACCAATCCTAATGGGAAATATATTATCATTAACGATGGAGGTTTCGGCGATAAGGACTTCACACTATACCTAATTAGACTTTAAAGCATCCCCCCTCGCTAGCGCTCGTTTGCAACGAGTGCCGTACAGAGTAAGAAAACAACAAACAAAGCTATCTAAACATTTAGATAGCTTTTGTATTTTTAGACAATGAGCAGAAAATGGTAAAGCAAGAAACCTTGGTAATAAAAGCCTTGGTTTTACAATTGAAGTTTCAAATTCTTAATAGGAAGTAACTGGGACGGCACTCGTAAAATACGAGCGCTAGCGGGGCTGAGGAGTGGGGAGACTTTACCGGACAAGTTTTGTTTGAAGTGGGTATGGAAGTAGCCACTGCAGGAGGGGCCGCAGCGCTAACTGCCGCAAAGGTGACAGACAAAACTGTTGACGCTGCTAGAGTACTGGACAAATTGGACGACCTTGGCGATGCCGCAAAAGCTACCGATAAACTAGAAGATATTTCGGATGGGACTAAATTACTGCCTCCTCCAAAGGAGTTGGGGGATGTGGTGCATGTTCCAAAGAAAAAACCATCCTATAAGCATGGTAATAGTGATGGCGGTCCGGGCAAATGGCAGAAAGAAACCACCCCACAAAAAGGTGCGGATTACCAAGAAAAGGTAACGGGTGCCCCAAAGGACACCGAATACGTTGTCAAAACGGATTTAATGAAAAGTGGCAAGAAGAAATTTGATGGTTACGACCCTGACACTAATACACTTCTCGATGCTAAGGAATGGGATAAATGGCCACCGAAGGGTCAGGATTGGGCTGAAAAGAAAGTAGCTAAACAAGCTCAAATTGATGCAGATATTGCTAAAAAAGCTGGTGCCAATTTGGAATATCGAGTACCTTCGCAGGAAAAGGCCAACCAATTAAATAAAATCTTTAAAAAGAATGATGTAAAAGGGATAAAAGTAACTGTTACGCCTAAATAGGAAAATCATGAGGGAAGAAATATTCTTAAAAGTACAATTCAAATCCAGGAGACTAACCTTACAGGAATATCTAAATTTCAGCAAAACGGTTTTAAAAGCTCTGCAACCTATACACCCAATTTTTGAAAATATGTGTAGCTGGGGATTTTCTGCAGATGCTTGGTGTTGCTTTGATAATAATTTAAAGGATTTTGACAATGTTGTTTTTGAGCAGCTAAAAGATGAAGAACTTGCATTTATAAACGAAGATAAACTTGATAAAGAACTCCGGTACCAGTCATATAGTCATATTGGATTCTCAAACGCTTATTCAAACACAAAAAACGAAAAAGACGGTAAGGTTTCCGTAACTATTTCGGATGGAAAAGGTATAGGTAATGGATTCATAAATATAGAATTTCCTCAATGGGGATATGACATATTTTGTACTGACAGCTTTTGCACTACCTTAATGAAAGTTTTAATCAATCTAACAAATGCAGAATATTCGGTAATTGTAACTGATACCCTCTATGACAATGTTGATCAAATAAATGATGAATTTTGGGTAGGCTGGATTACTTATTTTTCGAATAAGGAAGTACTCAAATATTTACCAAAACGCAACGATATTATTGAGAATAACCTCTTCGACGGAGCCCTGTTTATAATAGACACTGATAAACCTTGTAACATGGGTGAAAGGGAGATATCAATTGCAAAAGAGATTAAAGAGCGCTTGGAACTTTCCAAACTATTATAAGATTCTTATTCCATATAAGATTTACCGAAAATATTGAAACCCAGCTAGTCCCCCCCGCTAGCGCTCGTTTGTAACCCCGCTAGCGCTCGTTTGCAACGAGTGCCGTACAGCTTAAAAAACAATACTAAGAGCTATCTAAAAATTTAGATAGCTTTTGTATTTTTAGACAATGAGCAGAAAATGGTAAAGCAAGAAACCTTGGCAATAAAAGCCTTAGTTTTACAATTGGTGTTTTTAGGTTTTCGATAGAAAGTAACTGGGACGGCACTCGTAAAATACGAGCGCTAGCTGGGACTGTAAATGTATTTGATAATTCTGGAAACCTCATTCATACCGAAGCATTCCAAAGTGGTAATATGACTGCTGCTGAAAAAGCTTTAGGATTTCCACAAAGTACTTTAGCAACACATACAGAAGCAAGAGCGGTTAAAAAATTACCTTTACAACCTGGACAAAGAATGGAAATCATAGGACAATATCCGCCTTGTAATTCTTGTAGAGGTAAAATGAGAGGTGCAAGTGGTGTTGGTGCAACTGTTGATTACAAATGGACAGATGATACAGGAAAAGCACAACATGTTCAATTCCAAGATGGTAAAAAGACAATCGATTCAACAAGTAAAAACCCTAAATTTCACCCTAAAGGTTGTAATTAAATGTTCGAAATAAACTTTAAAGTTAAAAACATATCTATTACTGATAACAAAGAAGATATGTATTATATGGTCTTATTAGCTGATTCAAAGGACAGTAATCCTTCAAATTATTTGATCTTTCAAAAAACATATGATCCAGATGAACTTGAAGAAGAATCAGAATTAAGCAAACCTCAGAGAGAAATGGGTGGTGAAAAATATACTAATGACAGATTGAATAGAGCAGCAAAAGAGGAAGATGGCTATACAGACGGAAAAAGTACTGAAGAGGCAAAAAAGGCTCAAAAGGCTATTAAAAAAGCAGAAAGAAACGGTAATAAGATTGAACATAAAAAAATAGATGTTCATGTAGACAAAGACGGTAACTTGCGAGATACTCCAAAAGCTAAAGATTGGAAAGCCAAACCACCTAAAACAAAAGCTAAAGGAAACACACCTAAAAAAAAGGGTAAGTAGTTATGAAAACACTTGAAGAAGCAATAAAGTATACTTTAAAGAAAAAGCAACAACAAATTTCTAGATTAGAGAAGTCACATATTGAAGAGCCAATTGAGGAACTAAACGATTATTTAGCCAATCAAGAAGATGACAGTTTCGTTGGTGAAAACTTTAATTATTTATCTTTTTGGAACCATTATAATTTTATTCATCATTTTTTATTTTATAAAAATTTGGACTTTTCATACTTGTCAAAGAGTACATATTTTGCCATGGAGTGTAACAATTATAATCTATTCATTGCAGAATTAGTACCAACCTACAATTCGGCAACATCCTTAACCCAAAGTGTAAAACACTTGGCCCAAATGCTTTACTTAGGGCAAAAAGAAAAAGCCATAACTTATGGTAATTTGTTGTTAAAAATGCTTTATGGAAAACAATATGACGGCTGGATAAGCTTTCCAATCCATCCTTGGTTCATGTTAGAGCTTTTCTGCAGGTGGCAGGGAAAAGAACTGGAACAAACCGGCACCCGATACCCAGATGATTTGGGAGTTTATCAAAAAGCCTTGGACAATTGGGACACAAAAGATACCGGCCTACTTTCAGATATTGTTGATGACCTTTCCGAATTCCATATTGCACAATCTGACGAAGATGAACAAGGCGGTGAAAATGACGAAAACGGGGACGGTTACGATTTAGAGTTCACAAGTGCGGATTACTTCATTTTTCCTGTAGAGATTTTAATGTGGTTGGCCATTCGTAAAGACTTGGGCTTACCGGGCTACACCCCTTCTCCCGAGAATAAATTAATGCAAATGGAAATCAACAAACTACCGGAGCAATCAATACCTTGGCCTACAGACGAACTGGTGGAAAAATGTAAAGCCAAGTTAAAGGCGGACAACCCGGGTGTTGAATTTAAACTGTAAAGTTCCTCTGTAAGCCGCTCCGTTTGCAACAAGCGCCGTACTGAGCAGTAAACAACAAACTAAGCTATCTAAACATTTAGATAGCTTTTGTATTTTAAAAAAAGACATATAACAGAATAAAATTCATAACCCTATAGGAAAACGGCTTTTGGGACAATGCATGGGACTTTACCAAAGGATTGGGCACTGGCCTTTGGAAAGGCGCAAAAGGTACCGTAATCGGCGTTGCAGACCTTGTAGTTTAGGCAGGCAAGCACCACCCAATCTATATAATGGCTAATCCTCAAGGTTATGCCGAACAACTGCAAAAAGATAAGGAAACTTTTACCGCCATGGGCAATATGGCCAAAAAAGCAGGTACGTTCGTCTACCGTAACTCTGCCATAAATATGCTCACCGATCCAGCGGATTATATGGCCGCCCAACAAGAAAACGCCGTAATGGCCGAACAATTGATGGAAAAAGCTGCCAACATGAGCGCTGAAGAGTGGGGAGACTTTACCGGACAAGTTTTGTTTGAAGTGGGTATGGAAGTGGCCACTGCAGGAGGGGCAGCAGCGCTAACTGCCGCTAAGGTTGCCGATAAGACCGTTGATGCAGCTAGGGCACTTGATAAGATAGCTGACCTTGGCGATGCCGCAAAAGCTGCCGATAAATTGGAGGATATTTCTGATGGGACCAAACTACTGCCGCCACCAAAGGAATTGGGGGATATATCAAGAGCAGGTGAGAAAATTCAGGATGGTGCTAAAATTGAAGTGCCGGAGGAATTGGGGGATGTGGTGCATTTAGATGAGGTGATTCCTAAAAAACCCTCTGACTTTGGAGTTACTATGATTGCGGATAATCCGCAATTATTGAAAATTTGGAATGATACACTTAGGAAATTAGCGAACTCTAAAAGAAAAGGAGGGAATATTTACAAAACATATTTAGAAAATCTAAGAAATGGTGTCCCAATGGATAATGATTTTTTAGGAGATACATATAAATACGTTAGACAAACTTTCAAAAATAAAGCTGAGGATTTAGGACATGTAATTGATGGTGAAATTCATCATTGGAACTTTCCTAAAAAAGATTTCCCAGATCAAATTGCTAACCCTAAAAATTTAACCGAACCTATTGATCGGGCTACTCATGAACTAATACATGAATCAACTTCTTCAGGAACAAATAAATTTGTTGATAAAATAGACCCAGTACATGAAATACCAATAAATAGCATGAAATTAGATTAAAAAAAGTATTTTTAAACTATGATTTTACTAAACAAAATTTTAGATAATTTAGACCTAGATGAAAATTTAATTAGATTAATTAATCAAGAGATAAAAATCCCCTATTTAGATGATTATAACCATATAGAAGGTTACTGGTATCCTCACCCTCCTTGTTTAATCCCTTTTTTTACAGGATTTGGAGCATCTTACAAAGGAGTTATTAGACATTTCTTTTTTGAAAGAGAGATGTCCTACGTTGAGTTTGAGTTGGAAAATGGTTATATGAGCGAAGTATCTAGAACTATTGATCAATTCTTTACAAGAATGGTTATTGATATGGATATGATTGAAGAAGGATTATCCCCAAAAATACTTTCTTTCTGTAAAGAAATAAACATAAAAAACGCTAAAGAAATAGATGCTTTTTGCGAAGAATATGGTAATAACCCAAGGGATTACATAAATCTACCTGTTTTTGCGCAAAAAACTCCTTTAAGATATGCATTAACAATCGACACTTATGATGGACAATATCCGTCATCCCCTAAGCTATTAAATAAAAATTATATTAAAGATGCTTGTTCTTATGAAATTGCGACTAAAGAGGTAATTGAAACCATTTTCGAAGCTCCTAGTTGGCTAAATTTTAAAAATGAAAAATTTACTTTATTTAATAAATACATTTCAGAAGATAAGTTAAAAGAAGCATGGCTAACCTTAAATAGTAATAATTGGATATTAAACGATGTTGCAGAAGGATTAGAAATTTTAAAGTCGAAAACAAAAGATAAGCTATTTCACCTAGTAGCTGATAATTGGATTGAAGGGATGGAAAAAGCGAATAAAGGCAAAGAATCTTATTAATTCCACTATAGCTCCCCGCTAGCGCTCGTTTGCAACGAGTGCCGTACAGCTTAGGAAACAACAAACGAAGCTATCTAAACATTTAGATAGCTTTTGTATTTTTAAACAATTAGCAGAAAATGGTAATGCGAGAAACCTAGCCAATAAAAGCCTTGGTTTTACAATTGATGATTTCAGATTCTTAATAGGCAGTAACTGGGACGGCACTCGTAAAATATGAGCGCTAGCGGGGGGAAACGTAATCGCTGATACAACCATAGAGAATGGGTTAAGGCAAAATACAATTTGTTGCAAATAATATGAATTTTAATTTAGAGAAAATAAGCGAAAAATTAACTCATGGTAATGCAGAATTGTTGCATAGTCATAACTTTTCCAATGGAAGAAAATTTCCAAAATCTTATATAGATTTTGTTGAAAATTTCGGTTACGGTCTATCATGCAATCTATTTATCATTTATATTCCAATGGAAAGTTATCCTGATTCTTTTTTTATAAGAAGTAAGGAAATAATTGGGACCTATCAAGATGTGCTTGACAATGAAAATGAACTCTGGTTTGACATGGAGCCTGACTTATCTTATAAAAAATTAAGAGATTTGATTCCTTTCGCCATGAGTGAAAATGGACATTACCTTTTTTGGGATATAGAAAGTGAAAGCTCTGAGGAATTTGATATTTATATAACAGATTTCAAAGGTTTAGGATTTACTAAGGCTGGAAGAAATTTATACGATTTCTTTGAAAAGATTACCTCCAAAAACAAATTCAAAGAAGTCTTACCTTTCTCTGAAAATTCTTTACCTAATATCTTTAAACCTATTAGCATTCTAAAATTACCATAATTACCTCCCGCTAGCGCTCGTTTGTAACCAGTGCCGTACAGCGTAAGAAACAACAAACAAAGCTATCTAAATATTTAGATAGCTTTTGAAAATATAGTCATTGTAAAATAGAGTTGAGCTATTCAAAAGAGATTCGCGTTCAAAAATAGCAACCAACTAAAGCTTTAAAATTTTCTTGAAATACCAAAATGATGTGCATATTTGTAGAAACAAGATGCCCTAATGAAAACATCCCTACTATTTCTTTTGTCCACCCTACTCTATTGGCCCATTAGTGCTCAGGACTCTTCTAAAAACTGGATTGAGACCGAGGCTAAGATTACCGAAATACACAACAATATAAAAGCAAGAGGAACTAGGTCTTTTGCTACGGTTTCCTACACTGGAGAAGATGGTAATCCATATCAAAGTAGGGTAGAATTATTGGCTATCCCTTTTGTTGGTACCTTAAAATCGGTTAATGATTCTGTAACGGTCTATTACGACCCAGCTAATCCTACATTGGCAAAATCCCCGGAAACTTCTTTTTTACAATCGTACGGACTTTACCTCTTAATTGGTGCGGGAATCTTAATTTCGCTTTATAATTTTAGAAAGAAACTAGGAGGAGATACCGCTTAAGTAGTGCGCTGGCGATAGAACTAAAAACCAATGATAAACCAAAAGGAAAGCTACCTAAACATTTAGATAGCTTTCTTTTTTAAAATATCGCAAGAAAAGTACAAGTAGTTTATCTACTAGGCTTGATTTGTTTTGCATTTAAACTTAACATTACAGAGCGTTCTCTGCCACCCTCCTCTTCCAATATGACATACATATTCTGACCTTCACCAAGAACAAAGTCTTTACAAACAAAAACAAGGTGATTGCCACTGTGCTCCTTAATAGTCTCCTGTAAGTTATAAATAAACAATTCTTCTATCTCTATTTCGTGACTTCCTTCCGGTGATTTTATAAAAAATTTCAACGATTTTACCTTGTAATCCGTCCATGAATCATTTTTCACTTCTAATACAAAATGCAGGTCATTGTGGTCCTTAATGATATTGTTAAGATGCAGCCCTATTAAATTTATCGTGTTTGAGCTTTTTTTGAATCGCGTTTTTTGTTTATAACTATTTTCGCAAAAAATCTGATAGTACCCTTCCCTATCCGAGTTATAAAGACTACTTCCGGTAATTTCAGGTGATTCTTCTAAAGTAGGGTTACTAGCTTTTAAACTAGCCTTTTCTTTTTTCTTTGCACTCCCGTTTTCTTTTAAAAATGGATTTTCAGAAGTATCAGGTTCTGTTTGCGCAATAGGCTTTTGGTCCTCAGCATTTTCATCATGAGTGTTCAGCTCTATATTTGTAGCACTTACCGCGACAACACTAGAACCATTCATTTTTCCTATTGCTTGATCTTCAGCCAACATGTAGGTGAAGTTGTTGACTTGAGTATTATATTGTAAAAGAAATGAAAAAATACTACCATCCTTGGTAATAACAGTAAGATTACTGGCCGCTCCCTTTCTGGCTAACAGGGTTGCCATTTTACCGTTTGGTTCGTAGCTGAATTTATAATGGGGGGCTGGTTCTATTACCTTTTTTATTTCTGAAGGAAAGAATAACGTAACCGTAATACTCTCATTGACCGTTACAGGTATGGGTGAATTATTCGCCTTCATTACCACAGAAGAAAATGCAATGAACAAAAGGATAAATATAGAATTCAGCTTCATAAACAAGTAGGTTTAAGGTAATTTGGGATAATAGACCTTGCCATTTAAACATATAGCACAACAAAAGTAGGGTCTATTATTAAGCTCCGATACTTTTTTCGTTATCGTGATTCATATTTCGTTAATCGGATAAGAACATTACCTTTCAACGGTGTTTTTACTTACCACCAAAAAAAATGGTCCACGAATATGCATTTCGTCAACTTATAAAACACAAAAAAATAGAATTACATACGTTGAACATCGTAATTTTCAACCACTATAATTTCCTAACAACGCCCACTTTCGTTAGATTTGTGAGCTTAGAATTTAAATGAGATGAATACAAAAAAGACATTATTCGATAAAGTTTGGGATTCACATGTGGTACAACACATAGAAAACGGACCAGACGTATTGTTTATAGACCGCCACTTGGTGCACGAAGTAACGAGTCCCGTTGCTTTTTTAGGTTTAAAAACTAGAGGTATCAAAGTGATGCATCCTGAAAAAACGTTTGCTACGGCAGACCATAACACGCCTACGATCAACCAACACCTTCCTGTTGAAGATCCTCTTTCTGCGAACCAACTTCGTATGCTAGAGGAAAACTCAAATGAGTTTGGTATTTCTTACTGGGGGCTAGGTCACGAAAAGAACGGTATCGTTCACGTTGTTGGTCCTGAATATGGTATTACCCAACCAGGTGCTACCATTGTTTGTGGAGATTCCCATACCTCTACTCACGGTGCTTTTGGAGCTATTGCTTTTGGAATCGGTACGTCTGAAGTAGAAATGGTATTGGCTACGCAGTGCATTATGCAGACCAAGCCAAAAAGTATGCGAATTAACGTTGAAGGCAGTTTGAACAGAGGCGTTACACCTAAGGATGTTGCTTTGTATATTATTTCTCAATTAACTACTTCTGGTGCTACGGGGTATTTTGTTGAATATGCCGGTCAGGTTTTCCGCGATATGACCATGGAAGGGCGTATGACCGTTTGTAACCTTAGTATTGAGATGGGTGCTCGTGGAGGTATGATTGCTCCGGATGAGAAAACCTTTGAATATGTAAAAGGAAGAGAGTTCACACCTACAGGGGCAGCTTGGGATAAAGCTATGGCATACTGGGAAACGTTACCAACAGAAGAAGGTGCGGAATTCGATAAAGAAATTACTTTTAACGCAGCAGACATAGAACCGATGATTACCTATGGTACCAACCCGGGTATGGGCATCGGAATTTCCAATGGTATTCCGCAAGCGGATGCTGTAGAAGGTGGTGTAGCTACGTATAAAAAATCATTGCAGTACATGAACTTCAGTGAAGGCGATAGTATGATGGGGAAACCTATCGATTTTGTTTTCTTAGGAAGCTGTACCAACGGAAGAATTGAAGATTTTAGATTGTTTACTTCTTTGGTTAAAGGACGTCAGAAAGCACCTAATGTTACTGCTTGGTTGGTTCCTGGCTCTCACAAGGTTGAAAAAGCTATTAAAGATGAAGGTCTTTTAGCAATTTTGAACGATGCCGGTTTTGAACTTCGTGAGCCTGGTTGTTCTGCTTGTTTAGCTATGAACGATGATAAAGTACCTGCAGGAAAATACGCAGTTAGTACTTCCAACAGAAACTTTGAAGGTAGACAAGGTCCTGGTTCAAGAACCCTTTTAGCTAGCCCGTTAGTTGCTGCAGCTGCAGCTGTTACAGGAAAGGTTACAGATCCAAGAGAGTTAATGACAGAAATGGTTGCCGGTTAAAAATTGATCGTTATTTTTCGCAAAGAAGAAAAATTAAACCATCAACGAACAACCATCAACGAATAACTAGAACAAAATGGCATACGATAAATTCAACACATTAAAATCATCGGCAGTACCTCTTCCTATAGAGAATGTGGACACCGATCAAATTATACCTGCAAGATTCTTAAAAGCTACTGAACGTAAAGGTTTTGGCGATAATCTTTTTAGAGATTGGCGTTATAACGGTGACGGAACTGAAAAGAAAGACTTTGTACTGAACAACCCTACCTATAGCGGTAAAATTCTAGTGGGTGGCAAGAACTTCGGTTCTGGTTCTTCTCGTGAACATGCGGCATGGGCAGTTTACGATTATGGGTTCCGTTGTGTAGTTTCTAGCTTTTTTGCTGATATTTTCAGAAATAATTGTTTGAATATTGGTGTTCTTCCCGTACAGGTGAGTGCTGATTTTCTTGACAAAATCCTTAAAGCAATTGAAGCAGATCCTAACGCTACTTTTGAAGTAAGTTTACCAGAACAAACCATTACAATAGAAAGCAGTGGAGAATCTGAAAGCTTTGATATCAACGCTTATAAAAAAGCGAACCTTTTGAATGGTTTTGATGATATTGATTACCTTTTAAATATCCAGAAGGAAATTAAAGAATTTGCTTCTGACAGGCCTTTATAAGCCGCAGTCAATAAGAAGCATTAAGAAACAATCTGCTGAACCTTGGTTTCAGCAGATTGTTTTCCTTTACAATACCAGATAAATCAATCCAAAAAAATAGTATAAAGAACATCTAGAGCAAATGAAAAGAAAGCTGGAAATAATGGATACCACCCTACGGGACGGGGAACAGACCTCAGGAGTATCTTTTTCGGTTTCGGAAAAACTTACTTTGGCCAAACTTCTAATTGAAGAGTTAAAAGTAGATCGTATTGAAGTAGCTTCCGCAAGAGTATCGGAAGGTGAATTTGAAGCGGTAAAACAAATTTCTCAATGGGCCAAAGATAAGGGGTGCTTAGACAAAGTAGAGGTTTTAACCTTTGTAGATGGTGGTGTTTCTATAGATTGGATGAACCAAGTAGGTGCAAAGGTTCAAAATCTACTTACCAAAGGTTCTTTAAACCACCTTACCCATCAGCTTAAAAAAACACCTGAACAGCATTTTTCTGACATTGCCAAAACCATAGCACTTGCTGCAGAAAGTAATATTGAGACCAATGTGTATTTAGAAGATTGGAGTAACGGAATGCGGAATTCAAAAGAATACGTTTTTCAATACTTGGATTTTTTAACGCAACAGCCCGTTAAAAGAATTTTATTGCCGGATACCTTAGGGGTACTTACGCATACCGAAACTTTCGATTTCATTTCAGAAACAGTTGCCCGATACCCAAACAGCCATTTTGACTTTCATGGACATAATGATTATGACCTTGGCGTTGCAAATGTTATGGAAGCCGTAAAAGGAGGATGTCACGGTCTTCACCTTACCGTTAACGGAATGGGTGAACGTGCGGGTAATGCCCCAATGGCCAGTGCAGTTGCGGTTATAAATGATTTTCTGACCGATGTTGATATCAACGTAAACGAATCATCATTATTTAAGGTAAGTAAGCTTGTTTCTGCGTTTACAGGTGTTGGAATTCCATACAATAAGCCTATTGTGGGCGATAATGTATTTACACAAACTGCCGGAATTCATGCCGATGGAGACAACAAGAACAATCTTTACTTTAACGATTTACTACCAGAGCGTTTTGGCAGAAAACGTAAATATGCCTTAGGTAAAACATCCGGTAAAGCAAATATTCAGAAGAACCTTCAAGAGCTTGGGCTCACCTTGAATGATGATGAGCTTAAAAAAGTTACCCAACGAATTATTGAACTGGGTGATAAAAAAGAACGAGTTACCAAGGAAGATTTACCTTATATTATTTCCGATATTTTAGATAGTGGAAGCTACCAGCAAAAGGTTTTTATAAAATCTTACGTGCTCACCCACTCTAAAGGATTAAGACCGTCCACAACAGTTTCTTTGGAAATAAACGGAGAGCTTTTAGAAGCACATGCGCAAGGAGATGGACAATACGATGCCTTTATGAACGCAATTCGGAAACTCTATGTTTCCAAAAAAATTGAGTTGCCTAAATTAATAGATTACGCCGTTAGAATCCCGCCCGGAAGTAATTCCGATGCACTTTGTGAAACCATTATTACTTGGCAGAACAACAACAAAGAATTTATTACCCGTGGTTTGGATTCCGATCAAACGGTATCCGCTATCAAGGCTACAGAAAAGATGCTAAATATTATTTAATTACAATTAAAATAATGTTTTAAGCGTAGTCAAATATATCAGAGCGAAAGAATTAATTTAAAGAGAACAAATAAAAATCAAAAAGAGCGTAAGGCGTATTGCAATAAGCGTACAGCGTTTCGCGTAAAGCAAAAAAAATGAAATTAGACATTGCACTATTGGCCGGAGATGGAATCGGCCCCGAAGTTATTGACCAAGCCGTAAAAGTTTGCGACGCAATCGCAACTAAATATAAGCATGAAATTAGTTGGAAACCTGCCTTGACAGGTGCTGCTGCCATTGATGCCGTTGGAGAACCTTACCCTGATGACACGCATGAGGTTTGTGCTAATGCCGATGCTGTTCTTTTTGGGGCTATAGGTCATCCGAGATTTGATAACGACCCTTCGGCAAAAGTTCGCCCAGAGCAAGGTTTATTGAAAATGAGACAAAAATTGGGTCTGTTCGCTAACGTACGTCCAACATTTACTTTTCCTTCATTAATTGATAAGTCGCCTTTAAAGCGTGAGCGTATCGAAGGAACCGATTTGATTATCCTTCGAGAGTTAACAGGTGGTGTATATTTTGGTGAGCGTGGTAGAAAAGACGATGGCAACACCGCTTTTGATACTATGACCTACACTCGCGCAGAAATTCAACGTTTAGCTAAAAAAGGTTTTGAATTGGCATTGACCCGTTCAAAACGTCTTTGTTGCGTAGATAAGGCCAACGTATTGGAATCTTCCCGTTTATGGAGAGAAACCGTACAAGCAATGGAAAAAGACTATCCTGAAGTTGAAGTGTCTTATGAATTTGTTGATGCTGTAGCCATGCGTTTGGTACAATGGCCCAAAGCATATGACGTAATTATTACTGAAAACCTTTTTGGGGATATCTTAACCGATGAAGCTTCTGTTATTTCTGGGTCTATGGGATTAATGCCTTCTGCTTCTGTTGGTGAGAAAACAAAATTATACGAGCCTATTCACGGTTCATACCCACAAGCCGCAGGAAAAGACATTGCCAACCCATTGGCAACTGTACTTTCAGCAGCTATGCTTTTTGAAGATTTTGGTCTACAACAGGAAGCAGACGATATCCGTCGTGTAGTGAATAAGTCTTTAGCTGAAGGTATTGTAACCGAAGACCTTTCCGAAGATGCCAAATCGTACAAAACAAGCGAAGTTGGTGATTGGTTGGCCAAGAACGTTTAAGTATATTTTATAACAGCAAAAAACCTCCCAAGAAAGATTCTTGGGAGGTTTTTTTATATAGACTTAAATTCTCACATCAACTATTATAAGCCAATTTTCTATATTTATTCGCTTTTTGTCTTCTATACACTAGAATTGAGATTGCCATAACGACTCCAATACCTGCAAGGATTGCTCCTACAATTCCTGAATAGACAACACCATAACCATACGCTATGGGCAATCCTGCCAAATAAGCTCCAGAAGCATTACCCATATTAAAGGCACTTTGATTCATTGAAGAGCCCAACATTTCATTTCCTTTGGATGTATTGATAATCGCCATCTGTATGGGGGTTGAAACCGTAAAAGAAGCCAACCCCATCAAAAAGGTCATTATCAACAATAATTGCGGGTTCGTTGCAATGACAGCATTGATGAGCAATAAGATCACCATAAAACTTAAACTTAAAGCCACTGCTTTTAAAGGCGCAAACCACTCGGCCATTTTTGCTCCTAAGAAATTCCCGACTACCATACCAAGACCGGCCAAAATCATGGCATAACTGACCATGTTTTCGCCCATTCCGGCTATATCGGTTACCAAAGGCG
Source organism: Zobellia uliginosa (assembly GCF_018860745.1). Taxonomy (GTDB): domain Bacteria; phylum Bacteroidota; class Bacteroidia; order Flavobacteriales; family Flavobacteriaceae; genus Zobellia; species Zobellia uliginosa_B. Next base: position 569,403 of record NZ_JAHKPY010000003.1, on the reverse strand, counting down.
CTATATAGCTGTACCAAGCGAAAAATCCCCCTGTTCCAATCGTTGTCAACGCAATAAGCGCCCATAACTCTCCATTTTTCAAACCTTTATGCTCATTAGATCGGGCTTTCGGAAGGTCCGGTGCTATTTTTGGCATCCAAAAAAGCACACTTAAAATTGCCATAAACCCAACGATTCCCGCCATATAAAAAGACAAACTCCAATCATAGTGGTGACCTATATACGTTCCTGTTGGAACACCTATAACATTGGCAATGGTCAACCCAGAGAACATTACGGCAATCGCTTGCGCTGATTTTCCTGCTTTCACCAATTTACCGGCAACTACAGCACCAATTCCAAAAAAGGCACCATGTGGAAGCCCAGATAAAAAACGAGTAATTAATAAGGTAGTATAACTATCCGAAAAACCCGATAGTGTATTAAATAAGGTAAACCACCCCATTAATAATAATAAAACCGTTCGAGAATTTAACTTGGCTCCTATTTTTGTTAATAAGGGGGCTCCCACTACCACACCTAACGCGTATGCTGCAATTGAATGACCTGCTTGGGGAATAGTAATATTCAAACCTTTGGCTACATCTGGTAGAATTCCCATTATTACGAATTCCGTTAGTCCAATACCAAAACCTCCTATCGCTAAAGCTATTAGCGCTTTTCTGTTTGCTGTGTTTGTTTTCATAGCACACACCTTTTTAGTTAAACAATATTATTTGTAAGATTTGGAACTTACATTAAAAATTAACGAAAATTTTAAACAAAGGTATGACGAGAAAATCAATTAAAAATATGCGCGATTATCAAATTTATGTTTATAATTACCCTTAAAAAAGAATACCCCTATAAATAGGGGTAAAATCTTATACTTTAAACATATGTTAGCATTTCCATTAAAATCCCGAATTATGACAAAGCTATTATTGAAATCTTTGTGCTTTCAAAGTTTAAATGGATAGATTATAAAATATAATCCGTACTCACGAAGTTAGACAACTTAGCCTCCAACAACTGCTGAATAGTCTCATTGTTCAAATCATTATCCTTAAATGCAACGAATGTCCGAATTGAAAAAGAACGCAAAGCATCATGAACACTTAAAGTGGCCTGAGCCGAATCTTTTCTTCCTGTAAACGGATATACATCGGGACCTCGTTGGCACGAACTATTTAAGTTTACGCGACAAACCAAGTTTACCAAAGTATCAATAAGCGGAGAAAGTGCGTATACATCCTTACCAAAAAGGCTTACTTGCTGACCATAGTTGCTTTCAGCCATATCATCTAGCGGTTCTTCTATGTCAGAAAAAGAAAGAACAGGTACAACAGGTCCAAATTGCTCTTCTTGATATACTCTCATATCCTTACTAACAGGAAAAAGTACGGCTGGCCAGATGTAGTTATCATCTTGCTTACCTCCTTTTTTATTTACAATCTTAGCTCCTTTTGCAAGTGCATCATCAATCAATTCCTGAATATATGGAGGTTTACCAGGTTCTGGAAGTGGGGTTAATTTTACTCCGTCTTCCCAAGGATTCCCAAATTTTAGAGCATCAACCTTTGCAGAATAGCGCTTTAAAAACTCATCTTTTATATCCTCATGCACATAAATTACTTTTAGCGCCGTACACCGCTGACCATTGAACGATAACGTACCTGCTATACATTCATCTATTGTTAAATCCAAATCTGCATCCGGAAGGATAATTGCAGGGTTTTTTGCCTCTAATCCTAGAACCAAACGCAAACGGTTGCTTTTTGGATGTTGCTCCTGTAAGGCATTTGCCGATTTACTATTTCCTATCAAAGCAAGTACATCTATCTTACCGGTCTGCATAATTGGTGCAGCCACAGCCCTACCTCTGCCAAAAATAACATTTACAACTCCCTTTGGAAAAGAAGCTTGAAAAGCCTCCAACAATGGTGTAATCAATAAAACCCCATGTTTGGCAGGTTTAAAAATTACGGTATTTCCCATTATGATAGCAGGAATCAACAAGGCAAATGTTTCGTTGAGCGGATAATTATAGGGGCCCAGACATAATACAACTCCCAAAGGACCTCTTTTTATATGGGCATATACCCCATCTTGTTTTTGAAATTTAGCCGAATTTCTATCCAACTCTTTATAATCCTCAATAGTATCGTTAATGTAATCTACGGTACGATCAAATTCTTTCTGACTATCTGGTAGAGATTTCCCTATTTCCCACATCAAAAGTTTTACGACAACCTCTCGCTTGGTCTTCATTTGACGCACAAAATTTTCCATACACTCAATACGGTCTTTTACATGCATGGTAGGCCAAACCCCTTGTCCTCTTTTATAAGCGCCCATGGCAGAATCCAAAGCTTCCAAGGCCTCAGGTTCACCCATATCCGGTATACTTCCCAATAAAGTTGGTTTATATTCTTCCGTTGATGATATCGTAGAGAATACTTGAGTGGTATTGCCAGCCCATGTTTTTAGTTCGCCGTTAACCAAATATTTTCTTTGGTCTATAATTTGGTCAATCTCGTAGTCTTTGGGTATTGCTTTCATTTTCAGGATGGTTTATGGTAATAGATATTATGCCACAAAAAGTAACTATACGAAAGTACGTAATTCTGAAATTGAAGCTGTTTTTTAAGAAAATTAAATGTAGGTGATTAGCCGCAATTTCATAAAAGAGTAAGAAATTGTGAAACCTTAAACCAAATATTGAAAAAGGTCTGGTTTATCGTTTAAATAATCTCCATAAAAGTTGTTGGCTTTCATACGTTGAATTAAAGGCTGAAGGTCATTCGGGCTCTTTAATTCTATACCTACAATAGCAGGAGCATTCTCCCTACTCGATTTTTTAGAGTATTCAAAATGAGTAATATCATCGTCAGGACCTAAAATTTCAGCAACAAACTCCTTTAACGCCCCTGGTCTTTGCGGAAATCTAACTATAAAATAATGTTTAAGCTGACCATAAAGTAAAGCACGTTCTTTAATCTCTGCGGTTCTGGTGATATCATTATTGCTTCCACTTACAATACAAACTACATTCTTACCTTTTATCTCTTTTGCAAAACCATCTAAAGCAGAAATAGTCAATGCACCTGCCGGCTCAACAACTATAGCATCCCTATTGTAAAGATCCAATATAGTTTGGCAAACTTTACCTTCTGCCACTGTAACCATACGGTATAAACCGTTTTTACAGATTTTAAAAGTAAGATCACCCACTTTTTGTACCGCAGCGCCATCAATAAATTTATCGATTTTAAGAAGCTCTGTATTCTTATTGTTCTCTATGGAAGTCTTCATAGATGGTGCTCCCTCTGGCTCGACCCCTATAATTTTGGTATCGGGAGACAATTCTTTAAAAACGCCAATTAGCCCAGATGCCAATCCTCCACCACCAATGGCCACAAATATATAATCTATAGGTTCCTTGAATTGATCCAACAACTCCAACCCCACAGTACCTTGACCCTCTATTACCTTAGGATCATCAAAAGGATGAATAAAAGTTTTTGCATTACGCTTACAAAATGCTCTGGCACTCTTTGAGGAATCATCAAACGTATCACCTTCCAAAACTATGGTTACCCACTCTCCCCCAAACAATCTAGTTTGCTCTACTTTCTGTTTTGGTGTTACAGATGGCATATATATTGTACCCGGAATCTCTAAATGATTGCAAGCAAAAGCTACGCCTTGGGCATGATTACCAGCACTGGCACAAACAATTCCGTTTTCTCTTTCTATCTCCGAGAGCGAACTTATTTTATTAAATGCTCCACGAATTTTATACGAGCGAACCCGGTGTAAATCCTCTCTTTTAAGAAGTATATTGGCATCATATGACTTAGATAAACGAATACTGGACATAAGCGGAGTTACCGTTGCCACTTGCGCAATGGTAGCCGCTGCCTTTTGTATATCCGATATTTTAGGAAAATATGCCATATTAAAAAACCCTGTCTAGAATTTTAATGTTCCTATATTCTGGAAGATTAAAAAAACCGGACAGGGTTGTTTTATTAATTATACGATCGGCTTCATTGCCGTCATAGCGCCACGAAGTCTTGCGCCTACAATCTCTACTGGGTGATCACGCAGTGCCTTATTAACCGTAATTAACTTAGCATTATCTACACCATTACCTTTATCGGCAGCAAATGCTTTACCAATAACATCTGTATCTATCTTTTTCATGAAATCCGTCAACAACGGCTTACATGCATGATCAAACAAATAACAACCATACTCAGCGGTATCAGAAATAACACGGTTCATTTCGAACAACTTTTTTCTTGCAATGGTATTAGCGATTAGCGGAGTTTCATGTAATGACTCATAATAAGCAGATTCACCAATGATTCCGGATTCCGTCATACTTTCAAAAGCCAATTCTACACCAGCTCTAACCATAGCGATCATTAATACACCATTGTCATAAAACTCTTGTTCAGAAATATTAACACTACCTGCAGGAGTTTTTTCAAAAGCGGTTTCGCCAGTTTCCGCTCTCCATGTTAATAAGTTCTTATCATCGTTAGCCCAATCTTCCATCATTGTTTTAGAGAAATGACCGGTCATAATATCATCCATATGCTTTTGAAAAAGCGGACGCATAATATCCTTCAATTCTTCTGAAAGTTCAAAAGCTTTAATTTTGGCAGGGTTGGAAAGACGGTCCATCATGTTAGTGATACCCCCGTACTTCATTCCTTCCGTAATGGTTTCCCATCCGTATTGAATTAATTTGGAAGCATAACCAGCATCAATGCCTTTCTCGATCATTTTATCGAAACAAAGGATACTTCCGGTTTGCAACAACCCACATAGGATTGTTTGCTCCCCCATTAAATCCGACTTTACTTCAGCAACAAAGGAAGACTCAAGAACACCTGCTCTATGACCACCTGTACCGGCTGCATATGCTTTAGCTTGTTCCAAACCTTTTCCTTCTGGATCGTTCTCCGGGTGAACCGCAATTAATGTTGGCACACCAAAACCTCTTTTGTACTCTTCACGAACCTCTGAACCTGGACTCTTTGGCGCTACCATGATAACCGTAAGATCTTCACGAACCTGCGTACCTTCTTCTACGATATTAAAACCGTGTGAATATGATAATGTAGCTCCTTTTTTCATTAATGGCATTACAGCATTAACAACAGCTGTGTGCTGCTTATCCGGAGTAAGGTTGATAACAACATCCGCAGAAGGAATCAATTCTTCGTATGTACCAACGGTGAATCCGTTTTCTGTGGCATTTAAAAATGACTGTCTTTTTTCTTTAATTGCAGCATCACGCAAGGTATAAGCGATATCCAAACCAGAATCACGCATGTTCAAACCTTGGTTCAAGCCTTGGGCTCCACAACCAACAACAACTATTTTTTTTCCTTTTAGAGCAGATACACCATCGGCGAATTCCGAAGCATCCATGAACCTACATTTGCCCAATTGCTTCAATTGATCTCTCAATGATAGTGTATTAAAGTAATTTGCCATTTTTCAATCGTGTTTTAAATTCCACCCAAAGCTACTTTAAAAATAGACGTTGACCAGAATCTTTTATTAAATTAATTATTGATTTCTATTTTGTTATTTATCTTGATAAAACTCGTTCAATAAAGCTGTAATCTGCATTTCTTCTTTTGAAACCGAAATACGACCTGTGCGCACAAACTGCATAATACCAAAAGGTTTTAGTTGGTCATACATTTCGTTGATTTCATTTCTACGGCCAGACTTTGCAATTACAAAAAAGTCTCGGGCAACCGTTACTATTTGCGAATTGTTGTCCTTAATGATATTCTGAATTTGTCTTTCGTCAAAAAGTAAATTAGAAGCTATTTTGAACAGAACGGATTCTTGATAAATAGTTTCTTCATCAGTATGATAAAATGCCTTTATAACCTCTATTTGTTTCTCTATTTGTCCCACGATATTACGTGTCCATTTTTCCGTAGTATGGACGACTATAGTGAATTTTGAAACACCTTCAATTTCTGATTTTGAGACGTTTAAACTCTCTATATTAATGTGTCTCTTTAAGAAAATTCCAGAAATTCTATTCAGTAAACCTACATTGTTTTCCGAATATACCGATATGGTAAACCATTCTTTTTCCATTGTTCAATTTAATAAGGTTTCATCGAGCGCAGCCGATAACAAACATGTAATTTTTTAACCTCTCGGCTGCACCCGAGAGCAAGTTTTTACAACCTAATATTTCAAAATCTGCGATTCAAATCGCATTACTCAACTATTCTTAACTGCAATAATCAAGCCCGTGGACCAATTTAATTTGGTCAATGTAACGTCATCTCTTTCTTCTAAATAAGCAACCAACCGCTCTACATTATCTTCATGCCCTTCTGGCCAATTGGGTTGAGCGGTCATATCATCTATGACATAAAAACCACCTACTTTGATAAAGTTCAATACTTCATCAATCTCACTATATTTACCAGGCCAAGCATCGGCAAAAATCAAATCGAACTTATCTCCGGAATAATTTTTTATCCATTTTGAACCATCTTCACAAATAAGCTCTACTCTTTTATCCGCTTTGAAATATTCCGAAACAATTTCAATTAGCTTTGAATCGTTATCGACTGATATCAATTCAGATTCCAAATCCATACCATCTACCATCCAAGAAAGACTCAAACCGATTCCCGTGCCCAATTCCAAAAACCTTCCTTTGGGTTTTGAAGCCATAAGGGTTTTTAGCAGTGTACCTATATACAAATCAGAAGGCATAGTAAAGCCTATGTCCTTTGACTTCTGTTCTATTTGCGAATGAATTTCTGGCTTGTCCTGTATATTGGAATCTAACACCTGGGTTGATTTAAATGGATAGTTAAATGAAGTATTGTTCTAGCAGGTTATTTAAGACGGACTTCAGAAACCGAAGCTCCAGAAGGAATCATTGGAAACACATTATCTTCCTGCTCTACCTTTACTTCAAGGAAATACGGATTTTTAGAAGCAATCATTTCCTTAATTGCGGCCTTCATATCTTCACGAGTACTTACTCTTCTGGCCTCTATACTGTACCCTTCTGCAATCTTGACAAAATCAGGATTGGTCATTACCGTTGAAGCGTACCTTCTGTCAAAGAAAAGTTCTTGCCACTGGCGCACCATGCCCAAGTGTTCATTATTCAACACCACTATTTTTACAGGTACATTATGTTGAAAGATAACCCCCAATTCTTGTATGGTCATTTGATAACCGCCATCACCAATAATAGCAACGACCTCACGCTCCATAGCGCCCATTTTAGCACCAATAGCCGCAGGAAGAGCGAATCCCATAGTCCCAAGACCACCAGACGTTATATTACTCTTGCTCTGCTTAAATTTGGCGTAACGACAACCAATCATCTGGTGCTGCCCTACATCCGTAACAATTACGGCTTTTTGCTCAGATTCAATATTTATCTGCTCAATGACCTCACCCATAGTCAACCCCTCTTTAGTTGGGTGAATATCGTTTTTGATTACTTGTTCAAATTCAACTTTATACTTCTCTTTGAATTCGTTATGCCAAGCCGTATGTTTATTTTCTTTCAGCATTGGCAACAATAATCCAAGCGTTTCTTTGGAATTACCTAAAACAGCAACATCTGCATGAACGTTTTTATTGATTTCCGCTTTATCTATTTCAAAGTGGATAACCTTTGCTTGTTTCGCATAGGTATCCAAACTACCCGTAACACGGTCGTCAAAACGCATACCAATAGCAATCAAAACATCACACTCATTGGTTAATACGTTTGGCCCATAGTTACCATGCATACCAACCATACCCACATTTAAAGGATGTTCATTGTCCAACGCGGAAGCTCCCATAATAGTCCACGCTGCAGGAACGCCAGACTTTTCAACTAAAGCTTTGAGCTCTTCTTCAGCTTTTCCTAATATAACACCTTGACCCCAAACTATAAGTGGTTTCTTAGCATTATTAATAAGTTTAGCAGCAGCTTCTATAGCTTCAACGTTAGGTTTAGGTACCGGATTGTAACTACGTACAGCTGTGCATTTTTCATAACTAAAATCAAACTCATCTATCTGAGCATTTTTAGTGATATCTACCAACACCGGACCCGGTCTGCCAGACTTGGCTATATAAAAAGCCTTGGCCATAATTTCAGGGATTTCAGAAGCTTCGGTTATCTGATAATTCCATTTCGTAACCGGAGTGGAAATTCCGATAATATCCGTTTCTTGAAAAGCATCGGACCCGAGCAAATGACGGGTAACCTGCCCCGTTATACAAACCATTGGCGTAGAATCTATTTGAGCATCCGCCAAACCAGTAACCAGATTTGTAGCCCCAGGACCAGATGTAGCCATAGCAACCCCAACTCTACCCGAAACCCTAGCATACCCTTGAGCTGCATGTGTAGCACCTTGCTCATGACGCGTTAAGATATGCGTTAGTTTATCCTGAAATTTATATAGTTCATCATAAACAGGCATGATCGCACCACCTGGGTAACCATATAGCAAATCTACACCCTCTGCCAGCAAACAATGTATGATGGCTTCTGCACCACTAATCTTCATTTTTGTTTTCTTTGGGTTCACTTCCGTTTTGATCTTAACTGTTTCCATAGGCCTTCATTCCTTATAATAGCTAGTTTGCAGAGACCTCTCTGCTTGTGATTTCTCTTTATACTCCGAAAAATCCTTTCATGTTCATTAAAACTCATCGGTTACACAACCTTGTGCAGCGGATGATACTGATCGTGCATATTTGTACAACACACCTTTCTTAAACTTCAACTCAGGTTCAACCCAAGATTCTTTTCTTTTTGCCAATACCTCGTCCGAAACCTCTACATTAATTGAATTGGTTTCCGCATCAATGGTAATAATATCGCCATCTTCTACCAAAGCAATATTCCCACCTTCTTGTGCTTCCGGTGAAATATGTCCTACAACAAAACCATGTGTACCACCAGAGAAGCGACCATCTGTAATTAATGCAACATCTTTACCTAGTCCCGCTCCCATAATAGCAGCGGTAGGCTTAAGCATTTCCGGCATACCAGGACCTCCTTTTGGTCCTTCATAACGAATGACCACAACATCACCTTTCTTAACCAAGCCCGTACGAATACCATCATTGGCAGCGTACTCTCCGTTAAAAACTTTAGCTGTTCCTTTGAACAACAACCCTTCTTTACCTGTAATTTTAGCTACAGAACCGTTCTCTGCTAAATTCCCATATAACATACGCAAGTGACCCGTAGCCTTAATCGGGTTCTCCAAAGGCATGATTACATCTTGACCTTCTTCTAAATCCGGAACCGATTCTAGATTTTCAGCTAACGTTTTACCGGTAACCGTTAAACAATCACCATGTAATATTCCATTTTTCAATAGATATTTTAAAACCGCTGGGATTCCACCAACACGGTGAACATCTTCCATTAAGTACTTACCACTTGGTTTTAAATCCGCAATAAACGGAGTGGTATCACTTATATGCTGGAAATCCTGCAGTGTAAATTTAATATCCGCGGCTCTTGCAATAGCCAAGAAGTGCAGTACGGCATTTGTTGAACCACCCAATATGGTAACCAAACGTATAGCATTCTCTAGAGATTTACGCGTAACAATATCCAAAGGTTTAATATCCTTTTCTATAAGAAGGCGCATTTGTTTACCAGCCGCTATACTTTCTTCCTTTTTTTCATTACTAATAGCAGGATTAGAAGAATTGTAAGGCATAGACATACCCAAAGCTTCAATTGCAGATGCCATTGTATTAGCTGTATACATACCCCCACAAGCTCCCGCTCCTGGTATTGACTCTTTGATTATTTCTTTGTACTCAGGCTCTTTCATCGTACCAGCTACTTTCTCGCCCCATGCTTCAAAAGCAGAAACAATATCCAACCTTTTACTATTATGACATCCCGAAGCTACGGTGCCACCGTAAACTAAAATTGCTGGACGATTAAGACGTAACATCGCAATAAGCGCACCCGGCATATTTTTATCACACCCAACAACAGTTACAAGACCGTCATATGACATTCCTTGTACGACTGTTTCCATAGAATCTGCAATGATATCTCTGGAAGGAAGAGAGAAACGCATTCCAGGTGTACCCATAGAAATACCATCACTAACGCCAATGGTATTGAAAATAAGACCGACAGTTTCTTTTGAGTTCACACCCTCCTTTACCAACTTGGCCAAATCATTTAAGTGCATGTTACAAGGATTCCCCTCATAACCAGTACTCGCGATGCCAATTAGCGGCTTGTTAAAATCTTCATCTTTAAAACCGATGGCATAAAGCATTGCCTGTGCGGCTGGTTGTGTTGGGTCTTGTGTTACGTTTTTACTGTATTTATTCAGTTCCATTAAGTGCTATATAATTGGTTGTTCCTTTTACAATATGTACTCTCTCTACTCAAAGGTATTCTTTTCTATATTTCAGGGGTTTAGGTGTGGCTTTCGCATCTAAATCCAATAGTTAAAATTATTATACAAAACATTGAATTTCAATAATTTAACTGCTTAATTTTATCATATTCAATTCATTTTTTTTCAACTACACACTGCTATTTTTACGAAGAAGATGATTCTTTTTTTGCTAAAAACATCTAAAACATAAAAAAGGCCTGCATCATATAAATTATGATACAGGCCTTTCTTAACAACGAAAATCTGCATCACTCTCTTTCGAGAATGACCTTAATCAATACCATTGTATACACTTTGATTTTCATTAGAACAATATTAAACAAAATGTAAACGAACACCAATGAATTATTCGCAGAAATACCCTGTTATAATTATGCATTCAATTTGAAACGAACCTCATCACCATATTTTTTCTGGGCAAGTACTGAAATCGCTCTGTCCGAAAGTTGTAGTATCCGAGGATATCCTCCTGTAGTCTGACCGTCTTTCATTAAAATGATTAATTTGCCAGAAGGGGTTAACTGAACCGTACCGGGCAAAGTAGCAGAAGTAATCATAGAAATAGAAAGCCCTACTATTTTTTCTTCTAATTGATAGGCCATTCTATTATTTTCATTGGATATACTAAATTTCTTTCCGAATATCATTTCCAATTGTTTATCTGAAAGATGTCCGTATTCAGGACCCTGGGTTACCATTAAATCTTTTTCATCTAAAAAAGAATCTACTTTTAGCTTACTTATTTTAGGTTCAAAATGTGAACACTCATCATATTCCAATTCATTGCCATCTACAAGATGGTTCTTCTTTGTTACCGAAGAGAAAAGTGAACGGCTACCCAAAAACAAAGGTGTTTTAAAACCTCCTTTGATTGCAAGATAATTTCTAAAACCTTTCTCCAGCTTACCATAGGAAAGAATATCGCCCTCCTTGATTTTTATTACCTCATAATTGTTAATAGGTTCATTGTTCAATGTTGCAGAAAGTAATGCACCGGTCATACATATATAAGTTGCTTCCTCAAAAAATAGTGTAGGACCCGTCATGGTAATCTCCAAAACGGCAGCATGGGCATCATTGTCTAAAAGCCGATTTGCTTTTTTAGCTGAAACACCATCCATAAATCCAGCAACGGGCACACCTTTGTTTAAATAGCCATACCTGCCTATATCCTGAACAGCGGTAAACAGACCTGATTTAAGAACTTTAAGCATCTAACACTATTTTTTCAAGTTTATAAATCCCAACTTCACTTTCAATTTCGTACAAATCAAATTCAGCCTTTGTTATCTTATGGAATTGCACTTGGTCACCAACACTTATAAAACAAGGTTCCTTTGCCTTAGGATCAAACATAGGTACGGAACACTTTCCGATAATATTCCACCCTCCTGGAGAATCTTGAGGATAAATACCAGTTTGCTTTCCTGCCAAACCTACGGAACCTTTCAAGACTTTAGAGCGAGGCTCCGGTCTTCTATTAAATTGTAATTCCTCCGGCACTCCACCCAAATAAGTAAACCCTGGCAAGAAACCTATTCCAAAAACCGTATAGATATGAGAAGTATGAAGTTTTACCAACTCATCAATAGTATTTCCTGATTTCTCAGAAAGCTCTTTTAGATCTATTCCAAAATCCTCATCATAACATACAGGCAAACGCCATAGGTTTTTTTGACGTTTAACCACCTTGATGTCTTCTTTATACCAATCAAGAAGTTTGGTTTTTAATTCTTTAAAATTTATTGGGGCTTCCCTATAAATAAGTGTAACCGAATTATAGGCTGGAACAATCTCCCATTCTTCTCCCTTTAAACAACACTCTTTAATGTATTGGGTGAATTGCAGAATATCTTCCAAAATGGCCACGTCTACCCTGCTAGGCCACTCTAAGAGAATTGCATGAATGCCAAAAGGTCGTATGGATATAGGATAACTATTCACTTTTTATGCAAATATTATGGTTTGGTAATTCCTGAGTAAGATACAATACTATTTCCAATGCAGAAGGTGTATCTCCATGAATACATAGGGTATCCACAAAAATTGATAACCGCTTTCCGTTAATTGTGGTTACTTTCTTATCGTTTACCATTTCTATTATATGCTCCAAAACATCTCCTTTATCAATTATCAATGCCTTTGGATGCTTTCTTGAAACCAGACTATAGTCTTCTTCATAGTTCCGATCCGCAAAACCTTCATACTTTACCCGAAATCCCTCTTTTACAGCTAACCTCTCTATTACCGAGGCATAAGGAACATATAAATAAGTAGAATTCTTATAATTTTTAACTGCTTTTAAAAAGCAAAGGGCCAATTGGTGATCTTTGGCTAAGTCATTGTAAAGCGCACCATGTGGTTTAATATGATGTAATTGAACATCTGCTTCGTTCAGCACCTCAACTAGGCTTCTTATCTGGACATTTACACTTTCAGTAAAAACTTTTTCATCCATATCCATAGAAACTCTTCCAAAATTAGCAACATCAGGATAAGAAGGGTGAGCACCTGCCAGTACTTTGTTTTCCTTTGCTAATTGAACAACGTTGGCCATAGAGGCCTTATCTCCAGTATGCCCTCCACAGGCTATATTGCAAGAAGAAATAAAAGGTAAGAGTTCTTTTTCGTTACCAACACCTTCTCCAACATCACAGTTTAAATCAATATAAATTGGCGTCATTTTAAAATTTAGAATATCTAAAATACTCATAAACTTTTAAACTTCTTGTGAGAAAAGACCTTATCTTAACTAAGACTAGGCTAAACGAACCATCTCTCGCAAGCCCTTGTTTCACCACAGTTTTAACATTTTTTAATGCCGTTTATCTAAAAAATTGCAGTTCATCTAAAACTAGGGTGCTGTATATCGAATGGATATAATATCCGCAGAAATTACAGGTTATTATTATCCCAAATCGAACTTCCCCCTCATTTTATCCGGGGCCAAATTGACCTACTGAAATGAATTGTTTAGAATGTAATAAAGCGCTTGGCTACATTGATCACAAACACTCTATGGATACCCTAGGTGTTGAATTATGTAGTGAACATAGACCAAGAATGGCCAAATTGACACAAATCAATCAAACACCACCCGAAGCCATACAATTATACTATGGTCTTAAAGAAGCCGGCGTATCGTCCATGTTAGAGTGGTGGGATGGCACCAAGTCAATAGATATAGCTATATCAAGAGTAAAACTCAATATTGAAATAGATACGGAGTATCATATGATGACTCACGAACAAGCCATAAATGACCTAGAAGAAGCGATGCATTCGTTTAAAAATGGCTTTACCACGATACGAATACCTCATGTTCTTATAAAATATTATCTTAAAGAAACCGTTACAAATATTCTAGGGATAATGGAAGGCTTGCGTGTACATATCAAAGCGATATAAACTTAAAACCTTATTGCCATGTCAAATACTACAAAGATTTTAAAGACTCCGTTGAGAATTTCAATCGCAATTTTGTTATTGGGCATGCTATCGCGCATTTTTCATTGGCCATACGCTTCAGAAACTATTTTTGTAGCATTTACCGCTATTCTTTTGCTTTACAGCATTCGTTTCTGGAAAAAAGAAACAAAAGTCTTTATAGATGGGGTTAAACTGGTAATGGTAGTCAGCTGGGCACTCAATGGAATTTTCAGGGTGTTGGATTTACCCTTTACCCTACTCTTTCAAATTCTTATTGCTATCTCCTTTATTACTTGGTTTATCATGGAGGGCACTGCATACTTCTTAGACGAAGACCGTAGACAAAAAAACAACATGGCCCGCGTTCTATGGAACCTAGCTATGGTTGTAGGTGCTCTAGCTATAATAGCTGGCAGTCTTTTGAATATGCTGAACGAATCCTATGCAATTCCGCTTCTTGCAGTGGGAATTACAATAATAGTGGCCTACATTCTTAAAGATGTATTCGCTGTTGACAAAAAAGGGGAAGAAGATCACGGAAACGGGGAGTTTCAGTTGTAGCAACTAATAACACCTACTTCTACAGAAAAATTTAATTTCTACTAGTCCATCTCTTTGATTTAGTTCATTTAGCCTACCTTATAACCAACCTGTAGTACGACAATTACGCATATCTGAACAAACTCATTTACAAGATACCCCGTACTATTATATTTTCTTTACGTTAATTCTAACAAATTCATTCTAATTAATTCAAACCAACTACATCCAATGCTAAATGTGGCATGATGAATTGTTTCAATAATGGGATGAGGTGATTTTCTGGATTTTCCGTTCATGGAATTCTCTCTGCAAGTTAACGGGATTCCGGTTTTCAATCGAATTTAATGCCCTTTGCCCGATATATACCAGTGCTAACACCACAGTCTGGCGTTTTATATGTAAACCATTTACTATGAAAGAAAAAACTACTCTTAACGATTACCTTGTTTATATCTTTTGCGCCTTTTGTTTCCTCTGGTCGCTATACGTCATATTCTACACGGTACATTAATACAAATATAGCTCCAACATCAATTAAAACGGGTCTTGGAGCATTTTTTATAAATTCCCTTACCGAGTATCAAAAGTTCTTCTTGAACAATTACCTTTTTTATTGAAATAAAAACCCCAAAAATTGTGAGGTTTTTCTCTGTTTCTTATGAGTACATACTTTTAACTTTGTTGAAGTAACAACACTGATATTCTATGAAAACAAGAGATAAACTAACCTACGCCTATGTTGCGTTCAATGTTATTTTTATAATCGTAATGGCGATTTTTCTTTACAACAATTCTCCATTTTAGAAATCTATTAAAAGTTCAAACTTAGATTACCTAGAGCTCCTATCCTAACTTATAAGATTGGAGCTTTTTTTGGTTCCTACCCCAGCCAACCCTCTCTATCCAAGCTCCGGTATTGTATTGCCTCTGCAATATGTGTCCCGTTTACCGCCTCCACTCCTTCTAAATCTGCAATCGTACGCCCAACCTTTAAAATACGGTCATAGGCACGCGCGGACAGATTTAAACGCTCCATGGCATTCTTAAGCAATTCTTTAGAAGGTTCGTCCAATCTACAGAATTCTCTAATCTGCTTAGTATTCATTTGAGCATTGTAATGTACATTGGGGTATTCAGCAAATCGTACAGTCTGAAGCTCTCTTGCTGCCGTCACCCGTTTTCTGATTTCTACACTACTTTCTCCTTTTCTATCTTCGGATAGTTTTTCAAAAGGAACCGGCGTCACTTCAATATGAATGTCAATACGATCTAATAACGGTCCAGATATTTTACTTAAATACCTTTGCATTTCTGCTGGCGATGAGGTTACCGGTGCATCTGGGTCATTAAAATAGCCTCCTGGGCTTGGGTTCATACTTGCCACCAACATAAAACTACTGGGATAGGTAACCGTAAAACGTGCACGTGCTATAGTCACCTCTCGGTCTTCCATAGGTTGGCGCATTACTTCAAGTACCCTACGTTCAAATTCAGGTAGCTCATCTAGAAAAAGTACGCCATTATGGGACAAAGAAATCTCACCTGGTTGCGGGTAGCTTCCTCCCCCAACAAGTGCAGCAGAACTTATAGTGTGATGGGGATTTCTAAACGGACGTTGACTCATAAGCCCCATGTTCTTTATCTTTCCAACCACACTATGAATCTTGGTAGTTTCTAAAGCCTCGTGCAGAGTCATTGGTGGCAAAATTGATGGCAACCGTTTGGCTAGCATAGTTTTTCCTGCGCCCGGAGGACCAACCAAAATTATATTATGGCCACCTGCCGCAGCAATTTCCATAGAACGTTTAATGCTCTCTTGCCCCTTGACATCGGCAAAATCGAATTCAGGGAAATCTAACGTCTTATAAAATTCTTCACGTGTATTTATTATGGTCTGCTCTAACGGAGTGCCATTATCAAAAAACTCGATTACCTCACTAATATTCTCTACTCCATATACTTTTAAATCGGAAACAATAGCTGCTTCTTTTGCATTTTCCTTTGGTAATATAAACCCCTCAAAACCTTCCTCCTTTGCCTTAATGGCAATTGGCAAAGCTCCTTTTATGGGATGAAGACCGCCATCTAAGGAAAGTTCACCCATAATTATATACTTTTCTACATTCTCTAGTTTAATTTGCCCTGAGGCTGTTAGAATGCCAATAGCCAAAGTCAAGTCATACGCGGAGCCCTCTTTACGTAAATCGGCCGGTGCAAGGTTTAAAGTAATCTTTTTACCCGGAATCTTATACCCATTATTCAAAAGCGCTGCCGCAATCCGATAGTTACTTTCCTTGATAGCATTATCGGGTAAGCCTACCAGGTGGTAGCCAACTCCTTTATCAACATTTACTTCGCAGGTAATTGTAGTCGCATCGACTCCAAAAACGGCACTTCCAAAAACTTTGGTGAGCATATTGGTTTGTTATTTAGTATTCTATGGCTAGATTATCTTTTGTCCTTTTTATTAAAACAGGGGCTTAGGCTTTTTTATTTTTCAGGCTTTAAAGTAAGCCTTGATTTTGCAGTAGACTTTATCTCATCTTTGTTTAGCATCATCTTTCTAAATTGTCCATTGACATACATTTTAGCTTGGTCCTTGTAATGTGTACTAAACGGGTTTCCAGATTGTCCCGTAGGTAAAATACTCATTCCGTTTTCTATATCGGAAAAGTCTATCACCCGCCTTGTTGATGGACCCGAACTTACTTTGTTCTCTCCGTCTTCAGTATACGGAAAATACATATTATTAATAACATCGCGAGTACCTCTTACGGAAAACGGACCCACATTGAAAAACGATCTAAGAGCATCTATCTGCCCAATAGGGTGGCCATGCTCAATAGTATGAACACGAGCCCATACCCAAGAAGACCTATCTTCTCCTAATTTTCCTTCTAAATCCTTTAACGCTTCCCTAAAGGATGTATTTATAATATCTGTCTTGGTTTCAGTTATATTTTGTGTACTTGTGTCGTCCCACCAAATAGAGCTTTCATTTGCTATAATTGGCGCAATCGTGCGCTTAATCAAATGCGTATTGAGCAATTCCTCAAAAAGCGTTTCACCCAACTCATCTTTAAAGGTATTTTTTAAAATGACATACAACCATCTATGATAAACTGTAGCTTCTACACTCTCTTTTGGATAATCGCCCTTCCATAGTTTTAAGGCATCTAAAATTTTTAAATGCTCATCATTAAGACTATCTACCTCTACTCTTTTTAATAGTTCTGAAACTATCTCAACGTTTACAGGGGAAATGTCATCCGTAATCATATTGGCAACAGCCTCCTTATCCCAATCATTTTTTCCCTTCAACAGTTCATCTATTCTTCTTGCCCTATTTTCTGGCAAATAATACCCGGGGTATAGCATTCCTGCAATAGAATCCGGCTGATTATTGGCCGAATACACGTAGTGCCATGGCGGATTTACAGCATGCGGATTTTCATTAAAACCCAAATATTCTTTTTCCACAGGAAGTCCTTTGCCCGCCTCGTTCACAAATTTTGTGTTTATACTATCCGGGATTTTATAAAGTTTAGCTGCCGCCCACCAGGCCACATTATCTTCCGCATCTCCATATACAATACCTAAACCTGGTGCATGCAGTTCCTCCAAGGCTTTACCAAACTCACTCAGCCCATTTGCATAAGACATATTGTACAAGGCGTTAAGCAATTTATTTTCAACTTTGGTAAATATCCACCACATAGCTATTGGGCGGTCTCCAGAAACCTGATCTGCAATACCATTTAAGATGGGACCATGGTTTGTTTTCTTATAAGAAAATCGGACATCATCAGAATCCTTTACCTTTATTGTTTTTGCAATCACCTCATAATCCTTCCAATCATTGCCATTTTTATATTTTCTTGGGTCCTCAGGATGTGTTTTCTCATAATAAAAATCAACATCATCATTCTCGAACATGGTCATACCATAGGCCAGTTTTCTATTGTGACCCAAGATAGGGTATGGCACCCCAGCCAAATGATACCCATATTTTTCATAATTAGGCGTACGAACATGAGCTTCGAACCACACGGATGGTTGAGAAAACCCTATATGAGGATCATTCGCGAAAATTACCTTACCATTTTTAGTCTTTGAAGGTGCTATTGCCCACCCATTACTACCTTCAAAAAGTGGGATTGACAACTGCTCAAGCGAGGACATTACTTCTGAAATGGATTCACGTATTGAATCCGACCTTGTAATAGGATAGTTTTTTATCCTCAGAGTGGTAGTATCGCTATTGATTTCTAAATCTTTTAAATATTCAAAACCTAGCTTATCCTTTATTTTACTTAATAACGGATCAGTCTTATGTGCCATAGCAAAACTGAAAGCCATATACCCTAAGGTATTATATACATCCTTAATGACAAAAGGTTTTTTTTCTAAGCCGGTAAGATAAAATTCTACAGGTGTGGGGCCATCTGCAATAAACTGATTAACCCCTTCCAAATATGCCTGAGACATCTGTACAGCAGCATCAGATGCATTCAACTTTGCTATGGTTTCAGCGGAATAGTCATCTATTCCCAATGCCAGAAAGAACTTATCCGTGCTCAATAGATCCTTCCCAAACACTTCTGCCAATCCACCACTGCCAATACGGCGTAAGAGCTCCATTTGCCAAAGCCTATCCTGAGCATGCACATAACCCAATGCCTTAAATGCATCTTTGTCATTATCCGCATAAATATGTGGAATCCCGTAAGTGTCATAATAAACCTGCACCTCTTGAGAAAGACCCTCAAGTTTTTTTCCACCATCGTAATCTGGTTTTAAGTGATATGTAAAACCACCGATGATTACGGCTAGAACACCAATAAGAGTGAGTAAACCCAACCCCAATCGTTTAAATATTCTCATTCAATTTCAAGTTTTCATGTAATATAGGAATTTTTTATATGGCGAATAAAATTCATGGGCGAACTACTATTAAGTCCTTCCAGACGGAATCATTAAACTTATAGACAATACTGAAAATAATAACATTTCTATATGTATAACTTTCAACTATATAAATCTCATAGCGAACTAATTACAATTTTTCTTCTTAATTCTTACTCAATCTGTTTGTTATTTAACACTTCTTGTTAAAAAAAGTTAATACTTTCAGGGCAAATCATAAAAAAACACTAAAAATGAAAAAAAATCAAAGAAAACTTTTGTCCCTAGCGGTAGCTACTGGACTAATGCTAGGTTCCTGTTCAGATGATTCCATTCAAATAGAAGAAACTGCTGCGCCATCGGCTGTGAATGCAACGGCTTCAATTCAAACACCTACTAATGGTCATTTTAATCTAGACTTCTCTGGTGCTGTAAGAGAATTTGAGCTCGATTTAAATTTATCTAGCGCAGTTGAGCCTAGTGAGTGTGAAGATACTCCCTTTAATGAGGTAGCGGATTATTATAACAATCTGGTAATAGATGGCTTTATCTCTGCATGGGACGGTAATCCTGATGCAATTAGTATAATTCTAGAAGATTATTTTGCCATAAACCAAATTGCAGCGGCATACGAAAACAAGAACACCGATTACTTTGGAGCAGATGGAGAGTACACGAACTACGTGAAACAACGTACTAAGAGTCTTGAAAAGTTTTGGGATATGAGTAATTCAATAACCGTAAACGGTCAACATACAGCTACACTAGAGGATTTAGACTTTATCCGGTACGTTTATGAAAATTACTCCGATGCGCCTGCAGAAGAAATTGATTATATCTTGGGCATTGCGGAGACTTTTAATATTGGTAGCGACCAAATACCTGAAAACCCATTTTTTGCATCAGATGGTTTTGCCACTTTTGACAGGACAATTGTAATTGGTGACGGTATCATAACATTACTTGAAGATACTGGTCTAGACCCAAAAGTGGTTTGGTCAAGTATTTTAGCCCATGAATGGGGGCACCAAATACAATTCTTAAACTTTGAAAACTGGGAATACCCATTACCTGCGTTTAGTAACACTCCTGAATCTACTAGAATGACCGAACTAGAAGCTGACTTCATTACAGGTTACTATCTAACCCACAAAAGAGGAGCCACTTATAACTGGAAACGCGTTGAAGACTTTTTATCTGCTTTTTTTAATATAGGTGATTGTGGTTTTGAAAATCCTGGCCATCACGGTACGCCTGCACAACGTTTAGCTGCAGCTAAAGCTGGTTATGACTTAGCCAATGGCGCAAAGAAAAAAGGCAAAATTCTTAGTCAAGAAGCAGTACACCTGGCTTTTCTTACAGAGTTAAACTCAATTACAAATACGGCAGCACCAAGAAGTGTCGCTAGATAATTATTTTATAGATATTTAATGCAAAAGGTCGCCTTTATATGGCGGCCTTTTTATTTTCTATTTAGTATGTGAAAGATAAATTCTATTTTTCCTCGAAATTATTCAGCCCTTCTAAAAGCCATTCCAGATACACATCACCATCCGTGTACTGAACGGCATTATTCAAGATTTCCAAATCTGGCGACATTAGAACATAATACGGCTGAGAGGCCGCATTAAAATTAACCGTCTGAAAAGTACCCCACTTCTGCCCTATGGTTTCAATATGTTTTACACGGCCTGTATCATATTTAAAATCGAATTGCTCAGACTCTGGCAACTCCTTTCGATCATCTACGTATAGTGAGATAAGAACATAATCTTCTTTTAAAATCTCATACACATCAGGCTCACTCCAAACGTTTTCCTCCATTTTTCTACAGTTGACACATGCCCAACCCGTAAAATCCAATAGAATTGGCTTATTTACCTCCTTTGCATACGCTACGCCTTCTTCAAAATCTTTAAAACAGTTGATACCCAGAGGACAATCGCTTTCGGTTTCAAAAACACTATAGAATGCCGGTGGCGGAAAACCACTCAACAATTTTAGGCTGGAAACTCCTAAAAGGCCCAATATAATATAGATTGAAAAGCCAGCACTAAGGAAACCTATTGCTTTTCGCCCTAAAGAAAGTTTCTTTTTAGGACCATCATGAGGAAATTTGAAAACCCCAAAAAGATATAGTGTCAATAAAACAAACAACACTATCCATATACCCAAAAATATTTCTCGTTTTAGAATACCCCAATTACCAACCAAATCCGCATTAGAAAGGAACTTAAGTGCCAATGCCAATTCCAAAAACCCTAACACCACTTTTACGGTTGTCATCCACCCACCGGACTTTGGCAAAGAATTCAACCAAGCAGGAAACAAGGCAAAAAGAGCAAACGGTAACGCTAATGCAACACCAAAACCGGTCATGCCCGCAGAAAGATTTACCGCTACATCACCCTCTTCCAAGACGGTACTTCCTAAAAGCCCTCCTAAAATAGGACCCGTACAGGAGAAAGAAACGATTGCTAAGGTAACCGCCATAAAGAAAATACCCATGACCCCTCCTATTTTAGAAGAAGCAGCATCCATCTTATTGGCCCAAGAACTAGGCAATGTCAATTCATAATAACCAAAGAAGGAAAACGAAAAGAAAACGAAAATCAAGAAAAATGCTATGTTCAGCCAAATATTAGTAGCTATCGTATTCAATATTTGAGAATCTACCGAATCGAAAATATGGAAAGGCAAACTGAGTAAAAAGTATATCAAAACAATAAAAAGACCGTATAACAGGGCATTTATAATACCTTTTGATTTCTGCTGTGAATGTTTGGTAAAGAAAGACACCGTAAGCGGAATCATTGGAAAAACACAAGGCGTTAACAATGCTATTAATCCACCTAAAAACCCTAAGCCAAAAATCATCCAAAGACTAGATCCTGTCTCAACCCCATCATGGGAATTTCCTAAAAGCTCTCTTTTCTTTAGGTCTAGCTTTAATGCCGCTCCTAGAGTTTTACTGTGTTCATCTATAATTTTTTCTTCTTTTACCGCAGCACCGCCATCAAGAACAAAACTAAAATCTTGGTCTACCGGAATACAAACCTCCTTACACACCTGGTAGAAAAGATTAATGTCAATCTGGTTTACACTAGAATCTAGCAACCGTATTTTCTGGGTAAAAATGGCAGTTTCTTTGAAAAAAGTTTCATCTACTTCAAAAACATCACTGTATTCCACCACTGTCTCACTCTCTACAGTTTTACCCAAAAGCTCATACCCTTCACCAACTTTTTTATAATCAAACTCACTTGGCAAAGAACCACCTTCTGAGGTGAATTGTGAAAAGATATGCCAACCTTCAGCAATATCTCCTTTAAGTACCAACTCATAATCCGT
The DNA here is from genome assembly GCF_018860745.1 of Zobellia uliginosa. GTDB lineage: Bacteria > Bacteroidota > Bacteroidia > Flavobacteriales > Flavobacteriaceae > Zobellia > Zobellia uliginosa_B. The sequence continues at coordinate 546,739 of NZ_JAHKPY010000003.1, read as the reverse complement.
ATCGTTGATTTTCTTTACTTCTTGCGACCATTTCACCGGATTATCATCATCCTGAGAAAAAACACTTAAAACACTAAAAAACAACGCGGTAAATACTATTATATGCTTCATCAATTTAATGTGAATTTTAAAATATCACTTGTATTTTCTGTTACTTTAAAACGTTCATCTGCCCGTCTACCTATTATCCATACCACCTCTTCACCACTACAAAGCAACCATTGTTGCTCTTTGGAAACCACATCTATTTTCTCATCTTTAAAAAACTTAGAAAGCTTTTTTCTTCCTTTCATTCCCAAAGGGTAAAAGTAGTCGCCATTTTTCCATTTCCTTATCGTTAACGGGTACTTTAACGCTTTTTTATCAATGTAGAGTGTGTTCTTGTTTTTTACCGAAAGGTCGTTTACTGTTTCAATCTTAAGTTGAACAGGTTCTAAAATCTCCATTTGCCCATCCAGCACTTGATATTGAGCATCTGCCTCCTCCTTAACCTCCGTTAACAAGAGAAACTCTCTATCCTTAACCAAACGATGGGTTTTAGAATAAATTTTCTTACCGCTCATAGCCGATAGAAGATTTTCTACATCATTCCACTCAGTAAAGCCGTAGCTCTTAAATAAAGCATGGATGTAAGCTGAAACAGGTTCTAATTTCAACAGTTCTGCTATTGAGATGCGAATAACACCAGTGTCTCCCTTAAATAACCGCGATTTCAATTCTTTAACCTGAGAATCAATTAAAGCCGCACTTTCAGAAAGGTAATCTTGGGTTTTTGTAAAGTTCTTTAAAAAAGAGGGATTCAAATCTTTCAGTAAAGGAACGATTTCATGTCTGATTTTATTCCTCAGATATTTAGTATCCGCATTACTAGCATCTTCTCGCCACCGTAATTTCTGGGACTGCGCATACTCCAAAATTTGACTTCTTGAAAAGCGAAGAAGTGGCCTTGACAATGTATCCGTTTTTTCAGGAATTCCAGTCAAACCATCTATACCCGTTCCCCTAGAAAGATTGATCAAAAAAGTCTCCACACTATCATCTATATGATGTGCCGTAACCAAGGTTCCAATATCATTTTCTTGCATTATTTTTGCAAACCAATCATATCTTAACTCTCTTGCCCCCACTTGAATTGATACTTTATTTTTTTTAACATAACCAATTGTATCAAAATTAGTTATGTAAAATTTTTTATCGTTCAACAAAGATAATTCCCGCACAAACGCCTCATCACCATTACTAGCTTCGCCTCTTAAATTAAAATTACAATGTGCTATAGCAAAATCCAATTTAGACTTACTGCAAAGATCAACCAATACAACACTATCCAAACCCCCACTACAAGCTAGCAGAAATTTACTTTTCAGCACGTTTTGAAAATTGGTTACGATATGTTCATGGAACTCCTCTAACACATCACAAAGGTAATCAAGAATTACAATTTAGAAGTAGCAAACAAGCTTACGTTTTCCAAGGCCTAACCTTCCAGAACTTCGCGCATAGCCTTCGCCTTCAACAAGCACTCTTCATATTCTTTCTCAGGAATCGCTTTTGCTGTAATTGCACCTCCCACGGAATACGATACGTATTTTTTGGTAGCATTATAAAGAATACTGCGTATCACTACATTAAAATCAAAATCGCCTCTTGGGGTAAAATACCCTACTGCTCCACTGTACAAACCCCTTTTAAAAGCCTCCAGTTCCTCTATTATTTTCATGGCGGATACCTTAGGAGCGCCGGTCATACTTCCCATAGGAAAAGTTTGTTTAATGATATCCACAGGGTTTACATTCTCTGCCACATTGGCCACCACGGTAGAAATCATTTGATGCACCTGTTCAAAGGTATAGACCTCGCATAGCTCCTCTACCTCCACACTACCCTTTAAAGCGCTTTTGGACAGGTCATTACGAACCAGGTCTACAATCATTATATTTTCCGCTCGCTCCTTGGGGTCGCCTTTTAGAGCTGTTATCAGTCGTTTATCCTCCTCAACCTCAGATGCTCTCTTTGCCGTTCCCTTTATAGGTTGAGAAATTATCTTTTCACCTTCTTTTCGCAAATAGCGCTCTGGAGAGGCCGAAAGCAAAAAGTTATCGTACACCCTAAGAAATGACGCAAACGGGGCCTCCGATATCTTATTTAGCTTCTGATAGGTCTTAAATGGACTGATTTGAGTGTCTTCCGCGTAAAACTCTTGACAAAAATTAGCTTCATAAATATCACCACGATGAATATGGTTCAGCATTTTCCTTACCTGCCGAAAGTACTCGTCCTTAAAAATGCGGAGTTTGATTCTGATGTTTTCCGTAATCACTGTAGGCTCCTCAACCCTTAAACCTTTTGAAATCAATTCAAAATCAGATTGAACTTCATCATCCACCATAAGCAAATACTCAAAAAGAACGGTGTTTCCTGTAATTTTAATTATCTTTTTAGGCTGAAAGAAAAACAACTCTGCAAACCCTAGCCCATCATCATTCTTGGAAGATAGACGTTCCACATCATTTTTCAGATCATATGAAAGATACCCGAAAATATAATCTTTGGCTTGCCCCTGAAACTCCTTTAACTTTTTAAAGGCTTCATCACTATCCGTCTTAATTGTTGTTAGTGCATCAACGGCCAGTAAAGCATCAAAGGAACTGTACTTACCATGATGCTCGTTGCTATCCAACCAAACAATCTCTTCAAATTGTTGAGCCCAAAGCAAAAGCCGTTCTTTAAATCTTGCAATATCAGAAACAGTGAACGAAGCAGAAATGCGCAAATGAATGTTGCTTTAAAGTTTACTTAAAAATTGGTCTACTGCGGCACGATGTTCCTCGGCAAGCTCTGCGTTAACGATACCCGCTTTTTCTTTAAAATTCTCTTGAAAGGAAGGAAGAGTAAATGTTGCAGCTACATCTGCCCCAAATCTTGGCAAAACAGCTTTAGTAGCCTCCAAGGCCGAAACACCTCCTCGTTGACCTCCAGAAGTAGACATCAAAAGTACTGGCTTACCATCTAAAAATTTACGCTCCACACGAGAAAGCCAATCCGTTAAATTTTTAAAATATGCTGATGGAGCACTGTTATGTTCATTTACCGAAACAATAATACCATCTGCCTTAATCATGTCGTTCTTAAGCTCAACAAGTGAGTTTGAGTACCCATTATCTCTTTCGTAGTCCTCACTAAACATTGGAAAAGGGAAATTAGCCATATTCAACAAATGAACTTTATGACCTTCTATTATTGAAGCCGTATGTTTTACCAATTGATAATTTATTGATTTAGAAGAATTACTACCGGCAAATGCTAATATCGAAGCCATAATTGATTGTTTAATGTGTTTTAGCGAAAATATAGCAAATACAGTTGAATTGCGAGTATTTTATCTAATTTTGCATCGCAAACATCCAAACTAACTGTATTACAAGTATATAAGACAGCTAAACCTGTTGTTTGCATTTGACAGCCATTATGAGTACACGCACTAAAATGCAAAGTTTTGAGTTTTAATGATGCTTTTGTCAACTATTGAAATTATCAGTATTGGAAAATAAAACAACAAGACTATACTTTATTGATGCCATGCGAGCATGGGCTATCTTAATGATGCTACAAGGGCATTTTATAGATGGGCTACTTGATACTGCCTTTAGAGATGGCACAAGCACCTCTTTTTCTATTTGGAAATACTTTAGAGGTATTACAGCACCAGTATTCTTTACGGTTTCCGGCTTTATATTTACGTACCTTTTGATTAAAGGTGACAAAACCGGAATTCAAAATCCCAGGGTTAAAAAAGGAGTACGAAGAGGCCTTGAGCTACTTTTTATTGGATACCTACTCCGAATGAATCTTTTTGGCCTTCTTCAAGGTAAATTTTACGACTCTTTCTACCTTGTAGATGTTCTGCATTGTATTGGTCTTTCTTTATTAGGCATCATTGGCATATATCTTCTAGCTCAAAAGCAAAAAAAATATTCCTTTCCTTTGGCCCTGTTAAGCATAACCGCTCTGTTGTTTATTTTTGAGCCTACCTATAAGACTTGGGGGTTTTCATTTCTTCCGAATGCTTTTGCCAACTACCTAACGAAGGCGAACGGCTCCGTATTTACAATTATACCTTGGTTTGGCTATGCCGCATTTGGAGGCTTTCTTTCTGTTGTTTTTACGAAATTTAAAAATTCCAAGTACTTATATTCAGTAGCTATTCCGCTTTTTGCAATAACTGGGGCATTACTTATTCTTTTTTCATCGGATTTGTTTTTGATAATTTCAAAATGGACTGATTTACAGTTATTTGCTAATATTTACTTTAATAATTACTTATTCATAAGATTAGGAGATGTATTAATTGTTTTCAGTGTGTTTATGCTATTCAGAAGCTTACTGAAAAACAGGACGGTTCTGAAAATTGGACAAAGTACATTATCTATCTACATCATTCATTTTATTATTCTTTACGGCACGTTTACAGGGCTAGGGTTGTATCGGTTTCTTAATCACTCCCTTACGCCTACTATATCAATTTTAGGAGCCTTCACGTTTATGGTTGTTTGCACTTACACTGCACTTAAATATGAAGACAATAAAGAAGCTGTAAAGTTAAGGCTGGCAATCGTTCTTAGGTTTGCACAGGCTAAAATTGAAATTCTAGCCATACAGGTTTTCCAAATATCAAAAAATCAATTTTTTAGATTTCTAAGAAGAGTTGGCTTAGCAAAAAATTGAACCATATAGATGATATAAATCCAGGCCATAGAAGTATCTGTTACTTAAAAAATAGGCCTCGCAATAGGATTAGCACCAATACACCTTAATCCAAACCCAGCTCCTCCTATTAGGATTGAATACAAATAACCCCTAAAACATAAGCCCTAGACAGGAATCCTTTATTTTTAAGGTTTTCAACCAAAATTTAAGATAACGACTATAATGAGTGATCAAAAGTTTACCCCCGTTAAATTAGCCCTAGAGAAAAATAAAAGATACGCATGGTGTACGTGTGGGCATTCAGAAACAAACGTTTTTTGCGACGGTTCGCATAAACAACATGCTAAACCCGGCTCCTTGGTTTTTGAAGTGGATGAAGACAAAGATGCACGAATTTGCACCTGTAAACTAACCAGTAACCCTCCCTATTGCGACGGAAGCCATAAATAATTACAACAAAAAAATCCCGTCTAATTTCATCAGACGGGATTTTTATTTATGGTGTCCTTAAATCTAAATATGTAACGCACGGTCTTCCGTGGCTGCCAACGCCGCTTCTTTCACCGCTTCGGCAAAAGTAGGATGCGCGTGACTCATTCTTGAAATATCCTCTGCAGATGCACGGAATTCCATTGCAGTAACCGCTTCCGCAATTAAATCTGCACTACGGGCTCCTATCATGTGCACTCCTAAAACTTCATCTGTTTTCTTATCCGCTAATATTTTTACGAATCCGTCTAAATCCATACTGGCTCTAGAACGACCTAATGCGCGCATTGGAAATTGACCTACTTTATATTCTATACCGGCTTCCTTAAGCTCTTCTTCAGTTTTACCAACAGAAGCTACTTCTGGCCAAGTATAAACAACACCGGGAATCAAATTATAATCAATATGAGGTTTCTGACCCGCTAATTGCTCAGCAACCATAGTACCTTCTTCCTCTGCCTTGTGAGCCAACATAGCACCACGAACAACATCTCCGATCGCATAAATATTAGAAGCTGAAGTCTGTAAATGTTCGTTTACCTCTACCTTACCTCTGGCATCTAATTTAACGCCGGCAGCTTCAACATTTAAACCATCCGTATAGGGTTTTCTACCTACGGCCACAAGACAGTAATCACCTTTTAACTCTATCTCTTTGCCTTTTTTATCATCGGCCTTCACAATAACTTCGTCGCCTTTTCTTTCTACAGATTTAACTTTGCTCGAAAGATTGAATTTTACCTTCTGTTTCTTTAGAACCTTTGTTAATTCTTTGGAAAGGGAAGCATCCATAGTAGGTATAATTCTATCCATGTACTCAACCACAGTTACATCGGCACCAAGACGTTTATACACCTGGCCTAATTCCAGACCGATCACGCCACCACCAATAATAATAAGGTGCTTTGGAATTTCTTTTAAAGTCAAAGCTTCTGTAGAAGTTATAATCCGATCCTTATCAATTTTAATAAACGGAAGACTTGCAGGCTTACTTCCGGTAGCAATTATCGAATTCTTAGCTTCAATTGTCTCTGTACTACCATCGTTCTTTTTAATATTGACGTGAGTAGCATCCTTAAAACTACCCATCCCTTCAAAAACATCAATTTTATTTTTATCCATTAAGAACTTAACACCATCGCACGTCTGTTTTACAACAGCTGCCTTTCTAGCAATCATCTGCTCTAGATTCACTTTTATTTCTCCAGGAATATCAATCCCGTGTGCTTCAAAATGCTTGACAGCATCTTCGTAGTGGTGAGAAGAATCCAACAAAGCCTTTGATGGTATGCAACCAACATTAAGACAGGTCCCCCCTAAAGTGCTGTACTTTTCGATTATTGCCGTTTTCAATCCCAATTGCGCACAACGTATTGCTGCTACGTATCCTCCTGGTCCTGAGCCAATAATGGCTACATCGTATGAACTCATAAAATTTTCTTTGAATTTAGATTACAAAATTAACACTATTTTCCGGTTTAAGGTATCCTTTACCAATTTATACAAAAGTTGCACAAACCCTATCAAAATTGTAATATTACCTCATAGCTAAACAGTTTTTAATGACAGGCCAAAATTCAGAAGACCACAGGGAAAACGAAAATATCGTAAAAAATAAAGAATTAAATATTTGGGAAGCACTAACCCCTGTGCTGGCACTGGTAGCTATGCTTGCCTATAATGTTTATGTTTTTGGAGACGATGCACTTAGCGGTTCCAATCAATTCATACTTTTAATGGGCGGTGCAGTTGCGGCAATCGTAGGAGTCTTAAATAAAGTGACCTACAGCCAAATGATAGCCGAAGTTGCCGAAAACCTAAAATCTACGACGGGCGCACTGCTCATTTTATTAATGGTAGGGGCTTTAGCTGGTTCTTGGCTTATTAGCGGAATCATACCCGCAATGATCTATTACGGACTCCAGGTTTTGAATCCGACTATATTCTTAGCCGCTTGCGTTGTTATCTGTGCCATTATTTCTGTTGCCACAGGTAGTAGCTGGACTACTTCTGCCACCGTGGGTATAGCCCTGATTGGTATTGGTGATGCGCTAGGCATTTCTCTAGGAATGACTGCAGGTGCAGTATTATCCGGAGCTTATTTTGGTGATAAACTTTCCCCCCTAAGCGACACCACTAATTTAGCTCCTGCTATGGCCGGTGGTGACCTTTTTACGCATATTAAATACATGCTTTACACAACCGTTCCTACCATATCTATAACACTTATCTTCTTTATAATCCTTGGATTTACAATTGATACTGCGGGTTCTGCTGATGTAGACTCAATTTTAACCTCCATTGATCTGGCTTTTAATATTAGCCCATGGCTATTTCTGGTGCCTATCATTGTAGTAGCGTTAATAGTAAAGAAAACTCCACCTTTGGCCGCGTTGCTTATAGGAACCTTGTTAGGCGCTTTGTTCGCGCTTATCTTTCAGCCGGATGTAGTGGCCCATTTAACCGGTGCCAACGAGCTTACGTTCAAGTCTGGTTATGAAGGTATCCTTACGGCCATTACCGTAGAGACATCCGTACCCACAGACAACGAATCTCTTAATGACCTATTCTCAGCATCCGGTATGGCAGGAATGCTGGGTACTATCTGGCTGATTATATGTGCTATGGTTTTTGGAGGTATTATGGACGGCATTGGTGCTTTGGACCGTATCACCAAATCATTATTGGTCATGGCCAAAACAACTTTTGGGCTATTTGCGAGCACTGTTGGTAGTTGCTTGGCATTGAATATTACGGCATCTGATCAGTATCTTGCCATTGTGGTACCTGGCAAAATGTTCAGTAAAGCCTATGCGGATAAAAATTTGGCTCCTGAAAACTTGAGCAGAACCTTAGAAGACTCTGGAACGGTAACTTCGGTACTTATCCCTTGGAATACTTGCGGTGCTTATCACAGTAGTGTTTTGGGAGTTGGCACGGCAGAGTTTGCCCTATTTGCCGTTTTTAATTGGTTAAGCCCGATAATGACCTTAATTTTTGCCGCTTTTCACATTAAAATCAAACAATTGACTTCAAAAAGTATTCCTTCATAAAGAATATTTATAATTCACTCTTTAATCAGATTATGAATTTCTCAGCCCTGCTTAAACAGACTGACAATCGCATAAAATTTGCAATGGAATTTTATCGATAAAACAACAAACCAACCATATCTTCTTAAGCATTTACAATAGTTATTCTTCTATCAGTTTTTTAAATAGACATTATTTCCCTAGCCACAATATTGATGTAATTTTGTAATGAAATTGAAACTTAAAAAATTAAGATATATGGCTTTTGTAGGTAAAAAATTCCCGAATTTGAGTGTAAACGCAATGAATGATCTAGGCGATACATTCCAAATTAATGTTTTAGAAGAAGCTCAGAAAAACAACAAAAAAGTGGTTCTTTTCTGGTACCCAAAAGATTTTACATTTGTTTGCCCAACTGAGTTACACGCTTTTCAAGCTGCTTTAGGTGAATTTGAAAAAAGAAATACATTGGTAATTGGTGCTTCTTGCGATACGGCAGAGGTACACTTTGCATGGTTGAGTACAGATAAGGATAATGGTGGTATTGAAGGTGTTACTTACCCATTATTGGCAGATAGCAACCGTAACCTTTCTTCAACTCTAGGTATTTTAGATATTACCAACGAGCAGTACAACGAAGAAACCGGTGTGGTTACTGTTGAAGGTGATAACGTAACTTACCGCGCTACTTACTTAATTGATGAAGAAGGTACAGTTTTCCATGAAGGAATCAATCACATGCCGTTAGGCAGAAATGTAAATGAATATTTACGTCTTATTGATGCCTACACGCATGTACAGGAAAAAGGTGAGGTTTGTCCCGCAAACTGGGAAGAAGGGAAAGATGCAATGAAAGCTGATAGAAAAGGTGTTGCTGACTACCTTTCTGCTCACGCTAACTAATTGTAGTACAAAAAAAACCGCTTGTATGGTGCCATATTAGCAAAATACACGCGGTTCATTTCACAACTAATTTTTACAAATTTTAAACCTTTTAGTTATGGTATTGGAATTGGATCAAGATAATCTGCAAGAAATCATTGCGGACAAAAAAAATGTGATAGTACAGTATTCTGCCGGATGGTGTGGTAACTGTCGTATTATGAAGCCTAAATTCAAAAAAGAAGCTTCAACGCACGAAGATTTTACTTTTGTAATTGCGGATGCGGAAAAATTCCCTGAAAGCAGAAAATTAGCTAACGTAGACAACCTGCCTACTTTTGCTACTTTTACTAATGGCGAATTCAAAAATCAAGTACAAACGAACAAATATGATGTTCTAAAAGAATTGATAAGTGAAGCTTCCAGTAATTAAGCATTTAACCAATTTCATTGCTGAAAACGACGAGGATTTTGTTGTTGAGACCATTGAAACTCTAGAAGCCCTAACAGAAGTTCCTTCTCTTAAAGACGAAGAGCTTGATGTTATTGGAGAATTGATATCTAATATGTACGGCGCTCTTGAAGTACAAAAAGGTATAAAAGAAGGTAAACCTCAAAAAGAGGCTTTGAATGAGTTTATGCAGCGTGTAATGGGTGCTATAGATAAATAAACCTCATAAACAGGATTTTTCTGAGGCGTTAAAAAGTGAAACAACTTTTGGTTTTTAATTGAATCAATAGTGTTGTTTCACTTTTCTGTTTTTAGCTTCTTCTTCGCTAAAAGGATATTTCTTTTAATGTGCACCTTTAATTACCACATTATTTTATAATTTCACAACCAATATAAATAGAATATATCATGGCTACAGTAACCTTAAAAGGAAACGAAATACATACTTTAGGAAATCTCCCTACTAACGGAAGCAAAGCACCTAACTTCACATTAACGAAAAATGACCTTTCATCAGCTTCTCTATCGGATTATTCTGGTAAGAGGGTGGTTCTGAATATTTTTCCTAGTGTTGATACGGGTACTTGTGCACAATCGGTTAGGCAATTTAACCAAGAAGCTGCAGAATTAGAAAATACAGTAGTTCTCTGTGTTTCCAAGGACTTACCTTTTGCACAAGCACGCTTTTGTGGTGCAGAGGGAATAAAAAACGTAGAAATGCTATCTGACTTTCGTGATGGAGCTTTCGGAAAAGATTATGCCGTTGCTTTTTCGGATGGACCTTTGGCTTCCTTATTATCTAGATCGGTAGTTGTCGTTAACGAATCTGGTAACGTTATTTACTCCGAACAAGTTTCTGAAACCGTAGATGAGCCTAATTACAAAGCAGCTTTAGAAGCTTTAGCCAATGCCTAAGGAAGAGTCGTTTGCAGTAAATAGAATAAAAAGTGTGGGCTTCGCTATGCGTGGAGCCCTTCTTTTGATCAGGACGGAAGCCAGTATCAAAATTCAGGTTTTTTTGGCCATCGTGGTTACTATTGCGGGGTTTTATTATGAAATATCGGCCACTGAGTGGATTCTACAAATCTTTGCGGTTTCCCTAGTTATGGGTATTGAAGGCGCCAATACCGCTATTGAAAAAATTTGCGATTTTATCCATCCAGAATTTGACGCGAGAATTGGCTTCATAAAAGATGTAGCAGCGGGAGCGGTAATGCTCGTTTCTATTGGCGCAACTATTATTGGTTGCATTATCTATTTGCCAAAAATATTCTAGGCAAGCCTTATATCCTTACTGAAAAGGAAAGTTATTTTTCGTAAAAAAGACAACACATTTTGCTGAACCCTAAAAACATATATCGATTAAACGAATATGCCGTAACATTGTACCGCATATTTTTGGCTTACATCTTCTATTTTGTGGCGCGTCTTTTATTCTATATTTATAACCATAGCCTGTTTAATATTGACGGTATTGGAGAATTTCTGACTCTAAGTTTTTGGGGACTTAGTTTTGACACCACCGCCATACTTTACGTTAACTTATTATTCATAGCCTTAAGTATCTTACCTCTGTGGATCAATACCACGGGAATGTATCAGAAAGCAATCATGTGGATATACATGGTAACGAACCTTTTTGCATTCGCCACTAACTTTGTGGATTTCATTTATTACAACTACACTTTTACCAGAAGCACATTTGCCTCCTTTGAATCCCTTGAAAACGAAAAAAACAAAGAAGCGTTGCTTATCTCTTTTATAATCGACTATTGGCACGTATTTTTAATATTTATTATTTGCGCCATTATTTGGGTTAAATTGTACAGGTTAGTTACCGTAAAAAACAGAGCTTATCCAAAAAAACTACCGTATTTCATAAGTTCTATTGCTGCTCTTTTGGTAACAGCTTTATTAACCATTGGCGGCATTCGTGGAGACTTTAGTCATAGCACGCGACCAATTAATATGGTAGACGCCAGTAGGCATGTAAAAAATCCCGAACAGGCCAATATTGTTCTCAACACCCCTTTCGCTTTTATAAGAACCATAAAATCTTCTGACTTTAAAAGACGCAGCGGTGTGCCCCAAGCTGTTATTGATTCTACCTTCCACCCTATTAAACAATATAGCAATAAGGTGACCAATAAACCTAACGTGGTTATAATCATATTAGAAAGTTTTGGTCGTGAGTATTTAGGCAGCTTTAATAAAGAGATGAATATTAAGGATTATGTTGGTTATACTCCGTTTATAGACTCACTCGCTCAGCACAGTTTAATTTTTCCGAATGCCTTTTCAAATGGCCGGAAATCCATTCATGCCATGTCTTCCATACTGGCCGGTATTCCTTCATTTAAAATAGCCTACACTTCTACTCCATACGCGAACAAAAAGATAGAATCCATTATCTCTGCTGTAAACAGCATGGGGTATGATACTTCATTTTTTCATGGTGCACCTAACGGTTCTATGGGCTTTTTGGGTTTTGGAAATGTTCTTGGATATGACCATTACTACGGCAAAACAGAATATAATAATGATGATGACTTTGATGGTATATGGGGTATTTGGGATGAGCCTTTTCTTCAATATACGGCCCAAGTATTATCAAAAAAACAACAACCCTTTTTCTCTACTGTATTTACAGTTTCATCGCATGCACCCTATCAAATACCTGAAAAATACAATGGGAAATTCCCAAAGGGTACTTTAGACATTCATCAATGTGTAGGGTACACAGATTTTGCGTTAAAAAAATTCTTTGAGACCATAGAAAATGAATCTTGGTACAAGAATACGGTTTTTGTGATTACGGCAGACCATGGCAACCAAATCTATTATGAGGCCTATCAGAAAACAGCTAATAGATATGCGGTTCCTATTCTTATTTTTGACCCCAATGAAAAGTACCAAGGTGTAGACCATAGTCTAGCCCAACAAATAGATATTTATCCTACATTGGCCACAATTACCGGATATCAGAAACCGTTTAGAAGCTGGGGAAGAAGCTTAACTTCGGACAGTATTCAAAAGCCCTACGCCTTAGCAAATACGGGTACGAATTTCCTTTTTATGAGGGATAGCCTTATTCTGGTCCGAGATGATGAAAACACCCTAGGACTCTACCAAAATTTAGATAAAGGCCTTGAACACAACATTGCCGATAAATATCCGTTAGAAACCAAAAAGATGGAGGTTATGGAAGAGGGCTTTGTTCAGGATTATATGAACCGCATTTTAGACGGAAATTTAGATGCTGAAAATAAAGAAACAAAAGAACCATAACCAACATTTAAGGAGTATGTATACTATTAAATCGAAAAGACTTTTCGTAATCCCTACTCCAAAAAATTCGTAATACGTATTTTTGCACCCAGTGGAAAAAAAGTAATGGCCAAAAAGAAAACAACGACAACCAAAAAAAAAGTAACCCCTAAAAAGGCAAACTTTGAGGTATCCAAAAAGAACAAGATTATATTAGGAAGCTTACTGATACTCTTCAGTATGGCACTCTTCTTTTCTTTTGTGTCTTTTTATTTCACGTGGCAAGATGACCAAAGTTTGTTATCTGAATTCGCTAATAGAAATGAACAAGCCAAAAACCTTCTCAATAAATTCGGAGCTAGTGTAAGTCACTTCTTTGTTTATAAAGGATTTGGAGTAGCTTCTGTTATCCTGACTATTTTAGTTTGCATTACAGGATTGCATCTCTTTTTGAGCTTAGAAAAAAAAGGACTCCTAAAAAAATGGATTTGGGGTCTTATTTTCATGATTTGGATATCTATTGCTTTGGGATTTTTAGCAGATACCAAACCTCTATTAGGAGGTCTTGTAGGCTATGAAATGAATGATTTCTTGAGAGATTACACCGGAAACATCGGTGTTGTGCTCATCCTCCTTTTTGGACTGATTTTTATACTTGTTCGTTTCTTCCATTTTACCCCGGAAGGAATGGCACGTTTTTTCAAGAAGAAAACCTCTACCTTAAAATCGGAGTTGAAATCTACTTCAAAAGAGGCATCGGATGCAGTTAGGGATGTTCAAGAATCCATCAAAAAAACAGAGAAAGAAGCTCCGGTAATACTAGATACCTATACCCATAAAAAAGATATTCCTCCAATAAAAGAGGAAGTTAGTATTGATGATTTTGAGGTTACCGTTCCTGTTGAGGAAGAAACGACCGATGAACTAGCAATGGAAGTCGAAAAAATTGTTGAAGAACCGGAAGAGACGGATAACATAGCTGATAAGCTGGTAGAGGATTTTGGTGAATTCGACCCTACCCTGGAACTTGGTAATTACAAATTCCCCACTATTGAATTATTAGACCAGCATGGTGTAACTGGTGGTATCACTATAAACCAAGAGGAACTTGAGGAAAACAAAAATAAGATTGTAGATACCCTAAAAAACTATAAGATTGGTATCTCGCAAATTAAAGCTACAATTGGACCAACGGTAACGCTTTATGAAATTGTGCCCGAAGCTGGAGTGAGAATTTCAAAGATTAAAAACTTAGAGGACGATATTGCCCTTTCACTTGCTGCTTTAGGGATACGTATTATTGCGCCTATTCCCGGAAAAGGAACTATTGGTATTGAAGTGCCAAATAAAAATGCAACTATTGTTTCTATGCGATCGGTTGTGGCCTCAAGTAAATTTCAAAAGGCAGAAATGGAATTGCCAATTGCTTTTGGAAAAACTATTAGCAATGAAACCTTTGTAGTTGATCTGGCCAAAATGCCACACCTTTTAATGGCGGGTGCTACGGGACAGGGTAAATCGGTTGGTTTAAACGCTGTTCTTACCTCCCTTCTTTATAAAAAACATCCTGCGGAGGTTAAATTTATATTAGTGGATCCAAAGAAGGTGGAACTTTCTATTTATAATAAAATTGAAAGACACTTCTTGGCCAAATTACCCGACTCGGAAGAAGCGATTATAACGGATAACGCTAAAGTTATAAACACCTTGAACTCCCTTTGTATTGAAATGGACGATAGGTATGAACTGTTGAAACATGCCCAGGTACGTAATCTTAAAGAATATAACGTTAAATTCAAGGCGCGGAAATTAAATCCTAACGACGGACATAAATTTCTGCCTTACATTGTACTGGTCATTGATGAATTTGCAGATTTAATTATGACTGCGGGCAAAGAAGTAGAAACCCCTATTGCACGTTTGGCGCAGTTGGCAAGGGCTATTGGTATTCACTTGATCATTGCAACGCAAAGACCTTCCGTAAACGTTATTACCGGTATAATTAAGGCTAATTTCCCTGCCAGAATAGCATTTAGGGTAACTTCTAAAATAGATTCAAGAACCATATTGGATGCTCAGGGTGCGGACCAACTAATTGGACGGGGTGATATGTTATACACCCAAGGTAACGATGTTACCCGTATTCAATGTGCTTTTGTTGACACCCCGGAAGTGGCAAAAATTACAGAGTATATTGGTTCACAGAGAGCCTATCCCAATGCCCATGAACTGCCAGAGTATTCTGGCGAAGATTCTGGCACAAGTATTGATGTTGATATAGCGGATAGAGATGCATTGTTCCGTGATGCGGCCGAAGTTATAGTTACTGCACAGCAAGGTTCTGCCTCTCTAATTCAACGAAAATTAAAATTAGGTTATAACCGTGCAGGCCGTATAGTAGACCAGTTGGAAGCTGCTGGTATAGTAGGTCCTTTTGAAGGAAGCAAAGCCAGACAAGTCTTGGTGCCGGACCTTATAGCCCTAGACCAATTATTAAGCAACGAACGCTCATAAAAAGAGCTATTAACTTAAACCATAAAATGAAAAAGATTTTTTTAGTTCTTGCCCTTGTATCGCTATCAAATACCATTTTTGCCCAGGACTCGGAGAAAGCCAAAGCATTGTTGGAAGACGTTTATAATAAGGTAAAAAGCTACGACAATATTTATGTTGACTTTAAGTACGTTCTTAACAATTCCGAGGCTGGTATAAATCAAGAGACCCGTGGTGACGTTACTTTACAAGGTGATAAATACATTGGTAATTTCTTTGGCACTACGCTATTATTTGATGGTTCCAAGGTATATACCATCATCCCTGAAAATGAAGAAGTGACCATTGAAAATAAGTCCGAAGACGAAAATGCACTTACGCCCGCTAAAATGTTAACGTTTTATAGAGAAGGACACAACTATGAAATGGATATTCTGCAGAACGTGAATGGCAGAAAAATTCAATATGTAAAGCTTACTCCTATTGACACTAATTCTGAAATAAAGACGATTCTATTGGGTATTGATGCAGAAACAAAGCATATTTACAAACTGATAGAAACGGGTAAAAATGGTACTACAACCACCATTACCGTTAATTCTTTCAAAACGGACCAACCTTTATCAAAAACCTTGTTTACTTTTGATGAGGCGAAGTACAAAAACGACGGGTACTACATAGTAAGAAATTAACATTGCCACATTGAGAATTCTAGACCGATATATATTACAACGGTTCCTTTATAATTTTTTGAGTTCGTTTGTAATATTGATGTTTATCTTCATATTTCAGACGATATGGTTGTTCATTGATGATTTTGCCGGAAAAGGTCTGGATATTGGAATTATAGGGAAGTTCTTCTTCTACATGATGCCCAGCTTAACAGAAAAGGTTTTGCCTTTAACCGTTATTTTAGCCTCCATTCTTACATTTGGTACACTTGCCGAAAACTATGAGTTTGCAGCAATGAAAGCTTCAGGTATTTCCCTGCAGCGCTCTATGCTTAGCCTTATAATATTCATGGTGGGTCTGGGAGGGGTTACCTTTTATTTCGCGAACAGCGTGATACCTGCTTCAGAGCAGAAAATCTACAATATGCGTCGTAATATTGCTAAAGTAAAGCCTGCTGCAGCTATTGAAAAAGGCGTTTTTAGTGATTTTGAGGGAATGAGCATTAAAGTTGATGAAAAGTATGGGGAAAAAGACCGCTTTTTGAAAAACGTAATTATCCATCAAAAAACTGCTGCCAACGTCAATAATACGGTAATAAAAGCGAAAACAGGCGAACTTATCAGTAGCGAAGATTCAGAGCTTATTCAATTGGTATTACGTGACGGTCATGATTACCGCGACATGGATAAGACCAAAAGTACTGAAAAACGAAAATATCCTTTCACCAATACCGATTTTGAGATATACCGGATGAACATAGAAATCCCGGAAATGGAGCAAGACCTTGAGGAGGAGAATGTTTCTAACCGTGAGAAAATGAAAAATGTCTCGCGATTGCTTAAAGATATGGATTCTCTTGAGGATGATAACCGCAGGATTGTTCAAGCCTTTTCAAAAAACATTGTTTACCGTATGGGCGGTTTTATTCCTCTTACTCCCAAGGATACTGCAGTTACCAAAAAAATGGAATTGCTACGGAAGAAAGAGGCTTCAAAGAAAAAATCGCCTTCAAAAAGTGCAGTTGATGCGGTCAACACC
Organism: Zobellia uliginosa; assembly: GCF_018860745.1. Lineage (GTDB taxonomy): Bacteria > Bacteroidota > Bacteroidia > Flavobacteriales > Flavobacteriaceae > Zobellia > Zobellia uliginosa_B. The sequence continues at coordinate 529,708 of NZ_JAHKPY010000003.1, read as the reverse complement.
ATTGATTCCGATGAAACTATAGCGCAGAATAAAATTGACTCAGTTACAGTAGCTAAAGAAGCGTTTACAGTTAAAACTCCTCCCACGGATATAATAACTTTGTTTAAAGATTGGCAAAAAGTTCAAGTTATGAACGGCGCCAAGAACTCCGTTTCTAGTATTATGACCTCAATTGATGGCAAAAAGCAAGAATTGAACAAGCGATACGAAATACACAGACGTCATATTTTTTCCTTACATGAAAAGTATGCTTTGGCACTTTCATGTATTATCTTGTTTTTTGTGGGAGCACCATTGGGAGCTATCATACGTAAAGGGGGAATTGGACTGCCAATGGTAGTTGCCATTTTACTTTTTTTAGTTTATTACTTTTTAGGTGTCTTTGCTGAAAACTATAGTTATAAAGGCAATATTCACCCTATAATCGGAGCATGGCTATCTTCAATGGTTATGTTACCTTTAGGTATTTATCTAACAAGACAAGCCACAGCAGACCAGGGAATGATGAATTTTGGGAATGTTATTGACTTTGTCAAACGTCTTTTTTCTAGAAAAGACAAAAATGAAGAAGAATGATTACCAGTATGGAAAAGAAAATTCAATTGAATACTATTGAAGAGGCTATTGATGAAATTAGAAAGGGTAATGTCATTATTGTTGTTGACGACGAAAATCGTGAAAACGAAGGTGATTTTTTAGCTGCCGCAGAATTGGCTACCCCGGAAACCGTAAATTTTATGGCCACGCATGGTAGAGGCCTCATTTGTGCTCCTCTAACTGAAGGCAGATGTAAAGATTTGGGTCTTCATATGATGGTTAATAACAATACGGACCCAATGGAAACGGCTTTTACAGTATCTGTAGATTTACGTGGTGGTGGTGTCACTACTGGTATTTCAGCCTCAGATAGGGCTAAAACGGTACTTGCACTAACTCAAGACGACACTAAGCCTCATGATTTGGCGCGTCCCGGACATATTTTTCCCCTTGTTGCTAGAGAGGGTGGGGTTTTGAGAAGAACAGGTCACACAGAAGCTGCTATTGATTTTGCAAGGCTTGCAGGTCTTAAACCTGCTGGTTACATTGTAGAAATCATGAACGAAGACGGTAGCATGGCACGTCTTCCTCAACTTATTAAAGTTGCTAAAAAGTTTGACCTGAAAATAGTTTCTATAGAAGATTTGGTCGCCTATAGAATGGAGCACGATAGCTTAATTGCTAAAAAGGAGGATTTTGATATTGAAACCCGTTTTGGGAAATTCCGTTTACGAGCTTACCAACAGACTACGAACAATCATGTTCATATTGCTTTAACCAAAGGTACTTGGAACAAGACCGAAAAGGTCTTGACCCGCATCAACTCTACTTTGGTAAACAACGATATCTTAGGCACGCTCACAAACAATCCTGATGCCAAGCTTGAAGATATGTTCAACGCCATTAACAAAGAGGGCAAAGGTGCTATAGTTTTTATAAATCAGGATGCTCAGTCGCTTAATCTGCTTTCGCGTTTAACCGAGTTAAAAGAACTTCAAAAAGAAGGTATTCAAAAAGCACCTAAGATAGATATGGATGCTCGTGATTTTGGTATTGGAGCCCAAATTCTTCACGATTTGGACATCGCCAAAATGAGAGCCTTATCAAACTCACCACAGACCAAACGTGTGGGTATTGTTGGTTATGGTTTAGAAATTGTTGAATACGTAGGATATTAAGATTTTGTTTGAAAATGGCGTGTTTTATTGACTGATTTAGCGGTTATCTAAATTGCCTTTAAAAAAACTATAAAAACACAAAGAGTCGTTAAAACCGATGAGTGTAGTGACATCGGGCATATGATGTTTTTTTGTTTGATTAATATAAAGTTATAATTTAAAAACCTTCTGGATTTGTATGAATCCAGAAGGTTTTTTTAATAGTTTAAAAGACTATTATGCAAAAGAAAATCATTAAAAATTCTATGGCCTACAATTTTCTTAACCAGATATTTCTAAATTGAGTTTTGTTACCATGATCTTGTAGAGAAATAACGTCATCTCCATGAGCAGAAGGATAATTATGTAAACCAATATAAAAAGTATTACCGTTAATTACGGTATGGTTTTGAACCAAAACACCATTGTGCAGCACCGTAATTTCAGCCTTTGAGTCTAATCTACCGTCTGTCTTGAATCTTGGAGCTCTGTAGATTACATCATACGTATTCCACTCTAATGGGCCTCGCATAGCATTAACCAAAGGAGCATGGTCTTTATAGATACTACCCGCCTGTCCATTACGGTAAGTTCTATTGTTATACGAGTCTAAGATCTGAAGTTCATACCTGTTCTGCAAGAACAAGCCACTATTACCTCTTCCTTGGCTTTCTCCCTCAACTTTATCTGGCGCGCTAAACTCAATATGCAGTTGGCAATCACCAAACTTCATTTTTGTGCTAATGCCACCAGAACCAGGCACGACTTCAAAATGGTCATTATCCACAATTTTCCATGGTGCGGGTTTTGTATTGTCTTTTTGACTTACCCATTGATCAAGGCTGTTACCGTCAAACAATATAATGGCATCAGAAGGAGCATCTCCCAATACTTTTGCCGGTGTAACTACTTTTACTTCTGGTTCCCAGATTTCTGTCATCTGAGGTTCCATGGGCATTGGCGATACTTCAGGAGGAGTGCTAGAGTGTTTTTGAGCTGTTACTTGCAGTGAGAATGCTGCAGCAGCTAAGAAGAGAGAATAATTGTTTAAGTTCATAATGCGGATTGTATTTTGTTTTTGGTTCTATATACATTTATTAAGAACTAAATATAGCTATTAGTTCTTGAAACCTTTTTTGTAGGTTATAAAAAATAACAGGATATTTTTCTATTTATCAACTTACAGTTTGGAAAGTACTTCTGCCATTTTTTTGGATCGCTCGCGGACTTCTTCCTCAGACCAGCCCAATTTCACAAGGCATGAAATGGTACGTCCCACCCATTTGTCGGATGCTGAAAAATCCGATTTTGAATAGTCCGGTAGTTGCTTTTGAACTTCCACAGGTAATCTGCCCAAAGATTTTTTTTCTATTAAATGTTTCCATTCCCTGTAGTAATGCCAGTTGTTATCAAACCAATAAAAACAAGCATCTACACCAGCTTTACCTAATGCTAAATGTGCTTTTTTAGCCGTTTCGGTATTTGGAAGAAAAAAACTTAAAAAGGCATAACTCTCTTCGCCTCCTCTAGGAACTTTTCTAAACGTTATATTTGGTAAATCTTGAATTGCTTCCCTTAAGACCGAATAATTTTTTTTCTGAATGGCCAGAAATTCATCTAATCTCTTAATTTGCGCCAAACCAACTGCTGCGTGTAATTCTGAAATCCTATGATTATATCCTAAAAATGGATGTGTCTCCGCTCCCCTATCCTTACCCACATGGTCATGGCCATGATCGGAATAATGATCTGCATTGGTTTTATAGGTATCATTATTTGTAATTACAGCTCCACCTTCTCCACAGGTAACCGTCTTTACGTAATCAAAAGAAAAACAACCTAAATCGCCATAACTTCCTAATGGCTTTCCTTCAAAAGTACCTCCTATAGCCTGACATGCATCTTCCAACAACAATAAATCATGTTTGACACAAATAGCCTTCAAAGCCTTTAAATCGGCCATTGATCCACACATGTGTACGGGCATCACCACTTTTGTTCTTTCTGTAATAGCTTTCTCAACTGCCTCCGGACTTAATGCCAATGTATCATCAACATCAACTAAAATAGGGACAGCGCCAATTGCTAAAATAGATTCAAAACTGGCAACAAATGTAAATGTGGGCATAATAACTTCATCACCTGCACCAATACCAGCACTCGCTAACGCCACTGTTAAAGCTGCAGTACCGCTACTCACTAATTGGGTATGTTTCACTTGCATTTTTTCGGATAACGATTTTTCTAGCTCAAGGGCTTTCCAGTGACCGTTTCTCATACCATCAAAACCATAACGCATTAGTACTCCTGAGTCTAATACATCATTTACTTGTTGACGTTCCTTGTCTCCGAATAATTCAAATCCTGGCATATTTTATTCTAGGTGTTAGGTGTTAGGTGTTAGGTGTTAGGTGTTAGGTGTTAGGTGTTAGGTGTTAGGTGTTAGGTGTTAGGTGAAGAACGTTAATTAATGTCAATAATGCTTTCTTCAATGTTTTTACGGACTTTTTTTAATTCTGAAAACATATCATCATCAGCACGATAGCCCACGGGAAGAACCAAAACAGAAGTTAACCCTTTTTCTTTTAAACCCAATAATTCATCATAGGCAGAAGGAACAAAGCCTTCCATTGGACATGAGTCTATTTTTTCCAAAGCACATACAGTTAGTAAATTTCCTAATGCTAAATACGCTTGATTTTTGGACCACTGCTCAATCTCGCGAACTTCTTTTCTAGAGAAGTCTGCCATTAGCGCATTTTTGAATGGGTCTAAAATGTCCGAGCTCGTGCCCCTTACCTTTTTCACTTGTTCAAAATACCGGTTAATGTAAGCCTCATTGATATCATTCTGAATACAGATAATCAATACATGGGAAGCCTGGACTACCTGCTTCTGACCGTACGAATGCTCTACTAGTTTGTTCTGCAACTCTTTGTTATGAATAACCGCCAAAATAATAGGCTGCAGACCATATGAAGTAGCAGTAAGGTTGAAGGCTTGTTTTAAACATTCAATTTTTTCTTGCGGAAGTATTTTTTCCGAATCGAACTTTTTTACGGCATAGCGCCATTCTAAATCTTTAATGGAATCCAAACTCACAATATTTATGTTTCCTTTTGGAAATGATGATTAGCTCTTTTTTAAAATCGGCTTTCAATAACCTCAATCTAATTTTCCGTTTTTAGTTTACCTAACCGTAGTTTTAGTCAACCTGGTGCAAAAATAGGGTATTTATTTATCACCCTAATTTTGCTCCAATTTGTTTTTTTTGTTCCACAGCACCGTAGGTTTGGTTCACATAAATATAGATAGTACGCAGTATAAAGCACGTGTAGTAATCGTAAAACCAAAAGAATTCCATTTATTTGCAAGTACTGCCAATATACGCACTACTAAAAACTAAAATATTCTATGTCTTCAGAAAAACAGCCCAAGGATAAAGCTAGACTGCACGCCCGAAACAAAAATAGGGAGAGATATGATTTAGAGGCTTTAAAAGTTACCAATCCTGAGCTAAAAGGTTTTATTAAACTTAATAAATTTGGAGCAGAATCTATTGATTTCTCTAATCCCAAGGCGGTTAGACTTTTGAACAAAGCATTGTTAAATCATTATTACGGCATAAAATGTTGGGATTTTCCGGAAGAAAATCTATGTCCACCTATACCGGGACGGGCAGACTACATTCATCATATTGCCGAGTTGTTAGGCAGCACTAATTCTGGAAATATCCCTACGGGCAACAAAGTATCCTGCTTTGACGTGGGTGTGGGTGCTAGTTGTATTTACCCAATTATTGGGGTTACGGAATATGGCTGGCACTTTTATGGTTCTGATATTGACCCAAAATCCATTGCATCCGCACAGGAAATTGTTCTTTCTAACCCATCCCTTAGAGGCAAAGTTGAGTGCAGGTTACAAAAGAGTTCCAGAGATATTTTTAAAGGTGTATTATCACCTGAGCAAAAAATCGATATAGTAATTAGTAACCCTCCTTTTCACGCTTCAATTGAAGAAGCACAGAAAGGAACCCGCAGAAAAATAAAAAACCTATCCGGTAAAAAAGTAAAAACACCTGAACTTAATTTTTCCGGTATTAGCAATGAACTTATCTATGATGGCGGAGAATCCAGGTTTATAGAAAATATGATTTGGGAGAGTAGAAAATTTGCCAAAAATTGTTATGTATTTTCAACATTGGTTTCAAAAGAATCCAATCTTAAAAGGATATATAAATTATTGGAAAAAGTTGAAGCCACGCAGATCAAAACAATTCCTATGGGTACAGGTAACAAATCTAGCCGTATTGTAGCTTGGTCTTTTTTCTCAAAAGAAGAACAGATAGAATGGGTTGAAAGCAGATGGTAGTTCCTCTTTTTATCCTATTAAAATAAATTCACTTCAAAGGGCGGGATTTTCAATAAAATCCATAATATTTTAACTATATTTCCGAAAAATTCCAATAAATAGGAGTTTTTCCTGTTTTATAAATGAAATTAAGTTTGAAAGTCCCCTAATTCACAACTAGAACTACTTATATCCACTTCACAAATAACAATCCAAACCTAAGTATCTCAAAGTGAACAAATAAGCATTTCCATATAAAAGAACAATATTGATTTCACATTTCTGTTTTAAATACTAACTAACCAATAATAAGCTAATGACATCTTTTTCTGTAAGTGAAATTAACGACATTCTAAAAGGAGAATTAATAGGCAATACCAATCAAATAATCGAAGGGCCGGAAGAATTAAAGAAGGCCAATAACAATCAGATTTCTTTTATTGGAAGTCCTAAATATTCCAAACTTTGGTCAGATTCAAAAGCTTGCGCTGCACTTGTATGTCCAAAAAACAAAATTGAACCAGGCGATAATCGTGCTTTTATCAAAGTAAAAAATGTAGATTTGGCTATGGCCGAAATACTATCTCTTTTTAAACCATCTACGCCTGTTTTTGAGACCGATATTCACCCAACAGCGGTTGTTCATGAAACTGCACAAATTGGTGAAGGTTGCAAGATCGGAGCAAATTGTTATATAGGCAAAGATGTTCAGTTGGGAAAAGGGGTCGTGCTCTATCCTAATGTCTGCGTTTTTGATGAAACTACTATTGGTGAAGCAACCGTTGTCTGGTCTGGAACTATGATCCGTGAACGTTGTGTTATTGGCCACCATTGTATTTTTCACGCCAATGTAAGTATAGGTGCAGATGGTTTTGGGTACCGCCCTAGTGAAGATGGCAGAGGGTTGGTAAAAATACCTCAAATAGGAAATGTAGTTATTGGTAATCATGTTGAGATTGGTGCCAACTCTTGTGTTGATAGAGCTAAATTTAGCTCAACCATACTTGGTGATGATTGTAAGATCGATAACTTGGTACAAATAGCACACAACAGCATTTTAGGCCGTTCATGTATTATGGCAGGACATAGTGGCCTTGCAGGTTCGGTTACTCTAGGTGATGGAGTTATGATTGGAGGCAGCGCCTCAATTAAGGACCATACCACCATACATTCCGGAGCTACGGTTTGTGCCGGTTCAGGAGTTATGAATGACGTGGCAGCAGGCAAAACCGTTCTTGGTTATCCTGCACAAGAAGCTAGAGAGATGCTTAAAGAATGGGCGTCTGTTAGACGATTGATTAAAAAGTAAAACTCCTTGATTATAAAAAAAAGCTTTACGTAACGTAAAGCTTTTTTATGGTTGGAGGCCCTCCTATTGAGCCTCCGGGAAAAAGCAACTATTCCTAAGTTGTTATACCAGAGCATTGGAATATTCTAATTCCTGTAACTTTCTTAGAGCTTCCGATTTGGAATTGACATCTAGCTTTAAATAGATATTCTGCACATGAAAATTAATTGCACTGGCGGTTACGAATAATTTTTCGGCAATAGTCTTATATGTAGCACCTTGGCTCAAATAATCAATTACCTGATTCTCTCTTTCCGAGAAAAACTCATTTGATTTCCGCTGAAACTTTGAAATAATCTGACTTATGATATCATTGCTCATTGTTGCGCCTTCAGACTTGATCGAATCAAGTGCATTGTAAAGGGCGCGTTCAGTCACCGGTTTGGATAGGTAGCCATTTGCGGTATTTTTGAACGCTTTTTTGACCAAGTCAAAATTGTTCTGTGCGCTGAGCATGATAATCTTTACTTGCGGGTCTTTCTTTCTAAAAAGACGAATACCTTCAATGCCGTTTATATCCGGCAAAGAAACTTCCGAAAAAATAATGTCCGGTTCAACTTTATCATAAGCTGCCAAGGCATCCTTTACCGAAGTGTAAATTCCTTTCAAAGAATACTCTGAATAAGAGTTAAAATAAGTCTCATAAGATTCATGCGATGTGAAATCATTATCGATTACGATAATTTTTAAAATGTTTGTATCCATGGTAGTGGGATGTTTTAGTATCCTATTTTAAATCAATAGAACACAAGGTTAATATTGGGGTTTACTATTAATAGATTATCGCTCGGTAAAGCGACTTTTTATTCAAATTTTGGCGTAAGAGGGCTCTTTCTCCGTGATTTAAAAATCAAGAGATTTTATTATCCGTTGTATAAGGTTTGTAGTTAAAGCCTATGGTTATGACAGTTTTCTGCCGGGCCTTAGTTAAAAACTAAAACAGATTTATGCGCTATACGCTGGGTGAATCGTTAGGTTTTATTGCTGTAGGTAAAGCTTTAAAACTTAAAATGATTACTTTAAAATTTTGTCTCTATCAGACGCAGAGATGTTGCACTTTTAAGAAGTGATCAAGTGTGCATTTCTTGTGGTAATGTTGTAGGTAATGTTGCATGGTTTGTGCGATTTGGGGATTAATAAATAAAACTACTTTTGGTATGATATAATCAAACTTAAGCATTATTTCTATCCTGCTCACTGTACAATCGTCCATTTTCGTTAAACTACCGCCAAAGCCCTTACTGTATTGCATTATATCGTCATTATGATACCAATTAACGATGTTCGAAAAACAAAAATTTAGTTAAAAAGAGTGTGAAACTCATTAAAATAGTGGTTAAAAACAAAAAAACAGCGGGGCCTCCCCCGCTATTTATAGCCTAATTTTCTACCAAAAAATCAGGTCCCACTAACCATAAGTTAATATTGTTTAGTCTTCGTATATGTTATTCACTACTGCAGAATGATCATCTACTTGCATAATCCACTTTTCTTCGTTGTACTTTCCGTTTAGGTTAGAAACATAAGCTGTTTCTGCTTCTTCCTTATAGTTATAATCGGCTAGGTATACATAATGTAAACCATTCTCTTTATTATAAAACTGTCTAGCATCAAGACCTTGTTCCTTTAAAGTCTGCATAAAGGCATTTAAATACTTTTTATTAGAGTATACATTAGCTATTACATAGTATCCTGATTTTACACCAACTATGTCTGACTGATTTAATATCTTGATAGGAAGTTTCGTGTAATCCTTAATTTCTCTTGCATTTGCATCTTTTTCTACAATTGGCTGAGATGTTGTTTCTGCTACCACTTCAACCGTTTTCTCCTCTACTTTACGGGCATTTGACATTTTAGTTTCATTTACTTTCAAGAAATCTTGAACGTCATTGAATCTATCATTACTGTCTTGGTTGGAAACTACAAAATTCTTTGTTGAATTAGTTTCTGTATTAGCTGCAAGAGCGGTATATTCCGGTGGCACAGGAACCATTTCCTCTTCTTTGTTCTCTGGATTAATATTCTCTTTTATTTCCTTTTTAAGTACGTCTACTAAAGATTTTAATCGTCTTTCAAAAGCGGCATCACGTGCAGCTTCTATTGAATCTTGTCTTATGATCATTTCATCTAAAATCAATCTATTTTCATAAGCCATGCCATTAATATCATCCTCTATCTCCGTAGAAATTTGATTTTTGAAGCTTCTATTTGCTAAGTTAGCATTGTTATTTTCTTGGTTCTTTTTATTCTCTGCTGTTAATCTCAAAATCTGTTCCTCATAATTTCTTACAATGCGATCTACCTTGGCATCTTCGGAGCTATCTGCATAAGCATCCATACTTGAACCATGATTATCAAAAGTATAGGCCAAAGAGATTTCATGATTCCACCCTAAATCAGCATCATCCGTCATTAAATCTTTTTCTAATAAATATCCTAAAGACATACGTTTACTTAAGTTGAAGCCTAGACCTAAAGAAAGTCCGTAATCATCATCAAAGTTAGTTTGAAGCCATCCGTAGTTAGGTAGGTCCAATAAAAGCGACCCCACATAACCCAAACCACCTTCTTTGTTTTTACCAACTTGTACCATAGGCATTAAACGTGCATTGGCAAAAAGACCTCTATTAGCCAAAAACTGGTGTGTATACTGTACCGAAGCTTTTACACTCTTTGTACTTAGGTTCGTTAAAAATTCATTGGTTGTTTGGTTATATTTAAAAAGTTCAGTGGCATAAAGACCAAAATCAAATCCTCCTAAAGACAATGTTACAGCTGGCTGAACGGCTATTTTACTCTCTTTTTTAGCTTCTGAAATTTTAGTGTCCGTAGCCGCCACAACTACTCTATTTTGGTCTAAACCTTCTGTATAGTAAGTTACGTTCGTACCAAAAGTTAATTTACTTTCATCTCCTAATTTTACTGCAGTTGCGTAGTTAGCGTTAAAACCAAATTCCTGAACTACTCCAGACCATTGACTGTAAACACTAATTCCCAAAGCTGCATTTTCATTAAGCTTATTGCTGAAGCCCAAAAAGTAATTTTGGTTATTGTCTTCAAACGTAGCGTATTGATTTCTGTGAAGAATGTTAATATAAGATTTGTTCTCTCTCACTAATGAGAACGTTGGGTTAATCAAAAATCTGTTGAAGAACAACTGATTGTGGTACGTGCTCTTCGTGTTAATTTCCGTCACTGCTTCTTGCCCGTAGTTAGACTGTGTACCAAAAATGGTGCATAATAATAAGAGCAGGAAAAATGTGTTGATATTCTTTTTTATGTGGCTCATGGTAGTGATATTATGGGATTATTGAAAACTATTGGTAACAAAGTGTGCTCTAATTATATTGAAACATGTAACTCTTGTGGTAGATGCCCATGATTTCCTAGAACATTTCATTACCTAAAAATTGGGTTATAAACCGGCGACGGTAATCGCCGGCTCTATTTATCCCCCATTTTAATTAATCTTCCTCAAATAAATTGGAAGTATATCTTGCTTTTGAATCTATGTTAAAGGCTTCAAGCGCTCTATATTGGCCTTCATCCTCAGGTTTCCTTTTGTTGGCATAGGTAAAAGCTACTTTTTCCACAGCCTTTTTATCGTTCCCGCGGTTAGACATTACATAGCCTTTTCCGTTGTCCGAAGTAAACGAAATGGCAAAATCATCTTCACCACTATTTATTGGACTTCCAAGGTTAACAGCAAGGTCTACATGTTTCTGACCCACTTGTGTCATATACACATCCAAACCACCATGGCCCTCTCTACCTGCTGAGGCAAAGAACAATGTATTGGTACCAACTACATTAGGATAAAGATCATCCTTCTTGGTATTTACCTTTTGACCAAGGTTTTTAGCAATACCCATGCTACCGTCTTTACGAATAGCGGATACATAAATATCATACTCACCAAAAGTTCCTGGCATATTAGATGCAAAAAACAAACGCTTTCCATCAGAAGATATAGAAGGGTGCATTGCAGACGCATGTTTTGGTGCAACGGCTACTTCCTTAAGATTTGTCCATTCTCCTCTAACTTTCTCTGCTTTGTAAATTTTATGAACATCTTCACTCTTGGAGAAAACACCATATAAAGGTTTAATCTTTACTTTTTTACTAAAGTAGGCTGTCTGCCCGTCCGGTGTTACGGCAACTGGTAATTTATACCCGTTATGGTCTTCATTTTCCTCTCCTAAGAAAGTTCTTAGCTCATTTTCAACAATAGTTTGATCGTCTACTATAAACTGACCGTCTTTACGCTGAAAATCCAGCTCTCTATACCTTTCTGTTAAAGGTTGATCCAAAATAGTATTGGAGTTTTGTTTTTTGATTTTGTAATCAGACTCGATTTGAGCGACCCAATCATTACTATCGGAACTGGTAGCTGCTCCCATATTTTGATATTTGGTCATAGCGAAATCATAACGCTTCTGATAATTCTTACTTAAGGTGCCAGAACCATTTGTCTCTTTTAATTTATCATACCAAAAAAGAGCTGTATCATAATTTTTGTTTAAGAAGTTGGCATTGCCCAGGTCTTCAAAGATGGCTTTATCTTGATACCCTTGTTTTTTCAGGTATTGATAATTTTCCATCCTTTTGTTGTTGGCCTGATGAATCTCCGTAGCATTACTGCCACTTGAATACTGAGCAGTCATTGAACTGCAGCAGCACGAAAAGACGCAGGCAAAAAGCACATTGTAGGTTAGCGCATTTTTCATAATAAATTCGATTAGGGGTTAATATCTTCGACAAAGTTCCATAAAACTATTACATCTACACTTAGCAATAATTCATAGGTTTTCACTTAAATCAGGTTTTTTTATGTTAAAATCATCGTTAAACTGCATATTTCTAAGTTTAAAACCTAAAAAATCCGATTAAGCAGCATTTTTCTTACTAGTAATTATTACTAGATTCATTTTGCTAATCTTAACCATTGATCAGGCACTACTATATTTCGTTTATTCAAAATATGGAGTACTATTTTTTACTTTTTATTAGAGATTGGATGTAACATTCAGCAATTACGTATTATAATCGTACAGAGTTGTCTGTTTTATATAAAACCTTTATATTTATCCTATGGCGATTAAAGAAAGTGTTAAGGATAGAATTGTAACAGCGGCTTCTGAATTATTCTATTTTGATGGATACAACCAAACGGGTATCAATAAAATTATTGAAAAAGCAGAGGTTTCAAAAGATAGTATGTACAGACATTTTAGGTCCAAAGAAGCAATTGCAGTAGCCTATCTAGAAAAAAGACACCAAATGATTTCTTATGACCTGCAGGAGTTTATTGTATCCTATACTCCTGGTAAAGAGAAGGTAATTGGCATATTTGATTATCTCATTCATTGGTTAGGAAATGTTGACTATAGAGGCTGCGGCTTTCAAAATATTATAACGGATATACCAAAGGATCAACAGTCCATTAAAGACACCGTTCGTATGCATAAGAATGAGATACACATATTTATCCAAAGCGAACTCAAAAAGGATGCGTCCGAACAAATGGATATTGAAGAGATCAGTAATGAAATTATGGTAGTTATAGAAGGAGCTATTATGCTCTCCCAAATTCAAAAAACCAGTTGGCCTCTTATTTCTGCGAAGAAAACGTGTTTAAGACTATTAAAAGAATAAATAAATTTACCCTAAACGAACAGACTTGTCTGTATTAGCATTACACTATGGAACGAAAACTACACCTTCCCCCGTTCACATTAGAAACGGCTCAACAAAAAATTAAACTTGTAGAAACTGCCTGGAACAATAAAAATCCTTATGAAGCCTTAGAATTTTTTACGGAAGATAGTGAATGGCATAGCGGACCTATATTTCTAAATGGCCATAAAGAGATTAAAAACTTTTTAATAGCTAAATGGAAAAAAGAACATAAATATAAAATAATTATGCAGTATTGGGCACATACAGATAAAAGTATAGCCATACAGTTTATATCTGAATACTGTGGAGAAAATCTAATGTGGTACCGGGCATGCGGCAATGAAACCTGGGAGTTCAATGATAACGGACTTATTAAAAACAGGTTTATAAGAATGAATGACTTTCCCATAGAAGAGGAAGAAAGACAGATAACCTCAAAGTTGGTTTTAGTCTCTTCATTCTAAAATGATTTTTTTAATAAAATATTTAAGACTTAAGAAAATATATTACGGTTTACTTGCCTTTAGATATACCGGTCTGTACTAATATGTGAAAATCCATACGATACAACAAAGACTCTCTATCCTTTCGTTTGCCCTGTAACAGCGAGACAAAAAAATAATTGGCGGAAGACACTTGGAATGATGGAAGAACCTTTAAAGATGGCTATGGCTTACACTAAAAATAATGATAACTAAAGAGGTCTACTTTTATTAATGGCCGTAACACAATTCATATTTTTCTTAAGGAAAAACTGGAAACTGAAATAGACTATAGGTGGCATACAGATAGCCACATTACCGTGCGTTTTATGTAATCATATAGAATAGATATCGGGCAACCATCCCATGCCTAAAAAAATGAAAATTGTGAATTTTATGAAATGGGCTTATGGCACAATATGATGCCAGTATCAATTTTTTCACGCTCAAGAAAACGAGATAAATGTCTATTTTAAAATCCACCTTCCAATAAAGTCTACCTCATAGGCGATAAAATAACTTTTTCCGTCTCTATTTTTAGGAAACTATTACGTTATAGACATCTTATGTAAAACTTAAAACTCTAAGCTAATTTCTTAACATCACTTTAACGCGCTTAATGTTGGCTTTAGGGTTTTATTTCGACGAATGGGTTGTGGAGAAACAACTGATTTTAGTTCATTTTCACAAAACCTAAAAACAAATTTTATACATAGCACACTATGAAAAAAATAGCAATAAACGGAATGGGACGTATTGGCCGTACCACGTTAAAAGTAATGCTTGAAACCCCGGAACTAGAAGTTGTTGCCGTAAACGATATAGCATCCATAGAAAATATAGCTTATTTACTGGAGTACGACAGTGTACACGGTAAATTTGAAAAATCCGTAGAATTTGAGGATGGAAAACTTGTTGTTGACGGTAAGGCTATTCGCTTCTACAATGAAAGAAGTCCAGAAGACCTTCCTTGGAAAGAATTGGATATTGATGTAGTTGTTGAGAGTACTGGTATTTTCACTAATTACAATGATGCGGACAGGCACATTAAAGCAGGTGCTAAAACGGTTGTTTTATCAGGTCCTTCTAAAAGTCCTGAAATTCCAACGGTAGTTCACGGTGTAAATTCTGAAGACGGTAAAACAAGTATTTTCTCTTGCGCCAGTTGTACAACAAATAATATTAGCCCAATTATAGAAATAATCGGTAGACGTATTGGTATTAACAAAGCTATAATGACTACCATTCACGCAGACACCAGCTCAAATGCCATGGTGGATTCGCCAAACAAAGGTAATTTTAGAATGGGCCGTTCTGGTATAAATAATCTTATACCAACAACTACAGGCGCTGCAGTGGCTACTACCAAAGCATTACCTGAATATGGCGGAAAATTTGATGGTATGGCAGTTCGTGTACCTGTTGCCGTAGGTTCTATTTCTGACATAACAATTGTAACCGACAAAACGGTTACTGCAGAAGAGGTTAACAAAATATTGGAAGAAGAAGCACAAACAGATCGTTACAAGAAAGTACTTCAAACTACTTATGCCCCTTTGGTTTCTAGTGATATCATTAAAAGTCCTTACGGGTCTATTGCTGATTTATCCTTAACAAAAGTGGTAGACGGAGATTTGTTAAAAGTACTGGCATGGTATGATAATGAATGGGGATTTACCAATCAAATGGTACGACAGATATTAAGTTTGTAAATGACGATTGTTATAATTACGGCGGTATGACCGCCTTATTTATAACTAAAAAACAGGTTAAACTTCTATAGTTTGACCTGTTTTTACTTTTTGCCCCTTTTTCTTTTTTGTAAATTAAAGCGATTTTTAAATTATATAGTTTGAAGAAAATACTTTGCATAGTAGCACTTTTAATACTTGTTAGTTGGCCTATGAGCGCACAATCTGTGCAAAAGGAGCATTGGGGAACAGTAAAGGATAAAGACATCTCGCTCTATACCATTACTAACGCTAATGGTATGAAAATGAAGATCATGAATTTAGGCTGCATTATTACTAGCCTTTTCGTACCGGACAAAAACGGAGAATTAGAAGATGTAGTTTTGGGCTTCGATAATTTAGAAGACTACTTAAATGGCCACCCTAGTTTTGGGACTACGGTTGGACGCTACGCTAACCGAATTAAAAATGCCCAATTTGTCATGAACGATTCGGTTTACAAACTTGCTGCCAACGAAGAAGGTACTGCAATTCATGGTGGAAACGAGTTTAGAGATGCCGTTTGGGATGCCGAAATCGTATCAGATGAAAATGGAAAAGGACTGCGATTTCATTATCTATCTCCTGATGGTTCTTTTGGTTATCCTGGAAATCTTGATGTTTATGTAACGTATCTACTAAATGACGATAACGCCATTTATGCAACTTTTGAAGCCGAGACCGATAAGGATACTCATGTAAGCATGACCAACCACAGTTATTTTAACCTAAACGGAGCCAAAGAATTAATTTATGATCATAAATTAATCGTTGATGCCGATACATATACGGAATTTGGTGAAGACATTACCCCGACCGGAAAGTTACCGGCACTAAAGGGGACTTCTTGGGACCTTTCTAACATGACCCGATTAGGCGATAAGATTCCCGACATTCCTCTTAACGGCTACCATCATTGCTATGTTTTGAATAAAGAGGATGGGGAAATGAAAAAGGCAGCAGAGGTGATAGATCCTAATTCGGGTAGAAAATTAGAGGTATTTACCACCCAACCCGGAATAACCGTATATGCCAGTAATGGTCTGGAAAATATTACGGGAAAATATGGTATAGCCTATACGCCCCATATGGCCCTATGTCTGGAAACCCAGGATCTCCCGGATGCCGTAAACCATCTTAATTTTCCATCTACTTTATTAAAGCCCGGCGAAAAATATTTTGAAACGGTAATTTATGATTTTGGTATTGTAGAGTAAATTAGAAAATAAAACGTATTAATAACTTTCTCACAAACTACAATTTAAGAGTCGTTTTTACCTGTTATAGACTGTCGCCAATGCACATAACCGTATCGCCTCTATTAATGGGAGGTGTTGCTATTTTATAAAGGATAATACCCGAATTAGGTGCCTTATATTTAGTAATAGTCTTTCCAAATTCGTCTGTAGTATGCCCTACAATATCTCCTTTTTTTACGAAATCGCCTGCTTTTACAGGACTATAAAAGATGCCCTTTTCATTTGACTTGATGTAGGTTTGGTGATTCAATTTAATTAAATTTGGTTTGGGAGTAGTTTTTGGCCCGTCGTACATGTTCATTTGAGCAAGCATATTATAAACTCCGGTCTTAATCAATATAACCGATTCTTCTTGAACATTCCCTAGTTTACCAGCTTCGATGCTCAACGCGGTTTTGCCGTCTTGTACGGCTTGCTTAAACACATATTTGGCAGGATCTTCATCTTTTAATGTATAGGGATAAGAAACCACGTATTCAAAACCACTGTTTTCAGAAAGTTCTTTTGCTTTTTTGGTTTGTTCCGGTTTCTGTTCATTATTGTAATAACAAATAAATGGAATTAGGTCTTCACATGCATCTCCACCATGGATATCCAAAAAAATATCGCTTACAGGAATAATTTTCTCCGTAATACTATATGCCATTCTTTGAGTTATAGAACCCGAAGCATCTCCTGGAAAAGCTCCGTTTAAATTTGTTTTATCCTGCGGATTCATAAAGGGCGTTCGCGTATAGAAAGAAGCCCTATTGGCTATGGGAATAAAAATAAGTGTGCCAGCCAGTTTATCCACATCAATTTCTTGCATTAACTCTTGTGTGGCTACAATGGGTGGATACTCAAACCCATGAACGCCCGCAACTATGGTAAAAACGGGACCATCTGTTTTTCCTTTTACAATTGAAACGGGCAAGTACCCTTCGTTGCCCAAATCATCAGTAACATCTATGCGAACGTTTGTGGTCGTAGCCCTCGTTTTGTCTTCAAACGCTTTCTGAAAGTCATCCTGAGACAAGCCTTTGGTTATTATAAAAAATAATAGCCCAATTAATGGAATTCTTGATGTTTTATGTAATGCCATACGCTCATCTTTTCATGAAGATTTATACTCATAATTTCAAATTTATCAAGCGATAAATGTAATGGTTTTGAACCAAAAATGCCGGTAAAACAAAGGGGCAATAGCAAGATTCTAAAAAAAACACTCACTCTAAAGTGATAAGGGTTGGAAAAGAATTTTAATCCAAGAAACTATAAATAACCGTTATCAAGTTTATATAAAAGCCTTTTTACTTTTAATCAATCTCATAACTTTTTGAGCCTTACTAAAGTCTACATTGTCCAACCAAATTTGTAGTTTTTGATTATCTGTTTCTATCTTCAAGTTTGCTCTATTCTTGTATGTACCAGTAGCATGACCTCCAACAAATAGACCTACAATGAAAGTCATAACGGAGATAAACCAATCCGTACGCTCCTCATTTAGCTCTAATTTTTTTATATGCCGGAATACATATGTTCCATTGTTTCTGGGTTTTGCCGCATCAATAACTTCAAAATTTTCTGAATTCAAAATTATTTTGAGTTCTGGCTTATTCCTCAATTCAACAGTTTCTTTCATTTAATGTATTGGTGTTCATATACAAAAGCGGTTCTATAAATCATATTGATTACTACTCCTACATGAATATATAGAAAAAGAGTCTATTATAAAAAATAGCATAGTTCTTTTTACCGCATCAATTAAGAATCAAAAGTGCTTTTTGTGGAATAAGAATTTTATCTATGGTATGAATAACTCCATTTGATGCCTCAATGTCAAACTCCACAAAATTAGCCTTAAACTCAGAAGCATCCTGTAGCGCAAGTCCGCCAGAACCTTCAACTACATCTACTGCATCATCTTCAATTAAAGTGGGAAGCGAGCCTACTTTTAACTCGCTACGCGGAATAACCTTTGCCACGGCATGGCCTAAAATTATCTCTCTTAACGCCTGCTGTTCCAATATGTTAGAAAAATCCGAAAACGAATTATAATCGTCACCAAGTGTATTGAACAATTCCTCAATGGCTTCGTTCGTTGGAGCAAAAACAGTTAAGTCACCATCATTGAATCTACTTTGCAAATCTGCTTCTTCAATGGCCTCAGCGAACATAGAAAGATCTTCGTTCCCATTTATCAACTCCATTAGTGCAGATGGGGATTCTGGAAATAAATCGGCAAGAACGGCCTCTGGAATCAAAACTTTATCAATGATATGGATAACTCCATTGGCAACTTGAATATCCGCTTCAGTAATCTTTGCGTCAATCTCTGTGGTATCAATAATATAAACATCACCATCTACCGTAATTTTTATCTCTTCGGATTGCAACGTTTCCAAAATGGTTCCGTTAGACAGTTCAGTTGAGAAATTGGCTCCACCAACAACAGCATGGTATTTTAATACTTGGGCAAGAATCTCTTTCTCTAGTTCCTCATCAAAATCCAGAACAGCCGCGTACTCTTTTAAAGATTCTAAAAAATCGGCAAAAGCATCATTACTTGGTACAAAAAATGTAACCGTTCCACTTTCGTCGGAAAGAGCATCCGTAAGGGTATTGTCAATAGCATTCAAGGCATCTGAAGACATGGACAAACTCTCTTCATAATCAATAAACTCTACGGCATTCAATAAGGATTCTTCCTCTGAGGTTTCCTTCTCCTCTTCTGCAGTCTCTTCTTCGGTAATTTCTTCTTCCTCTTCCGTTTGTTCTTGGGCCACCTCTTCTTGATCCACATCATCAATATGGTCACTGTCATTTGAACACCCTATGGCCATTGCCAAAACCAAAATTAAAGAGGTTAGATTTTTTAGAAATTTTACAGTAATCATCATTTTCATAGCGGTTATTTATCTGGGCTACAAAGTAGTTCTTTAATAAAAATACAAACCCTGCTTTTCTTTAATTCTAGGTTAGCTAAACTTTAAATTTATTAGGAAAATATACATTCTATTAAGGTGTAACTTCGGCTATTTGAGGTATTTCCTCTTTATCAACATTTGTATCTGTCATGGTTTTCAAAAACGAAATAATAGCTTTTTGCTCTTCTGGGGTCAGCTCCAGTTCATCAAAAGGCAAGGTCTGATGCTTTAGTTCAAAGCCCATGCCTCCGCCACCTCCTTTGTTGTAAAAATCCATAACTTCTTCCAACGTATTGTAAACTCCGTTGTGCATATAAGGTCCCGTGAATTCGGAATTTCTAACTGTGGGTGTTTTGAACATACCCAAATGTTCCGCCTTATTATAGCGCCAATAAAAACCTAAATCGTCATCCAATTGCTTATTTTCTGAGGTTTCGGGAACGCCAATCACTTCTTTCTCTGTTTCGGCATAAAATGGTGGTACAGTTCCGTTCGTTAATGGCATAAAGTGACAGGTTGCACAAAGCGCTTTACCCATAAACAGGTTCATACCCAATCTTTCCTCATCTGTAAACGTATCTTCCTCTGCCCTCATATTCCTGTCGAATTTAGAATCAAACCCGTTTAAAGTGGAGATATAAGAAGATATGGCTTTAATAATATCTGTATTTCTATTGGAGATTCTACCAAAAGCATCTTTGAACAAAACGTGATAGGTAGTATCCTTTAAAATATCGGTAGAAAATTCATGAATGCCCGTATTGAATTCTTGTTCGTTGTTGAATACCATAGAAATCTGATCAAGAATATTCTCTGCACGACCGTCCCAAAAAAAGCTTTTTTGAAAAGCGGAATTAATCAGAGTTGGCGTATTTCGTTGCAACGGACTCCCATTATTTCCGTTGTTTACGGCAATACCGTCAGTATATGCTTTTTCGGGTATGTGACACGTAACACATGCCATGCTTTTTGTTTGCGACAAGTTGGGGTCAAAGAATAATTTTTCACCAAGTGCAATCTGTTTTTCTGATGGATTTCTATTAATTGGAGGCGTAAAATATTCTAGGTTAAAAGCATCTTTTTCAAAGAAAGTAGGCGCATCAAAATTGAAAGGTTTATTATTTACCCCCTCCCAAAGACCACTTTCTTTTCTTATACTCACCCAATTACGCGTAATAGGATTCATATAATTTCGTATAAAGGTGTAGCGGTCAAAAGTGTTGAAATCTGTGTTTTTATGAAGAAAATCGACCGCTTTTGCTATGTTTTGATGAAAATTAGTATCTAAATCACTGTTTTTATCTTGTATTAAATCACGCAATGTATGGTCATAAACCTCTTCCAAGCCTCGCAACGAGACCACACTTTCTGAAAGTCCCAAACCGCTTACCGGTGTATCAAAACCTGAAACACCTAAACTAATGATTCGTAAAAGTTGTTGATGAGTGGCTATAAAAAAACGCTCGGCACTTAAATCCCGTTCTGTAACATTTTTCAATAAATTGACCATTAAACCTTTGGTCAGAACCGTTTCTTTTTTAAAAACGGCAGGTGACTCACCGCCTTCATAAATAGACTCTTCTATTTTCTGTAATCCAATAGGGTTCAATATACGTTCTGTATCTTCTGCGAAAA
Source organism: Zobellia uliginosa (assembly GCF_018860745.1). Classification (GTDB taxonomy): domain Bacteria; phylum Bacteroidota; class Bacteroidia; order Flavobacteriales; family Flavobacteriaceae; genus Zobellia; species Zobellia uliginosa_B. Next base: position 508,622 of record NZ_JAHKPY010000003.1, on the reverse strand, counting down.
CGGGTAAAGCGGGCCCATTGGCACGATGCCCAACTTCCGGGTTTAGATATGATGCATAGGGTTCTGCTTTTTTAAAGGCAACGCGGAGCTCTTTGAAGATTTTTTTAGCCTCGTCGCTTTCTGCATCCATTTTACTCAAGGTATCGATCAAATCTACCGCCTTGGTCATATTTTTTATATAGAACTCTTGTGCATAGCTCCAGTCGGTAGTTTTGACATGGTCCACTTGTGCTAGTTCTTCATTTTTATTTTTACAGGAAAGAATACAAAATATCGATAAAAAAAAGAAGAGAAATTTATTCATAACAGAAGTAAGTTGAAACAAAAATTATAAAATAGGGAAAGACCCCCATCAACAGATAGAGGTCTTTCACCATAAAATAGTAAGGTATTATCTAGGCAAACCTTTTAAGATAATGATTTGACCACCTTGGTTATCTTCTCTAGCACCTGCTGCAATTGCGTCAGGATTTTCAGATTCCATATCGTGACCATCTTTACTCTTGTAATCATCATTCTGCCAGTAGTGTGGCTGAAGGTTCAATAAGAACGTGTCATCTTCACCAACCTTATCGGATATATCTACCAATGCACCAAACTCACCACTGAAACCAGTGCTTCCTGATGGATCAAGATCGTTTCTGATCAATAATTCCAAAACTGTTTTTGCATTGTTCCCGTTTAAATCTGTTTGATAAATAGCAGCTGCGTGATTTCTATCGAAAGAGTTAGGATCTTCTTGAAGGTATACAAAGTTCTCTGTAACCGTAATGTTATCAGGACTCTGAAGCTCAGGAAGGTTACCGTCCATGTTATTAGTATCTGTATTACCACTAATAATCTGAGTGATTTTTCCAGTCAATGGAGATTCTTCATCCAGCTCCAATTTGTAAGCTGTACCCCAATCGTTATAAGTACCTCTTCCCGGACCTCTACCTGTTACGGCAACGAAAATATTTCTTGCATTGTCAACAGAACCTTTTTGGTAATCAACATCTTCAACACGCATAAAAGCAGAAGCACCTGCAGCAACACAAGCATCTTCCATTTCATTTTTGGTCATAGCCGCACCGTTTTCGATTTCAACGAATTCGAAAGCATAAGTTTCTTGAAAAGCCAACTGACCTTCGTTATAGATAACACCTTCTTCAACGGCCATTGGCGCGATTGGGTTACCATCTGCATCTGTAGAACCAGAAGCAACTTCTTTTAATTTAAGAACGTAGATTTTACCGTTGTTTAAATCGGCATCTCCATTTTCAGAATAATAAAGAGTAATCTGACCTTCAGAACCGCTAGAGTCATCATCACCTCCAATAATAACCGTTTTACCTTTATATGTATCTCTTGGTAAAGGAACAGCGTTTTCCCATGAAAACTCACCTAAAGCATCTAAACCAAAATCTGCAGTTGGCGTAGGTACGGCAACATGAGGGTCTATACCTTTAACATCATAGTGAAAGCTTTCTGAAGCAGAAAGAAAAATATCTTTTGCACCACCGTGAATGTCAGCTTCCCACATAGTACCAGAACACTGACGAGCGAAATCTGCAACCCCTGAGTTCAATAACCACTCACCGCCTGTTGGGTTTAAATTTTCATCTAAATGGATACGGCTAACCGCATAATCATCTTCAGCATTTACAATATACATGTAACCGTTACCTTCTTTTAAGAAACCGGCTCCATCTTGAGCACCTACCAATTGAAAACCGTCCTCTAAAATATCAGTAGAACTGATTAAAGAATAAGGTTTTACAAAGTTAAAGTTTGAATTCATTACTACTAAAGGCTCAAGATTCGATTTGTTCTCGAACATTGTTCCTTCATCTTCTTTTGGACCACCATGCCCGACATGTTCTTCTAATTTTTCACAGGAAGTAGTAGCTACCAAACCTGCTAGTAATAACAATTTAGATACTGTTTTCATTTTGTTCTTTGGTTATTAGTTATACTAATTTTGAACAAAAATATCTTAGCAATTCCCTAATATCGTTAACTGATTATGGTGATACCTTAAACTAAAGTTCAATTTTATGTTAAATCGTTAGCTTAACGTTACCATTTGTTTTCATTCTAAATAGCAAAACACTTTGGTATGAAAAATCTGTCAATTTTGAATTATCCTGATATTGAAAAATAAAAAGAGATGGTTTTAGAACCATCCCTTTCAAGTTTTTTGAAATTCTAACTATGCCCTTACAATTCCCATATCGCCTAAATCTAAAGGAATGGTCTTTCCTGATTCTTTAATCGATTTATAAATAGCTTCTACAATAATCATATCTCGCTTGCCCATCTCACCCGGTGCATAATTGGTGGTACCCATCATTATATGTTTGGCAAAATCATCCATCTGCAGCTTTTGTTGGCTTTGATGCGGGAATTTTATTTCTTTTCCTTCGGATGTGCGTCCGCTCAATGGTCCGTAACTGTGACATGGGTTCAGTTCTGCCCATCCTTTTTCAAAAGAAACAAACAATCGGTTCGCATTGGCATTATGCGAAGTGAACAGATTACCTACTACTCCATTTGGGAACTCCATCTGTGCAGTTATGGTCTCATCCGTATCTTTAAAGTAATCAGGTCTGGAGCTAAATTCCTGTGCCGCAACGGAAATAGGGTTTTGCCCTGTACCATATATGTTACTTTGTATAGAATAGACACCCATATTCATTAATGCACCCCCTCCTGAAAGCGCGTGGTTAAGCCTCCATTGGTCTGGGTTGCCTCCGGAAATATAACCGGCATCAGAAGATACGTAACGTACACCACCAAAAGGCTTCTCTTTTACCATGCGCTTAATCTCATTGGTATAAGGGTCCGACTGCATACGATAGCCTACACTTAATTTTACTCCGGCCTCGTTACAGGCATTAATAATAGCATCACATTCTTTAACGCTTACCGCCATAGGTTTTTCACAGATTACATGCTTACCTGCCTTTGCCGCCCGGATACAAAACTCGGCATGCATGCTGTTAGGAAGTACTACGTAAACAATATCAATATCTTTATTCTTGGCAATAGAATCAAAATTCTCGTAGTTGTAAACGTTCTTCTTGGGAATGTTGTACTTCTCCATCCATACCTTTTCTTTTGCAGGAGTTCCCGTAACTATACCCGCCAAATAACAATGCTCTGTATCTTGTAATCCCGGAGCTAATTGTCCGCCACTGTAACCTCCCAATCCAACTAGGGCTATACCTAGTTTCTTCTTATCTTTTCTTAAAGAAAATCCGTATCCGGAGCCAACGCCACTGAATAGGGTGGCCCCTGCTATCCCTTGAGATAATTTTATGTTGAAATTTCTTCTTGATATATTTTTCATTTTATGTTTCTTTTAGAATTTCCCCTCCTAAAATACAGATAATATTAGTTCCTGAAGTGCACCAACTAAAATTCTGAACAGTACCTAGATTCTTACTAACACTTGTAACATTTTCCAAAAATCCACTACTCATAAATAAACATATCATATGGCAGGAGAAGGATTCATGGCGCATGCAATTACTAGTTTAAGAACAAACAGGGCACTTTTAAAGAAGCGCAACTACAAAGACCTAAAGGAGCTTTGCCAAAATGGTACGGGTAAAACCGAGGTTGAGTTTAAAAAACTAAACGCACGAGAATGGGCCATACTCAAGCAAAAAATCAGAATTCAGCATAAAAACAATAGGCAAACTGAAACAATGATTTATGTCCTATCATTAGCTTTGACCTTCATAATTATATTCTATATCTATTGGGTATTTTTTACATAGCACTTACTCAATTAATTTTTATCTTTCCGGTTGAAAGGCTACCTTTATAAGCCGCATAATTTTAAAATTAATGTCTACCAATTCTTCTTCATTTTTTAAGACCTTATCTATAATTCATCTTGCGCTAGTAGTTGGAATTGTTGCTTTTGGAACATTTAAATACATGAACAATGGTAGTTTTAAGGCTAACGCAGACCCTAATGATGTTTTTATCTATGTCATACCGGTAGTGGCCGCTTTTGGCTATTTCATGAGCCAGTTTATGTTCAAAAAACAATTACAAGCCATACATAGAACGGATAGTTTAACCTTAAAACTTCAGAAATATCAGGCTTCTTCTATTATTAAATATGTTTTTATAGAAGGCCCCGCTTTTTTAGCTTTAATCGCTTATGGTTTCAATGGCAATGCTCTATTCTTGGTAATTGCCATTTTCTTGGTGGTTTATCTCTACAGCCAAAAGCCGACAAAACTAAAATTTATGAATGAAGTACCACTGACCATAGAAGATAAAACAGAATTTAAGAACACCAATACATAATCTACTAATTACAATGAAACTCAAACCAACATTACTTGCTGTATTAATGGGACTAGGAATAATCAACGGAATAAAAGGACAAGATTGGCCAAATTTAAATCAATTTCAAGCGGAAAACGATAGGCTGGCGAAACCTGCTCCAGATGAAAACCGAGTCGTATTTATGGGAAATTCCATTACTATAGGATGGATCAATTCACGCCCGGAGTTCTTTGCTAATAAATCTTATGTAAACCGCGGTATTAGTGGGCAAACTACACCGCAGATGTTAGTGAGATTCAGACAAGACGTGGTCAACTTAGAACCAAAGGTGATGATTCTTTTAGCAGGTACGAATGATATTGCTGGAAATACGGGCCCGTCCACTTTAGAAATGATTATGGCTAATATTAAATCTATGGCGGATATAGCTGCTGCAAATGACATTAAGGTAATTTTGTCTTCTACCCTGCCCGCTTTCGCTTATCCGTGGAAACCTGGAGTGGAGCCTGCCCAAAAAATTGTAAACCTCAATAAAATGATCAAAGCTTATGCAGAAGAAAAAGGTCATATTTATCTTGACTATTTTTCGGCTATGGCAGATGAGCGGAACGGATTGCCAAAGAAATTTGCAAAAGATGGCGTTCACCCTACAGTAGAAGGTTACAAAATAATGGAACCCCTTGTGGAAAAAGCCATCACCGAGGCTTTAAAAAAATAATATAATACGAGTCTTTAGTGTAAACAACGATTTCTGTTTTTTATGCATATCTTAGATAGTGATTCTAGTTTATATATCACCCATAATCCTGCGAATGCAAGAAACAGTTCAATATTCCGGAATAGAAAATACTAAAAACCAAATTGAAACCTATGATTCCATAATCATCGGTTCTGGGGCTGGTGGTTTGGCTACCGCTATTTGTTTGGCAAGAGCCGGAAAAAAAGTGGTAGTACTAGAGCAACATGACGTTCCCGGTGGCTGGTGCCATAGTTTTTACATTAACGGACACCGTTTTACGCCTGGTGTGCACTACGTAGGCCTTATGGCCGAAGGTGAAGCTACCAATGATTTATACCGAGGTCTGGGCATTGCTAACGACCTCGTATTTTTTAGGATGAATCCCGATGCCTACGAACATGTCCGAATTGGTGAAGAACGGTTTGATTTTCCCGCTAATTTCGATTTACTTATCGAACGACTTTCTGCTCGCTTTCCAAAGGATAAAAAACAGATTCACAAATACCTGAATTTAATACGGAAAGTAAGTGAGGAATTATATTCTCTTCCCTATTTTAAAGGATTTTGGCAGAAATTTACCATCCCCTTTAAAACCAAGCATTTTGGTAAATACGGTATGTTCAGTGTTAGAAAAGTAATTGGTTGGCACATAAAAAATCCTCTTTTAAAAAACATTCTCAATATACAATGCGGTGATCATGGGGTACAACCTAAAAAAGTTCCTTTTGTTCTACACAGTGCATTAATGTACCATTATTTTCAAGGAGGATATTATCCTATGGGCGGCGGTGGCGCACTTATTAAAGCCATGACCAATACGCTTAAAAAACACGGTGGGGAATTGCGTACAAGCACCGCAGTGAAAAAAATAATCTTAGAAGGTGAACAGCAAAAAAAGGCAGTTGGGGTTATTTTAGAAAACGGACAAAAATTATTGGCTAATACTATTGTCTCCAATGCAGATGTAGGTATCACGTATAATGAGTTGGTCGGAAGAGAAAACCTGAGTTCTAAATTCCAGCAAAAACTCGCTAAAACAAAATATTCCAGCACTTCGCTGATGTTGTTTTTAATTGTGGATATGGACTTGCGCAAAGCGGGTCTAGACTCCGGTAATATTTGGATGATGCCCAATAAGGACACTGATGATTTTTATGACAGCATGTTAGAATCCGATATTTCAAAAGGAGATGCCTTTGAGGGAATGTTCATTAGTTGTACCACTTTAAAAGACCCCTCTAGTTTTGACGGAAAACATCATAGTATAGAGGCTATTACCTTAGTTGACTATAAGGCTTTTGAAAAATTCAAAAATGAAAATCAGGAGCGTTCTCCGGAATACTTAGCTTTTAAAGAATTGTTAATGCAAAAAATGATAAACGGACTTGAAAAAGCCATACCGGGCATCAGCAATCATATTGTACAAAAAGATTTGGGTACTCCGTTGACCAATAAATATTACGTAAACACTACAGACGGAAACATTTATGGTACCGAGAAAAGCTTAAAACACATTGGGCCATTTGCCTACAAGGCAAAAAGCGAAATAGAAAATCTATTCTTATGTGGCGCTAGTATTCTATCTCATGGCGTAGCAGGAGTTTCACATTCTGGGGTTGATACCGCTGCACAAATTTTGGGTTGTGACCCAGACGAACTTAAAAAACCACAGGAAGACCAGCATATTAAAATTTATGAAGCTGAAGATTCCACAGACTACCCAGAATGGATGCTTAGAAAAATAGCCGTTAAAACTGCTAGGGCTAAGAGTAAAAGTCAGGAAATTAATACATAAAATATCTACAAGAGTTATTTTGTCAGTTTATTATACTCGGTAGACCATTTGTTCTACTGTATTTTAGTAATCCTTCTTAAATTTAAGAAGAACATTACAATACTGACAAATTATGCCAAACCAAAATCGTTTTCTTTCAGCATTTTTATTTTTACTCTGCATTTTCGAATTTCAGGCTCAAGTAAAGATATACGAAGGTCAAGAAACTATACCTACCTACAAGATAGGTATAGATGAAGTAAGTCCAATCTTTTATACCGGTCGTGGAGTTCAAGGTGCACAAGGCAAAGTATATCCTTATGCATCACAAACTAAGTTAGGTGATTCTTTGGTAAATGTAACTTATGATATGGTCTATTTGGAAAACGAATATATCCGTATAAAAGTTTTACCCGCTTTTGGCGGACGCCTTTTTTCGGCTATTGACAAAACTAACGGTCATGAACTTTTCCATACCAATAGTGTTATTAAACCTGATTTAATAGGAACTCTGGGCGCTTGGGTTTCCGGAGGAATCGAATGGTGTTTTCCACATCATCACCGCACCACCACTATGCTACCCAGTGATTATAGAATGATAAATAACGAAGACGGAAGCGCCACTGTTTGGATCGGGGAGACCGAAAAAACCCGAGATATGCGTGGTGTAGTAGGTATGACGCTGAGACCAGGTCGCTCCTACATTGAAGTGGATTATCGCATTAATAACACTAGCGATGTTACGACTACATTTCTTTTTTGGGCAAATGTGGCCATTACAGCAAATGATGATTTTAGAACCTTCTGGCCACCAAGTCAAGAAATTGGAGTATACCATAACAATAGTAGTTTTATTAAGTGGCCATTATCAAATAAAACAGACGATTACGGAAGAACCAGTTACGAAGAACGTGTAGACCTTACTTGGTGGAAAAACCACCCAAATCCGGTTTCATTTTTTATGTGGGACATTAAAGAGGGTTTTATAGGTGGGTATGATTATGGACAAAATGCGGGAACCGTTCATGTGGGTGATCCATTTGAAAACAATGCTTCAAAACTATGGCAATTTGGACCAGGATTACAAGGACAAAATGCAAGACGAAAACTAACCGATGACGGAAAGGCGTATGTAGAATTAATGACCGGTACATTTTCTAACAATCAACCCGATTATAATTGGATTCTCCCCCATTCCGTTAAAGATGCAAAAAATTACTGGTATCCTATTCGGGATTTAGAGGTGGTCAAAAATTCAAATACCGATGCTTCCGTAACATTGCAAAAGCGTAATGCAAAAACTTTTTTTTATGGGTTCAACACCACCAAAACCTTTAAAAATGCTAAGGTTATTCTCAAAAATGGCCAAACCATTTTGGAAGAAAAAACGATAGATATTGACCCCGCCCATCCTTTTACATCCACATATAAAAATAGAAAAGTCTTAGATGAATATCAACTTACTGCTCTTATCCAGGATGCGGACGGTAATGAACTTATTTCATACACGCCCTACAAACCTGCAAACCCTCAACTACCCGAAAATCAGGAAAAGGTAAAGAAACCAGAAGAATTAAAAACTGTTGAAGATTTATATTTAACCGGACGTTTCGTTGAGCAATTTAGAAGACCGGGTATAGAACCAGATGATTACTATTTAGCCGCTTTGGACAAATCGCCAAATGATTACCGCACCAATCTAGCTTTGGGTATTCGTAGAATAACTCAAACAAAATATGAAGAAGCTTTGAAATATCTTCAAACCGCAGCGGACAAATTAAAAGTGAAATACTACCAACCCAAAGAAGGTGAAATATTCTACTATTTAGGGTTGGCACACCAAGCATTAGGCCATAAAGAAGAAGCCTATGCCAACTTAGCTAGAGCCACCTGGTACTATCAATGGTTTTCTGCCGGTAACTTTAAATTAGCACAAATAGAGAGCGCCAAGGGGAACTATTCAAAGGCTCTGGAATATGCCCAAGAAGCCTATTCCACAAACAACAGAGATGGGAGGATTGTAGTATTGAACGCGGCTTTACTTCGTAAACTAGACCGACAAAATGAAGCCAACGGACTTTTAGAAAATCAAATTGCCTACGATCCACTTGATTTTTCTGTGCTATATGAAATGGAACTCAGTAAGGGTAATACCTCTATGACTGCTTGGCAAAAGAATATGCAAGATCCAGAAAATAATTATTTGGAGATTGCCACTAATTACATGAACGCAGGGTTACTTGATGAGGGATTAGCCCTATTATCAGATTTAGAGGATATATCTAGTCCGCTTGTGAACTATTACAAAGCTTGGTTCTATAATCAATCTGGTGAGTCAGCAAGAAGAACAGAAGCTTTAGCTAAAGTTAAAGAAACATCATTAGACTATGCTTTTCCCTATCGTACGGAGACTGAAACCGTTTTACAGAACGCTTTAGAAATTGACGCTAATAACTCTACTACATTGTATTTGCTTGGTAATTTACTATATGATAAAAGACCTAATGATGCCTTAAAATATTGGGAAAAAGCAGCTAGCATTGACACTAGTATTCCTATGGTATGGCGAAATCTTGCATTTGGTGCTTTTTATCATCAAAAGAACCCTTCAAAAGCGATTGATTATATGACCAAAGCTATCTCACTTAATAATTCCAATCCGCTTTGGTATTCCGAACTTTCCGAATACTATGATGAATCAGATTCTGATTTTAGGAAGAACCTAGAGATCTTAGACAATAATCTTGATATTGTAAGAGAAGATGTGGATGCTCCAAAAACGTATGTTGAACTTTTGAATCTAGCCGGAGATTATGATAAAGCTATCGCATTTCTTGATACACATCACTTTAGAACTTGGGAAGGTGGTAGAGAAACGTACTGGCATTATGTAGATGCCCATACCTTAAAAGCTAAAAAGTTGATTGCCGATAAAAACCCTAAAGAAGCTGTTTCTCATTTGGAGCGGGCACTACTTTACCCTGAAAATCTTGAAGTAGGCAAGCCTACACACGACGAAAAAAATGCAATGATCTATTATTATATGGGAGAAGCTTATGACCAATTGGGTGATGCTAAAAAAGCGAAGTCCAGTTATCAAAAAAGCATTGACGCCCAGAGCGGAAGAGGTATGAACGACCTTTTATTTTTTCAAGGTAAATCATTGGAAAAGTTGGGAGATTCAGAAAAGGCAAAAACCATTTATAAAGACCTTATTGCAAAAGGGAAGTCAATGCGTGAGAGTGGCACCGGCAATACGTTAGTTGCCGTAGAAGAAGCCTCCGCTACAAACAACAAGTTCACTTCCAACTCCTATTATTTAGAAGCACTAGGTAATCTAGGACTTAAAAACACTGCAGAATCGGAAAAGGAACTACAACAGGCGTTAGATATTTATCCTAATAATTTATGGGCCAAAATCTTGATAAACAAATAACCATCATTAAACATATGTTACAAAATACTAAGGTTTTAGTCACCGTCTTCTTTCTATCCGCTACCGTGTGGGCACAACAAGAAAAGAAACTTTCTTTGGGAGAACAACCTATTTTTAAAGTTTCTAAAGTTAGTGAGCCCATGCAGATAGATGGAAAAATGAAGGAAGGGGCTTGGTCCAGAACGGAAGCTAGAACCTTAGATAATTTCTATAATATAGATAAACCTTTGGACCAACAGAAATCAACTTTTAGAATGCTTTGGGGTGAAGAAAAGTTCTTTATCTTTTTTAAAATGGAAGACCAATTCATAACCTCTAGGGAAACCAAAAGAGACGGCCAACCCTATTTTGATGACTGTGCCGAAATATTCTTCATTACCGCACCAGATAGCCTAGACACTCATTTTGGATATGAATTGAATTTAAACAAAGCTTCAAACGACTTTATTTATTTCAATAATTATACAATGGGGAAAGATGTAGTTTACAAATCTTTCAATCCTAGTTTTGAGGTAGAGGTAACATTTGAAGGAACAATAAATGATAATTCCGATATAGATAAGGGATGGACCATGGAAATGGCCATCCCCTATTCTAACTTTGGTGAGCTTGGTAAAGTAGTTGCAATTAAACCCGGAAATAAATGGGCTTTCCTTGCTATTAGACAAGACCGAAACGATGCAGACGGCAACCGACGATCTACTTCAACGCTATTTCCTATTTATGATATTTCTAAAAACGTACATCAAGCCAACCGTTTTGGACTAATGGAATTTGTTGAATAATACGTTTTGATTACCAATTGGTAAATGAACCGTCTTTACGTCGTAATCTTGGTATTTCAATTGGTTTAAACGTTTGTTTTAGAGCCAATTCCTCATTAAACTCAACACCAAGTCCAGGAGTATCCAACACCGGATACGTAGGTCCATTCAACATAGGACGTATAGGATAGAATTCCGGAGCATCGGTTCCCATATATTGTGCAGGGGTGTTCATTTCTTCCAACCAGCCAAAATTAGGACAAGCTGCTGCCATATGAATGGAAGCCGCTGTACAAATAGGACCTAACGGGTTATGGGGCATCAAATCTATATAATGTGCTTCCGCCAAACTGGCCACCTTCATTGCCTCGGTAATTCCACCTACATTACAAATATCTATACGTGCATATTGAGTCAAATTTCGCTCCAAAAAAGGTAAAAACTGCCATTTACTAGAGAACTCCTCCCCTATTGTAAAAGGAATATCTACCATTTTACGAAGGTTCTCATATGCTTCCGGATTTTCATCGCGGATAGGTTCTTCAATATAATCCAATGTTCCCGGAGGCATACGTTTTATAAACGAATACGTCTGTGCCGGAGTAAGTCTTGTATGGTAATCAATGCCTATGGTAATGGCCGTACCCACTTCTTTACGTAGGTCTGTACACCACTCGGCAATCGTAGCAATGGATTGTCTGGGTTCAAAAAGTTCTTTATCTCCTTCTGCTTCAAATTCCGCAGGAGCCAAACGCAACATTGTCCAACCTTCTTTAATACAGGTTTTAGAATATTCAAAAAGTTCTTCTTTAGTCCTAAAGCGTACCGAAGCAAAGCAATCTACGTAATCCCTATGTTTACCTCCTAAAAGCTCATATACAGGAACTCCCAGGGCTTTTCCCTTAATATCATAAAGAGCAATATCTATGGCCGAAATGGCTGCAGTAAGTACACGGCCGCCTTCAAAATATTGCCCTCTGTACATTTCTTGCCAAAGCGCACCTATGTTCCGAGCATCTTTGCCTATTAGAAATCCTTTAAAATGCTCAATTGCACCTATAACTGCCAATTCCCTTCCTGAAAGACCTGAAGTACCCCATCCATGTATTCCTGAATCGGTTTCGACCTTTACTACTAATTGACTTCCAAAGCCTACATTTATAGGAAAGGTTTTAATAGCTGATATTTTCATAAAATGTCTATTTACTATGTTTCGTGTTTTACTAATTTTTTGGAACAATACGTTCAACCTTACCTACGATAAAAGTGTATGATATAAAACCCAGCAATGCAATTCCTCCAATAAAGAAAAGTGCAGGACTAAAGTCTCCATCTTCTACCAAATAACCTATTACGATTGGAACAACAACCCCTGCTAGACCACCAATAAAATTAAAAGCCCCACCAGTAAGTCCTATTAATTTCTTAGGTGCCATAAGTGAAATAAATATCCAAGCAATACTTGCTAACCCGTTACCAAAAAAGGCCAGGGCCAAAAATAGTATTACAAAGAATGTATCATCTGTATAGTTTGCCCCAATAATACATGTAGATAATAACATACCAACGATAATAGGTGTCTTTCTAGAAATTTCTACGGAATAGCCTTTTTTTATCAAATAATCAGATGTAAAACCGGATAAAAGCACCCCAAAAAAGGCTGCTAAGAAAGGAATGGACGCCAAGAAACCTGATTTCAAGAAATCTAATCCTCTAAACTCCACTAGATATGTGGGAAACCAGGTGAGGAAAAATATAGTTGTAGCTCCCAAGCAGAATTGACCTATATAAAGCCCCCAGAGTTTTCTGTAGATAAAAGCTTGCTTGAAGTCGTTCCAATCAAATTTTTTCTTGTCCTCTTTCTTTACATCGTTTTTACCAACAAGTCCTCCACCTTTTTCAATATGTTCTAGCTCGGCTTTATTTATAGATTTATGGTCTTGCGGATTCCTATAGAAAAGGTACCAGATTGCCGCCCAGAGAAGACCTATTATACCAGAGATAATAAATAGGCCTCTCCAGCCAAAATAAGTTTGAATAGTTACGAGGACCGGTGTTAAAAAAGCAAGCCCTAAAAACTGTCCAGAAGTGTATATGGCAATTGCCGATGCACGTTCATTGTCTGGAAACCATTTAGTTACCACTAAATTATTTATAGGATAAGAAGGGGCCTCAAATATTCCGATACTAGCTCTTAAACCCAATAAAGCTCCAAAGGAACTGACCATACCTTGTATAAGTGTGGCTACGGACCATAGGGCCATCATAACAGAATATAGAATCCGGGTAGGAAGTTTGTCCGCAACTATTCCACCAGGAATCTGTAAGCAAGCATAGGTCCATGCAAAGGCAGAAAATACGTAGCCCATCTGTACATTGCTTAAGCCAATATCTTCTTTCATGGCAAAAGCCGCCACTGAAATGTTACTTCTATCTAGATAATTAATTACCACGGTAATAAAGACCATGGCCAATATATTATAACGTTTACGCGTAGAATTTGCAGTTGTATTTAAGTTGGTCATTTATTTAGTAGTATTATTTTCTAATTAAAAGCGATTTATTATTCTGCTATTTTCAATAAAATTGAGGGTGAAAATACCATTCTAAATTTTAAAAAGTGTCAATATAACAATTATTATTGTTTGGAGTAAAGGATGTGTCCTTAAAAATACATTCTTCTGGCAATTAGTGATAAAAAGAAACGGCAACAGGAATAAATAACCTGCTGCCGCTTACAAACAACTAACTCAACTAGTTAAGTTTTAACCTTTAATAGGCTGGATCTTGTGTTAACACTTCTGGTTGCAAATCAACCTGGGTTTGTGGAACGGGCCAGTGATCATCTTGACCTCCCGTATAATTTGCTCCTTGAAGCCAAGGAAGCTTCTCATCACTTAATTCGGATGCCAAATATTTGGTAATAGTTGGCTCATCAATTCCCCAACGTACCAAATCTTGAAATCGCATTCCCTCTAAGGCAAACTCTAGGCGCATTTCATGGTAAATTGCTTTTCTAGCGTAGTCCTGATTAGGAAATGATGTATACAGCCCTAAGTTATAATTAGCAGCAGGCTGATCTTCATCTATGTCTAACTCATACCCACTTTCAAAAGTGGTGTTATTTACTTTACCCATTACCAAATCATCTTGAGCACGCTCACGAATTTCATTTACCAAATCCACTGCTGTACCTAAATCGTTTTCCTCCATGGCAACTTCCGCTCTCCACAGAATTATATGGCTAAGTCTAAATATACGCCAGTTATTACCGTTAAGACCATTTGACCATGTTGGGCTAGAAATAGATATAACTCCTTTATTTCTTTTATAGAACATAATTTTTTTGTTCAAGAAAGGTCCCATACCCGCTTGATCTAACATCCAGTCACTACCGGACATTGGACCCCAATCCAAAAATGGAATACCTCTTCTACCAATAGTCCAATCAACTCTAGGGTCAAGTGACTCAGCAGTAGGCGTAAAAGGTTCGGTATCCAAAACTCCATAATCTTCTAACAATAAATCGTCTTGGAAGGTATCGAACAAAGGCAGACCATCTGCATCTGTTTTAAATGCATTGAATAAATCAAAACTAGGGGCGCTATATGCACAACAAGAACCAACGTCTGCTCCTCTAGGAAATAAAGTCCTGTGATCTGCACCGCTATTGGCGTCACCAGCACCATCATTAACAGTATATTGTACTTCTAAGATACTTTCTGCATTATTCTGCTTTTCTTCATCAAAGTTATCATAGTAGTGATCCATTAACTGAAAAGGCCCATTATCTATAATATCATCTAAATAAGGTTTAGCTTCAGTAAATTCCTGCTGAAACATATGTACACGAGCTAAAAGTGCTTTAGCAGCCCAACGAGATGCACGGCCTATCTCAACTTCTTCTGCCATACCGTTATCAATCCCCCATTTTATATCTGCCTCGATCTTGTCCCAAACCTCAGTATCATTAGTCACTTCACTTGCAACTACATCATCAGTTATATATGAGATTTTTTCAATCTTAGTACGAAGTTGAAAATGGTACCAAGCTCTTAACCAACGTGCCTCTGCTTCAAGTTGAACAGCAACGGCAGGCTCTACATTCTCTCCCGCTTTTTTCAACACTCGGATAGCATCATTTGCTCTAGCCACTCCATCATAATTAGCAGCCCAAAGACCTTCTACCCATGGGTTGGTAGCATCTGTTTCGTATCTCTCTATAAGATTAATAGGACTCCATCCACCAGTTTGGTCTCCACGGTGCATGTCATCCGAAGGAACATCACCCCATACCCAATTCGTGGCAGATGCTTCTCCCTGTCCTCCAACTTCACCATTTGAATAGCCATCTAGTCTTGAGTACGCACCAACAAGAAGAAGGTCTACACCTGCTTCGGTAGTTAAAATTTCCTCACTTACCGCTCCTTTAGGTTTTTCCTCCAGGAATTCCTCACCACATGACCAAGAAAGGGCTATGACCGTAGCAAACAATCCGGTTTTTATAATTAAATTATTTTTCATCTTTTTCAATTTTTTATTTTACAATGAGATATTAAGACCAAATATGATTTGTCTTGGAGAAGGCCACGTACCCAAATCTAAACCTCTATCAATATCTGATGAAAATCCAGAATCTGGGTCATTATATAATGCAATTTCTGGATCAAGACCAGAGTAATCCGTTATAGTAAATAAATTTGTTCCCATAACATAGATTCTCATTTGAGAAAGATTAATCTTATCCAAAATTCTTTGAGGTACGTTAAATCCTAATTGCGCATTCTGTAAACGAAAGTATGATGCATCCTCAACCAAATCTGAATGTGTATTCTGTTCAAAACTAGTTTGAGAAGATGCTTTGGGTAAAACAGCATCTGCATTATTATCTAAATAAGGGCTGCCCCATGATTTAAACAATCTATCAGAACTTTTAGGTCCTTGGAACAATCCGTATCTAGTAAAACGATTATAGTAATTGATAGCGTCATTTCCTTGGCTCGTATAGAAGCTAGCTCTAAAATCAAAACTCTTATATTCAAAACCTATATTAAGACCAGCTGTAAAATCCGGATTAGGATTACCAATAAAAGTTCTATCATCAGCATCAATTTTTCCATCATTATTTACATCCCTTATAATAAGGTTACCAGGTTTATTATAATCCGCTGCTTCATCTTCGTTGTGGTTAGGATGTGCCTCTGCCTGTGCTGTAGTTTGAAAAATACCATCTACCACGTATCCGTAAAATTCAGGAAATGCTCTTCCTTGCTCAACTCTTGAATACGTCTGAGCTCTTTGACTTCTTCCTGTAATGATTTCGTCTTCATTTCCTGTTAGTTTTTCTACAGTGTTTTTATACGTAGAAAATACTAATCCAACATTGTATCTAAAATCTCCTTCATCAGATCCACCTCCATTGTAGCTCAATTCAATATCAACACCTTTGTTATTCATATCACCTATGTTAACACTTGGAGCATTAGCAATTCCTTCTACAGCAGGTATGGTAATTGGGAATAACATGTCTTTTGTGTCCTTTCTCCAAAAATCCACAGTAAGGTTTACCCTGTTGAACAACGTAGCATCAACAGCAAAATTAGTAGAAGTAGTTGTTTCCCATTTAGCATCAGGATTACCTATTGCCGTAGATTGAAAACCTTGTTGTATTATACCATCTGCGCCTCCAAGTCCGTAGAATGAACTACCTAAATCTGAGCCAAACGTTTTGAATCCGTTGTAATTACCTATTTGATCATTACCTGACTGACCCCATCCTGCGCGAAGTTTCAAGTAATTCAACCAACTACTGTTGGCCAGAAAATTTTCTTTTGACACCACCCATCCACCGGACAGTGCTGGGAAATTACCCCATCTATTGTTAGCTCCAAATCTTGAAGAACCATCACGTCTAACCGTTGCTTCAACCATATATTTATCATCGTAAGAATAATAAAGACGGGCAAAATAAGAATTTAACGCCCATACTGCAGCTTCCGCATCATTGGTTAGATTTTCTGATCCTGAGCTAAGAATAAAAAAATCATCATCAGTAGAGAAAAAGCTTTCCCTTCCTGCAGAGATTTGATCATACCTAAATCTAGTTGATTCCGTTCCTAATAGTACATCTAATTTATGTACCTCATTAAATGTTTTATTATAACTTAATGTATTCGTGAAATTCCACGTTAAGTTATCTCCTCTAGTCTCTGTTAATGTATGTCCTGGGTTTCCATTGGTATTCTCTAAATCTGCAAACCTAGGGTCATAATTTGAATACCAATTCATATTATACCCTAAAAGCGATTTGAACGTTAGGTTGTTAGCAGGTTTAATCTCTACAAAAACATTACCAGTTACATTTAAAGTAGTTCTCTTATCCTTGCGTTCTCTGAAATTATTACCTACGGGGTTTGGGCCATCATTCAATCCTCCACCAACTACACCACCGGCAAAATTACCAGCAACATCTCTTACGGGAATTAACGGGCTGGTTTCTACAATACTATTGAAACCAACCGTATTTCCTTTTGATTCATTTAAAGTAACACCTAGACGTTCTCCAATTTTCAACCAATCTTTTACGTCGGAATCAATATTGGATCTAATCGCATAACGGTTATAGGAATTGTCTCTTAAGACCCCTTCTTCCTTAAAATAATTAGCACTCAATGCATAGGTCGTATTATCAGAACCACCGGAAACCGAAATAACAAAGTCCTGTAAAAGCGCTGGTTGATAAAGCTCTTCCATCCAGTCCGTACCCTCTTGGTTGGTTTTAGTAATCGGGTAATTTACTTGGTCGTACAATGCCGGATTAGTTGATGCATCGCCAAAAGACGCTCCATTAGGATACAGATAATCATTTACTTGAGTTGCACGAATATTGTTTGGATCAAATTGAAAATGCTTATGATTAGGAGTAATTCCATCATTTGTTTGTTCTAACCAGATTTGTTGACCAACCAAATTAGGATCAGTTACAAGATCATATCTGGAATTGGCAGTACCCATACCTGTTCTCAGATTTATATCAATTTTGGCCGGTTGGGCTTTTCTACCTGTTGTAGTAGTAATCAAAATTACACCATTTGCACCTCTTGAGCCATAAATAGCTGTTGAAGAAGCATCTTTAAGAACTTGCATGGATTGAATTTGATTAGTAGGTGGTGGCGTAGCACCAAAAACCCCATCCACAACATATAAAGGGCCATTTCCATTAATCGTACCTAAACCACGAATTCTAACCTGTGCACTTTGTCCTGGTCTGGCCGAAGCATTTACCGTAACACCGGCAGCACTACCTTGAAGCGCTCTCGTTGCATCGGATGAAGCTTGTTGCTCTATGTAAGCCGTTTTTACGGTACTAACAGCACCAGTAACATCTGCCTTTTTTCTAGAACCATAACCAATAACCACAACTTCGTCCAGAAGTTGAGAATCTGGCTGTAATTGTACGTTAATTGATGTACCTGTTTCTGCAGCTATTTCTTGTGTGGTATAACCTGTATAGGAAATAACCAGTATATCACCAGTATTTGCAGATAAGGTAAAATTACCGTCAAAATCAGTGACTACCCCATTTGTGGTCCCCTTCACCAGAACATTGGCCCCGAACATGGGTTGATTAAATTCATCGGTTATTGTACCACTTACATTGGAATCTTGTGCAAATCCCATGGATGCACAAGACAACATAAGCGCAAACAATAACCAATGTTTGCGTTTTGTGAGTTGTTTAAATAAACATTCTTTCATAATAATGCCTGTTTTTTGTTAGTTAGTATTTTGACCAAACAATAAAAAAAAGTTTAAATAATTAGGATTTTCACTTTAAAAACCTGTATTTATTGAGTAATCAGTAATCATTTCACCAAAGAAACTGTTTTGAATTGATTAGCAGTCGGCAATAAATGGTCAAAATCGGGTAATTATAGGTCAAGCATGCCTTTTGACCTATAATTACCTGAGCATGAACCTATTTTACCCGTTCTATCACTCGTGTTTCCGTATTTTGAGCTAATTATTTTACTTGTTATGTTTCATTTCTTCATTAAGGGTTCTATTTAACTATTCATTCTTTAACAACTATGGGTATACGCCTTATATTAATTGCTTTACTATTCATTCTCACCTTCTCTTGTAAAAAAGAGAATCAAAAACCAATTGATGATTCAAAAACACTATTTACACGTGTAGAGCCCACAAATTCCGGGATACTATTTTCAAACACCCTAACCGAGACGCCTGAAGACAACCACCTGTTAAATGAAAATTTTGTTACTGGAGCAGGAGTTGCCATAGGAGATATTAATAATGATGGATTACCTGATATTTATTTTTCCGGGAATCAAGTAAACGACAGGCTTTACCTTAATAAAGGTGATATGACATTTGAAGATATTACTGAAAAGGCAGGTATCTTAAACCTGGATAGCTGGTCTACAGGTGTGACTTTTGCCGATGTTAATAATGATGGCTTTCAAGATATTTATGTATGCAAGAACGAACAGCAGGACAAGAGTAAAAGTGTAAATTTACTATACATCAATTCAGGCCATGACACTTTTGAAGAGATGGCAAAAGAATATGGTTTAGATGACAATGGATTTTCTATTCAGGCCAGTTTCTTGGACTATGATAAAAACGGACTTATTGACCTATATGTTGTAAATCAACCTCCTGGTTACGGTAATAGACAAGGAGGAAAAAAAAGAGTGAAAGGCTCCAATCCCGCATACAGTGACAAACTTTATAGGAACCTCGGGAAAGACATTGGTTTTATTGAAGTTTCTCCCATGACCAAAACTGAGAATTTGGCTTTTGGCCTTTCTGTGGCAATTGGGGATATTAACAATGACGGATGGCAAGATATGTATGTTGCCAATGACTATAATGAGCCGGACTTTTTTTACATAAACAATAAAAAGGGAGGTTTTAAAGAAGACTTAGAAAATCACTTTAGGCATATATCCAATTTTAGTATGGGTACTGATATTGCTGACATTGATAATGATGGCAATTTGGATATTATGGTACTGGATATGGTTGCTGAAGACCATAAACGCATAAAAACCAATATGGGCGGTATGAACCCGGAAAACTTCTGGAACATCGTTAATGAAGGCGGGCACTATCAGTATATGTTCAACACCTTGCAACGCAATAACGGTAACGGGTCTTTTAGTGAGATTGCACAAATGGCAGGTGTATCCAATACAGATTGGAGTTGGGGACCGTTAATTGCGGACTTTGACAATGACGGGTTAAAAGACCTATTTGTTACTAATGGCATTAAGCGAAACATGCGCAATAGTGACGTAAATAAAAGATATGAGCAAATATTAGATAGTATTGGCAAGGTCGCAAAAAAGGAAAACAAGAAGTTTCAAGATGTTGTAGATGTTTTGGCTTTAGCAAAAATTGCTCCTGAAGATAGGCTTCAGAATTATATCTATAAAAATAATGGAGACCTGACTTTTAACAAAGAAAACAAAAACTGGGGTTTTGAACTAGAAACACTTTCAAACGGTGCAGCATATGCAGATTTAGACCAGGACGGTGATTTGGATATTGTGGTAAGTAATATTGATGAAGAAGCATTTATTTATAAAAATCATACGATTGAAAAAGATAAAGGGAACTACCTGAGAGTAAATCTTTACCCTTCTACAATGTCAGAAAGTCTAGGTAGTAAAATTTTACTGTTTAAAGGGGCTATACCATGGCAGACTATTGAAATAACAAATGTTAGGGGCTATATGTCCAAAAGCGAGAACACAGCGCATTTTGGGATTGGTTCATTAGAAAGTATCAAAAAAATTAAAATTCAATGGCCCAATGGGCAGATTAGCGAACTAGAAGATATTGACGCAAACCAAACTCTGGATATTTATCAAAAAAATGAAAGGTTTTTAGCTAAGTCCGGTACAAATACCAATCCTATATTTAAAGATGTTACACTTACAAGTAACCTACAGTACAAGCATAAAGAAAATGAATTTGATGATTATAAAAAGCAAGTGTTACTTCCTCACAAAATGTCTCAATTTGGACCAACTATAGCTGTTGCAGATGTAAATAATGATGGAATGGAAGATTTTTATATTGGCGGTGCTTCTGGTAGCAGTGGCACGTTATTCATACAGAATACCTCCGGAAAATATGATTCCGTTTCTCAAAATGCATTTAAGAAAGATAAAATCTCTGAAGACCTAGGTAGTGTATTTTTTGATATTGACAATGACGGTGATAAAGACCTATTCGTGGTCAGCGGTGGATATGAATTTTCAATAAACAGTAAAAATCTTCAAGACCGTCTTTATTTAAACGATGGAAAAGGGAATTTTAAAAAAGATAACAGTAGAATACCTAACTACTTAAATAGTGGGTCAAAGGTGGTAGCTGCCGATTATGATATGGATGGTTATATAGACCTATTTGTCAGTGGTAGACAATTACCAGGTAAGTACCCTTCTCCTGCCAACAGCACATTGTTGAAAAATGAAAATGGATATTTAAAAGACGTCACTGCAATAAAAGCTGAGGACTTTCATAGCTTGGGAATGGTAACTTCTGCGCAATGGATACACCTAAACAATGATGATAGATTAGATCTTGTTGTAGTAGGTGAGTGGATGCCGATCACAACTTTTCTCCAAACCAAAAGCGGAACATTTGAACGGTTTTCTTTCCAAGGTTTGGAAAATTCCGAAGGTTGGTATTACAGTGTTACCCCAGCAGATATGGATAATGATGGAGATGATGATTTCATAGTGGGGAATTTAGGGCTGAATTATAAATACAAAGCATCTAAGGAACAACCATTTCAGGTGCATAGTGCGGATTTTGATGAAAACGGTTCACAAGATATAGTTTTAAGCTACTTTGAGGAAGGCCAGGTATATCCCCTTAGAGGTAGATCTTGTTCCATTGATCAAATACCAGAATTAGATACTAAATTTCCAACTTTTGAGTCTTTTGGAGATTCTGATTTAAAAACTATTTATGGCGATAAATTAAATAACGCACTCCATTTATCTGCTTACACCTTTGCTTCTTACTACGTAGAAAATATAAATGGAAAATCATTTAAGATGCACAAGCTTCCCCAGCTAGCACAAGTATCGAGTATAAATACAATACTTGCCCAAGATTTCAATCAGGACGGAAATAAAGATTTACTTATTGCCGGTAACCTATTCACTTCAGAGATTGAAACCCCTAGAAACGATGCGGGCATTGGTCTTTTTCTAGAAGGTAACGGTAAAGGGGAATTTACCACTACTATGCCCGCCAAAAGTGGATTCTATGCCCCTTTTGATGTCAAGGACATGAAGATTATTAAAAATGGGAATAAGTCTAACATCTTAATTGGTAA
The DNA here is from genome assembly GCF_018860745.1 of Zobellia uliginosa. Taxonomy (GTDB): domain Bacteria; phylum Bacteroidota; class Bacteroidia; order Flavobacteriales; family Flavobacteriaceae; genus Zobellia; species Zobellia uliginosa_B. The sequence continues at coordinate 486,242 of NZ_JAHKPY010000003.1, read as the reverse complement.
TAATAATCATCACCTACAGCTCATTGAATTCAATTAGAACATTAGAACACATGATAATTACAGATTTTAATACGTACAGAACATCATTTTTACTACTACTTTTTCTTTTAGTGAGCAGACACCTGTATTCCCAAACATTTCAGGAGAAAGATATTCGTCTTTTTTCAGAGATGACCGGCACTGGTGGTAATGCAGTCGCGGATTTTGATCAAGATGGGGATTTAGATGTTTTTATGGTTGCACAGGGTTCCTTTAATGCAGGAAATAAAAGTTCATGGAGCAGACTTTTGGAAAATAGAGGAGGTTTTTTTATTGATGTAACGGAATCCTCTGGCTTTTCAAAACAATATACCGGCAAAGTTACGGGAGGAGTAAAACTTTCTGCTTCATGGGGAGATTACAATAATGATGGGTTTCCGGACTTGTTTCTAGGACATCAAAACAAATCACAATTGTACAAGAACAACGGTGACAAAACTTTTACCGAAGTTACCACTGAGGCCGGAATAACCTCTTGTGCCCCATGTAACAATACAGGTGGGGTCTGGTGGGATTACAACAATGATGGGCATCTAGATTTGTATATGGCCTATTTAGGAGAGCCAAACCGTCTTTATACTAATTTAGGTAATGGTAAATTTAAGGAATCAGTTAATGCTCTAGGATTAAATGACTCTGGCAGAACGTGGTCCTGTCAGCCCTTGGATGTCAATAGAGATGGCTGGATGGACCTATATGTTATTAACGATTTTGGGTTGAGTAATTTTTACATTAGCGAAAAAGGAGTGTCATTTATTGATGCCACAGAAGAATACAATCTAAAAAATACAGGAGATGGTATGGGATCTTCCATTGGAGATTTTAACAATGATGGTTTTTTTGATATTTATGTGACCAATATTTCAGAAATACAAAGCAACCCTTTATTTGCCGGTTCATCAGAAGGTCCTTTCAAAAATGTGGGGCAAACACAAGGAGTTGGCAACGCACATTTTGGATGGGGAAATCGGTTTTTTGATGCAGATAATGATGGTGACCAAGACCTATATGCAGTAAATGGTATGGCCGATTTAAAATATGACAACAAATTTTTTAAAAACTTAAAGGCCAACGGTACTGATAAATTTACTGACTGGTCTTCACCATCTGCCACAGATGGTCACGGCAATGGCATGGCGGTAGAAGTATTTGATTTTGATAATAATGGATTTCTAGATATCCTAGTGTCAAACGTAGATGATGCTCCCTATCTATACCAAAACAATACCGCTAACCCTAATAAATGGCTGCAAGTAGAGCTAGAAGGTACTATTTCCAATAGGGATGCACTGGGCGCAACGGCCATTGCTTATACCCAAAACAATGCCATACACAGATTAAAATTTGCCGTAGGTGTTATGGGCCAAAGTATAAAACCTCTGCACTTTGGACTTGGAGAAACCCAAAAAATAGACAGTTTAGAAGTTCTATGGCCCAGTGGAAACAAAGAGACAATTTATAACATTTCAACAAATCAAAAAATCAAAGTTTTAGAAGAAAATGGAATGGTTAAAGGAAACATTTTCAATGATGAAGATATTCAACCTGTAGCCATTAAGGACGCTCTACCCGAAATTAAAAAATCTATGGACATGAAAGCCTATTACAATATTCAAAATAGAGCTATAACATTTGAAATAAAGAAACCTATTGAGGGAGTTTTATCTCTAAACATATATTCATTATTAGGCAAATCCATCTATTCTTTAAAAGCAAAAACGGTAACCGATCAAGATTATATTTTAGAATGGACAGGTCATTCTCAACAAGGACAAAAACTCCCCTCTGGAGTATATATCTATAGTATTGATCTTGAAAAAAGCTCTTGGCATGGTAAAATGCTTATAGATTAATAAGATCATAAGTTAGTTTTGACCTAACCTTACTTAAACTAAGTAAAAAGCCCAATACCATATACGGAATTGGGCTTGCGATTTCACTTTAGTACTTTAATCATTTGAATTGACCCTCAATATCACCTCCCCTGTTTTCAAACCTTCGGACGTCGCGGAAATCGTTACAATGTCTGCTTTTAGATTTGATTGTAAAATGAGTAACGCCCTACCCTGATCGGTTACAATTTTATTGGACTGAAAATCTTGTACATTTCTTTCCGAGCCATTATCCACACCTAGCAATTGTACATCGCCGTCAATTGTGAAAGTAATTTCGGAATTTAGATGCTTCACAGGAGTACCGTCTATATCTACAATTTGGGCAATTATGTGAGCTGCATCATAGGCGTTGGCCCTTAATTCAGTCTTGTCTACGGAAAGCTGAACAGCATGAGGATCTTTCGCCGTTTTGATTTGCGCAGCTGCATCCACTTTTTTGCCATCAATATAACCTTCAGCCCGTAATTCACCAGCTGCAAATGAAACGGACCATTTGTAAATACGGTCTGCAAAATCATCAAGCTTTTTTCGACCTAAAGAAGTATCGTTTAAAAAAAGTTCTACTTCATCACAATTAGAATATACCTCTACCACGGTTGGCTCATTTGCATCGTAATTCCAATATTCATTGGTATCATGCCAAAACCATAATGCTTCTTTCCAAGCATCTTTCTTCTTTTCGACAGGTTCTCCCAAACTATTCAACTTAAAAATAGATTTATCTAAAGATTGCGTGGTAATATATAAATGTGGAGAGTCATTCCAAAGGGTTTTCATCATATGATACGAGGTTTTTTCAAAACCTGCGGAATTCAACAATCCACTATTCGTGCCTTTTTTAGGCCATCCTCCATTAGACTCTCCCATATAATCAATTCCCGTCCAAAGAAAAAGACCGGAAATAAAAGGGCGCTCCATAACCGCTTTCCATTCATGCCACTGCGGAAGATTTTCAGTTCCCATGATTACCTTGTTCGGATAATTTTTGTGTCCGTAATCATAAATTACCCGGCGGTAACTATAACCTACAACATCTAATGCATCCGTGTAACCTGACAAATGACTAGCCGACGGTAAAATGCAATTAGCTGTTACATAACGCGTGGTATCCAATTCCTTCGTCCACTTTGCCAATTTTTGCGCAGTTTTCCCTATATCGTACTTTTCTTTGGGCAAGGTCTTAAGTTCTTCTTTAATTTGTTCTGGAGTAAATGGTGGTTCGGAGAAAAAGTAATTGCCTTGCCAGCCCATATTATTGAAAAATCCCGTAGCATCGGCATTTCTAGGGTAAGTCCATTCAATCTCATTACCAATACTCCACTGTATAATACTGGGATGGTTTCTATGCGCCAATATGGTATTCTTCAAATCTTTTTCGGCCCATTCTTGAAAGTGCTCCGTATAACCACGAGTAACATAATCTACACTTTGCTCATTCATGTTTTTTCTTTTGTCCTTTGGATTGTCCCATTCGTCAAAAAACTCATCTTGTACCAAGAAGCCCATCTCGTCACATAAGTTCAAAAACGCTTCAGAACCGGGGTTGTGAGACATTCTAATGGCATTACAGCCCGCTACTTTTAGCTTGGTCAATCGTCTTCTCCATACATCATCGGGAACAGCAGCTCCTACCAAACCACCATCATGATGAAGACAGACCCCCTTTATTTTCATATTTTCCCCGTTAAGAAAAAAACCTTCGTTAGCATCAAAACGGATAGATCGTACTCCAAAAATAGTTTCCTCTTGATCTATTATTTTACCATCTTCAACTACAGAAGTAAAGGCTTTGTACAGATATGGATTATCTACCTTCCATAAATTAGGTTTTTCAATTGTTAAGGAAAGTTGTTCTTTGGAATTTTTATTTCCCGCAATTGCCAAATTGATTGTTTTATCACTGACTTTTTTTCCATCAGCGTTATAAATTTCAGTCCGTACATCAACTTTTTTATCCTTTGGAAAATCGTTTTCAATTTCAACGGAAACTGAAACCTCTGCCCTATTATCATCAATTTTAGGTGTGGTAACGAATACGCCCCAAATAGGAATATGTAGTTTATTTTTGACCAAAAGTTTTATATCGCGATATATACCGGAACCCGTATACCAACGACTATCAGCATAGCGAGTTCTATCTACTTTTATTTCTATTAAATTGGAATCTTTTTCTGATTTTAAGTAAGATGATATATCGAAGTAAAAAGGAGAATATCCATACGGATGAAAACCTACTTTTTCTCCGTTTAAGATTACTTCTGAGTTGTTATAAACCCCATCAAACAAAACATATGCTTTCTCATCCGGTTTTAATTGAAGTGGGAATGTTTTCTTATACAAACCTGTACCACCCGGAAGGTATCCTGTGGCCCCTTCTCCATTTATAGAATCAAAAGAAGCTTCTACGCTCCAATCATGTGGGAGTCTTACATTTTTCCATTCCGCAGTTTTTCCGGTGGTATCCATCAACTTAAACTGCCAATCAAAATTGAAATCTCTTTTTATTTGCGCTAATTCTGTTTTAGATTGATTCTTGGTATTACAAGATGTTAACAAAGCACCAATCAACGTGAAATATAATAGATAATTTTTCATAAGCTAAGTGTTTACTTTATGAATCAAAAAAGCCCAATTGAAAAGCTAATAACAACTGGGCTAACTACTAAAAAAAAAAATTAAAAAAAAGTTATTTTACCCCAAACCGTTAGCATAGGCCACAATTACGATACCTGCAATCATACAACTAAGTCCGCCATACAAAAAGTTCCTAGCTTTTGGCGAAGCGCTTACCCATTCTTTGGTAATTAGACCACTCACAATTGCCGTAGCAACACAAGCCGTATTAAAGATCGCATAACCAACTGTATTTCCTGATTTTCCAAGTTTAAACGCAGCATACGCAAAAAGAGCCGAGGCAGCATAATGAAAAACTGCCATAATCAATATAAGAAATAGGTTCTTGCCAAAAGCGGGCGTTTTAAAATCTCCCCAAGCCTTTTTAGCATTTAGCTGCCATAAGAAATAAGCAGTCATTACAATACCACCACTTAGAAATATAGGAAACATTACAGCTACAGCAGTTATCCAATCTGCATTTCCCTGTGCAATACTTGCCTTATGTAAATAAGGTCTTCCTGCTGCATTCGCATAACTAAAACCTGTAGCTAAAAGTCCTCCTACTACGGCAATCATAATACCGGTTACCATAGAGCCCTTGGTAGATTTACCTTCGGCAGATGCTATTTTTGCTTCATCTTTTTCACGGGTAAGACCAGCTTTACCATTTAGGATAACACCTAATAAAACCACTAGGATTCCTATTAGAATAAAGGTCAATACATTGGAAGGTGGCAAACCGTCTTCTATAAACGGTAAAAGCGAACCTACCAAAATAATGGTGCCTATGAAGATTGAAAAACCAAGTGAGAGCCCTATATGGTTAATTGCCTTACTCCACATCATTACACCAATTCCCCAAAGGAAACTGGTTAGACCCATTTTAATCCAAATATCTGTTGGCATGTTACCGAAAATCTCTCCAAAACCCTGAATAAGGGTCACTGATGCTATAATGGGCACCACGAACATAGTCAGGAGAAAAAAGAGACTCCACGTATTTTCATACTTGAATCCTTTTGTAAATTTTTCAGGGAGGGCATAGAGTCCCAACATCAATCCAGCGAAAATCGCCCATAAAACTCCTTCGGTCATAACTTGAATATTTAATTGAAGTCAAGTTTACCACTACTGGTTTACCCGACTTTATTTGATTTACCAGTTGAATTTAAAAATAGTAGTACTGTCATAAGATTCTCCCGCTTTTAAAATACTCTTAGGAGCGTTCTTTATATTCATTCCGTTAGGGTAGCGATGAGTTTCACAACAGAAGCCACGGTACTTTCCGTATTGCAATCCAGATTCGCGTTTTAGTTCGTCAGACGTGTATTTACCCGTATACAATAACATGCCAGGCTCTGTGGTAAAAATTTTCAGTGAACGGCCACTTTTAGGTTCTGTTATTTCTGCCACTTTACCCAGATCAAAACCTTTGTCTTCAAATAAGTAAAAATGCTCAAAACCATCTCCCATAGCTTCATGGACTTCTTTTATAGTCTTTGCCGTTCGTAAATCATCGGCTTTGCCAGCAACAGAAATATTCTCTCCTGTAGCTGCCCCGGTCTCATCCCAAATTTGTTTGGTATCCGAGTTTACCATTACGGAGTGACCCTCAACATTTTCAGCAAAACCAGAAAGATTAAAATACGAGTGATTGGTAATGGTGAAAGGTGTGTCTTGGTCGGTTATTGCACCATATTGAATTTTAAGTTCATTGTCATTTGTCAATGTAAAGGTCACTTGAACCGTAATATTCCCCGGGAAGCCTTCTTCTAAATGAACACTTTTAAGTTCCATTTGAATGTTGGCCATTTCTTTTGAAAACGAACTTACTTCCCATATTTTCTTATCAAAGCCTACTTTCCCTCCGTGAAGATTATTCTCACCAACAATTTTAGCCAGTTCATAATCCTTTCCGTTCAAAGAAAATTTAGCATCTTTTATTTGCGAACAATAACGGCCTACAGTCCCTCCAAAATATGGCGCATTTGCTTTGTAGGCATCAGAAAAATAACTTTCGAATGTATCAAAACCACAAACGATTTCTTCTATTTTCCCATTTTTATTCGGTAGGAGAATTGAAGTTATGGTAGCTCCAAAAGTTGAGATTTTTATGCTAACCCCATTATCATTTTCCAAAGTATATTGGTAAATAGCTTCTCCATCAAGTACACCGAAATCCGTTTGCGTTGTTTTCATTATCGTAAGCGTTTTGAAATATTTTAATTCGATGTTTTATTTGGATTGATAAGGAGCTAATTTCTCCCAATCAAACTCCACTCCCACTCCTGGCGAATCTGGTGCCACAGCAAGGTGGTTCTCAACAACCAAGGGTCTGGTAGTATACTGGTCAATAGGAAAACTATGTACTTCTAACCAACCTGAATTAGGTTGCGCAGACACTAAACTTACATGTAGCTCCTGCATACCGTGCGAACAAGCTGGAATGTTATGTTTATCTGCCAATCTCGCAGCTGCCAACCAGCCTGTAATACCGCCACAATTTGAAGCGTCCGGTTGTACAAAAGACAATTTTGCCTGATCCATAGCATATTCAAATTCATGAATCGTATGCAGGTTTTCACCCATGGCCAACGGGAAATCCGTAGCATCTGAAATTTGAGCAAAACCCATGTAATTATCCGGTATGATAGGTTCCTCAAACCAAGTTATATCGTACTCCCGAAACTTGTTAATCGCCTTTATGGCTTTATCAACAGTCATGGAATAGTTGGCATCGACCATGAAGGTTACATCGGGACCAATGAATTCGCGAACCGCTTTTATTCGCTCTATGTCCTCATCTAAATTTTCACGACCAATTTTTATTTTCACAGCGTTAAAACCAGCTGCTAAATACCCTTCCATATTCTTTAAAAGTTTTGGAATTGGGAATTGTAAATCTATTCCACCGCAATATGCTTTACAGGTATTACCCGCTCCTCCGGCCATTTGCCAAAGTGGCTTTTCTGCTTTTTTACAACGGATGTCCCACAAAGCAATATCAATAGTAGAGACGGCAAATGAAACTATACCACCACGGCCCACATAATGCATGTGCCATTCCATGAAATTATAGATACCTTCTACATCAGTTCCATCTTTACCAATTAAAGCGGGTGCTATATCATAATCCACCATGGCCTTAATGGAATTCCCACCTTTGCCACCGGTATAGGTATATCCTGTTCCTGTGCTTCCGTCTTCTAAAGTAATGGTGGAAGTAATTAGCTCAAAATGCGTATGGTCTCCATGTTTGGCATCGTTCATGACTTCCGGCAACGGAACTCTGAACAACTTACAATCAACCGATTTTATACGTGTACTCATTTATGCTTTGTGTCTAATGTAAAACGTCTTTTTCTCCATGTACTGCTCAAAACCATACTTACCATCTTCACCACCAGAACCACTTAGTTTATACCCATTGTGGAAACCTTGGTGTTGCTCTCCATGACCACGGTTTACGTAGATTTCTCCGTACTCCAGCTCATCGTTACACTTCATAATAGTGCTCATATCGTTGGTAAATATCATAGCGGCAAGTCCGTATTCACAGTCATTGGCATACCCAACCACTTCTTCAAAAGTTTTGAATTTTAAAACTGGAAGAATAGGTCCAAAAGACTCTTCGTGAACGATAGTCATGTTTTGCGTTACATTGGTCAAAACCGTTGGTTCAAACCAATACCCTTTTTCAAAAGCACTCCCTTCTGGTTTTTTACCACCTGTAGCCAACGTAGCACCTTCTTCAAGACTTACAGCTACCAAATGTTCCATATGCTTTAATTCAGCTGCATTTACTTTTGGTCCCATGTCTGTATCTTCCAACATTGGGTCACCTACTTTAATAGCCTTTGTTTTAGCAATGAATTTTTCCATGAAAGTATCGTAAATACCTTCGTGTACATACATTCTTTCATTACAGGTACAAACCTGTCCACAATTATCAAAACGTGAGTGTAAAGCCGAGTCTACAGCGGCATCAATATCTGCGTCTTCAAAAACAATGAAAGGAGCCTTACCTCCAAGTTCTAACTGCACATGGGTAAGATTTTGCGCCGCAGCCCTAGCAATTGATTGACCAACTGGCGTAGAACCTGTCATGGTCACCATTTTGGTAATAGGACTCTCAACAAGTGCATTACCCATAGCTCTACCAGGACCTGTCAGAATATTGATAACCCCATCTGGAATACCTACTTTCTTGGCCAAATTACCCAACTCTAAGGTTGCTAAAGGCGTTTCTGAAGTCGGTTTTATAACGATAGTATTTCCAGCAATCAAAGCAGGTCCTAATTTACGACCGGCCAGTGCCAACGGAAAGTTCCAAGCGGTAATAGCAACTACAACCCCACGAGGTATTTTTTGAATCCAGATTTGCTCGTTCGGGTTGTCAGACGGAATGATATCTCCTTCAATTCTTCTAGCACCTTCACATGCGTATTCTATAAATGAGGCAGTTACTGCTACTTCGCCTTTGGCAACTTTAAGCAATTTACCTTGCTCCTTAACCAAAAGCTCAGCTAAGAAATCTGAGTTTGCTTTTATTTCATCTGCTAGTTTATACAGAAGATCGGCACGTGAGCGAGCAGGTAGTTTTTTCCATTCTTTTTGAGCCCTATCAGCAGCATTCAACGCCTGATTTGCCTCTTCGACAGTTCCATTCTGAACTCTTGCTACTATTTCTTCAGTAGTTGGATTTACAATGTCTATGGTCTCTCCTGACGTAGATGTCACCCATTCTCCGTCAATAAATAGTTGGTATTCTTTAATTGCTGACATGTTCCTTTTTTTAATTATGATTTCTATATGTATCCATTCTTGTAGCTGCTTTGCCTTCGAATCTTCTTTCTAATTGCCAAAGCGGTCTTTCTAATGTAAGTTCCCAATCAAATAGCTTCTTATAAAGCTCACGTACTTTTTCAGGGTATTTGGAAGCCAAATCATTTGTTTCGGCTATATCCTCCTTAATATTATAAAGTTCTGCTGGCCGATCAGGAAAGCGTACCAGTTTCCAATCATTTTGCCTGATGGCTCCTCTATTTTCCTTTTTCCAATAAAGTACCTCGTGAGGCTTTCCATTATTTTTTCCTTGTACATATGGAATTAAGTCTACCCCATCCAAACCTTCAACAGCGTTTACATCACCACCTGCTGCGTTCAAGAAAGTTGGTAAAAGGTCTAATGTGCTTATAGGATTATCATAAACCGTGTTCGGTTTTAACTTTCCTGGCCACGACATTAAAAACGGAACGCGAATGCCACCCTCTAAATGATTTGCCTTGGTACCGCTCAATGGGTCGTTCAACGATTCGTTTGCATCAGACGGTCCACCATTATCATTGGTAAAAACTATAAGCGTGTTTTTATCCAGACCTAGTTCCTTAATATGATCAAAAACTTTCCCACAAGCTCTATCCATTGCGATGGCCATTGCCGCCAAGGTTTTCCTTTTACCGGTAAGCCCTTGCACTTTTTTCAAATCTTCTTCCGTTGCTTCCATTGGAGTATGTACCGCATTAAAAGCCAGATAAATGAAAAATGGATTCTTTTGGTTTCTTTCCATAAACGAGTTGGCCTCTTCTGCCAAATCATCTGTTAGATATCCATCGTGTTCTTTGAAATCCCCAAAGCCCCTCTCCAACCTATCCTCATCCCTTTTGAGTTCATTATTGGTTCCATAAGGCATATAACTTCTTGCTCCACCACGAAAACCATAAAACTCATCAAAACCTCTTTTAGTAGGATGAAAACGGTCCGCATTACCTTGATGCCATTTTCCGAATATCGCCGTTTTATAACCTTGTTCTTTGAGATAATCGGCCATTGTCTTCTGGTCCAGCGGAAGCCCCATATCATCTCCGGTAATTCCGTTTTTACTCATCAGACCAGGTACGTTGTTCTCTTCAAAACCGAATTTTTGCTGATACTTTCCAGTTAAAAGTCCAGCACGTGATGGGCCACAAACCGCTGCGGAAACATAAGCCTGAGTAAAAATCACTGAGTTTTTGGCGAATTTATCCAGTTCAGGAGTCTTGAATTCTTTGCTTCCTTGAAACCCAAAATCTGCATAGCCTGCATCATCCGATAGTATAAAAACAATGTTCGGTTTGTCTTGTGCCCAGCCATTTATAAGCGCAAAAAAGGACACTAAGAACAAGAAAACCTGTCTTGGCAATTTCATTTTTCAGTATTTTTTATTGGAATTTTTACTCCTCTGTTTAAGGTTATTATCTACCCATCCAACCGCCGTCTACCAACATAGTAACGCCGCTCATGTAAGCTGCCGCCTCTGAACTCAAAAACACAATAGGACCTGCAAAATCTTCAGGTTTACCCCATCTACCGGCCGGTATTCTAGATAAAATAGATGCCGATCTATCTGGGTCATTTCTTAAAGCTTCAGTGTTGTCCGTGCTGATATAACCTGGAGCAATTGCATTTACATTTACACCCTTACCAGCCCATTCATTAGCAAATGCCATAGTCATTTGTCCAATAGCACCTTTACTAGCTGCGTAACCAGGTACTGTAATACCACCTTGGAAGGTTAATAATGAAGCCGTAAAAATAATTTTACCTTCACCACGAGCTACCATTTCCTTTCCAATTTCACGAGTCAACACAAACTGTGCTGTTTGGTTTATTTCAATAACCTTATCCCAATACTCATCCGAATGCTCTACTGCAGGAGCCCTCAATATAGTACCTGCATTATTCACCAAAATATCGATTTTTGGAAAGTCGTTTTTCACTTCTTTGATGAATTCATAAAGCGCTTCCCTATTCCCAAAATCGCACGTGTACGCCTTAAATTTTCTGCCGGTAGCTTCAACTTCCTGCTCTACCATACTCCCGTGCTTCTCCAAAGAAGCACTAACACCTATTATGTCTGCACCTGCTTCTGCCAAAGCTACTGCCATAGCTTTACCAATTCCTCTTTTACAACCGGTTACTAAGGCTGTTTTACCTTTTAGGCTAAATTGATTTAATATACTCATTTTCTTATGCGTTGTTTCTCTTTATTATTGTTGACAATCCATAAGTACTTTCATACCATCAGGGTTGTTATCTATGTTCTCAAATACTTGTTGAATATTGGTTAATGGCTGCACATCCGTAATCATATCCTCAAATGGAAGATTGTTGGCAGTAATTAGCTCAATTGACTTCTCATAATCTTCCTTCTCATATACACGAGCTCCAATTAAGCTCAGTTCTTTCCAGAAAAACTTAAAGAGGTCAACAGGTTTTTTCTCTCCATGTATGGCCACCATTAATATTCTACCACGAATACCAGCTACCTCACACATAATATCCAAAGCGGGCTGTACACCGGCCACTTCAAATACCACATCCGCACGACGGTTATCCGTTTTTTCTTTTACGTATTCAACCAAATCAACTTTCATAGGATTCACTGCATGTAACCCCATTGATTCTGCCTTTGCTATTCTTTTTTCATTTACTTCTGAAATAATAACATTTGCCCCCACGTCTTTGGCAACCATAGCTACCAAAAGACCAATTGGCCCACCACCAAGAACAACGGCAGTTTCACCGGCAACTAATCCACTTCTGCGAACATCATGCGTTGCAACTGATAATGGTTCTATTAAAGCTGCCAATTTTAAATCAGTCTCTGCTTTTAATTTATGAAGAACGAATGAAGGTACATTCCAATATTGTTGCATGGAACCAGGACTATCTATACCAATGAATTTTAATTCTTCACAGATATGGTTGAATCCCTTGTCAGAGGCTTTAACTTTGCGATCATCCAAAGGACGAACCACAACCTTATCTCCAACATTGTAACCTTCAACGCCTTCACCAATAGCGTCAATTACACCTGACATCTCATGGCCGATAGTTTGGGGCATGTCCACCCTTTTATCCATCATACCATGATAAATGTGTACATCCGTACCACATACGCCAGAGTACGCTACTTTAATTCTAACATCGCCTTTTACAGGCTGTTCAATCTCCTTCTCTATTACAGAAAACGTTTTGTCTCCTTTGTAAACCGTTGCTTTCATTAACTTTGTTTCTCTATTATTTTTTTTCACCTTTTGCGGTGTGTGATGTTTTTCGCTGAGAAGTAAATCTCATAATACTTTGGTAATCCCCACTGTTGTAAACGTGTGTCAAGCCCCATCTTAAAATTTCTGTTGGTTCCTTTTCTGCATCCGCTGTTCTATTTAAACCAATGGCGTGGGCATTAACTCCCGGAATAACCGACTTAATTTCGAAATTGATACCATCCGGAGCCCATTGAATCGTATTTTTCTCAGGACCATCTGTAGTAATTAAAGCGGCTATACCGCCATCGTAAGGCCAAACACAAATCTCATGACCACTATTACTTATTGGGTTATAAGGCGATTTCACATAAGGTCCTTTAGGATTGTCCGCAATGGCAACACCATGACGAATCTGTCTGCCTCCAAAAGTAATTTCCTCACCCATTTGCTCCCCTTTGTAGTACAAGTAAAACTTACCCTTATAAGGAAGAATACAAGGATCGTGTACTTTATGACTATCAAAGTCGCCTTTCTTTTCAACTAAGTGACGGTTTTGTTCTTCGCCCTTCCATATTCCATTGTCCGCAGGACTCAAAATTGGCTCTTCACTCTTCGTCCAAGGTCCGTTGGGAGAGTCAGCCCAAGCTAAACCAACCTGATTTTTTACACGAACGTTATATGGAGATTTTACAGTTTGGTAGCACAGGTAGTATTTGTCTTCCCATTTCATGATTTCAACCGTAAAAACAGAACGATCATCATAGGCACCTTTCTCACCACGAGTAACAGCTGGTCCTTCTTCTTTCCACGTCCAGCCATCTTCTGAAGTAGCATACCAAATATCACAACGGTCCCAAGGAAATACCTTTTCGGTTTCTATATCTCCTCCAAACCCTTGAGTGGGGCCAGTACTTCTTGTATACCATACATAGTACTTTCCATTCTCTTTGATAATTGCACTGGGATCACGACGAACAACTCCTTCTTCATATGCCAAATCACCCTTTAAAGGTTCTAGTTCATTAAACTGAATAAACCATTCATTACCTAAATCCGTTGGCCATTTCAATGCTCTTTTTGATGCAGCACTTAAATGATTCGTATCGGTTATACCAAGGTGATCAATTTGTTCTGGGGTAAATGTCACCTTCTCATCATTATCTGAAGTAGATTTCATTTCATTAGTAGTTTTGGGAGAGTTACAGGCCGAAACCAGGACCGCAGCGAGAATTAAAAATTGTGAGTATTTGTTCATGATTATCAGTTACTTGATCTAAAATTAAATATACATATTTTCTCTACTAACTAGCACTACTCAACACACTGTAATCAGATGGCGAGGTACCATAAAACCTTCTGAAACATTTGCTAAAATAATTAGGGTCACTAAAGCCTACTTGATAACTAACCTCTGCTATGCGCAGTTGCCCTTTTTCCAGCAATTCACCCGCTCTAAGTAACCGTATATTTCTCATGTAATCTTTTGGAGCATGTCCTGTAAGCTTTTTTAATTTTCTAAAAAAGGTAGATCTACTGGTATTCATATCAAAAGAAAGATCATCAACCCAGTACGTATCATCAGACATGTTTTCCTCCATGTACATAGTTATTCTATTTAAAAAATCCTTATCTCTTGCATGCAGTGATGAAAATTCCGTAACCTTTTTTTCAAATAAAATTTTTCTCTTCGTGGCGTTCTTTAAAACCATTTTATTTTCGGCTTGGTCTTTAAAAATTTTGAAACGGTTGGTCAAGCTATTATCCGTCTCCGTTTCTAAAACTTTAATTTTCAATCCTAATGAATTTAACGCCCCTAATAGAATAGCGGGCATATTTAATCCTTTGCTAAAGACTTCATTATAAACTGAAACATCGGTTCCGCCATTATCAATAAAATCAACTTTTATACGTAGTTCTCCATTTTCAAACACTCCTACGCCATTTTGCGCAGTACCAAGAGCATTCTCTTCTTTAAAAATAGTTGCTTCCATAAGGTGTTCTTTTTATTCAAATATGAAACTAGTTTCTTATTTGAACCAAAAATATATAAAAAATTGATATATCGATATTATTTATATGTGTTTTTTTAAGATTTCTTTCACAAGCACCCTTAAAAAAATCAAAATGGAGATTTCGCCTACAAACCAGTAAAAGAGCTCATATGGACGTAGACCTATTAAAATAGGCGGTTTCATGACGTAAATACGGCCATGATAAACTAGTTCACTTACGCCTTTGGGTGAGTGAACTTACTTTGTAAAATTGATGAAATGACTATACCGATTGGGTCAGGTACCCTAATTTTGCAGAAATTTTCATAGCATATTTCTGAATAATCTTCCCTTTAGTCTCAAATTGAGAAGCTGGTAATCTACCATAAGGGGCCGTAATCCAAAGTGCTGCAACGGGGTAACCGTGTTCATTAAAAATTGGTGCCCCTACGCAATTAATTCCCTGAATATCTTCGCTATTATCAATAGCATAGCCTTTACTTTTGACTTCTTTTAACATTACCTTAAACTCCTTTTTAGAAGTGATGGTATTCTCCGTATACTTGGTCAGTGTTTTGCCTCTTAAGGCTTCATCTGCTTCTTCACTAGGAATATTGGCCAATATACATTTACCCCCAACAGAGCTGTGAAGATCAAACTGAGTACCTGGTTCAACAAAAAGTTTTACGGGATATGAAGATGGTACTTGTTCCAAAATAGTTCCTGTAGAGCCTAATAGCACACCAAGCATAACGGATTCTTTAAGCTCGTCTCGTACAGCACGCATTACATCTATAGAATGCTCTACCAAACTTTGTTCGTTCATAGAAGAAATGCCTAGCGTTAACATCTTTCTAGAAAGGGTTATTTTTTTTGTGGTCTCGTTCTTTTGAAGATAATTTTTAAATATCAAAGTACTGACAATACGAAAAGCGCTTGACTTTGCAATGGACAGTTTTTCAATAATTTCTGCCAGAGTAAGGCCTTTTGGCTGAGTGGCCAATAGCTCAATAATAGATAGTCCTCTTTCTAAATTTGGGACATTATAAGTTGATTTTAACTCTACCTTCTCTTTCTTCATTACACAGAATATTGCCGCAATTTAACACCTTTACTAGTGTTTTTCCTAAAATTGTAAGTAGTTCTTTCAATTTGACTTACAATTAGCTAATTGCTAGAGCGATGAAATATATTCCTCCAAATTTACACCTCTATCTAATTTCATCTTTTTTCGTACTCTATACCTCGTTGTATGAACAGATTCTACAGAAATACCAAGGAGCCTGGACATCTCCTTACTGGAAAAATTTAATTTTATCAGAGCGCATATTTTCTGATCAGCTTGGCTGAGTTTTGGATACATGGTGGTAATCTTATGATAAAAAGTTTCATTTACTGCTGTAAACCGAAGCCTAAACTCCTTCCAATTATCGGATCTATTATGAGAAATAGATTTGAGCACTTGCTTTATTTCCGGTTTTTCTGTGGTGCTTTCCAACTCTTTTAACCTGTCTGCAATATCCTTTAAAAATTCATCTTTTTCAACCATTTGCAAAGCAGTAACCGCTAACTCTTTATTTTTTAATGCTAAAAGTTCTTTTCCCTTTTTAATTTCCAATTGCTTGTTCTTATTCAAAAGTTGTTTTTCCGCTAGATGTTTGGCCCGTATGTATTGAAAAAAACCAATTCCTATGAGTATCAGAAAAATAAGGGAGCCAAGCAAAATAATACGTTGAAGGAAATAGATTTCATCTGCCTGCTCTAATTTTTCCAAGCGCTGTTTCCGAACTAGCCGTTCTTGATTTTCTTTTTCAATTCTAAATTCGTCTTTGATCTCTAACAGACTTTGATTTAGTGCTGTTCTACTATCAAAAAATTGTGCGTCGATCTCTTTTGCTTTTTTTTGATTTTCAAAAGCTTTCTCAAACTCGCCATGGGCTTCAAATAGATTGGCTAATTTTTCATGGACTAATGAAGAAAAATCAACATGGCTATTATATTTTCTTGATATATCTAGAGCTTTTTTATAGTAGGTTTTACTCTGTTTATAGTTGGATAAATTTGCATATACGTCACCCATATCGGAATAGACCAAAACTAAATAGGAGGGTCTTTGCTCTATAAACCAAGGCTCTAATTCCTCTAATAATTGTAATGCTTCTTCGTCTTTTTCATTTACCGATAATTGAAACGCTTTTTCAAAATGAAGATAAGCCATGGGTAATTGACCATTGGTAGGAGCATAATTAAGGAAACAACTATCTAGATAAATTTTTGCTATTTCTGGCTGATTCAGCACTCTATGTGTTGCACTCAGTAGGTAATAGTTTCGTACTAAATCAGCTTTTTGCAACTGACCTTTTTCCACTAATTTGCGATTAATCTCAAGAGAGGTCTGCAAATATTTTAAGGCTTCGTCCTTCCGCTTAAAAAAACTATACAATCTTCCCAACCAATTGTACACAGAGGCTTTTAGCTCATCATTATTAGCCTTGTCTGCCAAAAATAATGCAAACCAAAGCGTGTCATAAGATTTGTTGTAATCTACGTGTTGTCCATAAATGTACGGCATCTCCAGCAAGGCTTTAACCGCATTTACCGTATCTCCTTTTTTTAAAAATTCCTCATGTTTACGCTGTAAAAGAACTAGAGCACTATCCGGGTTATCTCGCCTTAATTCTTTAGTTTCTTTAAAGAATAGTTTAGCTAAAGAATCGTGTTGGTTTTCGGAGTTTTGCTGCGCACTTAACTGGCTCATTGCCGTACAAAGCAAAAAAACAAATCCAAAAAGTAATATATTTCTCATTGGAAATTTCATTCTTTAATTGGTAGTTGTTTTTATTTTAAATAAATCATGTTCATCATTATTATTGACAACCAGTATAAAGCTTCCCGATTTTGTATTTAACGTAATCATATCTCTAACATCTTTATCCGCAAAAAAACCCGATTGCAAACTAGAAATCGACTCAAAACCCCCTTTACCATTTCCTTTAAGGAAATTACCAATACCAGCATCCGAACGTGTGGTCTCAACCTCAGACTGATAGTTGTTGCCCGCTAATACCAAATCCCTAAAACCATCCCCATCAAAATCTTGGTATAGCACACTATTAATCGGTGCAATTTGAACTCTATTTTCAAAAGGTTGAAAATTGAATTTATCACCATTGTTCAAAAATATTCCTGACCTAAATTCTGTTGCTTTGTAATGAAGTGCCGTTTGAAGTCCTTCGCCAACAATACCTTTTAAATCCTTGCTGGCAAAATCAGTATATGTTGGTATAGTTTGTGCCAGATGCGGTAATTGCTGAGTCATACAACTTTTACCCCTGACGGGTACTTGTTTGCCATGGTACTCTTTTGCGAGAATAACATCTTCTGACCCGTTCATATCAAAATCTGACGTATATATGTCAAAAGGTTTCTCATAGGAAGCATGGAATTTAGAGTTCAGCCCCATGTTCCCAGCAATAATATCCTTATCACCATCGCCATCTATGTCTTCAATTAAAAGTTCATTCCACCAACCTACCGCATTTGCTAATTCCGGATATGAATCACTACGTACTAGTTTATTGTTTTTATTTAGAAAAACCAAAATACCCATCCACTCCCCGGTTACAACCAAATCCACTTTTTGGTCATTATTCATGTCTACCCATTTGGCATCGGTTACTAATCCCAACCCTCCAAGTTCGGGAGCTAAATTATCATTTTGGATAGTAAATTTACCTGCATCATTCACTAGCAGTAAACTACTTGCTGGATGTGGATATTTACCGGTAATTAGTCTTCCGCCAATAAATAAATCTATGTCACCATCACCATCATAGTCCGCTGGCACTACTACTGAACCTGAAATACCTACTTCTGGAATAGCATTTTCGGCTTTTTTAAAATTTCCCTTACCATCGTTTAGATATAACCTATCTACCAACATTCTTGGGTTATCCTTAAATTCATAGCTTCCGCTTACTACGTAAAGGTCATTATCTCCGTCATCATCCGCATCAAAAAAGACAGCCCCAACATCTTCATAAGATTTATCTTCTACCAGAACAGAAGAGCTCATCTTTTTAAATGTATTTGACTGACTAATTAATAATTGTCCAGGTTGGTCTTTTCCTCCCCCTATAAACACATCTTCTTTCCCGTCTCCATTAATATCGGCTTTTGCCAAGGAAGGCCCTAACTGTGACAACTTATGAGGCAGTAGAATCTGTAAATCAAAATCATTAAAGTAAGGGTCTGAGTGACGGTTGTCAAAAGCGACTTTAGTAAAAAGTAAATCTGCCTTGTTCTCTTCTTTTACTTTGGTTTCCGCAAAGCGATAATTTAATTGTAAAGATTGATTGGCATCTACATCTTCCAATTCCTGGATTTTTCCATCGGGCCAAATAATTTCCATCCGTTTTACGGACAAATGTTTTCCCAAACCGAAATAAAGGGAATTTGGAACTGAAGACAAAAAGCCTCTAGTTGGTGTTACCTGGCGCGTTTGTTTTGTACCATCATCAAAGTACAAATTCACTGTTGCGCCTACTCCAAAAGTATTTTTTCCGGCAGCAATTAAATCCAGCTCTAAATAGTATTTACGCTGGTTGTCAATAGCTTTATTTTCTAGAAAAGTGGCCTTGTCATTTATATTATTCACCACGATATCCAAATCGCCATCATTATCAAAATCGCCATACGCAGCTCCGTTTGAAAAAGAAGGCTCACCATCTACCCATGAGTCACTCATGTCCTCAAAAGTTAAATCCCCATTATTTCTATAAAAGAAATTTTTTAGTTTTTGCTGTGGAAGCATCTGTGCAAACTTTAGAAAATCTTCGGCTGTAGGCTTCCTCTTATTCTCTCTTAGTATCTCAAGAATTTCATTATTCTTATCGCGATCAATTACATCCCTATACACACCATTCGTAACGTAAACATCATTAAAACCATCCAAATCAAAATCTGCAGAAAGTAAAGACCAACTCCAGTCCGTATTGGCTATACCTGCCATATTCCCAATTTCACTAAAAGTTCCGTTACCATTATTAGTCTGGAGCATGTTGTGCATGTATTGATGGTGATACCCTTTCTCTACCATGCTTTCAAAATCTGCTATGGAAGTCATGGCCATAGTGGTTTTAGACCGCACATAATCTTGCGGATTCATGTCCAAAGTCATTAAATCCAGAAGGCCATCATTATCAATATCCGCCATATCACTACCCATACTATTGAATGACATGTGCTTAAAAAGCTTGTCCCAAGATTCTGTAAAGGTACCATCGCCATTATTCACATAGGCCAAATCCGGGACGTTGAAATCATTACAGATATAGATATCATCCCAACCGTCGTTATTCAAATCTCCAACTTGCGGATTAAGCCCAAAGCCTATATCATAAAGTAATCCTGCTTTTTGGGATACATCCGTAAAATGACCAGTGCCATCATTCTCATATAATTTATCACTCCCTTTTAACTTTTCACTTTTAGGGTCTTTTTGAGTTTTGTTCAAATCTATTATTTCCGATCTGCTGGTGATATCCGGTGTGTTTGAAACATACACGTCCAAATCATTGTCTTTATCATAGTCAAAAAAGGTAGCCTGAATTGTTCTGTTGGGATCAGCAAGGCCCATTTCTTCTGCACGTTCCGTAAAGCTTACTCCAGCTTCTCCTATGGGACCATTGTTTATATATAGTAAATTTTTGAATTTCCCATCCTCATCTTGCCAACCTCCTCTTGACACATAGATATCCAAAAATCCATCTCCATTTACATCGGCCACGGTGACGCCTGTGTTAAAACCAGGTCGCTGCTCTATACCGGCGGCTTTAGTAATGTCTTTAAAATGAAGGTTTCCCGTATTGAGGTATAATTTATCCTCGGATGAATTGGAGGTGAAATAAATATCATCAAAACCATCATCGTTCAAATCCCCAACAGCTACACCTCCACCAATATACGTGTACATATATTGATAATAATTAGACTCTAACGATTCTTCTAAGGTGTTTACAAAATCAATTCCCGAAAGATCAGATGAAACTTCACTGAAGAGTTTAGGTGATTTTTCTTCGGATGATTGATTTACTTTATTGTCATTTTTAGATTTATTACATGAACTTACAATAAATAGAAAAGACAAGGCAAAAGCAGTAAGATAATATCTCATAAGTTACCTATATATGATAAAAAAATGAATAGACATCCTAAAAATACAAAGATTTTTAGCGTAAGACCTGTACAAATAGGTCAATATAGTTATCAAGTAGTAATGCATATTCCAGAAAAAACGGCAAGGTTTACAAAGAAACCTTACCGTCATGCTTAAAACTAACTCAACTTCTTAGTTTGCCAAATTTGGATTTCTATCTACCTCTGGCTGTGGTCTGGGTGCAAAATAATTTGAAGGTGCCGTAGATCCTATTATTGCATTTGTTTCTTTCGTTATTGGCTGATCGGTCAATGTATTGATTGAAACTCTTGGGTCTCTTGCCGTACCGCCAAGTGCAGCTTCAACTTGCTCCTTCCGCACCAAATCATTATATCTTAAATACTCACCTGCCAATTCCCATTTTCTCTCTAGATATGCTAAATCCTGGATGGTTCCATCGGCAGCGCTTACATCAGCAAGGCCAGCTCTATTACGTACATCGTTAAGCGCTTGCCATGCATCAGCCCCAGCAGTTCCCGCTTCACCAGAAGCTTCAGCATATATTAGAAGTAGTTCTGCATATCTCATGTAGTAATCATTTCGATCACTTTGGAAACCACTGAAGGTTCCTTCTTCAAAAGGACCAACAATTTTTCTGAAAACCGGTTGAGCTTGATCAACAAAACTTGTCCATGGTAAAAAGCTAACTGCTTCTGCCACATCAGATGTAGCTCGTGACTTCTGGTCTGGGTCAGCAGGTCCAGGTAAAGGACCATCCAAAGGAATTTCTGTATGATATGTGGCATCTTTTCTAGGGCCTTCAGGCATATCTTCAAAATATCTGATTTCTGCAAAAGTCTCTTGCCATCCTTGAGTCGTATAATCACTAGGTAAACCTAGTTTTCCATTTTTACGATTAGGAAGTCCACAAGAGGCACAATATGCTATTGTAAAAATAGATTCCGTATTAAATCTTCCCTCAACAGTATATAGGGTAGCCATATCAGGGACCAAGGCAAAACCATGTGTACCCGCATTGTTCATTACTTGTTTTGCACTTGCGGCGGCCATAGCATATTTAGACGCATCTTTAACAGGGTAACCCGCCCAATCCAAATATAATCTGGCAAGAATTGCTCGTGCCGAACCTGAATTAGGGTCAGAAGCCCCTACATTTGTTTTTGCAGGAAGCATAGTTTCTGCAGTTAACATATCACTTTCAATCTGCTGATAAACTTCTTCTTGAGTCGCTAATTCTCTTTCAAAATCAATCTCTAAATCTAATGGAAGTACAATTCTACCATGAACACGAGCCAGATGATAAAACATTAACCCCCTTAGAAAATAGGTTTGTCCTAACAATTCTTTCTGACGAGCAGCAGCAGATGGAAAATCAACTCCTTCCGAATTGATAATAACCGTATTTGCTGCTTTTACCATGGCATAAACACCTGCCCAGTTTGTAGCAGACCTACCATTGGTAGCGGCAACATTTCTTTGGTCGTACTCCCTAAAATCTGCCTTGTTACTTTCTCTATGGGTAGTCATATCATCACCAGCCCAACCATTTACGTAGAATGTAGTCATCCAAGCTGCTTTATTCAACTTTCCGAAAATTCCGTTCACAGCAAGTTCTAGCTCATCTATGCTATTGTATGGCTCCACAGCCAAGTTTGCTCTACCCGGAACTTCATCCAGCTCAAATTGTTCGCAACTATGAAAAGTCATTGCGCAGACCGCCATGGCACAAATTGCCACTAGCGTCTTTACCGATTTATTTCTAATATATATTTTCATTTTTTTATTATTTCGATTTGCAATTTTTAATTAAAATCCGATTTTAACCCCCAAGGTGTATGTTCTAGGGTTTGGATACGCTCCTATATTTATACCTGAAGCAACATCTTCATTACCTTGAGCACTTCTTCTAGAAGTTCCTTCTGGATCATAACCAGAGTAATCTGTAATTAAAAATAAATTCTGACCACCGCCATAAAGCTTAATGGTAGTGTCTCCTAAACCTTTAATATCTTTTATGGTATACCCAATAGTTAGGTTGCTCAATCTAATAAAATCACCTTTTTCTACATAACGGCTAGACTCATACAAACCTGCGAAAGCCGGTATATCTGTTTCATTGGTTGGTGTCCACTGGTTAACTTGATCCGGAGAAAGAAAACTTCTTGAATCTCCTGCTCCACCAACAATTGCTGCTTGTTGAATATTATAAACATCAAAACCGTGTACTCCTTGCAAGAAGATATTTATATCCCAATTCTTATAATTTATTGAATTATTGAACCCCCATGTCGTTGTTGGCGTACCATTTCCTATAGCCCCGTATAGAATTTCATTATTGTCATCAAGAAGATATCTAGCCTCTCCTGGTTTTGCTATTGGTGTTCCCTCATCATTTGTTGGAATATTATCTGTAGTTTTCCAAGTTCCTAAGAAAGTGGCTCCTCTAAACTGGCCTAATGGTTCACCTACCTCAATAAAGTTAAGAATATTTCCTTGGCCACCAGGAGCTTGAAACTGACCTAAAATTTCGGTTAGGCCATCATTTAATTGAGTTACTTCATTTTTAACATAAGACAATGATAAGTTGGCATTCCAGTTTAAGTTCTCCGTATTGATAATGTCATAGCCAATAGTAAGATCAACACCTACATTTTCAACTTCACCCACATTTTTAACAATTGTTCTATCTCCAAGCTCTCCCCCATCATAATCCGGAATAGCAGCATCTAACAACAAGTCTTCAGTTACCTTTTTATAACCATCAAGACTAATACTACCACGACCTTGTGCAAATCCAAAATCAATACCAACATTTCCTTGTGTGGTTGTTTCCCATGTTGCGAAAGGGTTTCCTATTCTGTTGATGAAAGTACCAGTGGTTGCCGCTGACCCATCTGCTGCATAACTGTTAAAGCCCAATGTGCTAAAAGTTGAATACGGACCAATGTTTTGATTACCTACTTGTCCCCAACCCGCTCTAAGTTTTAAACTTGTGTCTCCAGACTGATCTATTAAATCTGTCATATTATACGCTAAAGCTACGGAAGGAAAAATACCCCATCTTTCTTTTTCTCTAAAAACAGAACTTGCATCATACCTCCCCGTTGCCGTTAAAAACAAATTGTCATTGAAAATATATTCAGCGCGCAACATAAACGAAGACAACTCTCTCTCATTAAAATCATTATTCACAGTTTGTCCTGAATTTGGAGCTAGCTCTGCAAAATAAAACCCTCTGCCATTTAAGGACAAATCATTGGAATTCCATCCATTTCCTCGGAATTTAGAATTTGAATATTCTTGAACCCCCGTTAACTTTATATTGTGCTTTTCCTTAAAAATTTTCTGCCATGTAAGAATATTACTTATCTGATAGCTCACATTTTTATTGTTTGCAAAAGACGTATGAGGCAGTTGATCATCCCCAACTTCCACAGCATAACGTTCAATGTTCAAATTAGAAGTCTGTGACCCCATAATAAGGGAGTAACTGAAATTATCTGTAAAGCTATACGTCGCATTTACGGTGGCATTCAATCTTTCTTCAATATCTTTAATATCTGTTTCATTAAGTGTACGAACAGGGTTATCGTTTAAAGATGCAACTGCAGACCTAATATTATATTCTCCATTGGAATTGAAAATTGGCGTTGTTGGATCCCATGTTAAAGCCTTATAAATAAAGCTTCCTTGACCATTACCAAATCTATCTGTATTGTTTTGGTTCTCGCTTGTACTTCCGTACAAGTTGAAACCAATCTTAAACTTATCATTTATTTGAGCATCTATATTAGCTCTTGCAGATATTTGTTGGTAGCCAGTATTAATTACAACCCCCTCTTCATCTCTATAATTACCGGATAAATAGTATCTGATTTTACCTTCGGAACCGCTTGCCGAAATAGCCAAATTTTCGCTAAAACCAGTTCTTAATATCGCTTGCTCGTAATCCGTACCTCCACTTGCCTCTAGCGCTGCTATTTGAGCAGGAGTGTAGACCGCTGCTCCACCAGAGTTTGTTCTTCTTAGGTTTTCAATAGTTGCAAAATCGGAAGCAGATAATCTTGGTACTGAGTTAGGACTTGATGATACTGTGGTAAAATAGTCAACATTTATTTTACCCTTTCCCGATCCTTTCTTTGTGGTTATGATTATAACCCCGTTTGACCCTCTAACTCCGTAAATAGCTGTTGCAGATGCATCCTTTAGAACATCCATAGCAGCAATATCATTTGGGTTAATCGTACTCAGATCTCCACCCAATACACCATCAACTACAACTAATGGACTGTTATTTCCAGTTACTGAGTTCACACCTCTAATACGAACCTTAACCGCACCGCCAGGTTGACCACCCGCTTTTGCTACCGTAACACCTGCCGCTCTACCTTGTAAAGCTTCTTCCACCCTTGTTAAGGGTTGATCTTCAAAAGATTTAGAATCTATACGTGATACAGATCCCGTTACATCTGATTTTTTTACCGTACCATATCCAATAACAACAACATCTTCTAACTGTTGTACATCAGGTTCCATTGTAACCGTAATAGTGGTTTTATCCCCTACAGTTACAGTTTGCGTAGCATAACCTATATAAGATATGCTTAGTGTATTTTCACCTGAAGCTTCGATGCTAAAGTTACCATCAAAATCCGTTACAACACCATTACTTGTTCCTTGGACTACAACGTTAGCCCCAGGAATGGGTTGATTGACCTCATCCAAAACCGTTCCTGTTACGGTTTTTTGAGCATACAACCCCTGCATACCCATTGTTGTAAGAAAGAGTGCCAAAAGGCAACTTTTTCTAAATAATTTTTTAATGTGTTCTTTCATAATTGTGTGTTTAAGTTTAAATAGTTTATGTTTAAAATTGGTTATTAAAAAATGTAGAGACTTGAAATTTTCTTAAATATTTCTTAAAAGGAAGTTCGTAATTTTTTATAATAAAAATTAAAGATGTCTTAATATTGAGAGTGTAATATTATGAATAATTCATTGTAGATTATTGCAAATTACCTAGACAAAAACTAGACAAAACCTGTAATGTTACAAGTCAATTTTAAAATTTTATACTGTAAAAAAATTATAATTACAATCTATAAAATTATCCTTTTACCATTTACAAATTCTTAATTATCAAATATTTAAACACATTACTATATACCAATAAAATTTTATAAATAGATAGTTAACCAGTTGATTCTTGAGAAATTCGGACAATTGAAACAACTCTCCTTTTCATTTTTATCTTCCATTATTCATATCAAAGACTAGACAGCTTTTTATCAAAAAGAGATAAAACTATCTTATCTTTATTTCATCTTTTTATCATATGTAATCACATATCTGGGAAATATTATATCTAAATTTTATGTTAATGAGTTAAATCAATGGGATTGTAATAAAAGAGTAGAAGTATCTTGCGTGATTTTGCTTAAATCCCTAATTTCTATAACCAATATATTCCCTAGTTTTTACGGTTCGTCAATTAAAGTAACAGCTGTAAAACTATATATGAAAAGTGTGTAAGTCTGCAGTAGAAAATTGCGGCCAATACTAATTGTTAGAAAGGTTATGAACTAGTTAATTGCAACTTTAGAATAGTCCAAAAGATGATTGCTGATTCACTATTACAACAGTAAAAGCGGTAAGATTTTAAAAATCTTACCGCTTTAAAAAAACCAACTAACTCAATTTTTTAATTCGCCAAATTTGGATTTCTTGCAACTGCATCAGCCGGAATAGGCGCCAAATATGTACTTGTTTCAAGACTTCCTATTATAGGATTGTGTTCAGGGATAGCACCACTAACGTTGTCTCTATCACTAAGTACTTCTGCTACCTTTTCTCTTCGCATTAAGTCGAACCATCTCTTATATTCCCCGGCAAATTCCCATTTACTTTCCGTAAATGCCAAATCGGCAATATCCCCTGTAGAAAGGTCTACACTAGGATCTGGAGTTGCATAAGGTAAGCCCGCAGCTCTACGTCTAATTTTATTCATAGCCTCCCAAGCTTCTGGGGTTACATTGCCTGAAAGTCCAGATGCTTCTGCGTAAATCAATAAAATCTCAGCGTAGCGCATTAAAAAGTCGTTTCTTATGGTTAAGAAATCGCCAGGATTTAAATCTCCTTCAGGTCCTGTGATCTTTTTGAAAACCGGGCTTTTCTGCGCGTCAAATTGTGTCCAATCCAAATCTGTTCTATAGGTAGCTTCTTTTCTTGGTCCTTCAGGAAAATCTTCGAAAAACTTGATTTCCGCGAATGTCTCGTTCCACCCCCCTAAATCGGCCGGTAAGCCCAATCTCGAAAATTTTCTATTGGCAAGACTATTGTTCGGACAACCTTTACAATACACTATCGTAAATAACGACTCTGGACTAAAACGCCCAGCTACTGTCCATAATGTTTCTAAATCATCAACCAAACCAAATCCATAAGAACCGGCATTGTCAATAACATCCTTTGCGGTACTGGCTGCTAAAGCATACTTACTGGTATCATTATTAGGAAAACCAGCCCAATCCATATACAATCGTGCTAAAAAAGCCTTTGCCGAACCTTTATTAGGTCTAGGTGCACCAGACAGTACTCCGGGGTACATATCAGGTAATCTTTCAACAGCAGCTTGAAAATCTAATTCAATTTGACTGTACACCTCGGTTAGAGAAGATCTTGAAATATCAGGATCAGGAAACTTCGTCAATGGTAATGGAATTCTACCATGGACTCGTGCTAACTGATAAAACAAAAGACCTCTTAAGAAATAAGCTTCCCCAATTTGGCGCTCCAATACCTCTTGATCTATATTATCCAATCCAATTAAACCTTGAGAGCGATCCAATACACCGTTAATGGCATTTACTGCATCGTAGATTGCATTCCAATTACGCAATAATCTATTATTAGAAGATAAAACTGTTCTTTGATCAAACTCTCTAAAATCAGCTTTATTCAAAGCGCGGTGTGTTGTCATATCATCGCCAGCCCATGCCGGAGCATAAAAAGTTGTCATACGCGCAGCCAATGTAACTTGGCTATATACACCACCGATGCCTTTATCCATATCATCTAAACTTGCGAAGGATTCAGGTGGGGTATCGAACTCACTTAAGTCCGGATCCAAATCTGCACAACCTTGAACAACTAAGCCTAGGACACATAGAAAGCACAAAGCAAACAGCGATGTCCTTTTTACACTTACTTTATTATTTATTGTTTTCATGTTTATTTTTTTTAAATAAGATAACTACTATTCTTAAATTATTAAAATGTCAACTTTATACCTAAAGTCCCCGTTCTAGGGTTTGGCATTGCACCCACATCGATACCCGCACCGGCATCTGCATTAGCAGTCTCACCAGTATATGTTCTTACCTGACTGGATACTTCTGGATCATAACCGCTATAATCAGTAATCAATATTAAGTTTGAAGCACTTATATATAATTGAAGGTTACTCACCCCTTTTATAATATCATCATCAAAGGTGTACCCTAGTTTAAGATTACTTAATCTTACAAAATCACCTTTTTCAACCCAGCGTGAAGTATTTAATGTATTTGCAGTAAATCTTTTAGGTATATCGGTTTCGTTCGCTTCAGTCCAACTATCATAAACTGTTGGAGAGAGGTTACTTCTATTACCACCATTTCCGGTAATTGTACCAGTTACTTGATTGTAAACTTCAAAGCCGAATGACCCGTTCCAGAACATATTCAAGTCCCAATTCTTATATCTAAAGGTATTGTTGAATCCAAAAGTTACATCTGGAAGACCACTGCCTATTGTTCTAAATTCTAATTCGTTGTTTTCATCTAAAGCGAATTTCTGATCACCCGGTTGGAATAACGGGTTACCGTCGCCATCTACTGGAATGTTATCTGTGGTTTTCCAGGTTCCTTGATATTCGTACCCCCAGAAGGTGCCTAACGGCTCACCAACTTTAATTACATTAAGTCTAATACCACCTCCACCAATACCAGCGGCATTACCTACTATAAATTCATTATCATCATACAAGCTCGTTACTTCATTTTTAAGCTTTGAAAGAGCGAATGTAGCGTCCCAACTAAAATTATCTGTTTGCACGATAGCAGCTGATAAAGAAAGATCAATACCCGTATTGTTAACTTCACCGGCATTGATAAAATTTCTAATAGATGTGCCAGGTATAATGGTTTGTAGCAACAAGTCTTCGGTATCCTTATTAAACCAATCAATAGAACCTGATAAGCGGTTATTAAAAAAACCGAAATCTAATCCAACATTGGTTTGTGTTGTGGTCTCCCAGGTTAAATCAGGGTTGCCCTCTTGAACCTGAATTTCGCCCGTATTTGATGTAACGCCATCAAAAGTATAAAGCCCAGTACCACTGTTCTGTGAAAATCTAGCCGAGGCATTTATGTTCTGATTACCAACTTTACCCCAACCTGCTCTAAGCTTTAACGCGGAGAAAGTACCACTATCCTGTATGAAAGATTTATTCTCAAAGTTCAAGGCTATGGCTCCAGAGGGGAAATAACCAGTTCTATTTCCATCGGAAAACCTAGAAGACTCATCCACCCTCATAGAACCTGTTAAATAAACAAATCCATCATAATTATATTGCAGACGACCCAAGTAGGATTCAATAGCTGATTGATTACCGGAGTTGAAGAAGTCTTCAGAATTACTCTCATCTGCCAAATAAAGTGTTGGTACATTTAAATCTGAAACATTGTAGCCATTGGTTAGCCCACGAGCTCCTTGAAATTCATAAACCCCAGTAATATCCAAACTATTTTTACCGAATTCCTTATTCCAATTTAAAATGTTACTTATCTGATGTGATGTGTTTCTGAAATTTCTATAACCAATATTCAAAAATCCAGTTGCTTCAAAATCACCTTCCACACGATACGATTCTGTATTATCATGAACGGTTGATACGGCTCCAATTAAAGTATAGCTGAAATTATCGGTAAACTTGTACTTGCCATTTAAGGTGAAATTTAAACGATCGGAAGTCAATTCGTGATCACTCAATTCTAAACGTCTGATCGGGTTATAATTATTATTGGCAACCTCTCTAGGCGATCTTAATATATAATCACCATTAGCGTCACGTACTGGAGCTGTTGGGTCCCATGTAATAGATCTTAAAATTCCGCTCCCATCTCCACTGCTAAAAGCATCTTGATCATTCTTAGTGATCTCTCTACTAGCTGTTATATTTGCTGCAAGACTAAATCTATCGTTGAATTCTTTACTTAAGTTTGACCTAAAAGAGTATCGATTATATTTTGAGGTTATTTGTGTACCTGTTTGGTCTATATAATTACCTGAAAGAAAATAACGTAAGCCATTATCACTAGCCCCGGATATTGATAGTTGGGTGTTATTGGTGACTCCAGTCTGAAATAGTAAATCCTGATATTTAATCGGGTTAGCCTCAAAAGCCGCAATTTGTCCTGAAGAATAAGGCACATCGGCAGGGTCATTGACCGGGTCGGCTATAAAGTCATCGTTTTCGAGCTGTGCGAACTGTGCAGAACTTAATGTTGTTAACCTTTTTTCTACAGTGCTAAAGGATACAAAGTGATCAATCGATACTTTCGCTTTACCAGATCCCTTTTTAGTTGTAACCAAAATTACACCATTGGAACCCCTTGATCCATAAATAGCAAGTGCCGAAGCATCTTTTAAGACCTCCATAGATTGAATGTTGTTTGGGTTAATCGTACTTAAATCACCACCAAAAACTCCGTCGATAACAACCAAAGGGTCATTATTACCTGTAATAGAATTTACACCTCTAATTCTTACCTTTGTTGGAGCACCCGGTTGTCCCGAACCAGCTACGGTAACACCTGCTGCTCTACCCTGTAGTGCATCTTGAACCCTAGTAAGCGGTTGATCCTCAAAAGATTTTGCCGTTACCTGTGCGACAGCCCCTGTTACATCACTTTTTTTAGCAGTACCATACCCTATAACAACAACCTCTTCCAACAGGCTAGCATCTTCCCGTAATGAAATTGTTATAGCAGATTGGCTACCAACTGTAATAGTTTCCGCAGCATAACCTAAATATGAAATAGATAAAACATCGTTTGGAGAGGCGGTTATACTGAAATTACCGTCAAAATCTGACTGCGTTCCGTTTGTAGTTCCTTTAACTACAATATTTGCCCCGGGTATAGGCTGGTTATTTTCGTCAATTATAGTACCTGTAATAGTTTGTTGAGCATGGGAATATTGTATTCCCATAAGAATAAGAAAAAGTCCCGAAACGAAACATTTCCTTAATAATTCATTGAATTCTTTTTTCATAATGGTCCGATTTAATTTAAGAGTTTAGTTTAATTATTTGGCTATTTAGTTAATCAAAAAGTGGTTTATTCTTAAATATTTCTTAAAATAAAGTTAGCATTTTTTTATCATAATTATTGAGAACACCTTACTAATACAGTGCTAAAATTATTAATATCTTAATATGAATTACTGAAGTTTTCCTAGACAAAAGCGAGATAACTATGTAAACTCTCAATTTTTAAGCGATTATATTTTAAGAAAAAAACTTTGTGATTATAAAATTTGCATCTACTTTCAAAAGCTGTATTTATATTATAAATTATTGAAATTCAATTATTTAAAAATGAAATTAAATGATTGAATATCTTTATATTGAAAGAAAAATATTAGAATGTCGCTGGAATTTTAGCACTGAGATTATCCCTAAAATTTGCACTTTTTAAATCTACTACTAGACAAGTACCACTTATAGGCTAGGATTAACATATGCTGACATTATTTTAACTTTTGAACATATGTTTTACAAATATTAACATTTATTATATCTAAAACTTATGTTAAAAACTGAATCAATTGTTTATGAAACACAAAAAGAGGACGAAAATCGCCCTCTTTTTCTAAAACACTCTATTTAAAGTCTTTACACCTTCTTTTTAGACAGCTTCAATCCACAGTCACATTACTCCCCCACCAATCATTTTTAGGATCAAAATCAGGAGACAAAAAGTTGAGTCTCTCTTTCTCTAGGGATGGTAGTTTCTTATCTACAATCTTCTTGAGGTATGCCTCCTCTTTTTGTAAACTATACTCTGGGTCTTTTGATGGATATCTAGCCCCAACTTCATCTAAATAAGCAAACAGTTGTTCGCTCAGTTGTTTTTGCAAATCTGTATGTTCCGATGCAACATTGTTCAACTCCTCTAAATCATCTTTTAAATTATAAAGCTCTTCCCTATCATCCTCATAGTAATGAATCAATTTCCAATCCCCTTTTCTAACAACCGAAGATGGTTCTCCTCCTTGGTTACCATAATGTGGATAATGCCAAAACAACGGACGCTCTTCAAAATTTCCTCCCTTAAGAATTGGTAGTAGACTTTTTCCATCTAAATGTTGTTCCGGTTTTAAATCAATACCGGCTATATCAAGAATTGTTGGATAAAAATCTGCACCAGTTACTGGCTCCGAAGTAGATGTCCCGCTTCTAACCAACCAAGGTGCTCTTATAAAATACGGTTCGCGAATACCTCCTTCAAATTGATATCCCTTCCCTCCTCTTAACGGAAAGTTTGAAGTAGAAAAAGAATCTCCTGCAGAAACACCACCATTATCAGACGTAAAAACTACCAATGTATTTTTATCGAGCCCCAAAGAATCTAGTGTTTGCAAAACTCTACCCACGGCATCATCCATAGTTTCTACCAAACCAGCATAAACGGGATTATCCTGCACTTGGCGTATCGGGAGGAATTTTGCCATCTTATAGCCTGTGGCCGCAATTCCGTTTTTCTCTGCCTTTTTCTGATACTTGGCCCATTTGCCTTTGGTGGTCTGAATAGGTCCGTGCACCGCATAAAAAGAAAGATAGGCAAAGACAGGCTGACCCGTTTCTTTTGGATTATTTTTCTTTAAAAAGTTAATGGTTTCTTCTGCCAAACGCATGGTTAGATTCTCACCATCCTCATGATTCTCCAGATTGGGATTGGTATAAGGCGCAAAATAACCTCCATTGGGGCTACCAGCATCCCACCCTCCTTTATTAATATCAAAACCATGGTCTTCGGGCCACGACCCTTTTTCCCCTAAATGCCATTTTCCTGCAAAAAAGGTTTTATAACCTGCGGTTTTCATAGCTTCTGGTAAAGTAGTAGCTTGGGCAGGAAGATTATGTTCGTATTCTGGGGGAAGTAACTTATTAAAACGACCAACTTTCCGCCAGTCCTCGCCTACTTTTGCTCCAATCCAATCTGTAATTCCGTGCCTTGCCGTGAATGTACCTAACATAATACTGGCCCTAGAAGGACTACAGACCCTACTGGCTGCATACCCATTGGTAAAATTCATTCCCTCATTGGCTATCCTATCAATATTTGGGGTTTCGTAAAATTTACTGCCACTGACACTTAAATCATGGTACCCATAATCATCCGCTAGAATGAACAAAACATTTGGCCTAACGGCCTTTTCTTGTACTTTTTTTTCATCGTTTTTACAACTGGTGAGAACCAAACAAGTTACTGCCAAAATCGAACAGAGAAAATGCTTCATACCTTTCTTATTTTTTAGGATGGATATTTTTTTTCGATAGGAAAGATACTAAATAATAGTGTTGCCAGAATCTCACTTCTTACTATTTCATCTTCTCAGTAACAGGTTACAAAAACCAGAACAGTAAGGTTAAAAAACAACACTGCCTCTTTAAAAGAGGCAGTGTACTACTTCATAAATTTTATTTCCGGTCAAAAAGAAGAGGGAAAAATTTACCGTCCATTTTTTCACCTTTCGGAACCCTAATGGGTGTACCTCTAAGCATCTCTCCATCAGTATCACTTACAGTTCCATCTGAAAAAGCATTTAGAACAATTGCCCTTCTGCTAAATTCTGACTTATTCTCATAAGAACCATGGATCATTAAAGGATGGTGAAAAGAACCATACCCCTTTTTAAGCTCAATAGGTACGGGATTAAAATTCGCCTTTTGTTCATCGGTCATAAATTCCATAAGTCCTTCCATTTTACCTGCAAGTTCCGGCTTTTGTAGGAGTCCCCATTTATGACTTCCAGGCACATAATACAGACAACCATTTTCTGTAGTGGCATCATCCAAACCTGTCCAGCAGGTTAAATGTTGCATGGGCACTGTTCTTATCCAAAATGAATAATCTTGATGCCAAGCTACTACGCCTCCATGATTTGAGGGTTTACAGAACAACTGATCATGCCAAAACCTAACATTATTGTTGCCCAACAATTGACTTGCGGCCATTGTAAAAGCGGGATTCCATAACAAATCATGAAACCCTTCTGTAATTCGCCAGTGCCCAAGAGAATGAAAAAGCACAGTATTAGGGTCCGTTGATTGATTGCCATGAAATTCATAAAAAAGCTCGTGTGCCGGGTGTTTCGGGTCACGTATTTCTTCCAATTCTTTTCGGAGAACATTGATCTGACTTTCATCCAACAATTTTATTCCAGAAACATAACCATACTCATGAAAATGGGCTACTTGCTCATCACTCAATTTATACTGTTCCCATTCCTCTGGTGATTTTGGCTGCTTAAAAAGGTCCGAAATCAATTCGTGGCGGTCGGCCAAATCTTTTACTAACTGCATGGTTTTTGATTCTTTTATTTATGGTTGATTATTTATGTAAGCCTTATATATACCAAGTCAAAAACGCCTTAACTATGAGAAGCAAAAAATCGTAATGTATCTTTGATATGTTCGCTCCAGTACGTCCATTCATGAGCTCCATTAAACTCCTCATAAACGTGAGGAATTTCATGCTCCTCTAACTGTTCGTGAAGCTTCCGGTTATATGCTATAAGCTGATCTTCGCTACCACAATCAAAACGCAAGTGGGGTAAATGATTCTTATTCCTTTTTATTAATCCCCAAACGGAATTTTCCCAAGCATCTTCCTGCTTATAATTATCCAAGGATTCTTCTACAAAAAGGTGCATCTGCTCTACATCTGTAATGGACGAGTGACCAGAAATTGCTTTAAATCGATTATGATATTTCACGCCTAAACGTAAAGCACCAAAACCACCCATGGACAATCCGGATATAAACAGTTCTGATTTTCTACTAACGGATGAAATATTCTCTATTACGGCATTAGGTACATCATCAACAATCCAACTTTCAAAATCTTTTTGATTATGCGGAAGATAACCGGAACCATCTCCCCAAAGTCCGTCTGAAGGCATAGCTATCACCATCGGCGGAATTTCCCCGTTCTCCATCATCTCAAGGGCAGAAATGTGAACTCCCGCCTTTTGAGACCACACCCAAGCACTGCCATAAACGCCGTGTAACAAAATAACAAGCGGTAAAGCCTCTAGATTTGCCATTGGCGGAACAAATACACAAATATCTCCTCTTCCGTTTAGCTTATTAGTCTTTACGGTGATGAACCTAAGGTTTGCACTCTCGTATGCGGCATCTGAAATTTCGGTGGTTCTGAACATGTTTATTTAATCAAAAACTATTACCCCTTTTGCATTTTTACCGGCCAACATATCATCTAAGGCCAATTGTAAATCGTCTAGTTTGTATTCTTTGGTAATCATTTCGTCTAATTTCAAATCTCCTTTTTTGTACAATCGTACTAGTTTTGGAAAATCGATTTGTGGTCGGCATTTACCATACAGCGGATTGATGTAAATTTTATCCCATTCAAAAAGACGCATATCTATCGTAATATCTTCCTCAATACCACTTACCTGAACGGCTGTACCTGCATTGCGAATCATTGCTAATGGAGCAGCTCCCAATGCAGGAATAGCGGTACACTCAAAAGCATAATCTGCTCCTCTACCTCCAAGCATAGTTTTTACCTGCTCTGCAACGTTTGCCAATCCCTTATCCCCCTTATCGGCAAGAATAACATCTGTAGCACCAAATTGCTTAGCCAGCTCTAGTTTATTAGGATTGATGTCTACAGCGATTATTTTACCTGCGCCAGAAATTTCACAGGCATTTATAACATTGAGTCCAACACCACCACATCCCAAAATTACAGCAGAACTACTGGCAGCTAATTTTGCTGAATTCACTACCGAACCATAGCCTGTCATTACGCCACAACTGATAATACTAGCGGCAGAGAAGTTTAAATTTTCCTCTTCTACCTTAACCACGGCAGATTCTTTTACCAAAGCGTATTCGCTAAGCGTACCTAGATTAAAAGAACGTTCAATAGGTTTACCTTCCCATTGGCTACCTTTCAAATGCGCATGACCAGGAGTATGCCCATTTCCACCAGCGACAACCGGGGAATTGTTTTCACATATATGCTGATTTCCTTCTTGACATTGAAAACAGCTTAAACAAGGTGTGGCCCAGTTCAAAAGAACTTGGTCCCCTACTTTCAAATCTTTGATTTCCGAGCCTACTTTTTCAATAATTCCAGCACCTTCATGCCCCATTACAATAGGCTTGCCCCAAGTAAGAGAATCATAATCTGTATGACAAAGACCGGCAGCTTTTATTTTTACAAGTAGCTCGTCCGCCTTTGGTTCTGCAACGGTTACGTGAGTAATGATAAAAGTACCGTCACCTTTTGCTACTGCACTTTTTGATTGAATTGACATTATTTGTGCTTTTATATATTGTTATTGAGCGATTAGATTAACTGGTTTGAACTCCGCCATAGGGTCGCTCAACTTAGATTTATCCAACTTCTCTCCGCCTTTTATAAATTTTGTTCCGTAGACATAGGCTTTTGCATTGTTTACTGCATCAACAGCTAAAAGTGTATCACCTTTAAAATACCATACGGAAAAACAGTTTTCTTTATCAGCTTCTTTCCTGACCAGCACTTCATCATAGCCTTGAGAAAGTCCCACCATCTGTAATTTTACATCATACTGATCAGACCAAAACCAGGGTAATGCATCATATGCGCAATCTTTACCTATAATGGCCGCAGCGGCAATCTTTGCTTGATCCACCGCATTTTGTACCGATTCTAAGCGGATATGACGCTTGTAATGCGGATTATGATGAAAAGTACAATCCCCAATGGCATAAATATCTTTATCACTGGTTTGTGCCATTTCATTCACCTGAATACCATTTTCTATGGTCAAACCGGCTTTTTCTGCCAGTTCTTTGTTTACATGAATACCAACGCCAACCACAATCATATCGGCCTCATAATTCGTTCCATCCGAACAGACCACGATATTCCTATTCCCATTACTCTCTATAGAAACTACATTTTTTTCGGTGAGTACGGCTACACCATGCTCAGCATGAAGTTTTTGAAAAAATAGGGACATTTCCGGTGCTGTTACCCTGGCGAGTGTCCTAGACTCTCGTTCTAAAACGACTACTTCTGCTCCCATTTTTTTTAGGGATGCAGCAGTTTCTAGTCCAATATATCCTCCTCCAATAACTACTACCTTAAGACCTACATTTTCTACAACGGTCTTTCGGATATTGGCCACATCTGCAGCTGATCGTAACGCAAATGAATTCTTTGCCGTATCCAACCCCGGAATAGGAGGCATAATTGGTCGAGCACCAGTGGCAATTACGAGTTTATCATATCCTAGCGATGTTCCATCAGCTAAAACAACCTTCTTATTTTCGCGGTTAAAAGCGTCTACCCAAACACCCAGTTTAAGATTTATATTCTCTTTTACATAACTCTCTTCTGACTTCAGAAGGTTTTTCTCAATGCTATCGGAACTGGTTAAATAGGCCTTGGACAAAGGTGGCCTGTGGTAAGGCAAAGTAGGATCAATATCCACCATGGTAATTGAACCTTGCCAACCTTCTCGGCGTAAAGCAAACGCAAAGTTCACCCCTGCATGGCTGGCACCTATTACTACACAATTTTTATTGTTTGTTGTACTTTCGGACATTATGTTTTATTTGGCGACTTTCAACACAACACCATCAATAGCATCGGTAATATCTATTTGGCAGCATAAACGGCTATATTCATCTGCATTATCATCCAACTCTAGCATATCTGTCTCAATTTCGCTTGCACTTCCTGTTTTCTCCATGTCTTCTGGAGCTACATGAACGTGGCAAGTAGCACAAGAGCAAACTCCCCCACAATCGCCATCAATTCCGGGCACACCATTATCTACAGCCAATGCCATTACAGAACCGGATGTACCTTCTAATGTTATAGTTTCTTCGTCGTTGGTTATAAAAGTGATTTTTGCCATGGCTTCTATTTTGTTAAAGGATTGAATTTCATATTAATACTGTGGAAACCCACTTTACGTTTAAAGTGATGTAAATCTTCTATATTTTCTTCGTAATCGAGTATTTCAAACGAGCCTATTTTTTCAGCTAAAGTCTGAAGTAATATTTTCATGATCTGTCTTGCATGAGTAGCACCCAAACAGTTATGGTGACTAAAACCAAAACCAACATGCGGGTTGATTTTACGATCCATTACAATCTCATTGGGATTTTCAAAAACAGCGGCATCCCTATTGGCAGAGGCCCAACATAAGGATACCCTAGTATCTGCCTTGGCAGCATGCTCACAAACAAAAGTATCTTCTGTAACTACACGCCCCATTTGGGTAAGCGGAGAAAAATACCGAATCATCTCTTCTACGGTCTTTCCTGTAATTTCTGGTTCATTACGCAAGCGCTCCAAAGACTCGGGGTTTTCCGCCAAATACGCTATGGCATTTGTAACCGCATTTATTACCGTATCTCTTCCTCCTGCAAAAGTCAGTACCATGACACCTTTTACTTCTTCTTTGGTTAACTTTCTACCTTCAAATTCAGAGTCCAAAAGCACGGAGTACATATCGTCCGTTGGGCTTTTGGCTGCACGGTCTATTTGTGCATCTATATAATCATATAGGATATTCGCCTTGTCCCCATCAAGAGCTTCACCTTCACTTCTAAAGACGTGTGTTCCCCAGGAAATCCACTTTTCAGATTCATCAAAAGGAGTGTTTAACAATAACGTTAGTGCTCTAGACTGTAACTTAAGCGCCAAACCCGTTACTACTTCAACTGAATCTTCCTGAAGTACTTCTTCTATTATGTTTGCTATTTGTTTTGATAATTTCTCTTGATACTCCGGTTGTAGCGGTCTTTTAAACCAGGGCTCTACTATTGACCTATACTCTTTATGAACTGGAGGATCTACTTCAAAAGGAATTTGACGCGTATCACGAATATTTACCTCTGAAGGAATAACTATACGTCCCGGAGCTGCACCAGACTGAAAAGTTTTATAATTATGCGCTGTTTTACGAACGTCTTTATGACGCAAAAGCATAGTTACCGGATCATCTTGATCGTTCATTTCTCCGTAACCTTTTGCTTCTCTTGTTTTTTCGAACGGATCTGGAAATTCACTTTTTTTCATATAAGCGATATGTATTATAGGATAGACTTTCTGTGGAAATACAAAAATCAATATTTCAAAATCACTATCAGTAGCCTTTTTTAACAAATAAGTACCTTATTCTGTTCCCTCATGTCAATTTTATCGTATTTTACAACAAAATAAATTATTACCTAATATTCTTATTTTTCAACTTAGTATTAGAATGAAACCTGTATTAGAGCCCATACACTTAGACGAGCAACGTACGATTACAAGCTTTTATCATTCTAAAAAAGATTTTGAAACGCCTTGGCATTTTCATCCTCAACATGAGCTTACTTATATAGAAGAAAGCGTGGGAACTAAATTCGTGGGTGATTATGTAGGGCCCTACCAACCGGGCGAATTGGTTTTGTTACGTTCAAATCTTCCACATTGTTGGAAAAACAACACTAACCAAGAAGGGCTATCAAAATCCATTGTGATTCAATGGAATATTGGTATCTTCCCTAAAGTACCAGAACTAGCTTCTTTATTTCACATGCTAAGGACCTCTTCTAGAGGGCTCTTATTCAATAAAGAAGAAACCACTCCTCTTTTGTTACGTTTAAAAAAATGCCCGGAATTAGAAGCGCACGACTTATATATTGAATTACTTACCATTTTAGTGAAATTATCCAGTTGTAGTTGTAAAACGCTATCCGGAGCTAGCTTTACGGAAGACCTACCTTCTGAATATGGGAGTAGAATGGCGCAAATTCATGATTTTGTAGGATTGAATTATGGTCGTAAAATTTACCTTAAAGAAGTAGCCGATTTGGTTAATATGTCCGAGCAATCCTTTTCAAGGTTTTTTACCAAAATGATGGGTCGTCCTTTCTTTACTTTTTTGAATGAATTCCGTATAAATATCTCGGCAAGAATGCTTCTTGATACACATGATTCCGTCTCTCATATTGCATTTTCTTGTGGTTATGAATCGCTCCCTTTTTTTCACAGGCAATTCAAGAAATTCATGGGTTCTTCTCCTCTTACTTATCAAAAAAAATACGCAAAAGCCTAAAAAACTGCACTTTACAAACTCCTCAAAAACTGTACAAAGCAAATAATTAACCATTTGTTATAGTTATTTGAACAATTCACACTTTCGCTTGTCTTATTATATTGCATCTTAGCAACTCATTAATAGCGCCTCTTATTGGCCTTACTAACCAATCCTTTTTAAATGATTTTAACTAATAGAGTTTTAACACTTTTACTGACCGGTGCAGTCCTTGCTTCTTGCGGCTCAAAAACGGATAAAAAAGAAGAAACTACCGTCAAAGAAACTGTAGTGAAATACGAGGCGAATTGGGAATCCATAAAAGAAAATTATAAAGATCCAGAATGGTTTAACGATAGTAAGTTTGGTATTTTCATTCATTGGGGTGCATATGCTGTTCCTGCTTTTGGTTCTGAGTGGTATCCACGCCAAATGTATATGGATACGGCCACTTTTAGCGCTCAGCTAAAATCAGGTCAAAAAGGGCCGAACGCCACGTACCTTCATCATAAAAAAACATATGGAGACCAAAAGAAATTTGGATACAAAGATTTCATTCCTATGTTCAAGGCCGAAAAATTTGATGCCAAAGAATGGATAGACATTTTTAAGAAATCAGGTGCAAAATATGTAATTCCCGTTGCGGATCACCATGATGGTTTTGCCATGTACAAGTCCAACACCACACGTTGGAACTCTGTAGATATGGGGCCTAAACGTGATGTTTTAGGTGAACTTTTTAAAGAAGGTCGCGCACAAGGTATGATTATGGGGGCGTCCTCCCACTATGCTTTTAACTGGTCTTTCTACAATAAAAAAGAAAAATTTGACACCACAGACCCTGAGTATGCAGATTTATACTCTCCAAAAGGAAAAGACCTAACGGAACCTGTTTCCGAAGAGTTTAAAAAAATGTGGTGGGATAGAACGGTAGACCTTATTGATAATTACCAGCCGGATATTCTTTGGTTTGATTTCTATTTAGATATCCCTGATTACAAAGAATACCGTCCTAAAATTGCCGCTTACTACTATAATAAAGGTATAGAATGGGGTAAAGAAGTGGTTATAAACGATAAGAATTTTGACCACGAAGCTTTCCCAGAAGGCACTGTTATTTATGATTTGGAACGTGGTAAGCTTCCTGGAATTCGCAAACTGCCTTGGCAAACGGATACTTCTATCGGAAAAAATTCATGGTGCTATGTTATGAACTGGGAATCCAGAACTGCTAATAGTTTGGTTGATGATTTAGTTGATATTGTATCTAAAAACGGAAACCTTTTACTAAATGTAGGTCCAAAGGCAGATGGAACAATTCCAGAAGACCAAAAAGAAATTTTATTTCAAATCGGTGATTGGCTTAACACCAATGGTGAAGCTATTTATGATACCGAATACTGGAGCACTTTTGGCGAAGGCCCTACAGAAGTTAAAAAAGGAC
The DNA here is from genome assembly GCF_018860745.1 of Zobellia uliginosa. Taxonomy (GTDB): domain Bacteria; phylum Bacteroidota; class Bacteroidia; order Flavobacteriales; family Flavobacteriaceae; genus Zobellia; species Zobellia uliginosa_B. The sequence continues at coordinate 444,669 of NZ_JAHKPY010000003.1, read as the reverse complement.
ATCATAGTGAAGGTCAGAACAAAGGCTTTACCGGTCAAGATATTCGCTTTACTAAAAAAGGCGATAAACTTTATGCTATTATGATGGAATGGCCAGAAGGAAACAAAGTAGATATTAAATCTTTAGGAAAAGCCAGTGAATATGGTAAAGACCTAAATATCAAAAGTGTAACATTATTAGGCAGCAATGCTAAAATTACATTTGATGTAAAAGACGATGCGCTTTCAATTTCTGACTTGGGCAACAAGTCTGGAGATTTTGCACATGTGCTTGAGATATCATTATAGAACCCTATTAAAGAAGTTAGTTGAGTTAGTTTTTTTTAATTTAGGAGCGCACCGTTAAGGTGCGCTCTTTTTCAGTACTGCACTACTAGCTATAGGAGTGTTAACTCAGTCCCTGATAGTGTTAAAAGAAACAGCTCGTTTTAATATGAATGTGACTAAAAACAGATGAAACACATGAAATATATTGTATGCGAAAAACCGGGAGAGTTCATTCTTAAAGAAAGGGAAGAACCCACAAGAAAATCCGGCGAAGCCATATTAAAAGTAAAAAAAGTAGGTATTTGCGGTACGGATTTACACGCTTATGCGGGTAACCAGGCTTTTTTTACCTACCCTAGAATTCTCGGTCACGAATTAGCTACCCAAGTAGTTGAAATAGACGAGAATCCTCAAGGTATTAAACCAGGAGATAATGTGGTAGTTATGCCTTATGTAAGCTGTGGTACTTGTATAGCCTGTAGAAATGGGAAAACCAACTGTTGTACGAACATTAAAGTTTTAGGTGTTCACACAGATGGTGGAATGCAAGAAAAAATTACGGTTCCGACCAATTTACTTATCCCAGCACAACAATTAACGGATGACCAAATGGCGGTTGTTGAACCTTTGGCCATTGGTGCACACGCTATTCGCCGTGCAGATATAAAACCGGGTGAAACTATTGTTGTAGTTGGCTGTGGCCCCATTGGAATTGGCATTATGAAATTGGCCCAGATTGCAGGAGCTAAAGTAATAGCTATTGATATGAACCAACAGCGTTTGGATTATGCCAAAAATGATATCGGTGTGGACTATGTGGTTTTAGGTGGAAAAGATGCCGTAGAACAAGTTGAAAAAATTACCAATGGAGATTTAGCTACAGCTGTTTTTGATGCCACAGGTCACAAAGGAGCACTTGAAGCAGGTCCTGATTATATGTCACATGGTGGAAGATACGTATTGGTTGGTCTTTCCAAAGGAGAATTGGTATTTACACATCCAAAAATTCACGCTAAGGAAACAACTATTATGTGCAGTAGAAATGCGACCTTGGAAGATTTTGAACATGTGATTTCCGTTTTGGAAAAAGGCGGTTTTCCAATAGATTCTTTCATCACACATAATGTTCCCTATACTGAAATGATAGCCAATTTTGATGGTTGGTTAGATCCAGCAAACGGAGTTATTAAGGCTACTGTTGATTTTGAGTAAATAAGCGTTCATCAACCCTACAATTAAGCACAGACAAAAGTAAAGAACACTATGTCAAAGCAATTTTTACAAATACATCCTGAAGATAATGTTCTGGCAGCCCTTACAGATATTTCTAAAGGTTCTGAGATTTTTCATAACAACGACCGTTTTCAGTTAACGGCAGACGTGAAAGCCAAGCATAAGTTTACAATCACAAATCTTAATATTGGTGATTCCATTATCATGTACGGTTCTCTAGTAGGCAAGGCTACAAAACCTATTGCCAAAGGTGAGACCATAACCACTGAAAATGTTGTGCATGCTTCTTCTGAATATGCCGTTGGTCAAGAAAAACTGAGCTGGACCGCTCCTGATGTCAGTAAATGGAAAGATATTACTTTCAATGGATATCACAGAGCAGACGGTAAAGTAGGTACGGCCAATCATTGGCTAGTGATTCCTTTGGTATTCTGTGAGAATAGAAATGTTGATGTAATGAAATCGGCATTACTAAAATCATTGGGCTACCATACCACTACTGATTTTGTAGTGGACACCGAGGTGCTTGTGAACCAATATAAAAATGGAGCGTCTGAGAACGACCTTCTTTCTTCGGATATCATTAAAACTCCAGAAGACATAAAGCAAAATAGGACCTTTCCGAATGTAGACGGGATTAAGTTCTTGAACCATGACGGCGGTTGTGGGGGTATTCGCCAAGATTCGGAAACACTATGTAACCTTTTAGCGGGATACATTACCCACCCCAATACGGCAGGTGCTACCATTCTAAGTTTAGGTTGTCAGAATGCGCAATTCAAATTGTTGGAGGCAGCCATTGCTAAACTCGATCCCAGTTTTGAAAAACCACTGTATGTTCTAGAACAACAGAAAAGTGCCGGAGAGCGTCAATTTATAGAAGAAGCGGTCAAAAAAACATTCTTAGGTTTAATTGAAGCCAATAAAACGGAAAGAAAACCAGCACCGCTAACCAAACTCGTTTTAGGTTTGGAATGCGGAGGTTCTGATGGTTTTTCAGGAATATCTGCAAACCCTTCTTTGGGTTATGCCTCGGATCTATTGGTAGGCTTAGGAGCCACAACTGTTCTTTCGGAATTCCCTGAATTGAACGGTGTGGAACAAGAACTCATCAACCGTTGTGAAACAGAAGAAAATGCCGAAAAATTTGCAAAACTGATGCGTGCTTATTCGGATAAGGCCGTATCCGTGGGGTCTGGGTTTGAGAATAATCCATCCCCGGGAAACATAAAAGACGGGCTCATTACAGACGCCATGAAGTCTGCCGGTGCAGCCAAAAAAGGGGGAACAAGTCCCGTTACCGATGTACTGGATTACACGGAGCCCATTAGAAAAAAAGGCCTGAATCTTTTGTGTACACCTGGTAATGATGTAGAAAGCACTACAGGTCTTGCAGGATCCGGTTGTAACGTAATCTGTTTTACTACTGGATTAGGTACACCTACGGGAAACCCTATTGCTCCGGTCATAAAATTATCAAGTAACAACGCGCTTAGTTCTCGTATGAAAGACATTATAGATTTTAATACCGGAACGGTAATTACGGGAGAAGATACCATTGAAACAAAAGGTGAAGAGCTATTGGAATATATTATTAAAGTCGCCAGTGGTGAGGTGATTCCCGCAGCAGTACGCTTAGGGCAAGAAGACTTTATTCCTTGGAAAAGAGGCATATCGCTTTAAGTATCTCAACTGAATTTTAACTTGACAAACAGCTAATTAATGCAAATTTTAAATCATACTAACGTAGCCAATATAACACAACGACCAATAAAGGTAATGCAGTTTGGTGGCGGGAATTTTTTACGCGCTTTTGTGGACTGGATGGTTCACGTACTCAACCAGAAAACCGATTTTAATGGAGATATTGCCATAATCAAACCCACTGCGGGAGGAGATTATGCGGAATTGAAAGCTCAAGACGGACTTTTTACGGTTGTTCTTGACGGAATTAAAAACGGAGAACTGGTTGCCGAAAAAACATTGGTTACCGAGGTTCAGCAAATAATTCACTCCTATAATGAATGGGCTGCTTATCTAAAACTGGCCGAAAATGAAGACCTACGTTTTATCGTTTCAAATACAACTGAGGCCGGAATTAAATTTAATGAGAAAGATGAATTTAATGGAGTACCTCCAAAAGAATTCCCCGCTAAATTAACGATTTGGCTGTACCACCGTTTTAAACACTTTAATGCAGATGCTTCAAAAGGATGTATTTTACTTCCCTGCGAATTGATCGAGGATAATGGCGACGCTCTCAAAAAAACGGTTTTGCAATACGCCGATCACTGGAGCTTAGAGGCTGAATTTAAAGATTGGGTAGATACTGCAAATCACTTTTGCAGCACCTTGGTAGATCGTATCGTTTCTGGTTACCCATCCGACCGTGCGGAAGAAATAGAACAAAAATTAGAGTACAAAGATGAACTTTTAGTTGCTGGTGAATATTACCACAGCTGGGTAATCCAAGCGAATGAAACAGTTCAAAAAGAACTTCCTTTTTCAGAAACTGACCTAAACGTAGAATTCGTAAATGATCTTGCCCCCTATCGCGAAATGAAAGTCCGCATTCTGAACGGCGCACATACCTCTATGGTTCCCGTTGGTTATTTGGCCGGCATCCGCTTTGTAAAAGAAGCTATGGAAAATGAAACGGTAAGCAACTTTGTAGAAAGTCTTCTTTTGGAGGAATCCGCAACTACACTTGATTTTCCGGATGATGTAAAAAACAAATTCGTTGCAGACGTTCTTGACCGTTTTCGCAACCCACTTTTAAAACATCAACTTATAAGCATCTCCTTAAATAGTACTTCTAAGTTCGTTGCTCGTTTATTGCCTACCCTAAAAGATTATTACAATGCTCAAGACAAGTTACCAAAACGCATTGTTTTTGGACTTTCAGCTATGCTCCGGTTTTATAAGGGCGAGTTTAACGGTGAGAACATTGCTCTTAATGATGATAAGGCTGTTTTAAGTTTCTTTAAATCGGAATGGGAGAAAGTAGACAATGGTTCAAGCTTACAGGATTTTACAAAAAATGTATTGAGTAACACTGCTATTTGGGGCGAAGATTTAACTCAAATAGAAGGTCTTTCGGAAACCGTAGCTAAGAATATCGAAAACATTGAAGCCAACGGAATCAATTCCTGTTTAAAAAACTTATAATCCATATTCAATCTTTAAAAATTGAAAAATGACGATAGATAGTCACCAACATTTTTGGAAATACGAACCGGTTAAACATTCTTGGATCGATGATGACATGTCAGTTATCCGGAGAGATTTTCTTCCCCAAGATTTGAAGAAGGTCTATCAAGAAAATCAAGTTGATGGTTGTATTGCCGTGCAAGCAGACCAAACTCTAAAGGAAACCGATTTTTTATTGAATTTGGCAAAGGAGCACAATTTCATAAAAGGCGTTGTGGGCTGGGCCGATTTAAGAGCTGAAAATATTGAATCGGTTTTAGAAAAGTACAGCACGGATAAAAACTTAAAAGGCTGGCGTCATGTGGTGCAAGGCGAGGATGATCATAACTTTTTACTCCGCCCTAACTTTTTAAGGGGCATAGGTTTACTTGAAAAATACAATCACACCTATGATATTTTAGTTTTCCCGCATCAGCTGGGAGCTGTTTTGGAGTTTATCAAGAAGTTTCCTAATCAAAAATTTGTCATAGACCATATCGCAAAACCTTATATAAAAGATGGTTTTTATGAAGGCTGGGCCGCATTGATGAAAGAAATAGGCAAACATGAAAATGTGTATTGTAAGCTCTCCGGTATGATTACCGAAGCGGATTACAATACATGGACAGCAGAGCAACTACAACCGTACATGCACTTGGTTCTAGAAGCTTTTGGCAGTGAACGGATTATGTTCGGTTCTGATTGGCCCGTTTGTCTCGTAGCAGGCAATTACGGCCAGGTTAAAAGCATTGTAACCCATTTTATTGCAACGCTTAGTAGTCAAGACCAAGAGATGATCATGGGCGGAAACGCACAAGAATTCTATAATTTATAATTACGATTGTCTATCTCATTTGAGCAATAGTTGCTCTCCTGGAAAAAAGGACAACACCAAAATAACAGAACGCAATGGATTTAAACTTAAAAGGAAAAGTAGTCGTTATTAGCGGAGCTGCTGGAAAAGAAGGTAGTATTGGAGAAACTATTTTACAGCGTTTGGCGGAAGAAGGTGCAATACCTGCTGTCATTGATCGTAATGCCCGGGGTTTTGGGTATGTTGAGAAAATTCAAGAGAAAGGAATAGATGCTATTTTCTGTCAAACTGATGTAACTGACCCCGTTCAGATTGAAAATGCCGTAAATAAAATTACCAAAAAATACGGTCGTATTGATGTGGTCATCAATAACGTTGGTGTAAATGACGGAGTTGGTCTAGATGCCAGTTATGAAGAGTTTATGGATTCGCTTAAGCTGAACATGGTGAGCTATTTTCTTATCGTAAAACATGCGCTTCCCTTTCTCATTGAATCAAAGGGCAACATTTTGAACATTGGTTCTAAAGTGGCTTTGACAGGGCAAGGAAGAACTTCGGGCTATGCTGCTTCCAAAGGAGGTGTTTTAGGCCTTACGCGTGAATGGGCTGTAGATTTAATAAAGCACGACATCCGTTCCAATGCGATTATTATTGCAGAAAGCTGGACGCCATCATATGATACTTGGATCAGAACATTACCTGATGGGGAACAAAAATTAAAATCCATTGTAAAGAAAATTCCTTTAGAAAATAGAATGACCAGCACTAATGAGATAGCAGACACTTGCTTATTTACAATCTCAAATAGATCATCGCACACTACAGGACAATTTATTTTTGTGGACGGCGGCTATGTACATTTAGACCGTTCGTTACTGACCGAAGATTAATCGCAACCAACTTAAATTCAAACCCATGACAAAAAACACCAAAATACCTGTAGTACCTAAGCATTTGCTCGTTCCATTTATTGCGGCGACGTCTATTTTTGCCCTTTGGGGATTTGCCAACGATTTGACAAACCCTATGGTTGCTGCCTTTAAAAAAGTAATGATTCTTTCTAATGAAGAAGCATACAATGTGCAATTTGCATTCTATTTTGGTTATGGTGTTATGGCTATTCCTGCCGCTTTATTCATACGTAAATTCAGTTATAAATCAGGGTTATTACTCGGTTTGGCGCTTTATGCTTTAGGTGCCATTCTCTTTTATCCTGCAGCCGAAAATGGTTCTTATACCTATTTCTTGATTTCGCTCTTTGTAATTACTTGCGGATTAGGATTCTTGGAAACCACCTCTAACCCATTGATTCTTTCCATGGGGGATAAAGAAACGGCTACGCAAAGATTGAACTTGGCACAATCCTTTAACCCTATTGGTTCGCTAACAGGTATGTTGATTGCCAAGTTTGTGGTATTAGATAGAATTCTATCTGCCGATTATGCAGATAGCTCTGAAATTATAGCCCAAGGAGCTGAAAAAGCTGCTGAAATCAAAGCTTTTGACCTGAATATTATCAGTGGTCCGTACATTGCTGTTGGCATATTTGTCGCTTTGGTTTTTCTGGTAATTTGGAGGACAAAAATTCCTGCAATGGTAATGGGTGATCATCTATCTATAAAAGAATCTGTTGACCGTATTTTTAAGAGTAAGACCTTTCTCTTGGGTGTTGTTGCCCAAATGTTCTACGTAGGTGCCCAGATTATGTGCTGGACAGCTATTTTTCAGTTGGTAGAATATTTAAACGAATCTCAAAACTTAGGTGTTGATGCTACATGGTGGAATATTACCGCCATGGTATCATTTGTTGTCACCCGCTTTATTGGAACGGCATTGATGAAAAAAATAAATCCTGCTAAAATGTTAGCTTATTTTGGTTTAGCGGCTGCACTCATGTGTGCTGGTATCATAATGACCTCAGGCATTCTAAGCCTGGTATTTTTGGTATTTGTTTCCGTATTTATGTCTATTATGTTCCCGACCATTTATGGCCTCGCTCTTAAAGATATGGGTGAAGAAGCAAAACTGGCTTCATCTGGACTTATTATGGCGATTGTAGGTGGTGCATTTTTACCGAAGTTGCAAGCAAGTATAATGGATTTTGGCGATACCGTAAACGGACAAGAAGTATTTGGTGATAAGATAGCTGGAAACATAACTGAAATTCACTTTTCTTTCCTATTACCTATGATTTGTCTTTTATTTGTTGCATTCTACGGTATGTACGCCTATAAAGTAACCAAATTGAAAACAGCTTAACATGAAAACGAAAAGATACTGCTATTCCTGTGATCTTAAAGATGACCCAAAACTCATTGCAGAATACAAAGAATATCATGCTCCTGGTAACGCCCGTCCCGCAATAACAAAAAGTATTAAAGATGCGGGTATTTTAGACATGCAGATTTTCCTAACCGGAAACCGCATGTTTATGATTATGGAGGTCGATGAAACTTTTGATGCCAAGAGAAAGGCTGAAATGGATGCCAATAACCCTGCCGTACAGGAATGGGAACAATTGATGTGGAAATATCAACAAGGCTTGCCTTGGGCCAAAAATGGTGAAAAATGGATTAAATTAGAGCGGATTTTTAAACTCTAATACCATTCTTATATAATTGAAAAGAGCCTAATTAAAGTTTTTAACTAGGCTCTTTTTTTTTGGTTACGTTAATTACTTAATCATCCCAATGCTCGTCTATAACTTTTTGAATCTGGGGATATTTCTCATCGGTTTCATTCAAGTCTTTACGAAGCCTCAACAATTCTTTCTTTAAATCTGCTATAGTTTCTGCATACGCAGGGTCGGCATAGGCATTGTTCATTTCCTTAGGGTCTTCCTTTAAATCATAAAACTCCCACGCTGCAGGTGTATCCGTAGAAAAATCGTTACCCCAATTCTCTTTGTCCCATTCTGCATTTGGGTCGCTGGTATCCACATAATATTTTCCGTAGAAAAATATCAATTTATGATCCTTGGTACGAACGCCAAAATGTGCGGGGTTTTGGTGACGGTGTGCCATATGCATCCAATACCTGTAATAGGTAGACTTTTGCCAATCTTCAGGCTCCTCCCCTGTTTCCAAAATTGTTTTAAAGCTTTTTCCTTGCATGTAATCAGGTGTGCTTCCGCCAGCCAATTCAATAATCGTAGGTGCAAAATCTGTATTATTGATAATTGCATCCGTGCGAGTTCCTGCTTTTATTTTTTCAGGGTAACGCACAAAGAAAGGCATTCGCATAGATTCTTCATACATCCATCTTTTATCAATAAAATCATGTTCACCAAGCATAAAACCTTGATCTCCGGTATAAACGATTATAGTATTGTCCATAAGACCTTCAGCCTCTAAATAATCCATTAAACGTTTTACGTTATCATCAACTCCTTTTACGCAACGCAAATACTTTTTTACGTAGTCCTGATAAACCTTACTCGTATATTTCTTCTCTTCATCATCCATTTCCCATTTTACATATTCTTCTGGACGGATTTTATCCGCATCACGATATGAACGGTGAATAGAGCTATCTACATAAATGTTCATAGCCTGGTTACGAATCAAGTTTCTGTGCGATACAGAAGATCCAATAATTCTAGTCAACGAATCATTCTTACCACGTGTAGCAATAGAACCGTTATTTCCTCTTTCGTACAGGCTTTCAGGCTCTGGAATAAAGGTATCCGCCAAATACTCTTCGTAACGAGGAGCATTTTCAAAATCATCATGAGGTGCTTTAAACTGATGCACTAAAAAGAAAGGTTTGTTAGGGTCTCTTTCGTTCTTTAACCAATCCAAAGAAATATCGGTAACCATGTCAGAAGAATGCCCCTTAGTCTGAACAGTATTTTTAGGCCACGGCTTATCACCACGAACCCTGAACTCAGGATCAAAATATTTACCTTGACCAGGTAAAACCTTATAATAGTCAAACGCTGCAGGCTCTTCTTTTAAGTGCCATTTACCAACAACAGCGGTTTGGTAACCTAATTTTTTCATTTCAATTGGAAGAAACTGGCGAGCTGGTTCAATACGACCATCCAAATCTAAAACTCCGTTTAACTGAGAGTTCTGACCCGTAATAATGGCTGCACGACTTGGCGTACAGATTGAATTACTTACGAAGCAATTGTCAAAGATGATACCTTCCTTGGCAATCTTATCCAATGTTGGTGTAGGGTTTAATTTTGCCAACCGGCTACCATAAATCCCAAAACCCTGGGTAGTATGGTCATCAGCCATAATGTAGATAATATTCGGTTTTTTTTCTGTGATTACAGCCTTTTCTTCTTTACAAGAAGAAAATACAATAAGCAACAAAAGAGCATACAGTAGATTGTTCTTTTTGCAGCGCATTTAAATTTGAAATTTTGTTAATATGAGTTTGATTAAAGTCTTGAGACCTTAACCCGAAAATTACGCATATTTGAGACAGAGCTATAAAAGAAATGATCAATTATTAGCCACAAATGTCTTTGTGTAACTTATTTGTAATTAAACGTAAGTAAGCTGACAGACCCTATACCCGTTCTAATTTAACCGGAGGCGTTCTGTTGGCGTTCCATTGACATACGTAAAGGTTCTTGTCTTCATCTACAAAAACATCGTGTCCATGATTAAAAACCGCTTTTTCCGATTGATACATTTGTTGCAGTTTGCCATTTTTATATTCAGGTGCATCGCCTCCAGGATTGGAAACTACCTTGTTTTCACCATCCATAATGGTTACAAAGCCAGAATTGCTAAACCTATGCCCTTGCTTATTTTCGGACCAACATACGCCAGCGTAGATATTTTCATCATCAAGAACGGGACGACAGACATACGCTCCCGGTAACTCAACTGTTTTAATAAATTTTCCTTCTAAAGTGAAAAACTTAAAACTTTTATCAGAGCGAGAAGTAACCACAAGCACTGGATTTTGCTTGTCCCTATAATCTATGGCAACACCGTGAGCGTTATGAAGATTATAATTTTTATCGCTATTATCATGACCACCCCATTTGCGGATGAATTCACCTTTACCGCTAAACTGAAGAATAAAGTCAGAGCCGTAACCATCCGCTACGTAAATATCCCCATTTGGACCTATAGCGGTCTCCGTAGGCAAATATTCTTGTTCTTGCGTATAGACACCAATCGTATGTGGATCAGGAAGATTAAACAAAAGACGGCCATCAACAGTGGTTTTACTTACAGTTCCTGCCTGTTTACTCCATTTACCGGTTCGATTTACAAACCACCCACAATCCACAATATACAACATGTCCTCACCTCCTTCATCATGAAGCGTAAGCCCGTGTCCGCCAGGGTAACGTGTTCCCCAATAATCCAGAAGCTTTCCCGATTTATCAAAAATCAAAATATTATTATCCGTATGGTCTCCTAACATGATAAGCCTTCCCTTACTGTCCATTTGCATTTCATGACAGTTCAGTATCGGGTTGTGAGCAACAGACATTTGTGCCCAATCCTTAACTACTTTGTACTTATAATCGCCGTGACCTATGATTTGATCTTCCAATGCGGTTTTCTTTAAGATATTAAATCCAAAAGATGTTGTGGTAGTTAAAGCGGTGGCGCCCAATGCCGATTTCTTAAGAAAGCTTCTTCTATTGCTCATATAATACTAGTGGTTTTATTGTGGTGGTAATTTACTATGAAAGTTAACTAAAAGCAGGTAAATCTAGGTCAATAAATCCTTTACTACATGACCGTGTACATCCGTGAGACGGTATCTTCTACCTTGATGTTTAAATGTTAACCGTTCATGATCAATACCGAATAAATGCATTAGCGTAGCATGAAAATCGTGTACATGTACCGGGTCTTTGGTTACATTGTAACTAAAATCATCCGTGGCACCATATGAAAACCCAGGTTTTACACCTGCTCCGGCCATCCACATAGTAAATGCTTTCGGGTGATGATCGCGACCGTAATTTTCACTTGTTAGTTGACCTTGAGAATACACCGTACGACCAAATTCCCCACCCCAAACAACAAGCGTATCTTCAAACATGCCACGTTGTTTTAAATCTTTAATCAAAGCAGCGGTAGCTTGATCAGTCTTTTTAGATTGACTTTTTACTCCTCCTGGGCAGTAATTATGTTGATCCCATCCTTGGTGATATAATTGCACAAACTTCACTCCTTTTTCTAGCAGTTTTCTTGCCATTAAACAGTTTGCAGCGTAAGTACCAGGGTCACGACTATCTTCTCCGTACATATCAAAGATATATTCAGGCTCATTGGTCAAATCAGTTACTTCCGGAATGGAGGTCTGCATTTTAAAAGCCATTTCGTACTGAGACATACGCGATTGAATTTCTGGATCACCGTAAGCATCCGTCTGTAATTCATTCAAATGTTTTAAATAATCCAACATATCCCTTCTATCATTACCATCGTAATTTTCAGGGTCGCTCAAATAAAGTACCGGGTCTTTTCCCGATCTAAATTGCACTCCTTGATGTTCTGTTGGTAAAAATCCGTTACCCCATAAACTAGCTTTTAGAGGTTGTCCTTTTCCATTTTTTGAAACCAAAGCAATGAATGTAGGCAGGTTTTCATTATCCGAACCTAAACCATAACTTAACCATGAGCCTATTGCGGGTCTTCCAGGCAATTGATTTCCCGTTTGCATAAACGTAATGGCAGGCGTATGGTTGATTTGATCTGTTTGCATACTTTTAATGAAACATAAATCATCTACAACCTCGGACAAATAAGGCATAGCATCACTTACCCATGCCCGTGATTCTCCGTATTGTTTAAATTTAAAGGTTGATGGTGCTATGGGCAACGTACTTTGACTACCGCTCATTCCTGTAAGTCTTTGACCACTTATGACCGAATCCGGTAATTCTTGACCAAACATATCCGATAGCTTAGGCTTATAATCGAACAAATCCATTTGGGAAGGTCCACCACTCTGAAAAAGATAGATTATTCTTTTGGCCTTTGGTGCATGGTGCGGTAAACCCAATCGGTTCTTATTATAGACCTTTAAAATCTCTTCTTCCGTACTGTTCATGCCAATACCGGCAAATGCTTTTTCAGCACCTAATAAACTGCCCAGTGCCATGGCTCCAATACCAAGCGAGGTCTGTTTTAAGAAATGTCTTCTATCTAACTGTTTCTCTATTTTTTTAAAATCGTTATTGTTAGAAGTCAATTTGCTATGGTGGTGATTATTACACATACTTTCTTTTGTTAGCTGTTAACTATTATCTTTTGGTGATAGTGGCATCTGCGTTCATAATGGTACTTGCTACCACTGCATTGGCAGCTATAGATGCTTTATCATCCGTTTCTGAAACTTTAAAAGCCCCGGTTTGTAACCAACCTTTTGCTTTATCCAAATTAGTACTGAACTTTTTGTATTCCTTATTTTGAAGCTTGGCCAAAACATCCAATTCTTGATCGGTAATATTTCTACCTGCAAGCTTTTTGAAGGTTTGTGCTATACCTTTCCGTACGTCCTCTGCCTCCGTCATTTGTTTCCCTAAAACTCTAGAGGCCTCTATATATGTAGGATCGTTCAATACTACCAGTGCCTGTAATGGCGTATTTGTTTTTTGTCTTCTACTGGTACATAAATCCCTTGTAGGCGCATCAAAAGTTGAAATCGTTGGATTAGGCACGGTACGCTTCCAGATGGTATACATACTACGTCTATACAAACCTTCTTCTCCATCTTGAACATAGGTATCTCCATTTACTTTCCACAATCCATCCGGTTGATAGGGTTTCACACTCTTACCACCTACCGTTTCATTCAATAAACCTGAAGCATAAAGGGCATTATCCCTTAACATTTCACCGGAAAGTCTGGTTGAAGGCCCTCTTGCCAACCATTTGTTTTCTCCGTCTACTTTAAGAAGCTCTTCACTTATGACAGAACTTTGTTGATAGGTGCTAGACATCATGATGGTTTTATGTAAGGCCTTTACATCCCAACCAGATTCTACGAATTGAATTGCCAACCAATCCAGTAATTTTGGATGACTGGGTAGCTCTCCTTGATTACCGAAATCTTCTGAGGTCTTAACCAACCCTCTTCCAAAAAGATTTTGCCAATATCTGTTTACCGCTACTCTTGCCGTTAATGGATTGTCTTTGTTCGTTATCCATTTAGCCAAACCTAACCTATTTTTTGGAAGGCTATCTGCCATAGGGAAGATTTCTTTTGGAACATTCGGAAATACAGAATCGGTTGGAGAGTCATAATTACCCCTATCTAAGATATAGGTCTGTCTGGGTGTGCTACGCTCTTTCATAACCATAATTTGCTTTACCGGTTCTATACTATCTACCAAAACCTCCCGGTCTTTCTTCAACGTAGCAATTGCTTCCTTATATTTTGGTGAGTTATTGAACAAATAATACTGGGCCAGTTGCGCCTTCTCTTTTTCATTGAGTGCATCACTGGATTTTGCAACCAAGTTGTTTAGTTTATCCGTAGTGCTTATTTGCATTACTTCAACATCACCTATCTCTCTATCAAAAACCATAAGGTCATCTACCGTTGCCTTTCCTATACCTTTTCCTCTCCAAATAGCCCCTATTCTAAGACCAGGTTCTACGGTTCCTTTATAAATATAATTGCTCATATTATTAAAGACAATATCTTTATACAGGTTGTCAAAAGTGGTTTTGGTCCGCAGCTTTTCTCCATCCAAATAGATGCCTATACCGTTTGCTTTACTAGAACCATCATAGGTAAGAGTTACTTGAAACCACTTCTCTTTTGGAATTTCTTTTAAAGACTCTACTACCATTGAATTATCTGGCCATACATGCGCAAATAAGGCTTCTAGCCTATTCTCCTTTACTTTTAAGTGATACCCTCTAAAGCTATGAAGTTCAGGTCCTTGCATCTTATGGTAAATTACCCCATCTTCTAAGTCTTTAGGAATAAAAACTTTAATAGAAATACTAAAAGGTTCATTACGCTTATAAATACCAATTTTGTCCAGATCTAACCATGTATCCCCGTCCATATAAAGGCCTTTACCGCTAGCTCCTTCTTTATAAACGGCTTTTTCATTATCAACAAAATGCTGACGCATCCTGATGTTATTTTTTCCGTTTCCACCAACAGCGTTCACCAGGTTTTGATTATCAAAATCAAAAGATGCGATCAACCCTTTAGGACGTGTTTTTACCGGAATATCTTTAAACGAATTACTAGCTATCCATTTTTCAAAATTATCGCGCTCTGTCTTGGCCGTAGTTTCTAACTTCTCTTCAGATTCATCTACAATCTTTTCTAGATAGGCCAATACATCTTCTTGCTCTTTAGTTGGCAATAACATTGCGGGAACAGGAGTTGCCAAGTCCCAAGGAATCAGTCCGGTCTCATCTACATTGTTAAAAAAGCCATACATCTCAAAATAGTTTTTCTGAGATATAGGGTCGTACTTATGATCATGGCATTTGGCACAAGCATAGGATAATCCTAACATACCTTGACTAACCGTTGCCGTTCTATCTGCTACATATTCCGATCTAAATTCTTCATCTATAATACCACCTTCTAAGTTTTGAGGATGCAATCTATTAAAAGTGGTTGCTAAAACTTGTTCTTTTGTTGCATTTTCAAAAAGGTCTCCCGCCAATTGCCATGTAATAAATTCATCATAAGGCATATTTTTATTAAAGGACTTTATGACCCAATCTCTCCATGGTGATGTGTCTCTATATCTATCATTACTGTAACCATGGGTGTCTGCATAACGAGAAACATCCATCCAGTCTAAAGTCATTTGTTCGCCATAATGAGTGGACGCCAATAACCGGTCTATTTGCTTCTCAAAAGCATTTTCGGATGTGTCGTTCACAAAGGCATCCATTTCTTCTAAAGTTGGAGGAAGTCCTGTTAAATCTATGGAAGCTCTTCTTAACAACAATTCCTTTTCTGCTCTTTTTGATGGTTCAAAACCCTTCTCTTCCAAAGTGGCCAAAACAAAATTATCTATCGGGCTCTGGACAAATTCCGCCTGTTTTACTTTTGGAACCTCATGTTTTACGGGTTTTAAAAAAGCCCAGTGATCCTTATATTCCGCTCCTTGGTCTATCCATTTGATCAACATAGCCTTTTCAGTTGGCGATAGAGTTAAATGCGATGACGGTGCAGGCATAATAATATCCGGGTTATCCGTCAAGATTCTTTTTACTACTTCACTATTACCTGGATTACCAGGATCTATGGAATATAGGCCAGGTGTATTTGGAGATTCTGCATAGGCCAATTCCGGGTCATGCAACTGAAGCCCACCTTTGATTTTTGCTTTATCAGGTCCGTGACAAATAAAACATTTATCGGATAAAATAGGTTTTACATGCTGATTGAAATCTACTTTTTCCGGAAGTTTCCCATAGGCGATTTCCACGTCTTCAGGAAGGTCTGGACCACCACATGAAAACAACACTAATGCGAAAGAAAAAAGGAAATAGTTTGATAATTTGAACATTATTTATGAGAAAATTTATGTTTTCCACAAAATTAAATCATTTGTTTTGTCGATTTCTTGCAGAAATCAGGCTATGAATTGTACAAATCCGATATTTTTAAAAACGGTAATTCTTGGAACAGAATGAAATAATCTATCTATAAATGGCCAATTAACAAGTAAACACAAGCTTTATTTATATATTTACCAAACGATAAAAAGTATTTAAAATCCGATAAACGAACTCTTTGCATGAACAAGGTACTTCAGTCATTAAAGCTAACTTTTTTGCATTGCGGCTATTCTAAACTGGACTCCTCTTGGGATTATGACAATGTAATTAGCCCATACTCGCGACTATATCTAGTAACCAAGGGAACCGCACGGATTTACCATAGCTACGAACAATTTGATCTAGAACCGGGGCATCTTTACCTCATTCCTAGCTTTACCTATAGCCGTTATCAATGTCAAGACCATTTAGAGCTCTACTATATTCACTTTTCCGAAGAAGTTGGTGACCACCTTTCCATTTACGACATGAAAGATTTTAATTACGACCTAAAAGCGGATGTGCAAGTTTTTGAATATTTTAAACAGCTTATACATCTACACCCCACCCGCAACTTAATGGAAAAGGACCCGAGTATATATGATAACCGAAAATTTATGGTAGAGACCGAAAAGAAAAATGAACTTTTATCTGCTAAATCTTATATTAAGACCCATGCCCTGTTACAACTTCTTTTCTCTCCATTTGTACAGAACAGCAAGAGCTTTAAATTAAATATTAGAAATGGTTTTCATGAAGTGCTCAATTACATAAAAGAGCATTTACATGAGCCCCTGACGGTAGCCGATTTGGCTGCACATAGTAACTTAAGTTCAGACCATTTTTCGAGGGTGTTTCAACAAAAATTTGGCATACGCCCCAGTAAATACATACAGACCGTTCGTTTGGAAAGATCAGAAACCTTACTGCTTACTACTAATAATACTTTGGCACAAATAGCGGGGAAAACCGGTATGGGCACAGTTTCCTATCTTTCTCGAATGTTTAAATTAAAAAATGGAGTAACCCCCGGTACCTTCAGGAAAAGAAGGCCCGGAGGATAATTTTTAGTATTTTCTATTTTTTCTACTTTTCATTTTATTAGCTTCACTATCACCAATAAATTTTTCTTTTTTAGGATCCCACTCTAAAGTACGTCCTAATTTATAGCCTATATTACAAATATTACCGACCGTAGCAGAACGATGACCAATTTCTACATCTGAGATAAGCGGAGTATCGTTCTTAATGGCATCTATCCAATTCTGATAATGATTACCTCTAGATTTTAGGCCCTCTTTATCCGTTACCTGAGATTTTAAAATACCAGGTGGGTCTGTTTCAAGATATCTCCTACTGATATCAAGATTACCTTTAGTTCCGATAAAGCGAACACCCCATCCCCTACCAAAATCTTCATGGACCATTTCAATTCCGTTTTCATAAAACATTTGCATTCCGCGTACAGCATTCTTATCTGTGGGAGGTACAAACTTCACAGGACCAGAACGGTCCATGCCTAACCCCCATTGCGCAATATCGAACATGTGGGCACCCCAGTCAGTCAGAATACCTCCTCCAGTTTCGCTAAAAAGTCTCCAGTCAGGAAAAAATGCTGCACTGTTAGGTGGTGATAATCTTTCATTATAAGGTAACAAAGGAGCTGGACCACACCATTGATCCCAATCTACCTGAGACGGCACAGGTTCCGATTTCATATTAAATGGAACTGCAGGATCACCTACATTAACAAGCACTTTTTTGATATCGCCTAAATGTCCGTTCCGCACCATTGCGGTAGCCTTTTGAAAAGTTGCCCACGAACGTTGCATGCTTCCGGTCTGAAGAACCTTACCCGTTTTTTTAACGGTCTTCACCATATCAATTCCCTCTTGAATTTTGAGAGTCAAAGGTTTTTCACAATACACGTGTTTACCCGCTTCCATTGCTCCAATAGCCTGAATGGCATGCCAATGGTCAGGTGTGGCAACAATAACAGCATCAATATCATCCCTATCTAAAATTTCAAGATAATTGCCCGTAACGGTTAAACCATTATACTCTTTTTGATTTCTTTTATCCGCATATAGTTTGTTTACATGTGCCTTAAACCATTCGTTTTTGGTAGTCCACACATCAGATCCCGCAACGATTTGAGCTTCATCCGTATTCGCCAAAAAGGCATTGGAAAGGGTAATACTCTGCTTACCCAAACCGATATAACCTAGGTTTACTTTATCACTTGGTGCAATGAAACCTTTTCCCAAAACGTGTCTCGGAACTATACTGATTGCACCCGCTGCAAGCGCTGTCTTGGAAATAAACGATCTTCGGGATAGTACAACTTTTTGATTTAAATTTTTGGCTACAGTTATTTTGGTCTTTTTCATACGTTGTCCTTTTTATCAATAACAATATAATATGCAGGTATTTTTGCTCCGTCTACCGTAAAAAAGTCGGTACGAAGTTCATAACTTCCTTTCTTCAATTTACCTTCTAAAAGGGCATATGGTTTAGCAGGGTCAACACTTGCTTTAATCAAAGTATCACCTAATTCTACTTCTGCACTGTTGTAGTCAATACTCCTGCCCACCGGCAATGCATCAATGGTTGATGTACCCGTAATTTGGTCCGCGGCAGCGTTGAGGGCCAAACCAGACTCTGGAGGATACCTATATAATTTGAATTGATAATTACCATCTTCAACAACATTAATACTATAATAACCAGTTGGAGAAGATTTTCCTTGGCGGATTTGCACTTGGTTCCATGGAATACTTTCATCTGTATGCAAATCATGAACTGTTATCGTCACCGGATTAGCCTTCTCGTGGCCTAGAGGAATTTCCGCATATCTCATTTCCGGTTCTATACTGGACCACCACTGATCATAAAACTGTTGCATTTTTTTTACCTTATCCGAGTGTTGTTCAGCAACATCATTTTTTTGTCCAGGGTCATCAACTATATTATACAACTCTTTACCATCTATAAGCCGCCATTCCGTAGTCATTACACAGCTATTTTTGCCTTTTTCGGGCCATTGGCCTCGTTGCGTATCAATGACCAACATACGTGTACTGTCTATTGCCTCCTCCAATAAAACGGATGTCATATCACTTCCATCCAAAGGTTTTTCAGAATTGAATTCAATTCCTGCCATTTTGCTCAATGTTGGAAGTAAATCTACATTTGCCACCAGTTCATTACTTTTTGAACCTTTTTCAATTTTTCCATCTGGCCAACTGATGAAAAAAGGTACTTTATGTCCCCCATCATAGTGACTTCCCTTTGTACCTCTCAAACCCGCATTATAACCTAAAATACTTCCATCTTTTCCTTTGGATATACCAGCAGCAGTTCCGTTATCTGTGGTGAAGATGATTATAGTATTATCAAATAACTTTTCGTCCTTTAAAAAAGTCACCAACTTTCCAAAGTTCTCATCAATATTGGTAATCATGCCATAAAAACGTTTCTGTGCATCGGTCAACGGAGCATCCTCATACATCTTAGCGTATGATTCCGGCACGTTAAATGGACTGTGTGCTGCATTCAACGGCAAATACAAGAAAAATGGTTGCTCTTTAGTTTTTTGAACGTACTTAATAGCTTCATTAAACCAGACATCCGTAGCATAACCCTCAACTTTTTCCGGCTCTCCATTTCTAAAATAGGTGTCGTTAAAATAAGTATTGTTCCAATAATCAGGTGTTTGTTGTGCCCCGCCACCACCATGATACAAGGTTTCTTTAAACCCTCTATTAAAAGGCCTATATGGATAATTATCCCCTAAATGCCATTTTCCAAACATAGCCGTACTATAACCATTTTCATTAAAGACCTGTGCCATTGTCCTTTCATCCTCCAACAAAATGGAACAACCGGCAATAGTATGCCAAGTGTTATTTCTATTACCATTACGCCCGGTCATAAGACCAGCACGACTTGGAGCACAAGTGGTACCCACATGAAAATTGGTAAGCTCCAAAGCTTCTTTACTAAAGGAAGTTAAGTTGGGCGTTTTAATGTATTTATTGCCATGGGAAGCCAAATCTCCATACCCTTGATCATCCGTAAAAACAATGATAATATTTGGTTTTTTATCGTCCGGTATTAGCACTGGCACTTTCTCTGTTTCTGTTTTTTTTTGCTGTCCACATGAGACGAATACTATAAAACAGACTAGCAAACAAAATTTGATATGCAGATATACTTTCATGATAATAATCTATGAGGTTGTCTTTTTTACTTTAAGTTTAGCAACATATTCACTAGGGATTACCCCAAATTGTTTTTTAAAACATTTAGAAAAATAAGATGCCGTATTGAATCCTGTTTTGTACATAATCTCCTTTACGGAAAGATCACTTTGCTCAAAAAGCTGAACAGCTCTTTTAAGTCGAATATTTCTAATGAATTCACTTGACGAAAGCCCGGTAATCTCTTTAAATTTCATGTATAGATTACTGCGACTATACCCCATTTCTTTTACCAACATCTCCACATTAAAATCAGTATTCATCATATGTTTTTCCACAATTTCAATTGCTGTTTGCAGAAAAGATTCATCTACGGATGTTACCGCTATTTCTGTTGGCTGTAGCGTTATGTTACGTGTAAACTGCTTACGCAGTTCGTCTCTTTGTTTCAATATATTTGCTAAGGTGAGCTGAAGAAGTTCCATTTCAAAAGGTTTTCTGATGTAGCCTTCCACACCTAGCTTTAAGTTTTCTATCTCACTTTCTTCAGAAGCCTTCGCCGTTAACATGACCACGGGAATATGACTTGTTTCTTTATTCGCCTTTAGCTTTTCACAGAATTCAGTACCGTTCATTACAGGCATCAAAATGTCTGTTAAGATAATATTGGGCATCAAGCTTTTTGCCATCTGCAATGCCTGTTTACCATTTTCAGCTTCATAAATCACATACTCACTGTCCAAAGCCTGCTTTACCAAAGTACGGATATCCGTATTATCATCTACAATTAACAAAATAGGCAGTTTAGGCCGTGATTTTGAAACATCCTCATCAAGGATTTCATCATTTATACCTATTGCGAAGGATTCCGTTTCCGATGAGCGGACTAGAAAATCACTCTCGGAGACCTCTTTAATGCTTACCTCCGGAATGTTCATGAACGACTCTTTCTCCATAGGCAACGTCACAATAAAATCAGTTCCTTTATTTGGTTTGCTTTTAACTATAATGGAACCCTGGTGTAATTCAATTAAGTTCTTAGTAAAGGACAAGCCTATACCTGCACCTTGTAGATTTCTTGTGTCTTTTTTATCTTGAGTATTGAATCTCTCAAAAATAGTACTCACTCTATTCTTTGCGATTCCAAATCCTGAATCCCTAACTTTTATAACTACATTCTTCGGTATATCATCAGAACTAGCTTTTTTACCCACCGAGATTTCTATGGTTATGTGACCCCCATCTGGCGTATATTTAAATGCGTTTGATAAAAGATTATTCATGACCTTTTCCAAAGCATCATGGTCAAACCAAGAGATTATTGCATCTTCCGTTGCGGAAATATTGAAATCTACATTCTGTTTATGAGCTAAAAACTGAAAAGGTTGGCCAACTTCTTTAATAAAGTCTACTATATTACTGTTCCGTACTACCAAGTGCATTTTACCTTGATCTATCTTTCTGAAATCCAATAACTGATTTACCAATTTAAGTAGATAGTTGGTATTCTTGTACATGATGTTGTACTGTTCCTGAACCTTGGTCTGGCTTACTTTTGAACCATCTTTTCGTAAATACTCCAAGGGACCTTTAATCAAAGTAAGCGGTGTTCTGAACTCATGTGAAATGTTCGTGAAAAATTCCAATTTAACACGTTGCATTTCTTCTGACTTCTTCTTTTCTAGATGATCTAGTTCTAATTGATGTTTTTCACTCGTTCTAATAAAGGTATATCTCCAAAACAGCCATAAAACCCCCATTACCAATAGACCATAAAACAAATAAGCTGCGGAAGTCTGCCAAATTGGTGGGGTGATTTTTATATTTATTTCCGTTGGAGATTCATCCCATAAGCCATCATTATTAGAAGCTTTTACTTTGAATACATATTTTCCCGGACTTAAATTAGTGTAAGTAGCAAAACGTTTTGTAGAATTCGTTTGTATCCAGTCATTATCAAAACCTTTAAGCATGTAAGCAAACTGATTTTTAGAAGGTGCGGCATAGTGCAGGGCCGCAAACTCAAAAGAAAAATTGTTCTGTTTATAACCCAGCTCAATATTCTTGGTTTTATCTACACTTTTATTGAGGACTACTTTACCATTAACCTCAGATCCAACTTGTACCGATTTATTTGAAATGAGCATATCAGTTATTACCGTTTCCGGTACCTCCTCATTATCTCTAATTTCTTCAGGGTAGAAGGCATTAAACCCGTTTATTCCTCCAAATAGCATTTCACCATCCGCACGTTTTACACATGCTAATTCTTGGAATTCATTATCCTGAAGACCATCGTTCTCATTGTAGTTTTTAAAGGTCTCCTTCTTGGGGTTAAATTTTGATAA
This sequence comes from Zobellia uliginosa, assembly GCF_018860745.1. Classification (GTDB taxonomy): domain Bacteria; phylum Bacteroidota; class Bacteroidia; order Flavobacteriales; family Flavobacteriaceae; genus Zobellia; species Zobellia uliginosa_B. Next base: position 422,106 of record NZ_JAHKPY010000003.1, on the reverse strand, counting down.
ACCCATATTGGTAGATAGCCATAAATTGCTCTTACTATCTTCTAAAATACCTTTAATGACATTATTGGGAAGCCCATCACTGCCAGAATAAGAAACGAAACTATCTTCCGCGCCGTCTTTACCGGGTATGAATTTATTTAGTCCGCCGCCAAAGGTACCCACCCATAAAACTCCCGATGTACTTTGGTACAACGAAAGAATGTAATCATGGCTAATAGATTTTGGGTCGTTTGGGTCATTTTTAAAAGTCTGGAACTTAGGATTTTTTTTATATCGCTCTATCTTATCCAATTTAGAAAGCCCGTCACCCGTTGCAAACCAAACATTACCATCTTTATCCTCAAGAATATTTCTTACGATATTACTTGCTAATGCATTAGACTGCTTGGGATAGCTCTTAAAATTCATTTTGTCATACCCATCACCGTCTTTATTTTTAGTCCACCTATGTACGCCTGATATATATGTTCCTATCCACAGGTTATCATTAGAATCGCTCATAAGGCTAAACACACCATTCATAAGCTTTTGCGGAATGAAATTAGATTCTTTTATACTTTCAGGATCATCAATATCCAATAGATAAAAACCGGGAGTACTTTCCGCTCCAATTAATAGAGTTTTTTTATTGTTCAGTGTTGTTTCTGTAATTGCAAATGTTTTTGATATTGAATTAAAGCGTTTGAACTTATCATAATTACCGTCGTCATCCTCTTTGAGTAACATGTTTAGGCCTCCCCCTTCTGTACCAATCCATAACGTACCATTGCTATCTTCGTACATAGCCCTAATCTTGTCATAACTTAAACTGCTAGGGCTTGGTGTGTTTCTTATGTGGGTAAATTGTTTTCTACCTGGATCAAAAGTGTTTAAACCGCCACCATTTGTACCTACCCAAATAATACCCGTTTTATCCAAGTATAAAGATTTGATAATATTCTTGCTGATGCTACTTGCGTCTCTAGAGTCATAAGTAAAACGCTTGGCAAGTTTTGGAGGTTTCTCTGTAGAAGTGTTTTCAAAATAAAGAAGCCCGTCATTAGAACCCACCCATAGCCTATTGTTATGATCTACCAGCAATTTATTCACATTACTTTCGTAAATATTAACGAGTTTCCGTCCTTTTCCTTTAATTTGGCAAAAAAGACCAACATTTGTAGCTACCACCAATCTACCCAAATTATCTTCTGCAATACTTCTAACAATACAATCTGGCAGGCCCAGGGATTTATTGATATTACCAAAATAATTATTCCCTTTAGGGTCTTTTTTTAATATAAATAAGCCCGTTGCGCCACCAACCAGAAGTTGGCCGTTTTTATCTTCATAAATAGTATAAATAGAACTGCCTTCCCAACCCATAACAAAAATATCTTGTTCTGAATTTATATGCTGGAATTCAATATTTTGCTGAGATGCTGACAGGTCTACCATATCAAGACCATCTCGCTCACCGATCCACAATCTATTCTTACTATCTTTAAATAGGGCCGTAATGTGGTCTCCTATGATACTGGATGGATTTTCTTCATTATGAACAAATGTTTTGAAACTACCCGTAGACGCATCATAAAAATTAAGGCCCTTACCGGTTGACCCCACCCAAAGATTACCTTGGTCATCACCCGTTATGGCGGAAATAAGATTGCTACTTATCCGATTTGGCTCGTTAACACTTGGATTATGAATCGTAAATTTATAACCATCATATTTATTTAGCCCATCAAAAGTACCAAACCACATGAACCCCTGTTTATCTTGATAAATAGTATTGATGTCACTTTGGGAGAGACCGTCACTCGTGGTAATATGTTTGAAGTTGATGTTATCTTGGGCATTACAAAATACAAAAGGAACTAAAACGACTGAAAGCAGCCATATGGTTTTTAAAATCAGTCTATTTTCTATTAATAATTTCATCTATTATTTTAATGAGCATAAAAGATACTATACATAAGTGTACTATTAAAAAAAAATCACTTTTTCTGTTCAATCAATAAAAGAGAGTCATTGTTTCGAGCAAAAATAAATGCGGGTTTTTGTTGATTACCTATTTTTATTGACTTTATATCCCTTATTTCACCTGGTACGTAGAAACCACTTTCATTCATATCCAAAACCTCAAAATGGCCCTTTGAATTTCCGACCAAGACCAAGCCTATTCCCGAATCATTACGAGGTGTTTCAACCTCTGCTTCGTATAGATTGCCACCAATAAGTATATCCGGAAAATTATCTCCGTTATAATCAAAAATTTCAAATTTATTTATTGACGTAAACTGGGCCCGTGTAGGTAACTTATGAACAATAAATTCTCCGTTATTGTTTTCGACCCAAGAATTAGCAAATGTATTAGCTTTATAATGCAATGCTTTTTTCAACATTTTTTCGCCGTAAATATCATTTAAATCTGCGTTAGCAAAAGATTCAAAAGTTTCAAATCTTTTCTTTATTGCGGGTACCTGCTGAGATGAACATTCTCTGCCGCGTAAAGGCAGTATCGTTCCCTTTTTTTTGTAACTAAGTACTATATCCATACTGCCATTTTCATCAAAATCATTGGCATATACTTCAAACGGGGTTTCTTCGCTAGCTTTATACTTATAATTGAGGCCTAAGTTTCCTACAAGATAATCCATATCACCATCTGCGTCAACATCTGCTTTTTCTAAAGAATACCACCATCCTATGGAATTCGTGAATCCCAAATCATCTGTTACATCGGTAAATTTTTGACCGTTATTCTTAAAGAAGCTAATAGGCATCCATTCTCCTGTGACTATCAAGTCCATTTTGTTATCATTATCAAAATCATCCCAAACAGCAGAAGTCACCATACCCGCTTTAGACAGTTCGGGAGCTATTTTTTCCGTTACATTAGTAAATTTTAAATCTAAATCTTTTCCGCCATCGTTTCTTAGAATATAACTTTGAGCGGGGAACGGGTATTTTCCGGGAACTATTCTACCACCAACAAACAAATCTAAATCACCATCATTATCATAATCCGCAGTAACAACTTCCTGTCCGCTAGCCGTAATTTCAGGAAGTACTTTTGCACTTTTCATAAAACCTTGTGGCGTATTTATATATAATCTATCTTGATAATAATCTTTGTGTACCGAGGTATGGTTACCACCATTTACTACGTACAAATCTAAATCTTTATCGTTATCCGCATCAAAAAGTAAAACACCTGTGTCTTCATACTGTAAATCTTTCTCCCAAGGACCCGTTTTTAATGTAAATTCTCCATCTTTATCTTGAATATACATAGCACCGGAACTCCCCTTTGCATTACCTATAAAAAAGTCTTCCAATCCATCTGAATTAATATCACCTGTTGCTACTTTAGCCCCTAATTGAGAATATCTATGCGGTAATAAAGGTTCTATCTCAAAATCGTCATAAACGTCCTCTGTGTGCTTAAAGGTTGGCTTAATTATATTTGAAACTTCTGTAAAGCCATAATCTGTCTCATCTATATGATTGCTAGTTGTTTTTAAAGCATCGTACTTTACGATAAGAAGCTGATTTGAACTTACATCCTCTATCTGCTGCATCTGCCCATTTGGCCAAATTACTTTTACGGAATTATCCGTTTCAGCTTGTCCTAGCCCAAAATGAACAATTGGTTCTACACTAGACTGGTATCCTCTGGTTAATGTTAGCTCCTGAGTTTGTTTGTTGGTCTTCTCGTTAATAACAACCTTAGCACCTAAGGCAAAAGGATTGTTTTTTTCTCCTTGAAGTTTTACTCTCAGGTAGTTATTATTTTCTATGTTTTTGTTTTCATAAATTGATGCCGGTGAATCTAAATTATTAATCACTAAATCTAAATCACCGTCCAAATCCAAATCGGCATATGCAAACCCATTGGAAAAACCAGCTTTATCCAACCCCCACTCTTTGCTTACGTTAGAAAAAGAAAGGTCTTGGTTGTTCGCAAAGGCATAATTTGAAATTGGCGTACTAGGCATTAATCTGTAATCTTTATCTTTATTTTCTCCAAAGAAATTTTCAGATTTGTATTTTGCATTTACATCATTATTGTTTACATCTCTTTTTACACCATTTGATATAAATGCATCTTTCCATCCGTCATTATTAAAATCTGCAAATTGTGCTCCCCAGCTCCAATCTGTAGTAGACATGTTCGAAAATCTTGATATCTCACTAAAAACGGGTTTATTATCATGAGAGATACCGTTATTCAACTGTAAAGAGTTTTGCATGTACTGGTAGTTGAAACCTAAGTCTACTGACTCGTAAAAAGTTTCTGGGCTCATACTGGCCATATTAGTTTTTGAGCGCTTATAGTCTGCCGCTGTCATATCTACTTGAAGAATATCTGCTAAACCATCATTGTTAAAATCATTTACATCCAATCCCATACCGAACATAGAAGTATGCTTAGCCACATCCTTTGAGATTTCTGTAAAGGTCCCATCGCCATTGTTTTGGTATAAATAATCCGGAACATTAAAATCATTACTTACATATAAATCTTTAAAGCCATCATTATTAAAATCAGAAGCAACCAAACCTAACGTTAATCCAAAATTTTGTACTCCAGATTTTTCAGTGATATCAGAGAATGTTCCGTCTCCGTTGTTTTTATATAAGTGCCCAGAATCCTCATGAGCATTAAGGTCCATTTTGTTTTTATAATAATGATTGCCCATGCTTACTAAAACATTGGGGTAATTAGCAACAAATAAGTCTAAAAATCCGTCATTATCATAATCAAAGAATGTAGATTGTATAGAAATACTTTCATCTGCAATTCCATAAGAAGCTGCTTTTTCAGTAAAAGTATTGTCCCCGTTATTGATAAACAATTGGTTTGCAGTAGTACTAAACTTACCAGATACGCTTAAATAAATATCTAGATAGCCGTCATTATTTACATCGGCCATTGTGGTACCGGAATACCATCTATTATCACCTGCAATACCAGCTTTTTCCGTAATATCTTCAAATTGTAAATTCCCTTTATTAAGATATAATTTGTTAGGAGTTAGGTTACCTGTAAAATAGATATCAGATAACCCGTCATTATTTATATCTCCTGTAGACACACCTGCCCCTAAATATAAATAAGGAAATGAAAAGTAATTTAAAGTGTCATTTTCAATAATAGTATTAGAAAAGTCTACACCAGATATACTAGGACCTATCTCTATAAAATTTTTATCTACCCTGTTTTTCTTCGCGCAAGAAAAAACTATAAATAGAATAATTAAAGGAAGAACTATCTTTTTCATAGTTAAATATAAATAATATAAAAGGGAACCGTTTGTTAACGGTTCCCTTTAAATTTCCTGACTATTGATTATTAGTAACCTGGATTTTGTTTAAACCCTTCGTCATTATTATTACCATCTAATTCTGAAAGAGGAATTGCAAGGTACTCTCTTCCTGGTTTGTAAGAGCTTGTACCACCACTTTCAGATTTTAAATCTGGATTGTCAACAATTCTAGATTTCACCCTATCCCAACGTAGTAAGTCAAAATATCTAGTACGTTCAAAAGTCAACTCTTTTACACGTTCGTCTTCAATGTCTTGCAATGTAATGCTTGCAAAAGCCGGCATATCAACTCTTGCTCTTACCTCATTGATAGCGTCTAAAGCAGCTTGGGTGGACCCGTTAAGATTAAATTCTGCTTCAGCAAACATTAAAAGTACATCTGCATATCTTAATATTCTTAGGTTATTTCCAGAACTGTGCCATCCGCCATCTCTAGATTCTTTTTTACCATTAAACTTCCAATCTGCATATTTGTTTCCAAATATATTTGTACCCGCGGCATCATAGGCATCTGCATAAGATGTGTTAAGATAAGTTCTTGAGCGTAATGTATCTCCTTGGTATATTGTAATATCCTCAGTATTCCAAAAGAAAGTGGTGTACGTTCTTGGATCGTTTTCTCCGTTTACCGTTTGCTCATCCAAGAATAAATCCAAAGCCCATTGATTAACCCTCATGGTATTCTGATTGGTATACCCTACTGGAGCTAAATCTGCTTGAAACGCTGACCCAGAACCACTATTTGAAGCATCTGCGCCCCATCCTTGGTTTCCATCGGCAATTAACTGAATTTCAAATAAGGATTCTTTATTATTCTCAAATTCCTCAGTGAAATTATCCGCGTAATCCTCCATTAATTCAAAGCTTCCATCCATAATTTTAATGAATTCCGCTTTAGCTTCGGCATATTTACCTTGATATAAATACACCTTACCTAATAAACCTGTAGCAGCTTTGGCCCTAGCTCTACCTGTTTGATCTGCTGGCCACGAATCTGGCAACATGGTTTGTGCCTTCTTTAAATCTTCTTCAATTAGCGCCCATACTTCTGCAGGAGGTGCTTGCGGTAACAAATCCGGAGCTTCCATCTGATCTACTGGAATTGTTATTATAGGAACATTTAGAAAGTTGTTTATTAGATTAAAATAGTTGAAACCTCTAATAAAATAAGCTTCTCCTAATATGTTTTCTTTCTCTGCTGCTCCCATTTCTATATTGGGAACATTGAACAGAACATCATTAGCTCTTGAAACACCTCTGAATTGAGCTTCCCACATCCATTTGGGTGCATTACGGTCTGCAGTGGCATTGAATGCACCAGCTGCCGTTCGGTCAGAAGAGTTAAATCCATTTACAACATCATCCCTATAATCAGAAAGGAACACTTCAAATCTAGAGTAATACGTTATGGCAATAAATGGGCTATACGCTCCCAAAATAGCTTTATTTGCATCTTCTGCTGTACCCCAAAACGATGACGGTACCAGGATGTTTGGATTGTCCTGATTTAAAGCATCATCGGAACAATTTATATTAAGGGTTAAAAGAGCAAATATTGCCACTACACCCTTTATTGTGATTTTATTATTTTTCATTTTTCTCATTTTTTTATTAAAAAGAAACTTGCAAACCTAATTGATAACTTCTCGGAGTAGGATAATTACCTTCATCAACACCGTTATTAAATTGGCTAGTACCTCCTCTACTATTTCTGCCAATTTCTGGATAATAACCAGAATAATCACTTATTGTAAAAAGGTTAGTGGCTGAAACGTATAGTCTGATTTTGGGTATCTTTATTTTTTCTAATACATCATCCGGAAGTGTATATCCTAATTGCGCATTTCTTAAACGAAAATAAGCACCATTTTCTAAGTAAAAATCAGACATTCTACGGTTAAACCCTGGGTCTACTTGTGTGTTTCTTGGTATATTGGTATTTGTATTAGTAGGTGTCCAGGCATTTGCCGCATCCGCTAAATAATTGCCATTAAAATCAAAATATCCTCTATATTTCGTAGAGTTCAAAATTTTGTTTCCTGACACACCATTAAAGAACAAGCTTAAATCTAGCCCTTTATAATCTGCGGTTAGATTAAATCCGTACTCAAAATTAGGAATTGAACTACCTAGGTACTTTCTATCGTCGGGATCAACTCCATCACCATTAAAATCTTTAAATTTAAGATCACCTGCTATTGGGTTACCCTCTTGATCGTTAGCAGCAGCAGCTTCTGCGTCTGTTTGGTAAATTCCATCGGTTACATATCCATAGAACGAACCGATAGATTCACCTACCTCTGTTCTTGTCCCCTGTAATCCATTAGAAGTAAATCCTCCACCAACGATTGGCGCTTGCCCACCTAAAGAGGTTACCACATTATCCAAGGTAGAAAAATTAGCGGTTAAATTAAAGTTTAGATCGCCAATTTGATCTGCATAAGTCACCAAGAATTCAAAACCTTTGTTTTCTATGTTTCCTCTATTGAAAGGAATCTGATTAGAAAACCCTGTGTAAAGAGGTAATTGAATATCAACTAAAATATCTTCGGATTTTTTAATAAAATAATCCATGGTTACATTTATCTTATTATTCAATGTAGAAAACTCTAATCCGAAGTTTGTAGTTTTTGTAGTTTCCCAAAAGATATTACTATTTACACCTCTTGTAACTGCATATCCAGATTCTCTGGACTGCGTATCACCAAGAATATAAGTGCTAAATAGATTTATAGAAGGATTAATTGCATATGCATCAACATTATTAGAACCTATTTCTCCATAACCAGCTCTTAATTTAATATTAGAGACCGCATCAAAACTAGATAAAAACGGCTCATTACTTAAGTTCCATCCAATTGCCATAGAAGGAAAAGTACCCCATCTAAGATCTTCCTTAAATAGAGATGATCCATCACGACGTAAACTAGCCGTTAGCAAGTATCGATCATCAAAAGTATAGTTTAACCTTCCAAAATAAGATTGAATAGTTGTTGTGATATCTTGTGAAGGGGCTCTTTGCAAATTTTCTGAACTGAAAGCACCTGCAACACTAATGTCATTTATAGCATTTAGCGCTACTATACCTAAAGATCTAGAATTATTTTTTTGATCGGTATAACCAGCTAATACATCTACACTATGCTTATTAAAAGCTTTTTTATAGTTAAGCGTATGTTCTACTAAGGTATTTAGACGATTAGTATTGGTTTCGCTTAATTCTGATGTAGCCTTATTCGTTCCGCTATAAATAACTTGTGCATCAGGACTAAAAGTGTAGTTATTTCTTGAAGAGGACTCCATCCCTAAGTTTAACTTATAGCTTAAGCCATCAAATATTTCATAGGTACCTGAAACATTACCAATAACAGTATTTAAGGTATTAGTTCTGTCTTCTGTATCCGCGATACCTAATTCATTCGCAATTGTACCTGGACCATAAAAAGCTCCGTAAGCTGTTGTTATTCCTCTGTCCGCTCTATCATCTGCGCTCCATTCTCCAGCATCATTTCTCAATCTAATTGTAGGCAGCAAATTTCTTTCTTTATTAAAATAAGGATTAGGATTATCTACTGTTCTAGTAAGACCAATAGTGCTTTGAAGTTTAAACTTACCTTTGTCCAATCCAAAATTAGCTCTTACAGTTGTTCTCTTGAAATCTGAGAATTTAATAACCCCGTCCTGATCAAACTGATTTAAGGAAAGACTGTAAACACTGTTCTCACCACCGCCCGAAACTCTAAGATTGGTATTACTCACAGATGCAGTTCTAAAAGAATCGTCATATAAATTACTACTGTAATTAGGGTCGAATTCCGTATCATTAGCGGGATACCTTGGAACACCATCCGCATCATTAGCACGATTAACAATACCAGCATATTGTGTAGCATCGGCCCAATCTACCTGATTAATTACTTTTTGATAACCAAAGTTTGTATCTAAATCAATACTGACTTTTCCTTTCTTACCTTGTTTCGTAGTTATAATAACTACACCGTTTGCCGCCCTAGAACCGTAAATAGCAGTTGCTGAGGCATCTTTTAAAACGGAAACCGAAGCAATATCACCTGGATTTACCGTATTCATATTTCCGGTAATCATACCGTCAATTACAAATAAAGGTCCAGCGTTACTAAATGTTCCCGTACCTCTAATAGTAATTACAGAGCTAGCTCCTGGTGCACCACCTTGAGCTTGAACATTTACACCAGCCATTCTACCCTGTAAGGCTTGCGAGGCATCATTATAAGTATACTTTTCAATATCCTTTGACCCTACAGTTGCCACAGCACCCGTTAAATCTGATTTCTTCTGTGTTCCATAACCCACTACTACAACCTCATCTAAAGACTCTGCATCTTCCACAAGAGATACTTTAATACTAGTTTGGTTGTTAATAGCTACTTCTTTGGTAACAAAACCTATATAGCTTATAGAAATGGTTCCATTACCAGGGGCTTTAAGTGTAAATTTACCATCAAAGTCTGTTTGTGTACCACTCGTAGTACCTTTTACCAGAACATTGGCGCCAGGTAAAGGCTGGCCTAAATTATCTGCAACCGTACCGTTTATGGTGATGTCTTGGGCATGACCAAAAGCTATTGCCAGAAGCCATAACAATCCCGACAAATATCTGTTGGGTTGCCATTTTTTAATTTTAATTTTAGTTTGATTCATAAGTGCCTGAGTTTAATTGAGCTGTTAACATTTATTTAAGTTTCTCAAAAATGACTTTTATTTAACAATTATTTAAGAACAAATGATCATATAAATGCAACAAATGATCATATCATCATTTATAAGTGTATTTGTTACACAAAAATAGGTCTGTAACCCAATTAAACATTGAAAAATCATAATTTAAATGGCTGAGCAATTGATTTTTATTTGACTGAAAACTGTTCTTAAATCCATTGATATGGAAAATCATATCATATTTTACTTGATAAAAGAATATGACATATTCATGTCTGGGTAATCGATTAGATTGTTTTATCTTGGGCACTCATAAAACACAAACCATGTTTAACATAGAAAATAAGATTGCAGTAATAACTGGAGCGAGTGGAGCTTTAGCAAGTAGTGTAGCAAAAAGTTTAGCTAATTCTGGAGCAAAATTGGCCTTGCTTACCCGTAAAAAAAATTCTGTTGAAGCACTTTTAGATGAAATTAAAACCGTGGGCGGACACGCCAAAGCATATGAAGCTGATATTCTAAGTGAGAACTCCTTAGAAAGTGCTAAAAATCAAATTCTGTCCGATTATGGGAGAATTGATATTCTTTTAAATATTGCGGGCGGAAACCTACCAGGAGCAACGGTTGCTCCTGACCAATCTATTTTTGATATTAAGATTGATGACTTCAATAAGGTTACGGAACTTAACCTCAACGGAACACTTATTCCCTCTTTGATCTTCGGTAAGGTGATGTCCGAGCAAAAAGAAGGTGTTATCATTAACTATTCTTCTATGGCTGCAGACCGTGTTATTACAAGAGTAGCAGGGTATTCTGCTTCTAAAGCTGCTATGGAAAACTTCACCAGATGGATGTCTGTGGAAATGGCTACCAAATTCGGTAGCGGTATTCGAGTAAACGCTATAGCTCCAGGTTTCTTTATCGGAAAACAGAACAAAGCACTACTTACCAATGAAGACGGTTCTTTCACCCAACGGGGTGAGACTATAATAAGAAATACACCTATGGGCCGTTTTGGAGAAGTTGAGGAACTTAACGGTGCTATTCAGTTTTTATGTAGTGATGCCTCAAAATTTATTACAGGAATCGTACTTCCTGTAGATGGCGGTTTCAGTGCTTTTAGCGGAGTATAGAGTTTCCTTGCTGATTTAATCAATTATCAACTAATTAAGAAGTGCCTAAATATGGAACAAACATGGAGATGGTATGGGCCCAATGACCCGGTAAGCCTACAAGATATTAGACAGGCCGGTGCCACAGGTATCGTTACTGCATTACATCATATACCCAATGGAGAAATTTGGCCTATATCAGAAATAGAGAAACGTAAGAATATTTTAGAAGAAAATGGTTTGGTATGGTCCGTAGTAGAATCGTTACCTATTCATGAAAGTATAAAGACTCAGCAAGATGGTTTTGAACAACTTATAGAAAATTATAAGATTAGTTTAGAAAATCTGGCTAAATGTAACGTAAACGTAGTTTGTTATAATTTTATGCCTGTTCTTGATTGGACGCGTACTAACCTATATCATGAAGTTGAAGACGGTTCAAAGGCTCTTTTCTTTAATGCCACGGCTCTTGCTGCTTTTGACCTTTTTATTTTAAAAAGACCGAATGCCGATAAAAGCTTTACCAAAACTCAAATTGAAGCTGCCCAAGCACACTTCAACAGTATGTCCGATGATGACATCTATCAATTGGTTAAAACAATAATAGCTGGTCTACCAGGATCTTCAGAAACTTATAATATACCTAAAACTGGCATAGACCTTAGTCCGTTTCAGGCCACTCTAGACACTTATAATGGCATGGACGAAGATGATATGCGCAGCAATCTGGTCTATTTTTTGAATGCGATTATGGCCACCGCAGAAGAAAATGGAATGTTGATGTGCATACATCCAGATGACCCACCGTTTTCTATTTTAGGATTGCCTAGAATTATGACAAACGAAGCGGATTACGCTTATATTTTTGATCAGGTGAAGTCCATAAATAACGGGATGACCTTTTGTACAGGTTCTTTGGGCGCTAGGGCAGATAATGACCTTCCTAAAATGTTAAAACGTTTTGCTGACCGGATTCACTTTTTACATTTACGAAGTACAAAACGTGATGAGAATGGAAATTTCTATGAAGCCAATCACCTAGAAGGCGATGTGCCCATGTACGATATGGTAAAATTGATTTTAGAAGAAGAAAAACGAAGAAAAAACGAAGGCCGGAAGGATGCAGTTATACCTATGCGGCCTGATCATGGCCACCAAATGTTAGATGACCTCCACAAAAAAACAAACCCAGGATATTCTGCTATTGGTCGCCTAAGAGGATTGGCAGAATTACGCGGATTGGAATTAGGCATCCGGAGAGCATTCTTTGAATAATGCTTTTCAATTTAAGTGAAACCTATCTATATCTAGTTTTCTAGGCTAACAACAATTTTGCTGGCCTAGAAAATTTTATCTATTGTTTTCAAAATTAAGGTTACAAATAAATTGTGGCCATTTATTACTTCTCTATTCTACCCTTTGACGCCCAATTACATATTACAAATCATCAGCTAAAGTACTTTTATTACATAGTAAAATAACTGTTGTATTTTCTTGAGATAAAATGTAAGTTCTGCTGTTTTTGTAGCTCTATTCAACACCCATTACACATTGAAAACAAGAATGTTAGACCAAAAACGATTAAAACCGTAGTTCAACAAATAATTAGCAACATTTAGCGGATTATTTTTTTATTTGTATTACCACCTAAACCATTAACATGAAGGACTACCAGAACACTACCACCAACCAAGTGGAAAGCACACTTACCGAAACCGAACGAGCTGTCTTTTACAGAAAAACATATGCGCATTTAGCAGGTGCGGTACTGTTATTTATTCTTATAGAAACCTTATTTTTTCAAATTCCTCCCCTACTGAATTTTGCCCTATCCTTAACAGATGGTTATAGTTGGCTAATTATGTTAGGTGGCTTTTTATTCATAACCAACTATGCAGAACGTATTGCCTTAAAGAGCACGAGCAGTAAGATGCATTACTTGGCGCTTCTTATTTATGTAATTGCAGAAGCCTTTATTTTTATCCCTCTGATTTTTATCGTGTTATCATACACCGATGGAGGCTCCTTTGATATATTAAATCAAGCGGCTATTATGACGCTTTCTTTATTTACAGGACTTTCTGCCATAGTTTTATTGACAAGGAAAGATTTTTCATTTTTAAAATCTATTTTAGCCGTTGGATTCGCAATTGCACTTGGCCTTATAGTTGCAGGTATCTTATTTGGGTTTGACTTAGGGCTATTATTTAGCGGAGTTATGGTTATTTTGGCGTCTGGCTCAATTTTATACCAAACCTCCAACCTTGTCCACAAATATAAAACCCATCAATATGTAGCAGCCTCTTTAGGGCTTTTTGCAAGCCTTATGTTACTATTCTGGTATATTCTAAATATTCATACAAGCGACTAATTTTTAGGGTTTATATATTAATCGATAAGCCTTGATACAAGTATTAAGGCTTTTTTTTATCTTCATCCTATCATCAAATAAAGGACATTATGAAAAATAACAACTTGCTATTGGTTATAGGGTTTTTAATGATTTTTAGCTCATTATCCGCTCAAAATAATGATACTGAAGCTATCGAAAATATTCTAGAATCTCAAGCAGAATCATGGTCCAATCACGATTTAGAGGGATTTATGCAGGGTTATTGGAAGTCTGATGAACTTACCTATTACAGTGGTGGCAAAATAACAAAAGGCTGGCAAACCACTTTAGATAATTACAAAAAAGGTTATCCTAACAAAGAGGCTACGGGAGTTTTAAATTTTCAGATTGATGAAATCACTAAAATCAACGAAGAGTCTTATTACGTAATGGGACAATACTTTTTACAACGGGAAGTTGGCGATGCCCATGGAACTTTTATGATTATCTTTAAGAAGATAAACGGTGAATGGAAAATTATAGCGGATTCTTCTTGTTAACCTATTTTTTTCTAAAACTAGTCATACTTTACTAGTTTTCATCATCTTCTATTAAAGTTTCAATTTTATCATCGGAAGGGTAATATTCAATTTGCCGGGTAGTATATGTATTATCAGGTGTAATTATTTCCTTTACCCAGTTATTTGCAGGAGTACCATCAAATTGATAAATGTATTGCTGGGTTAAATCTCCAAAGCGTTTTTTAGTTTTTGTAGTCGCTAAAAATCCATTTTCATCATATATGAAATGTTCCTCTGTCTGTGGTATCCATTTTTCAGTTGAGCTATCGTACATTAGTTCTTTATGAACGGTTAGCCTGGCATCCATATTAAAAACCTCAACAATTTTAGACGTAAGGTTACCTTCCATATAACTTTCAGAAACTACTTTTTTTAAATTTTGTTCATTTTTAACCACTGTAGAAGTAGTTGTTAGTTTGGATAGTAATCCATTTGCGGTTTTTTTAACTCTAGCTATACTGTCATTCGTTATATACTCAAAATTACTCTCATCTATACCGCTGGTATTGGAACGTATAAGCTTCACTAGCTTACCATCCTTATCATACGAATAAATGTTCTTCTCAATTAGTTTCTTCTCATATGAAACTATTTCCTCTGTGATTGTTTTGGTATCCGTAGTATCTATTTCGTAAAAACTGGCAATAGATGTAGCATAGTCAAAAGCACCGTCCATATAGTTTTCTACCCTACGTTCCTTTAAATATCCGTTTAAGTATTTATAAGACGTGGTCTCATAATCCGTATCGTTAAAACGGGTTATGGACTTTTCCAATAATCCATTGATGTCAAAATAATATTCCTCTTTACCGTAATCGGTAATTACGAAACACGATTTTACATTTCCTTTCAGGTTAAAGTCGGATACTTTAAAAATCTCGATGTCCTGAGCAAATACCATTGAAGATATTCCCCATACCACACATACAAACAAGAATTTTTTTATCATACTACAAAACTACTTGATATTCTCCCAACAGAAAACAAAAGGCGTACCAAATCTACAAAACGAAAAGACCCGCCCAGTATTACAACTGGGCGGGTCCTATATTCATTGCGCTAAGCGCTTATACTTATTTTACTTCTTCGAAATCTACGTCCTCTACGTTATCGCCTTCTGTTGGCTCTTCTGCAGAAGCAGTATCACCTTCAGGAGCCGCACCGTTCTGTTGTGCTTCGGCCTGTGCCTTGTACATTTCTTCTGAGGCAACTTTCCAAGCTTCGTTAATCTTATCCAAAGCTGGTGAAATTACCGCCAAGTCTTTAGATTCATACGCTGCTTTCAATTCGGTCAAGGCTTCTTCAACCGGCTTTTTCTTATCATCCGATAATTTATCGCCAAATTCTTTTAGTTGCTTTTCCGTTTGGAAAATCATTCCGTCAGCTTCGTTTAACTTATCAGCAGTTTCTTTTGCTTTTTTATCAGATTCAGCGTTAGCTTCTGCTTCAGCTTTCATTTTTTTGATTTCTTCTTCCGTTAATCCTGAAGAAGCCTCAATTCTGATATCCTGCGTTTTGTTCGTTGCCTTATCCGTTGCAGAAACTTTAATGATACCGTTAGCATCAATGTCAAAAGTAACTTCAATTTGAGGTGTTCCTCTCTGTGCTGGTGGGATACCGTCTAAGTGAAAACGACCGATTGTCTTATTATCGGATGCCATTGGGCGCTCACCTTGCAGTACATGAATCTCAACTGAAGGCTGATTGTCCGCTGCCGTAGAGAATACTTGAGATTTCTTAGTAGGAATCGTTGTATTCGCTTCAATCAACTTAGTCATTACACTACCCATAGTCTCAATACCTAGAGATAATGGTGTAACATCCAATAACAATACATCTTTAACATCACCGGTAAGAACACCACCTTGAATGGCCGCACCAATTGCTACAACCTCATCTGGGTTCACACCTTTTGAAGGTTTTTTACCAAAGAATTTCTCAACAGCTTCAACAACAGCTGGTATTCTTGTTGAACCACCTACTAAGATAATTTCATCTATATCACTTTTAGAAAGTCCTGCAGCTTTCAATGCTGTCTGACATGGCTCTATAGTTCTTTTTACCAAATCCTCGATCAACTGCTCAAACTTGGCTCTTGTTAGTGTACGTACCAAATGCTTAGGTCCAGAAGCGGTAGCCGTTACATATGGCAAGTTAATTTCAGTTTGTGCAGAAGAAGACAATTCAATTTTTGCTTTCTCGGCAGCTTCACGCAAACGTTGCAATGCCATGGCATCTTTACGTAAGTCAATGCTTTCGTCCTTATTGAACTCATCAGCCAACCAATCTATGATTTTTTGGTCAACGTCATCACCACCTAAATGTGTATCACCATCTGTTGCCAAAACTTCAAAAACACCGTCACCCAACTCTAGGATAGATACATCATGTGTACCTCCACCAAAGTCAAAAACAACTATTTTTTGATCAGTATCTTTTTTATCCATACCGTAAGCCAATGAAGCCGAGGTAGGTTCGTTTATAATTCTTTCTACAGTAAGACCTGCTATCTCACCTGCTTCTTTTGTTGCTTGACGCTGTGCATCATTAAAATAAGCAGGAACGGTAATTACCGCACGTGTAACATCCTGTCCTAAATAGTCTTCTGCCGTTTTCTTCATTTTTTGAAGAATCATAGCAGAAAGTTCTTGTGGAGAGTACATACGTCCATCAATATCTACACGTGGCGTATCATTGTCTCCTTTTACTACTTTATAAGGTACTCTTTCAGCTTCTTTACTAGATTCCGAAAATTTGTTACCCATAAAACGTTTAATTGAATAAATAGTGTTGTGAGGGTTGGTCACGGCCTGTCTCTTTGCCGGATCACCAACTTTAATCTCACCACCTTCTACAAATGCAATCACAGAAGGCGTAGTTCTCTTTCCTTCTGCATTAGGGATTACTACCGGTTCGTTACCTTCCATAACGGAAACACAGGAGTTGGTAGTACCCAAGTCAATACCTATAATTTTACTCATGTTATATGTTTTAAAATATTAGTGCTCAGTTTTATAATCGATTACTGATTGTCAAACAATATGCCAACAGCCAGCAACCTGACATGATGTCATTTTTACTTTTCTATAACACTAGGATCACGCCAGAAGTAGTCCTTTTTCCAAGAAAAAGCGACAACTTGGTGTAATTACCTAGTTAATTGAACAAACCAATTTATAGTAGTGACAGAAACACTTGGCACACCAGTATCTAAATACCGCCTTTATCGACAACTTTTTTTTGCTTTGCCAGAAACATCCTTTATCTATCTTTATACCGTAAAATCAGTTTATAGCTTATGATGGAGTCTATTAGTATTTTTGATATGCTTAAGATTGGGATAGGCCCTTCTAGTTCTCATACCTTAGGACCGTGGCGTGCTGCCGAACGATGGATTGCCGAACTTAGAAGCGCGAGCCTTTTTGATGAAGTTGTTGGAATTAAAGTTCATATGTACGGTTCACTCTCCCTAACAGGAAAAGGCCATGCCACTGATTATGCAGTAATGCTTGGCCTATCTGGTACAGACCCTGTGGAAATTCCTGTGAAGGATATACATGCTTTAGTAACGAAAATTCAAAAAACTCATATTCTGAATTTTGGAAATGGTCTACCGGTTCCATTTAATCCAGATAGCGATATTCTCTTTCATAAGAAATTTTTAGAATTCCATGCTAACGGACTTCAATTTGAAGCCACCTTAAAATCCGGTAAAACAAAAAAAAACACCTACTACTCTATTGGCGGTGGGTTTGTTGTTGTTAAAGAGCGAAAAAATGCCAAACGTAATATAGCCACTTTTGACAGTTTTCCTTTTCCTATTCAAAAAGGAACGGAACTACTGGCGTATTGTGAGAAAGAAAATAAAAGTATTTCCGAGATAGTCCTTGAGAATGAACGCTCTTTACGCACCGATCCTGAAATAAACGAAAAACTACGTCATGTCTGGGATACCATGTTAGAGTGTATGTACATTGGTTGTCATACCCAGGGCAAACTCCCGGGTGGTTTAAATGTGACTCGTCGCGCTTATGACCTTAACAAAAATTTACTAGGAGATTCTAGTACTTATGATTCTCCACAGACTTGGCTGACAACCATAAGAAATACAGAGGTTAAATTTCGACAGATTCTAAAATGGGTTAGTTGCTTTGCTTTGGCAGTTAATGAAGTGAATGCCTCTTTGGGGCGCGTGGTAACTGCACCCACCAATGGAAGTGCAGGAGTTATTCCTGCCGTACTCATGTATTATCTTGTCATTGAAAATCATGAAACCGGTTTCGAGGAAATCAAAAAATTTCTGTTCGTAGCCGGTGAAATAGGAAGCATCTTTAAGAAAGGTGCTACCATTTCCGCTGCTATGGGTGGTTGCCAAGCTGAAATTGGCGTATCTAGTGCTATGGCAGCTGGTGCCCTCACTGAGTTGCTTGGTGGTACTCCAGACCAAGTTTTAATGGCTGCGGAAATTGCTATGGAACATCATTTAGGGCTTACTTGCGACCCCATTGGCGGACTTGTACAGATTCCCTGCATAGAACGTAACAGTATGGGGGCAATTAAGGCAATTAATGCAGCGGAGCTGGCTTTAGGCTCAGACCCCAAGGATGCCAAGGTGCCTCTGGACAAGGTTGTAGAAACTATGTGGAATACGGCAAAGGACATGAGCTCTAAGTATAAGGAGACCTCAGAAGGCGGACTAGCCATTGGTATTAATATGAGCGATTGTTAGTTATCAAGTATTTTCTTGCATTCTGTAGGACAAAATAAAATTAGTCCACGTATTTTTGATATCTAAATTATATTTCTAAAATGGAGCATTTGTTAAAAGAAGACCTAATCAATTTTGAAGCTTTACTTGAAAAAGCAAAACTTCAGGGTTTAGATTACCTACAGCATCTGCCTAAAAGAAAAACTTCTACTGTGGTTCAATCCATTACGAATGCAAATCTTAATGAAGAAGGTATTGGTGGACTTGAAACCCTGGCTCAATTCAAAGAAAAGTGGGAAAGCCAAATTGTAGGCGCTTCCGGTCCTAGATATTTAGGGTATGTTGTGGGCGGCACCACGCCAGCCTCCATAATGGGTGATTGGCTTGCTTCAATCTATGACCAAAATCCACAAACTGTAAGTTCGCAAGGAGATGTCTCAGTACAAATTGAGCATGCTACCATTCAATTAATGTTAGATTTATTTCAATTACCCAATGATTTTTTAGGTGGATTCGTTTCTGGTGCAACCATGTCAAATTTTACTTGCTTGGGAGTAGCTCGCCAGTGGATAGGAAAAGAAAGAGGTTTGGATTTTGCTAAAGACGGAATACAGGGCGACCTAAATATTCTATCTGCTGTTCCACATTCGTCTGCGTTAAAATGTCTTTCCATGTTAGGTATCGGGAGTAAAAACTATACTTTAATAGAAACCATAAAAGAGAATCGTGAAGCAATAGACATACAAGACCTTCGCCGAAAAATTGAATCCCTTAACGGAGCACCGTTTATTCTAATCTCTAGTGCCGGCACAGTCAATACTGCAGATTTTGACGATTTCAAAGCCATAGCCGAGCTCAAAGTAAATCATAATTTTTGGTGGCATATTGATGGTGCCTTTGGAGGGTTTGCCGCATGCTCGCCAAAATATGATCACCTAACGGAAGGTTGGGACAAAGCAGATAGTATTACTGTGGACTGCCATAAATGGCTAAATGTTCCTTATGACAGTGCAGTTTTCTTTGTTAGGAAACAACATAGTAAATTACAGATGGAAACTTTTCAAAACTCCAATGCCCCATATCTAGGAGACCCATCGGAAAACTTTAACTATCTAAACTTTTTACCCGAAAACTCAAGACGGTTAAGAGCTTTACCAGCTTGGTTCTCTCTTACAGCGTATGGTAAAAAAGGGTATAGATATATTGTGGAAAATGCAGTAGACATGGCTCAACTCTTCAGCAATTTCATAGAAGAGACGGAAGCCTTAGAACTTCTGGCACCAACGCGGTTAAACAATGTCTGCTTCACTTTAAAATCAGATGCAAGTCAAGCTAGAGTTTACGCTTTCTTAGATACTTTGAATAAATCCAAGTTGGTATACATGACACCTACAAAGTACCAAAACAGTTTTGGCATAAGGGCCTCCTTTGTAAACTGGCGTACGAATGCTGCAGATATTGATATAATTACATCTGAAATATTAAAAGCGACTGCCCATATCTAAGCAAAAACGACTTATTCGAACCCCTTATGACAAAGCAAACATTCAATGAATTGGATCATTCTTATTATCGCAGGTTTATTTGAAGTTGCTTTTGCTTTTTGCTTGGCAAAGGCAAAAGAGACAACAGGAACGGACATGTATCTGTGGTACGGTAAATTTCTAATATGCTCTAGCATAAGCTTTCTTCTATTGATAAAGGCCGTACAGACCTTACCCATAGGTACTGCTTATGCGGTATGGACAGGGATAGGCGCTGTTGGAACCGTGCTACTTGGAATATTGGTTTTCAAAGATCCTGCTAACTTCTGGAGGGTATTCTTCATCATAACATTAATTAGTTCCGTTGTTGGATTAAAGTATGTTTCTCATTGAAGGAGTGCAGATTTTGTTCGTTTTGTCTTAACCTTTCAGTTAAAGAAATAATTTTATTTTGAAAATATTCAACTTCCGTGTGAATAATGTTTTGCAATTTTGATGTATAAAAATTATCAATTTCCAATACTCTTTTATGGCATTCAATAGCGATTTTTTAAGCACTTCTATACAACCTCCCACCTTAAATAACATAGATGATGCCTTTCAATTAGAAGGCTCAGAAATTATAGATTATACCCACTTTTCCATAGCACTTAGCAGTCAAACAAAATTTGCTATTTGGGTGGCTTGGAATATAGACGGAATGAATTTGAAACGAATTCCCAGAAAGGGTGTCGGTTTTTTTGAAGATTCCAGAATCCCATCCGTAAGTCAGGCCGGTAATCAATTGTACAAAAGTAATCCCTTAGATCGTGGACATCTGGCAAGACGAGTAGATTTGAATTGGGGTACTTACGCCGAAGCTAAAAAAGCAAATTCAGATTCATTCGTTTTTACCAATATAGCGCCACAAATGGACAGTTTTAATCAAAGCGGAAAAGGTGGTATATGGGGGGAGTTGGAAAACTCACTTTACGATCAAACAGAAATGGACAAATCCCGAGTAAGTATTATAGGTGGTTGTATCTTTAATGAAAATGACAGAGAATATAGAGGATACAAAATTCCAACTGAATTTTATAAAACAGTTCTCTACGAAGAAAAAGGTGCGCTCAAAACAAAATCTTTTATCCTTACCCAAGATTTAACCCGCTTGTCCTTTTTAGATTTAGAGGCTTTCAAAACTTATGAAGTAGCCCCTTCTGAAATAGAGGCTAAATGCAACTTTACTTTTGATGAGGCCATTCACCAAGCAAATGAGTTTGATTTAAATTCCTTTATCCAGACCGAACGAAAACCTTTAATGCAATCTTCCGATCTTATATGGTAATAAATAGGAAACGTCCATTATTGAAGAACAATGGGCGTTTTCTATTTATTTAAAAGCTACCTCTACTCCACTCTTGGCGTAACTTCAAACTTTCTGAACTTAATGGGCCCGTGATCACCTTGAATCAAAAACGCACCTGGCTCACCTTCTTTGCTGTCTAAAGCGCCTCCAGTAATTCCCGGTATATTTTGGTCATTGATAATGGTCTTTCCGTTAGCTATAATAGTCACACGACGGCCAACCAATGTAATGTCATACTCCTGCCACTCGCTAGCGTCGTTAGCCGCCATTTCATTTGGCGTCAGAAATCCATAGATGCCGCCAAATAAAACGCTAGACGGATCCGAACCTTTATCGTCCGTAATCTGCACTTCATAACGCCCTCTAAGATAAATACCACTATTGCTTCCTGGTGGCACCTTAAACTCTGCGTGCAATTTAAAATCTTTATACTTTGAATTGGAAACCAGATTAGCACCGGACTTTGGACTAGAAAGAATGCCGTCTTCAACTATCCATTGGTTTTTACCCATGGCTTTCCATCCGTCTAAATTCTTACCATTGAAAAGATTTTCGGATTTTCCCCATTTTGATTTTTCAATGTACTCTAATTTTGGAGCTCTAACGGCCGTCCAACTATAAGGCTGCCCATCTGTGTAAATCATGGTTCCTTTAAGTCCGTCCTCGTCTAATGAGCCTGTAAAAGTCATATCCGTTCCTTCTGGCTCCCATTGTTTGGGGATAACAAAACTAAAAACATCATTTTTCATTTTTACCTCCGCTATAGGTCTAGCACTACCAAAGGCGTATACAAAACGTCCTACCAAAGTATTTGTTCCAGAGTGGGTGATCTCTAACCAAGAAGGCAATTCTTTACCGTCTTTTTCTATAGTTAAATCCCATTTGCCCTCTAATGGATTAGCTTCTTGTGCATTACCAAACCCAACCGCCAATAGGAAAGCCCCGGTGAGAGCCAAAAATAATCTTGATTTCATTCTCATATTCATGTTCTTAAATTTTACGAATTGCTAAATATAAAAAATAGTACACTATAGATTAACATTAAATCACTTGCAAGATGTTTTTTCACCAGGTATACCGTACCTAATTACAACCTTCGGTTCTTCTAGTATCTATAATATAAATAATTTGCCAACCTTTTAGGTCATCTTTTACCAATTGAAAAGAGTTTACACCGCAGTGATGAAAAGCATTATTTATGTTAAAAGTATAGGGCGTCCAAGCATTGGCCATTGGTCCGTCTATTTGAATGGAGTAGTCATTAATTAGTTCTTCAAACTTTGTGGTTTCTGGTATACTAACAATAGACTTTAAAAATTTTGAAAATTCTTCTGTCTTCACTAACGGTTTACCCGCCTCATCCTTAGCAATAGTTTGCATGAGTACATCTGGCATAACCGTTTGTTTTATCTTAAGTGAATCTTGCTCATGAAACCCTTTGAAAAAAGCTTCAATTGTCTTCTGAATTGCAATTTCTTCCGTTTTTTAAGCTGAAATGGTAAGTGATATGAGACAGAAAATTACTGTAGAAAGGGTTTTCATCGGTTTCAATTTTAGTAAACTTAACTAATATTCCGTTTAGAACGAGCACATTAAAAAAGTTTGGACGGCAACAATTTAGAAGCGGCATATGTCTCGCCTTTAAACCCAACATTTTCCTTACATTTATAACATCAAAATAAAAACAATATGTCAACGGCAAAGAAAGAATACAAAAGAGTAACAGTAAAGTCTCTAGTAGACATGAAGAAACACGGCGAAAAGATATCTATGCTCACTGCATATGATTATTCTATGGCCAAGATTGTAGATTCTGCAAATGTTGATGTTATTCTTGTGGGTGATTCAGCCAGTAATGTCATGGCCGGTCATGAGACCACCCTACCCATTACACTAGATCAAATGATTTACCACGCCACATCTGTTATTCGTGCCGTAGAAAGAGCTTTGGTGGTTGTAGATTTACCTTTTGGTAGTTACCAGAGTGATTCTAAGGAAGCTTTGCGCTCTGCTATTCGTATCATGAAAGAAAGTGGTGGCCATGCCGTAAAATTAGAAGGCGGTGAGGAAATTAAAGAATCGGTCAAAAAGATTTTAAAAGCGGGTATTCCTGTAATGGGTCACTTGGGACTTACCCCACAATCTATCTATAAATTTGGAACGTATACCGTTCGTGCCAAAGAGGAAGAAGAAGCTGAGAAATTAATAGCAGATGCTCAACTTCTTGAAAGACTGGGTTGTTTTGCCATAGTTTTGGAAAAAATACCAGCTGCCCTTACCAAAAAAGTTTCCGAAAGCGTTTCTATCCCCACTATTGGTATAGGTGGAGGAAAACATGCAGATGGGCAAGTACTTGTTATTCATGATCTATTAGGAATGACCCATGAGTTCAATCCAAGATTCTTACGCCGTTATATGAATCTGTACGAAGAAATGGGCAATGCTATTTCCCAGTATGTTACGGACGTAAAGAGCCAAGATTTCCCGAACGACGAAGAGCAATATTAAACTCCATTTTCTCAAATTTAATTTTTGCTTTCGTGGCCAATAAAGTTATTTCCCACCAAAAAAATCTATTGGTATTGTTCGAGGACAATCATATCATCGCCATAAATAAGCGACCAGGAGATATTGTGCAAGGCGATAAAACAGGAGACATGCCTTTAAGTGAGGTAGTTAAACTCTATATTAAGGAAAAATACAACAAACCCGGTAATGTTTATTTGGGTGTGGCCCATAGGCTGGACCGTCCCACTTCCGGAATTGTGGTTTTTGCCAAGACTTCTAAAGCCCTGCCCCGTCTTAATAAATTGTTTGCCGAAAAAGAGGCAAGAAAGACGTATTGGGCCATTGTAAAAAATAAGCCTAGAAAAAACGAAGATACCCTAACACATTGGCTAAAACGTAACAGTAAACAAAATAAATCATACGCACATACCAAAGAAGTATCCGATAGTAAAAAAGCGATTTTAGATTATAGGGTGATTAAAAAACTGGATCGTTATTACCTTCTTGAAATTGATTTGCATACGGGGCGCCATCATCAGATAAGGGCACAATTATCGGCTATTGGTTGTCCCATAAAAGGGGATTTAAAATATGGCTTTGACCGAAGCAATGCCAATGCTAGTATACACCTGCACGCACGCAAACTTTCCTTTGTGCATCCCGTAAGAAAAGAACCTCTAGAAATTGTGGCCAAACCACCGGAAGACCCAGTTTGGAACGCTTGTTGTTAAAAACAGTATATTTAACTGTATAAATACACAACCATGATCAAGAGAACACTATTCATTTGCAGCCTTGTACTGCTTGCGTCTTGCAGCACCTACAATTCAATAGACACTTTTTACAATGCACACAAAGAAGATAATCACGTAACCGCGGTACGCGTACCTCGTTTTATGCTTTCGCTCATTAGTGGCATATCGCCGGAAATGAAATCCCTTGTAGGGAATACCAGAGATTTGCGCTATATGTCCTTCCCTAGTACCACGGCCGACAAAACAGAATTCCTGAACAAACAGATGAACGGAATTACCGGAAGCTCATTTATAGAAGTATATCGCAAAAATGACAATCTTAAACGCAACGTTGTAAGCATAAGGGAAAAGAAAGATGCCGTAAAAGAAATACTGATTTACAACAACAACAATCAGAACGGCTCCTTCCTATACTTTAACGGAAATTTTGACCCGGTAAAAGTCCGCCAAATGGCCCAAAATCAAGAATTTCAAAAGTTAGGTGATGGGTTGATCAACCAATACCAAGGCGGGAGTTTTACTCCGGGAATCAATAGTGGAAGTGAGGAGGAATAAATATACTCTTTTGTTGAAAGTTTAGTTTTATCGGAACAATTATCAAAGTTAATTTGCTCTCTGTGCTACTTGTTATATGGGTAAAATAAATTTTCTATCTCACCTATATGACCTGACACTCTCCACGATTACCGATGTCAAGATTAAACAGCCCCCTATAACGGTAGACCAAGTTGGAATTTCAGAGAGAAAAAAAGCACCAATTAAAATACCGTAAACGGGCTGTATGCTGCTCAAAATACTGATTGTGGTAATGGAAAAATACTTAAAACAGTTTACGAACATGGTATGACCAAAAACCGTGGTTACGACCGCCAGTCCTAACAAACCCTGCCACTGGCTCGGCACTGTCTCTAAATCATAATAAAAGAAAGCTGGAATTAGCATACAGCAAATAATCGCCATTTGATATGCCATTAAAACAGAACCTTGATACTTGTTAACCTGCTTTTTAAGAATAATATTACGCACTGCATAGCAAAGAGCTGAGAAAACTCCAAAACCAATAGCTATAGTATAGCTATTCTCAAAACTGAAATCGGGAACAAGGAAGTATATCCCGAAAAGAACCAAAAAACCTAAAAGTAGATGCATTTTCTGAAACTTCGTTTTTAAAAACAAAGGTTCTAAAAAAGCCGTAATTACGGGATAGGTAAACAAAGAAAGCATGCCTATGGCCACATTGGACTTTTGTAACGCTACAAAATAGGCCAGCCAATGTATACCCATGAGAAAACCACTTAAGATTATTGGACCTCTATCCTTACTGCTCAACTCAAAGGATATACCTTTATAGCGGCAATAAAGCAGCAATAAAACTAATGCTATAAAAGAACGTATGCCAATGGTTACCGCTACGGGGAGTTCTATAAACCTACCCAAAGGACCGGAAGTACTCAACAGGACCATTGCCAAATTGATTTCCAGAAAATTCTTGATATTAAAAGGTGTACCTGAAGCCAAAGCTTATCTTTTTACGGCCATAGCCTTTTCACGAATAATATCTGCTACAGGTCTATTTTCCAAGTGACTTTCTAACCAAGAAATGATATCCAGATACAAGAAAGCTCTTTTTTCATAAGGATGATCTTCATATTTTTTAAGCTCTGTATGCAATTTCTGAAATTCGTTTTTAAGCTCGTTCGGAAATATATTTCCTAAGTTTCTCAAAAACTTTATCATTTCCTTTTGAACCGCATGAAGATCATTCATCTTTAAAAGAAACTTGTATGTACTCTTCAATTGAATTTCAAGATGATAATCCATTCCAGCCTCGTAATGGGCTACCAGGCTTAAAACCCTAGCAAAACACATAAGGTCTTCACGCATTTTAAGGTTCTTGTTGTTTATGATTTTTTTTAAGTACTGAATACATGTTTTATTATCTCCAATTCCAAAATACAAACAAGCAATTTTATAATACAGCACCATAATATGGTGCGCATCAATCCTGTCTTTGTGTTTATTGATCCCGTACTCAATTATCTTAACCAAATAGAGTCCTTTGTTAAAAGTACCTTCTAAAAAATGAAGGTTCAACTTATTGGCATTTATATATAAAAATGCCAATGAAGCTATATTATCGTTCTTAGGAAAATCTTTACTTTCAACAACGGTTTCAAGTCGCTCTAAAACTTCTCTAAAGTGAGAACTGTACTTCACATAAAAAATGGACTCCAATAAGTAATGATTCCCCTTTAAGAAAAAAACAGGATTTAAGTGTATCTGTTCTTCATGCTCATAAAAAAGGTCTACCCATTTACTGGCGTATTTGTATGATGAAAGAAAATCTTGTGTTAAAAAACTGTACCAAAGGTGTGCTTTGTACAACCATAACTTTTCTCTGAACCCCAAATCCTTCAACTTGTATTTAGGTAAATGGGTTTCAAAATAGTTTTTTACCCTATTATAATCTTCATCACTTCTAACGTAACCTACTTTAAGCATTATGCCGTAAAGCTGTAAGGATAGATTAGATAATTTACTGGTCATAACATTCTGGGCGGAAAGTTCCTTAGCCTGTATGGCCAACTCATCTGCCCTATCGGGAATACTACGGGTAATATACTGTGTTTCAATTATTTTTTCTAATTCTACAATTTCATAAGCTATGTTTTTTTCTTCATTTTCTATAGCTGTAGATTTTGCTTTATCCAGAATTTTCAAGCTTTGTTTATAGAGTCCTTTTTGATAAAGAATGGTAGCAAAATCTAATTGTTCCCTGATCTGAACACGAATATTTTGATTCACAGGATTTAGCCTTAAACTAACTAAAATCTGCTTGTAAAGATGTGCTTTAAGGTTTGATAATTGTGCTTTTTTGACAATACCGCTTTCTAAAATCACCTTCTCATCATACTTCCTAAGTTTGTCCATCAAGTTAAACAATGCTAGAAATTTAGCATCGGTATTTACCCCTAAACGCCCTACGTATAATTTGAATTGGCGCTTTTCCGATTTTGAAAGGGATTTCACCAGCACAAACAAAGCATCTCTATGTGCATTTGTCATCGTAAAAAATATTATTTAATTATCTTAATACCAGTACTTTAAATAATCTAAAAACTCACTTAACGTTGTACTATTTTATACAGGTACTAGGTGGTTCGATCTATAGGTTATATATTCGTATTGAACTTTATTGCTGTTTTTTGTTTAGAACCTAACATATAGGTGGTTGTACAGTAATCCAATCCTTTATTAGAAAAATACAAGGCTAAGGTTATTAAAAATGTTGATATAACAGTACAAAATATGATATTTGTAGACAAAGAAAAAGTTGAAAGCAGTTCCTAAGTTAGCAAAACAACAAGATATAATGAGTAAAGATAAGGTACAAATTTTTGATACGACACTTCGCGATGGTGAGCAAGTGCCCGGTTGTAAATTAGATGCAAAGCAAAAATTGGTCATCGCTGAACGACTGGATTATTTAGGAGTAGATATTATTGAGGCCGGTTTTCCCGTATCCAGTCCTGGTGATTTCAAATCTGTTACCCAAATTTCTGAACTCGTTAAAAATGCTACTGTTTGTGGTCTTACCCGCGCGGTGAGAAAAGATATTGAGGTTGCTGCCGAAGCCCTTAAATCTGCTAAAAGAGCTCGTATACATACGGGGATAGGAACTTCCGATTCACATATAAAATTCAAGTTCAACTCTAACAAAGACGCTATCATAGAACGTGCTGTTGACGCCGTTAGTTATGCCAAGAGCTTTGTAGAAGATGTAGAATTCTATGCTGAAGACGCTGGCCGTACAGATAACGAATTCTTGGCTAGAGTCTGTGAAGCTGTAGTAAAAGCAGGTGCTACGGTCTTAAATATTCCTGATACTACTGGATACTGTTTGCCAGATGAGTATGGAGCAAAAATAAAATACTTAAAAGAAAATGTAAATGGCATTCATAACGCCGTACTTTCTTGTCACTGTCATAATGATCTGGGATTGGCAACAGCAAACTCAATTGCCGGTGTTATAAACGGTGCACGCCAAATAGAATGTACCATTAATGGTATTGGTGAACGAGCAGGAAATACATCTTTAGAGGAAGTGGTCATGATCTTAAGACAACACCCAAGCTTAAATTTGGATACTAATATTAACAGTAAGTTACTGTTTGATACCAGCCAAATGGTTTCTCGGAAAATGGGAATGATGGTACAGCCGAATAAAGCTATTGTTGGAGCAAACGCTTTTGCCCATAGTTCGGGAATTCACCAAGATGGTGTTATCAAGAACAGGGAAACTTATGAAATCATTGATCCCGCAGATGTTGGCGTAAATGAATCTTCTATAGTTCTTACGGCTAGAAGCGGAAGAGCTGCATTGGCCTACAGAGCCAAATTAGTTGGGTTTGAATTGACCAAACTTCAGCTTGATGAAGTGTATGAGGAATTTTTGAAATTCGCTGATGAAAACAAGGAAATTTCCGATGAGGACATTCCAAAGATCATTGAAGCTAGCAATATTACCATCGAAAGTATTTAGTAGCGAACACTCTAGAGATTATATTTTAGTATTTTTTTGGCTATTATGTCATTAAAATTTTTAATCTTAGCTCCAAACGATTGAAATCGCTTTTAAGTGTGTTTTGATCATAGAGCACCCTTAAAAATTCTCTAGATGCATCTAAAAATTGCCCTCCTTGGCGGTGATGGTATTGGCCCGGAAGTATTGGCCCAATCTGTAAAATGCCTTAAAGCGATCGAAGAAACGTTCAACCACAGATTTGAACTTGTTGAAGCTCCTTTTGGAGCCATAGCCATTTCTGGTTCCGGAAAGCCCTTACCGGACAAGACCTTGGAATTGTGTAGAGCATCTGATGCTATTCTTTCTGGTGCCATAGGTTCCTTAGAATACGATAATAATCCTGAAGCCAAGGTAAGACCTGAGCAAGGCCTTTTGAGATTACGTAAAGAGCTTGGTCTTTTTGCCAGTATCAGGCCTATAAAAATGTTTCCCGCGTTTATCGGCAACTCTCCTTTAAAAAGAAACATCGTAGAAAATACAGATCTCGTTATTTTTAGAGAACTAACAGGTGGCATCTATTTTGGCAAAAAGACACTTAGTGAAGATGGCACTACTGCTTCGGACCTTTGTAGCTATTCCGAAAGTGAAATTAGCCGTATTACCCACCTTGCTTTCAAATCTGCTAAAAAAAGGAGAAAAAAACTTACTTTAGTTGATAAGGCCAATGTTCTGGAATCTTCTAGGCTTTGGCGTAAGACCGTGACGGAAATTGCCAAAAGTTATCCTGATGTAGAATTTGAATGCCTTTTTATAGACAATGCCGCTGTTCAGATGATGTTGAATCCACGCCAATTTGATGTGGTTTTGACCGATAATATGTTCGGTGATATTTTATCTGACCAAGGCAGTGTTATCCTTGGCTCCGTAGGGCTACTACCCTCTGCTTCCGTAGGTGCTGAAAACGCCATGTTCGAACCCTTTCATGGATCTTACCCCCAAGCAAAGGGTAAGAATATAGCAAATCCTGTTGCCTCCATTTTAAGTACAGCAATGTTGCTACAGCATTTTAATCTAAATGAAGAGGCAAATGCCATCGTAGCGGCAGTTCATAAATCATTTGTGAAAAAAGTAGTGACCACAGATGTTTTAGGGAGCAGTAAATACGGTACGGATTATGTTGGCGATTTTATTTCCGAAAATATTGTTGAGTCCGATGAGAACCCAAGTATCAATGACGAAAACATTGGCCTAGGTAAGTCTACAATTATTTAGAATTATTCATTTAAAAGCAGCTTCACAAAAGCATTAAATTCCTTTTTAAAAGCAATGTATTTTTCACCCGTAGCAGGACCGTTGAATCCAGTATGAATCTTTCTTACCTTACCTCTCTTATCTATAAATAAAGTTGTTGGATAAGATAGTACGTGATTTAACATAGGTAATTTCTCTTGTGCCTTTACCTTATCATAAGTTCCGTATTGTGCCAATAAAATAGGATACGCAACCCCTATTCTCTTCTTTAAGCGTTCTATGTTTTTAAAAGCCGATTCCTTAGTTTTTGCAGATTCAAAAGCGAGCGCTACCACCTCTATATCTTCATCTTTATTTTCTTCTAAATAATTGACATAGAATTTGGTCTCATCCAAACAATTAGGACACCAAGAGCCCATAATTTGGACCAGCACCACCTTATTTTCAAATTTTTTGTCCGTTAAGGAAACTGTATTTCCATTGGTATCCGGAAATGCAAAATCAAATTTATCATAGCCTTTATTCAAAAATGTTAGGGAATCTGCTTCAGGCAGTTCAAAACTCTCATTTCGCCTAGCTACAAAGGGCTCTTTGAAATGTTTATCGGAATAAAATGTACCGTTTAAAGTACTGTCGGTCACTTTGGCCAAAAACAAAAAAGCATGTGCCCCGTCAAAAGCTGAAAGTTTTAAGGAATCTCCTGTAGAAACACCCTCCAAAAATCTATAATCACCCGTGGGGGTTCTAAACGTACCGGTAACCTTACCTTCCGTTTCCGCAAAAATTCCCTTTGCCATATAATAATCGGGAGTGCCATGGCTAAATTCTGTCTCCCAAATACCGGAAACATTTACATTGCCCCGCTCATTAGTTGAAAAACGTTTTTTCTCACCATAGAGCGCTTCAAAGGGCACTACCCTATCCAAACTTTCTTTTACGAAATTGCCCTTTATACTGTTCTTACTAAATATTCCTAAAATATAACCCTCAAAAACGGGCATTTGGATTTTAATTGAATCTTGGACAATCTCAATTTCATCTACTGTTATAACTTCACCTGCATTATATATTTCAATTTCATACCTTCCGTTTTCATTTTTTGAAAGATTAAAATTGAAGGGGAGTTTGTGACCATCCAATACCTCCAATTGCCCCAACCAAGCCCCTTGATTGGGCTCTTCTTTCATTTCTTCTTTACAGGAAAGCATTAGTATTGTTATCACCCAGAAATAAAACCATTTATTCATATTCACTACTTTCTCTTATGAATCGTTAAAAAGCCCAAAAACTTACAACAAAAAAATGAGTAATTCAGTAGTGCTGCGTATTGAATGTCTTAAAGCATTGTTTTATCTTTACCGCCACTAAAACTTACCGATGCAGATTTCATACAACTGGTTGAAAGATTTTCTTAAACTTGATTGGGATTCCCAAAAAACAGGTGAACTTTTAACCGATTTAGGTCTTGAAGTAGAAGGGGTCACTCCTTTTGAATCCATAAAAGGAGGGCTAAAAGGTATTGTAGTAGGCCATGTTCTTACTTGCGAAAAGCACCCGAATGCCGATAAACTAAAAATCACCACTGTTGATATAGGTGCCGCTACCCCCATTAAAATTGTGTGTGGCGCCCCTAACGTTGAAAAAGGACAAAAGGTTCCTGTAGCCACTGTTGGAACTATTCTTTATACCCCAGAGGGAAAAGCTTGGAAAATAGGAAAAGGTAAAATTCGCGGTGAAGAAAGCCATGGTATGATATGTGCCGAAGATGAACTGGGGCTTGGTTCTGATCATGACGGTATTCTAGTACTGGATTCTAAATTAAAACCGGGCACACCATGTGCTGAAATTTTTGATGTAGAATTGGATGAAGTTTTTGAAATTGGTCTTACGCCCAACCGCGCAGATGCCATGAGCCATTTTGGTGTAGCAAGAGATCTAAAAGCCGGTTTAAAACAAAAAGAAATTACAAAAGAGCTGATTACGCCTTCCATCAGTCATTTTAATATAGACAACCGTTCACTTAAACTTCAGGTTCAAGTTGAGGACAGTAAGCTAGTACCCCGTTATGCGGGTATTACTCTTAGCAATCTAACGGTTAAACCATCTCCAACATGGTTACAGAACAGATTGCGCGCCATTGGTATTAACCCAATGAACAATCTTGTAGATGCTACCAATTATGTTTTACATGATTTAGGGCAACCCTTGCATGCCTTTGACGCTGACCGTATTCATGGTAAAAAAGTGATTGTTAAAACACTTCCTGCAGGCACTAAATTCATGACTTTAGACGGTGAGGAACGTAAATTGCACGAAGATGATTTGATGATTTGTGATTCCGAAAAGCCAATGTGTATTGCAGGTGTTTTTGGAGGCATAAATACAGGAGTTACCGAAAAAACTACCTCCATCTTCCTTGAGAGCGCGTATTTTAACCCTGTAGCAATAAGGAAAACAGCTAAAAGACATGGATTGAATACCGATGCTTCTTTCCGCTTTGAGCGAGGTATTGATATTGAAAACGTAGAATATGCACTTAAACGTGCGGCATTACTAATAAAAGAAATAGCCGGTGGAGATATTACTTCCGATATAATCGACTTTTATCCAAAGCGACTAGATGAACATCAGGTTTTTCTATCTTTCAAAAAAACCTACTCCCTTGTTGGGCAAGAAATTCCACAAGACACTATTAAATCTATTTTGGCATCACTGGACATCAAAGTGAAAAGTGTTACCGAGGCTGGCCTAGGTCTTTCTATTCCGAGTTATAGAGTGGATGTGCAGCGCGAGGTTGATGTCATTGAAGAAATTTTACGTGTTTACGGTTATAATAATATCAACTTTGGAACAAAATTGAATGCTTCCACAGCATTAGTTTCCAAGTTTGCGGATTATAAACTTCAAAGCATAACCGGAGACTTTTTAGCGTCTCAAGGTTTTTATGAAATTATGACCAATAGTTTGACCGCTCCTGGTAATGCTGACTTGTTAGATGATAGTCCCCAAGAAGAGAGCGTTAAAATGTTGAACCCATTGAGTAATGACCTTTCGGTTTTACGTAGGTCTATGTTGTTCACTGGTCTTGAAACCATTCTGTACAATAATAACCGGAAGAAACTAGATCTTAAGTTATTTGAATTTGGTAAAACCTACGAGCAGAAAAAAACTAAATATTTAGAACATAAGCACCTTTGCCTTTATTTGACCGGAAATCGAAATGAAGGTGGTTGGGCAGGTATTGAAAAGGCAAATGACTTTTACTACTTAAAATCTATAGTTACCAACATCCTTTACAGGCTAGGTGTATCTGATTTTACCCCTGCACCAACCGCCAATATTGAATTTTCAGAAGGTTTAAGTTTAAAAATTGGTGCAAAGGAATTGGTTTCTTTTGGAGTGGTCAAAAAACCTATTCTTAAAAAATTGGGTATAAAGCAAGAGGTTCTTTATGCTGATTTTAACTGGAGTAACGTCACATCTTACGCAGAGAAGAACAGCATTACATATCGTGAAATACCTAAATACCCAGAGGTTAAGAGAGATTTTGCCCTATTATTGGATGATTCGGTCAGCTTTCAAAGAGTTTACGAACTAGGGAGAAAAACAGAAAAGAAGCTTTTAAAGAACATCAACCTATTTGATGTTTATAAAGGAGATAAATTACCTAAGGGTAAAAAATCCTATGCTGTAAGCTTTACATTACAAGACAGCCAACGCACACTAACGGATAAGCAAATAGATCGCATTATGGGCAAACTTGAAAAAACGTACCAAACTGAGCTGGGAGCTGAATTAAGATAATCGGAATAAAGAGAAGAATTTTAGAAAATCTTAAATTTTCCCTGGGAGAATTACACTATCAATTTCGTGGATAACACCATTACGCTGCTTGGAATCTGCAACTACAATAGTTGCTGTATTTCCAAAGCTGTCATTAAGAATAATGTCTATACCTTTCATAGTAGCCGTAATAATATCTCCTTGAACTGTGGTAAAGGTTGCTTTGCCCTCACCTCTGCACATTGCTTTTAAAATTTTCGAAGCCGTAATAGATCCTGCTACAATGTGGTAAGTTAGTAAATCCTTTAGTTCTTTTCTATTTTCAGGGTCTAATAAATACTCTACAGATTTTCCAGAAATTTTTTGAAAAGCCATATCGGATGGAGCAAAAATCGTAAAAGGCCCTGCATGGTCTAACAACTCTTCTAAGTCCGTTGCTTTCATTACCGCCAATAGTGTTTGATGGTTTTTAGAGGTTGCCGTAGAATTTACAATGGATTTTTTAGAATCTAACTGGGTAAGGGGTGAAGTGGTTGTTGTTAAATGCTCTTGAGCGGTAAGTAAACAAAAAGTAAAGAAAAGAGCACAAGAAAATACTTTAGTAAGGTTTTTCATATAAACAAGCAGGGAATTGTGAAAACGGTCGATTAACGGTAAAATTACCTCGACAAGTTACAACATATGACATTTATCATGAAGATAAGTACGTGTCAAATGTTAATTTTTAACAAATTATTAACAAATGCTTGTGATTTTTAATCTCAATTGCAATCTTATATTCTCTAAATTTGAGATATACCCTGAAATATATGCTATTAAAGAAAGTAAATATAAAAGAAAAACTCAGTAAAATCATCAAGGAAGAAGACCAGACGCGATACCTGAGTGAACTTTATAAAATACTAGACGAAGATTCTAAAAGCCGTGAAAAAATTGGTGAAACATTAAAAAGCAAGAACTCCTCTGTGGAGAATTCTTTTAGTTTAAATCTTTTAGAAACCAATAGAATATATCATGTAGCTGAAATTAAGAAAATCTGCGTGGATTACAGGCTCCGGTTTTTGGCATCCAACTATTTTAAGGGTGAAATACCTGCAGAAGCCATTGCAGAAATAAAAAGAATTGAAAAATCTCATGCCACAGAGCTACAAGGTTTTAAAATTCTGGCCCCTTCAAAGCTTTTTAAATTAGAGGACAAGGATGACCCTATTCTATTTGCCCCTATAGGCAACAACTATTATTACCTGATACATAAATGGGGAGGTGATCTTCACCCGCTAAGGAAATTACTGATGTGGCCCTTTAAAAATATAGTAAACTTAACTTGTCTGGTCTTAGCGTTAAGTTACTTAGTTGCTCTTTTAGTTCCTGATGGTCTATTTTCAAAAAACAGTTCCAATGCTCAATTCTTTATTATATTCTTCTTCATATTCAAATGTTCTGCTTCCATAGTGATCTTTTACGGCTTTTCTTTGGGTAAAAATTTTAGTCATGCCATTTGGAATAGTAAATACTTTAACGCCTGACCATAAACTATATACGTAGCAAAAAAAAGGCATTCAACAAATTGTGGAATGCCTTTTTACTTTTTTTAAATTATAGTGAAATTAGTTTACAAAAATAGCGGTTGGTATACCTACTACATCAATACTATTCAATAGTTCCGGATCCGGTGCAGGCTTAATTAGCATAAGCCCACCTTTATTAGCTCCACTTGTTTTTTTATACCCGATCAATAACAAATCATTTTCTTCGTCATAACTCACCATTGTTGTTTTTTCAATATTAAATTCAAAATTTAGCTGAGTTTCTGTCATGAAATTTTCGTAGGCATATAGAACTGTTAAATTCTTACTGAAATCGTAAATTGCCGGTATTACTGGAAATTCACTATATGCGGTTGGTGACATTTGGTAATACATTTTACCTGCACTATCAAAATGCAGAGTAGAAGATTCTGTAAAGTTTGGCTCTTTTCCTTCACCATAACTCGTGTAAGAGAGAGCCATAGTTACGCTATTTAACGTACTGTGCAAATTGTCATAACTAATTATAATATTATTAGCTGGATTTGTAAAAATTCGTCTAACATCAAAACCAATAAGTTGTGTATGAATTACGCTATTGGCACTAGCATCTATTGCAGTAATAGAATTCTCATCTGTTAGTGCCTCATCTAGGCCTAATACAAACAATCTGTTATTTGCATAAGCCAGTTCAATGGGCCTTTGCTCTAATTCTACATCTACAAATGTAGGAACAGCTACTGATACATCTAAAGCACGTACGTAAAACTCATCTAACGTTGAAGTAATATGCAGCTCGTATGCCAAATAGAGCTTATT
This sequence comes from Zobellia uliginosa, assembly GCF_018860745.1. Lineage (GTDB taxonomy): Bacteria > Bacteroidota > Bacteroidia > Flavobacteriales > Flavobacteriaceae > Zobellia > Zobellia uliginosa_B. The sequence continues at coordinate 385,364 of NZ_JAHKPY010000003.1, read as the reverse complement.
ACCCTTACGGGCAATTGATTTGACAGTAAGGTTACAAGCACCTAAATCCGAAAATACATCAAAACTAACATTACTGTTATCATTAAAATCATGAACGGTAAGCGTTCCGCTACAATTGGTTTTCGTAGTATATGTTGTTAAAACGCTATTCTCATCAAAAGATAGGTCTGGTGTGGACATAGAAGTAAATTTACTTTCCTCAGTCTTAATGGTTAGAGCCTCGTCTTCCACATTAAAGAGCGTACCACTAAGATTTCCTTGGTTATTGACGATTAAAGTGTAATTGGCTTGAACAGTTTTTTCACCTCCGTTGTTACCGGAATCACCACTTTCGGTTTTACTGCAACCAATAAGGACGAGTAATGCCATACAGGCATAAAATAGATTGTAGGTTTTCATTTGTTGCTATTTAGCGATTCTAAAATGGTTCTAATAAACCGTTGGGGCTACCGAACAGAATGGGCCTTTTTTAAATTCAAGTTTGGGCTCTTGAATTTAAAAAACACCCATTACAACATTTTTAGAATACAGGTTTAACAAAAGCTATACCGTTGCAACGTCGTACATTTTATTACGTTGCTCCCGTAATGTCTTGTCAGACATATATTCATCAAACGCCAAATATCTATCTATGTTGCCTTTAGGGGTCAACTCAACGATTCTATCGGCAACCGTCTGTGCGAAGTGGTGATCATGAGTTGTGAACATGACCGTACCTTTAAAATTATTAAGGCTATTGTTAAAAGCAGTAATACTCTCTAAATCCAAGTGGTTGGTAGGTTCATCCAACATTACTACATTGGCTCTAAGCATCATCATTCTACTTAACATACAACGTACTTTTTCACCACCTGAAAGGACCGTACATTTCTTTAACGCTTCCTCTCCACTAAAAAGCATTTTCCCTAAAAAGCCACGAATATAAACTTCTTCTCTTTCTTCTTCGGTCTTAGCCCATTGTCTTAACCAATCTACCAAACTAATGTCTTCTTTAAAGAAATCTGAGTTATCTGCAGGCAAATAGGACTGTGTAGTGGTAATACCCCATTGGTAATCCCCTTTTTCAGCTTTCTTTAATCCGTTTATGATTTCATAAAAAGCGGTAGTTGCTCTAGAATCGCGTGAGATAATTGCAACCTTATCACCTTTTGCAAGGTTTAAGTTTACATTTTCAAAAAGTAAATCGCCATCTTCTGATTTTGCGGAAAGACCTTCTACATTCAATATCTGATCACCTGCTTCACGTTCTCTTTCAAAAATAATGGCCGGGTACCTTCTACTAGAAGGCTTTATATCCTCTACTTTAAGCTTGGACAGCATTTTCTTTCTTGAAGTAGCCTGCTTACTTTTTGCAACGTTAGCACTAAAACGAGCAATAAATTCTTGTAATTCTTTTGCTTTTTCTTCGGCCTTTTTATTCTGTTGTGCTCTCTGACGCGAAGCCAATTGGCTACTCTCATACCAAAAAGTATAGTTACCGGAATATAAATTCATCTTACCATAATCAATATCTGCTATACTGGTACAAATTGAATCTAAAAAGTGTCTATCGTGAGAAACAACGATTACCGTATTTTCATAATCAGCAAGGAAATTCTCCAGCCAGTTTATTGTTTCATAATCCAGGTCATTGGTAGGCTCATCCATGATTAAAACATCTGGATTACCAAAAAGAGCCTGCGCTAATAACACACGAACTTTTAGCTTAGAGTCTATATCTGCCATCAAGGTATAATGAAACTCCTCCGTTATACCTAAATTAGATAATAAAGCTGCAGCGTTGCTATCTGCGTTCCAACCGTTCATTTCTTCAAATTGTACCTGAAGCTCTCCGATTTTATCAGCATTTTCATCTGTATAATCCGCGTAAAGCGCATCAATTTCCTGCTTTATTGAGAAAAGAGGTTTATTGCCCATTACAACTGTCTCAAGAACGGTAGACTCATCATAAGCATTATGATTCTGTTCCAAGATAGACATACGCTTTCCTGGCTCAAGATGAACATGCCCAGAAGTAGGGTCTATTTGTCCGGACAATATTTTCAGAAATGTAGATTTTCCAGCCCCATTTGCCCCAATTACCCCATAACAGTTACCTTGAGTAAAGGACACGTTTACTTCATCGAAAAGTACTCTTTTTCCGAATTGTACGGACAGATTTGATACCGATAGCATAGCTTTCTTTTTAAATTTCGTGCAAAAATACAGAATTTTAATGGCCTAGACCAATAATCTTAAAAAGCATTCACTTGGGCTAAAACCTTAACGCAGCCCACTTATTTTTAACTCGCCATTAACAGCAAACCGACAAAGGGTTGATTAATTTTGAATGCTACACAGTAAGCTTTTGTTTATATGAATAGAAATCTACTCTATCTATTTTTTATTTTTCTTGGAAGTTGTGCTGCTGAAAAAAAATCCCCCAGTGTTTTTTTTTCCGGAGAAATTGTCAATCCTACTAGTGATCACATTGTACTTCTTAAGGGAGATATAGTTATTGACTCAGCTGAATTGGATGAGGATAACCGGTTTGCATTTACCCTTGATTCTATTTCTGAAGGACTCTACCATTTTAATCACGATCCGGAATTACAGTATGTCTACCTTGAAAAGGGCGATAGTCTTGTTGTACGTTTGAATACTTCTGATTTTGACGAATCCTTGGTATTTTCAGGAGATGGGGAAGAACTCAATAATTTTCTCTTGGAGGTTTTCTTGGCACATGAAGAAGAATCAAATTTTGTTCGCTCTTTGTACAGTCTAAATCCTACCGATTTTGAACGTAGTATAGACTCACTAAAGCAACTTAAGTTAGATGTATTGAACGAAATTGTTTCCGAAGATAAACTATCAAAAAAAGAACTTAAGATTGCAAATGCCAGCGTTAATTATAACTACAATACGTATAAAGAGGAATATCCTTTTAAACACAAGAGACTTACAGGTGAAAAAATAATAGACAAATTACCCGATGATTTTTACGATTATAGAAAAGATTTAATTTTTAACGATAAGGACTTGACCTATCTAAGACCTTATTATAATTTTATGATCAATCATGTAGGGAATATGTCTTTCATGACGTGTTCGCATGCCTGTAGTATAAAAAATAACGTTGTTCGCAATCAGCTACATTTCAACAAACATAAACTACATATTATAGATAGCCTGGTCAAAGAAAAAGAATTGAAAGACAACCTTTTTAGATATGTAGCTTTTGATTATTTATTAAAAGTTCATGACACCGAAGAAAATAATGAAGAGTTCATTAAAGGTTTTAGAGAGTTGAGCGTCAACAACAAACATATGGGAGAAATTGATGCATTATATGATGGCATCAAAAATATTCAACCTAAAAAAGAAATACCTAATGTTTCTGTTAGTACGACCAACGGAGATATTATGACCCTAAAGGAAATTGCTGCCAAGAACCGTAAGACGGTCTTCTATTTTTGGTCTGCAACAGACAGAAAGCATTTTGATAATATCAATAGAAGAATCGCACAATTATCTTCTAAAAAACCTGAATACTCTTACATTGGTATTAATATTAAAACTAATGAACTCAACTGGAAAGCAATGATGGAAATGTCCGGTTTGGATCAAACAAAACAATACCGATCATCTGATTTTGAGGAGCTTACCAAATCACTTATTATTTATCCGCTTAATAAATGTATTATAACAGATGATAAAGTAATCGTAGATGCTTTTGCTAACGTCTATTCTTCTTTTTAAGGATATTTTTTGATATAGGAAATTAAAAAAGGGATGCTAAAAGCATCCCTTTTCTATTTATAGCTAGGCGATTAAATCGCAATAGTTAAATAATACTAATTTCCTTTAGCGTAATCTGCCAAGAACTTCTCTAAACCACTATCCGTTAATGGGTGCTTAAGAAGACCTGTAATGGAAGATAACCCACTGGTCATAACATCCGCACCAACTTTGGCACAGTCAATAACGTGCATGGTGTGACGAATAGATGCCGCCAAAATCTGAGTTTCAAACGCATAGTTATCATAAATATGTCTGATTTCTGCAATCAAATTAAGACCATCCGTAGAAATATCATCCAATCTGCCTATAAACGGAGAAACGTAAGTAGCTCCAGCTTTAGCGGCCAATAATGCCTGCCCAGCAGAGAAAACTAACGTACAGTTGGTTTTGATGCCTTTATCCGAAAAATATTTTAGTGCCTTTACACCATCCTTGATCATTGGTATTTTAACAACAATTTGATCATGAAGTTCGGCTAATTCCTCACCTTCTTTAACCATTTCGTCAAAAGTGGTGGCAATAACTTCTGCAGAAACATCCCCGTCAACGATGTTACAGATGTCTACATAGTGCTTTAATATATTGTTTCTTCCTGAAATACCTTCTTTAGCCATTAAAGACGGGTTGGTGGTTACACCATCAAGAACACCTAGTTCTTGTGCTTCCCGTATCTGATCTAAATTAGCAGTGTCTATAAAAAATTTCATTTTTTAGAGTTTATTAGGTTTAAAATTAGATAATTACTTCAGTTCATGGAATAAAATATTCCAAATAACGAAATTACAACTTATAATGGTTTAGCAAGAGTTTCTCATAGACTTTATCAGGCAAAATGCTCTTAAGTACAACTGAAAATTTCTGTAAGGGCGAACCTACCTTATAATGCACTTTAGGATTTGAGTGCTCTATGATATTAAAAACCTGCTTAGCTACAGATATTGGATCTTCTCCATTGGACACGTCTTCATTCATCATCCTTAAAGTATTACCATAGGGTGCTTCATAGGGCGAATTTTCCAAAACAGGTGAATGATAGCGTCCTGCCGCAATATTTGTTGCAAAATCTCCTGGAGCCAGAGTTGTTATTTTTATTCCAAAACTTTTGGTTTCCATACGCAAAGCTTCGGTAAGAATAGAAAGTGCACCCTTAGTTGCGGAATACACTCCCCTATATGGAAGTCCCATATAACCGGCTATAGAGGTAATATTGATAATCACTCCCCCATTCTGCTTTCGCATTTGCGGCAATACGGCCTGTGCTACCCTAAGAGGTCCATACACATTGGTATCAAAAGCTTTATGAACTTCTTCGGTAGGTGTTTCTTCTATAGGACCAGTAATACCCACTCCCGCGTTGTTTACCAGCACATCCAGCTTTCCTTCTTTTGCTATGATTTGATCAACAGCAGAAACAATACTTTCATTATCGGAAACGTTGAGTTGTAATAAATCAAAAACTTCAAAATATTGATGTTTATCTAAATTTCTTGTGGTTCCATATACCTTGAATCCTTTAGATTTAAGGTACAATCCAATAGATTTTCCTATGCCCGAAGACCCGCCGGTGATCAATACTACCTTTTGTTCCATAAGATTGCAAAATAACAATAATATAGTGTAGTAGAAAAGAAATTAAACACTGAAGAATGATTGAAAGAAAAATGCCCTCTTGTTGAAGAATCGAAGGTTAAAAAAAATCGGCAAGCTACCTACATCGCACCGCTACAACCATATACCCTTGCTGCGTTCCCACCCTGGGGGATTCTACAGGAGCTGGTCGTGTAGGACTTGCCGACTGCAAATATACAATCTTTTGTTTCTTTCACAATCGTTTTACATTCTAATTTTTATATCAACAATTTGTTTTGAGTTCGTTATTTTTGTGCATCTAAAAACACCTGTAAATCAGGCATAACCAAAAGTGATTCTGCAATGACAATTTTAAAGTTTTTCCCTATCTGTCTTTTTTTAATGCTATTTATGGCCTGTGGAGGCGAAAATGCACCTTCTTCTTTATTCGAAATCCAATTAGAAGGAAACAGTAAGAGCTTTCAGCAAAATCAAAATGTAGCAGTTTCAGTTAAAAACAAAAAGGATAAAACCATACAAAGTGTCACCTACAGTATAGATGGTAAAGAGGTGCCGGTAAACAATGGAAAAATATCCCTTAATATGCCACATTTAGGAGACAAAACCCTAAAGGCTAAGGTGGCTTACGAAGATGCTTCGGTTGAAGTTACCAAACACTTAAAGTTATTGGCTCCCAATCCTCCAGAAATCTATACTTATGAGATTATTAAAGAATACCCACATGATAATAAGGCATACACTCAGGGGCTAGAATTCCATAATGATACGCTTTATGAAAGTACAGGTAAAAAAGGAAGGTCTTCACTAAGAAAGGTAGATTTTAAATCCGGTGAAGTTCTACATCAGGTAGATTTGGATAAGACATATTTTGGCGAAGGAATCACTATTCTGAACAACAGAATATACATGCTTACATGGCGAAGTGGTGTTGGATTTATCTACGACCTAGACACTATGAATAAAATTGATAATTTTCAATTTGGAGAAAGCAAGGAAGGTTGGGGACTTACCAACGACGGTAAAAAACTATTTAAAAGTGATGGTACCGAAAAAATATGGCTTTTAAACCCAGAGACTTTAGTTGAAGAAGGCCATATAGAAACGGTTACCAACAAATCTATTAATGATAGTGCCAACGAACTGGAATATGTTGATGGAAAAATCTACGCCAATGTTTATCAAAAACCCAGTGTAATGATTATTGATGCCAATAGCGGAGCCATAGAAGGTGTAATTAATTTTGGGGGGTTGAGCAGTAAGGTTACTCATCATGATACATGGAGCGATACAGATAACGTACTCAATGGTATTGCTTATCACCCAGAAAGAAAAACGTTTTTTGTTACTGGAAAAGAATGGGACAAAATGTTCGAGGTTAAAATCCGAAAAAAATAAATGCAGAGCTACCAGAAAACTATTACCGTTCAAAAAGATGATCTAGATGAGCTTGACCACGTAAACAACGTCCGCTACGTGCAGTGGATGCAAGATATTTCCAAAGAACACTGGATGAATGCCGCCTCGGAAGAAATGCGTGATGGAATTATCTGGGTGGTTATGACCCATCATATCACCTATAAAAACGCAGCGGTGTTAAACGATGTTATAGAAATGCGAACGTATATTGAAAAAAGTAGAGGTGCTGTTTGTACTCGTATCGTAGAAATGCACAATAAGAAGACCAACGAGCTGTTATTAAAGTCAAGCACAGAGTGGTGCCTTTTAAATTCGGAAACCTACAGACCTACTAGGATTTCAAAAGAAATCACGGAATTTTTTACCCAACAGTAAACTAAATATTGCGTCCTTCACAAAAATTAATGCAAATTTTGGATAGGATTAGAAGAGTAGATATTTATATTATTTAAATGAGGCTATACTTAATTTTGATAACGCTACTTATTCTACTCATCTGCGCGGGCTCATGTCGTAAAGATTTTGAGTATACCCCTAGTAATGGAAACTTGGAATTTTCAAGAGATACCGTTTTTTTAGATACCGTATTTGCAAATATTGGAAGTAGTACATATAGTTTAAAAGTTTATAATCGTAGTAAAGAAGATATTTCAATTCCATATGTAGGTTTAGCGCAAGGTGAAACCAGTTCTTATAGATTAAACGTAGATGGGGTAGCCGGCAAAACTTTTGCAGATATTCCACTTATGGCCAAGGATAGTCTCTACATCTTTATAGAGACTACAACGAATATTCTAGATAAAAATCTGAATGAGCTTTTATATACTGATATTTTAGAGTTTGGAAAAGGAAGTTCTATCCAGCAAGTTCCTTTAGTTACCTTAGTAAAAGATGCTATATTTCTCTATCCTAAAAATAGTGTAGACGACCAAAAAGAATGTGTTCTAATAGGTTCTGACGCTAATGGTAACGAAATTATAGTTCCTGGATTTGAACTTAAACCAGAGCAATTACAATTTACTAATGATAAGCCTTATGTAATCTATGGGTTCGCAGTAATTCCTGAGCAGCAAAGACTCAATATAGATGCCGGTGCACGAGTTTATTTTCATGAAAACTCGGGTATCTACGTCCAAGCTAAAGCTTCCTTATCCATAAATGGAACTCTTAGTACAGATAGTAGAATATTGGAAAACGAAGTGATTTTTGAAGGTGATCGCTTAGAACCAGAATATAGTGACGTATCTGGCCAATGGGAAGGTATCCGTATTGCCAACGGCAGTATTAACAACACCATAAATCACCTTACCCTTAGAAATGCTACTGTAGCCATCTTCGCCCAAGGAGGACCTCCTTTCGTTACCCCTACCCTAACTATAAAAAATTCACAGATATATAATAGCTCCAGAATCAATTTGTGGGGAAAAACTGCAGTGATTACCGGAGAAAATTTAGTTTTAGGTAGTGCTGGAAATAGTTCATTGTACTGCAATTTAGGAGGAAGCTATTCTTTTACACACACCACAATTGCCAATTACTGGACAGAGGGTTATCGGCCAAATGCGGCACTCACTATCAATAATTTTGATTCGACCAACTCAGATGGCTCTGCTGGTGTTGATTTAATAAAGGCAGATTTCAACAATTGTATCATTGATGGTAATAATGCCTTAGAACTTTCCCATAGTTCAGATGGACTAAATACCTATGATTTTCTTTTCAGCTCCTGTCTAATTACCGCAAACACCGAAAGTATCCCTTCAGAATTTATAGAATTATATGATTTTGAAAATAGCAAGAAGTATAACAATACCATACTGAATGAAAATCCGGATTTTATCAATACATCCCGAGATAACTTTAGACTAAAACCAAATTCCCCAGCCAAAGACTCGGGAGACCAGTCCTTCTTGATACAAGTGCCGGAAGATATTCTTGGAGTGGATCGCACCGAACTGCCGGATATAGGAGCCTATGAGTTTACTTCTCAGGAGTAAAAGGATTATATGCTATTTTATCAGCTTTTCCGAAAAAAAATATCAAAACATCCCTTCCCAGCCATCTTTATCTTCGTAGACATCAAACTACTGATTATCAGACTACAAATTCAATATTAAATTATAAAATTGTTAATAAAATCATAACAAAGTAGGTTTTTTCCTTCCAATTTGATAAAAATCCTTATTTTATGGATAAAAACCCCAGTTATTGTGGGGAATATCTTTATACCTATGTAACTTACTGTCATTAATTTGCATCAAAATCACGTGTCTTGGAATATACTTACACCATATTAGATTCGGATGCAACCTCTAATTTGCAACTACAGCACTATCTAGAGGAATATGGTGATTTTGTATGCTCCGGTCTAGCACAGAACAGTTCAGACAGTACCAACCTAATTTTAAAGTACTCTCCAGATGTAGTATTCATTAGTCTTAATGAGAAAGCATATGAACACTTTCATATGGTAATGGAACTACACCAATATATTAACGACCTCCCTATTATAATTGGTATTTCAAATGGAAAGGAATTCGCATACCAAGCAATTAAAAATGGTTTTTTTGACTATTGGTTAAAGCCCTATAATGAGTTTGATATTAGAAAATCCATACTACGCCTAAAAAAGCATATACCTGCAAAAACAGAGCCGCAAACACTTTGCCTAAAGTCTTACCGTGATTTTCAATATATTAATACAGATGACATTCTGTATCTACAAGCAGATAATAATTCTACGGAATTCATCATGAAGGACGGGACAATAAATAATGCTTATAAGACGTTAAAGACCTTCGAAAATCAATTGCCCAAAAACTTTGTAAGAATCCATCAAAGCTACATTGTAAATACCAATTTTGTTTCTCGTATAAGTTATGGTAAATCCTACTGCATGTTAAAACAGAATAAAATGCAATTACCGTTCTCTAAAACTTATCGGGAAAATATTGATGGTTTAAAAAAATTACTTTCAAAAAACACTATTTCCTCCCTTAATTGAAGTAATTCTCTCAAACCACATAGTTATACTCACAAATAACGTACGTTTACTACTACAAATTTACATTTAAGGCATCTGTTTCATGATGATACTAGTTTAGCAGTGTAACAAATAACCCCTTAACTTAACTTTAGCATGAAAAAAATAGCAAGTATTTTCGCAGTAGCAGCAATGAGTATTGGAGTAATGACTTCTTGTGAGTCTGAAAGTAAAGCAGATGCTTTGTATGATGTAAATACAGATGCCTCTACAGATGGTGACCACGTTCCTACGGATACCCGAGATTCATCTACGGATGGCGACCACGTTCCTACGGATACCCGAGATTCATCTACGGACGGTGACCACGTTCCAACGGATACCCGAGACTCCTCTACGGATGGCGACCATGTTCCAACGGATACCCGAGACTCCTCTACGGATGGAGACCATGTTCCAACGGATACCCGTGACTCTTCTACTGATGGTGACCATGTTCCAACAGATACCCGAGATTCTTAGTATAAAATCAGAATACATTATATTAGCCTTAAATTAAGTTTTAAGGCTTTTTTTTTAACCTGAATTTTTATCAAATGCTTCCTGTAAAACACATAACTTCTAGAAGTATTAAATTTCTGAGCTTTTGCTTGATTACAGTTATCGCTTTAATTGCATGCAATCAAAAAAATAAACAGAACACAGATAAAGGCAATATTCAGGTAGATTCCATCTTCTCTATAATAGATAGCGCTTCTAATAATGAGCTTTCATCCAAAATCCGTACCGAATATTTAAATAAAGCATTAGTAGGAACCAATGAAATAATAAATGACTCTTTAAAAATTAAATTGTTATCAAAAATTTCCTTAAGGTTTTTACAACTCAATGATTCAATTAATTTTATTAAGACAAACCAACAAACTGTTCAGCTTGCCAAAGCCCTGAATGATAGTGTTACCATTGCCGAATCTAATTGGGATATGGCAGCTTTCTACCGAGCTAAATCAAAATCAGATAATGCTTATTACTATTTTTTTGAAGCACAAAAAATATATGAAAGTTTAAACAAATCATATGAATCTGCTAGAATGCTATACAACATGGCAGTTGCACAAGCAGATATTAAGGATTACACAGGTAGCGAAATAAATACTATTAAGGCTATTGAAATACTTAAACCCTTAAACAAATATAGGCGACTTTATAATTGTTATAATAATCTTGGCTCGATTACAAAAGAATTAAAAGATTATGATCGCGCACTGGAATACTATAATAAAGCCCTAGAATATCAAAAGAAAATACAAGAGAATAACTCTTTGGACTTAAGTCTTTTAAATAATATTGGTGTTGTTTATTTGAATCAGGGCAATTATCAAAAAGCAGTTCCTTATTTTCAACAGGTATTAGATAATAAGGATATTCTAAAAAAACAACCAAAGCTTTATGCACTGGCATTGAATAACCTTACTTATGGTAAATCCAAAATTTTTTCAGAATCGGATTTTTCATCATCTTTTGAAAAAGTAATACAGATTCAGGATAGTCTAGGCGAAGTACAACACCTCTCTAGAACCCATTATTGTTTTGCAGATTATTACTTAAGTAAGAAAGATTCCGTACAAGCCATAGCACAAATTAAAATGGCGCTTGGTTATTCTAAAATTTCTAGTAATAATGACCGTTTTTTGAAGAGTCTCCAAATGTTATCCAAAATAGACCCATCAAACTCATCCTATTATAATCAACAGTATATAGCACTGAACGATAGTCTTCAACAAGTAGAGCGGAAGTCAAGAAATAAATTTGCCCGTATACGCTTTGAAACTGATGAGTTTATAGCCGAAAACCAATTGTTGGAGCGCGAAAAACAATTGTGGACAGGTGTTGCTATATCTATATTATTATTAGGGCTTATGTCTTACATAATTTTGGACCAACGGTCAAAAAACCAAAAACTTCGATTTCAACAGGAACAGCAAGCGGCAAATCAAGAAATCTTCAACCTAATGCTAGCCCAAAAACAAAAACTAGAGGAAGGTAAAAAAATAGAACAGAAGAGAATTTCCGAAGAACTTCATGATGGCGTTTTAGGTAAAATGCTAGGTGCCCGTATGGTACTCACCGGGCTCAACAAAAGAACTGGAGAGGAAGCTACCGTAGAAAGAAAGAAAGCTATAGATGCATTACAAGAAGTTGAAAAAGAGGTTCGTTCTATTTCACATGAACTTAGTCATGCAGCTTATCAGAACATTCCTAATTTCATACACTCTGTGAAGGATTTATTAATTACTGTACAAAAAACAGGTAAATTTGAGTATAACTTTGTTTATAACGAAACCTTTGACTGGGATTCGCTTGATGCGAATATTAAGATTAACGTTTACCGTATGATTCAAGAAAGTTTACAAAATTGTGTTAAACATGCCGATTGTAAAAATGTAATTGTAGAACTTAGTAAAACCGACATAGGTTTTATGGTAAAAATCACGGATGACGGTAAAGGCTTTAAAACAAATTCAAGAAAAAAAGGAATAGGACTGCGAAACATTTCTTCTAGAATTGAAAAAATTAATGGCAGATATGCTATAGATAGTGCTCCTGGAAAAGGAACGACCATTTCCCTAGAGGTTCCGTTAATACCCCAGAAAGAGTACATTTCTGATTAGATAATACTTATAAACTTCAAATCTAGGACCCATCAAAAATTATGGATAATTTAATTAGAATTCTAGCTGTAGATGATCATGAAATGATTGTTCTCGGCTATAAATATACTATTGAAGGATGCGATTTTGACAAATATAAGGTTACTGTTAATATTGCTCCCAGTTACCATGAAGGTAAAGCAGAGATAGAAAGCTCTGCAACACGCATGCCATATGATATTATATTATTAGACATTCAGATGTTTCCTGATAACTCCAAGGAAGAAAGAGGCGGTGTTGACCTTGGCGTTTTGGTAAAAAAAATATCTCCCACGTCCAAAGTCGTTTTTCTCTCTTCTTTTAGCGATAGTTACCATATAAACAATGTTCTTAAAACCGTAAACCCAGACGGTTATATGGTCAAGTCCGAAGTTGATGAAAAGACCTTGCAGGATATGGTTAGGACCGTAATAGAGAATCCTCCTTACTATACAGCAGCGGCTTTACAGGCTATCCGAAGAAAAATGGCAAATGAGGACCAAATAGATGAAAGAGATAAAAAAATACTTTATCAATTATCTATTGGAACCAAGACAAAAGACATCTCTTCTTTAGTTGCTGCATCCAGCACAACCGTTGAAAACCGAAAAAGGCAGTTGAAAGTTATTTTCAATGTTGAAAGTGGAAATGATTTTGCGCTAATAGAAGAGGCTAGAAAGCGTGGATTTATCTAATTAATGGCGTTTAAGAATCTGATTTACAGATTGTTAAATTTAAGTATTATTTAAACCCTAGAAAAACCCCAGTTTTTATGGGGTTTTTCTTTATAGCCCTGACATAAGCGAAAACTATCTTTGGAATTAAGTGTATAACTACCGACATATGCCACTATATTCAGATAGTTTTAATAATGACCCGTCAAACGGTTATACTCCCAATTCACAAATTGTTGGGCTGGATTCTTTTGCCAACAGCTTAGAGAAGTTGTTTTTCGCAGAAGCGACCATTCTAAATTGCATGAACAAGGATAATAAGACCAATTTATCTATTGAGCTAAATTGTAATATAACTCTTGTTGAAATGTTATTTCATTTTAATAAAGGTACTTGGGGAAACTTCAAGCCAGGTAGAACTTCTTTTATAAAATTACTGAACAAGCTTGTAAAAACAAGTGGGTTTAGCGTAGATATTGAAGAGTTTACTTTTTTCTTAAAGGACACCGCCATAATCGTTAATAAAATATACGATAATAGTATAGTAGAGCAGTTAGACCATATAATTGCGGAAATATGCGAACATTATGTACATTTTAGCAAGGGCTTAACGGAAACTCCTTACGAAATCTATGTTCCCGTTTTTGAAGAAGAAAGTAATGAAGAAAACGAAATTCTTATAAGAAATATAGAAGCTGATAATAATACCAAGAAAGATTATTTTCAGTATTGGGGTCTTTATTTTGAGTCAGAAGATGATGCGGTCATCTATGATTTAAAGAGCTCTACCATTGAATACGGTGACCTATTTATGCTTAATCATTAAATCAAGACAATTTTTGAGGTGTTTGACAGTAATATAACTGCCCATTCCCCAAAATAATCAATTCCCCCATTTATACTCAATAATATTGAGTGTATGGGGGATGGGATTATATTGATTATATATTAAGCGTTAAAAAGTTCTCTACCTTTCATCAAGGCATTAACTTTATCTTTAACAGCTTCTATTTTAGCTTCATCTTCTGCATTTGTTAGAACTTCGTCTACCAAATCCACTATTACGGACATATCAGACTCTTTTAGACCTCTCGTGGTTATAGCTGCGGTACCAAATCTAATTCCGGAAGTAACAAATGGTGATTTATCATCAAAAGGAACCATATTTTTGTTTGCTGTAATATCTGCTTGAACCAGGACTTTTTCTGCATCTTTACCGGTAATATCCTTATTTCTGAGATCAATAAGCATCATGTGATTATCAGTCCCTCCTGAAATAATATTGTAACCTTTAGCAACAAAAGCAGCAGCCATAGCAGCAGCGTTTTTCTTAACCTGAATCATATACGTAAGAAAATCATCAGAAAGTGCTTCTCCAAAAGCAATAGCTTTAGCAGCTATAATGTGTTCCAAAGGACCACCTTGGTTTCCTGGAAAAACAGCCAAATCCAATAAAGCGGACATCTTACGAAGATTTCCGTTTTTTAATTTGATGCCAAACGGATTGTCAAAATCTTCTCCCATCAATATAAGTCCACCACGGGGGCCTCTTAATGTTTTATGGGTAGTAGTGGTTACAATATGGCAATGCGGAATTGGATCATTCAAAATACCCTTTGCAATAAGACCTGCCGGGTGAGAAATGTCAGCTAATAAAAGCGCACCAACGCTATCGGCAATTGCTCTGAACTTTGCAAAATCAATATCTCTAGAGTATGCAGAAGCCCCAGCAATAATCATTTTCGGTTTTTCCTTTGTTGCTATTTCCTGAATAACATCATAATCTAGCGTACCGGTTTTTTTGTCAACACCATAAAAAACAGGGTTGTACAATCTTCCAGAAAAATTTACAGGAGAACCGTGAGTCAAATGCCCACCATGGGAAAGGTCAAATCCTAAAATAGTGTCTCCCGGCTTTAAACAAGCGTGGTAAACTGATGCATTTGCCTGAGAACCAGAATGCGGTTGAACATTTGCATAAGCAGCCCCGAACAATTCTTTTGCTCTATCAATGGCAAGTTGCTCTATTTTATCAACTACTTCACAACCTCCATAATATCGCTTCCCAGGATATCCCTCTGCATATTTATTGGTCAGTACTGATCCCGCAGCCTCCATAACTTGGGGGCTAGTAAAGTTTTCAGAGGCAATAAGCTCTATACCACTTATTTGGCGTTCTTTTTCCTCTGCTATTAGTTCAAAAATTCGATTGTCTCGTTGCATAAGCAAATTTTCTGTTAAATTGAGCTGCAAAAATACGAATTGCTCATTGTTAAAACTCATAAAACAATATATTTGATCAAGAATTTATCAAATACAAATTAACAATCTTACTATGCCTATATACGCGAACGACCCTTCAAGAAAAACATGGCTTCCCGTGTCCGATAAAACAGATTTTCCAATCCAAAATATTCCTTTTGGCGTCTTCCTAACCCGTGATGATATAATAACCATAGGAACCCGTATTGGTGATTATGCTATTGACCTTGGAGCTTTACATCAACTTGGCTACTTTGAAGGCATCCCCCTTACTGATGATATTTTCCTTCAAGATTCTTTAAACGACTTTATCTCTGATGGCCAAAAAACTTGGCGTTTGGTACGTAACCGTATCAGTGATATTTTTGAAGTATCCAATAAAACACTAAAAAATAATGAAGCACATAAGGATGTAGTCCTATTTGCTATGGATGAAATTGAAATGCAATTACCGGTCCAAGTAGGTGATTACACTGATTTCTATTCTAGCAAGGAACACGCAACAAATGTTGGAACTATGTTTCGTGATCCAAATAATGCTTTGCTCCCTAACTGGCTTCATATTCCCGTTGGATACCACGGTAGAAGCTCTACTATAATTCCCAGCGGCACACCTATTCATAGACCCATGGGGCAAACTCTGCCAAAAGGGGAAGATACTCCCGTCTTTGGCCCTTCCCGTTTGGTAGATTTTGAATTGGAGATGGCATTCATTACTACTGATGCCAATGCTTTAGGAGAGCCTATCGCGGTAGATGAAGCCGAAGAATATATTTTTGGAATGGTACTTTTTAATGATTGGAGCGCCCGTGATATTCAAAAATGGGAGTATGTACCCCTAGGCCCCTTTTTAGCCAAAAATTTTGCATCCTCCATCTCACCATGGATCGTAACTCTAGATGCTCTTAAACCTTTTAAAGTTAAAAGCCCTGAGCAATCCCCTAAACCATTGCCGTATTTACAGCAGAAAGAAAGACATAGTTACGATATTAACTTACAAGTGAACATAGCAACTAAAGACGGTAACGAAACTACCATCTCCAATTCCAACTTCAAATATATGTATTGGACTATGGCGCAACAATTGGCGCACCACACCATAAATGGCTGTAAGGTAAACAGTGGAGATATGATGGGTAGTGGCACTATATCCGGTCCCACACCGGATTCTTATGGGTCAATGCTGGAACTATCCTGGCAAGGTACAAAACCCGTTAAACTCAATGATGGTACCGAACGCAAATTTATTCAGGATAACGATACCGTTATTATGAAAGGGTATAGCTCAAATAAAGATGTAAGAATAGGTTTTGGTGAAGTAAGAACTACACTCCTCCCTCCTTTTAAGCTTAATAAAAAAGCTTAGAATATCTGAAAATTAATTGTAATACCTTTAACCCGTTTCTAACACATGAAACGGGTTAAAGGTATTTTTCCAAATTAATATCGGTAATGGAACCATGGGAATCATGAGCTACCACTCCCCCATTTTTAATGACCAATAATTGGGGTGATTGGTGCATTACCTGAAATTTATACCCGGTTTCATCAGAAACCTGTCTAAAACTATGTAAATCCAGAAAATAGAAATCCATCTGGCCCTCCTCAAAAGCATAATTTTGTGTAAACATATTCAAGACCATTCTACTAATACCACATGTGGTAGAATGCTTAAATATCACTTGAGGTTTAGTCAACGATTTTCTTTCAATTTCATTCAATTGATCTACAGAAGTAAGTGCTATCCAAGGTATTTTATTTTCCTTCTTATTTTCACCTTCATTTTTACTTCCAAATATATTATTAAAGAGACCCATTTCGTATTTTTATAGTAATAGTCTATAGTTCTTAAAAAACTTACACCTGACTAAATGTCTTACATTTTAAAGCATTTAGCGCCATTTTGTCCTGCGGTTTGGTTTGGTAAGATTGTTGACTTATTTCAATCAAAAATAAACAATAACACTAGAAAACTATACACATATGAACTTTAATAATTACACCACAAAATCTCAGGAGGCCATTCAACAAGCCCAGCAGTTAGCACAGGGTTTGGGCCACCAGCAGATAGAGAACGAACATTTGTTCAAGGCAATTTGGGAAGTAGACGAGAATGTTCTTCCGTTTATTTTGAAAAAATTAAATATAAACGCACCGTTAATTCAGCAGATATTAGAAAAAGAACTACAAAGCTTTCCAAAAGTTTCCGGTGGGGATATTATTCTATCTAGAGAAGCGGGCAAAACGTTGAACGAAGCTAGTATAATTGCCAAAAAGATGGAGGATGAATTTGTTTCCATTGAGCATCTTTTATTGGCGATTCTTAAATCCAAAAGCAAAATTGCACAGATATTAAAAGATCAGGGGGCAACCGAGAAAGATTTAAAAGTAGCAATTGATGAATTGCGCAAAGGTGGTAAAGTAACTTCACAAAGCGCGGAAGACACCTATAATTCACTTGATAAATATGCTCGAAACTTAAATCAGCTAGCTGATAGCGGCAAACTAGATCCCGTTATTGGACGTGATGAGGAAATTAGAAGAATACTTCAAATATTATCACGTAGAACCAAGAACAACCCCATGCTGGTAGGTGAGCCAGGTACTGGTAAAACCGCAATTGCAGAGGGCTTGGCGCATCGTATTATTCAAGGTGATGTTCCTGAGAATCTAAAAGATAAAATTATCTATTCACTAGATATGGGCGCGCTTATTGCGGGTGCCAAATATAAAGGGGAGTTTGAAGAGCGATTAAAATCGGTTATTAAGGAAGTTACCTCTTCTGATGGTGATATTGTTTTGTTCATTGATGAAATTCATACGCTTGTTGGTGCGGGCGGAGGCCAAGGCGCCATGGATGCTGCAAATATCTTGAAGCCAGCGCTGGCTCGGGGAGAGCTCAGAGCAATTGGTGCTACTACGCTAGATGAATACCAGAAATATTTTGAAAAAGATAAAGCGCTAGAAAGACGTTTCCAAAAAGTTATAGTAAACGAACCGGATACGGAGAGCGCTATATCCATACTTAGAGGTATTAAAGAGAAATATGAAGCTCACCACAAAGTACGAATTAAGGATAATGCGGTAATTGCAGCGGTAGAATTATCACAACGTTATATTACCAATCGGTTTTTACCGGACAAGGCAATTGACTTGATGGATGAGGCTGCTGCTAAATTACGGATGGAAATAAATTCAAAACCAGAAGAATTAGATGTTCTTGATCGTAAAATAATGCAGCTAGAAATTGAAATTGAAGCTATAAAACGTGAAAATGACAAGGCGAAGTTAAAATTGCTGAATATTGATTTAGCAAATCTCAAAGAAGACCGTAATGAACTTTTTGCGAAATGGGAAAGTGAAAAATCCGTTGTAGATGATATACAAAAGACCAAACAGGACATTGAAGAATTCAAAATTGAAGCAGAGCGAGCAGAGCGTAACG
This sequence comes from Zobellia uliginosa, assembly GCF_018860745.1. Lineage (GTDB taxonomy): Bacteria > Bacteroidota > Bacteroidia > Flavobacteriales > Flavobacteriaceae > Zobellia > Zobellia uliginosa_B. The sequence continues at coordinate 366,524 of NZ_JAHKPY010000003.1, read as the reverse complement.
GAGATTACGGTAAGGTAGCTGAGCTTAGATATGGTAAAATAAAGGAATCTCATGAAAAACTGGAAGAACTTCAAAAAGTTTTGGATCAGCAGCAAATGGGAGATACTCTAATTAAAGAAGAAGTCACTAATGAAGATATTGCGGAGGTTGTAGCAAAATGGACCGGAATTCCAGTTACTAAAATGCTTCAGAGCGAACGCGAAAAACTTTTGAAGCTAGAAGATGTACTTCACAAAAGAGTGGTTGGCCAAAATGAAGCTATTGAAGCCGTGTCAGATGCTATTAGAAGAAGCCGAGCCGGGTTACAAGATGCCAACAGGCCCATTGGTTCCTTCTTATTCTTGGGGACAACAGGTGTAGGTAAAACCGAATTGGCAAAAACCTTGGCCTCATATCTATTTGATGATGAAAGTGCAATGACCCGTATTGACATGAGTGAATACCAAGAGCGCCATTCCGTAAGTAGATTATTAGGGGCACCTCCGGGGTATGTGGGTTATGATGAGGGCGGTCAGCTTACAGAAGCGGTTCGTAGAAGACCATACTCTGTGGTATTGCTTGATGAGATTGAAAAAGCGCATCCGGATACGTTTAATGTTTTATTACAGGTATTGGATGAAGGCAGACTAACTGATAACAAAGGCCGCGTTGCAGATTTCAAGAATACTATTATTATCATGACCAGTAATATGGGAAGTAGTATTATTCAAGAAAAATTCGAGAACAGTAAAGATCCTTATAGCGCTACTGAAGCTGCACGGGTTGAAATTTTAGGATTGTTACGAAAAACAATACGACCGGAATTTTTAAACCGAATAGATGACATCATTATGTTTACACCGCTTAGTCGCGAGGACATCAATAAAATTGTTAGACTGCAATTAGATAGTTTAAAGAAAAACATTGCAAAACAACATATTACGATGGATGCTACGGATGAGGCCATTAATTATCTGGCAAATAAGGGGTATGATCCTCAATATGGAGCTCGCCCTATTAAGAGAGTTATTCAGAAAGATGTTCTAAACAGCCTTTCCAAAGAACTTTTGAGTGGCACTATTAAAGCAGACAGTATTGTTCTTATTGATTCCTTTAATAATGAACTAGTATTTAGAAATCAAGATGAATTAGTAGAATAAATTCATTAACTTTAAATAACGTTAGAATTTTAAAGCATCCCATAAAAGGGATGCTTTTTTTTATGTAGTATATACCATACAGTATATAATTTTTTTATCTTCGTATAAAATACCACCTCTATGTCTACAAAAGCCGAAAGAACTACAGCCTTTATAACAGAAACTGTTGCCTCCGTTTTTATTAAGCATGGCTACATAGGTACTAGCATGAGCGACCTTACCGAAGCTACTGGACTTACAAAAGGGGCTATATATGGTAATTTCGAAAATAAAGAAGCGTTAGCACTATCTGCCTATCAATATAGTAGCAATCTTCTTTTAACAAAATTAGACGAGGTTTTATCGGAGGAAAACAATGCTCTTGCCAAACTTTTTAAACTAACGGATTTTTATAGAAATTACGATAGCTTCACCCTTAGCATGGGAGGTTGTCCTATTTTAAATACGGGTGTAGATGCACAAAATAACAATAGATTACTTGTTGCAGCAAATAAAGAAGTTATTAAAGAGGTAGAAGGTAAAATAGCCCTAGTATTAGAAAATGGAGTTAAAAGGAACGAATTACATCTTCCGGTAACTCCTTTGCAATTCGCTAAACAACTTTTTACCATGGTTCAAGGTGCAATTGCTATGGCAACTATGACCAGTGATAAAAAGTACCTTACCAATACCATAGCTTATTTAGAGGTTTTGATTAAAAAGGAACTTAAAAAATAAGTAGACCTATTATCGTTTCTATCCTTACGTTTGTAAATATATGTAGGTATCAAAAAATCTTACCTAATAATTCATAATTTACAGAAAACCATAGCGCAAACGCAGTTAAAGACTTCAAAAGAATTAGCTAATCTATTTTCCTATCACTCTAAAAATCCACGTCTTTCCGCTAAACTTACCATCAAAATTACTATCTCTGGCCTCTCTAGCTTGCCCCATAGTATCAAAACGGTTTAAGTACACATAATGAAATTTATTCTTGCTTCGAATAAAAGAATCTGGCTGAAGTCCCTTTCGCTGTAAATCCGCCATAAAAGCATCAAAGTACTTTTTCGTACCAAATACATTCGCAATCAGGTAGTAGCCGGGTTCAAGTCCGTCTTCGGATTGTACTTCTTCATATTTCTCTCCTTTTCTAGGAGCAATCACTTCTTTCTGTTGCGCAGGTTTATCTTCCTCGGCAGCTTTTTTCTGCTTCAACTTTTCTTGTGCTGCTGTTACTTGGGCAGTTTTTGCAGCTGCCGCTTCGGCAATACGTTTTTCTTTTTCTAATTTTTCCGCCACAGCAATAGCCTCTTGTTCTTTTACAGCATCAATAGCTTCCTGTTTCTTTCTCTGTTCTTCTTTTGCGATTTTGGCTATTTCAGTTGCTTTGGCTTTCTCCGCCAATACATCTTCTTGTTCTTTTGTAGCTGCCTTAGCAAGAGCTTTCTGTTCTTTTAACTGTTCTTCCGCCACTTTTTTGAGACGCTTCTCTTCTTTCTTCAGTGCCAATGCCGATTCTTTCTCTGCCTTGGCCACAGAATCCTGCATCATTTTTTCCTGCTTACGGCGTTCTTTATTTTCTTTCTTTACAAGCTTACCTTCAGTTTTAGATACTTCCGCTAATTCGTTTTCTTTTTCTAGTTCTTTAGCAGTAGCTTCTTTTTTCTTTTCCTCATTTGCTTCGGCTTCAGCTAGAGCAGCAGATTCTATTTGCTCTAACTCATTTTCTTCTGATACTATAGTACCTACCATCTTATGGCGCTCTTCCGGTTTCCCGAAAAAATAGGCCGCCATCAATTCAAAAGAAGATTCCGTACTCACTGAGGAATCAGCTCCAAACTCTACCAATGCCCCTAAGGATAAGTGGTTAAAGAATGTTCCTCCAACGCCTACTCCATATCCATAGAAATTATTGAATCCTAACTGTCCCCAATACTTATTCGTATTCAACAATGCGTTAAAACCAATTTGATTAGCCTCACCAGGAATGGTCCTTAAGTACATAGAAGGGCGAACAAAAGCGTTCATTGCCGCACCAAGCGTTACTGGAAAATCATAGGAAACGATGCCCATAAAAACTTTATCTTCTTTTTCCGTGTTGGCTTCCTTTTCCGTAAAATTAAAATCTATTAGATTCTCTGAGGCAAAACCCAAAGTAAGTCTCTCCACACTCAAACTGACACCGGGAGCCATCTGTAAAATGAAATCATCACCTGAAGATGATAATTGAGGCAACGGAAAATCCGGATCAACGGTAAAACGATCATCTGCTAACGATTGGTTAAAACCAAAAATATTGGCCCCCAAGGATAATTTCACACTCTCATTTAAAACAAAGCTATGAGCGTAATTAATTACACCCCCTGTATCAAAATAAATACCTGTATTCTGTTGAAAGAACGCTGCACCAATGGTAGACTTATTATTTAATTTTCTAGTGTAATTTATAAATTGGGTGGTAGGGTTACCATCAATGGTCTGCCATTGCCACCGTACCCAATATGCTAAAGAATTGGCATTGTTCCTATCTACGGAAAAAGCGGGGTTAAACAAACTGGCATTATATGTAGTTAGATTATGTTGCCGTAAATCTGCTGGTAAACGAGATTCTTGACTCCGCAGAACCAAAACAAACAATAGAAAAAGAAATGTATTTATAGTTCTGAGCATGATTACAAAAAAACAAAAACCAGTATTCTTACATACTTTTTTTGTCTAAATTTAGTTAACAATTATGCAAGAGTTTTCAACCAAAAACTATCACCTATTATGCAACGGATCAAATCCTTTTATATTATTCTTATTGTCACGTTAATTTTTTCAAGCTGCAAAGACGACCAAAAAAGTAACCAAGATGCCAATGGTGTTGTTTCTACTTTCTATTTTATTCGGCACGCGGAGAAAGACCGTTCAGACGCAGAGAACACAGATCCAGAATTAAATCAACGTGGTTTGGGAAGAGCAATGCATTGGGCGGAAATCCTGAAAGACGTGGATTTAGATGTTATCTACACCACGGATTACGAACGCACCTCTATGACAGCAGCACCTACTGCGGTTAAAAAAGAACTTGACGTTAAGTACTACGAGCCACAAGAGGTAGATATAGAGCGATTTAAGGCCGATAACCTAGGTAAAAACGTTCTTGTTGTTGGACACAGTAATACTACACCTGATTTTGTAAATAAAATGATAGACCTTGATTTGTATTACGAAATGGAGGATAATGACAATGGAAGTCTTTTTATTGTTCAAATTATTGGCCAACAAGCTACATCACAATTAATTCATATGGATTGCAATTGTCCCAAAGAGCGTAAATAAGTTTTCAGATTAAGTCCAACGAAGCGGTATTCATTTTAAAAATACGCTTATCATTTTCTCTGATCAAGAATTAGCCTTTAATTTCGGGAACTTCACTATTTTTGTGCCATGGTTCAAAAGAACATCAACATAAAGAATAAAAAGGCCCGTTTTGAATACGAGTTCATAGATACCTATGTAACTGGTATTGTTTTGGCAGGTACCGAAATTAAATCCGTTCGTGAAGGCAAAGCCTCTATAACTCAAAGTTTTTGTGAATTTAATGAGCGTGGTGAGCTTTTTGTAATCAACATGCAGATAGATGAGTACTCTCACGCCTCTCACTTTAACCACAAACCAAAAGCTGAGCGTAAGTTACTTATGAACAAACGGGAGCTTACCAAATTACGCAAGGAAGTAACTACCTCTGGTTTTACCATTGTGCCTATAAACCTTTTTATAAACGACAGAGGGTTAGCCAAACTAAAAATAGCCTTGGCCAAGGGTAAAAAACTATATGATAAGCGTGAAACCTTGAAAGATCGCGACAATAAACGTGACCTATCAAGAATAAAGAAAAGTTTCAATAACTAAATCAACCTACTAGTTTTTATTCTCCAGAAGTGGCACAAAACGGAAAGAACCATATTCTTTTTTTTCAAACTCCTTTTCGGATTTACGGATAAATAATGTCATTACCTGGTCATCCGTTCCGACGGGTATAACCAATCTTCCGCCAATTTTCAATTGACTCATAAGTGTCTTTGGCACTTCCGGAGCTCCTGCGGTAACTATAATTCCGTCATAAGGAGCCTGCTCCGGTAAACCTTTGTAACCATCACCAAAAATGAGTTTTTTGGGACGATATCCCATTTTTCTAAAGAAAATTTTAGTCTTTTTAAAAAGTTCCGATTGCCGCTCTATAGTAAACACTTTTGCTCGTAGGAGTAATAAAACCGCAGTCTGGTATCCACTACCCGTACCTATTTCCAAAATTTTATGATTAGGCTTTACCTCTAACAATTGAGACTGAAAAGCTACGGTATAAGGTTGAGAGATGGTCTGGTCTGCTCCTATGGGGAATGCCTTGTCTTGATAGGCATGCCCCTCAAAACTACTGTCCATAAATAAGTGTCTAGGAATTGTGCGTACCGCCACTAGCACATTTTTATCGGTAATGCCTTTAGCTACCAATATCTCGGCCAGCTTATTACGCATTCCCCTATGTTTTAAAGTATCTCTCAATGGTTTGGTTTTGAAAGGTAAAGTTAACTTGTAAAACTTCAATTCACAAGTATACCGCCTAAATGTAAGCGTTGATTTTAATTTTTTTTTCAAACTTGAATGTTCATAAATCAAACCCGAAAACTCCTAAAGTATCCTTATTTTTGATATAAATTGAAATTTATGCTTAGAGTTGGCGTATTGGGCGCAGGTCATTTAGGAAAAATACATTTACGTCTGTTGAACGAATCGAAGAAATATGAATTAGTCGGTTTTTATGATGCAGATGCCATAAACGGAAAAAAAGTAGCAGATGAGTTTGGATACCATTACCATGACAATATTAATAAACTTATAGATGCGGTAGATGTAGTTGATATTGTCACCCCAACCCTTTCTCATTTTGAATGTGCCAAAAAGGCCATGGAAAAAGGAAAACATATATTTATTGAAAAGCCCATTACCAACACTTATGAAGAAGCTACCGAACTTCTTGATCTAGAAAAAAAATATAACGTAAAAGGCCAAGTTGGGCACGTAGAAAGATTTAATCCCGCTTTTTCCGCAGTAAAACATCAGATTAACACCCCTATGTTTATTGAAAGCCATCGTTTGGCAGAATTCAATCCTCGTGGTACGGATGTGCCCGTTGTTCTTGATCTTATGATTCATGATATTGATGCCATTCTTAGCGTTGTAAATTCAGAAGTGAAACAAATTAATGCAAGTGGCGTATCGGTAATCAGTAAATCTCCAGATATAGCAAATGCTAGAATAGAGTTCAAAAACGGATGCGTGGCCAACTTAACGGCCAGTAGAATTTCTTTAAAGAATATGCGTAAATCACGTTTTTTTCAAAAAGACGCTTACATATCCGTTGATTTTTTGGAAAAGAAAGTTGAGGTAGTGAAGATGAAGGACGCCCCGGAAAAAGTAGGTGATTTTGACATGGTACTTCAAAATGCGGAAGGCGAAAAGAAACAAATCTATTTTGAAAATCCCGAAGTAGGGACAAACAATGCTATTCTAGACGAACTAGAAAGTTTTGCAGATGCTATTGCTAAAGACACCACACCTATAGTAAGCTTAAAACAAGGCACACAAGCATTAAAAGTTGCTTTACAGATTATTGCTTCATTTTAGAATTATAAAACACCACATATGCAACATATAGCGGTAATAGGCGCAGGCACTATGGGCAATGGAATTGCTCACGTTTTTGCTCAAAACGGCCATAAAGTAAACTTAATAGATCTTTCAGAAGAATCGCTTACCAAAGGATTGGCGACAATTACGAAAAATTTAGATAGGATGCTGGCCAAAGAAAAAATCACCGAGATTGACAAAACAGCCACATTAAACAACATCTCAAGCTTTACCGTACTTAAAGACGCCGTATGCAATGTTGATTTGGTAGTTGAAGCGGCTTCGGAAAATTTAAATGTAAAGCTGGGTATTTTTAAGGAATTGGATGCCATTTGTGGAGAGCAGACTATTTTAGCGACCAATACATCCTCTATTTCTATTACCCAAATTGCCGCTGCTACCAATAGACCGGAAAAAGTAATTGGCATGCACTTTATGAATCCGGTCCCTATTATGCAATTGGTAGAGATTATTAGGGGTTATAGTACTTCAGATGAAACTACCGATCAAATCATGCAGTTGTCTAGCAATTTAGGAAAAACACCAACAGAGGTTAATGATTACCCTGGTTTTGTAGCTAATAGAATTTTAATGCCTATGATCAACGAGGCTATAGAAACATTGTATAATGGTGTGGCAGGTGTATCTGAAATTGATACGGTTATGAAGCTAGGAATGGCCCACCCCATGGGCCCTTTGCAACTAGCTGATTTTATTGGTCTTGATGTATGTTTATCCATCCTTAACGTAATGTACGATGGTTTTAAGAACCCTAAATATGCTCCCTGCCCCTTATTGGTGAATATGGTTATGGCTCAAAAATTAGGGGTAAAATCAGGAGAAGGTTTTTACGATTACAATGACTCTAGAAAAGCGGAGAAAATTTCCAAGCAGTTTTTATAAAGTTCCAATCCACAAGTTTAAAGATGATAAAGGACAACCTATTAGAAATAAAAAATGCGCTTCCTGAACATGTAACCCTTGTTGCCGTTTCCAAAACGAAACCAGATAAGGATTTAATGGAAGCCTATGCCGCCGGCCAACGCATTTTTGGAGAAAACAAAGTACAGGAAATGGTAGGGAAATGGGAACGTTTACCAAAAGACATTAAATGGCATATGATAGGTCACTTACAACGCAACAAAGTAAAGTATATGGCGGAGTTTGTAGACCTAGTGCACGGGGTAGACAGTTTTAGATTATTAAAAGAAATTAATAAACGAGCCGAACAAAACAACCGAAGCATTAATTGTCTTCTTCAGATTCATATTGCAGAAGAAGACACCAAATTTGGTTTAGATAAAGAAGAATTAAATTTAATTTTAAAGTCTGATGAGTACCATCAACTTAAAAATATAAATGTAGTGGGATTAATGGCTATGGCCACCTTTACCGATAATGCAACACAAGTTAGAAGAGAATTTAACCAGCTAAAAACAATCTTCGACTCCATTCAACCAGAAAATCCACAGATAAAAACCTTATCCATGGGAATGAGTGGCGATTATCAAATAGCCATTGAAGAAGGAAGTACCATGGTACGCATTGGAAGTAGTATCTTTGGAAAACGAAACTAATAGTATTCCCCTTTACATACAACCCCAACAGACCAACACCACAGTACAAAAAAGCATAGATGTATTCCATTTTAGATATAGAAACCACAGGAGGCAAATTTAATGAAGAAGGCATTACGGAAATTGCAATTCATAAATTTGACGGACACAAAGTGGTAGACCAGTTTATTAGTTTAGTGAATCCTGAAAAGGATATTCAGCCTTTTGTTGTAAAGCTTACAGGTATCAATAATAAAATGTTGACTACCGCTCCAAAATTTCATGAGATAGCCAAACGTATTGTTGAGATTACCGAAGGCACAGTTCTAATTGCCCATAACGCACAATTTGATTATAGAATATTACGTACCGAATTTAGAAGACTAGGCTATAATTTTGAACGAAAAACCCTGTGTACGGTAGAACTCTCTAAAAAGTTGATCCCCGAAGCAGAATCTCATAGCCTAGGAAAACTAGTTAGGTCCTTAGGCATCGCAGTAAGTGATCGCCACAGAGCTAACGGCGATGCACTTGCAACCCTGCAACTTTTTAAAATATTATTGGCTAAAGACCTTGATAAGACCATTATAAAAGAGGTTATCCGAAAGGAAACCGAAGGCGAACTCTCTGACCGGCAATTAGACATTGTAGATTCTTTACCCTCTGAAACAGGTGTATATTACATGCATGATAAAGATGGAGAGATACTATATTTAGGAAAAAGTACGAATATCAAAAAAAGGGTCAATCAACATTTTACAAAAGATGGTGGCAGGGCAAGGCAATTGCAAAAAGCTACAAAAAAGGTGACCTTTGAAAAAACTGGTAATGAATTAATAGCGCTTTTGAAAGAGAACGAAGAGCTTAAAAGAAATCGGCCTAAGTATAACCATAGACCAAAAGCTGTTAGTTTTAGCCATGCCGTGTATGTTGAAAAAAATCAGGCTGGTTATGATACTTTAACAGTGAAAAAAGCAACTAAAAGAAATGGCGCTTTCGTGACATTTAATAGTGAAGTAGGTGCCTCTAATTTTATTTTTAAATTAACACGTGAGTTTAATCTTTGCGATAAGCTTAATGGTATCTCAGAAGCTAAAAAGAACTGTTCAAAATACGACGAAGGAGATTGTTTAGGTGCTTGTATTGCCAAGGAGCCTGCAGAAGAATATAATCAAAGAGTTGCAGAAGCTGTTCATAAATACTCCTTGAACAATAAAAATGTGGTAATTGTAGACAAAGGGAGAGAAATTGGTGAATACAGCGCTATATTGATTAAAAATGGTGATTTTAAAGGCACTGGCTATTATAACCTTAACCATCAAATCAATAATATTCATATCTTAGAATCTATTATCGTACCCATGAGAGGGAATGAAAATACCACACATATCATAGAGGGCTACATACGTAAGAAGCGCAGTCTAAAGATTCTTGAATTAAGCAATCAATAAAATTTGAAAGCACATAAACCCGACAAAGGCTGGAAATACAAGGTTCATGAAATAATTTATGAAGCGGATACTCCTTTGGGTAAATGGTTTGATATTTTACTGTTCATTCTGATTATCATTAGCGTTCTTTTGGTAATGCTGGAAAGTGTAAAGTGGATAGATGCCGAATACCACAACACACTTTTTATTCTAGAGTGGATTGTTACTATCCTTTTCACCATTGAATACATAGCTAGAATCGTTAGCATAAAACAGCCTAAGAACTATATTTTTAGCTTTTATGGCGTAATAGATTTACTCTCTACAATTCCGCTGTACCTCTCTTATATTTTTGCCGGATCTCAAGTTTTATTGGCTATTAGATCCCTACGTCTCTTAAGGGTTTTCCGGATATTAAAATTGGTTAGATTTTTAGGGGAGGCGTCTCAACTAAAAAATGCACTAAAGGCGAGCAGGGCAAAAATTACCGTTTTTCTTTTTGCAGTTCTTATCCTTTCCGTAATCCTAGGTACGTTAATGTATTTGATCGAAGGAGATGAAGCTGGCTTTACCAGCATACCTACCAGCATCTATTGGACTATTGTAACCTTGACCACGGTAGGCTATGGAGACATTGCTCCAATAACACCACAAGGGCAGTTCATAGCAACCTTGATCATGCTCGTAGGTTATGGTGTAATTGCCGTTCCAACAGGTATCGTAACTGTAGAATTCGGGAAAAAATCACAAGGACAAAAATCAATTGGCGACAAACATTTTGTTCATGTCAATACACAAGCTTGCAGGAATTGTTCAAAAGAGGGTCATAGAGATGATGCCACCCATTGCTATAATTGTGGAAGCGAATTATAATGGAGAAAATACTTTTATCCGTTGTAGGACCTACCGCAATTGGCAAAACCAAACTTGCCATATCTCTTGCCCAACATTTTAAGACCGAAATAATCTCGGCGGATTCCAGGCAGTTTTTTAAAGAAATGAGAATTGGTACAGCCGTGCCCACTGCTGAAGAGTTAAAACAAGCTAAACATCACTTTATACAACACATAGGCATATTCGATTCCTATTCCGTAGGCGATTTTGAACGCGATGCGCTTCTTTTACTTGACCAACTTTTTAAAGAAAAAAATATAGTGGTAATGGTAGGTGGCAGCGGACTTTACACCAAAGCCGTAACCCAAGGTCTAGATGATTTTCCAAAAGTAGACCCTAAAATACGTGAACAACTTAATCAAGAGTTTAAAGAAAAAGGCATTGAAAGTTTACAAAATGAGCTTAAAAAAAGAGATCCGGATTATTATAGCTCTGTAGACTTAAACAATCCGCATAGACTTATTAGAGCGTTGGAAGTCTGTAGAGAAACCAATGCTCCTTACTCTTCTTTCCTATCAAAAAACAAGAAAAAACGACCGTTCAAGACTATTACCATTGGCATAGAAGCTGATCGCGCACTCATTTATGATCGCATCAACCAGCGTGTTGATTTAATGGTTGAAGAAGGTCTTGTTGAAGAAGCTAAATTATTAGAAAGATACAAAGAGTTAAACGCTCTACAAACAGTTGGCTATCGGGAACTTTTTACTTATTTTGAAAATAATGAAAAGTCAGAAGTAAACAGTGCGGATAAAGAGCTAAACTTTGCATTAGAGGAAATAAAGAAAAATACCCGCAGATTTGCTAAAAGACAACTTACTTGGTTTAAAAAAAACAAAGAAACAATTTGGGTTTCTAATGATGCAGATTTTCAAGAATTGCTAATTAGGTTAAATAATATCTTACCGAATGGAAAATAAAAGACCCGTAGTATTCGTAATGGGTGTCTCTGGCTCTGGAAAAAGTACAATCGGCAAGCTTTTAGCCGAGAAATTGGATTTGGATTTTTACGATGGAGATGATTACCATCCTGAAGTCAACGTAAAAAAAATGGCTGAGGGGTTTCCTCTAGACGATAATGATCGCCAAGGCTGGTTAGAAAGATTGAACCTTTTAGCTATTGAAAACCGAGAAACCGGTGCTATTATTGCCTGCTCTGCCCTTAAGACTAAATATCGTTCTACGCTGCAAAACGGAATTGACCAAAAACTATTTTTTGTTTACCTAAAAGGCACTTTTGACGAAATCATGGCACGCCTTAAGCTTCGTGAAAATCATTTTATGCCGCCAGAATTATTACAATCCCAATTTAATACCTTAGAAGTACCCGAAGACGCTATTACGGTATCTATAATGCAAACTCCCAATGAAATTGTAGCGCATATTCTAAAAGCTCTATAAAAACAAAAAGCTCTGCCATTTCTATAGCAGAGCTTTTCGTTAATTTATTAATGGTCTTATACGTCTTCTTTAACAACCAAACGGAAACCTTCTCCGTGAATGTTCAAGATTTCTACCGTATCGTCCAATTTAAGATACTTTCTAAGTTTAGCAATATAAACATCCATACTTCTAGACGTAAAGTAGTTATCGTCTCTCCATATTTTTGTCAACGCTAATTCTCTTGGCATTAAATCATTTTCATGAAGCGCCAAAAGTCTCAATAACTCATTCTCTTTAGGAGATAATTTTATAGCTTCTTCTTCTTTGTACTTCAAGAATCTAAGCTTAGAGTTTAAATGAAAATTACCGATTTTAAATTCAAATTTCTTACTGTCTGCCAATGTATTAGACGCTTTTCTTTGAAGAATAGCTCTCAGTTTCATCAAAAGAACTTCTGAATCAAATGGTTTATTTAGATAATCATCCGCTCCTGCTTTATAACCTTTTAATACATCTTCCTTCATGGTTTTTGCGGTAAGAAATACGATAGGAACATTTTCGTTCTTTTCACGGATTTCCTTTGCCAAGGTAAAACCATCTTTGTAAGGCATCATTACATCTAAAATACAGATGTCATAATTATCCTTTTTAAACTTTTCGAATCCCTCCATACCATTCTTGGCCAGAGTTACATCAAAATCGTTCATAGATAAATAATCTTTTAGAACAATTCCAAAATTAGGATCATCCTCTACTAAGAGTATTTTTTTATTTACTGTTTCCATAACTTGTTGAGTTAGATTAAAGGCAATTTTATATAGAAAGTACTTCCCTTTCCTTTTTCACTTTCTGCGTAAACTTCACCTTGGTGATCGTCTACTATTTTTTTCACATATGCCAAACCGAGCCCATGCCCTTTAACATTATGCAAATCTCCCGTATGCTCACGGTAGAATTTTTCAAATACTTTTTTAACCACGGCTTTACTCATTCCTGCACCTTGATCTTTTATTTCAATTACAATATAATTCTTTGCAACCTCTGTATAGACGTCTATCCTAGGTGCTTTTGTTGAATACTTAATGGCGTTATCAAGAATATTTACGATTACATTCGTAAAATGCATTTCACTGGCCAGAACCTCCGTTCTTTCTGCATTTAAATGTGTTTCTATGTATCCTCCTCTATCGGCAACTATTAACTCCACATGAGCAATTGCATCTTCTATAATGTCGTGTACATCTACCCTATCCTTACTTATATCCAATTGATTCTTTTCCAACTTGGATATACGCAATACATTTTCCACCTGTGCGTGCATCCGCTTATTCTCTTCGCGAATCATGGTCAAATACCTATCTACCTTTTCTGGGTCTCCTATAATTTTAGGATTCCGTATAGCTTCTACTGCCAGGTTTATTGTTGCAATAGGTGTTTTAAATTCATGCGTCATATTATTGATGAAATCAGATTTAATTTCTGATATCTGCTTTTGACGTATAAGTTGATAAATAGCCCCAGAATAAGCAATTACAATAACCAATGTAAAAAGAAGCGATAAAAGAGCCATTCTGATGATTGAACCGATCAAAAACTTCTTTTTCTTGGGAAAGGAAATCAATAAGGAGAAATTACTTGCTCCTTCACTATCCTTAAAGATAGGTGTTTCATAGAGCATGTCCTTTTCAAATTTGAATTTCCTAGACTTTACTTTCGTAGGAAGCCCTCTACTGTACACCCCATATTCATAATCAATATTCAGGTTTCTATTTTTCAATTCTCGATTAAGAAGGAGCTTAATTTCCTGATTGGAAACTCTTTTATGAATAGGTACTTTTTTTGCGTACTCACTAAAAACGTCTTCAAACTGAGCTTTTTCTATGGCCGATAAGCCTCCTATTTTCTCAAGTTTTTGAACGGCATTCAATTTATACTCCTTACCGTCCAAACCAAAATCTTCCTTAAAGATTGTTTTGGTACGCTTACTGGTATACCCCTTAATCGTGGTAGTATCACTACCATTACCATTATCAAAGAACGTAGATGCTATATTATAATCTTCCTCTAAAATACCATGGGAATAAAACCGTATCTCATTAGAGTTTAAATCACGATCTATAAAAAAAATATTTCTTAAGTGAGAGCTTTTAGGCTCACCTACACTATCCTTTATATTGATGTAACGCTCAAAATAGTCCTTTGTTTCCCTCTCCTCTATTTTATCGGAAACCTCATTTAAGACTTCAGATACTGTATTAGAAAACTGTTCTTCCTTATCCTCAACAGATTGTTTTATCCACAAGAACTGAACAGATATTATTCCTATCAGGGAGAGACTCATCAACGCCACCAAAAGGACAAATAACCTCTTATTCATTTAAAAACAAAATTAAAGATTTAACATATAGCAGGTAGTACGTTTAACCAAACCTTAACAAAAATGTTAAAATGGCGTGAGACCTATATTTTATTAAGTATATCGTGATGAACATCTAAGACCTTAACCTTTGTTTGATCTATATTCTCGTTTTGGATGACATAGTCAGAAGACTCTATTTTCTTATCGTCATCCCATTGGTTTTTCATTCGTGCCCTTATGCTATCTACTGTACTGGACTCGTCTCGGAGCATAACTCGGTTGATTCTAGTTTCCTTTGGAGCAGTAACCAAAATGATAAAGTCATAAAAATCCTGAGACCCAATTTCGAATATAATAGCAGCTTCCTGAATTACATAATCCGAGGTCTGCTCGTCCGCCCATCGCGTAAAATCTTTTCTAACTGCGGGATGTACTATTGCATTAAGTCCTTCAAGAAGTTCTTTAGTATTGAAAATCTGTTTTGAAACGTAACCACGGTCTAACTTACCATCCTGATATGCTTCTTCTCCTAGGAGTACCTTTATAGCGGAAATAAGTTCTGGTGATTTCTGCATTAAAGTTTTGGCACGCTCATCCGAATTGTAGATAGGTACGCCCAAATCCGCAAACATTTTTGCAACAGTGGTCTTACCACTTCCTATGCCACCTGTTAAGCCTACAATGGTCATTTTTTATTCAGTATATATTCTACGCTGTTTTTTTCTAGTTTTACACTATGCAGCCCACTAGGCTTTTTACGTAATTCCAGTTTAAGCTCGTCCGTATTACCATCTTTTAATTGATTATAATCCGCAATAACTTCAAAATCGGATGCTTCCAATTTTTTTAAACGTTTTAACTTCGCTTTGCACAAAACAGAAATCTTGTCCGGAAATGTTTTTACATTTATATCGCTTGGAAAATGAACCGTTATTATAGGTACCTCGAAAACTTTTTCTGAAAAACGGGCAATTTTAGCGGTAAGTTCAACTTTGCTGATGGAATAATTGGTATTTCTAAGTTCTTTAGGTCTTTCTATTTGAACCGTTTCCGAGAAATCGGCATTTAAATCAGGGAGAGTCAACTTTTTTGTGCGAACTACGCCGATACTATCTATCTCTTCTGAAGGTCCGGTAATCGTTACTGAATCTGGTTGAACCTCCATTTTTCCATCTAACAGATAATTCCTGGCCATATTAACCTCCACATTAGGTTTTACAGGAACCTTTTTAGAGACAACGGCTAACATCCCCACAAAAAGAGTATCGGTTTCAATATCGATCAAAGTCATAGAACTGCTAAGTTGTCTTTCTACCTGTTTACGATATACGCTTTGAGGAATATAAAATATTGAATCTTTTTGCTGTGCATCCGCCAAGTCTATAAATACCTTGGCATGTTTAAAGTTAAACCCCATTAGCTGGAATCCACCAGCTTTTATTTTTACCTTGAGCTCATTATCCATAGCCCCCTTAAACAAATAACCTTCTGGAACATTCACGTATTCCAAATCAAAATTGGACGTACTCACATAACTTTCCGAAAGATTATTAATGAGCCATATCAAAGTTGAAAAAAATAAAAACACTAAGAATATTTTTACTTTTCTCTTCTTCAGAGCCTTCTTGACCTTATCTGTTATCCAGTTTACCAATTATTTGAAAAATAAGTTTGGAAACAAAGTTTCCGGTTGCTTTTTGCTAAAGTTAAGGAAGATAGTGGATTTTAAAAAACCATATCCGTATCCCATGAATTGAATGCTCACAGCAACCAACGACAGTAAGGCTACCGCCAAATTTCTATTCTTTAAAAGTGAATCTATAAAAATGAGCGTAAAATAAATCAGATATAAATATAGAAGTAAACTAATACCTACTGCGAAGAAAATAAGTGAAACTAAAAAACCTAAACAAAATAATGTTGGAAACCAATACGTCATTTTGGAGGTTTTAGGGTGCCATTTATTCAAGATAGGACGAACACTACCGAATTTCTTAACCTGAATAAAAAACTTGTTCCAATCAATTCTACGTTTATGATATACAAAAGCCTCTGGTATCAACTTAGTGTCAAATCCTTTATCCCAAATACGAAAAGTAAAATCCGGGTCCTCTCCCGGATGAATTTTTCCAAATCCGCCTACGGTTTCAAATGCTTTTTTAGATATGCCCATGTTAAAACTGCGCGGCTGAAATTTATCCAAAGCCTTTTTGTTACCACGAATCCCACCGGTAGTCAAAACCGATGTCATTGCATAATTGATTGCCTTTTGCAAAAGCCCAAAGGATTCATGGGCCGCATCCGGACCGCCAAAACAATGAACAAAATCTTTATCCAAAGCACTATGAACCGCCTCTAAGTAATGCGGTGGAATCAAACAATCCGAATCTACGATTAGAAAGTAATTACCCTTAGCGCGAGTCATTCCGTAGTTTCTTGAGTCGCCAGGTCCTGAATTCGGTTTCTGGTAATAAGAAATAGAAAGACTGTTTTTATATTTCTCAACTACGTCCTGAGAGGAAAATGTAGAGCCATCTTCCACAATCAAAACTTCAAAATCCTTTGAATAGGTCTGATGTGTAAGACTCTCCAATAGCTCCGTAATTTCTTCGGGTCTATTGTAAACCGGAACTATAAAAGAAAAATATAAATCCATAACCTCTTATACGGAAATTTCAAAGGCATTTTACATTGCCAAATTGATAATGTAAAATGCCCGAATATATGCCGAAAACTAATGTTTCGTCAGAATTAAATCTATTGATATCTACTATATTTCTACTCTTCGGTAAAATGTTCTATCACCTCTTGACTAACGCCTGTGTTAGAGAAGCCGCCATCATGAAACAAATTTTGCATGGTTACTTTTCTGGTAAGATCAGAGAAAAGGGTAACGGTATAATCAGCACATTCTAATGCAGTAGCATTCCCTAATGGGGACATTTTCTCAGCATAGCTAATGAAACCTCCAAAGCCTTTTACACCTTGTCCGGCGGTAGTGGGTGTAGGAGATTGAGAAATAGTATTTACACGAACGTTTTTCTCCTTACCAAAGAAGTAACCAAAACTACGTGCTACAGATTCTAAATACGCTTTATTATCTGCCATATCATTGTAATCTGGAAATACACGTTGTGCCGCCATATAGGTCAAAGCAACAATACTTCCCCATTCTGCCATTGCATCTGCTTTGTACAAGCTTTGCATAACTTTATGAAAAGAGAGTGCTGAAACATCCCATCCTTTATTAGTAAAGTCATATTTTTCATCTGTATAAGAACGACCTTTTCTAACGTTCACGGACATACCGATAGCGTGTAGTACAAAATCTATTTTTCCACCAAGAATTTCAACTGACTTGGCTACCAAGTTCGCAAGATCCTCTTCACTAGTTGCATCGGCAGGAATAACCTCAGAGCCGGTTTTTTCGGCTAAATCTTTAATTTGCCCTAAACGCATAGCTACGGGTGCATTGGTCAAAACAAAAGTTCCTCCTTCTTCATGAATACGCTCTGCTGTTTTCCATGCTATTGAATTTTCATCCAAAGCTCCAAAAATTATTCCTCTCTTACCTTTTAATAAATTATACGACATTGTGATAGATTCTGTTGGTTGTTCTTTAAGCGCCAAAGATATTTAAAAAGTTGGCAACAAATTGTTGCCATATGAATAAAAACACATTTAAAAGTCCAAAAATGGACTTAAAAACCAAATCTAGCGCATAAAAGCGCAAGCAGTTAGGTATTCTAGTTCAAAAGCTGCCTAGCGTGAGCCATAGCAGATTCAGAAAGCTCCTTACCCCCCAACATTTCAGCTAACTCCACTACTCTTTCCTCATTGGTCAATTCTTTCATGTTGGTTTTGGTAACAGCACCCTCTTCTAATTTATAAACTTTAAAGTGGTGGTCTCCTTTTGAAGCTACCTGAGGTAAATGGGTAATAGAAAATACTTGCATACTTTTACTCATAGCCTGCATGATATCTCCCATTTTACCTGAAATTTCCCCAGAGACTCCAGTATCAATTTCATCAAACATAATGGTAGGCAGATTTTCGTATTTTGCTAAAATAGATTTTATGGTAAGCATAATTCTAGAGAGCTCACCTCCTGAGGCCACTTTTTTCAACTCGCCGTAATCACCACCTTTGTTAGCCGAAAACAAAAAAGATAGACCATCTGCTCCGTTCGACTTAAAATCATCGGCCTTTGAAATTTCAATTTTAAAAGTTGCGCTTGGCATTCCCAATGTTTTTAGCGAATTTTCTAATTGCTTTTTAAGTTCGGGAACGACTTTTTTACGTTTTCCGGTTAACACATCTACCGTCTTTTGTAAAGCTGCTTTTTGACTTTCCAGTTCTTTTATCTTCTTTGCTATATCTGACTCAAGATTTTCCGTAACACTTACTTTTTCTAAAAGTTCTTCTCTGATCTTCAATAATTCGGAAACCTCCTGAACCCCATGTTTTTTCTGTAAATCATAAAGCTGCTGCAACTTTGAGTTCGTTTCTTCTAATAGTTCTGGATTAACTTCTGTTTCTTCCTGGTAATTCTGAAGCTCAGAAGCAATATCATCTACCTCAATAAAAACAGATTGTACACGCTGGTTTAAATCAGCATACTGAGTTCCAAAACCTGATAATTTATTGGCCACTTGTTTAAGCTCCGTAAGTAAACTGACAATACCCACCTGCTCATCATTCAAAAGTTGGTGTCCGGACGAAATCAAATCGAGGATATTCTCTACATTTTCTAATTGTTCATACTGCTCTTCAAGCTCTTCTTGAATGCCTATCTTTAAGGGCGCCGCCCGTAGTTCCTCTAAAAGAAAACTATTATAATCGTGTTCTTTATTCGCTTCTTTCTCAAAATTAATTAGGTCTTCTAATTCTTTTGAAGCCTTTCTATACTGATCAAGTTTCTCACCATAATCCGTTAACACCTTTTTATTATCAGCCAAAGCATCTATAACTTTCAACTGAAAATCATTTTCTGTGAGCTGTAAAGTCTGGTGTTGGGAATGTACATCTATAAGACTACTTCCTAAACGGGTAAGAATATCCAATCTAACCGGAGAATCATTTACAAAAGCTCGGGATTTGCCGCTAGGTTGAATCTCCCTTCGGATTATAGTCCTTTCTTCATAATCTAAATCCTCATCTTTAAAAAAGGATTTCAAGTTATACTTATCAATCTGAAATTCAGCTTCTATAACACATTTTTTATTTTTATCCCGTAAAGAAGATAAATCGGCACGTTTTCCCAAAACCAGGGACAAACCACCCAATAAAATAGACTTACCAGCACCTGTCTCACCAGTAATACAGGTAAAACCGTTTGTAAACGCTACATTTAGATTGTCTATTAATGCGTAATTTTTTATGGAAAGTTGTACTAGCACAGTTTTCTATTCGATTTGTGCCGTAAAGATAAATGATAATTTCGTACCGAAAGAACTAGTACTTAATATCGTTCCAAGTACTGGAATATAAAGGAGCAATATTGTTCAATGTCTCTTTTAGCTGAACAATATCTACTTTTGGCCCGTCTGAAAAGATATTTTGTATCTCATCTGACTTCGCATCAAAGAAAGTCTGAATCAAAAACGCATTAGGCCTGCGTTTTATCATCGTTTCAAAAAGTTTCATAGTTCCTGCAATAACTTGTTTGCCCGTACTATTATTATCACCTAGAATATCAAGGCCCTTACGGTGGTAATTATACATAGCAATGCGGTATTCACGATAGGTGTTGGATAATAAGTTATCTACCAACTCAAAACGACTGCGATCGCTGTTCTGATCCCAACCGGCGTAATTGCTACCTTGTGCTTGTGTGGTAATCTGCTGTGCTTTTCTAAAATACTCAGTCCCGCCTTCCAAAGAAAATGTATCTGCATCAAGTCCTAATATAATGTACACATAGTACGAGACAACACTGATCAGATTAGATTCAAATACGTTTTCATTAAAGACTAGAGGTTGAAATTCTATGTACTCAAAATTAAGCTGATTGTCTTTGTAGTTAAAGACAGGTGTTTCGTAAGAGGTATTAAAAACGGGGCGTGATGATTGTATTTGAATATTACCCTCAAAACGGTTGGACTCGTAATTGGTAATGGTAATAAACATTTGGGTATTTATACGTTCGTTTTCCTTGTAAGTACGGTTAGTCCATTTGTTCTTATTAATAAAATCATTTAAAGAACGTTCTAAAGTTTTAAATATCTGCTGATTGGTTTGAGAGACCTGATCTGCATTTATGGTAACTACACAATTCATTTCTTGTGCCGAAACCGACAACATAAAAAATGAACAAATAAGTATAAAAATGAAGTTACGCATGGTATCTTTTCAAGATTTCATCAAAAATGTCCTTGGCCACCTCTGCCTTGGTCTTTAGTTCAAACGGTGTAATCACAGAATTCTTATCTATAAAAGTGATTTTGTTGGTCGGTTTTCCAAAACCAGCCCCTTTATCGTTCAGAGAGTTAAGAACAATAGCATCTAAATTTTTCTTTTTAAGCTTGATTTTAGCATTCTCTAGCTCATTTTCTGTCTCTAATGCAAAACCTACTAAAAACTGCTCTTTTTTCTTTTCACCCAAAGACAGTAAAATATCTCTAGTCTTTACCAATTCAATAGAAAATTCAGGTTCTTTTTTCTTGATTTTTTGATTTGCAACCGTTTTAGGCCTGTAATCAGCCACCGCTGCAGCACAAATAGCAATATCAATATTTTTATAATGCGAATGGACTTCATTATACATTTCTTCGGCAGAAGTAACCTTCCTCAAATCGATTGAATCATGAGAAACCACAAAATGAGAGGGACCAGAAACCAAAATAACCTCTGCCCCCAAGTTTGCCGCAACCTTAGCCAATTCATACCCCATTTGACCAGAGGCATGATTACCAATAAAACGCACAGGATCAATAGCCTCATAAGTGGGACCAGCGGTAATCAGTACTCTCTTACCGCTAAGCGGAAGGCCCTTTTTCAAATAAGCCTTTATGAATTCTAAAATATCCTCCGGTTCCGCCATACGCCCTTCACCATGAAGACCACTAGCCAATTCTCCGGCCGTGGCAGGAATCATTATATCGCCAAACGACTTCAGCTTTTTAAATGATGCCTTTGACGAAGGATGTTTATACATATCCAAATCCATTGCCGGAGCAAAAAACACCGGACATTTAGCAGATAAATATGTGGCAAGCAATAAATTATCACAAGTACCATTTGCCATTTTAGACAAGGTATTCGCCGTAGCGGGAGCTATGAGCATCACATCTGCCCATAAACCCAATTCTACATGATTGTTCCATTCTGTTGCGCCTTCACCCTCATTAACAAAAGAGGAAATTACAGGGTTTTTGGAAAGTGTAGCTAAGGTAAGTGGGGAAACAAAAGAGCTGGCGCTATCCGTCAAAACAACTTTGACATTAGCGCCAGCTTTAATCAGTAAACGTACAAGAAATGTAGTTTTATAAGCGGCAATCCCTCCGGTAATGCCTAAAAGGATATTCTTACCGCCTACCATATACTACTGGTCTTTTTCCGTATTTCTGTGATATATTTTATCATTCAACCACTCTTCTACTGCCAAAGCATGTGGTTTAGGTAATTTTTCATAGAATTTAGAAACTTCTATCTGTTCTTTATTCTCAAAAACTTCCTCTAGGCTGTCGCTATAAGTAGCAAACTCCTCTAATTTTTCTAGAAGTTCTTTTTTAATTTCAGAATTGATCTGCACTGCTCTTTTAGCTGCAATAGAAATTGCCTCGTAAATATTATCCGTTGGTCGATCAAACTCATTTTTGTTGATCGTTACTGTAGAAACTGCAGCATTCGAATTCTTAAGATCGTTCATATTCATAGTCAAACTAATTTATTTTGCTTCTTTCTCTTGGGTAAAATTCTGTAATTCTAAATTTACTTTTTCAAGTATTTTATCTGCATCTCCGGCATATTTCGTTTCCGGAAATTGCTTTTTTAGAGCGTTATAATCAGCTATGGCTTCATTTAAACGTTCTTCTTGCAATCTTTTAAAGCTATTCAAGGCAAATCGGGAAGCCGATTCAAATCTGTAATACATCGCATCCTCTCTGTAAATAGATCCAGGAAAATCCGATATAAAGTTATCGAACGCAGCTACCGCCGGCGTAAGGAACGTATAATCAAACTGACCTAATTTATTGAACTGCTTTGCTACTTCGTATGCTTTATGTTCTTTTTTGGTCGTTAACTCTTTTGCCATAACGTTAGCTTCGGCAAAATATTCTGAATCCGGATACGAGTTGATAAAAAGCTGCAACTTGGCCAATGCCTTATCTGTATCTGTTTGATCCAATGAATATGCTGGCGAAAGTTTAAAGTAGCTCTTTGCTCCCAAGAAAGAAGCTTCGGCCACTTTATCACTTTTTGGATAGGACTTTACAAAACGCTCAAACTGATAGCCTGCCATATTGTAATCTTTTCTCTGAAAATAAGTGTCAGCCAAAAAAAACATCACACGCTCACCTTGAGGTTTGCCTACATATTTAGGCGCTATTTGTTCAAAAAGACGATTTGCCCTTTTCATATCTCCTTCCTCATAGAATTTCTGAGCTAGGTCATATTTAGGCTTAACTTCTTCATTTTTAAGTACCTTTTGATACTCGCTACATGATTGTGTCATCAAAGCAAGCAGTACGATAGGGACTAATAACCTCATTTTAAAAAGCATTTTGCAAAATTACGGATTCCGAATGGATATAAAAAACAAAAAATAAAGTAGCTAAAATAGTATTCTAGAACCCTTATACCAATGCTTTTGGGGAAGATTTAACACCGTTACGCAAAAACCTTAAATGGTTTTACGAAGTCGGCTATGTTATTTTTTAAACTATCGGATGCTTCTATAAGTGGAAGTCTTACAGCTGCACCGGCAATACCTAACACTTCAAAAATGGTTTTGATACCGGCGGGGTTGCCCTCTTCAAAAATCAGACCCATACCTTCCTGAAGCTCGTAATGTTGTCTATATGCTTCATCTACATTGCGTTCTAACCCAGAACGGATCATACCTGAAAACTCAGACGGAAGGCCTTGACCTAATACGGAAATAACTCCAGAACCTCCTGCCAGAACCGTAACTAAAGCTGTAAAGTCATCGCCCGAAATGACATGGAAGTCTTTTGGGCATCCTTTTATCAATTCCTGTATCTGAACCATATTGCCCGATGCTTCCTTAATAGCTACAATATTATCAAGCTCGGCCAAACGTATAACTGTTTCCGGTAGCATATTGCTTCCTGTTCTACCCGGCACATTGTAGAGAATTATGGGTTTTGCAGATACTTTAGCAATAGCTTTAAAATGCTGATAAATACCTTCTTGAGTAGGTCTGTTATAATAAGGAGATACCGAAAGAACAGCATCAAAATTAGTTAAATCCAAATTTTGTAATTCATCAATTACAGCAACCGTGTTATTCCCTCCAACACCTACTACTAAAGGCAATCTGCCTGCATTAGCAATAGTTACGGTATCTATAACCAATTGTTTTTCTGCTTTGGTAAGTGTTACGGATTCGCCGGTAGTACCCAAAACTACCAAATAATCTATTCCGCCATCCACATTATAGTTTACTATACGGTGTAATGCATCTACATCTATGGTAAGATCCTCTTTGAACGGGGTAACCAACGCCACACCTGTACCAATAATTTGCTTCATTGCTCAATTTCGTTTAAAACGCCAAGGTATTTTTTAAGTTCTGCTTTAAAAATTTTAAAGTCACTTAATGGCGAATCCATTATCAAATCATTATATATGAGATCAACATCTTTAAAACCTACACGAAATCGGGCTCTAGTCTTAACGCTCATTAACTGTAGTAATAAATTATCACTGGTGTAGTAGTTCACTAGCAAATCATACTCCCTACTTAAAAACTCCAGTGCATAGCTGTTCTCTATTGCTCCGTTCCACCCAAGGTCCTTATCTGAAAAAACTGGAGTTGAATACGGTGAATTCTTATCGTAATAACTTTTATAACCAATAATCTTTACCGCATTCGGTCGTAAATTATAATCTTCAACAAACCCATAAAATTGGTTTGCATCATCAAAGCCATCTAAATCAACAATACAACCAATAGAGGTTATACCTTTAGTTCTTTCAATTATTGGCGGATCTTTAGCCAACTCTTGTTTCAAAAATTTAACGCCCGATTTGTATTTGAACTTATCTTTTATTCCCTTAAACATGTACTTTTACATTTTGAACCATTCTGGTATGCAAAATTTGGAATGGGTTCTACAAATGTAAAGAATCTCCACGCATAATATGCCGCTAAGATAAAACGAAATATGGTTTTAAAAATAAAACACTTTGTTATATTTGTAACAATTACTTTTTTGTATTCCTGTGCAGAGCAAAAGCCAGACCTAATAAAGATAGATGCAAAACAAATTACCATAGATAGCTCATTGGCTTCTAAAGAAGCAATTGAAGACTTTGTAAAACCCTTCAGAGAAAGGATCAATCATATCTTGGACAGTACACTTACCTACGCCCCCTACCCTATTTCCAAAACAGATGGAGTTCTAAATACTACAGCCGGCAACTTAATGGCAGATATTGTATTGTCTGAAGCCAACCCCATTTTTAAATCAAGAACCGGACATACAATTGATTTGGTTTTGTTGAACCACGGAGGTATTCGTTCCTTGATTTCCAAAGGAAATGTTTCTTCAAGAACCGCCTTTGAAGTGATGCCTTTTGAAAACTCCATTGTCGTTGCAGACCTCAAAGGAAGTTCTATTTTAAAAATGGCTTCCTACTTAAGAGATTCCGGTAGGGCACATCCTATTGCTGGAATGCAACTCACCTTAGATGCTAAAAATGAGATACAGTCCTTAATAATCCAAGGACAACCTTTGGATGAGAACAAAACTTATTATGTAGCAACCTCTAATTATCTCGTAAACGGAGGTGATAGTATGGTATTTTTTAAAGACGCTGTTGCCGTAACAAATACGGATTACCTTATTAGAAATGCCATGATCGATTACTTCAAGAAAACAGACACATTAAGGCCCATTATTGATAATCGATTTATAAAACTAAAATAACTCTAAAATACGCTGTAACCATAAGACCACTGCAGCAAATAAAAATAAAGGTTGTATGAATAGAAGAAAATTCATTAAAAACACCACAGCCTCTAGTGCACTTGTTGGACTAGGCGGGCTATCCTTGAGTTCTTGTTTTGGCGATGTAAAAAAACACATCACCATTCTACATACCAACGATGTCCACAGTCATATAGACCCTTTCCCAACGGACCACTCAGAGTTTCCCAATCTTGGCGGTTTAGCTAGGAGAGCAACCTTGGTGGAAAGTATCAGAAAAGAAAATCCAAATACGTTACTTTTTGATGCCGGTGATATTTTTCAGGGTACGCCCTATTTCAATTTTTATGGTGGAGAGTTGGAATTTAAACTCATGA
Organism: Zobellia uliginosa; assembly: GCF_018860745.1. Lineage (GTDB taxonomy): Bacteria > Bacteroidota > Bacteroidia > Flavobacteriales > Flavobacteriaceae > Zobellia > Zobellia uliginosa_B. Next base: position 340,614 of record NZ_JAHKPY010000003.1, on the reverse strand, counting down.
GCAAGTTAAAATATGATGCGGCCACTATTGGAAACCATGATTTTGATAATGGTATAGATGGTTTACTAGCTCAAATGCCCAATGCGGATTTTGAGATGATAAATGCCAACTACGACTTTAAAAATACCGTCATGGACGGGCAGGTAAAACCTTATAAAGTGTATACCGTTGATGGAATTAAAATAGGGGTTTACGGACTTGGCATTGAACTTAACGGCCTGGTGACCAAAAAACTGTACAAAGAAACCCAGTATCTAGAACCCATTGAAATTGCACAGGATACGGAACGCACTTTAAAAAATGAAGAGAATTGCGACCTTATCGTTTGCCTTTCTCATTTAGGGTACGAATACAAAAACAAACAGAAGCCCCATGACCTTGCCATGGCCGCAAGGCTAGAATACACAGATTTAATCATTGGCGGCCACACGCATACTTTCCTTGACAAGCCTACCATTGTAGAAAATAAATTGGGCCGTAACGTATTGGTCAACCAAGTAGGTTGTTTTGGTATTAATTTAGGGCGAATAGATTTTTACTTTGACGGCTCAAAGAACAGTAATGCTTCAGGTATTTCAATCAATGTTTAAGCATGATACGAATTGAACGCACCACATATCAAAATAAAAATTTCCCTGGTTTAGTTGCTAAATTAGACGATTATTTAAGTGAAACTGATGGTGAAGAGCACGATTTCTACCACCAATACAATGGCATAGAAAACTTGAATCATGTAGTTATTGCTTATCTAGATGAAGTTGCCGTAGGCTGTGGAGCTATAAAAGAATTCGATTCTAATTCCGTGGAAGTAAAGCGAATGTACGTTTCTCCGGAAACCCGGGGCCAAGGAATAGCTTCCCTACTTTTAAGAGAATTGGAAAAATGGACTTCCGAACTAAATTTTAAAAATTGCATTTTAGAAACAGGCAAACGCCAACCCGAAGCTATTGCCCTTTATACCAAAAACAAGTATAAAGTGATTCCCAATTACGGGCAGTACAAAGGCATGGAAAATAGCGTCTGTTTCAAAAAAGAACTGACTCCCTAATTATCCAACACATATTCGGTTATTTCCTGATGCTCTTGCTCCAAGGAAACACTTGGGTAAGATTTTCCAGCTTTTCGGTACCAATACCCAGCATTAAACTTATCCCCCTCAACCCTATGTAAGTAGGCATGAATCCAACTCCCCATTGTATTGAACATATCTTGGGCAATATCATGGGATGCCTCCCAATTATCGCTAGCCGCAAACCATAAAGCTTTTAAGGCTTCAGGCCAATCCGTAGGAGGGTTTGGACTATCTAATGTTTGTTTAAAATCTTCGTAACTCTTTGGCTTTGCCATGAATTTGTAGTGTCATTTGTTTATAGCTATACAAAAATACCTAATTTCGATTGAAATTAACCGTATGCTTTTATGGTTCAACTATCACGAAGCTTACTCCACTGGAGACCGCTACCCTATGTGTTGGCACTACTCACCACAACGGTCATTCTATGCATTCATATGCTGCCCAGCGTAGATAGCATGCTCAACGAAAACAACACACAGATTTCCCATGTTTTCCTGAGGTCTCAAATCAATTATCATAAGGAAATCGCTCCTTTTGCCAGAAGACCTCTGACTACTTTACTAATTGAAGGCTCACAACAACTGTTTGGGTTTAAAGCGGGCTATGCGTTTATTCTAGTTAACTTCTTACTACTAGGCTTTAGCGGTGTCTTAATATATTGGTTATCCCTTTTACTTAAGGCAACCAAACTGCAAGGCATTATTAACATGATGGTATTCTTTACCTCATTTTCGGTTTTGTTCGCATTTTTTCCTCCGGTATTCACCTATGACGAGCCTTTGCAGTATTGTTCGTTACTTATGGCGTTTATTGCTTTTGTAAAACGAAAATGGTTTTGGTACGTAATTCTATTCTCTTTGGCAATGGTAGCACGCGAAACCAGTGTTCTTTTACTTCCCGCTCTTATTTTATTGCTTCCGGGAACACAAAACCATCCACGAGAAAAATTAGGACCTAACTTGAAAAAAAACGGAATTTGTATTCTATCCCCTATTTTGGTCTATGGATGTTATATCGTCTTTTTCATTTACCACCAAAGGCTATTACATGCCACTCATACAGAGATTACCAGCAGATACTCCTGCTTTTTAGAAAATATTGAAAGCACAAAGAACCTAGTTGAATCCATAGTATCCATTTTCATTACTTTGGGACCGTTTCTGTATTTAACCTATTTCTACCTGAAACAGAAAGAAAATGAATCATGGAAAACTAGTTTTGTCTATGCTTTCTTATTCACGGCACTCCTTAACACACCTCTAGTTTTCATGACCGCATTTGCACGGGAATCAAGGTTGTTCGCTTTGCCACTTCTCTTTTTGTGGCCTGTATTTATGCAGCTTTTTAAAAGTTTTTTAGAGCCATTATCATTGAAATCAACCTACCAAGGATTGTTGGAGTACCCAAAAATAATAGTCCTGTTCGGATGTTTCGTTTTAGCGAGTTTTCTATTCTGTTTTATCTACTATCCCAGCCTTGGACTAGGCGAGAACACTTTTTTTGCAGGGTACATTTTTAGTGTTTGCTTTATTCTTTCCCTCCACTATTGTGCCTGCAAAACCTTATTCAATCATCAAAAGTATAAACCCTGAACTTGATTTTAATTAATCATTTCCAAAAACTCGGCTTCTGTAACTATGGGTATATTTAATGATTCCGCTTTGGTACGTTTGCTAGGTCCCATTTTATCACCGGCCACTAAATATGCGGTTTTTGACGATATACTCGAACCAACCTTTCCTCCATTGGTCTCGATTATTTTTTTTAGCTCTGTACGGCTAACTGTTTCGAATACCCCAGAAACTACAATAGTGAGCCCTTTTAGCTTATCCGTTTGATTTTCCAATTGCTCTTCCGAAAGGGTGAACTGTAATCCGTAGGACTTTAACCTAGAAATTATTTCCTTATTGGTTTCATTGTTAAAAAATTCAACCACAGAACTGGCAATACGACTACCTATTTCATCTACGGCAATCAGACTTTCCTCATTTGCCATCATTAAAGCATCAATATTCTTATATGCTCTGGCTAATTTTTTAGCTACCGTTTCCCCCACAAAACGAATACCCAAAGCAAACAACACGCGCTCAAAAGGAATTTTCACGGACTCCGCAACCCCTTTCACCAAGTTTTCGGCGGACTTTTCTGCCATGCGCTCCAAAGGCAGCACCTGTTCTTTGGTGAGTGTATATAAATCGGCATAATTCTGTATCAAATCCTCTTTATAAAGAAGCTCTACGGTTTCGCTTCCCAACCCTTCAATATCCATTGCTTTTCTGGAAATAAAGTGCTGTATTCTTCCTGTAATCTGCGGGGGACAGCCATAATAATTTACGCAATAATGTTTGGCATCACCCTCCGTTCTCACCAAAGGTTCATGACATTCCGGGCAATGGGTTATATATTCCGTAGGCTTTGAATCTTGAGGGCGTTTCGTGAAGTCCACGCCGACAATCTTAGGTATAATTTCCCCTCCTTTTTCAACAAAAACAGTATCGCCCTCACGAATATCAAATTTTGCAATCTGATCGGCATTATGCAACGATGCCCTTTTTACGGTAGTTCCGGCCAAAAGCACAGGTTCTAAATTAGCCACAGGTGTGATAGACCCTGTGCGCCCCACTTGATATGTGATTTCATTTAAAAGCGTAGAAACCTGCTCCGCCTTAAACTTATAGGCCATGGCCCAACGAGGAGATTTTGATGTAAAACCCAACTCATCTTGATGTTGTATATTATTCACTTTCACCACTACCCCATCCGTTTCATACGGCAACGTATGACGTCCTGAATCCCATTGATTTACAAAATCCATTACTTCATCCGTAGAATGGCAAAGTTTGGCAACCTCAGGCACTTTAAAACCCCATTCTCGGGCTTTTTCCAGCATTTGCCATTGCGAAGTTATTCCAGTATTCTGACCTACAATACTATACAGAAGACAATCTAAAGGCCGTTGTGCAACAGCAGCACTATCTTGCAGCTTTAAACTTCCAGATGCCGTATTTCTCGGATTCATATACGGGTCTTCCCCATTCTCTATACGTTCTGCATTCATTTGGGCAAAACCCTCAAAAGGCAAAACAATTTCCCCACGAATGTCGAATTTTGGCGGGTAATCACCTTTCAATTGTAGAGGCACTGACTTGATTGTTTTTACATTGGTCGTCACATCATCACCTTGAAAACCATCTCCTCTAGTTACAGCTCTTACCAGTTGTCCATTCTCATAGGTAATACTAATGGAAGCGCCATCATATTTTAACTCACAAACAAACTCCACTTGGGCATCACCTAGAATACGTTGCATACGCTTCTCCCAATCTTCCAAATCTTCTTTTGAATAGGAATTATCCAAGGAATACATGCGCTCATTATGAACAACGGTATCAAAATTTTTGGTAACCGTACCTCCAACACGTAATGTTGGCGAACTGGCATCGTAAAACTCTGGATGCTTTGCCTCAAGTGCCTGCAGTTCCTTTAATTTAATATCGAATTCATAATCTGATATAGTGGCATTATCCAAAACATAATAATTATGATTGTGCTCACGTAATTCTTGGCGAAGGGACTCTATTTGTTCTTTTATCTGCATTTTCTAATTGAGTGTATCTGTAAACTTAATTGTGCTTTCGTAGATTTTATTATAAATAATCAACCTAAAAGAGCCTTAGTCATGCGGTCGTTACCGAACATATCTTTTCGGACTTCAATTTCTAAAAAATGATGTTGAAGCAAAAGTGCTTCGGTTTCTTTTGCTAAATACTGATTGATTTCAAAAAACAGCATTCCGTTTTTTGAAAGATTTTGTTTTGCGAATTTCGTAATCGCATCGTAAAATATAAGCGGATTTTCGTCTGAAACAAAAAGGGCCAAATCTGGTTCATGCTCCAAAACATTCTTATGCATCTCTTTCTTTTCAAGCTCTCGTACATAAGGTGGGTTGGAAACAATGATGTCAAAACCTGAAACAAATCCATCACTTTTTAAAATATCCACCTCTGAAAAATCAACTTTTACCGAATTTGACTCTGCGTTTTTCTTAGCGGTTTTCAGGGCATTTTCGGAAATATCCATAGCTGAAATTTGGGCATCTTGTAAATGTTTGGCCAACGAAATAGCTATACAACCACTTCCTGTACCAATATCCAGGATTTTAATCTTTTTGTTCGCAAACCTGCCATCTGCTTCATCCAAAATCCAACGAACCAAATCCTCTGTTTCAGGTCTTGGAATAAGCACGCTTTCATTAACTTCAAAATCTAGGTCCATAAAAGTAGTCTTGCCCATTATATATTGAACGGGCCGTTGCAACTTAAGCTCGGACAAGGCTTCAAACAGCGGCTGTTCCTCTTCTTTTGTCAATGTTAAATTAGGTTGTATTACCAAAACGAAGCGTTCTAACTGAAGGTAGTGGTCTATAAGTAAGTAAAAGAAGCTTTCAACCTCCTCCTTTGCGTACAAGGCATCCAACTCTTTATGATAAATATTCTTTATTTCCTTTAAAATCATGGTATACAAGCAATATTCATTACAATTGGGCAACCATATAAACAGGACAAGAATAATGACCTGTGTCCCCCAAAGGCTTATCTATATATATAAAACCCATTTTGGAGTATAGTTTTTGTGCAGCTTTCATATACGGCATTGTTTCTAAATAGATTTTATCAAAATTGAATTCTTTGGCCAATTCTAGACATTGCTTCAACATTTCGGACCCCATTCCTTTCCCCCTAGCTTCCTCCAAAAAATACATTTTCTGAAGTTCGCAAATATTATCCTTGCAATTATCCAGTTGTGCTACCCCCGCGCATCCCAAGATAACGTCATTCTCTTCCAAAACTAAATAAGTTGCTCGCGGTTTATCATAATTCTCGAACATGTTATCAAGTGTAACATCGGCATAAGCAGTGCCTACTTTAGGTGCACCCAAATCAACTAAGACCTTACGAATCAATGCAGCAACCTGCTTATTATCTTCCTTTCTTATGTTACGAATGTTCACTGCACCCATTTCCAATAAATAAAATTATATTTTTACGGTGTGAAGATACGTAGAAATACGCGTATGTTACCTTTCAAAAATACCGCGAACAAAGCTTATGCTCAGCAACAAACTTCAATCTAAACCTATGCTATCCGAAGATGAAGGCTACATGCTACGTTGTTTGGAAATCGCAAAAAACGGTCTAGGCACTACTGCCCCAAACCCAATGGTAGGTGCAGTAATTGTTTATAATAACAAAATTATAGGCGAAGGATTTACAAGTCCCTACGGTGGTTCGCATGCAGAGGTCAACGCCATAAATTCTGTTACCGATAAAGCCCTCCTTAAAAAAGCAACTATATATGTAACTTTAGAACCTTGTTCTCACCACGGAAAAACACCACCTTGCGCAGATTTGATTGCCAAACACGGTATTCCAAGAGTGGTTATAGGACTTATGGACCCACACACAAAAGTTGCGGGTAAAGGCATAGCGAAGTTAAAAAATGCGGGAAGCGAAGTAGTGACAGGAGTTTTAGAAGCACAATGCCAAGCCCACCATCGGCGGTTTTTGACATTTCAGGAAAAGAAACGACCCTATATAATTTTAAAATGGGCACAAACCGCAGATGGTTTTATTGCGCCAACCAAAGATGAACGGGTAGAAATTCCGGAACCGTATTGGATTACCAATGCTTACTCTCGCCAGCTTGTACATAAATGGCGCAGCGAGGAACAAAGTATTTTAGTGGGTACCAATACAGTTTTAGAAGACAATCCTAAATTAGATGTTCGTTTATTCACAGGAAAAAATCCTATTCGCATTATACTGGACAGAAAATTAAAAATCACTACCGATTACCATATGCTGGATGGCAGTATACCCACCCTGATATTAACGGAAACAGTAAATAAACAGCTCCAAAAAGATGCTATTGAATACGGGGTGATCAGTTTTAATATAGATCTTGCTAAACAAATCTGTGGTAAACTCCATCAAAAAAACATAACTAGCGTTTTTGTGGAAGGTGGCAGCAAGACCTTACAGACTTTTATCGATTCCGGTTTATGGGACGAAGCTAGAGTTTTCACAGGTAGCACCTATTTTAATAACGGAGTATCCGCACCCAAATTTAAAGGAAAAATCAACGAAACTAAATCCATTGGTGGAGACACTTTAAATGTATATACAAATGATTAAGAACATTATTTTTGATTTTGGCGATGTATTCATCAATCTGGATAAGGCAATCATCTTCCGAGAAATGGAAAAATTTGGTGGATCAATAGATTTAACGCCAGAAATGGTAGCGCTAAATAATACATATGAGGTAGGCGGAATGACTTCTGAGGATTTCATTGCCCAGCTTCAAAATCAATATCCTAATGCAAATGCGACCGAAATAGCGCGTATTTGGAATTCCATGTTACTGGATTTCCCCGAAGAACGATTAGAATTCATTGAAAATCTAGCTAAAGAAGATGAGTATCGTCTTTTTCTATTAAGCAACACTAATGAACTGCATATTTCCCATGTGGAACAAAAAATGGGTGCTGATCGTTATGCTCGTTTTAAAAAGCCTTTTGAGAAATTTTACCTTTCACATGAAATCAATCTAAGAAAACCAAATGCAGACATATATCAGTTCGTTTTGGACGAAAACGGACTTAAAGCAGAAGAAACCTTCTTTATAGATGACACAAAAGAAAATACCGATGCTGCCGAAAAGCTAGGCATTACTTGTTGGAATATTCAGGTGGGGAAAGAAGACATCATTCAATTGAAATCTAAATTATAGAATGGCTTCACTTGCATTGAGTATATTGGCTTCCAGCCTAATTTTTATCATTTTTAAGCTTTACACCCGTTTTAAAGTCAATACACTTTTTGCTATTGTCACTAATTATTACGTGGCGTCTTGTGTTGGACTTTTGCGTTACCAGGGTGAAACCAGTATAACGGAAGTACCTGGAAAACCTTGGTTTTTTGGGACATTTTTATTGGGCATCCTTTTTATAGTGGTATTTAACCTTATGGCAAAAGCATCTCAAAAAGTAGGTGTTGCAGTAACATCGGTAGCTACCAAAATGTCTTTTGTTATTCCTGTAATTTTTGGGCTATTACTATATAACGAACAACTTAGTATTGTAAAAGTAATTGGAATACTCTTGGCTTTGGCAGCAGTATATTTTGCCTCTCTTAAAGAATCCTCTATAAAATTTAAAAAATCTGCATTACTACTTCCTGCATTAGTATTTTTAGGCTCGGGAATTATTGATGCCAGTCTAAAATATATTCAGGAAATATACATTGCAGAAGAAGAATATCCCATTTTCTCCGCCACCGTTTTTGCATCTGCAGCCTGTATTGGCTTTTTAATTACTCTTTTTAAAATAAGTGATCTTCGCTCATCATACAACCTAAATACTCTAATAGGCGGTTTAACCCTAGGAGTCGTAAATTACTTTTCTATTTTTTTCCTTCTGAAAGCTTTACAGAACGAAACACTTAACAGTTCATCCGTATTTACTATAAATAATGTGGCTATAGTAATGTTTACCACTCTTTTGGGAATCCTTTTGTTTGAAGAAAAGATTAGCACTAAGAACTGGGGTGGTATTGCTTTGGCCGTTACCAGCATAATACTAGTAGCCTTTGGGTAATGGAGAATATAAAAGACACCTATAGAACACTTGCCAAACCTTCTGAGGAAATTCTTTTTAAAGAAAAGAAAAGTAAATTTTATGGCTATGCCTTTCCCGTTGAAACTGAAGACGAAGTAAAAATCATCATTGATGCGCTAAAAAACAAGCATTCCAGCGCCAACCATGTCTGCTATGCATGGCAAATAGGTGTTGAGGAACCTAGTTATCGTGCAAATGATGATGGAGAACCCAATAATTCCGCAGGAATGCCCATTTACGGACAGATTCAATCTTTTAATGTAACAAATACTCTTGTGGCGGTTCCCCGTATTTTTGGAGGCACAAAATTGGGTGTAGGCGGATTAATTACCTCCTATAAAATGGCTGCTAAAATGGCTTTAGAAAACTCAAAAATAATTGAAAAAATAGTCCAAAATCAGTTTAAAATAACCTTTGAATACGCTCAAATAGATGTAGTGATGCGCATAATAAAACAAAAAAATCTACAGATTATTTTTCAAAAAATGGAGATGAATTGCGAACTGATTGTTGGGGTAAGAAAAAGTGAAGCAGCACAAATTAAGGACATTTTTGTAGGAATTTACGGAGTGCATGTGGCTTAACTTCCTAGTCCTGTTTTTTGACAGGCACAACACTTATTTCACAATTAGAAAAGTTGACTATAATTTCCTCAAAAAATTAAATCGAAAATCATTTTTCAGGACTTTTTTCTATCAGATCCAATAGGTATTTTGGACATCGTATTGGTTTTTTATTTTCCATGTTCATGAATACCAAAACTGTATTTGCTTCCACAAGAATTTCCTGTTCTTCATTGTAGATTACAAAGTCAAATTCTATCCTCACGGAGGGCGTCTTTTTGAGCCTCGTTTTAACCGTAATCAAGTCATCGTAAAAGGCCGATTTCTTGTAGTTCAAAGACAAGGAAATAACTGGCAGCATAACACCTCTTTTTTCCAACTCTTTGTAAGAAATACCTCTAGCCCTTAACCACTCAACCCGCCCTATCTCTAAGTATTGCGCGTAGTTACCATGGTAGACTACTCCCATCTGATCTGTTTCGGAATATCGTACCCTAAAAGAAATATTGTTAAAACTCATTTATTATCGTGTAAAAATTATATCTTTAAAAGATTTCGTTTTCTGTTCGGTCAACATGCAAAAAAAAAAGGGTAAATTCAATAGAGTTTGATTTTTTTTTTAGTTTTTTTGTTCACATATTTGCCTCCCGAGAAAGTATGTATAATACCAGACACTTTCGACCGACTTACGAAATCACTAACCAACAAAAATAAGATAAACTTTCACATGGGTGTCACTGCTATTTCCGTATGGAGCAATTGTTTAACTTTTATCAAAGACAATATTCAACCGCAGGCATTCAAAACTTGGTTTGAGCCTATTAAACCAATTAAGTTATCTGACAATGCTTTGAGTATTCAAGTACCCAGTAAATTCTTTTATGAGTGGTTAGAAGAACACTACGTAAAATTATTAAAAGTTGCGCTCACCAAAGAGTTGGGTGAAACCGCAAAGTTGGTGTACATCATTCGAATGGAAAATACGTACGGCAACAAAGAACCATTTACAGAAAAGATTCCAAGTTCCAACAGAGCTACTATGAGTCCTCAAGAAATGGATGTTCCCATAAAATCAAAAAATCCTGAACTCAAGAATCCTTTTGTGATTCCCGGAATCAGAAATATTAAAATTGAATCTCAGCTTAACCCCAATTATAATTTTGATAATTTCTTAGAAGGAGATTCTAACCGTTTGGCCAGATCCGCAGGTATGGCCGTAGCCAACAAACCTGGTGGAACTTCTTTTAACCCATTGTTGGTGTTTGGTGGTGTAGGTTTGGGAAAAACGCATTTAGCCCATGCCATTGGTGTTGAGATTAAAGACAAATATCCTGAACGTACCGTTCTTTATATTTCGGCTGAAAAATTCACACAACAATACATAGAGTCCGTCAAGAAGAATACCAGAAACGATTTTATTCATTTCTACCAATTGATAGATGTGCTTATTATTGATGATGTTCAGTTCTTAAGTGGTAAATCTGGAACGCAGGATGTTTTCTTCCATATTTTTAACCATTTACATCAAAACGGGAAACAGGTTATTTTAACTTCGGACAAAGCTCCTGTAGACATGCAAGATATTGAGCAACGCTTATTGTCCCGCTTTAAATGGGGATTATCAGCAGAGCTTCAAAATCCTGATTATGAAACACGAATCTCTATTCTCAAGAACAAATTATATAGAGACGGTGTGGAAATGCCCGATGATATTATCGAATATGTGGCAAAACACATTAAAAGTAACATAAGAGAATTAGAAGGCGCCATTATATCCTTGATTGCGCAGTCTTCTTTCAACAAAAAAGAAGTGACCATAGAACTTGCCCAGCAAGTTGTTGAGAAATTCGTTAAGAACACCAAAAGAGAGGTTTCCATAGACTACATACAAAAAGTGGTTTCAGATTACTTTGAAATGGATGTTGCCACACTTCAATCCAAAACAAGGAAAAGACATATTGTTCAAGCTAGACAGTTAGCGATGTTTTTTGCCAAGAAATTCACTAAAGCATCATTGGCAAGTATTGGGTCACAAATAGGAAAAAGAGACCATGCAACCGTGCTACATGCCTGTAAAACGGTAGATAACTTAGCCGAAACTGATAAGCAGTTCAGAAAATACATAGAAGACCTTACCAAGAAATTTTCTTAAAACTATATGAAAACCAATGTTTTAATGGTCTGCCTTGGCAATATTTGTCGGTCACCATTAGCGGAAGGTATTCTACAACGCAAAGTAAATCCCGAACAGGTCTTTGTAGACTCTGCAGGAACGGGAGGCTACCATATTGGCAAAGCACCAGACCCTAGATCTATTGCCGTTGCTCGCAAATATGGGTTACACATCGAAAATCAGCAATGTCGTCAATTTCAAAAATCGGATTTTCAAAAATTTGATGTAATTTATGCTATGGACCTTAGTAATTTCAATAATATTTTGAAATTAGCAGAGACTCCAGAGGATGAAAACAAAGTAAAATTGCTACTTACGGAAGTTGATTTACCTGTCATTGAAGTACCAGACCCTTATTACGATGACAATGGTTTTGAAAAGGTATATCAACTCATAGATACCGCGTGTACAGCAATTGCCAAAAAACTCTAATTCGATTATTATGGCCAACAGAAATGAAAATCAGGGAAAATTATACCTTATACCTACCACTCTAGGCGATAATGAACCCTTAGAGGTTTTACCTATTTCAATAAAAAAGGCTATTGAGCAGATTGACCACTACATCGTTGAAAACGAAAAAACAGCAAGACGCTTCATTAAGAAGATAAGTCCAAGAAAATCACAGCCAAGCCTTCATTTATCCGTACTAAATAAATATACGGAACCTGAAGAAATTCCGACTTTTTTACAATCATGCCTAGACGGGTTCAATACTGGCATACTTTCTGAAGCCGGTTGCCCAGGAATTGCGGATCCAGGTGCGGATGTTGTGAAAATCGCTCACGATAAGAATATTCAAGTCGTACCCCTTGTAGGTCCTTCTTCTATTCTATTGGCATTAATGGCAAGCGGTATGAATGGTCAGAGTTTCGCTTTTAACGGTTACTTGCCCATAGATGCTTCAGAACGCAAAAGCGCAGTTAAAAGATTGGAAAAACTATCACGAGACTATGACCAATCTCAATTGTTCATTGAAACCCCATATAGAAACGATAAGCTTCTTGCTGAACTTACGAAAACCTTAAGCCCCAACACAAGACTTTGTGTGGCTTGTGATGTTACCCTCCCCTCAGAATATATTTTAACTAAAACTATTTCGGACTGGAAGCGCACCAAAGTAGAGTCACTTCATAAAAGGCCCGCTATTTTTATTATTCACGGGTAGGTTCATTACTTATTATTTACTAAAAATCTCGTTTTCCTGTTTTTTGAATTAGAATTTGCTTCTCATTTTCCTTTCTCTTTTTATAAAAAGAATAGGATAATGGATTACTAGTTGCTTTACAGGATTACTGATTTTCATTTTATTTCATAAATAAGCGGACAATTACAAAAAATAATCTCTAACATCTCTTTTAGGGCTTGTCTTTCTTATATGTAAATAAATTATTATTAAGGAGGGTGCTTAAACTTTAGATTTCGTTTTGGTCAAACGTATTAAATAATGTATCCTCTAAACTTCTGCAATTATCTTGTTATGTTCAATTCGTAAATGTCTACTATTTTGAACGTGCCCAAAATATTATTACGGTACTTTTTCGAATACCTTTTCTTATCCATTTAAAACAAAATATAGAACATTGTATTGAAGAATTAAATAAGAGAATCTTTCACAACTCAAAAACTTAAAAGCTACTTGCCAAATAAGTTAAATTACCTATAGCAACAACACTTGTTAAACACCCTAGAATAAAATCCATTTTAGCGGCTATAAAATTCAGTCTATGTTCTATGTTTTTAGCAACGATCGCATAAAGCGTGTACAATACAAAAGAACCTATTGTAGAACCAATTGAAAAATACAGTGCGTTGGATAAACTGTATTCAAAATATTCAAAACCTATCAACAGGGAAATGAATGTAAAATAAAAGGGAATTGCCATCATATTTAATAAAGACATTAAAATCCCATAGAAGTAAGATTTGGATTTAGGAATTTCTTTACCCTGTATTTTCTTTTTCGACACAAAATAAATTCTAAAAAAATTGATTGATAAAAGAAATAGAATACCTGTTCCTATTTTTTGGATCAGGGTAATGTATTCTGAATTTTTCATCAAAACATTAGCTAAATAAGCCCCTAAACTTGCTTGAAAAAACAAGACAGTTGCATAGCCTGCAATTAAGTAAAATGTTGATTTCTTACCATTTCTTAAGCTATACTTTACAACTGTTAGATTTAAAAAACTAGGTGTAATACTGCCTAAGGAAGCAATGCAAAAACCCAATAATAGGTTAGTAATTAAATTCATAATATATTATTATACAGCAAATAAATGAAGAAACACTGTAATACATTAATACGTTTCATACTATTAGTAACTCTTATAAATTTCTGTTTAAGTTTAAGACAAGATTTTATAAGTAGTAATTCCGCCTTCTACTCTGCTTTTAATTATTGAGAATTTAAATAATGATAATGGTAACTGTTGCAAAACCCATAGTACCTAGTACAAAGCCCCCTATACATTTCAAGGCGATTTGTTTTTAAATACCTGAACAACCTAACTCCATTCTCACACCAAAATCCATAAAAAAACAAACCCCAATATTTCTATTGGGGCTTGTCCACTTTCATATGTAAATTAAATCTTAAACAGAAGATACTTAGACTTTAGGGTTTCGTTTAGGCGAAACGTATGAGATATCATATCCTGAAAACTTCTTCATGTATTTTGCAATTGTTGTACCGTAGCTATCCGATACATCGAAAGCTCCCCATGAACGCAAATACTTTTTAACGTTTCCGGCGCCAGCCAAGTGGGCTGCGGCCATCATTCCGGATTCGGTAATTTCAACTCCGCCAATTCGTTTTCCAACAAAACGGGCAATATCTCTGCGTAAAATCCATTTATTACGAGCTATGTTGGTATTAAAAGCTCTTTCTTGTAATACAGGATCGTTAAGGAAACGTGTTGCATTATAAACACCCATGAGCTGTAAGGTTCCAATACCAAATTGGTATTTTCCCAAATACCCGAGCGTATTTGTCGTAAAATAGTTGCCCTGCGACTCTTTAAACGCTAGAGCTTCTTTAAAACCGATATACGAACTCCCTATAAAAGGAGGAGTCATTAACATCGTAGCATGTACAGTTTTGTTTTTGGGAAACAAAACTTCAGTAGGTTGTTTTACTTTAAGAGTTTCTGGAACTTTCACCTCTTTGGATTCAAATCCAAAACTCAACAAAATAAAGGTAATGATCAGGGGGCTTGATAATCCTAGCCACTTTCTCATATGTTATATTTACCTAAGACTTACGTAAATTTAGCCTGCTTAGATTTCGAGGGGCAAAGATAAGGGCGTATTACACTTGTAAATTAAAAGGCTTTGTTAAAAAAGCTTCATTTTAGTTAATGCGCACCAAAGACTGGATAAAATGCCTATCTATTTATTTTTTGAGCGTTTATCCACCGGACATACTGCTCCTTATTACGGTTGTGCTGGGCTAAGGTTTTAGCAAATTTATGATATCCGAAGTTCTCCACATTAGCAACAAAATAGATGTAATCATGCTTTTCCGGATTCAATACGGCATCTATTGCTGTAATATCCGGCATGGCTATAGGCCCTGGAGGAAGGCCCCCATACTTATAAGTATTGTAAGGGGAATCTAGCTCCAGATCTTTATAAAGCACCCGCTTGATAACCGTATTAAAATTACCCGAATGCTTTTTTATAGCATAGATTACTGTTGGATCTGCCTGAAGCAGAATTCCTTTTCGCAAACGATTTAGGTAAACACCTGCGACTCTTGGCCTCTCATCTACCTTGGCCGTTTCTTTATGAACTACAGATGCTAAAGTGATTACTTCCGCCGGGGAAAGATTTAATGCCTTTGCTTTCTCAAGACGCGCATCTGTCCAAAAACGCTTGTACTCCTTTAACATACGCTCCCGAAATTCCTTAGCCGAAGTATTCCAGAAAAACTCATAGCTATTAGGTATGTACATTGCGAGCTCCGTATTCTCATTAAATCCGTTTGCTTTTAAAAACGCATCGTCCGTAAAGGCTTGGAGTAAAGCTAAACTATCCGGCTCTATCTGCATAGCTATTCTTCCGGCAAGGTCCGCTATGGTTTCTTGGTTATTAAAAGCCACTTTTACAGGTATATTCTGACTACGTAAGGAGTTTATAATATCATTATTGTTCGCTCCTTTCTTAATAGCATACTTACCCCCTCTTACATTAGAGACATATCCTTTACGTTCTGCTACTTTCTCAAAAGAGCCCATATCCTTTAGTAACGGAGTCACCAATTCCCGTACTTCACCAAAATCAGCATCCGAAGGAATAAAAAGGTAAGCCTCCTTGTTTTCAAAACTTGTATTAGGAGCAAAAATGGCATTGTAAACTGTGTAAGCAAAAATTCCACCACCAATAAGGCCGGCAATTACAATAAAAAGTAGAATGCGTTTTATATACATTAGGTATTTATTTTTTGAAACAAAATTTCGTTCTTATACGTTCCATTGGAAAAAATCCAATCTTTTTTTAAGCCAACCTCTTCAAAACCCATTTTTCTGAACAAATGAATACTTGGGCTATTACCCTCTATTACATTTGCGTAAAGTTGATGGATATTTAAAACTTCAAAAGCATAATCGGAAACCAATTGAATGGCCTCGGCCCCTAATCCCTGGTTTCTGTTTCCCTTGTCCAAAATAACAATTCCTATTCCGGCTCTAAAATTCTTAGGGTCGAAATCAAATAAATCTATAAGCCCCACTGCTCTCCCCTCTGGATTACAGATACAAAGGCGCAATTGTTTAACATCATATATATCCCGATGCGCATTATCCAAATACAATTCTAAAACATGTTTGGAATAAGGCGCGGTAGTACCACTTATTTCCCAAATTTCCGTATTGTTCTCTAATTCGTAGAGAAAATCCAGATCAGTTGGTTCCAAGCCTCTAAGTGCAATATATTTGCCTTTTAAACTTAGCATACGATTTCTCCTTTAAAAACCTGTGTAGCAGGACCTATCAAATGAATTTGATTGTAAACACCATCTTTTTTATTTAATTCAACCTGCAATTCCCCACCTTGAGTATTGACTTTTATCCTATTAGCATTGGTTTTTCCAGCATTATGCATAGCAATGGCCACAGCTGTAACACCAGTGCCACAGGATAAGGTTTCATCCTCTACTCCTCTTTCATAAGTACGAACCGCAAAGGTATCATCGTTCAAAACTTCAACGAAGTTTACGTTGCTACCGGTTTGTCCATAAAGTCCGTAACGTAATTTTTTGCCTTCCTTAAATACCGGAAAATCCTGCACAGTATTTACCATTTGAACATGGTGGGGAGAACCTGTATCTAAGAATACATATTCCGGTTTTTCCTTTATTTCAATAACATCCTGCATCTGCAGGCTTACAATTCCATCCTTGATAGTAGCATGGTGCTTACCATCTGCAGCATTAAAAACCGTATCTTTATCTACGATTCCTAAAAAGTTGGCAAAAGCCACGGTACAGCGGCCTCCATTACCACATAAGCTGCCTTCACGGCCGTCTGCATTGTAATAGACCATTTTAAAATCTGACAGTTCGTCATTTTCCAAAAGTATCAAACCATCCGCTCCTATGCCAAACTTTCGGTCACATAAAGATGCAACCAGTTTGGTATCATTTTTGGGAAATTGTAATTGCCTGTTATCGATTAGAACAAAATCGTTTCCGGTGCCCTGATATTTGTAAAAACTTAGTGTCATAACTATATTTAAAGACGCAAATATAGGCTTTTATACCTATCGGGAATAACCTCCTTTACTAGTTATCTATCCACTTACAAAAGCAAGGATTAAGATATATTTAGCAGTTAAAGCGGAGTTAAAGCAATTATCTAACACCTAAAAAACGCCTAATTTTAACATATCAAAAGAATTTAAACAAAATAAGAACATGAAAAAAATTGCCAGTACCTTTTTTATCGCCCTTTTTGCTGGAGCAATCACACTGGGCAGCTACAAATTATTTTTTGAAAACAATAATTACGCAGTGATAACCCAAGATGAGGGCCACTCGGTTTTTAATACAAGTTTTACCCCTACTTCCGCGAAGGGAGCAGGCATCAATGAAGTTGATTTTACCGTGGCAGCAGAAAATACGGTAAATGCTGTTGTACACGTTAAGAACGTAACTATTAGCAGAACACCACATAATTTAATGGATTTCTTCTACGGTAGCGGTGGTAGCGAGAGACCTCAAGTAGGAACCGGTTCTGGTGTTATTATTTCTCAAGACGGATATATTGTAACCAATAACCATGTAATCAGTAAAGCCAATAAATTACAGGTAACGCTGAACAATAATAAGACCTATGATGCTGAACTTATAGGTACGGACCCAAATTCCGATATTGCGCTTATTAAAATTGATGCCGAAGGAAATCTTCCATATTTAGCTTTTGGTGATTCCGATGATATGAAAATTGGAGAATGGGTCTTGGCCGTGGGCAACCCTTTTAACCTAACATCAACGGTAACCGCAGGAATTGTAAGCGCTAAAGCCCGTGATTTAGGAAAAAATCAATCTTTTATACAAACTGATGCCGCTGTAAACCCTGGCAATAGTGGTGGTGCTTTGGTAAATACTAATGGAGATTTAGTGGGTATAAATACGGCGATCACCTCTCAAACAGGCAGTTACGTAGGGTATTCATTTGCCGTACCTAGTAATATTGCTAAGAAAGTAGTAGACGATATTCTTGAATATGGAAATGTTCAAAAAGGAATATTGGGTATAAAAACTTTGAACATCAACACTCCTTACGCTATCGAAAAAGGATTGAATGAAATTGAAGGTGTATATATTTCCGGTATTGAGGAAGGCACGGGAGCCGAAGAAGCAGAACTACAAGAAGGAGACGTTATCAAAAGAGTTGATAATATTAAAGTTCGCAAATTTGCCGATCTTACCGGATATCTTTCCGCAAAGAGACCCAATGATTCTGTTGAGGTTACGGTAGACAGGAACGGAGAAGAGTTTACAGTACCTGTAATGTTAAAGAAAAGACAAACGGTTATAGTTCCAGTAATGGGCCTAGAGGTAAAGAACTTGAGCAAAGAAGACAACAAGAAGTTTAAGACCAAACAAGGAGTGAAAATTGTTGGAGTTCCAGAAACGTATCGTGGTTACGGCCTAGAAGGAAAGGTTTTATTATCTGTAGATGATAATGAAATAAACGATATAGAGGAAGCAAGAAGCCTTTTTGGAAGTATTTCTAAATACGGAAAAACGAGTATAACTATGATTAATGAAAAAGGGGAAAGAGAACGTCTTATTTTTCAGTAATATCATGAAGTATTAATAGTACAAACACCCCAAATGGGGTGTTTTTTCATTTAAATTAGTTGCAAATAACACTAAAATGGTACTTTTATGCCAAAATATAACTCGACTAAATAAATGAAATCCAACGCTTCTTACGAAAAAGAATTAGCCTTCCAAGCTGATAGAAGAAAAGCTACCACTGAATTCATTAAACTGGTAAGTGATCTTTGGTATGACAAGACCATTGAAATTGTACTTTTCAAAAATCAGGTGATAGACAAGAATGTCAGTGACATTATTAACCTTCATGAATATGCTGGTGAATTCGTTCAAAAGCCGATCTCTATTTTCGACTCAACCGAAATCCTGAGGGCTATCAATGATATTCAGCTTCCTCCTGCAAAATTGGATATTGGCAAACTAACTTACGAATACCATTCAGAAGACAACCACAACACGGATATTAAAGCCTTTGTTTTTGATAAGCTAAAGGATGCAGATGATGCAACTCCTTTAAAACCCAAAGACATTGTTCTTTACGGATTTGGAAGAATAGGAAGACTTCTTGCTAGAGAACTCATGGCAAAAACCGGCCAGGGCAATCAATTACGCCTAAGGGCTATCGTTACAAGAAATGCGGAAAGTCAAGAGGTTCTTGAGAAAAGAGCCAACCTATTACGCATAGATTCCGTGCATGGTAAATTTTCAGGTACCGTAGAAACGGATATTAAGAACAATGCCCTTGTCATAAACGGCACTACGGTTCATATGATAAGTGCGGATAGACCTGAAAAAATAGATTACACTCAATACGGGATAAATGATGCGCTTGTCATTGATAATACAGGAGCATTCAGAACCAAGGCCGAATTAGAGCGGCATTTAAAGGCCGAAGGTGCATCGCATGTGCTGTTAACTGCACCTGGCAAGGAAGTACCAAATATAGTTCATGGGGTAAATCACAAAACTTATGATCCAGACGCTATAAAAATATTCTCTGCGGCCTCTTGTACCACCAATGCCATAACACCGATCTTAAGTGTTGTTGAAGACTCTTTAGGAATTGTAAAAGGACATTTGGAAACCATTCATGCCTATACCAACGATCAGAATTTGGTAGATAATATGCACAGTAAGCATAGACGTGGTAGAGCTGCCGCTTTAAATATGGTTATAACAGAAACAGGTGCAGGAGCAGCGGTTGCCAAAGCGCTACCCGAATTAAAAGGTAAACTTACCTCCAATGCTATTAGAGTTCCGGTTCCTAACGGGTCTCTTGCCATTTTAAATCTTGAGATAAAAAATAAGACTTCTGTTGCAGGTATTAATACCATCATCAAAAAATACGCGCTAGAAGGAGATTTGGTAGAACAAATCAAATATTCATTAAGTAAAGAAATGGTATCCTCGGATATTGTTGGAACCAACGCGCCAGCTATTTATGATAGCAATGCAACCATAGTTAATGGAAGCGGCAAAAACATTATTCTTTACATTTGGTATGATAATGAATATGGTTATTCTCATCAGGTAATTCGGTTAGCTAAATACATTGCAAAAGTAAGACGTTACACGTATTATTGATTTTTAATAGGCAACCAAGGGTAAGATTGCTGTTTTTTGAAGGTATTTTCCATCTAAACGCAACCTTATCCTTGATTTTTTTTATTAATTGATATTATTGAATTACTTTAGTCGGCTCTTAAACATTAATTCAAAGAATCACTCCAACATGAAAGGCTTAAGAATCCTGTTACTTATAACGGCTTTATTAGCATACAACCTACAATTTGCCCAAGACGAAGAAACACAAGATGTTTTATCCCTTGACAGAGGTCCTATAGATAGTCAATTTGAATTTATTTTCACTAAATCTGGTAATTACCGTTCAGATGGTAAGAAATATGAAGTAGTTCGTACGATATCCTTAGAAAAACTTCGCCAAAATGTATTAGATTCCTTAAAAGGATTTAATGAAAGGGCTAGTGAATTGAAAGCTACTATAGGAGGTCATGAATCAACCATTGGCTCGCTAAATGAAAAGCTAGAAGAAACTACTAATAACCTTGCGGCCGTAACCGAAGAAAAAGATAGCATGTCTTTCTTGGGGATTATGGTTTCAAAAAGCACATATAATGGTATCCTTTGGACCGTTATCTTTTCGCTTTTGGCGTTATTGCTATTCTTTATCTATAAATTTAGAAACAGTAATATCTTAACACAAGAAGCCAAGACCAACTTGTCTGAACTTGAGACCGAATATGAAGACCACAGAAGAAGGGCTTTAGAAAGGGAGCAAAAAATCAGCAGGCAACTGCAAGATGAGATCAACAAATACAAGAAACAAAAATAACGAAAAAAGCTCCTTACGGAGCTTTTTTTAGTTTAGAGCATTATGAATATCATCCAAGCCAATGCATCCCATATTCCGCAACTAGCTCTTTTGTTTGATAAATACCGCATATTCTACAAGCAAACATCCAACATAAGTGCGGCAAGCTCCTTTTTAGAAGAACGTTTTGCAAAATCAGAATCTATAGTTTTCATGGTTTTTATAGGTGATAAAGCGGTTGGTTTTACGCAACTTTACACCACTTTCTCTTCCGTCTCCATGCGTCCTTACTATATATTAAACGATTTATATGTAGATGACACATACAGGAAAGAAGGAATTGGTTCCGCTTTATTAACTACTGCTCAAGAATTTTGTGTGAAAAAGGGTTTTAAAGGCTTAGCACTGGAAACAGCAATCGATAATCCTGCGCAAAAGCTCTATGAAAAATTGGGCTGGCAAAAAGATTCACACGGATTTCACTACTTTTGGCCCACTAATTCTTAGCCCAAATTAAAATGCGCATTGACATCATTACCGTTTTACCCGAATTACTTGAGAGTCCGTTTAGTGCATCCATCCTAAAAAGGGCAATAGAAAAAGAACTGGTTGAGGTGCATATGCACAACATCAGGGATTACACGGATAAAAGCTACAACCAAGTAGACGATTATCAATTTGGTGGCGGGGCTGGAATGGTGCTCATGATAGAACCGATAGACAAATGCATAACTGCATTAAAAGCGGAACGAGCATACGATGAGATAATCTATATGACTCCAGATGGCGAAACTCTTAACCAGAGAACGGCCAACAGCATTTCCTTACTAAAAAATATCATTATTCTTTGCGGACATTATAAAGGAGTTGACCAAAGGGTTAGAGATGCTTTTATTACCCGCGAAATTTCAATAGGGGATTATGTTCTTTCAGGAGGTGAGCTAGGTGCTGCCATTCTTTGTGATGCGGTCATTAGATTAATTCCTGGAGTTCTCAATAATGAGACTTCTGCATTAACGGATACCTTTCAAGATGATCTCCTTGCCCCACCCGTTTATACAAGACCTTCAGAATACAAAGGAATGAAGGTTCCTGAAGTATTATTAAGCGGTAACTTTCCTAAAATCGAAAAATGGCGCGAAGATCAAGCTCTAAAAAGAACAGAAGAACTTAGACCGGATTTACTTGAGTAATAGAGATTATTTAATAGCATCTAAAAAATCAACAAAATACATTGCCATTTCTAAATTATAGAGTATTTTTGCAGCCTGTTAAATTAACCTCTGACGAAAATCGTGAATGTTGACCATAACATAATCATTAAAAAAATATCATGGAAGAATTATTGAAATTCGTAGAAAACGAGTTTGTTCCAAAAAAAGAATTTCCTGCATTTTCAGCTGGTGACACTATAACTGTGTACTACGAAATTAAGGAAGGTGAAAAAACACGTACACAGTTTTTTAGAGGTGTAGTTATACAAAGAAGAGGTTCTGGTTCTACTGAGACTTTTACAATTCGTAAAATGTCCGGAACCGTAGGTGTTGAACGTATTTTCCCAATTAACATGCCAGCCTTACAGAAGGTTGAAGTTAATAAAAGAGGTAAAGTTCGTAGAGCTCGTATCTTTTACTTTAGAGGTCTTACGGGTAAGAAAGCACGTATCAAAGAAGTACGTTCTTAAGCCAAATACATATAGAGTAACAAAATCCCGCAATAGCGGGATTTTTTCGTTATGAACAATTGTTCATAACAATAGTTCATAAAATGTTGATTACTAATATGTTAAATATTTTGGTGGCCAGAGCTATTTTTCCTACATTTATGTAACAATTAAGGAATGTATCTGATAAAGAAAAATTCTTAAATTGTTATAGAGGTAGCGTTCTTTATATTATTGTTTATGTTTTATAAATGTTTAAAGATGTATTTCAGAGTACGCCATTTAGAAGACAATCGTATCAACAAAGGGCTGTCGCCTTTTGAGAAATGATATTGTGAACATAGTTGTAAATATTCAAAAGATGCAAATCTGGGAAATATGCACAAAAATGTGTAAACAATGAAAAGAGATAACAATTGGGACTTGGTCCGATGATTAAGTACAATTTATCTCAAACGTTGAAATTGTGATGTAAATGCAATCAATGGTTGCCGATCTGTCGGAAGAACAGGGAAGAAAGTTTACTATAGCAGTTTCTAAAAAGCCATATCAATGTACTTGTACAATGATATGGCTTTTGTTTTGCTGTTTTTTTTCCTTATTCTCAATGTTTTTGTTAAAAAAGTAATTAATGCCAATCAGGTGATAACTACCCCCTATCTTTTGCTACGCAAGAATACTTAAAGTCGTATATTTACTCCGCTTTAAATTAAACCTTTCTTTACATGTCCAAAATTTTTTATACAAAAACAGATGAAGCTCCGGCTTTAGCTACACAGTCATTTTTGCCAATTGTAAAAGCATTTACTAAAACGGCCAATATCACGATAGAGACCAAAGATATTTCTTTGGCCGGAAGAATTATTGCGGTATTTCCTGATTTTCTAAAAGAAGATCAAAAAATTGCAAATGACCTAGAAGAATTGGGCGCCTTGGCCAAAAAGCCAGAGGCCAACATAATCAAACTTCCCAATATTAGTGCTTCCATTCCTCAATTAAAGGAAGCTATTAAAGAATTACAGGAAAACGGTTACAACCTTCCTAGTTATCCAGACGAACCATCTAACGAGGCCGAAAAGGAAATTAAGTCCAGGTATGACAAAATCAAGGGTAGCGCCGTAAACCCAGTGTTACGTGAAGGAAACTCTGATCGTAGAGCACCTAGAGCTGTAAAAAACTACGCTAAAAAAAACCCACATACCATGGGAGCTTGGAGTTCGGATTCAAAAACCCATGTAGCTACAATGGACCATGGAGATTTTAAAGCCAATGAGAAATCATTGACATTACCATCTGCTACAGATATAAAAATAGAATTGGTAAAGGATAACGGGGAAACTGTTGTTCTTAAAGATAAACTAAGCCTTTTAGAAGGTGAGATTATCGATGCTACCGTAATGAGTAAAAGTGCTCTTGTAGCTTTTCTAAAAGAACAGATTAAAGATGCCAAAAAGCAAGGTGTTTTGTTCTCCCTCCATATGAAAGCTACTATGATGAAAGTTTCCGATCCGGTTATTTTTGGTTATGCGGTTGAAGTTTTCTTTGCTGATGTTTTTAGTAAATATAAAGATACCTTTAAAGAATTAGGTATTAGCGCTAATGACGGGTTGGAAAACTTGTTCGCCAAACTTCAAGAGCTTCCTGCCGGCAAAAGAGAGGCTATTGAGAATGATATTCAAAAAGCTATAAATGAAGGGCCTGACCTGGCCATGGTGAATTCCGATAAAGGTATTACCAACCTTCATGTTCCTAGTGATATTATTATTGATGCTTCAATGCCAGCAATGATACGTAACTCAGGCAAAATGTGGAATTCAAAAGGAGAACTACAGGATACCGTTGCCGTTATTCCCGATAGTAGTTATGCTGAGATATACTCGGCCACAATAGATTTCTGCAAAGAACATGGTGCTTTTGACCCAACTACTATGGGTACAGTACCAAACGTTGGTCTTATGGCTCAAAAAGCCGAAGAATATGGTTCCCATGACAAGACTTTTGAAATTAAGGATGCCGGTAGTGTAAAAGTTATTGACCTAAGTTCCGGTAATGTTCTTGATGAACACACCGTAAAAGTGGGCGACATCTGGCGTATGTGCCAAGTAAAGGACGCTCCTATTCAAGATTGGATAAAACTAGCGGTCTCAAGAGCAAAAGCCACTAATGACCCAACCATTTTCTGGTTAGATGAAAATCGTGCTCATGATGCGGAGCTTATTAAAAAAGTAAAAGCATATTTACCTAATTACGACACAACAGGATTGGATATCCGTATTCTTTCTCCCAAGAAAGCTACTGAATTTACGTTAGCAAGAATGAAAGAAGGTAAAGACACTATTTCCGTATCCGGTAACGTACTTAGAGATTACCTTACTGACCTTTTTCCTATATTGGAGGTTGGTACTAGTGCAAAAATGCTCTCTATTGTTCCCTTAATGAACGGTGGTGGTCTTTTTGAAACTGGTGCAGGTGGTTCTGCTCCAAAACACGTTGAACAATTTTTAGAGGAAGGCCACTTGAGATGGGATTCATTGGGTGAATTCCTTGCTTTGGGTGTTTCTCTTGATTTTTATGGCGAAAAGAACCAAAACGAAAAAGCTAGAATTTTAGGAGATGCTCTAGATAGCGCTACAGAGAAATTTTTGATCAATGATAAATCACCTTCAAGAAAGGTAAAAGAAATAGACACTAGAGGTAGTCATTTCTTCTTGGCTATGTATTGGGCAGAGGCCATGGCCAAACAGTCTAAAGACGCTGAATTACAAGCTACTTTCAAAAAAGTATTTGAAGCAATTCAAGCAAAAGAATCTACAATTGTAGATGAATTAATGAATGCACAAGGTAAGTCTCAAAATATTGGCGGATACTACTTGCCAAAGCAAGATCTTGTTTCAAAGGCTATGAGACCTAGCTCTACTTTTAATTCTATTTTAGATACCTTATAAAGGATTTAAAATCAAAATGTTCCAAAAGCCCCTACCAACATAGGGGCTTTTCTTTTAAATTACTGTTAACGTTTTCCTTAAGGGTGTTTTTCTGGTTACTTTTATGAAAAATTGCTCTGTAGATGAACCAATTCACCAAGATCGTTCTTTCGGTCTTTCTGCTCTGTTTTCTCAATAGCTTCTCTCAACAAAGATATACCTTAAGCGGAACTATCTCAGAGGCCTCAAGCAACGAAACCCTTATTGGCGTAACTATCGTATTCCCTGAACTTCAAACTGGTGTAACTACCAATGAATACGGGTTTTATTCCATATCCTTACCGGAAGGTGAATATCAATTGCAAGTCAGTTATCTGGGTTTTCAGGATATTTTAAAAACGATTACTCTTGATGCGGACCAAAAAATGAATTTTTCTTTAGAGGAGTCTGCCGAGCAATTACAAGAAGTTGTGGTTACGGAAGATGTAGAGAAAATGGATGTCCGCAAACCTCAGATGAGCGTTAATTCTTTGTCCGTGGGTACCATCAAGAAAATTCCGGTTATTTTAGGCGAGGCCGATGTTATAAAATCTATTTTATTACTTCCTGGGGTGACTAATGCGGGTGAAGGTGCTTCTGGTTTTAATGTGCGCGGTGGCGCAGTTGACCAAAATCTAATTTTATTGGATGAGGCCATAATCTTTAATTCTTCGCATTTATTCGGTTTTTTCTCTGTCTTTAATCCAGATGCCATAAAGGATATTAAACTATACAAAGGTGGTATTCCCGCACGTTATGGCGGAAGACTCTCTTCTGTTCTAGATATTTTTCAAAAAGAAGGGAACAGTAAAAAAATTAAAGTTAACGGTGGTATTGGCGCTGTTGCAAGTCGGTTATTGGTTGAGGGGCCAATCAAGAATGATAAGGCAGCCTTTCTTGTTGGAGGTCGCGCTTCCTACGCACATCTCTTCCTACCTCTTTTTGATGTTGACAACACGGCCTATTTCTATGATTTAAATACCAAACTAAGCTACAACATAAATGATAACAATAGTATTTTTCTATCTGGGTACTTTGGCCGCGATGTATTTAGCGTTAGCGATAGTTTTGTGAACACCTACGGAAATGCGGTGGGAAATTTTAGGTGGAATCACTTGTTTTCAGATAAACTGTTTTCCAATTTATCTTTGATTTATTCCAACTACTACTATGGCCTAAAACTAGACTTTGTGGGCTTTGACTGGAATTCAGGAATTGAAAACTTTAATATCAAGTATGATTTAAAGCATTATTTAAATGATAAGTTTCAAATCAACTACGGCATTAACAATATTTATTATCGCTTTAACCCAGGTAAAATTCAACCTAGTAATGAGGATTCAGGTATAGTTGAAGAACAACTTACTCAAAAGTATGCTAATGAATTTGCCGCTTATATTGATGTTGAGCATGATATCACAAAGAATCTCAGTTTTAATTACGGATTACGTTTCAGTAATTTTCTTCGTTTAGGACAGGATGAAATCAATGTTTATTTTAATGATAATCCCGTTATTTTTGATCCCGTTTTAAATGTGTACCAAGAAGGTATACCAATTGACACCTATAGTGTTAAAAAAAGTGGAAGCCTATCAACCTTCAACAATTTGGAACCTCGCATTTCAATGGCATACACGTTAAATGATAACAGCTCTATTAAAGCAAGTTACACTCGCCTTGCCCAATACCTTCATCTTATTTCAAACACAAGCTCCCCTACTCCTTTGGATGTATGGACACCCAGCGGACCTTTTGTAAAGCCTCAACTGTTGGATCAATATGCCGCAGGTTATTTCAAGAATTTTAAAAATGGTGACTTTTCCATAGAGACCGAATTATTTTATAAGGACATTCAAAATCGCATTGATTATATAGATGGTGCCAATCTAATAGCAAATGATGCAATTGAACAGGTGGTTTTAAAAGGAGAAGCACGGGCTTACGGGCTGGAGTTTTTGCTTCGTAAGAATGAAGGCAGATTTCAAGGCTGGCTGGCGTATACGCTTTCTAAATCAGAACAAAGAACGCCAGGAAGAAACATTTCCCTGCCGGACGGAACTTCATTTGCAGAAACGGGTATCAATTCTGGAGAATGGTACAACACGCCTTATGACAAGACACACGATGTTTCTATATATGCTAGTTATGACCTGAATGAAAAGTGGAACTTTAATTCCAATTTTGTTTTTCAAACAGGGCAACCCACGAACTATCCTATTGGTCAGTTCAATTTTCAGGGACTCACTATTCCGTATTACGGACAAAGAAATGAGGAACGATTGCCTTCTTATAACCGTATGGATATTTCCGCTACACTTACTCCCAAAAAGAACAAGAAAAGAAAATGGCAAACGGAATGGGTTTTTAGCATCTATAATGTTTATAACCGTAGGAATGCGGCATCTATAAGTTTTAGTCGCAATGAGGATACAGGAACTAATGAAGCGGTTCGTACCGCTATTTTTGGTGTTGTGCCCGCCGTAACTTATAATTTTAAATTTTAAGGCTATGAAAAAGTACATATATATACTTTGTCTACTCCCCTTCTTTAGCAGTTGCGAAGATGTTGTAGAAGTTGAAGTGCCTACGGATAAACCTCGCCTAACGGTTGATGCAGTAATGCGCATAGATAGTACGCAACCTTCTTCAAACTTTTATGCCCAAGTAAAAGTCAGTGCTACAAGTAACTTTTTTGAATCCATAGAACCAGTAGAGCTAGACCAGATAAGCATTACCAACCTCGCAAGTCAACAAACCTTGATGCTTTTGGAGACTTTTATTGGCAGTGGGGTTTATCAACGTGAAACTACGGTAGATTTCATGACTACAGGCGAATTGATTCTATATATTGAATACGAAGGTTCTAGATATGCTGCCAGAACTACCTACGTACCTGCTGTACCCATCACGAAACTGGAGCAAGGTGATGCTACTCTTTTTTCTGGCGAGGAAACTGAAATTATAGTAGCCTTTGATGATCAACCCAATCAAACGGATTTTTATCTTTTTGATTTTGATTTTAATGAATACTTGGTGACGGAAGACACTTTTTACCCGGGCCGCACTTTTGAATTTTCCTATTTTTATGATGACAATGTAAAAGACGGCATGAGCATAGATGTTAGCATTCTTGGCGTAGACCGATCTTTCTACAACTATATGAACCAACTTATAGTACAGTCCGGTGGTGACCAAGGGCCTTTTCAAACCCCATCAGCCACCGTTAGGGGCAATATACTTAATATTACTAATATTGATGATATCTCGGATTTAGATGATCTTGCCGCATCCATAGATCAAGAAAATTTTGCTTTGGGCTATTTTGCAGTTTGCCAAACCTATACCAAGTCCATTACAATTCAGTAATTTTGTAACTTAATTTTTTAAAAGCACTCCTCAATTATGTCTCAGAAGAGAACGGATAAAGACCTGCTAGTGAAAGGCATAAAGCATATAGCATACACTATTGCCTTAATGTTCTTAGCCCCTGGGGTTATATATCAAGCATTTAAAAATGAAGGCCATCCATTGTATTGGCCCGTGCTGATTTTAGGATTTATTTTTGCAATAGCCGCTATTCTTTTGGCTTTTTACAGCCTAAGGCTCATCATGGAATCTATATTTGGAAGAAGAAAAACGAATTAAAAATCATTCTAATGTTTTTTACCTACATCGCCCCATTTATCACTTAACTGGGCATAATCGTAATCTAAAACCGATTCTTGGCGCTCCAATTTAAAGTCTGAAAAAGCTCGCTGTAATATATCTTCTATCAAATAATCTTCATGCACTTTGTCTGGCTGGAATTTCTCTTTTAAGCTTATTTTAAACATACTGGCCGTTGTATTATACCAAAACGCACGCCAGCCGCTACGAAGCTCCCTGACCAGTTCAAATGCGGTTTCACCTGTTTGTCTATAAATAAGCTTTACAAGAATCTGGCCTTCTGTTCGGGTTAACTTTTTGAGTTCTTCAGAAAATTCTTCTTCTATAAACTGCTGAATCTCTTTAGTGTATTTCTTTTGGTGCCTTTTTCTTTTAATTTTTGTAATACTATCATTGAGCTCTTCCAGACGTTCTGCCGCCAATTTGGCATACGGATAAACTTTAAGCGTTTTCCTGCGAAGGACATAGTACCGCAATTTATCTTTATATGAAGTAAATTTCAATTTCCCAAAGAGGTACACTTCATCCAAGTCAATTGAATTCCTGAAAATGGAGTCTCCCTCTATAATAATCATCTTTTCCGTAATGGAATCCAATGGTTGCTCCTCTATTTGGGTACGCCCCAAAAACGCAAGGTTTACTAAAAATAAAAACAGAATTGTTTTTTTCATAACGGACATTATACAAAAGCCTTGCCAAATTAACGATAAATAGGTCTGCTTATTATTAAATAAAAGTGAATATTAGTAAATTCGTATCTAAATATAAACTTAATGGCTACAAAGAAAATTCTTACCAAAAAATCACTTGATTTTTTTGAAAAATATTTGAACAACGCGGCCCCTACAGGCTACGAATGGGAAGGTCAAAAAATATGGATGGATTACCTAAAACCATATGTAGATACTTTTATTACGGATACTTATGGAACGGCAGTTGGTGTAATTAATCCTGGTGCTAAGTTCAAAGTGGTTATAGAAGGTCACTCAGATGAGATTTCTTGGTACGTAAACTATGTTAGTGATAACGGACTTCTTTACGTAATTAGAAACGGTGGTAGCGATCACCAGATTGCCCCTTCTAAATGGGTGAACATTCATACCAAAAAAGGAATAGTAAAAGGTGTTTTTGGCTGGCCTGCCATTCACACGCGCGATAAGGGAAAAGAAACACCACCTAAATTAGATAACATTTTTATTGATATAGGTGCAAAAGACAAAGCCGAAGTAGAGAAAATGGGCGTTCATGTTGGATGTGTCATTACCTATCCAGATGAGTTCCAAATTCTAAACGGAGACAAATTTGTTTGTCGTGCAATTGATAATCGCGCTGGTGGTTTTATGATTGCAGAAGTAGCACGCCTGCTTCATGAGAACAAGAAAAAATTACCGTTCGGACTTTATATTACCAACTCCGTGCAGGAAGAAATAGGTCTGCGAGGTGCGGAAATGATAACACAGACCATTAAGCCAAATGTTGCTATTATTACAGATGTATGCCATGATACCACAACTCCTATGATAGAGCAGAAAACTCAAGGTCATACTGAAATTGGTGCCGGACCCGTAATTAGTTATGCTCCAGCGGTTCAAAATAAATTACGCGAACGTATCCTTGAAACAGCCGAAGCCCATAAGATTCCATTTCAACGTATGGCCGCTTCCAGAGCTACCGGAACGGATACAGATGCTTTTGCCTATAGTAACGGTGGTGTTGCTTCTGCATTAATCTCTTTACCGTTGCGTTATATGCATACTACTGTAGAAACGGTTCACAGAGATGATGTTGAAAATGTAATCAAGTTGATTTACGAAACCATACTGAACATAAAAGACGGAGAAACTTTTAGTTATTTCGATTAAGACAAATTTGACCCTCCCCAAAAAGGAGGGTTTTTTATTTTACTATGGACGAGTTGATTGATATTTTAGATGCCGATGGTAACGTAACAGGCAAGACTGCCATGAAATCTGAAGCGCACCGCTATGGTTGGTTTCATCCTACCGTGCACATTTGGTTCTATACGGTGAGTGGACGTATTCTAATTCAGCAGAGATCGAGGAACAAAGATGTCTTTCCCTTACTTTGGGATGTTTCAGTAGCAGGTCATATAGGAAGCGGTGAGGATATAGAAACATCTGCTATTCGTGAAATTCAAGAAGAGATAGGAGTTACAATTAAACCAGAAGCATTAGAGAAAATTGGAGTGTTTAAATCCATTCACAAGCATTCGGAACAACTCTTGGACTGTGAATATCATCACACCTTTCTATGCAAATTAGAAGTCCCTTTTCATACATTACAAAAACAAGAAAGTGAAGTTGAAAATCTTGCTTTGGTCCCACTGCTTCAATTTTCACAAGAAACCTGGGGTCTTGCCAACCTACAGAAGTATGTTCCTCATAGCACGGTGTATTATAAAACAATAATTAAAGCGATAAAAAGTAGGTTACACTAATTCTTAGTCCTAGAGGTTTTTAAATTACCTACTAAAAACCGCGCTCTTCAGCCATTTTCACCACACCTACAGTGAGTATCAAATTTGCAAAACGCCGCTGCTCCCCAGTTTGAATAATCAATGTAGTATTAAGATTTCTTATTTTATCATAGAATGCCCATCGTTCCATTTCATCCCACGTAACATCACCTAACAACTTTTTATATGCATCATGTATTTCCGCATTTGCCTCAGCAGGTTTTTCCATAACAATTGCCCCTTGAACAGGACAAACTGCCAGTATACCCTCTAAAACTGTAAGTGCATCTAAAAGTCCCGGTCGAAAATTAAGATGTACAGTAGTAGAGTTAGAACCCGTCATAGCCCCAACCGGTAAATTTCCATCCGCAATAACAACTTGAGCAAAATGACCTGAACGCGCAAGCGCCTCCATAATTGTTGGATGTATTACTGCAGTCTTTAGCATAATTCAAGTTTTAGAAATAAACCACCAGAAGCATTTTACCACCAGTGGATTTATATTTGAACGATTAACTGTAAATCGTTACATATTATAAACACCACCATTAATATCCAACGTAGCTCCTGTTATGAAGCCATCATACTCGGACGCTAGAAACAAAACAGCCCTAGCTACATCTGCCGCATTTCCCGCCCGTTGAATTGGTATACCCGCTGTTGTAGCTGCAGCAGATTCTTTTGTGGTATGTGTATTATGAAAAGAAGTACCTAGAATAAGACCAGGGGCTACCGCATTAACACGCGTACCCTGCTCACCTAGTTCTGTAGAAAGTGCCCTGGTAAATGTTAAGATAGCGCCTTTACTTGTGGAGTATACGAGTGATCCTGGATGCCCACCTTTACGACCGGCAAGGGAGGCTAAATTAACGATGCTACTATTATCCTTCTTTGCCAGAAAGGGTGCTGCAGCTCGTGTTACGAACATCATAGATGTAAGGTTAATATCCATTACCTTATGCCAGAAATCAGCCTCCATTTCACTCAACATTTTACGGGCTACCAATGATCCCGCATTGTTAATTAGAATATCTAAGCTCCCAAACGTATCAACGGTTTTTTCTACCATTGCATTTGCATCGGCTTCCTTTGTTAAATCGCCACTTATAGCAACTGCTTTTTGCCCTTTACTAGTTGCGTATTCAACCAACTGGTTAGCTGTATCTGCACTGGAAAAATAATGAATGGCAACATTGGCACCACTATCAACGAAATGCCTTGTAATTGACTCCCCTATTCCTTGGGCTCCAGCAGTGATAAGAACATTTTTTCCGGTTAACTTATTATTATTTTCCATGGTATTCCTAGTTTGTTTATGTGATATTCCAGACGCTATGGCGATAGCTGTATATTTTATTTTTTATGAATTTGTGTAAGCTACGACAAACTTGCCACAAAATCGGCAACTGTATGTAAACTATATTCTTTCTGAGAACCTTCCGTCATGTTTTTAACTACAAAACTATTACTTTCCAATTCTTGCTCCCCTATTAAAACTACATAAGAAACATTACGGTTGTTAGCATATTTCATTTGCTTTTGCATTTTAGTACTTGAAGGATATACGTCTGCTTTAATACCGGCTTTCCGTAGTTCATTTACCAATTTTAAAGCCGCAATGGATTCTTTCTCTCCAAAATTGACACAAAGCACTTGTAAGGATTGGTCAATTGCTTCTGGAAATAGATTCAACTCTTCCAAAACTAAATAAATACGATCTAAACCAAAAGAGATTCCTACACCACTAACATTCTTTAGGCCAAAAATACCCGTAAGGTCATCATAACGACCTCCTCCGCCAATAGACCCCATTTTAACTTCTTCTGGCGCACCCACTTCAAAAATAGCTCCGGTATAATAATTAAGACCACGTGCCAAGGTAACATCAATAGAAAGCTTAGCGGACTGAAGACCCATTTCTTGAATAGTACGAACTATGAAAGTAAGTTCTTCTACTCCTTTACTTCCTGTTTCGGAATCTTTTAAAAGTTCCTTTAACGATTCAAGTTGCTCTAGGTTGCTTCCAGAAAGTGAGAAAAGCGGCTCTACTTTAGCAATTGCTTCCGCAGTTAGACCTCTTTCTGCCATTTCTTTCTTTACACCGTCTTCGCCAATTTTATCCAACTTATCCAAAGCAACGGTAAAATCTATCAGGAGGTCTTGTGCACCTATAACTTCTGCAATACCCGAAAGAATTTTTCGGTTATTCATTTTGATGTTGACTCCGTCCAACTTTAAATCAGTGAAAACCGCATCATACAATTGCACGAATTCTATTTCCTGCAATAAAGAATCTGAACCTACCACATCCGCATCACACTGATAAAACTCGCGAAAACGTCCTTTTTGAGGCCTGTCCGCACGCCATACGGGTTGTATTTGATAGCGTTTAAAAGGAAAATCTATTTCATTCTGGTGCATTACCACGTATCGGGCAAAAGGTACTGTTAGGTCATAGCGCAAAGCTTTTTCCGATATTTTAGAGGTAAGTGAATTTGAATCCTTTGAACTATATAAAGCTTCATCAACCTTACTCAAATAATCCCCAGAATTCAAAATCTTAAAAATCAAGCGATCACCCTCATCACCGTATTTACCCATCAAGGTATCCGAGTTTTCAAAAGAAGGGGTTTCAATAGGTTGAAATCCAAAGGTCTGAAAATGCTTTTTTACGATGTCAAAAATATAATTCCGCTTTATGACTTCGGAAGGAGTAAAATCTCTTGTTCCCTTTGGTATACTTGGTTTTTTTGCCATTAGATATAATTGTGGTGCAAATATAAAATTTTAGATAGATCGATTTTATCTTATAAGGTTATCACACGTCTTTCCCTATAAAAGTAAGTTTTCTTAAAAACAAATGACATGTTATGATTAAGCTTCAATTACTTTTTCAAACCACTGGTACAATTCTCCTTTAGTGATAGACGCTCCTTGCTGAATAAGCTTAAATTTGTCTAGGTTCTTATCTTCCGTATATACTTTAGAGGCCGTTAGATACTCAACAAAATCTGATTGCCAGTTCTTTTTGAACCAAGAAAATCCAACAGTAGTATTCAAATCAATTGCAGGATTCATAACCTTAACGGAAATTAATTTCATTTCTTTTTCTGCCAAATGAAACAAGTGCATCTGTTTATCAGATATATTTTCCAAATATTCTACCTTATTGAGTACACCTTCCCAAACCAAATCACTAAAAACGTCTATTTCATCTTCAGCTACCTGTGGGCGGTTCTTTTTAATTTCCTCCCATTCCTCTCCAGTAATAGATTGTGTAGCCAGAAAATTGATGAACTCTTGTTGCAACTCTTCTAATTGCTGCTTTGTAAGCCTCGTATATTTCATTCTGCAAAAATAAAAAGACCGTACGATAAGTACGGCCTTTGTTTGATAAAATGTGATGTAGTTTTTAGAAAATATATCGTAGACCAACTTGAGCTTGCCATCTTGAGAACAAACTTGAATCATAACCAAAAGATTCAGTTAGCTGCTCGTTAAAAGTATATGTAGGAACATTACTATCATCTACAGTTACAGATAATGGATTTAAGTTATTTGGCTGCTGAATTACACCCCAATCACTATTTAATAGATTACCGAAGTTTAAAATATCAATACTAAACTGAATTGTATGTACTTTATCTTCTGATACATTAAATCTATAGTCTTGTAAAAATTTCACATCCCATTTTCCCCTCCATGGTGCAAGAGCTGCGTAACGGTCAAAATACTGACCTCTATTATCGCTCATATACTCATCCTGCTGAATAAACCGCTCAAAAGCATCGGCCTGGCCGGCACCAGAAAACTGCATTTGCTGAACTTCTGCCGCGGTTGGAATATACAGCAGGTCATTATTCTGAAAAGAACTATCATTATTAATATTGCCAGCATAAGTATAATTAAATCTTCCGCCTTGAGCATATTCAAAGAAGGTAGAGATAGTAGTAGACCACTTATTATTACTACCATAGTTAAACTGCTTTGCTGCAGCACCAATAACCCTATGGGTATCGCCATACTTTGAATAGGATAAAACATCTTGATTAGCATCACCCAAATTCGGGTTGAAATCAAAGGCGTCACCAGTAATCTCCGCTTCAATAGAATTGACATCCTGAGCATTTAAATAATTATAAGCAACACTAGCAAACAGACCATTATCCCAACTTTTTTGAGCTTTTAAAGATGCGTTCCAAATTCTACCTTTATCAGAATTTGTAAACACATATCCATTATTTCCTTTATCTGCATCAGTATAAACAGGTCTATTATCTCCAGGAGCATTTAAAGTCCCTGAAGGATTTCTCAATCCCCAGTTTTGAACATGTGCTCCATTAAGGTCTTTGGTATACGAAATATCAGCAGTTAAAATAACACCGCTATCAAATCTATGATCCGCGCCAATGTTGGTACGCCATACTTGTGGCCATTTGAAATCTGGATCAACAATTTGATAAAAGAAAAAATCCAGACCTTGTACTTGGTTTCCTAACCACACAAAAGGAAAACGACCGGTAAAAACACCACTACCACCACGTATCTGGGTAGTCTGATTTCCTTTAACATCCCAATTGAATCCTACCCTTGGAGAAATAAGGAATTTATTACTAGGTAACGTTTTTGAATCTAATGTAGTTTCTTGATTGGTCTGTGGATTAAAATAAGGAATTGTTGGGTCGAAAGTAAAGGGCTTTCTATCAATGTTTTCCTGAATTTTTTCATCCGTATCAAAATATA
Source organism: Zobellia uliginosa (assembly GCF_018860745.1). Taxonomy (GTDB): domain Bacteria; phylum Bacteroidota; class Bacteroidia; order Flavobacteriales; family Flavobacteriaceae; genus Zobellia; species Zobellia uliginosa_B. Next base: position 303,997 of record NZ_JAHKPY010000003.1, on the reverse strand, counting down.
AAGGCTTATCAAAACGAACACCATAGGTCAGCTTAAAATCTGAAGTTACAGCCCAGTCATCTTGCACATAAAAAGAAAACTGTCCTACATTGGTTTCCGCTAATGCCCAACCTCCGTCATTGCCAACACCAGCCGCATTGCTATTCGTAAAAATATTTTGAGCATTGGCCAACGCAGCCGCTAAAGTACCATCGGCAATATCTGTTTGAAAAGCTGCTAAATCAGGATACGATGCGAAAGCACCCACCTCTTGATTGAAATCTCCATCTTCATCGTAACCATAAGCCCCTAAGTTAAAGGAGTTGTCGAACGAAAACTTTTCAAATGACGCACCAACTGTAAGGGTATGGTTACCCATAAAATAGTTGAAGTTATTCGTAATCTGAAATACTTTCTGATCAAGTGTATTATTAATAGAAAAAGGCTCATGCCCCGCTATGATATAATTACTATTTGCTCCATCTTGTATGGTAATAGCAGGCATAGGTGCAGAAAGCGCATTTCTGAAATCATCAAAATGAGAATAGCCTACTTGTAATTTATTTGTTGCATTGTCCCCAAAAGTAGAGTTTAGCTCCACCTGAAATGATTGAATATTGTTATTGATTTCGTATCCGGAATTCTCAAACTGTAAAACCTGAAAGCTAGGTCCTCTTACGCCCAATGCAGTAGGGTGAGCTGGTTGTTCTCTTGATGATTTTAAGAAATTATAAATTACAGCTAAACGATGATCATCATTAACATTCCAATCCAACTTAAAAATCCCTTTGGTAGATTCAGCTCCATAAGTGAAACCATCATATCTTCCCGTATCATAACCCAAACCAGCAAGTGCAGACTGGACAGACATTAAATCACTTTCTAAAACCCTAGATTCATTAATAGCTCCAGAACCTGTATTGGGCACCCAACCACTAGTACCTAAATCATCTCGTTGATCACGTTCAAAATTGGCAAAGAAAAAGAGTTTGTTTTTTACTATTGGTCCACCAATGCTAACACCATATTGATTTTGGTTCAAGTCTGGCTTTACTACATCTTCTCCTTTAATTTTACCACCAGTAAGGCTTTCATTTCTAAAGAAACCGTACACACTACCATGAAACTCATTTGTACCGCTCTTGGTTACAGCATTAACAGTAGCTCCAGTAAAACCTGATTGTGTAACATCATAGGGAGCCAAAGACACCTGAATCTGATCTATAGCATCTAAAGATATTGGCTGTGATCCAGTTTGACCACCAGGACTAGGTGCATCCAAACCAAAAGGGTTTCCAAAGAAAGAACCATCTAAAGAAAAGTTGTTGTATTGATCATTACGACCACCAAATGAAAGACCTCCTGTACCAGGAGTTCCAGAAGCACTAGGCTCTAGTCTTGTGAAATCTTCCGCAGATCTAGAAATAGTTGGCAGTTTGGTAAGTTCTCTTCTTCCAACACTGGTTTCAGAACCAGTACGATCACTTCCAAATGTTCCTCCGCGATCTGAGATTACCACTACTTCATCCAAAGCTTGGCTCTCAGTTGCTAGAACAGCATCTAAAGTAAAAGTCTTTCCTAAAGACAAGTAGATGTCGTTTAAGGTCTGTTCCTTAAAACCAACATAAGAAACGGTAACCGTATAAGGCCCACCCACCCTAAGGTTAAGTATTCTAAATAGACCATCTTCATTGGTAATTGCCCCATATTTAGTACCTGTTGGCGTATGAACTGCAACCACATTTGCACCTAATAGTGGTAAGTTTTGATCATCAACCACCGATCCACTCATGTTGGAGGTTGTTACTTGTGAAATTGCGCTAAAGAAGGTAAAAAATAGCACAAGACTAAAATGAAGTTTGTAAGACATAATCATCTGTTTGAGTTAGTCTTGCAAAAAAGAACAAAAAAAAAGAGCTATGCAAGCACAGCTCTTTTAAGTTATTATGGGTTATTAACCATTATTTCTTATCGGCAACAACCTCAAAAGGAAAATCAACTATTACTTCCCTGTGTAATCTAATTTGTGCATTGTAAGGACCAGTACGCTTAACGGCACCACCTTGAATGCTAATAAACTTCTTGTCTATGCTATGACCTTCCTTTTCAAGAGCGGCAGCAAGATCAATAGTAGTAACAGATCCAAACAATTTGTCCGCTGTACCAGTTTTAGCAGAAATTTTCATTTCCAAAGCTTTGAGAGCTTCAGCAGTTTTGCCTGCAGCATCAACCACTTTTTTCTCTTTGTGCGCTCTTTGTTTTAAGTTCTCTGCCAATACCTTTTTAGCCGAAACAGTAGCCATTGCAGCTAAGTTTCTAGGTATAAGGTAATTTCTACCGTAACCGTTCTTTACGTTAACGACATCATCTTTAAAGCCTAAATGCTCTACGTCTTGTTTAAGTATAAGTTCCATCTTGCTTTAAAATTTATTTTAATAAATCGCCTACATATGGCATCAAGGCCAAATGACGTGCTCTTTTTACAGCTTGAGCCACTTTTCGTTGGTATTTTAAAGAAGTACCTGTAAGTCTTCTAGGTAACAATTTACCTTGTTCGTTTACCAACTTCATTAAAAAGTCTGCATCTTTATAATCTATATACTTAATACCAGACTTCTTGAAACGACAATACTTCTTCTTAGTATTGGTTTCAATATTCAATGGAGTCAAATAACGGATTTCACCGTCTTTTTTTCCTTTTGCTTGTTGTTGTAATGTTGCCATAATTCCTTAAGCTTTAGCTTTTAATCTTGTTCTTCTTTTCTCAGCCCACTCAATAGCGTGCTTGTCTAATTTTACTGTCAAGAAACGCATAATACGCTCATCTCTTTTGAACTCTTGCTCATAAGGAGTGATAACTTCACCGGTAGAAGTAAATTCGAACAAGTGGTAAAAACCACTCTTTTTGTGCTGGATAGCATAGGCCAATTTCTTAAGCCCCCAATTTTCTTTGGAGACCATTTTGGCGCCATTTTTAATTAAGAAATCTTCAAATTTCTTAACTGTTTCCGCTATCTGATCATCAGAAAGCACGGGATTCAAAATGAAAACAGTTTCGTAATGGTTCATAAATGTATATTTTTTAGGAGTGCAAAAGTAAGAATATTTATGAGACTTTACAAGAAAATGAGATTTTCTTCGTTATACTTTGACAATCCTAAAATCTTACATAACCAAATCTTAACCTATGTCATTACAAATTACACATAAAAGAGGCTCAACTTTACATAATAATTGTATTTAAACAGCTTTTTTTAGTATTTTGTCGATGACTTAACCCCACAAATCGACCTATTTATGAAATTAAGAAGTATTATCGTAGACGATTCGTCCATGCAACGAATGGCAGTCGCGAAGCTTGTAAACAGTCATCCAAACCTTGCTATGGTGGCCGAATACAGCAATGCGATCGAAGCTAAAAACGGCATTAAGAACAACGAGATCGATCTTATTTTTCTTGATGTTGAAATGCCTATTATTAGTGGATTTGACCTACTCGAATCCCTAGAAAACAGTCCTCAAGTAATTTTAATTACAGGTAAGCCAGATTATGCCCTCAAGGCTTTTGATTATGATGTAACCGATTACTTGCACAAGCCCATTACCCTAGCTAGATTTGATGCTTCGGTAAAAAGAGCTGTAGCTAAATATGAGCAAATACACAAAGTTCAAGAAGACGAAGAACATATCTTTGTAAAGAGCAACCTTAAGAAACGTAAAGTTATCTTAAACGATATTAAATGGATCGAAGCTCTTGGCGATTATATTAAATTGGTAACTGACGAAGCTAATATCGTTATTTTGTCTACCATGAAATCATTTGAGCAACAATTACCAGAAGAAAAATTCTTACGGATTCACAAATCCTACATTGTGAATTTAGAGAAGATAGAAAAATTCAACAGTAAAAATGTTGAAGTCAGCGGAAGGTCTATTCCTCTCAGCAGAAATAAAAAGACCGAGTTAGCAGAAGCATTGGCCAATGTCTAGCACTTCTACTTTAGAATATAAATCCCGAACATAGAATTATGTTCGGGATTTTTTTTACCCTTTTTCTAAATGTGATCTACATTATATATAACCCTTACACTTCTAAATTGAGAAACAGAATTAAATGATTTTTCAATTCTCTTGATGGCCAATTTGGTTTTCACTACAGATTGCGCTTGTGGAATTTTGACTACCACATTTTTCAAGAACTGATTTCGGACTCGTGCCACCGGTGGATATTCAGGACCCAATACATTCCCTCCCAAAGATGTTCTTAACGCTTTTGAAAACCAATCTGCCGCCTCATTTAGACGATTATACTCCTTGTGTTTAAAAGTGATTTTGATAATCCTGTTACTAGGTGGATATTGATACTGCTCTCGTTCATATAACTGTTCATTGAACATGGTATCATAATCATGAGTAGAGACCTGTTGCAATATCTGATGATAGGGATTATAACTCTGTACCAAGACTTTTCCTCTTTTTTTTGTTCTACCGGCACGACCCGCCACTTGAGTCAATAATTGAAAACAGCGTTCGTGTGCTCTATAATCAGGAAAATTCAAAAGAGAATCTGCATTCATAATGCCCACTAAACTAACATTTCTGAAATCCAATCCTTTTGTAAGCATCTGAGTACCTACAAGAATATCCATTTCTTGTTGTTCAAATGCCGTTATTATTTTTTCATAGCCATGCTTGCCTCGTGTAGTATCTAAATCCATTCGCCACGTCTTTGCATCCGGAAACAATGTTTCTAGCTCCTTTTCCACTTGTTCGGTACCAAATCCTTTTGTGTCCAAGGTGGGGCTTCCACATGCCTGGCAACTTTCTGGCAAAGCCATATGGTAACCACAGTAATGACAACGTAGTTGTTTTTTATATTGATGATAGGTTAAACTTACGTCGCAATTGGGACACTGTGGGGAATGGCCACAAGTGGTACATTCTACTATAGGAGCATACCCGCGCCTATTTTGAAACAAAATCACTTGTTCCCCCACTTCTAAAGCTTCTTGAATAGCCAAAAACAAGCGTTCAGAAAAATGGCCTTTCATACGGCGTTTTCTACTTTGCTCTTTTAAATCCACCAATTCAATATCCGGCATTAGGACATTTCCATAACGTCTCGTTATAGTAGCATAACCATATTTGCCAATTTTGGCATTGTAAAAACTTTCTACACTAGGAGTAGCCGAACCTAAAAGTATGTTACTGCCATGTAACTTGGCCAAAACTATAGCTGCATCTCTTGCATGGTACCTTGGCGCAGGATCAAACTGTTTAAAAGAGCTTTCATGCTCCTCATCTACTACAATAAGACCTAAATTTGAATAAGGTAAAAATGAAGCGGAACGAGCCCCAATGACTATTTGGGCCTTGTCTTTTTGATTTAAAACGTTATTCCACACCTCTACCCTTTCCTGTACGCTATATTTGGAATGATAAACGGAAACCTTTTCTCCAAAATATTCTTGTAAACGAGAAATAAGTTGAGTGGTCAATGCAATTTCAGGAAGTAAATACAAGGCTTGCTTACCTATTTGCAAGCATTCTTCAATTAATTTTACATAAACTTCTGTTTTGCCAGAGGAAGTGACCCCGTGTAACAACGTTACTTTTTCTTCCTCAAAACTTTTTGACACATCATCAAACGCTTTTTGCTGATATTCGTTTAGAGCCTTAAGTGCGAAATTTTCTTCTTCACCTTCATAATTAACTCGATCGGTTCTTATAAAATATTCTTCTAAAATATTTTTTTTTACAAGCGATTTAATAACGGCTTTAGAGCCCCCACTGGTCTTCTCCAACTCGGTTATCTTTATGGGCTTTTTATTTGTTGCTTGTAATTGAAAAAGAGAAAGTACCACTTGACTTTGTTTTGGCGCTCTAGACAGATCATTTAAAAGCACCTCTAACTTCTCTTCAACCAAATATTCTTTTCCAAGTTTAACATAGCGAACCAGTTTGGGCTTGTACTGCTCATACATTTCTTCTTTCAAAAGAATTACGTTCTTTTCTATAAGACGATTTAAAACAGGCAAAATGTTCTTCCTATCAATAATTGCACTTACCTCTTGAACTTTTAACAGTGCTTGATGCTGTAATGCCTCAAATACCAAAAATTCATCATCTTCCAAGCTAGACTCATCTACCTCACCTTTATCATTCCTTAAAATCAGGGTTTCACTTTCCAACAGAAAAGCTCCGGGAACCGCACTTCTAAATACCTCACCCACGGTGCACATATAATAATCCGCAATCCACTGCCAATGCTTTAACTGAATTGCATTAACAATAGGTTGCTCGTCTAGAATACGGTCAATCTCCTTTGCCTCATAAACCTCGGGCGCATTGGTATGCACTTTATGAACCAAACCCGTATAAATTTTTGATTTCCCAAAAGGAACGCCCACACGCATGCCCGGACGTAAAAATTTAGCTTCGGTTTCGGAAACGGAATAGGTAAAAAGTTTCTCTAAAGGAATCGGTAAAATTACATCGATAAAATACTGCATACTTCGGTTCGAATTCTATCCTTCCACACGCACCCAAGTCTGAGTACGATAAATAAAGGCCAAGTAGCCCCTAACCTTAAGTTCATTAGGATTATCAGGGTTTAGCCAAATTTTACATCTAAAAGTCATGGCTTGCTGTGGGTCAAAAAGAGTATCTCCTTTGTAAACGCCATTGCCATGATGTTCCGCATCCTCTATTATCGTCATGCCCAAAACAGGCTTTCCTTTCCTATCTCCTTCACACTTATCGCAAATGAAATTTTCCTTTCCTTCTTCAACTATTTCAATCACCTTACCATGCATCATTCCATCCTCTTCATATATCTCAATAATGGCTTTTGGCTTACCCGTACGATCATCTATCGTTTTCCATTTTCCAAAAACTCCTTGTGAGTGACTTACTGGAGCCAACATGACGATAAAGACAAAAAAACTTAAAATTGCACTTGTATTCATTTCTTAGTATATGTTTTTCTTAAAGAGTTCAAAGAGGCATTAAGCTCAAACCCGAGCAACAATATATTAGAATTTAACCAGATATAGACCATAAGTATCAATAAACCTCCCAAAGCACCGTATAATTCATTGTATCTGGCAAATTTTTCTACATAAACACCAAAAAGATACGATGTTAACATAAATAATAGAGTGGTCATAAAAGCACCCGCAGAAAAAAATCTGGCATGCTTGCCTTCTGTTGTTCCAAAATAGTACAAGATAGCAGTGGTAAAATAAGACAAAAGAATAAAAAACAGTACTTTACCTATTTGTGCCCCTACTATATCATTCTGTGTAAGATCATACCCTCTGGTTTTGGCAGCCCACACACTTAAATAATCAATAATATATAATTCAAAATATCCGTAGGCCACGGCCCCTACTATAAGTAAGATAGACAATATTAAACCCACCATAAGGGCATATAGATATTGACGTAAAAAATGCCGGGTCAGCTCTACATGATAAGAGTTTTCAAACCCTCCAAATATGGCGTTCACCCCATTGGCCATTAAAAAAATAGAGAAGAAAAAAGCGGAAGACAATAATCCTCCTTGCTTCTGGTCTTTTATCTGTTGATAAATTTCGCCAAAATAATCACTTGTAGCAGAAGGCAAAAAAGACTCCAGAAAAAGGAGGAACTGCGAATCAAAATTTTCATTGCCAACACTTACATAGGGCAGTATAAAAGGTATTAAGGTTATAAGAAATATGAGCAACGGAAACAAAGCCAAAAACAAACTAAAAGCAATGGAACTGGCCCGAGTTGAAATAGCACCTTGTATAATACCGAGAATATACATTTCCATTAAATCGTACAGAGACAGCCCTTCAAAAGCTGGCAGTTTAACGCCTTTTAAAAGACGTGCCAGCCAATTGATTACGGGAATTTTATCAATTTTTTCTTCTATCTCGCGCGACATTTATACCGCTTTTAAGCTTAAGTCCATATTGTAAACCGAATGGGTAAGTGCACCAGAAGAAATATAATCAACTCCGCACTCAGCATATTTACGAAGCGTATTCTCATTGATCCCACCTGAGGACTCAGTCAAACAGGTATCGCCTATAAGCTTTACGGCCTTACGGGTATCTTCATAATTAAAGTTATCTATAAGAATGCGATATACTCCGCCAGCATTAAGAATTTGTTCTATCTCATTTAAATCTCGAGCCTCTACAATGATTTTTAGATCACGATCCGTTTCCTTTAAGTAATCTTTGGTTTTCTGAATGGCCTTATCTATACCACCAGCAAAGTCTATATGATTATCTTTAAGCATAATCATATCATATAAAGCGAATCTGTGATTCTCCCCGCCACCTATTTTAACGGCCCATTTTTCTAGAGCACGTATGCCTGGTGTAGTTTTACGGGTGTCCAAAATTTTAGTATCCGTACCTTCCAACAACTTTACGAACGAATTTGTTTTGGTAGCAATGGCACTCATGCGCTGCATAGCGTTTAAAACCAATCGCTCTGCTTTTAAAATACTTTGAGAACTTCCTGAAACATAAAAAACAATATCACCGTGTTTCACTGGCGAACCATCTTCTATTAGGGTTTCCACCTCCATATTGGCATCAACATACTTAAAAACTTGCTTAGCAAACTCTATTCCGGCAATTATTCCCTCATCTTTCACTAATAATTTAGCCTTCCCTGTTGCTGTACTGGGAATGCAGGCCAACGAACTATGGTCTCCATCGCCCACATCTTCACGGATGGCATTTTTTATAATGTACTCTATCTCTTCCTGAAATTGTTCTTTGGAAATCATGTATCGGTTTTTACTTAAAGCTAAATTAGTGAATTGTTCGGGGTTTATAGACCTTACCGCATGGGTAATTTATTACCATAGGCTGAAACTCGAATACCTGAAATTTATTATTTCAATTTATATTTGCCGTATGACTATAAAACTCATCGCGATAGGAAAAACGGATAGCAAGGCATTATTACAGCTTATTGCAGAGTATCAAAAAAGATTGAAGCATTACGTAAAGTTTGAATTGGAAATTATACCTGATATCAAAAACACCAAAAACCTCTCTGAAGCTCAACAAAAAGAAAAGGAAGGCGAACTAATTTTAAAAAATCTAAGCAACACTGATGTTCTCGTACTCTTAGACGAGAATGGAAAGCAATTTTCCTCAGTAGATTTCTCTGGTTATTTGCAGAAAAAGATGAATGCAGGACTCAAGCAACTCGTTTTTGTAATTGGTGGGCCATACGGTTTCAGTACGGATGTTTACAATAAAGCACAAGGTAAAATCAGTTTATCAAAAATGACCTTTTCCCACCAAATGGTTCGCCTTTTTGTGGTTGAGCAGGTTTATAGGGCTTTTACCATACTACGGAACGAACCTTATCACCATCAGTAAAAAGAAAATAAAGGTCTTCTTTAAAGAAGACCTTTATTATTTAAATCTTAATTAAATTCTAATACAATACTCTAAACTTAATTGTATTCTCTACCTTTCTAAGGGCTTTTATAACATCCTTATTATATTCCTTGTCCAAATCCGTAATTACATACCCAACTTCACTATCCGTAGACAGGAATTGTCCAGAGATATTTAAGCCATATTTAGCACATACCTCATTAATTTTAGCCATAATTCCGGGCACATTTTTATGTATGTGCAAGAAACGGTGTGCATTCTGTTGTTTTGGTAAACGAATATTAGGGAAGTTTACAGCATCTACAGTATTACCCGAGTTGATATAATCCATAATTTTATTAGGCACAAAATCGGCTATATCGCGCTGTGCTTCTTCCGTACTACCGCCAACATGTGGTGTGAGAATTACATTGTTCAAACCTTGTAGTGGTGTGTAGAATTCACCGTTGCTGCGTGGTTCCTCTGGATACACATCAATAGCTGCACCACCAATTTTACCGGATTTCAAACCTTTTGCCAAAGCTTCAATATCAACTACAAAACCTCTGGATAAATTAATAAGCATAGCTCCGTTTCTCATTTGGCTAATTTCTCGCTCGCCTATGAAATCCTTATTCGCTTTATTATCATCTATATGTAGCGTAACTACATCTGAAACATTTAATAAATCTTCTAGCGTATTACATTTTATAGCATTACCTAGTGATAGTTTATCATCTACATCATAATAATAAACACGCATACCCAAAGCTTCTGCCAAGATAGAAAGTTGTTTACCGATATTTCCGTAACCAACAATACCAAGATTCTTACCACGAACCTCTCTTGACCCTTCAGCAGTCTTTTGCCATTGTCCACTGTGTATTTCACTACTTCTAGAGAACACACTCCTCATTAACATAATTATCTGTCCAATAGCCAATTCAACAACTGAGCGCGTATTACTATATGGTGCATTAAAAACTACAACTCCATTTCTCTTTGCATGAAGTAAATCTATTTGTGTAGTACCAATACAGAACGCACCAACTACCAATAGTTTATCTGCAGCATCCAATACTTTTTGAGTTACTTGGGTTTTTGAACGGATACCCAGCACATGAACTCCCTTTATTTTTTCTATAAGTTCATCCTCAGCAATACTATGTTTTACCAACTCAACAGAGAATCCATCATCTGACAAATTCTTAAAAGCGTCAGGGTGAACATTCTCAAGAAGTAGTATTTTTATTCTATTCTTTGGATATGAGATATTACGTGGCAAATCGTTAACAAATAAAAATTCATCCATACTTGGAGCTATATAATCAGCATTCTCAGCCGCTTTTTTGCGGTGTACATTTTCAGTATATGCAAAGAATTTATCGGCAATACCAGCCTCGCGCATAACATAGTCGCTATAACCGTCACCAATAACTTGAACCTCACCTTCTAGATTCATGTTCTTAAGGCACTCTATTTTACCATTGTGTTGAGAAAGCACATTTTCCGAATCAAAACCCACTATATTGCCATCTTTATCAAATTCAAAAGTATTGGCATAAACCCTATCTGACGGAATATTATATTCTTTTACTATAGGATCAATAAACTCTTTAAACCCACACGAAATAACATAAATATCGTCTGAGAATTTTTCAAAAAATTCTTTGTTATCAGCAATAGACTTGGAAATCTTTTGACGTAACTCCTCTACCAACGGTCCCAAATCATCTTTATGGGCATGTAATAGTTTTATACGTCTTTCAAGCGATTCGGTAAAGGAAATATCTCCATCAATACCTAGATTGGTAATCTCTTGAATTTGTCTAATAATTTCTTCCTTATTAGAATTTCCTTGCAGAGTCCTTTCGGCGAGTACATCCAAAGCCTCAACTCTCGTTAAAGTACTATCAAAATCGAATACGTATTTTCTACCTGTTTCCACCATGTCTTTGCTAAAAAATTAAGGAACAAAAATAAAGATTATTTCTCTCCAAAATGGACTAATCTTACTAAAAGTTATCCGTATAACTAATCTAGTTCTTTTTGATATGGATTTTAATTTTCAATAAACGTCAAATTCACATTTAATCAGATATAAAACCTTTATTTTAATCTAAAAATTCAATTATTGCCTCGGAAAATGCTTTAGTTTTGTACGTACCGTTATGGTCTCCATCAACAATCACAAACTCACTTTTAGGTATTGCTTGATGAAGTTTTTCCGGACTACCGTTATCCGTGTCGTCACTACCGGCTAAGACTAAAACCTTGGCTTGCACATAAGCCAAGTGACTTTTCTTGGTATTAGGTTGAAATCGCTGTTGCAAATACAAGCTTCTAAAATCCGCATTAACAGATTTGGCATAGTCTACCGCTTCTTTGGTTTCTTCTGTAACCTTGCCATTAAAGGCATTCATGAACTTTATTTTTCGAGGCCAGCGATAATCCGTAAAATCAATTCCCATACCACCCAATACCGCTCTCTTTAAGCGTTTGGTCTTTAGCAATAATTTGGCTAAAACAATACTACCCCTAGAATAGCCCACTGCCATATATTTCTTTAAACGCAAATGCTGCATAAGAAATAGAATATCCATGACTTCTGCATCAAAACTGTAAGCCTCTTCTGTTTGTGGCTTATCAGACTCTCCGTTACCTCTTAAATCAAGGGCCACAACCCTAAATCCTTTTTTTAATAAATCTTCTTTTAGACTTGTGCTATCCCAAGATTCCTTCGTGTTTATGAAGCCATGAATTAACAGTACAACATCTCCCTTTCCTTGGTCCGTATAGGCAATCTTAACATCATCAAAAGAATTAAAAAACTCAGTTTGTCCCCAAGCAGAATACGACACAAATAGCACCACTACAAAAAGGAGGTGCATTGTATTTTTATAAGTTGACATAGATAATTCCTGTGATTACGGCAAGACCAAAACTTAGTAACGTACCTATTAAAATATATTCAGTAAGTTTCCGGTTGTTGCTTTCTTTTAAATCATTAAAGCGGAAAACAGACTTTGCTCCAATCAACAACCCTATAGCTTCCCACCTCCCCATAATAATGAACATAAGAACAAAAAGCCGCTCTATTATTCCAATGTACTTACCTGCATTGGGCAGAGATTTATGATCCAATTCAATCTTATCGGACATGGCTTCCAATAATTTGCCCATTATAATCGCAGCCGGAGAACTCACGAATACCATAGCAGTTACCAATGGCCAATCCAAATTTTGAAAAAGAGCCATGGTATGCCCCCCTAGATTACCATAATATACACAACAATACAATACTATAATATGAAGCACCTGATCCATAAAAAATGGAATACTCTTTAATCTAAACATAGGGGTTACATACAGTTTTGCCAAATCGATAAAATAATGGGAAACCATTATAATCAGAGCTATTTTCCAATACTTCAGATCCCAGACCAAAAGCATTGTTAAGGCAAAATGAAGCAGAACATGAGCATAGAGATATTTTGATTTCTCCTTATTAGCCTCCTTATGAATCACCCAGCGACTAGGCTGTAATAGAAAATCGCCTATTAAATGTGCCAGCAAAAGTTTTGTGAATAAAATCATCTAACTTAATTCTTTTAAAGTTTTTGAATAATAATCAAGTAATTCTAGAACTAAATCTAAACGCGCCCTTTTTTGACGTTGACTTACTGCTGATTGTTGAATGTTGAGCCTTTCGGCGATTTCTCGTTGTGAGGCATTGGGATTGTCCAATGCCAATACAATTATTTCTGCAGACACCGTGCTCCAGTCATCCATAAAATGAAGCGCCAGCTTTAGCATAAGATTTAGAGTATCATCAAAAAAACCATTGCCCGTAGCAATCGTTAAATTAAGTTTATCTTCTTTAAGCGATTCAAAAGTTCTACCAGACCTATGATAGGCAGGGCCGTTAGATTCACTTACGCCAACACCTTTAAATGTTTCATTACCTAGACCAATACCCATACGAACATCTAACCCCTTAACCGTTTTAATTAAGGCCTTAATATGTATTGCCGCCTGCAAAGCATCTTCCTTTGCTATTTTTAATTGAAACTCGTCTCCTCTATAAACCTCCCAATCTATTGGTGACTTACCTAGTTTAGACAAATAATCCTTAAGAATACCCAACCACTCAGACGAGTTGTGGTTCTCTGAGTTTATAATATCACCAGTAATTATTGCTACCATAATTATATAAGCTAAAACGCTAATATATAAAAATATAAGCTAAAACGCTAATATTTTACATTATAAGCACTATTGCTTATAAATTAGAACCACCTTCGTACGTTTACACAATATTGTTTGTAAACCTTGCCAAAGAGCTTCAAAAGAGCCGTTTCTTCAGGAATGATCTGAAACCTATTCATATAACCAACAAAACCTGCCGCTAGTAAAGTGTTGAACGCATTACCCAACCACACACCAAAAGCCAATAATAGAACAAGTAAAGCCAAATACATTGGATTTCTAGAATAAGCGAAAATACCATTTTGCACCAACTTACTAGCCTTGGTAGGATGAACCGGATCAATAGTAGTTCTGGAACGCATAAATTGAAAAAGAGCAATTACAGCAATAATACCCGCAAAAACCAACAATCCATAAACAAGATAGTATCTTCCGTAAAAATCGAAATAACCAAAAGGTAAAAATGTAGCTAGCAGATACATTAGACCCGCACAAATCAGAAAAACCACTGCGGGAGGTATTTTCAACTCCATAATAAGAATATTTATAGCTTTTCAAAATTACTATTTTTGAACCATTAAAAACAAAAGCCCCAAAAACAACCTTAAATCAATTTATATGAAACTTGTTTTCGCAACACACAACAAAAACAAACTGGAAGAAGTCAAAAAACTTGTTCCTACCCACATTAAGTTGGTTTCATTAACAAACATTGGTTGCTTTAACGAAATACCCGAAACGGGAACAACCTTAGAGGAAAACGCAAAAATAAAAGCAGACTATGTCACCAAGAATTATGGTCTTGCCTGTTTTGCAGATGACACAGGTCTTATAGTAGATATATTAAATGGAGAACCAGGAGTATATTCCGCCAGATATGCAGGACTTGATAAAAATTCTGATGACAATATGAACAAACTTCTACATAAATTAGAAGACAAGAATAGTCGAACAGCATACTTCAAAACGGTAATAGCCTTAAATCTGAATGAAGAAAAACATTTATTTAGTGGCATTGTAGAAGGAGAAATCCTAGCAGAAAGAAAAGGCCAAGGAGGCTTTGGGTATGACCCGATTTTTAAACCTAACGGCTACAAAGAAACCTTTGCAGAGCTTCCGCTATCCATTAAAAACAAGATAAGTCATAGAGGCAAAGCCATGAAGAAATTATTAGATTTCTTACAATAACCGCTATGTCAATAATAAAACGTACCTTTGCACCTTAATTTTAACGCCGCCGGTATGGCAGGTGTTGCTCTGAGTACTAAGGTTATATACGATAATCGCTCTATGCAACGCACCTATTAGCGATTAAGTATACCTTTTTTATGACAAAATTTGAAGCCTTAGGGCTAGACAAGTCCATATTGGACGCTGTCAACGACATGGGATTTGAAAGCCCATCTGAAGTACAGGAAAAAGCAATCCCAATTTTATTGGAAAGCGAAACGGATCTAGTTGCGCTTGCACAAACAGGAACCGGTAAAACGGCTGCCTTTGGTTTTCCTTTAATACAGAAAGTAGACCATAATAGTAGAACCACTCAAGGTTTAATACTATCCCCTACTCGTGAACTGTGTCTACAGATTACCAAAGAGATGCAAGCCTATTCTAAATTCGTAAAAGGTTTGAACACCGTTGCTATTTATGGTGGGGCGAGCATAACGGACCAAGCAAGACAGATCAAACGCGGAGCACAGATAGTTGTAGCAACTCCTGGCCGAATGAAAGATATGATTAGCCGTGGTCTTGTTGATATTACTAAAATAGATTATTGTATTCTTGATGAAGCTGATGAAATGCTCAACATGGGCTTTTTTGAAGACATTAAGGATATTCTTTCTAATACACCTAAAGACAAATCTACCTGGTTATTCTCTGCAACTATGCCAAGAGAAGTAGCTACAATTGCTAAAAAATTCATGCATAGCCCTATTGAAATTACAGTAGGAGCTAAAAACGCAGGAACATCTACCGTACAACATGAATATTACGTAGTTGGCGGAAGAGATAGATATCCTGCCCTTAAAAGACTTGCAGATGCTAATCCTGATATTTTCTCGGTAGTATTCTGTAGAACTAAAAGAGATACCCAACGTGTAGCTGAAAAGCTGATCGAAGATGGGTATAACGCAGGTGCTTTACATGGCGACTTAAGCCAAAATCAGCGCGATCTGGTGATGAACTCGTTTCGTAAGAAACAAATTCAGATGTTGGTTGCTACAGATGTAGCGGCTCGTGGTATTGATGTTGATGATGTTACACACGTAATTAATTACCAACTACCAGATGAAATCGAAACATACACCCACAGAAGTGGCCGTACGGGTAGAGCTGGTAAATCAGGTATTTCCATGGTTATTATTACCAGAAGTGAAATGCGTAAGATTCATGCTATAGAGAGAAAACTACAACAGGATTTCTTATCAAAGAAAATTCCAACAGGAATTGAAATTTGCGAGATTCAGTTATATCACTTGGCCAATAAAATCAAGGAGACAGAAATTAATACAGATGTGGAAAACTATCTTCCTGCCATTAATGATGTTCTAGAAGGTTTAGACCGTGATGAACTTATTAAAAAAATAGTATCTGTAGAATTCACTCGTTTCTCTAATTACTACAACAAAACTAAAGACATGAACACTTCTGTCGATCGTGGTCGTGATAGAGACAGAGGTGAGAGAAACTCACATGCACCTTCTAATGGTTCTGTTCGTTACTTTATAAATGTTGGAGAGAAAGATGGTTACGATTGGATGTCATTAAAAGACTTCCTACGCGATACATTAAGCCTAGGAAAAGAAGATGTTTACAAAGTTGATACAAAGGATTCATTTTCTTTCTTCAATACTGAAGCAGAACATACAGATAAAATTCTTTCTTTCTTTACCGACTTTAAACTAGAAGGCAGATTCATAAACGTTGAAGTTTCTAAAAACCCTGGCGGAAACGGCGGAGGTGGCCGTGGAAGAAGCGGTGGAGGTCGCGGAAGAAGAGATCGCGACAACGATCGTGGGGGCCGTTCAAGAAACAGAGACAACAACAGAAACTCATCAAGAGGTAAATCTAGCCATTCCGGTAAAAGAAGAAGCTCTAAAAGCAGAACAGACTTCTTTTAAGTCCGTTATAACTTACATTTAAAGTTAATTGTATATTAAAAAATACGCTTCGGCGTATTTTTTTGTTTTGTTTAGTACTTTTAAACCCGTATGCATAAAGCAATGAAACCAATTTTCGTTATTATCCTTCTTTTTATCTCTGCCTTTTCGTTTGCTCAAGAAGAAGAAGTTTTAGAGGAAAAAGAAATAAAAGCCATAGTTGTAAACGCCCAGACCGATGCCCTTATGGGCGATGTTCACGTAATAAACTTGGACAAGGTTAGAGGAACCATAACAAAGAAGGATGGCGAGTTTTCAATTTTAGCATCCGTAGATGACATCCTTTACTTTTCTTTTTTAGGGTTCAAGTCCCAAAAAATTAGGGTTACCAATGACATGTTCAAATTTAAGGATACAAAAATTGCCTTAACTGAACTTGCTTATGCCTTAGAAGAGGTAATTGTCAAACCTTATCAGCTTACGGGATATCTTGAAATAGATGTAAAAAATGCACCTATCAACAATGCATATCAGTACAGTATATCAGGGCTTTCAGTAGGTTACGAAGGAGGTAACAAAAACCCAAGTGCTGTTACAAAAGTTTTGGGCGCTATATTAAATCCCGCAGATCTACTGCGAAATCTTTTTGGAAAACAGCCCAATCAGATGAAGAAATTGCGTAAAATTAAAGAAGATGACCAAATAAGGGATCTTTTGGCATCAAAATTTGATCGTGAGGTATTAATGGAACTACTTCAGATTGAAAAGCTGGACATTCAAGATATTTTAAATAATTGTAATTACTCCAAATCTTTTATAAGAACTGCCAATGACCTACAAATTCTAGATGCAATCAGCAGTTGCTACGAAGATTTCAAAGTATTAAATCGTAAAAAATAAATTTTCTATTTCCCATTGCATTTTATAGCTTTAGGGAAAATAGAACTCTTATGAAAAGACTGCTCTCCGCGGTTATTATATTGTCCCTTCTTATTGCTTGCAAACAAGAGCAAAAAGATATTGTAAAAGAAGTAGCGGTAAAGACCGATACTATTTCCAAAACAATTAAACCTGCAAAAGATATCCCTTTCGCATGGGAAGGAGCTAATATTTACTTTTTATTGACCGATAGATTCAATAATGGCAATAAAGAAAACGACTTAAATTTTGAAAGAACAGAACCAACCGGACCTTTAAGGAGTTTCATGGGAGGTGACATTCAAGGTATAACCCAGAAAATCGAAGAAGGCTATTTTTCAGACCTAGGAATTAACGCTATTTGGTTTACTCCAGTTGTTGAACAGATTCACGGCAGCACGGATGAAGGCACAGGTAACACTTATGGCTATCATGGTTATTGGACAAAAGATTGGACGGACCTTGACCCCAATTTTGGTACCCGAAAAGATTTAGAGACCATGGTTAAAACAGCACACCAGCATGGTATTCGGGTATTGATGGATGTAGTTATTAATCATACAGGCCCAATTACAGATATTGACCAGGCTTGGCCCGAAGATTGGATTAGAACAGAACCTACCTGTGATTTTGCTAATTACGAAACTACGGTTGAGTGTACGTTAGTCGATAATTTACCCGATATTAAAACCGAATCTAATGAGCCTGTTGAACTGCCAGATGCCTTATTGGCTAAATGGAAAGATGAAGGACGCTTAAGTCAAGAGCTTGATGAACTTCAACTATTTTTTGAACGAACAGGATATCCAAGAGCTCCTAGGTTCTACATTATTAAATGGCTAACCGACTACGTAAACAACTTGGGCGTAGATGGTTTTAGAGTTGATACCGTAAAACATGTAAATGAAAACACTTGGGCCGAACTTTACAAAGAAGCTTCCTATGCTTTTGAAAACTGGAAAAAAATGCATCCGGACAAAGTCTTGGATGAGCAACCGTTTTATATGGTAGGTGAAGTTTATAATTATGGGGTTTCTTCTGGAAGGACATATGATTTTACAGATAAAAAAGTAGATTATTTTGCCAACGGATTTAAAAGTCTTATCAATTTTGAACTTAAAGAGGATGCCAAGAAGGACTATGAGTCCATTTTTCGCAAATACAATAAAATTTTAAACACGGACCTTATCGGTAAAAGCGTAGTAAACTATTTAACCTCCCATGATGATGGTAATCCTTATGATGCCGAAAGGACAGACCCCTTTAAAGCGGCCAACGTTCTATTACTCACTCCAGGGGCTTCTCAAATTTATTACGGAGATGAAACTGCTCGGGATATAACTATTGAAGGTAGCGTACAAAATCCTGTTCAAGGTGATGCGTCACTACGCTCATTTATGAATTGGAAAGAATTAGATAGTCTTTCTAGCACTCAAGAAATATTAAAACACTGGAAAAAACTAGGTACATTCAGAAGAGACCATTTGGCGGTTGGAGCAGGAAAACACAGAAGACTTGGCAAGAAACCTTATGTTTTTAGCAGAACCTATGTAGAGGGGAACTATAAGGACAAGGTGGCTATAGGACTAGATTTACCAAAAGGCAAAAAATCTCTCTGGGTAAAAGGTTTTTTTGGGGACGGAACTAAACTATATGACACTTATTCAGAAACAGAAGTTACAGTAGCAAATGGGAAAGTAATCTTAGAGAACGATTTTAATATTGCGCTTTTAGAATTAAAAGAATAAACTAGCACTAAAATTCAGCCTTCATTATTCTTTGTATCCGTATCAAATCTTTTGAGTATATCATCAATACTCCTCACTGATTTTTTGGTCCAATCCAGTCTTTTTTCTAGTTTTTCCTCATCAGTCAATTTCCAGTCCAATTCTGGATTTCTTATTTTATGCGCAAGTTTTTGCAATATTATTGCGGCAGAAACAGAGATATTTAGACTCTCAGTAAAACCGAACATAGGAATTTTTAGAAACCCATCGCTCATATCTAGCGCCTCCTTACTCAGCCCCGTCCGCTCTGTTCCAAATAACAAGGCTGTCTTACCTTCAATTTCAAAATCCTCTAAAAAAGTTGAATCGTTATGTGGGGTTGTTGCAATAATTTTATACCCACTTTTCTTTAATACTTTAATACAATCCGTAGTACTCTTGTGCCTATGTGTATCCACCCATTTTTGCGCTCCCATCGCAATTTCGTCATCTAATTTTTTACCATACCGCGATTCAATTACATGTGCGTCTTGAATACCGAATACTTCACAACTGCGGATAACAGCACTTGTGTTATGCATTTGGTACAAATCTTCAATCGCTACTGTAAGCAATCTTGTGCGCTCTTCCAGTATTTCTAAAAAACGTTGTTTTCTTTCTTCGGATATAAAATTTTCAAGATATTCAAGAAGTTGCTCATCTACCATATACCGAATATAATAAAAACTCTATTTTTATAACGATGAAGAAAAAAATTACTGTATTAACGGGAGCCGGAATAAGCGCGGAAAGTGGCATAAACACCTTTAGGGATGCAGGTGGTTTATGGGAAGGGCATGATGTTATGGAAGTTGCCTCTCCCCAAGGTTTCGCAAAAAACCCGGAATTAGTCCTTAATTTTTATAATCAAAGAAGAAAACAATTACACGAGGTATCTCCTAACATAGCACATAAAGCTTTGGTAGAACTCGAAGATTTTTTTGAAGTCACCATCGTTACCCAAAATGTAGATGACCTTCACGAAAGGGCAGGAAGCTCTAATGTAATACATATTCACGGTGAACTTTTAAAAGTACGGAGTACCAAATACGAAAATGAAGTGATACCATGGTCCAATGACCTTAATTTAGGTGATTGCTGTAATAAAGGACATCAATTAAGGCCGCACATTGTTTGGTTTGGTGAAGCTGTACCCCTTTTGGAGCAAGCGGCAATTGCTACTCAAAATGCAGATGTTGTGATTATTATTGGTACATCAATGCAAGTATACCCTGCCGCCAGCCTTATTGATTATGCCCAAAGCGATATTCCCATTTATTTTATAGACCCCAAACCCAACGTGTCCAAAAACAATTATGATAACCTTACCGTCATAGCTAAAACCGCCGTACAAGGCATACCTAAACTGGTGACTGAGTTAATTGCAACTATTCAAGAAAACTAACAAGCTGTTATGACCAAGGAAGAGCTTTATAAATCATTGGATTACGTAAATCATTCTCGTGAAAAGCGTTCGGAAATGGCTACCTTAATTTCTCAAAACCCAAAACTTGTAGCTCCATTAATGGAAATAGCTTTTGCGATAGACGACCCCATATCCAATAGAGCATGCTGGGTACTTGAATTTACCGCCAAAGAAAATCTATCTTTTATATATCCCCATTTGGAAAATTTTACAACCAATTTACACCGAGTGCATTTTGAATCTGCAATACGACCCGTAGCCAAAATTTGTGAATTTTTGACTGAAACGTATTTCTCCAAAAATAATATCGGACTTAAAAATATTATGACAGAAAAGCAATTGGAGCGAATTACATCAGCTTGTTTTGATTGGTTGATTGGCGACCATAAAGTTGCAGCAAAAGCATATTCAATAACTTCTCTGTTCCAATTAGGACACAAATACGATTGGGTTCACCCAGAATTACAAATGATTTTGGAGAAGAATTATGCCGAAGGTAGTGCGGCATACAAAGCGAGAGCCCGCCATGCATTTGCCAAGTTAAAGAAGCTTTACTCGTAAAATCCAAGTTATTAACTTTTTAGTCACAACTTTTTTCACAAGAAATTTAAAAACCTTTTAAAACTACCCATCTTACGGTATCTTTGCTTTTTTTCAAAAATCAACCTTATATAACGTTATGTCTCTAAACGCTTTGAACGCTATTTCGCCTATAGATGGGCGCTACAGAAGTAAAACTGAACCATTGGCACCATTTTTCTCGGAAGAAGCCCTAATCAAACACAGGGTTCGGGTAGAAATCGAATATTTTATAGCGCTGTGCGAAATTCCGCTACCTCAGCTATCAGATTTTGACCAATCTAAATTTAAGGCGTTACGGGAAATCTATATTAATTTTGATACGGAAGATGCGCAAGAAATAAAGGAAATTGAGAAAACGACCAATCACGATGTAAAAGCGGTTGAATATTTTATAAAAGCAGCTTTTGATAAGTTGGGATTGTCCGCTCATAAAGAATTCATTCATTTTGGACTGACTTCTCAGGATATAAACAACACGGCAATACCACTATCTATCAAAGAAGCTACTAACGAAGTATATGTACCCGAATACACCACTTTATTGAACAAAATTCAAGAATTGGCAACTGAATGGGCAGATATTCCAATGTTGGCCAGAACACATGGCCAGCCTGCCTCTCCTACCCGTCTTGGAAAAGAAATAGGAGTTTTTGTAGTTCGATTAAAAGAACAATTCAACTTATTGAACGATATTCCGAGTGCCGCTAAATTTGGTGGTGCAACAGGAAACTACAATGCGCATAAAGTAGCCTATCCTTCTATTGACTGGAAAGCTTTTGGAACTAAATTCGTTCAAGAAAAACTGGGATTGCACCACTCCTTCCCTACTACGCAAATTGAACATTATGACCATATGGCCGCATTGTTCGATAATCTTAAGCGTATCAATACAATTATTTTGGATTTGGACAGGGATTTTTGGACCTATGTTTCCATGGATTATTTCAAGCAAAAAATTAAAAAAGGAGAAGTTGGTTCTTCGGCAATGCCACATAAAGTAAATCCAATAGATTTTGAAAACTCGGAAGGAAACTTAGGTATTGCAAATGCATTGTTTGAGCATCTTTCTGCAAAACTTCCCGTATCAAGATTACAACGAGACCTTACGGACAGTACAGTTCTTAGAAATGCCGGTATGCCATTTGCTCATACTATTATCGCTTTTCAATCTACTTTAAAAGGTTTGAACAAGCTTTTATTGAATAAAGAAAAATTTGAACAAGACTTAGAAAATAACTGGGCGGTAGTGGCCGAAGCTATTCAGACTATATTAAGAAGAGAAGGCTACCCTAATCCGTATGAAGCTCTAAAAGGACTTACACGCACCAATACAAAAATAAACCAGAATTCAATTGCTGAGTTTATTGATACGCTTGAGGTTTCAGATGCAATTAAACAAGAGTTAAAAGTAATTACGCCAAGTAACTACACTGGTATCTAAAAATCACCATATTTCCTAAACAAAAAAAAGGCCGCAATTGCGGCCTTCTTCGGGGGATAATGGTTAGTGTTTAGGTAATCTTATCCTTTCTTTTGTATCTCAACTTGATGTGGGTAAGGAATTTCAATTCCAGCTTTATCAAGTGCTAACTTACAGTTTTCCAACGTTCCAAAATATACATCCCAGTAATGCTCTGGCTTACAGAATGGACGTACTGCAAAGTTCACAGAACTATCTGCCAGTTCAGAAACATTTACAGATGGAGCAGGGTCTTTTAAAACTTTTGGGTCTGCCATAAGAACGTTTAATAAAACATCCTTTGCCGTTTTAATATCTTCTCCGTACCCAACTCCTATAGTGGTATCTACTCTCATTTTACCTTCAGCAGTATAATTAACTATATTACCATTTGACATGGCTCCGTTAGGAATAATTGCCAATTTATTATCTGGAGTAACAAGTTTTGTTGTAAAGATTTCAATCTCCTTAACAACACCTAGAGCGCCTTGGGCTTCTACCAAGTCACCGATTTTATAAGGCTTGAAAATGATAATCAAAACCCCGCCTGCAAAATTTGATAAGGAACCTTGCAGTGCAAGACCAATAGCTAAACCTGCAGCTGCAATTATAGCAGCAAAACTAGTAGTGTCTACTCCTAAGGTTGAAATTACGGTAATTATCAAAAAAATCGTCAGAGCCCATTTTACCAAACTCAGTAAAAATTTCTGAAGTGATACATCGTATTCCTGGCTAGTCATTCCTTTTCGAACGAGGTTCACTATTTTTTTAATAACCCAAGAACCAATAATATAAATTATTATTGCCCCAATAACTTTAGGTCCGTATTCCACGGCAAAATCAATGCCTTTATTCATCCATACTTCTGCTTGTTCCATGCTAGTTTCTCGTTTTTAGATTAATGCTTCAATGTGTAAGACACCCGATTTATCAAAAGGTCACTAAAAACTTTAAATTTTATCCAAAAAAAAACAAACCAATAAATTTGGTTTGTTTTTTAATACGAAACAATATGCATTGATTACTTCATAAAGTCCAGAACCTTAGAAAGTTCACTTCCGTTTACCTCTGATTTTTCCAGAGTTTGAACAAACTGAATCATTTTTGCAGGATTCATGTTATTTCCTAAAACTCGAACTACTAAAAAGCCTTTTTCTTCATTATCTCCATAAATAACAACCTCATCAATGGCATCTTCATTACCTAAATACTTAATAGTGGCCTTACCAAAATCCGTATTCATTTTCATAAGTTCCGTAAAATCCTTGTTTTTAAGAATTGACTTAATGATGGTTTGTTCCTTTAGAAAATCAGCATTATTTGTATCGGTCTTCTTAAAAGCCAGAACATTTAATTTCTTTAATGTCCCGATACTCTCTTTTTCTTCTTTAGACAATTTTGCTTGCTGTATATTTAATAATCCTACAGGTAAATCCAAAGTCATAAAATTAGGGTTCTCAGAATTTGCCACATAATACTCCTGTAGGCTGGGGGTGGAATTACAAGCACTTACAATAACTAAAAGTAGTGCAGCTATAACAATTTTTGCTTTTTTCATATAGATGTCTTTTATGCCTAAAAATTAGCTTTGATAGATATTACCTTCCTCCTACTTCATTCAATTCTTCGGGCAGATTCATTTTTCGGGTCAGAGCACCAATTTTATTTAAATCGATATCTCCTGTTAGCGATACCAAAACACTTTCAAATTTTCTATTGCCCATATCTAGCTCATCACTATTAATATCCGACACGAATAATAAAAGCTCACTAACATGATCTTCATCTCTACCTTCTTTAATATAGAACTTTACGGTAGCATCCTTGTCCTTCACTTTCATCAACTCTTCTAGATTAGAAGATTTCAGATATTTTTTAACTGTTTTACCCATGTCTTCGGATATTCCTGCATCTTCGGTAATAAATACCTTAATATTGTCTAAGCCTTGGGCAAGTTCTGCAAAATCCTGAGAATCCCGGTCGCTCTCATCAAAAGCAGCTATGTTACCTGCTAGTCTGATCATACTTTTGTTTACGGTAACAGAACCTACATTGTTCATGTTATCATACTTGTCAAATATAGATTGCGAAATACCAAGGAAGGGTAACAACGTTATTACTAGAAATACACTTAATTTTTTCATGACTGTTCGTTTTAAGATTAATGATTGTTTTTGATTATTGATTGATGATGATTAATTTACTTTCTATTCTTACCAGCTTCGTTCAACTCTTCTGGCAAATTCATTTTTTTGGTCAAAGAACCTATCTTGTTTAGATCTATATCTCCTGTTAACGACAAAAGTACCGTTTCAAACTTTCTACCGTTTACATCAAGGTCTGCGTTGTTAATACCTGTCACAAACATTAAAAGCTCACTCACATGATCGTCATCTTTACCAGCACGGATATAAAACTTAACATTTGCATCCTTATCTTTTACACGCATTAGTTCTTCCAGCTTAGCAGATTTAAGATACTTCTCTACCGATAATTTCATGTCCGTAGAAATAGACTTGTCTTCCGTTATAAAAACTTTAAGGTTATTTAAACTCTTGGCTATATCCATAAAGTCTTTGGCCTCAGGATCATCTACCTCAACGTCTATTTTACTCAAAAGATTGAACATACTGCGGTTCACTACTACGGCACTAACATCATCTAAATCTTCATATTTATCAAATAGGGACTGTGAAAAGCCCATAATTGGCAACACCGCTACTATTAGTACAATTAATATCTGTTTCATTTTTCGGGTTTTAATTTTATTTTTTGTTATATATTTTTTCTTTCGCCACTACAAACTCATTTAGATACCCTATTTTTTCTGTACCTCTTTCCATATTGTGACTAAGCATATCTAATGCCTTTTTGGTTTCATTATAAGCATATAAAGCTTGTTGTTGCTCTAATTCCTTTTCATCATAATAATTTTTTCCTAAATACACTCCGAACATTAGCATGACTGCTGCTGCAATAGACATCCATTTATATAAACTATTTCCGGCGCCTCTAGTTTCAGGCTCCAATACAACTTCCTTAGAAAACCGTTCTTCTTTGGCATTGTCCATAAATTTGAACAGTGCAACATATTGTTGCAGATTTTCAGGTATATCATCTTTAGAAAAATACCTTTGCAGCAGCTTTTCTTCTGCAACCGTGGTATCTGCTTCAAAGTACTTTTCAAGCAATCTTTCTATTTTATCCAATTCCATAACTGTGTTTTTTTATTAATTTATCTCTCACCGTTTTTCTAGCCCGAGATAAGGCCACCCTAACTGCCGTAGGCTTCATTTCTAACATATTGGCAATCTCATCATAGTCATATTCTTCTACGTCGCGCAACTGCAAAACCATTTTTTGTTGTTCGGGTAAATCTTCCATTATTTTTTGTACCCACTTAACACTATCATTTGCTTCAATTTTTTTCTGTAGCAAACTCCCTTTCTCCTCGTAATTGGTATGAACAAGTTTTAAATTCCCTGCTTGTTTTGATTTTAACCGGTCTAAACAAAAATTTTTGGTCATGGTCATTGCAAAAGCCTCTACACTCTTATACTGTTCTATACTCTTATTCTTAGCCCATAGCTTTAACAGAATCTCTTGCGTAGCATCCTCAGCTTCTTCCCTGGACACTAACAACCGTTTTGCCAAACGGAACAGCTTATCCTGAAATGGTCCCACAATCTTTAAAAAATCTGCCTGTTGCATTCTAATGATCTGGTTATTTTAAACTCCTCAAGAAGGTGTTACATAAGGAAGACGAACATCTCTTACTTATGTTACAATTTTTTTTTATATTTCAATTGTGTAAGTAATTAGCACAACCTTTTACTAAGTATATACGTATACTAACTTAGAACCTTTAATTTAAACTCCCCCGTTATATTATCTTCTTTCTTTTGGAACGGTAATTGATTTGGTTGTTTTACCGTTTAATGAAAAACTATGAAAAAGTATCTCTTATTGTTCCTTGCAGCAGGATTTTTATTTATTAGTTGTAAAAATGACGATAATATATTTCCTGAAGAACAGGAGGAAATTGTTGAGGAAGAATTAAAAACCGCCAGTGATTACCCTACACAAGATTTCATGTACCAGGTAATGAATGCTTTCTATTTTTGGCAAGCTGATGTACCTAATTTAGTAGACAATAAATTCACTGATACTGTTGACCCTGATTATATTTCATTTTTAGCCTCAGAATCAGACCCAAACATATTTTACGATAACCTGCTCTTTACAGAGGATAGATTTAGTTATCTAAGAGAAGATTATAGAGATCTTGTTAATTCTCAACAAGGAGTATCTACCAGTAATGGAATGGAATTTGGACTTTCATACTTTGGGGATGGGAATGACGTTTTTGGTTATGTTCAATATATTGTAGCTGGTTCTGATGCCGCAAGTAAAGGTGTAAACAGAGGTGATATTTTTACAACCGTAGATGGAGAACAACTTTATTATAACTCAGAGGACGATAACAATTTTGATTTATTTTCCAAAGACAGCTATACTTTAGGTATGGCCGATATTGTTGACTTAACAATAACCCCCAATGACAAAACGGTAATTCTAACAAAAGAGGAAGGTCTGGCTGAAAACCCAATTTTACTTTCAAAAGTAATTGAGGAAAATGGAACCAAAGTAGGGTATATTATGTACAATTCTTTTGTAGCTAGCTATGATGATGAATTAAACCAAGTTTTTGCTGATTTAAAAGCAGAAAATATTGACGAACTAGTACTTGACTTTAGATATAATGGTGGGGGAAGAGTTACATCAGCAATACAAATTGCAAGCGCCGTATATGGCACAGAAACTGATCAGCTTTTTCTTAAAGCGCGTTATAACGATAAAATTATGTCAACTTTTGATGCGGGTGATGGAG
Source organism: Zobellia uliginosa (assembly GCF_018860745.1). Lineage (GTDB taxonomy): Bacteria > Bacteroidota > Bacteroidia > Flavobacteriales > Flavobacteriaceae > Zobellia > Zobellia uliginosa_B. The sequence goes on along the minus strand of NZ_JAHKPY010000003.1, from coordinate 276,271 downwards.
AAGATAATTTCACTGACAAAACTTATGACAGTGAAACTCCTTTAACTACCTTGAATTTAAAACGTTTATTTGTAATCGCGACAGGAGCCACCGCTTCTGCTAGTGAATTGGTAATAAACGGACTTGAACCCTATGTGAAAGTTGTTCATGTAGGCACAACAACTGTAGGAAAAAACGAGTTCTCCAATACTTTTGTGGATGACCCTGACAATAATTACTTCTATAATCCGGACCGTGAAGACCAAATTAACCCAGAGAATCAATGGGGGCTTCAACCTTTATTAGGTCGTAATGAAAATGCCGATGGTTTTTCTAATTATACAGATGGTTTAAATCCAGACTATGAGCTTAGAGAAGATGCTGCCACATTAGGGGTTTTGGGAGACACTGGAGAACCACTACTAGCTCTTGCACTATCCGTTATTTCCGGCCAAACCGCAAAAAGAAGTTTAGAACCGGTTTTACCTGTCAATTATATTTCAAATTCCAAAATGTTTAAACCTGGAGCTAACACTATGCTAATGGACGGTCTCATTAATCCGTTAAAATCAGAAAATTAAAAATAAGATAAACATTTTTACGTTGTGATATTCTAGTAGGGCAATCCCTTACCATCTCTATAATTTATGTAAGCGGCTATGAACAAAAGCACAATAACCGGATTGTTTCTTTTTCTTTTTATAACTTTTTCTTGTTCTGAAAACGATGATTTTACTATTCCCGATACGGTAGACCCTGACCCTGACGCAGGGGTAGAAGTGCAAGATTTTATGTGGAAAGCCATGAATTTCTGGTATTTTTGGCAATTAGACGTAGAAAATTTGTCCGATGCTAAATTTCCTAACACTAAAGAAGGATCAGCCGTCTACACTGAATTTCTTGCTTCTGAATCCGATCCGGGAAAATTTTTTGATAACAAACTGCTTTTCTCAGAAGACAGATTTAGTTTTTTTTCTGATGATTACGTAGAACTAACACAATCTTTGGCCGGTATTTCTAAAAGCAACGGCCTTATGTTTGGCTTGGTTCGCCAACAAAAGGATAATAGCCAACTTTATGGCTATGTACAATACATTGTACCGAATTCCAATGCCGCAACTAAACAAATAAACCGCGGAGACCTTTTTACCGGTGTAAATGGCACAACGTTAACGGACCAAAATTATATATCTCTTCTATTTGGAGACAATGATTCCTACACCCTTAATATGGCCGATATTGTGGGTGATAATGCTGAACCGAATGACAAAGATGTAGAACTAACCAAAGAAGTAGGACTAAGCGAAAACCCTATTTTCTTGGATGAAATTATAGAAATACAAAACAGTAAAATAGGGTATTTGGTATATAACGGATTTACGAACGAATATGACGAACAATTAAATTCCGTTTTTGGACGGTTTAAATCAAGTGGTGTAAACGAGTTGGTTTTGGATTTAAGGTACAACCCTGGCGGCTCTGTTAATACGGCAGTTCTTTTGTCTAGTATGATATATGGTACCAATTCAAAAGATGTCTTCTTAAAAGCGCTTTATAATGATAAATATCAAAAAATACTAGACGATAACGATACGGAACTAAGACGTTTTTTTGCTGATAAAACTTCAAAAGGAACCGCTATTAATACCTTGAATCTTAAAAAAGTTTATATCTTAACTACTTCAGGTACAGCTTCCGCGAGTGAATTGGTAATAAATGGACTAAGACCTTATATGGATATTGTTCAAATAGGAGAAACCACACGAGGAAAAAACGAATTTTCTGTAACCATGGTAGATGATAGAGATAATAAATATATCTACAGTGCCGAAAGAACAAGCAAAATTAAATCTAACAACAAATGGGCCATTCAGCCTTTATTGGGAAGAAATGAAAATGCAGAAGGGTTTTCAGAATTCACTGACGGTCTCTTTCCTGATATAGATTTGCAAGAAGATGTTACCAATTTAGGAATTTTAGGTGATTTGGAGGAACCGTACTTAGCAAGAGCCATAGAGTTAATAACGGGTACATCTGCCAAGGGCACTAAACATAAAGTTGAACTTCCAATTACTACTATGACCAACTCAAAAATGTTTATGCCATTAAAAGATAATATGTACATTGCCGATCCACCTATAATTTGGTAACCCTTGTATGAAAAAAGAGTGAGAGAATATAGAATAGAAATTATATTTTTAGCAAAATATTATGCTTGCTAATGGATAATGAAATTTTAATACCCACCTTAAGTAAAATAGGCTTTTCCGATATATACATAGCCCTATGTAATAATTTTGGTAATTTCAAAGATGGCAAAACCCCGTCAATTAATGTTATTAGAGAATCAAATATCTTATATCCATGTATGTCATATAGTAACAGGGATAAGTGTTTTTACATGGAAGAGATAATCAATGATCTCATTATTTATTTAAGTATATCTTTTAATAAAGGTTTAATAGAATGTATTTATTCTATTAAAAATATAGAGGAAGAATTCGCAACGTTTGCTTCCCGATTTGATTCTTTGGCAGTATTGAATAATTATAAGTTTGAAGACTTGGTTAAATGCAATCTTCCAATTTCTGCATCAGATAATGATTTTAAAAATATTTTAGAACAAGTACTTATGCTTGATAAAGAGTTTAAAGCAGAATTACAAAATGAATTATAACATATGAGGGTTTAAGAATTTCACCAGTGGGCTTTTTCCTGATGAACCATTACAAGAAGACGTTACAAAAATGGGAGTTTTGGGCGATTTAGAAGAACCCTACCTTGCGGAAGCCATAAAATTAATAACAGGTTCTTGTGCTAAAGGTGAGCAGAAGGTAGTGCTACCTATTGAAACTATGGCAAGCTCCAAAATGTTTACACCTCTAAAAAACAATATATATATGTTACCGATTCACCTATAATCTGGTAATATTCCTTAACAAATATTTGATTAGACTAATATTCAAAATGTAGACCTTCCCTAATTTAGGATTAAAAAATCCTATCTTTTATTCCATTATTAAACCAGCACTATGGTTTAATGTTTAAACTTGTTAAACTACTACAAATCGTAATTACTTTAGAAATGTTCTTAACCCAGCTAATAGAATATAAACTAACTTTATGAAATACTATTCAATAGGTAGTTCCGATAACCTTAAGGTTATTGGACACTATCCACAGACAAAATTAAAAAATGAAATTGAAAAATCGAATGGGGAAACAAAACCATTTAATACGGAAAATGAATATGGAAAACACCATGAATTTAACGAAGATGATTGCCCCGAATAGTCCTTATTTGATATTTATTAGATGGATTAACTTTTTAGGGTTAAGTCTTATATTATTACTTTCATTGCCTGAAATTATTGTTAAAATATTTGACTTAGGTCTTAATGAGCGATTAGGCGCAAAAGGGTTTTCTTACTTAAAGTTTTATATTTTCTTTTTCTTTTCTTTTTGGATTTATTTAATATTTCTGAGAATAGAAAGTAGAAACCGTAAAAAACATAAAATCCCATTTTATGAATATATTACTTCTAATTTGCTTATTTTTTGCGGATATACATATCCTTTTATTATTATAATTATTTTACCAAGTATTCCATTTATTTTTAATCTAATAAAATAACAAATTTTCAGTGATCTCCTCCCATATTTAGGACTAGACACTTTTAATTTTTTAATACTCGTAAAACTTTTGATACTTACCTTTTAAGCGCGAAGGAATAGAAATTGCTTCCGGATGAAACAATCCTGCCAATAATTCTATGCCATCTACCAACGTTCCTGCAGATGATTGCGTAAACAAATCAAAATCTGTTATAAATACCTGTTGTTTCTGTACTGCCTCCAGTGAATTCCATCCGTCTTTTAAAAGTAATAAGTGCATTTCTGACAATGTTCTTTTCATACTAAATCCGCATGGGGCTATCACAATCACTTCTGGATTGTACGCTAAAATATCTTCCCAAGAAATAACCCCGCTATTCCCAGATGGGTTAGATAACATATCTACACCACCGGCAAAATCTATCTGATGAGGAATCCAATGTCCACAATTATAAATAGGTTCCAACCATTCTAACAACAACACCTTCTTTTTAGGAGCCTTGGATGCTATTATAGTATCTATTACATGATTAACACGGTCATTTAACTTTATTAAATATGCATAGGCAACCTCTTCTTTATCCAATGCTTTTGCTATGGTAACGGCATTCTGAAAAACATCATCAAAACCCATAGGACTAATAGAAATGAGTTCTGGCTGTTTGTCAAGATTTGCAACGGCTGCTGCTGTACATTCCGTATCAATCTGGCAAACATCACACATATCTTGAGTAAATATGATGTCTGGCGCTATTTCCGCCAATGCTTCCTCATCTACATAGTAGAGTTTCTTCCCTTCTTGTTTACTTTCAGAGAAAAAGACATCTATCTGTTTACTTGTATAATTCTTACCTTCTAAGATACACCGCACTACTGGTTTTTTCTCTTTCAGGGCCTGTGGGGGACATTCAAACGTAACACCATACAAATGTTCTTGCAAACCCATATCATAGAGCATTTGTGTTACAGCAGGCATAAAAGAACAGGCTTTAAGCATCAGTTTTAATTAAAGTATATACCTCCTGGAATAATACCTACAGAAATAGTATTGGTTAATGTCTTCGTATTCAAATCATAAATATACAAATCTCCTTTACTAACATAATCTTTAGCATCTGTTCCATAAAGTTTACCGTCATTAACAGTCATAGTATAAAACGATACATCATTTATAAAAGCTTCAGTTGGCAAAGCATCCAATCCAGGTTCAAATGTATAAACGGCATTAGACATCCCATAATAAAATGTATCATCTTCTACACTCAAAGCACTTGGATGCTCTGTAGTATCAAAATCTAAAGTCTGTGAAATAGTATTGTCTGATGTGTTAATTTCCGTAAGTGTTCCATTGGTTTCTTCCCCAGTATATTCTGGAGCACCGCTGCTTAATACCCATAAGTTTCCGGCAGTATCCCATTGCATGGAATTAGGAAAATCTCCAACGGTTAGCGTAGATGTAATTAAGTCCGAAGAAGAATCAATTATTGAAACCTTATTATTCTGACCGAATGCTCCTTTATGGGCTACATAGACAAAATTAGCATTGGAAGTGATAGCTTCCGGCCCTAACTCAACAGGAATAGATTCTGAAACCGTATTGGAAATTAAATCAATAACGGCAATATAATCATCAGTTTCATCTGCAGTATCTCCCCAATTGGTAACATAACCCTTCCCATTTGAAACAGTCATATATCTAGGGTTTAAAAGGCCATCATCTATTACTCCCTCGCTTTTAAAAGTATACCGATTGACCACATGAATTTTATGTGAATTATTGACCACAATATAAGCCAGTTCTTCATTAAAGGCGATAGACTGTAGAATGTTACCTACATCTTCATTATTTTCTAATTTAAAAATAGCATCTTTTACTAGTAATGAATCGTTAGATATATAAGTTACCGTTCCGCTACCGTTGTTAAAGGGACCTTCATTTGCTATTAAAATTCCATTTTGGTAATCTCCCTTCACCTCTTCAATTACAACTCCATCGTCATCATTTGAACAACTAACTGTAAATAAGGCCGCCATGGCTACTAAAATTGATACTTGTTTCATTTTCATTTTGTTCTTTTTTTAAATTTTAAACTTTAACTTTAATTGTACATTCCTATTTGGCATAGGCCTGAAGGCAACATTTTGATAATTTTTATTGAATAGATTATTGACTTGCAGCGAAGTCTCAATATTCATTTTTTCCTTTATTTTAAAACTTCTACTCAAGCCTAAGTTCGATACGGCATACCCCAACAAAGACTCAGAATTATCTGAAGTGATAAAAACGCTGCTATTAACGAATAATTGATAAAATAATCGCCAGTCTAAATAGGCATATGTTAGAATAGATGTTACCTTATGTTCTGGCACATACATTAACGATTTATTAGTTTCAGAATCTACCGCCTTAGTCAGTGCATAGCTATTTTTCCAAGTAAGATTATGGTTTCCCCATTTTTCCGCTAACTCTAACGAAACTTCAAGACCATAATTTGACGCGTTATTAATATTGATGGGAGTCCAAATTCCCATATCGTTTGGCCTCCACTGAATAAGATCCTCAGAATCAATATAAAAAGCAGCCCATTGAAAAGTATACTTCTCTTTTTTAAAGGTCTGCCCTATTTCTGCCTGTAGTGAAGATTCAGGTCTAATATCAGGGTTACCACCTGATCCTCCACCTAAAATCCAATAGACTTCATTGAACGTGGGAACCCTGTAGTTTTTTGAAGCATTCAAATAAATAGTGTGGTGGGAGTTAAAAGAATATCTGCCGTTTAAAGAATAAACAAACGGGCTTTTGTAATCATTTATAAACTCTTTTCTAAGGTTGGCTCCGTAGGTAACCTTCTCACTTAAATTATGTTTGAATAAAAGGGTTGTGGCTAGTGTTTTTCTGGTACCATTTTCAAGAGAAGTTCCTTTAGCTTCAATATAACTGTAATCGGCAATGCCATTGAGAACAATATCCTTGAAATTAATTTTGTAATCATAATTGATCAAAAATGTATTTGTATTTCCAAAGGAAAAATCTGCACGCTCTTTATTATCATAGTATTTGTACTTTTCGTATAAGTAACCTAATTTAACCCGATGAATTTGTTTTTCATTAAAATGACTCCATTCCAAAAGGTTACGGGAATTATAATCACGATAATTAGAATTGGAAGGTGCAGTAATAGTTCCTGAAAAATCACGGTCACCAATAAAAGTGTTATGATAGAATTTTAGTAATTGACTATCGTTTATTTCATGTCCTATATTAGCATTGACATTAACATTATTAAAGGCGCCATTTTCATTCCTTTGGTTTGTTCCCAAATATTTATAGTCGTTTTCCGATTCAAGATAGTTTATTCCTAAACCTACTGTGGTTTTCTTTGACCCAATAGAAGTACGGTAATTAAAATTCTTTGTATCAAAACTCCCATAACTAAAGAGTAACTCATGTTCTGAATGTTTGCCGAATCGAAATAGGTCATTCAAATGCACACTACCACCAATCGCTCCACTACCAAATTGCACACTTCCTCCCCCACTTCTAATACTTATAGAGCCGTAATTTCTTGGCACAATTGTATTAAAATCAACCTGACCTGTAAGTTGTGAATTAATATTGATGCCATTCCAGATGACGGCTGTTTGTGAAGCATTAGTTCCTCGGAAAGATGGAGAAGAAAGCATTCCTAATCCATTTTCCTTTAAATAAATACTAGAGTTAAATTGCAGAAGGTCAGTCAAAGAGCTGCCATTACGGTCAACTAAAGAATCTTTTAGAACGTCTACCTTTCCATTCGAAAAATGCAAAAGTCGAACATCAGTAAGAATCACTTCGTCCAAAACTGTTATGCTATCCTGTTGGGCATTGCCAAACAAAGTGCATAAGAAAACAAGAATAATCAAAAATGGTTTATTATCTCTCATACCGTTAAAGACCTTTTACCCGAAAGTCTTGTTTAAGGTTATGAAAATGGCAGGTCTCCTGACTTGCTCAATGTTATCTTACCTTCCCATCTATTACTTAGACAGTGGTGTTGAAGAAAATAACACCCTCCTAAGAGGCACCAAGCATAGCTTGGTGTAAACTTACAGTTGCGGGAACAGTTCCGGATTTTAACCGGATTCCCTTTTAATCGACAAAGTATATGTTACTTAATCGAACCAAAATTCGCGGCGAAGGTAGTAAATTCATTGACAAATACAACCTAAAAAAAACACCCTTCGCATGAAGGGTGTTTTTATCATAAAGCATTATAATTTAATTTACTTCCAAGAGGTTAACCTCAAAAACAAGTGCTGAACCACCAGGAATACCAGAAACACCAGCGTCACCATAAGCCAAAGCCGCTGGTACAAGTAAAATACCGTTTCCGCCTTCTTTAAAGTACCTAATACCTTCTGTCCAACCAGCAATCACCCTCTGAAGAGGAAAAGTAGCACCTTCTGAACTGCTTTCATCAAAAACATCTCCATCTAAAAAATAACCCTTATAAGCTACAGTAACACTAGAGTTAATAGTGGGTCTTTCGCCTGTACCTTCTTCCTCAACAACATAGTAAAGACCGGACTCACTTCTAGTAGCATCCAAACCGTTTGCTTCAACATATGCTTTTATATCCTGTTCATTCTTAACCGCGTAATCTACATCATCATCTCCACAAGAAGCAAATACAACCAAGGCCAAAACAAATAAAACTTTCTTCATCATAATTATTTTTAAGCGTCAAATATAATGAACTAATGACAGCCCTTAAACAATTTTACTAGACATAGGTATAAACGAATTAGAACTATGCTAACAAAATAACCAAGTATCCGATCTTTTTAAAATAATTACTTACCGTCTTTTCTCTTAGCGGATAAACACATTACCTTTAGCAACGTAAGAACTTTTTATATCTGGAACAAACACGAACAAAACACATTGAAAAACAATATATTACTATTTGTACTCTGTCTCTTTATCGCTTGTAAAACGGATAAAAAAAATGGATTTCCTCCAGAAAATAATCATCCCCAGGAAATTGAAATAAGCCATGCAAAGGGTTTTACAATTGAAAAGTCCAACAACGGACTTACTATAATTGAAGTTTCATCTGCATGGCCAGGAGCTAATACTTCTTTTAAGTACGCACTGATTCCAAAAGATAAAATGGCATCAATGACCCTCAACAAAGATGAGTACGATGCTATTATTGCCACACCTATAGAGCGTCTAATAGTAACTTCTACTACACACATACCTTCTCTTGAAGCTTTGGGAGTTCTTGATAAATTAGTTGGCTTTCCAAAAACTGAATTAATCTCTTCTGAAAACGCACGTAAACTGATTGACAATGGGGACATTAAAGAATTGGGCAATAATGAAACTTTAAATACGGAAATAGCTATTAGCCTAAGACCAGATGTTGTGGTTGGGTTTGGAATGAACAACCAGAACAAGGCATACGAAACTGTAATACGTTCTAATATTCCTATTGTATATAATGGCGATTGGACGGAAGAATCTCCTTTAGGAAAAGCGGAGTGGGTTAAATTTTTCGCACCTTTTTTCGGACTCGAAACTAAAGCAGATAGTATTTTTAAGTCGATAGAACAATCATATTTTCAAACAAAAAGTATTGTAGAGAACGTTACCAAAAAACCAACGGTACTTACCGGAGGATTATATAAAGATGTGTGGCATGTTGCCGGAGGAAAAAGCTGGATGGCGCAATTTCTAAAAGATGCCAAAACGGATTATCTTTGGAAAGAAACGCAAGAAACCGGGGGTATTAGCCAAAGTTTAGAGACCGTTCTTGCCACAGCGCAACATGCGGATTATTGGCTAAACCCTTCTATGCTTACTTCATATGAAGATATTGGAGAATCCAATAAACATTACACCCAATTTGATGCATACAAAAACAAAACTGTCTTCTCTAATACTATTACCAAAGGAGCTACAGGAGGATTGTTATATTATGAATTGGGACCTATGCGACCGGATTTGGTACTAAAAGACCTCATTCATATTTTTCATCCTGAATTGTTACCTGATCATGAACTTTATTTCTTTAAGCCACTAGAATAATTGGATAAGCCAAAAACATACCGTAATTCCTTTATCATCTTACTATTGGTTTTAGTAGTTATTTGGGGTATGAATATTTGTTTGGGTTCCGTATCCATTCCTTTTTCAGAGATATTACACTCTGTTTTAGGAGGTACTTTAGAAAACACAGCTTGGGAATATATAATTTGGAATTATAGAATTCCAAAAGCCTTTACCGCTGTTCTTGTTGGTTCTGGTCTTGCCTTAAGCGGACTTTTAATGCAAACTTTGTTCAGGAACCCGCTGGCAGGTCCATTTGTGCTGGGTATCAGCTCTGGGGCAAGTTTAGGTGCTGCATTTCTAATTATGGGGTCTGCAACCCTTACTTCCCTATTCGGTTTTAGTTTAATAACAGATGTATCACTCGCCATTGTTTCTAGTATAGGCAGTTTTTTAGTGCTTCTGGCAGTTATAACCATTGCGGCCAAAGTAAAGGATACTATGACTCTTTTAATCATTGGTCTTATGTTCGGGAGTATTAGCGCCGCCATTGTTAGTGTCCTATCCTATTTTAGTGATGCTGAAAAACTACAACAGTTCGTATATTGGTCCTTTGGCAGTGTTGGCAATCTATCATGGCAGCAACTAGGAATATTGAGTATTGTTGTCCTTATAGGCCTAGTTCTAAGTGTTCTTTCAATAAAGCCTCTTAACGCGCTACTTTTAGGGGAAAACTATGCAAAAAGTTTAGGCGTGAATTTAGTACACTCCCGTTATCAAATTATAATAGCAACCGGTCTTTTAGCGGGTGGTATTACAGCTTTTGCCGGTCCCATAGCATTTATTGGTTTGGCCGTTCCTCATCTTACTCGCCAAATATTCAATACAACGGAGCATCGTATTTTACTTCCTGCAGTGGTAATCTATGGCGCTATTCTAATGCTTATTTGCGACACGATCGCACAATTACCAAACAGTGCAGAAGTCCTACCCATAAATGCCATAACCAGTATACTAGGTGCTCCTGTGGTCATCTGGTTATTAGTGAGAAAAAAGAAAATGGTATTTTAATTAAATCTTCGTAAAAGAGCTATTAATTTATACATATAAAATCATATGTTATACACTTCCAAAATCTAATAGTGTAGTTTTATACACAGGAAACTCCCGCTTCTCAAACCTCTATTTTGACTATCAAAAGAACCAATAATAACATTTATGCTAACCAAATTAAACTGTCTTTTGCTTCTTCTCACTTGTGTAGCTAGTACTGCTCAAAATAATGACAAAGACTGGGAAAACTTACTGGACAAAGACCTTACCAATTGGGATATTTTTATTGGTGTTCCCCACACCTCCTTGGACCTAGAAGGTCACGAAAAGGGAGACGGAATGCACGGAACACCAATTGGTCTGAATAACGACCCTTTAAATGTTTTCTCCACCTCTCAAGAAAACGGTGAAACTGTTTTAAACGTTAGCGGTAAAATCTATGGAGGATTAAGTACCAAAAAAGAATATGAGAACTATCATTTGGTTTTTGATATCAAATGGGGAACCAAAAAATACGAGCCTCGTTTAAATGACAAAAGGGATAGCGGTGTACTTTATCATGCTCAAGAACCGCACGGACAATTTTGGAACGTTTGGATGCGTGCCCCAGAAATGCAAGTTCAAGAAACAGACTGTGGCGACTTTTTTCCATTGGCAGGTGTAAGCATGGATATCAAAGCTTCTAAAAAGAACGAGAACGGAAAAGAATTTTGGTTCTATGATCCAAAGGGAGAAATGAGAACTTTTAAGACAGGTGGTGATGGTCGTTGCAGAAGAATGGCTAATTTTGAAAAGGCGCATGGGAAGTGGACCCGTTTGGAACTTATCTGTATTAATGACAAAGCCTATCATATTGTAAACGAAAAAGTAGTTATGGTACTTGAAAATGCCAAGGAATACACAAAAGAGGGAATTGCCAAATCACTGACCAAAGGAAAAATTCAATTCCAATCTGAGGCTTGTGAAGTGTATTACAAAAACATTAAAATAAAGAACATCAGTAAATTGCCTGAAAATATCAAAAAACAACTTTAAAAAAATTCATCGTCGGTCTTCATAAAAAATATAGTACCATTTCTGCGGTCAACCTTTCTATAGGGTATGGAGAAAAAGTGATTGCCAAAAATATCAATTTTGGTATAGAACCGGGTGAACTTGCAGCCATTGTAGGTATAAACGGAATTGGAAAATCTACCTTATTACGTACGCTTGGTAGCACTCAACCCGTTTTAAGTGGTTGTCTTGTAGTAAAGGATAAACCAATTGTATCTTATTCTCCTCTAGAACTATCGGCAGAGATAAGTCTAGTCTTAACGGAACCCGTTGCTTCTAAAAATTTATCCGTTCAAGAATTAATCGCTTTAGGCAGGCAGCCCTATACGAATTGGCTAGGCACTTTATCTGCTAATGATAAAGAAAAAATAAAAGAGGCCATCATTTCCTTGGAGCTAGAAGATTTACAACATAAAAAATGTTTTGAACTCAGTGATGGGCAACTACAGCGTGTTATGATCGCCAGAGCGCTGGCTCAAGACACTTCCATTATACTTCTTGATGAGCCAACCACACATTTAGACCTATATCACAAGGTGCAGATTTTAAAGCTTCTTCGCAATATAGCCCACACTACCAAAAAGACCGTTCTTTTTACCTCTCATGAGATAGAAATGGCTATTCAACTGTGTGATAAAATGGTATTATTAGACGGAAAAAACAATTATTTTGGTAAGCCTTGTGAATTAATTGAACAAAAAGCCTTTGAGTCGTTATTTCCTTCGGATACCGTCTCGTTCGACCCTAAAACAGGTTCTTTTCGAATAAAAAAGTAACGTGGGAGTAGTGTTTGGTTTTCATACCAATCTTGTATCTTTACCCCCGAACGCTTTACTTTACATATGAACATTTACCTCATATATTTGTTAATAGGATTGATTTGCCTTGCCGTGGGATACTTCCTAGGGAACTACATTCAAAACTTAAAAACAAAGTCTAGCCAGGGCGCATTAGAAGAACGGGAGCAGCAACTACATACCAATCTTAGGGTATTGGAGCAGCGCTTAAAAGATAGCGAATTACATAAAGCCAATCTACAGAACGAAAAAGAGCATATGGGTAACCAAATTGTTCGCTATCAGGCAGATTTAGAGAACCTTCAACTTAAGAATAGAGAGCAGAAAAACGAAGTTGAAAAGCTTCAAGAGAAATTCACCAAAGAGTTTGAAAACCTTGCCAATAAGATTTTAGAAGAGAAAAGCCTGAAATTTACCGAGCGTAACGAGAAGAACATAAAGGACATCCTATCCCCACTAAATGAAAAAATTCAACTTTTTGAAAAGAAAGTTGAAGAAAGTCAGAAGGAAAACATCAGTATACATTCCGCTTTAAAAGAACAACTTATAAATCTACAGAGCCAAAACCTGAAGATTACGCAAGAGGCCGAAAACCTTACCAAAGCCTTAAAAGGTGACAGTAAAATGCAAGGAAACTGGGGGGAATTGGTACTAGAACGAGTACTGGAAAAATCCGGACTGGAAAAAGACCGTGAGTATACCGTACAACAGAGTTTTACAAGAGAGGATGGTTCCCGGGTGCTTCCGGATGTTATCATAAATCTTCCCGATGGTAAGAAAATGGTGGTAGATTCCAAGGTCTCTCTAACCGATTATGAGCGCTTTGTAAATGCGGAGGATGGGTTGCGAGACAAATTCTTAAAAGACCATATCAACTCTTTAAAAAGGCACGTAGACCAGCTATCAGCTAAGAAATACGAAGATCTCTATGTTATGGAGAGTCCGGATTTTGTTCTGATGTTCGTTCCTATAGAACCTGCTTTTGCCATTGCCATAAATAATGACAGTACACTTTACAATAAAGCCTTTGAACAGAATATAGTAATTGTTACACCATCTACTTTATTAGCTACATTACGTACGATAGATAGTATGTGGAACAATGAAAAACAACAACGCAATGCCATTGAAATTGCTAGACAGGCCGGGGCGCTTTACGATAAGTTTGAAGGTTTCGTAAACGACCTCACCAAAGTGGGCAAGAAGATGGACGAGGCCAAATCTGAATACAAGGGAGCCATGAACAAGCTTGTTGCAGGTCGTGGCAACATAGTTATTAGTATAGAAAAATTGAAAAAAATGGGAGCTAAAGCTAAAAAATCGCTTCCCGAACCCATATTAAAACGCGCTCAAGATGATGATTTTGAAAGCGAACTAAATTTAGAATTATGAAAAAGTCGCTTTTTGTTACCCTAGGGATTATTGTTGCCCTATTCGGCATTGTTTATGCGTTTATATACTTTGTTACCTACAGTGATGGTATACGCTCCGGGGAGCTTATTAAAATAAGTCACAAAGGAGTAATGATAAAAACTTGGGAAGGAGAAATAAGCCAAGGTATTTCCGGTGCTCAGATTTTTGCCTTTTCCGTTTTGGACAAGGACAAAGAGGTTATTGAGCAATTGCAAGAATACCAAGGACAGTATGTGAAATTGCACTATGTAGAACGTTTTGCCACCTTTCTTTGGTTAGGCGATAGTAAATATTTTGTTACTCAAGTAGAGCTAGAAGAATCACCTCATTTCAGAAAATAATGGAAAAATATAAAACTGCAAGCGAATCTAGGGTATCGATTACAGAACTAATGCTACCCTCCCACTCTAATTTTGGCGGTAAAGTTCACGGGGGCCACATTCTTAGTCTTATGGATCAGATAGCTTTTGCCTGTGCCTCTAAACATTCTCAAATGTATTGCGTAACGGCCTCTGTAAATCGAGTAGATTTTTTACATCCCGTAGAAGTGGGCGAATTATTAACCCTACGTGCTTCTATCAATTACACCGGAAGAACATCTATGGTTGTTGGGGTACGTGTAGAGTCACAAGATATTAAATCAGGTACAAAGCGCCATTGTAATTCATCTTATTTTACAATGGTGGCCAAAGATGAGAAAGGGAAAGGTGTACCTATTCCAGGTCTACTTTTAGAAAATGAACAAGGTGTTAGGCGTTTTGCCAGAAGTAAGCAACGAAAAGAAGAGGCTTTCTCCAGAGACACCCAGTTCGATTCTAGTCAATTTAAATTAGAAATGCATTTGGAAAGTTTAAGCAACGAGAACGTTAAACTTGACCTTCCTTAATTTTTGCGGCAGCTGCCTTATCTAAAAACCACAGTAGATCACCAGAGGTTGGAGCTACTAAATTGGCAGGGTATGTTTCACATGCCCCATCGCAATTTATAATTTCGCCAACTTTCTCTTCTTTAGTAGCACCTGTCACTAAAAAAGCAACCGTTTTTGAGTGGTTAATAACATTACCGGTTATAGTAATTCTTTTTTGACCCGAATCCGGGTGTACAGCTACCGCACAAAGATTCTCTGATTGCCATAATTCTATTTCATGAGGAAATATAGAGGCGGTATGACCGTCATCTCCCATACCTAGGATTACCAAATCAAACTGAGGAAATCCATTTTTAGAAGGAAGTTCATTCTTAAGAACTTGAGCATAGCGCACTGCTTCCGCTTCTGGGTCTTCCTCTCCTTTAATTCTATGAATATTCTCTTCTGGTATATCAATTTTAGACAATAGGTGCTCTACCGTCATTTTATAGTTACTTTCATCATCGGTAGGGAGAACGCAACGCTCGTCTCCCCAGTAAAAGTGAACTGATTTCCAATCTATGCTTGCTCCAAATTCCTTTGCAAGAACATCAAAAACAATTTTTGGTGTACTTCCTCCAGAAAGTGCTACATGAAAAGATGCTTCCCCTTTTGCTTTTTCAGCAAAATATTTTGAAAACTCTTGGGCTACTTGGTCTTTATCTTGATATATCTTTAACTCCATAATTATATTTGTATTCATAAAAAGGTGGTATCAAAACACCACCCCAAAAACTCAATATTAACAAATAACGCAGAAGCCCGGGTCATCTGTTAAGCTAGGTCCCGGGTTTCTCCATTCGCCAATACCTTCAATTAAATCGTGAGAATTTTCAGGTCCCCAAACACCAGCAGCATAACCGTACATTCTTACGTCCTTACCACTAGACCAATACTTTAATATTGGGTCTACAAACTCCCATGCAGCTTCAACTTCATCTGCTCTGGCATATAAAGTAGCATCGCCCTGCATTGCATCCAATAGCAAACGCTCATAAGCGTCCATAACATGGGTTTCGGCCAAACTAGAATAATAGAAATCCAAATTAGCACGCTCCACTTTAAAACCTTGCCCTGGTACTTTCACTCCGAACTTAAGTAGTATACCTTCATCGGGTTGAATACGAATGACCAATTTATTGTCCTTACTATCCAATCCTGATTCTTGAAATATTTGATGATGGGGTGTTTTGAAATGAATTACCACTTCGGTTGCCTTTGTAGGCATTCTTTTGGCAGTGCGCACATAAAACGGAGTGTCTTTCCACCTCCAGTTATCTACAAAAAATTTGATGGCCGCAAAGGTTTCAGTAGTTGAATTTTTATCAACACCATCTTCTTCTCGATAGCCTTTTACTTCTTGCCCATCAATAACGGATTTAGTGTATTGTGCCCTTATCGTATTATTAAAAAGTTCCTTGTCCGTTTTCATCACCCTAAGTGATTTTAACGCTTTTACCTTTTCATTACGTATATCTTCCGGTGCATCACTAATAGGTGGTTCCATTACAATTAAAGAAACAATCTGTAGTAAATGGTTTTGGAACATATCCCTTAACGCCCCGGAAGTATCATAATAACCACCTCTTTTTTCCACACCAACACTTTCTGCATTGGTAATTTCTACATGATGAATATAATTACGATTCCAAAGGGGTTCAAAAATGCTGTTGGCAAAACGGGTTATAAGAAGGTTCTGCACTGTTTCTTTACCCAAGTAGTGATCAATTCTGTAAATCTGGTCTTCTTTAAAAAATTTCTGCAGACCATTGTTCAGTTGTTTTGCCGTATCTAGGCTATAACCAAAAGGTTTCTCAACAATTAAACGCTTCCAACCATTGTTTTGCGTGTTCATACCTGCCTCAGACAAGTTATGAGCTATTGTTTCATATAAAGTAGGAGGCGTAGAAAGATAATATATAATGTTACCGGAAGTCTGGTATTTGTTCTTAAGGTCTTCTACCCTCTTTCGTAAACGCCCATAATCCGTATCATAACTCCCCCCCAAATCCTCGTAAAAGAACTTATTGGCAAAGTTGGCTATGAATTCCTCCGATGAATCTTCTATCTTACTTTCTAAATATTTACTCTCTAACACCACTTTATTTCTAAAAGCGCTGTCTGTCATATCACTTCTACTTGTTCCTAGAACCACAAAATTATCTGGAAGCTGATCTGCCTGATAAAGATTAAAAAGTGCTGGTACAAGTTTTCTTGCTGTTAAGTCGCCAGAAGCGCCAAATATCACAAGAATCTGATTTTCTGTTTTATTCATAATGCGATGGTATCCATATACTATTTGAATGGTTAAAAGTATCGAAAAGATGCAGCAATACCAACGAGTTTACCCTAAGATAATCTTACATTTCAATAATTTCGTTTAATTTTGATTGTATCGACCAATAATATCGATTTTATGGTCGCCCATGTAATTTTAAAATTAGGAAATGGAAGAAAAATATGATTTTGGATTGATAGGTCTCGGTGTTATGGGACGTAATTTTATATTGAACGTAGCCGATAATGGTTTTTCTGCTTACGGATATGATTTAGATGCGGAAAAAGTAGCTGCTTTAAAAGAAGAAGGCGGCCACGAGGCAAAAGTAAATGCCTCTACCAACATAAAGACATTTGTAAATGCCCTGAAAGAACCAAGAAAAATCATGCTTTTGGTTCCTGCAGGTAAAATTGTGGATGCTGTCATAGAAAGCCTATTACCACATATAGACAAAGGTGATATATTAATAGATGGGGGAAATTCATTTTTCACGGATACCGATCGTCGTGAAGCTTACCTTCATGATAAAGCCATTAACTTTTTTGGTGCCGGTGTTTCCGGTGGTGCAAAAGGCGCTCGTTTGGGCCCTAGTATAATGCCCGGCGGTTCTAAATCTGCATACCAACATATAAAACCGATTTTTGAGGCGGTTTCCGCCAAGTACAAAGGAGAACCTTGTGTTGCTTATTTGGGACCGAAATCATCTGGCAATTATGTAAAAATGGTGCACAACGGCATTGAATACGGCCTAATGCAACTTACCTCTGAAGTGTATGACCTACTTAAAAAAGCAGGTAATTTTTCCAATGAAGAAATACACGATACCTTCTCTAAATGGAACCAGGGTCGTTTGCAATCTTTTCTAGTTGAAATTACTTCTAAGATTCTAGAGCAAAAAGACGAACTTGGCAAAGGTCACCTAGTTGATCAGATTTTGGACAAAGCAAAACAGAAAGGTACTGGAAAATGGACAAGCCAAAACGCTATGGACTTGGGTATACCTGTTCCTTCTATAGATATTGCGGTAAGCATGCGCGAGATTTCTGCTTTAAAAGAAGAAAGAATTGAAGCCGATAAATTATATGACCGTCCAGATGTTAAGCTATTGGATAAAGAAGAATTGGCGAAAATGGCCGAAGAAGCACTCTACTTCTCTTTTATAGTAACCTATGCACAAGGGTTGCACCAATTAGCTGATGCCTCTAAAGAATACAACTATAATCTAGACATTGCTATCATTGCAAAAATCTGGCGTGCTGGCTGTATTATTAGAGCTGGATTATTAGCCGATATTACCGAAGCCTTTGAAGCAAACAAAGACTTGCCTAACCTCTTACTTTCCGACCAGTTTGTTGATAAAATTAAAAGTACGGTTGACTCCACAAGAAAACTTGTTGCACATGCAGCGGCGAATGGAATTCCTTTACCTGGACTTTCAAATTCGCTAACTTATTTTGATGCGTACACCACTAGTAGGCTGCCTTTGAACCTTATACAGGCTCAACGTGATTTCTTTGGTTCGCATACATATGAAAGATTGGACAAAGAAGGTATTTTCCATACAGAATGGGAATAGGCAACTACTTTAACGATACCTTTGTGTAATAGTATCAGAAGAATAAAGGCAATGAATACATACGATAAAGGAAATTTTTTTATTGAGAAATCTGTTCGGGTTATTGCCAGCATCATTTTGCTTGTTACCATTGTCGCTTCTTGCAAACGACCTACCGAAGAAAAACCGGTGAAGGTACTTGATGAACATACATTAAATAGAAGGGTTGATGGTACTACCGTTGACCCTCTTATTAAACAAGTATATGTACCCATTTACTCTGATATCTATAACCAGACCAGAGATACAAGAACATTATTGACCGCCACTTTAAGTATAAGGAATACGAGCTTAAAAGACAGCCTATTCATTACTACTATAGATTACTACAACACAGGTGGTGACTTGGTAAGGAGCTACATTGACCAGGCAATTTACCTGCGCCCTATGGAATCTATAGACTATGTTATAGAACAACAGGACACGTCTGGAGGTAGCGGAGCCAACTTTATAATTGATTGGTATTCCAAACGCCCGCTCAATCCTCTATTTCAAGCTGTAATGGTTGGTGGATTAGGTGCTCAGGCCTTTTCTTTTACAACGGAAGGCATAGACGTAGAAGTTGGGCAACCCTAACAAAAAGCAGATATAACCGTAAATAGACCTGCCATTCGTCGAGGAATGCATTTCTTCGCAATAAATTGTGAAGTAAATTCTTATATTAGCTTGTCGTAACGGTCATTCTCCCTAAATTACATACTGGCCCCCATAGTTCTCATGAGTATATTAAGACCACTCGTTTTCGTTTTCTTTCTCTTCTCCCATTTAACAAATGTACTGGCTCAGAATACAACAGAATGGCAACGCGATACTTTGGAATCCTACGTGAACAGATCAAATGAAGCCTACGATCAATACAATTATAAAGAAGCTATTAAATACGCCTCTACCCTAGTAAAAAAGGGTCAGGAGTATAATTACGATTATTACGAGTTTTTAGGATACGATATTTTAGGTGGAATTTATTCCGAAACGGAAGACACCATAAAAGGTAAGATTTATTCTGAAAAAGCTTTGGAGCTTGCAAGGTCTATCCAAGTGGATAGTCTTGTGGCATGGGGCGCTTTAAATCTAGGTATTTTATATTCCGACAACGAAAACACCTACAAAAAGGCAATTCAGTTTTTTAAGGAAAGTATTGAAATCAATGAACAAAACAAGGATTATGACGAGGTCTATTTAACCTATGTAAACCTTATCTGGACCTATTTGGAAAATAATCAATTTGATGAAGCCTATACGTTTCTTCAAAAAGCGGAAGCGCTATCAACAAAAGAAGTAGATTCATTAGACAAGTTATATATGGACCTCTTATATGGTAAATATTACTTGGCAAAGAAAAAATACAATACGGCGGCTTTAAAACTGGAAAAAATTGCACAGACAGCGGATAAAATTGAAAATACCGATTTAGCCATAGAAGCCTATGACGATTTAGCCAAACTATACAGTGAAACTGATGACTATCAAAAGGCTTTCGCCAATCTGGATAAATACAATCAATTTAAACAAAAAGCATATACTCTTAAGAAATTAGAAGAAACTGAAAAAGCACGGGTAAAGTTTGATTTGGAGCAAGCGCAAAAAGATTTAAAAACCGCTTTAAAAGAACATGCATATTCAGAAGAACTTATTTCTAAATCGCAATCCCTTACAACAGTACTCATTGGAGCCATTGTAATTCTTGTTTTAGCCCTTTTTGGCATCATCGTATTCTTTAAAACAAGAAAAACATACATCAATAACCTAAGGGCTAAAAATAGACAGCTTAGCTTGGCCAACGCAAAAGCTGAAAAGCTTTCCAAGGTTAAGACCAAGTTCCTTTCCACCGTAAGTCATGAACTTCGAACACCTCTTTATGGTGTTATTGGCATTTCCACTTTATTAAAAGAAGATAAAAACCTGAAAGCCTATGCAGACGATTTAAGTTCTCTAAAATTCTCTGCAGATTATTTATTGGCACTCATTAATGATGTCCTATTACTTAGCAAGATGGATGCAGAGGCCATTACCCTTTCCAAAATTCCTTACGAACTAGATGTACTCATCCAGAATATTGTTCGCTCTTTTGAATTTTCATTGCATGAAAATAGTAATAAATTACACTTACAAGTAGATAAAAACATACCGAATAACCTTGTTGGAGACCCCATTCGGTTTTCTCAAATACTTATAAATTTAATGGGTAACGCCATTAAATTTACAGAGAAGGGAAACATTTGGTTAAAATTGGTTTTAGTTGAACCTGTTAATGGCAATACCTGCAAGGTGAAATTTACGGTAAAGGATGATGGTCTGGGCATTCCTGAAAACATGCAGGAAGAGATTTTTAAAGAATTTACCCAGATTGAAAATAAAAACTATAGCTACACCGGAACAGGTCTTGGCCTCACTATAGTTAAGAAGATTCTGGACCTTTACAAAAGTGAGATTCATCTAAAAAGTGAACCTAATAAGGGCGCTGAATTCAGTTTTCAACTAACGCTTAAGAAACAGACCAAACAGGATAAAGAATCATCCTTGTTAAATGGAAATACCAACATCTCTAACTCAATTAAGAACAGTGTTGTTAGACATGTTCTCGTAGTGGATGACAATAAGATAAATCAAAAAGTAACACAAAAAACCTTAGATAAATACAATATTAAATCCAGTTTGGCAGATGATGGTGAACAGGCCGTTATAATGAGTAGAGCCAATGATTACGACTTAATATTAATGGATATCAATATGCCCAATATTAATGGCATGGAGGCTACTAGGATGATTCGTGAATACGATAAAGAAATTCCAATTATAGCCTTGACTGCCGTTGAATTGGACGAAGGAAGGAAGGAGATATTGAATTCCGGAATGAACGATATTATTCATAAACCCTATAACCTTCCAGAATTCTTAGATACTATCTTCAAATACTTGCCAAAAGAAGAAGTTGAAAATACGCACTAAACAACACCCCTATACTAATGGCCAGAACTGTCTACCATATTTATGTTGTAGAACTTTCCAAAAAGGTTTTTACAGAGAATAGACGTTTTAGAGAAGCAAACCCTCAGTTTAATGGTGTTCTACAGTGCCTTTATGTAGGCATGACCAGTAAGACTCCAACAGAACGATTTGAACAACACAAAACAGGATATATCAACAAAAAAGGACATAAATTATCTGCTAACCTTGTTGAAAAATACGGTCTATATTTACGCGGGAGCCTTTTTCATCATATCGCCCCAATACCAACTAGAGCCAAAGCCTTAAAAATGGAAGAGGCCTTGGCATTGGAGCTTAGACGACAGGGGTATGCCGTTTGGTTTAATTAGATATATTAAAAATGACGACCTAAAGCTATGATTATCTTTAAATAAGCTTTTCACAACAACATAGTGCACTCAGGCAACAAAAATGGGCGACGTGTGAATAAAAACTATAATTTGTAGGTTTTAACCTACTTATTGTTTACGCGCAACGTTATTATGATTTCATCCAAGCAATCAGCTACACTACTGTTATGGTCGGCATTACTACTGCTATGTTGTAGGTTTTCATTTGCACAGGAAAATCAAAACAACATATCGTTTCAACACCTACCTGGTGGCTTATCTCAAAGCTCTGCCAATGTTATGTTTGAAGATAGTTATGGTTACTTATGGATTGGGACTAGAAATGGCCTTAATAAATACGATGGTCAAAATTTTCAAATTTACGAACAGACTCTAGATAGCAAAACAGGCCTTACCAATGGTTATATAGAAGATATTTACGAAGATGACAATAGACAATTATATATTGGCACAGTTCAAGGTTTAAATATTTATCACCGGGAAATGGATGTTCTAAAATCCTACCCGTTTATTGGTGAAGGCAAAAAATTAGCTTTACAGCATTTTTATTCTGTTTTTAAATGCTCAGGTTTTCTTTGGTTAGGTACAACTACTAGTCTCTTCCGATACGAAATTAACACGGGGGAAACCAAAGAGTTCAAGTATCCAGGGGCCACAGATAACTTTTTTGTAAAAATCGCAAAACTAAATAACGAAAGAACCGCGGTTATAATCGATAATGATATATGGGTATTGAACAATGAATTGCAAATTTTATCAACCCTTCACGAAAATCAAAGAATACGCAGTTTTCTACAACAAAACGAATTTAGATTTTTAATCGGTTTACATAATGGGGAATTAATTGAATTAAAAGTCGAAAATGACAATTCATTAAACATAAACAGAAAAACAATAAGTAATGGCTTCCCTATTTTATCCTTATCAATTGCATCTAATGGCGATTTTTGGATAGGTAGTGAAAATGATGGACTTTATATATACTCCAAAAGTACCGGACAGTTATCAAACCTAAAGTATGACAATAAAAATATAGAATCAATTTCCAGTAACTCCATATGGTTCATTTATAACAACAAAGGAATTATGTGGTTGGGGCCTTATAAAAAAGGTCTAAGTTTCTATGATCCTATTTATCATAAATTTAAGCATGTTGAAAACGAACCATTTAATTCTCAGTCGATAAACAATAATAACATAAATTGTTTTATTCAAGACAGAAATAATACCAATGACCACCTCTGGATAGGAACTGACGGTGGTGGTTTAAATTATTGGGACAGAACTTCTAATTCTTTTATAAAATACAATTTAGATAATAAAAAACTAAACACCAATGTAGTGTTAAGCATACTGCAAACCAAGGAAGATCAATTGTGGCTGGGTTCATGGGGCGGGGGTATTACTGTATTTAATCTGAAAAGTAAAAACTATGATGTTTTAACGAAAGAAAATTCATTCTTGCTGTCAAATAATGTCTTTAATCTAATGATGGACAGCAAAGAGCGTATATGGATTTCAACTTTTCACGGTGGATTACAAGTATATGACCCTAAAACAAAAACACATAAAAATATAGACCTTAAAAACAATATCAATAAGACTAAGGTCACTACTATTACTACCGTAACGGAAGATAAAAACGGAAATGTTTGGGTGGGAACACAGATTTCAGGACTTTACAAACTTGTTGAAACAAATGAGAAATGGTGGTATACAAGTTATAATAGCCCAGAAAATGAACAAAACATAAGTAATGACTTCATTAATGCAATTGTAGAAGATAGCAAAGGCGTTTTGTGGGTTGGTACACAAGCCGGCTTAAACAAATACAATTCCAAAACCGATTCTTTCCAATCAATCACACATAAAAGTGGATTGAAAAATGATGCGATAAAAGGAATTATAGAAGATAGCAACCATTGGTTATGGCTTAGTACAGGAGATGGAATTATTCATTTTGACCCTAAGACTGAAACCTCTATAAATTATGATATTAGTGATGGTTTGCAAGGCAGCGAATTCAACTCCAATTCCTTCTATAAAACCAAAACTTACGATTTGATTTTTGGAGGTAGCAATGGTTTCAATATTTTCCAAGCGAAGGATATAATAAAAAGAGAGGATAAACCAAGGGTAAATATTACAAGTTTAAAAATTTTCAACAAACCCGTTAATCCTGGCGATGAATCCAAAATTTTAAAAAAACATATCTCGCAATCAGATTCTATTATCTTATCGTATGATAACAGTGTTATTAATTTTGAATATAACGCGTTGACTTTTCGCCATCCAGACAAAGTAAATTATGCTTATTTCCTAGATGGTTTTGAAACAAATTGGAATTACGTTGGGAGCAAAAAAACAGCCAATTACACAAATTTAGAACCTGGGGAATATACGTTTAGAATAAAATCCAGTAATTCTGACGGCATTTGGAACAACAATGAAACCACCTTAAATATAACCATTACCCCACCCTTTTGGCTAACCTGGTGGTTTCTCCTACTTATGATAGGTTTGTTAATTTCTTGTATTTATCTAGGACTATATCTTAGGATTAGAAATATAAAAAAATACCAATTAACGCTGGAAAAAAAGATAGACGAGAGAACGCGACAGTTGCAACAGCAAAAGAAAGAATTAGAAAAGGCCGCGGATGAATTAACAGTAAAGAATCAAGAAATTCAACGTTTTACTTTTGCCGTTTCACATGATCTCAAAAGTCCGCTAAGCGGTATTAAGGGCATTGCAAGCCTAATCCCGATGGAGTTTGTAATGAAGGATTTTCCCGAGTTAGAGCAATATCTAGAAATGATCAATATTTCATGTGATACTATGAATAATCTTATCGCCGATATTACTAAAATCGCAAAAATAGGTAAAGTCGAAAATAAAAATGAAGTGCTAGACACTAATGAAATCGTCTCATTATCCACCACCCTAGTTAAAGGGAAATTAAAAGTATCCAAGGTAAAACTGATCGTGGAAGAAAACCTACCTAACATCTATGGTGATAGAAATAGAATTATTCAGGTTTTTGGTAACCTTCTGGATAACGCCATAAAGTATATGGGAGACCAGAAACGACCTACAGTTCATATCAAAGCCGAAGAAGATGGCGAAAAAATACAATTCTTCGTTTCTGATAATGGTTCAGGAATGGATGAGAAATCTTTAAAAAAACTTTTTTCTCCTTTTGAGAGGTTTCATTCTGATGTTAAAGGTACAGGATTAGGCCTTTATATGATCAAACAAATTGTTGAATCTCACGATGGTACTATTAATGCAATATCTGATGGAAAAGGAAAAGGAACTACTTTTAAGGTAACCCTTCCAAACGTTGTGGGTCAAAAAATAACGGCTATGATAGAAAATGATATCGTTCCAAAAAACACCGATTAAGGTTATTTTACAAATAACAGCAATTATTGTAAAAAAAGCTCGTGACAAATAGTATTGTCACGAGCTTTTTTAAATTACTAACCTACGGCTAATTATTTGCTCAGATACATTTTTCTTCTAGCATAAAGATTATAAAAATCATCATCTTTTAAGCTATCTATAAAAAGAATGCTCTCTCCCGTACTCTTCATTTCAGGTCCTAGGTTCTTATTTACATTGGGAAATTTGTTAAAAGAAAAGACCGGTTGCTTAATAGCAAAGCCTTTAAGCTCTGGTTTAAAGTTAAAGTCCTTTACTTTCTTATCCCCTAACATAACTTTAGTTGCGTAGTTCACATAAGGCTCTTTGTAAGCCTTCGCAATAAACGGAACCGTTCTAGAAGCCCTAGGGTTGGCTTCAATGATATATACCATATCATCTTTTATAGCAAACTGAATATTTATAAGACCTACCGTATTCAATGCTAAAGCAATTTTCTTAGTATGATCTTTTATCTGTTGCATTACAAACTCACCAAGGTTAAAAGGTGGCAAAGTTGCATTAGAATCTCCTGAGTGAATTCCACAAGGCTCAATATGTTCCATTATACCAATAATATACACGTCTTCACCATCGCAAATAGCATCGGCTTCAGCCTCAATAGCACCATCTAGATAATGATCTAATAACAATTTATTATTCGGTATTTTTCTTAAAAGGTCAACTACATGAGATTCTAGTTCTTCCTTATTGATAACTATTTTCATTCCCTGCCCACCTAATACATAAGAAGGTCTTACTAACAAAGGAAAATCCAATTCATCGGCAAGGGCCAAAGCCTCATCTGCCGTTTCAGCAATACCGTATTGCGGAAAAGGAATATTGTTCTGTTTAAGCATTTCAGAGAAACTTCCTCTGTCTTCCGCTAAATCTAATGCTTCAAAGCTAGTGCCTATAATTTTGATACCGTATTTAGATAGTTTTTCCGCTAATTTTAAAGCAGTTTGCCCACCTAATTGAACAATAACGCCTTCTGGTTTCTCATGACGAATAATATCGTAGATATGCTCCCAGAAAACCGGCTCAAAATACAGTTTATCCGCAGTGTCAAAATCAGTTGAAACCGTTTCTGGATTACAGTTGATCATGATGGTCTCATAACCACATTCTGCTGCTGCAAGTACACCATGTACACAACAATAATCAAACTCAATTCCTTGACCGATCCTGTTTGGACCAGAACCTAGAACTACTATTTTCTTACGGTCCGTAACAATACTGTCATTCTCAACGTAACGTGTACCATCCGGTTTTTCAATTTCCGCTTCAAAAGTAGAATAGTAATATGGAGTCATCGCCTTAAATTCGGCCGCACAGGTATCTACTAATTTATAGACCCTGTTTATGTTCATTTCATCCGTACGTTTACTATGTACTTCACTCTCATAACAATCTAGCATATGCGCTATCTGTCTATCTGCGAAACCTTTTTGCTTTGCTTCCAACATCAAATCTTTGGTAAGCGTTGCAATCGTATACGTAGAAATCTCTTTCTCTAATAAATGAAGTTCTTCATACTGTTTTAAGAACCACATGTCTATTTTGGTTATCTCATGGATTCTACTCAATGGAATACCCAATTGGATAGCATCATATATGACAAAAACCCTATCCCAACTTGGAATGGTCAGTTTCTTGATGATTTGGTCATAGTTACTATAACCTTTACCATCTGCCCCTAGCCCATTTCTTTTGATCTCTAAAGATTGTGTTGCTTTGTGAAGGGCTTCTTGGAACGAACGTCCAATACCCATAACCTCTCCAACAGATTTCATCTGTAGACCTAAGGTACGATCAGAACCTTCAAATTTATCAAAGTTCCATCTTGGTATTTTAACAATCACATAATCCAAAGTCGGCTCAAATAACGCAGAAGTTGATTTTGTAATTTGATTATCGAGTTCATTTAGATGATACCCTATTGCCAACTTTGTAGCTATTTTTGCGATAGGATACCCCGTTGCTTTTGAAGCCAATGCAGAAGAACGAGATACTCTGGGGTTAATTTCAATGGCAATAATTTCCTCTTCATCGTCAGGGCTTACTGCAAACTGAACGTTACACCCACCTGCAAAATCACCAATGCTACGCATCATATGGATTGCCATATCACGCATTTTTTGATACGTTCTGTCTGACAAGGTCATTGCAGGCGCCACCGTAATAGAATCTCCGGTGTGAATACCCATTGGATCCATATTTTCTATGGCACAGATAATTACAACATTATCGTTATTATCACGTAATAACTCTAGTTCGTATTCTTTCCAGCCCATTAAGGCTTTGTCTATCATGACTTCGTGAATAGGAGAAATCTCCAAACCACGACTCAATAATTCATCAAAATCTTCTGGTTTATAAACAATTGCCGCTCCAGCACCTCCCAAGGTATAAGATGCTCTAATTACCAACGGAAAGCCAAATTCCTGTGCTATTTCTTTTCCTTTTAAGAAAGATGTAGCTGTAGCTTGCGGTGCCATGCCCACACCTATCTTAAGCATTAATTCACGAAACTGTTCACGATCTTCCGTAATATTTATCGCATCAATATCAACCCCAATAAGATCAACTCCAAAATCTTTCCATATGCCTTTCTCATCTGCTTCTATACATAAATTAAGAGCAGTCTGTCCTCCCATGGTAGGCAAAACAGCATCTATTTGAGGATGTTCCTTTAGTATCTCGATTATTGACTTGGTAGTCAACGGTTTCAAATACACATGATCAGCCATTGATGGATCCGTCATAATAGTAGCCGGATTACTATTTATCAATATAGTCTCTATACCATCTTCACGTAATGAACGTAAGGATTGAGAACCTGCATAATCAAACTCACAAGCTTGACCTATTACAATGGGACCGGAGCCGATCAGTAGTATGGATTTTAAATCTTTTCTTTTTGGCATTCGTTGTATTCTTTAAAACTTTGGCTATTTTTTGTTACAAATATCAGTACAAATCTGACATAAAAAAAGGTGCTACTTATAAAAAGTAACACCTATATATTTCTTAAAAAATAATATCATTATTTTTTATGTCTCGGTTCAGAGGATACAGAAAGTTTTTTTCTTCCTTTAGCTCTTCTACGAGCTAAAACTTTTCTTCCATTTACGGACGCCATACGCTCCCTAAATCCATGTTTATTTCTTCTCTTTCTCTTTGAAGGCTGATATGTTCTTTTCTGTCCGGGCATTGTATTATCCTTTTCTTTGTGTGATACAAGTTTGCGAATCCTTTCGCTAAAACTGGGCGCAAATATACAAAGACTTTTCTCTTTCCCAAACAGATTTAGAAAAATATTTTTATTGAATGCCTACCACCCAAAGATAGGTTTTTATTACTTTTGCCAAAATTCGATTTTATCAACGAAATCAATCTATGAGAAACTTTTTGGGCGTTATTTTCATTGTTCTTTCAAGTACTGTTTCTTTCGCACAGACACAGTTAGAATACAAATTGAAGAAAAATGCCGTCTTCACCGTAAAGCAAAATGCCGAACAGATCATTACACAGGAATTGGATGGAGCTTCGCATATTCTGACCAATAAAATCAATGGCGTTCTAGAGTTTAAAGTACTAGAAGTAAGGGATACCACCTATATGATCGCATTAAAATTCAAGGACCTTAATTTAAATATGACATCTAGCATACAAGGTGAATTGATGGATATTCATGCGCAAGAGGTGGACGAAAGTAATATGCAATCTAAAATTTTCAATAGTCTCTTAAACCGCCCGGTGGAAATCATTTTAAACAAAACGGGAGATATACTGGAAGTAAAAGGAGGTGATAGTCTGGTGGTAAAAATGGCCGAAGCCTCTGGTCTTGAAGACGAATTTTCTTTGAATATGATGAAAAAATCATTGCAAAAAGAATTTGGTTCAGAAGCTCTTTCCAATAGTTACAAGCAAATGACCTTCATTTATCCTAAAAAGAAAGTACAAGTAGGAAATACATGGAAAAATCAATATTCAGGAAAGCTACAGGCAGATAATATATGGACGCTAAAGGCCATTACTGCCAATTCCGCTAACATTACCGGAACTGCTGCTGTTACAATGAACGTAGTTGAGGCCGGAACCACCATGAAACTTACCGGAACACAAAAATCCGATATTACTACAAACGCCATTACCGGCTTTATAAAAGAGATGAACGTAGAAGGTGTTTCCAAAGGATCGTCTACCATGACCCAAATGGGCGACCAAGAAATACCGACTACAATACAGTCTTCTATCACTTACGAACTCATTCCTAATTTAAACGAACCGATCAATAATTAATACACATGTTCAACAAAAATCTTAAACTAGTCATTGCAGGACTGATTATAGCCTGCGCCGTATATCAATTTATTGAAGGTAATATCGGAAACGGAATCTTTTTAATCCTCCTATCCCTGATCTTCATATTTCTATATTTTAGAAATGAGATTATTCTATTGGCTTTTCTACGTATGCGAAAGCAAGACCTGGAAGGCACACAAAAGTGGCTAGACAAAATTAAAAATCCCGAAGCAGCATTAGTAACCAAGCAACAGGGATACTTTAACTATTTGCATGGTATTATCTTATCGCAAAAAAATCTTACCCAAGCTGAGAAGTATTTCAAAAAAGCTTTAAAATTAGGCCTTACTATGGACTATGATATTGCCATGGCCAAATTAAGCCTTGCCGGAATAGCTATGCAAAAAAGGAGGAAAAGAGAAGCTACAACCCTTCTTCGTGAAGCTAAAAAATTGGATAAAAGCAATATGCTTACCGATCAGATTAAAATGATGCAACAACAGATGAAGAAAATCTAACTGAGTTAGAAGTTAGGAATTAGGAGAAAAAATAATTCTACCTCTTAGCATTTTGTTCTCATATTACAAAAGTGGAGCCCAAAGTCTACTGAAAGACTCCTTCAACTTTCGTGAGATACCGCGATTTTTCCACCTTTCTAATTCAACTTCTTCACATTCCTTTAAATCATCCAGGAACATTTCAGCAAGCTGACTGTTGATTCCATCATTATAGATCATAGCATTGATTTCAAAGTTGATGGAAAAACTTCTATAATCTAGATTAGCAGTGCCCACTGTAGAAAACAAACTATCTATTACCAAAGTCTTGGCATGAATAAATCCTTTACAATATCTATAGATTTTTATACCTGATTCCAGACAGTATTCTATATAAGAGTCTCCGGCATACTGAGCAGCCCACGAATCTGATTCATAAGGAACAATTACCCTAACGTCAATTCCACTTCTGGCAGCGGTAGCTAAAGCCGTCAAAATAGCATCGTTTGGCATAAAATATGGCGATGTAATGTAAATACGTTCCTTTGCTGAACTAATTGCACAGAAGACTGCCTCCATAATATTTGCCCAATCTGTATCCGGACCACTAGCAGCGATTTGAACGGCTACCGGTTTTTCAGATTCTGGTTTGCTCTTTGGAAAAAACGACTGTTCTATTTCTACTTCGTTGTTAGAAGCAAAGTTCCAATTAAGCAGAAATGAGGATTGCAGTGATCCCACTGCACCACCTTGTAATCGTAAGTGGGTATCTCGCCAATAACGATCATTATCATATGAATTATCGTATCGCTGAGCCATATTAATACCTCCAACGTAACCTACTTTTCCATCAATAACAACAATCTTTCTGTGATCTCTGTAATTAAGTTTTCCGGTTGAGTTTGAAAATAGTACCGGCATAAAAGCATAGTGCTCAATACCTGCTTTGGTCATTTTCCTTTTTACACTATTAGAAATTTTACTTCCTACATCGTCATAGATTAATCTAACTTTTAAACCTGCCTTGGCTTTGTCCATTAAGACGTTGATTATTTTGAGACCAAGTTCGTCATCAAATAAAACAAAGTATTCTATATGAATATGGATTTCCGCATTATCAAGATCTTCAAATAACCGCTTAAACTTTTCTTCGCCATTCCTTAGGATACCTACATTATTATCAAAGGTAAGAACCGCCTTTTCATTATTTTTGAGCAACTTGTACACTTTAAAAATATCCTCGCCATAAGTTTCTTCAAAATCTTCACGCTCACTACAATCCAACTTAAAATTGTTTCGCCATTCCTTTATTTTCTGATTATCCAAAAAATATTTTTTCTCAAAAATTTTAGACTTCCTATAATCCTGACCAAAAAGATAGTAAACGATAAGCCCCAAGAATGGTAGAACCGCAAGTGCAAATAAAAATGAAAGGGTCTTTACCGGATTTTTATTCTTTAGGAGAATAAAAAAGGAAAGGATAATAACAAGACAATAGTTAACTGTTAGAAGGATGAACCATATATTGTCGTTAAATAAATTTAATAGTATATCCATCTTTCCTTTCACATAACAGACTTAACGGAAAGTCTGAACATTTAGCAGCAATTAAAGATGAGAAATAAAGTAGAGAAAAAAGGCCTCAATAGATTTTAAATATAATCCATTGAGGCATTTAGTATTGTTACTTTCCAATTCTGTAATACCCCTTATTAGGTATTTCAATGGTATATTTTTTACGAGAGCTATTGTTTAAATGTGCTTCCCTTAACCATGGATTATGTCTCTTTAGTATTTTGTAATTGATTTCGTATTGTTGTGCAAAATCCGCAAAACTAAGAACAGGTTCGTCCAACTCCACTTTAAAAGTCGGTACTGCCTGATACATATCTTCCTTATCAATATCAAAACCATATTTTTCCGGATGACTCAAAATTTCTTTTATGGCCATGATCCGAAATACATATCTACCGGTTTCCTGCCCTAACAAAAGATCATAGTAGTCACTAACTTGCTGAATGCCCAAGTACTTGTTAATAGCTCCAGCACCTGCATTATAAGAGGCTGCTGTTAAAGTCCAACTGCCATATTTTTTGTAATTTCTGTTTAAATACTCACAGGCTACTTCTGTTGACTTCTCTAAATTATAACGCTCATCTACATTTCTATTCACTTCTAAACCGTGCTCTTGCCCTGTAGCTTTCATAATCTGCCAAAAACCAGCTGCGCCGGCATGAGACTTAACGTTTTGAAGACCGCTTTCTGCAACCGCCAAATATTTAAAATCATCCGGAATACCATTTTTGGCTAAAATTGGTTCTATAATAGGAAAGTACATATTAGCTCTTTTAATCAAAAGCACGGCATTGGACTGCCAATACGTATTAACCAAAAACTCCCGATCAATACGCTCCAAAACCTCAGGATCATCCTGCGGCACTGGTTCTCCTGCAAAACTTAAATCTTCAGGTATCTCAATAGCAGAAATGCGGTATCCGTCTGCTACGTTTTTATCTAAATCAACTTCATTCTCCAAAACATCTGCATCACCTTTAGCAGGTTCTGCATCGCTCTGTACGGCAAATATCAAAGTGCTTACAACAAAAAAGACGCCTAGAAGCATCAATACATTCTTTAAAATCTTCATTTTTTGGTATTGTACGGTTTATTCAAAGTTAATAAACTCTTTTCTAATTTTTCCATCCCAAACGTACTCATATTCAGCATTGATCCAATTATTTTTTGGAGTCAACCACGATTACGTTTATATAGAAATACACCCATCTCTTAAAGTTAGAATAATGGATATAAAAAGAGCCTAGTATAACAACTCATTTATTGCAGAATAATTGTGGGTAGATGTTCGTTAAACCACCTAGCTCTATGAATAATCATGGTGTGTGTCCCGTTTTTGACAGTGATACAATCTTTAATTTTATCTATGGGAAAAACTACATCTTTTTCGCCATGAATATGAACGAGACCGTGAATTGGCTCAATTTGTTTCCAATTAACGATTTGATCAATAGACCAATCTATATAATATTTATCTCTAATTGATAAGTACTCTTCATAAAGCGACAAACGTTTATTTACTGTTTCCCCAAAAGCGTACTTAGCCAAAAGCTCCATATTATTTACTAAACCTGTAGGTAATAACTTATGAATTTTAGTGTATTTTGCAAATATCATTCGCTTGGGTAACTCTGCCGCATCTTTAACACTTGAAATAACCACTACTTTTTTAAACGCTTTGAACCTGGCCATCTCCTGAACTAGCATACCTCCAAAGGAAACACCCACTAAAACCGCTTGTTCATGATGAATATTTTGGTTCATTTTCTTAGCATACGATGTTAAGGACATGTTTTTTTCGGGTACAAACCACTCTAAAAAATGTTGTTCAAATTTATGCTCAGGTAGTGCAATATGTTGAAATATGGAGGGGCTGGCTGCCATACCTGGCATAAAATATACATGGATTTTAGAATCGCTCATTATCACAACACATAGTTATTGTTAGGAAATTAACATTAATTTCACTACTTTTGTTATCGACTTTGGGGGAATTCCATAGTTTATACAAATTTGAGCAAAAGTATACAAAATTACGATTTGAGAACACCGTGATTTTCTTACCTCTTGCCGTCATCTAAAATCAAACTATATGAATGAAGTAGAAATTATTGACAACAGTTTCTTGCGTCAATTCGAAACTACGGTTGAAGGCACATTGGCCAAGATCGAGTATTCTTCGCAAGAACGCAAAGTATTTCTAACAAAATTAGTAGTGCCTGAAGAAATCACTAAAGAAGATTTCAAAGAAGATTTTATCAAATCGGTTCTTCACCACATTCAGGAGAAAAATCTTAGAGTCGTCCCTACGAGTCCACAAATTGCCGGTTTTTTACGCAAAAACAGACAATATAAGGAAATGTTGCCAGTAGGCATTAGAATCTAGTCGTATTCAAAGTTTTTTTGAAGATGAATCCCGCAAGTAGCGGGATTTTTTTATGTTTAAACTTCTATGGTTGTTTTTTGAAACTCAAAACGAACTAGCCCATCCTCATCTATCTCTGTTAGCACTACAGAATGTAAAGTATTCACCAATTCTGGATTCCAAGGAGATTTTACTTTAACGTAATTACTGGTAAACCCGTGAATGTAGCCCTCTTTATTTTCTCCCTCAAAAAGAACCTGATGCATTTTACCTAATTGGCTTTCATAAAAAGCCCTCCTTTTTTTAACCGAAAGACCCCGTAACATCTTACTCCTCTTATTGCGTACTTGCTTGGTGACCACACCATCCATTTTAGCTGCAGCCGTATTATCGCGCTCGGAATAGGTAAATACATGTAAGTAAGAAATATCCAATTCATTCAGAAAATGATACGTCTCCAGAAAGTGTTCATCCGTTTCACCTGGAAAACCTACTATAACATCAACACCGATACAGGCATCTGGCATTACTTCCTTTATCTTGTTAACCCGGTCTATATACAGATCACTCATATACCTACGTCTCATTAGCTTTAAAATAGTATCGCTTCCGCTTTGTAACGGTATATGAAAATGTGGTACAAATGAATTACTCTTAGAGACGAAATCTATAGTTTCATTTTTCAATAGATTTGGTTCAATAGATGATATTCTTAAACGATGAATTCCCTCTACCCTATCCAACGCTTTTACTAAATCCAAAAAAGTATGCTTATGGATCTTGTTTCCAAACTCGCCTTTACCATAGTCTCCAATATTTACGCCGGTCAACACAATTTCCTTAATACCTTTTGCAGATATTTCCGCAGCATTATCTAGAACATTTTGTAAAGTATCACTCCTAGAAATACCTCTTGCCAAAGGAATGGTGCAATACGTGCACTTATAATCACATCCATCTTGGACCTTTAAAAACGCACGAGTCCGATCACCAATAGCGTAGCTACCTACGTAAAAGTCGGCATCTTCTATTTCACAGGAGTGCACCTCGCCAAGATCATTCTTGGTAAGGTCGTTTATGTAATCTGTAATTTTGAATTTCTCTGTAGCGCCCAATACCAAATCTACTCCGTCTACGGCCGCCAATTCCTCTGGTTTTAGTTGTGCATAGCATCCAATTGCCGCAACAAAAGCCTCAGGGTTAATTTTCTGGGCCTGCTTTACTATAGTTTTAAACCTCTTATCTGCATTCTCTGTTACGGAACAGGTGTTTATCACATACATATCTGCGTGTTCGGAAAAATCCACACGATCAAAACCGTCATCTTGAAAACCTCTAGCTATAGTAGATGTTTCTGAATAATTGAGTTTACAACCCAATGTATAGAAGGCAACTCTCTTTTTCATACCCTTACCTCTTTTTGCTTTCGTATTCAATTGATACTGTATTTTTTTTTAAGGAAATGCAAATATACGAACTTGTAACAAGCAGATTACAAATATGGAGGTCATCAATTTATCAACCGAGTAAAAACGTGTATTGTCCTGTAGCTCTTACTCAAATATTCTATATTTGACCATTAGTAACACTAGCATGTAAGCTACTTACAATTTAAATACCACTAACTCCTGAAAACTAATTTCTGTGATTTTAATTTCTAAACGCATTCCTTCTTGCCACCCATTCTTTTTTCTTGGTTTTATACTATTTTCATTTAATATTAGTCTTGCACAAGAAGCTATTCTAAAGCAAAAAATAAAAGTTATTCAAGAGCTTTTGACATCGGTAGACGCAAACAAATTAACCTTTAATCAGGAACTAAAGACCGTTTCGCCCGGCTATTACGATTATACCGTGACCGAAATAAATAATAAAGGAAATGAAGTGGAAACCACCTACACTTTTGCTCTTGCCGACATCGACAAAAACTCAGTACGGTATTTTACAAAAAAAGATGTAATTCTTATTGAACTATCT
Source organism: Zobellia uliginosa (assembly GCF_018860745.1). GTDB lineage: Bacteria > Bacteroidota > Bacteroidia > Flavobacteriales > Flavobacteriaceae > Zobellia > Zobellia uliginosa_B. Next base: position 240,041 of record NZ_JAHKPY010000003.1, on the reverse strand, counting down.
ATTAAAGGAAAGCAAAAACTTATTAGAAGAACTACTGATGAAGGTAGTAAAATAAATTATATACCCAGCTTTACCATGTACGGCCTAAATGCCGATAACGGCCGTGACCTAGAATCTGCTATTGAAGATGGAATACCCGAAGCTATTGAGGTTGACAAGAGCTCACTTGTTTTGAGTTCTTATGAAGAGCATTTAAATTGGTTGAAAAAAAATATAACAGATATAGATTTACCCAAACACCAAATAGCACAACTATTTAGTAAAAATGCGGAAAAAACCGGATTTGTAACTCTAAACCAGACCGTTGGCTCAAAGAACGAGCGTTTTGAATTCAATCTTGCCCTAATGAATCCTAATTCCGTAAATTATAAGATTTCCGGAGATGAATTTATCATTGAAGTTAGCTCTGCAAAAGGTGTTTCAGGTATAAAATTTTATAACGATGATATATTTAAAGGGTATACAGACAAAGTTTTTTTGTACGCCAATTCATTAGCCAACGGCAAGCATATTTATACAGTTCTTAAAGAAATAATCCCATTAGCACAAACCGAATTCGAGACTTACAAACAAGAAATCAACACGTTAGATACTGCTTTAGAATATCTTAACACACATACGAATGCTGTTAAATCCGATGGGCGTATAACTATGCAAAAGCTAGCATTAGAAGAAGATATAGCCTTTCTATCGACCAAAGAAGAGATATCCGATAAAAACGAAGAACATCTTTATTCTTTTAACCTAACGGATATCAATCAAAACGGAATTAGTTTCAAAAATAAAAAAACAAGGTTTTATCTTATACTAAGCACAAACAAAGGAGAAAAATATATTGGTCACTCCCTAAATGGAGAAACCGAGAATTATGAGAAAGAAATTCTGTTATACTTTAACTCCTTTGATGAGGCATACGTTGGCAAAGAAGCATTGCAGTTTTTAATAGTACATTATAAAGACCGGACAACCGAGGTAACTGACGAATCTTTTGAAATTGGCTTAGAAGATGCCTTAAGACAACTTAGAAGCGAAATAAAACCTGTACAGGAAGGCAACCTTAGTTACGAGCAAGAAATTGAATTATTAGAAACTGAAACCAGCACCTTTAGATTCACAAAAACGGAATTAAGCGACAAAAGAACCCTTGAGAATATTTATGAATTCAGCGCAAAGGATTTAAGTCAAAAAAGCAGTAAAATAATCGTATCAGGAAAAAGGGTCTGGGCAGAAATCGGAGTAAAATCTGATGAAAAATTGGTCAAGGTTTATAAAGACGGGCAAGTCCAAAATTATGGGAATAAAATTGAAATTGAAGCTTTGGACCCTGAAAACGCTAAAGAAATTGTTGCTACCTTAAAAAAATTGGCTGCATCCAAAAGTAAATTATAGCCTGTTAAGGCTAGTAATTACGCCATCTTTTAGTCAATTCAAAAACATGTTCCAAAATACGAGCTTCCTTATCATCAAATTCAACATCCCTTCTGGCCATCATAATTTTGGCTGCGTCAAAAGCTTTTGAAGTACCATATGTTGAAAAACCCGAAGCTCCGCCCCAACTAAAACTTGGTACAAAATTACGTGGAAAACCAGGTACATAAATATTACAGTTCACCCCAATTACCGTACCCGTGTTAAACATTGTGTTAATTGCTGTTTTACTGTGATCCCCCATCATTAGACCACAGAATTGCAAACCAGTCTGCTCAAAACTCTCGCTGGCATAATTCCATAAACGCACTTTGGCATAATTATTCTTAAGGTTAGAATTATTGGAATCTGCCCCAATATTACACCACTCCCCTAAAACCGCATTACCTAAATAACCTTCATGACCTTTACTTGAATAACCAAAAATGACAGAGTTACTTATTTCTCCACAGACCTTCCCGTAAGGGCCAATGGTAGTAGCTCCATAAATTTTGGCTCCCATTTTCACCACTGCATTTTCGCAAAGTGCAAAAGCACCACGAATAAGGTTACCTTCCCAAATTTGAGAATTCTTACCTAGATAAATAGGACCATCCGTAGCGTTCAAAATACTATGCTCTACCTGTGCTCCTTCTTCCATAAAAATCCGCTCCGGATGAATTAACGTATTGTTTTTAGGAATGGGCGCACTTTTTCTTCCCTCAGTAATAAAATCAAAGTCTGCTTGCAAAGCCTCTCCGTTTCTGGAAAAAATATCCCAAGTATGGACTATTTGAATTAGGTCATCATCAAACTCTATTTGCTTGTATGTTGAGAAATCTACTTCCTCTTGACTTTCATTGGTAAAAAAAGCTATTACTTCATCACCTTGAAAGATAGCTTCATTGACCTTTAAATCCTGAACTAAATCTATCAACTTCTGATTAGGTAAAAAAGAAGCGTTTATCAACACATTTTCCTCCATTTCAACCATCGGGAACTTCTCAGAGAGATACTCTTCGGTTATGGTGGTAGTGGTATATCCTAAATACTTTTCCCATTTCTCCCTTATGGTCAATATACCTACTCGTATATCTGCAACAGGTCTGGTAAATGTAAAAGGCAGCAGGTTATCTCTTACTGTACCGTCAAAAAGTATATAGTTCATGGCAATTTATTTTTTACTAAAATAAGTATTCTGTTTATCTAAACCATCTAGTGAACATTAGAAATGTTCACCAGGTTATAAACTAAAAAAGCCTCCGACAATTGTGGAGGCTTTTATAAAATCTTATATAAGAATCTATTTTTCTTCTTTATCAGCTTTTCCTTCTGTAGCTGCTGGCGCTGCAGGTTTTTTCTTGAATTTGTCGTATTTGCTTTTGAACTTATCAATACGTCCGGCAGTATCCAAGAATTTAGCTTTACCAGTATAGAAAGGGTGAGATGTTCTAGAGATTTCCAATTTTACAACTGGGTATTCAACGCCATCAACTTCTATGGTTTCTTTAGTAACTGCTGTAGATTTAGTCAAAAAAACCTCGTCGTTAGACATGTCTTTAAAAGCAACTAATCTATAATTTTCTGGGTGTATATCTTTCTTCATTATAAATAAAATTTTACGCACCCATTCCAACAGGCACTCATTTTAAGGCTGCAAATTTAATTAATTTTCTGTAACCTACAATCTAAAACTAAAAAAGAAACAAAAAAATATATTTTAGCTGTAACAAAGAAACAAAAACAACCACTAACTTTGAAAACAACCACTAAAAAACGAGAAGATGGAAAACAGTCAAGCTGAAACAGGAAAGTTTGCTCTTAATTACGGCCTTATTGTAGGTGCTGTAGGCATAGCATTTGGTGTTATGCTTTATACTATGGATATGCATTATGAACGTGGCCTTGCCGTTCAAGGTACGCAAACCCTCATTTTGGTTGTTGGTATTGTTTTGGGAATTTACCAATTTAAAAAAGCAAATTTAAATTTCATGACCCTCTCCGAAGCCTTAAAAGTTGGTGCTGGAGTTGCCCTTATAGCAGGTATATTAGGTATTCTTTACTTTTATATATTTTCCAATTTTATAGAGCCAGAATATATGGACAAGATATACGAAATTGCAAAACAACAGGCTCTGATTGACAACCCTAAATTAACAGAGGAAGAAATAGACAAAGGTATTGAAATGCAAAAGTCGTTCTCTTGGATGTCTTACCCTATAATTTTAATTATGAACATTCTTATTGGGCTGGTTGTTGGCGTTATTACAGGTTTAATTCTTAAAAAAGATAGACCTGCCTACTAAATCTCATTTTTATATTCCCATTTTAGTTTCGGTGAAAATTTTTAATTTATTGATTATCATAATTTTAACCCTGTTTTTCTAATTATCTTTAAAAACTAACAAGTAGTTAGAAATAAGGAATTACCCGTTATAGCAGAAAAGTTTAAATGACTTCAGTATCAAAATTGTATTTTTGGTGAGACTTATAGAAACTGTGAATGGATCTGTCCATAATTATACCCTTACTTAACGAAGAGGAATCTTTAAAAGAACTTCACGATTGGATCGTAAATGTTATGCGTTCCAATAATTTCAGCTATGAGATTCTTTTTATAGATGACGGCAGTACAGATGATTCTTGGAAGATAATTACAGAGCTATCACAAACAAACCCAAGCGTTAAAGGTTTACGGTTTAAAAAGAACTTTGGTAAATCGCAAGCCCTGCATGCAGGTTTCAAAGCTGCAAAAGGTAATGTAGTAATTACAATGGATGCCGACCTTCAGGACGACCCAGAAGAAATTCCCGAACTATACCGGTTGATAAAGGAGGACAAATTCGATTTGGTTTCCGGCTGGAAGAAAAAACGATTTGATTCCGTTCTCTTTAAGAACATGCCCTCTAAACTGTTCAACTGGGCAGCCAGACAAACTTCCGGTGTAAAACTGCATGATTTTAACTGTGGTCTAAAAGCTTTTGATCAAAATGTAATTAAAAGTATAGAGGTTTCTGGTGAAATGCACCGGTACATTCCTGTTTTAGCTAAAAACGCCGGTTACAGTAATATTGGCGAAAAAATCGTAAAACATCAGGCTCGTAAATACGGGAAGACCAAATTTGGAATGGAACGTTTTATAAATGGTTTCCTAGATTTGCTTACCATTTGGTTTGTATCCAAATTTGGTCGGCAACCTATGCATTTATTTGGAGCTCTAGGGGTTCTCATGTTCATAATAGGCTTTGGTTTTGCCATTTATTTGGGTATTGACAAGCTTTTTATAAACCCCTACGGAAGATTAATTACGGATCGCCCACAATTTTTCATTGCGCTTACTGCAATGATTTTAGGTACACAATTATTTTTAGCTGGATTTTTAGGCGAAATTTTAATAAGATCACGAAAAAACGAAACACGTTATACTATTTCCGAAGAAATAAGTGATGACACAAAAGCAAAGCAATATTCTTCGTAATTTTAAGCGCTAATAAACACATATAATAAAGACACTATTATGGATGCCATTCTAAATACCGCCAAATCTTGGTTAACCGATTTTTTTGACCCAGAAGTAAGAAAGGAAGTTCAACATCTAATTGACAATGATACAGATGAACTAAAAGACCGTTTTTACAAACAAATGGAATTTGGAACTGGTGGTATGCGCGGGGTAATGGGAGTAGGCACTAATAGAATCAATAAATATACGTTAGGTAAAAGTACGCAAGGGCTTAGCAACTACCTTGTAAAAACATACGGTAAAAAAGGGCTAAAGGTAGTCATAGCTTTTGACTGTCGCCACAATAGTGATACTTTGGCCAGAACGGTGGCAGAAGTACTATCCGCAAACGGAATCAAAGTTTATTTATTTTCAGAATTGCGTACCACACCAGAACTTTCTTTTGCCGTTAGGCATCTAGAATGTCATGCAGGTATCGTGTTGACAGCTTCTCACAATCCACCAGAGTATAATGGTTACAAAGTGTATTGGACAGATGGTGGACAAATTGTTCCTCCGCAGGATGGAGAGATTATTTCAGAAATCAATTCACTTTCTTTTGAGGATATCAATTTTACAGCTAACGATAGTTTAATAGAAACAATAGATAAAGAAGTAGATGAAGCTTTCATTGAAGAATCTGTTGCAAAAGGAAATTTCAACGCTGCCGGTAAAGATGATTTTAAAATCGTTTTTACATCACTTCATGGTACATCCATAACCGCAATTCCCGAAGTATTAAAAAGAGCCGATTATAAAAATGTTACCATCATAGAAGAGCAGGCCAAACCTAACGGAGATTTTCCAACGGTAAAATCGCCAAACCCGGAAGAGCCGGAAGCACTTTCTATGGCTGTTACAAAAGCTGAAGAAATAGGTGCTGATATGGTTGTTGGCACGGATCCTGATAGTGACCGTTTAGGTATAGCCGTTCGTAATCTTGATGGTGAAATGGAAATCGTTAATGGTAACCAAGCCATGATTTTAATGACCAAATTTCTTTTGGAACAACAAAAACAAAAAGGCTTTAAAGGCAATGAATTTATAGCTACTACCATCGTTTCTACCCCTATGATGGAAGCTATGGCCAAAGCATACGGGGTTGAGTTCAAAACTGCACTTACCGGTTTTAAATGGATCGGTAAGATGATTAAAGATTTTCCTGAATCCAACTTTATTGGTGGTGGTGAGGAAAGCTTCGGTTATATGGTGGGCGATTTTGTTCGTGACAAAGATGCCGTTACCTCTACCCTATTGGCATGTGAAATTGCTTCTCAAGCCAAAGCCAACGGAAGCTCTTTTTATAAGCAACTAATTGATTGTTATGTTGATTATGGCTTCTACAAAGAAAAACTTATTTCCATCACTAAAAAGGGAATGAGCGGTGCAGAAGAAATTAAACAGATGTTGAAGGACTTTAAAGAGAACCCTGTTTCCTCTGTTGCTGGTTCAAAAGTTAAATGGATTGAAGATTACAACACTTCTATCGCCAAAAATGTACTTACCGGCGAAGAAAAAAATATCGATATTCCAAAATCCAATGTATTGATATACGAAACCGAAGATGGAACCCGAATAGCTGCAAGGCCAAGTGGAACCGAGCCTAAGGTGAAATTTTATATCAGTACAAATACGACATTGGATAAAGCAGAAGATTTCAAAAAAGTCTCTAAAGAATTGGATAATAAAATTCAGGATATACTTAGAGAACTTAATCTCGGTTAATGGAGTATTTCAAAAAAATCCTTCGGTTCGCAAAGCCGTATAAATTATTTGCGATTTTAAATATTATTTCAAACATTCTTTATGCCTTGTTTTCAACATTGGCAATGATTTCATTGTTTCCGATGTTATCAGTTTTGTTTGATAATACCAAAGCTGTTTACAAAAAACCTGTTTGGCGGGGGCTTTCCGATGCGAAGGATTATATTATGCAATACCTGAATTTTTTCGTTACCGAAAGAAGTCAACAGGACGGTGCAGGAGATGTTTTAATGCTGATGGTAGCCTTGATTATTGTTATGTTTTTTATGAAAAACATCTTCAATTATCTTGCCATGTATTTTATTACCTATTTAAGAAATGGCGTACTTAAAGATTTACGTAACGAACTGTACAACAAAACAGTTGAACTACCTATATCTTATTATTCCGAAAAGCGAAAAGGTGACACCATAGCCCGCATTACATCGGATGTTTTGGAAATCCAACATTCCTTTTTATCTATATTAGAGCTCATAGTTAGAGAACCTTTGACTATAATCTTCACGATTGTATTCATGTTATCTATAAGTCCAAAACTGACTTTATTTGTGTTTTTATTTCTTCCTCTTTCGGGATTTTTGATTTCGTTGATAGGCAAGTCTTTAAAACGCAAATCAGATAAGGTTCAAAAAGAACAAGGTCATTTTTTATCCATTTTAGAAGAAACCTTAGGGGGTCTCCGTGTTATAAAAGCGTTCAATGCGGAATCTAGATTTGGTAGAACTTTTCAAGCATCCACAAAACGTTTCTACAATTTCTCTAACAGTTTATTAAATAGGCAAAACCTTGCCTCGCCAACAAGCGAATTTTTTGGTATTGCTGCTATTGGTGTTATACTTTGGTATGGGGGACAAATGGTACTGGTTGAAAAAACACTAGAACCAGAACTCTTTATTACCTATATGACACTTTCGTATCAGATTTTAACACCTGCAAAAGCTATTAGTAAAGCCTCGTACAGTGTTAAAAAAGGAAATGCCGCTGCAGAACGAGTTATGGAAATTCTTGAGACAGAAAATCCAATTGTGGATAAGCCGGATGCCTTAATCAAGGATACTTTTGATAGTGGAGTAGATTTACAAGACATCTCTTTTAAGTATGAAGATGAATATGTACTTAAGAATTTCAATTTAAAAGTTCCCAAAGGAGAAACTGTAGCTCTTGTTGGTCAGTCCGGTAGTGGTAAAAGTACTATTGCCAACCTTGTTACTCGTTTTTACGATGTAAACGAAGGCAAAATATCAATAGATGGACATAACATTAAAGATATCTCAAAAAAATCATTACGAGGTCTGTTAGGCCTTGTAACCCAAGATTCCATTTTATTTAATGATACGGTAGCGAATAATATTTCCTTAGGCAAAGAAAATGCCTCCAAAGAAGAAATTATAGAAGCTGCTAAAATTGCCAATGCCCACGACTTTATAGCAGAATTACCAAATGGCTATGATACCAATATTGGTGATAGCGGAAACAAACTTAGTGGCGGTCAAAAACAACGCCTATCTATTGCAAGAGCAGTACTAAAGAATCCTCCTATCATGATACTGGATGAAGCTACCTCCGCTTTAGATACGGAGAGTGAGCGCTTGGTGCAAGATGCTCTTGAAAAAATGATGCGCAATAGAACTTCCATCGTTATTGCCCATAGACTTTCCACCATTCAGAATGCCAATACCATTGTTGTACTTCAAAAAGGCGAGATAGTGGAACAAGGTTCTCACGATGAACTCATCGCAAAGGACGGCGCCTATAAAAAATTGGTGCAAATGCAATCTTTGGGATAAGCAATTAAACCTTTTCTTAAATTTATAGTCTTAACTACAAGAATTTAAGTCCAATTCATTTGATTGCAGAGGAAACCTTAGTAAATCAGTTACAACAGACAGAAACGCAAGCCAGCGCTTTTGGAGTGTTGGTAGACACCTACAAAGAGCGTCTGTACTGGCATATTCGTAGAATTGTGTTAAATCATGACGATGCGGATGACGTGTTGCAGAATACATTTATTAAGATTTACAAGAACATTTCAAATTTTAAGGGCAATAGCAAGTTATATTCTTGGATATATAGGATAGCCACTAACGAGGCGCTTTCTTTTTTGAAAACCAAATCTAGGATGATGGGGGTTAGCGATAGCGAATTGCAAGAGCGTTTAGTTGAAAACTTAACGGCGGACGTTTATTTTGAAGGTGAGGAAATACAACTTAAGCTACAGCAGGCCATAGCAACCCTTCCGGAAAAACAAAAGTTGGTCTTTAATATGAAATACTTTGAAGAGCTTAAATACGAAGAAATTTCAGAGATTCTTGAAACATCCATTGGAGGACTAAAGGCCTCTTATCATATAGCAACCAAGAAAATAGAAGCACATTTAAAAGAACAAACCGAATATCTTTAGCAACATAACTTATGAAGCCATTCGATAAAAATAATCCGTTTAAAGCCCCTGAAGGGTATTTTAAAAAGTTTGATGAAAACCTTTTTAAAAAGCTCTCTAGTAAAGATTTGGCTATACCAAAAAAAGAAGGCTTTAAGCTTCCTAATGGTTATTTTGATTCTTTAAATGACAAGTTGCAAGAGAAATTAAATGCGGAACAAACCAACAAGGTCGTTCCCTTAAAATCATATAAAAAATACTACTATGCCTTAGCGGCCGCCGCTGCAGTACTAGTTGTAGCGCTAATTGTAAATTTAAATAAAACGGAGAAAATTGGCTTTGATGATTTGGCACAAGCAGATATTGAAAACTATTTTGACAAAAATGAGCTAGACCTTACCAGCTATGAATTAGCAGAGGTAATGCCTATAGGCGAGCTTGAAATGACAGACATGTTCGAGAGTAATTTTAGCGAAGAAAATGTGCTAGATTATCTTAATGAGAACACAGAGTATTTAGACGAATTAAATCTTGAGGACAATGAATAGATTAAAAAAAATAATCGTAACCATGGTGCTTCTACTAGCATCTGTGCAATTCTACGCACAGAGACCACATGATCACGATAAAATAAAGACCCTTAAAATAGCTTTTATAACGGAGCGATTGGATTTGAGCAGTAAAGAAGCGCAGGATTTTTGGCCCATTTATAATGAATATGAGAGTAATCGTGCATCGCTTAGGGAAAAAGAACACAGTCAAATCCGAAGCAAGGTAAAAGAATCCCATAATCTTTCTGAGAAAGAAGCAAAGGCCATTGTGGAACTGTTTCTAGAATTTGAGCAAGAAGAAGAAGATATACGGAAAGACTTTATAAAAAAAGCTGCCGAAGTCATAACCGCTAAAAAAACACTTTTACTCTTACGGTCAGAAGAGGAATTTAAAAGGCAGCTTATAAAAAAATATCACCAAAAACGTGGTGAAAGTGGCAAAAACATACCTTAAATCAAGGTCTCAATTAAAAATTAGTCGTGCTATTCTATTCTTACCTGAGGCATAGGCTATCTTTTCGTTCTGAAACCGAATGGTGTAAAATGATTCTTCAGATAATTGTTTCCAGGTTTCACCCCTGTCATTAGAGTAAGAAACACCGGTAAAACCAACAGCTACAAGGCCATTACCATTAGAACCCGGCACGAACTGGACACAACTTTTATATTGCGGATTTTGACCATCCGCTATTAGTTGCCAAGTATTACCTCCATCAACAGTTACGGCCTTATTAGCCGTATTGACTTCGGGCTTCGTAAAATCACCCCCTATGGCAAAACCTATATTTTCATCATAAAAATCAATTGAAAAAATGCCCTGTGTCTCTACATTACTGGACACCGGAGTATTTTGAATTTCCCATGTTTTACCTTTATCACCTGTAAAATAAACCCTGCTTTTATTGGTAGCTATCCATGTCTTGCCGTTTATGTTGGCAATATTTGTATTACTAGCGGCAAAAGCACCTTCGCCTTCTAAAGCCTCAGGCAATTCAGAACAAGAAATTTTCTTCCAAGAAACACCGCCATCTCTGGTAATTATAATACTTAAACATCCATTCATACTATCTCCAACCGCAATACCTTCATTGTCATTCCAAAAAATCATAGCATCGTAAAAAACGTTTTCATCTTCTTCCATATAGACCAGTTCCATTCGTCCGTTATCTCCTGTTTTATAAAGTAACGCAGGATTGGCTACTGACAGCATAAAAAAATCCTTTGTAGTATGCGCAATAGCGCGAAATTCAGGAATAATGGTATGATATTTCTCAATACTTTCCATAATTTCACCTGTTGCTAGCTCCACACTTCCAAATACGCCATTACTACCGGCATATCCAAGATTATCGCCCATAATCTCTATGGCCCTAATACTCACAGAATCTTCGTATATGGTTTTAATTTCAACAGAAGAAAAGGCTTCATTATTATGCTTTTCCGAGCACGAAACAAACAGAACTACAATCAAAAAAGTCAATAGCACACGCATATGTACAAAGTTTCTCAAAAATAAAGGTAATCCAATGGCAAAACAATACCTTTGCAGCCTTAATTTTTTGTAATGAAGCTACATAGAAACTTGGTGTTTGCAGTAATCGATGCCTTGAACTTGATTTTTAACGAAGGAGAATATGCCGATAAGGTGGTACAAAAAGTACTAAAATACGATAAACGCTGGGGATCTCGTGACCGCGGTTTTATTGCAGAGACTACCTATGAAATGGTTCGTTACAAAAGGTTATATACTGAAATCGCAGATGTAAAGGCGCCATTTAGCAGACCTGATCTTTTTAGAATGTGGGCCGTTTGGGCTGTTTTAAAGGGTATAAAGCTTCCAGACTGGAAACAAATTGAGCCTACGCCGGAACGCCGTATCAAAGGACGTTTTGACGAACTTTCTAATATCAGAAAGTATAGAGAATCCTTACCTGATTGGATTGATGAAATATGCTTGAAAGCATTAGGAGAGAAGCTATGGAACGCCGAAAGTGCTGCGCTTAATGTTCAGGCGGAAGTTATTTTAAGAACCAATACCTTAAAAACTAATAAAGAAACGCTTCGGAAAGCCCTATTGGATGAAGGTATTGTTGTTGAACCCATCAAAGGATACGCAAGTGCGCTTAGATTACCTGAACGTGCCAATGTTTTTGTGACCGAATCATTTAAAAAAGGATTTTTTGAAGTTCAAGATGCCTCTTCACAATTAGTTTCCGAATACTTGGACGTTAAACCAGGGCAACGTGTAGTGGATACCTGTGCCGGAGCCGGTGGGAAATCACTTCACCTTGCTGCGCTTATGGAAAATAAAGGTCAGCTTATTTCCATGGACATCTATGGTAGCAAACTAAAAGAGTTAAAAAGACGAGCCAGAAGAAATAATGCCCATAATATTGAAACTCGAGAAATTGAGTCTACGAAAGTCTTTAAGAAACTTTATGGTAGTGCAGACCGTGTATTGATAGATGCCCCCTGTACTGGTCTTGGGGTTCTGCGTAGAAACCCGGACAGCAAATGGAAAATGCAACCCGAGTTTCTTGAAAAAATTACGAAAACGCAGCATGATATCATTCGTAGTTATAGCAAAATAGTGAAACCAGGCGGAAAAATGGTTTATGCGACTTGCTCAATTCTTCCGCAGGAAAATAATGACCAAGTGGTCTCTTTTTTAGCTTCAGAAGAAGGGAAAGACTTCAGTTTGGTTAAAGAGAATAAGATTTACGCATCTAAAAGTGGATTTGACGGGTTTTACATGGCCCTGTTAGAGAGGAAATAATGTACACACTTTTTTCAACTCATTTTACCCTTCTTCCTAGGAGGGTAAACTCAATCTGCAAAGTAATCAACAACCTGTTAACTTCTCGTTAGAAAAATTTACGATACTCCTTTAAAAAGAGCCTTTTAAAGGCTAAATTTGCGCTTTCTCAAACCTATCAATTTACAAGCTAGATGATTCACTTCTTCGGGGATGCAGCCAATAAAGTTTATGCCGTTCAAACGGTGGATGAACTTTCGCAGGAAAACATAAATAAATTAACGTGGTTGTTCGGCAACCTACCAAAAATAAATACGGCGTCTATAGACGCCTTTTTTGTTGGCCCTAGGGCGGCAATGATTACACCATGGAGTACCAACGCCACAGAAATTACTCAAAACATGGGTGTTGAAGGCATCATTAGAATAGAAGAGTTCAAAGCATCAAGCGAAGAATTTACCGATTTTGACCCCATGCTTTCTGAAAAATTCAACGGTTTAACTCAATCTATCTTTAAAATTGATGTAAAGCCTGTCGCTGTTCAAAGCATAGAAAATATAGGCGAATACAATCAAAAAGAAGGTTTGGCCTTAAGCGATGAAGAGGTAACGTACTTAGAAAATCTTGCCACTAAATTAGGCAGAAAACTAACAGATTCGGAAGTTTTTGGTTTTAGCCAAGTGAATTCAGAACATTGCCGCCATAAAATATTCAACGGTACTTTTGTAATTGATGGCGTTGAAAAACCGTCTTCGCTCTTCAAACTGATAAAGAGAACATCGCAAGAGTTTCCTAACGATATCGTTTCTGCATATAAAGATAATGTAGCTTTCGTAAAAGGACCAAAAGTGACCCAATTTGCCCCAAAAAGTGCCGATAAACCCGATTTTTATCAAGAAACGGAGTTTAATTCGGTAATTTCCTTAAAAGCGGAAACACACAATTTCCCAACAACTGTAGAACCTTTTAATGGCGCTGCAACAGGTTCCGGTGGTGAAATTCGTGACCGTTTAGCCGGTGGAAAAGGTTCATTGCCTTTGGCCGGAACCGCTGTTTACATGACGGCATATTCTCGTTTACAAGAAGACAGACCTTGGGAAAAAGCATTTCCGGAAAGAGAATGGTTGTACCAAACGCCAATGGACATCCTCATAAAAGCATCTAATGGTGCTTCTGATTTCGGGAACAAATTCGGACAGCCACTTATTGTAGGTTCTGTATTGACATTTGAGCATGACGAGTCTAAAGACAGTGACAATACAAATACAAGAAAATTAGGTTTTGATAAAGTGATCATGCAAGCCGGTGGTATCGGTTACGGAAAAGCAGAGCAAGCTTTAAAAGATACGCCTAAGGATGGTAATAAAATTGTAATTCTAGGTGGTGACAACTACCGTATTGGTATGGGCGGCGCAGCAGTTTCTAGTGCTGACACCGGTGCTTTTAGTTCTGCTATTGAGCTGAACGCCATACAGCGATCCAACCCAGAAATGCAGAAAAGAGCATCAAACGCTATCAGAGGTATGGTAGAAAATGATGTAAACCCGATCGTCTCCATTCACGATCATGGTGCTGGCGGACATTTGAACTGTCTTTCAGAATTGGTAGAAGATACCGGTGGAAAAATAGACTTGGATAAACTTCCTGTTGGAGACCCTACCCTATCGGCCAAGGAAATTATCGGTAACGAATCCCAAGAACGTATGGGCTTGGTTATCGGTAAAGGAGATGTTGATCTGTTACACCGTATTGCCGATCGTGAGCGTTCTCCTATGTATGAAGTGGGTGATGTAACCGGAGACCATAAATTCACATTTGAATCTGCTACAACTGGTGAAAAACCAATGGATTTGAATTTAGAGGATATGTTCGGCAGTTCTCCTAAGACCATAATGACCGATACTACGGTTCAAAGAAATTATAAAAACCCGGAGTACTCTTTAGAGTTTTTCCATGATTATTTAGAGCAATTACTTCAACTGGAAGCCGTTGGCTCCAAAGACTGGTTGACTAATAAAGTTGACCGTTGTGTTGGCGGACGTGTCGCTAAACAGCAATGTGTAGGACCATTACAACTTCCTTTGAACAATTGTGGTGTTATGGCATTGGATTTTAAGGGAAAAGAAGGTATTGCCACCAGTATTGGACACTCTCCTATTTCCGGGCTAATTGACCCTGCTGCCGGTAGTTTGAACAGTATTGCCGAATCTTTGACCAACCTTATCTGGGCTCCACTAAAAGAAAATTTAAAATCGGTTTCACTTTCTGCCAATTGGATGTGGCCTTGTAAAAATGAAGGAGAAGATGCCCGTTTGTATGAAGCGGTAGAAGCTGTTTCCGACTTTTCTATTGCTCTTGGAATAAATGTGCCCACTGGAAAGGATTCCCTTTCCATGAAACAGAAATATAAAGATGGCGATGTTATCGCCCCTGGTACGGTTGTTATTTCCGCAGCAGGAAATTGTGATGATATTACTAAAGTAGTTGAACCTGTTTTTAAGAAAAAAGGAGGTTCTATTTACTACATCAACCTATCAAAAGATAGCCATAAATTAGGTGGTTCTTCCTTTGCCCAGATCCGTAATACTATTGGTAGCGAAACGCCAAGCATTAAAGATGCAGCTTATTTTAAAAATGTTTTCAACGCCATTCAAAACTTGATAAAGGAGGGTGATATCGTTGCCGGACATGATGTAGCTTCCGGTGGATTGATAACTACCTTGTTAGAAATGTGTTTTGCCGATATCAATTTATCCGCTGAATTGGATTTGTCCGATTTAGGTGAAGCTGATACCATTAAATTACTTTTCTCTGAAAATTCGGGAATCGTTTTTCAATCAAAAGATGATTCTGTTGAGCAAAAATTAGCGGACCTCAACATTGATTTCAAGAACATAGGAAATGTGGTTTCAGGTACCGTTTTAAAAATCAAAAACAGCGGAATGGAAATGGGTCTCAATATAGACTCATTAAGAGATACTTGGTTTAAAACATCCTATTTATTAGATAACAAACAAACAGCCAATAATTTGGCTAAAGACCGTTTTGATAACTATAAAAATCAACCGCTTCAGTACAGTTTCCCTGAAAACGTTGATTTGAGCAGTATTCCATCAAATACCGGAAACAGACCAAAAGCTGCCATTCTGCGTGAAAAAGGAAGTAATTCTGAACGGGAAATGGCAAACGCTATGTACTTGGCCGGTTTTGATGTAAAAGACGTGCATATGACCGATTTGATTTCGGGTCGTGAAACGCTTGAAGACATTCAGTTTATCGGCGCCGTAGGTGGATTTTCTAACTCAGACGTACTAGGCAGTGCCAAAGGTTGGGCCGGTGCATTTAAGTACAACGAAAAAGCAAACGCCGCCCTTAAAAACTTCTTTGCAAGACCTGACACCCTTTCTATCGGTATCTGTAATGGATGTCAGTTGTTTATGGAACTGGATCTTATCAACCCAGAACATGAAACGCACGGTAGATTGACATATAATGATTCCCATAAACATGAGAGTAATTTTACTTCTGTAAAAATTCAAGAGAACAATTCCATAATGCTTTCTAGCTTGGCGGGAAGTACACTTGGTGTTTGGATATCTCACGGTGAAGGTAAATTTAGCCTGCCCCACAATGAAGACCAATATGAAATTGTTGGCAAATATGGTTATGAAGGCTACCCTGCCAACCCCAACGGAAGTGATTTTAATACAGCCATGTTATGTGATGCCACCGGTCGTCACTTGGTTACCATGCCGCATATTGAACGCTCTATTTTTCCTTGGAACTGGGCGTATTACCCAGAAGGAGCCAATGATGTTGTTTCGCCATGGTTAGAAGCTTTTATAAATGCTAGAAAATGGGTTTTGACAGCTAAGTAAATCGCTATATATTCATTTATACAATAAAAAACTCCCGGCACTTGAAAGTACTGGGAGTCTTTATTTAAACGGATATAAAGCGTCTGTAAACTTATTTTACCATCAATTTACCACTCCATGTTTTATCGTTGCTGCTAGTGATTTTATAGAAATACAGTCCGGAGGTTAAATTATTCCGTTTCACTACAATCATATTTTGACCTGCTTTGGAATCTCCGCTCATATCATGAGATGAGATTTTTTTACCCGCCATATTAAACAATTCAAAAATATAAGTACCTGCTCTTTCTTCGTAAAAATAGAGGCTAGATGCAGATTGCATAGGGTTAGGGTATACTACTGATTCTGTGGTGTCTTCGGAAATAAAAACCTTGTTTTCCTCATTGTTATTAAACAAAACATTGGACAAACTCATTTGCTTTTCCTCTACATTTCCACCTTCGGCCAATAAATTAAAATTAATGACTTTTAAGCTGTCAAAATCAGTTTTTGTATTCGTAGAGCTTTTAAAATCTGAATTTAATAAGGTAAAGGCTTTTGTCTCAGAACTTAAATTCACTTTTGCAGTGTATGATTCCCCATCGCCCTTTAACAATTTTACTTCTAAAACTCCCGTTCCGCTAGCGTCAAAAGAAAGCTTACCATAATCCAATAAATCAACCGGTGTAAACCGCGGACTAAGTGCGCGATATACACCAATGTAATTAGAAGTTTTTCCGCTTAATTCAACATTACGTTCTACGGGATAACCGTCTTCTGCAAAAGGAGCATGAACTGGCATTATCTCATACGTATCTACCGTGGTTCCTTCTGAAGAATCGTCAAGACCCCATGGAGCATCGGCTACAAAAAGGTCATCCGGTGTACCATTGGCATGACTCACTCTAAAACCGAAATCAAAAATGTTTCCTGTACTTAAGGCTACTGAATCTAAATACCCATCAATAGGAGCAGATAAACTCATACTTTCCGTAGAACTGGTTTCTGTTTTTTTAAGTCCGCCTTCTAGCTGTATTTTCTCCGTTTTATTATTGTTTACCAAATTCAAAATCACCTCTCCTTTGGCATATTTGGCAGATTTTACAAATACCGGCGGCGGTGTAGAACCCTTATATTCGGAAATTGGCGTGTATACTTCTAGGAGGTTTAAAATTTCATCTGCAAGTAAAAGCAAATCATCTACTGTGTTAGACCAAATTTGAAAATTATAATATGCAGTATCTGAGGCATATGCATCAATATTCCAATGGGATTCAATTATAAACTCTCCTTCCGTATCCAATCGGGCTGAAAAAGTCAATGCGAATTCCGTGCTTCCATCTGGTTGTTTTATAATCGACTTTATAAAATCTTTTTCCCTTAACTGAATGTTAGAAACAGACAGTAATTGCGCTCCAAGGAATCTATCGCAAATAAACTTACTATGCTCGTAAACTTTATTCTCTGTTTTAATGACCATTAAAGCACCAATATTATCATCCTTCCTTAGATAATCTACAGAATAGATATCCGAAGCATTGGTAAGATTTAGTAAATCTGCAGGAGAAGATTCAATAGTGTTGGATTCCCCCACTACATTAAGCGGTACCAATTGGGATAAAGGAATCTCATCTGCCGCAAATTTTCCTGCTTTGGCATAACTAGCCCCTTTTTTTACTTGCTTCGCCGTTAGCTTATTAAACTTATAATTACTTTTTGCTCGGTTATAATTACGTTGGCCAATTAGTGAAGATAAGCGGTCATTACTCTCCAATCCTCCATCATTAGCTCCAGATGTTAAAGTAATGGTTGGGCAAGACGATACTCCTGAACAAGAAGGGTCATCACAATCCACAAGGCCATCTCCATCATCATCAATACCGTTTATGCAATCTTCCTGAGGCACCGGAGCGGTAGGACATCTGGCGCCATCATTGCTTGATGCCGCTGGTCCGAAAGCAAAAATATTGGATTTCATGATTCCGAAGCTTATATCCTGTACATTGTCTACCTTGTAAACCGCACCAGTTTGATTGGCTGAGATATAAAAATTGCCATCCACATCAAAGTAAACGGCGCCAAAAGTATAGTTTAAGCCTTCTAAAATGGGTACTTCCCCTAACGGTTCTACCTCTCCGGTTTCTGCAGAAATCCTGTAAAGGACATTGGAACCACGTTCTACGGTATATAGCTTATTATCCTGAGCATTAAAGGCCCAGTCTGCAATAGAAAGGCTTTGACTTAAAGTAAATTCGCCTAAATATTTTAGGTAATTTTCGGATTCAGGATTTAAATCAACCTTATAGTAAGAAGCGCCACCTGCCTTAAAATGATAGATGCCTTCTGTAGAAATATCTCCAACATACTTATTTCCAGTAGTCATTTCTGGAATGGTGTATTGTTCCACTTCAAAGTTTTTACCTATTCGTACGATGGATTGGGAAGGAGTAGATAAATAGCCCCAAATAAAACCATCCGTTGAATTATAGGCTACCGCATTTACATTACCAGGGGTAATATTTTCAGATACTAAATATGAGCTTCCAGATGCTAAATCAAGCGCATAAATATCGTTATATTGAAATAAATAGGCATTAAAGTCACAATCAAAAGGTGTAGCCTGTGACTGACCTATTATGCCCGATAAAAATATCAGATAAGTCAATTTTTTAAAAAAGAATTTCATGATAAGTAGTTTTAAGGCATAGATTGCAAGTAAAATTTAGGATAAGTAAGAATAATTTTTAGTGAATAGGATTTTTCTTACTTTAATACCATGTAAAAATATATAACTATTTCATTTTCTTTTTATTGCTGCCCTACAAAATTAATTGTCAAGAGGCACGTTCTTAGTAAGTGCAATAGTGATTTCTCATAAAATTGATACTAATTTTGTGAAAGTCATTTTAAACTTCCGTGTTCTTTCGTAATTTGCAAGGACCATTTAGATACAAAATATGCAAAAGATTACCCGACTTTTTGACTTTCCCTACTATCAGTTAGAGAAATTCAATTTAGAAAAATCACTTATCTCAAAGAAAGATGGAAAGTGGATTTCTTTGTCGACCAAAGAATATATAGACAAGGCAAATACAATTAGCCGTGCTTTATTACGAATGGGTGTAAAACCCAACGACAAAATAGCTGTAATTTCCATGACCAATCGTACCGAATGGAATATCATGGATATTGGTATTCTTCAAATCGGTGCGCAAAACGTTCCTGTTTATCCAACGATATCCGAGGAAGATTACGCCTATGTACTTAACCATTCCGAAGCAAAATATTGTTTTGTTTCTTGTGGAGAAGTATTTCAAAAAGTACACCGTATTAAGGACCAAGTAGGAAGTCTAGAACAGGTTTATTCTTTTGACAAAATTAGTGACTGTGATAGTTGGGAAAAAGTACTGGAGATTGGTGCGGATACATCAAACCAAGATGAAGTTGAGAAATTAAAGGATTCAGTTAAGCCTAATGACTTGGCTACCTTAATATATACTTCAGGAACTACAGGAAGACCAAAGGGTGTTATGCTTTCTCATGACAACTTAGTAAGTAACGCTATTGAAAGTTCCGATCGTTTCCCTATAAAAGATGGAAAAGCCAAAGCATTAAGCTTTTTACCTTTGTGCCATGTATATGAGCGCATGTTAATATATCTCTACCAGTATAGAGGTGTTTCTATCTACTATGCGGAGTCTCTTGATCTCATAAGCGAAAATCTAAAAGAAATACAGCCTCATGTAATGACTGCCGTACCTAGGCTTTTAGAAAAAGTTTACGATAAGATAATTGCCAAAGGTTCTGACCTTACAGGTATCAAAAAGATGTTGTTCTTCTGGGCCGTTAATGTAGGTCTTAGATATGAACCGTATGGAAAAAACGGCTGGTGGTACGACCAACAATTGGCCATAGCCAGAAAACTCATATTTAGTAAATGGAAAGAGGGTCTTGGTGGCAACCTTGGGATTATTGCCTCAGGAAGTGCAGCTTTGCAGCACAGACTGGCCCGTATTTTCAATGCCGCAGAATTTGGACTTATGGAAGGTTACGGACTATCCGAGACATCACCTGTAATTTCCGTAAATGATATGCGTAACGAAGGTTTCCGTATTGGTACGGTTGGTAAACCCATAAACAGAACAGAAGTTAAAATTGCAGCAGATGGGGAAATTTGTATAAAAGGTCCGCAAGTAATGTTGGGCTACTATAAGGACCCGAAAAAAACTGAAGAAGTAATTATAGATGGATACTTCCACACAGGAGATATTGGAGAATTGGATAGCGATGGTTTCTTGAGGATTACCGATCGTAAAAAAGAAATGTTCAAAACCTCAGGCGGCAAGTATGTAGCGCCCCAACTTTTAGAAAACAGATTTAAGCAATCTCGTTTCATAGAACAGATTATGGTTGTAGGCGAAGGCGAAAAAATGCCTGCGGCTCTGATACAGCCAGATTTTGACTTTTTACATGAATGGGCAAGGATGCATAACATAACCGTTGGAGCAAATTCGGACATCATTCATAACGAACAGGTTTTAGCACGTTATCAACAAGAAGTTGATGAAGCCAATGAAAAATTTGCTAAATGGGAAAAAGTAAAACAGTTTCGTTTAACCCCAGATGTCTGGAATATAAATGACGGACACCTTACCCCTACTCTTAAACTTCGCAGAAAGATAATTAAGGAAAAATATATGGCACTCTATAACGACATTTATGAGCGTTCATAACACCAAGGGTTTGTTAATTACATTTTAACATAAAAATAATCTTTTCATAAAAAAAGCTCTCACCCCTTACGAATAAGGTAATTTATTCTTGTCTAAGTTGGTTTTCTGGTTTAAAAATTCAAAAATATATTATGCATGCATAATATATTTTTTGTATATTTGGATTCCGTCAACCCAACTTATGTATGAAAGATATTACAATAGATTATGCTTTGCGAGCCACATGGCAAGCGGTAGCTCGTATGTACAACGAAGAAGCTAAAAAATTTGATTCTACCATGGCCGTGGGTTTTACCTTGTTAAGTGTAGATCCTAAAACTGGTACGCCCTCTACAGCTCTAGGGCCAAAAATGGGAATGGAAGCTACTAGCTTATCACGTATTCTAAAAAGGATGGAACAACAAGGTCTTATTGAACGTAAGCCAAACCCTAATGATGGGCGCGGTGTTCTAATTTATCTGACGGAATTTGGATTAGAGAAAAGAAACGATTCAAAAAATGTAGTCTTGCGGTTTGACGAATCGGTTAAAAAGAACATTTCAGAAGATAAAATAAATAGCTTTTTTGAGGTTATGGAGACCATAAACGAGCTTATTACAGAAAAGAATATTTACACTAACGACAATCTTGAAAATAATCAAGACAATCTTGATTCTAAATAGATTAATTAAAACCCAATAACTACATCGTGAACAAACATATTAAAAAAGTAGCAGTTATAGGATCCGGAATTATGGGTAGCGGCATTGCATGCCATTTCGCTAATATCGGAGTAGAAGTGTTGTTGCTCGATATCGTTCCAAGAGAATTGAACGATAAAGAAAAAGCAAAAGGATTAACCTTAGAAGATAAGGCAGTACGCAATAGGTTGGTAAACGATTCATTGACGACGGCCTTAAAATCTAAACCTTCACCTATCTATCATCAAAAATTCGCTTCGCGTATCTCAACAGGAAATCTTGAAGATGATATTGCAAAAGTGAGTAAGGTAGACTGGATTATTGAAGTTGTGGTTGAACGTCTCGATATCAAAAAAATGGTTTTCGAAAATATCGAAAAACACCGTACTCCTGGTACGTTGATTACTTCCAATACTTCTGGTATTCCAATTAAATTTATGTCAGAAGGAAGAAGTGATGACTTCCAAAAACATTTCTGTGGAACGCATTTCTTTAATCCGGCACGTTACTTAAAATTATTCGAAATCATTCCTGGTCCGAAAACTTCAGAAGAAGTACTTGGTTTTTTAAATGGATACGGAGAGCAGTTCTTAGGGAAGACCTCGGTTGTAGCAAAAGATACACCTGCATTTATAGGTAACCGTATTGGTATTTTCAGTATTCAAAGCCTCTTTCATACCGTAAAAGATTTAGGAATGACGGTTGAAGAAGTGGACAAACTTACAGGACCTGTTATTGGCAGACCTAAATCCGCCACATTTAGAACCGTTGATGTGGTTGGTCTGGACACTCTGGTTCATGTTGCCAACGGTATTTATGAAAATTGTAAAGACGATGAGCGATTAGAACTTTTTAAATTACCGGGTTTCATCAACACCATGATGGAAAATAAATGGTTGGGAAGTAAGACCGGTCAAGGGTTCTATAAAAAATCAAAAGACAAAAGCGGTAAAACGGAAATCTTAACCTTGGATTTGGACACAATGGACTATCGTTCAAAGAAAAGTGCCAAGTTTGCGACATTAGAACTTACCAAAACCATAGATAATGTGGTTGATAGGTTTGCCGTTTTAGTGGGCGGAAAAGATAAAGCTGGAGATTTCTACAGAAAGAGCTTCGGTCAGTTATTCGCTTACGTATCACATAGAATTCCTGAAATAACCGATGAGCTTTATAAAATCGATGATGCCATGAAAGCTGGTTTTGGCTGGGAACACGGTCCTTTTCAAATATGGGATGCTGTAGGTTTAGATAAAGGATTAGAACTCATCAAAGCAGAAGGTTTAGAAGCCGCCTCTTGGGTAACTGACATGAAAGCCTCCGGAAATGACACCTTCTACTCCGTTAAAGACGGGGCTACTTATTTCTATGATATTCCTAAAAAATCAGCAGAAAAAATACCTGGTCAAGATTCTTTTATCATTCTAGATAACATTAGAAAGACCAAAGAAGTGTTTAAAAATAGTGGCGTTGTAGTTGAAGATTTGGGAGATGGCATTTTAAATGTTGAATTCCAATCAAAAATGAACACTATTGGTGGTGATGTTCTTGCCGGCCTTAATAAAGCTATTGATATAGCTGAAAAAGATTTTCAAGGTTTGGTGGTTGGTAACCAAGCAGCCAACTTCTCTGTTGGAGCCAACATTGGTATGATATTCATGATGGCCGTTGAGCAGGAGTATGATGAGCTTAACATGGCCATTAAAATGTTCCAAGACTCAATGATGCGTATGCGTTATTCTTCAATTCCAACAATTTCAGCGCCTCATGGAATGGCTTTGGGTGGTGGTTGTGAAATATCCTTACATGCAGATAAGGTTGTTGCCGCTGCTGAAACCTATATGGGATTAGTAGAATTTGGAGTCGGCGTGATTCCAGGTGGCGGTGGTTCTAAGGAAATGGCATTACGTGCACAAGATACCTTCTCTAAAGGAGATGTTGAACTGAACGTATTGCAAGAATATTTCTTGACTATAGGTATGGCAAAAGTATCTACCTCTGCTTACGAAGCCTTTGATTTAGGCTTACTTCAAAAAGGAAAAGATATCGTGGTGGTGAACAAAGACCGCCAAATTGCAACCGCAAAAGCACATGCAAAATTAATGGCGGAATCAGGTTATACGCAACCTGTTAGGAGAAAAGATGTTAAAGTTCTCGGTAAACAAGCCCTAGGAATGTTCTTGGTAGGAACTGATTCTATGGAAGCAAGTCATTACATAAGCGAGCATGACAAAAAAATTGCCAATAAATTAGCCTACGTAATGGCTGGTGGCGATCTTTCAGAACCAACACGAGTGTCCGAACAGTATCTTTTGGATATTGAACGAGAAGCTTTTCTTTCCTTATGTACCGAGAAAAAGACTTTAGAACGTATTCAGCATATGTTGAAGACAGGGAAACCATTGCGTAATTAAAATTACGAAGCTACTGGCTTTTAGCTACTAGCTAATGGTCTACTCTAAAACAATAATTAAATGCTAATAGCCAAAAGCTAATAGCTAAAAGCATAAAAAATGAAAACAGCTTATATAGTAAAAGGATATAGAACCGCCGTTGGAAAAGCTCCAAAAGGAGTATTTCGCTTCAAAAGAACGGATGAGTTGGCAGCCGAAACCATCGAATATATGATGAAGGAATTGCCAAATTTTGACAAGAAGCGAATTGACGATGTTATTGTTGGAAATGCCATGCCGGAAGGGGCACAAGGCATGAACATGGCACGTTTAATTTCATTGATGGGACTAGATATTATTGATGTACCCGGAGTGACCGTAAATCGTTTTTGTGCTTCAGGATTGGAAACTATTGGTATGGCAACCGCAAAGGTACAAGCCGGTATGGCCGATTGCATCATTGCTGGTGGTGCCGAAAGTATGAGTGCCGTACCTATGACCGGAAACAAGCCTGAACTGAATTATGATTTAGTAAATTCAGGACATGAAGATTACTACTGGGGAATGGGAAATACGGCAGAAGCCGTTGCCAATGAGTACAAAATTTCCAGAGAAGATCAAGATAAATTTGCTTACGATTCTCATATGAAAGCATTGAAGGCTCAGTCTGAAGACCGTTTTCAAAGCCAAATTGCACCTATTGAAGTAGATGAAACATATTTGGATGCTAATGGAAAAAAAGCAGAAAGAAAATATACGGTAACTAAAGATGAAGGGCCTAGAAAAGGAACTTCTGTTGAAGTACTGAACAAACTTCGTCCTGTTTTCGCGGCAGGAGGTAGTGTTACCGCAGGTAATTCTTCTCAGATGAGTGACGGTGCCGCTTTTGTTTTAATCATGAGCGAAGATTTGGTAAAAGAACTGAACATAGAGCCTATTGCTCGTTTGGTAAATTATGCCGCAGCAGGTGTTCCTCCTAGAATTATGGGTATCGGGCCTGTTGCCGCTATTCCAAAAGCACTAAAACAAGCAGGACTAAAACAAAACAATATTGAATTAATTGAGCTGAACGAAGCTTTCGCTTCTCAATCGCTTGCGGTAATCCGGGAACTTAGCCTTAATAAGGAAATTGTAAACGTAAATGGCGGAGCTATTGCTCTTGGTCACCCACTGGGATGTACTGGAGCAAAACTATCGGTTCAGTTGTTTGATGAAATGCGCAAACGAGACATGCAGGGAAAATATGGCATGGTTACTATGTGCGTTGGTACAGGGCAAGGTGCTGCAGGTATATTTGAATTTTTAAACTAAACAAGACAACAACTAACATTAAGTATTAAACTATGAGCAAAGAAATTCTACGTGGTGGTCAGTTTTTGGTAAAAGAGACCAATTGCGAAGACATCTTCACTTTAGAAGATTTAAGTGAAGAGCAAAAGATGATGCGCGACAGTACTAAAGAATTCGTTGATCGCGAACTTTGGGCACACTGGGAGCGTTTTGAAAAGAAAGATTACGCTTATACAGAAGAGTGTATGCGCAAGGCGGGGGAACTTGGACTTTTAGGAGTTGCCGTTCCTGAGGCTTATGGTGGAATGGGCATGGGCTTTGTTTCTACTATGCTAGTTTGTGATTATATTTCAGGAGCTACCGGTTCTTTCAGTACCGCATTTGGTGCGCACACCGGTATTGGTACCATGCCAATTACATTGTACGGAACTGAAGAACAAAAGCAAAAATATGTACCTAAACTAGCTTCTGGTGAGTGGTTTGGTGCCTATTGCCTAACGGAGCCAGGAGCAGGTTCGGATGCAAATTCCGGTAAGACTAAAGCGGTACTTTCCGAAGATGGAAAACACTATAGCATTACAGGTCAAAAAATGTGGATTTCAAATGCTGGATTCTGTAGCATGTTTATTGTTTTCGCAAGAATTGAAGATGATAAAAACATCACTGGTTTTATTGTTGAAAACAAATCAGACAATGGGATTTCATTTGGCGATGAAGAGAAGAAATTAGGTATACACTCCTCCTCTACCCGTCAAGTATTTTTTAGCGATACAAAGGTTCCTGTTGAAAACATGCTTTCTGAGCGTGGTAACGGATTTAAAATTGCCATGAACGCTTTAAACGTGGGCCGTATAAAATTGGCGGCGGCTTGTTTAGATGCACAAAGAAGGGTAATTAAAGAAGCGGTGGTTTATGCCAATGAGCGTATTCAGTTTAAGACTCCTATTATAAATTTTGGTGCTATTAAAGCGAAAATCGCTAATATGGCCACTAATGCATATGCTGGAGAATCTGCGAGTTACCGTGCTGCCAAAAATATCGAAGACCGTATTGCTATTCGCGAAGCGGAAGGTAATACACACCAAGAGGCGGAACTTAAAGGTGTTGAAGAATACGCCATAGAATGTTCAATTTTAAAGGTTGCTGTTTCTGAGCATGTTCAGAACACGACAGATGAAGGTGTTCAGATATTTGGAGGAATGGGCTTTAGTGCTGATGCTCCTATGGAGAAAGCATGGAGAGATGCTCGTATTGCCAGAATATATGAAGGCACCAATGAAATCAACCGAATGCTGGCAGTAGGTATGTTGGTCAAAAAGGCAATGAAAGGACACGTAGACCTTTTGGGTCCTGCAACCGCCGTTGGAGAAGAATTAATGGGAATTCCCTCTTTTGATACGCCTGACTTTTCAGAGCTTTTTGCAGAAGAAAAAGATTTGATCAAGAGATTAAAAAAAGTGTTCTTAATGGTTGCTGGAAGCGCCGTTCAGAAATATGGTCCTGAACTAGAAAAACATCAGCAATTGATGCTTGCCGCTTCTGATATCCTTATTGAAGTATACATGGCGGAAAGTACTATTTTGAGAACGGAGAAAAATGCCAAACGTTCTGGTGAAGATTCTCAGAAAACTCAGATTGCAATGTCTAAATTGTATTTATACAATGCTACGGAGACCATCATCCAAAAAGGAAAAGAGGCTATTATCTCTTTTGCCGAGGGAGACGAGCAACGTATGATGTTAATGGGTTTAAAACGTTTTACCAAATACACGAACAATCCTAATGTAGTAGCACTACGCACGGAAATAGCGGCTAAAGTTGCCGCTGATAATGCATATACTTTTGATTAGTATATAACTCAAGTGTTTGTTGTTATTAATAAAAAGCACCCCATTGGGGTGCTTTTTTATATTACATTTTGAGCTAAAATTTAGCTACGCATAGATTCTTTAATATCTTCCGTACTTTCTTTTTTCGCGAAGTTTACAGCACATTCAATCAACGCTAAATGAGAATAAGCTTGCGGAAAGTTACCCAACAACCGTTTTGTTTTAAAATCAAGGTCTTCACTAAATAGACCTAAGTGGTTACTATAACTCAACAGTTTTTCAAATTGTTTGAGCGCCTTATCGTGCTCTCCTATCTTAAAAAGACTGTTTACGTACCAAAATGTGCATACCGTAAAGGAAGATGAAGGTAGACCAAAATCGTCTTCATTCTTATAACGGTATAGAAGCCCATCGTTGCTCAAATCTTTTCCAATTGCAAGTACAGTACTTTTATAACGCTCATCTGATGCCTTTACGCAACCATATGACTCCATTAACAAAACGGAAGCATCTAAATCTTTAGATCCGTAAGATTGGGTATAAGCACCAACTTCTTCGTTCCACGCATTTTTATAAATATCATCCCAGATTTCCTCACGAAGTGGTTCCCATTTCTTGATTTTATGTGTCTTTCCTAGCATTTCCGCAACCTTGATAGCTCTATCCAAGGCCGTCCAACATAATACTTTTGAGAAAGTAAAGTGTCTATCCTCTGTTCGGAATTCCCATATACCTTTATCGGCTTCATGCCAATTATTGCCAACAATCCATACAATTCCCTTGGTAATAGACCATAAATCTTCACCGTTTTCTATATCTACGCTAAATTTCACCATCTGTTCGTAAATAACATCCATTAAAATACCATAGATATCATTCTGTTTCTGATGATAAGCGGCATTACCAATACGAACCGGTTTTGAACCTTTATAGCCACTTAGGTGTTCAAGAGTTTCTTCGGTTAATTTTTTCTCTTTATTGATTCCGTACATAATTTGTAGCTTCTCCGCCTTGTCAGGAATCAAATCTATGATGAATTTTAAATAGCGCCTGGCAACGTTCTTATGACCCAATTCTGAAACTACTTTTATAACCATAGAGGCATCACGAATCCAACAAAACCGATAATCCCAATTCCTTACCTCACCAATAGTTTCTGGTAAAGATGTGGTAGCAGCGGCCAATACAGCACCGGTTTTGTCGTAACTCAAAAGTTTCAAGGTTAATGCACTTCTTGAAATTTCTTCATTGAACTTGCTATACGTTGGTGTTTTAGTTGACCAGTTCAACCAATATACCTTTGTACTTTGTAACTCAAGATAAGCCTTGGCCGTAGTAGTTGGGAATATTTTTTCGTTATACCCCATCAAGAAAAAGCCATCTTCTGCAAGCGTCAGTTCTTTTCCTTCTAGAACAGCTTCCTTATTAAAAGATGTATATAGAAAAACAGTATCAAATTTACCGTCATGCGTTAAACTGGCTATAAAATCACTTTTTATATAGCTTTTTGTTTCACCGGCCGCATATTCCAATTTTGGATTATAAAGCACCTTGAATTTAGGCTCGCCCTCTACAAGTTTTATATACCTTACAAATTCAGGTGGTGATACATAAGTACCATCTTCTTTATGGTACCGAGGCATAAAATCATGAATTTCAAAACAGTTATCACCATCATTGAACTTGGTAATTAAAATACAAGTGCGGGGTTCATAGGCCTGTTCAATAGTATAGTTATCGTCTACCAATATTTCAAAACTGCCTCCTATCTCCTCATCCAAAAGTTTTGCAAACACAGAAGGAGAGTCAAATTCTGGCAAACAGCACCAATCTACGCTCCCTGTTTTAGATATTAACGCTGCGCTTCGGCAATTTCCTATTATTCCGTAGTCTAAATTATCCATTCAATAAAATTGTTAATTCAATAGGGGTAACGTATTGTAATTACCCTTCTTTTTCACGAAATTTAGAGAAATTAAATATAAAACACAGCAAAATATCCAATTTATGGGCAAAACTATCATAATCTCAAATAGACTACCCGTTCAATTACAAATTAGCAACGGAGACATAACGGCCATACCAAGTGTAGGTGGTTTGGCAACAGGTATGAAGTCGGTCCATTCGGGTGGCGATAGCCTTTGGATTGGCTGGAGCGGACTAACCGAAGAGGAGATACCTGAGGAACTAGAACCTAAAATTGATGCGGCCCTTTCCGCGCACGGGTCCTCCAAAGTAAAGCTAACCGAGGAAGAAGTAGATGGTTTTTACTATGGTTTTAGTAACAGAACCATCTGGCCTTTGTTTCATTACTTTTTAGAATATTCAGAATTTCAATTAGATTATTGGAACACGTATAAAAAGGTGAATCAGAAATTCGCAGATGCTATTTTGGCAAATGCCGAGGATGGAGATACCATATGGGTTCATGATTACCAACTAATGTTAGTACCACAAATGGTACGCAAGGAAAGACCCAATGTCTCTATAGGGTTCTTTTTACATATCCCTTTTCCCTCTTTTGAAATTTTCAGAACCCTTCCGTGGCGTGAAGAACTTTTAGAAGGTGTACTAGGTTCTGACCTTATAGGTTTCCATACTTATGATTATGAAAGACACTTTCTTAGTTCGGTAAGGCGTTTATTAGGGCTAGAGGTTAGCTTTAATGATATTACCATGGGAGACCATCTTATTAAAGTAGATTCTTTCCCCATGGGAATTGATTACAAAAAGTTCAGTGATGCTGCCAAAACACACTATAACAAAGCCGAAAGCGAACAGTCAGAACTACAGCAGCGGTTGAACACACATAAAAAAACAGACCCGGATGCCAAGTTTTTCCTTTCTATTGACCGTTTAGATTATAGTAAAGGTATTGCCAAAAGATTAAATGCTTTTGAGTACTTCTTGAACAAATACCCGCAGTATAAAGAAAAGGTAAGACTAATTATCTTAGCCGTTCCTTCTCGTTCCAACGTACCACAATACCAATTATTAAAAAGAGAAATTGATGAGTTGGTAGGTCGTATAAATGGTGAGTTCTCAACAGTTAGCTGGACCCCCATTTGGTATTTTTATCGTTCTATGCCCTTTGAAAATCTTATAGATTTATATACTTCCAGTGATATTGCCTGGCTTACACCACTCCGTGATGGTATGAACCTTGTTGCCAAAGAATATATAGCGACCCGAACTGATAAGACCGGGGTTTTGATTTTAAGTGAAATGGCCGGGTCTGCAAACGAAATGAATGAATCACTGCTCATTAACCCTAATAATTTTGAACAGACCGCAGATGCTTTGCACGAGGCTATAAACATGCCTGTTGAAGAACAAAAAATGAGAAACACCGTCCTTCAAAAAAGATTAGCGCGTTACAATGTTGAAAAGTGGGCGAATGATTTTATGACTTCACTAAAATCTCAAAACGAACGCGATGCCGCTAATGTTTCCCATAGATTAACGGACAAAAGATTAGATTCTGTTTTAAAGGAATATACAGATGCTAACAAAAGGTTGTTATTCTTGGATTATGATGGCACCCTTGCCGGTTTCCATAACGACCCCCAAAAGGCAAGCCCTGATGAGCAACTTTATGAACTATTGGATGTTTTGAACAATCAACCTAATACAGTTCTTTATTTGATAAGCGGAAGGGACAAAGACACTTTCACCAAATGGTTCCTTCCTAAAAAATATAACATGATTGTTGAACATGGTGTTTGGATATCTCAAGAAGGAGAACCTTTTAGAATGTTGGAAAATGTAAAGAACGATTGGATGGAGCATGTGCGCCCCGTATTGGAATCGTTTGTTGATCGTACACCAGGAAGCTTTATAGAAGAGAAAAACTATAGCCTAGCATGGCACTACAGAAAGACCGATCCTGATTTTGGAAGTAAAAGGGCTATGGAGCTTTCGGAAACCCTTACCAGCCTTATTGGTACGGACGACCTAAGCTTACTAAACGGGAACAAAGTTGTTGAAGTAAAAAGTAGCAATGTAAACAAAGGGCGTGCTTCTACGCGTATTCTTGGCGAAGGGCAATATGATTTTGTTTTTGCGATAGGCGATGACTGGACGGATGAGTTCATGTTTCAAGAACTACCGGAAAGTACAGTTACCGTAAAGGTGGGACGCCAAAAGACCTCAGCCAAATATTACGTAGAGAACACTTTAAAAGTTAGAGATCTTTTGCAGAAATTTTCTAAACTGTAAATGCCAGCCCAACCAGATGAGAATAAAATACGTTCCATTACTAGCTTTGCTATTTTCTTTACCACACCTTTTTGCCCAACAAAATACAGAAGTGTACTTATTGGACATTAAGACGGTAAACGGTAAGACCGAAATTATCAACCCAAGAAATATAAGTAACAATGAAGGTTACGACAACCAACCTTCATTCTATAATGAAAACACTATTTTATTCTCATCCACTAGGAAGGGACAGACAGACATTGCCAAGTACGATGTTAAATCCGGCACACTAACTTATGTTTCCAATACGCCTGAGGGAAGTGAATATTCACCTTTAAAAATTCCTGGCAAAAATTCAGTTTCGGCAATTCGCCTAGACACTACCGGTCTACAACGACTGTATGAATATAGCGTCTGGGACGGGACTTCAACGGAAATTCTCAAAGACCTGAAAATTGGC
This sequence comes from Zobellia uliginosa, assembly GCF_018860745.1. Classification (GTDB taxonomy): domain Bacteria; phylum Bacteroidota; class Bacteroidia; order Flavobacteriales; family Flavobacteriaceae; genus Zobellia; species Zobellia uliginosa_B. Next base: position 208,240 of record NZ_JAHKPY010000003.1, on the reverse strand, counting down.
TATCACGTTTGGTTTAATGAAGAAATAATTGTTTCGGCCGCCTTAGGAAACGAGGGTCTTAACCTTGTAATTTCCAATATTAAAAACGGAAGTCACGATACTATTTATAAAAACATAGGCCGTTCTTTACATAAAATTCCAGGAAAAAACCTCATTAGTTTTATTAGTAAAACTAATGAGTCATGGGAGGTAAAATCTTTGGATCCAAAAACCGGAAAGATTAAAACCATTACTACTATGTTCAAAAATACTGACGATGTGTGCTGGTTACATAACGGACATATTATTGCTGCCGATAATAAGACCTTAATGGAGATCGCTCCCGAAGATAGCAAAGAATGGAAACGTTTTTTACGACTGGATAAAAAAGGGCTGAATAACATTAGCCGTATCGCGGTAAGTCCTAACGGAAGCCACTTAGCTCTTGTTGTTGAGCAAACTCCCGAAGCTATTGTCCAAAACCAGTTGGACGCCTATAACGCCAGAAATTTAAAAGCCTTTGTCAATACATATTCAAAAGACATAAAAGTATATAATTTTCCAAACCAGCTTAGCTATGAAGGCAAAGATGCCCTAACAGATCGATATAAATCGTTTTTTGAATCCACTCCGGATTTACATTGTAAAATAAAGAACCGCATTATCATTGGAAACAAAATAATAGATAAAGAAAAGATTACCATAAACGGAGAAACCCATTGGGCAGTTGCCATTTATGAAGTGGAAAACGGCAAGATTGCCAAGGTCACTTTTGTTCGGTAAACTATTGAAACCACGCGCTCATATACTCCCCATAATCATCCTCTCGCAATTTGCCTGCACCTCTTTATGGTTTGCCGGCAATGCCATTGTAGATGAGCTGACTCTAAAAACGGGATTAGGGCCAGAAATTATTGGTTACGTACTATCTTCCGTACAATTGGGTTTTATCATTGGCACTTTGGTTTTTGGCCTTTTTATGATTGCCGATAGGTTTTCACCTTCACGAGTATTTATGATTTGCTCTGTTTTAGCAGCGCTCTGCAATTTTCTATTGCTTTCCGAAGTACTATCTAAGTGGACACTCCTCTTTGCCCGTTTTGGCACAGGTTTTTTTCTTGCCGGTATTTATCCCGTAGGAATGAAAATAGCAGCAGATTATTATCAAAAAGTACTAGGTAAAGCTTTGGGGTATTTAGTAGGAGCACTAGTTTTGGGAACTGCATTTCCGTATTTTGTAAGTGGTACTAGTTTGGGAAGCGATTTTACTTTGGTCATAAAAATAACCTCGGCACTCGCAATAATAGGCGGTTTGGTATTATGGATGTTTGTACCCAACGGCCCTTTTAGGAAGCCTAGCTCTAAATTATCCCTAGGTGCCGGACCCTTGCTTTTTAAACTCCATAGTTTTAGACAGGCTGCCTTTGGTTACTTTGGCCATATGTGGGAACTTTATGCCTTTTGGGCCTTTACACCACTGGCCATACAAACCTATAACGATATAAGCAGTTCCGAACTCTCCGTCGCCCTATCTACAGGTATTATTATTGCCTTAGGCGGCCTCTCATGTGTTTTAGGTGGATTAATATCCTTGAGGAATGGCAGCCGTAAAGTGGCGGTGATATCATTACTCCTTTCCGGTCTTTTCTGCTTGCTTTCTCCCCTACTCTTTGTTCTTCCTACTTCATTATTTTTAATAGGATGGGGATTTTGGGGTATGGCGGTCACGGCAGATTCTCCACAATTCTCAAACTTAGTAGCTGGCTCAGTACCACCAGAACTAAAAGGTACGGCCTTGACGCTCGTAAACTGTATTGGCTTTGCCGTGAGCATCTTCAGCATACAGTTACTTTCTGCCCTAGCGGAGACAATTAATGTCACCTACCTATTTACTGTATTGGCTTTAGGCCCTGCCATTGGGCTTTTTGGACTACTTGGCCAGAAACAGGATAAAGCCTAGATTAAACAATTCAAACTACATTTATAGGTTATAAGCACTTTAAATGTATATCTAATTTGCATTAAAATTTCGCATCTAAACCATCAATTGTATGAAGAATTAAGGTTGTTGGCCTTTTGTCGATTAGCCAGTTAAACTAGCAGAGATCAGCACGGAAAACTACTATATAAAACCAACGGAAATATCACCTAAAGTACTGGTTTTAACAATAATAGACTATATTAAACGTTAAATACTATGTAAGAATAAACCTATACAAGTATATGGTAATAAACTACACATTCCCCATTTCTAACAAAAATATAGTTGTCATTTTTCTACTAACATGCACAGTATTGTGCCATTCACAAAATCTAGTAGTAAACCCCAGCTTCGAGGAATTTATTGCCTGCCCTGATAATTTGGGTATTGCAAAGGATAACATAGTAGGATGGTCCGTACCCACAAACGGAACTACGGACTATTTTAATACCTGTAGCGTTGCCATGGGCGTGCCCTATAACTTTAATGGAAATCAACAACCAAAGAACGGGGTGGGATATTTGGGCTTTTACTTGTTTGCTGCCAATGATTATCGAGAATTTGCGCAGGGTCAATTAATGGAACCTCTTGTAAAGGATACTGAATATATAGTCAGTTTCTATATTAGTCTGGCCGAAAAATCTAAATATGGTCTAAAATATATAGGAGTTCTATTCTCTGAGAACGAGCTAACCAAGTCAAATTCCAAATCTTTAATAAAATATATAAAGCCAGAGTCGGGAGTGATCAATTTTACAGAAATTGGAAATCCCAAATACTTTGCGGACAAAGAGGAATGGATGTACATATCCTTTAAAACAAAGGCAAGGGGAGGTGAACTTTTTTTTACGATCGGCAACTTTAGAAACAACCTATCTACGGTAAAGAGTACTACTAAAGGAATTAAAAGTGCTGGCTATTATTATTTGGACATGGTATCTATTAAACCGGTTATGAATGATCCTTTTGATAGAGATTTGCAGCTAGATACAAACTATGTGCTGAATGATGTTCTTTTTAAAACTAACGAGTATTCTTTGGACGAGAAGGCCAAGAATAGTCTTAAAACGTTGGCCGAAAAATTGAAAAATGATCCATCATTACACTTAACGGTTCATACACATACGGATACTGACGGATCAGACCAATATAACAAATCACTTTCTACAAAACGAGCATTGGCCATAACACAATATTTAGTTCTATTGGGTGCAGACAAAGAACGTTTGGATTTTCTTGGTCATGGTGGAGAAAAACCTATTGCCGACAACTCGCAACCCGAAGGCAAGAAAAAAAACCGCAGAGCGGAATTCCAACTTTCTAGAGGCCAATTCAAGGATGTAAAAATGAACACCGGCTTTGCCGAGACTATTTTTGAAGACGAACAGTAGAGTTTACTCGGAGCCATTATTTTATACTACGCAGTTCTAATTTAAACTGAATTCTTTAGCGAGAATGGCACAAGCTTTGGCCATGGCATAAGCAAACAACACCCTTTAATGTATATTATGCTATTCTGTAAGAATCTAAGTACATAAATATTATATTGCAGAAGTAAACTGCAAACGAGCAGCTTGCCAAACAAGAACAAGAATGCTGAATATTAAATCACTTTTTTTCTTTTTAGCCTTAATCTGGTTAAACTCCTGTTCAGGTCAAAAAATGGAATTGATTGAACTCCCTTTTGAACAAGATCTATTTCCCGAAGGAATTACATTAGATAGCAGAACTAAAACAGTATATCTGAACAGTCTTAAAAATAACAAAATAGTCAGTAGCTCTATTGATGGAAGTAATCCTAAGACATTTCTAGAAACTAACGAATATAATTATCTGTCTGGCTTTGGAATGACAATAAAAGGAGATACCTTATATGCTCTTGGCAATACATTACCAGAAGATGAAAACAGTTCTATTCTTTTGCTTTTACAACTTTCTACAGGAGAACTTATTGATTCCTACACTCTCAACGATTCAGATTTTCATTATTGGAACGATTTAGCCGTTAGTTCTACTAATGAGATTTTTATAACGGATTCTGAAAGTAATAAAATCTATAAAATAAAAAGACCTGATAAAAGCATAGCGGTTTTTTTAGATAATAAAGCTATTCCAAACTGCAACGGGATTACTATTTCCCCTAATGAGAAACATCTATACTTGGCATCAAATAATGGAATTGCTATTGTTGATCTGTCGTCCAAAGAACTAATGAATAAACCTAGAGAGGAGTATTCCAGTATAGATGGTTTAAAATATCATAAAAATAATTTATACGGAATAGTAAACGGTTGGGATGAACAATCCCAAAACGGACTGTTTAAATTTAAGCTGAATCCTACTGGTACGGAAGTTTTAAAGAGCAAAAAATTAACCGCATTTACGAAGGATTTCAGAATTCCTACCACCTTTGACATTTGCGACGGTCACATCTATTTTATCACCAATACTCAAATAGATAATTTAGACGGTAACACAAATAAGATTATAGACACAAACAAGCTAGAACACTATAGAATGATGAAAATTAAAGTGGAATGAAATATCTTGTATAAAAAAAGGTGAAGTATTTAGCTTCACCTTAATACTATGCTACAGAAACTATTTATTTTTGACAAAGTGTTGCTGTAAATGCACCTTCAATATCATTTTCTGCTTCAGAGTCGCCTCCTCTTACTCTTCCTGAAATACTTGTTTCCGTAACTTCGGTAATAATTACCTCTGCTCCAAAAAAGGAAGCCGTTCCTGAATCTTCTCCATCTTTATAAAAGAAATAAGGGCCTTTTCCGTCATATTCTCCAGGTGTTAATTCTGTGTCAGATGCTACGAAAAAAGAAATATCTCCTATAGATTGAAACTCATCACATTCTTCCGTTTCACTAAAAAGTTTGAATTCATAACCTGCATCTCCAAAACTTTCTCCTTTTGTAAAATGTGTAGTTGCAGGTGTAAAGGCTTCAGAATTTAAAAAACCCGATACGGCTGCTGTACTAATTTCAGCTTCTTTAGAACCTTCTTCCTCTCCATCATCTGTGGAACAGGAAATAAAAAAGGTACTACATGCCAATAAAAGACTTGGGATAATAAACTTACGTTTCATTTATTTTTTTTTAAAGTTTAGAATAGATGTAACGGTTTAAAATCCCTTTTATTTAGTTTAACCACATCTATTCTTATACCCCTTACTCGTATTGATACACTTAAAGAAGTATAAAAACCAAATCAATCCATTTGCGTATTTTTATACTAATCCAAATCTAGAGGCCTCACATTTCCTCTTGATTATATTAAAAATTACCTTCTTTTGTTGAGTTCCAAAAGCTTCCCCATTTAAACATAAACATGATTATTTATGAAAGCTATAGTTTATACTGCATATGGTCCTCCAGAAGTTCTTAAGTTAAGAGAAGTGAATAAACCACATCCAAAAGACAATGAAATTCTAGTCAAGATTCATGCAGCAACCGTTACTTCTGGCGATGTGCGCCTTCGAAACTCAGATTTTCCGGCACTTTTCTGGTTACCCGCAAGACTAATATTCGGTCTTTTTAAACCAAAAAAGAGCATCTTGGGTCATGAATTATCCGGAGTAATTGAAAACAAAGGAAAAAATGTAACCAAATTTGCTATTGGTGACCACGTTTTTGGAACTTCAACAATGCTTAATACTGGTTCTTACGCGGAATATATTTGTTTACCACAAGAGTGGAAACATGGAGTGGTTGATATTAAACCGAAAAACCTCAATTTCAATGAAGCTGCCGCCTTGCCTATTGGAGCTATGACGGCTATGTATTTATTAGAAAAAGCAAATGTAAGTAAGGCTCAAAATGTATTGATTTATGGCGCCTCTGGTAGCGTAGGAAGCTATGCTGTTCAACTTGTAAAGTATCACAGTACTTCCGTAACAGCAGTATGTAGCGCTCCAAATTTTGAAATGGTCAAATCTCTGGGTGCGGACAATTTAATAGATTATAAAAAAGAAGACTATTCACTACTATTAGAAAAGTTCGATATTGTTTTTGATGCAGTTGGTAAAACAAGTAAATCAAAAGCCAAAAAGGTTCTGACTAAAGGCGGAAGATTTGTTTCAGTAAAAATGCTGACCAAAGAAAAACCCGAACACCTTTCAAAAATCAAAACACTTGCTGAGGAGGGAAAACTGATTCCTTTCATTGACAAAACTTATCCATTAGAAGAAATAGTTACTGCTCATAAATATGTAGATCAGGGACACAAAAAAGGCAATGTTGTAATTGAAATATGAAGGTGAAGTGCATTTCACTTCATTAGTTATTACCACATGAAAATAAGCTTAGAATCCCACTAGCAGAAATATGTTATAAACTGAGACGCTACAACTTTGTTAACTATCTACCAGAACTCACATTTAAAACAATATATTAGTGTCCTAAACCTAATAGTTTGAAAACACTACTACCAACCCTTTGTCTCATACTTACGTTGTTTTCATGCCACAGTCAAAAGCAAACAAAAAAGGAGAACAAACAACCGACCAATACTGATAAGACCTTAATGGCAATATTTGCTCATCCGGATGATGAGATTGTAATTTCTCCCATCCTCTCCAAATATGCCAAGGAAGGTGCTTCTATTCATTTAGTAATTGTTACCGATGGCTCTAAAGGAGTTACGCCGCATGCTAATATCCCTGCTGGAGATTCACTTGCTAGCATACGCGCTCAAGAAGCTTTGTGTGTTACAAAAGTACTGGGTATCAACCCTCCTATTTTTTTAAATTATACCGATGGTGATTTAGCATTGAATGAAAACCTATTTTCATTAGATGATAAAATTGACAGTTTATTCATAAAACACCAACCTGAAGTGGTCATTACCTTTGGCCCTGGTGGAGAATATGGTCATTCTGACCATCGTATGGTCAGCAATATCGTTACAGAAGTTTTTCAGAGGGAAGCATCAGAGACGCAACAACTACTTTATTATGGCTTTCCTAACGAATCTAAAAACAAGGAACTAAGTTTAAAAACAGATTTGGTGAAGTGGTTCAATGAAAATTTAAAAACTACTCAAAAGAGATTTCTAACCTATAGGTTACCCTTTAGCGAAGAAGATTTAAAATTGGGACATGAAGCATCTAGTTGCCATACATCTCAATACACCGCTGAAGCCATAGATGATTTATTTACAATGATAAAGCAAACAGATAGCTTAATATACTTTAGACCTTGGAATGGCTCTAAAGCAATAAAGGAGCATGTTTTTGACTAGAAAATGGAATACAACCAGTACTTGGTATTAAGACAAATAGCTTATTCTACATAATAGCACTAAATTTTAAAGTAGTACATTTCACGAGATATATAGTGATTTAAAAACAGAAGTATTTAAAATCAAACACTAACAAAATGAATAAAAAAATTAGCACATCTTTAGCAACGTTATTAACCCTTGGAATTTTCCTTGCACTTCATAGCTGCGGTGATACCGGAAAAAAAACAAATACTTCAACGACTGATGCAGATGATAAAGAAATTGTAAAAACCGTTTACGCAAGTGACGTTATTCCGTTTTTTGATCATTGGAAATTGATTTTAGGTGATGGCTCAAATGTAGGTATCGCAAACAATTTTGAGAACAAAGATTTCTTTTACACAAAAAATGATGGCAATAGTGATTGGATTGTATTTAAGGCTCCCAATGGAGGAAATACCCACGGGACCTCAAATAATACAAGAACTGAATTGGCGCAAATAAAAAAATGGTATCCAAAAACCGCTAATGATAAATTAACAGCTACACTTAAAGTAATGAATGTATCTGCTACCGGTGATGCTCGCGTAGCTGCTACTTACGCCGTAGTGGTAGGACAAATCCATAGTGCGGATGAATTTGAGAATGAACCGCTTAAAATATTTTACAAGAAATTTCCTGGTCATACCAAAGGTTCTGTTTTTTGGCATTATGAAATCAATACGGCAGGTGATGATAATTCTAAAAGATGGGATTATTCCTCAGCTGTTTGGGGAAATGACTTTTCTGTTGTTGGTAGTGATACAAACACTTACCCAGAAGAACCTGAGGATGGTATTGCATTAGGGGAAGAGTTTAGTTATGAAATAGAAGTTAAGGATGGGATAATGAACTTAACATTTACTAGTAACGGACACGAAACCAAAACCTTTACAAAAAACTTAATCGAATCAGAGTTCACAACAAAGGCAGACATACCAGAGCAAACACAGAAATTATTTGTGCCAATTGGTCAAGATGGTGTAGAACGTAAAGAAGCATATGCTGGCGAAGGTTGTTTCTTTAAACTTGGTGCCTATAACCAAACAAATGGAAAATCTCCCGAAGTGAATATGAACTGGTGTTCTGGTGCCGAAACGCATGGTGGTGATATTCAAAAACAATATGCAGACGGAAACTATGCCGAAGTTTGGTTTAAAACAGGAAGTATTCAAGTAAGTGATGCGTCTGTATCTAATGAAGGTTATTTTACTAAAAACGATTAGAAGACCTCCAATATTTTCTAGGTTTTGAAAATGGCTTTGTCCTAGAATATAGTGAGAACAAACTAGAGAATTTATAGTTTTTGAGATACCTAAGTTAAAGAAGAGGCTTTTTGAAGAAGGAAGTTAAGTGCTCTAACCAAAATAACATGCTCCAGGTGGTCACAATCTTTATAATTATAATGCTTTAAATTATAGACGACCATCTAAAACAATTTAATTAACTAATTATCAAACAATTAAAATAAATATAGTAAATAAATACTGATTTCACTATATCTTACTGAAGTGTAAGCCGAATTAAAATCTTCAATGTCTATACAACATTTTGTATAATGAAATCTTAAAAAGGGTATCATACTACTAATAAAAGGTAATTTTCGCATATTATACATACAAAAATTACATTTATTTTACTTAAATTAAATTTTAATTGCCATTTTCTTATTTAAAATGGCGAAATTCAATTAATTACTCAGTTACACTTACACTTTATAACCAACCCAATCAAAGAGCATACACGCATACTCTAATTTTAAAACTTCATGCATAATATGAAGTAACCATAGTATTAGAGTTTTAACACCAGTTGATTATTTCTAAATGGCTAGTCATCTTAGTCTTTTCAACTATAATAGTAGTAAGAACAGCTACTTTCAATTTGTACTCAAAACTATCAACTCAACAAAAATCGCTCATGAAAAATCCAACCATTTTAATTCGCAGTAAAAGTTTCACTATTAAATTTCACCCTACTCCTTTTAGTTTTTAATATTAGAACTGCCGCAATTTTGACAATAAAAGGCTTAGCTAAGACTGAATTCTAGTTTTGCTATATGGTAGAAAAAAATCTATGTTTTTCTAGGATTTCTTTTAAGCTAGTTTGTTTATAAATTCTTGAAAAAGAGGTGAAAATTTTCCAACAATTTTAGCACTACCCAACTCCCTTAATCTCTCTAGTTTCAATATTTTTTTGTCAAAACTGAAGTGAATCTCCAAAAGTCAAAATTAAATATTTGTCAACCAAACAGTTACAAAAGTGTTAAATTATCAGAAATCAATTCGTTTATTTGTGTTAAAAGTACACTTAAAACGTTTGGAGCATCTATTTGTATTTACATTCAAAAAGTCTCATGAATAATAATTCGTACTATTTCATTGATGCTTTACCGGCCATATGGTATCAAAGTTCTGCTGAAATATTCATAGGCAACTCAAAATTATCAACTAAATAAACCAAGTATGAAAAATCAACTAACTTATTTTTTAAGGAAATTTCCGCTTTTCGGACTGTTTCTCTTAATTATTGGGCTTCAAAGTTTGGAAGCTCAGCAAAAAGTAACAGGAACAGTCACAGACGAAACAGGAGCTCCACTGCCAGGAGCCAGTATTGTCGTACAAGGCACAACAAACGGTACACAGACAGATTTTGACGGTCTTTACACCTTAAACGACGTAGAAGGCAATGCAACATTGCTCTTTAGCTATGTTGGTTTTAATTCTTTAGACGTACCAGTAAACAATCAAACTACGTTAAATGTTGTCTTAAAAGAAGATGCTGCCAAATTGGATGAAGTAGTTGTGGTTGGGTATGGTACCCAGAAAAAATCTGCGATTACTGGTTCGGTGGTAAAAATTGACGCCAAAGACCTTACAAAGGTCTCGGTAGCAAATACAACCGAGCTCATTGGTGGTCGTGTAGCTGGGGTTATAACAAAGCAAACTTCCGGTGTGCCAGGTGATGACGCAACCACTTTAAATATTCGTGGCTTTGGTACTCCACTAGTACTGGTAGACGGAATGGAAATGAGTTTAGACCGTATAGACCCCAACGAAATTGAATCAATCAACGTCCTAAAAGATGCATCAGCAGCAATCTATGGTGCCAGGGCCGGTAACGGTGTAATCTTGGTGACTACCAAAAGAGGAAGGGTTGGCAAGCCTGTTATTTCCTACTCTGGCATCACAAGTTTTCAACAACCTACTACTTGGAGAAACAGTGTAAACGGAGGTCAATTCGTTGAAATGCAGAATGAAGGTGGTGCGGCCAGTTATACCCCAGAAGAAATTGCATTATATAAAGCAGAGGCTCCCGGCTATGAAAGTTATGATTGGGAACGTGCTGTTTTTAGGTCTTGGGCTCCTATGAACCAACACAACTTAAGTGTAAGGGGTGGGTCCGAAGCTGTGCGTTTCTTTACTTCACTGGGAACCTTAAAGCAAGATGGGCAATTTAAATCAGGAGATTTAAATTATTCCAGAATAAACGTCCGTTCCAACGTTGATGCAAAAATTAATGAGAGCTTGTCTTTTGGTATTGATATCAGCTACAGAAGGGACAAAACATCTGAGCCAGGTGCAGATTTGGCTACGGTATACAATTCCATTACCGTTTCTGAGCCAATTTTACCTCCGTTTATTCCAGGATATCCAGAGTTGGCCGCGAATAGCGGGGGCGGGTTTAATAATAGAACTGCTACCGGTAACGCTTCCCGTGAGTTATCTGGCTTTATTGATAAAAACAATGAAGTTCTCACCGGTAGAATTCAATTAAACTACGAATTTCCTTTCTTAAAAGGATTGTCTGCTAAAGGTGTAATCAATTATAATTCACAAACTAGACAGACCAAAGATTTGGACAAACGTATTATTGTATATGAATATGATAGAGAAACCCAAGAACCTGTTGCGGTGGGTGCAAGAAACACAAATGATTTAAATGAAGAGCTTTACCAATTCAAAAGTTTTTATCCTAGTATCTCTTTAAACTTTGATCGTGAATATGGTAATCATTCCGTTAAGGGCTTACTGTGAACAGAAACCATTGATGAAAAAATCCTGAACCAGGAATCGGGTCGTCTCAATCTTTTGACTACCGATCTTCCCTATTTAGATTTTGGTTCAGAATTAGGAATAACCAACTCGGGTAATGCTATAGAATTTGGTAGATCTAGTGTTGTTGGTCGATTGAATTATGGGTATAAGAACAAATATTTCTTAGAAGGATCTTTCAGGTATGATGCTACCAGTAATTTTGCAGCGGATAGCAGGTGGGGATTCTTCCCCAGTGCTTCAGCAGCATGGCGAATTTCGGAAGAGAGCTTTATAAAGGATAATGCAACTTTTGTTGATAATCTCAAGTTACGGGTGTCTTATAGTAAAACGGGGAATGATAGAATTTTTAAAGATGATGGTACACCTGATTATTTTAGATATTTATCTGCTAATGAAATTCAAACAGGGGTTTTAAGTTCATATCTTTTTAGACCTACCGGCCTTTCTACCGCCATTGCCACTAGTGGTTTGGCAAACCCTTTTGTTACGTGGAGAGATCTTACCACTTATAACATAGGTCTAGACGCCAGTTTTTGGAACGGATTATTAGGCTTAGAGCTTGATGTGTTCTACAGATTGCAAGAGGGTATCTTTGCTACTCCCTTAGATCAATTCCCTAGTACTTTTGGAGCTGAGTTGCCCCAGGTAAACCAAAACTCAACTAACAACCGTGGTTTTGATTTGGTAGTAACGCACAGAAATACCATTGGCAAGAAATTCAAATATGATATGGGTTTCTCTTTTGGTCTAGCTCGCGAAAAATATAAAAATTGGCCAGTTGAAGAGGTAATTGAGGCATTTGCTGAATCTCCAGAAGAATTGAACGACCCAGAGTTTATTAATCGTTTCAATTTAACACAGCAACGAAATGGAAATTGGGTAAATAGAAATATTGGTTACCGAACGGATGGTATTTTTATGAATCAGGCTGAAATAGATGCTCATACCGTAGACCAGTCCTTATTAGCCGGTGGTACCGGTAATGATAGACTTAATCCTGGTGATATACGCTATGTAGATCTTAACGGTGATGACAAGATTGATTTTAGGGATTTAGACGAAATAGGCAAAGGCGGATTACCAGATATTGTATACGGTTTAAATATGAACATGTCCTATGGCAATTTCTCTATTTCCACACTTTTTCAAGGTGCAACTGGGTTCAACTTTAATATCACTGGCGGAGCAAGAAATATCCTTATCAATAATAGTATTCCTTTTGAATATCAATATGACTATAGATGGGCGCCCGACCCCAATAATCCTGATGTAAATATTAATCCAAACGCTATATTACCTGCAAGTACTGATTCTGGGTTAACCCAGAATAACGATAAAACCTCTGATTTTTGGTTACAAGACGGTACGTATCTGCGACTAAAAAATCTAAACATAGGTTATGATATACCAAGAGATGTACTCAATAAAATGGGAATGCAACAGCTACGCTTATTTGTATCTGCCTCTAATTTAGTGACATGGAACAAATTAGGGATCTATAAAGATTCTTTTGATTCAGAGGGTCCTACAACGCAAAATGGAGCCAGATATCCTTTGCTGAAAACAATTTCTTTAGGAGTAAATATTTCACTTTAAAAAAAAATCATGAAAAAACTTAATTTTATTTTGATTTCGTTTTTGATGCTTCTCGCATCATGCGAAGATGTACTTGATAAAGAACCTCTGGATAGAATACCGGAGAATAGTGTATGGCTAGATCAAAACTTGACCGATGCCTACCTGACCGATGTTTATTCTAATGTGGTCTTCAAAAGACTAAGTGCCGGCAATAGCGGAAACCATGTAGGTTTTGGTTTAATCTCTGGTATGTCTGATGAGCTTACGCAATTTGCTCCGTGGCAGGAACCGAATATTGCCATAGCAACCCCTATGAATTCACAGACCCTTTATGAACCACTCAATTATTGGAAATACGATGTGATTAGAAAGGCTAATATCTTTATAGAAGAAGTAGGAAATTCTGAATTGGACGAAGACTTCAAGAAAAAAAGAATTGCCGAGGCAAGATGGATAAGAGCCTACCTATATTTTGAAATGGTGAAACGTTGGGGAGGAATACCTTTAATTACAGGTGTTCAAAACTTAACCGATGACCCAGAAACCATATTTATACCTAGAAATACGGAGCAAGAAATCTATGATTTTGTTGATGCTGAAATGAATGCCATTTTCAATGATTTACCGAACAAAGGAGACACCGAGGGCGGTCGTGTGAACAAGTGGGCTGTTAAGGCCCTGCAAAGTAGAGCTATGTTATTCGCGGCCAGTATCGCACGTTTTGGAACAGTTCAATTAGACGGTATAGTAGGTATGCCCGAAGCATCAGAAACGACCTATTGGCAAAAATCTTATGATGCTTCTAAAGAATTAATCGAGAACAGCCCATTGAGCTTGTACGAAAAATTTGATGACCCTGTAACAAACCATCACCAGCTTTTTATAGATGAGATCGAAGATAATCCTGAAGTGATTTTTACCGAACGTTATGATGCAGGTTCGGGTCTTGGTCAGAGTCATGCTCTTCTAGCAGTTCCTGCGGAATTTGCCACAGGATGGAATTCAAATTTTAGGGTTTTTCTGGATATAGCCGAGAAATTTGAATTTGAGGATGGTACTACAGGCGCAATTCCGCGGGATCAATATGCAGCTCAGGAGTGGGATATGGACGAACTTTTCAATAATCGTGACCCAAGATTCAAAGCCGCGTTCTTTTATAACGGTACTGACTTCTGGGATAGAAAAGCCTACTTTCATGAAAGCAGTTTAGTAAATGGCGAAGTTGTAACTTCTGGCGTATTGCCAGATGGGATGGCTGCAAAAGTAGCAAATAGAACGTTTGAAGCTAGACCTAAGCCGTTACGTCATGGCTTTTTACTACGTAAGTTTTTAGATGAAAGCACGGGCTCTCAATTAGATGATGATCAATCTAGTGAAGATTTTCATATTTTTAGATTAGGGGAAACCTATTTAAATATGGCGGAAGCTGCTTTTTACTTGGGTAAAACAGACGAGGCTCTAACATTGGTCAATAGAATTCGCCAACGTGCGGGAATGCCGCCTAAGTTAGTAATAGATGAAGAAACTATACGTAATGAACGTGCTGTGGAACTTGTTTTTGAGGAACATCGTTTTTGGGATATCCGCAGGTGGCGAATAGCTGTAGATGTGTTGAACGATAAAATGATGATGGGTCTTAAATTCGTGTACAATCACGACACGGGTAAATTTAAAATCGAAGTTAAAAACGCCCTTAGTAACCCTAGAGTGTTCTTGCCTGAAAATTATTATTATCCTTTGACCTTTGATAAGATTTCTGATAACCCGAAGTTTGTGGAAAATCCAGGGTATTAAATTATAGTATTGAGTTGATGTTAGTTTTAGAAAGCCGCCTATACCATAAGCGGCTTTCTTATGTCATCTTAAAAAATAAAAAAATCCACTAATGTGACTTAAGTCACATTAGTCCTAAAAAATCCATCGTAAATTTACGATAGTTAATATGAAACGAAATCTAGAGCACATAGAATACAAGAAAGATACAGAGGCATTGGCAAAATTTGCTAAAGCCTTAGGACATCCTACACGTATTGCTATTTTAAAGCATCTTGAAAAACAATCTTGCTGTTTTACTGGAGATTTGGTAGAGGTCTTTCCTTTGGCACAGTCAACGGTTTCACAACATTTAAAAGAATTAAAAAATGTGGGTCTTATTCAAGGAGAATTAAAACCACCTAAAATAAAATACTGTATCAATCAAGAAAACTGGACTATTGCAAAATCATTATTTCAAGATTTTTTTAGTTGATATTTTTTAATAATCCTATCGCTTATTTGCGATAGACAAATTAAATAGCTATGTCTAAAACAATTAAAATACTAGGAACTGGGTGTCCCAAATGTCAATCTATGACAGGTGTTGTTAAGGATGTTATTTCAGAAAATAACATTGATGCCACTATTGAAAAAGTTGAGGATATTATGGAAATCATGAAGTACAACGTAATGTCTACTCCTGCATTAGTTGTAGATGATGTAATTACAATAAAAGGACGTGTACCTTCAAAAGAAGAAGTGTTGGCGCTCGTCAAATAACAACTTGTCATCATGTTCGATTGGATTCAAAACAGTGCAGATTGGTTCGTTTATGATGTCTTAAATTTAGACAAAGGGCAACATTTAGCTGAAGCCCTAAACTTCTTTATTTATGACACTACAAAGATTCTAATTCTCCTTTTTGTCGTTATCTTTTTAATGGGTATCGTAAACAGTTACTTCCCTATAGACAAGGTAAAAAGTTATTTATCGCGGAATAAATTATACGGATTAGAATACCTCATGGCAAGTCTCTTTGGCGTTGTAACACCTTTTTGTTCTTGTTCGTCCGTTCCTTTATTTATTGGGTTCGTAAGAGGTGGTATACCTTTAGGAGTAACCTTTGCTTTTCTCATTACCTCACCCCTTGTAAATGAAGTTGCTATTGGACTTTTTGTAGGTTTATTCGGAATAGAAACTACCATTATTTACGTGATAAGTGGGGTTTTATTAGGTACTGTATCTGGTGTAATTCTTCAGCAATTAAAACTAGAAAGATTTTTGACACCTTGGGTAAAGGAAGTTTTGGCCACTGCCCAAAGAGACCAAGATACCTTTATTGCGGAAAAACAGACTTTACAACAACGATTACCCATTATATGGGATGAAGTACTAAAAATTCTTAAAGGCATTATCCCTTATGTGATAGTAGGTATCGCTATTGGCGGATTGATGCACGGTTATATTCCTGAAGGATTTTTTGAACAATATATGGCCAAGGACAATCTTTTTGCCGTTCCTATCGCTACTATTTTAGCCGTTCCCATGTACTCAAATGCATCGGGCATACTTCCTGTAGTTCAAGTACTGGTGGTAAAAGGTATCCCTTTGGGTACTGCCATTGCATTTATGATGGGCGTGGTTGGTCTTTCCTTGCCGGAAGCTATGCTACTTAAGAAGGTAATGACCCTAAAACTAATTGCTATCTTCTTTGCCGTAGTCACGCTTTGCATCATCATTTCAGGCTATTTATTTAACTTTCTCTTATAACCACTAGTATCAACCTATGAAAAAATTAATTTCAATCGCGCTATTAAGCATTCTACTTTCACAAGCGATTTTAGGGCAAAGCACGCCACAGGTATTTACCAAAGGAGCAATGAACAATATGGGACCTAATTATGACATTAAGGTTTGGCTAGATACCCTCCCTGATAAATCCAATCTATTTGCAATGGGGCCTTATGATAAAATGAAAGGGGAAATTACCGTTTTTGATGGCAAACCGTTCTTTGCTTCGGCATTTGAAGAAGGTAAAGCTGTGGTTAGTCAAAGTTGGGATATCCGTTCTCCATTCTTTGTGTATAGCAATGTAAAGGATTGGGAAGAATTCAACTTACCCGGGCCATTAAATAGTGTTCAGCAAATAGAGGAAAACGTAGCCGCAATAGCCAAGAATAAAGGCTATGATTTAAAAGAACCTTTTGCTTTCAGAATTGGGGGAGAGTTTGATCAAATGACCGCACATATTGTTACGCCTAGAAGTCCAGATATAGAAGGGTATAGGCCGGACATAAAATCTCAAAATTTTACCCTAGAAAATGAAAAAGGGGAAATCTTAGGTTTTTATTCAGAACAACATCAAGGTGTATTCACGGGTTCTAAAAGCTTTATTCACGTCCACTACTTAAGAGATGACCAGACTTTTATGGGGCATCTAGATAAAATTACAACAGGTAACAGATCACTTAAACTCTACTTACCCAAAAAACAAGCTCCAGTGGAAACAGGAATGAAGGTTAATGACACCGATTTTTCAAAAGGCCGTTTGGGAAATATTCAAACTATAGATTTGGACGACCTAGTAAAATTCCACGGTCATCTTTGTGATGGGCTCGTTGTAGGTCACCTTGCTTTACAACAAGCTATGGAGCAACTATATCCGGATGGGCTTATTGACCGTACCAATACACGAGTGGTAAGCAAAGCTTCCCCATGTTTGACAGATGCTGCAATTTATGACACAGGAGGCCGGTACCAATTCAATTCATTCTTTGTATCTGATGCTATAGATGGCTTGTTTGTGGTACAACGCTTAGACACCAAAAAGACAGTGGAGGTTAAAATGAAAAATGGTCTAAAGCCAAAAGAAATAGACCAACTTGGTGCTATTGCCGTAAAAGGAGAATTACCCGCATGCGATTTAGACAAGTTGAAAAACTTGGAAGACGACTTCACCGAAACCTTACTTTCTACTGACCCTAAAAAGAACTTTATTGTAACAGAAATCAGTGATTTTAATTGGAACCCCATTTTAAAAAGTACTTATATCAAAACGGATATTCTCAATAAAAATGCTCTGAAGTGTGGTAAATAGACTGCCTGTCTGCGTGCTACTTTTTTCAGAATAAAGTTAAATACTATAGTTATTTAATCCTCTATACATCTCCTACATACTGTTTCCTAAATTATTCTAAAATAGATTACTCAAACTAGTTTAAACCATTATATTGAGCCTATTTTCATTTTTATATACCCAATTACAATGAAACGGATAATAGCACTAGTACTCTTCATGGTTGCCACCACAACCTTTGCACAAGAATTTACGGAACAAGATACTCTACGTGGAAGTATTACCCCAGAACGCGAATGGTGGGACCTAAACTATTACCATCTAGATGTGGCAGTAGACCCAGACAAAAAGTTCATTTCTGGAAGCAATACCATCCGCTATAAAGTGCTTAAGAAAAATCAAGTGATGCAGGTTGACCTTCAGCCTCCCTTGACCATAGAAAAAGTGACGCAAGACGGTAAAAAACTGGAAGTAGTAAACAATGGAAATGCTCATTTTGTTCAGTTGAAGAAAAAACAAAAAGAAGGCGACTTTAATGAGATTAAAGTATACTACTCTGGCCACCCTAAAGAAGCCGTTCGCGCTCCCTGGGATGGTGGGTTTTCATGGAAAAAAGACCCTAATGGCAATGACTTTGTAGCGACTTCTAACCAAGGACTGGGTGCTAGTGTTTGGTGGCCTAACAAAGATCATATGTATGACGAAGTAGATAGTATGCTGATAAGCGTAAAATCTCCAAAGGGACTTATGGATGTCTCCAACGGTAGGCTAAGAAAAGTAGACGAGGATACTAATACCTACCACTGGTTTGTTTCTAACCCTATTAACAATTACGGCGTAAATATTAATATTGGTGACTATGTACATTTTGGAGAAAAGTACGAAGGTGAAAAAGGTACTTTAGACATGGATTACTATGTGCTTAGGGATAATCTTGAAAAAGCCAAAGAGCACTTTAAGGATGCTCCAAAAATGATGAAGGCTTTTGAACATTGGTTTGGCCCCTACCCTTTTTACGAAGACAGTTTTAAGCTGGTAGAAGTGCCTTATTTAGGCATGGAACACCAAAGTTCCGTTACCTACGGAAATCAATATATGAAAGGTTATTTGGGTAGAGACCTATCCGGAACTGGTTTAGGTTTAAAATTCGATTTTATTATCATTCACGAATCTGGTCACGAGTGGTTCGCAAACAACATTACCTATAAAGATATTGCGGACATGTGGATTCACGAAAGCTTTACCGCCTACTCCGAGAATATATTTTTAGACTATCATTTAGGTAAAGAGGCTTCCGCAGACTATGTAATCGGCACACGAACAAACATTCAAAATGACAAGCCTATTATTGGTCCGTACAATGTAAATACCGAAGGCTCAAAAGACATGTATTACAAAGGTGCCAATATGCTCCACACCATAAGGCAATTGGTAAACGATGACGAAAAATGGCGACAAGTGCTACGTGGACTAAATAGTGAGTTCTATCACCAAACGGTAACTACAAAACAGATTGAAGATTATATTTCAAAAAAATCAGAAATAGATCTTTCAAAAGTATTTGACCAATATTTGCGAACTACAATGATTCCACTTTTTGAATTTAAGATTGATGGAAATAAGGTAAAATACCGATACTCAAATATTGTTGAAGGTTTTCACATGCCACTTAAAATATTAATTGACGGTAAGTCACAAACCCTCTCCCCTACGTCAGATTGGAAAACCCAAGAGCTAAATGGAGACCTTTCTACTTTAGAAGTAGATCGCAATTATTATGTAGACCACAAACAGATGAAATAATTGAGTATACTCCATAAAAAAAGCGGTCCACATTTTCATGTGGGCCGCTTTTTTATTTTAAAGAAACGTTTTACTCAGGTTTATCTGCTCCTTTTTCTTTAAGAACAACAGTCTTCATTCCAGTAAGCGGAATGGTTCCTTCTTGTCCTTTGTCCGTATAGCTTGCGGTAATTACCATCACCTTATCATCTTTAGTTGGTTTAGGCACAATACTACCTGAAGCGGGAAGTGATTTCACCTTCTCTCCAGTATCGGCCAATGACATAATATACTCAACAACCTGTCTGGTTTCATCTTGTGTGATATTTGGATGAGCAGGCATTACTACCTCTCCCCAAACACCGCCACCCCCGGCAACAATCTTCTTCTGCAAGTAGGACTTAGCTTTCTTATCGTTTTTGTATTTATCTGCTACAGCCTTATAATTTGGACCTATAGATGGGCTTGCCTCTTTGTGACAAGTTTTACAATCCATGCCTTGCGTTAGTGCTTTGCCCATAACGGCAGCAGAAACCTGCTGATGACCTAAAGACATGTTCTGTTCGTCAAAGCTTTCTAAATAATCTACGGATACAAAAATGTTCTCTGGATCAATAACATCACCATCGGCATCAGTAGCTTTTACTTCATACTTTACAGGAACTCCTTTTTCAAAAATAGCGGTTCCTTCGTTTAGACTAATAGCCACTTCTGGTCTTGAGTTTCCTGCAACTACAGAAATCACATCACTCATTGTAGCATCACCTTGAGCATCTTTAACCTCAACTGAAATTCTATACTCACCCGCAGTAGCAAACGTATGGCTAATTTGTGGTTCAGAGGTTTCTTTGGTTTCTCCATCACCTAAATTCCATACATAAGAAATGGCATCATCTTCACGGTCTTTTGCATCTACTTTAGCGTTAACCGTAAGCGGTAATTTACCAGAAGTATGGTCTACAATCATATCATCTATAACCGGTGGACGATTGCCTCCATTATATTCGATATAACTTAAAGCTGAATTCTCATTTTGGGTAAACCAACCACTACCATACTCTAATAAATAGACTCTTCCATTCGGGCCCATTTCCATATCAATTAAACTATTCACTTTAATATCCGAAGCAAAAGGTTCCATTTTATTGAATGTACCGTCATCAAAGAAGGTTACGGCTTTCATCCATCCGCGCATCCAATCGTAAATAATAGTCTTACCATCAAAATACGAAGGCAACCCACCTCCATTAGGGTATAAATCTGAATAATACGTTGGTCCTGCCATAGCATTCCTACCACCTGAACCTACTTCTGGAAATTCTTTTGAATCTACATAAGGATAATAGATATAAGCTCCTTTTGCAGGTGGAAGCTCGCGAAGTCCTGTATTGTTCTTAGAATCGTTGATTGGCTTTTCCGGATCAAAAGTAATACCGCTTTCACCTGTTTCATAGTCGTAATCTACATACGGTTTGTTATCCGCAATGAATAATGGCCAACCAAAGTTACCGGCTTCCGTAGCGCGGTTCATTTCATCGTAACCTCTTGGTCCACGTGTATCCAACTTGTCTTCGCGCGCATCTGGTCCTACTTCTCCCCAATACAACGCGCTGTTCTTTTGATCAACTGAAATACGGTATGGGTTTCTATGTCCCATAGTATAAATCTCTGGACGCGTTTTTTCTGTTCCTTCAGCAAACAAATTGCCTGCTGGAATATCATAACTACCGTCTTCATTTATTTTTAATCGGATAATTTTCCCTCTCAGATCATTGGTGTTTCCAGAAGCTCTACGCACATCATACTGCTCATGGCCCGGAATATCGTTTAACGGCGCAAAACCATTACTAACATACTTCACTCCTTTTTCGTTGAAAGGTGTAGAATTATCTCCTGTAGAAAGGTATAACAACTTGTCTGGCCCAAACGCAATAGAACCACCAGTATGACAACAAATTTCTCTTTGTGAATCCACATCTAAAATGACCTGCTCAGAAGCCAAATCAAAAACCCCATCCTTATATTGAAAACGAGATAAACGGTTTACCCATTTATCACCTGTAGGGGAGTAATAAAGATAGATCCAGTTATTGGTAGCGAAATCAGGGTCTTTCTGAAGGCCCATTAAACCTTCCTCTGCATTTACACCCTTGGTATTCAAAGTTTTGTAATACACATCTAAAGACGCTATCTCTTTTAGCTCTTGGGTAGCATCACTATATAAGGCAATCTGACCGCGACGCTGTGCTATTAACACATCATTATTAGGTAAAACGGCCATTTCCGTAGGCTCAAAAAACTCACCTACGCTTAACTGCTTCTTTGTAAAGCGGTCAACATCTGGTGGTATTTGTGTAGTAGCTTTGGAATAATCTAAAACCTCATTCTTACCAATGGCATAATTAATACCACCTAGCAAATGTTTTAAGAAAAGGTCTTCTGAAAAAGTTTCATCTGTATGACCAGCTCCTGTATAGAATGCTCTACCACCATCAAACTCATGGTACCATGCAAATGGGTGGTAATCTCCATTGGTTCCTCCTTCATAAGTAGACTCATCTACCGTCATCACCACGTGAACGTCTGGGTTCAACTTATTGTAATTGTAGATTTCATCACTTCTATGCCAAACAGAGTCGGTAAAAAATTCCGTTGCACCAAAGTTTTTATCGGTTACAATAAAGTCCGCTTCTGGCGTACCTTTAGGGTGACTTCTGAATTGAGCTCCCACTAATTTTGTGTACCAACCCCAATCATATTCTGTGTCTGCCGCAGCGTGTACGCCAACGAAACCCCCTCCAGCTTGAATGTATCTTTCAAAAGCAGCCTCTTGTTTAGCGTCCAAAACATTTAATGTGGTGCTCAAAAAGATGATGGCAGAATATTGTTTTAGATTCTCTTCATTAAAAAGCTCGGAGTTTTTTGTGCTATCTACCTCAAAGCCCTGCTCAACGCCAAGTTTCTGTATGGCAGCAATACCTGCCGGAATAGATTTGTGTTGCCAACCTACGGTTTTTGAAAAAACCAAAACTTTAGGCTTACCTTCTCTCTTGTGATTACTATCGCCACAACTGGCAACAATCAGCCCTAATACTAGGACAAGTATCGATACTATTTTTTTCATAAATGAAATGCTTGACTTATTTGGTTTAGTTTGAAAACAAGTTTTAAATGTAATGATTAGCTATCGAATCGCCCAAAATGTAGCGTCAGAAATACCATTTTGGGAAAATATTAATATACTTTGACCATGAATTTATCATAACTTGAAAATTCAGAAGACTTTCAAATACAAATTATCGATGAACGACGAGCATGCATATTGGACGGAACGTTATAAAGAAAACAAAACGGGTTGGGATATTGGCTACCCTTCTACTCCAATCAAAGAATACATAGATCAGCTTACGGACAAGAATATTTCTATTTTAATACCGGGTGCTGGTAACGCCTACGAGGCAGAGTATTTATGGAACAAAGGATTTAAAAATGTTCATGTTATGGATATTTCAGAAATCCCATTACAACACTTTCAAAAGAGAATTCCAGATTTTCCTAAAGAACAATTATTACAGGAAAATTTCTTTGAGCACAATAACCAATACGACCTTATTTTTGAGCAAACCTTTTTCTGCTCTTTCGTACCCACTGCCAAAAATCGAAGCACATATGCCCAACAAATGGCAAATCTACTAAAGCCTGGCGGCAAGCTTGTAGGTCTTTGGTTTAATATTCCACTAACGGATGATATGGTAAAACGTCCTTTTGGAGGTTCTAAGGAATTATATCTTAATTATCTAAATCCGCATTTTAGTACAACCACTTTTTCAAGTTCCTATAATTCTATTCCACCACGCAAAGACAACGAATTTTTTGGAATTTTTCTCAAGAAATAGAAAGTATTCTAGTTTCTTATCCACAGGTGTTTATTAACTAAATATTATCATTTTGGTCGCAATATATTTCTTCAAAAGAAAAAAGAAAGTATTTTTGCGATGTGAAGCAATGCGTAATACTTTTTGTAGCATTTATAATGATGGTCAAACCTCTTTGGCCAGTGGCGGAGTATATCGCCAACTATACCTATATCAAAAATGTATTATGTGAGAATAGAGATAAACCGATGCTTAACTGCGACGGTAAATGCTACCTTGCCAAGCAACTTGCCAAAGAATCAGAGGAGAACAGTAAAAACCCTTTTGGAGAAAAGAGTTCTAAAATAGAAATGCAGACAACTGTATTTTTCCAGTCCCTTTTGCAATTAGATTTCAATGTTGAAAATATTGACGTCCATAAAGGAAATTACAAAATACCACAAAACTTATCCTCGCTTCTACTTACAGCAGACATTTCCCATCCGCCTGAATTAGCATAGTACTTCTCTATGTTAGCTTGTCTATATTGTTCCTTTTATGGTACCTGACAGGCAAATTTCCCTTAAAAACTATGATAATCTTATCTTTTAATTAGGTAAGCACTTATCGCATAAATAATATCCAAAAAACAATTGGATCTTGTATACCTGAACAGCAATAAAACAAATGCTTTTAGGTTCGTGATCTGAGAATAAAATATTTACTGATGAAAAATTCTTTATTAGCTCTTTCCGCTGTATTCGCACTTTTTATGACCTCTTGCTCAAACGATGATGATGCAACTAGCGAAGAAACCCTAACTGGAAGTGGAGAAATTTCCCTAACCTATGATAATGGCTTTAATGGTAACGACTTGGTTTTAGGAACTGCAAACGCAGCTAATGCCAATGGTGAAACAATAACTATAAACCGTTTTAATTATATCATAAGTAACATTAGACTTGTTAATAAAGATGGTGAAGAATTTGTTTATGCTAAAGATGATAGCTATTTCATCATCAATCAAGAAAATGAGGAAGACCAAGTAGCTCTTGCAGATGTTCCTGCCGGTGAGTATACTACATTAAAGTTCGGAGTTGGTGTTGATCAAGAAAAATACCTACAAGGTGCTGAAGGCCAAGGTGATTTCTTAACGCTTGCAGAAGAAAACAACATGATGTGGGCATGGCAAGCAGGTTACAAGTTTTTAAACTTTGAGGGTACATTTACATCTGCAACCATAACGGAAGCTACGGAGTTCAAAATTCACATGGGCAGCCACGGGTCAAGTCTTGACAATTACAAAGAAGTTACTTTGGAATTACCAGAAAACGTTGTTGTTGGAGATGGTATTGATTCTAACATTCACTTAAAAATCGATGCTTCTAAAATATTAGCAGGAGCTACTACTGATATTGAACTTACCGAAAAGTCGGTAATCATGGTAGACGCCGAAAAATCTCCTCAGATTGCGGTTAATACTTCTGAGATGTTTGTAGTAGACCACGTTCATAATGGTAACGGTCACTAATTACAATTGCCATACATCTACAATAATTGACGACCGGCTTCACAAAAGTCGGTTGTCATAATTAGATTAAAATGCTTAAAGCAACCCTATATACGGCACTTCTATCGCTGGTTTTTTGGTCCTGTAATTCTTCTGATGATACATATGAAACCATAAATGAACCTTTAGAATTTTCTGTGCCTTCTAATTTCCCAGATGCTGTTTATAACCTAGAGGCAAATCCGCCAACAACTATAGGTTTTGAGCTTGGTAAAAAGCTTTTTTACGACGGTCGCCTTTCTAGTAATGGATTTATTTCTTGTGGTTTTTGTCATGAACAACGCACTGCATTTACACATCACGGTCACCAATTTAGCCATGGTATTGATGATTTGGAAGGGGTTAGAAATACACCTGCCATTCAGAACGCAGCATTCATGAAAGAATTTGCGTGGGATGGTGCTACAAATCATTTGGACCTCTTTCCTATTATTCCCATTACCAACGAGGTAGAAATGGGCGAAACGGTAAGCGGTGTACTTGCTAAAATTAAAAGTGATGAGGAATATCAAAAGTTGTTTGCTTCTGCCTTTGAAGATGGCGAAGTCAACAATGAGAATTTCTTAAAAGCCCTTGCTCAATTTATGGTAATGATGGTTTCCGCAGATTCTAAATATGACAAATACGTGCGTCAGGAAGTAGGTGGAACATTTACCGATGAAGAAAAAGAAGGCTTTGCTGTTTTTACAAACAAATGCGCCTCTTGTCATACCTCAGATCTTTTTAGCGATGACGCTTTTAGAAATAATGGTCTAGCTCCAAACCCTTCTCTTAATGATATAGGTAGAGAAGAAGTAAGTGGAGATGCTGCTGACCGCCACAAGTTCAAAGTACCCAGTTTAAGAAATGTTGAGCTTACCGCTCCTTACATGCACGATGGTAGGTTTGGCACTTTAGAGGCCGTACTTGATTTTTATAGCAATTCAGTTACGGACTCCCCTACTTTGGACCCCATTTTAAATGAAGATGGTGAATTAGGAATTTCCCTAAGTGATAATGAAAAAACTACGTTACTGGCCTTTTTGGGCACATTAACAGATGAAACTTATATAAATGACGAAAGATTTGCAGAATATTAGAATGCTATTTAGGCTTATAGCCATACTAGGTATAAGTCTCAACACCGCGCTTTCTTATGGAAATGACAAAGCAAAAGCGTCTTTACCAGACCCAATTGATTGTACAAAATTACTGTATTACAATAGTGAATATTTTGATTTTTGCGATACGTGTGGTTGTGGAAGTAGTGGCGGTAGCATGGGGTATGGCACCGGATTAAATAATAATTTTATAGGCGTACGTTATATTGGTCAAGAGTATCGTTCTCGTGATGGAATTTTTGCAGACTCTCCTTGGATTACCGAAAACTTCAATACCGTACAGGCTTGGGCCAATATACCTGTTACTAAAAGAGTTATTCTAAATGTTATAGTTCCTTATCAATTTCACAACAGAATATTACCGGATAATACAGAACAGAACATTAATGGTATTGGTGATATTAGTGTACTTGGTTACTATAATTTAATCAAAGCTAGACCAGATAGCGTTGTAACCATAAAACCTCAACATTTTCTGCAATTAGGAGGGGGAATTAAAATGCCAACGGGTAAATATGACAAGGATAACAACGAAGGAAGTGTAAACCCAAGTTTCCAATTAGGCAATGGTAGTTGGGACTATGTTCTTGCCATGAATTATGGATTTACCTATAGAAACTGGGGGATTAGCTCTATGGTAAATTATACTATCAAAACTAAAAATCCAAAAAATTATCAATTTGGAAACCAATTGAACTTGGGAATCAATGCATTTAAAACCTATTTTTTAGGCGATGTTTCATTAACCCCTATCGTTGGAATTGCGGAAGAAATTTATGGCACCAATAAAGAATTAGGTTTTGAAGTAGCAGATACCAAAGGTGATATTTTCCTAGGAAAATTAAGTGTAGAGGCAAGTTATAATAGGTACGCATTAGGTTTGACCGGAATGCTTCCGATTAGTCAAAATTTAAATAGCGATAAAGTAGAACTCCGTAATAGACTATCAGTCTACGTGAATATAAATTTATAGCATACCGCTTTTTACGAAAGTCCTGTTTTCAATGTTTGATAGTCATTGGGAGCAGGATTTTTTATTTCTATACATGAGATATAAATGCAAAGTTCATGTCCTATATTATTGAAAACTAATTCATAAGTTCTTCTCTTTAGCCACGTGATAACTTTTTATGAATTGTAATTCAAAGTTTTGGTATATTTAGAACTTACTCAAGAAAAACCCAACTTGTTTTCATACGAAAACTAAATCTCTAAATTTTAATGAAGCGTATTCTACTAGGTCTAATATTTTTATGTTCTATCTTATCCTATGCCCAAGATTCTGGCGAAAGCAGCCTTGGTACTTGGCATATGTATTTTGGTACCAATAAAGTTTCGGATAAATTCAGTATCCATACGGAAGGTCAGCTACGTTATTATGAACAAGCCGATAATTTTAATCAGCTTTTGCTACGTACAGGCCTCAATTATCATATCAATCCAGACGCTATAGTCACCATGGGCTACGGTTACATAACTACAGATGGTACCTTTGAAGAATTTCCCGGTGAGACCAATTCAAGAGAACACCGCATTTTTGAACAGCTCATCCTTAAAAACAAAGTATGGGAATTTTTATTTGAACATCGCTACAGACTTGAACAACGTTTTATTGATTTTGGTGAAACTACTGATACACAGCACAGGGCCAGATATAGATTACAAGTAACGTTACCGTTAACCGATATTTTCTTCCTTAATTTTTATGACGAGATTTTTCTGAACTTACAAGATGATGTTTTTGGGCAAAACCGCCTTTATGCAGCTGTTGGCGCCAATGTTACCTATAACCTAAGTGTACAGGCGGGATATTTAAAAAACCATTTTCCATCGGCAAATTTTGACCGTTTGCAGATAGGTGTTATCTATAATCCCGACCTAAGAGGTATATTCAAAAAGAATGATAGTGGTAGTTAGAAAGAACTGCTTACTTAATGAAACAAAAACCAGCAACATATGAACCTTCAAAAAGTAAGCTTCAAAAACAAAAGCGGACAAGATTTAGTGGGTAGGTTAGAATTACCTGCTAATAGACATCCGCATAATTTTGCCATTTTCGCCCATTGCTTTACATGTACTAAAAATTTGACAGCGGTCAGGAACATTAGTAAAGCGTTGACCGCAAATGGTTTTGGAGTATTACGTTTTGATTTTACAGGTTTAGGTGAAAGCGAAGGGGATTTTGCAGATACTAATTTCTCAGGAAACGTAGAAGATTTGGTGGCCGCCGCAGATTATCTGAAAGAGGACTATAAGGCTCCTACGTTATTGGTTGGCCATTCTTTAGGTGGCGCCGCCGTTATCTTTGCCGCCGAAAAAATTTCGTCTGTAAAAGCCATAACGACCATTGGTGCGCCATCCAACCCAATACATATAGAACACCTTTTAAAAAGTGGAATCCATGAAATTGAGGAAAATGGTAAAGCCGTCATAAATCTTAGTGGAAGAGATTTTACAATTAAAAAACAATTTTTAGACGATTTACAGCATAAGCCGCTTGCACAAGTATTACGTAAACTTCGTAAACCCATATTAATTCTACATTCCCCTCAAGACAATACGGTAGAAATAAAGAATGCAGAAGAAATATACGTGGCGGCCCATCACCCAAAGAGTTTTGTTTCTTTAGATGGTGCGGATCATTTATTATCTAATAAGAGAGATTCCCATTATGCCGGCGAAATCATATCTGGTTGGGCCAAAAGATATTTGTCACTTGAAAACGAAGCACCAAAAGAACCAAAAACAAAACACCATGTAGTTGCTAGCTTAGATGACTCAGATGGATTCACGACACAGATGAAAGTTGGCAATCATTTTTTAACTGCGGACGAACCTACTGCTATTGGTGGTAATGATTTTGGGCCTTCGCCCTATGAATTGGTTTCTGCAGGGCTTTCTGCATGTACGGCAATGACCGTACAGATGTATGCCAAAAGAAAGGGTTGGGAAATAGATAATATAGAGGTTCATACATCGTACAGTAGAAGCCATGCTGTAGATTGTACGAATTGTGAGTCCGATGCGGCCAAAATAGACACTTTTGACAGAGATATAAAGCTTTCAGCGGATTTAGATGAAAAACAGAAAAAACGAATTCTTCAAATTGCCGACAAATGCCCTGTTCACAAGACTTTACACAATGAAACACAGGTAATTACTAAATTAATTGACTAGGTAATTCCAATATTCCAATTTGTATCACTTAGTAATTAGGTTTTTATGTGTTAAAATCATCTTACAGCAAACTTGATTTGGATGTAAGAATGTTTAACTTTGATGCCAAACCTAAAAATTCACAGTGAATATGAAAAAAATCAAACTTATAGCCCTTGGGCTACTGTTAGTTGGTGCTTTTAGCTGTAAAGACGCCAAAAAAGAAAACACTGAACAAAGCACAGAGGCGCAAGCCTCAACAGAAGCTTATAGCTTGGTACAAGATTCTACGAAAGTTAGCTTCACAGCATATAAGACCACTGAGAAAAAACCGGTTGGTGGCCAGTTCAAAACCATAAATATTACGAAAGCCGGAGAAGGGGCTTCTGCAATTGAAGCTTTAAACGGAACTGAATTCAGTATTCCCGTAAGTAGTTTATTTACCAATGATGCTACGGGTACAAGAGATCCAAAAATCTTGGAATTCTTCTTTGGTGTAATGGAAAATACAGAACTTATTTCTGGAGTATTCAATGTTGCGGAAGATAACTCATGCTCTATAGATGTTACTCTAAACGGCAAGACAGAAAATATTGCGCTTACCCGTAAAATGGTATCGGATAACGCCCTTACTTTTGATGGTGTTATGAATCTTGAAGATTGGGATGCCCTAGATGCGGTTGCTTCTATTAATAAAGCGTGTGAAGCCCTACATACTGGTCCTGATGGTGTTAGTAAAACATGGAGCGATGTAGCGGTTCATGCCGAAGTATTGCTTCAGAAAAACTAAAATTACTTTCAATTAGGCGTTAAAGTCGCTTTGAAAATCACAAATAGTAAATCCGCTTATCATTTCATTTGATAAGCGGATTTTTTTATGCGAAATCATTATTGATTCAATACCTAAAAATCGTGCCGCATATGATTTTGGAGGTTGAAAGCAGACGGATTTCTTTTTAAATTTCATCAAAATATAAAAATCAGAGCAATGAAATATATTAAAATAAGTGTCATAGCCATATTGGCCATGACAATGGTAAATTGTAAGGAAACAAAGAAAAATGCAGCAGATTCGTCAAGTGAAGGGCTTGATAAAAGCGTAAACCAGATGGAAACAAGAAGCCCGGAAATGACAGAAGATGGCATGGGGGAATCGCTTACCATAATGATGAACGCAAAGAACAACAGTAAAATGAAAGGTGAAATAACCTTTACTCAAGAGGAAGACGAAGTTGTTATGAAAGCAGAATTCACGGGTTTAGAAGAAGGTACACATGCGATTCACCTTCATGAAAATGCCGATTGCTCTTCTGAAGATGGAAAATCCGCTGGTGGACATTGGAACCCGGTAGATGAACGCCACGGTAAATGGGGCGATGAAAAAGGATACCATAAAGGAGATATAGGTAATTTTGAAGCCGATGCGGATGGGAACGCTACAGTAGACTTTTCTACAGACCAATGGTGTATAGGTTGTGGTGATGATGCCATGAACATTGTTGGGAGATCGGTTATCGTACACCAAGGAACGGATGATTTTACATCTCAGCCCAGTGGAGATGCAGGTTCTAGGGTTGGTTGTGCAGGAATTACCAAATAAATATTCCTATTTACTTTAACATTAAGAGCCGCTTTCCAAAGCGGTTTTTTCTATCTTTAACTGAATTAAAATAAATATGGATTTAGATACTTTGGTCGTTCGCTTCCAAAAAAAGGACATTCTGGCTTTTGAGAAACTCTACGATATGTATTGGGTAAATATATGTGGCGTTGTTCATACCATAGTAAAGGATAAAGGCTTGGCCGAAGAAATCACTCAAGATGTGTTTGCCAAAGTCTGGAACAACTCAGATAGCTACAATGCTTCCAAGGGTCGCTTTTTTACTTGGATTTTGAACATTGCCCGTAATGCCGCTATCGATAAAGTGCGCTCAAAATCCTTTAAAGACCAAAAAAAGAACCTATCCGCAGATTACTTCGTAGGTATTTTGAACAGAGCGGATAATACAGATGAAAGTAAAGCAGAAATAGATACCTCCGCCCTCAAAAAATTAGTGTTGAATTTAAAGGAAAAGTGTCTGGAAATTATAGAAATGCTATATTTTAAAGGGTATACCCAAACAGAAGCGTCCAAAGAACTAGATATTCCCTTAGGTACTGTTAAGACCAGAAATAGAAGTTGTATTTCTCAGTTACGGGAAAATGTTACATTAGAATGGAAGTAGACAAATACATAGCATCGGGAATTTTGGAACTTTACGTAGCGGGATCGCTCACGGAAGAGCAGAATGTGGAAGTATTTCAATATGCTCGTGAGTATCCAGAAATACGTGATGAGATTTTGGCTATAGAATCATCTATATTGGAATTAACAAAATCCGTTTCTCCAAAACTTTCCAAAAGAAAAGGATTTGATGACGTCAAAGTACGTATAGGAGAAAGAAAAGATCCTCAAGTTGTTCAGTTCCCTGAAGAGAAGTCTAATTGGAGTACTTATACAGGTTGGGCTGCAGCTATTTTATTGGGTATTGGTGTCGCGTGGTTCTATAATGAGAATAGCCAACTTAAGTCTAACATGAATGTAGTTGAGCAGGAGAAGCAAATTTTAGAACAGCAGATTTTTGAAGCTCGCGGTTCATTGGCGAACACTAATCAATTACTGAACAGTTTAAGGGATAAGGATGTAATCTTAACTCCACTAGGCGGCCAAGAAGTCTCCCCTACCTCATATGCAAAAGCGTATTGGAACAAAAAAGAAAACAAGGTTTATATAGATGCCCAAGGATTACCAGAACCACCGGATGGTATGGTCTACCAAGTATGGTCTCTTAAACTAGAACCTTTAACTCCAACAAGTATGGGGCTTTTGGATGACTTCGCCCAGGACGAAAACAAGATTTTCACTTTGGATAATCCAAATGAAACCGAAGCTTTTGGTATAACACTAGAACCAGCAGGTGGTAGTGAAGGACCCAACTTAGAGCAACTATATACTTTAGGTGCAGTTGCATCTTCGTAGATGCCAATAAGTAGAAACTGAAAGAGCTTTACATTACTGTAAAGCTCTTTTAGTTTTCACCCTCTAAGTATATATGTATGTAAAGTATAAAAACGATGACCGGACTTCTGACTTAGATAACTGTATAGACCTTTAGCGACTTCTTTTAAAATGTCTCTTTTATCGTAAAATAAAAATTTCCGCCCTCACTAGAGATGCCATAGTCTGCACGAATACGAACACCGTTCCATTTATAACTGAAGAAGAATGTTTTTTTGTTTTAAATGCGTAACAATTGAGTCTTGGTTAGCTATTTCTTTCTTCTGTGCCATGATAAAATGCATACAACAGCTTAGCACTATTAATGGCTAAATTTCATAAGTATGGGTCATTATTTCTTTTAGGATACTTTATGTTTTAATAAAGTAATTGATAATCGATTATGATGGGGTAATTTAGCTGCATACTTGAAGAACGGATATTTCATATGTATAAATTATTTGCAGTAAAGAAAACCATACTACTTATTTTTGGAGCCTTAAGCGTATTGGCCGCCTTATCTCTGGAGGACTTGAAGTTCTCTTTTGATTTTAGTCAATTTTTCCCCGAAGGAGATCCCGACCTTGTTTTTTATAATGATTTTATTGAAGAATTTGGTACAGACGACAATTTTCTACTAATTGCCGTAGAGAATAATCCAACCGTTTTCGAGCAAGATTTTCTTGAACGATTTGATGCACTTTCAAAAGAAGCCCGAAAGCTTTCTTTCGTTACCGAATCGCAATCACTAACGACTCTCTTTTACCCCTTAAAGACATCTTTTGGCTATACAAAATTGCCAATTATACATTTACAGGATACCACTAAATATACTTCGGACCTCAACAAAATAACAAAAGACAACTTATATGTAAATGCGTTAATAGATGAAAAGGCTAGCTCATTAGTATTAGCTCTAGAGACCGAGAATAAGTTAGATTATGAGCAGAGTATTATCCTATTAACGGAAGTGCGAGCCTTATTGAAAAAGTATGATTTTAAAAATCACCATCTACTAGGTCGTGTTTATTTCTATGAAGCGATAGTAGCTATGCAAAAACATGAGGTCATAGTTAGCAGTATTGCCTCTATCCTTCTGATTTTTATAGTTTTATTCTTAATATACCGTAGAATACTAATAGTATTAATCGCTCTTTTTTCTATTACAATAGCTCTTCTATTATTTTTAGGATTACTATCCGTACTGGAAATAGAACTAAATGCAATGGCAGCTTTCTATCCCATTCTCATGCTTATTGTTGGCACCTCTGATGTTATACATATTGTAGATGACTATCTAAATAAGCTCAAGACCGGGCTAACAAAAGAGAATGCACTAATGTCCGCTTTAAAAGAAGTAGGTACTTCTACCTTATTGACTTCCGCTACTACTGCAATTGGTTTTGCCTCTCTTTTAACTTCAAAATCAAGTAGTATAAGTGATTTTGGCATGAATGCCGCATTGGGCGTATTAACTGCTTTCATTACTGTTGTTTTCTTGACCAGTGCCCTTATATTACTCCCTAAGAAAGAACATTTATTACCAAAGAAAGAAGCTACTACCGGATGGCCAAAG
Source organism: Zobellia uliginosa (assembly GCF_018860745.1). Lineage (GTDB taxonomy): Bacteria > Bacteroidota > Bacteroidia > Flavobacteriales > Flavobacteriaceae > Zobellia > Zobellia uliginosa_B. The sequence continues at coordinate 174,464 of NZ_JAHKPY010000003.1, read as the reverse complement.
CTTCTGGCGCGAATAAACGATTTTACAAAAAAAACACATCGTCCTATATTATACTTCAGCTTGCTATTTACCCTTGCCTGTATGTACGGAACCACCAAAATAGACACTAACTACCAGATTAAGGAGAGTCTACCCACAAACAGCCCTATCGCAACCGATTTTAAATACTTTCAAGAGAATTATTCCGGATTTAGGCCTTTGGAAGTTGCCGTTATGACGCAAGGCAATAGTAGAATATCCGATTTTAATGTGATACAACAAATAGAACTTATGGAGCAACAACTCAAAAGTGAGTCCCCTATACGAAATATACAATCTGTTTCTACTTTATACAAAGCTCTAAACAAGGCGCATAACCTGAATAAAACGGAATTTTTCTCCCTTCCGAATGATGCTAAGACCTTTGAAAAATATAAAGACGATATTAAAAATATGGCGGGTAAACAGTACGCTAAATTCGTAAATGAGAACGAAACAAAATCTCGTATTAGAGCACGAGTGTTAGATGTTGGGACAGATACACTAAACTTATTATATAAAAGGTTCGATAAATTTGCCGCAGCACAAACAGACTCCACACAAGTGAAATTTAAACTAACCGGTAGTGGCGTACTACTGGACAAAAATTCCTTTTATATTCAAGAAAGCCTTGTAACCGGTCTTTTAGCAGGTTTATTAATGGTAGCTCTTATCATGGCTTTACTTTTTAAAAACTTTAAACTACTCCTGATCTCATTACTTCCCAACTTAGTCCCGCTTTTATTTGCCGGAGCTTTATTAGGTTACTTGAATATTCCGTTAGAATCTACCATCTCCGTTGTGTTCGCAATTGTTTTTGGTATTGCGGTAGATGATACCATTCATTTTTTGGGAAGGTATAAATTGTGCAGGGATAAAGGCTTGCACAAAGAGATTGCGCTAGAAATTACCTTTGCCGAGACCGGCAGAGCTCTTATTATTACTACCCTAACATTGTTCTTCGGGTTCTTGATATTATTATTCTCTGCTCACGCCCCTAGTGTAACCATAGGTTTACTAGTAAGTGTAACCCTCCTGACAGCTTTAGTACTAGATCTGCTTCTATTACCAGTGCTAATAAGAGCTTGGTTAAAATAACAGGAACCACATTTAAATATTACTTATATCTCATGAGAAGATTATAATAGGTAACAAATAAGTTTCACTATTGCAAGATGACAAGCACTAAACCCTAAAATTTGAACGGACTAATCCTCAGTTCTGAGCGTTTTTCTGAGTTCTTTACGAGCCGTAATAACTCTGTAAACTAAAATAGACATGAATGAAAGCCAAGCGAAGAAAAGAATGTACTCCATAACGAAATTGGTTTGGGGACTATTAGGTTAAATTTCATTTTTTCTACAGTAAATCTAACTACCATAGAATAGCATATGTGTCATTTGGAAGGTAAACATAATAATTACTTTTGTATTTTCCTACATCAAAGTTAAAAAAAACACAAATAATTTGTTTTTTAAAAATATCAGGGTAGCCAAACTCGCGTCTAGCCACCCTAATAAAACCACATAAAATTCAACCTAAATCATTATCAGACGGTTACACATAAGAGCTTAAACCAAAATTTCAAACTACAGATTGGAAATAGCGACTTCTGATGATGGTCCTAATTCGTAAATTGCCTCTGCTAGCTCTATTTTTATCTCTTTTGCCTTTTCAAACAGACCATTTGCGCTATAAATCTCAGCAGCATAGAGTAGTATACCCGGTTCAAATGTTTTTCCCTCAATATACTTTTGGACGATTTCTAGCGCCTTCTCTTTATCTCCTTTTTTGAAGTGGCTATATGCCAATAAACTATACGATTCTGGAGTGGGCCTATTACCCACTTCTTTTCTAGATAATTTTAACGCCTTATCAAACTGGTCTGTTCTGTCTAAATAAAGTGAAACGTTATAAGCGTTATACATATCTCCATACGCTGGATTTTGAACCATTTCAAAATAGGTGTCAAAATTGGAAAGGCTTTTTAAATCATCCCCCATAAAATCAGCGATTTCAGCCTTTAATAAATAATAGTCAGGTGCTTTGTAATTTTTAGTGACAGAATCAAGGATTCGCATAGCTTCCGCTGCTTTCTTTTCATAAGAAAAGACTATCCAAGCAATCCCTTTTTTTGCATAGGCATTCTCAGGATCTAGTTCCAAAGTCTTTAGATAATGCTTATAAGAATCTTCAATTCTTCCTGCATGTCCGTAATAATCAGCTAGATTAGTATATGCCCATAATCTTAATTCTTTATTTTTAGAATCCTCGGCCTTTAGTTTTGCCTTTTCCATAAAGCGAATGGTGGTATCCAAATCACCTTTATAATCATTCCATTTGGAAACTCGAATTAAATATGCAAAATCATTCATATTCTTTAAGCTGTCTAAATACTTTTGAGCAATATCATAGTTACCCAATTCCATATTCACATCAAACATAAGACCCAAAGTCTGGTCTATTCCACTCCGTATTGCACGAGCAGAATCTGCAAGTTGCGCAGCTTCCCTAAAACGATGTTGAGAGATATAATTTCTTGCCAAAGCCCTGTAGTAACCCGCTTCATCCATAGCAGCAATAGCTACCGCTTTCTTTAATACCTGTTCTGATTTTTTTAAATATTGTATATCACCAGTATTCTGAAAATAGCGATTGTACTCCCCTCCTACGATTCCAAAACTCATTAATTGAGAACTATCCGGTTTAATCTTTGAATTCCAGAGTTCAAAATATTTTGAAGTTGTCCGGGACGGATTTGAAACCAAGTATTTATTATAATCCCGAGCATCCGTTAACGAACTTTTAGGTTCTGTTTGGCATGAGAAAAGAAAAAGTAAAGTAATGCAAATGGTAAAATATTTCATCTTCTTTTATTTAGGTTTGGAAATTGGTTTTGAGTTAGAAAAAGAGAGGACGGAAACACCATCCTCCCCCCTCTTCTTTTTCAAAGACTTACATCTTACTCAGGAGCTCCCAAGTATGGAAATGTATTTGTAGGCTCTGCAGTAATAGATACTCCATCAGAAACCAATCTTGGGAATGTACCCACACCTTCAACTTCTTGACCGTTAAAACGTGTGCCGTCCCCACCTCCAAAAAGAAGGGTTAAGGAAACATCAATAACATCATCCTGCGGGGTTCTACCTGTAAGCCCTATTGCACCTTCAAAATTAGGAGCACCGGTACCTGGATTAAAATAGGTTGTGGGTAAATCCGGAGCTACTTCTAAAACATCATTTGCTAAAACAGTAGTCAAAACCTCTGCGCTAACAATATTGTCCGTAAACCCATCCTTTTCAGGACCGTTAAGGATATCGCCTAAAATATTTGGCTGATAGTTAACGTCATCTGGATTAAGACCTAATAATTCTGCATACACATCATGCAAACTTTCTAATCTATCTTCAAAATCTTTCTGATAAAATTCTGCTATAGTAGACGGCACCGCTTGGTTGTAAGGATCTTTAAAGTCAGGAATGCTCAATACCGTATTTATACCTGGTCTACCCATAAAATCTACCTGAGCGTAAGTACCTGAAAAATCTAGAGGCGTTACCATCATTTCACCACCGCCATCTTCACAGGGAGCGCAAGAAGTACCACCACAATCAACTCCAGTTTCCGTACCATTCATGATACCATCCGTACAACTGGTTTCTACCATTTCTAAAGCATCATCATCATCATCACAGGCAACAAACATAGTAGCTGCGCAAATTGAGAGTGCCATATATTTTAAAGTATATAATTTCATTATATTTTATTTTTAAGATTAGTTATTATTATTGTTTTCTATTGGTAGTTACCCAAGTCTTGTACACTTTTAAACCTAAAACATTCGTGCCAGTAGTTTCTCCCAAAATGCTATTGGGAATCTCTAATACCAGCGCCATAGTATTGGCTCCGTCAAAAGTATCTACAGCTTCGCCTGCGGGCAAGAAGCCTTCTGGTGCAGTACCACCAATTACCTTATTGAACTGTCCAAAATCAAAAAAGAAAGCATCTTGTCTTGGCCCGGCAAAAAGAGAAATACCATCCTCAGTAGTTGTAGTCAGAGCATTTTCCCCAGATATGGCAACTTGTCCTAACGGAGAATCTACCATTACTTCACTGATCTTACCTGTCTCTGCCGGAATTACTGGACCAAAGAAATACATGGTATCTTTTCTTGGAATGGCCTGTATTACCAAATCTTCAATTAAATCATTATTGGTGTCAATATTAATTTCGGTCAATACATTCTCATCAAACGTACCGTAAGCTAAATCTGGAAGCACATTTGTTTGTAGGTCTACAATAAACACGGTATTATCTGAATTGGAAGGCGATTCAAATCCGTAAAAATCAGCAATATCCGCTGTATTACCTGTAGTGCCTGGCGCATCAATATGATCTGCTGCCACTAAAACCGCACCAACTACAGCAAGGATTCCCATGCCGAATAAAAGTTTTGTCTTTTTCATTTTTAAGTTTTAAATGATTATTAATTCACCCCTACTTACGAGGTATTGATGGTAGGGTTTGGTTTTAAATGTTAAAACAATGTTAAAAGGAAATAACAGGCAAATCGTACAGCAGGTAGATATCCTTATTACAGCTATACAAGAATTAAAACCCTGATTATTAAGTATAAACCAATAAAAAACGATTAAAATCTCACTTTTATAAAAATTAGCCATATAGTAGAATTCTCCTGTAAATGAGGTTTTCGTTTGCTCATTTTAACGTAATTTGGCACTTTCAAAACTATAGTGACATGAACCCTTCGGCCTCTGGTTGGATTAATAAATTTGGTTCGCTTGTAGAAAAAGAGCAGGCCCTCTATACCGATTTCACTTCGCATTACCGCGATTTACGAAATACGGGGTTTGTATATGGTATGAATATGGAGATACCTGGTTTTATTTCTCCCGAATACAAGCTCTCCGAAGACGAGAAGGCAAAAATAAACTTGCTTCATGCCTTGTACGGCACATATACCTTGGAAACCAACGACAATGAATTTGAGACTTTCCTCGAAAAGATATTTGAATTCTATAAAGTTCTGGAAATAGCCCATTTCTCACTTTTAAGCAAAATTCTCACAGGTTCCAAAACATCCGCACAATTAGAAAAATTAATTGAAACCAGGGTTTCATTAGGTGACACTCTCCTTAACAAAACATTCAATAGTGTTATCACCAACTCCTTATTGTTTATAGATGTCCTGTTATTTAAGTGTTATTTGAGCGACCCGAAGGATATAAAAGCTCAAGCACAACTATTAGAATATTTAACCATAAACATTACTTACCACGCACTGAGTTCCAAAGAAAAGAATAAGAATGACGAACGCTTAGCTCTACTATTCGGCTCTTCCTTAACCTTTATAAAAAGTGATGCCCAAGATTTTGACGGTTCGTATCGCCAACAGCTGCTTGAAGACCGGTCCGAAATGGAAAACAGATATTTTCTAGATGTTGCATGTCTAGCGGTATGGGAAGATAAGTCTTTAGAATACCAAGAATCCGAATTCATTTTTGGCCTTGGAAAAGACCTAGGACTGAAGGAAGATTACATTAAAGATTCTCTTGAAAACGTTCAGGTTTTCTTCATGAAAAATTCCAGTACTATTCCATTTTTAAAAGACAATAATCTGGCGGTTCAGTTTTATGAGAACATGTCCAAAATGGTAAATAAACTAATTTTAAGGAATAGTAAGCGATTACAAAAAGAACTAGCCGAAAGCAAAGAATTAGTTTATCTGATTTCCAAATCTACCTTAAGAGACCTTACTCCGGAAGAAAAGAAAAAGGTGCAAAATCAGCTGATAGATATTTTTAAAAGCATCCCCTCTTTGGCAATTTTTATTCTTCCAGGAGGAGCCGTTTTACTACCTATTTTCATAAAATTGATTCCAAAATTACTCCCATCCTCTTTTGACGAAAACAGAATAGAAAAATAATGCTTTTTACTGCAAAAAAGGCAGTATAAGAAAAATCTATGATAGTGTTTAAAAAATTTTAAATCAATTAAATAGAGTATTTTACTCTAACCATAACTTAAAGTCTTTTACACGCTCTCTACTTACGATTATTTCTTGCTCATTAAAGTGATTTAACTTGATTTGAAGCCTAGAATTGGTATAAGAAACAATATCTTTTATATGATTGATGTTGATGTAAAATTTGCGACTCACCCTAAAGAAAGTTTGCGGTTCCAAGTCAGTTTCCAGATTTTCCAAAGTGGTATCCAAAAGGTAATTTCTGCCGTCTGAAGTTGCCGCATACGTTCCCTTGTTTTCACTATAGAAACTTTCCACTTCATCTGCATTTATAATTTTTAGATGCTGCCCGACTCTAGCGGTAAATCGTTTTTTATATTCCCGCTCCAACGGATTCACCAAAAGGTTTTTTATGTCATCAAAATTGAGCGTCATGTTTTGCTTCTCAGGCTTAAATGACCGATATTTATTTACCGCGGCTTCCAACTCTTCGTCATCAATCGGCTTTAATAAATAGTCAATACTATTCAATTTGAACGCCTGCAATGCATATTCATCAAAAGCCGTTGTAAAAATGATAGCACTTTTCACCTCTACGGTATCAAAAATTTCAAATGAGAGTCCGTCTGAAAGCTGAATATCCAAAAATATAAGGTCTGGGTGCGGGTTGCCTGAAAACCAAGCTACAGCCTCCTCTACGGAATGCAGCATTTCTGACACTTCCACACCTAAATTTGACAATAAACGCGCTAATCGCCTTGCTGAAGGCTTCTCGTCTTCTATAATAATGGTCTTCATAGTTGGATTGTTGGTTGATAAACTACAAGTATTTTTTCATATCAGTCTTGTCTGAATCCATATATTTCTGAATTTGACGCTCTTCCCAAGCTTTACTGAAGAAAGGACTGTAAGAAAACACTTTAGCCCCATGAAACAATACACCAATGCCCCAAAAAATAAATGTTGAAAAAGTGCCGAAATTAAAGAATGCCTCCGTGAAACTTTCACCATTGTTCATATTACCTACAACAGCACCCGTCATGACCATAATGTTCACTATTACAAAAACCGCTAAATGAATATAAAACCCTTTTAACCGCTCTATCCTTTTTTTAGCCCTCAACTGCTTACTTCTTCTATCTAATGACGATGTTTCCATTTCTATATTTTTATAATTACTTATGTTAAAATCAACTTATTCCCACCTGGTTCTTTGCTCATCCTCCTGCATGAATTGCTTTATCTTACGCTCTTCCCAGCCACGACCAAAAAACGGACTGACACCAAATGTTTTTATCGCACCAACAACAACACCTATGCCCCAACCAAATGCTGCCCACAGAAACCAAGCATATGCAAAACCATTTGTGTAATAATTAATAGCCGCCAAGAAACTTATAGTTACTATATAGGCGATAAGCCCGTTATAGAATTTTTTCTCGTTCTCAACTCTTTCTTTTGCTCTAAGGTATTTACTTTCTCTTTCCATAGTAATTGTTATTTTGTTGGTTATTGACTACAGGGTCAAATTTCGCTAAAAGTGATTGTCTTTCTAAATGTTACTTTCTGAATTGTACTATTTTACGACTGAATTGTAACTCTCAATTCAAACTACTAATTGATTTGAAAAAATTCGACTCAGAAATTTTCATCATCCATATATTCCTGCATCTTCTTTTCCTCCCATCGTCTTCCCCAAAGCGGATTTGTTCCAAAAGCCTCCATAGCGTGCATCAAAATACCAAAACCCCAACCTAAAATAGGAAATATCACCCAAGGGAAACTTGTGGTTCTGTAATTTAAGAAAGCAAGGCACGGTATTACAATACAGTACGCCAATAGATTGCCATAAAAACCTTTAATGGCTTCTACTTTCTCTTTCGCCTTTTTATAGCGCTTGTCCTCTATATATTCATGTTGTATTTCCATAGCTGATATTTGTTTTAAAAGTATAGGCAACCGAACACTAAAATCAGTAGCCGTTTTATCTATTTGAACTTTTCTATGGGTTAGAAGTGCGTAGCGCTCGCGAATATTATACAGTCCTACGCCACTACTTTTTTTGACCACTTGTTTTTCCTGTAGATTATTCACCACAACCAACTCACCTCCCTGTTCATAAACCTGTAGTTTTAAAGGTTTACTAGAAGTTACTACATTGTGTTTTACCGCATTTTCAATTAATAATTGAAGTGATAATGGAACTATTTTAGCCTCTGGGTCTGCACTCTTTTCTATGATATCGAAAACGATACTATCCTCAAAGCGCATTTTTAAAAGCCGCACATATGTTTTAGCAAATTGAAGCTCTTCATCAACAAGTACCAAATCTTTACTTTTTTGTTCAAGTACATACCTATAAACCTTTGATAATGAAGAAGTAAACTTCTGTGCTTGATATGGGTCTTCTTCAATAAGACTAGACAACACATTTAAACTGTTGAACAGAAAATGTGGATCCAATTGATTTTTTAAAGCATCGAATTTTGCTGATGCCGTATTGGCTATAATTTTTTGTTCTTTAACCTTATTTTCCTGCCGATATCTATAATAAAAGATAGCATAAAAAATTAATGAAACCCCTAGGGAAATAAAAACCGAACGTACGTAATTCTCTACCGTATGAACACCCATAACCTCTTCAAAAGGTATATCATAAAGGGTTGTAGCAATAATAGATATCGCCACAAAAACACCCATACAAGTTATCACAACGTTGCCAAAGACAGCAAGAGCCATACGTTTAACCGTATATATGTTTCTTTCATATTTTTTCAAAAGAAAATAGAACCAAGACATGTTAACAAGGTACAGTATAATCGAAAACACAATGTTCGTAAAATACTCTCGCCAGATATCTTCATAAATCAATTCAAACCGCTGCTCATCTAAAAAATAACTATAGGTAATAAACCCAAAGAAGACCAAGTTACCAATGATAAAGCCCCACAAAAGCTCTTTTAAAATTTTATTACCTTCCATTTGTACTGTTTAAAATGTGCGGATTACTGCGCGTATTAACACAAAGATGCTATACAACACTTCATTTCTAAAATCAATACGACTCAATTGTAGATAAAATACTCCAAACTGTATTCTTCATGAACTAAAACGGAATACCGTAACTCTGTTTTATTGTTCCGATCACAAAAGTACTGTGTGCACTGCCAATATTATTTACTGCTCCTAATGTATTGATTACAAAATCTTGATAATGCTTCATATCGCGTACCAATACCTTTAGCCTAAAATCATAATCTCCAGATATATTGTAGCATTCCGTCACCTCTCTTACGGCACAAATATCTCTTACAAACTGGTTTCCGATGTCTTTTGTATGCTGCTTTAAGGTAATGTCACAAAAGACAATAAGCTCAAGCCCCATTTTTTCGGCATCCAACAGAGCGGAATACCCCTTAATATAACCTTCTTTCTCCAATTTCCGAACACGTTCATACACCGGTGTTGGTGAAAGATTAACTGTAGCTGCCAGTTCTTTTGTAGTAATATTCGAGTTTTTTTGAAGCTGTTTTAACAACTCTAAATCGGTCAAATCCAAATTTTCCATAGATAAATCGTCTTTAAAATGCCTATCACGAAGCACTAACTTTGTATTTACACCTTAAAAATACCTATTTACAGTTAAATACTCTTAATTATATTTCTAATTATGGATAAAATAACCTTTACAATAGCTTTGCATAGATATTAATTCAAAAATTACAGTATGAAAACTACCAACCTTGGCTATCCCAGAATTGGAAGTAAAAGAGAATTGAAAAGAGCCTTAGAACAATATTGGTCAGGCAAAGCCGACATAGATACGCTATTGAATACGGCTAAAACAATTCGTAAAGAGAATTGGCTATTACAGAAAGAACAAGGCATAGACCTTATTCCAAGTAATGATTTCTCCCTTTACGACCAAGTGTTAGACTTATCTACAACTTTGGGATGCATTCCTGAGCGTTACGCTGCCCTAGCTAACAACCCATCTTTCTCAAGCCACGATTTATATTTTGCCATGGCAAGAGGTATTCAACAAGACGGAGTAGATATTACTGCTATGGAAATGACCAAGTGGTTTGATACCAACTACCATTATATAGTTCCTGAATTTACTAAAAATCAGGTATTCACTGTTTTTTCTGACAAAATCATCAATGAATTTAAAGAAGCTTTAGAGCTAGGTATCAAAACCAAACCGGTATTAATAGGCCCTGTCTCTTACCTGTTATTAGGAAAAGAAAAAGAAGATGGTTTCCATAGAATAGAATTGCTAGAACGACTGCTTCCAGCTTACGAAAACATCCTTCAGCAATTAGTAGATATTGATGCTGAACACATTCAGTTTGATGAGCCGTATCTAGCCCTCAACCTTACCGAAAAAGAACAGCGTGCCATACACCAGACTTACGCCTATTTCGCTGCGAAATTTCCGAATCTAAAAATTACGGTAGCCAATTATTTTGATTGTTTTGGAGATAATATTGAGACCGCCTTAAGCCTGCCCGTACATACGTTGCACTTAGATTTGGTACGTTGCTCTTCACAATTAGATGACATCATAGCGTCTAATAAACTAAATAGTTATATACATTTATCTTTAGGAGTAGTTGATGGTCGTAACATTTGGAAAAATAACTTTGAGCAGTCTTTAAAGCTGATTCAAAAAGCAATCGATTATGTGGGTTCTGAGCGTATTTTAATTGCACCTTCATGCTCCCTATTACACTCGCCATGTGATTTAGGCTTAGAAAATAACGAAGAGAACCTGAGCTCAGAAATTAAACAATGGTTAGCCTTTGCAAAACAAAAATTAGACGAAGTAGCTACTCTTAAAAAATTAGCCAGCAAAGAAGACCTTTCTACTAATTTAGAGAAACTCAGAAAGAATACAGAGGCACATACCAATAGAGTAACCTCAACCTTAATTCACGATCAAAAGGTAAAAGAACGTGTTGACGCACTTACTTCAAAAGACGACCAAAGACTACACATTTTTGCAACCCGTCAAAAACTTCAGAAAGAGGCATTGAACCTTCCATTATTCCCGACCACCACTATTGGCTCCTTTCCTCAGACCAAAGAGGTGAGAAGTTGGAGAGCAAATTTCAAAAAAGGGAATCTATCTGCAGACGACTACAATGTGCTTCTAGAGAAAGAAACCAAGGATACTATTGAATTTCAAGAGCGCACCGGTCTTGACGTACTTGTACATGGGGAGTTCGAAAGAAATGACATGGTTGAGTACTTTGGAGAGCAATTAAACGGATTCGTTTTTACCAGTTTTGGCTGGGTACAGAGTTATGGTAGTCGCTGTGTAAAGCCACCTATTATTTTTGGTGATGTTTCCAGAGAGGCACCTATGACGGTTAAATGGTCTTTTTTTGCACAATCATTGACCAAAAAGCCCGTAAAAGGTATGCTTACCGGCCCTGTAACTATTCTACAATGGTCTTATGTCAGAAATGACCAACCACGTTCTGAAACCTGCACACAGATTGCATTAGCCATAAGAGACGAAGTGGTAGACTTAGAAACAGCCGGATTACAGGTTATTCAAATTGATGAGCCTGCTATTCGCGAAGGACTCCCTTTACGGAAAGAAGAGTGGAACACCTATTTGAATTGGGCTATAAAAGCTTTTAGAATTTCAGCTAGTGGGGTTAAAGATGAAACGCAGATTCATACCCATATGTGCTACTCAGAGTTCAATGATATTATCTCGAACATAGCCGATATGGATGCCGATGTCATCACCATTGAATGTTCACGGTCTCAAATGGAACTTTTAGACGTTTTCGCGACGTTTAAATATCCCAACGAAATTGGACCTGGTGTTTATGATATTCACTCACCACGAGTTCCGGAAAGAGCCGAAATGGTCGCTTTGATGGAAAAAGCTGCAAAACAGATTCCAGTTAATCAACTTTGGATTAATCCTGATTGTGGTTTAAAGACCAGACATTGGCCAGAAACTCGTGAGGCACTTATAGAAATGGTAGCTGCTGCTAGAGAATGCCGTCAAAACCATGCTGTTTTAGCTTAATAAACTTCATACCCGTTTTAAAAAATGCATCCCACAATTCGTAGGATGCATTTTTTTATACCATAAAGCGCAGTAGCTTTGCACTATGGTAAGAAGAATTCAATTACGGGTTTCGTTAAAAGAGGAAAGTCAGCCTAACATCCTTTTAAAAAAAACCGCTAAATATTTGAGCGAAGACGAGAATAACATCACTATTAAAGTGCTGCGAAAGTCTATTGACGCACGCAAACCCTCTATTTACTTTAATTACAAGATGGAGGTCTACATTAATGAAGAACCTTCTAAAAAAGCCGACTACGTTTTCAATTACCAAGATGTTTCAAGAGCGAAGGAAGTTCACATCGTCGGTTTTGGCCCTGCGGGAATGTGGGCTGCATTACGTTGTTTAGAATTAGGGTTCAAGCCCATTGTCTTAGAGCGTGGCAACAATGTAAAGAATAGAAGACGAGATTTGAAGGCCATTAATCAAGACCATACCGTAAACGAAGATTCCAATTACTGTTTTGGCGAAGGCGGTGCAGGAACCTATTCCGACGGAAAACTTTACACCCGAAGCTTAAAAAGAGGAGATGTTCGTAGAATATTTGAAAGTTTGGTGCATCATGGTGCAACGGAAGAGATATTGGTAGATGCGCACCCACATATCGGAACGAACAAACTACCTAAAATTGTTCAGAACATTCGGGAAACGATTATTGAACACGGCGGTGAAGTCCATTTTAATACACGCCTGACCAACTTTACAATTAAAAACAACAAAATTGAAAGCCTTCAATTGCAGAACGGCACTGAAATGAAGGTAAACCGAGTTATTCTAGCTACGGGGCATTCGGCACGTGATATTTATTATTTACTGAACGATAAGAAAATCAGCTTAAAAGCAAAATCTTTTGCCATGGGGGTTCGGGTGGAACATCCTCAGCATATTATCGATTCCATTCAATACCATTGTTCGGGAGAGCGAAACGAATTGCTCCCTGCCGCTGCCTATAGTTTGGTAGAACAAGTAAAGAATCGCGGTGTGTACTCTTTTTGTATGTGTCCTGGTGGTTTTATCGTACCTGCAGCAACTGCACCTGGCGAAGTGGTTGTAAACGGTATGTCTCCTTCCAAAAGAAATAACAAATTTGCCAATTCAGGTATCGTTGTAGAAATCAATGCCGATGAAGATTTGTACAAATACGAGCGTTTTGGCGTTTTAAAAGGATTGGAATACCAAAAAGATTTAGAACGGTTGGCTTTTACCGCAGGCGGAAGAACGCAGACCGCACCCGCCCAACGTTTGACCGATTTTGTAGAAGGAAAACTTTCGGCCGACCTCAACCCTACTTCCTATCAACCCGGATTAAAATCGTCTCCCCTACACTCCTTACTACCAAAATTAATTGGCGGAAGGTTACGCCAAGGTTTTAAAGCTTTTGGTGATAAAATGAAAGGCTATTATACGGCCGAAGCAAATATTGTGGGGGTTGAATCCCGTACCTCATCACCGGTAAACATCCCCAGAACCGAAAAATTGGAACACCCCGAAATTGAAGGTCTTTTTCCTTGCGGAGAAGGTGGCGGGTATGCAGGCGGAATAGTTTCCGCTGCTATGGATGGTGAACGCTGCGCCGAGGCTGCCATTGCCGGGCTATAGCCGTTAACTATGCGGTTATCCAAACATTCGCCGTATCTTTACAGCATATTAAATATACATGACATTTAAAGATTTAGGTATTGCTTTGCCTATACTCAAAGCTATTGAGGAACAAGGATATACAAATCCCACTCCCATTCAGGAACAAGCCATTCCGATTTTACTTAACAAAAAAGATTTATTAGGAGTTGCCCAGACAGGAACCGGTAAAACGGCTGCTTTTAGTATTCCTATTATACATCATTTACATACCGATCAAGAGCAAACTAGAGGTAAGCGACGTATTAAAACGCTGATTGTAACCCCCACAAGGGAACTTGCTATACAAATTGCAGATAATTTTACTGCGTATAGCAAACATACAAGCATTAGAAATACAGTGATTTTTGGCGGTGTAAAACAGTCTCGACAAGTAAATGCACTGCGCAATGGGGTTGATGCACTTATTGCCACGCCAGGAAGGTTGTTAGACTTGATGAACCAAAATATCATCTCTTTACGGGATATTGAGTTTGTGGTTTTAGATGAAGCCGACCAGATGCTTGATATGGGGTTCATTCACGATATCAAAAAAATCATTGCGAAATTACCGAAGCAAAGACAATCGCTTTTCTTTTCGGCTACGATGCCTTCTAGCATTGTGGAGCTTTCAAAAACATTATTAGGTGATTTTGAAAGGGTAACTATAAAACCGCAACAGGCAACGGCCGAAAGAGTTGAACAAGGTGTGTATTTTGTAAGTAAACCAAACAAGCCAAAATTGTTGATTCACCTTATCAACGAGCGACCTACGGATTCTGTTTTAGTGTTTTCACGTACCAAACACGGTGCGAACAAAATAGTTAAGAAATTAGCCCAGGCCGATATTAAATCTGCCGCTATACACGGTAATAAATCCCAAACTGCTAGACAAAAGGCACTAGGAGAATTTAAAGATGGAAAACTCCGTGTCTTGGTAGCAACTGATATTGCCGCAAGGGGAATTGACGTAGAAGACCTTTCGTTAGTTGTTAATTACGATTTGCCCAATGTACCGGAAACCTATGTACACCGTATCGGAAGAACAGGTCGTGCCAGTGCCAGTGGTATTGCACTTTCTTTTTGTGATAAGGAAGAACGCGCTTATTTAAAGGATATTGAAAAATTGATAAAGCAACAGGTGCCTCGCATGCCAGAACATCAGTTTGTTGATGGTGATGAAGGCGAGAACGCTCAAGAAGAGCAAAAACCTCAGCAAAGACGACCTTCTAACAATTCTAGAAATAACAATAGAAACCGGAACCGAAACAGAAATCGCAACAATAATAAATCTGGGAATTCTAATAGCAGAAGTTCTAGCAACCGTAATCGTGGTAGTTCAAATAGACCTTCGCGAAGAGACGACTAAGCAATTACTGTTCAATCTGTTTTTGAACTATTAAAAAACCGCAAGAAGATTTTGAATCCTAATACAAATAGGTTTCTTTTCTTTTTGCGGTTTTTGTTTATGTACTTCTCTCTATTTCACTTAAAATAATAATTTGATAATTTTCCATCCGCAGAACTAAAATGTAAAATATTTAAATTGGCTTTCTAACTTATATACAGAACATCAAATGGCTTTTAGAACCCTACTCTTTTCATTCATTTTATCTGTGTTTAACACCATACATGCTCAAGATTTTAAGGTCATGAGCTATAATATTAAGTATGATAATGTAAACGACACGGTCAATAATTGGAACGACCGCAAAGCCGCCATGGTCAACTTAGTAAAGCATTATGCTCCTGAATTTATCGGTATGCAAGAGGTGGTGTACAACCAACTCACTTACTTAGATGATGCCCTTAAAGAATACAAGTATATTGGTGTTGGCAGAGACGATGGAAAGCAAAAAGGCGAGTTCTCCCCTATTCTTTATAATAGCAAAAAGTTTAAGATTTTGCAGTCAAATACGTTTTGGCTGTCTCCTTCTCCTGATAAAATCAGTGTAGGTTGGGATGCCGCCATGGAGCGTATTTGCACCTACGGTTTATTTGAAAATAAAGAAAGTAAACAAAAGCTTTGGGTCTTCAACACCCATTTTGACCACATAGGGGTTGAAGCACGTAAGAAATCGGCTGCATTGATTATTGAGAAGATAAGGGAGATTAATACAGATGCAATACCCGTTGTTCTTACGGGGGATTTTAATTTATCACCGGAAACAAAACCTATTCAGTTTTTAAAGAAGGAAATGATAGACGCACAAAAAGCCTCTACAACTCCATTCTACGGACCCACGGGAACCTTTAGTGGTTTTGACCATTCTAGAGTTTTAGACCATCGTATCGACTATATTTTCGTTGAAGGACTTAGGGTTGAAGCATACATTCATATTGATGATCGCATGGAAAACAACAAACACATTTCTGATCACCTTCCTATAATGGCAACCCTCAAAAAATAAAGCATTCTTTTCCATCCATAAAAAAACCCGAATCTCATAAGATCCGGGTTTTTGCTTTAATTCTAGATTATTACTTCTTCAAAAACGAAATCAGAAGTTCGTTAAGTTCATCTGCATGCGTAACGTTCAAACCATGAGGCCCACCTTTAATAACTTCGTATTGATTGTCAGCAATACCTTTTGCTGCCTGATCTGCAGACGTAGCCTGAGGCACCGTAGCATCTGCATCGCCGTGAACAATTAATGTTGGCACGGTAACATTTTTCAACTCGGGTCTAAAATCGGTATGCATCCAAGCTAATGCCGCTTGAATAGTTGCGCGAGGAGAAGCGTTAGAAGCGATGCTAAAATCATAGTCTAGCTGCGCCTCGCTAACCTTATCCTTATTATCCTCGTAATTATAGAATCCCGTTAAGAATTTTTCTTTCAAAAAGCCTACCCTATCATTCTGCAAGGCTCCTTTAATCCAATCCAAAGTTTCTTCCGGTACACCATCCGGGTTGTCTTCTTTCTTTTTTACCAAAGGAATAATAGAGCTTATGAGCACGGCTTTCGCAATTTTATCAGCTCCATAATCCGTGAGATAACGCACAACCTCGCCCCCACCCATAGAGAAACCAACGATTATCGCATTCTCTAAATTCAAATCTTCTATAATAGCATTTAAATCACTTGCCAAGGCAGAATAATCATAATCCTCCCAAGGGGCAGAAGATGCTCCAAAACCTCTTCTGTCATAAGCTATGCAACGGTAACCTTCTTCAACTATCTTCCAGACTTGTTGTTCCCATGCTTTATGGCTCAACGGCCACCCATGTATAAGTATAACGGGCTGCCCAGAACCATAATCTTCATAAAAAATGTCTACCGTTTCTTTTCCTTTTTTGTTCGTTATAAATGGCATATATTTATTTTTTAATTGAATTTAAATTTACGAGAATATCAGCAATGATTATGGCTTTATTCGAGTTTAAATTTGCCCAATACTCGTTTTTTACCTTTTCTTTAAACAGAAACTTTAAAAAACATCAATCCAATTTAAAGTTATGTTTATTCCGGCCCACCAACGCAATGATAATCTATCAGAAATCAAAGAGTTTATAATGGCTAACAGCTTTGGTGTTCTCGTAAGCCAATACCAAGGTAAACCCTGGGCTACACATATTCCGCTTGAATTGGAAATTAATAAAGAAGGAAAAGAAGTGCTTACCGCTCATATTGCAAAGGCCAACCCACAATGGCACGAGTTTGAGCAAAACGAAGAAGTGCTTTGCATTTTTAATGGTCCGCATTCCTACATATCCTCCTCTTGGTACAAAGAGGAAGAAGTACCCACTTGGAACTATATTGCCGTACACGTTTATGGAAAACTAAAAATCTTGAGCGAAGAAGAAGTTATGGCACATATGCACCGATTGGTAGATAAGTACGAAGCAAATTCCAAAAATCCTATCTCGCTGAACGATATGTCGCCTCAAACTTTGAAGCAAATTAAAGGTGTCGTCGGTTTTCAGATTGAAATAACTGACATTCAGGCAAAATATAAACTATCTCAAAATCGAGAACAAGATCACCCAAAAATCATTGAAGAACTTGAAGACACCAAAAACCCTATGAGTAAGGAAATTGCAAAAGCCATGAAAAATGAATAGTTCTATTTTATAGAGATTTATAAGCTTTTAGAATACGCTCTATCTGCTCATCTTTTTGCCTATTGATAATCTTGTACTGCGGATTTTTATCCAACCATTTTAAAGTTCTTCTAATTCCTTCGGAAAAAGGAATCGTAGCTTTAAAACCGGGTACAAAGGTTTTGATTTTTGAATTATCAAAAATTACACTTTCAGCTTTGTCCGCTAATAATGTACCTGTAAACGAAGGTTCAATTTTACAAATAAAGTCTGAAGCTATGTGCACCATTTTAGCCTCTTTCCCAAGGGCATCTGCCAGAATGGTGTAAATCATATTCCAGCTTAGAATTTCATCTGAAGTAATATGGAAAGCATGCCCAATAGCTGTAGTAAGACCCAATAACCCAACAAAGCCCTTGGCAAAATCATCTGCATGCGTAACGGTCCATAAAGAAGTACCATCTCCATGAACGATAATTTCTTTTCCCTTTAAAATACGGTCAGCGGTGGTGTACTCCCTAAAACCCCCAATGGCAATAGGAATCACCGTGTCATACGTTAATGAAGGACGCACGATGGTTATAGGAAAGCCAGATTCTCTGTACGCTTTCATTAAACGATCTTCGCTCTTGATTTTCTCTTGAGAATAATCCCATAAATTATTACAAAGCGGTGTAGATTCCGTTATAACAGGGTATTGCAATGGCGTTTGGTAACATGACGCGGAACTGATAAAAATGTACTGCTTCGTTTTTCCTTGAAATAAAGCAATATCTCGTTCTATATCCTCTGGTGTAAAAGCAATCCAATTTACTACTACGTCCCAAGAATGTTTTTGCAGTTCAGAAAGTTCTTCTGGTTTGTTTATATCACCAAAAATTGTATTAACTCCTTCCATTCCCGCTTTATTCGTACCTCTATTAAGGTGATACAGATCAATTCCTCTTTCTACTGCCAAACGACTAGATGCTGTACTAATATTTCCTGTTCCCCCTATAAATAAAACCTTCATTGCGCAATTGATTATTTGTTGTTCGAATATAAACATAAGCAACGGTAATTCTATAAGAGTTCAGTGACGAAATAGGCAAAATATCTCGTCATTTTAGGAGATGTTTTAAATAGCACGCAACAAAACTTTACTTTTGAAAGATGGGCAATCTTCCACTATTAAAACTTTCATCAAAATAAATGGCTTACGACGAATACCTTGCTGACCGGTCTAGACAGATTTTAAAGCAGAAACATATATTCTTTGAAGAAAAAAAAATGATGGGCAGCCTTTGTTTCATGGTAGATGAAAAAATGTGTTTTGCCATTAATATAGACAAAGACAATGAGCAGTCTCGTATGATGGCAAGAGTGGGAATGGATAATTACGAAAAAGCACTTGAACAGCCCTATTGCGGACCTATGGATTTAACCGGACGGAAGATGAAAAGCTATGTTTATGTGTATGCCGATGGAATGGATACGGACGAAGAACTTGAAGGCTGGATTCAACTTTGTTTAGACTTCAATCCTTTAGCCAAAAAAAGCAAAAAGAAAAATAAAAAATAAAAAAATCCCTGATAGACATCAATGTCCAACAAGGATTCTTAATTCCTAAACACTTAAACTATATCTCTTCTGCCAACCAAGCCTTCATCATCCAAACCGTTTTTTCTTGGCCAGTGATGAAATCACTCATCATAGAATTCGTTCCTTCATCTCCTGACTTATCAGAAGCATCTAAAATGCGTCTTTCTATAACCAGCAGTTCTTTTAATGAATCGACTATTAAACGAATAGCTTCTTCATCTTTGGTAACATTCTTGCCTACCGGCACTTTTGCATTTTTAATGTAATCTTCAAAAGTATGCAATGGTACGCCACCTAAGGTAAGTATACGTTCCGCAATCTCATCGACATTTAAATTTGCTTCGGTATATAACTCTTCAAATTTAGGGTGCAATTCAAAAAAACGTTTTCCTTTTATATTCCAGTGAATACCCCTTAGGTTCTGATAATAACGTTGAAAATTTGCCAAAAGCTCATTTAAATCTTGACTTAATGATTTTGAATCTTTTTCGCTTAATCCTATACTATTTAGTTTCATGGTTCTTGTTGTTTTTACTATGGTATAAAGGTACTTCATAATAGACCCTATTTCATGATTGATATCATTGATAGTTTTTATATTTTTATCACTCGAACTTATAGCAAATGACAATTACTCAATTACAGTACGTACTGGCCGTTGCCGAGTATAAAAACTTTACGTTAGCCGCAGAAAAAAGCTTCGTCACCCAACCTACACTTAGTATGCAAGTGCAAAAATTGGAAGACGAGTTAGATGTGCTAATTTTTGACCGAAGCAAAAAACCTATTTCCATTACTGAGGTGGGAGAAAAAATAGTAGCCCAGGCAAAGAACATCGTAAATGAAGCCAGTAGAATAAAAGATGTTGTAGATCAGGAAAAAGGATTTATAGGAGGTGATTTTACGTTAGGCATCATACCCACCATTATGCCTACCTTACTCCCTATGTTTTTAAAGACTTTTATCAATAAATATCCAAAGGTAAACTTGATTATAAAAGAGCAGAGCACAGAGACTCTCATTAGAAATATTCAAGACGGACATATAGATGCTGCAATAGCAGCTACTCCGTTAGGTATTGAGTTTATTAAAGAAAGACCTTTGTATTATGAACCATTCGTTGGTTATGTTCCTAAAGAGCATAGACTGGGTAAAGCTGAAAAACTAAAGCCTGAAGATTTAGATATTAGCGATGTACTGCTATTACAGGATGGTCATTGCTTTAGGGATAATGTAATTAATCTCTGTAAAGCACCAAGAAATTTAGATACCAAGCAGTTTCGTCTGGAAAGCGGCAGTTTTGAGACCCTAATAAATTTAGCCGATGAGAATTTAGGGATGACACTTCTGCCCTATTTGAACACTTTAGTATTGGACGAGAAAAAGAAAAGTAAACTGAAGTATTTTGAAGCCCCCTCACCCGCTCGTGAGATAAGCTTGATTTACCATAAAAGTGAATTGAAGATTCAAATTACAGATGCGTTAAGAGACGTAATCTCTAGCATTGTTAGAGGAGCTATCGCATTTCAGGATGTGCAGATTATTAGCCCTATCAATAAATAAGGATATATTCCATTTATATAATAAATGGTTATGCTATACTAGTGTGTGATAAAGTTCTAATATTAAAAAAGCCCTCCTAATGGAGGGCTTTTTACTATGACTTAATATAAATAAGTGTTTGTTCTAGCTCTGGCTTATCTGTAATATATTGTTGTAACCAGAGTTTTAATTCATCTACTTCTTCTGGAAGTAACATTGATACTGCTTTTTGTAATTCTTTAATAAATAATCTTGTGTCAAAACTAACTTTTTTCAATACTGTTTTAGAGTATTCAAGCATAGCTCTAGCCATATTTCAAAATGTTTAAGTTATTAGTTGTCCAAGAGATATTATCTCTTCATAAAGTTAAACAATAATGCATTTACTATATTGCATTGGTATAGTTAAATGTTAGCTAAATTCTTGTTAAATATCCATGACATGGGAGGTCACAGACCAAAAAAAATGAAAAAAAATTTATTTGTCCTTATTATTATCGTTTTTGCAACTAGCTGTAGCTCATACCAAAAGGCTATTCGTAAAACTACGGACAACGTTCTTATTTCCGATTTTTATAAAAATCAATTTGCGGGACTATTGGTTTTAGACCCGGAAACAAATGATACCCTATATGCCCATCAAAGTAAGAAATACTTTACTCCCGCTAGCAACACAAAAATTTTTACCCTGTATTCTTCACTGCAATTATTACCCGAAAATGTTCCGGCATTAAAGTATGCCGTAGATAAAAATACACTCTATATTCAAGGAACGGGAGACCCTTCCTTTTTGCATCCGCATTTTCAAGACAGTACTTCCTTTCATTTTTTAAAAAAATTTAACAACATAGTTTTTGACCTAACCAATTTTGAAGGAGAAAAGTTAGGACAAGGATGGGCTTGGGATGATTATCAATATTACTATCAACCAGAAATGACCCCTCTACCCCTCTATGGAAACGTAACTACCATTTTCAATACAAACGGTTTAGATGTAACGCCCGATTTTTTTAAAGACGATGTTGTGCGTACTTGGTACAAGAAGAACCGCGAATTGGATCACAATACATTTTATTTTTCCAAATCCCGCAAAGACACCATTGAAATACCTTACAGAACTGATACTCTTTTGACCAAAAAACTATTAGAATCTGCATTGAACAAAGAAGTAACTCTAACAAAACAACCCATAGAGGGGGATAAACAAATACTTTATGGACAGCCCTCAGATTCCCTTTATATTAGAATGATGCACGAAAGCGATAATTTCATTGCAGAGCAGTTATTGATTTTATCCTCGTCAACTCTATCCGATACCCTTAGCGGTAAAAAAACTAGAGAATATATTCTCAAGAATCAATTAGCTGACCTTGAGCAACCGCCTAGATGGGTTGATGGTTCTGGGTTATCGCGTTATAATCTTTTTAGTCCAGAGTCTATGGTTGCGGTGTTAAACAAGATGTACCAAACTGTACCAAAGCAGCGTTTATTCACCATCTTTCCTGAAAATGCGGTTTCAGGGACTTTAAAATCATGGGACTATAACGGAGGATACCCAAAAATGTACGCCAAATCAGGAAGTTTAAGCAATAATTATTGCTTGAGCGGATATCTGATTACAAGTACAGGGAAAATATTGGTTTTCAGCTTTATGAACAACCATTACCAACAATCTACTTCTGAAGTAAAAAAGAAGATGCAACAGGTGCTGAGGCAAATAGCAGACCTATATTAAGAATACTGGTATAATAACATTTTGAGTTATTTAAACCAATAAATTGTTGACAGCAGCATACTGCAACAATAAAATGGTCTTTGCATCTTTGATTTCACCAGAAGCGATCATACTCATGGCCACATCAAACGGATATTCAAGAACCTCTATATTTTCTGTTTCATCATCGGCACCGCCTCCATCGCCAATTTTCATTTTCTCCTCGTATGCCCCAACAAAAAAGTGAAGTATCTCCGTAACCGAACCAGGGGACATATACGATTCAAAGACTTTTTTGACATTTTCTATTTTATAACCCGTTTCTTCTTCCACTTCTTTTTTAATACAATCCTCGGGATTATCGCCATCTAAAAGACCCGCACAAACTTCTATCATCATACCATTGGCATTCCCGTTTATATAAGTGGGCATACGAAATTGTTGCGTTAATACTACCGTTCCCTTATTCTGATTGTATAATAGGATTGCCGCACCATTGCCACGGTCATAAGCTTCACGTTCTTGAGTTTCCCATGAACCATCTTCTTTTTGGTATTCGTAAACGTATTTGTTTAAAGTGTACCAATTATCCGATAAGACCTCTTTTTTAATGTTTTTTATTTTACCGTTCTTCACTATAAAATGTTCGTTGGTAGGTTTACATTATTCAAAGCTGTTCGTTTTCAAAAAAAAACTATTTAGCTCCTTCTTTTTCTCCAAAAATACGACTAAGCGCCCGTTTTGAAATAGGTTTATCAAAATAACCCTTTACTACGGGGTGCTGAGATGCACGCTGTCTTTCTTTTGTACTTAAAAATGCAGATAGAATATAAATATCGGAGGTTTTTACGTAATCAGGCATTTTTTCCAATTTTTCTAGAAACTCCCAGCCGTCCATTTTTGGCATTACCAAATCTAAAAGTATAACATCGGGTAATTCTTCCGCTCCCTCCATACTATCGGAAAGTACTTTTAGAGCAACTTCGGCACTATCAAAATCAACAACGATATAAGGCTTGTTCAATTGCTCAATACCATAGCGTGCCGCAAACAACGAAACAAGATCGTCATCTATAATCCAAATCGTTAAGGGGGTTACGTCCTCAAATTCCATAGTTCCCTGAAATATAGTAAGAAAAAACTTTCATTTACAAAAAAAATAACCAAAACTTAAAATAAATTTATATAAAAAATCTTACTTTAACCTTTTTAAGCCACTGATACCGCTTTATTGAGATATTTCCTGAAAGGGAGCATTTCTTTGTACACATTGATGATTTTTTCTTCAAAATGATTCGTAAATACCTCACTTGTAGGAAATTCGTGTGCTACCGCAAACGTTTTATTTTTTAAAAGTTCAATATGCACATGAGTATTTGAGAATCCTTTTGGGGCTTTTACAAGCTTAGAATCCTCATAAAGTCCACCAAAAATAGTCTTGAAAGATTTTCTGTTGATTATTTTCTGAAATATATCTCCGTCATAATCTATAGCATCACGAATACTTCTTAATTTTGTCGAGTCCGGACGCCAAAAGCCACCTGCCATAATACACCTCTCAATCCCTATTTCAATATAAAAATCCGCGGTTGAAGGTCTTTTGTCCAATCCGGCTCCAAAATGGTCTTTGTATACCGGCTTATTGGGATGAAACATCAGATTATTATTAATCCGGTTAATTCCCTTCTTGCCGGGAGTATCATAATACGTATCGTCTATAGCCGCCATAGTATCATTCATATGGTCTAACCATCTTATGAAATCATTACGAACGTTTTTGTACCATTTACGGTTGGTATCCATCCACTCTTTGGAATTATTTGAATTGAGTGCTTTTAAAAATTCTATCTGATTTTTGAAATCCATTTAGATATCGTAATCCGTGTGTATTCTATTATACGGGCAATTGCTCTATACAGATGTTATTCTAAAAGCGATTATCACCGCCTACAATATCACCTAAAGTACCTAGAATACTTCCTTCTCCCTTATCCTTGCCTCCTCTGGGAATTGAAGCTAAAACCCTTCCTGCAAGTCTACTAAATGGTAATGATTGAATATAAACTGTTCCTGGACCTCTTAGTGTTGCAAAGAATAGACCTTCACCACCAAAAACCGTATTTTTAATTCCGCCTACAAATTCAATATCATAATCTACCGTCTGTGAGAAACCAACAATACAACCTGTATCTACTTTAAGTACCTCACCAGCGGCAAGTTCTTTCTTTGCCAACGTACCACCCGCATGCACAAAGGCCATACCGTCGCCTTCCAACTTTTGCATAATGAAACCTTCACCGCCAAACAGTCCACGTCCCAATTTTTTTGAAAACTCAATTCCAACAGATACACCTTGGGCCGCACATAGGAAAGCATCTTTTTGACATATGAACTTACCCTGCTTTTCAGATAAATCAATAGGAAGTATTTTTCCTGGGTAAGGCGAAGCAAAACTGACAAGCTTTTTTCCTTGTCCTATATTAAGGAAAGCCGTCATGAACAGGCTTTCTCCGGTAAGTATGCGTTTTCCTGCGGAAAAAATCTTTCCTAAAACTCCAGTTTCCTGATTAGACCCATCACCAAATATAGTGTCCATTTTAATATCGGACTCCATCATCATAAAACTTCCTGCTTCTGCCACCACAGCTTCTTGCGGGTCTAGTTCTATTTCTACATATTGCATTTCTTCACCATAAATGTGATAATCTATTTCGTGTGCATTCATTTCTTTTTGTTTTTTGTTGATGCCTGTTAGTTGGAACTTAGGACTAAAATGTTACAAGAATAACCAATAAATAATTATTTTTTTAACCGAACCGTCCACTCAAAATTAAAGGTAGACACCACTACTCCATCCTCATTTACACCAGTGGATTTCATCCAAAATGCTTGTCCTTCACCTGTTTCAATAGTTTTATCTATAGCCTCCTTTATTAAATGACCATCTTCGCAGGTAAAAGTAATTTTCCCCGTAGCTTTCTTAGAAAAGTTGGCAGTGTTATTAGCTACAAGCATAGATATTTTTTTACCACTGTCCTTAATTTGAACAATAACCATTGCACCTGTACTTAACTCAGCTGCCATTCCTTGAACTGCCCAAAACATGCTTTTAAACGGATTTTGATTAAACCATTTATGCCTTACCGTTACCACTGCCCTGTTTTCATCTATTGAACGTAATCGTACTCCACTCCACCAAGCAGATGGTAATTTAAAGAACGTAAATGTGTTGAATTTCCCCGCAGATACTGCCATTGTCTTATATAATTTTTCTAAATGTATTGAAATTTTTTCTTTTTACAATTGTTAATTTCATGTTAATTTTTAGTACTTTGTTTTGCATAGTACCTTTTTTTAGACATATATTTGCATAAGAAATTACTAAGTCATGGAAAGTACAATATCAAAACACGAACGAAATTTAGCTGCAATGGTGCATGCTTCTTCCTTTTCAAAATTCTTTATTCCTTTCGGCAATTTTATTATTCCGTTAGTTTTATGGACTGCCAATAAGAAGGATTATTCAATTGTAGATAACGCAGGAAAGCAGGTTTTAAATTTTCAAATCAGCCTACTACTCTACTCTATTGTTTTAGGCATTGTTAGTATACCTGTATTTATCGGCTTCGTTCCAGATTTATTAGATAGTAGTTTATTCGGTTTAAATCATTTGAACGATTACAATAATTTAAATATTGATTTTGCAGAAAGTTTCAGGTTAAGTTCATGGCTGTTTCCTATTGGTATTGCCGGTTTGGCCCATGGAGCTTTGTTTGTTGTAAACGTAGTTTATACCATCCTAGCGATTATTAGGACTAATGAAGGACAAGAATTTTCTTATCCTATTACTATAAAATTTTTAAAATAAAAAAAGGTACTCATCACACCTCAGTCAAAAAGGAGTTTATTCATCAATCAATTTATTCCGGGTTTGCATAAGGGCTTCATTAATCACGTGGCAATAACCAAAACAAACTCTGAATAGAAAAAAACGAACAATCACACTATGCAGCGTACCATTTATAAACAGACACGTTCCCCCAATTTAAAGGAACTGCATAAAAAGAAGAAAGAAATTATGAATGTAGAAAATACAAAAGCACAAATGCGCAAGGGCGTTTTGGAGTATTGTATCCTGTCTATCTTAAACGGAAAAGACAAATACGCCTCTGAAATTCTCGCAACGCTAAAAGATGCGAAAATGCTTGTAGTAGAGGGCACCATTTACCCTTTACTGACCCGTTTGAAAAATGCGGGCCTACTCAGCTACCGCTGGGAAGAATCAACATCTGGCCCCCCAAGAAAATACTATGCACTAACAGAAACCGGCAAACTGTTTTTAAAAGAACTGGACAGTACTTGGGATGAGCTAAGAACAGCAACTAATTTGGTAACCAACAATAAATAAACCTAAAAATCTATCCTGTAATTCCATAATCAGTATGTGTTTACAGTTTTAAAACAACTAAAATGAACAAAACTATAAATATTAATCTAGCAAATATGCTCTTCCATATGGATGAGGATGCATATAACAAAATGCAGCGCTATCTAGAGTCTGTAAAGCGATCCTTTGCCAACACACCTGGCAGTGATGAAATACTAGCAGATATTGAGGCGCGTATAGCAGAACTTTTTCATGAGAAATTGGACAATGAGCGCCAGGTGATTACTCAAAAACAGGTAGACGAGGTCATAGCTATTATGGGCCAGCCAGAAGATTATATGGTTGATGAAGACATTTTTGAGGATGAACCCCATACCCAGAAAGCACAGGCGGAACCAAGAAAATCCAAAAAACTATATAGAGATACAGATCAGAAATATGTGGCCGGTGTTTCATCTGGTTTAGCACATTATTTTAATATAGACCCACTTTGGGTACGCCTTATTTGGGTATTATTAACTATTGGTTCTTCCGGTGGTTTTATCTTGATCTATGGACTACTTTGGTTATTGATTCCCGAAGCCGTAACTACTTCCCAAAAATTGGATATGCGGGGGGAGGATATCAACATCAGCAATATAGAACGTAAGGTCAAGGAAGGCTTTGATGATGTTGCCCAAAAAATTAAAAGTGTAGATTACGAAGATGTAGGGAACAAAGTTAAAAGTGGAGGTAAATCGTTTTTTGACACCCTAGGTGATATAATTATGTTCTGCTTTAAAATCTTTGGAAAATTTATTGGTGTTCTTCTGGTCATTATTGGTGCGGCTACTATTATTGGGCTTTTTATAGGCATGATAACCGTGGGTATTGCAGATATGGTTCATGTACCCGGTATTAATATGTATCATATAGTAGATGCTAGTGATATGTCTATATGGGTAATTTCACTACTTGGTTTTTTTGCCATAGGTATTCCGTTTTTCTTCCTTCTTTATTTAGGACTTAAAATCTTGGTCAACAACCTCAAATCTATTGGAAGCATAGCTAAATTTTCATTATTAGGTCTTTGGTTGATTTCCATCATTATGCTTATTGTTTTTGGAATTAAACAAGCTTCGGCAAGGGCGTTTTCTGAGTCTACTGTAAGTACTGAGCACCTTTATTTTCCGCCAGCAACAGATACTTTAGAAATCAATTTGGAATCTTACGACCGTAAATTCCGTAACAAGCGTAAAGTAGAAATGCGCAACGGACTTACAATTACCAGAAATGCCTCTGGCGAAGAAGTAATGGTAATGGATGAAGTAAGTATATATATTGAAAAATCTAGGGATAGTTTAACCAAAATAGAAATCATAAAAGAATCTGACGGTTCTTCTTTTGAAGTTGCCGAGAAATATGCAGAAGCTATAAACTATGATTATAAGGTTGATAACAACATACTCTATCTCCAAGATTTTATAACCACCGCACGTAAAAATAAGATGATGAACCAAGGGGTGCGCGTAAATCTCTATATTCCAGAAGGTACGGTAGTAAAATACACTACTGATAGTGATTATCGTTGCCATCGTTTTCACATTGAAAATGATAGAAACCTAGATGCCTGCGAGATGGGTAATTATATTTGGAAAATGGGTTCTGATGGTGAATTTAAATGTCAAGAATGTCCAGAACTAATTGATGAAGATGAGGATGATTTTGATGATGACAACAATGGAAGAAACAAAATCAGAATCAATGAAGACGGTATTGACATTGACATTCAAGATGATGGGGAATCTTTTAAAATGAAAATAGGTGAAGACGGAGTGCATATAAATTCTAACGACGGTGGTGTGGACGGTAAAAACCGAATCAATATAGATGAAAACGGTATTAATATAGATGTAGACGATAACCGCCCAGAACCAGAAGATAGTATATAAAAAAAGTAATTTTCAATACTGGTAACCAGTGTAATCAATTCAGTATCAAAATATGACGTTTGAGTCTGAAAATCTGGTAGGAAAGTAACTAATAGCTCAATTTTACACCAAGCATAAAACATCAATCTTAAAACAACAATCATGACAACTTTAATTCGTATTGCAATTGCATTTTTAGTAACACTGTTTTTATCTTCCTGTGGATTTGACGTTAATATAGGTGATTTTGGCACCGGTGAAAAAGGTAATGGCACCGTAGTAACGGCCAAAAGAGAAGTTACCGAAGAATTCACAAACATATCAGCTTCGGAAGGATTAACGGTTTATGTAACCCAGTCCAACAAATTTGATATTAAAGTTGAGGCAGATGAGAATATTATAGACCTTATTGCTACAGATATCAATAATGGAAAATTACGGATTCATGCCAAGCAAAATATTGGCAGGGCTACAAAGACAGTCTACGTTTCACTTCCGGTTATTTCCAATTTAAGTGCTTCCAGTGGATCACAAGTTCGTGTTGAAAACACAATTAAAAGTGATGACCTGGAATTGGATGGCAGTAGCGGGGGCCAAATTAATGTAGATGTAGTTGCAGATGTAATTGACATAGATGTAAGTAGTGGCGCAGGCATAAATGTATCCGGAAAAGCAAACCGTGGTGATATAGATGCCAGTAGTGGTGGAAACATAAATGCTAAAACCCTTTCTCTTAAAACATGTACCGCAGATGCCAGTAGCGGGGGGAACGTAAAAGTTCTTGTTTCCGAAAATCTTGAGGCAGATGCTAGTAGTGGTGGTAATGTTGCCTATTCTGGAAATGCTACCGTAAAAACTAAAAAATCCGTTTCAGGTAACGTGCATAAATATTAAAATCAAAAAACGAACAATCCTAAATGCAGGCTGTCGAATTTTCGGCAGCTTGTTTTTGGTTTAAATAGGTATTACTGTTAATCTTTTCTGCTTTCCAAAAAAATACGATTAGATAAGCGCAAAGCCTATTTGTCTTTTTATATTAGTAGAAACAATTGGAACATGCAGTTAGATTTAAAAAAATACGTTTTAGCCTTAAAGCATACTTTCAGTATTTCCCGTGAATCCCACGATTTTCAAAACACCCTTATTGTTAGTCTTTCCTTGAATGGGGAAACCGGATATGGAGAAACTACATCAAACCCATACTACAACATAACGGTAGAAAGTATGATGGCTGAAATAGAAAATATTAGAGCAGAAATCGAAGCTTTTAACCTAGACCACCCAGAAAATTTTCATGCTTTTTTAACTTCAAAAAAGCTATCGAATTTTTCTATCTGTGCACTAGACCTAGCCGCATGGGACCTTTTTGGACGACTAAAGGGGAAACCTCTTTACGACCTATGGGGAACCGGTAATACTATTTACCCCATTACAAATTATACCATAGGCATTGCGCCCATAGAAAAAATGGTAGAGAAAATGAAAGAAATGCCATGGCCCATTTATAAAATAAAGCTGGGTACCGAAGATGATGTTGCTATCGTAAGGGCTCTGCGCGAACATACAGATTCTATCTTTAGAATTGATGCTAACTGTGCTTGGTCTGCAGAAGAAACAATTACCAATGCTCCGTTGCTTAAAGAATTAGGAGTTGAATTTTTGGAACAGCCCTTAAAAGCGGATGACTGGGAAGGTATGGAAAAAGTTATGCACCATAGTGTGCTTCCTGTAATTGCAGATGAAAGTTGTATTGTAGAGAGTGATGTTCAAAAATGTGCGCTGCATTATAGCGGTATCAATATAAAACTCACCAAGTGTGGGGGTATTACCCCTGCTCTACGTATGATTACCGAGGCAAAGGAAATGGGAATTAAAGTGATGATAGGTTGTATGACAGAATCTACAGTTGGTATTTCCGCTATTGCTCAATTGGTACCACAACTAGATTTTGTAGATATGGATGGACCTCTACTACTAAAAGACGATATTGCAGATGGTGTAAGAATATTACCGGACGGAAAACTAATTTTTTCAAAATTGAACGGAACCGGTGTTACGCTAAGATAATGAGCCATTATATTGATACATTCCCTGGAAGAAAAATCACCTTAAGCGGGGTTTCACACCTTTATTTTGGTGGCACTTCATATTTAGGCCTCCAAACCGATGGTGATTTTCAGAAGTTATTCGTTAGCAATATTAAAAAATACGGTACAAATTACGGCGCCTCGAGAAAATCTAATATACGGTTATCTGTATTTGATGAAGCTGAAATATACTTGGCCCGTTTAGCAGGCAGTGAAGCATGCATCACATTATCATCCGGTTATCTTGCCGGTCAGTTTATAGCTCAGGCCTTGAAAACCAAAGCTCATCAATTTTTTTATGCACCCAATACACATTCTGCTCTTTATCAAACAAAAACAAAACCCTACACCACCTTTGCCGCGTTGAACATTGCTGTACGTGAACATTTAGAATCAAGTAAATCTACACCTATTGTTTTTTTGGATAGTATTGATTTTTCCGGTTGTAATTTTCCCGATTTTGAAGCTTTAAAAATTCTTCCTTTGGAAGAAATAATTTTGGTTGTGGATGATTCTCATGGGTTAGGAATTGTTGGCAAAAATGGAGGTGGTGTGTACGCTATACTAAACCAATTAAAAATCAAGGAACTAATAGTCTGTGGTTCACTGGGAAAAGGTTTTGGAATACAGGCAGGTGCCATTTTAGGCTCCAAAGAGCGTATTGATCTTTTAACCGAATCTTCTTTTTTTGGTGGTGCTAGCCCCGCAATACCGGCAGCTATGGCCACTCTTATAGAAGCCGATGCTATTTATGAAATCAAAAGGAAACGATTGAAACGTAATATGGATTTGTTCTTCAATAAGCTTAAAAAGCGTAAGGCATTTCATTTTATGAAAGGCCACCCCGCCTATACATTTTCCGATGTACAATTGACGGAATATCTAGAAGCAAACCGTATTATAGTGACCAGTTTTCCGTATCCTGATAAAAATGCTCCGCTCATGAGCCGTATTGTATTGAGTGCATCTCATAAAAAAAAGGATATTGAACATGTTTTACATTGTATCAATATCCTTCCTTAAAATCAATTAACGTTTGCTAATCTCTATCCCACCAGACCGGATCTCCTATCTCTTTAGTTACTGCTTCTACTTGCTCTCCGTTTCTGGTTTGCTCAGAGGTTGGGTATTGAGCTCTTCTAACCCATTGTCCATTAAGAATTTCGTTGTGCCCAACAGGTAATTCCAATCCTATGAAAACAGCAGGATCAAAATCATATCTTCTTAAGTCTACAAACGACTCGGGGTTTAGAAAAGTAGCAATGAACTTTTCTCTCATAATCAAGGCCATTGTTAAATTAGCTTCCCCTACAGCAATTGAAGCATCACTTAAATAAGCCGCTTTATCTGTTGGTAGAACACCAAGTTTATCCATGTTTGCTTCTATTCCTTCCAAATAAGCATTATAAGCATCTGCAGAGGTGCCAACTGATGTAGCATCGCCTCCGTTTTGAAGAAATAAGGCTTCAGACTCCATAAATTTTAGCTCAGAATAACTTCCCATTATAATGGGAGCGCTCTGGGAAGAATAAAAATTATCCGCCCCCAAATCTGTATTGGCACTAATATTATCTTCTCCCTCTGTTTCCGCAAGTTCATGACTTCCGGCAGTACCGTTTATGGCTCCTCTGTATTCCGTGTCGCCCTCTCCTATGGTGGTGATTAAAGGTAACCGTGGGTCCAGTTCTATTATAGCAAATGGAATTGATGTACCATCCATTAGGCTAACCAATTGGTCCGATAATAATACAGAGAAGTTACCGGTGTTGTTCGGTAATACGACTCCGGAATTCCATGGATTAAAATTCCTTTCATTGTATACCAACTGAAAATCGTCTTCATTGCTAGAAAAACTATTGTCTACATTATTTAAAACGCCTTCAATCGCAAGATTTTGGTCTACTTCAGAAAGATGCAGCGCATATTTTGCTTTTAGAAAATGGGCCGTTTTAATCCATTTTGAAATATCACCTCCATAAATTAAATCATCCTCGCCAATTGTAAATCCGGAACTATCAGCAGCTTCTAATGAGGTTATAGCTTCATTCAATAATGTATTAATTTGCTCATATACACTTTCTTGGGTGTCATAAGATGGTCTAAAATCTGCCTCACCTTGTAAAGCGGTTGAAAAAGGAACATCTCCCCATTGGTCTGTGGCAAGTCCTAAATTGAACGCTTGCAAAATCTTTGCAACACCAATATAATTACTGGCGCCGTTATTCTCGGCAATAGTAACCACCTGACCTAAATCTGCTAATGCTTGCAAATAAATATTGCTCCATCCTCCACTTAATTGAACTTCTTCCTGAGTATCTGCACCAGGCTCAAAATAAGAAGCCAATTGTTGCGAATATTGACAGATACTTAAAGCTATACTATATTGTGCAGAAGAAGACCTATAAATTGCCGTAGGCAACAAATCTGCTTCCGTAACATTCTCTGGAAGCTCTTTATTTGGGTCTACGTTATCGCCCAAATAATCTTCACAACTTACCAAAAGGGTAGTCGTTACCGTAATTATATATAAATATTTTAAAACTTTCATCTTTCTAGAAATTAAGGTTTAGACCAAATATGAACGACTTTGTATTAGGTATGTTAAGACCAGTAAAACCATAAGCGTTTGTACCAGCACTAAACTGACTGCCTTCTGGATCATACCCTCTAAATGGCGTATCCAGCCATAGGTTGGTTCCCGTAAAACTGAATCCCATTGTGGTAAACGGCGTGTTCTTTATAAGCTTGGAAGGAAGGTCGTAAGACAAAGTAACATTTCGTAATCGCCACCATGAAGCGTCTTGTACCAAAATTTCAGATGCACGATTGTATACCGCAGAGCTTCTATAATAATTTTCATCTATAAAAACAGGTATATTATTTGGAGACCCATCGGCCAAGACACCATCTAGAACCGTGGTAGCATCCCTAAATTCCGTAATCTGCAACACACCGTTCCTAATTCCATTTCTTTGTCCAGAATCATACAACTCACCACCTTCTTTTCGTTCTAACAGAAAGGACAGTGCCAATCCTTTATATTTTACGGTACTGCTAATACTACCTAACCAGTCTGGCAAAGCACTCCCTACTTTTACCCTATCAGAAGGATTATTGGCTACAATAGAAGGAAAACCATCGTCTCCAATTAATCTACCTCCATTTTCATGCTGCGCCCAGACATAACCAAAAAGATCACCAGGTGCACCACCTACTTCTAATTTTGAAATAACTCCTGGAAAACCACTATCCGCAAAAATAATCTCATCTACGCCAGTTGGCAATGAAATAACCTCAGCATCTACTTTAGACCAGTTTAAGGTAACATCCCACCTAAAATCATCCGTTTTGACCGGTACAATGTTTACCAGTGCTTCAAGACCCGTATTCTCAATTTCCCCAGCATTTAAAACGAAAGTATCGTATCCTGAAGATTGAGCAACCGGAACTGGTAGAATTTGGTCTTTACTGTTCTGCTTATAATAGGTGAAATCTATTCCGAAGCGATTATTGAAAAACTTAAACTCACCACCAAATTCAACAGAAGCCGTTCTTTCTGGTTTTAAGGTGCTTGAACCTCCAGAAGTATCTCTTGACAAACCGTCTACGGTACCAAATGGAAAATTAGATGGTTGGTCATAGTAGATACCAACATACGCCGATGCATCCTTACCCACTTCCGCATAAGACGCCCTAAACTTGGCATATGTTAAGAAATCCGGTAAGCTTCCTGCATCTTGTAGTGTTTGTGAAAGAACATAACTTAAGTTAAAAGACGGATAAAAGAAACTTCTATTTTCTTTGGGCAAGGTAGAAGACCAATCATTTCTTCCTGTTACATTTAAGAACAAGGTGTTTTTGTACTCCAATCTAAAATCTCCAAAAAGCCCCACAATCTTACGCTCTGCACCACCTATATCCTCAAAAAAGTTATTGGCCTGACCAAACGCTGTCATATTATCTGGGTCTAGACCCTCTGCACGGGTTGTTAACCGCCTACTTTTAGTATCGGAAATTTGATTACCTACAAGTAATGAACCCGTTAAATCCTCATTAAAGTCTTTGGAAAGCGTTACAAATAGATTAGAAGTTAATTCATTGTAATTTAAACCTTCATCAACAATAAAGCCACCAGTAGCAGAACCCGGGTCAATATCCGGCGGTACAAAACGAAGGCGTGAATCATGATAATTATCCACCCCTAATTGGTACTGAACGGACGCCCAATCATTAAACTTATAATTAAACTTGGTGTTCGCTAAAATTCTATTCACCTTACTATCCAAATAACTTACTTCAGCAAAATACCGAGGGTTATCCACAATTCCGGCCGTATAGTTTTTCTCATCCCCATTAGGTAAAACGTAATCATTTACATCTATAGTCGGTGACCAATAGGACAGAGAACTCATAACGGATTTATCACCTCCATTTGGCAACCTTCCGTCAGAAACAATGTACGATAAAGAAGGTTCAACAGTAAACTTATCCGTAATATTGATAGTTCCCGATAACTTTAGAGAGGTTCTATCAAAATACGTATTAGGTACTAAGCCTTCATCATCGGAACGGGAAATAGAACCAAAATAAGTATAGCTCTCGCCACCACCACTAATGTTCAAAGAGTTATTGGTGGTAAAAGCTCTATTAAAAAAGTTTTTAAAATTATCATAGTTTTTATCATTAGGTCCGTATTCTGGTCCCAATGTCCAAAACCCAAAGCTATTGTCATCAGCAAAATCATAACCATCCGGAGCGTTGTTATTTGAAGTTGAAATACTTTCGCCCCCTCTACCTTCTCTCCATTTGGTCTGAACATCAGGAGTTTTATTCACCTCTTGCCAGCCTATGCTTGTCTTAAGATTGAATTTTGTTTCTCCGTTCTTACCTTTCTTTGTTGTAATTACAACAACACCATTTGCAGCTCTTACCCCATATAGTGCCGTAGCCGCGGGGCCTTTTAAAATAGAAACACTTTCTATATCATTAGGATTTAAATCCGCTCCCCTATTGGTAAAGGAAAACTGCTCTGAAGATGATGGCGCGTTAGACCCCGTACTTGGCAAAAGACTTCCCGTTGAAGCCTCATTACTAATAGGAATGCCATCAACAACAAATAGGGGCTGATTGTTCGCTGACGGATTTAAAGAAGTTATACCCCTTATTATAATGCTAGACCCAGCTCCAGCAGCACCACTACTGGAATTGATATTAACACCGGCTACCTTACCTTGTATACCACTTAATACATCGCCATTATTATCACGGTTAAGTTCTTCCGAACCAATTTCCTGAATAGCGTAACCCACTGAGCGCTTTTCTTTTTTAATACCTAATGCTGTTACGACCACCTCGTTTAACTGTTGGGCGTCTTCTTCTAGGACTATATTTATAGTTTGGTCGGTACCAATGGTCATACTTTTGCTCTTCATACCTATGTACGAAAAGTTAAGTACATCACCTTCTGAAGCTGATATGGTATAATTACCGTCAAAATCCGTAGTGGCCCCTTTGTTTGTTCTTTCGACCACAATTGATACGCCCGGAAGCGGAAGATTTTTTGCGTCGGTGACATTTCCTGAAATTGTTTGCCCAAAAGACGTGTACGAACACAAGAGCGCAAACATTGCGAGTGTAATATTCTTCATATATATTTATTTGGAGTTAGTTTATATTATAAATTTAGCAAATAGTAAAGTAAAAACATCGCTGAACCCTGCCGAAATAACAGTTTAACATAATAAAGCCCTCTAATTATAGATATGTCGATTTTTATCGATTTAGATTTCAAATCACCAAAACTGAAGATTTTACCTACACTGAGAATATCGTACTTTTTTGTTTCAAAAAATACGATATTCATAAATTTTGTTGTAACTTATTGGTACAAACCGCTTATCCATTTAAACTACACTATTATGAAAAAACTATTAGGATTGGCTTTATTAATGCTTTTGCTCATCTCGGCAACAGGCACAAAATCTGTTGACACTGAACTACACCCTTCTATTGAAGGCACATGGGAACTCGTTAGCCGTTACAATTATGATGGCGAAAACGTTACCGACACACTTACCCCTGTAAAAGGTTACAACCAAATTAAAATGTTTTATAACGGTAAAGTAATGTGGACAAGGTATACGCCCAACAAAACCGTAGAATGGTTCGGTTACGGCTCTTATGAAGCTACAGACCATACTCTGGTTGAAAAATTAGAATATATGTCTGCTTCAATGCGTAAAATCGCGAACGAAGATATGCAGTGGCGTATGGAACTACTATTGGACAATAACAGTTTCACGCAAATTTCGTTAGACGAGGACGGTGGGCGTATTGCTTCTGAAAATTATCACCGTATAGATTAAAACGGCTCCTTACGGTCTGCACATTTTGCAGACTGGTTTATATACTCTTATACATAAACCTTAAAACACTTGGCCATGAAAAAAATAATTACTGTAATCTGTATTTCATTTTTACTTGTTTCTGCAACAACCCTTGAAACACCTAACGCCCCATACCATCCAAGTATAGAAGGAACTTGGGAATTGGTAAGCCATTATAATTATGAAGATGGTATTCCTACCGATACTTTATTGGTAGCCGATGGATACCGCCAAATTAAAATGTATTATAATGGCAAAGTAATGTGGACGCGTTATGTGCCCAACGATTCTGTAGAGTGGTTTGGATATGGTTCATATGAAACTACGGACAGCACCCTTACTGAAAAGCTAGAGTATATGTCTGCCTCTATGCATAAGATTACCAATCCTGATATGATATGGAGTATGGAACTGAAATTAGAAAAAAATAGTTTCAGTCAGATTTTTACTGATGAGGAAGGAAATAAAATTAATTCGGAAAATTATAAACGTCTGGATTAATGCGATTGTAACAAACAAAAAAAGGCTGCAATTAGCAGCCTTTTTTTGTTTTATGTAGCGATTCTTTTATACCGTTTCCTGAGGAGTTTCCACAGTTGCTAAATAACGCTCAGCATCCAATGCAGCCATGCAACCTGTACCTGCCGCTGTTACTGCTTGACGATATTCTCTATCTTGAGCATCGCCACTTGCAAAAACACCAGGCTTGTTAGTTTTTGTAGATTTTCCTTTGGTAATGATATATCCTGTTTCGTCCATATCTAACTGACCTTTAAATATATCCGTACTGGGTTTATGACCAATAGCAATAAAAAGACCTGTAATAGCAATATCTTCCTTGGCTCCTGTTTGGTTGTTGACCATACGTAAGCCTTCAACTACTTGCTCTCCCAAAACTTCGTCTACTTCTGTGTTGTAGCGAATTTCTATATTTTTAATGTTCTGTACACGATGCTGCATAGCTTTAGAAGCACGCATATAGTCCTTCCGGACTAACATAGTTACCTTATTACAGATGTTAGCCAAATAAGAAGCCTCTTCGGCAGCAGTATCTCCCGCGCCTACAATGGCTACATCTTGACCTTTATAGAAAAATCCATCACAGACGGCGCATGCCGAAACACCACCACCACGCAAACGTTGTTCACTAGGAATATTTAAATATTTTGCAGAAGCGCCTGTGGAAATAATTATGGATTCCGCTTCTATTGTCTTATTATCATCTATAGTGACTTTATGAATGCCACCAACGGTATCACTCAACTCAACAGCAGTTGCCATTCCTATTCGGACCTCTGTTCCAAAGCGCTCTGCTTGTTGCTGTAATTGCACCATCATACTTGGGCCATCTATACCTTCTGGATATCCAGGAAAATTATCGACCTCAGTTGTAGTGGTCAACTGCCCTCCGGGCTCCATTCCCGTATACACAACCGGTTTTAAATCCGCTCGGGCCGCATAAATTGCAGCGGTATAACCCGCAGGTCCCGATCCTATAATCAACGTTTTTAGCCTTTCTATTTTCTCAGACATAATCAAATACTCATTTTAAAATAGTTAATAAACAAAAATAGCCTTTTTGTAAAAAGACCATTATAAAAGTTATTAAAAGTTTTATGTATTGGTCGTTTTCAATTCAAGTTCTTACAAACCTTCAAGTAGACTGTAAATATTACCATTCACGAGTAAACCTAATCATTTTTTATACCCATGTTCACAAAAATTTGTTGAAAAACCAAACCTTGACCATCCCACTCTCGTAAATACTTGTTGAAAAAAAATAAAGTAATATGGACAATCTAAAACTATCTTGTACAATCATTGAAAATTCGCCCGTGCATAGCCACAAACTATCGCAGTCAATCTACCGTCATCCCAATTTAAAACTTGAAAAGACATATAGGAATGGAATAGAAGCCAAAAATAACCGAGCTAATAAAAATGTAGACCTTCTTTTCCTTACCATAGAACTACCTTTTATAAATGGCTTTGACTTACTTGAAACTTTTAAAGAATGTCCACAAATAATATTGCTCAGTACTACTCCGGATAATGCCTTTAGAGCTTTTAATTATAATATAACGGACTATTTATTAAAGCCCCTCTCCCCTACAAGATTTGACAAGGCTATAAATAGAGCCGTATATAACGCACAACTTTTACGTGACCCACAGGATAAAAAGCATTTTTTCGTAAAAAGTAATTCTAGAAAAGTGAAAGTGAACTATGGAGATATTAAATGGATAGAAGCTTTAGGAGATTATGTAAAATTGGTTACTGAGAAATCTAACCACATTGTTTTGTCCTCAATGAAAGCTTTTGAAAAAAAACTACCGAACTCACAGTTCCTACGGATACACAAATCATACATCATTAACTTAAAAAGAATAGAAAATTTCACCAATACTACGGTTGAAGTTGAAGGCAAAAGAATAACCTTAAGCCGAAGTAGAAGAGACTCGTTTATGAACGCCATTCAAACTTCTTAATATCTATAGCTAGTCTACTA
Source organism: Zobellia uliginosa (assembly GCF_018860745.1). Lineage (GTDB taxonomy): Bacteria > Bacteroidota > Bacteroidia > Flavobacteriales > Flavobacteriaceae > Zobellia > Zobellia uliginosa_B. The sequence continues at coordinate 134,593 of NZ_JAHKPY010000003.1, read as the reverse complement.
CCGGTATCACCAAGAATGGGATTTCTATACAGAAACTCACTTTTTTAATAATAGGCTCACGCATTAAACCTTCAAAAAAATCATGATCGTATTGTATCATCGTCAAGATATCAATTTCCAATTCCTTTAGAAAAACCTGAATACTTTTAGTTTTATTAGAAAAATTAGGCATCCAATGATAGGTAGGGTTAAAATCACCCAAGTAGGCATCCAAAGTATTTCTATTGGACTCCTGGATAGAATCTAACCGTTCTTCCTCATTTATATGCATAATACGCATGGCTGCCTTAAAACGAGAAAGTATTCGTCTTATGGGCATCATTACCTCTGCAGAGAAATTACGCTTAAAATTAGTTGCCAAGGCCACATTAGTTGGTTCTTTATATAAACATCCATTTGGTACCACAAGCACAGGACATGCCGCTATTTTTAAAATATTCATGGTTTTAGTGCCTAAAAAAACGGATTTGACGCCAGATGCACCCTGTGTACCCATAACTATAATATCTATACCCTCTTTGGTAGTTACTTTTAGAACTTCTTCCAATAAAGATTCTAATGCAATGTGAGTTATAAATTGGTGTTTTGAATTATGGTTCGTACGATTTAACTCATCACGAAATTCATTAATTTGAACCTCAGTTTCCACCTGCCAATTATCTCCTAAACCTACCTGTGCGGGAGAACCAAGAATATAATCAATTCGTAACGCTGTTGGCGTGTATGTATGTAAAAGATAAAAAGTACACTCTATATCCTTATAAAAATGCAGAGCATAATCTATTGCATTTCTAGAATTTTCTGAAAAATCTGTCGGGAGAAGTACTTTTAGCATGACTTTTGATTTGTTTTAATAAAACTATAACCTTCTAAGAGGTAAAAATATGACATCCATCAGTTTTTCGGCTTATGATTGAAAAATTAGGATTTCAGAACCTATTATGAAACTGTCCAAGGATCAATAAATTTATAAACTATATATTTGCAATAGCTGACCTATATTTTTATCTGGCCCCACAACTGTAAAAAGAAGGTGATTAATTAATGAATATTTAACCTCTTTAAGAAGTTATATACTTTTTAAACAATCCTCTTACTATGAACTCTGTAAAATTAACGTGTGTAGTTATAGATGACTCTAAAACGCAACGTACTGCGGTTACCAAACTAATAAAAAACCATATTAATCTTCGTTTTCTTGCTGATTACAAGAATGCAATAGAAGCGCAAAAAAATATGGAAAAAGATGATGTAGATCTTGTTTTTCTTGATATTGAAATGCCCCTGATCAATGGTTTTCAGTTTATAGACTCTTTAAAAAACCGGCCTCAGATTATCCTTATTTCCGCAAAGGAAGAATATGCCATGCAGGCTTTCGATTACGATGTAACCGATTATCTACTTAAACCAATTGGTCAAAACCGCTTTAATATCGCTATAAAAAGGGCGTTACTGAACAGTATTGAAACTGAGGAAAAAGAGGAAGATTATATTTATGTGAACAGTAAACTTAAAAAAGTAAAGCTATCTCTTAGTGAGATAAAATGGATTGAAGGTCTTGGAGACTATATTAAAATAGTAACGGATGAAAAGAACGTTCTAATCCTTTCTACCATGAAATCTTTTGCTGAGAAGCTTCCTGAAGACAGATTTTTACGTGTTCATAAATCATACATTATAAACTTGGATAAAGTTGATAAATTCAATGGATCACAAGTTGAAGTTTGCGGACAGGCCATTCCCCTAAGTAGGCATAAGAAACTTGCACTGGAGGATGCCTTAATGAACTCTCAGGCTGAATAATTGCTTTTTCTAAAAAATTAAAGGCCAATTTTAAGATTGGCCTTTTAACACTATATAGCAGATGTACCACCACTTGGCCGCACTTCAAACGCTTCTAAAGTAATATCGAATTTATCTTTGTATGCTTTTGTTGCTTCACTTACAAAATCTCCTACCGCACTTTCATGTACGATATTTAAAGTACAGCCACCAAAACCGCCACCGGTCTGTCTAGCTCCTAAAACCCGATTATTATCCTTGGAAAAATCTACCAAAAAATCAGATTCAGGGCAACTAACCTCGTATTCTTTACTAATACCATCGTGGGCCTTGTACAGAATTTGCCCTACCGCTTTTAAATCGTTTTGCTTTAGAGCCTCAACCATTTCTAATACTCTATCGTTTTCTTTCACTATAAAAGAACATCTATTGTAAACTATAGGACTCATGTTTTCTTTAGATGCTAAAAGCATTTCTTTGTCAACATCCCTTAAAGATTTTACGTTTGGATATTCCTTTTGAATAACGGCAACACCTTGTTCGCATTCTTGTTTTCTTGTATTATACTCGCTAGAAGCCAGGTTGTGAGATACTTTGGTATTCAACAAGATAATTTTATATGGATTTAAATCAATAGGAATATGCTTGTAATCTAATGAACGACAATCCAATAGAATCACTTTTCCCGGTTCACTCATAACCGAAGCAAATTGATCCATTATACCGCATTGCGTTCCCACATAGGTGTGCTCTGCAGTTTGTGAAAGTTGAACAATTTCTATTTTTGAAAGCCCCAAGTCAAAAATCTCGTTCAACCCAAAAGCCAAACCACATTCCAAAGCAGCAGACGAGCTAAGACCAGAACCAGTAGGCAAGTTACTTTCTACGATACAATCAAAACCTCGAACTTTATCCGTTCGTTTTGAAATTTCATTTAGTACACCAAGAATATAATTCTCCCACTCAACTTTACTGACCGCTATTTTATTTAAATCGATTTCAAAACCTGTATCATACGTTTTACTGTACACATGACATTGATTATCAGAACCGTTCTTCTTAAAACCGAATGTAATATTCTTTTCTATGGCCGTTGGAAGCACATATCCCATATTATAATCAGTGTGTTCACCGATCAAGTTAATTCTACCTGGTGATGAAATAACCAATTCTGGCTTAAAATTTTCTAAAAACTGCATAAGAGAAATAATTTATTTTGAATTGCGCACCATTTCTGGTGTAGCAACAGTCCTAAAACCTAAATGTTCTAATGATGAATCTAAACTAGTAGCCATACGAGATGATACTCTATAACTGGCACAATAACTTGCATTACACAAAAACGACCCGCCTTTCATGACTTTTTCCTTTGCGTAAGGGTCTCTTTCATTATAAGCCTGGTCCGCTCCTAATGGGTTTTTAGCTATTGGATATGCGGAATTCAATTCATTATAGTAATTGGTATTATACCAATCATTAGTCCATTCCCAAACATTACCTGCCATATCATACAACCCAAAATCATTAGCAGGATAAGTCTTTACCGGAGCTCGAAGCCCAAAACCATCCGTCTCAACATTGGTTACAGGAAATTCCCCTTCCCACGTATTGGCTTTTTCGGATAATTTGGTATCCTCATCTCCCCAGAAATAAGTTGTTGTTAAATGGTTGCCACGGGCAGCGCGTTCCCACTCCGCTTCTGTAGGCAAACGCCTATTGGCCCATTGGCAATACGCCAAAGCATCTTCATAAGCAATATGTACTACCGGGTAGTTACCTTTTCCTTTAATAGAACTGCCAGGGCCATTTGGATGCTGCCAATCAGCACCTATGGTCCAACTCCACCATTGCGAAAAATCATAAAGATTAGGCACCGAACTTTTAGCTTGTTTAAAAGTCAGCGAACCAGGCTGCATAATGCTATCATGGGGTTTAGGGGTGCCTTCAGGAAGTTGTTTTTTCATTTCTTCCCAATTAATTTCTCGTTCTGCTACAGTTTCATAACCTGTTTCTTTTACAAATTTTTTGAAGTCGTTATTAGTAACTTCCGTGATATCCATAAAAAAACCATCAATCGCAACTTTATGCGCGGGCTTTTCATGCTCCATTGCTGCTTTATCTTGTGGGACCGCACCCTGTGAAAAAACAGTTCCCGGAATCCAAACCATTCCTTTTGGAGTTGCCACATCTTCTGGTTTTTCTTTTACAACCGTGGTATCAACTGTAATGGATTTTGACTTTTCTACCTTTTCGGCAGTTTTTAGTACTTCTGCCTTTTGGGATTTCTCTTCCTTACAACTAATAAAAAAGCAAATAACCGCAACTGAAGCGAAAATTTTAATTGTATTATACATAACTATATGTCAAAAATGGAAAACAAAGTTAACCCTATTTTTTGGTTAACCATTATATTAAAAGCTGTCTCTTTCTTTATAAAAAAACAAAAAAATGTCCCCAAAAAGCAAGGGGACACTGTTATTCTCTGATGTTTATGAATTAAATAACAACTGTTTCCCCCGGTGTTGGTATTTTATATGTACCATCTGCATTGGGTTGTACAGGCGCAGGAGAATCCCACGTTAATTCATCTGGTGCCAAGTCTATATTAGATTGCATAGCCTCATCCCATTTTATGACCTTACCAGAATACGTAGCCATTCTACCGATTATAGCACTCATAGTACTTTTAGCACCATTTTCTGCATCGGCAATTACGCCTCCGTTTCTTATGGATTCAAAAAGTTTAATATGTTCTACCTGATAGGGATTAGGATCTTCTTTTCCTCTGTGTTCAAATATGGAATTACCGTTCCAATCCGTCAAAGTTGCATTATCTCCTTTAGTGTAAACAGTACCTTTTGTTCCTTGGAAGAATTCCGAAACCTTGCTCATCGTTTCCGGCTGATGACGACATTGACTAGCAATTACAGCTCCACTTGGATACGTATACTCTACAAAATGATGATCGAATATTTCTCCGTGATCTTTACCTTTTCTTACTTGTCTACCCCCCATTCCTTGTGCCGAAATAGGATACTCACCAACAAACCAATTGGCAACATCTATATTATGGATGTGCTGTTCCAAAATATGATCTCCACACAGCCAATTAAAGTAATACCAATTTCTCATTTGATATTCAAGCTCACTCTGTTGTGGTTGTCTTTCACGAACCCATACTCCTCCACTGTTCCAATATACCTGCCCAGAAACTATCTTACCTATGGAGTCTTTTTTAATCTGGTCTATAGCGGCCAGATAACTGTCTTGATAGTGTCTTTGAAGACCCACCACTACGTTCAATTTATTTTCTTTTGCTTTTTTTGCAGCTGCTAATACCTTACGTACTCCTGGAACGTCTGTTGCTACCGGTTTTTCCATAAACACATGTTTACCGTTATTTACGGCATACTCAAAATGTTGCGGACGGAAACCTGGTGGGGTTGCGAGAATGACCACATCGGCTAAATCCATAGCCTTGGTTGCTGCATCAAAACCAACAAATTGATTCTTCTCTTTTACATTGATTTTTTTGGTTTCGCCCATCGCTTTAGAAATATTTGCCAAACTACCCTTTAAGCGATCTTCGAAAGCATCTGCCATAGCAACAAGTTCTACATTCTCATCTGCGGTCAAAGCTTGTACAGCGGCACCCGTTCCACGGCCACCACAACCTACCAATGCTAATTTTAGTTTCTTGTTTCCTGCTACATTTGCCATACCACTCATATGCAGGTTTGGCAATAAGATAGCTCCGCCGGTAAATAGAGCAGTGTTCTTAACAAAATCTCTTCTAGATTTTTTGTTCGTACTGGTTTTGGTCTTGTCTTCTTTCATTTTCTCGATTTTTCTAAATTAAATGTAGTATGTGAGCCAGTTACAGCGCAAGTGTGAATATAAAAATAATGCAGCATTTTTTTAAGCTTAGCCTTGCGTTTTTCTCAATTTTGTAAAGGTCAAATTATCAAAAAATAGTAATAATGTTAATTTTACCTATCTAAATCCTCGGGTCTTATTTTACGGTTACTATTCTTTGTTTAACGCACCTCCTTAAATGAGACTCTTCACTTTTTAAAGATAATTCCCTGAGTTCTGGCACCTTGAAGATAGTACACCTTGGTCAAACAAGTGTATATTTAACACATCTTTTGCTTAAAAATAGGATTTAAGTACTAATTATCAAGCCTTGGACGGCATTAAACATAGTTGTTAAATTCTGATTTTTTTTATCAATTACATATTTTTGATTTATCTTTCGTTTCGATTTTCGCAATAAATATTTATCAAAAGTTACTTTTACGAATTTCAGCTTAAACAACAAACCAATTTTTTATGGAAACAACAAATGGAATGGCCTCAAACGCCAATAGACTTTTTTATGCAAGCTGCTTTGCATTGATTACAACTGCATTTTCTTTTAGTATCAGGGCAGGAATTCTTCCTCAACTAGGAGAAGAACTAAGTTTAAGTGCTGAGCAACTGGGCTTCATAAACTCTATGTGGTTTTTAGGATTTCCTTTGTCTATGGTCGTAGGCGGATTAATTTATCATAAAGTAGGCGGAAAAGCCATTATGCAATTTGCATTCTTTGCTCATGCCATTGGTATTATATTAACTATTTATTCAGGAAGTTATGTGGGTCTTCTCATTTCTACCCTTCTCATAGGTTTAGGGAACGGTTGTACCGAAGCGGCCTGTAATCCTATGATCGCAGATGCATATCAAGGAAACAAAATGAGTACCATGCTGAACCGCTTTCATATGTGGTTTCCTGGCGGCATTGCTATTGGAAGCCTTGTTTCTGGTTTTATGACCGATATGTCTTTTAGCTGGGAAAGTCAAATTTGGTTGATTCTTATACCTACATTGATTTATGCCTATCTTTTCTTTGGCCAATCATGGCCAAAAGCAAAAGAAGCAGAAGCAGCTACTATAAGCGGAAACTTTAAAGCAATGTTTTCTCCTCTTTTTATATTCATGCTTGTTTGTATGGCGTTGACCGCTATTTCAGAATTTGGTCCCAACCAATGGGTAGGGCTTATCTTATCTAAAAGTGGAGCCAACCCTATGATAATTTTGGCGCTAACTGCAGGTTTAATGGCAGTAGCTAGATTCTTTGGAGGTAACATGGTTGCTAAGTTCAACCAAACCGGGGTTCTTTTAGGCTCGGCAGTTCTTGCTACGTTAGGCATATACCTTTTCAGCACGCAAACTGGAACAATGGCTTACGTTGCTGCTATCTTTTTTGCATTAGGAGTTGCTTACTTCTGGCCTAATATGATTGGTTTTGTTGCAGATAAAATCCCAAAAAGTGGTGCTCTAGGACTTTCTATTGTTGGTGCTGTGGGTATGTTCTCTAGCTCTATATTTCAACCGATTATTGGTGGATGGATTGACTCTGACAAAGCTATAGCTGCTGCTGAAGGTTTCACCGGTGATGAATTAGAATTGGTATCCGGGCAAGCTACCTTACTTACAATGACCATCTTTCCCGGTATTTTAATTGTCCTTTTTACCGTACTTTATTTCTGGATGAAAAAAAGAAAAGAGAACCCGGAAGTTGAAGTTGTATAACCTCAAATATTAAAAATTATAAAAAAAGCCCGATTTTATATTGGGCTTTTTTTCTGCTTCATATCGGCTAGAACCTAATTTAATCTGACACTCTTTTTTTTAATATTGGCAGATTTCTAATTAACTCTGAACAGATATTATAAGCTGTTTGTTCCCTTACTTCTACTAGACTAGTTTTTACACCTTATATAAAATTATGGTGATGTTGCTCATCAAAATAAAACAATAAGTACGACTATGTTTATTGTGGGCCGTTCAACTATAAATACCAATAAAGTTATTTATAATTAAAATCTAGAGTTCTGCTATTATTGTAGTTGATTACAGGATGGTGTACAAATACCAAATGGAGTTAGTAGCCTTTGTATAGCTTCAACTATGATAGAATAAGTAACGTTATTCAATAACTGAATTAACGAAATGATATTTTTTCAACTATTTGGAAATCGATTTAAATTTTTTTGCTTAAAAAACAAATCGAACAAGGCCCTATATTGCAAGCTTATACCTTTGTAGAGGACAAACTCCGTACTATATTATTCATAATATATATCTAGTAAAAACAGTTGTATTTCAAACCAAAAAATGAAGTGTGAAACTCTTAGTTACTATTTTAATTCCGTAGGAAGAAAACCAAAATGAGCCTTGAAACACTTTGTGAAGTAAGAAGGTGAAGAAAAACCGACTTTAAAACATACTTCACTAATAGACTCGTTCCCCGTTTCTATCATCTGCTTTGCTTTTTCAAGTCTAATATTCCTTAAGAATTCAATTGCCGAATACCCGGTAAGTGCCTTTATTTTTCTATATAATTGACTTCTGCTAAGATTTACCTCTTCTGCCAATTGTTCTACATTTAGATTTTCATCAGAGAGATTAACAGTAATGTACTTCAACACCTTAGCGATAAAATTTTTGTCAAGTTCTGAAGTATTCTCCGGTACTTTTACATTATTTGAATCATTCAAATACTTATTGAACAAGACCTGCCTACTGCTCAATATCTGTTTTAATTGTGCCTTTAATACTGTCATTTCAAATGGCTTGGTCAAATAAATATCCGCACCACTATCAATTCCTTTAACCCAATCATCCGTCATTGTTTTTGCGGTCAACATAAGAATAGGAATATGACTCGTCTTTAGATTTTCTCTAATATTTCTGCAAAACTCTAAGCCATCCATTTCTGGCATAACCACATCAGAAAGAATTATATCTGGGATTATTTTTTCGGCAGCTTTTAATGCTTCATTACCATTTACTGCTTCTACAACCTTGTAATTTCCTATTAATTCACTTTTTAAATATGCCCTTAATTCTGCGTTATCTTCTACTATTAGTAGGGTCGTTACTGCTCCATTCTCCGAAAATTGATTTACGATATCTTCACCTGCCTCAACGGAATATACCTCATTGATTCCAACCGACGGTTTTAAGAACAGCTCACCAGGCATAAAGTGGGCATTACCAAGCGGTAAAAATATTCTAAACTTGGTACCTAACCCCTCTTCACTCTCAACAATTATTTTTCCTTTTAAAAGATCCAGAAAACTTTTTACCACTTCCAAGCCAATACCCGTACCCCCATAGTACTGGCTATTCATCTTTTCTACTTGGTAAAAGCGTTCAAAAACTTTTTCTAAATCTTTTTTTCCAATACCGGTACCAGTATCCTCAATACTTATTTCCAAGGCTTGAAAAGATTCCGTTTCATTTATCAGAGGAAATATAATTTCATTAGCACATCTAAAAATGGAAACCGTTATGATTCCTCTATCGGGTGTAATTTTAAAGGCATTTGAAAGAATGTTAAATATAACTTTTTCCAACATGGAAGGGTCGCTCCAAAGTGTAATTGCAGTTTCTTCTGATTCTATTAAAAAATGAATATCCTTTAAGATTGCTTCCTCTTCAAAATGTCCTGTGATTTCATTTACAAATGAAACCGCCTCTAATTCTGACACCTTTACGTTAAGCTTATTAATATCTAGCTTTCTAAAATCCATTAACTCATCTATTAACCGTTTTAGTCTGCTGGTGTTCTTGTGGATAATCCCCAACTTTTCTTTCATTTTTTGAGAAAAACTAGTTCCTGGATCTCTAATAATATCTTCTAACGGATTTAAGATAAGCGTAAGCGGAGTCCTAAATTCATGGGAGATATTAGTGAAAAATTGAATTTTTCTATCGTTCAAAACTTCTTCCTGTAACCGCTTTTCGCGTTCAAATTGAACCATTCTTTTTTCCTGAACTCGCTGATTTGCAAACTTGGCCAAAAAGTATGAGATAAGAAAAGCTGCCAATATATATAGTGTAATGGCAGTATTTGTACTCCACCAAGGTGCTAAAATTGTTAATCGTAGTGTTTTTGGAGTCTCGCTCCAAAAACCGTCATTATTAGCTGCTTTTACCTTAAAAACATAATCGCCCACAGGTAGATTCGTGTAGGTAGCGCTTCTAGTTTCCCCAACATAATTCCAACGGTTATCAAAACCTTGTAGAAAATAAGCATATTGATTCTTCTGGGGTCTCGTAAAGTTAATTCCCGCATAGTCTATACTAAAAACAGATTGATTATGCTTTAGCGTAATCTTTTCCGTACGCCCAATTACCTTGCTTAAAGGAGAATCTTTCACGTTTGGAACGACCGACTTATTAAAAAGTTTAAAGTCCGTAAAGTAAACTTGTGGCATGTTTTGGTTGAAATTCAAGTTTTCGGGATCTATAGAATTTACGCCCTCGTAACTACCAAAATATAAAGTGCCAGATTCATCTTTGTATGCAGAGTTATAATTAAAATCATTAGCGAACAAGCCGTCATGTACATCAAAATTCTTAAACTCACTTTCTCCCACATTCAGTCTAGAAATACCATTGTTTCCGCTTAACCAAATATCGCCTTTATCGTCTTCCTGAATTGAAGCAATATTCTCTTGGCCTAGACCTTCTTTTTGGCTATACCAAGTAAATGAATCCTCTTGAGGATTGTATTGACAGAGGCCACCACCAGTTGTGCCTATCCATATCATATTGCGGCTATCCTCAAATAATGATACAACCCTATCTACGATTAAATTTTGACGATTAGTTGCGTACATACATTCTACTAAAGAAACTACCTTCTCCCCTGCAGAAAAATTTGTAGGGATTTTATACAGACCTCCCGTTGTACCTATCCAAAGAAAGTCATTACTATCTACTAAAACCTTACGAACTTCTCCCTGGCTAGGAATTCTATCATTAAAAATTTGAGCGTTATGAGCAGTGAATTTTTTAGTTTTAGGCTCATAGGAATGTATCCCCTCTTCATATGAACCAATCCAAATTATTCCATTTTTATCTTCATCAAACGTCATTATACGGTTATTGGTCAACCCTCCATTTGTGTTTGATGATGTATAGTTTATAAATTCTGATGTATTTTCTTGAAGAAAATAAATACCAGAATCCCACGTACCTACCCATAGATTGTTTTGACTATCAAAGAACATTGCTGTAACCGCCGCCGCATCAAGATTCTTTGCTATAGGGTTTTGGTCATCTTTTAAATGAATGATTTTTTTCTTTTTAGCGTCATATACATCAACGCCTCCTCCGTCTAAACCAAACCATAATCTGTCTTTTTTATCACTCACAATAGCTGTTACCGATGTTAAAATAAGGGCATTGTTAATTTGATATAGGTTTATATTATCATTGAATTTATTATACAACCTATCATGCACACCAACTCCTTTATTGTAGTACCCAATCCAAATACGTTCCTGTTTATCTACATAAACAGACCATATGGAATTTGATTTTATACTATGAATATCCGACTTATCATAGCGATAGTTCTTTATTAAAGTTCCATCAGTATCTAAAACGTAAAGCCCATCATTTTCTGTACCACATAGGATGTTTCCATCGCTTGCTTGGGCTATTGATAAAATCCGCTGTTCGGAGATAGAATAATTATTTATTTCATACTCGCCAGAAGATTGCTGTTTTATCTTAATTAAACCATCAGAAAAAGTGCCCAACCAAACGGCACCTTCTTTATCTTGAAACATTGTTAGGATACTAATGTCTAGGTCAATATTTTTTTTATCATGATCGTTTAAAATCTGAGAGGGTATAATCCTTACACCATCATACTCAAACAGACCGTGATTAGTGGCTACAAATATTTTACCAGAAACACTTTTTAATATATTTGTTACTTGAATATCTGATTTTGATAGTGTAGATTGAAAAGGAATAGATTCACTTTGTAAGGTTTTTGGATTAACCCTAAATACTCCATTATAGTAAGAACCTACTAAAAGCTCTCCGTTTATACCTTCTTGTATGGCATTAATTAAAACACCTCTCTGCAATACGGTTTTATTCTGCAACTGCACTGCAATGAAAATATCAAGGTCTCTATCATATAAATCCAAACCTGTTTCTGTACCCACCCACAATCTATTTGAACTATCAACGTAGGAAGTGAATATTATTGAATTACTTAACGATTTTGAATCGTTAACATCCTGTGTGTAAGTAGTTATATCAATACCATTATACTTCTTTAACCCTACTCCATTGGTACCCATCCAAATGAGCCCCATGCTATCTTGAATTATAGTAGAAACTGCTCTCTGCGTATTGTTCTGCTCAATGTTTACGAAAGTGTATTCAGGTTTTGAATTTTGGGCATGTAGAAAACCTTGTGTAGAAAACACACAAAACATAGAAATCAAAAATATCTTTATCCACTTCATATATAACACCACTTAATCAGGTGTATTTAGACTTATTTTTTTCTACGATAGAAAGCAATTGATTTTTGAGGCCGTTGGAAGATAGGTCAATTGTTCAATTCATGCAAATAGGTAATTACTTTCATCAAGTGTACAAAACAAAAAATAAGCTTAAACTAAATTGCCGGTAGTTTTACCACCGGCAACAAAGCTTAGACTTCAATAAACGACTAATTTACTTAAGTACTATTCTAACCTAAATATATTGGTTAATTATATTTTCGAACAATTCTTGTTTACCGCTTCTAAGTTCCAACTCACCGTTCTTAGTGGCTAAATCATATAAGTTTTCAAGACTTAATTTACCAGATTCAAATTCCTGCCCCTTACCAGAATCAAAAGAATTGTAACGGTTTTCACGTAGCTTGGTGTAATCTGAAGAAGTCATTATCTTATCTGCAGTAATCAACGCTCTGGCAAAGGTATCCGCACCCCCAATGTGCGCTAAGAAGATATCTTCTAGGTCAGTTGAATTTCTTCTGATTTTGGCATCAAAATTTACACCACCGCCTTGTAGACCGCCAGCTTGTAAAAAGACCAGCATAGCCTCTGTAGTCTCTTGAATGTTATTCGGGAACTGATCGGTATCCCAACCGTTTTGGTAATCACCACGGTTAGCATCTAAACTACCTAACATTCCTGCTTTAGCTGCAACTTCCATTTCATGCTGGAAAGTATGCTGAGCCAAAGTAGCATGGTTCACCTCTATGTTAATTTTAAAATCTTTGTCTAGACCGTACTCCCTTAAAAATCCAATTGCCGTAGCCGAGTCAAAATCATACTGGTGCTTAGTTGGCTCCATTGGTTTTGGCTCAATAAAGAAATTACCTTTAAAACCTTGCTTACGAGCATAATCTCTGGCCATAGTTAAGAACTGCGCCATATGGTCTAGCTCACGACCCATATTGGTGTTCAAAAGAGACATATATCCTTCACGACCACCCCAAAAAACATAATTTTCACCATCTAAAGCAATAGTTGCGTCCAAGGCCAATTTTACTTGCCCGCCAGCTCTGGCAACCACGTCAAAATCAGGATTCGTAGCTGCACCGTTCATATATCTTGGGTTAGAAAAACAGTTGGCGGTACCCCATAATAATTTAATACCGGAAGCCGATTTCTTTTCTTTGATATACTCGGTAATGGTTGCCAATCTTTTTTCTGATTCAGCGAAAGTTGAAGCTTCTTGAATCAAATCAAAATCATGGAAACAGAAATAATCAAAACCTATTTTACTAATAAATTCAAAGGCTGCATCCGCTTTATCCTTTGCCGCTTGAACAGCATCTGAAGATGCATCCCAAGGAAAACTCTGCGTACCTGGACCAAACGGGTCAGAACCTTGTCCGCAGAACGTATGCCAGTATGCGATAGCAAATTTAAAATGCTCCCTCATAGTTTTACCTGCAACAACCTGGTCCGGATTGTAATATTTAAACGCTAAAGGGTTATCTGATTCTTTCCCTTCAAACTTAATGTCGCCAATTCCTTTAAAATACTCTTTGTCTCCTAAAAATGCCATATTATTTGTTTTTTAATACGTGTTCCAATTCTTTTTTCCATGCCGCATATGCAGTTTGCAATGCTTCTTTTTCTTCGGATGGCTTATAGCTCATCACATAATCATTGTCCATAATCTGATCACCGAAACCGGTAAAATCACCATTGCTTAAAATACAGGCCCTTGCCGCTCCAATGGCACCTGTGGTATTGTATATTTCAATTTCCCTATCAATAAGGGTCGCTATAGTATTTGAGAAAATTTTCGAACGGAAGAGGTTATCGTTACCCGCCCGTATTTTAGTAGCGGTAATTCCGTCCGACCGTAGGATTTCCATTCCGTAAACAAATGAAAAAGCTATCCCTTCCAACGACGCTCTACACAAATGTGCTTTGGTATGATTGTTTAAGTTGATACCAAAGATATTGGTACCTAAATCCACATTGTTCAGCATACGCTCGGCACCGTTTCCAAAAGGTAATATTTTAACGCCATCGGAACCTTGAGGGACCGAATTGGCTAATTCGTTCATCTCATCATACGAAGCAACGTCCAAGTTATTTAACATCCAACGGTACTGAATACCAGCACCATTTATACAAAGTAGCTTCCCTACAAAACGATTATCCTGGTTATAATTTACGTGTGCAAAGTTGTTGACTCGTGAGCTTTCCTTTACTGAAAGATTATCGGTTACCGCATAAATTACTCCAGATGTACCTCCTGTAGCCGCAACTTCTCCTGGGTTGAAAACATTCAAAGACAAGGCATTATTGGGCTGGTCTCCCGCTCTATATAAAATAGGAGTTCCCACATTTAAACCTGATTCTTTTGCGCCTTGTTCCGAAACTTTACTTTGTACAGAAAAGGTATCTACTATTTCTGGCACGTGAGATTCGTTCAACCCGTAATAATCCAGCAACCATGTGGCCAGGCTATTCGTCTTAAAATCCCAAAAGATACCTTCCGATAGTCCCGATAAGGTTGTATTTGCAATACCGCTTAATCTTGAAGCTATATAATCGCCAGGAAGCATGAACTTATGGATACGTTCAAAAACCTCAGGCTCGTTATCTTTTACCCATTTTAATTTAGAGGCGGTAAAGTTAGAAGGCGAGTTCAATAAGTTCTCACTGCAACGGTCATTGCCCAGTGCATCAAATGCCTTTTGGCCAATTTCAACCGCTCTACTATCGCACCAAATTATGGAATCGCGCAATGGTTTAAGGTCTTTATCCACAACTACCAAACCGTGCATTTGGTAAGATATACCTACTCCAGTAACTTCTTCCGGCTTAATATTGTTCTCAGACAACAAGGTTTTAGTAGCGGTACAAACATGCTTCCACCAAGTATCAGGGTCCTGTTCTGCCCAACCATTATTAATGGCAAGAATATCCATTTCTTTTTTGGGTTCACTCACTACGGCAACAGGTCTACCTGTACTTACCTCAACCAAGGCCGCTTTAATAGATGAACTCCCTATATCATATCCTATACTATACATATTTCTTGATGTTTGTAAGTGCTTTAATTGTTAGAACGAATCTCTTTAGAACAGGTCCTATTCAGTTCAAAACCAAGCCCTTTTGTCAAATTTAAACTATAACTTAAAACAAACTATAGATAATTACATTCTCAACTAAAATACGAAATAGTAACATTTTTAAATTCAAAATTTAACAACTACAACCTGTTTAAAATCAGATATTTATAATTTTATGTGTTTTTCGAAATGGGTTTCGTAAAAAGCTTAGTTCCAAAATGCTATTTTAGCGATCAAGAAGGTAGAAAAAAGAGGTAAAGAACTATTTGATGATATTTAGTATCTTGAAACGGTTATGAAGCGAAAACTTAGTTTAGACGATATTGCCAAGCATTTTAAGGTATCCAAATCTACCGTATCCAAGGCTCTAAACGACAGCCATGAAATTAGCCGCCGTACCAAGGAGAAAATCGTTGCTTATGCTAAAGAGCACAAATACAGACCTAATCTAAATGCTATAAACCTTAGAAAGGAACCTTCGCTATCCGTAGGTGTTATTATTCCAAATATTCTTAATTATTTCTTTGCCCAAGTCATTAGTGGTGTTGAAAAAATATTGAATGACAACGGCTACAATATGATAGCCTGTATCTCCAATGAATCCTATAAAAAGGAAGTTGCTATAACCCAAATGCTGCGTAAAGGGGCCATATCCGGACTATTAGTATCTCTTGCCGAGGAGACGGGTCGATTAGATAAAATTGAACATTTTGAGCCCTTTTTTAATATAGGCATACCTGTAGTGATGTTTGACCGCGTATCCACAAAATTACAATGCGATAAAGTAACCATAGACGATACAAAAACAGCCTATAATGCTACCGAACATCTTATAAAATCTGGATGTAAACGTATAGCCGTAGTTTCTTTATTGGGTGATCTTGAAATTTCTCGACTTAGAATAAATGGATACAGTCAGTGTCTTAAAAACCATGGTATTGACTTGGAACAAAGCTTAATTTTTGAAAAGCTAGAAAAGTCACTCATGGAAGTTGAAATCAAAAAATTGCTTTCTAGCGGAAAGGTAGATGCAATTTTAGGCTTGGAAGAAGAAGCCGGTGTCACCTCCTTATTAACGGCAAATTCTTTAGGAATTAAAATTCCCGAGGAGCTCTCCATAATTTGTTTTACCAACGGAATTCTTCCTAAATATGTCAGACCAAGCTTAACCTCTATAAGCCAGCACGGTTACTATATGGGAGAAAGAGCAGCCAAACAACTTGTTGAAAGAATAGAGCAAAACGGCAGTGAAAAGACTTTTAAAACCGAGGTTATTAAAACAACCATGATTGAAAGAGAATCTACGAAACTACTATCAACCTAAAACAAAGTTTGTTATCATTATACTCTTTCAAGTTTTATAGGGTATGTTTTGTTGGCGTTCCATTGGCAGACATAGATATTCTTATCTTCATCAATACACACATCATGACAATGATTAAAAAGCGGTATGTCCTGAACCATGAGCTGTAATTGACCATTTTCATAAACCGGTGCCGTACCTCCCGGGTTGGAAAGCACTTTATTATCCGCATCCAAAATAGTTACAAAACCGGAATTTGGAGTTTGCTCTAAATATTTTAATCTGGACCAACAAACTCCAGAATATAGATTTTCATCATCTATGACAGGTCTACAAACAAAAGCTCCCGGCAGAAAAATAGTGGATAAATACTTCCCGTCCAAGGTGTAACGCTTAAATGAATTATGCTTTCTAGACGTACATAACAAGGTTATATTATTGGGATCTCTATCATCTATAGTCACACCATGCGCGGTTGAAAACAAATGGTCCTCAAGTCCATGACCTCCAAATTTTCTAATAAATTCTCCGTCTTTGCTATATTGCAGAATAAAATCAGAACCATACCCGTCAGCTACATAAATATCTCCGTTGGGCGCTACAGCTGTTTCTGTAGGTCTATATTTCTGGTCTTTTTGATAAACGCCCGTGTCTCTTGGGTCTGGGAGCCGCATAAGCACTCTACCATCTACAGTGGTTTTTAGAATAGGCCCGTCATTATCGGTAATGAAAAGCATATCTTCTTCGCCTTCCTTAAAAAGCGTTAGACCATGGCCAGATTTTAAATCGTGCGTCCAAGTCTTTAACAGCTTACCGGATTTATCATACACAATGATATTATTTTTGACTTCGTCCGTAACCATAATCAATCTGCCTTTGGAATCCATTACCATCTCATGACAATTTTTTATGGGCGTAGTCGCAGGATTAAGATTACCCCACTCCTTATGTACACGATATTTAAAATCACCATGCCCAATTATTCGCTCAGATAATTTCGGTTTATTTATGATTCCAAAACTGTAAGAAGGAACAGTCAATGCGGCACCGGCAAAAGCGGATTGTTTTATGAAATTTCGTCTAGAGTTCATCATTAAAGTATATTTAAGTTGCAGCAGAATTTGTGCTTTTCAAAAATACCTAACTAAGTATTTTATAGTGTAGACGAATTATACAAAGAGGTGTAATTTTTGTCTATTACATACATTTAACCTATTTATTAGGCACATAGTATGACGGTGGGTGTCCGAATTCCTTTTTGAAGATCCGGCTGAAATACCTATTGTCATTATACCCCACGCTAAACGCAATCTCTTTTATACTTAAACGCCCTTCTTGCAACATGGGCATAGCTTTAGATAGTTTATAGGTGTTGATATACTCTATGATCGTCTTACCGGTTAGTGCCTGGATTTTACGGTACAGTTGCGAACGTCCTATGGCCAATTCATCACATAAAAAATCGATTGAAAAATCTGCGTTATCAAGATTATTATCAATCACTTCATTAACTTTTATCAGATATTGGTCTACCGTAATTACCGGTTCTTCAAACAATTCTTCTTTCTGATATTTTTTGATAAGTCGATGTCTGCTTTCTAATCGGTTTTGGATTTTCATCTTAATTTCCGAAACATTAAAAGGCTTCTCAATATAATCCTCGGCACCTGTTTCCAGACCTTTCAATTTATTTTCCAATCCGGTTTTTGCAGTTAGGAACATTAATGGAATATGAGCCGTAAGTTCATTTGCCTTTAATTGGTTGGCCACCTGAATTCCATCAAACATAGGCATCATTATATCACTAATAACAATATCAGGAACATGTTCCAACGCCAGATGAAAACCATCCTTACCATTATCTGCTTGTAGAATAACATAATCATCAGATAGCTCTGATGTCAAATAATTTCGAATATCTTCATTGTCTTCAATTATTAAAACAACCGTTTCTCCAGATATACTTTCAGCGGATGGAGCTGGCGTTTCCTCTATATTTGTTTCATAAATAGCATACCCTATCGGGAGTGTAATCATAAAATGTGAACCATTCCCTTCTTCACTTTCTAAGTGTATATCACCTTTATGCAATTTTACCAATTCCGATGTTAAGGAAAGTCCAATACCACTACTATAGCCCTTATTTGGGGTTTCATCCATCTGATAAAACCGCTCAAAAACTTTCTTTTGATATTTTTTTGGGATGCCCAAACCATTATCTATTACTTCTATCAGAAGATTTCCTTTTTTAACTTTTTCATCCTTATCAATTTCAAGAATATCATAAGTGGCTTTTAGGCTTATTTTTCCATTTCTTGATGTAAACTTGAATGCATTAGATACCAAATTAGAGACAATCTTCTTAATGATATCCTCATCAAAATACAACGTACAATCCGTCTCGGATGTTTCACAAGTAAAGTTTATGTTTTTCTCTTTTGCCCAATATTCATAGGCCGTACTCATATTGGTACAGACCAAAAGTTCATCATGTGGTTTAATTCTTAATTGCTGGTTCCCTTCAAGTTTTCTAAAATCCAAAATCTGATTTATCAGCTCCAACAGACGATTACTGTTCCTATGCATCATCTGTAAAACCTTAGTATCCGGTCTTACCCCTTTCCTAATAAATTTATCTAGCGGAGAAGTGATTAGTGTTAAAGGAGTTCTCAATTCATGCGATATATTGGTAAAAAACCGAAGTTTCATCTGGGCCAATTCTTCAAATTGATACACCCGTTGTTTCTCGATTTCAAACATATTTTTGGTTCTTTCCCGCAACAAGAAAAACCTAAAACCCCAAAATGCAATTGATAAAACGAATAGGGCCGCAAGAATTTGTACCCATGAGCGTTCCCAAAATGGAGGCGTTACGCCAATACTTATACTTTTCAATTTGTCCGTCCAAATACCGTCCTCGTTGGATACCTTTAGCAAAAATTTATAATTCCCTGAAGGCAGGTTGGTATACGTGGCCCTTGTACCGTTAGCAATGGTCCAATCCTCTTCAAAACCTTCTAGTTTATAGGCGTACTGACAACGCTGCGCATTCTCATACTGAATAGCTTGAAAACCGAGTTCTATCTTTTGATCTTTGTAAGACAGCTGTAAATGGTCTTCTACTTCAATACTCTTTTTTATGTAACTACTATTGGGTGAAACCAATTCATTATTCACCCATAATTTTGAAATATAGACCGATGGTGTCTTGGTGCTTGGCACAACCTCTTTTGGGTTAAAAGTCATTAAACCCTTATTGGTACCAAATACCATATGGCCTTCATCTGTAACCAAACTTGAGATACCTATTTTTTGAGATATGAGGCCATCTTGTTCATTCAAAATACGGACTACATCATTCTTAACATCAAGTTTTATCAGTCCGTTACTTGTACCTAACCACAAATTCCCCTCGGCATCTTGCTCAATTCTATTGATAATTCTATCCTTCAACAGGCTATTATCATATTGAATAAAAGCGTCTTTGTCAACATCATAACTGCAAAGTCCCGAATTGGTACCTACCCAAAGGGTCCTGTCTGCATCCTCAAAAATTACATTTATGAAATTGTTGTTCACTGTAGCCGTGTTACCGATTTCATGCCTGTAATGCACAAATATATTCTTCTCAGGAACATATCGCTTGACCCCGTCACCATTGGTTCCAAGCCAAATTTGATTTTTATAGTCTTCAAAAAGTTCGTTAGCCCTATGAAAGTAACCAATACCATTAGGGTCGTTCGGGTCACAGTCAAAATAAACGGTTACCCCTGTTTTAGGATTATAAATCCGTGCTCCCAAAACTTCTCCGGTCCAGATAAGGCCTTCACTTGTTTCTAAAAGTCCAAAAAGTTCTGCACGTTTTCGTGGAATAATATTTACCAGTTCACCGGCTTGGGTAAATTGTTTAATCGTATTTGTATCCGCCACCCACACCATTTCCTTACCATAGGAACTCATATAAGTTCTATTAACGAATCCTGTAAGTTCGTTTACAAAACTCAAATCCTTTTTTGAATAAATTTTTACAGTACCCTTCCGCAAAACCCAATAATTAGTAGTAGTATTGAGAATTTGGCTACCTCCTCTATTGTCTACAAAATGACGAAATATTTTAGGGGATTTCTTAATATGAAAAAAATGACCCCCATGGTCCAATACCCAAGAGTCTTCTTTTGAAGGGTTATGAAAAATATCACTTAAAAAAAATGACCTATCCGTAAATCTCTCGTTTAATGAGATGTGCTTTTTTACTTTAAAATCACGCCCAACTATTATTATTTCATCATTTTTTACGAACCAGCAATTATCCTCATAATCCGGTTCTATATGGCTAGCATTTTTAAAAATAAAATCAAGGTCATGAAACCGGTTCACTTTATCTAAAGTATATAACTTGGTATTTGATATCAGGAGTTCTTCATAAAATTCCAATAGTGGATACGAATGAGAAGCATTAGGTGTATTTTGAGAAAGACGGGTAAAACTACCAGTATCAGAATCAAAAATATTTAAACCGATCCAAGTTCCAATAAAAAGTCGGCCATCATCATCTTCCTCAATATCCAGTACATTGTTATGACTGATACTGCTAACATCTTTCGCCTTATGCTGATACCTTTTGAAAGTACCGGTTTCTCTATCCATTAGGTTGAGTCCACCGCCATCCGTTCCTATATAGAAGGAGTGGTCTGATGTTTCATAAATAACCCGTACCTCATTAAAGCTAAGACTTTCCGGATTGTTATCATCATGAATAAATCGTTGAAAGCGGTCATATTCACGGTCATATTTAAGAAGCCCTCCGCCGTAGGTTCCAATCCATAACGTGCCCATGCTGTCCTCATAGAGATATGAAACATGATTATCTGTTATACTGGTCTGTTCATTCTCATTTTTACTATAATTCTTAAAATTACCCCCATCAAAACGCCATAAACCGTTAGTAGAAGCTATCCAAATAAAGCCATAGCGATCTTCCAGAATATGAGATGTGCTGGTCTCTATTGGTAATTGAAAATGGGTGATTTCAAAATCATTAGTATTCTCTTGAGCATGAATCACGACCGAAAAGCCCAAAGCTAAAATCGTCACGACATAGAAATATAAGCAAGAAACTTTACCCATGTTTTGAATATAGAATAATTCTATTAAACGATAAATTATTTTTGATGTATTATTTACACTTAATTTTAACGGGCCTAGCCAAAAATGATATAGCTATCCACTACCACAACAATATGGTTAGAGTTAAAATAGTGCCGACGCATGATAAAATCAAGAAACTTAAAATCCGAATTTTAAGGTTATTTTGTAAACTAGATGTATTTACCATCAATTAGTCATCAAATATAAAAATATGAATCTTCGAATTTTCGCTCTTATCATTTTTGGAATACTTGCCAGCTGTAAGAACGAACCCAAAGCCGTTGTAGAAGAAAAAGCCAAGCAACCCAATATCTTGTTTTTAGCCATAGACGATTTAAGGCCTGAGTTAGGTGTGTACGGTTCTGATATTGCGATTACACCAAACATTGATGCTTTAGCGAATGACGGTTTACGCTTTAACAATGCTTATTGCCAACAAGCCATTTGTAGCCCTTCTAGAGCTAGTCTAATGACTGGCGCTAGACCTGAAACTATTCAAGTAATTGAAAACTTCACCTATTTCAGAGATAAAAATCCCGATATAGCAACACTACCACAGCACTTTAAAGCCAATGGCTATGAGTCCGTATACACGGGTAAAATTTACCATGGGAAATATAATGACCCAGAACTTTCTTGGAGTAGAACTCCTGTTCAGCTGGGTAAAAAGGATGTAAAATTCGGTTTTAAATTACCGGAAAATATTAAAATGCAAAAGGAAAATAGCGCTGCTATGATAGCTAAATACGGAGAAAATGCGCTGAGAAATGGACTTGGAAAAGGTCCTGCCTATGAATTTGCCGATTTTCCGGACAATGCTTACGAAGACGGTTTCAATACAGACATGGCCATCGCTACCATGAAAGATATGTTGCAGAAAAATCCTGACAAACCTTTTTTCTTGGGTATGGGAATGAAAAAACCACACCTAGATTGGATTGCACCCAAAAAGTATTGGGACCTGTACAGTGAATCGGATATTAAACTTGCTGAGCATGAACAAGCTCCAAAAGATGGCGCCACTATGGGACTACATGCATCCTTTGAATTACGAGCCAGAGCGGATATTCCCAAACAAGGAGATATAAGCCCTGAACAAGCTATAAAACTAAAACATGCTTATCTGGCCTGTGTAAGTTATGTTGATGCCCAAATAGGTAGAATGTTGAATGCTCTTGATGATGCTGGAATAAGAGATAATACCATTGTTATTTTGTGGAGTGACCACGGGTGGCATTTAGGCGATATGGGTATTTGGGGAAAAGCTACCAATTATGAAATAGCTACCCGAGTTCCTTTAATTATTTGGACTCCAAACATGGCAAAAGAAAACAGAGGTAAATCTACCGATGCTTTGGTTGAATTAGTAGATATGTATCCAACACTGTGCGAATTGGCAGGTATATCCAAACCGGCTACTTTGGAGGGTCAGAGCTTTACTCCCCTACTATCTAATCCCGAACAGGAATGGAAAACAGCGGTCTTTTCTCAATTTCCTACTCCTGCGCTTAGGGAATGGGCTGCAAATCCATTGTCAAAAGGAATGCGCGAAACTTCTTTTGGACCTTTAATAGAAGAAGTTGAAACGCGGATAAAGAAACAACAGGGCGAAAAATGGGACCGTGATTTATTTGAAAACCGACTAATGGGTTATTCTATGCGTACCAAAAATTATCGGTTTATTGTTTGGAAAGACTATACTGATAAAAATGCAGAACCCGTTTTTATTGAGCTTTACGATCATGCTAAAGACCCTGCAGAAACTATAAATATTGCAAAAGACAATCCTGAACTTGTAAAAGAATTATTGCTCCAATTCAACAAAGGATGGAAAGGAAATATGGCCCCAAAAGATTATGTAAGACTATGATATACCGCTTATGTTATTTAAAAATTATTGAAAAATCTCACCTTGATTACAACTAAATTCTAATCTAGTTTTATCGATAATGGATGCTTTAAGCGCTTCGCATAATTCTTAATTTCCTTGTCAGGATTTTCTATATCTACCGAAAAAATTAGATACGCGTTTTTCTCGTAGTAGCGGCTTCCAACCGGAAAGGTCTGAATAGTATCGGATAAAACTCTGTTCCAATATCTACCATTATTTGAAGATTTGGTAATCTTGGTGTATGGATTGTGCGTTGGTGAGGGCTCGCCTTTTGTATTTGCATTATCGTACTGAAGACGTATTGAACCAAAACCATAACCTTTTTCTAAATTATAAAAAGCCAACCAAGCTGCATCATCAGTAATATGACATTCTTCTAAAAAATCTAGTTCATCGGAGTATAAATTTAACCGTTTAATGGTACCATCTTTTTTAGCATACGCAAGATGGGTAAAAAGACTATCCATAGTCATTTCATCATTACGCAAGAGATTTAGTTCCACCTTTTTTTGAACCGAAATAATAGACTCAAACAAAAAATAAGGCAGATTATCATAAAACTCGTAACGTCCTTCAATTAGAATCTCGGGCACGCTATCCGTACTACCTGAACGTTCCTTGACTACACGGTACTTTTCTACTTCTATGTGATTTTTGGAATCCGGTCGTAAATCTTCTAAATTAAAATAAAACTCTGAATTACTTTTAGAAAAATTGGGAGCCCAATGCATTGCAATATGGCTTCTTTTCAGCAGCTGATTTTTAAAGTTTTTCAACTCTATTCCCTTTACTTGTCCGCCGCGTTTATCATCTTCCGTGCTAAAAGTAGCTTTGTAATATTTGTTCTCTACAGCTAGATTATCTTCGGAGAGCATTTGCTGAATAGGTAATCCAATCTTACTCTTTTCTTGAATACTGATATTGATTTTTTTGGTTTGATTTGCCGTAAGCGTAATCGGAAAAATTATAGAATATTCAAACCGATTTTCATTTTTAACAAATGCTGTATCATCAACCGGTATAGCAGTTCCATCTTCTGGGTCAATAGCTACTAACATCTCATTCTCCAGCAATTCACTATCCAAACTAATCGTTGGGTTTACATATTCTAAAGGACGGTCTAAGCCCACAGTTTCAGAAACAATAACAACAGGCATCTTCTCCGACGTAGAACAACCTGAAATCAATAAAACAAAGACAACGCAATTAATTAAATTTTTCATGCTCAGATTAATTCATTTACAATACAGGAATTCCCGGCTTTGGAATCGCATAATTACCATCTTCTAATGGTGCATTAGGCATTTTCATATCCCAAGATAATTCGGAAGGCACTATACTTAAATTAGACCCTTTCGCCTTTTCCAAATCAATAATTTTACCAGATTCAATTGCCATTCTACCCATGATAGTCGTCATTGAACTTTCTGCTCCGTACTTAGTATTGTTCACATAGGGTTTGTTTCCTAAAATTGCTCCTATAAATTCATCCTGTTCAATCTGTGAAGATGATGGATCATCTTTGTCTCTATATCTCCAAAGCGAATTTCCTTCTAAATCAACCATCTGAAAACGTTCATCTGCCTTACCTTTAGAACCCTGAATATTAAAGCCCAGTCTATTGGCACAATTATCCATTTGTCTACACTGTACATGTAGTTTTGTACCATCGGCATACTCATATTCTACATAATGATGGTCAAATATCTCTCCATGGTCCGGCCCTTTAAGCATTGCCCTACCTCCCATTCCACTTGCTTTAATGGGGTAATCTTTTTTAATCCAATTAACTACATCAATTTGGTGAATGGCCTGACCGGCAAGTTGACCGCCCCATAACCAATTAAAATAATGCCAATTACTAATTTGATATTCCAATTCTGTTTGACCTGGTTTTCGTGGATGTACGGTAGCCATACCAACGTTATAATAAACATTCATAGAAAGAACGTCTCCAATATCACCTGCATGAATTTTTTCCACCAATTTATTTAGTGCAATTTCATAACGGAATTGTAACCCAACTACAACGTTTAACTTCTTCTCCGTTGCCAATTTTCCGGTTTCTATCACTTTTCTATATCCAGGACCATCAACAGCTAATGGTTTTTCTAGAAAAACATGTTTGCCAGATGCTATGGCATATTCAAAATGATCAGGTCTAAAACCAGGTGGTGTAGCCAAAATTACCGCATCACACTCATCAATAACATTTTTGTACGCTTCTAATCCCAAAAATTTACGTTCTCGCGGTACATTGACTTGTTCGGGAAAATCTATAGAAACTCTTTCAAAACTATTATCCAACTCATGTTGAAAAACGTCCCCCATTGCTACTAATTCTACAGATTTTGACGCCGTTAAAGCTTGAAATATTGCCCCAGTACCACGACCTCCACAACCCACTAAACCCAATTTTATTTTTTGCTGCCCCAAGACATTAACATTTGAAAAAACGGGAAGATGACTAAACACCATACCGGCTGCTACTGTTTTAGAAGTTTGTTTTAAAAATTTTCTCCGTGGATTAGTTTTCATATGCTTCCTTATTTACTATTCTAAAAATATTAAATTATTGTTTGAAACTGCTTTCTTACTTAAAGGCCTTTCAACCAATTTTCTATATTATCTCTAACAAAATCATCATCATTTAAATGCGGATAATCATTATAAACTCTACTTATCTCTTCATTCTGACCTGTAGATAATTTTTCTGCTTCATCTAAACACCAAATTCCTTTTAGAAGACCTTGTCTTCTCAATACTTCATGAAGACCTGCTATACACCCTTCAAAATTATTGGTCGCATCAAAAAATGCTGCATTAGTGTCCGTTACTGCAATATTCAATGACATTAATTCTTTAGATATCGTTCCGCCGGATTGTTTTACTTTATGAATTTCCTCCAAAAGCGTAACAGCTTTATTAGTCCAAACGGCCCAATGCCCCAGTAATCCCCCTACAATATCTTTTTTGATGACTTTGCCTTCAATAGTCACATTATAAGTCGTTAAAAGGTCAGCTACTATATTGTCATCATTACCCGTGTATAATACAATTTCATCACAACGTGATGAAGCGCAAACGGCACGTACCACTTCTAAAGTTTGATACCTATTAAACGGTGCCATTTTTATAGCTTCTACATTCTTGATTTCAGCAAAAGCTTTCCAAAAATTATAACTCAAAACTCGTCCTCCTACAGCTGGTTGCAGATAAAATCCAAATACCGGTATAACTTGGGCAATTTTAGCTGCTCGTTCCAATAGTGCCTCTTCTGACCAATCTCCTAAGCCATTTGTACTTACCAAAACAATATCATAACCTAATTCTGCACAGATTTTAGCTTCGGTTACGGCTTGTTCCGTATTCCCGCTAACACCGGCTACTTTTATAAATGGTCTGTCTAAATTGGCTATTTCAATTTCCTCTATCGCCAGTTGTAATACCTTTTTATATAGATTGATTTTTGGGTCTCGTATTTGGAACTGTGTTGTATGTACCCCAATTGCAATACCTCCTGCACCTGAAGCCATATAATATCTTGTTAACAATCGTTGACGTTTCTCGTCTAGCTCACGACCTTCTGTCAATGCCAAGGGATGAGCAGGAATTACAGTACCTTGATGCAACAATTTTTTTAATACGGGGTCTAAAGTATTCATATTAACTTTGTACTAATTTGATTTAAAAATCTCCTTTTCGTTCTTGGAAATGCGTAGGTTTACCTAGTTGTTCCCCTCCAATTTTGACCCAATTAGCTGTCCACTTTATCATGTCTTGCAGTGAGGTCCTAGGTTTTCCAAATAAACTATAAGCCCCGTTTGAATTATTTAGCAATGCTGTCTCTGCAGGCTTATTTTCAAAAATGGGTTCTATCTTGAGTAATTTACCAAATTCTTCTGCCAACCATTGTATGGATATGGTTTCCGGGCCAGTCACGTTTAATTTTCTAGCCGGTGATTCACAATGTAAAAGGGAACGTATAGCATACTCATTGGCATCGCCTTGCCAAATAACATTGGCAAATCCCATACTTAAATTTATTGTTTTTTGTTCAATCACCGCCTTTGCAACTTCTAACAAAACCCCGTACCTAAGATCAAGTGCATAATTTAACCGATACAATAGCATTTCTGTTCCGTTTTTAACGGAAAAATGTTCAAAAACACGTTCACGACCTAAACAAGATTGGGCATATTCACCAATTGGTGAAGGTTTCACTTCTTCTTTAGCTCCTCCACTGTCAATAGGCACAAACGGATATATATTACCGGTAGAAAAAACAACTATTTTTGATTCCTTATATCTTTCCGAAACTCTACCAGGAAGGTAAGCGTTCATTGCCCATGTAAAATGCTCATTACCAGATGTACCAAATTTATTACCCGCCATATAAATAACGTTTTTAACCTTTGGGAGCTTCATCAAGGCTTCATCATCCAATAAATCTACCTTGATGCATTCAATACCAAAATCTGTCAATTCTTGAAATAGATTTTGATTTGAAAAGCGAGAAGCGCCAATTACTTTTTTAGTGCTTCCTGCAGCATCAATTGCTCTTTTAGCAAGCTTTGCCAAGGTAGGCCCCATCTTTCCCCCCAAACCTAAAATCATTATGTCTCCTTCAATTTTACTGATATCTTCTATTAATCGTTTGGAAGGTTTAGAGAGTTGTTCCTCTAATTCGGCTATTGTAGCTATCATAGATTTCTAGTTTATTTAATAAATATATTATAGGTATTCGCCCCTGCTAAAAGCACTAGCATTGCCAATCCTAAAATCATAATAACATTCAATGTTGTACTTAATTTAAAAAGGTGTTTAGCCGCTCTATCCCGCGCAATCATAAAAATCATAAACCCTATTACAGGAACAACTATGATAGTAAAACCTTGAGCCATAATTATAAGCTGTATGGGTAAATTCCCAAAAATTATAGCAACAGCTGCACCGATCAATATGACTGACATTATCACATACCGTACTTTTTGGGATTCTAACTTTCTGCCAATATTTAGAGCATCGGATAATAAAACACCGCCCAAAGTTGCGTTCCCGATTAAGGAAGAAAAAGAAGCTGCAAACAAACCGAACATAAATATTACCGTGGCATAACTACCGAATACAGGTTCTAATGCCTTACCCATTTCGGCAGCAGAATTAACCTGAATTCCCTGCGGATAAAGTACTGAAGCAGCCACTAACATAACTGTTGCCGTTATTATTCCCAGAATAAATACGCCGGATAAACTTTCTCTTTCATGTGATTTAGAATCACTCTTATCCCATCCTTTTTCTTGGACGAGATACGACTGATAGAATGCTCCTGCAATTGAAAAACTGGAAGCCACTAAAGCCAGAGCTAAAAATTCCGAGCCACTTGGTAATTCAAAATCAAATTGCTGTATTAAAAGTGAAATATTAGGCTTTGAAATTATTAGGGTTAGTACAAATGAAACCAGCATTAAAACAACCATGCCAATCATAATTTTCTCTAGAATCTTAAAAAAAGATTTAAAAAACAGTAAAATAATAGCAATAACGGAAAATGCAATTATCCATGGCACAGGCGATACATTAAACATTTCACCAAACACCATACCAGCGCCTATTGAGTTACCTGCCTGAAAAGAAGCTGCTACTATAAAAAGACCTACGCCAATAACAATACAAATTGTATTACCATATTTTTCACGTATCAGTTCAATAAGTGTTTGTTTTGAGCTTAACCCTATTCGAGTAGAAACTATGGTGAAAGCCGCCATAAAAAGAATACAAATAGGCACTACCCAAAGTAACCTAAATTCATAGTTAGCCCCAATTTTAGAACCTATTGCTAAACTACCTGGTCCCAAAACTAAAGCTGCAGTAATAAAGCCCGGACCTATTAGACCAAGTATACCCTTTTTTTTTTTATCCTTCATCAAATGAGACTGACTAAATAATTCCGATTATTAGTTTATGGGATTGGGTAATTTATCCCGACACCTAAAAATAAGATTAAAAACTGAACAACCATTTATTTGCAATTAACAAAAAAACATTGCAATTTTCCGTTCAATAACCTTTGGCTCGGAATATAAAACAAAAGCATATTGAAATATATATAAACTTTGATGATTATATAAAAGAATGAAAATAATACGGGTTAGTCTATTTGTTTTACTATTGGTTTTTGTTGGTTACATTCTTTATTCCATAAAATTAGATTGTAAACACCAAAATGGTAATTTCAATATTACCGACTACGGTGCGATTGGTGACGGTAAAGTTTTAAATACTGAGTTTATACAAAAAGCAATTGATGCATGCGTTGCAAATGGAGGAGGAAAAGTGATTATACCTTCTGGAATTTTCAAATCGGGCACGATTATTTTAAAAAGTAATGTTGAACTACATTTTGAACATAACTCCGTTTTACTTTCAAGTATTGACGTTACCGATTTCCCTTTACAACCCATGCCAAAATATCGATCGCATAAAGACCAACTTGGCGGATTCAATGCACTCATTTATGCCGAAAGCCAAGAAAATATAGCTATAACGGGCAACGGAACTATTGACGGACAAGGCGCGCTTCATACTCCTATGCCCAACCCTTATGCAGGTGATGTTGACGGTAGACCTAGAAATATACTTTTAATTTCCTGCAAGAATATTAAAATAGACGGTCTACGGATGCTCAATGCATCCATTTGGAATCAACATTATCTTGATTGTGAAGACTTATTTATCTCTAACATTTACGTATACAGTCATGGAAGTCGAAATAATGATGGTATCGATATTGACGGATGCCGCCGAGTTGTTCTCTCTAATAGTATTATTGATTCTGATGATGACGGTATTGTTTTAAAGAGTACAGGGGCAGCTGCTTGCGAAGATATTGCTATTACAAATTGCGTAGTCAGTAGTTTTTGTAATGCCATAAAAGCTGGTACCGAAACCACGGGCGGCTTTAAAAATGTTTCCATAAGTAATTGCGTAATAAAGCCCTCAAAAGAAAAAGGTAAGCCCATTTGGGATACACCACGTATAGGCGTTTCAGGAATTTCACTTATGATAGTTGATGGTGGTATACTAGAAGGTTTTACGGTAAATAATATAACTATACATGGTACTGAATCCCCAATCTACATCCGGCTTGGAAATAGAGCCAGACCTCATACACCTGGCGCGGTAGTCAACCAAATTGGAGAGGTAAAAAACATATCTATTAGTAACGTAATAGCACATAATGCCGGAACATGGGGTTCTTCTATTACAGGCTTGGAAGGTTTCCCAATTAAAAACATATCTTTAAATAATATTCAAATTTTCTCAAAAGGTGGTCTTAAAAGAGGTGATTTTAAAACAACTGTTGAAGAAGACGAAAAGGGATATCCTCACGCAATTACATACGGTAACTTACCTAGTCATACGTTTTTTATACGGCATGCAGAAGGTATATCTATAGATAATATGATTATTGGAACAAATAAAACGGATTCAAGATACCCAATTATAGTTGATGATGTAAAAAATCTTCAGATTAGAGACATTTCTTGGAAAAATGCTGACGGCACAAAACCTCTTGTTAAAGGGCAATCAATTACTAATTACCAAATTGAAGAACCTTTAGGCTGGAAAGGTAGTGTTCATTTTGAACTATTAGATTAATAGAGCTAAAAAACTGCTTAATTATTTTAAAGTTTCTATCTATAAAGTAAACTATATCTTCTCTTCTTTCTTAGCCTTTGCCAACGCGCGTTTACGTTTGTAATGTTCCTTATCTGCTATGTAGATGGTTTTCTTTACTTCACAGAAAATAGTACTTCTTTCTGCATTCATTAAGAATGTAGTTTTAACGATATCTATCTCAGCTTCCTGTTGTACTCTTGATTTTATGATTTCAATTTCTTCCGAGCTGTATTCAAAATCTGCATAAACATCTTCTTTAGCAGGTCTTTTGAAAGAGATTTCAGCAGATTTATCCCATACCACAAAATCGTCACCAAGAATATTAATAAGTTGAACCATGGGTATAGGATCTACCGCAGAAAAGAGGCTTCCACCAAAGATAGAATTTACGTAATTCTTATTTTTATAACTAATGGGCAGTTTTACGGTAACTTTCTTCAAGTCCGTGGAAACACTTTTTATTTTAGCGGTACTACGCCGGTACATGGGCGAAAGATTAAAACCATGCTTAAATATCTTATGCCTACCCACAAAACGAGAACCAAAATCTGCTAAACTACTATAGAATGACATTTTATTTGCTGTGATTATTGATTTAAACCAATAACAAATTTATCATTAAGGATGGACTTAAAAAAATGTAGAT
The DNA here is from genome assembly GCF_018860745.1 of Zobellia uliginosa. GTDB lineage: Bacteria > Bacteroidota > Bacteroidia > Flavobacteriales > Flavobacteriaceae > Zobellia > Zobellia uliginosa_B. The sequence continues at coordinate 102,732 of NZ_JAHKPY010000003.1, read as the reverse complement.
CAAAACAATTGTTAGCAACCGTGGTGCATAACTTAATAACTTAACACGTTACCGTTGAAGAGGGAAATAAAAAATGCGAACGATTTTTTCATCTTGGTTACTTACTGTCTTTCATAAAAGGGGGGAACATTTAATATCATTCTATCATCAAGAGAACAGTAAATAGCCTTTTCAAACCGCCTATCAGACATAAATCGTCCGCATTTTGAGGAATTAAATTCTAACTTTTTAATCCAAATACTATTTTTCCTTATCCCAAAATTACTTCATCTTGCTTGTAAATAATTTCATTTTTCGGTGAATACCGTTTATCTACACTTGAAAAGAAATTACCTATAGACGAACGGTAATTACAGAATTTTTCGTCATTTAATTCCATTTAAACTCCATTAAAAATCTACTCTTGCAAGTAAAACTTTTTTCATTTTATACTATAAAAAAAGAGCACCGTAAGATGCTCTTTATCAAATCAATATTCTAAAAAAACTACTTTTCTAAGCTTCCAGATTCTAAACGCTGCATTTGTTTCTTGCTCAGCCCTTGGCTATAATAAACATCAGGTTTATGATTTACACGGTGATTTTTCATTTCAGGGTCGTCAAGGTCCAAGCTTAAATCACAGTCAAAACGTACTAGCTTGGAGTGAAATTGGTCCTTCCCTCCCAAACTGATAAAATGGGCAAGTCCCCAGGTAATTCCGCGTCCGTCTTTAGTATTCGTAAAAGCATCCGGCACATGAGGTGCTGCCGCATACGGCATCAATTCTGTTATGCTTGCAATCTCAAAATTAACCCAGTCTTCTGCATATTGAATTGTATTATGCTCTGGTCCGTCTTTATAGACCAAGGCTGCAACTCCTTTCCGAAATGGGAATAAAGAAGTTTCATGCCCAGAAGTAATTACGGGGTTCAGCGGATGTTTTGTAAATGGGCCCAACGGATTATCTGCAATAGCTAGCCCTTGCATACGTACCTTATCGGGCTTTTCTCCAAAATCAGATTTATAATAAATATAAACTTTACCGTCGTGAACTAACGGGTACGGATCATGTATGGAATATTGGTCCCACTCCCCTTCTCCACCATTTGGAATAACAATTTTATTATATGGCGTCCAAGGACCTTCTGGAGATTCTGCATAAGAAACCGCTACAGGACAGTCGTCTCCTCTTTTTCCACTTGCCTCCATAAATCCTTGGTAATAGAGATAATATTTTCCCTCCCACTCTAAAATATCTGTTGTAGTTACTGACCGCCAGCCTACCGTAGGTTTTTCTGGCCTTTTTATGGCAACTCCTTGCTCTTCCCATGTAAACCCATCCACAGAAGTAGCATACCAAATTTCAGAAAGGTCCCAATCTGATGACGGCACCGTGTCACTACTTTTATCTGCTCCCCTTGGTGGTGTAGAAGTATTTCTATAAGTGTACCATACGTAATACTTTCCGTTATGGATAATGGTTTTTGAAGGATCTCTTCTAGTGATTGTCCCATCTCCTCCATTATAATCAAATCCCTTCAGCTCTGTATATTTAAACTGACTAAAAAGTTCATTGTGCTGTGGTTGCGGCGCTTCATAGTCCGTATAGATACGTTCCATAGCTGCACTCATCTTTCTATTTGGTTTTTCCTTTGGTAAAACAAAAGGGAAACCTCCTTGGTCTTCACTAGATTCTAAAACTGCATCCTTTTGAGATTGCGATTTGCACGCCCCTATCACAAAAAGTAACAGTACTATTGTTGCTATATTTCTCATAATTGTTATGGTTATAATTTTCCTAGTTTCCTAAATATTCAATGTAAGTGTAATACACGCCAAAGGCTTCTCCTTTCTCAATAAAATCAGTAACCAACATGGTCTTTCCTTTTTGTAGATTCACTATAAAATCTGCACTTTCAATATCACCAATAATGGTTTGTTCTTTAATTTGATTGGCTATCTGAATACGTACTTTCTCGGGATGCATGGTTTTATATTCATACTGATTTTTAGGGTTCTCTCCTGGAATTCCTAAAATAGGGCCGGAACATTCTTTAGGCCAACGCATACATGAAATCTTATACTTACCCGCTGTTTCAACTTTAATAGCATGTGTATTATTTCTGTTTTTCATACCCGCTGCAACTTGCTCCGGTTTCCAAATACCACCGTCTTCCCCAATAGCATGCTGGATGGTTAATTTTATTTCTTTTTGGTTCTCATTCCCCACAATACTCACCGGAAACTCTTGATATTCAAAACCAGCTTTTGCCACATCTAGAAACATCTTGTTTTTCAATAAAAGACCTTCTACAACATCTTTATTTTGAGAAGCAACATCTGTATCTTGATGTTTATCAACTACAATATCATACAATTCTTTACCATTTACTAACCTCCATTTTTCGGTAAGTATGGCCATTTCATCCGTATCGTATGGTGTACGCCAATCTTGTCTGTTATGTACAAAAACGGTTCTATCATCTTCAAGCTTTCCTTCTTTCTTCAACACGGGAGAAAAATCGATTCCATCCAATTTCATCTCTTTAGGAATATTGAGATTACAGAGTCCGGCTAGCGTTGGAATCAAATCTACATGTGCCGTTAATTCGTTCAGGTCCTTTCCTCCTTTAATCTTTCCATCTTTCCATCGAATGAAAAATGGTACTCTGTGACCACCTTCTGTTCGTTGCCCTTTTTTGCCTCTGAATCCTTTATTGAAACCTAATTTACCATCTGGACTCACACCGCCGCCAGAACCGTTGTCGGTCATGTAGATTAATATAGTATTGTCCGCTAATTTTTTCTCCTTAAGGTAGGCCTCCAACTTCCCGAAATTTTCATCAATATTGGTAATCATTCCATAAAATTCGGCTCCCACAATTTTATTACCTACCAAATGTTGGTAGGGAGCGGCATACTTTTCATCAACAATAAACGGACTATGAGGCGCATTTGTAGGGAGATACAAAAAGAAAGGAGCATCCTTGTTCTTATCCATAAAGCGCATCGCCTCTTGAAACCAGACATCCGTACAATACCCTGAAAACTTTTTCGGTTCATTGTTTACATAGTATACATCATCATTGTAACTATTTCCCCAATAATCAGATAGCTCCCCAACACCGCCCGCTTTATGATGTACGGCAACATCAAAACCACTATCGGTAGGTCGTGAAGGATAATTATCTCCCAAATGCCACTTGCCGAACATAGCAGTTTTATAACCGTTTTGTTTGAAAACATCGGCCATGGTACGAGCGCCTTCAGCCAAAGCATCACGTCCTTTGTATGTAGCCCAAGTTCCATTATTTATGGGATATCTTCCCGTCATTAAAGCTGCACGTGTTGGTGTACACATAGGACTGACATGGAAATCTGTCATACGCACCGCTTGCTTATAGAACTTATCTATGTTAGGAGTCTTAATCCATGGATTACCATGGCATGCCAAATCGCCAATTCCTTGATCATCGGTCATAATCAAAATAACATTTGGTTTTTGCTCTTGAGAAAATGCGTCCAAAGCAAATAGCCCTACCCAAATAAAAAGCATACTTTTCAATACACTTTTAAACACTTTATTAGATAACATATTTATATAATTAGTTACTCAATTTTTACATGAGAGACTTTTAACCACACTCATCCTCAAAACTAAGTATTGAAACCTACAAAATACCAAAACGACACTTTACAAACATTATACAAACATGAAATTTTAGGTCATTAGCCTTATATTCATCCTATATTTTAATATCTTGAATGACAGAATCACTAAAAGAAATAAACTACTGTATTACAATTATTTACATATATCAATTATACTTATACTATGTTCCTCATCGTCATTTGGGCAACCACGATCAGGTAAAAAAGATATACAAGATAGCACAAGCTATTATACAAGTGAAATAAGCAATGCGGTGGCCGGTTCTAATCAATTCCCCAATGAGTCTTATCTAATTTTTGAACGTTCCAAAGCCTTTTTTGAAAGAAAAAAGGACACCAATAAAATAGTAAATTGTCTGTTGGGCATGGCAGAAATTGAAAAGAAAAAAGGGAGGTTCAGTACTTCCTTTGACCATCTCTGGCAGGCAAAATATCTAGGCGATTACTTTTCCAACAAAACTCAAAAAGTGCAAACCCGTATTGCTTTGGCACGTTTGTACGATGAGTTTAATATGACCGAACAATCTGTACTACATTTAACGGAAGCCCTAAAAATATCGAAAAAAATATACCTTCAGGATTCTACCCGCGTGCAAAACCTCATTTCCGGTTATATGTATATGGCGGTGAGACAACGTAAATCCGGAAATTATGAAAAAGCCCTCCAATACTTAGACTCATGCTTTGTAAACCCATCGGTTCACATTGAGAAAAGTGTAGAAATGCCATTTTGGGATGCAGAAAAGGGAAAAATAATGCAAGAATTGAATGAATTTAAAGAAGCTAGTACCTACTTGCACCTTGCCCGCACCCATACTTTACATAAAGAAATAAGTTACCGACCCAATATATCTATGTATTTGGGCGATTTAAAAAAGGACTTAAAACAAAATGATAGTGCTCTCTATTTTTACAATGAAAGTTTGGTCTTGAGCCGTGAACACGGACTTCGGAATGATTTGGAAGCAGAAGTTCTTGGCAAAATATCCGAAGTGTACGCTACAAACGGACAAACAAAACGCGCTTATAATTATCTGGTGGAATCTACAAATACCGCCAACCGTGTACTGCAGGCAAAAAACAGAACAAACAGTGAACTTTTTCAAATAAAAGACACTTATCTAAAGTCGATTTCAGAAAAAAATGAGCAGTTAGGACAGAAAAACTTAATTATAGAAAAGAATAATATTATTCAATTCCGTCTAAAGGTTATCTTATTCTTACTGGTGCTTTTGGGGCTCGTGGTCGCCGTAATATTCCAAATGCGACTCAAATTAAAAAAGACAATGCTCCATAAAAAAGAAGCAGAATTAAATTCCAAACTCATAAAAGAACGAAGCGAAAATCAAATAGAGCTAAAAAGTAGGGAATTAACTTCTTATGCGCTTCAATTAATAGATAAAGACAGTGCTATTGATGAGCTTTTAGAGCTGCTAAAAACGGAAGCTTCACCTAAATACAAATCGCTTTTCAGTAAATACAAAAAAGGGTCTAAAGACCTTTGGAACGAATTTAATCTACAATTTACCCAAGTAAACTCAGCTTTTTATGACAAACTCAAAGAACTCCACCCCAAACTCAGTAGTACTGAACAGAAGCACTGCGCCCTTATAAAGTTAAATCTTAGCACCAAGGAAATGGCGAGAATTCTGAACATAGAACCTCATAGTGTTCATGTTTCCCGTTCTAGAATTCGTAAAAAAATGGGACTAGAGCGTTCCAGGAATCTTGAGGATTATATTTCTGGAGTTTAGTTGCGACTATATTTTTAAATACATTGAACGGGCTAAAATATTCTTCTTTAAAAAACCTTTTAGATCGTTTTCATAACTAATTTTCCATTTATTTTTATCTTCAACTAAACTGTAGAGAGTTTCTCGTTAGACGCCAATAAGTTATCTTGAAAAGCTTGCAGGCCTTTTCCAGATTCAAAAGAATGGCCTAACTCCAACAACGCCATTTCTAGAGCACTCAAAACGGATATTAAATCATTGGAAGATACAGAACCCATATGCCCAATTCTAAAATAGGATGCTTTTATCTCCGAAAGCAATCCGCCTGCTACAATAATATTATAATGAGCGATTCTTGAACGTAATTCAGCCCCATCAATATCTTTTGGATAATATATTGCCGATAAAGTGTTGGCCGCTATCTCTTCAGTTTTAGGTAAAATTTCTAGGTTAAGGGCTTTTATTCCCGCTCTAAAAGCTTCAGCTAATTTTTTGTTTTTTTCTACCCTGTTTGCAATCTTTTCTGCACCTATTATTTTTAAACTGGTTTCCAAGGCTACGATTAAATTTACGGCAGGTGTCCCAAAATAAGACGAGCGCCTTTCTTCATAGGCTCTCATAATTGGCAGCCAATTGTTCCAGTCAGAATAGTAGCTAGACACCGGTGTCCTTCGATTTTCCCAAACCTCCATTGCTTTTTGGGAGGCAACCAAAAGTGCTAGCCCAGGAGGTACGCCTATTGCCTTTTGAGAACCGGTCAAGACCACATCAATACCCCATTCTTCTTGTTTGATTTCTTCACCCGCAACGGAACAGACTCCGTCTAGAATACATAAAACATTGTATTTCCTTGCTAATTCCGCTATAGGCTTCGGGTCTACCAAAACTCCCGTAGAGGTATCTACATGGGTAATCGTTAATACTTTAAATTGTTTAGAGCTCAATTCTTTTTCAATAGCATCAATTGGAACAATTTCACCAACATTAGATTCTAAGATTGTTGTATTGGCTCCATATCTATCCAAAATATCTTTAAACCTTTTCCCAAAATACCCCGTAGAAATCACAAGGGCATTATCTCCTCTTTCGATAAGATTAGCTGCCGCCATATCCATCGCTAAAGTGCCAGTTCCCGCTACAATAAATGGTTGTCCGTTTGGTGCCATCCATATATCTCTCATCATTTCAAGACTCTTTCCAAATGTCTCTATAAAATTTGGAGCTACATGACTAGTAGTAGCCATACCCATAGCACGTAAAACTTCCGGCTCAAACTCTATAGGGCCCGGTATCATTAATAATTTCCTGTTTTTCATATCTCTAGTAGCGTTGATAAAGGATTAAAAAATTAAGAAATAGCTTCTTTACTCAATAGTATTCCATCTAAATCCACATAAACATAATGATTAGGAACGAAAGTAACCTCGCCAAACTTTACGGGAATATCTTGTTCACCTTCATTACGTTTAACACTTTTAACGGGGCTGGAGTTTAAAGCCCTTATTCCAACTTCCATAGTATTTATCAGAGCACTATCGCGAATGCAACCGTTAACAATAATTCCAGACCAATTATTCTTGATAGCCAATGCTGCAAGTCGATCACCGACCAAGGCGCAATTTAAAGAACCTCCACCATCTACAACCAGTACATTTCCGTCTCCGTTAGTTTCCAATTTTCTGCGTACAAGAGAGTTATCCTCGAAAAGCTTTAAGGTAGAAATCTTTCCGAAAAACATTTTTTTATTCCCAAAGGATTGAAAAATGGGTTTTACACATTCAAAAAGGTTAGGGTTTTCATCCCAAAGGTCTGCGGTAACGCACATAAGACTAAATTTTAGTTAAGATTTAATGTTGTATTCCATCTAAATAAAATTAATGGTAAAGGTGAAGTACAGATACATCACCTTTACCATTAAACATTTTTACATTTATCTAGATAATACAACTTCCTTTTTCTCCTTTTTATTGGTAGAAAACTGATTGCTAGTATTCTTTTCACCACCTGCCTTTAAAGCTCTGTCGCCTGCAAAATAGGTTTTGTGATCATCTCCCAAATCAGAACCTGCCATACGTTGGTGCTTAACACAAGACACTCCTTTTCGTATTTCTTGGCGCTGAACATTATCTACGTAGGCCAACATGCCCATCTCACCAAAATACCCTTCCACAAGATCGTTCATATGTAATGCAGTTGTGTGATATGTTGGTAAAGTAATTAAGTGATGAAAAACACCTGCATTTAATGCAGCATCTTCTTGAAACGTTCTAATCATTTCGTCTGCACGTTGCGATAGTTCCGTTTCATCATATTTAATATCCATAAGATCAGCCCTATCATATCCTAATATATTATCCCCAGCTTCCTTCATAAAGTCATATGCCTGCTGCCTAAAATTAAGTGTCCAGTTAAAAGATGGTGAGTTATTATACACCAACTTGGCATTTGGTATTTGCTCTTTTACCCTGTTTACCATATTTGCAATTTGACCCACATGCGGTGTCGGAGTTTCTATCCAAAGCAGATCCGCACCGTTCTGCAAACTAGTAATACAATCCAGAACAACCCTATCTATATTAGAGTTAGGCTTAAATTTATATAGTCCGTTAGGCATACGAACAGGACGAACCAATTTACCGTTTCTCTTAATCAATACATCGTTTTCTTTTACCTCATCCATAGCGATTTCTTCCGCCTCTATAAAATCGATATATTTTGACGCCAAATCTCCCTGTTCTTTAGAAACGGGTAGTTTTTGAGTCAAACCGGCACCTTCAGAATCGGTACGAGCTACGATAACGCCTTCTTCTACACCCAACTCTAAAAACGCATAACGCAGCGCATTTAATTTTGCTATAAAATCTTCGTGAGGCACGGTAACCTTACCATCTTGGTGACCACATTGTTTAGCGTCTGACACCTGATTTTCAATCTGCAGTGCGCATGCACCGGCTTCAATCATTTTCTTTGCCAATAAATAAGTGGCTTCCTCATTTCCGAAACCGGCATCGATATCTGCTATAATAGGTACAATGTGCGTTTGAAAATTATCGATTTCATCTTGTACATCTTCACCCGCATCGAGACGGTGGTACAGATCATTCAATTCTACCGCATCCGCCTGCTTTAAAAACTGATAAATCTCTTCAATCAATTTGGGAACCGATGTTTTTTCGTGCATAGACTGATCGGGTAATGGTCCAAATTCGGAACGTAGAGCGGCTACCATCCACCCAGATAGGTACAAGTATGATTTATCTGTAGTGCCGTGGTGTTTCTTAACCGCTATCATCTTTTGTTGTGCAACAAAACCATGCCAGCAACCTAAAGATCGCGTGTAGTTCATTGGATCAGCATCATAGTCCGCCATGTCTTTACGCATGATAGATGCCGTGTATTTAGCAATATCCAATCCTGTTTTAAACTTGTTTTGAAGAGCCATTCTAGCCGTATTCTCCGGACTTATGGCACCCCATGTATTTCCGTGTCTAGCCTTTAAGTTACGTACAACGTCAATAGCTGAATTATAATTTGTCATAATAGTCTAGTTTTAAGAGTTTTGATTGATTAATGACGAATGTCCATTTCTATTTCCTGACCCGCTGTACTGCAACGTGTTGCTTATTGACCATTGGGTAACTAAAGCTTTAGATTTTTTTAAAGTTTTCATACTTTTGTTTTACATTATTATTTATTGATAATTGGACCCTGTACTCGATGTTCGCGCATCTGCAGGGTTCTTTTTTTAAATATATTTATAGGCAGGTATGGTTAGAAACTCCTCAAAACCGTCTGCTAAAATCAATTCTTTGAATAGATCAAAAGCTTTTTCGAACTGCGTATCTTTTATCTTAGCTGGCCCTACTTCGGTAAGTATTTTTTCTATTTCCTCATCAAAAATGGAATTAAAAAGAGCACTATTGAAGGTTCTACCATCTTCAAGAACGACTTCCTTATTCAACCAATGCCAAATTTGTGTTCTTGAAATTTCGGCAGTAGCGGCATCCTCCATCAGATTATATAATGCAACGGCACCGTTACCACGTAACCAAGCCTCTAAATACAAGGTACCAACATTAATGTTTTTGCGTACTCCTTCTTCCGTTACCGTTCCTTTAGGAAGCGCTACCAAATCTGCAGCGGTAACAGATATATCATTGCGTTTAACATGCAATTGATTTGGGATTGGCATGTGCTTATTGAACTCGCTCATAGCCACCTCTACTAAATCTGGATGTGCTACCCAAGTACCGTCATGTCCATTTTGGACCTCTCGCTCTTTATCTAACCGAACTTTTTCTAAAGCAGCTGAATTAGCCTTCGGATTATTCTTTATAGGAATTTGAGCCGCCATACCTCCTATTGCCAAAATACCTCTTTTATGACAACGCTGAATCACCAATTTTGAATAGGCATCCATAAAAGGAGACGTCATAGTCACTTGATCACGATTGGGAACCAAAAAGTTAGAATGGTTTCTAAACTTTTTGATATAAGAAAATATATAATCCCACCTGCCACAGTTCAACCCTACAATATGGTCTTTAAGTTCATAGATAATCTCATCTAATTGATGACTTGCCGTAATGGTTTCTACTAATACCGTAGTCTTAAAAGTCCCCTTTGGCACATTAAGGTACTCTTGGGCAAATTCGAAAACCTCGTTCCACCAGCGCGCCTCTAGATAGTGTTCTAATTTTGGCAGATAAAAATATGGCGCAGTATTATTCGCCATCATAGTTTTAGTATTATGAAATACATAAAGTCCAAAATCAAACAAACTAGCAGAAATTTCGGCTTCCTTAATCTGAATATGACGTTCGTTTAAATGGAGACCTCTTGGGCGCACCAATAAAACAGCTGTTTCCGTATTTAAAGTGTAAGACTTATCCTTTTGCCGATTGTAAAAATCAATTAATTTTCTATTGGCATCAATTAAGTTCTGCTGCCCCTCTACACAATTAGACCAGGTAGGCGAATTGCTATCCTCAAAATCTGCCATAAAGGTTTTAGCACCAGAATTAAGCGCATTAATCACCATTTTCCGATCTACAGGGCCCGTAATTTCTACTCGCCTATCTTGTAAATCATGCGGTATTGGTGCAGCCTTCCAATTAGACTCCCTGATACTTTTTGTTTCTAAAGGAAACTCAGGGAATTCACCTTTGTCAAAATGAGCCTGTTGCGCAGTTCTTCTATCCAAAAGCGCTAATCTTTCATCATTAAAACGCTCATGGAGGACGGTTAAAAAAGTCATAGCTTCTTCTGTTAATACCTTAGGATAGTAATTTGCCACTTCCGTATTAAACTGCCATTTAGTAAATGTTGTCGTTCTATTTTCCATATCTCGATTGTTTTATGAAACAATATTATAATAAAGTTTTCACATAATCTAGCGAACGTTCGCTAAATATTAAATTTTAACATAATTAAACATGTTCGCATAATTGATTATCTTTGTGCCCGAACTATGGAAGAAGAATACGTTAAGCTGATTTTTGGATTGAAATTAAAGCAAATCCGAACCGAAAGAAATCTATCTCTTTTTGGCCTATCAAAACTTGCCAAACTCTCAAAATCGTATCTGAACGAAATTGAGAAAGGCAAGAAATACCCGAAAACCGATAAGATTATCATACTATCAGAAAAATTAGATATTCCTTATGATGACTTGGTTTCTTTAAAACTGGATAAAAACCTAGCCCCAATCGGTGAAATTTTACAATCCAAAGTTTTGAAAGAAATTCCGTTGGAACTTTTTGGGATAAAAGAGAGTAACTTAATTGATATTATAGCAAATGCGCCTGATAAGGTCAATGCCTTTATAACTACAATAATTGAAGTTGCAAAACATTACAACTTTAACAGGGAGAGTTTTTACCTTTCCTCTTTACGCTCCTACCAACAATCCAACTACAATTATTTTGATGATTTGGAACAGAAAGTAGTTAAGTTTTGTAAGGCATATCAAATTGATCTGAAGTCTCCGGTATCATCTAAAGAACTAGAAGAGGTTCTCGTTGAGGAATACGGCTATACTATAAATAACAAGGATTTAAAAAAACACAAAGAACTTTACGACCTACGTTCCGTTTTTGTGCCAAAAACTAAAACATTATTACTGGCAAGTGATATAGATGAGGCGCAACGCTCCTTTATCTACGCCAAAGAAATAGGCTACAACTATTTGGATTTTGAGCAACGGCTATACACGTTTCCATGGATCAAGTTTGAAAATTTTGATCAAGTTTTGAATAATTTTTACGCGTCCTATTTTGCTGGCGCACTTTTGCTGCCTAGAGCAGCCCTAGTTAGTGAATTTTCTACACTCATTAAAAAAGACACCTTCGACAAGGTGGCGTTTATAAAGATCTTCTCCTTTTTTGCAGCCTCACCAGAGACTTTTTATCAGCGCTTGACTAACCTTTTGCCTAAAGATTTTAATATTCAGACGCTATTCTTTTTACGTTTTACCCATACCGTTGGAAGTAAGAATTATTACTTGACTAAAGAATTACATTTACCCAACCAACAATCTCCTCACAGTAACGAAACCAATGAGCATTATTGTAGGAGGTGGGTTTCATTAAAGGTACTAGAAGACATAGATAAAAGTAAAGAAGACCACTCTTTTGATATTCAAATTTCTAAATATCCTGATGATAATGTCTCTTATCTGGTCTTTTCCTCTGCCACAAAAGATCCATTTAAAAAGGATCAATATAGAAGCATAAGTATTGGACTGCTTATTAATAAGCAATTAAAAAAGAAAATGGCTTTTATTGATGACCCAAAAATAGATACACAAATAGTTGGCAACACTTGCGAACGTTGTTCTATAATGGACTGTAAGGAGCGAGTGGTAGCTCCAAAAATCTTAGAGAAAATCAAAAAAAATAAAGTAATAGACGAAGTAGTTTCTGAGCTGACGGCCAAATTTAGCTAGTTGTTTCTCCTATTAACTAAAAAGTCTTCTTCATCAACTATTTTCAATTATAGAATAAGCGACCTATAATCTCCTTGATCGAATATAACAAAACTCTACTTTTATTGGTGGCCTTACATGCATTTGAACGCCTAAATAACCTTTTCATGAACCTGAGTTCTTGCTCAAGAGCAATTTCAATCTTATTCTACCTACGGCATTTAAACCAAAAAAAAGAACATTAAAACCACTGCTGCGCTTTAAGTAAAGTTTAATGCTAATCCACGTTTTATACTCATAAATATCTTGATTACTTATAAAAAAGTGTATAACAATTTAGAAACGGATGTTTTAGATTCTGCATATTTGTAATTATTAAATTATGTCTAATCTAATCAAGTGCGGTTAAGAGACCATCCTGTGGTATGCTGTTTAGTCCTAAAGGTTCACTAATAGGGATGATTATAAAAATATCATTATATGAAATTAGCATCAATAGACATTGGGTCTAACGCAATACGACTGCAAGTAGTCAAAGTATATGAAGAAGCAGATTTGATTAGCTTCAAGAACCTACAATTATTACGTTTTCCTTTGCGTTTGGGCCATGATGTATTTTCTCAAGGAAAAATATCCGAACCCACAAAAGAGAAGTTTATCAAGCTCATGAGAACTTTTAAACACCTCATTGATTTATATGAGGTTGAGGATTACTATGCGGTAGCTACATCTGCCATGAGAGAGGCCAGTAATGGAAAAGAAGTTAGTAGTTATATTATGAAAGAGGTTGGGATGAAGATAAATATCATTACGGGCAAAAAGGAAGCTACTATTCTGAATAAGGCCATAAAACCGACTTTGCAAGATAGAAAGTACGTGCATATTGATGTGGGTGGCGGTAGCACCGAACTAAACTTACTTGAAAACGGGAAACTTTTACAAAGCAAATCCTTTAAAATAGGATCGGTACGCCAGCTGTCTACTAAAGAACGAACGGCAGTTTTTCTTTCTATGAAAGAATGGATACATTCTACTAGCTTTTATAAGTCAAAAAACATTGTAGGTATTGGCACCGGAGGAAATATCAATAAACTTTACGGATTGGCCAATAAAGCTTCGAACATGGCCATATCCTTTGCCGAATTAAAAGCGTTAAGGGCCTATGTAAACGAATTTAGTTATGAACAACGCATGTCTATTCTAAAAATGAATCCTGATCGTGCGGATGTTATTATTCCTGCTTCGGAAATTTATTTGAGGGTATTAAAAGAGATGGCAAGCGATCAAATTCTTGTGCCCAAAGTAGGATTGAAAGACGGACTTATCTATGAGCTTTACGAACAGAAAACACACAAAAATTTAGATAAAATAGAGTACCTAGGATACCGGTAAATATCAATCTACATACCTTATTTCAAGCAGCTAAGACCCATTTCATTAAATAGAATTTCTATCTATAAAATGAAATGGTTTTTTTTACTTTCCCTTTTTTCTTATCCATAATCCTGCGGGCCGCGGTTTCAATTACAACCTGACCATCTATTGAAATACAGGTGATTTACAGTAATTTTTTAAGGCCTTCATTCTAGCATATACACCTGTAACATCCCCTAATTGAAATTCTTGATTACGAATCTGATGTTCAAGCTTTATCAAATCAGATTCACTATTAGTTACAAAAAATAGCGGCAAGATAGAAATTGTTATGGATAGCTTAATACGTTCAGGACTAAATATTACCAGTACCATATTCTCCCTACTCCACCACTTTACTAGGCTCAAACCCGATTCTATAAGCTTGTGCCATAACCTTACTACCTTCTAGTATTTCAAAAGGTTCTTCATAGACTTCCCATAATTTAGAAATACTTCCTTCTTTGTCTATAATTTTGTATCCTAAAGAAGCTCCCTCCGTTGAACAAGTAAGTTTTATCAAATTATTTTCAATGGTAATTTTCGGTTCTAAAGCTACTGGTTGATTATCTTCTCCCCTCCATAATTTGGTGATCAGCTCCCTTTCCGGTAGGTTAGGTTGATCTCCTATAGCATAGAGCCATCGGTCCATTTCTATTCGTAATTCTTCAAGCTTACCTTTATAAATAGGGTCTTTTGCCAAATTGTTCACTTCGTACGGATCGGTATTACAATCATATAATTCTTCCGCATCCTTTTGCTCTCTAAACCAAAGGGCTTGAATACTATCTAGACTTCCTTCATCCCGTAGTCGCAATAATTCTTGCATGGTAGGAATCCTTTCCCGGTATTCAACAGGCAAATAATAACCTTGATTAGGTCTATAGTTTCTAATATATTTAAATTGATCATCGCGTACAGCTCGAATTGCATCCGTAAATCCATCAAAACGGTCTGCTGCACCATGGATATATTCGCGTTCTTTTTCTACCTTATGTTCTCCTAAAAAAGCCTGGCCTTGTAAATAACTTGGCAGTTCAATTCCTGTTAAAGAGAGTAAAGTAGGTGCAAAATCCACAAAACTTAGCAGTTGGTTATCTATAGTTCCCGCATGCTGTTTATTAGGAAACCTAATGATTAGAGGTGTGTTTAATCCAGAATCGTATATCAACCGTTTTTCCCTTGGCAATGGCCCTCCGTGATCTCCATAGAAAAAGATAATGGTACTTTCTAAAAGTCCATCTTCCTCCAATTGTTTTAACACAGCACCAACTTGCTTATCCATTTCAGCAATGTTGTTGTACATCTTCCACATATCGCGACGCACCTTGGGCGTGTCCGGCAAATAAGGAGGAATGTAAAATTTGGTGTCTTTTAAAAGATGAACAGGTGTTTCCTCTTCCGTCATGCGGCCTTTTTTCCATTCATAGTTTCTATCTCCTGAATGATAATGTCTCGTTTCCGAGTTTCTAAACCCATAAGGTTCAAAGAGTCCAGACTCATGTGTATCCGTAAAGTTGAAAACAGAAAAGAAAGGTTGGTTTCCGTTTCTATTTCTCCAATGTGCATAAGAACTACTTTCATCCCATGCCGTTTTGGGTGGTGTAAACTGATAATCTTCTTTATCATTATTAGTACAGTAGTATCCATTTATACGAAGTAGCTCGCTAACCATCCGAACCTCTGCTGGAGGAGCCGCCCCGTAAGATGGCAAACCTGTCTCCACTGTATAGGATGTAGTCCGCATATGATTAGCTCCAATACTAGACGGATACATTCCTGTAGTAATAGCTGCTCTACTTGGGGCACAAACCCCAGAAGTTGAATACATATTAGGATATACAACTCCTTCTTTAGCTAAACGGCTTAGATTAGGGGTTACAATTGTTGAGTCTCCAAAAGAAGGTATATACGGACCCATATCTTCTGTAACCAACCACAAGATATTAGGCCTCTCGGGCAATTGCGTTTCTGAAGAAACGGCAATTTCTTTTCCGGCTTTTTTATTTTTTGTTTGGCATCCAATTATAAATATAAAAACAACACTAAAGGACAGTAAAGTCCGCAGGAATGCGATATAATTGTTCATCTTTAAGATTTTATTTTAACGCTTGTCTCTTTAAGACGTAAAAGTGGTAATTGCTTCTTACATTTTAATTGTTCACTGAATATAACCAATAAACTATTTAATAAATAACCTTCCACAACCAAATATAACTTCTCCAGCCGTTTTACCTGTCCTGTACTATGCCGTAGTCGTTTCTCTTCAGTTTTAAATTGTATTAAATTCCGTAGATTAAAAGAAATCGTTATAAATAGTTCATAGGCTGTTTTATATTGGATAATGTAAAATAAAACAAGTGGGGAAAAATCTTTCTATGCAATTAAAAAGAGACTTTTATCATGTAATTTCTCTTAAGAAAGATTTATTTTTAAACTTAAATCAACCAATACCACACAACAAATGATCATATTGGGTCTTAACTATTATTTTCATGATTCAACGGCTTGTATAATAAAAGACGGAAAATTAATAGCCGCTATTGAAGAAGAACGATTAAACAGAGATAAACACACCCAAGCCTTTCCTGTAATGGCCATTGAACGTTGTTTAAAGTTGGCCCATATGTCATATGAAGATATTGACCATATTGCGGTTTCCATAAAACCATCTACCAATTGGAAACAAAAATTAGTATTTCTCTTCAAGCACCTAAGTAGTTTCATGCCTTTTATAGGTCATTATCTTGTAAATGCCTACGCAAAACAACGTCGTTTTTGGATTTGGTACGGACAACATTTTAAATCAAAGGAAAAAGGTCCAAAGGTACATTTCATAGAACACCATCTTACTCACGTGGCGGGTTCATTTTTTGTATCTCCTTACGAGGAGGCAGCTCTTTTGGGTATTGATGGCTCTGGTGAATGGGCCACCTCTTGGCTGGGTTTTGGAAAAGACAACACGGTAATCCGTTTTGAACAGAGCTACTTTCCGCATTCCTTGGGCTCGTTTTATGAAGCTGTGACGGAATTTTGTGGTTTTAGACCTAATTACGATGAGGGAAAAACAATGGGATTGGCTCCTTTGGGCAACCCGGATACTTTTATCAGTGAAGTAAGAAAACTTGTTACCGTAGATAAAAGTGGAAAAATTAATATTGACCTGAGTTATTTTAATTATCAGCATATTGTTGGCAAAAGATGTTCTGATAAATTCTATAAAACTTTTGGCAGGCCACGCGCACATGGGGAGGAATTTGAACAACACCATAAGGACGTCGCCGCAGCTTTTCAAAAAGTATTGGAAGAGCGTATTCTAGAAATATGTGATATCCTTTACCAAAAAACAAAAGCTAAATTTTTAGTGCTCTCGGGCGGCGTATCCTTAAACAGCGTTGTAAATGGAAGAATCGTCAGAGAAAGTCCATTTGAGGATATCTACGTAATGCCAGCTGCAGGAGATAATGGAACTGCCATTGGAGCCGCCTATTATTTATACAATGGCATTATGGGCAATGCCCGAAACTTTGTACACGATAATCCTTACGTAGGATCAAGTTATACCAATGAAGAAATTAAAAAAATTATTGATGGCGCTAAACTAGAAGCTGAGTATATAGATGATATTTGTCAGAAAGCAGCCAATTTATTAGCTAAAGGAAATATAATAGGGTGGTATCAAGGTCCTATGGAAATTGGTCCAAGAGCATTAGGCAGCCGAAGTATTTTAGCAAACCCGGCCTTTCCCCAAATGAAAGATAAAATTAATGCCGAAGTGAAGTTTAGAGAGGCCTACAGGCCTTTTGCTCCCTCTGCGCTTGTAGAATCATATAAAGACTTTTTTGATTTGAAAGTAGAGGCTCCTTTTATGCTGAAAGTTTGCAATGTTTTAGAGGACAAACAACATCTTATTCCTGCCATTACACATGTTGATGGTAGTGCTAGGTTACAAACCGTGAGGAAAGAACTGCATCCAAGATATCACGAAGTCATTAAAAAATTGGGGGAAATAACGGGAATTCCCATTGTACTAAATACAAGTTTTAATATTCAAGGAGAACCTGTTGTAGAATCACCAAAAGATGCGCTACGGTGTTTCTATTCTACAGGACTGGATTATCTGGTTATAGGTAATTACGTATTGCAAAAGCGTAACGACTCCTAATTACGAGCACTGCTACACTCTCTAATGGTGATAAAGTTTATAAGTTAAGATGAGTACCTATACATCTTCTTCATTACATCATAAAGTTCTGGATGCTTCCTTTGAAAAATATCTGGCTTATTGAAAAAATACTCGCTTGCTACACTTAAAAACTCTACTTGACTGGTAGCACCATAAGGATTGATATCTGAGTCTCTTTCCCTAATATTATCAATCTCTTGGTGCATTAATTTTAGCCAAGGAGCCACATACTGTTTCTGCATAAAACTTTCAGGAATGCCATCTACTGCTCCATCTGCCATATCTATTAAATGAACAAACTCATGAATGCCAACATTGGATTTGGAGTTTTCATTTGCAAAGCCGGCATGAAGCGCGGGAAGTGACAAAATCATTAGTCGATTCATATTTCCCGACCCTACCTTGCCTAAAATATTTCGGCCCTTACCCTGGGTCTGATTGTCCTCATTAAAACTTCCTTCGTAAAGCAATACCTCATTAATGTTACGGTAGCGCAATTCCGGAAAACCAAACAACGGAATAACCGCACTAGACGCCACCAATAATCGGTCAGTATCACTGATTTTAATCTTCACTCCGGTAATAGTGACATCATCAAAAAAATATAATATTTCCTCCTCAAAACGAAGTTTATCCCTTGGAGACAAATCGGCATAAAAAGATACTTTTTTATTCAATATATCCCGCCATTTTTGAGTAAAACTCTTTAAATCAACCTTCTTTTCGTAGAACCATATGCGCCAAACGAGTAGTGCTACTAATAGCACAAGGGGAAGAACAACAAAAAAATTTGCGGACATAATTTACTTTAAGGAGATTGGATTACTTTGTTATACGAACAATTACTTTTTCTAGGGTCAAGCCCTGTACAATTATAGAACAAATTACCACTAAATAAGTTACGGGCACAATATAATACCATGAAACATCTGCCGGCAAGGATAATGCCATAGCTATTGAAATACCTCCTCTAAGTCCGCCCCAGGTCATCAATAATGATGTTTTAGAATCAAAAGACAACCATTTTCTTAATAGCATAATTAATGCACTAACAGATAAGTATCGAGACACCACTACTACAATAGCCGCTAAAACCCCAACCAGTATTAGTTGTTGTGTAAATGGAATTAAAACAATTTCCAAACCTATGAGGACAAACAGAACTGCGTTCGTCAAAATATCTATTAACTCCCAAAATTTATCTACATAATCTACAGTGGTCTCTTTTTTCTCCTGACGATATGTTTTGTTCCCAATAAAAAGTCCGGCAACCACCATACTGATAGGACCTGAAACCCCAATTTTTCCCGCCAAAGCATAACCGCCCATTACCATACCTAAGGTAATGAGCACTTCTGTTTCGTAAGAATTAATCTTTGAAATAGCCTTATGTGCAATACGTCCTAAAGCGTATCCGAATAGCAGACCTCCCCCAATTTCTACCAAAAAATTCTCTGCGATACCCAACGGTTCAATTCCATCCAAATTTCCGGCATTGGCAAACTGCAATAAGGTCAAGAATATTACAACTCCTACGCCATCATTAAACAAGCTCTCCCCTACTATGGTGGTTTCCATTGATTTTTTAATACCTACTTTCTTTAAAATCCCCAATACAGAGATAGGGTCTGTGGGTGATATAAGAGCACCGAACAAAAGACAATGTACCAGCGGCAAAGGCATACCTATTTGCTGCAAAACCCAAAAAAATATACCTCCTACAAACGCAGTGGAAATCAAGACACCTAGACTGGCAAAAGCTACAATTTTCCATTTCTGGGATTTTAGTTCATTAATGTTTACATGGACTGCTCCTGCAAAAAGCATAAAACTCAATAACCCATCCATCAACAGTTTTTTAAAATCGATGGAGCCGACAATTACTTTTTCAAATTTTATTAGCTCGGGAAATAGTTTGGACAGCCCAAGTATTATTAAGGAAAAAACGATGGAGATAATCATGGTTCCTATAGTCGTCTGTAATTTTAAGAACCGGAAATTTAGGTAAGCGAAAATCGCCACCAACACCATAAGTATACTAATTATAGTAAATAAATCCATGTCGTAAATTAAGCTATTAACAATTACATTACCGCAACTATTATATCAATAAAACAAAAATACAAGCTCAATGTTAACTTCATCAGAAATAGTTTTAACAAAAAAGTTCATTTGGAGGGAGATTCAATTATTTAAAACTCCAAACAGTTTAAATAACTGAAAGTCATATTACTTTTGCACGCCTAAACTTTGTACAACTACTAAGTTCGTTGCCCCGAATTGAGTAGTCACAAAAAACCCAGCAAAACATATACTGAAAACAGGACATATATTCTTGCTGGGGTTCTTGTAACAAAACTTACAAATAATAATCAAGAGTAAGAAGGGATAATTTTGTCTTAATCTCTAAACTTAATATTCGTTAATCTTTGGTCATACTTTAATAACCATTCTTTTATTTTTTTGGCGGAGTCTTCATGATTCTTGGAAGAGTAATAGCTGCCGTCAGGAAGCTCGATCCAAAGCGTCAATAAAACTCCATTTTCAGAATAATTAGGGGCAAAACGCGTGTGTAACATTATAGATTTCTCTTCTAATATAGGTAATTCTACATGCTCACTCTCAAACTCTATATTACCTTCCTTAGCGGAAACCAAATAGGTCTTACCTTTATGTGCCTCAATAAATTTTTGCCATTGATAGTAAACATTAGCTTCATTCTGCCCGATAATATTGGCCGTGAAACTAGTTGCCATTTTGTTGAAAGGCATATTTTGTTCAATGATTTCATAAGGATTTTGAGCATGTACCCTTGGTGCATAAACAAACAACACTATACATAATAAAAATACTTTCATGATTTATATAAATTGAGTTATAATTCACTAATCAATAGACCGTATTTTTTAAAAAGAATGGTATTTAAATTTTTGCCCTCCTACAGAAACCTTTGCCATTAATCCAGATTTTGGTAATGTAAAAACGGCAACACCATTTTTATATTTAGCATTGGCAGCTACACCAGACTTTAAAGCTACTGCAGAAATTTGAGCTGAAAATTCAAAATTATCTTCTTTAAATTCCGCCACATCATTCTCATTCTCAAAAAAGATAACTTCAATTACTGCTTGACCTCCTGCTTGAAATCCTACATCTATTTTTTTAAGATTTACCATTCCTTTTTCTAATCCTTTTTCATACAGCACTCCATTGCCAGATGCAGCCCCTACTACAAAACCACCTTCACCAACATTAGGAAAGATGACATAACCCGCTGAATTTTCAAAAAAAGTACTTATAGCATTGTCTGCTTTTACCAATTCTTTTTTCGCCTCAACCGCATCTTTAATAATTTTTTTATCCCTCCTAGTTTGGGCAGATGCCGCAAACGTTATACTTAACATGAGTACCATCGTAATTAGTTTCATTTTCAATAATTTAAGTTTATAATAATTCTCTTTTAATTAATAGGATGGCTACACCTAATTTTATAAGTAACTAGTACGATTCTATACGCCCCATAGTCCCAACAATTACGGTCAACTCAAATGTTTTTTTGGTATCCTTCCCATTCGTATATGCTAACCTAAGTTTATCTTCTCCGGTTCCTACTGTTTCAAAATTAAATTCAAAATCTGTAATTGACCCATTGGATTCTGCGGTTATCGGTTCCGAAAGTTTAATGTGATTGTTGGCTGATACAATTTGCCAGTTATATTCGGGAAAACCTTCGCCTTGCAAAACAAGTTGAAAACCATCATCTTCCGTTAATTCAATTGTAGACCCATTATCTGTATCGGTTAAAGGTCTACTACAACTAACTGCTATAAGTAAAACTGAAAAAAATAAAACTAGTCTTCTTTTGATCATCGCATTGTTATATAAAAATTGTAACACTAGACTCAAAACCAAATGTCTCCAGTATTAATTGCATACTAAGAAGACAAAATCCTTATTGCGTTTTAGTCTTTATTTTTCGCCTTTTGTGGGCACAACCAATAATGGAATTTTAGTATGCTTAACTATTTTAACGGCCGTATTACCCAACAACCCATTTTCTAATGAACTATGGCTATGCGTACCTACTACCAATAAATTAATATTGTTCTCTTTCACATAGTCCAAAATTGCTGTGTGGGCATCACCTGTTAAAACCGCCGTCTTTATATTTTCACCTCCCAAGTGGGTCGCCGAATCCTCTAAAAATCTAGAAGCACCATCTTTTAACGCGTTTACCACTTTCAAAGAACCAGTAATGAACGGACTGTTGTAGCCCATAAAAGGAGAATAATCCATTGCGTAGTAAGAGGCGTCAGCAATAACATGAACCAAAAAAACGTCCGCACCCAAGGCCTTGGCATAATCATAACCGGTTTCCCCTACTTTCTCAGCCGATGGATTGTAATCTAATGCAATACATACCCTTTTCATAACTTATGATTTTTGAAATTCAATAATCAAAACTATGCTGTTTTAATTGTTGATGAACTGATTTGAGTCAGGTTCCTAAATTTTATGTTCTTTTTAGCATTTGAATTTTTTCTTCTAAGAATTCATAATGCTATAGATTAAGTATAGTACTCCATAAAACGTTTTAAACTTGCTGAAATAAAGAGGTTGAACAATAGTGACGAACAAAAAAAACCTCGTAAATCATATGATTTACGAGGTTTTTAAAGATTTTGTCGGGATGACAAGATTCGAACTTGCGACCTCTCGACCCCCAGCCGAGCGCGCTACCGGGCTGCGCTACATCCCGAAATTGGTTTGCAAAAATATAAAAGTTAGGTAGATATTCAGCAATCTTTTTTGAAAAATACTAGAGCCAACTAGTCTAGACTCTCCATCCAACCAAACAATAGCTCGGGCCAGGTTCGCAAATAGTTGTCTTTTAACCCCAAACCAAAGCCATGGCCTCCTTTGGGAAAAATGTGTAGGCTTGCAGAAACATTGTTCTCTACCAGTTTTTTGTAAAAAACCAAGCTATTTTCTACAGGAACAGATTTATCATCAGTGGCATGCAACAAAAAGGTAGGCGGTGTATTGGCCGTTATTTGTTTCTCATTGCTAAAACGTTCAACTGCCCCCGACTTAGGTTTTTTTGTCAACAGATTGTTCTGAGAACCTTGATGAGTTGATGTTTCGTTAAACGTAATTACAGGATAACAAAGTACCATGAAATCTGGCCTTGCACTTAAATTATCCGCTTCATCAATTGGTGAATAAACATTTTCATTAAAATGAGTTCCTAAGGTAGAGGCTAAATGTCCGCCAGCCGAAAAACCCATAGCCCCAATTTTATTTGGATCAATATTAAAATCCTCAGCTTTGCTCCTAACCATTCGCAAAGCACGTTGCGCATCTATTAAAGGAACATCTTCTTGTTTAGTCTGAGAAATTGCCGATGGTAGCCTGTACTTAACTACAATGCCCGCAATACCTTTACTGTTTAAAAACTTTGCAATATCGGTGCCTTCCCAATCATATGCCAATATGCGATATCCTCCTCCGGGAAAAATAACAATCGCTTCTCCTGTGGCATTCTTTTTTGAAGGTAAATACACTTCAATGGTTGGCTCTTGAACCTTACTTATTCTTAAAATATCTTTTATCTCGTGAACTTCCTTTTCATCAGAAACAACATGATTAGGTATCTTATCTTTTGGCCATAACGGCATTATCGTATCTTGTGAAAATACATTTACACTCATTGCGAATACGGTTAGGAATATGAATTTGTTCATGGCAAATATTCGTTAATTACAATCCCACTTAAAGTTAGCAATCGGGTACTTATGCGCTCCATTTAAATTATAATGCCACCATTCTGTTCTGGTAGACCAAAAACCATGCTTTTCCATTGTTTCTTTTAAGAGTTTTCTATTATCCAACACCTCTTTTGGTAAATCAAAATTATCATGATACGCCCGTTTTCCGAAGAAATCAAAATCGGTTCCCATATCTAGTTCTTCTCCATCCAATGACTCCAAAGTAATGTCTACCGCGCCACCTTTGTTATGAATAGATCCTTTTTTAGGATTTGCGACATACTGAGGATTTGGGACTATTTTCCACATTTTATATTGAACGGAATTAGGTCTGTAGCAGTCAAAAAATTTAATTCGTACACCGCTCTGTTTGAAATCTTCATTCGCTTTCAACAATGCCTTTGCCGTTATGACACGGGTATAGCATTCTGCACATTCATAGACTTGTTCTTTTAGAAAATTATTCTTGGTGGCATACCTCATCTCATATGCAAAGCCATCACTAAAATCGGCCAAGCGAACGAATGTGGTATCCTTCAATTTTTCAAATGTTCGAAAAATATTTTTGGGTGTTTTTTTCTCTTTAATAACGGTATCTTGTTGCTCAACAGCTACTTCTTCCTTTTGTTCTATTTCATTTTTACCCTTAGGGTTTTCACCACACGAAACAAAAAGCATCAATAGGAAAATGGTACTAAAAAATTTCCTCATAAAAATAGTTTATCGATAGTGTATCATTGTTACATCTATCTCTGAAAAAAAATTAAACCAACCTGGTTTTCAAGTTTTGTGCAAGTTATTACTTTCTTGCAATAACAATTACCCAATCTTTCTCTTTTTGCCCATTATATGCGGATAATTCTACACTATTGGGTTTGGTGATTTTCCATCCTTCGTTTTGTTTATCAAAGAGCATTCCTCCTGCCTTGGGGTCATAAAAAGCAATAGTAAAAGCGCCATCCCCTATAGCCAAATCCGTAGTTTCATTTTTAGGCAAATACACTACGTAGATCTCATCTTTTGTAGCAAAACAGTATGCTTTATCATTGCTCAACAACTCGTCATGATTTTGCATTGTTTCGAACGGCAAATGGTCTTCAAAAAATTTTCTGGCATTATTACTAATATCCCACCACGCATCACGAGCCCTAAAATCCTCTGCCGAAATATCATTATTTGGAACGTCTGTACCACCAAAATACCAGGAAGTTCCCGCCGCGCCAGACATTAAGCTGCCCCAAAGGCTGCTGCGCATAACCATATCATGATTATTATTCGTTGCCGTATCCGTTGTAACACCAATATCCCAATGGCCAATTTCATCTAAATACACTACCCATGGCCTCTTCTTTTTAACGGATAAATCCAACCATTTTTTCACTTCTTTATGTACCTCCGTGGTATCATACATCTGTAAAGAGGGAATTTCAAATGTTTTATAGCCCAACATAGGAGTAAACGTTTCTTTAATGGGGTCCAATGGCCTACCTTCTCTACGCTCTCCGGTAACCCTTACATGATTATGAACTGCAATTGGATGCTTATAAGGGTCTATTTTACGAATGTAGTCCGCATAAGTCTTTAACTGTTCCGGGCTTCGGTTGGTTTCTTCTCCTAAATTCCAGACTACACCTAAATGATGACCAAAACGAGCTACTAATTCTTTATAAAAAAGTTTTCTTTCCAATCCTAGTTCCCCTTTGTTTAGTATGGTATCGTTTTCCGTTTCTTGTGTAAATACGTTCATGGCCATACCCAGCCTATCCATATGGGTAAAAACCATTTCCCATTGGTCCAATTTGCTTACATCATATCGCGTTTGCTTATTGTGCGCTATCCACGGCCAGACATCATTGCCATCTCCGTTCTCGTTCATGACCAGGAAGTAAAGGCTATTCATACCTTTCCCGGATAGATAATTAAGTGCACCTATAATACCTTTTCCATTATAAAATCCCCAAACCGGATCTGAGTCTTTCCAGTCATCTACATGGGCGGCATATTCATGTAAGCCCTCCTCTAGGGTTGGTGTTGCAGGGCCTCCATTATCATACGTACCATCAAATTCGGAAAAGGCCAAAAAGTTCTCTGGACTACCAACTCCATTTTTTAAGAAAGGTTTTCCCGTTTCACTTTGCTTGAGATAATGAGTGCCATTGTAAACGAGCAAGCCGTTGCTATAAAATCCGCTTGCGGTAGAATCTATAGGCGCAACTTCAAAACTTCCATTTACATTCCAAATACTTTTATTTTTCTTAGGTAAAGTGAATTGTTTAACGGCTATGTTTTCACCTTCCATCAGATAAGCATTAAAATCCCATTTCCCCGTTTTACCAGGGGAAAATTTAACTCGCCATTTATTTCCCGATGTTGCACTTGAATTTGCTGCATCTCCATCTGCAGCAAAATAACCATGAACATTGTATGTGGTGTCTTTATTAGAAAAATTAACAAGTAATGAATAATCTAAAAAAGGATTTAGAGAGTCCGTTTCCGATACTTCCGGCCCTTCAAATGTTAAGGTTATTGGATGCCATTTTTTTAGGGTACCCTCAAGTAGATAATTTCTGTTGTTTTCTTTTTTTGCACACGAACTCAGCATAAAAACAAGTGCGCTGATAAGCACAAAAAACTTTATTGGTCTGTGGGAACACATAAGTAGCTGTTTGATTTAAGCGACCATAAGGTAAGTATTTTTTAGTATCGGTTATATAAATGCTCTAGTAATATTCAGTACTAATGGATAACTAAACCACTCTTAAATACCCGGAATACAAAAAGTCTAACTTTTATGATTTTTAAATTATTTGTAGTTTTTTCAAAAAACAAAGCCCCCTATCTTTTCAGGTAAGGGGCCTTCTATGAAATACTACTATAAGATATTATTCCAAACTCTTTAAATAACTTAAACTTTGAGGCACTTGCTCTACAACACTAGAAGATTCATCTTCAATAAACATGTACTCTATACCCAATTCTTTGGCTTCAGCAACAATACCGGCAATATCTACTTGCCCCTGACCTAAAACCACATTGGTTTCATGGTCTTCTTGACCTGTATTATTTCCTTCAACCCCTTTTTCCATATCCTTTAAGTGAAGTAAAGTGAATTTAGATTTGTACTTCTTCATCAACGCCAATGGGTCCGCTCCACCGTGTTGTGCCCAAAACACATCCAATTCAAAAGTGTAATCCGTGGCATTTTTGATCATATAGTCGAACAAAGTTCCATCTTCATACGGGCGAAATTCATATCCATGAGGGTGATACGCCAATGTAATACCGTTCTCTTTTAGAAGTTTGCCAGCTTTATTGAATACTACGGAAGCATGCTTGGTCTCTTCTAAATCCCACTTATTGTTGTCATGAGGAACCCATGCACACATTACATACTTTGCTCCATATGCTTTTGCATTTTCCACAACCTGTTGTGCGTTGTTTTCTAAATCACCAAATTTAGCTCCAACACTCACCACATCAAGACTATTGGTTTTCAGAAGATTCTTAAAATCCTCTAAGGATAAACCGTAAGTTTCCCCACCTTCAATTTTTGTAATTCCCCAACCTTTTATGGTCTCCAGTGTTCCTGGTACATCGGTTTTAAACTGATTACGTAAACTGTAAAGTTGCAAACCAACTTCCTGTGCCGATAGCGATACCGTAAAAAAAGCTGCTGCGATAAAAACATTGATTTTTTTCATTTTCGTATGTATTAATTAAAAGTCGATAGCCATTCTGAGCCAGACTCGCTTATGTTAGTAAATTGCCTTTCTCATCCCATTCGGCAATGTCGTTACGTTTACTTTGGTCTACACATTTTGCTATCCACTCTGGATCATAAGCAACTCCGTGTTTCTTGAGAACATCATCAGGAACACCGTCCCAAACGTTTGGTGAATTGCCCTTGTAGCCTAAATCTGCTAAGCCCACTTTAGAGGTATAGTAACCGGTAACTACCAAATTACGCATCAAGGCAAAAAATTGAATTTCCAGCGGTTGATTATCCAATGGCACCTCCAAATCCTGGTTGCAAATCTGGTCTAGAATCTGCTTCTGTTGCTCTAAAGTAGCACCTTTGAATTCTATTCCGTTATCCGTATTCGACTTGTGATCTAACCACATCAGACCACCCAATAATGTATTCTGCATATCGGGCATATCCTTTCCTATAAATTCTATGAATTCGGGAACATTAGCCTCCAATGGGCCTCCATGTGGTTCTTTAGGAGGAAGAATTACCGTACTCAGAACAGCAATAGTTTCCATTTCATGCGCATTGAACAATTCTTCCGCATTCAATTTCTCTATGCGCTCCAATTCTTTGGGCGTCCTTCCAAAATAATTGGTATCCGTGGTAACGGCTGTTTCCGGTACTGCAGGTTCTCCGCCTTCGGTCTTGCATCCATGAAAAGCGATTGCACTTGCTCCGGCCCCCAATATCATGGTCTGTATACTCTTTCTTCTGTCCATTGCCTTTAGATATTTTGTTGTTTGAGTTGTTCAATAATGTAATCCGAAGCTCTCCATGACAAGGCCAATATGGTCCAAGTACAGTTCTTATCCGCTTGAGAAACGAAAGGTCCTGCATCAACTATGAAAACATTGTCTACATCATGGAGTTGATTGAATTTGTTAGTTACCGAAGTCTTTGGGTCGTTACCCATTCGGGTGGTTCCCACCTCATGGATAATCTCGCCTGGCGCATGAAGGCCGTAGTCCTTGTCCTTGCCAGGTTTGTTCAAATAGATTCCGCCCATATTATGCGAAATCTCCTCGAAAGTATCCT
This sequence comes from Zobellia uliginosa, assembly GCF_018860745.1. Taxonomy (GTDB): domain Bacteria; phylum Bacteroidota; class Bacteroidia; order Flavobacteriales; family Flavobacteriaceae; genus Zobellia; species Zobellia uliginosa_B. The sequence continues at coordinate 74,270 of NZ_JAHKPY010000003.1, read as the reverse complement.
GCATGTGTTTTGCCTGACGCACTTCTATATCGGACCATTTATAATTGAACTTTAGAACCGGTATTCCGTAATCATCTACCGTAGTAGGGTCTATCTCGCAGTAGTTTTCCTTTACCGCAAGACCCTCTCCTCTACCACCAAAACCTATAATAGCTCCGTAGTATCTCTTAACATCATCGCGCAGTTTATCTCCATACCCGCCAGTAGGCTGCCCCACCAGTTTATTAAAACTGTCTTGGTCAAAACCGAAACCGTAGTTGGGTTGCCCCATTCCTCCCCAAACTTCAATGTGATATCCCCTTGGGAAATCCAAACTCTTATTATCTCCCCACCAAGGACTATAAACATGCATACCTCCTACACCATCTTCATTATAAGAAACATCACGATCCATTAAATCCGGAACAAAAGCCATACCACTACTACCCGTTGAATCATGCAAATATTTACCTACTAGATCACTACTGTTACCCAATCCGTTAGGATGCTGCTTACTTTTACTATTCAAAAGGATACGTGCAGAACTACATGCCGAAGCTGCCAATACTACCACCTTTGCCTTTAATTTATATTCTTTTCTGTCCTCTTTGTTAATGTAAGATACGCCAGTGGCCTTACCTTCTGCATTGGTAGTAACCTCACGTACCATGGCATTGACATACAACTTGACTTGCCCTCCGCTTTTCTGAGCCGGGAAGATCAAACAACTTCCTGCGGAGAAATCCGCATATACAGAACATGATCGGGAACACTGACCACAATAGAAACAAACCCCTCGTTCATTATTAATTCGTTTCGTAAGCATGGAAAGCCTTCCCGGTATTACAGGTATCCCCGATTTCTTGGCTCCTTTTATGTAAAAAAGTTCGTGTAATCTTGGTTTTGGTGGCGGAAGAAAAAAGCCATCCGGGTCGTTCTCCAAACCTTCATTAGTTCCGAAAACTCCAATTAGTTTATCTACTTTATCATAATATGGTTTTACGTCATCATAACCTATTGGCCAATCCTCACCATGACCGTCACGGGTCTTCCCCTTAAAATCTTTTGGTCCAAAACGGAGAGAGATCCTTCCCCAGTGGTTGGTACGCCCGCCAAGCATACGTGAACGCCACCATTTAAAACTGGTACCCGCTTCAACGGTATAAGGTTCTCCATCCACACTCCAATCGCCGTATGACATATCCCACTCCCCAAAGGCACGCGTGGTACCCGCACCACGACGAGGGGAATCATAAGGGTTCTTTAATTGAGTCATTGTTTTGGGGTCCGCTGGGTCAAAGAATGGTCCTGCCTCAACCACTGCCACCTTCAATCCGGCATCCGCCAGCTGCTTGGTGGCCATACCGCCACCTGCCCCAGAGCCAACGATGATCACGTCATACTCTTCGGGGTTTTCTTTAATCTGCATATGTTGTTTGTTAGTTTGTTTGCACAATTTAAAAATAAAAAGTGTTTGTCTACCACTTTTTTAACACTGGGTTTTACTACTATTTCCGCAACTAAAAGTTTTTTAGTTGATTCAGTGCTTCATTTACTGTCTTTACAGGTAGCTTACATGTGGTATTCTGACAAACGTATATAAACGTGCCCTCATCAACATAACGATCTTTAAAAAGAGGAGCATCACTCTTAATTTTACTTCCTACTACCAACGCATTCGGTAATTGAATTTTGTTTAAAGCCTGTATCAAAATGTCCGCGTCTTTACCAACTACTGCAATCTCAAAATATGGGTAGGTATTATTTAATAAAAGTGCATTCCATTTGGAATAGCTCGGTGCATTTTCCGTAATGGCCGAAACCATTGTAGAAAGCATGCGCTTAGACTTTTCCATATATTCCGTATTATATTCCAAATGGCCCAATTGAAAAAGGTTATGAGCCATTACCGCATTTGGAGAAGGGAGCACGCCATCATCTGTTTTAATAATTTTTGCAATTAGATTATTACCTTTATTATAATGGTACATGCCCGAAGTTTCATCTGCAAATTCCAACGCAACTATACCGTTCAATTCTTTGGCAAATTTTAGATAATTTGTATTTAAAGTTACCCCATACAATTCTAGCGAAGCATCTATCATAAACGCATAATCTTCAATAAAACCTTCTTTACGCTGGCTTCCTTTTTTAAAGGTGTGTACAAGCTTTCCGTTTTGATAAGAATTGGATTTTATGAAAGAGAATACACTTTTGGCCCTTTCTAAAAATTCATCCTGTCCAAAGGCTTTATAGGCGTCCACTAGCCCATTAATCAACAGAGCGTTCCAAGAGGTTATAATTTTGTCATCACTTCGTGGTCGTACCCTTTTACCTCTGGCTTCCAGAAGCTTTTTATTCCATTCGGACTTTATGAAATTTAACTTGCTCTGTTCCAGCTGATGTTCTTTTATGAATTCAGCATCATTGATCTTTCGATGTAAAACATAATTACCATGCTCCCAAACCGCTTCTTTATTTACATTGTAGTAGGAAGCGAAAAGTTCAAAACCATCACCTAAAACCGACTTCAGTTCGTCTTCTTTCCACACATAAAATTTACCTTCTTCGCCTTCGCTATCCGCATCCAAAGCCGCATGGTACCCACCATTTTCATCCTTCATTTCCCTATCTAGAAAATCGACAGTTTCCCATACTACATTTTTATATGCATCGTCTTTAAAAACGGTGTATGCTTTGGAATAAAGACTAAGTACTTGAGCGTTATCATAAAGCATTTTCTCAAAATGCGGTACTTTCCAAAAGGCATCTGTACTGTATCTATAAAAACCACCGCCTATTTGATCATAAATGCCCCCAAAGGCCATTTTATCAAGTGTAGTTTTAACATGCTTCTTTACTTTATCATCCTTTGTTAAATCTGCATAATTCAATAAAAAAATTAGATTTTCGGGAATCATAAATTTTTGAACACCTTTCTCTCCGCCTTCTTCCAAATCCCAATTCTGACTCCAATTTAGAACACTGGTCTTTACGGCATCCTGGGTTATAGATTCAAATCCTTTTGCCGGCTCCACGAGATTAGCCTCCGCAATACCAGCTGCTACCATATCTGAATATTCCTCAGCCTTTTTGGGGTCGTTTTTATAGAGCTCGCTTATTTTGGTCAACACTTTTGTCCACTGTTCTTTGGTGTGATATGTACCACCATAAAGCGGCTTCCCGTTTGGCAAGGTTATGACATTTAAAGGCCAACCTCCATTACCTGAGATGAGTTGCAAAGCGGTCATATATACTTGATCCACATCCGGGCGTTCTTCACGATCTACTTTAATATTAATAAAGTTCTCGTTCATAACTTTCGCGACCTCTTCGTTTTCAAACGTTTCATCTTCCATAACATGGCACCAATGGCAAGAAGAATATCCAATACTTATTAATACCAACTTATTTTCCTTTTTAGCATCTTCCAATGCTTCTTGGCTCCAAGCCCTCCAATTTACAGGGTTATGTGCATGTTGCAACAGGTAAGGACTTGTCTCTTGGGCAAGAGCGTTTGTATATTTATGCGTTTCCATTTCTTGCTTGGTTTTTTGCTCTTTGCAGGAAGTTATAAAAAGAAAAGCCAGCATGGAAAAACCGGTTATCAATCTTGAAAATCTTAGGGTCATAATACTCTTATTACTGCACGGTACTAATATAACACCGCACATTTATATTAAAAACTAAATGTTTACCGTCTACTCACTTATAAAAGCTGAAGCCGGTAAACCTGCAGCATTAAAGAGATTTGGCTCTGCAACATTATCCCATGCGAACCTTACATGTAATGGGGCCTTTACTTTTTTGGAAGTTAAAATAACGGTATTCCCTTTGATTTTCGCTTTCGCGGGATGATATATTCCATCTGATCCCGCAATCTCAAAATGAGTTATATTTTTATCTTTTGATGTGAGTCCGTCAGCGTGATCAAAAACCACTTCAATTTTTTTCCATTGTAATTTCACCTCCTTGAAAAGCGGCCCATACACCTCTCCTTCGTAACTATTATAGGTCTCTTTTAAAGCTAAATTTGCCAAACGCAAGCCAACATCTTTTTTATTTGTAGGGTGAATATCATTGATTGTGGCAATATCGCTAACCACTACCATTCCAGAATTTGGTATAGTTTTCATTACTCGCCTCTGTACATCTCTAATCCGTACACCCTGCTCCGGCCCACTGTAATTAAACGGAGCTATCTGCACGTAGTAAAACGGGAAATCATATTCCCATGCTTTTCGCCATGAACCCACCATTTTTGAGAAAAGCTTACCGTAAAGTTCATGACGACTGACATTAGACTCCCCCTGATACCAGATAGTTCCCGCAATTTTAAAAGGGGTAATCGCATGCACCATTCCATTGTATAAAACAGAAGGAGCAACGGGACTCCATGGCACTTCTTCTATAGTTTCTGCGGAAATTTTTAAATCTTCATTCTCATCAAAAACTGATTTTGCAGTCCATACCTCAGCAGGAGAACCACCCCAGGCATTGTCTATAAGACCAATAGGAACATTGAGTTCTCGCTGTAGTCTTTGTGCAAAAAAGTAAGCAATAGCACTAAATTTTTTCATTGTCTCAGGGGTACAGGCTTCCCAAGAACCTATTATATTTTCTTGTGGACTATCTGAAGTTCTTCTGGCAATTGTAAAAAACCGAATGTTAGGGTAATTGGCATTTTTAATTTCCTCTTCTCCGTTATCAATTCCTTTATTGGAAGTGGCACTCCACTCCATATTAGACTGTCCAGAAGCCACCCAAACCTCTCCGATCATAATATTTTCCAATGTGATTTCATTTTCACTCCCTTTAAATTCAATTTCATAAGGTCCTCCGGCTTCAGGAGTGTCAATTTCAATTTCCCATTTTGCATTTATTGTAGTTTCAATAGCATAGTCTTCGTTATCCCAACTGGTATGAATAGTAATTTTTTCTCCAGTATTTGCCCAACCCCAAAGCAAAACTTTTTCGTTTCGCTGTAGTACCATATTATCGGAAAATATATTAGGGAGTTCAATTTTTGCCCATGTAGATTGACAAGTCAAAGTCAATAAAAAAGAAAGAATTAAAAATCTAGATTTCATATAAAAACAATATTATTTTGATCAAGTTTTAAATATACCATTTTATTAAAGTACCTCCATAATATGATGCTAATTGTAATGATTTAAATATCTTTAGAAAGCGAACCTAACAAAAGACCGATGCATACAAAAAACAGTTCTTTCAGTAGAAGAAACTTCATAAAAAGTACTTCTAGTTTAATCGCGATCTCTTCTATTGGGGCCTATGGTTTTGATTACACATCAAAGGATAAAGTATTAAGAGTAGGGCTTATAGGAACGGGTTGGTACGGCAAAAGCGACCTTTTTCGTCTTATGCAAGTAGCAGATGTTGAAGTGGTATCCCTGTGTGATGTAGATAAGCATTCGCTCACTGAAGCGGGCAATTTAATAGCCTTAAGACAAAAATCCAAAAAAACACCCCGTCTTTATAGCAACTATAAAAAAATGCTTGCGGAAAAGGATTTGGATATTGTTTTGGTAGGAAGTCCAGACCATTGGCACGCTTTACAAGGAATAGACGTATTGAAATCAGGAGCACACCTCTACCTTCAAAAGCCCATAAGTGTTGATGTCGTGGAAGGCGAAGCTTTGGTTGCCGCAGCCAACAAATATGGAAAAGTCATTCAAGTAGGAACACAGCGAAAGAGCACACCGCATTTAGTGGAGGCTAAAAATAAAATTGTAGATGCAGGACTATTGGGCAAGATATCCCATGCCGAAATTTGTTGCTACTATCATATGCGTGCAAATGGTAATCCGCAAGTACAACCTGTTCCGGATTTTTTCGATTATGATATGTGGACAGGCCCTGCTCCACTGCGCCCCTATGATGGTCTGCCCCACAGAAGATGGTGGCGTACATTTATGGAATACGGAAACGGAATTATGGGAGATATGTGCGTTCATATGTTAGATACCGTTAGATGGATGTTGGACCTGGGGTGGCCAAATAAAATTAGTTCTACTGGCGGTATTTATGTTCAAAAGGATGGTAAATCCAACATTTCAGATACCCAGACCGCCATCTTTGAGTTTGATGAGTTGGACTGTATTTGGAACCATAGATCCTGGGGAACACCAGCAGACCCTGAATACCCCTGGTCATTTAAATTATATGGTGAAAAAGGTACATTATCCGGAAGTGTTCAAAAATATGATTTTGTTCCTCATGGTGATGGAAAAAAAATACATGGCGACGTACTTTATGAAAGGGAGAAATATCCTGAAGACCTTACCGAAAAAGATATTGAATTACACGCTGCACCAGCTACACGCGCTCATATGATAAATTTCTTATCGGCCATAGAAAACAAGACCCAGCCTATAGCCAATATTCAGCAAGCTCATATTTCTACAGCTAGTTGTATTCTGGCAAATATGGCAATGAAGCTTGAAAGACCATTGATTTATGACCAAAAACAAATGATTGTGGTAGATGATCCCGAAGCCACTAAATTATTAAAACGCAGTTACAGAGAAGGTTGGGAACATCCACATCCTAAAATGTTTAAATAATTATAAGTTAGCCATCAGAAACTTACATTTCATTCATTATAATTTTTACTAAAAATGTATGTTCACGGTAAGGCTTTCTTAAACTAAGCCCCATACATCGATAATATTCTTATTTTTAAATAATTTTGAGGCGGATGTTACCCATGTAAGGATATAATTCTACATCTTTGTCGCCAATAAATAAAAACCATTAGAACTCAACATTATGAAAAAATGTTTGATTACAGGAATTACAGGTCAAGATGGAGCATACTTGGCAGAATTCTTATTAAAAAAAGGATATCAAGTTCACGGACTAAAAAGGAGATCTTCTCTTTTTAATACAGACCGTATTGACCACTTATATCAAGACCCACATGTGGAAGGTAGAAACCTTCATTTACATTATGGTGATATGACGGATAGTACCAACCTTATTCGTCTTATACAAGAAATTCAACCAGACGAAATATACAACTTGGCTGCAATGAGCCACGTTGCTGTTTCTTTTGAAACTCCAGAATATACTGCAAATGCAGATGGAATAGGTACTTTGCGTATCCTAGATGCTGTACGTCTTTTAGGTTTGGAGAAAAAAACCAGAATATACCAAGCTTCAACTTCTGAGCTATACGGGAAGGTACAAGAAGTACCTCAATCGGAAACCACTCCGTTCTACCCTCGTAGCCCTTATGCTGTAGCTAAAATGTACGCGTACTGGATTACGGTAAATTACCGTGAAGCTTACGGAATGTATGCTTGTAACGGTATACTTTTTAATCATGAATCTCCTATTCGTGGGGAAACGTTCGTAACTCGTAAGATAACAAGAGCTGCTTCTAGAATTGCATTAGGTCTTCAGGATAAGGTTTACTTAGGTAACCTTGATGCAAAAAGAGACTGGGGCCATGCTAAAGATTACGTTAGGATGATGTGGATGATTCTTCAGGCCGATGAGGCAGAAGATTGGGTAATTGCCACCGGTAAGACTACCACTGTTCGTGATTTTGTAAAAATGAGTTTTGCTCACGCAGGTATTGAAATAGAATTTAAAGGTGAAGGTGTTGACGAAAAAGGAACCGTAGTTTCTTGTAGCAACCCTGATTACCAAGTAGAAATAGGAACAGAAGTTGTTTCTGTTGATCCACGTTACTTTAGACCAACAGAAGTAGATTTACTTATTGGTGACCCAAGTAAGGCAAATAATAAATTAGGATGGATTCCTAAATATGATTTGAAGGACTTGGTTGAAGATATGATGCAAAGCGATTTAAAATTGATGAAGAAAGACACCTATTTAAAAGAAGGTGGCTACAGAATCATGAACTACTTCGAATAGCATGAACAAGGACGCAAAAATTTATATTGCAGGTCATAGAGGACTTGTTGGTAGCGCCATTCTAAAGAAGTTAAAAGCAGATGGGTTTTCAAATTTTGTCTTGAAAACCCATTCTGAACTGGATTTGACTGATGCTAATGCAGTTGCTTCATTCTTTGCCGAAGAAAAGCCAGAATATGTTTTTCTTGCTGCGGCTAAAGTGGGTGGTATCGTGGCCAATAATACGTACAGGGCAGATTTCATTTATGCAAACCTTATGATTCAGAACAACGTTGTTCACCATAGTTATGTGAACAATGTAAAAAAACTTTTGTTTTTAGGTAGCACATGTATTTACCCAAAAGAGTGTCCGCAACCCATGAAAGAAGATTATCTTCTTACGGACACCTTAGAGTATACTAATGAGCCTTATGCGATTGCGAAGATTGCGGGTATTAAATTATGCGAAAGCTATAATTTACAATACGGAACAAATTTTATTTCCGTGATGCCTACAAACCTTTATGGCCCTAATGATAATTTTGATTTAGAGAAATCGCACGTGTTGCCTGCCTTAATCAGAAAAATGCACTTAGGCAGGGCATTAGAAGCTCAAGATTGGGATAACGTTCGAAAAGATTTGAACGAACGTCCAATTGAAGGTGTTGATGGAAAATCCAGTGAATCTGATATTTATACGATTCTTGAAAAATATGGTGTTAAAAAGACCGATGACAAAATAAGTGTAGAGATTTGGGGCAGTGGAAAACCAATGCGCGAATTCCTATGGTCTGAAGATATGGCCGATGCCTGTATTTTCATCATGAAAAGTAGAAATTTTGAAGACACTTATTCTTCCGGAGAGAAAGAAATCAGAAATACCCATATCAATATTGGTACCGGTAAAGACCTTTCTATTCGTGAATTAGCCGAAGCTATTAAAGATATGGTTGGTTTTGAAGGTGATTTAAATTTCAACGCAGACAAACCGGATGGCACAATGAAAAAATTGACAGACGTCTCTAAACTTCATGGATTAGGATGGAAACACTCTATAGACCTTCAAGAAGGTATTGAAAAAATGTACAGCTGGTATCAATCAGTATAGTCATTGAAAAACAGATATATCAAAATCCCGCTAAACTTTGTGTTTAGCGGGATTTTTATTGTAAAAAAATATAGGAGTATAAACTCTAAACCAAGCCTGTATCTTTCCAGCTTTTGCTATTTGCCGAATTGATAACCGCCTCGCAAACTTTTTGTGTCATTAAAGCATTTTCAAAAGAAGGCTCACAAGGTTTTCCGGTTTCCAGGCTCTTCAAGAAATCCGCTACTGGTGTACAAATGTTCATATCTATTTATATCAAAGGCCTCAAAACCTCTTCTATGTAAATACCATCTTTAATAGTTATTCCGTCTGGATTTGTAATTGCAGCATCACATTCATCTTCCACAATTATCCAACCTTCATAATCCGTTTCCTTTAAATACGATGTTATTCCTTTAAAATCGATAATGCCATCTCCCATTGCCGCCCACTTACCGTTATCGTACATATCTTTATAATGCACGCAGTTCACCAACTCCCGGTACTGTTTTATTATAGGTAATGGATCCATACCACCCTTGGCCATATGCCCCACATCTGGAGTGTATTTAATTACATTACTATCCAGACCGTTCAACAGAATTTTATAGTCCTCCTCGGTTCTGTATATAGAACCCATGGGAGAGTTAGGGTGATATGAGCATATCACTCCTTCACCAGCGGCCCTTGTGGCAATTTCATTTACGCAGGTCAATAGATTATGTTGCCTTTCCTTTAAATGTTCACGATCTTGTCCTGGCATTTGCACCAGCAATAATATTGCTTCAGGAAAATGCTTCATAAACTCGATCCATTGATCGGCATTTCTTTTCTCCGCATCAGTTTCCTTTGGATTTCTCCAATCTTCGACATGACACAGGACGGACAATTCAATATTATTTTCATCCAAAGTCTCCTTGAAAACTTTGGGATCTGTAAACCCGTTCATAAAACCAGTATCAGGCTCAATACCTTTAAATCCTGCTTTTGAGGTCACTTCTATTATATGATCTAATTTGTTTTTATATTTTTCACCGGACATTGCCCAAGTATAGGTCTCACAACCAATTTTTATTTTTGACATCGTTATTTTTGTTTTTAATTAGGATTGGATTTGTCATTAACTTCCCAGTTGAAACAGATCACCCGTTTCGCGTAAATAGCTTGGCTCAATAGTTGGTTTTTAACCAATTCAATACCCTTGGATTAAAATCTTCCAATTTTTCCCAATGGAAAGCATGACCGGCATTATCATATAAATGTAGCTCACTATTGGAAATTCCCTCTGATACTTGGCGAACCATCCATTCTGGAACGAACATATCCTGCTTACCCCCTATGACTAATGTAGGTGACTTAATTTCAGGCAACTGTGCTACCACATTATGGTTGATGCATGCTTCCGCTTGAGCTTCCAATCCGTGCAAAGGTTGCTGAATGGCTTCTAAAGCCGCCCCTTTCTGTCCTTCCAATAATTCTTCATATTCGGCATCATCATTAAACGTAGATTTGTCAAAAATGAGCAATTGCATAAAATGTGCAAACTGCTCCGGTCTTAGATGTGCCTTAATATGTGTAATATGTCTAAAAATAGCTTCTCCTTTTTTATCGCAACTTGCCCAAGGACACATAGCCACCATAGCGGAAACCTTTTCCGGATGCCTTATAGCTATTTCTAAAGCTATAGCACCTCCCATAGAAACACCTACTACTCCTGCATTAGGTATATTCAATACATCCAACAATGCTGCACTATCATCGGCCATCAGAGCCGTTGTATAAGGTCCTTCCGGTTTATCCGATAAACCAACTCCACGGTTATCAAAAAGTATGCAGTAATATTCTTTCTCCCAACACGAAACGTGTTTTTCCCATACTGCACTAGCAGCGGTAATTCCCATAATTAACAACAGAGGTTTTCCATCAACCGGACCTCTAGTTTCGTAGTATACTTGTATTCCGTTAACAGTAACAAATGACATAATCTCTCTTTTTTTATCTGTTAGTTAATTCCATCCATGTAATGTACGCACCTCAATAAGGGTTGCTAAAATATCGTTCCAAGTTTGTTGTTTCAACATCACATCATTGTCAAACATGCACCCGTCCCAACAAATATGTTGAAAAACTTTGGTCAACTCTCCATTTCCATCTCGTAACCAATAGCCTGCATCCTTCGCAACATCTAATTTACCGTTTGGATCCGTGGCCAAGCAATGGCGTCCGGTCTTATCATGAGATCCCGTTCCGTGTACCGTTCCATCATTTTGGGCAACGTGAAAATCTATTGTCCATGGTCTTAAGACGTCTGTAACTGTTTTTAGTCCAGCTTCCAAAGTTTTCCGATCTGACCAATCAAAATTCTCAGGCAAAATACGATGTTCAGGAGCGTTATACCCTAATAAATACAATAGAGTGTGGGACATATCTGCCTGAAAACCAATATTAGGTCTATCTACAGCTTCCAAAGTTTCTACCATGGCTTTCCAGCTATGCATTCCCGCCCAACAAATTTCACCTTCCGCAGCCAATTTTTCGTCATAATCAGCAGCTACATCACTTGCTTCCCGAAAGGTTTTAGCTATTATTTTGGTACTATTTATCGGGTCTTTGTACCATACTTCCGGTGCTGATGCGGAGTCAATCCTTATGACTCCATATTGCCTTACCCCATGTTCCCTAAATATTTTGCCGAAATGACATGCACGTTGCACCATTGACACAAAAGTTTTTCGGTTCTCGTCAGAACCTAAAGTTGGCCCTCCCCAAATAGGTGCTACCATGGTTCCTATCTTTAGATTATGCCCGGCAATCTTATCGGCCAATCTTTTTATGTCATCATCAGAACTATTAATATCAACGTGTGGATCAAACAGCCCAATATCTATTCCATCAAACTTAACGCCATTTACTTCTGCATCCGCAGTCATTTTAAGCATTTTATCAAAGGAAATAGGAGGCTGTGAATCTAATCCTTTACCAACAATACCTGGCCATGAGGCATTGTGGAGTTTTGGATAAGTGTTGTCTTTCATACTGCTGTTCATTTAAATCAAAGGTGTCGAATTTTAACTATAGTACATTTTTAAAAAATGTAAAAAATACACTTGCTCTAAAATACGGTTTATTTATAATTTTTAGTCAGATTTTTTATATCAAAATGTTTTAATGTAACAATAAGTTCCGTGTCACTATGAATTACTATGGCCTTTCTTGCTTTTTTCTAGCCTATGGCTAGATTTGTTGCCGGCTCCAAAGCATTCCCAGGTACCGCTCTATAGACCAAGATATGACTCACTTCCATTGACATCCAAATCAAAGCGGTCTCTAATTTTAAAGCTACAAACTCCCGGTTTTTTTACTCATCACTATCTCTATGATTTACAATAACATAGAGGCTTTTAAAAGCGTACAATAACCCATGAGCTTAGCCCATTTCAATTACCGAATCAGCTATTTGCTTACCTGATTGAATTTTAGGCTTGTCCATTTCCGGTACAAGATTATCCGAGTCTATTGGAGCCACTTCCATCCGATACAATGCACCATATTGATCCGAAGTAATAAGTCTTTCTTTATTATCAAAGGTCATAGCAACCCATAAACCCATTTCGTTATCTCCCGGACTGTACAAATGTTCCGCATTAAAACCGGACTGGAGTTTCGGCTTTGTTATTTTAGGGTTATCGGATTCAACCGATTCATTTGTTTTTTTATCCGAAGTACAAGAGATTGCAAAAATCAAAACACCAGAAAGAAGAAGAAAAAGCTGATTGATCCTCAATAATTTTATAGTCATTTTTAGTTTTGTTTAAATAGTATAGAAGTTCATTAAAAACCCGATAATCCTATCATGTTGAGTTGGCTTTCTTAAAAACACGTCTATTGGCTTAAGGCTATTTCATGTTTCTAAGTCTCTAAAACTAATGAAGCATTTTTTCTTTACTATCCTGTAGTGTACTGCCCAATTACGATTATAAACGAAAAATTGCTCTTATAAAACTGAGTGTCATGGAAATAGCTAAAAATCATAAAATCAGAGGATATAAAAAGTTGTAAGTATAAAAACAAATACCATTTTATTTATTCAAATCTTTCCAACTTATAAGAGTAATATTCCTCTCATCCAAAATTGACCTACACTCTTGACTTGTAAAATAGTCAAAATCGATTTGCCTCCATTCAGAACCAAAATTTGGATGGTTAATAGTTATAGCTTTCATTTCTGCATCATCAAAAGCTGGGTGAATCAATATTATATTTACACCTTCTACCAAACTATCAAAAACACTAGTGTAATAATTTGCTAGCTTACCCTTCTCAAAATAATGAAATGTCCCATAATGTGCTTTGTCTATTATAAAGTCCTCTTTATTTATATTTTCTCCATAGTTTAATCCAACCATTTCCATAAGTTCTCGATTTAACAAAACGGGTATCTTAAACTTCTTTCCTAAATCCTTGTAGACCTCAAATAAGTCCTCCCTAGCTCCTAGACTATACATGTGAGAATCAAGATGACTAGGGTTTATACCATGTTTCAAACCTTTTTCAATTTGTGCAATCAGTTCCTTTTTTACTTCGGATACAATAGCATTTTTACATAACAAATCTCTATTTCTAAAGAAATAACCATTGTCATCAACCAAACTTGGAACCTCCGAAACCGGTAAGACCGGTCCAAATTTGTATTTTTCCCATTCGCAAGTTAGAGTAAGGTGAATTCCATAATCGTAGATTGGATTCTCTTTAGCGAATTCTGCCATTTCATTGAACCAAGGACAGTTTGTCATTATACTACATGAATTCACTAAGCCCTTTTGGAGTGCCTCAATTGTTGCTCTATTTTCAGAATGACAGAGACCAGCATCATCGGCATGAATAATTAGAAATTTCTTTTTTTTCATAATAAAAAACTTTAAACAAATAGATGACAAAATAAAATGCGCAAATTTCCTGCAACTAAGCTGAAAATTAAGCAAAGATTATCAAGTACTATTTACCATATCTAATTGATAAAACTAGCATGCTGACACCTACACTATTCTATCTCCAAAAATTAATAATTGATATTATTTCAGGTAATTTTATATCTTTATAGGAATCTTATCTTGACAAAACAACGAATATCTAAATTTTTCAAGTCGAAACGTGCACTTGGAAAATCTGGATAATAAAATTGAAAGAGACTATGAAGCTGACGTATAAACAAACCGAAAAACGCCCTGAAAATTCATTTTTAGCGAGACAAGATAGACTACCATGTATTGAACAGAATTGGCATTTTCATAAAGAACTTGAACTTATTTATTTTATTAAGAGTAGTGGTACGCGCTACGTTGGTAATTCTATAGGAAGTTTTGAACCTGGAGAACTTTATCTTATTGGAAGTAATATTCCCCATCTATTCAGAAACCATAAAGAGTATTACAACGACCAGCAGGAAACTGAAGCTGTGAACCTCATTGTCATAAAGTTTGAACCTCACTTTTTAGGGAGCGACTTTCTTGACCTTACCGAATCAAAAAGATTAAAAAGTCTTATGCAACGGGCAGATAGAGGAATCAAATTTTCAGAATCTGCAACGTATATGGTTCATAATCTTATATCCGGACTAGTTGGCGACCAAGGCCTTTCCAGCATTGTAGGGCTTTTGAAAATTTTAGATACCTTATCTATTAGTGAAAATTATGAGTTACTATGTTCTGAGGTAATTGCAAATACCTATAATAGTAACGAGAAAGATAGAATGCGTAAAATCATAAATTTCTTGACTGAAAATTTTGAGAAGAAAATAGAATTAGAACAGATTGCTTCTATTGCACACATGACCCCAAATGCTTTCTGTAGATACTTTAAAAAGAAAACGCGAAAATCTTTTACGCAATACTTAAATGAAATTCGTTTACGAAATGCATGTAAACTTTTAATTGAAGGTGAAATGCAGATTTCAACCGTTTGCTATCAATCGGGTTTTAATACGCTTACAAATTTCAACAGACAATTTAAAGCACTTATGGATATTACCCCAACCGAATACATGCAAAAATACAATGAGAAAAAAGAGCTGGTGTAACCTGAATTTAAAATCTCTTACACAACCAAGTTACTTGTAATACTGTCTCCAAGGTTACAATAGTGCCAATACTGGTTAATGTACGCTTTTATGCGAGCCTAGATTTCTATTATTTTTGTTTGGATACCATTACTGACACTGACCTAACCTAAATTTAATCTCGTGACCAGCCTTCTGTTCTTACTTCTCTGTATTGTATTGCTCATTGTGGCTGTAACAGTTTTTAAAATACACCCCATACCCGCGCTATTAATATCCGGTCTTATTTTAGGATTAACCACCGGCAGTTCTGTAGAACTCGTTACGGAAAGTTTATTAAGTGGTTTTGGGAATACCTTAAAATGGATAGGTCTCATTATTCTTTTCGGTACCTTATTAGGTGAAATACTTGCACAAACCGGAGGTGCTGATGTTATTGCGAATACTATCATTAACTTATTTGGGACAAAATACCTTCCGTTGAGTATGGCCGTCATTGGTTTTTTGATAGGTATACCTGTTTTTATGGATGTCGCTTATTTAACGCTACTACCCACTATATTCGTTTTGTCCAAAAAATCAGGTCATTCCGTTTTAACACTCGGGCTTTCTTTAGCTATTAGCCTTACAGTTGCTCATGCGCTCATACCGCCTACCCCTGGGCCTCTGGCGGTAGCGGCTATTCTGGAAATTAATATAGGTGGTATGATTCCGGTGAATATTGTGGTTGCTTTAGCCGCTATAGCCGGAGGTTTGCTGTGGATTAGATGGAATAAGAAAAACCTCAGCTTAAATTTACCAGAGCCTACTATTGATACGGTATCGCAAATAGAAGAATTAAAAGGGATTAAAAAGATTTTACCTTTTGCGGCATTGTTGGTTCCTCTTTTCCTAATGTCCATAGGCACTATTTTCCCTTCAGAAAATGGTTTTATCGAGTTTATAAAAAATCCTGTATGGGCACTGCTCATAGGTGTACTTTTTGCCCTGCCATTATTACCTACAAAAGACTTTTCTACCCGATTGAATACATTTTTCAAGACTTCTGGCGAGAAATCGGCTATCGTAATTCTAATCACCGGTACAGGAGGTGCATTTGGACAAGTAATAAAAGACACGGAAATAGTAGGCTCCATGTTTTCGGATGTAGGAGATATTGCTGCTATGGGTATCGTTATTCCTTTTATCCTGAGCTTCCTTTTTACTACGGTTACTGGCTCCATTACGGTATCACTCATCACTACCGCATCTATTGTTGCCCCATTAGTCTCAAACGGAACTCTACATCCAACCTTTACCGCTGCGGCAATTGGAGCGGGTTCTTTAGGTATAATCCATGTAAACAGTAGTTTCTTTTGGTTATTTAAAGAAGTACACGATGTATCCGTATCTCGCCTATTAAAATCTTTTAGTCTACTATCCGGGGTTGTTGCTCTTAGTGGAGGGCTCCTTGTGTTGGCTTTATATTACATAACACAACTCTAACCCCAAATCAACTCGGATAAAATAATGTTACTCTAGGGTAAAATTCGAGAATCCCACTGTATCATATTCAATTTTCTTTGTATCACAAGAGGATATGAATACATCTACACCTCACTATCTGAACATCAATAAAACAAATCAACATACATGGATACTTATCTACTGGCTATTGTTTTAATAGTATTCGCTAGTTTCTTTCAAGGAACTTTTGGATTAGGAATGAAACATATAGCACCTTTAAAATGGGAAGCTTGGTGGATTGTTCACACGTTTACAGCAATGATTTTATTTCCTTTAATCTGGGCGCTCATTGTCATTCCAAATCTCTTTGAAATCATTTCACAAGCAGAGAGCAACACCTTATTCCTAGCTGCGTTTTATGGTTTTTTATGGGGAATTGGAGGTATTCTCTTTGGTGTTAGTGTTGAAAAGACCGGTATATCAATCACCTATGGAATTGTTATGGGGCTTGCGGCTTCGGTAGGTTCTATTATTCCGCTTTTTCAGATTGAAGGAGCATTTGAACAACCTTCATTTCCTATTATAATGATTGGAGTTGCCCTTCTTTTAGTGGGCGTCGCCATTACTGCAATTGCAGGTGTTCAGAGAGACAAATTACACAGTAAGTCTACCACAACAACAAAATCTATAAAAATTGGTGTTTTAATAGCTGTAGCTTCGGGAGTTTTATCTGCCTTTTTAAACGTAGGCTTTTCTAATGCCGCTCCAGTCGCAGCAATTGCTGTAAACGAGTATGGGGTAGATGCCAAAGATGCTAGTTTAGCCTCGTGGGTAGTTGTTCTTTTAGGTGCTTTTGTCATGAATGGAGGATACGCTCTTTACCTTTTTACAAAAAACAAATCATGGGATGCTTTTACTATTCCCAACAAAGGCAAAGCTTTAAAATGGGCTGTTGTAGCCGGTATTTTCTGGTTCGCGGCACTAGGTGTTTATGGTCAAGGAGCTGCACTTATGGGAAACTTAGGCCCAGTTGTAGGCTGGCCCATACTTTTAGGACTAGCTTTAATTATTAGTAATATTTGGGGTTATCGTGAAGGTGAATGGAAAAATGCAGCAAAACCCTTTAAAATTTTATTGGGCGGCTTAGCCGTACTGATTATTGCTATTTGTATTTTAGGATACGCCAATTATTAAACCAACCATTTCTTTAAACTATAAGCACATTAAACTATGAAAATCAAGAAGATAGAGCCTTTTGTAATTACTCATACTCTTGACACGCCCTTCTATTTTTCGCAATGGCAGTATGACACGCGAAAAATATGTATCGTCAAAATAACCTTGGATGATGGTACATATGGCTGGGGTGAAGGCTACGGACCTGCAGCTGTAATTAAATCTGGTATCGATTTTTTCACGCCTTTCCTCTTGCAAAAAAATGCTTTGGAGCATGAGACGCTCTGGCAAGAAATGTACAGGCGCTCTATGGACTACGCACGTAGCGGAGCTTTTCAAGCGGCTATCAGTGCTATAGATGTTGCATTGTGGGATATTAAAGGTAAGCTTTTAAACCAGCCCGTTTCCGTGCTATTGGGCGGTATTAAAAACCCAATTATTGAACCTTACGCCACTGGATTATATTTTACCCGAAGCGAAAACCTTGAAGAGCTTTTGGTTGAAGAGGCGCTATTGTACAAATCCCAAGGATTCAAAGCCACAAAAATGAAAGTAGGTCTAGGCATTCAGCAAGATCTAAAATATATTGCCGCAATACGAAAGGCCATTGGACCCGATATGCGTTTGATGATAGATTCCAACCACGCCTATAGTTATAAAGAGGCTATTGAACTAGCTAGAAAATCCGAACAATATGACATTTCTTGGTTTGAAGAACCTGTTTCTCCAGAAGATTACGACGGGTACAGAAGACTTAGAGAAAACACGACTATTCCAATAGCTGGAGGTGAATGCGAGTATTTAAAATTCGGTTTTAAGCGCCTTTTTGATAATGATGCGGTAGACATTGCACAACCTGATATTTGTGCCACTGGCGGATTAACGGAAGCTAAAAGAATTACAACGCTAGCACAGGCCTATAATAAAGATGTGGTACCCCATACTTGGGGAACTTGGATTGCCATTAGTGCCGCAATACATCTAGTTGCCAACCTTGATAAAAATCCGGGCAGAATGTATAACGACTTGCCTACTATGGAATTGGACAGAACTGAAAATGCCCTACGTGACGAGGTTACCTTACATAACGTCAAAATTGAAAACGGACATTTAGAAGTACCCCGTGCACCTGGTTTAGGCGTTGATGTTGATATGGATAAATTAGAATACTATTTAGATAAAGAAATACATAAAGATGGAGCAGTTAAAATTCGGTCATAAGAAACTTTATATAGACGGTGCCCTAGTAGAGGCCTCTAATCGTAAGACTATTGAAGTAATCTGTCCTGCGGACGAAAAACCAACGGCTACCATAGCTTGGGCAAGTGCAGAAGATACAGAAAGAGCTTTAAAAAGTGCTCAAAAAGGATTTGAAACTTGGTCTGTTCTTCCGCTTGAGGAACGCTTAATGTGGATTGATAAACTTAGAAATAAAATTATTGAGAATAGCGATTTATTGCGTGAAAGCATCATGTATGAAATGGGAAAAACATGGGAAGGCTCCGAGGAAGACCTGACCAGTATAACCAACTCATTACAATACTATTCGGAAGAAATTCAAAAACGCAAGGATATTCCTCTTGAGGATAAAGAAGGTACACATGAACACCAATTTGTATCTCAACCTTTAGGTGTTGCCGTTGCTTTTCTTGCCTATAATTTTCCGCTTCTAAACCTAGGTTTTAAATTGGGTCCTGCTTTGGCTTCCGGCTCTAGCATCATTTTAAAGCCTTCTGAATTTTCACCTTTATCAGCTTATATTATTGGTGAGTTGTGTACCGAAATAAATTTCCCAAAGGGGGTAATAACTGTTCTTTGTGGTGATTTAAAAGACGTAGGCATTCCACTTTGCGAAAGTAAAATCCCAAGGTTGATTACCATGATAGGGTCTACGGAAACAGCACAGAAACTTATCGCACAAAGTGCAAAAACATCCATAAAAAGATACAGTATGGAGTGCGGCGGAAACGCTCCGTTCATAGTTTGTGAAGATGCCGATTTAGAATTGGCCATCAATATAGGCACAGCTTTAAAAGTTGGTAATAGCGGACAGATTTGTGTGGCACCTAATCGTTTTTTTGTTCACGAATCACTAATAGAAGATTTTACCGCCGGTATGGTTGCAAAGTTTAAAACTACTAAACTAGGTTTCGGCCGTGAGAACAAACCTGATATGGGTCCGTTAACCAACAAACAATCGGTCACAAAAGTCCAAGGCATCGTAGAAAAAGCTATTGAACAAGGTGGCCAATTGCTTTATGGCGGCAAGGCTATAGATGGTACCGGCTATTATTTTGAACCTACTGTAGTAGTATTCGATAAAAACGATGTTGAAATTCTTCAACATGAGATTTTTGGTCCTGTTGCTCTTATTGTTCCATTTAAAACAAAAGAAGAGGTAATTGATCTAGCCAATAATACAGATGCGGGGCTAGCTTCTTACGTGTTTTCTAAAAATGATGACACTTTAGAATTCTTTGCGAACCGACTAGAATTCGGAGAAGTACAACTTAATGGAGTAAAATATGATATATACCTGCCGCACGGCGGAGTGAAAAATAGTGGTATTGGTGTAGATTGCTCTACTTATGCGCTAGATGATTATCTTGCGAAAAAAAGAGTAACTAAAGCCTTACAACTTCAATGAAATTACCAGAAAAATTTATTAGTTGCGACTGGGGCACAACCAATTTTAGACTACGCTTAATAGACACTGAATCGCTCAAAATTCTATCGGAACACACGACGGATATGGGCATTAAAAAATGCTTTCAGGAGTTTAAAGCGCAATCAAAATTAACCCAAGAACAATTTTTTGCCAAGTATTTAAAGGATCAGATTAAAAAATTAGACAGTACTATAAGTAATGACTATTGTATTGTAGCATCAGGAATGCTTTCGTCATCCATAGGCATGCATGAATTAAATTATGCCAACATGCCCATAGCCTTTAATGGTAAGGATTTAATTAGCAAGTATATTCCTTTTGATGATATGCCGGACCTGTTACTTGTTTCGGGTGCTAAAACAGATTCTGATGTGATGCGGGGAGAAGAAGTTCAGGCCATTGGTCTAATAAACGAACTTTCTAAACACGAAAAGGGAACCTTATTATTACCGGGCACCCACTGTAAACACATTGCCTTTGAAGCAGAAGTTTTCAATGATTTCAATACTTACATGACCGGTGAGCTTTTTGAAACCATAAGCAATCATACCATTTTATCCACCTCTTTGACCAAAGCTTCTTGGGACCCTTCTTTTAAAACTATTTTTTTAGAGGGTGTTAAGAACGGACTGGCAAACATGCAGATGCAGTCACTGTTTTCGATTAGGGCAAACACCCTAATAAAAGATGTTTCGGGCGAACAGAACTTTTACTTTTTATCAGGACTTATGATTGGTAGTGAGTTGGCAAGTTTACAGAACCAGACCGGAACCATCTTTCTAGCGGCAAGTGGCATATACAGTATACTCTATAAGCTAGCCCTAGAATCGTTTTTACCAACCGAACAAATCGTTTGCTTTGAGGAGCAAATTTTAGAAAAAGCATTACTAACAGGACAACAACAAATATTACGGACTTATGCAGAATAATATATTTTCATGGGATAAATACAACCAAAACCCTATAGTAGGAATCCTAAGAGGGCTAACAACGGAAGAGGTTCTTAAGATTATGCCTTCTTACATAAAAACTGGTTTTTACACGATTGAAATTACCATGAACTCACCCAAGGTTGCTGAAACCATTGCAACTTTAGCCAAAGAGTATCCTGAGCTTAATGTAGGCGCTGGTACAGTTTGTACTATGGAAGATTTAAAAATTGCTTTAGATGCTGGCTCTCAATTTATTGTAACCCCAATTATTAACGAGGAGGTAATTAAACATTGCGTAGCTAATAACATTCCTATTTTTCCAGGAGCATATACTCCTACTGAAATCTACAAAGCATGGTCTTGGGGTGCTTCTGCGGTAAAAGTCTTTCCGGCAACGCAGTTGGGAGTTCAATACATAAAAGATGTTCTAGCTCCTTTAAACGAAATAAAATTACTACCCACAGGCGGTGTTTCCGCAGACAACATAAAATCATTTTTTGAAGCGGGAGCAGTTGGTGCCGGTTTGGCAAGTGCACTTTTCGACAAAAAGATGATTCGTGAAGGAAACTATGCCGATTTGGAAAAGCATTTTATTAAGATGAAAAACGAGATAAAAGATTTTATTAAAGAATAAAGTTTAACACTATCAATTATTTAGAAAATGAAAAACAATAGAAGAACGGCAAAACTGACCATCTTACTTTTGGTCATTACAGGACTAAGCTTTTACAATGGCTTCGCTATAAACACTGGTAATGTTGGCCCTGTTAAATCTATTGTTTTAGAAAATGAAAAATTAAATGTTAGTGTTGATGAGGCAACAGGATGTTTCTCGGTTACCGAGAAAACATCGGGCCACGTTTGGAAATCGGACCCGTGGGAAAATGCCGCGGGTTTATTGACCTTGACCGATTCTAAAGGAAAAAAGCAAACCATCAACATTTCCAAAAGTAAAAAAATTGAGGTGTCAAAAACGGGTGAGTATACCGTATCACTACAATTTTCAGACCCTGCTTTTGAAGATGGTTCTATTGCTAAAGGAGTGACTATTTCAACCGAAATCAGACTTAACCCAAAAACAGCTCAGCTAGATGTTGAAGTTGTAGATCACAAACCCGGTAGTTTTAAATTATCGGATTTACGCTATCCGGCTAGGGCTTTCAGTCTAAAAACAGATGAAGACAAGGGTGCTGCCGTGATTCCGCAGAAACAAGGAATTATTTGTCCTTCTTATATTTTCCCTATGAACGGGGGGCGCTTTTGTAAATGGGACGATGCTACTTACAATAGAAAATCTGTAGGCTCTTTAGAACTGTTCAATAACGGTACGGGGTTGACCATGCCGTGGTGGGGCACGTATAATCAAAAATCTGCGGTAATGGGTATTGTTGACGTCTCCGCCCGTCCGCGCATGCAATACAATATTAACAATAACGGACAGCATCTTTTTAAGGGTAAAATGTCTACCTACCAACGCATTGCCTTTCTTGACCCCGTTTGGAATTTACAAGAAGAAAAAGGTAAGATGCGTATGAGCTACCATTTTATTCCTGGCGGTAATTATGTAGATATGGCTAAAGTATATCAAAAAGAAGCTAAGATTCGCGGTCATTTTGTCTCGTTAAAAGAAAAACTGAAAAGAAATCCGAATGTAGACAAACTACCGGGAGCTATCTATTTTGGTATCTATGGCGGGTATCCACATTATGTAAACATGCCTGGAATGGCTTTTACTTTTGATGAGTTAAAAAACACCATCCAGACTATTCATGATGATTTAAAAGTAGATAAAGCTTTTGTTCACGCATGGGGAACCTTCTCCAATTTTGTTCCGCATAATCACCCTATTAGTGAAGCTTTAGGCGGACCAGAAAAACTAAAAGCCGCTGTTGATCTAGCTAAATCCTACGGGTATTTGTACTCCTCATATCATGCGTATTCACCTATGTTAGAGAACGACCCAAATTTCACTACAGACCTCATGCAGCGCGATGCCGATGGAAACTTAATGAATACCGGTAGCCGTTGGGCACGTGTAGACCCAAAATTCCAGAAAGGACTGGCGCAAGAAAACATAGCAAACGAAATTTCATATTTAGGTCTAGAGGCCGATATTACTGACATTACTTTTGCCGCTTACCGTGAAAACGGTAAGGAGGGCCGTATTGAACTGGCCAAATATATAGACAGTTTTAATTTGGTAAACGGAACCGAGCATGGCCAAGAACAATGGATACCATATTTTGATATGTTTGAAGGAATGACGTATTTAGAAGATCGCCCGCTTTCGGTAATCTCTCACCCTGCCCCACTTTTCAACTTAGTGTATCATGAAGCCATCGCCAACTTCGGCAAAATACAAGATCCAGATAATGAGGTTACGGCCAATGGCGACTTTAGAATCAAAGCCCTAAGGAGTATGTTGTTTGGCAGAGGAACTACCATTTTCTTTTCGCCTTATGAATTTAAAGGCATGCGCCCAATGATTGAAATGGCTAGAGATTTGGTTAGCCCCGTTCATAAAGAAACCTTCTATTCGGAATTAAAGAGCCATGAATACCTCAGCGTGGATTACAAGGTTCAAAGAAGTCGTTTTTCTAGTGGCACGGAAGTAATTGCCAACTTAGGCCCTGTTGCCCAAAAAATTGAAGATGGCACTTCTATTCCTGAATATGGATACAAAATTACCATGAAAGATGGCACGGTTAAGAGTGGCCACTTCCAAGTAAGCCTACACATGGATTAAAAGAAAACGATAGCAAATAAACCGGTAGAATATTATGAAATACGTTGCAATAAGACCAAAAATAATTAATCGCTATACACTAATATTCTGTCTTGGTATACTCTTTTGTAGCAGCAATTTTCTTTTAGCGCAAAATCGTCCTAATGTTTTAATTATGCTCACGGACGACCAAGGGTATGGAGATTTGGGTTCTCATGGTAATCCCTATCTAAAAACACCTAATATTGAGGAAATAGGTAAGCAAGGCCTTGAAATGACTCATTTCTTTTCCTACCCAAATTGTTCTGCCACCCGAGCGGCAATTTTGACTGGTCGCTATCCGTACCGTACAGGGGTTACTGGCGTTACTCAAGTAGACCACCTTATGAATACCTCGGAAGAAACCATAGCAGAAATTTTATCCAAAAATGGGTATCGCACAGGGATTTTCGGGAAGTGGCATTTGGGTGATAATGCACCCATGCGACCAACAGACCAAGGGTTTCAAGAAGCTTTGGTGCACAAAGGAGGTGGCATTGGTCAAGCTGCAGGCCCTGCCGGAAACACGTATTTTGACCCCATCCTTGAGCACAATAATGAATCTAAAAAATACGAAGGATATTGTGATGATATTTTTACCGATGCTGCATTGGACTTCATTAGCACAAAAAGTGATAAACCATTTTTCACCTATTTAGCTACCAACCTGCCGCATTTTCCTTTAGAAGTTCCTGAGGAAAAAGCAGACCCGTATAGAAAAATAGGTTTGCATGAAGATAATGCGAGAACCTATGGCATGATAGATAATATTGACGCCAATGTTGGTCGCGTGCTAAAACGGTTAAAGAAATTAGGCATAGAAGATAACACCCTTGTTATTTTTCTTTCGGACAATGGCCCAAGAAACCGTCGTACTAAAAATGATGTGTATCCGGGCAGATGGGTATCTAACCTAAGAGGAACCAAAACGAGTGTTTACGAATGCGGTACTCGGGTTCCTTTCTTTGTGCAATGGCCATCACATGTAAAGAAAGCGCAAATAACTAATACCATGGGTGCTGTCATTGATGTATTACCTACCATTTTGGATGTTTGCGATATTGCACCTTCAAAAGAGGTTAAAATTGATGGCCGCTCGTTACTACCCTTATGGAAAAATGAGCCCACAGATTTTAACGACAGAGAGTTCATCACTCAAATGCACTACGGACCCACAGTTTTTAAATACATGCATTTTGCCGTCCGCACCCAAAAATATAAATTGGTAAGTCCGCATGATGATCCGCATCATATTCTTTATCAACCAAAAGACGAAGAACTGAAAGAAATACTTGCCAACCTAGAATTATATGACGTTCAGAATGACCCGAGCGAACGTATAAATCTAGCTGGTGATCACCCTGAAATTGTAGAAAATCTTCTATCTCGTTATGAAAATTGGTTTGACGAGGTTACCGAAGAAAGAGACTCCAAAGGAATACAACGCATCTATCTTGGGAACGCCATGCAACGTTCTACAAATTTATCTCAGTTTGATTGGGGAGGTCCCAGAGTAATTTCAAAAAACGAACTCGGCCATTGGCGCGTGAAGACAGAAGCTGGTTTATATAATGTCAGCTTTGATCTTCCTTCTTTGGAAAATGATGGTACGGCCCATTTAAAGTACAAAGAGCTTCACTTAGAGCTTCCTATAGTTAAAAATCAAAAGAAAGTTGTTTTTAGAGACGTTACTCTTCCAGAAGGAAAAGGTAACTTCCATGCTTTTCTCAAAACAGAAAGACTCGCAAAAGGACCTTTATTTGTTGATGTAGAGCGTGTTGATTAAGATTTATTTAGGTGGTTAAGTCATAATTTCATTGTTTCAAAACTTCCACGAGCCACACTTAAGTACCACAATTCACTCAAATCAACAACTTACAAGGTTAAAATAGTGCTATAACTAGATAAAATCTACAAATCTCCTTCCCTCCTATTGTCCTTAATTTGTATGCTACGCTGCTTTATAATTTTCGTTTTTTTGATTAAGCGAATTCTCAACAAACAACAGAGCACCGTTTTATATAAATTTTCGGATTATGAAAAAACTCAGCTTCACCATTTGTGTTTTATTAACCTTGGCTTCCTGTAACCAAAATACAACTGACCAAAACCAACCTTCAGAGAAAACCAAAACCAAAGACTACGCTGCCGATCTAGATACAGGTAAAGGCATTATCAACAATACAAAGAGTCCGCATGTAAAACTAAAAAGCATTGACATAGGCGATTGTAAGTGGACAGAAGGTTTCTGGGCCGAAAAATGGAAAGTTGCCGAAGAAACTATGATTCCGCATATGGGTGAAATCCTAAAAGGAGATATAGGTCACGGTTATAATAACTTTAAAATAGCCGCAGGACAAAAAGAAGGAGAACATAAAGGATTCTGGTGGCATGATGGCGATTTTTACAAGTGGATGGAAGCTAAAATGTATATCTACGGTGTAAATAAAGATGAGAAAATCGTTGAAGAAATAGACGAAATTATAGATGTAATTGCCAAAGCACAACAGAATGATGGGTATTTATCCACGCCCGCAATCATCCGTGATGACATTGAACCTTTCACCAATAGAAAATATCACGAGCTTTACAACAGTGGTCATTTAATGACCAGCGCGTGTATTCATTATCGTCTTACAGGAAAAACAAATTTTCTAGATATAGCAGTAAAACATGCTGATTATCTCTACAAACTCTTTTCACCAAAACCAGACCACCTTAAACGGTTTGGCTTTAACCAAACACAGATTATGGGATTGGTAGAATTGTACCGTACCACTCAAGATAAGCGCTATTTGGAGTTGGCCGAACAATTCATAAATATGAGAGGTACTTATAAAATTGAGGACGATGAAACCACTTTGGGCTATCCTATTGGTGATATGGTCCAAGAGCGTGTTCCGCTTCGCGAAGAAACCGAAGCCGTGGGCCATGCGGTATTGGCTCTGTATTATTACGCAGGCGCTGCTGATGTGTATGCCGAAACCGGAGAAAAAGAACTGATCGATGCGCTAGAAAGATTGTGGGATAATGTGACCAACAAAAAAATGTACATTACGGGAGCCATTGGTCAAACCCACTACGGACGTTCTTCTCGCCTTGATAAAATTGAAGAAGGTTTTATTGATGAATATATGATGCCAAACATGACGGCATACAATGAAACTTGTGCCAACATCTGTAATTCCATGTTCAATTATAGAATGCTCACTTTAACCGGTGATGCCAAACATGGAGATATTATGGAACTTGTACTTCACAACAGCGGACTATCAGGTATCAGTTTAGATGGAAAAAATTACTACTATTCCAATCCGCTTCGGAAAATTGAAGGCGCATTAGACTATGAGAAAATGAATGTGGAGTTTCCAGAACGTCAACCGTATCTTAAATGTTTTTGTTGTCCACCAAATTTAGTAAGAACCATTGCAAAATCCCCAGGATGGGCCTATAGTAAATCCGAAAATGGAATTGCCGTTAACCTATACGGAGGAAATGAATTGAATACTACATTATTAGACGGTTCTCCAATAAAACTGGTTCAAAAAACAGATTATCCATGGGATGGTGCCGTTAAAATAACAGTAGAAGAATCTAAAGCAGATACTTTTGAAGTTCTGCTTCGCATACCTAGTTGGGCAAAGGGCACTCAAATTAAAGTAAATGGAGTTGCAGTGAAAAATGCTGCGCCTGGAACTTTTGCTAGAATAGAAAGAAAATGGAGTGCAGGAGATGAGATTACTATGGATATGCCCATGGAAACCAAATTTATTGAAGGGCACCCACGTATTGAGGAAGTTCGCAACCAAGTAGCCTTAAAAAGAGGTCCGGTGGTGTACTGTATTGAGTCTGCGGACTTACCACAAAAAACAGATATCACCAATGTCTATCTTTCTTCAAAGAAAAAATTAAAACCCACCTCTAGACCAGATTTCTTAGGAGGGGTAACCACTTTAGAAGGAGAAATTCTATTGCGCAAAGACAAGCTCGGAGAAATGTATCAAGAAGTAAGCGAACCAGAATTCCAATCCTTTAAAACCAATTTTATACCTTACTATGCTTGGAGCAATAGAGGCCAAGGAGAAATGACGGTTTTCTTACCGGTAATCTGGAATTGAGATGTAAGGTAGTTGGCCATAACTTAATTAAAATAATTTATGGATTCTCATAAAAAGAATGCTTTTACATACTCAACCATAGTTGCTATGGGCGGTTTTGTTTTTGGATTGGACGCCGCCTTAATCTCAGGAACTATAAAATTCATAACTCAGGAATTTTCACTTACAGATTTGGAATTAGGTTCTGTTGTAGGCGCACCTGCTATGGGTGTGCTTCTGGCGCTTGTTTTTGTTGGTTATGCATGTAATAAATATGGCCGTAGAACCACCTTAATGATTGCTGCAGCGCTCTATCTTTTTTCGGCTATAGCATCTGCAATGGCCCCTACCTATACCCTATTATTAATTGCTCGGTTCTTAGGAGGGTTGGCTTTCAGTTCCATCTCCATAGCATCAATGTACATTGGAGAAATAGCACCTCCAAAATGGCGTGGAAAATTGGTGTCCATGACACAAATAAATATTGTTGTAGGCCTTTCAGCGGCTTACTTTATCAACTATCTGATTTTAGGTTTGGCAAACTCGGGAGCTCCATGGGTTCAAGAATGGGGTCTGGATGCAAATACTTGGAGGTTTATGCTAGCCACTGAAGTTATTTTCGCTTTTTTGTGGTTTCTATTGTTGTTTTTAGTTCCTAGAAGTCCGGCGTGGTTGTTATACAATGACCGCGAGCCAGAAGCTAAAAAGACGTTGCAAAAGGTAACTCCTGAAGATGAAATTCCCGCAAAAATAGCTCAAATGCGTTTCAGTCTTATAAACAGTAATCAAGACCGTTCCCTAGGTTCTCAATTAAAAGAAATTTTTGGTAAACCTATGCGGGTTACCATGATTATCGCAATGACCATTGCCATAGCGCAACAAGCTACCGGTATAAACGCCATTCTTTTTTATGCACCTACTGTTTTTGAACAATTGGGCATTGGAACAGATGCGGCTTTTGCCCAAGCTATTTACATTGGCCTGACTAGTATTGTATTTACAATTTTAGGTCTGCTACTGGTTGACCGCATTGGTAGAAGACCTATGATTATTTGGGGAATGTTGTGGATTATTATCAGCCTAGGAATTTGCTATTACGGTTTTAAAACTGCAGACTACACGATAACGGAAAATGCTATTTCTGAAATGTCTTCTATTCCCAATGCCGAAAGATTAAATGTTTTAGTTGATGTTCCTTACGATAGTGATATTAGTTTTAAAGCTGCTTTAATCGAGACTTTAGGAGAAACCGATGCTAGAGATTATTCCGGACTATTACTCCAAAAAGCAGCGGATATAAATGCCCTGCTCATTCTATTGGGAATACTCAGTTTTATAGGTGCATTTCATTTTTCCGTAGGTCCAATTATGTGGGTCTTGTTTTCGGAGATATTCCCTATTTCCCTCCGTGGTGTTGCTATACCCTTTTTCACTTTGGTCACGAGTTTTGTAAGCTATTTGGTACAGAAATTTTTCCCTTGGCAATTAGCAACTATGGGTATAAGTTCCACCTTATTATTCTATGCCATAACGGTAAGTATCGGTTTGGTCATCCTTTACTTTTATTTAAAAGAAACTAAAAATATGACCATAGAAGAAGTACAATTGGCATTATCCTCCCGAAGAAAACCTAAAGTTTAATAACATTAGTACAAATGAAACAAGCAACTCCGGCCAACTCAAACAGTCCGCATACGAAACTAAACAGCATGAACATTGGTGACTGCCAATGGACCACAGGCTTTTGGGCCGATAAATTTGAGCTTTGTACCACTGCCATGGTTCCTTATATGGGCGATGTTTTATGCGGAGATGTAGGACATGCCCTCAACAATTTCAAGATTGCTGCAGGAGAAAAAGAAGGTAAACATCAAGGTATGTTCTGGCATGATGGAGACTTCTATAAATTCATGGAAGCTAAAATTTATGTTTATGCGCACACCCAGGATAAAGAGCTGCTTAAGGAATTAGACGAATACATAACCGTCATAGGGAAGGCGCAAGAAAGTGACGGGTATCTACAGACTCAAATTCAACTGAGAGATGGCGTAGACCGTTACGAAAACCGAAAGTATCACGAGATGTACAATACCGGCCATTTGCTAATTACTGCCTGTATTCATAACAGGGTTACTGGACAAAGCAACTTTTTGGACATTGCCATTAAGCATGCAAATTTGTTGTACACCATTTTCATGCCTGATACAAAACATTACGGTCGTTTTGGTTTCAATCAAACGCAGATAATGGGCTTGGTAGAATTGTACCGTACTACAGGTAATAAAAAATATTTGATCCTTGCTGAAAAGTTTATTGATAATCGTGGTAAATACGAAGTGGAGCATCATGCCACAACGGAGGGCTACCCTATTGGTGACATGGTTCAGGAGCGCACACCTTTACGTGAGTCCAATGAAGCAGTTGGCCATGCCGTTCTTGCGCTATACTATTACGCCGGTGCTGCAGATGTATATGCAGAAACAGGTGAAAAAGCACTAATTGATGCCTTAGACCGTCTTTGGGAAAATGTGACGACCAAAAAAATGTATGTAACCGGTGCCGTGGGTCAAGCCCACTATGGAGCTTCTGCAAATAGAGATATGATTGAAGAAGGATTTATAGACGCTTATATGATGCCCAATATGACCGCCTATAATGAAACCTGTGCCAACCTTTGTAACGCCATGTTCAGCTATCGTATGCTGAACCTTCATGGCGAAGCCAAATATGCAGATATTGTTGAGTTGGTACTATACAACAGTGCCCTTTCCGGAATTAGCGTAACAGGCAAAGAGTACTTTTATGCGAACCCATTGCGGATGCTCAATAATACTAGAGATTATAACGCTCACGAAAATGTAACCGAAACTCCAAATAGAGAGCCTTATCTGAGTTGTTTCTGCTGCCCTCCTAACCTAGTGCGTACGATTGCTACGGTTTCGGAATGGGCTTATAGTCTTGCTGAAAATGGAGTAACCGTAAATCTATACGGTGCAAATAATCTAGACACCCAGTTAAAAGATGGTTCCCCTATTAAGGTAGCACAAGAGACAGAATACCCGTGGCAAGGAAAGGTAAAACTGATTGTTGAGGAATGTAAGGAAGATGCTTTTTCAATTAGTTTGCGTATTCCTAAATGGGCAAAAAATTCAAAACTGACACTCAACGGAGAAGAAATATCTAATACTCTAAAACCAGGAAGCTTTACTTTAATTGAACGAAATTGGAAAAAAGGTGACACCCTCGTTTTAAATATGCCAATGGAAGTTGATTTTATTGAAGGTCACCCAAGAATTGAAGAAGTACGGAATCAAATTGCTATAAAACGTGGTCCTATAGTTTACTGTATTGAATCTCCAGATTTACCAGAGAATACAGACATTCTGGATATTTACTTCAACGGGAACAAAAAACTGGAACCAAAATATAAGCCTGATTTCTTAGCAGGCGTTACCGTTCTTGAAGGAGAAATTTTAATTAGAAAAGATAAAGGCAAAGGTATCTACAGAACCGTGCAAAAACCTGAATGGACACCATACAAGACGCAACTTGTACCCTATTTTGCGTGGAGTAATCGCGGGCAGGCCGAAATGACGGTATTCATGCCTGTTGTTTGGAAGGATTAAAACCCATTTCCCATACTCTGTAAAAAACAGACCAGACCGTACCAAATAGATAAAATAGTGCCATTAGCGGTTAACCCACGTAAAAGGAAACATTTGTTTTAGTGTTTTATTTGTGAGACTCAGACTATAATCCTGAGTAAACATCTCAACCTAACTAAAACATTTATCCTTTTTAAGACTCAACTATGAAAAGAACATTAGCACTTGCTGGCGGCTTACTACTATCTATTTACAGCTTTGCACAAGAACAAGGGGTCATGAACAATTCAAGGACCCCGCACATGAACCTTAAGACCATTGATATAAATGATTGCCGATGGACCGAAGGTTTTTGGGCCGATAAACTCAAAGCGGCCCATGAGGTAATGATTCCTAATTTGGGAAGATTGATGGATGATCCGGAAATCATTCATGCCTATTCCAACTTTAAAGTAGCTGCAGGTCTCGAAGAAGGTGAGTTTAGAGGATGGTCATTTACAGATGGTGATTTCTATAAATATGTTGAAGCCTTGGCATACGAATACGCCATGACCAAAGATGAAAAGATAGATCAGCAGATGGATGAAATCATCGCTGTAATTGCGAAAGCGCAACGTCCCGATGGTTACATTCATACTAAAATTCAAATCGGTCACGGTATTGCAGGTTTTCTTCATGAATCCGCACATCCATTTAAAAGTGATGAAAAACCCTATACCAACGGACCTTCTCACGAATTTTACAATTTCGGACACCTCATGACCGCTGCTTGTGTCCATTATAGGATCACTGGTAAAAAAAACTTTCTTGATATAGCTATTAAAGCGAGTGATAATATCTACGACCATTTTAAAAAACCTTCCCCAGAACTAGCTCGTATAGACTGGAACCCACCGCACTACATGGGTCTGATAGAAATGTACCGCACCACTGGAGATAAAAAATATCTAGAGCTAACGGAGACTTTTGTAAATATGTTAGGTACTGCCCCAAAAGAAGCTTTGGACCACCGTGGTATGGACCATAGCCAAAGAGGTACTGCTGTTAGGGAAGAATCCAAAGCGGTGGGTCATGCTGGCCATGGCAACTATTTGTATGCCGGTGTAGCCGATTTATATGCGGAAACCGGTGACCAAACCCTAAAGGACTACTTGGAGCGAATTTGGACGAACGTCACAACTCAAAAAATGTATTTGACCGGAGCCACGGGTCCTCATCATTTTGGAATATCCGATCATGCAATTGTTGCCGAAGCTTACGGTAAAGATTATGAGTTGCCCAACATAAAAGCGTACAATGAAACCTGTGCCAACATTGGTAATGCCATGTGGAACTGGCGTATGTTTCTTATGAACGGTGAAGGCCGTTTTGCAGATATTATGGAACTGATTTTTTATAATAGTGCCATTTCCGGTATTTCATTGGACGGCGAACATTTCTTTTACACCAACCCTTTACGTTTTATAGAAGGCCATCCGCAGAATACAAAAGATGAAGGCAAACGGGGCGAATTCATGTCGGTTTTTTGTTGCCCTCCAAACATCATCCGTACTATTGCCAAAATGCATACCTATGCCTATAGCACTTCGGAAAAAGGGATTTGGATAAATTTATATGGAAGTAATGTTCTAGACACTGATTTAGCGGATGGATCCAACATCAAACTAACACAACAGAGCAACTACCCTTGGGACGGAAATATCAAAATCACTGTGGATTCCAAAAAGAAAAAAGAATATGCAATGATGTTACGTATTCCTGCCTGGGCGGAGAATGCAACCATTAAAGTAAACGGAGAGCAAATAAATCAAGCTCCAAAAGCTGGGTCTTACGCCGAAGTTAACCGCAAATGGAGAAAGGGTGATATAGTTGAACTTGAATTGCCAATGGCTCCAAGCCTCATTACTGCAGACCCAAATGTTGAAGAGACCAGAAACCAAGTTGCCGTAAAACGTGGGCCTATTGTGTACTGTTTAGAGGGTAGAGATTTAGAGTCCGGAACCAGTATAAACGATATTGTAGTTCCAACGGATATTATGCTCCAACCAAAATACGAAGCCAATCTTTTGTCTGGTGTTACCATTTTGGAGGGTGAGGCTAATGTATTGCCCAAAGCAGATTGGTCCAACCAATTGTATAAGCCATTGGTTAAACTAGAGCTTAAGAAAACACCGATCAAGATGATACCCTATTTCGCTTGGGCGAATAGAGGCGTTCATGATATGTCCGTTTGGTTGCCATTACAATATTAGTTTTTAGACCTAAAAAAGTACATTTTGCTATACCAATAGCAAAAATCAATAACCAGAATTGAAATGAAAAAATCCATACTTATAGTCTTTAGCCTTTTATTTTTCAGCGTTGGTAATGCCCAACAACAAGGAATAATTAATAATAGCCAGAGTAAGCATGTAAAGCTAAAAAGCATAAACATAGAAGATTGCCAATGGACCGATGGTTTTTGGGCCGAAAAATTCAAAGTAGCTGAAGAAACCATGGTTCCCTACATGGGAGAACTATTAACAGGTGACACGGGACATGCCTTAAACAACTTTAAAATAGCTGCTGGTCTTAAAGAAGGAAAGCACCAAGGCATGAAATGGCATGATGGTGATTTTTATAAATGGATGGAAGCTTCCATTTACATTTACGCCCAAAACAAGGACCCTAAAATACTAGCAGACTTAGATAGTTACATCGAAATAATTGCAAAAGCACAAGAAGAAGACGGATATATTCACACAAAAGTGCAAATTGAAGATGATATGTTCCGCTTTGGAAACAGACAACATCACGAGATGTACAACTTCGGACATCTGTATACTAGTGCATGTATCCACCACCGGGTTACGGGTAAGAAAAACTTTTTAGACCTTGCCATTAAAAATGCGAACTTCCTATATGACACCTTCATATCAGAACCAGACCATTTAAAAAGGTTCGGCTTCAATCAAACCCAAATTATGGGACTTGTTGAGTTGTACCGTACCACTAAAGACAAAAAATATTTAGAGTTAGCGGAACTATTCATAAATATGAGGGGTAAATACAAAGTAGAGCCAGATGAAACGGCAAATTTCAAGTTCATTGGCGATATGACACAAGAAAGAACACCCTTAAGAAAAGCACAGACCGCTGAAGGGCATGCCGTATTAGCACTATATTTTTATGCTGGTGCTGCTGATGTAGCTGCAGAAACTGGTGAACAGGAATTGATAGACGCTTTAGACCGACTTTGGGACAATGTGGTGAACAAAAAAATGTATGTTACAGGAGCCTGTGGGCAAACGCACCACGGAGCCTCTTCTAATGTAGACATGATACACGAAGGTTTTATTAGCGAGTACATGATGCCTAATTTAAGTGCCTATAATGAAACTTGTGCCAATGTCTGTAACTCCATGTTCAATTACCGTATGTTAGGCTTACATGGAGAGTCAAAATATGCAGATATCATGGAATTGGTTCTATTTAATAGTGCTTTGTCCGGTATTAGTATTGAAGGAAAAGATTACTTCTATGCCAACCCGTTACGCGTAAGCCATAAAGGTCATGACCCAGGCAATGATACAGAGTTTGATGTTCGTCAACCGTATATTCCTTGTTTTTGTTGCCCTCCAAACTTGGTGCGTACAATAGCAAAAATGTCTAATTGGGCCTATAGTTTATCTAAAAACGGAATTTCTGTTAATCTATACGGTGGAAATAAATTAACAACAGACTTACTTGATGGCTCTAAAATTCAGCTAAAACAAGAAACCCAATACCCATGGAAAGGTAAAGTAGATATTACCGTTGAAAAAGCCAAAAAAGAGGCTTTCGATATTTTATTACGTATTCCAGAATGGGCAGCTGGTTCCAAAATATTGGTAAATGGTGAAAGTAGCAATACAGAGATAGTTACTGGTACTTATGCCACTATCAATAGAAAATGGAAAAAAGGCGATGTCATTACTTTAGACATGCCTATGGATGTAAAGCTATTGGAAGGTAACGCTCTTATAGAAGAAGTCCGTAATCAAGTAGCTGTAAAAAGAGGCCCTGTTGTTTATTGTGTAGAAACTCCGGACTTACCTGAAAACATAGATATTTTAGATGTATATCTTCCTATTAACTCTAGTCTTACAGCAACTTTCAATCCGGATTTATTGGGTGGCGTATCTACCATTACAGGAAATCTAAAACTAAGAAAAGACATCAAAGAAGGCATGTACACTGAGGTTACCAAACCTACATGGGAAACTAGCGAAGTACAATTTGTTCCGTATTTTTCATGGGCAAACAGAGGTGCTAGTGAAATGAGTGTTTGGTTACCTGTTGTTTGGGAATAATTACAACAAAAATGAAAATGAGTTTAACTATAATATTGCTTTGGTTTCTTGCTTTTAGTTGCAAAAACGAAGCTCCCGTTGTAAAAAAGAATAAACGCAAACCCAATATTCTCTTTATAGCCATAGATGACCTTAGGCCTGAACTAGGTTCGTATGGTTCTGAAATAGCTCAAAGCCCTAACTTAGACAAACTAGCCAGTGAAGGACTTCAGTTCAACAGAGCCTATTGTCAACAAGCTATTTGTGGTCCATCCCGGGCTAGTGTTTTAACCGGACTTAGACCAGAAACCAGTGGAATTTATCACAACTATTTAAAAATCCGAGAACTCCACCCTGATGTTGTTACCCTACCTCAGCATTTTAAAAACAACGGATATGAATCCGTTTATTATGGTAAAATATTCCATCACGGAGACTTAGACGATTCTTTATCATGGAGTAGAGTGCCAGGCCCACAACCTAAATCTGTTGTGGGCTTTGCCCTTCCCGAAAACCAGCAAATACGGGAAGAAACCCGTAAGGAAATGTTCACCAAATATGGTGATGTTGCTAAATATGGCCTAGCCATGGGGCCTGCCTACGAATCTGCAGATGTTCCTGATAATACGTATAGTGACGGTTATAATACGGATTTGGCAGTTGCCGACATCAAAAAGATGGCCAAAGACAGTGATAAACCTTTTTTTTTAGGCCTGGGTTTTCATAAGCCTCATTTAAATTGGGTAGCTCCTAAACAATACTGGGATTTATACGATGAAGCAAAAATACCAATGACATCCGATAGTATACCTCCAGAAAATGGTGCCGCAATGGGACTACACCCCTCGTTTGAGTTGCGTGTTCGCTCTGGTATTCCTAAAAAAGGTAAACTTGATCCAGAACTTTCCAAAACCTTAAAACATGCCTATCTGGCTTGCATTAGCTATGTTGACGCACAAATAGGCCGTGCCATTACAGCTTTGGAAGATGCTGGAATACGTGACAATACCATTATTATTGTTTGGAGTGATCATGGGTATCATCTTGGCGATATGGGCATTTGGGGGAAAGCCACCAATTACGAAATAGCAACGAGAGTCCCTTTAATGATATGGACTCCGGATATGCCCGAAACAAAAAGAGGAGCTCAAACAGATGCCTTAGTTGAATTGATTGACATTTACCCCGCGCTATGCGAACTAGCCCAAATTGAAAAACCAGAACATATTGAAGGCCTAAGTTTTGTTCCTCTTCTAAAGAATCCAAAACAAAAATGGAAAACAGCGGTATTCAGTCAATTTCCATCCCCGGCTTTACGAGAGTGGGGTTCTTACCCATTACGGCCAGCTATGAGAGAAACCTACTTTGGCCCGTTAATTGAAAAGGTTGAAACAAAAATAAAATCTCAGCAAAAACAAAAATGGAATAGAGATCTATTTGAAAATAAATTAATGGGATACGCCATGCGAACGGAACAATACCGTTTTATTGTTTGGAAAGACCAAACACAGCTACAAGCTACTCCTCTATACTTTGAACTCTATGACCATAAAAACGACCCTGACGAAACAACAAATATTGCACCTAAAAATCCAGAATTGGTAGCTCAATTATTATCCCAGTTCAATGAAGAAAAAAAATAGGAATACTATAAACTGATAACTCAAAAAAAACATTCACTAACACATATAAAAATTAAACTCACATTTATGAAAATTCAATATCATCATCTTAAACGGCTTCTATACGCAGCCTTTCTGTCTGTTTCTACAATGGGTATAGCCCAAGAGACTCGACCCAATATTCTGGTTGTCTTATGTGATGACCTCGGTTATTCAGATGTTGGTTTTAACGGATCAACAGATATTATCACTCCTGAATTGGATAAACTGGCAAGTAACGGTTCCATTTTCACATCGGCCTATGTTGCGCATCCTTTTTGCGGACCAAGTAGGTCTGCTATTCTTACCGGACGGTATCCACATCTAACCGGTACCGCTTACAACTTGTTTCACAATAGTAGTGAAAATGATGAAGATAACATGGGCGTTCCCTTAGTAGAAACGTACATGGCCAATGTATTACAAAATGCAGGTTACTATACCAGTGCCATCGGGAAATGGCATTTGGGCTCCGCTCCTAAATTTCATCCGAATAAAAGAGGATTTGATAATTTTTATGGCTTTCTAGGCGGAGGCCACGATTACTTTCCAAGTGAATATAACAAGACCTATAATTCACAGATGAAAGCTGGTAAAAAGAATATAAGAGATTATGTTTTTCCGATGGAACACAATGGAAAACCAGCCAACGAAACCGAATACATAACCGATGGTTTTTCCCGTGAAGCTAGTAAGGATATAAAAATTGCTGCTAGCAAAAAGCAACCTTTCTTTATCTATTTGGCATACAATGCACCACACGTTCCACTTCAAGCGAAAGCTGAAGACATAGCCAAATTTTCAAACATAGAAGACAAAGACCGAAGAACCTATGCCGCAATGGTTTATGCGGTTGACCGCGGTGTTGGGAACATCGTAAAAACTCTGAAAGAAACCAATCAATTTGATAACACATTAATTGTTTTTCTAAGCGATAATGGAGGGAATTTTGACCATGGAGCTAATAATTATCCCTTAAAAGGAACAAAAGGAGATACTTGGGAAGGCGGCTACCGCGTACCCATGTTTTTTCATTGGCCTAAAAAAATTAAAAAGGAGCAACGTTTTGAGTTCCCTGTTTCCGCATTGGACCTCTACCCTACCTTTACAGAGCTTGCCAAAGCTAAACTTCCGGAAGGAAAAAAACTGGATGGAAAGAATATCATTAACGACGTATTGAAAAATACAGAGCCTTATGAAAACGATCTCATTTATTCTCTGCGCTACCGTGAAGGTTATAATGATGTTGGAGCCCGACTGGGCGATTGGAAAATAACCAGAATGGGCAATGAACCTTGGAGACTTCACAATATAACACAAGACATAGGTGAAAAGAAAAACCTTGCTGGCCGTTATCCAGAACGTTTAAAGGATATGATAGCTAGAACACAAGAGTGGACCAAAAGCTTTGTAAAACCTTTATGGGTCTATTCTGTAAAAGACAAAGAATTGTGGGACAGCGGTCGCATGCCGGCTTACGATGAAACTTTTGAAGTAGAGAAGTTGGTAGACAATCCCTATCACAAATAACAGGTCATAGTCATTAAACAAAAAGAGAGCCGCAATATGCGGCTCTCTTTTTGTTTGTATAAAGTAGTAAATAACCTATTTCGCTACGTTTACTGAACGGGTTTCCCTAATTACGGTAACCTTTACTTGCCCAGGATATGTCATATCTGTTTGTATTTTTTGTGAAATCTCAAAAGACAACTGTGCTGCTTTTTCGTCATTCACTTTTTCGCTTTCAACGATTACCCTTAGTTCACGCCCTGCTTGAATGGCATAAGCCTTTTGAACACCTCCAAAACTGAATGCTACTTCTTCTAAATCTTTTAAACGTTGAATGTATGAATCCAACACTTGTCTACGTGCACCTGGTCTTGCACCACTAATAGCATCACAAACCTGAACGATCGGTGAGATAAGTGTCTTCATTTCAATTTCATCATGGTGAGCGCCTATAGCATTACATACGTCCGGTTTCTCGCCATACTTCTCTGCCCACTGCATACCTAAAATAGCGTGTGGAGTTTCTACCTCTGCTTCCGTATTTGGCACTTTACCAATATCATGTAAAAGACCTGCACGTTTTGCCAACTTAGGATTCAACCCAAGCTCCGCAGCCATTACACCACATAATTTAGCAACTTCCCTAGAGTGTTGTAACAAGTTCTGTCCGTAAGAAGAACGATATTTCATTCTACCCACCGCACGGACTAATTCTGGGTGTAAACCATGAATTCCTAAATCGATAACCGTACGTTTTCCTACCTCAACGATTTCTTGTTCTATCTGCTTCTCTGTCTTCTTAACAATCTCTTCAATACGCGCTGGATGAATTCTACCGTCCGTTACCAACTTATGCAACGAAAGTCTCGCCACCTCACGACGAACTGAATCAAAACAAGATAGAATAATAGCTTCCGGAGTATCATCAACTATAATTTCAACACCCGTAGCAGATTCCAATGCACGGATGTTTCTACCCTCTCTACCAATAATCCTACCCTTAACATCATCCGATTCTAGGTTGAAAACAGACACACAGTTTTCTACCGCTTCTTCTGTTCCTATACGTTGAATGGTGTTAATAACAATTTTCTTAGCTTCTTGCTGAGCAGTTAGTTTAGCCTCTTCCACCGTTGTTTGAATGTAGGCCATGGCATCTGTTTTTGCAGTCTCTTTTAGAGACTCCATTAACTGACCTTTTGCATCATCTGCAGAAAGTCCCGAGATTACCTCCAACTGTTGTACTTGATTTTTATGAAGCTTTTCTAGTTCGCTTTGCTTTTTTTCAAGGAACTGCTCTTTATGGGAAACCTCCTTTAACTTACTATCAAGCTGAGTGTTGAGTTTTTTGCTTTTGGCCAACTCATTACTAACTTGCGACTCTTTATCACGAGTGCGTTTTTCTGCCTCACCAATTTTCTTGTCTTTGTTAATAATAACTTTTTCGTGCTCTGCCTTTAACTCTAAAAACTTCTCTTTGGCCTGAAAAATCTTGTCCTTTTTTATATTCTCGCCTTCGGTCTTTGCGGCACTAAGAATCGTATTTGCTTCATTTTTGGCATTGGAAAGCGTTTTTGATGCCTTTCCCTTTTCCATAAATTTTG
Organism: Zobellia uliginosa; assembly: GCF_018860745.1. GTDB lineage: Bacteria > Bacteroidota > Bacteroidia > Flavobacteriales > Flavobacteriaceae > Zobellia > Zobellia uliginosa_B. Next base: position 33,493 of record NZ_JAHKPY010000003.1, on the reverse strand, counting down.
CGATGGCAAATCCAATCGCAAGGCCGACGATGCCGGCTATTATAAGTGTTGCACTATCCATATATCTAACAATTTAGGTTTGAACAAGCTTGAGCACTAGAAGTTACATGGAAATACATGTACCGACCACCATTACTCAAACAAATCCATAAAAAAAGCCCACATCAGCGAAGTTTTGAACAAACTCCAATAAACAGGTTTAGGGCTACAAGACTGATCAAGAATCCCTATACTAGTAGGGCCCGCTTTTACAATCTAAACTCACCCTTTTTAAACAAAATAAATGTTGAGTTTGTCAAAAGGTAATACCAATGTGGGCAGTAACTTATGTATTTTAAAGAACGTATTTATTTTAAACCTAGCTTAGATGTCACCAATTGATCCAACGCTTTCAAACGTTCGGTCGCATTTTCGGTTCCTTCGGACTGATCAATACCACGTTGCTCGATCTTAGAAGCAAATTGCAAGGCACACATGGCCAAAACATCTTGCTTATCTCGAACGGCGTAACTTTGTTCAAACTTTTTTGCCAATTGCTCAATGTTCTTTGCCGCCTTGCGCAAGCCTTCTTCTTGGCTTGGATCAATGGTCAAAGGGTACACCCTATCAGCTATAGAAAGCTTAATTTTTAGCTTTTCCGACATTTTATTTTTTGAACATTATTCTGAAAGTTGTGCTATGCAATAGTCTAACTCCCTGATCAATGTATTTATTTTAAGCTTAGCTTCGGTTTTATTCGTATTACTGCCAAGCATTGAGTTTGCGAGCTTCAACGAGTTGTATTTCTCTTCCCACATAGAAACAGAATCCAACACTTTGTCTTTGTCCTCTTTAAGATAATTAAGCTCCTCTTGCAATTTAGTATTGGATTGGTGTAGCACCTCCAACTTATGCAAAAGCTTACTTATTTTATTCTCTAACGAGTCTACGACTTTGACTAATTCACTCATAAATCAAACGCAATGCATTTTACACAAAGTTAACATACCTGCCCTTACTTAGCAATACTTTTTTGATTTATTCTTCAAGTAATACTTTAAGCCCTTAAATAACGTTGGTTAAACAAGATGTATCATTTTTGATGCTTGATATTTTCAAGAATTCAAACCGTTTGGCTAATTTCGTATCACTGTCCAAAGAATTATGAGAAAACTATTTGTAGGTCTTTTATGTTTTATCACCGTTATAGGCATAGCTCAAGAGAAGTATCCGCAAGATGCGTTTAGATCTCCGGTAGATATTCCCTTAGTTTTAGCGGGTACGTTTGGCGAACTGCGTTCTAATCACTTCCACTCGGGCATTGATATAAAAACGCAACAGCGGGAAGGATTACCTATCTATGCCATTGCAGATGGTAGCGTTACCCGTATAAAGGTCTCTCTTTGGGGCTACGGAAAAGTATTATATATAGCGCATCCAAATGGCTACACATCTGTTTACGGCCATCTACAAAAATTCTCTCCCAAGATTCAAGATTTTATAAAGAAGCTTCAATACAAGAAAAAATCGTACGAAGTTGAAGACTTTCCTGAGTACGCAGAGATAAAAGTTGAGAAAGGAGAAATCATAGCATACGGTGGAAATACAGGAGGGTCTTCCGGTCCTCACCTCCATTTTGAAATTAGAAGTAGCATCTCAGAAAAACCTACAAACCCTTTACTTTATGGTTTTGATGTGCGGGACGCCACTAATCCTACGTTGCAGAAAATTTATGGTTTCCCTTTATCTGACGACGCACAGATCAACCAAAACAAAAATACTACCGCAATTCATTTTACCAGACAAAAAGACGGTACCTTTTTGGCCGATCCAGTATATGCCTCTGGTACTATAGGGTTTGGTTTTATTGGATATGACCGTCAAGACCTAGCGGCTAACCACAATGGCCTATATTCAGTTCAACAGGTGGTTAACGGCAAGGTCTATACAGATTACGACCTTGAATCTTTCTCTTTTGGAGAAACTAGATACATCAACACACTTATTGATTATTACTATTATGGCAAATACCGTCAAAGAATACAATTGCTCTATAAATCTCCTGGCAATAAACTAAGTATTTATAACAAGCTAGAAAACGATGGTAAAATAGCTATACGCGAAGGATTAAGCTATAAAGTGGAGTTATTGATAAAAGATTTTGAGGGCAACCTTACCAAGGCAATTATTCCTGTTGAAGGCAAAAAACAACCTGTAAAAGTTGATAAGGAAGAAAAGAAAACCGAAAATTACGTCATTGCAAAAAAACCTAATAATTACGATTTAGGTGCCGCAAAAGTATATTTTCCCGCAAATACTTTTTATGATGATTTCTATATCGATTTAAAGAAAGACGACGATACCGTTAGAATACATAACGCACGTGTTCCCGCCCACCGTAATTTCACCATTACCTTTGATGTATCTAAATACACCGAAGCCGAAAAGAAACAAATGTTCATAGCACGCCTTAATAGCCGCTTACGTCCATCTCATACATCTACATATAAGCGTGGTACTACCTTTACGACTAGAACAAGGAATTTAGGTACCTACACTTTGGCAAAAGATACAATCGCCCCAAAAATTTCAACTAAAAACTTCAAGGATAAACAATGGTTGAACAACTACCATTACCTTAGTGTGCGTATTACGGACGACCTTAGTGGTGTAGACACCTATTCCGCTACTATAAACGGGGAATGGATTCTAATGGAATACGAGCCCAAGACCAACACGCTTACCTATAATTTCGATGATGTCATTCTAGATAAGAAAGAATGTAAATTAGAGGTTACGGTAACCGATAATGTTGGTAACACCAATACCTTAACCAGTACTTTCTACAGAAAATAATACTTTTTTGAAGTGCTCTAAACTTAGTATTCTTTTTATCTTTTTAGGTTTTTCACTCTACACGAGTGCACAGACCGCTACACTTACGGGCATTGTATTAAGCAATGAAAATAAACCTTTACAGGAGGTAAATATATCAACAGGAACTACCGGAACGTTTTCTGACGCAAACGGATTTTACTCACTTCAAGTAACCGCTGACGAGGCTATTACAGTTACTTTTTCTCATCTAGGTCTCAAGGATGTAGTTCTGGAAAACTTAATTATCAATACCAATGAGATTTTTGAATTCAATCCGGTTTTGAGTACGGATGCCATACAAATTTCGGGAGTTACCATTACCCCAACCGGCAAAAAAACGGTTACAGGAATCACAACGGTAAGTCCTGAAATTGTTCGAAAAATTCCAGGAGCCAATGCTGGTGTTGAGAACATTTTAAAACTATTACCCGGTGTTTCTTCAAGTAATGAATTAAGTACCCAATACAATGTAAGGGGCGGTAATTATGATGAAAACCTTGTATATGTAAACGAAATTGAAGTGTATCGTCCTTTTTTGGTACGTTCTGCTCAGCAGGAAGGTATGAGTTTTGTAAATAGTGACATGGTTCAAAATGTAAGATTTTCTTCAGGAGGGTTTCAAGCTAAATATGGAGATAAGTTATCCTCTGTTTTAGACATCACTTACAAGAAACCTTTGGAAACGAGCATCCAAATAGACCTTAGTTTTTTAGGCGCAAGTGCAACTGCAGAAACCGTTTCCAAAGACAAAAAGTTAAGTGCCATTACCGGTATTCGCTACAGAAATAACGCCTTACTCGTTAACAGTCAACAGACCAATACCAACTTCAACCCTACTTTTGCAGATGCCCAAACTTTTATAAGCTATCGGTTTTCAAACAGATTTAATTTAGACTTTTTAGGCAACATTTCTATTAATGATTACCAAAATGAACCATTAAAAAGACAGACAAATTTCGGAACCCTTGCAGAACCTAAATCGCTCATTGTCTATTATCAAGGCGAGGAAAACAATAGATATAATACTGTATTAGGAGCTCTCAAAGGGACTTATTTATTAAATGAAACAACTACCTTAAAACTGATTGCTTCGCTCTACCATACTACAGAAGAAGAATATTCTGATGTAATTGCCCAATATGCCCTTGGCGATGTTAACAATGACCTCTACAGCGATTCTTTCGGTAGTGCCACCAACCTACGCGGAATAGGCACACAATTTAACCGTGCCAGAAATGAATTGGACGCCCTGATTTTTAATTTTTCCCATAAAGGGAATCATACCGTGGAAAACAAAGTATTGGAATGGGGCATAAAATACACCCATGAAGATATTCGAGATCAACTACGAGAATCGGAATTCATAGATTCCGTTGGCTTTTTTGTAAGACCGCCATTACCAGAATTTAGCAATAACCAACCCGAAAAACCCTTTGACTCCCCACTTGAAGCTTATGACGGTGTTAGTGCAATCAATTTTGCAAAGACCAATCGTTTTTCCGGCTATATTCAATTCAGTGATAGACTAAGCATTTCATCTCACGATATTTACTATAATTTAGGTGTTAGAGCGCAACATTGGTCAATTAACGGTAAGGACATAAAATCTAACTCACAATCAGTTTTTAGTCCGCGTGGTCAAGTTTCCTTAAAACCGGATTGGAAAAGGGATATGGTTTTTAGATTCTCAGGTGGTCTTTACCACCAACCACCTTTCTACAGGGAATTACGTGATCAATCAGGAACCATTAATCCTGACGTAAAAGCACAAGAATCCATTCATCTTGTCTTGGGCAACGAATATTCTTTTGACATGTGGGAACGCCCGTTCACGCTTATGAGTGAAGTATATTATAAAAAACTACAGAATGTTAACACCTACACTCTAGAAGACGTTCGCATACGTTATGCAGCGAATAATAATGCCAAGGCATACGTGTACGGTGCAGACCTACGCCTTAACGGCGCCTTCGTTCCCGGAACGGAATCTTGGGTAAGCATAGGTTATTTAAAAACCGAGGAGAACAGTAACAATAGAGGCTATACTGCAAGGCCTTCCGATCAACGATTAAAGTTAGGGGTTTTGTTCCAAGATTATATTCCCGAGTTTCCCAATTTTAAGATGTACCTAAACTTAGTTTACAACACCGGTGTTCCTGGCGGTTCTCCAAATTATGCCGATCCTTACATATATAACACAAGATTGAGGGATTATAAGCGTGCCGATTTAGGAATTTCCCATATTTTTGTTGGTGGAAACAAAACCTATCAAAAAAACCACTGGTTGCACAGATTTAATGAACTGAGCGCAGGAGTTGAGATATTTAATTTGTTCAACAATCAAAATTCAATTACAAATACATGGGTTAGGGATGTAGACAGTAAACAACAATTTGCTATTCCAAATTTCATGACAAGTCGTGTGCTGAACGTAAGGGTACGCATGCGCTTTTAGAAGATATACCAATGAAGAAGATTTTTATTGCCGCACTCCTTTTGACTTCCATTTTGGTTAACGCCCAAAAAAACATTTACGAAAGTGATAAGTTTGATGCCCTCAGCGACACGCACCAAGTATTGGCCATTGTTCCCTTTTTAGCCAACCTGGAGCTTAAAGATGATATTTCTCACGAAGAACTTAATACTCTGGAACAAAAAGAAGGTTATGCCGTTCAAAATGCACTGGAGACTTATTTTTCAAAAAGAAAACAAAAAAAGAAATTCAACGTGGACTTTCAAGATGTAAAGAACACCAATGCCATCTTATCCCAAAACAATATTGACTACAACAATATTGATGTATATACTACTAAACAACTTAGTAAAATTCTAGGTGTAGACGGAATTATAAGTGGGAATATGGATCTGAATGTTCTACTTTCTAAAGGGATTCCTACGGAATTTAGTTTTATGGATTACTTTTCAGGAAATGCCAACTATGGAAGGATAGGTGTGAAAATTAGCGACGGCACAAGCGGCAAACTTCTTTGGAAATATGAAAAGAAAATCAATAAAAAATCAGGAAAGAATACCACTGATCTTATTGACCGGATGATGAAATTAGCTGCGCGTAAATTTCCTTATGACCGGGAAAAGCGAAAAGACCGTAAACAGAAATAAATATTCAATTGTCCTTAATTCGCAAGTTTTATTTTTCAACAAATTCCTTTAATACCTGCACGGTATAATCCAACTCTTCTCTAGTGTTGTATTTTGAAAACGAAAATCTAACCGAGGGTCTTTTAAGCTCTTCTTCGGACAGAATCTCCGTCAACACATGAGAACCCAGGTCACTTCCAGATTGACAAGCACTACCTTTTGAACAGGCTATTCCTTTAATATCTAGGTGAAACAAAAGCATCAGTGCTTTTTGAGGGTCAATTGGCAAACAAACGTTCACCAACGTAAACGTACTCTTATCCATGTCTCCGGAATGCCCATTGAATTTAGCAGCAGGAATCTCCTCCTTCATTCTATCGATAAAATAAGATTTTAAATCAGTTACATAAGCCGTTTCTGCTTCTAGGTTATCATACGCTTCAATGAAAGCCATTTCCAATCCAACAATATTATGGAAAGATTCTGTTCCCGCACGATTACCACGCTCCTGAGAGCCTCCCGATATAAAAGGTTTTAATCCAGAATTCCTCTTTACGTAAGCAAAACCTATTCCTTTAGGGCCGTGAAACTTATGGGCCGCAGCAGTCATAAAATCTACAGGCACCGCTTTAACATCCCAGGCATAATGCCCAATAGACTGTACCGTATCCGAATGAAAAAGAGCCCCGTTTGAATGACATAGCTCACAAACTGTTGCTATATCCATTTTATTCCCTATTTCATTATTCACATGCATTAAGCTTACTAATTTTTTACCATCATCCTTTTGAAGCAATGCTTTTAAATGTAATAGATCTGGATTACCATATTTATCTAAATCAACATATAGCACTCGGGTTCCTTTTTCACTGGCTAAATCCTCAACCGTATGCAGAACGGCATGATGTTCTATTCTAGATGTAATTATTGTAGTTACACCCAAATCCCGAACAGCGCAACGCAAAATCATATTATCTGCCTCGGTACCTCCTGAAGTAAATATGATTTCCGATGGGTGGGCATTTATATATTTTGCAATGGTTTTTCTGGCACTTTCTACCGCAGTCTTAGCAGATCGCCCAAAACTATGTGTAGAAGACGGGTTGCCGTAAAAATTAGCCAAAGCGTCCTGCATCTTTTCAATAACATTATCACGTACTTGCGTAGTGGCCGCATTATCCAAATAAACCTTTTTCATTCCCGAAAAATTCAATTAAGAGGGTTCAAAATTAGCTCAATTAAAGTTAATTTCTCCCTAATTCTCAATAAACTTGTCCTTTATTTCCATTAAATTTGGCATATGAAGAAAACGCTGCTTTTAGGTATTCTAATCCTTTTATCTGCCTGTGACGATGGCGACCTCCAAATTGAAAATGTAGACTTTGATGCTATTGCCCTTGCTACCTGTGACAATGAAGATGACCCATTAGATACTACCTTTTTCTTTAAGATAGATGGTGATGAAGCATTTTTGTTAGAATTGGAAAGCGGACTTCTTTTAGACCAAACGTCTACCGAAGGTACACTTACGAGTACTTTGGGAGGTTCTTCAGATTTAATTTATCGCCTTTTTTCCGATGATGTTTCTTCTGATTATTTTTGTTCTACGATACCTGCTTTAGAACCAACCGTAATTAGTGAAAATACAGCTACTGCTGGAGATATTGCCATAAATACAAAAGTTACAGCAGTATCCAAAGATGTTAAGACCTATTCACATACCATTTTAATAAGCGGTCTTGTCCTGACGAACGAGCAAAATGAGAGTATTACGGACACCTCCACTTTAACCTATGGAACGTTCAAGACCTCTACTCCTACCAGTTTAAACCTTGAGGTTCCTTTTTCGAATTATGGGGCTATCACCACCATTTCTGAATGCGATAACGCAATTGTTGATGGTAGCTTAAGGTTTTATAACAAAATAAACGATGAGTACATTACACTAGATGTTCCCCTATCCATTTTAGTGAACGAAGCAACAGTAGAAGGTGAACCCAGAACCTCTACCTTGGAAAACGGAGAATTTAATTATACGATTCTAGATGCAATTGTTACCGATGAAATGGTTTGTACAACAGCCGCACTATCAGAAGAAATCGTAAGTTCTAATTTTGTGTCGTCAGGAGGAACCATTAACGTAGTTACAGAAGCCAGTGAACCTGATGCTGCAGGTACTATCACATATTCTCACACTATTTCACTCAATGACGTGGTACTTGTTCTCAAGGCCCAAAAAGAAGATGAGACAGATGTTACCCTAGCCGCAATTGATAGCTTTATCTTAGGTATTTATACCACAGTAGAAAATTAGGCATTCTGGTAAATATAGATTTCCGTTGCTCCTAGACCATATTTCTGGTAATCGGCGTCATAATGTTTTACATTGTCATACCTTCTAAACAGATAATACAACTCTTCTTTTAGTATTCCCTCACCTACTCCATGGATGAAAACTACTTTTTGAATTCGCTTTTTAATGGCAAATTCTAATTGACGCCTTGCCGCATCTATTTGAAGATTAAGCATTTCATGATTGCTCATGCCCTTACTTGACTTTGTTAATTGATGAATATGCAAATCCACTTCCATTTTAGGGGCGTTACGTTCTTTAGGCTTAGTAACCTGGGTTTGTCTTCTTTTGGGAATTTCTTTTTCTGCCTTGATTTGGCTTATCTCGTAATTACTTACCCTTATATCGCCAGTATCGATTCTCACCAACTCATTAGCGTCAAAATCAAGAAGAAACCCGTCATTGGTTTCCATGGTAACCGTGCCTTCCGAAACCTTTGTTACCCTACCTGAGATAACATCATCTATAGTCTCTACCTTGTCCCCTATTTGAAAAACGGCCATAATTTGTTTTGTATCCACAAAAATAATGGTAATTTTCGTGAAAGAATTGCCAAACAGGAAAAATGCAGTTAGCCACCTCTCTATTAGTTATTGAAGATTACATGCTACCATGCTTGAACAAAAAGCTATTTGGCATTGACTGTCCCGGCTGCGGTCTTCAGCGTTCTATCTTTCTTTTTTTCAAGGGTGAATTTAGTGCTGCCTTTGATATGTACCCCGCAATTTTTACACTCATTCCACTTGCGTTATTTGCCTTAGCAAGTCAATTTATACGATTTCGTTTTGAAACTTCTATAAAAGTAACCCTAGGATTTGTTAGTGGAGCTATTATATTAGTTAACTATATTTTAAAAATGACTCACCTAACCCACTAAAAAAATGGAACAACACAAACTACCCAACGCTACGCTTATTCTTGTATTTGGTATACTATCAATAGTTACATGCTGTTGTTATGGTATTCTAGGTATTATTTTTGGCGTCGTTGCCTTGGTTTTAGCTAATAAAGCCACGGCTATTTATCTGGAAAATCCAGAAAATTACACTGATTATGGCAATGTAAAGACCGGAAAGATTCTGGCTATCATTGGTATCGTATTAAGTGTTCTTTATTTGATGATGACCATTGGAATGATTGCTTTCTTTGGATTTGAAGACATGCAAGATCCGGAATTGATGCGCGAAAAAATGGAAGAACTATTAGGATAGAACTATGCAACAACCCCTACCGGGCGCTAGTAATGCCCTAACTTTTGGAATCCTTTCCATAGTTCTTACTCTTATTTGCTGCGGACCATTTGGAGCTATATTCAGTTTTATTGGCTTATCTAATGCAAAAACCGCCCAACAAGCATTTGACCAAAGTAATGGCGAATATTCGGGCATTGAAAATGTAAAAACGGGGAAAATACTGTCCTATGTAGGCTTAGCAATTGCTGCTGTCTACCTACTCATTGGTATTTTATATTTTGGAGTCATAGCCGCAATTATTGCATCGGCAGCCTCTGGCAATAAGTAATAACCTAAGAGATTTTTAAATTATAAAAAGAAGCCTGAAACTAAGTTTCAGGCTTTTTTCTAGTTCATTGATTTCGAATTATTTTTCAAACTGTTTTAATGTAGTCGTTATAATATTTATACAATCTAATAGTTGCTCCTTATTCATTACCAAAGGTGGTGCAAAGCGAATAATATTACCGTGCGTTGGTTTTGCTAAAAGTCCGTTTTCTTTCAATGCCATACAGATATTCCATGCGGTAGAGCTATCTTCTGAATCATTAATAAGAATGGCGTTCAAAAGCCCTTTGCCCCTTACTCCATTAACAATGTTGCAGTCTTCAATAAACTTACTAAGCTCCGCTCGGAACAATTCACCCAAATCAAAAGCATTTTGAGCCAGTTCTTCCTGTCTCACAACTTCTAAAGCAGCAACGCCAACAGCAGCTGCTATAGGGTTACCACCAAAAGTACTACCATGGTTCCCTGGTTTGATAACTCCCATAATATCGTCATTTGCCAAGACAGCAGATACGGGATACGCACCTCCGGACAAAGCTTTTCCCAAAATTAGGATATCCGGCTTTATCTCTGGTTCTCCACTGCAGTGCTTGTTTTCACAAGAACAGTTCCCACAAGTAGCCAAAAGTCTGCCTGTTCTAGCAATACCGGTTTGGACTTCATCTGCAATAAACAAAACTCCGTGTTTCTCACATAATGCTTTCGCTCCGGCCAAATACCCTTCAGATGGAACATAAACCCCTGCCTCACCTTGAATAGGCTCTACCAAAAACCCGGCTATATTGGTATTGCTCTCTAAAGTCTCCTTTAAGGCATTTAAATTATCGTATTCAATTTTGATGAATCCCGCAGTATAAGGACCAAAATTCCTACGTGCTACAGGGTCATTGGAAAAAGAAATAATGGTTGTTGTTCTTCCGTGAAAATTATTCTCGCAAACAATAATCTGTGCTTCGTTTTCAGCTAAACCTTTTTTCTCATAGGCCCATTTTCTACATAATTTTAATGCAGTTTCAACAGCCTCCGCACCTGTATTCATAGGTAAAAGCTTATCAAATTTAAATGTTTCCGTGGCGTACTTTTCGTACTTTCCTAGCATATCATTATAAAATGCCCTTGAGGTAAGGGTCAGGGTCTGCGCCTGATCTGTCATTGCTTTCACAATTTTTGGATGGCAATGTCCTTGGTTGACTGCGGAGTATGCAGAAAGAAAATCATAATACTTTTTTCCTTCAACATCCCACACATATACACCTTCTCCCTTGTTCAATACAACTGGTAATGGGTGGTAATTGTGTGCTCCGTACTTTTCTTCTAAGGCAATTGCACCTTCAGAAGTGATTTTTTCTAAAACTGACATAATAAAAATTACTTTTAAATAAAACTTCAGTAATTCCTTCTATACCTTTTTCCTTTCGAAGACTCGAAAATTCAGCGTGGGAGAGAAATCATCCTTGTAGAATTGCAAACTTAATAAATATTTCTTGCTTCCTACATGAAAACTATATTCACCTAAATATCTAAAATATAGTGACATCCTTTAAAAACTGGTGTCTTAATATATAGATCCAACTTTTTAAAAACTGAAATATGAATTATTTAGAGAACATGATGAACAGTCTATCAAACTCGGTAGGCGACTTTTTACCAAGCACGGTTGGTGCTATTTTAATACTGATTATTGGTTGGTTTGTAGCCGGCTTTATTAAAAGATTAATCACTAAGCTGATCAAACGTACCAAAATAGATGATAAAATGGGTACAGGTAAAGTGGTGATTTCTTCACTTATCGGTAAGCTTATTTACTTTTTCGTAATGATTTTTGTTTTCATGCTTGCCTTGGAAAAGCTAGGTATGACCAGCGTTTTAGACCCTGTGAAAAATCTACTTAACGGTTTTACAGATTACATTCCTAATATAGTTGGTGCCGGTTTAGTAGGCTACATAGGCTATATGCTTGCAACCATAGTTTCCGAACTTGTAGGACTTAGCGGTGATACCATTCAAAGTTTAGTGCCTAAATTAAAACTACCCGAAAATATTGATTTGGTGAATATCCTTAAAAAGGTAGTATTCATTTTTATTTTCATCCCCCTTTTAATTACGGCTCTGAACATTTTGAATATGGACTCCATTTCTGTACCGGCTACACATATGCTGGAACAGTTCTTTAATGCGATACCAAAAATATTGGTAGCTGTTATTATCATTATAATTTTTGTTGTAGGCGGAAAATTTGTTGCCGGTCTTTTAACGGACTTATTAGAGAGTCTTAAGTTAGATGGTATTGTTCAAAAAATGAATTTAGGTGGTATTTCTTCTAACACCAATCTTCCTAAGTTGATTGGTAACATTGCATTTTTCTTTATTGTTCTTTTTGGTATTACTACCGCTTTAGAAAAATTAGAATTCGCAAAACTTACAGAAATTCTAGATACCCTAGTAGGCGTATCAGGGAACATCCTATTCGGTTTGGTTATTTTAATTATCGGAAACTGGATAGCATCAATTGCTCATAAGGCAATGGCCAAAGATGAAAACAACTTGTTTGTTGCCTCCATAGTTAGAATGTGCATTTTAGCAATTTTCTTAGCAATGGGCTTAAAGACAATGGGTATAGGTGATGATATTATAAACATGGCCTTTGGAATAACTTTAGGTACAATTGCGGTTACCGTTGCTTTATCCTTTGGATTAGGAGGAAGAGAAGCTGCTGGAAAACAAATGGAACGTATTCTAAACAAATTCAACAATAACAAGCAATAGAGTTCCCTCGATTTTCTCGTTGTTTGTAAAGTCAAGATTCCTTATAATGAGGTTTCTTGGCTTTTTTTATGATATAGCTCAAAAGAAATAAAATGATTCCTCCTATTTCTATACCGTAAATCCACATTTAACTATTTTTAATAAGGCGGATTGTAATCTTAGTTATTATAAATGCAATGGGATGCTTACTTTTGCCGGATGCGAAGAAAGAACAAGCGACAGGTATTTGAAAACGTAGAGGTTGTAGATGCCGGGGCGAAAGGAAAAACGATTGGTAAAGCACCCGATGGAAGGGTCATTTTTTTGACGAATACTGTTCCTGGTGATGTTGTTGATGTACAAACTACAAAGAAAAGAAAAGCTTATTTTGAAGGAATTGCTACCGCTTTTCACTCATACTCAGATAAACGTGTTGAACCCCATTGCGAACATTTTGGAGTTTGTGGCGGTTGCAAATGGCAAGATATGGGCTACGAGCACCAACTCTTCTACAAGCAACAAGAAATTGAAAACAACCTTAAACGAATAGGACACCTAGAACTACCAGAAACAACACCTATTTTAGGTTCTGAGAAACAGTATTTCTATCGTAATAAAATGGAATTTTCTTTTTCCGATAGCAGATGGATGACCTTAGACGAAATTAAATCTGATGAGGAAATTACGGATCGTGATGCTCTAGGGTTTCATATTCCTGGAATGTGGGATAAAATCCTTGATATTAAAAAATGTCACTTACAGCAGGATCCCTCTAATGCAATTCGCTTGGATACCCGTGATTTTGCGATTAAAAATGGGCTTACGTTTTTTAACCCAAGACATCAGCATGGGGAATTGCGCTCCCTTATGATCCGTACGGCCTCAACAGGAGAATTGATGGTCATGATTCAGTTTCATGATGATAATAAAGTAAATCGTGAGCTTATACTGAATCACTTAAAGGAAACTTTTCCTGAGATAACCTCGCTTTTATATGTTATCAACCAAAAACAAAATGATACTATTTACGACCAAGAAATTATTTGTTTTGCCGGCCGCAATCATATTTTTGAGGAGATGGAAGGTTTAAAATTTAAGATCAATGCCAAATCATTCTACCAAACCAATTCGGCACAGGCCTACGAACTATATAAACTTACCCGTGAATTTGCTGATTTAAAGGGTAATGAACTAGTTTACGATCTTTACACAGGTACGGGAACCATTGCTCAGTTCGTTTCTAAAAAAGCAAAAAAGGTAGTTGGTATTGAATCCGTACCCGAAGCTATTGAAGATGCAAAAGCAAACGCCGAACGCAATAAAATAGACAATGTAGATTTCTTTGTAGGTGATATGAGAAACGTCTTTAACGAAAATTTTATCCAGACACATGGCACACCGGATGTTATCATCACCGATCCACCACGTGTTGGCATGCATAAGGATGTAGTTCAACAGATACTTAACATTGCTCCGGAAAAAGTTGTATATGTGAGTTGCAATAGCGCAACCCAAGCTCGTGACCTAGAATTGATGAAACATGCCTACCAAGTAATAAAAGTGCAACCGGTAGACATGTTCCCACAAACCCATCATGTTGAAAATATCGTACTTTTGAAAAAGCTATAGCTTTATGAACAAACTCAAAATACCTTTCATCATTCTTTTGGTCATACTTTCTTTTTCGGCATGTGAAAAAGATGATATCTGTACCGAATCCGATACACCTCAAATGGTGATACGTTTTTATGATGTGTTAAATCCAACGGAATTTAAAGATGTACAAAACCTAATTGTGTGGGGTATTTTAGAAAATGAAGGAAAAGATACCATAGAAAATATAGCCCTAGATTCTATTGTTTTGCCGTTACGGGTAGATGCCACCAGCACCACGTTTGCCCTATCAAGACAATTAAGTATTGATGATGTAAATGTAGACACCCTAACCTTTAATTACGATGTAAAGGAAATCTATAAATCTAGAGCTTGCGGGTATATTGCCAATTTTGAAAACTTAACCGCAACGGTCAAACAAGATGACTCGGTTTGGGTTCAGACTATAGATGTTGATAATCCACTTATTGAAAACACAGCTTCCGCCCATGTCAAGATATTTCACTAGTCTCTTTTTCTTTTTAGTTGTTGCTATGGGGTTCTCTCAGAATGAACCTATAGACCTTAATAAAAAAGACACAACCGTTTACAAACAACGGTATGGACTTAGAGTAGGCGCCGACATAAGCAGACTGGTAAACTCATTCTTTGACGATGATTATACCGGTTTTGAAATTGTAGGGGATTATAGAATTACTCAAAACCTCTATTTAGCCGCAGAACTTGGCAACGAGAAAAAAACAATAGGAACTCCACTTGGTATTGATAATGATAATCCCGAAGGAGACCTGTACACTTTTACTACATCTGGAAGTTATATTAAATTAGGAATAGACTATAATACCTATGGAAATTGGTATGGTGAACAGAATATGATTTACATAGGTGGCCGCTATGCTTTTAGCACTTTCAGTCAAGAGCTTGACGCCTATAAAATTTTTGATACCAGCCGTTATTGGAACCCAGATGATTTTGCTACTGGTACGAGTGCCCTAGGAAAATATGATGGCCGCAATAAATCTTGGTTAGAGTTTGTGGCCGGAATAAAAGCTGAAATCGTAAGAAACTTTTACTTTGGGGCAAGTGCGCGTTTGGGCATATTAATAACGAACAAACGACCAGAAGGTATTTTGGACGACCTTTTTATTCCCGGTTTCAATAAGGTAACGGACGGCAGTAGATTTGGTATAGGTTATAATTTTTCTATGAGCTACCTAATTCCCCTTTACAAGAAGAAAAACGAACCAAAGAAAGAAAAGCTACAGCCAGAACCAGAATCAAGACCTGACCCTAAGGATAGGCCAAAAAAACAATAGTTACTTGTTAGGGCAAGAAGTACTACTCCTTATCCTTGTTCATATATTTTGCTTTTTTACTGCCTTCGTACATTACATATTTCACTAGTCGAGATTCAAGGTGACTATTAAAGACCTTTATTTTTCGAGAAGGTCGAAGCCCAACGTATTTTAGCGCTTCCATATTTGAGGTAATGAACCAAGCTTCCGTACCAGGATATTTTTGCTTTAAAGTATCTCCAATAGAAGCATAAAAATCTTCCATATCTAAATTCAATCTTTCTCCGTAAGGCGGATTGAAGACCATATGTAACTTTCCTTCTGTGAACTTTTCCGTATCAAAAAAGTTTTTTCGTTCTACAGAAATGTATTCAGAGAGATTAGCGTTCTCAACATTGTCTGTTGCCTTTCTAACCGCAGAAGGTGCTTTATCGTAACCTACTATTTTAAAGTGAAACTCACGCACCTTGTTTAAACTAACTTCAATGATTTTATCAAAAAGATCCTGGTCAAAATCGTCCCATTTTTCAAAAGCGAATTCTTTTCTATTAATATTTACAGGAATATTACAAGCAATCATAGCTGCTTCCGTCAACATGGTACCACTCCCACACATTGGATCCATAAAATCACACTGGCCATCCCATCCACTCATAAGTAAAAGACCAGCTGCCAGCACTTCGTTTATAGGTGCAATGTTCGTAGCTGTCCTATAACCGCGTTGGTGCAACGAACGCCCAGAACTATCCAAGGACACATTGCAATGGTCATTATGAATATGGATATTGATACGTACATCGGGAAACTTAACATCTACATCCGGACGGCTCCCATCCATATTCCTAAATTTATCTACAATAGCATCTTTTACTTTTTGAGATACATAAAGGGAATGCGTAAAATTATCCGAGTTAACCGTAGAATCAATCGCAAAAGTGGTATCTACCGAAAGATATTCGGCCCAATCCATCGCATAGATTTTTTTATACAACTCGTTCTCATTACGTACCGAAAAAGAATGTATAGGTTTTATAATCTTAATGGCGGTTCGCAAACATAAATTGGCCTTGTACATAAAGCCAGTATCTCCTTCAAAAGAAACGTTTCTAACTCCTTCAACTACATTGCCACCACCTAGGTTACGAATTTCCTTAGCCAAAATCTCTTCAAAACCAAAGAGTGTCTTAGCTACCATTTTAAAATTTTTACTCATGTCTTATTCTAAAGTTGCCGTAAAAATACAGTATTTTAGCCGGAGAAATAGGAACCCGCCCTCTGGTTTCTTAAATGCCGTTCGCCCTTTTGTTCTCTAAAGGAAATAATTGCATTTCCGATTCAGAAAGATTTTGGGTCAACTAATGTAATTAATGTCATAACACTAGAACCAAGAGCTCCCATTTAAAACGATTTTCCGTTAATGAATTACGCCTTACCTATTTTTGCCGTTCTGTTGAGTTTTGCCTTTGTATATATTGCAAAGCCACAGAACAGAAGTCACTTTAAGCTACTTTTGGCATTCAGTGGAGCCTTTTTATTGGCTCTTACCTTATTTGAACTTTTTCCGTCTGTATATGAACACGGAAATCCCAAAAAAGTAGGTCTGTTTGTAATGCTAGGTATTTTACTTCAAATTTTTCTTGAGTTCTTTTCAAAAGGGGCAGAACACGGGCATGTTCATTTAGATAGCGAGAAAAAGCTTTTTCCATGGTTGCTGTTCGGTAGTCTTTGTCTTCATTCATTTTTAGAAGGTTTCCCCATACATGATCACAATACTATTATCTACGGAATATTAATTCATAAAATTCCTATTGCTGTTATACTAAGTATCTTTTTATTAAACTCAAAAATACCTATAACTAAAGCCTTTTCTTTTATTACTGTTTTTTCACTAATGACGCCCTTTGGAAGTTTTATTGCCAATCATGTAGAGTGGGCAGACACCTATTTCGTTCCAATTAATGCTTTGGTAATCGGTGTATTTTTACATATTTCCACAGTTATTCTTTTTGAAAGCTCCGAAGGGCATACATTCAACTTGCGAAAAATAGCAGCAATTATTTTTGGTATTGCAATCGCTTATTTTCTATAGGATGTTTAGCAAAGCCGAGTCAAAAAAACTACGAGAAGACTTCTGGATTTCCTTTGGCAAATCATATCCTAGAAAATGGACTCTCTATAATACCAAGATAAAAGGTCTTGTTTTTAAGTTTCATTTCGATTTAAAAAAAGCGATGGTTTCCATTGATATTGAAACCGATGACCTTGAAAAACGCATTACACTTTGGGAAAAATTTCAATCGTTGCAATCGTTACTTCAATCTGAAAACTACCTGCCAGATGCTATTTTTGACGAAGCCTTTTTTCTATCCATCGGGAAAGAGATTTCTAGAATATACGTTACCCTAGAAAACGTATCCATCCACAATAAAAATACATGGCAAGAAACCATGATATTTTTGAGCGAACAAATGAACCAAGTAGAATTATTCTTTGAAGATTTTAGGGAGATTTTAGAATAGCCTCAGGAAAGCTTCATCTGATGACGAATACCTCTTTCCAGTCCCGAAAGCTGTGCCATACCCAGAGCTCTTCCAATTAGTGAGTATCCCGGGTAAAATTCTTGTTGTCTTTTTTTATCGTCTAGTAAAACATGACCGTGATCGGGCCGCAAAGGAATAGCTATATCCGTACGACCTAAACCTATCCTTTTTAGCTGCTCTGTTATAAAAGCTTCCATAACTGCTGTCATAGGCACCGTACCTTTAAGGTGTTCCGCCTCATAAAATTCTCCTGTGGTACTTAGCTGTACATTTCTTAAATGGATAAAATGAATAGAATCACCAAAGTCCTCCACAATTTTTACCAAATCATTTTTCTCCGATGCGCCCAAAGAGCCGGAGCAAAAAGTAAAACCATTATTAATTGAAGGGTAACAGTCTTTAATAAACTGAAAATCATCATAGGAAGAAGCTATTCGTGGAATACCAAAAACCGAAAACGGTGGATCATCCGGATGTATCGCCATTTTAATACCCAACTTCTCGGCTTCGGGCAGTATAGCCTTAAGAAAATACACCAGATTTTCCCGAAGCTCTTCTTTTGAAATTTGACTCACCACGGATAGGTTTTGCCTAAAAACGGATATAGGAATAGGTTCCTTACTACCCGGTAAACCTGCCAAAACAGCACTCTCCAATCCTTTCTTTTCTTCAATTGTCAAACGCTTAAAATACGCTTCCGCTTTAGAAATATCCTGCTCTTCATATACCTCAACAGCACGTTCCCGTTGTAAAATAAAAAGATCAAATGCAGCTATGGCAATTGGGTCATAAAGCAAACTAGAAGTCCCGTTGGGCAACTGGTAATCGAGGTTGGTACGAGTCCAATCAATAAGCGGCATAAAATTGTAACAAATAGTATAAATGTTATGCTTTGCTAAGTTTTTTAAGGTTTGAATGTAGTTCTGAATATAGAGATTTCTTTCCGGCAGTCCATATTTTATAGCATTGTGAATATTCACACTTTCCACAACGGACCATTCCATACCGTGTTTTTCTATTTCAGATTTAATGTCCGATATTGTCACTTCCGGCCAAACCTCTCCTGTAGCCAAGCTATGGCAAGCCGTAACTATACCCTCTGCTCCCAATTGAGCAATATCGGCTAAAGTCACCCCAAAATTTGGTCCAAACCAGCGGTATGTTTTCTTTAAATATTCCATCTAAACTCCGGTAAAAGAATTGAAACCTCCATCTACGTCATATACCGTTCCCGTGACAAAAGAAGAGGCTTCACTTAAAAGATAGTGCACCATTCCGTTGAGTTCGGAGGCATCACCAAAACGGTTCATAGGTGTTTTTGCCAGTATTTTTTTACTTCGCTCCGTATGGGAACCGTCTTCATTAATTAAAATTTTTCTGTTTTGATTTCCAATGAAAAAGCCTGGTGCAATAGCATTAACCCTAATTTTATCACTGAATTTAGCAGCCAGTTCTTCCGCCATCCACTTAGTAAAAATTTCGATACCGGCCTTGGCCATGGAATAGCCCAACACCCTTGTTATGGACTGCTTAGAAGCCATGGAAGAAATGTTTATTATCGTGCCTTTCCCCTGCTCTAACATCAATTGACTCAACACAATGGTTGGCAGTACGCTACCAAAAAGATTCAAATCAACCACTTCTTTTGTATCGCTCAACGAAATATCAAAAATAGTCTGATCAGGCTGCAATGTAGCTCCCGGAAGGTTACCTCCAGCCAAATTTATCAAGCCATCTATTTTACTGTGATTGTCCCTTATTTTTTCACGAAGGCTAATTAGCTGGCTTTCTTTCATAACATCAACAACGTATGAAGCAGCACTTTTTTCACTGATCGTATTTAACGCCTCACGCTTGGCGTCCAGTTTATCAGGAGATCTTCCCAATAAAATCACACGAGCACCATTCTGTACAAGGTATTCCGCTATGGAACCACCTAAAACTCCCGTACCACCAGACAGGGCTATTGTTTTTTCTTTTAAATCAAAAAGCTCGTTCATATGTATTATTTCTTCGCCAGTTCATATGCTTTTGTTGTCGTGTAATATTTACTGATCATATTGGGCACCTCCCACTCTGGTAATTCTCCAGCTTCCAAATATTTTAGATAATTCTCTGTAACCTGTCCAAAATGCGCCTCATGACCAATTTTAAATTCATCGGGTATGTTTATGCGATACGTTCCGTTATCCATTTTTTCCATGGTCGTTCCTGCAAACTGAGCGTTTATCTTATCATCAATAGCGGTTTTCAATAGTCCATCAAACCCGTTTTGCTCTTTCGGTGCAATGTATAAAGTTGGCTTATAGCCTTCTTCTTCTCCTTGTTTGATTATCAAATCGCTTTTTGTACCCCGCATGATGCTGTAGTGCGTGTCCCCAGTACCCTCTGGTGCCTGATAATTCCATATCACCGAAACCTTGGCGTACTTTCCGTTGATGTTGTATATCATCTCTCCGTTGCAAAAAACATTCAACTTATCATTCTCTATATCCTTTTCTAAATACTCTGGATAGGAATCAAGACCCGTAACTTTCTGAAATTCTTCTTTGGTCAGAACGGTAGGCCATCGTTTGGCTTTCACCATATTAATGTTAGTAGTGTCGATTATCTGATTCGGAAAAGCTTCCCACTGAACCAAATCTACCAAATGTGTGGTAACATCTACAATACCTTCGCCCTCTTCGTTCACATCAAAAAACCAGGCCGGGCGCACCAACGGTTGACCGGAGACATACTTAAAAAAATGGTGTACGCTTTCTTTGCTAATAGCGGGCTCTTCCACAGAACCATCAATTAATTCCCCAAATATTTTTGGTATATCCGAAAAAGTTTTCTGCATTAAAGTAGTGGACTCAAAACGCTCGGTCATGATATCGTAAATCAACACTCCGTTCTTTTCCGCTATCTCAAAAGCCTGCTGCAACTTCTTAAACCCTTCGGGATTAATCACCAAAGGTTTGTCCGCATATACATTCAACCCTGCTTTTACTGCCTCAAGAACATAATCGATTTTCTTACTATTTTTCCCTGCCACAATCATTACATTACCAGGTTTATCAGCAATCATCTTTTCCAGATAATCATCGCCTAAGTATTTATTTACTTTCCAAGCAGTAGGGTCCGTCTCCCGGGAATTATAAGAATCTATTTTATTAAGGAAATCATTCACTTCAGGACCATCAGGAGCAAAAAGATAAATTGTAGAATCTACTTGGGGATACATTGTTTTCTGTACTAAAGCCGCATGAAAATGACCTGGATCCAATGTCATTAACTTAACTTTAGCTTGTGTATCGGTTTCAACCATTTTATCTTCTGTTTTTTTTTCACCACAAGCAATACCGAGCAGTAAAACTAAAAATGTAATATTCTTTTTCATATATGGGTTGTTAGTCTTTGGCTTTTACCAAAGGTGGGCAAAAGCTACTTCAATCTATATAATACATGTTTTGTGAGCGGTTTAAAAAGCCCGTTCGCAATGAACGGGCTTTTCCTAATTTAATACTTTACGGTATCCGTTCCGTAAGGTTTTCTTTGCTCGCGGCGCAACATAGCATTGGCCTCATCATCATTAATAAATACTTCTTTATCATAATCCCATTCCAGTTTTCTATCAAACTGCATGGCTATATCGCTAATCAAGCAAATAGCACAAGCCTTATGCCCTTTTTCAATAGGAGAAATAGGGGCTTTTCTGGTTTTGATACAATCTAACCAGTTACCATGTTGGTCATCAATTTTTTCTAAATGGATTTCATTTTCACCGATTACGGATTCCAAAATTTTAGGATCCGAAGCGTTTAACGCTTTATTACTCTTTTCTTTATCCACTGGGTCTGTAGCCGAAGCTTGATACGAACCACGAGAGACGAAAATCCATCCATCCGAACCTTCATAACGGATTCCGTTGGTATAGCCGCCACTGGTGTAAACGGTAATACCATTATCATATTCATGCTTCACGAAGAAATCTCCATGTACATTCCATAATCCCGATTTTGGAAATTCTGCTAGAGCTTCCACGGATACTGGTCCGCTTAATTCTGTATTCATACCCCATGCGGCAGAATCGTAGTGATGCTGACCCCAACCGGTAATCATCCCCGCTCCATAATTTCGTGAGCGCAACCATCCCGGTCTGCTATAGTCGGCTTGAGGATGCACCCCAATTTCCGTATAAGGAACTTCTGGAGTAGACCCCAACCACATGTCAAAATTCAGGTTTGACGGCACGGGCATTGCAGGTGCCTCAGGACCTGCAGGATCACCGGGCAAACCAATTTTTACGGTATGTATTTTGCCAATGCGCCCATTCCTCACTAATTCTGCCGCAATTCTAAATTGAGGCATGGCACGTTGCTGTGTTCCTACCTGAAGAATGGCACCCGTTTTCTGAATAACATCTCTTAATTGCTGTCCCTCCCTAACCGTTAGGGATGTAGGTTTTTGAAGGTAAATATCTTTTCCCGCCAAAGCAGCTTCCATAGCGGGTTGCGAATGCCAATGGTCCGGTGTACTAATTACTACGGCATCAATATCTTTATTCAAAAGCATTTCTCTATAATCATCATAAACCTTTGTACGGTCATACTTAGCCTTGCCCGTTTTTTTCTGATAGAAACCATCTACCAAAAGTTTAGCGTCTGCCGCTCTCTTGGAATCAAGATCACAAACGGCTAAATAATTTGCCTGATCAAACCTGATTGTATCATGAATATCGTGGCTCCTAGCAATACGCCCACAACCTATCTGACCTATGTTTATTTTATTACTGGGTGCATTTTTACCCAAAACATGAGCCGGTACAATACTAGGAAAACCTACTAAAGCGGCGGTACTTAAAGCTGTTCTGTTTATAAATTTTCTTCTTTCCATCGTGGTATTCGGTATTTCTATTTATTGATTAATTCTACTTGGTTCTGTTTTGCGAACGACTGCCAGTACGCTTCTGCCTCCTCAGCATTTAAAGTACCATCAAAATTTGTAGACACCCCGTTAGTGGCACCCTTCTCTATTACAGAAGCTCCGGGCAATGGTACGTTAAAATCGTCAATCAAGGTACCCGTCACGGTGAAGTCTTTTTGAGCTACTGCCACTAGCGAACAATATTACAAGAGTGCCAAGTAGAAGTGGCGTTCGCTTAAAGAGCTTAAAATGGCTTAATAGTTGTTTCATAGAGCGCAAATTAAATTGAGTTGGATTATTAAAATCTGGTTGACTTAAAACAAAACTATAAAATATTATATATTGCGCAACCGATTACATAAATAAATTACACATATACTTATAATCATTTAGGTTTCAACGTTAGAATTGGCACACATAGACAATAAAAACTTTATTTTCAGGACAAAAATTCAATTTTTATTGTTTATTTCAATTTGTTACGTAATTTTGTTGCACTAACATTGCACTAACATTGCACTAACTAAATGACGAAAAAAATAACCATATATGACCTGGCACAGAAACTTAACATCTCTCCTGCTACCGTCAGCAGGAGCTTAAACGACCATCCGGCAATTAGCCAGAAGACAAAAGACAAAGTATTATTAGTAGCCAAGGAAACAGGCTATAGAACGAACAAGTTCGCTGCAAATCTTAGCAAGCAAAAATCAAATACTATAGGAGTTATAGTTCCTAAATTGAATTCCAACTTTATGTCTACCGTTTTATCCGGTATTGAAAAGATTGCAAATGATGTTGGCTATAACTTAATTATTAGTCAGTCTTTAGAGTCCGAGGAAAAAGAAAAGTTGAATGCAAAAACTCTATTTGATAGCGGAGTTGATGCCTTATTGGTTTCACTTGCTTACGAAACAGAGAATTTTGATCACTTTACCACCTATACGGATAGAAAAATTCCTTTATTATTTTTTGATAGGGTATGTGATTTACCAAATTGCCCTACTATTTCTATAGACAACCATGCCGCAGGGTTTGATGCCACCCAACATTTGATTCAGCAGGGCTGCAGAAATATAGTTCATATAAGCGGTAGCCTAAAGCGTAACGTTTATGCTGACAGGTTTGACGGATATCAAAGGGCGCTACACAAAAATGCTATAGAATTTCACAAAGAGAACTTATACGAAAGTGACCTAAGTATAGAGAATGTACAGAAATTTGTTGAGCGCATCAGAGACTCCAAACATAAGGTAGATGGTATTTTTGTATCGAACGATACATTTGCGGTACACTGTATAAAAGAATTGAAAAAGGAAGGATACAAAATTCCTGAGGACATAAAAATTATTGGTTTCAATAACGACCCCGTCTCTGAGGTTATTTCTCCCAACTTGAGCACTATTGAATACCCTGGTTATAAAATGGGTATGCTGGCCGGACAAAGTATAATCAGTCACTTGAGCGGGTCTATCAACATTCAGTCTGCGGATCAAATACTAATCAAACATAAATTAATCATAAGAGAATCTACCAAGATCTAAACACAATCGTTACCTATGAAGAAAAATATTACTGCCCTATTTCTATTTGTTTCCGGTCTCATTTTTTCTCAGCATATTGAAGAGCTTAAAATTACAGATGAATGGCTTGCCAAAATTGAACAATTGGCGCCTTCTGAGACTACCGTAAAAAATGTATCCAAAAAGAAAATATTAGTTTTTTCGAAGGCTACGGGATTTGATCATTGGACCATACCGCATAACGCCGAAATGCTGAAAATTTTAGGAAAAAAAACAGGCGCGTTTGAAATACACATAGCATATGATATTGATAGTTTTGAAAAAAACAGCCTGAAAAAGTACAATGCCGTAGTCTTCAACAATTGCAACCCATCAGGACCAAAGCGTGATTTATTTTGGGACTTATTACAAATGAATTCCAACCTTTCCGATAATAAGATAGCTGCTCTTTCCAAACAATATGAAACCAATTTATTGAATTACGTGGCTAGCGGAGGCGGGTTAATGATACTGCACGGAGCTATTACGGTTCAAAACAACTCTAAAGAGTTTAGTAAAATGACGGGAGGAAGCTTTGACTACCACCCTAAGCAACAAGAAATGCATGTTATGGAAGTAGACCCTAAACACCCTTTAGTCCAAGCTTTTAAGGGGAATGGACTTACACATGTAGATGAGCCTTATTTTTTCAACAATGCCTATTTTGATTATAATTTTAGACCCTTACTTTATATTGAAATAGATAAGTTAGAAGGTATGAAAAAGGAAGTAGATGAAAAAGTTAACTATGTTTCTTGGATCAAGAGACATGGTAAAGGTCGCGTTTTTTACAGCTCACCTTCTCACAATGCACAAAGCTTAGATCACCCTGAGCTCCTCCAGTTCTTCTTGGATGGCCTACAATATGTTGTGGGCGACCTTGAATGTGACGACTCTCCAATAGGAAAATAGATTCCATTGGAGTAATTTTGCCTAAAATAATAGAATTTTGAAAGCAAAACATCTCTTTATATTGGTCTTATCCTTCTTTTTTTCTATTGCCTGCAAGGAAGAAAAGAAGGACTCCTCCAAAACAACAACTGACAGTACCCTTGTTTCAAATACAGATACTACCGAAACCATAAGTTTACTTGATCGATGCATTGCCGCACATGGCGGTATAGATGTATGGAATTCTTATACCGCCTTGAGCTATACTATTAATGAAAAAGGTAGAGAAGTAAAGCAACTAACGAATATAAAGGACCGCAGAGCCTACTTAAAATCAAAGGATTTTGAAGTCGGTTTTGACGGAAAAACAGCTTGGGCATTTCCAGATGCCTCCAAAATTCCAGGTAAATCAGCTTCATTTTACTACAATCTTGACTTTTATTTCATCGGGATTCCCTTTTTGCTAAAAGACCCAGGAGTAATCGCCACCGATGAAGGTAATTCTCTAGTTAATGGAAAATCATACGAAACACTAAAAATCACCTTTGGCTCGGAAATAGGCCTTACACCAGAAGATATCTATTACCTGTATATAGACCCGGAAACTTCTAGATTAGAAATTCTTACGTATTCCGTTTCATTTTTCGATAAGAATAATGCTGGAATAAATTCAGCCAAAGTGTACTCTAACTACAAGGAGGTTCAAGGTATCATGATGCCTACGAAACTAGAAAATTTTGAATGGAAAAATAACGAAATGGGAGAAAGCACCAACCATATTAGATTGGTTAGTGATTTTCAATTTCTAGATACCATTGCGGATACAACTGTTTTTGAAATACGAGAAGACGCCAAAACCGAAGAAATAAACTAATACAAAACCTATTTCTTAGAGAAGTCCAGCAATTCTTGTTCCGTATATTCCGCTCCACTTTCAGGCTTGGTGTTACGTAACTCCTCAATCTTATCAATAGACAATCGTTTGGGCTCATCTGAAAATGCATTCGTCACATATGAGATAATATCAGCTATATCTTTGTTTGAAATATCTTCATTGCGTATTAGACCAGGCATGGCCAGATTCAAATCGTAACGTTCACCTTTAACCGTAATAGGTCCTTCAAGACCATGTAGAATAATCAGACCTAATCTTTCTGTATCCGCTACATGTTCCGACCCCATTAGAGGTGGTGCCAGCCCTTCTATACCTTGGCCGTTAACTCCATGACATGATGCACAAATCTCATAAAACATTTTTGCACCACTAGTTCTCGTATCTTCTATTAACGACTTCCTCGCAAATATAGGATTGACTTTGTCTTCCTTTCTCTTTTCCTCGCTTAACACCAGTGCTTTTGAGAGTCTTTCGTTTTTAGACTTTAAAGCGTCCGATACCGCACCTTCATCTCCTTGAACTCCACTAGCCAAAGCTTCCGCAAAAATTGGTTTTTCAGCATATTTTGAACTTAATTCCACCATTACAGGCATAAACCGTTCCTTGTCCAAAGAAACTAAACTACCTATAACACTACTTAAGTATAGGTCTACAGTTACATCATTCTTTGCTAAAAGCTCAGTAACCAAAGCTTCACTTTTATCTATATCCGCCTTATTGAAAAATGGCTCTATAAGTATAAGAGCATGCGCTGTTAAGTTGGCTGTGCCACCTCTGGCTACCTCGCTAAGAAAATCATACGACAAAGCCCCTAAACCTTCTAACGCGTATAGTGCATGTAATTGAGCTAAAGGATTTTGAGCATCACCAACTAGATTTTTTAATTCATCTACGGATTCTTTTTGTTGTTGATATACCAGCGATTGTTGCGCACGATCACGAACCCATCCATTCTTATCTTTTAACAATGCAACAAGTTGCGTAGAACCTAACTTTTTAAAGTCACGAACCGGCTCATGACCTTGATTCACGTTTCTTACTTGTAATATGCGCCCAAAGTTTACAAGTGTATCCAATTTGTTCACTTCTACTTTCTTCTTCAAATATGGACTCAAATACGCGTGATGACCGATCATACCTCGGTGCATATCGGTAATATACATACTACCATCAGGACCATTATTCAAATTTACAGGCCTAAAACCTTCATCCGTAGAGGTTAAAAACTCTTTACCTTCATAAGCTTGTTTTGCAATGGTAGAGTCTCCTGTAAACGTGAGCAGGTTTCTTTTTATAAGGTTTCCTTCAGGTATACATACAAATACATTCTCATCATACTTTTGTGGAAAAGCCCCTCCTCTATACACCAATGGAGCACAAGCGGCCGTAGCCTTGACCAAAATACTATCTTGGTTCAAAACCCCCTTTGCATAGCCCCTATTTACAGTTGTAGCATGCACAGGATAAACCCGCTGATCGGTTGTTAACATCCTGTTTACCCCCTGTTGCGGCGTAAAGTACTTATTTCTTACCAATACATTTGGCAGAACATGATCTCCTAACAACTGTCTTGAATTATCATTAAAATAAAGTCTTCCGAAATTATCATGACTTATTCCCCATTGTCCTCTAAAAGTAGTTGCCTCTTTTTTCCAAACGCCATTAACCCGACGATAGCGAAAATTGGACTTTGCGTTATATATCCAGTTATCAGTATTCATCATCAAACCATTAGGCTGATGCTCTGGATTGCCTTCTACGGCATAAATAGAATCTACGACAACCCTATTAACAGGTTTATCATCTTTAATTTCAGTAAAATAAAGGAATGGTGGCTCTGAATACAAAAGTCCACCGTAAACATGCGCCAAGGCTCTTGGCATAACTAGACTGTCTAAAAATGTCTTGACATGGTCTACAACACCATCCTTGTCCAAATCTTCCAATATATCAATACTCCCATTAGGTTTAGTCTCATCGCTACCCTGCATATCATTCATATAACCAGGCATTTGAGCTACCCAAATTCTACCTTGATCATCAAAATCTATAGCAACAGGAGCTTTTAAATGCGGTTCTGATGCTATAACAGCTAATTCAAACCCACTTTCAACCTCATAGCCTTCCAAAGAAATGCGAGGTTCTTCATACGAAGTATTACAATTGGACAATAAAATAAGAAGGGTACTAAAAAGAATAGGGAATTTCAAATACTTCATTCTATAAGAAAACTTTATGCAAATAATTATATCATTTAAAGATACATTAAACTATGTACAAATACATAAGAAACCAGTGACTAGTAGCACCACCAAGTACAAAAACATGCCATATAAAATGATTAAAAGGAATGCGCTCCCAAGCATAAAAAAAAATACCGACCGTATAGAAAATGCCCCCAAGAAATAAAAGCCAAATACCTTGCTCAGAAACACTTTTCAGAAGGCTAGTAAAGTCTAACACTATTAACCACCCCATTGCAGCATAAAGTACCAAGGACAAAAACTCATATTTACCGGTATAAAATAGTTTAAACAACATACCCATCACCGCAATTCCCCAAATAGTATAGAAAATTAGCCATCCATTTCCTTCAATTAAAGTGATAAGAGCTATTGGCGTATATGTACCCGCTATTAAAAAATAAATATTGATATGATCGGTAACTCTTAATTTATTTTTCAACAAAGGATTTGTGGTAAGGTGATATATTGCTGATACACCTAACATAGAAATTAGGGTTACCGAATACAATAAAATAGAAAATGTGGCGTAAGGTGATTTGCTTCCATTTTTCATTAAAAGAAGTATCATACCTCCAAAAGCCAATAGCGCCCCAAGCCCATGTGAGACGCTATTAAATTTTTCTTCTTTAGTAAAAATCAAACTTTCGTTTATGCAAGCAAAACTACTAGCACATTCAGAACTAAATTATTCTACTATAAGTTTAATTCTCATAGAAGCCGAATGTCCTGGGAAGGTACAAACAATCCAGTATTCACCAGCAAATTTAGGTGTATCAAAATAAATGGTTTCATCTGTTTCCGGTTGAACAATTCCGGTGTGAGCAAGAACCAAATCCGTATCCGGAACATAATTTAAATCCGCACC
Source organism: Zobellia uliginosa (assembly GCF_018860745.1). Classification (GTDB taxonomy): domain Bacteria; phylum Bacteroidota; class Bacteroidia; order Flavobacteriales; family Flavobacteriaceae; genus Zobellia; species Zobellia uliginosa_B. The sequence goes on along the minus strand of NZ_JAHKPY010000003.1, from coordinate 4,104 downwards.
ATCCAAACCTAAAAGCAATGCCAAATCCCCAACTTTGTTAACAGATTCTTCTCCTCTTTCGGTAATCACCAGATTATGAAGCATATCATCATTATTGCTAAAGGTAATCGCTACTTTGGATTTCCTTTTCAGCTTTAACTCAGTAACATCATATTTTAGACCTGGCTTAGTACTAATTACTATTTTTTCATCCGGACCGCTTACCCAAGTTAATGGCATTTCATTAACTCTTTTAGGCTGAACCAATCCGTCTTTCCCCGACGTATTTTCAATAGGAGTAGATTTTAAAGTACCTCCTGGAACTTCGTTCAACGTATAATACCCAATATCGTGTAAAAGCTTTTCCCCACTTTTAGCCTTTAAATCGGGTATTTTCAATTGATGTATAAAGCCTAAACGCATTCCGTTGACCGTCAATCTTACAGAAAGACCATCTTCAGAAATATCTGCCTTTGTAACTATGGCTTTTTGTTGATCAACAATTGGACTTCCATACGTATTATGATACAAATAATTGAAGGTTGTAATATCATAACTAGATGCATCCGCTCCTAAACTTTTATTTATAGGCTTTGTAAATTCTAACAGAAACCCATCATCTTCGGCCTTCATAGTTTTAACTTCAAAAGGAACTTTTCCGTTCCATTTCAACCGCTGTAACCCGAACATTTTTTTACCTGTGGATGACCAACCCCTACTTGTCATTCCTACAAACATACTATTATCGCTACCCCACAACATTCTAAGTATTCCTGATGAAAAACCTTCTACAAAGGGAAAAACAGCACCTTGATAAACACCATTTACCTTTTCCATATATACACGCATAATCTTACTATGGCCTTGGTCGCCAACAAACATTTGCCCTTCCAAAGGTCCGAATTGGCCTTTAGTAGTATCATAAATCATATCTGATGTGGAGATTCCCAGAATTGTATGTGGTAACCATATTGCCGGTGCTTTGAGTTCAGGTACCTTTTTAGAGTACTCGTACAAACTGAGACCGGACTGCTCCTCAATATCCTCTTTTTTTAATTTTAAAGGCGATTTAGGGTCACCGCTCCAAACCAAACCTTCAGGGTTACCTGCAAAATCTCCTTTTTCCAAATGTGTTATACGACCAGAACCCACCCAATCCCCTTGATTTTCAGAATAAAAAATATCTCCTGCAGCATTAAGTACAAATCCGGAAGGTGAACGTAATCCTGTTGCTATGGGAGTCATTTTTCCTTCTGGCGTAATCTGCAACATCCAACCTCTCCATTTTACCAAACTAGCCCCATGACCTATCCATGAAAGGTTTAACGTTACTAACATATCACCATTTTCCAAAAATTTTGGACCATAGGAGTAGTCATGATAATTACCGGATAATGGCCAAGAATAAATGGTTTTATACACATCTGCTTCACCGTCATTGTCCCTATCAGTAAGCCGTGTTAATTCTCCCCTTTGGGCGAGATAAAAACTATTGTCCTTGTAATTAAGGCCGAGTGCCTCATGCATACCACTAGCAAATTTGGTATAATTTGGAGACTTACCATAGGGCTTATCAATTACCCAAACTTCTCCTCTTCTTGTAGAAACCCCCAGTTTATCATCATCGGTAAGCGCCAAGCCGCCAACCTCTAGAACAACATCTTTTGGAATAGGTACATCTATAATATCATAAAATTGAGCCTCCTTTTTGGCTATTATAGATTGTGCGGCACCAAATTGATAACTACTAAATAGAACTAAAAATAATACTGTTTTATATAAAGTGGACATGCTTTTCTTTTTACCAAATGATACTATATTCAACCTTTTGCTCCCCTGTTGGAATTTTCACTAATAACTCGTCCTGTCCATTCGATTTACGAATTACTGGAGCCAAACTATCATCTGAAAAATCCACAAAATAACTTTCATCGTTAACTATATATGAACCATCCGGAAGTTTTTCTATGGTTTCACCAGAAGCTACCTTATGCCAAATAATACCATCGCCAATAAGAGATATATTTCTGACCAACTTACGCTCATTTGAGGAAGGCTCAATCTTATCCTTAACTATTTTAGAGCCTAGATTTCTAATAAATAAAGGTATTCCATCTTTCCCCAGTTCATAACCATCAGAAAACTGTAATCCTTCCTCCGTAACGGTACTTGGCCACTCAGATTCCTCAGAAGCTAAAGAAGAAAATTCAGGAGTACCGTGAAAGGAAATTGCAAAACCGACGGGATCCCCTAATTGTCTTATTCCTCTAGCATGCCACATTTGAGTAGCATCTAAAAACTCTCCACTCCAAGCCTGCAGCAAACTTCCGGTGTTTAGGTCATAAGCATAATTTATTTGTTCCGGAGTACCCACAGAAATACAATGCGTACGCTTCAATCCTTTATGCATAAGAAAACTTCGTTGAGTAACCGCCTTATCAGCTGGCTCAACCATTATCTTTCGGCTAACACCTGCCTTATTTCCTGCTAAGGAACTGGGTGCGTGCAATGCTGAATTCTGTATTCCAGGGCCTTCTCCATACAAACTAAAACCAATTACCCAGGGATTGTGTTTGTTGTATATTAACCGGAATGGAACTTTTCCCTTGACTAACGCAATCTTTGCTATCCCAGCTGAGTCAATTATATAGTTGCCATCTCTATTGACAACCGTATCATTATTTATGATAAGCAGTCCACCGGCTTGATTTAATCTAAAATCAAAAATATATTCACCAGAAGTAGGCACCACTAATTGCCCCTGATAATCTAATATACGGGTCACTTTATCCCCAATCGCCATAGATGCAGACAACGTATCTGTAGATACTTCACGTATTGGAACTAGAGTATCTACATTAGGTATCGTCTTATCTTGATACTTAAATTCTTTCATTTTCATATCACCAAAAGACAACCTATCATGCGAGTACAACTTGTACTTTAAGTTCTTAAATGCTACCGGCCCATGATCCCCTTGTATCATTAATGGAGCCATACTCACCTCTTTTGCCAAAATTCCCCCTCGTGTTGCACCCTTGAGTTCAACATCTTCATGGATAAGAATACCGTTTAGCCATACCTCTTCAAATTCAGCATTTTTAATTTTTTCACCAGCATCGTCAAATCTAGGAGCATGAAAAATAATTTTTAAATGCTGCCATAAACCCGGGGCTTTTGCTGCGTTTATTTTAGGTGCATGTCCCTCGTAACCTTCCTGACCAGCCTCTTTAGATTTATCCCATCTTTGATATATGCCGCCCATGTCGCCACTAGTTGGCTCATTAACCTTCCAACTATCAAAAAGCTGAATTTCATATCTATTCTGAAAATACAATCCAGAATTAGAACCTGTTGGCATCATTACATCCACTTCCAGCTCTATATCACCATGATCAAAAGCGGTCACTAAATTTTTTTTAGCATTTTCATCCGGAATATTGGCCAAAACTCCATTTCCATCAATTACGTTCAATATTTTTTCTTTGGAACGGTCAACCGTAACACCACCAACTATTTGCCAATTTTCAGTGGACTCTTTGAAATCACTTAAGCTAGTTAAATCAATTTTTTGAAATGGTAGTGAATGAATCTGAGCGTCTTTACTGACAACTTCCTTTTGTTTTTTCCTCTCGGTACAAGAAAATGCTAGAACACCCAAAAGTAGAATGGTAAATTTTATTTTCATTTGGTATAGTATGAATCCAAATATATAAAATAGCCCAGCATCTAAATACATCAATTGGTTCAACTACTATAACATATTGCTCAATTTCATATAAAACTCTACCTAATTAATACGTTAAGCGAGTTTTTGTCAAGTTGGATTAATTAAATGAGCGGTAATAAAAAAGAAAGTTATTTTCAGTGGACTTCGTCATCCTCATTTCGTTATAGTCCAAAAAAAAAGGTCCCGACCAGTTGAACTGATCGGGACCTCGAAGCAAGGCGGCTTCCTACTCTCCCACCTGTTGGCAGTACCATCGGCGCTAGCGGGCTTAACTTCCCTGTTCGGAATGGAAAGGGGTGGGCCCCGCCGCCATGGCCACCTAAATTTTGAATATTATAATGACATAAAAATAATGGGACAGTTTAAGAAGAATAAAAAAAACAGCGTTTCCTTTA
>NZ_JAHKPY010000014.1:707213-1085386 GCF_018860745.1 Zobellia uliginosa | reverse complement strand
AACCATGTATATTAACGAACAGCTAATAAATACAAAACAACTCTTAAGAATGCATCTTAAGGGTTGTTTTATGTAGATAGTCAAAATAGTTTTAAACGTATATAAAATAAGCCCTATTTTGCAAATGTAAAATGTTACAACTAACCAACTTCATGCATAAAAACACACTCCTATTACTTTTTTTTTTAGTTTTAAATGTGGTGTCTTCCCAAACAACGTTAAATCATAATATCGGGAGTATGCCTACTACAACGGATATGTTATCGTGCGAATTTGCGCAATCTTGGGCAAGAGCATTTTCTCTTTCCGATTTTGGAATTGCGCAAACACAAAAATTTGCAATAAATTCTGGTCAAGTTGCAGTCTATAATTCATTAGGAGGTGCAAGTGTACAATTTAATATTTACCGTATTGACGCAAATTTTCCAAGCTCATTTTCATCTACTAATCGTATAGGAAGTAGCCAAGTAGTTAAATTACCCGTTATTGGAGAAACCCCGGAAATTATAAACATTAATTTTGATAACCCTATCCTAATTCCAGATGGCACAGAAAGGGTTTTAGTTGAAGTTAGAAAATTTTATGACATTTCTAATCATGATAACTCAATAGCCTACATTGCGGGAACAGAAGATGATTATGATGTTTCTTGGTATTGGGGTTGTCATGAAGTATACTCACATACCAACACAGCAGACCTAAATAGTCCTTCGCCAAACGCTAATTTTTTCATCAATGTAACCGGTACTTTAGTTGACACAAATAATTTAGGTCCAGAAACACTTTTGACACATAATTCTTGTGATGAAGTATTCAAAACTCGACAATACTCCTGTACTGGTGGGGGACTAAAATTTGGAAGAACTTTTGTCTTAGATGATTTTGGCGTTTCTGGCAATGAAGAATTTATTATTGACAGTGGACAAGTTGCTTTTTCTAGTGTAGGAGTCTGGGATGTAAATATTCAATTTAATATATATAGTATTGATGAAAACTTTCCTGATTCTTATTCTGAAACAGATTTAATAGGAAGTAGTCAAGTAATTTCAATACCTTATTTTGGTTCTGGGCTCGGTAATGACCCAAAAATTTTCGATATCATATTCGGTACTCCAATAACCGTCCCTGCGAATGTTGATAGAATTCTGGTTGAAGTATATAATCTTCCAAGTTCAGGTTACTCGGGGAATGTATTTATAGCTGGTGGGGTTCAAAATACTGACATTTCTTGGCTACGTTCAGAAGCTGGTGGTTGTACTCCTTTTCAAGAATATATTGCTGTTACCACTCCTGATGTCAACTATTTTATTAATGTATCGGGTAATACAAATCACGTAACCAATAACTTTGAAATGAGCATATCTAATGTCTGTTCAGAATTTTTAAAGGAATTTAGTGTTGCTCCTGCTGCTAACATATCCTCAATAGTATGGGATTTTGGTGACCCATCTTCAGGTGCTAATAATAGGGGAATTGATGTTTCCCCATTTCATGATTTTTCGTTTGATGGTACATATACCGTAACAGCCACAGTAACCGCTAATGATGGAAGTATTGAGGTGTTAAGGGAAACCATAATGGTAGTAGACCCCCCAGATGCTTATGGAATTGACAATGTATATTCCTGTGAAGATAGTTTTGCAACTGGCTTTTCCTCATCATTCAACTTATCACAGATTGAGCAACAAGTTCTTGGAGGTCAAAACAATATGACCGTCACTTTTATAGATGGTAGTGGTAATGAATATGACACATTGCCTAGTCAGTTTACCAACACTATTAAGAATCGTGAAACTATTAGAGTTAGGGTTTCACATAATAATAACCTTTGTTGTTACTCTGAAACCACTTTTGATATAATAGTAAATTCAATTCCCGATGTATCTTCTGTTGTTGATCTTTTTATGTGTAGTAATGATGCTAATGGGTTTGCTACATTTGATTTGGAGCAAGTACAAAACACTATTTTAAATGGTAGTAATGCAACTTTGGTTTTGTTTTATAGAGCTAGTGGAAATCAAATTCAAGCACCCTTGAATGCTGTTGAAAATTTAGTTATAAATGAAGAGGAAATAACCGTTCGAGCATATGAAAGCACCAACAACTGTTACAATGAGACTGCTTTTAAACTTTTGGTAAATTCATTGCCTGTTGCTCAAGATTTAAACATGATGATTGGCTGCGATGACAATAATGATGGTATTTCAGAATATTTTGACACCTCTTCAATAGCATCGCAAGTGGTTGGCGATTTAGAAGGCATGACAGTATCATATTTTGATACTAATGGTAATTCACTGCCAAGTCCATTACCTAACCCATACACCAATACAATGGCTAATGAAGAAACTATTACGGTAAGGGTAACAAATCCGGAAACATTTTGCTATAACGAGACTCCTTTGGTTTTGAGAACTTCGACACAACCACAGATAAACATGCCGTCTACTGTTTATTCATGTGATTTAGGTAATGGATTTGCTAGCTTTAATCTTTCACATATTGAATCGGAAATCACTAATGGTCAAATAGGAATAAACCTATCATATTTTGATGCAAATGGAGTTCAATTACCCAATCCATTAACTAATTCATACGAAAATAGTATCGCTTGGAATGAAACCATTACGGTACGAGCTGAGAATTCATTGAATGCACTTTGTTTTACTGAAACTAGTTTTGAATTAGTTGTTATGGAACTTCCTGTAACACAGCTAGAGCAGAGCTATTTTTTATGTCATTTAGAACCTTCATTAACTATTCAAGTAGAGAATGATTTTGAGTATTATAATTGGCTCTATGAAGGTGATGACATAATTTCAGATACAAATGAAGCAGAATTGATAAATGCAGGGTTGTATACCCTTACAATAGGTAAAACTACAAACGGGGTTTATTGCGAAAACAGTTTTGATTTTGAATTTATTAGATCATCACCACCCACAATTACAAAAGTAAATTACCAAGAGCTGTCGAATAATAATTTCATTGAAATTATTGCAATAGGTGATGGTGATTTCGAATATTCTTTAGATGGTATCAATTTTAATGATAGCAATTATTTTACCAATGTTATTGGTGGTGTATATACTGTACTAGTAAGAGATAAAAATAGTTGCGGCGAGGACAGTGAAATAGTAACAATTATTGATTATCCAAAGTTTTTTACACCAAACAATGATGGCATAAACGATTATTGGCAAATTTATGGGATTGATCAGTTTCAAAATTCCTACACATATATTTACGACAGATATGGAAAGTTAGTAGCTCAATTAGTACCAAATGTTAAGGGTTGGGACGGTTTACTCAATGGAACACCAATGATATCTAGTGATTATTGGTTTAAAACCTATCTTGGCAATGGAAGTGTATTTTCAGGTCACTTTTCCCTCAAAAGATAAAGCCAGTTGCCAACAATACCTAAACGTAATGCGGACTTTAAGGCTAAATCGTAAGGTCTGTGTATATTTATAATGTCCCGAAATCTTTGGGATTTCTCTTTGACACAAAAAAAGAAAAAACAAAACCAAAAGATTTCGCTATGTACATGGCGGAAAGCAAACGATAGTTTGCTCCCGTACTGTTCATAGCTAAACCGTTGTATGTCATTAAAAAAATAATATGAAAAATAAAATTATAATCCTTTTTTTTACAATAATTCTTTCTGCGTGCGGTAATGACAATGAAGTCCAAGAGGAGCTTGAACTTCAACCGCCTACAATAAATATCACTTCACCTGAAAATGATACTGAATTCAATCTTGGTGATGAAATAATTTTTCAAGGCAATTTAAATGATACAGAAGATGTAACGTCTGAATTAGAATTATTGATATCAAGTAATATTCAAGAAAATATAACCACAAATATTAGTATTAATAATAACGCTTTCAGTTTAACAATAAGTGACCTAATTGAGGGAGTTCATATACTTACTTTTACTGTTATTGATTCAGATCAAATGCAAAATTCATATAATATTACTACAAACTTATTGCCCTTATCAGAACCTGTTTTCTTTCAAATTGGTGATAAAATAACTGGTAATTCACGGTATGTCGAAACTTCTGCCGATGGAGATATTATAGCCATTCTAGATGGTGATAATACTTCTGTAAGGGTAAGAACTTATGTTAATGAAAACTCTGTTTGGACAACTACTTCTGCAAATGATATAATCGCTAATGATTTGGGTAAAAAAAATAGCTCTCTAAGCATGTCTCAAAACGGTAAATTTTTAGCCGTCGGTTCCTCTAATAGAGGTTTTAATAATCCAGACCCTGATCTTATGGGTATTGGCATTGTAAGGGTATTCGAAAATGTAAATGGTCAATGGATTCAAGTGGGCGATGATCTTAAAACTGGAAATGAACTTGATGGTTTTGGCAGAGGTGCTAGGGGCAACGGTACAGATTTATCAGCTGATGGGTCTATTATTGCTATTGGCGCCCCAGATTTTTATGGAAGTGGCAATTTTGATGATGATTTTGGCCTTGTAAGAGTTTTCAAAAACAATGGAGGCATGTGGGAACAAATGGGTTCTGATATTATTGGGGATTTAAACACATCAACGGGAGCTGGGGTGTCTTTATCTGAAGATGGGCTTACGATGGCAGTTGGTGCGAGTAGGTATCAAAATAGCACTGGTCAAGTAAAAGTTTACAGGTTTGAAAGCAATGATTGGGTTCAAATAGGAAATGAAATCAATGGCGAAGCAGAAGTAGAACTTGTAGGTATAACGCTAAGCCTATCTGGTGACGGAAATAGATTAGCGTTAAGTACTTTAACACAAGATAGAACTATGGGCTATCTAAAAGTTTTTGAAAATATCAACGATAATTGGGTACAATTAGGTGAAACTATAAGAAGCGATGGTGGTATTTTTAACTTTGGAATAAGAATAGGATTATCTTCTGATGGATCAGCACTAGCTACAATTTCGGTCACTGCAGCAGAAATTTATAAAGTGACTGATAATTCTATTGATAGACTAGATATTGAAATAGGAAATCCATCTGGTGGCATTACTGATATGCGTTTATCTTCAGATGGTTCACGCATAATTGTTAAAAATACATCTGAGATATTTGTATATGATATCGGTGAATTTACTACAGCAGACTAAGAGCAATAAACTAAAAAGCGCTACGTGTTAATTGAGTAAAACGCCATACAACACAACCTATAAACAATACGGGCTTAGGTCTTAAAAGCTAAGGCTTGCGTATTTTTATAGAGTCCGCCAAATCTTTTGCATTTTGCTCTAGACAGTAAAAAATAAATCAAAACAAAAAGATTTCGCTAAGTGCATGGCGGAAAGAAAACGCTAGTATGCTCCCGTACTGTTCATGGCTAAACCGTTGGGTGCAATTTGAAAATTCAGCCAAATTTGGACATTTTACCAATTTTTGGTAAATTTGAGTAAAATTCATACAATGAAGAATACATCCATATCACTCGGGAATTATTTTGACCAATTTGTACAAACTCAAGTTTCTGCTGGTCGATATAAGAACGTTAGCGAAGTTATAAGAGCTGGACTAAGAATGCTGGAAAATGAAGAAAATAAAGTAATCGCGTTGAGAAATGCAATACAAGAGGGATTGAACAGTCCTTTGGTTGAGGATTTTGACTTTGATGAAAATCTTAAAAAACTAAAGGCTGAAAAAAGAAAAAATGGCTAAAGTTTTACTGAGACAAGAAGCCATTGATGACTTAAATGATATTTGGGATTACACTTTTGAAAAATGGTGTGAAAAGCAAGCTGATAAATATTATGCAACAGTTAAGATGGCTTGTAATGGAATCGGCGAAAATCCCGAAATTGGAAAAGAATATAGCGGAATAAGCAGAAACCTACTCGGACTCAAATCTGGAAAACATATTATATTCTATCAACAGATATCAAATGATAGAATCGAAATCATCAGAATTTTGCACGAGAGAATGGATTTGAAAAATAGAATAACGGAATAAAAACTACACCCAACACAACCTATAAACAATACGGGCTTCAGTCTTAATCGAAAGGTTTGCGTATTTTTATGAAGTCCGCAAAATCTTTGGGATTTCGCTTTGACACAAAAAAAAACAAAACACAAAGATTTCGCTATGTGCGTGGCGGAAAGCAACCGCCAGTTTGCTCCCGTACTGTTCATAGGTACTGTGTCAAAAAACAAGTTTTTTCTTTGATAATTTAGGAAACAGGTTGATTTACCTAACTGTTATCCCGCGCAGCAAGGGCTTTATGCTTTTGCTACTTTTTTATTTCAAATTCAGCATTATAATTTTCTTCGTTCTTCCATATGGTGTACATCAATAATAATAGTTTTCCCTGCACCGCTACGAGTGCAACCAACGGCTTTACCTTGTTCAGATTTAGTCTGTTATAGAACTATGTCGGGTTACAGCGCACGAAGACGTAAGCTTTTGAGCCTTCTATTGATGGGTTCTTTACAGGTACAGTGATTTTTGTGGATGCTTAGGGTTAGTTATGCAGATTTAGGGTATAAAAACATATGGCGTTTGCTCAAAACATCAAACCTTCTATGCTTTAATAATTCTTAAATTATTTTGTTAATACTAATTACTAACTAGTAATTTAAAGATAGCCTTACCCTATTTTGAAGAACTTTCAAACTATTTAAAATAGGACTTCTTCAATTATGAATACATTTTTTTGTAATGTGATAAAATGTACTATAACATACTGGCAATAAGGTAAATCTGCTTTCGTACTAACTTCAATATACCCTATAAGTACTTATTTTTGCACTGTTTAAGGAAAAACCAATAAAATTAATATCATTATTCAATCTCGAGATTTGTTTATAGATGCTCTGTTTTTTACCTAAAACAACAGCTAACCTAACTAGTAATACATGACAAGTAAAAATGCGGAAAGCAAAAGGCTATCCATTTCTGGTAATAATACCCACTGGAAAAAATGGGGGCCTTACGTGGCCGAAAGACAATGGGGAACCGTTCGCGAAGATTATAGCGAGTATGGACATGCCTGGGAATTTATAGACCATGAAAAATCTCGAAGCAATGCCTACAGATGGGGAGAAGAAGGTATAGCCGGTTTTTGTGATTCCAGAGAAATACTTTGTTTAGCACCTGCCTTTTGGAACGGAAAGGACCGCATTCTAAAAGAACGCTTGTTTGGCCTTACCAATAACCAAGGTAACCACGGAGAAGATGTAAAGGAACTCTATTTTCATCAGGTATCCTCTCCTACCCATTCCTACTGCAAATATCTTTATAAATACCCACATGCTGCCTTTCCGTATGAAGAACTGGTGAAAAAAAACCAACGTAGCCGTGAACTGCCGGAATACGAATTATTAGATACGGATTGTTTTAAGAACAATGCCTTTTTTGATTGCTATATAGAATATGCTAAAGCGGATACAGAAGATATTCTAATGAAAGTCACAGTTATAAACCGTGGCAATAAAGAAGCGGATATACATATTCTACCCCATTTTTGGTTTCGGAATTTCTGGAAACACAACAAACGGTTCTCACGTCCGGAGATGCAAGTTTTAGGTAAGGATTGTGTGCAATCCAAAAGCACCCGTAATGGCAACTATTTTCTTTATCATGAAAATGGTAAACAGCTTTTTTGCGAAAACGAGACAAACAATAAACGTATTTATGGAGTAAATAACAAGGTCAAATATGTAAAAGACGGTATCAATGACCATGTGGTATCCGGCAAACGTAGCGTTAACCCCAAAAGGACAGGTTCTAAAATGGCAGTCTGGCACAAATTTAAGTTGAAGCCAGGACAAGAAAAGACCATAAAGGTACGCCTAAGCAAAAAGAAATTAGAAAATCCTTGGAAGGAGTTTGATGCTATATTTGATGAAAGAATCAAAGAATGTGAAGAATTTTACGGCTCTTTGATTAAAAAAGACATTCCTGAGTCTCACCAAGAAATTGCAAGAAGTGCCTTTTCAGGGCTTTTATGGACTAAGCAATTCTACTATAACGATGTCTTTAAATGGCTTTTTGGCGGACCGGGAGAAGAGAAGCCATACCGTGCAAATCCTAGAAATTCTAGTTGGCAGCATCTTACCAATAGAGATATTATATCAATGCCGGACAAGTGGGAATACCCGTGGTATGCGGCGTGGGACTTAGCTTTTCATATGGTATCGTTTGTTGAGATAGATCCCCTGTTCGCAAAGGAACAACTCCTCTTGGTATTAAAGGAAAACTATATGCATCCCAACGGGCAGATTCCTGCTTATGAATGGAATTTTAGTGACGTAAACCCTCCCGTTCATTCTTGGGCGGTATGGAATGTGTACTCCAAGGATAAAGAACGAACTGGTAAGGGTGATACGGACTTTTTAGAAAAGGCTTTCCAGAAGTTACTTATTAACTTCACCTGGTGGGTCAACCAAAAGGATAAGCACGGTACTGATCTTTTTGAAGGCGGATTTTTAGGTCTGGATAATATTGGTGTTTTTGACCGGAACCATATGCCACCGGGAATAACAAGAATGCAACAGGCAGATGCTACAAGCTGGATGGCCATGTTCACTTTAAATATGTTCCGGATGTCATTGGAACTTACGGAAATCAATAACACCTACGAAGAAGCTACCTCCAAATTTTTTAGGCACTTTTTGAATATAGCATGGGCCATGCACCATATAGGTAAAAAGGAAATCTCACTTTGGGACGATTCAGATAACTTTTATTATGACGTTGTTGAAATGTCCAGCGGCTTAACCAGTCAGATGAAAGTGCGGTCTTTAGTGGGTATTATTCCCATGTTTGCCGTAGAAATCATTAATAATGATTTAATTGACCACCTTAAGGAATTCCGAAGCAGAGCTACCGAAATTGTAAAAACACGTCCAGACCTGGCATCCCTTATTTCTCGGATAGAAGAAGTTAATGAAGACGGTAATTATTTGTTCTCCATCATGAGGGGCTTCCGATTAGAACATTTGCTAAAGAGATTATTGGACGAAAATGAATTTCTTTCGGATTTTGGCATTCGTTCCCTTTCTAAATACCATAAAGAGCATCCCTTTGTATTTCAACATCATGGGCACTACAGTATTAATTATGAACCTGGCGAGAGTACTTCTAACATGTTCGGGGGCAATTCTAACTGGCGCGGGCCTATATGGATGCCTTTGAACTATATGATCATTCAATCTCTGCGAAAATTTCATTCTTTTTATGGCGATGAGTATAGGTATGAATTCCCTACGGGTTCTGGAAATAAAATCAACCTAAATCAAATTGCTGATGAGCTAACCAAAAGATTGGTAAAGCTTTTTGAACGCAATCCTGAAGGTAAGTTTCAATACCACGATAATGACCCACAAAAAGTTTATGCTGAAAATGAATTTTTTAAAGACCACCACCTCTTTTATGAGTTTTTTGATGGTGATTCAGGCAAAGGACTGGGAGCCTCGCATCAAACAGGGTGGACCGCCCTTATCGCTAACTTGATATTAGAAATGGATTATTCTAAAAACAAAGAAACTGTTGACAGTAAAGAATCCATTAACATTCCAAAAAACCGGTCTATCCCTAAATAAGTAGAGGTTATAAATTTTCTAAAAGGTAAGGTACAACTGCTTGGGTTTTGGAATCACGATTTTTTAAACGAAAATGTATGAATTGTCCTCGTAAAAAACATAATCGGATTATAACAAAACCTTTAAACCTTACACGTTTAATAGCTTAACGGTTAATTTACCTATTGTAACAAGATTACAAACTCGTATCAAAATATTAAACTAATTCTTATTGGGCGAGTAACGTTTAAGGTTGCTAAACCCAATTTAACCGTATCTTTGCAACTATATGCATACCAACAGACTTACAGATTGGCTACCTACTACTAACAAAGAAGTAAAAATTCGGGGTTGGCAAGAATTAGATGTTATTCTATTTAGCGGAGACGCCTATGTAGACCATCCTTCTTTTGGCCCTGCTGTAATTGGTCGTATCTTGGAAAGTTATGGTTTAAAAGTAGCTATAGTTCCACAACCTAGTGTAAACGATGATTTGCAGGATTTTACAAAACTAGGAACACCTAAATTATTTTTTGGTGTTACCGGTGGTTGTATGGATCCTATGGTCAGTAATTATACGGCAAGCAAAAAACGTAGAGATAAAGATGCCTATACACCCAATGGCGATAAAGGCTTTAGACCGGATTATGCTACATCTGTATATTCAAGTATATTAAAGGATAAGTTCCCTGATGTTCCTGTATTGATAGGTGGCATTGAAGCTTCCCTTCGTAGAGTAACCCATTATGATTATTGGAGCGATAAGCTTATGCCTACGATTTTAGAAACTTCCAAGGCAGATATGTTGGTATATGGTATGGGTGAGCAACCTCTAAGAGAAGTGGTGAAGCTATTACAAAAAGGAGTTCCTTTTTCTAGTTTAAAAACCATAGCACAGACTGCTTTTTTAATAGATAAAAATGAGACTATTCCGAAGAATAAAAATTGGGATGATGTAGAAATAGTTTCGCATGAAGTCTGTTTAAAGGATAAGAAAAAATTTGCCTCTAACTTTAAAGTGATAGAGCAAGAGTCTAACAAACTTAAAGCAAGACGTATTTTTCAAGGGGTAAAAGGCAGAACGTTGGTAATAAACCCGCCGTATCCCACAATGACCGAAAAGGAAATTGATGCTTCTTTTGACTTGCCCTACACCCGTTTACCGCATCCAAAATATAATAAGCGTGGACCCATACCTGCGTTTGAAATGATTAAGACATCCATTAACATTCATCGTGGTTGTTTTGGCGGTTGTAGTTTTTGTACGATTTCAGCACATCAAGGTAAATTTATAGCTAGTAGAAGTAAAGAGTCTGTACTGAGGGAGGTAGACAAGGTTGCTAATATGCCTGATTTTAAAGGCTACCTATCAGATATTGGAGGACCATCCGCTAATATGTACCAGATGAAAGGAAAAGTACAATCCATCTGCGATAAATGTGTTGCCCCTTCCTGTATTTCACCTGTAATATGTAGCAATTTAGATACTTCTCACAAACCGCTAACCGAGTTGTACCAAGCTGTAGATAAGCACCCTAAAATTAAGAAATCCTTTATTGGGAGTGGTATACGTCATGATATGTT
This sequence comes from Zobellia uliginosa, assembly GCF_018860745.1. GTDB lineage: Bacteria > Bacteroidota > Bacteroidia > Flavobacteriales > Flavobacteriaceae > Zobellia > Zobellia uliginosa_B. The sequence continues at coordinate 1,074,252 of NZ_JAHKPY010000014.1, read as the reverse complement.
GGTTCCGGAATTTAATAAGAATGCGGACCCAAAGGAATTAGATGATTATACGGAAGAGGTAATGACGAAACATATTTCCGGACGGTTAAAAGTAGCTCCCGAACACACCTCTGACCCTGTTTTAAAGTTGATGCGCAAACCTTCTTTTGAATATTTCCATAAGTTTAAAGAGCGTTTTGATAAAATCAATATCAAGAAGAACTTGAAACTTCAGTTGATTCCCTATTTTATTTCCAATCACCCGGCTTGCGAAGTAGAAGACATGGCCAATTTGGCTGCTGAAACCAAGGATATGGGCTTTCAGTTAGAACAAGTACAAGGCTTCACTCCTACTCCTATGACCGTTGCAACGGTTATTTATTATAGTGGATATCATCCATATACCTTAAAACCAACTAAAACTCCAAAATCTAAAAAGGAAAAGGATGAACAACATCGTTTCTTCTTTTGGTATAAGAAGGGTAATAAAGATTGGATCAGAAATACCTTAAATAAATTAGGCCGAAAGGATCTGGTTGAAGTTTTGGTACCTGAAAAAGAAAACAAATCTTGGAAAAGTGTGAAACCTGTAGCCGTAAAGAATACGTTTGACGATGCAATTCCTGCAAGCCATTCTCGCCGAAAAAGTAAGGGTAAGTCTAGAAATAAGAGACGTTAAAAGATTGTTGCCATTGTAAAATTGAAAAGCAAAAATCCACATGCCTGAGCTTAAAGTAATATATGAAAACAATGATTATATTGTTGTAAATAAAGCCGCTGGCCTTATTAGTGAAAAAAGTCCGTTTGAAGACCTTACGGTAGAAACCCAAGTCCTTAACCATCTTTTAAAAAGTAGACGGAAACCTTATATAGGGGTTATTCATCGGTTAGATCGTGTAACTAGTGGTGTATTGATTTTTGCAAAGAAAAAAAGTATTTTAGTTGAGTTCAATAATTTATTTAGCAGCCGTAAAATCCAAAAAACCTATTTAGCGATTGTTAAGAACAAGCCCGCAAAGAACAGAGGTAACCTAGTGGATTTTCTTGTAAAGAATACCAAAGAAAAAAGAGCGGATATCGTTCCAACAAAAACAAAGGATTCCCAGAATTGTTCGCTTTTCTACCAGGTTATTGGCCAAAACCATTTTGGTTATCTTTTAGAGGTTAAACCAAAAACGGGTAGATTTCACCAAATTAGAGCTCAATTAGCCAACTTAGGACTCCCGATTTTTGGAGATGAAAAATATGGCTCTGATCAAGACTATTTTCCCTTGTCAATTTGCCTTCATGCATGGAAAATAACTTACGAAGATATCAATTCCAAAGAATCCAAAACCTATGAGGCTCCTTTGCCCACCAACGATTTTTGGAAATTTGAATCCATCTAAACGTATCAACCATTTTCTATAATTACTATTGCGGAAATGGCCTTCTCTCTAATAGATAGATAAATATGTAAATCTTAGCCAGTTCATCCGGCTCTCAAACGAATCACCATTCTTTCTTATAAAAATTACGGTGTTTAGTATTTTTTTCAAAACCATACTTACGATACTCTAGAATATTATTTACTTTTGCCACTTCCGATGAAAAACGTAAAGCCCATAATCGCCATGTTTTATATCGCCTTGATGCTTTTTTTCAAGGTGGCGGGCTTACATGCGCTTACGCATCATGCAGACGATACAGATGTTCAGCATTGCGAAGTTTGTCATATTACCACTGCGGTTAATTTTACTCCGCTTTTAGAAACACAGCCTCAGGTAATACCACAAACAGAATTTTACATTTGGGAGCCAAACATTTCTATTTCAGCTCCTGCTGTAGCCATAAATGAAAGGCATTTATCTAGTTATCTCTTTACTAGACCACCACCACAATTTATCTAGTCCGTATGTATGTTGTAGTATCTTAATTCTTAGGATGACTGCACCTATTTTCTATTGTTATTTTAATTTTAAAGTCACCATTTTTTTGGAGGTTATTATTTCATTATAACTATAATCTGGCATATGGATGCTGTCTTAATCTCTAGGCAGATCTTCAATAATATTCAATACCCGTTTACTGTATTCATTACGGTTATACGGAGCGTTGCTACAAGTACTACCAATTTTTAATACACAATACTTATATGCTAAAGGCAGTAAATATTACCAAGTCCTATAACGGAAAAATGGCATTGAAAGAAGTTTCTTTTGAGGTCTCTAAAGGAGAGATTTTTTGTTTGTTAGGACAAAACGGAGCAGGAAAAACCACCACTATAAATATATTTTTAGGTTTTATTAAAAAAGATGGCGGACAAGCTTTCGTTGCCAATAAAGAAGTGGGTAAAGACGATACCAATCAGTTAACCGCTTATATACCTGAAACTGTGCAGCTCTACGGAAATCTTACAGGGATTGAGAATCTTAATTTCTTTAGCAAGTTGGCAGGCTTCACCTATTCCACATCAGAATTAGAAGCGTTCTTAACAAAAACAGGATTACAAGCAGATGCTCAACACCAAAGGCTATCTGGTTATTCTAAGGGAATGCGTCAAAAAGTAGGAATTGCTGTTGCACTTGCCAAAAATGCAGAAGTAATTTTTATGGACGAACCTACTTCTGGTCTAGACCCTAAGGCAACAGCAGAATTCACTAAAATTTGTAAAGAACTCGCAAAAATGGGTAAGGTCATTTTTATGGCTACACATGACATTTTTAATGCCGTAGAATTAGGTAACACCATTGGTATTATGAAAGAAGGTGTTTTAGCACAACAACTAAAAGCCAGCGAGATTAACGCAAATGAATTAAATCAACTTTACTTAGAAACTATATAACTAAAACATGAAACACTATATAACCATACTAGCTTTACTTGTTTGTAACATTACATTGGCACAAATTGCTGTAAGCGGAAAAATTTTGGATAATGACGGATCTCCCATTTTTGGAGCTACTATTTCCTATAATCTTGAGAATACTTCTAAAAAAGGAGGTACTGTAACTGGAGACAATGGTCAATTTAACTTTGACCTTTCCGAAACCGGAAACTATCAGATTTCGGTAAGCTACATAGGTATGCAAAGCCAAAGTTTTAATAAATTATTTAACCAATTTACTAATTATGATTTGGGAACGATCAACCTTCAAGAGAGTGTTGAACAATTACAGTCTGTAGAAGTCATTGGTAGAGCAAGAACAGATTACAATAGTGACTATTCTTTTTCGGCTACCAAAGTGGCAATTGCCAATAAAGAGCTACCACAAGCTATAACATCTGTTACCAAAGAATTAATTGCAGACCGTCTTGCTTTTCAAGTGCCAGATGCTGTAAAAACGGTAAGTAATGTTTCGGTAACGGGCTTATACAATCACTATAATATTCGAGGTATTACACAAGCGGATGACGGGCAGGTGTTAAACGGTATGCGTACACGCCAATACTATTTTTTACAACCAATTACCTCACATCTAGAGCGTGTTGAAGTTATAAAAGGTCCATCATCAGTTACATTTTCAAGTGCCGATCCAGGTGGTACGGTAAACATGGTTACCAAAAAGCCTTTGGCTGAAAAACGTAGTGAAGTTTCTTTGACCACAGGCAGTTTTGGAACCTTAAGAGCTACTGCGGATTTTACGGGACCATTGAACGAATCAAAAACATTATTATATCGTTTCAATGCTGCAATTCAAGAAGCAGATTCATTTAGAGATGTGGTAAACAACAATGCCATTTTGTTTTCGCCTTCTTTAAGTTATATACCTAATGAAACAACGTCGTTAAATGTAGAAATGATTTATAGCGATGCCGTAGGTAATTTAGATAGGGGTCAGCCAATTTTCGGTGCTATAAATGGCGAATACGATATTAATAGTACACCAATTACAATGAATGTTGGTGCATCAAGTGATCACTATAAAAACAAGGAGTTCATTTTCATGGCGAACTTTAGTAAAAAATTGACCGAAAATTTAGGCTTCAATGCACAATTTATGAAGCAAACTTGGGATGAAGATTTAGCCGAACATAGAGTTGATGGTACAGCGGTGGATATTGACGGAAACGTGATTCCTACCTTGGCTAGAATGCGATATGATGAAAGACAACAATATTGGGAAACCGATAATTTTAGTACCTACTTTACGTACGACATTAAAACAGAGAAGATAACCAACAAGATTTTAGTTGGTTATGATGCTACACGTTGGGAAAGAAAAATTGGAGCCGGATTTCTACGTGCCAGAAGGTACTTGACGGTAGATGGTGGTCAGTCTAACTATGACCCTGCAAATGCAGCCAACTTTCAGCAAATGGTGGTAGATGGTGTAACTATGCCCGTGCCTGCAGTTCCTCATTTTAATCTGGAAGATCCTTTTAACGGTGCTAGAAATACAAATGCATATAATCTAGCAGAATTGAGTATTCCAGCAAACTTGAACACTTCAAATGGTTTTTATATTCAAAATCAGTTTAAAGTAGGTAAGTTCTCTGCTTTATTGAACTTGCGATATGAGCGTTTCACTGATATTTTTGATTATGAAGGCGATGAGCAAGAGTTTACAAATGATGCCATTGTACCTAGAATTGGTTTAACCTATGAAGTTACCAATACTGTTAGTGCATATGCTACCTATTTAGAAGGTTTTCAGCCACACACTAATACTGTTTCATTATCGCCAACGGCAGAAGGTTTCTTTTGGTCCACTTCACCAAGCAGATTTGATCCCCTTGAAAGTAGTTTAACAGAGTTTGGAGCAAAAGGAGAATTTTTGAACGGAAAAATATTTGCCAACCTAGCTATCTTCAACATTACTCAAAAAAATATCCTTTTAGGTGATACCTATGATTTGGACAATTTAACTACAAGAGGTGAACAAAGAAGCAGAGGTTTTGAGATGGATGTATCTGGTTACATATCACCTAATTTTCAAATTACCGCATCTTATGGTTTTGCAGATGCTGAAATTGTAGAAGATGCCATAGAAGAGTTTATTGGTGAACCTATAGGAGGAGCTCCAAAACACAATGCGAATATTTGGGGAAGATATGATTTTACAAATGAAACCTTAAAAGGAATCGGCTTTGGTTTGGGTGCTCAATTTATGGATGAGCGATATACGTGGTACAACCCAACGTACGATACCGATAGACTTCTATTGCCATCATACACGGTTTTTGATGCAGCAGTGTATTACAAGCCAAATAATACAGGAATACAATTAACCTTAAAATTGAATAATCTGTTTGACGAAACGTATTGGTTAGGTGGTCTTAACCCTTCTAGACTAGGTCCTGGGGCACCAAGAAACGTATTGCTAAATGCAACTTATAAATTCTAATAATGAGGAAGAACGTAATAAAATTGTTAGCGCGCCAATTATGGCAAGATGCCTTTAGATCTAAGGTCATGTTGATAGCATCTGCTTTGATGCTGTTCTTGCTACTCTTTTCTGCGTATAGTGGTTATGAGAATTACCATGACCAGAATTTTACACGAGATGAAATTCAACATGAAGTACAGGAAAGCTGGGAAAATAATCCGGATAAGCATCCACATAGAATGTCACATTATGGGTCTTTTGCCCTAAGACTAAAACACGTTTTAAGTGTTTTTGATCTTGGTATGGAAAACTTTGTAGGTAATGCCGTTTTCTTGGAGGCGCACAAGCAGAATACCGTTAATTTTTCCGAAGCCAGTATGTCTACGGGACTTTTACGTTTTGGTGAAGTTAGCCTAGCTATGTTATTAAAAGTAATCGTTCCTTTATTGATTTTCTACTTAGGCTTTGCGACCATAGCTCAAGAAAGGGAAAATGGTACCCTTAAACTTTTAATAGGACAAGGAATAACAAGAAAGGAAATCGTATTTGGAAAATGGATAGGTTTATGGAGCTTGTCACTCATTTTTTTGATCTCGATTTTTTTGGTATTACTTCTTTTTGTTTTGTTAGAATCTCATAATAGCATGCTTACCGATAGTTTTTTGAGGTATTTGGTTCTGCTTATTTCTTATTTTTTATTCTTTGGTATATTAAGCGCCATCACTATTTTGGTCTCAGCTTTTAGCGCAACCGCTAAAGGTGCCTTGGTAAAGTTGTTAGGTATATGGTTGTTATTCGTTATCATAGTTCCAAAATCATTACAGGCAATGGGTTTTTACTTATACCCTACTCCTTCTAAAATAGAAATGGAAACAGCTGTTGAACATGATTTGATTGAATTGGGAGATAGTCACAATCCAGATGACCCACATTTTAAGGCATTAAAAGACTCTGTTTTATTAGCTAATAAGGTTACAGATGTTAATGATCTTCCTTTCAATTATGGCGGTTTTGTGATGTCTAAAGGGGAAGAATTAAGTGCTGAAGTTTACCTTGAACACCAAGAAGGACTTTATGAAGTTTACCATAAACAAAACAATTTAGAGCGTTATTCCGCATTCATAAATCCGTATTCTGCCATTAAAAATTTGTCAATGGCATTCTCAGGAACAGATTTTCAATCTTTTCTTCATTTTAAGGATGAGGCAGAAACCTATCGCTTCAAATTAGCTCAGGATATGAATCAGTTGCAGATGGATTTTATACCTAATAAAGGCAAAGAAGGACCTAATACTATATCTAGTGATTACTGGAAAGAGTTTCCTCCTTTTCAATATCATTTTTTAAGTATAAGAGAGGTGCTTAAAAATGAGTTGACCTCTTTAATAGCCCTATTATTATGGAGTATTTTATCCGTTTTTGGATTATTGAAATTATCAACTAACCTAAAAGCCATATAGATGTATAGTTTGTTATTTAAATCGTTTTTTAGAACGAAAATATTCTTGGTTAGTCTTGTTTTATTAATGTCTGTTGGTGTTATCAGCATTTTCATAGGAAAGCAATACTTGGTCAAACAAGAGAAAACGATAGCCGCAGCAGAAGTGTTTCAGGAAGAAAGCATCAAAAAGAACATTGAGTATCACAGTGAAGATTTAGGATTATTGCTGTATTATTTACGTTTCACACTAATTAAAAAGCCCGAAAATATCAGTGCTATTTCCATTGGTCAGAGCGATGTAAATCCGCTAATGCAAGCGGTGACCATACGGGCTCTAGAAGCACAGAAATATGATACGGATTTTGAAAATCCTTCTTTGTTAATGTCGGGTAACCTAGATTTAGGTTTTGTTATCATTTACTTGTTTCCATTGGTATTGATAGCCATGACCTTCAACCTATATTCCGAAGAAAAAGAATTGGGAACTTGGCGTATTTTAGCAGCACAAACGTCAGGAAAAGCCGGATTTTTATTTAAAAAGATGGCAGTAAGAATACTCTTTGTATTTGTGGTATTAATTGTTCTCATGTTTTTGGCAAGTACTATATTACAGATTTCAATGAGCGCCAATTTCTGGGCTATTTTTCTACAAAGTATATTGTATCTATTATTTTGGAGTGCTTTATGTTTTTGGATGGTATCATTATTAAAAAATTCAAGTTTTAATGCATTGGCATTGATTTCAATTTGGGTAGTATTGACCATTTTAATTCCTGCATTAGTGAATAACTATGTTATTAATACCTACCAAGTGCCAGAAGCCTTAGATGCCATGGTAGAGCAAAGAGATGGTTATCATGAAAAATGGGATATGGAAAAAGGCGCAACCATGACGGAGTTCACTAAAGCATATCCCGAATATAAGAGCTACCCTGTTCCCGAAGATGAGTTCAGTTGGATATGGTATTACGGTATGCAATTTATGGGAGATTTTGCGGCAAAGGAGACTAGTACTGAAATGATGGAAAAAGTTATGCTACGAAATACGGTAAGCGAAAAAGTTGCCCTTTTCGTTCCTACTATGCATGCGCAACTAAGTTTTAATAATCTGGCGAAAACGGATATGATGAGCCACTCAGCTTTTTTGAAAGCCCTTACAAAATTTCATGAAGATTTACGGCTAGGCTTTTATACCAAGATTTTTGAAAACAAACCGGCGGATTCAGTTGATTGGTCAACACATCATGTTAAGTTTTACACTTCAAAACGTGATGTTAATTGGATTTACTTGATGCTTCCCACTGTACTGATTACTATGCTAATTGGGATTTTTGCTGCCATAAACCTTCGGAAACTCTAATTTAAATAGGGCTAGAATATTATTCTAGCCCTATTTAACAAGAAGGCATGAGCCTTGTCTTCAATTTTTTATTTTACCATTTATAGTTGTAGCATCTTTTTGTTTTCCCTTTTCAATTCATCCTTCCTTTTTACTAAACAACCACCAGTTCATATCTCTAGTTAGTTCAAAACCTAATTTCTCATAAAGAGATATGGCCAGATTTCCTTTATTGGTATGTAAAATAGGAGTTTTATTCTCTTTTAAAATCTCTTTTGTTGTATGTGCTATTAATTGTTTTGCCAGTCCTTGTCTGGTATAATCAGGATGGGTAACAACTGCACTCACCTCTATAAACTTATTGGTTTGCATGCGCTGACCGGTAACTGAAACTAATTTTCCGTTTCTGAATATCCCAAAGTACTTACCCATATCAAACGTCCTTCTCCTGTAATAACCAGGCATAACCAACCACACCAAATCATAGATTTCGTCAATAAATTCTTTTTCCAAAGGAATAATATGCTCTGTTATTGAAACATCTGGCAGCGTATTCAATACCATTTGACACCCATCTATTTTTTTATCAAGTTGGACCTTATCATCATCTATCAAGGGAGTCTGATGCTCTGAAACGAAGAAAAAACTATCCGAAGTTTTTAAATACTCTTGCGCGGCTATTGCTGTTTTTGTTTCATCAAAGAAGGCCCCAAAAGTGCAGACCTCCGGGTCATAGAATTGGACTCCGTCAAATTCAATAGCAAATTTTTTATGGTTTTCTTTTAAAGAATACCAAACCGGGTTTTTTAGTTGCTCTTCTAAATCTATCATTGGAATAAATATACATAAGAAATTCTCGTTTTCATTCACTTAAGTGATGTAGCTATGCTAATTAATAACCGTGAGTACTGACTCATCTTCTTATTATTTTTAATAAAAACCAATCTTAAGCTTTAATGTCAATTTTTCTTAACAACAATGGCTTACAAAAAATTAACTCGCTTACACACAATATCTTACAACTCACACACATAAAACGGACAGCAGTACATCCACTACTTTTACCAGCGTTATTTGTTTTAAATTTAGAAAAATTATTAAAAATCTAAATGATGAAAAATCCAATACTATTATTTGTATTTCTGTTATTTTTATGTGTGGGCACAGCTCAACACCAAAGTCAGGACATTCAGTCAAAAACAATTACTAAAAATAAATCAAAATTATCCCAGGAGAAATCTATTCCTCAACTGTTAAAGAGAATAGAAAAATTAGAAAATGACATTAGAAATTTACAAGCTCAAATTAATGGTCAAGAGACAAAAACCAGACTCGCTTTTATGCAAATAAGTTCTGACCCAATATTCAATTCACCGTTTGAGGATTTTGTTTTTGCAAGTGATAACCTCTGGAACAATCCAGTAGACGTAGGACTGGTTGAATGTAGCAAGCGTTGCTCAAAAGCCGCAAAACAAAGGCGCAATAGTTGCTCAAAAATGAAGGATGGAGAAGAAAAAAAACAATGCTACGCCAGTTCAGCAAATGACGCTAGTAAATGCCAAAACGCTTGCCAAAAGAGGTTTCCTCCAAAACAATAATGATTAAACCTTGGTTCTGGCATTTCAATAAAACAGCTTACAGCATGCTAAAAAAATCTTATTGACGTATCTTTCCAATCTATTGAAAGGTGATAGTTATGGAAGCAACTAAAATGCAAAATTACATTAAAGAGGTATTGGAGAACATACCTTCTAGTTGGGTGAATCTAACTACTCACCGGCTGGATATTTATAATGAACGTCTTGCCAAAACCGAATTTCTGGAACAGTTCAACACCTTGTTCATTGCTTCCAATTCTTCGGCTTCTGCTCTAAATCAATTACCTACGGCATATGATTATATACGCCTAGGTCACCCCTTATCCTGTGTTTTAGAATGGGGAATCGCAAATTTAAATAGAATAGAAGCCAGTTATGTAATCAGTTTTTCTTCCAAGACCATGCCTATTTTGGCTATTCTACGGAAGAACTTATTGGACAATAAAAACACACAAATTACCTATTCCGGAGAACTACCACCGTATTTTGAACCAGAAGTTGTAAAACAAGTATATGGTTATAAATTTGAATTGACCAAGGTTGAAAAACCATCGGCCATTCCTGAATTTACTGGTAGTACAATATTTATTTCGGAACAGGAAGAAATAGGTTTTTTTAATCACAATAAAGACATTGATTTTTTCATAAACCTTCACGCTGACCTAGGAAGCATCTTAATAGTAAATGGCGAAAAAAACGAGAATTATATTTCGGACATTCAACATGTAAGAAGAAGAGAGACCATTGCCATGACACCGGCAAATTCGTTGGTTGCTTTAAGACTACTTGTAGACGCGTCTTCCACAAACACTACGAATAGTACAGATGAGACCAACAAGAAAATGGTCTTAGATTCAATTGCCACTATTACCGGTTCCAACACAAAGGTTTTACTTGCCTCTAGCGGACTATCCGTTCAGTATGCCATTATGATGGGACTTATTCACGATGCTATCGAGAACCACCCAGGAAAGGCGATAAAATTCGTTGTTCCACCAAACTGCTACGGCGGCACAAATGATCAGGCCAGACGTGTTGCCGCCTGTATTGATACCGTTGAAGTGGTAGATTTACTTGTTGATGGTGATAATGATATGGTGCAAAGTATTGGCACTGTCTTAGACCAAGTAGCCCAAGAAGACGCCATTCCTTATATAATTGCTGAAATCCCAACAAACCCTAGGGTTGAAGTTCCTAATCTCATTGCTCTAAAAGCTGCTTTGAGCAAAGAACGTAAAACCGCAAAGGGTACAATTGCCATTGATCCCGTTTTTATTCTGGACCAAACATTTTGCCCGAATGTTCACTTTTTAGGTGAAAATGCAATCCTTTCAACCGTTAGAACTATTTCATACGTTAGCGGTTCCAAGTTTCCAAGTGGTGGCTTATGTACCGCTGGTTACTGCGTTGGAAATACCAAAACAGTAGCTCTGATGAATAAAATAGAAACCCATTTAAAACTTACGGATAATGGGGCCACAGCGCTTCAAAAAAGCATATTGGCCAAACAATTACCTTCTATGAACAAGAGAATTCATGAGGCGTACAAAAACACGCGTGAGTTCGTGAACTATATTCATGAGGTCCTACCAGATGCGAAAATCAATTTTGTATCGGAAAAATTAGCTAAAGAAGAATTTACACCATCTGTATTTTCATTAGACCTGCCTACCAAAGGAAATACCCCAGAGGAAAAAGAAGCTTTTAAAAGGGCCTTGAATTTAAAATTGATCAACTTAATGATTACTGAAATTCCTAAAGAGAGTAAGTTCTGCGTTAGCTACGGACAACTAAAAGGTTGTTATTGGACCATACCTGCCACCTCTACCCAAGGAACCACTAAAGAAGGTGATAAGGATTATATTGTTCGTGTATCTCTTTCCCCTAGCATGGACTTAGACCTCCATAAAAAAGTCTTTTTAAAGTTCGTAGAAAGTATATGATTTTGGGGTAAGAAGTGCTGGATTTATAGCGTACGTAAGGGATACAAGCTATTTAAATAGTTGGGTACTTTGCTATATAGTATATTAGTACAATGGATATAAAGCCCTATTTACGCCGAATAAAATTTACCGACACTCCAGTAGTCAATAAAAACGTGCTTTATAAACTTCAGAAAAACCACATTCTAAATGTTCCTTTTGAAAATTTGGACATCCACTACGGAAACAAAATAAACCTGTCCACAACTGATATTTACAAAAAAATAATTCTTGAAAAACGCGGCGGATTCTGTTACGAACTAAACGGATTGTTCTGTAAACTTTTAAAAGAAATAGGTTTCAATGCCAGACTTATCTCAGCCTGCGTGCACATAAAAAATGACCAATACAGTCCTGAGTATGACCATATGGCTATTATGGTTACCTTGGAAAACCAAAATTATTTGGTAGATGTTGGTTTTGGGAAGTTTACTTTAGAACCTTTAGTAATAAAAACAGAACAGAAGATTACCGATGATTTTGGACAATTCCAGTTTGACACCTATAAAACGGATTACTACCGTATTAACGAGGCAAGGGGAAATATTTTAGTTCCACAATATATTTTTAAAACTATTGAAAGAGAACTTTTTGAATTTGCAGAAAGGTGCGATTTTCACCAAACAAATAATGAATCGCATTTTAGAAAGCAAAAGCTGATATCCATTTCAACAAGCGACGGCAGGATTACACTCAACAATTCACGATTAAAAATTACGAAAGTGGGTGTTGAACAAGAAATCAAATTTGGGGAAAATGAGTTTGAAACTAAATTGAAACACTATTTTGACATAGAAATGGGTCAACGAAACTCTTAAGTTAGAGCCATACGTTTACCAGACTTACTTCAACTATAGTATCTTGCATAAATAAACAATACATATGAAAATAAATTTATTGTCTTGTGATGCGCAAAGACCAGATAGGAGAGCAATAGCCAAATGTATTGTTGAAATTTCTAATGTGGGGGATTCTTTAGCACACGAACTTACGAATATACTCTTAGAAGGAGATGCGGTAGATATTGAAGTAAAAGATAAAATTTCAGGTTCTGCGCTTAGAGCATTGCGTAAGTTAGACATTGATTATGAGATTATGGAATAGACCAAACCTGGAACATTTCAAGTGTACACTTTTTAAACCTAAAATACTATGTGGCAGAGAAAATCTATTTTTATACTACTCCTAAGCTTGTTGCTAACGAGTTTTACCTTTGCGCAAGACACGCAAGAACTAGAAGCTGAACAGGCTGCAAATAAAAAATTAAAAGGCGAAAGCGTGCTTGTTAATTTAATGAAGACCAAAAACTCTTCACTTAAAAAAGAGCTTATAGGTGTACATCCAAGAGTTTTTCTTACCCAATCAGAAATTGAAGGATTAAAAGATAAAGCCAAATCCCAAAAAGAATTATGGCAAACCGCCCTTTCCAGAGTTAGGGCTATGACCATTGAGCCAACCCCGGCACCTGCACAAGACCGTAGGGTTCAGAACCCAGTTGGACTTGGGATTCCCGAAGCTGCTTTAGCTTATAAAGTAACAGGTGAGAAAAAATACCTGCAAGCTGCCAAGAAATATATGGAAGCCGCTCTCTCTTATGACGTTTGGGGGTATGTCTACAACAAGCCCGATGTTGACCTAGCGGCTGGTCATCTTCTTTATGGCTTGGGTTGGGGTTACGATTTACTGTATCACGATTTAACAGCTGCCGAACGCGAAAAATACAAAGCCAAATTAATACGACAAGCTAGGTTATTATATGATTTTTATAAACCAAAATCAGGCAAAACATATGCTTATAGTCAAAATCATACCTTTATTCCTATGACAGGTTTGGCAGTTGCTGCATACGCCTTAAAAGGAGAAGTACCAGAAGCAGATAATTGGGCCGCTTTGCCACGAGCCATTTACGAAGGCGTTTTAGGAACCTATTCTGATGACGGTTTTTATTATGAAGGTATTGAATACTGGATATTTTCCACACCATGGCTCGTTCATTATTTAGATGTGCAATTACATGCTACAGGAGAAGATTTGTTTGATGCAGCACCAGGTTTAAAATTGATACATAAATACATAGCCCATGCCACATTACCTGGAGCAGAATTTCATTTTGATTACGGCGACACCTACACCGGAGGCCTTACACGTGCCAGAAAAAGTGAAGATTACAGTCGCGAACGCATAGACGGACACTTCCAAAGTAGTTATAATGTTCTCTACAATCTTGCCAAAAAGTACAAAAACGGCGAAGCACAGGGTGTTGCTAATTGGTTAAAAAAGAAAGGACAAGTGAGTGCTGAAGAAATGTGGACTTTTATCTGGTACGATTCCAACGTGAAAAGCATACCTATTGAAGAACAGGAAACAACGTATTATTTTAAGGACCATGATGTTGTTTTTTGGCGTTCAAGTTGGGAAGATGATGCTACAGCGTTTTCATTTAAATGTGGCCCATCAGAAGGTCATGCCGCATTAGAAAAACAGAAAAAGTATCCTGAATGGCGTTTGTCCAGTGGGCATGCACACCCAGACGCGGGCAGTTTTATTATTTGGGCCAATGGAGAATATTTAACGGGGGATTCCGGTTACGAGGGACTCACAATGACCCAAAGTCACAACACCCTTGTGTTTGATGGAAAAGGACAGAATCACGAAGGTGAAGGACATGATATTTTCTATGGCATTCCTTATGAAAGAATCAACAAAATTAAAATTGTAGATGCTACGTTAGATGAGAATCAAGTTTCCATTTTGGCTGATGTTACTGCAGCGTATGAACCTGAAATTGGCGTAAAAAAATTCACTCGCAAGTTTGAATTTAAAGCTCCAGGTAGTTTTACCATAACCGATGCCGTTGCTACAAATTCTCCCAAAATCATTACTTCATTTTTACATGCGGACCATAAAATAGATAAGATTTCGGATAATACTTTTGAACTGGAACCAAATGAAACCAGCCTTCTTGTAGAAATTATTGCCCCTAAAACATTTGAAACAAAAGTGGACGCGAATATTCTAACAGCTCCAGGAAAACCAGGTTTTGTAGATAAGGGCGGAGATGAAGAAAGAGGGGTTAAACTGGCTATTTCAACGAAAGAAAAGGTTTCCCAAGCAGAATTTGTTTTAAAGCTTATGGTAAAAAGTGAAAAGTAAATTTTGGTCGTGGCAGGCATGTCACCAAACAAAGCATTAATGAAGATTAGTTAAAAGGTACTTTCAAGTTTATTGATGCAAATGCGCTCACAATCAGATTTTTCTTGACTACTTTTGCAAAATGAATACTTTCGAAGATTTTAAAATTAAAAAGCAATTACAAAAGGCTATTGTAGATTTAGGTCTGGAAGAACCAACACCTATCCAACAAGCGTCATACTCCACTATTCTTGGGGGCTCGGATTTTGTTGGGATCGCCCAAACCGGAACCGGAAAGACATTTGCGTATTTGCTTCCTATTTTGCAGGATTTAAAATATTCGGACCAAAAACATCCTCGAATTTTAATTCTTGCCCCAACTAGGGAACTCGTCATTCAAATCGTTGAACAAATAGAAATACTAACACCATATTTAAGTGTTAGGGCTTTGGGGGTATTTGGGGGCTCTAATAATATAAACAATCAGAAAAGGGCCGTTGCAGAGGGTGTAGATATCATTGTGGGCACTCCTAGACGACTATATGACTTAGTCCTCGCTAATGTGTTGCGCTTAAAATCAATTAAAAAATTGGTTATAGATGAAGTTGATGTGATGCTTGATTTTGGGTACAAAACACAGCTAAGAAATATCTTTGAGTACCTACCAACAAGACGCCAGAATATTCTGTTTTCCGCAACGATGACCACGTATGTAGACCAATTAATGGGTGACTTTCTGGTTAACCCCGTTAAGAAGACAATCTCTATTAGCGGTACCCCTTTAGAAAACATAAGTCAAGAAGCTTATGCCGTTTCTAATTTTTATACAAAGGCTAACTTACTACATTACCTTCTTGAAGACAAAGAAGAGTATAGCAAAGTATTAATTTTTGTTGCCAGTAAAGTTAGTGCCGATAGACTTGCGGAAACATTGGAAAATTTTGAAACTGAAATTTCCGTAATTCACTCAAGCAAGGAACAAAACCACCGTACAAAATCCATAGAAAAATTCGAAAGCGGCAAAAGTAGAATTCTGATTGCCACAGATGTTATTGCCCGTGGTATCGATATTGATGAAATAAGTACCGTTATTAGTTTTGACACCCCTTTTTATCCTGAAAACTATATCCATAGAATTGGTAGAACCGGTAGAGCTGGAAAACAAGGTAGGTCCATTCTCTTGTACAACGAAAAAGAAACGGAATTAAAGGATGCCATTGAAAGTTTAATGAACTACACCATACCCCTTAATGAGTTACCTGAAGCAGTGAAAATAAGTTCTGAGCTTACACCTGAAGAAGACGTTAAACCGGTAGACCCTCACGCAGAGTTAGCTGATGAAGATTCTACTGTTCAAAAAGGAGCTTCTTTTCACAAGAAATCTGCCAAGAACAGTAAAGTAAGGAACGAGGTAAAAAGCTACGAGAGAAAAATAAAAAAGAAGTACAAGAAGCCACAGAAACGAGGCGATAAAATCCAAAACAAAAACAGTAGCAAGAAGAAGTGGTAACAATTTAAGCCATGGCTTAAAAACTACTCCGTTATATTCTTCCTACTCATTCTAGATGCCACCATACTAATTATTAATAATTGTATGGCATGGAATATCATAAGTGGCAAAAGAATAATACCTATAGAGGCTAGCTTTTCAAATATTATTTTAGAAAATACCGTTCCGTGTACCAATGATTTTTTTGTACCACAAAACTGGGCTGTAATTTGATCTGCAGTATTAAACCTCATCTTTTTTGCTAAGAAACCCGTTAAGAAAAATACAATCCCGAACAATATCAAAACGGCTACAAAAAGCATCAATAAATCCAAAATAGATACCGTACTGAATATATCTCCTTCAAATGATTCCGCAAAACTCTTGTAGATTATAAGAAGGATTACAGACTTATCAAACAAGGTTAAGCGCTTATTATGTTTTTGAGCAAATTCTCCCAAAAAGCGTTGCAGAAGAATACCCACCACTACCGGTAAAATTATTTGCACAAATAGTTTTATATAAATATCGGTGAAATCAAAATCTGTCTGCGCACTCTGAACAAACAAGCCCATCCACAAAGGAGTAAGAACAACACCTATTATACCAGATATACTGGCATTAAAAATAGCTGCCGGAATATTACCCTTTGCCATAGAAACCATTACAACAGATGAAGACACGGTTGATGGTAATGCTGCCAAGAAAAAAAATGCCAACCAAATGGTTTCCTGTGCTTCATTTTGAATGAACGGCCGAAATTTCAAAACTAACAGCGGAAATATAAAAAAGGTAGATCCTTGTACCAGAACATGTAATTTCCAGTTCTTAATTCCTGCTTTTAATTTTGTAGGACTTAATTTAAGTCCGTAGAAGAAAAATATAAGCGAAATTCCGATAGCACTAATTGTGTCGATTGGAATTTTACTTTCAGGTGTTCCCCATTGGGGAAAAATATACGCCATGCCAATTACCGCGATAACAGATAGCACAAACCCATCAATTTTTATGCTCATAAATTGCTAGTTAGTTATAATAGGCGAAGTAAAAGATTTATGATAAATAGTAAAGGTATTATTCTACAAAAAAAGACCTCTATAAGTCCACTGATATGGTTTTCAGTTATCTCTTAACTTTTCCTTTCACATTGCATAAAGCCCCTTTAATTCTTATGGATTAAACATAAAATCATAAAATTTCATTAAAATGAATGAAAATAAAATTTAAACTAAAAGTTTCACTAAGTTAGTAGACTAGAACTGTATTTCCCTAGTAGTTTAAAACATTTTAGCAATACCCTACCATATATAATTTACTACATCTATGAACGCATCGGAAGATTTTAGTGCATTAAAAAAACTAAATGAAGAACAGCTACCCGTTGCTAAACATAAATTACATGGTTGGGCCCATTTCTTGGGCCTGTACGCAGGAGAACATGTTGCCGCTACGGAATTTGTTATTGGCGCGACCTTTGTTGCGCTTGGGGCCAGCACTGCAGATATTATTTTAGGTCTCCTAATTGGTAATATTTTAGCCATTTTAAGCTGGACCTTCATTACCGCGCCTATTGCGGTAGATACCCGCCAAAGCCTTTATACCTATTTGAATAAAATAGCAGGCGATTCAATGACCAAACTATACAACTGGGCTAACGTAATTATATTCACCGTAATATCTGCGGCCATGATTACAGTTTCATCCACAGCAGTTAGATTCGCCTTTGATATCCCGGCACAACTCAATTGGTATCCTACAAATGCATTTTTTGTGATAGTGGTGCTTTTAGTAGGTACCATAGTTGTTTTTGTAGCCATGTACGGTTTTAAGGCTGTTTCTGAATTTTCCAGTATTTGTGCCCCTTGGCTTTTTGTTATGTTTAGTAGCGGAGCTCTTGTGCTTATGCCTGCTTTATCTGAGGCGGTTATAGGTAAAACCGAACTAAACGGATGGAGCGACTTTTTACTTATCGGTGACCAATCTATTTGGACCGGTATAAACAGTGCTGGGGAACCCGGCATAGGTCTACTGGAAGTTATAGGATTTGCATGGGCGGCAAACACCATTACTCACTTTGGGCTAATAGATATGGCATTACTCCGTTATGCAAAGAAAAGTTCATATGGACTAGCTACCAGTTCGGGTATGCTGTTCGGGCATTTTGTTGCTTGGATTTGTGCCGGTATTATGGGTGCAGGTACCGCCGTTTTATTAAAGAAAAGTATTACTGAACTTGACCCTGGCGATGTGGCATACTACGCACTTGGCCTTTCTGGTTTTGTTATCGTTATCATTGCTGGATGGACCACCGCCAATGCCAACCTCTATAGGGCAGGATTAGCTGCGCAGGCCATATTCTACAAACATTCTAGAAGAAAAACAACCATGGTGGTGGGTATAGTTACCGTTGTGGTAGCGTGCTTCCCTTTCGTATTTACACAAATGCTCCCCTTATTGACTTACGCAGGACTGTTGGTTGTACCTGTTGGTGCCATTGTTTTTGCTGAGCATGTAATTTTTCCGCGTATAGGTCTCACCAGATATTGGGTATCCTATAAAAACTTAAAAACTAGTGTTCCTGCCGTGGCTTCTTGGGGGCTAGGATTGGTCTTTGGTTTTGGTCTTAACGCCATGAACGTTATATCTTTCTATTATTTATTTATTCCTACCTGGATATTTACCATCTTACTCTATACACTTTTGGCAAAGAAATATGGTGCAGCAGAAAGTTACCCAGAAGAAGAAGCACTTGACAAACAACGAAATGAAAAAATTATAGCTTACCAAGAGGAACAAGCTAAAAATGACCCTCCTCATTTGGAGGATAAATCCGGGATTACAAAACTACTACGTATAGTGGCCTACGGCAGCTTAATCATTACCATGATTCTTGCTATTATCACCATGTTCTGGAGCCCTGATATGGCACAATACGAAATTAACCGGGACATTTTCTATACCTATGCATTTATCTGCACGTTAACCTATTTTACAACGGCCTATTGGGTATTACAAAGAAAAAAAGCATTGAACAAAGGCGACCATTAAACGCACATCTATCATGAAGGAATCTATAGTATTAAATCAAAAAAATCTATCTCGTCTACCAAAGGACATCAGCATACCAAAATACGACCGTAATTCGGTTACGGCAGGAATCGTTCATATTGGTGTAGGCGGTTTTCATCGTTCACATGAAGCTGTTTATACAGATATGTTATTACATGGACCAGATGCTTCCTCCTGGGGTATTTGTGGAGTAGGTCTTAGAGAAGGCGACCGTCACATGGCAGATATATTGAAAAGACAAGATCACCTTTATACTTTAATTGTCAAACATCCGGATGGCAAGGTAGAAACCCAAGTAGTAGGCTCCATCATAGATTTTATGCTTTCTGTGGATAACCCACAAGCCGTTATAGATAAAATGGCCGATAAGGATATTAAAATTGTTTCCCTGACCATTACTGAAGGTGGCTACAATTTTAAGCCGTCAAATGGCGAATTCGATTTTGATAACGCAGATGTAAAATACGATTTGGCCAACCCCGAAACTCCTAAAACTGTTTTTGGGTATTTGACTGCAGCTCTAAGAAAACGTAAAAACGCAGGTATTCCAGCCTTTACCGTTCAGTCTTGCGATAATATTCAGCATAATGGCACTATGACCGCTAAAATGCTCTCTGCTTTTGCTGAGAGACAAGACCCGGAATTAGCGCAATACATAAAAAAAGAAGTGCGTTTCCCTAACGCAATGGTAGATAGAATTACTCCGGTTACTACCCAAAAAGACATGGATTACCTAAGCGAAACGTTTGGTTTACAAGATGAATGGCCAGTAACCTGTGAGCCTTTCCACCAATGGGTAATTGAAGACAACTTCAGTAATGGCCGTCCTGCATGGGAAAACGTAGGTGCGCAGTTTGTTCCTGATGTTACGCCTTATGAGAAAATGAAAATCCGCCTGTTAAACGCAGGGCACTCCGTTCTTGGACTACTAGGGTCCATTCAAGGATTTGATACTATTGACAATACCGTTTCGGACCCCCTTTTTGGTAGTTATCTTCGGAAATTCATGGATATTGAAGTAACCCCAGTACTGGATACAGTAGAAGGCGTAGACTTAAATGCTTACAAGGATAGTTTAATAGAACGTTTTGGCAATCCAAACATAAAAGACAACCTTGCTCGTATCTGTCTGGAAAGTTCTGCTAAACTTCCCAAGTTCTTAATCGCTACCATTCATGATAATCTAGCAAACGGTGGTAGTATTAAATATGCGACCCTTGTAATTGCGGCGTGGTGTTATTATAGTGATAAAGGAGTAAACCAACACAACGAACCTCTTGATATTGTTGATGCTATGAAAGACGAGCTACATGAAGCGGCAAAAGAGACAGCTAATGATAAACTTTCGTTTTTAAAATTGGAGTCCATATTCGGTAATCTAATTGAAAATCAAAAATTCACCGAACAATATGCAGAAATGATTGATGTAATCTATGCTAACCCGAATGTATCGGAGCAAATGAAAAAGATGGTATAGCGTAATACATCATGGCCCAATAGGTATATGAAACCCAAGAACTATTCTTTAATCAATCTTTTAAATATTTTATTTTCATCTTTCACAAAATATAGTACATAAACCCCAGTTGGAAGTGATTGAAGATTAATTCTTGGTGTTATCATACCTGTTTGCACCGCATTACCAATAGTATCATATATCGTGTAGATACTGTTATCATCCGCATCTATTACTATAATATCACTAACAGGGTTTGGATAAAAACCGTTCTCAATTTTTTCAAAATTAAAATCATCATCAACTTGTCCGAAGGAGTTTAAATTCACTTTTAATGAACTACTTCCTAAACAAAAATCTTCGGTTATTGAAGTAGAAAACTCACCTCCCGATTCCAGTACAGCTCCCGTAACACTATTGGTAAGGGTATATGACCCATTACCATAACTACAGCACATACCATCACCATAACTATCATTAAAGGTTAAAGAATAACAACCATTTTCCAATTCTAAAGGCACATTTAAAGTGGCACCCTCGGCTTGGCCGTCATAACTTCCCCCAGAAGAAACCAGGGTATTACTACTGTTTCGTATTTCCCAACTTGTTTCTGCAGGGTAGTTATCAAAAGTTATACTAAGATTTACGTTAGAAGAACTAGACCCACCACCACTACTATTAGAAGAGGTTAACCGTATGTTGTCTATTGCTATGTCCCCCTGCCATGTTGTGCCGGTTAAACCATTAAATCTAAGTTGCACCTTTTGTTCTAAATAATCTGCTAGACTTACGGTTGCGGTTTGCCATGTGCTACCCTGATTGCCTACTTTGCTCCAAATTGTTGTCCAGTTTGTACCATTGGTACTTGCTTCTAAAGTAAGGCTACCCATAGTACTAGAACCAAACATAGTATAGGCAAAGGAAAATAATGCCTGATTTGAAGAAATAGTAAAACAAGGACTGTTTATAATGGCTCTTTTATTGGAATAATTAGGACTTGAACTTTCCATAAATAGATAATAGGAACCCAGATCTGCAGCTGAAGGTCCTGTATTACTAGAAGGTGTGCTTCCGGAATTCAACGTCCAATTAAAATCATCGTTAGTACCCTGGCTCCAATCACCCAAAGAATTTTCAAAGCTTTGATTATAAGGAAAACTCGAAACTGTTGAGTTGCATACAAGACCTGTATTACCGCCGCCAGTATCGCCAAACCGATCTTCCGCTTGAGGGCCTCCCCATATAGCCGTAGCAAAAGCGGGGTTATCTATGAAAGGGTTTCTATTTCCTTGAATATTTTCCAAAATTGGGTTTCGTTGTACTTCCAATGTAGAAACGGGATCTTCAGCATTCCAATCCAAAAATAATTGTATCATATTGGAATCACCTGAAACAGCCGTTCCTATACCTACATTATTCGGCAAACATCTATCTCCGTAACGGATGTACATATACATAATCATACGTGCTACATCACCTTTAAATTCATCACCAGGATACCAATGCCCTTGGGCCGTTGTTCCGGAATTGCCTGATCCATCGGCAAATTTCCTATTGGATCTACTTGAGTTTCTAGACACATCGGAAGGTCGCAAATGATGGGCATCTGCTCCAGGACCGGAAGTACCTAAATTTGGAGTTCCTAATGATTTAGGGTAAACATGTTCCCTATTCCAATCACTAGCACCTCCTCCGTTATCATTTACCCCTCTTGTGCGATCGGTATTGGAAGTATTGTCATTATCATTGAACCCATAGACCAAAATTACGTTTGAACTATTCGCCGGGTCAATATCCGCTTGTTTTAACGCCTCCCACACGCCCGGAGTATAAGATAAATATGTAGTATGTGTTTCCGTAACCTTATCACCAAGTTCATTCAATAAATTTTGGCCTGAAAGCTCAAGGTTTACATCATTGTAATATGATGGAATTTGGCTAAACGACAGTATAGAAAATAGAAAGAATATTAGAAGGGGAACTTTCTTCATCATGGTCAAATTATTGGTTGATTAATATTTCCTAAAGATAATTTTATAATAATTCAACTTGGCAACAGTAGGATTATTAAATTATTAAATAAAGATTTTATAGATAGTAAATCGGCCTTTTACTCTATTTATTTACACCAACTTTAAATTTAAAATATGCAATGACCTAGTTTTTATACTATTTACCCACCAGTAACTACCACTGCTTATTCAACCACGTTTTTTAATTCCTTATCATTTTCAAAAGACTTTATATTTTCAAGTGTTATTATGGTAATTTGATCCATTGCTTCTTTGGTAAAATATGCTTGATGCGAAGTTATCAGAACATTTGGAAAACTTAATAACCTTAAAATCATATCATCTTGAATAATATGTTCAGAAAGATCTTCAAAAAAAAGATTTTCTTCCTGCTCGTAAACATCTATTCCTAAATATCCGATTTTTCTATTCTTCAGTCCCTCAATTGCTTCCGCTGTATTTATTAATGCTCCGCGACTGGTATTGATAATCATTACACCATCTTTCATTGATGCTATGGAGTTTTCATTAACAATATGTTTGGTATGTTTATTTAAGGGGCAATGCAACGATATGATATCCGCTTGTTTTAAAACTTCTTCTAAAGGCAAAAACTCTACGCCAAGTTCAATTAATTCATCGTTCTTAGAAATATCAAACGCCAGAATTTTACATCCAAAACCTTTTAGTATTTTACAAAAAGTTGCTCCAATTTTACCTGTTCCAATAACCCCAATAACTTTATTATTCAGATTAAAACCTATGAGGTTCTTCAATGAAAAATTACCCTCTCTAACTCTATTATATGCCTTATGGGTTTTTCTATTTAATGTTAAAATTAAGGCTAAAGCATGTTCCGCTACCGCTTCCGGTGAGTATGCAGGCACCCTAACCACTTTAATATCGGCTTTTTCAGCAGCTTCTAAATCCACATTATTATATCCCGCACATCGCAATGCAATTAATTTGATACCATTTGAAGCAAGAATTTGAATGGTGTCTTTATTAACCACATCATTTACAAAAACGCAGACTACATCACAATCGGCAGATAATCTGGCCGTATCCGCGTTTAGTGCAGTTTCATAAAACGAAAAAATGTACCCATATTTTTCATTGTACTTTTCAAAATATTCTTGATCGTAAGATTTTGTACTAAATACCGCTATTTTCATACTATTTTTTTTAAGAATAGATTATAATTTGAAGATAAGTATATCCAATAGATTATTATAGGTACAAACTGTTCAAATTAAATTTATAAATAGCGTAAGATAAAATCATAATCTGCCTTGAACAACATTCATCTAAATGGCTGCAAGAGGTGCCTTAACACAAAAGGTATGACCATATTCATAAAAATGAACGAACATCCTGTACCTATTATTCAATCCCATTAAAACATTAAGCATATAGGTTAACGGTTTGGGACCGGTCTAAGTAATTTTATCAAAAAACTATAGCTAACTACTGTAGAATTTTCAGATCATGACAGTTACCGAGACCGACAAAAAATTCAAGCTAAAACATCTACCCAAACTAATTGTTGACACCTATAAAGCTTGGGATGCAGATGACCCTTTTAGACTTAGTGCTATTGTAGCGTACTACGCGGTACTCTCATTACCCGGTCTTTTGGTCATCATCATAAATTTAGTAGGTTCGGTCTGGGGAACAGAAATCGTTCAAGGAGAATTGACCCAAGAAATATCCAGCGCTTTGGGCCGTGATGCCGCAGAAGCTATACAATCCATGATGATTGAAACTCAAAATGAAGACCGGAGCGCTGTTGCCAGTATTTTGGGTATTGGAACCCTGATTTTTGGTGCGACCGGAGTTTTCTATCATTTACAACTTTCCCTAAATCAAATATGGAAAGTAAAGCCGAATCCCGATTCTACATTTATAAAAATGTTAATTGACAGAGCTAGAAGCTTTGCGTTTATAGTAGCTATCGGTTTTTTATTGTTAGTCAGTTTTTTGGTTACTGCTGCTATTTCTGCACTAAACGCATATATCAAAAGCATGCTTCCAGAGGTTATTATCTATATAGCTTATCTTTTAGATTTTATTGTTTCCGTGGGTATTATTACAGTTCTATTCGCCTTAATATTCCGTTATCTTCCAGACACCAAAATACGATGGAAAACTGTTTGGATTGGTGCCCTCATAACCGCAGTGCTATTTGTTCTAGGTAAATCGCTTTTAGGATATTATTTCGGTGAAGCAGACCCCGGCTCTACTTATGGGGCAGCGGGTACCATTGTTTTAATTCTGCTGTGGGTTTCCTATTCCTGTTTGATTCTATTTTTTGGAGCAGAATTTACATGGGTCTATGCTCAACGTTATGGAAATGGTGTAGCATTAGAATCTTCCGAAGACATTGTTAAATAAACCTATAAGCACGTTACTCTTCTTTTATCGTCCATTTCTACGATTATAGTCAATATTTTTCTTGATGTGATTAAGGTCTTATCAGGTTTATAGAAACCTTTGTACCACTATTAATAATTTACATAAAACAGATAAAATGGATATTCAAGATAAAGTAGTGATAATTACAGGAGCATCTAGTGGAATAGGCGAAGCAACAGCTTTAAAACTGTCCAATAAAGGAGCGAAAGTTGTTCTAACTGCCAGAAGGGAAGAAAAATTAGAAGAACTTAAAAATAAGATAGAAAGCAACGGAGGAACTGCTTTAATCGTTACTAGTGATGTTACGAAAAAGGAAGATTACGATAATTTAGTTGAAAAGACATTGGATAAGTTCAATACGATTGATGCCTTGATAAATAATGCTGGTTTAATGCCACTTTCCTACGTGGAGAAATTTAAAACCGACGAATGGGAAAAGATGGTAGACGTAAATATTAAAGGTGTTTTAAACGGCGTTGCCGCAGTACTGCCAACTATGATCAAAAACAAAGGCGGAAACATCATCAACATATCTTCAAGTGCAGCACACAAATACTTCCCAGGAGGTGCAGTTTATTGCGCAACAAAATCTGCAGTAAAAATGTTCTCTGAAGGTCTGCGACAAGAACTTGCACCCAAATATGGAATTAACGTCACTTCCATTGAGCCAGGAGCAGTATCCACAGAACTTACGAATACCATAACCGATGAAGATATTAAAGAGATGTTCAAGGATATGCAAAAAATGACTTTTCTTGAAGCGGAGGATATTGCCGAAGCTATTTACTACACACTGGTACAACCAGCAAGGGCTAATATTAATGACGTTTTTATTATGCCTACACAACAGCAACAATAAGTTAAAAATATAAATAAACAACAATGGATATTCCTAGCATTAAGAACGAAGACCAATATGAGGCGCTACGTGAAAAAGGATATAGTAAGGAGAAATCTGCCCGCATAGCTAATTCGCCTAACAGTGGCAAAAAGGGCGGCAAGGCACAACCTTATGAAGAACGGACGAAAGAAGAACTCTATGACCAAGCCAAAAATGTAGGCATAGAGGGTCGTTCTAAAATGGATAAAGCAGAACTTATACATGCTTTGAGAAACAATTAGACTTACCCTAATAATCGCACATAGATTAAGCCCATGAAAACCATAGACCCTAAAGTTATACGCCAGCTTTTTGTACTATTATTGATAGTACTGATAGGCGGACTCATTTTTAGAGAAATGGCACCTTATTTTTCAGGTGTTTTGGGATCGATTACGTTATACGTTTTATTAAAAAAACCAATGGCCAAATTATTCAAAGGAGGATGGAAGCCAGACCTTGCAGCGGGTCTATTAATGTTGGGGTCCGTGGTTGTCATATTAATTCCCGTTTCAGGTGCGGTGTTAATGCTGGGAAATAAAGTTAGTCAGGCGGTAAATAATTCGGAAAAAGTTACAGCGGCTATAAAATCACAATTACAAAGTGTGGAAAGCTATGTTGGCTATGACCTTTCTTCCTCTATTGACGTGTCCGAAGTATCCGGATGGTTTTCGAAAAACCTTCAGGGGTTTGCCGGAAGTACTTTCACTTCCGTTATTGCTATAGGTATCATGTATTTCTTTCTTTATTTTATGTTGACGAACCGTAAGGAAATGCGCGAATCACTTTTTGAGTATATCCCCATTAGCACGGAAAATCTTAAAACTATAGGTAGTAAAATTAGGCGTATGGTACGCGCCAACGCGCTGGGAATACCATTAGTAGCCTTTGCTCAAGGAATTGTAGCCCTAATTGGTTTTCTCATTTTTGGTATTGAAGACCCTTTCTTTTGGGCCGTTATAGTGGCCATTGGCTCTATGATTCCTTTTGTTGGCAATATGTTGGGAACACTACCTGTATTTGTCCTTACACTATCTGCAGGGGATACTTTTCAAGCTTGGGGAATCTTAATATATGGAATTGTAGTGGTAGGTTCTACAGATAATCTTATAAGACTTTATGTATTGAAAAAATTGGATGACGTACATCCGCTGATCACCATGATCGGTGTACTTATCGGCATACCTCTTTTTGGCTTTATAGGTTTAATTTTCGGTCCCTTGTTCGTGAGCTTATTCTTGATTATCGTTCAAATCTATAAAGATGAATACGGCAAAGAAAGTAGCCAGTCCATGTAATGACCTGCTTATTTTTTTGATGATTTTGCTTCTTCTTCCATCAAAAGTAACGCTATCCCAAATTCCCATGCCCTTATTGCTTTAGCACTAATAATAGCCGCTTTTGGGATAAGCAACTTCTTGTCTTATGTTTAATATAGCAATAAAAATTGCTAGATCATGAATGACAAGGAACAAATGAGATTAGAAAATATAGCAGAAACCTCATATGAGATTTTTGCTCTCTTAAAGCAGAGGTATAGTCCAAGAATCTTTAAGGAAAACTTGCTTAACCCTACTCACATAAATCAACTTTTTGAGGCTGTACGTTGGGCACCGAGCTCCAACAACTTACAGCCATGGCGCTTTATTTATGGTGAGAAAGGTTCTAATGCTTATCAAAGCATTTATGATTGCCTAAGTGACTTTAACCAAAGTTGGGCTGGCAATGCTCCTTTATTGATTTTGGCCATCTATAAAACCAATTTGGAGAATGGGGATGAGAATTTTCATGCACCCTATGACCTTGGCCTTAGTTTAGGAAATATGGCAGTGCAGTCTCAATATTTAGGTATAGGATTACATCACATGGCCGGCTTGGATTGGAAAAAAGCTGAGAAAGAATTTAATATTCCTACAGGATATCATATAGCTTCAGCCCTTGCTGCTGGTTATTATGGCGGTGATACTGATCAGCTGCCTGAAGATTTAAAAGACCAAGAGACGTCCGAAAGAAAACGGATGCCTTTATCAGAGTTCGCATTTAAAAATGAATGGAGTTCTTAGGATGGAATTATAAATTAATTTTCCGCAATAGCGGTTCACATATAAAATTACAATTATGAAAATAGGAATTATAGGAAGTGGAAACATTGGAGGAAGTTTAGGAACACACTGGGCAAAAGCCGGACATGAAGTCTTGTTTAGCTCAAGACATCCAGAAGAATTACAAAGCTTGGCAAATGCTGCTGGAAACAATGCACAAGCAATGGGAATTAAAGAAGCTTTTGAAGCCAACGCAGATGTATATTTACTGGCGATGCCATTTAAGGCAATAGATGATCTGGCCAAGACTTATTCAGCTCAATATGCCAATAAGCTTATCATAGATGCTACCAACCCCTATCCTGAACGCGATGGAGAAATAGCCCAAACGGTGAGAGATGCCAACTACACGGCATCTGAATACACGGCTATGAAATTCAGCAGCGCAAAAACCGCAAAAGCATTTAATTCCATTAAGGCCGAGCATTTAAGGGACCGTGCCTTTAGAACTTCCAACAAGTTGACCATTCCTTATGCTGCCCAAGATCTTGAGAGCAGATATGTTACGAAACAACTTATTGAAGATATGGGGTTTGAAACCCTTTTCTTGGGCAACCTAACCGACACGCAGATTATGGACCCCGAACAAGCCATTTATGGAAAATCCCTTCCTCATGATGAATTAAAAGAAATGGTAGACTCAGTTAGAATGTATTAACAAACTTTTTAAATCCGGGCCTGAAGCCAGATTTAAATCTAAAAAAATTTTCAATTTAAAATAGAAAGACATGCAAATTATATATGAATATCACGATGTATCCGCTAGCGAACGTTTGGAAGGAATGGTCAAAGAAAAACTTGAGAAATTAGAAGCTAAATATGATTTTGTTCATCGCGCAGACGTATTTTTTAAAAAAGAAAATAGAAGTGATGACCAAGAAATGTTTTGTGACGTTCGCTTGAGCATGCCAGGACCACGGATTTTTGCTTCATCTAATGCCGATTCTTTTGAATCTGCCATAAGCGAGACCATTCGTGATTTACAGGACCAACTCAGAAAAGTAAAAGATAAGATGTCGGCTCACTAGCCGTCATCTTATCCAATTATAAACTTAAAAAACTAGAAATGAAACCCACATCACTCATCGGTGTTGCTTCGGCATTAGCCAACAATAGAAAATTAAAACTTGCCTTAGTAGGTATGCAATTCGCATATTTAGGGTACAAGCTCTTACAGAACAATGGTACTGCCAAAGGGAAGAAGAAAAGAAAGAAACTAAAGCGATAATTATTAAGACACTGTATGAAACCATGTAGTGCCACAAAAGTGAAATGACCTGGGAAATAACGTTAATGTTCTGTGTACTACTGGTAACGGTAGTCCTTTTTGTGTTCGAAGTTTTCCCGGTAGATAAAATTGCGTTTTTCATTATTGTATCGCTAACCCTAATGGGTTTGGTAAAACCAGAAGAAGCCATTAGCGGTTTTTCCAATAGCGCTACGATTGCTGTACTTGCCCTAATGATTTTGGCAATTGCCTTAGAGGAGAATGGGGTAATTGGTTGGTTGGCATCTGGTATGGGTCGGATAAAGGGCTTGCCTTTATACGTAATGGCTCCCGTTTTTATGTTCGTTACAGCAGGTATTTCGGCATTTATAAGCACCACTGCCGTTGTGATTGTTTTTATAAAAATCGTCAATCAGCTTTCGGAGAAGTACAATGTTTCACAGAGCAAACTATTATTGCCCATTTCATTTGCCGGTATTTTGGGCGGTTCCTGTACACTTATGGGAACCTCAACCAATTTGATAGTAAATTCCGTGGCTACGGATTTAGGTGCGGAAAAGCTAGGTTTCTTTGAGTTTTCTCTTTTAGGGATGATTTTCCTAGGAATTTCCATCGTCTACCTCACATTTACCTTACGGTGGCTACCCTGGGGAAAAGGCAAAAATTTGGATGAAGATTACCATCTGAATAATTATGTAACTCATGTTCACATTAATGCAGACTCCCAGCTGGTAGGCAAAACTATTGCAGAGAGTTTCCTTTATGAGAATCCAGAAGTTTCACTTTTGAAGTTAACGCGAAATAACAAAGTTCATAACGCTCCCGGAAAATACATCACTTTTAAGGCTAATGACGAACTCCTTCTAATGTGCGACCTAGAGAATTTGGCACGCATAAACAAATCGGAAAACCTTAGCCTAAACGAAAAAAAGTATATTACGCCTTTACAACCAAAGGAAATAACCAAAGAAGAATTAGAAGAAAAGGAAACCGAATTAGACACAAGAGTTTTCGTAGAATTACTAATGCTTCCCGGGGCACAATTTCTAGGGAAGACATTGGGTGGACTAAGAAGTTTAATGATGCAGGACATTGTTCCTTTAGCCATAAAAAAAAGAAAAACGCTGACCAATTTAAAGGAAAGATTGGTGCGTAGTAGCATGAACAAACTGGTATTAAAAGTGGGTGATCGCTTGCTTTTGGAAACTTCTACGGAAAAATTGGAAACACTTAGTACTATGGAGAATGTGATACTTCTTCAAGAGTTTGACAATATTAGTTCCAATTCCAAATACAAACGTTATTTCTCTCTGGCAGTGCTTTTGCTCGTGATTGGTCTGGCAGCTTCGGGACTTTTATCCATCATGGTTAGTGCCCTAACTGGTGTGTGTATTCTATTACTCACCAAAAATCTTGACCTAAACACAGTCTACAAGAAAGTAAATTGGCAAATTTTCTTTTTGTTGGCCGGTATGATTCCTCTTGGGATTGCTATGCATAATACCGGTGCGGACGCTTACATTTCGGAAAAACTGCTGACTTTTCTTTTTGACCAACCTGGTTATATAGTCATAGGAACCCTGTTTTTTTCTACAATGATTTTAAGTGCCGTAATAAGCAATAACGCTACGGCGATTATCATGACGCCCATAGCTATGGCGGTAGCTCAAGGAATGCAATTAGATTTCAAACCTTTTATACTTGCGGTAATGTTTGCTGCAAATTTCAGCTTTTTTACACCTGTAGGATACCAGACCAACACACTCATTTACAGTATGGGCAATTACAGATTTAGTCACTTTTTTGGAATAGGGGGAGTTTTAAGTCTCATTCTGGCACTCGTGGCTACTTTTTTATTAACCAATATGTTATAAAATTCAAAATATGGAAAGTAAATTTTCAATAGAAGATTCAATAAGTAAATTATGGGATAAGTTAGATGGATGGTTAGATGCCATTGTTTTAAAACTTCCAAATATTGTAATGGCCATTTTTGTTATGGTCCTTTTCTACTTCTTGGCACGTGGAGTTCGTAAACTTCTACGCAAATTTCTACTCAAAAGAATTCACCAACAATCCATTCAGGATATCATTGCCAGATTTGTTTTTTTAGGTGTTATCCTAATTGGATTTTTCGTAGCCTTAGGGGTATTGGAACTAGATAAAGTTCTTACTAGTATTTTAGCTGGTGCGGGAGTTGTTGGTTTGGCTATTGGCTTAGCGTTACAGGGCACTTTGAGCAACACTTTTGGTGGACTTATTCTTTCTTTTATGCCAAAAATAAATATTGATGATTTTATAGAAAGTGATGGGATTAAAGGATTTGTCTCTGAAATTAGCTTGCGAAACATTATCGTGCGTCAACCGGACAATAATTACGTGGTCATTCCAAACTCTAAATTCATAGATGGGTCTTTTAAAAACTATTCCTTGAGTGAACGAAGCAGGATAGTTGTGAGCTGTGGTGTGGGTTACGAAAGTGATTTACAAGCAGTGGAAGATTTAGTGGTAAAGATCATTGGTGAAAAATTTCCTCAGAACAAAGATGAAAAGGTTGAGTTCTTCTTTACGGAATTTGGTGACAGTTCAATAAACTTCATGGTCCGTTTTTGGATTGATATGAAGGGTGCAGTACAAGAGCATGCTGCCAGACACAGCGCCGTAAAATTAATTAAATCGAATTTTGATACTCAGGATATTAATATACCGTTCCCTATCCGTACGCTAGACTTTGGAAAGAACACATTGAATATGACCTCTAAAACCATAAAAGGACAATCTTAGAAAAATTCATGAGCGAAACATAAGTTTTTCATGTTTTAGACCTGCTCTTATTTAAGTATATTCAATATACAAAAATCACCACATGAAATCTACCGAAATAGCCAATGGGATTTTGAAGGCAATTGCTGTAATAACCGGATTTGTTCTTCTTCTATTCCTCATTTACGAACTTCAGTCAATAGTAGCGTACCTAGTAATTTCTGGAGTTGTGGCTTTAATAGGAAGGCCTATAGTCATGCGCCTTAAAAAACATTTTAGGATACCGAATGTAGCAGCCGTCATACTTACTATGCTCATCTTAACAGCCCTATTTGGTGGCATTATCATGCTTCTCGTGCCCCTCCTGACGGAGCAGGGTAAAAATCTGTATCTTTTTGATTTTGGCATAATTCAAAAAGAGTTTGACAAGCTTTATATCATGGTCTCAGAGTACTTTGGCACTACCAAAAAAGTAGTGGAAGATTTAGTGGAAGATGCTACCCTGGATAAAGACGGAGTGAAAACCTTGGGCAAAGACTTGGTCCCGTCCGTGTTTAAATCTATTCTACAGGTGTTGGATAATATTGGAATAGGTCTGTTCTCAGTCCTGTTTATTTCATTCTTCTTTTTAAAGGATAGCAATATAATTCAACGGTCTATTTTAACCTCAGTACCGGACAATCATAGAATAAAAACCATGAGATCCATTGCCAAGATCAAAAACTTGTTATCCCGATACTTTGTTGGGCTATTGTTCCAACTGTTCATCTTGTTCTCATTATATGCCATAACCCTTATTTTAGTTGGCTTAGAAAATGCTGTGCTTATTGCATTTATGTGTGCCCTTTTTAATATCATTCCTTATTTAGGTCCAATGATCGGAGCAATAATTATGGTCATGTTCACTATTACCAGTAACCCTGGAGTAGATTTTAGCACCATAATTCTACCTAAGGTGGGTTATGTCCTCCTTGGTGTAACGATTGGACAGCTAATAGATAATTTTTTCTCACAACCCATTATATTCAGTAACAGCGTAAAATCACACCCGCTAGAAATTTTCCTGGTCATTTTAGGAGCTGGACTGCTATTTGGTATTGTGGGAATGATGCTGGCCGTACCCGGATATACCGTAATCAAAGTTATTTTACACCAATTTGTATCTAAAAATAAAATAGTTACAGCCCTGACAAGAGGGCTGTAACTATTTTATTGTTCGTTTCAAGAACGGGTAAAATTATAAACGAAAAAAGTGTTTTAAAATGCCACACCAGATGTTACTAGTGCAATCGTCAAAATTACCAAAGCTGCTATAATAATTAAGAAGCCCTTTTTAGTAATCCCATTTTTTTGAAAAATATACTCTTGCTTCGGATTATGTGGTTCCTTTGCAAATTCTGTTTTTTCATTTTCTACTTTTTCGTCTGTCATTGTATTTTCCATAGTTTATATTGTTTATTTCTTAATTTGTAAATTCTTTAAAACAACTCCTTTTTGACCAAAAAAGTCATTTTTTAATTGATTTTACTCTAATATACGCCCATTTTTGAGCAAATCAAGCTATTTTCACAAAGCGGTCAATCTAAAAATGGATTGAGCTCAAACCTCATCCTATTTATAAGATATCTTTATCATAAACCGTATATTAAACCATTAATCACCCTATATAAATGACCAAAGAGAGCTTATTACGTCAGCTATTGAAAACTCCTGAATTGGCGATTGAAAATCTAAATTTGGTATATATTGATAATGGTAAAATGCCTATTTCACGTCTTCGGAAAGGAAAAAGTTTTGTTTATACATATAAAAAGAAACCTGTTACCGATCCAAAGGAATTAGAGCGGATAACCAGCTTAGTTCTGCCTCCTGCATGGGAAGATGTAAAAATCACTGATTTATCGAACGGTCATCTACAAGCCGTTGGAAAAGACTTGAAAAATAGAAAACAGTACCGCTACCATCCTACTTGGATAAAAATCAGAAAACAGACCAAATTTTACAAAATGGCGCTGTTCGGCAAAAAATTACCGCATATTAGAGCTCAGGTAGAGAAGGACCTTTCGTTAAAAAAATGGTCAAAAGCCAAAGTCGTAGCCTTAATTGTAAAACTTATGGATGAGACCCATATACGCATTGGCAACGAACAGTATGCAAAACGCAATAAATCTTACGGGCTTTCTACCATGCGCAAAAGGCATGTTGAAGTATTTAAAAACAATATAAAATTTGAGTTCGTTGGAAAAAAAGGTAAAAAGCACTCCGTTACCGTACGCAACAAAAAGCTAATGCGCCTTATTAGCCGTTGCGAGGATATTCCCGGTTGGGAGCTATTTCAATACTATGATGAAGATGGCGATAAACAATCCGTAGACAGTTCTATGGTAAACGAATATTTACATGGTATAAGTGGCGAATTCTTTACCGCAAAGGATTTTAGAACTTGGGCCGCTTCAGTAGTGTTTTTTGATACGCTTTTGGATGTAGGAATAGCTGAAACCCAAAAAGCAACTAAATCTAATTTACTCATAGGTTTTGATGCAGCGGCTGCGGCATTGGGGAATACTAGAAATGTGTGCCGTAAATATTATGTGCACCCCGTTTTGGTTACATCCTATGAGGACGGGTCGTTAGAGAAATGGTTTGACAAAGCAGATAAAAGCGACTCTAAATCAGAACATTTCTCAACTTCCGAAATGGTTATTCTGGAGCTCTTTGAACAATACACCCCTCAATTGTAACTCAATTTTATAGTTTTTCAACCTTGATTTACAATTAGATACTTCAAAATCCCATGGTTTACGGATTGCATCAATAATTCATTTTTTCGGATAAAGGACTAGTCGGACATCGCCTTAATTTTACTATCAGTAAGAAAGATGTTATGCGGCATGCATCGCCCCTAAACAAAATGCCGTTCATTTAAATTTGAAATAAGATGAGTACATATACTGAAGAAGTACAGACAAAGTTGAACAACATCCTAGAGAAAACCTATGACGCCGAAAAGGGTTTTAAAAAAGCAGCAGAGCACGCTAAAAGCACTGACCTAAAAACGTTTTTTACCCGCAAAGCAGATGAGCGCTATACATTTGGACACGACCTTAAATCAGAAATCATCCGTTACGGACAGGATTTTGAAAAAGGCGGTAGTACCACCGGAGCAATGCACCGCGGTTGGATGGATGTTAAAGCATGGTTTAGCGCAGACAATGACGAGGCTATGTTAGAAGAAGCCATTACTGGAGAAAAAGCAGCTGTAGATGAATATAAAGAAGTTTTGGAAGAGGTTTCATTACCCTCTACGACTACTACATTATTAACTAAGCAAATGAATAAAATAAGCACTGATCTTAATGGCATCAAAAAATTAGAAGACGTATTGTAATAGAAGTCGAGAAAATTAAAAGGGATGCAATTGCATCCCTTTTTTACATTTTAATAATAAAATAAAGATATCAATGTTCAATAAATTATCCATTAGGGCAGATAGACAGCAGATTGAAGAGACATATGAAGCCCTTTTTCAATTTCCCGATATCTATAAACCTAAAGAAATTATAAACGGACTTGAAGAAAGTACCGTTCCAATCATAACATCAAAACAGCAAGATACCATTGCCACATCTATTTGGGGAATTCTGCCTAAGAAGTTTCAAGGAGATTGGTCCGTTTTTCAAAAACATGTTAATACGCTAACCATACCCTTTGCTTCTTTACAGACCAAACCATGGTATGCACATACGGATGATACAGATAGATGTTTACTTATCGTTACCGGATTTTTCACCACATTTATCTCAGATGGAGAACTACTGTTTTTTCATATCACCCAAGAATCCGGCGAACCGTTTAGTCTTGCAGGTATCAGCAACGAGTTGGAAGATGGTTTTAAAACCAGTGCTATTATAACGGATAATGCTAACAGTACATTTGCGGAAGTACATAATATTGGAGACCAAATGCCTATTATAGTACCAAATTACCAACAAAAGGCATGGTTAGACCATAAAATAACCATTCGTGAAATAGATACGGATGCGGCTACGTATATTTTGAAAGCTGAGCCAGTATCAGAAGATTTTTTTGATACTATGGAATCTACTTCTTATGAAAATTTATCTGTTTCGGACCGAGAAGATTTTCTTCCAACTACCTTACACGATCTTCTTTTTAGCAACAGTATCAACCTAAGCAATTAAAATTGATCTCATATCGGTAGTGCATGAGATTAGCTGCCGTCCTTATTGTTTAAAGGTAAAATCTAAATTTTTAGCGCTAAGTCAACCTATCAATATAGTGCATCTTTGTAGTATAGAAGTCGGATAAAAACGACATTAAAATTACTAATCTAAAAACTACATACTATGTTACGTTGGACAGTCACTTTTGTTATATTGGCAATTATAGCCGCAATATTTGGATTTGGTGGAATAGCAGCTGGAGCTGCAAGTATCGCCCAAGTATTATTCTTTATTTTTCTTATCCTATTCGTGATTTCATTATTCACAGGAAAGAAAACCGTATAAAATTTAATAATCTATAAAACCAGAACACATGAAACGTATATTATATATAATGTCTATTTTTCTTATGACCGCATCTCTATCTACACTTACAAGCTGCAGAGAAGAAAACAAAGATGTCGGTGACAAAATTGAAGATGCTATTGATGACACTGGAGATGCCATTGAAGAAGGCGCCGAAGATGTTGAAGATGGTATTGAAGATGCGGTAGACGATAATTAAAATTTTATTTTGGTTAATTGCTAAAGTGGGCGGTTCTTTAAGGAACCGCCCACTTTTTTGTTTATGTAGGTAAAATCTAGTTTTCTTATATCCTATTTCTTCAAAAAAGAGCCCGCAACCACTACTTCCGTTTCTGTTCAACTACAAAAAATGATTATGAAACAGAAGAAAAGACCAAATTTGTACGTTTTAGCACGCAACTAGTTACAAAGCCTCAGTTTTTAAAAATAAAAACATATCTTTCGTATAGCGTAGAATAGCGCATAAAACTGTATTTTATTATATGACTTTTTTCGTAAAGTATGATTTTGATTTGGCATGTAAAACCTTATTAAAAGAACATTTAGATGCTTATGACATTACATATTCCTTAGGAAGCCTAGGAGAGGTAAACATAAAAGGAAAGCTTTCTGATGAGGACAGAATTGCGCTTGCCAATTCTTTAAGAAGATATGGTATAGAAATACTTGACGGTCAAAAGATTACATTAGTAGAGCGTATTAAAAATGCTATTGATGAACTGTTGAAGAACAAAGACTTAAAATCTGTTAAGGTATCTAGTTATCTGTCAGATACGCTTCATTATTCCTATGCCCATTTATCCTCTGTTTTTTCGGAGAGCACCTATACATCAATAGAGAACTATATAATTTTACGTAAGGTAGACTTGGCAAAAGAGCTGATTTGCAATACGGATCTTACCCTTACGGAAATTGCATTTCAACTGAATTACAGTAGCGTTGCCCATTTATCAGGGCAATTCAAAAAAACTACCGGTCTTACGCCCAGCAGTTTTCAGCGTATTATGAAAAAGAAAATTAACTACACCGTTAACCCCAAAACTGACCCGTCCTGAAATATGTATACAAAACACTTCAAGTATATGTATAAAAATGATGGATATGTAAAACGCTATAGTGAGAGCTTCAAGCTCAAAGTCTTGGCAGAACTTACCAAAGGAAACCATTCAAAAAGACAAATTGCATTAACTTACGGTATACAATCCAGTACTATAAACGTATGGATCAAGAAGTATGACCGTAAAGATTTAATGAACACCCGTGTAACCGTGCAAACAGACGACGAACTTTCCCGTATCAAAGCCCTTCAAAAAGAGCTGAAACAACTTAAGGACCTTCTTATTAAAAAGGACCTGGACAAACTGGTGACCGATAGCTATCTCGAGGTAGCTGCCGAGAACCTGGGCTATAGAGATGTTGAAGAATTAAAAAAAAACTTAAACATAAAGCCTTGATGAAAGTAGCACCGATAAACCGTAATGAAAGGCTGTATTCAATTGGTACTATCTGTAATGCCTTTGATCTGAAAAGAGATGCCTATTACAAATACCAAAAACGTTTTGTTATCAAAAAACAGATAGAACGGGATATAATCGAACTTGTTCGGAAAAGCAGAAGAACACTACCTAGAGAAGGTACCAGGAAACTCATGAGATCATTAAAAGATGAGTTTCATAAGTACGACTTAAAAGTAGGCAGAGACCAGATGTTCCGTATCCTAAGAGAAAATCGATTGCT
The DNA here is from genome assembly GCF_018860745.1 of Zobellia uliginosa. GTDB lineage: Bacteria > Bacteroidota > Bacteroidia > Flavobacteriales > Flavobacteriaceae > Zobellia > Zobellia uliginosa_B. Next base: position 1,035,771 of record NZ_JAHKPY010000014.1, on the reverse strand, counting down.
CATTAGAAGAAAGAAATACTCCTCTAGAACCACCAATTCATATCACCGCTTTTACAAGTATGGCAATATCATAAAAGACTTGAAAATCAATAGGCCCAATCAAGTCTGGGCTTCCGACATAACCTATATCAGAACCATTAAAGGATTCTGTTACCTAGCATTGATAACGGACATGTACTCACGTAAAATCGTTGGATATGACCTAAGTGATAGCCTAGAACTAAAAGGTTGTGTCAGAGCTTTAAATAAGGCTATTTACAATGCCAAGAACATTGACCGACTTATTCATCACTCGGACAGAGGTATTCAATATTGCAGTAATGTCTATACCCAAATACTAAAAAGAAAGAAAATCAAGATCAGTATGACCGAAGAAAACCATTGCTACGAAAACGCCCTGGCCGAAAGGGTAAACGGTATTCTAAAAGATGAATTTTTTCTTGACCAGACATTTACCAGTGTGGTTCATGCTAAAAAAGCAGCCAAAAATGCAATCAAACTATACAACTCTAAAAGATTGCATTTATCTTTAGATTATAAAACACCTAATTACGTGCATCAATATGCCGCTTAAAACTAATATTAATCTGTAGCCGTATTTTAGGACGTGACAAACGTAACCCGTACTTATGGATAATAAACTGTTGAACATTGTACTTGCAGATGATGACGAAGATGACAGAATGCTTTTCAGTGAGGCTATTGATGAAATTGGTATTAGAACCAAACTATCCCTTTTTAAACACGGTCAGGAATTAATGGATTACCTAACCTTGCCAAATATTGTTTTACCCAATCTTATTTTTCTGGATTTGAACATGCCCATAAAAAACGGGATGCAATGTTTAAAAGAAATACGGGAGAACCCGGATTTAAAGGACCTATGTATTGCCATCTATTCTACTTCCTCCTCAGAAAAAGATATAGAGGAAACTTTCCTTAATGGAGCAAACATTTATCTAAATAAGCCCAATAACTTTGTTAAATTGCAAAGCTCGGTAGAGAAAATATTGCAGCTAAATTGGCAATACCACACCTCCAACCTTAATAAAGACACCTTTCTTTTCCGCATCTAGAGCTTATGGATTTTAAACGAATATATTCTTCTTCAAAAACCTATATCGTATTACTTTTTATTGCTTTCGTAATCATCCTTTTTACGGCCAGCATGGCGTATTATCAAATTATGCGCATGCAGGATCTAGCGGAAAAGGTGGCCCATACCTTACAAGTAAACAATGCTATTAGCGAGCTATCCGCACATTCCACCCAGGCGGAATCCGAAGAATTCAGAAAACAACTTCAAAACTCAAAAGGAAACTCTACAGTATTTGATGATTATGTTGAAGAAGGCGAAACCATACTTAAAACCTTAGACCAGTTAACAGAGGGAAACGCTTCTCAACAAACGCGTTTGGCTCCCATGAGGACGCTACTAGATTCTTTACATCAGGAGCTAAAAGTGTTAGGAGATCATCCTAATGCACCCGTTAATAGCGTAAGTGAGTCTGAAAGAACAAAGAAAAGCGATATTAACTTTACCCTCTACCGCATAAGGAACATCAGAAATCAGATGTTGGCAGAGGAACGTTTATCTATCAAGAAAACTAGAGAAGAGTATAATTCCAACAAATATCTAGCGCCTCTTACGTCTTTATTACTGGCCTTCTTTTCCTTGTTGGTATTTGTATTGGCATTTTTAAAAATTTATAGAAACAAGGTTAGGATACGCCGTTCAGAAAGTTTCTTAAGAAGTGTGCTGGCTACCACGGACAATATTGTAAACTACTATGAACCTATTTATGATGATCAAAAAAACATTAAGGATTTTAAGATAGTATTTGCCAATGAATGTAACCGTGACTATTTAGGACTAGCTCCAGAGTATATAACAGGAAAACCTATATCCGAAGTTTTTCCCTTTTTAATGTTAAATGGTGAATTTGAAAAATTGATAAGCTGTTTTCAGAATAAAGAAAAAATTAATCTAGACAGACAAATCCTCATAAATGGCGAAACCTTATGGTTCCAATCGCTCATTACCCCATTGGCCGAAGGTATTATGGTAACCGCCCGGAACTCTACCGCAGAGGAAAATGCCAAAGAAGAACAGTTGTCACTTAACCAAAGGTTGGAAAATCAAAACCTTACTTTATTGGACAATCGCGCTTTTCTTAATAATATATTTAAGAGTATTTCCCACGTTGTCATGAATTTTGAAAGTATACGGGATGAGAACAATAATATTAAAGATTTTAAAATCCTGTTTATAAATGATAAGATCACGCCTATTACTGGAGATATACCGGAAGAGATTATCAATAAATGTATATCTGAAGTTTTCCCGACTATTTATGACACTGAGATATTTGGGTATTTAAAAGATGTGGTCCAAACAGGAGAACCAACCTCTTATGAAGTGCCTTATGAAGTAGACGGCCAAATGTTGTGGTTCAGTGCAAGGGCTATAAAACTTGGTGATGGCATTACTTTGACCACTAGGGAAATTACGGAAGAAAAAGAAAAGACCAATCAGCTTTTACAACTTAACACGCAGCTAGAAACTCAAAATTCAATTTTTGTTGATGCTGAAAATGTAGCTAATATTGGAAGTTACATTTGGTACCTAGATAACGGAGAGGCCAGTATATCGGATAATTTCTATAGGATTCTAGGCTACGAGCCTAACTCGTTTGTAGTTACCTACCATAGTTATCGTGAATTTGTTCATCCGGATGACAGAGAGATTTATGACCGTTTGGGTGAAGAAACTGTTGAACATGGTACCTCTAAGGTAAATGCCTACCGCATTATAACCAAGCAAGGAGAAACTAAGCATATAGAACTTAACGGTCGCGCACTTATCAGACACGGCAGAAAAGCATCTGTGGGCGTCGTTGTAGATGTTACGGAAGAAAAACAAAACCAAGACCGCGTAATAGCACTCAACCAAGAACTCTCTATTCAGAATTCCATTCTTACGGATGCAGAGCGTATTGCAAAAATAGGAAGCTTTATATGGTTTGTGGGTACGGAAGAAATTGAGATTTCAGATAATTTTTATCGCATGCTGGGCTATGAGCCTAAAGGATTTAAGGCATCACTTGAACGATTTAGTGAATTTGTACATCCAGAAGATTTAAAAGCCTACCTGAATAGCATTGAAAAATCCGCAAATGAACTTACGGTTACGGAACATCGCTACCGCGTCATAACCAAAGATGGGGAAATTAAACACCTAAAAGTAAACGGGCAGTTCATTCATAAAGACAACAAGCAAATCATGTCCGGTGTGGCACAGGATATCTCTTTAAGTATCGCTGCCGAAGAAAAATTACGCGCTAGCAACAGAGAATTACAGCACAGTAACGCAGAACTAGAATCTTTTAACCGGGTGGCCAGCCATGATTTGCAGGAACCGTTGCGAAAGACCCAGATGTTCATCTCCCGTTTGGAAAGTACGGAAACCGATAATTTAAGCGATAAAGGACGGGTATATTTTAAAAAGGTTGCAAATGCAGCATCACGCATGCAAGCATTGGTTCTAAATCTATTGACTTACTCTAGAATAGATTCCAAACATGAGGATTTTGAATTTATAGATTTAAACGAAGTTTTAGAGAAAGTCAAGGAAGACCTATCTTCTACTATAGAAAATACAGGAGCTGTTATTAAGAGTGAGGACCTACCTTCCTTAGGAGGCGTATCATATCAACTGGAACAACTTTTTAATAATTTGATATCCAATGCTCTTAAATATAAGGTAGCGGATGTAAAGCCTTCTATTTCAATTTTAGCAGAAAAAGTACATTCCAAACAAATCCCAGAGGACTTTTTTAAATCTGCAAACTACTATCACAAAATAGCTATAATAGATAATGGTATAGGTTTCTCTACCGAACATGCCGATAAGATATTTGAAGTATTCCAACGTCTGCACCAAAAGTCCGAATATTCAGGTACGGGAATAGGCCTTGCTATTTGTAAAAAAATAGTAGAAAACCACCATGGTTTTATATATGCAACCAGTGAACTAGGTAAAGGATCTGCATTTATATTTTATCTACCAGCATAACCATTCATTTCTAAATTATATTACACAATTACCTCCGCTACCTTATATAGAGGTAAGCGGGATGTCTCCTCATTTCTTCAAAACACCTGGTTTTTAGTACTTTTTAACGCCTTTTATTGCCAAAACCAACAATTCTATAACACAAAGCGAAAATTGTGTAAGAGAAAAGGTTGACTACCCCACGATCTTTGTACCAGTACAAACAATTAACCTGGTAACAATGAAAAATTTAATACATACAATTTCAGATCAGCTGGCAAGAGTGGGCCGCGTAAGGTCTGTACAGGAGTTTTCTTCTGATATAACAATGCCAGAGAATTTTATTATGGGAATGACCAATTCGGATCATCAAAATATAAAAGGATAATCAACTTACTACTTATACAATTAACAACCTTAAAAAACACACTATGAATACAATCACTTTATCATCTGCAGCAATAAAAAATATGTTTCAACAACTACACCAAAACTTTGGTGGTTCGTTAACGGTAAATTCTAAAGAGCATATCTTAACCTTGGACAATGATTTGGGACAAGGACATATTAGAGGAATCTCTTTTAAAGGGGGTATTTCTTATTTAGAATTTGATATGGAATTTTCGGAAGACTTTACATTAATAACGGGTTCTGAAGAAAATGCTCCAATTTGTTTCGCTTATTGCTCTGCAGGAAGAATTGCGCACAGTTTTGGCAATGATACAAAAAAGAATGTTTTAGAAAACTTTCAAACTGGTATCTTAACCAATGCCAGCCACTCGGATAATGTACTTTACTTTCAGAAAGAAGTGCGCGTAAAGACTTCATTAATTGTGGTTAGAACGGTTGCTCAAGGTGATACTTCTAAGAAAAACGGTTTAAACTTTAGACTTCAAGAGTTAATGTTGAAAGGAAAGCCAGCAGAAAATACAATCTATATTGGGTCTTACAACTTAAAAATCGCAGATCAAATATCTCAGCTTAAAGCAATTAAACAACAAGGTATTGTAAGAAGCTTATTAATTGAAGGTCTGGTACACATGATTTTGGCCCTAGAGGTACAACAACATACAGATGACCTTAAAAACCAAGAAAATCAAACAGGAAGTTTGAACACAAGAGAAATGGAATCCGTAAGAGAGATTTCAGATTTCGTGAACAATTATCCAGAGAGACAATTATCTATATCAGAGCTTTGTCGCAAATCCGGATTATCTCCTTGTAAATTACAAGAAGGCTTTAAATTAATGCATGGTACCACGGTAACGGATTACATTAGAGAGGTACGTATTCTTAAAGCTGAAGAACTTATTAAAAATACAGATTTAAATATTTCCGAAGTTGTATACAGTATAGGGTTTACTAGCCGTAGCTACTTCTCAAAAATATTCAGAAACAAATATAACTGCAGCCCTAAGCAGTATAAAGATAAGCAGAACATGATGGCAGCTTCTGCATAAGATTTTTGGTTAGAATGGTTTGGTTGTTAATGGAAACCGGCACGGTAAGTGTCGGTTTTTTTTGTGTATTGTTATCAGAACTTGATAAAATCTCCTTTTGTAGCGAATAAGAACCAAGAGTGCGTACCAATATCTTAAATATGATATAGGTTCAGATACCAGAAGGAACATAAAGCTCCAGCTAATATATCGTATATTAGTGAATAGCCAGTTTCCGTTTTGATGTAGCTAGTTTCTCGGCTAAAATAGGGTCGTCTTTCATGTAGGTTTCCATTTCCTTAAATACATATTCCTTAAGGGTATGTTCAGGTATCAATTCAAAATACACACAACCTCCTTTTCGGGAAGTATACTTATTGAAATTAGGAATCGTTCTCCTTAGAATAAACAGTTGTATTAAATAATCTACAGCAATCAAAGAAGTTCCTGGGTCATTTATTGCAGGCGAGCTTCCTTTAATGGCTACTTCAACTAAATGCTTAAAACCAATTTCAACAACATTCATAGGTTCTGAGCGATCTACACTGATACATCTTTTTACTTCGTCCCGTAATTTCTTATCCATAGGTTTTGATGCGGAGAGGACTACCTCATCAATAAGGACAAAAGCACCCATTTGCTTTTCTAATTTAAACTGTACTTTATGTTTTTCTGAGATAGAAAGTAATTTCTGTAATCTTATATAATTAAGATATCCACAAGAATCAAAAGTAACGGTATCCTCCCAATCACCCTCAATTTCCTTTGAGAATGATAAGTCCGCCTTCATATCCAGAATATTTTGGATACTTTTTTTTGTATTTAAATAAGAACGGTGTACTACATAATTTACATGAATACTTTGTGATACGCTATGTATAAAGTATATGAATAGAAATACGCATATCGCTACCATTACAATAGCCAAAGGAGCTGCCAAAGAAGATAATTCATCCACATTTACACTAGAAATCTGGACTGCCATTATCAAACTATAAATTATTGTACCACTGGTAGCACCAAGAATAATTTGATGATGTCTTTCATGAAGAATTAAAGGAATAAGTCTAGGCGAATAATTACTGATACTCCGGTTAAGAACATTCATTACCATGGTATAACTAAAGACAGTTAATGTAAATATGCCGCCAATTGTAAACGAGAGAATGAATTTAATGCTTTCTATATCGGTAATGGCCACACTGGGAAAATTATCCAATATATCTGTTGGAAAAATAACCAAAAGAAAGGCAATCATACCATATCCCAATGCAATTAGAACAGTTACAAATGAAATACTATTATAGATACGTTTTACCAATGCCAGCATAATTTCTATTTTTTCAGTTCATAAAAAAACTCCCAAGCAGATAGTCCGCTGTAGCGAGCTACTAAATGCTTCGGAGTTTCCTAAAATAGGTATTCTAAACCTTAGGAATTTCCTCCTATTACTTTTTTATTTAATCTGTTTTCAGCTAATTTTTCCAGCGTATTATCCGCATCATACTCCTCATTAAGTGTTTCTTGCAATGTTTTTGCAATATGTCTATACCCCAACTCTTTTGCAAATCTTACCGCAGTACCATATCCTGAAATTTCATAATGCTGTACACGCTGCACCTCTGCAATAAGACCTACGTCCATAAGCTCCTCATCTTCAGCCACCTCTATAAAATTTTTAGCTTCTTTTAAAAGCCCCTGCATAGCTTGGCAAGTTTCAATTCGCGGTGTTATACCCAACTCCTTTAATACATTTTCTATTCTATCCTTCTGTGCTTTAGTTTCTTTTAAATGCTCTTCAAAAGCCTGCTTTAATTCTTTATTATTGGCGTTTTCTACAATTTCCGGCAGAACCTCCAACAACTGAATTTCAGCACTGTACAAATCTTTAAGTTGATGCTCGAATAAGTCGTTCAACGTCTTCATATCTCTTTTCCTTACTTATTGGTTTCTCTTCATTTTAACCTTAAAAATAAAAAGGACTACTCTATTTCTTTAACTTAAAAGCATAAATAAATAATGTAATTGCATTGAAATAGATTGGTTCTCAAGTCGGTTTTTTTTGGAGCAAATTATAAACTTTTCCAGTCAACCCAGGAATCTGTTTAGCCTTAATTTGCATAAGAATTCAGAAAAAACCTAAAAATATATAAATTATGGAAGTAAAGGAAGCACAGAAGGCTGAGATAGGAATTAAAAAATCGAACCGTGAAGCAGTAGTAAAGATGTTACGTCAATTATTGGCGGATGAATTTTTACTGTACACCAAAACGCGAAACGCACATTGGAATGTAGAGGGAATTGATTTTCATACCAAGCATGTATTTTTTGAAGAAGAATACGGAAAATTGGAGAATTTTATCGATGAAGTAGCAGAACGTATCCGTATGTTAGGATTCTACTCACCGGGAACATTAAAAGAATTTTTAGAATTATCCCATTTGGAAGAGAACAATCCGGACCAAACAGACAGTGCTAGCTTCATGACCGTCTTACTAAAAGACCATGACAAGGTAATTAAGTTCATTAGAAAAAGTATAGGAGACAACGCAGAAGCTCACAATGATGAGGGTACCGCAGATTTCATTACCGGCATACTACAAGCTCATGAGCAAATGGCTTGGATGTTGAGAGCATCTTTAAAGCAGTTTGATTAAAATATAGTTAATTAAATAAAAAAAGGACGATGTACATCGTCCTTTTTTTGTGCTTTAAATTATCCATTAAGCATTTGGTGGATCGGTAATTAACAGTTTCATCCGTTTCCAGAAAAGGATAGCAGTCTGATTTGAATGTGACGTTAAATCCGCCAGCAACAAAAGGTTTCTTTTAAACTGCTCGTATTCATTCTTATTAAGATCATTTTCATCTATAGGATAATAGACCATGCCCCAACTTTGAAAATTACGTTGATCTGTTGGACCTTCTGATAAAAGATAGACTTTCTTATGTCGCTTATCTTTTTTAACTTTTTCAAAAAGTGTACGAACCTCTTCTTTATCGCCTTCTAAAATTTGAATAAATCTTCTTTTATAAAAAATAAGACACCCTGTAATGTTATTTTGACCGTTAAAAATCTTTGCCGTTTCAAGGATAGTTTCTACATCTGCATTGGTCAATTCTTTTATTGCAGTGGACTCGTATGTTAAAGTGTGTATCAAAATTACAAGAAAGTTTTACCGTTAGCGTATTTTGCAGAATAGCATGAAGCTATCATTAAAACTATTTTGCCTTTATCATTTTATATCACTGAGGTAACCAGCATGAACAAAGACTATAATAAGGTAACAAAAGTAAAATTTATTTACCAGTTTTTATAAATTCATAACAAAAAACACTGCATTTTAGGCAGGCTACAGGCCGTATTTCTTATTTAGAAAGGATAACCAATAGCAAAATTAAATACAAGGTTTCCACTCCCACCCTCAAAAAACGGCGTTCTTAAACGCTCTCCTTCTGCATAATAAGGCACTTGTAATGGTGAAGCAAAATCAAAACGAATAACAAAACTCTGTATATCTACGCGAAGCCCAAAACCAACGCCAACACCTAATTCTTTCATCCAGTCAGAAGTAAATTCACCTTCGGCCATCAATTGTTCACTCAGGGCTATACTTTCTGCATCGTCATCCTCATCTATTTCCACTTCACTAGTGAGCCATATATTTCCCGCATCAAGAAACAATGCTCCTTTTAGGTACGACCAAATTGGAAAACGATATTCTAGATTTGCCTCCAATCGTAAGTTTCCAGATTGATCATAGAAAGAACTGGTGCTATCTTCCTCACTTATAAAAGTACCGGGACCCAAAGACCTGATTTCAAATGCACGAACACTGTATGGACCACCGGAATAAAACTGTTTTACAAACGGCAAGGTAGTTGAATTGCCATAGGGAATACCCCAACCGGCATAAAGTCTACCAACCAATGCACTCTCCTTTCCCCATTTTAAATAATATCTAAAGTCCATTTCCGCCTTTACATATTGTGCATACTCAAGACCAAAAGCCGTGGTTTTACCACCACTTATGAGACTAAGGGTATTGCCCGCCACATCCAAGCCGGTAGAAAAATAAATAGGCGTCTTCTTATCCTTGCTTACTAATTCATTATAAGTAAAAGTATAATTGAGACCTGCTATAAATTGCTGTTCAAAACTGCTGCTCAAGTATGAATTATTAGCTAGAATCTCTTCAAACTCCTCTGTAGTATTGGCTAGATTTACATAAGTTATACTAATGGGGTTTAGCTCATGATAGACATATTTATTAGCATTCCACGTATAACCAAACGACCCATTAAAAGAAGTTAGTGTATACAACTGACTCCTCTGTAATATATCGCCTCCCAAACTTATTTTAGTCTTTGGAACCGAATAATTAAATCTGCTAGGCGAAAAAGGAACCAGTCTAGGCAATAGCAAATTAGCTGACAACCCTCCTGCAATACTGCTTAACCCTGCATTATTACCTCCTGACAATTGCGTTTCATAAGAAAAATCTCCTGTAAGGCTGAATGTTTCCCCTCCGTTAAAGATATTACGGTTGTTGTAGGTTACCGCTATTCCCGGACCTGCAAAACCGTTAGATTTGGTTACAGCCTGTAACTCTGTACGAATAGACCTTTTAGTTAAGGGTGACAAGAAAATATCTGCATTTAAGAAACGTTTACTCGTCACGTTAGCGGTATCTGCTTCATTGAAACGGATATTTACGAACTTATAACTGCCCAAATCCCCTAACCTGTTGCTGGTTAACCGTGCGGTTTCAGAATTGTAAACCTCCCCTTTCTTAAAAAGAATATAGGGTTCCAAACGCTTAGGTTTAAAGAATTCCTCGTCTTGAATAAAGTATATTCCGTTTTCTTCGCTAATTGCCGAGGGTTGTGGTAGACTGTCATTTTCTATGGAGTAGTTGGGAAATACAGCCACAGAATCAATTGTATAGGGTATAATGGATTTCTTTGGTGTTCCTTTTTTCAACCTTAAAAACAAGTCAAATTTTCTGTTGTCATAGCGGTTCGTATCCGCTTCAAAAATGAGAAAGTCCGAATTAAAATTATAGTACCCACGCTTTTTAAGGTGAGAATCTATGCGCTCTCTTTCATACTTTAACAATTCCAAATCAAAACGCTCACCGGCTTTTAATTTGGTATCTGTCATTGCTATTTCAATTTCATTATAAATGGGCAAACTGTCCTTATCTATCTGCCATTCCTGTAACGTATAGGGTCTTGGCAGATTGGCCGTATACTTTACGGCTGCATATTTTTTTGCACTATCTATTTCCGTGGAAACCTTACTGTAAAAGAACCCGCGATTATCAAGTCTGTTGAGCATTAACTCCTCCATTCGTTCTGTATTCACATCACTTAAATACACTGGTTCCTCGCCAAACTTTTTATCTAACCATTTATAAAGAAATCCCGGTTTCTTCTTTTGCGCCTTATAGTGGTAGTAAAGTCCTAAACGTAAACCCAAAACATCTGAATTGGCAGTGGGCGACAATACTGTTCCCAATTCCTGCTCTACTGGTTTTAATGCCCGCTTCTCTTCCTCGGAATTTACTTTGATCTCTGCTCCCGTAAATAGAACTTCGTTCTCAGGTATGTACTTACCAACGCTACATGCATACTGCACCGCCAAACAAAGCAGTACTAATAGACGCAAAATAGGGGTTGCTCTCAACTTCATATTACTGCTTCTGATTCGATTTTTCTTCCTCTTTATTATCCTTTGATTTTTTAGCCTCCCTATCCACATTCTTTTTTATAGGATTGAACAACTGGCTAAATTTATTGAATTCCCTATTAAAGATCACAGCCATTCCTGTCACGATCAACTGGCCATCAATAATATTTTCATATTCACTTTTACGAAATCCGCGCAAGCGATACCTACCGTCTTTGGTAAGCAGGTACTCTAAACTTACGTTGCCTATTATAGGAGTTTCCGTTTCACTAGATTGCGCACTGCCCTCTACGTCTACAGCACTTCCGGCAGTTACTACCAAACGGTCGTCAAACAACTTTTTCTTGGCATTTATATTTAGCTGTGTACGGTCTTGTGGAGTATCGCCCTGATAATCCGTAAAGCTATCCAAATCAAAATCTACCTCTACCCCCGTATTACCAAAAACCTTATCAGAGAAGGTATTAAGTTCTCCGGATAGTACTTTATTAACGTTATCCCTGGCGATTGCCGCCGTACCTCCAGAGCTACCATCACTTCCTGAATCCGGGTAAAACCGGTTTAAGGCCAATAATGAGAATACTTGTTTATTCAATTCCGCTTCCTGACCGTTCAATTGCTGTACGCGACCGTAAACGGCTCCGCTTAAAGCCCCCTGTTCATCTTCTGGCATATCCAGCCCAAAGGACAGCTCCGGCTCCATAAGCTCACCATCTACATTTAGGTAGACCATAAAAGGCAACACCTCGCTATATTTGGAACTAACACTAACGTCCTCACTAGAAATTACGGAAGACATTAAAGGTTCTGCCGATGTTTCTATGTTATAGACGGCCGTTACATCTAACTTGGCATCCGTTGGATCTCCTTGCCAAGTAATGGTACTCCCCGGATTAATCTCAAACCTACGATTCACCAAATTATAAAGGTTGGTTTCATAATGACCCGATTTAAGTTCATACCTTCCAGACAGGCTTATTCTTCCACTAGGTTCTATATTCAGATTGAGTGCTGCATCACCGGAAATCTCAAGGTTATCTCCCGTACGCTCATCAATAATAACATGAAAATCTGCATCTTCTGCAATTTCCAAAACCGCACTAACGTCCATCCCCTTAAAAATAGATGGTGTTTCTTCTTGGTCGTTTCTTGTTAAAATTGCGTTAGGATTGTCACGATTTACAAAAAGCACAACACCGTCGCGTTCCTCAACATCTAATTGTGATTCCGGAACTACATACGTAACATCTGTAATCTTACGTACTCTTAGTTTACCACTTATTTGTGGCAATTGCACATCACCCGCAACCTTTAGGTCTGCATCTAAACTGGCTACGCCATAATACAGCTCATTGTTCTCTTTAGTGGAGTTCAACACCCTAAAATTCTCTGCGTTCAACTTCAAGTCAAAAAAAGGGTTAAGAAGATTTTCCGTAAGCACCGCTCCTTGTACCGCAAACTCGCTACCGTCCGCGTCTGCAATTTTAAAACTATCAAAATATACGCCTTTGGTGTTCAGTCTCAATTGTTCATCCTTTATCTTAAATACCGTATTTACCGCAGCAACATTAAAGTCTATATCTTTAAAATTAATAATACCATCATACACGGGCGCAGCGGTAGTTCCGGATACATTTATTTTCCCGGATAACGCACCGTGGGAATTCTTGATGCTCCCTTCCGCGAAATTTTCAAGCATTTTGAGCTCTATACGGTTCAAATCTAGATCAAAGTTAAGTTTGGCCCCGGTTTCAGCAGCTGCATAATCGCCTTTTAAATCAAGGTCTGCGCCACCATCTTTAAGAGCTAGATTAAAATCATATGACGCATTACCCGCAGAATTTGCTTTAAGCGACAAATTCCCCAGAGGATTTTGTAAAGCTTCCAACGAACTGATCTTAAAATCAGCTACCAAACCGGTTGCCCCAAAGGGATTTTCTATTATTAAATTTCCTTTTACCAGACCAGAAGCCAAGGTTTCATCGGGATTCAAAAAGCTCAAAAACGTTTGTAACTCAAAATTATCGAATACAACGCCTAGGTGTTCCCTCTCCTGATTTGGCAACTGATCACTGATTGTCAAAGACTGTTCATTTCTGGTGAAAGTCATGTTTTTTAGTTGTAATGATTTATCTGCAAGAGCTATTTGATTATCATTGGGAACGGACCACTCCTTTCTATTTAAAATCAAATTTTCAGAATCAATATGAATGAGGGTGGTATCTTTTGAAAGTGTAAGTTGTGAGGATATTTTAGCAATGGCCACACTATCATCCTTAGCTATAAAATCCAGAAACAATTTCTTATTTTTTAAGTCACCTTTTATATATGTTTGTTTAATATCAATAGGGTTCGCGACTAGCCCTTCGAAACCTGCATTGAAATTTAGACTGGTAGCATTTCCGGTAACCTTCGCGTTCAAACTATCTATGGAACTCCCTTGGTATGAAATGGCCGGCACGTGCATATTGGCATTCAGCTTTTTGGTACGTGCATCAAAATCTGCATCTATGACAACCGAATCCAACCGTTCTACATCCCTCAAAAACACCTTGGTGAGAAACGGGGTTGGCGAAAGTTTCAGATTCATTTTTAATTGAACGGAATCTGTGGCCGCTTCCAAAATACTATCTTTAAAGTAATTTTCATATTGATGGGTCAACGCATCATTTAGCCCTTTTGGCGAGGCATTGGATTTTAAACTTCCCATTAAAAAATCACTGTTCACAGTAACCTCCGTATTTGTATCTGTAATATTGGACTTAAAATTTACAGGTCCCATCTGGTATTGTTCATTTTCATAGACCGCTATCCCGTTTTCGATCTGGGCGTCTACATAATAAGCGTTGGCATTACCCTTGAAATTTGCATGAAGCTGAAGCCCCGCTTTAATTTTCTCTTGGGTTAGCCCTAGGGCAAATAGATCGGCACCTATTACATTCAAATCCAAATCTATTTTTGAATTCAGTGAGTCTAATGCAACATTGGTCTTCGCCAGAAAGTTGAGATTATCATCCTTAAACGAAATATCAATTACTCCTGCTCCATTCTTGATATCTCCTTCTAACTGTAATGCCGAAAAATTATAATCACTTAATACTAATTGTGTGAAATCCGTTCTTAAATTTACATCCAAGTTGTTAACATCGCCACCTCCAGAAACATCCATAAGAAAGGAAACATTGCCCAATGCTCGATTATTCAACAGCTTATTTAATTCAAGACTATCTACTTTTATGTTTCCGTTATACCGCATATCTACACCATCTTGATATCTTCCGTCTGCGGCAATGGTGCCTTCGGGTATTCTCAATGTTGCTTTTGCGATGACATCGTTTGTTTTGCCACTTGCCACGGCATTCAAAGCAATGGTTTCAGGAAGAGAAATACCCAATTCTTCCTCGGAAACAAATTGTGCAACATCTTCTTTAATCGTATTAAAATCTATTGTTTTGAAGTTGAAATAAAGTGAATCCGGTTCTGTTATGTTCTCCAAATCTCCTTGAGCAACCAATTGGGTGGTTTCACCCCAATTTAACTGTAGCCGGTTCATGTTTATTTTCTGTAAAGTACCACTTGCGTTAATGCTACCCTGCACCGGGTGCTGCGCTGCGGATTTAAAATAGGTATTCGCCACAAGTTCTGGTTGAAGGGTAAAAGCATCTTTTAGATCAAAGTATACCTCTTGTAATACCATCTCTATTTTAGTCTGCTCCGGAGCATCCATCAATTTTTCAACAGATGGATACTTTAATGTCATTTTACCGGCCAATGAACTCTCATTCACACCTATGCTTAAGTCGTTTAATGAAGCGGAATTATCACTAAGCTTCGTGTTGAATGTCAAATCCCGCAGTACCAGACCACTTTGTTCCAAAAATGAAAAAGCAGTAAGATTCATTTGCACCTTTTTAGGCTGATAACCAATGTCTTTTGCTTGCAATTTAAATTCTGAAAGGGTTATCGCATTGGGATTGAACTTTCCTTTTTGAGGTTCGGCCGTTCCCATAGCATAGGCAATAGCATTATCTTGGAAATCTATTTCATCTACACGAACTAAAAACTTGGGCCATTCAAAAGCTGGATTGGCAGCCTTCGTTACAGTTGAATCTACGGTTTCAACTACCGTTGGAAGTCGCAACGCAATAGAAGAACCTTTTAAAGCCAAATAATCTACTTGGATATCACTCGTTGCCAAATCCGCTTTTGGTAATTGCAGCTCAAAATCTTTCAGGTCTAAATTGGCACTAATCTCATCGGGAATGGATTCATAATCTGCCTGTACATTTCGAAACTGTAAAGAACTAACAGTAAAATAAGGCATAGTAGCCATAGTAGTATCCGTGGAAACAAAAGGCTTGGTCTGCCTATAGCTAATATTTGTATTAGAGAGGATCAGTTCATCTAGCTCAAACCTTAATTTTTCCAAATCGGTTTCATCTGCATCCAGTTCCAATTGCCCCAATTGAATCTGACTATCTATTCCTAGAAACCGGTCATTGTATTCGACTCTAAAATCTTTGAAATCAAGTTCGCCAATACTTATTTGCATTGGCTCCGAACCTGTAGTGGTCTTAGTAGTATCTGCAGAAACAAAAGCATCTACTAAAAAGGTAAAATTAAAATCCTCTGAAGTTTCTGTTCGTTTAATATGTGCACGAAGACCTTCCCAGGTGGCCGACCTTAGACTAAGTTCATTACTAAAAACTAAAGGTGTTAAAGGTAAGTTGACCTCCAAATTCTTAGAATAGACCAAGGTATCGCCTTGTATATCTTCCAAATATAAACCCTCTAAAAATACATTTCCTGAAAAAGTTAGGAAAAGGCTTTCTATCTCAACTTTGGTATTGGTCTTTTGAGAAACGTAATCGGTTAATTTACTTACTATAATATCCTGGCCCCATTGACTCCGAATAAAAAGTACCAAAACAAAAAATACAAGTAAGACCGCTAAGAACACCCGTCCTAAGCGCCGCAACCACCTATTTTTTTTCTTTTCCTTTTGCATAAAGGGCAAAGGTCTATAATAAGCATATGATTTTTACGCTTTTAACATTCATATATTAACTTATTTGCTTTTGATGTGAATGCTATTCGCCATATACCAGTTTAAGCCCTACAATATGGGCTTATTTTAAAAAGAGCGGAATTATACGCTTCTCTTTTATTTGTTAAGTTTTTTGATGATTCTAGCCAATTTTCGAGAAATTTCCATGGGAATTAGATGTCCTACCCTACTTAAAGCAACCGTAGAAGGACTACTAAGATGCGGTAGCACTTCATTGTAAATAGCGTCTGTAGAAATTACGGGGTCGTCGTTAGAAAAGATAACATCCGTTGGTATCTCCAGCCCTATAATGCGTTCGGCAATATTGTTTTTCATACCAATGTTCAACCACCATTTCCATGTGGTTTCTTCAATTCGCAATTGAGAATTTACAGCGTAAAGCATTCTTTTTTTACCCATCTTCTTTTTTGCGGCTCCCTGCACGGTGTTCACTGCCTCTTTCCTATCCGGATGATTTAACATACGCTTTCGTTCTTCGTCGGGCATATTTTCTACTGTTGGCGGCGAAGGCGCGATTAGCATAAGTTTACTAGGTAGGTTTCCGTTATTAATTTGTGCGGCATAAAGGACCAATTTTGCCCCCATAGAATGACCACAGAGTATAAAATCTTTCAACTTCAACTCATCAATACAGTCATTAATGGATTGCGCCATGCCATAAATAGAAGGCTCAGCAAGCGGTTTAGTACCTCCAAAACCTGGTAAGTTCAACAAGATACAGGTGTACTTTTTTCGTAATCTATTGGCTAACCATTTCCAACTTCCAGCATCTCCGCCAAAATAATGTACAAAGACTATCGTTTTCTTTCCATTACCAATTCTTTCGTATCGTAGTCCTGTATATTCATTCATTTATAATTCGTTTAGCACATCTTTAGTGGTGTGCAATTTTTTAAGTCTTTCCCTATGATGTTCAAAAATCTCCTTTAAGGTGGCGGGCAAATGTGGGTCTTTTATAAAATAACTTATCTCTTGTAATGCCCTATTGTCCTCTACGGTTAGCAGTTCATTAAAAGAACTCAGATTTCTACAAGAAAATAGCTCATCTTTTCCATACCAGGTGGTCAACGCCATACATCTAGAAGCAGGAACATACGGTAACTTCATATTTGGATGTATAAAAAAGTTTACCAGCTCCGCTTGGACCAAACGCATTTCCTGTAGCCTTGCGTTTACTAATGAAGCTCCAAAATCCAATGAGGACCTTTCCTTTAACCGCTCCAAATTTGGCAATGCACCACCAACCTTGTTGAAATAGATTTTTACTTTCCGATAAATTTTGTAATTCAGTTCCATAGGCTCGTTATTTTAGTGCATGTTTTCTTGAAAATGGCAAGCGTAGTGTATCTCTCACTTAAAGTTACAAAATACTTTTAAAGTATTGACATACACTGCACAAATAGACTCACCTACTATACTTTGGTGTAGTTTACTCCACAAAACCTGACACTTGTCACCTTTTTAAAAACCTATTCACCGCCTCTGGCCGGATAATCGTTCTTTTCTATATAATCTATGGCATTCAAAATATCTTTCCAATTAGGTCTTGCAAACGGCATGGTCTGCACTGCACTCGCATATAACGTGTTATCCGGTCTTACCAGAAAAACCCCCGGTTCCGAAAACATATCCGGCTCCGAATCTTTGATTCCTTTAGAGACAAAAAGACCCCAATTCCTAGCTTCTTCAATAGACAATCCATAAGCAATTGGCAACTCGGGAACGTCCCATTCTTTACCCGCCTTTTTAGCACGTTCCTCACTATCACTACTAATGGCCACTACATGGGCTCCCCTATCTGAAAAATCAGTTAATTTTTTGGCCAGTTCTTCCAAGTAATTCTTGCATACCGGACAATGTAATCCTCTATAAAAAACAAGAACCGTAAAGGATTTGCTTTTCTGGGCAGACAGACTCCACCTTGTATCGTTAATTAACGGCAACTCTATTTCGGGTACTTCTGTTTTAGGTTTTATCATCATGTTCAATTTAATTTCTTACTTCAATAAAAGCAAAGGCTTTTCCTAATGCTTGTTGCACAAATAAACGGCTGTTAGCCACACCCGACAGACGGAATAAAAAAAATTTATGCCTTAAAAAATAAAACTGAAGTTCTTGGTTCTAATCACTTTAAACTCAAAATGCATTGAGCTATCAATTTTATGTATTGGACTATCCCGTTGCAACGGTCCCCTGTAATTTTACCATCTAATTACACCAGATATGCAAAAACCTAATAAAAGACTCGAAAACCAAACTTGTATCGTTACAGGTTCCAGTAATGGCATAGGTGCTGCCGTTGCGAAGGCTTTGGGAACAGAAGGCGCCAATATTGTAGTGAACTATAGAAGCTCAAAAGAAGAAGCCGAAGAAGTGGCGAATGAAATAAATAAGAACGCACTTTGTGGAGATGCCATTGTTATTCAATGCGATGTGAGCAAAGAAGAAGACGTTAAAGCTTTATTCAAAAAAACCATAGATCATTTTGGAACAGTAGATGTATGCGTAGCCAATGCCGGCTTACAAATAGACCATCCTTTACATGAAATGCCCTTAAAGGATTGGAAAAAAGTGATAGACGTAAACCTCACCGGACAATTCTTATGTGCCAAAGAGGCCATTAATGAATTTTTACGTCGTGGTATGCGCAAAGATGTTTCCCGTTCTCTGGGAAAGATTATTCACATGAGCTCTGTTCATGAAGCCATACCTTGGGCCGGGCACGCCAATTACGCAGCTTCAAAAGGTGGGTTACTTATGCTAATGGAAAGTATTTGCCAAGCTTATGCACATGAGAAAATACGATGCAACAGTATTGCTCCCGGGGCTATCAAAACAGATATTAACGAGGATGTTTGGAGTACCGAAGAAGGAAAGAAAAACATGCTGAAACTCATTCCCTATAAACGCATTGGTGTGCCGGAGGATATAGGCAGCGTAGCCAGCTGGTTAGCATCGGATGAATCTGAATATATAAACGGGACGACCATTTTTGTAGATGGTGGCATGACCTGCTATCCCGGTTTTACCGCGAATGGATAATATAAAAAGAATTAAATAAGTACAATTAAAAACCAATTACAATGGATTTAAATATAAAAGGAAAAACAGCCCTAATTACAGGAGGGGATTCAGGATTAGGAATAGAAACCGCTAAATTTCTTGCTAGGGAAGGTGTAAATATCATCTTGTCCGACAGAGAAAATGGCAAAGACCTAAAAGATGCCGTAAAACAAGTGGAGAAAGATGCTAGAGATGGTGCAAAAGTTATGGGTATTGCTGCCGACATTTCTAAAAACCAAGAAGTGTTGGACTTGGCCGAAAAAGTTGAAACCGAATTTGGTGGCGCTCATATTGTTTTTCATTCGGCGGGAGCCAGAGGTGCTGCCGGAGATTTCCTCTCCCTTACCGATGAAGACTGGATGAACACCATTCAGGTAGATTTAATGGGTGCGGTTCGTGTTGCGCGTGCATTTGTACCGCAAATGCAAAAACTAAAATGGGGCCGTATGGTTATGGTTGCCAGTGAAAATGCTTTTCAGCCTTATGTAGATGAAAGTCCGTATAATGCCTGTAAGGCCGCTATTATCAATTTATCCAAATGCCTGTCGCGCGCGTATTCTAAAGAAGAAATATTATTCAATTGTGTTTCGCCCGCGTATATTGAAACGCCAATGACAGATGCCATGATGGAAGATTTGGCAAAAGAAAAAGATATCTCGGTAAAAGAAGCGGTAGAATGGTTCGTAAAAAACAAAAGGCCACACATTGCAATGGAGCGCAGAGGAAAACCGGAAGAAGTTGCAGCCGTGGTTGCCTTTTTATGCTCGGAACACGCCAGTTATATTAACGGAACCAATGTTCGTATTGATGGCGGAGCAGTTGAATCTGCTTTCGGGTGATTTCATGAAAACCAAAACTGAATTAGAAATCTAAAAACTACACTATGAAAAATATCCTTAAAGCAATTTTGGCCGGTTGGGGCGCCAAGAAAATAGGAGGCGGAAAATGCGGTTGCATCGGCGGAATCTTTGTATTCATTATCCTATATTGGTTATTGGGTTATGTCATTAACTAAAGATTCTAATTGAGTCAATTTTGATTCCTTTAGAATCAAAATGAATTGTAAGAATTTTGGATATTTGTAACTCATAAGTAGGTTGAATAACTACTTCAAAATTAGAAGTAGGTATTATATAACTCGGAAAGGGAGCGTTGGGGAACGCTCCCTTTCATTTTTGAGCGCTTTTTTCCAAAAAAAACAATTTAAGTTCATCTATGCTACTCATTGTCATAAGTTTATTTTACCTTCCTTTTTACAATTGTTTTATCAAATTTTTGTTCGCTAAACCCAAATATTTGCAATAATGTTTCTCAGAATTGCGTACTTACTGTTTTAGGGTCTTAAACCCAAAATTTATTCTCCGTATAATCAGGCAGATAGATGTAATTTTATTTTCAGCGTAACACACAGAACCTACTTTTCTTGTAAGTACCACCTACACGGACTTCACCAAAGATTACCAAAGTAAAAACATATGTAAGGTATATTTTGTTATGGTTAAATAACTGCATTTTATTTGGCTGTACTACTCGAAGTCATATATTTGCGAGCGAAATTAAAAAACTCCCCCTAAAGCTCAATTATATCTTAATATAATTAGATATAAAGAATTAATAAACTTGTATAAAATTATTGTTACCCATATGTTAACACTAAGTAAATTCTTACATGAGCTATATTTCACAAATACAAGGTTTAAACCGCAAATTTCAGCTGTGAATTTTTTCTTGTATTTAATTTAAATGTGATATTAGAAATAGGGAAATGAAAAGTTTTAAAAATTCTGACTGGGTCATTCCAATATCGATAGCGGTACACTTAAGTATCATTAACGGTTTTCTCTATTTTCTTACTCCGCAAACCTATACTAACGGTTACTACATTCTACATTACAATATCTCTTGGCTTCTTATAACGTACGGCCTAAGTTATTATACCCGAAAACGTAAAGAGCGCTTTTTTACCAACATTCAAAAGGTCGTTCAGCTGTACTTGATTTATGGCTTGGCTTATTTTGCCCTGTTCGGAATAACAGGAAGAATCTACAAATCTCTGGAGCACCAGTTATTCGTTTACTTCTTAATCTGTACAGCACTTACCGCGTACCGCGTATTTTTCTTTTGGCTGCGTAAAAAATACCGTTTATGGGGTGGTAACTCGGTAAAGGTAGTGGTCCTGGGCCGTGACAAAAATTTAAAGAAAATTAGAAAGGTATTTGATGATTCTGAACTGGGTTACCGATACATGGGTTACTTTGACGATAAAAAATCTAAAAGTCCTACCTTTCTTGGGCCAGTTATGGACTGCTTTCTCTATATATTAGAAAATGATATAGATGAGATTTACTGTGTAGCCTCTAAATTCAATAGCAAGGAACTACGTAACCTTATAGATTTTGCTGACAACAACCTTATTCGTGTAAAAATCATACCGGATAACAAAGAAATCTATTCCAGGGGCATGTTCATAGAACTCTATGAAACCGTTCCTGTTCTTAACCTTAGAAGAGTGCCGTTGGACACGTTATTTGCACGTGTTGTTAAACGTACTTTTGACATTTTCTTCTCGTCTTTGGTTATAATCACAATTCTCTCTTGGCTAACGCCTTTAATGTATATTCTCATTAAATCGGAATCTCCCGGTAACCTCTATTTTAAGCAGAAAAGACACGGTTTAAAACGTAAAACTTTTTGGTGTTATAAATTCCGATCTATGGCCCCTTCTGACGATGCTGATTCCAAAATGGCAACTAAGGGAGATATGCGTGTAACGCGAGTAGGCAGGATTATTCGCAAAACCAGTATAGATGAACTGCCTCAGTTTATAAATGTGTTTTTAGGCGAAATGAGTGTGGTAGGTCCCAGACCACATATGGAATCTCACACCCATGATTATGAAGTATCCGTAGATAAATATTTAGTACGCCATTTTGTGAAACCCGGCATAACAGGTCTTGCTCAAATTAGAGGGTATCGCGGTGAAATTACTGAGAAGAAAGATATTTTAAACCGTACCAAGCTAGATATTTTTTATGTGGAGAAATGGACGTTAAAATTAGATATAAAGATTATAGTACAAACGGTTATTAATGCAGTGCGCGGTGAAGAAAACGCTTATTGATTAAACAAAGAATATGTATTTAATCATCACAAATGTTAAATTACATATTCTTAAAATAAGTGGTTTAAAATATATTTTCAGAATTTTAAATATGGTACAATTTACATTAATTCAATAGGTTACGCAAGAAATGAGCAGATTAGGAATTGATTGCGCAACCGTTAATTTTAAAAGGCTTGTAAAAGTTTTGGGTGTATAAAAAATCCCTTTTCTTTGACCGATTGAAGTTATATTACTTTGATATAGGCTGCCAAAATTAATAATATTTAGTAGTTATAATAAAATAGGTATAGAGGGCAAAATCATCAAATATGGCCCTTCATATTCAAACAACTTAAAAGTTTTACACTAAACGGATTTCATTTTATGGAACAGACGAATATTACCAAACTAATCTCAAAATATTTAAAAAAATGGCCTCTTTTTGCCATAGGTTTAATCACCTGCTTGGCTGCAGTTTTTCTTTATCTGAGATATAAGGCCGAGACTCAATATGAAATAACCAGTACCCTTCTTGTAAAAAACCAAGATGCTGGGCAAGGCTCAGTGAAATCACAAAACATAAAAGATTTAGGTCTTATTAAGAGTAACACTAATGTTGAAGATGAAATAGGTATTTTAAGATCTACTGGTTTAATGGAAAAGGTGATTACTGATCGCTCTCTAAATATCAACTATTACATTGAAGGTAAAGTTCGCGATGTTGAGATTTATGGAAAAGACGTACCTATAGAGATTTTGGTAGATGAAACAGCTACGAATTTAATTTATGATCTCCCTATCTACATAACTTTCATAAACGACACCGAGTATGAATTGGAAACTACTGTAAAGAACGAGAGCTACAAAACGCAACATACCTATGGCGACCTTGTAACCGCACCGTTTGGAACATTTACCATTAACGCAAAAGAAGCATCTGAATATGAAGACAATGGAAAACCATTTTACTTTACCATTCTTGATACTGATCGAGTAATAAGTGACTTCTTAGAGAAACTAAGTATAGACCTTATAAATCTTGATGGAAATTTATTAGGCATCCGCTTCTTAAGTATCAATAAGAAAAAAGGCGAAGATGTAGTTGCTGGTCTTATCGAATCTTACGTAGAGGAGATGATTAAATATGAAAATGAACTCGCCGAGAATACGATCAAAATGATTGATAATCGTTTGAAATTACTATCTGGGGAGATTGAAGGAGTAGAAAAAACAGTTGAAAATTTTAAGACAAGAAATGACCCTACAAATGTTACCGACAATGCAGGTCTTTATATCGCTCAGGCTAATGATTACAAAAAGTTAATTTCGGATTACCAGACTGAAATTAATGTAATTAATTCT
Organism: Zobellia uliginosa; assembly: GCF_018860745.1. Taxonomy (GTDB): domain Bacteria; phylum Bacteroidota; class Bacteroidia; order Flavobacteriales; family Flavobacteriaceae; genus Zobellia; species Zobellia uliginosa_B. Next base: position 1,011,990 of record NZ_JAHKPY010000014.1, on the reverse strand, counting down.
ATTGAAATGTACCTACAGCAAGGAAACCCCGATACTCCTATACCACCTTCCCTAGGTGCTAACGACCCTTCTTTAATAGGTATAATTGAACAGTATAATGAAACTTTACTGCAAAAAGGGCAAATGTCCCAATCAGCTTCTAGTGCCAACCCTATTATCGTCAATTTAGATCGAACATTAAATGATCTTAGCAAGGCTATTGTTGAAAATGTCCGGAGCGCTAAAAACAGATTACTGATCGCCCAACGCAATCAACAGTCTAATGCGAATAAATATCAAGCGCAGATTGCTAAAGTACCTTCAATGGAAAGGCAATTGGTAGATATTAGTCGTGATAAAAGCACCAAAGAGGGGCTATATTTGTACCTGCTTCAAAAACGTGAAGAAGAAGTACTATCATTGGCGGCACCTGTCTCCTCCACGAGAATAGTAAGTCTGCCCAAAGCGGGAACTTTTCCTGTAAGCCCTAATAAAACAGCAATGTATTTAGGCGGAATAATTTTGGGGTTTTTCTTACCATTTTCTTTCATCTATACTAAAGAGTTACTTAATAATAAGATTTCTTCAATAGAGGATTTGTCCAATTTGACTTCTGCACCTATTTTAGGAGAAATAGCTAAAAGTAAAGATGGAGATTTGATAACCACAAAGGGGTACAGTAGAACGCCATCGGCAGAATTGTTTCGTTTACTCTGCTTTAATTTAGAGTATCTTAAAAAAAACAACAAGAATCAGACCTTATTAGTTACATCTACAGTTCAAGGAGAAGGAAAAACCTTTATTGCCTCCAATCTTGCTATTACATTAGCCTCTAATGGGGAGCGCGTTATAGTTTTGTCCTTCGATTTAAGAATGCCACAACTAATGAAAACTTTTGATTTACCGGACACGCCTGGGCTCACGGATTTTATAGTTCAGAAAAATTTAGTGATATCGGACATCATTCAAAAACACCCTTCCATAGACAACCTTTCACTTATAGGTGCTGGAACAGAGGTCAATCAAGTAGGTCGCTTAATGTTAAATGAAAGAATAGAACTACTTGTCGACCAACTAAAAAAAGATTATGACCGCATAATTATTGATACGCCTCCTATTGGAGTCATATCTGATGCTTTTGCATTAAACGCATATATAGATGGCACCATATACGTTGTACGAAAAAATGTAACAAAAAGTGAATATGCTAAAACTATTGAATCCATTCACAAAAATGGAAAACTAAGAAACACAATGGTTTTATTAAACGATACGGAAGCTGCACAAGCCTATGGTTACGGACCTAAAATCAATGATTGATAATTTCTAATACATGTCTCTAAAAAAAAGGGTATTAAGCAATGGACTGGCTTCTGTTTTCCAAAAAGGGATTCGGGTACTTGAACAATTATTTTTGGTACCGTTTTTTATATCGGCCTGGGGTGCGGCCTATTATGGAGAATGGCTGACTCTTACTATTATACCTAGCGTAATAGCATTTTCTAACTTGGGTTTTGGCTCAGCTGCCGCCAATAGTTTTGTTTTAAGTTATGCTGCTGGCCGTAGACAAGAGGCTGCTAATATTAGTAAAACAGGTGTTTACATCATCTCTGTTATGGTTCTAGTTGCCATGCTGATTAGTATCATTGCTGTTTTGACCTTAGATTACTTTCATGTTTTCGATAAATCATTAATAGATAGCCAAGAAGCAATCTTAGCTGTTTCCATTCTTATTTTTTCTCAATTATTGACATTTTATCTTCAACTGATTGAAGCGTATTACCGTGCAGCTGAAAAAGCTGCTCTGAGCATCAACCTGATTACATCTAAAGCTGCTGGGAACTTACTTGCAGGCTTATTGGTTTTACTACTAGGTTATGGCATTGTAGAATTCGCCATTTCCCAACTTCTGGTCATGTTGGTTTTTATGATTATTTACTGGTTTAAAGGTCGCCAGGTTATTGGATTATTTAAAATACACAGCGGTAAAAAGGATAATACTATCTTAAAAGGTATTACTACAAAAGGATTGAGCTATTTGATGTTACCACTTTGGCAAATCATCTATTTTCAAGGTACTACGTTCGTTGTGCGGATTGTTTTAGGACCTGAAGCCGTAGCTATTTTCAATACTGTTAGAACTTTAAGTCGTTCCTTTAACCAATTACTATATATGGTTGAACCCACTGTTTTCCCTGAACTTATCAATCAAATTGGAAAAGGAGACTGGAAGACCGCTAAAAAGATTTTCAGGCTATCTATACTTGGTGTGTTTGCACTATCTGTCGTAGGTTTTGTTTTCTTGGCTTTATTTGGCTTATGGTTTTATCGTATTTGGACGAACAATGAACTGGAAGTACCTGAGGCCATGTGGTACCTCTTCATATCCGGCATGTTACTTAACGCCTTATGGTACACAACAGAAATGGTATTTCGAGCCGTAAATGAGCCTAAAAAAATGGGTTTTTACGGAGTAATAGCAGCTGTTATTTCGGTTTTTCTGACCTATTTACTATCAAAACAAATTGGACTTATTGGCGCTGCATTGGGAGCTGTTTCTCTTGATTTAATATTGGTTTTTCTAGTAATGCCAGAAGGCTGTAAGATTATGCGTATGTCTTTTAAGGAATTAATTATAGATGGATTTACCGACCTAAAGGTGTTTATCACCAATTGGCAAGACAAGCGCCGAGGAATAAAAAAAGAAGGGTAAAATATTTTATAAAAATGAGTAAAAACAACGAGCAGAAATGATGACTGGTAAATATTAACCATCACAATAAATTAGCAATATCCTAGTATGTTATTAATTAAATATCTATCACTTATTTTACTTGTACCAGCATTTTTTGTTGGTCGCAAATTGATTAGGAAAGAAGATCTTAACTTTTTTGATTTGATCATAATTTTTAATACACTATATTTTGCTGTCATTCCTCTTAAATCTAGTGAAGCTGTATTTAAAGCTCTTGGGAAAATAACAACGCATACTACCATTTTTGTATTTTTCTATATTCTATTCTTTTTTATTGGTTGTCTCATTGCTAGTAATTTAATTGACAAGAATGAAAATTCACCAATTAACATAACATTTTATCTAAAAAAATTCCCCAAGCTTAAAGCTAGTTTAACCTTAAAGGTTATACTGGTGATACTTCCAATATTTTCTATAACGTATTACATACCTCACATGTCCCTTATTGCAGCCTTTGAAGGAATTCAAGAAGCGAATAGGAATATAAGCTACGAACAATCTTCTATGATTCAGTTTTTTGGCACGATATTCAGGCTTGGTTTGGTGATATCAACCGTGCTTTTTGTTCAAAATATTGACGAAAAAAAATATGATTTGTTGACCATATCATCAATGATATTGTTTCTAATTAATTTTCTTATGCTGTCTCGCCGGGAACTACTAGAAACACTATTATTCGTGGGAATAATTATATATAGTTTCAACAGAGCATTAATCAATAAAAAGCTTATATCATATGCCATAGTACTTGGCGCATTTTTATACTTCGTATACTTTCCTTTTTATAATATAATTCGCCAAACCCCTGTTGAGTTTAAGATTCAACAACCTATAGTCTCGATTCAAAAGATATACGATTATGGAATAGATAATTTTGGCAAGTCCAGTGATAGCGCTTCAGAATTAACTGATAGCAGAGCAATCTATCTGTATAGAGCCATATACTGGCTCGCCATAAATGATAGTGAGCGAGATATTACATGGGGCGGAATTACATTACTAGCTGTCGATCATGCCATACCTAAAGCAATAAATCCTAACAAAGGTTTGGGTTCAGAAAAAGTCTTAGAAAAAAGACAGCATACAAATAAAGATTCTGCCGATTCCATTTTACTAATAGCATTAGCTGATTTTTCTATGCTTGGTTCTGTAATAGCAGTTCTTATTTACTTTTTAATTTATAAACTGTGGCTTTTTATATCCAAAAGTTCAGAGTTTTTTTTCGGCAAAACGATGGTATCGCTCTATGTGGTCTATTTTCTATTTAATCTAGCATTTGGCACAGAAAAAAGATTAGACGCTATTTTAGCAGATACTGTAGCCTATTGCTTAGCGATTGCCATAATAATATTAGTTCATAAAATGAATTTTCTGAAGATATTAAACGGTCAGAAAAGCACAAAATACATACAGTAATGGGAGAAATAAAAAGAAGAGAATTCGGGCGGCTAAAGATTTTAGATAGCATTAGAGGAATAGCTGCTTTAATTGTTCTGTACCACCATATATTCAAGTTAAACAAAGCAGTTTTTAAAAGTTATTTCAGTGATATCTCTTTTGCGATTTTTGATTTTATATCTGAACTTAATGATGAAGCGGTATTACTGTTTTTTATCATCTCCGGGTTTTCAATAGGCCTAAGCACACTAAAACGCCCACTTAATGACAAGAGTAGTGTAAATGGCTATTTATACAGAAGATTTAAACGCATTTTACCCATCTATTGGATTGCAATACTTCTATCTTTGATTATAGGTATTAGTCTAAACATTCTATACATGAGTGACTTTAGTCTTCGGAACTTATTCGGTAATCTATTATTTCTGCAAACAACCAATGCAATACCTCAATCTTGGGTGGTACCATACGGACTGAATGGACCTCTATGGTCCTTGTCTTACGAAATGTTTTTCTATCTTATATTTCCATTAGTATACTTTATCAATAAAAAGTTTTTAAAAAAACTAAACCTATATAAAAAATACACTATCCTAATAATGGTGGTTTTACTCGGCATTGTTATAAATAAAGTAGTCATATTCGTGCCCTATTTTCTATTTTTAGTCGGTTTTGTTACATGGATCTTAGGTTACATTTGTTCGTACTGCTTCGTCATGCTGAAGAAAAAGAACCTATTCTTTTCTCTAAACCTATTGGTTGGCCTTATTTTAACTATTTCAAGTGTAAAAATTCCATCAGATAGTATCAACCTTATCGGAAAAGGAATGCTTTTAAATGGTCTTTTTTACTTTACCATGATTCTTACCGATGGTCTAAACACACAAAAAATTCAAAAAGTTATCAATGGATTTTTTTACAAGCTAGGAGAAGGTAGCTATGCCATTTATGCATTGCACTACCCTTTTCTAATTTATTTTCAAAAAAATGGAGTTAGTCTAATTTATCAATTAATGTTTTTGCCTGTCTTTATCGTTTGCTGTTACTATTTAGAAAAGCAATCAACACAATGGAAATTGAAGTTTTTAGAAAGAAAATATTTTAGACTTAAAAAAGTTTTTTAAAATTAAAACCATCTTATCTTAAAGAAACTGTAGAATTATAAAAAATGGCACCATGTAATACACAATATTAGTCAATTACAAATCTCACATTAATCTGTGAACAAAATTAAAAGCCAAGGATGTTTAATGATTCCAAAGGATACTTAACATAAAAATATTTTGAATAATGAAAATTGTACTTATAGGAAACTATAAACTGGATGGCCAAGAAAGCATGGACAGGTTTCTAAACATGCTTTTAAATGGCTTTCAGAACCGTGATATAGAAGTTGAGGTTTTGAAACCTACCGTTCTATTTGGCTTATTTTTTAGTTCTACAAAACAAGGGTTAGCTAAATGGTTTGGATATATGGACAAATACATCGTTTTCCCATGCCACCTTTTAATACATCGTTTAAAAAGTAACAAAAATATAGTTTATCATATTACCGACCATTCTAATGCAATATACCTTCCGTATTTACCTAAAAATACCTCTTCGATTACTTGTCATGATGTTCTAGCTATTAGAGGTGGTCTAGGATATGCTGATGCATATTGTCCGGCAACACCTTTCGGAAAAATTCTTCAAAAATGGATACTTAAAAACCTATCCAATGCCAATAATTTAGCAGCTGTATCAAACTTCACAATGAATCAATTAATTGAACTTAGTGATGAAGAAGTTATTGATCTTAAAAACTGGCAAGTAATTTATAATGGCTTCAATGCTCCATTCAAACCAATGAATCGAGAAAGGGCAGCTTCTTTAATCTCCACTACTAGTTTAAATCCCGATAATGAGTTTATTTTTCATATTGGTTCTAATCTAGAAAGAAAAAATAGAAAGCTTTTAATAGATCTAATTGTAGAGTTAAAAGAAAAATGGAAAGGAAATATTTGCTTTGCAGGAAAGCCCGCAACTAATGAAATAATGGAATATGCTAAAACTTTAGGTGTGGAAAATCGTGTAATATCCATATCAAAACCTAATCATGATGTGTTAGTCGCATTATATTCGAATTGTACAGCATTTATCTTCCCATCTTTTTCCGAAGGTTTTGGTTGGCCTTTGATAGAAGCGCAAGCCTGTGGGTCTCCATCGATAGCAAGTAACTTGAACCCTATGCCAGAGGTTGGAGAGCAGGGAGCCTTATATGCGAATCCCAATAGTGCTGTAGATTTCGCAAATGCTTTTTTAAAATTACAAGACGCGGAATTAAAAAATCAATTAATAAAAAGAGGTTTCGAAAACATTAAAAGATTTGATTCCTCCATTATGATTGATAAATATTTAGATTTTTTCAAAGATAACCTCCAACTATGATTTTAAAGACTTTGATTTGTATTTTGCCATGGCAAATAAAGAGATTTATCCTCCAAAAAGTTTATGGTTACGAATTACATCCCTCATGTAGGATAGGCTACTCGTTTGTTTACCCTAAGAAACTTATTATGGGGCCTGGCTCACAAATTGGCCATTTAAATGTTATAATCAATTTAGACATGGTAAATATGTCAGATCATTCTAAAATTGGCAGAAGCAATTGGATTACCGGATTTAGCACAGAATCTAATTCTAAGCATTTTGCCCATCAATTAGATAGAAGACCAGAGCTGCATATAGGGCATTCTTCAGCAATCACTAAAAATCATCACTTAGATTGTACGAATACAATAACTATTGGAAAATTCTCAACAATCGCCGGATATAAGTCTCAATTCTTAACACATTCGATTAATGTAATTAAAAACATTCAAGATAGCCTTCCTATTTCCATAGGTGATTACACTTTTATAAGTACCAATGTTGTCATATTAGGTGGAGCTAAACTACCAGACCGCTCAATATTAGGTGCTAAATCATTACTTAATAAAGAGTTTATCGTGACAGATACTTTATATGGAGGAGTTCCAGCTAAGGCTATTAAAGAGATTAGTAAGGATGCAAAGTATTTTAAAAGAGAAACCGGGTTTGTCATTTAATTTAAAACATGGGCAGCATGAAAATTCTTAGAATTATAGAGAGTATGGATCCTTCTTATGGTGGGCCTTGTCAAGGTATTCGTAATTCAATTCCAGAAATGCAGACTTTAGAAACAGATAATTCTGTTGTTTCTATTGACGGTGAAGCTACGAAATGGGAGCATCAAGATGATTTTAAGATTTTTAAACTAGGTCCAGGAAAAGGACCATGGGGTTATGCCCCCAAATTAATTACATGGCTTAAAGCAAATTTATCATCTTACGATGTGGTCATTGTACATGGTCTGTGGCAATATTATGGCTATGCCGTTAGAAAGGCTATAAATTGGCTCAGAAAAGAAAATAAGAAAACTCCTAAGTTTTTCGTAATGCCTCACGGCATGCTGGATCCCTATTTCCAAAAAGCTCCAGACCGCAAAATAAAAGCCCTTAGAAATCAACTTTTTTGGAATCTAGTTGAAAAAAATACTCTTAATGAGGCAGACGGTATTTTATTTACTTGCCAAGAAGAATTGGTGTTGGCCCGTGAAACTTTTACCGGCTACCGTCCAAAAAAAGAAATTAATGTAGGTTACGGCATTCTACCTCCTACACCAATAGAAGTAACGGACATTACGGCATTCAAAAAAAAATGTGGTCTATTACCAAATGAAGAGTATCTATTATTTCTAAGTAGGATACACCCAAAGAAAGGTCTTCTTAATCTAATAAAGGCATACGCTACATTTGAAACAACAAAAGATAAATTACCAAAACTGGTTATCGCAGGACCAGGAATGGACTCAGAATTTGGAAAAAGCTTAGATCAAATTGTTCAGAGTAATAATTTCTTAAAGAGCAACATCATATATGCGGGAATGGTTACCGGCAATGCAAAATGGGCGGCTTTTACTGGTGCAAAAGCATTTGTACTACCAAGCCATCAAGAAAATTTTGGAATAGCCGTTGTAGAGGCATTAGCCTGTAATTGCCCTGTTCTTATTTCAAACAAAGTTAATATTTGGAGAGAAATTGCTGAAGGTGATGGGGGTCTAGTAACGGAAGACACCTACGAAGGTACATGCCAGTTACTTGAACAGGCTTCAAAGCTTACGAACGATGAGTTTACCCAAATGCGTAAAAATGCCTACGCAGTTTACCAAAAACATTTCACGGTGGCACAAGCGGCCAGAAGTTTGACCAACAACCTTAAAGCACAGGTCATATGATAGAAGCAACTTCCAAAGTATCCTTAAAAGATTTTGACGCTTCGGTTGGGTTAGATCGCGGTGCTAGCAGGCTTAAAGAACTATGTTGGTATTTAATTAAGGTGATTTTCTTCCTTAGTGCTCTACCCTATCCAAGCAGTCTAAAAACAACGCTACTAAGATTATTTGGCGCTAAAATTGGGCAAGGTTTAGTCATAAAGCCAAGGGTAAATATTCATTTTCCTTGGAAACTTGAAATCGGTAATCATGTATGGATTGGTGAAGAAGCTTTTTTATTGAATTTTGAAAAATTTACCATTGGAAATAATGTGTGTATCTCCCAACGTAGTTTTTTATGTGGTGGAAATCATGATTATAGAAACCCTGCTATGCCTTACCGTAATGGACCTATAACATTAAAAGATGGGGCATGGGTAGGAGCATGTTGTTTTATAGGTCCTAATGTTACCATAGGTACGGATACTGTAATTACTGTGGGTTCGGTTATCGTTTCAAATCAAGAAGGAAACAACGTAATTACTAAACCCATAGCAACTCAAACTAAGGTTAGGTGGAAATAAAAGCAAAGTGAGTATTAAACGATGTTTTTGTAAAATTTAATTGGATAGGTTAAGGTTCATTACAATTTTAACCATTTTAAAAAATAATGACCTATTAGACTTTTTTCTAATACATCATATAAGAATCTATGAAAAAACGAATACTATACATAGGATATAACTTCTCGCCAGAACTGACCGGTATAGGTAAGTACAGTGGCGAAATGATGGAATGGCTTGCGCAATCTGGCCACGATTGCTCCGTCATAACAAGTTACCCCTATTATCCGCAGTGGGAGGTTCAAGAACCTTATGTAAAACATAAATACTGGTTCCTAAAAGAGACCACCAATTACCCCAGCGGCGGCCGGCTTACCGTATATCGGTGCCCTATGTATGTGCCTAAAAAACCTAGTGGGCTCACGCGTATCCTTTCAGATTTTTCGTTCTTCGCTTCCGCCCTACTACAAATTATGACATTCTGTTGCAAGAAGAAATATACGTACGTAATTAGCGTTGCACCAACATTTTTAGCAGGTGTTTTAGGTGCATTTTACAAAAAAATTAAAAAAGCGAAACATCTGCATCACATACAAGATTTACAAATTGAAGCCGCTGCAGAATTGGGTATGATCAAATCTGCAACTTTAGTTAAGCTTTTATTTAGGGTTGAAAATTTTGTATTTAAAAACTCCCAGAATATTAGTAGTATCTCAGATGCTATGATAAAACGAATCAGTAAAAAAACAAAACGAGAAGTTGCATTTTTACCGAATTGGGCAGATACCGATTTTTTCTACCCGATTCCCAATAACGCTAACTTAAAAGTGAAATTTGGTTTTGAGGCAGATGATACCACAGTTCTATATTCTGGTGGAATTGGCGAAAAACAAGGCTTAGAAAACATATTGTATGCAGCCCAAGCTCTACTGGGGCAACCTAAGGTAAAACTTATTATTTGTGGTTCAGGCCCCTATAAAGAGGTTCTTAAGAAAAAGGCTCAAGAAATGCAGCTCCAAAATGTTCATTTTATGCCATTACAGCCCAAAGAAGCTTTTAATGAATTCTTAAACATGGCAGATATTCATTTGGTAATTCAAAAAAAGAACGCAAGTGATTTAGTTATGCCTTCTAAACTCACGACCATTTTAGCTGTTGGAGGTGCTGCATTAGTTACAGCAAATGAAAGAACCGACCTCTATTCTATTGTATCCAAATACGATATGGGTTATTTGATTGAGGCAGAAAATAGAGATGCACTTACTGCAGGAATTATTGACCTAACCCAAAACAAAAATTTATGTTGTATAAAAAGTAACGCTCATAATTATGCCAAAAAATATTTAGATATTAACACCATTATGACGTCTCTAGATAAAAATTTACTATAGTTACTAATTGCACATGTCGTTTACCTTAAATTAACGAATCTGGTCGAGATGTGATTGCAAAAAAAAGAAATATACTATACATTTAACTGACCTTAAGGCTCTTCCCCCTCTTGAGTTACCAGTTACCAGTTACCAGTTACCAGTTACCAAAAAAACCATAGCTTGAAAAAAAACAAAATAAACTTGAAAAAGTTTTTGTTCGATTTAAAAACAAAAACTTTAAAGCCTAAAATTCATAGGTCACATTTAAGGGCGGAAAACGAATTGAAATCTGGTCAAATTCAGATACTTAATTTCGAAAAAAGGAAACGTATAATAAATTATGCTATTAAGAATACGGCATTTTATAAAACTAAGTACGAAGGTTTCGAAAACCAACTCCACATGACCAATGAGGAGGATTTTCAAAACCTACCTCCAGTTACACGAGATGACTTAGCCCAAAATTTCGAAAAATTTATTGCAGGAAATCCATCTAAAAATACATATAGAAAAGTATCTTCATCTGGCAGTACCGGAAGGCCTATTTCTGTCTTACATGACACCCGCTTTCCCTACACCGTACTCCAATGGCGCATACTAGGTTGGTGGAACATAAAACCCTACGAAAACCAAGCCTTTATCTATCGTTACAAAAGGCCTTTCATAAAAAGATTGGGCAATACTATTTTGTGGTGGCCCACCCGACGTATATTTTTAACAGGATCAGAAATGAATCTGCGTAATGTAAAACGTTTTGTAAATCAATTCAATTCATTAAAACCTACTCTTTTACAAGGTTATGTAGATGTTGTTTATGAATTCGCCCTCTTTTTATTAGATAACAACTTAAAAATACACCCACCAAAAATGGTCTGGGTAACTTCTGCCCCTCTTTTTGAAAACCAAAGAAAGACTATGGAAACCGCATTTGGTGCCCCGGTCTGCGATCAATATGGCAATACTGAAGTTTTTACCATAGCAGCAGAATGTCCACAACAGCAGGGCCTCCATATCATGCATGATGCCGTACACGTTGAAATTGTTGATGAAAACAACAACCCAGTTCCCGTGGGCACAACAGGTAAAATCCTAATTACAGATTTACATAATGAGATATTTCCGCTCATCAGATATGAAATTGGAGATAGAGGCAAGTTATTGGATACCGTTTGCTCTTGTAGCATCCCACTACCCTTAATGGATAATGTAAGAGGTAGACAATCTGTAGTATTAAAAACTCCATCGGGCCTGACCGTACGCAGTGAACATTTAACTATTCTATTTGAAAAATTACTACATACGATTAGAGAGGTACAACTGATTCAAAACAAAGATTATTCGGTAAAGCTGCGCTATGTTTTTAATTCAATAGAAAATGTGGAAAACGAAGTTGAAACGATATTGAAGGAACTTAGGACTAAAACAAGGAACGAGATAGACATTACACCTGTTAGAGTAGATGAACTACAAACAAAAAGCAATAAAAAACCTTTGATAATTAGCGAATTGCCTTAAATTAGGATACCATTTATTTTTTTACTAAAGACAAAATATAACTTTCAACGCTTTTTGTTTCTTCCTTTGAAAGTTTATCTTTCCATGCAGGCATTCTATTATTATCTGATCCGTTTTGAATTACTGAAAACATTGCATCTATTCCATTTATCCATTCATTATCAACCAAACTTGGAGCCATTGCCCCTATTCCTTTAATACCGTGACACATTTGGCAATTTTGCTGATATATTATTTTTCCTTCTTCTAAAGGATTTTTTATTTTATTGGACGTATTTTCATCATAAACAAGCACAGCCTTGCGCCCCCCCTTTTCAATAGGATGAAATAAGGTAATAGTGCGCTTACCAAATTCCGATACATAAATATTTCCTGTATTTTTATCTTCTACCAAATCTAAAGGACTAGTATCCAACTTTAGACCCATTCTTGTGCCATCGTAATCTTGAACAATGTCTTTTTTTTCACCCCCTGGTCTTAATACAACCAAATCTTTATGACCCATTAGGGCTACAATCAGGCATCCCTTTAGCCTTCCCTCGAAGGTTTCACTAGTATACTCAACAATACCAGTAGGAGCCATATGGGGTCCAAAATCATAGGTAAATCCTCTAAAATTAGCATCAGGCTTAACACCGTTGTATTCAGAATTATCCAAATCTTCGTCCCCATTATTTAAGACATATTCAGCCCTTAGTGGATTAGGATGGCCATAATACCCCCCTTTTTCTACTCGCACCATGAAATCATCTTGATCGGGTTGAGCGCCAAATACTGCCGGAATATTATTGGGCCCGGTATATTTTATTTTTGAATAAGGTTTAATATAGTAAGGCGATTGTTGGTCTGAGGTAGGGGTATTTTCATTACCTCCAGAGCTATTTACAGTTGCATAGAGTTGTCCGTTGCTGTGCCAAACTATATCATACGCATTTCTAATACCCGTTGCGTATATACTTAAGGGCTTATCCTTGTCATAAGGGTCATAACTACCACCTCCGTCATACGTTTTTACATCAATGGGTAAAATAGAGGGTAATTTGCTAGGGTCAAGACATAAAAGCGCTCCGGAAAGTAAAGCTTCTCGGGAAGGTTCTTGATTTTCTTCACAATCACACCATCCCATACCCGTGTTAGCTCCTTGCGCAAAATAAAGCATTCCGTCTGTACCAAAAACAATAGAATTTGGGAAGTTCTCATGATTTGGGCCAAAACAAGGTAGGCTTTTTAGTATATGCTCATTCTCTAAAATCCGGTCAGTTTTCGCATCTAACTGCAAGCGATTCATACTACCGGCCCATTTTGACTTATCAATCTCCTGTTCAGCGTCATGAAAACTTGCCCAACTACTGTTAGTTTCAGAGTATGTAGTCCAAACGATAAGACTATCCGCAGTTGACGCTGGGTCAAAAGCTAATCCTATGGTAAGTTTTGATTCCTCTCCAAATGGTTTAAAAATATGTTCTAGCGACAAATCACCATTTGGACGTATCACAAACCGCTTTATTTTACCATCTATACAACCTGCATACAATTTGTTATCTGGGCCTATTACTAAACTGGTATATTGGCCCTGAACTATATTACCCAGTGCTGTTTTTTGGAACTTAACGCCCTCTAGCAAACCGCTAGGAGCTGTTGTATATGACCGCATTTGCCTTTTTAGGTATCTTTGCACTCTACTTGGATAAAAACAGGTAAAGAATACAGTTATGACGGCCAAGAATATAAATAAAACCTTATTTAACCTACCATTCACTTTTATTATTTGCTTTAATTCCACCCTTGTAAATAATAACTTTATGAAACGGTTTTTAAATCAAAAAAACATTTATAGTTTTTATGTATAGAATTAAAAACTTTGCCAGTCCTATAAATAATATATCAATTTTCGCACAAAGAAAATTAATGTAATTCTAATTGACTTTCAATAAAAGCAACTTAAAACTATTAGTGTTTAAAATTAAATCAAAAGAATACTAGAATAATAAAATTCACATCACACCCTTTCCTTTTTATATGGAAAGTAACCAAAAACAATAAAAATAGACTTGCGTTAATCATTCATATACCTGCTATTTTGAATGAAAATTTATTTTCTTTTGATAACCTCACTTGTAACACTTAGAAAGGCTCGATTTTGTAGTTCCAGTCTAACAGGTGTTCATAGGGTTTTGAAAAATAATTTAAATGACTACATTCTAATTTATTTGATTCAAGTCAATAAAAAAACATTTCATTTCTCAATTTCAAAAGTTAGTTTTAGTAGTTAATTATTGAAATGAACATTACCTAATCACGTTTCCAAATATGCTAAGACTGCCTCATAAATTCAATCGTTATCTCAATTTTTCCTTTACTTTTCATATCCTTATCAGCAAAAAAATAGAGTGGTCTCACAAACGTCTCGGCTTTTAAGTTAATACCCTTAGATACAGACTCGTTTATAGATGAATTCAAATTGACAAATACTTCAGATTGTTTGGTGCCGATTGACACGCTAACTCCAGTTTCCAATGTATCAACCACTTTTAAAGATATACTATTTACCGCAAATTGATACGGAATTATCATATTTAGAAGCTGACTTGTACCAGATTCTAATTTTACAACCTCAGTATATTTCCATATATCTTTTTTTACATTGTTAACTTTTTCAGTAATAAAATCATTACTTACATCAATTACTCTCGCATAGTTAGGATTGTGATTTGAAGAATCTTGAAATATTAATTTCATAGATTTTCCTAAGGTTTTTGTGTTAATTTTCCGCCAGCCAGTTACTTCTACATCGTAATGATTATTGCTACCATTCATTCTGGTATCCGTATCAACCCCTAATATTCCCATATAATTTTTGGGCGCGGTATGATTTTCAATATAAAAACTGGAATTTAAAATGGTATTATTCGACCCAAAAAGAGCAAATGGCCCATCTTCTATAATAGGTAATTCATTAACATAAATGTGTAGGCCATCCATGGTAACATGGTTCCCAATAGCAGAATCCCATGGATATATTTCTGAAATACTTGCCATATCCTTAATTATTACATTTTTAAATTCACACCTATTCAACTTCCCTAAAAATCTAGCAGCTTGGAATTTTAAGTTTGGATCAAAAATATCCGAAAAGCTTTCTGAATATATGCCTTCAAATATTCCATCAGTTATATTTTCCAAGTCCCACAACCCATCTCTACGATAATTCTTATAATTGATTACCCTTACATCATTGATATTTCCAACCAGTTTTAAGGAATGACAATAACCAAAAGATCCTCGTACCTTCTTAGTCCCAACATAAACCCCATAATCAGTGGTATTATATATATTTATATTTTGAGAGTGATAAACACCGGAATCATCGCTATTTAAATAAATCAAATGGGGGGGATGCATCCAGTTTTTTCCACCTACACCGTCTCCTCCTATACTATTACCATTTATATCTTGAACATCTGAATACCTCTGAGAAACCAATCCATCTGAACTGAAACCATCAACGATTCCTTGTATACCCATTATTACACCATCTATCGTTACATTTTTCAATAATATATTATTGGGTATCCTTGTTGCTCCAGAATTGTTTGATATTATTTGATTTGGTTTATACTGCTCCTTTAACTTTATTACCCATTGAATAAAAGAGTCAGCTGTCTTGCCCTTTGCTTTAAATGTTACGTTTTCTAATTTCACATTCTCAGGCGCATCCATATAAATTATGGATCTCCAAGCAATAGGTGATTTTGTTATTGCAATACTTGATTTAAATTCCAAACCATGCTTCGCCTCTAAATACTCTGTTAATACAACTGTATTTTGACGATGTATTTTGTCATCCCAGCCATAGTTTGCATCATACTTCTGATCATACAAAAAGGTAACATTCGTGATAGTAATGTTTTTGGTCAAAGCCATATAAAATGCCGGAGACAGCAAATTATTAATTCTAATATGAGCTTCGTTAGCTCCTTCTAACCAAGTGTTATCTGCCAGAAAAATAGACTTCTTACCGGTTTCCTCAAGATCAAGAAACATATTTGTATCCACCAAAACCTTAGCTCCAATGTTTTCAGCTTGATCCAAGGTTTCAACAAAGTCTTCACGATCATCTGTTGCATCATCCATTGCTGCGCCAAACCATTGCGGTTTTAAATATTCGCTCTTAAAAGATCCTTCTAAGGTTAACTCTTCAAAAAGTTGACTTTCCGTATTAGTTTCTATAATGCTCTCATCACCACGCACGGTTCCATTTTCTAAAACACCTCCATTAAAACGCATGGTAACATTTTCTGGTAAAATAATTGTTTGACCTGCAAGATCAAAGTCAAAGCGTATCTCCCAAACAGAATCACTATAGTCCGTTGGTATATTTTGCCAATCAAAATCTTGTGGTATAATACGCACCAAACTACTTTCTTCCTCTATCTGTTGAGGCTCTAATGCTTTTGGAGTGTCTAAACTATATTGATAATTCTGAGCGCTTACAGAAGACACCAATAATAATAAAAGAAATTTTAAATACCTCATTGACCTGAAATTATATAGGCGTTAGTTCCTGATTTCCGCAACAGTCCAAAGCGTACATTACCGCTTGCGCTTTCAAAATTGGCAGTACCACCATCAGTATAATTCAAAGATACACCACTAGCTGCTTTTACAGTAAGGGAAGCGCCATTATGAGCCTCTAAATTAACAGTCTCGCCAACTTTCATATTAGAGAAACCAGAAGTTAGTGTGACGGTAGCGGTTTTAGTACATTCTAATGTATTACCAACATCACTAGTGGCAATATTACGTGTAGACTCAAACGAAATTATAGTAGCATCCTTCTCCACCGGTGCACTTGCCGTAGCTCCTGTAATATTTTCTGCATATTTAGCATAGAGCGCATAAGGCACACTTAATAGCTGACTAACGCCTATGATAGAATAGTTACTACCACCATTAGGGTCTACTTGTGTTTCTATAAAGAAAGGACCATTACTCCATGGTATGTCTTTAAAAGCACCCGAAATACGGTTACCAGCGCCAATCTCTAAACTTACCAGACCGTTGGCATTAGTAGTAGCCGAATGCGATTCTTCATACGCACTGGTACCATTTACACTGCCTTGGCGGACAATAATTTTTAAATTTACCGGTGCATCTAACACCAGACTGTTATCACTAGACCGAATGATGGCCTGATAGCTCATTTTTTCTGGAGCCTGCGCCGATATTTCCAATACGGCGAGTAGCATAAAAGCAAATAGTACTTTTAATTTCATAGCGTTACTTTTTTAAAATTTTAATTGTTTTGGATATTTGGTTTGTCACGAATACTTTGAGCAAATACGTTGCTGGCTTCAATTGAGAAATCATAACTTTAGTATTTCCACTTGTAATTTGGCCATCTGTAATGAACTTACCCTGATAATCAAAAAGCTGATACCAAGCACGCTCGCTTTCATAATTTTTAATACCGATTGAGAATCCTTCTACCACTGGATTGGGGTAAGTTACAATTTCAACTTCATCCGCTTCCTGAAGCGAATGATTTATAATATCTCGGGCTACAATAGGCTGGGTTTGATTATTAATTGTTGTGTTTTCACTACTATTTTGAGTTTCTTCCTCTACTATAGGTTCTGGAGTATTAGAGGTCTCCTCTGGAACAGATTCTCCCTCTTCTTCAACGCTAACTTCTTCTGGTGGTTCGGGAGTTGGTTCTAGCTCAGAAACTGGAGTTTCTTCCTCTATAATCGGACTTGGAGTATTAACGGTTTCCACTGGAATAGCTTCTTCCTCTTCGTCAACGATAACTTCTTCTTCAGGTACCTTAGGAGTTGGTTCTGGTTCGGAAACTGGAATTTCTTCCTCTACAATCGGTTCTGAAGTATCAACCGTTTCCTCTGGAATAGCCTCTTCCTCTTCTTCAACGATAACTTCTTCTTCAGGTGCCTCATGAGTTGGTTCTGGTTCATAAACCGGAGTTTCTTCTTCTACAAGCAGTTCTGGAGTATCAGGGGTTTCCTCTGGAATAGCTTCTTCCTCTTCTTCAACGACACCCTCTTCTTCAGGTACCTCAGGAGTTGGTTCTGGTTCGGAAACTGGAGTTTCTTCCTCTCTAATCGGACTTGTAGTATCAGGTGTTTCCTCTGGAACAGCTTCCTCCTCTTCTTCAACGCTAATTTCTTCTTCTGGTGTTTCGGGAATTGGTTCTGGCTCGGAAACTGGAGTTTCTTCCTCTGCTATCGGTTCTGAAATATCAGGTGTTTCCTCCGGAGCGACTTCTTCTTCCTCTTCAACGCTTATTTCTTCTTCCGGTGCTTCAGGAGTTGGTTCTGGTTCAGAAACTGGAGTTTCTTCTTCTACAATCGGCTCAGAAATATTAGGTATTTCCTCTGAAATAACTTCTTCCTCTTCTTCAACGATAACTTCTTCTTCAGGTGCTTCAGGAGTTGGTTCTGGTTCGGAAACTGGAATTTCTTCCTCTACAATCGGTTCTGGAGTATCAGGGGTTTCCTCTGGAACAGCTTCCTCCTCTTCTTCAACGATAACTTCTTCTTCAGGTACCTCAGGAGTTGGCTCAGGTTCGGAAACTGGAGTTTCTTCCTCTACTATCGGTTCTGGAACATCAGGTCTTTCCTCTGGTATTACTTCTTCTTCCTCTTCTACGCTAACTTCTTCAGGTGTTTCCGGAGTTGATTCTGGTTCGGAAACCGGAGTTTCTTCCTCTACAAGCAGTTCTGGAGTTTCAGGGGTTTCCTCTGGAATAGCTTCTTCCTCTTCTTCAACGACACCCTCTTCTTCAGGTACCTCAGGAGTTGGTTCTGGTTCGGAAACCGGAGTTTCTTCTTCTACTATCGGTTCTGGAGTATCAGGGGTTTCCTCAGGAACGACTTCTTCTTCCTCTTCAACGCTAATTTCTTCTTCCGGTGTTTCGGGAATTGGTTCTGGCTCGGAAACTGGAGTTTCTTCCTCTGCTATCGGTTCTGAAATATCAGGTGTTTCCTCCGGAGCGACTTCTTCTTCCTCTTCAACGCTTATTTCTTCTTCCGGTGCTTCAGGAGTTGGTTCTGGTTCGGAAACTGGAGTTTCTTCCTCTCTAATCGGACTTGTAGTATCAGGTGTTTCCTCTGGAACAGCTTCTTCCTCTTCTTCAACGACACCCTCTTCTTCAGGTGCCTCAGGAATTGGTTCTGGCTCGGAAACTGGAGTTTCTTCCTCTACTATCGGTTCTGAAACATCAGATATTTTTTCTGGTATTACTTCATCTTCCTCTTCTACGCTAACTTCTTCTTCCGGTACTTCAGGAGTTGGCTCAGGTTCGGAAACTGGAGTTTCTTCCTCTACTATCGGTTCTGGAACATCAGGTATTTCCTCCGGAGCGACTTCTTCTTCCTCTTCAACGCTTATTTCTTCTCCCGGTGCCTCAGGAATTGGTTCTGGTTCGGAAACTGGAATTTCTTCCTCTATAATCGGTTCTGTAGTATCAGGTATTTCCTCTGGTATTACTTCTTCTTCCTCTTCTACGCTAATTTCTTCTTCCGGTACTTCAGGAGTTGGCTCAGGTTCGGAAACTGGAGTTTCTTCCTCTACTATCGGTTCTGAAACATCAGGTCTTTCCTCTGGTATTACTTCTTCTTCCTCTTCTACGCTAACTTCTTCAGGTGTTTCGGGAGTTGATTCTGGTTCGGGATCGGAGGTTTCGACTACAACAGGATCTACCTTATCAACGGGCTCTTCCTCTATGACTTCCTCTTCCACAACCTCATCTTCCTCTATAACTTCTTCTTCAGTTTCAGCAAATTCGGCTTGCTGAACACCTTCGCAAACTAAAGTATGGCGAGACTCAATTACACTGTAAAAAATTCCCCCTAGGGAATAGGCTACAGAACCTCGGTTGGAAAGAGCATCGCCTCCGGATGCATTATAGGCCACCATATTAGTGGACGTGAACTCTTTATTTTGTTGACCTTGCACACAGGCAAAACCGCAAATAAATGCTAGTAAAACGATTGTTTTTTTCATAAGTAGCGCCATATTTGGGGAAAAACAGCTACTTGTATACGTGCGCTTTTATGATTTGGATCAGTCATTTATTCGAAAAAACCAAATTTTATTGAATAACGAATAATCGACGTAATATATTATAACATCGACAAAATACTTATATCTCTATAATTTAACGATTTATTGTAGGAAAAAAGTCACTAATTCAATTATTGTATTGTCATTGCTTTAGTAGCGTCAAAGTTTCTTCAAATTTATTCATTACACTTACTTTCAAAAAATAGGTGGAAGACTCTAAATCATCCATTGGAACTTTCGTTGTTGAGCTGGTAATTCGTTCATTCTTTATAAGGCTCCCTTTAAAATCAAACAACTGATATTGGACATTTTCTTTTCTGAAATCAACAATATCAATCAAAATATAATCCGTAGTTGGATTTGGATAGACAAGCACATTTACCAATTGAACCTTATCCAATAAGTCTATTTTTGACTCTTTAGCCTGTTGTATGCTTTGAGAAACGGTAGTATGCTGCGCTACGATACTCGTGTAAAAGACAGTTCCAACAGAATACACAACAGAACCTGCACTACTCCTTGCCTCACCTCCTGAAACATTTATGGATGCCATGGATGCATTTGAATTTTCAGATTTACTTTCATTTTGTGCCTGAGTTACCACGCAAAAGGCAAGTAAGATAAGAGAGGTAAGCATTTGTTTCATTATTTTGAAACGACAAGCAGTACCCTGTATTATAAGTCGCACAAGGATTAATAAAAGTTTTCGATTAACTACACAATCAAAAACCTTTTATCGGTTTTTTAGGAGTATTCTTTATTTTGCTTAGCGATAAGCTATTCTCGTTTATTTACCCCATCTAAAGGAAGAATACTTATAAAAACACAAGCGCAGAGGAATTTAATAACTACGAAAAAAGTCCAAGAGAATTAGATTTAACGTAAATGTAAAACAGGCATAACATACACCTATGTCTTGTTAACATTTTACATTAATCGATTTAAATTGTATCTGACCGAGAAGCCCCAATTTGACCACTAAAAAAAATAAAAATAAATTGACCTTTCGCAAGCATAATAAAAAACAGGAGCACACGATAAAATGCAAATTACAAATATGGCTAGACCCTTATTTTTACTGGCTTAATCATGGCATTAATTTTGCACATACCCAGTTATGCGATACCTTTGAATTCAAAAATTAAAGCTTCCCCCAAAGCTTACAACCATCCTACTAAAGTCTATGTAACTATAGATTATAACCTAAAAGAACAGTGTTAAAGACACTACCAAAAAGTAGCCTATAAAACCATAACAATTGTGCTACACTCTTTTTTCAAGGAAAAACTCTTTGGATGTAAGAAATAGTTAGGTTACTAGAATTACTTGATTTAGGAAATGAGAGGTTTAAAAAATTCAGATTTAATTTTGCCGATTACGTTAACAATGCACTTGTGCATTATTAACGGCCTATTACTTTTCCTTACCCCGGAAACGTACTCCAATGTTTACCACATCTTACATTATAATATTTCTTGGATACTTATTACGTACGGACTTAGATACTATAAAAGGTCCCGAAAGGAAAGGTTCCTGACCAATATCAACAAAGTTCTTCAGCTTTATCTTATTTACGGCCTTGCCTATTTTTCCCTATTTGGCATAACAGGTAGAATATACGAGTCTCTTGAATACCAGCTTGTAGTGTATGGTGTAATCTGCTTGAGCCTAACTTGGTTCAGGGTCCTATTCTTTTGGTTTAGAAGAAAATATCGTTTATGGGGCGGTAATTCTGTAAATGTTGTAGTTATTGGGCGTGACAAGAACCTAAAGAAAATAAGAGCCATTTTTGACGAACCCGAGTTAGGATACAGGTACTTGGGTTATTTTGATGACCGTGAATCTAAAAGCAAAACTTATTTAGGCCCCATCGTTGATTGCTTTCTCTACATATTAGAGAATAGTATTGATGAAATTTACTGCGCTGCATCGGAATTCAACAATAAAGAACTTCGCAACCTTATAGATTTTGCGGACAACAACCTTATTAAGATAAAAATTATTCCAGATAACAAGGAAATTTACACCAAAGGAATGTCAATTCAACTGTATGGTACCATTCCTGTTTTAAACCTTAGAAAGGTACCTTTAGATACCGAATTTGCTCGTATTGCCAAACGAACTTTTGATATTTTATTCTCTTCATTTGTAATTATTACCGTGCTTTCATGGTTGGTTCCTCTAATGTACATTTTAATAAAACTAGAATCTCCCGGAGACCTCTACTTTAAACAGAAGAGGCATGGTTTAAAACGAAAAGCGTTCTGGTGCTATAAATTTAGGTCCATGCGCCCATCTGAAGATGCAAACACAAAAATGGCCTCCAAAGGTGATATGCGTATAACCAAAGTGGGTAAATTCATTAGAAAGACCAGTATTGACGAACTACCGCAGTTTTTTAATGTATTTATGGGCAACATGAGCGTGGTAGGCCCTAGACCGCATATGGAACTTCATACCATGGATTATGAATTGTCTGTAGATAAATATTTGGTTCGTCATTTTGTAAAACCGGGAATTACAGGTTTGGCCCAAGTAAGTGGCTATAGAGGGGAAATAGAAGAGAAAGCAGATATTTTAAATAGAACCCGTTTAGATATATTTTATGTTGAAAAATGGTCTATGAGCCTAGACATAAAAATAGTATTACAAACGATAATAAATGCAGTAAGAGGAGAGCGTAAAGCCTATTAAGGTATGCCTAAATTCTATTCTTTCTTTCTACAGTAGTAAATCCTATCGGACAATAAATCCTCATCATCTTACTTCAAAACATCGTCGGACAGCAAATACTTTTCAATCCCCCTTTAAAATCGTACTTTTCATGAACATTAGGATTATTCCATTGGCATGAAACAAAAACTGTTTGACGATTTTAAAGAGGTTTCCGCAAAAGAGTGGAAACAAAACATTCAATACGAACTTAAAGGTGCGGATTACAATCAAAAATTGGTTTGGGAATCACCAGAAGGCATCAAGGTAAAACCCTTTTATCATGCAGATGATATTCAAACAAATACCACTCCCCATAAAGAAGCTTTAGCACTTTGGAAAATAACGCAGCACATTCTAGTTAAAGATATTTCTCTGGCCAACAAAAGTGCTCTGAACGCCATTAAGGGAGGCGCGGAAAGTATTCTTTTTACATTGCCTTCTATAAATGTTGATTTTAAGTCGCTTTTAGCAAATATTGATTATACTTCTATTTCTATCCAGTGTCAGTTTCAAAGTATTTTGACTGGTGACGTTGAGAGATTTGCGAACTCCACTCAAATTGAAAAAGAATATATTTCCTTTCACATAGATCCTATTGGCCAGCTGGCATCCAAAGGAAATTGGTTTATAGACATGGGGCAGGATCTTCAAAATCTATATTCGCTTTTACAAATACCTGCTACACATAGACCAAAGAACATCATTAGCATAAATGTTGGACTTTATCAGAATGCCGGTGGCACTATGGTTCAGCAATTGGCCTATGCCCTAGCCCACGCCAATGAATATCTAAATCACTTTGGTTCTAATATCGGCTCCATTACTTTTAAAGTTGCTGTAGGTAGTAATTATTTCTTTGAAATCGCAAAAATCAGGGCACTGCGTAGACTTTGGAAACTATTGGCTGCTGAATACGGAATTGTTTCGGATTGTCATATAGAGGCAACACCTTCCAAACGAAACAAAACGCTTTATGATTACAACATGAACATGATCCGTACTACTACGGAATGTATGGCGGCCATATTGGGCGGAGCGAATAGCGTTTGTAATCTTAACTATGATTTTATCTATCATAAAAATAACGAGTTTGCGGAACGTATTGCCAGAAATCAACTAGTGCTTCTTAAAGAAGAGAGTTATTTTGATGAACTACAAAACCCTGCAGAAGGTGCGTATTATATTGAAAACCTCACGGACCAACTTGCAGAAAAAGGGTTGCTCCTGTTTAAGGATATTGAAGCCAATGGCGGTTTTTTAAAGCAACTAAAATACCATACCGTTCATAAAAAACTAAAGGAGAGTGCCGAAAAAGAACAGGAGAAATTTAACTCTTCTCAAGAAATCCTTGTAGGCTCCAATGCCTATGCTAGCGAGATGGATATTATGAAAGAACAGCTTGATGTGTATCCTTTTCTAAAAAACCGAAAAGAGAAAACATTGATTGAGCCCATCCTAGAAAGACGACTAACAGAGACGTTGGAAAAAGAACGATTGAAAACCGAAGGTTGGCAAGGGAAATAAACCTTTGAAGTTGCAAGAACGAGATTTACATGAGAAAAGACATTCAACATATTTCCTTTAAGAAAACGGCGGATAAGTCAACCGAAGAAGAAAGCAAAACGGCTTTTGAACATCTGAACTTTGCTGCAGGAATACCTCCATTTTTAAGAGGACCTTATAGTACTATGTATGTGCAGCGCCCATGGACCATACGCCAATATGCGGGGTTTTCTACTGCAGAAGAAAGTAATGCCTTTTACCGAAGAAACTTAAAAGGCGGCCAAAAAGGCCTCTCCATTGCTTTTGACCTGGCAACCCACCGAGGGTATGATAGTGACCACGAACGCGTAGTTGGCGATGTGGGCAAGGCCGGCGTTGCTATTGATACGGTGGAGGATATGAAAATTCTTTTTGATGGTATCCCGTTGGATAAAATGTCCGTTTCTATGACCATGAACGGAGCGGTACTGCCTATTATGGCGTTTTATATTGTTGCTGCAGAAGAACAGGGCGTATCTCTTGAAGAATTGACTGGAACCATTCAGAATGATATCCTGAAAGAGTTTATGGTTCGGAATACCTACATCTACCCTCCTGCGCCCTCTATGGATATTATTTCCGATATTTTTAGATATACCAGTGAACATATGCCAAAATTTAATAGTATTAGCATATCCGGTTATCACATGCACGAAGCGGGTGCTTCGGCAGAACTGGAACTGGCATATACCTTGGCAGACGGACTTGAATACATTAGAACGGGTTTAAAAGCCGGACTTGATATTGATAGCTTTGCGCCACGTCTTTCGTTCTTTTGGGGTATTGGCATGAATCACTTTACGGAAATTGCCAAATTACGTGCCGGTCGTCTTTTATGGGCCAAGTTGGTCAAGCAATTTAATCCAAAGAATAAGAAATCAATGTCGCTCCGTACGCATTGCCAGACTAGTGGCTGGAGTCTTACCGCTCAGGATCCGTTCAATAATGTGGCGCGTACAACCATAGAAGCACTTTCTGCCGTACTGGGTGGAACTCAAAGTTTACACACCAATGCCCTGGACGAAGCTATTGCTTTGCCTACGGATTTTTCAGCGCGAATAGCTCGTAATACACAGTTATTTTTGAAAGAGGAAACGAAAATTACCAAAACGGTAGATCCATGGGCCGGAAGTTTTTATGTTGAAAAACTAACGGAAGACCTTGCTCATAAAGCGTGGGGACTTATTGAAGAAGTTGAAGAAATGGGTGGTATGACCAAAGCTATTGAAGCCGGCATACCCAAAATGCGTATTGAAGAAACAGCAGCAAAAAAACAAGCACGTATAGATAGTGGTAAAGATACTATTGTTGGGGTTAACAAATATCAGACAGAAGATGAGGATGGACTTCAAATTTTAGAGGTCGATAATAATGCGGTCCGAAAAAAACAGTTGGAAAGGCTGAATACTATCAAAGGCAATCGTGATGCTCAAAAGGTTGAGGAGGCGCTTCGCAAATTGACGGATGCAGCCCATCAAAAAATGATTACATCCAAAGAAGACGATAACCAAAAAACTGATATAAATGAAAATTTATTAGCTTTAGCTGTAGATGCCGCAAGGCAGCGAGCTACCTTAGGTGAAATCAGTAGTGCTCTGGAAACCGTTTTTGGACGTTATAAAGCAAATATTCAATCTATTTCAGGAGTGTATTCAAAAGAAATAAAAGAAGACGAGAGTTTTAAAAAAGCTAGTAAGCTTTCAGACCAATTTGCAGATTTAGAAGGCAGAAGACCCCGTATCCTGATTGCTAAAATGGGACAAGACGGACATGACCGTGGCGCTAAGGTAATTGCTACAGGTTATGCCGATCTAGGTTTTGATGTGGATATAGGGCCACTTTTCCAAACTCCCGCAGAAGTAGCTAAACAAGCTGTAGAAAACGATGTGCACGTTCTTGGAGTTTCCTCTTTGGCAGGAGGGCATAAAACGCTAGTGCCCGAAGTTATTTCAGAATTAAAAAAATATGGCCGTGATGATATTATGGTCGTGGTAGGTGGTGTTATCCCAAAACAAGATTATCCTTTTCTGTTTAAAAGTGGCGCAATTGCCGTTTTCGGTCCAGGAACTAAAATTACCGAAGCTGCCATTCTTGTTCTAGAAATCTTGATTAATGATGAACAAGCTTAATATTAAAAAACTCGTGTTCTCTTACCTACTAGCTTAGATGCCTTCTCAATACATTTTTGCACAATAAACCTACATATTTATCATATTTTGTAATATTAATACTACAATTTTAACATATTTTAACTTACTTTATCTTAAATTTTAGATTAAATTTAAAATTACTATTCCACTTAAGTGAGGAATTAGACCTAACTAAACACTCAAAATAAGATATTATTTAGACAATTTGAACAGCATACCTAATGGGGAAAAAATTAATAATCACGTCCAGTATACTTTTCCTGATTACGTGCGTTATCATCTGGAATCTCTCTGTTCAAAGAATAAAGCTATACCACCAAAATATTACGTTAGTAGAAGAGATTACGGAGAAAAACAAGCTAAAAGATGCTGAAACGCGTTTACTAGAACTGTATACCATAAGTAAGAAAAATGTAATTTTTCTAAGAGACTTAGTTGAATTGGATTTAAAAACCAAAATCCCCAAAGAGCTTACCCAACAAAAACTAAAGTCTTTTCTTAAAATAGACCCAAATTATTTTCAGGCTAGATTTATAGACCTAACAGGCATGGAGGTTATCCGCATAGAAAACAAAGATAGTGTGGCTACCAGAACTCCCCAATATAAGGGCAATAGAGGCTATTTTAAAACAACTCTAAATTTAGCAAAAGGTGATGTTTACGTTTCTAATTTAGACCTTAATGTTGAAAATGGCGCAATCGAGGTTCCATACAGACCAACCATACGTTTTTTTACTCCCGTATATATTGATAACGTCTTACAGGGCATTGTTGGACTGAACCTAAATGCCCAACATTGGCTTACTAGTTTTAAAGGTGAAAATATTACGCTTCTAAATTCCAAAAACGAGGTTTTTTATGGTCAAACGGGTGAAGAACTGTATACCGCATCTAAAATAGATTTATCAAAAAAAGACCGTTATGGTAATGCTTTTCATTATCAAAGAGCAATTAGCCTTGAAGGCAATCAACAATGGACTATCTATACCGAACCTGATATTCTTTTAATTCAGAAACAATTATCAGACTACAAAAAATCCATTTACTCTACCGCAGCTGTTTTAACTGTGGGCGTTATCCTATTCTTAAGCATCATTTATTCGCTCTACAAAAAAAATAAGTACATAGCTTCCTTAAACAAAACCATAAAGCATAGACTTGATGAAAGGGATACACTTTTAAAAGAAATTCATCATAGAGTTAAAAACAACTTACAAGTTATCACCAGTCTTCTAAGTTTACAATCCAGTTTTATCAAAGACGATAAAATAAAAGGTCTCTTTAGGTATAGTCAATACCGCATCAACTCTATGGCAATCATTCATGAGATGCTATATAAATCCAAAGACCTGAGTAAGATAAACTATGGTGATTATGCACACCAGTTGGCCTCTACACTCATATCTTCTATGAAAGGAGCCAACAAAAAAATTGATTTAAAAGTAGAGACAGACGAGCTTCATTTAAATCTAGACACCTCTGTACCTCTCGGTCTTATGGTAAATGAAATAATTACAAATGCTTTAAAATATGGATTTAAGAATCTAGATGAAGGACTAATATCAATCAAATTCGAAAAACTTAAATACCCCAATTTCCTTATGCGTATAGGAGATAATGGAAACGGCTTCTCTAACGATATTGATTTTAGAAACACCAAATCTCTTGGCTTAAAGCTAATTCATATGCTAACCTTGCAACTCAAAGGAAATATAGAAAAAGATAATACCATAAGCGGTACACACTATATAATAACGTTTCAAGAAATTGAACAAATATCCTAACGCTATGAAACTAAAAGTACTGATAGTAGAAGACAACTTGATTATTCAAATGTTCTTAGAGCATATCATTATCAATGTAGGAAGTACACATGTTAAAACTGCAGATAGTGGTGAAGATGCCTTAAAGATGGTTAAGAAATATGTACCGGATGTAGTGTTATTGGACATTGGTCTTTCGGGAGAAATCAACGGTATTGAAACGGCTGCCATTCTTAATGACAAATACAACATTCCATTTGTTTACATTACCGGAAACTCCGATTACACCACTTTAGAAAATGCAAAAAAGACAAAACCGCTACATATTCTCAGAAAACCAATTGATGAGTATGAGTTGAACAGAGAGTTTGAAATCATTAGAGAAAAATTATTCAAGGCAAAATTGGAGAACTCTAAATAACAGCGTTTATACGAAAGAATTACTACTTTTCTCTACTACTCAATGCTTTTAAAACAAGCCTTCTAGGTCGACTAGATCATTTTTTTTAGATTGAAAGCTTATTTTTTGAACTTTTATGGCTTATTTTTCTTAGAAAATAAACTATCTTTGCACCGCTTTAAAAATGGTGGCATAGCTCAGCTGGATAGAGCACCTGCCTTCTAAGCAGGCGGTCCTAGGTTCGAATCCTAGTGCCATCACTTTAAATGAGAAACCACGCCCATTTCGGCGTGGTTCTTTGTTTTATGGAAAGATGCAAGACCAATAGTCTTGTAATCTTGGAATAAGACAGGGAATTAGAGCGACAACTCCTGGTTTACCTTTACCATTTGCAATATCGAGCCACCTAGGAACACCGTAAGGTAATCCTAGTGCCATCACTCTTAGCCTAAAGGCTTCCGAAATTCGGAAGCCCTTTTTTGTGCTGATTACCTAAGTTAACTTTAATGGCATAGATTGCAGCCGTTTACCAGTCAATCTTTTTACAGCATTGGCAATTGCTGCACCAATGGGTCCCAATGGAGGTTCGCCTACCGGTCCTGGCTTGTCTTTGCCTTGAAGCAGTATTACGTCTATTTCTTTTGGTGCGTGTTTCATTAATGCCATTTCATAGGGCCCGTAAATAGTAGGGGTCAAAGAGCCGTCCACAACTTTCATTTGTTCGAATAGCACGGCACTCATACCCATAATAACACAGCCTTCGCATTGCGCTCGTACCTGATCGGGATTTACAGCAAGGCCAGGGTCTAAAACTACCGTAACTTTATGGACTTTTATCTCGTTATCCTCTACGGAAACCTCAACCACATGCGCACAAGGTGTGCCCGCATCTACCGAGGCTGCAAATCCCATAGCCTTTCCATCTTTGACATCTTCTGAATACCCTGATTTTTCACCTGCCGTTCGAATTACTTCTTTTAGTCGTTTACCAGCCTCATCATCACCTATATGTGCCAATCGGAATTCAATAGGATTCTTGTCCGCTTTCAGTGCCATCTCATCTATAAAACTTTCAATGGCAAAGGTATTAGCCAACAAGCCTAAACTACGCCACCAACTGGTAGCAAAAGGTAAATCTACATGCCAATACACAGACCTATGGTTGGGTACTGCCGTATACTGAATAAACGCTCCTCTGATGGCACCCACATCCGCACCTAAAATAGTAGGAAGCACATTTGGTATCAAAGCCGAGTTATTACCTACATCTCCACTTACAAAGTGATGTTCAAGACCGCTTAATAGTCCTTGCTCATTTAAACTTCCTTTAAGAATATGATGGGTTGGCGGGCGAAACATATCATGCTGAAACTCTTCTTCCCGACTAAAAATATACTTTACCGGTTTACCCACAGCTTTGGACATCACCGCTGCCTGTACCGCATGGGGCGTATGCAGTCGTCTTCCAAAACCACCTCCCAAATAGGTTGGAACGACATTCACTTGTTCTTCATCCCATCCCAAACGGGACGCCACTTCTTTACGCGTAATACCAATGACCCGCGTAGAAATCATAATCGTAGCCTTATCATCAACCACGGAAGCGACTACTCCATTGGGTTCTATCTGAGCATGCGCACCAATGGGACTACGAAACTCCATCTGCACAACGGCATCTCCTTCTAGAGCATCACCCTGTTTTTGAATGATGCTAGATGTACCGTTCCCCACCGTCATCATAGCAACAATTTCTTCTTGCTGTAAATTATCCGGGGTTTCCCAGACCACCTCAATGGCTTGTTTGGCATTTTCGGCTTCGATGTACGATTCCGCAACTACGGCAACAAAATCATCTTCCTTGACAATTTTTAGGACACCGGGCATTTTCTCGGCCTTATCCGTGGTGGCGCTTATATATTTTGCTCCTATTTTTGAAGGTCTTACAACGGCCCCAAATACCATATCGGGCATTTCGGCATCCAAACCGAACATGGGCGTACCATAAACCTTATCCTCTAAATCTACTCTTGGTAAAGGTTTACCAACATAGCGATAGGTATTAATATCTTTTAAAACTGGCGCATCTGGAATGGTCCAACTCGTAACGCCTTCCGCAATTTCCGAATAAAAAAGGCTTTTTCCATTTGCCGAAACCCTACCGTCCGCTACGGTTACATCGGACACGGAAACCCCCAGTTTTTCAGCTCCTTTAAGTTTCATCATTTCCCTAAATGTGGCCGCTAATTCCCGTAACGGTTGCCAAAGTCCAGATATAGAAGTGCTCCCACCCGTACTGAATTGGTCAATATTACCGGTATCCGTTGTTGCATGTACAACTTTGATATTCTGAAAAGGAACATCCAGTTCATCTGCCGCCATTTGCGCTAAACCTGTGAAAGTACCCTGCCCCATTTCTATTTTTGGTGAATGTAAAATGATTTCATTGGCCGGGCCCAACTCAAACCATAGCATGGGATTGTCCGTACTGCCTAAATACTCAATATCCATTGAATTTACCTTCTCCAAAATAGCCCTTCTGATCGGGTTTCTGAACAAATAGGTTCCTATGGCCAATACGCCCACCGTACCTAAACCGCCACGTACTAAAAACTTTCGCCTTGATACTTTCTTGTTTCCTGAGGATTCTTTATCTGCCATCTTCTAAGAATTTGTGGGTTCGTTGGTTGTTTTTAAAGCACTTTGCTTTTCGGCAGCAAGGTGAATGGCTTTTCGCATTCTATAATACGTTCCACATCTGCAAACATTTATAATATTATCGTCGATTTCTTCATCCGTAGGATTTGGAATTTTATCCAATAATGCGGCCGTAGCCATCATAAAACCCGGCTGGCAATAGCCACATTGCGGTACTATCTCCTCTATCCAAGCCTGTTGTACCGGATGCGGATTTGTGGCATCTCCCAATCCTTCAATAGTCGTGATTTCTTTTCCATCGGCAAATTTTACGGGATAGGAACAGGATCGTACTGCCTCCCCATCTACATGGAGTGTACATGCGCCGCAAGCTGCTTTTCCACAGCCAAACTTGGTACCTTTTAGCCCCAGCATATCTCGGATAACCCACAGCAAAGGGGTATACTCATCGGTAAGTTCAACAACATGCGACTGCCCATTGATCTGCATTGAAATTTTCATAGTCGATTTTTTTCTGTTAGTTGGATGGAATGACATGTCCGTTTTCGAACCATGCTTCCACGGCTTTTATATAGTCTTCTTTAGATACCGGAGGCACTTCACGGGGTTCCCCTTTGGCATCAACTCCTGGATGGAAAGCCCATAACACCAATTTGTCTTCGGTTAAATGATGTAGAATATCCTCAGGTGTACGGCCGCCATTACGTTCCGTATCCATCATGGAAGCTGCAATTTCAAATCTATCCAGCCCCTGCCATTGCATGGAATGCGGAGCCAATGACCAATGTGGCGCTCCGGGTACGCCGGAATATGGATTGTTTTCCGTCTGATGGCAAGTGGTACATTTTGTGGCTTCAAAGCCGAGATTGTTTTCTCCCCTACTCATCCCAAAGTCATGAGGGTCGCCTTCAATCCCCTGTTTGGGCACATGATCGTTCGGGTGGCAGTTAACGCAACGTGGGTGCGTAAGCACATCCATCATTTTATGAAAAGCTACATCAGAAGGAGTTTCGCTATTTTTTTTTGAAGGAGGAACAGAAACATAATCACTTTCCGAAGGGGTATACATAGATGCGAGAACGAAGCCCGCCATTAACAGAAAGAGTATGAGAATATAGGATTTTGTTTTCATAGCTAAAGGTATTTCAAGTTTACCTATAGCTCTAAAGTTACTTAATAATTAAAGAATACGATGCTATTTCCGTGATAACGCCCCTATATCGTTGGATACAGGAAGTAATTACCTCAAAACCTATTTGGCGACCGCAACAGAATCACGAGCCACAAAGAAAGTTTCAATCTCAGGGTCGATCCCCAAATTGATAACCAAACCTGAATTTTCATTTTTTAAGTTTTCAAGGGCTTCATTGGAGAGTTTGGTATTCCAAACATACAGACTTTTTAAACTTCCCAATTGCTTAAAAACAGATATGCTTTTATCCGTAACCGGGGTTTCATAAATTTTTAAAAGTCGAAGGTTTTTAAGGTTTTCCAGTTTTTCCACCTCTGCATCGGTAACAGGCGTTTTATCCACTTCCAGCCATTCCAGATTTTGACATTTGGCTACGAAATCCATTTCCGCTGTACCAATGGGCAACCCACTTAAATCGAGTTCCACAATGTTAGCCGCAATACGATTCATGGCAATAATAGGTGCCGCAATATATTCGGGCGGCGAAAACACATCAATACTTAAAGCGTTGGAATTCGCTGCCATTCGTTCTATGGTGAGGTAATCGTTCGATAAATTCTTTATGGTACTATCCGCCACCACGGGAAGACTGGCCCATTTTGATTCGGCATCCGGTTCTTTCAAACCTTTTATGAGCGCTACCAAAGGTTCACTTTCCGGTAATTGGCTAAAACGAAGGGTATCCGAAGCTCCCAGTGCCACCCATCTTTCCAAAATCTCTATTTCATTTTGGGTCAACGGTGCTTTGCCCTCCGGTGGCATATGTTCTTCGTCTTCCGTGGGAAGGTGCAATCTACTGATCAGCTGACTTTTTATGGGGTCCCCAGGAATAAGCGTTTGACCGCTCTCCCCTCCTTTTAGCAACTCTTCTAAATTGGTCATGAGCAGTTCGCCCTTCTTTTTATTGGGATTGTGGCATGACACACATTTATCGTCTAAAATCGTGGTTACTACATCCGCATAAATCACAGGGTTTTCTGGAATCTCTTTTTCTTTTTTGTTTGTGGGAAGTGCTAAAAATTCCTCCCCATGGGTGACCATTCCGCCATAGTGCCCTGTAACCACTACCAAACCGACCATGACAACTTGAAGCATCTTTGTATACATCGTACCGCTCAATCCTCTATTCGCCAGAACATACCAAAGTGAGGCTACCAAGGCCACACCTCCACCCAGCCATTGGTGCCAATAGAGCAAATCTCCTTTTACCGGGGTTTCCTTTCCTAGGAAAAACCCGGAAATAGCAGTCACTAAAGCCGAGAGCACCGCAACTACGAGTAATTCGTCCGGAACTTTTTTTCCTGTTAGCCCTAAAAAAACAGCGATCAACAGCAGTACAATCGGGAAATGGAGAATCAACGGATGCCAACGTCCTAACCACGCCACAAGATTAGGCAGCTGGATATATGCATCAAAAATCAAACAAAAAATAAGAAATACGGATAGACCCAAAATGGCATAGTCTACCCAACGGTTTTTCAGAATACGGGTCATTGGTTATGCTAATAGGTCTTTGATTACATTCCCGGCAACATCGGTCAGTCGGAAACGTCTTCCTTGATATTTATAGGTCATTTGCTCATGGTCCAATCCCATGGCATGCATTATAGTGGCATGAAAATCATGCACGTGCACCGGATTTTCAACAATATTATAACCAAATTCATCGGTCTTACCATAATTGAGACCTGGTTTAATGCCTCCACCGGCCATCCATATACTGAACGCGCGTGGATGGTGATCACGACCAAAATCTTTTGGGTCAAACTTACCTTGGCAGAAGTTCGTCCTTCCGAATTCACCGCCCCAAACTACCAACGTATCCTCTAACATACCCCGTTGCTTTAAATCCATCACTAACGCTGCGGAAGCTTGATCTACATCTTTTGCCTGCCCCGCCATGGCAGTTGGCAATTTCGCATGTTGATCCCATCCTTGGTGATACAATTGAATAAAGCGTACTCCGTTTTCCGCCAATCTACGGGCTTGCAACGCATTTGCTGCAAACGTACCCGGCACCTGACAATCTTCGCCATACAGTTTTACAATGGATTCCGGTTCTTTTGAAATATCCATTACATCGGGTACGGACATCTGCATGCGGTATGCCATTTCATATTGCGCAATACGCGATTCTATTTCGTCATCACCTGTTTCCACATGATGCATTTTGTTCAATTGGGAGACTTCGTTCAGCAAATGACGCTTGTCCGACCTTGAGATTCCATCCGGGTCATTCAGATATAAAACCGGATTCTTTCCTGAACGCAGCATAACACCTTGATGTTTGGAATCTAAAAATCCACTAGACCATAACTTAGAATACAAACCTTGACTGTTGCCCTTTCCCCTAGAGGTCAAAACCACAAAAGAGGGCAAGTTTTTATTTTCACTACCAAGGCCGTAACTCATCCACGAGCCCATACTGGGGCGCCCGGAAATCTGACTTCCCGTTTGAAAGAAGGTAATTGCGGGATCATGGTTAATAGCATCCGTATGCATACTTTTTACTACCGTAATCTCATCCGCGATTTTTGCGATATGAGGAAAATAGTCACTGACCCAAGCACCACTCTGTCCATATTGCTTGAAGTTTGTGGCCGATGGCATCAACGGAAACTTATCTTGCCCGGATGTCATACCCGTTAACCGCTGTCCGTTTCTTATGGATTCGGGCAAATCTTCACCCATGCGTTTCTTCAATGTAGGCTTGTAATCAAAACTCTCAAATTGTGAGGGACCACCCGCTTGAAAAAGATAGATAACACGTTTTGCCTTGGGAGCAAAATGAGGAATACCCAGCGGTTGTTGTGCCAAAGGTTGTTCTCCGCTTCCTTTGAACAGATCAGGAATCAGCAATGACCCCAACGCCAATGAACCGATACCCACACTTAATTGTGAAAAGAAATGACGCCTGTTTACCTTTAACGGATTTTCGTTGTTTTTTTCCTCCTCTTTCATAGCCTTATTCTTTTGTAATGGTTTCGTCTAAATTGTAAATAACTTGAGCGGTCAACATCAATGCCGCTGCTTTTGCAGGGTCTACTTCTATCTGTTCGTAATCGCCTGCGGCCAACAATTTCTCAGCACTCTCTAAATCGTTTGTATACTGATCAAATGCACTGTGGTAATAGGTATTCAACGTCAATAGTTCTTCTTTACGCGGACTACGGACCAAAATGCGCTTAAATATATCTTCCACGAACTTAGGATTATCCGGTTGTGCTTTTATATTTCGCTGCGCCAAAACTCTTGCCGCTTCCAATATCTGTACATCATTCTGCAGTACCAATGCCTGTAAGGGCGTATTGGTTTTTTGCCTTTTAACTTCCGAAAAGTCGCGGGTGGGCGCATCAAAAATGGTCATATTGGGCGGTGGTAATGTGCGCTTCCAAAATGTATACAGAGAACGACGGTATAAATCTTCGCCTTGATCGGGAATGTATTTCGTTAATATTCCCCGGTTACCACCGGCATTCGTTTCTTCCCACAGACCCGCAGGTTGGTAAGGTTTTACACTGGGGCCACCCAACTCCGGGTTAAGCAATCCGCTGGTGGTCAAAATATAATCTCTAATCATTTCGCCACTCATTCTAAAACGAGGTGCACGTGCCAACAATTTATTTTCAGGGTCCGCTTTTTTGATTTCCGGTCGTAATTCCGATTTCTGTTGGTAGGTAGCCGATTGCATGATTTTTTTCAGCAAGTACTTAGTATCCCATTGGTGCTCCATAAAATCTACCGCCAACCAATCTAACAACCCGGGATGTGTAGGGAGGCTTCCCTGAACACCGAAATCCCCAGCGGTTTCCACTAAACCTTTACCAAATATCATCGCCCAAATACGGTTGACGTACACACGCGCCGTAAGCGGGTTTTTAGTATCTGTAAGCCACTGGGCCAAACCTAATCGGTTTTTTGGCAAGTCATCGGAGAAAGCAAAAATAGCCTCCGGTGTTTTCGGACTCACAGAATCCGCTGGCTGATCATACTGCCCACGGTTTAAGATATAAGTCGTCTTCGGTGCCGAATCGTTCATCACCATCACATTGATTTTAGGAAGACTATCCATATTGATAAACGAAAGCATATTTTCCGTTTCCTCTTTCGAAATTTTGATATAAGGCGGATCCGCAAAATATCTTTTTTTTGCCGCAGGAGGAGCGGTCATTTGCAGTCCCTTTTCATCCACTTGATTAAAAAAAGCGAACATCTCAAAATAATTGGCCTGGGAAATGGCATCATATTTATGGTCATGGCACTGCGCACATTCCAAAGTAATACCCAAAATTCCCTTCCCGAGCGTATTGGTACGGTCTAAAACATAATTCACCCGGTATTCTTCTTGAACAATACCGCCTTCTTGAGTTATAGGATGATTACGATTGAAACCCGTAGCCAAAATCTGTTCTTTGGTAGCATTGGGCAAAAGGTCTCCCGCCAATTGCCAAGTCAGAAACTCATCATAAGGTAAATTTTCGTTGAAGGCATGTATCACCCAGTCACGCCACGGCCACATAGTCCGGTAACTATCATCTTGATATCCGTGGGAATCCGCATAACGCGCTACATCCAACCAAGATTGCGTCATCCGCTCACCATAGGCGGGCAGCGCTAAAAAGGTGTCTATAATTTCATCTATATCGCCTTTAACAATTAACTTATCTATCTGTTCGGGAAGCGGAGGCAAGCCTGTTAAATCCAGACTTATTCTGCGCATGAGCGTTTCTATAGGGGCTTTCTCAGATGGCGCAAGTCCTTTATCTTCTAACTTACTCAGAATAAAACCATCAATTTCATTCTGTGCCCATTCTGTATTTTCGGTTGTTGGAAGTTTATCTTTTTCCGGGGAAATATACGCCCAGTGTTTTTCAAATTTAGCACCCTGTTCTATCCATTTTTTTATGAGTTTCTTCTCATAGGAATTCAATGCCAGTTGAGAATCCGCAGGTGGCATGACAATATCATCATCATCGGATACAATAACTTTATATACCTCACTCTTCTTTACATTTTTGGAAACAATGGGAAAGTGCCCCGGGTTTTCTTTCAGTTCAGAAAAGGCGGCTTCCTCCATATCCAAACGTAAACCGGCCTTTCTTTTGTTGGCATCCGGACCATGACAAGTATAGCAATTATCGGAAAGGATGGGTTTGATATGAAAATTATAATCTACCGTCTCTGGAAGTTTCATATCTGCATACGCATTCGTCTCCGTTTGGAATACTCCTTTCTTGTACATCAAAAGGAATCCGATCAGACCTGCCAAAACTGCTATAATAACTACCTTATATTTCATTTTTAAGAATCGTACATTTTACACTTCATGTGATTCCTTAAAAGTAGTAGATTGCTGTTGTGTGCACAACTGAAAGAGTTGCACTTTTTAGTTATTCTTTATCATTTTTTGAATACAACCACCTGTTTTATGCGAGTTCGACACTTTTCAGCTTCCAATTGCAGTAATACCGTAGAAAAAATTAATCTAAAAATAAATTATAGGGAAAGTGTTTTGATGGCTAGCCAAGCCATGAGTCCGCCGCCAATTTCCAAGGCAGATTCATCAATATTAAAAGTTGGCGTATGTAGCCCCGATTGAATATTGTTTTCAACATTGCCCACACCCAACATATAGAAACAAGCCGGATGCTGCTGACTGTAGTACGCGAAATCTTCCGCTGCCATCCATTGGTCTAGTTCTTCTACGTTTTCTTCTCCTAAATACGCTTGTGCATGGCTACGTAAATCCTCCGTTAACAGCGCCTCATTTTTTAAATGTGGATATCCATGGTTGATTTTAAGCTCACAGCTTCCACCCATGGCCTCTGCCATAGTGGCAACCAATTTGGTCAGTTTTTCCAATGCCGATTTTCGCCAGGTTTCATCAAAAGTCCTGAACGTACCTTCTATATTTACCTCATCTGGAATTACATTTATAGCTCCGTTTGCAATCACCTTACCAAAAGAAAGTACGGAAGGTACCTTTGGATCGGCCATACGGCTAACGAGTTGTTGTGCGGCAACAATAATATGTGAAGATATCAACACCGGGTCAATCAATTTTTCGGGCATGGCCGCATGACCGCCTTTTCCTTTAACGGTCAAAAAAAGTTCGTCCATACTGGCCATAAATTTCCCAGAGCGAAAACCTACTTTTCCGACTGGCATATCTGGCCGTACGTGTTGCCCAATGTGGGGAATGCGCCCCAAGTCTGTATACGCTTTCTCCTCCATTACTTTAATTGCCCCACCCGGACTCAATTCTTCCGCAGGTTGAAACAATAGTTTTACAGTTCCCGAGAAATCACCTTTTAACTCCATTAAGATTTTGGCGCAAAGTAAAAGGGAAGCACTATGCGCATCATGACCACAAGCATGCATGACTCCATTATTTTTAGAGGCATAGTCAATCTTATTTTCTTCCTGTATGGGTAACGCATCAATATCCGAACGCAGCAATACCGTTTTGCCGGGTTTATGGCCTTTAATAGTAGCCAGAAGCCCTGTAGTTGCCACTGCTTCTATATCCGTCACTCCCAGCTCTAAAAGCTGTTTTTTTAGATACGCGCAAGTGTTATACTCTTGAAAAGATAATTCTGGATTTTGGTGCAGATATCTACGTACTGCTACAAAATCCGGAGCATACTTGGTGGCAAGACTTTTAATTTTTAGGGTAGTATCCATTTGAAAAAGGTATTGAAGTCAATTGCCTGCCAGTGTTCTAAATCTTAAAACCGATATTCTATTGCTTTGAGAATATCAAATCGAAAATAACGGTAACCTCATCTCCCACTATAATCTGACCGAACATGGCAGTAGGCGGCTCCATCCCATAGTCCTGTAATATCAACTTTTTT
Source organism: Zobellia uliginosa (assembly GCF_018860745.1). GTDB lineage: Bacteria > Bacteroidota > Bacteroidia > Flavobacteriales > Flavobacteriaceae > Zobellia > Zobellia uliginosa_B. The sequence goes on along the minus strand of NZ_JAHKPY010000014.1, from coordinate 972,778 downwards.
TCACCCGAAATTTTCAGACCTTCGGAAACGGTATTCATAGATACCGGAATTTCTACCGTTTTTTCCACTCCCGCAATATTTAACATACCCAATAAGGTAGACTTATCCTTTACTTCAGTAAGTTTAAAAGTAACCTTAGGATGTTCCTCTTTCTTAAGAGCATCATGCATTTTCTTATCCATCGTAGCACCCCGTTCACTAATAATATCAGCGACAGCAACCTCTAAATCTATTTGCTTTGGTGCTGTTCCATCATATGTAAGGGTTGCAGAAACAGTGTTGGCGGCCACTACCCAATCATGAACGGTAGAAGAACCGCTTATAGTCATTTTACTAGCATCGGCAAGAGCGTATTCTCCTTGCGCCTGCCCCACACAAGCAAAAGCTCCTAAAAATAGTAATAGAAATATATTTTTCATTGTATCTAAGTTGACCAACCCTAAGCGTTGGTATTATTAATTTAACCTAAAATTTTCATTTTCAGTGCTCTATTCATCTAAAACGGTCTGCCAGAACTTTTTCTGATCTTCTGCACTGGGTTGGACTTTAGGGCTCACCAACCTAAAACCAACATAATTGGAATCTGTAAACCACCAAAAACTTTTAGGGATTTGTGGATCCCGCTTCTGCTGCTTAACACTTGATCCACTTCTAGCGGATGAACGTAATTTATCCGCATCATCATCCCATGAACCACCTCTGTAGGACCTAGGGTGAATTACAGCTGGTGTTACCCACGGGTTTTTGTTCTCCATAGTTGCATAAGCATCCTCTTTGTATTCATCCAACGTCCACTCAGCGGCATTACCATGCATATCATACAACCCTAAAGGGTTTGGTTTTTTAGAACCCACTTTAGCATATTTATTTTCTGAATTTTTATAATACACCCCATACTCATCTATGTTGGCCAAATCATCACCAAAACTATAAGCACTATCCGTACCAGCCTTTGCCGCGTACTCCCACTCCGCTTCCGTTGGTAGTCTATAAAATTTTCCGGTTACCGTACTTAACCATTTACAATAGACCAAAGCGGAATATGCAGACATACTTACCGCAGGATAACCATCTTTACCCATTCCGTACGAAGGGTCTTCATATGGTGGGCTTGGCCGTGAAATGGCATCTATTTTTATTACTCGGTCATTATCCAATTTTACAAAAAGCTCTTTGTTCTGTTTGAAGAAAAGCTCAAACAAATCCCACGTCAACTCATGTTTCGCCATATAAAAAGCATCCAATTCTACATCCTTCTGCGGACCTTCATCAGCTTTTCTATTCGCTTCCGTTTCAGGGCTCCCCATTTTAAAGGTTCCTCCAGGTACTAAAATCATATCAAAACTTTTATCGGTTTCCGGAACAGTCTCCGTATATCCGTTAGAAACTTCAGTAGATGCCACCACCGGTGTATTCTCTACTACTTTGTCCTCCGTAGTTTTAACAACGGTTTCTTGAACGGTCGAAACCGTTTTAGTTGATTTACAGGATTGGAATGCCACTGCGGTAAGACAGGCTAATATGGCAACTTTGATTAACTGGGTTTTCATTTACAGAATGCTTTTGTTAAAAATAGTTTTTTTTATCCAGAATGGGCAAACCTCAAGACTTTAAAAATACAAATTTAAAGCCCCACAATTAGCCTTACATCTTTTGTTTAAAAAGACCACAAACGTAACACCAGCATTGCGTTACAGCCACGAGTGCTCTAGGGAAATCATCCAAAATAGCCTATATTTGATTGGACACTACAAATATTGAAACATGAAAAAATTAGGATTTTTGGCCCTTGCCCTATTTATTTCGGCAGGAGTTCTGGCACAAAAGGAAAACACAAAGGATTTAGATAAATTTACAGAGCTTAAAGTTTATGATCGTATTGTTGTTAGCCTTGTAAAAAGCAACGAGAACAAAATTGTTATTACCGGCGATGATAAGGATGAAGTTAATATATCCAACAAAAATGGTCTCCTAAAGATAAAAATGGAGTTCGATAATTTTTTAGATGGAAATGAAGCCAAAGCCACTTTATACTATACTGAAGAACTTGCTCTTATTGATGCCAATGAAAACGCGAAAATAAGATCCGATGAAACCGTTAAGGGTAAGCGTGTGGAGATCAAAACTCAAGAAGGTGGAAAAATAGACTTGAAAATCAATATCGATGATCTGTATACAAAATCTATTTCCGGGGGGGAAGTAACCCTTACCGGCGCTGCTGCAAAGCAGGAAGTAATGGTAAATACAGGCGGAAAAACGTATAACAAACAATTGGACACGAAAGAAACTACGGTAGTGGTCAATGCTGGAGGGCGAGCGGATGTGAACGCTTCGGAGAAGGTAGCGGCCAAAGTACGTGCTGGTGGATCTATTTATATCTACGGAAATCCAAGAAGTGTTGAAAAGGACAAAGTATTTGGTGGAAAAATCAAAGAAATGGACTAACTACTGCTCAATATCCCGAGCTTCAAAAGAAATTAGTTCGTTATTTTGAAATTGCGGGGTTACCTCAATAGGATTACAACACACCTCGCAATCTTCAACATAGGTTTGGCTTGAGATGGAAGGATCCATTAACATGGATATCTCCTCCCAACAATATGGACATTGAAAAAAGTGTTCGTACATAGTTACATCTTAAAGCTGAACTTGTTTTTTAATTCTAGAGGATTTATAAATAGCGTTTATTAGCGCAACCGACTTTCTTGCTTCTACCCCATCTACCATAGGTTTTTTATTGCGCTTAATGGCTCCAATCATATCTTGTAGTACTGTTTTATGGTTTTGATATCCAATAGCTTTGGGGTCAGCGGCTCCACTTTCCATTCTATCAATATCTATTTTCACATGCTCTTCCCCTTTTATATTCCAGTCGATTATCTTTCCGCCTTCCATGATAACACTTCCTTTCTCCCCATATACTTCAATGCGTTCCGGATAGCCGGGAAATAATGCCGTGCCAGCTGTAATCGTACCCATTGCGCCATTAGCATAATTAACCAACGCCACCCCAACATCCTCTCCTTCAATTTTATGAACCCTGGTTTGTACATTCGCAAACACCGAATCTACAGAACCCATAAGATTAATCAGCAAATCAATGGTATGAATACCCTGATTGATGAAAGCTGCTCCCCCATCTAGTTCTATAGTTCCGCGCCATTCACTTTTTGAATAATACGCTTCTGACCTATACCAATTAATACTTGCATTGCCCATTAACAACTTACCAAGTACGCCCGATTTTACCGCTTGCTCAACCTTTTTATAATCTGAGCTACATCTATTTTGAAGTACACAGCCCAATATTACCTTTTGTTGCTCACAGAAGGATATGAGGTTATCAATTTTTTCTGTGGTAACTTCTAGGGGTTTTTCGCTAAGAATGTGCTTGCCTTCCTTGGCTGCAGCTTGTATTGCCTCACTATGCATTCCGCTTTCATTACAAACACAAACCAAATCCATTTCAGGTAGCGCTAAAAAAGAGGCATAGTCACTGAACACGGGCAAACCAAACTCGCTTTTAACCTTTGCTACCCTATCCGCAGATTTTGTACAAAGACCAATAACCTCTACATCATCCATTTCAGAAAGACATTTTAGATAGATATTGACGATTGAACCTGTTCCTATAATTCCAACTCCAATTTTAGCCATGATAGAGTACGATTTTTCAGAAACTATACTACAAAGAAATTATAGCAATGGCAAAGAATTCTTGATAGGCAAGGCCTTTTTAATTAGAGTATTGAAGAATGTTCTTTAGAACTCCACATTAAGAAGTTGCCCTGTAAGTTGCAACAGTTGAAGTTCGGCAAGTTTGGCATCATACTTTGCCAGGTTCTTATTGGTTTGGGCATTCAAAAGGTTTATTTGTGCCTGACGGAATTCAATTGATGTTATTCTACCCAGTTGAAACTGTTCTTTAGACCTTTCAAAATTATTCTCGTTCGTAATTACATTTTGTTCTTGAATCTGATAGATGGTCAAGAGGTTTTCATAACTCGCTAGCGCATTTAGGATATCTCTGTCTACTTCAATTTCTACCTGTTCTTGCTGTAGTTCCTGATTTTCATAAGCAATTTTGGAATTCTTCACTAAAGTAGTGGTCCTTCCTCCGTCAAAAAGGTTCCAAGTAAGACTGGCACCCAAACCAAGGGTTAGGCTAGTTCTGTTGCTGCCCGGAATAATCTGTCCCGGCAAAAATGAATTAGGCGCACTCTGGTTTAAATTCCATCCATAAGAACCTGTAAGGCCAATTGTTGGTAGATAACCAGAACGGTTCACTTTTATGTCATACTCGTTTATGGCCAAGTTCCTTTCGGTCTGAAGTATGGTAACATTATTTTCTTTAGCCTGCCCTATAAGTTCATCTAGCTGTAATCTTGGAACAAATCTAACTATAGTGTCCACCTGAAAATTTGCATCGAGGTTTTGATTTACCACCACGTTCAAATCACGTTTGGTATTGGACAACATTTGTTTAGTATTTAATAAGTTAATGCTATCATTGGTGACGTCTACCTGGGCATTTAGAATATCCAATTTTGTATTCTGACCGTATTCAAAAGCATACTCAGCCCTAGTAATTCTGTCCATAGAAATTTCTAGTGCTTGTTTAAAGACATTTTCATTTTCGGTAAGCCTTGCTACTTCAAAATAAATACTAAATAGCTGCAACAACGTATTTTCTATAGTCTCCCTTGCTTGAAGTTCGGTAAGTTGATACTGTTCTTTTAACCTCTTGTAATTATATAATCTACCTAAACCATCAAATAGAGTATAGTTAAGATTCAGGCCTCCATTGAAAGATTGTGATTCTGCATGATCAATTTCCAAATCTGCCCTAGGAGACCCATCTGTATTGAACTGATCAGGATATGCAGTTGTACTATTCAAATCATTATAGTTGGCACCAGCAGTACCTGTTAGAGTTGGCAGATATCCTGAATTTAGCAACCCTTGATTGTTATCGGCTATTTTAACTTGATTACCGGCTACCTTAATTCCAAAGTTGTTCTCCAAAGCCATACGAACCGCTTCTTCTTTTGACAAACGTTTCTCTTGGGCCGTTGAACCTACGGCTAGAAAAAGAAAAATAAGAGCGGCTATAGATTGTTTGATCATTCCTGTTCTGGTTTCTTAAGATTGATGTTGGATGAGGTGGATGTACTATCATCTATTTCTGAACCCTTTACCGCATCATTGGTGACGCCGTTTAATCTCTGTACGGGCTTTTCAGAATTGTGAGCCTCTTCCTTTTGCTCCTTAATGGCGCGCTCCACTTCTTCCTTTGTGATATCATCACCGGTCTTCAACCATTTGGTCGTAACTTTTATTCTATTGCTAAATGCCAGGAACAAGGGAAGTAGCAGTAATGTTAAAACCGTTGCAAAAGCAATACCATAGGCAATGGATATGGCCATAGGTTTGAGAAACTGTGCCTGTCTACTTCTTTCCAATAATAGTGGAGCCAAACCTGCTATTGTAGTTATAGATGTTAGAAATATGGCTCTAAAACGAGAACGACCTGCCTCAAAAATAGCATCGTCAAATTTCATTCCGTCACGTAGGTTTCCATTAAACTTACTAATGAGGACCAGGCCATCATTAACCATAATACCTATTAACGCTATGATACCTAACAAGGATAGGATATTTACCGGAAAACCGTGAATCCAGTGTCCCCATGCAACTGCTGTTAAACTAAAGGGCACCAATAAAATTAGCAGTAATGGCTGACTAAAGCTTCGGAACGTAAATGCAATTGTAATATAAATCAATAATAAAACGGATAACCCAACCACTTTTATTGAACTTGTCATTTTATTGGCCTCCCTATTTTGACCTTCATAAGAAGCTGAAACCGTTGGATATTTTGATTGAATTTCCGGCATTACTACGGTGCGAATCTCATTCATGATATCCGTACCACTCGTAGTTTTCTCATTCTTGATATCCGCAGAAACCTGAATCTCTCTTTGTCCCTCTAGGTGGTTTATGGCAACATCTCCCCTTTCGATGATATAAGTGGCGATTTCCTTAAAAGGTACTTTATTACCGTCTGGAGTTGAAATACGCATCTCATCCAAATCGGTTATGGAAGAACGGTTTTCTCTATCGTACCTAACCCAAACCTTAATTTCATCTTGCCCTCTTTGAAAACGCTGCGCCTGCGTACCAAAAAATCCTGCTCGTACCTGATTCATAACCGTACGAAGGTCTAACCCCAGCAAATAGGCATTTTCTTTTAGTTCTAGCCTAATTTCCTTGATACCGGCAGGGTCGTTATCCGCTACATCTTTCAACAATGCATTATTTTCTAAAACCGCTTTTAGCTCCTTTTTGGCTGCCTTTAATTCGGTTATATTATTTCCTAAAAGAGAAACAGACACCGGACTACCACCAAAATTACCACCAGAACCATAAATAAGACTTTCTACACCAATGACCGGGCCCATTAACTCCTGAAGTCTATTGGTAACCATATCCGAACTAATAACATCCGGTCTTTCTTCGCCTGGCAACAAATTAATATCCAATGATGCAGCGGAAGTTCCTGGACCAATTTTTTTGATTGTATTTTCAAAAAGTACTTTTCCCGTACCCTTTAGGTACTTGTCCGTAAGTTCTTGATTTACGATTATGGATTTCTCTTCAATTAAGGAAATAATAGAATCGGTTACTTTTTCATTTGTTCCATTAGGCATTAACAGCTCTACAGAAACTTTATCACTAGCTACTCGTGGAAAGAACGCCGTTCTAATTATACCACCACCTACAGAACCAAGAGTCAGCATTAAAGCAACCACAAAAAACGCAAACATGAGCACTTTGTACCGGAGTCCAAAACGCAATACAGGACTATATAATCTATCTCGCATCCAGACCATGAAACGGTCCCCCATTTCATTTACGACCCTTAATTTGGCAAAAGCTTTACCAATAGCCGTTTTAGGTTCTTTGTCTATGGTTTTCAACGCTTTTGAATGCGCCAAATGCGCAGGTAAAATGATCAACGCTTCAACCAACGAGACTACTAATGTGAGGATTACGATTACCGATACTTCGCTAAAGAACTCACCTATTCTACCATCTAAGAAAAGAAATATAGAAAATGCCAGTAAAGTGGTTATTATTGCGGAAACGATAGGCGGAATTACTTCCATAGTACCATCTATAGCAGCCTGTATGGGAGATTTCCCTTTTTCGTAATGCTGATAAATATTTTCGGCAATAACTATTCCATCATCCACCAGAATACCTATTACGATAATCATACCGAAAAGTGATAGCACATTTATAGTTACATCAAAATATCCCGCAAAAACGAACATGCCCAAAAAGGAAATTGGAAGACCGAATGCCACCCAAAATGCCAAACGTGTATTTAAGAACAATGACAAAAATATGAGTACCAGGATCATACCTACAATGGCATTTTCAGTAAGCAACTGAGTACGTTGGTTTAAAGTAATACTACGATCACTTACCACACTCAATTTTATGTTATTGTGCTTATGATTGAAATCCTCAATATATTCCTTCACCTTTTCGGCGGAACCCAAAAGATCTTCCGTATTTGTACTAGTGATAGAAGCACTTACGGAGAGGTTACCATCAAAATAAGAGGCGTTTGGTGATTCTTCAAAACGATCACGAATAATAGCTACATCCTTTAAACGTATTGCACTACCCGATGCATCCGCACGAATGATCATATTAGAGAGCTCATCGCCGTAATAAGACCTGTTGTTAGCCCGTATCAAATACTCTTCTGCATCTGTCTTTATATTACCCCCGGTAACCAATATATTGGCATTGGCCACTGCCTGAGAGACCTCCGCAAACGATATATTATATGCCAATAAGCTATTTTCATTTACTGCTATCTCTATTTCTTCTAGAGGATAACCGCTCATGTCTATCTGAGAAATACCATCTATGGTACGTAACTCATTCTCTACCTGCCTGCCTATTTCTTTTAAGGTTGCTAATGGAATATGGTCACCACTTATTGCAAATGTTATGGTTTCCCTAACCGCTTCTAATTTAGAAACAATCAAGGGTTCCATACCTGTTGGGAAAGATGGCACTCTATCTACGGCATTCTTTACCTCCAAGAGCATAAAATCAATATCCCTTCCTTTCTCAATTTCTACATTGATAACACCACTGTTCTCGCGGGCTGTTGATGTCACACGGTCTACGCCTTCAAGACCTTTTAAGTTATCTTCAATCTTAAGCACAATACCTTCTTCCACTTCTTGTGGCGATGCTCCGGGATAGGTTATACTTATAGTTATGTTTTTAGAATCCGAAAGTGGAAAATAGCTGGACTTTAATGATAAAGCTCCAAATATACCAAAGACCATAAAGGCCAGAATAAAGACATCTACGGCTACGTGATACTTTATAAAATAAGAGATTACGTTTCTCATTATTCCTTGGTTTTTATATTGCTCTCATCAAAAACCTTGACCAACATACCGGCATAAGCGCCAACTACGGGTTTTGAAACAATGGTTAGACCGTCGGGTACATCTTTTAGCACCACCGTTCTATCAGAAAAATACACTGGTTTTACATCTATGATATCCAAAATGGTATCTCTTACCACAAAGATTTTATTGTCTTCCAATAAAAGACCTCGATCTATCTCAATAGCGTCTTCTTCTTGTCTTGCGTCTAGATTGGCCTCTAGATACATTCCTTCCCTTAAGTTCTCGTCCGTTACATCTATGTACGCCCTAATGGTCTGGGTAGCCAAATCAACACTACCATTAATACGAGCTACTTTTCCGGTATATGTTTTGGTTCCGTTTAGATTCACCAATTCTACTTTCTCTCCTACTTTTAAAAGATCACTGTAGGCTTTACCGATTGCAACTTCCATTTCGTAAACATCCGTATTGATAAATTCACCCAATTTTTGACCTGACCTTACTAAGGTACCCTCAGTAACAAGGGCCTCTGTTAGTATACCGCTAAAAGGAGCTGAAATTCTATATTTAGATAACCGTTGTTCTAAATTCTTTACATCGTAATAATTACTTAAAATACCGCGACCGGAGATAAAGTACTTTTCTTTTTCATTGGTCATCTTTGGCAATGCAGGTGTACTTCCCTCAATATCAAACTCACTAAGATACTTTTGCCACTTTGGAAATATCTCAGGATAATCCAGCCTTAAATCCGGCATTATCGAGGTAATTAAATTGTAGAGATTACTTTTTGCCGATTGTACACTTGCTGCATATTCAGAAGCATCTATACGGATAATGGTTTCACCCGCCCTATATGCCTGTCCTGCTTTAAAAAGTTTGTTTCCTTTCTTAAAAACACCTTGTACTTCTGAGTATAATTCTACTCTTTGCTTTGCATTTAAATTACCATTTGCCGGTATAACAATAGGAACATTTCCATTTTTAACAGTATCTACAAAAACCGTTTTAATAACTTTTTCAGGTTTTGGTCGAGGTGTTTTCTTGCTGTTTATAATTGACATTGCGGCAAACCCGGCGGCAATAATCAACAAAATACCAAGAACGGATAGGAGGATCTTACGTGTATTCATAAGCGAGAAGGGCGTTTTGGCCAGTTGGTTGGATTGCAAATCTATTTAATAGTTTAAGCTGCTTTAGTTAAATGTATCTTAAAACTACTTTTTTTGAAATTCTCATAAAAAAAGGGATGCATTACTGCATCCCTTTAACCAAACTAACTGATAAATTATGGAAATCTATTTTATTCCTCTTCTTCTTTATTCTTCGTCCTCAAACTTTGTATCGGCCATTCTAGTTCTGCCATATTCAACATTTTTGAAATCTATTTTATCTTCTTCCTTATCATAATCAAAAACAAGGAATTGTTTTTCATCCATTGTCTGAAGATTTTTAAACGAATCAAATTTATTATTCTGTATCTGTAAAACTTCTAAGCTAGCTAACTGACCAAACTCTTCTGGAACCGCGCCACCCAATTGATTATTGGCGAGCACGAGTTCTTTTAGTTTTGTAAGCCCACCTATTTCAGACGGAATACTACCTTCCAAGGTATTTTCAAAGAGACCCAAACTTTCCAATTGTGCCAAACCACCAACCGATTTTGGAATATTACCTTTTAAACTGTTACTGGATAGGTTTAAAATTTTTAAACTTTTGATTTCTCCTATACTTTCAGGAATACTTCCTGTAATAAAATTGTTAAAAGCGGTAAGTTCCATTAAGCTGCGCATTTTACCCAACTCTTCTGGAAGCTCTCCTTTAATACGGTTCATCTCAATTTTTAAAACACGTAATTTAGAAAGTTGTGCTATTTCTTTTGGCAACTCTCCTGTTATACCATTGAAAGCCAAATTCAAGGTCTCTAATTTTTCTAGATCTCCTATACTGTTTGGAATAACACCTTGGAGGTTGTTGTTGAAAAGATTAATTTCTACAACACGATTATTTCTAATCTTAACACCTTTCCAAGTACTAATATCCGCAGATATATCCCATGGTCTTTCCCAGGAATCTCCATTTGTTGAATTGTAAAGGGCTATAAGCGACTCTACCTCTTTGTTCGGAACTTCGGCCAAGACCGTATGAACGGTGATGCACAAAAGCACTAGATAGCTAAATAGAATTTTCATACAATAGTTTTTTTTGGTTGTAAGTTGGATTTGGTACAATTCATTGGGAATTGTCCTACAAAAATAAACCATAATCCGGATGAAAAACAAAAAATATCGACGAACCGTTCTATAATGTTGTGAAAAGCCAATAATCTGTTGTGAGCCTGATTAATGCGCTGCAGTTTGCCGAATACTTCTAGTAATTTTCTAACTCTAGCGTAATATCCTCCCACTTGGCCATCATCTTTTCTAACTGTTTTTTCTTTTTTTCGTATCCATCAAAGAAGTTGGGCTCAGCTATAGTTTTATCATAGTCCATTAATAATTTATGGTCTATATCCGCTATATCCTTTTCCAATTTAGCAATATCGGCTTCTACAGAACTAAGTCGATTTTTAAGGGATTTTAGCTTCTTTTGGTCTTTAAAATCGTTTGCCTTGGTTTTTGGAGCGGCACTTTTCTTTTGCTCTCCCTGTTTTTTTTCAATTGCCCTAAAGTCTTCAACCTTACGTTGATCCAAATAATAATCTATATCTCCCAAATACTCCTTTATGACCTTATCCTTAAACTCATACACCTTATTGGTCAAACCTTGAAGAAAATCCCTATCGTGTGACACCAGAACAAGCGTACCGTCAAAATTCTGTAATGCTTGCTTTAGCACATTTTTAGATTGAATATCCAAGTGGTTGGTAGGCTCATCCATTACCAAAACATTAAATGGCTGTAAAAGCATTTTTGCCAAAGCCAAACGGTTCCTTTCGCCACCGGAAAGAACCTTAACATATTTCTCCACCTCGTCTCCCTTAAACAAAAACGAACCCAGAATATCCCTAACCTTGCTACGGTTCTTCTCGTTTGCAGCATCGATCATGGTATCTAAGATTGTTTTGCTACCATCAAGATACTCTGCCTGGTTTTGAGCAAAATACCCGATTTGTACATTATGGCCCAATTTTAATTTTCCCTCATAGTCCAAATCGCCCACCATGATTTTTGCCAATGTAGATTTTCCTTGACCGTTCTGGCCTACAAAAGCTGTTTTACTGTCTCGTTCCAAAAGAAGATTTATACCTTTTAGAACATCTTTTTCGCCATAACTTTTAGAAAGTTCATCTATTTCCGCTACAACCTTACCAGGAGTGATAGAAACGGGAAAACGCAAGTTCATTACAGCATTATCATCCTGATCAACTTCAATACGATCCATCTTATCCAATTTCTTGATAAGGGATTGAGCCATTGAAGCCTTTGAGCTCTTAGCTCTAAACTTTTCAATTAAACGTTCTGCTTGCTGAATTTCTTTTTCCTGATTCTTAAGAGCATTCATTTGTTGCTCCTTTATCTCTCCCCTTAGCAGTAAAAATTCTGAATAGGGTTTGCCATAGTCATAAATACGGCCCAAAGAAATCTCAATAGTACGGTTTGTAACGTTATCCAAGAACATTTTGTCGTGAGAAACAATTACGACCGCTCCTGCATATCCTCTTAAAAATTGTTCCAACCAAATAATAGATTCAATATCCAAGTGGTTGGTAGGCTCATCTAACAGTAGCACATCATTACTCTGTAGCAAAAGCTTAGCCAATTCTATTCTCATTCTCCAACCGCCGGAGAAGGTATCTGTTTTCTTATCAAAATCTTCTCGTTTGAAACCAAGACCTAATAATATTTTTTCTGTCTCTCCTTGATAATTGTATCCGCCAAGTATTTCGTACCGATGTGTAATATCACTTAAGTCTACCATAAGCTGATGATAGATTTCACTTTCATAATCGGTACGCTCAGCCAATTGATGATTAATTTCATCTAACTTAAGCTCTAATGCCTTTATCTCTTCAAAAGCTTGGTAAGACTCTTCTAAAACGGTGCGTCCTACAACAAAATCTATATCTTGACGAAGAAAACCTATTCTAATATTCTTCTCCATTGCGATAGTACCTGAGTCAATAGGCATATCTTTGGATAGCATTTTTAAAAGTGTTGATTTACCAGCTCCATTTTTGCCAATTAGACCTACTCGATCACCACCATTCAAACGAAAGGAAATTTCCTCAAAAAGATATTCTCCGCCAAAAGAAACGGAAAGATTATGAATGTTCAACATGCTTAAAAAATTCTAGATTCAAATAGGCATTAGGCCTAAAAGGTGGTTTACTTATTATTAAAAAATAACGATTTTTTGTAATGATCGTTACGTTCAAAGAAAAGTCAAAATCGTACTTTTGTCTAAAGTTTTGCAAATGTTAAAAAAAGGAAACAAACTATACAGCATTTTAACAGGAAGTTGTCCCAAATGCCATGAAGAGAGCATGTATGAGGATAAAAACCCGTATCATTTGGGTAAAATATTTAATATGCACGAGCGCTGCTCTTCTTGTGGCACCAAGTATAAAATAGAACCTTCGTTTTTTTATGGCGCTATGTATGTTAGTTATGGCGTGGGAATTGCTTTTGCTGTTGCAGCCTTTGTTATTAGCTTTCTATTTATTGGAGCTACTTTGACTACTTCATTTATTGCGATTGTTGCAACCATGATAGTTTTTATGCCTTTGATCATTCGCCTTTCAAGAAACATCTGGATTAATTTCTTTATTCATTACGACCCTAAAGCAACAGACAAGTATAAGAAAAAACTTAGCGAAAAAATTTCTGCGTAAACCTTGCTGAATCTATATCTGAATCCAGTGGTTCATCATTTTCTATATATGTATATAGCTGCCAGGATACAGACGGTCCTACAAGTACACCTCTAGACCCGAAACCATTAAGAACATACATCTGCTGGTATTTAGGATGTCTGCCTACCATGGGCTTTCTATCAATCACTGTAGGTCTTACTCCCGCTACTTGTCCTACAACTTTAAAATCACACTTAACCACGGCTTTCAATTTGTTCAAAAGACCTTCTCTAACACTTTCCGTAGGCTCATTAGACTTGTCATGCCGTTCATAATTGGCACCTACCCGATAAACATCATCACCTTCAGGGATTATGAACACTGAAGATTTTATCGCTCTCTCTTCTTTTAACTTCGGAGCCTTAATGAATATGTACTCTCCTTTTGAACCTTGTAGAGGTAAATAATTAAAATATGGATTGTTCTTTAGACCGAAACCTTCTGCAAAAATAATTCGCTGGGCAAAAATAGAACCATAATCAACGCCATTGTCCCCAAGTTGTAAATCACTGAATTTAAAACTTTCATTTAATAATAAACCTTTTTCTTGAAGGTGTTTTTCATAAGACGATACTAATTTTTTCGTGTCAATCCTTCCTGTATGCATAACTTCCCCATAACCGAACGGAGCATCTATACTCTCATTTGTATTGGGCTGAATTTTAGTATTCAAGAAGACATCCAATCCTTTTTTATCAGAAGCAACAAACCATTGATTCTGTTCTTCTACAGAATGAAAGCGACGATATACAGGCAACGTGTAATCTAACTTTATACCTAACTTTTGCTCTAAATCCGTATAGAAGGTTTTGGCAATCTTTAGCTGTTTTTCCGCCTGCCATGCTAACGTAAAGCGTTTAAGAATAACAGGATTGTACAAACCACCTGCTACTAATGAAGAAGTTTGAGAATCATCTGTAACAACCCTAAAAGTTTTTCCATTCTTTTCTAATTGTTCACAAAATGAAATACCTGCAAGGCCAAGACCTACCACTATATAATCTACCATGACTACAAAGGTAGAAAATTGGAAATCAAAAAAGCGCCCTGACAAAAATTGTCAGGGCGCCAAATACTATTTGAATTGGAATATTCTTAGGACTAGTAAGCCCACATATCTTGTTCACGGTCTCTTATGACCTCTTGAATTCTACCGGCTTCCAACAATTGGAACAAAGCGTTATCGGTAACATAATCATTTACCTTACGATCGCCATGAACATTGTCTTCTCTATAGATTACACCGTTAAATCTTCTTGCATTCAACAACATATCAAAAGAGATAGGCTGTGCAGAGTTTCTCTGGTTAAAGACTTTGGCCTCATGTAATATTTGTCTTGCATCTGGATACCATACCCAGAAAAGCTCAACTTTTGCATCACCGGGATCCATAGAGTCATCATCTATAAAGTTAACGTCTGGTGCAACAGGTGCTACACCTAACAACCGATACTTTAATTCACCTTGACGTTTATCAAAATACCACATACCTTTTATGCGATACTCTTCAATATCCGCTGCAGTTAGGTTTCTTTTCATCACATACTCAGGAGAAAGTGCTTCACCTGCGTTGATCTGTTCGTAACCGTAATCTGTAGTATCTACTTTTTGCAAAGTACTTTGAAGGTCGCTAAACTTACGCTTATCCGTAAAATAAGAATCTGCGTAAACATCCTTTAGCTTACCATTTTTAATGTTCTTAATAAGAACATCGTATAATGATCTTCTGTCGTTACCTATATCAATGGTATCCGTAGGATAGTACAAGGGAAAGTTAACCCTTTCATCAAGATCAATAACTTCCCAAACGGTCTTAGACCAAAGAATATCACGATCATCTACATAACCATACTCAAGGGGAGCATCATTGTCCAAAGCTTTTTGAGCTTCTGTCTTAATGCCTATTTCCTCTGGCTTTTTGGCGTTCAATATGTTCGCCTGGGCCATCATGGAAACTGGCAACAATGTTACTGCACCAATTACTAAAGCATTTTTCCAATTCATGTTTGTAAAATTTTAAATTACCGAGCGATCAAAAGACCGCCCGGTTTTACTAGTTGTTATTAGTTTGTAATCTCCACTACAACCGGAGATACTTTCTTCAATTTATAACTCTTGTTGTTTGTAATGTAAGCTTGGATATCAAATATCTGAACGGCATCACCTCTTTTAGCTCTTTTAAGGGCAGATTTGGCGTTAGCATTCAATCTACTTCCGTTAACACTTACTGTAGGCTGACCAGGAACTTTAAATTTGAAACCACTAACTTTCAGGTTCAAATCAAAATCAAAGTCTTCTAACATTGCGCCAATAGTAGCAATTTCCATGTTAGACCTTGGCATTTTAGCATTACCGGTTTGCTTACTTACAGAACCTGCTGGTCTTGGAATATCCTTAATTCTAAACTCAGCAGGAGTAGAAATACGCTGACCGTCAGGCAAAGTACCGGAGGCAACTATTTTTACCGTTCTACCCTTACCTGGGTTCATTACGTATTTGCTAGAACTTACTTTCTTAAGTCCTGGTGCAGATGCACTAACTTTGTTGTCCGGAATACCTGGTATAGATATAGACATTGGGTTAGCTACACCACGATAAACAACGTTCATCTTATCTGCAGCAATTAAGGCAGAGTTAGGCTTGCTAATAGTAGCAAAGCTATTTTTAACAGGTACTGGAATCTCCTCACCATCTTGCTTAAAGTACAATGTACCTTCTACAGTATGATCTCCGGCAGAACCAGCTCCGATTAACATTTTAACACCACCAGCTTCTAACTTATAGTCAGAACCTTCAGAAAGTTTTCTTCCGTCTAACGTTAATTCAGCTTTTACAGGAGTTGAAGAGTTATCGGTTTTACTAATGATAATCTTACCATCGTACTTCTCACCAGAGTAAAAAGCAGATTTGCTAGCCTGCAATGATGTTGCAAAATTCTTAAGCGATACTTGGCTCGTTAACTCACCTTCCAACATTCTTTTAAGAGCGTCTTCTTCCGTAGCCTTTACGTCTGCTTGAAGCGCCGTAAGTTTAGCTAACGAAGCTATTAAAGGGTAACCTTCATAGTGGTAATTGATCCAATCTTGCTTGCTACCATCTCTTTTTGTTTCCTTACCGTTTTCATCACCGGTTGCGAAACGAGAGTTTACAGATTCTTTCAAATCTTTTGGTACAATAGCCGACACTTGTGTGCGGTAGTCGTTAATTCTGCTCATGAATTCCTTTCCACCTTCAGATAGATTGTCTCCTTGAAAGAATTGTTGATCTAAGAAGTCAGAATTATCCATTTTTGCATAGTCCTTTGCATCTTCTAGACCTTCTGTCATGCCTTTTTTAAGGCCTTCTAGATAGTCATAATACTCTTGTGACATCTGCTTGATTTTCTGCGCATCTTTATAAAGCTTTCCGTATTTCTCGGAATCTTCTCCAGCTTTAGTTTCTAGACCACTCAAGAAAGCTAGGTTACTTTCTGTAGTCGATACGTTTGAAGTCTCCATCTTTTCGTTCATTATCCCGAAAGCTGCAAGTACTTCTTTGCTCATGTTTAACGCCAGCATAGCGATGAAGATCAAATACATTAGATTGACCATCTTCTGACGTGGTGTTGCTTTTCCTCCTGCCATGTTTTTTTAATTAGATTTGATTAATTATTTGATTTGGGGTTAACTAATCTCTAATTAGTTTCTTGTCATTGCAGTTAACATACCACCGTAAACTCCGTTCAAGGAAGAAAGGTTAGTAGATAAAGATGCCATTTGATCTTTAAGGGCAGATGCATTTTGTACAACTTCTTCGTTTACAGAAGCTTGTTTGCTAGCGCTTTCCAACTGTACTTTATACAAGCTGTTCAAAGACTCCATCTGAGCTGCAGCCTGAACCATTTCGTCAGAATACTTTCTTGTAGACTCCATAGCGTCAACTGTTGGGGCAATACCCTTAGCAGCACCTTCGAAATTACGGATGCTAGAACCAAGACTTTCCATTAAGCTAGCGTCAACACCGGCTTCTTTCAATAAATCGTCTAATTTACCAGACAATGAAGCTTCTGCTTCTTTAATCTCTTGAGCTTCGTTGCTTTTTGCAACTCCCAAAGAAGCACCACCGGCTAATTCTGGATATACCAAAGACCAATCGTACTCGTCGTCTACTGGTTCGAATGCACTAATTGCAAAAATAAGTGCTTCTGTAATAAGACCTATTGCGAGAAGAATACCACCATTTAGCGGTCCTAATTCCCAGTGAAGGATCTTAAACAACGCACCAAGGATTACTACTGATGCACCAAGGCCGTAGGCCATGTTGAATAATTTTTTTGTTGATTTTGACTGTGCCATAATTTAAAGTTTAATTTGAAAATTAATGTTAATAATAAAGATTTGGTTTACTGTTTGATTTGTTTATCCTCATCTTCTATGGCTAGAAGAATCAGATGGTGTATTTGTATTTGTGTATTTAAAACTTTTACTAAAGTAGTATTACATTGCCTTTTTTGAAATACTACTAATAATGTATTTTTATCTACTGGTTTTCAAGTACTGTAGGCAATACCCTAGTCCAGTGTTGTTTCCTTTAATAGGATTAATTTTATTGTGTTGAATCCTCTTCGCCCATATAATCTTGCACTGTTCTAAAGCCAATGTAGCTACGAGCAGAATCTGCGTATTCGTAATCTCTTGTACTTACTTGCAAAAAGTAAGCCACATCTTTCCAAGAACCGCCTCGTATAACTTTTCTAGCATTAGCCCCATCGCCACCGTTAGGGTTCATTGTAGAAACGAATTCGTAAGATGATGGATCAAAGCTTGAGTTGGTCCATTCAGACACGTTACCCGCCATGTTATACAAATTAAAATCGTTAGGCTCGTATGATTTTGCTTCTACAGTGTATAAAGCTGCATCTGCTGCATAATCACCTCTTTGCGGTTTAAAGTTTGCCATAAAACAACCTGTGTCGCTTATTACATAAGGACCACCCCATGGATAGGTTCCTCCTTCAATACCACCTCTGGCAGCATATTCCCATTCAGCCTCAGTAGGCAATCTGAATTGGTTTACAAATTGCTTGCCTTTACTTTTTTGATCATCGTTCTTGAACTTAGTTCTCCAGTTACAGAATGCTCTTGCTTGTGCCCAAGAAACACCTACTACAGGATATTCACTATACGCATCATGCCAGAAATAATCATTGTGCATTGGCTCATTGTACGAATATTCGAAATCACGAATCCAAACCGTAGTATCAGGATATATTTCAAGTTCTTCTTGACGGATAAAATCCTTTCTGCTTCCCGTTCTAGAACGAGCGGCAGCTTCAATATCCATCCAGCTGTATTTGTACTTTAATTTAGTAACATCTACTGTACGCTGACCATTGTAAGACTCCTCTTCTGGAATATACAAGGAATCCATTACCTCTGTATAATACTCATCTGGGTAATCTGATATATCCCAAACAAGATCTTGGTCTTTATTTAACGCACGGCCTTCAAAACCAGTCTCGCCCATGCCGGCATAATTGTCCAACATGTATTTGTCATAAGCCGAAAGTTTAGTTGTATCCGCATCTTTAAATGCGTATTCACCAATACCTTCGTCTTCTGGCCCTAGACCTAATTCGTCCGCCAATATGGCCAATTTTGTCCTTGTAATGGAGTCTTGAACCCATTCTACGAACTGGCGATACTCGCTATTCGTAATCTCGGTGTCATCCATATAGAACGATCTGACCGTTACGGTCTTTGTTGGTGCGTTCAGAGTTTTTGCTTGGTCCTCTTCAGATTTTCCCATGATAAAGGAACCTCTTGGAATGAGCTCCATCCCGTGAGGTTTCTCAGGATACCACTTCTTTCCTTGGACCCCAACTAGCTCTCCTTTTGTCTTTGATCCGCAACTGCTGAGCAAAAAAACAAACGCTATAGATGATAACAATAGCTTTTTCATACTTTAGGTTAAATTTCGATTCTGGTTATAAACTGCAAATACTATGATTTAATTCTACACTCTAAAACTGTGATTTAATCAAATTATTGTATCGATAGCAATTATACTATATATTTTTTTTACTCAATTAAAACCTTTTTTATAGGCCTTGAACCACCGTTCAGGAATGTTTTGGTCGCACGCTTCCAAATAGTCCTTTTTAGTGCATGGTAATAACGCCGATGAATTTGATTTAGTATGCGGCGTTAGTATAGAAGGAACCTCTACCCACCATCTATTTGTTAGGTGACTCTTGTGAAAGGTAAGCTCTTCGGTATCTGTGGGAACAATATACTTGGTAAAGTTTTCACTACTCTCAAAAGGTGATTCGTTTCTTCTAAAATTATATCCTTCGATGAAATACCAAATTATCTGTCCAATTAACTGGCTAGATTGATTGGTGTTCTCCATTTCATAGACACCAAAAATACATACTTTGTCACTTATTCCTGCATATCTTGCAATGGAACATATTTCTCTTCCTGTAAATCCGTTGGGCGAAAAATTATTCGAAAAACCAACTTCACTTGCCCTTACAGCTCTCATATCCATGCTAATCATATGCGCATTACGCAGTACAGGCTCCGCTAAAGAAATATCCGACCCAAGCTCACCTAGGCGGTAAGCATCAAAAAACAGACGCTCCATTAGGTCTATTTCTTCTTGGGCATTAAAATAACTTTGATATCCTATATTAGAAAAATTGAAAAGATTATTAGGCTTATCTGTAATTATCTTGCTCATGTATGAATGTGATGAAATAAGCTCATCATCCATACCAAAATCAAATCTACTGTCTACCGCAACTAAATTCACCAAGTCTACAATACCATCAAAAGAGCGATAGGCCGGATAGGTTATATCTTGAGTGGCCCCAATAATAATAGGAATAATTTTTTTTTCTAAAAGTTCGGAAAGGGTGTTCTTTACCACAAAATAAGTGTCCTCTACCGTGGCCCCTTCTTCAATATCACCCATATCGGCCAATGTAGAATTCCAGTTTCCCAATAATAACTTGTAAAGTTGAATCCTAATTGCGGATACATCTAGCTTCTCCGTTTTCTTTTCGAAAGCGTTTCTAGACTCTCTTACTCCTAACAGGGCAATTGAAACATTTTCAAGATCGGGAAGACCGTCTCTTTTACTATGTATTCTTGTATGCTTGCCCAGAGACTGGGCGGCAAATAGTTCGCAGTGGGCCATTACCTTATCTTCTACTGGAACTAAAAAATCAAATGCCATTTACTTTTAAAGATTATTTGTGTTTAAATCATAGAGACGCATTACATGCGCCTCCGTACTCTATCCTTTCATACAATTGGCCACGACCAATACCGATATTACAACTCGGTTATTTTTTAGCTTTCGGCTTTGCCTTTGCTTTAGGTTTTGCCTTTGCTTTCGCTTTTTTCTTTGGCGTTTTCTGCTCTATAAGCTTTTTAGCTTCATCCAAAGAAATTTTTGTTGCATCAACAGATTTGGCAATCTCTACCTTGATTTTTCCTTTTAAGATATTATGCCTCCCCCATCTAGCTTTTTCAATTCTTATTCCCTCGTCCGGCCAGTTCTGAACAACCTTATCTATCTCCTTCTGCTTCTTAGCTTCAATTAACTCAATCAGGTCTGCATCGGTAAGGTTATCAAAATCATACTTCTTATTGACGTTGATAAACATTCCGTCCCACTTAATGAACGGTCCAAATCTACCTGTACCTTTGGTTACCTCTTTATCTTCATACGTATAAATAGGTGCATCGGCCTTTTGTTTTTCTTTTATTAACTCAACTGCCCGGTCAAAATCTACTTCAAAAGCACTTTCTCCCTTTTCCAAGGAAACAAATTTCTTTCCAAAACGAACATAAGGACCAAAACGCCCAACATTAGCTTCTACCTCTTCTCCTTCGTAAACACCTAATTTTCTCGGAAGCTTAAAAAGTTCCATCGCTTCTTCATAGGTAATGGTGTTTAAAGACTGCTCTGGTAAAAGACTTGCAAATTTTGGTTTTTCTTCGTCATCTACCGTACCCATTTGAACCATAGGTCCAAAACGACCTAAACGAACAGATACTTGACGACCTGATTTTGGATCTTCCCCCAAAATACGTTCCCCACTAGCACGATCGGCATTTTCCTGAACATCCAGAACATTAGGATGAAAGTCTTTATAGAAATCTTTCATTACTTTTTGCCAATCCTCTTCACCTTCGGCAATTTCATCAAAGTCTTCTTCAACTTTAGCCGTAAAGTTATAATCAAGAATAGTAGCAAAGTGACTTACCAAAAAGTCATTTACTATCATACCTATATCAGTAGGCACTAGCTTACCTTTATCAGAACCCACCATTTCAGAGAGTTTCTTCTCTTCCACGGCCCCTTCCTCCAAAAGCAATTGCACATAATTCCGTTCCGTGCCTTCTATGGTACCTTTCTCAACATAGCCTCTATTCTGAATAGTTGAAATGGTTGGAGCATATGTAGACGGTCTTCCTATACCTAATTCCTCAAGCTTTTTAACCAATGACGCTTCTGTAAAGCGGTAAGGTGGTCTTGAGAAACGTTCCGTAGCTGTAATATATTTATTTTGTAACGCCTCCCCTACTTTCATAGCCGGAAGCATACCTTCTTGCTCTTCAGCGGTATCTTCTTCATCAAGCCCTTCCATATAAACCTTTAGGAAACCATCAAATTTAATGACCTCTCCATTAGCCGTAAATTGTTCTGAATGGGTACTTGCCTTTATTTTTAAATTGGTACGCTCCAATTGGGCATCACTCATTTGAGATGCTATGGTACGTTTCCAAATCAATTCATATAATTTAGATTGATCACGCTCTAGAGACGGAGACTGGTTGGTAATATCCGTAGGCCTTATTGCTTCGTGAGCTTCTTGAGCTCCTTTGGACTTTCCTTTAAAATTTCTAACCGTACTATACTTTTCACCGTAGCTATCAACAATAGCATCTTTAGCTGCTGCAATTGCCTCTCCAGAAAGATTTACACTATCAGTTCTCATATAGGTTATAAGACCTGCCTCATATAAGCGTTGTGCCACTTGCATGGTTCTGCCTACAGAAAAATAAAGCTTTCTTGATGCTTCCTGCTGTAAGGTTGAAGTTGTAAATGGTGCCGAAGGAGATTTTTTCGCCGGTTTCTTATCAAGGTTCCCAACAGAAAAATCTGCGCCTATATTTTCATTTAAAAATGCTTGTGCCTTTTCTTTTGAAGGGAATGTCTTATTTAGCTTTGCAGTAAACACACTGCCCTCAAGCGTTTTGAACTCTGCCGATATTCTAAAAGAAGCCTCTGCCTTAAATGCTTCAATATCTCTTTCCCGTTCAACAATAAGCCTAACGGCAACAGATTGAACCCTACCTGCTGAAAGACCTGGTTTAATTTTTTTCCATAATACTGGAGAAAGCTCGTACCCCACCAAACGGTCTAAGACCCTTCTTGCTTGCTGTGCATTTACCAGATTATAGTTTATTTCACGCGGGTTTTCAATTGCTTTCTGTATTGCCGATTTGGTTATGGAGTTAAAAACAATACGTCTAGTCTTGTTTTTATCCAATCCTAAAGTCTCGGCCAAATGCCAAGAAATAGCCTCTCCCTCTCGGTCCTCATCACTCGCCAGCCATATAGTTTCCGCTTTTTTTGCAAGGTCTCCTAGTTTTTTAACCAGTGCCTTCTTATCTGTATCGACAATATACTTGGGCTCAAAATCATTCTCTACATCTACTCCCAACTCTTTCGAAGGCAAATCTGCGATATGTCCAAAACTTGACTCTACCTTAAAGTCTTTTCCTAAAAACTTCTCTATTGTTTTTGCCTTTGCGGGGGACTCTACTATTACTAAATTCTTAGCCATTCATGGTTTGTTTGATAGGACAAAAGTAATTGATTTTTTTAATTTGCTGCCATACCTTATATATTAGGTATAAAAAAACGCCCCGATAAATAAGGGCGTTTTAAATTCGTTTTGTAGTAATTCACTTTAAACTAAAGGTGCTTAACAACCTTAAATCATTATCTAAATACAAATATTGATAAAGAACTTTATCCCCTATCATCAGCAATGAATTTTTAAGCGGAATTACATCGTACGTAATAATATCCTTAAAATGATTTACCAGCTGCAAATCATTAACATTAGTTTTGTCGTACACCTTTAAACCAGCATCTCCATCGCAAACAAAGAGATTGTCTCCTTTAAAACCTATACCGTACGGACCCTCTAACGGATAAAACTTCTCTAGTTCAGGATTAGTTAAATTAGAAACATTTACTATGTAGAGTCCGCTTTCGGTATTTCCACATGAATTTTCACCTCTTAAGGTCACAAAAGCATAATCTCCATCTACCACTACTGGGTCACAAGCTGTACCGTGAACAAATTCCGAAACAAATTCTGGTTTATCAGGTGATGATATATCATAAATATACATACCCTGGGTTCCACCTACGAACAACACATCTCCTTGATTGTATATGGTCTCTATGGTTCCATTAGCATATACATCTTCCAAAACCTTGGGGTTATCCAAGTCTGTTATATCAAAAATACTTATGCTAGACCATTCTACAGCATATAAATAATCTGCCACAATTTTGAACCGTGCCAAAGAACCTCCCTGCCCGGTATCTCCACTGGTAGGCGAAGTTGACTCTGCACCACTGTTACTTAAGGCTATATCAATATTTGTGTCTCCTACTCCAAATTTGGTCTTCAGCTCTTCTTCTGACAGAAGTTGTTCTTTTACTTCCCATCCTACAATGGCCTCTTGGCTAGCATCAAAATCTTCATAATCATAAAAATCAGCTTGCGGCCAATCTACATCAAAACCGACCGTACACCAAAATTGTTGATAGATAGCTCCTTCTATTCGTTTCACCATCTGAATCTTATTGATATCCGAAATATCCATAATTACCAAATCACCATAACTATCCGCATACAAACGGTCTTGTTTAATAGAGATATCATAATTACCCTCAAGTTTGATAAACGAAATAGCCTCTGGGTTTACAGGATTACTATTATCGATTACGTGAAAGCCTCTATTCACATCATTAACGAACACATAATCTTGATACGCATAAATTTTACCGGACTCACTAATCGGAACAGGTTCAGTTACCGCAACCGCTTCCTCCTTAAACTCCTGAAGATTTGCGGTTATTGGAGTTGCCACAAGATATTCTTTACCCTGAACATCATCTTTATCATCACTACAAGAAACAAGAGACACAAAAGCAATTAACAATCCTAAATAAAGGTTCTTTTTCATAGTTTGGAATTTCTATTTATCAAAACAATATATCCGGCAATTTTATCGAATAACCTATCAATCAGATGCTAAAAGTTACATAACGTTGCGTTTACAGTTAAAAAAATCTAGAGCTCACCAAGTTCCCCCAGAGATACTATTGCATCTTTAATAAGCAAAACAAGAAAGAAACCTAGTGAACCTTGCAGGCAATAGTCCTCATGTACAGCGGAGCATAAGACCTAGTACTGCCATTATCCCAGCAACAAACAACCAAAAACGATTAGCCCGTTTTTTTTCCAAGCCTACAATCAAACTTTTTTCCATCCCCCATTTTTCAGATAAAAAAGGAACCGTCAATATTAGAACTATCCGTATCTTCTATATTAAAAATTCTTAAAAAAGTTGCAATAAGCTTAACGGATACCGTAATTATTGATATAGGTGCCATAAAACATAATAATCCCCATTGATGAGAACATCTCATCATGTTTAAACATTTCCAAACTATTAATGATTACAATAAGTAAAAGCGGGAAAAAACTACATATAGCAGAATTGTTATTACGAAGGTTAATATAAGAGTCACAAAAAACTAAAACCATATTTTATTAAAAAAGCTATATTGAGTTACTACATAAAGCTTCTAAATCTTATACATTTTAGAAATTATTTTTCCATAAGCTAGTTTAAGTTCAACGTAAAAACTTTATCTAAGAATTAAAGAAGCATGAAAGGGTTCATATCTAAAAAAATATTAAAATTCCCTGTCAATTTGTCACAAACTTGTTTTATACCCTATATTTGCTGCCCATTAAATAAGAAAGGCAACGAACGATAGGTATGGAGAAAATTATAGACGAATCGCTTCAGGGTTCTGCCCTGACACTTAGAAAGAAGAATTCTAACGGCAAAAAGCTTTACATAGAAAGCTATGGCTGTCAGATGAATTTTTCTGATAGTGAAATCGTTGCATCTATTCTAGCCAATGAGGGCTTTGATACTACGCAAAACCTTATTGAGGCAGATTTGGTATTGGTAAACACTTGTTCCATTAGAGAAAAAGCAGAACTAACCGTTCGTAAACGCCTAGAGAAGTTTAACGCCATCAAAAGAGACCGTCCACATATGAAGGTTGGGGTTTTAGGTTGCATGGCCGAACGTCTAAAACACCAATTTTTAGAAGAAGAGAAAATTGTGGATATGGTAGTTGGACCAGATGCCTACAAAGATTTACCGAATCTAATTCAAGAAATAGATGAAGGTCGTAATGCCGTAAATGTTATTCTATCTAAAGATGAAACTTACGGAGATGTTTCTCCAGTAAGACTGCACTCCAACGGAGTAACCGCATTTGTTTCCATCACCAGAGGATGTGATAATATGTGTACATTCTGTGTTGTACCTTTTACTAGAGGTAGGGAACGTAGCCGTGACCCTCAGTCTATTATTGATGAAGTAAATGATTTAGCGCGCAGAGGTTTTAAAGAAATTACGCTATTAGGCCAAAATGTAGATAGCTACCTATGGTATGGTGGAGGATTAAAAAAAGATTTTAACAAGGCTACAGATATGCAAAAAGCCACTGCAGTAAATTTTTCTCAGCTTTTAGAGAGAACCGCTTTGGCCCAACCTAAAATGCGAATTCGCTTTTCGACATCCAATCCGCAGGATATGACTTTGGACGTTATTCATACAATGGCCAAACACAAGAATATTTGTAACGCCATTCATCTTCCGGTACAAAGTGGAAGCAACCGTATTTTAAAAGAAATGAATCGTCTTCACACGCGGGAGGAATATTTTGAGTTGATTGACAATGCACGTAAAATACTTCCTGACTGTTCCATTTCACAAGATATGATTATCGGTTTCCCAACGGAAACGGAAGATGACCATAAAGATACCATGTCTCTAATGGAATATGTAAAATATGACTTTGGTTATATGTTTACGTATTCCGAACGACCGGGAACAATGGCAGAACGCAAAATGGAAGATGATGTTCCTGAAGAAGTAAAAAAAAGACGACTATCTGAAGTCATTGCACTTCAAAGAGAACATTGTCAAGAACGTACGCAAAGACACCTAGGCAAGGTTCAAGAGATCTTAATTGAGAGTACCTCAAAAAAATCCGACGAACACTTTATGGGTCGCAATTCACAGAATACAGTCGCTGTTTTTCCAAGAGAAAATTACAAGATCGGTGATTTTGTTATGGTTAGAATGGATGAGTGTACTTCAGCAACCTTAATTGGTGAAGCTGTAGGGTATTCAGAAAACAATTAAATTCCAACACCCCGAAGCTAAGAGAACAATGGAAAATATACAGGCCATAAAACAACGATTTGAGATTATCGGCAATGACCCGAAACTTAATCGCGCCATAGAAAAAGCCATTCAAGTTGCTCCAACAGATATTTCTGTTCTTGTTACAGGAGAAAGTGGAGTTGGTAAAGAGGCTATTCCCAAAATTATTCACTCGCTGTCCCATAGAAAGCATGCAAAATATATTGCCGTTAACTGTGGTGCTATTCCAGAAGGCACTATTGACAGTGAACTTTTTGGTCACGAAAAAGGCGCTTTTACAGGAGCAACACAAACCAGAAGTGGTTATTTTGAAGTAGCGGACGGTGGAACCATTTTTTTAGATGAAGTTGGAGAATTGCCGCTCACCACTCAAGTCAGATTATTGAGAGTTCTTGAAAATGGTGAATTTTTGAAAGTAGGTTCCTCACAAGTGCAAAAAACCAATGTGCGTATTGTTGCGGCAACGAACGTAAATATGTTCGATGCCATTAAAAAAGAAAAATTTAGGGAAGACCTATATTATAGATTAAGTACTGTTGAGATAAATATTCCGCCATTGCGAGAAAGACAGGGAGATATTCATTTGCTTTTCAGAAAATTTGCTTCGGATTTTGGTCAGAAGTATAAAATGCCTACCATTCGCTTAGATGATGACGCCGTAGACCTTTTACAAAAATATAGATGGCCGGGAAACATACGACAATTAAGGAATATCGCAGAACAAGTATCGGTTTTAGAGGAAAGTAGAAGCGTATCTTGGTCTACCCTGAACGGATATCTTCCCAATTCAAACAACTCCAACTTACCAGCGGTAATAGGACAAAAGAAAGCTGAAAGCGATTTTAGCAACGAACGGGAAATTCTTTATAAGGTACTTTTTGATATGAAAAGTGACTTAAACGACCTAAAGAAACTTACTTTGGAGTTGATGAAAAATAATGATGGTGAAAAAGTCCAAGAGGAGAATGAAGGCCTTATCAGAAAGATTTATGGTGATAACGGAGAGGAATTAGAGGAAGAGAAACGCTCATCTATGGAAGTTTTACAATTACCAGAACCACGAGCGGAAAAACCCATTATTAAACCTTCTGTTGAGGACAAGTATCATTTTGCCGAAGAAATCCAAGAAGAAGAAACCTTATCTTTACAAGAAAAGGAAGTAGAACTTATAAAGAAATCATTGGAACGCAACCGCGGAAAACGAAAAGCTGCTGCTGCAGAACTCGGTATTTCTGAACGTACCTTATACCGTAAAATAAAACAATACGATTTATAGCAGGCCATTGCCCACCACTAACAAAATAGAACTTTGAAAAAGAACGTATATTTAACTTTTAGTTTAATTCTAATCCTAACTCTTAATGGTTGTGGTGTTTATAATTTTACGGGTGGCAATGTAGGTACTGCAACCACCTTTACCATACCTACTTTTCAAAATTACGCAACACAAAATCCAGGTTCTACTTTTGAACCAGGCTTAGAAAGAGATTTTACATTGGCACTGCAAGACCGTATCTTAAACCAGACCAGTCTTGATTTGACCTCTTCCAACGGAGATTTATTATATGAAGGTGAAATTGTAGAATTTCGTATATCTCCTATGAGTGCAACGGCCCAACAAACTGCTGCACAAAACCGCTTATCAATGGCAGTAAAAGTGCGTTTTTTTAACAAAACCAAAGAAGATGCGGATTTTGAACAACGTTTCTCATTTTTTTATGATTATCCGGCAAATTCCCAATTATCTTCTGTAAAGACTGAAGCTCTAGAAACCATTTTTGAGCGGATAACACAAGACATTTTCAACGCATCTTTGGCAGATTGGTAAGACACCCTCTAACTTATAATAAACCAATATAACCATATACCTTTTAGTAACATTAGAGAATGAACGTACAAGATTTTACATACCTTTTACAACATCCGGACAAAGTGGTCTCCCCACTTCAAACCAAGCAATTGGAAGATGTACTTAAAGAGTATCCGTACTTTCAAGCGGCTCACGCACTTCACCTAAAAGGTTTGAAAAATCTAAATAGCTTCAAATATAATAATGCGCTTAAAGTAACGGCCGCTTACACTACCGATCGGGACGTTCTTTTTGACTTCATTACTTCTAAAGAGTTTTTACAGAATACCATTGCAGATAAAATATCAGGCAAGGCGGTTCCTTTGGTTGATACTGAAATTAATATTGAAGAAGTTGCCGTTCCAGACAAAGGTGATAGCACTACGGTTGCTCCAATTCCATTATCACCTGCAGATGCAGACAAACTGCTAGACCCACAACTTTTTAGGTCAAAAGATCCAAAAATTGACGAAGAAATAGCAGAAGCTAAAAGAAAAGCTTCTGAAAACTTAGAATTGGGAGAACCCCTACCTTTTACTAAAAGAGAAAAATATTCTTTTGCAGAATGGCTACAACTCACAACAGTTAAATCCGTTAAGAGAGATAACGAAGAAACTCCTGTAAAAAAAGCTATTGAATTAGAGCCAGAGCCTATTGAATTTCCGCTAGAAGAAGAAATTCTAAAAAGAAAAAAGTTTGACCTGATTGACAAGTTCATTGAAAAAAATCCAAAAATCAATCCTAATAAAGAAGTCAAGAAAGTAGCGATTGAAAATTCTGTTACCCTGGATAAGAAAGAACTGATGACAGAAACTTTAGCCAAGGTGTATCTGGAACAGAAGAAGTATAAAAAAGCCATTCAATCTTATAAAATTTTAAGTTTGAAATATCCGGAAAAAAGTGGTTTCTTTGCAGACCGAATTAAAGCGGTAGAAAAATTACAACAAGAAAATAAGTAAGGCATTATGAGTACGTTTACAATTTTTTTAATCCTTATTATTATAGTTTGCTTTTTACTAATATTAGTAATTATGGTGCAAAACCCTAAAGGAGGCGGATTGTCATCCTCTTTTGGCGGCGGTGGTAGCCAAGTTGTTGGTGGTGTTAAAAAGACGGGAGATTTCTTAGACAAAAGTACATGGACCCTGTCTATTTTACTTGTTGTTCTAATCTTAGCTTCTAACGTTGCGCTTAAAGGAAACTTTACTGACACGGACTCTAAACTTTTAAATGGAGATGGTATTGAAACCGTAGTTCCTGAAACTGTACCGGAAGCACTGCCAGAACAGACACCTGCACCGGCCAGTACGCCTGCAGATAGTTTATAAAACTACAATTAACATATACAAAATGCCAGCTTAGTGACAAGCTGGCATTTTTGGTTTAACAATGTGTCAGTTTTCATGTAATGGCATAATTTCTGCCCACTAGCATTCGAGAATATAATTTTTCAATCTAAAAACTAAAAATATGGCAAAAGTGAACATTAAACCATTGGCGGATAGGGTCCTTATTGAACCTATGGCTGCCGAGACCAAAACAGCATCAGGTATCTACATTCCAGATACTGCCAAAGAAAAACCTCAACAAGGTAAAATCGTTGCCGTTGGACCTGGAACCAAAGACGAGCAAGTGACAGTAAAAGTTGGTGATACTGTTCTATATGGGAAATACGCGGGCACTGAGCTTAAGCTTGAAGGCGTTGATTACCTTATGATGCGCGAGAGTGACGTTTTAGCTATTATATAATTTCCTTTCTGTTCCTGTTAAAAGGAACGACATCAAGGAAAGCATAAGATTAATTTAAATACGCCCACTCCGGTGGGAAACAAATACTAATATTTATTATGGCAAAAGATATAAAATTTGATATCGATGCACGCGACGGCCTGAAAAGAGGAGTTGATGCATTGGCAAATGCAGTAAAAGTAACATTAGGACCAAAAGGTAGAAATGTAATCATAAGTAAATCTTTTGGCGCCCCACAAGTAACCAAAGATGGTGTTACGGTAGCAAAAGAAATTGAATTAGAGAACCCATTAGAGAATATGGGCGCTCAAATGGTAAAAGAAGTTGCTTCTAAAACCAATGACCTTGCCGGAGATGGTACAACTACTGCTACCGTTTTAGCACAGGCTATCGTAAAAGAAGGTCTTAAGAATGTTGCTGCCGGCGCAAACCCAATGGATTTGAAAAGAGGTATTGACAAAGCGGTTGAAGCTATTGTTGAAAATCTAGTCAAACAATCTAAAAAAGTTGGTGATTCTTCTGAAAAGATCAAGCAAGTTGCTTCTATTTCAGCCAACAATGACGAAACAATTGGTGACTTGATCGCACAAGCATTCGGCAAAGTTGGTAAAGAAGGTGTAATTACCGTAGAAGAAGCTAAAGGTACGGATACTTATGTTGATGTTGTTGAAGGTATGCAGTTTGACAGAGGTTACCTATCTCCATATTTCGTTACTGATTCAGAAAAAATGGTAGCGGATTTAGAAAGTCCTTATATTTTATTGTTCGATAAGAAAATTTCTTCAATGAAAGACTTACTTCCAGTATTAGAGCCAGTTGCTCAATCTGGAAAGCCACTTTTAATTATTGCGGAGGATGTTGATGGTGAAGCATTAGCTACTTTGGTGGTAAACAAATTAAGAGGTTCTTTAAAAATTGCCGCTGTTAAGGCTCCAGGATTTGGTGATCGCAGAAAAGCAATGTTAGAAGATATAGCAATCTTAACTGGCGGTACGGTTATTTCTGAAGAAAGAGGTTTCTCTTTAGACAATACAACTATTGATATGTTGGGTACTTGTGAAAAAGTGCAGATAGACAAAGACAATACTACTATTGTAAACGGTGGTGGCGTTGCTAAAGACATCAAAACTCGCGTGAATCAGATTAAATCTCAAATTGAGACTACTACTTCTGATTACGATAAAGAAAAACTTCAAGAGCGTTTGGCCAAATTGGCCGGTGGTGTTGCGGTACTTTATGTAGGTGCAGCTTCTGAAGTTGAAATGAAAGAGAAAAAAGACCGTGTTGACGATGCTTTGCACGCTACAAGAGCTGCTGTTGAAGAAGGTATTGTTGCTGGTGGTGGTGTTGCTTTAGTACGAGCTAAATCTGTTCTTGCTAAAGTTGCGACTGAAAATGAAGATGAAGCAACTGGCCTACAAATCGTTGCCCGTGCTATTGAAGCTCCGTTACGAACAATCGTTTCTAACGCAGGTGGTGAAGGTTCTGTAGTAATCGCTAAAATTCTTGAAGGTAAAGGAGATTACGGTTATGATGCAAAATCAGAGAAATATGTTGAAATGACCAAAGCTGGTATTATCGATCCTAAGAAAGTAACTCGTGTTGCTTTGGAAAATGCAGCTTCTGTTGCCGGTATGATCTTGACTACGGAATGTGCTTTGACAGACATTAAAGAAGATGCTCCGGCAATGCCTCCTATGGGTGGTGGTGGTGGAATGCCAGGCATGATGTAGTGCCCTGGCGCCACAGCCAATTTAAATAATTGGTACTGTCGTTATTATTATACTAAACCGCTCTTGAAAATTCAAGAGCGGTTTTTTTGTTCTTATACCAACCAAAAAAACCACCTTCTTTATGTACAGAAGGTGGTTTTCATGTCCAATGTTAAAACCCTACCGGCCTTATCAACTACTTCTTTCTAGGAGCAGCTTTCGGAGCAGCCTTTTTACCAGCTTTCGCTGCTAACGGCTTTACAGATGATTTACCTGCATTTTTTGCTTGTGCCATAATTTGGAGTATTGAATAAAACTAATCTAAGGTAGATTAGTTTCTGATTCGTGATATTTCCTTTGGGAAATAATTAACTAAAATATTTCAGCCATTTCCCAAAAGGGAACAAACCACCTTCATACCCTAATTTTAAGGTATTTAAATCTAATGGTTGGCGCCATCATCCGTATTGTCTTCCCTATATCTACAACAAGGATGAACACTATTATACGCCTCCTCCGTTGCTTTTAACTCTTTGGTATCATGACCCACAGCAACAATCGCCGTTTTAATTTTCATAGGGTCAGTTTTACGCTCATCCATTATTATGGATAATTGATGCGTAGGTATATCCCAAGAAGCATATTTCACACCCTTTACATTAAGCGCGGCCTCCTCTATTCTTTCCTTACACATGGCACATTTACCATTAACATCAAAAGTCATCTTTTTATTCTTCTCTTGAGCAAACGTTACAAGCGTAAAGAAGGTCATTGCAATTGATAAAATTGAAGTTTTCATATATATATTATTATTAGTTGTTGTAATTATATTTTTATTCTAAATCCGCCATAAAACATTCTGCCCATTATTGGTGCATATATGATTGTGGTATCAAAATTAGGGCCAAAAGGATTATTCGCTCCTAACACAGGATTGTCTTGTTTAACATTAGATAAATTCTCACCTCCTACATAGACCTCAAACGTATTCGATAACACTTTTGTTATTTGTGCATTCATATGATTATAAGGAGATGAATATTCTGCCAGCTGATACGCTACCGGATTACTACTTGTATTGGGCAACCTTTTTTTACCTAAAGTATGCAAGGTATAATCAAATTTCCACTGTGCCCCATTATCTTTTGCTTTGGTATTATAACCTAAGTTCGCAAAAAACAAATTCTGTGCTTGCAGTGGTTTTTGCTGGCTACCATTTTTATAATCCGTAGATACATCGTAATATTTATATGCCGTTCGTATATCAAGACCTGGCAAAAGTTCATAATCAACCTCAACCTGAAAGCTATTAGCCTTACTATCTCCATCTAAGTTATAAAATGACACTTCTTGGGGGTTTTCCCAATCTACGACCACTTGGTTCTTAAAATCAGTAATATAGTAATCCATAGTAATACTCCCTTTCCGGTCTAAAAAATTAAATCCTTGGAGAAAACTTACACCATAGTTCCATGCATCCTCGGGCTCCAGCCCATACACATCTCCTCCTGTATTTAAAATTTTTATTTCTCTGGAAGATGCGAACAACTGTTGATTCTCTGCAAAAATATTAGCCGCTCGCTTTCCACGACCAAAAGAACCTCGTAAGCTTCCCATTGCCCAGGGTGTATATCGTATATGGAAACGCGGAGTTACAAACATACCCAGCCTATTATGATTGTCCACCCGAAGACCGGCCGTTAAACTTACTTTCTCTAGATTCTCATAACTATATTCCATAAACGCCCCTACAGACTTATCTTCCCTAGAATAATCCATTGTATTCACCAATTCATCATATCCATCATATGCAAATGTAAATCCAGTCTTAAACTTGTTACGGGTATCGCCAATAATGGAATTAAAAAGCAGGTTAGTATAGATACTTTCGTGATTAATATCATACGTTTTTATACCAAAATAGGAATCTTGCTTATGCATACTATAGGAAGTTTGAAAACCAAAACTCTGAAAAGGCAACTCGGGAAACACATAGCCCAATTTTATAGATGTATCAAAACGCCGGGTGTTAATTTCACTACCCCACACTTCGGCTTCGCTCAGGGTTGGGGTACCGGCTTCGCCTACAGAAAGCACTTCGGCTTGACTAAATATTCTCCTATTATTATCTACCCTATCGGTATCCGGATTGAAATCTACCTGCCCCACTTGTTTCTCATCATTCAAAAACCTGATATTTAAAAAACTAACCCATCCTTTTTCTGGGTCCTGATACTGCCACCGGTTCATAACATTTATCTGATCTGCTAATGGAGCATCTAAGAAACCATCTCCATTGTCATCTTCTTTTTGAGTCCTTTTATTTCCGTGTATGTAAAGTCCCGTACTCCACTTTTCAGATAGCTTTTTGTTGAAATGAGTATTTAGCTCATACCTACCATTTTCATTCCCATATCCATTTATAAAAACTCTATTATCCGTAAGCGGCTTTACCAATTCCGTATTTATCTGACCTGAGATACTTTCATAACCATTCACGACACTGCCCGCTCCTTTTGTAATCTGAATACTTTCTATCCACGTACCAGGTGTAAATGTGAGCCCGTATGCCTGCGAAGCACCACGAACCATAGGAATATTCTCTTGGGTAATCATCAAATATGGACTGGTAAGCCCCAACATTTGAATTTGTTTCGTACCCGTTAATCCATCTGAAAGATTTACATCTATCGCAGGGTTTGTCTCAAAACTCTCTGCCAAATTACAACAGGCCGCCTTTAGCAGCTCCGCGCTATTTACGGTTACTGTATTCTGTGGACTGAAATAAGTTTTCTGAATGTTATCCCGCTCTTGTTGCACAACCACTTCATCCAATTCATTTGAAGGCTTTAAACTTACACGAATGCTTTTGGGCTCTGCTACCGTAAGCGTATCGGACTCATAGCCTACATAACTGATGATTAATTTATTGAATTCCTGTTTATAGGGAATGGTGAATTTTCCATCCATATTGGTTACAACTCCTATTTGAGAGTCCATCCAATACACGTTGGCTCCTGCAATACCCGTTTTACTGGAATCACCTTGCTCCAAGACAATCCCTTTAATTTTCTCTTGTGAGAATGACAGCAATGGTAGCGTTACAGAGATAAGTACTATTATATATTTATTCATTTTCTTGATGAAACATTTTATCAATTAACCTTTATTCATCGGTAATTCATATCTGAAAACCGAAAACACAAAGTAGAACTATCAGGAAACATAAAAATGTAACCGCTACAATAGACCTTATCTAACAAG
Organism: Zobellia uliginosa; assembly: GCF_018860745.1. Classification (GTDB taxonomy): domain Bacteria; phylum Bacteroidota; class Bacteroidia; order Flavobacteriales; family Flavobacteriaceae; genus Zobellia; species Zobellia uliginosa_B. The sequence goes on along the minus strand of NZ_JAHKPY010000014.1, from coordinate 937,352 downwards.
GAACTACTTTATGCAAAACCATAAGAAATTGATAAAACATCAAATCAAAAAGACAGCGTCCAGAAGCTGTATATCTTTGACGATTTTAGGTGGAAGATAATGTGTGTAGCTAGAATGTGTTTGAACCTCTGTTTCAAACAAGTCAATAAAGGAATAGACATAGGCTGCCAAGAAAACCTGCTGATCTAATTCAAAATCATTGAAAGATGGCTTAACATCTTCTTGCCCTTTTTTAGCGATTACTTCACTATTGCAGCAAGACATTTTTTCAACCGAGGGTTCTATTTCCTCATCTAAAGTCATGCTCATACCGCAATCCTGGGCTTCCCCAAAAAAGGCTACATCTACCAAGTGACCCATACAATAGTGCTTCTCTACTTTCCAAGAGGTAGTAGTTGTCAAAAGCAATACAGCCATGACTAGAGAAACTATTCTATGTAACACATTTTTCATTGAAGCAAAATTACATATTAATTCTTCAATCAGCTAAGCCCAAAAACGCCAACTTTGTTTAAACGCCTTAAATGGCATTCAAATTGTTCATTTTTAACAACATCTTAATATTTTTTTGAACAAACCTAGTTAGGGCACTAGTAATCAAAACAGCTGAATTTCAATAAAATTAAACAGTCTGCACACCAATATTTACAGGGAAATACTTGATTTTAACATTTTTTTTCGTCTTTCACATACTTATCGGTCGGTTTTTGAGTTATCACATGACGGATTAAACTTACAGTACATCCGATTCACTAACCACATTGAACTTAAAATTTTAGTAATGAAAAAAAATATTAGATCAGTAGTAAAATCAGGTTTTGCAGTATTTGCTCTAGCATTTATGGTATCTAGCTGTAGTAGCGACGATGGCTCTGTGTTTGACACACCCATAGGCGATGAAGAACAAGACGACACAGATGAAGAAACCGTTGCTACACTTATAATTAACGACAGTGACTCTTCAGGCGACGTTTTGTTTGCCGAAGCCTCTGGCGAAGTTAGCACAACTGTACCAGGGCGTATCATTTATACATCTGAATCAAATCAAAAAAGATTATATATTACTCAAAACATATCTGGTGGCGGAGAAATGCCATTTAACAATTTCAACATAGAAGGTAAAGACCTTACAAAAGCTTTAAAAGGCGATGGTTCTGTTGATTTAGATGGAGATACTCAGAAAGCTATTGATTTTACTTTTGAACTTCCTGTTCCAGATATTGATAATGGAGAGATTGTTTACCAATTCTGGACAACGACCGGAAAAGGAGATTTCAGAGATCCTACAAAAAGAAAAGCTTTAGGTGTAGGTACTATTACTGTAAAGGTTGGTAATGGAACCAACCCAGCGGCCGAGGCAAGGTCTTTTACAGACATTAAACTATTCGCTCCTAGAGAAGATGGCGATTCCGAAACATTTTTCTCTTTATTGAACGAAACTGTTTACAATATCACAGACGGACCAGAATTTAGAGCATTTTGGGATTTTGGCTACTACTATACCAATGGAGATAAAGCTTCATTAGCATCAACTGCCAAGTACAAAGAAGTATTTAATTTTGATGTAGAAGGTTTTGAAGCAAGTGCAGACGAAGAAGCAGAAGGAGAAACCTTAAACAATACCTATTTTGAACTATCTTTTGTAACTGTTGCAGAGTTCGATGCCATTACATTATCAGGTCAAATAAACGATGAAATTGAGGAAGAAACTTTTGACTTTCAGTATGTAAATGGTTTGAATGTTGGCGATGTTATTAAATTTGTAGACAACTACGGCAAAAAAGGCCTTATTAAAATTACAGAAGTAAAAAGTGGTTTTAACGCTGACGACTATATCGTTTTTGATGTAAAAATACAGCCATAATATATTTTTAAAATATTGCAAAGGGATGTCGTTAATTCGGCATCCCTTTTTTTTGTTTTCAATAGTTTATTTTTGCATAAAAAATTAGCATGTTTAACGACTTAAGAATCAAAACTAGCACCATACTTAAATCTTCCTCTTTAACCGTAGACGAACGCCTTCAGAACCTTTGCAAACTTCTTAAAGAAACCGTACCTCATTATGACTGGGTAGGATTCTACTTTAAAAACGGAGATAAGGAGGAGCTTAAATTAGGTCCTTATGCTGGCGCACCTACGGACCACACCATTATACCTTTCGGAAAAGGAATTTGCGGACAAGTAGCCGTGTCCAATCAAAATTTTGTAGTGCCAGATGTACAAGCTCAAGATAATTATATAGCATGCAGCATTACCGTAAAAGCAGAAATTGTAGTCCCTCTTTTCATAAAGGGAGAAAATGTTGGTCAGATTGATATCGACTCAAATACGCCCGACCCATTCACTGAAGAAGACGAACGTTTTCTAGAGTTCGTAAACACTGAAGTGGCCAAAATTTACATATTATAATTCATCTTAATTAGATTTTTAGTTTTTTAGAATACCGTTTATCGATGCTGCCCCGTGTTATTTGACACAAAACGGTTTAAAACTTTAGCAGTTTTGTTAATAACCTAGGTAGTTTTTTCTTTCAAAAAAAGTACTTTTGCATGTCTTTTTAACTTAGTAACTACATCTTATTAAAATGAGCATCAAAAAAGCTTCTTCTGCACTGATTTCCGTATTCCATAAAGACGGATTGGAACCAATCATCAAAAAATTTCAGGAACTCGGTATTACCATCTACTCTACCGGTGGAACTGAAAAATTCATAAAAGAACTTGGCGTAGATGTTGTGCCAGTGGAAGATGTTACGAGTTACCCTTCTATTTTAGGAGGAAGAGTTAAAACATTGCACCCAAAAGTTTTTGGTGGAATCTTAAACCGACAAGACAACGAAAGTGATGTTGCCCAACTGGAAGAATTTGAAATTCCTCAGCTAGACATTGTAATTGTAGATCTTTATCCTTTTGAGAAGACGGTTGCCAGTGGTGCACCGGAACAAGATATTATAGAGAAAATTGACATTGGTGGAATTTCACTTATCCGTGCCGCCGCAAAAAACTTCAAAGATGTACTTTGTGTATCTTCTATGGAAGACTACTCAGACTTTTTAAATGTGATTTCAGAAGGAAACGGAAGCACAAGCCTTGAAGACCGCAAACGTTTTGCTGCAAAATCTTTCAATGTTTCTTCTCACTACGATACTGCTATTTTTAATTATTTCAACAAAAACCACAATCTCGCAGCTTTAAAAATTAGCGAGACTAATGGCAAGGTTTTGCGTTATGGCGAAAACCCACATCAAAAAGGATTCTTTTTTGGTGATTTTGATGCCATGTTCAATAAACTACATGGTAAAGAACTTTCATACAATAACCTATTAGATGTTGATGCCGCAGTAAATTTAATGCTTGAATTCAAAAATGACGACCCTACTTTTGCCATTTTAAAACACAATAATGCGTGTGGACTGGCACAGCGTAGTACTTTACACCAGGCCTACGTAGATGCATTGGCAGGAGACCCTGTTTCAGCTTTTGGAGGAGTTTTAATCAGTAATAAAGAGATTGATAAGGCAACTGCCGAGGAGATTCATAAGTTGTTCTGCGAAGTGGTCATTGCACCAAGTTATGCAGATGATGCCCTAGAGATTTTGACAGGCAAGAAAAATCGTATTGTTTTAGTTCAGAATGAAGTAAAAATGCCGGAAATGACGGTTAGAACCTGTCTAAATGGCGTCTTACTTCAAGAAAAAGACCATAGAACCGATACTTTAGAAGATTTACAATATGTAACCGATAGCAAACCTTCTGAACAAGATTTAGAAGATTTGATTTTTGCTTCCAAACTATGTAAGCATACAAAATCCAATACAATTGTCCTTGCAAAGAACAAACAATTATGTGCCAGCGGAACCGGTCAGACCTCACGGGTAGATGCCCTGAACCAAGCAATTCACAAGGCTAAATCATTTAATTTCGACCTTAAAGGAGCCGTAATGGCGAGCGATGCGTTCTTTCCTTTCCCAGATTGTGTAGAAATAGCCAATAAAAGTGGTATTTCTAGCGTTATACAGCCGGGCGGGTCTATAAAAGACCAATTGAGTATCGATTACTGTAATGAAAATAGCGTATCTATGGTTATGACGGGCACACGTCATTTCAAGCATTAATTTCATTACTTTTGTCGATGAAATACACCCCTTATCAAGCTAGTAACATAACCAAACAGATTACAAATGGGATTTTTTGATTTCTTGACAGAGGAAATCGCCATCGATTTAGGTACGGCGAATACCCTTATCATTCACATGGACAAGGTAGTTGTAGACAGCCCGTCTATTGTTGCTCGTGACCGTATCTCAGGCAAGATTATTGCTGTGGGTAAAGAAGCGAACATGATGCAGGGTAAAACCCACGAAAACATTAAAACAATCCGTCCGCTAAAAGATGGGGTTATTGCAGATTTTGACGCATCTGAAAAGATGATCAATATGTTCATCAAGAACATCCCTGCTTTAAAGAAAAAATGGTTTCCTCCAGCATTACGAATGGTTATCTGTATTCCTTCTGGTATTACAGAAGTAGAAATGCGTGCGGTAAAGGAATCTGCCGAACGTGTAAATGGCAAAGAAGTTTACTTAATTCATGAACCAATGGCAGCAGCCATAGGTATTGGTCTTGATATCATGCAACCAAAAGGTAACATGATCGTAGATATAGGAGGTGGTACTACAGAAATTGCCGTTATAGCATTAGGAGGTATTGTTTGTGACAAATCCGTGAAGATTGCAGGTGATGTTTTTACAAATGATATTATTTATTACATGCGTACGCAACACAACCTTTACGTTGGTGAAGCAACCGCCGAGAATATAAAAATTGAAATTGGTTCGGCTACCGAGGATTTACAGACGCCACCTGACGAAAAATCAGTTCAGGGTCGTGACCTATTAACTGGAAAGCCAAAGCAAGTTCAGATTTCATATCGTGAAATTGCAAAAGCATTGGATAAATCTATTCTTCGTGTAGAAGATGCCGTTATGGAGACCCTTTCGCAGACGCCTCCGGAATTGGCCGCCGATATTTACAATACCGGTATTTACTTGGCCGGTGGTGGTTCTATGCTACGAGGGCTAGACAGAAGATTATCACAAAAGACAGACCTACCTGTATATATTGCAGAAGACCCGCTACGAGCCGTAGTAAGAGGTACAGGTATAGCACTTAAGAACTTAGAGCGCTACAAGAGTATCCTTATCAAATAAAACCTACAGATTTCGGGGCGATTTCAAAAGGTTTTAATTTTTATTTCCATTCGGAATTGCTTCACAGGTTTCACCAAATCTAATAGTGAATGCAGCAGATCATCAACTTTATCATACGATATAAGAATTTCCTTCTTTATGTCTTTTTGATGATGGTTTCTTTGGGATTTACGATTCAATCGCATTCGTATCACCAGTCGCGTTTCTTTAACTCGTCCAATTGGCTGACGGGAAATATTCTAGATACCTCTAATGATGTTTCCAGCTATTTTGGTCTTGATAAAGAGAACGAAAAACTTATGCAAGAAAATGAATACTTGCGTAAGCTATTGTTTAACAAAGAAGAAAGAATAGATAGCACAGCACTAGATTCCGTTTTTCTTACGTATACCATTTCAACAGGAAAAGTCATTAAAAACAGCTTTGCGGACCCTCGTAATTATATTACTATAGACAAGGGCAGAAATGACAGTGTTGAACCTGACATGGGTGTTATAACCAGCAAAGGTATTTTAGGCATCATAGAAAATACCTCCAATAATTTCGCCACTGTACAGTCTATTTTGAACGAAAAATCCAATATTAACGCTAAAATTAAAAATACGGATCACTTTGGTTCTTTAGTATGGGACATGAAAAGGTTTAATGTGGTACAACTGGTTGACATTCCAAGATTGGTACCCTTAACTATTGGCGATACTATTGTTACCGGTGGTATGAGCAGTATTTTCCCTGAAAATATTCCTATTGGAACCATACGGAAATTTGACCTTAATACTTCCAAAAGTTTTTACAATATAGATGTGGCTCTTTTTAATGACATGACGAATATTAAAAATGTTTACATCATTAAAAACAATTACCGCAAAGAGATTTTAGAACTAGAAAAACAAACGGAGACAAATGGTCAGTAACTATTACTTCTTAAATGTCATTCGTTTTATACTACTGGTACTAGTACAGGTACTGGTATTCAATAAATTAAACTTTTTTGGTTTTATAAACCCAATGGTTTATATTTTATTTCTGTATTGGTACCCAATCAAAGAGAATAGAGCGGCCTTTATAGGGCTTGCTTTTCTATTAGGTGTAGCCATAGATTTCTTTTCGGACACCATGGCCATTCACGCGGCTTCTACAATTACTATAGCCTATATGAGGCCTGCCATTATGAGATTTGTTTTTGGCGTGAATTTTGAATTTCAAAGTTTTAAACTAAGTAACACCACTAGGGTACAACAAATTACATATTTGGCGTTATTAATTATAGTACATCACTTTGTTTTCTTTACCCTGGAAATTTTTAGTTTGGACAATTTCCTATTAATTTTGAAGAAAGTATTGGCTACGGGCGCCGCAACTCTTATTCTTTGCTTATTATTCGGCTCACTTTTCAGTGTTCGAAAAGAGTAGAAAGCAAAAAAGTATAAACTTCGTAAATATAAAATTTCATCTAAGATGAAAAAGCTGTTATTATCCTCCATAATCGTAATCATTGGTATTACGTTTCTCGGTAGACTTTCCTATCTGCAAATTTTCAGCTTCTCGCCTGATCAGGTTCTAGAAGACCCTGCAATAAAAAGGGTTTATGACTATCCTGAGCGCGGTTATATCTATGATAGAAACGGAAAGCTTTTAGTAGGTAACGACCCAGCGTATGACGTCATGGTAATTCCTCGTGAAGTTCGCGAACTAGACACATTAGAACTATGTGGACTTCTTAAAATCGATAAGGAGAAATTTAAAAAGGAATTACGAAAAGCTAGAATTTATTCCCCCAGACTTCCCTCTGTATTTGTGCCCCAACTTTCCAAAGAGGATTATGCCAAGCTTCAGGAAAAGATGCGTCATTACAAAGGTTTCTATATTCAGAAGCGTTCATTACGGTATTATGATACCAATAGCGCTGCCAATGTTTTAGGATATATTAGTGAGGTAAACGAACGAGATTTAGCTAAGAACCCTTACTACGTTCAAGGTGAACTTACCGGTCGTACAGGAGTTGAAAAGGTATATGAAGATATTTTAAGGGGCCGAAAAGGTGTTCAATACATTCAGAAAGACCGCTTTAACAGAGACATTGGTCCTTATAAAAGCGGTACACTTGACACATTACCGGAACAAGGTTATGAAATAAATATAACTATAGATAAGGAGCTACAAGAATACGGCGAAAGATTAATGGTTGGCAAATGGGGAGGAATTGTTGCTATAGAACCTTCTTCAGGTGAAATATTATCAATGATTTCCGGCCCTACCTATGACCCATCTCTATTAGTAGGTAGAAAGCGGTCTGCCAATTATAGCAAATTACATTACGATTCTATCTCAAAACCCACATTCGACAGATCTATTTCTTTTGAAAAAAGCCCAGGTTCACCTTTTAAAGCTATTAACGCATTGATTGCATTACAAGAAGGCGCAATAACACCTTCTACAACATTTACCTGTCACCATGGCTTCTTCATAGGAAGGCATAAAAAGGGCTGCCATTGCGGAGGAGGAACAAGAAATTTGAATAACGGAATATACCTTTCGTGCAACGCTTATTTTGTAGGTGCTTATAAAAAGATATTTGAGCAATTCCCTTCTAACAGTGAAGCAATGGATGCGTGGGAAAAGCACGTAAAAAGTTTTGGTCTTGGATCGTATTTAGGTTCTGACCTTTATACCGGTAGACCCGGTAGTGTCCCCAGTACGGATCTTTATAACAAGTGGTATGGAGTTGGAGATAAAAGATGGTCCGCTACCACCACATATTCCAATGCTATTGGTCAAGGAGAAGTAAATGTAACCCCTATACAGTTGGCCAATATGACGGCCGCAATAGCTAACAGAGGACATTTCTTTACACCCCATGTTCTTAAAAAAGTTGATGGTAAAAAAATTGATATTCCAGATTTTGTAGAGCCAAAGTACACCACCATTGATAAAAGACATTTTGAACCTGTGATACAAGGCATGGCAGATGTGTACCATAAAGGAACAGCCAGATACGTGCAGATTCCTGATATTGAAATTGCCGGCAAAACAGGTACGGTAGAAAATTACGTTAAAATAGATAGCGTTAGAACGCAATTAACGGACAACTCCGTTTTTGTAGCTTTTGCTCCAGTTGACAATCCAAAAATTGCTATTGCTGTGTATATTCAAAATGGATATTACGGCTCTAGATATGCGGGTCATATTGCCTCTTTAATGATTGAAAAATACATTAAAAGAGAAATTACTCGCACGGACCTTGAAAAAAGAATGCTGGAAAGAACTTTGGAACACGAATACGCCAAACCTTATAGCGGTAAGGAATTCAAAATAAACGAATACGATTGGAGCAAGCATTCAACTAAATATAAAGCGGAAAACCAATCAGAACAATAACTTATGACCGGTAAAAGTGTCCTCAAACGTCTTGATTGGCTTACTGTTCTATTTTACGTGCTCTTACTAACTATTGGGTGGGTAAATATTTATTCAAGTACATTTTCCGAAAGTGATTCTTCTATATTCGATTTTGGAACACTACATGGCAAGCAACTTTTCTTTATTCTTACCAGCTTTGCATCTATTATAATACTATTGGCTCTGGAAGCTAATTTTTACGAACGTTTCTCTAGTGTGCTATATATTATATCTATGGTGCTATTGCTAGGTCTGTTTGTATTTGGAAAAACCATTGCAGGGGCTACTTCATGGTATGACTTGGGATTTTTTAACCTACAGCCCTCTGAGCTTGCTAAAGTGGCCACAGCCCTGGCATTAGCAAAATATCTTAGTGACATACAAACGGATATAAAACGAAATAAGGACCAACTCTATGCATTCCTGATCATATTGATTCCTGCGGTATTGATTATACCACAGCCAGATCCCGGTAGTGCCTTGGTTTTCTTTTCTTTAAGCTTTGTGATTTTTAGGGAAGGACTACCGCTTTACTATTTGGGGATTGCGTTTTTTGCCATTCTTGTGTTTGTAACCACATTAATGTTCGGTACTATTTGGATTACCATAGGTATCGCTTTAATCCTAATACTTTTCTTCTTATTGAAAAAGAAAAAATTCAAAGTCCCCATTATTCCAATGGCCATTACTGTCATCCTTACTATACTATTTTCGCTCTCTGTTGATTTTGTATTCAATAATGTTTTTGAGCAACGCCACAGAGACCGTTTTGGACTTTGGTTACGATTAGAGAAAGATCCTGCAAAACTGGAAAAAATCAGAAAGACCATTGGTTACAATACCTACCAATCTGAAAAAGCAATTGAATCCGGTGGTTTCTTCGGAAAAGGATTTTTGGAAGGCACACGTACAAAAGGGGATTTTGTTCCTGAACAGCATACAGATTATATCTTTAGTACCGTTGGTGAAGAATGGGGCTTTTTAGGTACAGCAACAGTTGTACTGCTATTTACTTTTTTACTATTAAGGCTGGTTTACTTGTCTGAACGTCAAAAAACAGGATTTGCCAGAATGTATGGCTACGGAGTGATATCAATTTTATTGATACATTACTTTATAAATATTGGCATGGTAATAGGCGTACTGCCTACAATCGGTATTCCCCTACCCTTCTTTAGTTACGGTGGATCGGGACTTTTGTTTTTTACTGCGTTACTATTTATTTTCTTAAAGTTAGATGCAAACCGGTTAAAAGAAGGAATTTAGATAACCTATTCCTAATTACCATTTAAACTTCCAGCTTTCCGTATCAATTCTACTTTCCAATTGGTCTTGCTGCTTTTTTGGAAGCTTCTGGAAAAAATCAATTCCGGTTCGCTTTTCAATTTCGTCAACAGGAACCGTAAATTGCTTTAATGGTTTAGAACTCTGTCTACCTTCCATTAGAAAGGCCAAAACCTTCATATCGCTCCCATTTCCTCTAGCTACTATCTTATAATAGTATTTGGGCACATCTACATCCTCCTCTCCAATCTCATTTAATCCTCTTTCTAGAACCCCTGCTGTAACCACAAAAACTTCACCATACTGTTTCGCCCATAAGCGCACTTGCATTTCCAGTTCATTCCAAACACCGGCATTAAACTCCCGGTCCTGCGGGCTAATATTACTAGTGTAAAATGTCTCGTTATACGCCTGTTTCGTAAACCTTCTATCACCTGCGGGACATAAATGCCCTCTATCATAACCTGATCCTTTATAATTGCGCCAATCCGCAGATTTCGTGCGCACATTTGGGTCCTCAATAAAATAGGGCCTTTTACGGTCATCATGGGTCAGATGCTCTTTCTTTAATGTATAGGCTACCCATTCGGCCTGCTCAAAAGGTTCGTTATATGAAAGTGTATAATGACTATGCTCAACTATTTCTCCCGTTGTAGAACTGGGCATTAAATTAGTAGCAATTGAAGTTTTAGGTCCGTCATCCGTTTTTTGGGAATAGGTGTCCGGCGTATAAAAATTCTCAAACAACCAAAAGCCCGCTATACAAGCTAGCATCAATGAAGAATATATAAATTTATTTCTGGAATTTTTATTCATATGTCAAATGTAAGTAAAAGCTAAAAATTTCGACAAATAAGCACATTTCATATCATACAATGTATTTATTTTGTATTTCTATTCGTATGTAACAAATTAGTGTAAAAGAAAGGAAAGATATGCTTACATGGAAAGATGTAATCAGTTTTAGTGTAAAGGGAAATCCAGAACCGGACAAAAGGGTTGAAAAGACCGAAGCCGAATGGCGGGAAATCTTGACTCCAGAGCAGTTTAGAATAACCCGGAAAAAAGGTACCGAACGAGCGCACACGGGCGCACTATGTAGTGCACATGATGCAGGAAAATATAATTGTATTTGCTGTAACACTCCATTATTTGATTCAACCATTAAGTTTGAATCAGGTACTGGTTGGCCCAGTTTTACGCAACCTATAAAGGAAAATGCTATTAAATATCATAAAGATTCATCTTTTGGTATGGTGCGAGTAGAAGTTTTGTGCAATACTTGCGATGCCCATCTGGGACATATTTTTCCCGATGGCCCGGAACCGAGCGGATTACGTTACTGTATAAATTCAGAATCAATGCAATTACAAAAAGAAAGCATTACAGATGAACAATAATAATTTAGAGACAGCTACCCTAGGTGGTGGATGTTTTTGGTGTATAGAAGCAGTTTTACAGGAAATAAAAGGTATTGAGAAACTAGTTTCTGGCTATACCGGCGGTACAGCTCCTGGTAAACCTACTTACAGGGAAGTATGTTCCGGTCTTACCGGTCATGCAGAAGTAGTGCAAGTTACTTTTGACCCCTCCATAATTTCATATCAAGATTTATTGATTGTTTTTATGACGAGTCACGACCCTACTTCGCTTAACAGACAAGGTGGTGATGTTGGAACCCAATACCGTTCCGTTATCTATTACCATAACGATACGCAAAAAACTGTTGCCGAAACGGTAATAAAAGAACTTGCATCCTACTTTGAGGAGCCTATTGTTACTGAATTAAGTCCCCTACCTGTATTTTACGATGCAGAGGAATATCATCAGGACTATTATCGTAACAATACCTCGCAAGGTTACTGTAGTGCCGTTATAACACCCAAACTTGTAAAGCTAAGAAAGATGCATGCAGACAAGTTAAAACAGCCTCAAACTAGTTCGTAATTAGTTTTTTACCGCTCACCTACAGGTAACGGTAATTGGTCTACTTGAGTTCAAGAAATGGGTTTTAAGAAAGTAATTTTACCAAACAATCTTAAAACCCATTTCTATGAAAACCACAAAACTTTATTACCGTATTGCACTTACTGTTTTCTCATTGGCTATTATTTATGCCGTAGCTAATTCTATTTTTAACTATGAAGCCATTGTTGTTAAGTTTCAAGAACTAGGATACCCTACTTATCTTATATCTGTACTTGGAGGCGCCCAATTAATGGGAATAGCCGTCCTAGTTTTCAATAGAAGCACTTGGATTCGAGAATGGGCCTACGCCGGATTTTTCTTAAATCTTGCCTTTGGTATTGTTGCACACCTTCTTGCCGAAGATGGCAACGGAATAGCCGCAGTACTATGTATAGTAGCCTTATATGTTACTTACGTACAAAATAAAAGACTTAACGAACATAACAATTCAATAACCGAAAACACACATACTCAACCTACGCTAAAAACTGTAGCATGATTTGGGCGCTACAGTTCTATTTTCGCGATGTAAAAGACCTGCTATTCAGCAGGTCTTTTTATTTTTACACTCTAACAGCACTAAATTAAATATTACAACTAAAACATAGAACATTTATGGTAAAGATAGCTTTAGGTGGAGGTTGCCATTGGTGTACTGAAGCCGTTTTTCAATCTATAAATGGTGTTGATAAAGTTGAACAAGGTTTTGTATCATCCACAGGGAAGCAAAATGAATTTTCCGAAGCTATAATAGTACATTACCAACCGATTACCATCAGTTTAAAAACTTTAATTGAAATACATTTGCGTACTCACAAGAGCACTTCTGAGCATAGTATGCGGAAAAAGTACCGATCTGCCATCTATACATTTTCTGATGAACAGAGAAAGAAAGCAAAAGCTATTTTAAAAAAACTACAACCAAGTTTTAATGAAATATTGATCACGAAGGTGCTTCCGTTCAATGCTTTTAGACCCTCTTTAACTCAGTTCCACAATTACTACTACAATAATCCTGAAAAGCCTTTTTGCCAAAGCTATATTGATTCAAAAATAAAATTATTGCTCACCCAATTTCGGGAACATACGAAACCCGGGCTTGCTCTCCATATCAAAAAATAAAAGCCCTGACACTATCGCGTCAGGGCTTCTCTATATTCTATTATTCTTATTATCCTTTTACAGCGGCTATTTTACCGTGTTCTAGACTGTTGTTCTTTAAATCTTCAAGAACATTAACCGCTTCTTCTACATAGACATCTTTAGCCAAAGCCTTGTGCCATCTGTCACGCTTTTCACGCAATACAGAATCTTTAGTGAAAAGCTCTTCTTCATATTTCAATGACCCAAAAGTTAATTTTGAATCATACTCGCCAATAGCTTTGAAATAATCCATTTTTTTCTTGTGCTCTTTTTCATCGGCACGGTAAGCCTCATAGTTTAACGAAATTTCCATTTCATCGCTTTCAGACTTCAACCATTTGGCATTTTCCTCGATTAATTTAATTTGTGGATTATTGGCCATTCTCTTAGTACTGCTTGCAATGGTCTGATCGTAATCTATATAACCTCCCCAAGGCTTATAATCTGCTGGAGAAATTTTATCCCATTTTAAAGGATTTGCTTGATCTCTTTCACCTAAATCAATATAGCTATACTTATCCGGAACAACCACATCACTTTTTACACCTTCTAACTGGGTAGACCCACCGTTAATACGGTAGAACTTCTGCGTGGTTAATTTAATAGCACCCAAATCCCCATGGTCATTGCTTCTTACAATGTTATCCAAAGGAATTACATTTTGTACGGTTCCTTTTCCAAACGTTTGCTTGCTACCAATAACAATAGCTCTCTTATAATCCTGCATTGCGGCAGCTAAGATTTCCGAAGCGGAAGCAGATAATTCATTTACAAGAATCACCAATGGACCATCCCATTGTATACGCTCATCTTTATCATCATAAACGTCTTTACCTTTTCCCGAAGAACGTACCTGAACTATTGGTCCGTCTTTAATAAAAAGACCTGCCATCTCAACCACAGTCTTCAAGGAACCTCCTCCATTGTCCCTTAAATCTATAATAAGACCTTCGGCACCTTCTTCTTTTAATCTTTCTACTTCCTTTGCAACATCGGTAGCCGCGTTTCTTTCTGTATAATCATCAAAATCAACATAGAACTTGGGCAAATCAATAATACCGAATTTCTCATCGCTTTTGATAATGTTAGCTGACTTAGCAAAGGACTCTTCTAGCTCAACAACATCTCTTGTAAGCTGAACGGTATCTAAGGAACCATCTATCTTACGAACCGTTAGTTCCACAATAGTTGCTTTAGGGCCTTTTATCAATTTGATAGCATCGTCTAAGCGCATGCCTACAATATTAATTGGCTCTTCACCTTCTTGACCTACTTTAAGAATAAGGTCTCCTACTTCTAAGCGGGCATCTCTCCATACTGGCCCTCCGGAAATAATATCTACGATTTTAGCTCCTTCAGGTTTTTTCTGTAAACGTGCCCCAATACCTTCGAATTTACCGGACATACTCGTATCAAACTTATCCTTTTCATCTGGCGCAAAGTAATATGTGTGGGGATCAAATTCGTCTACTATAGTATTAATGTATTGTACGAACCAATCCTTACGTTCCAAATCGTTTACAAAATCAAAAAACTCATCCAAAGTTTTTTGGGTAGACAACCTTGCCGATTTTTCAGCTTCTTTAGGCGTCAGAGGTTTAGATTTTTTGTCGCCATCCTTTCCAGCAACAACATCACCTCTTTCAACACCTTTCATTTTGGAGTCGTAAGTTCCTAAGGTTGCATATTTAAGCTGTTGTCTCCAACGCTCCTTCAGCTCCTTTTTAGAAGCAGCAAAAGACATTTTCTCATAATCAATATTGATACTTTCGTTTTTACTATAGTCAAATGGTTTTTGCAAAACCTCTTTATAAACAGATTTAGCCTCATCCATACGTTGTACCAATCTATCGTAAACCAAATTGAAAAAAGAAATATCCGTACTTTTTATTTGATCGTCCAGCTGAAACTTGTACTGTTCAAATTCATTGATATCCTCTTCCAAGAAATATCTCTTTGTAGGATCTAAAACATCAATGAAATCCTCAAAAACACTTACCGAAAAATCATCGTTAATGTTTTTAGGTTCATAATGACCTTTTTCAAGTACATAAGTAATTAGGTCTAAAAGTAATTTATCTTTATCGTCGGTTTCAAAAGACTTATTGGTAAAACTGCACGAAGCGACCGATATTAGCATTACCAAAAGAGAATAGGCAAGATTCCTTTTCATATATATATTTTCAAAATTTTTATTATAATCAATCTTGGGGAAGATTGAGATTTTCACACTTAAAAGTAATGAATTCCCTAAGATACTGAAAAAACCATGCCACCTTTGGAGCAGATACACTAATTTTTTGTTAAACGAACTTAGGTCGTTGTGTTCTGTAAACGTATTTTTGCTCTATAAAGTATTCAGCATGAAAAAACCTTTGATTTTAGTAACGAATGATGACGGTATTACAGCTCCAGGCATGCGAGCTTTAATAAGGTATATGAAAGAACTGGGCGATGTTGTTGTTGTGGCGCCAGACGGCCCTCAATCCGGACAAGGACACGCTATAACCATAGACAATACGCTACATGCAAATAAAATAGTGGTTGATAAGACGCATGGTGCCCCAGAGGAGTATAGCTGTAGTGGAACACCCGCAGATTGTGTAAAAATGGCACTGCAGGAACTACTGGACCGAAAGCCAGATATTTGCGTTAGCGGCATTAACCATGGTTCTAACTCCTCTATTAATGTAATCTATTCCGGTACCATGAGTGCTGCCATAGAGGCCGGAATAGAAGGAATTCCCGCCATAGGGTTCTCACTCTGTGACTATTCTTGGAATGCCGATTTTGGTCAAGCCGAAGAAATTATCAAGAAAATAGTGAGCGAATCATTGGAAAACGGCATTCCAAAAGGTGTCGTGTTAAACGTAAACATTCCTAAAGCACCAAAAGAAGATATAAAGGGCATTAAAATCTGTAGACAAGCACGTGCCAATTGGAAAGAGAAGTTTGATAAGCGTACCAATCCTGCAGGTAAAGATTATTATTGGCTTACCGGTAAATTTGAATTATTAGATAATGGAGAAGATACTGATGAATGGGCGCTAGCCAATGATTATGTGTCTATCGTACCCACTCAATTCGACCTTACCGCACACCACGCCATTCAACAATTAAACGGATGGCAATTTGAATAATTTTTTACCGTTTATCTTAGAAGAATACCTTTGCACCACCAAAAAAGCACTGAATAAAGTTGAAAAGCATGAACGTTAAAAAAGAACTTGCCATCGGATTTATTGTGGGTATTATAGCAAACACCGTTGGTACCCTACTCTACATTCTGTTGTTCTCGGAATTTGGCATAAATGAAACTTTTCAGGCAGCAGTACAACAAGGTCATATTGGCAGTCTTTTAGCCTTGGGTGCTATTCTTAACCTAATAGCATTTTTTGGATTTTTGCGTATTAGAAGAGACAATAGGGCAAAAGGCGTTCTAATTGCAACCATTTTAACTGCTTTAGCCATTCTTTACTATAAAGTTTTTTAATCCGTAATTTTAGCAGATGAGAACATACAAACAGTGTTCTTACTAAGTTCTCCATTAAAAAGAACGGATATAAACTGTATCGATTTCTAATGAAATACTATATAATAGCAGGAGAGGCATCTGGTGACCTACATGGCTCCAACCTTATGAAAGCCCTACTTCAAAAAGACGCTAATGCCAATATCCGCTTCTGGGGCGGTGATTTAATGCGAAAAGCAGGGGGTACTTTAGTAAAACATTACAAAGAAATGGCCTTTATGGGCTTTTTGGAAGTACTTATGAATCTGGGCACGATTGCCAAAGCCATTAAATTCTGTAAGGCCGATATTCAAAAATTTCAACCGGACATTATTATTTTTATTGACTATTCCGGTTTTAATCTTCGTATTGCTAAATGGGCCAAAGAGCATGGCTTTAAAACCAACTACTACATATCGCCACAAATCTGGGCCTCTAGAGAAGGGCGTATTTCAGATATCAAAAGAGATATTGATGCCATGCACGTTATACTTCCTTTTGAAAAAGAGTTTTACGAAAAAAAACACAATTACCCAGTTAATTTTGTAGGCCACCCTCTTATTGACGCCATAGAAAACAGGACTACTGTTGACGGATATAAATTTCGTTCGGACAATAACTTGGATGCAGAAAAACCAATTATCGCACTATTACCCGGAAGTCGGAAACAGGAGGTTCAAAAGATGCTTACTTTAATGCTTTCTGTAGTAAAAGACTTTACCGCGTATCAATTCGTCATCGCCGGAGCACCAAGTCTAGATCACGATTTTTACGAACCTTTTCTTAAGAATCCAAATGTTAGTTTTGTTACCAATAAGACATATGACCTCCTAAGTATTTCACATGCAGCCTTGGTCACTAGCGGTACCGCTACGCTAGAAACCGCAATTTTTAAGGTTCCCCAAGTAGTTTGCTATAAAGCCAACTGGCTATCTTACCAGATTGCCAAAAGAATAATTACGCTTGAATATATTTCGCTTGTAAACCTCATCATGAAGAAAGAGGTAGTTAAAGAACTTATTCAAAATGATTTGACCACGACTAATATTAGAACCGAATTAAAGAATATACTGGAAGGACCGGCCCGCACAGCACAAATTCAGGCTTATGACGAGCTCGAGAAAAAACTCGGAGGCAGAGGCGCCAGTGTTAAAGCTGCCGAATTGATTGTTAAAAATGCTGAGTTTTAATAACTTCATTACCAGAAAATATCTATTTATGACCTATAAAATCAGTACGATCACCCTAATTTTCGCTATCCTAATCACTACCGGCTGTAAGGAAGAGAACAATACAAAAGAAGCAGTTTCACCTAAAGAAATAGCAAGTGCTTCCAAAGCACTGAACGACTGGTTTCAAAAAAAATGGGATGAAGATGTTGCATTATCGCCAATGACACAAACCTACTTAGGTGATAAGACCGATTATGACAAATGGGACGACCTATCAAAGAACGCTGAAGAGGAGAAGCTGGAGCGCAGCAAATCACGTTTGGCTTTTTTAAAAGACTCTACCCAAATCAATTCTCTAGACGAGCCAACAAAATTAAGCTACAGATTGGCAGTGCAACATTTTGAAAATGAAATTGAGGATTACCAATATCGCTTGTACAATTATCCCGTAAACCAGATGTTCGGAATTCATTCTCAGGTTCCTTCGTTTTTAATCAACATGCACAAAATAACCACCAAAAACGATGCTGAAGCATATGTCTCAAGATTAAATGGGGTTGGAACGTTTTTTGACCAAACCATTATAGCACTAAAGGAACGTGAAGCGGCAGGTATTATGCTGCCAAAATTTGTTTTTCCAAAAGTATTGGAGTCCTGCACGAACATCTTAAAAGGAGAACCTTTTGAAACTGGAAAGAAACAAAGTACACTATTACAAGATTTTTCAGTAAAGGTGAATGCTTTAGATATCACCAAGGAAGAAAAAAATACATTGATTGAAAATGCGGAAAAGGCTTTAGTATCTTCCGTAAAACCCGCATACGAAAAATTAATTTCCTTTTTAAAAGAACAGGAGAAAAGGGCAAATAGCGATGATGGAGCCTGGAAGTTTCCGAACGGCGATGCATTTTTCAATAATGCACTGGCCAGAACTACCACTACCAATATGACCTCCGACGAAATACATGAGTTGGGCCTTTCCGAAGTTGAACGCATTCATTCGGAAATGGAAGCTATTAAAAACAAGGTAGGTTTTAAGGGGAGTTTACAGGACTTTTTTACCTTCATGAAAAACGACAAGCAATTTTATTATCCTGATAGTAAAAAAGGTAGGGATGACTACATGAAAAAAGCTACCATGATTATAGACAGCATGAAGGGTAGGTTAGATGAACTTTTCCTAACCAAACCAAAAGCCGAAATCATAGTAAAAGCAGTTGAGCCTTTTAGGGAAAAAGCAGCGGGCAAGGCATTTTATCAACAACCTGCAATAGACGGATCCCGTCCGGGAACTTATTATGCAAATATGTACGATATCATGGCAATGCCCAACTACCAGATGGAAGCCTTAGCCTATCATGAAGGTATTCCTGGCCATCACATGCAAATTGCTATTGCACAAGAGCTAGAAGGTATTCCTATGTTCCGAAAAATGGGCGGTTATACTGCTTATATTGAAGGTTGGGGCTTATATTCCGAAAAAGTCCCAAAAGAAATGGGTATGTATAGCGACCCGTATTCCGACTTTGGGAGACTTGCTATGGAGCTGTGGCGTGCGTGCAGATTGGTAGTTGACACGGGAATACATTCCAAAAAATGGACTCGAGAAAAAGGTATTGATTATTACGTGGACAACACTCCAAACGCTAAAAGTGATGCTGTTAAAATGGTAGAACGCCATATTGTTATGCCTTCACAGGCTACGGCATATAAAGTGGGCATGAATAAAATTCTGGAGCTTCGGAAAAAGGCTAAAACCAAATTGAACGATAAATTTGATATTCGTGAATTTCATGATGTAGTTCTATTAAACGGAGCTTTACCCTTAAATATTCTTGAAGAATTGGTTGATGCCTGGATAGTAGAAACTTCAAAAAAATAAGTTAGGCAGTTTCAAAGCCCATATTTCTTTAAAGATTATTTAATTAGTTTTGAAAATCGAAATCCAATCTATTCTGCCCGTGCGCAAGATTCTATATTTTATGCTTATTTGCTTGGTTGCAAGCTGTGGGTCCTCAAAAAAGAAGGCCGCGCAAAGACAACCTCGCAAAATTACCGTTGCCGCCCGTACCAATACTCCCCACAGAGAACGTGCTCCTGTTAGAAAACGTCCTTCTGCCAAACGCTCAAAAGCTGATGATGTTATTGATTCTGCCTTAAAATTCTCAGGTACGCGGTATAAATATGGAGGAACCACAAAAAAGGGAATGGATTGCTCTGGACTTCTTTATGTTGCCTTTGGAGAAAATAACATAAAACTTCCTCGCACCTCATACCATATGGCCGAAGAAGGCAGAACTATACGAAAAAGCAGTGTTGCAAAAGGGGACTTACTTTTCTTTAAAACAAGTAAACGTAGTAAACGTATTAATCATGTTGGCATGGTAGTTTCCGTAAAAAACAATGAAATTAAGTTTGTTCATGCATCGTCTTCCAGAGGGGTAATGGTTTCCTCATTGCGCGAAGGATATTGGAGCAGTGCATTCATAAAAGCCACTCGCATTCTTTAAATGAAGCTGCTACGCTTTATACCCATCAAACTTACATTAGTTCTAATTTTGGGTATTATAGTCGGTAATTATTCTAATTCAGATATTGAATATACGCTATTTGCCTGTCTTACTCCACTTTTTGCCCTGGGCATTTTACGCTTCGTGGATAAAAAAAACGAATCTCCTATTTTTGGCTACCTAACTATTCTTACTACCTTTTTTATCGGAGTTTTAGCGGTATCCCTATCGTTCCCCAAAAACAATCCAGACCACTACCTCAACCATGATTTTTCCAGTAACCACACTTGGCGTTTAAAGGTTTCAGGAGTATTAAAATCAACTTCTTTTTCCAATCGGTATATGGCTAAAGTAGAGAAACTGAATAGTAGACATGCAGAAGGCAAGGTACTATTAAGTTTTGTAAAAGATTCAACGTACCAAACTCTCCAAGTAGATGATGAATTGATGTTTTCTGCTATTCCCATGGAAATAAAAGCTCCATTAAATCCACATCAATTCAACTACAAGGTATACTTGAAAGATTTGGGTATATCACATCAGTTCCAATTAGATAAAAAAGATTTTATTAAAATACAAAAACCTGCGGCCACCATTTTCGGTAGAGCTTCAAAGGCCCGTTCCCACATTATATCCCAGCTTAGCAGAGCCAATTTTGGAAAGGATGAATTGAGTATTATACAAGCTTTACTTCTTGGACAACGAAACGATATCTCCGAAGAAACCTATACCGATTACAAGAACGCGGGAGCGGTTCATATTCTTGCCGTTTCAGGACTCCACATTGGTATTCTACTACTGTTATTACAATTTCTTTTAACACCTGTTGAGAGACTTCCTAGAGGCAAAACCCTAAAACTTATTTTAATTGTAATTTTACTTTGGGGTTTTGCCCTACTCTCCGGGTTATCTGCATCTGTAGTAAGGGCTGTTACCATGTTTTCATTTGTAGCCTATAGTATGTATTTGAATAGACCTAAAAATACTTTCAATATTCTAGCCTTATCCATGTTCTTCATCTTGTTGGTTATAAATCCAAAGCTCATCTTTCAGGTAGGATTTCAAATGAGCTATGCAGCCGTCTTAGCCATAGTTTGGCTCTATCCCCTTTTACAAAAATTATGGTTTCCAAAGAACAAAATTATACGAAAGATTTGGCAACTGCTATCCGTTAGTATAGCTGCACAATTGGGTGTACTACCCATAAGTTTGTTTTATTTCCACCAATTCCCAGGCCTTTTCTTTATTAGCAACTTACTAATTGTCCCGGCATTAGGAGTTATTCTGGGAATGGGTATTCTAGTAATCTTGCTTGCCTTAATAGATGCTTTACCCAATTTTTTGGTAGTTATCTATGACACTTTGATCGGCTGGATGAACTGGACTATAAGCTGGGTTGCCCAACAGGAAGCTTTTATTTTTAAAAACATCTCTTTTGATGCTATTCAAATGATACTGGCATATGGAATTATCTTTTGCTGCGTGATTCTATTGACCCGTCCCAACTTTAAAAAAATCATGGCACTAGCCACTTTAGTAATAGGATTCCAGTTATGGGTGCTTTACTCCAACTACCAAACCTCGAAAAACAGCTTGTTATTTCTTGCTCATCAAACTAAGAATACAGCGCTCATACATCAAAACGGAAGAACTGTAGCTGTCCTCACGCATGACACCACGCGACTAGCTAACATAATAGAGGACTACAGCGTTGCCGAGCGAATTTCCAACATTTCCTACTCCCCTGTTCAGAACAGCTATTTATGGCAGGATAAGACCGTTTTGGTTATTGATAGTCTTAGTGTATACCCAAATGAAGAAACCCCTGTTGATTATCTCATTCTTACCCAATCTCCCAAACTGAATCTTGAAAGAGCAATTACTACGCTAAAACCAAAATATATCATTGCAGATGGTAGTAACTATACCTCTTATATAAAAAGGTGGAAACAAACTTGTTCAAAAAGAAAACTCCCTTTTCACGCAACTGGTAAAAAGGGAGCTTATTATTTTGAACCGTCTAATTAAACATGTCCTTCTATTTCAAAATTCTCTTGGCCTTCATCAGTAATTTTTGTTTCGCCATCTTCTGCTCCATGAGCAAGCCGTTTTAACGGTTTTAACATGGCAATAACCAAAATGCCAATTGCAGACCAGATAACGGCTATTCCCGTAAAAATCTCGAACTCACCTAATGATTGAGAAGCTTGCCCTATTAAACCTGCCACTTTATTTCCCAAACCAGTAGCCGCCCAATATAGTCCCATAATGATAGAGGCATATTTAAGTGGCGCCAATTTAGTGATGTAGGATAATGACACCGGAGAAGCACAAAGCTCTCCAATAGTATGTAATAGATAGGCTAAAATTAGCCAGTACATAGCAGAAGAACCATTAGCCTCGTATTGCAGAGAAGCAGCACTCATAAACCCAAAACCGAGCGCCATAATAACCATACCTACGGCAATCTTAAAAATTGACGAAGATTCCTTACCCGCTTTTCGCCATTTCAACCAAAAAGCACCAACAACCGTAGCCAAGGTGATAATAAAAAATGAATTCACAGATTGAAAAACTGAAGCTGGAATTTCAAAAAGGCCGAAGAAATTACGGTCTGTCTTCTGCATGGCATAAAGATTCATTAATCCACCAGCTTGCTCAAAAGCAGCCCAAAACAGAATAATTAATAAGAAAGAAATCAGGAGCACCTTTATTCTGTCTTTTTCTATACTTGTAAGTGGCTTATCTAATATTTCTCGATCGGCCTCATTCTTTCTACTAATAAGATTACCTACATGCGTCAAATACTTCTGACCCCAAATATATACTGCCTGACCCAAGAACATACCAATAGCGGCAAGACCAAAGCCATAATGCCAATTTATATTCTCTCCAATATAGCCACATAAAATAGGTGCAAGGAAACCACCTATGTTGATACCCATATAAAAAATATAGAATCCTAAATCCCTTCTCTCATCTTTGGGCTTATACAAACCACCTACCATAGAAGAAATATTAGGTTTTAGACATCCTACACCCAGAATAATAAAAAAGCATCCAAGATAAAACGATGTCTCTGAATTCAATGCCAAAACAGCATGACCAACACACAATAGAGCTCCCCCAAGCATAACGGTCTTCTTCTGTCCTAGAAATCTATCGGCAATCCATCCTCCGGGTATTGAGGAAACGTAAACCAACATGGTATACCAACCATAAAGTGCCAAGGCATCATCATTACTCCAACCAAAACCTGCATTACTAGAAGTAGTCTCAGCCACTAAAAACAATGTAAATAACGCTCTCATACCGTAGTATGAAAATCGTTCCCACATTTCTGTAAAAAACAGAATATATAAACCTACCGGATGCCCGAACAGCTCCTTTTCATGCGGTGCCTTTTCTACTAATGCCATAAACTTTGTTATTTGTTAAATTGATCTCTATTAAGATTAGTTTCAAAAAACTGATTAAAGTGTTCTTTTTTAATCAGGTTCATCTTCTTGTCTCCAAGAACTTCCTTAACTAATCTTTGTTGGTTTAGTCTATTTTATAGGTTGCAATAAGTGATCGTCCAAGAAATTTGTCATTTTATTAAATAGATGAACACGAGTATTACCACCATAAATCCCGTGGTTTTTATCAGGGTAAATGGCCCAATCAAACTGTTTATTGGCTTGCACCAAAGCTTCTATCATACGCATTGAATTCTGAACATGCACATTGTCATCACCAGAACCGTGAACCAACAAGTAATTACCTTTCAACATTTCAGGATAATTAAGAGGCGAGTTCTCATCATAACCAGCAGGGTTTTCTTTTGGAGTGCGCAAGAAACGCTCTGTGTAAATCGTGTCATAAAAACGCCAAGTGGTAACAGGTGCTACCGCAATTGAGGTTTCAAAAACATCATTGCCTTTAAGAATACAATTGGTTGCCATATGACCGCCAAAGCTCCAGCCCCAAATACCTGTTCTTTTTTCGTCTATATAAGGAAGTTTGCTCAATTCTTTAGCTGCTGCAATCTGGTCTTCAGTCTCGTATTTAACCAAATTTAGATAAGTCGATTTTTTGAAATCAGAACCTTTAAATCCTGTGCCTCGGCCATCTACACAGGCAACCAAATAGCCTTTAGAGGCTAATTGCTGATGCCACAAATCCCTAGCATTCAACCAACTGTTGGCTACACTTTGCGAACCAGGACCACTATACTGGTACATTAACAAAGGGTATTTTTTAGAAGCATCAAAATCCTTTGGTTTTACCATGTACATATTAAGCTCATTACCGTTAATGGTGATGGTTGAGAATTCCTTTTCACTTATCTCGTAATCCTTCAATTTTTCAATTAAGCTATCATTGTTTTTAATGTCTTTTACCTTTTTACCACTTAGGGCCTTGTGCAACGTGTAAACAGGTGGTGTTTTTGAGTTTGAATAGGTTTGTATGAAATAGGTGAAATCAGTGCTAAAATCTGCTGCATTCGTACCTTCATTTGCTGCCAAGGCCTTTTTGTTTTCCCCACTACTTTCAATACTGTAAACTCCACGGTTGATAGAGCCATTTTCAGTAGATTGATAGTATACCTTGTCTTCGTTTTGGTCATATCCGTAATATTGGGTCACTTCCCACGGGCCTTTGGTTATTTGGGTGATAAGGTTGCCACCTTGATCATGAAGATAAATATGGTTGTAACCATCTTTTTCACTCGTCCAAATAAAACTGTCATCCTCTAAAAACGTTAGGTTATCCGTAATATCTATATAGGCTTTGTCCTTCTCCTCAAGAAGTACGGTTGCAGTATTTTTTTTTGCATCTACAGTGTATAACTTTAAATCGTTCTGATGTCTATTAAGAGTCTGTACACTTAAATAATTGGAGTTGTTCATCCACTTTATACGTGGAATATAATACGCATCTTCCAAATCAACCGATGTAGTACTGCCTACTTTAACGTCATATAAATGCAAGCTAACTTTGGCATTTTCTTCACCCGCTTTAGGATATTTAAAGGTTTCTTTTGTTGGATATAAATCCGTTCCAAAAACATCCATGGAAAACTCGGGCACATCTGTCTCATCAAAACGCAAGAAGGCAATTTTAGTCCCGTTGGTGTTCCAGTCAAAAGCACGAACAAAGGCAAATTCCTCTTCGTAGACCCAATCCGTTACCCCATTGATGATTTTATTCTTTTCACCGTCTGCTGTAAATTGTTTCGTACTTCCAGAAGTCAGGTCAAAAAGGTATAAGTTGTTTTCTGCTACATACGCCACTTTTGAACCATCTGGCGCAAGTTTAGGCTCTTGAATTTTTGAATCCGAAACTTTGGTCAATTTTTTGGTCTTTAAATCGTACACATAAAAAATACCGAGCGTAGAGTGTCTAAAAATTGGCTCTAGTTCGGTAGCTAATAAAATTTGAGATTCGTCATCACTAAACTGATACGAACTAAAACTTTGAATTTCTTGTAAATTCGCAGAATTGACTATAGTTCCTACTTTTTCTTGTGTTGTGTAATCAAACTTATCTATAGTAGTTGTACCATTAGCATCTCTGTTTAGAATGGTATATTGTTTTCCATTTTTCATGGATCTAAGGGCATCAAGTCTTTCAATTGAGAACTCCCCACCATAAACTGCCTCTACTGTAACTTGTTTCTTTTGTGCGTAAGAAATTGCCAAAAAAGCAAAAACAAAAGAGACATTTAAAACTATTTTTCTCATAGAATGTTATAAAAAGATTAAATCGCCCAAGTTTAGTGATTATTTTACAAAGAAATAAACTTTAAATCATAAAAATCCCTTGTATTATCGAGGTTTATCTCAATCTTTTGTATAAACCATTATCATTATCTTTACCAATCGAAACCAAACACTATGACCAAGCCCATAGAGGGATTCTCAAAACTGACAAAAGAGCAAAAAATAGATTGGCTAACAACTAATTATACGGCCGATCCAGATGCATCAAAAATGCTGCTAAAACGGTATTGGAACGTTGCCCAAGATGTGCAGCAATTGCATGATGAATTTATAGAAAACACCATTTCTAATTATTATCTGCCGCTAGGAGTAGCACCGAATTTTTTAATTAACAATACCCTTTATGCCATACCTATGGCCATAGAGGAAAGTTCCGTTGTTGCCGCTGCAAGCAAGGCCGCGAAATTCTGGTTGGACAAAGGTGGTTTTAAGGCCGAAGTTCTTGGAACCGAAAAAATAGGTCAGGTACATTTTATGTACCATGGTACTAAAGAACATTTAACCGATTTCTTTGAGCAAGTACATTCAAAGCTTCTTTCGGATGCCTCGTCCATTACCAAAAACATGGAAAAACGTGGGGGCGGTATCCATAAAATTGAATTAAGAGACAAAACCGCAGCTCTAGATAACTATTACCAATTGCATTGCACTTTTGAAACCCTAGATGCCATGGGTGCCAACTTCATTAACTCATGCCTAGAGCAGTTTGCAAAAACTTTAAAGGCAGAAGCTCAAGAATTTTCCCTTTTTACCGAAGAGGAAAAAGCAATTGAAATTGTAATGAGTATACTATCTAACTATGTACCCAACTGTGTTGTTCGTGCCGAAGTTAGCTGCCCTGTGGAAGACCTTGAAAGCGGAGACACGGAGAAATCAAAGGCGTTTGCCGAGAAAATGATTCAAGCGGTAAATATCGCCAAGGTTGAACCGCATAGGGCCGTTACGCACAACAAAGGTATTATGAACGGTATAGATGCGGTTGTTCTGGCAACAGGAAACGATTTTAGAGCCGTTGAAGCTGGAGTACATGCCTACGCCGCTAAAGACGGAATCTATTCCAGTCTTACCCATGCCGCTATTGAAAACGGGATTTTTAGATTCTGGATCGAGCTTCCGTTGGCGCTCGGGACCATTGGAGGACTCACAAGTCTTCACCCGTTGGTAAAGCTATCTATGGAAATGCTAGGAAAACCATCTGCAAAAGAACTAATGCAGATTGTTGCTGTTGCCGGATTGGCACAAAACTTTGCCGCAGTACGTTCTTTGGTTACCACTGGTATACAAGAAGGTCATATGAAAATGCACCTCATGAATATTTTAAACCAATTGGGTGCCACGGAAGACGAAAAGAAAACTTTGACCCATCACTTTAAAAAGCATTCCGCTACCCATAATGCTGTAGTAGATGCTTTTGAAAAGCTTAGGAAAAGCAAATGACAAAAGAATTCTACAGCAACGGAAAACTTCTTCTAACAGGAGAATACGCTATACTAGATGGCGCAATAGGTCTTGCAGTACCAACCAAGTACGGACAAACACTAAAGGTCTCTTCGATTAAAAGTAAAAACTTAATTTGGAAAAGTTTGGATGACAAAGGAGAAACTTGGTTCTCCACTTCTGTAGGCTTTACAAAAATACTGGATGATAAAAAGAAAACTTCCGATGAATCTGTACATAATGTTCTTCTTAACCTTCTTAGAGAAGCTAAAAAACTGAATCCAGATTTTCTAACCGGTGATAGCGGATTTGAAGTGGAGACAGAATTAGGTTTTCCAAGGGATTGGGGGCTAGGCTCTTCATCAACACTGATAAACAATATAGCCCAATGGGCAGAAGTAGATGCTTTTCAACTCTTATGGAATGCGTTCTCGGGCAGTGGTTATGACATAGCCTGCGCGCAGAACAACACGCCTATCTTATATCAAGTGAAAGAAAAGGACCCTACCATAAAACCAGTCGTTTTTAATCCCTCATTTAAGGAACAATTGTTCTTTATTCATCTTGATAAAAAACAAAACAGCCGAGAGGGTATTGCCCAATACCGCAAAATGGAATTTGATTCGGATCGGCTAATCGAAAGCATTACTACCCTAACATTAGAAATAGCCAAAAGTGAGGATTTAGCCACTTTTTCAACTCTAGTAGAACGTCATGAAGCCCTATTATCTCAAATACTTCAGACAAAAACCATAAAACAACAGCTCTTCCCGGACTATCTAGGATCTATAAAAAGTTTAGGCGCATGGGGCGGAGACTTTATTCTTGCTACAGGAAACAATGACACGCCTGAATATTTTAATAAGAAAGGATTTTATACCGTTATACCTTACGCTAATATGGTATTATAAAAAAGGGACCTTTAGTATGAAAGATCCCTTTTTTATATACTTGTAAAGCAAGTTTTTAATAGAAAGAAGCTCTTTTGTCTTCTATAACAGAAGCATCTTTAAGAGCATCATAAACAGCGGTATTAACTTTAGACTCCCTAGAGGTCTTAACCGAAGTTGCATACATACTGTAGTTGTCTAATTTTGGTGCCTCCGTTTTCTTGGTAACTGTCAACTTATAAATTCCGGTATTACCTTCAATAAGATCAGACGTAGCACCTTCTTTCATTGCAAAAGCCCTACCTACAACAGCAGGTTCCGAACCGGCACCAGGTATAGTTGGAGACTTTACCGTTAATGCAGATGCAGTAGATGCGCTTACATTGTTATCTTTTGCCAAATCCTCTATTGATTTACCTTTGTTAGCTGCTATGATCTGAGCTGCCTTTCGTTCTTTTCTAAGTTTAGGAAGAACTAAGGCAGAAGCGTCTTCAACTGACATAAGACCTTTTTCGTATGTTTTAGTTAACTGAGCTACGGCGTAACCACCTGCTAAGTCAAAACGTTTGATATCACCGATCTTAGTATCTTCCTGAAAAGCCCACTGAACAATGTTTCTTTGAGCAGAAAGACCAGGCAAGTTTTCATCTGTAGCCTTAATCTTGTTTACCGGGCGTACCACGTATTCATTTTCT
Source organism: Zobellia uliginosa (assembly GCF_018860745.1). Classification (GTDB taxonomy): domain Bacteria; phylum Bacteroidota; class Bacteroidia; order Flavobacteriales; family Flavobacteriaceae; genus Zobellia; species Zobellia uliginosa_B. The sequence goes on along the minus strand of NZ_JAHKPY010000014.1, from coordinate 908,366 downwards.
TTTGCTAAATCCGAAAAAGCCTTGCTAGATTCAATTGACTCCATTTCAAATTTAGTAGCATCTGTAAACAATTTGTTCGTAGTTTCTTCAGATGGTTCAATTTCACGAGCTAAAGTAGCTATTTGAACTATATCTTCTTTATCATCTATGTTTATGATATGAAAACCAAAATCGGTTTCAACCATACCTATTGTTCCGACTTTATTATTAAATGCGAAATCATTAAAAGCAGGTACCATTCTACCTTCTTGAAAATACCCCAAATCACCTCCATTAGGTGCAGAAGGGCCATCAGAATTATCACGTGCCAATTCTACAAATTTTGCATCTTTCTTTCTAGCCTCTCTTAGTAAACGCTTGGCTTCAACTTCTGCCTCTTCTTTAGTTCTTGTTACCTCAGGGTTGGCACGTTGCGCACCTTCGTAAGCTATAAGAATATGACTAGCTTTTACAGACCCATTAGGTTTTCTACCTATCATTTTAGAAACTTTAAAGAAATCTCCATCTCTATAAGGACCGAACATCTCACCAACCTCTAACGTCATTAACGTATCTGCAAACTTTGCAGGAAGTTCTTTTTTTGATCTATAAATCGTATCAAACTTAATATCTGAATTACGATCTAAAAATGCCATCATATCCGTAGCATTCCTGAAACCAGCTATTGTATCGTTCTTATCTGTTTGGGCATTATACTCCACTGTATCGTCCATCAATTTAGTGATAGCATTTTTAACAGCGGTCTCATCTGCAGCAGAAGCCTTCTCTTGGAAGTAAACAAACTGAATGTCTCTTGCAGGTTCTTGTTTGAAATCTTCTTTATGATTGTTGATATACGTCTGAATCTCACTTTTAGAAACAGCTATTGTACTATCTGCAATAGAAGTAAAAGGTATACGAACGTACTTGAGATCAATTTTATCGTTGGCCAATTTATAATCTAACTCACCTTCTTTTAAAGTAGCACCAACACCCGCTTTAATCAAATTGAAATAAGTTTGTTGTTTGGCACTTTGAATGATAGCCTGCTCATCTTGCAACCACAGATTGTATTGCTCAGGATTGTTCATTTTAAGTTCCGCGATAAAGTTTCTGAACTTGTTTTGATCGAACATTCCACTTTCATTCTGAAATTGTGGACTCTGGGAGTAAGAAGGGATTGTACCTATGTAGTTCAAAATCTGATCTTGCTCGATATCCACACCTAAATCTTGGAATTGCTGACCTAAAACCGCATTACGAACTTCTTGGTCATATAGCTGATTCACTGTTTGCATAGTAGATGCAGTGGCCGATCTTCTAGAAGCGATATCTACTTTTTGACGAAAAGCATCTATGGAAATCTCTTCACCATTGATTTCAGCTATACTAGAGCCTACTTTACCATTAACATCTCCGTTAGTAAAAACATCGGAAATTACGAATGCGAAAAGGGCCAAGCCTATAATAAGTATTAGAACGGTTGTCCGTTTTCTTATATTCTCTAAAATTGCCATTAATTAAGGTTTTTTAATCAGTTTGCGAAATTACCATTTTTCCTTCAATTTATAAAAGGAATGAAAAACTATTCTTTATCAACGATTTGCAAAGACACTAAATCGATTTTTGTATTTGAGACTTCTACTATTTTAAATAGGAAATTTTCTACCTGTATTTCTGAATCCTGCTCAGGAATCTCTCCTGTTTCATTGACAATTAATCCCCCAAGTGTCTCATACTCTTCACTTTTAGGAAGTTCCAATTTATACACTTCGTTTATATAATCCACTTCCAAACGTGCTGAAAATTTATAGGTATTATCTTCCAATTGCTCTTCGATTAAATCTGTAGAATCATGCTCGTCTTCTATCTCACCAAAGAGTTCCTCTACAATATCCTCTACGGTCATGATACCAGAAGTACCACCATACTCATCTAAAACCACCGCAATACTTTTTCGCTTTTTAGTCAAAACATTAAGTATATCTTGAATTAACATTGTTTCCGGCACAAACTCCACCGGTAAGAGAATATTTTTTATGGTTTTAGGCTTCTTGAAAAGTTCGTATGAATGTACATAACCAATAATATTATCAATAGTATCCTCGTAAATTAAAATTTTTGAATAACCGGTATCGGTAAAAAGCTTGGCAAGGTTTTTTGGAGTTTCCTGAAGCTCTACAGCCATAATTTCCGTTCTGGGAACCATAACCTCACGAGCTTTTAATGCCGCGAATTCCAATGCATTTTGAAAAATCTGTATTTCGGAATCTACTTCATCCTCCTCTTCTACGGTTTCCATTTGCTCTGAAATATAATCTCCTAACTCAATTTTACTAAAAGCCAATTGCACATCATCACCATCAGTTTTAAAAAAAGCTTTTAAAATAGCATCTGAAACCCAAATGACAAATTCCGATATTACTGAAAATAGAATATAAAACAGGTATGCAGGTATAGCTAAAAACCGAAGTAGGACATTAGAATAAATCTGAAAAAGCACTTTTGGTAAAAATTCTGCGGTAAAAAGAATGATCAGTGTAGATATTACCGTTTGGGTAACCAAGCTAAAATCTCCCAGAACCAGATTAAGAAACTCACTATTGGCGGGCACTATGCTCTGAAACCAGCTCATGAGCAGGTCACCCATGAACAACCCGTATATAACAAGTGCAATATTATTACCAATTAACATAGTGGCAATAAATTTAGAGGGCTTCTTGGTTAGACGCGTAAGTACCTTGGCCAATAGACCCTCCTGTTTCTTCTCTATTTCAATGTGTATTTTGTTCGCGGAAATAAATGCAATCTCCATCCCCGAAAAAAATGCTGAAAACAGCAGGGACAAAACAATAATTAAAATGGGAGTTTCCACAATTATTGTTGGTTATCTTGTTTGTGTTGTTCAAATTTCTTCCTGTAATTTCTTCTAAAAAAGAACATCCCTATGGAAACAACAGCAAAAAACACAAAGATATAAGCGGACTGCCTATTGGTATTCCAATCCGTAAAAATCCTATACAACGAAAAGAAGGCAACAGCCACATACAAGTATTCGGTATATCTTAAAATCTTAATCATTAGATTCTTCTTTAATAGTCATTAGACCATATGTTTTATGGGCATTGAAATAGCTTAAATCTTTATTGAAATCCATTCCTTCGCCATCCATTATGGTTCCATCTTCAGGATTCGTAAACTTAAAATTTTCTTGGGTAAAAATCCAATTATCATCTTGATCCCAAAACAATTGCGGAGTTTCTAACTTTTTACCATCATGGCTTTCTATAACCACATTACCTTGTAAATCTATCACATTTGTAGCAGAATAAATAATTCCATAATCTGCCTTAATGATACTCTTCTCCCCTCCTTCATTAAAATAATGCACCAATAATCCTTTTGGAAAGGTACGATAGGGAAACTCTAAATTATTATAATCTTCATTTAACGGACTTGTTAATATAGCTATTACTCTAGTAGAAGTAGAGTCTTCACTCTCGAGCATTTCTTTAGCCTCAGTATATGTTGCTCTAAAATTTTCGGCAATACCCATAGGATAAACCAAGGGTACCTTTTCTTGTCCTGACCTTTTATAATTGTCCTGACATGAAAAAAAAAGTATTGCCATGGTGAAAACCATGGCAATACTTTTAAGTTTATATCCGTAAGATGAAATCATCTTTCTATAAGTTCGGTACTTTTATGCTACCACCAACCCAACAATTGAAGGTTACTGTCTTACCGGCCATACCAGAGTTAAAGATATCTGTTTTAGACGGTGCTTTTGCAGCGTAACTAGCAGCAGATTGGTTTGCAGCTCCTTTTACAGCTGGATCTACACGACCTGCTTGACGCGCCATATCTGCAGCTTTCCAATAAATGGCTCTCTTTTCGAATGGAGTACTACCGCAAGCATTAGCACTTGTTGCATAAAGGTTTGCTATTAAAAGATAAGCTTTACCGTTTGCTTTGTTAGAGTTAATAGCTAACTGAGCATATTTTCTAGCTGTAGACTTACTTCCTTTTCTTTTGTTAATAACAGCCACTTTATAAGCAATGTCAGATTTTTTGTAAGGATCGGTCTCTAATGTCATTGCTTTATCAAAATCTGCAAGGGCTCCTTTAGAGTCTCCGTTTTTCATTTTTAAAGTACCGCCATAAACATAAGCACTAGCTGAAGGATCTAAAGACAACTGAGCTTCAAATAGCTTCTGGAACAAAGGATCATCAGTACATTCTTTGTTGAACATTCTTCCTACTGCTCTTTTTACCCAGGTAATATCCCCTTTTTTCTCTTCAAAACTTTTCTGATACAAAGGAATAAGATTATCACAATCTGCCAATGCACCAAGCTTAGAATCTACACTACCTGCAATCTTACCATAAGATTCAGAGTTAGTAGTTGCAATCTTTAAGCTTCTCTTTTCTTTAGAAGTAATTGTTCCTGTAGAATCTTTGGGAAGCAACTTTGTAATTACCTCTGTAAGCTTTTTGTTTTCTTCTTCTATTTTGTCATTTACATTATCGTAAACATCAAATACTTCTTGCAAGTCTTTTTTACCTCCTTTGTGCAAGTCTACTAAACTTGAAAAATAAAGATACAAAGCTTTTGGGTTCTTAAAGTTTTTAGTGTCTTCGGTAAAAGCAGAACCTAACATAGAGTACAACTCATCATCAGAAGCCATTTTATTATCGTACAAAAACAAAGCTTTATCAATACCAACCACACCTGGAGAATATTTCTTTGGGAAATATTTTGCGCTATTATCGTATAATGCCAACATATCTTTTATGTAGCCATCCTTTTCAGCCCCAGAAGACTTTTCAATTTTATCTTCTAATATTTTTTCGCCGTAAATAAAATTCGCTCTGTTAATATCAGGACAATTATCATATACCATTTTCCATGGTGTATACGCCGCCTCATAATTTTTAACTTTTGCATGCTCAACGTATATAGATAGGTTGGTCATACATTCTTGATTTTGAGCTTGGGCATTACTTACTCCCATAAACCCTAAAAGCATAATCGCCGTGAAGTAAAGTTTCGTTTTCATTTCTTAATTTTTACTTGTTTTTCAAATTACAAATTGCCAATCAAAATCGTGGTTAGTGTCCAGAGTCATTATGGCTCGTTATATGTTCTAATTTTTGGATGGGTAATGTACTAATTTTTTACCAACAGGTCTAAGGGAAATTTAGAAAATGCCATTTTGAGATTTTTTTTACGAATTTATTCGATCATTCATCAAATTATCATTTAAACCCTAACAAAACCTCAAGTATTTTTACAATCTTAGTTAATTTTCCTTTTTCTAAACCATTGGTCGTTTAATGACAGCCCTAGGTTAACCTTAAAGTAACTCTCCTCAATTAAATCTGCTGAGGTAGTTCCTCTTTTTCCAACTTCAAAACCTAAGTTAAGATTGGAGAGATTGTTACCCAGCGGTAGACCCAATCCAAAAGTTATGCCAAAATTGTTTATGTCTTTTTCATTAACGTACATTCCTGTCTTCTCTAAACGCAAACCGGCTCTGTAGGTAACCCTTTTAAAGTAGCTCCCGAAAGAGTTTCTTTCCGGTGTATAAAAACCACCTAAAGAAAAAGTACTGGCATCTTTATAAACTATGTTATCAATCTCTAAAAAGTCGTTCGTAAAATCTGTTAGTTTTTGAAAACTATATTCTACACCAATAAACCACTGCATGTTTTTTCCGTAACCTAATCCCATAGTGGTGGTTGTAGGTATGGTCACCCCGGTATCTTCACGTCCTTGAGATGCAAGATCAACTTCTTCTACAAAACGTTCTGCGGAAGGGCTCCCGATAAAAGAACCTATTCTCTGTGTATTCCTTGCGGTAAGATTGGCCTGTGTATTTATACGCAAAGATGTAAATAATGTGTGTTGGTCATCAATTGCAGGCGTATAATTAAGCGCATAGTTCAAATCTACCCCGTTGATCCTAGAGACTCTTTCATCTTTAGAGCCAAGAAGTACACCTTCCGTACTTTGAACTTTTAGGGTTTCTATTCTTCCAAAATTATAGTTGGCGGTAACCCCGAAACTTAGATTCTTGGCAAACTCATACCCTATGGACATGTAAACTTTGTTTACACCACCGTCTCCTGAATATTGGTTGATTTCCCTAGAACCTTCTGTTCCTATTAAACTTTCAAAATTATAACCTACGGAAGAATATGGCAAAATACCAAAACCAACACCCAAGCCTTTTTTAATACTTAAGCCTATCGAAAGATATTCAAGATTAGTTACTGCCGTAGTTTGACTTTCAGTATAACTCTTTAAACTTGTTTGCTTATAAGACAGTCCGGCGGTGTAGGTAGTAATACCAAAATCATCTCTTCCCTGAATACCTAACTGACTGTAAGCGGCAGGGTTTTTTAGGTTAACATGAATACTATCGGCATACATACCGATTCCTCCCATCATTTGATTTTCCACGGTAGAACCGCTTCTTAATTCTCCTAAACCGAAATATGAATATGGGGAAACTGAACCATCTTGAGCGTACATGCCTGTTGTTAAAAGGCAGATTATAGCAAAACCTATTTTTCTGATCATTAGCGTTTGTTGTATTCCAACAGATAATTTAATCCTACTAGGAGAAATTTGGAGTCCGCAAATATGGTATTTTTTAACCATTTAGACAAAAATAGCATGTCACCGCCTGTTAAAATAACTGTTAAATCTGCAAAACGAGATTTGTATTGGTCTATTACACCGTCTATTTCATGGCAAATACCATTTACCACACCACTATGAATACTGGTTTCAGTAGAATTACCAATATAATCCAAAAATTCTTCTGGCTTTAATAATGGTAATTTGGAAGTCTGGTCGTGCAACGCCTTATATCTCATATGCAGACCTGGAGAAATTGCGCCGCCTAAATATTCTCCGTAATCATTAACCATGTCATAGGTTACACAGGTTCCCGCATCAATGACCAAACTATTTCCTTTTGGATTATGATAAAAAGCTGCCGTAGCCAGGGCAATACGATCTACACCTAAAGTTTGGGGTGTAGCATAAGAGTTCTTAAATGGTGTTTTACTGGAAGGTGTTAATTCGTGAACTTCACAGAAAACGGTTAACACTGACATCACTTTTCGGTCTAGATTTCCAACCGAAGCTATGATTCCATGGTTTATTTTCGGGTAATGGTCACAAATTTCCTTTATTTCTCGAGCCACATTTTGAACGTCGGCATTTTGACGAAATATGAGGGTATCTCCCTCAAACACCGCAAGTTTCACACAAGTATTACCAGCATCTATAACTAAGTTCATAGATACAAAGATCAAAAAATGTTACCTAACAAACATCTTTTTTTCGAATTTTGTTTGCATATCGCAAATTTGAAATTATATTTGCACCCCGCAAACGGGTATGGTGCCTTAGCTCAGTTGGTAGAGCAATGGACTGAAAATCCATGTGTCCCTGGTTCGATTCCTGGAGGCACCACAAAAAATCCTTACATCAGTAAGGATTTTTTTGTTTTTGGACTTATATTGCAAAAAACTACTGTTTTGACTGTAATAGATGCCAACACCCCTTTAGAAGAGCTTCAAAATTATTTATTATCTAAAGAATGGCTAGACGCTGCAGAAAAAATTACAGCTATAGAAAAGCCGGGTGAGGGAAACATGAACGTAGTTCTTCGTATCATAACCGATCAGCGCTCTTTTATATTAAAACAATCTAGACCCTACGTACAGAAATATCAGCAAATAAAAGCACCTGTAGACCGCATTGCTGTTGAGAAAAAATTCTATCAAGCGGTAAGAGACAATGCCGTTCATGCACATGTCCCAAAAATTATTGGGTTTGATGCCTCCGAAAATTTATTGTTATTAGAGGATTTGGGAAATTGCAAGGACATGACCTATATCTATCAGAAACATGCCATTTCAAATGGTCTGTTAGACCGTCTGATTTTTATTTTAGGCCTTATACATAGAAAAAAAGCCCCAAGTGATTTCCCGGAGAATATGGAAATGAGGCAATTGAACCATCAACATATTTTTGAACTTCCTTTCTTAGAAGATAACGGGTTTCAATTAGATGATATCCAACCGGGGCTTCAAGAACTTTCTCTCCAGTTTAAAACTGACAAGAAGGTTAGAAAAATTGTCAAAAAGGTTGGAAAAAAATATTTAAAACCTGGAAACACCCTCCTACATGGTGATTACTACCCTGGTAGCTGGATGACCGAGGCTGAAAATCTCTACATTATTGATCCGGAATTTGGCTTTGTAGGTTTTCCGGAATTTGATTTAGGAGTAATGGCAGCTCATGTTATTATTGCAACTGGTAAAAAAGGCTATATGAAACGTATTCATGCCGCTTACCAAGGTGATGCCGACCTAGAACTTATGTCTCAAATGGCCGGTATAGAAATAATGAGACGTTTAATCGGTCTTGCGCAATTACCGCTAGACCGCACTCTAAAAGAAAAGAGCAAACTTTTGAAAAAAGCCCGCAAACTTATTTTATCTCCATGAAGCGGTTATTAGCCTGTCTTGTCATTCTTGTAGCTATAGCCTGTAAAGAGTCCGCGACTTCAATAGATATACCGGCACCTACCAAAACCGAATACACTTCAGACATTTTACAGTTTTCAGAAGAAGAAGAATATTATGATAAAGTCCTAGGTGCTCTTGTGGGTTCTGCAATTGGTGACGCTATGGGTGCTTCTACCGAAATGTGGTCCAGAAAAGATATTCAACTTAAATACGGTTATATTACAACTCTTACTCCCGCCATACGGGAACAATCCCCAGAAGGCACCTGGGAACATAACCTCCTTGCTGGCGCCACTACGGATGACACACGTTGGAAATACCTCATGGCAAAGTATCTATCCCAGAACAAAGGAGATTTAAACGCTACTAATTTTACCAACTTTATAATCGATTATTATGCATCTCTAATCAAGAGCATAAATGATAACGGTACTATACCCGACACCGATTTTTTGGATACGCAGGTTGAAAAAATAGACTGGATAAAAGAATGGGTGCGTGTAAGTATGGCGTATAAAAAAGATACCGATTCTTATTTAAAGGCGATGAATCGCTTTTACGGTGGCGAAATGTCTTGTGCAGGGCAATTGTACACTCCCATCTTCGGTCTTATTAGTGAAACTCCAGAAGATGCCTATATAATAGCTTACGACCATGCTTTGTTTGATATAGGGTATGCCAAGGATATTTCTGCATTGGTCTCGGCAATGACACATATGGCGCTTAGAACGAAAAACATAGACTCCATAATCAATACGGCCACTTTCGTAGATCCATTGGGTTATCAAGATAGCAGGTTGGTAGGTCGTATTTCCTATGACATGGCAGACGTTTCGGTAAAAAAAATATTGGCTCTAAATCAGTTTAACCTAACTGACAGCCTATCTCAACACGACAGCATTCAATTTAAGATGCCCGAAGGCTTTCAGGGAGCCCAGAAAGATTGGACTCGTCAAGAAAAGGCCTATCAATTTTTAGAAGAGAATGAAAAAGCTATTCCCTTCCACTCGGGAGAAATATGGCAGATTCTAATTACCGCACTTCAATATGGTGAAGGCAATTTTGAAAAGACCTTGCAGTTCATCGTTAACTTCGGAAGAGACAATGACACCGTAGCAGCAGTTGCCGGTATGATTTTAGGCGCTAAGGACGGATATTCAAATTTACCCGTGGCGCTTCGCACCCAAGCCTTAAAAGTAAACAAAGAAAATATGGGTATTGACCTTGAAGCCTTAGCTAGTGAATTGGTTGCTAAGAAGTATATAGACTTTCAACACCCTTAGTCTTTACTTAACTAAAACAACCTCTTTTTAGTAGTATATTTGTTATTGCACCAAATAGTTACACATTCATGAAAATCTTTTTAAGCTCTATTTTATTTCTTTTGATTACTTCTTTTTCTTTTGCTCAGAATAAGATAGACAAGACTTTAAGAAAACTCAATAAAGAGTCTGTTGACTACATTCATGTAGAAACACTTCAGAAAGCTGAAAATCCTATTTTATTGGATGCTCGCGAAAAGGCAGAATATGAAGTAAGCCATATAAAAGATGCTATTTGGGTAGGTTATGATACTTTTCAGTTAGACTCTGTAGTTCAAAAAATCCAAAATAAAAACAGTGAAATAGTCGTGTACTGTTCTATTGGGGTTCGCTCTGAAAATATTGGCGAGAAACTGGAAAAAGCAGGCTACACTAACGTAAGAAATTTGTACGGAGGTATTTTTGAATGGAAAAACGAAGGTCTCCCTGTTGTAGATTCACTTGGAAACGAAACCGAGCGCGTACATGCCTTCAACAAACACTGGGGCAAATTACTGAAAACAGGAGAAAAGGTGTATTGAAACCAATATTCACATCAATTCGTAATAGACCCATTGTTTTGGCGACAAATCCCAAAAAAGAAAATCATTTTGAGTTTTATAACCCCTAATACAAAGCAAAAAGAAGCCGCTACGGTGAATTATACCAATATAGCTTCAAAAAATCTATTGCTCATTTTTACGAGAAACCCCGAATTGGGCAAGTGCAAAACCCGTTTGGCCGCCACATTAGGCAACCAAACGGCATTAGATATTTACGAGTTTCTATTGGATCACACGGTGGAAATCACTGAGAACCTTATCGCAGCAAAACAAGTATGGTATTCAGAAGAAATCTGGGAAGACGATATTTGGGATTCGAATATATTCGACAAAAAATTGCAACAAGGTGAAGACTTGGGCATTCGCATGGCAAAGGCTTTTCAAGAAGGATTTACTGCGGGCTACGAGCGAATTATTGTTATTGGAAGTGATATGTTAGACCTTAATCAAAATGACCTTCAAAATGCTTTTTCAGAATTAAAGAAAAACGATTTTGTAATTGGTCCTGCAGAAGATGGCGGATATTACCTTTTAGGCATGAACCGCTTTAAACCAGAACTGTTCGTTAAAAAAAACTGGGGAAAAGAAACTGTTCTTGCTGATACCTTAAACGACTTAAAAAACGAAAAATATCATATTTTAGAGGAGCGAAACGATGTGGACCTTTACGAAGACATTAAGGACATTGAAGTTTTTCAACCCTATTTAAAACATATAAAAGCATGATTCAAAAACAACTTAAAGAATCCGTAGCATATTTAAAAAGTAAAGGATTTGATAGTCCTGAAATTGGTATCGTATTGGGTACCGGACTTGGTAAATTGGCCGAGCAAATAGAAGACCCTATTGAGGCGCATTACAACCATATTCCTTTTTTTCCGTTAGCAACTGTAGAGTTTCACACCGGGAAGCTTATCTATGGCACCCTAGAAGGCAAAAAGGCCGTGGTTATGCAAGGGCGCTTTCACCTATACGAAGGATATGATTTTTTAGATATTACCTACCCTATTCGCGTGATGCACCAACTGGGTATTGAAAAACTATTCATTTCTAATGCCGCAGGGGCCATCAACCTTAATTACAAGGAAGGTGATTTGATGTTAATTGACGACCACATAAACCTTCAAGGAGGTTCTCCGTTAGCATTTAAGGGTGTAGGTCAGTTTGGCGAGCGCTTTACGGATATGTCCGAACCTTATGATGATCCTATGTGCAAAGCATTGCTAAATATTGCAGAAAAGGAAAACATAACCTTGCACAAAGGCGTATATGCCTCTGTAGTAGGTCCGCAATTGGAAACCAAAGCAGAATACCGCATGCTTAAAATTATTGGCGCAGATGCTGTAGGAATGAGTACCGTGCCAGAAGTAATAGTTGCCAACCATTTGAATCTCCCAATTATAGCCGTTTCGGTTATTACGGATGAATGTGATCCGGATAATCTAAAACCTGCAGATATACAGCGAATTCTTAAAACCGCCGAAGCAGCAGAACCTAAAATGGTAAAACTTTTTAAAGAATTGATAAAAACCCTGTAGTACATATAATTTGATTTATATAAAATTCATCAGAACCTTTATTGTAAGTTTTTGAGTGTTAGCACTACTTATAGTTAGAAACCAACAACTATGCAATTTAAACTAATGGCTAAAATGACCGTTTTATCAGTTCTTTCCTTAGCAGGATTTTTTTCTTTTTTTGGAGGAAAGGAAATGCCACAACACCAGTTTAAGGGAAATTTGCAAAGTGAAGTTTTAGATCACAGTGCATGGAACTCGCTTTTGAAAAAATATGTAGACCAAACAGGAAATGTAGACTACAAAGCCTTTAAAAACGACCAAGCAACGCTAAGTTCTTATTTGAACTATTTGGGGAACACCCCTCCGTCTGAAATATGGTCAAAAGAAGAAGGTTTGTCCTACTATATAAATATTTACAACGCTGCTACCGTAAAGCTAATCCTAGACAATTATCCTACCAAGAGCATTAAAGACATTAAGGACCCTTGGGGAAAAGAATGGGTTAAAATAGGAAGCGACACCTATTCCTTAGGGGACATAGAACATAAAATTCTTCGTAAAATGAACGAACCCCGTATTCACTTTGCCATCAATTGTGCTTCTTTTTCGTGCCCTAAACTATTGAACGAAGCCTACACTTCCGAAAAAGTTGAAGAACAGCTTCAAAAGGCATCGATAGACTTTGTGAACGATCCTACCCGAAATATTCTTTCCAAGGAAAAATTACAGCTTTCCAACATTTTTAAATGGTATAAGAAGGACTTTACCGAAAACGGAAGTCTAATCGATTATATCAAAACTTACAGCGAGAAGGAAATAGACCCGAAGGCAAAAATCTCATACGTTACATACGACTGGAGTTTGAATGAAAAAAAATAAACTCCAAATAAGCATAATAATTCCGGTGTTGAACGAGGCCAGTGGCATTGCTCAAACACTAAAATATCTTACCGCAAACAGTTCGCCAAAAAACATCCATGAAATATTGATTGTTGATGGCGGCAGCACGGATAATACTGTAATTATAGCCCAACAGAACGGAGCAAAGGTCATTCACTCTGCCAAAGGAAGGGCCAAACAATTAAATTACGGCGCTAAAAATGCCAAAGGTAATATTCTTTACTTTTTACATGCCGATACGCTACCGCCACATGATTTTGACCAATCCATTATTGATGCAGTAGCAAATGACCATAAAACAGGCTGTTTTCAGATGAAATTTGATAGCAACAGTAACTTTTTAAGCTTTTTTGCTTGGTTTACACGTGTGAACCACGAACTATGCAGAGGCGGGGATCAGTCTTTGTTTATTACAAAACAATTATTTGATTCTTCTGGTGGTTTTAATGAGGACTATGTTGTATATGAAGACAATGAATTCATAGGACGTTTGTACAAAAGTACATTCTTTAAAATCCTGCCCAGACATGTAAAAACTTCTGCCAGAAGGTATGAAGAAAGAGGTATGATAAAGCTACAGTACCACTTTGGAATGATGCATCTAAAGAATTACTTAGGAGCGGGCCCCGAGCAATTGTACGACTATTACAAACGGAAGATTTCCGTTTAACGAATAGGCCCTATTTCGCCTAACTTATGGTCTAAAAGAACACCTTCGCTAATCCATTTTGCCAACGCCTGTCGGTTTTCAGGCTCAAGAATCCTTATTTGGTCCTTTTTATTTTTAATGTTTCCAACTTCAATAAAAGTCATTGCAGGGTGCGTCTTTTTCACTAAGTACAAAGAAGTTCTATCTTGAAAAGTTCCTGAATATGTCCGGTTAGGCTGGTATTTTTTATACTTTTTCTCAAAAGTCTTGTGTATACTTTCTGCTAATTTTTTACCGTTACGGCTCTTTTCATGATGATAGAAAAACACATCAATATTCTGCCCAACACTACGGCTATCAATGTGAGTAACTATTAAGCGCTGATATTTTCCCCTATTTTTTCTATGCAAATCATTAATAATCTCCACTCGTTGCTTTAAACGAGCTACTTGATTTAAAGGAATTTTTTTATTTGGATATGCCACCTCATCGTGGTCTATTTCCAAAATACGCTCATCCCTGATACCATCGTTTTCATCTCTAATAATAATATATACTGTGGCTCCATGAGATAACAGTTCTTTGGCCAAACGCAGTGTAATATCATAGGCGTACTCATCTTCCGCTATTGATTTACCGCCATACTTTGCCATAGCACCAGGGTCAGGGCCTCCATGACCCGAAACTAAATAGTAAACGGCATCTTTAAGTAATTTACTTTTAGGAAGCACCGTTTCATGGTCTTTTCCAAAAATAGTATAGTTTTTACCCTCTATCTTTTTAATTTCCTTGGTCTTGTCTTGAATGGAATCTACAATAGCAACCGTTTCTAGATTTACATTCGGAATACGATAAGTACGGCCCGCATATAGGTGAACACTATCTCTAAGATTCTTAATATTCATAGAAACAAAGTCGTCATAATGTTCATAAGGGTTTACCCCCTGCTTTCTTAACAACGAAAGTATTCCATCTCCTTTTTTTGCAACAACGGTCTGTATCGTGTCCTGTGAAAAAGACAACACCGTAAAACTTATGGCAACAAATAAGAGACCTACTACCTTAAAACGATAAGAAAAACTATAATTCATTAATCATACTATATCAAAACTGAACACAAACCTACATTAACGGAATACCGTCTGACTTCAGAAAATCAAAAACAGTGCCTAACCCATTTGAATCAGCTACAAAATTAAAGAACCAAATAACAAAACCACCAAACCTTGCAAAATTTAGTTAACGATTTCTTTAACAGTCTATATTTTAAGTTGATATTCAGGTAAATTGACTTTTACGATAACTTTTTGGTGATTGCCCTATATGTCTTTTAAAATATTTCACGAAGTATGAGGCGTCTTCAAAACCCAATCTAAATGCAATTTCATTGATTTGTAACCCCGTGAACCTCACAAGACGTTTGGCCTCTAATATGGTCCTTTCAGCAATTACTTGGGAAGGAGATTTACCTACAACCGAGTTGGATAGTGTAGATAACGTTTTGGAGGAAATATGCAGTAAACCAGCATAATCCGCCACTGATAGACCCTTTTTAAAATGCACCTCTATGAGTTCTTTAAATTCAAAAAACTGTCTTTCATAGAGACTATTAAGTTGAATAGGCGCACTGTCATTTTTTTGATGAATGCGTTCTAATTGAATTAAAAAAGACTTTAACAAAAAACGGATAATATCTTCATATCCAAACCTATCACGTTGCTCCAATTCACTCTGTATTAGAGTGATATAAGTTGATGCAACGTTAAGAACTCCCTTTTCAATAGTATAACAAGGTTTATCCAACATGTGAAAAATGTTGAATTTCAGAAACATATCTACATCTATATGCTTAAAAAAGCTCTCGTTAAAATGAATAAGCCAACCCTGCACCTCTTCATTATCATCAAAAGCATGCACTTGATCTTTGGTAATAAAAAGCACGGTATTCTTTTTTACATCATACTTCTTAAAATCTACTACATGCGTTCCTCCTTCATTAAAGAACCATATAATCTGATAATAACTATGTGAGTGGGGCACGGCAGCCAAATCACCGCTTTTTTTCCTATACGCATTTAAATCGTACAGCTCAAACTGAAGCTTTCGAGGGTGCATTTTATGCAAATGGTACTGCTCAATTTTATTCTTTGAATGTTGCATTCACTTCGGTTGGAGCTGGTTAAAATCCATTTGTCGGAAAAAGATTGCCTCAATAACACCTCAACCTACAATTTTTCAATGGTTTTAATTCCAGTATAAATAGCACCGTCCATATATCCACCATGAACAGGGGAAGTTTCTGCTCCGGAGAACCGTAATTTTCCGTTCATGTAATTTTTGTCAAAAACCGTATTCCCATAAGACGGACTCATATAAACCGATTTTATTGTTTCACATGAGGTATGCCAATCTTGAGACCAATCTTTTTCTTCATAAGTAAGGTAATCTAAGGTTTCAGCTCCCAGATATTTGGACAAATAATCTAAAATACGTTGTTTTCTATTCTCGGCCGATGTATCCCTTAATCCTTCGTTTACAAAACCCATTAGGGCATAATATTGATTTTCAGAATCATTATGGTCATAAAGTTCGGTAACCGCACCTACTTGGCCAATGACCATTCCCGAAAAATCCTTTTTTCGCCAAAATGGTTCCTTAAACGTCAACCCTACCTTTATAGCATTGCTCATCCAAGTGTGGGTCTTATCCATCACCGCACCAACCTCAACTGGCAATTCGGGAGAAAAAGAAATACGGGTAGCTATTTTTGGTGGAACGGTAACAATAACCTTTTTGCTGTAAAATGTACCTTTATCGGTTTCTACCCGTACTCCATCTTCTATTTCCGTAATGCTCAAAACGTTGGTGCCGACCTGTATTTTGTCCAATACAGGTTTAGCCAATGCTTGAATCAAAGCTTGTGAATTTCCTTTAATACGGTAGGCAGACGGTGTATTTGGGTCATTCTCAAAATAATGTTCGGGCGCCATGGTACTATAGACCAATACACTCTTCCCTTTATTATATTGATGGTATTTCTCAACACCCAGCTCATCTAAAAGTGCTATAACTTCTTGATGGTGCGTCTGGAACCACGTAGCCCCGTAATCAATACGGTCTCGGGTTACGATTCGCCCTCCAATACGGTCTCGAGATTCAAGAACCGTAAAACTGGTTTCATCTTTATTAGATAATTTGTACGCTGATGTTAGACCTGAAAGCCCCGCTCCTACAATAATATATTTAGAAAAATTCTCTTTCAAACTTACTTCATTAAATGTGTTCCGTGCACCACTGCCGCTCCTGCCCTTAATGCCGCAGAAATCATAGTAACTTCCGATAGCTCCTCTTGTGTAGCGCCTGCCGCTATTGCAGCATCTTTGTGTATTTCAAGACAATACGGGCATTGTGTTGTCAAAGCTACGGCAATTGCCATTAATTCTTTATACTTTTTTGGTATAGCGCCATCTGCCAAAGCAGCTTGGTCAAAAGCCCAAAAAGCCTTCATTGTCTTTTCTGATTCTTTTCCTAGAGTTGGTAATTTCTCTAGATTCTTCATATCGTACATAACTTCGCTAATTTTATATGTGAAGAAAAATGGAGCAATTCATACATTTACTTGTCAGACCAAAAATTGCTTCCATCTTCCCTCGTTTATTATTTGTATTTAGTTTCTTCCGGACATTACACCACCATCTGTATCCCAAATAGCACCTGTTACCCATGAAGCTTTATCAGAAAGTAAAAAGGAAATGGTATTGGCTACATCTTCCGGTTTCCCGTATCGCCCAATGGGGTGAAAACCATGAAAACCTTGTAAAGCCTCATTGGCCTCTTCTTTTCCTCCAAAAACACTGTCATAAACCGGAGTTTGAACCACCGCCGGAGATACGGCATTCACTCGAATTTTGGAATCTGCCAACTCCATGGCCAAATGTTGTGTTAATGAATGTAAACCCGCCTTTTGCATAGAATACGCAGTTGAAGGCGTTGCTTTCACCGCTTGTTTGGCCCACATAGAACCTACATTTACAATAGACCCACCACCTGTAGCTGCCATCTTTTTAGCTGCATTCTGAGTAATAAAATAGAACCCTCTGTTCAAATCCATATACGAATCGTAATCTGCCACAGTATGGTCTAAAAATGGTTTTGGACCAAAAATACCGGAAGCATTTACCAAATAATCCAAATTATCCCAATCACCTATTTCTGCGTTAAGGCCATCTAATTCGTTTGCATTAGTAATATCAACCTTATGAGTTACCAAATTTCCAGTGGCTTCTTCCTTAAAATTTCCCAATTTTTCAGGGTTTGTACCAACAACATGTACTTCTACACCTTCGTTTAAAAGGTTTTGGGCCGTTGCTTTTCCAATTCCGCTACTTCCCCCTATAATCAATGCTCGTTTCATAGTTTATTTTTTTTTAGAATTTTTGTTGATACAAAGGTATTTCGGTTCTACAGGGCGGAACGGCATATTGAGGAGAATCCATGGTAATTTTCGGAAACGGATGCGTTTAACTCTTACTTTTAAAATATCTTTAAGCTTATGAAATCAATAAAAACAACGAATAGACTTTTAGATCACATTGTCTACACCGTACAAGATTTAGAGGCAGCAACCCTAACTTTGGAAAAGAAGCTGGGCGTTAAAGCAGTTTTTGGAGGTTACCATCCTACTCAGGGCACAAAAAATGCGCTTATAAATTTGGACAACGGCACCTATCTTGAGCTATTGGCAGCTGATGATTTGAACATGAACATATTAACACCCAGATGGATGGGCATTGATATTCTTACAAAAGACCAAATTACGCGTTGGGCCCTAAAATCCGAACAGCTTGAAAAAGATGCGGAAATAGTAAAACAATACCTCCCGGAAATGGGAAATATTACAGGCGGAAGTCGCAATACCGCAAATGGTTCTCTTTTAAAATGGCAGCTCATTTTACCACTGGCAAAACCAGAAGTTGAGCTCATGCCTTTTATGGTAGATTGGAGCCAAACGGAAACACATCCGCATGATGCCTTACCCCATATGGACTGTAAATTGATTGAGCTGTATGGTACGCACCCAGATCCCGACCTATTACGAGTTACATTTAAAAACTTGGGCATAAATTTACGTATAGAATCCAATAAAAACATCAGCTTAAAAGCTATAATACAATGCCCTAACGGGGTAGTTGAAATCTAGACCTATATATGAAAGTTATCTGTTATCTTATTATCCTAACCGTCTTTTTGGGATTATCCTCTTGCAAATCCAAAGAAAAAGAAAAAACTGTTGAAAATAATATTCCTAAACTTGTACAATCTATTGATGATTCTATCCAAAGAGAGGAACCTGATGAGGCAGAAATAGTTGTTCTAGAAGCCATTATGGCACATGGTGGCAACCGATATAACAAAGCCCATTACGGCTTTACTTTTCGCGATAAGAACTATACGTTTCAAAATGATGGCAACAAGTATATCTATACCGTATCTATGGTTGAAAAGGGAAATAAAATTATTGACTCCCTCAACAATGGAAACCTGTTTCGGACTTTAAATAAGCAATCGGTTTCATTATCACCTAAAGACAACACCAAATATACGGAAGCCTTAAATTCCGTTATTTATTTTGCCACGTTACCTCACAAGCTTAACGATAAAGCGGTACATAAAAAATACATAGAAAATGTAAAAATCAAAGATACCGACTATAAAGCTATTGAGGTTACTTTTGACCAAAAAGGTGGTGGCACAGACCATGATGATGTATTTATGTACTGGATTAACACAAAAACAAAGACTATGGATTACCTAGCATATAAATATGAAACGAACGATGGAGGTGTACGCTTCAGAAGTTCGTACAACCGTAGAACGGTGGACGGCATTATATTCCAAGATTATATTAATTACAAAGCTCCTATTGGCACACCGCTTACAGAACTACCAGCTTTATTTGAAAAAGGAGAGTTGGAAGAATTGTCAAGAATAGAAACGGAGAACGTTGTAAAATTGACGCAATAAATAGAAAAATATGGCTGTTCTTGATGTGATAAAAATGGGTAACCCCTTACTGCGAAAGGTATCTGAAGAAGTTGGAAAAGACGAAATAACTTCACCCGAGTTTCAGCAATTTATAGCTGACCTAGTCGAAACCATGCGTGCAGAAAGTGGAGCGGGAATTGCTGCCATTCAAGTGGGTGTTCTCAAAAGGGTCTTTGCCATGGAAATGAAAAAGAACGACCGCTATCCGGACAAAGGTTCTTTTGCGCTCACCACGGTCATCAACCCCACAATAGAACCCCTATCTCCCGAAAAAGTTGAAGGTTGGGAAGGTTGCCTTTCCATACCTGGCATACGTGGGAGATTAAAACGCTACAAAAAGGTAAAACTAAGCGGTCTGGACACCAACGGAGAACGGTTTGAAAAAGTTCTTGATGATTTTTCCGCTATAGTTGCTCAACATGAACTTGACCACCTAAACGGAATTCTGTTAATAGACCGTATGCCCAATATGGAAACGTTGACCTTTCAAGAAGAGTACGACACCTATTGGAACGTATAGTTAAAAATACTGACCAATTCCAAAAACAATACCTCTTGAAGCATCTTTGGTAATTCCGTAGCCATAATCTATCCTTAAAATAGCATTAAAAATGCGTTTATGCATTACTCTAAGCCCCACACCTGGGTAAATACGAATATTACTTTTATCGGAGAAATCATCAAAACTACCCCCCGGGTTTCGCCATGACCCTCCGTCAATAAAAAGGTTGCTTTGTAATACGAACCAATCTTCTTCAATAAGCGTGTGTCTATATTCTGTATTGAAAACAATGGCACCTGTTCCCCTGTCAATCGTGTTGCCAACTCCACGAATATTTAAGTTGTTATCTACCGTAAAAGGTGCAAAAGGCGTATTCACATTACTTGCCAATCCTAATCGGAGACGGTTTGCCCAATTGCCCTTGTCACCTACTCTTTTAAAATATACAAAGTCATTAAATCCTATCAAAAACTCGGGCAAGTTGGGATTACTACTACCCACGTATTGAAAATTCAAAGTACTTCTGAATCCATCTAAAAAATAAAAATAGTATTTAATGTTTTCATAATTATATATGAGTTTGAAAAGATGTTTATCTACTTTTAACTCTCTTGGTACATTGTCATTCGTAGCGCCGGACAGATATCTGTAATCTTCGGTAAAAAGACTCCCCCCCAACTCTATTCGGTTTTTAAAGTTGAATTCATGTAGGCCCATTACTTCAAACCCACTATTATTATACCTATAATCTGCTGTTGTACCATCAAAAAATACGGGCTCTTGAGTGGTAAAATCGTTGTAACTAAAAGACAGACCCGTAGTTCTACTAAACAAATGTGGGGCTCGCACCGCTATTCCATAAGAATTGAAAACATCATATTGATAAAAGCCTCCCAAGGTTATATTCCTACCCAAAAGATTGAATTCTTGTAACCCAAGTCTAAAGGCAAAAGCATCATTGGAAGACGAAAAAAGATTGGCAAACGGAATTAAAGTAAAATTCTCCTCAACATTATAGAACACATTGTGCTCATTGGTATCCGAAGAAAAAACTTGATAATAGGCATGCGATATAGAAGGAAGGCGCTGTAAACGAGCAATGTCCTGTTCTAAAACAACAGAGTCTAAAGGCATACCTGACCTTAGTGTAACTAGGTTTTTTAAAAAAGATGGTTTAGTTCGTTTTGCTCCTTGAATTTGAACATCTAAGACGGTACCCTCTTGTGCTTGTGAGAACACTCCATTCAATACAATAATAAAAAATAGAAGTATTCTTCTAACCATGCTTTACGCTGTGAGGCTACTAAAGTAGTTTTAATTGGCTATAAAGATATCACAACAACCAAATTACAGAGACTAATTTAAAATTCTTTTTCCGAAATAAGATTCACCCAATTGTCTTCACTAACCGCCATCAATGTAAAATTATAGGTCGATTCTGATTTTAAAGTAAGTGGATTTTCCGTCGTTATGTTCAATACCACGTTATCCAAGTTGTAATATTGAAAGCTATTTTCATACGTATATGTACCTGAAAGCAAATTATCCGACGCATCCGATACTACTTGAAAATAAATTTCAGAGTCAGTATACTCCCCATCCTCCCAAGAAAATATGGGCATGCCTGTTTCAATAGAATCAATTTTAATGTTTTGGGAAGCGTATTGCGTAGGTTTGGTAAAATGTTTTAAACGAATTGGGTTTGATACATGGGTCTCCCCTCCTTCTTGAAAAGTAACTATGACCCACTTTTCCTCAGAAACGGCAACTTCAAATTTTTTCAGGTACCCGTTAAAAACATTAAATGAAGGAATTTCCAAACGGTAGTACTCATCAAAATCGTTCTTAGAAACATTTAAGTCCTCAGTCTCATAGTAACGTATATTAGTGGCCCCAGTTCTTGGATAAAAAAACACACTTACCAGATCATCATTTTGATTACTTGCGGCACATGCTATAACATTGTCAAGGACAGTTGTACGCCCTTTTAAACCGTCTTCTAAAGTTATATCCTGATTTTCCAAATCAGATGAGCAGCTTACTGCCAAAACCAATAGCACAAAACAAATGAATGATCGCATTTTAATGACTTTTATAAACCTCTTTTATTATTTCTTGCGCCGGCTTATTCTGCGGTGTAAATCTATTATCCTTTTCACCTCCAGACTTTTTGTGATCTATAAACCACTTCCACACATAACCTCCTGCAAACCAATCCTCGTCCCAAAATTCCATAAAGATGGCTTTTTTGGCATTTACCTGGGCATCCAGATTTACATCATCTTCATTTCTATCTACCAACCAAGGTTTGTGAGCGGTAAAATCCATACTCCTGTACCCAAATTCTGTAAATAGCACAGGACGTCCTGTTTTTTCTGAAAGCGCCGCTATGTCTTTCTTCCATCTTTGCCAACCTTCTTGCAATTGCTCTACAGATGGTGTCTTTTCTTCCGACAGCGGAAAATACGCATCTATACCTATATAATCCAAATCTTCCCAAAAAGGAACTCGCGAATATTCATCCCAATTGGCCGCATAGGTAAGCTTCCCATCATAAACAGCACGGATTTTTGCAATCAAACCATGCCAATATTCCGGTCTATTCATTACAAATTTTTCAAGCTCTGTACCTATACAGAGGATTTCAGATTGGGTCTCTTGCGCCATTTTCGCATTAGCTAAAATGAATTTTTCATAAGAAGCCTCAAGATTTTTCCAATCATCCTCTGAGTTCATTTGTAACGTACCGGTAAATTCTCCCCGCCAAATCCAAATCTGCGGCTTTACCATGGTCTTTATATTGTTTTTATGAAGTAGGCCAATGTATTGCATGGCTCCCTTGTTGGTTTCCCCAAACCATTGGCGTTCTGTATTAAATACAATTTCTGGTGAGGCCACATCTCTAATAAAGCCAAAAGGCATTACGGCAGCATGGTTGGCATGGACTTCTTTTACATCATCTATATGTTCCTGAAGCACTTCATTTCGTGAAGCAACAAAGCTCACGCCATTAATTTTTTGTTCAACCTGACTAGAGCAGGAAAACTGAAGTAGACATAAAAAAAGAAGTCCTAATCTACGCATGCATCGTTATTAAGACCCCTAAAATACAGTATTTATGATTACCTCTTAAAAAATTGCTCTCAAACCCAAATTAAAGGTTTGCCCCAACCCGGTATTGCTTCCTCTTACGAAGTTGGTATATAGCGCTTCTAAGTTGAGTGCATTGGTCAATTGGTATTTTGCCCCACCACCTACTGCAGTAAAATCCTGTGCAAAATCATTACCCAAATCCAAACGCTGAGAATGCTGTACTAGACCCAAAACGGTAAATTTAGAGCTCGGAAAATAACTTAAAAATATACCCGGCGTAAGATTTAGACTATTGTTGGCAAAGCTATCTTCTTTATCTCCGAAACTTAATTCTGAGTTCAACTCACTAAACAATTGCCATTTATTACCAGGGAATGTATAATCGTAGAAAAAGCGGTTTTGCCAGATGTATCCCTTTTGATCTAAGAACACACCATTCTCGCTTTCGTTATCTACCAAAGGAATAAAGAACGAACTCTGAATAGAGAAATTACTAATAGACCTAAACGGTACAAACTTTACGGATGGCGCTATAGATGTAAGACCAGAACGTGCCGTATTTCCTTCTCCGTCAAACTTAAATACATCTAAGGCATCTCTATCTCCTATTACATTGGAACGAAATTCAAAAATAGCTCCAACATTCCATCTTTTATTCTCACCCACACCTGTATATGCTTCCAAGGTAGAGGTGAAAAATGTCTGTCTTGGCTCTTTTCCATCACTAAAAGTACTTTCGGTTTGTGTATACAGATTATTGAACCATTTTATATCTACCTGTCCTTTTCCAATAAGTTTGGAAGGCGTGTATTGCTGGATATTACTTTGTGTTGAATTGTCTTCATCATTAGTATTATCTTGGGCAAATACCATGGTCGTAGCCAAAAGGAGGCCTGAAAGAAATATATTTCTCTGTATTGATTTCATACTATTAAATTTTAAAGTGAGGTTATCTATTGAGGCTATTTCTTATTTGGTTTCGTTCAACGTCCAATCATATGGGTAGTAAGAAACCTTGGTTTTTTCTGGTAGATGTTCTGATTTATACTTATTGATAAAGTCTACCAAACTTTGTCCGTTTTGTGTAAAATCACCTTTATACCATTCAAAAATTTGAGAGATTTTTACTTTATTTTTATTGAATTGAATGAACTGCGGATTATTTATAGCAATTGTGGTCTGCTTTTCTAACTGCGCATCTAAGGTAGGAGGCATGTATGCTTTGCTTATTATGGGAGGACAACCTAAACCACCACAAACCAATACAAAGTGAAAACGTGCTTCAGACGGGAATTTTGCTCGCAGCAATTTGTTCTCAATATCATTAAGTGTAGTCTTGTTTCCTCCTATTTCATATTTTTTACCATCAAAAAATCCACTAACATCTAAAGGCGATTTCAAAGGATAATTGTCCACAATTCCTTTTATCACCAACAAATTATAACCGTTAATGTAGAAAGCTTGGTACTCATTAGCATTGCTTTCGTCTACCTTTATGTGCTTTGCAAGTTCAAGCAATTCATCCAAATCTGTGGAATTCGTTTTTATTGCCGAATAATTAACACGGCCATCCGTTACATTGGTTTTAAAGAAGGCATCTGCCTTAGTAAAAAAGTCAGCAGTACTTTGTCCGAAAGTAGCGGAAATAGTGGTCAAAGAAAATATCAAGACCAAGATTGAATATTTCATAATTTGATAGTTTTTGTTGTTATTCTTGTGGCTTCTGTCGAGACAATTTTAACATCCATACAAAAAAAGAGATTTTTTTGAAGTTTGTTTAAGATTTTTAAAATCAAGACCTTACAAGTTCGATAATAGCCCTAAAACCTTACATAAATCATAAAAATTTAAAATGGTTCTAAATTAGAATAGGCCATTAAGGTATTACCTTTAAGAACGACAGAATTCGCATTAACCAAATTAAATTATGGAGCACATAGTCATTATTGGCAACGGAATTTCAGGTGTAACGGTGGCAAGGCACATCCGAAAACTTTCCGATAAAAAAATTACAATAGTATCCGCAGAAACGAATTATTTCTTTTCTCGTACCGCCTTAATGTATGTCTACATGGGCCACATGAAATTTGAACACACACAGCCCTATGAGAATTGGTTTTGGAAAAAAAACCGAATAGAACTTCTTAAAGGATTTGTTACTTCTGTTAATCACGAAGACAAAACACTGATATTGGCAGAAGGCAAAGAATTAACTTATGACAAGCTAATAATTGCAACAGGATCCAAGCCCAACAAGTTTGGTTGGCCTGGTCAAGATTTAAAAGGGGTTCAGGGTTTGTATTCAAAACAAGACCTAGACCAAATTGAAGAAAATGCTCCTAATAAAGAGGTTTGCAATCGTGCAGTTATTGTTGGCGGCGGACTTATAGGTATTGAACTTGCAGAAATGCTTCGATCTAGAAAAATTCCGGTAACGTTCCTAGTTCGCGAAAATAGTTTTTGGAACGGTGTTCTGCCATCTGGAGAATCTGAAATGATTAATGAGCACATTCTAGAACATCACATAGATTTAAAACTAGAGACCAATCTGGTTGAAATCCTATCCGATGAAAATGGCAGAGCCAAAGCTATTACAACGGATAAAGGTGAAACTATTGAATGTAATGTAGTAGGTCTTACCGCAGGTGTTACACCTAATATCGATTTTCTAAAAGAGTCCGGTATTGAATTAGGGCGAGGGGTTAAGGTAAATCGCCTTCTCGAAACCAATATAAAAGATATATATGCCATTGGAGATTGTGCCGAACAGCATGAGGGAATTGGCAACAGAAGACCTATAGAAGCGGTTTGGTACACTGGTCGTATGATGGGTGAAACATTAGCTCAAACTATCTGTGGCAATCCAAGGGAATATAGTCCGGGGCATTGGTTTAACTCCGCTAAATTCCTTGATATTGAATACCAGACCTACGGTTGGGTTTTTAGTGAAAGGTCAAAAAAAGAACACGAAAACCATTTTCACTGGCGTCACGCTTCGGAAAAAATTTGCATTACAGTTGCCTATGACAAGGATTCTAAAAAATTCTTAGGCATCAATACCTTTGGCATTCGTATGCGCCATGAAATGTTTGATCGTTGGCTCACAGAAGAACGCAATATAGATTATGTCATGGAATATGTAAAAGATGCGAATTTTGATCCTGAATTCTATTCGCATTACGAAGAGGAAATCCTATCCAAATATAATTCGGTAATGAAAACCAACTTGTCTCCTAAAAAGAAAAGTTGGAAACGAATTTTTAACAAATCACCAAAGAGCCAGCCCATGAGGCATTCGTAAAGAAATAATCTTAAAATTTCGAGGCGAACCTCGGAGCATTTAATCTCGATTATCGAGTAAAGCTTAATCAGAAATAAATAATGAAAGCAATACAAAACATAGGCCTAGTCATTTTTTTAATCGGGCTAGCCGTTTTTGCAGCCGTGCCTGTATTAGGCACGTACAAGCTAGACCAAAATACCTTTGACGAAATTGTAAAAGAAAAAAACATTAAAAGCGATGTTTTTATCCAGGCGATAAACCAAAACGTTGTCAGCAAAGATTTTAATGGTATGTTGAGCCTCTCGCCTGCTATAAGTTCCGCGCTCGATGCAGCCAATAGCCAACACCGAAAAAACAAAGAATACAAAAAGGTTATCTACACCAGTGGCCATGATATGGCTGCCTTGGTGGGTAAGAAGTCCGGAGCTGGTTTTATTGCCCAAAATAAAGGACTAATGTGGTTTTTAACCTTTGGCCTTGGCATTATTGGAGCGTTAATGTTTATTCTTCCCAATGTAGTCTTACTAGGCAAAAAAGGAATAAAAAACGATGGTATTTATCATGAAAGCGCAACGAACAAAGGCTGGATAGCATGGATGGTATTTGTATTTCTAGTTTCCTTCTATCTAGTTTTATACTTCAGACCTGAATTTGCGGTAAACTGGACGTTTCTTGTAGACCCCATTAGCCAGAGCCTTAGCGGTAATCCCGCTGGACATTGGTTCGTATATGGTTTTATGTACTGTGTAGTAATGACCGTAATGGCCGTGCGCATGTACATAAAATACCGCCATAACGTGTACCAAATGGTACGCACAACATCGGTATTGTTTTTCCAGATTGTCTTTGCTTTTC
Organism: Zobellia uliginosa; assembly: GCF_018860745.1. Classification (GTDB taxonomy): domain Bacteria; phylum Bacteroidota; class Bacteroidia; order Flavobacteriales; family Flavobacteriaceae; genus Zobellia; species Zobellia uliginosa_B. The sequence goes on along the minus strand of NZ_JAHKPY010000014.1, from coordinate 881,126 downwards.
TAATTCCGGAGATAATGGTGCGTCTACAGATGCCCTACTATGATTTTAAAAATGCATTTCCTCTAGATTATGATTTCTTTTTTCAATGGAACTTAAAGTCATTGTTGGATAGCGGTGGTATTGGCCTGTTTATTCTGGTATGGGGCGTTGTTCTTACGTTAGTTATTGTACCGGTAATGGTTTATTTTTTCGGAAAAAGATGGTACTGTTCTTGGGTTTGCGGTTGCGGTGGATTAGCCGAAACTTTAGGAGACCCGTACCGCCAACATTCAAGTAAGTCTTTATTTTCTTGGAAGGTGGAGCGTTGGTTAATACATGGTGTTTTACTCTTTGCCGTAGTAATGACAGGTATGACGCTCTATAGCTTCTTTACAGAATCCGGAACCGTACTGGGTATTAAAACACAAAGCGTTCAAAACACTTATAGCCTTTTAATCGGTGCAATATTCGCTGGTGTTATCGGAACCGGTTTCTATCCAATTTTTGGTAATCGTGTATGGTGTAGATTTGGATGTCCGTTAGCTGCATACCTTGGTTTTGTGCAACGTTTTAAATCTCGATTTAGAATTACCACCAATGGTGGCCAATGTATTTCTTGTGGTAACTGTTCTACCTATTGTGAGCAAGGTATTGATGTTCGTGCTTACGCCCAAAAAGGCGAAAATATTGTACGATCTAGTTGCGTTGGTTGCGGTGTATGTTCCGCAGTCTGCCCACGTGGTGTTCTAAAATTGGAAAATGGCCCAGAACAAGGTCGTATCAATCCAACTGAAGTGCTATTAGGAAATGATGTTGATCTTATGGAGTTAGTAAACAAAAAATAATTTTCAATTCATTGACAATCAAAAAAATCCTTTATATCAAAATATTTTGATATAAAGGATTTTTTGTTAGTTCTTACTTCTTATTACGACAACTTAAGTAGACACTTTGTAAAATGTTCCCAAAATTATTTTTAATGGTTTGTTTTGTTTTTTATGGATTACAATCCGAATATGATTTGGTGTACCATAAAGAGTATTACGAGTCAGGAGCTATCAAACAAGAAGGATGGTTAAAAAATGGTGTTAAAGCCGATTTTTGGAAATTCTACCATACTAACGGCAAACTATCCGAAAAAGGGCATTACCAAAATAACCAACGTGTATCTTATTGGTATTTTTACGATAGCTATGGCAAACCTCTACAAGAAGGTCATTACAAAGATGGCAAGAAGTCTAATTGGTGGCTATTTTATGACTCCATGGGGAAAGTAAACCATAAATGCCAACTGAGTAATGGTAAAAAAAATGGGTACTGTCTACAGTATATCAACGAAAAACTGACCTCTGCAGAGAAATATCAAAACGGTAAAAAAATTAAGGAATGGTTTAGTTTTAGTAGTTTTAGGCGCGAAAACAATTTATCAGACCTTAAATAATGCAATATTTCTTGACCCCTATTTTCTCTCCTATTATTATAAGTACTTATTTTTTCTAATACTACAGTAATTAACAAGCTTCACCAATGCCACAACCAGACATTAAAGTCATAATTCCTGCATACAATGAGGCAGATTCTATAGCTTCGGTAATCCGCGAAATACCAAAATCGGTTTCTGAAGTTATCGTTGTGAATAATAATTCCACTGATAAAACAGCCGAAAATGCCATTGATGCGGGAGCTACCGTATTGACTGAGAACCGAATGGGTTATGGCTATGCCTGTTTAAAAGGAATGAACCATATTGCCAAACAGTCCAAAGCACCTGATATTATCGTATTTGTTGATGGAGACTATTCTGATTATCCCGAAGAACTTAATAAGATTGTGGCTCCGATATTAAATAAACAAGCTGATTTTGTAATTGGTGCTCGTGTAAAACGACTTAGGGAAGAGGGAAGTATGACACCTCAGCAGATTTTTGGTAATTGGCTGGCTACTTTTCTCATGAAATTGTTGTTTGGTGCAACATTTACGGACCTTGGTCCGTTTAGGGCTATAGCATACCCTAAGTTGTTAACACTCAATATGGAGGATAAAACTTACGGGTGGACAGTGGAGATGCAATTGAAGGCCTTAAAGAATAAATTGACATACGCCGAAGTACCAGTACGTTACAAAAAAAGAATTGGTGTATCAAAAGTATCGGGTACCGTAAAAGGTAGTATATTTGCGGGCATAAAAATATTAGGTTGGATTTTTAAATACAGCATAAAATAATATGGGTTTAATTATTGCTTACATTATTATCGCAATCTATAGTGTAGCACTGCTATTGATATTTTTTTATAGTTTGGCGCAACTAAATCTCTTGGTAAATTACCTGGGGTATAAAAGGCGCAATCAAATCGCTCCAAAATTCAATCTTCTAGATCCAAAAGAAATTCCTTTTGTAACCATACAATTGCCTGTCTATAACGAAGAATATGTTATGGAACGCCTATTGGAAAATATTGCAAAAATAGAATACCCTAAAAGCAAACTTGAAATTCAGGTGCTTGATGATTCTACGGATGATACGGTAACTGATACCGCTGCTCGCGTAAAGGCCTTACAAGAAACAGGTTTAGACATCCAACACATACGTCGTGAAAACCGCCAAGGTTTTAAAGCAGGTGCTTTAAAAGAAGGCCTGGAAATAGCCAAAGGTGAATTTATAGCTATTTTTGATGCCGATTTTATGCCATCTGGCGATTGGTTAAAAAAGACCGTTATTTACTTTAAGGACCCTGAAATTGGGGTTGTACAGACACGTTGGGGGCATATTAACAGAGAGTATTCCACGTTAACCCGTATTCAAGCTTTTGCTTTAGATGCGCATTTTACGCTTGAGCAAGTAGGCAGGAATGCCAAAGGCCACTTTATCAATTTTAATGGTACTGCGGGAATATGGCGTAAAGATTGTATCATAGACGCTGGAAATTGGGAAGGAGATACCCTTACAGAAGATTTAGATCTAAGTTACCGTGCACAGCTTAAGAACTGGAAATTCAAGTATCTAGAAGACGTTGAGACGCCTGCTGAACTCCCTGTTGTTATTAGTGCCGCCCGCTCACAACAGTTCCGTTGGAATAAAGGTGGCGCCGAAAATTTCAGAAAGACGGTTTTTAATGTGGTTACCGCTAAGAACATCTCTTTTAAGACTAAATTTCATGGAGTAATGCATTTATTGAACAGCTCTATGTTCTTATGCGTATTCTTGGTTTCATTACTTAGTATACCAGCCATGTACATTAAAGCTATATATCCACAGTTAGATATTGTTTTTACTCTATTAAGTTTTTTTGTTTTAAGTACTATTATCCTCTTCGTTTGCTATTGGTTTACCTATAAAAGCATTCAGGGTAGTGGTTTTGACAATTTTGTAGATTACATTAAAATATTCTTTACTTTCTTTTCTGTTGCATTAGGCTTTTCATTGCATAATTCAATTGCTGTTCTTGAAGGTCATATGGGCAAAAGAAGCGAATTTGTACGTACACCTAAATTCAACCTGAACAACATTACGGATTCTTGGAAAGGTAACAAGTACCTTACTAAAAAATTATCTCCAAATATGATTCTGGAGGCAGTTCTTATGGTCTATTTCTTATTTGGAATGTACAGTGCCATTCCGCTGAACGATTTTGGGCTTTTCCCTTTTCACTTTATGTTGTTTCTGGGCTTTGGATTTGTTTTTACAAAGTCGCTTACAGCACGTGCGTAATGCACCTACACAAACTGTTAAAAGACCGGCAAGTCCATTTAAATTTCTTATTTTTTCGGGTGACTAGAACAAACCGTTAAATGCCCAATCGTTTCACTACATACTGGAAGCTTCACCAAGTCTCTATTCTCATGGCGCTATTGGCGGCTATTTTTTATTACACCTTTGCCTTCCATTTAGAGCGCACGGATTTTATTAAGCTCTTAACACTTTTTGCCGCTTCTTTTTTTCTGTGTTTCAAACTCATACAGTTTGAAAAATGGAACTTTAAATTTTTATTGGTTGCAGGCATCATCTTTAGATTGATATTCTTAACTACGGAACCTAATCTTTCCCAGGATTATTTTCGTTTTGTTTGGGACGGTCATCTAGTTGCCAACTTTATCAATCCTTATCTAGAAGTCCCGAATGACTTAATCGCCCAGAGTGATTTGGTCATACCCAATGCTCAACTTCTTTATGATAGTATGGGTAGCCTAAGTGCAAAGCATTTTAGCAACTACCCGCCATTAAATCAATTGCTCTTCGCAATAGCTGCGCTAATAGGAGGTAAAAGCTTAATAGGTTCTGTACTCGCTATCAAAACCATGATTATTTTAGCTGATGTAGGTATCTTTTACTTTGGAAGAAAACTATTGAAGAACCTAAACCACTCACCCCACCTCATCTTTTGGTATTTCTTAAATCCTTTGATTATTATAGAACTAACTGGAAACTTGCATTTTGAAGGTGTTATGCTTTTCTTTTTTGTGTGGGCTCTTCATCTACTATCCACAAAAAAATGGGCTCTTGCAGCTATTCCTTATGCTCTGTCTATTTGTGTCAAACTGGTACCTTTGCTATTTCTACCCCTTTTTCTAAAGCATTTAGGATTTAAAAAAAGTATAAGTTTTTACAGTATTATTGGCATCACATGCCTGCTCTTATTTGTTCCTTTCTATTCACCTGACTTCATTGCGAACTACTCGAAAACCGTTGGACTCTGGTTTTCAAACTTTGAATTTAATGCTGGAATATACAATGTTGTAAAATATATTGCTATCCAGTATGACGGAAAGCCCTGGGAACTTATAAAAACCTACGGAAAAATAACACCTATAGTCACAATTCTATTTGTCCTGCTGTTCACTTTTCTAAGAGACAATCAAAAAATACCAACATTAATTACCTCGATGATGGCCGTACTTACTTTGTATTATTTTATGTCAGCCACGGTACACCCGTGGTATATCATCTTTTTGGTGGTATTAGGTGTATTTACCAGATACAAATATGCGGTACTTTGGTCAGCCACTGTGGTTCTCAGCTACTATGCGTATTCGCAGGCCGACTTTAAAGAAAATCTAACCTTAATCACCGTTGAATATATTTCTGTATATGTGTTTTTGATTTACGAAATTTTTAACTCTAAAGAGCAATTTGTTATTTTTCGCAAAAATTAACGGAGCACCTTTATACTTTCGTCATAATCTTGTACATTTGGCTTTCCATGAAAGGACAAAGACACATATTTAACACTTTGAGCAATCTTGCTCCTGTTCGCCCGGCTTCTCGCCGTCGCCCGTAAGGGTGTGTATATTTCATGGGAATAGGTGAGTCCATTTCCGCTAAACGACCAACAATTCATTTTTTTTTACAATTTAAACCCTTTTGGCAATGAATATAATTATTGCTAACAAGTCTCATCTCAAATACGCTCAAATCATTAGTGATACCATTACGGAATCTGCTAAGGTAAGAGGTACCGGCATAGCTAAACGTACACCAGAATATATTCTAAAACGTTTGGAAAATGGCAATGCTGTTATTGCTTTAGATGGCGACAAATTTGCCGGTTTCTGTTATATAGAAGTCTGGGGACACGAGAAATTCGTAGCGAATTCCGGCCTCATAGTCCACCCTGATTATAGAAATCAAGGATTGGCCAAAAAAATTAAAAAAAGAATCTTCGAGCTTTCGAGAGAGAAGTTCCCGGATGCTAAAATATTTGGTATCACTACTGGCTTGGCCGTAATGAAAATGAATTATGAACTTGGTTACAAACCGGTTACATTTTCTGAACTAACTGATGATCCAGAATTTTGGAAAGGCTGTCAGACATGCAAAAACTTTGATATTCTTACGCGTACCGAACGCAAAATGTGCCTTTGTACAGGTATGCTTTACGACTCAGATGCAAAGGAGAAAAAAGTTGAAAAAGTTGAAAAAGAACATATCAACAGTAAAGCTTTCAAAAGACTCAAAAGTATTAAAGAGTCTCTTTTTCTTAAAAAGAAAACAAACGAATAACCTAATAGGTCATTGAATTATTTAATAATGGCCGAGACAATACAATTTTTAAAATGAAAAAATTAGTTTTAGCATACAGCGGCGGATTAGACACTTCCTACTGCGCTAAATACCTATCACAAGAACAAGGTTTTGATGTACATGCAGTAAGTGTAAATACTGGCGGTTTCTCTAAAGAAGAAATTGCTACTATAAAAGAGAAAGCAATAGAATTGGGTGCCAGTTCCTACACTTCTATTGATGCCGTTCAGATTTTTTACGATAAAGTTGTAAAATATCTCATCTTTGGAAATGTTTTAAAAAACAATACATATCCCCTATCTGTTAGTGCAGAACGAATTGTGCAAGCTATAGAGATAGTAACTTATGCCAAAAAAATTGGTGCTGATTATATCGCTCATGGTAGTACAGGAGCTGGTAACGATCAAGTGAGATTCGATATGATTTTTCAAATCATTGCTCCTGAAATTGAAATTATAACCCCAATTAGAGATAATAAACTAGCCAGAGAAGCGGAAATTGAATATCTAAAGCAAAATGGTGTGGATTATCCTTGGGCAAAAGCCAAATATTCTATAAATAGAGGTCTTTGGGGAACCTCTGTTGGTGGTGAAGAAACACTGACTTCTCAAAATGCATTGCCAGACAGTGCATACCCAAGTCAATTACAAGAAAAAGAGCCTACGGATGTAAAGCTAACCTTTGAAAAAGGTGAATTGGTTGCTATTGATGGTATTAAAGATACTCCTGTTGCCAATATAGAAAAGTTAGAAGCTATGGCTTCTAAATATGCTATTGGTAGAGATATTCATGTTGGTGATACCATTATTGGTACAAAAGGTAGAGTTGGTTTTGAAGCTGCCGCTGCATTAATTATCATAAAAGCACACCACTTACTAGAAAAGCATACCTTAACCAAATGGCAACAATTCCAAAAAGAACAACAAGGTAACTTCTATGGAATGTTATTACATGAAGGCAACTACCTAGATGCTGTAATGAGAAATATTGAAGCCTTCTTAACAGACACGCAAAAGAATGTTTCTGGTGATGTTTTCCTAAGTCTTTACCCTTTTCAGTTTAGATTAAACGGAATTTCGTCTAAACATGATTTAATGACCGATGCTTTTGGTAGCTACGGTGAAGTGAACAAAGGATGGTCTGCTGATGATGCAAAAGGTTTTATAAAAATACTTTCCAATTCTGGAAAAATATATAACCACGTAAATCAGAACAATGATTAAAACAGGAATTATTGGCGGTTCTGGTTATACGGGCGGAGAACTCATTAGAATTCTTTTGCATCACCCTGAAGCTGAAATAGATTTTGTTTTCAGTACAACCAGAGCTGGCAAGAAAGTTACAACGGCGCATGCTGATTTATTGGGAACCACTGAAATGGAATTTACAGGAAAAATCAATCCTGATGTAGACGTAGTATTCTTATGTCTGGGTCATGGTAATTCCTCTAAATTCCTACAGGAAAACAAGTTCTCTGAAAACACCAAAATAATAGACCTCAGCAACGATTTCAGATTACAGGCCGATGCTGTTTTTGAAGGAAAGGAGTTTGTTTACGGACTTCCGGAACTTAAAAAAGAAGCAATTAAAAAGGCGAATTATATCGCAAACCCGGGTTGTTTTGCAACAGCTATTCAATTAGCACTTTTACCTTTAGCCAAAGTAAACAAATTAGGACATACCGTTCATATCAATGCGGTTACCGGTAGTACTGGTGCAGGAGTTAGTCCTTCTGCTACATCTCATTTTAGTTGGAGAAATAACAATGTGAGCTGGTACAAACCGTTCACTCATCAACATTTAGGCGAAATAAACGAAAGTTTAAAATCGTTGCAATCAGACTCAGGTGAGTTGTTCTTTCTTCCAACCCGCGGAAACTTTACCCGCGGTATTCTAGCTACAGCTTACACCGAGTATGACGGCACTTTAGAAGAAGCTATTGCTTTATATAAGGAGTTTTATGCGGATGCGCTATTCACACAAGTAGCTGAGGAGCCTATCCACCTAAAACAAATTGTAAATACCAATCAGTGCCATATTCATTTGCATAAGCATGAAAACAGGTTGCTTATCACCTCGGCCATAGATAATTTGCTCAAAGGTGCATCAGGACAGGCGGTTCAGAATATGAACCTTATTTTCGGCTTTAAAGAAGGTACAGGCCTTAACCTTAAAGCCGGCGTTTTTTAGCAATTAACAAGAAAACTATTTCCGCAATAAGATTCCATTAGACTTAAAACGGAAACAACCAAAATTTTGAAAATGAAAATAGCCATTATAGGAGCGGGTAATCTAGGACTTTCCATTGCAAAAGGAATTCTAAATTCTAACGGTGCTACAACCATGTACCTTACCAAGAGAAACACTGCTGAAATAGAAGAATATGCCAATTACGGCAACGTAACCATAACCTCCGATAATACTGAGGCTGTAAAGAATTCTGACATTATCATTCTCGCGGTTCAACCTAGCCAGCTTGAGAATATCTTGGAAAGCACTAAAGGTTTGTTAACCGAAAATCATGTAGTTATTTCTACCATTACGGGTTTCAGCATTGCTAAAATGGAAGCTATCATTGGTTCTGACCATAACATTATCAGAAGTATGCCTAACACAGCTATTTCTGTGGGTAAATCCATGACTTGTATTTGTAGCAATTTAAAGGGTAAAAAGAAAATTGACTTAGCGAAAGCTATTTTTAATCGCATGGGACACTCAATGGAAATTCCTGAAACACAAATGCAAGCCGCAACAGTAATCTGTGCCAGTGGCATCGCTTTTTGGATGCGTTTAATACGCGCTACCACCCAAGGTGCCATTCAGTTAGGTTTTGATGCTAAAGAAGCACAGGAATTAGCCATGCACACCTGTAGTGGTGCCGCTAGCTTGTTAATTGAATCCGGTAGCCATCCAGAAGCAGAGATTGATAAGGTAACAACCCCAAAAGGCTGTACTATCCAAGGTCTGAACGAAATGGAACATCAAGGACTTAGTTCTTCCCTAATACAGGGAATTGTAGCTTCCTACGAAAAAATCAGTAGAATTAAAGAGGGTCAGTTGTAAAATCCCTCGCTAATAAAATGTGTCAAAGCTATGATCAGCACAACAACAAAAGTTATGAATTTATTTGATGTTTACCCATTATACGATGTAACCCCAGTCTCGGCAAAGGGAATTGTAGTAACCGATGACAAAGGAATAGATTTTTTAGATTTCTACGGAGGACACGCTGTAATCTCTATTGGCCATTCGCACCCACATTACGTAAAACGTCTGACCGATCAGTTGAATAAAATAGGTTTTTACAGTAACTCAGTAAAAAACCCATTGCAAGAGAAATTGGCTATAAAATTAGGTCACCTTTCAGATTGCGATGATTACAATTTATTTTTGTGTAATTCAGGAGCGGAAGCGAATGAGAATGCGTTAAAACTAGCTTCTTTCCATACCGGTAAATCTAGGATTATAGCATTTACCAACGGCTTTCACGGTCGTACTTCTGCTGCGGTTGCCGCAACGGACAATCCAAAGATAAACGCGCCTATTAATTTACAGCAAAAGGTGACTTTTTTACCTTTCAATGACTTACAGGCATTTGAGTCTGAAATAGAAAAAGGGGATGTTTGCGCGGTTATCATAGAAACCATACAAGGTGTTGGTGGTTTGGACGAGCCAACTACTGAGTTTTTTCAAAAAATTGCAGCATTAGCTAAAGCCAACGAAGCTTTACTTATTGCAGATGAAGTACAATGTGGTTTTGGTAGAAGCGGTAAATTCTTTGCTTTTCAACATCACAACATACAACCAGATATTATTTCGGTTGCGAAAGGCATGGGCAATGGCTTCCCTGTGGGTGGCATTTTAATCCATGAAGACATCAAAGCTTCCTACGGATTATTAGGAACTACTTTTGGAGGAAATCATTTGGCTTCCGTGGCTACTTTAGCTGTTCTAGAAGTATTGGAAGATGAAAAACTCATTGAAAACGCAGCGCATTTAGAAGGATATTTCAGGGCGTTAGCCGCAGAAATACCACAAATCAAAAAAGTAAAAGGTAGAGGACTAATGTTAGGTCTTGAATTTGATTTTGAGATAGCCGATTTAAGAAAACGATTGATTCACAATCAAAAACTATTTACCGGAGGCGCAAAGGATAAGCATGTATTGCGGGTTCTTCCTGCTTTAAATATTACCGAAGCCTATTTAGATACATTTTTCACCGCCTTAAAAGCAGAATTGTAATGAGCTTACTATTGGACATAAAAAAACGTAACGCTGTACTTTTAGACATGGCGCAACTGTTGCAAAAAGAACGGACTGCTATTCTAGAGGCCAACAAAATAGATATGGACAATTATTTAGGTGATGATATTGCTATGCGTGATCGTCTTAAAGTTGACCAAGGAAAAATAGATGGTATGATTTTGAGCCTGCAACAACTTGCGGCACAAGAAGACCCATTAGGTGTTGAGCGTTTTAGTTTTGAGCACGACAATGGTATGCAGGTGAGTAATAAAACTGCTCCTTTCGGAACAATTCTGATTATTTATGAATCTAGGCCCGATGTTACTATTGAGGCTGCTGGAATTGCTTTTAAATCGGGAAATAAAATACTATTAAAAGGCGGAAAAGAATCGCTGAACAGTAATTTATTTTTAGTCGATTTATGGCACAAGGCCCTTGAAGCCAACGAAGCCGAAATTGATTGGGTTACCTATCTACAGTTCGACAGAAAGGAAACGCAGGCTTTTCTTGAAAAACCTACCCAAAAAGTAGATTTGATTGTACCTAGAGGTGGTGAAAGGTTGATTGCTTTTGTAAAACAACATGCTACATGCCCAGTAATTATAAGTGGCCGTGGAAACAATTTTGTTTATGTAGGTGAAGAAGCCGATTTGGAAATGGCCATAGATATCATCATTAATGGTAAAACAACTAAAATATCTGCCTGTAATGCGGTAGATAAAGTTTTAATTTCTTCGGATTTACCTCGTAAACAACAGTTTCTTCAGCATTTAATTCAAGAATTACAGAAGAGCAATGTTGAAATTCAAGCCGATGACGCCATAGCCGGAATGGAAGGAACTAAAGAGATAGAAGATGACAATGTTTGGTATGAGGAGTTTTTAGATTACAAAATAGTAATTGGCCAAAGCTCAAGTTTAGAAGATGCTATATCAAAAATAAACACCTACGGTGGTGGCCATTCAGCAGCTATTATTACTGCAAACAATGAAAAGGCTGAGTACTTTATGAACAATGTAGATACTGCAGCAGTCTACCACAATGCTTCCACTCGCTTTACAGATGGAGGTCAATTTGGTTTAGGTGGTGAACTTGCCATCAGTACAGATAAATTGCACCAAAGAGGCCCTATCGGGCTTCAGCATTTGGTAACCAATAAGTGGTATGTAAAAGGAAACGGGCAAACAAGAGGGTAAATTTCAAATACTCTTTGGCGCCCCAATGAAGTAAAAGAACACCTAATGAAAAAAAGGATTTTATTAAAAATAGGCTCAAACACCTTAACCAAGGAAACGAATCAGATTTCCCGGGGAAAGATAGAGGATATAGGTAGGCAAATTGCGGTGCTCAAGGACAACTATGAGTTTGTCATCGTAAGTTCTGGAGCCATAGCGGCAGCAAAACAATTCGTAAAACTAGAGCATAACGGAGAAGAGATTAACGTGAAGCAAGCCTTAGCTGCTATTGGACAACCGCATTTAATGCGCATGTTTCAAGAAAGCTTTAGAGAGCTTGGCCTTTTTTCTGCACAGTGTCTTTTATCGTACTCAGATTTTGAGAATCCAAAATCCAAAGCCAATATTAAAAATACCATCGATATTTTAGTTGGAAATAATTTCATACCGATTATTAACGAGAACGATACGGTGGCTGCAGATGAGATTCAATTTGGTGATAACGATAAGTTGGCGGCATTGACGGCGGCATTACTTAAAGCAGACCTTTTAATGATTGCCACCAACACAAATGGCATATATACCAAAATTTCAATAGACAACGGGCAACCAGAGACCATTCCCGAAGTACTAGGCGTCTCTAGTTTACAACAAGAAGTTAGCTCGGGCAAATCATCGCACGGTACTGGTGGTATGCAATCCAAAGTTGAAGCTGCAACCATTGCCCAAGAAGCCGGTATTGAAACCTGGATTGTAAACGGCTTGAACGACAGCTTCATTACAGATGCTTTTGCCGGTTCGGGAAAACATACCAAAATAAAAACAAAAGACGGTCACTTTTTAGAAGACCATTGATACAGAATACATCCACAGAAAATAAGTAAGAATAGCCAGAGAAACAGAACACAAATGAAACATTACCTTTCCTTACAAGACATAGATTCGTTGGACAATTGGGTGGAAGAAGCCCGAGACTTAAAAGAAGACCCTAGAAAGCATAAAAACCTAGGTTCGGATAAAACTATTGGTTTGCTGTTCTTCAATAACAGTCTTCGTACGCGGTTAAGCACTCAAAAAGCTGCTATGAACCTTGGATTGGACGTTATTGTTATGAACTTTGGAAGTGAAGGTTGGGCTTTAGAATATGCCGATGGTACTGTTATGGACCAAGGTACTTCTGAGCACATTAAGGAAGCTGCACAGGTTATTTCCCAGTATTGCGATATTGTTGCCATTAGAGCTTTCGCTGGATTACAGAATAAAGAAGAAGATGAAGCGGAGAAAGTTTTAAACGGTTTTAAAAAATACGCAAGCGTACCCATCGTAAATATGGAAAGTTCGGTAGGTCACCCATTACAGGCCTTGGCCGACGCCATTACTCTGGCCGAACAAAATACAAAAGCGAGACCTAAAGTGGTGCTTTCTTGGGGACCACACCCAAAAGCATTACCGCATGCAGTTGCCAATTCTTTTGTGGAGATGATGCATTTACAAGATGCCGATTTTGTTATTACACATCCTGAAGGATACGAACTTAATCCTGAAATTACGAAAAGCACCACTATTGAATACGACCAGAAAAAGGCTTGTGAAAATGCAGATTTTATTTACGTAAAAAACTGGAGTAGCTATTCCAACTATGGAAAAGTATTGAACCAAGATAAAAACTGGACGATGACCCCAGAAAAAGTGGGTAACGCTAAATTCATGCACTGTCTTCCCGTGCGCAGAAATATGGTTGTTGCAGATGCTGTTTTAGATGGTGACCAATCGCTTGTTATAGAACAGGCAAATAACCGAACCTATGCGGCGCAGATTGTATTGAAAAAAATCCTGGAACAGTAGGCATGAAATTATCCATTATAAAAATAGGCGGAAACGTCATCGAAAATAAAGAAGAACTTTCTAAGTTCCTAAAAGCATTTTCCGAATTGGAAGGCCTTAAAATATTGGTCCACGGCGGAGGAAAACTAGCCACCAAATTGGGAACCAGATTAGGTATCAAATCTAAACTTATTGATGGGCGCCGTATTACCGATGAGGATAGCTTAGGGCTGATTACCATGGTTTACGCCGGACTTGTAAATAAAAATATTGTAGCAGAATTGCAGTCGCATAACTGTAATGCTATTGGATTAAGCGGCGCGGATGGTGATACCATTCAAGCACATAAAAGACCCGTAAAAGATATTGATTATGGTTACGCAGGAGATGTTGATGGCGTTAGCAGAGATACTATTACAAAGCTTTTAGAAGCTGGCCTTACTCCTGTTTTCTGTGCCATGACACATGATGGCAAAGGTCAATTACTAAACACCAATGCAGATACCATTGCTTCCGAACTCGCTATTGGCATGAGCGGAAACTATGAAACTACACTTTACTATTGTTTTGAAAGAAAAGGTGTTCTTATGAATGTGAACGACGATGATTCCGTAGTAAAACATATTGATACCAAATCCTACCAAACCTTGCTGGAACAGAAAATCATTGCTGACGGTATGCTTCCTAAAATGGAAAGTTGCTTTCACGCTTTACAAAAAAATGTACATCAGGTGCATATTGGAGATATTAGCATGTTAGACCCTAAATCTACTTTATTCACGACTCTTACCCTATAAAAATGGAACAAGCAGCATTAACGCAAAAAGCGATAGATTTATTAAAAGAACTAATTTCGATTCAATCGTTTTCATCTGAGGAGGACAAAACTGCGGACGCCATTGAAAACTGGTTTACGTCTTTTAATATTCCGTTCAAACGCCACATCAACAACGTTTATGCGGTGAACAAACATTTTGACGAAAGCAAACCTACCCTGCTTTTAAACTCGCATCACGATACGGTAAAACCGAATTCAGCTTATACTAGAGACCCTTTCAACCCGCATATTGAGGATGGAAAATTATACGGTTTAGGTAGTAATGATGCTGGCGGCCCATTGGTTTCATTGATTGCAACTTTTACCCACTATTATGCTGAGGAAAACCTCAATCATAATATTTTAATGGTAGCCTCTATGGAAGAAGAAACTGCCGGTCCAAATAGTTTACGAGGATTATTGGAAATACTTCCTAAAATTGATGTTGCTATTGTTGGTGAACCTACCCTATTGGATTTGGCTATTGCCGAAAAGGGACTTATTGTTTTTGATGCCGTGATAAAAGGTACACCTTCTCACGCTGCACATCCAAACAATGACAACTCCATTTACAATACCATTGAAGTATTGGAGTGGTTTAAAAATTATAAGTTCCCAAAAGTATCAGAAGTTTTAGGTCCGGTTAAGTTGACTGTCACCCAAATTAGCGGCGGTTCACAACATAATGTTGTACCTGCTCAGGTAGATTTGGTTATTGACGTACGTGTAAACGATAAATACACCAATGCAGAAATAGCTGAGTTACTGAAGAAAGAAGCACCTTGCGAATTAAAAGAACGGTCATTACGATTAAATTCTTCGGCTATTTCCAAAGACCATCCACTTATACAATCAGGAATTGCATTGGGAAGAAAAACCTATGGTTCTCCTACACTTTCTGACCAGGCTGCCTTAACTTGCCAATCTCTTAAGTTAGGACCTGGCGACAGCACTCGTTCGCATTCGGCAGATGAATATATCTACGTCAAAGAAATTGAAGACGGTATTGATTTGTATATTAACTTATTAAAAGGATTTATAAAATAGTTTTTAGTAAAAAGTTAATAGTTCCAAGATGTATAATTATAAAGAGCTTATTGTTTGGCAAAAGTCAATGACCTTAGTTGAAAAAGTTTATAAATTGACATCTAATTTTCCTGCCGAGGAAAAATTTGGACTTACAAGCCAAATATTAAGATGCGCCGTTTCCATACCTAGCAATATTGCAGAAGGAACCGGAAGGAAATCAAAGAAAGTATTTCGCCAATTTTTAGAAATTTCCAACGGATCTATTAATGAAGTAAAAACACAATTGGAGATATCAAAAAGAATTGGATTTCTGGCTGAAACAGACTTAGAGGATACTTTTGCCTTATGCGATGAGGTCCAGAAAATGACCTTTACTTTAATCAAAAAATATAGTGACTTTTAACTATAAACTTAAAACTTATAACTAAAAAATGAAACTCTGGGACAAAGGCTTTAGCACCGATAAAAAAATAGACCATTTTACTGTTGGAAACGACCGCGAACTAGATTTACACTTGGCGAAATATGACGTTATTGCTTCACAGGCACACGCCAAAATGCTAGGTAAAATAGGATTATTGACTGCCGATGAAACGAACGCTTTAGTAAAAGAATTGGATGCCATTGCAGAAACCATTGAAAAAGGCGAGTTTGTAATTGAGGATTCTTTTGAGGATATGCACTCAAAAATAGAATACGTACTTACCGAAAAACTAGGCGATACAGGAAAAAAAATCCACACGGCTAGATCACGAAACGACCAAGTTTTGGTAGCCATGCACCTCTATTTGAAAAACGAGCTTTCTGAAATAAAATCAGGAACCAAGGAACTGTTTGATTTGCTATTGGAGCTTTCCGAAAAGCATAAAGACGTATTGCTTCCTGGGTACACCCACTTACAAATTGCAATGCCATCTTCTTTTGGACTGTGGTTATCTGCCTATGCTGAAAGTCTTATAGACGATTTATATTTTGTTGAGGCTGCTTATAAAGTAGCGGACCAAAATCCGCTTGGTAGTGCTGCGGGTTACGGAAGTTCTTTCCCAATTGACCGTAGTTTCACTGCTAAAGAAATGGGTTTTGAGACTTTGAAATACAACGTAGTCGCTGCTCAAATGGGTCGTGGAAAAGTAGAGAAAGCAACCGCATTCGGTATGGCAAATATTGCCGCTACCCTTTCAAAACTGGCGATGGACATCTGTTTGTACATGAGTCAGAATTTCAACTTTCTATCCTTTCCAGATGAGTTAACAACTGGTAGTAGCATTATGCCACACAAGAAAAACCCAGATGTTTTTGAACTAGTACGTGGTAAATGTAACAAGCTACAAAGTATACCCAATCAGTTGACTTTGGTTATAAACAACCTCCCAAGTGGTTACCACCGAGATTTACAATTGGTAAAGGAAATCATTGTTCCGGCTATTCAGGATATGAAAGCCTGTATTGAGATTCTTACATTCAGCCTAAAGGAAATGAAGGTGAACAAAGGTATATTGGAAGACCCAAAATATGACTATCTGTTTAGTGTAGACACTTTGAACGAGCTGGTACAGAACGGAATGCCTTTTAGAGACGCCTATAAAAAAATGGGACAAGAAATTCAAGAAGGTACTTTTACCCCAAAACGAGACATTCACCATACGCACGAAGGTAGTTTGGGTAATTTGTGTTTGAAGGAGATTAAGGGGAAGATGGACAAGATTTCTTAAATTAGCTAGCATAGAAGGTAACGGTTTATGAAAACACGAGCTCACAACCAGTATTTTATTTTTTTCATTTTATTAGTACTAATTGGGCAAAAGACCAACGCCCAAGATACCTACCAAAGAAATACATCCGCGGATGTGCAGGGTTATGTTTTTGGGCTTACCCTAAATGACGAAACAAACAGCATAAAAGGAGATGCCGAAATTACAGTCGCCTTTAAAAATGAAGTGAATCCGTTTGCGTTAGACCTCATCGCCAAAGGAGATAACTATGGTATGCAGGTGACCCATGTTTTTGAAGGAGACACAGAAGCCAACTATAGCTACGAGCAAAACAAAATAAACATAACGCCATCTTCATCCGAGGAAAAAACAAGAATCTACAAAGTAGTTTATGAAGGTATTCCTGAAAGAGGTCTTGTCATTGATACCACTAAATTTGGCCAACGCTCTTTCTTTGGCGACAACTGGCCCAACTTGGCGCGGCATTGGCTTCCATCGGTAGACCACCCATCAGACAAAGCTACTATTGAATTTAGAATTACAGCTCCCGACCATTACGATGTTGTCGCCACGGGTGAAAAAATTGAAGAAAGCAATCTAGGAAATGATTTAAAACTCACCACCTACAAAGAACCTGCTCCCGTAGCTATGAAAGTGGTCACTATTGGAGTGACGAAATTTGCAAGTACCTTGCTGGACGAGGTGTATGATATTCCTGTTAGTGCATGGGTATACCCAGAAAACAGACTTGATGGTTTTTCAGATTACGGAGTGGCTACCAAAGTTTTAAAATATTTTATTGATAACATTGGCCCATATTCGTACGCCAAATTGGCCAACATGCAGGCCAAAACCCAATGGGGCGGATTGGAAAACGCAGGTACCATTGCATATTTTGAAAACTCCGTAACCGGAAAAAATGAAGTTGAAGGTTTAATTGCACACGAAATCGCACACCAATGGTTTGGTAATTCCGCCAGTGAAAATGACTGGAATCATGTTTGGCTAAGCGAGGGTTTTGCCACGTACTTTGCCATACTCTATCAAGAAAGTATCTATGGCAATGACAAACGAAAAGAAGAACTAGAACTTGACCGTAAGCAGATAATCGACTACTATTTGCAAAACCCCTCACCCATTGTAGACCATTCCATTACTGACCCAATGAAGGTCTTAAGTATTAACACCTACCAAAAAGGAGGTTGGGTATTAAACATGCTTCGTCATAAATTAGGTGATAAAGTATTTTGGAAAGGCATACAAGCGTATTACAAAGCTTATCGGGATTCCAATGCAATGTCAGCCGACTTTCAAAAAATTATGGAGGAAACCTCGGGTGAGGACCTTGAAGAGTTCTTTCAGCAATGGCTTTTTACCAAAGGACACCCTGAACTTAAATGGGATTGGAGTTACGCCAAGAAAAATTTGCAAATTAATATTGAGCAACTTCAAAAACAACATGTTTTCAAGTTCCCTATAGAAATTGGTGTAATAAAAGATGGTAAAACCGTCATCTACCAAATGGATATGGAAAACGCTAGAAAGAGCTTAACTATTAAACTGGACTACCAACCGGACGATGTAATTCTAGATCCGGAATCTTGGTTGTTGTTTGAAGAGAAGAGTAATTAGTAATTTTTTTGGGGCCTAATTTCATATAACTTCTTTCCTTTTTTCTCTTACAAATATGAAATCATTTCTTGTCTACCATAGTTTTTTTTAAAAAAATAACTTTCTATACATAAATACTAGATCTCAAAATTTCACTAATCTACTTTTTTGTCGTAAAAGGATGCTCATGCTAGGCATAATGAAGAATTATACACTATTTATTATACTTGTAAATTAATCGTAAAACATACTCTCAAGAGTAAATAAAGTACTTCCCCCCTTCTCAAATCTTACACGTTAATAAAAAGTTAACCTTTTTATTCCCACAATTCTAATAAGAAGTTTTAGTCATATTTGGCGTTTCTTAATATGTTTCAATCGCCAACATTTTTTCTTTGATAAAATCTAGTTAAAATTAGTGCTAAGAGAGACGATGATAACTTAGGCACCAGAATAGTTCAGTTCTCGGATAATCGTTACAAACGCTACGATTTAGGAAATATGAAGTTTATTAGGTGAATAGGAAATTAAACAGCAATTAATTATGAAGAACATTTTAATTTTTACTTTTTTCATAGCCCCATTGTTCGTTCTTCACGGACAGAATGAGCCAAAATCGTATTTGGAGTTTTCATTTGGGCTCAGTATACATGGAACAGGCGATATTACTGGGTATCATTTCGGTACCAATTATGGTAAGGAATTTTCAAATAAATTTTATTGGCAATTGGGTTTCGAAGGTACCCTGAACGATTCCCCCTACACTCCACTTTTTTATGAACTATCGGATGGCGAAAGGGTCGATGCTACATTGCATACGGTTACTGCCGGTTTTCAGCTTGTAACAGGTATTAGATATAATTTTATACAAACAACCAACCAGCGATTCGGTCTTTCCATTCTACCCTTATTTCGATATCAGGCTACCTCGCTTATGGACGAGGATTCAATCCTGTTCCCAGCAGGGACAGACCTTCCTTATCCCGTTCGCAGTAGTAGGAGGTTCTCTCCGGCTAGAACTTTTGCAGTAGGAGCGTCGCTTCGCTTAAACTATAATTTTCAGATTGGAGATAGTTTTTATCTAGGTCTTTTGGGGGCAATTCAATTTGATTCCAATGGTGATACTATTCCCCATTTTGGTTTAGTCTTAGGTAAAAGATTATAATCATAAAATCTAATATTGAGCAACTTCAAAAACAACATGTTTTCAAGTTCCCTATAGAAATTGGTGTAATAAAAGATGGTAAAACCGTCATCTACCAAATGGTTATGGAAAACGCTAGAAAGAGCTTAACTATTAAACTGGACTACCAACCGGACGATGTAATTCTAGATCCTGAATCTTGGTTGTTGTTCGAAGAAAAAAGCAACTAATAGAATTCTTCAAGCTTAAAAATTTAACTTCACATTATATCTTTCTCATTTTTCCGATAAACTCGGGAGAATACACGCTGCTTTCTAAACTCGTTTGAAAACTATTTAATTTTCTAAAAATCAATAATATAGCAGCTATTCTGTCTGACAGAAGTTTCTAAACTCTCAATTTTAACATACTCGCCATACAAATCATGGTGTTCACAACAAAAATTTCTCGACCATATACCTATCCTATACTTTTAACAACCTAGTTGATATGACCAAATCGATTTCAACCAACCAAACCTATGAAAAAAATTTTCATCCCCCTATTGTCCTTATGGGTAGTTTCCTGTAGTACGGACCTTGAAAATGTTACAGCTGAATCATTTGACGAAACGGCAGAAGAAACCCCTTCTACAGTAGAAAAAACAGAGAACTCCTCTGATGAAAGCACAAATACGTCTCCCGTTTTTAAAACAGGTGTCTATTCAATAAATGAGCATTCGCCATCAGATAGTTCCGTTGGTTTTATAAGCGCTACTGATGATGATAATGACGAGATAACGTATACCCTAGAATCCGATGCGGATATTATCATTAACGAATCTACAGGTGAAATTAAAACGGGAACAAATCTTAAACTCGATTTTGAAACCACAGATTCCTATCCATTTACCGTTTCTGCTTTTGATGGAAAAATAATTGTTGATCAGAGTTTTAATCTTGCGATAAACGATATTGATGAGACCACTATTTTATCCGAAGAACAGAAAGAAATAATTACCTACGCCCAACACCTAATTTTCTGGAAAGGTGTTAGCAACACACCGTTGAGCGCTAACCAAAAATGGGGAAGCCCCATGAAAATGTACCTCAATGGAACAATTTCACAGGAGTACAAAACTACCGTTGAAAGTGTAATAACACAGTACAATACCCTATTTACAGACAGTTCCTTTAGTATTTCACTAGTTGAAGACTCAGAAGCAGCAAATGCCAATCTATTTTTTGGAACGAAAGAAGAAGTAGAAACTATTTGGCCGGACATGTATGAAGAAATTAAAGATGGGAATTATGACGGTTTTGCAATGACCCCTTCCGAAAATTCCGTTCTGGTTTCCACACGTATTTGGATTTCGAATCCCTTAGAAGTATTATTAAAGCATGAATTAGGTCATGCGCTTGGTTTTGGTCATTCAGACAAATGCGAAGATGAATTTAGCTTTCTCTGCTCACAAATTAGCGCAGACAATGATTTTCTTCCCGTAGAAAAAGACATCATTCGATTTATGTATAGCTCAAAAATTACTGCTGGGCTCACCGAAAACGAAATGGAAATTATTCTTGCTGATATTATTCTAAACGAGGAGTAATTCTCCAAGTAGCTAAAAAGCACCAGTCACCAAACTACGTATTTAGACCTCTTTGTAGCCTTAATACCAAAACCAACCTTAAATGACCAAGAACCTACTATCTCTGCTAGTATTATTACTACTTAGCACGGGCGTTTTCTCCCAATCGTTTACTTCTATTTGGAATACAAACAATACTAGTACCGGTTCTTCTGCCATTAATGAAGTTACCATACCCACCAACCCAGCTTACACTAGCTATAATTATTCGGTAGATTGGGGAGATAGCAATACCGATACTGGAGTTACCGGTGACATTACACATTCATACGCAACACCAGGACCTTATACAATTTCTATAAGTGGTGACTTTCCATCAATCTATTTTAATGATACAGGAGATAGACTAAAAATTATTGAAATTTTGAATTGGGGCACTATACAATGGCAAACTATGGAAAATGCTTTCTATGGTTGTGAAAACTTAAATTTTGATGCTATAGATTCACCTAACCTTTCTCAGATTACCTCTCTAAAGCAAATGTTCAGAGGCTGTACCTCATTTAATGGTATAGTAAATAATTGGGACACCAGCACAATTACCGATATATCAGGCATTTTCTATGAAGCCGAAATATTTAATAGGCCATTAGCTAATTGGACAACAAACTCGGTAACAGACATGTCATTTTCTTTTTACAAAGCAGAACTATTCAATGAGCCCTTAGATAGTTGGAATACAGGCGCTGTGACTACAATGTCTAACATGTTTTATTATGCTGAAAAATTCAATCAGAATATCAACAATTGGAATGTGTCTCAAGTAACGGATATGTCCAATTTATTTTACTACGCCAGAGATTTTAATCAGCCTTTGGGTAATTGGGATGTTAGTAAGGTTACTACTATAGCAGGCATGTTTTATACAACAGACTTTAATTACCCTATAAATAATTGGGTAGTGGACAACGTTACAGATATGTCTTCAACATTTGGTAATTGTGACTTTAATCTCCCCTTAAACAATTGGAACGTTAGTAAGGTTACAACACTAGCAAGCACTTTTGCAAGTAATAACAACTTTAACCAAGACATAAACATGTGGGATGTCTCTAATGTTACCGACATGAGCAGAACTTTTCGTTGGACAGACGCATTTAATCAACCATTAAATGGTTGGAATGTTAGTAAGGTTACCACTATGTCAGAAATGTTTTATACCACTGAAGCATTTAACCAAAACATAAATGGTTGGGATGTTAGCAAGGTAACAAACATGAGTAATATGTTCGGAGGGTGGACAACGTCATACATTACTGTTTTCAACCAACCCTTAGACCAATGGGATGTAAGTGCTGTCCTCAATATGGATAGTATGTTTGCAAATTCTAGTTTTAACCAAAGTATTGAAGGTTGGGATGTATCTGGTGTTACCAACATGAATGAGATGTTCTATAACGCTACTGCTTTTAATCAACCTCTTAATAATTGGTCCACAAATTCAGTTACGAATTTATCGGGAATTTTTGGTAAAGCTCCATTATTTAACCAGCCTTTAGATAATTGGGATACATCCTCTGTTACCAACATGAGCGGTATGTTCGCTAGTGCTGGAGTTTTTGATCAAGATTTATCTACTTGGGATATTTCTTCAGTAACCAATATGAGTACAATGCTATCTAATTCCGCGCTTTCACAAGAGAATTATGATGCAACGCTAATTGGTTGGGCAACACAAACTTTTAAAGACAATGTAAGCTTAGGTGCTACCGGTGTAAAATATTGCGATAGTCGATTGGTGCGCCAAGATCTTATCGACAATCATGGCTGGAATATTACTGGTGATATTGTAAACTGTAGTAATGTATTTTGCACAACGATAACAAACCCAACATCAGGAGACACTAACGTGCCAGCTAATTCAAACATACATTGGGCAGCAGCACCCAACGCTACTGGTTATTACATTGACTTAGAAGTAGAACGGGGTGGAGTCAGAAGTTTTGTGAATATCAATGGTTCACCTGCAGATAATTATGATGTTGGTAACGTACAAATTTTAACTTTTAGTAATGAGTTTATTCCTGGTGATATTGTTTTCATCACAATTACCCCTTATAATGCAGAAGGACCTGCAGTTGGTTGCGAAGAATTTACTTTTACAACGGTTCCATCATGGGTAAATAGCCTCGATGCCTACAAGATTACAATTGATACTAGACTTGGATCAGCTTCCGGTCTTGATCAATACAATTTCAGAATACAAAGAAATACTTCATTTACGTATAACTATTCAATTGATTGGGGTGATAGTGAATACAACAATAATGTTACAAATGATATTACCCACATTTACAACACTCCTGGAATTTATACTATAGCGATTATTGGCGATTTTCCTGCTCCCTACTTCTCAAGTGGCGATGATGACGAAGTAATTTCTATTGATCAGTGGGGTACTCATGTGTACCAATCTATGAAAAAGGCGTGTAGCGGTTGTGAAAACATGATTTACAATGCTACAGACGTTCCAAACCTCTCACAAGTAACAGATATGTCCGAAGCTTTCGCGGAAGCATCATTGTTTAACGGCAATATAGATAATTGGGATGTTAGTAATGTGACTAATATGTCAGCAATGTTTGAAAGAGCCGAACTTTTCAACCAACCTTTAAATTCTTGGGATGTTAGCAACGTAACAAATATGTACAGAATGTTTGATGGTTTTGTACGGTACATGGATTTTAATCAACCACTAAATAATTGGGATGTAAGTAAGGTCACCAACATGGGGTTAATGTTTAGAAGAACCGAATTTTTTAATCAACCCTTGAATAACTGGAATGTTAGTAACGTTACTGACATGAAGTATATGTTTAACGGTACTACTTCTTTCGATCAAAACTTAAATGATTGGAATGTTAGTAATGTCACCGATATGAGTTATATGTTCAGCCAAGCCACTGCTTTTAATAGTCCGCTTGATAACTGGGATGTTGCAAAAGTCACGAATATGAATTCCATGTTCTCACGTTCAACAGCATTTAATCAAGCTATTGATATTTGGGATGTATCTTCTGTTACAACCATGATAAGTATGTTTGAAAGCGCAGAAAATTTTAACCAACCTCTAAACGGATGGAATGTCAGCGCAGTAACAAATATGGCCTCTATGTTCAAAAATTCTTTTTTGTTCAACCAACCTATTGCCAACTGGAATGTTTCTCGTGTAACCAGCATGCATTCTATGTTTAACGATGCTAAAGTATTTAATCAACCTTTCCAAAACTGGAATGTCAACTCAGTGGTAAGCATGCAATCCATGTTTGAATCAGCGGAAGCTTTTAACCAACCCTTAGATCAATGGAATGTTAGTGCAGTGGCCGACATGACTTCTATGTTTGAAAGTGCTTTATTATTTAATCAACCATTAAATTCTTGGGATGTTTCATCGGTAACTCTAATGCCATCTATGTTCAAGGGTGCTACCGCTTTCAACAATGCTATAAACAATTGGAATGTGGCCTCCGTAACAAATATGGATGCGATGTTTAACGACGCGTCCGCATTCAATCAGAACATACAAAGTTGGAATACTGGAGAGGTACTTAACATGGAAGACATGTTTAAAGGTGCGTCAGCTTTTAATCAGTCCATTGATTCCTGGGATGTTTCTTATGTGCAAACGATGGAATCTATGTTCGAAGATGCCGTTGCCTATGACCAAACTATGAATTCATGGAATGTGGCCTCAGTAACTACTATGGAAGATATGTTCAATGGAGCCATTGCTTTCAATGGAATTATTGAAGCATGGAATGTAAGAGATGTTACCACCATGGAAGAAATGTTTCGTGATGCAACAACTTTTAATCAAAGTTTAAATAAATGGCGTCTTTCTGGTGTTAGCAATATGGACTATATGTTCTATGGAGCTTCATCATATAACCAACCAATGGATTTATGGAATTTAGGTAATGTAACTATGCGTTCTACTTTCTATAATGCTACAGCCTTAAATCAAAATTTAGCCGAATGGGATGTGAGTGGAGTTAACGATATGCGAGACATGTTGGATAACACCGCATTGATCAGAGAAAACTATGATAACACCTTAATTTCTTGGTCAGAACAAACATTAACAAGTGGTATTACACTTGGCGCAGAAGGTCTTCCTTATTGTGATGCGCAAGAAGAAAGACAAGCCATGATAGACAATTTTGGATGGACATTTAGTTTAGATGTTCGCGATTGCCCTATTCCGGAATGTACACTACTAGCATCACCATTAAATGGAGATGTAGACGTACCGGTAAATACAAATATAACATGGGAACCTGCACTTTTTGCGCAAGGGTATCGTTTAACTGTTGGCACTACAACTGGCGGTACTGATGTTGTAAATAATGCAACTATAACCAATGAAACATCATATGAATTTGCATCTGATTTTAATACAGGAGATGTTGTCTTCGTAACTATAATTCCTTTTAATGATGAAGGAGATGCGGTTGGCCCTTGTACCGAGGAAAGCTTCACCATATCCAACGACCTTGCTACTATACCTGAATGTACCAATCTTACACAACCTACGCTTCCCGCAACTGATGTACTGGTAACTAGTGATTTAAGCTGGAACCCTATTTCAAACGCAGACGGTTACAAATTAACTGTTGGTACGTCAACAGGAGCAAATGATATACTTAACGCTGAAGATGTTGGTAATATAACCACTTATGAATTTACTACAAGCCTACCTGAAGATAGCGATATATTCGTAACCATTACCCCATACAATGATGAGGGAGATGCAGATGCATGTACTGAAGAATTTTTCCATACAGAGTTAATTCCTGTACCACCACGTTGTACCAGTTTAACAGCACCGTTAAATGGCGCAAATGATGTTCCTATTGACACCCAACTAAGCTGGACACCAGTAACAAATGCTACCGGTTATTTAGTAATTGTAGGCACAACGTCTGGCGGAATTGAAGTAGTAAATAATGCCGATGTAGTAGGTGTTACAAACTATGTTATTCCAGGAGATTTACAGGAAAGTAGATTACACTACGTTACTATAATTCCTTATAATGATGAAGGTGATGCTACAGGCTGTATTGAAGAAACGTTTACAACAGGAGACTCTACAAGTCCTCCAAGTTGTACTGTACTAACAGCACCAGCAGATTTAGCAACAGAAGTATCACCTGCCACTAATCTAACATGGGCTGAAGTTAGTTCGGCTACCGGATATACGTTAAACGTGGGGACTACTACTGGAGGCACAGATGTTTTTTCCGCAGATGTAAATAATGTAACTACTTATGATTTACTAGCAGACCTTCCTGAAAGTACTCTTATTTATGTAACAGTCATTCCGTATAATGATAATGGGAATGCCATAAGTCCTTGTACCGAGGTAAGTTTCACTACTGACGGACCGCCATCATGTACTACCTTAATGACTCCTGCAAACGGAGCTACGAATATCGCAGTTGATACAAATATTGAGTGGAACGCTAGTACCAATACAGATGGTTATAAGTTGACCGTTACGGCAAGTAGTAGCACAGCAAATAACTTAACAGACTTTGACGTTACTTCAGGAACAACTCACACTTTTTCAAATGACTTTGAAAGAGGAGAAACCGTTACTATAACCATTGTACCTTATAATTCAGTTGGTTATGCAACCGGACCATGTACTTCGGAAAGCTTTACTATAATTCCACCTCCCGTACCCGCTTGTACAACACTAACAACTCCTGCAAACAGCAGCGTAAATATTGCGGTTGACACTAATTTGGAATGGAATGCTAGCACAGGCGCAGATGGCTACAAACTAACCGTTTTAGCTAGCAGTAGTACTGCTAACAACATAACCGATTTTGATGTTACATCAGGAACCACTCATAATTTTACTAATGGCTTCGAGCAAGGTGAGACTGTCTCAGTTACGATCGTTCCTTATAATGATCAAGGTGATGCTATTGGATGTACTTCAGAAAGCTTTACAATTAAACCTGTTCCGTCATGTACAACACTTAGCTCTCCAATAAATACTGCTGTTGACATTGCCGTTGATGCTGATATTATATGGAACTCTATTCCAGAAGCAACAGGATACAAGTTGACGGCTATCGCAAGCAGTAGTACAGCAAATAACTTAACGGATTTTGATGTTACCGCTGGCACAACGCATTCTTTTGCCAATGATTTTGAGCAAGGTGAAACGGTTACCGTAACCATTACACCTTACAACGAAGTGGGTGATGCTATTGGGTGTTCGTCGGAAAGCTTTACAATTAAACCCGTACCTACATGTACTAACTTAACTTTACCTATTGATGGCGCTATTGATGTAGCAGCAGATTCTAATGTTGAATGGGCTACAGTTGCTGATGCCACTGGGTACAAATTAACTGTTTCCGCTAACAGCAGTACAGCTAATAATTTAACTGACTATAATATAACCTCGGGAACAACATATAATTTCCCTAATGACTTCAAACATGGTGAAGTAGTTACAATAACTTTAGTTCCTTTCAATGAAGTTGGTGATGCTTTAGGATGTACTTCTGAAAGTTTCACAATTAGCCCCCCTCCATGTACCTCACTTATTACTCCTGCAAACGGAGCTACTGATATTCCTGTGAATACAGCTATTGAATGGAATGCAAGTACAGATGCAGAAGGTTATAAAATCACGGTTTTAGCTAGCAGTAGTACTGCTAACAACATAACAGATTTTGATGTTACATCTGGAACCACTCATAATTTTACTAATGGCTTCGAGCAAGGTGAGACTGTCTCAGTTACGATTGTTCCTTATAATGATCAAGGTGATGCTATTGGATGTACTTCAGAAAGCTTTACAATTAAACCTGTTCCATCATGTACAACACTAAGCTCGCCTATAAATACTGCCGTTGACATTCCTATTGATGCGGATATTACCTGGAACTCTATTCCAGAAACAACAGGCTACAAGTTGACGGTTATCGCAAGCAGTAGTACAGCAAATAACTTAACGGATTTTGACGTTACCGCTGGTACAACGCATTCTTTTGCCAATGATTTTGAACAAGGTGAAACGGTTACCGTAACCATTACACCTTACAACGAAGTGGGTGATGCTATTGGGTGTTCGTCGGAAAGCTTTACAATTAAACCCGTACCTACATGTACTAACTTAACTTTACCGATTGATGGCAGCATTGATGTAGCTGTAGACACAAATATTGAATGGGCTACAATTGCCGAAGCCAACGGATACAAATTAACTGTTTCCGCTAGCAGCAGTACAGCTAACAATGTTACTGATTTAGTATTATCTACAGGTAATAGCTACGATTTTCCTGCCAATTTTGAACAGGGAGAAACAGTTACCGTAACTGTTACTCCTTACAACGAAGTGGGCGATGCCCTTGGATGTTCTTCAGAGAGTTTTACAATTAAATCGGTTCCCTTATGCACCAATTTGACCTCCCCTGCCAATAGTGATATTGTTGCGGAGCTCAGTGAATTAAGATGGAATGAAATTGTAGATGCAGATGGCTATAAGTTGACAATTAATGCTGGAAGTACAACAGCTAACAACCAAACTGATTTAATCGTTACTGGAACTACCCATGTTTTTCAAAATGATTTTAACCAAGGTGAAGTTGTTACGGTAACCATTACCCCATACAATGAGGTTGGTGATGCTCTTGGATGTACGTCCGAAAGTTTTACCATAAGACCCATACCACCTTGCACCAACTTATCGTCTCCATTAAACAATGCCACCGAAGTTTCAATTATATCGGATATTTCTTGGAATGAAAGTCTTGATGCTGATGGATACCGAATTTCTGTAGGTACTTCAGCCAACGGAACTGATATTGTAAATAATGAAGATGTTGCATCGCTAACCAGCTATACTTTTGGAAATGACCTTCCTTCTGAAACACTAATATTTGTAACCATAGTACCATACAACACCTCTGGCGATGCTCTTGGATGTACTTCAGATAGTTTTAAGACCGAGGTAATTATTCCAGAATGTACTTCAATTACAAGTCCTTTTAACGGAGAAAGCGAGGTTGCCTTAGAAAGTACTATTACTTGGAACGAAGTAGAAAAAACAGACGGTTATCGTATTTCTATTGGAACAACTTCTGGAGGAACAGACATAGTTAACAATCAGGATGTTGGTCCATTAACCAGTTATATGCATAATGGAGAGTTTCCGTTTGGAACGGAAATTTATGTAAACATTACCGCATACAATAGTAAGGGAGATGCTGTAACATGTGAGGAACAAACATTTACAACACTTATACCAGAAGATGAGACTAAATACGGCTTCTCTCCTGATGGTGACGGTATTAATGAATATTGGCATATAGAAAATATAAATTATTACCCTGAAAATATGGTTACCATCTATAACCGCTGGGGTGATGCCGTTTTTAAAATAGAAAATTATAATAATGGTTCAGAAGTCTTTAGAGGTGATGCCAACCTTAAAACCAAAATGGGAGCCGGTCAATTACCATCAGGCACCTACTTCTTTCACATTGAAATTGAAGGAGAAACCATTCTTAAGAAAACCAAAGGATACGTAGTAATCAAGCGCTAAACCAATGAAAATAAATCAGAAAATTGGCAAGTTAGCACTAGGTGTTTTATTGTCACTCTTATCATATAATTCAAGTTTCGGTCAGCAAACTGCTGTTTTTCCGGAATACAATTTCAACCCGTTTGTAATCAATTCCGCCTACGCAGGTTTATTACCAAATACTGAAGTTACAATAACAAATACAGGTTTCAGTTCCTTTGAGGGCAGTCCCAAAAATTTTAGTCTTAGTTTTCATTCTCCCATTAGTGTAGGAAGACAAGAAGGCAAGATAGGAATTGGCGCAGGTTTAATTAGGGATGAAATTGGAGTTACAACTTCTACCAGTGCTTTCATGGCCTATTCATATAAAATATTCTTTGATTTTGAAGACGATCGCCCCTATTGGCAAATTTACCAACCAGGCACTTTGTCTTTTGGTATAACAGCAGGGGTTCAAAAATATCAAGATAATTTGTTAGAACTAGGTATTGCAGACGACCCTAATTTTAGCCAAAATATTAACGCAACCATACCAACTATTGGCATTGGATTTCTATTTAATCACGCACGCTTTTATGCCGGAGTTTCATCACCAAATGTATTAGGAGACCGTTTGGCATCAAATGACGACTTAAAACTCGAAAGCCCCATATATGGTTATTTCGGTTATCGTTTTTATAATAATCGTTTTGAAGATTTTATGCTAAAACCGAGCATTCTACTTAAAACTGAAAAAGGAGCCCCCTTGCAAGTAGACACAAATATTTCTATAAGTTTCAAAAACCGCTTTGAACTAGGTGCAGGATACCGAAGCAATTCATCCGTAAACTTATTAGCAGGCCTCTATCTTATTAAAAACTTTCGTTTAATATATCATTACAATATGGCATTGAAAGATTCACCAGTTGGTAACACTCACGGTATTATGCTTAGTTATCGCTTTGGTAAAGGATATCAATCCAACTAAAAGAAAATGAAAATAAAAAATAGATTACTAAGCTCCGGAGGGAGCTTTTATTTAACCATACCCAAATTAACTACCTCTTGTTCGGTTAGGTAGCGCCAGTGTCCTCTAGGTAAATCTTTTTTGGTAAGTCCTGCATAAACCACACGGTCTAGTTTTATGATTTCGTATCCTAAGGTTTCAAAGATACGCTGTACAATATTGGTTCGTGTACTGAAGATTTCCATACCCACTTGGTTTTTGGGTGCTTTATCTACAAAACTTACGTCTTGTACCTTGACCACCTTTTCTTCTACAAGCAGACCATCTTGAATTTTCCTCAAATCAGCACTACGCAAAGGCTTGCTTAGCTCAATATGGAATATTTTTCGAAGGCCGTTTTTAGGACTGTTCAACCGTTTTGTTAAATCACCATCATTAGTGAACAACAAAAGCCCCGTGGTATCTTTACTTAGTTTCCCTACAGGTTTTAATTCGGTCTTTGTTGCTTTTGAAATCAAACCAATGGCAGTACGTCTACCTTGCTCATTGCGAGCCGCAGTTGTAAAGTCTTTAGGTTTATTTAATAAAACATATTCCTTTTTTATAGGATTTAAAAGACGACCATCAAACTTAACCTCATCGGTTAATTTTACTTTGTAGCCCATTTCAACCACAGGCTTTCCGTTTACGGTAACACTACCAGCGGAAATATAAATATCAGCCTCCCTACGAGAACACACACCGGAATTGGCCACGTACTTATTTAAACGAATTAAGTTAGGGTCCGAAGGTTTACTTGGCTGTTGGTTCGTATTCTTCTTTATAGGTGAATTGCCACGCGCATAACTTTTCTTGCGAAAAGTACCACCTTGTCTGCCCGAAGCTCTCTTATCATTGTTGGAATCTGATCTGCCCATGTCTAAAATTTATGCAAAGGTAGGTTTAATCTTTGAACTCTACAGTAGATTGACGCTCCCTATTTACGGTAAGCTTCGTAATATCAGGTCTTGAGTAGTGCCCAACAGGATCAAAATTCTGGCGTTCCTCGTAAACCCTGTTAAAATCAAGGTTGTGATATAGCAAACCCTCTTTATCCAATACTGGTTCAACCAACCATTCTCCATCAGGACCAGCGATACACGAACCTCCATTCGCCATAACAGCAGGTGCTTTTTTCAAAATTTCAGCTAAATGTGGTGTGGTTTTAGGAAAATCTTCTGTTTTCATCAAGGAAGAAACCGAAATTACGAAGCTCCGAGATTCACGTGCAATAAAACGGGTAATATCTCTCGTATTATGATCACTACCTGGCCAAACGGCAATGTGTAAATTTTCCCCTAAACCGTAAAGAGCTGTTCTTGCTAAGGGCATCCAATTCTCCCAGCAGTTGAGGCCGCCCACTGTAAATTGTTTCAATGAATGCACTTGAAGTCCGTTTCCATCGCCGGGAGACCATGTTAATCGCTCGTCATAAGTGGGTTGTAGTTTACGGTGAACGGATTTTATTTTACCCTCTGCATCAATATAAACTAATGAACAATACAAACTGTGTCCCCCCCTATTCCGTGCTCTTTCTATGATGCCCAAATAAATGGCAATCTTATTCTCCTTTGCCAATGAGCAAACCGAATCTAATTCCCCCAATTCAATTTGAACGGAGTTACGAGCGTAATGCGCATGTAATTCTTTATTAATCTTCGTATCCCAAGCAGCGCCATCCGTCAATGCCAACCAGAATGGGTAACCGGGCAAAAGGGCTTCCCCAAAAACAACAAGCTCCGCTTTTTCTTTGGCAGCTTCCTGAATGGTAGCCTCTATCTTTTTAAGCGTTGCCACTTTATCCAACCAAACCGGTGAAATCTGTGCCATGGCCACTTTTAATATATTCTTCATTACAAAATTCTATTTAGAACAAGGTCTACATCTATGAGCAAAATGCTAAAAACCCCAACTATGATTATCAATTTAAGAATATTGTGAAGCCAAACATAATCTTTTTTTGACTTGGACCTTACCAGTAAAACCAGGAATAAAATTAGAAGAACAACACAGGCCATGAAATAATAATTCATATATCCCACATCAAACTTTAGAATCAATAAAAGTGAAGGAATCAACGTAAATAGGATCAATGTGGAAATAAGAACTTTGGAAACCGCCCCTCCATACAAAATAGGTATAGTCTTGTAATTCTGTACCAAATCTCCTTTTAGGTTTTCAAGATCTTTTATCATCTCTCGCGCTAGAATAAGTAGAAACAAAAACATGGCATGTACAAAAATTACGTTTTCGAAATTCTTATAATACACAAATACTGCAAAGAACGGTGCTATAGCCAATGTTGCCGAAACAAAATTGCCTATGAACGGCAATCGTTTAAGCTTATGACTATATATCCAAATGCCAAAGATATAAGCCGAAAAGAAAAATACCGCTTTAAAAGAAACATAGCTTGCCGCTATAACAGCTAAAAAATTGAGAATGAAATAGGTGGTAAGTTTAAATTGTTGCCCAACAAATCTATCGATCATGCTTTTTCTTGGCTTGTTTATCAGATCTTTTTCCGCATCATAAAAATTGTTGATGATGTAACCACTTGCGATTACCAATGCGGACGAAACAACGATAATAAAAAGATTAAGATCAAAAATTACTTCACGCACAGGAAGTTGATGTGCCAATATATAAATAGAAGCTAAATACTGTGCTAAAACAACCATTAGGATGTTATAACCGCGTACAACAGAAAAAAGACTGAATACCTTTAACAGTAAAAGCCTATTTTTTCTACCTAACATGTATTATGATTTTAGAAGTTGTAAACCACTTCCAAATTGTAGCCTTTCAATGCTTTTTTAGCTTTATCCAAATCTTCAGCAAAACCTAGTATATAGCCGCCACCGCCGGAACCGCAAAGTTTCAGATAGTAATCATTGGTCTCAATACCTTTTTTCCATAAGTCATGGAATTTTACCGGTATCATAGGCTTAAAATTATCTAGCACCACGTGCGACAACTGCTTTAAGTTACCAAAAAGCGATTTTACGTTTCCGCTTACAAAATCCTCCACACATGCATCCGTATGCTTAATAAACTGATCTTTTAGCATATTACGGAACCCTTCTTGCTTCATTTTCTCCATGAAAATCTGAACCATTGGGGCTGTTTCGCCGGTAGAACCACTATCTAACAAAAATACCGCTCCTTTACCTTCTGGGTTTTGGGTAGGTATACTTGTAGATTCAATATTATCTTGAGAATTGATAAGAATAGGAATACTTAAATAACTGTTTAAAGGATCAAGACCGGATGACTTGCCATGGAAGAAAGATTCCATTTTACCGAAAATAGCTTTCAGCTTTAATAATTTCTCCCTGGTAAGATTCTCTAGAACCGTAATTTTATCTTGCGCGTATTTGTCATAGATGGCTGCAACCAATGCACCGCTACTCCCTACACCATAGCCTTGAGGAATAGAACTATCAAAATACATACCTCCTTCAACATCTGCATTTAAAGCGGCAAAATCAAAAGAGACCAGGTCAGGACTATTTTTATTTACCATTTCCAAATACCCCACATACTCACGTAGACTATTGTTGGATTGTTTAGCTGTTTCAGACGGATTTGCATCTGTTTTTAAAGCTCCTTTGAAAAAGTTATATGGAATAGAAAGTCCTTTAGAGTCTTTAATAATTCCATATTCCCCAAAGAGAAGTATTTTTGAATAAAATAATGGTCCTTTCATTATCTAGTTGATTAGATATGGCGCTAAAATACGAAATATACCTTTGATGATTCTATATTTCTGCCCCACAACACGTTTAAAGCTATAATTTTATCTATTAAAACCCATAAGCTTGTAATTATAAGTCGGATATCTGTCCACAATCTTACTTATCAGTACTTCAAATAGTTATCCGCTAATTTTTAAGACATACCGTATATACGTTTCTTCGAGCAATATGAATGAAAACGGCATATTCTTGTTGAAGAACTAACGGCCTATATTGGCTTAAATTATGAAGTTAGTCATTTATTTTTTGTGCACCGTTTCCTACATGGTCGTGTATAAATTGACCATTCTGACAGAAAGCAGCCAATTCATCTTCAATAAACCGTTCTACCTCTGCTTTTTCATCATTAGGATATAGTACATGAACATTTGCTCCTGCATCTAGCGTGAAGCATACGTGAGATTTTGTAGCCTCTCTGAAGGTCCATATTTTGTTTATAATCTCTAACGTATTAGGTTTCATCAAAATAAAATAGGGCATACTGGTCATCATCATAGCGTGCAGCGTTAGAGCCTCACTTTCTACAATACCTATAAAATCCTGAAGATTCCCTGAAGCGAAAATAGGTTCTAGTTTGGATAGATTTTCATGGGCTTGAGAAAAACGTTTTTCTGCAAACGGATGCCCGTGCATAAGATCATGCCCTACCGTACTACTGACCTGCTTTTGCCCTTTATCTACCAAAAGGATGGTATCACAATAGTTTTGAAAAACAGGATGTACCTTGTTTGGATATTCTATTCCAAATAAATCAGAACTACCTTTAATACTCGCATGATTGCCCCATTGTACTAAACTACCTTTAATACTACGGGCTGCACTACCGGACCCTAAGCGTGCTAAAAAAGACGCTTTTTCATTAAAATATTCTAATGTCATTTTAGGATATAAATTGCGTTCAATATCCATAAGACACAACGCCAATGCACTCATTCCTGATGCCGAAGAAGCAATACCACTACTATGCGGAAAAGAATTTGAAGTCTCAATTTCAAAATGATATTCCTTCAAGAACGGAAGATACCGATAAATACGCTCAAAGAAAGTTTTTATTTTCGGCTTGAAACCTTCTTCCCTTTTGCCATCTAAAGAGATGTTAAAAGAAAACATGCTCCCAGGGTTATTCAATTTGGTATAGGAAAGTGTAGTAACCGTTGCGCATTCACTTAATGTAAAACTAATTGAGGGGTTTGCAGGAATCTGATTTTCTTTCTTTCCCCAATATTTTACCAAAGCTATATTACTAGGCGACTTAAACCTCGTTTTTCCGGTGGAAACTGTTTTAGTATATGGGGAAGGAATAAATTCTTTTTCGGTCATCGAGAAATATTTTGTACAAAGATAGTTTTTACCAAGATTGTGATGGCAGTCAATAGAATAAATCACTATTTTAGGGGTAAACGCCAATTACTTTGAAAAAAAAAGCCCTATATATTACATATGCTGTAAGTATTTGCCTGGTCATTGGTTTCATATCTAGTTTTGCCACGCAAAGCTCTGTAAATGACTGGTTCACTACCCTGAACAAACCAAGCTTTAACCCTCCCAATTGGTTGTTTGCTCCAGTTTGGACCGTTCTTTACATTATGATGGGTGTTGCTGCAGGAATCGTTTGGGCAAGAGGATTTTATCACCTTTGGGTACAGACCGCTCTCTACCATTTTGGATTTCAGTTGCTTCTTAATGCGGCGTGGAGTATTGTTTTCTTTGGGTTGAAAGAACCTTTTTGGGCGCTCTTGGTAATTTTAACTTTACTCATTGTTCTATCCATTACCATTAAAAGATTTAAGGTAGTGAGTACCACCGCTGCCTGGTTACTTGTTCCTTATTTATTATGGGTTTGCTTTGCCACTATATTGAACTATAAACTTTGGGAACTTAACTAAATAGGTATTATGCGGACATTTCAAGTAATTTCACCATAGTGGCATAATTACGTGCAGTAGCTTCTACTTTAAGTTTTCTTTCCACTAGATTATTATTTAGTTTTGCTTTTCCGTAGCCGGTTTTACAGTGTAAGTAGACACAATTGGCAGTGATTTTAAAATCCTCATTAGTATAGACTTCCGTACTCAAAAGCTTGACAAGTTCTTTTTCCGGTGTATTTTTCAGCAACACAAAATACACTTGTTTCCGAACAATAGCTTCTACATTTGCAAACGGATTACTTTTGAATATACTTTTAAATTCGGTTCTATTTTTAACCAAAACAGGTACTTCAAAACCAAAGGCAACTTTGATTTTATCTGAGATTAAAGCTTCTAAAAAGGCTGTATTGTTTTCTTTACTTTCAAAAACTACATTACCACTTTGTATATACGTATTGACATTATCAAAACCCACACTCGTTAATATAGACCGCAATTCCCCCATTGGAACTTTCTTTTGTCCACTAACGTTGATTCCTCTTAAAAGTGCGATATAGATTTTCATTTAGAAGCTATTGGCAATGGCTTGAGCAACAATATAACCGCCCGTCCATGCATTTTGAAAATTGAAACCTCCTGTAATGGCATCTACATCAATAACTTCTCCGGCAAAGTACATACCAGGCAATTTTTTACTTTCGTAGGTCTTAAAATTAATTTCCTTTAAATCTATACCTCCTGCGGTTACGAATTCTTCTTTAAAAGTACTTTTTCCATCAATCTTGAGCTCACATTCCGTTAGTTGGCGGGCCAATTTTTCTAATTGAACTTTAGTGACTTCAGCCCATTTATGGGTTTCAGAAATAGTGGATGCCTTAACCAAATTTATCCATAGTCTACGTGGTACTTCCACAGCTTTGGTTCGTAAGACCGTTTTTTTGGCCTCTATTTCTTTTATTTCGGAAAAGAGTCCCATTAGACCTTCAAAACTATACTCGGGTAACCAATTAACTCGAATTTTAAATCGGTAATTCATATCACTCAGTAAACGCGCACCCCATGCAGAAAGTTTTAAAATTGCCGGACCGCTTAAGCCCCAATGGGTTACAAGCAAAGGACCGTCAGAAGTTAATAGGGCCGATTTTGAATTCACACTTTTTAACTTCGTGGTTACTTTTGATTGATACACTTGCTTTTCAAACACTTCTACTTGTGCCACAGTACTCACTCCTGGAATACCTGAAATTCGCTCGTCTTTACAATTAAAAGTAAAAAGAGAGGGTACGGCAGAAACCATAGAATGGCCCAACTTTTCCAAAAGCTTCCAAATTTTAGGACTGCTTCCGGTAGCCACAACCACTTTCTCGCACTCGTACACATGTTTGATTGTTGTTATCTTCCATCCTTCTTTATTTGCTTCCAATGAAATAGACTCAATTTCCGTTACGGCACTATGCTTTAGAATCTTTATTCCTAAACGGTCTGCTTCACCCAAAAAGCAATCTATAATAGTTTGTGAAGAATCAGACTCTGGAAACATACGCCCGTCCGATTCTATTTTTAGAGTAATGCCTCTTTCCTCAAAAAACCCGACTGTATCTCCACTACAATAGGTATGGAATGGGCCTAGAAGTTCTTTTTCTCCTCTTGGATAATTTTTTGTGAGTTCTCTGGGGTCAAATTCGGCATGGGTTACATTACATCGCCCTCCACCGGAAACCTTTACTTTACCCAGCACATCTTTGCCACGTTCAAGAATCGCGATTTTAAGATGCGGTTTTGCCTCTGCGATATGAATTGCGGTATAAAACCCGGCTGCACCGCCACCTATAACTATAACATCAAACATTAATTTACGCGTTCAGGATAATTGGTAATGATACCGTCTACGCCAAAGCGTTTCATTTGTAGAATATCTTGAGGCTCATTTACCGTCCAAGGAAAAATTTTGAAACCCGCTTCTTTTATTTTTACACTAGTTTCTGCACTAAGCTCCTTAAAGCTGGGGTTAATAGCTTCTGCATTTAATTGTTCCCCGATATCAAACGCATTAAGTGGATTTCCTTCAAGCAAAATAGCAATTCTAACATTAGGGTTTATCTTGCGCATATCTCGCAATTCATCCCACTCAAAACTAGAAATAATAAAATCGTTGAGCTTCCATTTTCCGGTGTTCACTTCTGCTTCTATCATTCTATTTACATCAGTTGCCGTATTTTTTCCTTTCAACTCTATATTGAGTTGTGTCTTTCCTCCCATGGCATCCAATACTTCTTGTAGTGTTGGTATTTTATGTCCTCCTTCTACGGTCAATGCCTTTAATTCAGAGAGTGTATATTTTTCTATTTCACCTTTACCGTTCGTTAATCGTTCTACAGTGTCATCATGAAAAACAACGATTTCGCCACTTTTTATTTTGAAAACGTCTATTTCTAACATATCAACACCCATCTCCATAGCCTTCTTAATTGAGGCGATGGTGTTTTCTGTTTCATGCCCCATAGCACCTCGGTGACCAATAACCAGTGGTTTCTCGTTTTCCATACAACTTGATAAGACTACAACACAAAATATAGCCAGAATAGACAACTTATTCATGATAAACTATTTTACAACGAAAATAAAAGATTCTAGCGGGTTGATGTCTATGCGAACCTGAGCAAAGCCATTCTCGACTTTCAAAATTTTCTCAACCCCATAAAGCACATCGGTAATGGTATGTTCACCATCTGACAACTGCCACTCTCTAACAATATTTTCAGGAAGCTTTAGCTCAAAACCAAACCAATCGTTCGCATCAAAATTAGAGATAACGATTAATCGCTCATTAGCTGACCAACGCACAAAGGATAGCACGTGGTGATTATAATATTCTGTGTGGTCCTTATTGTAAAAGTGAATGTCCTGATAAGCACCCATTAAAGCACTACTACCTACTGTAAAGGTCAATAAACGTTGATAAAAATCACGTAAATCCGCTTCATCTTCAGAAAGCTGACCACCATCGAACTTTTTATTATTTACCCAACGTTGATGGTGCGGAACACCAATATAATCAAAAATCGATGTTCTTGTAGAGCTACCAAAACCAGCATTTTCCGCAGCAGGCTCACCCACTTCCTGACCAAAATAAATCATGAGCGGTGCAGTTGTCATCGTTGCCGAAACTACCATTGCAGGTTTTCCTTTTTTGGCATCACCGGCAAATTCAGGAGAAGCAATGCGCTGCTCATCATGGTTTTCCAAGAAATGTAATAAATGATGCTCTATATCTTGCGTGCCATTTTTAATTACAGGTATGTGGTCCGTCCATCCATTGCCTTGCATAATGCTTTTTAAAGAATCGTACATCTCTACCTTATCGTAGAGATAGTCCATTTTCCCCCTAAAAATATAATTACGGTACTCATGCGGGTTGTACACCTCTGCCATTAAAAAGGCGTCGGGATTTTTCATTTTGATGTTTGAGTTCATATAACTCCAGAACTCTACCGGAACCATTTCGGCCATATCGTAACGGAAGCCATCCACACCCATTTCTATCCAATAGAGCGCTATATCCTTAAACTTCATCCAAGAATCTGGCACAGACCGTTCGTTCCAAAAGTCAAAATGTGCCCTATGGTCTTTTCCTCCAAAATCATCCGGAAGCACATCAAAATCATAATGGCCATCTGGACGAACTCCGTAATTTATTTTTACAGTTTCGTACCAATCGTTGAAATCCGGTTTCGCTAAACGCGAGCCATTACCTGTCCACTTTGCCGGATTTTCAGAAAACCGATGGTCTACCCCTTCATGATTCTCCCCTCCCAACGGCAAATAGCCATCACGCCATTCGGGCACTTGAAAAGCTGTATTAGGTATGTAATAGAAATTATTATCACGATGGTACTCTACCGATGTTTCATCAGAGGCTCCAAAAGGTTCTTTTCCGGTGGGAGTAGATGAGCCCTCATATTTGCGCGCTACATGATTGGGAACAATATCAATTATAACTTTAAGTCCTTCTTTATGCGTGCGCCTAATTAAGTTTTGAAATTCTTTTAGCCTGTTTTCCGGATTTTTGGCCAAATCAGGATTTACATTATAATAGTCCTTTACAGCGTAGGGCGAACCTGCCCTACCCTTTACAACATCTGGATCGTCATTAGAAATACCGTATGCCGTGTAATCGTTTATTACAGCGTGATGAGGCACGCCGGTATACCATATATGAGTAACACCCAAGTTTTTTATTTCCTTCAAAGCTTTAGTAGAAAAATCCGCAAATTTGCCCACTCCGTTTTCCTCTATAGTACCCCATGGTTTATTAGTTGTGTTGGTATTCCCGAACAACCGTGTAAACACATGGTATACTACTTTTTTATTTTGTCCCATGTTTTAGATGACTTTTGTTTTGTTGGGTTCCAAAACAATTCGCTCCCCTTTTAAACGAATAGACATATCTTCTTGACCGTTCAACAAAAATTCCGTGGAATCCTTCTTAACGGTTACCTTTAGAATACGTTCCCTAAAATTAATTTTAAACGAATAAGCTTCCCACTGCTCCGGTATTTTTGGTTCAAAAGAAAGTTTATCATCTGCAACTCTCATTCCGCCAAAACCTTCAACAATACTCATCCAAGTACCTGCCATAGAGGTTATGTGCAAACCTTCTTCAACTTCCCTATTATAATCATCTAAATCCAATCTTGAAGTTCTAAGGTAGAATGTATATGCCTGTTGCATACGATTAAGTTTTGCCGCTTGTATACTATGCACACAAGGAGACAAGGAAGATTCATGCACCGTAAAAGGCTCATAAAAATCAAAGTGTTTCTCTAATTCTTCTACGGAGAAGTGATCTTCAAAGAAATAAAATCCTTGAAGTACATCTGCCTGTTTTATATATGGGGAACGTAAAATACGGTCCCAGCTCCATTTTTGATTGATAGGTCTTTGTGTTTTTGGAAGTTCGCTAACGGTAACCAACTGCTTATCTAAAAAGCCATCTTGTTGCAAAAAGACTCCTTTTTCTTCTGAAAAAGGAAAATACAGGTTACCAGCTACCTTTCCCCATTGAGAAATTTCGGCATCCGTTAGTTTTGTTTTTCCGATGATGCGGCGATAATCCTCATTGTAGCCATCTTGTACTTTCTGCAACTGTTCTATGGTAAAATCTATACACCATTTGGCCAAATAGTTTGTATACCAGTTATTATTAACATTGTTCTCATACTCATTAGGCCCGGTTACACCTAAGATAACATACTTGTCCTTTAGGGTCGAAAAGTTAGCTCTTTGATGCCAGAAACGTGCAATACCAATAAGCACTTCAAGTCCCATTTCTGGTATATAGGAATAGTCGCCCGTAAAACGGTAGTAGTTGTAAATGGCAAAAGCTATTGCTCCATTACGGTGTATCTCTTCAAAAGTAATTTCCCATTCGTTATGACATTCCTCTCCGTTCATGGTCACCATAGGATACAGTGCCGCTCCATTGGAGAAACCTAATTTCTGCGCATTCTCGATTGCTTTCTCAAGATGATTGTATCTATATTTTAATAAACTACGCGCTACATTCTGATCTTTGGTAGCCATATAAAAGGGAATACAATAGGCTTCCGTGTCCCAGTAGGTGCTTCCGCCGTATTTTTCTCCTGTAAAACCTTTAGGACCGATGTTTAAATGGGAATCTCTTCCTAAATAGGTCTGATTCAATTGAAATATATTAAACCGAATACCCTGCTGCGCTTTCACATCACCCTGAATAGTGATATCGCTCATCTCCCAAATTTTGGCCCATGCCTGTCTCTGCTTATCCAGCAGTGCTTCAAACCCTAAATCAAAAGCTTTATCCAAAGCTTTTCTAGAGGCTGCAATTAGCGCCAGTGCTCTATGATCCCGTGAAACTACATATCCCCCGAACTTATGAAGCGCAACGGTCTCTCCTTTCTGAACCTTCTGAACATATTCA
The DNA here is from genome assembly GCF_018860745.1 of Zobellia uliginosa. GTDB lineage: Bacteria > Bacteroidota > Bacteroidia > Flavobacteriales > Flavobacteriaceae > Zobellia > Zobellia uliginosa_B. The sequence continues at coordinate 838,829 of NZ_JAHKPY010000014.1, read as the reverse complement.
TGCGACACACGAAATTCTTCAACCTGTTCTGTTGGTTTCTGATTTATATGTTTGCCATTAAGAAACAATCTGCTTTCCATAAAAGTGCAGGTTTCAAAATTGGTTTTCATCGTATGTGCCTCAATGAAAGCCTGGTTACTTTGTGAAGAAAGAGAGGTTGTGTTCCAGAATTTGTCATCCCAGTTAGAATCTTCATTTGTAATACCACTATCCAGATATGGAATGAACTTAATTTCAACATCTCCACTTTTAGGTGTAATTTCATAATTTATGGCACCTACTTCATCTAAATCAAGCGATAAAAAACGAGTAGCTTTTACCGAAACCTTTGCTTCATTAGGAAGAACAGCAGTAAAACTACGTCTGTACCAGCCTTCTTTCATGTTTAATTCACGCCTATAATCCTCTACTTTTTTACAGGTGTTCAAATCTAAGGCCTCACCGTCAATATACACCTCAATACCAATCCAATTAGGTGCGTTCAATACCTTTGCAAAATACTCGGGATATCCGTTTTTCCACCAACCTACACGAGTTTTATCTGGATAATAGACTCCGGCAATATAACTTCCTTGAAAAGTGTCTCCGGTATAGTTCTCCTCAAAATTGGCCCGTTGCCCCATGGCACCATTACCAATACTAAAAATACTTTCGGAGGACTTAACTAGTTCTCTATCAAAACCCTCTTCTAATATTGACCAAGGGTCTGCTTTTATATATTCTTGCATTTCATTTAAAATTTAGGGTGAAAAAAATTTTCAAAACCAACTTACTCAGAAATTAAGTCATTTAGAAAATCTATACTTATTTCGGTAAAATCGTTAAAGTTGTATTTGGCTTCTGAAAGAATATCTGGATGTCCTATTCCTATGCTCAACATTTTAGCATTGTTCGCTGCTTGTATTCCCGCTACAGCATCTTCAAAAACAAGACACTTCTCCGGCGCTGTTGCAAGTTTTCCTGCAGCAATCAAAAAAACCTCTGGGTCTGGCTTTGCTTTGGTCACGTCATTACCGTCTACAATGGCATCAAAATAAGTCAAAAGGTTAACTTTTTTTAAAATAGGTCTAGCGTTCTTACTAGCTGAGCCCAGTGCTATTGGTATATTTCTTTCCTTTAAAAAATCTAGAACCTTATGTACATCAGGAAGAATTTCGGAGGCGTCCATCTTTTCTATATATTCCAAATAGTCCTCATTCTTTTCGATCATCCATTTGTCAAACTGTTCTTGGGTTGCCGTAACACCTCCTATATCAAGAAGAATTTCCAAACATCTTTTACGACTTACCCCTTTAAATAGCTCGTTCTGGTCTTTTGTAAACTCAAAACCAAGCTCATTAGCCAGTTTTTTCCAAGCTAGGTAATGATACTTTGCGGTGTCTACTATTACACCATCTAAATCAAATATAAATGCTGATATACTCATGGGATTTGAACTTGTTATTTATAAATTGGTTACTTATTACGGGTTGAATCTATCAACATCACCAAAACGGTATTCATACGATCTATTTGTTAATGGTAGAACCTCTTTCTATTAAAGTTGCTTCAACAATTTGTGTTCTATAAACTTCCTCTTCATGAAAGCCAATTTCATTTTCCAGTTTTTCAATCAACATTTCGGCTGCAATTTCGCCCATACTCTCACCATGTTGTGCAACCGTAGTTAATGAAGGTGTAGAATAGCGAGACAAAAGTCCGTCCGTAAAGCCAATGACTGAAACATCCTCAGGAATCCTCAAGCCCTTCTTCTGCACTATTGCCATTAACAAAACCGCAAAAATTTCATTGACACATAATGCAGCATCAAACACTTCATTTTCAACAAAAGCATCAATATACGATTCTTCTACACCCTTAAATGGTAGAACCAGAGTTAGGTTTTCATCAACCTTAATACCAAAATCCTTAAGCGCTCTTCTGTAACCATCCGCTCTTTTCTCACTTACATTAAAATAGCTTTCAGTCGTTACTAGCGCTATTTTTTTCTTTCCCTCTGCCAGCATTTTAGCAGTTGCTTCGTACGCAATCTGCTCGTCATTCATTATAACTTTATCACATTCGATCTCATCGATAACACGATCAAAAAGAACCAATGGAAAGCCTTGTTCAACCACTTCTTTTAGATGGCTAAAGTCATTCTTTTGCTGTGTTTGGGCAGATACCGACATGATAAAACCGTCAATACTACCATTTGCCAGAAGTTCCATATTAAACACTTCCTTTTCATAGGATTCGTCAGAGACACATACCACTACATTATAACCACGCTCATTTGCATATTTTTCAATTCCTCTAAAGACAGTGGTGAAAAAATGATGTACTATATCCGGAATAACAACGCCAATATTCTTGGTTTTCCTATTCTTAAGGCTAAGGGCAATATTATTAGGCCTGTAATTGTACAATTTTGCAAAGGCCTGTACTTTCTTTTTGGTGTCTGCACTAATCTCATCACTATCTTTTAACGATTTTGAAACCGTTGAGATAGACACTTCTAATTCTCTTGCAATTTGTTTTAGAGTAATCTTTCGCTTCAAATCTTATAACTTTTGGGTAGTGAAATTAAACTTTAATTTGGGCAAACGATAACGTTCCACATTTTTTAACAATCTTAACAAATCATCTCGTAAATTCAATCATTTTTGAATTAAAATGAAATCTGTATATTTGGGATTACATACCGTTTCCCCATTTTCAACCCTTCTTATTACTAATTTGCTATTTATTCGACGTTATTATTATTAGTATCGAATTTTAGGAAAGTTATTAACACGAAACCGTTTTCGTAGATATGGCCCATGCCATTTTCATCTGATTAACTGTGTTTTTCCATACATTTAACTTTATTTTATAATTAAACTCAACTTAAAACAATTCATTTATGAAGATTATGCTACTCAGAAACCTGGTTATGGTTGCGGCTTTTTTAGGCTTTGGCATAGCACAGGCACAAGATGTTTCGGGAACTGTTTCCGATGCAAGTGGCCCTTTACCGGGAGCTAGTGTTGTAATTAAAGGCTCGACCACAGGAGCACAAACAGATTTTGATGGGAACTATGCGTTAAGCGACGTACCTGAAGGCTCAACCCTGGTATTTAGCTACATAGGATTTGCTTCTCAAGAAGTACCCGTTAACGGCCAATCAACAATTAACGTAACTTTGCAAGAAGATGCCCAAGCTTTGGACGAGGTTGTAATAATAGGTTATGGCTCTACGACGGTAAAAGATGCTACAGGTTCTGTTGCTTCTGTGACCTCCGAAGACTTTAACAAAGGGGTGATTTCTTCTCCTGAACAATTAATACAAGGTAAAACCGCTGGGGTACAAATTTCTCAAGGAAGTGGAGAGCCTGGGTCTGGAGTTTCAATTCGTATTCGAGGAACCTCTTCCGTAAGATCAAACAACAACCCTTTATTTGTTGTTGATGGCGTTCCATTACCTTCTGGGGACACCTCATCGGAAGGAACCAATATTGGCGTAGGTTCTAGCTCGGCAAGAAACCCTTTAAGTTTCTTAAACCCTAACGATATTGAAAGCATGAGTGTTCTTAAAGATGCTTCTGCTACGGCCATTTATGGTTCACGTGGAGCTAACGGAGTGGTAATCATTACTACTAAAAGTGGAAAAGGTGGTGCTGAAGGTGGAACATGGGAGTTCTCTTCTGATTTGAGTTTTTCAGAACCGGCTAAAGAATACGACCTTTTAAATAGAAGCCAATTTCTATCTGCCGTTGATGCTTTTGGAGGATCGGCTGCTGATTTTGGCAACGATACGGATTGGCAAGATTTAGTTACCAGAAATTCCGCATCTACCAATAACAACTTAGCATATTCAAGAAATTATGGGTCTGGTAACGTAAGAGCCACTTTCAATTACGGAAAGCAGTTTGGTGTTATCAAAAAATCATCTCAAGAACGAATTACTGGTCGATTAAATGTTTCTCAGAGATTTTTAGACGATAAGCTAAAACTTGATTTACAAGGTACAATTTCACGTGTTAACGATGAAGCTCCACCACTAAGTGGTAGCGCTGGTTCTACAGGTGACCTTTTGGGTTCAGCATATTCATCTAACCCTACTTGGCCTGCAAGCGCCAATTTTAACCCAGGGGATAGAATCAATCCTTTAAACTTATTAGAAAATTGGCAGAGTTTAAACAACACTAACCGTTTCTTAGTAAACTTTTCTGCTTCGTACAACATAACTGATGAATTGACCGCTAAAGCTACTGTAGGTTATGATAAAGCCGAATCTACAAGAGAAGCTTCATTAAGCTCTAATTCATTCAATGTATCTAGAGGAGCTGCTGGAAATGGTCGTGGTGCTTTAAATGACTTGACTAATGAAAATAGACTTTTTGAACTTACATTGAACTATAAGAAAGAGTTTGAGAACTCATCTTTAGATGTGCTAGGTGGTTTTTCTTATCAAGATTTTAATGTAAGAGGTAGAAATATAGAAGGATGGGGATATTCATCTCCAGACTTAAATTCAATGGCGCAAGATTTGTCTGATGCTTCTGATATTTTAGAATCTAAAATCTCTGGATCGTACCAACAATATGGTTATGCAGGAAATATTAGCGAAGGACTTTTCGTAAACAGACTTTTTCCTAATACTCAAACTGATTTCTTAGGCGAAGCTTCAATTCCAGTTAATTCAATTTTTGCCGATACATTTGACAATACAGATGAACTACAATCTTATTTTGCAAGAGTTAACTATACTATAGCGGGCAAATATTTATTTACTGCTACTGTAAGAGCGGATGGATCTTCCAAGTTTGGGGATAACAACCAATATGGTATTTTCCCTTCTGGAGCTTTTGCCTGGAAAATTAACGAAGAAGATTTTATTGGCGAGGCAGTATCTACTTTAAAACTTAGACTTAACTACGGTATTACAGGTAACCAAGATGGACTTGGCTACGGACGATTTGTAAGAAGAGAAAGATTCTCAGATGGCAGTATAAACGATGGTGGAGATATCAACATACCAGGAATCACAACTGTTGAATTTGCAAACCCAGATTTAAAATGGGAAGAAACTACACAATATGGTGTAGGTCTTGATTTTGGATTTGCCAATGATAGATTGAACGGTAGCATTGATTTTTATCGTAAAGAGACCAAAGATTTGCTTTTAAATATTCAAGCTGCACAACCATCTCCGCAGCCCACTTTCTTTCAAAACTTAGATGCTTTAGTTCTTAACCAAGGAGTAGAATTTGCATTGAACTATGATTTTGTTCAAACCGAAGATTTTAACTGGTCTGCCGGATTCAATGTCGCTTATAACAAGAATGAAATCCAAGATTTTGATGGTGAAATTGCAGCTGGAACCATACGTGGTGCAGGTCTTTCAAATGCCTTCTCTCAACGTCTTGCTTCAGGTCAACCTTTATTTTCATTTTATTTGCGTGAATTCGTTGGATTTGACGAAAACGGCAACCCTGTTCACGAAGGCGGTAACGATAACCAAAAATTTGTCGGAAAAAGTGCTCTTCCAGATTTCACAGGTGGTTTTTCAACAAGTCTAAATTATAGAAACTGGGATGCATCATTGTACTTCAATGGTCAATTTGGGAACTATATTTATAACAATACTGCTAATGCATTCTTTACAGCTGGAGCAATTGGTAGTGGTAACAATGTAACCCAAGATGTAGTTGGACTTGCTGGTGAAGAAGGACGTTTCGCAGAAGCATCAGTTTCAACTAGATTCTTAGAAAAAGGTGATTTTGTTAGACTTCAAAATGCTTCCATTGGTTACAACGTTCCGCTTTCAGGAGAAGGTTGTTTTGATACTATGCGATTAAGTTTAAACGCTCAGAATTTGTTCGTGATTACCGATTATAGTGGCCTTGACCCTGAAGTTAGCGTCAGCCCTGCAGGAGATGACCTTCTAAACGGTTTACCAATAGCCGGTATTGACTACAGTTCTTTTCCTAGACCAAGAACTTTGACTGTTGGAATCAACGTAACTTTTTAAAAAAACAGATATGAAACTAAATATAAAAATAACCCCGATATTATTATCGGTCTTTACGACAGCATTGATGGTCTCCTGTACCGATCTTGAAATAGAAGAGACAGACTCCTTGATAAGTGAAGATTCTGGATCTACTGGCTTCACAGGTTTAAGTGACCCTGAATCCTCCCTTAGCGACCTTTACAATAAAGTTGGAGGGGACTTTCAAGGTCAAGAAAATATGTATGCACTTTCTGAAGTTTCCACAGACGAACTATTAGTTCCTACTAGAGGAACCGACTGGGGTGATAATGGTATCTGGAGACAATTGCACACACATACTTGGACTTCATCTCATTTATATATACTAAACTCCTGGAACAATTTAAACCAGAACATTTTTAGAGCAACAGAAATTATTGAAAGTAATCCTTCTGCTGCAGTAACTGCCGAGGCAAAATTTCTTCGTGCATTTAATATGTTTTTTGTTGTAGACCTTTTTGGTTCGGTTCCTTTTAGAGGTGTAGACGAAGGCCCAGACGTTAATCCAATGGTAATGACCAGAACGGAAGCTTTTGATTTTATAGAATCAGATATACTTGACGCTTTTCCAAGCCTACCATCTGTAGCGCCCGGTGTTGATAACACTGGTAAAGCAACACAAGAGGCTGCTAATTTTTTATTAGCAAAACTGTATTTAAATGCATCTGTTTACAAGGGCACCGATACTTTCGACACTGCCGATATGCAAAAAGTAATAGATGCCGTGGATGCTATTGAGGCCAAAGGATTTGCCATTCAAGAAGGATATTTTCAGATTTTTGAACCAACGGATGATACCGAAACTATTTGGCACCTAAACAGTGAGGTTGGAGCAAGAATTTGGAATACCCTTCACTACAATCAAAATTCTCCTGACAATGAAGGTGGTGGATGGAATGGATTCACAACGTTATCTGACTTTTACAATAGTTTTGAAGGTGCTCCTAACACCAATTATGTTGGCGATGGCCAAGAAGAGCGAAGAGGTTTTGTTCCGGATGCCACTACTGCCAATAATGATAACTTAGGAATAGGCTATGGTTTCTTAATTGGTCAGCAGTACAATGAAGATGGTACTCCATTAACAAACCGTCAAGGTGCTCCTTTAAGTTTCACCAAAGAAATTCCTGCGTTGGTTGGTAATACCGAAGTAGAGGGAGTCCGTGTTATTAAATATCACCCGTTTGACCCTACTGATGACGAAAACCAAAACAATTCGTTCAGAAGGCATCAAATTATGTTCCGTTATGCGGATGCTCACTTAATGAGAGCAGAAGCTATGATGCGTATGGGTCAAGATGTTACGGATATTGTAAACGAACTAAGACAAAAAAGAACCGATACTCCTGATTTAACCTCAGTAGATGAGCAAGAACTCCTTGCTGAAAGAGGAAGAGAGTTGTTTATTGAATACTGGAGAAGAAATGACCTAGTTAGATTTGGACAATTTACATCCCCTTGGAGTCTTAAAGAAGTTACTGGAGATGAGAACACCAATTTGTATCCTATACCAGAAACTGCACTTCTTTCAAACCCTAACCTAGTTCAAAACCCAGGGTACTAAAATTTTAAATTAAGTGTTTAAAATGCCCAGACCTAATTAGGTCTGGGCATTTTTTTTTGTAATTAACATACCAAAAACAAGCACGTTAGCTTACTTCTGTTTTAAAACAAACATAAAATCCATTAGACAGTAGTATTCTCCCAGTTGTATTAAGTCTGTTCGAAAAACTATATAATAGACATCTTCTGGTTCGGTTGATTGGTGTTCGGTTTAGCCACTTAGTGGAAGGAGAACATCAAAATAATCTATTTGAAGTTGATGAAAAGCAAATCTGCTTGAGTTTGTCCATAGACAAGATGCGTGAACGGCACAAAGATCGCTCCGTTATTAGTGCTGCTGTAATGGAAGCCAAGAACAATAGCCAATGGAACCCGTTTCCAAGTGAACCGCCTCCCCTCCTAGCCAATAAAAAAAGGTAATCATATATTTCAAAAAAAGAAAAAGCCTTGCACAGTAGTAATCTGTACAAGGCTTTATATTATATAGCTTATTTTTTACTTCGCAAAATACACATAAAGCGCCACTACTATAAAGCAGATTGCTATACCTACTTGCTTTACATATTTGTAAGGCTCAATAGAAACTTGGTTGGTATATTCCAGCTCAAATGGTTTTTCATTCGGCCTTATTTTTCCAATGACAAGCATGATAGCCGCATTCAGCACGAACAATATGGCCATGACATGTATAAAATGAGGATAAGCTTCCGCCTTTATCAAGGCCAATGTATCAGGATCGGTTATACCTGAAGTAGCCGCTTCCTCCAAAGCACCATCAACAAACATAGGCTGTAAATAAAACTGACTAAAACAGTATAGCACTACGCCTGCGATAATTCCTATTTTGGCCGCAATGGCCGGAACTCGTTTGGTAAGGTACCCTACCACGATTATTGTAAAAATAGGAATGGTATAAATACCGTTCAACTCCTGCAGATAAGCAAAGAGGCTACCTGCGTTAGAGATTAACGGCGCAATAAGCATAGCACCTACCGCCAAAACAATCCCAAAAATCTTTCCATATTTTACAACCGTTTGTTCATTGGCTTCAGGGTTAATGTGCTGTTTATAAACATCAAGTCCAAATAGTGTTACCGAACTATTTAACACACTATTGAACGAACTCAAAATAGCTCCAAAAAGAACCGCTACAAAAAAGCCCACTAAGTATTTAGGTAGGACGGCGTTTACCAGAGCAGGATATGCTTGATCGGGCATATCTAGACCACCTTGGAAATAATGAAAAGCAATAATACCGGGAAGTACTACAATTAACGGACCTAGTATTTTTATAAAAGAAGCTAATAACAAGCCTTTTTGACCTTCGGCCAAATTCTTTGCTCCCAACGCCCTTTGAATAATTTGCTGGTTGGTTCCCCAATAAAATAAGTTGATAAGCATCATACCGGTAAATAATGTAGAAAATGGTACACTATTGGTAATTTCGCCTGTAGAATCAAATTTATCCGGATTCGCCTGATAAAGAACATCCAAACCGTCAAAAACACTTCCGTCACCAATAGCAATTAGTCCAAAAACAGGAATCAACAGACCTCCTATTAATAATCCTACCGCATTTATTGTATCGGAAACCGCTACAGCTTTTAATCCGCCAAATACCGCATAGATAGAACCAATGATACCAATACCCCAAATACTAAGATTCAGAGCCGTACCGTCAGAAACTCCTAACATGGTTGGCAGATCGAACATGGTACTGATTGCCAGCGCCCCAGAATAAAGTATAGTAGGTAACAATACCACCACATAACCTGTCAAAAACAAGACGGATGTTAAGGTTTTAGTAGTAACATCGTATCTATCTTTTAGAAATTGGGGCACGGTAGTAATACCTCCCTTTAAATATCTCGGCAATAAAAAAATCGCGGTTATAACCATTGCTATGGCCGCTAAGGTCTCCCAGGCCATAACCACAATACCTTCTGTATAAGATTGCCCGTTCAGGCCAACTATTTGTTCGGTTGAGAGATTGGTTAACAACAAAGACCCTGCAATAACGCCGGCAGTAAGACTTCTTCCCCCTAAAAAATAACCATCTGAAGAGCTCTCATCTGTAGTACGTGTTGCAAAGTATGATATGATGGCCACCAACGCAGTGAAACCCACAAAAGACAAAATTCCTATCATTATGTATTGGTTTGATATTTTCGCTAAATATATTGGATTATTTATGAAAAAGTTAATGATTAACTGACAATATATAGGATATCACATTTGATGGTGAAATAAGATGAAATTTCACAGCCCTGTAATTTCCTAGACCTACGAGCTTTGATTATCTTGCAAATGATTTTGACCATGAAAAAAGTATTGGGTTTTATTTGGGTTTGGGCACTGTCCTTTTTAATAATTTCCTGCTCAGAAGAAAAGCAAGAAACCCCTACCCTGTTTAAAATAACTGACGCCTCACATACAGGCATATCCTTTACTAATTCACTCAAAAACACACCGGAACTTAACATCCTCAATTACCTTTATTATTACAATGGAGCTGGAGTAGCTGCAGCAGATTTTAATAATGACGGACTTACAGACCTCTATTTTACGGCAAACGAAGGTGCAGACCATTTTTACCTAAATAAAGGCGACTTCAAATTCAGTGAAATAAGCCAAAAAGCGGGTATTGACAATTCCAACGGGTGGACCACAGGAGTAACCCACGCAGATATCAATAATGACGGGCTTTTAGATATTTACATTAGCAAGGTCAGTAATTATAAGCATTTAAAAGGCTCTAATTTACTCTACATAAATCAAGGTAATAACGCTAATGGAACTCCTATTTTTAAAGAGGAAGCAAAAAAGTATGGTCTTGATTTTTCAGGCTTTTCTACCCAAGCTTCTTTCTTTGATTATGATTTGGACGGCGACCTTGATATGTTTTTGCTCAACCACTCCGTTCACCCAAATCGCACCTATGGCAAAGGAAGCAAAAGAAAAAAAGTAGACTCCCTATCCGGAGACCGTTTGTACAAAAATGAAAACGGAAAATTTACTGATGTATCCGCAGAAGCCAATATTTTTCAAGGTGAAATTGGCTATGGTCTAGGTCTTGGTGTAAGCGATGTTAACAATGACGGTTATCCTGATATTTACGTAGGAAATGATTTCTTTGAAAATGACTATCTCTACATCAATCAGAAAGACGGTAGGTTTGAAGAAATTATTTCAAAAAACGATAAAAACCTAGGTCACACCACCCACTTCTCCATGGGCAACGATTTGGCTGATATTAATAATGACGGACTTACAGATATTGTCTCCCTAGACATGCTACCAGAAAATCTAGAGACCTACAAAACTTCTGGTTTGGAATTTGCTTACCCAACTTACCAAAACTATCTGCGAAACGGTTATGCCCCGCAATACATGCAAAATACGCTTCACTTAAATCTTGGAAATAATAACTTCAGCGAAATTGCACACCTTGCAGGTATTTCAGCAACAGAATGGTCTTGGGGCTCACTTTTAGCGGACTATGACAACGATGGATTAAAGGACCTTTTTGTTTCTAACGGAATTAAAGGTGCCACCAATGATATGGATTTCATAAACTTCATTGCCAATGAAAATATCCAAAAACGCATTGAAGCCGGAATGACGAAGGAAGATTTGGCATTTATTGAGGAAATGCCAAAGAAAAAGGTCCCCAACTATTTTTTTAAAAATCAGGGAGATTTAACCTTCAAGAACGTATCCGATGAATGGTCCGATCAACAGGCCAGTTATAGCAACGGCAGTATTTATGCAGACCTGGACAATGACGGTGATTTGGATATTGTGGTTAACAATGTTGACCAAGAAGCATATGTTTTAGAAAACACAAGCGATTCGAACTTGAAAAATCACTTTCTGAAAATCGATTTTAAAGGGAGTAAAAACAATCTTTTCGGAATTGGCGCAAAGGTTATCGCTTATGGAAAAACAGCTTCAATAAGTGCTGAAAATTTTGTGACCAGAGGGTACCTATCGGCTGTACCTCCCCAAATACATTTGGGTATTGGCAAAGATTCTCTTTTGGACTCTGTTAAGGTCATATGGCCTAACGGAAAACATCAAACGCTACAGAACGTTTTAACCAATCAAAAAATCACTTTCAGTTTTTCTGATGCAAATGAAAGCTTTGATCGGAAGTTAAAGCAATCTACACCTCTCCTACTTAACAACGCTCCTGATTTCCTTGGGTTTTACCATAAAGACAGTCCAACTCTTGAGTTCAACCGTAGTCCGTTGGTTCCTTTCGCGAACACTAATGAAGGTCCTGAAATTTCGGTGGCCGATGTCAACCTAGACGGTTTAGATGATGTTCTCATTAGTGGGGCAAAGGGGCAAGCCTCCACCTTGTTCGTTCAACAATCACAAGGTAACTTCATACAAGAACAGACTACCCTATTTGAAGAAGATCGTATTAACGAAGATATTTCTCAGGTCTTTTTTGATGCCGATGGTGATGGTGACCAAGATTTAATAATCGTAAGTGGAGGAAATGAATTCCAATCGGGCAAACCGTTGCAACCGCGTTTTTACCGAAATGAGAATGGCCAATTCAAAAAAGAAGAAAACCAGTTCAACGAGCTTTATGTAAATGCCTCAAATGTAAGTTCTGTAGATTTTGATAATGATGGAGATACAGATATTACAATCACTTCCGACCAGATTCCACATCAATTTGGTTCCACTCCGTCACAATATATTTTTGAAAATGATGGTACCGGAAATTTTGCCGATGTATCAGAAACCTTTGGCAAAGCTTTTCAAAATATTGGCGCAGTAAAGGACCTTATCTGGAAGGATTTGAACGGCAACGGATTCAAAGACCTCATAGCAGTTGGCCATTGGATGCCAATTTCTATTTTCTATAATGACGGAAAACTACTGCACCTCCAAAATCATCAAAACTTAAAAGAAAGCAATGGTTGGTGGAATACTATAGTTGCAGATGATTTTGATAATGATGGCGATATTGATTTTGTTACGGGAAATTGGGGACTAAACAGTAAGTTTAGCGCATCTAAATCCGAACCCATAACCCTGTATAGCGCAGATTTTGACCAAAACGGAACCGTAGACCCAATCGTAACCCATTATCAACAACAAACAGAAACTACTTTTGCATCTAAAGATGAACTCGTTAAACAACTACCTTATTTGAACAAACAATTCTTATCCTATAAAGATTTTGCCAAAGCCTCAGTCTCTGATTTATTTTCAGAAGAAAAGTTGGTAAAATCAGAACAAAAACAAGTCTATGAATTACAAAGTTTATTTTACGAAAACGATGGAGTTGGTAATTTTATATTAAAAGCACTTCCAACTATTGCACAAGCTTCTACAATTCATGATATTGCAATAGACGACTTTGATAATGATGGTTTTAAAGACCTACTTATTATTGGTAACACAACTGAAATAAGCACACAACTAGGTAGAATGGATGCCTTACACGGCATCATTTTACGAAACAACCAAAAAGGAGGTTTTGAGTGGCTTGATAATCAGAATTTTAATATTGAAGGGGCTGCAAGAAAAGCTGCTAAAATCAAAGTAAAAAACAAGGAGTTCTATATCATTGGCAGAAACAATGATATTCCGGTTTTCCTATCAAAAAAAAGCTATAAATAGTATGCAATCAATAGCCAAAACGGTTTATAATACTCCACTTTGGACAATTATTTTACTAATGGTTCTTTTACTTTCGTGTAATTCCGAAACCAAAGAAGACAGCACTGTAGAACAAAAAAAAGAAACACTCTTTAGTATGCTTCCCGCAAAAGAAACAGGCATAGATTTTATCAACGTTGTTCAGAACCAAAAGAATTTCAACATCTTCAAATACCGTAATTTCTATAATGGTGGCGGGGTTGCCATTGGTGATATCAATAATGACGGACTTGCAGATATCTACCTTTCTGCAAATATGGGACCGAACAAACTCTACCTAAACAAAGGCGATTTTAAGTTTGAGGATATTTCCGAGAAGGCAGGAGTTGTAGGGAATAAACCGTGGTCAACAGGTGTTGTAATGGCAGATATCAATGCAGACGGTTTTCTAGATATTTACGTAAGTAATGCAGGTAATATGGAAGGCAACAACCATGATAACGACCTCTATATAAATAACGGAGACCTTACTTTTTCTGAAAAAGCAAAAGACTATAACCTTGCCGAAACCGGTTTTTCAACTCATGCTTCATTCTTTGATTATGATAAAGATGGTGACCTTGATGCCTACATCTTAAATAATAGTAATATTCCCGTTAGCAGTTTGGGCTATGCCGAACAACGTAGCGTTAGGGCTCAGGACTGGGAGGGTGTACCACATATTTTTAGAGGTGTGGGCGATATGCTTTTGCGCAATGATAATGGTACATTTAAAGATGTTAGTGAAGACGCCGGCATTTACGGAAGCCTTATTGGCTTTGGTCTTGGAATAATGGTAAGCGATGTTAATGGAGACCTATGGCCCGACATCTATGTTTCCAATGATTTTTACGAAAGGGATTATCTTTACATCAACCAAAAAAATGGCACTTTTAAAGAAGAAATAAAAGAGTGGACTTCCCACCTGTCACTTTCCGCAATGGGTATTGATATGGCCGATATTAATAATGACGGCAATGCCGATATTTTTATTACGGACATGCTTCCGGAAGGAGATGAACGTGTAAAATCTGTCATGGAATTTGAAGGCTACAATGTTTTCAGATTAAAACAGAGTAAAGATTTTTATCAGCAGTACATTCAAAATACTTTACAACTCAACAATGGCAATGGTTCTTTTTCTGAAATTGCCTACCACAGTGGCGTAGCAAAAACGGACTGGAGTTGGGCCGGACTTTTATTTGATATGGATAATGACGGTCTTCGGGATATTTTCATCACCAATGGAGTAAACCATGACCTTACGGACCTTGATTTTGTAGATTTCTTTGCCAATGAAATCATTCAAAAAATGGCACTAACGGGTAAAAAAGAATCCATAGATTCCATTATCAATAAAATGCCCATTAAGCCGCAACCCAATTATGCATACCGAAACAATGGCGATATAACTTTTGACAACGCCGCAGTTGATTGGGGCTTTGAAATCCCCAGTTTATCGAACGGAGCGGCATACGGAGACCTTGATAATGATGGAGACTTAGACCTTGTTGTGAACAATGTAAACATGCAGTCGTTCATATACGAGAACAAAACCAATGAACTAACGAATAATCACTATATCAAATTAAAGTTCATAGGTCAAGGTCAGAATCCGTTTGCTGTAGGCACAAGCATTAAAATGTATTATGACGACCAGGTGGTTTTTCAAGAATTGATTCCCTCACGTGGTTTTCAATCTTCGGTAGATTATGTAATGGATATTGGTCTAGGTGCAACCACAACCGTAGATTCCCTTCGGGTTATTTGGCCAGATGATTACACCCAGAAACTAGAGAATGTTTCTGCAGACCAGCTTTTAACGCTAAAAAGGTCTGAGGCAACCGAGAAATATAGCCTGCCCAAACCATCAAAAATAAAAACACTGCTCACCGAACTGAAAAACGATAAGTTAGTCCCGCACAAAGAAGATGTTTATCAAGACTTTGATTATGAGGGATTAATTTCCAAATCGGTATCACAAGAAGGCCCTGCATTGGCTGTTGGAGATATAAATGGCGATGGTAACGAAGATATTTTCTTAGGAGGAGCCGATGGGCAGCCGGGAGTAGTATATATCCATTCCGGTAATGGCAAGCTTTCTAAAAAGCCATTAAGCTTTGATATTGATTTTGAGGATACCGCTGCTGCATTTTTTGATGCCGATGGCGATGGCGACCAAGATTTGATAGTAGGCTCAGGCGGAAATCGTATTAATCAAGAAAACACATATAAACCCAGATTATATCTAAATGACGGAAGAGGTAATTTCAGTAAAGCTAAAGATGACCTCCCCTCTGTTTTTAAGAATATTTCTGTAATTTCCCCATTTGATTTTGACCAAGATGGCGATGTGGACCTGTTTGTAGGTTCAAGAAGTGTTGTTGGCACCTACGGTATTGACCCTGACCACCTCTTTTTAGAAAATCAAGGCGATGGAAAATTCGTTGATGCCACGGAACGATTAGCATATGACCTTAAAGATGCAGGCATGGTAACGGATGCTATTTGGGCCGATATTGATGGGGATGGTAAACAGGACCTCGTTACCACATCTGAATGGGGAAGACCCAATATTTACAAAAATTCAGGTAGGCGCTTAAGCCGACTTTCAACAAGCCTTGACAGTCTATATGGTTGGTGGAACACTGCGGAAGCGGTTGATCTTGATAATGATGGCGATATGGATTTGGTGTTAGGAAATCAAGGTACAAACGTACCCTACGAAGCCTCTAAGGAACATCCCATGAAATTGTGGATCAATGACTATGATAATAACGGAACGTTGGAGCAGATTACAACCCGAGGGTTTGATGGAAAGGATTATCCTATTCACCAGAAAAAAGAGCTGACCGGACAAATTGTTTCCCTAAAAAAACAAAGTTTAAAAGCTTCGGAATACGCAAAAAAAACAATTGACGAGCTTTTCCCAAAAGAAATATTTGAGCGCAGTATTGTTAAAGAAGCCAATACCATGTCTTCCGTAATTGCCATTAATGAAGGTGGTGGTAAATTCACTATTAAAAAATTGCCCTCACGTGTTCAACTTTCATGCGTTTGCGGTATTACTTGTGCCGATGTTAATAAAGATGGAAACCTAGATTTGATTATGGCAGGGAACAATTTTGAATTCAAGCCCCAATATTCACGCTTGGATGCCAGCTACGGCAATGTACTTTTAGGCGATGGAAACCTAGATTTTAAATGGCAAGATTATGGCACTAGTGGTTTTTTCATTAAAAACGAGGTAAAACACTTGAAGCAATTCAAGGATAAAAACGGCAAGAGCTATCTGAATGCAGCTATAAATAATAGCATTCCAAAAATTTATGCGCTAGATTAATGTTGTTACCAAAAGAATCTCAAAGAAAAAACTTACCGTTCGTGCTTTTCAAACACACATATATATACTTCTATCTCGCCCTTTTTATTTTTTCCGCTTGCGGTGAAAAACAGGGTTCACTTTTTACCAATCAACCTGCCACAGAAACAGGCATTACTTTTGAAAACACCCTTACAGAAACTGATGACCTTAATATTCTAGACTATCTCTATTTCTATAATGGAGGTGGTGTAGCCATTGGAGATATTGACAATGATGGTCTTCCTGATATCTTTTTTTCGGGCAATCAAGTGAAGAACAAACTCTATAGAAACAAAGGTAATCTACAGTTTGAGGATATTAGTAAAACTGCCGGTATTGAAGGGAACAGCACTTGGAACACAGGATCGGTAATGGGCGATATAAACGGAGACGGTCTCTTGGATATTTATGTATGCGCCGTGGTGGGCATCAATGGCTTCAACGGTTATAACGAACTGTTTCTAAACAATGGGGATGGCACTTTTACGGAAAGTGCCGCTACATACGGACTTGATTTTGATTCGTACAGTTCCAATGCCGCTTTTCTTGATTTTGATTTAGATGGTGACTTAGACATCTACCTGTTGAACCATGCCGTACACACCCAAGAGTCTTTTGGAAAAGCAGATTTACGCCTAAAACGTAATTTTCAAACAGGAGACAAACTACTACGTAATGACGGCAATACATTTACAGATGTAAGTGAAAATGCGGGAATCTATGGCGGTGTAAACGGATACGGTTTAGGACTAGCAATTTCAGATTTTAACCAAGATGGTTATCCGGACATTTATGTGGGCAATGATTTCCATGAAGATGATTACTACTATTTGAACAAGGGCGATGGTACTTTTACCGAAAGCTCAAAACAATTTTTTGGGCACACCTCTCGCTTTTCCATGGGTAACGATGTGGCGGATATCAACCATGATGGTTGGCCAGATTTGATTTCTTTGGATATGCTTCCACAGGATGAAAAAGTTTTGAAATCGTCTGAAGGCGATGACAATATACAAACCCAAAAATTGCGTACCGAGCGTTATGGATACGGGTATCAGTTCACTAGAAACATGTTGAACATCAATCAGCAAAACAGCACTTTTTCAGAAACCGCACTTATGAGTGGCGTAGCAGCTACGGACTGGAGCTGGAGTGCCCTTTTTGGTGATTATGACCAAGATGGCGAACAAGATTTGTTCATTGCCAATGGCATTCCTAAACGACCTAACGATTTAGATTTCATCAATTTTGTCAGTAGCGAGCAGATTCAAAATAAGATGAATAACACCAAGCTCATGGATCAACAAGCTTTGGACAAAATGCCTGCCGGAAAAATCCATAATTACATTTTTAAGGGTTCGGATGATTTGACGTTCAAAGATGAATCTGGCCAATGGATGATGAAAGATACTTTAGTATCTGGAGCTACGGCCATGGGGGACCTAGACAATGATGGCGACTTGGACCTAGTTACCAATAATCTAAACGGAACGCCTGCGCTGTATATCAATAGAACGGACCATAAAGCAAACTATCTAAAGCTAAAATTGAAAAACAAAGGCAAAAACACTTTTGGTATTGGCACCAAGGTTTTCTCTTACACCAAAGGAAAATTGCAGTATAAAGAACTATACACTGTTCGTGGGTTTCAGGCTTCTTCCGAACCTGTGGTTCATTTTGGTTATGGAGATATCACACAAATTGACTCTCTCAAAATAGTTTGGCCCAATGGTACATATCACACTTTAAAAAATGTAGAAACCAATCAGACTTTGGAGGTAGAAGCCAATAGCAACATTACATTTGACTATACCAGTTTACAACCACGCAACCAACCACTTTTTAAAAAGGTTGAACATAATTTAGGAATCGATTTTATTCATATCGAGGATAATTATACGGATTTCAATCGTCAAAAACTTATCCCTTATCAGATATCGGACCGCGGTCCCGCCACGGCAATTGGAGACATAAATGGCGATGGTAAAGAAGATATTTTCTTTGGCGGTTCCAAGTATATCCCATCTGAAGTTTACCTACAAAGCGATACCGCATTTGCTCCAGTTCGCATGGCAGAAATAGCCAAGGATTCTATTAAAGAAGATGTAACTGCAATTATTTCCGATTTTAATTCAGACGGTAAAAACGACCTCATTGTTGGAACGGGCGGTGGTGACTTCTATAATAAAATGGAACCGTTATTGGATTCGTACTACATTCAAAACAATACTACGTTTGAAACTTCAAGTCTACCCGAAAGCTTCAAGAACACTTCAGTTATAGCTCCTTTTGATGTAGACGAAGATGGAGACCTTGACCTTTTTGTTGGCGGCCAGACCATTTCAAATGACTTTGGAAAAGTTCCAGAATCCGCTCTACTTATAAACGAGAATGGCACATTTTTAAATAAGAACGAAGAGAGTCTGTCTAATTTGGGTATGGTAACCGACGCCATTTGGACCGATTTTGACGCTGACGGCACAAAGGACCTTATCGTAATTGGCGAATGGATGTCTCCAGTATTTTTTAAGAATGTAAAAGGAAAACTGAGTAAAGTTGATGTTATCCAGAAAAATTTAAATGGACTCTGGCAAACTATTGTTCCTTTTGACATAGACCATGATGGCGATACAGATTACTTGCTTGGCAATTGGGGCAGCAACACGAAGTTCAAAGCGTCTGCAGAACATCCTATGAAAATGTTCTACGGTGATTTTGACAATAACAGACAGACCGAAACCATAACCACTATAGAAAAAGATGGTAAATACTATCCTTTGGAAGGTCTGGACGGACTTTCCTCCCAACTCGTTTCCCTTAAAAAGAAATTCACTACCTATACTTCTTTTGCAGGTTCTTCCATAGAAGATATTCTTGATAAAGAGATGTTGAACAAAGCTGAAGTCTTAGAAGTCAACGAGCTACGATCTGGGTATTTAAAAAATGAAAACGGAGATTTCGGTTTCGTTGCGTTTCGTAATGAATTACAGGTCTCACCAATTATGGCAATGCTTTCGCATGATTTTGATGTTGACGGCAAAAAAGAGGTTTTGGTTGCCGGAAATTATTTTGGTGTTAAACCGTACCAAGGCAGGTTCGATTCTTTTGGAGGTGCATTGATTAAAGATCAAAATAATGTAATTTTAGCTCCTCAAATTGGCTTGGATTTGAGTCTAAAATCAGTGAGACACCTAAATATCATTGAACTCAAGAACGAAAAATATCTGTTGGTTACCGTTAACAACAAAGCTGCAGAGGTTTACAGACTGAAAAGAAAACAAAATACCAATGAATAAGATTTTTATCGCAATACTATTACTTGTTTTTGCCATTTCGTGCAAAACCCCTCAAAAGCAAGAACCTATTGTTATTGGCCCCGAAGACCTTAATGCTTCAATAGACGAGGTTACGGAAATTATGATTCATGATATATTTTCCCCTCCGGTAGCAAGTAGAATTTTTGCTTACCCAAACGTGGCGGCTTATGAAATAGTGGCTATGTCCGATGATAGTTATAACTCTTTGGCAGGCCAGTTAAACGGACTTACCTCCATACCTGAACCTGACACTACCCAAACCATTAATTATGACTTGGCAGCTATGGTCGCTCACATGGAACTTAGCAAAAGATTAATATTCTCAGAAGACCGAATGGAAACCCTCCGAGACAGTCTTTACAGTGTATGGGAAGGAAAAAACCCTGTTTTGTTTACCAGTTCCAAAGAATACGGCTTACAGGTGGCAGACCATATTGGTGAATGGATGAAAACCGACAATTATGCACAGACCCGTACTATGCCAAAATTCACGGTAGATGCTGATGACGAAACCCGATGGCAGCCTACACCACCGGCCTATATGGACGGCATTGAGCCTCACTGGAACAAAATCAGGACTTTCGTAATTGATTCTGCGGCTCAGTTCAAGCCTATTCCACCACCGGCATTTTCGCTTGAAGAGGATTCCGATTTTTACAAAGAACTTAAGGAAGTATACGATATAAGCAATAAAATTACAGAAGAAGGCGATAGCTCAGAAGAAATTCAGATTGCCCAATTTTGGGATTGTAACCCTTATGTTTCGGTTACAAGGGGCCATTTAATGTTCGCCACCAAGAAGATTACTCCAGGTGCGCATTGGATGGGTATTGCCAAAATTGCCGCTCGCAAAACAAATAGCGATTTTCACAGGGCCTTATATGCGTACACCAAAGCTTCTATTGCCATGGCAGATGCTTTTATTAGCTGTTGGGACGAAAAATACAGAAGTAACCTTATACGACCTGAAACATTGATCAATCAGCATATTGATGATAGCTGGAAACCTGTTTTGCAAACGCCACCCTTCCCAGAATACACAAGTGGTCATAGCGTGGTTTCAGGTGCTGCCTCCGTAGCATTAACAGATGTTTTTGGGGACAACTTTGCTTTTGATGATGATACCGAAACTCCTTACGGTTTGCCTATACGTAGTTTTAATTCCTTTGAACAAGCTGCCAATGAAGCTGCTGTTAGCCGTATGTATGGTGGTATTCATTACCGTGCAGCTGTAGAAGTTGGTGTTAAGCAAGGTAGGGATTTAGGTAAGTTCGTGGTAGATAATCTCAACATGATCAATCAGAGCAAAGTTGCTCAAAATTAGTTTCTATGCTAAAAAAAATAGCATTAGTTACCATTGCGCTATGCGCTGGAGGGATTTTATGGTACCTTTTTATAATGCCTCAAGATTATGTGATTAGATTCCGGACTAAAGCATCACCTGGAACGGTAAATCAAATTGTGAAATTCTGGGTGGGCCAAAAAGGAAACGCTTCTTTTGAAAGCCAAGAAAGCCTTTCTGATTTTCGTAATACGCTTACTTTAAATGATACTAGACTAAATTTTCATTGGCTTATAGAAAAAGACAATGATTCCGTCTCTCTTGTAAAGGTTTATATTAATGATCCTAAAAACAGTTTAAAGCAGCGCTTACAAATTCCTTTTTTTGACACCGACTTTGAGAAACGCTCAAAAACTACCGTAAAGGAGGTTTTCTCCCTATTAAATAGTCATTTGAAAAATTTTAAAATAACGATAGTTGGCGAAGCCGTTATACCCGAAAAGTACTGCGCCTGTATTTCTCTGAAAAGTATTCAATTAAACAAGGTAAAAGGTATGATGGACCACTACTCTACATTAAGTGGCTTCATGGCTAAAAATAATATTGAGCTGGATGGTAGACCATTAGTAGAGGTTGAAAAATGGAATATTCAAAATGATAGTATAGCCTATAACTTTTGTTTCCCAATACACAAAACCGACAGTCTTCCCAGAAAAAAAGGGATATTCTACAAACGCATAGAAGAACAAAAAGCTATAAAGGCAATCTATAATGGAAACTACCTAACCTCTGATCGTGCGTGGTATGCTTTAATTGATTATGCCGATAAAAAGCATATTAAAGTAAAGAAAGAACCTTACGAAGTGTTCAACACAAATCCAAATATGGGTGGAAACGAATTGGAATGGATAGCTGAAATTTTCATGCCCTTACATGCACAAGAATAGGAATAGCACTTACCTTTGTATTCATTAAAAGCATCCCAATGAAATTAATGGCAAAAAAATTATCGCTCCAAGTTATAATCATCTTTCTGTTCTATAGCTGCTCCAATCACGGCCAATTGATTTATGTGACCAAATTACCAAAGAGTCTTAAAGAGAACTCCGGTATAGCTACATATACGGACAATTCTGCTTGGTTCATAGAGGACAGTGGTAATGATGATATTATAACACAGGTAGATTACGACGGGAAAATTTTAAAGGAATTAAAAGTCAAAAATGGTAAAAACCATGATTGGGAAGACCTTACCGAAGACAAAAAGGGTAATTTATATATTGGTGATTTTGGGAATAATGAGAGTAACAGAAAAAATCTCATAATCTATAAACTACCAAATCCAGAATACGAAAGTGGTGAGCATATTACCGCAGAGCACATAACCTTTAAGTATCCGGAGCAGAAAAAATTCCCGCCAAAAAAGAGCAAGCGTCTGTATGATGCGGAAGCTTTTGTGCACTACAACAATTACCTCTATATCTTTACAAAGAATAGAGCAAACCCATTTACAGGAGAATCACATATTTACAGAGTTCCAGATACCAAAGGAGACTATGACGCCGAGTTCCTTGGCAAAATTACTCTTTGTGGTGATTGGAACACTTGCAAAGTAACTTCCGCGGATATTTCACCAGATGGCAAAACCTTGGTTTTATTAGGTGCGGGAAAGCTTTGGACAATCACCAATTTTGACTTAGAGAACTTACCGGAAAGCAGTCTCATAGAAACCGATTTATTGGTACGTACTCAATTGGAATCTGTTAGTTTCTTGGACAATTCTACCCTTTTACTTTCTGATGAAGAAACTAAAAAAGAAGGTAGAAACCTTTACAAATATGTGCTTAAGTAACCTTTTCAGCAATTAAAAGCCAAATCCTAACCCAAAGGAAAACCGCATACCATCATCACTATTAAAAAGTGCCAAGCGTGCCGTAACGATATCGGCTCCGTTCAAGAAAAAACCACCCCCATAAGAAGTATGCCAATCTTTGGAATTCTCTTTTGGCAACCATACCCTACCATAATCAAATCCGCCATAAAGCCCCATAGACAATGGCAACAACTGTGTTTTAATCTTTCTTAGACTATATCTTATGTCTGTATTCTGATAGTATGATTTTTTACCGGTAAACCGCTGGTTTCTAAATCCTCTTAACCCGTCTAAACCTCCTATGCTAGCAGCCTGATAAAACTCATAATCATCGCCTATATTAAAATGTGCTTTCCATTTCGTAGCCAAAACCAATCTGCCGCTTGGTATCAACTTATAATCAAACGCAAGACTTGGCTTAATATACCCAAAAGCCTTTCCGTTCTCCGTACTTCTCTTATAACCGGTTTCAAGCGAAGTGGACATACCCATTGTTGGGAAAGCTGCATTATCCGCATTGGCATAAGAATAGGTGGCATCAACCCCAACAAATCTATTTACCGTTTCCTCTCCATTGGCTTGGTAAAAGGTATTAATGAACCTATTGTCACTTTCTTCAACTTCTATAGATTCATAGGAAACCCCGGCTTTAAACTTGGCACCCAAGTCGCCTCGCCATACCAAAGCAGGTGCAAATTTTAGGGTTTGCAAACGTACTCGGTTGTAATCTAATCCTAGGTCATCATCAAAATTTTCTGTACTGTTACCAAAATCAAAGAAATTAATTGCAAAATTCGGGCTTGTAAACCGCACTCCCAAATGCAAGTTCCAATTCTCAAAAATATGAGCGAACTCGCCGCTATAGCCGAACTCTATACCGCTGGTTGCAAAATAATACGAAGCATCCAATTTATGTTGCTGGGAGAAAGGGTTTTTTCTAAAACCATTGAAGGTATACGTATCACTAAACCCTATTTTGACTCCGTCATCAGGATTAAAACCAATAGTTGGGATAATCTGATTTACCGAGTTTCTTATCTGCAAAGGCAAATAGTTATTAGTATTGTAATCATCCGTTAGTTTTAGTTTTGCTCCACTAAGTTTCTCAACACTGTTCTTTTTACTCTTATAATCATAAATAGCAATGTTGCCCCCTTCGTTTACCCTATACACATCATTATTCTGCCCCCCTATCAAACGTATTTTTACGGCACTTCTTTCGTCTCCGTTTACCTCAAAAATATCATCATCGTCCAGACCGTAAACCCAAACCTCTTTAGTACTATTTTTATTAAAAATCTTTGTAAAAAACAGTTTATCCTTTTCTCCTTTTATATTTCTGTAAACATTAATCTCTGTCTCCTTGTCATTTAAGATGTTTATCTCAAACCAATCATCTTTATCGGTACCGCTAACTACAGCATATTTATTTAAAACCCCGTAATAGATTTTTGCGGTTTTCTCAATATTTCCGGCTCTAGCCAATAAAACCTCTTTTATCCTATCTACAGTCTCATCTCTCACTTCCTTTGGGAAATGCGTGAATGCTTTATCAATAACCTCAGCAGTTAGATTTTCCCTTATATATTTGGCTTGTTCTTCCCATTCTTCAGGAGTAGTCTGGGTTAAAAGAGCCATATCCAAGACATAAGTTTTTGGAGAAGAATTAAAACCCTTTACATTTCTTATATCCTTGCTAAAGCCTTCCATTAATCGTAAACCAGGTATAATTCTAGTGGCCAGACTCATAAAAAAGCCATCACCATGTTGGGAATAAACCATATCACGGTCTCTAGGAACGGGCTTATACAGTATTTTATCATTTTTCTTGTCTTCAAATTCTGCCCAACGCCATTGATCTACGTGACGGTCCCAATCTCCCATGACCATATCAAAAAGGCGTGCTCTTAGGTAAAGCTTAGAATCAACGGCATACTTTTCATCATCCCGTAGATTTTCAAGCATACTATCCGTACTTTTTAATTCATTGGAATAACCAAAACTTTTTAAATCTCCATGACCATCACCGGCATGTTCCTCTATCATATAAAGTTCATCGCCAAAGGTTTGGTTAAATTCGTTCAATGCAGGTTGTTTTGGTATATAATATAGTACTGGATTAGTATGATACAGTCCTACCGCATCTGAAAGCACATCCGTTGTAAATGGTCCGTACGGATGAGACCCCGTGTAAAAATCAAGAAGAATATCTTCAGTAAATGTATTCTCAAAATTCCCCATTACGTATTGCTCTTGGAAAGCCATCGCTTGCAGATAGAGTTCGGCATCCTTCCGGAGCGCTCTCATTACATACTCTTTACCATCCTTGTCTCTTAGGCGCAATGATTTTGATTGATGTCCACCACCTTTGTGAACAGGAACCAAACCTCCCATTAAAGTATCCAAATTTACCGTTGGAACTTCTACTTTGGTCGCATAGTACTTTCGGTACCGATCTCCCCATAGAAATTTAAAAAACCCACTTCTCTCTATCTCTTCTTCCGAGTAAACGGAAGCTCTTACGGTAGCCGGAAATTCCTCAGGATATTTCTCTTCGAAAAAAGTCCTTGCAGGTGGTAAAACCTGAGAAGTAAATAAAAATTCTTCATTTTTATTGGCATCCAATCCAAAGTAACGTACTTGAGATGACCCATCTGTATACACCTCTAAAGTGGCATATCCTCTTTGTCCGGTTGAAAATTCACTACCGTTTAGTAAGCGTGTTGCACCTGTTTTTGCTCCAGAGCCGCTAACGATTTGAGGTGTATTCTCCTCAACAATATATTGAAGCGTATGCTCATGTCCAGAAACCATAACCACCTTTTCCGAATATTGCGCTAAGGTCAGTAAACGCTTTCTGAGCTCTACATATCTTTTGTTCTGCATATCTTCTACAGATGCACCGGTTGTTCTCCTTAAAACATTTATAACGCTTCCAAGAATAGGAAGCGGACCAATATTTCCCTTGGGATAAAAATTAGATCTTAATGAATATTGACCGCCATGCGTTCCATAGCTGAACATAGGGTGGTGCATGGCGAGAATAGTGGTATTTTGTCTGTTATCCTTTATTTTATCCTCTAATTCTAGCCAAAATGCATTTCGGGTCTTAATATCGCACTTATCATTGATATCCGGCCGTTTGTTCCAGTCCGTTAGGTACCACTCCGTGTCTATGGCTATTATAGTAATGTTATCACTTACCTCTATAGTTTCAATAGGACAGCCATCTTCAGGAAAAAATACATCCTTACTATTCAGCTGATCTTGAATATAATCTTGTTCCCTAGCCAGCCCTACCAAACCCTCAGTATACCAATCATGGTTACCAGGTATAAAAATCGGGTTCCCTTTAAAATTCTCGAGAGTCTTCAATTGGGCGTCCAAATCGTTTTTGGCCTTAATATACGCTGCAGTAGAATCTATGGGGTCAGGAAGACCCGCCGGATAAATGTTATCGCCTAAAAATAAGGCAGTACTATTCTTGTCCGCAGTATCAAGTTTATCCTTAAATATCTTGAGTGCATCGTTCATTCCATTAATAGGAGAAAGACCAGCATCACCTATAAGGTAAAAAGTATGTGCCACTTCTTTGGTGGTAGGGATATCTTTTTTACCTGCTTCATTGGCATACTTTGTTTTAGAAGTAGCGCAACCTATAAATAACATAACCAATGCTATTAAAGCAAAATGTTTACGCAATAGAATACTATTCATTCTCAATATTTTGTAATTTGGAACCATAAACAATGTTTCATGCCGGATTTACTATCGAAAACCGAAGAGTTTGCAACCAACCTGTTAGTCAAAGAGTTAGATTCCAACTATTTGTATCACAACCTAAGGCATACCCAACGGGTCGTTAAAAGTACTAAAGAATTGCTTGACTACTATAACTTAAACGCTATAGATAGTGATGCAATTACTCTTGCTGCGTGGCTTCACGACACGGGTTATACGAAGGGCACGGAGAATCATGAGGAAAAGAGCTGCGCAATAGCAAAGGAATTCCTTACTGAGGAAAATTGCGATTCCCAAATGATTGAAACGGTCTGCAATTTAATCATGGCAACAAAGAGAGGCTACGAACCACAAAATCTCATGGAAGAAATCATGAGAGATGCAGATGCTTCTCACTTATCACAAGGCAGTTACCCGGAAACTTGCGAGATGCTACGGGAGGAATTACGCCTTTTAGGTATTGCGGAAATCTCTACTAAAGAATGGCGCCGGACAAATATTAAAATGTTCCAGACCGAGCATCGTTTTTATACGGATTACGCCATAGAGAACTGGCAAAAAGGAAAAGATGAAAACTTAAAAAAATTAGTGAAGCGGGATAAGAAGCAAAACAAGACCCGCAAAAAAGAAGAGCTCAAAGTACAGTTAAAGAATCAGAGTCCTGAACGGGGCATTCAAACCATGTTTCGGGTTACTATGCGAAATCACTTAAAACTAAGTGATATTGCCGATACTAAGGCAAATATTCTTTTATCCGTGAATGCTATTATTATTTCGTTGATGCTTTCCAATCTAATACCTAAGTTAGATAATCCATCAAACGATTATCTGGTAATTCCTGCTGGGATTTTTGTTCTTTTTAGCGTGGCTTCCATGATTATGTCCGTCTTGGCTACGCGGCCTAATGTTACTAGTGGGGAATTCACTAAAGAGGATGTCAACCAAAAAAAAGTAAACCTACTGTTCTTCGGTAATTTTCATAAGATGAAACTTGAAGATTACGAGTGGGCCATTCAAGAACTGATCAAAGACCAAAAATATGTCTATGATTCCCTAACGAAGGATTTATACTTTCTGGGTCTTGTCTTAGACCGAAAATACAAGTTATTACGTTGGACGTATACCGTTTTCATGATAGGTATGACCTTATCTGTAATTGCTTTCTTTGTAGCCCTTAAATTCTACGGCCCCGAAAGAATTATTGAATTACCCACCTAAGCCTTTAATTCATTCATAAGGTCATCGTAAGTATAAGTCATTTCCAAATCGTTCTCTTTGGTCTTGTATAGAATATCGGCACGTATGGCTTTTAATCCGCTAACACCTTGTAGACCTTCTAATTCAACTATTTCTACCTTGCCGGTAAAGTAGCCTTTAGAACGTAAGAAAGTAATATAGCGTAAATACTCTAGCTCATCTTTTTTCTGAGAATAAACAATGACCATTTTACCTGCTTGCGTTAAACGCTCGTTGGTTCCTTTTATGAAAGATTTATCAATACGTTTTTTGATGATTTCATATCTGGCATTGTATGTACCATCTACATCAAAACGTTTTTCGTCCATTCTAAAGCGAATGGATAGTGATGTGCTATACACCAACACCAATGAGGCAACATCCAATGGAACCGAAAGTTTAGGTTTTAAGGCATAATGAGCGTTTTCCATTTCACACATTACCTGTAATTGCCACAAACGAAGGTTATTTAGATATAACATATCAAAATCTTGATCGCCTACAATCTCATTACCAATGTACATATTATGTTCTACACCATCAGTTTTATAGCGCTCAAAATAATGTGGAAACATTTTTTGAGCTCCCTTTTGTTTTTTGTCCATTAAGGATGCCAGGCACATGTTGATACGTGTAACACTTTCATCATAATTACGCCTGTGGTCATAATAGGAATCCGTTCCCATATCTACAGAAGATTCATAAAATAGAATCTGATTGTTCAACTCCTCATCCACTTTTTTCAAATGAGAAAAGACAGGGTTTATCTCATCCATTACAAAATTAAAAATAGACTGCTCACTATTGGTGTGCAGACTTTCTTTAATACTGTCTATATGATTGTTTACCCTAAACATCAACTCTTCATAAATAGGTAATTTCCTTTTTTGCCATGCAGCCTCAAGAACCGTATTAATAGTTGAAAGTTGAATCATTAAATCTCGTTGAATAGCAATATTTCGTGCCTGAGACGAATTTTTAATATCTACTTGCCCGTATAACGGATACACATCCTTAAATACAATTTCTCTGAAAGTTGGCTGTGTTCCTTCTAGGTTATCCTTTATAAAACGTTTCGCTTCCTCTTCAAAACGCCAGTAAACCGAATCATGTACAGAAGTACATTCATTTTGAATAACGGCATCTACCAAGTTACTTTGCTCTTCTTTTGTACGAAGTACGGCCGATACAATGAATGGCATGACGTCTTCTAATTTATTGGCATTTATACTGTTAAGTACATTAGCTTCATAAGCCACCAATTCTAAAACACCCAAAAGCTCTCCTTTGGCGGCAATGGGTGCCAAAATCGCACTTTTGATATTTTTTTCCTTCAGACCGGAATATAAAGATTCCCCACCGGAAGCTTTACAACTTCGGTCTATGTCTGAAATCGCGAAATAACTATTTTCCTCCAATAGCTTTTGGTAAGAACTCTTGCACAAGGCACTAGTACAATGCAAGGCATCGTTTTCCCCTAATAGAAAACTCTCCATGCCATTGGCGAAAACCTTTTCAAATTGATTGGCTTTTGGATTATACTCTACAAAGCCCACCTGTATATCCGGTGTATTGAAGAAAGACCTAAAGGTTTCTTGCAAATCACCCATAAAATTATCACTGTTTCGCTTATCATTAGCGATTAGGCTGGATTTTATTTCAGATATAGAATGTTCGGCTGTTACATCAAACATATTGGAGATAACGAACCCTTTTGACACAAAACTATTAGGCGGTATTTTCTCCTTCCATAGTTCTATGTTCTCAAAATTGTCCAATAGTTCATCCACATCACTTTGAGTTAGCTTTTTAGCTGTTTTCGTGGGAAGAATATCAATAAAATCCGCATTATACAAGATTCTATAGTGGCGCATTACGCCTTGTTTATCAGGTATATCGTAAAAAAACGGTCTTTTGAAATCAAAATTAAAACCGTAATGAAAATTAAGTACAACCGTACAGGCCAAAATATACATTTGGTCTTCGTGCAGATTACGCATGTGAGGTATAAAATCCTCACCACCAGCATCTTTTAATATTTTCTTGAAACGTTTTGAGGAATTGAAGATAATATCGCTATAAGGCAAAGAAGCCGTCTTTATCTCATTGTTAGTGACCACTTCAGGAAAGATATCTTGCAAAATAAAGTTAATGACATTTTTGTGCTTTTTAAGCAGGGAAACATCATTGAACCCCTCTCGTAGTTCAGGGTACGGTTGTGCCATTTCCAAAATTCGCCGCGCCTTAAGAGACACGGTGTCATTGCCACTTTTGGCCATTACATCATACTGCTTCAAAAGTTTATCAAAACTAATGAGCGACGATATGGGCAAATCTTTTCTAAAATTTTCTTTCATCTTCAGTCTAGTCAGTCGTAAACACCCTTCTAAAGTTACAAAAGAAATTAGTGTTTGTTCAAACAAACTTTATGCCTTTCAACGCTTTTTTTAGATATTTATACAAATTTACGATATGTCGTCCAATACTAGGTTATCCAAAGCGTACCAAACTGCCAAAATGGTACCTTTTGACGACGAATCGAAATTTATTCTCTTCAGTGATTGCCATAGAGGCGACAATAGTTTTGCCGATGACTTTGCAAACAACCGTAACATTTACTTTCACGCCCTTAATTTCTACTATAAAGAAGGTTTTGATTACTGTGAATTAGGTGATGGTGATGAACTTTGGGAAAACCGTTTTTTTGAATCCATTTTTGAGGCCCACAAGAATGTTTACGAGCTTTTGCGAAAGTTTCATTTAAGTAAAAGGCTACACATGATATGGGGAAATCACGATATGGTCTACAAAGATCCTGAATATGTAAAAAAGAATCTAAGCAGTTATTTTGAGCCTATAGACGGGGAGTCAAAAGAACTCTTTGAAGGCATTACCTATCATGAGGGCATTGTGCTAAAACACAAGGGTTCCCAACAAGAAATCTTCCTTACTCACGGCCATCAAGGGGATTGGTGGAATTATACCTTTTGGCGCTGGAGCAGGTTTTTGGTACGCGCACTATGGAAACCTCTTCAAGTATGGGGTATTGCAGACCCTACAAGTCCTGCAAAAAACTACAAAGAGCTTATAAAAGTAGAGCGCCGCATTAAAAAGTGGATTTTAAAAAACAACCTTCTGATTACGATTGTGGGGCATACCCACCGCCCGCGCTTTCCAGAACCCGGAGATATCCCCTTTTTTAACGATGGTAGCTGCGTTCACCCAAGAAGTATTACCGGTATTGAAATCGAGAAAGGAAAAATCTCTCTGATAAAATGGCAAATCTCTACCACCGATGATGGCACGCTTCGTGTAGTACGTGTCTTACTGGAAGGTCCCCAAAAGCTAACGGACTATCAAAAAGCGAAAGGTTAGAAGAATATGTATCTTTGCCTTACCATTAACTAATAATTACATTACATGTTTAAGAAAACACTATTAATTGCCCTTACCGCACTTGTACTTACCTCTTGCTGGAAAAACAAAAGTCCTGAAGACCTTATTCGCTTAAAAGACAAATTCAAAAGCCAAGTGTCTACTTTTGAAAGTAAAAAAGAAACGGCCAATAAGAACGTAAATAAAGGCCTAGAATCTTTAAGTGCACTGAAAGCTGCCTTAGAGGATACTAAAAATGAAGATAAAGAATTTGCCAAAGTATATGGAGATTGGGAAAAAGTAGACAAACGTGTACAAAACCTGAACAAAGAATACGAAGATTTAAAAGAAAAGGCCGCGAACCTATTTACCGCAATGGAAAAACAGACCAATAGCCTTAGTGACGAAACCAGCAAGAAAACACTTTTGAGTGCCATTCAAAAAGCACGCACCAAGTATAACGGAACATTGACCAACACCTCAAAAGCTATTGATAAACTAAGACTTTTACATGGTGATGCCGTAGAAGTCGTAAAAGCACTAGAAGTAGCTGCCGCACTTAATTCTTTTGATAACATAAATGATCAAATGAAAAGCATAGAAGGTCGTGTTGAAGGTATTATGCAAGAATTGAATGTTGCCGTAGTAGAGAGCAAAAAGCTTTACGAACAGAAGATTACGGAACTTGGGGAGTAGGTGAGCTTACTACCCAAAAAGACCTATTATAAAAAAAACTGAACCCTCTAAGTACAAAGAGGGTTCTATTCAGTTTAGTTTGCCAAAGCAAATAAATGTAAAAGAACATGAAAACAATCTTAGCAATACTATTCCTTCTCACAAACACTATAGTATCTGCACAAGAGCAATCTAATAATGACCAAGTCAGGAAGTTTCAAGACGAATTAAATGCAGAGTTCAAAAACCCAGAAAAGTCGCCTTTAAGCAAGAGGGAACGAAAGAAGTTCACCGGTCATGACTTTTATCCTATCAATGAAAATTTACGTGTAGCCGCAAAATTCAAAAGAATTCTTAATCCGCTGCCGTTTCAAATGAAAACAACTACCAACAGAACGCCTACCTATGAAAAATACGGAGAAGTGGTTTTTGAAATAGAAGGGCAACAGCACAAATTAACTATATACCAAAGTCATCGTTTACGGCAAACCGAAGAATTTAAAGACTATTTATTTCTTCCGTTTACTGATTTAACCAACGGAGAAGAAACCTATGGCGGCGGTAGGTATATTGATCTTCGGATCCCAGACTCAGATCAAATAGTAATTGACTTTAATAAGGCATACAATCCCTATTGCGCGTATAATAATTATAGCTCCTGCCCTATTCCGCCAAAAGAAAACGACCTTCCTATAAAAATTGAAGCTGGAGTAAAGGCAGTTAAGAAATAACACCAGCTGCAAAAAGTCGTTAAGAACAAATCTATTTATGCAAACTGTTTTTGGTAGCTGTCCTAATTCATTACCTAAGCAAACGCCCCGTTATATTACCTCCTAATATATTGCTCACCTCCTTAACGGTAGCGAGATTAACATCTCCTTCATAGGTATGCTTAAGTGCACATGCGGCACTTGCAAACTCCATTGCCTTATAATCGTCGTACTTTTGCAAACCATAAATTAAACCGGCAGCAAAAGCATCCCCCGTTCCTATTCGGTCCACTACGTGGGTAATATCAAGATTTTCGGTTTCCCTAAAATCATTGCCATTCCACATTCTAGCCCTTATTTTATGCCAAGAAGAATTCAATGAAGTCCTGATTTTATCGAATACTTTTTCTATAGTAGGGAAAGCGGCCATTAATTGTTTGCTAGCTTCTATAAAATCATCATTCTCATAACCAAAATCCGTACCTAACACCTCATTTATTTCATTAACACCACCAATAAAAATGGTAGAAAAATGGAGTAACTCACGTAAAGCTTCTTTTGGGTCCTGTCCGTATTTCCATAAATTACTGCGGTATGTTGGGTCTGCAGAAACGGCCAATCCTTTTTTCCTTGCCAATTTCAAACCTTCTTTGAGTGTGTCAAAAGCCCCTTGTGACAAAGCTGGTGTAATCCCTGTCCAATGTACCCATTCCCCATTTTCCAAAGCATTTTCCCAGTTTACTTTTGATGGTTCTATTTCAGAAAATGCAGAGTGAGACCGGTTATAGGAAATCATGCTAGGCCTAATAACCGCTCCTACTTCTAAGAAATAAACCCCCAAAGGTCTTTTAGATAAGGATATAGAAGAAGTATCTACACCAAATTTACGAATGTAGGCCAAAGCAGTCTCACCAATAGAATCGTCCGATACGGCGCTAATATGTCTTACATCTCCTCCAAAATTAGAAATTGAAATACCCACATTCAATTCCGTTCCTCCAAAATAAAATTCTACAATATTAGATTGAATAAACTTCTTGTTACCTCGTGGAGAAATTCGCATTAAAACTTCACCGAATGTTATAATCTGGCCCATAGTGTAATTTTGAAGTTAAAAATACCCAATGAAAAGGAGAATATGCACCATCCTTCTAATAGATTTCCCTGAGAAAGAGATAATTCACCAGAATTAACAAAAGCGATACCAACCAATAGTATTTTAACTTTCTTAGCTATATTTCATTTGCTGTGAAGTCCATAATTCCTTTAATAGTAGTTTTATAAAAATCACTAAACAGTATATTTTTTTTACAATTATATCCGCTCAAAAGGTCTAAAAATTGCAGTGCACATAGATAGTTTTAGTGGTATCCGTAATTCACTTTTATGACAAATATAAAATCCACTCCCTATTACTGCGGATTTCCCTGTCAAAAATCCTTTCATATTCCCTAATTTAGTACAGCTACCAGAAAACTATAGAACCTCATGCCATTATCCAATAAAATGGGGCATTACATCAAATTTTGAATATGATCAAATCGAAAAAGAAATTCTTGCTTATACTATTGACCATTGTATTTATTAGTTGTAAGGACCAAAAAGAAGCGCCAACAAATGACATAACGATAGAACTGTCCGAATTAACCATTTCAAACATTCACAAAGCTTATCAAGAAGGCTCTTTTACTAGTAAACAATTGGTACAGGCCTATGTGGAACGGATTGAAAATTTTGACGGTACCATAAATGCCATTACAGTTACAAACCCCAAAGCCATAGCAATTGCAGAAGCGCTTGACAAGGAATACAATGAAACGGGCTTGTTGCGACCCTTACACGGAATTCCTATCATTGTTAAGGACAATATTAATACGGCAGGACTACCAACTACGGCGGGCTCATTAGCTTTAAAAGATTACATACCAAAAGAAGACGCTTTTATTATAAAGAAACTAGTAGATGCGGGTGCCATAGTAATCGCCAAATCTAACATGGCAGAGTGGGCCTTTAGCCCAATGCATACAGAAAGCTCAACTGCGGGAACTACAAGAAACCCTTATAATACAGATTTTGTTCCAGCAGGATCAAGCGGAGGAACAGCTGCTTCTATTGCCTCTAATTTTGGCACTATCGGTCTTGGAACGGATACCGGAAATTCCATAAGAGGACCGTCTTCGCACAACTCATTAGTTGGGTTTAGAACTTACTCTGGGCCTAATAAGCAGAAGTGCCATTGTTCCTCTATATTTGAGAAATGATGTGGTCGGGCCCATGGGCAGAACCGTTGAAGATGCTACTAAAATATTAGAAATTATTGCAGGGTACGATGCGGATGACCCCCTTACCAAAAACTCAAATGGAAACATTCCCCTTACCTATACACAGTTCCTTGACAGTAATGCTCTTGTTGGCGCTAGAATTGGAGTTCTTAGGGAGTTAAGTGATGACAACCCTAATCCGGAAATCAAAAGATTATTTGAACAGTCACTTTTAGATATGGATTCTCTTGGCGCTACTGTGGTAGCCCCTATAGTTGTACCTGATTTTGCTAGTTTAAAAGAAAACCAGTGGTGCGCTCCATTTCGGGAAGATGTTGAGGGCTTTTTGGCCAACTACGTAAAAAATGATTCTATAAAAACCATAGAAGATATTATCAAAGTAGGTAGTACTTCTAAATTTGCAAAAGAACGATTACTAAGAAATGCCGAGCATACAGGCAGATGGGAAGACTCAGAAATTCCATGCTTGGACGCGTATTCGGATGTTCGTAGAGTTGCTTTTCGCGAGGCTATAGAAAATGTAATGGATTCCTTAAACCTAGATGCCATAGTGTACCCTTCTTGGAACAATCCCCCTGCAAGAATTGACCGTTTTCAAGAGGAATATTTAGGAGACAATAACCAGATAATTAGTCCGCATACTGGCCAGCCTGCCTTTACGGTACCTATGGGTTTTACGGCCAAAAACTTACCAGCTGGACTTCAATTCTTGGGTAAAATGTATGATGAACCCATATTAATAGGCTTGGCATATTCTTACGAACAAGGAACAAAACACAGAAAAACACCTAATTTGCAAAAAGCGCCAACCCACAATAAACCGGAATAAATCTAATATAAATCTGTTTAAAAAAATATCATCTTAATGGTAGAGCTTAAAGACTATCAAATAGAAATCGCAAAACAGTTTGCCCAATACCGGAACAACCCGATTATTTTTGACAATGGTTATGATAAAGTTCCCAATCCTTTTACCTTAAAGGATGCCGAAGAGTTTATAGCTATTCAACTTAAAAAGACTTCTGCGCAAAGAAAATTAATCTATTGGAAAGATATTTTTGTCGGCGAAATAGGAATAGATATTAAAAAAGATGTTTTTAGATTGAGTGCCGAGATGGGCTATTTTATTGGTGAGCCTTTTTGGGGAAACGGAATTTCCACCAAGGCCATAGCACTAATGACCGATTACGTTTTCAATACTTTTGATATTGTAAGGATAGAAGCGGGCGTATTTGAATTCAATAAACCTTCTATGCGGGTTTTGGAAAAGAATGACTTTACTTTAGAGAGCATTAAAAAAAAGGCGGCATTTAAAAACGGAAAACTAATAGACGATTATCTCTGGGTAAAGCTGAAGGAAGACTCAGAAAAATAACACTTTTACATTATGGATTACTTTGTAACAGCTCGTTCATTATCTAAGACAAATGCGGCAATAGAGATTAAAGAATCGGAAATTAATTTTGGTATAACTCCAGAAGCAGCAGATAATTTACCAAACCCTGCCGAATTGTTTTTAGGATCATTTTCTTCTTGCATTCTTAAAAACGTGGAGCGTTTCTCTATTCTTATGCATTTTGAATATACCTCTGCCGAAATTATAGTGAAAGCCAGACGTTTGGAAAAACCGCCCAGAATGGATGAAATAAATTACGTCTTAAAAGTATTTAGCAAAGATGAAAGTTTGAATATAGATTTACTAAAAAAGAATATTGAAAAGCATGGAACCATATATAACACGGTAAAA
The DNA here is from genome assembly GCF_018860745.1 of Zobellia uliginosa. GTDB lineage: Bacteria > Bacteroidota > Bacteroidia > Flavobacteriales > Flavobacteriaceae > Zobellia > Zobellia uliginosa_B. The sequence continues at coordinate 801,987 of NZ_JAHKPY010000014.1, read as the reverse complement.
TTATCGTGCGCCATTAATGGAGAAATTCAAAAAATATGAAAAATCTATGCACCTTTCTTATGGTAATTTTTCAATTGGCATGTAATACCAGTGATGACACGAATACAACAGAAAAAAATGATATTATTAAAGAAACCGAAAGCCCTGTTGAAACTAGTAGCGCTATATCGGTCTATAACCATGCTTACAATGAAAACTATGAACCAGACCAACTAGGCTATATAACCCTAAATGCGAATAATGCCTATGTATTGCTAGACCCTTTTCAAGATGATGTAATTGCATCTGTGTCTAAAATCAAAGCAAACGGAAACCAATTGGCTGCCTACATAAGCATTGGAACCGGTGAAGACTGGCGAGATGATTTTGAAGACTTGCAACCTTATTTAATTTCCAAACAATGGGGCGAATGGCCAGGGGAATACTTTGTAAATACCACAACCACAGGAATTGTAGACGTAATGAAAGCCCGTATAGATAAAATAGCGGATTGGGGTTTTGATTGGGTAGAATTTGATAATATGGATTGGGCCCTGTATGATGATGTCAGGGAAACCTATGGACTAGAAGTTACCAAAGAAGAAGGCATTGCTTATTTTCAAGAGCTTTGTGATTACGTACATAAAAAAGGCATGAAATGTATGTCAAAAAATTTCACGGAAAATGCGGAAGACTTTGATGGCGTCACCTATGAATCATACAATGCTGAGAAAAATTGGTGGGATACCTCAGGAGCACAAAGCTTTCTAACTGCTGGCAAGCTGGTTGTCATTGTTCATTATAATGAAAGTAATTGTAATCAAGTTTACGCTGATTATATAGAAACCTACAACAAAGACCTTGCTTTTATTTGCGAAGACACCAACCTAAAAAAATACGTTCGCTATAATGAATAATTCTAAGCGGAGCAGCAAGATAAAACTTAAATTTGCCCACTTTAGTATCATTTATGTACTTCGTTTAGCCTCCGCTTTTTTATTTTCAAACACCTTCGTACTCGTTTTCATATCTGCATATCTTGGATCTTGAACATAATCTTGCTTTTGCATTTTTATAACCTCAATACTCAGAAACCCAAATTCACTGACCACTTTACCATAAAACCGATAAATACCTTTACCCCGAAAATTATATTTAGCGGCTACCGGAGGAAAGAGGACCGTATCAAAAACCTGCCCATGTTGATCTACCAAAGTAGCAAAATGCATGGGTTTTCCTGTATGTGTTCTTGTATGCTTAACCGTTATCAAATACCCGTAAATATCTATATGACGATTAAGATATTTTTCAAGATCTTTGCTTCCCTTATTATTTTTTGGAGGTTCAGCCAACAGTTCAAACGGACTGCACAAACAAAAACCTAGTAGTTCTAACTGGGTAAATGCCATCTCCAAATGAGTGGTATACAACTCCGGAATCTTAAAATCTTGATGTTTGGGCGGGAAGAGTTTTGGGTGGTCTATCTTTTTTCCCTTACTAAGAAAAAAATAGGCTTTCCATAACAACTCGTGTTTGTTGACAGTCGTAAATCGAAATGCATTTATACGAATAAGTACATCTACCTGTTCCACAGAAATAAGCACACGATCTAAAAAATCTTCCAAAGACAAAAAAGGACCGTTGCCAGCGCGCTCTTTTAAAATGCGTTCCACTACTCTACTTTCTAATTCCCGTAAAAAACCAAAACCTATAAAAACATCGGTTCCATAGATAGCATTTGCATAATGGCTCCTATTAACACACGGCGGATGTACCGTACCACCCAACATACGCACCTCGTGCACATAAAATTCAGGACGATAAAATCCGCCGCCATTGTTGAGTACGGCCACCATATATTCCAATGGGAAATATGCCCGTAAAAACAGCGTCTGATAACTCTCTACAGCGTACGAAGCAGAATGCCCTTTGGCAAAAGCATACCCGGCAAAACTTGCAATCTGCTCCCATATCTCAAAAATAACGTCATCACTCTCACCCTTTCGCCTACAATTATCTATAAACTTGTCTTTTACTTTTTGAAACTCTTCTCGTGATCTGAATTTTCCGCTCATTCCACGGCGGAGTACATCGGCCTCGCCCAAATCCAAATCGGCAAAATGGTGCGCTACTTTTATAACGTCTTCTTGGTACACCATAACCCCATATGTCTCTGGCATAATACTTAGCAAAACAGGGTGCGCTTTCTCTTCCGTTCTACCCGGATTACGATGCCGCAAAATATACTCGCGCATCATTCCGCTTTTGGCCACACCAGGTCTAATAATAGAACTGGCAGCGACCAAACCCAAATAATTATCGACCTCTAATTTCTTTAAAAGCATACGCATTGCAGGAGATTCCACATAAAAACACCCCATACACTGCGCAGTCTTCACTAGGTTATTAACCGACCCATCAGTCTTTATTTTTTTGATATTATGAATATCGAACGTATCCTTTTTTTCAGGTTGGTTATATACAATAATATCCAGCGCTTCCCGTATTTTGGCGAGTCCGCGCTGCCCAAGAATATCGAATTTGAATAAACCTACGTCTTCCGCTATGACCATATCAAACTGTACGGTCGGAAATCCTTTTGGAGGTAAGTGCGTTGCCGAGAAGTAATGCAAGGGTTTTTCACTGATTAAAATACCTCCAGCATGTATGCTCAGGTAATTGGGCATGTCTTTGATCAAACGGCCGTACTTTAAAACCAAACGCGCCACCTCATCAAGTCTAGACACATCTAATCTGCCCTCACAAAGTAAATCTATTTCACTTTTTGGCAAGCCAAATACCTTTCCCAATTCCCGAATAACACCCCTTTCTTTGAAGGTCACATAGGTACCCAACAAGGCTACATTTTTAAAGCGATTAAAAATGTATTTGGTCATTTCCGGCCGATCCCGATGCGAAAAATCAATATCAAAATCTGGCGGATTAGCACGATATAAATTGATGAATCGCTCAAAGTACAAATCCAGTTCCATGGGATCTACATCTGTTATGCGAAGCAAATATGCCACAATGCTATTGGCTCCACTACCACGACCCACATAGAAAAAACCTTGTTTACGTGCATGAGAAACAATATCCCAATTAAGTAAAAAGTAAGACACAAATCCCATGCTTTTAATAAGCGTTAACTCTTTGCTCACACGATCCAATATATCCTGATCAACCGTTTCATATCTATAAGGCAAACCCTCGTTACAAAGCTTTTCCAAAAGCACCTCATCTTCTTCTTTACTACCTAAATAGGTTTTTTGGTTTTGAGGAGACCTATCAACTGAAAAATCAAAAGAAATGGAACAGGCGTTCATTAAGCGTTCTGTGTTCTCAAGAATAAAGGGGTATTCAGAAAAGACCATTGCCAGGTTTTGAATGGGAAACATTTTTTCTTCTTCGTTGCCTTCTTCGGTCTTATCCAATTTACTCAACAAGCAATTATTATCTATAGCTCGCAATAATCTATGCGCATTGAAATCTCCTTTATTTCGAAATGTAACTGGCTGTTGTACCACCAGTTTATCTTTCAAGTTCAATATTTTTGAAAAGGGCAATCGCCTTAAATCAGAAATAGATATACCAATAAATTCATTTTCGGTAAAAATGGACATGTTGTTTTCTACCACTTTCTCAAAAGGGTACACCACATAGGCATGTTCAAACTTAGGCGCTGCTACGGGTATCTCTTTTTTTTCATGCAAATGCCTTGACAGAAAATTATTGAGCTCTAAATACCCTTCGTTGTTTTTAGCAATACCCACAAAACATTGATCTACTCCATTTCTGAAGTCGATTCCCAAAATAGGTTTGACATTATACTCCGAAGCTTTTCTAACAAAATTAAGCCCGGCCGACGTATTATTAATATCTGTCAAAACCAATTGGGTTATATGATTGGCCTGTGCCAAATGCAAGAGTTCCGTTTCGGAAAACGTACCGTAACGCAGACTATAATAGGTATGGCAGTTTAAATACAAATTGGTTTGTGGTTAATGGTTAAAAATTGGGTTTGATTCTTCAAACTGAAAAACCACTAGCATTCTAATGGGTACTTATTGTTTTCTATGGGCCAGTACAACCGGAGGGCGACCATCGAACGGATTCTGCATTCGCCCAATACTACGTGCACCCATGGCCGAAGCCCTTATGACACTTTTATCGCCATATCTATTCCTAATCCTATCCATGGCATCATATAGGTTTAGCGCCTCTTCTGTATCATCAAAAAGATTAATCTGGTAATTACCCCCTACCAAATGGCTAAACCGAATACCGATCAGCCGCACCAGCAACCTCCGGTTATATAGTGTTTTAAATAGATCCAGTATTTTAGGAATCAGAATATGGTCGCCACTGGTATAGGGTATTCGCAATTGTTTTGAGTAGGTATTAAAATCTGAATACCTAATCTTTACCGCAATACAAGCGGTAAGTTTTTCACCACGCCGTAGTTGATAGGCTAGATTCTCGGTCATCGCAATTAGAATACCCCGTAACATGTTTACGTCTATGGTATCCTTATCGAACGTGCGCTCCGTAGAAATAGATTTACGTTCACAGAATGGTATTACCGGAGTATTATCCAACCCATTAGCACGTTTCCAAATAACCGTTCCGTTTTTCCCTAATACATTCCGCATGACTTCTATGGGCATTTCCTGAACAGTATGAATTTTACGAAGCCCCAAATTCCTAAGGGTCTGATAGGTTTTATCGCCTACCATTGGTATTTTTTTTATGGATAAAGGCGCTAAGAAAGGTTTCTCGAATCCGTAATCTATTTTTAGTTGATTACTGGGTTTTGCTTCACCCGTGGCCACCTTAGAAACCACCTTATTTGCTGATAGCCCAAAGGAAATAGGTAATCCCGTTTCTCTAATAATGCGTCGTCTCAACTCTGAAGCATATTTATAAGAACCAAAAAAGCGGTCCATTCCGGTGAGATCCGCATAGAATTCATCTATACTGGATTTTTCAAAAAGAGGTACCTGCTCTTGTATGATTTCCGTTACAACATCTGAGTGTTTACTATAGGTTCCCGCATTACCTCTTATTGCAATAGCTTCCGGGCAAAGCTCTTTCGCCATTTTCATAGGCATACCGGAATGCACACCATACCCACGGGTTTCATAACTACAGGCAGCTACTACACCCCTATCACTAAGCCCCCCAACAAGTAGCGGCTTATGCATCAAATCGCTATTGATGAGCCGCTCTACGGATACATAAAACGTATCAAGGTCTAAATGTAAAATGGTTTTTTCCATAACTGCATTGAAACAACAATGCTAAATTATGGAATATTTCCTATTATTTGGATTATATCCAAAAACTTGTATGTTAAATTTTGAAATGCGAGGATTGGGGTGAGTTAATACTCTGTCTGAACAGATATTTCATAACCTAAACACAAAATATACGACCCATTCCCATAACATTGATTTACTATTTTAGCACACCAACTACTATTGTGCTATATCTACCCATAATGAGACCGCTATTTTTTATTTTTTTAATACTGCTCTTCAGCAACTTTATCTCTGGACAGAATATAAAATTTAAAACGCTTAGCACAAACGATGGACTATCAAACAACTCTATTACCGATATTATTAGCGATAACGATGGCGTATTATGGATTGCCACATGGGACGGATTAAACAGCTATAACGGAAATACGTTTACCGTTTACAAACATGATTTGAAAACCTCCAATTCTATAGCCGGCAACAATATAGAGCGATTAAAAAAAGATAAAAAGGGCAACATTTGGATACTCACCAAAGACAAAAAAGTAAGCAAATATATTGGCGACAATAATTTTCAAAATTTTACTTTTAATGATACACCCCAATATTTAGTGCTTACCCAAAATGGTACTATTGGGATAAAAACCGGCAGGACCAACTATGAATTTGTAGAAGGTAAATTCGTGGAGTCCGAGTTTTTTGAAGAAAAAAAAGAAGATGAGAGCATACTCCAAGGAATTTTGCTCAATAAATACCCCAATACTATTATCAATGACGTTTTTAAAGATAAATCAGGACATATCTGGTATGCCACAAGGCGTAACGGGGTTTATATCATTCCTAATACTACGAACAACCGTGACAACGAACAAATAGATCATTACTTTCATGACCTATATGACCCTCACAGCTTTAATAGCGATGAAGTAGAAAGAATATACGAAGACGATTTTGGAAACATTTGGCTTGGTCATAAAGATGGTGGATTAAGCATGGCCTATACCGGTTCTGATAAGGTTACCACCATTATACCACACCCCAACAAATTCCCCCATCTACCCAACGAAACTATACGCGCGATTACCACAGATTTTGACAACCGTATCTGGTTGGGCTATTACACAAAAGGTATCTTATATTTTGACCAAGAAAAAAAATGTTTTGTTAAATACAACATTCGCGAAGCGATTATAAATTCAGATTGGGAACGTATTCGATCACTATACACTACAAAAGCAGGAGAGATTTGGGTAGGTACCTATGCTGGTATTATTCGAATAAAAAATGGACGTTACGAGCTTTACGAATCAAAAAACATTGCAGAACTCCCCAATGATAGGAACTATTCTTTTCAAGAAGATAACCAAAACAACCTTTGGATAGCTTGTTGGGGCGGAGCGGCCAAGTTCAACTTAAAAACAAACCGATTTCAATTTTTCAAAGGGCAAGAAAAATTGAAGCCCTACAAAATTAGAAACATAGAATATGATACTGACGAACTCTTGATCAGTACCGAAAACGAAGGTCTACTTATCTTGAATACCTTAACCGGAGCTCTAAAAAATATTACTGTAAAAGATGGTGTTTTGGGCAACAGTATCTATTCTTCATTTAAGGACAAACAATCTGGATACTATTGGATTGCAAGCCTTGGGGGTATTAGCATCTATGATAAAAAGGACCAGCTTATCCATAACATTACAGAAAAAGAAGGCTTACCGAGCCACATGGTTTATGGGCTGCTTTTAGACAGTGACAAGGTCTGGGTGAGTACTACTAAAGGTATAGCCGTGGTTGACAGAAATAATTTTTCAGTAACGTCTTTGAACATGGATGAAGGATGGCAAGCTAGGGAATTCTCTGAAGGTGCCTATTATCAAGATCGAAAGGGCACTATGTTCTTTGCCGGAATAAATGGACTAAATCACTTCTCGCCCGCTACCTTGAACATTACCAAAGAACTCCCTAAACTAAAAGTCCATATTGATAATACTAACGATTTTTCTACTGGTATCACCAAGAACTACAACAACAATTCAATTGATGTAAAAATTGAACCAGTGGTATTTACCGATGACCCAAACAATAAGGTGCTTTACAAACTAGTAGGTTTTGATACCGATTTTCAAACTTTCACGGGAGACCTAGTGCATTATACAGACTTGCCAGACGGAGAATATGTTTTTGAAGTAAGAAACTCCCTTGCCAAAGACATAGCCTTTAAAAGCATACCTATAATCATTAAAAAACCATTTTATAAAACCACATGGTTTTATCTTCTATTGTTGGTCACCTCTCTTTTAGCCTTTACTTTATGGGTTTTGTTCAGAAACCGGAATATCGCAAAAAACCAGAAAAAACTAGAACTTAAAATAGAAGAAAGAACCGAAACCATAAATCGGCAAAAAGAACGCTTAATTAAGGTAAATCATACCTTAGACGAAAAAAACAAGGAAATAAACCGACAAAGGGAAGAGCTCCTAAACTCTTATCACCAACTTAAAAATGAAGATTTTGAAATTGAAAAGTTCAAAACCTTTGTCCTATCGGAGTTTAAAGAACCGGTCTCTAAAATTATAGAAAGTTCAAAAGAACTGACCGAACACGAGTTGGTAAAACATAATATCAATAATGAATCCAGCAAGTTGATCACGTTGCTTTCCGAATGGGATTATCTTACCAATTCAAAAGATATAGGGAAACTCAAAAAATCGGCCACCAAAATAAAACAGACGATAAAAATACTTGTTGACGGACTCTCAGTGCATGCTAAGAAATCAAAAGTAAACTTGGATTATTCCATAAATATAGAAGACCAATGGGTTGAGTTAGACTCCCTGCGCTTTAAGCTGTTTTTCAAATATCTTTTTAACGACATTCTCAAGTACATTTCCAAAAACAGTTATTTAAAAGTGGGCGTCCGAACAAAAGGCGAGTCTTTAGAACTTCTTATTGAATCCGATAGCAAGGTTATTACTGATAATTTTTTTAGCATACAGCATTACAGCCCGTATTACAAAGCTGCCAATACCCTACTTACAGCAATGAACGGGAGTATTTCCGTCAGCAATAACAACAACCTCACAATTTCCGTGAATCTACCCGTTAATGTGGTAGATACTGAAAATAATAAAATAGAAGAGGTACTATGGAAGCACCTCGATCTTAATCAAAAACTACCATCCGACAAGAATAACATACTTGTTTTTTGCACCGATAATGATTATTTACCCGCACTACAATTGTTTGATGATAATGAAAATAATCTCGTTTTTGAGCGTACGGCAGGGGCAATTGCCTCAGCCATTAATCATATAGACATACATTGTTTGGTTCTTTATAACACTGCCATAGACGAACAATTATTACAACTGTTCCATATAATAAAGAACAACACAAAGCAAATTTCCCTTCCTATAATCTATGTATCGGAAGACATAGACCATGTACTACGCATTCAAACTACAGAACTGGGCGTAGACGCCTTTATTCAGTTGCCCATAAGTAAATCTTTTATCCTAAATAAGCTAACGAAACTTACATCTACCAGAAGGGAATATGTAAACAGCAAAACAAAACAGGTTTTCTTTGATACTCCGTTTTCCGAAAATGAGAATTTATCTATTAACCAAAAACTGGCAAAAAAAGCACTTACTCTCATTAACGAAAATCTGAACGACCCCTCTTTTAACGTTCAGAAGCTACAAGAAATGCTTTTTGTATCCAAGATCAAATGCTATAGAGCTTTTAAAGAAGTATTGCAACAGTCTCCTTCTGACGTGATTATAAATCTGCGTTTGCAAAAAGCAGAATATCTACTCAAAAATCACTCCTTAAACATATCTGAGATAAGTATGGAATGCGGTTTTAACGATCCAAAATATTTTAGTCGCCTTTTCAAGAAAAATTTTGAGCGTAGCCCAAAAGAATATCGGACCAAAATCGCACAGGTTTAATGTTATCTAGATATTATTACAAGGTTACGCTAGAATTATTGTAACAAAAGTGCACCAAAAAGAAACAACTCACCCCCTCTTTTGAGTCATAATTACACCTTTCTGATTCCTTTTTCATCTAGTTCAACAGTGCCTCCGTCTACTTTTGGCCTGTAACCAATATTAAAAACAATACTTAAATGAAAAAAGTGTACTTAACTCTGCTCATAGCATTAGGATGTATTTCCTTTTCTTATTCGCAGGTAACAGTAAAGGGAACGGTAGTTTCCGAAATAGACGGAATGCCTATTCCATCTGCATCAATTATATTAGAAGGAAATGCCCAAATAGGCACCTCAACAGATTTTGATGGCAATTTCTCATTGAACCTATCCAAAGAAAACGGAACGCTCGTAATTTCTTCTTTGGGCTTTGCTACGAAAGAAGTAGCCTTCACTGGAGAAGAAACCTTAAACGTATCTCTGAGCGAAGAGGCTAGCTTTCTAGATGAAGTAGTTCTTATAGGCTACGGCTCCTCCAGAAAAGGCGACTTAACTACAGCTATTGCCACGGTCAACAATGTAGAAAGCATTGCTTCTAGGCCGGTGTCTAACGTTACCGAGTTCTTACAAGGTAATGTGGCCGGTGTAACCGTATTATCACAAGGCGGTGACCCCACCTCTAGTGGTAATGTCGTTATTCGTGGACTAGGAACTTTCGCTAACGAAAGTCCACTTACCATAGTAGATGGTGTTCCTTATTATGGTCCAGCCATCAATCCTAATGATATTGCTTCGGTATCCGTGTTGAAAGATGCCGCATCTGCTGCAATCTATGGAGCACAAGCCGCTTCAGGAGTTATCGTAATACAGACCAAAAAAGGAGAAATAGGCAAGCCTCGCGTAACGGTAGATTATTATGGCGGTATTCAAGAAGCCACAAACCTACCTACACCGCTAACGGCACAACAACAGTCCCAAGTTTACAATACGGCTGCTGACAACGCAGGAACTCCAAGACAATCTGCTCACGATGCGGAACAGAATCCTTACGGGCAAGTAAACCGAACCAACTGGGTAGATGCTATTTTTAGACCTGCGGGCATCAACAACGCCAATGTAAATATTAGTGGTGCAGGTGAAAGCATGAATTACCTAACCTCTTTTGGATATACTAAAAGAGATGGCCTTCTAGAAGGGACAAGTTCTGATCGTTACAATTTTAGAGTGAAATCTGATTTTGACCTTTCGGATAAAATTAAAATAGGCGAAAACGTTTATTTCTCAAGAACCGAAGCTGTAGGTACCAATACAGACAACCCATATTCTGGTACTATTATAAACGCAATTTATATGCCTTCTGCTTCTCCAACACGTTATGCAGATGGTAGTTTTGCAGGTGTAGCACCAGAAAACTTATCACAATTTGCCGGAGCGTATGGGGATGTTTATAACCCTTTGGCCTTGTTATTGAGACCTACAACTACTGCGCCCACCAACTTTTTAAATGCCAATGTCTTTTTAGAGTATGATATTGCCAGTGGTCTGTCTTTCAAAACAACGTATTCCTATAGCTATACAAATTCTGAATACAAAAGATTTCAGCCAAAAGTACCCGAGCTGGGGCGTTCTAACCCTAACAACTATCTGGAGCAGAGCAACGCAACAACCAACCGATGGGTATGGGACAATCAGCTAAGCTACAAGAAGTCATTTGGCGACCACAATCTTGATGTTACCGCCATCTATTCCTCTCAGCATACTGATTTTGAAAAACTAACCAGTAAAGGAGAAGGTTTTAGTAATGAAGACGCATTTAATCAGTATTTATCCAATGCCTCCGTCATTCGGAACCCTAGTACTCAAGTGTATGAAGATGCATTGACATCCGCTATAGGAAGGGTAATGTACAATTACAAAAATCGTTATTTTATTTCGGGCAGTATCAGAAGGGATATGACTTCTCGCTTGGCTACAAACAACCAAGCGGACAACTTCCCTTCCGCTACAGTAGGTTGGAGATTATCAGATGAATCGTTCTTTAATGTTACTGCAATCAATGATTTAAAATTCAGGGCTTCATGGGGGCAAATAGGTAATATCAATTCTGTAGGCTATTACTCTTTTGATGTTCCTTTGAACACTACGGTAGTGACCATTGGCGAAGATGCTTCATTTGATGAAAAGGGTGCTTATGTTGGAAAACAATCAAACCCAGATTTAAATTGGGAAGTATCTGAATCAATCAACTTTGGTCTGGACGCAGCTCTTTTCAACAACAGCTTAAGCCTAACTTTCGATTATTTCGAAAAATCAACCAAGGGAATGATTCTTCCTGGTCTTGAAGATCTTAACCAAGGTACCAGTGCTGCCGATGTAAACGGTGGTGAAGTTAAAAATAATGGTTTTGAAATCTCAGCCAGTTATTCCAATAAAATCGGTGATTTAGATTTTACCGTCAATGCCAATACTAGTGTTCTAGATAATGAACTGGTAAACCTTGAGGGTTACAACAAAAGTGGTATAGATTTTATTGCTCATACAGATAATGTTAGAGGTGTATTAAGGCCCTATCGTTCAGAAGTTGGTAGGTCTCTATATTCGGTTTACGTAGTGCCGCAAGTGGGCATTTTCCAAAATCAGGCCGAAATAGATGCACATACAAAAGATGGCGCTTTAATTCAGCCGAATGCACAACCGGGAGATTTTAAATTTACCGATAGCAATGACGATGGAAAAATAGATGACAATGACAAGGTGTTCTACGATAGCTACCAACCGGATTTCACATATAACTTCGGTTTGAACCTCAATTACAAGAACTTTGATTTAGGTATGCTGTTCCAGGGAGTTTCGGGAGTTGAAGTTTTCAACGGCTATAAATTCTCTACTTATAACGCTTCATTAACAGGTTACAATTTAGACAACAGAGTGCTAAATGCTTGGTCCACTACCAATGCCGGTGCCACAACCCCTAGATTATCAACTAAAGATGACAACCAGAACTTTGGTTTGGCCTCTAGCTGGTATCTTGAAGACGCTTCGTATTTAAGAATGAAAAACGTTACGTTGGGCTACAGTATAGACGACAGTATCATGCGTTCCCTACTGCCAGGCTCATCTCTACGTTTCTACATTTCAGCAGAAAACCTATTTACGATAACGGATTATACAGGTATTGACCCTGAGGTTGGTGGCAAAGGATTAGATGTTGCACGATACCCATTATCAAGAACCATCACTGCAGGTTTATCATTATCGCTCTAACCAAAAAAATACTAAAAAATGAAATTCAATAGAATAAAAACAATGAGTTTGGTAGTAGGTCTAGCAGGTCTAAACCTCATTACATGCTCAGACGATTTCACAGAGGTAAGTCCGCTTGGAAGCACATCTTACGCTAACTTTTGGACCTCAGAGCAAGATGCCTCGGAAGCGGTAAACAGTATGTACGCCTATATGACCGACCAAGAGATGTTCTCTAGAGGTTTCTTCTGGTACATTAACGCTTCGGACGATATGATTACGGGTCGTATTAAAGCTTCTGCAGATAATATCAAAGACTTTAATATCACCGGTGGCGAAGGCGGTTACACCTCAACTTGCTATCCCAATAGCTATAAAGTAATACGTCGTGCCAATGATGTTATTCTAAATGTACCCAATATGGATATTAGCGAAACCCTAAAAAACCAATATTTAGGAGAAGCTTATTTTATGCGTGCTTTCAGTTATTTCTGGGTAGCCCATACTTATGGCGATGATGGAAATAACGGAGGCGTACCTATTGTTACTGAAGAAAACATGAACGATGAGCCTGGCAGCTACTCAAGACCTGCCAGTGTTGTTGAAAATTACAAGCAGATAGAAGCAGATCTTATTAAAGCTGCCGAATTGCTACCGCTATTTTCTGATTATTCTTCAGAAAACTACGGTCGCCCGCACAAAGACGCTGCTTATGCCTACATGGCCAAAACCAACTTATACTGGGCACAATATGATGCTTCTAGATATGCCGAGGTGGTTAAACATGCAGATGCCGTTACCAACAGCGGGTCTGGCAGAGCATTGATCAACACGGGCAATCCATCACAAGATTACCGAGAACTTCACAGTCATTTAAACAATTGGACCAGCGAATATATTTGGTCCGTAAACTCCGGAGTGGACAAAGGCAGCATTCTAACCGGTGTTATGCTAGAGAACAAGGGTTGGGGTAAATATAATGGCTGGGGCTATTATACGCCTTCCGAAGGATTGTACAATGAGTTTGAAGCAGATGATGCTAGAAAGGCGGTTACCATTTTAAACTTTGGCGATGACTTTACCTTTTTCGGAGAAGACCGAAGATACCAATCGGAGAACTCTTTATCCGGGTTTCAATTCAACAAATACATGTATGAGTTCCAGTTCGAAAATCCTATCGGAACTTATCTGAACAGTAATGGAGATGACCCATCTACAGTATACAATGTTCCATTAATGCGCTACGCGGAAGTTTTACTTATGAAAGCCGAAGCATTAATTATGGATGGAAAAAATGGTGATGTCCCATTGAATATGGTTCGCGAAAGAGCGGGTCTTCCTGCAATTACCAATGCCACTATGGAAGATTTAAAACATGAAAGACGAGTAGAATTGGCCGGCGAATTTGCCAACAGACATTTTGATCTTGTACGTTGGGGAGATGCCGCTGCTACCTATGCTGAGCCAATATACGGCCGTATTTATACAGATCGTTCCAACCCGGACTCTCCGTACACCTCAGAGATTGTTTGGCCGGCTAGAAATTTTGATGCTTCCTACATGCACGTTTGGCCAATACCTAGTACAGTAATTGAATCATCCGGAATTCCACAAAATAAAGGGTGGTAGTATTAAATATAGTTTGTTAGTTGAGTTTTTTACAAAAAGGGTGCTACCTCATCGGGCACCCTTTTATTAATTTTATAATATGTATAGATTTAAAATAAAATATTCCTTTGTATTCGCCCTTTTCTGCATCACCTTACTTAATGCACAAAAAGACCGAAAAATACTGGTTCTTTCGCATAATGACTATCTACAAAATGTACCGTTTTGGAAGGCATATGCCAACGGACTAGAAATAATAGAGGCCGATGTCTTTTTGAAGAACGGAAAACTAAATGTCACCCATACCGAAGCTGAAATCATTGATGGCAACACCTTACAGGTCCTTTACTTAGAGCCTTTAAAATACGCCATAGAAAACAACATTGGCGACCCATCCGGCCTTATGCTCATGTTAGATATTAAATCAGATGCTGAACCTACGTTAAAAAAGATACTAGCAGTTCTTAAAAAATATCCTACAATCACCTCTAGACACGATATAAAAATCGTCATTTCCGGGCACAGGCCTGATGCCAAAACATATGACTCCTATCCCCACTTTATTTATTTTGACCATCAAAAATTAGAAAGTGACCTAGCTTCTGATGATTGGCAAAAAGTAGCTTTTGTAAGTGTCAGCTTCAAAAACTTTTCGGAATGGAACGGAAAAGGCAGACTTACTGAGGAAGACTATAAAAAAGTCTCCGGAGCCATTAAAAAAGCACATGCACTAAAAAAACCTTTCCGCTTTTGGGGCACACCAGATTCCAAAACTGCCTGGAAAGCATTTTCTGATCTAGGCGTAGACATTATAAATACCGATATGCCCCATAAGGCCACTACGTATGTAAATACAATGGTACAGCGCACCTATAAAAATGAAATTAAATCGGAAGTATACAAGCCAACCTATGCTACGGACCAAAAAGACATGCCTATAAAGAATGTGATATTCCTTATTGGAGATGGGAATGGCCTTAACCAGATTTCATCGGCTGTTTTGGCCAACGAAGGTGAGTTGACCCTATCTCAACTAAAAAGTATCGGTTTTATAAAAACCCAATCTTCAGATGATTTTACCACAGATTCTGCTGCTGCAGGTACTGCTTTAGCTACTGGCACCAAGACCTACAATAGAGCTATTGGTTTAAATCCTAATAGAGAACCCATTGAAAACATGCCCGAATTTCTCTCCAAACACAATTTTGTTTCGGGCGTAATTACTACTGACCATGTTACTGGAGCTACACCAGCCTCGTTCTTCTCCCATCAAAAAGACCGTTCTGATACGGAGCTTATTGCCAATGACCTATTGAAAAGTAAACTTTCTCTTTTTGTAGGTGGTGGTTCTGAAGATTTTGAATTCGATTGGAAAAAGACAGATTTCACCCTTGTAAAAAACATCAATGAGATTGGGGCTAATACAGCTGATAAATTAGGACATTTTCTTTCCGTGGAAGGTGTACCCGGCGTACTAAACGGAAGGGGCAATGCCTTAGCCGAAGCAACAACAAACGGCATTGAATTTTTAAACTCCAAGAACACACCATTTTTCTTAATGGTAGAAGCGGCACAAATAGATAGCAACGGGCACCGCAATAACGTTGGTGGTATAGTTACCGAAGGAATTGACTTTGACAAGGCCATTACCGAAGCTATAAAATTTGCAGACACTTCTGGAAATACTTTAGTAATAGTTACGGCGGATCACGAAACCGGAGGTTTTTCCATTCCACAGGGCAATTTAAAGGAAAGTATTATTGAAGGAACTTTTACAACCTATGATCATACGGCCACAATGGTGCCGATATTTGCGTATGGGCCCCGTTCCCAATATTTTCAAGGCACCTACGAAAACAGCGATGTATTTGAAAAAATAATTAAAGCGCTTAACTTAGGGGATAACTAAAAGTAACCGACCATGAAAAGATTTAAAGCGCTCGATGTATTCCGGGGATTAACCGTATGCCTAATGATTATTGTTAATACCCCTGGCGACTGGAGCTCTACCTTTTCACCTCTTTTACATGCCAAATGGCATGGCTTTACCCCTACCGATTTGGTTTTTCCTTCTTTCCTCTTTGCGGTTGGCAATGCCTTTGCTTTTGTAAAGGCAAAATGGGTGGACAAGCCTTTATCCGAAGTCTTTAAAAAAATAGCAAAACGGACTTTAATCATATTCCTACTGGGATATACCATGTATTGGATTCCATTTGTCTCTTGGACAGAAACCGGTGACCTTGCTGCCGTACCGTTTAGTGAAACACGCATTCTTGGGGTACTCCAGCGCATAGCTTTATGTTATTTTATTGGTGCGGTGATGATATACTTTTTAACCAACAAGCAACTGATTATAGCGTCTGTGGTAATACTTTTAGGATATTGGGGCATACTAAGTGCCTTTGGAGACTACACCTTAGAAGGAAACTTTGCCAGAACCGTAGACCGTCTTATTCTTGGTGACAGCCATCTATATATGGGGAACGGCATTCCTTTTGACCCTGAAGGCCTATTGAGTACCTTACCTTCTATTTGCAATGTTCTGGGCGGTTATCTCATAGGAAAGTATATTATAGATGGAGGAATAAATTATGAAAAACTTGCCAAGATGTTACTTGCAGGAGCGGGTCTACTAGTCATTGCCTATTTGTGGGACCTTGGTTTTCCGGTAAACAAGAAACTATGGAGCAGTTCTTTTGTAGTACTTACCGTTGGCCTTGACATTGTGGTATTATCCATCTTAATTTATACTATAGAATTTGTAAAAAAACCGATTAACTATAACTTCTTTGAAATCTTTGGAAAAAACCCATTATTCATTTATTTGCTCTCCGAATACGTAGCTATAGGTATGCATTTTATTCGTGTTGATGGTGAGCAAAGCCTATTCAGTTATGTTTATCAAAAAGGATTTAGTTGGATTGGTCCTTACTTTGGCTCCTTTGCCTTTGCTATAGTCTTTATGTTATTTTGCTGGAGCCTTGGTCTATGGCTGGACAAAAAGAAGATTTATATAAAAGTTTAGATAACGATTAAGAGCTTATGATTTAATTGGAAACAAAAAACCCCGCTATTGCGGGGTTTAAAATACATTTAACTTAATGTAGTTCTTTATTTTGTAGCCCAATCAAAGATGGCAACATCAACGGCAGTTCCGTTGAAAACATCGTCCTCAGCAGATGTAAGTGCAGTTTCATCAACAATTACATTTTCAAGAGGACCAGCATCTTTCATATCAACGTTTGTATCATAACCTGTAAGGCTAACGTTAGTTAAAGTAGCACCAGAAGTAGCTTTAAACTGAAGAGCAGTTCCTCCTACTGTTGAAACAGCAGTAAAGTCAATCAATTTAGGGTTACCATTAGCTTTATCCGCTTCAACAGCAGTAGAAAAACCTTCTACATTGTGAAGAACATATGCAGTTGTAACTGTACCGTTCCAACCTTCTGTCCAGTCAATAGAATCATCTTGATTATTCTCAAAGTAAAGGTTAGAAGCAGAAACCGTACCACCAAAGAACTCAACACCGTCATCATCACCATCGATCATGGCAACATTGTCAATAGTAGTTCCAGAACCTACAGCATAGAGCGTAAGACCGTTATATTGAGACTCAGCGTTTATCTGTGCTCCTGCATTTTCAATAATCAAGTATTTAATAGAACCTGAATTATCATCATCTGCAGCACCACCGTACTTAAAGTTACTCACCTCAGCAGTAGCATCTACACCGGCTGTTGTAGTAGCATCTCCTAAAAGGACCAAACCGCCCCAGTCACCAGCGTTACCATTCGTAGAAGTCATAATAACTGGATTCTCTTCAGTACCCTCAACCATAATCATAGCTCCTTTTTGAACAACGATAAAAGTTTCAGTTTCATCACCAGACTCAACCTGAGCACTGATTTTAGTTCCAGCAGGAATAGTTAGCGTAGCACCAGACTCAACACTTAAGCTTGTAGTTAAAAGATAGCTTATAGAAGCGTCCAATGTAAGGTCGCTAGTTATGTTTCCTGTTAGGATACTACTTCCACCTACAACGGCATCTGCATTAACCCAGTCAAATATGGCAACATCAACAGTTGCATTAGCATTATAGCTGTTTTCTGGATCACCATCTTCACCTTCGATAATTACATTGGCCAAAGGACCATCATCTTTCATATCAATTGAAGTATCGTAACCGCTTAAAGAAAGACCAGTGATCGTAGCACCAGAAGTAGCTTTAAACTGTAAAGCAGTACCACCAACAGTTGAAACAGCAGTAAAGTTTATCAACTTAGGGTTACCGTTATCCTTATCTGCTTCAACAGCAGTAGAGAAACCTTCTTCTGTATGTAATACGTATGCATTTGTAACCGTACCGTTCCAGCCTTCTGTCCAGTCAATAGAATCATCTTGGTTATTCTCAAAGTATAGGTTAGATGCTGAAACTGTTCCACCAAAGAACTCAACACCATCATCCTCACCATCTATCATTGCAACATTGTCAATAGTAGTTCCAGAACCTACAGCATAAAGTGTAAGACCGTTGTACTGAGACTCAGCATTAATTTGTGCACCCGCATGCTTAATGATCAAGTATTTTATAGAACCTGAGTTATCATCATCAGCAGTACCACCATACTTGAAGTTACTTACCTCTGCAGTAGCATCTATACCAGCTGTTGTAGTAGCATCTCCTAAGATTACCAAACCACCCCATTGTCCTGGTTCGCCACCTGTAGACTGCATTGTTACCGGTGCAGCAGCTGTACCTTGAACATCAATCTCACCACCTTTCTGAACAACGATAAAAGTTTCAGTTTCATCACCAGACTCAACTGTAGCGTTAATTACCGTTCCTGCAGGAATAATTAATTTACCACCAGCTTCAATACTATAGCTTTTTTCTAAATCATAGGTCTTGGTAGCATCTAGAGTTCTCTCCTCTGTTAATGTTCCCGTTAGAGTAGTTCCTTCTTCAGTTGCCTCACATGCCGCACAAGCACCACCACAGTCAATACCCGTTTCATCACCGTTCTGAATTCCATCGGTACAAGTAGGTACAGTTGCATCAGGTCCATCGTCCGGAGCATTGTCATCGCTACTACAACTTGAAAAGGTAATGGCGGCTACCATTGCCAAAACTTTTACAAAGTTTCTCGTTTTCAATTTCATAATTAACATTTTAAAGATTAAAGATTTGATTATTTATTTAGATAATAATTAAAATTTATAGCTAAGACCTAGGCTAATATCCATACCAGTAGTATAAGAAAGCACAGTCTGTTCTGTTTCAATTTCAGTAACTGGGTTGCGCACCAGCTGGGTTTGTTCAATTTTTGGGTTTAAAAGGTTTTGACCCGTAAGGCTAATCTTTAAATGCTCCCCTATCTCTTTACTTATAAGGGCGTTTAGAACAACAAATCCTTTTTCTACAACTGCATCATCATAAAAAATATCTCGGTTGGTCTGATCTGTAGGTACTCCTAAAGAATAAATTTTATCGGAAGCGTAATTGGCTGTAAGTGAAGCTGCAAAAGGATTTTCAGTAGCGGCCTCAAAATTTAGACTTGTATTGAAAATCCAATCAGATGCACCCTGCAGGTCAGACTCCGTAATTCCTTTATATTGAAAACTTCTTACGAGTGTACCGTTTTCGTTATATATTTCCTTAAGATCCTGTTGGTGCCACATGCGTGTTACGTTAAGAACCATATTAAGGTCATATCCAGATTCTGAACCGTCGTCATCATTAAATATTGGCTTCACCAAATCTAACTTTGTTTCGGCTTCAAGACCAAAAATTTCAGCTTTCTCACCAGAGTTGAAATAAGAGAAAATACCGGCAGAACCTGTTTCCCTAACTCTGTTTATTGGATCGGAAATATCTTTATAGAAAGCAGCAACAGAAACCAATTGACCAGCAGAAGGGAAATACTCCCATTTAAGATCAAGGTTGATATCTTTAGAAGCTATTAAATCTGGGTTACCACGGCTAATCTGCCCTGTAGGCGACACATAACTGAATGGTGCAATTTCCTTGAACTCAGGTAATGTTATAGTACGGCTAACTGCTAAACGTAATGCATGAAGCTCATTTAAAGTATACTTAATATTTAAACTAGGATAGAAATTACTATAATCTTGATTACTTTCTCCTGTTCTAGGTGAAAGGTTACCAATGTCATAGGTTACATTTATCTCATCGCTTTGATATCTGATTCCCGCATCAAAATTCCATTTATCAAGACCCACATTAAAGGCGAAGAATGCAGCTTTTGAATCTAGAGTACCCAAGTACAAGTCTTTTCTTTCTCCATTTGCATTAGACCCTAACAGGTTAATTTCCAAAAGTCCGGAATCAAAATTAGATTGACGGAAGATACTTCCCAAGTTATCTATAGAAGGTGGATTTATAGCATTGGTACTTCTTTCTTCCACACCAACAAATTCCGAACTAAAATCTCTTTCCTTGTTTCTGTAAGAAACTCCAAAATCCATTTTAAAAGTTCTGGTCTCTTCATCTATGATTTTTAATTCATCTTTGATGTAACCACTATATTCTATATCCTCAATATTCTGACTAGATTTTCTTTGTTGAAAACCTCCGTTTCTACCCAATTGAACAAAAGTACCATCCGGGTCAAAATTCACCTCATTACGAATACGATTAGGTTCATCAGCCTTTAAGAAGTTGTAACCTCCCGCCCAATGTAACGTATTCTTTTCTCCTAGTTGGTGTCTACCTATTAACTGGGTAACCAACAATCTGGTCTGCTTAGTATTCTGGTCTCTTATGAATTGGAACAAACCTTCGGATGGAGCAGTCTCTTCAAAAATAGTTGCCTCACCATTACGGCCACCTTCAAAGACAGACTCATCTAATTTGTTTACGAAAAAAGTACTGGACTTAATTTTGTTTTTCTCATTGGCCAAATAGGTAATATCTAAAAGACCCGTGTTCACGATTTTCTTACGGAAAGTAGTTGCATCCGTAATCGTATCATCAATAAAGTTTGAACGATATTGTCTAAACAAACCTTCTCTATGTTCAAAAGAACGTGAATGTGATGCACTAAGAAAAACAGAAAGCTTATCCGCGAACTTTTTACCTGCGGCAATAGACATAGAATAATCCATAGGATTTTCTTGTTGCAAAGTATTCCAACCCTGTCTAGTAATTAACTGTTGCGCATTAAGACTTTGATCATAAAAACCAAAATCCGTATTTTTTGAATTTGGTGATACTTTAAAGTTATTGTAGACTCCGTCTTTTGCTACATTTGAGTTTATTCCTCCAGAAACTCCAATTGAAAGCTCACTTGAACCGGCAAGTTCTCTAGAAGTAATATTAACAGCTCCCGAAGCCTCATCCGCAGAACCATCAACGGCAAAGGTTTTGCTGATACTTACATTCTGAAGTACACGTGTTGGAAAAAGTCCAAGATTAATGTTCTTTTTGTCGATATCATCAGAGGGAATTGGCAGACCATTTAAGGTTGTAGACAAATATCTGTCCCCTAAACCTCTTACAAATACATCTCCGGAAGCTTCACTAGTGGTAACGCCGGATATCTTTGTAGTTGCCGTAGCCGCATCGGACACGCCAATTTTAGCCAACTCAACTGCTCCTATACTTTCTTTTATCTCCGTTGCTTTCTTCTGATCCAACAAAAGGGCCGTTTCAGAATCTTTACGCGCAGTAGTGGTCACTACAACCTCATCTAGCGATACACCTTCAGACGCACTCATTGGCACATTAATTGTTGTCACCTTCCCGGCCTCAACAGTTACATCTGCAATATCTACAGTCTCGTACCCTAAATAACTATAGGATACCACATAGGTTCCTGGCTCAACACCGGCAATTTCATATAGTCCATCAAAATCAGAGGTAGTACCTGTTGTAGTGCCTTTTATTACTACATTAGCAAAAGGCAGGGGGTCATCATTCATTTCTTTATCGGTAAGTGTACCAACAATGCTTCCCGTATCTTGGGCGCTTAGTTGAAATGAAAAAAAGCAAAGGGCAATAAAGTATATTAGTCTCATTATCTAGTTTTATAACGCCGCAAATAACGTCACGTGAAGTAAAAGTCGAGTTACGCGTATGTTAAACCTTTATTGCAATAAGGTTAGGTTAACGTTACTATATTAAATCAACGTTAAGAGACTTTGCTATGTCGGTATTATCTTTACTTTTGACGAATTAACCATCTTTACAGACCTTATGAAAAAGAAAGACATTAAGATATTACTTGTTGACGATGAGCCAGATATACTAGAAATAGTGGGTTATAATCTTACTAATGAAGGCTATCAGGTCTTTACTGCGAAAAACGGAGTAGAAGGTGTTGCCATGGCCAAGAAAAAGCAACCACACTTAATTATCTTAGATGTTATGATGCCGGAAATGGATGGTATTGAAGCCTGCGAGACCATTCGCGCAACTTCTGGACTTGAAAGTTCCATCATCACCTTTCTTACCGCTCGTGGCGAAGATTATTCCCAAGTAGCCGGTTTTGACGCTGGTGCAGATGATTATATTACTAAGCCCATAAGACCAAAAGTATTGGTAAGTAAGGTAAAAGCCCTATTGAGAAGACTTAAAGAAGATAACGCGCAACAGGAAGATATCGTACAGGTTGGTAATATCATCATCAATAGAGAAGAGTACAAAATCGTAAACGACGGGAAAGAAATTGTCTTGCCAAGAAAAGAATTTGAACTGCTAGCATTGCTTACTTCAAAACCAAGTAAGGTTTTTAAAAGAGAGGTCATTCTTGATCGGGTTTGGGGTAATGAGGTAGTTGTTGGTGGGCGTACCATTGATGTCCATATAAGAAAACTTCGTGAGAAAATTGGTGAAGACCATTTTAAGACCGTTAAGGGAGTGGGTTACAAGTTCGTTCTTTAATTAAGTAGCTACATTAATTAAGTTATACGTCATTTTTATAGTAATTTTGGGCCGTGAGGTGCCCAACAATGATGTACAACCGTTTTTTAGCGAATATAAAACTAGTTTCTTATGGCTGCTGCTAAGCTAAGAAGGTCATATCGCTTTGCGTTAAGGTCTTCCTTAATGGTGACCTTTACTTTTATTTCGCTATTGGTCTTGTTCCTGTATCTCTTGGGAAAAGTTGATTGGATCATAGTCACCATCTCTGCTCTTTTGTTATTCCCTGTAGCATTCATTGTGATGCAAATACGCATAGAGCGATTTATTTACCGTCGTATAAAAAAAATATATGATGATGTGGCCATGTTGGAAACCTCATCTATCACTACGGGGCCTATAACAACGGATATGAAAACCCTAACCGAAGAAATAGGGAAGTTTGCCAAGGACAAACGTGTAGAAATAGACACGCTTAAAATCAGGGAAGAATACCGCAAAGACTTCCTCGGTAACGTATCGCACGAGCTTAAAACTCCTCTTTTTACCGTACAGGGCTACATAGAAACACTGCTAGATGGTGCAATGGACGATAAAAACGTTCGTAAAAAGTACCTACAACGTGCCAACAAAGGTGTTGACCGCCTTATCTATATCGTGAAAGATCTTGACCTCATCACCAAATTAGAGGTAGGCGACTTAAACCTCAAGAAGGAAGCTTTTGATATTATTGAACTTATTCAGAATGTCTTTGACCTCTTGGAAATGAAATCGGCCAAAAAGAAAATCATACTCACTTTTGATATGGAGTATGATGAGCCTATTATGGTCTTTGCCGATAAAGAAAAAATACAACAGGTACTTACCAACTTTCTTGTAAACTCCATAAAATATGGTCATACCAATGGCACCACGGAGGTAAGCGTAGAAAACCTGATTAAAAACAAAGTAATTGTAAGGGTAACCGATAATGGCGAAGGTATTCCCAAACAACATATACCACGCCTATTTGAACGTTTTTACCGTGTGGACAAAAGCGGAAGCCGTAGTGAAGGTGGTTCCGGTCTTGGCCTTGCCATTGTAAAACATATTGTTGAGGCGCATGGAGAAAAGATATATGTAGAAAGTGAAATAGACGTAGGTTCTGAATTCTCTTTTACTTTAGAAAAAGCAGAAGACACAAGCACCACTACAACCTCAACAAAAATCTAATTTTATACTATTGGGAAGCAAGAACAAACTTAAACGCTTTAAAGAGAACGAAACATTTTCTAATGTCATTCAACCTAAGCGGGATGCCGTAAAAGAAGGGTTTGAAAAAAAAGGAAAATGGAAGGAATTCTTTGGAAATGACCATCCTATTGTACTGGAATTGGGCTGCGGCAAAGGAGAATACACCGTTGGTTTGGCTAAACAAGACCCCAATAAAAACTTTATAGGAATTGACATTAAAGGGGCTCGCCTTTGGAGAGGTGCCAAAACAGCTTTGGAGGACAACCTTAAAAATGTAGCTTTTCTAAGAACACAGATAGAATTGGTAGATGAGCTTTTTGCCCAAGACGAGGTTTCCGAAATCTGGATAACCTTTCCTGACCCACAAATTAAATACAAGCGTACCAAGCACCGCATGACCAATGCGGGTTTTTTGGATAAATACAGAAAAATTCTTCGTCCAGATGGTATTATGCATCTTAAAACGGATAGTGAGTTCATGCACGGATATACCTTAGGGCTATTACATGGCCTAGGATTGGAAGTCACTTATGCTAATCATGATGTATATAAGAATGAAGGAAGCCCAAAAGAGGTGTTAGAACTTCAGACTTTCTATGAAAAACAGTATCTTGAAAAAGGGAAACCTATTACCTATATCCAATTCAAGGTTCACTAATTCATGCAACACCTTTTAATTCTTTTTTTTGCTACATTTTCGGCAGCTTTTATGGCAACCGTTCCTCCTGGACTTTTGAATATGAACGCCGCAAAGGTCAGTGTAGAAAAAGGTAAACTTAATGGCATTATTTTTAGTTTAGGAGTAGCTCTAGTGGTTATCCTCCAAGCTACCATTGCCGTATATATTTCAAAATTCCTTCATAAAAACCCTGAGGTGGTAGATGTGCTGTTGAAAATAGCAGTTGTTGTCTTTGCCTTTTTTATGGTTTATTTTTTCATTGCCGCAGGAAGAAATAAAAAGAGGAAGACTAAAATCGTTAAAGTCAGCAAAAAGAATAGCTTCTTTAAAGGTATGCTTCTAGCCGCTTTAAATTTGCTAACTATTCCTTATTACAGTGGTCTTAATATTATGTGGAATGCTTCTGGATGGATAAAGTTTCAAGTCTGGGATATTCTGGTTTTCATTCTTGCCGCAGGAACGGGCACTTTTACCGTGCTTTATATGTACACGGTATATTTTAATAAATTAGAGAACAAATCAAATCGGTTTTCAAAAAACAGTAATTATATCTTAAGCGGACTCATGTTAGTTTTGCTTACTATAACAGTTTTTAGAATTGCCTACCGCTCATGAAACCAGAGAACAAAAACTTCTTTCAAAAAGTATACGAGGTGGCAGCGCTTATACCCGAAGGGCGTGTTACATCTTATGGCGCCATAGCTAAGTATCTGGGTGCCGCCAGAAGTGCAAGAATGGTGGGCTGGGCCATGAACGGGGCCGGAAGCATGCCAGAAGTACCTGCACACCGCGTTGTAAATAAAATAGGACTGCTAACGGGAAAACATCATTTTGATGGCACAAACCTCATGCAACAGCTTTTAGAAAATGAGGGCATAAAGGTGGTTGACAATCAAATCATGGATTTTGAAAAACACTTTTGGGACCCGTTTAAGGAGTTGGGGTAGTAATCCAACACGTTAGGCCTCTTGTACAACCAAGAACCTCTGATTAACTATTTTAATGAAAATTAAATTGTTATTCCCTATTACTCCATATTACATTTCAATACAAACACTTTAGTTTCTTGCCGTTATGGCGTATCTTTGTTCTTTAGAATGATTTTATATAATGAAGATTGATAAAAAAGAAGTTTTAAGAGCACTAGAGCATATTACCGTACCTGGAGAAGGACAAAATATGGTAGAAAGCGGTGCCGTTAAAAATATACAGATTTTTGGTGATGAGGTTGAGGTGGATATTACTATAAGTAATCCTAGCCTACAGGCCAGAAAAAAAACCGAAGTTGAAATTTTGAAGATCATACACCGCGAGGTCTATGAAAAAGCAAAAATAAAGATCAACATAAAGGTAGATGCCCCTGCAAAACCAAAGACCAATGAGATAAAAGGAAAACCATTACCCGGTATTCAAAATATCATTGCCGTTGCTTCGGGAAAAGGGGGCGTAGGTAAATCTACGGTTACAGCAAATTTGGCCGTTACTTTGGCTAAAATGGGATTTAAAGTAGGTGTTTTAGATGCAGATATCTACGGCCCGTCCATGCCCATTATGTTCGATGTTCCTATGGAGAAGCCTTTGGCCGTTAATGTGGGTGGCAAATCAAAAATGAAACCGGTAGAGAATTATGGTGTAAAACTATTGTCAATCGGATTTTTCACTCAACCGGACCAAGCAGTAATATGGCGTGGACCAATGGCTGCCAAGGCACTGAACCAAATGATATTTGATGCACACTGGGGCGAGTTGGATTTTATGCTGATTGACCTTCCTCCGGGAACTGGGGATATTCACTTGAGTATAATGCAAGCTATGCCCGTAACTGGAGCCGTAGTGGTAAGTACTCCTCAAAATGTAGCTCTTGCAGATGCCAGAAAAGGGGTGGCTATGTTTCAACAAGATTCTATAAATGTTCCTGTATTGGGAATAGCAGAGAATATGGCTTACTTTACCCCTGAAGAGCTTCCTGATAACAAGTATTATATATTTGGCAAAGAAGGCGCCAAAAATCTTGCGGAAGATTTAAATGTACCTTTCCTAGGAGAGATTCCTTTGGTGCAAAGCATACGTGAAGCTGGTGATATTGGTAGACCGGCCGCTATGCAAACGGCAACTCCTGTAGAAGAAGCGTTTGAGAACCTAACAAAAAATGTAGTGCAAGAAGTGGTAGGCAGAAATAAAAGCCTTCCTCCTACTGAAGCAATTAAGATAACAACTATGGCGGGCTGCTCTGTCGTAAAGAAAAAATAATATGACATCCGAAGAACTAAAACAGAATGTTGAGAAGGCGCTAGAAGAGATTCGCCCTTTTTTGCAAAGTGATGGAGGAGATATTTCTTTGATTTCCATAGACAACGAAAACTCTGTAAAGGTAAAATTAGAAGGAGCATGCGTTGGCTGTAGCGTTAACCAAATGACTTTAAAGAGTGGTGTGGAGATGACCATAAAGAAATATGCACCGCAAATAGAAGAAGTAATTAACATTGGCGCTTAACACGCTGACATTGGTCATATTGTTACTCATCTTTTAATTTTAATTTCGTCCAAATTTTAATCTAAACCCGATGATCAAAACAGACATATTGATTATTGGAGCTGGCCCAACCGGGCTTTTTGCCGTTTTTGAGGCAGGCCTTCTACAGCTCAAATGTCATTTAATAGATGCGCTACCACAAGCAGGTGGGCAGTGTTCCGAAATTTATCCAAAAAAACCAATTTATGACATCCCAGGTTTTCCTGAAGTATTGGCAGGTGATTTGGTAAACAATCTCATGGAGCAAATAAAGCCTTTTGAACCTGGATTTACACTAGGTGAAAGGGCCCAGACCATTGAGAAATTAGAAGATGGAACGTTTATAGTAACCACCAACAAAGGCACTAAACATAATGCCCCCATTGTCGCCATTGCAGGTGGCCTTGGTAGTTTTGAACCTCGCAAACCATTACTAGAAAACCTTTCTAAATACGAAGATAAAGGTGTTGCCTATATAATAAAGGACCCGGAAGTGTACCGTGATAAAAAGGTTGTTATTGCCGGTGGAGGAGACTCTGCACTGGATTGGAGTATATTTTTGGCCGATGTAGCATCAGAGGTTTCTTTGGTACACCGTAGAAACGAGTTTAGAGGTGCTTTAGATTCTGTAGAAAAAGTACAACAACTTAAGAATCAAGGAAAAATAAATCTAATTACACCTGCCGAAATCGTAGGATTAAAGGGCGAGGATAAATTAGAGGCTGTTTCTATTAGAAAAACAACAAATCCTGATGAGGATGTTACCCTAGAAGTTGATAATTTTGTTCCGCTTTTTGGACTTTCCCCTAAACTAGGGCCCATTGCAGATTGGGGGCTAGAAATAGAGAAAAATGCCATTAAGGTAAACACATTCGATTATCAGACCAACATACCAGGAATTTATGCCATAGGTGATGTAAACACCTATCCTGGGAAGTTAAAACTGATTCTTTGTGGTTTTCATGAAGCCACATTAATGTGCCAAAGTGCTTATCAGCGTATTTATCCTGATAAGAAATATGTAATGAAATATACAACCGTAGGCGGTGTAACCGGTTTTGACGGAAGTAAAAAAGAAGCACCTAAGGCAGTTGTTAAATCTATAGATT
The DNA here is from genome assembly GCF_018860745.1 of Zobellia uliginosa. Lineage (GTDB taxonomy): Bacteria > Bacteroidota > Bacteroidia > Flavobacteriales > Flavobacteriaceae > Zobellia > Zobellia uliginosa_B. The sequence goes on along the minus strand of NZ_JAHKPY010000014.1, from coordinate 773,545 downwards.
AACAATTGCTATTGCCCAAATTATAATTTAAGTACACCAATGAGCGACATTAAAATAAAGATTACGGATAGAGAAGGTGTTCTACACGAAGTAGATGCCCCAACCGACATGAACATGAACCTAATGGAGGTTGTTCGTTCGTACGAATTGGCTCCTGAAGGAACAATTGGCATCTGTGGTGGTATGGCTATGTGCGCTTCCTGTCAATGTTACGTAGAATCTGACCATAATCTTCCTGAAAAATCAGATGATGAAGATGCGATGTTAGCCGAAGCTTTTGACGTCAAAGAAAACAGCCGTTTGGGTTGCCAAATTCATATGACCCCAGATTTAGACGGATTAGAAGTGGAATTGGCTCCTGAGAGCTAGATTCTAGCCTGATACGTAAATAGATTAAAGTACCTGCCTTCTTTAGTGATAAGCTCATCGTGGGTACCCTCTTCTGCAATTTTACCGTTTTCGATAACCAAAATCTGATTTGCTTTTCGAATGGTACTTAACCTGTGAGCAATTACAAATGTGGTACGCCCTTCTGTTAAGGCAGCTAAACTCTTTTGAATTAAGGCTTCGCTTTCAGTATCCAAATTAGAAGTAGCTTCGTCTAGAATCAAAATTTTAGGGTCTGCCAAAACAGCCCTAGCAATTGCAATACGTTGGCGTTGACCACCGGAAAGTTTCACGCCCCGCTCCCCTATCAACGTATCCAAGCCATCATCAAATCTATCCGTGAATTCATTTACATAAGCTGCCTCAACGGCTTGTTTTAATTTTTCTTCGGAAGCATTGGGTCTCGGAAAAAGAATATTCTCTCGTATAGTTCCCTCAAAAAGAAAATCGTCCTGCAAAACTACTCCCAAGTGTTGCCTGAAGCTATTCAAGTTTACTTTTGAGACATCCTTACCGTCTATTGTAATTTTACCCGACTGTGGATTTAAAAAGGTCGCTGCCAACCCAGCAATAGTAGATTTTCCTGAACCAGAACTCCCTACCAAAGCAACCACATTGCCTGATTTCACCTCAAAATTAATGTTATGGAGCACCTCTTTATCTTCTTCATAAGAAAAAGAAACATCATCAAAAACAATATCGCCGTCAATTTCGTCCAAAATAATGGTTCGGTTCTCCTCATCCGATTCTGGAGTCATATTCATAAGCTCCTCTGTACGGTCCAATCCCGCTAAAGCCTCCGTTAATTGGCTACCAATATTGCTCATTTGCACTATGGGCGCCACCATCAATCCTAATAAAAAAGTGAAGGTCAAGAACTCGCCAATGGTAAGCTCATCCATCATGATTTTGTATCCTCCTATACCCATAATTCCGGTGGTGGCCATACCTAAAAGAAAGGTAGAGGAACTGGTCATAAAAGCAGTGGCCGTCAGACTCTTTTTTACATTTTGAAAAAGACGATTTACTCCTTCTTCAAATATTTTATTTTCTTGTTCCTCGGCATTAAAGCCTTTAATTACACGTACACCACCCAGCGTTTCGGTCAATCTTCCCTTTACTTCAGCATTTATCTTTCCACGGTTTCTAAAAATAGGTCTAATTACCTTAAACGCCTTTAATGCAATAATCGCAAAAATAGCCAATGGCACCAGTGTAAAAACCGTCATAGTCCAACTAATGCGTAAAAGCAATATAAGAGAAACTACTGCCGTAATAGTTCCGCCTACTAGTTGTACCAAACCTGTCCCGATTAGGTTTCGAACCCCCTCAACATCACTCATAATACGGGAAACCAAAGCTCCGGACTTTGCATTATCAAAAAACCGAATAGGCAAGGAGAGTACTTTTTTCTGTACTTGAGCCCTTAGCTCAGAGATTAAAAACTGAGCTTGTACGCTTAATATTTTTGTCAGTAAAAAAGAAGTTACCGCTTGCACTAGTATAGCCAGGCCAACTACACCCACAAGTAATTTTAAAAAATCCATGTCCTTGTTCGGAATAATATCATCCATTAAATATTTAAGTGACATAGGTGCAACAAAACTTGCCGCTTTGCTTATTACAATAAGAAGAAGCCCTAGAAACACAAGATTTCGCCTAGGCCATATAATAGTTTTAAACGCGGTAAGAATACTAACTTTTTTTTCGGCCATAATAAGATTAAATATAAGGTTGCAAGGTACTCAAAACGAAAAAAATAAACAGGGTACCCCATAGGTTGCTTCTATTTATTTGGAGTTTGTCAGTATATTGTAATACAAATAGAGCCATATGAAATATGTAGTAGTAATAAGTTGCTTTCTTCTATCCTCCTTCATTAGCCAACAGGAAAACCAAGAGATCAAGAAATGGGAAGCACAAGCGGCTAATATTGAAATAATAAGAGATGATTTTGGTGTTCCTCATATTTATGGCAAGTCGGACGCCGATGCGGTATTTGGCCTTTTATATGCACAATGTGAAGATGATTTCAACCGAGTAGAACAAAACTACATTTGGGCAACAGGTAGGTTGGCAGAAGTAGAGGGCGAAGATGCGTTATATAGTGATCTTCGTGCAAAACTGTTCATGACCGAGGAAGAGGCTAAAGCGAATTATGAGAAAAGCCCCGCTTGGTTAAAAGAGTTGTGTAATGCCTTTGCCGACGGTATTAATTACTACCTACATACGCACCCAGAAGTAAAACCAAGATTGTTAACGCATTTTGAACCGTGGATGCCCATGTATTTTAGTGAAGGGTCTATTGGTGGGGATATTGAGCGAATTTCTACAAAGAAGATAGCATCTTTTTATGAAAGCGATATGGAACTGCCAGAAATGGAACTGTTGCAAATAGAGAAAGAAAAGGAAGCGGAAGAACCACAAGGGTCTAATGGTATAGCTATATCAGGAAAATTAACCCGGTCGGGCAATCCGTTATTATTGATAAATCCGCATACTTCATTTTACTTTAGGGGAGAAGTTCATGTAGTTTCTGAGGAGGGATTAAATGCTTATGGAGCGGTAACTTGGGGGCAATTTTTCGTATACCAAGGTTTTAATGAAAATACCGGTTGGATGCATACATCAACCTATACGGATGTAATGGATGAATTTAAGGAAACCATTGTTAAAAACGACGATGATTTATTCTATCAATATGGAGAAGAGCTTCGGCCTGTTGAATCGTCTGAAATCGTATTAAAATATCTGGATGGTTCCGACCTAAAAGAGAAAAAATACCCAGCCTACAGAACCCATCATGGACCCATTACCCACGTTGCCGATGGACAATGGACAGCCTCCGCCATGATGTGGGAACCCGTAAAAGCTCTGGAACAGTCATTTATTCGCACAAAACAAATAGGCTATAAAGGATTTCGTGATATGATGGATATCCGCACCAATTCTAGCAATAATACGGTGTATGCGGATACCGAGGGAAACATTGCCTATTTCCATGGCAATTTTGTTCCTAAGCGAGATGTTCAGTTTAATTATGGGAAGCCGGTTGACGGTAGTAATCCAAAGACCGATTGGCAGGGGTTGCATACGGTAGATGAAAATATTTTAGTATTGAATCCAGAAAATGGGTGGATACAAAACTGTAATTCGACCCCGTATACCTCAGCATTACAATTCAGTCCAAAGAAAGAGGATTACCCCTATTACATGTCTAGAGATCAAGAGAATTTTAGAGGAGTTCATGCCATAGAATTATTGAAAGACAGAAAAGGATATACTATAGACAGTTTAATTCAACTGGCACATGACCCTTTTCTGCCGGCATTTGAGCTGTTAATTCCTAACTTAATTGAGACTTATGACGAAAACGGAATAAATGATAAAAGATTGAAGGAGCCTTTATTCCTTCTTAGAGATTGGAATTTTACAACTTCAGAAAAATCCATACCTATGACCTTGGCACATTACTATGGCGAATTAGTTTATCGTCGCATGTCTAGGCCGGAGGGATTATCTTCTAAGGAATTATTATATCATTGGGTAGAAAATGGGGATTATGTTGGAAAATTACAATTGTTCAAAGAAGCAATTGGCAAGCTAGAAGCAGACTTTGGAACATGGAAAATACCGTGGGGAGAAGTAAATAGATACCAACGAACAACTGGAGATATCGTACAACATTTTGATGATGCCAAACCAAGTATTGCCATTGGTTTTGCCTCGGGTAGATGGGGAGCGTTGGCAGCTTACGGTTCTCGTTATACTACTGAGGGTGCCAATAAAATTTACGGAACGCGAGGAAATAGTTTTGCAGCCGTGGTTGAATTTGGAGATAAAGTAAAAGCTAAAAGTATATTGGCCGGTGGGCAAAGTGGAAATCCAAGTTCGCCTCATTTTAACGACCAGATTGAGAGGTATAAAAATATGGATTGGAAAGAAGTTTTATACTACAAAGAAGATGTTTTAAAAAAAGCAGAAGAAACATATCAACCAGGTAACAGGGACTAAATAAAAAACTACAATTACAACGTTCTAATCTTCTTCTTTTGTGATAATTAGAGTAGCTTTTGAACCTTCCGATAATAGCCATTTGTTAGCATAGATAAGCTCACCTTTGTCATCGTAAACATTGACCTGGGCAGTATTGGGTGCCGAAGTACCCGTGTTTAAAGCCTCAAAATCTACACGGTTGAAACCTTTCTTTAAATCTACATTCACACCTTTAAAAGAACCCGTTAAAAGAATATTAGGATCAACGACATCTCCGTTCACATAAATTTTTATGCGATCACCATCTACGTTTTCATGATCGCGACAAACAATACCCACAAACTTTCCGTTGTTTTTAACATCGCCCATGTACATGTCCGGAAAATGTTGCTTTGTACCTTCTTTGGGTTGTACGGGCCCAACCTTAGGGTCTATCTTCATACCTGCACCTGCTTGAACAAGCTCACGGTCATCAATCATCTTAACCGGATTGCGCTTTGCAATATCAAAATCTACCTGAGGCCGGTCTTCAACAACAGAAGGAATATTGAGTGAAGTACCCTCACTTGGCTTTTCATTATCATTGATTTTATTAGCCGCATCAATTTTTAAATCCTTTTTTTGAGGAATATCGGTCTGGGCCGTCATCCCTGAAAAGGAGCACAGCATTACAGCGAACAACAGCACCGAAAAATTTTTAGTCATCGAACAAATTATCGAGATAAAGATAACAAATACCCTGCCATGGGGACTTAAGGCAATGTTAAAACGATAAATTACCGAAAATCGTATCAGCAATCAATCTATGACCCTGCTTATTTGGGTGTATAGGATCTTCATCATAGCATTCCTTTTGACTTGCAAAAAGGGGTTTACGAATATTAATTTCCGCATTTGCATAAGGGTGATGCATATCTAGTATAATATCCGTAAATTCTTCAAGTACCTCCGCATCATACTTGGGGTAAGGATTTTTATAACTATACGATTTTGAGGTTTCAGTACTGGGCAATGTTTCAGCCAATGGTGGTGGAGTTAGAAGAATGGTCTTAATATCTCTCTGGCGCATCTTTTCCAAAAAGGAATACACCCCTATTTTAAAACTTCTAAACAACTCTTCAGAAGGCGCTCCATATATTCCATCATTAATACCATAACAGAATAGTGCTACATCAATTGGATTTTCATCTAAAATTTGGTCCAACCGTTCAAAAAGATAAGGTCTTGGACCAGGGTGGTCCTTTTCCGTAAGTCCGCTTACGGTTTCACTTCCCTTCCCGAAGTTTATAAATGTAATGTTGAGTTCCGGCTTCTCTTTATTGAATATCTCCTGTAGCATTTCTACATAGCCATTACCTCCTGCAGCGGTAATACTATCTCCAAAACAACCCACTATTTGGTTTTTCTTCAACTGGAACTTAGAATGGTCAAAACAGCCTATAAGACCTGTTCCGGCTATAGCAAGAGCGGTTCGGTTTATGAATTGTCTTCTCTTCATCATCTTACAACGTGAATAAATTATATAAAAATATCTAAAATTAGCACCCCTATTAGACCCATAACACCAACAGTGGTCTCCATTACGGTCCATGTTTTTAAAGTGTCCTTTACAGAAAGATTAAAATACTCTTTATAAAGCCAAAATCCACTATCGTTAACATGAGATAGCATTAGACTTCCCGATCCAATAGCCAAAACCATTAATTCCGGACTTACATCCGTATTGGCAATCAACGGCAAAACAATCCCTGCAGCAGTAAGGCCCGCCACCGTTGCTGACCCAACACACACGCGTATAACCGTGGCAATTAACCATGCTAAAATTAAAGGTGAAACGGTAGACCCCTTTAGCATTTCGCCTATATAATCACTTACGCCACTATCAATTAAAACTTGTTTTAAAGCTCCTGCACCGGCTATAATCAAAAGCACCATGGTGATACCCGAAACGGCACTGGCTACGGAATCCATTACATCCTTCATTTTTTTGCCTCTTGCCAGTCCCAAGGTATAAATAGCCACCAGAACGGAAATAAGCATAGCCATTACAGGATTCCCCAAAATGTCCGTTGCTTTTCTCACTTCATTTTCATCTGGAAGTATTAATCCCATTATAGATGCAAAACCAATGAGAATAACCGGCAACAAGGCAGTAAGAATACTAGTAGCCGTACTGGGCATTTCATCATCTGTCAAAATTCTTGGATTTAAAAACTCCTTAAGCGGAGTTGCCTCGACATTTTTTATAGAACGAGATAAAAGAGGACCTGCTACGATAATTGCCGGGATTGCCACAAGAATACCGTATAGCAAGGTCTTACCAATATCAGCATTAAAAATAACCGCGATTCCTGTTGGTGCCGGATGAGGTGGAAGATACCCATGTGTTACCGAAAGCGAGGCCAACATAGGCAGCCCTACATATATTAAGGGAAGTCCTGTTGCTGCTGCGACAGTAAATACCAGGGGTATTAGTATAACGAAACCTACCGTATAGAACATAGGTATACCTACTATAAAACCGGTAAGTACCACAGCCCATTGAATATGCCTTTTACCGAATTTTTCAACCATTTGGGTAGTGATACGCTGCGCCGCACCACTATCTGCTACCAACTTACCCAACATGGCTCCCAGACCAAGAATCAAAATGAGATATCCTAGGGTATTTCCAATACCGGATTGAATGGACTTGGTAACTGTCTCAAAATCCATTCCTTCTGCAACACCCACCAACAGCGAGACGATGATAAAAGCAATGAAAGCGTTGAGTTTAAAGCGGGCAATTAATATAAAAAGAACAAAAATTCCGGCAATAACAATAACAAGTGGCATGAGCTAGGTTGGTATTTAGACTTCTAAGATAGTAAAATAGATGACAATGAAAAGCCATAAAACCAACTTCAGTGAAGACATTTTGAGACTAGTGAAGCATTCCTTAGCCCGTGTAATTCCGGGATAACCGTTCTAGGATCTTTACAGCTTTTGAGGCATCTTTGCAGTCTACAAAAATATGGTCATGATAGTAGGCTGCAACAACATTACAGCTAATATGATGCTTTGCCAATTCTGATGAAAATAAAGCGGTTAGCCCTACGCCTTCTAATGAGGAGTGAACGGATAAAGTAATCCAAGAAGCTACATATTCATAAGGAAGTCGTAGTGCATCGGCTTTTTGTTTGGAGATGATCACCGTTGTAGCCTCTTGCTCTTTAAACTCGCAAAGTGTATCAGCTCTTGAAACCTGGTTCACATTGTTTAAGGTGATAAATACATATTCACCTCCATTTAACTTTGGGGTCATCCCCTTTACCATTTCCACTAAGTTTTTTTCTCCTGCCATTGTGTTCTGTAATGTTGCTGAAATTACTCTTTATTCATCTTCATGAAGTATAATAAGATTGAAACAAAAAGATAGCTCTGTAAAGAGAAATAATCTCTACTGAACTATCAATATAAAAATCTGAAATTCTCTATAAAAATTACTTTATTTCTTAAGTATTCTACTACGAGGTGGTTTTGGTTTATTAATAGGAACAGTAAATTTAAAATCACTCCCCTTACCCAAAGTGCTTTCTGCCCAAATAGTACCTCCCAATTTTTCTACGAATTCCTTACAAAGGACCAAACCAAAACCTGAGCCTTTTTCATTTGCGGTGCCTACACAAGCCATATTTGTATTTACATAGAATAGCTTTTCATAAGTATCTGTTCTCATACCTACGCCATCATCTGAGACTGTAATTTCAACATTTTTATCGTAAAGTTTAGTTGAAACTTCTATTCTACCTCCGGGTTTGGTAAACTTAATAGCATTGGATATCAGATTACGAACAATGGTTTTTATTACCTTATGGTCAGAACATACGTGTATAGGCTCACTTTGCAATAAATTCAAACCAATATTCTTGGTACTGGCAATTGCTTTGGATAATTCTAAAGTTTGGGACAAAATCTTGTTGATATTAACTTTTTCTGATTTAAAATCCCTTAATCCCGTTTGAGATTTTGTCCAATCTAAAAGATTGTCCAGTAAACTAAGAGTATTGCTTGTAGTCTTGTTAATGAGTTCCAAGTATTCTTGAGATTGGCCAATATCATTCTTTTTTATCGAGTCTTCTAACAATTCAGATAACAATGTAATATTGTTAAACGGACTTCTTAAATCATGAGCTATAATAGAGAATAATCTATCTCTTGTAGCTACAACATCTTTCAATTCCGACTCTCTTTTTCTTAAGGCCTCTGCCGCCTTTTTCTTTTCCGTAATATCCCGTACCACACATACAAGGAATTTATTCCCTTCACCATCTACAAAGCGTGATTTCCTTGTAGATAACACCTTTTTTGTTCCTCCTCTAACCGTCATATTCTCTTCAACGATACTTTCAATACCATCTGCCAAGACTTGCCTATCAATCTTCAAAAAAGATTCACGCTCTTCTTTCGTCACCTCTTCAGCAAGTGTCTTTCCAATGATTTCCTCACAGGAAAGGCCCATCATTTTACAGAAAGCTTCATTTACCAAAATTATTCTACTTTGATCATCCTTAACAAAAACGGAATCACCCATATTGTTTAGAATAGTCTGGGTGTATTCATTATCCTTATTAAAATGATTTTTTAGGCTAAGTGGTTGACTCATCTGGATACTACGGTTATTTAGGTTAGAACTGGGGACAATACCGGCATTACTATTACGAAACCTAGCTTTAAGACTAGGTCGCATACTTCCATGAGGGAGTAGGAATCTGCTAATCAATACAAAGCAGTCCTTAAATTTAAACTTATTTTTTTGAAACAAGGTAAAAGCCCGTAAACTAAAAAGTACAAACCCCTATATTTTAACAGGAATACACAACACAATATTACTTTTAACAACTTCCCTAGGCCGCTTTAGGAATATGTATCAAAAAACGATTGACTTTCTCTAAAGCACATTTTTTTCAAAGAGATTTTCTAATTCCTGTTCAGGATCAAAGCAAAGACCTGGATGTGGTTTTGAACTTTGAATAATGGTACTTCTAGAAGCTGTAAGCCAACGAAATCTTGATGGTAAATCTAACTTCCCTATAGCTCCACCTTTGGGTTCACCCTCACATACCTTCTCCCAAGCTTTTAAATAATCTTCAATAATATCGGGTTCTATCTCTGATGTAAAAGCCTGAATACGCTTGCGATTTACCAAGAATTTTATTCCTAAGAATTTTTTTCTTTTAGAGAATACTATGGCTCCGACGTTAATGAATTCTCCTCGTTCTACCTTGGGCACTAGCCTTATAATAGCAAATTCGTATGTAACTCTATCTTGCATCTTGGGCCTCTTTAACCAACACTTCTAATTTTGCCAATCTTGTTTCTAAAAACTTCCTATAAGCAGCTAGTTTCTCTTGTGGTGTTATGGGGTCAGATTCACTCAATAACCAATCTTCGGGAATTTTAGATATAATTTCTGTAATGGTAGCTTCATTTATGTTTGCTCTGATATCTTCTGCGGCCTTTGGCAACTCAGTAGCACGCTCCAAAAGCACATGGTCCTTAATAGCGGGGAAGGTTCTTTCTAAATGAGTATTCCAAGTTTCCCAGTTATGGTGGAAATAAAAACTAGACCCATGATCAATCAGCCAAAGTTCTTTATGCCAATTGAGCAAATTCGTATTCTTTGCCGTACGGTCTATATTACTGATCATACTATCCAAAAGAACAACTTTTGAAGCCGTAAAAGGGTCCGCAACAGAAACCAACGGATCATAAACTATGGAACCCGAGAGGTAATGCAAGCCAAGATTCAGACCCACACTGAATTTAAGTAAATCTTGAATTTCTTCATCTGGCTCAGTTTTACTAAAACTATCGTCCAAATTCATGAAAACAATTTCAGGTACTTTAAGACCCATAGCACGTGCTAATTCTGCCCCAATAAGTTCAGCAATCAAAGCCTTTTTACCCTGGCCTGCACCTCTGAATTTAATAACATACAAAAATTCATCATCTGCCTTTACTAGACCCGGAAGTGAACCTCCTTCTCGCAAAGGTTTGATATATTGAACGACATTTACGGTTCTAATTTCAATTGCCTTCATAATTGCTAAGGTAGTGAAAGTTGAATTTTACAACCAAGAGTAATTTGTAATAGATCTACCTAACAATAAAACAACTGCAAAAAGCCCCAAACGGGGCTTTTACCTGTAAAAAATATTCTTATAATTTAAGTTTTCTCATGAAAATCCTCATTTTAGGAATGATCTTATCTGCATCTTCCTCAAGAGCAAAATGGCCGGTATCATAAATATTATAGTCGATTTCTTTCACATCTTTCTTAAATGCTTCTGCACCACTTTCTGGAAAAAAAGCGTCGTTCTTTCCCCAAACAATGAGTAAAGGAGGTTGATTATCCCTCAAATATTGCTGCCATTTTGGGTACAACTTTATGTTATTCCGGTAATCATAGAACAAATCTAGATTTACAGCATGGGCATTAGGCCTTGACATTTTCAAATAGTCCAAATTCCAAGTGTCAGGATCTATGTTTTCCGGGTTTCTAGTTCCATGTGTATATTGCCACTTTAGGCCTTCTATGGAAAAAGCATGTAAAAGAGCTTCTTCTGTCTGCTTATTTCTATTAGCCCACATACTTTTTGTGTCCTTCCAAGCGGCTCCCAATCCTTCTTCATAGGCATTCCCGTTTTGGTTGATAATAGCCATAACCCTTTCCGGGTGAGCTGTGGCAATTCTAAACCCTATGGGAGCACCATAATCTTGAATCATCAATGCATAAGAAGTAATGTTCTTTTTCTCAAGAAAAGCATCTATAGTTGATGCAAGGTTATCAAAAGTATATTCAAATTTATCTGAATCGGGAAAATCACTGTTCCCAAATGCAGGATAATCCGGAGCTATCATATGAAACTCGTCCGATAATTGATTTAGTACTTTTCTATATTGATGAGATGAAGTAGGAAAACCATGAAGCAAAACTATAGTCTGGTTTTCAGGATTTCCTGCTTCTCTGTATGCTATATTCACTCCATTAACTTCAAGGGTTCGATACTTAACTTTGTTTGTATTTTCATCACAACTACAATGAGTTGATATTTCCAAATCAGCCGATATTGCTCCAGAAACAAATAAAGGCGCTATAGCCAGTGCATAAAGAATTAAATTTTTCATAATTAAAATATTAAGGATTAATTTATTACCGAATGTTCGGTAAATAACTATTTTAAATTTTTTTATTTGTTCAAATATTTAGACTCTATATCCTTTAAGGTTTGGTCAAATATGCTCAAATCATTCAATCCTTTAGTAACTACAAGGCTCCCCTGTAGTTCCACTAAAGTTCGAACGGCATATTTCTGCGCCTTACCTTCAGACAAACCAAATGATTTACCTATGGTTTTGAATGCGTCAATCCACTGGGTCATGCCGTTTTTAATCTGATTTTCAAATAATTCTAAACCAGAACCCAAAGAGAATGCACGCAACACACATGCGTTTTTTCCATCGCTATACAAAACTCTAATATTATCCAACCCCCTCAACAATCGCTGTGCTGGAGGAATAGTTTCATCATTTAAAATATTAAATACATTTTCTTCCGCCCACTCCCCCAAATAATTTAACACCGCTACAGCCATTCCTTGTTTCCCTTCCGGAAAACGGTGATACAGACTAGCTTTTTTTAAACCAGTTTTCTCGGCCAGTTCAGAAAGGCTTGCACCATCGTAACCATTAGACCTAAAAACCTCTACAAGCTTTGTTACAATTTCTTTATCCAATACTTTTTGTGGTCTCATAAGGCAAATATAACACAATTATTTATTTTACCAAACGTTCGGTAATTACAATTTGTTCTTTTACAAAAACAAAAAAGTTGCACATATTGTTTTGCCCTACCTCCATCTCGCATTAAACACCAAAGTTTAAGGCATAAAAAAAGCCGAGAATACATCTCAGCTTTTTTCTTATTATCCTGTACTCGAGGCGGGAATCGAACCCGCACTCCAAAGGAACTGGATTTTGAATCCAGCGCGTCTACCAGTTCCGCCACTCGAGCATTAAAATCGGACTGCAAAAGTAAATAATTTTTTTATTTCCAAGGTAAAAAATAACAACATTTATCCTTTAGCAACACAAATAAATGTCTAAATTTGCACCTCGCTAACAAAACGACTTGTCAATAAACTAATTAACAATACGTTACCCATGGCCTACCAAGTTCCCGAACCAAAAATATTCGCCTGTACACAGAGTACTGAATTGGCACGTAAAATTGCCAAATCCTACGGTGCCGATTTGGGCAATGTACTCTTCTCTAGATATAGTGACGGAGAGTTTCAACCATCGTTCGAAGAGTCAGTTAGAGGGGCGCGTATTTTTATCATTGGTTCTACCAACCCTAGTTCTGAGCATTTAATGGAAATGTTATTGATGCTAGACGCAGCCAAACGTGCATCTGCTAGACACATAACAGCTGTAATGCCATATTTTGGCTGGGCCAGACAAGACAGAAAAGATAAGCCTAGAGTACCTATTGCAGCAAAGCTAATAGCCAAAATGCTTGAAGCAGCTGGGGCAACAAGAATAATTACAATGGATTTGCATGCAGACCAAATTCAAGGTTTTTTTGAAAAGCCTGTTGATCATCTGTTTGCATCCACCATGTTCTTACCTTATTTAAAGAATTTAAAACTAGATAACCTAACCATTGCCTCTCCGGATATGGGTGGTTCCAAACGAGCCTACGCCTATTCCAAAGCATTGGGTAGTGATGTTGTTATTTGTTACAAACAAAGAGCTAAAGCCAATGTTATATCTCATATGGAGCTTATTGGTGACGTTCAAGGTAAGAATGTGGTCTTAGTAGATGACATGGTAGATACCGCCGGAACATTGACAAAGGCTGCGGATTTAATGATGGAAAGAGGCGCATTGAGCGTAAGGGCCATTACAACGCATGCTCTTTTATCCGGTGATGCCTACGAAAAAATTGAAAAATCTCAATTGTTAGAATTGATCGTAACAGATTCTATTCCTTCAAAAAGAGATTCAAATAAAGTGAAAGTATTGAGTTGTGCGGAGCTTTTTGCAGATGTTATGCATAGAGTGCACCACAACACCTCAATAGCATCAAAATTTTTAATGTAGTCCTATGGGCTACTCCAATTACGAGTATTAATTATTTAAATCATATAATGAAGTCAATTAAGATTAAAGGATCAGAAAGAGAAAGCGTGGGCAAGAAGGCAACGAAAGCCCTACGTAATGCTGGACAGGTTCCTTGCGTTGTATACGGAGGGGAAAAACCATTACACTTTTCAGCTGAAGAGTTAGCGTTCAGAAATTTAGTTTACACCCCGGCCGCACACACCGTAAAGGTTGACTTAGGCGATGTTAAGGTAAAAGCGATTATGCAAGACATTCAGTTTCACCCAGTGACTGATAAAATTTTGCATATCGATTTCTATCAACTTTTTGATGATAAAGAAGTTACCATGAACATTCCTGTTCGTTTAGAAGGTAACGCTCCAGGTGTAAGAGCCGGTGGTCGTTTACTTTTTAGAAAAAGAAAACTTGCTATTAAAGCACTTCCAGACAACTTGCCAGATTATTTTGATATTGATATATCTAAATTAAAAATCGGTGACAACATTACCGTTGAATCTTTGTTGAAAGATGAATTTACCATCTTACACCCAGAGTCTATGGTTGTTGTTCAAGTTAAAACTCAGCGTACAGCGGTTGCCGTTGACGATGACGAAGAAATTGAAGGAGAAGAAGGTGAAGCTACTGAAGGAGCAGCTGAAGCTACTGAAGGTGGAGAAAGCCAAGAATAAATTTCATTTGAAGTTTTATAAAAAGCGCCCTAATTTAGGGCGCTTTTGTATTTTTATACCTTAACATTGCATCTTATATTTATTTAAAACATAATCTTATTCCAGAAAAGAGCTACTCCAAAAACCAAACGATTATGTTCAAATTTCTAAAATTAATTTTTAATACGGACAAAAGGGTTCTAGAAGAAACAGACAGCATGAAAAAATACCTAATTATTGGTCTAGGCAATATAGGCAGCGAGTATTCAGAAACCCGTCATAACATTGGGTTTAAAGTTTTAGATGCTCTTTCTGAGGTTCTAAACTTTTCTTTTGAGACTGTAAAACTAGGAGACTTAGGCGTATTCAAAATTAAAGGTCGGAGTGTTATTTGTCTTAAACCATCAACTTATATGAACCTTAGTGGTAAAGCGCTAAAGTATTGGATGGATAAAGAGAATATTCCTTTAGAAAACATTCTAGTTGTTACGGATGATATTAATTTGGAGTTTGGGTCATTACGCTTAAAAACGAAGGGAAGTAACGGAGGTCATAACGGTCTCAAGGACATTCAAAACGTTCTACAAACCACGAATTACAACCGACTCCGTTTTGGTGTAGGAGCAGATTTTGGAAAAGGCAGACAGGTAGAATATGTTTTAGGTGAATGGAGCGAAGCAGAGAGAAATGCTTTAACAGAGCGGTTCGAAAAAACCACAGAACTGATTCAATCATTTGTTCTAGCCGGTGTTGCACGAACAATGAATCAATTTAACGGGTCTTAAACTCTGTAATATTACTAGTTGAAATATTTCCTTCTTCGTCTGTAGTAACAACTTTCCAATAATAAACTTCATCAGAAACTACCTGTACCTTTAGCTCATTAACCCCTGCATTCGTATTTTGCAACAGTGTTACAGGTGGATTCTCATTTGAAAAATATACATCGTAAGATTTAATATCATCATCTAAATCTTGGCCTGTCCACTTTAAACTTATTTCATTGTTCACATCTTTAAAAGCTGTAGAACCTTGAGCAGGGAAAGTCAATTCAGCCGGAAAAGGAACGTGACTAACTTCTGAACCCGGATTGTAAAACAACCAAGAATCACTACTTACAGATGTTGTTGTTTCTGAATTTTCAGAGACTACTACCCATGAAAATGGCGTACCCTTGGCAAGAGACAATGTTTCTATAGTAGCAGAAGTGTTTTTATACTGAATTGTACCTGTAGTTAGGTTGGTCACTTGCAAAACATATACTTCTGTGTTATCTGCTGCGTTCCAATTAAACCTTACTATACTACTTGTTTCACCATCACTTTGAACTGGTGTGCATTCAGAATTTTTGGCCGGAGATACCAAACTTACTTTTTCCGGCGGTTTAGGCGAGTCTTTTTTACAACCCGAAAAGAGCACCAAACACAATAGTATAAAAGCTAGTATTCTCATCGTTTTATAACTTTAACCGTTCCTTCAATAGTTTCTCCTTTTACTTTAACAATATAAATTCCAGAAAGCAGTGACGAAAAGTCTAAATCCACTTCACCACCTCTTGGTGTACTTTGCTCACTTTTAACCAATGAACCACTTATAGTAAATATATCAATTCTTACTTTTTCCGTAGATGAGCCCAATAGCAATCTAGTATTGGTATCAAAAGGATTAGGAAAGACCAGAGGTTCACTTCCTACAAAGAAACGGTCTTCATAAACACCTTGACATGACCGACCTGTGGACACCCGCAGCATATTACCTCCAGATTTAAGATCTAATGTAATCTCTGATTTATCCGTAAGCACAGTCTCTCCATTTAATTCTACAGTATAAAGTTCTGCTCCTTGCATAGAAAGAACCACCGTTTTACCATCTAGGGAAACGGCAGAAGTTACACCTAATGGTTCTGGTTGTGAAACCGTAACCTGTGAACAGAACTCTTCATATTCAAAATCCGCACCCGTAGCATTTATAC
Organism: Zobellia uliginosa; assembly: GCF_018860745.1. GTDB lineage: Bacteria > Bacteroidota > Bacteroidia > Flavobacteriales > Flavobacteriaceae > Zobellia > Zobellia uliginosa_B. Next base: position 757,375 of record NZ_JAHKPY010000014.1, on the reverse strand, counting down.
AAACAGTATATACACCAGAGGTTAAACTAGAAAGTGAGAATACATTAGTGAATGTATTGGTGACGTTCGTAGTGTTACCCGTAATAGAAATGGAGTAATCCATAGATGTCAAGGTACTTATAGTAATAACACCATCATCATTGTTTCTACAAGATTCACTATCTACGGTAATTTCGAAACTATCTGCTGGAAAACGATGCACTTGGCAACCAGATGTGTCTACCTCTGCCCCTTCGGGTGTATTAAGACAAAGATCATCCCCGTCATCAAAAACACCATCATTATCAACATCAGGTCTAAACTCACCTTCAACACAAATATCCAAGGAAAATTCATTGATAAACCCGCCATCCTTGGCCGCATTGTCCACCACTGTTAATATCCATTCACCCAATATAGACTCTCCGTTAAAAGAACTTAGCGAACCAAGTGGTTTTACTGTTCCTTTAATTGCCGTTGTAGCGGTTGCACCACAAACAAAATTAGCCACAGCAGAATCATCAAAAGTTGCATCTACATTATCTAGTTCTCCACAGGAGCTAGAAATTAATGGAACCACGGTGTTATTAGGCGATGTAAGTGTAACTACGATATCCTCTAAATATTCATGATCAATATTTAATCTCACGTTAATATCATCTACTTTCAAATCCTCGAAAAATGCTATTTTTGATATTACCGTTGTTCTTTCAATAGCGCTTATTTCCAAAGGCAGATCTCTTGCGCGCTTATTAGTACAGTCCAATTTAATCGTAGCAAACTTACGAACAGCGCTGTAAGGCCCCTCACCACATTCGTTTTTGGGTTTTACACGCCAAAAATATTCGGTTTCGTTAATTAAATCTACGGGAGCATAGCTATTTCTTGTAACCGTAACCAATTCCACCAAGTTGGCAAAGTCAGCATCAGTAGCAATATGTACTTCGTATGAAGTGTACGAGGGGTTATCCTCCCATTGCAAAAGTTCAGTTGTGGCTGCATCTTCTAAATCATCTACGGGCGCTGTTAACTCAACCGTTGGAAAATCGGTATCATAAATATTTAAATCCAACGTCATCTCTTTGGTTACACTTAACGAAACAGCAGAAACGGTCAATGAATAGACCCCTTCCGAAACACCTTCCGTGTTTTCAATAATCATATCAACCCTTGTTCCGTCTACTGAAACCGTATCTGGCATAAAAGTGATTCCCAAATTTTCTGGCGCATCGATCACGTTAAAAACAACCTCTTCACTAAATCCTAAATACGCCTCATAGGTAAAGGGAATTGTAAGGTCATCAAAATGACAGGCCTCAAATTCCAACTCCGGAAAATTCATTACGAATTGAGCCTCTTCGATATTAAAATTTTCCACGTTTACTGCATAGTAAACATTATCAGAGGCCTTTACCATAATTCGCGCTTCAGCGGTAGAAATTCCACCGGGTACAACAATCTTATGAGACCCGTCATTCACTACGCCAGAGGCCAAAGGAATTGTAAAAGTAACTCCACCATCCACCGAAAGAACAATATCTACATTTTTAGTTGCAACCGGTAACATATCAGTACCGGCAACATCCCAATCTATTTGTAATAATTCACCAGCAACATACGTTTCCCCATTTGCCTGAGAAGTGATCCGAAAAGGTCCAGCACTATTTACAACGGATACGTTCATTAACTCGGATACTACTTGTCCTCCCCCTGAAGCATTATCTCTAACACTAAAGGCAAAATTCATTTCTCTTTCCACATCGGAAACGGTTTCCCAAGCAGAACCTAGTGTTGGGAAGGTTTGGGTTAAATTGCCTTTAACCACTTGCGAAAGCATTGGAAAATATCGTATTGGCGCCAAACTTGGCAGTCTTGATCTAAAATTTGCTCCACTCGCATTATTAGGGCCAAAAGAAGCTTGGGTAACTATGCCATTATCTATCTGTTCCCATGTATAGGTCAAGACGTCATTTTCGTCTGGATCAGTAGCACTACCTTCCAACATAAATGCCGTAGACTTTGGAATGACATAATCTTCTAAATCCGCAACTACAGGTGGATTGTTTGAAATAGAGATTACCTCTCCACAAGTCTTAGTCTCTAGATTTTCTATAATTTGTTTTATACTGATGTAATGAAAATAATCATCCCCCCTAGCGGCAACGTCATTTACATCCGTAACGCCGGCATAGCCCATAATCGTGGAACCACTACCCGGCTCTACTTGCATTAAGGTACCCTCAAATTCATGAGACCAAGTATGATTCGCTCCTAATTGATGGCCCATCTCGTGAGCTACAAAATCAATATCATATCTATCCCCTTTTGGCGTTTGACTAGATGAATAGGCACTTCCTTTTCTATTGGTAATACAAATTGCACCAATAAAACCGGCATTTCCATTATTCACACCTTTGTGAAAAACATGGCCAATATCATAATTGACCTCTCCTATTTCACTGGTCATGGCCGCTTGTGCCTGGCCACCTAACTCACTTAACGATCCTGTATAAGGGTCATTTTCAACATCAGTATAAATAATCTTATCCGTATCTGCTACAATCTCCAAACGTACCGCCAAGTCCGTTTCAAAAACTTCATTGACCCTCGTTACAGTGGCATTGATCCCTGCAAGAGCATCTGCTACTGTACCACCATGGTACGCTGTATACTCCGCAGTTGCTGAAACTGCCAACCTATATATACGCAACACCTGCCCATCTAAAGGTTTGGCCGTCAGATTTGCTCCTGCAGACAACACCTTTTCTTGCGTACTACAAGTAAAATCAGATTCATCTGCGCTTTTTGCACTTCTTGAGTATACTATATATTTATCGTCATCTATTTTTTCAATAAAACTAGTTTCCTCCTCTTTTGCAGACACGATCATGGCCTGTACATCTTTTTGAGAAACACTAAATCTTATTCGATTTTCCTTATTATTGACCGCTTGGCCGGAAAATGACTTAATTTCAGGATACTTCTTTGATAAAGCTTCGGATAAAACTGGAGTTTCCCGAACACTGTATGCAATCATTTTTCCTCTTGAATTTGGGAAATGAACAATTTTAGAAAAATTTTTAGAAGTTACCGAAGATTTCAGATTTTGCTTGAAAAGGTTTTCGTGTAAGGCAAAAACTTTTCCGTCCTTTACGTTCAATTCTTGTGAAACTATCTTGTAAGAAGATTTTTTTAACGAAGAGCTTTCCCAGTATTCACTCTGTGCCGAAGCGGAAAAGGAAAGAAATGCTATGGTAATTGAAAAAACAAGACGTAATTTTGTAACCATCAAGGGGGTTTAGAACTAATTCAAATATAAGTCTTTTTATTATTTTTATAAGGTGGTAACAGTCCAAAGCATTTCCAAAAACGATAAACGGCATCCGACTGCCATTACCATAGGCACATTTGATGGCGTTCACATAGGTCACAGGAAAATATTGGAACGTTTGATCAACAACGCCGCTTCCTTAAACCTTAAATCTACAGTTCTTACCTTTTTCCCGCATCCCCGAATGGTTTTACAGAAAGATGCGAACATAAAATTGCTAAATACTATTAAAGAAAAGACCAAAATTCTGGAAGACTTAGGATTAGACCAACTAATCATACATCCTTTTACGCAAGAATTTTCTAGGCTATCTGCAACAGAATTCGTCCGTGACAATTTAGTGAACCAATTACAGACCAAAAAAATAATCATTGGTTATGACCACCGTTTTGGCAGAAACCGAAATGCAAATATTACGGATTTGAGAGCTTTTGGGAACACGTATGGTTTTGAGGTCGAGGAAATAACCGCTCAAGAAATAGATGAAGTATCCGTTAGTTCTACCAAAATAAGGAAAGCCCTTCAAGAAGGAGATATAAGTACAGCAAATGCATATCTAGGATATAACTACATGCTAACGGGCATTATTGGAAAAGGAAAAGGATTAGGGAGACAAATTGGTTTTCCTACAGCAAACCTGAATATTGCCGAATCCTATAAATTAATACCTAAAAATGGTGTCTACTTCGTAAAAAGCGAGTTCTCGGGCAAAACCATTTACGGCATGATGAACATTGGTTATAACCCGACTGTTGCCGGAAAAGAAAAAACTATTGAAATCAATTTTTTCGATTTTGACCAAGACCTTTACGGAAAAGAACTGCAGATAGATATTTTGCACCGCATACGCGATGAGCATAAGTTTGAATCTGTAGAGGCACTAAAAATACAACTGGAAAAAGACAAGCAGACCTCGCTTGCCCTAATCTCAAAATAATGTTGGATCGTTTTCTTTTTTCGAAAATCGATAATTCACAACTAATTATATTCCGTATTTTTTTTGGAATCCTTGTCTCTCTTGAATGCTATGGCGCCATTATAACCGGATGGATACGAAGAACACTGGTTGAGCCTAAATTCACTTTCAATTTTATTGGTTTCGATTGGTTACAGCCACTACCAGGTTACGGAATGTACTTTTATTTCTTCATTATGGGTACGCTAGGGGTTTTAATAGCCCTTGGATTCAAATACCGGTTTGCCATAATTTCGTTTACCTTAATGTGGACAAGTGTTTATTTGATGCAAAAAACATCGTACAACAACCATTATTACCTTCTGGTTCTCATTTCATTGTTTATGTGTATTTTACCAGCACACAGAAACTATTCGTTGGATGTAAAGCGGAATCCACTTTTAAAAAGTGGCAGCATGTTCGCCTATGCAAGGTGGATTATCATATTTCAATTACTTATTGTGTATACATACGCTTCCATTGCCAAGTTATACGGAGATTGGCTAGATTTTGGTATCGTTCGTATTCTAATGCTCAACAAGGCTAGCTACCCAATAATCGGAAGTATTTTACAAGAACCGTTCGTCCATAAAATAATTGGAATTTCAGGTATATTTTTTGATTTACTTATCGTACCGGCCTTACTTTGGAAACCTACCCGAAAAGTTGCATTTTTTGCTTCGGTGTTTTTCCACCTATTTAATTCCATAGTATTTCAAATTGGGATATTTCCTTATTTATCATTGGCCTTTACGGTGTTTTTTTTCGAACCGGAAACCATACGCAAAATCTTTTTCAAAAAGAAAAAACCATACCTACTCCAAAATTTTGAACTCCCGTCTTTTAAAAATCTCGTTTACGTATTAGGAGGCATTTATTTTATAGTGCAGCTAGCGCTACCTATTAGACACCATTTTATAAAAGATGATGTTTTATGGACAGAAGAAGGTCATAGATTAAGTTGGCGCATGATGCTAAGAAGCCGCATTGGAAAACTCAAATTCCAAGTAGTAAATAAAGAAAATGGAGAAAAAACCTTAATAAAAACAGAAGATTACCTTTCCAAAAAGCAGATGAAAAGAATTGGGGGTTATCCAGATTTTATTTGGCAATTTGCCCAAAGGCTAAAAAAAGAATATGCAGATAAGGGTGAACAAATAGAGGTGTACGCAGTAAACTCCAAAGCAAGTGTTAACGGAAAACCGTATCGCCCTTTTATTGACCCTAAAGTAGATTTAGCAAGCACCAAGTGGAATTATTTTGGGCACAACGAATGGATTTTTCCCTCTCCCTACAAAGAAAACGATCTTAAAAATTGATTGCCCTTTCACAAAGTTGCAAAGGCATTCCCCAAGGATCCCTAAGCATGACCAAATGAGCATCTTTCCGCTTTATTTCCTCTACTAATGTAGCACCCTCCGCTATAAGTCTTTGTTTATCAGACTCCGCATCGTTAGAAACGAATGCCACATGAAAGGCAGACGGTTCTTGTTTTTGGAAGTTGGTCATAGGTTGGTCTTCCTTTTGATAAAGTTCCAGTATAACCCTATCCGTTGAGTCGGCCAAAAACGTCATGAAGGGACTATTTTCTTTAGCCACTACTACCTTTAGTCCTAAATGGGTAACAAACCAGTTCACTCTTTTCTTTATATCCGTAACGTTCAGCGCAAAATGTTCAAAAATCATAAAATAACAAGATTAAACGATCGTAAATGTATTCGTTTTTAATCATTAGTTTAAATTTGCAGACTAAATTTAAGAGCCATGTTACAGCTACAGGTCGTTCGAGACAAAAAAGATAACATCATAAACGCACTGAAAAAGCGAAATATAGATGCCGAACCCCTAATTAACGAAGTATTAGAATTGGATGAGAAAAGACGTTCAACTCAAACTTCGTTGGACGAAATCTTGGCGGAAAGCAATAAACTTTCCAAAGAAATAGGTATGCTCTATAAAAATGGAAAAGCCCAAGAAGCCAATGTACTGAAAGAAAAAACGGGAACTTTAAAAGAAGATTCCAAAAAATTGGGCGAAGAACTCAATAGCATTGCCCAAGATTTACAAAAAGCACTCTACCAAATTCCCAACGTACCACATGAATCAGTACCTGCAGGTAGCACGGATGAGGATAACGAAGAAATCTTTAAAGAAGGTAATATTCCTAATTTAGTAGAAAATGCGCTTCCCCACTGGGAACTGGCTAAGAAATACGATATTATTGATTTTGAGTTGGGGGTAAAAATTGCCGGTGCCGGTTTTCCTGTTTACAAAGGAAAAGGAGCCAGATTGCAACGCGCCCTTATTTCTTATTTTCTAGATAAAAATACAGAAGCTGGTTATACCGAAATGCAAGTACCGCATTTGGTAAATGAAGCATCTGGTTTGGGAACAGGACAATTGCCGGACAAAGAAGGCCAAATGTACCATGTAGGGGAAGATGACCTATATCTTATTCCTACCGCTGAAGTACCGGTAACCAATATATTTCGCGATGAAATAATTGCAGAAAGTGATTTTCCTATTTGTTATACCGCTTACACCCCTTGTTTTAGGAGAGAAGCTGGTAGTTATGGAGCACACGTTCGTGGCCTCAACCGTTTACATCAATTCGATAAAGTAGAAATTGTTCGTGTTGAAAATCCTGCTAATTCCTATAAAGCTCTGGATGGCATGGTAGAACATGTAAAAAATATTCTTAGGGAACTAAAATTACCATACAGAATTCTAAGGCTTTGTGGTGGTGATTTAGGTTTTACCGCGGCTATTACCTTTGATTTTGAGGTCTTCTCCACCGCTCAAGACCGCTGGTTGGAAATAAGTTCAGTTTCCAATTTTGAAACATACCAAGCCAACAGATTGAAGTTACGCTTTAAAGATGAAAACGGGAAAAGTCAATTTGCACATACCTTAAACGGAAGCTCTTTGGCGTTACCAAGAGTATTAGCCGGGATTTTGGAGAACTATCAAACTGCGGACGGAATTGAGATTCCAGAGGTATTGGTGCCTTATTGCGGATTTAGTCGAATAGATTAAATAGAACCACACAAGAATAAAAAATCGGCCAGAACTTACAAGTCTGGCCGATTTTGTTTTACACAATTTACATCTCTCCTTCCCCAACCTCTTCACCTGAAGCGTAGACCACATAACTTTTCCTAGTGGTATTGAACGTTACCCGTATTGGTTTTTCATTTCTAATCAAATCTAAATAATCACTATACCTATCTATAGGTTCGTAACCCACTCCGGTTTTTATGTCTTCGTTATAGGTATTCTCAGATAAATTCCCATCTACAAAGATTAGATACAACCTATATCCATCCGCACAGTACAAATTAATTCTACCTGAATTAGTTCCGTTTGGATAAAGAAATGCCGCATAGCGGTCACAATTTTTTACAAATGCTGCCATTTTTCCGATTTTAAATTTATACTCATTAATATTCTGATTATAAATATATTACACTTAAATACAGACATTACTTAACATTGTATGAATGGCTTTTAATCGTGTGTAAAACGAAGCAAACCTGGGTTACCTCCTATTTATGGCAAATTATAGTCCCATTAACAGATTCTTTTCCATGGCTGACGTAAATTTGTTAAATTTCATGTATGAAGGCTCTATATAGCATCGCCATTCTTCTTATTACATTTTCCGCTGTTGCCCAAGATGATTTCTTGGCGAAGCAGTATTTTAACGATGGTAATTTTGATAAAGCGGTAGTGTACTACGAAAAGCTTGTCAAGCAAAATCCCCGTAGAACAGATTATACCGAAGCCCTTATTGCCACCTATCAACAACTGGAGCGTTATACAGATGTAGAAGAATTATTGTCGGAGAAAGTTAAAGAGAATAATGTGTACCCTACACTGCTCATAGAAATGGGGTATAATTATAGATTGCAAGATCAAAGGGAAAAAGCTCAGGATTACTACCAAAAAGCAATTTTACAAATTAAAGAAAATCCTAATTATGGTTACGGTATTGGCTTTAGATTTCAAAAATATGCACTTTTAGACCAAGCCCTTGCGGCCTACACCATGGCCATGGAACTTAATCCCCAATTAGATTTTAATTACCAAATGGCTCGTATTTATGGTGAACAAGGAGATGTTGAAAAGATGTATGTTTCGTATTTAAGACTTATTAGCGAGGGTAAAACATCAAAATCCAAAGTACTCCGTAATATTGATGAGTTCATCACTGCGGACCCAGAGAACGAGAATAACATCATACTAAAAAAAATACTATTACAAAACGCACAAAAAAATCCGGAAATTCTTTGGAACGAACTGCTCAGCTGGCTCTTTGTACAACAAAAACAATATGGCAGCGCGTTTAGACAAGAAAAGGCTATTTATAAACGTGTTGAAGGTGCTAATATGCAACGCCTAAACACTCTTGGCAATTTAACGCTTGAAGAAAAAGAGACAGAAACCGCCCAAGAAATATTTCAATATATAGCAGACAACAGTGGTGATGCCGTAACCAAACTTAACGCTCAACTAAACCTAATAGATATTCAGCTCTTAGACGCTACCCAAAAGGACCTTGAACATATAGAGAAAGAATTTGAAGAACTCATAAGTTTTCACGGTTACAAAGCGCAAACTTTACAATTACAAGTAGCGTACTCTAATTTTCTCACCTTTAAAAAAGAAAATCCGGAAAAAGCAATTCAGATTTTAAAACAAAGTTTAGAACTACCACTTAATGCACGTGGAAAGGCTTTTGTAAAATTAGCCCTTGGTGATATTTTAGTTTATGACAAGCGGTTTAATGAAGCTCTTATTTATTTTTCTCAGATACAACAAAATCTAAAAAACGATGTCTTAGGGCAAAATGCTAGGTTTAAAGTGGCTCAGACCAGTTTTTATAAGGGCGATTTTGATTGGGCGCTTACACAGCTAAAAGTACTAAGAAGCTCTACCTCTCAACTCATTGCCAATGACGCCATGCAATTGAGTTTATTAATCTCCGATAATTCACTGGAAGATTCTACACAGACCGCTTTAAAGAAATTTGCCCGAGCAGATCTTTTGGCGTATCAAAACAAAACAAAAGAAGCCATTGCTGAGCTTGATGGTATTCTTGAAAACCATAAAGGCGAAAAAATAGAAGATGAAGCGCTACTAAAGCAAGGAGAGCTTATGGAATATATAAAAGACTATGAAGCAGCGGAGTATAATTACCAGAAGATAATAGAGTTTTACGCCAATGGTATAATAGCGGACGACGCCTATTTTGCACTTGCAGAGTTATATAAGAATAAATTGAACCAACCAGAAAAAGCGAAATCGCATTACGAGAAAATTATCTATAATTACCAAGACAGTTACTATTTTCCGCAAGCGCGAAAGAATTTTAGAATGCTTAGAGGTGATGCCATAAACTAAACCAACAATATGTACATATACAACATTACGACCAATATAGAAGAATCCGTTCATGATGAATGGCTGGTATGGATGCGCGAAGTTCATATACCGGACGTACTTGCAACCGGAAAATTCCTAAACGCCAAAATGAGTAAGATTATGGTGGAGGAAGATATGGGCGGCATAAGTTATTCCGTACAATTTACGACTTTAAGCAAAGAAGAGCTACTTCGCTATTACTCTGAAGACGCACCAAGATTACGGGAGGATGCCCACAAACGGTTTCCAAACAAATTCGTATCCTTCAGAACCGAAATGGAAATCGTAAGCGAGCATTAAAAAATATGCATTACCTCTTCAGTTATGGAACGCTTCAAAACCTTTCTGTTCAAATTAAGGTTTTATGGTGGGCATTTGAGAGGTCGCGAAGCCATCCTAGTTGGATATCAAATTTCCCCTAAAAAAGTAATGGAGAGCTACTTGGTCATTGAAGTTACCAATACCAGAGAAAACGCAATTAACGGCATGGTCTATAAACTAGAGCAGTATGAATTACAAAAAGCAGACCTTTACGAAGGCACAGCATATAAAAGAATACAAGTCAGTTTAAAATCAGGCAGCAGTGCTTGGGTTTATATAAAGGCTTAAAAGAAAAATATGGGTAAGAAAAAGAAGAAAAGCTACGATAAAAAATTTTCAAAACCTTGGAAAGAGGACAGTCCGGTAAAAGCTAAAAAGCATTTGGGACAGCACTTTCTAAAAGATGAGGAAATTGCTCAAAAAATAGCGGGGACCATTTCACTAAATGGTTACAGAAACGTAGTTGAAATAGGACCTGGTACAGGCGTGCTTACAAAATATCTTCTTCAGCAAGATATGAGGCTCATAGCAATGGACCTGGATGCAGACTCAATTGTTTACCTTAACCATAGTTTTCCTTTAGAACATGCCAATGTTATGTCCGGTAAAAGCACGCTTGAGGTTATTGAAGCAGATTTTTTAAAATATGACCTAAACACCCTTTTCGGGGATGAACAATTTGCCATAACCGGAAACTTCCCGTACAATATCTCTACCCAAATTATTTTCAAAATGTTGGAAATGAAAGAACAAGTGCCTGAATTTTCAGGTATGTTCCAAAAGGAAGTAGCTAAACGTATTTGTGAAGGAGAAGGAAATAAAACGTACGGTATTTTATCTGTATTAGTACAGGCCTATTATGATGCCGAATACCTTTTTACAGTACCTCCGCAAGTGTTTGACCCTCCACCAAAAGTACAATCTGGCGTATTACGCTTGGTACGCAAGGAGAATTTTAGCTTAGATTGTGACGAAAAACTATTTTTTAGAGTGGTGAAAGCTGCTTTTAATCAGCGCCGTAAGACTATCAGGAACAGTTTAAAAACTTTTGATCTTTCGCCAGAACTTAGGGCTGATATTATATTTGACAAACGCCCGGAACAACTAAGCGTAGTGGATTTTATTGAACTTACTAAAAAAGTTGCATCTGATTTAGGGTAAATATCCACCGGCATATCCTCTTTAGAACCTTTTTTCATTCTTTCTATAGCTATAAATTGGATTTAATGGATAATGCATACTAAGAAATCGTAAAGAGCACAAAGCTTTAAGCCTTTTTCTTTAGCTTTGCAGCTGTTTATTCATAACCGCTTTATATGATAAGATAAGATGACACCTTTTAAACTAACAGATGACCTTCTAGCTGAAATTGAGCAGCTGATTGAATCCAAAAGAGATACCGACCTGGTAAAACTAATGGATGATATTCACTATGCCGATATTGCCGATATCATTGATGAGTTAAATGAAGACGAAGCCACTTATCTTATAAAACTTCTTGATAGTGACAAAACATCCGATGTTCTTACAGAGCTAGATGAAGATGTTCGTGAAGCTATACTTAATAACCTTTCTGCCAAGGAAATTGCCGAAGAACTTGATGAATTGGATACGGATGATGCCGCAGATATAATTGGGGAACTCCCCAATGAAATTATTCAAGAAGTAATTTCCGAAATTGAAGACCGTGATCATGCCAAAGACATTGTAGACCTTTTAAGATATGATGAGAACTCTGCCGGTGGTCTTATGGCCAAAGAATTAGTAAAAGTCAGGGAAAATTGGGATGTGCTCAAATGCGTTAAGGAAATGCGCGCTCAAGCCGAAAACGTAACTAGGGTTCACTCCATTTACGTAGTTGATGATAATGATAAACTCAAAGGTCGCTTATCCTTGAAAGATCTGTTGACCACATCTACTCGCACCCACATTAGTGAGGTTTACATCCCAAAAGTAGATTCTGTTAATGTCAACGAAAAACCGGAGGAAGTAGCCAAAATCATGTCTAAATATGACTTAGAGGCCATTCCCGTTGTGGACGAAATTGGTCGTTTGGTGGGTCGTATTACTATTGATGATATTGTAGATGTTATACGTGAAGAGGCCGATAAGGATTATCAAATGGCGGCAGGTATCTCGCAAGATGTAGAAGCAGATGATAGCATTTGGGATTTAACCAGAGCGCGCCTTCCTTGGCTATTTTTAGGCCTGGTGGGCGGTGTTGGCGCTGCTGCCATTATGGGTGGTTTTGAAGAAATGATCAGTAAGCATGCCGTTTTATTTTTCTTTACTCCTCTTATCGCTGCAATGGCAGGCAATGTAGGCGTGCAATCTAGCGCTATTATCGTACAAGGTTTAGCCAATGACGATTTAAAGGGGAGTGTAAGTAGCCGTCTGGTCAAAGAAATGTTATTAGCCTTATTGAACGGATTTGCACTAGCTACTATTCTTTTAATTTTCACTTGGTTCTGGAAAGGGGAATTTCTAACATCATTAGCCATTTGTCTGTCTCTAATAGCTGTAATCCTCGTTGCCGGTTTCATTGGCACTTTTACCCCCTTATTTTTGCACAAACGCGGTATTGATCCGGCAATTGCCACGGGTCCTTTCATTACGACCAGTAATGACATTTTTGGTATTCTTATTTACTTCTCTATTGCTAAAGTGGTGTTGGGCATCTAAAAATTAATATCTTTCAGATCATAAATTTTAATTTGATGAAAGCAATCAACCTAACGCAAAAGCATACTCTTTTTAACAAACAGTGGCATCCACATCAAATCGCAGTTGTAGATGACATGCAGGTTCTACTGGCTAAAATTCAAGGTGAATTTGTATGGCATGCACATGAAAATGAAGATGAGCTTTTTCAAGTATTAAAAGGTGTACTGTACATGAAATTTCGGGATCGTACAGAAGTTGTTCACGAAGGTGAAATTATAGTTGTTCCAAAAGGAGTGGAGCATTGCCCTTCAACAAAAGAAGGAGAAGAAGTCCTTGTTTTACTTTTTGAAAAACAGAACACGGCCCATACCGGAAACATAGAACATGAAATAACACAGAACATTTATCCCAAAATCTAAATTTATAGTATGAGAATTTTACACGTTGATGTCAACCATCCACTATTAATAGAACAGTTTAATGAATTGGGATTTCAGAATGATGAAGACTACACCTCTTCAAAAGCTGATATTGAGGCTAAAATTCATGAATATGACGGACTGATTATTCGTAGTCGATTTAGCATCGACAGTGAATTTTTAAATAAGGCTTCCAAGCTAAAATTTATAGGAAGACTAGGTGCCGGTTTAGAGAATATTGATGTACTCCATGCCGAGGCTAACGATATTTTCTTAGCAGCTGCCCCAGAAGGCAATAGAAATGCCGTAGGAGAACATACCTTAGGCATGCTCCTATCACTCTTTAATAAACTACAAAAGGCCGATAAGGAAGTCCGTAGGGGTAAATGGGACCGTGAAGGCAACCGTGGCATTGAACTAGACGGAAGAACCGTAGGTATAGTTGGGTACGGTAATATGGGCAAGGCTTTCGCTAAAAAACTACGTGGTTTTGATGTAGAAGTAATCTGTTATGATATTCAAGGTGGTGTTGGTGATGAAAATGCACGTCAAGTAGGCATTATGGAATTACACCAAAGAACAGACGTCCTTAGCTTACACATTCCTCAAACAGACCTTACTATTGGTATGGTAGATGCTGAATTTATAGAAAAGTTCCACAATCCTTTTTGGTTACTTAATACAGCAAGAGGTAAAGCCGTTATAAGTAAAGATTTAGTATCTGGCCTTAAATCAGGTAAGGTTCTAGGAGCAGGGCTAGACGTTTTAGAATACGAAAAAGCTTCTTTTGAAAATATGTTTACTACAGCAGCGGATGGCGATGTAGACCTTAGCAGGATGCCCGAAGCCTTTCAGTACCTTATTCAAGCGGAAAACGTAATACTTACTCCACATGTAGCTGGTTGGACGGTAGAGAGTCTTGAAAAACTGGCACAAACCGTAGTAGATAAGGTAAAAGAAAAATTTTGCTAACTTAGAAGACCATAGTCCAAATTGCATATACCTCCCCCACCGGATTATGAGGCGTATAGTTTATTCATCTAAAAATCAAAAACGATGCAATTAGGTAACTTTTCTGTGAGCTTGAATGTTCAGGACATTCAAGTATCCAAACAATTTTATGAAACTTTGGGCTTTTCTGTATTTGCAGGGGATATTGAGCAAAATTGGTTAATCCTTAAAAATGGTAATGCTACCATAGGTGTTTTTCAAGGTATGTTTGACAAGAATATTCTAACCTTTAATCCAGGGTGGAACTCAAATGCGGAACCACAAGATTCTTTTGACGATGTCCGAAAACTTCAAAAACACTTTAAGGCAAAAGGAATTCACTTAGAAGCTGAAGCAGATGAAAGCACATCAGGTCCTGCAAGATGTATGATCTTAGACCCAGATGGTAATCCTATCCTTATTGATCAACATGTTTGAGCATGAACTACAAAGCAGATTCACCGCTAGAATATATTGCTCAACTTCCACCAGAACGTCAGGAAGTTATTTCCTTGCTAAGAAATACCATATTAAAAAATATACCAAAGGGTTTTGAAGAACAAATAAGCTACGGTATGTTGGGTTATGTTGTTCCACATTCTGTATACCCAGACGGGTATCATTGCGACCCAAAGCTACCGCTTCCGTTTATAAATTTGGCTTCTCAAAAGAATTTTATAGCGCTCTATCATTCCGGTATTTATGCCAACCCAGAATTGCATGATTGGTTTGTAACTCAATACCCAAAACATTGCAAGCGCAAATTAGATATGGGCAAAAGTTGTATTCGGTTTAAATCAATGACAGACATACCGTACGAACTCATTGCTTCGCTATGTCAAAAAATGACCGTAACCGATTGGATTCAACTTTACGAGAAAAATACAAGACCAAAAAGTAAGTAAACATCATCTACGAACCACACAAAACCAAAAATGAATGAAAAACAGAGTTACCGGTCTAGGCGGATTCTTCTTTAAAAGTAATGACCCAGACCACATGAAAGAATGGTATAAAGAGCGCTTGGGACTAAACACAGATCAATATGGGTGTACTTTTTGGTGGAAAGACAAAGAAGGCAACGATTGCTCTACCCAATGGAGCCCAATGAGCGAAGACACCAAATATTTTGAACCCAGCCAAAAGCAATTCATGATGAATTTTAGGGTAGAAAACCTAGTTGAGCTTTTAGAAGCTTTAAAACAGGAAGGCGTTACCATCGTTGGGGAAATCGAAGAATATGATTATGGAAAATTCGGATGGATCTTAGACCCGGAAGGCAACAAACTAGAACTTTGGGAACCTATAGACAAAGCGTTCCTGTAATTAGAAAATATAGTTATATTTAAGACACCGTAACCACCAAACCCACATACCATGTCAGAAGAAGGAAAAGATTTCTCAGAAAATGCAAAAAAAGCGGCGAACGACTTTCAAGAAGAAGTGAAACAAACCTTTGACCCAAATAATCCCGACAATGGTAAGATTGTAGCGATTATTGCCCATATTACAGTAATCGGTTGGATCGTAGCCCTAATAATGAATTCTCAAAACCAAACAGAATTTGGTAGCTTTTACATACGTCAGACGCTGGGCATTTGGCTACTGACCATTGTTTTAGGAATTATCCCCATTGTAGGATGCTTTGCAGCTATAATAGGCCTTGTATTAATAATCATGAGCCTTATTAATGCCGCTAGCAACAACATGAATCCAACTGTGCTGGTAGGCGAATATTTTCAGGATTGGTTCAAAAGTTTATAATCTCATAATTTTTAAACCTTAACCATGGAACATCTAGAACTAAGACCCATGTTGCCAGAAGATTGGCCTTCCGTTTCAAAAATATATGCCGATGGCATAGCAACTGGTTACGCCACATTTGAGAACCAACCTCCTTCTTACGAGGCCTGGAACAGTTCCCACATCGCAAATTGCAGAATAGTGGCTTTTGAAGAAGACCAATGCTTAGGTTGGGCAGCACTTTCTCCTGTATCTAGCAGATGTGTATATGGTGGTGTGGGCGAAGTTAGCATCTATATTTCTAAGGAAGCCAGAGGAAAGGGCGTTGGCTCCGTACTTATGCAAGCCTTAATTGCACAGAGTGAAGAAAACGGAATATGGACCTTACAATCCGGTGTGTTTCCTGAAAATATAGGAAGTATTAAACTTCATGAAAAAATGGGTTTTAGATGTATAGGAAAACGGGAGCGCATTGGTAAAAGAGATGGCGTTTGGAAAGACAATGTATTGTTTGAAAGAAGAAGCAAAGTAGTTGGTATCGATTAACTCCAAATTACTTCTAAAAATTTTGTCGAGACTCCGTAAACTTTCGTTCCAATTCTGCCTGAAACTCTTCCATTACAGGCTTTACGGTACTTTCCGGTAGATCCGATATTTTAATGTACATCAATCCATCTATAGCATTGTTGAATAATGGATCAACATTAAAGGCAACCACCTTCGCATTTTGCTTTATGTACTTTTTTATTAGAACCGGTAAGCGTAGATTACCCGGTTCTACCTCATCGATCAACTTATCGAATTTGTTCAAATCCGCCTGCGTTTCATCAAAAACAAATTCTTTATCGGCATCCTTTAATTTTACCTTAAATTCCTTTTTAGGGCGTACATATTGAGCTACGTAAGGATCCCAATAATTACTTTTCATAAACTCGATCATCAGTGATTTCGAGAAATTAGAAAACTGGTTACTGATGCTCACACCGCCAATCAAATACTTATGTTCTGGATGTCTTAGAGTTGTATGTACAATACCTTTCCATAACAAAAACAGAGGCATTGGTTTTAACTGATATTCCTTAACAATGTAAGCTCTACCCATCTCAATGGATTGGGTCATCATACCAAAAAGTTCAGGCTCAAAACGAAAAAGATCTTGAAGATAAAAACCATCTATACCATATTTGGCAAAAATCTCCGCCCCCAATCCCATGCGGTATGCTCCGGCAATTACCTTAGCTTCATTATCCCACAAGAACATATGATGGTAATAGGAATCAAATTCATCAATATCTATAGAATTATTGGTGCCTTCTCCTATTTCGCGAAAGGTAATCTCTCGTTGGCGTCCAATTTCTTGAAGCGTAAAAGGAATTTCATCGGCGGGTGCTAAAAATACTTCGTAGTTTTTGCTTTGTACCATACGCCTATCATTTTCGACAAGCTTTTGAATCTCGGCTTCAATGACTTCTTTACTAACCGGCTTCACAATTTTTCGTGGTTGTTTAGGCAGTTTTAAAGAGGTAGGTATCTGGTCTATAAGCCTTTCCTTTTCGTATGCGTTGGCAAGTATATATGTCTTTCTACGCAGCAGCTCCGTATACTCCTCTAAAGATTCCTGTTCCTTCTGAGTTGCAATAGAAATAGGTTGACCAATACGTATCTTAATGGGTCTGTTTCTTTGGGAATAAACCTCTGAGGGCAACTTAGCCGTACGGAAAACACCACTAATTTTTGCCAAGCGATAGAACAACTTGCTGTTCTTTGCATGAAAGTAAATAGGAACAACGGGAACTTCTGCCTTTCTGATCAATTTTATTGCCGTTTCTTCCCAAGGTTTATCTACGGCAATTTTGCCTTCTTTCTTAGTAGACACTTCCCCTGCAGGAAAAATACCGATAGGGTGTCCATTTTTTAAATGTAGCATGGCGTTCTTGAATCCTGCTATACTACTCTTAGCTTCTTTGCGGTCTTCAAATGGATTAACCGGAAAGATATATTGGGCCAATGGTTTAAACCGTTGTAATAAAAAATTGGCCATTACCTTATAATCTGGTCTATGCTTCAACATTAGCTTTAGCAGAACAATCCCGTCCATACCACCTAAAGGATGGTTACTAACGGTAATATAAGGCCCTTCCTTGGGAAGGCGTTTTAAATCTTCTTCTGGGATTTCATAATCTATTTCATAATCTTCAAGCACGGCATCCAAGAAATCAGGGCCATCTAAATGGCTCATCTTATCATACCGTCTGTTCATGTTAGAAATCTTAGTGACCCTAAGCAATACCCAAGCCATAAACGTACCTAAAAACCCGTATTTATCAAGTTTGGTAGCTTTGGCCACTTCTTTCGCGGTCACTAAACCCATAGTTCATTTTTCGATTAGGTGCCCGCTAAGATAGGAAAAACGTTATAGGGGAAACCCTTTTTAACAAATTTAGACCTACAAAGCAGAGATTACTTTACGACCAGTTGCAAGGTCTCCTTACCCCTCTGCTCTAAGAGGACTTCATGCCCGTTTTGTAAAGACTCAATTGCCTTGTCATCAAAATGTCTAATGGTGTAGAGCGATACACCTTCATGATGAGCGACTTTAAATCTACTTTTCAACAGATTTAAAAGATCATCTAAACGACCGAAACGATTATCAACACAAACTGAAAAACTAATTGCAGAGTTTTGAATCAAGTCGACTTTCATCTTATGATCATGGAACAATTTAAAAAGTTCGCTGATACTATCTTCAACTATGAATGAAAAATCCAAAGAAGATAATTTCATCAGTACCTGATTTTTCTTTACGATAAAACAGGGGACTTTTGGCTCTATTCCAACTCCTTTTCCAACAGTTGTACCTGCATTGGTAGGATTTAAAAAAGACTTTACGTGAAGCGGAATCTCTTTTTGCTGTAAAGGTTGTAATGTTTTAGGGTGTATTACAGAAGCCCCGTAAAACGCAAGCTCTATGGCCTCTCTATACGATATATTGTTCAACAATTGAGTTTCCGAAAAATATCTTGGATCTGCATTCAATACTCCCGGTACATCTTTCCAGATGGTAACCGAATCTGCATTTAAGCAATATGCCAAAATAGCCGCTGTATAGTCAGACCCTTCCCTACCCAATGTAGTTGTAAAATTGTTATCGTCACTACCCAAAAAACCTTGGGTTATATTCAATTTAGTTTTATCTATACCTTTAGATATCCTTTCTTGGGTCTTCTCCCAATTAACGGAAACATCACGGTAAATATCATTGGTTTTAATAAAATCCCGAATATCTACCCAATTACTATTGATGCCTACTTCGTTTAAATACGCGTTTAATATTGTTGTAGACACCAACTCTCCGTAACCAACTACTTGATCATAAACGAAGTTGTAATTAGGAGATTTATTCCAAGCTAAAAAGCCCTGCACTTCATCAAATAAACCTTTTACAAGACCAAAAATCTCATGGTTAGCGTTAGAAAAGAGATCTTTTAAAATTGCGTTGTGATACGCTATAGTCTCCTGAAATGCTGCCGTTAGGGCAGATTTATCATCAAAATACGCATTTACGGTGGCTTCCATGGCATTGGTGGTCTTACCCATAGCAGACACTACCACTATAGTGTTCTCATGCCCCGTTTGCTTTAATACATCAACAACGTTTTTTACTCCTTCCGCATCTTTTACAGATGCTCCACCAAACTTAAAAACTCGCATATTTTTATACTATTAATTTTTATTTCCGCTAGACGGGAAAAGTATTTCTTATTTTTTATCTAAAACCTGCTACAGCTCTTCTAAAATAGAATTCCCTTTAGATCTGTCTCCAGAAGTCCACTGCCAAGTTTCGTGCAATCTTATTTTTCCTTCTTTGGTAAACTCCGGTATGGATGCGCATATACCAGTCATTAACTCACCATTTACATTAACTTGATGATAACGCATATCTATATTTCCCTTATCATCTACCAAACCAATAAGGTGACCTCTTTTTATGTTTCCTCCGGTATATTCGGAGGTAAGTATATTTCCTGTTTGTTGGTAATGAAAAATGGTTTCTTGCGTAGTTTCCCCGTTATCGGAGTTTTGCACGGGTCGGAACCTTTTACCATTATAATCCATAAAATAGCCGATTAAAGTTCTAAAAACGCTTTCATTCCATTTTCATCTAACTGCACCACATCCCAGTCCCTCATTACATTTGCTCCTTTTTTCTCGTAAAATGTAATTGCGGGTTCGTTCCAATCCAGTACTTCCCAACAGATTCGTTTTACACCAAGATCATTTCCGTATTTTACAACTTCTTTTAAAAGGGCACTTCCAAGTCCGCTTCCACGCATTTTCTCCGTAACTATTAAGTCTTCTAAGTGAATAACCGGTCCTTTCCAAGTAGAATATCTTGGGTAAACCAAAGCCATACCAACGATAGTCCCTTCATTTTCACCAACAAAGCAATGAAAAAGTTTTTTTTCACTAAAACCGTCATTTTTCAAATCATCTACAGTAACTTCTACTGCGTTAGATTCTTTTTCAAAAATAGCCAGTTCCTTAACAAGTGTAAGGACTTGCGGCATATCGCTCTCGTTGGCCTCTCGAATTGAATAATCCATAATTGTTACAAATAAAACACAAAGTTATAAATTTAAAAGTTCAAATATAAACCATTGAACCATAGTTTCACAAAATAGCCGATATTTGTGGTCAAATAAACAGTCTATCCATGCAGCACAAAAAAAACCAGACCCTCGGAGAATTTATTATCGAAAACCAAGATTCGTTTCAGTATTCCTCCGGAGAGCTTTCTAAATTAATCAATGCTATTCGTCTAGCGGCAAAAGTCGTCAACCATGAAGTAAACAAAGCTGGTTTGGTAGATATCCTTGGTAAAGCTGGGGAAACCAACATTCAAGGCGAGGACCAACAAAAATTAGATGTATTCGCCAATGAGAAATTCATCAATACGCTTGCTAACAGAGAGATCGTTTGTGGAATAGCTTCCGAGGAAGAAGATGATTTTATAACTATAAATAGTAATGACGAGCGCCACCAAAACAAATATGTGGTGCTTATTGACCCGCTAGATGGTTCATCCAATGTGGATGTCAATGTTTCTGTAGGGACCATTTTTTCAATTTACAGAAGAGTTACCCCAGTAGGGACACCTGTAACTTTAGAAGATTTTCTACAACCCGGTAACCAACAAGTAGCTGCCGGTTATGTAGTTTACGGAACATCTACCATGCTTGTGTATACCACTGGTGATGGCGTAAACGGATTTACGTTAAACCCCGCTATTGGTACTTTCTATTTATCACATCCTAATATGCAGTTCCCAGAAAACGGAACTATTTATTCTGTAAACGAGGGGAAATACAGACATTTTCACCAAGGCGTAAAAGATTATATAAAATATTGCCAAGAAGAGGAAGGAGATAGACCGTACACATCAAGATATATTGGCTCCTTAGTTTCTGATTTTCATAGAAACATGATAAAAGGCGGTATCTATATGTATCCTAAAAGTAGCGTAACACAAGAAGGTAAGCTACGTTTATTATATGAATGTAATCCAATGGCATTTTTAGCGGAACAGGCAAACGGACTAGCTACAGGTGGCAAAACACGTATCATGGATATTGTTCCTAATGAGTTACACCAGCGCGTACCTTTCTTCTGTGGAAGTAAAAATATGGTAAACAAGCTTCAGGAATTCTTAGACAAGTACCATTGAATAGAATGAAAGACTTTTACTATTTAAGGTAAAAATTCTAATTACTTATAACAACTAAAAAAGCCCGGAAGAATCTAGATTCTTCCGGGCTTTTTTTAGTTTAATTTACTAATGCTTTACAAGGTATAGGTAATCTTCAAAATCTATTCTACCACTGAAGATAGCAACGGATTTTTCAATAATCTTATCTGCTTGTTCTCCGGAAAATCCTAGGCCAATAGCATATTTCTTTAATAGCACCATTTCTTCATCATCTATATAGTGATCTGAAAAGATAATGCGGAAAAGGTCATATATCCTTTCAAGCCTTTTCTCTGAAGTGTGTGGTGGATCAATGGGATACTTATTCTCCTTTTTCATCACCTCCTTATATTCAGACTCGGTAATATCAAACGTAGCTGCAAAGCGGTCCAACATCCTTTTTTCTTCTGAGCTTATTTCACCATCTACGCTAGCCAAAGTTGCAATAGCTGCAAAGTGCGCCAGGTTTCTCCTATGCTCACCACTAGTATATAAATCTGCAATCGCCATAAATATCAATTTTATTGGCAGCAAATATAAATTTTTTAGAGGTCATACACCTCTAACTGAATGATTATTTTGGGCTCATAATGGTCTAGCCTATTATATGCCAATATGGGAAAATGACATTTTATAATATTACGTAACTTTCAACAACCATGAAAAATCCGCTTCTAGAATTTACAGACAAAGGTATTTATTGTAGTGCCGCCAAGGTATATCTAGACCCATGGCAGCCTGTTGACAAGGCCATAATTTCTCATGGTCATGCTGACCATAGTAGATGGGGACATAAGAAATACATAACCCACCACAGAAACGTACCGATCATAAGTCATAGGTTAGGTGAGATAAATGTAATCGGAAAAGAATGGGGAGAAACCTTTAACATTAACAATGTGAAGTTTAGCTTGCATCCCGCAGGACACATTATTGGTTCTTCTCAAATTAGAGTAGAATACAAAGATGAAGTATGGGTGTTTACTGGGGACTATAAAACGGAACATGATGGTATCTCAACCCCCTACGAACCGGTAAAATGTGATACTTTTATTACTGAATGTACTTTTGGTCTCCCCGCTTTTAAGTGGACTCCGCAACAAGAGGTTTTTGAAAACATCAACCAATGGTGGGCAGAAAATCAAGCGGAAGGAAAGACATCGATTTTATTTGGATATAGTTTAGGAAAAGCGCAACGCCTATTAAAATACCTAAACACGGATATAGGTAAGATATATACTCATGGTGCTATAGAAAATATGACTCAAGTACTGAGGCCTTTGGTTGATTTTCCTGAAACGACCTTAATTACCAAAGAAACCAAAAAAGAAGAATTGCTCGGCAATATAGTATTGGCACCACCTAGCGCTCACGGAAGTACTTGGATACGTAAAATGGTTCCCTACGTAACTGCTTCTGCCAGCGGATGGATGACTTTTAGAGGTGCGCGTAGACGCAGAGCAATTGATAAAGGTTTTGTATTAAGTGACCACTGCGATTGGCAAGGACTTTTATCCAGCATTGAAGCCACCGGAGCGGAAAAAATCATTTGTACCCACGGTTATACCGAAATATTTTCCCGATACCTACGCGAACAAGGTTATGACGCACGTACCGAGGAAACTCAGTATGGAGACGAAGAGGACAATACGGTTCCTGATGAAACAGCAACCCTAGAAAAGCAAACATCATGAAACCACAAACAACATCAGAAACGGATGTCCAAACCGACATTGCTTCAAATGAATTGGGCATGAGAGGATTCGCTGCACTAATAAAAACACTGGACAGCACCAACAAAACCAATGTTAAGGTTCAAGCGCTAACCGATTACTTTTTAGCCGCTACAAATGAAGACAAGGTGTGGACCATTGCCATCCTATCTCATCGAAGACCTCCACGACCTGTAAACACTACTTTGCTAAGAGAATGGGCCTCGGAATTGGCGAACATTCCACTTTGGCTTTTTGAAGATAGCTATCATATTGTAGGAGATTTGGCGGAAACCATAGCGTTAATTGTTCCTTCAAGCAAAATCGCAACGGAAAAAACATTGACTCAGTTTCTTGAAGAAATGATTGCACTGAAGAGAAAATCGGACCAAGAAAAAAAGGAATATCTTTTCGAAAACTGGAAAGTCCTAGATTATTACGAGCGGTTCGTCTTTACCAAACTCATCACCGGCGGATTTCGCATTGGGGTTAGCCAAAAATTAATGACCCGCGCTTTGGCAAAAGCAACAGAAATAGATGAGGATATCTTGGCCTATAAACTCATGGGGAATTGGGATCCAAATGAGATATCCTTTCAGGAACTTATTTTAGAAGAAAATGCGAGTGACTACCTTTCAAAACCTTATCCCTTTTACTTAGCCTATGCAATAGAAGGTGAGCCAGAGGATTTGGGCGATGTCTCACAATGGTCCGCCGAACATAAATGGGATGGAATACGTTCCCAAGTGATTCTTAGAAATAATGAACTTTTTGTTTGGAGTCGCGGCGAAGAGCTCGTAACAGATAAGTACCCAGAATTTAATGAGTTTATTGGTAAAATCCCGAATGGCACGGTTATAGACGGGGAGATTCTCCCTTATATAAATGGGCAAATAGGCTCCTTTAATGATCTGCAAACCCGCATTGGGCGCAAGAGCGTTTCAAAAGCTTTACTTAAGAAAGTACCTGTTATGCTAAAGGCTTACGATATCTTGGAATGGAATGGAAAAGATATTAGAGACCTCCCTTTTTCTGAACGACGTGAGATTTTAGAGAATTTATATCAAACGCTAACTAATCTTGAAATTTCGTTTCAACTCTCGGAAACCATGCATTTTAAAACTTGGGAAGAAGTTGCTACAGAAAGGACACGTTCTCGTGAAATGTCAAGCGAAGGGCTAATGTTAAAACGAAAGGACTCTCCTTACCTCGTGGGCAGGAAGAAGGGGGATTGGTGGAAATGGAAAGTGGATCCTTTGACCATTGATGCCGTCCTAACCTATGCTATGCGTGGACATGGCCGAAGGAGCAACTTATTTACAGATTATACTTTTGCCTTATGGAAAGAGAATGACGAAGGCGAAAAAGAACTGGTTACTTTTGCGAAGGCCTATTCCGGATTAACAGATGCCGAATTTAGAAAGGTAGATGCATGGATAAAGAGAAATACCCTAGAACGCTTTGGACCGGTGCGCTCGGTAACACCACAACATGTTTTTGAAATTGCTTTTGAAGGTATTGCATTGTCAAAACGCCATAAAAGTGGTGTTGCTACGAGATTTCCGAGAATTCTACGCTGGAGAAAAGATAAATCCATTCACGAGGCCAATTCTTTAGAAGATTTAAAATTGATGATTCCTTAGCTGAAACATGAATAGAGAAGAGCTATACGATATTGCCCTGAATTGGTTTCAACAACAAAACTGGAAACCTTTTAAGTTTCAGAAAGACACTTGGAAGGCTTTCCTTCAAGGTAAAAACGGACTATTGAACGCGCCAACCGGAAGCGGAAAGACCTATGCCCTTTGGTTCCCTATTGTTCTGAACTATATTAAACAAAACCCTCAATACAAAACAAAGCACAAAAAAGGACTTAAAGCAATCTGGATTACTCCTTTACGTGCCCTTTCCCAAGAAATACGGCAATCTGCGGAACGGGTCACAGCAGATCTAGAAACACAAATGACCGTTGGTATCCGTACCGGAGATACTACTACAAAAGAACGGGCAGGGCAAAAAAAGCAAATGCCGGACTTGCTCATTACTACTCCTGAAAGTCTGCAATTGTTACTAGCGACCAAGGGCTATGATAAAATCTTTAAGGATTGTTCCGCTATTGTGGTTGATGAATGGCATGAACTGTTGGGTACCAAGAGAGGCGTTCAGATGGAACTTGCCCTATCAAGACTAAAAACAGTATCCAAAGAGCTTCGTATTTGGGGTATTTCTGCAACCATCGGTAACTTGGAACAGGCAAGAGATGTACTCCTTGGCCCAGAAACCCAAGCCTTACAAGATTCGGTCATGATAAGGGCCAACATTAAAAAGAAGATAACCGTAAAAAGTATTATCCCTAAAAAGATGGAGACTTTCCCGTGGAGAGGACATTTGGGATTACACTTACTGGAAGATGTTGTACCTATTATCAATAACAGCAAAACCACCTTACTTTTTACCAATACCCGCAGCCAATGCGAAATCTGGTTTCAAAAAATTCTTGAAAAGCACCCTGAGTTTGCAGGCGATATGGCCATGCACCACGGCAGCATTAATAAAGACACACGTAACTGGGTGGAGAATGCCATTAGGAACGAAGAGTTGAAAGCCGTAGTCTGTACCTCTAGTTTAGATTTAGGAGTAGATTTTGCTCCTGTAGAAACGGTTGTCCAGATTGGTGGACCAAAGGGTGTGGCGCGTTTTTTACAAAGGGCAGGACGTAGTGGACACCGCCCTGGAGAAGAAAGTGTTATTCATTTTCTGCCCACCCACGCCATAGAACTTATTGAGGCTTCCGCACTACAGAAAGCAGTGAAACAAAATGCCGTAGAAGACCGGATGCCTTACCTAAATTGTTATGATGTACTCCTACAATATTTGACAACTCTTGCAATTTCCGATGGATTCTATCCCAACGAAATCTACAAAGAAATAAGTCAGACATTTTGTTATCAAACCTTGACTAGGGACCAATGGCAATGGCTATTGAACTTTTTGGTTATGGGTAGTCAAAGTCTTCAAACCTACGATGAATATAAAAAAGTAGAGGTTGAAGAAGATGGGAAATTTAAAGTCACCAATCGCGGGGTAGCCATGCGCCATCGGTTTCAGATAGGGACTATTGTAGGGGATGTCAACCTAACCGTTCGTTATCAAAAGGGAGGGTATATAGGCTCTATAGAAGAGTTTTTTGTATCCAAGTTGAACAGAGGCGATGTTTTCACGTTTGCGGGCAGGAATCTTGAATTCATTAGAATAAAGGACATGCAAGTACACGTTCGGAACTCCAATAAAAAGACCAATAAAATTTCTAGCTGGTCCGGTAGCCGTATGACCTTATCTGCGCAAATGTCTAAATTATTACGAGAAGAATTATACAGTTCCTCGGAAGACAAAAAATACCAATCCGTAGAAATACGATCTTTGGCTCATATTTTTGAACGTCAGAGACGGGAAAGCATTGTACCATATCCCAATGAATTCCTAATCGAAACCTTTAAAACACGTGAAGGTTACCATCACATATTTTACCCGTTCGAAGGTAGGTTTGTTCATGAGGCTATGGGAAGCCTTTTAGGATATCGTATTAGCTTGCTATCGCCCATAACCTTTTCACTAGCGTTTAACGATTATGGTTTTGAACTACTGTCCGATCAAGAAATAGATATGCAACAAGTCATTGATAATGATTTGTTCACTGCCGAATATCTTTTAGATGATTTACAAAAAAGCCTGAATGCCACGGAAATGGCACGTCGTAAATTTCGTGATATTGCAATTATTAGTGGTATGGTCTTTACTGGCTATCCCAACAAGGGCATAAAGATGAAACACCTACAGAGCAATTCCCAATTACTTTTTGAGGTTTTCAGAGATTACGAGCCTGAAAACCTACTCTTTCAACAAGCTTTTACCGAAACCTTTCAACATCAGTTAGAAGAAGGCCGTTTACGACTTTCCCTAGAACGTATTGCTCAACAAGAAATCGTTTGGAAACCTTGTAAGAAAGCTACTCCATTTGCATTTCCATTAATTACTGATCGCTTAAGCCGCGAAAAATTATCCAGTGAAAAATTAGCCGATCGTATAAAGCGTATGTCCGCGTTATTGATGAAAAAGTAGATACCTTTGGCATTAATGAGCACTTTAGAAACTAAAGTTAATAATCAACATTTTATTATGCATCCTTCCGGAGTTTTGTTTTGGAAGGAAAAATCGATGCTATTGATTAGTGATGTGCACTTAGGAAAGATTTCACACTTTAGGAAATTTGGCGCGGCGGTGCCTCAAGCTGCGATTCAGAAG
The DNA here is from genome assembly GCF_018860745.1 of Zobellia uliginosa. Lineage (GTDB taxonomy): Bacteria > Bacteroidota > Bacteroidia > Flavobacteriales > Flavobacteriaceae > Zobellia > Zobellia uliginosa_B. The sequence goes on along the minus strand of NZ_JAHKPY010000014.1, from coordinate 729,789 downwards.
AATTTTGAATTAATGGATGTTGCGGTCAATTTTTTTCAACCTGAGGTCCTTGTTTTCATGGGTGACTTGTTTCATTCTTCACTCAATAAAGAATGGCAGCTTTTTGAAGCATGGGCAAGTACCATTACCTCGGACATTATTCTTGTTGCCGGAAACCATGATATTATTTCTCCGCTTAAATATGAAAAGCTGGGCATACGGGTAGTTTCGGAAATACAGCTAGATGGTTTTCTTTTGACCCATCATCCGGAAGAACGCGAAGGATTCTTCAATTTTTCCGGCCATATTCACCCCGCAGTTCGTTTGCAAGGTATGGGAAGGCAATCTCTACGCCTATCCTGTTTCTTTAAATCTGAAAATCAGTTGATTTTACCGGCTTTTGGGACCTTTACCGGCACTTATACTCTAGAACCGAAAGCGAACAATGAAGTATTTGCTGTTACCCAAGAAGAAGTGTTCCAAGTGCAAATGAAGGAAACAAAACGCAGAAGAAGGTATTAAACCAGTCCATTTTATATCAATTCGCATCAATCGTACTGTTTTTGCTATCGTAATTTTGTAAAAAATAAACCTTATGAAAAAGAGACTGGCCCTACTTAACCTGTTATCCGTTCTTTTCGTTATCGGAATCAATTATATTTCTCAAATGTACCGTTTGAACAATACGACTATTGGAGAAATAAGCGGCAGATATGACAATCTCTTTACACCTGCACCCTATGCTTTTTCTATCTGGGGAATCATATTCCTGGGCCTTTTAGCTTATGCTATTTTTCAGGTGAAACGTGCATTTTTTAGCACGAAGAAAAGTGAGTTTATTGAACAGACCGGTTATTGGTTTATTATTGCTAACCTCCTGAACTCCGCTTGGGTCCTAGCATTTGTTTTTGACTACACAGGATTATCCGTATTGATAATGCTGGGAATTTTAATTGCACTCATAAAAATAATTACAAACACCCATATGGAAAAATGGGACGCTCCTATTGAAATCATAGCCTTGGTATGGTGGCCCATTTGCCTTTACAGCGGATGGATTACCGTAGCCACAATCGCCAATATTTCGGCATATTTGACCAAGTTAGGTTGGAACGGAGCTCCACTTTCAGAAGTCTCATGGACTATAATTCTCATAGCCATTGCAGCAGGAATAAACCTTGCTATTACATGGACCCGTAACATGAGGGAATTCGCACTCGTTGGCGTATGGGCCTTGGTCGCTATTTTTATTCGACATAAAGATGATTTTAAAGTTGTTGCCTATTCTGCCCTTGCTGCGGGAGTTGTTCTTTTCGTTTCCTCTATGGCGCATGCTATGCGAAACCGCGAAACCAATCCAGGACAAAAATTAAAGGAACGATTGCAGGGAGACCAATAAGGACAATCATAAATGGTCTAAACCATAGACTTTATATCATTGCTCCATGATGGATAGGTAAAAATAGTCTGCTTTATTTGTTTGGCGGTCATACCTTGGTTTATGGCCATAGTAAATAAATTAATGGTTTCTCCGGCATCTGGCCCTATTAAATGGGCTCCTACTATTATTCCTGTTCGTTCGTTCAAAATAATTTTATAGGCATATACAGGTGCATTAATTCGTTTGGCATTGAACCACTCTGTAGCCGATTCAAAATTCACTACCACATTTTTGTATCTACTCTTAGCTTCTTCCTCAGAATACCCTACTGATGCTAAATTAGGTAGCGTATATACCACTGACGGCGTAACGGGAACTTGTAATTTTTTCTTATTCCCTTCAATTATATTATTTGCCACCACATTACCTTCCCTCCCAGAAAGTGGTGTTAACGGTAATCCTTTATCGGACACGTCACCACAGGCATAAACATTCTTATTGCTTGTACTCTGTAAGAAATTGTTGGTATCAATACCATTATCGGCAAAAGTAACATTCCCTTTTTCTAGGTGTAATTTAGAAATTGCGGGTACTCTTCCTGCCGTATTAAAAACCGTCTTTGTTACAATGCTCTCGGTCTTACCCTTTTTCTCGTACGTTAATTTAAAATTTTTAGTGCCCTTTTTTACCCCTGTGATTTTTGCTCCGAAAATAAAATCGATACCAAGTTCTTTTGAATAGGCCGTCAGCTCTTTTACCAAATCAGCATCAAAAGCTTTTAACGGTCTTTTTCCAGAATCGATTAGGGTAACCTTTGCCCCCGCTCTAGCAGCAATATGGGCAAATTCCATTCCTACGTACCCCGCTCCAATAAAAGTGATGTTTTTAGGTAATTTTTTCTGGTTTAGAAAATCATCGCTCGTTTTTAAATGTTTACTACCCTTAATACTTAACTCACGCGGCTCATAACCTGTAGCGATTACAATTTTACCTGCCTGAATAGTCTTCCCTTCTACGGAAAGTGTATTCTCATTTATAAATTTTGGAGATTGATGAAACATATCAATACCCAGGCTTTTTATTTTTTTCTCCGTAGATTTTGGAACCGCTTGGGTAAAATCCTTTTTAAAGGCCATAAGTGTTTTCCAATTTAGTTCAGGATTTTTCTTAATACCCTTTCCAAAAAGGTTCTTGCTAGCTTCCAAAGCTTCTGTGGCACCCAATAATACTTTTTTAGGATCACAACCCCTATTGGCGCAGGTTCCTCCATATTCTCTTTTGTCCGATATACCTACTTTAAGACCGGATTCAGCACAAGCCTTTGCAACGGTTTGTCCAGCAACTCCACTGCCAATAACAAATACATCATATTTTTGTTCCTTCATCTTGGGATATTATTTGAGCAATAAAATTCCAATTCTTAGACGGAATAAGTGCGTCCTTCCCATTCAATTATTAACGCTACTAGATTAACGTAACTATTTTTTTGAATCAATAATCCTATATCGCACAAAAAAGCGATTAATCGGACACAAAAACCTAAAAGGAGTTCGCTACCTTTACAATCTCAAAATTCTAAGGATTTGGATGTATTTTCAAGTCAAGGTATTATCATCTTGGGCGGATTGGTCAAAACCTATTTCGTTTGAGTTCTTAAAAAATATAACGGTTGACGCAATCTTCTATTCAACAACTGTTTTCTCAGTCTTCGCAAACTCGAAAACTGCAGGATACTATTGCCCAAAAATTTCCGGCAAACGCAGATAAAAATCGAATTACCGAACAAGCAATTGTTTTAAAAGGGCTTACTGGTTCCTCTTTATCTTTTGTTTTTTCCGATATGTTCAAAAATGCCGATAGGCCCTTTCTGCTCATTTTTAATGATAAGGAAGAAGCGGCTTACTATCTAAATGATTTGGAACAAATTGTTGGAGAGAAAGATGTGCTTTTTTACCCCGGAAGTTATCGCAGGCCTTATCAAATTGAGGAAACGGACAATGCCAATGTACTATTGCGTGCCGAAGTGCTAAACCGCATTAACTCACGCAAAAAACCTGCAATAATTGTTACTTATCCTGATGCCTTATTTGAAAAGGTGGTTACCCGCCGTGAGCTTGAAAAAAATACGCTCAAAGTAAAATTGAACGATACTATTTCACTCGATTTTCTTAATGAGGTCCTTTTTGAATACAAGTTCAAACGAGTTGATTTTGTTACCGAACCTGGTGAATTTTCCGTCCGTGGCGGTATCGTAGATGTGTTCTCATTCTCTAATGACGAGCCCTATCGTATTGAGTTTTTTGGTGATGAAGTTGATAGCATCCGTACGTTTGACGTAGATACCCAGCTCTCTACAAACAAAGTGAACAAGATTAATGTTATACCCAATGTAGCGAATAAATTTTTAGAGGAAAAAAGGCAGAACTTTTTAGAGTATGTCTCTTCTGACACTATCATCTTTGCTAAAAACACGGATTATATTTTTGACCGTTTGGATGATTTCTTCGGAAAAGCTGTTGAGACTTTTTCTAAGTTGTCCAAAGACATCAAGCATGTAGAGCCCGAAGCTCTTTTCATGAATTCGGAGAGTTTTAGGAAGCAATTGAGGGCTTTCGCCCTAATGACAACTGAGGCTTCTACGACGCAAGATTTTATGAACGGTGCAAGTACCATTCAGTTCAATACACATCCCCAGCCATCTTTCAATAAAAAATTCGATTTACTAATCGAAAACTTAAACGCATACAAAGCGCGAGGGTACACCAATTATATTTTCTGTGCCAGTGAACAGCAGGCAAAACGTTTTCATGCCATTTTTGAAGAAGTAAATGAGCAGGTAGACTATCAAACAATTGTAACTCCTATTTATCAAGGTTTTATTGATGACGACCAAAAGGTGGTCTGCTATACAGACCACCAAGTTTTTGAGCGCTATCATAAATTCAACCTAAAAAATGGCTACGCTAAAAAACAAGCTATTACCCTTAAAGAGCTAAATAAGCTTGAAATTGGTGATTACGTGACCCATATAGACCACGGAATTGGAAAATTTGGTGGACTCCAGAAAATTGATGTAGAAGGCAAAAAGCAAGAAGCCATTAAATTGATGTATGGTGAGCGCGATATTCTTTACGTAAGTATTCACTCGCTTCATAAAATATCCAAGTTCAACGGCAAAGATGGTGCAGTTCCCAAGATTTTTAAATTAGGTTCCGCAGCTTGGAAAAAGCTAAAACAGAAAACCAAGACCAGAGTCAAAAAAATCGCTTTTGACCTGATTAAAATCTACGCCAAACGCCGGCTTGAAAAAGGGTTTCAGTACGACCCTGATAGCTATTTGCAAACCGAACTGGAAGCTTCGTTCATTTACGAAGACACCCCAGACCAAAGTAAGGCTACCGAAGATTTTAAAAAGGACATGGAAAGTGAACGCCCTATGGACCGTCTTATTTGCGGTGATGTAGGTTTTGGCAAGACTGAAGTTGCTATTCGTGCCGCTTTTAAAGCCGTGGATAACGGCAAGCAAGTAGCAGTTTTGGTCCCTACAACAATTCTAGCGTTTCAGCACCACCGCACATTTAGCGAAAGGCTAAAAGAAATGCCGGTAACTGTTGATTACCTTAACCGTTTTAGGACTGCGAAGGAACGCAGGGAAACCTTAGAAAAGCTGGAAGCCGGACAAGTAGATATCATTATAGGCACACACCAGCTGGTAAACAAAAATGTAAAATTTAAAGACCTTGGATTGCTCATTGTTGATGAGGAGCAAAAATTTGGGGTTGCCGTAAAAGATAAATTAAAGTCCATAAAAGAGAATGTAGATGTTCTTACATTAACGGCAACGCCTATACCTAGAACACTGCAATTCAGCTTAATGGCCGCCCGTGATCTTTCGGTAATAAAAACGCCTCCACCAAACCGCTACCCCATTGAAAGTAGGGTAATTCGTTTTGGCGAAGAAACCATTCGTGATGCCGTTAGCTATGAAATACAGCGCGGCGGTCAAGTATTCTTTATCCATAACCGCATTGAAAACATCAAAGAGGTTGCGGGTATGATCCAACGTTTGGTACCCGACGCTAAAGTAGGTATTGGTCACGGTCAAATGGATGGTAAAAAGTTAGAAACACTTATGCTCTCTTTTATGAACGGAGAGTTTGATGTACTGGTTTCCACAACAATCATTGAAAGCGGTTTGGATGTAACCAATGCAAACACCATCTTCATCAATAATGCTAACAATTTTGGACTGTCAGACCTTCACCAAATGCGTGGTCGTGTGGGTCGTAGCAATAAAAAAGCCTTCTGCTATTTCATTACACCACCTTATGAATCTATGACCACCGAAGCCAGAAAACGTATTGAAGCTTTAGCTCAATTTACGGAGCTGGGTAGTGGCTTTAATATTGCGATGAAAGATTTAGAGATTCGTGGTGCCGGAGATTTGCTTGGTGGCGAACAAAGTGGGTTTATTAACGAAATTGGTTTTGAGACCTATCAGAAAATTTTAGGGGAAGCCATAGACGAGCTGAAAGAAAATGAATTCAAAGACCTCTACGAAGAAGTAGAAGGTCACAAGGAGAAAGTCTTTGTTAAAGAAACTCAACTAGATTCTGACTTCCAATTGCTATTCCCTGATGATTATATTAACAATATTACCGAGCGTCTAACCCTCTATACGGACCTCAACGAAATTACGAACGAAGAAAATCTTCAGAAATTTGAAGCTCAATTAATTGACCGTTTTGGGGAGATTCCTGCGGAGGCAGAAGACTTGCTTAATTCGGTGCGCATCAAATGGATTGCAAACAGCATAGGTATTGAAAAGGTTGTAATGAAAAAAGGCAAACTAATTGGTTACTTTATTTCAGACCAGCAATCTCCTTTTTACCAAAGTGCCATTTTTACCAGGGTTTTACAGTTTGTTCAAAGTCATCCTCAGCATTGTAAAATCAAAGAAAAACAAACTAGAAACGGACTTAGATTATTATTGGTATTTGAGAGAATTACATCTGTAGAAAAAGCAATAAAAGCCATGGCTCCTTTAGAGGAAATCGTAGAACCGGTTTCATAAATGGTTTTTATTCAACTATATTAGTTTCAGCTAAAATGCTATCTGTCTTTTAGCTGAAACCTTTTGTTGACCAAACAATACACATTACAATGAAACTGAAAACCTGCTTTGGCCTAGCGGCTACCATTCTTCTGTGCTTAAATCTAAGTGCTCAACCCAGCAAAGAACTCGTAAATGTGCTTGTAACGCCCAATCATACCGATTGGACGTACAATGTTGGCGAACGATCGGAATTTTCTATCACAGTTTTGCGCAATAACGTTCCTTTGGAAAACATTACTATTAAGTATACTATTGAAACCGACCCTGGTTACCGTTCCATAAAAATTTGGGACGAAGGAAAATTGACTCTCAAAAATGGCGTTGCAAAAGTAAAATCAGATAAATTTAATAAACCTGGTTTTCTTCGCTGTACTGCAAAAGTTATTGTAGATGGCAAAGAATATAGTTCCTACGCAACAGCTGGCTTTTCACCCGAAAAAATAAAAGTCACTACCACATTACCTTCTGATTTTGAAGCTTTTTGGAACAAAGGAAAAGAAGAACTGGCGGCTATACCCATGAATCCGGTTATGACCCTTATGCCTGAGCGATGTACGGACAAGGTAGATGTCTATCACGTACGATTAGACAACATAAAAGGAAAAATCTACGGCATTCTTTGCACCCCAAAAAAAGAAGGGAAATACCCTGCTATCCTTCACGTTCCTGGAGCTGGTATTCGCCCATATTACGGAGAAGTAGATGAAGCCGCACAAGGATTTGTCACTTTTACAATTGGCATTCACGGAATACCAGTAAATCTTGACCAACAGATTTATGATGATTTAAAAGCGGGTGCCTTGAGTAACTACAATACCATTAATTTAGACGATAAGGAAAATGCATACTACCACAGAGTATACCTAGGCTGCATTCGTGCTGTTGATTTTCTGGAAAGCGTTTCCAATTTTAATGGTGAGGATATAGCCGTTACTGGCGGAAGCCAAGGTGGAGCACTTTCTATTGTAACCGCAGGTATAGATGACCGCATAGATTATCTAGCTGCATTTTACCCAGCTTTGAGTGATCTCACAGGTTTTTTACATGGCCGTGCCGGAGGTTGGCCACAGCTATTTATTGACGATTTCACTAATAAACCAGAGAAAATAGCGGTATCAAAGTACTATGCTGTAGCTAATTTTTCACGCTTTGTTAAAGCGGAAGGTTGGTACAGCTGGGGCTATAATGATAATGTTTGTCCGCCTGCCTCTACTTATGCCGCTTACAACCTAATTCCCGCTAAAAAAGAACTTCATGTTTTTCAAGAAACCCGTCATTGGACCTTTCCTGAGCAACACGAACTAAAAAATGAATGGCTTTTTTCAAAGTTAAGGAACTAGTTCAAAACCGGGCAAATTCCTATCTTTAAACACACTGAAAACACACTACTATGAAATATAGGTTTTTACTAGTCCTCCTTGTAGTCATGAGTGCTTTGTCTTTACAAGCACAAAATGCAGATTCACTTTACTTAAGACAACATTACGATTTAAAAGAATATCGCATTCCTATGCGTGATGGCGCTGAACTTTTTACAGCGGTTTACACCCCGAAGGACAAATCTAAAGACTATCCTATTTTATTGAACCGTACGTGTTATAATGCTAGTAAATACTCTAACTATAACTACAGTAGCTATCCGTCAAAGTATTTGATTGAAGATGGCTATATCTTGGCTTTTCAAGATGTTCGTGGAAGATATATGTCCGATGGTGAATTTGATAACATGCGTCCTAACATTCCCGGAAACAATCGCAGGAACAAAAAAGATATTGATGAGAGTTCAGATACCTATGACACCATAGACTGGATGATAAAAAAAATTAAAGGGAACAATGGCCGCGTAGGAATGTACGGTATTTCGTATCCAGGACATTATACAGCCGCAGGGATGATTGATGCGCATCCCGCATTAAAAGCATCTTCTCCCCAGGCACCCATTGCCGATTTTTTCTTTGATGATTTTCACCACCAAGGGGCGTACTTAGAAAGTTACACTGCTGCTTTTGCCGTTTTCGGTTACCAAAAAGACAGCCTTACGAGAGACCCTTGGTATATGGACAAGTTGATGCGTTTTTATGGCAATCCTGCTCCAGATGCCTATGAATTCTTTTTAAAGCTTGGCCCTCTAAAGAACATCACTAAAAACTATCATCAAGACAACTTTTTTTGGAACCAAATTGTAGACCATCCTAACTATGATGAATTCTGGCAAAAAAGAAACATTCTTCCGCATTTAAAAGATATTGACCATGCCGTTATGACCGTTGGTGGTTGGTTTGATGCAGAAGATCTTTATGGTCCTTTAAACATATACAAAACTGTTGAAGCTACAAGTCCAAAAGCAAAGAACAGTATTGTTATGGGACCTTGGGACCATGGTGCATGGGCTCGTGAAAAAGGAAAGACTATTCACAACCATATTTATTTTGGAGATAGCATTTCCTCCTTTTTTCTCAAAAATATTGAACGTAAGTTTTTTGCTCACCATTTAAAAGAAGACGGACCGGACACGCTTCCAGAAGCTTACATGTTTGACACAGGCACCAAAAAATGGGAAACTTTTGATGCATGGCCTCCTAAGGAAATTGAATCTATAAGTCTTTATTTTGGTCAAAACGGACAATTGAGCATCAATAAGCCTGTTGATGAAAAAGCTGTATTTGAGTATACCAGCGATCCACATAAACCTGTTCCGTACACCTCCCAAGTAGAAGGATTGACTTTCACTCCTAGAAGATACATGTCAGACGACCAAAGAGAAGCTTCCAGACGCCCTGATGTACTCACTTTTAAAACCGAACCTCTGGAGGATAATAGAGTTTTAGCCGGCGAAATAATGGCCAAACTTAAAGTGGCCATGACGGGAACAGATGGTGATTTTATTGTAAAATTAATTGATGTTTACCCAGATGACCATGAAAGTTATGAGCATAACCCTGACAACATTATTATGGGCGGTTACCAACAATTGGTTCGTGCCGAAGTTTTTAGGGGCCGATTCAGAAACAGTTTTGAGAAACCGGAGCCCTTTGTTCCTGGCAAACCAACCGATGTGAATTTCAGATTACAGGACATACTGCATACGTTTAAAAAGGGTCATCGTATTATGATACAGATTCACAGTACTTGGTTTCCGTATATTGACAGAAACCCACAAAAGTATGTAGATAATATCTATAAAGCCGATGAAGAAGATTTTATTAAATCTACTATTCAGGTATTTGGGTCTTCGTCCGTAGAAGTAGGAGGAACGCAAGATTGCTGTGTACCTGAACCATTTCGTGCTAAGAATGAAAATGCTATAAAAGATTAGGGTTTCGCCTAAAACCGATACTTTTGCAGTATTATTTAGGAGCTTTTATATTATGAAAAAATATCTTGTTGTATTCATATTGCTTTTTGCCTTTTGTGCACAGGCCCAACATACCATTTCCGGGACATTTTCGCCTGCAGACAAATACAAATTTTTATTGGCCTATAGGTTAAAGCCCGGTTCACAATCTTTCATTGCCAATACCACCATTAAGGATGGTAAATTTTCATTGAACATACCTGAGAATGCAAAGGCTGGTATGTATCGGTTAGTATATGCGGTTCCTCAAGATGAGTTTTATTTTGATGTCATTTACAATGGAAAAGAAGATGTTGAGTTAGCTTTTGATGCTACTCAGGGCGTTTCCTTTATTTCATCCGAAGAAAATAAAATAATGACATCATATTTTCAGAACATAGGTTCTTTGGTGTCACAATTGGTCAACTTTTACATTGAAGGGAATTCGGATAAAAATGAATTTAGAGAATGTGCAGATCAACTAAGATCAACCCAAAAAGCATACGAGAAACAATCAGAAAACCTAATGGTTCAAAATTTTATTTTTGCCAATAGACCCTATATCCCATCTAATTTTGAATCGGTTCAAGATTATATCAATCATAAGAAAGAACATTATTTTGATCACTTAAAAGTTGACAATAGCGTTTTACAAGCTTCAGACTTTTTAACCGATAAATTAAAAAACTACGTTTTTACCGCTTTGCCGGCAGAACCTGTGTCTTCCGAAGAAACTGAAAAACTAATTCAGGCAAATATTAAAAAGGTAAACAACAAACTATCTCCAGTAGCAGATGCTTATAAATTTGATGTGTTTTATAATTTATGGAAAATGAGTATTAATGGTGGATTGAACGAAACCACAGATTTTATTTATGACAGCTATTTAAAATCTCTTGCTACTTCTTCTAACGACCCTAATAAAGCTCAAGAGTTAGCCTCTCAACATCGTTTGCGAATTGGAGCAAAGGCACCGGAATTGGAATGGAAAACAGGTAATAAGCAAAACAAACTTAGTGCCCTGAACGGTTTTGAAAACTATCTCCTTGTTTTCTGGAGCAGTACATGTTCCCATTGTTTAAAAGAACTTCCTGAACTCCACAAAGAGTTAAATAAATATAACAACATAAAAGTTATTGCTGTAGGCTTAGAAGACAATGAGGATACATGGATACCGGAATCTGCAAAATTACCAAACTTTGAACATGCCATTGCATTAGGAAGGTGGGAAAGCAAATACGCCAGAACCTATGACATACGCCAGACCCCAACATATTTTCTATTAGATTCCGATAAGCGAATCATAGCCAAACCGGAAAACGATAAAGAAGTTATAGAACTACTTAGAAAGTAATTGCTTAAAGGGTTTTTAAATCTTTTATGGTCTTGAATGCTACATCTACTTGTTTGTCATCCACAAGAATAGTAAACTCATTGGTTGTTGAAATTACTTCGTAAAGAACAATTCCTTCCCAAGCTAAACGCTGAAAAATGAAGTAATAAATTCCTGGAACCGATACATTTTCAGCAGGTAGTTTTACCGTTATAGACGATAGGTTCATTGCTTTCTGAGTACACTTTTCATTTTTAAAAAGCTCTTCTACTGTACCATCCAAACTATTGCTTACTACAATATTCAATTCATTTACCCCTCGTGAAGACGTATAGAAAACATCCTTGTTCTTATTAACCTCTTCAAGCAGTTGGGTTTGGTTCTCTAGAATAGATTCTGAAACTAAAAAAGTGAAATCCGTGAGTGATGAACGTACCGTTATCTCTCCAATATTCTTTAAAACCTTGATAATCTTATGAGTGGCCCTAAACTCTAAATCATCAGATAGACGTTTCAATGCCATTACGATTGCCCCGTTACGAATATCCTTTCCTAACTCATTCTCAATTTCAGGTTTTACTATTCTAGAAAGTGAAGTTAAATTAATAATGCCTTGTGCCAGCGCACTTTGCAAAAAAGGCTTCTTTTTAATGTACTGTTCAACTACGGACGAAATCGTTTTCATGGGTTCATAAGTATTGATTGCTGAGCAAAAATAACATATTGTTATAAATAAAACAAATTGTGTATAATTATCTTTATGTGAATTTTGACGAGTGCTTTGTTTCACCCTATTAACGGGCGTATCAGGAAGATAAAAAATTTTAAAGAGCACTTAAAAATGATAAAATGCGCTTTCTAAATGCTCAATTTTGAAGATTTTACTGTTCTTTAAAATCGTAATAACATCAAAACGAACCTCTAAATCAAGGTCGTTATCAGTTATGTAATGATCCGCAGCAGAAACTAAAAGCTTTATTTTTTTTGGTGTTATGGTCTCCGCAATAGGAATAATCTGGTCATTGCTCCGTGCACGTACCTCAACTATAACCAACATATCCCCATTTTGAGCAATAATATCTATTTCGGCTTTTAGGTAACGGTAGTTCTTATAGAGAATATCATACCCTTTTTTGATTAGAAAGTCCGCTGCTAATTTCTCTCCTTCTTTACCAAATTCATTGTGTTTACCCATATAAATGCTACTAAGTCTTAATAAAACGTGTACTTCATCGAAAAAGCTCGCAAAGCAACATCAAAAATTGAATTGCTATCGTAAATCAGTCAACAGTATGTCGAAAATACCAGAAAACACATACTATCCAAAATCTTTGTGCGTTAAGAACTAGCCCCAAACACATGAAACGGTTCTTTTAAAGCCTACGAAAATTATGGAATATTTTGTTAACTGTAATACGGCGCCTTTGGCACCGTATACTACTCCCTTAGACAGAAATAGGGCTGCCCATCTGTACAGAAGACTTGGATTTAGTGCCTCCGTTGAAACTATTGATCAAGCCGTTGGTTCTACTGCAGAAACGGTAGTAAGTGCTCTTATGTCCCAAGCCCTAGGTGCTCCGCTAATACCAAAACCCGTATGGGCAGATTGGAACGGTAGCAACTATCCTGAAGATAACAGCGAAAGAAATCAGTTAAGACGTACACAAGAAGATGACTTTAGCATAGCTTACGCCAAGAACTTGCTGAATAACAATCTTCGTGATCGGATGAGCTTTTTTTGGAGCAATCATTTTGTTACAGAATTGGATATTTACGAATGTACCCCGTTTCTTTACTACTACGTTAATTGTCTACAACGTAATGCCCTTGGTAACTTTAAAACGTTTGTTAGTGAAATTGGGCTTACTGATGCCATGTTGTATTACCTAGATGGTGTTTATAACAATGGGCACAACCCAAATGAAAACTATGCTCGTGAACTATATGAGCTTTTTACCCTTGGGGAAGGAAATAACTACACAGAAGAAGATGTCATAGAAACCGCCCGTGCGCTTTCAGGTTATGTTGAGCGTGGCGAACTAGGTTGTGAAAAGGTCTCTTTTGACCCTGAAAGACATGATACGGATAGTAAGACCATTCTAGGCCAAACAGGAAACTGGGGCTATGATGATGTTATCAACATTTTGTTTGAACAACGCTCTACAGAAATAGCAGGTTTTATCTGCAGAAAATTATATGAGTTTTTCGTACACCCGGATTCTAATGACAATGCGGGTAATGCCCAGCTTATAATCTCTGGCATGGCAGCAACTTTTATTGCCAATGATTTTGAGATTGCCCCGGTACTTTCAGAATTGTTTAAAAGCCAACATTTTTTTGATGACGAGGCCATTGGTGTAATCATTAAAAGCCCATATGATTTCTATTTCAACTTATTAAAAGAAAGTAGTTTTGGTTATGATGACACTACCATAGCCAGTCTTATAAACTATAGTGGACTCCTAAGCCAACGAATGTTCGACCCTTTTGATGTGGCAGGCTGGCAACGAAACCGTTCTTGGATAAATACCAATTTTATGATTGGCCGGTGGTTGACCATAGAAACCATTATGGAAGAATTCTTTAATGCAGACGATGAGCAATTTAGAACTTTAGGTCTTTCGTTGGCAGGGAATGACGGACTTACAAGTAACGACCCAGATACTATAGCCAACCATATTATAGATTTTATTCTTCCGAAAGGTTTACTTGATGCATCTGAATATGATAAGGCATATACCATCTTCAGAGGCGATGTTCCTTCTCAATATTATGAAGGAGGTAGTACGCCAACATGGACTTTATACGGAGCTATGGAAGCACCAACCCAAGTCTATCTTCTCTTACAATATCTAATTAGACAACCAGAATTTCAACTAAAGTAAACCTACTACTATGTGCGATACCCACCACACAGATCCCCATAAAGGGCTAGAACACGATGGCCACGATCAAGAACACAAATCTTGGAGCAGACGTTCATTTTTACAAGCACTCGGAATTGCCGGTTCCGGCTCCATGATGCTAGGCAGTAATATGCTTACTGCTTCTGCACCATCTCCATTAACGGCCGCAATAGCCAATGCAGAATCAGATAAAATCCTTATTCTAATTAGGCTCTCGGGCGGTAATGATGGGCTTAGTACGGTAATTCCTATTGAGCAATTTGATTCATATGCTAACGCAAGACCGAATATATATATTCCTGAGAGTAAAGTTCTAAAACTTACAGATGAGTATGGAATACCTTCATACATGAAATCTTTGGAACCTAGATGGGCCGAAGGTCAATTTAAAGCGGTTCATGGTGTTGGTTACGAAGGTCAAAGTCTATCCCACTTTACAGGCTCGGACGTTTTTGCCAATACAGATTTAACCTCAACAGGTTTCAGCGGACTAGATACAGGTTGGATGGGAAGACATTTTGAAGAATGTTACCCAGATTATTTAGTATCACCCCCACCTGCTCCGGCAGCTATTCAAATTGGTCAGTTTGGAAGCTTGGTTTTTCAGGGTGATGAAACAAATTATGCTTTTGTAACCTCTAATGTAGAGCAGTTAGAAGAAATAGCGGAATCTGGTGTGCGTTACGGTCTAGAACAAGAACTATTCAACGATTGTATGTATGGCGACCAACTAAAATTTTTAAGAGGAGTTGCCAATACTACCTATGAATATTCCGGTGTAATTCATGATGCTTGGTCGCGAGGGACCAACCAAGTGGAATATCAAAAAAATAGTTTTGCCAAACAATTGGCATTATTGGCCCGTTTAATAAAAGGAAATTTAGGTACTAAGGTGTATATGATTTCTATGAATGGGTTTGACACACATGGTAACCAGCCATTGGCCCATGAACGTTTAATGAGCAATCTATCCATAGCAATCGATAATTTTTATGAAGATCTAGCATATACTGAACAAGATGACAATGTGCTTAGTATGACGTTCTCAGAGTTCGGGAGACGTATTTTTGAAAACGGATCCAACGGTACCGATCATGGTAAAGCAGCGCCAACCTTATTTTTTGGACCAGGTTTGCAGGGCAGCGCTTTTGTAGGGGAACACCCTACATTGGACAATCCCGATGGAAGAGGAAACCTAGAATATACTATGGATTTTAGAGATTTATACGCTACGGTTTTGGCAGAATGGCTCTGTGTACCCATCCCTTTAGTTGAACAACATTTATTAGGACATACTTATGCACCGGTCAATCTTGGTTTTAACTGTAGCGGAACCGATTTTCCCGATATTGTCTATAGCGATGGTGAACCAACAATACCAACGTCACCAGATGGCGGATTGACGGAGAAACCTGTTGTACCGAACAGCGAGCAGCTAAACTCCATTGTTCACAAACCGTTCTATCCATCTGAGAATTCACCCCATATCTATTTAGAAATGCCGGTAACGGCCCATGTAGATATTCAGCTTTTTAATATTATAGGACAAAAAGTAGGTACCTTAAGTAATACCATCATGTCCGAAGGGGTGAACGAAATAAATATTAAAGAAAGCTTACCCGGGCATTTGGCTGCTGGTAAATATATCTATCGCATTCAAGTGCAACAGCATAAAATGAGTAAATCGGTGATGGTGGCATAAACTTGCTTATTATTTCCATAAAAAAACCTTCGCCAATGAAATAATCATAGCGAAGGTTTTTTCTTGCTTAACAATCTTATCCTTAGGTCAATTTAGACTTATCATTTTTAGTTTTGAACGATAGTTCTTTTGTAATACGCGAAGATTTGTTTTTATATAATCGGGCTACATCGTCTTTTACTTCATTATTTACAGCTGTTTCGACACCGTTTTTAATCTTTTCTAATCCTTTGAAGTTCTTGGGGATTCCTGCACTCATGGTTTATCTGTTTTAAATTAATGGTTAAATAAGGGGCTACTATATTAAACAGTAGGAATACAAAATTCGTATACATTTCCGTTGAACTGCAAAAGAAGTATTAACTCACTGACAACCATTCGTTTAACTTTCACGTATCCTATCAGAAATCCACTTGTGAAATGCAGTCCAAAATCAGTACTTTTGCACCTTAATTTACAATCAATGGCCGAAAAGCTTACACACCCAGAGAGATATACAATTACAGCCGCATTACCTTATACAAATGGCCCCATACATATTGGCCATTTGGCCGGCGTTTATGTGCCCGCAGATATTTATGCGCGATACTTACGCTTAAATGGTAACGATGTTGCTTTTGTATGCGGAAGTGATGAGCACGGTGTAGCTATTTCAATGAAAGCCAAAAAAGAAGGTATTACACCCCAGGAGGTCATTGATAAGTATGATGGTATTATTCGTAAATCTTTTAAAGATTTTGGTATAACTTTTAACAACTACTCTAGAACTTCAAGAGAAATTCATCATAAAACGGCTTCTGATTTTTTCGTAAAGCTATATGAGCAAGGTGATTTTATTGAAGAAACTACAGCTCAATTATATGATGAGGAAGCCAAACAATTCTTGGCAGACCGTTTTGTAGTAGGTACCTGTCCTAAATGCGGATATGAAGAGGCTTATGGTGATCAGTGTGAAAACTGTGGCTCTACATTGAACGCTACGGATTTGATTAATCCGAAATCTACTATTACCGGTACTGTTCCTACAACCAAAGAAACCAAACATTGGTTTCTACCTTTGGATAGATATGAAGATTTTCTAAAGGAATGGATTTTAGAAGGACATAAATCCGACTGGAAACCTAACGTATACGGACAATGTAAAAGCTGGATCGATGATGGACTAAAACCACGTGCTGTAACTAGAGATTTAGACTGGGGTATTCCTGTACCTGTAGAAGGTGGTGAAGGCAAAGTACTATACGTTTGGTTTGATGCGCCTATTGGCTATATCTCTTCTACCAAAGAATGGGCTGAGCGTGAAGGAAAAGACTGGGAGCCGTATTGGAAAGATGAAAAAACGAAGCTTGTTCATTTTATAGGTAAAGATAATATTGTTTTTCACTGTATTATTTTCCCCGCTATCTTAAAAGCACATGGCGATTATATCTTGCCGGAAAACGTTCCTGCCAATGAGTTTTTGAACTTAGAAGGCAACAAGCTTTCCACATCAAAGAATTGGGCGGTTTGGTTACATGAATATTTAGAGGAGTTCCCGGATATGCAAGATGTACTTAGATACACTTTAACCGCGAATGCTCCTGAAACCAAGGATAATGATTTCACCTGGAAAGATTTTCAGGCGAGGAACAACAATGAATTGGTTGCCATTCTCGGAAACTTTATTAACCGCGTAGTAGTCTTGACGAACAAATATTACGAAGGTATTGTTCCGTCTCCATCTGAATTTTCTGAAGTAGATAAGGAAACGTTGGAGCAGCTTCAAAAATATCCTAAAATCATTTCCAATTCCATTGAACGGTATCGTTTTAGGGAAGCAGGTCAAGAATTGATGAACTTGGCTCGTTTAGGAAATAAATATCTGGCAGATGAAGAACCTTGGAAGGTAATTAAACAAGACGAAGAGCGTGTAAAAACAATTATGTTCGTCGCACTTCAAATAGCCTCTGCGCTATCTGTTTTGAGTGAACCTTTCTTACCGTTTACTTCTGAGAAACTTAAGAATATTTTGGCAGTTGGTGCAGGTGAAGCTGAAACCTCTTGGGCAGAAGTTTCCACCAAGGACGTATTAATCCCCGCCAATCATAAAATAAATAAGGCCGAGCTGCTCTTTAGAAAAATTGAGGACAGTGAAATACAGGCCCAATTAGACAAACTTGAAGCCACAAAAAAGGCCAACGAAAACGCGAATAAAAAACTTATGCCACAGAAAGATACTATCAATTTTGATGATTTTACAAAACTAGATATGCGTGTAGGCACCATTTTGGAAGCCGAAAAAATGCCTAAAACCAAGAAGTTATTGGTTCTAAAAGTGGACACTGGTTTGGACACACGTACTGTTGTTTCAGGTATTGCAGAGAGTTTTACACCAGAAGAAATAATTGGCAAAAAAGTTACCGTTCTTATCAACCTAGCTCCTAGGGCATTGCGTGGTGTTGAAAGCGAAGGCATGATTTTAATGACCGAAAACGCAGATGGTAAGTTAGTTTTTGTAAACCCAGATGAAGATAGTGTTGGTAATGGGGAAGGGATAAGTTAAATAACAGTTTCTATATTTTTTAAAAATTAGTGATTTCATGTTGCAAATACTTTATAAAATTTAAGTATTTTCCCGCAACTTTAACACTAATGAAATTATGAAAAATCTTTATTACCTTCTCTTAGTCCTCGTTTTCTTTGGTTGCTCATCTAAAGACGATGGTCCTGAATCAGCACCAACTGAACCAGAAAACAAAACAGCGAAAGTTAATATTGATAAATTAGTTGGCACTACTTCGGAAAATGGAGGAAAAGCAACTTTCACGTTCACGTTGTCAACTACGCCTTTGAATGATGTTACCATACCAATTTCAGGATATGATGATACCGAGGGAGAAGGTCCATCCTCGATTACCTTAACTCCTGAAAATTGGCAAACCGGTGTAACTTTGACTATCGAAGGTATTAATGATGACGAATTTGATGGAAATGTAACTTACACTTTGGTAACAGGTTCAATTAATTCCACAGACCCTGATTATAATCCTATTAAAGGTGAGGCTATAGATGATTTGTCCATTACAAATTCTGGTGATGATCTCAAAACCTCAATAGACAAAGAAAGTAAAATCGATAATGGTGGTGGCTTCAAAAACAATTCTTCTCCTAGAAATCACTTCTATACATTTGTAAACAATACGCCAAATACGAGAATTAGTATTATTGTAAAAGCAAAGTCCGAAGATGCCAAAGTAGATATTATGCTTTTTAAAGGCGAAAATTATAATTCTACACTAGAAAGTGATAAGAGTTACAAATCAACAGAGGACTCCATTGAACATTTACTTACAGAAACCGGAACTTATACTGTAGTTATAACGGCTGAAAAAGAGATTGAAACATCCTACTCCTTAAGTTTCTTGGCTAACCAAGAAATAAAAGAATTAACACCTACAGTAAATAGTGTTGAAACAGTTAGTGGAGTGTGGGAAAACGCGGGGGGTTATGATAATTATCTATCCCCAAGTAATAGAATGTTCAACTTTGAGGTCACTAAAGAGAATACCTATGTTGATATTTTATTAAATTCCGACAGTCAAGATGTTAAAGGAAAAATTATTGTTCTAAAAGATAATAATGGAGAATATGCACAAGTAACTTCCTCATTAAACTATGACGTAAAGAAGGAAATTTCAGAGTTTCTTATTACCGAGCCAGGTAATTACTCAATTGTTGCTACGGCCGCCGAATATGGGAATGGGGGATTTTCTCTTCAACTATTTGGAATGAATAATTCAATTAGTACTATAACTGCAGAAAAAACCGATGTTCTCACTCAAGAAGGAAATTTTGAGCCTAGTGGTGGTGGTATAATGACTCCTTACTCTCCTTTGGGAAAGGCGTATAAATTCAGTACCGTGAACGATAACACCATCATAGACATTGTTGCGGAGTCGAATAATAGCGAAGCCTCGCTTAATTACTATCTTTATAAGCTAACACAAGGAGAGAAAAAGCTAGTCTTTCAGGCTACCAAAACAAGACTAACTGTAAAGCCAAAAATGTCAACCTTTTCCAAAATTTTACCGGAAATGGGAGATTACGAACTTGTAGTCACTTCCGAAACAGAAAGTACTGGAACTTTTGAAGTAACCTTAAGCAGTAAACCTGAAAGCGTTGTGAATTTTGTTGAAATACCCAGTATTACATTTAAGCAAAATAGCGTATTAGAAATAGATGGGGATGTTTTTGACCCTTATAATGACAAAGCAGAAGTTTGGGAATTTAATACATTAAAACCAAATACCTATTTAGATATTCTTATTGATACTTATAGCGATACAGTAAAAGCAAACTTTTACATCTTTAAAGTTGAAGGCTCAGAAAAAAAACAAATATTAAGAAAATGGGGTTCTCGCCTTTCTTTAAAATCTAAATCAGAAGAGAGAGCCTTTCTTTTAGATAAGATAGGTACATATCAAATTATAATAACGACGGAAGAAGATAGTTCTGGTAATTATGATATTTCAATTTCATCAAGAACAGGTTACATCTCAAATCCTGAAAAAGTAAACTAGTATTGGTTGTAGCGGATTAAGAATTCGAAAGCAGCCACCTGGTCAACAATACTATTTATGCAATTAGTTTCTTACATCAAAAAAAACACTCAACTCCCTCAAAAGAGTATTGAGAATACAGTAGAACTTCTTAACCAAGATTGTACCGTCCCTTTTATTTCGCGCTATAGAAAAGAGATAACAGGTAATTTAGACGAGGTTCAGGTTGGAGCCATCGTGCAATTTAAAACTCAGTTTGAAACACTAGAAAAGCGAAAGACTGCAGTTCTAAAGGTTATAGAAGAGCAAAACGGATTAAATGATGAGCTTCGGCTTAAAATTCAACAGACCGATGACCTTGTTACGCTTGAGGATTTATACCTGCCATTCAAGAAAAAACGAAAGACCAAAGCAGAAACCGCTCGTAAAAATGGATTAGAGCCTCTAGCTAAAATGATTATGGCTCAAAACCATAATGATATTGAAGCGGCTGCCAACCAATATACCAATGGTGAAGTTGCCAATACGGATGAAGCTTTAGAAGGTGCTAGGCATATTATTGCAGAATGGATTAACGAGCGTATATCTATAAGAAACCAGGTACGAAACCAATTAGAGCGCAGTGCACTAATTATAACAAAAGTTATCTCAGCCAAGAAAGCAGATGAGAAAGCACAGAAATTTAGAGATTATTTTGATTGGAGCGAAGCTTTAAAACGATGTCCTTCGCATAGATTGTTGGCTATTTTACGTGCCGAAAACGAAGGTTTTATTCGCGTAAAAATAGAAATTGATTCTGATGAGATGCTTAGGCGTATTGAAGACCGGGTTATAAAATCCAATAATTCCTGTACGCCTCATATTGAATTGGCTATTGCGGATGCATACAAGCGTTTGCTTTATCCTTCATTATCGAATGAAATCCTCAAAAACGCAAAAGAAAAAGCAGATGATGATGCCATTATGGTATTTTCTAAAAACTTGAAACAACTCCTTTTGGGAGCTCCTTTAGGTGAAAAACGGATTTTAGCAATAGACCCAGGTTTCCGATCAGGCTGTAAAGTAGTTTGCTTGAGCGCACAAGGAGATTTAGAACACAACGAAAACATATATCCGCATGCCCCGCAGAACAAGGATACCGAAGCCATAAAAAAAATAAGTTCGCTTTGTGACGCGTATAAAATAGAAGCTATTGCCATTGGTAATGGAACGGCATCCCGTGAAACCGAACAATTGGTAAAACGTATTCATTTTAAAAATCCTATTGAAGTTTTTGTAGTAAGTGAGGCGGGAGCATCCATTTATTCCGCTTCAAAAATAGCCCGTGATGAATTCCCCAATTACGATGTAACCGTACGAGGTTCTGTTTCTATAGGAAGACGACTAGCCGATCCATTGGCAGAGCTCGTGAAAATAGACGCCAAATCTATTGGTGTAGGACAATATCAGCATGATGTGGACCAAAGTAAGCTTCAGAATTCATTAGACACTGTGGTAGAAAGTTGTGTGAATTCCGTTGGTGTAAATATCAATACCGCAAGTGTACCGCTACTGAGTTATGTATCCGGCATTGGCCCGAAATTGGCAGAAAATATTGTAACCTACCGAAATGAAAATGGAGCTTTTACAAGCCGTACTGAAATTAAAAAAGTAGCCCGCCTTGGTGGTAAAGCTTTTGAACAAGGAGCAGCTTTTCTTCGTATAAAAGATGCTAAAAATCCATTGGATGACTCTGCGGTTCACCCGGAAAGTTATGCTATAGTTAAAAAAATAGCCAAGGACAAAGGTATTCCGCTTACAGAATTAATAGGAAACAGTAGTGCTTTAAAAAGCGTAAAACTAGAGTCCTATTGCACGGAAACCATAGGTTTACCTACTCTTAAAGATATTATAGAGGAACTTGAAAAGCCAGGTCTTGACCGTCGTGAGAAAGCCAAGGTTTTCACTTTCAATCAAAATATAAAATCCATTACGGATTTACAGGAAGGTCAACTATTACCTGGTATCGTTAATAACATTACCAACTTTGGGTGTTTTGTTGATATTGGAATTAAAGAAAGTGGTCTTATTCATGTATCAAACTTATCGGATACATTCGTAAAGGATGTGAACGAACATGTGCATCTACAACAACAAATAATCGTAAAAGTATTATCTGTTGATATTCCTAGAAAACGCATTCAGTTGGCCTTGCACAAAGGATAAATATATTGCCTAAGAATAGCTGCAGAACTTCCAAAACATTCCAACTCTATTCTACTAAAACAAAAATCAATAAAACAAAAGC
>NZ_JAHKPY010000014.1:0-707171 GCF_018860745.1 Zobellia uliginosa | reverse complement strand
GCTTTTGTTTTATTGATTTTTAGAATGTTATTCAAATGTCCAAACATCGTTTTGAACATTATTTACTTCGCCTGTTCCTGCAATTACCCATGCCTTGTTTTTAAAGACAACCGAAGAATGCCTAAATCGTCTTGAAAATGGCGCCGCATTAATGGCTTCCGTCCATATTTTTCCATCTGTACTGAACCACGCATCATTTTTCCAATTAAATTCTTCATCAAGACCACCAATAACCCACATTTTATTATCGAATACGATGGATGTATGGGAGAATCGACCCGTAAAATCAGCATCTTTAGATAAAACATCCCAATTAATTCCATCTTTACTGAACCAAACATCACCCAATCTCTCATCTAATTTATTTCTTCCGCCAATAACATAGATTCCATCCTCAAAAGCTACCATAGAGTGCAAATTTCGAGCTTCAAAACCAGCATCTCCGGAAACCTCTTTCCAAGTAAAACCGTCTTGGCTTACCCAAACATCATTTTGTAGGTTATTGTCCGTATCAACTCCACCTATCAACCAAATCTTATTGTCATAAACTACAGAGGTATGTCCGGCCCTACCATTAAATGGGGCATCATTAACGACAACATTCCAAGTTTCACCATCTTTACTTGCCCAAACATCATTTTTAATTTTGCCCGTATCGTCAAAGCCACCAATCACCCACATCTTACCATCAAAAACTACCGACGAGTGAGCTGCACGCGCTCCATAATCTGCAGATTCCGTAGCGAGCTCCCAGTTTATACCATCTTCGGTAAACCAAACATCTTTAAATGGTACGGTACCCGCTCCTAAAATAGACCCTCCTATTACCCATATTCTATCTTCATATACGATTGAACTATGAAGCTGTCGTGCACTAAAAGCAGCATTAGCGGTTTCAGGAACATCATTAAAACGTAAGGGTCTGGTTGAAAAAGTTCTTGTATCACTCGTTACACTAGCTCCTTCAGAATCTCTTGCAACAACCTTCCAAGCGTATCCCTTCGTTAATTCTAGACGATCTTTGACCTCATAACTGTTGACCTCAATATCTTCTGCAAATACCTTATCCGCTGCATCACCTTCATCCAAGTATAAATCATACACAACAGTATCACCATCCGGGTCGGTACTAGCATTCCAGCTAAATATGGGTAAAACGTCTACCTCCACCGCGGCATCCGGCAGAACTACCAATTCAAACTCAGATGGAGCACTATTTTCTTCTTCGGCAACTTCCATATCATCCTCCGCATCAGCTTCAATAGCCTCTTCAATAGGAGCTGGAGGGTCATTATCATTTTTACTACAAGATAAGCTAAGCAAGAGAAAGGTAAAACAACTTAATTTCAGTAAGGTTTTCATTTTATTATAGTTTAAAAGTTATTCTCGCAAGGTATTCTGAGACTTATTCGAAACCTTCAGGGGATTCCCTGAAATAAAAATATCAGGGTTAACCCTGAAATGTTGGATAGGTAAAATAAGGTCCTTACTTAAATAGACTGTATTAAAATTCTATACTTCGTTTTCGCAAGTGGTTAGAAGGAACACATTACACCACAAATTGTTATTACCCTCCTACCAAATATTCCAAACTATTGATTTTAAGTGTTTTAAAAACTAGGGGTTAACCCTGATATAGAAAAATCAGGGAATACCCTTACGCTTTAGCACTTTTAAAGAAATACTTTAGTCATAGAAAATTGAGAAAAAATATAGCGATAGAAATGAGTACACAAAGTGCGGGTTGAAATTTACGATAACCCTATGATTACTTATCGCGAGAAGATGGTACCAACTAATACAAAACTCCGAGAACATGAAAAACATTTTAATAGTAGGCGCATCTGGACATGGGGGTATGG
This sequence comes from Zobellia uliginosa, assembly GCF_018860745.1. Classification (GTDB taxonomy): domain Bacteria; phylum Bacteroidota; class Bacteroidia; order Flavobacteriales; family Flavobacteriaceae; genus Zobellia; species Zobellia uliginosa_B. The sequence goes on along the minus strand of NZ_JAHKPY010000014.1, from coordinate 705,309 downwards.
TTCTGGATTGCATTAACAAAAAAGGACAATATAATGTTCTAGGCTTTATAGATTCTTTTAAAAAAAAGGGTACAAAAAAATACGGGCTTGAAGTTTTGGGAACAGAGCTAGACCTTCCGTGGCTTGTATGGCGTCTAGACATACAAGGTGTTATTATAGCAATTGGAAACAATTGGACCAGAAAAATCATGGTGGATAAAATCAATACTATCTGCCCGCTGCTTGAAATGGTTACCGTGGTACACCCTAGCGCCATTATAGGCATGGGCGTCAAAATCGGAAAAGGAACCGTAATAGCACCTGGAGCCATAATAAATGCGAATTCCCAAATGGGTGATTATTGCATTCTAAACACCAATTCCTCACTTGGACATGACGGAATTATGGAAGATTTTTCCAGTATTTCTTCAGGGGTATGCACCGGAGGAAACCTTATGCTTGGCAAATATTCAGCTATATCCCTTGGGGCAAATGTTATTGAGAATATTTCTATTGGCAAACATAGTCTTATTGGTGCCGGTTCTCTGGTCATTAAAAATGTGGCATCATATTCCCTAACCTATGGAACACCAGCACGTTTTATTAGAAAAAGAAAAACGGGAGATGCTTATCTAAACGGGGATGCCAATTGTGGTCAGTCTTACGCTGTGCATAATGAAACTAATAAAAAATCTTATGTTCAATAGGGTGCATAACATAGAATTTTCAAATAAACCCACTACGTGGAGAAGTTCATTTTTTTGGCTACTGGACCAATTTAAAGGTTCCAAGATCCGTAAACATTATGATGCCATAAAACGAATAAACATAAACCATGAATCCGATTACGCCACGCAGCAACGCACTACCTATTTAAACCAGATTTTACATCATGCTGTAAAAACGGTACCCTATTATAAATTTTTGGGAATAACCGCCACTTCTCTCCAACATTTTCCGGTAGTAAATAAAAATCTGATCAAGGAAAATAGCAAATCATTTCTTTCCGAAAGTTACGTAAACAAAAAAACATTCAATGCCTCTACAAGTGGTTCAACAGGAACGCCTTTTACCGTAGTTCATGATAAAAATAAAAAAAGGCGCCATAAAGCCGATGTGCATTTCTTTTGGGAAACAGTTGGCCATACCTGGGGCCAAGGGTTCTATTATTTTAGAATTTGGAACAAACAGAACAGAAAGAGCAAATTCATTCAAAAAATACAGAACATTAGCCCAATAGAGGTTTTTAAACTAAGCGACAGTAAAATTAAGGAATTCCTAAACCGAATTATATTTGGCAATGCTCCCAAAAGTATACTTAGCTATGCCTCTGCGCTAGATGGAATTGTAAAATACCTAAAACGCCACCCAACCGATTTATCCGATGCGAAAGTCATCTCTATTATAGCCATGTCCGAATCATTGGACAACCCCACAAAAAATTATTTGGAAGTACATTTTGGTTGTCCCGTTGTATCTCGTTATGCGAATACCGAGAACGGAATGCTAGCCCAGCAAACCCCCTTCTTAGAAAACAATTTTCTTTTAAACCTAGCCAGTTATCATATTGAGATTTTAGATACTAACGCAGACATTCCGCTAGAAGATGGCAAAACGGGAAGAATTGTCGTAACCGATTTTTTCAACCGTGCCATGCCCCTAATACGCTATGATACGGGAGACCTAGGAGCTATGAAAAAAATAGAGATAAACCGAAACATTCATTACGTCCTAAGTACTGTTGAAGGTCGAAAAATGGACGCTATATTCAACACTAAAGGCGAACCTATTTCTCCTTTTACCCTCACTAATAATATGTGGAAGTACAATAGATTAAATCAATACCAATTCATTCAGAAAGGTAAAAATAATTATGAATTTATACTGAACGTACAAACTAGTTTTACGCGCGAAAAGGAATTGATTAATGAGTTTAAAGGCTATCTGGGCAGTAATGCCAACCTGGCCGTTACCTATGTAGATGAAATACCGTTGCTGTCTTCCGGGAAACGAAAAAAAGTACTCAACCTAACCGAAAAATAACTTAACAAAAAATACAATGGCAATACACTTTACCAATCCAGGAAGGATCAAAGTATTCCTTAAAGACCCGGAAAAAAAGGGTTTTTTAAAAATTCTTAAAGAGGTATTCGTACTCTGGACCACCAGAAAAGAAGTGCCTATGTACTATTTTAAGCATCTTTATAAAAAAGAAGTTAAAAATTATAAGGATTATTTAAGTACTGACTTAAACAATCGGATACAGCGCAGCCCAAAACTTAACAAGCAAGAATACACCTCCATATTAAATAACAAACTGAATTTTGCTCTTTATTGTGAAAAGCATAAACTAGCAACCCCAAAACTTATTGGTCACAACTTTGGCAAAAGCTTTTTTTTAGAGAATGGCATTTGTGAAATTTCTACATTAAATCAATTGATGCAAGCTTACGAAGCCGTATTTCAATCTACACCCGCCAAAGCAATTTTCTTTAGACCGTTATCACTTTATGGTGGCAAAGGCTGTTTTAAATTAAGTAAAGAAAACTTGCAAAAAAAATTACAATTAGAATATGAAAATCTTATAAGCGGTAATTATGCACATACCGAAGTTATAGCTCAACATCCTGAAATCAATGCTATTTACTCAAAATCCATAAACACCCTTCGTATACTAACGCATATGGAAAACGGAGAAGTGGATATTATTACTTCTAGCATGCGTTTTGGTGCAAAAGGCAATGTTGTAGACAATACTTCATCGGGAGGACTTACCATAGGTATCAACCAAAAAATAGGTACTTTAAAACAAACTGCCTATTTTGATATAGAGTTTGGCGGCGAACAAACAAATAAACATCCTGACACAGATTTTGTATTACAAAATTTTAAGATTCCTTACTATAAAGAAGCCTGTAAATTGGTAAAGAACGCATCAAAACACATTCCTAATGGAATGGTTGGTTGGGATGTGGCCATCACTCCTTACGGGCCAATTCTTATAGAAGGAAATGAAGACCCTAGTCTTTATATAAGCGACATACTAGAAGGAGGACTTTTAAAAAATTCTAAAATGTTAAAAATGATAGCTAGGATTTAATAGGCAAAAGCATATTTTAAATAGTAAAGTTAGGAATGCATAAGAAATGAAGATGTCTAATTTTTCAACAACCCCTTTTCCATCGCGATTTTTATTAGCCCAACACTGTTACGGGCACCTAACTTACTAATAAGATTCATGCGGTGGGTTTCCACGGTTTTGGAACTGATACAAAGTTTATCGGCAATTTCGTTGGTAGTGAGTTCTTCTGAAATCGCAGTCAATACTTCTTTTTCGCGGCGGGTAAGTTTAGGAATAAAAGAACTTGCTTTCTTCTGGCCCAATGAACTTTGGAGTAGCTTTTTCTGAATGTCTTTTTGCAAGTACTGCCCACCATCCAAAACAGTTTTAAAAGCAGTAATCAATTCTTCTTTACTCGTATTTTTCAAAAGATAACCACTAGCTCCGTTGCTCAAAATTCGCTTTACAAAAGCAATCTCGCTAAAACTACTTAATGCGATGATTTTTAATTTTGGAAACGACCCCATTAACTTTTTACATAAATCTATACCGTTACCGTCCGGTAGATTAATATCCAACAAAAGTATATCAGGTTGCTGTTTTGATAGTCCTTCAATGGTTGTTGCAACACTGTTATATTTGTATGATATGACCATATCCGGTTCATACCTGAGCATGGTTTCTATGCCCTGTACCACCATTTGGTGATCATCCGTAATAGCTATGGTTATCATGGTTATTTGGTTTTGGTATCCATTGTAATGGTATATGATGTCCCTTTTTCATTGGAAACAAAATCTATGGTAGCATTCAAATAATCTACCCTAGATTGTACGTTTTGCATGCCAATACCATCGCTTTTTACCGTTTTAGGGTCAAAGCCCTTACCATTATCCTCAACAGTAAGTTGTAGCGTATTTTTTAAATGACTCAGTTGTACATTAATTTCATTGCCCTGGGCATGCTTAATACTATTGGTTACCAACTCTTGTATAATTCGGAATAGATTAGCTTCTTGTTTCTTATCTAAGTTGATCTGCTCTCCTACGTGTTGAAAACTTACTTCAGCTTTGTGGATACTATCCATACTCTGGCAATACTCCTCAACCGCCTCCAATAAGTTAAAGTCTTTTAAAGAAGGGGGCACCAGATTATGTGAGATGGCACGCACCTGTTCACAAGAATTATCGATCATGGTAACGGCTTCTTTGATTACCGTATTGTTCATCTCTAGCAAAGAAGAGAGTTTAAATTTAATAGCCGAAAGATCACCATTTACCCCGTCATGAAGCTCTTTGGCAATACGCAAGCGTTCTTTTTCCTCACCTTCCATTAAGGATTCCAAGGTTTTTACTTCTTGTTCTCTTTCAATAGATACCAACTGCTGCTGCATACGCTTTTGGCGTTGGTTGAAAGAGAACCACAATAATATAGATCCAAAAAGGAGGGAAACGATCAATAGGGTCATAGTTCGGGTTTTTGATTTGCTTTCTGTTAAGGCTAGTTTTTGTTCTGCAATTTCTTTGTCTTTTTTTTCGGATTGGTATTTTGTTTCGGCATTGAAAAGCATTACTTTATTTTTATCTGAATCTAAAGAATCTCTTATGTCTTTATATCGGGTAAAATATTCATCAGACTTATCGTAATTTCCTATCATACGTTCTGCTTTTGACCAGTTATCATAAGCGAGTTCGCTTATTTTTCCTTCAAGTGTATTTGTTTTTTGTTCTTCAAACTTTTTAAAGCTTTTTATCGCTTTTTGAGGTTCTCTAGCAAGAACATAGTGCTTTCCCAAATAAGCATAAACAAACATAATGTCGGCTTGTATACCACGTTGCACAGCATATTTTAATGATTCCAAAAATGCTTGCTCAGCCTTGTAAAATTCCTTTAGCTTATCATGATATTCTCCTTTTCTAATATAAGTATTATAGCAAACCATATTAGAACCTGTTTCTTCGCAAATTTGTTCTGATTTAAAAAGATATTCCTCCGCCAATTCAAGATCTCCATCTTTTAATGCATACATTATAAGACTATTAAGTACGTACCCTGTAAAAACCTTTTCACCAGAAACTTCTCCATTGTTTAAGGCCTGTCTTAAATATTTTACCGAAAGACTGTCAAAACCAGTATTACTGTATATCACCGCCAAATTAAATTGTGATTTACCTATGTCAAATTTATCATCAATCGACTCCCTGAATTTTAAGGCTCTCAGGTTATATGAAATCTTTTCCTCAAGTTCTGTGGTCTCATTTAATACTGTAGCGTAACCTGACAAAATTTTAGCAAACTTTTTTGCATCCTTTATACTATCTGTCAAGGTCAAGGCTTTCTGATAATACTCTTTTGCTTTTTTTAAGTCTCCTGTATTGTCATAGTAGAGTGCTAAGTAATAGCACACAGCATCCAATAAATAATTATCATTTAACTTGGACAGTTTTTCAGCCTCGAAGGTGTATTTTTTGAGACTGTCCAAACTAAACCCACCAAATCTTCCCGCTAACGCGAAATTGGTTTTAATTCTAACTGTATCGTGAATTTCAGTAGTTTTCAGTATGACTTTCAAACTATCAATCTCCTTCGTCTGCCCAAAACCAAAACCTGAAAACAACAATAAAATAATACAAACGGATAGTAATTTTTTCATAAAGGTTGGTTTTCAGGTTCTTAAAGATATTGATTTTCTTAAAAGCATTGCTAATCAACCCTTTTGACCGTAAAAATTTTATAGTACACCGTTTGTTTTCATGTTATAAAATTCAAAATCATAAGCAGTAATATGATATAAAAATGCGCTGGTTTCAACGCTATTTAGTTTAAGCTAATACAAGATCATAATTTAACTTCATGAAAACCTCAAGGAATTCCCTGAAATAAAAAACTCAGGGTTTACCCTGAGTTTTCTCCTTTCTTTCTGTAGGCATATATTCAATTCCGTTAAAATCTATTTTAGCAATCTGGCTCAGCTCTTTTAATTGATAGTTTAAGTACAGTACAAGTAGCAAGAAGATTTCAACACCTACCAAAAACCAAGGATTGATTCCATTAACCAAACCCGCTATGGGTTCAGAAAGTAGTGCAGACGTATTTAAAAAAATGAGCGCTAATAATACAATTGAAGTTTTCATAACTGTTGTTCTTTAGGTTATTTACAATTGCAAATTCCTGAAAAAGAAAAAGATATGCATCAGGGGATTCCCTGAAAAGTTAAATTCAGGGTTTTCATGGAGAAGTCTTTTAAAAAAAGAGGTTCAATATATTTTTAACTTTTTAACCTTATTTAGATTTATTTAAAATAATTACATTTGTCATATACTAAGAATCCAGTCCAGTGTCAAAGAAAAAGAAGAAATCTTCCAAAAAGAAGGATAAAAAAGCGATAAGTAACGAGCTTCTTAAGCGTAAGGTAGAAAAAGCATTAGCTGACAATGCAAAATTGAAAAATAAGTGTTGTAAGAAGTATAAAAAAAATGAAAGCAAAAGGTGCGGTCGTTGTCCTTGTTTTGACCTTCTTAAAAAAGTGGCTTAAACCATTTCTCTCTTTAAAAACTTACCTGCCTACTTTTACGATTTCTTGATTTAAAAAAGGAAATAGACCTCCTATATTTGCAATATGCTCAAGATTGCGTATCACCCTATATACAAACATTCCTTACCCGAAGGGCATCGATTTCCAATGCTGAAGTATGAGTTATTGCCCAAACAGCTTTTACACGAAGGTAGTTGTGCGCCAGAAAATTTCTTTGAGCCCCAAATACCAAACGATAAATACATTGTTGCCGTTCACGATCCTGAATATTTCTATGATCTTTTGAATATAAAAATCCCATCTCGTGAGGCAAGAAAAATAGGTTTTCCGCTGACCGAAGACTTAGTCGAACGCGAACGAATTATAGCAGATGGCACTATGCAAGCCTGTTTGTTCGCAATTGAGAACGGTATAGCCATGAATATTGCCGGGGGCACTCATCATGCCTACTCCGATCACGGAGAAGCTTTTTGTATGCTAAACGATCAGGCAATTGGCGCACGTTTTTTACAGGCACAGAACTTGGCTAAAAAAATACTGATTGTAGATTTAGATGTGCACCAAGGGAACGGTACTGCAGAAATTTTTAAGAATGATAACTCTGTTTTTACATTTTCCATGCACGGCGCTAGTAATTATCCCTTTAAGAAAGAACAATCAGATTTAGACATTGCCCTCCCTAAAGACACTGGCGACAGTGATTATTTGTCTTTATTGAAAGAAACTTTACCTAAACTGATTTCCAAAGAAAAACCGGATTTCATCTTTTACCTTTGCGGTGTAGACGTTATTGCGTCGGACAAACTTGGTACTTTAGGGCTAAGTATTAAAGGTTGCAAAGAGCGGGATGCTTTTGTACTAGAAACTTGTAACCAGCTTAAAATACCTGTTCAATGTAGTATGGGCGGTGGGTACTCACCGGACATCAAAACTATTGTTGACGCTCATGCCAATACCTTTCGTCTTGCACAAGAAATCTACTATTAAAAACCCATCTATTTATTTCGTAAATTATGAAATACGCTCTCTTTGAACCCAAACCAGTAATAAAGTCAATTTTTTAAGTCTTTAAACCTTGGAGCTTTACAGAATAAATCTAGTTTTACACTTATTATGAAAAAGACCATTGCTCTACTCTTTGTTTGCTTTACAATTGGGACTTATGCACAAGACTCTATTGTAGCACCTACCGAAAAAAGGTGGGACATGTTTAAATATGATTTTGTAAACATGTTTAAAAGTGTAGGATATTCCTATGCCAGACCGCTTCATTGGAAAGGTCAACAATGGGCTCAACTAGGTGGTGTTGTAGCAGGTACCGGAGCAGTTTATCTTTTTGATGATGAAAGCTCTGAATTTATTCAAAGACAAAAAGAAAGTGTACCTCATATTATTCGTGAATATGGTGAACTTTATGGTAGCCCAGAAAATAATTATTTAGCAACATCTGGCGTTTACGTAGCGGGACTGATTACCAAGAATGAAAAACTTCGCCGTACAGGTGTTCTTCTAATCGCATCTGCAACTTCTTCAGGTTTTTTACAACAAGTTTTAAAGTCTGTTGTAGGTCGTGCCAGGCCAGTTGCGGAAAAAGGGAAAGATACATTTGACCCTTTCAATTCAAACCGAAACTACCACTCGTTTCCTTCAGGGCACGCCCTTTTAGCATTTACAAATGCCTATGCCATTGGTAAGCAATTTAAAAGTCCGTGGATAAAAGCAGGTGTTTACACTTTGGGAGCTATTCCAGGAATTTCACGTATTTGGGATGGTCAGCACTATTTAAGTGATTTTGTTTTTGCTGTTGCAATTAGCGTTGCTACCGTAGAATCTATTGACAGATACCTTGATAAAAAATACGATGAAAAATATAATGACCAAGCCAAAAAGGTGAGTTGGAACCTCAACTTTGGCCCTGGAACGTTAGGAGTTGTTCTTCAGTTTTAAAGGCTTTCTAAATTAAAATATTAAGTATGTGCTTAATACTAAGGCCGTAATTGCGGCTCCTGCTACAAAAGCATATTTCCATGGTTCTACGCTTACAGCATCTGTAGTCATAGGTTGGTAATCTGTAGCTCTAGGATGCAGTTTACCAATAACCAACATTATAATAATATTCAACACAAATAAAATTGCCATTACATGTAAAAAGTGAGGATAGGCTTCTGCCTGTATCACACTTAATGCCTTTGCGTCTGTTATTCCATTTTGTGCTGCATCTTTAAGGGCACTGTTTACAAAATAGGGCTTAATAATAAACTGACTAATAGAATAGAGTACAACCCCAGAAATTACACCAATTTTAGCAGCAATGGCAGGCACACGCTTGGTAAAGAAACCAATAACAATTACTGTTAGAATAGGAATACTATAACAACCGTTCGCTTCTTGCAACCATGCGAATAATCCTTGGGGAGCATTCGCAATTAACGGAGCAACGCACATACCTAAAATACCTAGAACAAGTCCGAACATCTTACCGGCCTTTACAGTCTGGATTTCCGTAGCATCCTTTTTAAAATATTGACGATACAGGTCAAATCCAAACAAAGTAGCACTACTGTTTAAAAGGCTGTTGAAGGAACTTAGAATAGCACCAAAAAGCACTGCAGCAAATAGACCTGTAAACGCAGCTGGTAGCACCGTAGCCACCAATTTAGGATAGGCTTGGTCCGGATTATCAAGATTACCCTCAAAAATATGCCATGCAATAATACCGGGTAATACTACAATTATTGGTATTAAAAACTTCACTAAAGCAGCAAGAATAACACCTTTTTGGCCTTCCTTGAGGTTTTTTGCGCCAAAAACACGTTGTAAGATTACTTGGTTCGTTCCCCAATAGAACATCTGTACCAACATCATTCCTGTAAAAATAGTTCCAAAAGGAATGGACGCATCCACATCTCCTTTTACGTTGAATTTATCAGGATGGGTCTCCCACAATACAGATATACCATCAGAGATACTGCCATCTCCCACTGCCAGTAATCCAAAAACGGGAATTAGTAGTCCGCCAATTAAAAGTCCAATGGAATTGATAAGGTCAGAAACGGCAACCGCTTTTAACCCTCCAAAAATTGCATATATAATACCGATGATACCAATACTCCAAACACAGATCCACAAAGTAGCCGTATCTGAAAGTCCAAGAAGGCTGGGTAAATCAAACATAGTGCTGAACGCCAAAGACCCAGAATACAATACTGATGGTATGACTACAATTACATATCCCGATAAAAATAAAGCCGTAAGAATAGCCTTTGTACCATGATCAAACCTATCTTCCACAAATTGCGGAATCGTGGTTATACCGCCTCTCATATATCTAGGCAGCAAGAAAACCGCAGTAATGATCATCGCTATAGCCGCCAATGTTTCCCATGCCATTACCAGTACACCTTCGGTAAACGCCTGTCCGTTAAGCCCAACAATCTGTTCAGCTGAAAGATTGGTCAAAAGTAACGAGCCTGCAATAGTAATTGCCCCTAGACTTCTGCCTGCCAGAAAATAGCCATCCGCAGATTTTTCATTAGTACTTCTTGTAGCGTACCATGCTATTAGTGCAACTAATAATGTAAAACCTATAAAGGAAATGATCGAGAGCATATTTCTGGTGTTTTAAGTTGGTGTTGAGAGACGAGGCTGAATAATCTATTTATTATCAATTTTCTTTAATACGCGACAAGGATTACCTACAGCGACTACGTTATCAGGAATGTCTTTTACCACCACACTTCCGGATCCAATAACGCTGTTGTTCCCTATTGTAACCCCTGGATTGACGATTACCCCTCCGCCAATCCAAACATTATCTCCTATTTTTATGGGTTTGGCATATTCAATCCCGGAATTCCGAGCTTTAAATTCCAAAGGATGTGTAGCCGTTAGCAGTTTTACTCCTGGTGCCATCATCACGTTATTGCCAATATAAACAGGTGCGGCATCTAAAATAATACAATCAAAATTAGCATAAGAGTTTTCTCCCCAATAAATATTGAAACCATAATCGCATGTAAAACGATTTTCTATGTAGAAATTCTTTCCGGTTTCAGCAAAAAGCTCTTTAAAAAAATGCTTACGCTGTCTTTCCTTATCCATAGGTATGGATTCTATTTCGCGCAATAATCTTCTGGCATTTAACCTGCCTTTTACCAATTCTCTATCGTTTGGGTTGTATGGCTCCCCACCGATCATTTTCTCTTTCTCGGTCATTTGAAAGTTGCTATAATTTCTTAGCTCTCACGATTCCACAAGGCGGAACCGAAATCTCGAATACACCTTTCGAAAATAACACAATATCTTCCTTTATCAAACTTCCTTGACAATCATATATTTTACAACGATAACCACCTAAATCTTTTGTATTTCGAATAACAACTTGATCCGCTATCTGTCCGTTTAAAATATCTATGTGATAATGTTCATCATTAAGTTCAATTACCCAAGTATCGTAAACTCCTATGATAATCTTACCATTTTTAGAAACCCTTTTTGTTGGGTAGTTCGCAAGAGGTTTAGAGGGGATAAAATCACCGTTCATAAGAACATCGGAATTTTCATTCCAATATTTGGTATAAAACCCGATCATGTTTACATATTTCTTTGGGGTTTCGCTTAACATTACCGATAATTGAGGGACACCAAAAAGAGTATTGATCACCTGAAGCGCTGCAATTTCCAAAGGTTCATCCGCATGCCAGGTTACCATATCCGAATGTACTGCGGTATTACCAGCAAGCATACGTATATCTGCAATTCGTAATCTATTCATGGTAGCATCTCCCGGACAATCAAAAGCCCGGAACATATTTCCATACTTACGCATTGCCGGTCCCGTATACTTTTGTCTGAACTCGATAAAGATTTCTGGGTTTATTTTTGTTAAGGCATCTTTTACATCTGTTAACAAACGATCCACCGCACCATTAATTGAGGCGTAATCTGCATCTGCTCCAAGCTTTGTAGGTGTGTCTTTATAAAATCTGAAGTCATCAATAAAATCTAGTTTAAATCCGTCTAAATTCCAGTCTTTAGCCGCATTTGTATAGATGTCTATAAGATATTGTCTTACGTCTGGATATCTAGGATCAAAAACAGGAGCCCATCTATGGTCTTCGGTCAAGAATTTTCCTTTAAAACGTTTAAATGCCTTTGACTTTTCACCACAGAACGGCACTGAATACCAAAGGGCTACTTTCATTCCCGTTTCATGTACGTTTTTTACGAATTCAGCCATTTCAGGAATACGGTCTGGCTTCCAATCACCCGTATAATCATAACCTCTATTAGAATCGAATGTTTGCCAACCATCATCAATAATAATTGCCTCATAACCTAAATCCTTTGCCAATCTACATTCCTCTAAAAGCAAAGGTATTTCCAGGTTTTGATGAAATTGATACCAAGTAGAGTACAATGGTTTTTTAGCAATATCCGGAACATAAGCCGGTTTTAATTGCTCAAAGGTTTCCCACCAAGAAGATACAGCACGGAGACTATCAGAAAAATGTTGGTTTTGATTGTCTATTCTTATCTGCGTTTTAAAGTTTTTAAGGGGATAGTGCTGCTCCATAAAAAACGTGATGTGACAATAAAAACAATTGTCCTCTTCACGTAATCTCGCATTCATTTCTAATTTATTGATAGCATTGGAACAAGCAAAAGTTAGAATATTCTCATCACTATTACCAAAAAGGGAAATCACGGGAGAGTCAATGGAAATTCTCGATTCCATATTATCCAATTCCCAGTCTGCCTGAATACGTTTATTAAAATCCGTAGTTGGCTTCCATACCCCTTTCACATTAACTGCAGGAACCTTCCATTGCAAAGTGATTGGTTTGGGAATTCGTTGTTCCTCACTGGTAACCTCAAAATCATAAACGACAGTACCTGCATGGTCGTATATTTTCTCTAATGAGGTTTGAATATTTTGTGCCTCGCCTAATATGGATATTTCCGGGTGTGCAACAAGTGTGGTGTTAGCTATCATCTAAATATTTTATTTGCTAAAATTACTTAGCAGTTGATGGTTTTAAAATTTTTAAAGTAAAGCAAAGATTTTATCGTTAATCAGAAGTTTAGCCCTACTCATTGTAAGAAAACGTATAAGCAAACTCATTTATTATACTATGATATACTATGCTACTAAACAAATATACTTCCTATTAGGATATTCTCAAAAAAAACTTGCATAAATCATTGATTTGTAGACTATATAATCAATTAAAAAGACAATTTAAATACAGTTCATTGTTGTCTTTTTACAACTAAATTTTACTTTCAATGAACTATTTTACAAAACTCAATATGAATGTATTGATAAAAAATCGAGAATATAAGAAAAATCTTTCGGAAAGCTGAATTCAATAAAAAGTATGTAGCTCCTCCAGTTCCATTTAAATCGCTTTTCTCTTATTCAAACTTAATCTCCTTTACCACGAAATCACCAATTGCCTTTCCTTGCTTAACTCCAAGATCAATAGCCGGCCTATAATGTATTCCTCCGTACAACCTACTAATTGCCGCTTCTTCTGCAGCTTGCCAAAAGGACTGGAAACTTCTTGGTGGGAGACCATAAGGAACTTCCGTTGCATCTACAAAAGCATAGTTCTCACCAAATAATTCCGTTAAAACAGTCGCCGCTGCGCTAGAAGCAACACTATGCCCTGAAGTATGCTCAGGAAAAGCAGGTGTTTGAAGAACAGGAGCCCAATCTTGATCTATGTAATTGTTGATATAGGTTTCCGGCCTCGTTAAACTACTTTTATACTTTTGGTCCCAGCAACTTATAAATGCATCTGCAATAGCAACACTAACTTTAGAAAGAGCAATACCTGATTCTAATAAAGAAGAGTTTTTTTCTTCTAAAATTTGGGCAGTAATATGTACCCAATGACCACCAGGTGAAATTTGTTGTTGAAAATACATCACATGTCCGTTCGTAGTTGAGATATTAGGATTGCAATCCCAAAATTTGGCAATTTCTAGTTTGGTTGAATCTAAGTTGTTTACCGTTTCGTATACTTCACTGGCCTCTTTATAAAACTTAGAATCTTTTTCAGCATCAAAAGCAGTAGGAAGTCCAGGATCAAATTGACCTGCTGAATCCAATACAAAAGTTTTTATTGTTCTCCAATGCGGCTCGATAGCTTCCATGTAATCAGGCGGAGTGGGTTTCCAACGGCCTGGGGTATCTGAAATACTAAATCTCGGCAAGGCTGTTCTTCTTAAATATCCATCCTTGCTAGCACGAACTAAAATTTCTTCTCCTAATTTTTTACCTAAAGAAACCGAGTTTTCATAAGTCTCCTTATCAATACCAATTCCTTGGACCTCTTTCAACAACTCTTGCTGAATGTTGTCAATTCTTTCTAAATCGAATACGAGTGATTTTGCTACCTCAGTAAAAGCTACCAAAGACGTCAGTGGGTAGTAATAGGTCTTATTGGCTTCTGGTTCACTTAACTTATTTAGGTCATTTAATTGACCACCTAGAGATTGTTTTGAGGCATCTTCAAACCGAATTCCTTCGTATGCGGCAATATTGGCATAGGCATAGATTCTACTTGCCACAGGCGGAGTGAATATGTCAGAGACGATTACGTCAGTAAGTTTTCGATTGTAGGCCGAAATACTTCCTTTAAAATAAGCGTCAAGGCCTTCCTGATTGTGTTCCGACCCGCAAGATGAGATTACTATTAGAATAAAAAGTAGAAGACTACTTGATTTCACTTTTACTAAATACTGTTTTTGTGTTTCCTGATACATCAGTAAATTTTATTTCCTTTATTTTATTATAAGCTTGAATACTTCTAGAACTATTGGACAAATAACCTGAACCGTAGTAGAATTCTTTTCTTACTTTCTTCCCATTTTCGAAAAAGATTTCTGCAAATAGAGTTTCTTTTTCTGCATTGATAATTTCGATGCTTTCTTCGGATGAATTTATTGTAAAAATTTTTAATGGCCCATTGTTATTGGCAGCAATAATTTGCAATTCTCCCATGTTATTACGGATGCTAGCCAAACCACTTCCATCAAAATCGTTTATGAAACCACTTTCTTTAAGAGACAGTGTTTCAAAACTACCATTACCCTTTCCTTTTAGAACTAATCCCTTCAAAGCATCGTATCTTCCTGTAGCTACATCAGCTGAGTAAGAGTTGCCAGTTAAAATTACATCTTCATTACCATCTTGATCAAAATCTTCAATAACAATTCCTTCAATAGGAGCCATTTGAGCTGCTATCGGTAAATCAATTATTTTGAAGCTACCATTTCCTAAGTTTTCTACATAACTACTGGCGAAGTTATGACTTTTCACTACATAGGCATTTTCTAATTCTTCTGGTAGAAATGATTTTTCAAAAGGGGTTTCTGCGTATGATTTATAGGTTTTAAAACGGGATCGCATAGCACTTATTTGACCAATAAGCTCATCTCGTGAATGAGCAATATAGTTTTCGCCATCATTATAATAACACATTATGGGATCTATGCGGCCATCTTTATCATAGTCGTTGGCATAAATAGATAGCGGTTCATTTTCTGAAGCCTTGAATTTATTGTTTAACCCTTGATTACCAACAATATAGTCGATATCGCCATCGCCATCAAAATCACCTCCGTTAATACTATTCCACCAACCTTCTGATTTTTTGAGTCCAGTTGTATTTGTAGCACGGACTAATTTGCCATTTTCATTATGAAAAAATTCCACCTGCATAAATTCACCCACAACAATTAAGTCACTCCATCCATCGGAATCATAATCGGTCCAAAGTGCTGAGGTTACCATCGTTAGTTTATCCCAATCGCTAATTTGATTACTGATATCTCTAAATTTAAGATTCTCTGCATCTTCATTGGCCAAATTCTCTAAGAGATAACTTTTAACCGGCATTGGATATTTACCAGGATCTACACGACCACCTACGAACAAGTCTAAATCACCATCATGGTCAAAATCAACCGCGTTTACCGTTGATCCACTTATTTTGATTTGTGGTAAGGCATCTGATTTAAAAAAATTTCCAGAACCATCATTTAAATAAAGCCTGTCTTGATAAATAAAATCCTCGGTTAAAAGTACTCCGCCACTTACTATATAAAGATCAAGATAGCCATCATTATTGGCATCAAAGAAAAGGCTACCCAAATCCTCTTTACTTACATCAAATGGAATAGTAGATTTGCTAAAAGTTGCATCTTTATTTTGCTCGAAAAATTCTCCAAATTGACCAGAACCACCACCCACATAAAAATCTTCTAAACCATCAGCATTATAATCCCCAACAGCTATACCGGGACCATTTCTTGATGCCATGTGCGGCAAAATGGGCTGAATTTTGAAATCAATCATACCATCTTCGATATGATTAAAGTCAAGTTTTGACTTTTCAGTTGTTGACTTAAACCAAGTTTTATCTTGGCCGATTGTCTCTTTACTTTCTAAAGTAACTTGATCAGTTTGTTTTATAAGTAACTGTTGATCCGCTTTAATACCTGTTAGGTTTTGATAACTATTGTCTGGCCACCAAATTTCAATTCGCTCAACAACATTTTCTTTCCCTAATCCGAAATGCAGTATAGGATCTGTACTAGATTCATAGCCCCTACTCAAGAAATTTTCCTCAAACTGCGTACTGGTTTTTGTAGTTATTTTAACCTTGGCTCCAATACCTTGAAGATTTCCTTGTTTTCCTACTAACTGTATTCTAAGATAATGATTGATGGTATCGTTCAGAGTTCTATTTTCATAAACAAAAGCAGGTTGATTAACATTATTAACTACCAAGTCTAAATCACCATCATTGTCTAAATCAGCGTATGCAGCACCATTTGAGCAGCTTGCATCTACTATGCCCCAATCTTCGGAAGTGTCTTCAAAAGTTGTATTGCCAGAATTACGATATGAATAATTCACCAGTTTAGCTGGAGGTAATTCTTGAATAGATTTTAATTTTTGATTGATTTTCGCTTCTCGCTCACCAAGTGGATTGTCGTATATGTTTTGATAGTGAATGTAGTCAAGGTTTCCTAAATCCCTCAAAAATCCATTTGTAATATAAATATCTTTATACCCATCGTTGTCATAGTCAGCAAGAAGCGTACTCCAGCTCCAATCAGTACTGCTTATACCAGCCATATTTCCAATTTCACTAAACTCACCTTCACCCATGTTTAGCTGCATGGTATTTCTGCTGTACTGGGCCTGATAACCTGCATTGAGCATCATTTGAAAGCGGTCATAACCGGTAGACGAAATAATCAGTTTTTGCCGCTCATTATCTTCCGGTCTCATGTCGAGTACCATTATATCGGGGTTACCGTTATTATCAATATCTGAAACACCGTTGCCCATACCGGCGTAAGATGTATGATTCATGTATTCTGTAATCTCATCTTTAAAAGTGCCGTCGCCTTTATTTATGTATAGAATATCATTACCAACAAAATCGTTTGAAATATAAATATCTGGCCAAGAATCATTATTGATATCTGAGATGGCAACACCTAAGCCGTAACCTTCTACTAAAATTCCAGCTTCTAGAGATACATCTGTAAATTTTCCATTGCCTTCGTTTCGATAAAGTCGATCATTACTTATTGATTGCCCATCTAGTTTTCTAGGATTGCTGGAATTCACTTGATGTTCATAAGCAGCAGGGTTAACCAATAAGTACAAGTCTAAATCACCATCCTTGTCATAATCAAAAAATGCTGAATGCATGGATTGCCTTGTGTCTGCAAGACCGTATTCTTTTGCTTTTTCAGTAAAAGTAATTTCACCTGAATTTGACGAAGGGCCATTATTGATGTAAAGTAAGTTGGCACGTTTTGATTCTTCGGCTCCGCCAGAAACTGCTATATAAATATCTAGAAAACCATCTTGATTGATATCAATCATTGATGCTCCAGTGCCCCAGCTATTATTCAAAAGACCAGCCTTTTTAGAAATATCTTCAAACTTTAAATCACCTTTATTTAGATATAATCGCCCTGAAACCATGTTGCCACTAAAATAAACATCAGTTAAGCCATCATTGTTAACATCACCTACAGCAACTCCGGCTCCCGTATAAATATTCATGTATTTAAATACATTAATACTGTCGTTTTCTGTAATAAGGTTATTGAATTCTATTCCTGTATCAGACGGATTCAATAATTTAAAACGCTTCGGTTTTTTGGTTTCACAAGAGGTCAAAAGAACTACACTTGCCAATAGAAGTATTAGATTTCTCATTGAACTGTAAGGATTTCGGTAGCGTTACCTTCAAAATCTAATATTCTAACGGAAACAGCATTCTGCGGGATAACTAGTTTACGACTACCTTGCGATAAATATCCGGTTCCATAATAAAATTCTATCTTTTGTTTTTTACCGTTTTCGTATTCAATGAGTGCATAGGCATCTTTGTTTTTAGGCGAATATACCTTTTGCGCCCTGCTTAGCTTTTTATGAACTTTAAGGTTGCCGTCATTTACACTAGAAATAATCAGCTCATCGTTTGTAGTAAACAAGTTTACTTGTCCTTTTGCATCTGCCTGAACAAAGAAGCCACTTTTATCAACATTAACTGAATTAAAGTGACCTGTACCGTTACCTTCAAGTAATGTTCCTATAGAAGCGTCATACCGACCCGCGAAAGTTTCGCCACTATAAAAATTACCAACAGCTAAAACGTCCAAATTGCCATCGTCATTAAAATCACTAATTGTGGTACTATATATAGGAGCAATTTGAGATGTTCTTGGAAGATCACTAATTTTAAATTTGCCTCCGCCTGTATTTTCTAGGTAAGCATTCGCAAAAGTTTCGCTTTTAACTACATATGCATTTTCTATTTCTTCTTTAGTGAATGATTCTTCAAATGTAGCTTTTGAATAATCTTCAAATGTTCTGAATCGCCCTCGCATGGCATTTATTTGGTCGATGAGGTCACTTCTTGAGTGCGCTACGTAGTTTTTACCGTTGTTGTAATAACACATTACAGGGTCAATTCTTCCATTTTTGTCATAATCGCTTGCATAAATGCATAAAGGTTCTTTAGCATTTGCTTTATAACGACTATTAAGTCCTAAATTACCTAGGATATAGTCGGTGTCACCGTCATTATCAAAATCCCCTGCATTGATACTGTTCCACCAGCCATGGGTATTTTTCAATCCTGTTTCACTGGTCACTTCTTTTAGTTTACCTAAGTCGTTTTGAAAGAAGCGGATTGCCATAAACTCACCTACAACGATAAGATCAAGCCAAGAATCGTTATTGAAATCAGTCCACAAGGAAGCCGTCACCATGCCAAGATTGGAAAACGTTTTGGAAATAGGTTGATTATCTTTTTCAAATTTAATATTGTTGGGAGTGCTTTCATTTTTTAATAATACACTTTCAGGAGCCATAGGGTATTCCCAAGGACGTATTCTGCCACCAACGAAAAGGTCTAAGTCACCATCTTTATCGTAGTCTGCGGCGTTTACGGTAGCTCCACTAATCTTTAATTCAGGAAGTGCATTGGTTTTAGTAAATGACCCAGATCCATCGTTTTTATAAAAACGATCTTGGTATAGAGTATCTCCTGTTTCATGAGATGAACCACCGCTTACTATATACAAATCTTGGTCACCATCTAAATCCGCATCGAAAAATAATACTCCCATGTCTTCGTATAATTCATCTTGGACGGGAGTTTCTTTAAAAGTGCCGTCATTTTGTTGAATTTTTAGCGTCCCTGCTTGTCCAGCTGCACCTCCTATGAAAACATCTTCCAACTCATCTCCATTAACATCGGCAACAGCCATTCCAGGTCCATTTTTTGAGTGCATATGGGGTAATAGGGGTTGAACCTTATAATCTACAAACTCATTTTCTTGATGTTTGAAATCTAGACCTATACTGTCAATTTTTTGAAATAATGTCGGACTGCTTTTTTTTGCACGTTTTATTAATTCAGACGCATCTTTTTGGTGTAGAGTAATTTCTTGATTTACAGATACATCTTTCAAAATTTGCTGAAGACCATTAGGCCAAGTTACCTGTACACTATCTATTAAATTTATATTGCCTATGCCAAAGTGAACAGATTGCTCAACAGTTGATAAGTAACCTCTATATGGGGTAAAGTATTGTTTTTGTAATTGTCCGTCGTAAAATAGCTCAACTTGACTTCCTAAGCCTTCAAGATTGGGTGCTTCTCCTTGAAATTTGAATTTTATATAATGTTTATTATCGCCAATGTTGGTGTTGTTTTTTAAAATGCTAGCGTGCTCGTCAATGTTATTTATCACCAAATCTAAATCACCATCATTGTCTAAGTCGGCATAAGCCATGCCACTTGAATATGTAGGCGTATTAAAGCCTGCCTCTTCAGACATGTCATCAAAAGTAAAATCACCTTTGTTTTTATATAAGTAATTTTGCTTCTTAATGCCAGGTAATTTGCCTAGTGCTGCTATACGTGCTTTTCTATTGGCCTCTTCAGTACCCATTGTTAATATTCGATTACCATATACCATAAAATCTAAATTGGTAATATCTTGTCGGTACCCATTGGTAATACACAAATCCTTTAAGCCGTCATGGTCATAATCGAATAGCAATGCGCTCCAACTCCATTCTGTTCCAGAGATACCAGCTATCTGACCCACTTCACTAAAAGAACCATTACCGTTGTTAAGTTGTAATGTATTTCTAATATATTGAGGTTGATACCCGTCTTTAATACTTTTTTCAAATACATCATAGCGATTTCCAGCCATAGTAAGTTTCCAGCGTTCATTATCTGGAGGCAGCATATCTAAAACTATAACGTCCATATTTCCGTCGTTATTAATGTCTCCGATATCATGACCCATTCCATTATAAGTTAGATGTTTGAAATACTTTTTGTTTTCATTTTTAAAAGTTCCGTTTTGTTGATTGATATATAATAAGTCATCCGTAAGAAAATCATTGGATACATATATATCTGGCCATCCATCGTTATTAATATCACAGATTTCAACACCTAAACCAAAACCTTCAACTAAAATTCCTGAATCGGCTGAAATGTCTGTAAAAGTCTGGTCACCGTTATTGCGATATAGTTTATCTACCGAAGGTGATTTGCCAGATCTATCTTTTGGTCGTGATACGTTACGGTTATAATCTACTAAGTCATTACTTAATACATACAAGTCTAAATCCCCGTCAGAATCGTAATCGAAAAAAGCAGATTGTACTGAATAGCCAGTATCTGCTATACCCCAAATCGCTGCTTTTTCTTCAAACTCTATCTTTCCAGTCTCCTTTGTTTTATTAATAAACAGTAGGTTTTGTCTTTCGCTGGCTTTAGAGCTTCTTGGCCCACCTTTACTAATATAAATATCTTTGTAGCCATCTTGGTTAATGTCTACTATTGCAACTCCATTAGACCAATTAGATGATCCTGATTTAGAAGATTCAGTAATGTCATCAAATTTAAAATCACCTAAATTTTTATATAATCGATTACTATTCATATTGCCTATGAAATAGATATCTTGTAAACCGTCGTTGTCAAAATCAGCAGTTGCAACTCCAGCCCCGTTATACATGTATTCAAAGTCTAATACACTTAGGCTGTCGGAGTATGTTAAGTTGTTTGAAAAACTAACACCTGTGTTATCTGGGTTCAATAATTCAAACAAATTATTATTATTCTTGCATGAAACAAATAATACAATTATTGAAAACAAGAAATATGGGGGCTTCCCTTTAAATTTATAGTGCATGTTCTAACAAAATATAAACAATATGTTTGTGTTGCAAATAAAAGAATCCAACCTATTAGATTGGATTCTTTATAATCAATTAAATCATAAAATATTTTAATGCATTTTAGTAACCTGCATTCTGGGTCATAAGACCTCCTGAACGATCTATTTCAGAAAGAGGAAAAGGGAATACCTCTAGTTTTGGATCCCAAGAAGAACCAAAGATGGTTGGACCTAAATCCCATCTTACAATATCAAACCAACGGTGTGGTTCAAACGCCATTTCAACTCTCTTTTCTTGCATCATTGCTGCTAAAGGATCTGAATTCATAGGAGCAGTTAAACCTGCTCTATCTCTAATATCCTGAATCTGTTGAACTGCGATACTAACATCACCACCCCCTCTAATCAATGCTTCAGCATATAATAATTTTAATTCAGCAAATCTAAACCAGCGCTCGTTATTGAAATCGCCAACACCATTTGGCGAATAATTAGCCGCAACCATATTTGTCTGACCCCGATATTTTTTAAGAGAAAGACCATTAGACGACCATGTTGGATCATAGTCTAACACATTTAATACTCCACCAGGACTTAATTTATAATAAGTCTCTCCTGGTTGATACACACTAGTTTCCAATCTAGTATCTCCTGGCTCAAAAGAATCAACTAAATCTTGCGTGGGAATGAACCAACCTTGTGCCTGTGCAGGGGCACCATTTGCCGGATCCCAATACCATGCTCTACCTGAACCCTGAGAACCTTTAAAATTCTCACTGTGATTGTCATCGAAAACCCAAATATTATCATCAGAGAATGGCCCCCCATATTGAATTTCAAAAATAGACTCTGAATTATTCTCATTATTATAAGCAAATACACTATCATAAGTCTCTACTAAACTGTAAGGACCATTATCAACAACATCCCCAAGCGCAAGTATTGCTGCCGGCCAATCTTCTTTAAATACATTTACCTTACCAATAAAAGATTTAGCTGCCCACGCTGTAGCCCTTCCTGTATTACCGCCATCCCAAGTTTCTGGTAAACCAGCTGCTGCATCTGAAAAATCTGAAAGAATTTGAGCATACAATTCTCCTGGACCAGCATTTGGAAGTGCTAGATTATTTAAGTCTTTACCCACTGCAATGGCTATTGGAGAGGTCTCACCGAAAAGTTTTAAGGCTTGAAAATGATAAAAAGCTCTTAAAAACTTAGCCTCAGCATTGAGCACAGTTTTATCTTCTGCAGTTAACTCATTCTCACCTTCTAAATTTTCCAAAACAATATTAGCCCTATAGATACCTTCATATATCTCACCGAATACGGCTTGAAAGGCTACATCTGCCGAAGTTACCTGAAGGTTGTCTGCTGATCGCGTCCTTGTATCGCCTGAGTTGGCATCCACTTCTGCATCATCAGTAATAATCATTGAAATTTTCCAATACTCTCCTGTTTCTCCAAGAGTCTCAGTACTTGTACCGTAAAAATCTTGTAAGGAGGAATAAGAGGAAAATATCGCACCATCAAAATCGGCCCTAGTTTTATAAAAGGTATCAGGGGTCACCCTGTCAAGAGGAGCTAAATCAAGCTCGTCCGCACAAGAATAGAAGCCTAAAATGGCCGCTAATAAGATATAAAAATTTGTTTTTTTCATAATCAAGTATTTTTTGATTAAATAAAATTTAATATTTTTTATTTAAAAATTTACTGTTAAGCCAATTTGGTAAGTCCTTGGTGCCGGACCAGTTCCTCCATCCTGACCAGTTGCAAGTGCGTTTGCCCCTTTTTGGAAACTTTGCGCACGTGTAACTTCAGGATCCCACCCCTTATAACTTGTAAAAGTCGCAAGGTTTGAAGCTCCAAAATAAATTCGAAGGCCGTTAATAAAACCACCTGTCCAATTTCCAAGATCCTCTCCAGGTATGTTATACCCAATTTGGAGATTTTGAATACGCAAATAATCCGCATCCTCTATCCAGCGATCAGAATAACGATTATTTTGATTAGGATCATCAAGTGTTAATCTGGGCATATCATTACTTGTTCCTTCACCTGTCCAACGATTTAAAACACGTGTGCTAAAGTTATTGGTACTTCGAAGATCTTCTATTTGACTACGTGCTGAATTATATACTTGCAAATCACCTACACCTCTAAAGACTAAGGCAAAATCAAAATTTTTATAATTTGCATTAAAATTCATTCCATAAAAGTAGCCAGGTATTGGACTACCTAAAATTGTTCTATCATCAGGAGTAATCTCCCCATCTCCATTAACATCAACAAAACGAATATCACCTGGTTCAGCTCCTTGAGATGAAGCGTCAGGCAGCGCACTTGCCGCTTCCGCAGTATTTTGATAAAGCCCATTAGTCTTGTAGCCGTAAAAATGACCAAGACTCTCACCAACTACAGTGCGATGTGTTTGAGCCCCTCCAATTCCTGAATTGATGGCAGTTACATCGCCTAAATCCGTAACTTCATTTTTAACGGTAGTAATATTTGCTCCAATGCTATACGTAAAGTGATCACCTACTTCTCCTCGATAATCAACAGCTAATTCAACTCCGGAATTTTTAATTGACCCCAAATTAGAATCTGCGCCATAAAAAATACCAGAAACTGATGGTAAAGGCACTGCAAGCAATACATCATCACTTTCTTTATTATAATAATCAGCGGTAATAGACATTCTACTCTGGAACAAACTAGCATCTAAACCAATGTCAAATTGAGTACTAGTTTCCCAGCCAAGAGCCGCATTTGCAAACCTTGTTGGGGCAGGAGCTCTAACGACGGTTTGGTCATCACCAATTACATAAAAGATATTACTTTCAAGAGCTGGTTGATATGGAAAACTATCAGGTGTTTGCTGATTTCCCAATTGCCCCCATCCTGCACGTATTTTTAAGTCATTAACAACCCCTTCAGTATTAAAGAATTCCTCAGATGATATTCTCCAACCTAATGAGACTGAAGGAAAAACACCAGACCGATTATCCTCTGCAAAACGAGAACTTGCATCTCTTCTAAAGTTTATGGTAGCGAGATACTTACCTTCGTAATCATAATTAACACGGCCCAACCAACCTTGAAGTGTCCAAAGGTCAGCTTCCTGAGTAGCAGTTGAATTAAGACTGGTAGTTGCAAAATTAGGATTGAAAATATTAGTACCCTGTACTCTAATCTTATCAAATGTAAATTTTGTCTGTTCAAAACCAACTAAAGCAGAAAAGTTATGCGACTCTCCAAAAGTTTTGTTATAACTTAAAGTAGCACCTGTAGTAAGTGTAAATTGTTTTGTTAGATTCTGTACCCTTAAGGATTGTCTTGCGCCCGTACCGTTAAAATTGGCCGGTGTTTGATTAAAAAGACCTTCACCAGTTACATGATCAACACCCACAGAAGCTTTTGCTTTTAACCCTTCTGCAAGTTCCAATTCACCATAAAAATTTCCAAGTACTTGACGAACCTCTATAGTGGTTAAATTTACCCTTGGGTCATTTCTCCACAAAGTGTTTTGAGACCCATTCCCAGCACCTATATTAGCAATCGATTCTATATTATAGCCTAATGGACCATTTATATCAAATGGCTGATAATATGGTGCATTTCTCAATGAAATACCCGCGGAGTTAACTCCACCACCTTCTGGCTGCACCTGTCTATCGGAATGACTAATAGCCAATGATTGTCCGAATTTTAAACGCTTTCCAACTTTAAAATCACTATTCGCCTTAAGTGAATAACGTTCAAAAGCCTGAGATTGCTCAATACCTTCTTGATCTAAATAACCACCAGAAATATAGTAGTTTGCATTTTCGTTACCGCCACTAGCACTTATGTTATGACTTTGAACGAAACCGGTTTTAAAAAACTCATCTTGCCAATCCACTTCCCGACTATTGGCAAACCCAGAGTAATCACGACCTAATTGACTTTGAATATCAATATATTGAGACACATTTAAAACATCGATCTTTTCTCTTAACTCACTAAAAGCAGTATAACCGCTATAGGTCATTTTACCTACACCACTTTTACCTCGTTTTGTAGTCACCATTATAACGCCATTTGCACCTCTTGCGCCATAAATTGCGGCGGAAGCTGCATCCTTTAATACAGTTATAGACTCTATATCATTCGGATTCAAACTCGCTAATGGGTTAGAGTCGGTAGTTGAGGAAGTATTAACTGTTATATTCGTTGTTTGAACCAATGGAATACCATCAATCACCCACAAAGGATCGTTATTACCCGGAGAACCTACACCCCGAATACGAACGTTAATAGGGGCAGCAGGGTCGCCACTTCGATTTGCAATATTAACACCTGCAATAGTTCCTGCTAGCGCTTGATCTGGACTGGTTAATGGTTTAGTGCCAATTTCTTCAGCGCCAATTGAACCCACAGCACCAGTAAGATTTCCCTTTTTCTGGGTACCATAACCTACTACTACTACTTCGCTAAGTGCCTGAGCATCTTCAGTCAAAGTAACATTGATTGTTGTTCGGCCATCAATGGCTACTTCTTGTTTGGAATACCCCACATAGGAGAATACCAAAGTAGAGCTGCCATCCGGCGCTTCTATACTGTAATTACCATCAAAATCGGAAACGCTTCCTACGGTAGTACCTTTTACCAATACATTAACCCCAGGCAGAACGCCTTGGTCGTCAGAAGTAGTACCTGAAATTGTGGTTTGTGCGCACAAAGATGCAACACTAAAGAAAAACAAAGCTGCGAGCACAAAACCATGTGATCGGACCCTATTTAATCCCTTAAAGTTCTGGTTCATAATGAGTAGTTTAAGTTAGTATTAAAATAATTGAGTTAGTAATCTTGTTTCAACCGCTCTTATCACCATTAACATGTTAAGAAAGATAAAAAACATCATTATGCATAGTAGCACATAAATATACTTTAACGACATTTTTATACAATTTAGCTCCTTTTTTTTGAAAATAATTGAATTCAAAAGAATTAAATAGAAAAAAATTAACATTATTAAGCATTTCTATGCTACTCTATGCTACAAAACAAAAATAAGAATTATTTCCATATGAATAACAAAAAACTTACTCTAAAAATGAGAAATATTCATTTTGAAAGCTAAAAATTATTCATTTCAGAATTAATTAATCTTGTTTGTACCGTAAATACAGACTACGCGCAAACTTTAGAGGGAATTACGCTTTAACAGTTTTGAAGTAACAATAGTATGGGAAATCATGTTGTTTTTTACATGGTGCGCTGCCATTGTAGCCATTTCCTTAAAATCTGTGGAGATTGTAGTGATGCCTCCAAAGGCAATTTCTTTAATTATATGATCATTATGGGAGAGTACACCCACATCCTCTCCAACAACTATATTTGAATTATGACAATCTTTTAGTAGCTCCCAAAGAGAAGTATCATTAATAAAAAAATAGACGGTTCCCTTCTCAACAGAACCTTCCATGTAATCTTCCAACACCACTCCGTTTAAACCATAATCAGCAATAAATCTGTGGAATGCCAGGAGAATTCCCCGCGGGTAATCCCTGTTTTCAGCGTAGAACAGTACTATTTTCTTATACTTTTTAATTTGTGGAAGCAACTCTTTTAACTTATCGAATGTGGTTGCCTCAAACTCCTGAGAAATATATGAATATTCCTCCGTCATAGGCAAGTAGCGGTCAACCACCAAGAGCTTTTGAGGCTCAATCCTTTCAAGAAGTGGTCTAATGGCTGCGTTGGGAATGGGGGCAACTACATACATTCCATATTTTCCCCGGATATTATTAAAAATAGTTTCAAAAATGGAAACATTATTGTGGTGAAAGAAGACATCTATTTGATATCGTTTTCCTAACTCTTTCCTGAACGTATTGTAAAAATCTTCCTGAAATCGTTGAAATGAAAACAATAATAAGGCTATTCGCAGTGTTACTTTTGTTTCATCGCTTATTATAAAATACCCTTTTAATTTTTTGGATTCAACTAAGCCTCTCTCCTTTAATTCTTCGTAAGCCTTAACTATAGTCTTCCTTGCATAACCAATATCACTCACCATTTTATTTATTGATGGCAACTTATCCCCAACAGAAAGCTCTCCTGAATCCAAAGCCTCTATGACACCATGCACCAACTGTTCATGTTTGGTTAAACTATTTACTTCTTTTAGTCGATGGATTATATGGAGTAACGACATTCGTTAGTATTAAAATTAAAGGCTGTGGCGATATTTGTAAGTATAATAATACAAATCTATTATAATAAACTTTTAATATCACATTTTTTGCGCTACAAATAAAAAAATAAATATTTTACAAGAAAACACTTACCAATTTTATTATACACAAAATATTTAACAGATAATTATGGAATATAACTATCTAGTCAAGTGCATTTGCACACTTATTAAAGTAAAAAAATTACAAGAATGAAAAAAGAGGTTACCTAGTTACCCCAACTTTTCATTTTGACTATTTCCATCGCAGGCTTTCCATGATACCACGAATGTCATTCTGTAGATAAGCTGCAGCTGGGTAAATAGAATCATAATTAGGTCTGGTATAGAAGTATAAAGACCCGGTTACAAAATTATCCGTACTATCCGTAACATAGAACTGTGCTTGTGAGGCCGCATTACCACTAACTTCGTAAAACATACCATAAACATCGTTTTTATCGTTCATAAACGGCTGTTCCGATATTCCATCTGCCTTTACAGAATGTTCATAACTCAACTTTTGAGCATCGGAAAGAAGCTTTTGCACATTATCTTCCACTTTTCTATAGTTAATGTATATCTCGCCTTTCATATCCGGATACCCTAAAACCAATGACGTTTTGGTCTTGCTTTTTATTCGTGCCTTAGTGTTGTATTTAAATAAAAAGTAATCTGTCTCTAATTCTCCTTGTTTAGGAGCTTCATATTCCAGACGTAATTGGGCCTTGGGTTTTGGTAGAACCTCTTCTTTACAACCTATGACCAACATAAGTATTACTAAAACAAACAAACTATATCTGCACATCTTGGGGTAACGTTATTTTTATTTGCTTCAACCTCTTTTTGTCCAAGCTTTCTACAATAAACTGATAATCATTAAAGGCGACTTTCTCACCTCTTTTGGGGAAACTCCCAGCAATCTCAAGAACAAAACCAGCAATGGTCTCTGATTCGCCTTTCTGCTCTTCAAACTCAGTTTCATTTTCAATCTTTGCTACGCGATAAAAATCCTTTAGCGCAGTCTTACCATCAAAGACATAATTATAATCATCCAATTTTGAAAAAATTAAATCCTCATCATCAAACTCATCACTTATATCACCAACAATCTCCTCTATAATATCCTCTAAAGTAACGATGCCGGATGTACCTCCGTACTCATCCACTACAACGGCCAAATGATTTTTCTTCTCCTGAAACTCCAACAAAAGGTCATCTAACTTCTTGTTCTCAGGTACAAAATAGGGCTCCCTAACAAGGGTCATCCAATTAAAAGTTTTTCTATCTATATAAGGCAACAGATCTTTAACGTAGAGCACTCCAAGAACATTGTCCATATTTTCGGAAAAAACCGGAATTCTAGAATACCCATTCTTTTTGATTTCTGCCAAAATTTCCAAAAACTTCATGTCTTCGCTAACGGCAAATATATCTATGCGCGGCCGCATTACCTGTTTAGTATCTGTATTACCAAATGTTACGATACCCTGCAAAATTTTTTGTTCTTCCTTTGTAGTATCTCCCTCAGCCGTTAGTTCCAATGCTTGAGAAAGATGATCTATACTTAAATTGGATTTTTGTTTACCCAATTTATTATATAAAAAGATAGTGCCCGCCCTCATGGGAAGACTCAAAGGACTAAAAATAAAATCCAACATCTTTAAAGGGTAAGACATAAAATGCGCGAACTCTATACGATTTCTGTTAGCGTATACTTTTGGTAAAATTTCACCGAACATAAGTATTAGGAATGTAGCAACCACTACTTCTAATAAAAACCGGACCCAGTCCAACTCTACATTAGCAAAAATTGAATTCCCTATGTTACTAAACAATAGTACTACACCTATATTGATAGCATTATTGGCTATTAAAATAGTAGCCAAAAGTTTTTTAGGACGTTCTAGAAGCTTGATAATGATATTACCTTTCACGCTTTTTTGTTCCGTTATCTCGTTCACATCTGTTGGCGAAAGACCAAAGAAAGCTACTTCCGCACCAGATATTAAGGCAGAAGACATTAACAATACGATTAGAATTGTAATTTCAAGTGCGAACGCACCCGTAAACGAGATAAAGTAAGGAACTAAACTAAGGGGGTCAGGGTCCAACGGCCAGAAATTTAGGAATAAACTATGGTTTGTGAATATAACTTCATTTCAAAACTCCGCTTAACGTAGAACAACGCACAGTCTGAAGATGCTGTAAAACTACAATGGTCTGAATTTACTTTTGTCATACCTTTTAATTGCATTTTTAGGGGTTTACTAAAAATACATATTTTTTCTTAGAACGGAAGATCATCTTCTTGCTCTGGGCTTACCGATTGAGCAGCTTTAGGACTACTTGCCGTATTTGAAACGGCATTTTGCGACGGTTGTTGCCCTCCCGTTTGCTGATTTGACATACTTTCTTTTTTAGTGGAAAGAAATGTAAAATCTTGAACGTGAACTTCTGTACTATAACGGGTATTGCCATCTTCACCCTGCCACTGGCGGTTTTTTAAACGGCCCTCCACATAAACTTTATCACCTTTGCTTAAATATTTTTCACATATCTCAGCAGCCTTATTTCTAACTACAACATTATGCCAATCTGTGTTGGTAACTCGCTCACCCGTCTGTTTATTGGTGTAACTTTCATTAGTAGCAATAGGAAAGCGGCCAATACATCCTCCACCTTCAAAATAATGCATTTTAACTTCATCTCCTAAATGACCAATTAACATTACTTTATTTAAAGTACCGCTCATAATCTCTTTTTTTGAAATTTGAATCTACAAATATACTCGTTTTTAAGCCTTATAAACCATCAGTATAGGTTACTATTTTTGAAATTTAACCTTTACCAAAACCAAAGGGCCTCTTCTTAAAAGCAGCTCTATTAAAAATAGATACTTAAAAAAGTTTTAAAAAGTCGGCAATTAGTACTGGAACGGGGTATTTCTCAACTTCGCTGAATGATATACTGCCTTCCTCACTTTCCTTTGTGTTCACAATCCAAAATGTGGTATACAAGTGCTGATGGGACAGTTTATGTACAATAGCATCTTCATTAAACCTCTGCAAAGAAATCAACTCCGATTTATAATCAAGGTTGCCCAACTCCTGCACTAAATCAGCTTTTGAAAGTTTCTTATCTGACTCCACAAGAGGAAATTGCCATAGATTTTGCCAAATTCCTTTGCCTTTCCGTTGCTCAAGAATTGTTTTGCCTTCATAAGACCTTAATACAACATAGTTAAAGTATCTATTACGAACTTTAGTCTTTTTCAACTTTACCGGAAGCTCACCTACCTTGTTGGTCTGTAGTGCTACACAGCTTTCACTCAAAGGACACTCTATGCAATTTGGATTTTTGGGTGTACACTGAATAGCACCAAATTCCATTATCCCCTGGTTATAATCACGAATGTTTTCCACATTCATGACCTCTCTGGCTAACTTTTTGAAATATTTAACACCCTCCGTACTATTAATGGCTAATTCCACACCATTATAACGAGCCAAAACCCTATAAACATTACCATCTACGACAGGTTCCGGCCTGTCATAACAAATAGACGCAATGGCACTGGCGGTATAGTCCCCTACCCCTTTTAATTGTAACAATTCTTTATATGTATTAGGGAAAACTCCACCATATTGATCTACTACCATTTTGGCGGTAGCATGTAAGTTTCTTGCCCTGGAATAGTAGCCCAAACCTTGCCAAAGCTTTAAAACCTCTTCTTCGGATGCACTAGCAAGGTCATGAACTTTAGGGTAATTACTAATGAATTTCAGGTAGTACGGTGTACCCTGAACCACCCGTGTTTGCTGCAACATAATCTCCGAAAGCCAAATCTTATACGGGTTTCGTGTACCCCTCCACGGAAGGGTTCTTTTATTCGCTTCATACCAAATAAGAATTTTCTCTGAAAAAGTCATTTTTACAATTGCTATGCCACGAAATTAATGGTTTAAAAAAGGATATAATACTTTAAGAATGGTCATAAATAGAAAAGTGATGGTGAACTACTTAAAATTAACCCTTTAGCACAAAAGATTAATTTTAATTTATATATTTGCATCCCAAAAAAATTATACTGAAAATTTAACACGAAAGATGACGAAAGCAGAAATTGTATCGAAAATCTCAGACAAGCTGGGAATTGAAAAAGGTGATGTACAGGCCACAGTTGAAAGTTTTATGGAAGAAGTGAAATCTTCTTTGGAAAGTGGTGATAATGTGTACCTTCGCGGTTTTGGTAGTTTTATCATTAAGACAAGAGCCGAAAAAACCGGAAGAAACATTAGTAAGAACACTACTATTAAAATACCGGCACACAATATTCCTGCATTTAAACCTGCCAAGGTTTTTGTAGAGGGTGTCAAAAGCAACGTACAAGTAAAATAAATATACTAACTTAAAGTAGAATTTTATGCCGAGTGGTAAGAAAAGAAAGAGACATAAGGTAGCTACCCACAAGCGCAAGAAGCGCAGGAGAGCTAACAGACACAAGAAAAAATAATTGCTAGGGGTTGAAAAATTTTCAACCCCTTTGCTTGTTTTTTCACCCATACGTTCATTGACATAGAGATTACAGATAATCTCGGCGAACTTTTATGGTTCGTTTCAATTATTTATTAATCTATTTGTCTATTTATTATAAATAGTAAGTATCGGCAAATACAAATATATTCAGGTGAATAGAGAATTAATCGTAAGATCTAGTTCTGATGCCGTCGATTTTGCACTCCTAAAAGATGGAAAGCTCACTGAATTGCATAAAGAAGAAGACAACAACGATTTTTCCGTTGGTGATATATTCTTAGCAAAAGTTCGCAAGCCGGTTACCGGTCTAAATGCAGCTTTTGTAAACGTAGGTTATGAAAAAGATGCTTTTTTGCATTATCATGATCTTGGCCCACAACTGGCCACTATGCTTAAGTTCATAAAGGGCGTGAGTACCAATAAAATTACTGATTACTCACTTGCCAACTTTCCATTTGAAAAAGACATTGATAAAAATGGCGTAATAACAGACGTTATCAAAGCCAATCAGTCTTTATTGGTTCAAATCGTTAAAGAACCAATTTCAACCAAAGGACCAAGAATTAGCTCCGAACTTTCTATAGCGGGGCGTTATTTGGTTATGGTGCCTTTTTCCGATCGAGTTTCCGTATCTCAAAAAATAGGGAGCAGCGAAGAAAAAGAAAGGTTAAAAATACTGGTAAGAAGTATAAAACCTAAAGGATTCGGGGTCATTATAAGAACAGTGGCCGAGGGCAAAAAAGTAGCGGAACTAGACAAAGACCTAGAAAACTTGTTGGCCAAATGGTCAACAATGTGTAAAAAATTGTACAAGGCTCACACGCCTTCAAAAGTGTTGGTTGAGCTCAACAGGGCATCTTCTATCCTTAGGGATATATTCAATGATTCCTTTACCGGAATTCATGTAGATGACGAAACCCTTTATGAGCAAATCAAAGATTATGTGCTAGAAATTGCACCTGGAAAGGAATCTATAGTTAAACTGTATAATTCTTCAGTTCCTATTTTTGAAAAATACGGAATTGAACGACAGATAAAAACTTCTTTTGGCCGTACCGCTAGCATGAGTAAAGGCGCGTACCTTATTATAGAACATACAGAAGCATTGCACGTTGTAGACGTGAACAGTGGAAATCGTTCCAATAAGGCCAAAAATCAAGAAGATACTGCTTTAGAGGTCAATCTATTGGCAGCTTCAGAAATAGCCAGACAATTGCGTTTGCGTGATATGGGTGGTATTATCGTAGTCGATTTTATTGACATGGTAAAAGCACCACACAGGAAAAAGCTTTTTGATCATCTTCGTGATGAGATGAAAGATGACCGCGCCAAACACAAAATATTGCCTCCTAGCAAGTTTGGACTTATACAGATTACCAGACAAAGGGTCCGGCCCGAAATGAACATCAAAACCACCGAGGAAAATCCGAATGGTAGTGGGAAAGAAATTGAAGCCCCAATTGTTTTGGTAGACAAAATTAATGCCGACCTAGAAAAGTTGTTGAAAGGACCTAAAAAAGATAACGGGATTACACTTAACATTCATCCGTTTATCGCGGCCTATATAACTAAAGGCTTTCCTTCCATGCGTTCTAAATGGTTCTTAGAGCACAAAAAGTGGATTAAAATACAACCGAGAGATGCGTATACGTATCTTGAATACCGTTTTAAAGACAAAGACGGTAAAACCATATATTAAAATCTTAAAGCGACCTTCGGCAACGATGGTCGCTTTTTTTGTGCCAAAAATTTACATTCCAAAGCCTAGTGTTCTTTAATACTTCAAATCGTACTTTAGCATTATAAATAAGCATGTTCCATCTTCACCATGAACCAACAACGAGCATATTCTATAGAAGAAGCAAAAAGAAAGCTGGAAAGTTATTGCGCTTATCAAGATCGCTGCCATAAAGAAGTGGTTACTAAGCTTCGTGAAATGCGTATGATTCCAGAAGCTGTAGATAAAATCGTAGTTCATTTAATCAATGAAAATTTTCTTAACGAAGAGCGATTTGCCCAAAGCTTTGCCAGAGGGAAATTTTCAATAAAAAAATGGGGCAAAAAACGAATTGTAAACGAACTGAAGCAACGTAATATCTCAAAGTATAACATTACTACCGCCCTTAAAGAAATAGACCCAGAAGAATACTTGCGCACATTAGATGCTTTAGCCGAAAAAAGAATTGCACAGATTACGGAAAACAACCCATTAAAGCGCAAAAAAAAATTAGCCGACTATCTTTTGTATAGGGGATGGGAAAGCCATTTGGTTTACGAAAAACTTAAAGAACTCGTACCCTGAATCTCTAAATTAGTTAATTAAAGAAAGTTAAAAACAGCACCGATATTTACATTAAATTGGTTATGTAGCTTATCTGCTGGTTCCAAATTTTCAATTTTGTATTTAGCTATAGGGAAACCTATTTCCGTATAAATTCCCAATCCATCTGAAAAAAAGTATCGCGCACCAGTATGAAAACCAAAATTCTTAAGGCCTAAATCCAATCCCGGATAAATATCTACCTCATCACTTAGACCAATTATACTGCCTAAATGTGCACTAAAACGGGCTTTCAAATCAAAACGATCCTTTGTACTGGCAGATACTTCCTCTTCTATTCCCAAAAGATAAGTCCCAGTAGCTCCAATAGATATATTTTCACCTAAACCATAATCATAAGACGTCATGATTCCCGTGCCGTTACCCTGCAAATTAGCTCCTACTTGAAATTTTTGGTCTCCCCTACCCTCGTAAGCCTGAGCCGAAATAAAAATTGTTGAAAAAAGCAAACATACAGATAGAAAGTAAAGTTTCATTATAGTGTATTTTTTAAAGAAAAGGATTCACAAAATTTATTTGGACAATCGTTTAGCAGTACGCTCAATTGCCTTTTTATTTTTCTTGTCTATCCATTTTTGGCCTTGTAATTTCCGCATTAAAATATCAAAATTACGCATTATGAAAACATTATACACTCCCTCTGCAAAATTTATAGGATTCTTTGGCCAAGACCTAAGACTCATTGAAAAACCAGGTGTTTTATACTTCATATAATGCCAATAACCTTCCGGCATATAAAGTACTTCACCATGGTTCAATTCAGTTTTAAAACCATTCGCT
The DNA here is from genome assembly GCF_018860745.1 of Zobellia uliginosa. GTDB lineage: Bacteria > Bacteroidota > Bacteroidia > Flavobacteriales > Flavobacteriaceae > Zobellia > Zobellia uliginosa_B. The sequence goes on along the minus strand of NZ_JAHKPY010000014.1, from coordinate 670,112 downwards.
TTTTTCAATGCAGGCCACTGCTCAAAATCCGGATTATCAAAATCTATACTTTCATGAGTAATAAGGGAGTGGGGAACTTTATACAAGAATTTAGTCTCCGAAGGCGCAAAGAGAATACACTCTTTTTTCCCTTCAAAGTGAAAGTGGAAGATATTAGACATATCAATGTCATAATGCATAAACGTGTATGAATTCTTACCGCCAAAAAACAGCATAGGCAGCTTTTTTTTCAAGGTCAAACCAAAATCAGGAAACTCATAGTCCTTTTGAAGTTCTGGCACTTCCTTTAAAACGTTCCAAAGAAAAATACGGAATTTGGTAGGTTTGGCCTTAAGCAAATCAACGTATTCAGACATCTTCATTTTTGCATGTGGCTCATTAAAACCATCTTCATGGTTTACAGGCCTATCATCATACAAAGGAACAATCTTATCACCGGCAACCTCACTAATGTAGTTTAGGTTCCATTTCTCAAAAGCAGGCCAGTTTTCTATGGCACGCTCTATCACCACAGGTTTCTGCGGTTTAAAATAATACTCTAAAAAGTCTTCCTTGGTAATTGTTGATACCCGGGGAATAGCTGCTAGCTTCAATGGAATTAGAATTCTATTTAAGCCGTAAATTTAATTAACCTTGAGTAAAGATTTACTTAAAATTAAATTAATCTACTACTTTGCTCTTCGCTTTCGCCTCTTCGTTTCTCTCGATAGTATGCCCCGGTCTAGTCCATTTTGGCTTTTCACCTAAAGGTTGCAACTTAGATTCAGCAGCTTCTACTGTTTTTGGTTGTGAAACTTTGGTAAATGGTTTTTGCGGATTAAGACCGAGCATTTTGAACATTTCCATATCCTCGTTTACATCTGGATTAGGAGTAGTCAATAACTTGTCTCCCGCAAAAATAGAATTGGCACCCGCAAAGAAACACATAGCCTGTCCTTCTCTACTCATTTCCGTACGACCTGCGGATAAACGAACTTGCGTCTCCGGCATAACAATACGTGTAGTTGCCACCATACGAATCATGTCCCAAATAGAAACTGGCTCCATATCTTCCATTGGGGTTCCTTCTACGGCCACCAAGGAATTAATAGGCACAGATTCCGGCTGTGGATTTAAACTTGCCAAAGCAACTAACATTCCGGCGCGATCTTCAATAGCCTCACCCATTCCAATGATACCCCCGCTACAAACCGTTACATTGCTCTTACGCACGTTATCTATTGTTTCTAAACGATCTTCAAAGGCACGTGTAGAAATAACATCTTTATAATAATCTTCTGAGGTATCCAAATTATGATTGTATGCATAAAGGCCGGCTTCTGCCAAACGGTGTGCCTGGTTTTCTGTTAGCATACCCAACGTACAACAAACTTCCATATCTAGCTTGTTAATGGTACGCACCATTTCCAATACTTGATCAAACTCCGGACCATCTTTTACATTACGCCATGCAGCCCCCATACAAACGCGTGAGCTACCGGAAGCCTTTGCTCTAAGTGCTTGCGCTTTTACATGCGAAACTTGCATAAGATCATTCCCTTCAATATCCGTGTGGTACCGTGCCGCTTGGGGACAATACCCACAATCTTCTGGACAACCACCAGTTTTTATTGAAAGTAACGTAGAAACCTGAACCGTATTTGGATCGTGATGTTCTCTATGGATAGTAGCTGCATCGTAAAGCAGCTCCATTAAAGGTTTGTTGTAAATATCAAGAATTTCTTCTTTCGTCCAGTTGTGTCTTGTTTCGCTCATAGTCTTTTTGAAAATCTCGGCGTAAAAATAACCTTTCTAAAATTGAAATTGCAAATTAGACCAAATATTCCTAACGCTAATATTAAAAAACGCCCCGTTTATTTGGAGAGCAGAACGGAAACCGCGTTACCACCAAAACCTACCGCATTTACGAGTACTTTTTCAAGCTTTTTAGGAGATGGGGCATAGGTGATAAAAGGCACTCTTATTTCATGTTGACGCTGTATCATTAGGGCCGCTAATTCTATGCTTAACGCTCCCGACGCTCCAAAAGTATGCCCTATTTTCCATTTATTCGTAGTTAAAAAGGGCAACTTGTTACAAAAAACTTTTTCAATGGCCTTATACTCAGATATATCACCCTTAATTGTACCTGGCGCATGCATGACAATCGCATCAACTTCTTCTGGATTTATTTCTCCCAAAGCCATTTTCATAGAGCTTTGAAAACACTCCGCATCCGTAGAAATAGAAATATTATGGCGCAAAGGTTCCGTGGCATAACCTATACCTTCAATGACAGCCATAGTGTTAGAGGAAACTCCTTTTTCCAAACACATGACAGAAGCACCCTCCCCTAAAACCATCATGTTCCTTTCCTTTTCAAAGTCCAGTGCTCGATTAGGGTATTCTCCTTCGTTCTTTAAACTGTTCTCCGTATTATATTGCGAGTATATTTTTAGCGCTTTCATCTGGGCAATGGTAAAGGGCGTTAATGGTGCCTCGCTACCGCCCACCAAAAATTTATCGGCCATACCGCTTCTGATCCATGCTACTCCGTTTAAAACAGCATGAAGCGCTGTAGAGCAGGTAATAGAATGTGATATTTCAGGACCTTTTGTTTTTAAATCGTGCGCAACCCATGACGAGATATTCCCTAAAGTAGTAGTTGGCGAGCTTAAAGTTGCCGTTCTATTATTTTCTAAAAATTCTTGGTGGTATTTTTCAAAAAGTGCCGTAGCTCCACGTGAAGACCCAATATTGACCCCAAAACCATCACCTACTTTCCACCCGGCTTTTGCTACGGCATATCGCGAAGCATAAAGCGCGTATAAAACCGAATTATCAAGACTTTTATATTTATTATCCGAATTTCTTAGTACCTCAATTTCTCGTTTAGATTCGTTGGATAAAGGAGCTATCCATTCCATCTCCCCTCCAAATTCAGTCTGAATAAAAAAATGGTTGTCTTTAAGGTAGTTCTCCCATGTTTCTTCAGAAGTCATTCCCAATGGGGAAACTGAGCCTATTGCGGTAATGGAAATTGGTTCTTTCAAGCGAAAAATTTAGATTTTGTTCAGTAAATCTTCAATGGTAGTATAAATTTTTTGCAACTGACCATCAGTAATTACATAAGGTGCAGAAATATAAATGGTACTCCCAAGGGGGCGCAAAAATACACCATTATCCATAAAGTGCTTAAACATTTGGTCACGTAAATTCCCATAACGCTCCATTTTCACATTTAAATCCAATGCATATATAATTCCGCATTGTCTTGTTCGCGAAACTTTGGGGTGATTTTTCACTTTAGAGTCGAACTCTTCATGCAAAGCGATTACTCTTTGTATACTGTTTTGAATTTCTTGTGTTTGCAGCAATTCTAGTCCAGCTAAAGCTGCAGTGCAAGCTAACGGGTTTCCGGAATAGGTATGGCCATGAAAAAGCCCCTTTGCCAAATCGTCACTATAAAATGCGTCGTAAACCTCTTGTGAACAACTGGTGATCGCCATAGGAATTAAACCAGCCGTTAATGCTTTGGACATACAAATGATGTCCGGTTTGGTTTTAATATATTCCGAAGCAAAAAGTTTTCCTGTCTTACCAAAGCCGGTCATTACCTCATCGGCAATGGTAAGTATGCCATGCTTCTTCAAAAGCTCTAAGATACGGTTTAGGTTTTCCGCCTTATGCATTTTCATAGCTGCTGCACCTTGCACCAAAGGTTCGTAAATGAATCCAGCCACATCATTTTGTTGTAATCTCACTTCTAGCCGAGAAAGAAGAGCCTCTATATTTTCATCCGTGGGAACATCAACCCGCTCCACATCAATAAAAAATTCCTCAAAAGGTCCATTATAAACCGATAGTCCTGAAACAGACATAGCCCCAAAAGTATCTCCGTGGAAACCCTCTTCAAAAGCCAGCATTGTCTTACGCTTCCTACCCTGATTAAAATGGTATTGTAATGCCATTTTAATCCCGATTTCCGTAGCCGTGGAACCATTATCCGAAAAAAACAATTTTTCTTGGTTGTCAGGTAATACTTTTATGAGTTCTTCTGATAATTTAACCGCGGGCTCATGGGTGAAACCACTGAAAACCACTTGGTCCAACTGTTGCATTTGAGCATGCACCTTTTCCGTAATGAAATCGTTGCAATGACCATAAGCGCTAGTATACCAAGAGGCAATTCCGTCTATATATTCCTTATTATCCTCGTCATACAAAATAGCTCCTTTTGCTTTAACGATTCCTAACATTTCCGGATGCAACTTATGCTGTGTTAATGGGTGCCATAAGTGTTTTTTATCTCTAATAGATAGACTTTCAGTCACTAAAGTTTCTGATACGTTTGCCTTCTTCATAATGCAAAGATGAGGAATTAAAACTTTTTTTTTGAAGTATTATGATCATCTTTGATTCAGAAAAGTCTAAGAAACATGAAGTTTTTTAATGCCGGATTTTTACAACCGACCAATACCAAAAATATATATTGGCTATCGTTTTTAATTTTTATACTATACACGATATCCCTCTTTTACAATTTATATCTTGCACCCCTATATTCGGAAGAACCGCGGCGTGCTTTAGTGGCTCTTGAAATGTTGATAAACAATAATTTTATAGTTACCACTATACTTAATGAAACCTTCTACGACCACCCACCTCTTTGGAATATTGTCCTTGCCGGAAGTATAAAACTCTTTGGTTATAATACTTTCGCCCTTCGTTTTCCTTCTGCCTTTTCGTTTCTGCTTACGGGAATTGCTGCCTTCTACATGGGAAGAAAATATATTGGAACTAAATTTGGGTTGCTAAGCGCACTCTATTATTTAGTATGTGCAGACCTTTATTTTTACTTTAGCCTAACTGCGGAAATTGATATTTTCTATTCCCTTTTAGTTGTTTTATGCATTTTCAGCATTTTTCACTTTTACCAGCAAAAGCGGTTTTACCGGTTATTTGGGTTTGCCTATTTTTTCATAACACTTGCCTTTTTAACCAAGGGATTTGCCTCTTTTGCATTTATTATAATTACACTGGGTGTTTATCTTTTGTACAAAAGAGACCTAAAACGCCTATTTTCTTGGCCACATATATTTAGTGCCGCCTTATCTGCAGCTACTGTTTATTTCTATTTTTATATCTATGGAAGTTATGAGGATTTAGGAAAGTATATATCTGAAATGTGGGGATTAACACACCAACGAACCTTATTAAGTGACCGTTTTAGTGGAATTATAAAACACCTTTTATTTTACCCTCTAAATTTTATCGCGGTCATTTTTCCCGCAACTTTATTTTTGCTGTTTATTTGGAAAAAAGAACAGATACGCAGCGTTAAAACGCAACCCTATTTGGTCTTTCTGGTCATAACCTTTATTGCTAATTTTTTAGTGTATTGGATTTCTCCTGGAGCAAGAATGCGTTACACCTACATGTTTTTTCCCATGGTGATAACCGTACTCACTTACCCATTGTTCCTTCAAATAGAAGATAATAACTGGAAACATAAGACGTATCACACGTTTTTTAAGGTGATAATGACCATAGCAGCGCTAGCTTGTTTTGTAATCCCGTTCATTAGCTTTTTCTCAATCTTGCCTCACTTAAAATTTACCATGCCCCTTTTTGGCCTGTTGCTAATTACGGTACTGATTTTTCACCATAAAACTATTGGATATCCGAGGCATTTATTTGTAATTGCTTTTATTGTGGTTTGCAGATTGGCTTTTGACCATGTTGCCCTTCCATTAAAGGCATTGACTTCTTCTAGTGCTCCAAATGAAACATATGCCGATGACATTCATAAGATTGTTGGAGACGAGGCACCTTTGTATCTATTTACACAGGAAAGTTTACGCAGACACATTCAAACACCCTTTAAATTCTACGAAACGGCGTCATTTTTAGAAATGTCCAGAAAAAAAGTAATTTCTAGAACCAACCAATGCGAATTACCCGGTTACTACATTTTTAACCGCCAGGACCTAGAGGGCAGGAAACCATTATATGAATTCACGATAAGTAAAGTAGACCTAGTCTTGGTAAGAATTAATCAAGATTGAAGCGTTCTTAGTATAGGCGCAAATTTTGCGGCATATTTCTTAATAACGGCTTTGTCAAAAACGGCTTCTTCATCTATACGACCAATTGAAGACACTTTGGTTTTGTGAAGAATAATACTTTCAGTTTCGGGATTTTCCTTTCCACTGAACAATACAGATACATCGTATCCCTTCTGTTGCAACCAACCAATAGTTAGGAGTGTGTGATTAATGCTTCCTAAATAGTGTCTAGATACCACTACTACATGATAGGTTGGCATAATGATATCCAAAACCGTATCATCATTACTCAAAGGCACTAAAATACCGCCCGCACCTTCTATAACCAAAGCATTATCCGTTTCCGGCTCAATAATTTCAAGTCGGTCTATTTTAACACCATCTCTTTCTGCCGCGGCATGCGGACTCATAGGAGTCTTTAGCTCATAGCTGCTTTTATGTATGACCGTCGTATCATTAGAAATTAAGGATTTTACCTTATCACTATCCGTATTATCTAAATCACCAGCTTGAACCGGCTTCCAATAATCCGCTTCTAGGGCTTCTGTTATAATTGCGGAAGCTATTGTTTTACCTACTTCAGTTGATATTCCTGTCACAAAAATTTGCTGCATTCTATTGAGGTTTTGTTATCATGTTACAATGTAGGCATTTGTATTTTTTTTCTTCAAAAAAAGGGAAAAGTTTATATAAAATTCCTTTTCTGTTATAATACACCTCCGATTTTTGCATTTTACAGTTAGGGCATATAATTAAATTTCCATCGTCGTCCTGGGCATACGCCCTGATTTCGTTATAAATATCAATGGCCTTTTGTTTATCTTCCGTATACACCTGCAACTTAACGCCTCCGATGGCATTACTGATCATTGGGTCTGAGTTTAATGTATGTTCATCTCTTAAAAATACAGGAATACCCTCAGACTCCAACTTGCCCTTTAATATCTGTACATCCGCGGGATAATCAAAAGAAGCCACTGTGTGAAATTTATCTTCCATATTACATAAAATCGGCTATAACTTTTAGCAAATTATCAATTTCCTTTTCAGTATTAAAACTATGAAGACAAACACGTAATCTTTCCCGACCTTCAGGTACAGTGGGAGATTGAATAGGCCTTACATCATACCCTTTTTCTTGAATGACTTTGGCAATATCGCGAATTTTATCATTACCTGAAATGATACAACAATGAATAGCAGAATTACTGGGGATAAACTTTGAGTTTAAATTAAAATTCTCTAATTTTTGATTGAAATACGTAATATTATGTTTTAGTGCTACCACCTCATCAACCCGATTTTGAAGATGGTCATATGCTGATAAAACCGAGGCTACAGCATGCGGCGAAAGCCCCGTGGTATAAATAAAACTACGGGCAAAATTTACTAGATAAGACTTTAGCGAAGTACTGCTCAAAATTGCAGCACCATGACATCCCATACCTTTGCCAAAAGTTACGATTCGGGCAAAAACCTCTTCATGCAAATTTAGTTCTTGGAGCAAACCTTCACCCTGCTTTCCAAAAACTCCTAGGGCGTGAGCTTCATCAACTATAAACCGACAATTATAATCTTTACATATTTTAGCAAATGCACTTAAGTCAGGTACATCTCCATCCATGGAAAAAACAGATTCAGTGACCACATAGATTTCAACATCAGCCAAGTTTTTGTTTCGCTCAACCTCACATTTATGAACTAAATCTTTAAGGTTGTTATGCTTGTACTTATAGCTCTTGGCATTCCCCATTTGGATACCATCGCGAATACTAGCGTGAATATATTCATCATATAGAACAACATCTCCTCGTTGCGGTACCGAGCTAAAAAAACCAAGATTGGCATCATATCCAGAATTGAAGACCAATGCGTCTTCCGTACGATGAAATTTGGCCAGCATCTCTTCCAGTTCGTTGTAAAGAGAATGGTTGCCCGTTATCAATCTAGATCCGGTAGCACCATTTACAATGTGTCCCGTTTGCTTCACTATTTTACTGGCCATATCGAATAATGTAGACTTTTGGGCCAAGCCTAAGTAATCATTAGAAGAAAAGTCTACTCGCTTTTCATAAGGGCTTGGAATACTGCGCATGGAATTTTGCCCATTTCTAAGCTCTAATTTCTGAATAAGTTTTTCGGGTAGCTGTACCATAAACCAAATGTAAGCTGTTTCATCAAAACAAACACATACTTGATTAGTACAACATACCTGCGTTAAAGTATTTGATCTCTAGTCCTAGCTGTTGCGAAAAATGGGTGTGCGCTCCAAAATAAACTGACCCTTAACATATGTAGCAGCTAATTTATTCCCTAAGAGATAAGTTGTAAAATCTCCTTCCAAGTTTTGTTATAGTAGATTTTATCATTTTTAGCTTGAGCCGAGCCTATTGATATCAGTCCCAATAGAAGCCAAACGAATGTTTTAAAAATTGAGTCATATTATGATTTTTATTGACAACAAAGGTAAAACCATGTGCGCTAGGACACCCCATGTAATTAGGGGTTTTGTCTAAACGGAAAGATTATGATTATATGATCCTGAACAATAACTGGGTTTGTTATATAAATTGTAAAACCGAAAAGTTTATAAAACAGGAAGCAAACGAACCTTCAATTGAATTCGTTAAATATACTTATAAGGAAAAGAAAACATTACTGCTGTTCTACTACCTTAAATTCTTTATAAGCAGCATTAGGACTTGTAAAACGGTGCCTTATATCTAAATCAACACTCTCTTTGTTATTGTAATCAAACCCATTTCTGAAATAGACAAAAGATAAGTCCAACTGGAAAGACCCAATTTCCTGTAAAACTACTCCGACCCTTGACTCATATGCATCTTCTGCTTCATTCAATTTGGCAACCGTAACGTAATCATTGTAAAAAAAGTAATCCGTAGGACTTTCTCCTGAAGTAATAATGTATTCAGGGTCTATTGAAACGTTCACATAAGTATTGGAAAAATCAGAGAATTTTTTAACATTAAAAGAATAAGCAAACTGATTGTCTTTTGTAGTTTCAAATAAATCCAAGAGTTCATTGTACCCTTCTTCTTTAATATACCGGCTAAATTTTTGCGAAAAGAAAATGGTATCTCCAACTACATACTCGGTTTGGTCATCAAAGACAAATACATCCTCTACTTGTAGGTCTATATAGTTTATCGCAGAATCGTCATCATTAGAAAAACAGCCTGCCATGAGTAGGCTTAAAAGGAAGCAACCAATATATGTATATCTCATAATCACAAGTTTTAAAACCTATATCCTATTTTTATTCCTGTGCGCACTAAGGCAACATTTAAAAAAAAGAAATTAGTGCTAAAATTGGTTCGTATACCCAATTGTCCTTCTACAACCAATCTGTTCTTCATAAATAAAAACCGATACCCATATCCCGTTCCCAAACCACCAACAATGTAGTTTTCGGAGCCAATAACATACACGCCGTAGCCTTGATCATTAACGTTGCGTACATACCCACCGGTTTGTTCAACTTGGGATATGGAACCAAAGACTTCAAAAAAGTGGCCGTTGGTTTGAGTGCTGTTCAAATAGAACCGTACAAAAGGCATTATCTCAAAATTTGTGGTACGATCGTAATAGCCTGATGATTCTGTATCAAAATCTCCAAAATCATCTCCATAAATTGCACCGGACAAACCTACTGCCCACTTATTAGCAATTGTTCGCTCATAAGTTAAATCAAAACTACCAGTAAAAGGCAGTAATAAATTTGTAGAAATCTGATTTTTATATTGAGGTACATCTGCACCTTCTTGGGCAAAGCACAACATAATAGAACTTGAGAACAGCAGAACTATACAATATGTTTGTTTCATTATGCCAATTTGATTATTAATCAGATACTTATCCTGACAAAAGGTTGCGCTATTATGTTTTGTAATATAAATCTTTCTTTTATGCGTAGTAAAATCAAATGTAGGCTATACTCGCTATAATTGGTATATTAGACACATTAAATCTACGTTAATGAAATTCACTTTTACCTTCCTTTTATGCTGTGCCGGAAGCATTCTTTTTGCTCAAACCAACCATTATGATATTTCTTTTGAAAACGCCGTTCACCATGAGGCGGTAGTAAATGGTACTTTTCCAGATTTGAAAGCGGATACGGTTGCTTTTAGAATGAGCCGTTCTTCCCCCGGCCGTTATGCGTTGCATGAATTTGCTAAGAACGTTTACAGTTTTAAAGCCACGGACGGTAAAGGAAAAATTTTAGAAGTATTACGCCCAGACCCGTACCAGTGGCAAGTGGTTGGTCACGATGGTACTATTACCATTAATTACACACTTTTTGCTAACCGAGGAGGAGGCACCTATTCTCAAGTAGATGAAACGCATGCCCACCTAAATATACCTGCGACATTTATGTACGCTCCTGCCCTGAGCGATAGAAAAATTGAAGTTGATTTTAAGGTTAGAAAAGATTTGAAGTGGAAGGTAGCCACTCAACTTCCTTTGGTTTCTGGAACCACATATTCTGCGCCTAACCTTTATTATTTTATGGATAGCCCTACTGAAATAAGTAATCATTCGGTTCGTGAATTTGAGGTTGAGGACAACGGAAAGAAACAAAAAATACGTTTTGTTCTGCACCATAACGGCACGGACGAAGAACTAGATGCCTATTTCGAAAATGTAAAGAAAACCGTTCTAGCTGAAAAGGAAGTATATGGTGAACTTCCTGAATTTGATTATGGTATTTATACTTTCTTAGCCTGCTATATGCCCAATGCTTCCGGTGATGGCATGGAGCATCGTAACTCTACTATTCTCACTAGCACACGTAGTTTGGCAAATGGAGGCATGGAAGGTAATATCGGAACCGTTTCCCATGAGTTTTTTCATGCTTGAAACGTTGAGCGTATCCGCCCAAAATCATTAGAACCTTTTAATTTTGAAGAAGCGAATATGAGCGGTGCCTTGTGGTTCGCAGAAGGCTTTACCAGTTATTACACCAATCTAATTCTATGTAGAGCCGGAATTATTACTCCAAAGAAGTACGTAGAAGGCATTTCAGGTACTTTTAACTATGTTTGGAACTCACCTGCACTTCGGTATTTTAACCCTATAGAAATGAGTTATCAAGCTCCTTTTGTGGATGCTGCCACTTCCGTAGACCCAGTAAACAGAGAGAATACTTTTATTTCTTATTATTCTTACGGAAGTGTACTTGGTCTAGCTTTGGATTTATCGCTGCGCGAGGAAAAACTGAACCTAGATGATTATATGAAACTGGTCTGGGAAAAATACGGAAAAACCGAAAAACCCTACACCCTAGAAAACCTTCAACAAACACTAGCCGAATATGCAGGGAAAGAATTTGCGAACACTTTCTTCAATAAATACATATTTAAAAGTGAAATGCCAGATTACAGTGCTCTTTTACATTCTGTTGGAGTCCTATTGAAACAAGATATGGAAGCACCTTATTTTGGAGTAGCTGTTTCATTAGATGGCGATGGTCATGGCAAAATCCAATCCAATCCTAAAATGGGAACTCCAGCTTACCAAGCTGGATTGGATAAAGGAGATATAATCACGGGTATTAACGGTAAAGGTTTTCCTGACGGACAGCAATTCAGCACATATATTCAGAAACTAAAAGTTGGGGATACACTGAAAATTACCTTTAAACGCTTCGGGTTTGAAAAACAAACTACGCTTGTTTTGGAAAGTAATCCTGATTACAGTCTTTTCCTTGCAGAAAAAGAGGGTTTAAAACCATCTAAAAAACAGTTGAGAAGTAGACAAGAATGGCTAAAAACGAAAAAAAAGTGATACGCTACGCCACTGCAACATCCGAGGATGAATTGCAACAAATACTATCACTTCAGCGTGCAAATCTACCTACTTCCGTTTCACCCAAAGAAAGGGAAAAAGAAGGTTTTGTTACCGTAGTTCATGATTTAGACGTACTTACTAGAATGAATGATGCATGCCCTCATATCATTGCAAAAGATGATGACAAAGTTGTAGGCTACGCCCTGTCTATGACCGATGGTTTTAAAGATGAAATTTCAGTTCTAAGACCAATGTTTACAGAACTAGAAAATGTAAACATTCAAAATTTTATTACTATGGGGCAAATATGCGTTGCCAAAACCCATAGAAAACAGGGTGTTTTTCGCGGACTTTATAACGCCATGAAAAAAGCCTCCTACCCAAAATACGACGCCATCATCACGGAAGTAGATGCCACTAACAGCAGATCATTAGGCGCCCATTATGCCGTTGGTTTTGAGAATGTATGCACTTATCATTCCTTAAGTCAAGATTGGGAATTGATTTCTTTGAAGACATCATAATCCAATATATTTTAATCTACAATTATTGTTTTTCGATAATTTTTATATATTTGTTATTGTTAAACAATAATTATATTATGAAAAACTATACTAAAGCATTTAAGTTCTTTGTTAACTTATTAATATTTACGGTAATTATTTCAATTTTAGAAAAGGGCGGATCATTACTAAAATATTTAAACTCTGCGTCAACTATAATATCATCTAATTCTGACCTAATTCTTGTAATATTCAATCTGATATTATTAAGTTATGCACTTTGGCTTCTAATAAAATTCAGAAAAACCATTTATACCTTACATACAGATTCTGTTTTTTCCGCAAAAAACGGCTTCAGCTTTACATCTATCGGTAGAGGTTTAATATTTTACTCAGCCGGTGGATTTATTATAAGAGTTTTTGAGAATATTCTAAACAAACCTGCAATTAAAGGGGAATCTGTCGCTTATAATTTAGGAAGAGATTTTGGTGCTGCCCTGAGTGATAGAATACCAATTTTAGTAATTGCATTTTTTCTTTTGATTGTTGCCCAATTAATTAAAGAGGGCTATGATATAAAACAAGAAAACGACCTAACTATATAAAAAAGAATAAAATGAAAATATTCGGTCCAAAATCACTTTCAGCATTCTTCTATTATATATTTAGAAGTATTTCAATTGCACTCTTAGCTTTTCTCACCTATATGGAATTTGCTTTTATTACCAATAGATTTACCGTTAAGGATAGTAGATTTGATATGCAAATTCCCCTAACAGGAAGTTCTGTACAAGGCGATTATCAGTTTAGTGACATACTAACCATTACCCTAACCTTAATTTTTGGAATTCTACTTCTCTATTTACTTTCTAATATTTTCAAAGCCCTTAAAAAAACAGTCATATTTAATAAAGGTATTGTCAAAAATTTGAAACTTTTAACCGTCCTAAATTTAATTGTTGGTCCTATTCTATACTTTCTTATCCATTATCCTATAATGCATAAGACGGAATTTAGAAATGTTCACAATCTTATATTATTGGTCATCTTTGAGATGATTTCCTTGTTTCTAACATACGTATTTCAAAAAGGTTATACTGTACAATCTGAAAACGACCTAACCATATAACTATGAGCATCGTCGTTAACTTAAATACTGTATTAGCAGACCGTAATCTAAAAAGTAAAGAACTCGCAGAAATGATAGGTATAACAGAAGCCAATCTATCTATTCTAAAGTCAGGCAAAGCTAAAGCTATACGGTTTTCAACTCTTGAAGCAATTTGTAAGGCGTTAGATTGTCAACCGGCAGATATTCTTTCTTATGAAATAGAATAAAAAAAGGCTACACTTTTAGGTGTAGCCTTTATAATTTATAATAAAAATGTACTATTTAATCGGCCAATACAATTACCCGATTATCACTCATTTCAACAGTTCCGCTAGCAATGGGAAGTATTACCTTTCCGCTAGCATCTTTTGAGAACTTAGAAGCGTACGCTTCATCTATTTTTATATTGCCATCAACACGAACATTACCTTCTTGAAGCAAAGAAACTATAGCGGCATGACCGTTCAAAATCTGAAACTCGCCATTCACACCTGGTACAGTTACCGATGTTACTTCGCCTGAAAATAAAGTGGCTTCTGGTGATACAATTTCTAAATACATATTCTTAGTATTAAGTAGTTAGTCCAAAGTAAAAAGTACTTAATACTTATTACTCAATTCTTGGTACTAATTAAGCTTCAGCTAACATTTTCTCTCCCGCTTCTATTGCTTCTTCAATAGTTCCTTTAAGGTTAAAGGCAGATTCTGGTAGGTGATCTAACTCCCCGTCCATAATCATATTAAATCCTTTTATAGTTTCTTTAATATCAACCAACACCCCTTTAAGACCTGTAAATTGTTCCGCTACGTGAAAAGGTTGTGAAAGGAAACGTTGTACACGTCTTGCACGACCTACTGCAGACTTATCTTCTTCAGAAAGTTCTTCCATACCCAGAATAGCAATAATATCTTGCAATTCCTTATAACGTTGTAACAACTCTTTTACACGTTGTGCACAGTTATAATGGTCATTTCCTAAAATATCTGCTGTTAAGATACGAGAAGTAGAATCCAACGGATCCACCGCAGGATAAATACCTAGCTCGGCAATCTTACGAGAAAGTACCGTTGTAGCATCCAAGTGAGCAAAGGTTGTTGCTGGAGCTGGATCCGTTAAATCATCCGCAGGAACGTAAACCGCCTGTACAGATGTAATAGAACCTCTTTTAGTTGATGTGATACGCTCTTGCATAGCACCCATCTCTGTTGCCAAAGTTGGTTGATACCCTACCGCAGATGGCATACGACCTAAAAGAGCCGAAACCTCTGAACCTGCTTGAGTAAAACGGAAAATATTATCTACAAAGAAAAGCACATCTTTACCTTGACCTTCTCCTGCACCATCACGGAAATACTCAGCAATTGTCAAACCTGACAATGCCACACGAGCACGTGCTCCTGGTGGTTCGTTCATTTGACCAAAAACGAAAGTCGCTTTTGAGTCTTTCATAGCTGCTTTATCAACCTTGGTAAGATCCCATCCGCCTTCTTCCATAGAATGCATGAAATCATCACCGTATTTGATAATACCAGATTCCAACATCTCACGAAGTAAATCGTTTCCTTCACGAGTACGTTCACCAACACCGGCAAATACAGAAAGACCACCGTGACCCTTAGCAATGTTGTTAATTAACTCCTGAATCAAAACGGTCTTACCAACACCTGCACCACCAAATAATCCAATTTTACCACCTTTTGCATAAGGTTCAATAAGGTCAATTACCTTAATACCGGTAAAAAGAACCTCGGTAGAGGTAGAAAGATCTTCAAATCTTGGAGCCTCTCTGTGAATTGGCAAACCATCTTTACCTGATTTTGGCAACTCGCCCAAACCATCAATAGCATCACCGATTACGTTGAAAAGACGACCATAAACATCATCTCCAACTGGCATTTGAATTGCGCTACCTGTCGAAAGCACATCCGTTCCTCTACTTAGACCATCAGTAGAATCCATGGAAATTGTTCTCACTGTATTTTCACCAACGTGAGATTGTACTTCTAAAACTAGTTTAGAACCATCTTTACCAGCGATTTCAAGAGAATCGTAAATTTTTGGAAGGGCATCTCCTGATTGGAATTCCACATCGACTACCGGCCCAATAATCTGGGAAACTTTACCTGTAACTTTTGACATTACTTTATTAGTTTATGAATTCAAATTACTTACTGTATTGAAAAACACCTTAATACACCTATGTTTTTCAGGCTGCAAAGGTATGTTTTTCAACTCGAATTGTAAACTACTTTTTATTCTTTTTTCAGCACAAAAAAAGGCACCATTAAATGATGCCTTATAAAACATAGGAAAAATCTATTTCTATTGCAATGTAGGCGAGTAGTTCGTCGGATAGTTTCCGATGTTGAACAATGAGCCTGATGCTTCAAAATTGGATTGATAGGCCGCGTCGATCGCCTTCATGAATTCATTTGCCATCAAAGCATAACCTCTTGCCGTTAAGTGTACACCATCTAAAGAAAAGCCTCCACCTGTAACTAGATTAGCGGTTAAGGTAAAATCTCCATCGGTGACGCCTCCCTGAGCTAAATCTTGCAACAATTGATTTGCATCTACAAAAGCTAAACTTGCTCCGGATGCAGCAGAAGAAATGGTAGCGTTAAAAGCATCTGTAGCTATTTTAATTTCATCTTGTTCCTCTGGCGTTAACACCCATTTGTCCGCTAACGGCAAAGTAATACCCTCAACAGAAAATTGTCCGGCAACTGCAGGTGGAAGATTTGCTGCCGATAATGACGCAAAAGACTCCTCATTAACTTTACCTATAATACTACTACTCGGCAAAACCAACAAATCGTTTTCAGTTGCTGGTCTTGACTGACCGTAGGCCGTCCCCAAAAGACTAGCCACCAAAGGTGCAGCTGCCTCGGGCAAACCTAATTGCGTTACAAACGCAGGGAAAGCCGGGTTAGCATTAAAAGCACCTGTAATCTGAGCTGAGATGTCAGCTAAAGCTTCGTCCTTAATTACTACCGAATTATTCAAAGAGTCAGAGAACACTACTACACGTGCTGTTTCGCCCATGGCATTGTAAACTTGATTCAAAGCCCCATAAACTGTATTTAAAGTTGGAACCTGATCTGCAAAACCATTTTCCGCAGGGTCAATTGGGTCATGTGGAACAGTTGTAAAATGCGGAATAGATGTTACATAAGGAATGTTTGCCATTACACCTTTTGCGCCACCAGATGTTAAAGTGGTCACAAGGGTATTAATGGCTAGATCAAAAGTGGGCTGGTCCGAAATAGGATTTGTGCCATCACCACCTGAAAGGGCATAACCCAATACATCATTGTTACCGATCCACAGACTAAAAAAAGTTGGCGACTGCGCCATTGCCAACTCCAATACGCGTGCATCAGGAGTAGATCCGGTCATTCTAACAAAATAAGGGTTGGCCAGTCCGGCTGCTAAATTTGCAATATTACCATAACCAGGAGCAAGCAAATGAAAACTCTTTGCACCCGGAACACCCATATTGTTAAACGGGCCCGTAGGGTTGTTCAACGCAATATCCGTTGTTGGAACAATAGGCCCAACAACCTCTTCCAAATCAACTGGTCCGGCACCGCCAAAAACCAACCTTGGATTAAGGCCCTCTATCTGTGTTCCGCCCGCCAACAAGCCTCCGATATTATCATTCATCAAAGGTTGGGAAAAAGCACCGCCTCCGGCCAATGCAAATTTACTTGAAAGAAGATTAGGAAAGGAATTAGCTTGACCTGCCTGAAAAAGTGCATTATCCGTAAAACCTGCAGTTAACGAATTTCCTAGAGAAACATAAGTTGAAAAATCTGCAGAGCCCGCATCTAATTCAACAAGTGCCTCTGCCATTACCTCTGGCTCAAGGTCAACATCTTCAGGGTCATTACAAGCCGTAAAAGCCAAGATACCTAAAGTGATGTATATGTATTTTAAGTTTTTCATTTTGAACTTTGGATTAAAAAATTAATTATTGATTGTCCAAGATAAGTAGTACATAGACCCAATATTTCCTGTACCAAATGCTGTGTAGTACTCTTTACCTGTAAGGTTTGTACCTCCTAGTTTAAAAGAAGATTTGATACTTGGAACATTATAATTGATTTGTGCATCAACTACATGAAACTCTGGAATAACACCGTTACCAAAAGTAGCTTCCCAGAAATAATCATCACTAAATCTGTATGACACATTAAATCCGAAATTTTCAAATAACTGCTCATTTCCAAAAGATGCTTTGAACTTATGCTCCGGAGTATTAAAATTCAGCATAACATCTGGATTAGCATCGCGGTCAAAATCTAGTTTAGTAAAGGTATAACTACCTCCTAAATTGAAATTCCCAAACACTTTCATGTTAAGCCCTAAAGAAGCCCCGTACGAATTAACGTTGGCTTCCGTATTGGTATATGTGCTATATGCCTGAAAATCTCCATTAGCTATTGACGCAACTGAAAGAGCGCCATCCCCTGCTTCACCATAAAAAGGAGAAACTACAACTTCTTGAGAAATAAAGTCTTCATAACTGTTATAGTACGTACTGAAATCTATAACAAGCTTATCTATCTTACCTCTATAGCCAATTTCAAAGGATGTCACTTTTTCCGGCTTTACTAAATCTGGATTGGCAACTTCAAGGTCAGCAGGGTTTCCTGTCTGTCCTAATTGGGTTACAGATGCCGCGGAATAAGAATTGGAATAAGCTGCAGCACCAGTTTGCGTAATTTCAGAAGGCTGTCCCAAACCTTGGCCACTAGCACTTACTTGATATTCTCTTGAATAACGATCTAAATTACTTTCTGCAGAACCGACTAATATGGCCCTACCAGCATTTAAGCCAATAAATAAATCTTGAGTAGTAGGATTTCTAAATCCTGTTTGTGCAGAAGCTCTAATGTTATGATTTCTATTTAACGTATAACCCGCGGATAACCTAGGAGAGAAAAAACCATCGAAAAGCTCTGATTTGTCATATCTGATAGAACCTGTTAGTTTTAAGCTCTTATCCCCTTCAAAAGGAAGTGTTTTTTGAACTTGAGAATAGATACCAAACTCAGAATATCCAATAGGACCGTCAAAATCTGTGTAAATGGTCCCTGAAGAATTTAAGTCGTATTCTCTAAAAGAACCACCAACTTGAATTTCCGCCCAATCAATTAAATGACTAAAGTTATAGTTACCATCTGCATGGTAGTATTTTGAGGCATCTTGAAATTTAGACCCCGTAGATAAATCTGGATCAGCAACACTTCTATTAAAAGCTGCTTGAAATTCTGGTGAGCCTGGTAGATATCGTCCTGATTCTGCTTGAGCTCTAGCGGCAGCATGTGCTTGCTCATCTGTAGCTCCTCCTAAAGTAGCCTGCACATATGTTCCGGCATACTCACCAAACCAAGTATTATCATCTTTCCATGCTCTGTTAATATTGATACCTGTAAATACCATATCATAAGAGTCCCCTGATTTATCCCCTACCACATAGCCTCTCACAAAAAAGTTATCGTTTCTGATTTCAAGCTTATGCTGCTCTTGGAAGAAGCCTTTTATATTATATCTATTCGTACCTTGATAAATAGTATTACCCGTACCCACCTTACCTACGTAGGAAAGCTCTAAACTTTTACCTTCAATAGGTCTATAATATAAACCCCAGTCGGCTTTTATGCTTTCTGCATTATAATTTGTAAGATCACCTTCACTATAACCAGTTCTGCTAACTACTTCAGAAGGAACTAATGCATTTGCTCCTGAAGGCAACACACCTAAGCCTTCTAAAGTAAGTGCAACTTCTTTAATATTTGTAGAAACCTCATCCCCATAGACATTAACGCCATCATAGTTTAAATTATCCCTTGTTCCTCCCGGTGTAATCTTATCATCTTGGTTATTTGCAGCCCAGTCAGTTCCTTTTAAATATCCGAAATTAACTTTACCTGCAAATTTATTACTGAATTTATATGCCGCCCGGATACCAAAATCAGTATAAGAATTATCTCCAGCAGCTTCTTGAGAAGTTATTCCTCTTTTAATAGATACACTTATACCCTCATAATCGAACGGATTCTTGCTACGCATGAACAAAATACCGTTAAAGGCATTTGCTCCATATAAAGCGGAAGAAGCACCTGGCAACAATTCTACACTTAGTACATCTGTTTCAACCATACCCACCAAGTTACCAATAGGGAAGTTCAAAGCGGGTGTAGAGTTATCCATACCATCTACAAGTTGCATAAAACGTGTATTTGCAAAAGAAGCAAAACCTCTTGTGTTGACGGATTTAAAAGTTAAACTATTTGTATTTACATCAACTCCTTTCAAATTTTCCAATCCACCATAAAAATCGGCAGCGGTTGTATTCTTCACTTCAGAAAGGCCAATTCTCTCTACGGTAACCGGTGATTCAAAAATACGCTCAGGCGTTCTAGAAGCCGATATGACGACTTCATCTAAGAATGTTTGAGACTCATCTATTACAATGGTCAAAGTTTGATTGTTTGAGGTAACTTCCTCTGTTGTATCGGAATATCCGATACTGGTAATTCTTAACTGAAAAGGGGGGGTCTCAGAAGTTTCTAAACTAAAATTACCGTCAAAATCCGTAGTTGTGCCAATCGCTTTTCCTTCGATTACGATATTGGCGCCTGGTACGGGCTGACTGTTCTGATCTACCACTTTTCCGTTTACCGTTGTTTGCGAAAACCCGAAGCTAGTCGCTAACAGCAAGGCTAAAAACAGTATTGCTCTCATGTTAAGTTTAAGTTAAAAATGTTAGTGATCCGAAGTTACATTTTTTTTTTGACCAATAATCATAAAATGAAAAAAATTATGCATGCATAATACTTTTTTCGTAAAAAAGACCCCTTCAAATTACATATTCACTAAAACGAACAAGCCCCGACTTGCGTCGGGGCCTGTAAAAGCAATTCATATTTTGCAGCTGTTATTCCACAGTAACTGATTTTGCCAAGTTCCTAGGTTGATCCACATTACAACCACGCATTACTGCAATATGGTATGACAACAACTGCAGTGGGATAGTAGTCAATAACGGTGTGAGACTCTCTAAGGTCTCTGGAACCTCTACTACATGATCCGCAAGTTCTTTTACCTGCGTATCGCCTTCGGTTACTATAGCGATTATCTTTCCTTTTCTTGATTTGATTTCCTGAATGTTACTAACCACCTTTTCGTAATGCCCTTTCTTAGTGGCAATAACAAAAACTGGCATCTGCTCATCTATTAACGCAATAGGTCCGTGCTTCATTTCTGCCGCAGGGTAACCTTCGGCATGAATATAACTGATCTCTTTAAGTTTTAAAGCTCCTTCTAAAGCTACAGGAAAATTATAGCCCCTACCTAAATATAGGCAGTTGGTAGAATCCTTATAAACATCAGCTATGATTTCAATTAGTGCATTGCTCTCTAGAACCTTCTCTACTTTGGAAGGGATAGTTTCCAACTCAGTTAAAAATTCGTGAAATCTAGACTGAGAGAAAACACCTTTTTCTTTCGCTAACTTTAGTGCTATTAAGGTAAGAACCGTTATTTGAGTTGTAAAAGCTTTGGTTGAAGCTACTCCAATTTCGGGACCAGCATGTGTATAAGCGCCAGAATCCGTTTCTCGCGCAATGGAAGAACCTACTACATTACACACACCAAACACATACGCTCCTTTTTCTTTTGCCAACTTAATAGCCGCCAAGGTATCTGCTGTTTCACCAGATTGCGAAATAGCAATAAGCACATCTTTATCTGTAATTACAGGATTTCTATATCTAAATTCAGAAGCATATTCTACTTCTACGGGTATTCGTGCCAGGTCTTCAAATATATATTCCGCAACTAATCCTGCATGCCATGAAGTACCGCAAGCCACAATAATTATACGGTTGGCATTCATGAATTTTTCCAAATTCTCATCAATACCGGCCATTTTTATAAGGCCTTGAGCAGCACGCAATCTTCCTCTATAGGTATCTAAAATTGCTCTTGGTTGCTCATAAATCTCTTTAAGCATAAAATGATCGTAACCACCCTTTTCAATCTCCTCGATATTCATTTTCAGTTCCAGAATATTTGGGTATGCTACAGCATCATTCTTAATTTTACGTAGCTTGATTTCCTTACCTAACCTAACAATAGCCATTTCTTCATCCTGAAGATACACTGCATTATTGGTAAATTCGATAAACGGAGAAGCATCTGAAGCTATAAAAAACTCATTTTCACCAACTCCGATCGCTAATGGGCTACCTAATTTGGCAACCACTATCTCATCTGGTTTCTTTTTATCAAAAACAGCAATAGCATATGCGCCTACTACTTCATTTAAAGCTATTTGGACTGCCTTACCTAGTTTTACATCCTCAGTTTTCTGAACCTCTTCAATAAGGTTGATTAAAACCTCTGTATCTGTATCAGACTCAAAAGTGTAGCCCCTCTTGACTAATTCCTTCTTTATAGATTCGTAATTTTCGATAATTCCGTTATGGATAATTACCAAATCACCTGAATTAGAATAATGGGGATGAGAGTTAACATCATTTGGCACACCATGAGTAGCCCAACGTGTGTGACCAATACCTAATTTCCCTTCTATTGAAATGGTACTTTCTGCCTTTTTCTTTAAATCCTCTACCTTACCCTTGGTTTTAGCCAAGTTTATATCTTTTCCATCGTAAACAGCAACACCTGCACTGTCATATCCTCTATATTCAAGACGTTGTAATCCTTTTACGATAATCGGATAGGCCTCTCTATGACCTATATAACCTACTATTCCACACATACTGTATACGTTAATTTAAAAATTGGGGAAAATAATCACTTTGTCGCAAATGTACTGGAAGCTAGCCAAATACCCTTAAGACACGCTTATAAAACGAAAAATATCGTTAATTGGTATAGTAAGGCAAATCTCACCATCTACAAGTATAACTTCACGCAAAGAAAATTAGGGTAGTTGTTTTGTATAAAAATTAGTTGGTTTCGGTGTAGAAAATTTCAAGTTGTAATTTTTTATCGGCATTCGCTGCATCTACTGCACTGCCATACAGAACAGTGCCTAGTGGGGACAATGTATTTGCAACAGGCAATAGTTGCTCATCACCGTTTTCTAACATGGCACTTGAGTTAGTTGCTAAAAACAAGTTAGGGGTAGTTGTAAGCCCTAAGGTCACATTTTCGCCATCATCCAAAACGAGTCCATTGATATACGTAGTAACGTCTACAGAATATTTAATTCCTTTTCCTGCAGTAGAAGTTGTCAAAGCTCCATCATACTCCGCCAGTTGCCCGGTAGCGTCTGTGGCAGACAATGGTAAACTTGTATTAGTCTCCGTATTATATAAATATAATTTTTGTGGCTCTGCTCCTAAATTATCATCAGCTATGTAAAACACAAGATTTGCATTATTTATAATCCAGTTATTAGCCTTGATTTCTTTGATAACCGTGCTACTGTTTATCTCATCAAATAATTTTATTTCAGCAAAAGAACCTGCTCCACCTTTCAAATAGATTTTAGATGCATTTTCTTCAGTATCTAAATTGTCCATTATTTCCACAGGATACGATTCATTGATAAAAGTGTTCGCTGCGTTGCCATCAGTACTGGTAAGTTGCCCGGTAGTTGAACTAAAAGAGTCACTTAAAAAATTAAGTACCAAATCTTTTTGCTTACTCTGAGGAGAAACCACACCGTCCGTATCTGCACTATCATATTTATAAGTAACCGTTATATTAGCTGCCTTGAGATTAAATAGAAACATTAAATCCTGGCTTCCCTCTGAAAGTGTAAAATGCAAACCTCTTAGAAATTCTTTAAAATTGGTTTGACTAGAGAGTTCTGTTGAGCCCTCTTTATCTATAATATTTTCTTGAAAGAAAGCTTTATCCAACTCAACACGAATGCCAGGAGACAAGTAATTGAATTGTGTAGATTCATTAACATCCTCTGTAGTTTCATCATCTTGCTTAGCCACAGCTATCTGATCTGAACTTATGGACAAAGGATTTCCCGTAGCGCTATCATAAATAGTCTCGCCAAAAAAATTGGAGGCTAGATCTTGATTAGAATAATACTCCTGTGCCTCCTGAAAGTTAGCATTAGGGTCCAAATCACGCATAAAGAATGTAGACCTTTGAACTTTTAAATTAAAGGTCAGATTTTCATCAGTTGCCTTGTCATATAGTCTACTATTGGTATAAATACTGTCTAAATCAAAAGTTTTAGCAAATTGGTTAGCCACAAACCCAGCATCATCTGAGTCATCAGTTTCATCAAGCGGATTTGAGCCTCTTGTGTTTTCCTGAGCATCTGTAAGACCCCCTCCATCAGTATCACTGTTCGGATCCAATGGTTTATCATCCAACTCATCAATAAGTCCATCCCCATCTGCATCTCCAGTTGGATTTGTCAAAAATGGTATGTAAAGATAAACAGATTCTACGGTTTCGTTTTCAGGAATTTGGGCAGCTACATCAGCATTCTCTGTCTCCTCTTGCTCTTGAGAATATGATCCAAAAGTAGGATTATCACTAGGCAATAAAACTTGAGTTGTTACTTTCGCCTCTGTTCTTCCGTAAAGAGGGTCTTCATAAACCCCTAGCTGATAAATAGGTAATTTATTTGTTGCAACTGCTTTTATCTTCTTATTGTAAGCAAAAACATCAAACACAGCCTTATCATTCTTGAACGGCTCTCCGCCTACTACACCTGAGCCTACGGTTGTTAAATCTTCTTCACAAGATGTAAAGATGGTAGCAAATATTAGTACTGCAAGAGCAGGGAGCTTCAATCTGTTCAAAAAAATCATTCGGGCTATTTTAAAACTTCAGTGTTATAAAAATTGGCATAGGCCTCCTCAAATTCTTGCAAGGAAACAAATGGCAACACAGGTTTTTCAAGGTTGGAAATATGACTCTGTAAATCTTCCGGAATTTCTTCCGCCGCTAAAATAACGGCATCTGAATTATCTACAGCAACCTTTAACAAATTATTATAGGTAGGAGTTTTAAGCGCTTGTATACTATCTTCTGGAATACCATCGTAAGCAACCTTCTTGATCATATCAGAATCTAGCTCGCCCTCAAAGGACTTACTATAAACTGAAGTAACAATTTTACTAGCATCGAACAAAGGTTCATCTGCATAATATTTTTTGAGATATAAAGGTAACAAAGAGGCTAACCATCCATGAACGTGAATAATATCCGGAGACCAGTTTAATTTTTTAACCGTTTCAACTACACCTTTAGCAAAAAAGATAGCTCTCTGATCATTATCAGGAAACAAAGCTCCTTCCGCATCTGTAAACGTAGCCTTACGCTTAAAATATTCATCGTTGTCTATGAAATAGACCTGAATACGCTCGCGAGGAATGGATGCCACTTTAATAATCAAAGGCATATCCATATCATTAATCACTAAATTCATGCCCGACAAACGTATAACTTCATGAAGTTGATGTCTACGCTCGTTGATATTGCCATATCGCGGCATAAAAATCCGTATTTGGCCGCCATTGCTGTTGACCATTCTAGGAGTTTCATAAGACATTAGGGAAACTTCGTTCTGCGGAAGATAAGGTACTAACTCCGATGATACGAACAATATCTTTTTACCATTCATATATGCAATGTTTTTTTATTTATTTGGTGCAACGTGCGTGCAAAATTACAAAAATTCTACAGATTAGCAGTAATTATAGTAAGTTTGCTCGCTTTTAAACCAAACCTATGTTGGTATTCAGAACCAAAAAAGAACTCTCAAATTACATTTCTTCGCTGTCTAAAAATGAAAATTTAGGACTGGTCCCCACTATGGGGGCACTTCACACAGGACACGCCTCTCTAGTAGAGAAGGCAGTGAGTGAAAATAATACCGTTGTGGTAAGCATCTTTGTGAACCCTACACAATTTGATAATAAGGAAGATTTAGCAAAATATCCGAATACTTTGGATGCGGACTTGGACTTGCTTTCCAATGTTTCAGAAGGTATTGTTGTATTTTCCCCTTCTGCAGATGAAGTATATGACCATAAAATCGAGGCTAAAAAATATGATTTTGAAGGTTTGGATACCGTTATGGAAGGTGCATATAGAGACGACCATTTTAATGGCGTAGGTACAATTGTTGAGGCACTGCTAACACTCGTTAAGCCCAATCGCGCCTATTTTGGGGAAAAAGATTTTCAACAACTGCAAATTATAAGGAAACTTGTTGAACAACAGCATATACCAGTTGAAATAATAGGCTGCCCAATTGTTAGGGAGACCAGCGGCTTGGCCATGAGTTCACGAAACGAAAGGTTATCTAAAGAATTACGACAAAAAGCTTCGTTCATTTATAGTACACTACTAGCTGCCAAGGAAAAATTTGGCACGGAAAGTGCTAATTATGTACTGAATTGGGTTAAAAATCAGTTTAAAGAACATGTAGATTTAGAGTTGGAATACATTGAAATAACCGATGTAGAAACACTTAGCCCAGTTACAAGAAAAAACGAAAACCTAAAATATAGAGCGTTTATTGCCGTTTATGCTGGCGGAGTTAGACTAATAGACAATATTGCTCTCTAATTAATTATCTTTATCCCATGCAAATAGAAGTTGTAAAATCTAAAATACACCGTGTAAAAGTTACCGGAGCCGATTTAAATTACATTGGCAGCATAACTATTGACGAAGATTTGATGGATGCAGCCAACATTATAAGAGGTGAAAAAGTACAGATTGTAAATAACAACAATGGCGAGCGTCTTGAAACTTACGCTATACCAGGACCAAGAAACAGCGGAGAGATTACTTTAAACGGTGCTGCGGCCAGAAAGGTTGCCACCGGAGATATTCTTATCCTTATCACCTATGGTAGAATGGATATTGAAGAAGCTAAGACGTTTAATCCCGCATTGGTATTTCCTAACGAAGACACTAACTTGCTGAAGTAGCCTTGAACGAAAAAATAAAAAAAATTCTAAAAACTGCACTCCCAATAGCCTTGGGAGTTTTTTTAGTTTGGTACTCTTATTATAAAACTTCTCCGGAAGACCGATCTCAAATCATCTTCTACATCAAAGAAGCAGACCTTTTTTGGGTGAGCATTTCAATATTACTTGGTATTCTCGGGCATCTTTCCCGAGCCATACGATGGAATTACCTGCTAGAACCCTTAGGCTATAAACCTAAAATTATCAATAATGTATTTATAATTTTAATGGCCTATTTTGCAAATTTGGGTATTCCTAGAACAGGAGAAATTCTTAGGGCCACCGCTCTTACAACCTATGAAAATGTACCTTTTGAAAAGGGTTTTGGCACTATTGTAACAGAACGCGTCATTGACGTGATCATGCTTTTACTTCTAATTGGTCTCACCTTAATTTTACAGACCGATAGTATTTTGGGTTTTCTCCAAAATAAAGGATTTAACTTAAAAGGACTCTTATTATTAATGGGAGCAGGACTCGTAGGATTGGTTCTTTTCTTTATGTTCATTAAAAAATCAACACACAAAATAGCCATCAAGATAAAAGGGTTTATTAAAGGCCTTTTGGAAGGTGTTTTCAGCATCTTTAAAATGAAAAAGAAATGGGCATTTGTATTGCATACTCTTTTTATCTGGGGTTGTTATATTGGTATGCTCTGGGTCATTAAATTTACAGTACCGGAAACCATAGGATTATCTCTAAGTGAGCTCATGGTTGCCTTTGTAGCAGGGTCTTTTGCTATGACAGCTACCAACGGAGGTATTGGCCTATACCCTATTGCCGTAAGCAGTGCATTGACCATTTTTGGCATAAGTGCGGTATCCGGTGATGCCTTTGGATGGATTATGTGGATAGCACAAACTCTAATGATCGTTGTTTTTGGGGCAATATCTTTTCTGGTATTACCGTTATTCAACAGAAGCCGTTAAGGTTTCGTTGGATCCTAAAACTGAACCATGTTACGCAAACTCACCTTTTTTGCATGTCTGCTATGCGCTAGCCTTAACGCACAAGTTACACAAGAGATTTTTGAATCTTTCAAACTTCAAGAACGAAGAGATGTTAAATATTACTTCCCTGAAGATTACGATAAAGAAAAAAAGTACCCCTTAATTGTTGTTCTAGACGGAGAATATCTTTTTGATCAAGTTGTGGCCAACGCTAAATTTTATAACCAGTTTCATGGTATGCCCGCTAGTATAATTGTTGGCGTGGAACAAAGCAAAAAAAGCATACGTTTTGACGACTGCGCTTATGACCCAGACTCAGGACTTCCTTCCGAAAAAGCCAAAAAATTCTTTGAGTTCCTAGGTATGGAAATTATACCTTATTTAGATCTTAATTATAGTACAGCGCCTTTTAAGATGATAGTAGGTTATGATATAACCGCCAATTTTACCAACTATTGGTTATTTAAGGAAAACTCATTGTTTAATGCCTATGTAAATATTTCACCTGATTTAGCTCCAGAAATGGAAACCAGAGTCCCTGCACGTTTGGCGGCATTTGACAAACAGATTTTCTATGAATTGATAGTAGAGGCCGAAAAAAACAAGAATACTCCACGTGTGCTTCAGATGGATAAAGCCATTAAGGCAATTGACAAAGAATCGCTTCATTACAATTTTCAGCAATATGATGGTGCTGACCATATTTCCATAGCTACTTACGGACTAGGAAAAGCTTTTGATAACATTTTTGGTATGTTCAAACCAATTAGTCCAAAAGAATACAAACAGCAAATTTTAACTTCCGAAGAGCCTGTTTTTCAATATTTGGAAAGTAAATACCAAAGTATAGAAGACCTGTTCCGAGTTCAAAAAACAGTTGACCTGAATGATATTATGGCAATTTATGCCGCATGCCGGAAAAAGGAAGATGTAGAATCTTTAAAACCCCTTGCTGAACTTTGTAAAAAAGAATTCCCCGATACCATGATGGGTTTCTATTTTGAAGGTGAATATTACGAGCAAATAGGTGAGCCGAAAAAAGCATTCAAAACTTTTGAAAAAGCATTTGCAATGGATGAGATCGATTTCTTGACCAAAGAGATGGCGCTGGAAAAGATTGACGCACTGAAAGCTGACTTTGGATACTAAATCGCAAAGTACACACCATAAATTATCAAACAAAGTTTTACCTTTAAGGCCAATCTTCAAATTGAGATATGGCCAAGACAAAAACCGCTTTTTTCTGCCAGAACTGTGGCACCCAATATGCCAAATGGGTAGGACAATGTTCCGCATGTAAAGAATGGAACACCGTAGTTGAAGAAGTCATTCAAAAAGAAGAAAAAACAAGCTGGAAGCCAAGCACTACTGCTTCTAAGAAAATAGCAAAACCTTTGCGTGTAAATGAAATTAGCACAGAAAAGGAGCTTAGACTAAATACTTTTGATTTGGAATTTAACCGCGTTCTAGGTGGTGGTCTTGTACCCGGAGCATTGGTTTTACTAGGCGGAGAACCTGGCGTGGGAAAAAGTACGCTCCTCCTACAAATCGCTTTAAAACTACCTTATAAAACACTTTATGTTTCTGGTGAAGAAAGTCAGAAGCAGATTAAAATGAGGGCAGATAGAATTCATCCCAACAGCGAAACTTGCTTTATCCTTACCGAAACCAAAACACAAAATATTTTTAAGCAAATAGAATCTACCGAACCTGATATTGTGGTTATAGATTCCATACAAACCCTGCATTCGGATTATATTGAATCTGCTGCAGGAAGTATTTCCCAAGTTCGTGAGTGTACCGCAGAACTCATCAAATTTGCAAAAGAAACGAACACCCCGGTTATTCTAATAGGCCATATTACAAAAGATGGCTCCATTGCGGGACCTAAGATTTTGGAACACATGGTTGATACTGTTCTGCAGTTCGAAGGCGACAGGAATTACGTATATAGAATCCTAAGGGCCTTAAAGAATAGGTTTGGGTCCACGGCAGAATTGGGTATTTATGAAATGCTTGGAGGTGGACTACGACAAGTAAACAATCCTTCTGAAATACTGGTTTCTAAAAATGATGAAGGACTCAGCGGAACTGCCATAGCATCTACCGTAGAAGGCATGCGCCCTCTAATGATAGAAATCCAAGCTTTAGTAAGTACGGCGGTTTATGGGACCCCACAGCGCTCCACCACGGGTTATAATGCCAAGCGCCTTAATATGCTTTTGGCAGTGCTCGAAAAACGTGCCGGTTTTAAATTGGGCGCAAAGGATGTCTTTTTAAATATTACCGGAGGTATTTCTGTTGATGATCCTGCTATTGACCTGGCCGTTGTTGCCGCCATATTATCTAGTAATGAAGACATTCCTATTAAAAAAGGGGTGTGTTTTGCTGCGGAAGTTGGTCTTGCAGGGGAAATTCGACCCGTACAGCGTGTAGACCAGAGAATATCTGAAGCTGAAAAACTTGGTTTCACCGCTATTTACGTTTCCAAGAATAACAAAATCACTTTAAAGAACACCAAAATAGAAGTGCATTTAGTCTCCAAAATAGAAGATATGGTCAATGCTCTTTTTGACTAGACTAATTACTAATCAGGAACTTTACCTTTTATCCCGCATAATACGGGCAGTAACCATGATTATCAGGATTACCGCCACTATTACAATTAATTGCCCAAAACCTACTTTTAAAAAAAACATACTATTTATTTACGGTGCAGGGTTAGGAATAGAATTATGTATTGCCTCAATACCTTCTAGCACTTCATCATTTAACTTTAGGTCTATACTTTCTATATTTTCCTTTAACTGCTTTATGGAGGTCGCCCCAACGATGGTACTGGTTAAAAAAGGTCTTGTATTTACAAAAGCTAAAGCCATTTGCGCCATAGACAGCCCGTGTTTCTGAGCAAGCTCATGGTACATTTCTGTTGCTTTTATAGCTGGATCATTACTATACCTGTTATAATTAGGAAACAATGTAATTCTACTGGTAGCAGGTTTCATACCTCCTAAATATTTTCCGGACAGGGTTCCGAAACCCATTGGAGAGTATGCTAAAAGACCTATTTTTTCTCGCAAAGAAATTTCAGAAAGGCCCACCTCAAACTGACGATTTAAAAGACTATATGGATTTTGAATCGTTATTGCCCTTGGCAAACCAGCGTGAACCTTACTTTCGGTCAAAAAACGCATGGTTCCCCACGGGGTTTCGTTAGATATGCCCACATGTCTGATCTTTCCTTCACGAATGAGATCACGCATGGTTTCCAAAACCTGATGGATATTATCTTTCCAATGATCGGAAATATCATGCTTGTAACCTCTTTTCCCAAAATAGTTGGTATTCCTTTCTGGCCAATGCAACTGGTATAAATCAATATAATCAGTTTGCAAACGCTCCAAACTGCCTTCAACAGCACTACGTATAGCATCTGGAGAAAATCCATTGGTTCGTATGAATTTTGTAAACTCGGCCTTACCTGCTATTTTGGTACCTAGTATAACTTTATCGCGATTCCCATTTTTCTTGAACCAAGTTCCAATTATTTTTTCGGTTGCCGAATGACGGTCAGGATGCGCAGGAACAGGGTATAGTTCTGCTGTGTCAAAAAAATTTACACCATTATCTAAGGCAAAATCCATCTGTTCATGCCCTTCTTCTTCCGTATTTTGTTTGCCCCAGGTCATGGTACCAAGGCAAATTTTGCTGACTTCAATGTCAGTGTAGGGTAGGTTTGTATTTTTCATGTATTCTTGGGGGGTATAATTTGCAAAAAGCCCAAATTTAAGCAATTTGCTGTGTTACAGGAAACCCCTTATCGATTGTTGCCAAAAATTCGCTCAAATACCTATTTTGGGCTAACTACAGAAATAGAACAACCAGATTAGACCATATCAATTTTCCCAAATAATAAAACACAGAGTTACATACCATCAGAAATTTTAACTATTTGATACTAGAGCCTGTATAAATACGTTATTTCTAGACCGTGTTTCTTAAATATCAACTAAATATTCTGAGAAGCAAAACCAACTATTTAACCAAAAACCTACTTATGACGACCACTTATAAGTATTCTTTGTGTTCTCTGAAGAACCTCTTATTCCTTTTTTTGACACTAACAGTGTCATCTCTTTTGGCTTATGCATCCCCTTCCCCTACTGCGCTTGCAAAAGAAAAAACAAATATATCGAAGTCGGCTTTGCTTTATGGAACCCACCCTTTAACGGGTAGTTCTGATGGAGTTGTGAATTGTGCGAACGACGGTAGCGAATTACACGAGATTTATTTGTGTGGTGTAAATGATGAACGTTTAATTGTCACAAGCATTCCAGATTTGCAGACCATAACATGGTCTAAGCTTCAGCCGGGCAGCCCTACTAATGGATCATCTACCTGTGCCAATACCGCTTTAAACAGCTTGTGGGACGAGGTCAGTACAAATACTCAATACACTGTGACGGACGGTGGGGAATACAAAA
Organism: Zobellia uliginosa; assembly: GCF_018860745.1. Taxonomy (GTDB): domain Bacteria; phylum Bacteroidota; class Bacteroidia; order Flavobacteriales; family Flavobacteriaceae; genus Zobellia; species Zobellia uliginosa_B. The sequence goes on along the minus strand of NZ_JAHKPY010000014.1, from coordinate 638,210 downwards.
TTTTGGTAAGGTATACTGACAATAGTACCGAACGCTTTTATTTTAATGTGTATTCCAATGAATTAAACCCAAGTCCGGTAGTAACGAATATAGATTGTGGCACACCTGGTTCAATTTCCGTTAATAACGTTCCTTCCACCTACGAGTTCACTATTAATCATGGTGCCACATGGCAGGATTCAAATGTATTTACAATAAATAGCGTAAGTGCCTATGATATTCAAATTCGAAGAAAAAATGATACTGAGGGCTGTTTGTTCACTTTGGAAGACGTGATGGTTAACAATAACGCTATTGATGCCAGTGCCACTATAATTCCTATTTCGTGCAATACTTCAAAAGGAGCTATTAAAGTTGATATTTCTAACGCTTCCTCAACCTATGTATACGAAATTAGCCAAGGTGGTAATTTAATTAATTCTTCTGGAGCCATAACCAGCAGTTCTTACACTTTTCCCGATTTAGACTCTGGTATTTACGATATTAACGTAACCCTGGCCAGTGTTTCCGCTTGTTCATGGATAGCTCAACAAGAAATTCCGGTTTTTGCGGACGTGAAACCTGAAGCTATTGTCACAAAAAATATAGACTGTACTGATGGCATCATTACGGTAACCCAAACCGGAGGTACTGCACCTTACGAATACAGCGTAAACGGCAATGTAACATTTACTCCTTTTACTTTAGGAAATCAAACAAAAATTCCTGTCACTGCAGCTGGAGCTTATGTTATTACGGTAAAGGACGTCAATGGCTGTGAAGTAAACTCAAATTCTGTTAACGTTGTAACGGAACCCGAGATTGTTTACTCAATAAACCCACAAGACATTACATGTAATGGTACTGATGACGGGAGCATCTCAGTAGATGTAACGGATACCCAAGGCTATTCTATTACATACAGCATTGATGGCGGCAGTAGCTTTCAAACCTCAAATGTTTTTAGCAATTTAACTGCTAATACCTATTCGATCATCATAAAAAAACAAAAAGCCGGAGGCTCTTGTGAACTTCCCACTATCAGTTCTGAAGTTAAAGCAAGTACCTCATTTACCGCAAGCGCATCTGTTACTCAACAAATTGATTGCTCAAATGGTTCAGCAACTATTCAAGCAAGTGTAACGGCAGGTGGCACAGCCCCATTTGAATACAGTTTAGATGGCGAGAATTTTCAAACCGATCCCAATTTGAGTGGATTAGGAGCTGGTGGTTATACCATTACCGTAAGAGATTCAAACGGTTGTTTAACAACGGTTGATGAAACTGTAAACGCAGGATCCAATCCTTCTGATTTAACCTTTTCACACAGTAGTGTTGATTGCTCTACCGGCACGACCGATGTACGAGTTACGGTTGAAAATGGTAATGGTCCTTTTACTTATAAAATTATTCAACCTACCACTTTTACAGCATCTGGCGATACTTTTACAGCCCTTGCTCCAAATACATACACTTTTGAAGTCATAGCAGATGATGGATGTAAAATAGTTAGAAATTATGTTGTACCGAACCCAGTACAGTTTACAGCAAATGCACTGGTAAAAAACAATGTAAGTTGCGCCACAACTGGTACGGCAGATGGTAGTATAGAGTTGTCCGTAGACAATTTTAATGGCTCGTTTAGTGTAGTGGTAGAAGATAGCTCAGGAAACCCTTTAGGTCTTGGCCTTTTAAATCAGTCCAGTTCTCCTTTATTGATTACAGGTCTTCCTGCGGACACCTACACTCTCAAAACAAATGATGAATCAGGACCTTGCCAAAAACTTCAGACCATAACCGTTAGTGGACCAGCTACTCCGCTTGTAGTAGACAGCTTTAGTATTTCCAATATAAATTGCGGCTCTCCAGGATCTGTTACTATCGAGGCTTCAGGTGGTTGGGGAAATTATAGGTACTCTGTAGAACAACCTGACAATACGATGCATCCTCTTACGGCTCAGAGCAATAAAACCATTACTGGATTATCGCAAACCGGGCAGCACACCATTTATGTAACGGATGTAAACGGGTGTTTAGTAAACACTACCAAATTTGACCTTATAGACCAAGGAGGTCCTATTGCCGATGTAGATACTTCAGCCGGTTCGCCTACTAATTATTGTTATTCAAGTACAACTCAAGGTGTCCTGAAAATAGACGTTTCCGGAGGAGAAGCTCCTTATTTTTACACTGTAAACAGCGGAACGCCCGTAGCAATAACAGGAGGTACATTTACACTGTCCGACTTAACCCCTTATGATTATTTAATTGAAATAATTGGCAACAACGGATGTAAAACCATAGTTACCGACACTAAAATCTCAGGACAGTTATTTGCCTTAGGGGAAATTACGAAACCTTATGGTTGTGGTGCCACACCAGATGCTATTATAGCCATAACACCTCAAGAAGGATACGCGCCGTACACTTATTATGTGAACGGAAACACTACTCCAGTAAGCATACCTTTTAGCGCTTCTACAGAAGGTTCATACACATTTGATGTGATAGATAGCAAAGGTTGTACTTTCACTACGGACCCTGTTATAATCTCTGCGGCTCCGGCTTTAGGGTTTGATCACGAAGTATCCAATACTACTTGCGGAAAAGATGGTACGGGATCCGTTCAATTGAAGGCCACAGGAGGAACACCTCCTTATGAATATGCATTTAGTGACATTCCTTTTAGCGGAACAAACCCTGCTGTTTACGGCGATCAGGCAGTTTTTACGAATCTTGATGCTACCACATATTATTTTGCAATAAAAGATGCACTCGGGTGTATTATTGAAAACGAACAGGCCATAATAGGTGCAGAAGCCGCCATTGAAGCCGAAATAGAGAAAACAGATATTAGCTGTGATCCCGCTGGTGGTAACCAATGGGGCAACATGAAAATATCCAATATCCAAAATACAACAGGACCGGTTTCCATTTCATTGATTCGTGTTTACGACAAAGCAAAATATGAAGCTGGTGAGGAAACCCGTACTTGGACTTATAGAAACTATGAAAACATTGATCTCGCTACCAATTCTAACTACCTAAATGCTTACCAGCCTGCCAAATACGGGCCAAAAACCGGTTTTGATGTGCTTCTATATTGGGCTAACCATTTTGTAGTTAGAATAGAGGATGAAAAAGGATGTTCATGGGAATCTCAAGTGTATACCGTTGAATCACCTCCAATTCCTTCGGGGGTAACTTCACCAGTAGCATTGCAGACTTGTGCCAATGGAGCAACGTATGATTTTTCTATAACAAATCAAGATTCAGATGGTGATGGTACGCCAGACCTAGTAGGGCCTTTTGATGTCCGGTTGTACCCTTATCAACTTATAGATGATGATGGCGATGGTGTTGAAGATGATGTTAACAGTGGTTGGAGACCTTTCAATGATTCAGAAAATCCATTATGGGATGGAGTTGCTGGTACGGCCGGCAATCCTAATGAACGTGATTATAGATTTACGAACAGCGCTCTTTATGGTAAGCTATTATTTGGGGTAGCCTATTCCGTGGCGATTCGCGATAACGCTACCGGTTGTGTAAGATGGCGCTCATTAAGACCAATTGTTGAACCACCTGTAGGTTTCATTACCGTTGATGCGGTTCCTCAAAGTGAAACTTGTTATAACGCTAGAAACGGAGAAGTAGAACTAACAATTGCCAACTCGGCTCCGGGACCTGTGAACATTAAAATTTACAATGCGGGTAATCCAGTACACACCGCCTTTCATTATAACCCACCCACGGTAATGAGTACCGGCGCTCCTTTTACCATAACCGTACCAAACATGCGCGTAGCGTGGTATGTTGTAGAGGTAGAAGATAGCTCAGGTTGTACTGCCGGTGAACGCTTCTTAATTTATAGGCCCAAGACCAAATTAAGATTAACTGAAGACCACGTAGTTCAACCTACATGTAATACTGGCGGACAAGTTGCCGTAACAGCAATAGGAGGCTGGGATGATGAAGCCTATTTTAACATACGGAACAAATTAAGACAGAACTGGCACCCTTACGAATATGCCCTTGTACCGGATAGCCAGACCCCTACCGATGCTGATTTTGGACCTGATAACTTCTGGTCAAATGTCGTGCCAACAGGTTATACTGGAGGTCAGAATGTATACAGAGCCTATGTTAGAGATGGCAGTGGATGTGTAGAACCCACTCCGGACGTAATCACATTTACAAAAGATGAAGAACCAGTTATAGACGCTATTGATGTAACGGATAGATGTACATCTACCACTGAGCTTTACAATGTAGTTGCAACATTATCCAATGCTGGAACCAACCCAAATAAACCGAGTCCAGATTATATTTGGGACGGAGAAGTGACATCTACCTCAACAAAAACCTTGGGACCTGGTTATCATACACTAGTAGTGCGTGATGAAAACGGATGTTCAGATACCAGAACTATTCATATTTATCCTCAAATGGTACCCCGTGTTAAAATCACCAAAACAGTTGATTGTGACTCAGGCAATCCAGATAACGGAGAAATAGAAGCTTCTGCATATGGCGGTTCCGGTACGTACAATTTTACGATTTCTCCAATTCCAGGGTCTTATGCCCCGGGTGATGAAACTAATGTCACAGGTATTTTTGACCGTCTTGCATCTGGTGTAGCCTATACGGTTACAGTAACGGATGTTGATCCTGCCGTACCGGTAGCGAATAGATGTGCGCCAAGATCAACTACTCCTATTCAACTAGATACTCCTGTTGCTCCAGATTTTATAATAGGTCTTAGAGAATCTGTAAGTTGTTTTGGATATAATGATGGTAAAGTCTCCATAATACAAAATCCAACAGCAGACAACCTAGATGTTACTTATGAATACAGTATTGACGGAAATCCATATCAAACCAGTAATTTGTTTGAAGATTTGACCCCCGGGTCGCACACAATCAATATTCGTTCATCAAAGAATTGTATACAGACCTTAACTACAACTATTAGTGAACCTACTGAACTACAGTTTGCTACTACGCCGGTTCCAACAGTTTTTACATGTACTTCGGACAATAACCTTGGTCTAGCCACAATAGTTGTGGATATGGGCGGCTCTGGAATACCTCCATATTCATATAGCTTTGATGGAAGTAGCTATACCAGTTCCGACACCTACGAAATACCGTTCTTAACAACGGCACGTACGATTACCATTAACGTTAAAGATAAAAACAACTGTCCGGCTACCGTTGATGTGACGATACCTGCAGCTTCTAAAATTTCGGCTACCATAACAACCACCACAGCAATGAATTGTACGGTTGATGGTATTTATGAAATAAACATACCTGCAAGTTTCACCAATTTTAGTATTGTTGAAAAACCAAGTGCATCTTCGATAGTTAGTATATCGGGAACTACGGTAACCATTCAAAGTGGAAACCCTAACTCTTATTCGTTTTTCATCACGGATAATGATACGGGATGTACTACTGAGGTAACACAGCTGATTGCTCCGTTTGACAACATTGGGGTTATTGCTGCGCACACAGACAATATTACTTGTTCCGGATCCAGTGATGGTGCCTTATCATTTACAGCATCCGGTTTTGGTGCAGGCGGGTTTAATTACGAAGTCTTTAAATCAGATGACACTATTGAGCAAGCTGCAGTAACTTCTTCTAGCAATGCATCAATTCCTATAACCGGTCTTCCCGTAGGTACATATTACATCAAAATTACCGATAGGGACACGAACTGTTCCGAGGATTCTGAACATATAACCATTCAATCTCCTTCAACTCCATTAGACGTAGATTTCAATATTACTCAAGTTTTGACGTGTATTGGCGCTGACGCACAAGTTACGCTGAAACCAACAGGGGGTTGGGGCGACTATGAATTTGAACTGGTAGAAACCATAAGCGGAAACGTTCACCAAGCTTTTGATTCGAACAATGTTATAGATAATTTGCTAGGAATCAGTTACCAAGTTAGAGTAAGGGATTCTGGCGGATGTATCACTTTGGCAAAAGAAATAATCATTCCGCCAATTGATCCAATTGTGATAGACGATGCTGCGGGTATTACCACAACTAATCCTAGCTGCCCAGGTAGTCAAGATGGGGAAATATCTGTAGTTGTATCACGAACAAATGGCCCTACGGACTATAAGTACATTTTAACCAACGCTGCTACGGGAGTAAGTACGTTACCGCAGAGCAACAATACTTTTAGCGGTCTTTTTGCGGGTACTTACGCTATAACCGTTCAAGATAATTTAAATTGTGAAGACACAACCGATGTTCCAATAGTTTTAAGTGATCCATTTGTTATACGGATTGATGCGGAGATTACACAAAAGCCAACGTGTACACCCAATTCTGGTGAGATTACAGTTTCGGCAACAGGTAATAGCGGCGATGTTTTTGAATATCAAATGATTCAGCCTACCACCCACCCAGATGCCGGCACTTGGCAAACTGGTAATATTTATAGCAATTTAGGGCCCGGAACTTATGAGTTCATTGCCAAAAATCAGAATACGTGTGAAACTCCTATTTCTGTAATACGAAGCATTAATGTGGTTGAACCTTTTACCTTAACCATAGATGACTCTAATACAACGATCAACTGTTTTGGAGAACAAGATGCTGTATTAGTAGCTCACGCTGCCGGTGGTCTTGGTGGATATCAGTACCAACTAGAAAAAGATGGGGTGCTCATTGGTAGTTTTCAAGACTCAGGAATCTTTGAAAACCTTGGAGCAGGAACTTACGATGTACGTGCTACAAGCGGTATTGACTGTATTGCTTTTAACGATAGGAAAATAGTGATTAATCAACCAACAGAACTAATTGTACCAGCAACGGTTAACGCAACCGCTGTTGCATGTTATGGAGAAGAGTCCGGTACTGTTACCATTCCTTTTTCTGGTGGTGAAGCCCCTTATTATTTCTATATATCCACAGAACCACAAAAAGCATATTCAGATCCCACTTTTGAAAATCTGGCTGCCGGAGATTACAGCGTAATTGTGCAAGATGGAAACGGTTGTGAAAAAGCGATAACATTTACAGTTAACAGTCCTACAGCTCCTTTAGAAACATCTGTGGTTCGTATAATAGACGAAGTTTGTTCTAGCGATGATAACGGTTTAATAGAAGTTGGTATTACTGGAGGTACCGCTCCATATTATTACTCCTTGGGAACTAATACAGAATCTTATGTTTTACTGACCGGAGGCACCGTATTATTAGATAATCTGGATGGTGGTTTCTATCAAATCAACATCAAAGATTCCAACGATTGTAAAGCAGATTTGATTTATGAGGAAGTAAAAGTTGGAGCTAACCTTACCGCATCCATAGAACTAGTTAATGAATGTAGAGATAGACAGCCTTACTATGAGGCTTCCGTAAAATTTGAAGATGAAACTTTGGACACTTCAGAAATTGTATATGACCTAGATGATGCCAACCCCAATAACCCGGACGTTAACAATGCACAATCAAACCCAACGTTTTCTGATATTTCCGCAGGTGACCATACCATAAGTATTGTGCATTTGGGAACAGGTTGTGTTGAGGTCATGAACTTTACTATTGATGGTCAGGACCCGTTAACCTTAATTCTTAAAGAAGGAGCAATTAACCAAATTTTGGTTGAAGCACAGGGTGGTGATCAAGATTACACCTATTACTTTGAATCCATGCCACAAACTTCTGGATCTTATTATATTGTTCGTGACGGTATGTACACGGTTAGTGTAGTAGACGGTAAAGGCTGTGAAACCGCAATTCAGGTACCGATGGAATTTATAGATATTGAAATCCCGAATTTCTTTACTCCTAATGGTGATGGTAAGAACGATGTATGGATAATTAAAAACAACGAGGCTTTTCCAGACATGTTTGTTTCTATCTACGATCGTTACGGGCGAATGATAAAAAGCTTCGTTGGCAGCGGAGAATGGGACGGTAATTATAATAAAAAAGGCTTACCAGCTGGTGACTACTGGTACATCATTAAACTAAACGGCGTAAATGACGACCGCGAATTCGTGGGTCACTTCTCAATTTACCGTTAGAAATAGTGAAAAATAGATAAAGAAAGCATCCCTTTTTGTTGGGATGCTTTTATTTTTTAAGAAGTTACTTCCACCAAAATTGGGCAATGGTCACTATGTTTTGCCTCGGATAGGATTACCGATCGTTTTAACCTATCCCTAAGAGGTTCTGCCACCATGGCGTAGTCCAAACGCCATCCTTTATTGTTGTTCCGAGCATTGGCGCGGTAACTCCACCATGTATAATTATCTGGCTCCTTATTGAAATGCCTAAAACTATCTATGAAACCGCTTTTCATGAAATCTCCAATCCACTCCCGTTCAACAGGGAGAAATCCAGATACATTTTTATTACGCACCGGATCATGAATATCTATAGCTTCGTGACAGATGTTATAATCACCCAACACAATCAAATTTGGATGTGTTTTTCTAAGTTCATCGGCATATTTTTGAAAATCTGCCATATACATAAGTTTATGGTCCAATCGGGCTAAATTTGTCCCCGAAGGCAGATACATACTCATTATTGAAATATCTCCAAAATCTGCACGAATGTTTCGGCCTTCAAAATCCATATGCTCTATTCCAGTTCCTTTTTGAATAGTATCAGGTTGCGTTTTTGATAAAATTGCTGTACCGCTATATCCTTTCTTTTGGGCGCTGAACCAATAATTATATTTGTATCCCGCTGCTTCAAAAAGAGCCAAATCCAATTGCTCTTCCATTGCTTTAATTTCTTGCAGGCAGACTACGTCAGGACCAACTGCCTGTAACCACTCAATAAAACCCTTGTTAATTGCGGCACGTATACCGTTAACGTTATATGATACTATTTTCACGTCTTTAACTTTTTTACGAAAATAAGCATTGTGAGCCAAGAAGCCCGTTTAGTTTGCTATTTTTACCTCCTTCAAATAAAAGCCCTAAATGAAGTCGATTTTCGTAGTCTTTATATTTATTCTTTTCGTTCAGTTTACAAAAGCGCAAAATCCTGTAACAAAGGATAGCATAACCCAATTAGAAGAAATAGTATTAACGGATACTATTTTAGTAAAACAGGCAACAGGTATCGTACCCTCCTCTATCATTGGAGTAAAAAGCTTTCAAAATTACAGCCCTTCGGATATGGTCTCTGCCTTAAATCAAATTCCCGGAGTATTTGTTCTTTCCGGCGCGTTGAACACTAATAGAATTACCATTAGAGGTATAGGCGCTCGTTCACAATTTGGCACGGATAAACTTCAGCTTTATTATAATGACATTCCTTTAACCAATGGAACAGGAGCTTCAACTATTGAAGCTTATGATCTAGAAAATTTAATTGGAATAGAAGTCATAAAAGGGCCAAAAGGAACAGCATATGGAACTGGTCTAGGAGGTGCAATTATCTTACATTCCGAGGCATTTGCTAAAGAAACAACCCAAATTGAAAATAATTTTACCTTAGGCTCTTACGGACTTTTAAAGAACAGTCTTAGATTCTCCCATTCCGATACTAAACTATCTTTAATGGTCAAATACGGGCATATGGAAACCAATGGTTACCGTGACAACAATAGTTTTGAACGAGACGGGGTCTTAATCAGCACATCATATAAATTAAATTCAAAAAATAAGATTTCATTTTTAATAAACCACATTGATTATTCTGCACAAATACCAAGTTCCTTAAGTGCTTCTGCATTTAACGAAAACCCACAACAAGCAGCTTTCACATGGAATGCCGCACAGGGTTTTGAAGATAACAACTATACTCTGGCAGGATTCTCATATGATCATGAATTTAGTTCCAAACTAAAGAATACCACCAGCATTTTCTACACTTACCTTGATCATTATGAACCAAGACCGTTCAACATTTTAGATGAAATTACCAATGGTTATGGTTTTAGATCGCGTTTTCTAGGAAATTTCAGTTTTCTTCAAAGAAAAGCTGAATATACTTTTGGGGCTGAACTTTATAAAGATGAATACAATTGGGGCACGTTTGAAAACTTATACCGAGACAATAATGGTAACGGTAGTTTAATAGGGCAAAAATTAAGTGACAATAAAGAATTTCGCAGAAAATTTAACGGTTTTGGCTCATTAATGCTACCCTTAACGGATAAACTAAAAGCACAAGTAGGACTCAACATTAACAAAACCCATTATGATTTCAGAGACAGGTACAATACCGGTTCTGAAAATAAAAATGCCAAACGTAATTTTAAGGCCATTATTCTTCCTAGTTTAGATTTGAGTTACAATATTAATGCAGACCAAGCTATTTATGCTAATGTTAGTCGTGGTTTCTCCAATCCAAGTTTAGAAAGGTCCTTAACACCGGAAGGGGTTATAAATCCGGACATTGCTCAGGAAACAGGCATTAATTACGAATTGGGAGGCCAATTCAAATTCTTTGAGAACAAACTGCATTTAGATATCGCAGTCTACCGCATGGATATTAAAAACCTTTTGGTGGATCAACGTATAGGTGAGGACCAATACATTGGGAAAAATGCAGGAAGTACAAAGCACCAAGGTATAGACTCGGAATTAAGTTATAAATTCTCCATATCACCTAAACTACAATTAAGGCCGTTCGTGAATTATACCTTAAGCGACTTTAGTTTTGTTGAATTTATTGACGGCGACAATGACTTTTCAGGAAACCCTTTAACAGGTGTGCCCAAACATAGATTAAATTCTGGTCTTCAAGTGCAGATGAGAAACGGATTTTATTGGAACACTACCCATCAATACGTTGACAAAATATCTTTAACGGATGCCAATACTTTATATAGTGATGCATTTAATCTGTTGAACACCAAAATCGGATATAGAAAACAATTATATACCCGTTTCTCAATAGGGATTGATTTTGGTATCAATAATATTTTTGACACAAAATATGCTCAATCCGTATTGATAAATGCTACGGGATTTGGAGGCAGTGAACCACGTTACTACTACCCGGGAAACGGACGTAATTGGTACGGAGGTATTAAAATAGGCTTGAAAATTTAAGCTTCTTCCATTTTCATTAACCATCCTTTCATATCTACGGCATCATGAATAATCGATTTTAAATTCGATATTTCAACACGTTCTTGCTCCATAGAATCACGATGACGTATAGTTACCGTGTTGTCCTCTACCGTTTGGTGATCCACAGTTATACAAAATGGTGTGCCATTGGCATCTTGTCTTCTGTAACGACGTCCAACCGCATCCTTCTCATCATATATTACATTAAAATCCCATCTAAGGTCTTCAATGATTTTATGAGCAATTTCCGGAAGACCGTCTTTTTTTACCAATGGGAATATGGCAGCTTTGGTAGGTGCCAAAACCGCAGGTAATTTTAATACCGTTCTAGTAGTGCCGTTCTCTAGCTCCTCCTCTTTCAGAGAATTGGAAAAAACAGCTAAGAACATACGATCTAAACCAATCGAAGTCTCTAATACATAAGGCACATAGCTTTCTCTGGTTTCAGGGTCAAAATACTGTAATTTTTTACCTGAAAACTTTTCATGACTTGATAAATCGAAATCAGTTCGTGAGTGTATGCCCTCAAGCTCTTTAAAACCAAAAGGAAAACGGAACTCAATGTCCGAAGCTGCATCTGCATAGTGAGCTAATTTCTCATGGTCATGGAAACGATAGCTATCTTGCCCCATACCCAAAGAAAGATGCCATTTCATACGCTTCTCTTTCCATTTTTCATACCACTCTTGTTGCGTACCGGGTTTGATGAAATATTGCATCTCCATCTGTTCAAACTCACGCATACGAAAGATAAATTGGCGCGCTACAATTTCATTACGGAATGCTTTTCCTGTTTGAGCAATACCAAAAGGAATTTTCATTCTACCCGTTTTCTGAACATTCAGGAAGTTAACGAAAATACCTTGCGCAGTTTCTGGACGTAGGTAAAGATCCATAGCCGTTTCTGTAGTAGCTCCAAGTTTAGTGCCGAACATAAGGTTAAACTGCTTAACCTCCGTCCAATTCTTAGAACCGGACATTGGACAAGCAATATCCAGTTCCTCAATCAGTTTCTTAACATCTGCCAGGTCTTCTTTTTCCAAAGATTTACCTAACCTTTTTAGAATGGTAGTTGCTTGTTCCTGATAATCTACAACCCTTGGATTTGTGGCCAAGAACTGCTCTTTATCAAATTTATCACCAAAGCGTTTGGCTGCCTTGGCTACTTCTTTCTCTATCTTATTTTCAATTTTGGCCACATGATCTTCCACGAGAACATCTGCACGATATCTTTTTTTAGAATCCTTATTGTCAATTAAAGGATCGCTAAAAGCATCAACGTGGCCAGAAGCTTTCCAGGTAGTAGGGTGCATGAAAATTGCGGCATCAATACCCACAATGTTTTCATTGAGTTGTACCATGGCTTTCCACCAGTACTCCCGTATATTTTTTTTGAGTTCAGAACCGTTCTGTGCGTAGTCATAAACTGCACTTAATCCGTCATAAATTTCACTGGACTGGAATACGTAACCATATTCCTTTGCATGGGAAATTACCCTCTTAAAATCATCTTCTTGTTTTGCCATGCGGCAAAAATAGAATATTAGGGCAATGTCAGAAAATTTATTTTAGTTCAAATTCACTTGAAGATAGAAGTTTTTGGTTTTCAAAAACGTTCAACCTGTATACACCCTCTTCTAAAGAGCCTTGGGGCAGGGTAATGAAGTCACAAACATTAGTTTCTTCACCACTAAAAGTAAACTCTACACGTTTACTATAAATATTACCATTTACGGCAATGGTATTCGCATTATCCTCAATAACCCTCATATTAGGGCCTAAGAATTGAAAGTACACTACTTTTTCCGCATTAAGCTCATGACCATCTGCAGCCACGGTAACACAACCACGAAGTTTTTCTATAAGTGATGCCTTGTTGGTTTTAATAGGCTTTCCAGAACGTAATCTGAAACCGCTACCCTCCGTGTTCTGTAATGCTAAATATTTTTTTGACTTGAGTTCTTTGTTCAACTCGCTTATCTTCTTTCTTTGGAGTGCTTCCGCCTCTGCAAGTGAACTACTTTTTCCTCTAAGGACCTCTATCTGTTTTTTGGTTTCCTCATACTTATCGGAAAGAAGCATGTTATTATACCTCAAGAAATTGTTCTTAAGTTTTAAACTATCGTTTTTAGCTTCTAACCTTCGTAGTTCCGTTTTATATTCTCTAAGCTTTTCTACCGTAAAATTTAATCTACCCACGGAATCCAACAGTTGTTGTACTCTGTATTTTGAACTTTCCAGTTCTATTTCATTTACCTCGTTAAGTGCCGAAAGTCTATCTACATCAGTCTTCATTATAGTAAGATCCTTAACAAGGAGATCCTTTTCCTGCTCTAGATATACAATTTGACTTCTAGACTGGGCATAGCTATAATAAAATGCTATTAAGATACCTATGAGTACCGCAACCAAGGCAGTAAGTATAATTTTGTAGTTAAATTTAGTATCTTGAACGTCCATTGGGGCGTGTGGGGCTTTTAAGTAGCTTGCACGAAGGCAAAGGTTTGGTGTTTAAAATGTTAACAAATATACTAAATGATATCAATTCGATCTTAGCACCAAGGGTGTGTTTTGGATGTAATGCTCATTTAAACAGAGGAGAGAAACTCATCTGTACCACTTGCCGAAACGATTTGCCGCTTACCGATTATACTTTTAACGATGAAAACCCCGTTGACCGTATATTTTATGGTAGAATTAACATAAAAAAGGCAAGTTCAATGCTGTATTTTTCGGAAAACGGTATTGTACGTGAGCTTATTCACCACCTGAAATATAAGAATCAAGAACAAATTGGTACATTTTTGGGTGATTGGTATGGACAAATACTTAAAGATAATGGCGAACTTAAAAACGCTATAGATGTCATTATTCCTGTACCTTTACATAAGAAAAAACTTAGAAAAAGAGGATATAACCAAGTTGCTTCTTTTGCCGAAAGATTGGCATTTCACCTTAACGCTGAGTATGTAGATAACATTCTTGTTAAAACTGCAAATACCAAGACCCAAACCAAGAAAGGAAGAATAGGAAGATGGCAGAACATCAAAGACCTGTATATTTTGTCTGATCATAATGCTTTGAGAAATAAAAATGTTCTTCTGGTAGATGATGTTATCACCACAGGTGCTACCATGGAAAATTGTGCCAAAGTATTGTCTCAAGCACCAAATACCAATGTTTATATTGCAAGTATGGCCGTGGTACCATAAGTATGGAATTAAAGAAAATTAGTTGTTACTTTGTGCTATAGTTTAGTCTTATGATTCGCAGGTTTGTAACCTTTTTGTTTTTATTCATGATAGTTGCTGTTTTATGGCAATGTGCACGTAGAGGAAGTCCTAGCGGAGGTCCAAAAGACCTAACCCCACCTACGCTTTTAAAAACAGAACCAGATAGCATGACTACTAATTTTAAGGCTAGTCGCATTCGGCTTTATTTTGATGAGTTCATAAAACTTAAGGACATACAGGAACAACTCATAGTTTCGCCTCCTCTAAAATATCAACCGGACATCAAGCCCCAAGGTGCTGCCAGCAAATATCTTGAACTAAAATTTAAGGATACCCTTAGGGAAAACACAACTTACACTCTAAACTTTGGGCAAAGCGTTCAAGATAATAACGAGGGTAATCCCAGTAGCTTTCTAACTTATGTTTTTAGTACGGGAGATTATATTGATTCCCTAGATTTGACCGGAGCCGTAAAAGACGCCTTCAAGAAAAAAGCCGATGATTTTATTAGTGTAATGTTATATGAAATTGACACGGCTTATACTGATTCCACCATTTTTAAAAGACCGCCCAACTACATAACAAATACCCTAGACAGCGCGGTTATTTTTAAACTTAAAAACTTAAAAGAAGGTCAGTACAAGCTTTTTGCTCTCAAGGATGAATCAAAGAACAATATGTTTGATCAGAATGTAGATAAAATAGCATTCCTTAACGACACTATAAGCCTTCCTACAGACTCTACATACGTTCTTACTCTATTTAAAGAAGTCCCAAATTATAGTATGTCCGTTCCCAGTATGGTTTCTAAAAACAAGATTATTTTTGGTTATTACGGTGATGCCGATGATGTGGAAATAAAACCACTGACCACCATTCCGGACACTGTTAAAACCAAGTTATTGAAAGAAAAAGGCAAGGATACCCTAAATTTTTGGTTTACCCCTTATGAAATGGATTCTATAGTCTTTACGGCAACCAATGAGCGGTTGAAAATCATTGATACTTTCACTGTAAAAAACAGAAAAGTAGAGACCGATTCTATGAGATTGAATCCCAATCAGAACGGCTCACTTAATTTTAGCGACCCATTTTACATTTCTTCCACCACCCCCATCACCACTATAGATTCCACACTGATCTTTATGACCAACCAAGATTCGTTAGCGGTTGATTTTAAGACCAAGTTAGATACTATTGAGAATAAAGTTGATTTTGATTTCAACATTGAACCCAATCAGAGTTATCAATTAGATATACTTCCTGGAGCCATTACAGATTTTTTTGAGCAGGCAAATGATACCATATCATACTATTTATCTACGGGTAGCTATGCAGATTATGGCAACTTAAGATTTAACATTACAGGCGGCGAATACCCTTTAATAGTACAACTAACAGATGAGCAAGGAGAGCTAAAAAGAGAGGTTATAGCCACTGAACCTAAAGTATTTGAATTTAACAATCTTGAACCTTCCAAATACTTAGTGAGAGTAATTTTTGATACAAACGGAAATCAAAAATGGGATACAGGTAACTTTCTAAAAAAGCAACAACCGGAAAAAATTAGTTACTATCCGGATATTATTGAAGTGCGTGCTAACTGGGAAATGGAACAAACTTTTGTTATTCCAAACTAAAAAGGTCCCTGTCGTCCAAAAATTTTAGCTTATCACGAACGTCATCAATATGCTTTTTGGATAATGAAGCAGTTACCACTTCTTCTTCTTTCGTATATATCAAATCTTTGCCCAAAGCATCAAAAACTACAGAATGCCCGGGATATTTATGACCCACTTGGTCCGTGCCAATTCTATTTACCCCAATACAATACGTCATATTTTCTATTGCCCTGGCTTTAAGCAACGTGTCCCAGGCCGTAATTCTTGGCTCTGGCCAATTTGCCACATACAGCAAAACATCATATTCTTCTGTATTTCTTGCCCATACGGGAAATCGTAAATCGTAACAGATCATAGGACAAATCTTAAAGCCCTTATAGTTAACGATAAGTCGTTCTTTACCTGCTTTATACACTTTATCCTCACCTGCAAGCGTAAAAGTATGCCGCTTGTCATAGATAGATGTTTTTCCATTAGGTTCAACAAAAAGTAAACGGTTGGTATGCGCCCCATTTTCATGAAAAACTAGACTTCCAACTATAGCCGCATCTTTCTCTTTGGCTTTTTGCTGCATCCAAACCAGGGTTTGCTCTCCTTCTTCTTTTTCTATATTCTGGGGAGACATGGTAAAACCTGTAGTAAACATCTCCGGAAGTATAATCAAATCAACATTAGGAAGAATCGCTTTTATTTTAACAGCTAATGATTCTCTATTGGCTTGTGGATTTTCCCATACCAAAGATGTTTGTATTAAGGCTACGTTCAAAACTTTATCCATAGTAAAAATCAGTCAAAATATACATCCTTTAAATTATTGACAGCCATGGTGTGCAATTGCTTAAGTTGAGATTCTAAAATACGATCTTTTGAAAGTTCTGGTAAATTATCAATATCAAAAAAAGCAGCATCCTGCATATCAAAACCATGATTGAGTTCCCCTCCTATTAATTTGCAAAGAAAACACAGTTTATAAATGTAAAAAGGCTGGGGCGGATGCGGGTGTGATTGCTTGTCATAGACAGCTAACAGCCGCAAAACCTTAGTATCTAGACCTGTTTCCTCCTCTATCTCCTTTGTAACACAACTAGATGGAGGGAAGCCTACTTCTGCCCATCCGCCAGGAATCGTCCATTTACCGTCAATACTTTCCTTGGCCATTAAAACCTGATTTTTTTCATTTAAAACTAGCCCACGCACATCTACTTTTGGGGTGGGGTAATCAATAACGGGCATATAGAAATCCTTCAAAACAGGCAAAGGCCTATCGGCAACGTCGGAAATCAGCTCTAAGGCAATCTCTTTCAGTTCTTCGTACCGTTCACGATTATACTCATCCTCAGCGTAAACAAGACCAGTTTCCGCCAGTGCTTTTATACGTTTTAATCGTTCTAGCTGCTTCATTCTAATTCATTAATTGACATTATCCAACAATTCTATCAGTTCTTGAACACCCTGATTTTTTGCATGGGCCAATGCGGTATTACCTCTACTATCCTTAACCATTGTATCCGCACCGTTTTCAAGTAATAATTTGGCGATTTCAGGCCGATTGAAAGTTGCTGCATAAATAAGGCACGTTGCGCCCATAGAATTACGTTTATTTACATTGGCTCCCTTCTCTATCAGCATTTTGGCGACCTCAAAAAAGCCTTTAAAACAAACACCCATCAATGCCGTATTTCCGGACTCATCTACAGCATCTATCTCAGCACCTTTATTCAATAACACTTCAGCAGTTCCCACATGTCCGTAGTAGGTTGCCAAAATTAATGGTGTTGACCCCCTTGCATCAATGGTATTGACCAATTTAGGATTATCTTCCAATATTGAAGCCACGGCTTCCGTATGGCCCAAACGTATTTCATCAAAAAACATATCGTTCATAATAGCGTAGTGTCTAAATTACTTAAAGAAGATAAGGTAAAGTAAATACCTCTTTCTTTTTCATTCTATAAATTTAAACAAAAGAGCTACGGTATCTGTAATAGCGCTCTTCTTTTGTACATTAGATTAATTTTAGCTTCCAATATTTAAATTCATCCCTTGTTTTTCCTTTCAAAACAAATAGTTGGCATGAGGTAAAGACTGCTTTTTTAAGGACCTGGTGATTTTTAAAATTAAACACCGCTTGTTTGATGGACTACACATCATTAGGTTTCCAAGTACAAAACTTTTATTTAGTAATAGCTAAGTTTATTCTTCTGACAGATTTTTCGTATATTATTTCCTGGTATTCCATTAAATCATCTCAAATCTTACAATTCATAGTTAAATCCTATTTTTACAAAAAACAACAACACATTGCAAACTCTCTCTATTACCTCATTAATCAAAGATTCCCCAAGTGCAGTTGCTATTTTAGATAAGCAACTATGTTTTTCTGGTTACTCCAAAGTATGGTTAGATGAGTTCTGTCCAGGCTACGAATCCATAAGAGGTAAAAATTACTTTGATGTCCTGCCCGAGACACCCAGCAAATTAAAAGCAATTTTAGAAGAATGCTTAAACAAAGGAAAAGAGAGTCTCTCCAATAGTGAGAAATTCATTTATCCCAATGGTAAAGTACAATGGTTAAAATGGAAAATTAATGCTTGGACCAATGCTGATGAGAAAATAGGAGGTTTAATTGTACTTCTTGAAGATGTGACCGAAAGGAGTAGGCGTGAAGAACTTTATGAAAAAGCAGAGAGAGTAGGCAAAATTGGCGGCTGGGAAGTTGATATGACAACAAACGATGTATTTTGGACGGATATAACGAAAGACATCCATCAAGTTGCCGATGATTATCAACCTAATTTAGAGACAAGTATCAACTTTTACAAAAAGGGTAAAAACAGAGAGAAAATTACTAATCTTGTAACCAATGCAATTACGGAAGGGACACCTTGGGACACTGAATTAATTATCATTTCTGCCAAAGGAAACGAAATCTGGGTACGAGCAAAAGGCGAGGTAGAATTTTTAAATGGCAAGTGTGTACGGTTATATGGAACTTTTCAAGATATAACCGAAAAAAAAATAACGGAACTTAGTTTTAGAAAAGTAAGTGAACGTTTGGCTTTGGCCACCAAAGGTGCTAATGTTGGTATTTGGGAGTATGATTTACTCTCCAAAAAATTGGTATGGGATGACATCATGTACAGCCTTTTTGGAATTGAAAAAAATGTAGATGAAGTAACCTATGAAGATTGGCTACAGAGTGTTCATCCCGAAGACAGAACACGCAGCCACAAAGAGGTTAAAATGGCAATTGCCGGTGTAAAAGATTTTGACACTCAATTTCGTATTGTTTTGCCTAATGGTAAAATAAGGCATATTAAAGCTATTGGGGTAAGGCACGAAAATGCAGATGGACAAACAGTGAAAATGGTAGGAACCAATTACGATATAACGGAGTTGAAAAACACCCAACAGATGCTCCAAAAAAGTGAAGAGTCTTTTCACGGTGCTTTTGAAAACTCGGATACTGGAATGGCTATAGTAAATATTGATGGCTCCGTGGAAAAAGTAAACCAAAGTCTCTGTGTAAGCCTTGGATATTCAGAAGAAGAATTACAATCCATGAATTTTAAGGATGTAACCCATCCGGACGATTATGAAGGGGACGTTCATTTACTTAACGAGGTAATAGGAGGGAAAAGGTCTAGCTATAAATTAGAAAAAAGATACTTTCATAAAGACGGTAGCATTGTGTACGGCATATTAACAGCAACAGCAGTAAAGGATGCAGGCGGCAAACTTCTCCATTTTATTTCTCAAATAACGGATATATCTCCGCAAATAAAGAATGAAAAGAAGCTAACGCGTTTAGTGGACATTACTACGGAACAAAATGATAGCCTTTTAAATTTTGCACATATCGTATCCCACAACTTACGTTCGCATTCTAGCAACCTATCTATGCTTACCAATTTTCTTATGAAGGAAAATAGCGATAAAGAACGAAAAAATCTTTTAGACATGCTCCGTGGCGCTTCCGAAAGTCTTAATGACACCATACTACATTTAAATGAGGTTGTACAAGTAAAAGTTGGTTCTAATGAAAAGATGAAGAACATCAACTTATACGATACTATAAAAAATGTTGAAAAAAACCTAAGTCTAATTATTCAGGAAAAAGATGCGGTTTGTGAGATAAACATCCCAAAAAACCTAATGATTAGAGTTATACCTGCTTATTTGGATAGTATTGTATTAAACCTATTTACAAATAGTCTAAAATATAGTTCTCCAAAAAGAAGACCATTAATTGAAATTACCGCTGAAAAAAGGGAGGATACCATATCAGTTTCATTTAAAGATAATGGCTTAGGCATTGACCTAACCAGAAATAGAGATAAGCTGTTTGGCATGTATAAAACTTTTCACCGCAATAAAGACGCTAAAGGTATTGGTCTTTTCATTACAAAGAATCAGATTGAAGCCATGAATGGAAAGATTGAAGTGGAAAGCACTGTAGATATAGGTAGTACTTTTAAAATATACTTTGGAAAACCATTAACATAATAAAGAATATGATTGTAACTAAAATTAAAAGTGTCTGCATTATAGATGACGATCCAATTTTCATTTATGGTACAAAGCGTATCATGAACGAAGTAGATTTTACAGAAGAAATTGTTGTGTATAATGATGGGCAACAAGCTATAGAAGGGTTAAAGGCAATGACCGCAAAGGGAGAAGAACTTCCTTCTATGATTTTTTTAGATATTAATATGCCCATAATGAACGGATGGGAATTTTTAGACGAATTTGTTCAAATGCCAAATAATAACAGTGAAGAAATTATCATATACATCATAAGTTCTTCTGTTGACCCGCGTGACATTGCCAAAATACAAGAATATGAGATTGTGAATAATTATATCCTGAAACCCATTTCAATAAACGATCTTCATAATATTCTTCAAAATATTAGCAGCTAAGGGTATTTTTTTGCTTTTAAAACCGTTTGGATATAACAAATAACATTTAGTCCTAACCATCCTACCTAAGTATACATGAAGAACTTTAGCAAAACTTGTATTGTAGATGATGATGCAATAGTTGTTTTTAGTATAAAACGTGCCATGCAAGCAATGGAGTTTCCTGTGGAACCTCTTGTTTATGAAAATGGCCTTGATGCAATTGAAAGTTTTCAGCAAATGATTGCCGAAAATATGGAATTACCATCTCTCATATTAATAGATATTAACATGCCTGTTATGGGCGGATGGGACTTTATTTCGGAAATGCGCGGTATTTGGCCTAAAGATATAAAAGAGCCAACCGTTTATATGATGACTTCTTCCATAAGCCCACAGGATATTGAAACCGCAAAAGCATTTAATTTGGAGAACAACTATCTCATTAAACCTATATACGCAGAAAAGCTACAAAGTATTTTAGCTTAAAGAATAGCCACTAGTTTCTATTTCTTGGAGAAAAGTCATCAGGAGCTATTTTTGGTTGCTTAATTGTTCCCGCCTCGCCACTGTCATTAGCGATAAGCCATTCCTCAATTACGTAAACTGCGCTCCCTTTTAGGATTTCTGATTTCCGTAAGGCTCTACCATCCTCAAACTCATGATTTGTAGCAGTTCCATCTTCGCCAACAACTCCAAAAACGTCTATTATAGCTCCAAAAGGGTCTACCAATTGTAAATTATCATCTCCATTTGAATCTGCCGGACTGTTCGTACCTACACCTAAATCCGGAGCAAACCCATAAACAATTTCAAACTCCTCTGCATTTGGCGAAATCACAACAAAATCATCTGCTTCAATAGTTAAGGTAGATAAATCTATTTCTGAGCTAACCACTGTATTTGCGTTGGTATAGCGTTTCAATTTCCATCCTTTTAGACTTAAGTCTTCCATAGATGAGTTATAAAGCTCCACAAATCTTGCCGAAGCATTATTATCAGGGTCTGCCAGTTCAGAAATAAATATATTATCAGAAGTAAACTCATCTACTAATTCAGCACAACGTTCTTTGCTGAAATTGATATCCGCAGTGCTGCGAACGCTGATCATGTAATTATTATTCTCTCTCAATAATACACCTGTTAAATTCCCTCTTCCTTCTGGAAGAAGCTCAGACTGAAAATCTGAATATCCGCTATTTAATAAGGCAATCTCGTTATCATCACAATCTATTAAGATACGTTCTGTCTCCTCCCCTACTTCAGCAAAACTTAGCCCCACCTCTTCCTCTTTAATCTCCACATCGGTAATTGTGACTAAGGTATTGGTCAATTCTTCCTTTATATCATTTATAGTGATTTTCGTAGGCTCAATAGGTGCTTGAGCATCGCAAAATTTGAAAATGTGCTCAGCTACTATAGCCGCGGGCAATCTGCCTACGGAAACATTCCCAAAAGAAGTGAAAGTAGCGCCCAGTTTAAATATGTCCTTACTTTTACCCAGATACAATCCTTTAAGTTTGATTTTTATTTTTGTTCCCACGGGATAAAACAAATGAGAATCGCGAACATCTATTTCTATTTGAAAACCTTCGGTTGGAGCTATAGCTTTATCCTGAAAATATAACACACTAAAAAAGTTTCCATCACTATCCGACGAAATAACGTAACCTTCAATTATCAAATCATCCTGAATTTGAAAAGTATTCCCTTTGTAAAGATTTTTAACCTCTGTATACGTTGTATTGGCTACCAATCCCGAAACACAATTATCCGGTGGCACATCATAACTACGGCTCTTTACACAACTATAGAAACATATGGTCATAAGGACTGTAAATCTCAAAAGCAATCTTCTATAATTAAAGTCTCCCATCATAATCAATGTCTTAAAAACTATAGGCTAAATTCAAAAAATAGGTGCGGCCATAGCCATACCAATACTTGGGTGCAAAAGATGGTGTTCCACTTAGATTATCTTGTTTAAACTGACCATAATTACCATTCCTACTTTGTTCATAGCCGCCAGTTCTATATACCGCATCGAACAGATTATTTACACTTGCAAAAACACTTATGTACTTACCCTTTTTCAACCAAGACTTACCCCCTACTAAATTTAGCAGATAGAAATTGTCCATTGGTTCTTGAGCTAGAGCTTTGTTAATATTTTCATCTGTGGCATCGGCAAAAGGAAGATTTGTCTCCGGATCCAAATAAAAACTTTTTGTTCTTGTGATGGTTGAGATATTTGCATAGTTGTTCGCCAAGTAATTTGTTGTTGCACTTACCCACCAATATTTAGGGTCGCGATACTCCACGCCAATCGCATAGGCTTGCTGTGGACCCTGAGCCAACTTGTAATCTTTGACCTTGGCAACTCCTAAATCAACTGTTCCTTCTAAATTAATAAGCTCTTCTTCCCTTCCTGCCGTATCAAAATTGATTGCCACGTTAGGGTTACTAGCATATACATACTTTCCTATAGCTGCTACAGCGGTTAATTTTACCGTAGATGACAATTGATAATCGAGACCTAATTCCGTGCCCATATGAAGCTTATCCAGACCCGTGAGCACTTCTTGAACAAAGTCCGATCCAATACCGGTATCAACAAAAAAGAAATTTACATCCGTTGTGTTTTGAAAGCGGGTATAGAAACCTGTAAGCCTCCCTGTCAATTTTGGAAGGCGCAAGTAATAATTAAGATCTAAAGGGGTAATTATTTCATTATTTATATCAGGAACGACCGTATTATTTTCCCTAGGGTTAATAAAAACATTTTGAAGAACCGGAGGCCTCTTCGCGAATGAACCGTGAGCGGACAGCCAATGCCTCTCCGTTAGTTTATAGGTGAAACCAGATTTACCGCCAAACGTGTTAAAACCAATAGTTTCACTTTCACCCAGAGAATCATCCGCATAACGCTCATTCTTAAAAAGTCCTTTTCGCTGGTAATTGGTCGTTGCATATTTTCCAGATATAAATGCGCTCCATTTATCTTGATTGTACCTAAATTGAAAAAATGATATAAACTGATGGGCATTCATCCGGTATCGATAATTGAAAATATCATCTTCGGTCTTTTCCACCTTACTATTAGTGTCGTTTAATGTATCTGAGAAAGGATCAATATCCAAATGATAATCCGCTCCTATTAAATCATTGATTCTTGCATAGTTTTCTGAACTCAGGTTTTTATACGTGATGCCAAAATCCATTAAAAGGTTATCCGTCAATATTAGATTCCCTACGGTATTTAAGCTCATTTGAGTATCATTTGCCACATCATCATACAAGATATAAGCTGCCCGCCCTTTTGAGTTGGCAATATAAATCTGACTCCAGTCCATCTGAGGGCTATTTAAAAAACCTTCTCTTGAGGTATTCGCGCTAATAAAGTTGGCTCCCACTGGACTGTTCGTATAAAAACTTGGTAAATATCTATAATATGTTGGGTCTGGATTTGGTGCATTGTAATATCCCAACCTACTTCTAGAATTATTACCAAACTGGTATGCTGCACCCGTGTTTAGATTAAACTTGTCCGAGTTAAAATAGTAATTGAACATCAAAATAGGTTCTGCTATTTTTCGCTCTCTTGAATTTCTAATACTACCTTCTTGATCCCCCCAATAAGGATTGTACTTCTTACCTACTAAATCAAAGACTTCCTCAGTAATCGCAGAGGAACGCCCCCTTCTATTGGATGCCCACAAGGCTGTAAGATTTAGGCTGTTTTTCTCGTTAAATTGATATTCTAAAGCACCGAAAAATGAAAATGCATCATATAACGTTCCATCTATATACCCTTGTTTGGCCCACCTTCTTGATCCCGAAACACTATAAGCCAAACCGTTTTCCTGAACCCCTGATGTATAGGTGGCCATTAACCTACCTGCATAGGTTCTATTGGAGTATGAAGTTGATAAACGCGTTCCCGGGCGTAACCCAGAAGGCCTTGTATCTACATTGGTATTGCCAAGAATACCACCAAAAGTATAGTCTGATGCCTCTAGGCCATTCGTGAATTGCTGATTTCTGGTTACGTCGTTCATTCCTCCCCAATTATTCCATTGCGGTCTACCGTCGTAGAACTTGTTCATTGGTATGCCATTCAAAAGAACCGTACCGTTTTGTGAATCATAACCACGAACACGAAAGAACGCTTGACCAAAATCAAAAGCGGCTCTATTGAGAAATAAATCTCTGGTGGCTCGTAACAAACCGGATGAATTTGAACTAACCTCATCATCCAGCAGCTCCGAATCGCTCAACATAATGATATTATCGGACTGTTCAACTTGAATATCCCGTTCCAAGAAGAGTGTTCCTAAATTAAGACTTGAATTCTCAACAGAAATAGGCAAACGTTTTATAATATAATCAGCAGCCTCTATAGATAAAATATACGCTCCTGAATTTGGTATGTTAATAGTAAACTTCCCATCGTTATCCGTTTGTTCAGAAATTAAAAGACCTTCTACGTTGATTTTAGCTTTTACAATAGGTGTTTTGGATCGAAGAGAAAAAATTTCACCTTCAACAGAATAGCTCGTTTGAGCCCATACGTTTGTTTGCCATAAGAGAAAAAAGATGGCGAAAAAAGAAAATCGCATTAACGGGGGTTTAATGGTCGGTGAACTCAGACAAGATATCGAAAACTTAAAATGACTTGCAAAAAACCCCTACAAAATCCATCGTTTTTTCGTTAATTGACATTTATATCTATCTGATTCTATGAAAATTAGACTTACTATACCTTTTCTATTACTCACATTTCTAGCAAATTCACAGGAAAACAAATCGTATAGAATACGCACAATTGCGTTCTACAATCTTGAGAATTTATTCGATACTGAGAATGATACCCTTATTTTTGATGATGACCGGACACCTGAAGGAAAAGATCATTGGACTAAAGAACGTTACCTTAAAAAGCTTGATAACCTTTCGCGCGTTCTCTCGGAAATTGGGAAAAGCGCAAGTAAGACATCACCAGATATTATTGGTATATGCGAAGTTGAAAACCGCAAGGTTATTGAAGATTTGATCAATCACCCTAACCTAATTACCAAAGATTATGGTATAGTTCATTATGACTCACCGGATGAACGCGGTATAGACGTTGCCCTGCTTTATAAGAAGTCCGTATTTCTACCCACCTCTTCCGCTAGCCGTAGATTGTTACTGATCAATGACGATGATGAAAGAAACTATACAAGAGACCAGCTCATAGTAGGAGGTCTATTAGATGACGAGCAACTATTCTTTATGGTCAACCATTGGCCCTCCCGAAGTGGTGGCGAAGCAAGAAGCAAACCTAATAGGATGGCAGCGGCAAAACTTAGCAGACGTATTATAGATTCTTTACAACAGTTAGATTATAATGCCAAAATTATAAGTATGGGTGATTTTAACGACGACCCCAATAATGACAGTTTCAAAAAAATACTAAAGACTGTTGGGAAACCGAAGGAACTGGAAAAACAAAGTCTTTTTAATCCAATGGAAAAACTCTATAAAATGGGAATAGGTTCTTTAGCGTATAGGGACAAGTGGAACCTATTTGATCAAATCTTCTTCACCGAAAACTTACTACATCCTAAAGAAGGGAATTACAAATTTTGGAAAGCCACAGTGTTCAACAAACCCTATTTAATAGCCAAAAAAGGCCAATATAAAGGATATCCACAAAGGACGTATGCGGGCGGAAGTTATACCGGCGGTTATTCAGACCACTTTCCTGTATATATGTATCTCATAAAACCTATGGCGGAAAAATGAAAAGGACCTATGAACATTGACATGCCAAAAGGTCCCTTTTATAGTTTAAGACCAAAGAACTATTCCAATTCTTTAATTTTAATATTTTTCCACTGTACTTTAATACCTCCACCATCATGAATCTGTAAAATTACAGAGCCCTCACCAACACCCACTATTTTATCGGTTAACGTTACCATTTCGGTACCGTTAAGCCATGAGGTAACATTATCTCCCTCTACACGTATTTTCATAGTGTTCCAGTCACCCATTTTCAGAGCTTTGTCTTTTTCAGGTGCAGGTTTCACCAACCAATGCCGGCCATAAGACTCATATATACCACCCGTATCAAAACCAGGAGGTGCAACTTCTACCTGCCAACCGCTAACCGTAGTTCCTTCTACTGTAGACCTAATGAAAACTCCACTATTGCCATTCGCCAATTGCTTAAAATCTAAGGTTAACTCAAAGTTTTTGAAATGTTTATCGGTCGCTAAATATCCATACTGCTTATCAGGTCCGCTTTCGCAAACCAAAAGACCATCTTCTACGTACCATTGTTCGGTTCCATAGACAGTCCATCCTTCTAGGTTTTCACCATTAAAAAGTGTCTTTTCTTGGGAAAATAGAAATGTCGTAAAACATATACAGGCTACTACTAACAGCTGTTTCATGATTCTTATTTGAGTTCATACATTGCTAAGTTCAGTCCTTAACCCAGCCATTTACTCCATGGTATACGGCTAAGAATCAAAATTAGACCAAGACCATAGAAAATAGCTATGCTCTTGAACTTTTTATTCCCTTCCATAAATTTCTTGTGCCGAGACCAACCAACGGTAATCAAAACGATGGCAATTATATTAATAAAAGGATGCTCTACGGCCAATAATCTTGATGCAGAGTTAAGGCCTCCCATTCCTAATGCCTGAATAGCCTGTAGACCACTTGGAGAAATAAAGTATAATATTAAGCCTACCAATAGCTGAATATGAGCTAGAATTAAGGTAAAGAGGCTTAAACGAAAATCTTTTTCCATCGTAAACATTTTATTACCCGCCAACCCCATAATAGCATTGGCAACCGCAAAAAATAAAAGGGCCAAAACAATATAGGCCAAATAAGAGTGGACAACCTGAATAACTTCATACATAATAGATATATTTTAAGGCTTAAATGTACTGATTTTTGATTACAAAAAAACCCTGCCATCTGGCAGGGTTTTTAAAATTATGAGCTTGTATTCTTATTTAAAGATATAACGAACACCTATCTGTGCTTGCCATCTTGAACTCTGAATACCAGAATCATCTATCTGCTCTATTCTATCAATAGTAGATGGGTTAAATGTAAACTGAGGCGTGGTACCATCAGCTTCCAACCCTTCAAAGTCAATTAAAGATACAGAATCAAAATTTCCTACTGTTTTTAAAACACCCCAATTCTTATTCAAAAGATTGGTGAAATTAAATATATCAAAAGAAAGTTGAAGTGTATGTTTTTTGTTTCCTCCAAAATTCATAGAGATATCCTGCAGTACCTTTAAATCTACGATATGACTCCATGGACCTCGATCTGCATTTCTATCTACATACTCACCTTTTCTAGAGGACAAATATTCATTGTTATTAATATATCCGTTTAAAGCAGACCATTGTTCAGCTACCGGAACGATAACATTATCATCACCATCAACGATATCTACTAAATTAATATCCGTACTATTAGCAGGAACATAAATCAAAGCATTATCACGAGAATCATCATTAAGCAAATAATCTCCATTTGGAGTTCCATAAATATATGAGAACGGACTACCATTAACACCTTCATAAAACACCCCTAATGTTGTTTTAAGATTGTCATTCCACTTAAATTCATAAGATGCATTAGCTGAAATTCTATGACCTTGAGCAAAGTCTGAAGTAGCAACACGCAACCTTGAGTTCTTACCATTCACAGTTTGAATACCTCTCCACTGAGAACTATTTTGTGAAGAAGTACCTTCAAAGATTACATCAGAATCTCCGTAGCTATATGATACTTGACCGGCAAAACCATTTTGGAAAGGCTTTCTTAAAGTGAAAGAGGCGTTATAAGAACTTCCATCACCTGTATTTGAAGCTAAAATAATTCTATCATAAGTACTGTCTATATCTCCACCTGAATAAATAGGTCTACTATCACCTGATCCCGTAAGATTTCCTATAGGGGAAGGAACATTTAAGTTTTCATAATAAATAGCATTAATATTGTCGTTCCAAAGGAAATCTGCAGAAGCTACCAAATTCCAAATCGGTAATTTTTGATCCACTGCTATATTCAATTTCAAAACTTGCGGTAATTTGAAATCCGGAGCAAATAAATCTATATTTCCACCAACTTCCCCAGTTCCCGGTTGTGCTCCTACTGGTTGAGTATTTACATCAGGATTGAAAAGAGGTGTTTCTGTAAACCAAGAACCCTGAAAAGTATATCCGCCGGTAACACCATTGTTATTATATGTTCCGCCAGGCCATACTAATGGTAATCTTGAAGTGAAAATTCCTATCCCACCACGAATCTGTGTACTTCTATCTCCTTTAACATCCCAGTTAAATCCAGCACGTGGAGATAAATAAGATGAAGTAGATACCTTTTTACCTACTTCTGCTCCTTGTAAATTTTTTCCAGCAGCCTCAAGTAACGGTATTGTTCTAGTATTAAAATCTTCATTAACCGAACCATCTTCCCAGAAAGGCGTGTCCAACCTCAAACCAAGTCTAAATTTGAAATTATCGGTAAACTGAATTTCATCTTGAACATAAAAACCCATTTGAAAAACAGAAAACTCGGAAGCACCTGAAGAAGTATCACCAACTCCATCACTAATTAAGGAATAACCTCTTTGGTAAATATTAGGTCGCTCACCTGTCAAAAAGTCATTGAGACTATTATATTCATAATTACCATAATTAGAAGCGAAGAACAAATTCTTGGCCTTAGAGTATTCGTTGTGTGTTCCAACAGTTATTGTGTGTCTACCTGAGTAAATTTCAAAATTATTGGTAAGGGTCAAAATATTTTGATCTAACAAATTAGCTGTTGAGAATCGCTCACCACCAACTGTTATATCACTACCGCTAGCACCATCATTTATATCAATGTAAGGAAAAGGGCTTCCATCTGGATCACGATCATCTTTAACCGATGTATATCCTAAAATAAAACTATTTGAAAACTTATTTCCAAAACGCGAGTTAAGCTCTAACGAAGTGGTATTTGTTGTTGTCTTGAAAAACTCAGAACCATTAATAAAACCTATATCATTATTATCAGATGTCCTAGCTTCAAGATTCTCTCCACCAACATAACTATGTTTTAATGATAGTTTATGGTCATCATTAATGTTCCAATCAATTTTAGCAGTCAATTTATTACTCTCAAGCGTACGTGTGTTATTATCATACGAGCCCGGATCATATCCGTAACTGTTTATAAGAAATTCTCTTAACGTATTTAAGTCGTTCGCAGAAGAATTACCACTGTAATTATTAATATTAAAAGGCTGTGGTGTTTCATCATTTTGTCTTTCGTAATTAACGAAATAGAAAAGCTTGTCCTTTACAATTGGCCCACCAATTCTAACCCCATAGGTCTGAGCTGTAAAGTCATTAAGCTTAGTTCTTTCACCGTCACCAGCAGATTCTACTGGAGTTTTCCCAGCTAAATCCTGACTTCTGTAGAAATAGTATGCCGAACCTTCAACTTCATTTGTACCTGATCTAGTAATCGCACTAATAGCACCACCTGAAAATCCTGAAATCTTCACATCAAATGGAGCAACACTTACTTGAAATGACTCAATTGCGTCTACTGAGAATGGATTTACACCTGTTTGACCTCCGTTAGTTCCAGATCCAGCTAACCCAAATACATCATTGTTCACCGCACCGTCAATATAGATTGCATTGTAACGGTTGTTTTGACCAGCAATTGAAATTGAAAAGCCATCGTCTCCTTCCGATATTTGTGCTTGTGGTGTTAACCTAACGAAATCCGCAATAGATCTTGAAGCTGATGGTACAGTAGCAATATCCCTTTGATTAATTCTAGTTGAAGCACCAGTCTTATCAGAATCAAAAACTCCCGTTGGACTGGCCGTTACAACCACCTCATCCAATTCAGTAGAAGACTCAGCCATTTCAGCACTAATCCTTACGGTTTCACCAAGGTTAAGAAAAACCCCTGTTCGTTCAAAGTTATTGAATCCTACGTACGAAATAGTAACTGTATAAGGACCACCAACTCTCATGTTCGATATTCGGTAGTAGCCATCAAAATCCGTCGTTGCACCATACTTAGTTCCCGAAGGCGTATGAATTGCGATGATATTGGCCCCAAAAAGTGGCTCATCTAGATTGTCTGTTACTTGACCCCCCAGTGAAGATGTTGTAACACCTTGTGAAAAAGCCATTGCCGTCATAAGAAATGCGACATAAGCGAAATAAATCTTTTTCATTTGTTCAGTTTTTACGTTTTCTCAATTTGCTGCAAAAGTGCGGCGTTTTAGGCTTGCGAATGTTAAGTAAAGGTTAAATAACATTTTCGCAAATGTACTATATGAGCGCGTAACTCCTCTTAAAAAACAAGAAATTCCGCCAGAATTATAAAAAACTGAGAAAACCCTATTTTAACCCTTAAAATATCTTAAAAGTTGTAAAGTAGAGCTATCATGATCGGCAATTTCTGAACCTTGTATATCTTTCAAAATGGTACCCGCTAATTGTTTGCCAAGCTCCACGCCCCATTGATCGTAACTAAAGATATTCCAAATTATTCCCTGTACGAAGATTTTGTGCTCGTAAAGTGCAATTAAACTACCTAAACTTTTGGGCGATAACTTATCCATAAGAATCGTATTTGTAGGTTTATTACCTTCAAATATCTTAAACGTCAATAGTTTTTCGATTTCACTTTCAGGCATGTTTTTACTTTCCAGCTCTTCGCGAACTTGTTCGGCAGTCTTACCGTTCATTAAGGCTTCGGTCTGTGCAAAAAAGTTTGCCATTAATTTATTGTGATGATCAACATCACCATGAAGGGAATTCTTAAACCCAATAAAATCTACTGGTATAAGTTTTGTTCCTTGGTGAATTAACTGAAAGAAGGCATGCTGTGAGTTGGTTCCTGGCTCTCCCCATATAATAGTACCGGTTTCATAACCTACACGTTTCCCGTTACGGTCTACGCTTTTGCCGTTACTCTCCATGATACCTTGTTGCAAATAGGCTGAAAATCTACTTAAATACTGTGTATAAGGAATAATAGCTTCAGTCTCTGCTCCATAAAAATTGTTGTACCAAACGCTTAGAAGTGCCAATACTACAGGAAGATTTGCTTTGAATTCCGTGTTTTTGAAATGCTCGTCCATTTCATTGGCACCCATCAATAACTTATCGAAATTTTCAAAACCTACGGCCAATGCTATTGATAAACCAACTGCACTCCATAAAGAAAAACGACCCCCTACCCAGTCCCACATAGGGAACACGTTTTCAGGAGCTATACCAAACTCGGCAATCGCTTCTGTATTAGTAGATACTGCCGCAAAGTGTTTAGCAATATCCTCTTGGGTACCATGTTTTAAAAACCACTTCTTGATAGTGGTGGCATTGCTTAATGTTTCTTGTGTAGTAAAAGTTTTTGAAACAACCACGAAGAGGGTTGTTTCCGGATCAAGTTCTTTTATAACTTCATTTACATGATCCCCATCTACATTACTTACAAAATGAAGCATTAGATGATTTTTATAAAACTTAAGTGCTTCAGTTACCATTGCGGGCCCTAGGTCGGAACCTCCAATACCAATGTTCACAATATCTGTAAAAGATTTACCCGTGTACCCGGTTGCACTTCCTGAAATAATTGTTTCCGTAAATGCTTTTATATGTTCTTTAACCTGATAGACTTCTTCAACTACATTTTCACCGTCTACAATAATAGTATCAGATTTTTTAGCCCGTAATGCGGTATGTAATACGGCACGGCCTTCCGTCTGATTGATATGATTTCCTGCAAATTGCTTTTGGATTGCATCGGACAGGTTTACCTCTTCCGCTAATTTAAGAAGCAACTGTAATGTTTTGTCCGTAATTCTGTTTTTTGAGAAATCTACTAAGAAATCATTCCACTTTAAAGTGAATTTTTCGGCCCTAGTTGCATCAGAAGCAAAAAGGTCTTTTAACTGGTCTTCTTTAGTATCTGCAAAGTGCTGGGCAAGTTCCTTCCAAGCCAAAGTTTCAGTAGGGTTTGTGCTCTGTAATGACATTCTAGGTATTTTATAGTGTTAGTAATTCTCTATGGCTAAAATAAGCCATATTCATACTAAACCAAAACCCTTAGTGTCGTTATTTTTCAGCGGATGCCAGATCTTCTGCTAGAATATCTTCTTCTACTGGACTTTCTGGATATTCCATACAGTCTAACTGATCCTTTATTGGACTGATGTAATTGAAGTAATCTGGTTGTAGCGTCTCATTTAAAGGCTCTGCCAAAGGAAGTTCTTCTTTTAACGGGTCTACCTGCCTTCCGTTTCTCCAAAAACGATAACAGACATGAGGACCACTAGTATTCCCGGTCATCCCTATCCAACCAATTACATCTCCCTGTTTTACATATGCTCCACGCTTTACGTTCTGCTTGCTCATATGCAAGTACTGCGTAGAATAGGTTGCGTTATGCCTAATTTTCACATATTTACCGTTGCCTCCCCTTCTTGTAGACTCCGTTACGGTACCATCTGCAGTTGCCAAAATAGGCGTACCTCTTGGTGCTGCATAATCAGTTCCCATATGAGGCCTTACTTTGTTTCCGTAATAACGTATTCTTCGTTTCAAATTATATCTAGAAGAAATTCTACTGAACTGAACCGGTGCCCTAAGAAACGTTCTTCTTAAATTGTTAGCTTCTTCATCAAAATAATCAACTATATTTTTTAAAGAGTCGTTTTCGTAAGCAAAAGCATAGATGGGTCTCCCGCTATGTTCAAAATAAGCCGCTTCAATAGGGCCAGCTCCTGCGTAGATAGTATCATTAATGTACTTTTCTTTATAAACCACTTTAAATTTATCTCCTTTTTGAAGGCGAAAGAAATCTATGGTCCAAGCATATACTTCAGATAAACTATTGGTAACGGTATAATCTATACCCTGGTCCAAGATTGCTTGAGACAAAGACGTTTCTATGACCCCAGAAGCTTCACGCTCTACATAGGTTACTTCTTTTTTATCTTTGTAAGCTTTGACCGTATCCCGTAAATCCACTACGGTATAGTTAATTGGGTCATTCTCATATATAAAAACTTGAGCTGCCTCTGTAGTATCTTTTGATTTTAAAATAATATAGGGTTTACCCACACGAATTCTGCGAACATCAAAAGTATCTTTGAATTCTTGGGTTATTTTGGCGATTTTTGGGTAATCTACTTTATTCTGAAGCATTAATTCTCCAAAACTGTCACCCCTTTTTACAGTATCTAGCTGTACAGTGAAGTCGTCTAAATTAAACCCGAATTGTTTCATAACGGGTTTATCAGGAACAATGGAAGCTACTTGCTTAACAACCGGTTCTTTCAAAACAGGCTTGTCATCCTTACAGGAGAAAGATATTAAAATAACGAAAAGAAGGCCCCAATATTTGTTCATGCTACTCTGTTTGTTTCTTATCGGGGTTAAAGATATGGTCTACCCATTGCTTACCCCAATCATTTAACTCTTGTTTTGAATAGATCTCAGGGAAAAATATAATTTTCTGAAAACTTGGCGGTAAATACTCCTTCCAATTTGTTCCTCCTGTAGCATCTATCTGTTCCTTGTCCTTTCCTAAATAGCGATGGGCAGAACCCATATGCATCAAAGGCCAATTAACATTAGCGTTCATATCCAAAGTCTTTAACGCTTCTATCAACTCTTTATTATCTTTCTTATCCGCTGGTAATTGCTGATATTTTTGATAAATGGTGTTTTGTTCTACTTGCTTGGCAATCCTGATCAAACGCGGGGTATATCTGTACTCGAATTGTTTTAGGGTCAATGTCTTTTCTCCTGTTGATAAATCCGTAGCACCTCTCTTCCAATATATTCCTTCGTAAAGCTCTTCTATGCTATTTTCTACCGAAAACGATTCTCTTTCTGTATGGTGTACCAAATTCTCCAAAGGAGTTGCATAAATCTCTATCATCCTATATTGCGCGGACTGAAAACCGCTGGCCGGAAGCAATGCCATCCTATACTGGAGAAACTGCTCTCTCTCCATACCTTTTATCATAATACTAAAAGAAGATATCAATGCTTTAAAATAGCTGTTGATGCGCCTTGCTTTTTCTATAAAGAAATCTACATTCTGAGATTTATCATCCACTAACTGTTTTTGCTCATGTAGAATAAGCTTAAAATACAGCTCGGTTATCTGATGGTACATGATAAAAATTTCCTC
Organism: Zobellia uliginosa; assembly: GCF_018860745.1. GTDB lineage: Bacteria > Bacteroidota > Bacteroidia > Flavobacteriales > Flavobacteriaceae > Zobellia > Zobellia uliginosa_B. The sequence continues at coordinate 603,162 of NZ_JAHKPY010000014.1, read as the reverse complement.
ATCGGGAAAATACGTGCGGGGCACTTGAAGGCTCAAAAGGGTATCTAGATGAATATAATCCCAGTAGGTAAGATAACGTTGGTAAAGAAGCCCATCTAAATAAGAACTTAAATCCTGACCGGAATCTTTATACTTCTCTTCTAATTTTGAAATTTGTGAATCTATTCGCTCTTTATCTCTCATTGGGGTGTTAATCCATTATTATCTTGAACTGGTGCTTTAATCCGTTATACCCATCAAGGTCCGCCTTAATAGCTCCAACAGTTAAATCTGCTTGAATTCGAATAGGTATTCTGTTATCATCTGCTGAAACCCATAATGAAAGGCTTTCTTTTTCCTTGAAAACACGACCCGACTGAACCAAGGGCCTAAATTTAAAACATTCTACCTTACCGAACTTAGTTTTAAGTACTTCTGTACCTAAATATTTAAGTTTGAAGTTAAAAATACCATCATCATCGTATAACATTTTCAATTTTACCGCTTCTCCAACTACTAATTCACTAGGCTCATAGTTATTCCGAAGATAATAGAAAGCAGATATTAAATCTTGAATGCTATCCTGTAAATCAAAATTATACTTTTTATTGTGTTTTTTATCGTTGAGAACCGCTTTATCTTGCTTATGATCAAAGTTTATCTCAATGTCTTTTGTATAACCTCCTTCGTTTATCTTTCGAATAAATCTATAAGGTTTACCATCTTCCTGTCCAAAATAGCTTTCGTATGTATCGTCTACCTTAAAAAACACACTGGCAAAACCAGTGGTCTCACCACGACCAACTACATGATAAACGGGTACATCATCTACCACATCAGACTTTACATGCAGCGTAGCATAACTGGCATTTAGAAAACCATAGTGCATTCTAAACTTTAACCATTCACCGGGATCAAAAGCCGACTTACTATTTTGTGAGTAAGAAGAGAAAATGACAAAAAGAAAAAGTAATGTAAATGCTTTTTTCATAGCTGTAGTATTACGATAAAAATACAAAACACTGTTGTATTAAATTAAGGGCTTACAATTACTTAAACAAAATTTATTCCAAAGTATTGCATGCAGTACCAAACCATATCTTTCTGATATTTTATGACCCAATAACAATAGTGACGTTATTATGAACTTTTATTAAAAAAACGAGCTAAAAAAAAGCCCCAACATTAAATGTCAGGGCTTTTCCTAAATAACCAACCAAACTTTAAATTATGAAAAACCAATACTTAAAGTTGTAAGGGAACCACCCCTTACGAGTACAAATTTAAGGCATACTTTTAATCCTCAAATCGTTTTAACTTACTTTAACTATTACATTAACAGTTCTTTTTACTTACTACTCTAAAATTGGCAATTCATTAAGATATGACGACCTGTTAAGGTTTAGCAGCCATCTCTTTTTTGACAAAATTCAATCTGTTTTTCCGTCATAAACCAATCAAAAATCAAATTACAGGGTACCTCTAGATTCCTGTTCTCTTTCTATAGCTTCAAAAAGTGCCTTAAAATTTCCTTTCCCGAATGATTTTGCTCCCTTTCTTTGAATTATTTCAATAAACATGGTTGGTCTATCCAAAATAGGCTTAGTAAATATTTGAAGTAAATATCCTTCTTCATCCCTGTCAATCAAAATTCCCAACTCACTTAAAGGCGCCAAGTCTTCATCTATTTCACCAACACGATCTAGAACTTCTTCATAATAACTTGAAGGCACTGTTAAAAACTCAATGCCACGATCTCGTAGTGCCGTAACGGTTTCAATAATATTATCCGTTGCTAAAGCCATGTGCTGTACTCCTGCTCCGTTATAAAAATCTATATATTCTTCTATCTGAGATTTCTTTCTACCATCTGCGGGTTCGTTAATAGGAAATTTAATGCGCCCGTTACCATTGCTCATCACCTTACTCATTAGTGCTGTATATTCTGTAGAAATATCCTTATCATCAAAAGATACCAATTGGGCAAAGCCCATAACCTTGGCATAAAACTCGCACCACTTGTTCATTTCGTTCCACCCCACATTACCCACCATATGATCTACGAATTTAAGTCCTACGTCAGCAGGTTTGTAATGTGGATTCCAAGCTCTATAACCCGGCATAAAAACACCTTTGTAATTTTTCCGCTCCACGAAAACATGAACTGTTTCTCCGTAAGTATGGATTCCTGATAATACAACTTCGCCACTATCGTCCTTGACGGTTTTAGGCTCTAAATAGCTTTCCGCCCCTCTTTTTGTTGTTTCAGAATAACTTTTAGATGCATCATCTACCCATAAAGCGATTGCCTTGACACCATCTCCATGAGCATCAATATGTTTATTTATATCACCGCCAGAATTTAAAGGAGAAGTAAGCACCAATCTTATTTTATCTTGTTGAAGTACGTAAGAAACACGGTCTTTTAAACCTGTCTCAAGACCAGCATATGCCAAGGGTTGAAATCCCCAAGCGGACATGTAATAATGGGCGGCCTGCTTGGCATTTCCTACATAAAGTTCTATATAATCCGTTCCTAACAAAGGAAGGAAGTCTTCTGCGTCCGGGTTTTCTTTGGGTAGGTGCAATGAGGTATTGTCTAAAGTTGACATGTGTAAATGTTTTAGTGAAGTAATTAGTATAAAAGTTGAAAAACAATAGAATTTAGCCCACGCTTATACATGAACTATGGTAACATGGTTATTTACCACATAGCTCTAAGGTGAGCGGTAATATCAACTCTTAATCGTAGCATATATCACAAATATCGGAAAAAAACCTCAACCTGAGTTTAAGAAAATTAAAACCAGTAACCTAAACTAAAAAAGAAGTTATTACTCTTACCCTCAGGAGACCATGAATAATGGATCTGCATGGGCCCTAAGAAAGATTCCCATCCGTAGCCTAAGCCATATCCAGAATAATTTGGCAACGTAAACCATTCTCCCGTTCTAAAAAGATCATCATCTACATTTGCATAATTTGCGGTAAACATAATATGGTTTTTGGGCGCAAATTTATAATCTAATCTTCCGTAAGCCTTAACGAATGCATTGCCCGGTAAAGCTAAAAAGTCATACCCAAAGAAAGGTGTGAAATTGTTTATTAGATTGGTTCCATAACCTCCCAAAATAAAATCAAAAGAAGAAACATTTGAAGTACCAAGCTTAAAGCCTCCCTCTGCCTCTACAATTAAAGAAAAGTTTTTTAGGAAGGGAATAGCCGTACCCATTTTTGCCTTTGCAATTGAAAACTCCTTGAAATTGTCATTAAAGTCCGATGAGAAAACATAAAAGTGAAAATCCCCATCAAAATACAACCCTTTGGTAGGAAAATATTTATCGTCGTAGGTATCAAAAGTTAGTTGCCCAAAAGCACTATAAAAGCTACTTTTTTCAAGAAAAGTTCTTTCTCCCGTACTTCCCCCAACTTGATTTGCACCTGTATTTGGATTCTGACCTAAAGTCTTTGTACTATATTTTAAAAACTTATGCTCTATACCGGTTCTAAAAGCGAATTCCTCCCTTAAAACGGTTTGCACATAAACCTGATTGGTAAAATCCGATACATCTATATTAATAGTATTTAGATTAGCCCCTGCCTGAACACCAAAATTACTACGCACCAAATCAAAATTCACATCCTTTTCAAACTCATTAAAGCTTGAGTTAAAACCAAAACTCCAATAGAAGCCCTTATCCACATAATATCTTAGTTTGTATCTAATATTATCACCAATAATAAAATCAAAGGAAGAAACATCATCTCTAGTAATCAGACTTTTTCTTGTATAATTTAGAATGGCCGCGGTATTATAGAGATTATCGTAATGCGCGCCCAACCTTATAAATGATTTACTTTTATTTTCCTTTAAATCAAGAACCATTTCTTGTTCATCACTGTCTTCATTATCTTTTAATTTATAATGAATGGTATGGAAGTTACCAGTTGCCGCCAAGTTACTAATACCTTGCTGAACCCTAGAAAATGTTGTTGGCTTATCCGTATCAAACCTCAGTTTACCTTTTACATAACCTCTACTATAATTCTCACTTTCCAATATCACCAGATGACTTATACTCAATGTATCTGTAGATACAATTCTTTCTTTTACCCTATTCTTCTTGCCTTGCATTGCGGCCACTTCTTTTAAGGCGTCATACTTTTTTCGTGCAGCATCTTCTCCACTTTTGATAATAACATCATCAAGATTGAAATCTATAATGGAATAGTCATCCATATTCGGTTTGATATATATATCTGTCTTTTTAGACTTCTCTTCCATATCAAGCACGGTTCTGTAATTGTTTATTTGCAATAAAATCTCCGTAGCCGTCAATAGGGATTCCCTATCCCTCAATCCGTGTTGTACATCTACTCCGATTATAATATCCGCACCCATTTTCCGGACTTCTTCAATAGGATAATTGTTTACCACTCCACCATCTATTAAAACCTTTCCATTGATCCGCGCAGGTTCAAAAAGTGATGGCAAGGTGCCGCTAGCCATAACAGCTTCCGGTAAATACCCATCTTTTAAAACAACCTCTTCTCCTGTTTCTACATCCGTGGCAATACAAACAAATGGTATAGGAAGGTCATTAAAATCGTTTATGTTTCGTACTGGATACAAGAATTTCACTAACTCATTATATACATTTTGACCCCCTGAGTATGCTGGTGGAACAGATACCTTAAAATTATCAAAAGGAAGGGTGATCGCATATGTTTCGGAATTTTCCTTCTCGTAAAAAGTTTTAGCACTTCTAGGCAGGTTATCTTGTATAAGATTGGTAAAATCCGTCGCTCTAAAAATTGAATCTAGCTGATTCCCCGTATAACCTGCTGCATATAAAGAACCAACAATAGCCCCCATACTTGTACCTCCTATATAATCTACTTGAATACCGGCCTCTTCCAGAACTTTAATAGCTCCTATGTGCGCCATACCTTTTGCCCCTCCTCCACTGAGGACCAGTCCTACCTTAACATTTTCACCCAATGGTTCCTGCGCTGCGGAGAACAGCGTAAACAAAAGCAAACCAATACCGAAAATAGTTTTTTGCATACTATTGTATTCGTCGTGATTCTTAATGAAAAGCTTCATAAATTTTTTTTGCTCTAGACATACCAACTGTTTCTGTTAGGTTTTCCATAGAAGCTTCTTTTATTCGTTTTACCGACTTAAATTTCTTCAACAATTCTTCAGCCGTTTTTTCGCCGATGCCCTCAATACTTTCTAATGTGGAATTTATAGCAGCTTTGCTTCTCTTGTTCCTATGAAAAGTAATACCAAAGCGGTGTGCCTCGTTTCTTAGTTGCTGGACTATTTTTAGGCTTTCGGACTTTTTATCCAAATACAAAGGAATGGGGTCTTCCGGAAAATAAATTTCCTCCAAACGTTTTGCTATGCCTACAATGGCGATTTTTCCTCTTAAACCAAGAATATCCAAACTTTTTAGAGCAGAGGACAATTGCCCTTTTCCACCATCAATGACAATTAATTGCGGTAAGGGTTCTGCCTCTGCAAGCAAACGCTTATAACGCCTAAAAACCACTTCTTCCATAGATGCAAAATCATCGGGCCCTTCTACGGTCTTAATATTATAATGACGATATTCCTTTTTTGAGGGTTTACCATTTCTAAAGACAACGCAAGCTGCTACAGGGTTGCTTCCTTGAATATTACTATTATCAAAACATTCTACATGTCTAGGCTCTTCTGAAAGGCGTAAATCTTTTTTCATCTGTGCCATAATCCGGTTGGTGTGCCTATCCGGATCAATTATCATGATTTGTTTGAATCGTTCTTGTCTATAGAATTTAGCATTTCTCTCGGACAGTTCCAGAATTTTCTTTTTATCGCCCAGCTTAGGAATAGTTACTTTTAAGTGTGCTTCTACGGGCACTTCAAAGGGGAGGTAAAGCTCTCTAGAAAGAGAATTGAACCTTTGTCTAATTTCTATGATAGACAGAGCAAGAAGGTCCGCATCCGTTTCATCAAGCTTCTTTTTAATCTCTAATGTATGAGAACGTGTAATTGAACCATGGGACAATTGCAAAAAGTTAATATATGCATGCGTTTCATCTGAAATTACCGAAAACACATCTACATTATTAATCTTTGGATTTACAATTGTTGAACTTACCTGATAGTTTTCTAAAACCTCTATCTTCTCCTTTACTTGCTGGGCTTCCTCAAACTTCATTTCTGATGCCAAGGTTTTCATCTGAGACCTAAAATAACTTAATGAAGATTTAAAATCTCCTTTGATTATTTTTCTAATATCCTCTATCTGTTCACTATAATCCTCTGCACTCTGGAAATCCTCACAAGGTCCATTACAGTTGCCCAAATGATACTCCAAACAAACTTTGTATTTACCAGCCTCTATCTTTTCTTTTGATAAATCATAATTGCAGGTTCGCAAAGGATAGACACCCTTTATTAAATCTAGCAAAATCCGAACAGTTTTCATACTAGTATAAGGCCCAAAATACTCACTACCATCCTTTATGAGTTTTCTTGTAGGGAAAATTCTGGGAAAACGCTCATTTTTAATACATATCCAAGGGTATGATTTATCATCCTTTAATAACACATTGTACCTAGGTCTGTGCTTCTTGATCAAATTGTTTTCCAGAAGCAAAGCATCAGACTCCGTTGGTACTACAATATGTTTAATGCGTTTTATTTTTTTTACTAAAACACGGGTCTTTCCATACTCATGATTTTTGGTAAAATAAGACGAAACCCGTTTTTTTAAATTTTTAGCCTTCCCTACATAAAGTATTTTATCTTCTGTATCATAAAATTGATACACCCCAGGGCTATGGGGCAAAGTGCTAAGTTGTACTTCAATAGGTACTTGGGGCATTACAAAAACGGTTTATTAAATTAGGTGTAAGGTAAGTGAGCTACCATCATGTTAAATTACTACGTTTTATTAAAAGGGCTAAGCGTTTTGCTCTTTTTTAACGAATACGGGGCATAGGAAACTATTTGTAAGAATAAGCCGTAGGAATTATCTACATCGAATATTTAAGTGATTTTACACCTCAAAACCTTGAAATTTGTTAAAAAAACACTAAAAAATGCATTTCATCGGTAAAAAGATGCCGTTTACAGTGTAACAATCATTTTTTTTATTTAGCTTTAAGTATCAAAATCAATATACCACATGGATAAATACATAATAACCCTCGGATTATATCTCATCTTAATGATATCTTTTAAGATTTATTACACTGTTTCAGCAAAAGAATAGGCTTTTTTAGAGTTTCCCCAATTGTACTGAGGTCATAATCAATGCTTAAAAAAGATTTAAGATCACTATACAAAAATCGCAGACACGCTTTAGACGAGAAATCAATAACGGATTTTAGTCTGAGTATTGCAAACGGACTTTTAAAATTACCGGTATGGTCTTATGACTACTACCACATTTTTTTACCCATTTCAGAAAATAAAGAAGTAGATACTACTTTCATCCTTTCCATCCTTCAAGGAAAAGATAAAAATGTAGTCCTGCCCAAAGTAGCGGACTACAATACCTTACAACATTTTTTACTCACGGATTCTACAAGAATCAGAAAAAACAAATGGAATATTCCCGAACCAATTGATGGAATAGAAGTACCTATTGGCAAAATTGATGTTGTTTTTATGCCACTACTCGGTTTTGACAAAAAGGGAAACCGTGTGGGTTACGGTAAAGGATTCTATGACGCCTTCTTGGGAGAATGCCGCAATGATATAATCAAAATAGGATTATCCATGTTTACGGTAGAAGAAGAACTTATTACGGATACTCACAGCAATGACGTGCCATTGGACTACTGCGTAACACCAAATAAAACGTATTCTTTTTAGAATTTTAAATTGTTTCCTCTGTTATAACTTCCTCATCCTCTATTTTACCAAAGGCTTTCTTATTAAAAACTAGAAGAATCCCAACACCGGTACTTATGGCCATATCCGCTATATTGAATACCGGTTCAAAAAAGCGAAAAGAAGACCCTCCAAAATAAGGCACCCATTCCGGCCAAGTGGTATCTACCATGGGAAAATAAAGCATATCTACTACTTTCCCATAAAACAGACTTCCATAGGGTTCATTAGAAAATGCCGTTGCCAACTGCTGATAGCTATCACTAAACACAACCCCATATAGTACAGAATCTATAATGTTGCCCAAGGCTCCAGCAAAAATTAAACAAACTGCCAGAATAAGCGTTTTAGAGGATTTTTTCCGTATAGTATCATATAACCAATATCCAATACCCGCAACTGCAAACAATCTAAAAACAGTTAAAACCAGCTTTCCCGTAGGTTCGGAAATAGGCAAGAAATCACTCAATTTAGCCCCCCAAGCCGCTCCTGAATTCTCAATAAAGAGAATTTTGAACCAACTAAAAACCTCAACGGAATCACCCAAAATAAAATGGGTTTTTATATAAATTTTACTCAGCTGATCAACTAACAGTACTGCTATGATAATGAGTAATGATTTCTTTAGATTCATAGTACGTATACAACTTGAATGCGCAAAAATAAGTATATTATTCGGTTTTCCTTATCCGTATATTACCCGTTACAGAAGTAAGGGTATACACCGCACTGCCCTTAGGAATCTGTTCTTCGTTAATTTCGCCGTATTTACTAACGGCATTAATATCGGCTTTTAGCGTGTGCACCAAAATCCCACCGCTCTGCGTGTGCACCTTTACATTTTCTTGAACATTAAAAAGTTCGCAATGACCATCGCTTAAAGAAACACTGAGTTCCCTAAAATCACCATCTGCAATCACATTACAACTTGTGCCAAAAACTGTAACATATTTGTGCTTTGGCAAAATAACCCTCAAGGCAATTGAAATTACCTTATGTGCACTTAGTTTATCATTAGGGTTTTTAAAGTTTGGTTGAAAACCACTGCTTATCATAATTGAACTACCTTCTTCTTTTACGGACAGTAAAAGGTCTTTCCTGTACTCTCCATCAATTACCGCTTCAACGGACATTTCTTGGCTTTCAGAAGTTTCCAAAATTAGTTGATAACAGGTATTTACATCTATAATAATAGCTGTAACCGCATCATTAACTAAAGTTTTCTTCACCACCTTCTGTGCTGTCACAAGATTGAAGAAGAGAAAGAATGCAAGAAAGCTTTTCATGTTTTATTTATAAAAAAAACCTACAAGAACTAATTTCTTGTAGGCTCCTATTATTCTAATCGAGTAGAAATTACTTTTGCATGTTTTTTGCCTCAATACTTAAAGTAGCATGTGGAACAAGCTTAAGACGCTCTTTAGCAATTAATTTTCCTGTAACACGGCAAATGCCATAGGTTTTGTTCTCAATACGTAAAAGAGCATTTTTTAAATCTCTGATGAACTTCTCTTGACGTATAGCCAACTGCGTATTTGCCTCTTTGCTCATAGTCTCAGAACCTTCCTCAAATGCTTTGAATGTTGGCGAGGTATCATCCGTACCATTATTCCCATCATTCATATAAGAACTCTTCAACAAGTCTAAATGACTTTTTGCTTTTTCGATTTTATCTTCTATAAGTACCTTAAATTCGGCAAGATCCTTATCCGAATATCTAACTTTTAAATCTTCTGCCATCGTATTAATGTTTTTCAATAAATAATTTAGTGTTCACCTCGTCAAAAGAAATTTCGGCTCCTTTCTCCAATTTTTCCTCTAAAACTAATTCTGCTGTTAAGGTTTCGGTTTTTATATAATCTAAATTATTCGATACCGCTTTTTCAACAAAACCATCTTTTAGAATCTTAACGTCAATTCTATCTGTCACTTCAAATCCAGAATCTTTTCTTATGTTCTGAATTCTATTTACAAGTTCCCTAGCTATACCCTCTTCTCTTAAATCTTCGTTTATGGTTACATCCAAGGCTACTGTAATAGCTCCCGAACTCGCAACCAACCAACCTTCAATATCTTGAGAGGCTATCTCTACGTCTTGCAATTGTAATGTAATAATTTTATCGTCAATATCAAGAGAAATTTCGCCCTCCTGTTCAATTTTTTGGATATCCTCTTGCCCTAGCTGACCAACAGCTTGAGCAATTTTTTTCATATCCTTCCCAAATTTAGGGCCCAAAACCTTGAAATTAGGTTTAATCTGCTTCACTAGAATACCGGAAGCATCATCTAACAATTCTATTTCTTTGACATTAACCTCTGACATGATTAAATCTGCAACTGCTTCTATCTCATGCTTCTGTTTTTCATCTAAAACAGGTATCATCACTTTCTGTAGTGGCTGTCGTACCTTTATTTTTTCTTTCTGACGGATAGAAAGTACCAAAGACGAAATAGTCTGGGCTTTTTCCATCTTACTTTCCAAATCTTTATCTACAATTGCCTCATTATAAACGGGAAATTTCGCCAAATGTACAGATTCAAAAGCCTCTGTATGAGTCGTATTTGTTAAATCTTTATAAAGTCTATCCATAAAGAATGGAGCCACGGGAGCCGATAATTTAGCCACAGCCTCTAGACAAGTATAAAGTGTTTGGTAGGCGGATATTTTATCTTTCTCATAACTTCCTTTCCAGAAACGTCTTCTACACAAGCGCACATACCAGTTACTTAAATTCTCTTGAACATAGTCTGAAATAGCTCGTGTTGCTTTGGTAGGTTCATAATCTGCATACGCTTCGTCTACCGTTTTGATCAAGGAATGAAGCTCGGATAAAATCCACCTGTCAATTTCCGGTCTTTCGTTCAATGGAATCTCTTTTTCCGAATAATCAAATTCATCGATATTGGCGTATAAGCCGAAAAAAGAATACGTATTGTAAAGTGTACCGAAGAACTTTCGTTTTACTTCCACAATACCTTCCGTATCAAACTTTAAGTTATCCCAAGGGTTGGCATTACTGATCATATACCACCTTGTAGCATCTGCTCCATGCTCGTTCATCGTTTCAAAAGGATCAACGGCATTGCCTAAACGTTTAGACATTTTCTTACCGTCCTTATCTAAAACGAGTCCATTGGAAACTACATTTTTATATGCAACAGAATCAAAGACCATAGTTGCAATTGCATGCAAGGTATAGAACCAACCACGTGTTTGATCAACGCCTTCCGCTATGAAATCCGCAGGAAATGTTTTTCCCTCATCTATCAATTCTTTATTTTCAAACGGGTAATGCCATTGAGCGTAAGGCATAGAACCACTATCGAACCAAACATCGATAAGATCACTCTCACGTTTCATTGGTTTTCCCGACGCGGAAACTAAAGTAATTTGATCAACAATATTTTTATGTAGATCTATTTTATCATAGTTCTCATCAGACATATCATCCACAATGAAGTCCGCATAAATATCTTTTTCCAACACTCCAACTTCAACTGCCTTAGCCATTTCTGACTTTAGCTCTGCAACAGAACCAATGATTATTTCTTCTTTACCGTCTTCCGTTCTCCAAATTGGTAATGGAATACCCCAATAACGCGATCTAGAAAGGTTCCAATCATTAGCGTTTGCCAACCAATTACCAAATCTACCTTCACCAGTTGCTTTTGGTTTCCAGTTTATGGTTTGGTTCAATTCAAACATTTTATCCTTTACATCCGTCACTTTAATAAACCAAGAATCTAATGGATAATATAATATCGGTTTATCCGTACGCCAACAGTTAGGGTAACTGTGCACATACTTCTCTACCTTAAAAGCTTTATTCTCTTCTTTTAATTTAATGGCAATTTCAACATCTATAGAACGCTCTGGAGCTTCACCATCATCATAGTATTCATTCTTAACATACTTTCCTCCCAGTTCTTTCAACTCAGGTCTGAACTTTCCTTGCAAATCAACCAAAGGAACTAAATTTGCATTTTCATCCAACACTAACATTGGCGGAATTTCTGGAACTGCCTGCTTGGCAACAAAAGCATCATCTGCACCAAAAGTTGGCGCGGTATGAACAATACCTGTACCATCTTCTGTAGTTACAAAATCACCTGCAATTATTCTAAAAGCGTTTTCTGCATTTTCATAGGGCAGTACATAATCCATTAACTGCTCATACCTAATACCTAATAAATCTTTTCCTTTAAATTCTTTTACAACATAGAAAGGAATTTTTTTATCGCCAGACTTATATTCTAACAACTCTGACTTTCCTGAAACCTCTGTGAACTTACCTGAGAATTGTTTCCCTACCAAATTCTTGGCAAGAACTACATTCATTGGCTCAAAAGTATACTGATTATAAGATTCGACTAAAACATAATCTATTTTAGGACCAACAGTCAACGCCGTATTAGAAGGTAAAGTCCACGGAGTGGTCGTCCAAGCCAAAAAGTAAACGGTGCCTTCATTCTGCAAAAAATCAGGTAATGTTTCTTCTACCGCTTTAAACTGAGCGGTTACCGTAGTATCGGTAACATCTTGATAAGTCCCTGGTTGATTTAGCTCATGAGAACTTAATCCGGTACCAGCTTTTGGGGAATATGGTTGTATGGTATATCCCTTATAAATTAAATCTTTAGAATAAATCTGTTTTAGCAACCACCATACCGTCTCCATGTATTTGGATTTGTATGTGATATATGGATCTTCCATATCTACCCAATACCCAACTTGTTCGGTCATAGAATTCCAAACATCGGTATACCTCATTACCGCTTTTTTACAAGCAGCATTATATTCTTCAACCGAAATTTTAACTCCGATATCCTCTTTGGTTATGCCCAATTTTTTCTCAACACCCAGTTCAATGGGTAAGCCGTGGGTATCCCATCCAGCCTTCCGTTTTACCTGAAAACCTTTCATTGTCTTATACCTAGGAAAAATATCCTTAATGGTACGTGCCATAACGTGATGTATACCTGGCATACCGTTTGCTGACGGAGGACCCTCGTAAAACACATAGCTAGGTTTACCCTCTCTAGAGGTAACACTTTTCTCAAATATTTGGTTTTGTTTCCAGTAATCAAGTATATCCTCGGCTACTTTGGGCAAATCCAATCCTTTATATTCCGCAAACTTCATAATAAGTGGCTCTACTGCATTAATTTAAGGCTGCAAAATTAGGGATTTTTACCCAAATTAAATCGATTTGACAGAATTGAAATACGGGAAGAAAAACAAGATTGTAAGAAAATGTTAAAATATAGCGTCCAAAACAATGTTTCTTACGTATATTTAAAAAAATTAAACAAAACTATTAAACACAAAATCATGAAAAAAGTAATTTTAAGTGCCGTTTTGATGCTTGCTTTAAGTATCTCTTTCGTTTCTTGTAGAGAAGCTGCCGACAAAGCAAAGAGTGCTACCGATGAAGCTGGTGCTGCCATGGAGCAGGCTGGTGAAGATGCTAAGGAAATGGGGTCTGACGCCATGGACAAAGCACAAGAAGCGGGTAACGAAGCTATGGACAAAGCTGCTGAAGCAGGTGAAGACATCAAGGCCGGTGCGGAAGAAGCTGCTGGCGATTTAAAGGCTAAGGCCGAAGCTGCAGGCGACGATATCAAAGCTAAAGCTAATGAAGCTGCTAGTGACATTAAAGAAGGTGCCAATGATGCTGCCAATAAAGCAAAAGACGCTGCTAACAAAGCAGGTGACGATGCCAAAGGTGCTGCAAATGGTGCTCTTGATAAAGCAAAATCTGCTGTTAACTAATTTTAAGTTACATATAGTATAACGAAAAACCCCGGCCTATGGCCAGGGTTTTTTTATTTAAAATTCCTAAGTCACATTAAAACCTATACCCTACACCTAGAACAACATTAATACCCGGAGCAGAAATTCCCGAAGAATAGGAACGATAGCGTTGATCGGTAATATTTTCTAGATTCAAAGAAACCTTGAATGCATTTGTAAGTTCATAATGAGAACGCACATTTAGCGTATACCAAGAAGGTGAATAAGGGTTTCCTTCACTATCTAACGCATAAATATATTCCTTGCTTCGTTCTGAAGTAGCTAAATCATAAAAAGGAATCTCTCCGTTATAGTTCACGAACACATCTGTTTTCATCCTTTGGTTTTTATAAATTACATGTAAATCGCCAAAAGTGGGAGAAACATGCCGTCCTGGAGATTCCGTACCATCTTCTTCCTCTTCTATACCTTCTGTAATAGTCAAATTAGAAACTATAGATAGATTATCCGTAAGAAAAGCTTCGGCCCCAAATTCAAAACCATAAACAAAAGCCTTTGCCGCATTCTGTATGGCCTGTACGTTACTTAATTCGCCATTATAAACAATCTCACTTTCCGCATCAAACAAATAATCCCTTCGCACTAAAGCATCAACCAGATACGTATAAAACGCGGCACTTTTAAAAACCAACTTATCATTAAAGTTCTTGGAGACGCCTAGTTCAATATTATAAGCATATTCAGGTTCCAAATCAGGGTTTGGAACCACTACCGCGCCAGGTTCCGAATCGAATATTTTACCCACATCATCTATATTGGGAGCCCTAAAACCTGTTGAACTATTTAAGGTAATCTGTAAATCAGCTTTTGGAAACCAACTAAAACCCAAACTTCCCGTTAAGGCACCGTTATTAAGATTGGCATCATCAAAAGGAAATGGATAATAGGTTTTATCAAAATCGGCATCTATCCAAACATGACTATATCTAAGTCCTGAAAGTATCGTAAAATTGGGTTTGGCCTTGTACTCTCCGTTTACATAACCCGCTAAGGTTTGCCAAGTAGCCCCGTCTGGGTATCTAGAAGCCGTACCTGATACCAGATTAGTCTCAATATTTTCTTGACTACCCAAAGAACCTACTTTGTTAAAAATATACTCACCTCCGTAATACAAGCGCAGATTGCCTATCTTCTTATTTTCAAAGTCAATATTCGTAGAAATCGCATCTACTTTCTCTTTTGTTGTATACCGAAGTATATCTTGAAAAGACCTGTCATTTCGGCTTTCTTCAAAATGTTGATAAGCAGTTGTTATTTTCAATCCCTCGTAAAAAATACCTTTACCCCTTTTGTTTAACTGCAGATTACTCATAAACCATTTTTGTGGGCCATAGAACCACTCCGCAGAACGAAGTCCGTCTCCTGCTTTGTTTGGCCGTATCAAACGGTCATATCTAGCATAATCGGAAGTTTCAGAATAATGAAGACCCAAATCGTAGTGCCAAGAATTATTTGGTTTGAATGCTATTTTTTGCATCAAATTAAACTGGTTATACCCTGTAGGAGTCTGTTTTTTTGGATTCTCATTCTCTACCAGGAAATCGGTTCCGTTAACCGTTGATACATATTGGTTTCTTAAATAGGAACCAGGTCCATGAGAACCCATGCTCAGGTCATCAAAGCTGTTGTACGAAGCACTGGTCAGAAAGGCCCATTTCTTTTTACCTAAATTAAAATCTAAGTGAAATGTATTTTCTGTATTGACCGTAGCAAAACGATAACTTGCATTTCCGGAAAACAATAAGTTGTTCGTATTTGAAAACTCAGCTTTTTTCGTATAAAAATTCATCACTCCCCCAATAGCATCACTTCCATAAATAACAGAACCGGGGCCAAATATTATCTCCGTACTTTTTATGGAGTACGGATCAATAGATATTACATTCTGTAGATTTCCACCTCTAAATATAGCATTGTTCATACGTACTCCATCTACCGATAACAACAAACGGTTGGTAGCAAAGCCTCTGATCATAGGGCTGCCGCCACCTAGTTGACTTTTTTGAACAAATACCTTACCACTATTCTGCAACAGGTCTGCTGATGTTTGCGGACTTGAAAATTCTATATCCTTAGCACCTATAACTGTTATTTTATTGGGAATATCCTTTTTTTGCTGCTCCCATTTAGAAACAGACATAACCACTTCATCCAACTCTTCTGCTTTCATAACCAAATAAAACCGGCTATCATGCCTAAGAATTGAACCTTTGGTACTTTTCCTTGATTGGTAACTGAGATGACGGAAAGTAATGCGTTCTTCCTTTCCAAAAATCTTTAAATCAACCTTTCCATCAAAATCCGTTAAGGCAGTTTTTGTATGGTCAGAATTATAAATAGCGACATTACCAACGGGTTCACGCGTATCTACATCCAAAACCGTGATTTGTTGGGCAAATCCGACGTGAAAGCACAGAAAAACAAGTAAAAACAGAACTTTGTTCATACTAACTAAATACTTCGTTTAAGATGGCAAGGGATTTTGGCTTTCTAAATCCTTGTAAATGCAACTCGTAGAACAGTACTAATGATTTTAAAAGTTCTTGACGGTTGCTTTTATTCATTTTGATATGATGTATCTCATCAAAATTTATGCCCAAGAAGGTTTTGAAGTAGTCAAGATTTTCTCCACTTAAAATAGGATTCAATGAAAGTGTATGGGTAAACTCACCTTCCAGCAAGTCAAAATAGCCTGCCTGAATCTCATTCGTATCCGGATAAAAACCTAAATACCGGGTTAGGCGCACCAAAAAATAGATATGAAAATTAGAGATATCACTTTGCGCATCAAGCCATTGCAATGAAGCTTCTATGAACTCAAAAAGTGTTTTGTTGGATTCTTCTTCATGAATACTATTTGCTAACATTTCAGCAAGAAACAAGGTCATTGCATTCTTAGAAATATCCGAGTGCAATGTTTGATAAGGATAATTTATTTTTGCCTCTTTTATACTTTCTAAAGCTCCTTTATTCTTGTGATTAGCAACAATTTCAAGCTGAGTTAAAGGCTGGAAATAAGCCGTTTTCAATTTTCCTTTTTTGGAAGCCAAAACACCACGCAGTAAATAAGATTTTGCACCTTCAGATTCCGTAAAGGCCTTTACAATTAAACTTGTATCGCCGTATTTAAGAGATGTAAGAACTATGGCCTTTGTAGTTACCTGCATGTACAAGATTAGGTTTGTAACAAAGATAACTTTAAATAGGAAGTGATTAAAGATTAGCCATTAGAGAATAAAAAAAAGACCTGCAACCTTAGAAGCTACAGGTCTTACCATTATGTAGGTTGATGTTTTTATATTACACCTTGTGCTAACATGGCATCGGCAACTTTAACGAATCCCGCAATATTTGCGCCTTTTACGTAATTGCAATAGCCATCTTCCTCTTTTCCGTACTCAATACAAGAGTCATGAATATCTTCCATAATATCGCGAAGCCTCTCATCTACCTCTTCTCTTGTCCAACTAATACGTAATGAGTTTTGCGACATTTCAAGACCGGAGGTGGCAACACCACCAGCATTGGAAGCCTTACCCGGAGCAAATAAGATCTTTCCTTCATGGAATGCATGAACTGCATCTGTATCACAGGGCATATTTGCGCCCTCTACCACGCACATGCAACCATTGGCCATTAACATTTTTGCGTCGTTGACCAATAATTCGTTTTGGGTAGCACATGGTAATGCAATATCACATTTTACTTCCCAAGGAGTTTTACCCTTATGGTATTCCGAGTTTTTATACTTTTCAGTATATTCAGAAATTCTACCACGCTTATTGTTTTTCAAATCCATAACGAAAGCCAGCTTTTCCGCATCAATACCCTCTGAATCATAAATGTATCCTCCAGAATCAGATAAAGTTACTACCTTACCTCCTAGTTGTAAAACTTTCTCAGCCGCATATTGAGCCACGTTACCCGAACCTGAAATAACAACAGTTTTTCCCTTAAAAGTATCGTTCTTTGTTTTCAGCATACTTTGTGCAAAATATACCGTTCCGTATCCCGTTGCTTCCGGCCGAATTTTAGAACCACCCCAAGAAAGGCCCTTACCAGTTAAAACACCGGTAAATTCATTTCTGATTTTTTTATACATCCCAAATAGAAATCCAATTTCACGAGCACCTACTCCTATGTCTCCCGCAGGTACATCTGTATTAGGGCCAATATGGCGACAAAGCTCTAGCATAAATGCATGACAAAAACGCATGACTTCATCATGCGATTTTCCTTTTGGGTCAAAATCCGACCCTCCTTTTCCTCCACCCATAGGCAGAGTGGTAAGGCTGTTTTTAAAAACCTGTTCAAAGGCCAAGAACTTTAAAATACTGGCATTGACAGATGGATGGAACCGCAAACCACCCTTATATGGACCAATAGCTGAATTCATCTGAATACGGTAGCCTCTATTTACATGAATCTCTCCTTCATCATCTACCCAGGCAACCCTAAAAGAAATAAGCCTTTCCGGCTCAACCATTCGTAGTAAGATATTCTTACCATTATATATTTCATTCTTTGCGATATATGGAATTACCGTCTCAGCAACTTCTTGTACCGCTTGAATGAACTCGGGCTCATGCCCGTTTCTCATTTTGACTTCATCCATGAAGTCCTTAATCTTAATATCCATAACGAGATTTTTGTTGAATTTTGATTATAACGACAAAATTATGTTATTTATATAACTAAAACATCCTTTTTTTAAAAATCCACTAAAATTTTAGTCGATTGCCTGTTTTAAGTCGTTTATAAGATCCTCTACATCTTCAATACCAACACTTAAGCGTATTAGTGCATCTACAACTCCGATTTTCTCCCTTTCTTCCTTTGGAATACTCGCGTGGGTCATACTGGCAGGATGTCCCGCAAGACTTTCTACACCTCCCAAAGATTCGGCCAAGGTAAATATCTGTAACTTCTCTACAAATTTAATGGCATCTTCATAACTGGCACCTTTGGTTACAAAAGAAATCATACCTCCATAACCGCTCATTTGACTTTTGGCGATTTCATGGTTGGGGTGACTTTCAAAACCGGGCCAATACACTTTCTCTATTTTGGTATGACTTGCCAAATAGTTAGCAATAGCGGCTCCATTCTCACAATGACGTTCCATACGTACATGAAGCGTTTTTATACCTCGCAATACCAAAAAACTATCCATAGGACCACAAATAGCCCCACTTGCATTTTGAATAAAGTATAGCTCTTCCGCCAACCCTTTGTCTTTCACAATTAATGCTCCGGCAACCACATCACTATGTCCCCCTAAATATTTTGTTGCAGAATGCATTACAATATCCGCACCTAAATCTAACGGCGTCTGTAAATAGGGCGTAGCAAACGTATTATCTACGGCCATTAGCACCTCATGCTTTTTAGCCAATTGAGCAATTGCCTTTATATCAATAATGTTCATCATTGGGTTCGTAGGAGTCTCTACCCAAATCAATTTTGTTCTGCTGTTGATTGCCGGTTCAATAGCTTGGGCATCCTGCATATCCACGAAAACAAATTTTATCCCGAATTTTTCGAACACTTTTTTAAATAACCTATACGTTCCGCCGTACAAATCGTTTGTAGAAACCACTTCATCACCCGGGTTCAACAATTTAATTACAGCATCCATAGCAGCAATTCCGCTTGCAAAGGCCATACCATGAGTTCCGTTTTCAATACTTGCCAAAGAATCTTCTAGAGCCGTTCTGGTAGGATTGGCACTTCTAGAGTATGCGTAGCCTTTATGACCGCCCGGTGTGGTCTGTGCATAAGTAGATGTTTGATAAATAGGAGGCATTACTGCACCATAAGCAGCATCTGGCTTTTGACCTCCGTGAATGGTCTTACTATTAAATTTTAACGTTTTTTCGCTCATTTTTTATAATTATTCGTATAAATCTATCGTTATCTTTGATATTGGATAATCCAGTATGGTCTGCCTCACCCCAATGAACTACCTATATGAGAACCCAAGTTACCTATATCATTTTGCTTTTAGCCCTTGTAGGATGTCAAAAAGAAAACAAGCTAACATTTGAGACCGTTAGTCTTGACGAGACTCGTTGTTCCGAATGTCCGAACGTGGGGATAAACGTTCCTAAGGCTCTTGAAAATTCTAAGATAGCTACTACTATTAATACTGCTATTGATGAAGAAATCATAGAAACCTTGAACTATGACGATGAATTAGAGGCTACATCCATCAAGGATGCTGTTGAATCCTTTAGCAATGGATATTGGGAGCTCAAAAAGTTGTACCCAGAGGAAGCGATAGGCTGGGAAGCGAATATAGAGGGTAAAGTTACCTATGAAGATGATAATTTTATCACCCTTGAGCTTAACTCCTATATTTTTACGGGAGGTGCGCATGGGTATAGCTCACGACATTTCTTGAACTTTGACAAGAAAAAAGGCAAGGAACTGGAGAATTGGGAAATTTTTAAAGACCGTAAAGATTTTGAAAAGTTTGCTGAACAGAAATTCAGAAACCAAGAAAAAATCCCCTTAGACGGTCCAATCAACAGCACTGGTTTTATGTTTGAGCGCGATTTATTTTACCTTCCCGAAAACATTGGGTTTACCGAGGAAGGCATAAAGTTGCTCTACAACCCTTATGAGGTTGCTTCATATGCAGACGGCCCCATAGTTTTGACACTGCCTTTCACAGATATCAAACCTTATTTGGTAAAGAGTAAATCCTAGTTTATTTCGCCACAATTTTAAGTAAGGCAATAATTGCCCCCATGTGTAAACCTTCGTGATAAGCGGTAAAGGCTACGGCTTCCTCAACCGAGGTTAATGTAACACCGGCACTGGTAGTATATTCCGTATACTCCTGAAAAAGTCCGGCCTCATAGTCCTCTACGAGCCATTCCAAAGTAGAAATAAGAAAATCTGCAATAATCATCATTTCCTCTTTAGTTGCTGTACCGTCCGGTTTGGTTCCTTTACTGAACTTTACAACGAATTCATCCGGAACCCTCATTTGTAAATTGCTGAACTTATACGCCAAAACTTGCGGAGTAACCAACGTATGCGCAATATTCCACCAGATATTATTATTAAAACCCTTGGGAATCTCAAGTAGCTGCTCCTTGGGAGTTTCTTCTAAGATTTTATACAATCGTTTTCTATTCTGTAAAATAACATCAAAAAGTTTTTCCAAAGCGTATTTATTTTAAAGTGGCGCTCAAAAATAGTACAATTGAACTGAATTGGGTTTCTTTGCAAAGTGAATTAATGTTAAGAAATATGAAAAAGATTTACCACCTCAGTACCTGTGATACCTGCAAAAGGATACTTAAAGAACTGCAACCTTTGGATGGGGTAACTCTTCAAGATATTAAAACAGAGGCCATAACGGTTGAACAGCTTGAGCAAATGGAAAAACTTGCTGGCAGCTATGAATCCCTTTTTAGCAAAAGAGCTAGGCTTTATAGAGAAATGGGGCTACATGAAAAACAATCTTCAGAAGCTGAGTTGAAAGATTTGATTCTAAATCATTATACTTTTTTGAAAAGACCGGTTATCATTATAAATGACCAAATATTCGTAGGTAACAGTAAAAAAGTGGTGGAGGCCGCAAAACAGGCTCTACACCATTGAGTAGACGAACACTAGCCATATTAGCAGCAATAGGGGCAACCATAATTTACGCACTTAACCACACTATTGCAAAAGGGGTGATGCCCAACCATGTGCAACCTTTTGGTTTTATTATGCTTCGGGTTATTGGCGCTTCCATACTATTTTGGAGTATTTCTTTTTTTGGACCAAAAGAAAAAATAGAAAGAAAAGACTATCTCAGAATGTTTGTTTGCGCCCTCTTGGGTATGGGTTTTAATATGTTGGTTTTCTTTAAAGGACTATCGCTATCTACTCCTATTAATAGTGCCGTTTTAATAACTACAACGCCAATTATCGTAGTTCTACTTTCCGCAGTCCTGATAAAGGAAAAAATCATACCTAAAAAGATAGTGGGCATTTTAATCGGACTTTTAGGTGCTCTAGGCCTTATATTCTTTGGAAGTGAGACAAGACAAGACGCTCCCAACATTCCACTGGGTAATTTTCTCATTTTTATGAATTCCGTATTTTATGGATCTTACCTTATTGGCGCTAAAACTTTGATTGCAAAGTACCATCCTTTTACCTTTATGAAATGGTTGTTTACCATGGGTATACTTATTTGCTTGCCATTTGGGTATCATGAATTTCTAGCCATAGACTGGTCCAATCTTCCTTTTGAAGCTTTGTGGAAAATTGCATTCGTAGTTTTAGGAACTACATTTTGCACCTACCTGTTCAATATATTTGCCCTCACACAGCTAAAGGCATCCACATTAAGTGCGTTCGTGTACATTCAGCCATTGTTAGGTATTCTTTTTGCAGTAGCCACAGGACAGGATAACCTTACTACGCTTAAAATCATAGCGGGTTGCCTGGTATTTCTAGGAGTTTATTTGGCCAGTAAAAAACCTAAACCAAATCCTTTGGAGCCTTAGCGAACTTTCTAGTATCTGCTTTACTCAACACGCTATAACCTTCAGGTTTTTCAACATCATTAAACTTAGCTAAAAGGTCATCGGTCAAACCAGTTAGTTTCCTGGTTTTTAAATTCATCCAAGCACCCATCATTTCGCAATGCGCAAAATTTCGTCCTTTGTAATCGTAAAAATTATGGTGAAACTTAAAAAACTTTCCATCTTCACTCATACCCATCACTTGCATAGAAACTTTTACAGGTCTGCCGGGAAAAATTTCCTTGAAATAATACATATGCTCGTAAAAAACAACCGGACCCATCTCCTTTTCCATAAGAATGTCGTGGCCAAAACCTATTTCTGCTAAATAGGTTATTCGGGTGTGGCTCATAAAATTAACATAGGCAGAGTTGGCCAAATGACGGTTCGCGTCAACATCGCTCCAACGTATTTCAAAGCTCTTTAGATACATATTTCACGAATTAATTTATTATGCATGCATAATAATATGCAAAAATACCATAGTTTTGATAAACAGAGGAATTCCACATTAAAATTTAAAAGCTATTTTTAATTGTTTCTAAAAACAGATGATATGAGCACTAAGCCTTCCTTTATAAATGAATTGGCATTACCCGCTATTGCAGCCCCAATGTTCTTAATATCAGGCCCCAAATTGGTTACTGAATGTTGTAAAAACGGTATTGTGGGAACTTTTCCGGCACTGAACCAACGCACTAGTGAAGGTTTTGAAGAATGGCTAATTGAAATAAAAACAGAACTGGATAAATTTGAAAAGGAAACAGGCAAGAAACCTGCACCTTTTGGCGTAAATCTTATCGTACACCCAACTAATCCAAGACTTGAAGCAGATATAAAGCTCTGTGTAAAACATAAAGTGCCTATTATAATTACTTCTTTAGGTGCGGTTTCCATGGTAGTAGATGCTATTCATAGTTATGGCGGACTAGTATTTCACGACATTATCAAAAAACGCCATGCAGAAAAAGCTCAGGAAGCTGGTGTGGATGGATTAATCTTAGTTGCTGCAGGCGCAGGTGGCCATGCAGGTACTATTAACCCTATGACTTTAGTTGCCGAAGTAAAGAAGTTTTTCCATAAAACAATTATTCTTTCAGGCTGTATTAGTACGGGTCGTGACATTGCTTCGGCATTACAAATGGGAGCGGATTTAGCGTATATGGGCACGCGCTTCATTAACACAGACGAAAGTAAAGCATCTGACGAATACAAAAAAATGATTATTGATGCAGGGGCAAATGATGTGGTGTATACCGCTTCTATTTCCGGTGTTCATGCCAATTTCTTGGGTGCTAGCTTAAAAGCAGCTGGAATAACCGAGGAAGATCTTAAAAAGGACACAAAGATTGACTTTGGTAAGGAGCTCGATACCGAAGCAAAAGCTTGGAAAACTATCTGGTCTGCCGGACAAGGTTCCGCCATGATCGATAATTCTGTTCCTGTAGCCGAACTTATTTCCGATTTAAAAGCCGAGTTTAAATCGGCTATTGAAAATCAGATAATGGTTCTAGAAAAATATCCGAAGTAAAAACATTCTGTAAAAATGTCGTCACCAGTATTATTTTTCATAAGGTTAATAATGACGACATTTTTTAATTTTTATGCTTGCATACTTGCTTCTGAAGCTCTTAATTCGCCCAAGAACTGATGTACTTGACTAACGGCCATTGAACCTTCTCCTACAGCGGAAGCTACCCTTTTTACAGAACCCTTACGAACATCGCCTACAGCAAAGAATCCCGGTATACTGGTTTCCAAAGACTGCGGTTTTCGTTTCGTGTAAATATTGCACATATGAAGGTCTTCTTTATTAATGCCCGGACCTGTACAAACAAATCCTTTTTCATCTGTTGCCACGACACCTTCTAGCCATTCCGTACATGGTTTTGCACCAATAAAGGTAAACAGATTTGTAATGTTCATTTTGGTTTTCTTACCCTCACTGGTCTCCAAAAGAAGAGATTCCAAATGGTGCTCTCCATACAATTCCGTTACTTGAGAATGTAACTGCACATGTATATTTGGTGCCGCCACAATACGCTGGACCAAGTAATCGCTCATTTTTGAGCCCAAATCTCCTCCCCTAAGCACAACATGCACCTCTTTGGCATAATCGGCAAGAAATAATGCTGCTTGCCCAGCGGAGTTCCCTCCACCAACAACACCAACCAATTCGCTTTTACAAGCCGAAGCATTCATACCCGTAGCCGAATAATAAACTCCACTACCCTCGTATTTCTCAATCGTATCAATAGGTAATTGACGATAATTTGCTCCCGTAGCAGCCATGAGAGACTTTGCCTTAATTACTTTTCCGTTAGTGGCAGAAAGGATAAAATGAGTTCCTGTGTGTTCAATCTTTTCCGCCCTGTGCGGAATAGAGATATTACACCCAAATTTTTGAGCCTGAACATAAGCGCGGTTGGCCAAATCATGTCCGGAAATTCCCGTGGGGAAACCCAAATAATTCTCAATTTTTGAGCTTTTACCTGCCTGCCCGCCTGGCGCACTACTATCTATGGTTACAACGCTTAAGCCTTCGGAAGCCGCATAAACACTAGCCGCCAAACCAGAAGGACCTGCACCTATAACCAATAGATCAAATATCTTATCTTCAAAATCCATTAAAACGCCAGAGAAGCGTGCCACCTCGTCCAATGTTGGTTTCATATGCAACTGACCGCCGTTACATATCATAAGGGGCAAGTCGTTATCAGAGAGGTCAAAGTTGTTAAGCAAATCCTTGGCTTCATTTGTTTGGTCTACATCCAAAAAGTTATACCAGATGTAATTCTTGTCCATGAAATCCCGAATAGCATACGCTTCTTTTGAATTACCGGATCCCACTAGTTTAATACCGCCTACGTATTCATTCAAAATAGTATCTTGACGCTGTAAAAAAGCGTTAAGCAACAAATCGCTTAAATTGCTATACTTGGCAATGGCTTCTTTTAACTTGGTAGGCGTAATTCTTAAAAGCTTAGAACCTGCCTTAGCAACTGCCCTGAATTGAGCTCCACGATCGGAAAGCATTCCACTATCTCCCGAAAATTCACTTTTACCATGAACCACTATTATTTTCTTATCGTTATTTGGGTCCAAGACCGCTATTTCGCCTTCTAGAACAACAAAAAAATCATATTTCAATTCTGCCAACTCAAATATTACGGTATCTTCTGTATACGATTCCACCTTACCATATTCTTTTAATATATTGATATGGCTTTGCGGTAACTCCGGAAATCTAGGATCGTTCATAATTTAGTATCTAGCTATTAGTTCATCAGGATAGCACCAAAGCCATCTCTCTTCTGGTTCTGCACTGCTAATTACGGGGTGGCCGCTAGATTGTGCGTGTTTACTAGCATGTTGATTGGGAGAACTATCACAACATAGGGTTGTTCCACAAGTTTGGCAAGTACGCAAATGAACCCAGCTATCGCCAATTTTTATACATTCCTCACATTCGTAAACCTGATTTTGCTTTACTTCAGTGATGGCGTCTAAATGCCTACATTTTCGTGCTATTTTTGACATGGCTAAATTTACAATAAAGATTAACATGGGTAATCATTCAAATAGCATCATTTTTTGAGAGTGGTTATAGCCTATAATTCAACCTGTTTCGTTCATAAATACTAGTTTCAAATGCCTATACTTCCTTCTGATTACAATCCTAATTTTATATTCAAAAACGGACATCTATCTACCGTATATTCCGGTCTATTTAGACGAATAGAAGGGCTGGAACAACAAAGAGAACGGCTAGAACTTGAGGATGGTGATTTCATGGATTTGGATTGGAGCTATGCAAAAACCAAATCAGAAAAGGTAATTATTTTACTGCATGGCCTTGAGGGAAACGCGCAACGCCCCTACATAACGGGAAGCGCAAAAGCCTTTAACTTGGATGGAGTTGACGCCTGTGCCGTTAATTTTAGAGGATGCAGCGGAGAAACCAATCGCCTTTTTCGCTCCTACCATTCCGGTGCAACTGAAGATTTGGATGCAGTGGTGCAACATATTCTAGAAAAGCAAGAATATTCTGAAATCTATATAAAAGGAGTAAGCTTGGGCGGGAATATGGCTTTAAAATATACTGGTGAAGATCGTATACTACCTCCTGAACTAAAAGCAGTAATAGGCATTTCCGTTCCTTGCAACCTTCATAGTTCACTTAAAGAACTAATGTCCGCCAAAAACTACCTCTATGCAAAGCGATTTAAAAATCACTTGGTAGCAAAACTCTATCCAAAACAAAAAATGTTTCCAGATAACCTATCAACAAATGATATAGACCAGATCAAAACCTTAAAGGATTTTGATGATATCTATACAAGCAGGGCCCACGGCTTCAAAAATGCAATTGATTACTATGAACAGTGTAGCTGCCGTCAATTCTTACCCAAGATTAAAGTACCAACACTTATAGTAAATGCAAAGAACGATTCATTTCTGGGCGAAGAATGTTATCCTTATACCGAAGCCAAGGAAAATTCAAATCTGTATTTTAAAGTTCCCGATTTTGGTGGTCACGTGGGCTTTGTAGCGCCTTCTAACCTATATTACTCAGAAAAAACAGCAATTAAATTTGTGCAAGACATGGTTTAAATTTAGTGAATCGTTATATTAGCGACGCAAATAAAAGCCGCACTAAAGGCTTGAACATTGAAAAAGGCATAAGATGAAAAAATTATTGAGCGTATTAGCACTTGGTGCTTTACTTGCCAGCTGTGGCGAAGAGAAAAAAGAAGAAAAAAAGGGTGGTTTTGAAATGAACAGAACTAAAACCGAAACCAAAGCGGTAGAAGCCAAATCCGAAGGTGTACCCGTAGACATGGATAACCAAGGTGTTGGACCCTACAAAGATATTTCTTTTGACGCGGATATCGATACTGAAATGGCAGCTGCGGGCGAAGCAAAATTCAAGGCCGTTTGTACTGCTTGTCATATGGTAGACAAACGTTTAATTGGCCCAGCCTTAAAAGGTGTTTATGAAAGAAGAAGTCCATCATGGGTTATGAACATGATTGCCAACCCTGACAAAATGCTTAAAGAAGATCCAATTGCAAAAGCGTTACTTAAGGAATATAATAATGCTATTATGCTAAATCAGAATCTTTCTGAGGAAGACACTAGAGCTGTTGCAGAGTACCTGCGCACACTTTAGTAGCATCAATTTTATATCAATATGTCGTTATCCTATTAAAAAATAAGGTGACGGCATATTTTTTTTGAATATATTAGTAGTTCTCATTTCACTTAAACTCTATTATTTTGAAATCAATTTTACGTTTTTCTCTTGTCATCCTTGTTTTTTCGTGTACGAACACGTCTTTTTCTCAAAAGATAAAACCAAAAAAAGTTAAAGAAAATATGCAACGCGTTGCCGATTGGCAAATTAAAAATTTCAAAGAGCTTTATAGCAATCGTAAACAGCCGCATCACCCGTTAGATTGGACAAATGCAGCGCTTTATGTAGGTATGGTAAAATGGGCCGCTATGGCAGACGATGATGCGTATTATGAATGGTTGAAAAACATAGGCGAAGAAAATGAATGGCAACTGTACAAACGAAAATATCATGCAGATGATCATGCCGTAGGGCAGATGTATGTTGAACTTTTCCGAAAATATGGAGATGAAAGAATGATTGCCCCTACCAAGGAACAATTTAATTTTATCATGTATCATCCTTCGTTGAGCTCTTTGGAATGGGAAACACCATATCACCAAGATCGCTGGAACTGGTGTGATGCCCTTTTCATGTCACCTCCTGTATGGGCTAAGTTGTACAAAGAAACAGGGGA
This sequence comes from Zobellia uliginosa, assembly GCF_018860745.1. GTDB lineage: Bacteria > Bacteroidota > Bacteroidia > Flavobacteriales > Flavobacteriaceae > Zobellia > Zobellia uliginosa_B. The sequence continues at coordinate 575,133 of NZ_JAHKPY010000014.1, read as the reverse complement.
GAAAAAGTATCTAGACTTTATGGTCGGTGAATTTAAGGCTTCAACGGATTTTCTTTTTGATAAAGACGAAAATCTTTACTACAGGGATGAACGCTATTTTAGTCAGCTGGACAATGGCACAAAAATCTTTTGGTCTAGAGGAAATGGCTGGGTTTTTGCCGGTCTCACCAATATTATGAACGAACTAGACCCGCAAAGCGAAGGCTACAAATACTTCTTGGATATCTATACCAAAATGGCCGAAAAAATACTCAAAATACAAACTCCAGAAGGACATTGGGCCATGAGCCTTTTAGGACTGGACTTTTACCCAACAACAGAAACGAGCGGTTCATCATTTTATGTTTACGGATTGGCATGGGGTATAAACCATGGTATTTTAGACAAGGCCACTTATGAGCCTGCGGTAAAAAAAGGCTGGAATGCAATGGTAGGACACGTTACCAAAGACGGCATGTTAGGCTATGTACAACCAATTGGTGCCGCACCAGGTAAAGCTTGGCCGGACAAAACCGAAGTATACGGCACAGGGGCTTTTCTAAGCGCTGGTTCTGAGGTTTACAAACTTTACGGTGGAGAATAACAGCATTACAAATGAGTAAAGGCCTTACTCACATCTTTAGCCTAAGCATTCGCTTTATCAACTGCTACTTTGTAAGTAGGGTCTTCTAAGACATTTACATCAATAATATCAACAGCATTTTCTAAAAGGCGAATGCAATCTTTACTTAAGTGACGTAAATGTACTTTTTTACCGGCTTTTGCGTAGCGTTCCGTAATTTTATTCAGTGCTTCTATACCGGACATATCCGCTACACGGCTTTCTTTAAAGTCGATTATAACTTCTTTTGGGTCGTTCTGAATATCAAATTTCTCAGCAAACAAGGTAGTTGAGCCAAAAAATAACGGTCCGTATATTTCATAATGTTTCACGCCATTGTCATCTGTGAATTTTCTTGCTCTAATACGTTTTGCATTTTCCCAAGAGTATGCCAATGCAGAAATCACAACACCTAATAGAACAGCAATAGCAAGGTTGTGCGTAATAGCTGTAATCAACGTTACTAAGACCATAACCACAACATCCGACTTCGGCATTTTTCCAAAAGTCTTGAAGCTAGCCCATTCAAAAGTACCGATGGCAACCATAAACATCAAGCCTACCAAAGCCGCCATAGGCAATTGCTCGATTAGGCTAGAACCGAACATTATGAATACTAAAAGCATTACGGCTGCAGTAATACCGGACAAACGCGCTCTTGCACCCGAAGATGTATTAATTAAACTCTGTCCGATCATAGCACAACCACCCATACCAGATAAGAATCCGGATAGGATATTCGCTGTACCCTGAGCTACACATTCTTTGTTACCACTACCGCGGGTATCCGTAATTTCATCAATAATATTCAATGTCAACAAGCTCTCGATCAGACCAACACCAGCAACAATTGCGGCGTAAGGAAATATAATACTCAATGTTTTAAGCGTCATTGGCAACTGAGGTATGGACAATGGAGGAAAACCACCTTTAATGGTTTCACCTGGCCCCATAGTATCCGCAACTGTTAACGTATCTACACCAAAACCAATAACGATTCCTGAAACAACGATAATAGCGAGCAAAGAAGAAGGTATAGCTTTAGTCAACTTAGGAAAACCCCATATAATCAACATTGTTAAAAGCGTGAGCCCCAACATAATGTACATAGGTGACCCTGTTAATAAATCTTCTGTTCCCTTTTGATAGAAATTAGGAAATTGCGCCATAAAAATAATGATGGCCAACCCATTTACAAATCCGAACATTACGGGATGCGGTACCAAACGAATAAATTTACCTAGCCTAAGCACACCGGCCAATATCTGTAGTACACCCGCAATAATCACGGTCGCAAAGACATAATTCAATATCGTTTCTGGTTCAATACCAGGAAAAGTGCGCTTTAATTCTAAGATAAGTCCAACAAAAATAACTGCAACGGCACCCGTAGCTCCGGATATCATACCAGGGCGACCCCCTAAAATAGAGGTTACCAAACAAAGTATAAACGCAGCGTACAAACCTGTTAAGGGAGAAAAACCCGGAATGAGGGCAAACGCAATAGCTTCAGGAACCAAAGCCAAGGCTACAGTTAGGCCGGAAAGAATCTCGGTCTTATAATCCACCTTTTGCTTAAAATCGAACAAATTAAGATACTTCTTCACGACATTGGGATTTTAAGCGGGCAAAAATAAGTCAAAATACCCTATAAGCCATAGACTTAGAGATTAAATGCATTTCAAAATATACTTAAACAGTTATCTGTAAACCAGAAAGTTACCTATAATCCATTATTTTGAAAATTATAACGCGCAATTAAGAGATAAAAAAAACCGCCCCAAGCATTGCTGCCCAGGGCGATTTCTAACTAAATAACCAACCAAAAAACGTTTATATATCTCTACTTCTTTTCACATTCATAATGGGATTAGAAGTCTTTTTTCTCTTTTTTTCTACTGTGCCCTTTCCGGCTTTTAAGTACTCTTGATATCCTTTTCCCCGAAACTCATATACTGTTTTACTACTTGGGTGATAAAGCTCAATTGTGCTCTCATTAATAACGTACAATTCAAAGTAATCATTGCTCGATGAACGGTACGCCAGTGTTAAAGTTTTAAGCGTTTCATCGGCTGCTGTGTCATACACCGAGTAATCTCCTTCAAAATCCCACTTAAGGTTTACCAGAGGTGTTCCTACTGGGTCAATAGACGACCTAAAGAAGGTAGGTTGAAACTGTAAAAAGTTCTCATTATCAAACTCATTTAACGCTCCCTCAAGACTTGTATAGGTTTTTTCCCAAGCATCATATTCCTGTAAAAAGTAATTTATGTTCTCATAGAACAACATGTCATAATCAAAATTCCCTATATCATATCCTTTTAAATAATATGAAGTATCCGAACGGGCATCATATAATTCTATAGTATTCCCATTTACGGCAAAAACATCTAAAAACCATTGTCCATCTATATCATGATCAATGTCTACAGCACCACGAACCGTATCATAATACCCTATATCTATACCAAAACCGTTTCCGGTCTTACCTATACCTACAATGTTATTGTTAGCATATAATGTGCCTCTATTAAAAGAGATGGTAAATGCCCTTTGGATAAAAGGAACTTCACCGTGTCCCCTAGTTGCGTTTATATCTACATACCAAAGGTCATAGGAGTGCAATACTTGGCTCGTATTATATACTGGCTCATCTATAAATTCATCTTCTACAATAACCTCAGTATAGCACGAGGTCATTAAAGTGGCTATCAAAATGGAAGTTAAAAGTAGTTTTGTCTTCATAATACTGGTGTTGTGATTCTTACAACATAAAACAAGCACCATGCCATTATTCTTAACGTGCTATTAATCAGACCTTAAGGTTTAAATTTATAAATTAACTAATTTTGTACCGAGCGAAACTCCAATACCGATAATCAACCACTTAATAGTAAGTAAGCCATTTATTTTAGCGCTATGAACCAAAAATTTACAGTATTAGGCGGCGGAAGCTGGGCCACGGCCATTGTTAAAATGCTCTGTGTAAACCAAGAAAAAGTAGGTTGGTACATGCGGAACTCAGATGCCGTGGGTTTTATCAACATTCAAAAACACAATCCAAATTATTTAACCTCGGTTACTTTTGATACGAATCAATTAGAGTTAACGGATGATATTAACAAGGCCGTTAGCAATTCCGATATATTAATATTTGCAATTCCATCTGCATTTGTTGGTGGAGAATTGAAGAAAATAAAAACATCGTTAAAGGATAAAATTGTTTTTTCCGCAATAAAAGGTATTGTTCCTGAAACCGGATTGATTGTTGGCGAGCATTTTCATGAGACTTATGGTATTCCTTTTGAGAATATTGGGGTAATTACAGGTCCATGCCATGCAGAAGAAGTTGCACTAGAGCGTTTGTCATACCTTACTATTGCTTGTGCAGATACGGAAAAAGCTGAATATGTTGCAAAAAATTTAAGTAGCGATTATATAAAAACTAAAGTCACTAATGATATTATAGGAACAGAATATGCAGCAATGCTTAAAAACATTTATGCAATTGCTGCAGGTATTGCCCATGGATTGGGTTATGGAGATAATTTCCAAAGCGTGCTGATGAGCAACGCCATCCGTGAGATGAAACGTTACACCAAACGTATTCATAAAATAGATCGCAATATTAATGAATCTGCCTATCTAGGTGATTTATTGGTTACTGGGTATTCTACTTTTAGTCGCAACCGTATGTTTGGTAATATGATAGGGAAAGGGTATACCGTAAAAAGCGCTCAAATGGAAATGCGTATGGTAGCCGAAGGTTATTATGCCGCCAAAAGTGCCTATGAAATAAAATCAAAGTTTAAAAAGAAGGTGAAAGTCCCAATTATTGATGCCGTATATGCTGTACTTTATGAAGATAAAAGTGCTAAAAAAGTATTTAAGGCCCTAACGGATAAGCTGGACTAACCTATGAGTATAGAAAAAATAAAATCGGCCCGTTTCTTTGGATAACGGACCGATTTCTCACTCAACATAATTACTTTAAATATCTTCCCTAACTTACCTATATTCTGTCTAGCGTAAAGTTGGAGTGTTCGTCTAATTCTTTCATTAAAATTTCTCTCCATTGAGAAACCTGTTCATCATCAACGGAAAAAATAGATTTAAATTCTTCTAGGATAGGTTCCATTAACAAACGAACGCTATCAATATCAAAATATAATCTACCTGTTCTTCTAATAAAGAAGTCCATTGGATTTTGAACCATTTCATAATCAATACCAAAATGAAGTTCGGCTTTTGCCATACGAACGTACTTGTCAGTATCCTTTAAAACCGCATAATCATCAAGAATCATTTCGGTTTGCTTACCGTAGTTGGTAACTAAGAACCATGCATCATGTTTGGAGAAACCTTCGGGCTTAATGCGACTATAAACTTCGGAAATATACTTTTCTACATGCTTAAATTTCTTGAAGTCCACATTACCACATAAGAATATCTTTTCCGTAAAACAATCTTTTAGCTCAGTACCATCTTCCTCTTCCATTTTCTTGGCTATACGGTCCACAACCCTTTCTGCCATTTTACGATAACCCGTAAGCTTACCTCCCGCAATACTAATAAGACCCGTATCTGAAGTGAAAATTTCATCTTTTCTAGATAGCTCAGAAGCAGATTTACCTTCTTCATGAATTAATGGACGTAAACCTGCCCAAGAAGAAACAATATCCTCCATTTCTAAATTAATACTAGGAAACATATTGTTTACCGCAGAAATAAGATAGATAGCATCCGCCAAATCTGTACGAACATTATCCTTGTCCTTATTAAAATTGGTATCTGTTGTACCTACATAGGTTATTTTTCCACGCGGAATGGCAAACATCATTCTACCATCTGGAACATCAAAATATACCGATTGTTTTATTGGCAATTTTTCTTTTGGAAATACCAAATGAACCCCTTTGGTTAAATGCAACTGTTTTCCCTTTTTGGAATTGTTAGTGCTTCTTAGCTCATCTACCCATGGGCCAGCTGCACTTATAACATATTTGGACTTAATACTGAATGTAGCACCACTAACACCGTCTTTCACCTTAACCCCAGCCACTTTATCATCTACATAAATAAAATCTTCCACAGAAGCGTAATTCAATGCCTGGGCACCAAACAATAAACTGGATTTGATATTCTCGATTGTTAAACGCGCATCATCTGTACGGTACTCTGCATAGTATCCAGCACCTTTTACTATTTTTTTAGGAAGTAAAGGTTCTAACTTCATAGCCTCTTTCTTCTCTAACATCTTACGTTTGTCCTCTCCGGTAACCTGTGCCAAAATATCATACACCTTTAACCCAATGGATGTTAACCATTTTCCGTACGAACCGTTTTCGATAAGGGGCAACAACATTTTTTCCGGAAGTACTAAGTGCGGCGCCAACTTGTGAACGATTGCCCGCTCTGACCCTACTTCTTTCACCAACCAAAAATCAAATTGCTTTAAGTAACGCAACCCACCATGAATTAGTTTGGTGGATTTACTACTGGTACCAGATGCAAAGTCGCCTTTTTCAACTAAGGCCACTTTCAATCCGCGTGAAGCTGCATCCAAAGCAATTCCACCGCCAGTAATACCACCACCAATCACAACCAAATCGTATGTGTCATTGGTTAAATCCTGTATTGTTTTTGCTCTATCTAAATTTGAGAACCTTATATTTTTCATAGGTCTATATCTTTCTATGTACAGTTTTCACTATTCCTTATTTATCATCCCATCCTTTGGTGCGCTCAACGGCCTGTTTCCATTTTTTATACAGACGTTTGCGTTTTACACGATCAAAGGTAGGCTTAAAGATTCTGTTCATTGGTCTGTTTTGATCAACATCTTCCTGTTTCCAAAGCCCTACTTGAATACCTGCTAAAAATGCAGCTCCCATTGCCGTAGATTCTATTACTTCCGGGCGATGCACCTCTGAATCTAAAATATCTGCCTGAAATTGCATTAGGTGGTTATTGGCACAAGCCCCACCATCTACTCTAAGGTTTGCCAACTGAATCTCAGAATCATCTTCCATGGCTTTTAAAATGTCTTTTGTCTGATATGCCAAAGACTCTAAAGTAGCTTTTGCCAAGTGTGCCTTACCTGTATCTCTCGTGAGTCCGAATACCGCCCCTCTAGCATACATATCCCAATAAGGGGCTCCTAGACCAGCAAAAGCAGGAACCACGTAGACAGGGTTTTCACCCTCTACAGAATCCGCCAAGGCTTCAGTTTCTTTAGCATCTGTAATGAGTTCCAACCCGTCGCGAAGCCATTGTATAGCAGCTCCCGCAATAAAAATACTGCCCTCTAGGGCATAGTTTACTTTTCCGTCTAATCCGTAAGCAATAGTGGTAAGCAATCCGTTTTTCGAAAACTGAGGTGTTTCCCCAGTGTTCATCAACATAAAACAGCCCGTTCCATAAGTATTCTTTGCGGTTCCCTTTTTAAAACAACCTTGACCGAAAAGTGCTGCTTGTTGATCTCCGGCAATTCCTGCAATGGGTATTTTCTTTCCATTAATTTCGCAATCACCAAAATGATGTGCAGATGGTTTTACTTCTGGCAACATCAGTTTAGGTATCCCAAGTGCCTTAAGCATCTTATCATCCCATTTTAAGTTTACGATATCATAAATCATAGTACGAGATGCATTCGTATAATCCGTTACATGATTTGCGCCATTGGTCATATTCCATACCAACCAAGTATCTACAGTTCCCATAAGCAAATCGCCATTTTCAGCTTTTGCACGGGCTCCTTCAACATTATCTAAAATCCATTTTACCTTAGTTCCAGAAAAATAGGAATCAATTACAAGCCCAGTAGTTTGACGAACATGTTCCGTTAATCCGGTCTTCTTTAAATGCTCACAAATATCTGCCGTACGTTTATCCTGCCAAACAATGGCATTGTAAACCGGTTCACCGGTAGTTTTATCCCAAACCATTGTAGTTTCACGTTGGTTGGTAATACCTATTGCTTGAATATCATTAATATCAACTTTTTCTTTTTTCAACAATTCTTCCAAAACGCCCAATTGTGTCTCCAAAATCTCCTTGGGGTCATGTTCTACCCAACCTGATTTTGGAAAAATCTGTTTGAACTCTTTTTGGACCATACCTTGTATCTGGCCATCTTCATTAACGAGCAAAGCCCGAGAACTAGTTGTACCTTGATCTAACGATATTATGTATTTCATAAAATTAGGGTTTAAGGCTTAAACCACACAAAGTAGCATAGTGTAGCACAGCAAATATAAATAAATATACGCAATAATCCACAGAGAAAAGAGTCAATTTTTATTCTATTGATATCATCGCAAATATCTCATTGCCATAGGCATCCAAAACCATGATCTTATGCTTGCCAACCTTGGGAAGAACAGCCATTTCATGAAAATTCTTAGTTTGACCAACAAATTCTTCATCAACATACCAATATACTTCAGTTTCTGGCTTAGAATGTGCTAATTTTAAAATGAGCTCGTTCGTTTTTCCATCAAAACCTTTGGTTAAGGTAATACGCCTTCCGTTTGTAGGGTAAATAAATTCCATTTGCGATTCCATATCGTTACTACAACCTTTAAGAAAAGGAGGGACCACTTTATATGTTGGATGGCTAGAGCGATAATAAAACTCCATTAAAGGAGGCAAGATAAACCAAGGTTCCGAAACGGCCGAAGCCAATTGCGAGCAGGAAGAATTGACCCTAAATTGCCTTGCTTGATCTAAATAAATGGTTTGATGAAATTTACATTCTGAAACGTAGTTCTGTTTATTGGGAATAGAAATAGTCTTTGATGGGCAAATAGCCGTAGCAAGATATCCACTTTGGGCGCACACCTTTATGTCTATAAACTCATCCAATGGTTTTTGAAACCATTTGCTTTGCGGAAGTACATTGAAGATGTCGAATAATAAGGGCGCCGCAGAAGACACTCCTGAAACATTTGGTCTTCCCTCTCCATCTGCATTCCCAACCCATATACCGACCACATGGTCTGCTGTTACTCCAATAGCCCAAGCATCTTTGTTTCCAAAACTGGTTCCTGTTTTCCAGGCAATCTTTTTACTACTATCGAAGAACTGCCAAGATTCATCGCCTTCTGGTCTATTTACCTCCTTCATAGCCTCAAAAGTCAGATAAATGCTTCCCGCATCAAACATGGTTTTCTCTATTGATTTTTCACCAAAATCGACTACACGGTCGGTTTTTAAAATTAAATTCGTGAATTCATTATTAAAATATTCGCTTGAACTTTCATTATAATGATTTAAAGTAGACGCCAAATTAGCATAGGTTTTACAAAGGTCCCACAAGTTGCTTTCCGCGCCTCCCAGAATTAACGTTAACCCATAATGATCTGCAGATTTATTGATTCCCCCCAGCTTAAAAAAATCTAATTGACCTCTGAATTTTTCTAATCCATATTGTTGTAACAAACGAACCGCGGGAATATTCAAAGAACGGGCCAAAGCCTTTTTTGCCTCTACGGCTCCACTGTATTTTTCGTTAAAATTTTCAGGTGTATACCCTGCTATTTGGGTTGGAACATCGGCAACTAACATGTCCGGAAGCAATTCACCGGCATCCAACATAGCGGAATAAAGTAACGGTTTTATAACACTTCCTGTACTTCTGTTTGCTTGTACCATATCCACATCTTTTTGATGCTCTTTTGATGTAGGTGTGTTGCCTACGTATGACAAAACCTTTCTTGTATGAACATCTAGAACCAAAACAGCAGCATTGTGTACTTGATTTTGTTTGAGATTTTGATGATGCTTTTGAACTATAGCATTTACATTTCGCTGTAAATTCTCATCTACAGTAGTTTTGATACGTTTTCCCTTATTCTCTTTTGCCAAATACTGTACTAAATGTGGTGCTGTTCTAGGTAACTGATAAGGTTTCTGCGGAAGATTTTCTAAAAGAGAAAGGTCATACGTTGTTCTGTTTATAAACCCATTTTCAAAAAGCTTTTCTAATAGGCGATTTCGTTTGTTTAGAAGTTTGGTTTGATTTTTTCCTGGATAAATAAGACTTGGCGCATTGGGTAAAACCGCCAACGTAGCGGACTCTGCCCATGAAAGCTGATACGGACGCAATCCAAAATACCGCCATGCGGCAACATCAATACCAACAACGTTACCTCCAAAAGGAGCATGGCTGGCGTATAACCTAAGAATGTCATCTTTGGAGCGGTTGAATTCAAGGCGAGTAGCCAAGATAAGTTCTATGCATTTTTCAAGATAAGATCGTTCTTTTCCCTTTCTAGAGAGCCTAATTACTTGTTGCGTTAGGGTACTACCACCACGCACAGTTCTACCTGCCTCTAAATTAGCTCCTATAGCCTTTGTTATTGCAAAAGGATTAAAACCAGGGTGATTGTAGAAATAAGCATCCTCAAATTGTAGAATACAGGTTTTAAACTTAGCGGGCACACTATCTACTTCTGAAAACCGCCACTGACCATCTTCTGCAATCATAGCACCTAACAAACCGCCCTGTTTACTTTCTACCACAGTAGCCGTAGGAGATTTGAATAGGTTCTTGGGGAGACAGAAGTAATATGCAGCAAGTACAATGATTAGTAAAATCAGCTTTTTTAGATGCTTCTTACCTACAGAACAAATTTTCTTCATATTACAAAATTAGAAGCCAATTCTTCACGTACATTATTTGAAAACATGGTAACTAGACAAGCTATTATTCACTTCTCAAAGCCTGAATATGAGGAAACCCTTCTATATATATTCCTTCTCAAGAAAATAGCCAACAATCGCCTCCTTCATTAAAACAGATTGCTCCCCTGCTTTTAATGCCGGCAACTCTTCTTTGGTTTTATAATGAGGCCAGCCATCTTCATCAAAAAACTCAAACTCATAATAACCATATGGCTCCAATAAACGACAAATAGCAATATGCATTAAGTCTAACTTATCGTTTTTTTTATATTTTCTGTGGTATTGTCCAAGTTCCTGAACCCCTACCAGGTATATTATTGCGTCAAGTTCTAAAGTATCCCCGCTAGCAAATTGCTCGGATAACTTACCCACTAAGACATTCCATCTCTCTTTTAACTCTTCGTCTCTTGCCATTAATATTTTTGCGTTTTTCCGCGGATTGGATATAAGTTGCAAAGGTACAAATCAAAATACTACTTTTGTGGAAAGACATTAACCATGAGTTTCTTAGATATTTTATTAGGATTACTACTATTATACGGACTATGGAAAGGCCTAAAAAACGGACTTTTTGTTGAATTAGCTTCCATTGTTGCCTTAATTGCAGGTATTTATGGAGCTATACATTTCTCCTATTATGCCGGGGACTACCTTTCCGACAATATGGAATGGAACGAACGGTATATTAATATTGCGGCCTTTGTAATCACATTTATAGTTATTGTTCTTGCTGTTCAATTAGCGGGGAGGTTCCTTACCAAAATAGCCAACTTTGCTATGCTAGGACTTTTGAACAAAGTTGCCGGCGGAATTTTTGGTGTGGTGAAAGTAGCGGTCATTCTTGGGGCTCTGCTCATCTTTTTTGAGCGCGTAAATAATTCTGCAGGTGTTGTCAAGGATGAAACCATGCAAAAGTCCGTTCTTTACGGACCTATAAAAGAAATTGGTGCATTTATATTTGACAATGTTCTTAAAGAGGAAATAACTCCTAAAGGTGAAGTAGAAAAAGAAACGCTTCAGGCAAGTATATAATTTCTAAATTATACGATAATAAAAAGTCTCAATCAGTATCTAGAGTTGCTTCTTATTATGAATAGGGAATGGACCTTGCCTTAAAATATAAAAACATACATGCCTAAGCTTGTCATTTATACTATTGCCCTGGGGCCTAAATTCGGTTTCGTTCCGCAGAAAAATATTAGAGACGTAGACTTCTTTGCTTTTACGGACAATCCTAAAAAAGTCTGTAAGCCATGGACACCTATTTTGTTGAAAGAGGATTTTAAGGATAATGAACGTTTAAGGTCTCGTCACCCAAAGTTATTGCCCCATCTTTATTTTAGCGAGTACGATATCAGTATTTATATTGATAGTAATTTTTTGATTATCGGAAATATCAAGGAACTCATAAAAAATTTGAATGGTTTTAAAATGGCTCTCTTTGATCATAATCAAAGTGATGACACAAGAAATTGCGTTTATCAAGAATACAAGGCAATCCTGGAACTAGGCGAACAAAGAGGGGTGTATAAAGATAACCCCAAGGTTATGGAAAAACAGATTCTGTTTTTTAAGGACCAAAATTATCCTCCAAACAATGGTCTCATCTGTGGAGGTGTTCTCATTAGAAGACATAATGACACACAGGTTATAAAGGTTATGGAAGACTGGTGGGAGTTTGTTTCGACCCAAAGTCTCCGTGATCAACTAAGTTTTAATTACGTTGCTTGGAAGAATAAATTTAACTACACGATTATGCCTGGAGATATACGAACCGGGAATCCTAATTTTTATTTTCTAGCATCAAATAGAAAAAACTATTTTTGGAGACTAATTAAGTATCGAATAAAGCGTTTATTAAAATATCAACTTCATCCGTAAAAGTAGCATTTCCTCTAAAACATGCCATTTTATGTAATTTCTAAAATGCATGGACGTTTTAATATTTCACCAAATCAGGTAAAAATGAAAAAACCACTACTTATATTACTTCTTGCCATAGGCTGTACTTTCACTTCTTGTAAACAAGATGACTCAGGAGATAATGGTGATTTACTAGGCACATGGTCCTTAACAGCATATATTGATGATGATGGCGAAGTACTTGCTAACGAATGTCAGAGTATGGACATTTTACGCTTTAAAGACGGGAATGTTTTAGACTATGAATACCATAGTACGGATAGTGCTAGCGGTGATTGTATAGAAGGAACGCATGATTCCGGATCATGGTCTTATTTGTTCAACAGTAAAGTTCAGCTGGACCATGGTACGGAAGAAAAATCAAACATAATGGTAGCAAAATATAAAGTTTCCGGTGATGTTCTTACACTTACCTTTGATGAAGGTAATGGCGAATACCACAAGAAATACAAGAAAGAATAAAAAATAATTCAATTAATTAAGAATAAAAAAGACCCTTGTGAAGGGTCTTTTTTATTGCTTGCATTCTTCCAATTTTACTGAACTACCTCTACCCAATGACCTTTGGTACGTACCATATATTCATTATCGTACATAGCCTCTGCTTGAACACCTGGCAAGTAGTATCGGCCTAAATAAGAGGCATTCAACAGCACCCTGAACGTTTTTGTTTCGTTTTTATCCATGTCAAAATAAAAGTTGCTACGGTCATCACGAATATCTGTATATGTTACTTGGTTGTCCGCAAACTCACCAAAATCAGTAAAACGCGTGTTTACAATTTCCCACCCACTTGGAAAAATCTCTGTTAGCGCTACATTCTTTATTGCTTTAGCAGTAGTATTCGTCAAAGTAACCTCAGCCACAAAGTCCGTACCTTGCGTTATTTGGGCGATATTTAATACCGAGCCGTTTCGACCTTTAAAAACTGTTTTAGCCGCTAAGTTCCGCTGAATTGATTTCTCCTTACCTACAGGTAAAATTCCTTGGTTTACTATTGAGGCAAACAATGTACCGGCTTCAGTATTTTTAAGTTCGATTATATTAGTTCCTCTTTTTATTGAAAGTTCACGAGTTGCTAATGTCTTTGCCGTGCCCACCTCTTCCAAACTTCCATTGACTACCACCGAAGCTTTTATACCCTTACCACCTACTAAATTGGCAAACTTGGCCATTGCAATTAAACTGTATGCCGTGCTCTGTGTGCTCAACCATCTAGACTCAGAAATACGTTCAGCAATTGTTTTTGCCATATCTTGCGCTTTTGCTTTATCTTTTAGCAGCACATATGTCTCCAAGGCCATAGCCCTATTTCTGTCCGAAGAACCATAGGTATAATAATCAAACCCGTTATTTTCAAAATCAAGTTTTGCCGTGCTCAAAATTTCCTTGGCTACATTGGTTTGTCCAATTAATCCGTAACTAGCAGCTAAACGGAATTTAGCCTCGCTGGACAAATTCCCAGTTTCTCGTAACCGGTTCATACTAGATACATCTGCATTTCCCGATAGCGCCAAAGTATACAGACGATACGCTTGTGCCAAATCCGAACTATTTGTACCAGAACGCCATTGTGTTGAATTGTTCTGCTGATACTTCAACCAACTAGATTTAAAACCAATTGGCAGGACATAGCCTTTCTTTTCCGCCTCTAACAAGAAATGGCCGGCATACGAAGTTCCCCAATCATTAGAATAGTTCTGCCCAGGCCAATATGAAAATCCTCCCGTAGCATTTTGATAACCGCCCAGAAGTTTAATAGCTCTCACTACATTTTGCTGAATACTTTTCTTCTTATTGCCATCCAAATCAAAAATATCCGAAAGATACAACTGTGGAAACGCTGCAGATGTGGACTGTTCCAAACATCCGTGAGGATATCTAATAAGATTTTGCATACGCCCATTAAAATTCATTGGAGGCAAAGTAGAAAGTTCTATTTCCGCCAAATTACTTCCTGAAACACCAAAAGTTTCTAGGCTTATGGTTTGTGCAGAATTAGGTTCCAATATAATATTTTGTATCTCCGAGGTAAGCGGATTTGGGTTTACCACATCTATAGGGATTTCAAAAGAAGCCTTTTCCCCATTACCGGAAGCCTCAACAATTACCTTACCTATCCCTTTAAAATCAGCCACCTTCAACTGAAAGTATGCCATTTTCTCATCGGGCTGTGTAAAAGTTAGTGACTGGGTAGCATCACCTGAAATAGTGAAAGATGGATCCGACTTCAATTTTAAAGTTACATTTTTCACCTTCTTTTCCATGGCAAATACCGTTACAGGTAGGGTTACGGTTTCACCAGGTGTAATTTTTCTAGGCAACGAAGCCAGCACCATTAAAGGCTTACGCACGGGAGTTGTTTTTTCGCCCATTCCATAAGCTTCGGTTTGTGAATTACCCGCTATAACCATGGTCCGAACAGACCCAACATACTTAGGAATCTTAATATCATGCGATTTAGTTTCTCCTTCTTTCAAACTGAAAGGACCTAAATGAACTACCATTGGTTCAAACCGATTCGCTTTTTTATTTTTTGCACCTGCTAGTTCGCCATCACCCCCAATAGCAAATACTTGGTTAACCTTACCACCAAAAGCACCGATAACATCATCAAAGACATCCCAGGTTTTTACCCCAAGTGCTTCATGAGCATAGAAAGTGCCCCATGGGTCCGGGGTTTTAAAACGGGTTAAATCTAACAAGCCTTCATCTACAATAGCAATACTATACGTCATTGCCTTTTTGTTCTTCTCACTTACCTTAACCGTAATAGTTTCTTCCGGTTGCAATACTTCGGGCATTGCAATAACAGGTTTCATTTTTGTAGTTGGATTTTCCACAGAAACCGGAATAACACCATACAACCGAATAGGGTTATCATTTAAGGTACTCGCATGTGGCTGCAATAAGGAAACATGAACAAAAACGTTGGGCGCGTATTCCGCATTCATTTCTAGTTGAAACTTGGTCTCGTCCTTGGCCGTATCTACCCAAAGGCTTTTTAAAACCTCCGTACCATTCTCTACCGTAACCAGAGCACGACTTCCTTCTGAACTAGGGAAGGTAACCGTAGCGGTTTCACCAACATTATAGGTTTCTTTGTCTGTAGAAAATACCAACATGGTAGCTGCAGAAGGGTCTGTTTTACGAGATTTCCCAGCCCATCCCGGCCAATCTATGTATATTGTCTTTGCTGTGGCATGACCTCCATTTGGATCTTCTACACGTACCAAATACCTACCCCATTCCGGATACTTTAATTCAAAATTAAAGTTGGCCTTACCACTGGCATTAGTACTAAGTGTTTTTTCAAAAACTTTCTCATGATATTGACCACTACTGTAATTAGATAAATTATCCGCAGAGGTATCCCACCACCATCTCCAACTTATTTTGTGAATGGTTACATTAATGTTTTTAGTGGCCTTAGGATTGCCCTTTTCGTCAACTGTAACTACATCAAATGTATGAGGTGTATCCGTTAAAAGCATCCCTCTATTTTTATCGCCTTTAGGAATAGTCAAACCCACATAAGTGCCATAAGGCGAATATGTTTTAGAGAACACATCTGTACTAAAATCCCCCCCATTTTCATATACTTTGGTTATAAACGCCGCTTTTAGCATACCGGGAGCCATGCTGGTAAACTGAGGATTCATACTGAATTGTGTTTTACCCTCTGCATCTACCTTACCATCAAAAACTACTTGATCTTCTACCGAAAAGCTTCGGGTGGGGTCATCAAAAACATAACCTGGAAATGCACTGAATGCAGTATTCTTTGCATTGAATTTAGCTGTAATATCCGCTTTTAGGTTTTTAGCTATTGCACCGTGCAACCACTTCACTTCCATCTTACCGGTAATGGGTTTTGACGCATTTAGAATATCATCATCAAACTCCGTTTTTATCTTTAATCGATTTGGCTTGATAGTCTCTATTTTAAGTGACTTTGTAAACGTAGCACCCCCAACCGAAACCTTAGCCAACCAATTACCGGTAGGTGCATTTTCATCTGTTTTAAGATTAAACTGATAAAAATTATTGAGCCCGTTAGTTCTTACTTCACGATGAACAACTTTATTATAGGGGTCATACAGCTCTAACTTCACAGGGTGATTTTCCGGTAACCCATGCGCCTTATCATTCAGCATAAAAGAAAGGAAAATGTCATCTCCCGGTCTCCAAACACCTCTTTCGCCAAAAACGAAACCTGTAAGACCTTTTTGAAGCTCTACTCCCGAAACTTTGAACTTACTTACGGAAAGCGCATTACCGTCATTTAGTTTTACATAGGTTTTTTGACCTTTGCTTTCCACTACTGCAAAATACGCCAGCTTTCCATCATCAAACATGGCTAGCCCTTCTACATCTGTCACTACTTCTCCTATAGGCTGTTGTTGGTAGTTATAAAAGGTAACCTTAGCTCTTGCTACAGGTTTGGCATCCAAAATATCGGTTACGGCAACAAAATAGCTTTTATTGACTCCCTTTTTGACCGTCACGCCTATATCTGACGCCAAAATGTTCATTCCTATTTTTTTGTTGTAGTAATACGATTTATCGCAGGGGTTTTCCCTCTCGTTCCAGTTATAGTCGTAGTAGTAATCGTTATAATAATAGTTCTCTACATTGTCCCAAGCACTGTTCTCCTTTTCTTCATCAAAATTATCCTTTTCTTCCAATACAGGATCAAAATTTGAATCCTCACAACCATATGCACTGTCTTCTGGTCCAAAATCCAGTTCAACTCTATAGATAGCACCTACTTCCGGCGTAATTAGCGTTTTGAGATCAAGCGCGTGAGCAACCCATTTTCCACTATTACTAGATAAATTGGCCAAAGTAATTTTCTTGCGGGCAATAGGTCTAGCCACTGCACGTAAATCACCTTGTCCATTAAGGTTGCTATTCTGAAGAAACTGCAGAACGTTATTCTCATAAATTTTGAAAACCGATACTTTCAGGGATGCCAGACTTACCGCTTCAAAATTGATTTTAAGGTTACTGGAAGACGGCAAAATAGTTCCATTAGAAAGCAGTCTTACTTCCGGCTTTAGCCTTTCAAAAGCAATTCTTTCCGTAAACTTTGTTTTTAATTTGTTGCCGTCGGCACTTTGTATACCCTCATAAACCTCTAGCATTACCGTTCCTTCAATATCTTTGGATGGATAAACTTTTAGCGTATTACCGTTAACGGCATATTTAACCGCGTCATCCTGCTCTAAGACAACCAAGCCTTTAAAATTCTGACCTTTTTTAATTGGATCGGAAAAATTTATGGACACTACTGCATTTTTGGCTACATCCACAGTGGCATCTAAAACAGTAAAATTGTTCTTTCCCGGTATTGTTATTGACTCATTGCCCTTACTATCAATACTAAATTGAGCCCCACTCCATGAAACTTCTAGTTTAGAGTCTTCAATAGTTCTTTGAATGCTGTCTATTTTAAAAGAAAACTGAGTTCCTTTTTCTGTTCCTACATCGAACTTAACAGAAACCGACTTTCCGTTATGGGTCGCAGAGACCAATTGCTTTGCCTTTTCTAAAGGAAAAACATCTGCCATGCGTAACTGGCCGGTTATATATTGATATTCTTTTGAATACGACTGTAATGCGTCTGTATAAATATTGAATTGTTGTTCTAAGGTTTTAACATTGAAAGTCAATACTTCCAGACCATCTGGCATATCATTAATTATATCACCCAAATTCAGCTCAAATGTATATTCCGTATTCTGCTGAAAACCATTTAAAGAAACAAATGCAATCGTACGGTCATCCAGGGCTACTACTTTACCATCTATTCTTGGCGATATTTTAAAAAGACCTTTATCCAATTCATCTCCTGCATTCCAAGATTCAATTGGAGTGTTAAAAACCACTTTTACAACACTCTGAGCAGAAATAATTCCATGAGAAACTTGACTTACATACTCATGAAAACGATTTAAATTATCAGCCTGACCGGCAGCCTCTTTCTTTTTAGACGTGCACGCTGACAAAAAAACAAATAATAATAAAAATCGAAAAAGAGAAAAGACCTTCATGGAAAGATTGTTTTAAACAAAAATAGCGGTTAAAAAACAGAACTGGTAACGGTTTTCATTGAATTATGAAAGCTTATAAAACCCCATTTACCGTAGGGATGTAATAGATTGATTTTTGTTTAAAACAGCGAAAAAAGCAGAAATACCAGAGCCAGCGTACGTTTTGACTTACGTAAGATTATTAGAATGGTGTATTTCATCGAAAAGTGAAACTTATAACCTAGAGTAAACAATATATTTTAGATATTCGCCTCACGAGAATATCCCCAATCAATTCTTAGAATACGAGAACACCCCACTCTTCTCTCCTACTTTTTCAAGAATACGCCTACTTACAAATAGAACTTTGTATGAAAATGAGAACACACTATGTTGCACTCGTTTTATTTGTATGCACTTTGGCCTCTTGTAGTAAAGAGTCCGTTGAGGCAGCAGATATTGTCGAAAAGGAAAATGCAGAAACTGTAGAAAAAGAACTTCTTGAAGCCGTTAATGGACACCGGTTATCAATAGGAAGCAATTCTTTAGAATTCAGTTCCGTGGCATATTTACACGCCAATAAGCACACAGACTATATGATTGCAAAAGGGGCATTGAACCATGATAATTTTAGTTCACGCGCATTTAAGATATCTAATGAGGAAGCCGCTGAATTTGTTGCGGAAAACGTTGCAAAAGATTATGCTTCCGCTTCCGAAGCACTTGCTGGATGGCTAAATAGTAGTAGTCATAAAAAAACTATGGAAGGTGAATTCACCCATACTGCAGTTAGTGTAAAAAGAGACAGCAATGGAAAACTGTATTTTACGCAAATATTTTTCCGCTAGTCTAAGATAAAAAACCACTATAAAGACTACATACTAGTTATACAGCATACTTTTTCATAGCTTTGAGATAAAATGACCTCCTTTTGTATATGTATAGAGCATGACAAAAGAGTTTGGTTATAAATGTCAAAATATGTCCATTAAAGCCCCTTTTAATCTTAATCGTTGGATAGAAGAAAACAGACACACCCTTAAACCTCCTGTTGGCAACAAGAATCTTTATAAAGATGCAGGAGATTACATTGTTATGGTAGTTGCGGGTCCAAATGCTCGAAAAGACTATCATTACAACGAAACGGAGGAACTTTTCTATCAGCTAGAAGGGAATATTGAAGTTCATATACAAGAAGACGGGCAAAAGAAAACAATGAAACTTGGCCCGGGAGATATGTACTTGCATCCTGCAAAAATTCCACATTCACCAGTTCGTCACGAAGGTAGTATAGGCTTAGTAATTGAGCGAAAAAGAGCCGACATGAATGTTGACGATGGACTGCTGTGGTTTTGCGACAATTGCAATCACAAACTTTATGAAGCTTACTTTACCCTTAATGATATTGAAATAGATTTTTTAAAACATTTCAAACATTTTTATGGTTCTGAAGATCTTAGAACCTGTGACAATTGCGGCACAGTTATGCCCGTAGACCCCAGATTCGTTAGTGACCAATAAGTATATTTAACTTAAAAATCAAAATCTACCGTTCTTTTGAAATAGTACCAACCTAGCCGGTTATCAAAGATGTCCCCACATTAACCACTTATGACCAAACAGCAAATTCTAAAATATTTAGCTATTCTACTTGTTGGAAGTAGTATCTCTTTATTCATTTTCTTTTCCATCAATACTAGGTACCTTCTAAGAAACAAGGCTGCTATAGACAATGCAGTAAATAAATCTGTCATAAAATTAGAAGATGAGCTCAACAAAATCAATCTTGTTGTGGAATCCATGGCGTTCTTCTACGAGAATAAAAAAATAATTCCTCAACATCTTTTTGAGCGTTTCACGGACCCGTTTTTAAAAGAACTTAATGGCATAAAGGCGCTTGCCTGGGCGCCTAAAATTAAGGATTTTGAAAAAAACAAGTTTGAAAAACATATCAAAATCAAAGAAACGAATACGGAAAACAATCTAATTCCCACTAAAACAAAAGATGTTTATTACCCTGTACAAGTTCTAAATCCTTTAGGTCCTTTAAAAGATGTACTAGGTTACAACCTCTATTCGGATAGTACAAAAAGAGATGTAGTTCTTAGATCTATAAAAACGAATAAACCTGCAATTTCCGGACCTATATCGCTAATAGCCGAAAATAGTACCATTAAAGGAATAGTGGCATTAAAGTCCGTAAGCAGCCAAAATTCTATTGAAAGTAGAGGCGTGGTTGTTGGCGTCTACCGTATGGAAAAGCTTGTTTCAGAAACACTAAAATCCGAAGCGAAAGTTGTGGACATTTGCATTCATGATGAAGTGGGAGACACCCTATTGTTTTCTAATGTTGATGAGAGTAAAATCACTGATAAAAAATTTGAAAAGACTTCTATTCAGAAAACTATTCATGCGGTAGATCGGAAATGGTTAATTCATTTTGTACCAAAGGATGAATACCTATCTTTTCCCCATATTTTTGAATCCTATGTGGTGCTTATTTTAGGATTTGCCACAACCCTGTTATTGGTTTTATTGGCTCGTAGAAGAGATAATCATAATGACCGCCTTGAAGCTCGCGTTCTTTTACGTACTGCTGAATTAGAAGAATCCAACAAACAAAAAGAGAACTTACTACGTGAAATTCATCATCGTGTAAAGAATAATTTGCAGATTACTTCTAGTCTAATAAATATGCAAAAACGAAAATTGGTCAGTAAAGAGGCCATAACCGCACTACAGGATAGCCAAGCTAGAATATCCGCGATTGCACTTACCCATCAGAAAATCTATCAAGATAAAGATTCTAAAGCCGTTAACCTTCACGAGTATTTAAAGGATTTAATGGAGTATCAGAATAAAATATCCCCAACCTTCAGCTATAAAATAAACTGTCCGGAAATTTCTATAGATTTGGATAGGGCCGTACCACTTGCTTTAATAATTTCCGAATTGGTGACCAATGCAGTAAAGCATGCCTACCCAGACACCACCAAGTATAACGAGCTGGTTATAGATGTTGATGTCTTGGACGACGGTATGGCCGCATTCTCCATCAAAGACAATGGTAAAGGACTGCCTAGTGATTTTGCCATAGAAAATGCAGAAGGAATAGGCTTTGACATTATTAAAGCATTATGTAGGCAGATTTCAGCTGAATTAACTTATAACTCTACGGATAACGGAACACATTTTACCGTAACTTTCGATAACAAAATATAGTAAGAGCCCAAATTGCCAAAAGGCAATGAACTTTAAGCTAGACGTCTATGTTACAAAAAATACTGATTGGCCTTATCGCCTTTTTACATCTATATTTCCTTTATTTTGAAATGTTCGCATGGACGACTAAGGGAAGAAAAGTTTTTAAAAAATTCCCAAAAGAGCTCTTTGAGCCTACCAAACCAATGGCAGCTAATCAAGGGCTTTATAATGGTTTTCTTGCTGCAGGGCTTATTTGGTCATTATTTATTACAAATATTAAGTGGCAAGCCAATGTTGCTCTTTTCTTCCTAGGATGTGTTGCGATTGCAGGTATTTATGGTGCACTCTCCGTTGAGAAAAAAATATTGTACGTACAGGCGTTACCAGCTTTAATTACCATTGGGCTAATTTTATTTAGCTGACTATATCTCCATATTTCATAATAGAATCCCTACTCAATTTAATACGCCTGATTAAAGCTATTTTATCTGACCAAGAAAAAGTATCTTTATAAAAAATATAACAATTCATAATTAAAAAGTTATAAAATGTCAAAAGTAGCATCGCAATTTGGTATTGACAAAGCCCTAAAAGATTTAGGTATTCAAGATATTAATAACGGAACCTCTACTGGATCTTTAAATTTTGGTTCTGGTGAGATCATATCATCATACTCCCCTGTAGATGGAGCTTTGATCGCCAAAATAAAGACTACAACCGTAGCTGATTACGAAGAGGTAATGGGTGCGGCTACTAAAGCTTTTACGGCCTGGCGCTCCAAACCAGCCCCTTTACGTGGTGAAATCGTTCGCCAATTTGGAGAAAAACTCAGGGAGAAAAAAGAAGCCTTGGGCAAACTGGTTTCATATGAAATGGGTAAAAGTTACCAAGAAGGTTTAGGAGAGGTCCAAGAAATGATAGACATCTGCGATTTTGCGGTTGGCCTTTCAAGACAACTACACGGCCTTACCATGCATTCCGAAAGACCAGGTCACCGCATGTACGAGCAGTATCATTCCTTAGGAGTGGTTGGTATTATTTCCGCTTTTAATTTTCCAGTGGCCGTATGGGCGTGGAACACCGCTCTAGCGTGGATTTGTGGTGATGTTTGTGTTTGGAAACCATCTGAAAAAACACCTTTATGCGGTGTTGCTTGTCAAAACATTGCTGCAGAAGTATTTAAGGAAAATGATTTACCTGAAGGTATTAGTTGTTTAATAAATGGCGATTATAAAATTGGTGAAATGTTGACCAAAGACAGTAGAATACCTTTAGTATCCGCAACAGGTTCTACCCGAATGGGTAAAAATGTTGCACAGACGGTAGCCGCTAGATTAGGAAAATCTTTACTTGAACTTGGAGGTAACAATGCTATAATAGTCACTCCGGATGCCGATATTAAAATGACCGTTATCGGGGCCGTATTTGGCGCCGTAGGAACTGCCGGACAACGCTGTACTTCTACCCGAAGATTAATTATTCATGAAAGTATCTATGACCAGGTGAAATCAGCCATCGTGGAAGCGTACAAACAACTTAGAATTGGCAATCCTTTGGATGAGAACAACCATGTGGGCCCCTTAATTGATATTGATGCTGTAGCATCTTATAATAATGCATTGACGAAGGTTGTTGATGAGGGTGGAAAAGTCATTGTACAAGGTGGAGTTTTAGAGGGGGAAGGTTACGAAAGCGGTTGTTATGTAAAACCTGCAATAGCAGAAGCCATGGCCCATTTTGAAATTGTACAGCACGAAACTTTTGCACCTGTGCTTTACCTTCTTAAATACTCAGGAACTGTTGAAAATGCTATCGAAGCTCAGAATGGCGTGGCCCAAGGCCTATCTTCCGCGATAATGACCAACAACCTAAGAGAGGCTGAACATTTCTTATCCGTTGCGGGAAGTGATTGCGGTATTGCCAATGTTAATATTGGAACTTCAGGCGCAGAAATAGGTGGCGCTTTTGGCGGTGAAAAAGAAACTGGCGGCGGGCGTGAATCCGGATCAGATGCTTGGAAAGTATATATGCGCAGACAAACGAATACTATAAATTACACAACTGAGCTTCCTTTGGCCCAGGGTATCAAATTTGACCTTTAAAAATTACGTGTTTATTAAATGTGAAAACCCGCCTTTGATCATTTGTCCTTCCCCCGAATAGACAAACAAAAAATTAGCGGGTTTTTAAAACACTAACTCAAATAACTATTAAAGAACGTATTACATTTTTCTGAAATTTTGCTTATCCATTATTGGTATTTCTTCTGATTTGATCTGTCTTTTGAACCTTCCAACTTCCTTGAAGTAATGTTTGCATCCCCAAGACGATAAACATGCAAAAAAAGGTAACCACCTTAATTATTTCCGTTTTCATAACTCGTGTCTTTTTGTACTATCTGTTTTGTTTTATAAATGTATCAATCTTGCGTTAACTCAAAAAACGATATTGTATAATGCCGTGCATTTTGTATATAACTAGTCCGTTTTAATGTATAATCGGCATTACAACTAAATATTCTTTTTAGGCTTACTAGCTAAAGATCAACACAATAGCCACAACTAGTTATCTTCAAAAGATAAAAACTAATCCATTCATTACTAGCACTATACCATTTTTTATACGTAATGACAGAAAAATTCATGTAACAGACTAATTTACTTTAAATCACGTTAGTTATATAAATGTTAAAATTTTTAGTAGTACTTTACTTATTAATTTAGTAGATTTAAGGTTAGTTCTATTTTTTTTAATACATTGTAGTCTAAACACTTAACCCATTAACAATGAAAAACACAACCCTTTACCTACTTGGTATTATCATTACCATCATAGTAGGCACTTACTTTTATTTTTCTTGTTGTAGTTATTGCGGAGCCGTAGCAACACAAAAAGAAGAATCAAAAGAACAAGTTGCTCCGGCGCCGGTAGCACCAAAAATCACCTCTTATCCTTTTGCCTTGGATGATGGCGATTTTGCTTATTCAACAGAAGACAATTTTAATTTCAACACGTCTTCATATGATTATCTGGAACCTGTTTCAGAAAAGGTAAAAGCCGGAATTTCCCCTGGTTTAAAAAATCATTTGTTAAGCAACAAAAACAAGGTTTTTAACATTACCGGGTACTACACTAGTGATGAAAAAAACAATTCAGCCTTTCCTAACCTGGGTCTAGCCCGAGCAAATTCGGTAAAGAACTATTTTGTTTCACAGGAAATTCCATCTTCGCAAATTAATACTAGCGGAAAATTGGTAGAAGACATGGTTTCTGACAACAATATATACCGCGGACCTGTGGGTTATGCTATTGAAGAAGCTTCTGCCGATGCTGAAGACCAATTAAAGGCTCTTTATGATAAAATTACAGCAAACCCTTTAATCCTTTATTTCGACACTGCTGAGGCATCCATAAACCCTTCTGCATCCCAACGTCAGAAAATAGCGGATATTACGCATTATCTTGATAAAGCGGAAAACGCAAAATGTCAAGTAGTAGGTTATACCGATAGTCAAGGTAGCCTTACGACCAATATGCGCCTAGGACAAGAAAGAGCGGATTTTGCAAAAGCATATTTAATGCAAAATGGTATTCCCGCTAATAGAATTGCAACAGACTCTAAGGGTCCCAAAGACCCAATTGCCAGTAATAGTACTGATGAAGGTAGGGCCAAGAACAGAAGAACGGTAATTACAATAAAATAATCAACAAACTAAAATTGAATTAAAATGGAATCAGGAAATATAAATATTTGGTGCTGGCTAATACCCCTTCTTGTGGGTGTAATTTGTGGCATACTAGGTTATCTAATTGGAAAAGGAAATACCAAGGTTATAGACAACTCGGAAGATTTAAAACGTTGCCATGACAAAAACGCAAAACTAAAAGCCGATCTTGAAGCTTGTAATCAAAAATTATTGACCACACCTGAAACACCAAGTGTTTCATCTTCACTAGGAGCAACAGCAGCTGCCGTAGCCGCTCCTATAGCAATGGCTCCAGAGCCTGTTGCAATACCTTTTGATGCTGCAGCGGCCAAAGCCGCGATTGGCAAAACGGTCAAGGAAAACGACTTAAAAGTGGTTGAAGGTATTGGTCCTAAAATAGAAGGTCTCTTTCAGGCCGATGGTATAAAAACATGGAAAGCGCTATCCGAAACACCAGTGGCTAGATGTCAAGAAGTCCTAAAAGGTGGTGGCGACCGCTATAAAATTCATGATCCCGCATCATGGCCAATGCAAGCAAAAATGTGCTACGAAGGCAAATGGGCAGAACTTGCAAAATGGCAAGACGAACATGACCACGGAAAGTTATAATTTCAACTTTTACTATTCTTGTAAACCCTCCCTCAACGGAGGGTTTTTTTATACCGGTACGCCATTCATCGACAAAATTGAACCTCTTGTATTTTTCACAACACGCCTGAACAGATTTACAACAATAATTTAGCAAGTTGGTACAACCACCTTAGTTTTACAGTGTAATTAAGTGATAGTATTGACCCCAAATCGAATCTTGAACTTAACCGAAACAAGTAACGAACCCCAATCCGATACTTGACAATTACAAAAGAATTTACCTACTTAACAAAAAAATCCGGTTCTTTTAGAACCGGATTTTTTTACTTTATATACAACCTGAAAAAGGGTGTTTTAAAATTAATTATATCATGCCATTAGCATCTACCCATTTGAACTTATATTGATCTTCCGGAAATTTCATTCTTTCTGAGATGCGCTCCAATCTAGCAGGAAGTTTAATAAGATAATCACGAGCCTTCTCCGCTTCATCGGAAAGACTTCTTACATTATCCAACTCCCAATATGCGTTAAGTTTTTTAAGGATTTCTACATAATCCTGAGCTGTATAAACCCCTAATCGCTGAGCACAATTGGAAAAGTTCTCAAAAGCAGTTCCTATAGTTCCACCAGACTCTCTTAAAAAATGTGCCGGCATCACAATTTTCTTCTTCATCATATCTGCAAAAGCCAACATCATACCGGATGGATCCTCTCCAAAAATGGTCTTAACGAATTCTCTATATGCTAAATGGTGGCGCATTTCGTCACCAGCAATAATGGTACACATTTTACCCAGTAAGGCATTTCCTTTCTTCTTTGCCATCTGGCCTACCCTTTTATGAGAAATATTGGTAGCCAATTCCTGAAAAGAAGTATATACAAAGTTCTTATAAGGATCCCTGTCAGTTCCAATATCAAAACCATCTGATATTAAATGTTGGGTTGTAATTTCTATTTCACGCATATTTACCCGTCCGGATAAGTATAGATACTTGTTAAGGACATCTCCATGACGATTTTCTTCCGCCGTCCATGCTCTAACCCATTTAGCCCAACCATTGGTCTTGTTTGGTCCATGCTGATCAACTCCCTCAACATCCATAAGCCAAGATTCGTAGGTTGGCAAGGCTTCCTCTGTAATAGTATCTGCCACCATAGTAACCCAAAAGTCATAACCCAATTCCTTAGCCTCTCCCCTAAGTTCTTTTACTGCCTCTAAAAAACCATCATTTTCAGAATCCGGCAAAAAATCAGTAGGCTGCCAAATGTCCTCTGGCTTAATTAGAAAAGACTCCATAAATCCATCCACCTGCGGCTCAATAGCCTGCATTACTTCTAATCTAATGTTCTTTTGGGACATACTCCTGTTTTTTGTAAAGATCGTTAATTATCTAGTGAAAATATAAAAATAAGTGGGTTTTTTCAATTTCTACCCGGTTCATTCGGGTATAATATATGAACTGGATCACTCTGCCAAACTTTCTTTGTTTCAACGTTTAACATAGATAGAGGTCCTTTGAAAGCAGCTCCGGTATCTACGTTCCAAACGTTAGCTGCTAGTTTAGGTTCTGCAATACCCGTTTTTGAAATAGGGGTGTGTCCTATAAAAATCTCTTTATATTGTGTTAATCGCTTAGGATAATAGGCATCGCCCTTTTTAAGATCTGGATTTAATGATCTTGCCAATTCCCAAAGTGTACGGTCCCAATAAAAGGTTTGTTTAAAATATTCGTGATCAACGCCTTTTAAGTTCGTAAATCCGGCGTGAAGAAATAATCTGTCCTCGGCATCTAAATAATAATTCTCTAGACTTTCATAAAAGCTAATATGCTTTTCCTTAGTTTCTTGGCTCGCCTTCTTATACGATGCCAATGTAGCTCCCCCTCCATGTTGTAGCCAAAGAGGATTGTCCTTCCCATCTCGCAACCACTCTAAGCAAAGCTCATCGTGATTACCCCTAATAAATTTACAGTTATGCGTGCCTTGCAATTCAATGAGAAAATTAACCGTTTCTACAGCTTCGCTCCAACCATCTACGTAATCGCCTAAAAAAATCAACCTGTCATCCGGGGTAACATTTCCTCTTTCAAGTACTTGTTTCAACCCATTTAAACCAGAGTGAATATCACCTATTACTAATGTTCTCATTGTGCAAAAATCGCAATTATTGAAATTATAGCAATGATAAAAAGCACCAAAAAGAATATTTTCCAAAAAGAATATGGTCTTGTCCCGCTCAATTCTCCTGTTTGACCATTAATATAGAAATTATATTCCTTGTTATTATAACGATACGAGCTGATGTATACCGGGAGTAGGATATGTTTAAAAGTTTCATCTGCAAGTTTAATATCTGCCTGAGAAATACGTTGGGTATCACCGCCTATATCTTTTCTGATCCAATTATTGGCAATCAGTTTAGCCTTTTGAAAAGACAAATGGTGACCTTCTTTTAATGAAATGGTATATTTTTCGGTTACAAAACCAGATAAATATTTAGAATTATAAGGAACCAACTCTTTCACGTTCCAATAAGCAATTTTAGCCGGAATGTCTCTTCGCTTCTTTTCGGATGCATTGATCAGAATATCATCTACAAAACCGTTTACCGTTCCCGAAGCGGATGACCATCTGGTTTTTCTAACTTGTCTTGTCTGCGTTCCGTTTTTTGTACGCACGCGCTCCGTTTCATAGTAATAGTCACCTCTTTGCCCATGGTAACGAGCATTTAGATTAGCATCAAAAGTCCAATAAGGAAGGTACAGCCCATGCAGACCCTCCGGATCAAGGGCCGCACGTTTTAATTTGTTGGGTGCGAACCAGATCCCAATTACCCACGTTTTAAAAGTAGATTTTGCTTTTTTTTCATCTATCTTAAAAGGAACAAGGGCTCCAGGTAAAATCCATCCCTCCCTTTCCACATCTTCCAGAATTAAGGGTTCACTACAATATATGCAATTCAAGGACTTGTAATTTTCCTCTACATGTTGATTTGCACCACAATTCTTACAACGCAAAACATCAATAGTTTCCGTGTACGCATTCTCTCCCACCACTTTTAAGTAATGTTCAAGTTCTAGCTCCTCAAAACTACTCTTGGTCTGTTCTATAAATTCTTCGTAACCACAATATTCACATTTCAATTGATGTGAACCCGGCTTGAATTTTAACTCGGCACCACAATTGGCACATGCCTTTTTATGTTCCGATTGCTTTGTTTCTTCTTCCATTAATTAGCGTATCTCAATTTCTACACAAAGTGTATTCATCACGAGACAAAAAATTAGACATTAGATTGGTAGTGGAGGTGGAGTGTTCCCCCCTAAAAAGGATTTTAACTCTTCTATCTCTTTTAAGGCAATCCAGTTTTGCATGCCCTGTTTCCATACCAAGGAATCTCTATTTATAGTTCTACTAGCAAAAAGCTCTTTTAGTTTGTCAAAAGAAACCGGTCCGTTTTGCTGACCGTTAGCCGCATAATAATACTGAACCTGAACCGGCATTGGTGGTGGTACCGGTGTAGTGCCTACCTGACTCCCAAAAGGCTGTTGTGTAGCTTGAGGATTCATCATATTCCCCATTTGTTGCGCCAATACAAAGCCCATACCCATGCCCATACCGGCGCCGGCTGTACCCCCTTCGTTCTTTGCAGCAGCTTCCATTGCTTTGGCTGCTTTAAATTGCGAAAGCTTTACCATATCCAACTTATCCAACCTGCTGTATTCAAAAATTTCTTTTTTAAGTTCTTCAGGCATGGATACGTTTTCTATATAAAAACGCTCCAGCTCTATACCTACTCTACCAAATTCGGGTTGCATAACCTCTTGGCAGGTTTCAGAAAGTTCACTTGTATTTGCGGCGTATAGTTCAATAGGCAAATTTGCTTCACCGACCGTGTCCGTGAAACGGGTGACGATTAAGCTTTTAAGATGTTCATTTACCTCGTAATTAGTAAAATTACCATCTGTACCTACAACATCAACCACAAATTTACCAGGATCATTCACTCTGAAGCTATAGGTGCCAAAAGCCCGTATTTCCACCAAACCAAAGCGCTCATCACTCAACATTATTGGATTTTTGGTTCCCCATTTTTCATCTGTAAATAGATGGGTGTTCACAAAATAAACCTCAGCCTTAAAAGGGCTGTCAAAACCATATTTCCAACCTTTCAAGGTAGTAAGAATAGGTAGGTTTTGGGTATTGAGCGTATATGTGCCAGGTTTAAAAACGTCCGCCAATTGACCCTCATTAATAAAAACCGCGGTCTGCCCTTCTCGCACAATCAATTTGGCATTATTTTTTATTTCATTTTGATACCGTTCAAAACGATGAACAATGGTTTCATTGGTATTGTCCAGCCATTCTATAATATCTATAAACTCATGACTGAGCTTCTTTTTTATTTCGTTGAATAAGTCCATGTAGTAGAAATTTTAATTTTTTAATAAGGTAGTGGATTTCTAGAAAACGGGCAAAGGTGGTTGAAAGCAATTTGGATTTTATGGAATAAATAGTATAATTTTGATTTTATATCCATATTCCTTAGAAGCACTCAATTTTGCTTACTTTAGAGCTGATTAATCCATCCAAAAATAATGAAGAGCATATACTGCATAGGAGAATTACTGATAGATTTTGTAGCCATTAAGCAGGGCAACGATCTTTCAAAAGCCAAAGAATTCACTAAAAAAGCAGGTGGAGCACCAGCAAACGTTGCTTGTGCTATTTCTAAATTAGGGGGAAAAGGGCAATTTATTGGCGCTGTTGGAAATGACCCTTTTGGAACCTTTTTATTGGATGTTCTTAAAGAAAATAGAGTAGATATTTCTCTTGCACAAAGGTCAAAAACCTTTACCACAATGGCTTTTGTATCATTAGCTGAAGATGGTGAGCGTGATTTTGTTTTTAGCCGAGGTGCAGACAAAAAACTGAAATACGATTCATCACTAAAAAAACAACTAAAAGGCAACATTGTTCATTTTGGTGCAGCAACGGCATTTTTAGGCGGCGGATTGGAAGAAGCTTACGACCGTTATTTATTTGATACGCTAACCCAACAAGCTTTTATAAGTTTTGACCCAAATTATAGGGAAGACCTCTGGAGAGGAGAAGAAGATTGTTTTATTAAAAAGAGCTTACGATTTGTTGGAAAATCACATTTATGTAAATTCAGTGAAGAAGAGATTCAACTGATTACTGATGAATCGGACATTGAAAAAGCTTGTAATATTATTCATGAAGTAGGCTGTCCTGTAATCTGTGTAACACTAGGCGGAAAAGGGACTTTAGTAAGTACAATAGACCAAAAAACTATTGTAGAAAGCATTAAAGTAACCCCTATTGACACTACTGGTGCCGGAGACGCTTTTATTGGCTGTTTATTGTATCAAATTGCCAACATTGGTGATCCACACTTAATTCTGTCAAATTATGACCAATTAATAGAAATGGTTACTATCGCCAATCGGGCAGGCGCAATGACTACTACAGGTTATGGAGCAATTCCCTCATTACCAGATTATGATACTGTTTTCAATAAGTAAAGAAACCTATTAATTGTACCTTACTTTTCTAATAATGCGTAGGGACTCCTTTATGCCTAAATATATTTCTGGATACTTGTTTTTCAATAAACCTCGGGCCATTTCCATCTGCTCCTTGGCTTCATCAAATCCGTTTAGATAACAAATAAGGTAACTGTCCGGCAGGTATTCCATATCTACCATTTCAGACGGTTTTAGCTCTATTCCTTTCTGTATTTTTTCTAAAAGGGAATTATTGGCGTTCCAGATATGAAAAAGATTTTTTTTACTGTATCTAGGGGGCTCAAAAATTAAATCGCTTTCAATCTTATAGGTGCCATTATCAAAAAAATTGATGACTACTTTTTCCAGTTGAAAATATCGTTGCTTGGAACCTAGCCCCAACTGTACATATTCTATCATCGTAAAAGACTGCTCATCGTAAACAATGCTAATTTCATCCAATGCTGAATAAAAAAGTTTTACCTGCTCATTGATCAACTCAATATCTACTCGAGAGAAAAAGATATTATCCCTAACCTTTTTTTTATTTCCGGCCCAACAGACCACAAATTGTTCCTTAAAAACCTTGTAGTCACTTTTTAAGTTCTTATGTCTGTTATTGATAAAGTCAATTACGCCGTCTAGTGTCAATTCTATATTATTCCGCGCATGTTGTTCAATGGTCGCTACGGCATCTGAATTTATATCTTGGAGCTCCACACCGTAGGCTTTAGGCATGCTAATACTCCCTTCTCTAAAAAAGACCATTCCTCCATAATACTTCCAGATATTCTTGCGGAGAGCACATACTTTTTCATTTGATCGGATAGTGACCAAACCTATTACCTTGCCCTCTCGTAGATTAGGAAAAGGAATATTCTCGTATGAAATTAAAGGAGGGTTATCTAAATAAGCATTGACTAGATTTTGAATTTTACTATCATCAAAAAAATCTACACCAACAATTTTATTGTCCTCGTCCTCTACTCCAATAACTATAAAAGAATTGTTTTTAGGGTTGCTATTGGCCAAAGCACAAACATGCTTTAAAAACTTAGCTTTACCTTCTTTCTCTCCAATGGAGATAAAACGCTTCTTATCATAAAAACTATTTTCGTCATTATGTGCCAGTAAATTTTTAACAAGAAGGCGTTTGTTAATCATAACGACCTATTCAATATGGTGGCAGAAGCTTGTGCGGTGGGCATTACTATTAAATCGGCAATATTTACGTGATATGGCCTAGAGATTATAAAGTGAATGACCTCGGCTATGTCCTGGGCCTTTAAGGGCTCAAAACCATCATACACAGAATCTGCTTTATCATCATCGCCTTTAAAACGCACATTACTAAACTCTGTCTCTACTGCTCCAGGATTGATGCCGCCAACTTTAATTCCGTATGGATTTAAGTCCATTCGCATTCCTTTGGTTAGTGCATCAACTGCATGTTTGCTTGCACAGTATACGTTTCCTTTTGGATAAACTTCTTTACCTGCAGTTGAACCAATATTAATGATATGACCTGACTTTCTTTCTACCATATTGGGAATTATTGCCTTGGAAACATAAAGCAGTCCTTTTACATTAATGTCTAGCATAGCATCCCAATCATCCGTACTGCCTTTATCAATAGGGTCAAGACCGTGGGCATTACCTGCATTGTTAACTAAAACATCTATCTGGTTGAAATTTTTAGGTAATGAACCTATAGCCTTAAAAACAGCATCCTTATCTCTTATATCAAAATTAAGTGTATGAACTTCACATTGTTTGCTCAATTCCGATTGAAGCATGTCTAAGCGATCTTGCCTTCTTCCGCAGAGCACCAACTTAAATCCTTGAACAGCAAGCAATATAGCCGTTGCACGGCCAATACCACTAGTTGCCCCCGTAATCAATATTGTTTTATTCATAGTATCTCTATTTAAGCGACTTCGTGACCTTTAGCCGCTTCCAACAAAATAAACCAATCGGTTTTTTGTATATTAATTTTTGTAGCTTCTATTGCTGCAGACAAACGGGATTTTGTAGCTGTACCTACAACCGGAAAAATTTTAGAAGGATGCTTCATTACCCATGCCAACAACAATTGGTCTTCAGTAGCCTCATATTTTTCTTGCATAGGCTTTACAACTTTCCTTATCCGTTGTGAAATTTCATCATCCGTCCTAAAATAAGACCCAAGCGGGCTATAGGACATTGCCATTCTTTTATTTACAAAACAATCATCTAAAGTAGCATCGTACATTACATCATTATGGGTAAGCGAAAATTCTATTTGATTAGCCTCTACCGGCATTACCGTTTCTACAAGAGCAATTTGGGAAGGTGAAAAGTTCGAAACTCCAAAACTCCTTATTTTTCCCTGTTTTTTTAATTTGGTAATCGCCTCAGCTATATCATCCGGATTCATTAATGGACTTGGCCTATGTAACAAAAGCAGGTCTAAATAGTCTGTTTTTAATTTTTTAAGTGACTGTTCTGCGGACCAAATGATATAATCTGCATTGTAATTATAATGTTTTACATGATTTTTTCGGGCATCGGCATCCATCTGAATACCACATTTAGAAATAAATTGAACGGTTTCACGAGATATTCCACTGTCTAAGTACGCATTTCCAAAATCTTCCTCTGTAGTATAACCCCCATAGATATCAGCGTGGTCAAAGGTGGTCACCCCGATTTCCAAACAATGGTTCATTAATTGTATCATACTAGATTTGGAAAAACCTTTCCCCCAACTTCCCCATGTCATAGTTCCTGCTATAACTTTGGAATAAAAAGTGTTCTTTTGCATAGAGCGGTTAAATTAAAAAGAAATCCCTTAAAAACTTCATAAAAATAGGGCTTCTATGTTTTTTTTAACCAATCGTTAACAGCGAAGCAGCTAATAAATTTTCAATTTGCATGCCTGTTAAATAACAACCGGCCCAAACCAAAATTTGTAACGTTATATGGAAGAAAATACTACGGTAGATATTAATGCGGTGAATGAGAAAATTGCGCATGAAAGTGCATTTATAGACCTATTGATATTGGAAATGAACAAAGTAATCGTTGGCCAAAAACATATGGTTGAAAGATTACTGATCGGTTTACTGGGCAAAGGGCACATTTTATTAGAAGGTGTTCCTGGTCTAGCAAAAACTTTGGCTATTAATACCTTGTCTAAAGCAGTGAAGGGTAGTTTTAGTAGAATTCAGTTTACGCCAGACCTTTTACCGGCAGATGTTACGGGTACATTGATCTATAACATGAAAGAGAACGACTTTTCTATCAAGAAGGGTCCGATTTTTGCCAATTTCGTGCTTGCAGATGAAATTAACCGTGCTCCGGCCAAAGTGCAATCCGCTCTTTTGGAAGCCATGCAGGAAAAACAGGTTACCATTGGCGATGAAACATTTACATTGGACAAACCATTTTTAGTAATGGCTACGCAAAACCCGGTAGAGCAAGAAGGAACTTATCCTTTACCAGAAGCTCAGGTGGATCGTTTTATGCTAAAAACCGTTATTGACTATCCTAAATTAAATGAGGAGCAAATGATTATGCGCCAAAATTTATTGGGGGCTTATGAAACGGTAAACCCGGTAGTAAGTATAGACCAAATACTTAGCGCGCAAAAAGCGGTTCGTGAAGTATATATGGACGAAAAAATAGAGAAATACATTCTTGATATTGTTTTTGCCACTCGTTACCCGGAAAAATATAATCTTGAGGATTTAAAGCCGTTAATTAGTTTTGGTGCTTCTCCAAGGGGTAGTATAAACCTAGGTATCGCGGCAAAATGTTATGCTTTCATTAAAAGAAGAGGCTATGTTGTTCCTGAAGATGTAAGAGCTATAGTTCATGATGTTTTACGTCATAGAATAGGTATTACTTACGAGGCAGAGGCAGAGAATATTACTTCCGAAGAAATCATCAACAAGATTGTTAACGAGATCGAAGTACCTTAAAAGGTAGGCGGTTGGCAGATGCTGTAGGTAGTAATTGACGCTTTGTCACTACCACTCTAACTGCTTGCTGAAAACTGTTTGCTGAGAAATGGATACTAAAGAGCTACTTAAAAAAGTACGAAAGATCGAGATTAAGACACGCCGTCTATCCGATCATATATTTGGCGGGGAATACCACTCTACCTTTAAAGGTCGTGGTATGACCTTTAGTGAAGTACGTCAATACCAATTTGGCGATGATGTCCGTACAATTGATTGGAATGTTACCGCCCGTTACAACGAACCTTACATCAAAGTTTTTGAAGAAGAGCGCGAACTTACCATGATGCTCATGGTAGACGTTAGTGGTTCGGAACTTTTTGGTACTACCAATCAGTTTAAAAAAGATGTAATAACAGAAATATCGGCCACTTTGGCTTTTTCTGCTTTACAGAACAATGATAAAGCCGGTCTTATTCTTTTTTCCGATGAGATTGAGCTCTTTATCCCTCCCAAAAAAGGAAAAAGTCATGTGCTACGTATTATAAGGGAACTGTTGGAATTCAAGCCAAAAAGCAATAAAACAGATGTGGCCGCTGCTCTGAGGTTTCTAAGTAGCGTCATGAAGAAAAAAGCAATTGTTTTTGTTCTTTCGGATTTTATTGATGATAACTACGAGAAGACCATAAAAATTTCCGGAAACAAGCATGACGTTACCGGCATTAGAATTTATGATGAGCGCGAAGAGAACATTCCAAATCTAGGAATGGTACAAATGCAAGATGCGGAAACAGGAAGGGTAAGTCTGGTAAACACCCAGTCTAAAAGTGTACGGAGGTCTTACGGTGCTTACTACCGCGAACGCGTAGATTATTTTAAGGATACTTTTTCTAAATCTGGCTGCGGTGTAATAGATTGCAGGGTAGATGAGAGTTATGTAAAAAAATTATTAGGCTATTTTAAGCGCAGAGGTTAATGCTAAACAAATACTTTATAAACTATTCCAACATTACCGGTGCATTGCTTTTAAAGCAATGTGTTTTACTTTGCGTTTTGTTTGTAGGGTTTTCCGCTTTTTCACAAACCACCGCCAAAGTAACTTCTAAGATTGATACTACTTCCATTAAAATTGGAGAACAGATTCAATTTACGGTAATTGTTGAGGCAGATACTACGGCACAGGTTATTTTTCCTGAAGGACAAACATTTTCTCCTTTGGAAACCGTGGAGGCATATGAAACGGATACTACTCGTCATGACGATCGTATGACTCTTCAAAAAATCTATGCGCTTACACAATTTGATTCTGGATTATATAAAATTCCAGCGCAAAGAATAGATATAAACGGACAAGGGTTTTTAACCGATTCTACCAAAGTAATTAATGTTGCTAACATTGCGGTAGATACCCTAGCACAAAAAATGTACGACATTAAGCCATTAATGGAAGTTGAAAAAAGTCATTCCGGACTTTGGAAAACCCTTTTAATAGCACTTCTTGTTCTTTTGCTTATAGGAGCCCTTGTTTATTGGTTTTTCCTTAGAAAAAAACCACTTACGGAAGAAGAAAAAGTAGCACTTTTACCACCATATGACCGCGCTATATTAGAACTTAAAAATCTTGAAAAGTCTAAATATCTCATTCAAGACGAGTATAAACAATATTATTCCGAACTGACGGATATAGTTCGTTCCTACCTTGAAGAAGACGTAAATGTTTCGGCATTGGAGAGCACCACAGATGAGTTAATAACGAAGTTAGAGTTGTTAAGAGATGCCGGGGAATTGAAAATAGAGGATGATACCCTTCAACAATTTAAGCGTATCCTGCAAACTGCGGATTTAGTGAAATTCGCAAAATCAAAACCAGACACCTCAGTAGCTGAAAATGACCGTCAATCCATTGAACAAATCGTTCACAAGACACATGATGCTCTTCCTAAACCAACTGTTGAGGAACTAATGGAGCAAGAAGAATACAAGGAAGAGCTCGAAAAAAAGAAACAAAAGAAAAAGCTCATCTATGCGGGCATAGCTATTCTTGGGGCTATAGTAATAGCATTTGCTTCGGCCACTGCTTATTATGGTTTTACATACGTAAAGGATACTATTTTAGGTCATCCTTCAAAAGAGCTGTTAGAAGGAGATTGGGTGTCAAGTTCATATGGTCACCCCCCTATAAGTATTGAGACTCCCCAAGTTCTTAAAAGACAAGAGATTAAATTAACCCCGGAGATGAAGTCCAATATAAAGGACCTTCAGATGTTTATGTACCGAAGCGACGAAGGTTTTTTCATGGTCGGCACTACCTCTACGACTTTAGCACAAGAAGTAGAGCCTGAATTCAATAAATCCATTGAAGCTTTTATTGAAAACTTGGAAAAACAAGGGGCAAAGAATATAATCACCAAAAGAGAGGAATTTACCACGGTTACCGGTACAAAGGGCATTAAGGTATTTGGAAGCGGAAAATTCCCTGTGCCAGGGTCTAAAGAACTAGTAAACGGAAAATACAGTATTGTTTTATTTGGAGCTAAAGGTATTCAACAACAGATTATCGTTAATTGGTTGGATGACGATACCTACGCTCAAGAAATAGCAGATAGGATACTGGGCTCAATAGAAGTAAAAACAGAATTATAGATGTTGGACAATATATCATTCGCAAATCCGGAATTTTTTTGGTTGCTATTACTGCTTCCACTGGCCGTGCTTTGGTATTTCTATAAGCGTAAAGAGCAAGTAGCTTCTTTGAAAATCCCAACTATCAAAGGTTTTGCCCATACCAGTATTCTCCCAAAGTTAAAACCTCTATTGTTTTTACTAAGGTTATTGGCTCTTACAGCCATAATTGTAGCGATGGCACGCCCCCAAACCGAAGACATTTCTACAAAAACAAAAACTACAAAGGGTATAGATATTGTAATGGCTATAGATGTTTCGTCCAGTATGTTGGCGCGAGATTTAAAACCTAATCGTTTGGCCGCTTTAAAGGAGGTAGCCGCAGAATTTATTAAAGAGCGACCTAACGACCGCATTGGATTGGTAGCCTATGCAGGAGAAGGGTACACCAAAACACCTATTACCAGTGATAAAGCCATTGTGCTCCGTGCATTGCGCGAAATCACTTATGGACAACTAAACGATGGTACCGCTATTGGTATGGGTCTTGCAACTTCTGTAAATAGATTAAAGGAAAGCAAGGCATCTAGTAAAATTATCATTTTATTGACAGACGGTGTTAATAATTCCGGTTTTATTGAGCCGCAGACCGCGGCAGACCTCGCCATAGAATTTGGTATAAAAACCTACACCATTGGTTTGGGTACGAACGGGAACGCTCTTTCCCCAGTAGCTTATAATAGCGATGGTTCTTTTAGATACGGCATGCGCCAAGTTGAAATTGATGAAGACCTTCTAAAAGATATTGCAAAAGTTACGGGAGGAAAGTATTTTAGAGCCACGAACAATGAAAAGTTAGAGGCCATCTATGATGAAATAAACAAACTTGAAAAAACAGAGATAGAAGAATTTAAGTACTATAAGTATGAGGAAAAGTTTAGACCGTGGGTACTTTTGGCCGGCGGTTTACTTTTATTGGAATGGATTCTGAGAAATACGGTTTTCAGAAGTTTTATTTAAGAATTTTTTAGTGCAGTATTTAATAAACTTGTATTAGCTTCAACCTACGAACAAAGCAGAATGATTCAATTTGACGAAAAAATATATTTTTACTTGCTGGCCGTTATACCGGTCATCATCGTCCTGTTCGCCCTTTCACAAATTTGGAAAAAGCGAACTCAGAAGAAATTTGCCGATTCTCAGTTGCTAAAACGTTTGTCTCCGGACAAGTCCAATTTTAAGTCCGCTTTAAAACTATTGTTCTTTTTATTAGGCCTAACCTTTCTTACATTGGGACTGGTAAATCCCAAAATCGGAACTAAATTAGAAACCGTAAAACGCGAGGGTGTAGATGTAGTTTTTGCAGTAGATGTTTCAAAAAGTATGCTTGCAGAAGATATTGCTCCCAACCGATTGGAAAAAGCCAAGCGTTTGGTATCTGAAATCATAAATCAGCTGGCAAGTGACCGTATCGGTATTATTGCCTATGCAGGACAAGCATTTCCACAACTCCCAATAACAACAGATTACGGTGCCGCAAAAATGTTCTTACAGAGCATGAATACAGATATGCTTACCTCACAAGGTACGGCTATTAATGAAGCGATTAACCTGGCCACTACTTATTACAATGATGAGGAACAGACCAATCGCGTACTATTCATAATATCGGACGGTGAAGACCATTCGGAAGGCAACACTAAAGACGCGGTAGAAAAAGCATTGGACGAAGGAATCCAGATTTTCACCATTGGCGTTGGTAAAACCAAAGGTGCGCCAATTCCTATTAAAAGAAATGGCGTTGTAGAAAGTCTCAAGAAAGATTCTCAGGGAGAAGTGGTCATTACCAAATTGAACGAAGATGTTCTTGTAGAGATTGCGGATGATGGTAATGGCGAGTATATTGATGGCTCCAATACAGAAGCTGCCGTAGAACATATAAAAGAGAAGCTTCTTCAGATGGACAAGAAGGAGTTTGAAGCAAAGCAGTTTGCTGAATTCAAGGACCAGTTTCAATGGTTTCTAGGAATTGGCCTATTATTTTTGTTATTGGATATCTTTGTTCTTGACAAGCGAACAAAATGGTTTAAAAAATTGAACTTATTCAACGAAAAAGAAATAGAATAAATGAGAAATATTGTTTTCATATTGTTTTTTATCGGTTTCGTTTCTTTCGCACAAGAAGAAGAAAAAGAGCGAGAGAAGGCGCTTGATGCATCCAAAAATCTAACTTGGGAAGGCAATAAAGCACTTTCAGAAGATAATTTTATAGATGCCGAAGTAGATTACAGGAAAGCTATTGCGAAAAGTGACGAAAATTCCGCCGCGCCCTATAATTTAGCGAATGCCTATTACAAAAAAGAAACCTACAGCGAAGCTTTTGGAAGGTATAAACAAGCTGGTGAATTGGCTACTGACAAGGCAGATAAACATCTTGCCTATCACAATATGGGCAATGTGTTCATGAAAAGCAAAGAATACCAAAAAGCGGTTGAAGCTTATAA
This sequence comes from Zobellia uliginosa, assembly GCF_018860745.1. Classification (GTDB taxonomy): domain Bacteria; phylum Bacteroidota; class Bacteroidia; order Flavobacteriales; family Flavobacteriaceae; genus Zobellia; species Zobellia uliginosa_B. Next base: position 534,787 of record NZ_JAHKPY010000014.1, on the reverse strand, counting down.
AGAAGCTCTTAGGAATGACCCAACCGATGAGGAAACCCGTTACAATTTAGCCTTGGCGAAAAAAATGCTCGAAAAAGAACAAGAGCAAAACGACCAAAACCAAGATAACAAAGACCAAGAAGACAAGAACGACCAGAAAGACGAAAACGAGGATAAGAAAGACGGAGATAATAAGGAAGAGAACGAGGACCAAAACGAAGACAAGAAAGACGAAGGGGATAAAGGAGACGAGGGCGATAAGAATGAAGAACAGAAAGACGAGAACAAAGAAGGTGAAGGAGATGAAAAGGAAGAGCAAAAAAAACAACCTGATCAAGGAGACCAAGATAAACCTCAGGAACAACCACAACAGCCTCGTCCTAATCAGTTGAGTAAACAGCAAGTACAAAATCTTCTAGAAGCTATGCAGAACGAAGAGAAAAAAGTACAAGAAAAAATAGATGCCCAGAAAGTAAAAGGTGTTAAGGTTAAAAACGAAAAAGATTGGTAAAGACCGTTGTACATAAAAATCTCATTGCATTATTTTCTGTAGTGTTCCTTGTTTTTTCGGTGAATGCGCAAGATGATGCAGGTATAACCTTTGAAATGAAACTCAGCAAAGAGAAACTGGGTATAAATGAAAGGTTACGGGTAGATTTTACAATGAATAAAGATGGTGATAATTTCAATCCACCGGATTTTCAGGGTTTCAGAGTTTTAATGGGACCATCGCAATCCATTAGTTCTTCATGGATCAACGGAGTGCGTAGTTATTCTAAGACATATTCTTACACCTTAGCGCCTACCACAAGAGGCAACATGACCATTAAACAGGCCACTATTGATATTGATGGAAAGACTTACAAGTCCCTTGCCAAGAAAGTAGAGGTTACTGCGGCAGTAGACAAACCAAGCGATCAAATGACAGCAGATGATGTTGCTGACGAAAGTTTACATCTAGTAGCTGAAGTTTCCAAAACAGACCCTTATCTGAATGAAGGTATCAGTGTGGTCTACAAACTTTACGTGAGCCCCTCAATTAGTGTATCCAATTACCAACCATTGGACAATCCTAAATACAACAACTTTTGGAGCCAAGATATTCCCGTATCCCGTCCTGTTGCGGAAAACGGAACCTATAAAGGAAAACCCTATAGGTACGTAATATTAAAACGTGTAGTACTCTATCCCCAAAAATCAGGGAAATTAGAAATAGAACCCCTTTCATTAGATGTGACGGTAGATGTACCGTCCAATAAAAGAGATTTCTTTGGTGGCCGTATTTATTCCCAGACTAATAAAACGGTTTCTGCAGGAAAACGTACCATTAATGTAAAAGCACTTCCGGAGAAAGGAAAACCTGTTAATTTTAGTGGAGCCGTTGGCAAGTTCGATTTTTCGGTCACTACCAGTAAGACAGCCCTGAACGCTTCTGAATCCCTACAAGCTAAGGTTGAAGTAAACGGTAAAGGAAACTTAAAACTTTTTCAATTACCAGAACCTAATTTACCAGCATCCTTGGAGGTGTATGAGCCAGAATTTAATGAAAAGGTACGTACTACCCTATCGGGTTCGCGAGGCTCGGTAAGCAATAGTTATACGATTGTTCCTTCCTATAAGGGTAAATACCCTATACCCAGTATTTCGTTTACTTATTTTGACCCTAGCTCAATAGAGTATAAAACCGTTACATCAGACGAAATAGTAATCAACGTTAAGGAAGGCCCGACAAACAATAGTATTGGCACCGCTGTAGACAACGGAACCGGAAACAAACAAACTGTAGCCGTGGGTAATCAGTTTAATTTCTTAAAACTCGATGCCAATTTAACGCCTATCGGATCTAACTATTTCTTTGGAACCAAGAGTTACTATCTCTGGTTACTATTGCCTTTGGCACTCATTCCAATTGCTATTCTGTTGGGTAAAAAACGAGAAGCTATAGCTAGTGATGTGGTAGGAAACAAAGTGAGGAAAGCCAATAAACTTGCCAGAAGATACCTTTCCAAGGCGAAAAAAGAATTGGGTAACAAAGAAGCTTTTTACATTGCGTTAGAAAAAGCACTTCACAATTACCTGAAAGCAAAACTAAAAATTGAAACATCGGAATTCAGCAAGGATAAAATTGAATCTCTTTTAAGCAAGAAACAGGTAGATAGCACTACCACCCAAGGTTTCATTTCTCTGCTTCAAAACTGTGAAATGGCTAGATACAGTCCATTCTCCGATGTGCAGATGCAACAGGATTACGATAAAGCGAGCGAAGTAATTTCGTATTTGGACAAGCAGCTTTAAAGAAGTATTATATTTATTCAATTTCAAAATCAAAAAGTGAAAAACATACTGTTCATACTAATTTCCTTTCTAACCTTAACGGTTTCTGCCCAGAACAATGCATTGTTTGACAAGGCTACGGAAGCCTACAATGTTGGTGAATACCAAAAGGCGGTAGACAGTTATTTAGAGATAATAGAAAACGGGCAACATTCTGCAGAACTCTATTACAACCTTGGTAACGCTTACTATAAGTTAAACGAAATTGCGCCAAGTATTTATTATTACGAAAAAGCTCTTTTGATAAAACCTAATGACAAAGAGATCAAGAATAATCTTGGGTACGCCCAAAACATGACTCTTGATGCTATTGACAGCATGCCCACCACAGGGCTTTCTAAAATTTACAATAGTATTATTGGCAGCTTATCTTTTGACCAATGGGCCTATGTATCCATTATATTTATGCTGCTTTTCATTTTTCTTTACATTGCATTCTATTATTTTGATTATACCTCTAGAAAGCGCCTTGCGTTCATTTTTAGCATCATCTCGCTTCTGATCATGATAACCTCTGTAGTCTTTGCTTTTTTACAATACAACAAGTTTAAAGCAGACCAACCCGCCATTGTATTTGCCAAAGAAGCTAGTGTAAAGGCAGAACCCAACAAAAGAGGACTAGAAGCTTTTGCCCTTCATGAAGGTACTAAAGTTAACGTTCTGGAAGAGCTGAACGATTGGAAAAAAATTCGTATTTCTGATGGAACTACGGGCTGGATTCCGTCTGAGGATATAAAAACATTAAAAGATTTTTAGTATTTCCTTAACGCGTATTAAAAACGTTGGTGTTATATTTGTTTTTGATACCAACCACTATGAAGGTTTTCGCTCGTTTTTTATTACTGTCGTTTTGGCTTTTTGCCATAGCAGCTCCGAGCGTAATAACTTTAATGGATGTTGACAATCCCGTTATCCTAACAAACCTTAATGAAGAGGAACAGCAAGAAGCTGGTAAAAAATCTCCTATTGAGGAAAAATTCGTAAACTACACGTATTTAGATTTTTCTTTGATACCGTTATCAGAACAGTCCGCTATAGGTCATTATTACCTTATGGGCCATATAGATTTCACACTTGAAATTCTCCTTCCGCCACCCGAAAGTATAAGTTAACCCTTTCAGCATATTTATTTCATTTTATTAAAAACTTGTCCTCGATTATAATTGAGGAACAAATCTATATCTTACATGTTCAAATATATCAAAAACGATATTCCCGCGAGTATTGTTGTATTTTTCGTTGCACTACCATTATGTTTAGGTATTGCTTTAGCCAGTGGTGCCCCTTTATTTTCAGGAGTTATTGCGGGTATTATTGGTGGTGTTCTAGTTGGTGGTCTCAGTGGTTCAAAAATTGGTGTTAGTGGCCCTGCTGCAGGTTTAGCGGCAATAGTACTTACCGCAATTGGAACTTTAGGCGGTTATGAGAACTTTTTAGTAGCCGTTGTATTGGGTGGTATAATCCAGATTATATTTGGAATATTAAAAGCCGGAGTAATTGGTTACTACTTTCCTTCTTCTGTAATTAAAGGAATGCTTACCGGTATTGGTATCATCATTATCTTGAAACAGATTCCTCACTTTTTCGGTTACGATCCTGATCCGGAGGGAGACTGGGCATTTTTTCAAGTAGACGGAGAAAATACGTTCTCAGAAATTTTAAACACTATTAATAATATTAGCCCTGGAGCTACCCTAATTGCTATCATAGGACTATCGATACTTTTACTTTGGGACAAAGTACTTTCTAAGAAAGGTAAAGTATTTCAAATCATTCAAGGCCCTTTGGTTGCTGTTGCTATTGGTATTATATTTTACGTTCTAACCCAAGATAGCGAAGTATTGACAATATCTAAAGATCACTTGGTTAAGGTACCTGTACCAGATGATTTTTCATCATTTATCGGTCAGTTTAGCTTTCCGAACTTTAGTGCTATAAGTAATCCACAAGTTTGGATAACAGCATTTACAATTGCACTAGTTGCCAGTTTAGAAACTTTACTTTGTGTTGAGGCAACGGACAAGTTGGATCCACATAAGAATGTAACACCAACAAACAGAGAACTGCTTGCGCAAGGTGCGGGTAACATAGTCTCTGGTTTAATAGGTGGTCTACCGATTACTCAGGTAATTGTACGTAGTTCTGCAAACATTCAATCTGGAGGTAGAACAAAACTATCTGCAATGATTCACGGTTTCCTTTTGCTGATTTCTGTAATCTTGATCCCTACATTGCTGAACATGATTCCTTTATCAGTCTTGGCTGCTATTCTATTTATTGTAGGATTTAAACTAGCAAAACCAGCACTATTCATAAAAATGTATAAACTAGGATGGAAACAATCTATACCATTCTTTGTAACTGTCTTAGGTATTGTTTTTACAGATTTACTAGTAGGTATTAGTTTAGGTCTTGCGGTAGGTATTGTTGTTATTTTATTAAAAAGCTACCAAAATTCTCACTTCCTTCATATTGAGGACAATAGTGATGGTAAACATAAAATTAAAATGACTTTGGCCGAAGAAGTTACTTTTTTCAACAAAGGTGCTATCTTAAAAGAGCTGGACAGTCTCCCGCATAACACCTACTTAGAAATTGATGTATTAAAGACAAGATTCTTAGATTATGATATTATAGAGATATTAGAAGATTTCAGCTTAAAGGCCAGAGAAAGAAATATTGATATTAAGCTTATTTCTAAGCGTGGCGTGGTAGAAAATCCGCCAAGTTATATTGAATTCTTTGAGCAACGACCAAAATCGAATTTAAGCTTAAGCTAATTGGTTGAAGTTGTTCTCACAACTAAATAAAATAACATGGATAAAAAATATAAAATAGCTGTACTCTCTGACTTGAAAAATTCTTTAGGGAATACGATTAAAAGTACGCTTAGCCTAGCTAAGATGCTTGATGGGGATATTACCATTTTTCATGTTAAAAAAGCTTCAGAAGTAGTTACTGAAGACAGTAATCTTTCAGCGATAAGGTCACTAAATAGTGAGTTTATTACCATGAAGAACGATATAAATAGGATAGTTACGACCTATTCAAAAGATTTTGGAGTAACCTTGTCCTGTTCATGCGCTATTGGCAATCTAAAAAATGAAATAGCCTCTTATATCGAAAAAGAGAAACCAGATTTTATCGTATTAGATAAAAGAAAGTCGGGGTTTTTCAATATTCTTGGTGATAACTTAATACCTTTTGTATTAAAGAAACATAAAGGACCTATATTTTTAACTGATGATTTGAATGTTTTGGATTACGATAATGACCTGTCTTTAGGAGTACTAAGTGATGCCGAGGAAATCTCAATAGCCGATTTAACCAGAGATTTATTACTTCATTCTCAGGGACCTCTAAAGTCGTTTAAAATCTTAAAAAACAATAAAGCCACAGTTAAAACCGAAACAACGAAAGAAAGAAAAGAGGTTGCCTTTGAATTTGAGAGCAATTCAGATTCCATTAAGAATATTTCAAATTACATAACTAAAAATAAAGTAAACCTTTTGTGCATCAATAGGTTTGAAAATAATAATAACAAAGAGAGAACATCTCTTTCTATGCCTGCAAATATTAGTGACATTATAAATAACATCAATGTTCCACTATTACTAATGGGACAAAATAACTATACATCATAATAAATATTAAAATATATGAAAGCGCATACTAAAGAAACTCAAGCAACGATGACCCCTAAGAAATCATTGGATTTTTTAAAGGAAGGAAATCAGAGATTTCAGAGTAATCTAAAAGCAAATCGTAACCTTTTGGAACAAGTTAACGATACTAGCGATGGTCAATTTCCTTTCGCTACCATACTAAGTTGTATAGATTCTAGAGTTTCTGCTGAATTGGTTTTCGACCAAGGACTAGGGGATATTTTTAGCGTTAGAATAGCTGGTAATTTTGTAAACGAAGATATATTAGGTAGCATGGAATTTGGTTGTAAACTTGCCGGCACCAAATTAATAGTAGTTTTAGGCCATACGAGTTGTGGTGCCATTAAAGGTGCTTGTGACCATGCTAGACTGGGCAATTTAACTGCTTTGATCAACAAAATAGAGCCAGCAGTTGAGGCTGTTAAGAAACCGGCAGAGGAGAGTTTAAGAAATTCTAAAAACTTAGATTTTGTAGACAAAGTTTCTGCGAAGAATGTAGAAATGACCATAGACAACATTAGAACTCAAAGTCCGGTTTTAGCTGAAATGGAGAATAATGGTGAAGTTATGATCGTAGGTGCCATGTATGATATTGCTACGGGTGCGGTTGAATTTTACGACTAGAGACCAAAATAAAAATAGTAATCATAAAACCGATGTTTTGCATCGGTTTTATTGTACCTTAAAATCAATCAATTATTCGTAGCCAACGAATATTTTTACTTAAAAACGACATAAATCGGTTAACAAAGGAGGCCATCCTATCTCATTAAAATTGATTAGTTTAATTGTATGAAGAATCTATTTTCAAATTTTAAGGGTGATTTATTTGGCGGAATTACCGCAGGTATTGTTGCCTTGCCATTAGCATTGGCTTTTGGCGTTAGCTCAGGAATGGGTCCCAGTGCCGGATTGTATGGCGCAATTTTCATAAGTTTCTTCGCTGCACTTTTTGGTGGCACCAGTACACAAATTTCTGGCCCTACTGCACCTATGACCGCAGTAAGTATGGTGGTAATCGCTGGAATTATAGCTATGAACGATGGCAGCTTAGATAAAGCATTACCAGCTATTCTAGTAGTTTTCCTTTTAGCGGGCTTAATACAAATAGGTTTAGGTCTTTTAGGAATAGGTAAATACATTAGATACATTCCTTACCCTGTAGTTTCTGGATTTATGACTGCAATAGGTGTTATTATTCTTGTGACACAAATTTTACCTGCGATTGGCTATTACCCAAAGGAAGACGCCGAGTTTGTAAATATCTACAAACCTATGGCAGAACAGATTATTTTAGAAAACATTTTAAAAGAGGAGGCTGGCGAAGGTATTTTAGTTCTTAATGATTTTAAGGAAACAATTGCCAGAGCAGAAGATATTACCGAAGCAGATAAATTAAAAGAGGCCCAAACTTTGGCAAACTCCGAAGCATCAGGTGTAATTGGTGCTATTAAGGTGTTACCAAGAGCAATAAATAATATTAATTGGCTAGAGCTTATTCTTGCCCTTTCTACCATAATTATTATTTATGGTTTCAAGAAAATTACCACGGCAATACCAAGCGCATTGGTAGCCCTTATTGTAGTGTCTGGTGTGGCTTACGGTTTTGGGTTGAAGTATAGACCTATTGAAGAAATACCTAGTGATTTTCCTATGCCCAACTTAGGTATATTCACAGATTTTCAATTGGCTTCGATAACACCATATATTTTTACAGCTCTAACTTTAGCTTTATTAGGCGCAATAGATTCACTCCTAACTTCCGTAGTTGCGGATAATATGACGAAGACCAAGCATAAACCTAATAAAGAATTAGTAGGGCAAGGTATAGGTAACAGTATTGCAGCAATATTTGGCGGTATACCGGGTGCCGGTGCTACCATACGTACGGTTGTAAATATTAATGCCGGCGGTAAAACCAAACTATCCGGTATGGTGGCTGGCGTTTTACTATTAGTTGTTCTTCTAGCGCTAGGCCCTGTAGCCTCTCAGATACCTGCAGCTGTCCTGGCTGGTATTTTAGTAACGGTAGGTATTGGCGTAATGGATTATAAAGGTCTAAAAGCCATACCAAGTCTCCCAAAAGATTTGAGCATTGGTCCTCTGAAGTTTAGCTCAGAAGTAGTGATAATGCTTGTAGTACTTGTTCTTTCTTCTATTTGGAACTTGGTCTATGCAGTAGGTGTTGGACTGGTGATCGCCTCTCTGATGTTCATGAAGAAAATGGGAGATTTAACCGCAGAAAGATCCGATGTAAAATCTTTAGAAAAAGAAGAAGGGTGGGCAGATGAAGCCAGTTTTCCTCAAAAACTAAAAGAAAAGGTCTTTATAAAACATCTTAAAGGACCTTTGTTCTTTGGTTCTACAAGTGAATTCCAAGTACTGGCAGATCAAATACCAAGATCAGCATCTACGGCTATAATTCGTATGGACCGTATGCAGTACTTGGATCAATCAGGTCTTTACACCTTAGAAGATGTCCTTATAGATTTACACAATTCAGATATTGAAGTTTTGTTCGTAGATGTACTGGACCAACCGCGTTATATGATGGAACGTGTTGATCTAATACCCGATTTAATTCCTACCGAACATATCTTTGCCACTTTTGATGAATGCCTAAAATACTTGCTAAAAAAGACAAACGATCAATCAATTGAAGTATCGGCATAATTGTAGGTCAATTTATGATGAAATATGTATTCGGTAATGCCGCAAATGTCCTAAATTTGCCCTTTTAGCCGAACACAATGATCGATACCATAAAAAAACACATTGCGGAAGTAGAAAAGTTTAAAGCTACTACAAAAGAGGAAGTGGAAAGCTTTCGTATCAAATACTTAGGTAAAAAAGGACTTTTGAACGATTTCTTCGCTGAATTTAAAAATGTACCTAATGAGCAGAAAAAAGAATTTGGTCAAACTATAAATCAGCTAAAGCAAGCCGCTAACGATAAACTGAACACCCTAAGAGATTCTCTTGAGAGCAAAACCGAAGAAAAAGGTGTTTATGGTGATTTAACTCGCCCTGGCGAACCTTTGGAACTTGGGACAAGACACCCAATTTCGATTGTTAAAAATCAAATTATAGAGATTTTCTCAAGAATTGGCTTTAATGTATCTGAAGGCCCAGAGATTGAAGATGATTGGCATAACTTTACAGCTTTGAACCTGCCTGAGTACCATCCCGCGCGAGATATGCAGGATACATTTTTTGTTCAGACCGATCCAGATATCTTATTGCGTACACATACCTCATCGGTACAAGTGCGTTACATGGAAAACAATCAACCTCCTATACGTACTATCTCTCCGGGACGAGTATACCGCAACGAAGCTATTTCCGCACGTTCGCATTGTTTCTTTCATCAAGTGGAAGGGTTATATATTGACAAAGATGTGTCGTTCGCGGATTTAAAGCAGACCCTTCAATTTTTTACTACCGAGCTTTTTGGAAAATCAAAAATTCGCTTGCGTCCTTCTTATTTTCCATTTACCGAGCCTAGCGCAGAGGTAGATGTGTATTGGGGTCTTGAAACGGAGACGGATTATAAAATGACAAAAGGTACCGGTTGGTTGGAAATTATGGGCTGTGGCATGGTAGATCCAAATGTATTGGACAACTGTGGTATTGATTCCAAAGAATATTCTGGTTTCGCCTTTGGAATGGGAATTGACAGAATTGCATTATTGCTACATCAAATTTCCGACATTCGTCTATTGAGCGAGAATGATGTGCGCTTCTTAGAGCAATTTAAAAGTGCTTTATAAGATAAGATTGTGAAAAAGGATATTGAAATACCTATTGCCAAGGATGTTCATGTTGTCATTATTAGGGAATGGAACGAAGATTTTCTTTCCAAAGATTGGAATGCCTATATTATAAATAGTAGGGCAGACGAAATTGAAATGACAATTGTGGTATCAAAGGGTTTTGATGATGAGCGTCAAACCTCCACCATGAGACACGGCATTGGCACTATAGCTTCAAAGGAATTTAAAAAAGTAGAAATGCTACCAGAAGAAATTCTTGTTTTGGACAATGAGTTCTTTGTAACCTTCTTCGCAGAGGGCAAACTTTTTGAAAAGCGTTTCTTATTCCCCCAAAACACTATTACCGAAAATAACCTTTCCAACATTCCGCTAATTGATAAAGATGGCATATTTGCCCAGTAACCAGATTAGGTTCGGCCATAAAATCAGTTTAGACCTCCATTTATCTTCAGCTTTTAACTCCATGTGAAATTATATTTTTTTAATTTTCATATTGGTTAAAAATTATTTTTATCGAACTAATTTTCAGTTAGTTAATTCTTAATTTTGTGCTTTCTAACATAACTTTAACTATCAATAATAAAATTTAAGTTCTTTTAGTTTGTTTATTACCGAACTAACTATACCTTTGCCGTTCATTTTTCAAATTATGGATAAAGAAGAAAATAAACAGAGGTTAATAGAGGAGCTTGGAGTTCATTTTGAAGCCGAATATAATTTGCCTCCGTTGGCAGCTAGGATTTTTGGAAATCTTGTAGTAACTGATGAAGTTGGGCTAACGTTCGATGATTGTCAAAATAAAAGGGGAGCCAGTAAAAGCTCCATATCGACATCTCTGAATTTGTTGCTTCAACTTGGAATGATTACGTATTTCACTAAATCTGGTGATAGAAGAAGATATTTTAAAATTTCAGATAAGAGTACATTTTTTATAAAAAAGCTGGAGCAAGCTTTAAAAAAAGCAGCAAATGAGTCTAAGATGATTCAAAAAGTTACCAAATATGATCAAGAATTCAACAAAGAAAAATATAACTCCAATAAAGAAAAGATTGAAGCTTATATGAACTGTTTAGCCCAAAATGAAGTAACGTACAAAGAGACTATCGAAACTTTAAAAAAACTTATTTAAAAAAAAATTTATTCACTAAGTTCGTTTGAAACCGAACAACCTGAATTAACAAAACCTTAACAAGTGTTTACCATTGCATTAATACAAACAAACAATCATCTCATAATGAAAAAATTATCAATCATAGGATTATTAAGTGCAGGACTTCTTTTGAGTTCATGTTTCGGAACAACGCCAACAGCACCGGCCGGAGCGACAGCGCCTCCTCCACCAAGTTTACAAGTTGGTGAACTGAAAAAACAAGATTTAACTGTTTATAATGAATTTTCTACAACCTTAGAAGGTAAGCAGAATGTAGAAATATGGCCAAAAGTTTCTGGTTTCATTCAAAAAGTATATGTAGAAGAAGGTCAGAAAATTAAAAAAGGACAACCTCTTTTTAAGTTAGAGACCCAAACTTTAAATCAAGATGCAAATGCCGCAAAGGCATCTGTAAACGTTGCTAAAGTTGAAGTAAATAAACTTAAACCATTAGTAGAAAAGGGTATTATCAGCGAGGTACAATTAGAAACTGCAAAAGCACAGTTAGCTCAGGCTCAAGCCAATTACCAAAGTGTTGCGTCAAACATTGGTTACTCCCGTATTACAAGTCCAGTTGATGGTTACATTGGTGAAATTCCTTTTAAAACCGGGGCTTTGGTAAGTTCAAATATGGGCAAACCACTTACTACGGTTTCAGATGTTAGTCAAGTACGTGCTTATTTTTCATTGAACGAAAAAGAGCTCTTAAAACTAAAAGAGTCCATGCCTAAGAACGATAAGAATATTATGGACCTAGAAAAAGCTCCAAAGGTTACACTCGTTATGATCAATGGAAAGGAATATCCTGAAGCTGGTAAAATTGCGATGATCAATACTATCATTAACAGCACAACTGGAAGTGTTACTGCAAGGGCTGATTTTGATAATAAAAATAACCTATTGAGTAGCGGAAGTACGGGGAAAATCAAAATTCCTACGGTATATGAGAGTGCTTATGAAATTCCACAAACAGCTACCATAGATTTGCAAGGTAAAAAGTTAATCTATGTTGTTAAGGATGATAACACGGTAACCACTATGCCAATAGACATTATTGCTAATACTCCACAAGGATTTATCGTAGAAAAAGGAATTGACGAAGGAACTACTATTGTTCTTGAAGGTGTAACCAAAATCAAGGACGGAATGGCCATTAATCCTGCCAAGTAAGAATCCGTTATTTACTATAATATATAAATAGAGAACAATGTTTCAAAGATTTATAGATCGTCCCGTATTGTCTACGGTGATTTCGATCATTATCGTTATACTAGGTGTTTTAGGTTTAACGACCTTACCTATAGAAGAGTACCCTGAAATAGCACCACCAACGGTGCAGGTAACAAGTACCTATACCGGGGCAAATGCAGAGACCGTACTTAAGAGTGTTGTTATTCCGTTAGAGGAACAGATTAATGGTGTGGAAGACATGTTGTACATGACCTCTAACGCGAGTAACGACGGTAATGCAACTATTAACGTATTTTTTAAGTTGGGAACAAACCCCGATATTGCGGCGGTTAACGTTCAAAACAGGGTTGCTAGAGCAAATAGTGTTTTACCTCAAGCGGTAGTACAGACCGGTGTTATTACACAAAAATCCCAAACCAGTGCCTTACTTTTCTTTTCATTATTTTCTGATAATGATGAATATGATGCAACATTTGTAGAAAACTATGCTAGAATTAATATTGTACCTAAATTACAACGTATTGAAGGCGTAGGTAACGTTACGGTCTTTGGTTCTAAGGATTACTCTATGCGTATCTGGTTAAATCCAGAAAAAATGGCTGCTTATAAACTCATGCCATCTGACATACAAGCTGCCCTTAGAGAACAAAATCTTGAAGCGGCGACCGGTAAAATTGGTGAAAACGCAGATGGTGTTTATGAGTATGTATTAAAATATAAAGGTCGTCTTTCCGAGCAATCAGAATACGAGGATATTATTATTAGAGCGCAAGAAAACGGACAGTTTCTACGTCTTAAGGATGTTGCCGAGGTTGAATTAGGTGCTTTTAATTATGGCACCAAAAACGAAGGTATGGGTAAACCCGGTACCGCTGTTGGCATTTTTCAAACTTCGGGATCTAATGCAAATGCCATTATTGATGAAATTCAGGTTATTCTTGATGAAAGTAAAGCCGATTTCCCAAAAGGATTAGATTATGTAATTCCTTACAACACTAAGGATTTTTTGAGTGCATCTATTGAGCACGTTATACAGACATTAATAGAAGCTTTCCTATTGGTTTTCTTAGTGGTTTTCATCTTTTTACAAGATTTTAGATCAACGTTAATTCCCGCTATTGCAGTTCCGGTTGCAATTGTTGGTACGTTCTTTTTCCTTTCCTTATTTGGTTATTCCATTAACATGTTAACCTTGTTCGCAATGATTCTAGCCATTGGTATTGTGGTGGATGATGCCATTGTGGTGGTCGAGGCCGTTCATGCAAAAATGGAGGAAGGTGCCACTAACGCAAAAAAAGCCACAAAATCTGCGATGTCGGAAATATCAGGTGCTATTATCTCTATTACTTTGGTAATGTCTGCCGTATTTATCCCTGTGTCATTCATTAGTGGGTCCTCAGGTGTATTTTACCAACAGTTTGGTATTACGTTGGCCATTGCGATTCTTATTTCCGCGGTGAACGCCTTAACGTTGAGTCCGGCTTTGGCGGCACTTTTATTGAGGCCGCATGATACATCCGAAGGAAAGAAAAAAGGAATTACAAAACGTTTCTTTTCTGCTTTCAACACTGGTTTTGATGCTGTAACCGATAAGTATGTTGGTTCGGTAAAATTCATCGCCAAAAGAAAATGGGTAACATGGATTTCTCTTGCCGTGTTTGGCGTGATAGCATACATGTTGTTTCAAACCACACCTACCGGATTTATTCCAAATGAGGATAAAGCAATTGTATTTGCCGATGTAACAATGCCTCCAGGTACCACTTTAGAGCAGACACAAAAGACCGTGAAAAAATTAGATTCTATTTATCAATCTATGGATATTATAGAAGCTAGGATGAATATTACCGGTTTCAGTATTTTAAATAGTGTAAACGGTGGTTCTTATGGTTTCTCTGTTCTTCGTCTTAAAGATTGGGGCGAACGAAAAGGAGAAGGAGAATCCGTTCAGGAAGTTGTAGGTAGCTTATTCGCAAAAACAGCAGGATTAAAAGATGCCAAAATATTCTTCTTTACTCCCCCTAGTGTACGTGGTTTTGGTAACTCTACCGGTTTTGAAATGAACTTGCAGAGTAAAGATGCAGATGACTGGCAGACAGTAAACAAGGTAACCAATGAATTCTTAGCCGCTATAAATGCCAGACCGGAAGTAAAGTATGCCATTACAAACTTCAACGCTAACTTTCCTCAATATGAATTAGAGGTAGATGCTGAGAAAACAAAACTTGCAGGTTTAGCAGTGACTGATATATTCAGTGCCATGCAAGGGTATTACGGTGGTTTATATACTACGGATTTTAACAAATTCGGTAAACAATACCGGGTTATGATTCAAGCAAAACCGGAAGATAGAGCCGATGAAAATTCATTGAACCATATTTTCGTAACAAATGCCAATGGTGAATCGGTTGCCGTATCTCAATTTGTATCATTAAACAAAATTTATGGTCCTGAGGTGGTAAGTAGATTTAACCTATTGAGTTCCGTTAAAGTTAACGGAGCCATGAACCCTGGTTATTCCACTGGTGACGCGATTACAGCAATTGAAGAGGTGGCTGCCGAGGTACTACCCAACAACTACACTTATGAATATTCTGGTTTAACGAAAGAAGAAAATAGTGCGGGTAGCCAAACGATAATCATATTTATATTGAGTTTGGTATTTGTGTACTTCTTATTAAGTGCCCAATACGAATCATATATTTTACCGTTATCGATTTTACTTTCGTTACCGGTGGGTATTGCAGGTGCTATTGGCTTTGTAAGTTTAGCTGGTCTTGAAAATAACATCTATTTCCAGATTGCATTGATTATGCTTATTGGTTTACTATCTAAAAACGCCATTCTAATTGTAGAGTTTGCATTGCAACGTAGAAAGCATGGTATGTCTATCATTGACTCTGCCATTGACGGTGCTAAAGCAAGACTTAGACCTATATTAATGACCTCTTTCGCTTTTATTCTTGGGTTAATGCCTTTGGCATTATCCACGGGTATTGGAGCCGTAGGTAACCGGTCTATTGGTATGAGCGCCGTTGGCGGTATGTTAATAGGTACCATTTTCGGAGTATTCGTTATACCGGCACTATATGTTATTTTCCAAACCATTCAAGAGCGCATAACCGGTGCTCCGGAAGAAACTATTGAAGAATCAAAGAATTAGAGAAATCATGAAAACAATTATAACAAATAAATTCATATTGGTAGCTTTGCTTCCGCTCCTCCTACAATCTTGTTTTGTAGCCAAGAACTACGAGCGGCCAGAAGTAGAGACCAAAAACTTGTATCGCACGGATAACCTACCTCAAGATAGCGTTTCTCTGGCATCTGTCTCTTACAAAGACCTTTTTACTGATTCTCATTTGAAGACCTATATTCAAAGAGGGTTAGACAACAACTTGGACATACGCATCGCGCTACAGAGCATTGCCGCTGCAGAGGCGTATGTTAAACAAGGTAAAGCAGGTTATTTACCAACTATTAATGGAGCTGCTAGTGCAACTAGGACAGCAAGAACCAGTGAAAACGGGCAGTTTGGAAGCTTTTTTACGCAACCTTTCAACCAGTACGAGACTTCAGGAACCGCTTCTTGGGAAGCGGATATTTGGGGAAAGATTCGAAGTAGTAAACGGGCCAGTGATGCAAGTTATTTACAAACCGTAGCCGCACACCAGGCTGTAAAAACAGATTTGGTCGCTCAAATTGCTACTACATATTATCAATTATTGGCTTTGGACAAACAAATTGATGTTACCGAGGAAACTATTGAAAACCGGTCGAAAAGTTTAGAGACTATTACTGCCCTAAAAGAAGCGGGACAGGCCAATCAAGTTGGTGTAGACCAAACTGCTGCACAATTGTACAGTGCGCAAAGTCAATTACTAGATCTTAAGAACTCACTTTTTAAAGCGGAGACCACCTTAAGTATTTTATTAAGTGAACAGCCACAATCTTATGCTCGTGGCTCTCTTGACGACCAAAATTTAGTGGCTGATATACAACTTGGCGTACCAGCTTTATTGTTACGCAACAGACCGGACATCATGCAGGCCGAGTATAGTTTGGTAAATAATTTTGAGCTCACCAATGTTGCAAGAAGCAACTTCTATCCTTCCATTACATTATCGGCCCAAGGTGGTTTTCAAAGTTTGGATTTGGATAATTGGATAGACAGCAGTTCTATTTTCGCCAATCTAGTTGGCGGTCTTACTCAACCTATTTTCAACGGTAGAAAAATAAGGACCGCTTATGAGGTTGCCCAAGCACAACAAGAACAAGCACTGCTTAGCTTTAAAAAGACCTTGCTTACCGCAGGTAAAGAAGTTTCCGATGCATTGTATGACTATAATACCTCTGTTGAGAAAGAAGCTTACGTTACCAAACAGGTTGTTGCTTTGAAGCGGGCGGAAACCAATTCAGAGGAATTACTGAACAGCGGGTATTTGACTTACCTAGATCTTTTGACCGCTAGGGAAAACTCTTTGAACGCGGAGCTCAACCTAATCAACAATAAGTTTGGCCAATTGTCATCTACGGTTGCTTTATACCGTTCTCTTGGTGGAGGATGGCACTAATAATCACCAAGTTTACACATGATGGATAAAGACCAATTTTTAGAATTTGCCCTTTCTAAATTCTTGAGATTTGGTACAAAGCGCTTTACCTTAGATGATTTGGCCCATGAACTTTGTATATCAAAAAAAACGATATACCAGAATTTTACGGGAAAAGAACAAATCATAAAAGAAAGTCTGACTGCTTTTCTTGCCAAATTAAGATCCAATATCATTGAGTGTGTAAAGAAGGAGAAATCCGATCCTATTCTAGCGGTAATTTCAATATACAGAATAGGATTGGATACCTTTAAAAATTTCAATCCCAGTTTTTTACGCAGTTTAAAAAAGTATTATCCTGAAGTATATAGGGTTTTTAACTATTTTAGGGAAAATGAAGTTTCCGTTCTTGTAAAAGACCTACTGCACAGCGCTCAGTCAAAAGGTCATATACGAAAAGATGTGAATATAGAATTGACCTATGCACTGTACCATAACCGAATGGAAGATATTCTACATGGTGCACCTAACAATTTTTATAAGAAATTTACCCTACAAGAGCTTTTGAACCATCTTATCATAAACAATATTAGAGGTATTGCCACTAAAAGCTATTTGAACGATAACGATGCTTTTTTCATTTCTTAGATTACCAGTTTTTAAAAGGGTGTTTACTCAATTGCGAATTATAATATTTTACTTCACCAGTTACTTCTTCTCCTAACCATGACGGTTTTTCTAATGATTGGTTTTCAGATTCCAATTCTACTTCGGCCACAATAAGACCTTCATTATCACCATGAAATTCATCCACTTCGTACATATGATTGCCTAACGGCACATTGTAACGCACCTTATCAATAATTCCAGGTTCGCAAATAAGCAAAAGTTCCTCGGCATCGGGAACTGAAATTTCTTTCTCCCATTCAAACCGAATAGTGCCCGCATCATTTGATTTTCCTTTCACGGTCAAAAAACCTGACTCTCCTTTTATACGAACACGTACGGTTCGCTCCTTATCGGTATTTAAAAAACCTTGAACAATCCGCTCTTTTACTGTTGCCTGCTGTTGATACACTTTTGACGTTACCAAGAATTTCCGTTCGATTTCAATCACTTAAAGTCGCTATTTTACTTATTTTATCAGATTCTATGATATGCGATTCATAGCCCCCATTAGCGACCACAACCATGGCCTTAGCTATCGTTTCCGGTGCAATTGAGCGATATTTTTGTAGAGGCCCCACTAATACCAAATTTACTCCTTTCATCACCTGTTTAAAAATCCATTCTCCCGCTCGCTTTTCTTCGCGATTACCACTAATTAATGAAGGCCTTAAAAGATAGGTGTTTTTACTCTTTTCCTTGAGCACCCTTTCCTCCATTTCACCCTTTAATCGATTATAAAAAACACTGCTTTTTGAATTTGCACCCATAGAGGAAATCGCAAGAAAGCTAATAATTCCATTTTTTGAAGCTAATTTAGCAGCCGTTACGGGAATACCGTAATCTATATTTCTGTATGTTTCTTTATCCGGTGTTTTTGACTTTGTTGTTCCTATACAACAAAAAACATCTTCTGCGGTAAAATCAATTTCAAACTGTTCTAGCTGCATCAAATTTCCTAAATGCTCCTCTATTTTCCAATGTGTAATGCCAACACTGGAACGAGAGAACAATTTAATTTTCCCATAACGGTCATCTTCAAGTAATATCCTCAATAAAACACCACCTGTAAGACCGGTTGCCCCAAGAATAATCGCTGTTTTTGTTTGTGCTTCCATTCAACTAAATATAACTTAATTTTGCAGTATGCCAAACGATTTTCCCATGCGAAAGATTATTCATGTTGATATGGATGCCTTCTATGCATCCGTAGAGCAACTGGATAATCCGGAATTACGAGGAAAGCCTATTGCGGTAGGCGGAAGCTCAAAACGAGGCGTCGTGGCAGCAGCCAGTTATGAAGCCAGAAAATATGGCGTTCGCAGTGCCATGAGCAGTGTACTTGCCCAACGAAATTGTCCTGAACTCATTTTTGTAAAAGCGCGCTTTGAACGTTACAAGGAAATCTCTAAAATCATACGAGGAATTTTCCATGAGTATACTGATTTGGTGGAGCCTCTTTCTTTGGACGAAGCCTATCTTGATGTTACCGTAAATAAAAAGGGAAATCCTTCTGCTTCTCTAATGGCGAGGGAAATAAGACAAAAGATTTTTGATACTACGGGGCTTAATGCATCTGCAGGTATTTCCATCAATAAATTTATTGCCAAGGTTGCCAGTGACGTCAACAAACCCAACGGACAAAAAACCGTTAACCCAGAAGAGGTAATGCAATTTTTAGAAGATCTGGAGATTCGAAAATTCTATGGTGTGGGAAAGGTTACTGCAGAAAAAATGTACAAATTGGGCATTTTTACAGGTAAAGATTTAAAACTAAAAACAGAGGAATTCCTAGAGAAAAACTTTGGTAAGAGCGGTAGCTACTATTACAATGTGGTGCGAGGTATCCATACCAGTGAGGTAAAACCACACCGCATTCCAAAATCTGTTGGAGCCGAACGTACCTTTAATGAAAATCTCAGTAGTGAGATATTTATGCTAGAACGTTTGGACCATATAGCTGAAGAGCTTGAAAAACGACTCAAAAAAGCCAATATTGCCGGTAAAACTGTTACTCTAAAAATTAAGTACAGTGATTTTACATTAAATACCCGAAGTAAAACTTTAGCTTATTTTATTTCTGCCAAGAGCCTTATTCTCGAAACCGCCAAAGAACTTTTGTATCAAGAAAAATTACAAAATTCCGTTCGGCTACTGGGTATTTCATTAGCAAACCTCAACACGGAAAAAGAACAAAAGGATTTAAAAAAGGAAACCGTCTCAGTTCAGTTAAAATTTGAATTTTAAGAAACACTCGCTATTTAACGTAAAACATTAACAAGACTTTTAATGTTTGCACAAGAGTGCTACAATTTAGGTAGTTTGTGTTAGTATTCTTGGCCTTTAAACACCGTTCTAAGCAATCTCCCTTCGCTTTAATCCACTATCTTTATAACTACTTAGACGCCAATTTGTAATATAAAAATCGTGCATTTCAAATAGACGTTTTTTACATAAGTATTCAGTTAAAATCCTGTCAAAGTTGATACGAACCAAAATTAGAACCTACACTAAAATTTCTGCCTTGGCGGATATTAAGATCGAAGCATTTGATGGTAATAAGAGGTACACCAAACCGCATAGGCACAACAAATACATGGAGCTGGTCTTTTTTAGTGCAGGTAGCGGTATGCACTATATGGATGAAACAGGTTATCCCATAGCGCCACCCGTTATTTTTATTATTAAGAAAGATGAAGTCCACCATTGGGAAATAGACACCATACCGGAAGGGTTTGTTATTATAATTAAAGAAGGATTTTTAGAAAAAACATTAGATAAGCACATCAACCTTCAATTAAAGCAGTTAACGAACATGCGGGTTATCCATCCGGAAAAAGACCCAAGTATACAGTCGCTTTTTGAAATCGCATCAAAGGAAATAAAAGAAAATTGCGCCGGCAGGGATATTTTGGTAGAAGGTGTACTCAAAGCCTTATTCTCTAAAATATTGACCTACGTAAAGGTTGATGAAACCGTATCTACCAATAATTTAGAGGAACGTTTTGATGAGTTATTGGCAAGTAAGCTTAAAAACGATGTTGCTTATTATGCCGAAAAATTGAATACTACGGCGCAGAACCTTAATGCATTGTGTAAACGGAAACATGAGAAAACGGCCTCTACCGTAATTGCCGACCATATAGTAAAGGAAACAAAACGCCTTTTGTTATACACTGACCTTTCGGTAACTGAAATTGCATATAAATTTGACTTTACGGATGTTTCTCATTTTGTGAAATATTTTAAACGCCACGAAGGAAATACACCTTTGCAGTTCAAAAAAGTAGCTATCATACCTTAACTTTTTCAAACAGACCATAATTCAATAGGGGTTAAATGTATTTTTGACACCTAATTAATACCAAACCTATTGAAAATGAAGTTTTATCGCGCATTATTAGTATTACTTGCACTAATTCCGATAGTTACATCTGCCCAGATTTCAGGGAAAATAACTGACGCAGACAATGATTATCCACTTGAATATGCAACAGCCGCCATCTTTAATCAAGAAAATGGGGAATTGGTTACGGGGGTCATTACAGACCTAAACGGATTCTTCACTATTGAAGACGTTAAAAACGGAACTTACTACCTAGAAGCCTCTTTTATGGGTTTTGAAACTAAAACCATCAAAGATATTACCGTACAAAATAGAAAAGCAGTAGACTTGGGCACTGTAACCCTTTCTATTGGTGGTACTCAACTTGAGGAAGTTGTAATTAAAGGAGAACGCGCCACGGTCATCAATAAGATTGATCGACAAGTTTTCGACACCAAAAAATTTCAAAACAGTCTTGGCGGTAGTGCCACGGATATTGTAAAAAACATACCATCGGTTAGTGTTGATGGACAAGGTGAAATCAGTGTTCGTGGTAGTACGGGTTTTGTTGTTTTGCTTAATGGGAATCCAGTTCAGGGGAATGCTTCCAATTTACTGAACCAACTCCCTGCCAATGCTATAGAACGTGTAGAAATTATTACTGCGCCTTCCGCAAAATATGACCCTGAGGGTAAAGCGGGTATCATGAATATCATTACCAAAAAAGGTGCAGCGGACGGCACGTTTGCACAGGTGAATATTAAAGGCGGATTGCCTTCTTTTGAAACATACGGAAACGATAAAGCACACCAACGCTACGGTGCAGATGCTACCTATAACCTCCGCAAGGGAGATTGGAATATTTCTATGGGTGCCAGTTATCAACGTAATGACCTTGGTGGTAGACGTGAAGGTGATGTTTATACGATTATCGATGATACCCGCACACAGTTTCCGTCAAGCGGAGAGCGTAGTTTTGATGAAACCAATTATAGTGGCCGCTTTACCATTGATTATGCCCCGGACGAGAAAAATGCCTATTCATTAGGTTTTTACGGGGGAAAAAGGAAAAAAGACCGTCTAGCGGATATAGTATATTATGACAATCACAGCATTACCCCTGCTGATGGCGGCGAACGAGATTATACCTTTCAGTATTATAACCACAACCTAAGAACTAGAAAGAGTGATTTCATCTTAGGAAGTTTTGACTATTCTCACATTTTTGAGAACTCTTCAAAACTATCTACTTCATTTCTATATGAATACACCCTATTAGGCGGTCCTACTGAAAGCGATAATCTTGCAGAACCGGACAGAAGTATCATCTACCAACAAGAGTACAATACGAACGACAACCCTTTAAACGGTGTTCGCCTGTCATTGGATTATGCATGGAAACCTTTCGCCATTGGTCAACTTGAAACAGGTTACCAATTCCGAAATTTAGACCACACGGGCGATTTCGTTTACGAGCGAAAAGATGACACTACTGGTGGTGCGTTTGAGCTGGTATCTGAATTTTCTAGTGAAGTAGATTTACAAAGAAGCATTCATTCCGGTTATGCACAATTGACCGGAGCCACAGAAAAATGGGAGTATGCAGCAGGGGTGCGTATTGAAGCAATGGAACGAGAACTTGACCTTAGAGACAAGCAAGGTCTTATCGATACTACATACACTTACGATTATATAAAACCATTTCCATCGGCATCTATTCAGTATACTTTTGACAACAACACAAAGCTAAAAGCAGCCTATAGTAAAAGAGTAGAACGAACTACCACTTTTAAAATGAACCCTTTCCCCGAACGTGAGCACTCCGAGACTTTAGAGCAAGGTGACCCAACTCTTAAACCTGAGTTTATAGACTTATTTGAAGTAGGACTTAGTAAAAACTTTGGCAATGGTAATTCCCTTTTTGCCACCGCTTATTACCGCGATACCAAAAACTTAGTGAATAGGGTAAACACCATTTACAACGATACCATTCTAAACCGTATCTACTCAAATGTAGGCAAGGCAAAATCCATAGGTATGGAAATAGGAACGCAATTAAAACCCACTAAAAACTGGTCCAATTTCATTGGTGCCAATCTTTATAATTATGCTATTGATGGGGAATATGATAGTCGCGATGTAGATAGCAGCTCTTTTGTCTACTCTATTAATGCGAACAGTACCTATGATTTTTCCGAGACCGCTTCGTTGCAATTGACTTTCAACTATCTATCGGAAAGAATTACGGCACAAGGAGAAGATTCTCGTTTCTATTCGCCTAACCTAACCTTTAAAAAGTCATTTCTGGACAATCGTTTAACGGCAACCTTGCAATGGCAGAATATAGATTTAGGATTATTGGATACCAACGAACAACGAATTACCACATATCGTGAAGGGGAATTTTATACCACAACAAATTACATTTATGAGGTAGATATGGTGTTGCTTAACCTGTCGTACAATTTCAATCAGAACAAAAACAAATCAAAATTCATTGATAGTGAATTCGGGAAACAAGAGTTTTAATTTTAATAGTTGATGTTTAGTTGAGTAGTAAGGCGCAAGCCCTAACGAGAAAGCTCCAATGACAATCAGTCAATTTGGGGCTTTCCCCTATTTGCTTTTTTCTGGGCGTTATTCTTTTTGTGCTTTAGCCGTTTCTCAATGGATGAGCGCGAGGGTTTTGTTTTTCTACGTTTCTTTCGCACTATTAAAGATTCTTCAATAAGGTTAAAAAATCTGGATATAGCCAACTCCTTATTCTTATGTTGACTTCGACTTTCATCACATTGCATCTGTAAGATGCCTTCTTTGGTAAGCCTCTTTCCTATTTTTCTAATTATGCGCGATTTCTCCGCATCGGTAAGTCCATAAGAATCTTCAACCGAAAAGCTAAGTTCAATTTTAGTAGATACTTTATTTACATGCTGCCCACCGGCGCCACTGCTTCGGACCGCTTTAAAGTTTAATTCTTGAAGTAATTGGGCCTTATTCATACCCTAAGAATCTGTCATACGTTGGTTGATAGTCTCTAATGAAAGATTAAGAAAAACCACCTTCCCGACCTCTAAGGGCCTATCATGATGAAAATAAATGTCTTCACCTTCATAGATACCAACGATCATAAAATGGCTTCCCATGTAGTAAGCTCCTTTTACCACGCATTCCAGCCCAGATTTAGCCGAAACCTTAAACTCATGTGCATAAACAATAATACGTCTTTTGGTATCTGCATAAGATTTTACAATGTTGATGGGAATTTTATTGGCTTCGCCGAAAAGGGAAGCCACATAAAGGTCTTTAGGATGCTCGTACAAGTTTTTAGGACTATCCTTCGCAATAATAAACCGATCCTTAATTACGACTACCCTATCGGCAAACGGAAGCATATCCATATGGTCATGTGTAGCGATAAGTACCGTAATTTTTTGGCGTCTTAAATACCCAAAAAGGTTACGTCGCAAACTGTTCTTTCTAAAATTGTCAATATTACTGAAAGGTTCATCTAACAAAAGTACTTTAGGCTCTTGGGCCAATACTCGCGCCAATGCTACACGTTGTTGCTGCCCTCTGCTTAGTAACTTTACCTTGGTTTTGGCAAACTCTGTCATCTCGATCATCTCAAGAAGCTCATAAGTGCGTTGTTGCATTTCCTCAGGCTCAAACACCGATAAAAATTGACTGACATTCTCCTCTACCGTAGTAAAAGGCATCAAATCAAAATCCTGTGAAAGATATTTCATGTACGGCTCTCCGGGCACTAAATTATGTTGTGGCCCCAAAACTTGGTTTTCGTTCCAATACACCTCACCAACTTCAATGTGCACAAGTCCATAAATAATTTTTAACAGGGTACTTTTTCCACATCCGCTTTCACCAATAATGGAAACATGCTCGCCTTTAGCTACCTTTAAGTTGATGTTTTCCAAAATGGAAGTACCATCTTCATAGCCAAAAGAAACATGATCTACTTGTAACATATATTTTATTCTAAAAACCAGAGAACAAAAAAAGTCCTATCGGTATTAAGTTTTCGTTTTTTTATTTTTATTGATTCGGAAGTGCTTTAAAGCCCATATTATACAGCGTAAAAGCAAAAATATCCGCATACTGTTCTATAGTTTTACTTACCGGTGTACCCGCACCATGACCGGCATTGGTCTCGATTCTAATTAAGGCAGGATTCTTTCCTGTTTGTTTGTCTTGCAACTCAGCAGCGAACTTAAAACTATGCGCAGGTACCACACGATCATCATGGTCACCAGTAGTTATGAATGTTGCGGGATATTTCACTCCTTTCCTAATGTTATGAACGGGCGAATATCCTTTTAAGTATCTAAACATCTCTTTACTATCTTCAGAAGTTCCATAATCATAAGCCCACCCTGCGCCCGCAGTGAAGGTATGGTAACGCAACATATCCAAAACACCAACAGCTGGCAAAGCCACCTTCATCAGTTCCGGACGCTGTGTCATTGTAGCACCAACTAACAACCCACCGTTACTTCCACCACGAATCGCTAAATAATCGGAAGATGTATAGTTGTTTGAGATAAGATACTCTGCAGCTGCAATAAAATCATCAAATACGTTCTGCTTCTGCATTTTAGTACCCGCATCATGCCATTTCTTACCATACTCACCTCCACCTCTTAAGTTAGGTACGGCATAAATACCACCTTGTTCTAGCCAAACTGCGTTTGCAATACTAAAAGCAGGCGTTAAGCTGATATTAAATCCTCCATAACCATATAAGATAGTCGGGTTTTTACCGTTTAGCTTCAAGCCTTTTTTATGTGTGATGATTATAGGAACCTTAGTACCATCCTTTGAGGTATAAAACACCTGGTTAGATTCGTATTCCTCCGAATTAAAATCGATGTTTGGCGTCCAATACGGTGTATATTCGCCTGTCTCAACATTATATTTATAAGATGAACCTGGAATGGTATAATTCGTAAAAGAAAAATAAAAGTCCTTGTTCTCTTTTTTACCACCAAAACCAGAAGCAGTACCCACACCCGGAAGCTTTACTTCACGAACTAAATTACCCTCATAATCGTATTGTAAAACCTTACTAATAGCATCTACCATATATTCTGCAAAGAAATAGCCTCCACCTGTACCAACGGTCAATACATTTTCGGTTTCCGGAATAAAATCAACCCAATTTTCTTCGCTTGGATTTTCGGCATCTACCGTAACAATTTTCTTATTGGGAGCATTTCTATTGGTTACAATATAAAGTTTAGAACCTTCATTCTCTATAATGTAATTGTCAGAATCCGTATCCTCCACTATGGGCACCAATGGACTGTTTTCGTTTGAAAGGTCCTTTATAAAAAGTTTATTCCCTGAAGTGGATACCGACGCAGAAATCTGAAGGTAACGTTGGTCTTCGGAAACAGAAGCCCCTACATATCTATGTTTCTCCGCCTCAACACCACCATATACCAATTGGTCTTCTTTTTGAGAAGTTCCTAATTTGTGGTAGTAAACTTTGTGTTGATCGGTCTTTGCAGATAGCTCGCTACCCTCCGGTTTATCATAACTAGAATAGTAGAATCCGTCATTTTCTTTCCAGGAGATACCACTGAACTTTATATCGGTCAAGGTGTCTTCTAAAACCTGTTTCGTTTCAGCATCAATTACAATTGCTTTACGCCAATCACTACCACCTTCTGAAATTAAATACGCAGCAAGTGAGCCGTCTTTAGTAAAACTTAATCCTGCCAGAGAGGTAGTTCCATCTTCTGAAAACGTATTAGGGTCTAAGAAAATTTCCTCACTGCCTTCACCTTTTTTACGATATAGAACATACTGATTCTGTAAACCATCGTTTTTATAGAAGTACGTGTAGTTTCCTTCTTTGAAAGGAGAACCTAATTTTTCATAATTCCACAATTTCTCCAAACGCTGTTTCAATGCCTCCCGAAAAGGAATCTTTTCTAAATAATTGAAAGTAACTTTATTCTGAGCTTTTACCCACTCACCTGTCTCCTCACTCATATCATCTTCTAACCACCGATACGGATCAGCAATAGTAGTTCCAAAATAGGTGTCAACGGTCTCTGCTCTATGGGTTTTGGGGTAATTCACGATAGTGGTCTCTGTTTTAGGTAATGCCTGACCGGCTAAAGTAGCCGATGTCAATGAAAATAATACAAGGGATTTCTTCATAATTTCATGATTGAAACTCGCTAAAAGTACCATAAAAAAACCTATGCCGGCGTTGCTCAGCATAGGTTTTAACTAAAAATTTAGAAAGTATATAAAATTTATACCAAACGGTTTTTCAATAGATATTCCGCAATTTGTACTGCATTTGTTGCAGCTCCTTTACGAAGATTATCTGCAACAATCCACATATTTAAAGTATTGCGTTGTGATTCATCTCTACGAATACGTCCTACAAACACCTCATCTTTGTCATGTGCATAGATCGGCATAGGATAGGTGTTCGTATCAGGATTATCCTGTACGGTAACCCCGGGTGTATCATTTAGCAACTTACGGACGTCATTTAAGTCAAAATCTTCATTGAACTCAATATTTACGGATTCCGAATGGCCTCCGGCCGTTGGAATTCGTACAGCTGTAGCGCTAATAGAAAAGCTACGATCATCCAATATTTTTTGCGGCTCACGTGCCAATTTCATTTCTTCCTTTGTGTATCCGTTTTCTAAGAAAACATCACAATGGGGTAGTGCATTTCTACCTATAGGATAAGGATAGGCCATTTCACCTTCTATACCAGCTATTTCATTTTCTAACTGACGTACCGCTTTAACCCCTGTTCCTGATACCGATTGGTATGTAGAAATCACGACACGCTTCATCTTATATTTCTTATGCAATGGAGC
The DNA here is from genome assembly GCF_018860745.1 of Zobellia uliginosa. Taxonomy (GTDB): domain Bacteria; phylum Bacteroidota; class Bacteroidia; order Flavobacteriales; family Flavobacteriaceae; genus Zobellia; species Zobellia uliginosa_B. The sequence goes on along the minus strand of NZ_JAHKPY010000014.1, from coordinate 507,285 downwards.
CAAGGCCATTACTAACTGTATGGTAGAACAATTAGGATTCGCAATGATTTTGTCTTCTTTGGTAAGTTCACCCGCATTAATTTCAGGAACAACTAATTTTTTAGTTGGGTCCATTCTCCAGGCAGAAGAATTATCGACAACGGTGGTACCTGCTTCAGCAAATTTAGGTGCCCACTCCAACGAAGTATCGCCTCCAGCAGAAAATATAGCAATATCCGGCTTTGCAGCTACGGCATCAGTCAAACCTATGATTGTATATTCTTTGTCTTTATAAGAGAGTTTCTTACCTACTGAACGCTCAGAAGCTACCAATAGCAATTCCGTAACTGGAAAATTACGTTCGCTCAATACTTTGAGCATCACCTCGCCAACCATTCCGGTGGCACCTACAACGGCTACTTTCATCTTTAATTAATTTAGAAAGACAAATGTAGTGCAACCCTATTGACCTGACAAGCATTTTAAATCCACATAATCAATATTTAACAAATTGTTATAAAAATAACAATCATATAAAAAAGAACCGTCAAAGAAGTAGCGAACTTCAATGACGGTTTTAAGATTAAACTGCAGTGCAGCGGTGGTATTCCCATAAAGCAAGGGAAACCTTTATTCTTATTGCTTTTTAAGCAAATCTCTAATTTCTGCCAATAAATCTTCTTGAGAAGGACCTGCTGGAGCAGCTTCTGGCTCTGGAGCTTTTGTTTTGTTATAAGCTTTTACCATGATGAACATTACAAATCCTACAATGATAAGGTTGATGATGCTGTTAATCCATGCACCGTAACGTATTTGGTTAGCAGGTGTAGTAACCGTACCATCTGCAGCTACAACGGCTGGATCTAGCGTAATAGCCATTGCTGAAAAATCAATACCTCCTGCAAAGTGACCAACGATCGGCATGACCATATCAGCTACAAAACCGTTTATAACTAGCCCTAGAGCGGTAGCCATAATAACAGCAACTGCAAAATCTATGACGTTGCCCGTCATAATAAAATCCTTAAATTCTTTTAACATGATAATTAGTGTTTATAATGGTTAATTAATTAATGGCGCAACTTAATGCACTGCAAATTAACAAAAAAAGGATTACTTACAGAATTCTGCTCCTGCTTTTAATTATCAACAACGAGCCGGGTTACCCTTTGGGATATACCAGTTAGTATTTCATATGAGATGGTTTTTGCTCCGCTCGCAAATTCTTCTGCGGTAGGGTTTTCCCCAAAAACAATGACTTCATCGCCTTCTTTACATTCGATTTCGCTTACGTTTACCATTATCATATCCATACAAACGTTTCCTACAATGGGTGCCTTTTGTCCATTTATGGTAACATGGGCTTTTCCATTACCGTATTGCCTTCCTATACCATCTGCATGCCCTACTGGCAATGTTGCGGTAATAACAGCCTCTTTTGCTTTATAAGCCCTGTTATAACCTATACTCTCCCCTTCTTGAATAACATGAATTTGGGAAATAACGGTTTTTAAGGTCGCCACCGGTTTAAGTTCAGCGTCTATAGCGGATTCATTTCCAAAACCATAGAGTCCAATTCCACTGCGCACCATATCATACTGTGACTTTGCATAGTTAATAATACCTGAAGTATTCAATAAATGAAGCATAGGCCTGCGCTTCAATTTTGGCAACAATATATTCGTAATATTCTGAAAAGTCGAAATTTGTTTCTCCGTAAATTCACTCTCGTTTAAATCCTCGGAGGCAGCCAAATGGGAAAAAATGGAGACCACCTCAATCTTATCTTGATTATTCAAAATCTCTGTTAAGGCATCAATCTCATCGGCTACAAAACCCAATCTGTTAAGCCCAGTATTGAATTTTAAATGAATAGGGTATTTATTCAAGTTTTTCTGTTTAGCCACCTCTAAAAACTGATTGAGGATTTTAGGAGAATAAATATTGGGCTCCAAATTGTGAACTATCAAATCATCAAAGCTTATCGGTAACGTATGCAATACTAAAATTGGTGTTTTTACTCCTGCTTCCCGCAAAGCAACACCCTCACTAACATAAGCGACAGCTAGATAATCTACCCCTAAGACTTCCAGTTTTCTTGCAACGGCAACTGAATCGCTGCCGTAAGCGAATGCTTTTACCACTCCCAAGAATTTAGTTTCCTGGTCTAATCTTGATTTTAAAAACTTGTAATTGTGTTCCAAGGCCAAAAGGTCTATTTCAAGAACGGTCTCACCTGCTTTCGCCATCGGTTTTTTTATTGTTGATACTTATCTCCTCACTTTTCACATCTAGATGTTTAAGTTTTTCTCGTAATCGCGCCTTATAATAAGCACCACGGCTTAAAGGCTCATATTCTTCGGTTTCACCTAGTAATACTAAATTATCATTACTGGATTTTCTAAAGCTATAATTGGCCAAGTTACCGGTACGCGTACATATTGCATGCACTTTTGTAACATACTCTGCGGTTGCCATTAAAGCTGGCATAGGTCCAAAAGGGTTTCCTTTAAAGTCCATATCCAATCCTGCAACTACCACACGAACACCCTTGTTTGCCAAGTCATTACATACCGTAACGATTTCATCATCAAAAAATTGGGCTTCATCAATTCCTATGACATCACAGGTATCGCCTAAAATGCGAATGTTGGCCGCAGCAGGTACTGGTGTAGAACGTATTTCATTGGCGTCATGAGAAACAACCATGGTCTCATCATAACGAACATCTACCATAGGTTTAAAGATTTCAACCTTTTGTTTGGCGAACTGAGCACGTTTTAATCTACGGATTAATTCTTCGGTCTTACCCGAGAACATGGAACCGCAGATGACTTCTATCCACCCGAATTGTTCTTTGTGATTAACAGTATTTTCGAGAAACATTTTGTAATTTTAGACGAAAATATAGGGTTTTTCGTTCTTAATATTGTTGAACTTAAGAAAAGGCATTGTTTTTAAGAACAATCCACCAAAGTTCAGGATTTAATGTAAGCAAAGATAGAGATACCTTTTTTACCCCAACCCGGTAGAATTAGAAAAAATTGACCGATGAAGAAAAAATTAAAGGAAGAACTGCGAAAATTATCTACGGATATTATTACTTCTCGTGATATGGATATTAGCGAGATGTATGACACCGCTAAGGATTTGTATGAAAAACTTGCTGTTCTTAAATACATAGAGGAAAAATTAAACGATATTGAAATAGACGTTTCTAAAAATGTAATTGCCGCTAAGTTTGAAAAAATGGCCAATGCCGTTCTTAATGAAAATGCGTCTGTGCCTGAGAGTAATCCGCACGAAGAGGACATTATGATTCCTGGAATGGATACCATAAAAGATATGATTTCTGAAATGCCCAGCCATGAAGCGCGCGTAGATGAAGTATTGGAAGAGTTCTTGTCCAAACCGGATTATATGAAAAATGACCAAGAGCTATTTGAGCCCCAGAAGCCCGCTGCACCAAAACAAAATAGCACACCGGTTAGTAAAGAGGTACCTTCTACTAAGTCTTTAAACGATAAGGTTTCTAACCAAGAACTTAAAATTGACCTTAACAATAGGCTTGCATTTGTTAAGCATCTGTTTAATGGGAGCATGGAAGATTATAATCGCGTTCTTTCCCAATTAAACACGATCGATAGTGAAGATCGCTCCATTTCATTCATAGACAACATGGTTAAACCAGATTATAACAACTGGCTTGGCAAAGAGGAATACGCTGAACGTTTTATGCAATTTATTGAGCGTAAGTTTTCTTAAAAAGCATCTGTTAAAACTAGTATTAAATAAGCCCTTTATTAAAACAAAGGGCTTTTTGCTTGGAATTAGTTTCAAGCCCCTATTTTCTTTATTTTGTTCCTGAAAAATTCCTCCATGAAAACTCAAAGAACCCTATACTGGTCTGCATTAGTTTTACTCACCCTGATTATGCTATTTTCCGTATTCAATTATTTCACTAAATATGAGATGATAGTAGGCTTTTTTAAGCACTTCAATTACCCCTCATATCTCATATACCCGTTGGCATTTGCCAAAATTCTTGGTTTAATAGCCATATGGGGCAATTTCTCATCATGGCTTAAAGAATGGGCATACGCAGGTTTCTTTTTTAATACGCTTTTAGCTTTCTTTGCACACTACTTAACGGATGGCAAAGATTATCTATTCGCATTTATTGCAATTATAGTTACATTGATTGCCTATTTTATGGATAGAGAGCTACGACCTTAGATTTTATGGGAAAATTATATTTGGTACCAACGCCAATCGGCAACCTTGAGGATATGACTTTGCGTGCAATTCGTGTTTTAAACGAAGTAGATTGTATTCTAGCAGAGGACACCCGAACGAGCGGAAAACTACTTCAGCATTTTAAAATTACTACTCAAATGCAAAGTCACCATATGCACAACGAGCACAAGACCGTTGATGCATTGGTAAAGCGTTTACAGGCGGGTGAAACTATTGCTTTGATTTCAGATGCAGGCACCCCTGCAATATCAGACCCTGGTTTTTTATTGACTAGGGCTTGTGTGGAGAAAAATATTGAGGTTGATTGTCTTCCCGGTGCAACGGCATTTGTACCTGCTTTGGTAAATAGTGGTCTTCCGAACGATAAATTTGTTTTTGAAGGATTTCTTCCTCCTAAAAAAGGACGGCAAACCCGCTTAAAACTACTTGCCGAAGAAACGCGGACTATTATTTTCTATGAATCGCCTTATAAGTTGATTAAGACCTTAGGGCAATTTGCCGAATATTTTGGGTCGGACAGACAAGTTTCCGTTTCAAGGGAGCTTACCAAACTTTATGAAGAAACATTGAGAGGCACAGCTGAAGAAATGGCACAACACTTTACCGATAAACCACCAAAAGGTGAGATTGTAATAGTTGTTGCCGGAAAAAAACAATGAAGATGACATTAGATACTTTTATACAAAAATTAAAGACCAACCCTAAAACCATCGGATTTTCTGAAACTATGGCGGTAATAGATTCTAATTACGCTTTTACTCCTACTGCTTTTAAAAATGGCACATTAGAAAATGCCGAAGGACAGAATTCAGGTTCGTGCAAACTTTTCGCTTTTGCGAAAGAACAAAATCTTAATAAAGATGAAGCTTTAGCCTGTTTTGGAAGTTATTATTATGATGATGTTCTAAAAGATGCCGAAGGTACGGGACACCAAAATATCCGTAACTTTATGAAAACCGGTTTTGACGGACTCTCCTTTTCACAAGATCCGTTGAAAAAGAAATAGTCTCATATGCAAAAACTGCTTTCTGAAATACGTTCATGTAAAGTTTGCAGTAAACATTTGCCTTTAGAGCCTAGGCCAATAGTAGCTGGCACTAAAAATTCCAAAATCATCTTAGTTAGCCAAGCGCCAGGCAGAAAGGCCCATGACCATAATAAAGCTTGGGATGACCCCAGTGGTAGAAAACTAAGGGAATGGCTGGGTGTTACGGACGAACAGTTTTACGACCCAGATAATTTTGCTGTTTTACCTATGGGTTTCTGTTTTCCTGGTAAAGCTAAGACCGGTGACCTGCCACCTCGCAAAGAATGCGCCCCGCTTTGGCATGACCTTTTTTGGAAAGAATTAAAAGACGTAAAACTAATATTGGTCATTGGTAAATACGCCCAAGACCGATATCTAAAAGAACTATCTAAGCGAAATCTAACTGAGAACGTCGGTAGTTATCATGAATTTCTACCCAAGTTTTTTCCTTTACCACACCCTTCTCCAGTAAATCGTTTTTGGATGTCAAAAAATCCTTGGTTTGAGTCCGATGTGGTGCCGGAATTACAGGAATTGATTAATCAGATTATGACAGACTGACCCATTAATAATCTTTTATCTAGATAGAACTAAATTGCTTTAAAAATATTAACTAGCTCCTCATTATAGAAAATAATCAGGAGACAAGAAACTACAATAAGTAGGACTCCCAAAAATACTATCAACTTTACAGATTTATAAAGATATTTCCCTTTTTACTTAGTCAATATGTTTAGATCAAAGTTTATTTTAAAATATATCTAAGACACAATGGAATAAAACCATACAGCAAATGTCTCAAACTTGAAGAGATATGCTCATCCAGAATGATAAGTGAAATTAGACTTATCAAAATGAGTACATAGGCTAATAAATCTTTGTTATCTTTCAACGAATCTTATTATTAATTAGAGTAAATGACTTCCGCTCAATCATATAAAGTAAAACTTGGATTATTGGCTAATCATAAATGCTTCATTCTATAAAAAAAATTTAGAAAGTGACTTGTAGTATCAGTAATCTCGGTATTTCTTCAAAAACATTCTTATTCATCACAAATACAGACAAGATCAATTTCCAACTTCAAAATCTATTTATTAATCGTATTTTTGATTCTTACTAGAAACATAAAAAATTATGGGTACTACAAATCATATTACAACCAAATGGCTTGGCAACATGCAGTTCGAAAGCACGAACCCATCAGGTCTAACCTTAAAAATAGATGCCGGCCCAGATGATGGCGGCGAAGGAAAAGGACTGCGACCAAAAGCGCTTATGCTATCTGGTCTAGCAGGCTGCTCAGGTCTTGATGTAGCCGCGCTTATCAAAAAAATGAAGCTAGAGGTAGATGATTTTCATATTGAAACTATCGCCAATCTAACTGATGAGCATCCAAAATTTTATGATGCTGTAACCATTGAGTACCATTTTCACGGAAAAGACCTAGCGGAGAAAAAATTACAAAGAGCCGTAGACCTATCTGTAGAAAAGTATTGTGGTGTAATGGAAATGTTCCGAAAATTTGCAACATTAGAGATCAAGACTATTTTTCATAATGAGTAAGTTTCAATTTCAAAAGTAAAGCTCAAGTTCAAGGTTTAAGAGTTAAACTCAAGATTTAAGTTCAAAACTAAGTTAAACTCCATATTGTGCATGATAAAAAATATGATTTAGAAGATAGACTGGTAAGTTTTGCTGCTAATATTGCTATTTTTTGTCGTGAGATTCCGAAAGATTTTACTGGAGAATATTACGGCAATCAACTTTTACGTTCTGCAGGAAGTTCTGCGCTTAATTTTGGTGAAGCTCAAGGCACCCATACCTCAAAAGATTATGTTCACAAAGCAAGTATTTCTCTAAAAGAACTCAAGGAGTCTAGAGTAAACTTAAAAATTTTGACAAAATAGAGTATGGTAACGACGACAAAAGAGAATTCCTTCTAGGCGAAGTCCAACAATTGATTAAAATCATTGCTACCATCATCAGGAATAAAAAACAAAGCTAATTTCTTAGTATATTATTGAACATTCTATAATACTTAGACTTGCAATTAATTCTTTAGTCTGAACTTAACACTTAAGCTTGACGCTTGAACTTAACACTTAAACACCCCCTATGCGCTGGACCATTAAACCCAAACCTCAACAAGACGCTATTGACCAATTGGCTAATGCGCTCAAGGTTGATGATTTAGTGGCTCAACTCTTATTACAAAGGGGTATATCTACTTATGAAGCGGCTAAGAACTTTTTTCGTCCAGAGTTGACGCATTTGCATGATCCTTTTTTAATGAAGGACATGAACATTGCGGTAGAACGCATTGAAGAAGCTATTGCCAATAATGAAAATATTTTGGTTTATGGCGATTATGATGTGGATGGTACCACCTCAGTAGCTTTGGTTTCTTCCTATTTGCTAAGCTATTACCCCAACGTTGCCACTTATATTCCGGATAGATATACCGAAGGGTATGGCGTCTCTTTTAAAGGGGTAGACTTTGCCGAAGACAACGATTTCTCGCTTATTATCGCACTAGATTGTGGTGTAAAGGCTATTGACAAGGTGGCTTATGCGAAAGAAAAAGAAATAGATTTTATTATCTGTGATCATCACAGACCCGGTAATTCGCTACCAAATGCTGTGGCAGTTCTTGACCCGAAACGTGATGATTGCAACTATCCATACGATGAGCTTTGTGGCTGTGGCGTTGGTTTTAAACTGATTCAGGCGCTAAGCTCCCGACAAGGGGAAACTGTTGAGGACCTGATTCCTTATCTTGATTTAGTTGCTACAGCCATTGGTGCAGATATTGTTCCTATGACTGGTGAGAATAGGGTATTGGCTTATTTTGGGCTCCAAGTAATTAATACCAATCCCAGAATTGGCTTCAAGGCCATTATCAATCAAATAAAAAAATCGGTACTTACTATAACCGATGTAGTGTTCATTATCGCTCCGCGGATAAATGCTGCAGGCCGTATGGAACACGGGCAACATGCCGTAAACCTGCTCACCGAAAATGACCTAGCCCAAGCCGAAACCTTTGCCGCCCAGATTGAAAAATTCAATCAAGACAGGCGTGGACTGGACAAAGAAATCACTGTAGAGGCCCTTGAACAGATTCTTAATAATAAAGAAGAAGAACGTTTTACTTCTGTAGTTTATAAAGACTCGTGGCACAAAGGGGTAATTGGTATTGTGGCTTCGCGACTTACCGAAACCTATTACCGTCCAACATTGGTCTTTACTAAAAGTGGCAATAAGTTGGCAGCTTCCGCACGTTCCGTAAAAGGTTTTGATGTGTATAACGCCTTACAGGGCTGTGCAGATTGCATTGAGCAGTTTGGAGGACATAAATATGCTGCCGGACTTACATTACTAGAAGAGCAGTTTGAAAACTTCAAAGCACAATTCGAGAAAGTAGTCTCCGAAACCATAGACCCAAAACTATTGATTCCTGAAATTTCCATAGATGCTCAATTAGATTTTAAGGATATTTCACCAAAACTGATGCGTATCCTAAAACAGTTCGCTCCTTTTGGGCCTGGTAACATGACTCCAACATTCATGTCCGAAAATCTAATAGATACAGGCTATGCTAAAGTTGTAGGTGAAGATGGGGCACATCTTAAGTTAGCTGCTACGCAAAACGGAATTGGTCCTATTGGAGGCATTGGTTTTAATATGGGTGACAAACTCCCTACAGTAGCCAACAAGAAACCTTTTAGTGCGGTCTTTTCTCTAGATGAAAATGAATGGCAAGGAAATATAAGCTTGCAGATGAAATTAAAAGACATACAATGAAGATAGAACACCTCGCCATATGGGTATCTGACCTTGAAGCTACACGTCATTTTTACGAACATTATTTTGGTGCTGTTTGCGGAGAACGGTATCACAATCCAAATAAAAACTTCACGTCTCACTTTTTAAGTTTTGATGAAGGCTCGCGATTAGAGCTCATGCACAAACCGGAAATCACAAAGGCATCAGATTCTACGGAAGAACATTTGGGTTTTATTCATTTTGCGCTCTCCGTAGGTTCAAAAGAAAAAGTAGATGCCATTACCGAGCAACTTAGGTCTGACGGATTTCAGATTCCTGGTGAACCAAGAACTACAGGAGACGGCTATTATGAAAGTGTTATCCAAGACCCAGAGGGCAACCGGATTGAAATTACCATTTAACGGATTTCTTACTATGTAGTCCATCGATAAGCCCTATATAAATTAGGCTTGTTAATGCTTTTGCTCGATTGCTATAAATAAAATTACAAACTACTTGGTTGGTTTTAATTTCTACAGTGCTTTACAAGCATATAATTATCACATTTCGCGATTAAAAAATAACCGTTCGTCGATGAAGTGCCCTTACACAGTGAATTCAAGGCTTTAAAAAACTGACTACTCAGTCGGTTTTAGGAAATAGTAACCGAAACGCCCTTTTATATTTTAAGCGTACCGTTCATCGGATTATAATAATATCTTTGCGCCTTATTTCTATCGAAAAAGCGCGTTTATGGATCCTTATGCAGCCTTACGTTATAAAGAATTCAACATCTTTTTGTTGGTTCGTTTTGCTATGGTATTTGCATGGTCCATGCAGTTCATTGTAATTGAGTGGCAAGTATATTCCATGACAAAAGACCCTCTTTCCTTGGGTATCATCGGACTTATGGAAGTGATTCCTGCAGTATCCATGGCTCTTTTTGCAGGGCATATTGTAGATCAAAAAGAGAAGCGAAACCTTTTGATAAAATGCATTTTAGGTTTCTCCGTAATCAGTTTCGGGCTCTTTATGCTCAGTTGGCCTTCTATGGAAGATAAGCTAGAAACCAAAACCATTTTATACGGTATTTACTTTTTGGTTTTCCTAGGTGGTATTGTTCGTTCGTTTCTTGGGCCAACCATATTCTCTTTAATAGCCTTAATCGTTCCTAAAAAAACATACCCCAACGCTGCAACATGGAGCAGTACTACTTGGCAATTGGCATCCGTTCTAGGACCTGCTTTAGCTGGGTTTTCTATTAGCTGGATTGGCGTTCATTGGTCTATGTGCCTCATTTTTGGTTTCTCAATAATGGCATTGATATCCCTATTTCAAATTTCAACAAAACCCATTCTTAACCCTAAGATAGGAGAACCTGTATTTGAGAGTTTACGGGAAGGACTACGATTTGTATTCAGTACCAAAGCTGTTTTTGGAGCATTAACGTTAGATATGATAGCTGTACTCTTTGGTGGAGCGGTTGCGCTTTTACCCATCTTTGCACAAGATATTCTGCACGTAGGTTCAGAAGGCTTTGGTGTTTTACGAGCCGCACCAGCGGTTGGCGCAGCACTTACTATGTTGGGGTCTACGCGATTTCCGTTACATAAAAATGCCGGTAAGAAGTTACTGTTAGCGGTATTTGGTTTTGGCCTCTGTATGATTGTTTTTGGCCTTTCTACCTACTTCTGGCTTTCAGTAATCGCCTTGTTCTTGAGTGGTGCCGTAGACGGCGTTTCTATGATTATTCGTCAAACCATTTTGCAACTTAAAACTCCGGATAACATGCGAGGACGTGTTGCATCCGTTAACTCTATGTTTGTAGGATCATCTAATGAACTAGGAGCTTTTGAAAGCGGAGTAACAGCAAAACTTATGGGTACGGTAACCGCAGTGGTTTTTGGTGGTGCTATGACCTTAATTACGGTGGGTGCCACAGCTATTGTTTCGCCTTCATTTAGAAAACTGGATTTACAGAAAGATATTGATGAGCACGAAGCTAATGAGTAGGCTCATATTTTTCAAGGCTTAGCTTTTCCCCATCAAAAACAGCATAAGTATAATAATGAATCCAATCGCCTAAATTGGTGTATTTTGAATTCTCACCTACCTTTATTTCCATAGGCAAGTGGCGGTGACCAAAAATAAAATGGTCATAATGCTCTGTTTCTAGCTTACGCTTGGCATACTGCACCAACCATTCATTGTCTTCGCCTAAAAACTTGGCATCGTCATCTCCTGAAATCAATTTATTTTTAACGGATAGGTGTTTTGCCAATCTTACACCTATATCTGGATGAAGCCATCTAAACAACCATTTAGCCAAAGGGTTGGTAAACACTTTCTTCATGCGTTTAAAACCAATATCATTAGGCCCTAGCCCATCTCCATGGCCAACAAAAAAGGAAACCCCGTTTATAGTATACTGCTGTGGTTTATGAAAAACAGGAATATTGAGTTCTTCTTCAAAATAACCATCCATCCATAAATCATGATTTCCTACGAAAAAATATATAGGAATTCCAGAATCGGATATTTCGGCTAGTTTTCCCATTGTACGGGTAAAACCTTTGGGTACTACGGTTTTGTACTCCGCCCAAAAATCAAAAAGGTCACCCATTAAAAAAATGGCCGCGGCATCTTCTTTGATTTCATCTAACCACGCAACAAATTTCTTTTCACGCGGACGGCTTTCCGCCATAGTTGGTGCCCCTAGGTGATTATCACTAGAAAAATAGACTTTTTTGCCTTGAGGAACGGTAATGGTTTTCATCTGATGCCAAATATAACGAATACCCTTTTTAGAAAGGTGCTACTGATTATCGGATGCATACCACTCAGCAAACGAGGTATCAGTTTCTTGGAGTTTTAAGGAATGTAAATCAATATTCTCAGGCAGTCTAGCGCGAATCTTTTTCGAAAAATCAATAACCATATTTTCACTGGTAGGCTGATAATCGGCCAAAATAACACTGTGACCCCTATCCATCAATTCTTTGGCCAACTCTATATGCGGCGTATTTTTGTTGAAAACCGTGGCATGATCAAATTGATCTACAATTTCTTCTTTGACGATTTTTTTTAAATCACCAAAATCTATGACCATTCCCAATTTTACGTGAGAGGTATCTGTAATGGGCGTACCGATTACCGTTACCGATAATTTATAGCTGTGCCCATGCACATTTCTGCACTTGCCGTCATATCCGTAAAGGGCATGACCGGTCTCAAAATTAAACTGTTTGGTGATTCTAATATTACTCATGAAATACGATTGTTCTGCAAAGGTATTCAATTTGTAAAACCAATTTGTTTTTAGACAACATTTGCTAGCTTTTTTATTTCTAAAGCCGAGATGTAAAGTAGAACACGAAAGATATAAAACTCATACTACTGCAATTACCTAAACCCTTGTTATTGATAATAGATAGGAAGTTATCTTTTAAACTTTCTTTTTGTACGTACACGGTTAACAAAATAAATTACAACTACAAAAAGTGCTAGAATGGGAAAAACAAGGTCACCATTCAGGAAATTTAAAATATTCATACTTGAGATTTGAAAAAGTAAAACGTAGACAACTGATGGTTATTGTTATTTTTTAAATTTAGAAAGTGCATTTCTAGTAAATTGGGACAGAACCAATCTGCCTGTTATAGCTGCACGATCGATTAAAAGCGCATTCCAATGGTCGGTTCCTTGCCATAAAACGCTTTTCCATTCTTCAAGTGCTTCGGGATTATAATCAGCAAGTTTCTGAGCATGAAAATCCAGCTCTTTATCCAACTCATTTATATCATCGAACACTTTAGAGAAAAGCCCTTTTTCCTTTGCCCAATACGCGTTTTTCCATTCCGTTGGAGCTAATGAAAGTTCCGAAATAGCAGCAGTTCCAATTTTTCGTTCTACGGCTGGAGCAATGACCAATGGAGCAATACCAATAGTGAGTTCTGATAATCGTATTGAAGCTGCTTCAGAAGCATACACATAGTCACACGCAGCTGCAAGACCCACACCACCACCAACAGTTTTACCTTGAACACGGCCAATAATTACTTTTTTACATTTACGCATAGCGTTGATGACATTGGCGAAACCGCTAAAAAACACTTTGCCCTCATCTAGATTGGCTACTGCCATAAGTTCGTCAAAAGAAGCACCAGCGCAGAAAGCACGGTCTCCTTCGGATTTTAAAACGATAACGGACACCTGGGTGTTCTCCGAAAGCTTATCAAATTCTGCGGTTAAACGATCTAGTAGTTCCGCTACAAAAGAATTACTTGCCGGATGGCCAAATTCTATTGTTGCAATCTTGTTGGCTATATTCGTGTAAAGACTTCCGTTTTCCCGGGTGGTTCCCATAATTGTGGTTTAGGTGTTTAACAAATGTACTTTCAAAATTAGGTGTTTTGCAATAGAGGCCGAAACTTTCTAATAAACTTAACGACCAAAGCGCCACCACGAATAGCCATCCAGACAGTGAAAGCTATCCATATTCCATAAAGACCCCAACTCATATATTTTCCCAAGAAAAGAACAGGCACAAAACCCAAAAAGGTAGCTACCAGCAGGGTGTTTCTTAAGTATTTCATCTGGCCCATCCCTTTAAACAACCCATCAAAAATAAAAGCAATAGTATTCATAGGCAATGCTAAAATCACTATAAAAAATATAGCATAAAAAGCATTCAACACTTCTGTTTCCTTTGAAAAAAGCAATCCAATAGGCTTATAGAACAGGAAGCCTGCTGCCATCAAAATAACACTTACGATTAAGCCGTAGGTCAATATTTTTTTCATCAATTCCCATAGTCCGTTATAATCTTTCGCACCAAGGAGCCTACCCCCCATTATATTGCCCGCACCAGCATAACCATCTATAAAAAAAGCAGAGAACAACCATATATTGATGGCAATAGTGTGCGCACCTATATATCTAGGCCCCAAAGCGGTTGCTTCTCTTACTGCTAAGATCAAAGCCGTATTTAAAGCCAATGCCCGCACAAATAAGTTTAAACTCATGACAACCAATCTGCCCAATTCATTATGTACAGGTAGTTTTAAACGAAGGCTAATGTCCGTTTTAGTTACTAAAAGCAAAAACGCCATAACAGCCATAATACCTTGCGCTAAAAGGCTTGCATAGGCCGCGCCTTCTAAATACATTGGTTCAATGACATTTTCTATTCCATATACGAAGGCGAAATCCAGACCTACGTTGAGAACAGCCCCTACAATAGCTATCAACATAGGGTAATACGTATTCTGCAAACCACGAAAAATACCCATAACGGCAAATACGAAAAGGGTTAACGGAAAACCCCAGACTCTAATGGAATAATAAGAAATGCAATACTCTAGAATTTTACCGGTGGCATTCAGTAATTGAAAAATATCCTGTACTATAAAAATTGTGGACAACAGAACAACCACACTTAAACCAATATTAAGAAATATAGCTTGTGCCGGCAAAGTTTTTACTTCTTCTATTCTTCCAGCACCTAAGTATTGCGACATTATTGCAGATATAGCGCTTCTAGTTTGCCCTAAAATCCAGATTAACATGGAGAGAAACGAACCCACAATACCTGCTGCTGCCAGAGATTCTAATCCGTCTACTGGAATATTCCCCACAATAGCCGTGTCAGTAATAGATAATAGTGGCTCTGCAATACCTGCTACAGTTGCTGGTATGGCTAATTTATTGATGGACTTAAAACCGATTTCCGTCTTCAAGAGGACGAAATTACAATACTAATTCATAACAATGAAAGGGATGCTCACTCTGTTTTGGAAAGAAAATATCACCCAAACGCTGAAACCCTCTAGTCTCATAAAATCTCTGGTTTCGCTTATTTTGACTAAAAGTATCTAACCGAACGGAAGCAAAGGCATGATTGCGGGCATGATCCTCACCATAAGCCATTAGCTGCTGCGCATATCCCTGTCCTTGAAAGTCTGGATGTACGGCTACCCTGTGTATATAAATATTCTTATGGTTGGGCGTCAACCATTTAATTGATTCATATTCCTTATCCATAATTCTAGAAAGCACAATTGTGCCTATGATTCTACCATTTTCCTGTAACGTGTACAGTTCACCTCGCTCAATATCCAACTCAAAAGCTTTTTGTGACGGGTACTCATCATTCCATTGATAAATACCATTTTTAATCATTGTGGCAGCACATGCTTTAGTAATGTTGAGAATCTGAGGTATTTCCGATAACTTTGCAAGCTTAACCATTTTTAGAATCTTATTTTAATTGTAAATTTAAACGATAAATTCAAAAACACATGAAACATATACTCGTACCCATAGGTATTTCTCCCGATGCTCACAAAACTTTACAATACGCTGTTGATTTTGCGGAGAAATTCGGTTCACAAGTTTATGTCATGGAAGTTTTTAATGCTTCTGTGGGAGCAGGAAAGAGCCTAGCCAATGTTACCCAAAAATTGGCGGAAAGCGGAAAAGAACGTTTAAAGGAAGTAATTGATAAGATTGAATCCAAAGGTGTTCATATTAAAATTGCCACTTACAATGGCGGCATTGCAGACGGCTTAAAAAGTATTGATAAGGAGTTAGGGATAGACCTTATTATAATTGCACCAAGAAGCAACGATGTTACCGAAGAATCTTATCTTGGTAATACTTCCGGGAAAATCATTAAACAGACCGATATTCCTACTTTGGTGGTGCCAAAAGGCAGTTTGTTCTCTCCTCCAAAAACTATTTTAACTGCTTTTAAATCGGGAATTTTAAAACGAAATAGAATTTTAAATCCTCTACTGGATATAAAGAAAAAATTTGGCTCAACTATAAACCTACTTCTGGTAAAAACGCCGGGGTACTCTGATGATGATTTGCGCATCAATACTGCATTGATGGATATAAGTTCGCAAATAACTATGACCGAGGCACCTACAACCTACCTTGGTGTTTTAGAACGTTTTGAATCTCAACATCCGGACATGTTATGCGTTTTTAGACGCAAAAGAGGTTTTTTTAAGAAGCTTTGGGAGAAAAATACGATTTCCAAATCAGAGTTTTCATCACGAATTCCTTTACTTGTTCTAAGCGTAAAAAAGGATTAAACAAGCCTCAGTAATTACTTGGCCCGTAATTTTGATACTTAGTATAAAAGTATTTTCTTTACGCCAGCCTAAATGGGGGATTAGCTCAGCTGGCTAGAGCGCTTGCCTGGCAGGCAAGAGGTCACCGGTTCGACTCCGGTATTCTCCACCAATAAATAAAGAGCTTCCAAGAAATTGGAAGCTTTTTGTTTTTTATGATTTACATACTATTATTGTTATATAAGGGTAGTAACATCTTTAAAATTAATTCTTTAATGATGGTTTATTTCCAAAGTGGTTCTTCTTGCCATTTTGGCTTCATACCTAAGGCATTGGGATCTACATTTGGGTATTTTTTAAATAAATTATTTAGTTTCATACTAAATTCATTTCTAGGAAGTATTGTGTTCAACATATAACGCATTAAACACATATGTACATAGAGTTTTGAAAACTCGTGCTGTTTAGGAACATTTATGGTTCTAAAATCCAAGGGTTTGGTGGTTTTGGTAATAATTTTACCGAATGTTTTAAGTTTCCATATAGCTTAGATAATACACCAAAACTTGTTTGCTCTAAAGATTTCCATGAAGGAGGAAATCTTTTATCATCTTTATGTTTTTTAAGATGCTTCTTTATGGATTCGTCTTTAGTACGTTCAATTTCTGCTTCTAAATTAGATAGTGTTTTAACTAATGCTTTACTATCGTTAAATAAATCGAAATTTTGAAACCACCAAGGGTCTATTTCATGTGATAGATGATAAATTAATTTGGTACGTAAACTAATTTCTATTTTTTCAATTACATCAAAAAGTAGTAATCTTAATTCTGCATCAAAATTGTATAATGCTAAGTTTAGCTTGCGCAAAGTTTCGAATATGTAAAGGATTTACAAATTTATCAACTTGTATTAAGATTATAATTTTATGTTTATTGGAGATTTATAAAAATTTAATTATTCACAAATGTTTTCTTAATATTAATTTTTCATCAATATCTTATATAGATTTGTCTAAACAGATAACAGCTCCCTAAATTAATGAACCTTATTCTTGAGGAAATAAGAAAAAAAAACGAAAAGGTTTTTAAAAACTTTTTTGATAAGCATTATGAAGAATTTGTTGTTTATGCCAACGGTTATCTTTTTGATAAAGATTCCAGTGAGGACATTGTACAAGAAATTTTTATCTATATCTGGGAGCATGCAAATACATTAAAAATTGAAACTTCTCTAAAGGGCTATATCTATGCCATGGTGAGAAACAAATGCTTTAACTATTTAAAGTCCATAAAGATTACTGATAATTTAGAATTATTGGATTTTAATATCAATTTAATCGCTGAGCATGTTTTTAATCTGAATTATGTGATTGTTAAGTCGGTTCTCAAAAGTATTTTTTTGAGATTAGATTTTATTTTAGATTCAATTGAATTTCAATACCTTATTTTTTTATCCGAAAGGCTGTTTCCTTTAAGTAATAAGGGTTGAGGGGAGATACTGGAACATGGAAATAGGTTCATAAATAGATTAAGCTGGACCATTTGTTCAGGTTTTGTTCAGTTGCTAAATTCTAATGTACAACCCACTTTTTATCCTCTTCCAACATTTGTAAAGCATTGCTTTATGTGGATGTTTTATCCAAGAAAAACTGTTTTTGATTTTAAACTAAATAAATCTATACGGACTATTGATGGTAAGTTGAGCTGAAATTAATGAAATCTATATGCTAATAAGTTACGCTCACTTTTAACGGTTAAACAGGGAATGTTAGTTTAAGGACAGAAATATATGGATATAGCCCCTTTTAACATCGTTATTGGGACATAGGATATGGTTTTATTGAAGTATATCGAAAACGAACTTATTATTGCTTTAATCTACGCATATACCTTTCCTTTTTGTCGCGTACCTTATTTTTGACCAGGTAAGTAAGAGGTCACCATTAGACTTCAGTAGTCTAAGCACAAAGAATTTGAGATTAGCACCTTCTAAAGCTTATAGCTTATTTGTCTGGTTTGATGTTATTTTATAGCTTACAATTAAATCCTAGGTGTTGAAAAATTAAGCCTCGACAATCAAAACATTTAGATTGCCGAGGCTTAATTATAAAGGGGATGTATTGTTATGTCTATTCTATTTCTACACTGAACATAGCTTCAACATCAGTTTCTCCACCTGCATCTGCCAAAGTTCCATCATTTGGTTTAGTTGGCTCGTGGCGTAAAGTAAATGTAAGTGTACCAGAACTAGCTTCACCTGTAGTAAGAGTAAATTCTGTTCCTAATGGGTTACCATCACCGTCAAAATTTGCATATTCCGTAGTTAAATCCAAACCACTTTCAACTGTATAGAAAAACTGGTGCTCATCGCTTTCCTCTTCAACTTCTTCGGTAATATCCTCTGCAGGACTTTCCGTTTCGTTCAAAAGAACTATGCTTCCGTCATAGACCATATTAGCCACTAAGCTACCTGACACTGTATAAACTTGCTCACCTGATCCATCACCATCAAGATCCTGTAATTGCAATGTAACGTCAGTTCCATCATCTTCCGGAGAAAGTGTAACGGTAACCGTCGTAATGATTTCTTCTTCATTTACAATTTCTGGCGTACTGTCATCATCATCTGAACATGCAACAAATAAGGATCCTGCTAATACTAACGCACTAAATAATTTAATCTTTTTCATTTTTTTGGAGTTTACTAATTAATAATTGAATTTAAGGTTTAACAAATAGTTTCTACCCAACTCGTCTGCATAGTAGCGCAAACGATTCAGGTAATTTCGATATGAATTGTTAAGTAAGTTCGTGACTTTAAAACCTACTGTTAATTGCGATTTTTGGGTAATATTAAAATCAATACTAGAACTAAAATTTAAAAGGTGATATGCCCCTGGCGGCGTGCTTACATCTACTATTTCATAAGTTTCCGTTTCCGGTATATACACCTCAAAATTATTATCTGGATACTCGTTCTGTCGAAATACAAATTCGCTCTGCAACGCCAATCGTAAGTTATTGATCTTCGGGTTTTGATATGCCAAACTGTTTTTTGTATTGACAGGCGGCATACTTATTAAGGGTTCGTTTTGACTTTGATCATACCCCTTAACGAAAGAAAACTGGTGGTCTAAACGGAAGTTGTTGGTGAGCGCATAAGAGGCATCCAAATCAAAACCTAACAACAGCGCATTGGTCTGGCGGTACTCCCAAACTTGAAAATTACCTCGTATGGTCTGCTCGATTGATGTGGGTTCAATGACCATAAAATCATTGATGCTATTGATAAACGGATTGACAGAAAAACTAAAAACCGGGTTTTTACGCTCCAATGTTACAGCAACTTTATGAGCAACTTCTGATTTAAAACCAAGGTCTCCCATCTCTATTCGTGAAGCTGAATGGTGCAAACCTTCACTAAACAGTTCTGAAGGGTTCGGTGCCCTAGATGCCAGCGAGTAATTGAAGAAAAGCTTATACTCATCATTAAATGAATATGTTGCCCCTGCGGTAGCGGATGTGTTATAAAAATTTAATTGTGGATTCGTTAAAATCTGATTTCCCGTTTCCTCTATTACAATATCTGCATATAGTTGATCATAATTACGATCCTCCCAAGTTGATGTACGATAGAACTTAAATGCATCTATATACGTATAGTCAAAACGTGCTCCAAACTCAAGAAGAAAATTTTCGTTCAAGTCGTAATCTGCAACGGCGTAAGCACCCAAATTATACATATCATAATCTGGTATTAACCTTCGAATACCTGTATTAGGATCGGCAAAATTAGTTTGGTATCGTGCCATTAGCCCGGTCTTCAAATTAATTTTATCAGAGAGGTCGCTATCTAAATCAAGTAAAACCGTATGCGTGTCCAGTTCTAAATCTATAGAAGCTTTATCTGCATCGTCACCTACACGAATGTCATATTCCAAGCGATTGTTCCGCTGAAAATCATACTGCAAACTTAGCTTTCCAAGACCATCGAAACGCGAAAACATTTTAAGACGAGCCAAATGATGTGTAACATCTTGCCTA
Organism: Zobellia uliginosa; assembly: GCF_018860745.1. GTDB lineage: Bacteria > Bacteroidota > Bacteroidia > Flavobacteriales > Flavobacteriaceae > Zobellia > Zobellia uliginosa_B. Next base: position 487,129 of record NZ_JAHKPY010000014.1, on the reverse strand, counting down.
GGTTCCCCAATATCATAGGTAAAATCCTCAATTACAGACGGAACATCACTATTTATTGCCGCTAACTGGTCCGAAGCTCCACCAACATGAGATGCTCGGAGTATTCCTATTTCATTTTTAAAGAATGAATAATATCCCTCCAATCCATATTTAAAACGGTTCACCCCAAAGTGCAAAGAAGCACTTCGCTCAAAAACGCCCGTATTGCTCAAAACATAATCTGGCGTTTCAAAATCGCCATAGCGTTTTACTGTTCCTTGTGCAGTAGCATACCATCCATTTTGAAAGCTTTTGGTTAATTGTGATGTTACCGAAGAACCCCTGCCATTGGAAGCTAAATTCATGAGTGTTTTACCGTACAAACTATCCTTTACCGGGACTTTTAATGCATCTGCAACTATGATTCCACCTATGGCATCACCACTATATTGCAAAGCTCCCGCTCCTTTTATCAAAGTTAGATTTGCTATGGAATTTACATCAATATTCGGTGCATGTTCCGCCCCCCATTCTTGATCTTCCATCCGGACCCCGTTATTAATAATTACTACACGACTACTGTGCAGGCCATTAACCATAGGTTTAACAACTGTACTACCTGTGTTTAAAGAAGAAACCCCACTTAAGCTGTTAAGTGCATCCCCTAAAGAACCGTTACTAAAATCTTCTAACTCGCTGGTGGATATCTTAGTCTTAGCTATGGTTTTCGCCTCATTTTGGTAGGCTTTCCCTCTAATAGTCACTTCATTAAGTTCTTCTAAATGATGCTCTAAGCGAAAGGTTTTTGAAGTATTTCCAGACACCTTTACCGTATAACCTTGTGTGGTACAATAAGGATGCGAAACTTGAATGGAATACGTGCCATCACAAAGCCCTGTTATTATAAATTTTCCATCTACATCTGTCTGAACGGCTTGTTCAGTTCCTGCAACAATAAGTAAGGCACCGGATAATAGAGAACTATCGTGTAAATCTATTACTGTTCCTGAAAGAGTATTGTCACAATCTTGGGAAATAGGAGATATGCTGCCAAATAGCAGCATAGATATAGCGTATAAGAGCATATAAATTCTTAAATTAAATAAAACGGAATCCGTGTATTTTAACTAAGAAAATATGGTGGTGCCCTTAATTGGGTATTGGTTATTTTGAAGGAATGGAATAGTAATGAAGAAAACTGATTTTCTACTCTTTTAGGTATAGAAGAAACTACAAAATCAAGATATTCCGGAACTTTATAGTCAAAAGATGCTAAATGAAAATGGCAGATTTGACAATCGGGCAAATCCTCATGAATATGTGTGGTCAACTCATGACAAACTTCATGTTCATGTTGGTCAAAGACATGGGAAAACTGCACGAGCATAGGCAACATTAATGCTGACATGAGCAATAATGCGACAATATCCTGCCCTATTTGTTTCCTTGTTTTCATTGAAATTTCACTACTCTCTTACAATGAGAGCCGTTTTTTGTAAAGGGCAAAGATATAAAACTATTTTCACAGTGAAAATTAATGATGAACAACTAACACCAATAAACTTGCGGTGCTATAAGCCTTTCTTATAATTATTTAATACGCTTTTTCCTCTCCTCTTACCGCATTGACAACAGTAGAGAAAATAATACTTAGATCAAGTCCCAAAGACCAACTTTCCGTATAAAATATATCCAACCGAACTCGGTTTACGATATCTGCTTTTTTGACTACTTCACCTCTATATCCTCTTACCTGAGCCAAGCCAGTTACTCCAGGTTTTATAAAATGGCGCACTAAATATTTATCTATAGAGGTCTCGTATCTTTCAGTACACGACTCCATATGCGGCCTTGGACCAACAACACTCATCTCCCCAAGAAAAACATTAATAAATTGCGGCAGCTCATCAATACTGGTTTTGCGAAGTATTTTGCCAATACGAGTTACCCGCATATCATTTTTAGTCGCCATAGCCGTATTAGCTTCTTTATTTACGGTCATAGATCTAAATTTGTAACACCAAAAAGTTTTTCTATTTACTCCGTTTCTTTTCTGCTTGAAAAACAACGGCCCTTTAGATTCCGATTTCATTAAAACGTATAATATTGGAGTAAGCCATGATAATACGGTAATAATTACAAGTGATGAAAAAAGAATATCAAAAGCTCTTTTGATTATAGGAGCATAGGTCAACTCAAGAGGGGATTTTCTCATGGCCAGCACAGGTATCGTATCATAAAGTTCAATGGACATTGACCGAGTAAAAATTTCTTTGTTATCCGGAATAATCATCAATTTTTTCAGATTATTGTCCGCAAAGGTTACCAAATACTCCAGTTCTTTTTTTGATAATTTTGAAGCAATACAATAGATGTAGTCAATATCATTTTCAAGGATGTATTTAAAAGAATCATTCATCTTACCCAAATAAGTTGGGCTCACAGAAGATTTGTCATCAAAAAACCCCTTATACCTGTAACCTAGTTCTGGCTGATCAAAAACCTTTCTGATTTTTTTTAAATTCTTATCCCTTCCGACAACTACTACATTTCTAAAGTTACCTCCGTACAATCTATATTTTGTCCGCATCCAATAGAAAAACGATCTATAAGCAGTCAAGAAAAAACAAATAATAAGAAATACCGAAGCTCGGTACTCAAAAGGATATATCCCGTTACTTTTAAAACCGTACAAGGCAAAATAAGATAATCCAAAAAGACCCAATAACTTAAAGTAGCGCGCAAGATTAGTTTCAAACCGCTCTCTTCTTTCAGTAGGATAATAGTTAAGGCTAAACGTAATAATCAACCATGATAGGTTATAGTAGAGCACATTATTCTCCACCATATATACATCGGGAGTCAGGAAATAAAGAGTGCTATTTATAATAATAAGATGCACTAGAACTGAAAACGGAATAACTAATAAAGACTTTTTCATAAGCATAAATTTTTCAAGTTGAAAAAATAAATAGTTTGCACTATCACCTACAATAATTGTCGTCTAACTCGTGATAATATATTGGCCCCAACTAAAGCCCAATCATATCGTTTTGCACTTGAATAGACTTCGGCAAAAAATGAATACGTAATGAGTTCAAATAAAAACATGGGGGAAATCAATCTAGAAAATCCATATTAAGCCCTCACAGGGTTGATACTTTTTTCTTAACGTAACATAAGTAGGTGTGCTTATAAGATTTAAAATAAGTACATCTTTTTCAGATATTGAAGTGATTTGAAGAGTTATTTATAACAGTTTAAATACATCAGTGCATATTCATCAATAAAATACATGAAAATGTAGGAATAGTTAAAATAAGAAGTCAGTAATCTAATATGAGACATAAAATAGCCCACAAAATCAGAGATTCTATAATTAACATTTTATTAAGAAATTAACGAAGGTGTTGCTACGTTGAGGATGAATACAATTAACCCTAGCTTTTCAAGTATTAACAGACGGTTTTATTGTTTTGCTTCTCTAATTTCTTTCCACTTTAAGAGGATATAAGTCAATCCACCCATCAGAAACGAATCAACAAAGTAGGCGTGCGTTAATTGAAAAACGTCTAAATAGGTAAACACGGTTATACCCGAGCTAATAACCCAACTGATCAATGCCTTTGGCTCCCATTCCGCAATTTCGTTCAATACGTAGTGTTGTCTTTTTACCCAATAAAAATGGATGATATAAATAGCAGAAATGGAAGGCGCCAAAATACCCAGAAAACTAAGAAAATTGAACAGATAATTTGAAAAACCGAGCAGCGCAAAAAGAATACCAAAAACACTTGATAACAAGGTCGTTTTCTGAAAAGACCAACCTGTTTTTACCGTAGAGAAAGTGAGTGCCGTAGAATAGAGATTACATGCGTTGCCCACCCACGTAGAAACCAACAATAAAACAAATGCAGGCAATACAAGGTCAAATTCCTGCATTACCTTTATAATATCTACTTGTCCCGTTTGTATAGATGGAATGGCACTTAAAATTAATGCCACAGGAAAACCAATAGTAATGCCCAGCACGGCAATCATACTTTGCCTGTCATTGTATATAAACCTAGAAAAATCTGCCATTAATACAGGGAAAAGAATAGAGGAACCAACCAGTATTGACGTAGCTTCGAACAAAGTCATGGTAGAATTTTCCGGTACAAAATCTAACACCTCCTGAAAAGACATGGCTTGATCGAACGAAACATAAATAACATAAATTAAAAACAATGTAAGAACAGGTACAGCCATATTTGCCAATCGTTCCAAACTTCGTATACCGCGAAAAGTGGTTGCGGTGATTAACATCCCCATTACCAAGATTATAATCCACTGTGGCAGTACTATAGAAAACGTAGCGAATGCAGTGTCTGCGACCGCTATAGCCAATAACTCCAAGGCTACGGAAAACCAGCCCAAAAGAGTGATACCAAAAATGGTGTTCATAATCTTGGCCCCTTGCCTACCGAAGCTAAAATGAAGTATCATATAGGTAGAAAGACGAGAACGATTACCAATTCTAGTAGTAGCCAGACACATTACCGTTAATACGGCTGTACTTATACCAAAAGCCCATAAAGCACCTTTAAGCCCAATACCCAACGCAACTTCAGACCCCAAATAAAGGATAGGGAGCGTTAACCCTGTGCCAGCAATGAGCAATGCAATAAGCCAACCAGAAGTAAAATCTTTAGATTGTACTTTAGTGTTTGTATATTGATTATTCTCGGCCATCGTTTATGGGTTATTCCAATTCTTTAAGTAATTTGACCAAGAGTTTCCAGAATTTTTGAGTGGAACTTATCTGTAACCGTTCTTCAGGTGAATGAGCTCCTAAAATATTAGGACCAAAAGAAACCATCTGCATAGCTGGAAAAGTCCCTGATAAAATGCCACATTCCAGACCGGCATGTATTGATTTAACAATTGGCGTCTCACCATTCAACTTTTCATAACACTTCTTAGTAAGACTTAAAAGTTCACTATTGGGTCTAGGTTCCCAACCTGGGTAAGGGCCAACTTCTATGACCTCTGCAAATGAAAAACAATCTTTTATTTTTCCCGCCAACTCATCCCGTTCACTATCTACAGAACTACGGGTGTGACATGCCGCATGAAAACGACCTTCGCCAATATGGAGTATAGCAATGTTATTAGAAGTCTGCACCAAGTCCGCAATACCTTCGGTCATTGAATACACCCCGTTTGGGGTGAGCAAAATAGCTTTTACTAATTGATTCTGTGTTTGTACATCTAAAACCGCTGTTGTGGTTTCTGTTTTTGAAAATGCTAGCTTTAAATCTCCATCCGTAGCATGATATTTTTTCTTAAGCTTCTCGGCGATACCTATAAACGCTTGTGAAAACAAATCGCTTTTATCCTTTGCAACTGCCACTATTGCCCAGCCATTTCTAGGTATTACATTGGTTAATGTACCCACATTCACGCTATGTAATCTACAATCTGTTTTAGATATCAAATCATCTAAACACTCGGCTAATACAATAATAGCATTTGCTTGGTTCAAATGTATCTCTACACCAGAGTGCCCCCCTGTTAATCCACTGAGCTTAATTTCAAATAAGCTATACTTCTTTGCATTTAAAAGTTCTGTCTTGTATGAACCATCTATCGTCACATCAACGCCACCGGCACATCCAATGGTAATCATATCATCTTCTTCAGAATCCAAATTCAATAGAATACTTCCCTTTAACTGGTCATTAGTCAATGCCATGGCACCGGTCATACCCATTTCTTCATCTATGGTAAACAAAGCCTCAATAGGAGGGTGCTCCAAATCATTAGAGGACAAAACCGCCATAATCGCCGCAACACCAATCCCATTATCCGCTCCTAATGTGGTTTCTTTTGCCTTTACCCAATCTCCATCAACGAACATTTCTATGCCTTGAGTTGCAAAATCAAAATTTGAGGTCGCCTCCTTTTGATGTACCATATCCAAATGCCCCTGTAAAACAACGGTTCTAGCATCTAGCTTTCGCTTAGTGGCCGGTTTCTTGATAATAACGTTCCCAATTGCATCAACAGAAGTTTCTAAGCTTAACGACTTCCCAAAGGCAACCATAAACTCAATAATTTCTTGTTCTTTTGTAGAAGCTCGTGGTATAGTATTAATGGCTTCAAAATGATGCCAAATAGCATTTGGTTCTAATTTGGTTATTTGCATTATTTCCAGGTTTTTTTTAAGATAAGATATAAGATGAAGGCCACTAAAAAGGAATCAAAAAAAGAAATAGCTGTTAGTGTAATATGATCGTAAGAGCCCAAAAAAGCTACTACGCAGGCCACCAACCAACTAATAATTGCCGGTATACCAAATGCTGGTAATTTATTAAAATCTTTTAGATCATAATCTTGATTTCTAATGAAGAAAAAATCAGCTATAAAAATTGCAGAAATAGGAGGGATTAAAATACTTAATACGTTTAATAGGGATATAAAATGAGTAGCAATACCAATTACAGCTACTAAAGTTGCAACGCAACTACCAATAAGTCCTACAACAGCATACTTCTGCTTCTTAAAAACAGTAGATAGGGTAAGTTGAGTGGAATATAGATTAGAGGTGTTTGTGGTCCATGTAGAAAAAATTAAAATAACAAATGCAGGTACCGTTAAACTTAGTCCTATCATTATCTTCATAATATCAATCTCACCGGTTGCCAAACTAGGAATTGCCCCTGCCAACAAAATCAAAGGAAAACCAAATGCTAATGCCAAAACAGATATTAAACTATCTTTATCAGTACGGGCAAAGCGAGTAAAATCAGGCATCAAAACCGGTGTTAAAATGGTCATACCTACAATAGCAGAAATGGCTTGTATAATGGTCATGTTTCCATTACCCTCAATAGCCAACAGACTCCCAATACTATTCTCATTTGTACATACGTAAAGTACATACACCAGAAAAACAATCATTAAAGGTACTGCAATTGCCGAAAAACGTTCTACAACCGTAAAGCCATAAATAGAAGTTAGTGTCATTAAAATACTTCCTGAAATAATACTGACATATAATGGTACATCAATATCCAAAAGGTGTTTAAAAGCATCGGTAAGTGCTTCCCCAAATATTTCAACCGTTACTGCATACCATCCTAAAAGAGTTATTCCTATTAAAAAATTTATGAGCAAGGTTCCTTTTTTTCCGAAGGAAAAATGCAAAAGCATATAGGTTGACAATCTTGTTCTATTGCCTATAATAGCCGTAATGCCACAAAGCACACTTAAGACAATGTTTACCCCTAGAAAAACCCAAAAGGCATTTGAGAGCCCGATGGATTGTGCTACTTCTGCCCCTAAAAAAAAAGTGGGTAAGGTTACACCTATACCCACAATTATAGAAGCTATATGAATACCATGGACAGTTTTATCTTGAGGTACTTTTGTTTTTGAATAATCATCAACACCTACTTCTGCTGCATTTGACATTACGAGTTGTTTAGTAATTTTTCTGCTAATGGCTTTAATTCAGGATGGCAAACGACACCGTCATCCACGATTTGAATAGCGTCTAAAAAGATACTTACTTTTCCGACAACACCATCAAAATGAGATTTAGCCGGCTGGCCAAGAGGTGGCATATCCATTGGACTCGTATGACCGAAACCAAAATCTACGCCCCCCCAAATACGTTCATCTTCTACAATTTCTCCACATAATTTTCTAATATTTGGACCAAAGCCAAACATATTATGAGAAATCTTATACATATTTGGATCATCGAAAGAAGCTAAATAGGTCTTGTATTTTTCAGCTTCAGACCCACCTTTTACATCAGCAATCCTTCCGTCTTTCATTATAAATTCTAAATGATTGTCTGTGTTATACACATCTGCATGCTGTATCATATCAAAAACAATATTGCCATTCATGCTATCTGTTTTTGGAACAACGTTGACATAACCCGGCGCAGTACCAAATATGGGTTTCGAATAATCCCCACTATCAATATCGAACGAATAATCAGAATCCGTTTCATAAGTAAGTTTTGTGCCATTGGCACTGGTTATGGTAATGACTTTTGCTTTCATAGTCATTACTTTAATTTTATTCAAAAACTCTTCTAAAATATCAATCTCAAAACCTACAAACGTACGTATTAAAGAAGGAATAGAACTTTCGCCAATAATTAAATATCTCAATTTCTTGTTGTTCTCAAATGCTTTTTCCCAAATGGTTGAATAGAGAAAGACTTTAGAATTTAATTCAATCCAAACATCAACATGACTCAAAGCAGCTGTTAAGACTTCTGATGGCCAATCTTTCATACCGGCTTCTCCGTCTTGTTCTGCTTTTGGGGTCCATAAAATTAATGATTTACCTCCTGCAGCTTTCGTCTCTGCCGCCAAAGCATCGGCTAAATCTCTATTTGAACCATTATCTCCCGTTATAGCAACGGTTTCACCAGGTTGCACTTTAAACATCTCCACTATCATTATTTGAGAGAGTTTTGCTGTTTCTGAATTATATGTGTTACTCATAGTTTTGTTTTGTTTATTACCTATCAATCTCTTTTTAAAAGCTAAAAGTAAATGTAGTTCCAACTGTAGCAGGTGTTCCTAACCAACCAAATCCAGATTCAGAATATTCTAAATAATACTTTTTATCTAAAATATTACGTGCCCATAAAGACAACTTAATTTTGTTAATTGATAATGTTGCTTGCGCATCCAACAGTTGATACGCGTCTGATGTGTAATCTGCCGAATTGGAATCTTCCCAATATATTTTTCCGGTTCCGTTGTAGTTCACGCTAAGATCTAGAGTAGTTTTCTCATTGAACGGAATGTTTGACGCCAAGCCTAAATTGAAGTTGTTTTGAGGCACCAAGGAGGTGTTCTTATCATTAAACTGATTTAGGTCTCTTTCGGTTCCGCTTTCGCCTCCGGTAGATCCGCCTTCAGTTATTTTAGATTTCACGAATCCGTAATTGAACAAAATATCCAAATATTTAGACACTCTGGTTTTGGTGTCAAATTCAAATCCAACAATAGTACTCTTATCATAATTAAAATTACCGGGTGTAAAATCATCACCAGTAATAGCAAACTGTTGTCTGTTGGTAAAGTCAGAAAAGAATACTGAGCCATTCAAGATAAAACGATTGTTCCAAGAAGACGTTTTAAAACCAACCTCATAATTATCGGAAAATTCTCCTTTAAAATCCCTATTGAATAGTGGGGTTACTTTTGGGTTAAACCCTCCGGCACGATATCCACGTCCATAATTTGCATAAAGCAATACGTTTTCTGTAGATTGATAAGACAGGGAGACTTTAGGTTGGAGTACATTCTCTTTTTTCTCATCGGTCTGGTCATTTAACAAATCATCCAAATCAAATCTATCGCTATCAAAACGTAGCCCTGCTGAAGCAGTTAATTTATCTGTTAGCTTATAATCAAAGAAACCAAAAACTGCCAGCGTCTTAAAAGTGGCAACATAATCTGTAACGGCCCATTCATCGCTTAAAAAATAATCACTTTGAAAAAATGGACGCTCTATATTTTGATAAAAACCTCCTAAGCTCCAGTCAAATTTTGTGTCTGTTTTTCTATTTGTTAACCGCAGCTCTTGGTTAAAAGATTTGGTATCATTCGTTTCGCCCTGGTCAAGAAAAAATTCTTGCATAAAATCTAGGTCGCCCACTGTTTTTCTTTTCACGTTATTATAAGATGTAATACTTTGTAGTTTTACATTTTCTAAACTGTATTCCAAATTAAGATTGGTATAGAAATTCTGCATTTCAGAATCTCCAAAAGTATCTTGCGAAATAACGTTATCCCCTTTTTCTGGATTTGGGTTCAAATAATCTAAACCAACAGCAAAGAAATCATTGTCTGCAGAACTAGGGTTTGTAGAATAATATGTAGCTCCACCTTTAGAATCAATATATTGAGCCGTAACACTTGCTTTAAATTGTGATGAAAGTTTAAACATCATTTGCCCTCTAAGGGTAAACTCTTTTCTGAAATCTACTTTTTTATCTAAAAACTCGTTAGTCAACAGACCGTCAAAATTTTTGTACTGTGTTGAAAGACGGTAAAAAATCTTGTCCTTTTTAACGGCTCCCGATGATACCAAACCTCCAGTTATTGCATTACCGTTACCATAACCCAAGGTTACTTTATTCTGCATGGTATTGGTAGGTTCTTTAGAGTAAATATTAATGGCACCTCCAATAGCGTTCTTTCCATAAAGAGCACCTTGTGGTCCTTTTACAACTTCTATCAAAGCCAAATCAAACAATTCTTGATTTAACAGACTAGGATCTGCTATTGTAACCCCATCTATTACAAATGCAACAGGGGCATCAGAATTTCGAATTTGAGGTATCCCTCTAATTACTAAAGAATTTACCCCGATAGCCTGACTTTCGCTCAACTTAAGGTTAGGCACTAAATTGGCAAAGTTGGCTACATTATTTATACCCGCTTTTTCAATCCCGTCAGAATTAAAGGCTGTAACGGATTCTGGAGTTGTCTGAATTGAAGCGGTACGCTTTCTAGATTTACCCATTACACCGGCAAAGCCCTGCACCACAACATTGTCTAATTGTTGTGCATCTTCTTCCATAACAATGTTTATGGTAGCGTTCTCTCCTATCGTTACTTCTTGTTTTTTGAAGCCGATATACGAAATCTCCAATACTGCATTGGTAGTGGTGGTAATCTCATAGTTTCCATTGAAATCTGTTGTTACCCCGTTAGTTGTTCCTTTTTCAACAATGTTTACCCCCGGCAAAGGCTCTCCGTTAAAATTTACGGTGCCGCTTACCGTCTTTTCTTGTGCCAAAATTACGATTGGCATCAACATTAAAATAAATAGTAGTTTTTTCATAAGTGACTGGCTTATATATGCTTTGAATTAGTTTGATAAAAGTAGTTCGCACATATTCGTATCAATTATTTACGATTACTAAAAGTTTATTTAATAATTTTAAAACATAAATCGGAATTCATGAAAAAACAGGAATTTTTTAGTCTGCCCCTCACCGCTGCGTATTTTGAAATTTTGATAGTGCAATTAAAAGAAACCTTCAAAAAAAAGCATGGTATAAAAGAGATACCGAAATCCATGCAATTCTATGGGTATGGAAATTATGATTCCGAGAAGCCAAACCTTAAAGAAGACTTAGAACATATTGGAAGTGATTTTATCAATGGAAAGTATCTTTATGACAAAGTTAGGGACTTTAGAAAGGGAAAACCGGTCATAAAAATCAACCAATATTACAAATCCGTTCTACTTTTATACTTAGGTTATCATTCCGTTGATAGTTTTCTTGATGAAAACCGGCTAGAAGAATCAAAGGAAAAAAAACAGCTTGCCCTATTGTATGATGAACAGGCAAACAAAACTTTTTACTACATAAACTATTACTATGGGGAGGATGATGTTATCCTAAAAGGAGAAACCATTATATCCAACAATTGGAAAAAGATAAAGCATACCTATGTATACCCTCAAGAAGATGGAACGAATAAAGAGCATTACAATTTTGGAAATATAGTCCGGAGAGAAGACACCTTGCACATTAATTCCAAAACCTTGTTAGACGGCAAATTGGTGGAGGGAGCCAGTGAAATCTATTACATAGGGCATACCGATCCCTCTAACGTAAGGTATTTAATAGGTACCTACTGTACTTTTGACATCTACACAAATACCGTGGCAGGGCAAACAATTCTTGAAAGATGCGACTCCAAGGAAGATATGGAGGAGCGGTCTAAAAATCCTATTATCCCCCCGTATATTGCTATGGAAATCAGGAGCAAAAGAATTGTAAACAAAAGCATAGTACCCAAGCACTTTCTTGAAATTTCCGAAGCTAGCCCATATGCATCAATATATGAAAGCCTTACTGGCTCCTATATGTTGACTTTCTATTTTCCTAATGGATTTGAAGAAAAACTCTATTTCAAAATTTTGCCTACCAATTATAAAATGATTGTTCAAACAGAGAATGTCTATTTTGAAAAAGATAATCTGGATTTACTCAACAAAGGTTCCGTAGTACATTTTAGTTTTAATTTTGCAGGTATTATAGCCTTTGACCATGTAGATATTTACTTTAAAACCTACTTCTTAAAAGACGACAGCGAAAGACATGATGGTGTTTTTAGCGGGATTGATAATGAAAATAGATTGGTAAATGGTACCGTATCCATAGCGTTTAGTAAATCATAGGTCAGGAAAGTAGAATCAACAGCTTCCTAAAGAACCTATATTTTCATAATGATAGCTTGATATTAAGTTAACTCTTTTACCACCTCTTTGACCGAATTTTGCGGTGTGATTATTTGAGTTAATCTAGTTTGAGTTAGTTTAGTAAAACCGATGTGCGTCTCTACATCGGTTTTTGTCTTTCCAATCCATACCAACTAGTCAAAAAACCTTTTCAGTAATCTTCAACTTTATCTACTGGGATGGAAATATACGGTAACTATTATGTCTTCTAAAAGTAAACATTAACTAACAAATTGTTAATCTATAGTTCACGGTGGATTAAACTAAAAGAACAACCTTTATCCAAACTTGTTTTCACCTATGAAAATAGTTCTAATTTATCTGTCTACCCTTGTGGCAAATCTTCTAATATCACAATTTAGAAGCTATTTTTCGCCCCTGAAATTCAAGAAAATCCAAAAACATAGTCGCCCCTCTATACAATGAAAAAAAGACCTGTTGACATTGTCGTCATATCAGACATACACCTTGGCACTTACGGATGTCACGCCAAGGAACTGATCAAGTATCTAAAATCCATAAATCCAAAACAAGTAGTCCTTAACGGTGATATTGTTGATATATGGCAGTTCAATAAGCGGTATTGGCCCAAATCTCATATGAAGGTGGTAAAACTGCTCATGGAGTGGATTACAAAGGGTGTGAAAGTACATTACATTACAGGTAACCATGATGAAATGATGCGCAAGTTCTCCGGGTTTAAATTGGGGTCTTTCAGCATTGTTAATAAATTGGTTCTAACCGTACATGGTAAAAAAGCCTGGATTTTTCATGGCGATGTTTTTGATGTCACCATGCAACATTCCAAATGGTTGGCCAAACTAGGCGCTATTGGGTATGATACCCTTATACTTATAAACAGTGCTGTAAATTTTTTTTACAAAAAGTTTGGAAGAGGACCTGTATCCATGTCCAAAAAGATAAAGAACAGCGTAAAATCTGCCATAAAGTTCATAAATAACTTTGAACAGACCGCTGCGGATATTGCTATAGAAAATGAATTTGATTATGTCATCTGTGGCCATATTCACCAACCTGAAATTAAATCCATAGAAAACGAGAACGGCTCCGTAATGTATCTAAATTCAGGGGATTGGATAGAGAACCTCACAGCATTAGAGTATACAAAAGGAGAATGGAAACTCTATAGTTACGAAGAAGACATTTACATTCAGTCTTATGACGGGGCCAGCAATGACCCGGTAGAAATGCTAGAGAAAAAAGAACTTTTCCAAAGCTTAATGGCAGAATTCAATGATATGGTGGCTTCGAAAGTTAGCAAAGACCAACCTCAAAAAACACAATAGATGAAAGTTCTATATGCTATACAGGGTACTGGAAATGGTCACCTGAGTAGAGCCCGTGACATTATTCCCGCTTTACAAAAAAGGAACATAAACTTAGATATATTGGTAAGCGGGACACAGGCAGATATTAAACTACCCTACCCTATTACTTATCAATTAAGTGGTTGGAGTTTTATTTTTGGAAAAAAAGGAGGCGTAGATATGTGGCGTACCTACTTAAAAACAAATGCCGCAAGAATAAAAAAGGAAATCAGAAGTATTCCGGTTGAACGGTACGATTTGGTCATCAATGATTTTGAACCAATTTCAGCATGGGCTTGTAAAGAAAAGAATCTACCTTGTGTGGCCCTAAGTCATCAAGCTGCGGTTTTATCCAGTTATGCACCAAAACCCAAACAAAAAGACCCTTTAGGAAAAATCATATTGGAAAAATACGCCCCGTCCAGTATGCAATATGGTTTCCATTTTAAAAATTATGACGAAAGAATATTTACCCCTATCATAAGACAAGATGTAAGATCTGCTATAAATACTTTGGGAAATCACTACACTGTTTATTTACCTTCTTATAGTGATGAAAAACTATTTAAAATGTTGTCCCAAATAAAAGATGTTACGTGGCAGGTTTTCTCAAAGCATAATAAGAAAGAGATTTTCTCAAAGAATGTTACTATTTGCCCGATTACCAATGAGGCCTTTGTACATAGCATGGCAACGAGTAAAGGGGTGCTTTGCGGTGCGGGATTTGAAACTCCGGCCGAAGCGTTATATATGCAAAAGAAACTTCTGGTCATACCTATGAAAGGCCAATATGAGCAACAATGCAATGCAGCCGCATTAAAAGAAATGGGAGTACCTGTTATTAAATCTTTAAAGATGAAACATCTTGACAAAATTAAAACTTGGATTGATACAGACACCAAGATAGATGTACACTACCCTGACCTTACTGATAAGATTATTGAATCTGTTTTAGAAGAATCATTAACGGTTCATAAGAACAAAAATTCTTAAATGGCGCATACATTTGAGCAATCAAATTTTGACTTGCAACCTGACGATTTTGGAGAAGACTTTGTTTGGGGTGTCTCTACTGCAGCCTACCAGATAGAAGGCGCCCATAATATTCACGGAAAAGGAAAGTCTATTTGGGACGAATTTGTAACCAAAAAAGGAAACATTTTTGAGGACCAACACGGGCAAATAGCCTGTGATTTTTACAATAGATATAGAGACGATATTCTTTTAATGAAGTCGATGAATATTACACATTATCGGTTTTCATTATCATGGTCCAGAATTCTACCGGACGGAACAGGAAGGGTAAATCAAAAAGGGATAGAATTCTATAATGATGTAATTAATTTCTGCCTGAAGTGCGATATAACTCCATGGGTAACTCTATATCATTGGGATTTACCTCAAACCCTAGAAAAATTAGGAGGATGGACCAATAGAAAAATACTAGATTGGTTTGAAGATTACGTAAAAATCTGCGTCAAAAACTTTGGCGATCGCGTGAAGCATTGGATGGTACTTAACGAACCTATGGTTTTCACCGGTGCAGGATATTTTTTAGGCGTACATGCCCCAGGCAAGAAAGGGCTCAAAAATTTTCTGCCTGCTATACACCATGCCGTTCTATGCCAAGCTTTAGGAGGAAGATTGCTTCGTAAAATGGTCTCCGATGCCATAATTGGCACTACTTTCTCTTGTTCGCAAATTACACCTCAATCGGATAGTAAAAGAGATATGAAAGCAGCGGATAAAGCAGATGCCCTTTTAAACCGACTTTTCCTTGAACCCAGCTTGGGTCTAGGTTACCCTGACGAGAGTATAGCCGTTCTTAAAAAGATTAAAAAATACGAACAACCGGAAGATGCCCAAAACAGCATTTTTGAGTTTGATTTTATCGGTATTCAAAACTATACCCGAGAGGTGGTTAGGCATAGCTATACCGTGCCCTATTTAAGAGCAAAGATTGTAAAAGCACCGGAACGCAATGTACAAACTACGCTTATGGATTGGGAAGTTCATCCTCCCAGTATTTATGAAATGCTGAAAAAATTCAACACCTACAAAGGTGTGAAAAAAATATTGATTACCGAAAATGGAGCCGCTTTTGAAGATACCATGGAAGCGGGAGAAGTGAATGATATAGAACGTACTAACTATTTAAAAAGCTACTTAAAACAAGTGCATAAAGCGAGTTTGGAAGACCTAAAAATTTCGGGTTACTTTGTGTGGACATTTACAGATAATTTTGAGTGGGCAGAGGGATATTACCCTAGATTCGGTTTGGTACATATCGATTTTGATACGTTGAAACGTACCATTAAAGCTTCGGGAAAATGGTATAGTACTTTCTTAGGAAGGAAAAAGAGCTAAGAAACGTACGGAAACCAAAAACCGATGTCCCCATCGGCTGAATTCTATTCAAGCTAATTCAAATAAGAACGTATGCCGGATACCGCGCGGCAAAGATGAAGCATATACAACCTACTACTATATTCTTAAGTTTAGGACTTAATTATGTTTAGGTTATGCAATTCACTGTAAATTACATTTCAATAAGATACCGCTATTTCTTTAACGCTTGTGAATCAAAAACATCAAACAAATAACAGTCTGCTATATACTCAATAATCAGCCTACAGATCAAACAAACTAGGTAACCATAGGCTTAGCGCAGGAATGTAGGTCACCAGTAATAGTGCAACTACCATTGCTATAAATAATGGTAATAATGGCTTTATTACCTTTTCTATTGTCGTGTTGGCAATGCCAACCCCAACAAAGAGTACAGAGCCTACTGGTGGTGTACATAGACCTATGCAAAGGTTCAACACCATAATAATACCAAAATGAACTGGGTCTAACCCCAACTTGGTTACCACAGGTAAAAATATAGGTGTAAAAATCAATACCGCAGGGGTCATATCCATAAATATCCCAACAAACAACAATAGTAAGTTGATGATGAGAAGTATTACAATTTTATTATCACTTATACTAAGGAGTCCGGAACTTATCTCTTGAGGGATATTTTCATAAGACAGCGCCCAAGACATACTCATAGAGGCACCAATTAACAACATTACGATTGCAGTAGTTGATGCGGAATCCAGTAAGATTTTAGTTAGCCCTTGCGTTGATATCTCCTTATAGAAAAAACCTAATAACAGACTATATAATACTGCAATGGCTGAAGCTTCTGTTGCGGTAAAAACACCGGCAACAATACCTCCAATAACAACAACCAACATAAATAAGCTTGGTAAAGCATCTATAAAAGTTTTGAAAACTTCCTTTAAAGTGCTTCGTTTTCCCACTTTATAGCCTTTTTTCTTTGCCCAAAAAGATGCAATAATCATAAGAAAAAGTCCTGTAAGAATACCCGGTATATATCCTGCTAAAAACAGTGCTGCAATAGAAGCCCCTCCACTTGCTAAAGAATAAACGATAAGTACATTACTTGGTGGAATAATTAAACCTGTAGTAGCAGCTGTTATATTTACGGCAGCTCCAAATTCACGAGAATAGCCTTCTTTTTCCATCTCAGGCCCAAGAATACTTCCCATAGCAGAGGCTGCGGCCATAGCAGAACCCGCAATAGCTCCCATTAGCATAGCAGAAACGATATTTATAAGTGCCAAACCACCTGGTAAGGATCCTACCAAGGTTTTTGCGAAAGCAATTAATCGGTGTGCAATTCCTCCTTTATTCATGAGTTCTCCAGAGAGAATAAATAGTGGAATGGCCAAGAGCGCAAAACTATCAAGACCTGTTCCTATTCTTTGTGAAACCGTTGTAAACGCAGGTAGAACCGGAATACTCACTAACATCGTAAGTACAGATGATATGGCAATACTCCATGCAACAGGCGTACCAATGGCCAGTAGAACTACAAAACTTAGGACCAAAACTATAATTGGTAGATACTCCATAATATTTAGTCGTTAAAAAGGTCAGACAGTTTATAATAGATGATAAGCACGCCACTAATTGGAATTACAAGATAA
Source organism: Zobellia uliginosa (assembly GCF_018860745.1). Classification (GTDB taxonomy): domain Bacteria; phylum Bacteroidota; class Bacteroidia; order Flavobacteriales; family Flavobacteriaceae; genus Zobellia; species Zobellia uliginosa_B. The sequence goes on along the minus strand of NZ_JAHKPY010000014.1, from coordinate 469,545 downwards.
ACTAGAGATAACGGCACTTGCAAAGCTGGGGAGTGTTGGTCTAGCACGTGTGTAATATAAACTAGGCGAGAACCCCCAATTACCAATGCCCCAAGGCTAAACAGAATGACCAACCAATGCACAATCAATTTTAATTTCTTTTGCGAACGCTCACTAAAACGTTTGGGAAGTACATCAATAGCCACATGAAGATTTTTACCAGATACATATGCCGCTCCTAAAATTCCGACCCAAATCATTAGGTATCTGGCCAACTCATCCGTAAACGAGCTAGGTGAACCCAATAAAAATCTACTGAATACCTGCCATAGTACGTTTAAGACCATTATTCCCATAATCGTAACGAGAAAATAAGCCAACACTTTATCAATGTTTTTCCGTAATTCCATATTATTTGGTTGATTGTATTTCTTGTATCAATTTGTAGAGAACCTCGTCATCTTTATACTTATCGAACGATTTTTTTATTTTTTCCGAAAAAAGGGTTTTATCCGGTCTAATAACTTCAACACCTGCTTTTTTTACCTCTGTTAGTGCCTCTTCCTCTGCTTCTCCCCACAATTTACGCTGGTATCCTACAGAACCGTCTACAGCTTTTTTTAACCATCCTTGTTCTTCTTCTGAAAGGCTGTTCCATAAGTGAGTTCCTGCCAATAGCACATCTGGCAGAACTGTATGTTCATCCAAAGTATAAAACTTACAGACCTCATAATGTCTAGAAAGATAGAAACTAGGCGGATTGTTTTCTGCTCCATCAACAACACCTTGTTGTAATGCTGTGTACAATTCCCCCCAGGAAATGGGTGTTGGCGACCCTCCTAAATCTTTAACCATATCCATGGCAGTTACGCTTTCCATTACCCTGATTTTCAATCCAGAAAGGTCATCTGGACTATTTATAGGCCTGTCTTTGGTATAAAAGCTACGACTTCCAGCATCATAATATCCTAAACCTTTCAACCAATATTGTTCTCCGTCGTTCAAGAGTTCTTGACCAATAGGACCATCCAACACATTAAATGAATGTTGTCTGTCCCTAAAAAGGAACGGTAAACCTAATACCTTCATTTTTGGCGCGAAATTTTCAAGGGTACCAACTGAAACCTTTGTCATGTCCAAGCTTCCTATTTGCAAAAGCTCTAAACATTGGCGCTCCGTACCCAGTTGCTGGTTAGGATAGATTTCCAACACCATTTTGCCTCCGGAAAGCTCTTTTAGATTTTCCCCCATATTAACCATGGCCTTGTGCACAGAGTGATTTACATCCAACCCATGTGCCAAACGAATGGTACGGTTACCCCCTAACTCGCCACAGCCGCTGATAATTAGCACACTGAGACAGGTAAAAACAAGTTTTAAATTTAATTTCATATACCTGAAAGATTAGAGTTCAAAGTACTCTTTTGCATTATTGTAGCAGATGTTCTGTATCATTTTGCCTATCCATTCCATATCATTGGGCAATTCTCCTTTTGCCATTTCATTACCAAAAAGATTACAGAGAATACGTCTAAAATATTCATGTCTTGGAAAAGATAGGAAGCTTCTAGAATCTGTTAGCATACCAACAAAACTACTAATCAACCCCATATTGGAGAGTGTATTGATTTGTTCGGTCATACCATCCTTTTGATCTAAAAACCACCAACCGGAACCCCATTGCACTTTTCCTTTAACGCTACCATCATTAAAATTGCCCGCCATTGTTGCCATTAAAGCATTATCACGCGGATTCAAATTATAAAGTATGGTTTTGGTAAGCTTGTTTCTGCGATCTAGGGTATCCAGAAATCTTGAAAGACTTTCGCCTTGCGTATAATCACCAATAGAATCCCAACCGGTATCAGGACCTAGTTCGGATAACATTCTTGTATTATTGTTACGTAATGCTCCTAAATGATACTGTTGCACCCAACCAAACTCGTGATAGGTTTCCGAGAGATACAGTAAAATTGCACTTTGAAACTTTGCGGCTTCTTCATTGGTAACCTGGTGTCCTTCTCTTCTTTTCTTAAAAATTGCTTTCACTTCTATCTCCCTAAAATCTTCAGCATAGAGATGAGACAAACCGTGGTCGCACACGAAACAACCGTTAGCATTAAAAAATTCGATACGGCTCCGCAATGCATCACAAAGCTCGTCATACGTATTGATAGTGGAGTTAGAAGCCTTCTCTAAACTCTCTATATATTCGTTATAGGTTTCGCTTCCAATCAAAATAGCTTTGTCCGGTCTAAAGGCTGTGCTGACTTTTGTTTTAAAGTCGCTTTTTGACAGTTGCTTATGATACTCTAGACCATCTGTAGGGTCTTCCGTAGTACAAAGCATATCTACATTCATCTTACGAATCAGCCCTCTGGAAGTAAACTCTGGAGACTGCAGCATTTCAGTAGTGGCATCATAAATTTCAGCTGCATTTTTTACGCTAATTATTTCGTTGATACCAAAATATCTTGAAAGTTCAAGATGCGTCCAATGATACAAAGGATTTCGCATAGTATGCGGCACGGCTTCGGCCCACTTCATAAATTTCTCGCGATCCGTCGCATTCCCCGTAATATACTTTTCATTGATGCCAAGGGTACGCATAGCCCGCCATTTATAATGATCGCCATCAATCCAGGCTTTGGTAATATTTTCAAAAACCCGATTCTCTGCTAAGTCTTTTGGCGGAAGATGGTTGTGGTAATCTATAATAGGCATTTGTATGGCATACTCATGATAGAGTGATTGTGCCTGCTTACTTTCTAATAAAAAATTATCGTCTAAAAATTTAGTCACTTGGAGGTAGTTTTTTATTTGGTCATTTTCAATTTTGAAATGACGATTTTTACTTCAGGTTTAAGATGACTTAAGCCTCTAAAATAGGTTTCTATTCTGGCATAGACAAGAAAAAATACAGAATCCACACTTAGTTGCGGGACTCAATACAAATATTAACATTTTTGGTTGTTAAAATTGCACAAATAGTACCATCTGAATGATTCTCCCCAAAATTAGAACGTATAACTTCTTATTTAAGAAAAGAATAACGCTCTCTTCTTTCTTTCCGCTTTTAAGAGATTTATTTTTATAAAAAACTAAAAAACATGGATTTAAAAGATAAAGTAGTTTATATAACTGGAGGTTCAAAAGGAATAGGGTATGGAGTTGCCATAACATTATTAGAGGCAGGGGCCAGAGTGGCCGTAAGTGGAAGAACGCTTTCTACTGTTAAGGAAGCTGCGAAAGAACTAGGCTCGGAAAACAATGTTCTTGGTTTGGTATCGGATGTTTCAAAACTTGGTGATGAAAAGGCAGCAGTTCAAGAGATTTTAGATAAGTGGGGGCAATTAGATGTGGTTTTGGCTAATGCGGGAGTAGGCTATTTTGCTCCTATAGACGAGCTAGAAGATGATGCTTGGCACAAGATGATAGACACCAATCTAAACGGTGTTTTCCACACCCTAAAGGCATCGGTAGAAGCGCTTAAGAAATCAAAAGGGTATTACATAACCTTGGCCAGTTTGGCAGGCACTAACTTTTTTGCTTCGGGAGCGGGATATAATGCCACCAAATTTGGCGTAGTAGGTTTTACCCAAGCGGTAATGCTGGATTTACGCAAGTATGATATTAAGGTCTCTACCATTATGCCAGGTTCTGTTGCTACGCATTTTGCTGGTAACGAACCGGACGAAAAAGATGCTTGGAAGATTCAGCCCGAAGATATTGGTGAACTTGTTCTGGATTTATTAAAAATGAACCCACGTACCTTACCTAGCAAAATTGAGGTAAGACCTACGAGACCGGATAAAAAATAAGCTCAATATTGGTATAGGGGTTATACTTCCTTCTCGGTAAATGGAATATTTATATCACAGATTTCAGCAATCAATGCACTAAGTTCAGTATAAAATAGGGAAAGGGTTTCTTTCCCTATTTTTGTTTCTTTTTTTGCGCCATTTCCTGTCTTGTCTTTTGTAGCGAATTTTAGTACGCCAGAACTTAACTTTTTGAAGGATATAATACCGGCTTCCATAAATAGATCCGGATTTTCTGATGCGTACATAGTTGCATAACAAAGCAACTGAAAAGCTTTGCTAAACTTATAATCCGAGGTTATGGATACACCATCTACAATCTCTAATTGGCTCCGTTCTACACTTCCCGTTTTATAATCTAATATCCGCAACGTACCGTCTACTTCATCTATTCTGTCTAGTTTTCCTTTTAGATGTACAGGAAAATCTACTGAAGGAATATCCAAAGACACTTTTAGATTTGCCTCCAGACCAATAATTTTTATTTGATGTTTTTTGACATCTTCGATTTCCAAATTAATGAAATTCTCTATATACCGCAGCACTACGTTGAAGGCAATGAGGTTTTTACCTCTAGAGATATCACCATCCAAATACGTTTTGGCAAAATGCTTTTGCACTGATGCTGCTACTTCCTTTTTTGCATTCACCAATTTTTCTTCGGATAGAATGCTACCCACAAAAGGGGTGTAAAGGTCTTCTAACGTATCATGAACTATAGTTCCAAAAGTATTGGCCGCTATAGTTTCTTCAACTTCCAAAACATTATCAATCCCTAATAGGTTTCTTTTGTAAAAATCAATCGGGTTCCGAATATAGTTGCTCAATGACGTAGGTGAAAATCCTTTTAATGCATGCTTCTTTATCAAATCCAACAAGCTAGCGTCCTTCTCAATAGATTCTAATGTATACCGCTTTGGCGATATAGTTGGCGATGCAACGTTCTCTGTAATAATAGAACTTCTGTTCTCATCCGTTAGCAATTGATTTATTAGCCTACTACGCTCACCTCCCTCCAACACGTCTGGCTCAGTATTATAAAGAATGTAAATATTCTTTGCTCGCTGTAGCAATCTATAAAAGTGGTAGGTATAAACAGCATCTTTCTCCTTAAAGGTAGGAAGGCCTAGTTGTATTTTTAAATCGAATGGAATAAAAGAATTGTTGGATTTTCCAGAAGGTAGAATACCCTCATTAACAGATGTAATTATTACCGTTTCAAAATCTAGGTTACGGCTTTCTAACATTCCCATTACCTGAAGTCCTTCTAATGGTTCACCTTGAAAATCTAGTGTTTCAGAGGATAATAGCTCGCGATAAAGGCCTAATAACGATTTAAGGTCCGTTATAAAATCATACTTCTCCACCAAATCGGACAATTGATTGAAAAGATTATAATAACGATAAAGATATTCTAATGCCAAAGCATCTTTAGTATCATGAAGCCTGTCTTTAAGAGCTGAAATAACCCTTAAGCAATGTCCCAAGATTTCCTTGGGAGATGGTGTATCCTTATGAAAAAGAAGCGTACAGGCAACCATGTTCTTTTTTTCAACTTCTTTTATATGCTCAGAATTGATATATACCCAGTTTTTGTTCTTTATAACCTCTTCTATAGATTCCTTAGTTTTATTTTCATCGTCATGACCTAAAAGAATATGAACATAAGGGTGTGCTAAAAACGATAATATATTTTGATAAAACCAGCCTTGTTCATTTCTGTTGATATAGAGGTTTATAAATTGGTCGAATAGACTCGCCAATGGAATCTTGTTTAAAGGGTAACCCATGGTTACGTTGACCCTTTCTATACATTCAGGAATAGAATTTAAAATGGGATTCAATAGAGATTCATCTCCCAGAACAACAGCCGTTCTTTTTAAATCCGAAGCTTTTTCACCATGAATGTTTTCCAACAGATGTGCTGTGTATTTAGCTTGTGATACATCTTTTGGAACTCCTACTACGTTGATTTTCTTATTTCCTAAATAATGTGAGCTGACTCCCTTAAGAGCATTCTCCTTTAAGTAGGCCCATGATTTAAGATGTTGCCTTAAAAAGAAACCCGCATCATGAATATTGTCATCGAGAAAGTACGAATCTATGTCCCAATAAATATCGGAATCCGCAAAATCAAGGATATGTTGGATGATTTTTGTTTCCGCAGTATTTAAAGCATTAAAACCTATGAATACAAAGAACTTATTTGAATTCTTCCCAAGGTAGTCTCCTAGCTCCATATGTGCTTTACGATACACTAATCCTTGATGACCTAAGCCAACATCCAACAAAGCATTATTAAAATTATTGTACAAAGACTCTAAGTTGTTCCAAAAACGTAAGTAATCCTCCATCATTTTGGTCTTCTCTTTTTGAAGTGACCAATGTGTGAGTTCTTGTATAGCTGCAAGATTTGAAAAGAGTTTCTTGGCATCTACCAAATACCTGTCTATTTCATTAAAATCTTGTAATAAGGTTTGTGCCCAATTAGAAAAACTATAAAAGCTGTCTTTCTCTTGAGTGCTTTCCTTTAAATATGTATTGTATAGAATAAAAAGCTGCTGCGTATTACTAGCATAGGAAAGACCCGAAATCTGCTCAATAAAAGTTTCTATACTGTATATCTCAGGAGCAAAAAAGGTACTTTCGGCAGATTTGGCAATCGCATTTTTCAGAAAAGTTCCTGCACGTTTACTGGGAAGCACAAAAACAATATGTTCGTGTGTACTATGTTTTTCCCAAACTTCTTTGACTACTTCTTCTAGAAAACTCTGCATAGTCAAAAATAAAAAAAGCCCTGACAAATGTCAGGGCTTTTATACTTATTTAGTGAAGAGAATTACTTTACCAAGTTAATCTCAACTCTTCTGTTTTCTTTTCTACCGCTTCTTGTGTTGTTAGATGCGATTGGCTTGTCTTCACCGTAACCGATAGCAGACAATCTGAACTCTTCAATACCTTTTTCTACTAAGAACTCTTTTACAGAAAGTGCTCTTGACTCAGAAAGGCTTTGGTTCAATTTCTGGCTACCAACGCTATCCGTGTGACCTTCTACTGTAAATTTAGCATTAGGATACTCTTTTAAGATAGTGATGATGTCAACCATTACAGAAGTAGACTCAGCTTTGATAGAAGACTTACCTGTGTCAAACAAGATAGTTCTAGCGTAGTCATTCAATTGCTTCTGAACTTCTTCAGTAACTTCAGGACAACCAGCGTTAGCTACAGTACCTGCAACTTCTGGACATTTATCATCTTTGTCCAATACACCGTCACCGTCAGTATCAGGCCATGGGCAACCTTTGTTCTCAGCAGGACCTGCTTCGTTAGGACACTCATCGTCACCATCAGCAACTCCGTCACCGTCAGCATCAGGACAACCTGCTAGGTTAGCCAATCCAGCTTCGTTAGGACATTTATCATCTTTATCAGCAACTCCATCGCCATCAGCATCAGGACAACCGTTCATTTCTTTAGAACCAGCTTCGTTAGGACAAGCATCTTTGCTGTCTTCGATTCCGTCACCGTCAGCATCAGGACAACCGTTGAAAGCTTCAAGACCAGCAACTTCTGGACAAGCATCATCTTTGTCATACACACCGTCACCGTCTGTATCAGTACCACCAAACTTAACAGAGATACCTGCTAAATGTTGCCAGTGCTTACGACCGTAATCTTCAAAAGCGTGCTTGTAAGTAGTCTGTACAGTAAGACCAATGTTTTCAGTAAACCAGAAGTTTACACCAACACCACCATTAACAGTACCAGCACCAATTTCATCAACCCAAGTGTAACCACCACCTACTTCAACGAATGGATCTACAACTTTTTCCTTAAGGAAGTTATATTTAATTGTACCATCTAAAGCGTAGTGAGAAAGATCGTCTACACCAATATCACCTAATTTGCTGATTTTGTTTAAAGACCCTCTTACACCAACGGAAATACCGTCACCTACAGATCTAGATACACCAACATAGGAAATAGAAGGAAGAATGTTCCAGTGATCCGTAGCGTTGAAAAGCTCATTACCGAAAGAACTAGTCTGTGTCGGGAAATTGTCATCGCTAGTCGGGTACACATCTATGGCATTAACTCCGAATTGTACTTGCCACGGATTATTCTCGTCTTGCGCTTGCATGTTATTGATGCCTATAATAAGGACAGCAACAACGAATAATTTGCTAAGATGTTTCATGTATTAATTTTTAAGTTTAAGTGTTTATTAGCTGCAAATGTAAGTTGTTAAATATTATTAACAAAATCAATTTCTTATTTTTTTTAACGCATTTAATGCCGTAAATCATGCACTTAAACGATTTTTAAGTCCTTTCCAACCTCGATAAAAGCCTCTATTGCACGGTCTAAATGCTTGATATCATGGGCAGCAGACAGCTGAACTCGTATTCTTGCCTTACCTTTTGGAACCACTGGGAAGAAAAATCCTATTACATAAATTCCTTTTTCTAACAAACGACTAGCCATTTCTTGCGCCAATTTTGCGTCATATAGCATTACGGGCACAATAGCTGATTCCCCATCAATAATATCAAAGCCTGCTTTCTTCATCCCCGCTTTAAAATACGCAGCGTTTTCCTGTACCTTATCCCGAAGGGAAGTATCATTTTCCAAAAGCTCGAATACTTTGATGGACGCACCCACTATAGCCGGAGCCAAGGAGTTGGAAAACAAATAAGGTCTTGAGCGTTGGCGCAGTATTTCAATGATTTCTTTTTTACCTGTTGTATAACCACCCATAGCTCCACCAAGTGCTTTGCCCAATGTACCGGTAATAATATCTATACGGCCCATAACTCCTTTTTCTTCTAGGGTACCTATTCCTGTTGGACCAATAAAACCTGTGGCATGACATTCATCTATCATAACCATTGCATCATACTCATCTGCTAAATCGCAAATTTTATCCAAAGGTGCCACAAGGCCATCCATAGAGAAGACCCCGTCTGTTACTATTATTTTAAATCTGGCCTGATCGTCATTGGCTTGTATCAATTGCTTTTCAAGATCTTCCATATCACTATTTGCATACCGATATCTTTTTGCCTTACACAATCTAACACCATCTATAATAGAAGCATGGTTTAACGAATCTGATATAATTGCATCCTCAGCAGATAGCAAAGGTTCAAAAACGCCACCATTGGCATCAAAAGCGGCAGCATATAATATAGTATCCTCAGTACCATAGAAATCAGCTATCTTTTTTTCCAACTCTTTATGGATATCCTGCGTTCCACAAATAAACCGGACAGATGACATTCCAAAACCATGACTGTCTAATGTATCTTTTGCTGCTTGAATTACTTCGGGATGAGACGAAAGCCCCAAATAGTTGTTTGCACAAAAGTTGATAACCTCTTCTCCTGTTGAAATCTTTATGACTGCACCTTGTGGTGTAGTAATTATTCTTTCACTTTTATAAAGACCATCTTCTTTTATACTTGTAAGTTCTTTTCCTAGGTGTTCTTTTATTTTTCCGTACATATTATTATATGAATTCTGGTGTTACTTCTTCGTTAATATAAACTATGATCTTATTCTCTACAACGTACCCCATCTCATTGAGAGCATCAGCATAGGAATAGAGTTGCTCTTTATATTTAGGATTTGTTTTACCTGTTTTATAATCTATAAGCGTTGCTTTCATTTGATTAAGCACTATTCTATCCGGTCTTAATATCTTGCCTTCTGCGGTAATAATGTCCTTTTCATTCTTTACCCTACTTCCTTCCTTATAATAAACATTCAAATCCGGGTGTCTTACCACGCGTAGCAATTTGCTCCTAATCTCTTCTATTTCTTGATTTTCTATTTCTCCTTGCTGTATTGCAGTTTGTAAAGCAGGCTCTACATCCTCTTCCGTTTCTATGAAACCTAATATATAATGTATAAGGTTACCTTTTAAAAGTGCGGTCTCCCTTTCCGTATTCCAGAGCATTCCAGATCTTGTCAATATTTTAAAACTAGACCTATCTTTATGAGTAAAACTGTAGTCTATTTTTTGTTGTTCTTTAATCTGATGAACAACAGGAGCATTTTCCAAATCACCAAAACTATAAACCAACTCTTCATCGGACCATAGATTTTTTCCCTTTAGATATTCAATGAACAGTCCGGAATAATAATCCGTTTTATGTTCCCCTTTCGCCAAGTCCTTTTCCGTAATGATATACAGCGCTTTCTCTGCCCTTGTCAATGCAACATATAACAGGTTAAGGGCATCAAGTTCCATTTTATGCTCTTCTTCGGAATAAATCCGAGCTGCTTCTTCGCCGTAGTTCTCTACTTCCTTTTTCTCGGTGACCAGAATCTCTTCAAACCCATCAAAAGCATCGGCATTAATTGGAAGCCATATCTTTTTATCCATCCGCTTATAAATATGCTCATTGGCGAATGGGAATATAACAATGGGGAATTCCAGACCTTTAGATTTATGAACAGTCATTATCCTTACCGCATCTATATTATCCGGGGCGGAAATACTCAATTTCTCTTTCTTCTTATCCCACAAATTCAAAAACGCCTGTACTCCTGTCCCTTCTTTTTGCTCAGTTTCAAGAACAAAATCCATAAAAAAAGTGATATAGGCATCCGAGCCTTGAACGAGGTTGCATTGCCGTATGGCACGCTCTAAACCATCATAAACCGATAGTTGTTTTAATTCCCTAATATCTAGATTGTAAGCTTTTAATAATAATGCCTCTACATTATGTAGATTCTCATAAATATATCGATGTTTGTTCTTTCCGTTTTTTGAGAGAAAGGCAAGCAGTTCATAGGCTATCTCTAAATTACTGGGGTTCCCTAAATATGCGACAAGGTTACCCAAAAAGCGAACTTTATCACTACTATTCAAAAGTAAGCTTTCAGATGAAATAGTTGGTATCTCCTGCTGTGTTAAAAAATCTGCCAATAACACACCTTGGCGGTTACCTCTTACCAAAATACAGATATCCTCATAGCCATATTTTTTTTCTATCACTACGCCAATAGTAGCTAAAACCTCTTCGCAATATTGCTCATCCTTGGTTTTGTCTTCATCCTTTTCAATGAAATTAAGTTGAACGGTGCCTCCCTGTTTAGAATTATATCCTTGTTGGTTACCTTCAACGAACATAGCATTATACATGGCATTGTTTAAAAAAGGACTGGTAGCAGTAAAAAAGTCATTGTTGAACTTAATTACCTCATCATAACTACGCCAGTTGGTAGGCAAAGATTCGGTTTGGGCCGGTATTGCAAATGGACTAGTAGTCTCGTTTACCAAATCTAAAAATTGCTCTGCACGACCACCACGCCACCGGTAAATTGCCTGTTTGGCATCACCTACCAAGAACAAAGAGCCTGTATTACCTTGAAGATCCTCACCCTCCAAAGCATGCCCAATTAGCGGTATTAGGTTGTTCCACTGTAAAGTTGACGTGTCTTGAAATTCATCAACAAAATAATGACGATACTTTTCTCCTAAACGCTCATATATAAAAGGTGCTGGCTGATTTTTTATTTCTTTGGAAATAATGGTATTAAACTCTGCAATTGAAAGTTGATCTCTTTCGTTCTGTAGATTTTTGACCTCTTTTTGAATTGCATTAAGAACCGTTAACGGCACTAAATTAGCATACGCATTTTTCAAGAAGGCAAGTTCATAAAAAGTGTGCTTTATCTTAAAGAAGATTTCAGAGAATTGCGGATGTAGGTCATCTATGGTAGCTTTTGTAGCATCTGGGGTAGACTTATTGTAAAGTTCAGTAGGATCATCAAAATTTTGCTTCCATCCGGCCTTGAAATCCATTCCCAAATCTCCCGACGCAATTTTATCCATAAACTTAGGAAAATAGCCGGCCCTAAAATCTTTGAACTCCAATCCATTTTGCTCAATTAACTGCAGCCCAAGGGTTGCAAAACCTACAATACTTTCTTGAATAGCTTTTATTCTGGAACGCAAGGTTTTCTTCAGCTCTACAAAATCACCAATATTTTTATCCTTAAGATTTTGCAGATGTTCCACATGATTTTCCCTAAAAAGCAACTTGCCTATATTCCCTAGGTCATAAGCTATGTCCCAACTTTTATCATCGTCTATTTTCTCTAGGGCAAATTCCAGCAAAACTTGGGTAAGTTGTTTATCCGTACCCGCTTTATGCACTAATTTGGCAACAGCTTCATCTAGCAACAAATCAGTATCCAAAACCACTTCAAAATTTTGGGGTAGTTTTAAATCTTTTGCAAATGTTCGTATAAGCCTATGCGTAAACTTATCAATAGTAGAAATGTCAAAAAAAGCGTAATTGTGTAGAATCTCCTTTAGAGTCTGCTTAGAACGTTTTCGTAAAGTGTTAGAATCTACACCTAATTGTTTCATTAGGTCTAAAAAAAGTGGAGGCGCTTCAACTTCACTATTAACCTGGCTGAATTTGAAAAGGCTATCCAAAATTCGGTGTTTCATTTCATTTACCGCCTTATTGGTAAATGTAATAGCAAGAATTTTACTGAAACGATTGCTTGACGAAAGAACTATTTTAAGGTATTCTTTTGTAAGTGTATGCGTCTTTCCAGAGCCCGCGGAAGCATTATATATTTTAAAAGTGCTGTCTTGCAAGTGCTTTTTTACGCAAAATACTAATTCTAAAGAGGTTCTTAACAAATTATATAGTGAATTTGTATGTTAAAAAATGTAAATTTGGTTTCACTAAATTTTAATCTAAAAACATACATAAAATGGCTTTTGAACTACCAAAATTACCTTATGCATATGATGCATTGGAACCACATATTGATGCAAGAACTATGGAAATTCACCATACAAAACACCATAATGGTTATACCACTAAATTGAACGGTGCTATTGAAGGTACTCCATTAGAAGGTAAATCTATTGAAGATATATTGGAGAATTTAGATATGTCTAATGCTGCTGTTAGAAACAATGGAGGCGGATTTTACAACCACTCTCTTTTCTGGAAGGTTATGTCTCCAAATGGAGGAGGTAATCCTACTGGCGAACTTGCTGCTGCTATAGACAGCGCCTTTGGGTCTTTTGAAGGCTTTAAGGAAAAATTTAGCAGTGCTGCAGGTACTCGTTTTGGTTCTGGATGGGCATGGCTTTGTGTCAACAAAGGCGGTAAGTTAGAAATTTGCTCTACTCCTAACCAAGACAATCCACTAATGCCAGAAGCAGGTTGTAGTGGTTTCCCTATTTTGGGCCTTGATGTTTGGGAGCATGCTTATTACCTAAACTACCAGAACAAAAGACCAGATTACATCAATGCTTTTTTTAATGTGATTAATTGGGATAAAGTAGCTGAATTATATGCTGCTAATAAGTAATAGTAAAACATAGTTTCTTCCAAAAAAGAAGAATTAAAAAAAACCCATCCTGATTTGCTTCAGGATGGGTTTTTTGTGTGTTTTAAAAATAGAAAAGGGCGGAGAAGTCTCCACCCTTTTCGTCCCAAATCTTACCATAAACTTAACCTACTTATGCTATGGCGATACTAAAATACTGGTATTGTGGGGAATAAAAAAGAAATATTCTGGGTTTTTTTTCAACTGAATTGTTGATAAAAAAGGCCGAATGTGCCTTCAGGCCGCGTGTTTACGAGGATTTTGGCAATAAAAAAGGCGGAGCATAGCTCCACCTTTTTTCCCCAAATCTTACCATGAACTTAACCTACTTATGCTATGGTCCTCCAAAAGTACTGCTACATGAGGCTTAAAAAAAAGCTTTTGGATGAACGAACAAAACTCTAGTTGAAATACAATTTTATGTAGAATACATTTCTTAATTACCCAATAAATAAATGTTTGAAAAAAATCGAAAACCCGTACTCTGAAGAAATCCATTGCTGGGAATATAGAAAATAAAAAGGCGGAGTTAAACTCCGCCTTTTTCCCCAAATCTTACCATGAACTTAACCTACTTATGCTATGGTTCTCCAAAGATACAGTAGCATTACTCTTTGTAAAAACATCTTTGCCCAACTGTATAAAAATCGGTTAAAGGGCTCTTCTACAAAAGTTGAATGACCCAGACGGCCACATAAACTATAAATGATATAAAACGGAAATTTTTTGAGATTACAAGAATAAACAGATTTGAAATGTAGTAGAAAATAAAAAGGTGGAGTAAACTCCACCTTTTTGCCCCAAATCTTACCATGAACTTAACCTACTTATGCTATGGCAAGTTCAAATTTAATCTGACCTCCGTCCAAGTGGTTAAAAAAACGCCAAGTAGCCAATATTATCGATGAAATACATCATTTATGCATTTCATCGATAAGGTCAATTAATACGCACGTTCGTTCTTACCTTCATAAAAATTAATGAAGGCCTTGTTTACTACGCGGTTACCACCCGGAGTAGGATAGTTTCCGGTAAAATACCAATCTCCTAAATTCTTTGGACACGCCTCATGAAGTGCCTCTATGCTTTGATAGATAATCTCTACTTCTGCTCTTATCCCTTCCGGACTAAGCAACTCCCCTATTTTAACAGATATCTCCTCTGCCGTAAACGGAGCATAGAATTCTCTTACGTAATTTATTACGTCCGTATCCTTACTGCTTACTTGAGCCAGACATTTATCATAAATATCATCTACAATATTCATTGTTAAGCGATCTTCATGCAAAGCCAAAGCCGCTTTAAAAGCGATAAAATCTTCCAACTTGGCCATATCAATACCATAACAATCGGGATATCTAATCTGCGGAGCGGACGATACAACAATTATCTTTTTAGGAGACAAACGGTCTAAAATCCTAAGAATACTTTTCTTTAAAGTTGTTCCTCTAACAATACTATCATCTATAATTACTAGGTTATCTCCTTTTTTTACAGACCCATAAGAAATATCGTAAACGTGGGCCACAAGATCATCTCTGCTACTATCCTGAGTAATAAAGGTCCGTAGCTTAGCATCTTTAATGGCTACTTTTTCTATTCGCGGACGAACCTCCAGAATTTCGTGCAGTTCATCACTTGTAATCTCTGATCCAATTGAAAGAATTTGCTCTTCTTTTCTTTTGTTCAAGTAATTCTGCGCTTCCCTAACCATTCCAAAGAAAGAAGTTTCTGCCGTGTTGGGTATATAAGAAAATACGGTATTCTTTATATCATGGTCTATAGACTCCAAAATCTGAGGAAATAGAAGTCTTCCCAACATTTTTCTCTCTTGGTAGATTTCCTTATCGCTGCCCCTTGAAAAATAAATGCGTTCAAAAGAACACGCTTTGCGCTCCTTTGGTTCCAAAATCTGATTTATAGAAGAAGTTCCATCTTTTTTAATAATGATAGCGTTACCTGGATCTAATTCTTTTACTTCTTCATAAGGCACATTAAATACCGTTTGTATGGCTGGTCTTTCAGAAGCAACTACTACAACTTCATCATCTTGATAATAATACGTTGGTCTAATTCCCGCAGGATCTCTAAGCACAAAAGCGTCACCGTGCCCTAAAAGGCCGGCCATAGCATAACCACCATCCCAGTTTTTAGCAGCTCTCCTTAAAATTTTATGTACTTTTAAACGATCAGCAATAATAGGTGAGGCCTCCTGCTTCGAATACCCTTCTTTCTTAATTTGCTTATATAATTTAGCAACGGCGTCATCTAAAAAATGACCGATTTTCTCCATAACCGTTACGGTATCCGCCATTTCCTTGGGATGCTGTCCTATTTGAATCAAATTATCAAATAGCTCATGAACGTTGGTCATGTTAAAGTTACCCGCAACAATTATATTACGGTGCATCCAATTGTTCTGTCTTAAGAACGGGTGAACACTCTCAATACTGTTTTTACCAAAAGTACCATAACGCACGTGACCCAAAAGTACTTCACCTATATAAGGTATATTCTTTTTCTGCGCTGCAACATCATCTGCATACTCCGGATGCTCTTGCAGTGTTGTATTGATACGATCGTTGATTTGAGCAAATATATCCTGTATAGGTTGTTGTGCAATTGATCGCACTCTACTCATATACCGCTCACCAGGAGCAACATCTAGTTTTATACTTGCAAAGCCCGCACCATCTTGACCACGATTGTGCTGCTTTTCCATCATTAGGTACATTTTATTAACACCATAAAAGGCCGTACCGTATTTCTCCTTATAATACTCTAACGGTTTAAGCAACCGTATTACCGAAATACCACACTCATGTTTGATCGCGTCACTCATTGTAAATCTACGTATTAAAAAAGCCCCTGAAATAGGGGCGTGTCATTATTTTAATTCTATGTCAAATTGGGTCAAGGCCTTAAATTGATGCAACCTCTTAGTAACTTCCGACTTCTGTAAATTCTCCATCCTTTCGGTTCCGAATCGCTCCACAGAGAAGGATGCTAGATTGGATCCATGTATAACGGCATTCTTCATATTGTTAAAGGAAATATCTTCTGTTGCCGCTAAATATCCGGTGAAACCTCCGGCAAATGTATCTCCTGCACCGGTTGGGTCAAACACCTCTTCTAAAGGTAATGCGGGAGCAAAGAAAATTTGTTCGTCATGAAATAAAAGTGCACCGTGCTCCCCTTTCTTTATCACCAAATATTTTGGCCCCATTTCTTGAATAGCTTTCGCCGCCTTCACCAAAGAATATTCATTGGTTAACTGTCTAGCTTCTTCATCGTTTATGGTAAGGACATCAATATGCTGTATAACCTCCATTAATTCCGGTAATGCATTATCCATCCAAAAGTTCATAGTATCTAATACTATTAACTTGGGCTTTTTATTCATTTGGCTAATTACACTCATTTGGGTACTAGGGTGCAAATTTCCCAACATAACCACATCCGCATCTTTAAAGCCCTCAGAAACAATAGGGTTAAAATCTGCAAGTGTATTAAGTTCTGTTACTAAAGTATCTCTTGAATTAAGGTCGTTGTGATACTTTCCTTTCCAATAAAAGGTTTTTCCTCCTTTTACGATTTCCAAAGAACTTAGATCAATATTCTTATCCTCTAAGACGTTTATATATGACTGTGGAAAATCATCCCCTACGACGGAGACAATACTTGATTCCACGTTATACTGAGAGGCTGCTAAACCGATAAAGGTTGCCGCGCCACCCAAAATCTTATCGGTTTTACCGAAAGGAGTTTCAATTTCGTCAAAGGCAACAGTGCCTACGATTAGAAGTTTGCCCATGCAATTTTAAGTTTAAGCTGCAAATATACGCTTTTGTAATGCTATTACATGCAAATATACCCTTACAAAAAAAGCCTTCTATTATTACCTTTTCAATTTTTAAAACTCTTCTAATAACAGTTTTCTAAAAAGCTATACGTGATCCGAAAAGAAAAATACGATGAAACCTAAGTACGGCCAGCGTGTTGAGCCCGTATAACACTACTTTCTGCCAAAATCTGCGGGAATCTCCCCCCACACCTTAGTCTCCCATTTAACAATTGGAGTGCTGTAAGAATTATTCTTCAACCACTCTAAAGCCCTTCTAATCAAATTAAAAACTTCTTTGTTCTTTGCGGTCTCCTGTAGTTTGGTATTACAGGTTTTCTTACGCACCCAACTCATTGCCGTACGCGAATCTGTATAAATTATTCTATCACTTTTGTTATTCTTCAAAAAAGCTAGGCCATGAACTATTGCCAAAAACTCTCCTATATTATTTGTCCCTTGAGCAAATGGCCCTTGTCTAAAAAGTTTTTTACCTGTTTTTGTATCCACACCTTGGTATTCCATAATTCCCGGATTCCCACTAGAAGCTGCATCTACCGATATAGAATGGTAATTTGGTGTGCCAAACCTTTGTATTTGTTCAGCCGTTAATACCGGCTTTCCTTTTTTCTTACCCTTAAAATCGTCGTAATTACCATTAAAGGCTTTTTTTGCCTGATCAAAAGTTTCGAAAGATTTATACTGAGCCCCCTTGTAACCAGTAATAGCCGCTTTACAATCTGACCAGGAATCATAAATTCCGGGTTTCTTACCTTTCCAAACGGTATAAAATTTTGCTTTTTTCGCCATTATTCCACCTCTAATAATTGAGCAATGACCTTTGGAAAATATTCATATTCAAGCTCATGTATTTTCTTTGCAATAGAATCCGGAGTGTCATCTAAAGAAACAGATGTTTTTACCTGGCGAATGACAGCACCTTCGTCATAATTCTCGTTCACATAGTGTATTGTTATACCGGTTTCAGTCTCATTATTGGCTTTTACCGCCTCATGAACATATTTACCGTACATACCCTTGCCGCCAAATTTTGGCAACAGTGCCGGATGAATATTTACAATTTTATCAGGAAAATTCGCAATTAAATTCTCAGGTATTTTCCACAAGAAACCGGCCAAGACAATTAAATCCGGCTTAAAGGTTTTTAAAATTTCCAAGACACAATCACTCTCATAAAAAGCATTTCTATTGAAATATAAACCGTTAATTTTCAGTTTATTGCACCTATCTAAAACTTTTGCTTGCGTTTTATTCGTTAGAACGGCACAAATGTTTACCTCGGAATTTTCTTGAAAGTAATGAACAATGTTTTCTACATTAGACCCAGAACCGGAAGCAAATAATACTATATTTTTCATGTAGCATTTAACGTTACTGATAGCGAAATATTTACGTCAAAAATACCGCTCTTATCCTGAAATTTTATAAATTACAAGACATTTTAACGACAAATAGTGGATTTAGTCCAAAGTTTTTTATTTTTGCAACCAATTTAATTTTTTAAAAACAATATTATTATGTCAGACATTGCATCAAGAGTAAAAGCTATCATCGTTGATAAATTAGGTGTGGATGAAAACGAAGTAGTAACGGAAGCTAGCTTTACTAACGACCTAGGGGCAGATTCATTGGATACAGTGGAGTTGATCATGGAATTCGAAAAAGAATTTGATATTCAGATTCCAGACGATCAAGCTGAGAACATCGCAACAGTTGGCCAAGCCATTAGCTATATAGAAGAAGCGAAGTAATCTTTATGATTTCTTGAACGAGATTCAAAATTATCCATGTGGTAACTATTATCGCATGGATAATTTTTTTAATTTACGCTTGACTTACTAAGTAAACCAAAAATTAGGTTCAATGCAATTAAAGCGAGTTGTAGTTACCGGGTTGGGTGCGTTGACACCCATAGGTAACAATATAAAAGAGTATTGGGAAGGTCTTAAAAACGGAAAGAGCGGTTCTGCTCCCGTTACCTATTACGATACCGAAAAATTTAAGGTGAAATTTGCCTGCGAGCTTAAAAATTTCGACCCTCTAGAGCATTTTGATCGCAAGGAGGCTAGAAAATTAGACAAGTTCGCGCAATACGCCTTGGTCTCTTCAGACGAAGCTATCATTGATTCTGGTCTCAACCTAGATGTAGTAGACAAGTTTCGCGTTGGGGTTATTTGGGGTGCCGGCATAGGCGGTCTGGAAACTTTCCAAAACGAAGTAATGAATTTTGCCGAAGGCGATGGTACTCCACGATTCAATCCTTTTTTTATACCTAAAATGATAGCGGATATTGCTCCTGGGCATATCTCTATTAAACATGGTTTTATGGGGCCTAACTATACTACGGTTTCTGCATGTGCCTCTTCTGCCAATGCCATGATCGACGCCTTAAATTATATTCGTTTAGGCCATTGTGATGTTGTGGTTACGGGAGGTAGTGAGGCAGCTGTAACGATTGCCGGCATGGGTGGTTTTGGCGCTATGCATGCATTATCTACTAGAAACGATAGCCCAGAAACGGCTTCCAGACCATTTGATGCAACCCGAGACGGATTTGTTTTGGGCGAAGGAGCTGGTGCTCTTATTTTAGAAGAATACGAACACGCCAAAGCGCGTGGCGCAAAAATATATGCCGAGGTTGCCGGTGGCGGACTTTCGAGCGATGCTTATCATATGACTGCTCCACATCCTGATGGAATAGGAGTGGTACAAGTAATGAAAAACTGTTTAAGGGATGCCGGACTAAAACCGGAAGACGTAGATGCCATAAATACACATGGTACTTCTACCCCCCTTGGAGACGTGGCAGAATTGAAGGCTATTAGTGAAGTCTTTGGTGAACATGCCCAGAACATTAATATTAACTCTACAAAATCGATGACCGGTCACCTATTGGGTGCTGCCGGAGCAATTGAAGCTATCGCATCCATTTTGGCTATGCAACATAGTCTGGTTCCACCAACTATTAACCATACTACCGTAGATGAAAATATAGATCCTAAACTAAACCTTACCCTAAACAAAGCACAAGAACGTGACGTAAAAGTTGCGCTTAGTAACACCTTTGGGTTTGGTGGTCACAATGCCTGCGTAATTTTCAAAAAATTTAGCGAGTAAGACCGTATGGGATTTCCTTCCAATATATTCAATTCCCGTCCTAAGGAGGATGGGGATTTTTTTGGAGG
The DNA here is from genome assembly GCF_018860745.1 of Zobellia uliginosa. Classification (GTDB taxonomy): domain Bacteria; phylum Bacteroidota; class Bacteroidia; order Flavobacteriales; family Flavobacteriaceae; genus Zobellia; species Zobellia uliginosa_B. Next base: position 449,332 of record NZ_JAHKPY010000014.1, on the reverse strand, counting down.
AATCACTTCTATTTTGGGTTTCAAACCCAGAAATCTTTCTATTTATAAAAAAGCCTTCGTACATCGATCCGCAAACGAAAAGGATGATGACGGCAACCCTCTTAACTATGAGCGCCTTGAGTTTTTGGGAGACTCCATGTTAGGGACTATAATTTCTAAACATTTATACGATCAAGTTCCTGAAGGGGATGAAGGGTATCTTACGAAAATGCGATCAAAAATCGTTAGTAGAAAACACCTAAATGAATTGGGTAAGGATTTAGGCCTTATTGACTATGTTAAAAGTAGAATTCCAAAATCTCACTTCGGCGAAAATATACACGGCAACGTTTTTGAAGCTTTGGTAGGAGCCATCTATTTAGATCGAGGCTATAAATATTGCGAAAAGTTCATTAGCCAGAAAGTTGTAGAGCCTTACGTAGATATAGAGCAATTAGAAGGTAAAGTAATAAGCTACAAAAGCCTTGTAATCGAATGGTGTCAGAAACAGAAAAAAACGTTTGACTATGACGTTTACGATGACACAGGTAATGATTCGCTAAAACATTTTGCGGTAAAACTCAGCATTGGAGACCAAGTTGTAGCTAAAGCTAGGGCGACCTCCAAGAAAAAGGCAGAGGAACGTGCTTCAAAAAGGGCATATTATGCATTACAGGACAAGATGGATAAGTCCTAAATTGTAATTTTATGTAACCAAAATGTTATAGTTTGTTCAAAAATAGTTTTAGCCTTGTCTAATCTAGGCGTTGTGCGGTATTAATATTATCTTTACCGTTTTGTGCCCCTATGGTAGCAGTACATAAAATTACGAACGACTTTTACGAAGACTCATTCGATTTAGTTGCATTGCATAGTAGCCTTGAAGATTACGCCATAGCCTATGCCCTTAATCTACATTTAAAATCGAGCTTTAAAAGGTCTATTGAAGACCTTGATCTTAACGGTCATATTACGGTTCCAATTTTTGAATGGAAAGATGATATTAACGATAGGTACTGGACCTTGTTTACCAATAATGGTTTAGTGGAGGATACTGTGAGTACAAAAGGTTTGTTTAAGGATGAACCTTCGTTCACAACATTTCACATGGTGCCCGAACACCGGGAGGTGGACTATTTTTTAAAAATAGAACAAGATGAGTTCATCAACATGGATAACCTTGTGAAAACACTGCAAAGAATACCCAAAATTATAACGGCTTACGCCATAGAAACCGACAAACTCAAATCTAAGAACAATTTAATTTTTTGATCAATGCCAAGTAATAAAAAGACAAAGATTGTAGCCACCCTAGGGCCGGCAACAAGCAAAAAAGAAGTGCTGAAAGACATGATGGAAGCTGGTGTGGATGTCTTTCGCATCAACTTTTCCCATGCTGATTATGATGACGTTACCGAACGTGTAAAAATGATTCGAGAGCTCAATAAAGAAACAGGTCGGAATACCTCTATTCTTGCAGATCTGCAGGGTCCTAAATTAAGGGTGGGTGTTATGGCTAGTGAAGTTGTAGTTGCTCCTGATGATGAAATTACCTTTGTGACCGGTGAACCTTTTGAAGGTACTGCCGAGCGCGTTTATATGAATTACGCAGCATTTCCTCAAGATGTAAAGCCTGGTGAGCGCATCTTGCTTGATGATGGTAAATTAATGTTCGAAGTAGTTGCCACAAATGGAAAAACCGAAGTAAAAACCAAGGTTATCCAAGGTGGGCCGTTACGTTCTAAAAAAGGTGTTAACCTTCCAAACACAAACATTTCTTTACCTGCCTTGACAGAAAAAGATGTAAAAGATGCCATTTTCGCAATTTCCTTAAAAGTAGACTGGATCGCTCTTTCCTTTGTTCGCTTTAGTCAAGATCTTATTGATCTTCAAGCCATTATAAAAGAACATGCAGAAGATAAAATTCCGATTATCGCGAAAATCGAAAAGCCTGAAGCTGTTGAAAATATAGATAAGATCGTTGCTTATTGTGACGGACTTATGGTTGCTCGTGGTGATTTAGGTGTTGAAGTTCCTGCACAAGAGGTACCATTAATTCAAAAGCAATTGGTTCTAAGAGCTAAAAAAGCTCGTATTCCTGTAATTATCGCAACTCAAATGATGGAAACGATGATTACCAGCCTTACACCAACACGTGCTGAAGTTAATGATGTTGCCAACTCCGTTATGGATGGTGCCGATGCTGTTATGTTATCCGGTGAGACATCTGTTGGTAACTATCCGGTCCAGGTTATTGAAAAAATGACCAGCATCCTAAAAAGCGTAGAGAATTCTGACTTAATTCAAGTACCTCACGACCCGCCACATATTCGTACAAAAAGATATATAACCAAATCTATTTGTTATCATGCAGCTATTATGGCAAATGAGATTAAGGCAAAAGCGATTTCCACATTGACCAATAGCGGCTATACTGCATTTCAGATTTCTGCATGGAGACCAAGTGCGCATATTCTAGTTTTTACTTCTAACCAACGTATCCTTACACAATTGAACCTTTTATGGGGTGTACGTGCTTTTTATTACAATAAAGATGTTTCTACTGATGAAACTATAGAAGATGTTAATAAAATGGCTTGTGATAAAGGGCTTTTGGAAACAGGTGATATGCTTATTAGTTTAGCGGCCATGCCAATGAAAGAAAAGGGTATGGTGAACACATTACGTGTTACAGAAATTGAAAATGTATAATTATAGATAATGTATAAAAGAAGTAGTAATTTTAAGCTACTTCTTTTTCATACGCAATATAGTTGACGAGTTGTCCGCGATTGTTGAATATAGGTTCCGCCTTTATTTCACAGTTATAAGTGCTTCCGTCCTTTTTATAGTTTAGAACAACGGCCTCAAAAGAAGTATTTCTTTGTATGGCCGTTTTTATTTCCGCCAACGTTTTTTGATCCGTTTCTTTACCCTGAAATATTTTAGGGGTATTGCCAATAACTTCTTCTGGTTTATAACCGGTCATTGAAGCAACGTTACTGGTAATATGCACAATAGTCAATTCCGGATTGGTAATAACAACCACTCCTCCGTGTTTTAATGGCTCACTATCTATTTTTGGATAAGCCCATCTATTACGTTCAGCAATATTTCGCATATAAAAAATATCCTTACCGCTTTCACATAACTCAAGAAAGTTAGAACTGTGAATGTCCCATGATATTAAGGGAACCGGACTTATGTTTATTTTATTATAAAACTGTCCTGCTGCTTCATCGTAGGTCTTCATAGAATTTATAGTTAAGTTAACTACTATTAATCGTTTTCCTAATCAATAGTACAAAAAGCCTTTTTGTCTAACAAATTCTTAATATTCTTTAACACTAAACTTTTGACACCTTAAGAACTAATTAGGTAAGGTTACATGTTTTAGTTAGACTAAAGCGATTAGATAATCTAAGCTATCACATATGAAATTTGAGTACAACGATGCAAAATTAGGCTCTCATTTAGGATTTACCGATGATATTAAAAAGTACCAAAATCAATTTACGGTAAGTTCAGGAAGCATTTATATGTTATGGAATAGAAACCAACAACCTCTTGAACTATTTATAGACGGCATGGCTATAGAATTAATGCCAGATCAGTTGGTTACGACCACCTATTTGCAGCATGTTTCGTACGAAAAGACCTCTTTGCCATTAACAGCATTTCGTTTCAACAGAGAGTTTTATTGTATAAACGACCACGATCACGAGGTGTCATGTAATGGCATTTTATTTTTCGGTACACAGGACCTACCCATCATATCCATTCCCGTGGAACAAAAACGCAAGTTTGAAACCCTTTATGAGGTATTTAAAGATGAATTCTCAACTCCGGATGGTATTCAAGGAGATATGCTCCAAATGCTATTAAAACGATTGATTATCATTTGTACACGCTTGGCAAAAGATCAACTTATAGTTAAAAAACTGGATAACGAACAAGTTGAGATTATACGAAAATTCAATGTTTTGGTAGACACCCACTATAAGACCAAAAGAAAGGTAAGTGACTATGCGGAGCTATTATTCAAAAGTCCAAAGACATTATCCAACCTTTTCTCCATTTACAATCAAAAATCTCCTCAACAGATTATTTTAGATCGTTTAGCACTTGAAGCAAAGCGATTAATCAACTTCACCGATAAGCAAAATCAAGAAATTGCATACGACCTTGGCTTTAACGACCCGGCACATTTTAGTCGGTTTTTCAAAAAAATGACCGGTATTTCACCCTCTCAATATAGAGAAGTAGCTATAATTCAATAGTAACGGGAAATTTCTACAAGCGGTCGGGCAATTGCGCCTAACAAACAAGCTTACTTCAGTCGCATCTTTGCATTGTAATTAAAATACAACCCAAGATGAAACTAAAACATATATCCCTTTTTAACCTAATAGAAATTTTTTCTCGCCCAACGAGACAACTAAAAGTTGCAGATACGCAAACCCACTGTGAGCAAAAACACCATCATGATTTTTATTGTGATGCAGAAAGACCTCACAACGAATTTTAAAGAAATAATATATTAATAGTCATTGCCCTTGGCAAAACACATTCGCTAGCAGTTAATGACAAAATACCCAGAAATTATGAGCAGATTTAATGTACCCACAAGAGAAGAGGTAAGCCCAAACAATCAAGCCATTTTTGATAATTTACAAAAAGCAGTTGGTTTTGTACCTAACCTTTATGCAGCGTATGCCTATTCTGAAAACGCCTTAGCCAATTATATGGCTTTGAGCAGCGCAAAAACATCTTTAAATGCCAAACAAAAAGAAGTAGTAAATCTTGCCGTTAGCCAAGTAAATGAATGTACTTACTGTTTATCCGCACATACAGCTATTGGTAAAATGAACGGCTTTAGTGACTCGGAAATCCTTGAGCTTAGAGCAGGGAAAGCCTCTTTTGATGCAAAATTAGATGCACTTGCCAGCTTTGCAAAAAATATAACTGAAAATCGTGGCGCAGCAGACGATGCTATAATAGAAAAGTTTTTAAATGCAGGATGGACCAAAGAAAATCTTATAGATACTATTGTATTGGTAGGTGACAAAACAATCTCCAACTACATACATAAGACTACTGATGTTCCAGTAGATTTTCCAGTTGCAGCCCCATTGGAAACTGTAGAAGCTTAAGAAATATTCTGTGCAACCTACAGTTGCACAGGGTTTTTGATTCAATTTTAATAGCACCCTTTTTTAATAATCCGTCTTTTTAAAATAAACGAAAGACCAAAACTAAAAATTATGAAAAGTATATTAGCAGCCGTAGTATTAGTATTTACACTAGCATTTTCCGCAAATGCCCAAGACAAAATGGAAAAAGATGTAAAAACCATTGCATTAGAACAAACGCCAGGTGAGTTTACCCAAAAATCATTAACCGTTTCTCCAGGAACGTACGTTTTTAATATTGTAAATAAGGGTGTTGGTCATGATGTTGGTTTTGTTCTTGTAAAAAAGGGAGAAGACATTAGTAAACCAGAAAACCACATTCAGACTGCCTATGTGACCGAAGTTGTTGCCACTGGTAAAACACAATCATCTAAACCAACGGTTTTAGAGACTGGGGAATATGTATATTTCTGCCCTATGAATCCTACTGCCACAGACAATACTATTTTAGTACAGTAATTTACGGTTTTACCTAAATTAGTAACAAAAAAAGGGAGTCTATTAGGCTCCCTTTACTTATTATAAGATTACGAACTTACTTGTTATCTTCCAATTTAATAACTTCCGTTCGGGCGTCATTGTTGTTTTCTTCTTCAAGTTCGTCAGCAATATCTTCTAATTCAGATTTTACGCTACACGAAAAGGCTGTCATTGATACAAAAGCAAGCAAAAATAATTTAGCAAATAAAGATTTCATAGGTAAAAGGTTTTGGTTATTAAAAAAGTATGTTAGTCTAAAACTCAGATAGATAGTCATTATTGTACCGTTCATCGAAAAGTTAAATAGTGTTAAAATGAACGGTCTACTTTTGAGCGGCATAATTTTTGGATTTATTTATGAGTTAAGATGGTGCTCAAACTCCCGTGTATTAGTAGTTTAGCCCTTCCAAAAAAAAAGTTGTGATTATAGATTTTATTATTGCCATTTTATGGAGCCTTTCCCCTTTCGGAGAAGCCAAGGTGGGCATTCCGTATGGATTGCTTAATGGCCTTAATATCTATTTGGTATTTGTTCTATGTTTTGCTGCTAACGTTTTGGTTTTCCCTCTAATGATTTTTTTCTTGGAAAAAATTAATCGCTATTTCTTGAAATGGGGCTTTTATAAAAAGTCGGCTATATTTGTTGCTCGAAAAGCGAAAACAGGCTCTGGTGATAAAATAAAGCGTTACGGTTTTTGGGGACTTATCTTCTTTGTGATGATTCCTATGCCTGGCACGGGAGTATATGCCGGTAGTATTGCTTCGTATTTATTTAAGATCGAAAAAACCAAAGCATTCTGGGCTAATACCATCGGTATTTTTCTTTCGTCCGTAATTGTTTGGTCAGCAACTTTAGCTTCTATGAAAGGTATGGGATAGTATCCCTTTTCTATTTAATTTCAGCAATTTTAATTTCTTTAGTGTTGAAGCTTACAGTATCTCCCACCTGTTTTCCAAAAAGTAATTTTGCGATTGGAGTAGCTGCGGATATGCAATAAATACTTTTGCCATTATTCTTGAATTCCCCTGCGGAGATAGCCAAGAAATAATCTGCTTTTGAGGTAATCACCCAACTACCAAGACCTATAAAGGCATTTGAACCATCTTTTGGCACTTTTGAAAGTACTTGTTTCATTTTTTCGGCCTCCGCCAATTGCTTCCCTAGTTTCTCCCGTTCCAGCTGTAACATAGCTCGCCCAGTTTCATGCTTATCACCTGCACTACTTTTAGTTTCCGCAGTCAATGAAGTCTGGATATCATCAATATTTTTATGAATTCTAGCTAAACGTTCCTTTACGAAAGTGCCACAAAACTTATGTAAATTTTCTTTTTCCATTCTATTTTTTTAGCGCAAATGCCTATCAAACATTTTGAACCTGGAGCTTCTCATTAATTAAGGACTAGATTAACTCCTTTATTCATACTCCACATGAAGCAATATACGTTTTTAAGGCCCTCTATGTTTGGAAAAAGAAGGCTGTGGTTTTATAATAACCTATAAGAAGCCTAATACCTTTTAGTAGAACAGAACGTTTATACGCTACCCTATCCATATTTGCAGGATTATAAAAGCCTAGGATTGCTGGTTTCATAATTGTTTCATTTAAGATATCAGCAACAGTCCAAAAGAAAACTACCAGTTTCAAAACACCTCATTTAACAACCACAGCAAAATAAAATGCTTATGACATTAAGCATCTTTCTTCTGTTTTACGTCTATTCAACTAAATCTGCCAAATCTTTACCTATGGCACTTCCTATGGCAATTCCCATACCCCCTAATCGTACTCCACAGTAAACATGATCCGATATTTTTTTAAGGATCGGGTTTTTCTGTTTACCCATCCCCATAATTCCGCTCCATCTGTGGTCTATGTTATGGGGCGTTTTAGGAAGAACAACTTCTTTAAGCAGTAGTTCCAAGTGTTTTTGAATTTTTTCGGAACATCCCGGTTCATTGGTTTCCTCTCCTTTAAAATCTAAATTTCGTCCTCCTCCGAATAAAATGCGACTGCCTATATTCCTAAAATAATAATATCCTTCATCAAAATGAAAAGTACCCTCTATAGATAAGTTTTGAATTGGCTTTGTAATTAATACTTGCGCTCTGGCTGGAGAAACTTTTTCATTAATTAAACTAGAGGCGAATCCATTTGTAGCTATTAGTAAATTTTTAGTCTTAAATTCAAATTTATCGGTTTTCACAACCACTCCTGATTTAGTTTCCGAATAATCTTCAACTATAATCGAATTAAAAACGGTAATACTTGTTTTCTGAACTAATTGTAATAAAGAGTTCATCATTTTTCCAGTATCTAGCTGTCCTTCAAAAATATTGGTAATGTACTTTTCTTTCACTTTACTAAAACCAAAAGTATTGGGCCCTAAATGGAATGCATCTTTACCATAAACGGGTTGTAAGAGTTTGTTGATTTCAGGAAGTCGATTTTTACAGGTATCATATAATTCTCCCCCGGAATCTAGAAACAATTCATGTCCGCCATGTATCTGAAAATCTATAGCTTGGTCACCTAAATTAGCACGAAGCATTTTTATGCCGTCCCAGCGTTTTTTAACCAACTCTATTACTTCCAACTCAGAGTGTTGATTTAAGTCCGCCAAAACTTCTGAAATACTACCAAAACATGCAAATCCCGCATTCTTGGTGCTAGCTCCTTGCGGCAAAAAGCCTTTTTCCAGAATTAGAATTTTTGCTTTTGGGAAACGTTCTCGCAACCGCAATGCACAATTAAGTCCTACGATGCCGCTACCAACGATAGTATAATCTATGTTGGACAACCATGTCTTATATTCCCAATAGCTTAAGTTCATTTTCTTTAATGAAAAAGCCCCAATATATATTGGGGCTTTGTTCTTAATCCGCTGGCTGAGGATCCATTTCAAAATCTTCCATAAATTTGGTGGTATAGTTACCAGCCAAATAATCTGGATGATCCATTAATTGTCTATGAAAAGGAATGGTAGTTTTAATACCTTCTATTACGAATTCATCTAATGCTCTTTTCATTTTATTAATAGCCTCCTCACGTGTTTGTGCTGTGGTTATCAACTTAGCGATCATAGAATCATAATTAGGTGGTATGCTATAGCCGCTGTAAACATGTGTATCCATACGAACACCGTGACCACCTGGTATATGTAGCGTAGTAATCTTACCTGGAGAAGGCCTAAAATTGTTATAAGGATCTTCTGCATTGATTCTACATTCAATAGAATGTAATTTAGGCAAATAGTTTTTACCTGAAATAGGAACACCGCCTGCCACTAAAATTTGCTCACGAATTAAATCGTAATCAATTACTTGTTCTGTAATAGGATGTTCTACTTGAATACGGGTATTCATTTCCATAAAATAGAAATTCCGGTGCTTATCAACCAAAAATTCTATTGTACCTGCACCTTCGTACTTTATAAATTCTGCAGCCTTCACGGCAGCTTTCCCCATCTCATCCCTAAGTTTATCAGTCATGAACGGAGATGGTGTTTCTTCTGTAAGTTTTTGATGCCTACGTTGAACGGAACAATCTCTTTCGGAAAGGTGACATGCCTTACCATATTGATCACCAACAATCTGGATTTCTATATGCCTTGGTTCTTCGATCAACTTCTCCATATACATAGCACCATTGCCAAATGCAGCGGATGCTTCTTGAACTGCACTTTCAAAAAGATCTTCCATTTCCTCTTCTTTCCAAACGGCGCGCATACCTTTACCACCACCTCCAGCGGTTGCCTTGATCATAACGGGATAACCCATTTTCTTGGCTGTTTTGATAGCATCGGCAACATCTTTCAATAAACCATCTGAACCAGGAACAGTAGGAACACCGGCCTCTTTCATTGTTTTCTTTGCCGAAGCCTTATCTCCCATCCGGTCTATGTGCTCACCAGAAGCACCAATAAACTTAATATCATGCTCTGCACAAATCTTAGAGAACTTGGAGTTCTCTGAAAGAAAGCCATAACCAGGGTGAATAGCATCTGCATTTGTAATCTCTGCAGCAGCAATGATATTCGGTATTTTTAGGTACGACTCACTACTTGGTGCCGGCCCAATACATACCGCTTCGTCTGCAAAACGAACATGCAAACTCTCTTCATCTGCTTTAGAATAGACCGCAACGGTTTTGATACCCATTTCCTTACAGGTTCGTATAACACGAAGCGCAATCTCACCTCTATTTGCAATTAATATTTTTTTGAACATACTTTTACAATTTAAATTCCAAAATCTAAGTACCAACGATATATTCCCTCTAGGGAAATATCATTTGGGATTCAGAATTTATATTTATGACGGATCTACCAAAAATAAAGGCTGATCAAATTCTACAGGAGAAGAATCCTCAACTAAAATCTTAACGATTTTACCTGAAACTTCAGACTCAATATCGTTAAAAAGTTTCATGGCTTCAATAACACAAAGCACATCTCCTTTTCCGATAGAAGTACCCACCTCAACAAAAGCGCTCTTATCTGGTGATGGCTTTCTATAGAAAGTACCGATAATTGGCGATTTAATAGTGATATACTTGGAATCATCATCTTTGTTTTCCGCTTTTGCCGCATCACCTGAAGCCGCTTCAATATTTTGAACCGGAGCTTGTTGGGAAGGCATCATTTGCGCTTGCGGCATGGGGATCTGCTGCACGTAGGTTGTTTCGTTTCCAGAATCCGAAGTACCGGTTTTGATGGTGATTTTCAAATCCTCCATTTCCAACTTTACTTCACTGGCACCTGATTTTGCTACAAACTTGATCAGGCTTTGAATTTCTTTAATATCCATGGAATGTTGTTTATTTAAGTGATCGGTAATTAATTAATAAGCCCATTTTAGGTAAATGGAACCCCAAGTGAACCCTCCGCCAAAAGCGGCAAAGACAAGGTTATCTCCTTTTTTCATTTGACTTTCAAAGTCGGCCAACAACAACGGTAAGGTTGCTGATGTGGTGTTGCCGTATCTTTCTATATTCATTAGAACTTTAGAATCTTCCAGACCCATTCTATTGGCTGTTGCATCTATGATTCTTTTATTTGCTTGGTGTGGAACCAACCAAGAAACATCTGTATGCTCTAGGTTATTTCGCTTCATTATGGTTTCTGCCACATTCGCCATATTGGAAACTGCAAATTTAAAAACCGTTCTACCTTCTTGGTAAATAAAGTGTTTTCGATTTTTAACCGTTTCTTCTGTAGCCGGCATTAAGGAACCTCCAGCATCCATCCCCAAAAATTGCCTTCCTGTGCCATCTGCCCTTAGATATTCATCCTGTAGGCCTAATCCCTCTTCATTTGGTTCGAACAATGCCGCACCGGCACCATCACCAAAAATAATACATGTGGTGCGATCTGTATAATCTATTATAGAAGACATTTTATCCGCGCCTATCAACAAGACTTTTTTGTACCTGCCAGACTCTATATAACTAGCAGCCGTAGACATGCCGAATAAAAAGCTGGAACACGCTGCTAAAAGATCGTAAGCAAATGCATTTACGGCTCCAATTTCCGATGCTACAAAAGCAGCGGTAGAAGCCACCATACTATCTGGTGTGGCCGTAGCAATGATTACTAGATCTATTTCCTTTGGATCAATATTTTTCTTTTGAATAAGGTCTTCCGCAGCTTTGATGGCCAAGTAAGAGGTACCTTGTCCTTCCTCGGGTTTTAACACCCTTCTTTCTTTAATTCCCGTTCTAGAGATAATCCATTCATCATTAGTGTCAACCATGTCTTCCAACATATTGTTGGTTAGCACAAATTTTGGAACATACCCTCCTACAGCTGTTATTGCTGCCGTTGTTTTACTCATCTTAAAGTCGATTTGATATCCGAAACCCTCAAAAATGCCTCAAAATTGGTGAAAAATAATCAATTTTCATCAATTTAACTGGTAAAACTACGCGTTTTTGAAATTTGAGGACTAGAAATAAAAAACTCCCGTCATTAATTACGGGAGTCGTGAATTCATTATAAGATAACCGGATACGTTTATGCTTCGGCTTCTTCGGTCTTGTCGATCAAAATTTGACCTTTATAATACAATTTTCCTTCATGCCAGTGGGCTCTGTGGAACAAGTGTATTTCACCAGTAGTTGGGTCAGTAGCTAAAGTTGGTGCTACTGCTTTATAATGGGTTCTTCTTTTGTCCCTTCTGGTTCTTGATATTTTTCTCTTAGGATGTGCCATTTAAAACTTATTTATCCGTTAACAGTTTCTTTAATTCGTCCCATCTGGGATCACTTTCTTTTTTCTCTTTCTTGGGCTGCAATTCTTCAAGCTTTTTTAAAGCTTCGGATTGCAACGTACCGTCTAATACCCCGGGGTGAATTCTTTTATGTGGTACGGCCAACACTAACATTTCGTATACGTATTGCGCAATATTGACCTGATGTTCTCCATGAGGAATAATCAGAATCTCATCATCTTCATCATTAAACTCTTCCCCAAACTTGACTACTAATTCCAAATCTGCCTCAATAGGCTGATCAAAAGGTTCGCTGGTCAGGTCGCAATTTACATTAACCGTGCCCTGGGCTTTCATTTCTAACTCGAGCATTGTGCTCATCTTATTCAAAACTACATGCAACTTAATGTCAGCAGCATTGAATTCGTTATACCCAAAAGATTCAAAGAACGGGTTATTAATCGTATACTCAAATTCGTGTTTTCCTTGTCCTAATCCAGAGAAAGGAATGTTAAACTCCTTTTGCTTCATCATTTCAACACTGATTTTTATACACCGCCCTATTAAAGGCGGGTGCAAAGATAATATTATTTAATAAACTTCCAACCCTTTTTTAATTGGAATTCAATTAGTTCGCTTATCTTAAGGACCTATTCTTTAAATTAATTAGGTCTACTACATCAAAAACCTCCTGTTAGCGCCTTATACGCTGCTTTTGAAGAGGATTCTCCGTAAGTTCCTTATACTCTTTTCTGTTCTTAAAAATATGAAGCGCCGTAAAGACCGCCTCTTTAAAAGAACTAGGGTCTGCTTTACCTTTTCCAGCAATTTCATAAGCAGTGCCATGATCGGGTGAGGTTCTTACCTTAGATAAACCAGCGGTATAGTTAACTCCTTTTCCAAAAGACAGAGTTTTGAACGGTATAAGCCCCTGATCGTGATACGCCGCTAAAACAGCATCGAACTTTTTATAGGCGTCAGAACCAAAAAAGCTATCTGCGGAATAGGGCCCGAAAACCAAATGCCCTCCATCTTGCATTTCTTTTATCACCGGTTTTAAAACTTCATCATCTTCTTTCCCGATAATTCCGTTGTCACCACTATGTGGATTAATACCCAGCATAGCTACTTTTGGCGCGCGTATACTAAAATCCATTTGTAAAGACTTCTCTATCGTGCGCACCTTATTTCTAATCAATATTGGATTTATGGCCGCTGGAGCATCTTTTACCGCTACGTGATCGGTAAGCAAACCTACCTTAAGATCATCCGTTACCATGAACATTAAACTTTCTCCTTCCAATTCCTGAGCGAGAAAATCTGTATGCCCGGGAAATTTAAAATCTTCGGCCTGAATATTATTCTTATTGATAGGTGCCGTAACCAGTGCATCTATCGCATTGTTTTTTAAAGCTTCAACAGCTGCCCGTAACGACTTAATAGCATATTTGCCTCCTTCTTCCGTAGCCTCGCCAAAATTTATTCTGGGAACTTCCTTCCAAACATTTACCACATTTATCTTACCGTCTACTGCTTTAGAAGCATCAGTAATCCCATGATAATTAATATTTATATCCAACTCTTTTTTCTGAAAGGAAATAGTTTTGTTGGATGCGAATATTACAGGAGTACAAAAATCTAGCATACGACTATCTTCAAAGGTCTTGAGGAGAACCTCACAACCTATTCCGTTTAAATCGCCTATTGAAATACCGAGTTTAATTTTTCCTTCTTCCTGCATCTTATTCTTTACCTTTGCCTAATAATCTAGGGTACAAAACTACTTAAATTTAACGGAACATGTTTACGGGCATTATTGAAACTTTAGGGGAAATACAGCAATTGGAAAAAGACGGTAGTAACCTTCACATTACAGTGAAATCTACGTTAACCCCAGAACTTAAAATTGATCAGAGCGTAGCGCACAATGGTGTCTGTCTCACTGTGGTTTCTTTAGACGAGCGTACTTATACCGTAACTGCCATTGACGAAACTTTACGAAAAACCAACCTAGATGAACTAAAGGTAGGAGAAAGTGTGAACCTAGAACGTGCCATGATTCTTGGCTCTCGTTTGGACGGCCATATTGTTCAAGGCCATGTAGACCAAACTGGAGTTTGTAAAGCCGTTGAAGAAAAAGATGGTAGTTGGTTTTTTACTTTTGAGTATGATGCCGCAACCGGAAACCCAACAATAGAAAAAGGATCAATAACTATAGATGGCACAAGCCTTACCGTAGTAAACTCAGGAAAGAACCTCTTTAGCGTTGCCATTATACCTTATACCTATGAACACACACGTTTTAAGTCGTACAAAATAGGTACAACCGTAAACCTTGAGTTTGATGTTATCGGCAAATATGTGGCAAAACTAATGTCTTACCAGAACAACGCTTAACTTATTTTTTACCCGAGAAACTAACTTTGGTTTCTTTCTTCTTTTTCTTGAAACCAATGAGTTGTTGCTTGGCATCCAGAGCAGCTTTAACGTAGGCTTTAAAACCCTTATAGTCTTTTGCGGCAATTCGCTCTTTAGAGGTGGTTGCTTCTATATTGATGTGTAACTCGCTCTCTTTGGCCAACTCATAATCTATCTTAAAATGATGTTTCTTGAAACTATAATCCGCACTTTCTGGAATTTCAACAAAACGCTCATCATCTTTTAATTTTATTACATAGCTAGACTTATAGACGTCTGCATTTTCGTATAGCAAATAATCTATTGGAAAAGCACGTTCATCATCCTGAATAATTGATGTATTATATGCATTGTTTACTGCGGGAATGCGAAATACCTTCATTCTTCCAATTTCGTCTAATTTTTCATTTATAGTTAAGTCCGATGTGTATTTTAGAACCGGCGACCGAAGATTATACTCAATATTATGGATACTATCAAAAGTAAAATCCTCATTAATTCTACTCTTAAAATCGTCTGTAATACTCTTTTTTACTACTTCGTAATTCTTCTCTTTAAAAATAGCCGCATAGTGAGAATTGATACTTCCGTTTAAAACAGATTCTATTTTTAGCTGATGCGATCCTTCACCTATTACATATTCCATATTACTTTCTAGCACTGTGGTGGTATGGTCAATGTCTTTTAGTTTATAAATGCCTTTTTTAACATCTTTTAACCACTTATTAGGAATATCCAGAGCCGTTGCACTTTCTAAACTCGTAGGTATAGACTTGTACGGCATATTGTTGTCCGTTAATTCTAAATACTGAGGTTTACCATCAATAAACACTATGGCAATACAGTGGTTAAAATCCTGGCTAGGCAGTACCATTGTTTTCTCACCATAATCAGAAGTAAGTACTAAAACCAAATGCGATTTTAAGCCTGCCATCTGAGCCAAGGTTACGTACAAGGTTGAAAAATCCTTGCAATCCCCTAATTTGGATTTTATGGTTTTTGAAGGCCGTTGTGGAACGAAACCGCTTTGTCTAAATCCTACGTGGCTATAGCTAAAGTTCTCCATGATATAATAATATATTCTAGAGGCTTTTTCATCTTCCGACAAACCATTACTGCCTGAAGGAAAAATGGTTTTGAATGCTTCCTGAACATCTGAATTCATAATAATCTGCGGGCGTACCAAATCTGAATACCAATTGGCAATATCATCCCAAGAACCTATAGTGCTTACATGTACATAACTAGCCACATCACTAAGGCTTGGCATAAAATTCTCTTCTGGAGTCAATTCTTTTTGATCAATGGTTTCCCACTCATGGTACACATAATCATCTATGTTTCGCTTTTCATATTTTACCTCACCGTTTAAGGTTTTAGTGGTAAACTCCTTATCCTTTGGCACCAGTATTTTTAAGGTGTTTTTATGAATAGGATGAAAAGAATCAAACTGAAAATAGTCTACATGGTCTTTATAGAACCGTCCGCTGCTAGAATAGCTACTTTCATAATCCACATAAATAATATCACCTATTTCCAAGTTGTTGAAAACTATATTAGAGCCACTTTTAGACGCTGGAACTATCTTTTTATTTGGCTTGACAATTTCAGATTTTGTAATGTGGTAATTACCGCTAAGACCCAAGTTTACCTCCTTTAAAGATTCTATACCACTGTCACTAGTAATTTCAACAACATAACGTGTCTGGGACTTTCCGCCTCCTTCCGGATAAAGTTGAAGCAAACTTTCATCTAACAGATAATTATAGCCATAATTGCCCTTAATCCCTTTATTACGGGTTTTGGCCATGAACTCATATATATCTGGCGTAGCCAAATCTTCAAGATAATCCTTACCATTAGAAAGGTCATCTATTTTCTTTCGCAAAGCGGAATTAGCTCCGTTATGCTTCAGTGATTTTTCATACCAAACCAAGGCTTCTTTTTTCTTGCCAGATTGCTCAAGTGCAGTTCCTTTTAATTCCATCGCCATAAATGAATAGGGGAAGTTCTTTAGCATCTCTTCTATATTTGGCAGAGACTCCTCATACTTTTTGTACTCATGTTGATAAGCTATGTAATCTGACAAGTAGATATTATCATGGTCAACCAAATTATACCGCTTTTCAAAAAGAGCCAAGGCTTCTTTTTTTCTATCCTGTTTGTTGTAAAAAGCAGCAAGCGACTTTAATGCACTGTAGTCAAAATAGTTTTCATCTATATCTTCCAATATACTTATAGCCTTGTCATCTTCATTTAAATAGGCCGAATAAATATTAAGGTATACTTTTAAAATACTCAATTGGTCCTTGTAATTATCAGTAATATGCCGAAGCGTTTCCTTTACGGCGGACTTATCTTCCTGCCTAATATTCAACAATAATTTTGCTGATTGCTTTAGGATATCCATATCCGTTGCCGCAGAAAATTCTTCTACAAAGGCTTCAAATTCCGGTAAAGGTAGTTTGAACAGTTCTCGTGAATCTTCAAACCTATAGATGTATGACAGATAGTATTTCTCATCATCACTTTCAATATTTTTTCGTAACTCTTTTGCAGAAGCAAAGTCTTTTTCTTTAGTATAACAATCAATTAGGTATTTTCTCAAAAATGAACTTTCAGGATAAGCATCCACCCAAGGCTGCAATGTTGCTTTAGCCTCATTGAATTTTGAGTTTCTTAGGTAAGCACTTACCAAACAAACGGTATGAAAGAAGTTGTTCGGGTCTTTCTTTAATTTGTTCTGAAAAAAGACTTCAACAGCATGCGGAAGCGCTTTTGGAGCAATGGCCGCCAATGAACTTTTTTTATACGAGGTTGGTGTAGCATTATATTTTAAGTCGTTAAATGCGTTACCCTTTTCATCTGTAATCCTAACAATGAAATAGGCGACCCCACTTTGATCGGCACTTTTAACCAACAGTCTGTTATTACCTGCAGGAAGGTTTACTAGTATATTGTAGGCATCCAAATCTGTTATACCATCATTAGTGTTTTCATAGATCAAAACATCGTTCAACCAAACTTTAGCAAAAGATGAACTTCCCAAACGAACTACAGCTTTCTTTGCCGTTGGGTTGTTAATAAAAGTCTGTGCATAATTTACCCCGCCTCCGTACTCAGAATGATTGGAATAGTATTGATAGGCCTCTTTCTCTCTTCCTTTTTGTTCGTACCAATTAATGAATCCATTACTATTGGCATTAAAATTGGTTGAAGAAACAGCTTTCGTCTCCGGAGCGTATTCCGTAGCTAGACCACTACCGTTTAAATTCTCAAAACTACCGCAGAATTGCCATGACTTAATAGCAGGAATAGCATCGTTAAGTTTATCATAGGTTTCCCAATCATTAGAATGTTGAGCCACTGCGGATTTTAAATACCGAAGAGATTCTTTAACCGTAGCATTATTTATGCGTTCTAAGGGTATACTATTTATATTACTTATGTTTCTTTTATTGAAACCAGAACCTAAATAAGTATCAAAAAAGAAAGTGTTGTTCCATAACGCGTATAAGTAATACTCAAAATCTGGTTGAGAAATTACACGCTCCAGAAACCCATCTGAAGATGTAAATTTACCATTCTCATTGGCTATGATTTCCGTAGTAAGTATATCCGGCAAACTTCCTTTATTCTTCTTTTGGAATTTAATTTGGGCTTCTTGTCTTTGGTTCTTTAAAAGAAGCTGCCAATACGGGTCTATTTTCTTAATTTCTTGTGCTTGGGAACAAGATGCCGAAAAGACAAAGGCCACTAGAAGAAGACGGTAAAATCTCATAAGTAGGTAGGTTAAATTAAGGTTTGGATAAATTATAACGCAAGATTTCACCAATTGGTATGCTCTATTCTCCAGTGCATAAAATTTACTTAGACCCCAAACAGCCCATTGTTGAAATTACATACCGAACAACGAATTTATACAATAAGCCAAAGTAACGGGCGTTGATTCATAAGGTGTTAGCAAATAGCATCTTTCCAAATCAGGAGACCCCAAATCCTCCTAAAAACATAGAGTTATGAAAAAGCGCATTGTATACCTACTTTTCAGTGCTGTTCTAGTATTATCAACAAGCTGCTCAAAAGACGAAGAAGAAACTGCTCTTGTGAGTAGTGAGGCAAAAATCTCTACCGATACGGGACTCTCTTTTGCAAATTCCAACGGATTTTCCGCAGATTATGTAACCTTTAAACTTAGGCATGGCACCGGAGAGGAAAAAGAATATGGGCAAAATCTAAGCAATTATAGTGTAACTACTTTAGAGCAAGGCCCCAGAACCATTTATCAAATAAAAGCATTTAATGACGGCCAAGAAATCCCCTTTAAATCTTTTACTTATGGTGAAGATGGAAACAAAAATGAGGTTAAATCAACTTCCATAATTGAAATAATGGATAAAAAAGTGCTACAGATTGTTTTGGAAGATGTAGAGTAATACACTCTTATCTTAACATCAATCTATAAAATATTTTCCTTCATTTTGTTCCATGCGCGTATAAGCAGGAATGCGGATACAACGGCTATTCCCGTAAGCAATAATGCCGCTTCGGTCCTGCCATAAATCCAATACCCTGTAGCGAACATAATAGTGTATATAAGAACACATCCTAAAAGCATTGCCATAATACCTTGTGGCACACTCCACTTCTCGTTATCCTTGGCTATTTTTTCGCCATCAACATAAGCATCGTTTACCACCTTTGCCCAACCTGGACCACCAGGTTGAATGCGCTTATAAAATGAACGCAACGTAGCCTTAGACTCCGGTTGTGTCATAAATGTTGCCGTTAGCCATATAGCCGAAGTGAGAACTACTACAAATGGATATTCCGACCAATCTGGAAAGACACCGGTATTTTCAGCAAAAAGCGCAGGTCCTAAAGCTGTTGTTTTCAGTAAAATTGATATAATTCCTGAAGCGAACATGGCGGTAATCTCGCTCCATGCGTTTATGCGCCACCAGAACCATCTCAATATAAAAATAAGTCCCGTACCAGCTCCAAAAGTCAATAATATATCAAATATCTGAAGTGCGTTTTCGAGTGCCAAGGCCAAACCGGCACTTAAAATCATAAGTACTACCGTAGAAATTCTTCCCACAGCTACCATTTGTTTTTCTGTTGCGTTAGGATTTACTTGTTGCTTGTAAAAATCAAACACTATATAAGACGAACCCCAATTTAATTGTGTAGAAATCGTACTCATGTAAGCCGCGATCAAAGAAGCCAAAACAACTCCTAAAAGGCCGCTTGGTAATTTGGTCAACATAGCGGAATATGCCAAATCATGACCTAATTTATCTTCTGCAATATTTGGGAAAGCCTCTTGTATACTGGCAATATCCGGATATACTACCAATGATGCAAGGGCTACTAAAATCCATGGCCATGGTCTAAGTGCATAATGCATGATATTAAAAAAGAATGTTGCACCAATAGCATGATTTTCATCTTTTGCGGCCAACATACGTTGCGCGATGTAACCTCCACCACCTGGCTCTGCTCCTGGGTACCAAGAACTCCACCACTGTACAGCTAACGGAATTATAAAGAGTGTAATTAACGCTTTCCTATTGCTGAAATCAGGTATAATATCCAGCTTATTTGTTACGTTCTCATTTGCCATTAGTGCTTCAATACCACCAACTTCTGGAATGTTCACTAAATAATATGCAGCACCTATAGCTCCCGACATTGCTACAAAGAACAAAAGAAAATCTGTATAAACCACACCTTTAAAACCTCCTAATGCACTAAAAGTAACCGTAATTAATCCTGCTCCTACAACGGTTTGCCAAGGTTCTAGGCCCAACATAATCCCGCCGATCTTAATGGCTGCCAATGTTACCGAAGCCATTGTAATTATATTAAAAAGTGCTCCTAAAAAAATGGCACGAAACTTTCTTAAGAAACTTGCCGGTGCACCACCATAGCGCATTTCATAAAATTCCAAATCTGTATTCACATTAGATTTACGCCAGAGTTTTGCATAAACAAAAACCGTTAAAAGACCTGTAATTAAAAATGCCCACCAAACCCAATTGCCAGATACACCATTAGTTCTCACAATATCCGTTACTAGATTTGGCGTGTCCGTAGAAAAAGTTGTAGCCACCATGGATAATCCCAAAAGCCACCAAGGCATAGTTCTACCCGAAAGAAAAAATTCCGAAGAATCCTGCCCGGATTTTTTAGAAACGTAAAAGCCAATACCCAAAACAATAGAGAAAAAAACAATGATAAAACTGTAGTCTAATGTAGATAACTCCATTAATAATAAAGGGTTTTAGGTGAATTGTTAAAGATATTGTTTTTTTAGGATACTTTTGCGCTTTGTCAACCAAACCTATTCTTGTGTTTTTATTTACTTCTTTTAACATTACAATTACTGCCTGGGCCCTTGCATTTACTGCTGCTACTGTCATTGGACTCTCAAAAGCCGGCATAAAAGGAATTGCGATTGTTAATGTAACCCTTATGGCTCTTGCCTTCACCGCAAAGTCTTCTACAGGAATTGTAGTTCCTTTACTTGTTGTAGGTGATGTTTTTGCGGTTATCTATTATAATAGACATGCCAATTGGGCCCATATCATAAAATTCTTACCATGGATTTTAGTTGGTATTACAATTGGAGTAATCATAGGTAATGATTTGGATGAGGGCCTTTTTAAGATTGCCATGGCCCTCATAATTTTAACAAGTGTGGTAATGATGTATTGGTGGGATAGACGCAAATCTCAAGCCGTACCCACACATTGGCTCTTCGCTGGCCTTGTAGGGACCATTGCAGGAATCACAACTATGATAGGAAATCTGGGTGGTGCGTTCAGTAATATTTACTTTTTGGCAATGCGGGTATCAAAAAATGAATTCATAGGTACTGCTGCTTGGTTGTTCCTGATTATTAATGTCCTGAAATTACCTTTACACATATTCGTTTGGAAAACCATAACGGTTGAAACTCTTCTTTTTGATTTAAAACTGATTCCCGGGATAATCCTTGGGGTTTTCTTGGGCATCCGTTTAGTGAAGATTATAAAAGAAGATTTTTATCGAAAAATGATTTTGGTTTTAACGGCGTTAGGCGCTATTATGATTTTAGTCAGATAACAATCGCTTCATACTAAGTGCTTGTATAGGATATCTTGGTTTTCCTATTTTTTTCTTAATTGGTTGAAATTCAAATTTCAGAATTGTATCTTGAATCCGTCTATTTTACCAAGATAGCCGTATATAGTAACGGTTGCAGGCGCAAGCCACATAAGATCAGCGTCTTTTCTGTTAAAAGTAAATAAGACTCAGCCAAAACCATACTAAAGTAAGAACTGATTCGTTCGCTACTTATACGAAGACCCATCACGGGCACATTTTAAGGGGCGAATACCGATTATTGCCTGTAATCCCAAATTATAGGAACGGTAAATTTTTATATCAATGAGACAACTTTTCACATATATAGGGTTGCTATTGTTGGCTGTATCTTGCAGTACCATTAGTGTAACCAGAAAATCGAATAAAAAAGGTAAAGTAGAAAGCCTAGCGTCCACAAGTGCAAAAGCATACGACCGTCTAATTACCAGCGAAGCTATTTCCAGTACTGGACTTTTTGATGTCCATAAAGTAGCGGATAAATATTATTTTGAAATTCCGGACAGCCTTTTCAATCGTGAAATGCTCGTGGTCACCCGTTTTATTAAAACGCCATCTGGCGCAGGTAATTACGGTGGTGAAAAGATTTCAGAGAATACGATTACTTTCGAAAAAGGACCTTCCAACAATATTTTTCTTCGCATTGCTACATTGGTAAGTGCGGCCAGTGAAGATGATGCTATCTCTAAAGCGGTTAACAATTCTAACATTACTCCTATACTCGAAGCTTTTGCTATAAAAGCTACTAACGAGGATAAACAAACCCATGTAATAGAAGTAACAGACTTTATAAATGGCGAAAACCCATTGTTGGCCCTTAGCGGTGACCAAAAAGACGCTTATAAACTCACCTCTCTAGAAAAGGATAAATCCTACATAAAGGAAATAAACTCCTTTCCCGTAAACACGGAAATCAAGACTGTTAAAACGTATAAGGCCAAATCCGTTACCGACAAAAGAAAAGAGCTTCCGGCAGCCATTCTTGCTGGCGTAGTAACATTAGAGCTAAATAATTCTTTTATTTTGCTCCCAAAGGTTCCTATGAGAAAAAGATTGTATGATGACCGCGTAGGTTATTTTGCAAGCTCGTATTTAGAGTATGGTGACGACCAACAACAGGTAGATCGCAACACTTACATTCATAGGTGGCGCTTAGAGCCAAAAGAAGAGGACTTCTTAAAGTGGAAGCAAGGCGAATTGGTAGAGCCCAAAAAACCAATTGTTTACTACATTGACCCGGCCACTCCAAAAAAATGGAGACCTTTTCTAATTCAAGGTATTAACGATTGGCAAGTAGCTTTTGAACAAGCTGGATTCAAAAATGCGATTATTGGTATGCCGTGGCCCGAAAATGATAAAACCATGAGTCTTGAAGATTCTCGTTTTTCAGTGTTGCGCTATTTTGCTTCACCATCCAAAAATGCGTACGGTCCAAATATTGTAGACCCAAGAAGTGGAGAAATATTAGAAAGCCATATTGGTTGGTATCACAATCTTATGAGCCTTTTACATAGCTGGTATATGGTTCAAGCCGGTGCGGTAGATGAGCGTGCCAGAAAAATGGAATTTGATACGGAACTCATGGGGAACCTTATTCGTTTTGTAGCCTCTCACGAAGTTGGTCATACTTTAGGGCTCAGACATAATATGGGCGCTAGCTCAGCAACGCCTGTAGAAAAATTAAGAGATGCAGAATTTCTGAAAAAGAACGGACATACAAGTTCAATAATGGATTATGCCCGTTTTAATTATGTAGCGCAGCCAGAAGACAGCATTCCTGCGGATGATCTAATGCCTCGTATTGGTGATTATGACAAGTGGGCCATACAATGGGGCTATTCCAGATTTGCCGATGATTTATCCATTAAGGATGAAAAAGAGTTATTGAGCCAGATGGTTGTTGATAGTGTTTCATCCAATCCAAGACTTTGGTTTGGGGGCGAAGGGCGCGATTTTGACCCCAGATCACAAACCGAGGATTTAGGTGATGATGCTATGCAGGCCAGCATGTACGGTATTCTTAATTTACAAAGAATTGCTCCGTATCTAAAGAAATGGACAAAAGAAAGAAGTAGTGATGATTACGCAAACCTTGACCAGATTTATAAGGATCTGGTTGGGCAGTATAGCGACTATATATTTCATGTGGCCAAGAACGTTGGCGGAATTTATGTTACTCCAAAGACCATGGGTGAAGAGGGTGAAGTGTATAGGCCTGTTGATAAACAAAAGCAAAAACAGGCACTGGTATTCCTGAGTGACTATATCTTTAAAGAACCAAAATGGTTGTTACGAAATGATATTTTGAACGCCATACAGTCTCCACAATCTAAGGAATCGGTTACGAAGACCATGGAAAGCGTAATGATGAATCTTTTAGGCGGAAGCCGTTTAAGCCGTATGACCTTTATTGCTGAGCGTTATGAAAACGAAGACCCTTATCTTCCCGAAGATTATATGGATGATTTGAATCAGTTGGTCTGGGGAGATATGAATGTTTTTTATCAAACCAATGCATACCGAAGAAAATTACAAAAATCATACGTTGCTAACTTGATTACCTTGTACAAACCAGATGAAGCCGAAGGTTTGGTGGAAGGTATATTGGCCAAACTTTCTAAAGGGTATACCTCAAATACGGATGTTCGTTCCTTGGCACTGGACAACCTTATCAACCTGCAGGGTAAAATTAAAAGAACCATCCCCGTAATGACCGATAGGTTGACCATTGCACATTTAAATTATTTGAAAAGGGAAATTGAATCTGTGGTGGGCGAAACAAAAGATATTGATCCTCTATTCATTCCTTTCCGAAGAGATATCTCTATTCAAGAGAGTGAAGAAAACTAGTTTATTACAAACTTATTTTTCCTAATCCGGGAGCATCCGATGGGTATAGTACACCCCTTTCTAAATTGAACAAACCTTTAAAAGGGTCATTCACAACAGCTAAGTGACCATCTAAATCGGCATAATTAATATTAGGTCGTGACAAAGCAAAATGCAAACCTGCAGAAATACCCAGTGCACATTCGTCATTACAGCCTACCATAGTTTCAATATGGGCTGATTTTGCTACGGAGTTGATATGCATCCCTTCAAAAATACCACCAACTTTCATCAGTTTAATATTTACCATATCTACCCTCTCGTTCTGTGCCAGTCTAAAAACATCAGTTAAGGTTTTTAAACTTTCGTCGGCCATTAACGGAATGTCTATCTGATCCATGACCTGGCCCAAGCGCTCTTCTTTTTCCTGTTTTGTGGGCTGTTCAAAAATTTCAATTCCAATTTGGCTTGTTGCCTTTACAAACGCAACAGAATCAACTACTGAGTATCCTTGATTTCCATCGAATCGAAAAGTAACTTCAGGAAATTTTTCATGGAGCAACGTCATTTTTTCGATATCATCAGCTAAGCTATGTCCGCCTTTAACTTTAAGGATAGAAAAACCCTGCTGAACAAAATCTTTTGCTTGCGCCAGAGTTTCATCCAACGACAAAATACCAATCGTTATACTTGTGGCAATGCTCTTACGATAACCACCTAAGAACTTATAAAGCGGCACATCTGCCTTTTTGGACATTAAATCGTAAAGTGCCATATCTACCATGGCCAAGGAAGACGATTTTCTGCCTAAAAGCTTTTTAAGTTCCATTAAGATAAAGGCATATGTAAAAGGATCCTTTCCTTTTAGGTAGGGAATGATAAGTGCTTTTAGAGCCATCTCTACCTCTTTAGGGTGTTCTCCCGTAACTATCTTGTCCGGAGCTGAACACCCGTACCCTACAATGGTGCTATCTGTCTCAATTTTAAGTATAAAATTTACCGTATTATCTATCGTTTCATAAGCGATAGTGTAAGGCTCTGAGAGTTTTAAATCTAGCCTTTCATAAGACACATTGGTTATTTTCATTGAATTTTTTCCTTTAATAATGCCACTAGTTCTTTTGCTCCATACTTTAAAACATCAAAAGCAGGGAGTTTTGTTTCTAGGGTAATTTGTTTACAGGCCTCTAGAATCTCATCTTCTTCCATATCTTCATGGTTTACGGTAATAGCTATTACCTTTTTACCAGAAATAACTTCAATAGCATTTATCTGCTCTGCTAGGGAATGCATTTTATAGCCTGGAAACCCATCATATTCCAATCGTTTTGGGGCATGCTGTAGTATTACGTAATCCGGTCTTCCTGCTGCCAAAATCTCAAACCCTCCTGGGTAAGCAGGGTTCATAAGACTGCCCTGACCTTCAATAACGATAACATCAGGGTCTTCATTTTTATATGCACTTACAACGGCATGTTCAATCTCACCCGAAACAAAATCATTAATACAGCTATCCATAACCATACTATATTTTGCACCTTGCATCCAAGCAGTTTGCCCGGTACCTATCATCTCCGCTTTTTGACCTGCATCTCTCAAACCATGAACTAAAAGCCATGCTGTCGTACGCTTGCCAAGTGCAGAATCTGTACCCAAAACAGCCAATTTAAGGCAATCTACTTTTTCTATATCTCCTGTGAAAAAATGGAGTTTGTCCCTATCCGGTGTTTTACGTACATCACGAATGCGACAGTTATTTTTCGTAGCAATTGCCATCAATGCTGCGTCGTTGGTCAAAAAGTCGTGCAGTCCGCTATCTACATTCCAACCCATTTCCAAAGCTTTGGAAATAGTAGCCTTAGCTTCTTGTGGTAGTCGTCCTCCGTCTGGTGCTAACCCAATAACAAGTGATTTAGGAGTATTGCCAGAAGCATTCAAGGTTTCAATAGCTTGATCTATAGTAGCAAAAACCGGGATTCCGCTAGGTTTCTCATCAAGTACTTCACCTGCATCCCTACCGGCATATTTAGCATCCAGTACACCAACAACATCGTAACGCTCCGTAAAACGAACTAGACCGTGTGCAGTTTTTCCATTTGGGGTATTAAAAGCTCCGTCGCAATAGACTAAAGCGTTTCCATCAATTGATTTTTTCATTCTCTTAATATTAATTTTTTGCTGTCAGTACCGCTACAAAACGGTCTGGTTCAAAATTCATTTTTTCATCAAGTTCCAGCAATGCTATAAGTCCTGCAGTGGATGCGGGTAAAATGCGAAAACCCTCTTTCTTGGCCAATAAAGCCGTCATGTCCTTTAATTTTTTATCACTGATATTGTATGCCTCACCACCAGACTCTTTTAAAGCATACAAAGCCTCTTCGCCATCAAAACTATGCCAGTTTATAAGTGGTTCATTATACTTTGTTTCTTTGATAACCTCCGGATTCAAATCTTTGCAATAATCCAGACCTTGCAAGAACGATTGAATGATAGGATTTTTTCTAGAGGATGACGCAGCAATCATTTTTGGTATTCTAGAGGTTTTCCCTCTCTTATACAAACTAACGAACCCACGATAGATTCCTGCGAAAAGTGTACCGTTAGAAACCGGAACAGCACAATACTTGGGTGCATCTCCTAAATCTTCGAAAATCTCTGTTGCAATCTGGGAGTACGCACTAATCTGTAAAGGGGTGTTCGCTCCTCCAGGATTAGCATCATACCAATCGTTATTTTTTGCGAGTTCGCTACTTTCCTTTACAACATCTTCATAACTACCGGACATACGAATGATCTCTGCGCCTAGCAGTTGCATCTCAACAACACGGTCTGTATGGAAGCTTTCAGGAATATATATTTTACAGGCTATACCCGCCAAATTTGCTGCCAAGGCAACCGCAACCCCATAATTGCCGCAAGTAGCCAAAGAAACCACTTGAAACTCTCTTCGGAGTGCATCGTAGATTTGTGCAAAAGCAATACGATCTTTTTGCGTACCAGTAGGGTTATCACCTTCATACTTTATATAAAGCTGGCGAATATCAAATTCGCGCTCCATGGTTTTGGCACGGTGTAGTCCCGTATCTCCCACCTCAAGATTTATAATATCTTCATACGACTCCAAGCGGTCCACCAAGGATTTACTTTTGTCCTTGACAAATTCGCTTAATTTTTTAGTCTCGGAAGACACCTTGTTTTCTGCGGTTTTAACACCGTCTCTTAAATCCATTTGTATAATTTGATATGGGGAAATTCCCTATCAAATGTAATATGTTTTTCATCACGATTTAAAAAATAATTTTAAAATTATTGGTCTGAAAATCAATCTTCTACACCAAATTTTTCCATAGTAGTCAGTTCAGGTGAACCTCCTCTATTTCCACACCCGGAAGCAATGTATAAATCATCTTCAAAAAGAACCAAACCGCTGCCATGTCTACCTTCAACCATATTTGGAAGGGTATGCCACTTATGAGTGTTCAAATCCAAAACCTCAACTTCGGAATGTGCCTTCTCTTGGCTGGTAGATTCACCTCCTACAACAATTAACTCATCATTAAATAGAGCTGCGGCATTACCAGCACGTTCTGTCGGAATATTATTTGGCAATGTTTGCCAAGTATTATTTTTTATATCATACACATCAACCTCTGCGATAGTGCCTCCAAAAACAGAATTAGGATCAATACCAGAATTGCGGCCCGCAGGAGCATAAATTTTACCATCTGCCAAAACCGCTTGAAAATGGTCTCTTGCACGTGGGGCGTCTGCCAGAACTTCCCACTCGCCCGTACTTGGGTCATAACGATCTAGCCACTTTTTATAATCTCCTATATGCCCGTTTTTAATTCCGCACGCAATATATACTTTGCCCTCATGAAGAATATTCCCCGTGGACCCACGTCTTCTTTCCGACGGGATTTCGTCTCCCTTTGACCATTCATCATTAGCAGGATCGTAAATATAAATATACTCTGTTGGGGTTTCGGCAGGATATTTACCCGTTAAGGCCGCAATAAGATAGATTTTCTTCTCAAAAACTATGGGTTGAAAATGATGTATTTCAATAGGTGGTTTTGCTCCTTGAGACCATGATTGAGTTTCTGTATCATAAATACTTACTGGGCGAATACCTCTTCCTCCCAACAAATAGAATTTATCTTCTACTTGAACAAATGCCGCTTCATGGCGAGCTACCGGTTTACTGCCATCCGCAGATGCAACCGACTCCCATTTCATAATCGGTTTTTGAATGGTAATCTCGTCTACCGAATTTTCAACTTTCGCTTTTTTATCAGAATTGTCCTTGCAAGCCGTAAATAGCAGAATAACACTTAGCAGACCTATATACTTTTTAACCATTTGGAAGATATTTTCTTACTATCCAAATGTAATAAAAATCAACTCGACAACTTCAGTTCTGCTTTTTCAAATTTTGTTTTTGGCGCTTCACAAACAGAACAAATATAGGTTTCCGGTAACTCTTCAAAAGCAGTGTCTTTTTCAATACCGGCGCTTAAATCACCATACAGGGGGTCATATACGGTAAAACAAGATTGACATTGATGAATTGTTTTAGTTTCTTGTTCAACAACTTTTTTAGGTGCCTCACTTTTTTCGACCTCTCTACCCAATTGGTCAAAATACTTCTTACTGAGTTCCATTAAAAGACCGGGTAGCTCAATCTTGTCCACATCTTGCGCATACGCCTTATACTTTTGACTATTAGGGTCAAAGTTTTCAAAATGAAGAACATTATATGTAGGTCTCACCTCAAAATCCTTTACAATGGTTGGCGAACTATTCTTTTCTATAATTACAGAAGCAAAATGAGACCGTTTGCCCACATCATTGCTAATACCAAAAGTTAATCCGTAAGTACTAATATCATTTTGGTCAAAACTACGAACCAAAAACTTTTTAAGTTCTAGAGCTTCATTATCATCTACGGGAAGGTGCCAGTTCATTTCTAGCTGGGAATGTCTAACATTTATGCCCCATTGTCCTAAAAACCGCTCCAATGCAGGCCTACTCTGTTTTTGAATGCCCTTAACAACGAAAGATTTCCAAGGAGTTATACAAATTTTACCAATACTATTATCCAAGCAAAAACCACAGAACTCCTTTAAAAACGAAAGGTCATATCTATTGTTCCGCCAGTAGAGACCTAACCAATATTGGTCTAGACCCATGCGGTTCATACCCTCATAATATGGAAACGTAAGATACGGTACCTTCAGCTCTTTTTCTATAGTTTTATTATTGGTGTCAAGGTTTTTATTCAAGATAAAAAACAATTCTTCTACGTCTTGAACATCTTCATAAATGTCCTCTATTGCCTTGGAGATGGTAGTGATATCCCAACTGTAAATTAAAACGGGATAATAGGCGGCCTTTTGCCAATGTGGTAACTTAATATTCAAGTACCAATAATCCTCATTTTCTGAAGCTATATAATTTAGGTTACCACTAAAAAGGGGTACTAGCCTTTGCTTAGGATCCGTTATATTTATTTTGAGTTCCGGCTGATAATCAAACCCCTCTAAAATATAGAGATATGTTGATCCCTGAAGCCAGTGGGTCATATCAAAAATATCTGCGGATATGTATGAGCTTACAATATTTTGGTACTCTCTCTTGGTAATGATATTGGTGTTAAATTTTGACATATGTTCTAGCTGATTCTCCTCAACGCCTTTTAGCGGAAAAAGCAAATCTTGTCTAGAGCCAAAATAGACCTCGTTGAGCCCTGCAGCTTCCAATAAGCCAATAATATCTTTAAGTTCACCCGGTGAGGTAACTCCTCCTTTTATTAATATACGGTGCAGATCATCGTTCATAATACCCGTTTTTAATTAGCTAATTGTAGTTGTTTGTTCAATATGGCCTTTACCTCTGGTTTACAGCTACCACAACCCAAACCAGCTCCGGTCTGAGAGCAGAGCTCATTAAAATCAGAACATCCACCAGCAATGGCATCGGTAACATTTCCTTCTCCCACTTGACTACAAGAACAGACCAATTTTCCTTTTAACGGAACAGAAGTTGATGCTCCTCTAAGTAGCTCGTTACGTTTCTCCGATAGTTCAATTTCCTCTTCTATTAAGCGTTTAAACTCGGCAAATTCATTTTTATCGCCCATTAAAATCGCCCCTTTTAATGTATCATCCTTTACGATACATTTTTTATAGAAGCGCTGGCTAACATCCATTAAAATAATCTCTTCGTAACTGCTATCTCCAGAAGGTGCGTTCACCATTCCTATACTACACAAATCCAAGTTCTCAAACTTTAGGATATTCATAAGTACGGAACCATTATAGATACTACTAAAATCCCCCAAAATATAGTTAGCCGCAATATCTGCCTGCTGTTCTGCCGCAGATGTAATTCCAAAAAGGGCGTTCTTAAACTCCGCTATTTCACCCAAGGCAAAAATTGAGGGGTCATTGGTCTGCAAATACGAATTGACCCGTACACCCCGTCTGGTAACTAAATTGGCTTTTTTTGCCAGTTCTATATTGGGCCTTGTTCCTATGGCATATACAATAGCATTGCATTGTATGGTTCTACCCGTTTTTAAATTCACTAAAAGCTGAAACGGGTTTTCTTTTTCTTCAAAAACCGTACTTACCTCATTGTCAAAATAAAGATTGATATTCCTTTCGGTAACGTCTTCCGCCAACAATCGGCTTGCTACTCTATCTAACTGCCGTTCCATAAGGCGCGGTGCCCGCTGTACGATACTAATGTTGATATTTATGTTCTTAAGAGCGGCCGCTAATTCTAAACCTAAGAGGCCACCACCTACAATTACCACATGTTGTTCCGTGGCAGGAAGTCCTGTTTCCTGAAGGTATTTTTTAAGTTTATCCGCATCTCCGCGTTCACGCATAGTAAACCGTCCAGGAAGATTGATCTGAACTTCGCTCGGGACAAATGCCCTACTACCGGTAGCCATAATAAGCAAATCATACGAGTGTATCAATCCTGAACTATCCGTTACCTGCTTCATTGAAGAGTTAATCTCCGTAATTCCTATTCCGGAATGCAGGGTGACATTCAATTTCTTAAGTTCCCCGTTTTTGAGTTTCTCCAAGGCTTCCCAGGAAAGTTCATCACTTACATATTCAGGTAACAAAACACGATTATAGAAAGGGTCTCTCTCTTTTGAAAAGACATGTAACTGAT
Organism: Zobellia uliginosa; assembly: GCF_018860745.1. Classification (GTDB taxonomy): domain Bacteria; phylum Bacteroidota; class Bacteroidia; order Flavobacteriales; family Flavobacteriaceae; genus Zobellia; species Zobellia uliginosa_B. The sequence goes on along the minus strand of NZ_JAHKPY010000014.1, from coordinate 417,886 downwards.
CTTTTTTATTCTTTTCCCTATAGGATTGGATAAAGCGATACGCAGCGGCACCGGCTCCAATAACCACTATTTTTTGGGCTGGTTTTACAAACTTTTCAACCTGTACGGCACAATACTTAAAATCTGGTTCTTTGGAGATTGGGTCAACCAAATCACTAGTGAGGTTATTGGCCCTTCCGAAATCGTTATTCAATATTTTTCCCCAGTGCATTGGAAGGAAAACCACGCGCTCACGTATATCAAAATTGATTTTCACCTTTACTTGTACCTCTCCCCTTCTGCTTTTAATCACAGCAATATCCCCTTCCTTTAGTTTTCGTAGATAGGCATCTACTTTATTCATTTCTAAATACGGTTGAGGGATATGGGTAAGCAAACGTTTCACTTTACCTGTTTTGGTTCGGGTATGCCATTGATCTCTTACCCTTCCTGTATTCAGTATAAGCGGAAAATCAATATCTGTTTCTTCCGATTTGTTATAAATGCTTTTTGGTGCATTAAAATGGGCTTTTTTATCATTCGTATGAAAGTTGAGATCTGTGAACAGACGCGGAGTGCCCGGATGTGTTTTATGAGGAACCGGCCATTGAAAACTTCCTTCTTTTTTAAGGCGTTCATGAGATAACCCTGTAACATCTATATTGGTTCCTTTTGTAAGCAGACAATGTTCATCATACACCTCACTTGCATTTTTATAATCAAAACCCTCATAGCCCATGGCCTGAGCAAAACGCCATAGAATTTCCACATCTGGCAAAGCGTCCCCAGGAGCATCAATAACTTTGGGCAAATAACTTATTCTTCTTTCTGAGTTCGTCATAGTACCATCTTTCTCTAACCATCCTGCAGCAGGAAGTAACAAATCTGCAAATTTGGTAGTTTCGGAATTATGACTGATATCTTGAACCACAACAAAAGCGGCGTTCTTTAGTGCTTTTTCTACCTTTTTCACATTTGGCATACTAACCGCAGGGTTCGTACAAATAATCCAAATTGCCTTTAATTTTCCACTTTCCAGAGCATCGAACATTTCTGTTGCCGTGTAGCCCGGTTCTGAATTTATTTCTTTCCCTCCCCAAAAATCGGAAACTTCTTTTCTATGCTTGGGATTACCTAAATCTTTATGTGCCGCCAAAAGACTTGCCATACCTCCCACTTCACGACCGCCCATGGCATTGGGTTGGCCTGTTAATGAAAACGGCCCACATCCAGGCTTACCTATTTGACCTGTTAACAAAGAAAGGTTTAAAAGGGAAACATTTTTAGAAACACCAATTACACTTTGGTTAAGACCCATAGTCCACATACTTATGAACTTATTGGCGTCACCTATATATTGAGCAGCTTTACGGATATCTGCAACGGGAACACCACATTTTTCGGCTGCTTGGCGTAAGGAAAGTGTAAAAGCACTCTCCTTGCAGGCATCAAAATTTGAGGTATGCTTTTTAATAAAGTTCTTATCTATTTTTTTCTTTTCAATAAGATATCTTGCTATAGCATTAAAAAGAATTACGTCTGTTCCCGGAAGTATCTGTAAGTGTAAATCCGCTGAAGCGCAAGTCTGGGTTTTTCTTGGATCTACTACTATAATTTTTACGTTGGGATTATTTTCTTTGTGTTGCTCTAAGCGTCTGTAGAGAATAGGATGACACCACGCAGGGTTAGCTCCGGCAATCAAAAAACAATCTGCCAGCTCAATATCCTCATATGAAATGGGTACAGAATCTTCACCTAGTGTTTTTTTGTAACCCACTACTGCAGAACTCATACAAAGACGACTATTAGTATCTACATTGTTTGTACCTATAAATCCTTTGGTAATTTTATTTACCAAATAATACTCCTCCGTAAGACATTGCCCCGATACGTAGAACCCTACACTATCTGGCCCGTGTTTGGCAATAATACTTTTGAATACAGCTGCAGCACGATCAAAAGCAGCATCCCATGTAACTTTTTCCAATGGATGGTTTCTACTCCACCGCATTTCTGGGTGCAGAATACGGTCAGTAGTGTCTTGCGCCACATAGTTAAGATTTCTTCCCTTAGAGCAAAGCATGCCCTTATTGGAAGGGTATTCCGGATCACCGTCTACCTCTATCTTACCTTTATTATCTACATCTACCAATATACCGCAACCTACGCCGCAATAGGAACAAACGGTCTTATGTGTTTTCTTTTTCAACATTGCTTTTCCTTTTTGATGTAATCATCAAAATTAGATACAGCAAGTTAAAAAATTACGTATATATACGTAGTGTTTTTTTCGTAATAGTTTGATGTTTTAATCCTACATCAACAAAAAAAGAGCCTATTCATTACTTTTCGATCAATGAACTAAAATACGACCCCAACATGGCGAAACTTCCACTAAGAGCCCATTTTCATTGGCTTTTTGGCAATATTCGGTATTTAAGAGGTCCGAGAAATTTTGTAGTAAAAAGCCTTTAAGCGGAATATTTATCACTGCCACTTTACTTGAAGAATTTACAATAACAATAACCGTTTTATACGTACTTTTCCTTGTGAATACATATTGTTCTTTGTTAACTACCAATGTGTCATAGGCCCCATATAATAGGGTCTTACAATTATCTCGGACGCAAATAAACTGTTTTATTGCATCTAACAGTTTTGGGTGCTTTGCCAGCTTGCCTAGATTTTTTAGGTTTACTTTTGGCCGTAATAAATCATCGCTATGTGCCGTTTTCTTTCCTTCAAAACCCCATTCACTACCATAATATATAGCAGGTATTCCAGGAAGAGTAAATAATAGAAGATATAAAGGAAAAAGGTGTTCTGGTTTTTTAAGTGTACTGGCGGCTCTGTTTACATCATGATTATCTACAAACGAATAGAGTTCAAGATTTTTGTAACGCCCCTTCGGGCCAAAATTTTGCGTTGCAGTTTTAGCAATTTTAGAGAAATTACCTGAATTAAAACTTTCATAAATTGGGGTATGGTAATCGTAATTCGTTACGGAATCCAGCATAGTGGCATTTACCCATTTGTTGTAATTACCGTGTACAACTTCTCCCATAATCCAAAAACCAGGATTCTCCTTCTTACAGAAAAGCGAAAGCTCTCTCATAAAATCAAAATCAAGAACATCTGCAGTATCCAAACGCAACCCATCAATTTTATAGGTGTTAATCCACTTTTTTACTGCACCAAATAGATAAGCTCTTACCTCCTTGTTCTTTAGGTTTAGTTTTACGAGCTGATAGTGACCTGACCAAGTATCATAGATAAAAGGGTCTTTTAATGGGCTCTTCTTAGAAAAATCTACATTGCAAAACCAATCAATGTATTTTGATTTCTTTCCAAATCTGCGTAGGTCTATAAATGCGAAGAAATCCCTTCCTACATGATTGAACACTCCGTCTAACACCACACTTATTCCCAATTCATGCGCTTGACCAACAAAAGCGATCAAATCTGCATCATCACCCAACCGGCGGTCTACTAAATAATAGTCTGCCGTATCATACCCGTGTGTGGAGGACTCAAAAACCGGGCCTATATATAAAGCATTAAAACCCAGTTCCTGTATATGTTTTAACCATTCATATAGCTCGGGAAATCTGTGAACGGGAGCGGAAACCAAATCATTGGTTTTATCCACACCTAAAAGCCCTAAAGGATATATATGATAAAAAATGGCTTTTTCCATGGATAGAAGCTGCTCTGAAGCCAAAATAGAAGAAAATTAAGTACTAACCTTTAGCACTACACCAAATTAAATTGTTGTGCTTTTTTTGAAAGGTCTATTAAATTCTTAACCTCCATTTTACGCATAAGGTTAAATCTATGTGTTTCTACCGTACGCTTACTATTCTGTAGTTTTTCTGAAATTTGCTTATTGGTTAAACCTGATAAGACCAATTCTAGCACTTGGAGTTCTTTGTTCGTCAAATCAAATTGATTGCTAGTAGAATCCGCTTTTTTTGGTGTTTCAATAGATGTACCTCCACCAGAACCCAAGAGATTATTTACCAAAACATTAGAAATGTCTCCACTATAATACTTACCACCTTCTCGAACGGAATGAATAGCCTTAATAAACTCAACTTTTCCTGTGTCTTTTAATAAGTATCCCCTGGCACCCGCTTTTACCGATTGTAAAATATACTCTTCCGAATCATGCATAGAAAGGATAATGCATTTTACAGGTGAGTTTTGAGCGCTAAGTTTTTCAACCGCTTCTATGCCCGTCATTTTAGGCATCCTAATATCGATTATCAATAAATCCGGCGAATTTCTATTCACCATTTCAATTGCCTCCATACCGTCTGAAGCTTCTCCAATGACTTTCAAATCAGATTCACTTTCTAATAAAGCCCTAATTCCGTCGCGGACCAAAGAATGGTCGTCTGCTAAAATGATACTTGTTGTTTGGTTCAAAATATGCGTAATTATACGTACAAAGATAATCGATTTTTACAAAAATAGATTATCATGCATTTATGCCTTCATTGGCCTAGTCCAAATCTGCGAATTTCATTCTAGATTCTTAGAAATCTACTTTAAAGCTAAGCTCCCCAGCTTAGGATTCTTATAAAAAGAACCGCTACAACAAAAAGGTTGTAACGGCCCTATCGAAGCATCTTTATAGATGTAAACTATTCTTTTGCCGTATTTAAAAACTTAGGTTTCATGGTTAATTGTACCCATGCCCAGTTTTGGACACTACCGGCGGCATCCTCAGTTATCCCCTTTAATTCGTACATACCATCACTAGCAAACATTTGGGAATACCCTATGGCCAATCCGTAACCCTTGAAATTCTTAGCAAAAACCAAGTCAACTTCAGTACCAAGTGATTTTTCACCACTTCCCAATTCCTGTTCTCCACTAAAATTCAAAACTTTCACCAATAAGCTAGAGGTTTCACCTAATGCAAATTTGGCGCTAGCATGAATATCCGTAAGCCCTATTGAGTTGGCATGATTTCCTACGTAGAAGTAATCCATAAACCCATTGAATTTATGATTGGTTCCGTATAGTGGAAAGAAAGCCTCCGTTTTATCCGTAGTACTTGCATCATTTCCACTAATAATCTCTGCTCCAAGTCCTAACGAAACTCCTTTTGATACTTTGTAACTCAGGTCCAACCCTAGAAGATATGCACCACTTACATCTACACTGTTCTGGCGTTCCCCAGTTTGTAAATACCCGTTAAATGCCGCTGCGAAACTTCCTTTTTTATAGTTCAGATGTGTACCAACGGTTATTAAATTACTAACACCATCTGCAACCAGAGCATCTGCATCTCCTGTAAAGTTTTGGAAACCATTATTCAAAATTAAACCACTTACAGAAAAAGCCTCTCCCTTATGTTTTAAATATAAATATTGCATGCTTTTATACGAAAAGAACCCAGTAGTGTTATAAGCGGTCCCTACAGATTGAAAACCACCTGGATTTCCCGTTGTTCCAGAAAAATCTTGATTAAACGCCAGGCCTAAATCCATCATGAACTTTCCTTTGTTATATTTCAACAACGCAGCATCATGATTACGTGCCTGCATAGCCCAGTCTACTCCACCAAGAATTCTTTGGTCATCATAAACTAACATTTGGCGACCAATTTTTGTAGAAAAACCTTCGCTTAATTTAATATCCGCCCAAGCTTGAAAGACGGAAAACGAATTATTACTATCCTCAGGTTTTAGTTGTCTGTTTTCTCCCCAGACCATTACGTCTTGTAGACTCATATAAAATTTAAATGCTTCTGTTTGGTAACCTGCATTTAATCGTAAGCGGGTAGCAATTGCAAAACCAGCATCTGCATCATCAGGTATTATACTACCAAAACCGTTTCGGTATTCAGTACGAGGTTTAAACTCTCCATCCAGAGAAAATTGCGCAGTAGCGAACTGAATTGATAGGACTAGTAGGATTATTAATGTGTACTGTCTTTTCATAATCTAGGTTTCTTTAAAAAGTTTGTTGTTATGGTTTAATGTTCTAAAAAGTCAATTAAGTGTTTTCTGTACGTATAGTAATCATCATGCTCTAAAACAGATTTACGCGTACGGGGCCTTTCAAAATCAATGTTTAAAACATCTCCTATTTTTGCCCTAGGACCGCTGGTCATCATAACCACACGATCGGCCAAGAAAATAGCCTCGTCTACATCATGTGTTATCATCACCGCAGTTATTTTTTCTTTATTCCAAATCTCAATAAGAATATCCTGTAACTCTCCCCGTGTAAGTGAATCTAGCATGCCAAACGGCTCATCTAACAATAATACTTTAGGTTTAATAGCAAAGGCTCTGGCAATACCTACCCTTTGCTGCATTCCTTGAGAAAGTTCAGAGGCTTTTTTGTGAAAAGCACCGTCTAAACCTACTTTATGTAAATAGTATTTGGCTATATCCTGTCTCTGAGCCTTAGTTGCATGCGCAAAAACTTTATTTACACCCAAAAGTACATTTTGTAAGGCCGTCATCCATGGCATTAAACTTGGTGATTGGAATATTACACCCCGATCTGGTCCCGGTCCTTTAACGGGATTGCCTAAAACTGAGATATTACCTCCTGATATTGGATTCAAACCTGCAATCATGGAAAGCATGGTTGTTTTACCGCAGCCCGAATGACCAATAATAGTCACGAATTCTTCTTTCATTATCTGAAGGTTCAGATGCTCAAGAACAACATAATCCCCTTTTGGCGTAGGATACACTTTTTTAAGATCGTTTAAATCCAACATGACCGGAGAAGGGTATAAAATACCGTTCTGAGTGGTTCCCATTTGTTTATTTTCTTTTAGCTCTGTCATATCATTCAATTTAGGCTACAAAACTTTTTGGTGCTATTTCTGGAAGAACGTACTCTACCTCGGAAACCGACTTCCGTTGGTCCCCTATATCCATTAGATATTCAATAATCGCATTTCTCGTTTTTTTAAAACTTGGATTATCGTTCATTGCAGTTTTGTCACGAGGCCGTTCAATGTCTATCTTAAACTCCGGCCCCAATGTGGCATTCGGTCCCGGTTTTAAAGGAATAATTCTATCTGCCATGTAAATGCCTTCATCCACATCGTTCGTAATTAATAGTGCCGTACGTTTATCCTTGCTCCAAATGTTCAATATTTCGTCCTGCAGATTTCCACGGGTCAAAGCATCCAATGCACCTAAAGGCTCATCCATAATGATCATCTCAGGATTCATTGCTAAAGCCCTTGCCACAGCTACTCTTTGGCGCATACCACCGGATAATTCTTTGGGTCTTTTGTTTATTGCAGGGCTAAGGCTAACCATTTCTACGTAATCTGCTACCCGCTTTTTTAATACTGCTTTACTCTCTTTTGGAAAAGCTTCTTTTACTGCCATATAAACATTCTGGCCAACGGTTAACCATGGTAGCAAAGAGTAGTTTTGAAAGATAACCCCACGCTCATGACTGGTATCCACAACAGGCAAACCTTTAAACAGAACCTCTCCACTAGTTGGTTTCAACAATCCGTTTATTAGATTTACTAAAGTAGTTTTTCCACTTCCGGTGAAGCCAACAATAGCAACGAATTCTCCTTCTTCAATGTTTAAATTGATGTTGGATAAAACGTTCGTGACGTTCTCGCCAGTACCGTAACTCTTGTATACATTATTTAGTTCTAAATATGCCATTTAGTTCGTTTTAAGGGTTAGGCCTTAGGCCATTTCATTTTTATTGAAGGAAACCAAATTCTGTACGGACAACATTATTCTATCCAAAAGGAATCCGATAATCCCAATAACGAACATCGCTACTATAATCTTCGCATTTGAATCGTTTGCTCCGTTTTGGAACTCTTCCCATACAAATAAGCCCAAGCCTTGACTCTGCGCCAAAAGTTCTATGGCAATTAGTACCATCCAAGCAACGGATAGCGTAATTCGTAATCCCGTGAATATAAGCGGTAAAGAGGAAGGTAATATCACTTTAAAAACCTTTTGAAAGGTTCCCAATTTTAGAACTTTAGCTACGTTTATATAATCCTTATCTACAGAAGCAACTCCCATTGCCGTATTAACCAAAGTTGCCCACATGGCACACAGACCAACACTGATAAAAGAGATTACAAAAGCATTATCAGAACTGTCTCCGATATACAGTGTTTTTACAATCATAAAAACCAACAAGTACCATACCACGGGAGATACCGGTTTAAATATTTGAATAAACCAGTTGAAGGCACTTCGTAATGACGGACTCAAGCCTATTATTATTCCAATAGGTACCGCAATTAAAAGTGCCAAAAGAAATCCGGCGAAAACGGTTTTAATACTGGTAAGAACAATATCCACGAAAGATGCTCTACCGGTATAAACAATAGCGTTTTTACCTTGGGCTGTAAGCTTGGCATTGGTTTTTGCCATCTTTTCAACAAAAGCTGCTTTGTCTGCCGTTATAACTTTATGATCCGCAATCAATGATTGCAAAGACCCCCACACTTGCGCAGGAGAAGGAAGCGTATTTGGTTGGCAACTACTATCTCCAGATTCAATACAAGCGCGTTCAGCATCCGCAGCCTCTTGGCCGCGTTCCGTAAGTGCTTTTTCAATTTTATAATCTGCTTCCTTGTTATATAGTGCTTTTGAACCAAGCTGCCATAATCCCAAAAACAATAGAATGGAAACTATAGTAATTCCGGCTTTTTTTAATGACGACAATATGTCTCCTTTCTGAAATTTAGGAGTAAGCTTAGTTACTAAGGGCTTTAAAAATGCAAGCCCTTGTCCCTCTTTCTTTAATGTGATATCTTGTTCCATGATACTGTAATTTTGCTTCGATTTTCTCTATACTTAATCCTTGTTTCCTATGGAGAAACTATTGATATACCCTATTGGGTCTTTTGCATCGTATGATGTACCGTCTATGAAGTCTGTGGTTACTGGTTTATATCCATCTGTTTCAGGGATGTCTGCTGCTGGAATTTGACCCTCTGCAACCAGTAAGTCCGCTGCTTTTTTCCAAATATCAGGACGATAGATATCCTTAATCGTTTCACCGTACCATTCAGCAGATTTAGTTTCAGGAATTTGACCCCATCTACGCATTTGAGTAAGAAACCAAATACCATCCGAGTAAAACGGATATGTAGCGTTGTACTTGTAGAATACGTTAAAATCAGGCATCTCACGCTTATCACCTTTTTCAAATTCGAACGTACCGGTCATTGAGTTTGCCAATACTTCTTCGGGCGCACCAACATATTGAGACATAGACAATATTTTTACTGCCTCAGCTCTATTAGAAGGCTCATCTAACCATTTTCCGGCGCGAATCAAAGCTTTGGTAACAGCTATTGCCGTGTTTGGATTATCGGCCACGAACTTCTCCGTCATTACGAATACTTTTTCAGGATTGTTTTTCCAGATATCATAATTCGTAGTAACCGGCACACCAATTCCTTTAAATACGGCTTGTTGATTCCAAGGTTCACCTACGCAGTAGCCGTATATAGTGCCTGATTCCAAAGTAGCTGGCATTTGTGGCGGAGGTGTAACAGATAGTAAAACTTCAGCATCAATTTGCCCTTGCACGTTATCTGCAGTATACATACCTGGGTGAATACCAGCGGCAGCTAACCAATATCGTATTTCATAGTTGTGTGTGGAAACAGGAAATACCATTCCCATTTTAAACGGTTTACCGCTGTTCTTATAATCTGTGATTACCGGTTTCAAGGCATCTGCCTTAATTGGATGTATTGGCTTTCCTTCGGAATCAGCAGGTACATTTGGTTTCATTTTAGACCAAACATCGTTGGAAACAGTAATACCGTTTCCATTTAAATCCATGGAAAATGGAGTTACCAATTTGGCTTGTCTTCCAAAACCGGCACCTGCAGCAATTGGCTGACCTGCCAGCATATGAGAACCGTCTAACTGACCATCAATAACGCGATCCAAAACGTTTTTCCAATTTGATTGTGCTTCTACGGAAACAAACAACCCTTCATCTTCAAAAAATCCTTTTTCTTTGGCAATGGCCAAAGGAGCCATATCTGTTAATTTTATAAAACCGAACGTTAATTGCGGCTTTTCAATATCTAACATCTGTGTTTTTGATGCAACGGCTTCTTCTGCAGTAGCTTCGGTCTTTTTTGCTTCTTTTCCTCCGCAAGCCATAACTATTGCAGCCATAGTTGCAAATAATGATGCTTTTGTAAAAATGGTTTTCATATCAATGTGGTTTTAATTAACTACGTATTAGTACTTACTTTTGACAAATGTATACGTAATTAACTTTTCGTCTAATGCAAAAGGACATAAGCATTCATCTTTTTACACATATTAAAAACTGCATAAAAACAGGTTTAATCAATAACATATTGATTTACAGACGATAAACATCTACGCATCACCCTTTACTGATAAAAGTATAAATACGTAGTATTGAAAATTAAGGGCTTGTAGAAACAATATTGAGAAAGCTACACCCCTTTGGTATAATAGATATTATCTTATTTCTTTTGAAGTGTTTTAATCCATTCAGGTTCTGACAGCCCTAAGTATTTTTTGTCCTTTCCATACGGATCTTCGCCACCATCAAGATAATTCTGTATGATTTTTAGTGGTATTGTATCCTGAAGTTTAGTGGGCACATTATACCTATGGTTACCATGAAAATCATGACATTGAATACAAGTGAACCATTGTTCGTTGGCTATTAGTTTTACATGGGATATATTTACAGGGTCATTCTCCACTTCTAAATCCTGGTGGCAATTCATACAGTAATTAATTGCAGCAACACTAACACGCTCCCCATTGTGTTCCGTATGACAGGTAATACAAGTAGTGGCATCAATTTTCTTTATTACCTTTCTGAATCTAGGTTCAGAAAATCTATACGTAGGATGGCGGTCATTTGGACGGTCATGGCATTCTAAACAATTTTTTACCGTTACGTCTTTGGTGCCAAAATCCACTCCGTTTTCTCTCATTCCAAAGGCATGCGCCATATTGGATTGTATTTGCTGAGATAAATTGCCATTAGCATCTGTATGACAAGCGGCACATGATATCTCATTATGACCATTATTCATCGGGCCCAAGGAAACATATTCTTCTGATGTTTTTAGAGATAAAAACAAAATGACTCCTACCCCTAAAGCGAGGCCTGAAAGACCTCCCCAAAATTGTCTCTTTCGTAAAGGTGATACTTTAAATATGCCCATATTTATATTGAGATTACGACATTTTCGCTTGCAGGATAGCTTACACAGGTCAGAATTTTACCGGCATCAACTTCTTTCTGCCCCAAAAAATGACCGTCGGTCATATTGACTGTTCCGGATACACAGGAAGCTATACATGTAGAGCACATACCAGACCTACAGGAATAGGGCATATCTATATTTTGAGCCATAGCAGCTTGTAGAATAGACTTGTTATTGGCAATGTTCAACTCATGGCTAGTTCCGTTTAATTGTATTTTTACCTTGCTTGTCATACCATCGCTCTGTATAACGGTGTCCGGTCTTTTAAAAAGTTCTTCCTTTATTCTCAAAGGAGAAACACCATTTACGTTCAAGATACTTTTTACCGCTTCCATAAACCCAAAAGGCCCACAAATCATGTATTCACAATTTTCAAAGGGCAGCTCATATTTATCAAGGGTCTCCACAACCAAAGCATCAGTTATCAGTCCTTTATGATAGTTGGGTTTTGTAGGTGCATTTTTGGAAATAAGATATTCTATCTTAAACCTGTCTCCATATTGCTTTTGAAGTTCAACGAGTTCTTTATGAAAGATTATACCCTCAAAAAAACGGCTGGCATAAACCAATACAATACTGGATTTGGTCTCTTTTTGTAAAACCGAATTGATGATTGAAAAAATGGGCGTAATCCCGCTTCCCGCTGCAAAAAAAACATAACTTTTCTGCTGTTCTTTTTCCGGTTTTATAAAAAAACTTCCGTTAGGCTTATCAATTAGCAACTTGTCGCCCACTTTTAAATAATCATGAACGTAATTTGAAACCAATCCGTTTTCTACGCGTTTGATGGTAATTTTTAAATCTTTGTCTGTATAAGGATTACTGCTAAAAGAATACGCCCTTTTGTGAATTTTATCCGCAATGGGAAAGTGCAGGGTAATAAACTGCCCTGGTTTGTACTTTACCTTGCTGAAAAAGCCACCGTTGATAAAACCAACGCTTATGACATCTTCAGTTTCCTTTATGATATTTTTTACTGTTAGTTTCATGCTTTTTTATTTGTAGTAGAAGACCATGGTAATATGGAAAAACATCAGAATAGTAATAATGAGAGAAAAGGCTACGTGCACTATCATCCACGCCTTAAAGAGCAACTCATTATTGTTTTTTATGACATCTAAATTGATGTATCCTAAAAGCGCATTTGCCAAAAAAATATAAGACAACAAAGCAAGATATCCATAACCCATACCCATACTGTGCATATAAAAAAAGATTGGGCTTAAGGCTCCTGCCCACTTATGTAGTCTGGCCATATACATGGAATGCCTTCTAAATTTTACGATCACCCTACTAAAGGTTAGCGCCCATTGGAATGTTATGAAAAGTGCTAAAAATAGCCCAGACCATCTCTTGTACATTTCTTCTTGCTGCAGTCCTTTTAACCACTGCCATTCTAGTTTTAAAAAAAACTGTACGAAGAACAGTATCAAAAACAACAAGCCAACAAACGATGTCAAGTTTCTGTTTTTCAAAAAATAAATTTTATGGTTATTTACTTGCAATCAAGCTTTTTAGGGTTTCATATGACGATAGTTTTCTAACGCTATCCAAGAAAACTTCCGGTGTTGGAAGGTAATTCCCATCCTCCGGCCATTTTTCTCCAATTATTGGTTTTTCCGAAGATTTAAATGCGGCTATTTCATCCAAGTATTCTACATAAACATCTACCGTACCCTTGGCATATGCATTAAGCACATCAAGCGCACCGGTATACGACAAGGAATCCTTGGGGTATTGCCAAGTAGTAGCACCCATAACATCTCCCAACTTCCAGTCAGTTTTAGCGGTTTGAGGATGTTCATTATGACAAGTAACGCATGCTTGGGCACTAGCAAGGTCCGCAAACATTGCTGTATGTAATTCCTGAGACTCATCATAAAAGAATTTAGGGTCTTGAGTTTCTTTGATTTCTTCGAATAGTTTCTCTTGTTCTCCCTCAAATTTGTTCGCATTGTTAATTGGAAAATCCGACCCTAAATACAGGCCTAACGGTATAGGTCCTTTACGTATACTGGTAGCAACGCCGCGAAGAAATAGAGCGGGCAGCGGACCGGCCTCAACATCGTCTTTACGCCAATCTTCGTCAAACTTCATACCCTGTAGTTTTCCTTTTCCTACTATAGCCTTAGTGTATAATGTTCTGGTTACATCATTTTCTTTTGATACCATTTCTAAAACTTCATCAACGGAAAAAACATTCCCTTCAGAAGTAGCACTCGTACTATTTTCTTCAGGAACGCCTCCACAGGAATTCAATAAAACAAAACTTACAATAAGAATTATCAATACAAGAAATGGTGAGGATTCTGGTTTTTTCATAATAAGGTGGTTTAAAAGATTAGTTAGTAGGACGCATTTATCATTACCGTAGACATAGTTCCATATACTGATACCCATGCTTCCTTTACTTCAGATGTAAAATCATCGCCAAGACCTGCTTCAAGAGTCCCCAATAATGCCGTGCCCACCGTCTCATAATGTGAAGGTTCTACTTTGTATTCTATATGTCTTTTTCCTAGATTTTCCAAAACAGGTACCAACATCTCTAAATTGTTCAATCCGGCAACTGCACTGGAAAGCATGCTCATAAGTTTGTTTCCTTGTGCGGCAATCGCGTCTTCCCCTTTTGGAAATATCGCTCTTAAGGAAGGGTCTAAATCAAAAAGTTTATCGTAGAAGATTTTTCCGGCAGCATTGGAAATAGGTTTTACTTTTTCAAATGATTCTTGTACAAGGTCAATAGTAGTTTGTTCCATAATTTTCTATATGATTTGATTAGTACTTAGACAAAAAGTAAGTATTAGTACTTATTAAGTGAAGCAAATATAAAACCTAGACTACGTATGTACTATGTTGAAAAACAGGAAGAAAAATTCTTTTTAACAGAAAAATATCTGTCTTATCATAGTTTTATCACTGTGTATAAAAAAAGCTTCTGCCCACCTATATTGAAATAGTGGGCAGAAGCTAACAGAGCCAGCACAAAAAGTACTAGCTGTCTAAATAAAAGTTGTGTTCTGAAATTTCCTTTTGAAGCGATTCTAATTGCACTATGCCAATACGTTTGCCACGCGCCACAATTAGATTATCTTTTTTTAATGCGGAAAAAGCACGTATTACCTGTTCCTCAGTAGTTCCTGCATAATCAGCATATTCACGCCTACTCAGAATTAAAGAAATAAAACCATTGGTCTGGCCAAACTTTCTGTATACGTAGAGCAACGTATCTATAACTCTTTCGCGTACCGTCATTTGAGAAAGGGACTTTACTTTTACCTCGCTTTTACTCAACTCATTTGCGTAGAAAAGCATTAAATCGTAAGTAAATAATGGATCTGTTTTCAGGACCTCTTGCAATCTATCTTTTGCAAAATAACAAAGCGTGCAATCTTCCAGGGCTATCGCACTAATAGGGTATGATTCATCTGTAGTAAAACCCCGATGCCCAATAATTTCACCTTCTTTGGCAAAGCGAACAATTTGCTCTTTTCCGTGAAGACCTGTTCGTAATACCTTTACACTTCCTTTAAGAACAAAGAAGAGTCCGGTGACCGGTGCACCCTCCATTATAAATTGTTGTCCTTTTTTACACCTGATCTCTTTTCTATGTTCCGTAAAAGTTGATACGACTGGCGACTGGAAGTTTTTCTTTATTAAACACTCCATATTAAAGCAAGTCGCACAAGCAGTGCTAACCATGCTTTTGTTCATAGGATTTTTATTTGTCAAAGTAGAAATCACGCTATCTTTTTTACTTATCTCCTAAAACATATTTAGGTGTATTGGATTTATTCATTTCCAAAGCAGTAGCCTGCTCGTCCTCCGTAGAAAATTTGATGGCCAAGGATAGTCCGGCTGCAAGAATCACACAAATACCAATAACAAAATAGCCGGCAGATACGGCCGTAGATGCAGCGGAAGCTTGAGCAATTCTAACCGCTTCCTCACCTAGAGTGCTATTCAGAGAAATAGCCTGTGTTTCTGCTAAAGCGGATTTTGACTTAAGAAACATAGCGGCTATAAACGCCCCTACATTACCACCGGCCCCCACAATACCTGAGATGGAACCAATTGCTTTTTTATTAATAAACGGTACTACTGAAAAGGTAGCCCCTTCCGCCATTTGTACGGATAAACTAAAGGCTATCAAAAAGAAGATACCCAAACCTATACTTGTTGTGGTGGAAAAAACGGTAAGCATACAACCTTCTACAGCAAGAATCAAAGCAAGGAACATAACTCTTCCTCTGAGTCCTTTTAGCTTTCCAAATCTATCTCCAAAGAAACCACCAAGGGTTCTTGCAAAAATGTTCATCAAAGCAAATGACAATACTAAATTACCAGCTGTAGTACGCGTTAGCCCAAAAGTATTTTGTAAATAGTCGTCCATTGTACCATATACGGTAAGCTCCATTCCAAATGAAGCAGCATATATAATGAACAAAATCCACACTCTATAATCCTTTAAAACACTTACAAAACTTTCTTCGTCCTTCTTAAGAGTTGGCATTTTACCTTCTTTCTTAAGTTGAGCAAAATTACCCTCAGGTGTATCTTGCGTGAAAAAATAATACACTACTCCCATAAGCATTGCAATAACACCAGCTATCATCATAGAATAACGCCAAGCAACCTCATCTGCAACACCAAAACTAACAACAGCAGCAGCTATCAAAGGCATACCCAGACGGTTAGCTCCTCCCCCTAAGTTTCCCCATCCAGCGGAAGTGGCATTAGCAGTTCCCACTATATTAGGGGCGAACATAATTGATGTATGGAATTGAGTGATGACAAATGAAGCCCCAATAAACCCAATGAACAGGCGACAAATTAAAAACTGAGTAGGAGTCTGTACAAAACCAAGCAGTATAACCGGGATAGCGCCGATGATAAGTAAATAGGTATAGCACAACCTAGGACCATATTTATCACATAACTTTCCGATTAGCAAACGAGCAAACACTGTTCCGGTAACCGCTAGGATAATAGAATTCCATTTTTGATCTGGTGTAAGACCTAAGTCTTTAACCACGTCGGGCATGAAAGGTACAATACCAAACCAAGCAAAAAAGCAAATAAAGAATGCTACTGATGTAATCCAAAAAGTACGGATGGGCATACTTTTCAAATTCGTTAAATTTAACGTAGTCGATTTTTTAGATTGTGTTTCCATAATACTGATGTTTGAAGTTTAAGGATATTCAAAACTACGTATTAATATACGTATTACTACGTATTTCTTATTAAATCAGGATTTTACTACGTGTTTTTGCGAGTATAGGAACCTACAAGAAGAAAAAATTAGGAATTCTAAAAAAGGATAGACAGAATTTGATAAATTCGAATTTCAATAAAAAGAGAACGCTCTATATAATACATATTAAAAGCATCTCATAGAGCGGTTTTATTTTATGCCACTATAAATACGTGTTGAAGAAAGTATAAGTTTTAGAGACTGGAATGTAATACACGCTGCACTTCTTCTTCAAAGAATGAAGGGTGTTCTGTCACCACATCCCCTATCACAATAATACCAGGTTTAGAGGTATCAATAGAATCAAATCCCGAACCAAGACTTCCTAGGGTGCCTACATTACAAGATTCGTTCTGCATGGTGCCATTTTGAATTACCGCTATAGGTGTTAAAGAGCCCCTGTATTTAGAGACTTCAGCAGCTATTTCAGCCAGTTTCCTTACTCCCATCAATATAACCATTGTTGCAGATGACTGCGAAGCGAATTTCAAATCTTCAGAGAACGAACCATCTCTCTTCGTAGCGGTCATAACCCAAAAACTACTACTTACTCCTCTACGCGTCATAGGTATGCCTTGATTAGCAGGAACCGCTATTGCACTAGACACTCCGGGAACAACAGTAACAGGAATACCAAAAGATTCCACATAAGCTATTTCTTCATGAGCCCTCCCAAATACAAATGGGTCCCCTCCTTTTAACCGCACTACATGACCATGTTCGAATGCTTTTTCTGCAATTAATATGTTAATATCATCTTGATTGAAAGAATGTATTCCACACCGTTTTCCTACGTATATTTTTGGAATACTTGCACGAACCTCTAATAGTAGGTTTTCATCTATCAGGGCATCGTACAATACTACATCTGCGGCCTTCAAAGCTTTCAAACCCCTAACCGTAATAAGGTCCGAACTACCAGGACCTGCACCAATTAATGTAACCTTTGGCTCTTTCATTGTTTTCATAACTTACATTTTTAGGGGGTTGTTTTAGTAATTCCACAACAAAACTACGTAATTATTTCGATAAAAAGAGAAGTTATATACGTATTTATACGTAATATTGCTAAGTAGTTTAAAATCGAAGCCTATGAAAACTATTATTGTTGTCGGAAACGGCATGGTCGGATATAAGTTCTGTGAAAAAATCACAGCAAAAGAAGAATCTAAGAATTTTAAGATAATTGTTTTTGGCGAAGAGCCAAGACCAGCTTATGATCGTGTTCATTTAAGTGAATTTTTTGAAAATCAAGATGCCAAAGCCTTAGAGATGGCTCCTGCGGATTGGTATTCTGAAAATAATATTGATTTAATTGTTGGTGAGCGCGTTTCTGACATCAATAGAACAGACAAAAAAATAATTACAGCTAAAGATCGTGAGTTTTCATATGACTACTTAGTACTAGCTACTGGTTCTTCAGCTTTTGTCCCACCTATTAAAGGGGTCGAGAAAGAAGGTGTTTTTGTATATAGAACCATAGAAGATTTAGAAGGTATGCTTGCCTATGCCGCTAAAATCAAAGAAAAGAACCCTAATGCAAAAGCAGCTGTTCTTGGTGGTGGTTTATTGGGGCTAGAAGCAGGGAAGGCCGTTATGGATATGGGCTTAGAACCTCATATTGTGGAATTTGCCCCCAAACTTATGCCAAGACAATTAGATTCTAGGAGTAGCCAAGTACTACAACTTAAATTAGAATCTATTGGATTAAATATTCATTTAAGTAAAGCTACCAACCAAATATTAGGTGATAAAGCTATAACAGGAATGGAGTTTGGCGAAGATGATGTTTTAGATGTTGAAATGTTAGTTGTATCTGCCGGTATTCGCCCTAGAGACGAATTAGGAAAGTATTCTGGTTTAGAAATGGGTAATCGTGGCGGTATTGTTGTAGATAACAAAATGCAAACTTCAGACCCAAATATATATGCCATAGGAGAAATTGCTCTTTATAACCAAATGATATATGGTTTAGTTGCTCCTGGTTATGATATGGCAGGCGTTGCTGTAGATCAAATATTGGGATATACGGAAACCCTAATGCCAGACGAAATAGATATGTCTACCAAACTAAAACTTATTGGGGTAGATGTGGCTAGTTTTGGAGAACCTTTTATGCCTGCATCAAAAGGACATTCTATAATTTTCGAAAACAAGACACAACACTTATATAAAAGAATTAACGTAAGCCTAGATGGCAAAAAACTATTAGGTGGTATTCTAGTTGGTGATGCAACCGATTATAGTATGTTACACCAGATATTCTTAAATGGAATGGCTATTCCCGAAGATCCGGCACAATTGATTCTACCGGCAATAGAAGGAGGTGCGTCATTTGGTGATGTAATGGATTTACCGGACGAGGCACAAATCTGTTCATGTGAGAATGTTACAAAAGGCCAAATCTGTGGCACTATAGAAAGCGGAGAGTCTAATGACCTTGCCGATGTTGTTAGTTGTACTAAAGCGGGAACTGGTTGTGGCGGTTGTAAACCAATGGTAAAAGACCTTACTGAGGCAACTTTAAAATCTTTGGGGATTGAAGTTAAAGACTCTATTTGTGAACACTTTGATTTCAATAGACAGGATTTGTATAAAATAATTCAAGTAAAAGAATATAAAACTTTTAATGACGTACTGGATAACCACGGTAATGGTGGTCATGGTTGCGAACTATGTAAACCTGTAGTTGCCTCATTAATGGCAAGTATAAATGCGGATACCGCTAATAAAGAATATGCAATACAGGATTCTAACGATAGGTATTTGGCAAACATTCAACGTAATGGTACGTATTCTGTAGTTCCACGTGTTCCTGGTGGAGAAATTACACCAGATAAGTTGATCGCTTTAGGGGAAATTGCCAAAAAATATGACTTATATACCAAAGTAACCGGTGGTGTTCGTATTGATCTATTCGGTGCAACCCTAAATCAATTACCATTGATCTGGAAAGAATTAATTGCTCACGGCTTTGAAAGCGGACATGCGTACGGAAAATCTTTGCGTACCGTAAAAACCTGTGTTGGTTCAACATGGTGCCGTTACGGAATGGCAGAAAGTGTAAGTTTTGGTATTGAACTAGAAAATAGATACAGAGGTATACGCGCACCGCATAAAATTAAAGGTGGTGTTTCCGGTTGTATTCGTGAATGTGCAGAAGCAAGGGGTAAGGATTTTGGTTTAATTGCTGTTGAAGGTGGTTGGAACTTATACCTTGGTGGAAATGGTGGAGCAACACCACGACACGCAGAATTATTTGCGGAACAAATTGATAATGAAACTGTCATTAAATATATAGATCGTTATCTGATGTTGTACATGCGTACCGCAAAACCTTTGCAGAGAACCGCTGCATGGCAAGAACGTTTAGAGGGTGGTCTAGATTATTTAAAAGAAGTGATAATTGAAGACAAATTAGGCATTGCCGAAGACTTAGACCATGAAATGCAAACATTGGTCAATAAGTTTGAATGTGAATGGACACAAGCTATTAACAACCCTGAAACGATGAAACGTTTCAATCACTTCGTTAATAGCGAAGAAGACGATGATAATTTAGTGTTTGTTCCATTAAGAGAACAGAAAATGCCTGAAAAGTGGGTCTAACTAAGTTTTAAAGTAACCTATTTCTAAATTAGAATTAAAATGATAAATATAGTTTCCGATAAATATAAGACCGTTAAACCAGAAGATGTAAAAGTTTGGTTTAAAGCTGCTAGCACAGATTTATTCCCTATAGATGGTGGTGCATGTGTTAAGTACAAAGATTTACAAATCGCAGTATTTAATTTTACTAGATTAAACAAATGGTACGCCTGCCAAAATCTTTCTCCTGAAAAACAAGAGATGGTTTTAAGTAGAGGAATGATAGGTGACCACAAAGGAATCCCTATGGTTGCTTGTCCATTACACAAAAAGACATTTTCATTGGAAAATGGAGAAAATTTAAATGGCGATTTGGATGCAATTGCAACCTATCCCGTTAAAGTAGAAAATGGCTTTGTATGTATTGGATTTTCAGAATAATCGGTATTTAAGCTTGATCTTCAAAAAAGATTGCATTAGCTATAGCCAAGAATCTGTACAGGTCTTAAGGTATTTGTATCTTAGGCCAAAATTAGACCTATGGCAACTCCCGATAAACTAGCATTGGCCTTTCAACAATTTGACAAAGCGAACGAGCAAGACCCTAATACAGAAAACCTTAACGGAAAGGCATATCCTAAAGAGCTGCTCTATGCTTCTAGAATGACAGAAAAACTGAATGATTTTGCACCTAATGCATCTGAAGCTCTGCAATTAACCGCTAGATGTCAACATATCTGCCGTTGGGAAATTCCAAGGAATTCATACGAAATGAATCGTGCAGGATACCTAAAATGGCGTCAAGATCTAAAAAAGTTCCATGCAGAGAAAGCCGCTTCCATTTTAGAGGAAGTTGGTTATGAAAAAGAAACCATTGATAAGGTGGCTTTCTTGCTTGAGAAAAAACAATTAAAGAAAAACGAAGACACCCAGACACTGGAAGATGTAATCTGTTTGGTGTTTTTAGAGCATTATTTTGAGCCTTTTGCTTCCGACCATGAAGAGGCCAAGGTTATTGATATACTTCAAAAAACTTGGCGTAAAATGTCCGAAGCGGGACATGAGGCTGCATTAAAATTACCCCTTTCTAAAAATTCACTTGATTTGGTCTCTAAGGCTTTAGCAGGTTAATTTAAGGGCAGTAACTTATTACGTGTAACATGCCAAAAGACAAAACCCAATTACCACTTGATTCCGAAACTTTCCTTAGCATCAGAAAGTGGTACCTGTGGGCGTTAGCGGGTATTGCCGTAACCATTATTGTTTCCCAAATTTTAATTCAATATCACCTTGACTCCCAATTAAGTGATTCCCGAGTAATTAATGTTGCGGGTTTTCAAAGAGCTTATAGCCAAAAATTGACCAAAGAATTGTTACTCATTAAAAGTGAGTTTCCCAATGGTGAAATTGAGACAAAGGTAGAAGCGCTCTCAAAGACCATTGAAATATGGAAACACTCCCATAAAGCACTGCAAAATGGAGATATAGCCAAGGGACTTCCCAAAGAAGATGATAGCGAAATCCTAAACCTATTTCACAAACTTGAGCCTCATCATTCTGCTATGGTAAAAGCAGCTGAATTCATAATTTTTTCCTATCATAACAACGGTCTTTCCGAAAAAAATCTAGATCAACATGTTGCTGTGGTTTTGAAAAATGAAGATCGGTTTCTACATCTGATGGACGATATCGTAAATCTATATGATGAGCGCAGCAAATCGAAACTTAAGAATCTAAAACAAAAAGAATACGTACTTCTTGGTATTTCCCTCCTTATATTGCTACTAGAGATTGTGTTCATCTTCAAGCCTCTTTCTTTACAAATAAGGAAGACCATTGGGGAGCTGATGCAGAATCAAGAAAATTCAGATGCCCGTGCGCAGGAAGTACAACAACTGTATTCGGAAAAAGAAAAATCCCTACAAGAATTACAAGAGTTGAATTTTGTAATAGACAATGCTGCCCTATTCGCAAGTGCCAGAAAAGACGGTAGCGTTGTTTTTATAAGTAAAAAATTTCTCGACTTGTTAGGTATTACTGAAAATCAGCTAAATAAACCCTTGGCAGAAATTTTAACATCGGACTCCGGCCAACAAGAATACCTTAGAGAAGTCCTAAAAAGTAATAGAAAAAACGTAATCCGTACGGAGGAAATTAAAATTACCACCGTAGAAGGAAAAGATTTCTATCTGGATATGTCCATAGTGCCTATGCATCAATCCAGTAGGCAGCAGAGTATTCTAATTCTGTGTTCGGACATTACGGAACGGAAGGAGAACAGCATAAAGGTTGAGCAACTTACGCAACAGAATTTTGAGGCTCGTATGCTTCAGAAAAAAGTCCAAGCCAGCCAAATTGTAGAAGGTCAAGAAGAAGAGCGCAAACGTATTGCCAAAGATATTCACGATGGTATTGGCCAAATGTTGACTGCGTTAAAATTCAATATTGAGTCTATTGATCCCGAGAACCAAGAAAAAACGAAAGAAAAAATAGCGTATCTAAAATCGTTAACATCGGATTTAATCAAGGGTGTACGTACGGCTACTTTTAATTTGACCCCACCTGAACTTAGTGACCATGGTATTTTTCCGGCGCTTCAAAAAATGACTGCCGAGCTTTCAAAATTGACAGGTAAAACAATTCTTTTCGACAATAAGACAGACGAGCATATTAGGTTTGATTCGTTAGCCGAAACCAATGTTTACAGAGTTGTACAAGAAGCGGTAAACAACGCCATTAAATATGCCGAAGCCAGTTATATATTGGTCACCATTAATTATAAAAATGATATCCTAAGTATTGTTATTGATGATGATGGTAAGGGTTTTGACGATTCTATTTTAGGGAAAGTTCCTAAAAATAATAGCGAAGGCGGTATGGGGCTCTTCTTTATGAAAGAGCGAATAGATTATATAAATGGACGGTTATTCATAAACTCCATTCTAGGGGAAGGAACACGGGTTACCATTAATTATAAAACAGAAAAACAAGAAGAAGAGCATGGAACGGAATGAACTGTACCCGGTATTTCTTAAAGTATCGAATCTAAATATTTTAATTGTGGGTGGTGGAAACGTGGCCTTAGAAAAATTGACTTTTCTACTAAAATCAAGCCCTAATGCACAGGTAGAAATGGTATCTCCTATGTTCAGGGAGGAAACTATTGCATTGGCCAATGAATTTGGGATTAAAATGCACCTAGGTAATTATGACCCTTCATTTCTCTCAGGAAAGCATATGGTTGTTGCCACGACAGATAAAGTACCGGTAAACGAACAAGTATACCATGATTGCAGGGCGCAGAGCATCTTGGTAAACGTAGCGGACAACCCCCCTTTTTGTGATTTTTACATGGGCGGAATCGTTACCAAGGGAAATGTAAAAGTGGCTATTTCCACAAACGGAAAATCACCAACAACCGCTAAACGTTTACGTCAGTTTTTTGAAGATGTTATTCCTGAAAATATAGATGACCTTGTAAAAAACCTCAATGAATTCAGAAAAACCATTAAAGGAGATTTTGAAGAAAAAGTAGAGACACTAAACGAGTTCACCAAAGGCTTGGTAAACAAAAAAAACGAAAATTAGGCTACCTTTTAAGCAACCTAATCTATAGTTATTTTACATTTCGTTCATAGCCTCGGAAAAGAGCCGGAATGAGTTGATTCTATCTTCTTGATTGTAAATGTGAGAAACCGCAATTACTTCATTTACCCCCGTTTGTTTTATAAATTCTTCGGTTTTTTCTTTAACTGTGGCTTTACTTCCTACGAATGCATATTTCAGCATACGTTGAAATGAAGGGTCAACAGAAATTTGCCTAAGCTCCGGAGTCATTTTTATGGGCGGTTGCATATAATCAATATTACCGGTCATAACACCAAGCATCAAGCGCAGCATAGAAGTAGATATGGTATCTGCCTCTTCATCGGTATCAGCAGCAATTATATTTATTCCTGCCATAGCATATGGTTCCTTCAAATATTTTGAAGGCTGAAAATTATTGTAATATATATTCAACGCTTCTAATAGATGCCCTGGTGCAAAATGGCTCGCAAACACATATGGCAGCCCTTCTTTTGCAGCTAAATAGGCACTATCCGTACTAGAACCTAAAATATAAATAGGCACATCTACGCCCTCTGCTATAGGTGCTCTAACTTTTGCATCTTTATTATCCTTTGAAAAATACTTTTGAATATTATGCATTTCTTCGGGAAAACGATATACCGCTTGCATTCTATCGGGACGAATTGCATTTGCAGTAGTTTGGTCCGTTCCGGGCGCTCTTCCCAAACCTAAATCTATACGGTCAGGATAGAGTGATGCCAAGGTACCAAACTGCTCCGCTATGAGCAATGAGGAATGGTTGGGTAACATAATACCACCAGAACCTACACGTATTTTTTTGGTACCCCCGGCTATATAACCCATGAGTACAGAAGTGGCTGAACTAGCAATACTTAACATATTATGATGTTCTGCCAGCCAAAAACGATTGTATCCAAACTCTTCGGCCTTTTGTGCCAATTCAAGACTGTTATCGAAAACTTCTTTTGGTTTAAAACCAGCACCTACTGTTGCCAATTCTAATATGGAATATGGTATTTTCATTTCTTTCATGTTCGATCTAGCTTCAAAATTATAGAATATTCACCTTTCCAACTCAAAAAAGAACACACCAAAAACTAAGGCCATATAGAATA
The DNA here is from genome assembly GCF_018860745.1 of Zobellia uliginosa. Taxonomy (GTDB): domain Bacteria; phylum Bacteroidota; class Bacteroidia; order Flavobacteriales; family Flavobacteriaceae; genus Zobellia; species Zobellia uliginosa_B. Next base: position 393,111 of record NZ_JAHKPY010000014.1, on the reverse strand, counting down.
GCACGTTCTAAAAAGTTCATTTGAAAAGGGAAATATAAGTCGGCACAATGCCGTAAACCTTACACCGTAAACAATGTACGATGCAGCATGCAATTCGGAATCAAAATGTATTTTTAAAAATTTTACATTAGACTTTTATCGGCGCACTCCTTTTGCTGGATTCATAGATTTTTTCCAGCACCAAAATATTAGGGATGTAACTGGAAACGTTAGTTTCAAAAGGGGTTTGAGAGACCAGACTAGAGACAAAATGTTGTTGTGTAGCAAAAACACAGTCGCCCGCAAAATTCTTCTTTATAAACCTATAGTTGTGTTCGTGCTCTTGCTTACCTAAAAGTTGCACAGTAATCTTGCCGTCATCATAAAGGCGTAAACTTCCCTTATCTCCTTCAATAAGTACGGTTCCAAAAGTTAGCCGAGGATTTTCGGACGTGTTTTCGTTGTATCTATTGGCATCTAAAAAACCTAATCCGCCATTGGCAAAATCAAAATTTACCCAAGCAAAATCTTCACCTTTAATATTATTGTTAAGCGTTTTAAGCTTGGCATAAACCTCTGTAATTTCACCTCCCAAATACCGAAATACATCTATAAAATGAATTCCTGTTTCATAGATGAGCAACCGCTCCATTTCTCTAAAATAAGGCTGTCTATTCATATATGCATCAGTCTGCCAACCATCTCCCATACGCATACGAAGATTTATAGTGTGCAACTTCTCACCTATGATATTTAACTCTAAAAGCTTTTTAAGTTCTCGGTGCCACGGCTGGAACCTAAAGTTTTCATGCACCATCATCCTAACGCTCGATGCTGCGACAAGGGATTCGATTTCTATTGCTTCTTTCAAGGTGGGCGCTAAAGGCTTTTGGCAAATGATATGAACATTACGAGTTACCGCCAATTTACACAGCTCTAGATGGCTTTCTGGAGGAGTTATGATATCTACGAAATCTGGTTTTTCACTTAGAAACATTTCCTCAACGCTAGTATACGCTTTCTTAAAACCATAGGTAATTACAATCTGCTCCGCACGTTCTTGTACAGAATCGCAAACCCCAACAATTTCAACCTCATCTATTCTTTGCCATGCTTCAAAATGAAACTGACTAAAATATCCCGCTCCTATACAAACGCCCTTTAATTTTGCCATGTTTCCTATTTAATACGTACTAAAATGCCGTTGAGGCTTCATATTGTACCAGATTACGATTGCAATAGTATTCAATAATGCTCCTACTACAAAAAACGGGGTGGTAGATTCTGTCCATGACTGTAGATAGGGAAATGCCAATGCGGTCAAAAACGCGCCTATATTTCCGGCCATATTCATTGTTCCGGATACTGCTCCGGAATGCTCTTTACCAATATCTACACAGAACGCCCATGATGACGGCAAGGTCATATCCGCACCAAAAATAGCAATGCTCAAAAATAGAATAGCACCTTCTACGCTATCCATATAAATACTTCCAATAAGCCCAACAGCGGCTAGAAAAAATCCTATGGATGCAGGAAGGATTCTGGACCGGTCCCAATTCCCCTTTTTATAAATAACATCACTTAGGGCTCCGGAAGTCCAATTTCCAAAAGCACCAAAAATTAAAGGAATTGCGGTGTAAATACCAGCCTCCATAGTATTTAGGCCATACTCAGTTTTCACATGTGGAAAAAGCCAAGTGAGCGCAAAGAAAAAGGTAAAATTACTACAGAAATATTGCCCCATGGCAAGCCATATATTTTTTGACTTCAACAGGTCGCCCATATTTATTTTCTCTGTCTTAACATTCATATCTTGCTGCTGTCTTGTAGATAGGATAAACTCCTTTTCATGTTCCGAAACATATGGATGTTGCTCTGGCTTATCTCTAAAAAACAAAAACCAAACGACCGCCCAAACTACACCTACAAACCCAAGAATAACAAAGGAAAATCTCCATCCAAAATCATCTATCATCCAAGCTACCACAGGAAGAGCGAATGCGGCCCCCAATCTAGACCCTGAAAAATTAATACCAGTAACAAGACCCCTTTCTTGCAAGGGAATCCAAGTGTAAATAGCTCTTGACATTCCTGGAAAAGCGCCGGCTTCTCCCGCTCCAAAAAGGAAGCGAACTACTAAAAGAGATATAAAATTAAACGCCGCACCGGTCAGAGCTGTAAAGACAGACCAAATAGCTACAATAGCCGAAAGCACTTTACGAGGCCCGAGAGTATCTGACAACATACCTGACGGAGTCTGAAAAAGGGCATACCCCAAGGAAAAAGCCGCCAAAACCCATCCCATTTGTTTATCGCTCAGCGCTAACATTTCGGAAATAGGCTCTTTAGCCACGGAAATACAAACACGATCTACATAAAGCAGTAAGGCCAACAAAAACGTGCCTAAAACCATAAAATACCGCTTCGGAAAATAGCCTTGTGTCTTCATTTTTTTACTTCAATACAGATACTAACTCATGTAAAGCCATATCATCTCCCACATTCCCGGGAAATACGATGTACGGCATATTCGGGAACTTTGCTTCTTGGCCCAATTGCCAAACAGGTACGCCTTTAAGAACCTGCCCAAGTACCTTCGCCTTTCGTACATTCAACCCTTTAGTAGCTACATCACTAGAGGTAATCCCTCCTTTTGCCAGAATATATTTAGGACTTACCCATAGCTTTTTAACGATGGATATAAGTGCATTCGAAACCCGATTTACAATTTCTAAACTCTCACTTTTTGTGGAACCTTTTAAAACCTTTCTACTGGTATACAGCACTACGTCTTCACCCTTGCTAAGATAGTCATCAATTTTTTCTACTAATACAACTAATTCTTTGCAGAAAACACCAATATCAAAAATATTAGTTACCTCTAATTCTAAAAAATTAGCATCTCCATGCTCTTTAATATGAGCTAATTGGGCCGTAGTTTTTGGCACATAGGAACCCACTATAATCAATGCCCCGTTTGGAGATGGATTCTTTAAAATATCACTTTTTGACAAACAGGATTTTATCGAAATACCGGAAATTGCATTCACAAAAGAGGCCGCGGTTCTAAGCACCACTGTAGTATTACTTTTTAAAATAGCTAATGCCATAACCTGTAAGTCCGAATAACAAGTAGCATTAACTACAATATGGCTAGAATTAGGTGCCTCTATCGTATTTCTGATTTCTTTTAATGAGGTGTTTCTTAACGCTTTCACCGAAATACTTGTAATATGCTCCTGAGTAACTTTGCCTTCTGATTTTTCAACTATCCAATCCTTTAAGTTCGATGCCCTGTACCCAAAGGTATTATCTTTTGCAAAGGGGGTTTCTGCCGCAGGAATAAAGCTGTTTCCTTCCTTTACATAATGAACATCATCAAATGTATAGCGGCCTCCTTCAAAAAAAGAAGGTGCCAGTATTTGTGTAGCCCCTTCCAAACCCATTCCCTTTGCCAATGCATTAACCTCATTGGGATAATGCCCTCTTAAAGTAGAATCGCTTCGGCTTATGACAATTAGTTTTTTCTGATGTTTGTCAGCTAGTTTTTGTAAACGTTCTCCCAGTAATTCACCTAAAGCATCTGCTTCATCAACCTGCAAACTTCTAGAATTGGTAAGAATAAAAAATACGGGGCTTAACAAAAGTTCGTTCTCTAATATTTCTTCTGTCCATTCCGTAATAACCGGAACACCATATACCGTTTGTGTTCCTGTTGGGTCATCATCTAAAATTACAACAGACTTCGGATTTTTAGCTAACTCTTCACGAATTTCACTTTCGTAGCCAGTTAGACTATCTCCATCCTCAATCGATTTTAAAAGTGCTTTCTGCAACATAAAACACTAATTTTCTATTGCAATGATACGTGCAGGGGCCCCATCACCATTCTTTACCTTTAAAGGCAATGCTACAAGGGTGATTTGGGGTTGGGACAGCGCTTCTAAATTGGTGAGTCCTTCCGCTATAATAATATCATTTTTCATAAGTATATTATGTACCTCAGTTACTTCTTGAATATTATTGACATCGGCAACGGAAGGCGGTTCTACCCCTAGAATATTTATGGCTTTAGCACCCAACCAATGGGCAAGCTCCACACTTATTCCTGGTAAGGCATCACGATACTCATCTGTACCTAGTTTTTTGCTCCATCCCGTACGTAAAAGAAGACTTTGACCCTTTTGCACTTTATCTGCAACTGCTCCCAAATGGGCAATTGTAATTGATTCCTTCGGCTTAATATTCGTAAGGTCTACCACCCATGCCTGGGAAACAAAACGCGCAACCGGAAGTTGGTCTATAGTCTGATCATTGACCTCAAAATGTACCGGAGCATCCATGTGGGTTCCACTATGCGAATACAAGTGTAGCGTAGTTGCGTTCCAGCCATCTTCAACCAATGTTTTAGCCTGTTCTATGGAAACGCCCTTGGCGCCCGATTGAATGGGCAAGGTAAGGTCAATGACTTTTTTATCTATCATTATATTATATGGTTGATAATTTTTTTGTCTGAATAAACTGCACGACACTCTGTGCAACTTCAGAAGTTGAAGCTGTACCACGCAGGTCTTTTGTTAAGTTACCTTTCCCGGTTGTGGCTTCAATACCGTCCATTATTTCTTTTGCTGCCTCGGCTTCACCTAAATGGTCCAGCATTATTGCAGCAGACCAAATTTGGCCAATTGGGTTTGCGATATTCTTTCCTGCAATATCTGGTGCAGAACCATGAATGGGCTCGAACATAGACGGGAAATCCTTCTCAGGATTAATATTTCCACTACCCCCAAGACCTAAACTACCCATAATTGCACCACCAAGGTCGGATAAAATATCTCCAAAAAGGTTCGTAGTCAAAATAACATCAAAAATCTCTGGACGCAAGACAAAACTCGCCGATGCGTTATCAATATACATTTTATTGTATTCAACATCAGGGTATTCTTGTGCTACTTCTGCAATTACGCTGTCCCAATACGCTAAGCTATTGATAAGCGTATTAGATTTGGTTACGTTAGTGACTTTATGGTTTCTTTTACGTGCCAATTTAAAAGAATAATGTGCAATACGCTCAATACCGAACCTAGTAAAAATACTGGTATCCATTGCCATTCCTCCAGGTTTATCACCATGCATTATTTTTCCGCTCTGAACGAACTCGCCTTCATTGTTTTCCCGAACCACAACAAAGTCAATATCCTCTTCCGTTTTATAACGCAAGGGACTTTCCACTCCTGGAAATAATTTTACAGGACGATAGTTCACATATTGTTGAAAAGAGGTTCTTACCCTAAACGTATAATCCCTAGCTGGCAAGGTATCGTCAACCTCCGGCAGACCCACTGCACCAAAAAATATAGCATCGAATTTCTTTAATGTTTCTAAGGCATCATCTGACATGAACTTGCCATGTTGCTTAAAGTATCCCGCTCCAAAGGGAAATTCCTGCTTATCTAGTTTAAATCCGTATTTATCGGCAACGGCATCAAGCACGGAAACACCGGCAGGAACTATTTCTGACCCAATTCCATCTCCATTAACTACTGCTATTTTGTATGTTTTTTCCATTTTACTGATTTCTAATGATAGTTATAGTTTCATTTGCGCAATGTTTGCGCAAATATCTCATTTACTTGCTACATCAACGAATATAGCTAAAAATGCAACATAACTCCGAAAAACCGCAATCTAGTTTGAGCAATAAATATTATATGAACAATAATTTGCACTATTACTATTATTTTTGAGTAGAGGTAATTTTTTTAGTTAAACAATAGAAAACCCGCCAACTTGAATGAATTTAATAGGCCAAAAAAACAATATAAATAGAAGATATGAAGTGGCATTCCCTGATAGAGGAGAAAGAGCTTTAAAAGCTTTATCACTATTTTTTGCGGTAGTATATTATAAAGCTTTATTCTTATTCGTAGAATTACGAATCACCAATTCCGATTTCAAGACTTTGCGTGATACTTCTTTCTCGAAGTTTTCTATTCGGTCTATAATCAGTTTGGCGGACTCTACTCCCATTTGGTAACTAGGTTGGTCAATACTGGTAAGTGAAGGCTCTAAAAGCTCATCTATAGGCTCATTATTAAAGCCGATAATTGCTAAGTCTTCTGCCATTTTCAGACCTCGTTCTTTGGCTGCTAGCATTACTCCTATGGCTACTTGGTCACTAAAGGCCAAAACACCGTCCGGGTGTTCAGGTGAATACAACAATTTTCTTGCGGTACTTAAATTTCCTTCCCGCGTAAAATTGGTGCTTTCAATAAGTTTCTCCTCCACGGGTAAATTGGCGTCCACTAGGGCTTTCTTATAACCCAAAAGTCGTGTTGAGCTAATTTGTAAAATCTTTGGTCCGCCAATATACGCTATACGTTTACAGCCTACTGATATTAAATGCTGCGTGGCATCGTAAGCTGCTTTAAAATTGTCAATGATAACTTTATCAGACTCAACCTCATCACAAAGGCGATTGAAAAACACTAATGGAATCTTCCTTTTCTTAGCTTCTAAAAAATGGTCGAATTCCTTGGTTTCACTTGCTAAAGACACAATTAGTCCTGATACACCAATATCCAAAAGCTCTTTCACCAATATTTTCTCCCTCTCATAGGACTCGTTGGATTGGCAAATAATGATTTGCATTTGGTGTTTCTCCAAGATTTCTTCTATACCGGAAATGGCCATAGCATACAGGTGGTACTTTATGCTAGGAACAATAACACCCACCGCCTGTATTTTCTTTTTAGCAAAAGGATTTATGTGTTTGGTCTGGAAATAATTGTACTCTTTTGCCAACTCAAGTACTTTCTCCCTCGTTTGAATGCTAATGCGGGGGTTACCTTGTAATGCTCTGGAAACAGTAGAAATAGAAACATTAAGTTTCGAGGCAATATCCTTTAAGGTCGTTTGTTTTTTGTCCAAATCACTAATAATGAGAGCGACAAATATAACTTAAATTTACCATCGTATAGCTCCTGAGCTAAATTCTGTTTTTCCAAACCACTATTTATTTAGCACAAAATAGGGTGCTCATAGACAGTTTAGTATCATTTTCATACAAACAATCCTTTAATTATACCACCTTGTGCTACTCAATTTTAACCGTTCGCAGCCTTAGTGCATTCGCAATTACGGATACCGAACTAAAACTCATGGCCAATGCGGCAATCATTGGAGATAATAAAAGTCCAAAAACGGGATACAGAATTCCCGCCGCAATGGGTATTCCAATAGTATTATATATGAGCGCGAAAAACAAATTTTGCCTGATGTTCTTCATTACGGCTTCACTTAGGTTTCTTGCTTTTACAATACCGTGCAAATCACCTTTTACCAAGGTTATCATGGCGCTTTCTATGGCTACATCCGTTCCGGTTCCCATGGCAATACCTACATCACTTTTGGCCAATGCAGGTGCGTCATTAATACCATCTCCTGCCATTGCTACTACATGTCGTTGTTCCTGCAGTTTTTTAACCTCTGCTAATTTATCTTCAGGAAGCATTCCCGCTTTAAAGTCGGCAAGACCGAGTTCTTTGGCGACTGCTTGAGCTGTATCGTGATTATCCCCAGTAAGCATAACAACCGCTATACCTTTATCTTGAAGTGCTTTAATAGCTTTGGCACTTGTTTCTTTTATTTTATCGCCAATAACAACAAAGCCAACAACCGCTTCATCAATAGCTAAATAGGATACCGTTTTGCCTTTCTTTTGATGCTCATTGGCCTCGTTTTGAAAGTCGGTACTTATAGTCGCATTAACATGTTCCATCATTTTGATGTTACCCAATGCCACTTTTTTGCCATTAATCTTTCCCTCTACTCCTTTTCCTGTTACAGCATTAAAGTTTTCTGTTTTCAATACTTCAACATCTTGTTCTTTTCCGTATTTAACCGTTGCCTCAGCAAGTGGGTGCTCACTAGAACTATTTAAGGAGGCTATGTATTGTAATACTTCGTTTTCGGAATAATCTTTTCTTGAGGTGCCAATAGCTTCCACTGTTGGTTTTCCTTCGGTGATAGTTCCTGTTTTATCTACAATTAACGTATCTAACTTATACATTTTCTCAAGGGCTTCGGCATTTTTCACCAATACACCGTTTTGAGCTCCTTTACCAACCCCAACCATAATAGACATAGGTGTTGCAAGACCTAAAGCACAGGGACACGCAATTATTAAAACAGCAATGGCATTAACTAATGCAAATACATACGCAGGCTCTGGACCCCAAATGGCCCAAACCGCAAATGTGATTACTGAAATAACGACCACAACAGGCACAAAATAACTAGAAACCGTATCTGCCAACTTTTGAATAGGAGCACGACTGCGACTGGCGTCGTTCACCATTTGTATAATTTGGGACAATAAGGTTTCATTACCTACTTTTTCCGCCTTCATTAAGAAAGACTGATTTCCGTTTATCGTACCACTACTTACTTTATCATCTTCCTCTTTATTAACCGGAATAGGTTCTCCCGAAATCATAGATTCATCAACGGTGGTCTGCCCTTCCGTAATAACGCCATCCATAGGAATTTTTTCGCCTGGTTTCACACGTAGCGTATCCCCTTTTTGTATTTTATCAATGGAAACCTCTTCTTCAACTCCATCTACAACACGGACTGCTTTATTAGGTGCAAGTTTCAACAATTCCTTTACTGCAGAATTGGTCTTACTATGTGCTCGTGCTTCCAGTACTTGCCCCATTAATACCAACGTAAGAATAACTGTTGCGGCCTCAAAATAAACGTGTACCGCGCCAGATTCCGTTTTAAATTCCTGAGGGAAAAAGTCTGGAAACAACATTCCAAAAACACTGAACAACCAAGCTACCCCAGCACCAATACCGATGAGGGTAAACATATTTAGGTTCCATGTTTTGATACTTCGGTAGGCGCGCTCAAAGAACATCCACGTGGCATAAAAAACAACAGGAATAGAAAGCCCAAACTGAATCCAATTCCACCATTTCTGCTCCATTATATCGTACAGCGGATTGTTAGGAATCATCTCGCTCATGGCAATGAGGAAGATGGGCAAGGTTAAAGCAAGCGCTAACCAGAATTTTTTTGAAAGTTTTTTATACGTTTTCTCTTCCGCGGAAAGACTTGGCTTCATAGGTACTAAATCCATTCCGCAAATAGGGCAACTTCCCGGTTCATCGTGAATCACTTCGGGGTGCATTGGGCAGGTCCATTGCTCGGAAGAAGTGGGCGTTAAGTTTTGCTCTTCCACCAAATCCATTCCACAAACGGGGCAATCACCAGCCTCATCATACGTTTTATCGTCCTCACAATGCATTGGGCAATAGAAAACACCGGTTCCCTTACCTTTTGGCTTTTGGGCTTTCTCTACTGGATGATGTTGATGTTCTCCTGCATTATGAATACTGTATGAACCCCCATCCTCTAACAGCGCTTTTTGAAAAGTTTCAATAGGGATATGAGATCCCATCTCAATAGTAGCCTCTGCCTTCTCTAAATTTACCGAAGCATTGGTTACACCAGCAACCTTAGAAAGCGTCTGTTCTACATGACTGCGACATCCGTTGCAAGTCATTCCGTGTATATGATAGGTATGTGTCATTTCCTCATAATTTTAGGGTGTAAAATTACTAAGAGGTAACGCAAATCGTTTATATAATTACGATTCTTATTTATACAATTTTGTCCAGCGTTTTTCTATTCCAGCTTTTTAGGTTTTTATACTCGGTCATAGACATGCCTGTACTGGTTTTGAACTGCCGCGCTAAGTGACTGCTGTTTTTATAATTTAAGGAATATGCAATTTCGGAGAAGTTAAGCTGCCCTAATTGTATATATTCTTTTACTTTTTCAATCTTTAGATTGATGGTGTATTTCTCTAGAGTCATTCCTTCCGATTTACTGAACAACTTGCTCAGCGCTGTTTCGGTCTTATTAAATTCTTCCGCTAACGATAGAAAAAGGTGCTCCGTTTCACCTGATTTGATCTTGCTTATCAATTTCACTTTTATTTGCTCTACCAGTGTTTCGGTTTCGTTGTCTATAAGCTCAAAACCTTTTTCTTTTAATTTCCTGTCTAAGGCAGACTTATTGGTTTTTTTACCTGCCGCCGCACTTACTTTACCTAGTTCTACAGACTCTACAGTATAATCTTCCTTGCCAAAAATATCTAGAACCGAGGCGATACAACGGTTACAGACCATGTTTTTTATGTAGAATGTTTCACTCATCTTCTTTCTTTTCTGTTACTTAATACAACTATGTACCAAGGTTTTTACAAGGTAGATTTTGATGTCTAGTTTGTCGGGGTTTGAGGTGAAAAATTTCAATTTATCCCCGTGATAAGGAAGTAAAATCACTCAAAAATTTTTGATGCTCAATTAATATCAATCCCCACAGAAAGTCCCACATTTTCAAAATTATAGGTATCATACAACCTTTGTGAGTTGTCAAAGGATTGTTCTAAATTCTGATAAGTATAAATTATTGAAACATCAGAAAATACAGTCTTATAAACCCGAAACCGATACCCCAGTAAAAACCTATGAAAACCGCCTCTTTTACTACTATTTGTAAAGTGCCCTCCTATTTGGAGCTCCGTATGAAAACTACTTCTTTCTACACCTCCGTTGAGAGCTATTCTTGTATATAATGGTACATAGTTAAAATTGGGTTGCGTAAATTTTTCGATGCCACTTCCAACACCTACAGAAAGACCATTTATAATATTGTAGTTGACTGAAATATTTAACCCGGTAAGCTTGGTACCGTCAGTAAAATCATAAGGATTGTCTACCTCTAATTCTGATTTTTCTCCATAATTGCTAATAAATGCCAAAAAACGTGTCCCTATAGTAATACGCTTAAATTTAAAATCTTGCTCTTCTTCTTGTGATTTTTGCGAATGGCTATGGGTTGCAGTAAACAGTAAAGCGACAAATAAAAATTTACTCAAAAATAATTTTAACGCTACACCTTTTGATTGGATGTTTGTTATACTTAAAATGGATAAGTAGGTGCTGTACATCTGTCGCTGTATATTACATTCATTTTGTACTTGGGTATTTAAATATCGCTATTCGTAATAAAAATTAAATTTACTTTAAGCTGAATTTAACATTAAAGCCTTCAATATGAATGAAATAGTCCGTGTTCATAAGAGAGAAGTACCCAACTAAATCTAAAAGTTTTATCTTAATTCCTATACGACCTATCGCAATTGAACATTTGTTTTGAGTAACTAACTAAAAAAACCTCTCAAGAACGGTTGTTCTGAGAGGTTTTTTGTGGTCCCACCTGGACTCGAACCAGGGACCACCTGATTATGAGTCAGGTGCTCTAACCAGCTGAGCTATAGGACCGGTTATAAAATTCAATATTTCAATTTTTTCTTGTAGCAACTAAGCTACAGGAGCGAAAATTGGACTGCAATATTACTACTTATTTTTTGGTGGTGCAAGCTATTTTATTCCTACTTAATTATTTCTTGACATAATTCTATCAGGACCCCATTACTGCTCTTGGGATGCAGAAAAGCAACTAGCTTATTGTCAGCTCCTTTTTTAGGTTTTTCATTGATCAAAGTAAAACCTTCCGCCTTCAATCTTATCAATTCTTTTTTAATATCATCTACGGCAAAAGCAATGTGATGCATGCCTTCACCATTCCTATTTAAAAACTTGGCGATTGGGCCCGTTGAATCCGTAGCTTCTAGAAGTTCGATCTTGCTGTCCCCTGTCATGAAGAATGATGTGCGTACGCCCTCTGTAGGCACTTCTTCAATCTTATAATGTGGCTTACCTAATAGCTTGGCGTAGCGTTCATTGGCCGCTTCTAAATCGGTTACGGCAATACCTATGTGTTCTATTTTTTCCAAATGAAGGGTGAATTTTGTCCGTTACAGTGTTTATCCCCCTAAATTACGCTATTTCTCCGTATTTTTGCGGTATGGAAACACAACGACAGAAAAAGATTGCGGGGGTTATACAGGAAGATATCGTAGATATCTTACAGCGTGCCGCCATTGACGGAGGACTAAAAGGTACGTTGATTTCGGTTTCGAAAGTTTCGGTTACTACAGACCTCTCTATTGCCAAAGTATATATTAGCATTTTTCCGAACAAAGATGCTAAAGAGCTTATGGAAGGTATAAAATCTAATCAGCCTCTAATTAAGCACGAACTTTCTCAGCGTACAAAGAATCAATTACGCAGGGTTCCTGAGCTTTTGTTCTTTTTGGATGATTCTCTGGATTATATCGAAAACATAGAGAAATCCCTGAAACGCGTAGAAAATCCAATAGAGAACAGAGATCTTTTGGACAAAAGAAAAAAGATGTAAGATTGAATTTTCCATTCTACATCGCCAAGCGCTATGTTCGTTCTAAAAGCAGCCAAAATGCAGTAAACGTCATCAACTTCATTACCTTTTTGGTAACGGTTATAGGTTCTGCAGCTCTTTTTGTGGTGCTTTCCGGTTTTGCGGGTTTAAAGACCTTCAGCTTATCTTTCAGTAATACATTTGACCCGGATTTAAAGGCCTTACCTGCATCCGGCAAATTCTTTTCTATTTCTCCGGACCAAGAAAAACAACTCGCTAATATTGAGGGTCTCGCCTTTTATTCTAAAGAATTAGAAGAAAAAGTCTATTTAAAACATAGAGAAAAAGGGCATATTGCTTTTATAAAGGGAATCGATAGCAATTATACCAATGTTATGGGGATTGATAGCATGCTATTATACGGCACATGGCGCATTAACAGCCAAGAAGCTGTGGCCGGTATAGGTGTAACGAACATTCTTGGGTTAACAATTAATCAGTATCGAAATCCACTTGTAGTTCTGGCCCTTAAGCCAGGAAAAGGCTCGCTCACCCAAAAATCCTTAAAGACCAAATCATTAGTTCTTACCGGGGTTTATTCCGTGGAAGAAAACCTAGATAAAAAGTATGTTTTTACTCAGCTCTCCGAGGTTCAACATTTACTGGAGAAAAAGACAAATGAGGTTTCCGGCGTGAATTTTAAAGTGAAGGACAAAGAGCGTATCCCGGATGTAAAACGTAAAATTGCTACGGTTCTAGGTAACGCTGTTATTTTAAAAAATAGGCAGGAACTTAATAGTACGTTACACCGCATGCTAAATACAGAAAATTTAGCAACTTACCTCGTTTTTACCTTAGTCTTGATCATCGCCCTTTTTAATGTAGTAGGTGCCATTATCATGATGATATTGGATAAACTACAAAACCTGAAAACGCTTTATAGTTTAGGTACAACCTTGAAAGAATTGCGACGTATTTATTTTGTACAAGGAGTATTGGTTACAGGTCTTGGCGGACTTATGGGTATAGGATTAGCTTCGCTTTTAATATGGTCTCAAATAGCCTTTGGATGGCTAAAAATTATACCTAGTCTTCCGTATCCAGTAGAATATCAATTTATAAATGTTTTGATAGTTTTTGGTACCATATTTATTTTAGGGGTAATTGCCTCTAAAATAGCTAGTAGTAGAATTACTAAAAAAATGATTTCGATCTAAACCTTAGTTCGTAGCGGAAGCAAAATCATAATCGCCAAACTTCTCAAGCACCTCATCAAAAGCAGAAAATACATCTACGGAATCATCGCTAGTTACCATTTTCATACGATACTCCTTAAAATTAGGTATACCTTTAAAGTAGTTGGTGTAATGCCTACGGGTTTCAAAAACACCTAGTTTTTCACCTTTCCAATCTATTGACATCTGTAAGTGACGACGAGCAGCATCTACACGTTCTTGCATAGTTGGCGGGGCCTTATGCGTTCCGGTCTCAAAAAAATGTTTTACCTCATTAAAAAACCATGGGTAACCAATACTGGCGCGACCGATCATAGCGCCATCCAACCCAAATTCATCCCGCATTTTCACGGCTGCCTCTGGTGTATTTACATCACCATTACCAAAAACGGGTATATGCATGCGCTGGTTGTTCTTTACATCGGCAATGGGTTTCCAATTTGCATCACCCTTGTACATTTGTGCGCGGGTTCTACCATGAATTGCGATAGCTTTACAACCTACATCCTGTAAACGTTCTGCCACCTCAACTATTTTAATAGAATCATCGTCCCAACCCAATCGGGTCTTTACCGTTATAGGAAGTTTAGTGTGCTCCACCATAGCTTTGGTAAGAGATACCATTAAATCAATATCTTTCAAAATACCGGCCCCAGCACCTTTACTGACCACTTTTTTAACGGGACAACCAAAATTAATATCTATGATATCCGGTTTTGATTTTTCTACAATCTCTACAGATTGCAACATTGAATCCAAATTGGCGCCAAAAATCTGAATTCCTACCGGTCTTTCCTTTTCGTAAATATCCAACTTCATGACACTCTTGGCGGCATCTCGAATCAATCCTTCCGAAGAAATGAATTCCGTGTACACCACATCCGCACCTTGCTCTTTACAGAGAGCACGAAATGGTGGGTCGCTTACATCTTCCATTGGCGCAAGAAGCAACGGAAAATCAGGCAGTTGTATGTCTCCTATTTTTGGCATGGCCGCAAATTTACAATATATCTACAAGCCATTAAAATGTAGAACCTAACTATCTTTGTTAAGACCTATGGATATAACCCTGCCTTTTGAACCTATACTCTTTGGTATAAAATGGAATATGCACCTTATTCTAGAGTATCTGGCGTTTTTTACTGCCTTTAGGTATTATGTCTTTCTACGAAACCGAAGTGCGGATTCTATTTCTTCTACCAATAGGCTTTCCATAATCATCGGGGCAATTTTTGGTGCATTGTTGCTTTCTAGAATTGTAGCTTTTTTAGAAAATCCTATACTACATTCCCAAGAAGGCTGGATGGCCCTAATGAACAATAAAACCATCATGGGCGGCCTTTTTGGAGGACTGCTGGGAGTAGAATTGGCAAAGTTGATGATTGACGAAAAAGAGTCTTCTGGAGACCTTTTCTCCTTCCCTATCCTACTAGGTATAATCCTAGGAAGAGTAGGGTGCTTTTTAGCGGGTACAAACGAATTCACTTATGGTAAAGAGACTTCATTTTTTATGGGAATGAACCTAGGTGATGGTCTAAACAGACACCCCATTGCCCTTTACGAAGTATTTTTCCTGTTACTTTTATTTATTCTTTTGAAGCGAATTCAAAAATTTTCACAACCCTTGGAAAGTGGAATGCTTTTCAAGATTTTTATGATTTTATACTTTACGTTTCGATTCTTAATTGAGTTCTTGAAACCTAATACCTATTTCACCTTGGGCTTAAGTAGCATTCAGATATTATGCTTAATTTGTCTCTTATATTACCAACAAACCATTCGCCAAGCAACTGCCTATGCCCTCAAAAAACTACACCTATTATGATTTTACGCTTAGTCTTTGCCCAGAATGTTTACGACGTGTAGATGCTAAAATCGTCTTTGAGAACGATAAAGTATATATGCTAAAAAACTGCAAGGAGCACGGCAAAAGTAAAGTGCTTATTGCAGATGATGTTGAATATTACAAGAACATTAGAAACTACAACAAGGCTTCTGAATACCCAAAGACCTTTAATACCAAAACCCATTACGGATGCCCGTATGATTGCGGTCTTTGCCCAGATCATGAGCAACATTCCTGTTTAACCGTTGTTGAACTAACGGACCGCTGTAACCTTACCTGTCCTACGTGTTACGCGTCTTCCTCTTCAAATTATGGGAGGCATCGTACTTTGGAGGAAATTAAAAAGATGCTTGATGTTATTGTAAGGAACGAAGGTGAGCCCGATGTTGTGCAGTTAAGTGGTGGCGAACCTACCATACATCCACAGTTTTTTGAAATAATGGATTATGCCAAAACTTTGCCCATTAGACATTTGATGGTCAATACCAATGGCATTAAAATTGCCAAAGATTTTGCCTTTGCAGAGAGGTTGGCAACCTACGCTCCCGATTTTGAAATTTACCTGCAGTTTGATTCACTTGACAATAAAGTACTTCAAACACTACGAGGAGCCGATTTAGCTGAAATCCGCTTAAAAGCGTTGGAAAACCTTAATAAACTGAACCTTTCTACAACACTCGTAATCACCTTGCGAAAAGGATTGAACGACCATGAAATGGGAGAGACAATAGACTTTGCGATAAAACAAAAATGCGTTCGCGGTGTAACTTTTCAACCTACTCAGGTTGCTGGGCGTTTAGAAAATTTTGAGGTAGATGATAACAGAATTACCCTTACCGAGGTACGAAGAAAAATACTTGAACAATCCCCAATTTTTGAGAGTGATGATCTTATTCCCGTACCCTGTAATCCGGATGCATTGGTAATGGCCTATGCCCTAAAATTAGGAGATGAGGTGAGTCCGCTTACGCGATATATTAATCCTGACGATTTATTGAACGAGGGCAAGAATACTATAATCTATGAGCAAGACGAGGCTTTACACGGTAAGATGATTGAACTCTTTAGCACAGGAAATTCCGTTGAAAAGGCTTCGGAAAACCTGAAGAGTATTATGTGCTGTTTGCCTGAAATTGATGCTCCAGAACTTGGGTATGACAATCTGTTCCGGATTATCATCATGCAGTTTATAGACGCTCATAATTTTGATGTTCGCGCCATTAAAAAATCATGTGTGCACATTGTGAATAAAGACTATAAAATCATTCCTTTTGAAACAATGAACTTGTTTTATAGAGATGATAAAGTGAATCATTTAGAACAACTGCAAAACGAACTGGCATGATCACACTTGTATTTTTAATGATAGGCCCGCCCATAATTTTTCTAATTCTAGCTATAGTTGGCCTAATTAGAAAAAATAATAAAATGGCAAAGATTTTCTTTATTCTTACCGGTGTTTACCTCCTCATTAGCTTTGGGACTTGCGGTATTATGCTGAGTAATTTTTCGTTGGACACAAAGTAGATAGTATTGAATATGCCTAGATACGATTACGTTCATCTACTCTTTTTGACTTTTGGTTGTCACGTATTTTGGAGTTGCCGAATTTGTAGCGTAGCCCCATGACTAACAAACGATTTTCACCTTTCTTTAGTGAGGTTCCGTTTTGATCTTCGTAATTTCTGGTATTGAATTGGTTGCCTTGGTTAAAAATGTCGTCAACACCTAGCGATACGCTTAGCTTTTTATTGTAAAAAGTCTTACGCATCATGAAGTTCACCGCTCCAAACGCATCAAATTTAGAGTTACCTGAGAGCAATGCAGAAGTATAAATTATATTTATGTCAGCAGAAAGCGTCCTGTCACTTAAAAGTGAAAAGCTGTTACTGTTTCTTAACATCCAACTAAATTGATTTAGCTCTACTAGAGAATTAGTGCTGACATTGGTGAAGTCTATCATTTCTCTGTAAAAACTTGTCAATACGTAGCAATTGTAAAAATTACCAAAGTCTTTGCTGATAGAAAAGTCCAAACCATAAGATTCTTCCTGGTCAAGATTTGACGATATGAACTGAAGTAAATTGTTATCGTTATTTTGAAAAATTAACTCTGATAATCCGTTTTTTTCTTTTTTATAAAACAACTCTATCGTATAGCTTTTATCAAATGTATACCCACCTGCTATATAAAAGCGGGTTGCCGCCAACAATTTCGGGTTACCTTCAATTGTGGAAAAAGTACTTTGAAAGGTTTGAAAAGGATTAACATCATAATACCTTGGTCTACTGATTTTTCTAAAATAGTAGAGATTAAATTCGTGTTTCTTATTTGGTGTGTATTGAATTGAAAAAGACGGGAACAACTCAAAATTCTTTCGTTCATTAAAGAGTTCTACCGCAGAGGATTCTCCTTCTACTTCAGCATATTCTGCGCGTAGACCAGTTTTTAGATTCCAACGATTCCAGTTATTACTATAAGAAATATATGCTGCATATATGGATTCATCATAATCAAAATCTCCCACTTCAGACGGGTCAATTCCTGGTTGGTCCCTGTCAAAACCTTGCTGAACAATACTACTATTAGACGCTATACCCGCATACCGAAGACCGGACTCTATTCTACCGGACTCTCCCAAGGGTGATTCATAATCTCCCTGAATACTGTATAGATTTATTCGCTGATTGGAATTGGTTGTAAAATCATTATTTCCATAGGCCTTATTACTGTTGTCAAAAAAAACAGACTCAAGCAATTGATCTTTATCCTCATTGTAATGGGTAAAATGACCATTAAAAGATATTTGAGATCCCTCTTTATTTAAATCTTGTATATAGTCTATATAATAAGATGTATTTAACTTTTGTTGGTTAGAATTGTTCAGAGTTGAAAAACGCGACAACAGCTCATTTCCAGCAACTTGGGTTTCTGTATCATAAGACCGATCTCTACCTGGTTGCCAAAGTGTTATTGAACTAAAGCTTATTCTGCTTTTCGCACTCAGGTCATAATCAAAAAACAACGATAAATTGTGTTTTCTGCTATTATTAAGATACTCTTGCTCTGCAGACCATTTGGAGCTATTATCATCATTAGGGAAGTTGGTGATGTCCGTATAATATGTAACATCTCTATCATGGTTGAAGTTATAATTAAGAGATAGTTGAACTTTTTTTCCTTTAAAAAAATGATCTGTGCCAATGGTGTGTTTTGGAAGAATTCCTTGCGCATATTTATTGTAAATGGCGCCATTGTAACCTGCAATTACATTTTTTTTCATTACAATATTTATCAACACACTTTCCTCCGCGCTGTATTTTGCTGGAGGATTGGTTATCACTTCAATCTTTTGAACATTTGCAGCAGAGGTACCAGAAAGTAGATTTACAATATCATCATGAGGTATGTTCAC
This sequence comes from Zobellia uliginosa, assembly GCF_018860745.1. Taxonomy (GTDB): domain Bacteria; phylum Bacteroidota; class Bacteroidia; order Flavobacteriales; family Flavobacteriaceae; genus Zobellia; species Zobellia uliginosa_B. The sequence continues at coordinate 374,318 of NZ_JAHKPY010000014.1, read as the reverse complement.
TTTTCGACCGTTAATTAGTATTCCTACTTCTGTGCTTCCCTTTACACTTAGGTTATCGCTAATAACCATTACACTAGGGGTAATTTTAAGTACATCCCAAACATCTCCATCAGCATAGGCCGTATTTTCAATATTAAAAACCAATCGGTCTATTTTTCGTTCCAACCTTGGTTTAAGAGAAGTTACGACTACCTCATCTAGTCTCTGGTCCGTATCGTTTACAATTATGGGCGATAGTTTTATATCGGCATCAAGATTTAGAGCCATTACTTTACTTTCATTACCAATAAAACTGGCTTTTAGTAAGTAATTTCCCTTAGTAAGATTTGTGATTCTATAGGTGCCATCTTCATTGGTAGAAGCACCCTTAACTAATGCAGAATCTAACGCCTTCAACAAAAGAACGTTGGCATAAGCAATAACCTCATTTCCTTGATTTTGGACTGTACCGGTTATGGTTAAGTCTTGAGAATATAGCACGACATTACAGCTAAAAAATAAAATTAGGGGACAAATATAGTTTTTCACAGCGTATTAGGTTCTGTTTCAAAACTAACATATTTTAAGTAAAATCCTACATAATGAACAGAAATATTATGCGCGCATAATTATTAGGTAGCTAATTATTGAGATTTAGTGCGTTTATTCCTTCTTTTTCTTGTTCATCAAGATTTTGTGGTCACCTTCAGAGCTTTTGTTCTGAGATGTATTGGACTCTACAACAACATACTTAACTTTAATGTTATCTTCATAATTTACTTCTATAATACTTTCTTCATCGGTATGGGTTACACTGTACTTATCAACTTTTCCAAAAAACTTTAACCAGCCCAATTTCTGAGTGAACTCTAAATATTCCCGAACCATTATAATCACTGAAAAATGATACGGTATAACCTCTTTCATCTCTTTTGTATGGTCTGTATACATGAGCAAACGAATATCCGGGTTTAATTCTCCCCATTTCTTTACTTTATAAAGAAACTTGTCATTATCATAGTCTGGAATTAACATAAATTATGCTTGTTTGCTCATTAAATTAGCTTTAAATTTAATAGCACATGCTATCACAGATGTTACTATTCCAGAAATGGTAACAACCCGAACACCTTTATCGAAATCGATTCTTATGCTCAAAGACCTTCTTCAATTTACCGGAGTCCTTTTTTGTCTTTTCACAGCATTTCTTATCCATTTTCGACTAAATAAAAACAATTCATTTTCTGGTCATTTATTGACCGCTTTACTTTTTCTGATTGCCTTTTGTAATAGTTTCCACCTTTTTATTGTACTTGGAACTATTAATTACTTTCCCTTCTTATACAAAATACAGGTACCTTTTCTTTTTCTAGTTTTCCCATTAACCTATTTATACGTGCGTGCACTTCTGAACGGAGAAAGTTTATTCAGAAAAACAGATATGGTACATCTTATTCCCTTTCTGCTTTTTACAATAAACTATTTGCCTTTTTATCTCATGAACTTAGAAGATAAATCCCAATTAGTTCTAGAGGTAACTAAAGATTTTTCTAAAAGTTATTTAGATCAAGAAGGGCTGCTTCCTGAGTGGGTGAACATGGTCTGCAGATTGCTATCTCCCATTGTTTATCTGATTATGCAATGGCGTCTAATTTTATCGTTTTTTAAGAATATTCAGCGTCCTGCTTCTAAACAATTTGTCCTGGTTAAAAAATGGGTATATGATTTGACAACAATACAAGTGGTTTATACCGTTTTAATAGTTTTGATGCATCTTTCCAACCGTTTAATGATCAATGGTTTTATTTCAAAGGCGCATATTTCAGAAACCGTCCTAAGTCTTTTGGTTTGTATCAGTTTTTTATTTATTTCCTGCTATCTACTCTGGAATCCTCGCCTATTGATTGGTCTTCCCCACCTATCGTTTAATAATCAAGATGCTTCTTATCATTGTTCGATTCAAGACAATGAATCCCTATTCTACGAGCTAGAAAATTACCTGAACAAGACAAAATGCTTTTTAAATCCTAACCTAAAAGTAGATACTCTTTCTAGAGCTATGGACATGCCGGCCAGGAGAATATCACAAATTATTAGTGAGTCTAGCTACAACAATTTTAACGATTACATCAATCAAATGCGTATTACATATGCAGTTAAAAAAATAGAGAACAATTATCTTAGCACCTATTCCGTTGAAGCTTTATCACATACATGCGGCTTTAATTCAAAAAACGCATTTTACAGAGCTTTTAAAAAAGCCCATAACTGTACCCCGGGACAGTATTGTACGAACTATTTTAATTCCCCCAATAACACAAACAAACCCTAAACCACCTTGAGCCTTCTCTGTTTGAGGAAACAGGATTAAAATAACGTATCTTTGCCAACTTAATGTAAAAGAATTTGCTTGCCTAAATGAGCTCACCATCAATGAAGAACATTAGAAACTTTTGTATCATAGCCCATATTGACCATGGTAAAAGTACCTTGGCAGACCGTTTGTTGGACTTTACCGGATCGGTAACGGACCGAGAGAAAAAAGAGCAGCTACTAGACAGTATGGACTTAGAGCGAGAACGGGGCATTACTATAAAAAGCCACGCCATACAGATGGACTACACCTACAAAGGTGAACAGTACATTCTAAACCTAATAGACACTCCAGGCCACGTAGATTTCTCTTATGAGGTTTCTAGGTCTATAGCCGCTTGCGAAGGCGCCTTATTGGTAGTAGATGCAGCACAGAGTATTCAAGCTCAAACTATATCAAACCTTTATCTTGCCCTAGAGAACGACTTAGAAATTATACCGGTTTTGAACAAGGTAGATTTACCGAGTGCAAACCCTGAAGAAGTTACAGATGATATTGTAGACCTTTTGGGTTGCAAAGCCGAAGATGTAATTCCTGCAAGTGCTAAAACAGGTATTGGTATCGAAGAAATTCTTGCAGCGATTATTGAACATGTGCCTGCACCAAAAGGTAACCCGGATGAAGCCTTACAAGCTTTGGTATTTGACTCCGTATACAATCCTTTTCGTGGTGTTGAAACCTATTTTAGGGTAATTAACGGCGAAATCAAAAAAGGACAAAAAATAAAATTTGTAGCTACTGACAAAGACTATTATGCAGATGAAGTAGGAACTTTAAAGTTGACACAAGAAATCAAACAAAGCGTAAAAGCCGGAGATGTAGGTTATTTAATAACAGGGATAAAGGATGCCCGTGAGGTGAAAGTGGGTGATACCATTACTGATGCTGCAAACCCTACTAAAAATCCAATTGAAGGCTTTGAGGATGTAAAACCCATGGTTTTTGCCGGAATTTATCCTGTAGATACTGATGAGTTTGAAGAATTACGTTCATCAATGGAAAAATTACAGCTTAATGATGCCTCTTTGGTATTTGCTCCAGAAAGCAGTGCTGCCCTTGGTTTTGGATTTAGATGTGGTTTCTTGGGAATGCTTCATATGGAGATTATTCAAGAACGTTTGGAGCGGGAGTTCAATATGACCGTAATTACTACAGTACCCAACGTTAGCTACCACGCATTTACACGAAAGGACCCGGACAAGCCATTAATCGTAAATAACCCTACGGATCTTCCCGACCCGTCTACTATAGACCGTGTTGAAGAACCTTATATTAAAGCAACCATCATTACAAAAGCGGATTTCGTTGGTAATGTAATGTCTTTATGTATTGAGAAAAGAGGACAAATTACCAATCAAACTTATTTGACAACAGAGCGTGTTGAACTGAATTTTGATATGCCATTAGCTGAAATTGTTTTCGATTTTTATGATCGATTAAAAACGGTTTCTAAAGGATATGCTTCTTTTGATTATGCGCCTATTGGCATGCGAACCTCTAAACTGGTTCGTGTTGATATTTTGCTAAACTCCCAGCCGGTAGATGCTCTTTCTGCCCTAATTCATGCTGATAATGCGGTGAACATTGGTAAGAAAATGTGCGAAAAGCTGAAAGAATTAATACCAAGACAGCAATTTGATATTCCTATTCAAGCTGCTATTGGTGCAAAAATCATCTCTAGAGAAACTACGAAGGCTTTACGTAAAGATGTAACGGCCAAATGTTATGGTGGTGATATTTCCCGTAAACGTAAACTTTTGGAGAAACAAAAGAAAGGTAAAAAACGGATGCGCCAAGTTGGTAATGTTGAAGTGCCACAAGAAGCCTTTATGGCTGTGTTAAAACTAAACGATTAAAAAAACCCCTTGCTAAAGAGAACAAGGGGTTTTATATATAAAATTCTGTAATGCTATTCCTTAATAGCAATAGTATAGCCATCTTCTTCAAGGGTATTCTTTCCCAATAGTTCTCCTATTGTAAAGGTTTCATCTGAATATTCTTCTTGCGCATAGTTCACTAAATATCCTTCATCAGACTTAGACCAACTAAAGGCGCTTTCATCCGTAACATCCCCATTTGTTGCATCTTTATAATTACCGGTTGCATCATTTCTAAACACCCATTCTTCTCTATTACTCGTAGTGTTATCGCCAATAGTAAAACTTGATTCCATTACCCAAGTACCCACAATGGCATCAGTATCATCATTGTCTTTTGAACAACTTGTAAATGCTACTGTGCTGGCTAATGCAAAAAATAAAAATAGTTTCTTCATAATAGATTTGGTTTAAGAATATTACACTTTAAGTAGGAATAAAACGGTTCAGGGCTAAATATATTGCCACGCTTTCACTACTCTATACTAAAGAGAAGTTTTTAAAATATACCATCAAAATCATAAATTATTCGAAATCAATTACTTCTGATATTCTTACAAGAAAATACTGTTTTTCTTACAAATATTTAATTTTCTGGACAATTTTTAAGCGTTGTGTCTGTTTTAGTACTGTATAACTATTTCGCAAAAAGATGACCACGTACATTGCCCATTTTAACGCCAAACACCGCATGATCCCTATGGAACAGAATTCAATTTTCATCTGGCAGCAAGAGAGTGGCGATATAGATATAAATCTTTTGGAAGATAAAATAAAAAGGGAGTCATCTATACATTTTTATAGTCTTGTAGCAAACGACCCTATAGAGGTAAAGCAAGATGATATAGATATTTTTGTGTTCAAGACCGTTCCGTTTTCTGGCTAATTACGAGGTTTAATTTCTTTATATGATGTTGTAGAGCAGTTATAGTGATTGGCTGCAATACTGGAAGCCACAGTAACTATTCCTCCTCATTTTGTTTTATTTCAACTTCATCCTGAGTATCATCCACTTCAAATACTTTACCTAAATAAACTAATCGGTATTTATCTGTAATATCCTCAAAATCCGTGCTGAAGCTTGATATAATCTGTAAATCGCCTTTTGGCGTCTTAAGAAAAATAGGAACGATATTCTCGTCTGCTTTGGTAATCTCTATCAATGCGTCATAATGCTCTTTATCCTTTAATTCAATCTCATGAACCGCAGGATATTTACGAGCGGTTTCAGTCAATTTTATAAAGTCATCCGTATGGGAAAAAAGACCTTCCTTGGGGTTGTTCTCTGGGTTGTTCATCTCATCGGCATTTACTAGCCTAAAAGAACCGTTAGCTCCAAAATCCTTACTAAAGTTATTTACAGCGTACTTGTTGATCTCGGAGTTACCGGTCAACGCCATAAGATACCCTACATCATTAAGTTCTATATTATCTGTTAATGAATCAGAATAAATATTGGCGGTAAAAGCTTCAAGCCCTAATTTCTTAGCCTTACTTATATTCGTCTGGTTATTATCTATTAGGACTACATGACGATTATTTTTATTTAGGTAATCTGCAATAAGACGAGATGCTTTGGAGGCACCAATGATTAGTATTCCCTCCGATTTCGTCAAAAATACTCCGATAGCCTTGGCAAAAAGACGTGCAGTGGTAGCGTTTAGGAGTACTGTGCCCAAAACAATTACGAATACCAAAGGTGTAATGAAATCAGCTCCTGGCTCACCTTTTGCCAAGAGTTTTGATCCAAAAAGCGAAGCAATACCAGCGGCCACAATACCTCTTGGCCCAACCCAACCTATAAATAGTTTTTCATTAAACTTGAGGTTAGAGCCTGCCGAGCTTAAAAAGACCCCCAGTGGCCGGATTACAAATACGATTATAGCGAACAACGCTGCAGTTTTCCAATTGAATATCAATTCAAGGTCGGAAATATTTATGTTCGCGGCCAATAGGATAAACAAGATAGAAATCAATAAAATACTTAATGATTCTTTAAAGTAGAGTAGCTCTTTAATATTGGGAAGGTCCGTATTCCCCATAACCATACCCATAACTACTACTGCCAAAAGACCGGATTCATGTGCAAAAGAATCCGACATGACAAATACCAGAAGAACGGTTGAAAGAGAGACTACGTTTAGCAGATAATGCGGAATAAAATTCTTTTTTATAACGAATGTCAGCGCATGGGCAAAAGTAAAACCAAACGTAAAGCCAAAGAGTAAGATCTTACCAAACTCCACCAAAGCAGTTATTGTGTAGGCCTGCCCTTCTCCAACACTAATAAACTCAAACACCAATACAGCGGCTAAAGCTCCAATAGGATCAATTAAAATACCTTCCCATTTCAGTACTGCCGAAACATCTTTCTTTAGAGGAATGTTTCTTAAGATAGGGGTTATTACGGTAGGTCCTGTAACAATAATCAAAGCCGAAAATAAAAAAGAAATCTGCCAGCTAAGCCCAAATATGTAATGTGCGGCAATACCCGCACTCAAAAAGGTTACCAATGATCCTATCGTAATAAGTTTGGTTATTACCGGCCCAACATTTCTAATTTCCGAGCGTTTTAGCGTTAGTCCGCCTTCAAAAAGAATAATACTTATGGCAAGTGACACAAAAAAGTAGAGCGATTCCCCAGGAAAAAGCCCTTTTTCACCGTTCCAAATAGGTTGAATAAGTTTTTGTCCATCTTCCGTATATAGCGATGCTATTGGCCCCACTAACAGACCAATAAGAATCAATGGGAGAATTGCAGGTAACTTTAAACGCCATGCAAACCATTGCGCTAATATTCCTAAAATGATAATTCCTGCAAGTTCTACCATAGCTTTTTCATTAAGATTGAAAAATAACTATTTTATCTGTAATACTATAATTGAATAAGTCAAGATATTCCTTTTTTTAAATTATACTATCTTGGGCTCCCATTACCCAGATATGGCATCAGAATTACAACCGTTCGAAACAATTTTATTTGGCTTCGCTTTCTCCCCTTCTTTGAAGGCAAATGTGATTGAAACTGCGCGTATTGCGCATTTTTTTAAGGCAAAGCTGATATTATTGCACGTTGGAGAAAAATCACAGAAAAAATCAAATCAGATCAATGCAATTCTTGGGGACATAGATTGTCATAATTTAGAAGTAGAAATTAAATGGAAAAGTGGGGATCCATATGGCATAATATCTAATGTTTGTACCAATTCTAAAATTGATTTATTGATTCTTGGAGCACTGCAACAGGAAAATAAATTTAAATTTTATGTGGGTTCCATCGCAAGAAAACTAACTCGCAAAGTATGTTGTTCCGTATTGCTTCTTATAAAACCATCTGCAGAAAGAGTGCCTTGTAAACATATTGTGGTGAATGGTCTTGATGCTCCTGAAACCCATTTTGCCATAAGCAATGCTTTTTATGCCGCCAATGCCTTTGGTGCTCAAAAATTAACCATTGTAGAAGAGATATTACAAAAGGAAATTCATGTTACGGTAGAAGATGACCGATCACTAAAAAAAGCAAATTTAGTTAAAGAGCGTTTAAAGCATAGGGAGGAGTCTAGGGTACGCAAAATCATTACTGGCCTACCTGACTATTTAACGGAAACTATTACGGTAAAAACTCAGAGTATTTTTGGCAAAAGAGGTTATTCTATTGGGCATTATGCCCAAGTGGTCCGGGCGGATCTTTTGATTATGAACGCACCTTCTAAAACCGGATTTTTGGATCGTTTGTTTCCACATGACATTGAATATATACTTTCAGACCTACCAACAGATCTTTTAATCATAAGAAAATCTATTTGACGCCAAAAACCAGCCGTTCCAAATCTTTTGTAAAAGCATTGCCCAAAAATTTATTTTCCGGTTTTGTAGTGTCTCTTATTGCCCTGCCACTAGGTTTAGGGCTAGCTTTGGCAAGTGAAGCTCCGCCTATATCGGGTATAATTGCAGCTGTAGTTGGTGGTTTGGTAGTTTCTATTTTGGGCGGCTCCAACGTCACCATCACCGGACCCGGTAATGGTTTGGTCATTGTGCTTTTGGGAGCTATTACAACACTTGGCGAAGGCGATATGTATCAAGGCTATTTATTTACACTTGCAGCCATTGTTATATCCGGTATTTTAATGTTGCTCTTAGGGTTTCTTAAAATGGGCAGGTTAGCCGACTTTTTTCCTGCCTCGGCCATTGAGGGAATGCTTGCCGCCATAGGGCTCGGAATCTTATCGAAACAGTTCCACATCATGGTCGGGAACAATGAGGCTTCCGGGAGTATTATTGCACTCTTGGGAAAAATACCTTTAGCTATTTTTACCCTATTTCAGAATCCGGACAACAGTATGCTTGTTGCAGCGGCTATTGGTATTATCAGTTTGTTAATCATGGTTTTTTATTCTAAAATAAGAAACCCCTATTTCCACTTGGTACCAGCCCCAATGTGGATTTTAATCTTATCTATAGGCTTTAGCTACTTCTTTGTCTGGACGGATTCGCCTTATCCGATGAGTTCGGAATATTTGGTTAATATCCCAGACGATGCCATTAGCAATATGGCTTTCCCTGATTTTTCCAAAGTTTTGGAACAAGATTTTATCCTAGTGGTTTTGGCAATAACACTCATTGCCAGTATTGAGTCTTTACTAAGTATTAAAGCGGTTGATAAGCTTGACCCCCTTAGTAGACGTTCCAACGTAAATAAAGACCTTAAAGCTCTTGGATTAGCAACAACTTTAAGTGGTTTAGTGGGTGGTTTAAATGTAGTAACCGTAATTGCAAGAAGCTCGGTAAACGTAAATAATGGGGCTACAAATAGATCTGCAAATTCTTTTCACGCACTTTTTTTGGTTCTTTTTGTTTTACTGTTTCAAGACCAATTACGGCGTATTCCCCTTGCAGCATTAGCGGCAATTTTAGTGTTTACGGGTTATAAACTGGCAACACCTAAAACCCTTCAAAAAGTTGCTAAAATCGGGAAAGAACAGATTGTCATATTCTTGGCCACCCTTTTAACCACTTTATTCACCAATTTAATTACGGGTATTACCGTCGGTATTTTTACAACGTTTGCTATTCATGTATTCATGAACAAAAGTATATCCTTGTTTCTTAGCCATATTTCCAAACCAAATGTACTTATGTTCAAGGAACAGGGCAATGTTGGAGGAAATTTCTACGTGAGCGTTAAATACTTCTGTAACTTCTTGAATTTTTATAAACTGAAGAATAAATTAGACGTAATTCCAGAAAAGGAGAATGTAATTTTGGATTTCTCTTTATGCTCTTTTGTAGATCATACTGCAATGGAAGGATTGGAGAACTACACTGATACTTTTGCCAAAAAAGGAGGCACTATAGAGATTATTGGTCTTGATAAACATGGCGCGGATTCAATACACCCTTTTGCTATTAGAAAAGTACTCCCAATTAATAAACTGAAACAAATTGGCAGGTATTTTACCAAAAGGCAAGGACTGTTGGAAAGTACTGCGAAAGAACTTAAATGGACCTATAACGCCAAGAAAAACAAAAAAACGGAATTTCTAACAAGCTTTGTTTTCTTTAAAAGACGTCAAATTCCTTATATCTACAATACCCTTTCCGATAAAAAAGGGAAGTACAATCTATTTGACATAGAGTTTACAGAGGGTGCTTTTATTGCCCGAGAGGTAGTAAAAACCACTGTGGTGCACATGCAATTAGAAACAGAAATTCCTGTTTTTACCTTAGATAAAGAAGGTCTTTTAGATTTTAAATATAATCTAGCTGGTTTTAAGGATATAGACATTGAGCATCATCCTGATTTCAACAAAAGATTTTACTTGAGCGGTGAGAAGGCAGAAGACATAAAAATGTTATTTACAGATGAGCTAATTTTGTTTTTAGAAAGTCACCCTTACTATCACATAGAATCTAACGGCTCTTCTCTTCTTATTCTAAAAAAAGAAAGGCTGCTTAGTGTTACGGAAATAAAAGCAATGCTATATTTTAGTAAGCAACTTTGTGAGTTGGTAAGTAGTAAGGTTCTTGTCCACTTATAACTAACTTAGCATTATAAAATTCTAACCCACTCAATGAAAGTCTGTATTGCCGAAAAACCATCTGTAGCAAGAGAAATTGCTTCCGTACTTGGTGCAACCACCAAACGAGATGGATATTATGAAGGCAATGGCTATGCGGTAACCTATACTTTTGGACACCTTTGCACACTTAAAGAACCCGCCGACTATAAACCACATTGGAAAAGTTGGGACCTAAACAATTTACCTATGCTACCGGAACGCTTTGAAACCAAGGTGTCCAAAGATTCTGGTATTAAAAAGCAATTCAACATTATAAAACAGTTATTTGATACAGCAGATGTTGTTATAAACTGTGGTGATGCGGGCCAAGAAGGAGAACTAATTCAGCGTTGGGTTTTAAACCAGGCCAATTATAAAGGTAAAGTTGAACGGCTGTGGATTTCTTCGCTTACAACAGAAGCCATAAAAGAAGGTTTTAAAAACTTAAAGCCGTCCGAGGATTATGACAATCTTTATTATGCAGGTTTCTCTCGTGCCATAGGAGATTGGCTTTTGGGCATGAACGCAACGCGTTTATATACTGTAAAACATGGTGGCTATAAACAAATGTTATCTGTTGGTAGGGTACAAACACCAACGTTAGCTATGTTGGTAAACCGTTTTAACGAGATTGAAAATTTTAAACCGCAACCGTATTGGGAATTACAAACACGCTATCGCGACACTTTATTTAGCTATGAAGAAGGGCGTTTTCTTAAGGTTGAAGATGGAGAAAAACTGGCAAAAATCGTGAAAGAACATGATTTTGAAATTGTTTCTATTACAAAAAAGACGGGAAACGAGTATGCACCAAAGCTATTTGACCTCACCGGTTTACAGGTATATTGTAACACAAAATTTGGTTTTAGTGCTGATGAAACATTAAAAATCGTTCAGAAACTGTACGAACTAAAAGTAGTTACCTACCCTAGAGTTGATACCACATTTTTACCAAATGACGTTTATCCTAAAGTGCCTGGTATCCTTAAAAATCTTACAAATTACGCCGCGTTAACAGCACCTTTGCACGAAAAAAAATTAAAGAAAACCAAAAAGGTTTTTGATGATAGTAAAGTAACAGACCACCACGCAATCATACCAACGGGTCAGCAAATGAATTTGCAATACAACCAACAGCAGGTATACAATATTATTGTGCGTCGTTTTATTGCGGTATTCTATCCGGATTGTAGAGTTTCTAACACCACGGTGATTGGTAAAGCCGAAACCGTAAATTTCAAAACCACAGGGAAAGAGATTTTAGAAAAAGGCTGGCGTGTTGTTTTTGAAAACCCTAATTCCCCAGCTAAAGAATCAGGAATACTACCAACCTTCGTAAAAGGCGAAAAAGGACCTCATGAACCTTCGTTTTTAGAAAAACAAACCAAACCACCAAAACAATTTACTGAAGCTTCTCTCCTTCGCGCTATGGAAACTGCTGGTAAACAGGTTGATGATGACGAGCTTCGGGAGATTATGAAAGAAAACGGTATTGGCCGTCCTTCTACACGTGCCAATATTATTGAAACCTTATTCCGAAGAAAATATATAAAAAGAAATAAGAAACAAGTAATTCCAACAGTTACTGGCATTCAGTTAATAGGTACCATTCAAAATGAATTATTAAAATCTGCCGAGCTTACAGGTAAATGGGAAAAGCAACTAAAAGACATTGAAAAAGGAACTTTTAGCGCCGGTAGTTTCATTAAGCAGATGAAAACAATGGTAGATCATTTGGTCTACGAAGTAAGAAGTGAAACCAAAAAAGCTAATATATCGGCAATCCATAATAGGCCTGTTACCGCAAAGAAAAAGCCTGCTAGGAAAACTTCGGAAATAACCTCGGAAAAATGTCCTAAATGTAACAAAGGCTCTATTCTTAAAGGAAAGACAGCCTTTGGTTGTTCCGAGTTTAAACAAGGATGCGATTTTGTCATTCCATTTAAATTTAAAGGGAAAACCATTTCCGAAAAACAATATATTAGATTACTTCAAAAAGGGTCTACCGTAAATTTAAAAGGCTTTAAGGTAAATAATGTTGCTACAGAAGGACTAGTTAGATTCGATGATGATTTTAAACTAAAATTAGAGCCTAAAAAGAAATTTACCGAAAATACCATTCGGTCTCCTGAGAGGCCTTCGGAAGAAAATCGTTGTCCAAAATGTCACAAAGGAACTATTGTAAAAGGGAAAACAGCCTACGGTTGCAGTCTCTATAAAACGGGCTGCGATTTTAGGTTTAGTTATGAATCTATTCGCGAAAAAGCTAAAGGACAAGAACTGACCAAGGATTTGGTATATAAAATACTTCGGTTAGCGTAAAATAACGTAGGGAAGAGGATAAGTGCCACATTTAAATTTTACACTAAGCAAAAGATAAATACTTGGTATTTGCCTTCTTAACCAAAAATGCCAAACTCTATATTTGGCGATTTTAAAAGAAAACAATACCTTTTTTAATTAAACTTCTTTAAACGCTTTATGTTTTTTAAACAGATTTAGGCAGCATTTTTTTTTCGGATTTGTAATCAAAGAAGTATTCGTTTAATTTATTTACTATTTCTCTTGCTCTGGTTATATTCTTGTGTTTCAAAGAAAGTTTATATCCCTTAACGATACCTGTAATTGTGTTGTCTGTTGGAATTTCTGGATTCCGTTTAACAGTAAATGTTTTTCTTATATTTTTAGTTGTTTTCTTTTTTTCAAAAGTAGCAATGTATCTTCTTATTCTTCCATCTTCTATTTGGAATGGAGCTGTAGGGGCTTTAATTTTTCTTTTGCCATTACCCCAGTTCTCACCAGTTTTAATTCTGTTTATTTGCATTTCAGAAACAGAAAATAAAGATGCTATTCTATTTAAGGGAATTCCTTTTCTAATATGCTTTTTAATGTGCTTTACATCTTCTAAGGTCAATTTACTGTTAAGGTTTCTTTTTTCGATCAAAAGTAAATTGGAGTAGTGTAGGTTTTTTTTATTTCCGTCCTTATAACCGATTGTTAGTCTTTTTGTTTTAAGTTGTTTTGGTGTAGCGATACCAAAAGTAATTGCCATTATTGGGGCCACGACTACGCTATGGAGTTTTCCCTTGGAATCAGTTAAACTTGCATAACCTTGACGAAGTTTGTTATTGCTAAACTTAAAATGAATTTTATTTTCACTGATATATATTCTCCCTTTGGTTCTCCAAGTTCTTTTCTTGCCACTTTCAGTTCTGTATATTCGTCCAGATTCACTTATGTGGTATCTTTCAAAACCCACTATCTGATGACATTTTTCATCATTAATTACCATACATTCCATAATTAAAACAAAGATAAAAATAATTATATTGTTCTATAAATTAGCGATTTTTATGATGGCTAACAAAGAAAACAAGTGTATTGGCTTTGCTTATAAAAGCATACATTTAGATAATTATAACAGTACATTTTACCATAACCCTAATCCATTTTCTAATTTTAAACCATGCAACTATACCCTGTAGAAACCGGAAATTTTAAATTAGATGGTGGCGCCATGTTCGGTGTTGTACCAAAAGGTATTTGGCAACGCACGAATCCTGCTGATAGCAATAACCAGATAGACATAGCTGCACGAAGTCTGCTGATTGAAGACGGAGATAGATTGATTTTGATCGATACCGGTATGGGTAATAAACAGTCGGATAAGTTCTTTGGTTATTATAACAGGTGGGGTAACCACACCATAGACGGTTCCTTAAATAAAATTGGTTTTACGCGTGATGATATTACCGATGTGTTCCTTACTCATCTACATTTTGACCATTGTGGAGGATGCATTCAATGGAACAAAGACCGAACAGGCTATGAACCAGCTTTTAAAAACGCTAAATTTTGGACGAATGAAGACCATTGGAAATGGGCCACCAAACCCAATGCTCGCGAAAAAGCTTCTTTTTTAAAGGAAAACTTGTTGCCTATGCAGGAAAGTGGTCAATTAAATTTTATCAAAAGAAAATCAGACCATTTTCAAAGCGATTCGGAATTAGGTTTTGGCATTCACTTTGTTGATGGCCATACGGATAAGCAAATGCTTCCACAACTCTCCTATAAAGGACAAGACCTTGTATTCATGGCGGATCTTTTACCTACCGTTGGCCATATTCCATTACCCTATGTCATGGGGTACGATACCCGCCCTCTATTGACCCTTACCGAAAAAGAATTGTTCTTAAATAAAGCGGTTTCCGAAGAGTTTTACCTGTTTTTTGAGCATGATGCGCATAATGAACTATGTACGCTTAAAGAAACAGAAAAAGGAGTAAGATTAGAGGACACCTACACTTTTGACCGAATTTTTAATTAGCGAACGAGAACTCTGAACCAAGATGATGGTCAAAAAAGATTTGTAATATCGTATACGAAAATAGTCGTATTGCTATATTTAGCATTGTTTTGTAGATATAAATTTTTTTCCTAAACCACCAATTACCGGGACACCATAAACTCAAACATACTAGACATTTGTATACAACGGAGTGAAGAGATTTCTCAAAATTTAGAGTAATTTATGTTATTTCACAGATAAAAAAATCATAAAAACATTACGATTTGGTTAAAAAATTGTGCCAAATCTTACCTTTGCAGCCATTTATGTTAAACAATAAGGGCTATAGAAGTAGATTTTAAACCCTTTTCTTAGCATTACTTTTAAGATAAGAAACAAACACTAAACTCAATTTCAATATATGACTTCATTTTTTCCGAAACCTTTATTAGGTTTATCCGCCGCTCTTGTTCTTATGGGTTGTGGCTCTACAGCATTGGTATCTACTCCTATTGAAAGTATTGATACTACTCCTTTAAAAATATCCGATTTATCAGACGCCCAGAAAAAGAACTGGGGTCATTTGGATCTTGTTTCTGACACTATTCCGGGAATGAGCGTTGATAAAGCGTATTCTGAAATTATTAAAAACAGAAAAGGCGAAACCGTAATTGTTGCGGTTCTTGATTCAGGAATGGATTTAAAGCATGAAGATTTAGACGATGTACTTTGGACCAATAAAGGTGAAAAGGCCGGCGATGGTATAGATAACGATAAGAATGGTTATGTTGATGATATTCACGGATACAACTTCTTGGGCGAATCATACAATGAGCAATTAGAGGCTACCCGTATTGTTAGATTAAAGTTAGGTGATGCTGCTTTGCAAGCAAAAGCCAAATCAAAAGTAGACACAGAATATGCAAAAGCTGGTCAACAAAAACAGCAGTATGAGCAAATCTACCAAACCGTTAAAAATGCCGATGATGCCGTTAAAAAGGAATTAGGCAAAGATACTTACACCGCAAAAGATCTAGCTGGCATTAAAACAACAGATGAAGGCATGCTCCAGAACATTGCCATATTAACGCAGATGTTGAGTTATGAAGACTCTATTCCCGAGGTTTTAGAACAAGTTGAAGGAGGTATAAAACACTTCTCTGATCAATTGAATTACAACTATAATGTAGACTTCAATGGTAGAAAAGATGTGGGCGACAACCCATATGACATTACGGACTTGGGCTATGGTAATGGAAACCCACAGAATCGCCAAGAAGATGAAAGTCATGGTACTCATGTTGCCGGCATTATTGGTGCAGAACGTAACAACGGTAAAGGAGCAAACGGTGTGGCCAATAATGTTGCAATTATGAGCATACGTGCCGTTCCCAATGGCGATGAATACGACAAAGATATTGCTTTGGGCATTCGTTATGCGGTAGATAATGGGGCTAAAGTTATTAATGGTAGCTTCGGAAAATCTTTTTCTCCAGAAGCTAAATGGGTTTATGATGCCATTAAATATGCAGCAGACAAAGATGTTCTTTTTGTGCATGCAGCGGGCAATGAAGGAGCGGACTTAGATGACCCTGCCAACCCTAACTTTCCAAATGACCAAGTAGACAATGGTCCTGAAATTGCAGATAACGTTCTTACCGTAGGCGCATTATCTTCTAAATATGGTTCTGAAATGGTTGCTTCATTTAGTAACTATGGAGATGTAAACGTTGATGTTTTTGCTCCAGGTGATGAAATATACTCCTCAATGCCAGGTAACGAATATGATTTTCAGGGAGGTACTTCAATGGCCGCTCCTGCTGTTGCCGGTGTTGCCGCATTAATACGCTCTTACTATCCTAAATTAACGGCTTCTCAAGTAAAGCATATTATTATGGAATCTGGTCTTGCCCCAATAACTAAAGTTATTTTATCCGGTGATACTTCCAAAACCGCTACTTTGGAAGAAGTTTCAACTTCAGGGAAAATCGTAAATGCCTACAACGCCTTGATAATGGCGGACAATGTATCTAGAGGAAAAATAAAACTATAATATACCATGAAGTATTTTTTTAAATCAATCGCTGTCGCTATTGTCCTAATGGGCCAACTAGCAGTTGCTCAGAACACACCATATTGGCAACAGCACGTAGATTATACTATGGAGGTAGATATGGATGTGGAGAGTTTTCTGTACACCGGTACCCAGAAGCTGGTATACACCAACAACTCTCCTGATGAGATTACCCGCGTTTACTATCACTTGTTTTTTAATGCCTTTCAACCCGGTAGTGAGATGGATATGCGCTTGCAGAGCATTCCTGATCCAGACGGCAGAATGACTGATGAGCAAAAGAACAGTAGAATTGCAACACTCAAAGAAAATGAAATTGGTTATTTGCACGCTACATCACTTAC
This sequence comes from Zobellia uliginosa, assembly GCF_018860745.1. Taxonomy (GTDB): domain Bacteria; phylum Bacteroidota; class Bacteroidia; order Flavobacteriales; family Flavobacteriaceae; genus Zobellia; species Zobellia uliginosa_B. Next base: position 357,323 of record NZ_JAHKPY010000014.1, on the reverse strand, counting down.
CCAAGATGGTGTTAAAGTAGATTTTGTTGAAGAGGAAACTATACTTGTTGTAGAGTTGGCTAAGCCTATTCCTCCTAGTGGGAAGACTACTTTTGAGATGGAGTTTAAAGGTCAAGTACCTATTCAAATCCGTCGTTCAGGAAGAAACAGTGCCGAAGGCGTTGCGCTATCTATGAGCCAGTGGTATCCAAAACTTGCAGAATACGATTTTGAAGGCTGGCATGCCGACCCATACATAGCTCGTGAATTTCAGGGCGTATGGGGTGATTTTGATGTAAAATTGACTATTGATAAGGGTTACACCGTGGGAGGTTCTGGGTACCTTCAGAACCCTCAGGAAATTGGTCATGGGTATGAAGCGCCGGGCACCAAAGTCAAAAAACAAAAAGGCAAGACGCTTACATGGCACTTTAAAGCACCCATGGTTCATGACTTTATGTGGGCCGCAGATCCTGAATATTTGCATGACACGTTGCAAGTGGAAAACGGACCTATGCTTCACTTCTTGTACAAGGATAACAAAGAAATCATAGAGAACTGGAAAAAACTTCAGCCTAAAACAGCTGAGTTTATGAAGTTCTTTAGTAAGAATATTGGTGAATATCCCTACGAGCAGTATTCTGTAATTCAAGGTGGTGATGGTGGTATGGAATATGCCATGGCTACTTTAATCACCGGAGAACGCAAATTTGAAAGTCTGGCAGGGGTAACAGCTCACGAGCTTGCTCATTCTTGGTTTCAGCATATCTTAGCGACTAATGAATCTAAGCACGAGTGGATGGATGAAGGTTTCACAACGTTCATTTCTACATTAGCCATGAACGAGGTGATGCAAGAAAATAAAGAAAACCCTCTTGAGGGCACATACAAAGGATATTACAGTTTAGTGAACTCTGGCAAGGAGCAACCACAAACTACTCATGCAGACCGTTACGACCTTAATTTTGCTTATGGAATTGCTGCATACAGTAAAGGTTCTATTTTCTTATCGCAGTTGGGTTATATCATCGGACAAGATAAGTTAATGGAAACCATTCGTAAGTATTACGAAGACTTCAAGTTCAAGCATCCTATTCCAAACGATATTAAGCGTACCGCTGAGAAGGTTTCCGGTATGGAGCTGGATTGGTACTTAACCGATTGGACACAAACTACAAACACTATAGATTACGGCATTAAAGATGTTAAAGACAATAACGGAAAAACAGAAGTTTCCATGGTACGTACCGGTGCAATGCCAATGCCCTTAGATATTTTAGTAATTTATGAAGACGGTACAAAAGAAACTTTTTACGCTCCTTTACGCATGATGCGAGGCGAAAAAGAAAACCCCTACCCACAAATAAACCGAACGGTATTAGGAGATTGGCCATGGGCACAATCCAATTACAACTTTACCATTAACAAACCTGTTAATAGCATTAAAGCGGTAGTTATAGACCCTTCTCAATTAATGGCAGATATCAATCAAGAAGACAATGTTTGGCAAAAAACAGCGGAATAAATAACTAAAAAGTGTTTATTTTTTCTTCAATGATTAGATTTGTAATTGCCCCCGTTAACCGGGGGCAATTTTTTAAATAACGTTTATGTCCGACCTCACTTTCCCGAAAAAAGAAAAGCTAAAAAGCAAAAAGCTTATAGAGCAATTGTTTGCCGAGGGGAAGTCGGTTTCCGTATTTCCGATAAAACTAATTTATCTTCCTGTTCAATTTACAGAAGACACACGCTTAAAGGCTGGAGTTACCGCTCCCAAAAAGAATTTTAAAAGTGCAGTAAAACGAAATCGTATTAAGCGTTTAATGCGAGAAGGTTATAGACATAACAAACACCTTGTTTTCAACAATAGAGAAGGCTCTTTTGCGTTTCTATTTTTATACCTTGGCAAAGAGATGCCTTCTCAAAGCAATGTTAAAAAAACGATGAAAGAAGTTATAAAGCGTTTTTTGGACAAAAACACTTCAGATATAGGCATTTAGGATTAAAAATATAGGGGCGGTCCATGACCAAAAAACTATCAAAAATATAAAAGAAGATGAAAAAGATGCTCGGCAAAAAAATACTGATTCCCGCCTTCGCAATTGTCATTCTAATAGCGGGCAGTAGTTTTGTAAAAAGTGATTTCTTTGAAATTGCCAAGCAAATTGAAATCTTCACTACCCTATTCAAGGAATTGAACATGAATTATGTAGATGAGACCAACCCTGCAGAACTCATGGATACCGCCATAAAGAACATGTTGGATGACCTTGACCCGTACACGAAATTCTTAAATGAACAAGATGTAGAAACCTACCGCATAAACAATGCCGGGGAATATTCGGGTATTGGTGCGTTGGTACGTTCCTTTAAAGACCGGTTATTGATTGTAGAACCGTACAAAGATTACCCTGCGGACAAAGCCGGACTAAAAGCAGGGGACGAGATCATTAAAATTGGTGCCATTAGTGTTTCCGATTTTGATAACAACGCAAGTGAACTCTTAAAAGGAGCCAATAATACAGCTGTTGAAGTCACTTTTAAAAGACAGGGCGAAACTAAAGTTGCCACTATTACCCGTGCCGCCGTAGAAGTAGATGCCGTACCGTTTTATAAAATGGTAGATAACAAAACAGGCTACATTGTTCTTTCCAGATTCAACGCCAAAGCTTCTGCACAAACTAAAGAAGCGCTTGTAGATTTAAAGGAAAAAGGTGCCGAGAAAATTATATTGGATTTAAGGAACAACCCAGGCGGATTGCTATCTGAAGCCATAAACGTTACCAATCTATTTGTAGACAAGGGCGAATTGATTGTAACCACAAAATCCAAGGTTAAAAAATTCAATACCGAGTACAAGACCAGAAACAAACCTGTTGATATGGAAATTCCATTGGTGGTTTTAGTAAACGGTAGCAGTGCTTCAGCAAGTGAAATTGTTTCCGGTGGATTACAAGATTTGGACCGTGCCGTGGTAATGGGTGCGCGTAGCTTCGGAAAAGGACTTGTACAGCGCCCTTTAAAGCTTACTTATGGCACACAGCTAAAAGTTACCATAAGTCGCTATTACACCCCTTCTGGAAGATGTATTCAGTCATTGGACTACTGGAACCGCGATGAAGATGGAAATGCGGTGCAAAAGACCGCTTTTAAGGACTTTAAAACACGTAACGGTAGAAAAGTGCAAGATGGTGGCGGCGTGTTGCCCGATATTGAAGTAGCCTCGGCAAAAGCGAATGAGCTTACCACTGCCCTTTTGAACAATAATGTGATTTTTGATTACGCAACGAACTATTTCTACAAGCATCAACTACAGGAGGTGTCTAACTTTAAATTTTCCGATACCGATTACAAAGAATTTAAGACCTTTGTTTCCAAAAGCGACTTCTCATACGAGACTAAAACGGAAAAGACCCTCAAAGCAGCTATGACAGACCGTGAGGAAGTGATTTTTAATGATGCCATCGAAAATGATTTCAGGACGTTATTATTGGATATTGAAAAGAGCAAAATTGCTGCTTTAGACGATTACCAAAGGGAAATAAAAAGCAAGCTGGAAGATGAAATCGTAAAACGTTATTTCTATCGTGAAGGTCTTTACGACTACTATCTTAAAAATGATGATGCCATTTTAGCGGCTACCGAACTTTTGGACAACGAAAACAAATACTGGGATATTCTAAAATAAGAGTTTTCACTTTAATTATGGCCTTCAATAAAATTCATCATATTGCCATTATTTGCTCAGACTATCAAAAGTCCAAGCACTTTTATGTTGAAATTCTCGGCTTGGAAATCTTGAACGAAGTTTTTAGAAAAGAACGCCAGTCATATAAATTGGACCTTGCTCTTAACGGGAAATATATAATTGAACTCTTTTCATTTCCTAATCCACCGCAACGGCCTTCACGGCCAGAAGCTCAAGGTCTGCGCCATTTAGCTTTTGAAGTGGACAATGTTTCCGAAGAAAGAGAAAGACTTATTAAAAAAGGTGTGGATGTTGAACCCATCAGAACCGATGAATTCACGGGCCGCAAATTTACTTTCTTTGCGGACCCAGATGACCTTCCTCTTGAACTCTACGAAAAATAGAAGTTTCTTAAGGTTTTAAATTTTTGATTTTTACATTTCTAAAGTCGATAGGCTGCCCTTCGCTCTGCAAAGCGATCATACCTTCTTTCAACAGTTTGCCATCTTCTTTTTGTTTGGGGTCATAACCAACAACGGTGCCTCCACCAACTTGGGGTTTAGCATATTCCAAAACCACTTCCCCATTAATAATTTGCGTTACCAAAGAATCTCCTCTAACAATCAATTCGGCTTTTACCCATTGGTCGCCATAATAGGTTTTGGAAGAAGATCGTAAACAATGGCTTGGGTATATCTTGCCCTCATATTCAATTTCAGTTGCTGGGGAGCACATATTACCTGTAGGCCTAGCTTCGCCTTCCTTTATTCCGCCAAGAAACTGCATTTCTACGGAAATGGGCCAGTTCTGCTCTTTCAACATGGTTCTTGGGTCTTGAGAATGGTACATGACACCACTATTCATCTCTGTAAAAACCGGCGCACCCTGATGAAGGTCTCCCACAAATCTGTATTCCATGGACAAATGGAAACTAGAGTACGGCTTATTAAAATATAAATGTCCAAACCTATCGTTGAAATCGCCGTCATATTGATCATAACGCACTTTGATCATACCATCTTCAGCACGGAAGGTATCCCCAAAATTATCTCCTGTTTCGTAATGATGAATTTTTGTGGTCCAACCGTCTAAATTCTTACCGTTGAACATATCTTCCCAACCGGTTTCAGTAACCGTAGTTTTGGTTGAATTACAAGCCACAAGGGCGATGGAAGAAATAAAAAGGGCAATTTTTGAGAATTTCATAATATGCGTGTTGAGAGAAATTTGATTGAGTATGTTATTTTAAACTTTGAAATATACTTTGTGTTTATCTAAAAAGTAAGTGATATACCAAAAGATGAAAAGTACGAACAAAGCATTAATAACCATAATTAGTTTTTCCGGAATACCAAGCGGAGACAAAAGTCCTTCGGTCCAAATTTGGCCAAAACCCCTAAACCATTGTACTCCTACCGTTTCGGCAAATAGATAAATAAAAATAGAATTTGTGCCAACAACGGAAAAAATCTTCAACCACTTCATTTGGTTTCCTTTTACGTCAATTGCCCAATAGAAAAGCGTCAGCGTCAAAATAGCCAATCCACCGGAGGCCAAAGTAAAGGAGCTGGTTGCAATACGTTTTATTATAGGTGTGATTCCTGCAAAATCCATAACAATACCAAGTACAAGTAAAACAGTTCCATAAATTAAAAAAGGTTTCAGTTTTTCTTTTACCGATATATGAGATAGTAAAATCCGTCCACAGACAACACCCCAAATGGTATGGGCCGCTGTTGGAATAAAGTTTACAAAGACCCAATACCCATCATTTACCTGCCCCATTACCAACATATCTATATACGAACCGAAACTTTCGTGACCTTGTGCATAAGGTGCTTCCGGGTTGTAGGCGCGATACAATATCTCTGTAAGAATAAGCAAACCTAATGATATACCGATTTGTATTTTATTTGGAAGGTTCATAATCGCATAGGCGATAAGAATGGTAAAGGCCAATTGTACCAGTACGTTCCAAAGCTCCCAAACTAAAGCATGGCTATAGACGCAATGCAACAACACACCAAATGAGAAGAGTAAAAAACATCTACGTAAAATATGTTTGGTAACCCCTTTTCTATCTCCCGAAGCAAGGCGCTTCCTTAAAGAAAAAGGCATGGCAACCCCAACAATAAACATAAAGAAAGGTTGAATCAAATCCCAAAACCGGAGTCCATTCCACGGGTGATGATGTAATTGATGTGCAAGACCGGAAAACATAGTTCCTTCGGTCAGTTCCGAAAAATTATGGTGAAATCCCGCCGCTTCGGCAATAAGTAAAAACATGGTAAGCCCTCTAAAAACGTCCAAAGAAAAAAGACGTTTTGAAACATTTTCTGCTAATTGAGACATTTTCGGTAATGCGTTGGTTGATTCTTCTAAAGTAGGGAAAATATTAGATTTATAGGCTCTTCATAATTTTCAATCATTATACTTATCTTGGTAATGATGGATATCAATCTGAAGAAACATATAGAATATTTGCTTTGTATAAAGATTCAAACAATGCAATCGGTTTCCGGCGGTGATATTTCGGAGGCCTACCATTTACAATCGGAAACAGAACGATTCTTCTGTAAAGTCAATCATGGAAGCAATGCGCATGATATGTTCAAGGCCGAAAAAGCCGGCCTTGTTGCCATTGCCAATACTAAAACTATTGCGGTGCCTAGAGTGTTTCTATGTGAGGCGCTTGATACAGGTGCCTTTTTAGTTATGGAATATATTGAGCCCAAAAGACCCATGGAACCAGATTTTGAACAATTGGGTCACCAACTAGCAGGTTTACATCTGAATGGCACCTCCGATGCTTTTGGTTTTTCTATCCCTAATTTTATTGGTAGCCTTCCACAATCAAACTCTGCTCATTCCAATTGGCCCGCATTTTATGTTCAAGAGCGACTGGTGCCTCAGCTTAAATTGGCAAAAGAATCTGGAAAGCTAGACGATAGTGAAATTCCTGTGGAAGACAAACTTTTGAAAACGTGCCAAAATCTATTTCCGAACACAAAACCATCTTTAGTACATGGCGATTTATGGAGCGGAAATTATCTGATATCAACAAACGGCACTCCCTATTTAATAGACCCAGCAGTGTATTATGGCCATCATGAAGTAGATTTGGCCATGACCCGGCTCTTTGGAGGTTTTGGTGCTTCTTTCTATAATGCTTATCAAGAACATTTTGCGCCAATTGGTAATGAAAAAGAACGAACGGATATCTATCAACTTTACTATCTCTTAGTGCATTTGAACCTTTTTGGTAATTCTTACAAAGCTTCGATTACTGAAATATTGCAGCGGTATTTTTAAGATTCTTCTGTCATTTCCCTTGAAGTATCTTGAAACAGAAAGAAGCGTGATGCTTGCGGTAGCAGGGTCAATAAAGAAGTTTAATCTACAATATATCACCTGATTTAGAAACGATTTTTTATATTTTTCTTATAGAATAACAGGCTTGTATTTATGTCTTGAGCTTAAACTAAAGAAAACTTTGATGGAATTAAAAGACGCATTTGACGAAATTTAAAACCATACTCATCTATGGAATTGGGGACCGGATTGGATAGTACTTAAAAAGTTTACCTGTCTTTTTCGGAGTCCTATTCTATATTAACTCCTTTTGCGTATTCATATTTAGAAGAACTAATTAGGTCGACAACAAGTGAATATGGCAGAGAATTAGTCAATACAAACGGAAAATTGAAAAAATATAGAAAAGTCGGTACTAAATTAATCTATTTAGCGATTGAGGAAAATAAAGATAGTAACCCAGAATTTGTTGAGATTTTACCAGAAATAAAGTCCTATTTCTCACAATCTCACCCAACCGATAAAGGAGATAATCGAAATAGCGTTGCTCACGGATTTATGCATCCTAGATTTTGGAATCAGGATTCATTTGAAAAGTTAATTCTCGATATTGCAAAACTCTCAAAACATGCGAGATTCTAAATGAACAAATATTAATTGAATAAATAAAAACATCCCTGGAAAGCAACGATAAGGGCTCTTTTACTGATTCCTTAAAGGTACAATAAATCCCTTTTGGAAAGCGCACCTTACTAAAGACGAATAGATTTACCCTAATCCTTAAAAACAGGGTTTTTAACCAAACTGATCAAAGCGTCGTCATTTTCCTTTAAGATGCGTTTTGAGCGCAGATAGCGGTTATGGTTGTGCTCATCATAATTATCTGCATTGGGATCCATACTGTTTATACGTACCATCTCTGAGGCGTGTATAAATTCATTGTTTCCGATCCACATTCCTACGTGTACTACTTTTTCTGCGGTAGAGTCCGTGGCTTTTCTTCCAAAGAACAACAAATCTCCTTTTTGCAATTTATCAAAATTCTTCACAGAATCAATGGCTTTGCCTGTATGTACCTGTTGTGAGGCATCTCTGGGAATGACCATTCCGTTCAGGAAAAAGATAGTTTTGGTAAATCCGCTACAATCCATGCCTTTTGTTGAAGTGCCTCCCCATAAATATGGAACTCCCATAAGTGTTTTTGAAGTTTTTACAAGGCTCTCTTGGGTAGGTTCTAATTTTTCTAACCACGCATCGTAGGGTTCTGACTCTTCCTTTCTAACCACCGCTTTACGGCCATCTGGGTACTGCACTTCAAAAAAATCATCGGTCTCGCCCGTCATTTCAATAATATCTCCTGCAACCAAGTCAGAAACACGCTGCGTTGCCTGAGTATCTTGATATGAATATCCCGCAGTTTGTGTGTAGATGAGTTTTGTTGTGCTTTTCCAATTCTGGGCTTGAGTGTCATCCATTAAAACAATTCCACCTACATTAACCCAGGAAAGGTATTTATCGGGCGTTTGAATGTAATACCAATTTTCTTCTTTCTTAAATACTTTAACCGGCGTACCTAACGTAGCCTGTGTTGCCAATTCTGCGGAATGTTTTGGATTGCTCCTGAGATTCGCCACAGAAATATTGATTACCGCATGAGTCTTACCATCTAACGATTTTGAGGGTAGAACTTCAATTTCGTTTACATATTCTAAATCTGTTTTACTGTCCAAAACTTGCTTAAGAGCCTGTACAGCCTCAGGCATGTTACTTTCTCCCTTTATAATATACTTTTCGGTATTTGTAAAAACATGTACGTCAAAAAGCGCAGTTCTTTTGTCCGGTGCATATTGTTTTTTCACCTCAGAAATACTCTCCAAAAGCATCGCTTCCTTCTTACTTTTCTCAGTACAGGAAACCAAAAGCAGTATTAAAATTCCAGTGAGCAGATGCTCTATCTTATATCTTTTCATCCTTAATGTTGTATCATCTTTACTTTGCATTAGTGAAATTATGTAATTTTATCGCAAATGAGCAAACTCAAAGCAATAGAACTTTTTGCAGGTGTCGGAGGATTTCGCCTAGGGCTGGAAAAAATAGGAAAATATAAGGTAGTTTGGAGTAACCAATGGGAGCCCTCTACCAAGGCTCAACACGCCTCTTTAGTGTACGAGGCCAATTTTGGAAAAGAAAACCACAGTAACCAAGATATTGCTGAAGTCCCCACTGATACTATTCCCGATGCAGATGTGCTCGTAGGGGGATTTCCATGCCAAGATTACTCCGTAGCAACCACCTTACATAATTCTAAAGGTCTAATCGGCAAAAAAGGAGTGCTCTGGTGGACTATACATCGTATTCTATCTGAAAAGAAAAACCCTCCTAAATACCTATTTCTTGAAAATGTAGACCGTTTGTTGAAATCACCTTCTGCCCAACGTGGGCGTGATTTTGCTATTATGTTAAAAAGTCTTGATGATTTGGGTTATGCCGTAGAATGGCGGGTTATTAATGCCGCAGATTACGGTATGCCACAACGGCGAAGACGCATCTTTTTCTTGGGATATCATAAATCAACTCCCCTTTATAAATCTTTGAAAAAGGCCAACCCTGCTGATTGGGTGTTATCCTTGGGGACTATTGCTTCAGCATTACCTGTACAGCAAACCACTCAAAAACCTAGTTCTTTTAAGATTGAAGGTGATTTAGTTCATATCTCCGATAACTTTAATTTAGGTGAAAAGTTATCTCCGTTTCAAAACTCTGGTGTGTTTATAAATGGTAAGGTATTCACCGTAAAAACAGAATCCAGTTATGCAGGGAAACGTGCTGTTTTAGGCGATGTGCTTCAAAACGGCGAGGTAACCGAAGAATTTTATATTCCTGAAGAGGATTTTCATAAATGGGAATATTTAAAGGGTGCTAAGAAAGAAGTGCGAACCGCAAAAACGGGATTCACTTATAATTACAGTGAGGGTGGAATGATATTCCCTGATGCCTTGGACAACGCTTCAAGAACCATTATTACTGGTGAAGGTGGAAAATCTCCTTCTCGATTTAAACATGTGGTACAAACAAATAAGGGATTACGGCGATTAACTCCGGTAGAATTAGAGCGTTTGAATATGTTTCCCGATAATCATACGTTATTAGAAGGTATAAGTGACACCAAACGTGCGTTTTTTATGGGAAATGCCCTTGTTGTTGGTGTTGTTGAGAAGATTGCTCAAGCTCTGGCCGCTAAAATTGAAGTATAAATACTTAAAAATCTTTCATTAATAATCTCAATATGCCTCTTCAGAGTAATTTTAAATCGGATTTGGAGAGGGAAAAAGAGCTTTGCTTGCTATTGGATCGCTATTACAATCAATACTTAAACCACTATACTTTTGAGCGCATTTCTGACATGAAGCAGCAAATGGCAGGTATAGATCTGATTTTTACGCATAAAACTAGTGGGAAGCAATATCATATAGACGAAAAGGCACAACTAGATTATGTGAATGAAAACCTACCTACTTTTGCCTTTGAACTAAGTTATGAAAAGAACGGAATTTTAAAAGAAGGTTGGTTATTTGATACCTCTAAAACAACAGAGTTTTATGCCTTAATAACCTCCATTTATGCTGATGCTCCAAACGTGTTTACTTCCTGTAAAATTACTTTAGTGAATAGACAAAAATTAGTACACCTTTTAACCGAACGAAATCTTAACTCAGCTATCTTAAAAAGATATACTTTACCTGGGGAGAATATTCATGGTAAAATTAAGATTGAAGAATTACATCATAGGAGTGAAGGTTACCTCTATGCTTCTACAAAAAACAAGGTTGAAAAACCATTAAACCTCATTTTAAAACTAGATTTTTTAGAAGAAATTGGTGTTGCCAAAAGGTTGGCTTAAATTACTTTACAGACCAAATAGTCTGTAAATCTTAAAATTATTATTACTACTTGACCAACATACACTTACAGCGATGAAAATGCGCCTATTGTTTTTTAGAAAGAGGATCTATTCTTAGAATCTATACTAGGCGACAGACTATTCAGTCGGTTTTCATATAAACGGATAAACAAGGTTTGAAATACATTTTAGATCATAAAATGCTGTTAATCAACTCTCAAAATTTGTTTATGTGCTTAGTTTTAGTATATTATCTGTTATGGTAACAACAGAAAAGTCAGAAAATCACGAGTTTTTAGAAAAGTCAATCAACCATCTTGAGGCCACTGGTTTCGAAGATATAAAAGCAGATATCGATGGGTATGAAACACCAAAATCGTATGTTAGAAAAGGAACGGATTTTAAGATTACACCAGACATAGTTGCGCTTAAAAATGGAAGGAAATATTACTTTGAAATAAGCTTGAAATCTTCCAAGCCAAGACTGTTGAAAACCAAGTGGCTTTTTTTGGATACTTTAAGTAGAATGAACTCTAATAGATTCCGAATCATTACGACCAAAGGCCATTATAAGTTTACGGATAATATGCTAGAGGATATTAATCTTACCAATAAAGAACCTATTCGAATTTAATTTTAAAAAATATTATAAAAACAATAAGGTCCGTAAATACGGACCTTATTGTTTTTTAACCATTCCTATATGTGGTATGCCATCTTCTAAATAACCTTCACCTACTTGATCAAAACCTAGTGTGTGGTAAAAACGTTCTAAATATAACTGAGCAGATACTTTTATAACACTTGTTTTGTAATGTTTTTCTACTGCCTTGATTGACGCTTTCATAATATCTTTTCCGTAGCCGTATTTTCTTTCGGACGCCTTCACCAATACTCTTCCAATACTTGCTTCTTCAAAATAATCACCAGGCTTAAACAATCTAGTGTAAGCAACTATTTCATTATTTTTAGTTCCTATAACATGCAAGGCTTTTTGGTCCTTATCGTCTATATCCTGGTAAACGCATTCTTGCTCTACTATAAAAACCTCCGCTCTAATTCTAAGTATTTGGTAGAGCTCTTCTGTTGTGAGTACTCCAAATGATTTTACCGTTATCTTCATCTTATCAATCTTGTACAATTATTTGCTTACTGTCGCTTTTTCCGTATTCCGGTTGTATAGTAACGTGATTGATACCGAATTTGTGATAAACGACCTCATCTATTTCCTGAAGAATGTTGTCAAACTCAGAAAGCTTGATGTCTTCATTGAAATCTACGTGTGCCTCTAAATGCACCTCATCTTCATTTAATTGCCAAATATGAATATGGTGAATATTCTTGACTCCGTTGATCATACCTACTTCTTCAACAATGCTTTTTACTTGTATGGTATTTGGCGTAAAAAGCATAAGAACGCGCGTTGCATCCTTTAATAAAGCGTATCCTACAAAAATAAGATAGATAGCAATTGCAAAAGTTAGGGCTGCATCTATCCAATATACTTCATAAAACTTCATCAACAAGCCTCCCACCAACACCGCTACGGATGCCAACATATCTGTTAATAAGTGCAAGTATGCCGACCTCATGTTCATATTACTCTTGGAATCTTTCTTAAGCAAGAGCACGCTAAATCCATTGGCAACAATACCTAACAACGAAAGCCAAATAACCACATTAGATTCTATTTGTTGTGGTTCAAAAAAACGTTCAGAGGCCTCTTTTATTAATATAAGCGCTACAACTATTAAGGTTGCTGCATTAATAAATGCAGCTATAATCTCTGCGCGTTTATAACCAAAAGTTCTATTAGTTGAGGCCTCTCTTTTAGATAACAAAGCGGCTATATAACTAATAATCAGCGATAATACATCACTAAAATTATGAAGGGCATCGGAAAGTAATGATAGACTTCCCGAAACGATACCACCTATTACCTGGGCAACTGTAATTAGTATATTTAATAGGATGGATATTATTAAGTTCCTTCCCTTTAAACTGTTATGATTATGACTATGCCCATGTGAATGGTCTTCGTGAGAATGTCCCATCTAATATGGAAAATAATTTTAGGTTATTAAATATTTTCAAATACCTAAAAGCCGCCTAAACAGATACATATACCGGTTGTGAACAACTTATGTTAATTAGTACGAAGTGATCGGGGTCTATTAAACTGCTATAACGCTTATTACTAAAAATAAGGTTTTGATTGCTTATTTACAAGGAATTTTTTCTATTCTTCTTTCGTGTCTACCACCTTCAAATCCGGTGTTTATAAAAGTTTTTACCATCTCTAAAGCTTGTGGTAAGGAAATAAACCTAGCCGGTAAGCTTAGAATATTAGCATCATTATGTTCTCTACTTAATTGAACAATCTCTTTTGTCCAGCATAAAGCGCAGCGTACTAGTTGATGTTTATTAGCTGTCATAGAGGCACCATTACCGCTGCCGCAAATGATAATTCCAAAGTCAACATTGCCTTTATCAACATCTGTAGCTACGGGATGAACAAAATCTGCATAATCTACACTATCCGCTCCATCGGTACCATAATTGTTTACTTCTATATTCATAGACTTAAGTAAACCTACAATGGCTAATTTATAGTCCGTACCTGCGTGATCGTTACCAATAGCTATCTTCATTATATATAGTCTTATTAGAGGCTTTACTATTATTAGCAATTTATGGCGCTATAAAACCTTCTGAAAGTTTACAAAGGTACAAATAGTAGGGCTTCACCACAAGATACATGGCAATCACAACAATAGTTTTATATTAACACTTTAAGATTGTTAATTTGTTATTGTTAAAAGGTATTTATATTGTTAATAACCTTGCAAAAGAAAGTAGATCTTAAATTTTGATTTCTCACCTGAATAGTACTCTACAAAACTAATCTCTAATTGAGAAAATTAGTTTTACCCTTTTTATAATGCGCTATTAAAATGTTATTGAACGTAATTAACATTAAATTTACATTTACTTATTAAATAATTTATGTTGATATCGTTTATTAACCAATATTGATAATTGAGTTACCACCCTGATTTTGTGCTACATTATATCTGTAAAGATTGTCAACAACTTCTTAAAGTAGTTCAGAGCAACTATTTCTACATTATTTTATAAGCCTTATTAACACACTATAATAACCACCATTTTATTTTTTAAAATTTTAAAAGAAAAACAGATTATAATATAGTTGTTGATAACCTTGTTTTTAGATCAAGGATGTTCAATTCCTGAGGTAATGAATTATAATTCGTAATTTACCGTATAAATTAAAGATAGTTAATGTCAAAGAATAAAAAGAAAGCTCGTAACCATAGAAACAACGAGATAACAAAAGGAATCTTTACCGTATTAGAGAAAGATCCCAAAAAGAGTTTCAATTATAAACAAATAGCGGCTAAACTTGGCCTAGATAATACGCAAGACCGGAACCAACTAATTAAAAGGTTAGGGCAATTAAAAGAAAAAAATAGAATTCAGGAAGAAAACAGAGGTAGTTATATGGCTTTGGCTTCCACCAAAAAATATCAAACCGGAACTGTTGATCTTACTGGGCGTGGTAATGCCTATGTAGTCATAGAAGGTATGGAAGATGATGTTTTTGTACATGCTAACAAGGTAAATAAAGCTTTTCACGGAGATACCGTAGAGGTATACATATTTCCAAGGAGAAAAGGGAAAAAACTAGAGGGCGAGATTGCTAATATTCTGGAACGTAAAAAGACGGAATTTGTAGGTATTGTAGATATACAGAAGACATTTGCTTTTGTACGCCCAACAGATTTTAGAATGTATACAGATTTCTTTATCCCAAAGGATAGTATAAATGGGGCCAACGATGGCGATAAGGTTATTGTTAAACTTGAGAGTTGGGACGGTAAGGATGATTCCCCTACCGGAACTATTACGGAAGTTTTAGGAAAACCTGGAGAACATAATACGGAGATTCATGCCATCTTGGCGGAATACGGACTTCCTTATGAATTTCCTACTGAAGTAGAACGCTATGCGGACACACTTGATACTTCCATTAAAGAAGAAGAAATAGCTAAAAGGAGAGATATGCGAGAGGTATTGACCTTTACCATTGATCCTAAAGACGCGAAAGATTTTGATGATGCACTATCTTTTGAAGTGCTAGAAAATGGAAATTATGAAATAGGAATTCATATTGCAGATGTTTCTCATTATTTGGTTCCCGATACTATTTTAGATGATGAAGCTTATGAAAGAGCTACATCGGTCTATTTGGTTGATCGTGTGGTACCTATGCTTCCAGAAGTATTATCCAATAATGCCTGTTCATTACGTCCTAACGAAGAAAAATATACGTTTTCCGCAATTTTTGAGATGGATAAAGATGCCAAGATCAAAAATCAATGGTTTGGTAGAACGGTCATCAATTCAAACGAGCGTTTTGCTTATGAAGAAGCACAACATATTATAGAAACCCAAGAAGGAAGCATTCCTGAGGAAATATCCATTAGGGGAAATGCCTATATCGTTTCGGAAGAGGTAGTAAAAGTTACTTTAGAAATGGATAGATTGGCAAAAATTATGCGTGGTAAACGTATGCAAGACGGCGCTATTTCTTTTGATAAAGTTGAGGTTCGTTTTAATCTGAACGAAAAAAGTGAACCAATTGGGGTTTTCTTTAAAGAATCTAAAGACGCAAATAAACTAATTGAGGAATTTATGCTCTTGGCCAATAGAAAAGTAGCAGAATTTATTGGGAAACAGAAGCCTAAAAAGACTTTTGTTTATAGAATTCACGATAATCCAAATGAAGATAAATTAATAGCGCTTAACAGTATTATATCTAGATTTGGTCACAAGATTGACTTTAAGGATAAAAAATCCATTAGCGCGTCTCTTAATCAGCTTTTAAGTGATGTTAAGGGTAAAAAAGAACAGAACTTAGTAGATACACTTACCATTCGTAGTATGAGTAAGGCTATCTATACGACAGATAATATTGGGCATTATGGTTTAGCGTTCGAATACTATACGCATTTTACCTCTCCCATTAGACGATATCCAGATGTAATGGTACATCGTTTGCTACAACATTATCTAGATGGTGGTGACTCTGCCAAAGAAGAAGTTTACGAGCAAAAATGTAAGCATTCTTCAGACATGGAATATTTGGCTTCTAGTGCGGAACGCGACTCTATAAAATATATGCAGATTAAGTTCATGCAGGACCATCAAGATCAAGAATTTGTTGGTGTTATTAGCGGTGTTACAGAATGGGGCGTATATGTTGAAATCATAGAGAACAAGTGTGAGGGCATGGTTAGGATCAGTGATATAAAAGATGATTATTACACCTTTGATGAAAAGGAATACGCAATAATAGGAGAAAAGACAAAGAAGACTTATCAATTGGGTGACGAAGTTGTGGTTATGGTAAAGAATTCTGATTTAATAAAACGTCATTTAGATTTCTCTTTATTGGGAAAGCATGAGTAATAATTGGTTTTTTTGGAACGGATTTTGTCTTTGAACTATCAAAATAACCTAAAAAGGTACATTATGAAAAAGTTCGTTTTGCTTGTCATTTGTATTCTTGGACTGCAATTTTGTTTTGCCCAAGACGCAAGTATGACACAAGACTTAACCAAATTTTCAGAGGTTAAGGCTTTTGACGGTCTTTCTATTAGGCTTATAAAATCAGATGTGAACAAAGCTGTCATTTCTGGAGAGAATATAGATAAAGTTGCTATTGTTAATAATGATGGTGTACTTAAGATACGTATGCAAATTGGAAAGATTTTCAGTGGCTATCGCACATTTGTGGATATATACTATACAGAAAATCTTGTTGTAATAGACGTTAATGAAGATGCACGTATTACTTCAGAAGAATCTATAAAACAGGAAATTCTTGAGTTAAAAGCACAAGAAGGAGGAGAATTGGTAATTAATGCTGAGGTAGAACAGATGTTGATAAAGACCGTAACCGGTGGAACAATATCTGCCGTAGGTTCTTCTAATTTACAAGATATCGTTATAAATACAGGTGGTATCTATGAGGGCAAAGAATTTAAGACTAAATTTTCTACTATAAATGTAAATGCTGGATCTCGTGCAGAAATTTTTGCATCAGACTATGTAAAAGCTAGTGTAAAAGCTGGTGGAGAAGTATTGGTATATGGTGATCCTAAGAAAATGGATGAGAAGACTGTTTTTGGAGGTACGGTAACACGTATGTAATTGGTTTTATATCCAGTTATAATCTCTTAGCTTTGCATACCAAGCAATACCAAATTGTACTTGAGGTATGTATCTACTGTTTTATCTCAAATTAATAACAGAAATACGCAGAATAACAGATGTGGGAAGACATTCAGGCAGCGGTTCCTTTAGGCTTTTTATTAAGTTTTATGATTGGCCCCGTTTTCTTTGTTCTTTTGGAAACAAGTGCAATAAAAGGCTTTAGAGCGGCAATTGTTTTTGATTTTGGAGTTATTCTGGCAGATGGTGTTTTTCTCGTAGTTGCTTATTTTAGTAGTTTTCAGTTATTAGAAAATTTAAGTAACCAACCAGGACTCTATGTTTTTGGAGGTGTAATTCTTTTGGTTTATGGCATTACCACTATTTTTAAAAAGCCACCTAAACATATAGATAGCGATATTAGAGTCAGTAAAAGTGATTATTTAGGGCTATTCGCTAAAGGTTTTCTTCTCAATTTTATAAACATTGGTGTTCTCGTATTTTGGTTAGGTATCATCATCGTGGTAGGTCCAAGTTTAAATAATGATCCTAATCGCATAGTCGTATTCTTTTCTACTATGGTGGGTGCTTATTTTGTAACTGATATTTTTAAGATTCTACTAGCGAAACAATTGAAGAAAAAGCTAACGGGAAATAGAATATATATGATTAAAAAAGGGCTTGGTATCATTCTTATAATCTGTGGTTTGGTCCTTATTGTCAAAGGTTTTCTTCCTAAAGACCAATTCAATATTGAAGACGGTATTGAGCGAATGGAAAAGTTATAATAGTCATATTGTATATACTATATCTATTTTAAGACTACGTGTACTAGGAAACAAAAAAACCTTCGTAAATCACGAAGGTTTTTTATTGAGGCATCGAGCAGATTCGAACTGCTGTACAAGCTTTTGCAGAGCTCTGCCTAGCCACTCGGCCACGATGCCATTTGCAGGTGCAAAGATAGTTTTTTTGATGGAAATGCTATTTTTACTTTACTTTTTTTTCATATTACCTATTAACTAGGTGAAAGAAAAAAGGTAAGTGTCTGGATTTGCAGTTATTTAGGGTGTAAATTTGAGTTGCTTTGTAATCTATTTTTTTCGTTTTTCTGTTAAAACAATAGTCACTTTTTCTACATCACCCCCTATTGGTGGGTTTATTTTTGAAACCTCTACCGCTGCTTTTTTTACAAGCGCTATTTCTAGAAATATACGATTAATGATACGTTTACCAACATGTTCTAGAAGTTTAGAAGGAATTTTCATTTCCTCCTTTACAATATGGTTAATATGAACATAATCTACCGTTTCAGATAGCTTGTCTGATATTGAAGCCTTGGTTAGATTAGCATTAACAGTTACGTTCACTAAATATTCACTTCCAATAGCGGTTTCTTCAGCTAAACAACCATGGTGGGCATATACCCTTATATTACTAACTTTAACCTTATCCAAAATCAAATATATTTTTGCAAACTTAATCCAAACAGCTGAAATAAGAATATAAAGCTAAGATGTAATTTTGGAAAGTATACCAGTGTTCAAAACAATTACCCTTATTAGTACGTACAACGACAATTACTAAGACCTTGGAACAAATCTACACCTATTGTTACTACATGGGTACCTGTACTATAAGTAAGTATTTCATTAAGAATGATTTGATATGAATAACCAAAATAGAAGTTGTTTTTCTTAAGACCCGCAAACGGTGCAATAAAAAGTGGACTACCTATCTGATCATTCAAAAAACGGTAGTTAACACCGGCGTAGAAATAATCATCAAAATTATACCATCTAAATTTTAGGTTTAAATCCGTTTCGGAACGGCCATCGCTTTCAAACATTTTGAATAAGATAGATGGTTCTATTTCTAAATCACTGTTTTTATTTTTTCTATAACGGTAACCAGTATATACGTAGTAATTTCTTAGCTCATTAGGTTCATCAGCATCAAAAGTAAAGCTACTGGGATCTTTTCCTAAAAGGTTGGAAGCGTTGGCACTAATATAAAATTTACCATACCGGTACAATGCACCTACATCAAAGTTGTGGTTACTGGTCTGACGGTTATTAATAACCCCAGGATCAAGATTAGCATCTACGAATTTATCAACGTCTATTCTAAACTGGTTAAAGTTGTACGAAAGACCAAAGGATAAAAATTCATCATCATATCTATCAAGGGTTAAGTGGTGTGCAAAAGAAAGCCTAGCACCTTGTTGTTTTGTGTAACCGTTCTTATCATTATATAAAAACAGACCAATACCTGATTGTTCACCTAAGCGCATATCTGCAGCTAAAGATTGTGTTTGCGGGGCATCTTTAATACCCACCCATTGGGTAAGACCGTTAAGTCTAATTTTAACATGGTCTCCTATACCAGCATACACTGGGGATAGAACAAACGGGTTATCTGCCAAATATTGAGTAAGTTGTGGCGAATTAAGCTCCTGACCTCTCGCGGTAAAAATGCCGGATAAGACCAGCAAGGTCCAAATGAATTTGCGCATGGTACTGTAGGTTGTAGGTTAAGTATTTTATTTAGCGATATAGGGTAAAGTGTCCAATGAATTCTCTGTCGTCATTCTCACCGTTGAGTTTTATAACGTACCAGTAATCTCCTGATGGGAGCTCTTTATTTAAATAAAGACCGTTCCATCCTGGATCTCCGGCACCCATTCGATACACCTCTCTACCATAACGATCAAATATGATGGTTAGTATCTCTGGGAAGCCTTCTTCATTCTTTGGTTTCCAAGTTTGATTTTCCGCATCTCCGTTAGGGGTAAAGAAATTAGGAATATCAAGGTCAATAAACTCCATAAATATACTGGCCACAGCTTCACAACCGTTTTCATCCGTTACGGTAACTACATATGTGTCAGTGCGATTAATATAGAATGTATTATCAGAACCGTTGTTTATATCACCGAATGTGATGTTATAAGTACCTCTACCACCTGTAATGTTTGCTGTTATCTCGTTAATATTAGTTTGTTCTAACACAATGGTCAAAGGTTGATAATCTTCAATTTCTATATCATATGTTATGATACATCCATTTTCATGAGATATTGATATAAAATGTGTACCAGCAGTCAAGTCTCTAAAGAACGGGTTCAGTTGCATTTCTGCTGGATCTGTAGTATCCACTCCAAAAAGAACTTGGTCCGCAATACTAGTATCTTCCATCACAATACTTATGTAATTATTAGGTGTGTTTCCATTACAACCATATACAGGTTCTACCGACGCATTCAGATTAACACCTGCATCTACCGTTATGGTTATGTTTTCTTCACATCCTTGGGCATCACGTACAAATATGATGTAGTTTCCTTCGGCCAAATCTGTAAACGTTGTTCTATCTTCTACAAAATCGGATTCCGTATGCATTCTAGTACTGTAAACTGGTGTACCACCAGTAATAGTAAGCTCTATGGTTCCGTTTTCCTCGCCTACACAAATTTCTGGCGTTGAGGTTCCTAAAACTTCAATTACAGAAGGCTCATCAATAGTATATTCCAATTCTATAAAACAACCATTCTGATCTTGTGCAATTACCCTATAATCTCCAGGAGCAAGGTCTTCAAATGTATTTTCATCATCAAACTTATTAAGGTTTGGAGATATCGCATATTGATATCCACCAGCACCACCGGATAAAGTAACGGTTATACTTCCGTCCTCTTCTCCATTACAGGTTACGTTGATGACCTCATCTGTATATTCCAAAGCAGTAGGCTCAGAAATAACAACTTCTTGTGCAGTAGTTCTACAATCTTGACTTGTTACATCTACGTAATACGTATCTGCTGGCAAAGAACTAAATGTTCCAATGCTTTGTGGTCCCGCAATACGAGAAGCAACACTTAATGAAGCATCAGTATAAAGCGAATATTGATAGTCTCCTAAACCACCATCTGCCGTAGCATAGATAGTAGCGGTATTATCTCCATTACAGTTAATTACTGCAGCAGTCTCATCTACTGTTAATATTAATGGTTCAATTGGGTCTTCTTCAATAGAATTAGATTGTACAGCCGTACACAAGTTAACAGCATCCCTCACATAATAACGGTAGACACCAGCACTTAACATGCCGCTTAGAGGTAAACTAACGCTGTTCCCGACCATTGATGTCCAACTTGCGTTGTCTGTGCTATATTCATAAGATCCGCTTCCTCCAGTGGCACTTAACTCGAATTCTACGCCTGTTTCACAGGTCAACGGACTTGTTCTAATTAGTGATGCTTCTACTTCCGTAGGATTAACGATTTCAATAATACGTGTTTCTTCAGAACACCCTACTTCATCACTAACGGTAACACTATAGAAACCAGCAGCCAAATTATCAAAGTCACCTGTAGCCTGCCCTACCGAAGTAGTCAACAAGATGCTTCCGGCTATGTCTTCATAAACATTCAATTTGTATTGGTATGTAGGTGTAATATTTCTTGCGCCTACAGTAGTTGAAATACTAGCAGTATTTCCATTAAAACAGGATAAGGTCGTTGCTGTTATATCAGCTACTATATCATCCGGTCTGATTAATGTGATGTTATCCGAGAATACACAAGAGAATGCATCTGTAACAGTTACGTGAAAATCGCCGGCAGATAAGTTTTTGAAAATGAATGCCTCAACATTTGTTTCAGTATATGTAGCAGAAGTAGTCGTATTTTCTAATATAATCGTATATGGACCTTCACCACCTGTTGGGTCTACCAGTATTTCACCTTGATTATTAGTACAAGATACGTTAGCTTCTTCACTAATAATAGCTGTAATTGGAGCACTTGGAGCCAATACGGTTATTACATTAGAATCATCATCACACAATGGTGCGCTTGTTTCCGTAATACCTATGTAATAGCTTCCACCAACAAGATTTGAAATAGTCAATGGCGTAGCAGTATCTCCAGTTCCGCTAAATCCAGCTACAGGGTTATCATCTAAATCATAAACCTGATAACTATACGGTCCGTTATAATTATTTATAACAACACTAAAACTTCCGTCATCTACACCATCATTTAAACATTGTTCGTCCGATAATTTCGTAGCAATTACTTCAATAACATCTGGGTCTGCAATGGCATGAACTGTATTAATAACACAACCTGTATCTAGATTGGTAATACTCACGCTGTAATTACCCACTTCTAATCCTGTAAAAAGCTGAGGATTATTGGTAGATGCAATAGTCTGATTATACATAACATTTATTCCTGTTACCGTATATTCTAAATTAGGTATTGCGCTAGCTGGGCTAACGGTTACACCAACTTCTATTTCACCATTGTTCAATGGAGAACAAGCTGCTTCTTCAGTAGTAGTGACTGTAGCATCACTGATTTCTACAAAAGGAATTACAGTATCAGTAGCTGAAAGAGCAGAACATCCTACATCATCATATACTTGTAATTCGTAAGAACCACCTAGACCATCAGTTTCAAAATAAGTAGGATTAGAACCATCTTGAACAACACTTCCATCACGAATAAATACATAGCGAACGAAAGTACCTGTGCCTCCTGATGCGTTAGTGAATGATACACTGGCGTTGTTTCCGTTATTTCCAATAGTACAACCGTATTCAAGAATAGTTATAGGATCAACGGTGATAACATTCAATTCGGTTATAGTTACATCTGTTGTGATGGTACAGTTATTAGCACCTCTTGCCTCAATAGTGTATGTTATTCCTGCAACAGAACCTTCAAGTCCATCAAAGAAAGCTGAGGTTGCTGTTGAAGAAGTTGCAGCTATTGGGAAGGTAGCCGTACTACCAGGGCCAGTAATAATACTGAAGGTGTATGGTCCTACTCCATTATCGGTTACACTCACTGAAATCGTTCCGTCATCCAAGCCATTACAAGTTACGTTGTTAGAAGAATCTACATTCATAACTGGAATCACGGCTGTTTCTAAACGTTGTGTGATTGTGGTACTACAACCATGATTAGGGTCTAAATCGGTAATTGTAAATATATAATCACCTACTTGGGTAAGGCCTGTAAAAATACCGGTGTTGTTGGTATCATCTACTGTGGCAGGAGCTGATAATGGGTATTGTACATCATATCTGAAGCTTCCAGAACCACCTGTTTGTGAAATGGTAATCTGTCCACCTGGATCCGTAGTAGAACAATCTATAGTTTTAACTACAGAAGCCAATGGTGAAATAGGTTCATGTAAATCAATGCTTGTACTTGTAGTACCTACACAACCCCACTGATCGCTAACAATTACTTGATACTCACCTGCACCTAAACCGTTAAATATAGCAGAGGTTTGTATAGGTCTCATATCTTCAAAAGCAGAAGTACCTGTATTGAATAGCTGTAACTGGTAACTATAGTTGCTACCTTGACCGTTTAGCACGTTGAAAACTTCAATTTCACCTTCTAAGTCCGTACAGTTGGGCTGATTGATTCTCAAATCTGCAGTAATCGGTGTTGGATCAACAAGAATAACATCTGTCAATTGCTCAACACATCCTCTAGAATCCATAACATAAACTTCATAGGTAGCTGCAGTTAGATTCTCTTCCTTCTGGTTTGAAGTATAGTTCGCAGAATCGTTAGTGTCAATAACAGGACCTGCCGCATCAAAAATCAGATACGAATAACCGCCCCATCCACCGGTAACATCGGTAATGGTAATGGTACCGTTGTTACCTGGTACGCAAGTGATATCGGTAAATACCCTATTTGCGCTAATTGGGTCACTAGGACCTGCAATGGTAAATAATTCAGAAGCTACACAAGAAGGATTACTATCTTGGATAACCTCAACGCGGTATTCGCCCGCGCCAATGGCATAAGGTGTAGTGGGACCTACATTGGCCGAGGTTCCGGTTGCCGCAGCAATGATGGTGTCATCACCCGTAGCAGCCGTACCTTGTGAATTATATATTTGCCAAGTGAAACCGTCAGTGTATGGATTGGTAGCATCGCTTATAGTAAAGCTTACAGAACCATTATTTCCATTACATACTACATCTACAGCAGTAGCATCGATTTCAAAAGTATTTGGATCTTCAATTTCAAAAGTAGTTTGTACGAAACATCCGGTATCCGAATTGGTTATGGTTACTTCGTAGTTTCCTACGCCTATTCCAGTAAATGAATTAGTAGGTTGATTTAAGTTACTATATGCATTATCTGTACCAACAACCGAGTATGCAAGTGTTGGAGTTCCAGAAGGTGGAGTTAAATCTACCGCTATTGAAACCATAGCGTCATTACCAGGATTACAACTTACATCAGTATCTATAGTAACTGTAGGATTGCTGATTTCTACAAAAGGAGCAATTGTTTCCGTAGTAGTACCAGAACAACCATTATCGTCATAAACGTTTATGGTATATGCACCACCTAATATATCAGTTTCAATATAAGTTTCATTAGAACCATTTTGAACCACAACATCTGCCTCAACAGCTACTGTATTAGGGTTGTCATTTTTAATGAATTCATAACGAACAAAAGTATTTGAACCTCCTGTAGCACTAGCAACTGAAATACTTGCATCATTTTGGTTATTTGCTGTCGTACATCCAAACTCTATGACCGCGTCCATTATTACAGTAATAGTTAATGGTTCAGCAATTTCAATGGGTGCACTATCGGTCGTACAATTATTTGTGGTTGAATTTCCTCTAAGTGTAACTATATATCCAGCAGCAGTTGTTGTTGGCGCAAGCCCTGTAAATGTTGCTGTAGTATTTGTAAAACTTGTTGGATTGATGCTTGTTGCAGCACCATCCATTGAAGTAATTTCAAAAGTATACGGACCTGTTGCATTATCTATTGCCGATATTGTAATAGTACCATCAGAATCGCCTATACAGGTTACATCTGTTGCTGCAATTGTATTAACAACAGGCTCTATTCTAGTAGGAACATTAATTACAAACTCTCTATTACATGATAAGCTACTTGGTGTGTTGGTATCATAAATGGTAATTGTATAATCTCCAGCAGCAGGTGCTTGGTAATTAAACGGATTCCCAGGAACAACTGTTTGCGTAACTGCTGGGGCTCCAGCAGTATTTGTAATAGAGTACTCGTAGCTTCCTGAACCATCTAAAACTTCAATTGCGATTACTGCATCTGGGGATGCCGTACAATCTAATGTTTTTGTAAGTTCTGCTTTAGCCGATAACACAGGGTGAACAACAAAAGCCGATTGTGAGTTAGTACATCCGTTTCCGTCTATGATATATACATCATAAGAACCATCAGCTACATTTTCGAACAATCCAGCATTATCAAGATATGTTGTTGGTGCAGGGTCTCCCGCAGGCACAATAGCATAACGAATATTACCTGCCGCTGAGTTTCCAACAACTGTAAGGTCAATAGGAGCGTTACAGTTATCTTGGGTAATAGAATCAATAGTAGGGTTTGCAGATAAACTTAGTGTAACGGGTAGGGTTGTAAACGAACAACCATACTGATCATTAATAGTTACCGTATAATCGCCTGAAGGTGAGTTCACCGGAATCTGTATTGGATTACTGTTTGTCCCTGTCACTGCTGTAAAACCAGCAGGTCCTGTTACATCATATGTATAAGGTGCTCCACCACCACCAGTGATATTGTCTACCGTTATTAATCCTGGTAAGTTACATGAGATATCCCGTGTTGCCGTTGCCGTTGCATTTAAAGCATTTAGTTCCTGAAGATAGGTATTTTCACTACCTCCTGTACAAGCGTCAGCATTAGAACCGTCTACCTGAATAACATCAATGTAGTATTCGCCTTCGCCAAGTCCAATTGTGGTTGTTATGGTATTGTTGTAAGGAACATTACCTCCACTGGTCTCAATAGGAGTTCCATTTCCTAATTCATACACCTCCCAGCGCATACTAGGGTATGACGTGGTAGGATTTAAATTAAAGGTGATAGAACCGTTAGCAGCCCCGAAACAACTAGGTGTTATATCAGAAGTTATTTCAATAGGTAAGTTGATTCCAGGAATATCGTTTACGTTTACATTACTTTGTCTTATACAACCAGCACCATCCCTAACATAAAACACATAGGTACGTCCTGGTACTAATAGAGGTACTTCAGGATATTGTGGAGTAGTTGGGTCAATATTTTGAAAAGTGTGTGAGGTTCCACTAGGCAATGGTGCAGTCCACACATTGGGGTTCGACACAAACGTATTAAAGTTAGCAGGATCGTCTGTATAAGTATACTCATATCCTGGAATTGGGTTACCCTCGCTACCCTCTACCGTAACACGAAGGTCATTACAACCTATAATTATTGCTGATAGGGTAATATCCAAATCATCTAATGGAAAAGGAATAATATACCTATCAAAATCTTCTTGACAAATGGTTCCACTTGGTAAAGTAACTCGAATAGAAGGGAACACTTCTGTACCCGATACAGTACCTCTTAATTCATTTGAAAGCTGCCATGAAGCACCACCGTCATTACTATACTCTATAGTTCCTCCTGAAGGGGCAGTTACATTATCAAACTGAAACCCGTATTCATTGGTGTCTGGATCATTACAATTAGCAGGTAAAATAGGAACAATGTCCGCAGTTATTTCTGTGGCATTGTTAATTGTAATGGTTGATGAAGTAACTGTACAGCTGTTCGTATCGGTAACAGTAATTTCATAATCACCTACACCAATACCATTGAAAGTCAATGTATTTGTAGAAATATTGTTATTTGTAGTTCCGTAGTCGATGCCATCTGCAGGACTCAAATCCACTAATTGATACGTAAACGGACCTGTTCCTCCACCTACTGTAGCATCAATTGAACCTAGACCATCAAAACACTCAGGGTCGGTTGCTGTTCCGCTTGCGGTTAGAGTAGCAACTGGAGTTAGAATAATATCTTCTTGAAGGAATGAACATGATGGCGAAGCACCATTATTATCCAACACATACACATCATAACCGGCAGGATTGGCCGTTGCCATTGCACTGGTTACGGTTAAGAAGTTGGTTGTGGTATAAAGACCAGTAGGGTCAGTATTTGCAGGTACAATGGCATAAACCAATGTTCCGTTTCCACCAGTTGCATTTACGGTAATTGAACCATCATTACACGCACTGATATCAACAACCTCTACGGACACTACCAATTGAGGGTCTATTGTAATGGTTTGTTGAACAGCTGTACATCCAAAGGTATCTCTAACATCTATAGTATAGATACCATTTGATAGGTTATCAAAAGTATGAGTTGTTCCGGTAACTGGAGTTGCCGCTACAAACGGACCTCCATCAATACTGAAACTATAGCCTCCGTTACCATCGGTAACATTTATAGCTATTGAACCATCATTGGTACCTGAATAACAAGCTGTAGGTGTAGCATCAAAAGTTGGTACAACAGGAGCGGTTACGGTAATTGGCGTATTTATTGGATCGCTACACAAATTTGTGTCTCTTACCCTTACGATATAATCTCCTGCAGGAACATTTGTAAAAGTAGTTTCTGTTTGATAAGTTGTTATTGTTGTTCCTAAATCATCCTCTAGTTGGTACTCGTACGTTGGAGTTCCTCCTATTGCGCTAGCTGTAATAGTAGCACCTGTATTGTTACAAGTAAACTGTTCTGTAATGCTTGCAGAAGCAACAATAGCATCCGGTTCGGTTAAAGTTTGATTTAACAGTACCGTACAACCAGGGAGACTGGCAACAGCATTATCAACATCTCGTACTTCAATTGAATGTGCTTGTGCGGCAAGACCCGTAATTTGTTCTGCAGCTGTAAAAGGACCAACAAATGCAGCTCCGTTTAGGCTGTATTCAAATCCGCCTGTTCCGTAATTATCGGCATTAATGGTAATAGTTCCTGAACTATCAGCATTACAATCAAGATTTTCAAAAGCGGTAATCGAAGCTTCAAAAGCATGTCCGTCTTCTACAATTTCAGTAATATCAACAGTACAATCACTACCGTAATTTACAACAATGGTATGGCTGCCTAACGCTACATTACTAAATACATTTGGCGCTTGAGCAGTACCTCCATCTATGCTATACGTATACGAAGCATCGTTAGGTAGAACGGTTATGTTTCCTGTTCCATCACAGTTATAAGTAACTGATGTAGAAAGTGTTGGTTCTGTTGGTAATGGAGCAATTATAACATCGGCCAAAGTAAGCTCACATGAAGTAGCATTGGCATCCCTAACCCGAATGCTGTAGGTACCATCGGTTAAACCAGAGAAAGTATGCACTCCTGTTGAAGAAGAAGCGGTCCAAGCAGTTCCGTTAATACTGTATTGATAATTTGTTGAACCACCTGTTGTTGGCGTAACGTCTCCAACGGTAATTTCACCGTCAACAAGACAGGTATAATTTTGTGTAATACTCGCTTCAGCTACCAATTGAGATGGTTCCGTAACAACTACATCCTGAGGCGTAGTTTCACAATTATTGGAATCTCTAACGCGCACAGGATAGGTTCCCGCACTAAGATTAGGGAAACTATTTTCGGTAACATAGGTAGCCCCGTTATCAATACTGTACATGAACGGTGCGTTTCCGCCAGAATCTACAACTATTGAGATTGCCCCGTTTGATTCGCCAAAACAAGTTACAGCGGTTGGCGTAGGTGTAATTGCAATAGGAGCGTCTTGGTTTACGGTAATTGTGTACATGGCAGAACAGTAATCTGCTCCCCCACTATTGTCACGGACATACACATCATAATCTCCTGCAGCCGAAACTGTAACTGGATTATCCGTGCTGAAATCGCCATTAACAACGGCTGTTCCATTGGTTACAACTGCATATACATAGTTGTTGTCTCCACCTGAAGCAGAAATAGTGATATCTGTATCAGTTGCACAGGCTGTAATTGTTGGAGCCGAAGCACTGACTGTTAGTTGAGGGTCAATTGTAATATTTTGCAAAACACCAGTACATCCAAATCCATCTTGAACATTGATGGTATAGGTACCGTTTGAAAGACCGCTAAATGTATGAGTTACAGCATTGGTAGGAGTTGGAACTACCCAAGGGTTTCCGTTTATACTAAAAGTGTAATCTCCATTTCCGTCTGTAACATCTACTTGAATCGTAGCGGTATTTCCACCAGGATAACAGGCGGTAGGCGTAACATTAAAAGTAATCGGGTTGGCAGCAGCAACTGTCAATGCAGTATTAATTGCGTCTTCACAAGTGTTAGCATCTCGTACTTTAACAATATAATCACCGGCCGCTAAACCAGAGAAAACTGTATTTGC
Source organism: Zobellia uliginosa (assembly GCF_018860745.1). Taxonomy (GTDB): domain Bacteria; phylum Bacteroidota; class Bacteroidia; order Flavobacteriales; family Flavobacteriaceae; genus Zobellia; species Zobellia uliginosa_B. Next base: position 327,961 of record NZ_JAHKPY010000014.1, on the reverse strand, counting down.
TCCGTTGGTTGCATAATCGAACAATCCAACAATGGCGCCTGCATTATCTTCTAATTGATATTCGTATGCTGCAGTACCACCAGTAACGCTAGCTGTTATAGTAGCACCACCATTTGTACAACTTAATTCTGTTGTGACAGAGGCCAAAGCTACAAGCGCATCAGGAGCGTTTATTGTTTGTGTCAGTGTTCTAGAACAGGTGTTTTCATCCGCTTTTCTTACCACCAATGTATGAGAACCAGCACCAAGGTTGGATGGAGATGTTACAGGTGATAAAGTAGAGGCTACGAAAGCGCTTCCATCTATAGAATATTCAAATCCGGCAGCATTAAAATTCTCTACTTCAAAGGTTATTGAACCATCTGATAGACCGTTACAACTTGCATCTGTAGAGCCAGTTATAGCTGCTGTAAATACATTACCGGCAACAACGGTTACAGCCGTTTCTACAGTTTGCTCACAGACTTCAGGTACTTGAAAAACACTAATATCATCAATAGCAACATCATTACCTCCGTTACCTACTTTTTCGGTTCTGATAACAAAATCTAAAGAAGTATTGCTACCAGGGTTTAAGTTAGCTGCAAATTCTATCCAGTTGCTAGCTCCTGTATTTTTGGCAATATCTCCTGTTCGTATAGATGCTACTACAGCATCTGTACTTGGGTTGCGAACTTCAATAGTTAAATCAGGATCCAAACCACTAGCACCATTTTTTAAAAGGTTGATTAACCAAAGGGAAATGCTTAAAGGTTGGTTGGGAATAATATCGTTTATAGCCTTTCTGTATATGATTTGGCCAGGGCTTGGCGTACCTACGTTTATAACTAAATAACGACCTTGAGATGCTTTTGTACCTGATGTATGGTCAATTGGGTTTATCCAAGAACCAAAAGGTCTTTCTATATTGCTTGTTACAGCATATTCATAGTCGTTTACGAAGGCTCCGTTGTCTATTGGAGCACCACTTGGAGTTGTATTATCAAGCTGATTTTCATAAAAATACCCAGATGTATTTGGGTTAGGTATTGTAGAGCCGCTTCCAAAGTCTTCGGTCAATAATAAACTTGGCGTTGGTGGTGTCTGAGATACATAGTTAGTACTTACCGTATATGTACCAGGCCCTACGTTTTCAAAAATATTGCTTGCTGGATCTGGTGAATTTACTACACCATCTAAGGCAAAAGTATAATTGTATGTTAAAATATTTGGAGTTGCAGTAACCGTAGCCAGTCCATCACAATCATAGCTTACTTCTGGTGTAAGCGTTACTTCTGGCTCGTCTGGTACGTCTTCAACAGTAACGGTCATAGGAAATTCACAAGCAGCATCTTTTACGATAACAGTATAATCTCCAGGTGGAAGCGTTGCCGTACTAGAAGCACCATAACTGGCACCACCGTCAAAGCTATATTGGTATGGAGCTGTTCCGCCGGTAACATTCGTTACTCTTACTTCAGCACCATTAGGATCACAAGTAGCATCTCTTGAAACACCAGCAGAGGCGCTTAACGGAAACGGCTCAGTTAAATCTACTGTTTCTGAAAACGTACAACCGGATGAATCCGTTACAAAAACTTCATAAGTACCAGCAATAAGGTTTACGAAATTTGGTGTTCCTTGCGTAGTTGTTCCACCATCAATACTGAATTGATATGGTGCAACACCACCGGTTGTATTAATTGTTATTGCTCCGTCTGAATCACCACTACAGGAAGGTGCGGTTTCATCAATAGAGTCTAGGGTCATTGCCCCGTTATCATTTATTGTTACTTCGTTAGAGAAGGCAAAACAGTTATTAGAATCTACGATTACAAAAACATAATCTCCGTCTTCACCTGCAAAATATTCATCAACATCATCAGCATCTGTATCTCTCCACCCAAAAGTAAATATAGGATCGGTATCATAAGCATCACCTGGAATAGAGGCTACATCGGCATATAAATTGGTTCCGTTTTTACTCCAAATGGCATACGAATAATCAGGATTAGGAAGTCCACCAGCACCTGTAAGAGTTATAGTTCCAGCAGTACAACCAATATTTCTTGTGGTTAATGCCGTTATAGTTGGGTCTGGTGTTCTTGTAACAGTTACATCTTCAGAATAGGCACAACCATCTGCGGTAGAAACTTCTATAATGTAGTCTCCTGCATTTACATTAAAAGAGTGTGTGTTATCCGTATCTGCAGTTTCGTCATCAATTAAGGTTCCATCACTTCTTTTTAGGATATACGCATAGTTGGGCTCTACATTAAGAACGTCAATCTTTATAATTCCTTGAGCATTACAATTAGCTGGTGTGGTAGTTACGTTTACTTGAAAGTCTCTATCTAGTATACCAATGTCTGGAGTACTAAATATACAGGCATCTTCAATAGGGCTTCCAGAAGCATCTAATTGAGTAACGTCAACTCTGTAAGCTCCATTAGTAGAAATATCAAAACTAGGTCCGTTGTTAGCACTAAATGGAACTACAATGGAGTTGTTGGCCACATCTACCAGTTGGTAACCGTAATTGCTACCTAAATTGGTTATGGTGATATTACCATCTGTAGAACAGATGATGTCTCTATCATTATATAGAATATCTAAATTGTTCTGAAAAACATCGAAGTAAAAACGACTAAAACACCCATTGGTATAATTAATAACCAAACGGTATTTTCCTGCTGTATCTGCGTTATAATCGCTTCCTGTAGCCACTTGATTCCACGTACACCCTAAATTCTTATTGGCACAATCATCAGGTGCAGCTGTACAACTTCCTTCATCTAATTTCTCCCAAACTATACTCTGAGCGTCTAGGATATTTAGGGTTATAGCCTGTGTGTCTGCTGTACCACAAAGAAATATTTTAGGTAGTAGATCACCATCAATGCTACATTCAACAATTTCGCCTTGAATATCATTGGTTGGGTCTGCATCACTATTTGTGTTGTTAAAAAAGTCGACCAATGGATTGGTTTGAGTAGTACCATACCTTTCCACAATAATTATTTCTTTGAAACCCTTACAAGGATCAGCAACTATTTTATCCACTATGTAGGTGCCTATCTCGGTTACTTCTAAAGTACTTTGATCGCTATCAGGGTCGCCATCATTTAAAACAGGGTCAGAAGCATCAATTTGTCCATTACCGTTTTCATCGCGTACCCAAATGTAATCGTCAAAATTATCACCTGCATCTAAAACCGCGCTTAGACCACAGAGTTGAACGGTTCTCGTGAAATTACAGTCAGAAAGATCATCTAATAAAAAGTTAGTCGCACCTGGAGTAACAAAACCACAATTATCAAAATCAGATACACTAGGATCATCAGTAATTTGGTTATCGTTTATTCTTCCCTGATAAGTAGAATAAGCCAAATTTTGAATAAGATCGGTACACGCATCAATAAAGTCAAAGCAGTTTTCCGCCACTTGAACACGCATACGTATTTGTCCAGGGGTATCACCTACTTCCACAAATCGGTTCGGAATGAAAAAATCTACCTCTCTGGTTGCTGGGTCATAGGTATATGTTGTACCCGTTGGCATGTCCAGGTTTGCTTCATCTAAACTAACATTGATAGGTAAAATATCTCGAATGGTATAATTTACCGCATCATCATTCCCTGTATTGGTAAAAGTAAGTACGTAATCTAAAATTTGACCAAGGTTAACACCTTGCCCTGTAATATCATTACCTGCAATATCTTCTACCTTTTTTTCAAGAACAATATCTGGTTCAATGATCTCGATATTGAACGAGTTGAAAAACGGATAATACTGATCACCATTAGTCTGAAAGCTAAAGGTAGCAGCAGTTTCACTATTAGGTATAACGGAATTAGTTGGGTTATTTAAGTTAAAGATATCGCTGTCAAAACCCAAGGTGTTTAGACTAAACGGATCCCTATCATTAGCATGAACACCATTTCTTGTAATATTACTATTAAAGAAATTGTTGGAAGGATTTGTACCATTGCTTAAAGTTGTAAAATTTGGTCGGCTAGCAGCTTTAATTCTTAATCTATCTCCTGTAATTCTAAAGTCGCCTTCAAGCGTAGCTGCACCAATATTTGCTGTCACCGGACCTACTGGAATTGTATTAAATCCTGAGTAATTTATATCCACATTACTGGTACCGGTAACTCTAGCAAAACCATCAAAAGTGGTTATGAGTTTACCAGTAAGATTGGGGTTCTCATAAACAATAACTAAAGTCCAACCACCGGCCGCACCACCCGTCATTCTTGATTGTCCATTAAAAATACCGTAACCTTGAGCACTAGGAACGTTAGCTATTGTATAGTCTCCTTCTGGGTTAGCTAATGGAGTTATTAAACTGGTTACATCTGCGTAACAAGCGTAGGGCGCGTTTGCACTGAGAGCTGTGTCAGCTAAACCGTCATATAATATTTCATCCGCGGTAATATCTACATAGGTACCACCGGGAACTTTAAATTTTATCTCATCAATATCATAATCTCTAGGCGTGCCCACTGGGTCAGCAGTATCATCTCTTGGATAGGTTGCGGACCAGTATAGACCTGCATATCTTATAAGATTACAGTCGGCATCTGGAAATGAAAAAGTTGCCGTACTAGAACTAAATGTAGAAGTATCACTATCCACATCTATATACTGCATATTTTTGTAATCGTTGTAGTTTAGGTATCCGCCCGTTTCTGTGTTACGATTACTAGATGGCCAATAATTTCCGTTGGTATTAAGGTTATTATAGGGGTCCTCTGGTTCTGTGGTTGTAGTTCCTCCATCTCTATTAACAATACTGTTTGAAATAAAGGTAAGGTCTCCCTTAATATTGTTCTGGTACCTATAATATTCACCAGGACGATATTCTCTCGTAAATGCTTTATACTCTTGCGAAAATCCTGCAAATGCCAATAAAAATAGAGCGCCCGCAAATATTTTTTTAATGGATTTTGATTTCATTAAGCTAGTAGGTTTGGTTTGACGCGCATAATCCACATTTTATCATTGTACGCATCATTTAGGTTGGTATAGTAGGACAAGAGGGCATTGTTCCAAGATTGGTGTCTTTTTAGATAAACATACCTCCAGTTATTATCTGGGTTTATGAAGTAACTGGCACTTAGCCCGTAGGAATTTAAAAGTTTTACAAAACGATTGGCATTTTTTGGATTTGCAAATACGTTCGCTATAATGTAATAACCAGAACCAATACCATCTATTTTTTGGGTGTTGGGGTTTAACTCATTAGATACCATTTGGTCTTTTACAACAGTGTTGGTACGTAGTACATCTGTATCGTACTTGGCTGATTTTTCTTTAAGCTTATCTACGTTAGAAGCATATGCTTCGTTTGTATATCGGTTGTCAACATCCATAATCCATAGTGGACCGTCGTAAGCTCCGTTCATACCACTGTTATGAGCAGCTACTGCTTCATCCCAAGTATCATAACGTTGTAAATACACATATTTTAAACCATTGTTAGGGTTATCTACATAATTAGAAGAAAAACCTTCGTTGTTAAGCTTGTTCATGAACTTGTCCATATACTGGCCACCTTTATAAACATTGGCTACAACATAATAACCGTCCTCAACATCATCTAAGTTTTTGAATTTTCTACTTTTTACATTGTCTCTATTTGCGTTTTTAGATGTAGAATTAGAAGTATATGTGGGACTTGTATTGGTAATGTTTTTTACTCTATCTTTTACAACATTGGGCCTAGAAGGAGTAGTTGAAGTCTGAGCTAAAGTTGTTTTTCCAACAGTAGCGTTTTGTGAGTCATCCTTAGATGTACTGTTTGGTATTATCGTATTGTTTCCGGAAGCATTATTGGCCACTGCAGGCCGATCATTATTACCCATAAATAACCTTTCCGCACGATCTTCTAAATCTGGTCTTTCGCCACTGGTTTCATTTCTAACCATGCTCATTACCATATTAAAACGACGTTCTAGATCTTTCTGACGGTGTGATTCTAAAGAGTCCTGGCGAAACATTAATTCTTGAATGATAGCATCATTCTCAGCAAGTTTGCGTTTTAGTTCTTCTATTTCCTCATTATCTACAAGATCATTTTTATCTACTTCTTCGTTTTCAACTAGAGAATCTTCATAGTCATCTTCTAGCATTACACGGTCTTCAGTTAAGTTAGGAGTAAATGAGAATGCGAATGAAATTTCATGTGTAACACCAAAGTTATTGAAGTCCGTTCCAAAGCCTTTCTCCATGGTATACCCTAAGGAAAGTCTCTTGTTGATATTGAAACCCGCTCCGGCAGATGCACCATAGAAACTATCGTAACCACCTTGTAACCATCCCAATTTAGGAAGGTCTAAAATAACGGCACCACCGTAGGTCATATTTTGAGATTCTTCATCTTGGCCTGACAATCTGTTTTGACCGTTCATACGAACACGTGCAATAGGCATTAATCTGCTGCCTTCCATGATACCCGCATCATTTTTAAAACGATGGGTATATTGAAGGTGACTGGAATATGTCTTATCGGCAAAGTCAGTTAATGACTCACTTGTCTTTAAATTATAATCAAATAGATTTTCAGCAAAAACACCAAAATCAATATTCCCATAAGAAAGGTTAAAACCGGGTTGAAATGAAAGTACATTACTGTCTTCCGTTCCGGTTAAACTGTAATCGTTAGGATCAATTACATCAATACTATTCTGATCAAGACCGGTACTATAGTAGGCTAGGTTACCACCAAATGTAAAATTACTTTTATCGCTCAATTTGATTCCGTAAGCATAGTTTGCCAAAACGCCAATGTTAGAGACAGCCCCAACACTTTGTGTATAAAGACTAAGTCCTAAACCGCTTTTATCACCTATTCTACCACTGTAACTCAAGAAGTAGGTCTGGTCATTATCTTTAAACTGTACCGATTGGTTTCGGTGTAAAAGATTAATGTAAGACTTGTCTTCCTGAACGGTAGAAAAGGTTGGGTTAATCAGAAACCTATTGAATTTCAATAAATTCTGGGACGCCGGACTATACAACAAAACGGGGTCATCTTCTTGTGCCTGAACGTTTGCAAACGTCAGGGCAGCCAGTAATGCGAATGCAATGTATTTTACAAATTTCATGGTTGGTGTGGGGTTATCTGATAACTGTTACTGTTCCTTGTTTTAATGTTTCGCTGTCATTTTTAATTACATAGTAAAAAACCATGTTTTGCTTGGCGAAACTAATAGAGGACTCTGGCCAGTTATTTTGGTAGTTGGTTGAGTTTAGTACTTCCGTACCTTTTGCGTCATAAATGATAACACGCACATCTGATTTGTTCGAGTATGAATTAGGTATAATCCATTGATCATTTGCGCCATCACCATTAGGTGTTATAACGTTAGGTATATTAAATAAGTCTAGGTATGTTACTGTAATAGGTTTGCTAATTTCACAGTTGTCAATATTTGCAATCAACAAATAATTACCTTCTGTAGTAAACGTTGCTGAAGAAGAACCGCTGATTTCAATATTGTTCGAATCCAACCATCTGTAAGCTGTTCCGCCATTTGCGTTTACGGTTTTAGAACTTCCTTCAGGAAAAATTACGTCGCCGTCAATATCCAAAGTAATAAGGTCTGGGTTTAATGGTGTAATACTGATTTCGTTAGATATCTGAGAACATGTACCTTTTCTAATTACCAAACGATATGTACCTTGTTGGGTTACTGACAAAGAGCTATCGGTAGAATTAATAGCTTCACCATCGCGCTCCCAATCAAAAATTTCAGAGCTTAAATCTGTTGTAGTCGATATGGTTATTATATCAGAAGAACTACAATATACTGTACTTGTGCTGCTAATGGCTAAAGCTTCACTTGCTAATTGCACAGGTAATGCGTTAGAGGTAGATGTCATCCCACTTAAATCTGTGCTTACAGTGTAATTTCCGTTTTCGTCACTATTGGTTAAGCTTATAGATTGTGAAGCTTCACCCGTTACATTTGTTCCATCTTTCTGCCATTGGTATGTAAAAGAAGAAGCAACATCTTCAGTTACATCTACTTCACTTCCATCACCTAAAACCGCGTATATCTTATCAGTTGATAGTGCAATACTTGTACTTGTACAAGATTCATAAGAAGTAGCATAAGCTATTTCTGTTCTAAATGCCGTAGGGGCTACAATCTCTGTATCTTCAGAATTGATAGTAGTAGAAGAACATGTACCTCCAGTTTGAGTAACCGCTGCATGATATGTACCAGCTTGTGTAACGGTTAATGAAGAATTATTAGAACTTGGTATTGGGGTTCCATTTCTGAACCACTCGTATGTTGGCGAGTTGGCATTTGTTGTAATGCTTAAGGTTTGGGGTTGAGAAGGAAGCACTACTAAATTAGCATTGTTGTTTCTCGTAACAGTAAAGGCACCTGCATTGGTAATTGTAACTGCCGCAGATGTTTCCGTACAAACTCCTGCACCTTGAACCCTTACGGTATAGTCTCCAACAAATGCCGGGTCGTTGGTGTTTATAGTATAGGTAAAGCCTCCGGTTTGTGATGCTTGTACTTCAGTTCCATTTTTATACCATGTATATATATAAGTCCCATCTTGTACGTTTGCCTCTAAAGGTGCGGCTGTATCTCCTGCACATAAGGCTGTAGAAGTTGGAGGGGTAATGGCAATTCCTGTGCTTGTACCTGAATTTACTACTATATGATTAGACTCTGTATTAGCAGAACCAGTACAATCGCCGTAATCAATAAAGGCAAAATATTCACCTGTACCATCTGTTAAGATGGAAGGTCCGTTTTCTGATAATTTGGTTCCACTTCTATACCACGAATACTGATAGGTATTTAATTCTGAAGGTGGTATGTTATCAACAGTTAATGTTATTTGTGTACTCCCACAGGCCTGAACGCTACCTGGAGTTGTGCCATCACCATCCGGACTCATATGTAAATTGGTATCAAAGCCTAAAAAGTACATGGAGTATCCTTGTGAATCAGGACTGGTTGAGGCCGGACTAGTACTGCGGACTCTCATCTTGTAATTGGCACCTCTAGTATCTGTAGGAAGATTAAAACTAGTTGTGAATTCGTTGTTACTGTTTTGGTCCGTTACCGTTGACAGTGTAAAAGGGGTTCCAAACGAACCGCTAGGGTCAGACAGTTCCAAAATAAAACTGTTGTCCGAATTAGCTGCGCCTGCCCATTCTATGGTAACGAAGAACTCGTTAAAGTCGGTATCTGCACATGCTCTTGGCCATGCATTAGTTCCTGATAGATTTGGGTTGTCTGCTGGCACGGGTGCCTGAAGAGCAATCTGTGCAGAGATTTGTGAGGTAAGCAGCACTAATAGCGCTGTTAAAATTGTTCGCGGAATGTTAATTCTTTTCTGTCTCATAAGTAGGCGTAGTTTTGGGTTTACTACAGGTTTCAATGTCAGATTTGGGTTATGACAAGTAGAATACATAACAAATATGACCTATTATACACGCGTGGAGAATTTATTGTTGTATCAGGTTATATAATTGTTGTGAAATGCCACTATTTGTATGAATGAAATTTGAAATCTTATCGATTACTGCATTTTACTTACCTTTGTGGCTCTAAAAATGAACCCTATGAGCGAGGCAGTTGAATCCTTGAATTTCATTGAACATATTGTTGAAGACGATCTAAAAAACGGTTACTCTAAAAAGGAATTACGTTTTCGTTTTCCACCAGAGCCAAACGGCTATTTACACATTGGCCATGCAAGCTCCATTTGCCTAAATTTTGGGCTTGGATTACGGTATGATGCACCGGTAAATTTGAGGTTTGATGACACCAATCCTGCTAAGGAAGAACAGGAGTATGTAGACGCTATTAAAAAAGATGTGGAATGGTTGGGATTTAAGTGGGATACCGAAAGGTATGCTTCTGATTATTTCCAACAGTTGTACGATTGGGCCATAGAGTTGATCAAGCAGGGAAAGGCATATGTGGATGAGCAATCTTCCGAGCAGATGGCAGAGCAAAAAGGAACACCTACACAGGCAGGAACGAATAGTCCGTTTAGAGATCGTTCCGTAGATGAGAATTTAGCTATTTTTCAGAAAATGAAAGATGGAGAATTTCAGGAAGGAACGCATGTGTTGAGAGCTAAAATAGATATGGCGTCCTCTAACATGTTGATGCGTGACCCTATTATGTACCGTGTGTTACATAAGGCTCATCACCGCACTAATACCGATTGGTGTATTTATCCCATGTATGATTGGACACATGGTGAGAGTGATTATATAGAACAAGTTTCGCATTCATTCTGTACGTTGGAGTTCGCTATGCACCGCGAATTATATGATTGGTTTTTGGATCAGGTTACAGATGCAAATAAACTTCGGCCTAAACAACGTGAGTTCGCTAGAAGAAACTTAAGTCATACGGTTGTAAGTAAACGCAAGTTATTGCAATTGGTAGAACAGAATGTGGTTACAGGATGGGATGATCCAAGAATGAGTACGTTATCCGGGCTTCGAAGAAGGGGTTATACACCAGAGTCTATTCGTAATTTTGTGGAGACCATAGGTATTGCCAAACGGGATAATCTTATTGACGTATCACTTTTGGAATTCCATTTGCGTGATCATTTAAATAAAATTTCTCCAAGGGTTATGGGTGTTTTAGACCCGGTAAAAGTAGTTATTACTAATTATCCAGAGGGTGAAGTGGAGTGGTTGCAAACTGAAAATAATCCAGAAGATGCATCTGCTGGTAAACGCGAAGTTCCATTTTCTAGAGAGATTTATATAGAGAAAGAAGATTTTAGAGAAGAGGCCAACCGTAAATTTTTTCGTCTTAAATTAGGCGGAGAAGTGAGGCTAAAGTCGGGATTTATCATAAAAGCCGAGAGCTGCACAAAAGATACCGATGGGAATATAATTGAAATTCAATGTACGTATGATCCTAAAAGTAAAAGTGGGAGTGGTACGGAAGAAAGCCTACGTAAAGTAAAAGGAACATTGCATTGGGTATCTGTAGCCCATGCTTTAAAAGCAGAGGTTAGGCTATATGACCGTTTATTTACAGATGAAAGCCCGGATACGCATAAGGATAAGGATTTTATGGAATTTATAAATCCTAATTCCCTAAAAGTGATAACTGGTTATTTAGAACCGAGTTTGGCAACAGCAAAATCAGGTGATCGATTTCAGTTTCAACGTTTGGGATATTTTTGTGTTGATCCAGATTCTAAGGAAGGTAAATTAGTTTTTAACAAAACGGTCGGATTACGAGATACTTGGGCAAAAGTTCAAAACAAGTAACATTAACCATTTACATAAGGAAACTTCTTAAGGACATTTTGTTTTTAAGAAGTTTTTTATGGATAACTTCCAAAATTAACAGTATAGATTATTCTTATTATATTATAAATAACCATAGGTATGTGTTATTAATAATCACTTTGTTTGGCGACTTGTGAGGACAATTAAAATTTGAGCCTATAAATCTATCCACTTATCGATCTTACTGTCGTTAAAAGGCTTGAAAAGCGTTAAATCTTACTTAAATAGATGTAAACGTTAATTTTCGAATCGATTGAGGTCATATTGCAATCTTGTTTAGAGTACATTGCAGAATATATATAAACGACGTTTTACTTTTCTATTTTTTAAGCGAAAAGAAAACGCATTATATTTTAAGTAAAATATTAATTTAAAAAAATAGAGATTATGTCAAATGATAGTGGAAATGTTTTATTGGCGGTTTTAACCGGAGCAATAATTGGAGTAGGGGCAGGAATTCTGTATGCACCGGCTAAAGGTGAAAAAACCAGGAAAAAAATTAAAAAGAACGCTTTGAAGACCAAAGACGATTTAACCCACAGAATCACACAAGCAACTGAGGAACTTACAAAGACTGCTGAGGAGAAAAAGGTTGATTTTGAGATGAAATTGGAAGATACGATTTCAAATATGAGCTACAAGGCTGATGATATCATTATGAGCCTAGAGAATAAATTGGCAGAATTGAAGAAAAAGAATGCGCAATTACAGAAATAATATATGGCTTTTGAAGAACTAAAAGAGAGCATTTCAGAAGCTGAGGCAAGTGCTAAGTCATATATTGATAGTAGCAGGGAGTTTTACAAGCTAAAAGCCTTTAAATTGCTCATGAAGGGTATTACCGGCCTTGCACAAGCCGTTTTTCTAGGCATAGCATTCGTACTTGCCCTTTTGTTTCTTTCAATCGCTGCCGGTTTTTGGATTGGATCAGAAATGGGTAATACTGCTATTGGCTTTTTAGTTGTTGGAGGATTCTATATTCTTATAGGAATATTGGTCTTTGTCTTTCGTAAGTCATTGGTTAAACCTTTAATGGCAAGATTTTCCGAACTTTATTTTGAAGAAATATGATACCAAAGAAATACACTTCCTTTGAACAGATAGACAAAGATTTAAAAGTTCTAAAATTGCAACAGGAAATAGAACGAGAAAATCTAAAAATGCAAGTACAAATAACTAAAAACAGCTTGTATCCTACGAATTTGCTCGGTGGTTTTAGCGGTGTTTTACAAAAACTCACCTTATCTCTTGTAGCGAAGAAGTTAATGAAGAAATTCTAGATTCTATATAGAATATGAAAGGGCCTTAAGATGTAATTCTTAATGCCCTTTTTTTTAACGGTTTCTCAAAGAAATTTATTTTTTCTTCTCTTGCTGTGTCTTTTTCATTGATTCACCAATCATATTACTTGCTGTAAAAGAGGCCACCATGTTATTCAACATATCACTACCGGCTTGAGGTGAATTAGGTAGCAATATCAGATTAGTATTGGTTTCTTCACCAATGGATTGAAGCGTATCATAATGTTGAGTAACCACAATTAGGGCAGAAGCTTCTTGTGAGTTAATACCAACTTTGTTTAAAACCTCAACGGATTCTTCTAATCCGCGAGCAATTTCGCGACGTTGGTCTGCAATACCTTGACCTTGTAATCGCTTACTTTCCGCTTCCGCTTTTGCCTTTTCAACAATAAGGATACGGGCAGCATCACCCTCAAACTGTGCTGCTATTTTTTCACGCTCAGAGGCATTAATACGGTTCATGGCTTCTTTTACCTGAGCATCTGGGTCAATATCCGTTACCAAGGTTTTAATAATGTCATAGCCGTAATCTAACATGGCATCCTGTAGTTCTGACTTAACCGCAATGGCTATATCATCCTTCTTTACAAATACATCATCTAATTTCATTTTTGGAACTTCGGCCCGTACCACATCAAATACATATGAAGTGATTTGCTCATGTGGATATTCTAATTTATAGAAGGCATCATATACCTTTTCCTTAATTACTACATATTGTACGGAAACCTTAAGTTTTACAAAAACATCATCTAAGGTTTTAGTTTCGATTATAACATCCAGTTGCTGAATTTTAAGTCCCATCCTTGCCGAAATGCGCTGTACAAATGGTATTTTAAAGTGAATTCCCGATTGTCTAACACTTGTGAATTTTCCGAATGTTTCTATAAGAACTGCGGTTTGTTGTTTAACTATAAAGACCCCAGAAAGAAACGTCGCAATGACGAAGAAAATGACCGGTATCCAGATAAGATTTCCCATAATTTGTGATTTTTAGTTATGAATTGAATTTACAAAACGTATTGTATATATGTAGTACTTTTCTTGGGTTTGTTACAAGTACTATCAATAAATAAAAAAGGTGCAGAAATTAGAACGAACTAAAATCTGCACCTTTTCAATGGAATAGAGGGTTTCTAAGCCAAATGCAATATTGCTTTTTGAATTCTAGCAATGCTATCTTCTTTGCCGATCATGGCTATAATATCAAATAAATGCGGGCCTTTCATATCACCAACAATCACCAAACGCAATGGTGGCATTACCTTACCAAAGGACAGTTCTTGTTCACCAATCCATTTTTTTACGATAGTTTCAACGTTTTCGGAGGAGAAATCGGAGATTTCTTCAAGTATTGATACCAGATGGTTTAGAATATCTGGCGTACCTTCTTTCCATTGTTTTTTGGCTGCTTTCTCGTTGTACGAGGTAGGAGCAACAAAGAAATAATCAGATAAATCCCAAAAATCTGCTACAAAAACAGCGCGTTCCTTTATTAAAGCAACAACCTTTTCCACGTAGCCTTTTGGTTTTGTAGCTATAGAGATGGACTTCTTTTTTAGTATTTCGGCATATAACTCGCCCAGTTCATCATTAGCCTTATTTTGTAGATACTGTTGATTGTACCATTTGGTTTTGTCCGGATCAAAACGTGCTCCTGACTTGTTTACACGCTCTAGGCTAAAACTATGAACTAATTCTCCTAGACTGAAGATTTCTTTTTCAGTACCTGGATTCCAGCCTAACAGCGCCAAGAAATTAACAACGGCTTCTGGGAAATAACCTGCTTCTCTATATCCTTGGGACTCCTTCCAGCTTAATGGAAACACAGGGAAACCCATTTTTTCTCCATCTCGTTTGCTTAGTTTGCCTTTCCCTACGGGCTTCATAATTAAAGGCAAATGTGCAAATTCAGGTGTGTTCCAGCCAAAAGCATCATATAATTGCTGATGTAATGCCAAGGAAGGAAGCCATTCTTCACCACGAATAACGTGAGTGATTTGCATTAAATGATCATCTACTATGTTAGCTAGGTGGTAGGTTGGCATTCCGTCTCCTTTAAAAAGAACCTTATCGTCCAATACATTGGTATCTATTTCTATAGTACCACGAACAATGTCTTTTAAATGTAGTTTTTTATCGGGTGCGGTCAGGAAGCGTACCACATAGTCTTCACCGGAATCAAGTCGTTTTTGAACTTCTTCAGGGGTTAAAGACAAAGAATTATCCAGTTTTAAACGGTTGTGCCAGTTGTAAATAAAAGTCTTGCCGTTAGCCTCGTGATTTTTTCTGTGGAAATCTAATTGTTCGGCTGTATCAAAAGCGTAGTAGGCTTTACCATTCCTAATTAGTTCTTCTGCGTATTGTTTGTATAAATGTTTGCGTTCGCTTTGCCTGTAGGGTCCGAAATCCCCCTGCAAACCGGGACCTTCATCAAATTTAAGTCCACACCAATTGAGTGCGTTTATGATATATTCTTCAGCACCTTCTACATAGCGGTTTTGATCGGTATCTTCTATTCGTAAAATAAAATCGCCACCGTGTTTTTTGGCGAAAAGATAATTGAATAGGGCGGTGCGGACACCACCAATGTGCAATGGCCCCGTAGGGCTAGGTGCAAAACGTACGCGTACTCTTTGGCTCATGGCGATTTTTTTATGGCGCAAAGGTATAAAAAGCGACCTAGGTCCCAAAGGGATACGAATTAAACCGCGCTATTGTTCGGTTATAGTAAGCTTTAAGTGCTCAGGTGCTTTTTTGCTTATCTTTACGTTCTATGACAGGTTACCGCAATATACTGGGAAAGCTTAACGGTTTCATCAGAAAGTATTATACCAAGATGCTTATAAAAGGCGTCTTGCTTTTTGTAGCATTGGGGTTACTTTTCTTAATTGCGATTTTAGGTATTGAATACCTACTTTGGCTCAATTCTACGGGTCGTTTTATCCTTTTACTGGCATTTCTGGGCATAGAGCTTTATTTGTTGTTTAAATACATCCTTAAGCCCTTGTTCTATCTGTTTAAACTTAAACAAGGGATAAGCAATAGACAAGCATCTTTATTGATAGGTAAACATTTTCCGGAAGTAGGAGATAAGTTATACAATCTTATTGATTTGGGTGAGGATAAAAACCAGTCGGAATTATTGTTGGCCAGTATAGAACAACGAAGCCGGAATATGAGCATAATTCCTTTTACTAAGGCAGTAGATTTTAAGGATAATTTTAAATATTTAAAGTACTTGGCAATACCGGCTCTTATCCTTATGTTGGTTTGGGTTTCGGGAAATTTAAAGTCTTTTTTTGGTTCTGCGGATAGAGTTGTGAATTATAGTATGGCCTATGAGCCTCCTGCTCCTTTTTCTTTTCACTTATTATCTAATGATTTACGTGTTTTGGATTCAAAGGAACATACTGTTGAAGTAACTACGAAAGGAGAGGTTAAACCGGAAACCGTTTTTATCGTAATAGATGGAAAACAGTCTCTTTTACGAGAAGATAACGGTCGGTACTTATACACGTTCACTCCTCCTTTAAAAAACTCAAAATTTTATTTTTTGGCCAATGATGTTAGATCAAGGGATTATCAACTTCAGGTGCTTAAGACTCCAGTTATTGAGGATTTTCAAGTTAAGTTAGACTATCCTAATTACACGGGTAGGGCTTCGGAAACCATTAAAAGTACAGGTAATGCAATTTTTCCGGAGGGCACTAAGGTCACTTGGAATATCAAAGGGGAGAATACCAAAAATGTACGTTTAATCACCAAGGATACCATTCAGGATTTTTTGGTCGATGACGGTGCATTTTCTCTACAGAAACGTGTATATAAAAGTTTGGGATATGAAGTGTCCACATCAAATGATAATGTGGATGACTATGAGAAACTAGCCTATGAATTTACAGTGATTAAAGATGCGTATCCAGCTATCAAGGTCAGACAGGTTTTGGACTCCCTGAATCCCAATTTAGCCTATTACTCGGGAGAGGCCACGGATGATTATAAACTGAAGAGTATAAAACTTGTTTGTTATAGGGATGGTGAACCGGATAAGCGTCAGGTTATACCGCTCAGCACACCATCAGGAAATTTTGAACAATTTTATTATACTTTCCCTTCAGGCCTGGAATTATTAGAGGATAAGCAGTATAGTTTTTATTTTGAGGCAGTAGATAATGATGCCATTCATAATGGTAAATCAACTAAATCCGAAGTGTTTTCCTTGTCATTGTTAGATGAGAGTCAATTGAGAAAGAAGGAATTGGAGGCTCAGCAGTCTATTATCAATAATTTGGATAAGTCGTTAGACCAGTTCAAAGAACAAAAAGAAGACCTAAAGGAGATTAGAAAAGAGCAGAAAGAGAAGAATCAGCTAGATTTTACAGATCAAAATCAAATTAAGGATTTTCTACAAAAGCAACAACAGCAGGAAATTCAAATGGAAGAGTTTAGTAAGCAGCTAAAAGAGAACTTAAACAAATTGGAAAGTAATGATAAGTTTAACGAGCTACTTCAGGAACGTTTAGAGCGTCAAGAATTACGTGCTAAGAAGAATGAAAAATTACTTGATGAGTTAAATAAGATTGCTGATAAAATAGATAAAGAGGAGCTTTCAAAAAGGTTAGAGGAATTGGGAAAGAAACAGCAAAGCAGTGAGCGTAATCTTGAACAGTTGCTAGAATTGACCAAGCGGTATTATGTTACGGAGAAGGTAAATCAGCTAGCTAGGGACTTGGAAAAACTTTCTAACGAACAGGAAAAAGCTGCGGATTCACTAAATACATTGGAGGACACAGATATCCAAGAACAGTTAAACAAGGATTTTGAGGATATAACAAAGGAATTTGATGAGCTTCAGAAGGACAATGAAGATTTAAATAAACCATTAAATATAGATCGAAGCCAAGATAGGGAGTCTGGGGTTAAGGAAGATCAAAATGAAGCTTTAAAAGAGCTTAAAAAGGAACAATCTAAGGATACGGGGGGTGGTGAGAAAAAAGAAAAGTCTGATAAAGCTAAACAAAAACAAAAGTCTGCAGCGCAGAAGATGAAAGAAATGAGTGAACAACTCAGTAAATCTGCTGCTGGGGCGGGAGGGGAATCCACCATAACGGAAGACGCCGAAATGCTTCGGCAAATATTGGATAATTTAATCACCTTCTCTTTTAAGCAAGAATTACTGTACGATAGTCTGGAGGATGTGGATTCAGATAGTCCACAATTTTCAAATGCTATACATAAACAGCAGGAGTTACGTGAGCTTTTTGAGCATGTTGACGATAGTCTGTTTGCTCTTTCTCTAAGAAGAGCTGAGCTTTCTGAATTCGTAAACGAACAGATTACGGAGGTCTATTATAATGTGGACAAAACATTGGAAAGTGTTGCTGAAAACCAAATATACCAAGGTGTATCCTACCAAAAATATGTGCTTAGTGCATCCAATAGTTTATCTGACTTTCTCGCCAATATTTTGGATAATATGGAGCAGAGTATGATGTCCGGTCAAGGAGAGGGACAGGGCGAAGAGGGTGGTTTTCAACTACCGGATATCATTAAGGGACAACAGGAGTTAAAGGAAAAAATGAGCGGTATGGGTAAGCCTGGAAAGGGTAAGCCTGGTAAAGGAGAGTCTGGTGAGGGTAAATCCGGCGAAGGCGAAGGGCAAGGGGAAAAAGGAAAAGGTTCTACATCAGGAGAGGGTAAAAAGGGTAGTGGCGAAAAAGGAGGTAATGAAGGTGGGGATCAAGGAGAAGGTTCAGAAGGAAACAAGGGAAAAGGAAAAGCGGGGCAGAATCAAAACGGTGAATCTGGACCAGGTAATGGACAACCCTCTGAATCGGAGTTGCAGGAAATTTATGAGATTTATAAAGAGCAGCAAATGTTGCGGGGTAAGTTAGAGCAGCAACTCAAGGATATGATGGATGCAGGCGATAAAAAATTGGCTCAGAAGCTTATTAAGCAAATGGAGGATTTTGAGAACGACCTTTTGGAAAATGGGGTTACCCAAAGAAGCCAAACTAAGATAAATAACATTCAGTATGAAATGCTGAAATTAGAAAATGCATCCCTTAAACAAGGGAGGAAGTCTAAAAAAGAGAGTAATACAAATACCAGTCAGTTTCAAAACCCTATTATTACTAAGCCCTCATTCTTAGAGAATTATCGTAACGAAGTAGAGATTTTAAACAGACAAAGCTTACCTTTGCGCCAAAATTTTCAAAACAGGGTAAAAGACTATTTCAAGAACAATGATTGAGTTCCATTATAAAACCGGGTTTTCACTAGAAAACGAAGATAAATATTCAGATTGGTTAAACGCAGTAGTGGAATCAGAAAATGGTGTTCTTAACCAGATAGATTACGTTTTTTGTTCAGATGAAGAGGTTTTGAAAATGAATAAAAAATATTTGAATCACGATACGTATACAGATATTTTAACGTTTGATTATACGGAAGATAATGTCATCGGCGGAGATATATTTATCTCTGTAGATAGAGTAAAAGATAACGCTAAGATATTTAATATCTCGTTGGAAGAAGAAGTTTTGCGTGTTATGGCTCATGGCGTGTTGCACCTTTTTGGTTTTAAGGATAAGACAAAGGAGGAAGTAGTTATAATGAGGCAAAAAGAAAATGAGAAAATTATGATGTTCCACGTGGAACATTAAGGTTGTTTTGCGTTTAGTGCATGGCTGTTTGCCATAATTTTTATTTTGAAATCACAATTTTAGAGGATAAGAGATGTTTGCAGAGGAGTATGATGTTATTGTTGTTGGAGGAGGGCACGCTGGTGCAGAAGCTGCAGCGGCAGCTGGAAATATGGGTTCTAAAACCCTGTTGGTGACCATGAATTTACAGACCATTGGTCAGATGTCCTGTAATCCTGCTATGGGTGGAATTGCTAAAGGACAAATTGTTAGAGAAATTGACGCATTGGGCGGAATGAGCGGTATTATCACGGATAAGTCAGCGATTCAATTTAAAATGCTTAATAAATCGAAGGGCCCTGCAATGTGGAGTCCGCGTGCTCAGAATGACCGTATGCGTTTTGCTGAGGAATGGCGTTTGGCTCTAGAAAATATACCGAATGTAGATTTCTATCAGGAAATGATAAGTGGCTTATTGGTTGAGAACGGTAAAGCCGTAGGAGTTAAAAGCTCTTTAGGTATAGATATTCGATCTAAATCGGTAATTCTTACGAACGGCACCTTTTTAAATGGATTGATTCATATAGGTGAAAAGCAGTTTGGTGGCGGTAGAGCAGGAGAGAAGGCTGCTACCGGAATTACAGAACAATTGCTGGAATTAGGTTTCGAGAGTGGCCGTATGAAAACCGGAACTCCACCAAGGGTTGATGGTCGTTCTTTGAATTATTCAGTTATGATTCCGCAACCTGGCGATGCTATTCCAGAAAAATTTTCATATTTACAGACTCCGGTTTTGACCACTCAACGGGACTGTTTCATGACACATACTAGTGATTTGGTCCATGACGTTTTGCGTGAGGGATTTGATCGCTCGCCAATGTTTAACGGTAGAATCAAAAGTGTGGGACCCCGATATTGTCCGTCAATAGAGGATAAAATCAATCGCTTTGCTGATAAAAATAGTCATCAAATTTTTGTAGAACCGGAAGGTTGGGATACGGTTGAAGTATATGTAAATGGGTTCTCTACTTCCTTGCCTGAGGATGTTCAGTTTAAAGCTTTACGATCTGTTGTAGGTTTTGAAAACGTCAAATTTTTTAGGCCTGGTTATGCTATAGAATATGATTATTTTCCGCCTACACAACTAAAGCATACCTTAGAAACTAAGCTTGTAGATAATCTTTATTTTGCGGGTCAAATTAATGGAACTACAGGTTATGAGGAGGCTGCTTCTCAAGGTTTGATGGCGGGTATTAATGCTCATTTAAAAATTAGCGAGAAAGAGGATTTCGTGCTTCAGAGAGATGAAGCTTATATAGGTGTTTTGATAGATGACTTAATTACAAAGGGTACGGAAGAGCCATATCGCATGTTTACTTCTAGGGCAGAATACCGAACTTTGTTGCGTCAGGATAATGCTGATTTGAGATTAACTCCCAGAGGATTTGATATTGGTTTAGCTAAAAAAGAGCGTTTGATTCGTATGGAAGAAAAGGAGGCTAAGTCCGATTCTTTCGTTAACTTTTTTAAGGAAACTAGTGTTAAACCAGAGGAGATCAATCCAATTTTAGATAGTGTAGATTCCGCATTAGTTAAACAATCCGATAAGATGTTTAAGGTATTTTCTAGACCGAAAGTCACCATGGACCATATGCTACAGTTGGATACGGTTTCAGGTTATGTTGAGGATAATAACCTGGATCGGGAAGTGCTAGAACAGACGGAAATACAGGTTAAGTATTCTGGCTATATTGCCAAAGAAAAGAATAATGCGGACAAACTATTGCGTTTAGAGAATGTAAAAATTCCTGCTAATTTTGATTACTCCAAACTTAAATCCTTGTCATACGAAGCTCGTGAAAAGTTGAATTCTATACAGCCGGTGACCATAGCTCAAGCAGCTAGAGTCAGTGGTGTAAACCCTTCTGACATAAGTGTTCTTTTGGTGTATTTGGGAAGATAGATAACCGGAACGTTCCACGTGGAACATGTCTGTGCCACATTGGTTTTCCTTATGAAAACCATGTAGACATCTGTCTTGCGTGAACTTTTCTCGGCAGCAAGAACCCTTCTAATGTGGTATGTACTCTGTTTTATAATTAAACAGAATAGCTTTTACTTACCTCTAGAATAGAACGAATGGATTGAAATTAAATTGTTTTTGGCTAAGTTTTTGTGATAGTATTTTTTCAATTTAAAAATGCTTGCGAATGAAAGCTTTCCTTCTAGTATTGTGCAGCACGTTAATAGGTCAATCATGTATTCCTTTACGAGTGGCACCATCTATAAAAGACTATAAAATTTCCAAGGGAAAGAAGTTTAAAAGAACCCTTTCCAAACGCACGATGTTTATTTTTGAGGATCATAAAGAAGCTTCTCATTTTTATAATTATATAAACACTAAGTTTCAATTGAATGATGAAAATGTCTATGATGATATTCCATTTTTAATTGACGGCGAGAATTATTTTTTTGCTTTTTATGAGATTGATATACCTACGAAAGTTTTGAACTTAGGACCTACTCTTTTCAGTGCTACCCTAAATGCAGCTTTGAGTTTAGAGGATGATGAAGGATATGTTGGAGGAGACGATGTAATACGAACTGATAATTGGTATTTGGCCATTGAGGTTTATAGTGATAAGGAAAAAGATTGTCTTCATGAAGATTCGTTTTCTAGAGAGCCAGTTTTAAATTATCTTCGAACTCTCAAAAAGGAATATCTTACCACGCACAACTATAATGAAACCGTTTTTAAAAACTAAAGATTTTTCAATTTCTGGAGAAGACTTTGAATTGATTTTGGATGAAGAGTTACAAATGTTGGTGACTACACCTGAGCCCAAAAATCTGCAAAAGTATTACGAAAGTGATGACTACATATCACATACAGATGCTTCAAAATCTGTAGTGGATAAAATGTATCAAGCGGTAAAAAAGTTTAGTCTCTCTCAAAAAGTAGCTTTAATAAATTCTTATGCAAAGAATACTAAAACCTTGTTGGATGTTGGGGCAGGTACCGGAGATTTTTTGTTGCAGGCAAAAAAGAATAATTGGACGGTTACGGGAATAGAGCCAAGTAGTGATGCAAGAGTTCGTTCCAGTGAGAAGAAAATGAATTTGCTTTCCGATATGGAAGAGTTGCCAAACACTAAATTTCAGGTAATAACACTTTGGCACGTTTTGGAGCACTTACCTAATCTTGATGATCAAATCCAAAAAATTGTAGCGAACTTAGAAGATAACGGTACGCTTGTAATAGCAGTTCCTAATTTTAAATCTTTTGATGCAAATTATTATAAAGAGTTTTGGGCAGCTTATGATGTGCCAAGACATCTTTGGCATTTTTCTAAAGAGTCAATAGAAAAAGTATTCGCAAAACAGAATATGAAATTAGTAAAAACAAAACCTATGTGGTTTGATGCTTTTTATGTCTCCTTGCTTTCTGAAAAATATAAAACCGGTAGACAGAATTTTATCAAGGCCTTCGGTGTAGGATTTTGGTCAAATTTTAGGGCAGTGTTCAGCGGACAACCCTCTTCTGTAATCTATATTCTCAAAAAGCATCCATAAGCTCTTTCTGAAGCTTAAAACTTGTTTTAAGCGATTTTAACGATGTTTGAGTGCTTATCTCTTATGTGTGGATGATTTCGTAAAAATTGTCTTTGTACGCCTTTTTGACGACTCCATTTTTTATTATCTTCCTTTATATTCTTGTGTTCTTTGTATAGAAATTCTTTATAGTTGGTCTTTTGGTCAATTTGAGGTTGTTTAAATTAATTTCTTGAATTATTGTTTCTTCCTTCACATTTAAAAATTTGATGACTACAATTAGAAAAGCTTTTCTATTTTTGCGCAACTTGAAAACTAAATTTGACAGAATTTAGGGAAGGGATAATTTTTGAGAAAATTTTGAAAAGCAAAAAGAAGATTAAAATAAACAGAATTATGAAAAATGTAGTAGTGGTATTTTTAATGTTGGTAGCAGTTTCTTGTCAGCAGGAAAAAATTGGATTTGTAGACAACGTAAAGTTGATGGAAGAGTACCAAGAAAAAATAGATGTTGAAGCTAATTTTAAAGTTAAAGCGGACGCTCTAACAAAAAAGAGAGACAGTATTACGCAAGCTTTTCAAGTGGAGGCGCAGGCATTCCAAACTCAAGCTCAGAAGTTATCACAAACAAAAGCCCAAGAACAATATGCTGCAATGCAGCAAAAAGGTCAAATGATCGGTCAACAATTGCAGCAGGAAGACCAACAACTTCAATTGTTAGGTCAAACTGAAATGGACAGCATCATCAGTAAAGTAAAAAAAGAGGTAAAAGCTTACGGCAAAGCAAATGGCTACTCATACATTCTTGGTGGTGGCGATGGTGGCAGCGTATTATATGGCGCAGATAAAAATGACCTTACTGCAGAAATCGTAAAACTATTGAACGACAAGTACAAGAAGTAGAATTAACTTACCATCAGAATAAAAGGGTCAACGGATTTTATCGGTTGACCCTTTTTTAGTTTTGAAGTATGTAAACCAAAAATATAGCGGGCATAAAATATACGGTGATGGTTTTAGCCCCTTCATAGTCCTTGGCCATGCGTTGACCGAACATCAACATTAATAAGGATATGCAGGAAAGTATACTGCCATAAAAGGCAATGGTGTTTTCTCCTATAATCAATAATTGATAAAGTCCTATGGCGCATAGAATTCCTGATGCGGTCTCTATTAAGAGCAATGTGCCCAAGAGAGCGGGAACCAAACTTTCTAATGGAGTGTCTTTAAAATGCTCTTTCAGATAGGAAAGGGTTTCCTTCCAATTAAACACTTTGTCAATGCCACTTTGCATAAAGACGATAATCAGAAAAATTAGGATTAAGAGTTCTGTTGCAGAGTGGAGAAAACTGTCCATGGTCTTTTGGTTTTGCGGTTGGTTGCTATTAAGTTACCAAAAAAAGGACAGCAGATAGCAGGCTAAGCCGCTTTTTTGTGCAAAAGACGCGTCAATTTTATAGAAAGATCCGTAAGAATTATTTTAGAATTACCATTTCGTTCAATATGGTAAATAGCGTCTTCAAGCTCTTTTACAATGGTTAGAATATTGTTTTCATGAATGAAAGGAGCAAATTTGTCTAAGCTAAAGCCATCAGTATGTATGCGCATAAAAGCAAGGTCTTTCGCATTGAAATTGATTAGCATGGCTTGGCGCATTACTGTAACGCAATAATGTAGAAATTTCTTTTGGGTTTCACGACCGGTTTTTGCCACTTCTTCACTCCACATAATTAAATCGGAAATCGCACTCTTATTTCCTTTGGCCTTAAAAGCACTACGGACCCATTGTACGAACCATTTTTCAAAAATCAGATCTTCAGAATCTTCGTTCAATAAATCTAATGCCTTATTGAAATTTCCGTTTGCCTCATGAGCAATTCTTAAAGCCTCTTCTCTTAACGCGCCTTTTTCTACAAGGGCATTTGCCATGGCTTCTTCAGCAAGAGGCGGAAAATGTAAAACTTGACAACGAGAACGAATGGTCTGAATAATTTGCCCCTCGTCTTCGGTTATTAAAAGAAATACTGTTTTGTTAGGTGGTTCTTCAATTAGTTTTAAAAGTTTGTTGGCGGCAGCCGTATTCATTTTTTCGGCCATCCAAATCAACATTACCTTATAACCGCCTTCGTATGATTTTAAGACTAACTTTCTAACAATATCCTGTGCTTCATCTACACCGATCTGACCTTGTTTTTTTTCAATACCGATTAAACGATACCAATCAAAAAGATTACCGTAAGGCTGCTCTTTAACAAATTTTCGCCATTCTTCCATGTAATGGTTACTAACGGCATGGCTCTTTACCTTATCAGAATTAGAGACAGGAAAAGCAAAATGCATATCTGGATGAGCAAGGGAATCAAACTTAAGATTACAAGATTGGTTAGCTCCATTATTCTCCCCATCACGGTTTCCGCAAATAATATATTGGGCGTAAGCGATAGCCATAGGAAGTGTTCCTGAACCCTCTGGCCCTACAAATAATTGGGCATGAGGAACTCTGCCTGCATCAGCACTGCCGGCCAAATGGCTCTTGATATGGGATAGCCCTAAAATGTGGTTGAACAGCATGGTCCAAAGATAACTTTTTTAATATATACGATCCAAGGCGGATAACTTCTTAAATATGGTTAATATCTATAGTCTATCGGTTTTGTACTACCAGTCTAACATCCTTTTTATTACATTTGCGACTCTCTAAAACCGCATAACATGAAAACTATAAACGACTTTAATTTTGAAAATAAGAAAGCTCTCATTCGCGTTGATTTTAACGTGCCTTTGGACGAGGAATTCAATGTTGCTGATGCTACCCGTATCGAAGCGGCAAAACCAACAATCATAAAAGTACTTGAAGACGGCGGCAGCGCTGTTTTAATGAGCCATTTGGGTAGACCAAAAGGACAAAAGAATCCGGACCTATCTTTACAGCATATCTGTAATAAAGTTTCAGATGTTATTGGAGTTACCGTAAAATTCGTGCCTGATTGTGTTGGTGAAGTAGCAGAAAAAGCTGTTGCGGAACTTCAGCCAGGTGAAATATTATTGTTAGAGAACCTAAGGTTCCACGCGGAAGAGGAAAAAGGAGACGAGGCCTTTGCCGAACAACTTTCCAAATTAGGTGATATTTATGTAAATGATGCTTTTGGAACTGCGCACAGGGCTCATGCTTCTACAACTATCATTGCAAGGTTTTTTCCTGATGCAAGATGTTTTGGCCTACTACTTGCAAAAGAAATAGAAGCTATTGATAAGGTAATGCAAACTGGTGAAAAACCAGTTTTGGCTATTTTGGGTGGAGCTAAGGTTTCGTCTAAAATTACAATTATTGAAAACATCTTGGATAAAGTAGATCACCTAATTATTGGAGGGGGTATGACTTATACTTTTATAAAAGCACAAGGTGGCCAAGTAGGCGATTCTATTTGTGAAGATGATAAGATGGACCTGGCAATGGAAATTTTAAAGCAGGCAAAAGAGAAGAATGTAGAAGTGCATATTCCTGTTGATGTTCTTGCGGCAGATGATTTTGCCAATAATGCCAACACACAAATTGTAGATGTAAATAAAATTCCTGACGGTTGGCAAGGTTTAGATGCTGGTCCAAAAACATTGGAAATCTTTAAAGAGGTTATCTTGAAATCGAAAACTATTCTTTGGAACGGTCCTATTGGCGTTTTTGAAATGGAAAGTTTTGCGAAAGGAACTATTGCTTTAGGAAACTATATTGATGAGGCTACGAAAGGTGGTGCTTTTTCACTTGTTGGAGGTGGCGATTCAGTTGCCGCTGTTAAGCAGTTTGGTTTTGAAGATAAGGTAAGTTATGTTTCTACAGGCGGAGGCGCTATGTTAGAAAGTTTAGAGGGTAAAACCTTGCCAGGCATCGCTGCAATAATCGGCTAACAAAGGCGTTATCGATAAACGGAACGTTATGTTTAATCGAATAAAATTTTATTTTTTCAGAAAAAAGTACGATTTTAGTAGGGTTACAGTTCGCTGTAACCCTATATTAATAAAAAGCTATTCGCTCCGCTATATAAGCAGTTTAAATGATAAATAATAGAAAACGTTTCCTCACGATATTTTCAAGTCTTGTTCTGGCCTTGCCTTTGGTGGCCCAGGAACAAGAAAAAGATTCTGTTGCAGGTTCTCCAAACCTAATAGAAGAGATTGTCGCGGATACGTTGGCGATGGATTTGAAAGGTATTGAGCAAATGGAGCAAATGGCTCTTGATAGTGCTAGTATCAATGATAGCCCTATTTCCCTTAAAAAAGACAGTATAGACTTAACGGTAAAGCTTAAAGATTTGCCGGAAGCTGCTAAATATGATAGTCTTTGGATGAAGGAGCTGTATGCTAATGCTTCCCTTTCTGATGAGATGTTTCGTGAAGTGGAGCAGTTGGATTATGATAAAACCTATCCTACTTCACTTCCTACGGATACACTAAAAGCACGTTTAGAAAGGTTAAATCAAAAAACACCCTTCAACATAGCTTACAATCCATCCTTGGAGAACGTGATCAAATCGTTTCTTTTTAGAAAAAGAGATCTGATGGAGCGTATGTTAACAACAAGCCAATTCTATTTCCCGCTTTTTGAGCAGGAATTGGACAATTATGATATTCCTTTAGAAATGAAATATCTTTCTATTGTAGAATCCGCACTGAACCCTCGCGCCCGATCTCAAGTAGGAGCAACAGGGCTTTGGCAATTTATGTATCCTACGGGAAAACAATACAAGCTAAATGTAAGTAGCTATGTTGATGAGCGTAGAGACCCTTTAAAATCTACTGTTGCCGCTTGTCAGTTTTTAGCGAAGCTATATGATATTTATGGCGACTGGGATTTGGCGCTTGCAGCTTATAATTCTGGTCCCGGTAACGTAAACAAGGCTATAAGAAGATCGGGAGGATATAAAAACTATTGGAATATTCGTCGTTACTTACCAAGGGAAACGGCGGGGTATGTTCCAGCATTTTTGGCTACCATGTATCTTTTTGAATATGCCGAGGAACATGGTTTAAGAGGAAAAAAGATAGAAAGACCTTATTTTGAAACGGACACGGTACATGTTAAAGGTCTCATAACTTTTGATCAGGTTTCCGAGTTAACGGGCGTTAGTAAAGAAGAATTAAAAGTTTTAAACCCATCCTATAAACTTTACGTAATACCTTTTATAGACGGGAAAAATAACGCTTTACGCTTACCAAAGCATGCTATTGGAAGCTTTGTTCATAATGAAGGTGCTATCTATGATCATGTAAAAAAAGAGATAGAAAGCAAAGAGGGCCCTTTACCACAATTGGTAAAACAGTCTGAACAGAATAGAATTAGGTATAAAGTTCGTAATGGTGATTTTCTGGGGAAAATCGCAGAAAGATACGGTGTGCGTGTAAGCCAATTGAAACAATGGAACGGTTTGCGCAGTAACAATTTAAGAATAGGCCAACGATTGACTATTTTCCCAAGGAAAACACCTGGTGCTGCCGTTGCATCTACAAGAAAATCTACTGTATCAAAAAGCTTCCCACCGGGTACAAAGACCCATACTGTGCGAAGTGGAGATTCTCTTTGGACCATCTCTAGAAAATATCCAGGAATTTCTGTTGAAAATTTACGACAATGGAACGGTATTAGTGGTAAGAATCTAAAACCGGGCACAAAACTAAAGTTGTGCGAATGTTCATCGTAAATCTATACCAAAATGAAACAAGCTGGAACTCTAATTTTACTCTTCTCCCTAGTATTTTTATCGTGTAAGGATTCTAAGAATCATACCTACCGCCCCTCTTCTATTGGAGCAATAAATTCTATGGTAGTGGTTATTGATAATGAACTTTGGAAAGGTAGTGTTGGTGATAGTATAAGAAGTCATTTTGCCGCACCTGTCGTTGGTATGCCTATGGATGAACCTTTATTCTCTATAGATCAGTTGGCACCTAAGTTTTTTACCGGCTCTATTAGAAATACCCGGTCTATTCTGTATGTTGGAATAGATTCTTTAAACCTTGCTCACATAAAAACCAATATGTATGCTTCTCCGCAACGTGTAGGGGTTATAAAAGGTACAACTAAAGCTGAGGTAATTCAAAATATAGAGGCCAAAGCAGATGAAATAATCACCGCTTTTAAGAATATGGAGATCGAAGCGGCACAGAAACGTTTCAATCGCTCATTGAATAAGGAAACGGTACTACAAGAGAAGTTTGGAATTTCATTAAAAATTCCTTCCATATATAAAGTGGGCAAGCAAGAAGATAATTTTGTCTGGATAGACCGCGAAATACAAAAAGGAACAGCTAATGTAATTGTTTATGATATGCCTGGGGATAGTTTTAATAACCAATCTACATTGGTGAAAGACATAGTAGCAATGCGCGATTCCGTAGGAGCTAAATATATTCCAGGTCCTGATGCTATTGGTAAAATAACGCATATGCGTACCGAACCTGCATTTGCTCCTTATATTTATCCTGTAGAAATTGCCGGGCTTAAGGGGGTTGAGGTAAGAGGGCTTTGGGATATAAAAAATTATCCTATGGCCGGTCCGTTTCTTACCTATATTTTAAATGATAAGAAGAACAATAGAAAGCTGGTGTTAGAAGGGTTCGTATTTGCTCCTGCTACAGAAAAAAGAGATGACCTTTTTGAGTTGGAAGCAATATTGAAAACTTTGCGATTAGATGCCAAGGTGGATAAGAAGTAAGGTATTCAATAGTATAGTTAAACCGCCCATCTTTTTAAGGTTGGCGGTTTTATTTTACCCAAGGCGTATAAGTGGGTGGATTTTAAGTTGATAAGACCCTTGTTTGTTAAGGCAACAGGGATTTGCATGGAATATAGGAGAAGAGTTCTGCAATAGGCCTTAAAACATGTCTTGAAAATTCTTAGAGAGCAATTATTGAACACTACGTAAGAATAATTCATTTAAAGTAACCCTTGGCACTTGTTTAATAGAGGCTTCAACCATTAATTCTAATTCTATTACATTAGGTTGCTCTATAACGTATTCCTTGCTTCAGCAGATATCATTTTAACAATAGAGCCAAATATGTGTTCTAAAGTGATTGTTATTTTAGGAACATGCTTACCCCTACTCTTTTGTTTACTGTAAAATTTCATACAGATGTTACTTAATTAAAATAAAAAAACCGCTGCGTTATATGCAGCGGTTTTGTAAATGAACTTTTTTTGTGTTTACATATTTAGAATAATGAACTCTGATCTTCTGTTTAACAAGTGATCAGCTTCAGAACAAGGTGATGATCCATCACAATCATTTAACAATCTATTTTCTCCGTAACCAGTAGCACTTTCTATACGGCTAGCATCAATACCTTGAGATATAATGTAGTCTCTGGTAGATTTCGCTCTCTTATCGGATAAGTACTCGTTATAAGCCTTGGTTCCACGTGAATCCGTATGTGATTCAACTTTGATTACAATAGTTGGGAATTCTTTCATAACACTAACTAGCTTATCCAACTCCTTGGCTGCGTCAGGCCTAATGTAAGATTTGTCAAAGTTGAAGTAAATCATTTCAGTCTTGATTTTCTTGATGCCATCTTCAATAGCGATCATTTCTTCAAGGCGCTTCATGGCAATATCAACTTTAATAGTATCATTAACAGTAGTCGTTACTAACCTTTCATTGTCTACAAATTTCTCTTGAACAGTTTTTAAAGTGTATTGAGTAGAATCGTTTAAATCTTCGAAAATAAAGCTTCCGTCATCTTCGCTAGCCATCTCTTTAAGCTTAATGCCGTTTTCGTCTAAAAGCTGAACTAAAGTTTGTGGCATGATATCACCAGTTACCATTTCAGTAACTACACCCGCAATAGCATTATTGTTTTCAGGAATTTCTTCTACAATTAAACGCTTAAAAGAGTAAATATCATCATCACCCTTACCACCTTCTCTGTTAGAAGCAAAGTAACCTTGTTGGTTCTCTTCATTAACGATATATGAAAAATCGTCTTTATTGCTATTAACTGGTTGACCCAGGTTTTTAACTTCTGCAAACCCTTCTTCTTCATCAAAAGTACTTTCATAAACATCCAGACCGCCTAGACCGGAAAATCCGTCAGATGAAAAATACATTTTAGTTCCATTAAAGAAAGGAAACATTTCACGTTGTTCCGTGTTGATAGTTGGCCCCAGGTTTCTAGGTGCTGTAAAACCACCGTCTTCCATAACATCCACAACAAAAATATCTGTTTTACCTAGACTGCCTGGCATATCAGAAACAAAGTATAATTGTTTTCCGTCTGGGCTCAAAGCTGGGTGACCTGTAGAATAGTTATCACTATTAAAAGGTACTTCAACAGCTTCCGTCCATTCCGTATCTACTTTGGTAGATTTATAAATCTTAAGGTGATTAACACCTTTATCATCTCTCTTTAATTTTTTCCCGTAATTGTTACGCGTAAAATACATGGTGCTATTATCCGGTGAAAAAGTTACCGATGCTTCATGGTATTTCGTGTTTATCTTTTTAGAAAATTTAAGTGCATTTTTAAGGTCATCAGATTCTTCGTTTACTTTCGCAACATACAAATCTAGATAAGGTTGATCATTCCATTTATACCGTCTGGTACTAAAAAATGAAGAATCCTTTGCAGATGAAAATACAACTTGATTAGAATCTAAAAACATGGGAGCGAAATCAGAATATTCTGTGTTTACAGCCAAGTTCTTTATTTCATAATCTTTCTTAGAATTAAGAATATTGTCCAACGCACTTTCGCTCTCTTGGACGTTACTTGCCAATTCGCCTGCAGGTGCATCTTTCATTTTCTTATTGTAAAGACGCATAAGACGTTTTGATCTTGCGTACTTACCCGTGCCTTTCAAAGAATGAGCATATTTGAATATGTTCTCTGAAGACATCTCTTTCCCGTAGTTGTCGTAAAGAACATTATACCACTCATATGCTTTTTCCATATTTGTGTTGAAGTAGTAAGCATCGGCAGTTTTTTGAATGACGTCTCTAGAGCGGTTCTTGCCTCCTTTTTCTAATGCCTGTTCATAAAGGTCGGCAGCCTCTGAGTACCACATTTTATCAAAATAATGATCAGCGCGCTGTAGTAGTTTTGTTTTGTTAGCAGTTTCAGAGATTGTGGTAATTGGTGTTTTTGTCTCCAACTCTGTTTCCAATTCAGTCTCTATTTCAGTCTCTATTTCAGTTTCAGGAATGGCAGCTGCCACAGTTGGAATAGCAGGTTCTGTTTGTGTAGCTTCCAACACCTCTACTTCTTTTTCTATTGTTGAAAGTTCCGAAACCCCAGAATTTTCCGTTACGGCT
The DNA here is from genome assembly GCF_018860745.1 of Zobellia uliginosa. Taxonomy (GTDB): domain Bacteria; phylum Bacteroidota; class Bacteroidia; order Flavobacteriales; family Flavobacteriaceae; genus Zobellia; species Zobellia uliginosa_B. The sequence continues at coordinate 295,872 of NZ_JAHKPY010000014.1, read as the reverse complement.
TCCAATGGTGCTATACCATTTTGTATAGACTCGGCCTCCTCGTTTAAATCAACTTCCTCTCCCCCTATTGCAACACTATCCTCAATCTCTAATATCCATTTATCATCTGTATAACGATCATCTAGATTTGAAGCGCAAGCATCTACCGCTTCCAAACCAAATGGATAATATGCTAAATACACATAGTTTAAATCATTTTGCGGGTTGAAGATATAGCCTGCAGAGTCAAAGCCTTTTTTGCTTAGTTTCTTAAGAGCTTTATTTAATGTTTTCTCTTTACTGAAAACACCCGATATGATATAGTAACCATTTTCCGTACCCGTAAGACCACTAAAAGTTCTATGCGGAATTTCAAGCCTGTCAGCGGCCTCTTCAAAAGTTTCGTTTATTGAAAAGGTTTCAGCTGCAACTGGGCTAAAGCTGACCGTTTCAGTTTCAGTCTCTGTAGAATTTACAATTTCTTCTGAGTCTATATTTTCAAAGTCTTGGGCAAAACTACCTAGGGACAAAAGAAAAATAAAGGCGGTTATTAGTTTTTTCATGATTGGGATGTTTAAAAAATCGACAGATTTTTAGAAGTTTGGATAGTGGTTTTTAAAAGAGAATTGACGTGCATCAGCAAATAATAGCACTGTATTATACCTTAATACTATTCTTTTGATAACGTAAATTTCGGGTGAAGGTTACGTAACTAATGCTTTTTGTTGTGAAATACGGGTTTATAGAAGTGAATACCGAGAAGAATGATGTTAGCGTAATTATGCCCAAGGAATTTGAGTCTCAGGCGAAGAACAATCTGTACGATATGTCCGACAAATAGAATATACCAAAAAGTATTATTTTGAAGAATAAAAAACCCTTTGATGAAAGTCAAAGGGTTATAGATTATAAAAGCTAGAAAAAAACTTAATCCTTTTTCTCTTCTAATGTATCGTCTTCTTTAGAGGCATCCTTAAATTCTTTGATACCACTTCCAAGTCCACGCATCAATTCGGGAATCTTTTTTCCTCCGAACAATAAAAGAACCACCAAAACTACGATTCCAATTTGCCATGGCCCTATCGCTAAAAATATCTGTAAAGTTGTCATATTTTCATTTTTTGAACAGATTCAAAGATAACAAAAAAGTAACTTGATTAACCTTAAATGTAAATGCAAGCTAATTATTTTAACAGATTTTGGCTGCTTTTCTTAAATGTTGTGATTGCACTACCATGGTATTTGCAAGAATCATTAATTTAGAACATCGGCATAAGAATCCGATTCCATCCATTATATTTGCTGCATGGCGAAAAAAGTCAAAAAAAGAAAGGAAATTAAACGCAAACTGCTTCACAAGTATCGTTTGGTTATTCTTAATGAATCTACTTTTGAAGAGAAAATCTCTTTTAAGTTAAGCCGCCTTAATGTTTTTGTTACCGGCTCATTTTGCATTATTGGACTTATTGCTTTAACAACATTACTTATTGCTTTTACCCCTTTGCGTGAATATATACCCGGTTATTCCAGTACAAAACTCAAAAAGCAAGCAACAGACCTCACCTACAAGACCGATTCATTGGTGGCTTCCTTAAATAATACCAATAAGTATTTAGAGAGCATACGAATGGTGCTGCGCGGTGATGTAGCGTCTCAAGAGATAAATCTTGATTCACTGAGAGAGCAGTTTAAAATAGACCCTTCTAGTGTGGACTTAACGCCTACAAAAGAAGACTCACTCCTGAGGGCTGAGGTTGCTTTAGAGGATAAATACAATCTTTTTGAAAGAAGTGCCACAGCTGCAGAAATTGAGCTTTTTCCTCCATTGAACGGTGAAATATCCAATAGTTACGATGCAGATAACAGGCATTATGCGGTAGATGTCACAGCGCCTAAAGACACGCCTATAAAGGCAGTTGCCAATGGTACTGTTATCTTTTCTGAATGGACTGCAGATACAGGATATGTAATTATTCTTGAACACAAAGATGGGCTGTTGAGCGTTTATAAACACAATGGATCACTGAACAAAAAACAGGGTGACGTGGTAAGGGCTGGCGAAGTAATTGCATCAGTTGGGAATACTGGCGAATTTACAACCGGGCCTCACCTCCACTTTGAGCTGTGGAGTAATGGAAATGCCGTAAACCCGTTGGACTATATTGACTTTTAACCGGCATATTCAATTACTGATTTCAAAAATGGAAATCACACTCTTACTTTAAACCGATATCTGATTTTTCTATGTCAATCAAATCACTAGCAGCCAAAATATTTGCGAAACGTATTGCGAAACAAACTGCAAAATGGAGAGATAATCCCATAGTTGCGCAGGATAAGGTATTTTTACAACTAATTGAAAAAGCTAGCACTACAAAATTTGGGAAGGATCACGAGTTTAAAAAGATACAATCTCATGAGGATTTTATAAAAAGAGTCCCTATTAGAGACTATGAAGCTTTGAAACCATATGTGGAAGAAGTGGTTGCAGGAAAAGAAGATATTCTTTGGCCAGGAAAGCCAATTTATTTTGCAAAAACTTCTGGAACAACCTCTGGGGCAAAGTACATTCCAATTACCGACACTTCTATAAAACACCAGGTAAACGCATCGCGGAATGCTATTTTAAATTACATTGATGAAACGGGAAATGCGGATTTTGTAACCGGTCGGATGATTTTTCTGCAAGGGAGTCCGGAGTTGACTGAAAAAAATGGCGTCAAACTGGGTCGTCTTTCAGGAATATCGGCCCATTACGTACCAAACTATTTACAAAAAAATCGATTGCCAAGCTGGGAAACCAATTGTATTGAAGATTGGGAAACCAAGGTCAATACCATCGTTGATGAGACTATGAATGAGGACATGACCGTTATCGCAGGCATACCCTCTTGGGTACAAATGTATTTTGAAAAATTAGAAGATAGGTCCGGCAAAAAGGTTGGTGATTTGTTCAAGAATTTTCAACTATTTATTTACGGGGGAGTGAACTATGAACCTTACCGCGCCAAATTTGAAGGGTTAATTGGTAGGAAAGTAGATAGTATAGAGCTATTTCCGGCGAGTGAAGGCTTCTTTGCGTATCAAGATTCCCAGAAAGATAATGGAATGCTTCTCTTATTGAATTCGGGAATTTTCTATGAATTTGTGAAGGCGGATGAGTTTTTTGATGAGAATCCAAAGCGCCTAACAATCAGGGACGTAGAGCTTAATGTAAACTACGTAATGATCATCTCTACAGATGCCGGACTGTGGGCGTACAACTTGGGAGATACCGTTCAGTTTATTTCCTTAAGGCCTTATAAAGTAATTGTATCAGGACGTATCAAACATTTTATATCAGCTTTTGGGGAACATGTAATTGCCAAGGAAGTAGAAGAAGCCATGCAATTAGCTGTTAAAGAAACTGGTGCAAGCATTAATGAATTTACAGTAGCACCACAAATTACGCCAAAAGGAAATGAATTGCCTTATCATGAATGGTTTGTAGAGTTTGAAAACCAACCAACAGATATGGATAAATTTATAGGTATTTTAGACAGTTCATTACAAAAGCAAAATAGCTATTATTTTGACTTAATTGAAGGCAAGGTGCTTCAAACTTTAAAAGTAACAAGTATAACTGAAGGCGGTTTTAATGCCTATATGAAATCTATAGGTAAATTGGGCGGTCAGAATAAGGTTCAAAGATTAGCCAATGACCGAAAGGTTGCAGATGGTTTATCTTCTTTCAAAAAGAATTAATACTAATTGGTATTTTGTTATTGTGCCGAACAATTATAAAATCAGTTTAAAAGTATTTCTAAACAAAATTATCATATACCTTAAATATGCAGACCAACAACTTTTTTGCCCATGAAAGCGCAGTAATAGATGATAATTGTGTTATAGGTGCTGGAACCAAAACCTTCAGGTTTGTCACGAAAGCGTTCGGAAATAAAAGTGATAAAATTTATTAGTTACCCCGTCTTACCTAACGTTTCCTCCAATCTCTCAAGATTTGAACGTAGTTTGGAAAAAATACAACTCCAAATACATATACTTCCATAATTTATAGAGATTTTCTCTTGGAAAAGACTTATCATCTAATTAATCAGGGGAATTGACGAAATACATACGATAAAAATGTAAAGAATATTTAGTTTCGAAAACGTTTAAGTAGTCTAGATGAAAAATTTCGCACTTAGCGTAACATCTGGTCATATAGAATTTGAAAAGATAGAAATACAGAGATTTTCACTGATTTTTTAAAATTTATTTAAGGCAAATAATTTTAGACCAGTAGATGTAATTGATGATTACCACCCTTCTTTAAAAAAAATAACATGAAAATAGTAGCTATAATTGGAGCTAGACCCCAATTTATCAAGCATTTCCCTTTTGAATTGGCATGTAAGGATAAAGTTGAGCTTATAACAATACATACCGGTCAGCATTATGATGATAATATGAGCGAAGTATTTTTCACTCAACTTAAAATGAGCACGCCAAACTATACATTACATGTCGGTAGTGGAGCTCATGGTGAGCAGACTGGAAAAATGATGATTGAAATAGAAAAGATTATAAACAGGGCAACACCAGATGGAGTTGTTATTTATGGAGATACAAATTCAACTTTGGCTGGCGCATTGGTTGCATCAAAACTGCACATACCCATATTTCATATTGAAGCAGGCTTAAGAAGTTTTAATAAGAAAATGCCTGAAGAGGTAAATCGTGTATTAACAGATCACATTTCAGATTTATTATTTGTTCCTAGTGCTATTGCTGTGCAAAACTTGAAGAGCGAGGGTATTGAACAAGGTGTGTTTGAGGTGGGTGATATAATGAAGGATTTAGTTCAATACGTAACCAAAAACAATTTGTTGAGCAATCATACACCAAAAGAGAAAAACTATTATTATACCACGATACATAGGCCTTACAATACGGATAATAAAGACAGGCTTGGGTATATTTTAGATGTTCTTAATCACTTGGATAAAAAAGTTATTTTCTCCCTGCATCCTAGAACTAAGAATTTAGCAGCTAGTTATAGGTTAAATTTAGATGACTACTCAAATATCAACTTTATAGAACCACAATCTTATTTTTCTAATTTAGGATACTTACAAGGTTCGGAGGGGCTAATTACCGATAGTGGAGGTATGCAGAAAGAAGCTTTCTGGCTTAAGAAGAAATGCGTTACGATTCGAAAAGAAACAGAGTGGAAAGAAACACTCATCGATGACGCAAATATTCTGTTGTTTGATAATTTATCTACATTACAAGATGAGATTAAAAAAACACCGAAATCATGGAATGACACCTTATATGGTGATGGAAATAGCGCTTCGAAAATGGTAGGTGGTATTTTACAATTTTTGAATTAGGTCGTGCTTTCAGCAGACCTATATTCGATTTCAAAGCTCACTTAGTTGCAAGTTAAGAAAAGAGGCCTCAATAGAGGCCTTTGTTATTTCTAAGAGCTGATCAGAAATTACGCAATTTATCAGGGAAAAATCGCATTCGTACTACTGGAAAAATTATCGTAATTTTGGTTGAAATTTGTTTATGGGCAATACAACCACCACTACTCGAGCTCAAGAATCAACTAATGCTATTGAGCGTTTATATATAACGATGCGACACCTTTTTAACCGGGGTTTTTATAAACCTACAGGTGTATCAGGTGAATCATTGAAGAATGCGCTTTTGCAGTTAAGACCTGAAATTTATGGTTCTATAGCTGAAGAAAAAGCAGAACTTAGCGGACTGATTTATGTTCTGGAACGTCTGCCTAAAGGTATTGAACAATGTCGTTTTATCAATTTAACCTCTGATGAGGGTTATGGTAAATCTCATTTTGATCCAATAGTACCACCCAAACGTCGTAGAAATTGCTATCGTATAGATGAAGAGCAAATGAACATCGAGATTACTCGGGGGCGTTCTGATATTTATGATATTCTTACCCACTTAACTTTTCTTTTTATTGAATCTGAGAAAATCTGTAAAAGGGTATTGATTGAAGATACAGACCGTACTATTAGAGATTGGACGAAGTTAGAAGAAGCTGTAAATAAAGATGAATTGACATTAGCCGAAAGAGAAGTTGCAGTTATCCATACGGCAAATATCCTAGGACGGTCTTTCATTGAAATTATGGCCGTTCATGAGCAATTTTCTACAGAAGAACAACCTGATCGCTTTCTAGAAATAGTATACTGGTTGGGTAAATTGGCAATCGAAGAAGAAATAACCGGAGAGAAAAGAGCTATTACCTTCAGTGCCTTACTTCGGGAACGCCTAGGCCACCACATTCACGGAGAACGTTGGGCAGATACCATAAAGGAAGTTTTAAAGAAAAACGGACTGTTGCATCGTCCCATTCATATCATTAGCGCAAATATGCACAGTGTTATGAATTCACTTTTTGCGAAGAACGCATTAACAAAAGAGTTTTCCGGTGCTGAATCTTTAAAAATATATGAGGCATTAAGTTCTTCTTCAAACGTTGAACTACGGGCAAAAGTAACTAAGATAGCTACCGAGAATGGAATGATTGCAATAGATGATCTTTCGGGTACGAATATAGACGTACAATTATTTGATACGGCTCAGATGGCGGCCAAGGCATGTTGTTACCAACTACCCAAAGAGATGCCAGATGAAGAAAAGCCGGTAATCTTTGTTATGGACTATGCTTTTGGAGAACAGGCATATGAGACTATTGATGAATTTTTAAAACCCTACAAGGTGAAAGGAGATAAATCGGTTTTTTTGGATGTTGCTTCAATTTCAATTATGGGAAAAGCGGGTATACTTGAAGGTGGTAAAGGAGATTTAATGATTCCTTCAGCACATATTTTTGAAGGTACTGCAGATAACTACCCTTTCGAGAACGAATTGTGTGCAGAGGACTTCAAAGGACACGGACTAAAAGTATTTGAGGGAACCATGGTTACCGTTTTAGGGACTTCGCTTCAAAATAAGGACGTTTTGAAGTTTTTTCACCAATCTACATGGAACGTAGTTGGTCTGGAAATGGAAGGAGTTCACTATCAAAAAGCAGTACAGTCCGCTTCTAAAATACGAAAGAGCGTGCGAGAGGATATAAAAGTGCGCTACGCTTATTACGCATCGGATAATCCGTTAGAAACTGGTAGCACCCTAGCTTCAGGAGGTTTGGGTACAACAGGAGTTAAGCCAACATATTTGATTACTGAAAAAATATTAGAACAAATTTTTAATTCATAGTTTAATGTCAGATAACAAACCAACGAACACCAGCTCCTCTGATGAAATTGATTTAGGGCAGTTGTTTAAAATGATATCGAAGGGGTTCAACCGTTTGGGAATAGCCTTCTTGAGTGTATTTGTATATCTCAAAAAAAATGTTTTTATACTAATTGGTCTTATTGTTCTCGGTATAATCATTAGTTTCATTCTAAGCTCTTTGGGCAATAAAAAACTAAAAGCAGAGACCATTGTTCGTCCTAATTTTGACAGTACAGATTACATATATGCTGCTGTTAATGAGATTCAATCTAATATCTCTAGTAAGGATACCAGTTTTTTTAAGCGCGTTGGTATTTCAATAGAAGACTTAAAAGGTTTTCGAATTGAAATTCAACCAATTACAGATTCAGAGGAAACAGAAGAAGAGACAGAGCAGGAATTACAATATTTAAAATTGTTGGAAAATTTTAAAGAGGAAAGCTTTGTTGTGGATATTGTGAGATCGGAACTTACCAAGAAAAGCATAATAGCGCACCGAATAACATTTACATATATTGATGCCAATAAGGGGAATATTATAGCTAAAAAACTACTCAACTACATTAACAACAATGAGTATTTTGATAGGATTATTAAGACCACAAGGGAAAACGCCCAAATGCGAATAGATAAAAATACCTTGCTTATATCTCAAATAGACAAACTTATTGATAATTATACAAAAACTCTTGCAAACCACACCGCAGAGAGAGCTCCGGGTTCAGTTTATATGGAGAATGAAAGCGCTCTTAATATCGGAAGTTTATTATCACTAAAGAACAGATTTCTGAAAGAAATCGAAGAAAAGAAATCAGAACTTACAGACCAAACTGAAATTCTTAGTGTGATTAATATGGGAAAAACCCAAGTGTACAAGAAGCCATTTTTCAATAATAAGTTTTTCTTGATACCCATGTCTCTAGTGGTCTTGTTCTTTATAGTGTCGTTTATACGCTATCTAAATAGAAAAGCTAAAGAATTACAATTATAGCTCAATAATAATGCCCAAGAGAAATATTTTAATTACTGGTGGAGCTGGTTTCATAGGGAGTAATTTTATACCCTTTTTCTTGGAGCAACATCAAGATATTTTTATTATAAACCTTGACAAACTCACGTATGCCGGTAATCTCCAGCATTTAGAAGATGTTAAAAATAATGAACGGTATAAATTTGTGCAAGGAGATATTTGCGACGTAGATTTAGTAAAATCTATTTTTATTGAATATCAGATTTCAGATGTAATACACTTCGCCGCCGAATCTCATGTAGATAATTCAATCGAAGGCCCAGAGGCATTTATAAAAACCAATATTAACGGAACGTTTACGTTAATTGAAGCAGCAAGAAAACATTGGCTTATTGAAGCAAATAGTCCAAAACAAGGATTTGAGATGTCTCGTTTCCATCATATTTCAACTGATGAGGTTTATGGTAGTCTTGGTGAATCGGGTTTTTTTGATGAAAATACGCCATACGCACCTAATAGTCCTTACAGTGCTTCAAAAGCTTCATCTGATTTTTTGGTGAGAAGTTATTTTCACACCTATGGATTGAATGTAGTTACTAGCAATTGCTCCAATAATTACGGTCCTAAGCAACATGATGAGAAGCTTATTCCCACTATTATTAGGAAGGCACTCGCAGGTGAAGATATTCCTATTTATGGTGATGGAAAGAATGTTAGGGATTGGTTATATGTCCTGGACCATTGCATGGGCATTGATGTTGCTTTTACCAAGGGTAAAGCCGGTGAAACCTATGTTATAGGTGGGGACAACGAGCATAACAATATTTCAATTGCTAAAACAATTTGTACCATTCTGGATCAGGTCCACCCTAAAGAAAATGGTAGTTATACTGAACAAATTACGTTTGTTAAAGATCGTTTAGGACATGATTTTAGATATGCCATAGATGCACATAAGATAAAAACTGAATTGGGGTGGAAACCACAGTTCAATTTTGATGCGGGATTGAAAAAAACAGTTTCATGGTATCTTAGTAAATATCAGAAGAGTTAAAAAAATGAAAGGAATCATCTTAGCTGGAGGGTCGGGAACTCGCTTACATCCACTTACTTTAGCTGTGAGCAAGCAGCTAATGCCTATTTATGATAAACCGATGATTTACTACCCGTTGGCTACGCTTCTATCCGCTGGTATCCAAGAAATACTGATTATTACCACACCGCAAGATATCCCTCTTTTTCAAAAATTATTAGGCAATGGCATTCAATTAGGTTGTAATTTTCAATATGCTGTACAAGAGAACCCGAATGGGTTAGCAGAAGCCTTTATTATTGGAGAAGATTTTATAGGAAAAGATAAAGTTGCTTTAGTTTTAGGTGATAACATATTTTACGGTTCTGGTCTAGCAAAATTACTTCAAGCGAATAATGACCCTGACGGTGGAATCATTTATGGCTATCATGTGCAGGACCCAAAACGTTATGGCGTAGTGGAGTTTGATGAAGTAGGAAAAGCTATTTCTATAGAGGAAAAACCAGAGAATCCGAAGTCTAATTATGCCGTTCCTGGAATTTATTTTTATGATAACCAAGTTGTAGAAATTGCCAAAGGTATTAAGCCCAGTCCACGAGGAGAACTTGAAATAACAGATGTGAACAAGGTATATCTAGAGAATAATAAATTAACGGTAAGTATTCTAGACCGTGGAACTGCCTGGTTGGATACGGGTACATTCAGTTCCTTAATGCAAGCATCACAATTTGTTGAGGTTATTGAAGAGCGGCAAGGTCTGAAAGTGGGTGCCATTGAAGAGGTTGCGTATACCATGGGATACATTTCTCGCGGACAATTACATAACCTTGCCAAGCCACTGGTAAAAAGTGGTTATGGCAACTATTTATTAGAGCTGTAAAATAGCTGAAAACAATAGCATGAAAATAACGGAAACCGGTTTAAAAGGTTGTTTTATAATACAACCGAGACTATTTGAAGATGATAGGGGAGTTTTCTTTGAATCATATCAGCAGGAAAAATTTGAAGAAGCCATAGGTGTACAGGTAAATTTTGTTCAAGATAACATCTCGGTATCCAAAAAAGGAGTACTTAGGGGGCTTCACCTTCAAACTGGCATTCATGCTCAAGCTAAATTGGTGCAAGTTGTTCATGGTGAGGTTTTGGATGTAATAGTAGATTTAAGAAAAGAAAGCACCACTTTTGGTAAACATTACAAGCTTAAACTCTCTAGCGCAAATAGAACCGCTATTTTCATACCAAAAGGTATGGCTCACGGTTTTGTTACTTTGAGTGATGAGGCTACGTTTATGTACAAATGTGATGCATTTTATAATTCGGCTTCGGAAAGCGGTGTAATCTATAACGATTTGGATTTAAATATTGATTGGCAATGCCCAATTACTACCCCAATTATTTCCGAAAAGGATTATCAACTTCCTACTTTTAAAGAATTTTTCAAATGAAATCTGTACTCGTAACCGGAGCTAACGGTCAGTTGGGGCAAAGCATTCAGAAATTGACTTCTGATTATCCTCAACTGAATTTTGTTTTTTTGAGTTCAATAGATTTAGATATCACAGATATTAACTCAATTGAAAAAAGGCTTTCAAACAGAGCGTTTAATTACTGCATTAATTGCGCAGCCTATACAAATGTAGAAAACTCGGAAAAAGAACCTGAAAAGGCCTTTAAAGTTAATTCGGAAGGCGTCAATAATTTGGCGTTAGTTTGTAAGGAGCAACAAACAGTCCTGATTCATATTTCTACAGATTACGTTTTTGATGGAGAAAAAGAAACTCCGTATGTAGTTAGTGACCCCACTAATCCAATTAACGTTTACGGAGCATCTAAGTTGATGGGAGAGAAGCATATTCAAGAATCGATGGATGCATATTTCATTATAAGAACTTCTTGGTTGTATTCGGAATTTGGAAAAAACTTTTATAAAACCATTCTTCAAAAGGCCAGAGAAGGTGCCAACCTTAATGTGACGGATGATCAGATTGGTTGTCCGACTTATGCAGGAAATTTAGCTAAATATGTGTTGGATTTAGTAGCAAGAGAAAGTAAGGGCTATGGAATCCGTCATTTTACCGATGAAGAAAGTCTAAGCTGGTATGGTTTTGCTGAAAAAATACTTCGGGAAAATAACCTGTCGGATAAGGTGCGACTTGAGAAAGCGAAGAATTATTGTACTTTTGCTAGAAGGCCTAAATATAGTGTCTTAAAAAGCTAATAACTCATATAACTCAATATGTCTTCTAATACTTTTTTTGCACATGAAACTGCCGTTATTGATGATGGTTGTGATATAAGGGAGGGAACTAAAATATGGCATTTTTCACATATTATGTCCGATTGTAAAATTGGTGAAAGATGTAATATTGGTCAGAACGTAGTTGTCTCTCCGCAAGTGGTTTTGGGCAACAATGTAAAGGTTCAGAATAATGTCTCAATATATACTGGTGTTGTTTGTGAAGACGATGTTTTTCTGGGCCCTTCAATGGTATTTACTAATATTATGAATCCAAGAAGTGCCATTATTCGTCGTGACAGCTATCAAGAGACGCTTGTTAAACAGGGTGCTTCAGTAGGCGCTAATGCAACCATTGTTTGTGGCAATGCCCTAGGTAAATTCTGCTTAATCGGTGCAGGGTCTGTGATAATCAAAGAAGTTCCTAATTATGCGCTTGTTGTAGGTAATCCTGGTAGGCAAATAGGTTGGGTTGGTGAATACGGACATCGTCTTGAATTTAATAAAAATAATCTTGCCATATGTCCTGAAAGTGGTCAAGAATATAAATTGGAGGACCATGAGGTTATCCGTGTGAAATAAAAAACATCCACAATTAATGAGAATCGATTTTGCAAACTTGACCAAGGCGTATCAAGAACATAGTTCTGAATTTGAAAAAGTAGCTTTGGACGTTATGTCTTCTGCTCGCTACATTTTGGGTAAAGAAACGGATGAATTTGAGGCTTCTTTGCAAAATTATGTCAAAAGCAATTATGCTCTAGGGGTATCTTCAGGTACTGATGCCCTACTGTTGGCCTTGATGGCTTTAGGTATTCGCGCAGGAGATGAAATTATAACGACACCTTTCACCTTTATAGCAACAGCAGAAACAATAGCCTGTTTAGGAGCTAAGCCTGTTTTTGTTGATATTGAAGAGGAAACTTTCAATATTGATGCGTCTCGTATTGAAAATGCAATAACCGAGAAAACGAAGGCTATAATGCCGGTTTCATTGTATGGACAAATGCCGGATATGGATGCGATTAACACTATTGCGGCCAAACATAATTTAGTGGTAATAGAGGATGCAGCTCAAAGCTTTGGAGCCTTATATAAGGGAAAACGGAGCTGTTCGGTATCAACCATTGGTTGTACTAGTTTCTTTCCTGCAAAACCAATGGGTTGTTTTGGCGATGGAGGAGCTGTCTTTACTCAAGACGCAGAACTTTATGATAAAATGAAGGCTATGCGTGTCCACGGGCAGGTAGAACGTTACACGCATAAATATATTGGAATGGGAGGTAGACTTGACAACCTTCAAGCTGCCATCCTAAACATTAAACTTCGGCATTATGAAAGAGATATTGAGCGAAGACAGAATGTAGCAATAAAGTACACCCAATTGTTAAAAAATCATGTTCCTACACCTCTTACGAAAGAAGATAGAACATCGGTCTGGGCACAATATACCATCAGGATTAAAAATAGGCAGCAGGTTCAATCACATCTAAAAGAAGCTGGTGTTCCTACGGCAGTTCATTATCCTATACCTATGCACTTACAGGAGTGTTTTGCTTATTTGGGACATAAAAAAGGTGATTTTCCAGTGAGTGAAACTTGTGCCGCAGAGGTAATGAGCCTTCCCATGAATCCATATTTAACGAACGACGAAATAGAATATATAACTTCAAATTTGATAAAACACTTATAGATGAAAAATTTCGCATTAATTGGTGCAGCAGGCTATATAGCGCCTAGGCATATGAAGGCCATTAAAGATACAGGAAACAATTTATTGACCGCTTTTGATAAAGGTGATAGCGTAGGTGTGATTGATTCCTATTTTCCGGATGCAGATTTTTTTGTTGAATTTGAACGTTTTGATCGTCATATAGAAAAACTGAAATACGAGACAGATACGTATCTAGATTTTGTAAGTATCTGTTCGCCAAATTACTTGCACGATGCACATATTAGATTTGCGTTGCGGAGTGGAGCTGATGCTATTTGCGAAAAACCTTTGGTTCTTAACCCATGGAACGTTGATAAATTGCAACATGTTGAGGAAAAGACAGGTAAGAAAATATATAATATTTTACAACTAAGGGTACACCCAAGTATTATTGCGCTTAGGGAAAAGGTAAAGAACGCTAAGAAAGATACGAAGTTTGAAGTAGATCTTACTTATCTAACCTCAAGAGGGCATTGGTACCATACTTCATGGAAAGGAGATAAAACAAAGTCTGGAGGGATTGCCACTAATATAGGAGTGCATTTCTACGATATGTTGTCCTGGATTTTTGGCGATGTACAAGAAAATATAGTTCACCTTCACGAAGACGATCGTGCAGCGGGCTACTTAGAGTTCGAGAATGCAAGAGTTAGATGGTTTCTTTCTATTAGTTCTAAATACCTGCCACAAGAGATTAGAGACAAAGGTCAGACTACTTTTAGGTCTATAACTATTGACGGAGAGGAGTTGGAATTTAGTGGAGGTTTTAAAGATTTACACACGATGGTTTATAAAGATATTCTGGATGGAAAAGGTTATGGAGTTGATGCTGCAAGAACAGCAATTCAAATCGTTCATGATATCCGTAATTCGAAGCCTGTTGGGTTAAAAGGGGATTATCATCAATTTTTGAATGGTTGAGTTTAGTTTTTAAAACAACTAATGCGATAAGGAGAATATTCCTTCGACTATTCAAGACAATCTTATGAAAACAGCAGCTGGTGGAACACAAAATATTTTGCGAAAGTAGCTCAGGTTATATGCTTTTCATAACAGAATATTTATACTAGAATTTTAGATTGGCCAATGGTCGTAGGTAATTTTATTGTAGTTTTGTTTAAGTCCGAAAAAACCTTCTAAATTAATAAGGATTGAGTTCATGGAATATATTTCATTATGGATATACTTAGCCTAATAGGTAGGAATAAAGAGTTGTTTTTAGAAGATGTACGTAATTATAAAACGGAGCTAAAGGAAATTGTTTCCAATTCTTCTTTTTTAGTTATTGGCGGAGCTGGTTCAATAGGCCAGGCCGTTACTAAAGAAATTTTTAAAAGAGAACCGTTAAAACTTCATGTTGTTGACATAAGTGAAAACAATTTGGTTGAGCTTGTTAGGGATGTTAGAAGTTCTTTTGGGTATATAACTGGTGATTTCAGAACTTTTGCATTAGATATAGGATCGGTAGAATATGACGCATTTATCGAAAGTGATGGGCAATATGATTATATACTTAACCTGTCTGCTTTAAAACATGTTAGAAGCGAGAAAGACCCTTTCACCCTAATGCGGATGATTCAAGTGAATATTTTGAATACAAACAAAACCTTAGGGCATGCTATAAAAAAGGGTACAAAGAAATATTTCTGCGTATCTACCGATAAGGCCGCTAATCCTGTGAATATGATGGGGGCTTCTAAGCGTATTATGGAAATGTTTTTGATGCGTTATAGTTCTCAAATAAAGATTTCTACAGCACGATTTGCTAATGTGGCTTTCTCTGATGGCTCCCTGCTTCATGGGTTTGATAAAAGAATTCAAAAGATGCAGCCCATAGTAGCCCCAAACGATATAAAACGCTACTTTGTCATTCCAAAGGAATCTGGGCAACTTTGCCTCATGTCATGTATTTTTGGTGAGAACAGAGATATTTTTTTCCCTAAACTTAGTGAGGATTTACATCTTATCTCTTTTGCTGATATAGCAACGCAGTATTTGAATAATCTAGGCTATGAGCCCTACCTCTGTAAAACTGAGGATGAAGCGCGGGAACTCACTAAAACTTTGCCTAAAGAAAAAAAATGGCCATGTCTATTTACCCCAAGCGACACTACGGGAGAAAAGGATTTTGAGGAATTCTTTATGGAAGATGAAAAATTGGACATGCAGAAGTTCAAAAACTTGGGGATTATTAAGAATGATCCCGTTTATGATAATGATAAGCTTCTAATGTTTGAAACATTAATACGTGAACTACTAGAAAGAGGGCAATGGTCCAAAGACGAAATTCTGCATCTATTTTTTAAAATGATTCCGGATTTCGGACATAAAGAGACCGGAAAATATTTGGATGCAAAGATGTAAATAGCAATGATTAATGAATCCATTGAATTTATTAGGAATCACTTTCAAACAGAGGATTTTATTCCTTTGCACGAACCTTGTTTTACAGGAAACGAAAAAAAATATCTTAATCAATGTATAGATACAACTTTCGTATCCAGCGTTGGTAAGTTTGTGGACAGCTTTGAGGTAGCGGTTGCCAAATTTACGGGTGCTAAGCATGCCGTGGCTACCGTTAACGGGACATCCGCATTACATATTGCTTTGCTACTTGCAGGAGTTGAACCAGATACAGAAGTTATAACCCAGGCCTTGACTTTCGTTGCCACATGTAATGCGATAAGCTATATTGGGGCAAATCCCGTCTTTGTTGATGTCGATAAGGAAAACATGGGGCTTTCTCCGGAAAAACTGGAATCTTTTTTGTCCAAGGAAACAAAGATGGTTAATGGGGAGTGCATTAATAAACGTAGCAATAGAAAGATCAAGGCTGTAGTTCCTATGCATACCTTTGGATTACCAATTAAAATGGATGAAATTTACAATGTATGTAATAAGTTCAATATAACAGTTGTTGAGGATTCCGCTGAATCTTTGGGCAGCTATTATAATGGCAAACATACAGGAACATTTGGAAGTTTAGGGGTTTTAAGTTTTAACGGGAACAAGACAATTACTACCGGTGGTGGAGGTATGATAATTACTAACAATGATTTGATAGCCCAAAAAGCGAAACATCTCACCACTACTGCAAAGCTTGCGCACAGATGGAATTTTGAGCATGATGAAATTGCCTATAATTATAGGATGCCAAATATTAATGCGGCGTTAGGGTGTGCCCAAATGGAAGTTTTGCACAAAATTCTTTCTTCAAAAAAAATATTAGCAAAAAAATATGAAGATTTTTTTAGGAATAAGGAGCTAAAATTTGTGACTGAACCCAAGAATTCTAGAGCCAATTATTGGCTAAATGCCATTATTTTAAAAGATTTAGAAAGCAGGAATAAGTTTTTAAAGGAAACTAATGATAATGGAATAATGACAAGGCCAATTTGGACCTTAATGAGTAATCTTGATATATATAAGAATGCACAGAAGGCTAATCTCGAAAATTCTCTTTGGCTGGAGGAAAGGGTCGTAAATATACCAAGCAGTGCAAAAATTTAAAAGCCTCTATATATTAGGTTACTCAGGTCATGCCTATGTGGTTTTAGATATTGCTTTAGGCAATGGGTTTGTTCCAAAAGGTTATTTTGATTTTCAGAAAGCACAAAGTAATCCATATCAAATTTCTTATCTAGGAGATGAAAACAAGCTTGATCTCACCTCAATTGTAGGTAATGGTGTTGCATTTCCAGCTATAGGATCAAACCAAATTCGAAAAAGAGTGTATCAGTTGCTTACAGAACAGGCCATTGAGCAGACTGTTCTCATTGACAAAAGTGCCTCCGTATCTATAATGGCTTCTATTGGTAATTCGTCATTGGTGGCTCCCAAAGCTGTAGTTAATAGTAAATCGATAATAGGTGATGCCTGTATTATCAATACTGGGGCCATTATTGAGCATGAATGTACAATTGGTGATTTTTCGCACATTGCTCCTGGTAGTGTGCTAACCGGCAATGTGTCCATAGGAAAGAATGTTTTGGTAGGTGCCGGATCTGTTGTGAGACCCGGTATTACGGTTTGTGACGATGTTATAATTGGCGTAGGCTCTGTTGTTGTCCGCGATATTTTGGAAGAAGGAATTTATGTAGGAAACCCAGCAAAAAGATTGAGATAGAATGGAAAACAAAGTTATAATTATTGCGGAAGCGGGAGTAAACCACAATGGGAATATGACCTTGGCCAAAAAACTGATTGATGTGGCGGCAGATGCAAAAGTTGATTATGTAAAGTTCCAAACTTTTAAGGCCAAGAAATTAGTGGTAAAATCAGCACAAAAGGCAGATTACCAAAAAGAAAATACAAAAAACAATACGGATTCTCAATTTCAAATGCTCCAAAAATTGGAACTTTCCAAAAAAATGCATCTTGAATTATTGGAGTATTGTAAGGATATGGGTGTCAAGTTTTTGTCTACAGGTTTTGACCTGGACAGTCTGGATTTTTTAAATGAGCTAGGAATAGAGTGTTTTAAAGTCCCTTCCGGAGAATTAACCAACCTCCCATATTTAAGAAAAATAGCTTCATTCCAAAAACCTATTATAATTTCTACCGGCATGGCCGATATGAAGGAGGTAGATGATGCCTTAAACGTATTAAATATGGAAGGAGTGACCCAAAATAATATTACGGTGTTACATTGCAATACAGAGTATCCAACACCCATAGAGGATGTTAATCTTAACGCGATGAATACTATGGGCGAAAGGTTTTCGGTAAACTATGGATATTCGGACCACACTTTAGGAATAGAGGTCTCTATTGCCGCTGTGGCGAAGGGTGCCAACGTAATTGAGAAACATTTTACACTGGACAATAATATGGAAGGCCCGGACCATAAGGCCTCTTTAGAACCCAAGGAATTAAAAGACATGGTTACTGCTATTCGCAATATAGAAAAGGCCTTGGGACATGGCCGAAAGGAACCTAGTCCTAGCGAAATCAAGAACAAAGCGATAGCAAGAAAAAGCATAGTTGCTAAAACGCGAATAGAAAAGGGTTGCTTATTTACTGAAAGCAACCTAACGGTTAAACGTCCAGGAACGGGTATATCACCTATGAAATGGGATGCGATAGTGGGTACAAAAGCCACTAAAATGTACGAGGAAGACGACCTAATATGAGAAAAATAGCCATAGTAACGGGAACAAGGGCAGAATATGGCTTGTTAAAACCATTGATTCAGGCCATTAATGAGGATAAGGAACTGAAATTACAGTTGTTGGTCACTGGAACCCACCTAATGCCCGAATTTGGTAACACCTTCGAAGAAATTGAAGCAGATGGTTTCGTGATTCATGCAAAGGTGGAAGACTTTCTAACAAATGATACCCCTAAGGCAATTACGGAAGCCATGGGAAATACAATTAAGGGTTTTGGTAACGTTTTTGTAAATCTACAACCAGATATAGTAGTTGTTCTTGGGGATCGTAGTGAGATTTTAGCCGTGGTTACAGCTGCTATAATTGCAACTATACCGGTAGCCCATATTCATGGAGGTGAGACCACAGAAGGGGCCTATGATGAATATATTAGGCATGCCATTACCAAAATGAGCAGATTGCACTTTGCTTCTACCGAAGCCTATAGAAGACGAATCATTCAAATGGGAGAGCATCCAAACAAAGTGTTCAATGTGGGTGCACTGGGTATAGATAGTATCCGCCAACTGCAGCTTTTGGGTAAAACGAAGTTTGAGGAATCCATTTCAAAAAAGTTGGATCAATATTCGGTTTTGATTACCTTTCATCCAGTTACCTTGGAAAATGCTTCGGCCGAAAGACAATTTGAGCAACTGCTTATATCCTTGGATGCACTTGAGAACACAACCCTTATCTTTACAAGGCCCAATTCGGATAAGGATGGCCGTATTATTGTAAAAATGATTGATGAATATGTTGGCAGGAATACTGAAAGAGCGGTCGTGTTTTCCTCCTTGGGTCAATTACGTTATCTTTCTGCATTGCAATTTGTAGACTTTGTTATAGGAAACTCTTCCAGTGGTATATTGGAAGTACCTTATTTTAATATACCAACTATCAACATAGGAGACAGGCAAAAAGGACGGCTCATGCCTGAAAGTGTAATAAATTGCCCACCCAATTCCGAAGCCATTAGTTCCGCAATATGCAAAGCAAAAGAGAGTGAATTTAAAACTAAGATTCAGGAGCAGAAGCATATTTATGGTGATGGCCATGCTACGCAGAAAATAATTGGCCCATTAAAGAATTTTAATCTTACAAACAAGAAAAAACCATTTTACGACCTAACAAATTTTAATTTTGAGAAGCTATAAAGACCATATTATTTTATCTGGGAGCAGTGTCAAGCAGGCGCTCATACGATTGAACGAATTGGGGCAGGATGCCATATTGTTTGTTGCTGACAAAAACGACGTGCTTATAGGTTCATTGACCGATGGCGATATCAGAAGAGGCCTTATTCGGGGCATAACCGTAAATAGCTTAGTAGATGAGGTAATTCAGGAAGACCCCAAATACGTTAGAAAAGGAGGGCGCAATATTGAAAAAATTATAGAATATAGAGAGGGTCACTTTAGGATTCTACCAGTAATTGATCAGAGCGATAAAATTGTCAACATTATAAACTTCAGATCAATGAGGTCATATTTGCCTGTTGATGCGGTAATTATGGCCGGTGGCAAAGGATCTCGGCTAAGGCCTTTGACTGAAAAAACTCCCAAGCCATTACTCAAAGTAGGAGATAAACCTATTATGGAGCATAATTTGGACAGGCTCACTCTCTATGGAATAGACGATTTTTGGGTCTCCGTTAAATATCTTGGTAACCAGATTGAGGATTATTTTGGTAACGGAGATATAAAGAACGTACATATTTCCTATGTCTGGGAAGACGAACCGTTGGGCACTATAGGAGCGGTCTCTAAGATAAAGGACTTCCGGCATGACTATGTGCTTCTTACTAATTCTGACGTGCTCACAAATTTGGACTATGAACATTTTTTTCTGGATTTTATTAAACAAGAAGCAGATTTGTCCGTAGTTACTATCCCTTATAAGGTTGATATTCCCTACGCAGTTTTAGAGACCAACAATGGGCATGTTCTTAATTTACGGGAAAAGCCAACTTACACATATTATTCCAATGGAGGGATCTACCTTATAAAGCGATCAGCATTGAAATATCTGCCTGAAGAAGGCTTTTTCAATGCAACTGATTTTATGGAAAAGTTAATAACAGAAAAGAAAAAAGTAATTTCATATCCACTGTCCGGGTATTGGTTGGATGTGGGGAAACACGAAGATTACAATAAAGCACAACAAGACATCAAACAAATTAAGTTCTAATGAAACCAATGGTCGTAATTCCCGCAAGAGGGGGTTCTAAGGGAATCCCCGGTAAAAACATAAAGAAATTAGGGGGGAAACCGTTAATTGAATATACCATTAAGGCGGCTAGGGAAGTGTTTCAAGATAATGAGATTATAGTTTCTACCGATGACCCTAAAATCATAACGGTCGTAAATACTATTGGTCTTAATGTGCCGTTCATAAGGCCCTCCAACTTGGCGTCAGACTCTGCTGGCACCTATGAGGTCTTGCTACATGCGTTGGAACATGTAGAGAGTACTGGGTATAATCCAGATGTTCTTATCCTTTTACAACCTACATCTCCCTTTAGATCTTCCCAGCATATTAAAGAAGCTATGAAACTATACGAAACCAGTAGTGAACTGGAAATGGTGGTTTCGGTTTCCGAGAGTAAAGCGAACCCCTACTTTGTACTTTTTGAAGAGAACGAACAAGGGTATTTGCAGAACTCCAAAAAAGGAAGCTTTTCACGAAGGCAAGATTGCCCCCAAGTATGGGAGTTCAACGGAGCAATTTATATTATGAATGTAAGGGCGTTAAAAAGCAAAAGATTATCTGAATTTACAAAACGAGCCAAGTATGTAATGGATGAAATATCCTCGCATGATTTGGACACTCCTTTAGATTGGTTGGTTGCTAAAGCAATAATAGAGGAAAAACACGAAAAGGCTACAAAAAACTAGCATGTTGTACATTTGGCATTATGAATTTAAAAAAGATTGAAACCGAAGTTGCTGTAGATAAAATTGCGCATAAAGGTGTTTCCATTTGGCCCATATTAAAAAGCTATCTTGTAGGTATCGTAGGCGAAAATAATATTATAAAAGAAGCCAATTTACCCTATTTAAGACTTTTTCTAAAAACTCTTCCCAGCGATTTGCTATCCATCAGAAACATGGGTAAGTCTAAATATTGGGTGTTCTCATCCTCACAAACAAGATTTCATATAAATGAGGATTCTTTTGATAGAGTAAGTACTGGACTTTTAAAATATTTAAAAGGTTATGTGCTCTTGGAAAACCCAATACCAAAAGGGAAAACGGAGTCAAAAAAATTACAAAAGGGAGAATACTATGTTGGAATGTCTTGGATATACCTTATTCAGTTCATTATTTTGAAATTATCCAAGAGCCCTGAAATTGAAAATCTTGATTTGCTTGAGACTTATTTAAAAAAAGATTTATCTAAGATTAAATATATCTATCACAGAATTCACGCAGGAAAAAGACTTTATAACATGCTGTTCAAGTTATATAAGCCTAAAGCAATTTTCGTAGTGTGTTATTATTCTAATTTTGAACTTATTCTGGCTGCCAAAAAAAACAACATTCCTGTAATTGAATTACAGCATGGTTTGGTTACGGATAGTCATAGGGCATATCATTTTGAAGAAAAGCAACCTAACAACTTGATGCCAGATTATTTTCTAAGCTATGGAAAGTATGCTAGTGACACTGTAATAAAAGGAAATCTCTTTGAAAAGGGATGGGTACTTGACTATGGCTACACTTTCATTGAAGAAGTGCAGGAAAGACTTAGTGTTTCCTACGAATTGCAAGAAATAAAGAAGTCATTCAAGAAAACCGTATGTATTACAGGGCAGCTAAAAACAACAGATGAGCCCTTATTAGAGATTATTTCAAGTATTTCCTTAAAGTTCCCCGAAATCTGTTTTATATTTAAACCTAGGCACTATGTAGATAGGGAATCTTTTATTTCTTCAACCAACTTGGTACGACTGGGAGAGATAAATACATACGAACTTTTGAAATATTGTGATTATCACCTTACGGTATACTCAACATGTGCCCTAGAAGCATTGGCATTGGGCACTCCTACAATATCCTTGAATATAAAGGGATATTATAATCGATTTCTAAAAAGATTACTAGGAGAAAATCCGTACAATTTTGTAGCGGAAACGGAGGAACAACTAGTTGATGTACTCAATGAAATAGAAGGTAGGACATTCGTAAAGTCTAAAATTAAAGAATCTATTTCCCATGTTTTTTCCCCTCAAGTGGATACTGAAGGATTTAATGATTTTTTTAGTAAGATAGTGAATTAGAAATATCACCTTAATATGATAGGTATTTTATTCTTTTCTGCATTTTTAGAGTATATGAACTACGTACAACATTCTCATACAAACACAATTTTAAGAGCTCATATCAAAGTGTAATCGCGTTTTTACTGGATTTTGATTTAAACCAAACTTACTTTAAATTTTACGCGAGAATTACCAACAACAGTAGAAATTCTGTTTATCAAGCTAGGCCATGAATAGTATATTCTTTATACAAATTCTAGGTTTTAAATAAGTTTTTAACAGATTAAAATAAAGGTTTTAATGGTGTAAAAGTACCGCCAGTCCACCCAATACAGATATGAGCAAACCACCTGTATGATTTACGTTCCATACTTAAAAAAATGACCAAAAATACAGAGTTAGAGTATGAAAGAACTATTTTCGTTCCTGCAAGTAATGGAAACGAAAAAACTTTACTTAATTTCACTTAAATATCAATTACAGATTCTGACATTTAGCTATTGATCTTGGCAAAAAACAATTGTGTTGCAATTCATTTTCTATGTGGAAAAATAAATTTTTGGGTTTAATCGTTTTTGCATGTATTATAGGAGTTTCATGCAATAGGTCAAAACCTGTAAAAGAGGTTCAGGAAGTAAACAGGGTGGATTCAATTCAAATGGCGGGAAAGCAATTTGATATTCTTAAATATAAAATTAAAAAAGAGCAACATCAAAAAGATAGTTTAGAACTGCATTTTGAAAGAATTGTTCTTGAACCAATGCATGAATCAGAATACAAGCTTAGGATTGATTTGAAAACTAAGCCGGGTAAAATTCAATTTTATAAAGATTATTATGTTATTTTTTCAATTTATCCGAATGATGATGAACTTCAATTAGTATCCCCTGAAAGAAAAAAATATGGGTTTGAATCTTTTTCCGCAAAATTTGAATTGACTCAAAATAATGAATTAAGGGTAAAACGTGAAATAAGAACAAATATTGAGCAAGCTAGAGCAATAACAATTTCAATAATGGAATATAAGAATAATCAAAAAAGCTTAGTTCTTATTTTGCAAAATGTGCCTCTTTTACAAAGGGTATAATGGACAATAGGTATAAAATCTTTTTTTTATTTGCCTAAGATGTGGTTTTAGATGGAATCAAGTATTCGTATAGATAAAAGTAGATTGGTTGAGATGGTACACTTTACCATAATAACCATAGCGGGTATGAGTACAGTTCTAAGACCCTCCATGGAAAGTAAATTAACCTTATTCCGGGTTTTGCTTCCATTTATTTTCTTGTGGTTGTTTGTGGCCAACCGCAGAAGAGCCTTTAAATTACTTGGTATAGTTACGGTTTTGGTATGCTACTCGACCATAGTATCTTTTTTATCTCGGTTTCATAATTTTAGTATTGTTTTCAATCTTTATTATTTGGCGGTATTTGTTTATTATTTCTACTATAAGGAAATACTAAGAATCTGTGGGCCAGAGAGAATATACTCTTATCTCTCATTTCTCTTTAAGAGCCTATTAGTATTGGGGCTTATACAGTACTTTTTTGGGGGTGTATACTTTAATACCATAAGTAGATTGCCCGCCGTTCATATCTTTTTCTGGACTGAAAACGAGTACTCCTCCGTATTGGCCATTTTTGTTCCCTTGTTTTTCTTAAAGGAAAAAGGGTTTTTTAAATACCTATGGATTCTTGCTGCAGTTTACCTAATAGCATTTGATGATGCTAAATTGGCGGTTCTGTCCATAATCGTTTTTTTTGGTGGATATTTCTTAATAAAGTTTAAACTTTTTAAAATAAGGTATTTAGGTTTTCTTGTCTTGGGTACGTTGGGTGTGGCCACTTTGTTTTTTTTAAGAGAGTATAGTATTCAAGGAAAATATACTATTGGGTATTTTGTTTCTAGACTTGTTGGAAACACCATATTATTAGAGCCGCTGGAACATATTGGAACCTTCAATTCTAGGTCCAATGCGGTAATTCTTGGAGTAAAAGAGTTTTTACATTCATACATGTTAGGTATAGGCCCTGGAAACTCACTTATTATGATGGATGAAATTGTGGTCCCCGGTACAGAGGAGTATACGGCTTTGAGTATGCATAATTTTATTATGCAACTCATAACCGAAATGGGTATATTCGGTATTGGAATGTTGGCGATATTCTATATAAAAGTAAAACAAGCGGGAGTTAGAAGTGAATACCCAATGAATTTGGTGCTTGTGTTCTACATTAGTGCGGTTATTTCCATAACATTATTATCAGGTCCATGGTCCAACTACTTTTATCTTTTTATCTTAATCTATTCAATTGATTTTTTTGGAAAAAATGTTGGAAAGTAATTCGCAAATAAAAGTTCGCCTTTATCTTGAAAAAGTAAGGTTTGAAATTTTGCCATTTATTTTTTTGTCCTTACCCTTGGTGCCAAAGATATCCAGTATTCTTATTATAATTTATGCAGCCGCATCCCTATTGTTGCTAAACAGACAACACTTCAAAAATGTGTTTGCTAAAAAGGATTTCATTGCATATATGCTACTGCATGTTATGTTGGTTTTTGGACTTTTGTATTCTATTGATAGCGAATCTGGTTTATCTAAAATTCAGACTCAGATTTCACTTCTTATTTTGCCCCTATTTTTTGGAGGAAGTAACTTGATGTTTAAATATAGACAAAAGTGTTTGACCTATTTTTTAATAGGAGTGGTAATTGCAGTCCTTTTATGTTTGGGACATGGGCTTTATAGGGTCATTACTCAAGAAAGTGTTTATGTTATTGATCAATTTGACCAGAAAAACAATGTTTTTTTTTATCAACAGTTTTCATCAATATTAGATTTGCATCCCACGTATTTTTCACTCTATTTGGGAATTTGTCTATTTTGTCTAATGGAGCGGTCTTTTTTAAAAGTCAATAGGAACCTATTATTAAGAATTTGCGTAATATTTCTTCTTTTTACAGCATTATTTCTTACCTCCAGTAAGGCGGGAATATTTTCATTTATAGCTGTAACCGCAGGATTTTTTGTTTACAAAGCGCTGATAAAGAGGTCCAGAATTCATTTAGGTCTTCTGGTAATATTGGTGTCGGGTTTTTTAGTTATGTACACCGTTAACCCTGTATTTCAAAAGCGAAGTATACAAGGCATTACAGGTTTCAAGAAAGTTTTTTTTGAGAATGAATTTATAAATGAGTCTACTAGTATACGTTTTCACTTGTGGATTTTGTCATACAACATATCCAAGGAATCTCCATTTTTAGGGTATGGAACTGGGAGTACTAAAGAAGCGTTGAATCAAAAATGTCTTAAGTTTTATGCTTTCTCAACTTGTGAAAGGTTGCGGAATAAGAATAGCCATAATCAATTTTTAGAATTTTTGGTCGCCAACGGAAGCATTTTTGTTTTGGTGTTTATTTTCTCTTTAGTTTTGGGACTAGCAAGAGCATTTCGCAATAAGGACCAGTTGCTAGGACTATTTTTAGCATTTATGACTCTAAATTTTCTATTTGAAAGTATATTGCAAAGAGAGAGAGGAATAGTATTATTTATGCTATTTATTGTAATTCTATCGGTTTCCCAAGGGCCAAGTTTAAAGAAAGAAAATTTAACGCCACCTCAATAGGTGAAACCTTAGAGCAGACTTTTAGTATAAGGTCAGTGTAAAAATGCTATTTTATTCATAGCATTATAAATCTTTTTTGTACTAATGGTTTTAATTACGATAATAACAATAAAGCCTTACTTTTGCACTTAAATGAGTTTTCTGAGCAACCGAATGTTTTTGCAAGAGCAATCTTAGAAGGAGGAAATGAATAATAAAAGTCTTTTTAAGAATCTTTCTCTTTTTACATTCTTCAATGTGCTTAATTCGGTAATTCCATTTTTGTTGTTGCCTTTTCTTACGGTAAACTTAAGTCCGGAGGAGTATGGCATAGTTGATATTTTTTATAATATCACTTTAATAGCAACACCCATAATTGGTCTTAGTATTGTACAATCGATAGGTCGTTACTATTTTGAGGATGTAGACTTGCCTAAGTTTATAACTACTGTATTTGTGGTGTTATTACGAATTGGCGCACTTATAGTTTTGGTCTTCTTCTTGTTCTCTTTTTTGGCTTATGATTTTTTGTTGTCTTATGGCTTTCCGCCTTTTCTTCTCACTTTTGCACTAATTTATACTTTTTTCTCCCAGATAGCCGAGATTTTACTTTTGTTGTGGAGAGTTTCATATAATACGGTAAGATTTGGTGTTTTTAAAGTGATGAAAACGGTAATAGATCTTGGACTTTCTATTTTCCTCATAGCTATTTTGGAAATGGGTTGGGAGGGAAGAGTAATACCTCAGGTTTTAGTTGCGATAGTATTTGGTGCCTTAGCTATATATTTTCTTTATAGGAATGGAAATATTCAAAAACTTCAAGTAGATAAAGGGTATAAGAAATCGGCTCTTGCATTTAGCGTCCCACTCGTTTTTCACTCTTTGGGATCTAGCCTTTTAAGTTTTTCAGATAGATTTTTTATTCTTTTTATGTTAGGATTGGATAACGTTGGTGTCTATTCGGTGGGTTACCAAATAGGAATGGTAATAGCGCTGCTTCAAAATTCTTTTAACCAGGCTTGGGTTCCTTTCTTTTTTAAAAAGTTGAAAGAAAATGAATATAGGGTGAAATTAAAAATAGTGAAATTGTCTTATTTCTATTTCATCTTCCTTTTCTTGGTTGTACTGGTGTTTTATTTTGCTACTCCAATTATCTATAGGTATTTCGTAGGTAAGGATTTTGAAAGCGGATCTGACATTGTTTTGTGGGTGTTACTAGGATATGCTTTTTTAGGAATGTATAAAATGGTAGTAAACTATTTATTTTACTTGAAGAAAACCAAAATAATTGCTTATTGTACTTTTTTTACGGTATTGATTAATTTAGTTTTAAATTACGTTTTCATTAAATTAAATGGTATGGTGGGAGCGGCTCAAGCAACTTTAATATCCTTTGTTATTCTATTTATTGTTGTATTCGTGTATTCCAACAAAAACTTTCCTATGCCTTGGGGCCTTCGAAAAAACAATTGAAATGTATCGCGGCAAAATTATTAGTTGTTTCAAAAACTAGGTATGGAATAAAAGTAAAGCTGCTTTTGTAATACTTTAAATTATTTTACTAGTTTTTATGAATGCATAGCGGTTAAGGTAAAATAATTTGAACGGGGGAATTAAACTTTAGGATTCCGTTATATAGAGTTTCTTAAAAAATGAAAAAAAATATTTGGATAATTAATGAACACTTAAGCTCACCAGACCTTAGTGAAAATGGTCATAGTAGGCATTTTACCCTTGGTCAAGAGTTTGTTAAACAAGGGTATGATGTTACCCTCATTACCTCCTCTTATTCCCATAACCCAAAACGAGAAGTACCGCTTAAGGGATTAATGAAAATAGTAAAGGGAAATATTAGAACTTTAGTAATAAAAGGGTTTTCCCATGAATCCTCCAGCAGTCTTATAAGAATTGTCAATTGGGTGCTTTTCTCTATTTTTCTTTTTGTCGCCCCATTAATGAAACTGCCAAAACCAGATATAATTATTCTGTCTTCAACCCCCATGATTCCAGTCTACAATGTGCTTTTTTTTAAAATCTTTTCAAGAAAAACTAAATTTATTTTTGAAACAAGGGATTTATGGCCTCTTACGCCAAAGAGTATTGGAAACTATTCGGAAGAGAGTATTTTCATAAGGATACTTACACACCTAGAGTACAAGTGTTATTCGAAGGCAGACTATATCGTTTCGGTCCTTCGAAACTCCGATAAGCATATTAAATCTATTTTGGGCAGTAAGGAATTTAAATTTAAATGGATCTCCAATGGTATAGACCTAAAGGGTTTCGTAAGTAACCAAAAAGAGAAAGTATGGAGTTTTGATGGGGCTAGCCTAAAGGATAATGCCTTTGTTATTGGATATGCGGGTACTTTGGGAAAAGCCAACGCCATGGAATATGTTATTGAAACTTTCAATGAATTTTATAAAGACTCAAATTGTTATTTGGTCATGGTAGGTGATGGAGGAGAAAAACAGCATTTAATGGAGTTGGCCAAAAGTAATGCTAATATATTGTTCTTAGACTCGGTAAAACGGGAATACCTAATGTCATTCTACCAACAGTGTGATTTACTGTATTTAAGCTGGAGAGATTTGGAACTTTATAGGTATGGGGTATCAGCGAATAAACTATTTGAGTATATGTACTCGAAAACACCCATTTTAATGTCCTGTAACATTCCAGGAAACATTATAGAGGAAGCAAATTGCGGATTAATTTCAGAAGCTGAGGATGCTAGGGATATTAAGATAAAAATAGAAGAATTTAAAAGAATGCAAATCTCTGATAGATTGCAATTGGGCATTAATGGTCGGGAGTTCGTAGTTGAAAATCTTACCTACACCAAGTTAGCGAGAGATTATATTAGGGTTTTTGATGAGTTCTCTGGCTAGAGGTTGTGTTTTTTAAGAGTACGAGCCTTTGGTTAGATACTACGCCCTTAATGTAAATGAAGTGTTTACTTTT
This sequence comes from Zobellia uliginosa, assembly GCF_018860745.1. Lineage (GTDB taxonomy): Bacteria > Bacteroidota > Bacteroidia > Flavobacteriales > Flavobacteriaceae > Zobellia > Zobellia uliginosa_B. The sequence goes on along the minus strand of NZ_JAHKPY010000014.1, from coordinate 266,697 downwards.
ACTATTTTTGACTAAAATATAAACTCTTGTTTTTCTTAGAAACCGCCATATCATTATTTATAGGAGCATTTCTCCTTACCTATTTAACTATTCCAAAAATTATAAAGGTAGTAGAGCACAAGCGGCTGATGGATGATCCCAATCAACGAAGTTCCCATTCTTTAAGAACACCAACTTTGGGAGGCGTTTCTTTTTTTTATGTACTTATACTGGCTCTTTTCTTTATAAGAGACCGAGATTTATTTGACGAAGCCATGTATATGATACCGGCTTTAACAGTACTTTTTATAATTGGGTTGAAAGATGATTTGGTCGTAATCTCTCCTGGGGCCAAGCTTTTGGCACAGGTTTTCGCAATAATTTTCATTCTAATAAACCCAAGCTTTACCATCCATTCTCTAAATGGATTTTTGAATATAAACGAAATACCGTACTACCTGTATCTTATTATTGCTGGGTTTATGATGTTAACGATTATTAACTCATATAATCTAATAGATGGTATAGATGGACTGGCATCCGTAGTGGGTATAGTTATAATGGTAATATATACAACGATCTTCTACATGACGGGGGAGTATTTTTTCGCTTTAATAAGCATAACCATGAATGCAAGTCTCATGGCATTCTTGGGTTTCAATCTATCTTCCGATAAAAAGATTTTTATGGGAGATACTGGTTCCTTAATCGTTGGGTTGATTATCAGTATACTCACCCTAAAATTTTTGGCACTAAGACCAACCGCATATACAGAACTTCCGTTTCTTCTTGAAAACGCTCCGTTAATTGCTATTAGTATTTTAATAGTACCACTTTTTGATACGGCAAGAGTATTTACAATTCGTATCGCTAATAAGAAAGGACCATTTTCGCCTGACCGTAATCATACACATCATGTATTAATTGATTATTGGGGACTTACACATAAACAGGCAAGTTTTATTATTGGTTGTTTCAATTTACTTTTCGTAATGCTGTTCATTGTTCTAGGGAGTACGGCCAAAAACTTGGGAATGGTAATCATGTTAGTGTCAGTTGTCATCGCTTTGGGCTATATATTTTTCAAATACAACTATAGTTTTGCTACTCTAAAACAAAAAATACTGCTTAAAAGAAAAGTTGATCGAATAAAATCTAAGGTAGAAGAGTCCAATCTTGCTAAAAGGAAAAAAGAACGTATAAAATCCGAAGATAAGGAAGGTGTTACTAAAGAATAGGCTAGGACGGTTTATTATATATTATCCAACATTTTTATTTTCAGTTTCATTGGCTATTGGTTATAGATTAATTTTTCTCTTAATATTATATCCACAGGTGCCTTAAATTCCCCTCCAAAACGTATTTTTGCGCAAACCTTAGAACATGAATATTCTTATTTTAGGTGCTGGCGGTCGCGAGCATACTTTAGCCTGGAAGCTTAAACAAAGCTCAAAACTTACCAACCTATATGTAGCACCTGGAAATGCAGGTACTGCAATAATCGCAAAAAATATACCAATTGGTGTAAATGATTTTGAAAGCATAAAGAAAGCCGTTCTTGAGAATGAGGTTAATATTGTTGTAGTTGGCCCAGAAGACCCGTTGGTAAACGGAGTTCATGATTACTTTTTAAGTGATGCGGAATTAAAGAACATTCCAGTAATTGGACCTCAAAAAGCCGGTGCGGAACTAGAAGGCAGTAAGGAATTTGCCAAGGAGTTCATGATTAGGCATAACATTCCTACTGCAGCTTATAAAAGTTTTACTGCAGATACACTTCAAAAAGGCTTCGCTTTTCTTGAAACGTTACAACCTCCCTATGTCTTAAAGGCAGACGGACTGGCAGCGGGGAAAGGGGTTGTTATTTTAGATGATATAAATCAAGCCAAAGAAGAGTTGAAAACCATGTTGGTAGACGCTAAGTTTGGTGATGCCAGTGCTACCGTTGTTATTGAGGAGTTTTTAGCTGGTATTGAATTAAGTGTTTTTGTATTGACAGACGGTAGTGGTTATAAGGTTTTACCAACCGCAAAAGATTACAAACGTATAGGTGAAGGTGACGCTGGGTTGAATACTGGCGGTATGGGTGCTATTTCACCGGTTCCTTTTGCTGACGAGGTTTTAATGGATAAAATACACCAGCAAATTGTCAAACCTACCGTAGAGGGGCTTAAAAAGGATAACCTACCTTATAAGGGCTTTATCTTTATCGGTCTTATAAAGGTTGGCGATGAACCTAAAGTTATTGAGTACAACGTACGTATGGGTGATCCGGAGACGGAAGTGGTTATACCTAGAATAAAGAATGATTTAGTTGAAGTTTTTGAGGCAGTAGCCAACGGAACTCTAGACAGTATAGATTTAGAGCTAGACCCAAGAACGGCATCTACAGTTATGTTGGTTTCCGGAGGGTATCCTGAAGCATATGAAAAAGGTAAGGAAATCACCGGTTTTGAGTCCGTTGAAGATTCTTTGGTGTTTCACGCTGGCACGAATTTAAAAGAAGGTAAAGTTGTAACTAGCGGGGGCAGGGTAATGGCAGTTACTTCGTTTGGAGTCGACTTTAAAGAGGCATTAGCCACTTCTTATAAGAATATTGAGAAAATCAAGTTCGAGAATATGAACTATAGAAAAGATATAGGATTCGATCTTTAGAAGAAGAATCCTATATCAATACCTTGTTAAAAGACCTTAAATAGGTTTATAGGTAAGAGTGAGAAGAGATAGATTTATCTTCTTCGTCATTGTCACTATACTGTTTAAGTTGCAGCATCCAATAGATAAAAGCAACAAAACCAATTGCAGCAAGAATCCAGTTTATAAAATTGGCACCCCACCAGCTATGCATAAAACGTAACTGATCCAATGGCCAAAACAAATGGTTTACGAACAAATCCGCTATTCCTTCAAAAAATGATGTCATGTTAGCTATATTTACACTTGCAAAAGTATAAAAAGCCCGGGAACTTTCTAAATTTTAATTTTTATGATTTAGTTCGTTAATTTATAGGCAAGACTAAAGTTAGGTTTTAGGTAGAAGATTGAAAGATTTTTTCCAAATTAACACCTCTCTTTTTACGAATAAAAAACAATGCCGACGGGTGAAAATTTAGATAATTTTTTCAAATGATATCAATCATTTTTGGCAAGACAAAGCCAATTAACTACATAATAGTTCTTTCGTTTTTATTTGTTTTCTACTGGTTCGTGCATTTCTCTATGTTCGATAGAATTTATTCTCTTGTACAGATATTCTGGCAATTTTTTATTCAGGCAGTGTTGTTTTTTAGTGTGTTCATTGTCAACTTTATAGTGAAACGGAACAAAGTAACTGGTGTTAACTCTTTTGCTATTCTATTTTATGGGCTTTTAATGGTGGTATTTCCAGAAACACTTCTAGATTCAAATGCCATTTTTTGTAGTTTTTTTCTACTTCTTGCCACTAGGAGACTAATTAGTATTAGATCTTTAAAAAATATTAAGTTCAAAATTTTTGATGCTACTATTTGGGTCCTGGTTTCTAGTCTATTCTATGACTGGGCATTGCTATTCTTAATTTTAGTCTTAGCGGCAATATATTTTTACGAACCAAAGAATATTAGAAACTGGCTCGTGCCGCTTGCGGCAATTTTTACGGTGCTGATGATTACGGAATGTGTGCTTATTTTATACGGTACACCAAACTTTTTTTCAGAACATTATAAGTTTTCGGTTTCACTCAGCATTTCCTATTTTTCCTATTGGGGACATAGCACTAAGTTGGTTCTATTTGCTTTGGGCACATTTGTAGCAGGGCTATTGGCATTTTTAAAATTAGGAAAATCAGGTTTTGGTAAGGTAATTACCATGCGCCTCATCGCCCTTTCTTTTATCATCGGGCTAATTCTAAATATACTTTTATTAGCAGATAATGTCTACCCTATAATGGTAACTTTTTTTCCATCTGTAGTTTTTATGACAAAATATATTGAATCATTAAGGAAAGCCAACATTAGAGAGATTATGCTTATGGCGGCCGTTATTATTCCCTTTTTGGTATTGATGACCAGTATTGCGATAAAATAATTATGAATAACTTTGCGTCTAAAGCAATAAAGAATGTTTAGTAAGTTCGCATTTACCATTTTTGAGGAAAGTATTCAGAAGTATCATATAAAGGATGATGTTCATCAATCTTTTGAAAACCCATATCCTAAAGATGATATTGCTCATTTGCTTTATCGAAAAAACTGGATAGACACCGTGCAGTGGCATTATGAAGATATTATTCGTGATCCGGCCATAGTTCCTTCTGATGCTTTAGTTCTTAAACGAAAAATTGATGCAAGTAACCAAGACCGTACAGACTTAGTAGAATATATTGACAGTTATTTCCTTGAGAAATATAATGCCGTAGAGGTAAAAGATGATGCAACTATAAATACGGAAAGTCCTGCATGGGCTATAGATAGACTTTCTATTTTGGCATTGAAAATATATCATATGCAGGAGGAAGCCAGTAGAACGGATGCTTCTGCTGAGCATATAAAAAAGTGTACTCAAAAACTAAATGTATTACTTGAACAACGAAAGGACCTTTCTACTGCTATAGACCAATTATTGGCGGATATAGAATCCGGCGATAAGTATATGAAAGTATACAAGCAGATGAAGATGTATAATGACGATGAGATGAATCCTGTTCTCCGTGGCCAGAAATAAACCCGAACACATATTGGTAATCAGGCTTTCCGCTATGGGCGATGTCGCAATGACAGTTCCTGTACTTATTGCTTTGACCAAACAATATCCTAATCTGAAAATTACGTTGCTTACACGTAAATTTTTCGGTCCTATGTTTGCTTCATTACCCAATGTTAGTGTTTTTGAAGCTGATGTTAAAGGAAGGCACAAGGGTGTTTTTGGTCTGTATAGACTTTACAAAGAGCTTCTTAAATTAAATATTGATGCTGTAGCAGATTTACATAATGTTCTTAGAAGTAAGGTGCTCAAGAGGTACTTTAAATTTGGTGGTATTCCCGTTGTACAAATAGACAAAGGTCGTGCAGAAAAAAAAGCATTGACGTCTAGTACCTCCAGAATTTTCAAGCCTTTAAAATCTACGCATAAAAGGTATGTAGATGTTTTTCAGAACTTGGGTTTCCCAATCGATTTATCTAAAAATCCAATATTGCCCAAAGTAGGATTATCGCAGGAAACCGTGAAAATAATCGGTTCAGATTCAAAAAGATGGATTGGCATTGCCCCTTTTGCTGCATTTGAAGGAAAAACATATCCATTGGAATTAATGGAAGAAGTAATTGAAAAGCTTAATACAAAAGGTGAGTATAAAATCTTTCTTTTTGGAGGTGGGCCCGTTCAAGAAAAAAAGTTAGAAAAAATCAGTGACAAGTTCAAAAGCTGTATAAGTATGGTGGGTAAACTTTCCTTTAAAGAGGAATTGGCGCTCATTTCAAATCTGGATGTAATGCTATCTATGGATAGTGGCAATGCTCACTTGGCTGCTATGTATGGTATTCCCGTAGTTTCAATTTGGGGAGTTACCCATCCACATGCCGGATTTTATCCCTTTGGTCAAGATATCAATAACGCCCTTTGTGCTGATCGGGATAAATTTCCGCTTATTCCAACATCGGTCTATGGTAATAAAATGCCCAAGGGTTATGAGCTGGCAATGAATACTATTCTACCGGAACAGGTAATAGCTAAAATTGAAAGCGTGCTTCACAGCTCTTAGGGCTACATTATACCGTTTCTCTTTTAGGTTCCAAGGATTTAAAGTATTGACGCAGTTGAGACATAAAACGATATTTACGTGCACTTGGTGCGGTTTCAACCATTAAAGTTCGCACTCCTATGTAAGAGCTCATAAGATATACGGCAACACCTTCGCTATCTATATGTCTATCAATATGACCGTTAAATTTACCGCGTTGTACTGCAGATACTAAATTCACTTCCCAAATGCGAAGAATATCGTTAAGATGCTTCATTATTGTCTCGTTCTTACCATTAAACTCGTTAATGAAGTTACTAAGTACGAAGCCAAAATCAAACTCATTATGAACAGCTGTCTCTAAAGCCTCTTCAAAACATTGAGTAATCAGATCTAATGTATTGTCATGACCTTCAATAGGCTCGATAAGCTGACTATACATTTTACGCACCAACAAGTTTTCTATAATTTGAATAAAGAAGTCCTCCTTAGATTCAAAATGATAATAGAAGGCTCCTTTAGATAAGGATAACTCTTTTAATATATCATCAATACTAGTATTATAATATCCGTTCTTATAAAAAAGCTCTAGTCCTGTTACTTGCATTCTTTGCATGGTTGCCATGCGTTTTAAGCTCTTGGTCATAATTTTAAAATTTGGGTTAAACAGACCGTTGGGTCTCATACAAAGAACCGCTGCGGTCCATGCTATGTTCCAAATAAGGGGTTATCCGACCATTTTTTTCGTTAAAAGGACAAAATGGATGAATATACGGTCATTCAACGAGTAACCAACAAACCACGTAGTCGGTAAATAGATGTAGATAATCGATTGACAATTCGTTGTAAAACAGTCATTGGCAATGTTCTCTATCCGAATAAACCTTTGTAGGCGTATTATTTGTGTGTAAGAAATTATTTATAAGCCGATGAACTGAATATAACTTCTTTAGTATCTTGCACCCAAAAAAGAAGTAAGGTTCAAAAACAATTACGACCTAAATTTATAAATGGGGCAAAAAAACAAGGATACCGCGATTTTAATATTCTCGCTTTCGGCACAGCTGGAAGCAGAACGTAAGTCGCTTTTTGGTAAACGCAATAAAAATGCATCCAAGGGTTTCTTTGACATTCTTATAAATAGAACCCATAAAATTGCATCCTCAACCTATGCCGATGTTGTGGTAATAGACGAGAATCTTCAAAAGGGAAAAACATTTGGGGAGCGTTACGCCAATGCATTTCAGGAAGTTTTTGATTTAGGCTACACCAAAGTGATTTCTATTGGTAATGACACACCGGATTTAACTTCTGAAGTACTGCAACAATCCGTTGAGCGGATTCAACAGGACGATATGGTGGTTGGTCCTTCAACAGATGGAGGAATCTATCTGTTAGGGATGCGTAAAAATTTTTTTAACGCAAATGAATTTAAAGCACTCCCATGGTTGCAGTCTACGCTGTTCCGCACTTTGGTAAACGGGGTTTACTGGAAGAAAGCAAAGACACATTATTTTAATGAGCTATCGGATATTGATACCGCTCATGCGCTGCATCAATTTTTGTATTCTTCTGATGACGTTGTTTTAGTTGAGTTCATTCTAAACCATTTATCGGCCAATACAAATCGTACTTATCACTTAAAATCACTTTCTTATTCAAACGAATTTTCATTTTCTTCTCAATTAAGAGGTCCTCCTGCGTTCTTCATTGCAGCTTAGTTTAAACCTGAAAAGGTTAGATAAGGTAGCAGGTTAGTGCTTGCCCTTTTTCGTAAAACAAATAACAACCCTTATTGAAATTTAATGAAAACAGCTATAATAGCGCTTATGCAGCTATGCGTGGTAATGGCGTATGGCCAGTCCAACACCTACACTGCAAAATTAGTAGATACAGATAATAATCCTGTGCCCTACGCTACGGTAAACGAGGTAGGAACCAATAATTATGTGATTTCAGATGAATTGGGTTTCTTTAGCTTAGAAACGGAAGCAACTTTTTTTACTGTCAGTATTGCATCCATAGGATATGTAACCAAGGACATTGAAACGGTTAATGGAACCTTACCAGAGGTCATAACACTAGAACTCTCTTCAGAACAATTAGACGAAATCGTAGTGACGGCGCTGGGTATTGAGCGCGAGAAACAATCTTTGGTTTCTGCAGTTACAACAGTAAAAGCGGAACAGTTAACAGAAGTACCGTTAACGAACATGGTAAACAGTCTTGCAGGTCGTGTGGCGGGTGTTCAGATTACAAATGGCTCTTCTGGTGTTGGTTCTTCTTCGCGAATTGTAATTCGGGGAGAAAACTCTTTGGGCGGTAGCAACCAACCCTTGTTTGTTGTTGATGGTGTGCCTATCAGTAATGAGCAGATTACTAGTAACCTGGTAAATGACGGAGCACTCCAAGAAGTGGATTTCGGTAATGGCGGTGCAGATATTAGTCCAGATGATATTGCATCAATCTCCATTTTAAAGGGCGCTGGTTCTGCAGCCTTGTACGGAGCACGTGCCGCAAACGGAGTTGTAGTCATTACTACTAAAAGAGGCCGAAAGAAAAAGGGATTGGGTATAAGCATCAATAGCACTTTGACGGTGGAAAGCCTATTGACCTTGCCCGATTATCAAAACGAGCATGGCGGAGGTTCCAATGGGGAATATGCCTTTCAAAATGGAATTGGAGCAGGTCTCAACGATGGAGGTATCAGCAGTTATGGCCCACGTTTAGACCAAGGTCAGCTCATTGCTCAGTTCGATAGTCCTTCCACAGATATCAACGGTAATCCTGTAAGGGCAGGAGATGTGATTTCCAGAACCCGTCCAGATGGTTCGTTTACGGAGATAACCCCTACACCGTGGGTGTCAAGACCGGACAACGTTCGTAATTTCTTTGAAACAGGGGTAACATATCAAAATAACATTTCCATTAGTACGGGCGGAGAAAAGGGAAGCGCGCGGTTATCGTATAGTAACCTAAAAAATGACGGAATTGTGCCGAATACGGATTTAAAAAGAAATGGTCTCGCCGTTAGTGTAGATCAAAATGTGCATGAAAAACTAGAATTTAAGGCCTTTGTAAACTATATCAATACCCGAAGTGGTAATAGACCTAATTTGGGTTATGGCTATGAAAATCCGCTGTACGGATTTAACTGGACGGGTAGAAATACCAATGTAGAGTCGCTACGGAACTATTGGCAGGCAGGCCAAGAAGGCATCCAGCATTATGATTTTAACTATTTATGGTTGACCAACCCCTATTTAACGGTCTATGAAAACACAAACAGCTTTAATAAAAACCGAATTTTAGGAAACGCATCTGCTACCTACGATATTACGGATAAGCTAAGTCTTAGTGTTCGTGCTGGTATTGATACGTATGATGATAAAAGGGAATTCCGTCGTGCGGTGAGTACCAATCAAAATCCGTTAGGAACCTATCGTGAAGATGATGTTCGTTTTCGCGAGTTGAATACAGATGTGCTTCTTTCTTATTCAGATAAGATTAATGACGATTGGAAATATAATGTATCAGGAGGAGCAAACCGTTTTGACCAAGACATTCAATATAAATTTTCGGAAGCCTCTCAATTGGCTATTCCTGGCATTTATACCTTGGCAAACTCAAGAACACCACTTGTGGGTGATAGTCAGAAATTCAATAAACGCATTAATAGCGTATATGCAAGTGGGAATCTCTCCTATAAAAATTCACTGTATTTTGACGTCACTTATAGAAATGATTGGAGTAGTACGTTACCAAGCGATAATAATTCTTTCGGATACTATTCAGCGGGACTTAGTTATGTGGTGAGTAACATGTTTACTTTGCCGGACGCCATCTCTTATTTGAACCTTAGGTTTAGTGCGGCTAGTGTGGGTAACGATACGGACCCGTATCAAAACGTTCAGAACTTTGTTTTCAACCAAAATTATGGGTCTAGTTTTCGGGTCACCAATGAAACCGTGTTGAAGAATGCCAATCTAAGACCTGAACGTCTAAATGCATTAGAGGCTGGTTTAGAAGCCTGGTTTTTAGATGGAAGGTTTCAATTGGATTTAGCAGGGTATCAGAATACGAGTATTGACCAGATTATTTCCAGACCTATTTCGCAGACCAGTGGTTTTTCGAACTTTAATGTAAATGGAGGCGAAGTTAGAACCAGAGGATTTGAAGCTTTGGTAAGTGCAGAAATTATTCGTTCAGAAGATTTTAATTGGCAGTCATCGGTCAATTATTCAACCTATAGAAGTGAAGTTACTAAGTTACCTGAAGGCGTAGACCAGTTTGTGACTGGCACAGCAGATATTTTCTCCGGTGGTGGCGGTTCTAACACCGTTTTCTATATTGCTCGTGAGAACGGTCGTGTAGGTGACATGTATGGTACTGGGTTCCTTGAGGTAGATGGAAAAACTGTTTATGGCGATAATGGCTTGCCCATACAAGATGGTAATCTTAGGCTTTTAGGAAATTATAATCCTGATTTTACGGTAGGCTTCAATAACAAGTTTTCCTATAAAAATATAGATATGACCATACTTTTCGATTGGAGAAAAGGAGGCACGATCGTTTCCAGAATAAAAGCATTGGGTAGTACTTCGGGTGTTTTGCAAGAAACTTTAGTGGGTCGGGAAGATGGTGTCGTTGGCGATGGGGTCGTAAATGTAGGAACTGCAGAAAGCCCGGAATACGTACCAAATACTACATCGGTGCCTGCAAGTCAATTTTATAACAACTTTTTTGATCGCGGTAATGAAGACAGCGCGCTTTATAGTGCGTCTTATGTAAAATTACGTCAGTTGGGTCTGTATTATAATCTACCAGGAAAAGTGTCAAAATCCATCGGCTTTCAGAATATTAAATTAGGCTTAGTGGGTAGCAATTTATTGTTATTTACAGAGAATCCACATTTTGACCCCGAACTCAATGCGCTGCAGGAACAACAAATTGTTTATGGTGTAGAAGACTTTTCATATCCATCCACTCGAAGTTTTGGCTTCAGTGTTAAAACGGATTTTTAAGAGGAGGAATTATGAAAGAAAAACAAAAAAATAATACGATGAACAAACTATATATATTAGGTCTATTCAGTTTTGTCTTGCTTCTTGGCGGTTGCACAGATGAGTTTGAGGAACTGAACGAAAACCCGAACGCTCCGGAATCGGTTGATCCGCAGTTTTTGCTTGCTAATGTTATTTCGGTGGAAGCTAACCAAAACGCCTATAATCAAGGCTTTCGTTTGGCCAATTACATTCAGCAATTTGCTGCAAGTGTAGAATTTGAGCGTATTGATCGTTATGAAATGGGAACGAATAGCGAATACTGGAACACTATTTTTCAGTTGTTGAGTGATATCAAGTCTATGCGAGAGCTACAAGGCTCTAATGAGTCTTATAATGCCATTGGGGATATCATGCAGAGTTTCTTGTTCTCACAATTAACGGATATGTGGGGAGATGTTCCCTATACCGATGCCGTTAATGCCTTGGAAGGTCAGTTTACTCCCGCTTACGATACTCAAGAAAGTATTTATACAGATCCAGAAACGGGCATCTTGGTAGTTCTGGAACGTGCAGCAACGACTTTAGAAAATTCCAGTGCAACTATTAATGGCGATGTTATGTTCAATGGGGATTTGGATAAATGGATGCGTTTTGCCAACTCACTAAGGTTGCGATACCTCATGCGAATCAGTAAACGATTGACAGATTATTCGGAAATTCAAACTTTGGCATCTTCAGGCAAGTTGATGCGGTCTAATGCGGATAACGCGGTTTTACCATATTTGACTTCTGCACCCAATCAGTACCCCATGACTTTGGCGGCTTTAGGGTTGTATCAAGAACATCGTATGACGGCAACCGTTGATTCGGTTTTAACTTTGTGGAACGACCCCAGGGTTGAGGTTTTGTACAAACCAACCCAGGTAAGCATTAATACAGGAAATCCTGAATTCAAGGGATTGGTCAATGGTCAAGATCGAGAAACTATTGCAGAAAAGGGAATAGATTTAAATGACGTTTCTTTGTTCGGTGCTATTTTTAGGGATGTTCCTGATGGAGTAGATGCGCAATTTATGCAATATTCAGAAGTGCAGTTCGCTTTAGCAGAAGCGGCGGAACGGGGTTATATTTCGGGAGATGTTCAAGCCTATTACGAAGCCGCAGTAACAGCTAGTTTTGAATATTATGGGGTTGAGGTACCTGCCGGATATTTAACCCAGGAGTCAGTTTTACTTAATGGTGCGGATAATCTAAACAAGATTTTGACACAAAAATGGTTTAGTTTAATTTCTAATGGACATGAAGCTTGGTTTAATGTGCGTAGAACGGGTGTTCCTAAATTAAAACCAGGGCCGGATAATTTGAACAACAATAAATATCCCGTTCGGTATTTGTATCCGGAATCTGAGCAAGCTACTAATAGTGCAAATTATAAAGCTGCCGCAGAAAGCATTGGAGGGGATAATATTAACAGTAAAGGTTGGTGGGAAAAAGACTAGCTTAAAAATAAGTTGAACATTTTTAAAAGGATTCACCCATTAAGCGACTAAGTGATTTATAAATAAACAGAGGTAATTTTAATGAGAAGAGTTAATCATATACTATTTGGTATTTTAATAGGTGTTTCAGTGCTCTCTTGTGGGGAAAAAACAACGCAGGATAATGAGAAACTTAAAAGCGCATCATGGGAAGAGATTCAAGATAATGCCGAGGGTACTATAGTTAATTTTATGATGTGGCAGGGTAGTACGGCTATTAATGACTACATCAATAATTATGTGGTGCCAAGTGTTAAGAAGAAATTCAACATCGACTTACAAATTAGCGGAGGTCAAGGACCTGAGATTGTGCAATTGGTTATGGGAGAAAAACAGGCCGATATCGAACAAGGACAAGTGGATATGGTTTGGATTAATGGAGAGACATTTTTTCAATTGAGAAAGATAGAAGGGCTATGGGGTCCGTTTGTAGGATTGCTTCCAAATGCATCTTTCATCAACTTTGAAGATTCCTTTATCAGTACGGATTTTCAGCAAGCTGTAAATGGCATGGAAGCCCCATGGAGCATAAATCAATTTGCAATCGTATACGATTCGGAGAAGTTGCCAAGTCCACCTAAAAGCATTCCTGAGTTGGAAAAGTTCATTAGGGAGCATCCAGGAACATTTACCATATCCAATGACTTTACGGGAATGACACTCTTAAAAAGTTTTATGGCAGAGTTAGGTGGGGGCCCCAATGCATTGAATGGTTCATTTGATGAAGATAAGTACAATCAGTTATCGGAAAAGTTATGGGATTTCATTAATAATAACAAACAGTATTTTTGGAAGGAAGGAAGTACATTTCCCAAAGAACAATCCAAAATGAATCAGTTATATGCCAATGGAGAATTACTCATAGCATATGGTTTTAGCGAAGGAGGTATTGAAGACAAAGTACTAACCGGTCTTTATCCTAAATCAACCAAAGGGTATGCTTGGGAAAACGGAACCATTAGAAATTCTAATTACCTAGGTATCTTACACAATGCACCTCAAAAAGCAGGAGCGATGCAGGTCATTAATTTTCTGCTTTCTCCCGAAGCCCAGTTAAAGAAAGCAGATGCTAACGGCATGGATTCTAACACGGTTTTGTCCATGGAGAAATTAGAACCGGAGTGGAAAGAAAAATTCCTGGATGCTAGAAAAAGGCAATATGGCCCTACTTTAAAGCAATTAGAAGTAAATGCTATTGCGGAACCGGCCCCTGAATATATGATTCGATTATATGAAGATTTTAGGAAAAAAGTAATTGAAAATTAAGAAATCAAACGTAAGTATTCTATTATTTGTGCTGATTGGTGTAGTGCCTTTTGCAGCAGCATTCATTTATGCACTGCTTTATAGTTTTGGTGTCATTGGAGTTGCTAATAATGGCTTTACGCTACAATTTTGGGAGTCCGTTTTGGCATCGGGTATTTTTTTTAAATCATTTTTGTACAGTTTTATAATAGCGCTCACTGCCGTAACTATTTCAGTAGGTGGAGCACTATGGATTACCTTGAAATTTAAAAAACAGCTTGAAAAGCGATTCTTGTCTTTTATAATTTATCTACCATTAGCGATACCGGGTGTTGTAACTGGTTTTTTCACGTTGCAACTTTTTTCTAAAGGAGGCTTTTTTGCCCGTATCAGTCACAAATTTGGGTTGATAACCAAAGCTTCGGAGTTTCCGGATTTGGTAAATGACGGGCTGGCTTTTGGGATTCTCCTATCGTTTGTAACTATGGTTATGCCCTTTTTCGTTTTACTTTTCTTGAACGTTTACAAAAATGAAAGGGTAGAAGAACTTTCTGTATTGGCACAGTCCCTTGGTGCAAATCCCAATCAGATTGCACTACGTGTGTTTTTACCTATTTTGATTAAAAAGACCTGGGTCCTTATCGTGCTCTACTTTATTTTCCTTTTAGGAGCTTATGAAGTGCCGTTAATTTTAGGTCAAGAATCGCCTCAAATGCTTTCCGTACTTATTATTCAGGAAATTAAACAATACGATTTAGATAAAATTTCAGAAGGATATGTGGTAGCTGTTTTATATACTTTAATTGTTTCTGCAGCTGCCATTGTACTGTTTCTGCCCAAAAGAAAATCAGCCTATGCGAATTAACTGGAAATCCTTTGTTTTGAGTTTAGCGGTGCTGTTGATACTGTTTCCGTTCATCTACCTCGTGTTTTTATCATTGGCTTCTGAATGGCGTTTTCCCGAGGTTTGGCCATCTTACTTGGGTTTTAAGAATTGGGTTACTGTTTTTGGTTCTGAAACGGGGCTTTTAGAAAGTTTTTTTTCGTCTCTATTAATATCACTTTCCGTAGCTGTATTTTCTACGGCATCCGGATTTTTGATTAGTAAAGCGGTGTTTTATCACCCTAAAAAAAGGATATTAACACTATTGGCCTATTTTCCATACATACTGGCACCCGTAGTTTTTGCGGCCTGTCTAAGTTTCTTCTTTTTGAAAATGGGATTGTTTGGAAATATGACCGGTGTTGTGGTGGCCCAATTTATTATCGCCTTCCCGTATGCCCTTCTCTTTTTTAGTAGTTTTTGGAACGCAAAGGTAAAAAGCTATGAAGACCTAGTGGCCACTTTAGGCGGAAATAAATGGCAGACCTATACCAAAGTGTTATTACCTCTGGCAAAAGGGCTAATCCTAATCTGCTTTTTTCAAACGTTTCTTATTTCTTGGTTCGAATATGGGCTGACCTCTATTATAGGTATTGGAAAAGTACAAACACTTACAATAAAGGTATTCTTGTTTATAAAAGAAGCCAACTATTATTATGGAGCGTTAAGCTGTTGCTTATTGATTTTTCCACCCGTAGTTTTATTGTATTTTAACAAGCGTTATGTATTTAAAAAATTGGTCTGATGTTTCTTGAAGTACAACATATCGTTAAAAGTTTTGGAGAAGAAAAGGTGGTTAAGGATCTTAATTTCTCTCTGGAAAGCAAGCAAACATTAAGCATTTTAGGAAAGTCTGGTTGTGGTAAAACTACGATGCTGAAGACCATTGGTGGACTTGTAGCATCAGATTCAGGCAAAATTTTGTTGAACGGAGAGGACATTACAGAAACCAAACCTGAGAAGCGAAACATAGTATATTTATATCAAGAAGATTTACTGTTTCCCCATTTGAACGCTTTTGAGAATATAGCTTTCGGACTGCGATTAAAAAAAATACCGGAAGGTTTAATAAAGGAGGAGGTTAACCACATGCTTCAAAGCTTAGAACTAGAAGGCCAAGCGGATAAAATGCCTACAGAGCTTTCTGGAGGGCAGCGGCAACGAGTTTCATTTGGCCGAGCGATCAGCACTAACCCTTCACTTTTGTTGTTAGATGAGCCTTTTGGTAGTTTGGATACCGGAACCCGGCAACGTATGCAAGAACTGTTTAAGAAGTTAACTGCAGAATATAAAATCACCTCACTCTTTGTAACCCATGATTTAAAAGAAGCTGTATTAATGGGGGACCAAATCGGTTTTATGCACGATGGAATTTTAAAGGTGTATGAAGACAAGAAAGATTTTATTCAAGATCCGGAAACAGGAGTTCAAAATGAAATCGATTTTTGGGGCGGATTGATATAGGAGAAAAAATATAATTCAGTTAGAATGACGAAAAAAAAAGTATGGATAGACACAGACCTTTCTGTGGGTATGACAAGGGAGAAGCGAGAAGGTTATTGTGATGTTGATGATGGGTATGCCGTTTTGCAACTGATAAAAGCTGATACTATTGAAGTTTGTGGCATCAGTGCGGTTTTTGGTAACACGGTTATTGAAAATTCATATCCGCTGAGCCAAAAAATGAGTACTGAGTTTGCTCTTGGCGAAATTCCTGTTTATAAAGGAGCTGGCGAAGCTATAAACCTCAAAGCGGTAGAAAGTAACGAAGCTGTTGATGCCTTGGCGGAAGCGCTCCGTAAACAGCCTATGATAATTATGGCTATTGGTCCCGCAACCAACGTTGGTCTTTTGCTTCTAAAATACCCAGAACTAAAAAGTCAGATTCTAGAAGTGGTTTTGGTTGCCGGTCGTAGAACGCCCAAAGACTATTTTAAGATTGGAAATCAGGGCAATCACGCCCAAGATCTTAATTTTGATTTGGATAATGATGCTTTTCGGTTGATGTTCGAAAATAGGGTTCCCGTTACGCTTTGTCCGTTTGAAATATCTAATAAGGTTTGGATTAAAGCAGAGGATTTAGATGCTTTGGCGGATAGCGATAAAGGCAATCAATGGTTGGCCCAGGCTTCCCGCGCATGGTTACAGCAATGGGTGGACCAAGGAGCTGATGGGTTCAATCCGTTTGATGTGTTGGCCAGTCATTATATTATTTCACCGGAAGATATTATTTCTGAAGAGCTAAATGCTCGACTAGAAATTTATGAAGACGATACGGTCAAAGAGAATGACAAGCAGGTGTTCAAACCCTATTTGCTGTGCGACAAGAAAGAGGGTTTTCCAGTAAAGTACTGTTATGATGTGGTGTTAGACTATCATAAAAAATTGATGGATAGTCTTTTGAAATAAATACCTTCGCAATCAAGTTTCAGATAATCTACAATGAGTGATATCCAAACAAAATCTATAGGCCTCGTGCTCTCTGGCGGTGGGGTTCGCGGTATGGCGCATATAGGCGTTATACAAGCTATGAATGAGTTTGGTCTTTCCGCAGATGTGATTGGCGGTAGTAGTGTGGGCGCACTGGTAGGCGCGTTATATGCAAACGGAAACTCTGTGGTGGATATGATGGCTTTTTTTAAGGAAACACCCTTATTCAAGTATAATTTCTTGACCATTGTAAAACCTGGTTTTATTGATACCGATAGGTATTTTGATGTCTTTAGGGCATATTTTCCCGATAATAGTTTTGAAGCACTTCATAAAAAATTACATATTGTAGCCACCAATCTACAGAAGGGAGATCTTAAATATTTTTCGCAAGGAGAGCTTATTCGCCCTTTGTTGGCTTCTGCTGCATTGCCTCCTGTATTCAGCCCTGTTGAGTTGGAAGGGCATTTATATGCTGATGGGGGTATAATGAATAATTTCCCCTTAGAACCCGTTGTGGGCAAAGCGGAGTATATTATTGGGAGCAATGTATCCGTTGTTGGGGAACTCAATAAAAATGCGCTCAAAAATTCGTTGCAGCTAACGGGAAGAGTAACGGGACTAATGATTTACGCCATAAATCGCACAAAATTGGAAGCGTGTGATTTGCTTATGGAATTTAAAGAGCTGGAAAATATTGGTGTTCTAGACCGAAAAGGTATTGAAAAAGCATACCTGGTTGGCTATGAAAATACATCACGAAAATTAGAAGAGCTACTAAAAAAGCCACAACTGTAATTTACAATCGTGGCTTTCTTTATTTTTAAATGGATGTTTTAAACATCATCGTAATCTACTTTTAAAGTAGGTGTTGTTGGGTGTGCTTGACAAGTAAGTATTAAACCATCTGCAATTTCACCATCCGTAAGAATCTGATTTTTTACCATTTCGGCTTTCCCTTCCGTTACTTTAGCAATGCAACTACTGCAAACCCCACCTTGGCAAGAGTAAGGAGCATCAATATTCTGTTTTAGTACGGCATCTAGAACAATTTCTTTCTTGTCCATAGTTAAAGTAAACTCTTCGTCATCAACTATAACAGTAACTTCCGTTTTACCATCGGCTTGTTCAGGTAGTTCATCCAAAATCTCTGTGGTGGTAAAAAGCTCAAAATGAATTTTGTCTTTTGGTATGTTGTTCTCCTGTAGCGTATCGGAAACTAAATGAATCATAGCTTCCGGTCCACAAAGGTAATACCCATCAAAATCTACATCTTTATGTTTGTTCTTTATGGCATAGTTAACCGTGGAAACATCAATACGGCCAAAAAGAGAATCATCTTCTTTGGTCTGGCTATTTATGAAATATGCACTGAAACGGCCTGCGTAATCCAATTCCAATTTTGCCAAATCCGTATAGAACATCGTTTCCTTTTGAGACTTGTTTCCATAAACAAGAACGAATTTATTATTTGGATTATCCGCTAGTACTGCCTTAGCAATGCTCAGAATGGGTGTAATACCGCTACCAGCAGCGAAAGCCGCTATGTTCTTAACTTTTCCAGTAGGTTTAAACGTAAATCTACCTTCTGGAGGCATGACTTCAAGTACATCACCGGTTTTGAGTTTGGTATGTGCGTAGTCTGAAAACCCGCCTTTATCAACTTTTTTTACGCCAATGGTAAAGCAATCACTCTTTGGGGAAGAACAAATTGAGTAAGCTCTTCTGATTTCTTTTCCTTTAAGCTCCATTTTAATGGTAATGTATTGCCCAGGAACAAAATCAAAAGTTTGTATAAGGTCTTTCGGTATCGTAAAGGTAATAGCAACCGAACTAGGAGTGAGCGGTTTGATGTGTTTTACGGTCAATTTATGAAAATGCACCATTTTATTATTTTTTGGTCTAATGTACCAGCAAAAATAAGCATTGATATAGCCATACGGAACGGAAATGATAAAAAAAGGAACTTAAATTCTATTTTTAATCTAGGGTGCTTTTTCTTGGCTATAAACTTAATAGTATAGCAGCAGACCATATTTATATTTTAACTGAAAAAACTTAGGTTACAAGTCATTTTGAAAATTAAATCTTCCTTTTTTTGTAACAAATCTTACCTTGGGAAACACTAACTTACCGCACAAGTAATATATTTCTTATGTTTAAAAGTTTTCTAAAGCTGCAGTGGAAATCTTTCTTTCGTTCTTCATCCATGGGCAAAAGCCTTGGGATTAAGATAGTAATGGGCTTTTTTGCACTATACTTTATAGGAATGATGGCCTTTATGGGGTCAACCGTGTTCTTTCTTTTGGAGAGGGCTATACCAAATTCAGACCCATTAGTTATTTTAAGTCAGTATTTAATGTACTGGGTGTTGGGAGAATTGCTCTTTAGGTATTTTTTACAAAAACTACCCGTTATGGACATTAAACCGTTTTTACTACTCCCAATTAAAAAAAGTAGTATAGCCCACTATATTTTAGGGCGTTCATCGGTTTCGTTTTATAATTTTTCGTCATTATTTTTCTTCTTGCCTTTTGGGATAGTTTTATTGATAGAAGGGTATGCTGCAATGCATGTCGTATTTTGGTTAATGGCAATTATTGGCATAGTTCTTACTATAAATTATATTAATTTTATAATAAACAAAAGCGAAAGAACTTTAGTTGGAATTGGCTTTTTGTTACTCGCTGTTTATGGATTGGAATATTTTAAAATTCTACCTGTAAAAGAGTATGCCGGCAAATTATTTTATGCGTTTTATGATAATCCATTGTTTGCTATTATCCCCTTGGTCACGGCAGGACTGTTTTATTATTTAAACTATTCTTTTATAAGAAACCGACTTTTTCTAGATGCTTCGCTGCAGAAAAAAACCGCTCAGGCAAATGCATCGGACTTATCATGGACCAAACGTTTTGGTGCTATTGCTCCATTTT
This sequence comes from Zobellia uliginosa, assembly GCF_018860745.1. Lineage (GTDB taxonomy): Bacteria > Bacteroidota > Bacteroidia > Flavobacteriales > Flavobacteriaceae > Zobellia > Zobellia uliginosa_B. The sequence continues at coordinate 246,964 of NZ_JAHKPY010000014.1, read as the reverse complement.
TACAATTGGATTTGAAACTAATTTGGCGGAACAAGAGAACAAAGACACAGGTTTTCATGTCGTTGGCTTTTGTTTTCTACGGATTGTTGTTCTACGGTATGGAAGACATGGGCATGGGCTCTGGAATGCTGGTTTTTGTAGGGATTTTTATGACCGGTGTTTTTTTGATGAATTTTGGACAGTTCATTCCCGCTTGGGATAGTTCGTATTATAGTATGATGATGTCTCAGAACATTCCGCTCAGAAAGTATCTGGAATCTAAAGCAATGTTAATTTATGTTAGTATTGTCTTCATGTTTTTGCTTTCCATTCCCTATGTCTATTTTGGATGGGATGCTCTGGCTATAAATTTTAGTTGTGCTTTATACAATCTTGGAGTAAACGTTCCGGTAATTCTTTTTTTCGGCTCAAAGAATAAAAAACGTATCGATCTTAATAAGAGTGCTATGGGAAATATGCAAGGTATAAGTGCAACCCAGTTTGTGGTTGGTATTCCTTTATTTGGGTTGCCTATGATCATTTATGGCCTTTTTGCTTTTTTTGTCTCTTTTGAAGCCGCACTAATTGTATTATCGGTTCTAGGAGTGGTTGGATTTGTATTTAGAAATAAGATTCTAGACAGTATTACAAGGATATATCGCAAGAAAAAGTATGGAATGATCGCTGGTTTTAAAGAGCAGAATAGCTAGTGGCCTGAAATAGAAATAATAATAGAAGTATTAGTTATGATAATAGTAGAGAACCTTAAAAAAAAATACGTTGGTATAACCGTATTGGATATAGAACATCTGGATATACCAAAAGGACAAAGTTTTGGTCTTGTAGGCAATAACGGAGCAGGTAAGACTACCTTTTTTAGCCTTCTGTTAGATTTGATTCAGCCAACCACGGGCAAAATTATCAATAATCAGATACAAGTAGACCAAAGCGAAGTTTGGAAAAAGCATACTTCTTCTTTTATTGATGAAACCTTTTTAATCGGATACCTTACTCCTGAGGAATATTTCTATTTCATTGGGGAGTTACGTAATCAGAACAAAGCAGATGTTGATGCATTGCTCAATAATTTTGAGGACTTTTTTCATGGTGAGATTCTTAATCAAAGGAAATATTTGAGAGACCTTTCAAAAGGTAACCAGAAGAAGGTAGGTATCGTAGCTTCATTTATCGGTAATCCAGAAGTGGTTATTTTAGATGAGCCTTTTGCTAATTTGGACCCAACTACTCAGATACGTCTAAAGAGTATTATAAAGGATTTAGCTGCCAAAAAAGAGGTTACAGTTTTGGTCTCCAGTCATGACCTTATTCATGTAACGGAAGTATGTGAACGTATAGTAGTTTTAAATAAGGGTGAAATTGTAAAGGATATTGAAACTTCGGAAGCTACTTTAAAGGAATTAGAACTGTTTTTTAGTGGCGAAGAGGAGTTTCAGGAGAATATTTCAGCTTCCTAATACCACAACGCAAAACAGACTGTCCGGTCTTTTCTCCCTTTTTTGTTTTTCGATTTACAAAGAAGTGTAGTCGTTAATTGGTGGTTTATTTTATTTAAATGGTTGAAAAACTATAGTTTTAGATGTGGTTTAGGAAATTACAGACTGCTTAGTCGGTAAAAAATAGAAGTGCCAGTTTCACCTTCCAACAAACTTCACTTACTTTGCCATGTATTTTAGATGGTGTTTTAAACCAAGACTAACATTTGTTTAGTTTGTTAAAACGTTTTAACAAGAAAATAGGATTGGTAATCAGATCAAACCTACGTTTTTGTTTCTTTTGTAAACCCCGAACCTTAAACTTTTTATCGACCAACTGCATAATAATCCCGTTCTTTTTTAGTTAAAGTAAAGTACGTAGATATACAATTTTGAAGTCGCACTATAAACTTATCATATTTTCAATTCTTGGGGGCATCGTTTTAAATGCATGTTCAACCAAAAAAGACGCATTTATAAACCGTAACTGGCATGCGCTGAATACGAAGTACAACACCCTGTACAACGGAAATATTGCTTTTGAAGAAGGTCGTGAAGAACTCAATTTAAATTACAAAGATGATTATTGGGAAGTTCTGCCCATAGAACGGTTAGAAGTTACAGAAGACATCAAATTAGATTCTGAAGACAACAACCCCAATTTTATCATTGCCGAGGAAAAAGCAACTAAAGCTATTCAAAAGCATAGTATGGACATCAAAGATGAAGAACGTAATCCCCAAACGGATGAGGCTTTTCTTCTTTTGGGAAAAGCACGTTATTTTGATCAGCGTTACATACCCGCACTGGAAGCTTTTAACTATGTAATCAAAAAATATGATTACAGTGATAAGTTGAACGAAGCGCATATTTGGAGGGAAAAAGTAAATATTAGATTAGAAAATGATGAATTGGCCATAAAGAACCTTAAAAAACTTTTGAAGTTTGAGCGTTTGAGCGATCAAGAATATGCAGATGCTCGGGCCATGATTGCCCAGGCCTATATCAATGAAAAAGTTATTGATACTGCCGTACAACATCTAAAAGTAGCATCTCATTACACAAAGAAAAATAAAGAAAAGGGGCGCTATTTATACATTATTGGCCAATTATATAATCAAATGGGGCATAAGGACAGTGCAAATTACGCCTTTACCAAAGTAATTGAGCTAAACCGAAAATCACCTCGGGTATACATGATAAATGCTGAGATCCAGAAAATTCGCAATACAAAGATTACTTCTGAAAACAGTGAGGAAATGTTGGAGTTCTTAACCGATTTGGAAGAGAATAGAGAGAACCGTCCTTTTCTGGATAAAATTTATCGGCAAGTTGCAGAGTTTCATTTAGAGCAGAAAAACGATAGCATGGCTATTGTGTATTTCAACAAATCGCTCAGAGCCACTCAAAACGAGCCTAAATTAAATGCCCTTAATTATGAGAATTTGGCCGTCTATAATTTTGACCACAACGAGTATAAACTTTCTGGAGCGTATTATGACAGTGTAATAACCAATCTAGAAGAAAATACCAAGAAATTTAGGTCTACAAAGAAGAAATTAGACAATCTTGAAGATGTTATCAAATACGAGGATATTGCCCATCAGACAGATAGTGTTATTACAATTTATAACCTTCCGTTAGCTGAGCGTACCGCTTTCTTTGAAGATTATATAGCAGAATTACAAGCGGCAAAAGAAGCTGCTGCTAAAAAAGAAGAAAGAAGAATTACCAGTGGTTTTGCAGAATTTGCCAAGAGCAAAGGAGGCAAGGAGAACAAAGGCAAATTCTATTTTTATAACCTAACGAGCTTAGGATATGGTAAGAATGATTTTGTACAGAGGTGGGGAAAAAGAGTGCTAGAGGATGATTGGAGATGGAGCAATAAAAAAAGAGCTTTACCAAAGGAAAATTCGGATGATGCCCTTGCTGCAAATGATAGTATTTCTGGAGAAGTAGGTGAAGAAGAAAAATTCTCAATAGACTATTATCTAGATAGAGTACCAACGGATGTAGCGGTTATTGACAGTTTGAAAAACGAAAGAAATTTCGCGAATTATCAATTGGGATTGATTTACAAAGAGAAGTTTAAGGAGAACCTTTTAGCAGCGGCCAAGTTGGAAAACGTTTTAGATTCAGAGCCCGAAGAGCGATTGATTCTTCCTTCCAAATACAACCTTTATAAGATTTATGAAGAAGAGAACAGTCCGCTTTTAGCCGCTATGAAGGATAATATTTTAAGTAATCATGGTGATTCTCGCTATGCGGAAATTATTTTGAACCCTAGAGCGGTCTTGGAAGATGATGCAGACAGTCCGGATGCGCGTTATGCGGCCTTGTACCGGAAGTATAAGCAGCAAGAATACTTGGCGACGATTACAGGGTCTGAGGAGAATATAGAAAAGTACACGGGCGATCCGATTGTTCCCAAGTTTGAAATGCTAAAGGCCAATGCTATTGGAAGATTAAATGGGTTTGTACCATTTGAAGAAGCTTTGAACTACGTGGCACTGACCTATCCTAACAATCCGGAAGGGAAAAAGGCGGAGCAAATGGTTGCCGAGCAGCTTCCCAAACTGGCGGTAAAAGATTTTTCTACGGAACTTGGTTCATCCGGTACTGGAAATTGGAAAGTGGTTTTTCCGTTTAGAAGAAGTAACGATGAAATTGCCAAACGTGTAAAGAAAGCATTAGAAGATGCAATTATAGATTTAAGATACAAGAATGTGGTTTCAAAAGATATCTATACCTTAGAAGACCAATTTGTGGTAGTGCACGGATTTAAGTCTAAGGATTATGCGTTGGGCTTTGCCGAGCTTATAAAGTTTAATAAGGATTACCGCATTGAGAATGAGAATTTTGTAATTTTATCTACCAACTATAAAATAATCCAGGTACATAAAAACCTACAATCTTATAAAAATCAAATTTTAACCCCAAAACCTTAACAAATGTTTTCTGACAACAAAAAACCTAGAACTATGAACGAAATTGGCGCACAACCTAACAGAATTTCCAAGCACACAAAAATTAAAGGTGACATAGAATCTGAAGCTGACTTTAGAATCGACGGAAAATTAGACGGTAACGTAAAAACTACAGGTAAGGTAGTGATTGGTAAAGACGGCTATATTCATGGTAAAGTAGAATGTGTAAATGCGGATATAGAAGGCAGCTTTAATGGCGAGCTTTTAGTATCGGATTTACTTTCCCTTAAATCATCGGCAGTAATTGAAGGTACGGTTTCCGTAACCAAATTGGCTGTAGAGCCAGGTGCTACGTTTAATGCGTCATGTACCATGAAAGGTAAAGGTGGATCTTTAAATAGCGGGTCTAGTAGTTTTAAATCATCCCTAAGTAACAGTTCTAGTACGAGCAATGAAACAGCAAAAGCCTCGTGATAATTCAAATTTAATACGTACTGCGGCCAGTTTTTCGGGCATTGCCATACAAATGGGTGTTACCATCTATTTGGGCAATCTTTTGGGGGCCTGGCTAGATGTAAAGTTTGAAAAAACGTTTCTTGAGGATACATTTACCTTACTTGCCGTATTTTTGTCAATGTATATCGTCATCAAAAAAGTGATGACATTAAATAAATAGCATTGATCAAACAAATAGTACATTTTATGGTCGTGTTCATTTTGGTGGGCACGACCTCTTTTATTCTACATCAATTTTTATTGGGAGATACTGAACCGAGCTTCAATTCTCTACTCCAAAAAGCTTATATTTTTCACTTCGTTTTCTCTTTATCGGTAATTACTGCTTTTCAACTGCTTTCTAAGAAGGAAAGTTTTTTTGATCAGCTTGGTTTTATTTATATGGGGCTTTTGGTGTTCAAAATTGCCGCTTATACTGCTATGTGCTACCCCCAACTTATGGGAGATCAGTATTTACCGAGATTTTATAGGGCTTCTCTTTTAATTCCTGTGTTTGTTTTTTTAGTCCTTGAAGTATTTTTTGTTTCAAAAATTATGCAACGCAGATAGTTTCAAAAAATTATGGAATAAAAATACTTTGTATTACACTAAGATTACCTACTTTTGCGCAAAATTTCAGGAGCATAATTTTTTGATAAAAAATAATGAAGGAAGTTTCAAAAATGATCAGAACACTAGTATTGCTTTGTATATTCTGTATTTCTTTTCAAGGTTTTGCCCTTTCTGAGGGTGGCGATGAAGGAGCTGTAGACACAAAAGAAGAGGTGGACGCATACATTCAGCATCACATTAAAGATGCTCATGATTTTCATTTGTTTTCATACACGGGTGATAATGGAGAGCGTAAGCACGTAGGTTTTCCATTACCGGTTATTCTTTGGTCTAGTAATGGGTTGGTAACTTTTATGTCTTCTGAATTTCATCATGATGATGCCGGAAAGGTTGTTGTTGAAAAAGGTGGGTCTAAGTTCGTAAAGCTACATAGTAAAATATACGAGTTGAATGCGGGTGCTACCGAAGTTCAGTTTGATGAGCATCACCATGCAGAAAATGCGGCTAAGGTTTTAGACTTTTCAATCACCAAAAGTGTTTTTGGAATATTGTTGATCGGTCTTTTTATGCTTTGGGCTTTCTCTTCATTGGCTAAACAATACGCCAAGAAAAAAGTACCTACCGGTTTTGGTAGAGTATTGGAGCCTTTGGTAATCTACGTTAGGGATGAAATTGCTAAACCGAATATCGGTGAGAAAAAATACCGCAAATTTACAGGCTATTTATTGACTGTGTTTTTCTTTATTTGGATTTTGAACCTTTTGGGTTTAACGCCATTTGGTTTCAACGTAACAGGTCAGTTGGCCGTTACCGCTGCTTTGGCAATTTTCACATTGGTAATTTATACGTTTAGTGGAAACAAAGATTACTGGATGCACATGTTGTGGATGCCGGGTGTGCCTTTTTTGATTAGACCTATTTTGGCTATTATCGAATTGGCGGGTGCATTTGTAATCAAGCCATTTTCGTTATTGGTGCGTTTGTTCGCTAACATATCTGCAGGCCACATTGTGGTAATGAGTTTAATTGCCATTATGTTCACACTTAAGAAAAGCTTGGGTGTAGTTGGTGCAACAGGCCTATCATTGGTATTATCATTTTTTATCACGCTTATTGAAGTATTGGTTGCCTTTTTACAGGCGTATATCTTCACTATGCTATCAGCATTGTTTATTGGTATGGCCGTTGCAGAGCACGACCATGATCATGAGCACGATGCCAAAGGACATGAAGTTCCAGACGCGGAAGACGTTAGAGGGGATTTTATCTAAAAGAGAGTTTTTTAATTTAATTATATAAATCAATTACTATGTACAACTTAATTGGAGCTGGTTTAATCGTAATCGGAGCAGGTATCGGTCTTGGTCAAATTGGTGGTAAAGCAATGGAAGGTATTGCTCGTCAGCCAGAAGCAACAGGAAAAATCCAAACTGCGATGATTATCATTGCTGCACTTTTAGAAGGTTTGGCATTTGGTGCCTTGTTCTTAGGGAAAGCTTAAGAACTTAAAACCTAAAGGCATTTTCCTGCAACGGTTGGTTGCAGGAAATGTTTTTAATCAAGTTTAGAATTTTAAAGTAATATTATATATGGAAACTTTATTAAACGATTTTTCACCAGGCCTTTTCGTAGTTCAGACGATATTGTTATTAGGTTTAATTTTTCTATTGGTGAAATTTGCATGGAAACCGATCTTAACTTCATTGAACGAACGTGAGTCAGGTATTCATGATGCATTGGAAGCAGCTGAAAAAGCACGTGCAGAAATGCAGAACTTACAAGCAGATAACGATAAATTATTGAAAGAAGCTCGTGCGGAACGTGAAGCTATGTTAAAAGAAGCTCGTGAAATTAAAGATAAGATGATCACGGATTCTAAAGAGCAAGCTAAAATTGAAGGCGATAAAATGTTGAAGCAAGCTCAAGTTGCTATCGAAAGCGAAAAGAAAGCCGCCGTAGCGGATATTAAAAACCAAGTAGCTGAACTTTCTGTGGAGATTGCTGAGAAGGTTTTAAAAGAGCAACTATCCAACAAAGACCAACAGTTAAAATTGGTCGAAAGTATGTTGGGTGATGTTAAATTGAATTAAGTAGCTATATTGCTTTTTGTTAGACCGATGAATTTCGGATGGCAAAACAATAAAACAAGATAAAAAATGAGCGATTCTAGAGCAGCAATACGTTACGCAAAAGCGGTTTTGGACCTAGCGGTGCAGAACAAAGCTACGAGTGCAGTTGAAAAAGACATGCGTTCTGTTGTGGCAACTATTGCCGATAGTAAAGAGTTGAGGGCCATGTTGGCTAGCCCTGTAATAAACGGGGAGACCAAAAAGAAAGCTTTGTCTACCGTATTTAAGGGTAGCAATCAGGTTACTTTAGGTATGATCAACACACTTGTTTCAAACAAAAGAATATCTATTTTAAATGAAGTTGCTTTAAAATATATCATTCTTAATGAAGATTTAAAAGGAGAAGGAGTAGCCTACGTTACTACTGCTGTGCCGTTAAGTGCGGACCTTGAGAAAAAAGTACTGAAACAAGTAGCTCAGATAACAGGTAATGCGGTCACTATTAAGAATAATATAGATGAAAGCATTATTGGAGGATTTGTTTTACGAGTTGGTGATTTACAATATGACGCCAGCATTTCAAACAAATTGAATACGATTAAAAGAGAGTTTACAAGTAGTTTATAATAATAACAAGGGCTTAAGATATTTTTCTTGAGTTTTATGTCTTATATCTATAAAAATGGCAGGAGTAAAAGCCGCTGAGGTATCAGCAATTTTAAAGGAGCAATTATCAGGATTTGAAGCCACCGCTACATTAGACGAGGTGGGAACAGTACTGCAGGTTGGTGATGGTATCGCCAGAGTCTACGGTTTATCAAATGTCCAATACGGAGAATTGGTAGAATTCGAAGGAGGCCTGGAGGGTATCGTTCTTAACCTTGAAGATGATAACGTTGGTGTGGTTCTTTTAGGACATTCCAAAACTATTGTAGAAGGTGCTACAGTAAAACGTTCAGAACGAATTGCTTCCATAAAAGTTGGTGAAGGCATCGTTGGTCGTGTTGTAGATACCTTGGGTAATCCAATAGATGGTAAAGGACCTATTTCCGGTGATACATATGAAATGCCATTAGAGCGTAAAGCGCCAGGTGTTATCTTTAGAGAGCCTGTTACCGAGCCAATGCAATCTGGTATTAAGGCAATTGATGCAATGATCCCTGTGGGCCGTGGGCAAAGGGAGCTTGTAATTGGTGACCGTCAAACTGGTAAGACTACCGTTTGTATCGATACCATTTTGAACCAAAAAGAATTTTACGATGCTGGTGAGCCAGTATATTGTATATATGTTGCTATTGGCCAGAAAGCTTCTACCGTTGCTGCAATTGCGCAGACTTTAGAAGATAAAGGTGCTATGGCGTATACGACTATTGTTGCTGCTAATGCTTCCGATCCTGCTGCAATGCAGGTGTATGCTCCATTTACCGGTGCATCTATTGGCGAGTATTTCAGAGATACAGGTCGTCCAGCTTTGATTATCTATGATGATTTATCAAAACAAGCGGTTGCGTATCGTGAGGTATCTCTTCTTTTGAGAAGACCACCGGGACGTGAGGCTTACCCTGGGGATGTTTTCTTCTTGCACTCTAGATTGTTGGAGCGTGCGGCAAAGGTTATCAACGATGATAGTATTGCAAAGAACATGAACGATTTACCGGACGTGTTGAAACCAATGGTAAAAGGTGGTGGTTCTTTAACTGCACTTCCCATAATCGAAACGCAAGCGGGTGATGTTTCTGCATATATACCTACTAACGTAATTTCTATTACTGACGGACAGATTTTCTTGGAGCAGGATTTATTCAACCAAGGTGTAAGACCAGCTATTAACGTAGGTATTTCTGTATCTCGTGTGGGTGGTAATGCTCAGATTAAATCCATGAAAAAAGTAGCAGGTACTTTAAAATTGGATCAAGCACAGTTCCGTGAATTGGAAGCTTTTGCTAAGTTCGGTTCTGATTTAGATGCCGCTACATTAAACGTTATTGAAAAAGGACGTCGTAACGTAGAGATTCTAAAGCAGGCTCAAAACGATCCTTACACGGTAGAAGATCAGGTAGCCATTATCTATGCTGGTTCTAAGAACTTGTTAAAAGATGTACCTGTTGAGAAAGTAAAAGAATTCGAAAGAGACTACTTAGAGTTCTTGAACGCTAAGCACAGAGGTGTATTGGATACATTAAAGTCAGGTAAACTTACCGATGAGGTAACGGATGTTTTGACTGCTGTAGCAAAAGACCTTTCAGGTAAATATAGAAACTAGTAAGAAGTATTAAGTACCGAGTATTAAGTGCAAAGTAATTAGTACAAGAGGGTACGAACTGCGGACTGCTAAATGCTAAATACTATTTAAAGAATGGCGAACTTAAAGGAAATACGAAACAGAATAGCATCGGTATCATCAACCATGCAGATTACCAGTGCTATGAAAATGGTGTCTGCTGCAAAGTTGAAGAAAGCACAAGATGCTATTACTGCAATGCGACCTTATGCCGATAAGCTTACTGAGTTGTTACAGGGGCTAAGTGCAAGCTTGGATTCTGATTCTGGTAGTGTATATGCCAACAATAGAGAGGTGAACAAAGTTTTGGTTGTTGCTGTAACTTCTAACAGAGGTCTGGCCGGAGCTTTTAACTCTAACATCTTAAAGCAGTGTACCGTTTTAATTAATGAAAAGTACGCTGGTAAGCAGGTAGATTTTATTGCAGTTGGTAAGAAAGCCAATGATTTCTTGATTAAAAAGTCTAATGTTATTGCAAACCACAGTAGCATTTATGATGACCTGACTTTTGAAAACGTTGCTATTATTGCTGAAGATTTAATGGAGCAATTCACTTCAGGTAATTATGATCGTATTGAAATTGTTTATAACAAGTTCAAAAATGCGGCAACACAGATTATAATGACTGAACAGTTTCTACCTATTGTTCCAATTGAAGGAGCGGAAAACCTGAGCGCTGATTATGTTTTTGAGCCATCTAAGGTTGAAATCATTGAGCAGTTGATTCCTAAGTCATTAAAGACGCAATTGTACAAAGGTATCCGTGATTCTTTTGCCAGTGAGCACGGTGCACGTATGACCGCTATGCATAAAGCAACGGATAACGCAACAGATTTGAGAGATCAATTGAAGTTGTCTTACAACCAAGCAAGACAGGCTGCTATTACCAACGAAATCCTAGAAATTGTTGGTGGTGCGGAAGCCCTAAATAATTAAGAAATAGTTTTAAAGAATTATTTCAATAGTATTAAAAGCCTTGCATTATGCAAGGCTTTTCTTATTTGTAAAAAGAATACGAATTGTTAAGAGTCTTCGTTTATTAATAATACTAACCTCAAACAAAATCCACATGAAAAATGTATTTACCATTTTAGTCACTCTATTTTGTATTTCCACTTTACTTGCTCAAAAAGTAAAAGTGAAAAAGGATAAAATTTTAGTAGATGGCACAGAGGTAGGAATTATTGAGGCTATTGATAAAAAAGAAATTAAATATGCCATTAAAGACCTAGCTGGCGCAGAACTTTTTGAAGTTGATGTCGATATAGCGCCAGGTTCTACTAGGCCGTTTGAATATAATTGGATGACCATTAGTTCTAAAGATTATGAGCAGGTCAATGTCGTTGATTATAGTATGATTTCTATGTCCTTGAGTCACGCCAAGATAATCGCTGAAATTCTGACTAAGACCTACTTTATTTTCAGTGCTGAAGGCATAAATAAAGAAATGATTGCAGATTTTTTTGCTGAGCAACGAACAAGTAAATATAAAGAAGATGCCACAGGTGCTGGAGGCTTAGATATGGCTAATCAGGGCGAAGGTTTTAATGGAAAAGTTAAAGTTAAGAAGGGAGAAATACTCTTTGATAAAAACGCGGTAGCCCAGCTCAAAAATGTGGGAGATGGCTTATATGTGTTTTCAGCACTTGATGGTAGCGAAAAACTCAATGTGAAATATTTCTCACTTTATATAGATCAAGTGTTTGATAAAAAGTGGTTAGAAATTACGGATAGTAAAAATCGTATGGCAGAAGTTAAGATGGAGTATGTGTCCACTTGGAGCGGTTTAAACTTAGAGAAAGGAATAACCGAATTGCTTGCTAAGAAGTACAATTTAATTACTGAATCTGGCATTGAAAATCTAGATGTATTTTACGCTGTTGACAGAATAAAACTATCAGATGGTTTTCTAGAAGAGTATAACACTATTCAGGCTGAAAGAATGGAGAGAGTCAAAAATGTTGAGGCTAGGTTAGCACAATTTAGGGTGAATGAAGCAGGAAAAATAAGTATGAGTAATGATGGCAGTAACGCTGGATATTTCACCACGAATGGAAAGCCAATTCAGGCAACAGGGGGCATACGCAATTTAATGGCATTGGCCGATGTGAACGATAAAGTAATTGCGAAATTCGAAGGGGTAGATGCAAGTAACTATAAGGTAACTACTTTTGATAAAAAGCAATATGAATTCAATTCAAAAACGTTCAGACCTGACGGCAATGAAAAGGAATTTTTTGAAGAAGCGCTACTATTTATTATAATCGCTGGATATGATGATGCCTTAGAATATAGTATTCAGGGCTCTTTGAATAATCAGAGAGAGATAGCAGCAGATAAATACGAAGAAGACAAAGCTAATTCCTCAAATATTTATAACAATAAGGGTTATGTTATTGATAAAGACGGAAAGAAATGGGAGGGGACTTTAACCATAGAGTTTGAAAAATTTGAAAATCCGAATGCTGCTTCACAAGGGGGCAATATAGTCAATATTGATGGTGGTGAAACGAAGTATGGTAAAGAAGTAGTAGTACGTTACTTAAATGAAAAAGGCAAAACGCGTTCAAGGAAATTCAACTCTAAAAATCAGGAAGTAGTGGTTATCTACAATGAAGACGGTTCTGAGACGAAGTATGAGGGAATAAAAATTTCGCCTGATGATGCCTTAGATGTAATTGGAACCTCGGGGAATTTATCATTTAATTATTCTGGGTTTTATGAGATTTTAAGTGAAGATGAAACAGCCAAAATCTTAAGAAACCCAAAGTATGATGAATTGGGAATTAAATTAAAGAAAGAGGAAAAAGGATATTTTTTCAAAGGAAAACTACAAACAAAAAGAGCAGAAAAATTGTTAAAATATCTATCTGCTTGCTCTGATTTGCCTATCGAGATTAAAAAGTTAGAGTTTTCAAAAATTTCTGAAGTTGAAGAGCTTCTTAAATATTATAAAACCTCTTGTAACTAATTGACTAAGTTAACAGCTCAGCAAAGCTGAATTACAATACAAAGAAACCCCACAGAAATGTGGGGTTTCTTTTTTATAGAGTAGTCCCATTTTCCACTTTTTGCGTATGTACTGCAGAATACGAAAAGATAACTATCATGAAAAAATATATCTCCAGTTTAGGATTAAGTTTATTCATTTTTACGGCTTGTGGATCTACAAAGAGACTGGAAACTGTGGCGCCTTTTAGTTTAGGCGAAGCTTATGCGCAAAAATGGTCCATAGATGCGCCATCTGTGGCTGAAGGCTTCGAGTTAGTGGTTTCCGTGCTAAGTTTGGAGAATGCTAATGCCGATTTACAGAATGTATATTACAATGGAAAAATGGCTCCTATTTCTATTGAACTAACGGACAAAGGCATCATAGCGGTTGCGGAGTTTGGTAATTTAGTGAAAATTACAGAAGAGTTTCCTTTTGAGCTGACCGAAACCCAAGCGGTCATAAGTTATATGCAAAAGGATAAAGTCAGGTATTACCAAATCAATGGTATTCAAAAGAACCTTCCTATTTCGTATTCTGATTTGGACGAAAAAAATAGCCGCTAAAAAAAAGAAAAGCGTAGGGGTTCAACTTCCCTTTGCTACATCCCTTTAAATAGGTACTTTTGGATTTAAATACTTCGCTATTGAATCCGCTTAAAAAATTGTTCAAACAAACGGCTATCTACGGTCTTGCCACTGTATTGCCTAGAATGATTTCTTTCTTCTTGGTGAGGGTGCATACAGATGCTATGCCTCCAGAAATTTATGGCGAGTTGGCAGTTATATTTGCCTATTTTGCTATGTTCAATGTGGTCTTAGCCTATGGTATGGAAACTGCATTTTTTAGATTTTATAGTAAGTCAGAAAACAAGGAAACTGTAATATCAACTTCCTTAATGTCCATTTTGGGGTCTACCATGGTTTTTATGGTGTTTTCATTATTATTTCAGGATGGAATGGCAAGCCTTCTGAACATTGACCCTAAGTATATTAAATACGTCATTTTCATTCTTTCGTTAGATGCCCTTGTCATTATACCATTTGCATGGTTACGTGCCAATGAAAGACCGCTTAAGTATGCGGTGGTCAAGATTTTGAATGTGATAATCAATTTTGGATTGAATATATTTTTCCTTTTGGTATTGCCAAGTTTGGCAGCGGACAACCCTGATGGGCTATTTGCTTCGCTATACAAGCCTAATTTTCAAATTTCATACATAATCATAGCCAACCTTGCGGCGAGCGGCGTAACGCTCTTGTTGATGTTGAAGCCTTATTTGATCAGTCGCTATACTTTTGATAAGAAGCTTTGGGAGCAAATGATGAAATATGCGATTCCCGTATTAGTTGCAGGAGTGGCATTTACCATAAATGAGGTTTTTGATAGAGTTATGTTAGAGGCTCTTTTGCCAGAGGATATAGCCAATAAGGAAGTGGGTATGTACAACGCCTGCGTAAAACTGGCACTTTTTATGACTTTGTTTTCCACGGCGTTCCGTATGGGTATTGAACCATTCTTTTTTAGCCATGCAGGTACGGAGAATCCGCAAAAGGCCTATGCGCAGATAACTAATTATTTTGTGGTTCTAGGGAGTGTTATTTTATTGGGAGTCGTTGTTTTCGCTGATGTTTTAAAAATTTTATTTGTTAAAAATCCTGCGTATTGGGAAGCCATGTCCGTAGTGCCGATAATTCTACTGGCAAGTTTCTTTTTAGGGATCTACCATAACCTTTCGGTATGGTATAAGGTGACTGATAAAACGCGCTATGGAGCTTTTATATCGGTATTCGGAGCATTTATAACCATCGGTATAAATTATTTCTTTATTCCTCATATAGGATATATGGCAAGTGCTATTGCAACGGTAATGGCGTATGGTAGTATGATGGTGCTTTCGTATTATTTAGGAAAATCTCGTTATCCGGTTCCGTATAATTTTAGAAAAATTTTGTTCTACCTAGGTTTTTCAATTCTGTTCTCCGCTCTTTCGTTTTATGTTTTCGATAGGAATTTAATTATAGGTAGTATCTTACTTTTGTTATTCCTGGGGTTAGTTTACAAGTTAGAAAATGATAAGCTGAAAGAGATTTTCTTGAAACGTAAAAGTTAAGTCGGTCTTCAGGAAAACAACCGTATGGTCTCATATAAAAAACAACTAATTAGAGAATTCACTTTCAAATAAATAACATGCAAATAAAAATCATCAACAAATCGCAACATATTCTTCCGCATTATGAAACGGGAGCTTCAGCAGGAATGGATCTTAGGGCCAATATAACGGAAACGGTAACGTTACAACCACTGGAACGGGCCATTATCAAAACAGGCTTGTTTATTGAGCTTCCTGTGGGGTTTGAAGCACAAGTAAGACCAAGAAGTGGTCTGGCTGCTAAAAAAGGAATAACGGTTCTAAATGCACCTGGTACGATAGATGCTGATTATCGTGGGGAAATTGGGGTGATATTAGTTAACCTATCCAATGAAAGTTTCGCTATAGAAAATGGGGAGCGTATTGCTCAATTGGTAATTGCCAAACATGAACGTGCAGAATGGATGGAAGTGGAGGAGTTATCTGAGACCGCAAGAGGAGAAGGGGGTTTTGGGAGTACGGGCGTAAAATAACTTCGGGTTAAAAAAAAGTAAAAGCATAGGTGAGTATGAAAATAAGTTCAATATTACTGACTTTTTTTGGGGGATATTTATTTGTCTCTGCCTCCGCTTATGCTCAAGAATCACCCCAAATAGGAGAAAATCAAAGTGCAGAGGTTTTTTTAGAGGACTATTCAGATGATTTTCAAGAGAAATTTTTTGAGGCCATAAAACAAAAAGGTATAGAGAATTATGATCGAGCCATTAACCTCATGTTGGCCTGTAAACAGTTAGATGCAGAAAACTACGTGGTAGATCATGAACTTGCGCAATTGTACCTCAAAGAAAAACAATATGCGGTTGCTGAAGAACATGCGCTTACGGCGTTGTTGGCGGAACCGCATAATCTCTGGTATACCAATACCTATGTAGATATTTTGCAAAAACAACAGAAATCCATTGAAGGCTATAGGGCAAAATTACCTTTTAATAATGCTAAATTCAAAGAGAATTTGGCCTTGGTCTATTATAGAAAAGGAAGAGCCAAAGCTGCAAAGGCTATTTTGACGGAAACCCCAAAGTCTAATTTTACACAAATACTATCTGTTAAAATAGATGATTTAATTGAAGCACAAGAAGCTACAATTACTAGAAGTTCGTTCTCTGTTACAAACAATAATAGTTCTGAATCGGGTTCTTTTAAGCAGTATAAGGCACGTATTCAAGGTATGCTAAGGACTAACAACTACTTGGCTTTAGATCAAGTTGCAGAGGAAGCTTTGGAAAATTATCCCTCTCAGCCTTACTTTTATTATGCTCAGGGTTATGCATTCAATAAAAAGTCCAAACCTCGTGATGCTATTGAATCGTTGGAAGCAGGTTTGGATTATTTGGTTGGTGATATTGCATTGGCAAACAAATTTTATCAAGAGCTAGCAGATGCTTATAATTCCATTAACAATTCAGTCAAGGCAAATATGTATCTTCGTAAGATAAAACCTGGGTTTTAAATTTTACATAGATTATGGCGTTACCCTTACGAATTGCCTTGCGCTTTATGGTGCTGGTCTCAATTTCTTTTTTTATTTCTTGTAAAGCCAACAAAGTATTGGCCGATGGAAAAGTGGATGGTAATCTTACGGCAAAGGCCATTGTTAAAAGCCATTATGCAAATACCACCAATTTTAATACATTAAGCGGTAAAATGCGAATCGATTACTCTGATGGAGAATCATCTCAGGGAGTTTCCGTAAGCTTACGTATGGAAAAGGACAAAGCCATTTGGATGAGTGCACCGTTGGGCATGGTAAAAGCCTACATCACTCCAGGTAGAGTTACTTTTTATAACAAACTTCAGAATGAATATTTTGATGGGGATTTTGCCTATTTAAGTAAGTTCTTAGGAACAGAATTGGATTTTGAGCAAGTTCAAAACCTATTAATGGGTCAGGCACTTTTTAATTTGAGAGACGCAAAATATGATGCATCGGTAGTTAATGGAGATTATCAATTAAAACCTAAAAAAGCGATGGAGCTGTTTAAGGTGATGTTTCAAATAGAGCCCAAGAATTTCAAGATGGCTTCGCAACAACTTTCTCAGCCTTTAAAGAAAAGATTACTGCAGGTAAACTATACGGATTACCAGAAAATAGGAAAGTACATTCTTCCACAACGTATTGCAGTGGCTGCAATTGAGGGCGATGATAGAAATACGGTAGATATTGAATATAAGAATATAGAATTTGACCAACCCATGAACTTTCCGTATAAAATACCGAAAGGTTTTAAAGAAATTACACTAAAGGGAGATGCACGATAACAAGCATTATATCTTTGTTTTTCTTTTACTCTGTTTATTTGGAACGGGCTCTCTATTTGGCCAAAACGAAGAGCAGGAAGCGTTGGAGGCGAAGCGTGAAAAATTACAACAAGAAATTGAGCAGATTAATTACCTTCTTTTTGATCAGAAAAAAAAGAAAGGAAATGTAATTGACCAAATGGAAGCCTTGGATAACAAAATTAAGGTTCGTCAAGAGCTCATCAATATTACCAATAGACAATCCAATCTTCTCAATAGAAAAATAAATGCCAACATAAAGGTCATTTCCGGTTTAAGGAAGGAATTGGATGAGCTTAAGGATGATTATGCTATGATGATCCAAAAGGGCTATCAAAGCAAAATTCAGCAGAGTAAACTAATGTTCCTGCTGTCATCCGATGATTTCTACCAAGCTTTCAAACGTATCCAATATATTAAACAATACACTGAGTTTAGACGAAAACAAGGAGAGACAATTGTGGTTAAAACCGAAGAGCTCAGCAAACTTAATATAGGCCTTAGTGCTCAACAAAAAGAGAAAGACCGACTAGTGGCGGAAAACCTGAAAGCCAAAAAAGCCATGACTCAAGAAAAAGAGGACCATCAGGCTCTTTTAGGAACTATTCGTAAGAGTGAAACTAAATTTGCGGCACAGATCAGGGATAAGCAAAACCAGGCCAAGGAAATTGATCGTCAGATTGAGCGATTGATTCGTGAGGCCATTGCCGCAGCCAATAAGGATGCAGGTAAGAAGAGCAATGATCCTAGTAAATTTTTACTAACGCCCGAGGCTGCAATTGTAGCCAATAGTTTTACCGCTAACAAAGGCAGATTAATTTGGCCTGTGGAAAAAGGTTTTAAAAGTCAAGGTTTTGGTGTTTATGCAGATGCCATATATCCGGGTATAAAGCACCAGAGCAACGGTGTGGTCATCACTACGGACCAAGGCGCTAAAGCGCGCGCTATTTTTAGAGGTGAAGTTATTGCGATTCTATCTATTCCCGGGGGTAATAAAGCCGTTCAATTAAAACATGGCAATTTTATAAGCACCTACTATAACCTGGCAGTTTTATATGTTAAAAAAGGGGATCAAGTTGAAGCAAAGACAGAACTTGGTGAAATTTATACCAACCGATCTAATGGACAGACTAAATTGAAGTTTTACTTACACCAGAACACTTCAAAGTTGAACCCTGAAGAGTGGGTGTACCAATTATAAGATTATTATGAAGAAAATAACGGATTTACAGGGTACTTTTAAGCTTAGTAATAAAGTAGAGATGCCCTACCTAGGCTTGGGTACATATCAAGCGGATAACGAACAGGAGGTAGTTGACGCAGTAAAAAATGCACTTAATTTAGGGTATAGACATATTGATACGGCCTCAGCTTATAAGAACGAAGAAGGAGTAGGTAAGGGTATTCGGGAGAGTAATGTAGCAAGAAAGGATGTGTTTTTAGTTTCAAAACTTTGGAATGCGGATCAGGGTTATGAAAGTACATTACAAGCGTTTGAAGAGACTTTAGAACGCTTAGGGGTTGAATACCTGGATTTATACTTAATACATTGGCCTGTTGTTGGAAAATACAAGGATACATGGCGTGCTATGGAAAAATTATATCGTGAAAAGCGTATTAGGGCTATTGGAGTAAGCAACTTTTTACAGCATCACTTGGAAGACTTATTGGAGTATGCAGAAATTATTCCCATGGTCAACCAAATGGAGTTTCACCCTTATTTAGTACAGCAGGATTTAATTGATTTTTGTAATGTTAAAGGTATTCAGTATGAATCTTGGTCTCCTTTTATGCAAGGAAAACTATTTAGCCTAAAAAATGATATTTTCAGAGAGTTAACGGAAAAATACAAAAAGTCTATTGCGCAGATTGTTTTACGTTACAACTTGCAGAAAGGTATTGTTGCCATACCAAAATCGGTTCATGAAAATAGGATCAAGTCAAATGCCGATATTTTCGACTTTGAACTTTCAAAAGAGGATATATCTTATCTAGACAGCCTTGACAAAGGAGAGCGCATTGGACCTGATCCTGATAACTTTGATTTTTAATCGAATGTTACTCCGTAAACAGTGCTTTTAGTTCTGTTGCGTCGTGTGGTTTCATTTTTCCCGCCAAGACAAGACTTAATTGTTTTCTACGTAAAGCACCTTCAAAACGTTCTTGTTCAAGTTCTGTTTCGGGTTGTAAAGGAGGAACAACGGTAGGTCTTCCGGTATCATCAACCGCTACAAACGTATATATAGCTTCGTTCGCTTTAGATTTTTCACCTGTAAAACGGTCTTCCATCCACACATCAATATAAACTTCCATAGAGGTTTTAAACGCGCGTGAAACCGCTGCCTCAACGGTAAGTACACTTCCTACGGGTACGGATTGATTAAAAGCTACGTGGTTTACTGATGCTGTAACTGTAATACGTCTGCTATGACGTCGTGCAGCAATACTGGCGGCACGATCCATCCGGGCCAATAGTTCACCACCAAATAGATTATTAAGGGGGTTGGTCTCACTTGGGAGTACCATATCGGTTAGTACGGTTCTAGAATCACGGGGATAATTAGCGTGCATAAATCAATTTTTTTGCAAAGATACCTTTTTTAATGAGCATCATCGTAGAACCTTTTGCCAGTCACAAAAGGAGGAATTAAAAATTTGAAAGTTAGTTTCTTTCGCGTGAAGGCGTAAAATTGTGAGGTACTAGTGGCCTGACTTTAACCAAGCATCTTTTTGCGTACGCTTAATGTCACGTAATGCTTCAAGAGCCTTGTTAGAATCAGTAAAACTGTCATAAGCAACCAAATACAGGCCAAAAGGATTCGTGCCAATATAAGAAGGGTTATAACCTTTAAGTTTCAGCTGCTCTATCTTCTTATCGGCATTGGTACGGTATCTAAAGGCACCTGCAATAATATGATGCATGCGTGCTTCTGCAATACTCGTAATAGCTTTTTTTGAAGTATTTAGTGTAATGGTAGGCAACTCTAACGGCTGTGCATCAAAAAATGTAGCCTCTTGAATACGTTTTGAAACTTGCTGTTCCGCATCTTGGCGAGCTAACTGTTGGGTATTCTCGTTAGATTTATAAAATTGATATCCGGTAACACCTATTGTTAAAGCAATAAGTGCAACTGCAGCGTACTTTAAATAAGGTCGTATTGTAAGTGTTTCACGTTTTTCGGGGGTGAAGGCAAATGGGGTTTTTTCTTCTAATTGTACTACTTCCTCTTTTAAGACCTCGCGAGTTACGGGAGCCGATACAAAAGAAGACAATCCAAAAGAAGACGTTAAGTAATTCACATTACCAGATGGTTGAAACTGAATTTTATCTTCTGAACTATACCAAAGTGTACCAATATCGGCCAATTGTAATTGGTTGCCTTTTTTAAGGTTTGCTTTCCATTCAGTAACGATTTCGCTTACCTCCTTTAGCATTTCCTCAAAAGACATATTTTCTGCCTCAGCAGCGTAAGAAACCAAAAGTCCGTCGTTTGACAACAGTTGTTGGTTGAACGAAACGGTCTTAACCGGTGGGTAAAAAGTATTGGTGCTCTCATGTATAACAGCAGATTTCTGCTCTGTTAAAAAAGCTCCAAAACCTGGTACAACCACACAGTTGTAGCGATACATTAACTCGGAAATATAGCGTTCTAGTCCCATAGTACGCAAATATGGAGAAAATTAAAGGGTGACACCAGAGTCCGCATAACTTTTTATTAACATTATAAAATGTGTATTTTGTGGATAACTTTGACGGATTTATAAATGACTACAGATGAATTGCTTGCGGTTTTACGACTTCAAGGTGCTCCAAAAATTGGTGACGTAACAGTCAAAAAACTAATTGCCCACTGCGGAAGTGCACAAGCTGTTTTTGAAGAAAAACGACAGAACCTCTTAAAAATAGATGGCATTGGCACCCATGCGCTAAAAGGTCTTTATGATGGAGAACATAAGGAATCCGCCATTGATGAGTTTGAATACATTAAGCGAAATGATATCGGGTTTTCATATTTTATGGATGCTGATTATCCTTCATATCTAAGACATTGTATAGATAGTCCTGTTTTACTTTACAAAAGAGGCAATATCAACCTCGAAGGGCGAAAGTTGATCAGTATTGTTGGCACACGTAAAATAACAAGCTATGGCACGGCCTTCTGCGAAAAATTCATAGAAGACATTGCACCTTTAAATCCAATAATTGTTAGTGGTTTTGCATATGGTGTTGATATTACAGCTCAAAAAGCAGCAGTAAAGCATGGTCTGCAAACAATAGGATGTTTAGCACATGGGCTTAATCAAATTTATCCAAAAGTACATAGTAAGTATCTTCAAGATGTAGAAAAGAATGGTGGTTTCTATACGGAGTTTAGAAGTTCGAGTAACCCGGATAGAGAGAATTTTTTAAAACGAAATCGGATTATTGCGGGTATGAGCGAAGCTACGGTGGTCATAGAATCTGCCGAAAAAGGAGGTAGTTTGGTAACGGCGGATATTGCCAATAGCTATAATAGAGATGTCTTTGCCGTACCTGGTAGAGCAGGAGATAAATATAGCTCAGGTTGTAATAATTTAATCAAACAACAAAAAGCGCACATGTTAACTTCGGCTGCAGATTTGATATATTTATTAGGATGGGATATAAATAAAAAGGAAACGCCAATAATTCAAAAACAACTCTTTGTTGAACTGGAACCGGCGGAGCAATCCATTTATGATTACTTACAGCAAAACGGAAAGCAATTATTGGATAGTATTGCCTTAGAATGTAAGCTTCCTATCTTTAAGGTTTCATCTACCCTTTTGAATATGGAAATGAAAGGAGTCATACGCCCATTGCCCGGAAAGTTGTTTGAATCAATTTAGCAATAACCGATATTTTAGTATGTAAACAACCGACCGCTCAGTCTGTAAAATAGTTGCTTTACATTTAGAGGTAGATAAAAAGGGTCCTTATCGACGAAATACAACCGAAAATCGGTTCTTATTTTTACTTAACCGCTTGAAATAAAAAACAAAACCGACCATAGGGTCGGTTTTGTTAAATTCTAATATCCTAGCTTTTCTCGTACTCGGTGGAGCACACCGTTCGCAACTTTACGTGCTTTTTCAGCACCAATTGCCAAAGCTTCTTCCACTTCATGGGTGTTGTTCATATAGTAATCATATTTCTCTCTAGCATCACCAAACTTATCTACAATAACTTCGTAAAGGGCTTGTTTGGCATGACCATAACCATAGTTTCCTGCAAGGTAGTTGGCACTCATTTCTTCAATTTGTTCTTGCGTAGCTAGAATTTTATAGAGGGCAAAAACATTATCGTTAGTTGGATCTTTCGGTTCTTCCATAGGCGTACTGTCCGTCTGTATACCCATGATTTGTTTTCGGAGTTTTTTATCCGTCTGAAAAAGATTGATCAGGTTGCCCCTACTCTTACTCATTTTCTCACCGTCTGTTCCAGGTATATACATGGTACTCTCTTGCACCTTTCCTTCTGGCATAACAAAAGTTTCTCCTAATTGCGCATGAAAACGAGAAGCTACATCACGCGTAATTTCAAGATGCTGCATTTGATCTTTACCCACGGGAACGATATTGGCATCATATAAAAGAATGTCCGCGGCCATTAACATGGGGTAGGTAAAGAGGCCTGCATTTACATCTTCTAAACGGTCTGCTTTATCTTTAAAAGAGTGCGCTAAAGTCAATCTCTGAAAAGGAAAAAAACAGCTTAGGTACCAAGAAAGTTCTGTAGTCTGTGGTACATCGCTTTGACGATAAAAAACGGTTTTTTCAATATCTAAGCCAAATGCCAGCCAAGTTGAAGCAATGGCATAGGTGTTTCGGCGCAGTTCCTCGGCATTTTTAATCTGGGTTAGCGAATGCATATCCGCAATGAACAAAAAAGATTCGTTCTTGGGGTTTTGCGCCATTTCTATTGCGGGCATTATTGCTCCTAGGATGTTTCCTAGGTGTGGAGTGCCGGTACTTTGTATTCCTGTTAAAATTCTTGCCATTTGCTTATTTTCAAAGAAGCCCAAAGATAAAAGAAATGGATTATACCTCATAAAATTGTTACTTTTGATTTTATGCCCCAACCACTTAAAAAAATAGGTTACACCTTGTACCGCATTTGGTTCTATATTCTGGTTGCTTTGCCTATCCTATTGTTTTTTCCGTTTTTACTTTTAAGTACTTTGTCCGAGAAATGGTATCCACAATTTTTCTGGATGGCTAGAAACCTTTGGGCCACGCCTATTTTGTATGGAATGGGGTGTCCGCCAAAAGTATCTTGGGAGCAGAAAATAATAATGGGAAAGAGTTATATGCTCGTTGCAAACCATACCAGCATGTTAGACATAATGCTTATGCTTTATATCAGCAAAAATCCTTTTGTATTTGTGGGTAAAAAGGAATTGCAGAAGATACCGCTTTTTGGATTTTTCTTCAAACGGGTGTGTATTATGGTAGACCGTGGCGACGCTAAAAGCAGAACGGCTGTTTACAGGCGTGCTCAAAAACGATTAAGCCAAGGGCTCAGCATCTGTATTTTCCCAGAAGGCGGTGTGCCGGATGATGAGAGTATTCTTTTAGATGATTTTAAGGACGGAGCCTTTAGAATGGCTATTGCCCATAAAATACCGATTGTTCCAATGACATTTTATGATAATAAAAAACGATTTTCTTTTTCTTTTTTTAGCGGAGGTCCTGGTAGAGTTCGTGCTAAAGTGCACAAGTTTTTTAAGACAAAAAGTCTGTCTGAATCCGATAAAGCGAATTTAAGGGAAAACGTGAGAACGATTATCTTAAAAGAACTTAAAGAGAGTTAGTACAGAATATATGCCAATGAAAGTATAGATATAAATACCCAAAGTAATACTGCCAATGTTAAAGGCTTTACGCCGGTTTTTTTTAAATCTCCGATAGAAATTGTAGAACCTACAAGAAATAATGTGAGAATCAACAGGTGTTTAGAACCGGTGACTATAAAACTCGTTGCCGGCGCTGGTACAAGGTGGTAACTGTTTATGAGTATGGCACCAATAAAAAGAAGAATGAAGTAGGGCCACTTTACCTTTTCTCCTTTGGTTCTAAAAATGAACATAGAGAGAATAGACAGCGGTATAATCCATAGCATACGAGATAATTTTACCGTTGTGGCAATCCTCAGGGCTTCATCACCGTACCCCATTGCTGTACCAACTACCGAACTAGTATCATGAATGGCCACCGCACACCAGAGACCAAATTGATGTTGAGTTAAGTTTAAATAGTGTCCAATAGCAGGGAAAGCGAATAAAGCAACAGAGTTCAATAAGAATACTACCCCCAGAGCAATACTAATACTTTTGCTCTTGGCGTTGATTACGGGAGAAATTGCCGCAATGGCACTACCACCACAAACTGAAGTTCCAGAGGTAATCAAATGCCCTAATTTGGTGTCTAATTTTAGAAGTCTTGTGAGGAGAAAGCCTAAGCTTACCGTCAAAATAATGGATAAAAAAGTTAGGGTAAAACCTTCTTTACTGGTCTCCAAAGTTTCGTTTATAAACATTCCAAAACCAAGACCTACTACAGATATTTTAAGAAAGGAGTGAATGGCTTTATGGCAATACGCCTTAAAGGGATTATTTAAAAATAAGGTAAAACCAAAGCCGAGAAGAAGTGCTGTGGGACTATTCACCACTCCGCTAACCACTAATAATGCTAGTCCTATAAACAGAGCTTTTGCCATTCTATCTTTCATATCAACATCATTTATTAATACAAAAATAGATGCGTTAAATTACTTTTAAGCAATTTAATATACTATATGAAATAACTAAAAGTTATAGTTGTTTTGAGCAAATTTTTCAAAATAGTCCATTACATTAGATTGGTAGCCTGTTCTGGATACAAAGTAGAACCACCGTTCAATAGTTATGTTCTTAATGTCCACAATTTTTAACTTGTTGGCAATAAGGTCCTCGTTTATAGCATGTATGGACAGCAGAGCAAAAGTATCCGAGTGGTAGAGGTAGTGTTTAATGGCTTCGGTACTGTTTAGGGTAACAATATTGTTCAGTTTTTTAATCTGATGTTTTTTTAGCAACTCATAGATGATTTCTTTAGTTCCTGAGCCCATTTCCCTTTCTATCATTGGAAGCTTTTCAAGGGTTTTAGTGGATATCGTATTTTGTTTGAAAGCCGAATTTTTGACGCTGGTAACCAGTACAATCTCGTCTTTTATAAATTTTTTATAGTGTAGTTTGCGGTTAGTATTGCTGCCTTCGGTAATACCAAAATTTAATTGTTGGTTAAGAATGGATTCTTCTATTTCTTCTGAATTTCCGCTTTTAATATCAAAATTAGTATGCGGATGCTGGGTTCTGAATTTGGCAATTATCTTGGGAACAATATGATTGACTAAAGTCGTACTCGCCCCAAATTGTATTGAATCAGGAATAAGTTCTTTCTGATGCAGAAACTGATTTTCTATTTCGGAATGTATTTCTAGAATTCTATTGGCATAGACTAGAAAGGCCTTGCCGTCTTCCGTAAGCTCAATAGAATTCCGTTTTCTGAGAAAAAAAGTGGTTTTGTATTCGTCTTCAATGTTACGGATGGCTTTGGATACGGCCGGCTGTGATATAAAAAGTTGCTCTGCCGCTTTTGTGAAACTAGAGTGAAATGCTACTGCCTTAAAAATCTGAAGTTTCTGTTTCATCAGCTTAAATCAATCAACCTACAGTCTTAATTTAAAAAATTATTGGACAATAAACCTATGCATAAATAAGGGTAATAACTAAATCATTACATTTTGAACGCGTAAAAAGAAGCTTAGAATTTAAAATTAAGGCCACTATACACTCCAATGGAAAACGGTCTAAAATCTCCGGATACATCCGAAAATGTATGCAGTTGATATTTAAAAACGGGCTCCAGATTGAAACGTATCTTTGGGGTAAATTTGTAGTTTACCCCAAAACCGATATTTGTACTAAAGTTAACGGAATTTACATTATTGGCTTCGCCTATTTCCGTAATAAGTTCTCCGGAAGTGAGGGTCACGGAATTGTCTATTAAGAATAATGAACTTATTCCTCCAAGGATGTTCACCCCAAATTTACCGTCTATCAAAGCATAATCTAGCTCTAAAGGAACTTCTAAGTACCCAAATTGCTGAGCCATGGTACCGTTGCGTTCCGGAGAACTAGAATTATTAGAAACCTCAAAAGCGAACATGGCATCAGATGAGGTTGATAAGCTATTAAAATTGCTGTTTTGGCCTGTAACCACTATGTTTTTAGCCGTGCCCGCATAATCTATATTTGTTAATTTTTCTGTTGAAGCTTCTTGTAGTGTAGATGAGAAACCAACGCCATTGGTGTCATAACCGTAATCTACTTTGTTCACTCCGGACCTTATACTCAGTTTGTTATTGATAGCAAAAGCAACGCTCAGGCCATAGCTAAGATTGGTGTTACCCGATTTTGAATTTTCGTTGAAGATGGAATTTATTGGGGATCCTTCACCTAATCCGTTGTAATACACCGGAGCAATAGTGGGTCCTGCGGACCACCTTCCACTTTTTTCTACATCAACAATCTCTTCTTCGGCTTTAATCTCATCAAAAATGGATTTCTTTTCGGTTTCTTGCGCTTCCTTTTGCTCTTCTTCAGGAATTATTAGGTTTTCAGCTACCTCTGTTTTGGATATCGAATTTTCATTTATTCCTTCATCAACATTAGAATTTTTGATATTAGATTCATTACCATGTTTAGCAATACTTGTGGTAAGAAGCGGCGTACTTTTGGAAGATAAATTGTCATTATTTGAGTCAGAGGTATTTGATCTCGAAGCAATTTCTGAATCTATTTGATTAATAGAAGTGCTCTTGATTTTGTTAGATGCTCTGGAATAGGTTTGGGTGTGTACCGCATCTTCTTTTTTTCTAGTTTGAACAAGTTGAGTGTCTAAATCGGGCTTAAGACCATTAGTGTGGCCATTGTCTTTTCTGGATGCCTCTAACCTTTCGTTTAGTTTTTTAGTTTCTGTATTTGAGTTTGATTTTTTATCCACAAAAATCTCGGAAGCTCCTTTTTTAATAGGCTTTAGATTGGATTCGCCTGCAACCACTTGCTCGTCATTGTCTAAAATAAACTCATTGGTATTTTTTCCCTTACTCTCAGGGCCACCATCAACTTTTTCTACATCCGTTATTATGTTAGAAGTTGATGTATTTTGCGTAAAAGGGTAAAACATGATGAGGACAATAATGGCAGCTGCGGCTGCCCCACCTAATGTCCACCAGATAGGGAAAACTCTTTTCTTTTTCTTTTTGTCCAAAGAAGCGGCAATGGCATTCCAGACTTTTTCATCGGGAACCTCCTCAAAGTCGCGAAACTTTTCTTGGAACAAATTATCTATATTTTTCTTACTCATTCTTCAATGCTTAGGTACTTGGTATTTTGTTTTTTTGATGTACTTTTTTCAAGGGTTAAACGCAAAATCCCAGTAAAAGGAAGATGAGTAGACCAATGATGGCTTTATTCTTTGTAATCTCTATTTTTTCTCTTAAAAGTTTTCGGGCCCGCGCAAGGTTACTTTTTGATGTCCCCTGCGTTGTTCCTAAAAGCTCACTTATTTCTTTGTGGGTATACCCATCAAGAACATATAGGTTGAATGTTAATCTATATTTGTCCGGTAGCTCTTGTATTTGTTTCAGTAAAGTTTCTAGGCTTATATTCTCAAAATCCCCAACTACTTCCTGTTCCGCCTCTTCAGTATTTTCTGTCACTAAACTTAGGTGTTCTTCTTTACGATATTTTTGGAGCACCGTATTAACGGTTATACGTTTTAACCATCCCTCAAACGACCCTTTAAATTTAAACTGTCCTATTTTTTCGTAAATAACCATAAAACTGTCGTGCAAATTATCTTCGGCCTCCGTACGGTTGCGCGAATACTTTAGGCAGATGCCAAACAAGGTGCGGGAATAATCCCGGTACAATTGTTCTTGCGCCTTTCTGTTGCCGTCTTTACAGTTATTTATGAGTTCTTCTAGACCCAAAGTGGTATGGTGTTTTTATAGAACGTATATTGTACACGTTCGGAACAAATTTTTAGAAACTCTTACTGGTTTAGGTTAAAGGTAATTATTCTTTTACTGGCACTTCTATTTCTAAAAATTCAGGCTCACCTTCAGTATTATCTCCCGTATAGAATCTAAAAATATAAGGTTTGGTATAAAGAACTTCAAATTGAAAATTGTCTTGTAAGCTATCGTTTACCGCGGTACATTTATCTTTTTCGAGGGTTATACCTAATGCGGATACGGTTCTAATCTGGGAGCTGTCCGTAAACGAACGTTGTACATCAAACTGCTCCAGAAGCGTACAGTCATCGGGCCTAAGAAAATTAACATCCACGTTATAAATCTGGCCTAGCTCAAAGGTGTCCGGTAACATGGCATTCGTGATATTCAGCGTTGTGTATTTAAAGTTTACACGATCGTCATCTAAACTACAAGATGCAACGGTCAGCGCAAAGGCCAAACCAAAAAGCGTAAAGTATATTTTCCTCATTGTACTTCAATTTTCTTAATAGATGAAAAATTAGTACAAGGGTTGCGTGATGCAGTCTAAAGCTATGGTTAAAGAAAACGCCGTTACTAAATGACAGTCTATTATCATTTAGTAACGGCGTAATAGTATAAAAATATGTGTTTACTATTCCTTAAGGGCTTTTATGGCAGCTCTTATTTTTCCGTCTAATTCTTCGAACAGTTCTGGGTTATCCAATAATAATGATTTAACCGCGTCACGACCTTGTCCCAATTTAGTATCACCATAGCTAAACCATGACCCACTTTTCTTAACAATTTCGTACTCTACACCAAGATCGATTATCTCACCAACTTTAGAGATTCCTTCACCATACATAATATCAAACTCAGTAGTCCTAAATGGTGGGGCTACTTTGTTTTTCACCACCTTTATTCTCGTCTTGTTTCCTTGAACATTTCCATCTGTATCTTTAATCTGTGTTGATCTACGAATATCAAGTCTTACAGATGCGTAAAATTTAAGTGCATTACCACCTGTGGTAGTCTCAGGATTGCCGAACATAACGCCTATTTTCTCACGTAACTGGTTAATAAATATAACCGTACAATTGGTTTTACTAATGGATCCTGTAAGTTTTCTTAGCGCTTGAGACATTAATCTTGCATGAAGTCCCATTTTAGAATCACCCATTTCCCCTTCAATCTCACTTTTTGGAGTCAATGCGGCAACGGAGTCAATTATAACGATATCAATAGCACCGGAACGAATTAGGTTATCGGCTATTTCCAAAGCTTGTTCACCATTATCAGGTTGAGAAATAATTAGGTTGTCAATATCAACACCAAGCTTTTGTGCATAAAAACGGTCAAAAGCATGCTCTGCATCAATAAATGCTGCAATACCTCCGTTTTTTTGTGCTTCGGCCATAGCGTGTAGCGTTAAGGTGGTCTTACCAGAGGATTCTGGACCGTATATTTCAATGACCCTACCTCGTGGGTAGCCGCCAACGCCCAACGCGATATCAAGACCTAATGAACCGGAAGGAATGACTTCAACATCTTGAACCACACTATCTCCCATTTTCATTACGGCACCTTTTCCGTAAGTCTTGTCCAATTTATCCAAGGTTAACTTAAGGGCCTTGAGTTTTGCATCTTTTTCCGAGCTCATATTTTCTTTTTTTTAAGGGTTGCTAAATTACCATTTCTTTTATCATAATGCCAGTTCTATGATTCATTTTCTTAAAATGAGGCAATACTTTTTCACTTATTCTCAACACGTTAATTTTTTCGAAAATAAATGTTTTGGATGTAAGGCCTACTTTTCTTATGCGTCTAAGAGAGAAGTGTTTATTAAATATTGTTTCCCTAGCGCAACCCATTTAAAGGTAGTGTTTCTTATTTAAAATATTGTTCTGATTTTATTATCGGAAACAAACTCGAATAAGCTCTCTTTTTAGTGATAGGGGGCAATAGTGACCAGTTCCTTTTTTATGTGTTTTTTAAAGATGCTATGAAAAAGAAAAATCGGAACGGTCAACAAGAGCCTCGGTAATTTACCAAGGCTCTTTTTTGTCTTCCACTTTTTTTGGTAGTCTATGTATAGGAATTCTACCTGTAGAAAAGAATTATCAATATTTCTTATCTTTGCAAGCTTAGAAAATTCTTTATAAACTTAAAACATTGGTATAGCATGCAACTGTACAATAACTTAAGTGCAAAGGAAAGAGCGGCTCTTATTGAAGAAGCCGGCCAAGAACGTTTGACTATCTCTTTCTATAAATATGCACAGATCGGCAATCCTGAACTTTTCAGAAACCACCTTTTTATTAATTGGAACGAACTAGATGTTCTTGGTCGTATTTATGTGGCCAACGAAGGTATAAATGCCCAATTATCTGTTCCTGCGGAAAATTTTGAACTTTTTAAAACGCATTTGGACAGCATTTCTTTTTTAGAGAATGTACGATTGAATGTTGCTATTGAACAAGACAATCTTTCCTTCTTAAAATTAAAAGTTAAGGTGAGAAGGAAGATTGTTGCAGACGGCCTTAACGATACCACTTTTGATGTTACGAATAAGGGTATTCATGTTGGAGCGGAAAAATTCAATGAGCTTATTGAAGATCCGGATACGGTCCTAGTGGATATGCGTAACCATTATGAAAGCGAAATAGGCCATTTTAAGAATGCAATTACTCCTGATGTAGATACGTTTAGAGATTCTTTGGATATCATTGAAAAGGATTTAGCAGATCACAAAGAGGATAAAAAACTGGTTATGTATTGCACCGGAGGCATCCGCTGCGAAAAAGCCAGTGCATATTACAAGCATAAAGGCTTTAAACAAGTATATCAATTAGAGGGTGGTATTATTGATTATACCCGCCAGGTGGAAAACAAAAAATTAGAAAATAAATTTCTGGGCAAAAATTTTGTATTTGATCACCGCCGTAGTGAGCGTATAACGGATGACGTTATTGCCAATTGCCACCAATGTGGTAATCCTTGCGATAATCATGTAAACTGTGCTAATGAAGCGTGTCACCTCTTGTTTATTCAATGTGAAGAATGTGCGAAAAAGATGAACGATTGCTGTTCGGATTCGTGCAAAGAGGTTCATGAATTACCGTATGAGGAGCAGAAAAAATTACGCAAAGGCAAAGGCGCAAGCAATAAAATCTTTAAAAAGGGACGGTCTGAAGTGCTAAAGTTTAAAAATTAGCTTTTACTCATTTTTGTTACCATAGGCCAGATGGGCCACTAGCGCTGCAAGAGAGAGTGCCAGCCCTAGCATAGATACGCCCATCCATTGGTAGTGTTGCCATGCTATTGCTCCTAAGACCGTACCGAGGGCACCGCCGAGGAAAAAGATAACCATGTAAACGGTATTTACGCGGTTTCGGGCATTTTCATTTCTAGAGAAAATTATATTCTGATTGGCAATGTGCAAGGATTGTTGTCCAAGGTCTACTAAAATGACGCCAATTATAATACCAATGATGGAGTGATGGGAAAACAAGAAGACCAGCCACGAAAGAATCAAAATAAAAGTGGAAACAATGATTATCCGATTTTTGCTCATGCGGTCGCTTAATTTACCAACTACTGTAGCTGCAAGGGCACCTACGACTCCAATGAGGCCAAACATACCGGTAATGCTACTTCCATATCCAAAATTATCCTGCATTAAAAAAACCAAAGTAGTCCAGAAAACACTTAGGCCGGCAAATGAAAGACCACCTCTAAACGCAGCTAGGCGCAGAGGTTTCTCAGTCCTGAACAAATGAATCAATGATTTCATTAAATCATTATAACTACCCTTATACGCTGGTTTTATCTGTGGCAATTTTAGATTTAGAACAATGAACAAAGCAAGCATCATAGCAGTAGCCACAAAATACATAGTGCGCCATCCAAATTGTTCACCAACAAAACCACTAATAGCACGACTAGCAAGAATGCCGATCAGTAGGCCACTCATAACTATTCCAATAGCACGGCCCCTATTTTCCGGGTTAGATAATTGGGCAGCCATGGGAACGAATAATTGGGGCAAAGCTGAGGTGCAGCCAATAAAGAAACTAGCACTAACCAATAGCCATAAAGAAGTTGAAAACCCTGCTGCCAGTAGTGATAAAAGCATGAGGATAAAATCAATTTTTAATATTTTATGATTGGATATCATATCTCCCAAAGGAATTACAAAGAGTAAACCAAATGCGTAGCCTAATTGAGTAGAAAGGGCAACATTGCTAACTGCAGATTCCGATACCCCAAAACTTACGGAAATCATGTGCAGCAAAGGTTGGTTGTAGTATAGGTTAGCTACAATAAGGCCCGCGGAAATACTCATAAGATATAGAACGGTATTGCTTAGCTTTTTTTGTTTTCCCATCTAATGCGGCATCAATCTTTTAGAACAGAGTCAAATTTGGCACAAAGGAACGAAGAACCCGCGTAAGTTGAGATAACTTTCTATCACATTAAAAAATTAGTACCTTTACATATAAATTTAGTAAGAACCCTATTTGGCCAAAAACCCCCGTTTAGGTCAAACCAACATATAAAATATGGGCTGTAGTAGTTGTTCGACCGGTAAGGACGGACAACCTTCTGGCTGCAAGAATAATGGAACTTGTGGTACCGATGGTTGTAATAAATTAACCGTCTTTGATTGGCTTTCAAACATGTCTCTTCCTAACGGTGAAAAGCCGTTTGACTGCGTAGAAGTTAGATTTAAGAACAGTAGAAAAGAATTCTTCAGAAATACTGAAAATCTATCTATTTCAATAGGTGATATTGTGGCAACACAAGCACAGTCAGGTCATGACGTAGGTATGGTTACCCTTGTTGGGGAACTTGTAAAAGTGCAGATGAAGCGCAAGAAGGTGGATTATAAAGATAAAAACCTTCCAAAAATCCATAGAAAAGCATCGCAGAACGATATTGATAAATGGCAAAAATGCCGTGACCGAGAGGAAGAAATCAAGAAGCGTGCAAGAGAAATCGCTATTATTTTGAAGCTTCAAATGAAAATTTCGGATGTGGAATTTCAGGGTGATGGTTCAAAAGCCACGTTTTTTTATACGGCTGAGGACCGTGTGGATTTTAGGCAGCTAATAAAGGATATGGCTAAGGCTTTTGGCATTCGCATCGAGATGCGCCAAATCGGTTATCGGCAAGAAGCTCAGCGTTTAGGAGGAATTGGGTCTTGTGGACGAGAATTATGTTGCTCTACTTGGTTAACGGATTTTAGATCTGTAAGTACATCTGCCGCACGTTATCAACAACTTTCATTGAATCCACAAAAGCTAGCGGGCCAATGTGGTAAGCTAAAATGTTGCTTGAACTATGAGTTGGATATGTACTTGGATGCATTGAAAGATTTTCCGTCTCAGGACACTAAGCTCTTTACCGAAAAAGGCCTCGCTTTCTGTCAAAAGACAGATATATTTAAAGGTCTGTTGTGGTTTTCATATAAAAATGAACCCGCAAATTGGCATACGCTTACGAAGGAGCAGGTTCAGGAAATTTTAGAAAAAAATAAAAAGAAAGAAAAAGTTGCTAGTCTAGAGGAATATACGGTAGATAATTTCGTTAAGGAAGAAAAGGTGTTTGAGAATGTTGTGGGGCAGGATAGCCTTACACGGTTTGATAGACCTAAGCGATCTTCAAGAAATAGAAACCGCAAAAGAAACAAGGCGAAAACTAACAGTGGCAACGGTAATAGGAACAACAACAATAATAGGGGCAATAAGAGCGGGAATGCAAATACCTCTAAAAACAAAAAGAGGAGAAACAATAACCCCAAAAGGCAGCAAAAAAATGATTAGATTTTTGCTGATTTTTGCTGTGATTGCCCTGTGTTTTTCATGTAACGAAAATTTAGTGAAATCTGAATTTCAGGCTACAAAAGGAGGAATGTGGAACAAGACGGATAATATTCTCTTTTCATTCTTAGAAATAGATACTACCCAACGCCATAATATATTTATCACGGTTCGTAATGACGCTACTTTCCCGTATAATAACCTGTTTTTGATAGCAGAATTGGAATATCCATCAGGTGAAACGGTAAAAGATACGCTGGAATATGAGATGGCTTTGCCAGATGGCACTTGGTTGGGAAAAGGGTACGGGAGTATCAAAGAAAACAAATTATGGTATAAGGAAAACATCGTTTTTCCGTCTTCGGGCGTATATAATTTACGTATTTGGCACGCCATGCGAAAAAATGGAAGTGTAAACGGAGTTGAAAATTTACAGGGCGTAACAGACGTCGGTTTTGAAATAGAAAAAAGTAACGAGTAACGTATGGCCAAGGTTGTTAAAGAGAAAAAAACCAATGGGTATTTTAAATACATCAAATGGTTTTGGATCCTGTTTGTTTCAGGAATTCTATTATTTGTATTGCTGTTTTTATCTGCATCTTGGGGTCTTTTAGGTGAAATGCCCGAATATGAGTATTTGGAGAATCCGCAGACTAATTTGGCTACCGAAATTATTTCATCGGACGGAAAAACACTGGGTAAATTCTACTTAGACGATAATCGTACTCCAGTGCCTTATGATAGTCTCCCACAGAATTTGGTTAATGCCCTCATTGCAACTGAAGATGTGCGTTTTTACGAACATTCCGGAATTGACGCTTATGGTGTTCTAAGAGCAGTAGCAAAACTAGGAAAAAACGGGGGAGCCAGTACTATTACACAACAGTTGGCAAGACAACTGTTTGTTGGGGTGCGTTCTAAAAATAAATTTGAGACCATCAAACAAAAAGCAATGGAATGGGTGCTCGCTACACGATTGGAAAGGCAATATACAAAGCAAGAAATTATTGCTATGTATTTCAACCAATACGATTTTCTTAATAACGCAGATGGTATACGCTCCGCAGCTAAAATTTACTTTGGTAAAGAACCACAACAACTAAAAACCGAGGAGTCTGCTGTATTGGTTGGTATGCTTAAGAACTCATCTTACTTCAATCCCATTAGAAGAGCGGAATTAGTGACCAACAGAAGAAATACGGTATTGGGGCAGATGGCCAAATATGAATTTATTACAGAACACGAAAAGGATTCTTTGCAGGCATTAAGGATGGATATTAATTTTAATCCGGAATCCCATAAGGAAGGTTTGGCAACATATTTTAGAATGTATTTGCAAGGATTCATGAACGACTGGATATCCAAAAATCCAAAACCAGCTCTTGAAGGCGCTAGGGACAAATGGAATCTTTACTTAGATGGACTTAAAATTTATACAACTGTAGACTCTCGTATGCAGGCCAATGCGGAAGATGCCGTACGTAAGCATATGGCAAATCTTCAAGCAGAATTCTTTCATCAGAATACAAAAAAAAGAAATCCTACAGCACCATTTTTAGATTTGGAAAAATCTGAAATCAATAGAATTATGGAGCGCGCCATGAAGAATTCTTCCAGATGGCGAAAAATGTCCGATGAAGGTAAATCTGAAAAGGTAATACGTGAATCCTTCAATAAGAAAAGGGACATGACCGTTTTTGATTGGAACAGTGAAGGTCATGAGAGGGACACCATCATGACTCCAATGGATTCTATTAGGTATTACAAAACATTTTTGAGAGCGGCTATGATGTCTATGGAACCGCAGACGGGTCATGTAAAAGCATGGGTTGGTGGAATAGATTACAGACATTTTCAATATGATAATGTTATACAAGGTTCACGCCAAGCCGGCTCAACGTTTAAGCCTTTTGTTTATGCTGCCGCTATTGATCAGTTAAGATTATCACCATGTGATTCTTTACCTGATACTCAATATTGTATCGAAGCCGGAAAACATGGGAATATAGAGGCATGGTGTCCTAAAAATGCAGTTGGGCAGTATTCAGGCAAAATGTATACGCTTAAAGATGCTCTGGCTAATTCTGTAAACACGGTTACCGCACAACTAATTGATAGGGTTGGGCCACGATCAGTTGTTTCTATCGTGAAAAATCTAGGAATTAAAGGAGAAGTGCTAGAAGTACCATCTATTGCCTTGGGCACACCGGATTCGAATGTCTACGAAATGGTAGGAGCCTATGGTACATTTGCCAATCAAGGCGTGTATGTTAAACCGGTCATGGTGACTCGTATAGAAGATAAAAATGGTACGGTCCTTTATGAATATGTGCCTGAAACAAAGGATGTATTGAGCAAAGATGTTGCCTATGCCATGGTAAACCTAATGGAAGGTGTTACTCATGGTGGTTCGGGTACACGTTTGCGTCATACCTATAAAAGAAATGCCACCGAATACAAAGAAGTAATAACGGGTTACCCTTACGGATTTAAAAACGCTATTGCCGGGAAAACAGGAACCACGCAAAACCAGAGTGATGGTTGGTTTATGGGTATGGTTCCTAATTTGGTAACCGGAGTTTGGGTTGGCGGTGAAGATAGAGCAACTCATTTTGAATCTATTACCTATGGTCAGGGAGCATCAATGGCATTACCTATCTGGGGATTATATATGAAAAAAAATTACGAGAATAAAGATTTAGGTATATCGGATAAAGAGTTTGATAAACCTGCAAATCTGTCCATTAATGTAGACTGCACTAGGGTGGTTGAAAATAGTAAGGATGATAGTGATCTGGATGATGATATAGATGACCTAAATTTTTAGTGAATCATAAGCTTTTTAAGCTTGTCAAATTGCCCGTGACTTTCACTTAAAGTCACGGGCAATTTCGTTTTAAAATTGTAACTTGACTGCAACAGAAATCTTTAATTCTTTTAATATATGATCTCTAAGAAAGTAACTGATGTAAAAGAAGCCTTGAAAGGTATTAAAGACGGAATGACCTTTATGTTAGGTGGTTTTGGTCTATGCGGAATTCCAGAAAATGCCATTGCGGAGTTAGTGGAATCCAACATCAAAGATATAACTTGTATTTCCAATAATGCGGGTGTAGATGATTTTGGACTGGGACTTTTACTTCACAAACATCAAATTAAAAAAATGATATCCTCTTATGTTGGAGAGAATGAAGAATTTGAACGTCAGATGTTAAGCGGAGAGCTTGAGGTAGAATTGACCCCTCAAGGGACTTTAGCTGAAAAATGTCGTGCTGCTCAAGGTGGTTTCCCGGCCTTTTATACACCTGCCGGATACGGAACAGAAGTTGCGGAAGGAAAAGAAACTAGGGAGTTCAATGGAAAAATGTATGTTTTGGAAGAAGCGTTCAATGCCGATTTTGCTTTCGTAAAAGCATGGAAAGGAGATGAAGCGGGTAATCTGATTTTTAAAGGTACGGCCCGAAATTTTAATCCATGTATGTGTGGAGCTGCAAAGATTACAGTTGCGGAAGTTGAAGAGCTTGTGCCGGCTGGTGAGCTGGACCCAAATCAAATTCATATACCCGGCATATTCGTGCAGCGTATTTTTCAAGGAAAGGACTATGAAAAACGAATTGAACAGCTAACCGTTCGGAAGAAGCAATACTAAATCATAATTACCTAATCTTCAAATCAAAGCATTTTCAAATCAATCATTATGTTAGATAAAAATGGAATCGCAAAGCGAATTGCAAAAGAAGTCAAAGATGGCTACTATGTAAACTTGGGTATTGGTATTCCCACCTTGGTCGCCAACTTTGTAAGAGATGATATAAATGTAGAATTTCAAAGCGAAAACGGA
Organism: Zobellia uliginosa; assembly: GCF_018860745.1. Lineage (GTDB taxonomy): Bacteria > Bacteroidota > Bacteroidia > Flavobacteriales > Flavobacteriaceae > Zobellia > Zobellia uliginosa_B. The sequence continues at coordinate 209,004 of NZ_JAHKPY010000014.1, read as the reverse complement.
GTTTTGGGCATGGGTCCATTTCCGTTTGAAGGAGAAGAAGATGCTGATATTATAAATGCAGGAAAGCAAACTATTACAACACTTAACGGAGCTTCTTTTTTTGACTCTGCCACAAGTTTTGCGATGATACGCGGTAAACACGTAGACCTTACCATTTTGGGAGCCATGGAGGTTTCAGAAACCGGAGATATAGCCAATTGGAAAATTCCTGGCAAAATGGTTAAAGGTATGGGTGGTGCTATGGATTTAGTGGCCTCTGCCGAAAATATAATTGTCGCCATGATGCATACCAACCGCGCTGGAGAATCCAAGCTCTTAAAAAGGTGTAGCTTACCGCTTACTGGAGTGGGTTGTGTAACCAAAATTGTTACCAACTTGGCGGTAATAGAGGTTACTCAAGATGGATTTAAATTGCTAGAGCGTGCCCCGAGGGTTTCTGTAGATGAAATTAAAGCGGCCACTGAGGGAACTTTGATTATAGGTGAAGAGGTGCCAGAAATGACGTTGTAAGTAAAATCTTTAATGATTTTTGCCGTTTTTTTGTGAGAAACCTATCAAATTGATTGTTCACAACAGATTAATACTGCTTCACAACAAGATTTTTTTTAGTTGAGGGTTAGGTACTATTTTTATGGTATTATTAATTGAAAGTCGCGTCCCAAATCCGATTTTACACAAAACTAAAAACCTATGGAAGCCCAAATCAATCAATCACCCGAAGAGATACAAGTGTATAAGAATGACTTTTTTAGTGGAATTGTAATGCTAACAAGAAAGTTGTTTATGCTGTAAAGCTCTTTGAAGAAAAAATTTAAAAAAGTGGCTCACCCAAAGGCCGCTTTTTTTGTACCCTATTTTTTGGTCCCATACTTATGTTTAAAGTGTTCGAAGAATATCAAGGGCCTCTTCTAAAGTCTCATTTTTCTTTGCAAAACAAAATCGCAGGACACCGTCTTGCCTATTACCAACGTTAAAAGAAGATATGGGTATACTTGCCAATTTATAATCAACGATTAGGCGCTTCGCAAAATCCTCATCTGTTTCTTCGGTTATATCGGTATAATCCAACAGTTGAAAATAGGTCCCATCAGAGGGTTTTAGTTTAAATCTAGTGTCTTTTAGCCCCTCAATAAATAAATCTCTCTTTTTCTGATAAAATAAAGGCAAGCCAAAATAGTTTTCTTCATTAACAAGATATGCTGCCATAGAACGTTGTACGGGATGGTCTACGCAGAATACGGCAAACTGGTGTGTCTTTCTAAATTCTTGCATCAAATCTGCGGGTGCGGCGCAATACCCTATTTTCCATCCGGTAACATGAAAGGTTTTTCCAAAAGAGGCACATACAAAACTACGTTGTGACAAGTCCTCAAAACGAGAGGCACTATAATGTTCGTTTTCATCAAAAATAATATGCTCGTACACTTCATCACTAATAATAATGCAATTGGTAGGCCTTAGAATTTCCTGTAAACGCAACATATCATCTTTAGAGAATATACGTCCACTTGGGTTATGGGGTGTATTTATAATCACCATTCTAGTTTTTTTAGTAATCTTGTTTTTAAAAACTTTCCAATCCACTTTATAGCCATTGGCATCTAGTTGCACACAAATAGGAGTTCCTCCATTAAGTTCAATTGCAGGTTCATAACAGTCATACGCTGGTTTAAAAACAATTACTTCATCGCCTATATTAACAAAAGCGGTTATGGCGGTAAATATGGCCTGTGTTGCGCCCACCGTAACGGTTATTTCCGTTTCGGGATTATAAAGTTTGTTGTGAATGGCCTCGATTTTTTCTGATATTACTTCTCTCAGACCATAATACCCTTGCATAGAAGCATATTGGTTATGGCCATTTTCCATGGCATCCGTAACAAGTTCTCTTAATTTTTGATCTACCTCAAAATTTGGAAATCCCTGTGATAAATCTACTGCATTGTTTTTACGGGCCAAATTACCAACAGTGGTGAAAATGGTAGTTTTCGCATTTGGAAGTTTAGATGTAAATGTTAATTTAGAGGAAGCCATTTTCTTATGTTCGATTTAGATTTCAATTTAAGGCTTTATGAAGTATATACTTTTTCTTTTTGTTATAAAATTAACTACAATCCCTTATATTTAGTCATCCAAAATTTCCAATATGTATAATTATCGAACCTTGGTTTTAGTGCTTTGCGTTGCTTTTGTTTCAAATGGGCTCTTATCTCAAAAATCTACTTCAAAAAAAATCAAAACATTGATAGTTGATGGCCAAAATAATCATGATCAGTGGCCAAAGATTACATATTTTCTAAAGATGGAAATGGAAAATAGTGATTTGTTCACTGTTGAGGTGGCTCGTTCCGCATTCACTTGGAAAGGAGATGATTTTATTAAGGAATATCCAATACCAGACCTTCCTAAAACTGAAGCAAAAGAAAAACCAGAAATAGATCCGAATTATAATCCAGATTTTTCAAAATATGATTTAGTGATTTGTAATTTTGGATGGAATGCTGCTCCATGGCCTGAGGAAACACAAAAGAAATTTGAGAAATACATCAAAAAAGGAGGTGGACTAGTTGTTTTTCACGCGGCCGATAATTCCTTCCCTAAATGGGAAGCTTATAACGAAATGATCGGTTTAGGAGGTTGGGGAGACCGAACCGAAAAAGATGGTCCGTATGTGTATTACAATAATGACGGCGAACTTATTCGTGATGATAGTCCTGGTAGTGCCGGAGCCCATGGTCCACAAAGTGAATATCAGATTCAAATTAGAAAAGAACACCCAATTACCAAAGGAATGCCAGAAGTATGGCTACATACAAAAGATGAACTTTATAATAGCTTGCGCGGCCCTGCGGAAAACATGGTTGTTTTGGCAACTGCATACTCAGACCCCCAAAACAAAGGTACTGGGAGACATGAACCAGCGCTTATGGCATTAAACTATGGTAAAGGCCGTATTTTTCACAATATTATGGGACATGTAGATTATTCAGTTCAATGTGTGGGCTTTTTAACCAGCATGTTAAGAGGTGCCGAATGGGCAGCAACTGGTGAGGTGACCCAGACAATTCCAAATAATTTTCCAACAGCTGATAAAACGAGTTCCATAAAGTTTGATAAATAGTTATGGAACTTACCTTAAGTATACCGGCGCTACTTTTTCCTGCTATATCATTAACTATGCTGGCTTATAATGCTAGATACCTAGCTATCGCCGCTCTAATTAGGCAGCTTCACCAAAAATATGAAGAGACCTCCTCTCCCGCGATTGCTTTGCAAGTTAAGAAACTAAGAAAACGATTATCCATTATTAAGAACATGCAGGCAACAGCAATATTTAGTTTCCTGTTAGCCGTTATAACTATGACCTTGATTTATGTAGAGCTGCGCTTTTGGGCCAATCTTGTTTTTGGCATCAGTCTTTTCGCGCTCATGGTTTCTTTAGTGCTATCTCTAATTGAAGTCCAACTATCTACTAAAGCACTTGAAATTCAGTTAGAGGATATGGAAAACTAAAATATTCAGTAAAAATACCCGATTTAGTAAAACCGACTAGGTAGTCTGTCTAGTGTGTTTGATGGTTGATTCTTTGCTTGATAAACTTCTGTTGTAAAGTTGTGCTTAATCGATGAACTACTGAATTACGTGGTGTTGACCAAAGTGGTAGTTACTTTACAAACTATACAGTCGGTTTTTTTATAGCGTGCGTACTAGGTCATAAGATTTTAGCTTTCTCTTTTGTACTATAAAACACATATTAGCGGCTGTTATATATCTGCTTCTTTAACATCTTCGTTGTTGGGTTTGCCCATATGGAAAAGAGCATCACCTCTATTGACCACCGCTTGGTGATTAATGCAAAAAACCAATCCATCAAAAGGGGCTTTTACTACTTTACTCCGTTTGGCATACGGCCCGGAAACGATACCTAGTACCTCTCCCTTTTCAATTTTACTGCCATTTAATATTTTAGGAATGAACATGCCTGCGGTGGGAGCGCGCAGCCACTTTCTGTTCTCTAGGTGAACCGTATTGTTTCGTTCACTGTATTTTGGCTCCAAGCAGGCAATCATCTTAAAATGCCTCATAACATTTAAAATACCTTTTATGCCCTCTATGATTGAGTAATCATCAAAACGCATACTTTCTCCAGCTTCAAACACAACCGTAGGTATTTTTAATTGATGAGCGGCATTTCTAAAAGAACCTTTGATCAGTTTAGAAGAAAAAGTAATTGGTGCGTTAAAGACCTTGGCAAGTTGTTGGCTTTGAATATCATTGTCCGTGTACCTAATTTGTGGAAAGTTATGCCGCTGTCCTCCACCGGTATGGAGGTCTATTCCGTAATCTACCTGAGAAAGAACTGCTGATGTATAGTGGTAGGCTATACGGCCGGCCATGGAACCTGTTTTTGAACCGGGAAAGCTTCGGTTTACATCTTTTCCGTCGGGGACATCCCTAGAATAGTGAATAAATCCAAAAATGTTCAAAATAGGAACGGCAATTACTGCACCGCTGGTAATGTTGAATCGTTTTTCGGTCAACATGCGGCGAACGATTTCAATTCCGTTAATTTCATCTCCATGCAGGCCAGCTTGTATTAAAAGTGTAGGCCCAGGATTTTTGGAATTGAATACGTAAATGGGAATATCGATCAATGTTCCTGTTGGAAGTCGGTCTATACTTATATTCAACAGTTTGGATTCTCCGGGCTTTACACTTTCACCTTCTATAATGATGGTCTTATTACTTTCCATATGTTTTTTAGATGTTCTCCCAACCTGATTAAATGAGTTATTTTCTTTTTTTACGACAACTTTGTTCTACATAATGTATAATTTCCTTAGCAATATTTATACCTGTTGCAGCCTCAATACCCTGTAGTCCTGGAGAAGCATTTACCTCAATTAACAAAGGACCTTTCTTTGAACGGATCAAATCTACGCCTGCTACCCCCAATCCAATGTGTTTTGCGGCATTTAATGCTATTGATTTTTCTTTTGGGGTCAATATTACGGCTGACGTACTTCCGCCGCGATGCACATTGGAACGAAATTCATCGTTGTCGCTGGTACGTTTCATGCTGGCCACTACCTTGTCTCCAACTACAAAAGCCCTAATATCTTCGCCATTACTTTCTTTGATGAACTCCTGCATAAGAATATTGGTGTCCATTTTGTAAAAAGTATCAATAATGGATTTAGCGGATTTTTTGGTTTCAGCCAGAATTACACCCAATCCGTGCGTGCCTTCCTGAATCTTAATAATCAGCGGTGCGCCACCTAGAATATCTATTTGTTGATCAATATCATCCGGGTCAATAGAGAATAGGGTTTTTGGTATTGGGATACCTCTATTTGATAGTAGTTGAAGGGTTTTGGCCTTGTTTCTGGCTTTAGATATATTAGCAGAATGTGCTGTACTAAACACCTTGTTCATTTCAAATTGTTTAACAACCGAAGCGCCATGGTGGGTAACTTTTGTTCCAATACGCGGAATGATAGCGTCAAAGGCATCCAAAATATTATCGTTTTTAAAAAGAACTTGAGGTTTATTGCCGCCTATTTTTATTGAACATTTGGTGTGGTCAATACACTCTATATGATGTCCTAGGTTTTTAGCTTCATTAGCTATTCTTTGGGTAGAATAGACATTCATACTAACGGAAAGAAGGGCAATATCCATAATTTAACCGAGTTTTGAAGGCATTTAGAGCCTGAATATCGGGCAAAAAACGGAGGTACAGAAACGAGATGTTAAAAAAAACCCTGAGATTATCTTTTTGTGTTGAAACTTTAAATTAGACGTCATTTAGGATAAATTTCTAAGGCCTTGCTTAAAACGTTTCTAAATACTTTACTAAACGGCCACAAAGTTTGTTAAAGCCAAGCTTATGCCCTAATTTCGTAGAAGTCTTTTAAACTAACTCCAACGTAATATAAAATGAGCGGATTGATAAAATCTTCGATAGCCCGAAAAGTGGTCATGGCCCTATCGGGTCTTTTTTTGGTCTTTTTTCTTGGGCAACACTTTGTGATTAACATTACATCTGTAATTGCACCTGATACTTTTAATGAGTGGTCGCATTTTATGGGCTATAATGGTTTGGTGCAATTTATTCTGCAGCCTGTCCTAATAGCTGGTGTAATAGTTCACTTTGCAATGGGTATTGCACTAGAATTAAAGAACAATAAAGCACGAGCAGTAAAGTACAAGCAGTATAATGGCGGAGCCAATGCTTCTTGGATGTCTAGAAATATGATTATTACCGGTCTGGTAGTGCTTGCCTTTCTTGGTTTGCACATGTACGATTTCTGGGTACAGGAAATTTCCTATAAGTACATTGCAATGAGTCCTGAGGAACCAACACGTTATCTTGAGGAAACAGTTCACAAATTTGAGCCGTTCTGGAGAACTATAATTTATGTGATTTCCTTTGTATTGTTAGCATTGCATTTATGGCATGGTTTTGCTTCTTCATTTCAGACTATGGGTCTGAACAATAAGTATTCTGCAGGAATTCAAACTTTTACAAAAATATATTCGATAGCAATCCCATTAGGATTTATATTTATCGCTCTTTACCATCATTTTAACCCAATAACACATTAATTATGGGCATATTGGATTCTAAAGTTCCAAAAGGGCCATTGGCCGATAAATGGACTAAACATAAAAACGATATTAACCTTGTAAACCCGGCCAACAAACGTAATATAGACGTTATCGTTGTAGGTACGGGTCTTGCGGGTGGTTCTGCCGCTGCTACTTTAGCAGAATTAGGCTATAACGTAAAAACATTTTGCTATCAAGATTCACCTCGTAGAGCACATTCTATTGCTGCTCAGGGTGGTATTAACGCAGCAAAAAATTACCAAGGTGATGGCGATAGCGCTTATCGTCTTTTCTATGATACTATAAAAGGGGGCGATTATCGCTCCAGAGAAGCAAACGTGTATCGTTTGGCAGAAGAATCTGCTAACATTATTGACCAGTGTGTTGCACAAGGGGTTCCTTTTGCTCGAGAATACGGTGGGCTGTTAGATAACCGTTCTTTTGGTGGTGTATTGGTATCACGTACTTTTTACGCTAAAGGACAAACAGGGCAGCAACTATTATTAGGCGCTTATTCTGCTATGAACAGACAGATTAATCGTGGTAAAATTCAATCGTATAACCGTCATGAAATGATGGATATGGTATTGGTTGACGGAAAAGCTAGAGGAATCATTGCCCGTAACTTGGTTACTGGTGAGATAGAACGGCATTCTGCTCATGCCGTGGTCTTGGCTACCGGAGGTTACGGAAACGTATTCTTTTTGTCTACCAACGCTATGGGTAGTAACGTAATGGCAGCTTGGAGAGCACACCGTAGAGGGGCTTTCTTTGCCAATCCATGTTTTACACAAATTCACCCCACTTGTATTCCTGTTTCGGGTGAACACCAATCTAAGCTGACGTTAATGTCAGAATCGCTTCGTAATGACGGACGTATTTGGGTGCCAAAACGGAAGGATGACGCAATTGCCATTAGAGAAGGTAAGTTAAAACCTATTCAACTTAAAGAAGAAGATCGCGATTACTATTTGGAAAGAAGATATCCTGCATTTGGTAACCTAGTGCCTCGTGATGTTGCATCTCGTGCGGCAAAAGAACGATGTGATGCTGGCTTTGGTGTTAATAAAACTGGTGAAGCTGTGTATTTGGATTTTGCCGCGGCAATACAGCGCTACGGAGAAGAAGAAGCTTTAACTAACGGGATAAAAAATGCTGATGATAAGGAAATAACACGTTTAGGTAAAGCGGTTATAGAAGCAAAATACGGAAACCTTTTTCAGATGTACGAGAAAATCGTAGATGAAAATCCGTATGAAACGCCAATGATGATATATCCCGCGGTTCACTATACAATGGGTGGTCTTTGGGTAGATTATAACCTACAGACAACTATAGAAGGGTGTTACTGTGCAGGAGAAGCTAACTTTAGTGATCATGGCGCTAACCGTTTAGGTGCTTCGGCGTTAATGCAAGGTTTGGCAGATGGTTATTTTGTTCTTCCATATACCATAGGGGATTATCTTTCTAAGGACATCAGAACAGGAGCTATTCCAACAGATACTCCAGAGTTTGATGCAGCAGAAAATGCCGTTCAAGAAAGGCTAAATAAGTTAATGGCTGGTAGCGGCCAGCATTCAGTTGATTTTTACCATAAAAAATTAGGTAAAATCATGTGGGACAAATGTGGTATGGCTAGAAATGCAGAGCACTTGCAAGAGGCTATTGATGAGATTTCCGCCCTACGTGCAGATTTCTGGGCAAATGTAAAGATTCCTGGAAAGGCCGAAGGTATGAACCAGGAGTTGGAAAAAGCGGGTCGTGTGGCCGATTTTCTAGAGCTTGGGGAATTGTTCGCTAAAGATGCCCTTACAAGAAACGAATCTTGTGGAGGACACTTCCGTGAAGAGTATCAAACCCCAGAAGGAGAGGCTTTGCGTGATGATGAGAACTTTAAGTTTGTTTCCGCTTGGGAATATAAAGGTGAGCCTAAAGATGCAGTTTTGCATAAAGAAGAGTTGAAGTACGAGAATATTGAGTTGAAGACAAGAAGTTATAAATAAGTAACTATGAAGCTTAATTTAAAAATATGGCGTCAAAAAGATGCCAAGTCCAAAGGTGAGATTGTAGATTATCCTATTAAAGGTATAGAAGGTGATATGTCTTTTCTTGAGATGTTAGATATTCTAAATGAAGAATTGATAAACAAAGGAGAGGAACCCGTACAGTTTGATCATGATTGCCGTGAAGGTATCTGTGGAGCATGTTCATTGCAAATTAACGGTGAGCCCCATGGGCCGGACCGTTTGGTAACTACGTGCCAATTGCATATGAGGAAGTTTAACGATGGAGATACTATAGTTATTGAACCTTTCCGCGCAACGGCATTCCCGGTAGTAACGGATTTGGTTATAGATAGAAGTTCTTTTGATAGAATACAACAGGCTGGTGGGTATATATCAGTAAATACCTCTGGTAATACGGTAGATGCAAATGCTATTCCTATTAATAAACATGCTGCAGATGAGGCTATGGACGCCGCCACTTGTATTGGTTGCGGAGCGTGTGTAGCTGCTTGCAAAAATGCAAGTGCAATGTTGTTTACTTCTGCAAAAGTATCTCAATTTGCTTTATTGCCACAAGGAGAGGTAGAAGCTGTGGACCGTGTTCAAAACATGGTACGCCAAATGGATTTGGAAGGATTCGGAAACTGCACCAACACAGGAGCTTGTGAAATTGAATGTCCTAAAGGAATTTCTTTAGAGAACATTGCTCGCATGAACCGCGAATACATGAGTGCTACTTCAAAAGGATAAAATGTAAAGAGTTCATAACGGACTATTTTGAATATCAAAAATCCCGAACACCTATTTACGGAGTTTGGGATTTTTTGTTATTTTAAGGTATGTCAAAAGACTATTCTAAAGAGCGAATTAAAGTACCACGATTCAATGAAGAATCGGGATTCTACACTACCCCTAAACGCTCTAAGATCATGAGCAAGATAAGAGGGAAGAATACCAAGCCTGAACTTGCTTTTCGCAAAGCGCTCTACGCAGCTGGCTATCGGTATAGAATCGATTATAAAAAACTGATCGGTAAACCTGATATCGCATTAAAAAAGTATAAGACCGTCATATTTATAGATGGCGAATATTGGCACGGCCATAATTGGGAAGAACGAAAACCCAAAGTAAAGACCAACCGTGAATTCTGGATTGCGAAAATAGAACGGAACATGCAGCGTGATGAAGAAGTCAATGCAGAGTTAGAACGCTTGGGGTATAAAGTGTTTCGTTTTTGGGAAACTGAGGTAAAGAAAGAATTAGATAGATGCTTGGCAGAAGTGATTGCCCATTTACTACAAGCACAGGGATAGAGCAAAAATCATCAGGTTTACCGTCAAAGAGTTCCGTATGTTGAGGTTATATTGCAAGTGAAATAAATTAATAATCATTTAAAATATAAGATATATGAAGAGGATAGCAATTTTAGCTACAAATGGATTTGAAGAAAGCGAATTAAAATCTCCTAAGGAAGCAATGGAAAAAGAAGGCTTTCAAGTAGATATCGTAAGTTTGGAATCAGGAGAAATTAAAGGATGGGCAGATGGTAATTGGTCCAACTCCTATAAAGTAGATAAAACTATTAACGAGGTAACTGCCGAAGATTATAATGCATTGATGTTACCAGGTGGAGTAATTAATCCTGATAAGCTAAGAAGAGAAGAAAAAGTATTAACTTTTGTTAGAGATTTCTTTAAACAAGAGAAGCCCGTAGCGGCCATATGTCATGCGGCTTGGACGCTAATTAGCGCAGACGTTGTTAAAGGGCGTAAAATGACCAGTTTTAACTCTATTAAAGATGACTTAGTCAACGCCGGAGCCAACTGGGTAAATGAAGAAGTAGTAGTAGACCAAGGTTTCGTAACAAGTAGAAACCCGAATGACTTACCTGCCTTTAATTCTAAATTGATTGAAGAAATAAAAGAAGGTAAGCACGAAGAGCAGCACGCATAAGATACATTGCGAAATATATAGAGATTAATTTGAAGCCCTTGCAGTTTGCGAGGGCTTTTTTTATTTCGAAACATCGCATTTTGTCGATGAAATTAACCACTCGTATTTTTCACAACAGAGGGGAGCAGGTTCACAACAATATTTTAGATAGAAGAGTAAACAGCCGTAAGTTTACAGTGTAATTAAGTGATAGTAACGACCCCAAATCTATTCTAGTACTTAACCGAAACAAGTAACGATTCCCAAGTCCGCTACTTAACCTACTGAAGCTTATAAAAACACACCGGTCCCCACCGGAAAATCAAAAAAACCTACTTAAAAAAAGAGCCCCGATTCGGGGCTCTTTTTTTATTATATACTTGTTAGGCATTTATCCTTGAGAGAAGTTAATTCGGCAAATTTTACAAATAAAGAACCCTCTAATCTATATAGAGGGTTGTTTTTATGAATTTTGGTAGATTTTATTTTTCTAAGAAAATTTTATATTTATCCATGCTACCAATAAGACTATTTCCATTAAGTATTGCTCCATCGTCAAAAAGCCTATCGGTATATCCTTCTTCATATATTTCCAATTCCTCCTCTCCCTCTGAATATTCAAACTCTATAAAAACCAAACTGTTATCTTCGGTCCTCGTTGCCCATTTACCTTTGCTAATAAGATTCAAAGAGTTTTCACTAAAAACAGCTTCACAGTTAGCTGCAGAATCATTGGAAATTAAATATTTATAATCATCATCATATTCATAGACATAAGTTCCATCTGCATTTATCGTTAGGTTTTCTTTGTTTATGGTAATACAATTTCTAGAACTTTGAAATGTATTACCATCGTCACATGATATAGAATCTACTTGATCACAGCTTTCCTCCTCTGGCAAAGCCGTTCTAACACTGCCATCATCTTCACTAATTTCTTCTTTTACCAAAGTCCATTCGCCAATAGCTTCACTAGAACCTCCCCAACTTTCTACTGTTAGGCAAACTTCAGTAGGAGCACTTATATTTCCTACGGCATCATAGATACAAATTTCATAACAGAATGTACCTGGTTCTATTTCCGTATTGAAACTTATATCAATTATTTTGTCAACCTCTGATTTGAAAGTATTAGAAAACAAGGACTTCTTTTTAGCTTTGCTAATTTTCTTTCCGCTAATATCATTCTCATTAATGTCTATATCATAATAACCATCGGCACGTGTTCCATCGGAGTTTTTAAATTGAATATAAGCGCCCACAATTTCGGCTTCTGAATTTAGAGAAATGTTAAATCCTTCGCCTAAAAAAGCAGATTTGGATGTTTCGGACAAATCAACCGCTATGGCTTCATTGGGCACAGGAGGCATCCCGTCATTTTTTGTTCCGCCTTCAATGATAACATTGGCAAAAACCATATCGGCATCCAAAGGTGTTTGCTCAGCTTGTTGTAATTCTTCCTGTTCTTGCTCCAGCTGCTCTTGTTCTATTTGTTCAACAGAATTTTCTACGGAATCTTTTCCGCAAGAAGCTGCTATTAATAATGCTGCGAACAAAGCATTTCTAAAAATAACTTTCATGGTGGTTGGTTTATGGTTTAGAAATATTTGAACGCGTTAAAAATGTTAAAATTGTATTTAAGATTGATTTAGAAGAACTGTATAGTAAATCTATATCGTAGAAGAAATCAAGCAAATTAATTTCTGTATAGCATTTTATCGATAAAATGAACCATTCATATTTTTCACAACAGACTCGCTTTGGTTCACAACAATAATTTAGGTAAGAGACTAAACAGCCGTAAGTTTACCGTGTAATTAAGTGATAGTAACGACCCCAAATCTACTCTAGGACTTAACCGAAACAAGTAACGAACCCCAAGTCCGCTACTTAACCTACAGAGCTTACAAAAACATACCGGTCCCCACCGGAAAATCAAAAAAACCTACTTAAAAAGAAAGCCCTAAATCGGGGCTCTCTTTTTGTTTAATATTGTCTTAATTATTCAATAGTGAAAGATACTTCAGATTGGTTTCCTTTCCCTTTTAAGTGAACTGTATAAGTGCCTTTTGTTAAATAAGTCTTTCCGTCTTTTGCTGATTTTAAATCAGTTTTATTCTTTTTTTCATAAGCTGCTTTTCCACTATCTGTAAAGGACAAATCGTATGAAAGTACGTTTAATCCTTTGTCAGCTTTGAGTTCGGTTTCACTTACTATAATACCTTCATCCGATTTAATGACGGCCTCATAAGAATTTGGTTGGGCACTATAAAAAGTGATATCAAGGCCAGGTGTATTGGCTTTTGTCCAAGCACTAGCAGGATTTCCCCAGTTTTCGGAGTGTTTTATATCATCCAATTTAAAAATATGAATAGCTTTAGCAAGCAGTTTTGATGTCATTTTTTGTAATGCTGAAATATCGGCTTTGTAGATACTGCGCCCATGGGTGCCTATTAAAAGGTGTTTCGCTTCTGGTTGAATAACCAAATCGTGAACTGCCACATTAGGCATTCCGTTTTGAAAGCTTTCCCAAGTAGCACCTTGATCAAAAGAGGTATAAAGGCCATTGTCCGTGCCAACAAAAATAAGATTCTCGTTTTCAGGGTCCTCAATAATTACATTAACAGGCGATGCAGGAATGCCTGCAGATATAGTGGTCCAGGTTTTACCGTAATCATCGCTTTTAAAAATATAGGGTGTAAAATCATCCCAACGATACCCGTTTAGAGCAATATAAACGCGTTCTTTTTTGTGTTTGGAAGCTACAATTCTGCTCACCCAAAGATTCGCCTTTTTTTGAATATTCTTAAGGGCTACGAATTCAGAAAAGTCAATATTATTAGAAATATTTTCCCAATGAGCTCCGCCATCCTTGCTAATATTTACGAGGCCATCATCACTTCCTGTATATAATAAACCAAAGGTAAAAGGAGATTCTGATAGGGTTGTAAGCGTACCGTAAGCTACGTTGCCTTTTTGTCCGCCATGTGTCAAGTCTGGAGAAATGACTTCCCAATCATCACCTTGGTTCATGGATCGGTGTAATTTATTACCGCCTAAATACAGAATGTCTTGGTTATGTGACGAAAGCAAAATAGGGGTTTGCCAATTAAATCTATATGGAGCTTCTCCTAGTTCGTGTTTGGGTTGGATGTAGTGTCTTTTCCCCGTGTTTTTATCAATACGATAATAGTTGCCAAATTGATATCCTGTATAAACCGTATTATGATTGCGATTATCAATTTCAATTTGCATGCCGTCACCACCCATAAGCATTTTCCAAGGGTAGTTTCCTGTTTGATGCCATTTGCTATTTTCTTCGGCATTATGAGGTCCTTCCCAAACGCCATTGTCCTGTAAGCCTCCATATACATGATACGGTTCTTGGTTATCTACATTTATGGCATAAAACTGACCAACGGTAGGCGAGTTGTTTTTAATCCAATGGGTACCATCGTCATAGGAGATGTTGATTCCACCGTCATTGCCATTAATTAAATGACCTGGTTTTTTTGGGTTTATCCATAGTGCATGATGATCGGCATGAACATTTTTGCCATTAATAGATACGTATGTTTTACCTCCATCCGCAGATTTTATAATGGGCACGCCGCCTAAATATATTTTATCTACATCACTAGGGTCCACGCGTATTTCACCAAAGTAATAACCGTAACTATAATAAAGTCCGTCTATATAATTTTCATTCTGTTTTTGCCATGTTTTGCCGCCATCGTTACTTCGGTAAACTTCGGCTCCAATAACCGGCGTGTTGAATAACGAGGTATTTGCATTTTCTAGATATTTGGTAAGATCAATGGGTTTTGCCACACCACTGCGTATCATTTGCTTTATGTTTTCTGCACGATATTTTTCTTGAAAATTATTGGTTTTGAGAAAAGCATTGAGCTTCTTGTCATCAAGTTTAAGAAAATCAGCTTCTGACATCGCTTTAAAATCTTCTTTGGTCAATTCATTGGACTTCTCTTCTGAATCTTCAGATTTTTCACGGTGGTCTTGATTATCAAGAAGAGCGTAAACGGTATTCTCATCAAAGACCGTTAAACCAATTCTGCCTACACCATAACTGGTAGGGAAACCACTTGAATCATTGGATATTTTTTTCCAGGAACTTCCTCCATCCACACTCTTATAGATACCAGAATCATTGCCGTTACCTAAAAAATCCCATGCTTTTCTGTTTTTTTCCCATGCAGTGGCATAAAGGATTTTAAAGTTACCAGGTGCTTGAGAAACATCAATTATTCCGGCAGTGTCACTAATAAATAAAGTTTGTTTCCAAGTTTTACCGCCATCTATTGTTCTGTAGACACCCCGTTCCGTATTCGCAGAATATAGATGTCCTGTGACACCAATTACCAATTCATTAGGATTATCATTGTTTATAAGAATACGACCAATATGCTGTGAATCCCGTAATCCCATATTTTGCCAAGTTTTACCCTGGTCGGTAGATTTTAAAATACCAATGCCTGCATAGGAAGACCTAGAGGAATTATTCTCTCCTGTACCTACCCAAAGCGTTCTTGTTTTCCAGTGCACCGCAATATCGCCAATGTTTTGCGTTTCCGAAGAGTCCATAATTGGAGAGAATGAAGTACCATTGTTGTTGGTATACCATAACCCACCACTGGCATAGGCTACATAAAATTCTATAGGATTGTCTGGATTTACATCTAAATCTACAACTCTCCCACTCATTACTGATGGGCCAATATTTTTCAATTTTATATTCTTCACTAAAGATTCGGAGGTCATTTGCTGTTTGAGCTGAAGTGCGTTTTGAATACGTTCTGCGGATGTAGATTGTATCTGACCGAAACTAATGGCACAAAAAAGGAGAAGGCTAGGAAGACTGATAAATTTCATGAAAATTCGGTTTTCTTTAACACGAAAGTTAGTAAAACGGCACTATATATAGATTGTGGTAGAGCGGAAATTACCAATTATACTACGGTTTGTAGTTGATATGTCATCAGTTGACATCAAAAAAGGTAATAATGACAGATTATATTGCGCCTTAACTTAATATTTTGTTAATTTATTCAAATTAAAAACTGTACCACATCTTTAGAAACCAGGATATTGTACTGAACAAGATATTGTTTGTTGCCAATTTAAAAAAGGCGCTAACACTTTACAAGTAATATAACCAACTTTAATTAGGGACCCCAACGGTTTTAACAAACCTTTGGGGTCTTACCATTTGTGGATTGTCGTAAATCACTAATTTTGATGAAATTCAAGATTGATATGAAGTACGAGCAAATCAAGAACAGTCTATTTACAAAAAATAGAAAGAAATTTATGGCAGCAATGCAGCCAAAAAGCATTGCAGTATTCAATTCTAATGATATTTATCCTATAGGGGCAGACAGCACATTGCCTTTTGAACAACATAGAGATCTCTTTTATTTAAGTGGTGCCGATCAAGAAGAAACGATTTTGGTATTATTTCCCGATGCGTTAGCAGAAAAGCATCGCGAAGTATTATTTGTAAGGGAAACCAATGACCATATTGCTGTTTGGGAAGGAGAGAAACTTACCAAAGAGAAAGCAACTGAAGTATCCGGTATTGAAACTATTTACTGGCTACAGGACTTTGACAAGGTGTTTTTTGATTTAATGACGGAAGCCGAAACCATTTACTTTAATACAAATGAACATTACAGGCAATCGGTAGAAACTCAAACACGTGAGGACCGTTTTATTATTGATTGTAAGCATAAATTCCCTGCACATAAAGTGGCTAAGAGCAATCCTATTTTGCAAAAAATACGAGGAGTTAAGGAACCAGAGGAAATAGAACTGATGCAGGAAGCCTGTAACATCACGGACAAAGGTTTCCGTCGTGTACTGAGTTTCACTAAACCCGGGGTGTGGGAATATGAAATAGAGGCAGAATTGTTGCATGAATTTATTCGTAACCGCTCTAAAGGTTTTGCATATTCACCAATAATAGCGTCCGGTAATAATGCCAATGTTCTGCATTATGTAGAAAACAACCAGCAGTGTAAAAGTGGTGATTTAATTTTGATGGATACCGCTGCGGAATACGCGAACTACTCGTCTGATCTAACAAGGACTATTCCCGTAAACGGAAAATTTACACCACGACAAAAGGAGGTTTATGAAGCAGTTCTTCGCGTAAAAAACGAAGCGACTAAAATGCTAGTACCGGGAACAATTTGGGCGGACTATCATGTAGAATGTGGAAAGCTAATGACTTCGGAACTTTTAGGTTTGGGTCTATTGGATAAGGCCGATGTTCAAAACGAAAATAAAGAATGGCCAGCTTATAAAAAATACTTTATGCATGGTACGAGTCACCATATTGGATTAAATACTCACGATTACGGAGAATTAAAAAAACCAATGAAGGCGAATATGGTGTTCACCGTAGAACCGGGAATCTATATTCCAGAAGAAAAAATGGGTATACGTATAGAAGATGATGTGGTTATTCAAAAAAAGGGTGAGCCCTTTAATTTAATGGCCAATATCCCAATTGAAGTGGATGAAATAGAAGAATTAATGAATAAGTAAGTGGTTACTTACAAAATAAACCTTAAAATTTTGTTACCTTCCTGACATATTTTTTTATAACCATTAACTAAATATTTCAAAATGAAGAAATTAGTAGCAGAATTTATCGGTACCCTTTGGCTAGTTCTAGGGGGATGTGGAAGTGCAGTACTGGCTGCAGGTTTTCCTGAACTAGGTATTGGCTTTGTAGGTGTAGCACTTGCATTTGGTCTAACCGTCGTTACCATGGCTTATGCCATAGGTCATATTTCAGGTTGTCACTTGAACCCGGCAGTATCCATTGGTCTTTGGGTTGGCGGCCGTTTTGATGGCAAGGAATTAGTTCCTTACATAATAGCTCAAGTATTGGGCGGTATAGCCGGTGCAGGTATTTTATATGTCATTGCTTCTGGGCAACCTGGATTTGAATTAGGTGGATTTGCAGCCAACGGATATGGAGAACATTCGCCGGGCGGTTACAGTATGATGGCAGCTTTGGTCTGTGAGGTTGTAATGACCTTTATCTTTTTGTTCGTAATTCTTGGATCAACATATACAAAGGCTCCGGGAGGTTTTGCCGGTTTGGCCATTGGTCTGTGTCTAACTCTGATACATTTAATCAGTATACCGGTTACCAATACATCTGTAAACCCTGCTCGTAGTACAAGTCAGGCTTTATTTGTTGGCGATTGGGCATTGGGCGAACTTTGGTTGTTTTGGGTAGCGCCAATTGTTGGTGCTGCATTGGCAGGACTTGTTTACAAAGCACTATCTCCGGAAATAGTAGAATAGTTTTTTTGATTTTAATTTGAAAAGGGATAACTGGCAGTGGTAGTTTTAGGATTGCTTTTTATGAAGTAAATTCATGATTACAAAAACCACCCCTGCCGGTAATACCCACCCCAAGCTGTAACTGCTTAATGGAATATAGCCTTGAACTTCAGATAAGGCCTCGGTAAAACCGATACTTCCTAAAAAATCTGGGACACTAAAAATTATGGTAGTAATGACCACCGCTCTAAACACCTTCTCAGAAGCAAATTTATCTGGAACTATATTTAAAAGAATAAGTGCAATCGTAATAGGATAAATAAACATAAGCGCCGGCAAAGCTACTGCAATAATATACCCTACATTGAATTGCCCCATCACTATCCCTAGAATACAACCCAATATGGCTGTTGTTAAATATACTGGTTGGGAATCGTGAAATCTATATTTTATAAAATCCGCCGTTCCGGTAACTATACCCACAGCAGTCGTAAAGCAAGCTAGACTTACTAATATACTTAAGAATAGATTGGCCGTTCCTCCCAAGGTTTTTGTGCTAATACCACTAAGTAAGGCTGTTCTTGAAATATCTGCACTAAATTCACCGTGCATAATTGCGCCGGTAACTATAAGTCCTGCATAAATAAGAAAGAGGCTCAAGCCTGCCAACCAACCTGCACGTTTTATCAAAATCTTTTTTTCTTTGTAGGTAGCTTCCTTTTTCTTCAGGTTAATCGAAATAATTATTACTCCACCTACCACAACAGCACCTATGGCATCAAAAGTCTGATAGCCTTCAAGGATACCTTCGGACAATGGATTGTGAAATGCGGTTTCGCTAAAGGTAAAATCATAAGAAAATAATGCCGTACCTATTATAAGGAACAAAATAAGAATAATGGCGGGGGTCAAAAGTTTTCCAAGAATATTCAAAATCTGAGACCGGTTAATGACGAATACGAAGACCAACGCAAAATATATAATACTGGTTAAAAGAGGCGGCGAGTCAAAAAAAGGCTGAATAGCCATTTCGTGTGTAACCGCTGCCGTTCGTGGAGAAGGCAGACTGATGGAGATGGCGTAAATGAGTAAGGAGTAGATAAGGCTAAAAGTGGGAGACACTTTCTTTCCAAAATCAAATATTGTTCCTTGTAGTTTGGCATGGGCCATTATACCCATTATGGGAATAAGTACAGCAGAGGAACAGAAACCCAGTGCCACAAGCCACCATAAGTCACCGGACTTATTACCTAGCAATGGGGGTAGTATAAGATTGCCCGCACCAAAGAATAATGAGAACAGGGCGAATGCTGTAACTAAAACTTCTCTGGTTTCCTTATTTAGGATGAACATGAATTGAAATTATTGGCGGAAAATGATTACTACCTATTATATAGGATTTAGTATTTCATCGAAAATATGAGAGGTTGTTCATCGAAATCGATAAACTACACCCCAAATGTCCCGAAATTGTTTTTATACTGATAAAATCACGGAAAGATACCGCAAATTCATATGATAACAAATGCAAGAATGACCGATTTTAAAGTGTTATTCATCGAATAAAATGTAGTTCATCGAAAAAACGATACAATGACGGGACGGCATCCAATAAAAAAAGATAGGATGGCGTTCAAGTAAAAGAATGCCTAAAAAACATTCTTAAGATTAGACCCAAATTTTTTGCAGTAAGCAGTTTCCCAAAGACTGATGATGCGTATTAAACCTACAACCATGAAGAGATTTTTTTGCAGTTTATTCGGACATCACTACACAGTGTCAAAAAAAGTAACCCACCACATCAAAGAGTATAAATGTATTCATTGTCAAAAGCAAGTGACAACAGATGTTAGTGGAAATCTTTCAACGCTTACTCCAGAACTGCAGGATATTAACAAAACACTAGAAAATATATTTCAGAAAAGACATAGGGCAGCAGAGCATGCCGCCTAACTATGCTTTGGCACCGAAATTTTAAGCCCTTAACGGTCTTGGAATTTTAAACTTATTTCCGGAAATTTAGGAAACAGCCTCGTTCTCCACTGTCGTTCGCCCCACAACAGTATAAGTTAGGTATGTCCTTTTTTTTCGGGAATTTTTTGTTTTTTACTTCTGGAAAACACCTGCAAATAGTATAGTATCGGTCTATTGCAAATTATTCCCATCTATAATATCTAGTATTTTTGTGCTAATAGCATCAATTTGTGCATTGGGTAGATCGTGCCCCATGTTATCTACCCACAAACTATCTACATTCTTGATTACAGATGCCATTTTCATGCCATGTTCAAAAGGAATGACAGGGTCTTGCTTGCCATGAATTACAAGCACAGGTACTTTTAGTTTTGAAAGCGCGTCATATCTTGCCTTTGCAGATTCCATTGCTTTTTGATGTTGCCTTCCGGCAATGAAATGATAACCATCTCTCTTTTTTAAATTGTACAGAGAGGCTTCAGCAAGAGGTTTGCTAGTTATATTTCCGGTAGCCTCACCCATTAGAATCCGCTTATGCACAAATTGAAGTTTAATTTGACTTTTCTTGCCTCCAAAAATGCCATATTTTAATACGGCACTGATCATTTGCGGTAAAACATCCGGTGAAGGGTTTGGCAAGGAAGTATCGAAAATATCTCCGGAAGACATTATTGAAGTAAGACTTTCAAATCTATTTTCATTAGTAATAGTAGCGATCTGAGAAATCATACCGCCCATGGAAACTCCAATAATGTGTGCCTTTTTAATGTTTAGACTGTCAAGAATAGCAATAGGATCTTCCGCCATATCCTCAAGTGCATATTCTTTATCTGTCTTTTTTAGACGTTCGGTCAGTCCTGTACCTCTATGGTCATAACGTATAACTTCATAGCCAGCATCCGTAAATTTTGAAATAAAACTAGGAGGCCAGCTCAAAGCATCATTTGCTGCTCCCATAACTAAGATAATAGTCCCTTTTTTAGTAATCATTGGCGGAATACTTTCGTACCAAATCTTCCAGCCATTAGAAATGGCGTAGCCTGTTCTGCCTGTAATCATTTCAGGAATAGGTTCTCGCATAACCTGGTTGATCATACTTTTTGTTTCATCGGAAAGTTTGGGCACCGAGGCACACGCATAAAAGAATAGAAAAACTACGGCAAATACGGAAAGCCTTAAAATCAGTTTTTTAGTTCTTCTATGTTTTCTCATATGACAACCTTAGTCGTTATTTTTGAAAGAATTCCAACCTTGAGCGGTCAATTCTATTTTGGTATTTCCCCTTGTAACCAAATGTGCGCCTTCGCTTTCATCGGCCATATGACCAATTACGGTTAAGCTGGGGTTGCCTTTAATTTTATCGAAATCGTTTTGGGTAATGGTAAAAAGTAACTCATAATCCTCGCCACCGCTAAGGGCTACCATAGTACTGTCTACATTGAACTCCTCACAAGAAGAAATTACAGTCGGGTCTAAGGGAATTTTCTCCTCAAATAGATTACAACCAACCTTACTGTTTTTACAGAGATGAAGAATTTCAGAAGAAAGTCCGTCGCTAATATCGATCATAGCTGTAGGTTGAACCTCTAGGTCTTTCAACAGTTCAACGATGTCTTTTCGCGCTTCGGGCTTCAATTGTCTTTCAACTATATAAGAGTATGGCGAGAGGTCGGGCTGGTTATTGGGATTCACTTTAAAAACCTCTTTTTCACGTTCTAGAACTTGCAAGCCCATGTATGCAGCACCTAGGTCGCCACTTACAACTAAAAGATCATTAGGTTTAGCTCCATCTCTATAGGTAATTTTCTTTTCCTTTGCCTCGCCTATTGCTGTGATGCTAATTAGCATTCCGGAGGTAGAAGAGGTTGTGTCCCCGCCAATAAGATCAACGTTAAAAACTTTTGCGGCAAGTGCAATACCTGCATAAAGTTCTTCTAAAGCTTCTAAAGGAAAACGATTTGAAACGGCCAATGACACCGTAATTTGGGTAGCCGTGGCATTCATGGCGTACACATCGGAAAGGTTGACCATTACTGCTTTGTAACCCAAATGTTTTAGGGGCATATAGCTAAGGTCAAAATGCACTCCCTCTATTAGTAAATCTGTGGTTAGAACCGTTTTGTCCGAATGGTTGAATACGGCAGCATCGTCTCCAATACCTTTTACGGTAGACTTATGTTTTATTTCGAAATTTTTGGTCAAATGGTCTATGAGTCCAAACTCACCTAATTTTTCCAAAGACGTACGTTCTTGATTTTTATCTTTTAGCATTTTGCAAAAGTAAGAATGATAATTATGATATAATAACAATTAATATTGAAGACCTTTTTTATAAGGGAATACCTTTCTTCTGGTGTTAGTTACTTCTTTACGATCTTGTAGTTTTTATAATAGGTGTCTATACCAAAATAATTCTTCAGGATTTTTTTAAAGCGATCTTTGAAGTCTATTTGGCTCATAGAAATTTCGTAGTCAAATGTCCAGTTTTTCTTTTTTATCCGTGGTATGATAATTTTAGGATGACTGCCTTTGAAAGGAGCTATTTTATGTATGCTATCTTCGTAGATATATTTTTTTGGTACTGTTTTGGCTTTCTCTAGCTCCTCTTTACCTCTATAGAGCGAACCAAAATTTGATTGTTTTCTTTGCATGGCCTCTGGTTCTCTAACCCAGCCATAATGGTATACAAAAGCATCTATAGATTTTACGTTAAGCTTTTCGTTGTCATTTTTTCTAAATCCTTGCGCATCCTTATAGGAATATATATTAGCGTTATTTTTAATAACCCTTATTTCGTGCGAATACCAATTTGACGAGGCTCCTATATAATCAAAAGAACCATAAAAATGTAAATATTTGAATAGAAGCCCATCTACTTGCTCGTCATCCTTATACGTTAACATAGCATTTTTAATAGTTTCTAAATCTTTTTCATGAATAACTTCATCAGCCTGAATGTAAAAGGCCCAATCTGTATCATCCGATATGTGTTCTAATGCTTTATTTGTTTCAGCAGCTAAGACTTTTCCTCCTTCTCTTAAATTATCGTCCCATTCCGTTTCAATAATTTTTATTTTTTTATCATCGATACTCTGAATCAATTCTAATGTGCCATCATCGCATTTGCCAATTGCAATTACAAACTCGTTACAGAGAGGTAAAATAGACTGAATGGATTCTATCACGGGATATTCAAAACAAACGGCATTTTTAACGAAAGAAAAACCGGTTACCTTCATAAGAAATCAACTTTGATTTATTTTCAAAACTATTAAAATTTTGGTCTATGGCTGCAACTTAGTAATTTTTAAAATTATCACTTTCATTAAAACAAATCATTTCTAAAAACACATAGGGACAGTACTCAAACAGTCATATTGCTATTGGTTTATATGCTATTGCTTTGACGAAGTAGAATATACCGTATGGTCATAGAAAATGCTTATTTCAATATACGTTATAATAATGTTAGTTCTTATGGTAAAACCCTACTAATGCTATATATTTGTAAACTATTTAGAATAAATCCAAATGCTTATGATTCAAGTATCTGAGACAGCGAAAAAGAAAGTGATTGACTTAATGACCGAGGGAGGTTTCGACGCTTCTACGGACTATGTTCGTGTAGGTGTCAAGAGTGGTGGCTGTAGCGGCCTATCTTACGAGCTAGATTTTGATAAAAAAATGGATGAAACCGATAAGGTTTTTGAAGATAACGATGTGCGTATTATTGTAGATAAAAAGAGTTTCCTTTATTTAGTGGGAACAACTTTGGAATACTCTGGCGGACTTAATGGAAAGGGTTTTGTTTTTAATAACCCAAATGCACAACGCACCTGTGGGTGCGGAGAGAGTTTTTCGTTATAAGCGAAAACTAGTAAAACAACTAATTATTCAATTGCCTTAGTGTAATTGGTATAAAAGGAAAAAATGGCATACACAGAAGAAGAACTAAAAAAGGAACTCGAAACCAAGGAGTATGAGTACGGTTTCTATACGGATATTGAATCTGAGACTTTTCCAATAGGATTAAGTGAAGAAATCGTCATCGCCATTTCTAAAAAGAAAGAAGAGCCGGAATGGATGACACTTTGGCGTCTAGAGGCTTTTAAGCATTGGAAAGAGATGGTAGAGCCAGAATGGGCAAATGTTCATTACGAGAAACCTGATTTTCAGGCAATAAGTTATTATTCGGCACCGAAAAAAGCGAACCCTAATAAATCATTGGATGATGTAGATCCCGAGTTATTAGAGATGTACAAGAAATTGGGTATTTCTGTAGATGAGCAGAAGAAGTTACAAAACGTTGCTGTTGATATTGTAATGGATTCGGTTTCGGTTGCAACCACTTTTAAAAAGACATTAGCTGAAAAAGGAATCATTTTTTGCTCTATATCTGAAGCAATTAAAGAGCATCCGGAATTAGTTAAAAAATACTTGGGTTCTGTGGTTCCTCAGAAAGATAATTTTTATGCAGCTTTAAACTCAGCAGTATTTTCTGATGGTAGTTTCTGTTATATTCCAAAAGGTGTTCGTTGCCCTATGGAGCTTTCTACTTATTTTAGGATTAACCAAGCAGGTACAGGTCAGTTTGAAAGAACATTGGTAATTGCCGATGAAGGTAGCT
Organism: Zobellia uliginosa; assembly: GCF_018860745.1. GTDB lineage: Bacteria > Bacteroidota > Bacteroidia > Flavobacteriales > Flavobacteriaceae > Zobellia > Zobellia uliginosa_B. The sequence goes on along the minus strand of NZ_JAHKPY010000014.1, from coordinate 184,536 downwards.
ATGTGAGTTATCTAGAAGGTTGTACTGCACCGTCAAGAGATGAGAATCAACTACATGCAGCTGTTGTAGAGTTGATTGCTTTAGATGATGCCGAAATAAAATACTCAACGGTACAAAACTGGTTTCCTGGTAATAAAGAGGGTAAAGGAGGGGTTTATAACTTCGTTACGAAAAGAGGTTTGTGCGAGAAAAACGCAAAAATTTCTTGGACACAAGTAGAAACAGGTTCTGCAGTAACTTGGAAGTATCCTTCTTGTATTTTAAAAGGAGATAATTCAATAGGTGAGTTTTATTCTATTGCTGTAACGAATAACTATCAGCAAGCGGATACAGGTACCAAAATGGTGCATTTAGGTAAAAATACACGTAGTACTATCATATCCAAAGGTATTTCGGCCGGTAAATCACAAAATAGTTATAGAGGTCTTGTGCAGGTGAATAGTCGTGCGGAGAATGCACGTAACTTTTCGCAGTGTGATTCCCTATTAATGGGCAATGAATGTGGTGCACATACCTTTCCGTATATTGAGGTAAAGAACAAAGGTGCTCAAATAGAACATGAGGCAACCACCAGTAAAATTGGTGAAGACCAAATTTTTTATTGTAACCAAAGAGGTATTGATACAGAAAAGGCAATCGCCTTGATCGTAAACGGTTTCAGTAAAGAAGTTCTGAATAAACTACCTATGGAATTTGCCGTAGAAGCACAAAAATTATTGGAAATTAGTTTAGAAGGCTCGGTAGGTTAATCTTACCAAATGCAGTTTATAGTTTGATTAATAAATAAGATTCGCAAAATGCTTAAAATAGAAAATTTACACGCTAGTGTAGAGGACAAAGAAATATTAAGAGGTATTAACTTAGAGGTAAAAGCTGGTGAGGTTCATGCAATAATGGGTCCTAACGGTTCCGGTAAAAGTACCTTGGCATCTGTAATTGCCGGTAAAGAAGAGTTTGAAGTAACCGAAGGTAGTGTTTCCTTAGAAGGGGAAGATTTAGAAGATGCTTCTCCTGAAGAACGTGCTCATAAAGGGGTGTTCTTATCTTTTCAGTACCCTGTTGAGATTCCTGGAGTATCGGTAACGAACTTTATGAAAACCGCTATTAACGAATCTAGAAAGGCTAAGGGTCTTGAAGATATGCCTGCTAAAGACATGTTGAAATTAATTCGTGAAAAGTCTGAGTTATTAGAGATCGATCGCAAATTCTTGTCTCGTTCTTTAAACCAAGGTTTTTCCGGTGGAGAAAAGAAAAGAAACGAGATTTTCCAAATGGCAATGTTAGAACCTAAATTGGCCATCTTAGATGAGACCGATTCTGGTCTGGATATTGATGCCCTACGTATAGTTGCAAACGGGGTTAATAAATTGAAAAGCAAAGACAACGCGGTAATCGTTATTACACACTACCAACGTTTGTTGGATTATATCGTTCCTGATTTTGTTCACGTATTGCACAATGGTAAAATTGTGAAGTCGGGAGGAAAAGAATTGGCCTTAGAGCTAGAAGAAAAAGGATACGATTGGTTAAAGCAGGAAACTGCAGTTTAGGAAGTAAAAAGTAAAAGTGATCGGTACAAAGTACTCATTACTTAATACTCATTACTTAATACTTATTAAAATATGGATTTAAAAGATAAATTGATTTCTTCATTTATGGCGTTCGAGAACAACGTTGATGTAGAGCATTCCGTGCACGATGTTCGAACAGAGGCCATAAAGAACTTTGAACTGAAAGGTTTTCCTAGTAAAAAAGAGGAAGCATGGAAGTATACTTCTTTGAATAGCCTTCAAAAGATAGATTTCAGCATTTTTCCACGTGAAGAAAATACTCTTGAGTATAAAGATGTAAAGAAGTATTTTTTACATGAAATAGACTCGTATAAAATTGTTTTTGTAGATGGTATTTATAGCTCATATCTTTCGGAAACTACCCATGATGGTGTAGATATCTGTTTGATGAGCGCAGCGCTTACAAAACCAATGTACAAGCCTGTTATAGATGTGTATTTCAATAAAGTTGCTTCTAAAGATGAGTCTCTAACCACATTGAATACGGCATTTAGTAGAGAAGGAGCGTATATTTATATTCCTAAAAACAAGATGCCTAAAAAGCCAATTGAAATTATTCATTTCGCTACAGGTAATGAGGCTTCACTTTTATTGCAACCACGGAATTTGGTTATTGTAGAGGAAAATGCAGAAGTTCAGATTATAGAGCGTCACCAGAGTTTGACGTCAAATGAGATTTTGACTAACGCCGTGACTGAAATTTTCGCAGCAAAAAGTGCTATTGTAGATTACTATAAGATACAGAATGATGCTGCCACGGCTTCATTAATAGACAATACCTATATAGATCAGAAAGATAAGAGCCTAGTTAAAATACATACTTTTTCTTTTGGTGGTAAGTTGACGCGTAACAACCTTAATTTTTATCAAAACGGGGAGTATATAGACTCTACTATGAAAGGGGTTACCATTCTAGGAGATAAGCAACATGTGGATCACCATACCTTGGTACATCATATAGAACCTAATTGTGAAAGTCACCAAGATTATAAAGGTATTTATGGTGATGGTTCTACCGGTGTTTTTAATGGTAAAATCATCGTAGAAAAACTTGCACAAAAGACTAATGCTTTCCAGCAGAATAATAATATTTTGGTAAGCGATAAGGCCACCATTAACACAAAACCACAGCTAGAGATTTTTGCGGATGATGTAAAATGTTCTCACGGTTGTACCATTGGTCAGTTAGATGAAGATGCTTTATTTTACCTACAATCTCGTGGTATTCCTAAAAAGGAAGCTCGTGCTTTGTTAATGTATGCTTTTGCTAATAACGTTTTAGAAAGTGTACGTATACCTGAATTAAAAACACGTATTAATAAGTTGATTGCTAAAAAGTTAGGGGTTAATCTTGGATTTGATTTATAAGTGATTGTAAGCTCTTTTTTAACTAGAGATTATCTTAAAATATAGAATTTATTTAACGGCACTTTAATAGTGCCGTTATTTTTTTGCCCGAATTTTCTTATGGATTTACGGACTAATTATAAACCATTAATTATTAGTTCTTATGAAAAAAATCTACTTTTTATCAATTTCAGTATTTTTCTTAAGTGTGGGCTTGTTCGCCCAAGACCAGAAATGGAGTGTGGAAGCAAATTACCCGATTTCCGTTGGAGATGAACTGGGAAATGATACACCAGCAATTTTAGACCTAGGATTAAAATACAGGTTTTTAAATTTGAATAAAGTAAAAATAGGAGCAAGTATAAATACAGGATATTTTCGACAAAATCATAATTACTCTGTTAATGAGGAATCGTTTGATTTCACGGAAACCCATTGGTTAATTCAGCCAAAGTTATTTGCTGAGTTCACTATTCCATCAATTCAAAAACTTCACCCTAGCGTAGGATTGGGATATACTTTTACAGAATCTAAAAACAAGGGAATTGCCTTTAATGAACCTGCTGAATTGAAACGTTCACCAGGAGGGGTAAGTTTTAATATAGGGCTTTCTTATGATGTAACTAAGCGATTTTTTTTACAAGTGCAATGTGATTATACTAGAAGTATTGATAGAATAGAGGGAGAAGAATTCAATTATAAGAATAAAGATAATTTAGGTTTTGTAAAAGTGGGAGTCGGTTTTCGATTCTAAATCAAACTATTAAGCCTAAAAAACCTCCAAGAAGTTTTCTTGGAGGTTTTTCCTTTATAAGAATACTTCTAAATTAGAAAGCTTCTTGTTTTCTCTATAATTTAAGGCATAGTCGGTATCTTTGTGCTCAATTTAATTACTATGATAGACGTTACTAAAATTCGCAAAGATTTCCCTATTCTTAAAAGAGAAGTTAATGGAAAACCCTTAGTATACTTAGACAATGCTGCTACATCGCAAACACCACAACAGGTTATAGATGTTATAGTAGATTACTATCAAAATTACAATGCCAATATACACCGTGGAGTGCATGCGCTTTCACAAGAGGCAACGGATAAGTATGAAGTAGCACGGCAAACAATTCAGAAGCATTTTAATGCGAAAGAATCCTACGAAATCATATTTACTTCGGGAACTACCCACAGCATAAATATTGTTGCGAACGGATTTACTACGCTTCTTGAAAAAGGAGATGAAATTTTGGTTTCTGCTATGGAACATCATTCCAACATAGTGCCGTGGCAAATGTTGGCCGAAAGAACGGGTGCCGTTTTAAAGGTAATTCCTATGAATCTTGATGGTGAGTTGCGAATGGATGTCTACGATGATTTACTTTCCAATAAAACCAAACTGGTATTCTGTAATCATATTTCAAATGCATTGGGAACTATAAATCCTATCAAGGAAATTATAGATAAAGCACATGCGGTTGGCGCTGCTGTCTTGATTGATGGTGCACAAGCTGCCCCACACATTAAAGCAGATATGCAAAAACTAGATGTAGATTTTTACACTGCTTCTGCACATAAAATATGTGGACCAACAGGAGTTGGTATGTTGTACGGAAAAGAAGAGTGGCTCAATAAATTACCTCCTTATCAAGGAGGTGGCGAAATGATTGCAGAGGTGACTTTCGAAAAAACTACTTACGCAGACTTGCCACATAAATTTGAAGCAGGAACGCCCAATATCTGCGGAGGCATCGCCTTTGGAGCTGCACTAGATTATATGAACAGTATTGGTTTTGAAGCTATTGCCGAATACGAACATGAACTGCTTGAATACGCTACAAAAGAATTGCTAAAAATAGAAGGTTTAAAAATTTACGGGACGGCAAAAAACAAGACTTCCGTTATTTCTTTTAATATAGAAGGGCTACATCCTTACGACATAGGTTCTATTCTGGACAAATTGGGCGTTGCCGTAAGAACTGGTCACCATTGTGCACAACCTATTATGGATTTCTACAAAATCCCGGGAACGGTTAGAGCAAGTTTTAGTTTCTATAATACTATGGATGAAGTAGATGTGTTGGTTGCGGCGGTTATTAGAGCCAAAGGTATGTTAGAATAACGGTAGACGTTATCATTCTCTTAAAGTGTTGAAATCCATAGATACTTATTGTATTTTTGCTCAAAATAGCGACAATGCAGATAAAGAAAATACAGGAAGAAATAGTTGACGAATTTTCAATGTTCGATGATTGGATGCAGCGCTACGAATACATGATAGATTTAGGGAAAAGCTTACCACTTATCAATGAAAATTATAAAACCGATGATAATATTATCAAAGGTTGCCAGAGTAAAGTTTGGGTTCATGCAGAATTAGAAGAAGATAAATTGGTTTTTACAGCAGATAGCGATGCAATTATAACAAAAGGTATAATCGCTATTCTAATACGTGCTTTTAGTAATCAAAAACCACAGGATATTATTGATGCAGACACTGATTTTATTGATGAAATTGGTCTGAAGGAACATCTTTCCCCTACGCGGGCAAATGGTTTGGTAAGTATGATCAAACAACTAAAGTTGTACGCAATAGCATATCAAACACAATTAAATTAAGGAAATCATTAAAAAGGTTTTCGGTATTCTTAAAGAAATAATCTCAAGAAAATGAGTGAAGAAACAACAATAGATGGTCAAGAATTAGGAGAAAAAATAGTAGTCGTACTCAAGACTATTTATGACCCTGAAATTCCTGTTGATATATATGAACTGGGTTTGATTTATGATGTATTCGTAAATGAAGATAACGAGGTTAAAATTTTAATGACGCTTACTTCTCCCAATTGCCCTGTTGCAGAATCTCTACCGGCTGAAGTAGAAGAGAAGGTGAAATCTTTAGACGTGGTAAAAGACGCAGAGGTTGAAATTACCTTTGATCCACCATGGACGCAAGATTTAATGAGTGAGGAGGCAAAATTGGAATTAGGGTTGCTTTAAGAATTAACTATGTCTGAAGAAATAGTAAATAGAGTTGCGGAGAGCAAACTTATCACCTTTAACTTAGAGGATTATTATCTTCCGGGGAAAAGGGTGCTTTTTGATATTTCTGATTGGCTTTTGGAAGGGTTTCTACTTAAAGAAAAAGAATTTAGGGCCCAGGCGGCAGAACATGATTGGTCTGGATACCAAGATGCTTTTGTTGCCTTACACTGTTCTACAGATGCTATTGTTCCGGGTTGGGCGTATATGTTATTGGCTACAAAGCTTCAACCTTATGCCAAGAAGTTCATTCAAGGCTCATTAGAGGATTTAGAGACCCTTTTATACACAGAAACCCTAAAAGATTTAGATGTTTCAGAATTTAAAGATAAAATGGTTATTGTTAAAGGGTGTAGCAATAAACCGGTTCCTCCTAATGCTTATGTATTGATAATAGGAAAGTTACAACCTGTGGTAAAATCTCTTATGTATGGTGAGGCATGTTCTTCTGTTCCCTTATATAAAAGAAAGTAGACTTTTATTCTCAAAATAAGTGACAATTAGTACTTTTGTGGTTCTAATTAATAAACACACATAACCATGAGAAAATTACTGCTTACATCTTTGTCGATACTTACTTTTTCAGTGAGTTTTGGACAGACAATAGATGACTTAAAAGCTGAACAAGCTTCAAAGAAAGATTCTATTAGTGCTATTCAGGGAAGAGTTGATGCCCTGCAAGGTCAAATCGATGCTTTTCCAGGCTGGAAAAAAGGTGCTTTTGGTACAATTGGCGCCAACGTTTCTAAATTTAACAACTGGTATTCACAGGGAACACCAGATAACTCTGCAGGAAACATAGGTGTTACATTAAATGCTTTTGCAAATTTGGACAGGGAGAAATTTTTCTGGAAAAATTCTGCAAACGTAAATTTACAGTGGGTTAAATTGGATGACAAAAACAACCCGGCAGATGAGGAAGGTTTCAGCGGAACTACTGATGTTTTCAACATTACGTCCCTATACGGTTACAAACTGAACAAGAATTTCGCGATTTCGGCTTTGGGAGAATATCGTTCTTCTATTATAAACAACTTTAATGACCCTGGTTATTTAGACATAGGTATTGGTGCAACTTGGACTCCTATTCCTGATATGGTAGTCGTAATTCACCCATTAAACTACAACTTTGTATTTGCTAAAGATGACGCTGCTTACGAATCATCAACAGGTGCCAAAATAGTTGTGGATTATACCAAGCAATTGGGAGCCATCAGCTTTAAAACTAATTTCTCTACTTTTCAGAGTTACAAGAGCAGCGATTTATCTAACTGGACGTGGACTAATTCTTTTGGGTACACACTTTGGAAAAGTATTGGTGTAGGTTTTGAATTTGGATTGAGAAACAACAACCAAGAAACTTTAGCTAATGCCTTGGCAACAGTTCCTGCAATAACTCCAACTCCTACGTTTGACAGTATTGACAATAGCTTACAGAGTTTTTACCTTTTTGGTCTGAACTACGCTTTCTAAGAAAAAAATTAAGTTATATATAATGGAAAACGCCCCGATCTATATCGGGGCGTTTTTTAGTTAAGTAGGATACGTTAAGCTTGGTTATACAGTCAAATAATAAATCAAACCTTTGATTAAGTAATTTTTTGGGACATACACTAAATTTCAAATACAAGACGAATGTAGATGGCAAGACTATAATTGGTAAACTTTTGTTGTGAACCTATCTTAATTTGTGGTGTAACTCGTTAAAATGAATATGTCTCGGATGAAACGCACTTTAAATTGTAAATCTTTATAAAATGTTAGATTTTAGAAAACAAAAAAGCCCGTCTAGACGGGCTTTTTTGTTAAGTAAGTTTACGCGAAAAATTTGAATTTCCAATTGAATTGAAATGCTAAGCTTTTCGTAGGTCAAGTTTGGATTTGGTATTCGTACTTGTTTCGGTTAAGTTCAAGATTCGATTTGGGGTCATTACTATCACTTAATTACACTGTAAACTTATGTCAGTTTGTACGCTTCCCTAAATTAATGTTGTGAACTATCTTAGAGTTGTTGTGAAAAATATAAGTTATCCATTATCTTCGATGAACAGTATCTCTGTCTGCATTTCACTGAGATTTTGGAAATTATGAGATATAAAAAAACCCTCTGTAAAGAGGGTTTTTTTATCAAGTAGGTTTGGTCAATTTGGTATTATTTTTTTGTCAAGTAATGGGTTTGGGTTCATTACTTGTTTCGGTTAAGCTCAAGATGCGATTTGGGGTCAATACTATCACTTAATTACACCGTAAACTTACGGCGGTTTAAGCAACCACCTAAATTATTGTTGTGAATCAATGCAGGTTTGTTGTGAAAAATACATGCTGTTGGGTATGTCCGATGAACGGTAAGGTTACCTTGTGTATCATCTAATATTCGTCTAAATGTTCTGGGTATAGAAAGTTATTATAGGGGAACCGGGTGACATGAATGTCTCGCACCTCGTCATAAACTCTTTTACGGAATTCGTCTAGATTCTCTTTATTAAGGGCGGAAATAAACAATGCCTTGTCCCCAACACGTCGCATCCAGGTTTTTCTCCACTCTTCAATGGTAAAATGTCTTTCCGTTCGTTGCGTGATCAAATCATCTTCGTCTATTTCGGCATGTTTGTATTGGTCTATTTTATTGAATACCATAATAGTATTCTTATCGGCGCTATCTATTTCACCTAAAATTTTATTAACGGATTCTATATGTTCTTCAAACTGCGGATGAGAAATATCAACCACATGAAGTAGCAAATCGGCTTCCCGAACCTCATCTAATGTACTTTTAAAACTTTCCACTAGTTGAGTAGGTAACTTGCGAATGAACCCTACCGTATCACTTAGCAGAAAAGGTAAATTGCCTAAAACCACTTTACGTACCGTTGTATCTAAGGTTGCAAAAAGTTTATTCTCTGCAAAGACCTCACTTTTACTGATCACATTCATTAAAGTAGACTTTCCAACGTTGGTATATCCTACCAAGGCCACTCGTACTAGAGCACCACGGTTACCGCGTTGGGTCTCCATTTGGCGGTCTATCTTCAATAGTTTTTTCTTTAACAGGGAAATACGGTCACGAACAATACGTCTATCCGTTTCAATTTCAGTTTCACCAGGTCCGCGCATACCAATACCACCTCTTTGGCGTTCAAGGTGAGTCCAAAGTCCGGTTAAGCGGGGCAGTAAATATTCATATTGCGCCAGTTCTACTTGTGTTCTGGCGTAACTAGTCTGCGCACGCTGGGCAAAAATGTCAAGAATTAGGCTAGTACGGTCTACAATTTTGCAACGTAAGAGTTTTTCAATATTCCTTTGTTGTGCAGGCGTGAGCTCATCATCAAAAATAACGGAACCTATATCGTGTTTTTTTACGAATGACTCCACTTCTTCCATCTTACCAGAACCGATAAGGGTCTTTGGATTGGGAACATCCATGCGCTGTACAAAACGTTTCACAACCTCACCACCTGCGGTGAAAGTTAAAAACTCAAGCTCATCAAGATACTCGTTAACTTTATTTTCATTCTGTTCACGATTCATAATGCCAATTAATATGGCCTTTTCGTGATCTATGGTCTTCTTTTCTAACATATCTAAACTAAAATGCAAATTTAAGCAATACTGACCGAGCTATTTTCGTAATTTTAAGATCCCAATCGAGAAATTTATGATTTTTTCATTTTTCAGAAAGAAAAAAAGAAGCCAATTAAATACAATTAGCTTCTATAACTTAGAAAATCTATTCGATACCATAGACGACCCTGATACTATGGATGATGATTTTACTCCTAAAGGACGTAAAAAGTGGTCCTTAAGAAGGTACAAAAAAAAGTTGTATAAGCTGGGTAAGACCATATCTGAAATAGGGAATTCCGAAACACAAAGTCCACCTGTATTAGTAGGTGTAGCAGAAATCGAAAATGAGCAGGTAATGAGAGACCTTCTTGCTACCGAACCTCTTGAAAATATAAAGTATGATTATGTGCACTATGATTCTCCGGATGAAAGAGGAATAGACTGCGGACTTATTTATCATAAAGACCATTTTGAGGTTTTATACTCGGAGCCCATAGCTCTATTGCTTTATGAAGAGGATGGAAGAAGGGATACTACACGAGATATTTTATATGTAAAGGGAAAACTCAATAGGGAGGAGATTCACATTTTTGTAAATCACTGGCCTTCTAGAAGGAGCGGAAATGCTACTACAGAACATAAGCGCATTATTGCGGCCAATACTATAATTGACTTCATGGCTAAGATTGAAGAAAAGGATGCTAACCCCAACTACATTATAATGGGCGATTTTAATGATGGTCCACAATCTGAAAGTGTAAAATCACTTATAGAGACTAAAACGCTGTACAACCCCATGGAAAAATTGCTTACACCAGAACGGGGTAGTGCCAATTACAAAAGGTCTTGGATGCTTTTTGACCAGATTATGGTGTCTCATAGTTTTCTTAATTTTGAAAAAGGAACACATAGTTTTGCGCATGCCAATATTTTTGACGAGCACTTTTTGACCGAATTTAAAGGCAAATACATGGGCTCGCCTTTTCGTACTTATGTGGGTAATAAATATATGGGGGGCTATAGTGATCATTTCCCTGTATATATTCAATTAAAGTACAATGCCTGATTTTTAGATACTTTTTATATGGTCATCTTCAATTAACTCATCTCCGCGAAGACGTAAAAATACTTGAGCCGTGGTAACTACATCCAGTTCGCAATAGGTAACTATGCGGTCTAAGTCATTTTCTTCATAATATACCTCACGAACCATACTACCGTCAATATCCTGTTTAGGCGAAGGGATACCCAAAATATTAGCAAGTAATTTAAGGGAAGTGAAATTCTTGTAGTCACCAAACTTCCATAGTTCCATAGTATCCAAATGTGGAATTTCCCATGGTTTTTTACCAAAGAGATTAAGTTTATAGGGTAATTCAATACCATGGATTATCATTCTTCGTGCGATATAAGGAAAATCGAATTCCTTCGCATTATGTCCGCAAAGTAAATGTTTTGGTGAACTGAAATGACCGTTCAACAAGTTTTTGAACTCTTTAAGAAGTTTTACTTCATCGCCATGAAAAGAAGTGGTTCTAAAGGTTTTGGTATCTCCATTAACTCGGAAGTATCCCACGGAAATACAAATAATCTTACCAAACTCTGCCCAAATTCCCGCACGTTCATAAAATTCTTCTGCTGTATATTCATCTTTGCGCTGATACCTTGATTTTTGCTCCCACAGGTCTTTTTTTTCATCGTTTAAAGCTTCAAAGTTGGGCTCCTCCGGAACGGTTTCAATATCTAAAAAAAGAATATATTCAAGATTGATTTTTTGTAACATGTTGTTTCTGTTTTCCTTCCATTTGTGTGATAAAACGATATTTTTACGCTGGGTACTTCAAAAATGATTCTTTGCCTATGATGAAAATGGAATTAGGAAAATAAGAAAAATCTTTAAAACTTACCGAGTGATTTTTGTTTCATCGCTGTAATGCTAAATATTAGGTTTACCTACTTTAGATTCCAAACTTTGATATTTACAGTGGTACAAGAAAAGTAGTAAATGAGCGGTATGGTGCGGCATTTTGGAGTTCTGAAGTCCAAAATCTTCAAGCTTTAGATGCCCTAATAAAGTAAGATATGAAATTGGCAAACAGACTAATTGGTCTGTAGTACTCATTCTCAAAAGCTATTAGAACTATAATAAACAAAGAGATTTACATCAAATAATCGATGAACGACACGTTTCAATATCTCAAAAAGATAAGTAGTAAAAATTACAAACTAGCTAGTTGGTAATAGTTAAAAGAGAGATTGCTGCTTTACGGGACTTTCATGATTCAATAGCCACTTTTTACGATGTAGGCCACCTGCATACCCTGTTAAAGAACCATCGCTACCAATTACACGATGACAGGGAACCACTATCCAAAGTGGATTTTTACCATTTGCAGATGCAACGGCACGTATAGCTTTTACGTCGCCCAAGGTTTTGGAAATTTCTAAATAAGATACTGTCTTGCCATAAGGTATTAGACACAAAGCATCCCAAACCCGTTTTTGAAAATCTGTTCCTTGCGGATTTAGTTTCATCTGAAAAGTATCTCGCTTTCCTTCAAAATATTCTTGCAGTTGTTCCGAAGCGTTTTTTAGTGTAGAGGGGATAGACTTAGATAGGATTTCTTCTGTATCAACTACAGTTATAGATGATAAACCATCGCTATCTCCTGCAAGTTTGGCTATGCCAAGAGGAGTACTGATAAAAGCCGTATCCATAGGTAAATAGTTTTATGGCCTAAACAAAAGAGAACTACCTTGGTGAAATCTATTCATCAAGTATTCCGGAGCGTTTTGCGCGGGTCTCCCAGTTTTTCCTTGCCAGCTCCTGTAAGTCGGCAACATTGTCGCTCTCGTCCATTATTTCCAGCCCTAGAAGTGTTTCTATAACATCTTCCATAGTTACTAGTCCACTTACAGAACCGTATTCATCTACAACCAGGGCAATATGTATTCTTTTGGCAATGAAGGTGTCAAAAAGGCGAGGTATTGGTGTATTCCTTTCGGTGATTAAAATTTCTCGTTTGATTTCAGAAAGCAGAATGTTTCCGTTTTTGTTTACCATTTCTTCTAAAATAGTATCCTTCAATACAAACCCGTCAATGTGATCCATTTTATCTCCGTATACGGGAATACGAGAAAACCTCATTTTAGGATTGGCCTCGAAAAACTCGGCAATGGTTTTAGTTTCAGAAGCAATTTTCATGACCGCTCGCGGTGTCATTACATCTTTGACCAAAACCTGGTCAAAACGCAATAAGTTCTTTATAATGGTTGATTCTGATTTTTCAAAAACGCCTTCGTCCCTAGCCATATCTGTCATTGCTGTAAAATCCTCTCGGCTTAGTACACTGCCATGATGCCCCTTACCACCTACAAGTTTGGTGAAAAGTTGTAAAATCCATAACAGTCCGGTGTATTTAAGTGCAACGACCATGATTTTTAGAGATTTAGCCGTAAAATTGGCCAATTGTCTCCAATAGGTTGCGCCAATTGTTTTGGGAATAATTTCTGAGGCTACCAAAATAAGAATGGTCATAATGGTAGAAACTACGCCAACCATTAAATCCTCAGTAAATGTTACACCAAATATGCTTTGTGTAGAAGTGCCGTACATTTCAGCATAAGCCACCTTGGCTTGGACCCCAACTAAAATTGCACCTACCGTATGGGCAATGGTGTTCAAGGTTAGAATCGCAATAAGCGGTTTATCTACATCTTTTTTGAGGTCTTCTAAGGTAGCTGCGTAAGTTTTACCTTCTTTCTTTTTTAAATTAACGAAAGTTGGACTAATACTTAACAGCACTGCCTCTAGTATAGAGCAGAGAAATGAAATGAAAATTGATATTAAAGCGTAAAATATTAATAAGCCCATGAAAGAGTTTTAGTAAAACGAAGATACCAATTTAAAGTATAATCTTATGGTCTTATTTGGTTGGTAATGTGGCTTTATAGAAAATTTGTTGAACGGCGGGACGTATATTCAGGTTATAGAGGTTTCTATTTTCCCTGGTTGGATTGACCCGATTGGACAAGAAAATATATACCATTTGGTTTGATGCATCTGCCCAAACGAAAGTACCCGTAAAACCACTATGTCCAAAGCTATCTGAGCTTACTTCGGGTGCAGGGTAAGCCTTTGATAGCGGTAGATTGGCGTTATCTAATGAGGGCTTATCAAAGCCTAGACCTCGGCGGTTGTCATTTCCGGGATACTGCACGCGTGTAAATTCTTTTATTGTAGCCTCGGAAATATAGCGTTTACCATCATATACTCCGTATTGCAGGTACATCTGCATCAATTTTCCTAAATCTGTTGCGGTGGCAAAAAGCCCGGCATTTCCTGAAATACCACCCAAAAGTGCTGCATTTTCATCGTGAACCCAACCTTGGGTTGTAGAATGTCTAAAAAGTGTATCTATTTCCGTGGGAATTATAGTATTGGAAAAACCTTTGGTTTTTGGTTTGAAGCCCATTGTAGGTGCATCCAACGGTAAATAGAAATTTTTCTCTAAATAGTATTCATAGGATTCACCTGTGAGTTGCGCTATTAACTCAGGAAAAATTAAAAATGTTAATCCGGAATACACATATTTCTTTTCAGCAGATATCTTAGAGCGTTCAATTTGGCGATACATTTTTTTATTGAACTTATTTTTTGCGAAAAGACCATCGTACGCCTGGTTTTTGAAACGCCTGTTGGACGACGTTCTCACAAATCGTTTCTTCAGCTTACCGTTTTTCCGGAAAACTTCATTTAGAAAAACGATATAGGGTTGAAGTCCTGCTTGATGCGCTAGAATTTCACGCAATGTAATATTCTGCTTGTCTTTTATTCCTTTCCAGCGCGTCCAATAGGTACTGAATGGCACATCCAAATCTAGTTTACCCTCATCAACAAGTTTCATGATGGCAGGCAAGGCAGCTGTAATTTTAGTCACTGAAGCTAAATCATAAATATCATCTAGCGCAACTGGTCGTATACTATCATAGGTGTGATAGCCATACGCTTTGTGAAAGATTATCTTCCCATTTTTGGCCACTAATATCTGCGCCCCCGGAAAAGCGTTCTTCTTTATTCCGTTTGTTATTACTTTTGAAACATTAGCGTTTATATATGCGGAATCTAGACCTACTTCGGAAGGATTTCCGTAAGCAAGAACATCGTTTACCGCAACATTTAATGGAATTGAAGTGTCTTCCTGTGCTTGCGCCAGTTGGATTGTTAAAACAAGGAGAAAAAATGAGGTTATTTTCACGAAAACTTTTTGATAATTACGATTAGCCTAGTAACCTAACCGCATCTTTGGCAAAATAGCTAGCGATAATATTGGCTCCAGCACGTTTCATGGCCGTAAGCTGTTCCATTACTACGGCATCATGATCTAACCATCCTTTTTCGGCAGCAGCCTTTACCATGGCATATTCTCCACTAACCTGATAAACGGCAACGGGAACATCAACCTCATTACGAATTTCGCGTACGATATCTAAATAGCAAAGCCCAGGTTTTACCATAACGATATCTGCGCCCTCGTCAATATCCATTTCAGTCTCCTTTAAAGCTTCGAACCGGTTGGCAAAATCCATTTGATACGTGTTTTTATCTTTCGGTACATTTTTAACATCCACAGGAGCAGAATCCAAAGCATCCCTAAACGGACCATAAAAGGCACTGGCATATTTGGCACTGTAACTCATAATTCCTGTATTTACAAGACCTTCATCCTCCAAAGCCTCACGAATAGATAGGATACGTCCGTCCATCATATCGCTGGGAGCAACAAAATCGGCTCCTGCCATAGCATGGGATACACTCATTTCTGCAAGGAATACGGTAGTTTCATCGTTTATTATTTCTCCGTTTTCTACAATACCATCGTGACCAAAAGAAGAATATGGGTCCATAGCAACATCGGTCATAACCAACATTCCAGGACAAGCATCTTTAACGGTTTTAATGGCGCGTTGCATCAATCCATCATCGTTCAATGCTTCCGTGCCTCTGTTATCTTTTAGGTCGTCCGGTACTTTAACGAAAAGTAGTACGGCATGTAGTCCCATGTTCCAAAGTTCCTTCACTTCAGTGGCAAGATAATCAAGGCTTAACCTGTAATAGTCTGGCATGGATGCTATTTCTTCTTTTATGCCCTTTCCTTCAGCTACGAAAAGAGGTACCAGAAAGTCCTTTGGCGATATGATGGTTTCACGCACTAAATTTCTGATAGATTCGTTTGTTCTTAGTCTGCGGTTTCTTCTAAGTGGGTACATGTTTTTGCCTATTTTTGAGTATTCAAAGTTACTTATAATCCTACTAAAAAACTGAAAAATGACGAACTCTTGAGTGAACTAAAACATAGCTTGAATTTTAAGTTTGAATGGCGGAGTTATCAGCAAAATTTTCTTGATAATTTTGAGGAGCATATAACCGATAATCACTTGCATGTGGTTGCTCCACCAGGCTCCGGAAAGACTATTTTAGGTTTGGAGATTTTAAAGAGGGTCAATAAGCGAACTTTAATTTTGGCACCTACTTTAACCATTAGAAACCAGTGGTGTGATCGGTTGGAATCATTTTTTCTAATTGAGGATTCTTTGGTGGACTATACAACGGATATCAAAAAGCCTAAGTATCTTACTTTTTCTACCTATCAATCATTGCATGCTTTAAACAAACGTCTTTTAGGTGATACGAGTGATTCTCTACTAAAATTCATCAAGAGATACGGAATTCAAACGGTAGTTCTGGACGAAGCCCACCATTTAAAAAACGAATGGTATAAATGTTTGATGGTTCTAAAAGAAATTAAGGGTTTAACCGTGGTAGCACTGACTGCCACGCCACCATATGATAGTTCCGGAGTTGAATTGAAGAAGTATTTTGAACTTTGTGGACCCATTGACGATGAAATTGCGGTACCTGATTTAGTGAAGAACGGAGACCTTTGTCCGCATCAAGATTTTATTCATTTCTCTAAACCTTCCGAAGCGCAGATAAAATATATTGTTGAGTACCGTGAGAACATCATTGCCTTTATGCATGAGCTGAAAGCGGATAAGAGTTTTCAAACTCTCGTTTTGGAACATCCATTTTATAGAAACACGGAAGAGGTACTCGAAGAAATTTATGATAAGCCTTCTTTCTTATCGGCCCTATTGATTTTTTTGAATGCTGCAGGAATTGAGATTGATAGGGAGAAACTTCTCTTTCTGGGTTTTGAACATACTTCTGTAGATTTTCCAACCCTTACCTACGATTGGTTGGAAATTTTATTTCAAGAACTTTTGGTGGTACAACGGGAAGCCTTGATGGCTTATGAACCCATTTTGAATAGCATTGAAAAGCGTATGAGTCGTATTGGCGTATACGAGAAAAAGAAGGTTAATTTTGTTGGTGATGAGCAACTTTATAAATCCTTGGCGAGCAGTCCCAGTAAGCTGCAAAGTATTAATAGTATTATTGAAAAGGAGCAAAATGTTTTAGGCGATAATCTGAAAGCGGTTGTGCTTACGGATTTTATTCGGAAAGAGTTTCTGGAATTTAACAGCGATGATGTAGAGGTACTTAATAAGCTAGGCGTAGTCTCTATTTTTCAATACTTGCGTATAAAATCCGCGCAAAAACAGAATTTGGGAATTCTAACGGGTTCTCTGGTCATTCTCCATAAAACGGTAATAAAAGATTTTCAGCAACTATTGGGTGAGGATTCCTTTGGTATGCAAACATTGGTCACAGATACGGATTTTGTTACGATTTCTGTATTTTCGAATGCCAAAAAAAATATAGTTGCTGCGGTGACGACCCTTTTTCAGACAGGAAAGATTAAAATACTCATCGGTACTAAATCTTTATTGGGCGAAGGTTGGGACGCTCCAGCAATAAACACTCTGGTTTTGGCATCTTACGTTGGTTCTTTTGTGTCTTCAAATCAAATGCGAGGTAGAGCCATAAGGACGGATGTAAGTGAGCCCTCTAAAACCGGCAATATTTGGCATTTGGCATGTCTGGACCCAACTGTTAACGATGGAGGAAAAGATTTAGAAAAACTGAAACGAAGGTTTGCTGCCTTTTCAGGAGTTTCCATTACTGGAGAAGCGTATATTGAAAACGGATTGGATCGATTGCAACTTCCTGAGGTGTTTGATAAAGAAACCAAGCTGGACGAGTTAAATGAAACCATGGTACGCTATGCATCGGAGCGAGAAGTCTTAAGAAATAGATGGCATGAAGCCATTGATAAAGGTAAAATGTTGGTGCGTGAGGTAAAAGTACCTTATGCAGGAAAGAAATCGTTTCAAGAAGTAAAAAAGATGCGCTCTGTAGATGCTGCGCAGTTTCTTTTGATCGAGGTGGTAGCCGGTTTAGGTTTGTTTTTCCCTGAGTTTTTAATGAAGAATATAGGAACACTATTGACCAAGGGTACATTTCAGTTTTTATATTTCTTGTTGGTAGGGATTATTATTGGCTTTGCGCCTAAAACCTATAAAGCACTCAAGTTATATTTCTTATTCGGGAACTCTATAAAGAAAACCGGGAATATAGGAAAAGCACTGTTGGCTTATCTTATAAAAACGAAGCGGGTTCATATAGGTAATTCTGAGATTATAGTAGAAACCGAGCAATATAGTAACGGTAGTTTTGCCTGTTATTTAAAAGGAGCTTCCAATCACGAAGGATCTTTGTTCGTAAACCTTTTACATGAAATACTTGCACCCGTAGAAAACCCTAGGTATTTACTGGTTAGCAGTAGTTGGGTAAAAAGGAGATGGGACGTCCGTAATTATTATGTCGTACCACAGGATTTAGGAAAACGAAAAAAGGATGCCATAGAATTTCACAGCTTTTGGAAAGAACATGTTGAGAATTCAGAACTACTCTATACTCGAACAAAAACAGGTAGGAAGGAACTATTGAAGGCACGATTGGCCCATGTGGTGTATCAGTTCAAGGAAGTTTCCGAAAAGGCAATTACTTGGAAATAATACGGTCGGTATTTTCCTTACAGCGAATCATTTGCTTTAACTGTTTCCGATATCCATAGGCAGACCATAAAGTGGAATCTTTTTTAATTTCAACAGGGTTTTCATCTGCATCTATAAAGCGTTTTGTTGCACCTACTAGTGGATGATCAAGTCCTTTGATTTTTAATATGGAATTATTGCCCGGGATTGTCAACTCCCCTTCGTAATCATAGCAGAAAACCAAAACCTTATCGCCCACGGACATATCCGTATTGCTAAAGCAGTCAGTAGAAAAATATTTCTGATTGCCATAACTATTGTGGCCCATATCCTTTATTTTGTAGACCTCATCTAAGGCTATGGTTCCTTTCTGAGATATATACAATGGGGCAGCATCATAATTGGCTTTTTCCAGGTTGACCACCGTGCCTGAGAATACAAGTGAATATTCCTTGCCACAATAACCAATAAATGGTCCCGATTCTTCCCACCAATAGGTGTACCCTACATCTAGTGTATCTTGGGTAAATACAATTTCTATATCACTTTTTGATCGTTTAGTGTCACACGATGTACCTATCGTCAGAATAACAAAGGCTAAGATCAACTTATAGATAAAGTGATTGCTCAAGTAGTCGGTATCAAGGGTTCTAAAAATTTTCACTTTGTAGGTCCGGGTTTTTTTTGGCCTTGTTTTGTGATTTCCTTCAAGCGTAATTTACGCGTCTCTTTCTCTTGCTTCAACTTCGCTTTCTTTCTATTTAAAAGCTTAGTATGCTTAGCTTTATTGACAGTATTTTTAGCTTTTCCTTTTTTTGACATTATTTGGTGTTAATGGTCTAGACCCAATCCTTAGGATTTTTTAAAGTTTCTACCAATCGGTATTCTTCACTTCCCTTTTCAGGTTGATGGTCATAACGCCACTGTACATGTGGAGGCAAGCTCATTAATATGCTTTCTATTCTACCATTTGTCTTTAGGCCAAACAAAGTGCCCTTATCATGAACAAGATTGAATTCCACATAACGCCCTCTTCTTACTTCCTGCCAATCCCTTTGCTCTTTGGAATAGGGTAAACCCTTTCTTTTTGAAACAATCGGTATATAGCTGTTCAAGAAACTGTTTCCGACCTCTGTAACAAAATCATACCAGTTTTGCATGGACGTCTCCTCGGTTGCTTTGCAGTAATCAAAAAACAGTCCACCTATACCCCGTGCTTCATTTCTATGCGCGTTCCAAAAATAAGTATCACATCTATTTTTATAGATAGAATAGAATTCTTGATGATGTGCATCACATGCTTTTTTACAAACAGAATGAAAATGAATTGCATCCTCATCAAAGAGGTAATAGGGCGTTAAATCTTGACCGCCACCAAACCATTGATCTACAATGTTCCCTTCTTTATCATACATTTCAAAATAACGCCAGTTAGCATGAACTGTAGGAACCATAGGATTTTTTGGGTGTAGTACTAAACTCAATCCGCAAGCATAAAAATCGGCATCTTCTACCCCAAAATAAGTTTGCATACTCTTAGGCAGTGCACCGTGTACTCCGGAGATATTAACACCACCTTTTTCAAAGACAGCACCATTTTCAATCACTCTAGTACGTCCACCTCCACCTTCTGGCCTTTCCCATACATCCTCATGAAATTTAGCTTCGCCGTCAACCTCTTCAAGTCTAGAAGTAATGGTATCCTGAAGATTTTGAATGTAACTAAAGAATTTGTCTTTCATCAAAAGAAAATGTTTGTGCGGATCAACGGCAAATTTACGACTTAGAAAGCAAGCAGTGAAGGCTTAATGGCTACAAAAGTGTTTTTAATTAGTTTTTTTGAGTTGTAAAAGGCTTTAAGCGTAGAGCTCGTATAACTCCATATCTAAAGGGGCTTCGTTTGGAGGTGTGTGTTCGTTTGGAAGAGTTTTTTGCCAGGTATATCCGCATTTTTCGGCTATACGAACGCTGCCTTTATTGGTTTTATGAACAACAATTTGAAGGGTTTCTAGCCTTAAATGTCTTATGGCATATTGGGATATTGTTTCAATTGCTGTGGTAGTAATACCCTTTCCTTCGTATTGATATCCTATGCAATAGGCAATTTCAGCCTGTTTTTTTTTCCACTCCAGTTCTTTTACATAAACAAGACCGATTACTGTACGGTTTTGATTGTCTTTTAAAATGAAAAGAAACTCCTCATTTTTATGATATTCCCGAACTTTTCGCTCAACGAAAATTTGAGAAAGTGTAGGAGTAAGGTTTTGGGCCAACGTTTTTGGAAAATAGCGTTGCAAACGTTTAGCATTTACAGTAGTAAAATCGCAAATTCGCCAAGCATATTTTTCATGGATCGGTTCTATGGAAAATTTTTCGAAATGGGCAATGAAGCTGTTTTCGTTTTCCATATCTAATTAAATTTAGCTTATTGGCCTCCACTCTTTTACCGCGTCTATAAACGCTTTGGCATTTTCAACAGGTACATTTGGTAATATGCCGTGACCAAGGTTTACAACATAACTGTCTTTTCCAAACTCATTGATCATCTGTGTAACCATCTTTTTTATTTCTGATGGGGGAGATAACAATCTAGCAGGATCGAAATTACCTTGAAGAGTTATTTTCCCTCCTGTTAAGTAACGTGCATTTCTTGCGGAACAAGTCCAATCTACCCCAAGAGCGGCGGCACCGGATTTAGCCATATCCCCAAGGGCAAAGCAGCAACCTTTACCGAAAACGATCACTGGCGTTTCCTCTTTTAGAGCATCGATAATCTGCTGAATATACTGCCAAGAAAATTCATTGTAATCGGTAGGTGAAAGCATGCCTCCCCAAGAATCAAAAACCTGCACGGCATTTACACCTGCTTTTATCTTCGCTTTTAAATAAGCAATAGTGGTATCTGTAATTTTCTGTAAAAGTTCATGTGCTACAACGGGTTGAGTAAAGCAAAGTTCTTTTGCTTTGTCAAATGTTTTGCTTCCTTGTCCTTGTACGCAGTAACATAGAATAGTCCATGGAGAACCGGCAAAACCGATGAGCGGCACTTCGTCATCAAGTTTTTCTTTGGTAGCTTTAATGGCGTCCATAACGTAGCCTAGTGCATCATTTACATCAGGGACTATGACTTTATCCAAATCTTTCTGAGAACGAATGGGATGAGGAAGATACGGGCCAAAACTAGGTTTCATCTCTACCTCAATGTTCATAGCCTGGGGAATTACCAATATATCGCTAAAAAGTATAGCGGCGTCCATACCGTATCTACGGATGGGCTGTACCGTAATTTCCGATGCCAATTCCGGTGTCTGACAACGCGTAAAGAAATCATACTTTTTTTTGATTTCCATAAACTCAGGAAGGTATCTTCCTGCTTGACGCATCATCCAAACGGGTGGACGATCAACTGTTTCGCCCTTTAGGGCTCTAAGAAAGAGGTCGTTCTTTATTGACATAGGTATAATTTGATTCCCATGAAGCGGGAAGTCTATTTATTATTCAACCATAAAAATAATTAATTCTTATGGTATGTTTCGTTCACCAATTCAATAACACTTTCTACCGTTGGTATTTTTGCTATATGAACTGTTTCAAAATGTTTCTTTGCTTCCGTAGCCGTAGTTTCACCAATACAATATGCAACTTTGTTGGGTGTATTTTTTATTAAATAGCTGGTAACCGTCGAGGGGCTAAAAAACAAAACGCCTTCTACACTGTCTTCAACCTCTGCAGGTGCGTGTTTGGTGGTATACGCTTCGATTTCGTTCACCTTGATCTTGTTCTCTTCCAAGATATTTGGCAGATCATCAAGTCTAAGGTTGCTGCAGAAGTATGTTACTTCCGTGCCTTCTAGATGTTCAACTAGGTATTCAGCTAATTTTTTAGCATCGCTTTCTTGATGCTTTACAGGGCCAATATAACGTTTGACCATACGTTTGGTCTTGCGGCCTACGCAATAGATATTGCTGAATTTTAATTCTTCTGGAGAAATACTTTTAATAAGTGCTTCTACCGCATTTTGACTCGTAAGGATAACGTTTCTAATTTCCTTTTTAAGGATTAGAGTAGAAATTCTATTGGAGCTCACTTTTATAAAATCTTCAGACTTGACTTTTATATCTGTATTAAAAAGCTCTTCTTGATCAGGAGTGAGGTTCTTGGTAGAAAATATTTTAGTATTTTCCAATGTGCCGGTTGCATTGGTCATTAGCAACTTACCGCCTCTGCTTAGAATGCTATTGGCACAATCTTTAGCTAGATAAATGTGTTTGCCTAACGGGGCCGTAAATTCCG
Source organism: Zobellia uliginosa (assembly GCF_018860745.1). GTDB lineage: Bacteria > Bacteroidota > Bacteroidia > Flavobacteriales > Flavobacteriaceae > Zobellia > Zobellia uliginosa_B. The sequence continues at coordinate 161,770 of NZ_JAHKPY010000014.1, read as the reverse complement.
CTTCTAATTTTTTCTTCCCATCTACAGTTAAGAGTACTCCTTTAAGAGTTACTTCGTTTTCCTTGTCTATAGTTGCAAGTGCACCAATTGGTGCTGAGCAGCCTCCTTCTAGAATGCGAAGAAATTCACGTTCTATTTGGGTGCATATCTCCGTTGGTCTGTGATTAAGTTCAGCACAAGCCTCGCGTACGAACTCGTCATCTTCCTTTGCAACTACCATTATTGCTCCTTGTGCAGGAGCGGGAACCATCCATGTAAGTCCAACTGTATTTTCTGGCTCAAGGCCAATGCGTTCCAATCCGGCTGCTGCAAATATGGCGCCGTTCCAGTCGCTGTCCTCTAATTTTTGGTAACGGCTATTGACGTTACCGCGAAGGTCCACTACGGTATGCGTTGGGTAGCGGTTTAGCCATTGTGCTTTTCTACGAAGGCTTCCGGTTGCAATGATGCCTTCTCTTTCGCCCATAAACTCTTCGTTCTTTTTAAACGCAAGAATATCAAGAAAGTTGGCGCGCTCAAGAACTGCAGCTTGCACAATACCTTTTGGTAATGCGGTTGGCACGTCTTTCATGCTGTGTACGGCAATATCAATATCATCATTAAGCATCGCCACGTCTAGGGTCTTGGTAAAAATACCGGTAATACCCATTTCGTATAGCGGTTTGTCTAGAATTAAGTCGCCCGTAGATTTTACGGAAATGACTTTTACCTTGTGACCTAATGATTTTAGTTTGTTTTTAACCGTGTTTGCCTGCCATAGCGCTAATTCGCTATCGCGTGTACCAATTCGTATGACCTTGCTCATGGAGTGTCGAGTTCGAGTTGAAAGACTTTTTGAATGAGTTCTAGACTGGTGTCAGAATCGACATTGTCGTCTTTTAGATGATTTGCGAACTGCTTTGTTATTTTTTGAATTATTCTATTGGAAATTACGTCTGCCTGCTCCTCGTTAAAGTCCGTTAGTTTTTTAGACTGATAGTCCATTTCTTCGTCCTTCATCGTTTTAAGCTTCTTTTTCAGGGCTTTGATGACAGGAGCGAATTTTCGAGTTTCAAGCCATTGGATAAAATCTCCCTTTACTGCATCTATAATAAGTTCAGCCTCTGGAATATGTTGTTTTCTTCGCTCTAACGTATCATCGGTAATTCTAGAAAGTTGATCTAAGTGTACCAAGGTAACATTATCCAGATCCGTTACATTATCAGAAACATTTTTAGGAATTGAAAGGTCTAAGATTAAAAGTGGCTTTTTGGTATGGATAAGGTCTTTTGAAATAGTTGGAGACTGCGCCCCGGTTGCAACGATCAAGACGTCCGTAGATCGAATCTCTGTCTGTAAATCTCCATAATCCTTAACCACCAGATGAAATTTTCCGGCAATTTTCTCTGCCTTGTTTTTCGTTCGGTTAATAAGGGTAATATGCGTATTCTTAGTATGTTTGATAAGATTTTCGCAAGTATTTCTGCCAATCTTGCCCGTACCGAACAACAAAATATTCTTATCCGAAATATCCGCAACATTTTCCATGATATAACGAACTGAAGCAAAAGAAACCGATGTAGCTCCCGAAGAAATTTCAGTTTCGTTTTTTATACGCTTACTGGCCTGAATGACCGAGTTACATAAACGCTCAATAAATGGATTAGCAATACCATGTTTTTTAGAACGGTTGAAACTGGCCCTTAATTGACTGATAATTTCAAAATCGCCCAAAATCTGGCTATCCAAACCAGTACCCACACGGAAGAGATGGCTAATAGCATCATTGTTTTTGTATACGTAAGCTACTTCCTGAAACTCCTCAACAGAGCCTAAAGTATTATCGCAAAGTAATTTTATAAGTTGAAAGGGATGCTGGGCAAAACCGTTAAGTTCGGTCCTGTTACAGGTTGATGTTACTAAAAGACCATCAATGCCTAATTCTGAGGCTTTTGTCAAAATGCGTTCCATGGCTACTTCATCTAAACTGAATTTGCCACGTACCTCGGCGTCAGCTTTTAAATAGCTAAGGCCTATAGTATAGAACGAGTTGTTTTTTGAAATATGGTAATCTTTCATGAAAGCTTTTAGAAGCGCAGGCAAAAATAAGAGCCCTGAGGGAATAAAAATAACGCTAGAAGAACAATAAGTGTCGTTAAGGGGTTTTTTGGATGTATATGGATGTAAATTCACTGAAAACCAGTATTTTTGTAGGAAATACTGTGCTTTACAGTAATTCTATTTAGAACGTTTCTAAATAAAAAAAAGCCAATTCGTGTTTAATATGGAAGGTAAAAATATCGCTCAAGGTTCATTTCAAGAAGTGCTTATTGAAGATGGGTTTTATGTGCTCAAGATTCAAAATGATACCACGGAAACACAACGTGTATTGCGGGATATTGATAGTAGTTACATACAATTTCACTTTTGCCTTAAGGGGGAGGCCAAGTTTGTTTTTAATGAAGGGCGGTACAACCTTGAAGTTTCTGAAGAAAATTCCTTGTTGCTCTACAATACACAGATAGACCTTCCGATGGACTTACAGTTAGCACCAAATTCCTGGTTGGTTTCTGTAGTTATGACCATTAGGAAATTTCATTCGCTTTTCTCTAAAGAGGCAGATTACATTCCTTTTTTAAGCGCAGATAATCAAGATAAGAAATATTATGCTCAAGAAGGGGTCAGTCCCGCTATTGCGGTTATTTTAAGTCAGATGATGAATTATAATCTTCATCCATCTATAAAAGAACTGTACATAAAAGGTAAGGTGTATGAGCTTATCTCTTTATACTTTAATAAAAGCGATGACGCAGATATTGAGCAATGTCCTTTTTTAGTAGATGAAGACAATGTGCGTCGTATCCGGAAAGCAAAGGAAATAATTATTTCACGAATGGCAGAACCACCTACACTGACAGAATTATCCGAAGAAATAGGATTGTCCTTAAAAAAGTTGAAAGAAGGATTTAAGCAAATTTATGGGGATTCGGTTTTTAGCTTCCTGTTTGACTATAAGATGGAATATGCTAGAAAGATGTTAGAGACTGGCAAGCATAATGTAAACGAAGTAGGTTTAAGAGTGGGCTATAGTACGGCCAGCCATTTTATTTCTGCCTTTAAAAAGAAATACGGCACTACTCCTAAAAAATATTTAATGGCGTCTGCAAATAGCTAAACTTTTTAGCAGATATATGAGGTTCATTTTCTGTTTCGCAAACTTGCACGGAAAAAATAAGAACCAACTAGTTAGTCGGTACAATGAAATATTTTTTGAAACCGTTATTTCATGGGAGCCGATTTGTATCGTGAAACTTTCGGTGAAAGGTGAAATGAGAGGTTTTAAATCCGATGTTTTAAATAAAACCGACTTGCGAGTTGGTATTTTAAAATGTTTTACTCAACTTAACTAATAGGTCTAGCCACCATAATCCCGGTATTTTTCTTGATGCCTTTAAGATATTCCGAAAGCGGTTTTTTGGAGACTTCTACTTTCATAGAACCGGTAGAGGCATGCAGCAAGTGAATACGACCATCTTTCTCTCTGGTTGCTATTCCGGTGTGTGTAATGTCCAATCCGTTTATTGATGTAGTCAATGCAATGATGTCACCAGATTGAATCATATGCTCGTTTGCGGCAATGTCATCCTGAGCCAATATACAAATAGGTTGATTGTTGAGGTAGTTTTCGGAAGCCTTTACTTTTTCAAAATTCTTGTCATCCTTTAAAAAAGGATAAAGGTCGCGATGTGTACTCATAAAATTAATAGGCTTGGTTATTTCCTTTCCCCCTATTTCAGCAGTAATATCTTTTAGTAATTTTTTTTTTTCATTGTTGGCAATCCATTCTGAAAAGTAATGCAGACGAGAGGCATATCCATCAAGCTCACCGTCTTTATAACGAATGCTTTCGAGGGTTTCTGTGAAATCATCAAAACTGGATTCTCCATTTTTTAACATCAGGCCAAAAGCAAGGACATTCTCTACATAAGTGGTACAATCTAAACCTTGTAAGTTAATAACTAAAGTTTCTGTATCGCCAATCTCTAATGTCTTGGCAACATAGGGCGTATCCATAAACGTTTTCCCAATAGCCACTATGGTTTTTCCAAAATCTTTCTCTAATAAGCCATCAATAGTAATCAACTTGTTTTCTACAGCTTGTTTATCTGCTGGTGAGCAAGTAATTTGCTGAGCAGAGGTGTATTGCGAAAGGATTAAAACAAAAATAAATAAGATGCTTTTTAGCATATGTATTGGTTTGGATTGATAAATGAAATTACATAATAATTCCTTGACTTTTACAGGTTTTACTACTGCCTAGTCTATTCCTGTTCAGGGTAGAGAATTAAAGATTCATTAATTATTGGATAAACAACATTAGTAGGGTTAGATAAGACGTTTAGAGAGACTTGGTAATCCTGACCTAGAAGTTGTAGTTCGGTATCGGAATACTTTAGTTTTTCCAAATTTAATTTTGGGTATAAATTTATTAGCTCTTCAGGTATTTCTCCTAATAAATGAGATGATGTATTTGAAGAATTAATTCTCCAAGAGGTATAATTGTTGAAGATTTCGGAAGAAGCTTCTTCTGATCTCCAAATACTTGACGTTGTGAGGTAACTTATATCCGTACTAAATTCAAAATTATATAAGGAGTTTTCAATAATACTAAAATTGGGTTTTTCTAGAATCGTAATCTGTTCTAAGGGGAGCTCACTTAGTTCTGAATATCTATAAGTGTAATTATTCTTCATTGTAAGGTTGAACTGAGTCAAGTAACTTTTAAAACCGGATATATATCCAATTCTGGAGATTTCGGGGTTGTCAAAATCAATTTCTACAACCATTTCATATCCCCTTCCGCTTCTTTCGGAGTTATCATATCCTTTTGAAACACTGAACAAATAAGTATTTTCAGGAAGCGTTGTTTCTAGAACTTGGTCATAGTCTGTAAACTCAGTATAATCAAGAGTAATATTTTTTGAATCATCGCTTATTTCGAAGAAAGTGTACTTCGGTAATTCTTCGGTATCTCCAATGGAAATTAAATATCTTATGCCGGGTTGTAATTCTAAACCCTCAACTTGAAGGCGGTCTCCTTCAACCTCTGTATCGTTACGAGCGACGACTCCCGTTTCAGGAGATTGGATATGGTATTTTAAAAATGCAGGCACAGAGTTTACGGTAATAGTGTAATCACCTACTTTGCTATTAAGTTTGTTATTTGAATGATTTGTTTTGCCAATATTTAATTCTCTAATTAAAGATGAATTCGCTTCCCCAGATTCTGATGAATTCCACTTAAAGCCTTTCTGGATATTTGTGTAGGTTAATAAATTGTGAGCAATATGATTCTCATATTCAGCTACGGATAAAGTTGTTACAACTAATTTTTCTGTATTTACTAAGGCAGTATCAATGGCGCTAAAAGTTAAAGTACTATCTTCTTTAATACTTTTATAATCTAGTAGTTCGCCATCTTGGTCATGAACAATTACCCAGTATTCTATTTCGGTTGTGTCCGAATGTTCATTTAATCTATACGTTAAGTAAACTTCTTCTTTAGGTTCTTCAGGAATTGGTTCTTCTTTGGCAATAGGTTCATCTATTTCTGTTCCTTCTGTGCAGCTTATTAAAGAGTAAATCGCAGTAAAAAAAAGTAACACATATTTAATTTTCATAAGAAGAGTGGTTAGTTTAATAGATGTTTAGATAAATATAGTATTACTTTATATTTTAAGTCTAAAATCAAAATCCATGATGGCCATACATGCCGTAACCATGTGGTCTATAGATATCTGCTCGTTTTCTGTCTTTAAGTTTAAAGGCTTCGGTAAGGTATTCAATTACATCTTCATCAGTGTCTGTATCTTCAATACGCATTGCATCACTCTCGTAGAAAGGCTTCGTCTGAAGTTTTTTATTGTTTTCAAAGATGAGGAGGTACATAGAGAAATTCTTATCGTAATCTTCGTTATTTCGCTTTTTAAAATAATAGCCTGTGTACAATTCTCCTTTGAACTTAAACTTTTTTTGTGTTATGAAAACAACAGAATCTTTAGCGCGATTATATTTTGAATCTTCAAAAAGAATAGCTTCCGCCAAATACTGCTGTGAATTATATTCGGCAGGAAAATGACTGAGCACACCTACTTCTTCTAACTTATTGAACAAAGGAAGTCTTCCGTTTATATCAAAAGCCAAATCTATCAACGGTTTCTGTGGTACCGGTTTATTATTTTTAATTAACTGTGCTAGGTAAGTAGCTTGTACACCTGGGTCGCCAATTAATGAAATTTGATTAAAAAATTGTTCTACGGACTTATCAGTATGAAAAGGATATAATAGCGTTACGTAATTCTCTAGCAAAGACGTATTGCTTCTGCTGGTTCTTGGATTGTAGAAGTCCGTCTGGGAATTGGATAGGTCCCTGCCCAGCTGTCTTTTAATGAGGGTTTTTGCGTCATTTAAAATCTGTGTTCTATACTTTTTATATAGTTTGGGCTTTATGACATCTTTTATCAGTAATTCTGATAATAAAGAAAAAATAGGTTCTTTATATTCAGGAATGGTACTGTAATCCAAAAGGGTGGGGTATAGCTTTTTTGCCAGTTCTAAATTCTCTCGATAAGGTTTAAAAATTAGGCTAATATTGAACGTATTAGAAAGCAGAGGCAAATCGGTTTCCATTAATTCTAATAACAATTTTGTTGAAGTGTCATTAGACTTTTTTGCGATTTCTTGAAGTAGTACAGCTTGTGCGGTGGAGTTGTTATAAGATTTTAAGTAAAAGCTTTTATAAAACTCAGTGAGATCAACATTTTTTAATTTTGCTAGTTCACGGATGAGGTGTAACTGAATTTGACGTTCTCCTTTGCTTAAATCAAACTCTATGATATGCTTTTTAAGGGCATTAACATGTTTGTTTTCAAATTTTATAAATCTATAGCCGTCTAGTGCAATACTGTCATTGGTGGTTAGTGCGCTAAAAAACTCAGGAACCTTATCTTCAAATAAATTACGTCCGATAACGGTGTCTTGTGGTACAAAATTATCAAAGAACGTACTTACAAATGTACTGGGGCTTTCAATGGTATCAACCACTGCTTTTAATTCATATAGAAGTCCATCTTTTAAAATGTTTTTTACTAAAATCCCCCTTGTACTTGCAGTATCCGATAAGGTCATTTGTAGTTCATGATATCCGTTGGGAGAGGTTTTGGTTTCCTCTCTGATAACGTTATATTTTTTGTGAGCGTAGAGTTTTTTGCGCAAAGCCCAAGCAGAATCTAAACTTCTAAACATTAAGAAATCGTGAGATTTATTTAGTTCTATGGACACGGCCTCGCCGTTCTGATTTTGATAAACGGTTTTTTTATGGAAAGGGTCGTAAGATTTTCTTTTGGGTGCACCAGTGTAATAGTTAGTGCTACTTTCTACAAATTTGGGTGGTTTTACAGTAGATTTAGTACTGAAAAATAAAGCGGTATCCACAACGGTTGTAAAAGGTTTTTGGTCTTTTGTTGATGTAAGCTTAAAGGACTCAAAAAACTTGGATGCTGTATTTTCATCTTTCCCTACCATGCCCAGTAGATAATATTCACCACGACGTATAGTGGTCATGAGGTATAGATGTTTTTTAGTTTTTGTGTCTATTACTGCGGATGAGGTTAGAATTCTGCCTTTAAAGGAATTGAAGGTAGGCTTAAGTTGCAGGTCTTGATAGAACCGTTTTTGTATTTGTTTCAATTCAAAAGTATCTGCCTCAATAAAATTGAAATCGTTTAAAACTGATTTACGAAGAAAGTAGTAATTCTCTGTTCTAGAATCATAACCTTCTACCCATCGGGTACCACTTCTACTGCGATTAGTGAAACTATAGAGAGGAGGCATTTGGATCTCAAAATCTTCGAATACGGAAGAAACCGTGTTGGGTCTCTTAACTACATCAGCCCTAAATTTTAGGCTATTAAATATGGTATCCGAAAATTGAGTAACATAATCACCTTCACCTCCCATTTTTATAATAACCAGTTCTAAAGGTGTTTCAAAAATCTGATACCGCTGGTGGTCGCCGTTTTTTAATTTATTTTTTATGTCCAATCCTTTAAAAGGACCATTTTTAATCGATTTTTTTTCAATTATTTTGCCGGGAATATTTTCAAAAAGGAGTTTATCTATTTCTTCTAAGGAAAATAGAGCATCTTTTTTTAGAAAAGAATAGGTGGGAATGCGGTTTATTACAATAAAACTTCCATTTGCTAAATCTGGCGATACATAGGTGGTTTTTCCAATATCGGATATTGGATACAGTTTGTTGGGAAGATCAACCGTAAAAAAACCATCTTCCGGACCATAGTTACTGTATTGGTTGTCACGTTTTTTAATTTCAAATTTCTGTTTCAGTATTTTACCCTTGGAAGTCGCTTTTGATAACAATGGTTTTACGGTATAGCCTTTTTTTCTCAAGAGAGAAATAACACCTTGTTCACCGGGTAAATGTGCTGCACCAATACCTGCAAAAACCTTTCCTTTTTGCATAACGGAATCCATCCTGTGGGTCATATTGGCATTGCGTATGTACAGCATATTTTTCATATAATGCGGGGTGTACATAGCGCGATCAAGAGAATCTAATAGCGCTATATTACGATTCCTGTACGCATCTTGAAGCAAGAACATGGGGTCTGATTGCTGCATCTTTTTTTGAAGCCATTCATCTGGCTTTTGTTTGACGGCATTTAAACTGGCCCTTCCTACAAGAGCAGCAGATTCCTCCATGTCCTCTAAAGCAATAATAGGCTTATTGAACTTTTTGCCAGCTTGGTAAATAAACATGTCTAGATAAGTCTCCTCCTCAAAATTCTGGGAAAACTCATTTGTACGGTAAAGAATGTTATTCACAATTCGGTCTTCGTAGGCCAAATATGCTCCTAAAATCTCTTTCTTAGGATTATCCACCTTAAAAGAACGGGCATAAAATCCCTTGGTAACAAAACCGGCTTCGGCCGCATATTTGTTGGAGCCAGAGATGTTATCTTTTTCTAGCCAGAGACCAGGATCAGATTCTAGGGCTACCATATCACTTTTGTCCAAGGCATCAAAAAAGACATCGTCTAACCTAAAAGCAATTTTTTTACTAACGTGCATAGTGCCATATAAATACGATGTTTGCTTTAGGCCATTTCCAGAAATTTCCCATAAAAGGCTATTTTTTTCTTGGGCATTGACCGAAAAAGAAATCAGCAAGAGAAAAATCGATACAATTCGCATAAATGCTTTTTAGTTGAGGGAACATAATAACAGTAAAGGGCCCATGGCTAGCAATGAGCGCTTTTCACAAAAATAGAGAAGCGTTTGGTGCAATATATCCCTATAAACCGTTAAAATAAATATTGGTTTTAAGGTATAACGGCTATTCGTGAGTTGTATTTCCCGAACCTTCCATATTTTCTAAACGGAGTCTGGTACGGGGTAAACTTTCGGGATAATTTTGTTGTAAGAAGGTAATTAATTTTTCGCGAACATGTACACGAAGGTCCCATGCAGTAGAGGAATCCTTGGCACTCATAAGGGCTCTTATTTCAACGGAATTTACTTTTGAGTCAGTGACCTGAATATTGTTAACTTCTCCGTCCCAAAGCTCTGTTCCTTTCAATATTCGCGTAAGTTCTTTTCGAATAGCATCAAAAGGAACGGAATAATCGGTATACAGAAAAACAGTCCCTAAAATATCTGCAGAAGATTTGGTCCAGTTCTGAAATGGTTTGTCAATAAAATAAGTAGTGGGTAATATTAAGCGTCTTTTATCCCAAATCTTCACTACAACATAGGTAAGTGTAATTTCTTCAATACGGCCCCATTCTCCCTCAACCACTACAACATCGTCTAATTTGATTGGTTGTGCTATAGCAATTTGGATTCCGGCCAGTATGGTCCCGATCATTTTCTGGGCGGAAAAACCAATAATGATACCTGCAACACCTGCAGAAGCAAATATGCTTACCCCAATCTCTCTAATGCTATCAAAGCTCATAAGAGCTATTCCTGCGGCAAGGATTATGATAATAAAAATTATAATTCGTTCTAATATATTAAACTGCGTAGCAACTTTTCGGGCTCGTAAATTGTTTGACGTGTTCATGTCATAGGTGTGCATGACATGTTCTTTAATAATCTGAATAACTGTTATAAGCAACCATGTAAATGCGAAAATAAAAAGTAGCGTACTGGCTTTTCTAAAGTATAATTCTAGATGTGTTAAACCTAGTAATTGACGTAAAGACCCCATTCTAATTAAAATAGAAAGTAAAATGAAAAAAATGGGTGTACTTACTTTTTTTACGGAAGAAGGAGGAATTAGATATTTTGGGTTTTTCCCCAATTTGCGCAGTATTTTAAGAACTATAAAATAGGAGACCAACAAGACTGTAAGGGAACCTAATAGCAAAAGAAGGGATTTGTAGTTGTCGTTGAAAAAATCGTTTAACATAGTAAAGGTTTCAAAAGGCAAGTATAATTGGTATTAAGAAATATACCGGTCTAAATCGCTTATATAATTGATCTTATCTATAACAGCATCAAAAAGTATTTTAATAACATGCACATTAGATAGGTCTCAAGGCTTATTTTTGTGAAAATTATACGTTTGTCCAATTAAATGGGCACTTGAAGATAGCCATATTACCTTAAAGGCGAAAGTCCTTTATTGTGAAATTGCATGTCTAATAAACCGAAAAAGTATTGCCAAACTATGAAAGGAGTTTTATTGGTTAATTTGGGTTCTCCAGATAGTCCCACTGCAAAAGATGTTAAGCCGTATTTAGATGAATTTTTAATGGATGAACGCGTAATAGACGTACCCAATTGGTTGCGTAATATTTTAGTGCGTGGTATAATTCTACAAACGCGACCTAAAAAATCTGCGGAGGCTTATGCTAAAATATGGTGGGAAGAAGGTTCTCCTCTTATTGTACTTTCAGAGAGGTTTACAGATAAGGTAAAGGAACATTCGGATATTCCTATCGCCCTAGGAATGCGCTATGGTAGTATGACCATTAAAGGAGCCCTTAAAGAACTTCATGATAAAGGCGTGGATGAGGTGTTGTTGGTGCCTTTGTATCCGCATTATGCCATGTCTTCTTATGAAACGGTAGTAGTTAAAGTGATGGAAGAGCAAGAAGCACTTTTTCCACATATGAAATTAACCACTTTACCGCCTTTTTATAAAAATCCTGAGTACATACGTGTACTTTCTGAGCGTATAGCAGAAAACCTTGAAGGCTTTGATTATGATCATATTCTATTCTCGTATCATGGTATTCCGGAAAGACATATTCGCAAGTCAGACCCAACCCGTTTTCATTGTAAAATTGATGGTAAATGTTGCCAGACGAACTCTGTGGCACATAACACCTGTTATCGTCACCAGTGTTTTGATACTACGGAATCCGTTAAAGCGTATTTAAATCTTCCTGAAGATAAGGTGAGTAATTCCTTTCAATCACGTCTTCCTAATGATCCTTGGTTAAAACCATATACCGACTTTGAGTTTGAGCGTTTTCCAAAAGAAGGTATAAAGAATCTTGCGGTCATAACTCCTGCATTTGTTGCTGATTGTTTAGAGACACTAGAAGAAATTGCCATGGAAGGACAACATCAATTTCAGGAAGCTGGTGGTAAGGAATACAAACACATACCTTGTTTGAACGAAAGTGAAGGATGGGTTAAGGTTATGGCTACTTGGATTAAGGATTGGCAAACTACTGGTGCTCTGCCTGCATAAGTCAAAAACCAATATGAGCTGAATGTCAATACCAATGAATAATGGCTAAAGTATCTGCAGAACAATTAGGGTCGGACCCAATAGGTAAACTGTTGGTAAAACAGGCCGTACCAGCTTCTATAGGTATTTTAGTGATGTCGCTCAATATTTTGGTCGATTCTATTTTTGTTGGAAATTGGATCGGTTCAATTGCCATTGCTGCAATAAATGTAGTGCTGCCGGTTTCTTTTTTTATTGCAGCATTGGGGATGTCCATCGGTATTGGTGGTTCTAGCATTATTTCTAGAGCTCTGGGTGCCGATAATCATGCCAAGGCCATAAAGACTTTTGGGAATCAAATTACCTTAACATTACTGATTACTACAGTAATGGTGGTACTCGGACTTTATTATGTAAACGAGCTTATTCCTGCTTTTGGAGGGAAAGGAGCTATTTTTGAACCTGCCAAAATTTACTATACTATTGTACTATATGGAGTTCCTTTTTTGGCATTTTGTATGATGGGAAATACGGTTATTCGCGCAGAAGGGAAGCCTAAATTTGCCATGATCGCTATGATCATACCTTCCGTAGGTAATCTCCTAATGGATTATGTGTTCATTTATATTTTTGATTGGGGAATGGAAGGAGCGGCTTGGGCTACGACCGTAGGATATTTGTTATGCGCCGCTTATGTACTTTACTTTTTCCTGTCTGATAAATCTGAACTAAAGTTAACGCCGGCCTGTTTTAAGCTGGAGTTGCCCATTATAAAAGAAATTGGTTCTTTAGGTTTTGTTACCTTATCCCGTCAGGCAACAACTAGTGTGGTTTATTTATTGATGAACAATATTCTTTTTGGGCTTGGAGGTGAAGCAATGGTAGCTGTTTATGCTATCATAGGTCGTATGTTAATGTTCGCACTTTTTCCTGTATTTGGAGTTACTCAAGGTTTTTTGCCTATTGCAGGATTTAATTATGGGGCAAAAAAATACCAAAGGGTACGAGAATCGATTATTACTGCAATTAAATATGCTTCATTGCTGGCGGCCGTTGTATTTATTGGGTTGATGAGTTTCCCGCAAGAGATTGCATCTTTGTTCTTAAGTGATAGAGCCGGGCAATCTGCAGATGATTTGGCGGCCAATGCCTATGTTTTGGAACATATACCTCTAGCCATGCGATTGGTATTTGCCGCGACTCCTATTATTGCATTACAGTTAATAGGTGCTGCCTATTTTCAGGCAATAGGAAAAGCGATACCGGCATTATTACTGACCTTATCTAGGCAAGGTTTCTTCTTTATTCCGTTGATTTTGATTTTACCCGATTATCTGGGTGAACTTGGGGTTTGGCTTTCCTTTCCTATTGCCGATGTTTTGGCCACTATTGTAACCGGGTTGTATTTAAGAAAAGAAATCAAGAATAAGCTAGTTAAAGAAGAGGCATGATTTATGCCTCCTCCCAACCTCATATTTTTATTGTTTCATAATTGTATCCGCAGCCTTGGCGTGCATCAACTGCATTCCTGTGGAGGATCGTGGTTTAAAACCATTCCAATCTTTCTCGTTAGATTCTACAGGAATATCTAAATATTCAGCATAATCAGCACCTTTTAGATAGGTTCCTAAAAATGCAGTTAAAAAATGTTGGTTGATATTATTTATTTTTCTCTGGTCCCAAGAAGGTTCAGCATACCTGTAATATTCATCTATATGTAAACCTGGCTGTAAAGCCTCTGCTGGCGGAGGGTTTGGAGCTACGTTATGTCTCGCATTTTTATAGGTAAGCATATATCGGTCTGCGTTAACAGCACCTTCAAAAATTGCTTTAATACCTTTTTCATAACCTGAAATATCATCTTGATCACCAGCTACGAATAATGTTGGTTTTTTTAATCCTGCCAGTCCATTAGCATCCCATACACCGCGTTCCATTCCCCATGGGGCAAAGGCAACTACCGCTTTGATTCTTGGGTCTATTTGTTTTTGATATTCGGTATTACTAGCCGCTAAGGTAGAAATTGCAGAGCTTCCACCTGTCATTTGTCCAAAGAAAGCAGTCATACCATCACTATAACCGGCGCCACCAACATTAAGTACGCCAAAACCTCCCATAGAATAACCAACAATACCAATATTTTCGGCATCTACCATTCCGGCCAATTGGTCCTTAGAAGAAGAATTTCCTTTTTCAGCAATCGTATCAATTACAAATTTGATGTCTTTAGCTCGGTTTAACAGGGTGCTTTGAAAAGCATTGGCATCCTTAAAAGTTGAATCCGTGTGATCTATTGAAACTACTATATACCCTTTTGAGGCTAGGTTTTCGGTTAAATAAGTCATTAAATATCTGGAGCCTACATATCCGTGAGATATCACAATTAGCGGGTATCCGCCAGCTGTAGCCTTCGGGGCTGCATCGCGATAAGCTCTACCTTTAAAAGAAAAGGGTACCAATGGTCTCAGAGTATCACCTCTCGTTCCCATAACCTCCTCATACGTTACGGTTTCATCTTTGTTTGCCGGTGCTCCAGTAGGATACCAAACCTCTACGGTAAGTGGCCGATCATACAACGGGTCTTTACCTTCTTTTGAATTTAATATATCTATTTGGTCTTCATGAACTAAGTTGAAAGTGCGTACTCCAACGGCGTTATCACCTCTTTCTGCTAACTTAGGAGCATCAGGGAGTGCATCTCCATATAGGAAATCTTGAGCGAAAACGGTTGCGGAAAAAAACAATAATACCGCGGTAATTTTAAGGTTTGCCTTTTGGGCAAAGGGGACTTTAATTTTCATATCGTTTAAATTGAGTTGAGTTTAAATGTAATGAAATTACATAGAAGTTTATGTGGCATTAGATTTTTGCAACGGACAGTTCTTCATATTGCAGTCTAATTAGCTCTTCGCCATACTTGCGTTCCAGCCTTCTAATACTAAAATGAGCATGTGCCATATTTTGAAAGTGATCAATGAAGGCAAGGTTAATGGTTGCGCCTCCTGCAGCTCCTACTATGGGAATAGCCTGAGCTACAAATTTCTCTGATACCTGCACGCTAAATCTAGATGCTACTTGAGCTATTAATTGTAATAGGGGGTTGCCCGTGGTGTTCAGTAACGTGGTTACAGTTTTGCCTGCAATTCCACTAGCACCTTTAACCGTAGAACTAATGGCTAATTTTGTAGCATAATAACCGGTATCCAAATTGTCATCATGTTTGCTCTTTCCACCTAAGGCAAAAACTTGTAAACAGGCCAACTGTGAATCAAGGGAATTTAAATCCTCTCCTTCGCTGCGGGCGATATCCATGATGGAGCGCATCATAAGTTTGGTAGCCAGTGTAAGGTCTACCGCAAAAGCACTCGCTCCTAAAGCCCCGCCAATAGCACCGGATGAAGTTACCAATGCTTTGTACAAATTGTTCATGGACGTTGTTTTAGCTTTTTTATTCATCGAAATTAAATTGGTCTTCACTACGGTATGCAGAACTTTATAGGTAATTTGCTGTAACCAGTTGCGTTGCTTTTGCGGTAACAATTGAATACGACTGTCTATAATGTTACCCATTTTATTAAGCCCTTGCATGGCCCAACCTATTTGCTCCATTTTCTGCTTGGCTGAGCGAAGCGTTAGCAAATCTTCAGGACTCAATGTGTTTTTGGTAATTCTCAAAATATATATTTTTATAGGTAGCCCTAAAATAAGCATTCCTGCAATTTATTGGCCTAAGCAAGGCAACTTTTGTAATACGTTCATTTTTATTACATTTATAGAAATGAATAGAATAAAAGAGTCTATTCTTATGCCTTTCCAACCATGAAAAACTTCCCCACTTTTTTAGTATTCACCATTCTATTCTGCACTCAACAAATAGTTGCCCAAAAGTATTTTAAGATAGCAAATGACGTTGTCGATGAGGCTACATTTAAAGAAGGATTAGCCCTGATAGCTCAAGAATATGATCCGCAGATAGTGACCTATAAAACTTTTGAACGGGTTACTGCGAAGGATAGTATAATAGAAAATATTTCTATAGTTGTTCTACAGGAGGATGAAGAAGAAAAGGTGTATAGGGTATTTGACTTTTTGGGTAAACCCTTACCCGATTTTGAGTTTAGCGATATAACGGGGAGCGCCATTTCAAAACAGAAATTCTCCGGAAAATATACTGTAGTAGGTCTTTATAAAGAACCTGCACAAGTGCGTAAGTCGCATATAAAATCATTGAATGCTTTGGTAAATACCGGAGAATACAATGCTGTAGCTCTTATTGCAAAAAATGGTAATACCGCTGGCATCGCTAAAAAAGCGGATTTCCCGGTTTTGAACGAGTGTATTTCATGGTATATTGATAATATATCTATTCCAGAATCACCCAAATTTTTAGTATTGGACGAATCCGGTAATTTGAAGTATATATTTCAGGAATTTCCCCAAAAGGAGGATATTACCCAGCCTTTAGACCCCGTTCATTTAGAAATTTACGATATTCTTAGATAAGGAGTTATCTATCTTTTTGTAGCGGTTATTTCTTGTTTTGTCTAACTTTGTGTAATCATTATAAAGCAAAGAACTATTGTACGAATACATAAAAGCACTGCATTTAATTTTTGTGATTACTTGGTTTGCGGGGTTGTTCTATATTCCTAGATTATTTATTTATCATATTGAAGCGGCTGATAAGCCTTCTCCTGAAAAAGAAATTCTTACTAAGCAGCTGAAGTTGATGACAAAAAGACTTTGGTTTATTATTACCTGGCCTTCGGCTATTTTGGCGCTTGTTTTTGGTATTTGGTTATTGGTCATAATACCCGTTTGGTTGCAACAGCCTTGGATGCATGTAAAACTTGCGTTCGTAGTGCTACTTATTGTATACCACTTAAAATCACATCAAATTTTTAAGCAATTACAAAGAGATGAGGTTAGATATACCTCTAAATTCATGCGTATTTACAATGAAGGAGCTACCCTTATATTATTTGCAGTGGTATTTTTGGTGATTCTCAAGAGTGCCTTTAATTGGGTTTTTGGTGTTGTAGGAATATTAGTTTTGGGTATTCTCCTTATGTTAGGTATTAGATTATATAAGCGCATAAGGGCAAAAAACCCAGAAGCTTGAGTTGTTTCGCCTTTATTTAGGCATTTTAGATAGCCTTGATCTAAACCGGTTTGACACGGAAATGAACTTGCATATAATGGCGTGATATTTGCTACCTTTGATGTAAACTCCAGTCTTTTGTTCACAAAACTTTCCCTAAGATCACGCATATTTCTTTCCATGATCCTACTGGTGGTTGTAGCCTCCATTTTGATTGCTGGTGTTACGGTATATCAGTATAAGGAGCAAGCAGAAGACTACCATTCAGACCGTTTAGAGCGTAAAGAGGATCAGGTAAGGCAAAGTGTTGAGTACGTGCTCAGAAAAACTACTTACCCAGTTACTACAGAGAACTTAGGCTTAATTTTTAATGATGAAATATATCAAATCGCCAACGTTCAGAATCAACGGTTAAATATCTACGATTTAGAGGGGCAGCTAATTAAAAGCTCCAGAGCAAAGTTTGAGGTAGATTCAATAGCCAACTGTTTAAGCCCATCTATTTTAAGCTTGTTGGAGACCAGTCCCACAAAAAGGTTTGTAGATCAGAAAGCGCTTGCGGGAGATAATTACAAAGCTTCATATACCTATATTAACGATAAACGATTTAAACCAATAGGTATTTTAAATTTACCTTACTACGAAGATGATTCCTTCAATAATATGGAACTTAGGGAATTTCTTTTGCGATTAGGAGGTGTTTATTTTCTGATGTTGCTAATTGCTATCGGTTTGGCCTACTTTATTTCTACCTATATAACCCGATCTCTACAGACCATCTCCGATATGTTAGATCGTACGGATTTAGGAAAAAGTAACTATAAAATATTGATTGATAACCCTAGCGAAGAAATAGAAAAGTTGGTGACGTCCTACAATGCTAT
Source organism: Zobellia uliginosa (assembly GCF_018860745.1). Taxonomy (GTDB): domain Bacteria; phylum Bacteroidota; class Bacteroidia; order Flavobacteriales; family Flavobacteriaceae; genus Zobellia; species Zobellia uliginosa_B. The sequence goes on along the minus strand of NZ_JAHKPY010000014.1, from coordinate 144,042 downwards.
GATTGATGAGTTGGAGCATAGCGCGGTAAAATTGGCACGTAGCGAAAGAGAGCAAGCTTGGCGGGAAATGGCAAAACAAGTAGCGCATGAAATTAAAAACCCGCTTACACCAATGCGCCTTACGGTTCAGAGCTTTGAACGAAAATTTAACCCTGAAGATCCTAATATAGACACGAAGATTGCAGAATTTTCCAAGACTCTTATTCAGCAAATAGATACTATGAGCAGTATAGCATCTGCCTTCAGCAATTTTGCAGAAATGCCAGCTCAGCAGAATGAAACCCTTAACATAGTTGAGATTGTGCGCCTGGCATTGGATATTTTTAATGAAGATTATATCCATTTTATTTCGGAAGAAGAAGAAATTATTACGAAATTAGACCGTACCCAATTAATACGCGTAGTTACGAATCTGGTGAAGAATGCTATTCAGGCTGTGCCTGAAGTAGATGAACCGCAAATTGTAGTTTCTGTAGCCTCTGATGGTGATTTTGCCAAAATAAGTGTAGCAGATAATGGAATTGGTATTGAAGAGGGCTTCAAAGAAAAAATATTTGAACCAAAATTCACTACAAAAACTAGTGGAATGGGCTTGGGTCTAGGTATGGTCAAGAATATAGTGGAGACCTATAAAGGCCATATTAGCTTTACCTCAAAACCGGGAATAGGAACTATTTTTTCGGTTAAGTTCCCTCTTGAGAAGCAGGATTAAATTAAAAGAACAATACAGAACATATAAAAAACGCTATATGAAATTTAATAATATTCTTGTAGACGATAAACAATCTACCGCCATTGTAACGATTAATCGTCCTACAAAACTAAACGCTCTGAATAAGGAGACCATTTTAGAACTACACGATGCTTTTAAGGCTTTGGAGAAGGATAAATCCGTACAGGTTATTATTTTAACGGGTAGTGGTGAAAAAGCTTTTGTTGCTGGAGCCGACATTTCTGAATTTGCCGATTTTTCAGAGAAACAAGGGGAGAAACTATCAGCTAAAGGACATAAGGTCCTTTTTGATTTTGTGGAAAATCTTTCTAAGCCTGTTATTGCTGCGGTCAATGGTTTTGCCTTGGGCGGCGGATTGGAACTTGCCATGGCCTGTCATTTTAGAGTAGCGAGTCATAATGCTCGTATGGGCCTTCCTGAAGTATCCCTTGGGGTAATACCTGGTTATGGTGGCACTCAACGTTTACCGCAACTAATCGGTAAAGGAAGAGCTTTTGAACTGATTATGACCGCGGGTATGATAGATGTAGAACGCGCATTGGATTATGGTTTGATTAATCATGTAGTATCTCAGGAAGAATTGATTGCTTTCTGCCAGAAGTTAGCGAACAAGATATCGAATAACTCCCCTGTCGCGCTTAGTTACGCAATAAAAGCGGTAAATGCGGGTTTTAAGAACAGTAATGGATATGATGAAGAAATAAAGGCTTTTGGTGCTTGTTTTGGAACCGAAGACTTTAAGGAAGGTACATCCGCATTTTTAGAAAAGCGGAAGGCCGAGTTTCCTGGTGAGTAACATGTCCGCTTAAAACCTACTTATGCGAACCCGAAGAAGCTTAACGGCACTGCTGTTCTTGGCTACCCTAACTTTTACAAATGCACAGGAAATCCCTGTGGAATACAAACTTGGCGATAATTATTCCGATAGGTATAAATATTCTACCGTCTTGGCAATAGACCGTTCTGCCCAAGAGCAGACAGTATTGGTGCGAACCTATTATGGCGGTATGCCACTTAGGCCTAAAGGCCACTTCATTGAGGTGTATGATACGGAATTAAACCTAGTGGCCGACTATAATTATAAATATGCGGGCAGACATATGGTAGACGGTTTCGTAAAAAACGGTCAGTTGTATCTGCTGGAACTTGTATATAGCAATAGAGATGAGGCTTACAATTATGTTGTACATCAAAGTCCGTTAGATGAATTTAATTTTACGGAAAGAAAACTACTTTCCATTCCCTCCAAAGAAGTTATAAATCCGCTGGCAGTTAGTAAATACAATCAGAAATTCGGAAACGGATTTTCAACAGCAACTCATTTCAATGATGACAGGTCCGCTTTTGCCATAACTGTTCACCATAGGGAGGGAAAAGAAGAAAAATATCATATTTATCTTTATGGAACTGATTTAAAACTTCAACTGGACTATGATTTTAGTGCTAATATTGAGGAAAAGAATTATGCTTTTGAGAATATTGAGGTTTCAAAAGATTTAAAGGAATTATACTTAATGGGAAAGGCCTTTTTTAAGAAAAGAAGGTTTGACGTCAAGGAAAGAAGATTTCAGTATGAATTAGTACGTATTACGCAGGGGGGATATAAGACACAGGAGTTTGCTGATGCTGGAAGGTTTCCGGAATCTTTAAAGCCTATACTATCCCATAATGAGATGAAGGTAATTGGCTTCTATGCAGATAGAAAAGATAATAGATATAATGGTCTAGTTTACTTCAATCTTGATGCAAATTCTTTAGACATTAAGGCTAAAAAATACAATCCGTTTTCAGACCAGTTTATGTTGGATAAATTTGGCCGTGAAGTAGATGCCGAAATAAAGAACCTTATTTTTAAGAATGTACATATCACCCCAAATAATGATATATTATTCAGTGCCGAAGAGTATTTCGTTACTGCAGGACAGGACATAGGAACGGGAGCTACCAAAAAGGTAGATCGTTTCCATTACAATGATATTGTGATAGCCAAATTAAATGCATCCGGTTCAATGGAATGGGCCAGGAACATTAACAAAGCAGAGGTAACCCAAGGTGATGCTTCCTACGCTTCATATACAGCTTACGGTGAAGGTGATAATATGTATTTCTTTATAAATTCTGGGGAGAATCCTCAGAAAATGAGCAAAGAACGTATTTTATTTAAACAAGGGTTTAGTAGAAACCCTAATATGTTCGTTATAAAAGTTGATAGTTCAGGAGACCTTTCATACAAGAAATTAGTGGACGATAAAGAGGTGAGATTACCTATTATGGTTTCTAGGCCGTTTATAGATGAAGCATCGGATCACCTTTTGTTTTATGCTAAGCGAGGCACGAAAAAACAATTAGTGGAAGTTACTGTTAAATAACATTTAAGATATTTTACAATTGGATTTATTCCATAAATTTGTAATAAATCCAATTAATTGAAATCTGATTCCTATATTAGAGGCCGTGGCGCCCAACAGAATGTACACAATAAGTTTCTGCAAAACATCTATGAAACCCGAGATGATTTTCTCGAATTTTGCCGAATAGAGGGCGAGGAGGCAGATAAAAACAAGACCCAATACATTCCTATTTTTCCTAAGACCATAGTTAATAAGGTTACTAGCCCAGATGTGGGCATGCAATACTCTATGAATCCCTACCAAGGATGTGAACATGGCTGTATTTACTGCTATGCTCGTAATACACATGAGTTCTGGGGTTACAGTGCCGGACTGGATTTTGAGCGGAAAATTTTAATTAAGAAAGATGCTCCAGAATTATTGGAGGCCAAATTGAAAAATAAACGATGGGAAGCCAAAACCATTGTTCTCTCCGGTAATACCGATTGCTACCAACCAGCAGAAAAAAAATTTAAGATTACCCGAGCTTGTCTTGAGATATTTTTAAAGTACAAACATCCTGTTGGCATAATTACCAAAAATGCTTTGGTATTACGTGATCTGGATATTCTAAAGGAACTGGCAAAAGACCAATTGATTGGAGTTAACGTATCAATAACCTCATTGTCTGAAGAAACCAGACGTATTCTAGAACCTAGAACAACTACAATTAAAAAACGTTTGGAAACCATTCGCGTGCTTTCTGAAAATAACATTCCCGTAAATGCTATGTTGGCACCGATCATCCCTGGTATCAATAGCCATGAAGTTATGAATTTGGCAAAAGCGGTTTCCGATAATGGCGCAAAATCATTCGCTTTTACTGTGGTCCGTCTCAATGGAGCAATTGGTCAGGTTTTTACAGATTGGATTCATAAAACTTTACCGGACAAGGCAGAAAAGGTATTACATCAAATTGAAGAATGCCATGGGGGCACTTTAAATGATAGTAGGTTTGGAGTTCGCAGTAAAGGAGAAGGCAAAATTGCTACTCAAATTCATGATTTGGTACGTTTGGCACGTCATACGTATTTTAAAAACAAGGTATTCCCGCCTCTTAACCATGAACTGCATAAACAATTCAAAGACGGTCAACTAAGATTGTTTTGATTTTAGATGTTAACCTTTTTATTATAATGACATTAATAAGGGAAACAATTAAAAAAACATTTAGATTATGAAAAAAGTAGTATTTCTTTTAACTGCACTCTTAAGTGTATCTATTTCGCAGGCACAAGACTTTACTTTTGGTGTTAAAGGAGGTCTTAACATCGCTTCCGTTGGTGGTAATGCCTACTCGGGTTTAGGGGGTTTAGGTAGCAAAATAGGTTTCCATTTAGGTGGTGTTGCAGAATTTCCGATTTCTGAAAAAATGGCGGTACAACCAGAGTTGTTGTTTTCCTTACAAGGCACAAAGTGGAATTATGGTGTTGGCGGAGATGATTTGAATTTAGGGTATGTAAACCTTCCTATTTTAGGTAAGTACTATATTCTTGAAGGTTTAAGTGCCGAAGCAGGACCATTGGTTGGATTTTTACTTACAACAAACGTAGATGATGATGACCGCTTTAAAAAGTTGGATATTGCCTTTGCGATAGGTGCTTCATACAAACTAAATGAAAATATCTTTTTTAGTCTTCGATACAATAAAGGTATTGCCAATATTAATGATGATTCTTTTACTAACGATAAGAGCCAGAATAACGTATTTCAACTTTCTGCAGGTTACGCATTTTAAACTTTTATCAAAACTTATTCCTGAGCGCAATAGAAATCTCCTAAAATTTCCATTGCGCTCCATTTTTTTGACTTCCTAGAAATTCAGTCATCTTCAAAGCAATTAAATAAAGATGTGTGCCAAGCCATATCAATTTTATAAACAAGTCTTTTCAAACCAGTTATTTATAAGCTGAATATATGTTTTAAGCGATGACGAGCAAATAGAATCAAAGAAACAATTTAAATTCATTTTTAGTAAAATCTCATAAATTGTCTCTAAACCTTCTAACATCGTAAATTTTCATTGTAGTCGTTGTGAATAGTAGGTGATGTGCGCCAAAGCATTGAGTCTCTCATAATTCCTCTTTTTTTCATACATGTTAAAATAGTGTAAAGGGGAAATCCAAACGAGAACCGGGCAACGTATAAGAGACTCAGAACATTATTTGATATACCACATATGAAATCAGAAACCACATTGAACATACCAAAATCAAAATCGAGTTTAATTCAAAAATTCAAAATTTTTATTGAAACGGCAAATGCCTGGGGCATTTTTGTCATGGGAAGCACTTTTGTGTTGATGATAGGGGCAGCTTATATGTCTTACATATTAAGAAGTGATTTAAACCAGTTTAATTTAGAGCGTTCGGCATCGGCATTTGGTCAAGGGTTTATGTATTTGGCCCTAGGCCTCTTTATTTTTAAAGCAGTCTTTTTTCTATTTATTATTTACAGATATTTTAAATATAAGGCTATTGAATCTGTTTCAGATGAAGAATTGCCAACTTGTACCGTAATTGTACCGGCATACAATGAGGGTAAGCAGGTATATGATACTTTAATGAGTTTGGCGGAAAGTGATTTTCCACATGAAAAATTACAATTACTATCTATTGATGATGGTAGTAAGGATGATACTTGGCACTGGATGAAAGAAGCCAAAAAGGTTTTGGGTGATCGTGTAACGATTTTCCAACAACCTAAAAACATGGGTAAACGCCATGGTTTATATAGAGGTTTTAATGAAGGCACAGGGGAGATTTTTGTAACTGTGGATAGTGATTCTATCGTTGATCCAGATACACTTCGTAACTTAGTAAGTCCTTTTGTAGTAAATGAAAATTGCGGAGCGGTTGCTGGAAATATCCGAGTGCTAAATAACCAAAAAGCATTACTTCCAAAAATGTTGGATGTAAGTTTCGTTATGAGTTTTGAATTTGTGCGATCAGCAGAGAGTTCCTTGAATTCTGTTTTATGTACTCCCGGAGCCTTAGCTGCTTACCGTAGAACAGCTGTTTTTAATTGCTTGGATGAATGGATCAATCAGACTTTTATGGGCCAACCTTCAGATATAGGAGAAGATCGCGCTATGACTAACATGATTTTGAAACAAGGTTTTCATGTATTGTTCCAAAGGAATGCATTTGCTTATACCAATGTACCTGAAAAATACAAAGGCCTTTACAAAATGTTCATTAGATGGGGTAGAAGTAATGTTCGTGAAAACATTGAAATGTCTAAATACGTTTTCACAAACTTTAGAGAAGGTTCAAAAATTGGATCACGTTTATTGTTCATCAGTCAATCCATTAAAATATTGATGAGCTATCCGTTCTTGTTCTTTATGTTCTTCTTTATTTTAACGCATCCACTTTTATTCTTAAGTTCTACGCTTGTAAGTATATTGGTATTATCTACATTTCCGGTATTGTTTTATGCAAAACGATATGATCTTAAAGAATCAGTTTGGGCATATTCATATAGTATCTTATTTACTTTCGGTTTATTTTGGATTACACCTTATGCTATAGCAACTGCAAATAAAAGAGGTTGGTTAACCCGTGAATTACCTGCACAGAAGTAACAGTCACATCATAATAATTATATAACGGTAGTGTTAAACAGTCCGTTCAAAACAAAAAGTCCCGTAACCTACGGGACTTTTTGTTTTTATAAAACAAGCTGAAGTTTTTATTTTAATTCCCAACCTTTACGGTACCTGCCTTTTACCCATTCGTTAGCCATATCCCAATTAGTAACGTTCATATTGGCACCGTCCCAGAGGATTTTTCTTCTTCCAGGGTATTCAAAGGGATCCCAATCTCCAAGTTTTTTGCCGGCTTTCAGCTTTTTATATTGAAAAGCTTTAATAGCTAAGTTGCCCATCAATACCGCTTCGGTTAAAGGTCCTGACTTTCTAAAGTCCGATGAGGTTTCGGTACCTTTTAAGCAACCTTCTACAAAGTTTTTTTGGTGACCATCAACATCGCCATCAATTCGCTTCAAATAAGGGGCAGGAGCTTTAAACATATCCATGTTTTGGCTAGGTAACAATCTTGCGTTACGTGAGTAGGTATCTGTTACTAAAATACCTTTGGTGCCATAAAAAACGGAACCACCACCGCCATCGCCAATAGTTTCACCATCTGCCAACTCATCCGGTAAATCAGGCATAAGTCCACCATCATACCAATTTAAGGCAATATCACCATGTTTTTCGGTATTGAATTTTAATCTCACAATAGAAGATGCGGGGCAGGATTCGCTATAATCCGCTTCTACAAAATCACCTACCCAATTGGTAGTACAACTTGCTTCAGCTTCAGTAGGATATCCTAAATCCAGAACGCTAAATGGAGTTTCCATAATGTGGCATCCCATATCTCCTAGAGCGCCAGTTCCAAAGTCCCAGAAGCCTCTCCATTTAAAAGGAAGGTAGGCGTCATTGTAATCACGGTTTTCAGCAACTCCCAACCAAAGGTCCCAATCAAGCCCTTTTGGCACTGGCTGCTTCGCAGTAGGTGCAGGAACACCTTGTGGCCATACAGGACGGTTCGTCCAGCAATCTACTTTGTATACTTTTCCGATGATACCAGAATCTATCCATTCTTTTGCTTCGCGGCTACCATCACTAGAAGCACCTTGGTTACCCATTTGGGTCACTATACCGTGTTCTTTGGCAACTTGAGTCATCATTTGTGCTTCGTTAATATTATGAGTCAATGGTTTTTCAACGTAAGCATGCTTTTTGGCACGCATGAAAGGTAGGGCAATAGAAGCGTGCATATGATCTGGGGTTGCTACCATAATAGCGTCAATTTCACTTAAATGCTTATCATAGACTTTTCTGTAGTCTTTATATCTTTTTGCCTTTGGATATTTTTTATAAGTATCTGCCGCTCTTCTGTCATCAACATCACAGAGGGTTACGAATTTCACTTTACCGGTTTCGTCTAGCCCCTTCATAACGCCCGAGCCACGACCGCCAACACCAAAAGCACCCACATAAAGGGTATCGCTAGGAGCAACATGATTTTTGCCCAAAACAAAACTTGGTACGATGGAAAATACGGTGGAGGCCGCTGCCGCATTCTTGATAAACTTTCTTCTTTGCATCTTCAAAAATTGGATTTAGGTTCTGATCTTTAAGATACAAAAAAATGTAAAATGGACGAGTTAAATTTATGGTGATTGAACTGTGAACCCTGTATTTGACACTAGTGGGTCCCATTCTTTATAGAATTGTTTAAGAAAGTCAACCATATACTCATGCCGCCCGAGAGCTAATTTTTTTCCGGTATCGGTATTCATTTTATCCTTCAACAAAAGCAATTTTTCATAAAAGTGATTCAAGGTAGGAGCCTTTGTTTTTTTATATTCTTCTTTGGACATTTTTAAGTTAGGAGCAATGTTTGGATTGTAGAGTTCCCTGTTTTTAAATCCTCCATAATTAAACGTCCGGGCTATACCAATGGCACCTAAAGCATCTAGTCGGTCTGCATCTTGTACCACTTCTAGTTCTAAAGAAGAAAACCGGTTGCCTTTATTTTCCTCAAGAGAGTTTTTGAAAGATATGTTTTCAATAATATGAATGACATGGCTAATGGTATTTTTATTTACTTCCATTTCGCTTAAGAAACGTCGTGCCAATTTAGGACCTACCGTCTCATCTCCGTTATTGAATTTAGCGTCTGCAATATCATGCAAGAGCGCGCCTAGACTAACAACCAATATATCTACCTTTTCTTCTTGTGCAATGAGCAAAGTGTTTTTAAATACACGTTCAATATGAAACCAATCATGCCCGCCTTCAGCTCCTTTTAAGGTCTCTTTTACGAAGGTTATGGTCCGTTCTACAATTTGGGTATCAGTCATTTTCTGCTTTAAAGGCGGTTATTCCAGAGATTACTTTTTTTTCGGCTTCCGATAAAATGGAGTCAAAGTTTGAATTTACTTCAATGGGTTTGTGTACTTGAAAAGTAATATGATTGCCAATTCCGTTCGGAAATTTACCGTATTTAAGCATTTTCCATGAGTTGTTAATACTAATAGGAACAACTAGGGCAGATGGCGCATTTTTCATTAATAGTTTCAACCCCGTAGCTTTGAACGGCTTTGGATGTCCTGTACGGCTTCGGGTTCCTTCAGGGAATATTACGGCACTTCGGTTGTGCTTTTCAATATAGCGGCCAAGTTTTGCAATCTCTGATAATGCTTGTCTGCTATCATTTCGGTCAATTAATACGGAGCCACCGTGCCTTAAATTATAAGAAACGCTTGGTATACCTCTACCTAATTCCTTTTTACTGACAAATTTGGGATGGTGTTTTCTCATGAACCAAATTATAGGAGGAATATCATGCATACTTTGGTGATTGGGAACTATAATTAATGGCCGATCCGTTGGAATGCTATGTGGATTGTTAAACGTATAGGTGGTTCCTAACACATGTGTACACCGCATAAGCGATAGGTTGAGTAAGGCTACGCTCATTCTATGGGCATTGTATCCAAAAACATTAAAACAGACCCATTGTATGGGGTGAAACACCAATAAACACAATCCAAAGAAAATCATGTAAAGAAAGGTAAGCGGGTATGCCAATATCTTTTGCATAGTGCAAAAATAAAAAACCGCTTCGTTGTGAAGCGGTTTTTTCTATTCTTTTATAATCTCCTAATCAGAGAAGCCTTTAAACGGTTCTAGCAGAACTCATCATAGGCAGTAACCAGGTTTTCAGCAATTAATTCTGCTGGTCTGCCTTCAATGTGGTGACGTTCTATCATATGAACCAATTCCCCATCTTTAAAAAGCGCCATACTTGGCGATGATGGAGGAAACGGAATCATAAGGTTTCTTGCTGTATTTACGGCTTCAATATCAACACCCGCAAAGACCGTAACGATATGGTCTGGTTTTTTAGCATTGTGTAAACTTAATTTAGCCGCAGGTCTAGCGTTTGCCGCTGCACAACCACAAACAGAATTTACTACAACTAAAGTAGTACCTTCTTTTTTGATTGCATTTTCGACTGCTTCTGATGTATGTAATTCTTCAAACCCAGCTGATGCCAAGTCTTGTCTCATGGGTTTTACCAATTCTGCAGGATACATATTTTTATATTTTATATATGGTTAACAAAGATACTTAATTTGTCGCATTTAGTTGATCTACTTAACTTTTCGTTAGATAAAATCGATAAAATAGTGCTTACTGCTGAGTTGCCCTGTCTAACTATTTCACTTTAAAAAGGTCTCTGTTCTTTTAGCTGCTTATTTCTTGCCGCTTTTAATATCTTTGCCAAAATTTAAAAAAGGCATGATTAAATGGTTCGCGGCCATCATTGGGTATTATTTTTTTAGGTTTCCAGGAGCAATTTTGGGATACTTGGTAGGTAGTCTTATAGATGGTTTAAAAATTAGTGGTGGCGGTGGAGCGCAATCTGTTTTTGGAGATATGACGCGGCAAAAAGTTTCTCCCGCAGATTTTGAGTTGAATTTACTATCCCTATGCTCCATAGTAATTAAGGCAGATGGCACGGTTAGTCAGAGAGAAATGGACTATGTGAGGCAGTACTTTGTTAGCACATATGGCAAGGATAAGGCCAATGCCATTTTTAGAACCTTTAATGAAATAAACAAGAAGCATGAGATTTCCGCACAGCGTATTTGTAGCTTTTTAAATCAACGCACACGTTATGAGGTGAGGTTACAGTTGCTTCACTTTTTGTTTGGTATAGCTCAGGCAGATGGTTCGGTAAGTACTCCTGAAATTCAAAAAATTCGTGAGATTGCAGGTTATTTACGGGTGAGTCTTAGAGACTTTGAAAGTATAATGGCCATGTTCATTAAATCCGTGAACAATGCGTATAAGATTTTGGAGATAGAAAAATCTGCCAGTAATGATGAGGTAAAAAAAGCCTACCGTACTATGGCAAAGAAATATCATCCAGATCGTGTAAACACTCAGAACGAAGCTATCAAAAAGGGAGCGGAGGAAAAATTCAAGGAAGTGCAAAAGGCATATGAAGAAATTCAATCCGAGAGGGGTTTGTAGATAAGCGGACTTGAACAAGGTTTTTTTAGTTCTTACTTCACTTTAATAATCAATTTATAATGGAGGAGTTTCTTTTCTATATTAAGATGGGTTTAGAGCATGTGCTAGATTTAAATGCATACGACCATATTCTATTTCTAGCGGCATTGACCATTCCTTTTTCGTTTAAAACGTGGAAGAAAGTAGTGTTGTTGGCTACCGTATTTACTGCAGCGCATTGCTTGTCTCTTGCATTAAGTGCGTACGGTCTGGTAACCGTAAATGCAAGTCTAATAGAGTTTTTAATTCCTGTTACTATAATGTTGACGGCACTTTTCAACTTATTGTATATGCGCAATACAACTACGGCTCAAAGTATGCAAGGTCATGTATTGACCACTTTACTCTTTGGGTTGATTCATGGCTTTGGTTTTAGTAATTATTTTAGAATGTTAATGGCTGAGGAGGACAATAAGTTAATTCCCCTTTTAGGTTTCGCGGCAGGAATTGAAATTTCACAGGTTACCATTGTTTTCTCCGTTTTATCTGTAAGTTGGGCCATAATCGTAGGCACGAAATTAAGGAAAGTGTTGTTCATCGGAATTACGTCTATTTTAATTATACTTCTAACAATACCAATGCTTGTTCGTACGTTTCCCGTATAGCACTAATATATTTTCACTTAAAATTAACCCCTTATTATTGTTGGGCTTTTTGAAAGCAGGTATCTTAGTTGTATAGCAAGTAAGATAAGTAGCACGTATGGCTATTGTTGTATCTTCGCGTTACATGAAAAAGTCAAAACAAGAAAAATACGACAAGGCTTATCTGCGCATGGCGCAAGAATGGGGCAAGTTGTCCTACTGCGAGCGTAAACAGGTAGGGGCAATTATCGTAAAAGATAGAATGATTATATCTGACGGCTATAATGGTACGCCAACAGGTTTTGAAAATATTTGCGAGGATGATGAAGGATATACCAAATGGTATGTTTTGCATGCAGAGGCTAATGCTATAAGTAAAGTGGCCTCTTCAACGCAATCATGTGAAGGAGCAACGTTATATATAACACTATCTCCATGTAGGGAGTGTAGCAAGTTAATTCACCAATCTGGCATAAAACGTGTAGTTTATAGAAGAGCTTATAAAGATGATTCTGGATTGCAATTTTTAGAACGGGCAGGTATAGAACTAGTGCATTTGCCGGAAATTGAATCAGCGGTAGACAAGCCAAAATAATTATGAAAAGACAACAAAACTACATATGGCCTACCGTAATAGCTGCAGCACTTGCCTTGGGTATTTTTGTTGGGGGAAAGCTCCATTTTGCAGATACACCTGAGAAACTTTTCACAACCAATTCTAAAAAAGACAAGCTCAACAGACTCATAGATTATATAGATTATGAGTATGTTGATGATATAGATACGGATAGTATTGTAGATGTTACCGTTAATCAGATTCTTGAAAAATTAGACCCACATTCCGTTTACATTCCCAAAAATGAAATGGACCGTGTTTCTGAGAACATGAAGGGTGATTTTGTAGGTATTGGTATTAATTTCTATCCTTATAAAGATACTATTTCCGTAATAAGAACAGTGCCGAAAGGTCCTAGTTATTTAAAGGGAATAAAGGCGGGAGACCGCATTTTAATGGCGAATAAGGATACACTTTACGGCAAAGATCTAGCTAGCGAAGATATTGTTGGTAAGCTTAAAGGAGAAAAGGGTAGTTCGGTAAAGCTAAAGGTCTATAGAAAATCCGAAGACAAAACATTTACAGTAAACGTAAAACGGGATATAGTTCCTATAAAAAGTGTGGAAGCCTATTATATGTTAACCAATGATATGGCATATATAAAGGTAAATCGTTTTGCAGAATCAACTTATAAGGAGTTTAAAGCCGCATTATCCGAACTAGTAAAGAAAGGCGCCCGTAAGTTGACTTTAGACTTAAGAGATAACCCAGGAGGTTATTTAGGTGTCGCAGAGCAAATGGCAGATGAATTTTTACAAGATGGAAAACTGATTCTGTTCACCAAGAATAAAAAAGGAAAAATAAATAAGATACACGCTACCTCAAAAGGTAGGTTTGAAGATAAGCCGGTTTATGTTCTGATAAATGAAAGGTCTGCTTCGGCAAGTGAAATTATAGCGGGAGCGCTGCAAGACAATGATATTGGCACCATTGTAGGGCGGCGTTCTTTTGGGAAAGGATTGGTACAGCGTGAAATGGAATTGGGAGATGGCTCTGCCATACGCCTTACCGTTTCTAGATATTACACTCCAACGGGAAGAAGCATCCAAAAATCATACGAAAACGGAAACGAGGATTACTATAAGACGTTTACAGATCGGTACCACAGTGGTGAATTAGTAACCGTAGATAGTATTAAAGTGGCTGATTCATTAAAATTTACGACACCTAAGGGAAAAGTCGTTTATGGTGGTGGCGGAATTATTCCAGATGTGTTTGTACCCATTGGTTCTAATGAAGAAGAGGCGGTAGAAAGTATGGATAGCTTTGGGTGGCTCTCTTACTTCATATTCGAGCATTTGGATGATGATCGAAAACGTTACGATTCCTATTCCAAGGAGGAGTTCATTCAGGATTTTAAAGTAGACGATATTCTTTTCGAGAAATTTGTAGACTACTCAATTCAAAGAAGTTTGCGAATGAATTTCTATGATTATGAAGATAGCATCAAATTATATTTAAAGGCTGCACTGGCGGAACAACTGTTCGGAGCTAACGTACACGCCAAAATTAAAAGTGCCGAGGATAAAATGTTGCAAGAGGTATTAAAACTAGATAATCCTGTTGTACAACAAGAAGAGGTTGAGGCTATTGAGAGCTCTAATTAATCTCTTTGCTCTACTTTTTGCTGAATTTTTTTACTTGTTCTAAAAATCAAGAGAAGCAATACGGCACAAAGTGAACCTACAATGCCTATTAGGGCAATAGTACTATCCCCGTTAAATGGATTTTGAAAATCAATCATTGTTACGTTATAGGCAATGAGTGCAATAGCTAAAACGATCAATATAATGGTTAAAGTCTTGTTCATGATTTAATTTTTTAAAGGTTCCTGTTTGTAGAATCTTTCTTTTAAGAACGTTAAAATAACTCGTTAGCGTTTGCGGCAAATAGTTTTACGGCAATGGCCAATAGAATAACCCCAAAAACTTTTCTAATAACATTAAGTCCGTTCTTGCCTAGCACCTTTTCAATCCTTTTGGAGGATTTTAGTACCAAGTACACAAAAATAGTGTTTAAGGCAATGGCAACTATAATATTCTCCACTCTAAATTCCGCCCTTAGCGAAAGTAATGCAGTTAAAGTACCTGCACCTGCAATTAATGGAAAAGCTATAGGTACAATAGATGCACTTTCTGGCTCATCTTCTTTATAAAGTGTTATACCTAATATCATTTCTAAAGCTAGAAAGAACAAAATAAAGGAGCCAGCTACCGCAAAAGAGTAGACGTCAATACCAATTAGCTTCAATATTTTTTCACCAACAAACAGAAAAGCAATCATTATAATCAACGAAACAAATGAGGCTTTTTCAGATTCTATATGTCCTACTTTTTTACGTAAAGTAATAATAATTGGTATACTTCCTAAAATATCAATAACCGCAAAGAGTACCATAGTAGCGGTCGCAATTTCTCGAAGATTGAATTGAATGTCCATACTTTAAAATTTTTCGCAAAATTACATTTTATTAAACCGATAGAAAGCATAGATGTGTAATTAATTTAAGCTTAAAAATCACCTTTTAAAAGTATCTTTGTACCTATAAACGTGCAGTATGTTTCAATTAGGAAATACCATAGTATCAGAAGAGATAATCGAGAACGATTTTGTCTGTAATATTACCGCTTGTAAGGGCCAGTGTTGTATAGATGGCAATGCGGGAGCACCACTAGAAGATAAAGAGACAGAAATTTTGGTTGATATCTACAGTAAAGTAAAGCCCTTTCTTAGAAAAGAAGGTATTGATGCTATTGAGAATCAGGGCGCTTTTATTAAAGGAGAGGACGGTGAATGGGAGACTCCTTTGGTAAACGACAGTGAGTGTGCCTATGTTATTTTCTCCGAAAATGGAACCGCAAAATGCGGAATAGAAGAAGCTTATAATCAGGGAGCTGTTAAGTGGAAAAAACCTGTTTCATGTCATTTGTATCCTGTTCGTATACGAGAGTATACAGAGCTAACGGCCGTTAACTATCATAAATGGAACATTTGCGATCCTGCTTGTGCGTTAGGAGATGAGCTTAAAGTGCCAATTTATAAATTTGTAAAAGAGGCCCTGATCAGAAAGTTTGGTGAAGCTTGGTATCAAGAATTAGAGCAAGTAGCCGCAGAACATCTTAAATAGTAGGTATGTGAAGTATAACTTTAGTTCCCAAGGGTTTTTGTTGTGCATCGTATAAATCTAAAATTTCTACTTCAAAGGAATTTTGAAGATCTTTGGAGAAATTTGCAAGTCGCTCTTTGGTAATATCTATACCAACGGACTTGCGTTTTAGCACTTTGTTCTGTTTGATTTTTTCTGCTGCAATCCGTCCAATTCCATTGTCTGATATGGCAATATGAATAAAATCCTGCTTGTCTTTTGTAATATGGAGGTCTACTATTTTTTCTCCGCTTTTTGGGGAAAGACCATGCCAAATAGCATTCTCTAAAAAGGGTTGAAGAATTAATGATGGAATTTTAACGGTGTGAGTGTCTATGCCTTCATCAACACGGATCTTAAAATTTATCTCATTTGAAAAACGAATGTTCTCTATGTTCATATAGAGTTCTACGGTTTCCAACTCTTCTGCTAATGGTATTTCACGAAGGGAGGATGCTTCTAAAATTTTCCGAACTAATTTTGAAAACTTGTTCAAATAATGAACCGCATTTTTTTGTTCATTATTGATAATGTACAGTTTTATTGAATTTAAAGAATTGAACAGAAAGTGCGGATTCATCTGGCTTCGTAACATACTTTGCTCTAAGGTCAGTACCTTTTTTTCATTTTTTAGTTGATATTGTCTGTAGAGGATGTAAAAAATGCCGGCCAATAATGCTAGTGCAATACCGCCAATAAGAAGCGTAGTGTAGCTATTACGGAGTTTCATTTGAACCGCTTCCTTCTCTTTGGCCAATATTTGAATTTCGCTATTTTTTTTCTCAGAATCATATCTATAGATGATATCGTTTACATAACGAACGGTATTTTCGTTTACGATTTCTTCTTCAAGTTCTGTTGCTTTAATATTGTACTCAAGTGCTTTTTTGTATGCATTGGTTTTCTGGTAGAGGTCTGTCAATAAGTGACTTGCCCGAGCGGCTTCGTTTCTAATATTGAACTTTTCAGCCACACGTAATCCTTCTAGAATATTCTTTTCGGCATCTGCGTAGTCTCCGTTTACCATATCTCCCCAACCGAGATTTATGTATATAGGAGATACAAGAAAACCGTCGCCTATTCTTTTAGCAGTAGGTAGTGTTGGTAACAGAAGTTTCTCAGCCTCGTTTATACGGCCTTTTTTTAGGTATACGCTTGCAATGTTTGTTTTGCAAATAACCCTGCCCATATCATCGTTTATTTGCTCGTTATAGGCTAATGATGTTCGGTAATTCTCTAAAGCTTCATCTAATTCACCCAAGGATTCTTGGCACTTCCCTATATTTCCATAATTAATTGCCATGCCCAGGGTATTGCCTAGTTCGGTTTCCAAAACTAAGGACCGTTTAAAATATTCTATAGCCTGATCATATTGGTCAAGCCTATTATATAGGTTGCCAATGGAATTTAGAGAAACGTTTATACTTTTTTGTAGATTTTTGGACCGATCCTCCTTTTTAACGGTCTCAGCAAGTTCTATAGCCTGTTGGTTATAGTCCATTGCCGTTCGTATGGAAGATATTCTACGGTATACAACACCTAGGTCATTCAAGCTTGCCACTTTAAATTCAATATCATTTGCCTTATTAGCAATACTGAGTGCTTTTTTGTGCAATTCTACTGCGCGCACGTACTGAGATTTATTTCGGTAAGCCCTGCCCAGTTCATTATAGGAATAAATTTGACCTGAAGTGTATTCTTTGTTCAGCGAAGCCGTAGAGAAATAACGCATAAGAAGTGTATCCGTCTTATATTTTCGCATTACCGAGTGAATATCTAAATAGTCGATCGGAGCTTTTGTTATAAGGCTGTCTACCGTTTTTTTGAATGTTTCGGGTATATCTTGGGAACTACCAATGGTTAAACCCAATAAGCAATATAAGAACATAAAAAGTTTGTCCAACTGAAAAGGACATTGGGCGGGGGTAGTTTTTTTATTTTTTAGTCGAAGGTGCATTAATGTTTTAGAGCATATCCAGAAAATCTGATTTCTTTTGTCTGGAAACGGGAATCTTATGGTTTGATTTCAAAATAACATATCCATCGGTTTTCAAAAACTCTTTTATTTTGGTCAGGTTAATAATGAATGAATTGTGGATTCTAAAAAAAGAATCTGCCGGTAATAATTCATTTACTTCTTTTAATTTTTTGGTAAGTACAATTTTATGCCCATCTGCTAAAAAAATGGTGCTATAATTTCCGTCAGATTCAGCGTAAAGAATCTCGTCACTGTCCAGAAAAACCAATTTTCCATCTGTGTTGAAAGTTATTTTTTTGTGCTTTGCGTTAGAGTTGAAATTCAACAACAATTTTTCTAATCGCTCTGCGGTAAAATTTTTGGCATTATGTTTTCTGATTTTAACGATAGTCTCCTTTAAATCGTCTGTATCAATAGGCTTAAGGAGGTAATCTATAGCCTCGTTCTTCAAGGCTTTTATGGCATATTGGTTGTAGGCCGTGGTTATAACCACAGGGAAATTTTTATTGGTTAATTTTTGAATAAACTGAAAACCATCCATCGTTGGCATTTCAATATCCAAGAAAAGGCAGTCAGGGGTATTTTTTTCCAAATATGCCAATGCTTCAAAAGGATCGGTAAAGGATGCTTCCACGTTTATTTCATCGCTAAAATTGGTCAATTCCCAAGATAGACTTTGCAGTGCCTTTATTTCATCATCAACGATTACGGCTTCGATCATAGAATTATACTTTAAGGTAAATTAAACAAATTTAAAGATATGGCATGTTTTGTGATAACAAAGATGTATCGATGGAGATAATTAAAGTGTGTTTGGTATGAAACATGGTAAAAATGGTTTAATAGTTGCTTGCAAAGATATTTTAGGTGCTGTTCATAGTATAAAATATAGTCTTGAGTTCTTTTCAGCCCTAGTAAAATATAGGCTTTTACCATTTATACAGAAAAATCTACCATTTATACATAACCGTAATAACCAAAGGATGTCCAAACCTATTTTAGCCCAAAGAATACATAATGGTTATTAATGTTTCCCCAGGTTTTTAATAGAATCCAAAAAGGTAAAACTAATAACAATAGCAATGAAAAAATGTTTGTTTATGTTCGGATTACTCGTCGTTACTTTAATTGCGGCGGCTTTGACCGAAACAAGTGAGATTCAAGAATTGAAGAACGATGGGATTGTTGGGGAACAATTTGCCGAAAATATGATAACGGACCATGAAGTGTCTGTACAGCAACCTTAAAACTAGGAATTATGTATGGTGTACTATCTCAGGTTTTTAGCAACATAACCAAAACCGGTATTTGGCTGGTTCTTTCCGTTTTCTTTTTTTCGAATACGGGGGTAGA
Source organism: Zobellia uliginosa (assembly GCF_018860745.1). Lineage (GTDB taxonomy): Bacteria > Bacteroidota > Bacteroidia > Flavobacteriales > Flavobacteriaceae > Zobellia > Zobellia uliginosa_B. The sequence goes on along the minus strand of NZ_JAHKPY010000014.1, from coordinate 125,145 downwards.
CCATAAACTGGCACCATCTTCATTTTTGGAGGATTCATACGTGTCAAATGATTTGGGTATAGCAGATAGTATAGCAAAGATCCTGGAGCGTTCTTTGGTATTTGAGTCTAATACGGGAGTTTCTAGAGATGGCACTTTGTTTACCAGTATTGAACTAAAACCGGATTTGTCCCATGCTAATAATGAACAATTGTTTGGATTAATGATTTCCAAGCCTACGGAGGACGTTTCAACAATACGTGGCAGGCATGAGATTACGGGAAATGTAACTAGTTTCTTGAGCGATTTTAATGGTGTGTTTGGCTATATTAATGTTACAAACATAGATGAGAAGCCTTACTTTACTTATAAAGGTTCCATTAATATTACAGAATTTAGCACAAAAACAATTAGCGGAAGTATGAACTTATCTTTCAAAAATGCGGATGCTAGGATAATTCATGTAAGCAAAAAATTCAGTGCTCAAAAGAAAGAAAGATTAAACTTACAATAGCATAGTTGTTTATTCGTTGATTTATGGGGACTTGTGTCATTTCTAACATTCTACATATGATGAAGTTAGATAGAAGAATTCTTGTGCTGAATAGTGGTGCGTGTTAAGAAAATGCTTATTTTTACAACCCCCAGATTGGTAATCGAAGATATAATATACATTGTAGTACTAGATATATACAAAATACCAAACCAAATATAAAACGAAATCTACGTATGGGGAACAATCTTACAAATTTATGAAACTGCCAATCCAAAATGGTACGGTTCTAGGCAACATGTTATGAAATAGAACGTGTTTAGTCCGTCTGATGAAACCACTCTGGGTCATCTGTTCAACTTGTTGACAAGATGATTGCCGATTATAGGTTTCGGGGGAACTACCTGAATCAGCACCCTTTTTGGTACCAATCGATTTTGATACATTAGAAGGACCGTACGGTTTGGCGGTATCATATAAAACAAAAGCCCGAAAATTTATTTTCGGGCTTTTTTTGTGCGCTATTGTTGCCTGGTCCCGTAAAGTCATCATTAACCTCTTCTTCATATTTGCAATTGTATTTAAGTTCTCCAAAAACAGGTCTGTTATTTTTTTTATTTGAGCGCGTTAACCTTTTATTATTTATGACATTAATGCTTGTAGTAAGTTCTAAAGGACCTGTGTTTCCGGATAGAAGCCTACAAAAATATAAATGATTAACAAATAAAATTATGATGATGAAAAATTTTAAAAAACCGATTTTTTTAGCCGTATGCGGTGTAGCAATTATGTTTACCTACAGCTGTAGTAAAGACAACCCATTGAACCCTGTGGGAAACTGCTTTGGAGGAAATTGGACAGAAGCCTATTCAGATGAATTAACTGCTTGGACAGCGGCCATACAGGAATATAATGATAATCCAACAGTAGAGAACTGTACGAACTATAAGAGTGCAGCCAAGAATTACTTAGATGCTCTAGATGATATTTATGATTGTATACCTACTGCTAGTAGAGCGGATATTGACCAAGAGATAAAAGAAGCCAAAGCGGATATTGATAAAGAAGATTGTACCGGACAATAAATACCAGAAAATTTTATATGATGAAAAGGACAAGTAAATATATTGCTCTTCTTTTAGTGTCTTTGTTTTTTGGGTCTTGCGTTGGTGAGGTTAAAGATAAACTATCCAAAGCCAAAGAAGGAGTGTCCAACGCAACTGCTTTTGTAAAGGAAGCCAGAAAAGCTGAAGGAAGAATCGAAAAACTCAAAAGCACGACTCCGCTAACTAATGGAGAATTAAGAGAGTGGCTGCCAGAGAACTTGGGAAATCTAAAAAGGACAGGATTTAAAATAGGTCAAGCAGGTATGTATCAAGTTAATTCTGTGGAGGGAACCTATAAAATGTCCGAAGAAAAAAAGAAGTTCAAAGTTGTTGTTATTGATGGAGCTGGTCCTACAGGTAGTATGATGGCTGCCAGTTATGGATTGCTAGGAAATTTTGAAATGGAAACCGAAGATGAATTTAAACATCAGCAAACCGTTGAGGTAAATGGAGTGAAGGCACAGCAGACCTACAAGAAAAAAACCAATGATACGCAGCTAATGTTTGCTTATGAAGAGAGGTTTTTTGTGACCGTGAACGGTAGTGATATGCTTCCCGATGAAACATGGGGTATGGTCGAGAAGCTCAAATTAGAGGAGCTAGCCAATTAGGCCCGTTAATACAGACTATAAACCAATTAAAATAAATGAAAATGAAAAATACAGATACGGAATTAAATACAGCCCAAACTGCGACATCAGTAGAAAATGACAAGACAATGGCAATCTTAGCCTATATTACCATAATTGGTTTGGTGGCTGCTTTTGTAATGAACAATGAAAAGAAACAAGAGTTTGCCAGTTATCACATTAGACAGTCAGTTGGACTGTGTCTTACCGGTTTGGCGTTGGGAATTATTGGTGTTATACCAATTTTAGGGTGGATTATAAATATTTTAGGAATTTTTGTACTGCTATATATGTGGGTCATGGCACTTATGAATGCTTTAAATGGCAAAGAAAGTCCAGCGCCTATTTTGGGTAAAAAATATGAGGTGTGGTTTGCAGGAATTCAATAGTAGATGAGTGGCCAGCTAGGTTTTTCCACTTAATAAAAAATGGTATAGATAAGATTCTTTAGTACTCATCTTACACGATAACCACTCTTTTTAAATTTCATTGATAAACAAACCAAATGAAAACACTTGTTCTAATGCTTCTCTTTGTTTCAATCTGCCAAAATAGTCTTTGTCAAGAAAAAGTATTGAGTATTGTAAATCAAACCCTCAGTAAAGAAGTGCTTTTAAAAGAACACCGAAGAATAAAGTTGGTTACTAAGCAGGGTGAAAAATACGAAGGTAAATTCGGTATTCTAAATTCTGATACCATCAGGGTAAATGGCGTTATTATTGGCTTAAACGAAATTAGTATCATAAGGAAAAACCCTTTAGCGCTTACTATTTTGGTTAAAGCTAATTTTTTCCACATGGGTGCAGTTGGTCTATTTTTATCAGTCCTGTTATCTGGCTTTTCGGAAAATGTTTCATTTGTTTTGGTGGGAGTGGGTATTCTTGCAAGCGGTATATATGGTGGGATAAAATCCCCCAATATCAAGAAGGGGTATAAAGTTTCGGATAATTGGACATTCGCAATTACGAGTGGTAAAAAGGGTGTAAAAGAGCCCAATATAAAATAGCTGTAAGGCATACATTATATTTTCCTTTTTAAACAGATTATACATAAGTAGCTTCCAGTTGTACAATTTTAATTTATTAAAATAACGCTTACTGGTATATTGTCATTGATTTTAATGAAGCAATGTATCAATGGGTGTATATCTTCTTCTAAATCTTCCCAAATCAGTTTCCCCCTATTCGCCGCAAGGTCTTGTCTTTAACATAAAGAATAAACAGATGGAACTGATTAATTCACACATACTTCGTTTTAGCTTTCTAATATCATATACAGATAAGTATGCTGTATTTCCGATTAAGAACAATTACTATAAAAGGCTTTACAGAATCCGATAAACTTTTAGTATTCCATTTGTGGATAACAATACGAAAACCCAAAACCCACAGCTATGAAAATTACATTTCTTCTACTTGCAGCCTTACTGGTCAATACTTCATTGATATTTTCTGAATCGCTTTTTTCACTCGTAAATTTTATTCATCCACTATTCTTACTGGGTATTGAGGTGGTGTTACTTTTTCTTTTTGCAAGCCATAAATTCTCGTCGGATTTTTCGAAAACTAAAAAAAGGAGATAATTATTCTGCACCGGAGTTAACCTCAGGCTCAGAAAAACATGAATATTAAAATGAAAGAAAATGAATAAAAAACTACTCTTCTTTTATCTGATAATAAACAGCACATTCTCATCTGCCCAGTCTTTAGAACGCAGTGTTATAAGTAATGTAGGCGGGACAATGACCGGTACGGATCTAACGGTAAGCTTTACCGTTGGAGAACCTATAGTTGGGCTGGTAGTCAATGATAATTCTGTAGACCAAGGTTTTTGGGCGGGTAAGGGCATCCTTGTCATTCCATTAAGTCTAGAAGAAGAACCTTCCAATATTTTGGTATATCCAAATCCTGTTGTAGAAGAAGTAACCGTATTTACCGATCAAAACAAGGTTTTGGGTATAGAGTTATTTGCTATGAATGGGCAGCGGGTGCTTAGCCAAAGAGTAGACGAAGCCAAATTGGAATATAATATAGATATGGCCTATATGGCTAAAGGGGTTTACGTGTTAAAGCTTTATTTAGAAAACAACTCGGAAACCAAGGAATTTAAACTGATCAAAGAATAGAACCATGAAAAAAAATTACATTTCAATAGTAATGTTACTAACGATTATGTTTTGTGGAACATTGCAAGTTAGAGCGCAACAAAAGAATTATATAAATTATCAAGGTGTAGCCCGTAATTCCGATAACGAATTAATGGAGCAAGAGATCATAGAAATTGGTATAACGCTAAAATTTGGTAGTGTGGATGCTGCTGCGCAGTATCAAGAAACGCACTCGATTACTACGGATGCAAACGGTGTTTTTAATCTGCAAATAGGTAGTGGTAATAGTGGCGGCGGTAGTTATGCCAATTTGCCATGGGGAGAAGCAGCTTTTGTAGCGGTTTCTTTCAACGGAACCGAGGTGGGCACTACAGAGCTTATGGCGGTACCTTACGCCATGGCTTCCGGAGATAGCATGTGGAAATCGAACGGAGTAGATATCGAAAATAAAAATACAGGTGAGGTAAAAATAAAAAGCGATTTGAGAATTTTAGGTGGGTTCAATCTTAACTCTGGTAACCAAGTTAATGAAATATCCGATGACGGTGGCTTGGTAGAAAATAGCAACGGAATTTTACCCACTCAAAGAGCGGTGAAAACGTATGTAGACAACCGTTTGTTCAGTGGTGGCGGAGATGCTCAAATTGCATCGGAAGTACCTTATGACAATACAGATTCCGGACTTACAGCCGATAATGTTCAAGATGCTTTGGATGAGTTTGTTAGTACAAGTGGTGGTGGAAGCGATGCGGACGCCGACCCAACGAATGAATTACAAGATATAAGTCTTTTGGGAACAGATTTGAGTATTACAGATGGATCTACCATAGATTTATCGGCAATAATTCCACCGGGAGGAACGGATGACCAGAATGCTTCCGAAGTCCCTTTTGATAATACGGGTACAGGTCTTGCCGCAGGAGACACTCAGGCTGCTATCGAAGAATTAGCTTCTGGTGGGTTAGTAGATACGGATGATCAAGGTCTGATTATGACTGGTGATGTACTGAGTATTGAAGATGGCACAGGCTCAGTAGATTTAAATGATTATGTTGATGTTACAGGCGAAAGCGGATTGCTTTTAGGTGATGGCACGAATATAAGCGGACTCGAGGGTGCGGCAGATGGTCAAGTAGCCAAATGGGACGGAGCAACAAATAAATGGGTTGCCGGTACCGATGAAGTTGGAAGTGGAGGAAGCTCTCTTTGGACCACAAATGGAGATGATATTTATTTTGATAGCGGAAATGTGGGTATTGGTCTGGCAGATCCTAATGCAATACATCAAATTCATACCGATAGTTATCAGAGTAATTCTATTTATACAACAGTAGATTCTGGAGATGGCTCAAATGACGGTATGTATGTTGGCTTGATAAATGATCTAGGCTTAGGGTTTATGGCAACAATTACGAATCAAGAAAATGGGCCACTTCGATTGGGTACGAATGGAACTGGTCGATTGATTATTACAAATGATGGAAATGTGGGCATCGGCACGAATTCCCCATCAGCTCCATTAGAAATAAAGACCGCAAACGGAAGGCCATTCTTAATGGAATCGACTAGTACAAATAGTTATATGCAATATGCAACTTCCTCTGGTAGTATTGGATATTCGGGTGTTTGGTCAGGCGATAATGATGTTGATTTTGGGACAACGGATTCCAATCCAACGGGTAAGGTACATCTGACAACTGAAGCGACACCAAAATTAACGGTTCTTCCGAACGGACATGTCGGCATCGGAAATACAAACCCAGAAGGGGCATTACATATTTCAAATAATTCATCGTTAACCAAACCCTTACTTAAACTAGAAGAAGAGGGCAATGATTTTGCCCGACTAGAATTAACTAATGATGCGGCCTCAGGTGCCTTTTGGCACGTAGCAGGTTTTCCGTCATCAACGGCGGCCAGTGCTAAACTTAATTTTTATTTTCGAAATGCTAGTGGTGGTGGTGATCAGATGACAATTACAGGAAATGGACAGGTAGGTATCAATACCAGTAATCCTTCTGCTCGTTTAACAATAAACCAGGCTGGTCAAGAGGTAGGTACCGGTCTTAGTTTTAGGGATGGTACAGCTAATAAAGATTGGCATATTACCCATGGTTTTGGCCTAAGGTTTCACTATGGAGGAGAATTACGAGGCTTTATTAGCGCCAATACCGGAGCGTATACTTCTGCTTCAGATAGACGCTTAAAGTCTGAGATAAGAGAACTTCCAGATGTTTTAGAGCGGGTATCCTTGCTTAAGCCATCTAGTTATATTTTTAAAGCAGATAAATCACGGACAAGAGCAATTGGCTTTGTAGCTCAGGAGGTGCAACCATTATTTCCTGAACTGGTTAGTGAGAGCGGGGATAATGATATACTAGGAGTTAATTATTCGGGTTTTAGTGTAGTGGCTATAAGAGCTATACAAAAGCAACAAGAAATTATTTCAGAGCAATCAAGAATGATATCAAAACTAGAAGAAAGGTTACAGAGGTTAGAAGCTATAATTGCAAAATAGTCCGCTTAGTTGATATTTCAATTTTTAAACCAAAAAGTATATTAAAACATACTTTTTGGTTTAATTTTTTGTGTTCAACAATCCTATAAAACTTTGGATAATTGCCCATGCTTGTTAACCTCAGTGAATATACAATGCGAGGGCACATTTCAACAATTCCTGTTAAAAACTTTGTACTCTAAATGATTGAACAGTACTCGAGTTCTAATGCTTTTTTGCGACCTTTGTTTCCGTCGCAATGGAAGAATTTTCTTCTCAACATTCAAATCTTTTACTATGTCCACAGCTTTAGAGCCAATCTTGGAAGAAAACAATGACCGCTTTGTAATTTTTCCTATTAAACATCATGATTTATGGGAATGGTACAAAAAATGTGAAGCTTGTTTTTGGACGGCCGAGGAAATTGACCTTAGTGAGGATTTAAATGACTGGAATAATAAATTAAGTGATGACGAACGCTATTTCGTTAAGCATATATTAGCATTTTTTGCGGCTTCTGATGGTATCGTTAACGAAAACCTGGCAGAAAACTTTGTGAGTGAGGTGCAATATGCAGAGGCCAAGTTCTTCTACGGATTTCAGATTATGATGGAGAATATTCACTCTGAAACCTATTCTCTTTTAATCGATACCTACGTAAAAGATGAAAAAGAGAAAAATCTTCTTTTTAAAGCAATAGAAAATTTTCCTGCTATTAAGAAAAAAGCGGATTGGGCTTTAAGCTGGATAGAATCTCCAAGTTTTGCAGAAAGATTAATCGCTTTTGCAGCGGTTGAAGGTATTTTCTTTTCTGGTGCGTTCTGTTCTATTTTTTGGTTGAAAAAAAGAGGTTTGATGCCAGGTCTTACTTTTTCAAATGAGCTGATTTCAAGAGATGAAGGCATGCACTGTGATTATGCAGTACACCTTCATAATAAACACCTGATCAATAAAGTGCCAAAAGAGCGTATCACTCAAATTTTGACTGATGCCTTGGATATAGAAAGAGAGTTTATAACAGAGTCTCTTCCTGCAAGTTTAATAGGAATGAATTCCAAATTAATGACGCAGTACCTAGAATTTGTAACGGATAGACTTCTTGTTGAGCTGGAGTGCGATAAAGTTTATAACACCACCAATCCGTTTGATTTTATGGATATGATTTCCCTTCAAGGAAAAACCAATTTCTTTGAAAAACGCGTTTCCGAATATCAAAAAGCAGGTGTTCTAAATAAGGAAAATGATGAGGATGCCCAGAAAATTAGCTTTGACGCAGATTTTTAATTAAGATATAATAGAGAACCCTTTCAATTTGGAAGGGTTTTTGTTCCCAATTTTAAAATTGTTAAATTTTTTAACAATTTATCGTAAACAAACCCAACGTATAACCCCCACTAAAAAAGTATTCACATGTTTGTAGTTAAAAGAGACGGCAGGAAAGAAGTGGTCATGTTTGACAAGATTACGGCCAGAGTAAGGAAATTGTGTTATGGCCTAAACGGTTTAGTAGACCCCTTAAAGGTTGCTATGCGTGTTATAGAAGGCTTGTATGACGGTGTTACCACATCGGAACTAGATAATTTGGCAGCTGAAATTGCAGCTACCATGACTACTACGCACCCGGACTATGCAAAATTGGCCGCTCGTATATCTGTTTCTAATTTACATAAGAATACCAAAAAATCTTTCTCTGAAACAATGACTGATCTTTATGAGTATGTGAACCCACGTACAAATAAAGCAGCTCCTTTGGTTTCTGACGAAGTATATAAGGTTATTTCTGAGAACTCAGAGAGATTGGATTCTACCATTATTTACAACAGGGATTTTGGTTACGACTATTTTGGTTTTAAAACATTGGAGCGTTCATACCTATTAAAACTGAACGGCAAGATAGCGGAGCGTCCACAGCACATGCTTATGCGTGTATCTGTGGGAATACACCTAAATGATATTGATTCTGCGATTGAGACGTATGAGCTCATGTCAAAAAAATATTTTACGCATGCCACTCCTACCCTTTTTAATTCGGGTACACCAAAACCACAAATGTCTTCCTGCTTTCTTTTAGCAATGAAAGATGATAGTATAGATGGTATTTATGATACCTTAAAGCAAACAGCCAAAATTTCACAATCTGCGGGAGGTATAGGTTTGTCCATCCATAATATTCGTGCAACAGGCTCCTATATTGCAGGAACAAACGGAACTTCTAATGGTATAGTCCCTATGCTTCAAGTGTTTAACGACACCGCACGGTATGTAGATCAAGGTGGTGGAAAACGTAAAGGTAGCTTCGCTATTTATATGGAGCCATGGCACGCAGACATCTATGCATTCTTAGATTTGAAAAAGAATCATGGAAAAGAAGAAATGCGTGCACGTGACCTTTTCTATGCCATGTGGATTTCTGATTTGTTCATGCGAAGAGTAGAGGCCAATGAGGAGTGGACATTAATGTGTCCTAACGAGTGTCCGGGTTTGTTCACACATCATAGTGAGGAATTTGAAGCATTGTATACTAAATATGAATCCGAAGGAAAAGGAAGAAAAACAGTAAAGGCACGTGAACTTTGGGAGAAAATACTAGAATCTCAAATTGAGACGGGTACACCATATATGTTGTACAAAGATGCCGCTAACCGTAAAAGCAACCAGAAAAATTTAGGTACCATTCGTTCTTCTAATTTATGTACCGAAATTATGGAGTATACCTCTCCTGATGAGGTTGCAGTATGTAATTTGGCATCTATTGCGTTGCCAATGTTCATTAAGAACGGAAGCTTTGACCATAAAGAATTGTTCAGGGTAACTAAAAGAGTGACGCGGAACTTAAACCGCGTAATTGATAGAAATTATTACCCGGTTAAGGAGGCGGAGAATTCTAATATGCGTCACAGACCAATTGGCCTAGGTGTTCAAGGTCTTGCAGATGCTTTTATTATGTTGCGTTTGCCTTTTACCAGCGAAGAAGCTAAAAAGTTGAACCAAGAGATTTTTGAAACACTTTATTTTGCCGCTGTAACCGCATCTATGGAAATGGCCAAAGAAGAGGGTGCGTATTCTACTTTTGAAGGTTCTCCTATATCTGAAGGAGATTTCCAATACAATCTTTGGGGTATTAAGGATGAAGATTTATCAGGAAGATGGGATTGGGCAAAGCTTCGTAAGCAAGTGAAGAAAAACGGGGTTCGTAACTCATTGTTGGTAGCCCCAATGCCAACGGCTTCTACCTCACAGATTTTGGGGAACAACGAGTGTTTTGAACCATATACTTCTAATATTTATACAAGAAGAGTATTATCTGGTGAGTTTATTGTTGTAAACAAACACCTTTTGGAAGATTTGGTAGGTTTAGGTTTATGGAATGAAAATATGAAGCAGGAATTAATGCGCGCTAATGGATCTATACAACATATAGAAACTATCCCGCAGGACATTCGCGATCTCTACAAAACCGTTTGGGAGCTTAGTATGAAAGATATTATTGATATGAGTCGCCAAAGAGGGTATTTCATTGATCAGAGCCAGTCTTTAAACTTGTTCATGGAAAACGCAAACTATTCTAAATTAACGTCAATGCATTTTTATGCATGGAAGAGTGGCTTAAAAACGGGTATGTATTACTTGCGAACCAAAGCAGCGGTAGATGCTATTAAGTTTACATTGGATAACAGTAAAAAGAATGCAGCACCAGTTAGTGTAGCTGCAGAAGCTGAAGCAGCGGCAACGACACCACCTGTGGAAGCCGCCGTGGCAATGGAGGTGAATACTACGCCACAAGCAGAATCTGATATTCAGCCTATGACGCCACAAGAAATGAAAGAAATGATTGCCCGTGCCAAAGAAGGTCAAGCAGATGATGATTGTTTGATGTGCGGTTCTTAATCCCTAGTATTTTAATAGACTTAAAAACCCTGACTTTTTAGTTGGGGTTTTTTTATGTCTTCAATTTAATAAATGTAAATAGAAAGTATAGTCTAAAATGCTTTTGTACTGAGCATAATTAGGGAATAAGAAATAGAAGTGAAAAATTTAGAGACAATGAGGTACAGGTAACCATTACCTAGAAGAAAATTTTATAAATCGAAGAATAGATTATTTCTCCAAATATGGCCTTGCTACTGCTGAAAATATATATGCAGCAATATATACGATGAGTATGATGATATATTTGTCCATTGTGCCCCTATGATAGATTGTATACTATATACGTAGTAAAAAGGGTATAAAGATTACAACAAAACACTGAAAATGATAAAATTTCAGAGAATTTTAGGAAAAACGGAGCTGAATAAGAGAAGTTTCCAAACTTTTTTGAAAATATGCCTTTAGCTCACCATTATAAAATAGGTACTGGATTAATTACCTAGGGAATAATGAAGTGGGATTATTCTAATTGGCCTTTTACTTCTTTTCTTCTAAAAAAGCTAAATGCTAATTTGGAAATTAACATAAGCGCCGTGTAAGTTATAAGTAGGTATATATATGGAGTCATATCATAACAACGGAGCTTTTGTATGCTATGTTACTTCCTTAGTATGTAGAACATCGAAAAGTGTCAATATACTCGTTAAAATGCAGAAGCCATATGATAATTACGATGAAATACATCTTCTTTAAGCTAAATGGCGCATTTGATATAAAAACCAGCTCCTATTTTATTCTAAAATCGGGGCTGGTTTTATGTGTAAGTAGGTAATTATAGAAATGAATCTTCTTGTATATAGGCATCTATAACTGCTTGTTCACCTGCCTTTCCATCTTTGGAATTACCATGTTCCATTCCCAATACACCTTTAAATCCCTTTTCATGAATCCATTTAAATACATTTTTATAATTGATTTCACCGGTGGTAGGCTCTTTTCTACCAGGATTATCTCCAATTTGTATGTAGGCTATTTCGTCCCAGGTAAGGTCCATATTGTGGATAAGATGACCCTCGGTTTTCTGCATATGATAAATGTCGAATAGGATTTTACAGGCAGGACTATCAACACCTTTACAAATCATATAGGTCTGATCCGAATTTTGTAGGTACAAGTCTGGTGAGTCAGAAAGAGGTTCTAAAACCATGGTCAGTCCGTGAGGTTCTAATATTTCGGCACCTCGTTTTAGTGCTTCAATAACATTTCCGTCTTGAACCCCAATAGGAAGTTTTCTTTCAAAACCCCCGGGTACGACGGTCATCCATTTGGCATTAACACGTTTGGCAGTTTCAACGGCTCGTTTGCATCCATTTAAGAAAATATCAATATACTCTTGTTTGCCAGCTGCAAGGGTGTTTTTCATGTTTCCTCCTTTATCAACCACAAAAACACCCATGGTCATGCCTCTTTTAGCAAGTGTTTCTCCCATTTTGGTCTGCAGGGTAACATCGCGCTTCATCATGCCATTATCTTCAAATGCAGTAAAACCTTGGTCTGCCATAAAGTTGATCTGATCAATAGGGTCATCACCTGCTAATTCTTTGAACATGCCCAAATGGGGCGCATATTTTAGATTGAATTGATGCGGTTTAAGTGGATTGGAGCTTAAGTTGGAGTACGCAAAATTACCACCTAAAGACAGGGCTCCACCTGTTAATGCAGATTTTTGAATAAAATTTCTTCTTTTCATTTTGTATATAGGTTTGGGTTTGTATTTGTAAAACAAAAAAGAGCCGTAAGTAAATTCTAATTTACCAACGGCTCTTCTTTTATAGGCACAATTCTTATGTTAGAGTGACCAAGCTTTTCCGCCAGTCAGCTCCTCTGTGTCTGCACAAGCAATATACTCACCAGGAATTGGTAAATAGGCTAAAACCTTTTCGCCAACATATTCAGAAGTTTTATACCCCCAAATAGTCATACCTCTAAGGTTATTGGCAAAAGCAAATCTAGAAATGCCATCATCTAGCAAAGCCTCTTTACCTTCGGCAATAGCCTCATTGTATTGTTTGATCGCCAAATTATTCTTTACTTCGTCTTCTTTAGTCACCTTTAAGGCAGCGGCAAGAACAGGTTCTAGTTCTTCAGAAGTTAGGTCTGCGGCTTTTTCTTTGCCGGTATCTTTCAATGCTTTTTCGATAAACCTATCCATAGACATTTTAAGGAAATCTTGTTGCTCCTTTTCCATAACCTGATCCGCGAAACGGTCAATGAAAATATTAACCTGAGTTTCTGAAGCAGAAGGCGTATCCGTTTTTGGAAGAATGATGTCAACTAATTTGGTCAATACCGCTCCTTGGTCTTTTGTAAAGAATTCAGGAGTCCATTCAAGTACGGTTTCGTTTTTACAACTTTGAACAATACTTAGCAAAGTTGGGGTGGCAACGGTATAACCCAATGCTATACCCATATTCTTGAGTGCTTTTCTTCTATCCATTATATATTTCCTTTTTTAAGTTGTTTTACAGCATGGTCTGCTGCTCTAGCTGTAAATGCCATATATGTTAATGACGGGTTTACACAACTTGCAGAGGTCATAAAAGAACCATCGGTTACGTAAACATTAGGGACATCATGAATTTGGTTATTGCCGTTCAATACAGATGTTCTTCTATCTCTACCCATGCGTGCAGTACCCATTTCATGTATACCTAGACCTAAACCTGTTTCACGATCATGACCCTTAACATCCTTCACGCCTGCTTTTTCAAGCATATCTATGGCAGATTGCATCATGTCTTTACGCATATTTAGCTCATTCTCTTTAAATCCGGCGTCAAAAGTAACTGTTGGTAGTCCCCAATCATCCAGTTTGTCATAGTCTAAGGTCATCCGGTTATCTTCATACGGGAGCACCTCACCAAAACCGCCAATACCTATAGTCCAGCCACCTGGTTTCAGAATAGCATCTTTTAGGTCTTTTCCGTAAGATAGCTCAGCAACTGAGTCTTCCCAGTTCCCTCTACTAGCGCCTCCTTGGTAACCAAAGCCACGTTTGTAATCTTTTCTTTCCGTATCGCCACCTAAGTTTCTAAATCTTGGAATATAAACACCATTAGGTCTACGACCTTTATAGTATTTGTCATCAAAACCATCAAATTTACCAGAAGCACCTACACCTAAATGGTGATCCATGATATTGCGGCCCAACTGGTCAGAATCATTACCCATACCATTAGGGAAACGATCGGATTTTGATTGCATTAATATAGAGGTAGATGCAATTGATGATGCGCAAAGGAAAATAACCTTCGCCTTAAATTCATATGCTTCTTTAGTAACTCTATCTATAACTTTAACACCGGTTGCTTTTTTGGTTTCCGGATCATAAATAACTTCATGTACAATGGAATCCGGACGCAACGTCATATTACCTGTAGCTTCTGCAGCAGGCAAAGTAGAAGAAAGACTGCTAAAGTAGCCTCCAAAAGGACACCCTCTAATACATCTGTTTCTGTATTGACATTTTGTACGGCCATCAAAATTTTTGGTGCCCGTAATATGGGCAACTCTACCAACGGTTACCGCACGACCATCAAACTCTTCACCAACTTTTTCTTTGAAGTGCTCTTCAACACAGTTAAGGTCCATTTTGGGAAGAAAGTTGCTGTCCGGTAATTGGGGTAAGTTTAATGCTTCACCACTAACACCGATATAGTCTTCAACTTTGGCGTACCAAGGCTCAATATCTTTATAACGAACTGGCCAGTCTACTGCTATACCATCTTTTTTATTGGCTTCAAAATCAATATCACTCCAGCGGTAGCTTTGGCGGCCCCACTGTAATGAACGGCCACCTACGTGGTATCCACGCATCCAGTCAAAACGTTGTATTTCGTTGTATGGATGCTTAAGGTCGTTCACGAACCACATCTTGCTTGCGGCATTGGTGGTATAACCTGTTCTGTTCTGTTTTTCTTGTTGTGCGATGTCCTCTTTAGTTGGCTTTCCTCCGTTAGGAAAGTCCCAAGGGTCCATGGTCGCAGTTTCATAGTCTTCGATGTGCGTCACCATACGGCCGCGCTCCAGTACTAAGGTCTTAAGTCCAGCCTCACACAGCTCTTTTGCTGCCCAGCCTCCGCTAATTCCTGTACCTACCACAATCGCGTCGTAAGACTCTTGCTCCTCGTTGTAATAAAATTTGCTCATGTACAAAATTGTTTAGTCCATAAATTTATTAAATATTAAATTAATTTTCTACATTTAATCGCTATACATCTTGTTAAGGTGACATATATGGAAGTAATCTACCTCCAAATCCTTAAATTTCAATAAACTAATCTCAAATAATGAAAAGAAGAAACTTTCTAAGAAATAGCTCTCAAGCCGGTTTGGCACTTTCGATTTTAGGATTTGCTGCTTGCAAGGAGACTAAAAAGGGTGAAAAAGTAACTGATGCAGCTTTAGAACCCGAAGAAACGATTGTTGAACCTTTCTTTAAATTATCATTAGCCCAATGGTCCATTCACAGAATGATCAGAGAGGATGGCGTTGATCCTTACACATTTGCTGAGAAAGCAAAAAATTGGGGTTTTTCAGGATTGGAATATGTTAGTCAATTATATAACCCTGAACTGGAAGATGCCGGATATTCAGATGAGGCAATGGCAGCTTTTGTAGAAAAGTCCAATGCCGAGGCTAAAAAGCATGGGATGCAGAATGTTCTTATCATGATTGATGGTCAGGGTAACCTTGCTGTTAGTGATGAAAAGGAAAGGAATGAAACGGTAGAAAAACACAAAAAGTGGGTAGATGCAGCAGCAGCTATGGGGTGCCATTCTATACGTGTAAATTTGAGTGGAAGCAATGACCCGGAAGAATGGAAGAAAAATTCAATAGATGGTCTTACAAAACTATCTACCTACGCAAAAACAAAAAACATTAATATCTTGGTAGAGAACCACGGGGGGCTATCTTCTAACGGAGCAATGCATGCTGAAGTTATGAAGGCCGTAGCGTTGGATAATTGTGGAACACTACCCGACTTTGGTAACTTCTGTATTACTAGAAAAAAAGACAGTCGTGAGTGTGAAGTAATGTATGACAAATACAAAGGAGTTAAAGAATTAATGCCTTATGCTAAAGCGGTAAGTGCTAAATCTCATGATTTTGATGCAGAAGGTAACGATACCGATATTGATTATGTTAAAATGCTTCAAATGGTAAAAGACAATGGCTATACCGGATTTATTGGTGTAGAATATGAGGGTAATGAATTAGGTGAAGAGGCAGGAATTATTGCCACCAAAAAATTGTTACTTAAAGCGTCTAAAGAAATTAGCTAAACCAAAATAGATATCTGTTGTCGTGAAAGTATTTTTCAATCAATTATTCGACTATAATTTTTATTGCAACAAAAAAATCATTGAGGCAAGTATCTCACTTGAGATAATGCCTCAGAAAAGCATTGTGTTGTTTTCGGAGATATTGAATATGCACCATATCTATAATGAGCATATGGCCAAACGTAAACCTAAATTCAAGATAGGGCAGTTGCACGATGTGAGTACTTGGGCGGATATTCATTATGAGAACCAACGTAGTTCATTTGATATTACTTCGGAAACAGAAGATTTTGAAAAGCGAATAGATTATGAGAATGATGAGGGGAAGCTTTTAATCCATACCGTTCAAGACATGCTTTTCTATATTATTAATGAGTCAACACACCACCGTAGCCTCATAGAGGTAGATTTTGAAAGTAATGGGTTAAAACCGTTTCGAACAAATTACATTACGTACAAACAGTAGCACGTGCCAATGACTGCCAAAATAAAGACCCAACTTTCAATAATGATGTTTTTGGAATTCTTTATCTGGGGTGGCTGGTTCGTTACCTTGGGGATATATCTCCCTAATACGCTAGGTTCTACGGGGAGCGAAATAGCTTTAGCATATTCAACACAATCATGGGGCGCTATTTTAGCACCCTTTATTATTGGCCTTATTGCCGACAGGTATTTTAACGCAGAACGTATTTTAGGTGTGCTACACGTAATAGGCGCTGCGTTAATGTATGCCATGTACCAAGCAACAGATTTCTCGGGATTTTTCCCATATCTCTTGGTTTACATGATTATGTACATGTCTACATTGGCCTTGGTGAATTCGGTTTCTTTTAACCAAATGAAAGACCCGGCCAAAGAGTTTTCGTTCGTGAGGGTTTTTGGAACTATAGGATGGATTACTGCCGGTTTGCTCATAAGTTATTTTAATTGGGATTCGCAAGAGGGGATAACCGAAGGGTTTTTGAGGAACACTTTTCTAATGGCTTCTATATCATCCGCATTATTAGGAATATTTAGTTTCACCTTACCCAAAACACCACCAACGGCGGATAGGTCTCAAAAAATTAAATTGGCGGATATCCTAGGATTAGAGGCCTTGGCGCTGTTGAAGAACAGGAATTTTCTCATTTTCTTTCTGGCTTCGGTGCTTATCTGTATTCCCTTGGCATTCTACTACCAGCATGCAGGACAATTTTTAGGGGAAATAGGAGTTGAAAACCCGGCAGGTAAAATGACTATTGGGCAGATTTCAGAAATTCTGTTTCTTTTGCTCTTGCCTTTCTTTTTTAAACGTTTTGGTTTTAAAATGACCATTGTAGCTGCAATGTTAGCTTGGGGATTAAGATATTTGATGTTTGCCTACGGCGATACGGGAGAATTAGTTTTTATGTTGTTGACGGGAATTGCACTACACGGTATATGTTATGATTTTTTCTTCGTTTCCGGACAGATCTATACAGATAGTAAAGCAGGCGCAAAATATAAAAGTTCAGCTCAAGGGCTCATAACTTTGGCAACTTACGGCGTAGGAATGCTAATAGGTTTTTGGGTTGCGGGAGCCATTACGGACAGCTACGTTTCAGAAGGTGCTCAACATGATTGGAATACCATATGGTTATATCCGTCCGCATTTGCGTTTCTGGTGCTACTACTGTTTGTCATTTTGTTCAAAAATGAAAAAATAGCCTATAAATCATAGTTATTTTATTAAATTCAAACTCTTAAAAAACAAGAAACACAAAAAGCCTTAAACAAGGCTTTTTACTAATTAAAAGGATTATAAAATGCCAAAGAAAATCAGACTCGGAATTTTAGGTGGAGGTGGTGACTCCCTAATAGGTGTTCTACATCGTGTAGCATCTCATATAAACGATAATTATCAAATTGTTGGGGCTGTATTCAACCCGGATTTTGAGCAAAATATAGCTTTCGCCAAAGAAATAGATGTCCCTACTGATCGTATCTATAAAGATTTTGATACGATGGTGGAAGAAGAAATGAAACTGCCAGAAGAAGAGCGAATTCAGGTATTTTCTATTCTTACGCCCAACTTCCTTCATTTTCCAATGGCTTTAAAATTGTTGGAAAACGGTTTCAACGTTATTTGTGAGAAGCCCATGACAACCTCATTGGAAGAAGCTAAAAAATTGCAAGCGGCTCACGAAAAGGCAGGAACTGTTTTTGCTTTGACACATACTTATACAGGTTACCCAATGGTACGCCAAATGCGTGAAATGATTAAAAATGGCGAATTAGGAAGAATTCACAAGGTAGATGCGGTATATTACCAAGGGTGGATCAATGAAATTATCCATGACCAAGAAAAACGTTCTTCGGTTTGGCGTTTAGACCCTAAAAAGGCTGGTATCAGTTCTTGTATTGGAGATATTGGGGTGCATGCCTTTAATATGGTAGAATATACAACAGGACTAAAAATCAAATCTATTTTGAGCGATTTCAACTATTTGTACGAAGACAACCAGATGGATGTTGATGGAACGGTTCTTATTAGAATGAACGACCATGTGAAAGGAATAATCAGAAGTAGTCAGGTGGCTACAGGTGAAGAAAACGGACTTGGAATTGCTATTTATGGCGAAAAAGGAGCTTTCAAATGGGAGCAGGAGAATCCTAACTATCTGTATGTGATGAGTGATACAAAACCAACTCAGATATACAAACCAGGTCATGCGTATAACAGTGAACTATCTTTAGGAGGAACAAAACTGCCTCCAGGACACCCTGAAGGTATTTTTGACTCTATGGCTAATATCTACCTTGGTGTTGCAAAGGCGATAAGAGGAGAGCAGTACGATAGTGGTGAGTACCCAACCATGACCGATGGTGTTCGTGGTATGAATTTCATTGAGGCTACAGTAGAGTCCAATAAAAACGGAAATACTTGGGTAGAATTGGAAGATTAAATCGTCTAAATTTCTACATCACAAAAAAACACCCCGAAAGTATTTAGCTTTCGGGGTGTTTTGTTTCTGATCACATTAGCTGATATATACCCTTATTTTACCGGTTGTATCATAAAACTAAAAGATAAATTATCTGGTTTAATTTGATATTCTTCATGGGGTAATAAGCCCCAGCTGTTATCGCCTCCAACGCCCATTTGACTATAATCAATATTAATGTTGATGAGGTCTCTAATAGGAATATCATAGGTATGGCGCTGTTGTTTTTCCATGCCCTCGTCAAAATCTGAATTGTATTGGTTATGGGCGCTAAAACCAAACAGTTTTGATGAAGAAATTTGAATTCCTTTACCGTTTTTATTTAAAAATGATAACGTACGGATATCCGTTCTGTACCCATTTTCTTGCGGACGTATGTATTCAAAATACAAATCCTTTACTGTTGCATCATATTTGCCCACCAATGCCGAAGTTTTTCGGTCTTGGTAATTCTCATGTGGACCTCTACCGTACCAGCTCACTTTATCGTATGCCGAGTCTATGATAAAGTTATTTCCAAAACGAGGAACAATGGGCAGGCTATTCTTAATGTTAGAAAGGTCTGTGCTTACTAAAATATCTCCCTTATTATTAATAGTATAAGTTACTGATGCTTCTCCTTGTACAGAAGGTAAGCTATACATGGCCGTAAGCTGTAAATCGTTTTTAATTTTAAACGGATTCTTACTAAGTTTTACAGCGTCAACAACCTTTTTACCGTCATTGGAGTTCAGTTGAAAACTCGTCAGGTTTTGAGTTTCGGTAGCCTCTTTCCAGACATTTAGACGTTTAGGCATATTGTACCCATAATCATTATCGGTTGGAGCGCGCCAGAAGTTTACACTCGGTCCGGTTTTAATTAAGTTGCCTTGGCCGTAGTCTAATGTTGTCAAGCTACCATCGATACTGTTAAAACCGACTTCAAATCCTTCTCCTTTAATTTTTACGGTGCCATCTACATTCGTAACTGTAAGTCCATTGGTTTCCATTTCAAAAACGCTGGGGGTAAAATCGGTCAGTTTAAATTGCTCATAGGCTAATAAGTAATCTTCAGGTATAAGAGCGTCAGCGCTTTTAGTGGTTGCATAAATATTTAAGAAGTATTCAGCTTTTTCGTCGGTCAATTCCGGTAGGGCAATTTGAAACTCTTTAGACTCATACGGAGCTACTGCTACATCGGTAATATTACCAGCCTTCACCTCAATTCCGTCTTTGAACAATTTCCATGTGAAATTATATTCTGAAAGGTTGGTGAAATCATATTTGTTAGTAATCGTGATTTTACCTGATTTAGGGTCGTTCGATTTAAATTTTACATATTGATATACCTTTTTTACCTCGTACAAAGCAGGGTGAGCCGAACGGTCAGGGTCAACCAATCCGTTTAAGCAAAAATTATTGTCATTTTGTAGGTCCGAAGCACCAAAATCTCCTCCAAAGGCATAGAATTCAACACCGTCTTCATTTTTTGTTTTTAGGCCTTGATCAACCCAATCCCAAATAAAACCACCTTGCAACACGTCGTATTTTTCAATAACATCCCAATAATCCTGAAGATTACCAACGCTATTCCCCATGGCATGGGCATACTCACATTGAATAAGAGGTCTTTTAGGGTCGTTTTCGGCATATTTAATAGTCTGTTCTATAGTTGCGTACATTGGCGCTTGAATGTCCGTATTCGCATATTGGGTGGCTCCTTCGTATTGAACAGGGCGAGTAGCATCATGTTTTTTAAGCCATTCATAAGTAGCAAAGAAATTTTCTCCATTACCCGCTTCGTTACCCAAAGACCAAGTAACAATAGAAGTGTAGTTTTTGTCGCGTTCGTACATTCTTTCGGTACGGTCTAAATGCATGGCTTTCCATTCTGGTCTGTAGGCTGGGTGTATTTTCTTAGCTTCCTCATCGTTATCAAGACCTTGGTTGGTAGTTCCCATACCATGGATTTCAATATTGACTTCATCAACTATGTAAAAACCATATTTGTCTGCCATGCGATAGAAAAACTCATTTTTAGGATAATGACTGCAACGTATAGCATTTAGGTTGTTGCGCTTCATTACCTCCATATCTTTTAGTGTTACCTCTTTGCTGATAACATGACCAGTGGTTTCATCATGATCGTGTAGGTTGGCGCCTTTAATAAGAACAGGTTGACCGTTGACCAAGAACTGGTTGTTTTTGATTTCAATTTTTCTAAAGCCTATTTTAGAACTTACGGCTTCGGTAACGACTCCTTTTTTGTTTTTAAGAACGAAAAGTAAAGTGTAAAGGTTAGGTTTTTCGGCATTCCAAGTTTTAATACTTTTTAGTGAATTTTCAAAGTTTACCATAGCAGTGTCTCCATTGAAAACCACTTCTTTTTCTTCGGAATAGAGTTCTTTGTCACCGTCTAAGAGCTGTACGGTTGCTTTATATCCTTTTGCTTTTTTTGCTGTGTTTTCCAGTTCCAGGCTAACGTTAAGAAGACCATCAGAATAATTGTTTTCCAGGTCGGCAATAGCACGGTAGTCTTTAATGGTGGTTGCCTTCGTGGCATATAGGTAGACATCACGGTCAATACCGCTCAGGCGCCAAAAATCTTGGTCCTCCATATAACTGGCATCGGACCAGCGAAGGACCTGTACTGCCAATGTGTTCTTTCCGGGTTGTAAATATTTGGTAATATTGAATTCTGCTGGGGTTTTACTTCCCTCGCTATAACCAACTTTTTGACCGTTTACCCAAACATACATGGCACCGCTAACGCCGCCAAAATGTAAATAGATGGTATTGCCTTCCCAATTCTCTGAAACCTCAAAATCGCGCTTATAACTTCCTACGGGGTTTTTGTCATGGGGAATGAAGGGAGGGTTCTTTGGAAATGGATACACTACATTAGTATAGATAGGCGTGCCGTAACCTTCCAGTTCCCAATTGGAAGGCACCGGAATTTTACCCCATGCAGATGCGTCAAAATCTGTATTCTGAAAATCTACAGGTCTGGACATTATATTATCGGCGTAGTTAAAAAGCCAATCCCCGTTTAAGGATTGATAAAAAGGAGAGTTTTCCCAGCTGTCATTTTTCAATGCATTTTCAGTCGTTTCGTACCGATAGAAAGAAGCAGTGGGTGCTTCACGATTAATTTGAAATATTTGGGGATTCTCCCATTCTGGGTTTTCCCATTTAGGAGCTTGACCTTGTGCAGATAAAAATGATAAGAAACCGAACAGGGATAGAAAGAAGCCAAATAATGGCTTTGTGGGCGTTGAGATGCGCATAGTTGAGTTAGTTTACATTGATGCTGTACAAGGTAAAAAAACTTTAGAATAAATTAAGCCAATGTATCATAATATAGCACAGATTATTAGGAGCTATATATGCTACAAAAAAATAGGCCTAATACTTTAGTACTTGGCCCTTGTTCAAAAATTAATGCTGATTTAGGTTGAAAAAGATTATCGTTCAAAAACCTTTTCAAATTCTTGACAAACAATAATCATACTTTCGCTTGCTTTACGATTGAAAGCCGCCAATTCTTTAGTATAATATTCCCAATGTACTTTTTTCCAATAAGCTAAACTCTTATCGCCCTCACCCTCCATTCGGGCGTGTTCTTCAGTGATGCTAAAATACGGTTTAAGCTTTACGGAAGTGGTTCTTACAATACACTGTGCTTCACCTTCCCAATTGGTTACGACCATGAAGTCACCAATTTTTGGCAGTGGCTCTTTGGCGTATTGCAAACCCAGTAGGCTTGGGGATGTTGCACGTTTGATGCCTTTTTTGACCAATGCGGCACATTCGTTGGCATCCAATTCGTTATTACAAAAGTGAACTACTTTTGGGGTGTCTACAAAAGCATGTTCTAAGTGCTTGTCTAGATAATCTCCCCATAAATTTCGGGCTGAAGCGTTTTCCATATAGATATTGTGGTTAGCTAATCTTTCACGGTTTTAGTGAGAAATATAGTTCAACAAGATACAAACGACCGAACAATTTTAGTGAAATTTTAGAATATCAGACTGATTTATCGGTCGTTATACCTATTTATGAAAATTTTCCTGCTTTTAATTGTTCTGCGGCATGGTTTGCCGCCCTAGCGGTAAATGCCATATAGGTCAGCGAGGGATTCACACAGCTTGATGATGACATAAACGCACCATCCGTTACATATACATTGGGCACGGTATGGATTTGATTGTTTTTGTTAATAATAGAGGTTTTGGAACTATGCCCCATGCGTGCCCCACCCATTTCATGAATACCTAAACCTGGTCCGCTAGACTCCTCGTAAGGTTCTACATTCTTAAAACCCGCAGCTTTGAACATATCTACAATCTCCTTTTTAATGTCTTTGCGCATTTCGTATTCGTTCTCTTTGAACTCCACATCAAAATCCAATTGGGGAAGCCCCCATTTGTCCTTTTCGGTTTCGCTAAGGGTTACACGGTTGTCATCATATGGCAGGAACTCTCCAAAACCGGTAACACCAATTTGCCAATGACCCGGTTTAAGAATAGATTCCTTAAGTTCTTTTCCATATCCCATTTCTGCAATGGAAGCCGACCAGTCTTCACGGCTGGCACTGCCTTGATAACCAAAACCACGTAGGTAATTTTTACGTTTGGTCTTTTCGTCTAGGTTAACAAACCTAGGAATGTAAAAACCGTTAGCTCTTCTTCCTTTATAATATTTATCTAAATGTCCATCTACTTTGCCAAATGCTCCAAGCTTATAGTGATGGTCCATTATGCCGCGCCCAAGCGCATCGGAATCATTGCCCAGTCCGTTTGGAAAGCGCTCGTTTTTTGATTGTAGAAGAATGCCCACAGATGCCATTGCAGAAGCGCAAAGGAAAATTACTTTTGCTTTAAACTCTATTTTTTCGTTGGTTTCGGCATCAATAATTTTAACGCCAGTAGCCTGTTTTGTACTATCGTCATACATTACTTCAT
The DNA here is from genome assembly GCF_018860745.1 of Zobellia uliginosa. Lineage (GTDB taxonomy): Bacteria > Bacteroidota > Bacteroidia > Flavobacteriales > Flavobacteriaceae > Zobellia > Zobellia uliginosa_B. The sequence goes on along the minus strand of NZ_JAHKPY010000014.1, from coordinate 101,210 downwards.
AAACAATGGAATTGGGTCGTAAAGTCATATTGCCAGTTCGCTCTGCAGCAGGTAGTGTAGAGGAGTTACTGCTAAAATATCCCCCGAAAGGACAACCACGCCAACAACGATTTCTATTTTGACAAGTACCCCGGCCTTCGAAATTGGCTTCAGGGTCAGTTATATGTGCTGCACGGCCGATAGTAATTAAACGTCCATCTTCAAATTTTTCTGCTATGGAGGCCTTAAAATCTTCCTCCACACAGTTCAAGTCCATTTTGGGCTGGAAGATACCATCCGGCAATTGTGGAAGCCCTAAACTCTCTCCACTTACCCCAATATATTTTTCTACTTTGTCGTACCAAGGTGCAATATCTTTATAACGTACGGGCCAGTCCACACCAATACCCTCTTTCCGGTTGGCGTCAAAATCAAGATCGCTCCATCGATAGCTCTGTCTTCCCCAGGTCAAAGATCTACCACCTACTTGGTACCCTCTAATCCAGTCAAAACGTTTGGTTTCGACATACGGGTGGTCTATATCATTAACGAAAAAATGCTTAGAGTCCTCGGTTGGTGCCCAGCCTACCCTGGCTTGTACATGGTATTTAGCTTTGTCTTCTTTGGAGAGCTCTCCCTTTAACGGGTAGTCCCAAGGGTCATCGTGCATAGTGGTGTAATCTTCAATATGCTTTACCATGGGGCCACGTTCGAGTACCAAAGTTTTTAATCCGTTCTCACATAATTCTTTAGCGGCCCAACCGCCACTAATTCCAGTCCCGACAACAATAGCGTCGAATTTTTCTTCTTTATTCACGGTCGTATTTTTTGTTTTAAACGTGTTGTATTCGCTATATTTATAACTTCTCTAGAAGATAACATTTGAGAAGATTACAATAATTAAATATAGGGTTTTTCTTTAAAAGCAAGGAAAAAAGAGATAGCCCATTACTAAATACAAACAACTATAGGATGAAAACAATTAAAGGGCCTGGTGTTTTTTTAGCGCAATTTGTAGACAGTAAAGCACCGTTCAATACGTTAGACGGCATGTGTAAATGGGCTGCGGATTTAGGTTACAAAGGTATACAAATCCCTACATGGGAGAGTTTTTTAATAGATTTGGACAAAGCAGCCGAGAGTCAGGATTATTGTGACGAGCTTAAAGGAAAAGTGAATTCTTATGGGCTGGAAATTACGGAACTTTCAACTCACCTCCAAGGTCAATTGGTAGCGGTTCACCCTGCTTACGATTTAATGTTCGATAATTTTGCTCCAGATGCCGTCAAGAACAATCCGAAAGCACGAACGGAATGGGCCGTAGATGTGGTTAAAAAAGCGGCTACTGCAAGTAGAAGACTGGGACTTAATGCCCATGCTACTTTCTCCGGTGCTTTACTTTGGCATACATGGCACCCATGGCCACAAAGACCTGCTGGTCTTGTAGAAATGGGTTTTGAGGAATTGGCTAAAAGATGGATGCCTATATTGAACCATTTTGATGAACAAGGTGTTGATGTTTGTTATGAAATCCACCCAGGAGAGGATTTGCACGATGGAGATACTTTTGAGCGCTTTCTGGCCGCAACGGGTAACCATAAGCGTGTAAATATCCTTTATGATCCAAGTCACTTTGTTTTGCAACAGTTGGATTATATTGAGTACATAGACCATTACCACGAGTTTATTAAATCTTTTCACGTAAAAGACTCTGAGTTTAACCCAACAGGAAAGAAAGGAGCTTTTGGAGGTTATAACGATTGGGGCGATCGTGCCGGTAGATACCGTTCTTTAGGGGATGGTCAAATCGACTTTAAAACCATTTTCTCTAAACTTACGCAGTACGGCTGTGATGTTTGGGCAGTTATGGAATGGGAATGTTGTATTAAGAGTCCTGAACAAGGTGCTCGTGAAGGCGCTATCTTTATCCAAGATCATATTATTGAAGCTACAGAAAAAACTTTTGATGATTTTGCAGGTTCGGCAATCGATAAAGAAATGCTTAAAAAAATATTGGGTACCTCTTAAAACGGTATAACAATAGAAGTGAATGACATGAAACGGTTCTTTTGTTTGTAAAACAGGAGAATCGTTTTTTTTTAAATAGTAGAACAAACTAACTTAAAACAACAAGACGCATGAAAAATTTAATGGTAATCGTTTGTATGGCGATAATAGTTTTTGGTTGCAAGGACAAAGCCGAAAAAACGCAGAAAGAAAAGGAAAAGGAACGTATTGCGGAAGCCGAGAAAGCAGCTCCACCACAGGAGTGGACGGTTCTTTTTGACGGTTCTTCTTTTGATGGCTGGAAAGAATATAACAAAGAAGATGTTTCCAGTAACTGGAAGTTGGAAGATGGCGCCATGGTATTTTATCCTCCAAAAGAGAGAGGTGAGGGCGAAGCTTTTAATTTAGTTACTGAAAAGGAATACACAGATTTTATTCTGTCTTTAGATTGGAAGATATCCGAAGGCGGTAATAGTGGCGTATTCTGGGGAGTGAATGAAAAACCCGAGTTATCTGAAGCGTACCAAACGGGGCCTGAAGTGCAAGTTTTGGATAATGAAAAACATCCGGATGCTAAAAATGGAACTACTCATCAAGCAGGATCCTTATATGATATGGTGGCGCCGTCCCAAGATGTAACAAATCCGGTGGGAGAATGGAATACCATGGTAATTACAATCAATCATAAAGAACAAAAAGGCAGTATTTCTTTAAATGGAACTGATGTTGTTGACTTCCCGGTTGGTAATGAAATGTGGAACGTTATGGTGTCTAAATCAAAATTTGCAGATTGGGACCATTTCGGAAAATTCACTACCGGAAAAATAGGTTTACAAGACCATGGTAATATGGTTTCTTTTAGAGATATAAGGATTAAGGAGCTTTAGTCATAGCAGAATTGCTTAGCCCTTTTTGGATAATGCCTTCTTAAATATAGGCAACTTAAAACAATATGTAGTTAAGTTGCCTATGTTTGGTTTTGAGATGTTTAATCTTCTTCTTTGTGCAATCAGTTATGGATGAACAGGACCTATACTTTCCGTAATTACGTTATATTTGCCAAAATTCATAGCAATTTATGATTCAGTCCATGACCGGTTTCGGTAAGCACGTTATACAGCTTCCAACCAAAAAGATTACCGTAGAGCTAAAATCCCTTAACAGTAAAAGTCTTGATTTAAACGCTCGTATGCCTTCTGCATATCGCGAAAAAGAACTTGAACTTCGTAAAACCATTGCAAGTTCTTTGATGCGTGGCAAGGTTGATTTTGGACTTTACATTGAATTGACCAGCGGTGAAACGTCAACAGAGGTTAATGAAGCAGCGGTCAAGAATTACATGAAGCAGTTAAAGGCCATTGCAGATGGCGATGAGATTAAGTTGCTAGATATGGCTCTTAGAATGCCGGACTCTTTGAAAACGGCACGGGAAGATATTGATGAGGCCGAGTATGAGTCTATAAAGCTTGCGGTTCAAGAGGCGTTAAAGGATATAAACACTTTCCGTTCTGAAGAAGGTCAAGTACTGGAAAATGATTTTCTTGAGCGAATCAAGAATTTACAGGACCTCTTGGAAAAGGTAAAAGCTATGGATCCTGATCGTCAGTCAGATGTTCGCGAGCGATTGAACAAAGCGGTTAGCGACCTAAAGACAGATCTTGATGCCAATCGTTTTGAACAAGAGTTGATTTATTATCTTGAAAAGTATGATATAACCGAGGAGAAAGTGCGCTTGGCTAATCATCTAGATTATTTTACAAGCACCTTAAATTCTAATGATTCCAATGGAAAGAAATTAGGTTTTATAGCTCAGGAAATTGGGCGTGAGATAAATACCATTGGTTCTAAGGCTAATTATGCACCAATGCAGCAATTGGTAGTGCAGATGAAAGATGAACTCGAAAAAATAAAGGAGCAGATGCTCAACGTACTCTAACGTATCCATTCAAACCAAGAACTCATGAAAGGCGGTAAACTCATTATATTTTCGGCACCTTCTGGAAGTGGTAAGACAACCATAGTACGCCATTTATTAAAGCAACCCGAACTAAATCTTGCGTTTTCGGTTTCGGCCACTTCAAGACCCAGAAGAGCCAAGGAAAAACAAGGGGAACACTATTATTTTATCTCGATTTCCGAATTCAAAAACCATATTAAACATGATGATTTTCTAGAATGGGAAGAGGTATACCGAGATAATTTTTATGGTACGCTTAAAACGGAGATAGAACGTCTTTGGGCCGAAGGTAAAAACGTGATTTTTGATATAGATGTGGCCGGTGGCTTACGAATTAAACGCAAATTTCCGGATAAGACATTGGCGGTCTTTGTAAAACCACCAAGTGTAGATGAACTTAAAATTCGTCTTAAAAAGAGAAGCACCGAAAGTGAGGACAAAATCAATATGCGTATTGCCAAGGCATCAGTAGAACTAGCAACTGCACCGCAGTTTGATAAGATAATAAAAAACTACGATCTAGATACGGCTCTGGAAGAAGCCCATCAATTAGTTGCCGAGTTTGTTGGTGCTGACATTGAAAAGTAGTTTTCTAGGACATTTTAATTTGTTCAGTTTTACATGAAAAAGGTAGGTCTTTATTTTGGTACTTTCAACCCTATACACATAGGGCACATGATAATTGCGAACCACATCGTAGAATTCTCGGATTTGGATGAGGTTTGGTTTGTAGTAACTCCTCAAAGTCCGTTTAAGACCAAGAAAACTTTACTTGCCGATAACCATAGATATCAAATGGTATATGAGGCTACAAAAGATTATCCTAAGCTCAAACCCAGTAAAATAGAATTTGATTTACCACAGCCAAATTACACCGTGAATACATTGGTACACTTAAGAGAAAAATATGGTAAAAACCATGACTTTGCTTTGATTATGGGTGAAGATAATCTTAAAGGGTTTCACAAATGGAAGAACTACGAGGTAATTTTAAGTGAATACAATCTATATGTCTACCCAAGAATTTCCGAAGGAGAAGTAGAACACCGTTTTAAGGGGCATTCAAAAATTCATAAGGTAAATGCGCCCATAATGGAAATCTCCTCTACTTTTATTCGTAAAAATCACAAAGATGGTAAAAACATTCGTCCTTTACTTACGGATGCTGTTTGGAAGTATATGGATGAAATGAATTTTTATAGGTAGATTATTTACTTAATATTTTTCTTCCGTTCTCAGAATATATCATTTTCAACGTCTCGTCACTTAAATCCAATCCGTTAAGTGGCCAATGATACGAAAATAGGTCCCAAGCATAAAAGTGTTCGTCAGCACTTTCTAAAATACGAAACGTAGTCTCATACATGCTGGCATCCATTCCCATATCCGTTCCATACACCAATCTATCTTTATATTTTTCAAAGAAAGCTTTTGTACGACGCGGTACAGGAGCTACTTCCGAATATCGTGCAGATATATCAGCATATAAATTAGGATGTTTATCCAACAGTTTACTTAAAATTTCCAAGTCATGGCTGGTATTGGCAAAATGGCAAGCAATAAAAGTAGTGCCTCTGTTATTCTTGACTGCATTAGATAATGTAGTTAATAGCTCTTTGTGAGAAAGAACACCCTCTTTAGAGGTGTCTACTTTCCAGGTATATGCATTCATAAGACCATCGTTTTTTTCGTTCATAGGTAAATACATCCAATAGGGGTCTGCTACATGGACACTAATAGGCATACCCAACTCACCACATCTTTTTAAAACAGGTTGTAACCGCGGATCATCCATATGAAGACCCGGTGCTTCAGCTGGTTTTGAATAAAAAAGGCCAAGACCTTTGTCACCTAATTCGCCCACACCTCTTGCACCTTTGTCAAAACATCTTTCTAATTCCTTGACAGCCTTTTTGGTCCAACCTTTTTCGTTATAGCCGGTGTAATCAAAACCGCACCAGACTTCAATTTGGTCGCCATATTTAGAGTACATGTCATAGATGCTGTCAAAACGGGATCCAGTGGAGTAGGTTAGAATGACTGACTTTTCTACGTTATGGCTTTTCATCGTAGCAATCCATTCCTCTAGTTCTTTTTCTGATTTAGCATCAGGATGTGAGTGAAAGTCTATGACCGGATACTTAGCCCTTATAATTTTTGTTGTAGGAGTGTTGTAAATGCTTTCGGGTTTAAAATCTTTAAGGAGTAGTTTATCTTGTGAGTACAATGGGTTGGTAAGAAATAAAACCAAGAGGGAGAAGGACAATAATTTCATTTTAGGAAGAATTTAGTTGATGTTCTTTAATCATAAAAAGGTACTAAAAAGCTTCCGTTCATCATAGGCTGAAACGAACCATTCAGAAAAAATGGGGGAAATTTGGTGTTTTAAGTAGGACTAAATTTAAAACTAGATTGGGAGTTACTGTTGCAGGAATCAATAAAATAAGGAACGAAAAGGACTATTTGTTTAACTCTTCTAAATTGTGAACTACCCAATCATAAGCCTCATCCAATTCATGGAATACAGCAATTGGTTTTTTTATAAACATTCTTTCCAAAGTGGCTATCATACGACGATACTTGTTTTCTGAAACAATAGCCATCCCCATAAGATTTGGAAACATATCTACTATTTCTTTATAGCCCATGGGATCCATTGAATATGAATTTTTTCTATGTGAAATATAAATAAACGGTTTAGTCTTTCCGTATTGGCGTTTTAAAATCCTTATGGGTCCAAGGGAGTCTACCTTACTAACATCTGCGCCTTCAGCAAATTCCCCGACCAAAAAGTTGGAGTAAAACCAAAATTTGGCAAATCCAAAATCGTGGGTTGCCAACAGTTCGTGCTTTATAGATGTAGACGTTTTCATACCGTACCTTAGATGTTAAGGTACAATTTTAACTGAATAAAATATACGGATTGTTGGAAAAGAAACTAACTAAGATGTACACGTGCAATTTTACTAGTATGTAATAGGCCTATTTATCGGGGTCAAAAAGAGTTACTTTATATTGAAATTTCTGAGGTTCCGAGTTAATAAGTACATTGTCTATTGTGATATTGTAGGTAGTATCTTCCGTTATAGAATTACCGTTTACATCAGGTTGCCATACAATAGTATTATCACCATAGATACCGGTTAATTCCTCAATGCTTAGAGAAATAGAATTACCGTTCTCAGCTTTCATTGAAATAGTGGTTTCAGAGAAATCTGCGCTAGCAATTGAGAAAGACCATCTGGCATAGGCAAGTCTACCTGGCAAGTAACCTTCTGGTGGCCAAGCTATAAAGCTAGGTGCGTCCAAAGGAGTAGTGCCTGGGTTTCCCAATACCCAAAGCGCATTGTACCCACTCGTATTTCCTATACCGATTTCTTGTAATCTTGGCCATAGCAGCCATCTTCGGTGACCTACAGGAAAATTTTCATTACCATGATCGCGGATATAGGAATCTATGGATGCTGAGTTTTTTGTTGAGGTCAGTAAAGCATTACCGGCGGCTTCTGTTCCATCACTAGTATAACAATTCCATGTTTCAGGTGGGAAATGATTTAGTGTATTGTTGGCATGCATCATAAGTGCTGCCTGTTGTGATTTATTACTTTTAGTGGCGTTTTCTGTAATTGTATTTTTCAAACCTACCGCTGTTCTGTAATATGCCAAACGCATTAGTATTTTTTCTCTAATGGGTTCGGGAACGGTACCCGGATCACAATTCTCTACGTTGCCGGACCATGCTATTTCGTTTGCCGTATTACCGGAAGCTAAGTAATAGTCTTCGTAAAGCTTTTTAGCATCATCTCTTGCACTTAGGTCTAGATTTGCGATTAATTCTTCCTCTTCTTCCTGAATGAAGGTGGAGCTCTCTTTACTGCATGATAGAAATAGTGTAAAACAGCAAACTGCGGGTGCTAGGTAGTTTATTAGGCGCATTAGATAAAGATTTGGGTATCTTTTTACTAACGGCTAAAATTATAGAAAGGTATTTTTTTTCGATAAAGTGATTATCGTGCTAAAAGGATGACACAATTTTTAACCAAATAAATCCGAGATTTATACTTTGGTATTGGCGTGTTGATCGTAAGTTTCTAGCAGATTCATGGTAGCTACAAGAAGATCTTTAGTTTCCAATAACAAGCTAAAGTATAAAGCTGTGTTTTTGGGGCTAGACTCATCAGTTCTTGTGCGCTCTACTTGCTTGTGAATTTTCATATCCACTTTTTTGAACAATTCTTGTTTGTGAATAATGAGTTCCGTTAGTTTTAAGAAATCCTTAGTCTCGAATATAGTTTCAATCTCTTTAAATAGTTGATCTAAGTACCCATCTGTTTCCTTAAGATCTTTAATCTGGTTGAACCTTAATTTCTTATGATTATTATGTACATGCTTGTAGCCTGCTTTTGCTATATATTCAAGAGATTGAGTCATATCTTGCAAGTAGCTCAAAATAGAAATATAGAAATTACTGGTACTTACACTAGATTCATCAAGGTTTTTAATAAAGTAGAAAATGTTATCCCTAAGATCTTCAACCTCTTTATCAAACTTGTTTATTCCTTTTTTACTCCTTTTAAGCGTATCAATATCATGTTTGGCCAAACCATCTATACTCTGGGTATAAATTTTATTGGCTCTTTTAATGGCAAGAGAAATGTTGGCAGCACTTTCGTCAATTACACCTATGATAGAGTTGCTTTCTGCTCTTTCTAATTTTTGCTCCAATTTGGTCTCCTTCATCTTTTTAGTGTGAGAAAGATAGTTTTTCCCGATCAGAAGAAAAGCAACGATCAATAAGACACTAATGGCCCAAATACCCCCTAAATGGATGACGTAAGCAATAATAGCGGCTGCAGTAAAAGCACTTAAGGCGGTAAAGAACCATCCGCCTATTACATTAAGAACACCTGCCACACGATATACTGCACTTTCCGCACCCCATGCTCTATCTGCCAAAGAAGTTCCCATAGCAACCATAAAAGTAACGTAAGTGGTGGAAAGAGGAAGTTTCATTGAAGTAGCCAAAGAAATAAGAACACTGGCGACCATTAAATTAACGGATGCACGAACCAAATCAAATGCAGGTAAATCTTGAACCCTGCTTTTAGGTACATAAATGTAAGGCTTTTCAAAGCGAGTGTCCATTTTCTTTAATAGTGCCTCGGGAATAAGAGCAGATATACTTTCGGAAGCCGTAATTGTAAATTTTACAATCTGTCTAGACAGAAAATTAGGCTGAAAACGCTCATCACCTTCATCTTGTCTAGATAAATCTACACTGGTTTTAACTACATTTTTTGCTTTAGATGAAAACCATAAGGTCACTACCATTATCATGCCTGACAACAGTAATAAGTATTGGGGTGTTTGTACTGCAGAGGCAAGACCCTCCATTGTATATTTATCCGCATCAATACCAGAAGAGCTCCAAGTAGTGTAAGATTCCATAGCGGCTAATGGTACACCAATAAAGTTTACAAGGTCATTTCCGGCAAAGGCCATAGCGAGAGCAAATGTACCTACTACGATAATCAAGGTGTATATATTGATTTTTGTTAAAGTAGAAACTAACCAGGAAAATAATGTCCATACCACAAAATTGCTAAGAATAAACAAGGCTTGTTTGTTAGCGATCATATCAAGAATCTCAGGGCTAAAGACAGAAGCACTTTTAAGACCTTTTACTAGGATAAAGTAAATGATAGAAGTAAGGGCGAATCCACCAAAAATAGCACCTACCCATTTTGGTTTATTTTCAAATTTAAAGGAAATAAGTAAACGAGAAACGAACTGTACTAAGGCACCTACACTAAAAGCAATTACAACTGATAGTAGAATACCTAAGATAATCTCTGTTGCTTTATCCGTATTAATGTACGTCCACAAATCGGATACACCACCATCGTTACCTGCTATTTTCACCAAGGAAATGGCTACTGCCGCCCCTAAAAGCTCAAAGACTATAGAAACGGTCGTGGATGTGGGCATTCCTAACGTATTGAAGAAATCTAACAATAGAATATCCGTTATCATCACCGCCATGAAAATAATCATGATTTCGGCAAATACGAATTGTTCAGGATTAAATATACCTTTTCTGGCCACCTCCATCATTCCGCTAGAGGAAATCGCTCCAAAGGCTATACCAACGCTAGCAACAATCATTACCGTTCTAAATGATACGGCTTTTGAGCCAATTGCAGAGTTCAAAAAGTTCACAGCATCATTACTTACACCAACGACCAAGTCAGTTATGGCAAGCACGGCCAGTGCAATAATCATAAAAAGGTAAAGGTTCTCGCCCATCAAAAATAAAATGTGCACAAAAATGGTATTATAATTTATTAATTACGTTAAACTAAGGTTATGAAGTAGGGCCTGCTATTAGCTGGATATCTACAATTTAATTTATGGTACCGCATAAGGGTTATCAAGTCCTCAATGTTTGGGGTATTAAGAGTTTTAGTAAAATTATGGAGGTAATTTAGGCTATTCAGGGCATTTAAAAGAATGTGTTGTCAGCTTTTTTTGGAAATATTTGTGTGGTTTGAGCAATATTTTGATAGTTATATCGTTTTCAATGTAAATTTAATGTTAAGCAATAGTGTTTTTAACGTAAATTTATTTATCTTTGATTGAGTAAACAGGCACAGAATCATTTTAAAATCAACGACATGAAAAATTCAATTATACTTTTCGCCCTTGCATTAACTATGACAGTTGGGTATGCCCAGAAGGAAAAAGAAGTTAAATTAAACAAGGACACTAATTTAGTAGAGGCTACATATTTCCATGATAATGGAGAGGTAAGTCAAAAAGGAACTTTTGATTTAGCTGGAAAATTACACGGTCAGTGGATCAGCTTTGATGAAATGGGAGAAAAAGTATCTAAAGGAAATTACAATAAAGGTGTTAGAACCGGAAAATGGTTTTTCTATAACGACGGTGCTGTAAAGGAAGTGGAATTTGATAATAATGTTATTGCTAATGTTATTAATAAGGAGAAGAAATCTGCAGTGGTCTCAAAGGACTAACAAATCTATTGTATTGAAAAAGGGAGTTTTCACATTGTGAAAACTCCCTTTTTGTTTTTATGATATCTTGACTGAAACTACTTGTCTAAGCTAGTAAGTGCTGTTTCAGGATTTTGCAATGTGTTCTCATCTGCAAATGTCATTTCGGGAAGACTTAGAGTTTTAGCTTGTAAACCTTGAGTTATCTGCAAAGTATTGGAAGCGGTTACCTGAACAGGAATTTCATGCGCTTCATAACCCAAAAAAGTAATTTTTAAAATATAATTACCCGGTTCAATATTTGATATTTCAAAGTTGCCACGAAAATTGGTCTGAGTCTTAAATTTTGTATCCTTAATCTGCACATCAGCAAACAACAAAGGTTCATTGTTCATTTCCATGTCATAAACAGTTCCTTTAATAGCTCCTTCTTCTTGAGCAAAAAGGCTTAGTGTACATACAAAGGCAAGAAAGAATAACGTCTTTTTCATTGGTTCTTATTTTCTTTGCAAAGAAAACCCCAGTATGTTAAGTTAGGGTTACCTGAAGTTTAATTGTTGATATTCTTAAGGTTAAATAACGGTGCGTTCTTTTGTATACAAAAAGGTATTGAAATTGAAAAAATGTAACTTGCGTGACTTAAAAAGTTGTTATGAACTGGGAAAATTTATTGTCTCTTAAGCGTCAAGGTGATACGCATAAAAGATTACGTAAAGAACAGGATGAGACAAGGTTGGGTTTTGAAGTAGATTATGACCGAATCATATTCTCTAGTGCATTCAGAAGTTTACAGGATAAAACGCAGGTTATTCCCTTATCAAAAACAGATTTTGTTCATACTCGTTTAACGCATAGTTTGGAAGTTTCGGTTGTAGGTAGGAGTTTAGGGCGTATTGCAGGTAAAAAGATTCTTGAAAAACATCCTTTTTTAAGTGAGATTTACGGTTATAGATTTAATGATTTTGGAGCCATTGTGGCTGCTGCGGCATTAGCCCATGATATTGGTAACCCTCCTTTTGGGCATAGCGGCGAAAAGGCCATAGGTGAATATTTTATCACGGGAAATGGAAGAAAATATGCATCGGTTTTAACTGAAAAGGAGTATCAGGATATAATAGATTTTGAAGGAAATGCCAATGGTTTTAGATTATTATCACAATCTAGGGAGGGTGTTATTGGAGGTTTGCGATTGAGTTATGCAACTCTTGGGGCTTTTATGAAATACCCTAAAGAATCGCTGCCTAAAAAAGCTTCAAAACATATAGCTGATAAGAAATTCGGTTTTTTTCAGCCTGAAAAAGAAGCTTTCCAAGAAGTGGCAAAAGATTTGGGTCTTCTACAAACTAGGCAGGGAAAGGATATTTCTTTCGCTAGGCACCCCTTAACCTTTTTAGTAGAAGCTGCAGATGATATCTGTTACACTATAATTGATTTTGAAGATGGTATTAACCTTGGTCTTATTTCAGAAGACTATGCGTTGGAGTATTTAATAAAATTAGTTAAAAACACCATAAATACCAAAAAGTATAATTCTCTGAAATTTAAGGAAGATAGGTTGAGTTATTTGCGCGCCCTTGCCATCAACACCTTGATAAGCGATGCAATTGCGGTATTTATTGAGAATGAAGATAAAATACTGAGTGGTACTTTTAATACTGCTTTATTGTATCAAAGTGTGTTTAAGGCGCAAATTGAAGATATTATCTCTATTAGTGTTGAGAAAATATACAGGTCTCAAGAAGTAATCGAGAAAGAAATAGCTGGGTATAAGATTATATCAGATATACTAGAGGTATATACCAATGCACTAATTCGTAAGAAGGAGAACATAGCCTCTAATTACGATGCATTAATGCTAAAGACGCTACCGGAATTTTATAGAAATACAGAAGATTCTGTGTATCACATTCTTTTAAATACATGTTGTTACGTAGCTAGCCTTTCGGATAGTGCGGCAGTGCACATTCATAACAAAATAATGGGGAAACAACTTTAGAAGGCATAGGAAACACCAACCCCTAATAATTGTTTAAATTGAATGCGTGGGTTTCCCGCATCCACAACAATACCATTGGCATCTTTTTGTTCGTCAAAAAGAATGTCATCATCGTAGATAATATGTGTTCCTATGGTGGTAATTACATATTTGTTTACTTTTAAATCAAAATTAAGCTCCCAGTCCACATCTATATTTCCAAACTTCTGGAGGTAATCCGTATATAGGCTTAACCGATGCTTTAAAATCATATTCTTGTAAATCTCTTTTTGGTACTGATTAGTGACCAGAAAACCAAATTCAAGAAATATTTGTTCTCCTTTTTCAAGTATATTTCCATCGGCATCCAACACGGCTTTTTTTACACCAAAAGCCCCTTTATTGGCTAACTCCTCGTCTAAAACAAAAGTTGCCTTTTGCGTTATTGGAGAAATATAGAGGTTAAATTTTTGATCTTTGGTAATGTAAGATGTACCGGCACCTAAAAATGAATATCCAGGAGCCATAAATCTTGAAATAGGTGATGACCTATCCGGATATTTATAACCGTTGGAAAATTGGGTGTTGAAGTTGGCTTTCGCCGAATAATACCAGTTGCTAATAGTGTCTCTTTGTAAACCAAAAGTAGAACTAAACCGAATGGCATCATCGGTTTTTCTCAATTTCTGTTCATCTTGAACATTAAGTCCATATCGCATCTCCATATAGTTATCCCATTGGATATATCTAAACTTATAATTTCTCTCAAAGCGAGCGTTCCCTAGAGCTGAGATAGAGTTATTACCACCCGCATTCCAATTCACAAAAGCTACTTCACTAAAATTAGCTCCTAGTTTATTAACGTTAGTCCAAAAGGAAGGTACTCTAAATCTGTTAGGTTTTTCATCTAGGGCATTGGTCCGGTTAAAAGAAATGACGGGGTTCATTAAATCTACACTACGTGGTACAAATTTTATCTTTTCTTGAGTTTTCCTAATGACTACGGTATCTACAACAGTAGTATCTATTACCATAGTATCAATTTCCATTTCCCTCCCCGGTGGCAATGAATCTTGATTTTGCCCAAAAGAAGAAAGGCAGATGCTAAAAAAAAGAATAAATAAGCATGTTTGGTTTGGGTAGTTATTCATTAAGTAGCGTTTTAATTTGTTCTTTTATTCTCATTGGGTCAATTTTAGCTTGGACATGTAACTGTTCAACGGTGCCATGTTCGATAAAAACATCGTCAACTCCTAAAATATGTATTTTTTTAGAATAGCCTAGTTCATTGGCTAGTTCTAGGATTGCAGACCCAAAGCCGCCCATTTTACTTCCATCTTCAATAGTAATTATGTGCTTGTACCGTTTTAAAATAGTGCAAAGAAGATTTTTGTCCAAGGGTTTTACAAAGCGCATATCATAATGACCTATTTTGTTTTTTTTGTCAATTTCAAGTATAATATCCGCAACTATATTTCCGATATGACCTATAGTTAATAAAGCAAGTTCAGAACCTGTTCTTAAAGTTCTTGCTTTACCTATTTCAATTTTTTCAAAGGAATTTTTCCATGTTTTTTGAACTCCTCGCCCCCTGGGATATCGAATAGCGATGGGATGGTTTAAGGCCAATTGGGCCGTGTACATCATATTCCTAAGTTCCGTTTCGCTCATTGGTGCAAAAATAGTCAAGTTAGGAATGCATCTTAAATAAGCAATATCATATATCCCATGATGAGTGGCACCATCTTGACCAACAAGACCGGCCCGATCTAAACAAAAAACAACAGGCAAATTCTGAATAGCTACGTCATGTATGACTTGGTCATATGCGCGTTGAAGAAAAGTGGAGTAAATTGTGCAATAAGGAACTAAGCCTTCCGTAGCCATACCAGCGGCCAAGGTTACGGCGTGCTGTTCTGCAATGCCAACATCAAAGGCTCTGTCCGGTATTTCCTCCATCATATATTTTAGCGAACTGCCCGTGGGCATTGCGGGAGTTATACCAACAATATTTTTGTTTTTGCGGGCTAATTCTACTAGTGTATGTCCAAAAACATCTTGGTATTTTGCAGGTTGGTTGGCTACTGCTGGTTTTTTATGAAGCTCACCGGTGCGTTTGTCAAATTTACCAGGGGCGTGATAGGTAACTTGGTTTTCTTCGGCTTTCTTTAACCCTTTTCCCTTAGTGGTTATAACATGCAACAATTTTGGTCCGGCTACCAATTTTAAATGATTTAGTTCGCTGATCAATGTATCAAGGTCATGGCCATCTAATGGGCCTGTATAGTGTAAGTTGAGACACTCAAATATATTCTCATCTTTTGCCGTTCCTTTTTTTACATTGGTCAAGTATTTTTTTAAAGCTCCAACACTTGGGTCAATACCAATAGCGTTGTCATTAAGTATAATCAATACATTGGAATTGGTAGAGCCAAGATGATTTAAGGCCTCAAAAGCCATGCCACTGGCAATGGAGGCATCACCAATTACCGCAATATGCTGTCTATCGTTCTCATTGTTCAACTGAGCGGCCATAGCCATACCCAAAATAGCAGAAATTGAAGTAGAGCTATGTCCTGTGCCAAAGGAATCATATATGCTTTCGCTTCGTTTTGGAAATCCGCTTATGCCACCTAATTGCCGGTTGGTATCAAAAATCTCTTTTCTTCCCGTTAATATTTTATGTCCGTAGGCTTGATGGCCCACATCCCAAATAAGTTTGTCCGTAGGCGTGTTAAAAACATAATGCAGGGCAATAGTCAGTTCTACAACGCCAAGGCTAGCTCCTAAGTGGCCTTCTTTGGTTGCAACAATATCAATAATAAAATCCCTTAACTCTTGAGCAAGTTGATAAAGTTCCTCTTTTACCAATTTGCGTAAATCCTCAGGATAGGTAATATGCTTTAGAACTGATTTCAAATTAAAGATGTAAAATGTAAAAATAAGCGTTTAGCTGTGTAGAGACAATTCTTTTTAATTCAGTGTTGAATATTTGCGAAGTCAATTAGGACAGCTTTTGGTTGGTGGAAAATTTTAATATGGGCAAGTTATGCGGATCTTTCGAAAAGTATGGCATAAATTTGTGTTAAACCCTGGTTATGATAGAGCCTTTTGATGATGCGTATTATATGAAGAAAGCACTTCAGGAAGCTGAAGCCGCTTATGAAAAGGGTGAGGTACCTATAGGAGCGGTTATTGTTATACAGGGCCGGGTTATAGCACGTGCCCATAATCTTACGGAGCAATTAAATGATGTTACCGCTCATGCGGAAATGCAGGCTATAACCGCTGCTGCAAATTTTCTGGGAGGTAAATATCTACAGAACTGTACACTCTATGCTACTCTAGAGCCCTGTCAAATGTGTGCTGGAGCACTTTATTGGAGTCAAATTTCAAAAATAGTTTATGCAGCCAAGGATCCTCAAAGGGGTTGTGGCGTTATGGGAACAAAATTGCATCCAAAGACGGAAATGGTAGGTGGACTAATGGAAAATGAAGCCAGTGATTTGTTGAAACGTTTTTTTAACGAAAGAAGGAAAAACAAATAACATCTGCTTTTGGAGCATAAAAAACCCCAACCGAAGCTAGGGTTAGCGTTGTTGGTAGCTTTTATACTAGCCTACAACTAGTACTTGCGCGGCTACAATGCCTTTCCGGCCTTCCTCTTCCTCATATTCTACTTTCTCACCTTCATTTAGAGCCGTACCGTTTAATGCAGTAGCGTGTACAAAAATGTCTTTTCCGGTTTCATCGTTAGTTATGAATCCATATCCTTTGGATTCATTGAAAAATTTTACTGTGCCAGTCATGATTAATTGAAATTAGTTGATAATAGTTTACAACTAAATTATAAATTTTTTGATTAGGCAAAGTTAAAATGAAGTAATTTTTATGATTAAGATTGTTGATTATCAGTCTTTTCGGTTTCATTACCTCTCATTTTTTTTATGTTCTCCTCAGTAAGCATATAGTCTTTCATTTTCTTTCCTTTACTATATGTGAAGAGAAATAAAGGCATGGCCACAAGGAAAAGTCCAAGGGTACCAGAACCAATAAATTTATGGCTCAAAGGCAAATTTTCTTCTTGAATACTGAAGCCATAGATGATAGCAGCAAAACAACCCAAAGTGATTAAAGAAACAAGGTATTTCATAGTAGCGGTAAAATTACAAAACCTTTTAAGACCTTATCTTGTAAAATTAATGAGTTCTCGCCTATAGGCGGTCAAGAGTTTGGATTTTGATACAAAGCCTATGTATCTGCCATTTTTAATAACCGGTAGGTTCCATGCCCCGCTGTTCTGAAACTTTTCCATTACTTTTTGCATACTGTCTTTTCCATGAAAGATATGTTCGGGAGCATTGTGCATAAAGGTCTCTACTTTGGTGGTTTCATAAAGAGAGGTGTCAAACATAAATTCTCTTATATCATCTAATAAAACAATACCTACTAAAGATTGGTTTTTATCAACTACAGGGAAAATATTTCTAGCTGATTTTGCAACGGACTTGTGAAGCATGTCTCCCAGTGTCATATCAGGATTTACAGTTTTAAAGTCTTTTTCAATAACATCGTCCAGTTCCATAAGTGTCAATACCGATTGGTCTTTATTGTGGGTCAGTAGGTCTCCGCTTTGGGCCAGCTCTCTTGTGTATATAGTGTAATCAACTGCGTTTTTGGTTATAAGATAAGATATGGATGAGGTAATCATTAAGGGAACAAATAACTCGTAACCACCTGTAATTTCAGCAATTAAAAATATTGCGGTTAAAGGCGCGTGTAATACACCGGCAATGAGACCTGCCATGCCAATTAACGTGAAATTACTTTCGGAAACGGCAAAACCTAAGCCTGAGTGGTTCACGATTTTTGCCATTACATTGCCAAGTGCACTACCCATTACCATGGTTGGGATAAATATTCCACCAGCACCACCAGCTGCCAATGTCGTGGTCATTGCTACCGCTTTAAAAATGGTTATTCCGAACAAAAGAGCTATAACAACCCAGATATTTTGAGTGTAATCATCAAAAGGAGTTTTGCCCAAAGCTTTAATATGGTCACCGTGAAGTAGGTCGTTAATAAAGCTAAAACCCTCTCCGTATAACGGCGGAATGAAATACAACATTATGCCTATGGCCAATCCGCCAACTAGGAGTTTGTATTTTGGGGTTTTTAACCTGGCAAATAGCTTTTGAATACGAAAATACATTCGTGTAAAATAGATGGAAGCGAAAGCTGTTCCTACACCTAAAATGATATAAAATATAGTGTCCTTTATCTCAAAATTCTGAGTTAAGGTAAAATTAAAAAGCACCTCGTTACCTAAAAAGAAGTAAGAGGTCAAAACCCCAGAGATAGAAGCCAATAATAGGGGAAGCATAGAGAGCATGGTGAAATCCAAACTAAAAACTTCCACTGCAAAAATGATAGCCGCAATGGGTGATTGAAATATAGAGGCAATGGCACCGGCCGAAGCACAAGCAATCAATAATGATCGGGTTTTTGCGTTAATGTGAAAAAACCGTCCAATATTTGAACTTATGGCAGCTCCCGAAGCAACTGCAGGGCCCAAGAGACCCGTAGATCCACCAAAACCGATAGTTAAGGGAGCGGCGATCAATTGGGTATAAATATGATTTGGTTTAATTACCCCTTTCTTTTTAGAAAGTGAAAAAAGAATAGAAGAAACCGCGTGTTGAAGTGGTTCTTTATGAATGTATTTTACGTAAAGATAAACAAGCGTCAGGCCTATTATGGGTAGTATAAAATAGAGCCCGTTGTTTGAAATGAAAATCCCCTTTTCAAGAGACACCTCAATAAAGTAAACAATGTTTTTTAGTGTAACGGATGCCAGCCCTGCTAAAAGCCCTACCAATACGCTCATGATTTGCGTAAAAGTCTTATTGGAGATATTTTTATATCGCCACTTTAAAAATTTAGTAGATAGTCTTTGTAGTTTGGTTGGCATTAAACAGATTTGCTATCTAAAAGTATAAAAAAATCCCACTCCAAGGTGGGATTTCTTTGCTATCCTTTTATATCTAGCTTTAGATTTAGTTCGCGAAGCTGTTCTTGGTCAATTGCTGCGGGAGCATCAATCATAACATCACGTCCGCTGTTGTTTTTTGGAAAAGCGATAAAATCTCTAATCGTTTCCTGACCCCCAAGAATAGATACCAATCGATCTAATCCGAAAGCAATACCTCCATGTGGCGGAGCTCCATATTGAAAGGCATCCATAAGAAAACCGAATTGAGCCTGTGCTTCTTCTGGCGTAAAGCCTAGGTGTTTTAACATTGTGCTTTGTACGTCTCTATCGTGAATACGAATAGAGCCGCCTCCTATTTCATTACCGTTCAGTACCAAATCATAGGCATTGGCACGTACCGCACTTGGGTCGGTTTCTAGCAATTCTAACTGTCCAGGTTTTGGGGAAGTAAATGGGTGGTGCATGGCGTGGTAATTACCAGTTTCTTCATCAAGTTCCAATAGAGGAAAATCAATAACCCACAACGGTGCGAACTCCTCAGGATTTCTTAAACCTAATCTTTCAGCCAGTTCCATTCTAAGAGCACTCAATTGAGCTCTGGTCTTGTTGGCATCCCCAGAAAGAACACAGATAAGATCACCAGGTTTTGCTCCGGTAGTTTCAGCCCATTTGGACAAATCTTCTTGATCGTAAAACTTATCTACGGTAGATTTGAAACTTCCATCTTCATTATACTTTGCATATACCATTCCTTGGGCACCAATTTGTGGTCTTTTCACCCAATTTACCAAGGCATCTAATTCTTTACGCGTATAATTTGCAGCACCGGGTACCGCAATCCCAACCACCAATTCCGCGGAATTGAATACCCCAAATTCTTTATGTTGTGCTACGGTGTTTAGCTCGCCAAATTCCATCCCAAAACGAATGTCCGGTTTATCATTACCGTAGATGCGCATAGCATCATCATAGGTAATTCTTGGAAAGGCAGATATTTCAAATCCTTTAATTTCTTTCAGCAGATGTTTGGTAAGCCCTTCAAATTCATCAAGAATATCTTCTTGTTCTACAAATGCCATCTCGCAATCAATCTGCGTGAATTCTGGTTGTCTATCGGCTCGGAGGTCTTCATCACGAAAACACTTTACAATCTGAAAGTATTTATCCATACCTCCCACCATAAGTAATTGCTTAAAAGTTTGAGGAGATTGAGGCAAGGCGTAAAACTGCCCTTCGTTCATACGACTAGGCACAACAAAGTCCCGAGCTCCTTCCGGCGTGGATTTTATTAAATATGGTGTTTCAACTTCAATAAAACTCTGGTCACTAAGGTACTTTCGTACTTCCATAGCCACCTTACTTCTAAAAACAAGATTGTTTTTAACAGGATTCCTGCGAATATCCAAATAGCGATATTTCATCCGTAGGTCTTCACCGCCGTCAGTTTCATTTTCTATGGTAAAGGGAGGTGTTTTAGATTCGTTTAGAATAACTACCTCATCTACCAAAACTTCAATATTACCAGTAGCAAGATTTGGATTTTTCGAAGATCTTTCAATGACCTCACCGGTTACCTGAACAACGAATTCCCTACCTAAATGCCTTGCTTGCTCCAATAATTTTGAAGAGGTACGATCTTCATCGAAAACCAACTGCGTAATGCCATAACGATCACGAAGGTCTACCCAGACCACAAAACCTTTATCACGAGTTTTTTGTACCCATCCGGATAGGGTTACTTTGGTTTCAATATGCGATTCTCGTAATTCTCCGCAAGTATGGCTTCTGTACATTATTAGATAGGTTTAAAGAGCAAATGTAAGAAGTTATGATGGTATCATCTAAAAAAATATGCCAATCGTTTTAGTTGATCATATCATAATTAATTGTCCTTGGAAACGCTAAAATTTAACAGATATTTTAGTTTTGCAGTAATTCTTGATTAACTTGGTAGGAAAATGATTAATTCAAAACATATAAAATGAAGAAAGCTTTACTTAAAAAGTTATATTTCCTTGCACTTTTAATACTGCCGATAACGATATTGGCCCAGGAAACTATTACAGGAACTATTATCGACCAAAATGGGGAGCCTCTTCCTGGTGTTAACGTCGTTTCCAAAGGAACCATGAACGGAACCACAAGCGATTTTGATGGAAATTACAAAATTGCAATTGATAGTTTTCCTGGGGTTTTAGTTTTCTCTTCAATAGGATTCAACACTAAAGAGGTAAAATTTGCTGAGGCAGGAGAAGTAAATGTAATTTTACAAGAAGGAGTTGCACTTGATGAAGTTATTTTAGTGGGTAACAGATCGAAGCCTAGAACAATGTTAGACTCCCCTGTTCCAATTGACAATATTGGGGTGTCTGAATTACGTAATACTGGGCAGCCTACCATTGATAAAATGTTAACGTATAAAGTACCTTCGTTTAATTCAACTACACAAACCGTTTCGGATGCTACAGCTCATTTTGACCCTGCGGATTTGAGAGGCTTGGGGCCAAGTAGAACTTTGGTCTTGGTTAATGGCAAAAGAAAGAACCAAAGTGCTTTGGTTTATATCAATGATACACCTGGTAAAGGTGAGGTGGGTGTGGACCTTAAGAGTATACCTGCCGCCGCAATTTCTAGAATAGAGGTTTTGAGGGATGGTGCTTCTGCTCAATATGGTTCGGATGCAATTGCGGGTGTTATTAATATGGTTTTGAATAAGAATGTTGAGTATACTACTGTTAATGTTACATCTGGTATTACATCTGAAGGAGATGGATTTAAGCTTGGTGCAGATGTTAATACCTCTATTAATCTTGGTGATAATGGTGGGTACTTAAATTTGACAGTAGGTTATTATCAGCAAGAAGAAACGAACAGAGCTGGTACTCCAGGGGATGATGTTCTTTTTGGAGTTGCGGCAGATGACCCCACATGGTCTTCTTGGTTATCTGCTAACTCAGATTTAGGTATGACTGTTGGTCAACCTAAATTAAACAAAGCGGATATCTTTATTAACGCAGGGGTGCCATTCAAGAATGGGAAAGGTGAGTTTTATACATTTGGAGGATTCACGTATAGAAAAGGAAAGAGTTTTGCCTTGTACAGACCTCCTTATTGGATAGCTGATCCATTTAATTTGCTTCATGAAGCTGGTTCAGAATATCAAGGTTTTCAACCAACTTTTGAAACAGACGTTCGAGATAATAATGCTACAGTAGGGGTGAAAGGAGAGGTTTTAGGTTTTAATGTCGATTTGAGCGGTACATATGGTAGAAATGCTATTGACTATGAAGTTAACAACAGCCTTAATGTTGATTTAGGAGCAAATAGCCCAACTTCATTTGATGTAGGTGCATATTCGTTTAGCAATACACTTGCTAATTTAGATTTTTCTCGTATTCTAGGTCAAGTGAGTATTGCTTTTGGAGCAGAAGTTAAAGAGGAACGTTTCACGGCGGAAGCTGGTGAGCCTGCATCATATTTTGGAGGTGGAGCACAATCCTTTCCTGGTTTGCAGCCTGCAAACGCCATTATTGCCAAAAGAAGTAATTATGGTGTGTATGGAGATTTAGAGTGGGAGCCAACGGAACAATTTTTGATTGGTGGTGCAATCAGATATGAAGATTTCAGTGATTTTGGAGATAACGTTTCTTGGAAGGTGAACGGAAGATATTCTTTGGGAGAAAAAGGGGCGTTAAGAGCTTCGTATAGTACAGGTTTTAGAGCACCTTCTTTACATCAGATTTACTTAAGTAATATTCAAACATTAGTATCTGGAGGAACTATTTCCAATCAAGGTACATTTAACAATGTTGATCCCGTAATTAGAGAAGGATTGGGCGTGCCACAATTGACTGCTGAAACTTCAAACAATATTTCTGCGGGTTTAACATTTGAACTAATCAATAATTTTACTGCCTCCTTGGATTTCTATAATGTTAGAGTAGATGACCGAGTACTTTTTACTGGAGAAATCGGTAATGATGGAGATGATACCACAACAAATCCAATAGAACAGATTCTTGATGATAACAGTATTACAAGTCTCAAATTCTTTGTGAATGCGGTTAATACAAATACCTCTGGTGTGGACATTGTTTTGAACTATCGAAATATAAAAATAGGCAGTGGTGTACTTTCCGCTACTTTGGCCGCCAACTTTAATGAAACAAAAATAGAAGGGCAAATTGATACACCACCTTTATTGGCTGCAAATGATTATATTATTTTTAATAGAAAAGAGCAATCAAGGATAACATCGGCGAGGCCTAAAAGTAAAGTCTTACTTGGTCTTGACTATAATATCGGCAAATTTAATGTGGCTCTGAATAATACATATTTTGGAGAGGTTAGTTGGAGCCATTCTAGCAACGGGCTTAACGGAGCAGATTTAGGAAATGGCCCTTTACCTACTGATGATGCTGCTTTTGATCAAACTTTTGGAGGTAAGGTCATTACAGATTTGATAGTTGGGTACGATTTCAGCGAAAAAATTTCAGCATCACTTTCTATTAATAATTTGTTCAACGTATATCCGGATGAAATTGATACTAAAGGTGACTTTGTTACTGATTTAGGAGGTAGATTTAAATATCCTTGGGAAGTAAATCAATTTGGATTTAATGGTACAGTAATTAACGCAGGAGTTACCTTTAAACTTTAAAAGATTTACAAATTTGAATAAACAAAAACCCCGCCAATTGGCGGGGTTTTTCCATGGAATAAAACCACATTTTAAACAGTAGGTTCTAAGCTTTTTTCTATTGTTCCTGGTCGTTCCTTTTTTCTTCCCCATACTGCAATTTTTATTCTGTAGGTAATATTGAACAACACCGGTACAATAATTAATGTTAGGAAGGTTGCTACTATCAATCCAAAAATAACCGTCCATGCTAATGGCCCCCAGAAAACAACATTGTCACCGCCCATATAGATTTTTGGATCAAATTCAGAGAACAATGAGAAGAAATCAATATTAAGACCTATTGCTAACGGAATTAAACCTAAAACGGTGGTAATAGCAGTTAGAATTACGGGACGTAATCTTGCCTTGCCACCTTTTGTAATGATTTCAGTTACCTCTTCTAAAGAAATTAAATCTTTATCGTTAAGACCCAATTCTACTTTCTTTCGATCAATAAGTATTTGGGTATAATCTAGGAGGACCACCCCATTGTTCACAACAATACCTGCGAGCGAAATAATACCCATCATGGTCATCATAATAACAAAAGACCATCCAGTAGCAATCAATCCGCCAAACACACCAATGAAGCTCAAAAAGATAGCAATCATAATGATAAGTGGTTTGGAGATACCTCCAAATTGGAAAATTAGAATCAACATAATCAATCCCAATCCAGAGAAGAATGCACCTACCAAGAACTGCATTTGTTTATTTTGTTCTTCAATCTGACCGGTAAAGTCAATCTGTACATCTTCAGGAAGCCCCTTAAAATTATCCATCTCCTTTTGGATTTCCGCTACAATGGCACCTGCATCACTAAAACCAGGTTTTAGCTGAGAATATATGGTTACAACTCTTTTCTTATCCTTATGTTTGATGGCGCTAAATCCAGATGAATTTCGTTGTTTGGCTACTGCCGAAACGGGAATCTCTTTTATCTGACCATTTGAAGGATCTCTAAAAATGATGTTCTGATTGAATAAGGCATTTTTGTTATATCTAATATCCTCATTGAAACGAACATTTATGTCGTAATCATCACCATCAAGCTTGTATACACCTGCTTTTTCACCAAACAGCGAACGTCTTAATTGAAGTCCCACCTGACCTACGGAAACACCCAGTTCACCAGCTTTCTCTCTGTCAACAACCACCTGCATAGAAGGCTTGCTCTTGTTTACATCGATTTTTAATTCTTCAATACCGGCAACATTTTTTGTGTTGATAAAGTTTCTAACATCTTCAGCGGTATTGATCAACTCCGTATAATCCTTACCTTCCAGTTCTATATTTATCGGGTAACCTGCCGGTGGACCGTTGGCCTCTTTTTCAACTGAGATTGCAACACCAGGGTATATTCCGGTAAGTGCCTCTTGTATCTCCCCACGAAGCACTTCAGTGTCGCGGCCATCCCTGTATTTATACTCTCGCATAGATACCGTTACCTTTCCACGGTGCGGCATTTCTGCCGAAGAACCACCATCCGTTTGTGGGTTCCCTGCACCTTCTCCCACCTGCGAGACTGCGGATTCTACCAAATAGTTATAATCACCATTAGTATATTTATCTTGATTGGCAACAGCAAAAACCCTAGCTTCAATCTCTTTGGTAAGTTTGTTGGTCTTATCTATTGCTGTTCCTTGAGGATATTCGATATAGGCATAAATCTCGTTTGGTTTGTTATCCGGGAAAAACTCAACTTTAGTACGGCCACTACCCAAAGATGCTCCAAAAGCCATAAAAACACCAATTAATAAAAGGAAGGTGATTCCAAAATACCAATACACGTTCTTACCTCGTAATGAGTGTGCGATTCGTCTTTCGTACCAATTCTCAAAACGTACCATAGCACCATTTTGGAAGCTAATAGCCCATTTTTTCAAAGCATATTTATATACCCAGAACATGATGGCCGTTAAAATCATTACGGATCCTAAACCACTCATTGCCCCTCCAAAAATTAAGATAAATAGACCAAAACCACCTAATATGGTACTGATTCTAATTAACTGCTTTACTGTAAGTTCTTTTTCGCCAATTTCCATAAACTGGGAAACTAACATAGAGTTCATGAAAATTGCAACAAAAAGTGAAGAACCAAGAACTACAGATAAGGTAATGGGGAAGTAAATCATAAACTGCCCAAAAATACCAGGCCATAAACCCAAAGGCACGAATGCCGCTACTGTAGTTAATGTTGAGATGATGATAGGAAATGCAATTTCACCAATACCTTTTTTAGCAGCTTCGGTACGGGACATACCTTCGCTCATTAAGCGGTATACATTTTCGACTACAACAATACCGTTATCTACCATCATACCCAGACCCATGATCATCCCAAAAAGAATCATCGTGTTCAGGGTATAGCCAAGGTTGTTCAATATCATGAACGACATAAACATGGACATAGGAATGGCAAAGCCCACGAAAAGAGCATTTCTAAATCCTAAAAAGAACATCAGTACCGTTACCACTAGGATAATACCAAAAATGATATTATTCACAAGGTCATCTACCTGATTCAAAGTTCTTCCCGAAGAATCATTGGCAATGGTGATGTTCAGATCAGCAGGAAAATAAGCTTCCTGTTCCTTTTTAACGATTTCCCTTACTTTCGTGGTAGCTTCGATCATGTTTTTCCCAGAACGCTTTTTAATGTCCAACATAACCACACTTGTACCGAATTCACGTGCAAAAGTGGTTTTTTCTTCTTCGGAGAAAGTTACCTGGGCAATGTCTTTTAAATAGATTGCCCCATTTTCTGACTTTACGACAAAATCGTTCAGTTCCTTTGGATCTTTCACTTCGCCCAAAATACGAATGGTGCGCCGCTGACCTCCGGAGAGAATGTTACCCGCAGACATAGTGGAATTACCGTTGCTTACCGCGTTAATTATGTCCTGAAAGCTAACTTTAGAAGCCATCATCTTATAGACATCTACTGCAATCTCTACCTCTTTTTCTTGTGCACCACGAATGCTTACCTCCTTGATCTCCGGAAGGTCCTCAATCTCATCTTGTAAATACTCCGCAAATTCCTTTAATTTTTCTACAGGATAATCTCCTGTAAAATTCACGTTCATAATAGGGAACGACTCCGAAAGGTTCAGGTCAAAAACATCAGGTTCAACTTTGGCGTTATTAAAAGTGGGCCAATCTTCACTGGCCTTTTCGCTATCAACTTCGTCTTTTATTTTCTGTTTTGCTTGTTCAACGGATAACTCCTCATCAAACTCAACCGTGATGATAGAATAATCTTCCTGTGAAGTTGAGGTTACTTCTACCACGTTACTTACGTTCTTTAAACGGTCTTCAAGTGGGTCTGTAAGTAATCTTTCTACATCTTCTGCCGTGTTACCTGGGTAAATGGTACTGATGTAGATTTTGGTCTCTACAATTTCCGGAAAATCCTCGCGAGGCATCGCAAAATATGATTTTAGCCCTAACCATAAGAATATGGCAATCATAACGTAAATGACGGAAGGGTTGTCTATAGCCCAAGATGAAAGGCTAAACTCTTTGCTAGCATTTTTTTGCTGTTTACTGCTCATCGGTCTCGTCATTTAGAATTTGAACCTTCTGGCCATTTTTAACACTTCTGGCACCTTCTTCAATAATATAGTCTCCATCACTTATCCCTGATAAAACTTCAATTTGACTTCCTTGTGTTTTACCGGTCTGAATAATACTCTTTTTCAAAATCGCTTCATTCTCACTACCATCTAATTCGGCAATAAAAACGTATTGGTCTCCTTCAGCATTTTCCGATATGATACTTTGTGGAATAACAATGGCATTCTCACTTGTATAATCATTTATATTCACCTTTGCCGTAAGGTTGGGTTTTATATTTCCTTTTTTGTTTGGAACGGGAATTTCAATGGTAAAGGCTCTATTGCTAGGATTGATGAAATTACCGGTCTGTCTAACTTTTGTAACTATTGTATCGCCTAAAACAGGAAAGTATACTTTGGCTTCTTTTCCAACTTTAATACCATCTAAATAGGTTTCCGGAACATCTACCTCAATATACATATCAGAAAGGTTTACAATACGAAAAACCTCAGAGTCTGGACCTGGAGAAACTACTGTGCCTTGATCCTTGATAACATCATCTATAATTCCTGAAAAGGGTGCTCTAATAGTGGATTTTCCTAATTGACTCTGTGCTTGTTTGATGGCATCTTCGGCAGCTTCGTAATTGGTTTTCGCTGACAAATACTCTATCTCAGAACCTATTTTTTGTTCCCACAAACGTTTTCTACGCTCAAAAGTAGTTTTGCTAAGCTCGGCCTGAGTTTTTAGTTGAGATAATTGACTGCTCATACCGCCATCATCTATTGTTGCCAATAGTTGACCTGCACTTACTCTTTGTCCGTCTTTAACATAAACACGTTGTAAAGTACCGGACATTTCAGGATATACAAGAACGTTTTGTTTAGTTTTGACATTTCCTTGAAGCTCTAAGAAATGATCGAATTTTGCCGCTTTAGCAGTTACGGTAGTTACTAGAGGCAACTTTTCATCGCGACTCATGGTGCTAATTACAGAATCAAGTTTTTGAAGTTCGTCTTCAATAGATTTCTGTTGTTCGGAAAGTTCACTTTTTTTAGCTCGGATACTCTCTAAATCTCCCTGCGCAATGACGTCATTAACAGATGCGTCCTTCCCACCACAAGCGGAAAAAAGTAGGGCGGTAGTTGCTAAGAATAGTATTTTTTTCATCGTAATAAGTTTGTTATGTTATTTATCTTAATTACTTAAGATTAGAATTGGGTTCGTTTATAATGACCTCTAAATCGGTTTTTTTGTTGATGACTTCTACCATAGATTGCAGGTAGCCTTGTTGTGCATCATAGAGCTGGGTTTGTGCCTGGCGAAGCTCAAAGCTGCTGGCAATACCTTCAGAATATTTAATTTGGTTTTTGTTTTCGATACGTTCCGCCAAATCTAAATTTTGCTTTGCTGTTTCATATTCCTCTATGGCAAGGATATAATCGCTTTTAGCAGATTCTAGTTGAAGCCTTATAGATTCTTCCGCTTCGGAAAGTTGGGTTTTGGCTTTTTCCATGGCAATTTTGGCTCTTGCAGTACTTGCAGAACGTTTACCGGAACTAAACAAAGGAATAGTAAGGTCAACGCCTAATATTGAAGAGTCAAACCAGTCTTGCTCACCTTTAAAAAAACTAAAATCATTTGAGTAAGCAGCAGTACCATAATTAAGAAAGGTATTTAAGGTTGGTAGGGCTCTACTTCTTGCCAGCTTCCACTCATAATACCTTTGTTCAGTAAGATTCATGGCCAATTTATAATCTACATTGTTAGCCATATCAAAATCTACTTCCATTAGGCCAAAGTCAATTTGAGTTGTGGTAAGATTATCTAGATTCTCTTCCAATTTAGTAGGAGCATCAATAGCAATACCCATTACAAGGTTTAGCATTTGGCGAGTTATATTTTCAAGTCTAATGGTATTCTTCAATTGGCTTTCTACAGATGATAGCGTAATTTGTAACTGCTCAACACTTTCTTCGTCACCAAGTCCGTTTTCATATAGTTTACTGGTCTCAAAAAGATTTTTATCCAATACGGCCTTATTCTTTTCTAGAATGGCCACACTTTCTTGAGCTAGCAGCACATTACCATATGCTTCAACCACAGATTTTCTAACCTCCTGGTCCATTTTCTCTTCATTATTGACACTATAACTCAAAAATGCCTTTGTTGCCTGTACACCAACTATATATGAGCCATCAAAAATCTTTTGGGTTAAAGTGGCAGTTGCCGTAGCAGACTGAGCTTGACTAAAGATTACATCTGTATATGTTCCGGGTTCGCCACCAAAAAATTCTGCGGG
Source organism: Zobellia uliginosa (assembly GCF_018860745.1). GTDB lineage: Bacteria > Bacteroidota > Bacteroidia > Flavobacteriales > Flavobacteriaceae > Zobellia > Zobellia uliginosa_B. The sequence continues at coordinate 71,743 of NZ_JAHKPY010000014.1, read as the reverse complement.
AATTACGGTTACAGGTTGCTTTAATTGATTTTGATAGCTTACCGATCCGTTAATTTGCGGAAGTCCGTCTGCAATAGTTTCCCATTTTTGTTTTCGGGCATCCGTAAGGTCTCTATCTGCATTAATTGCACTGTAATTGTTTTCTAAAGCAAATGCAATAGCTTCTTCCAATGTAAAACTGTACGTTTTTTCAGGAGGGTCTTGGGCAACTGAAAGTACAGTTGTAAGCAAAGCCATGGTTGTTATAAATAGGTTTTTCATTTATTCATGATTTGAATTTATAATTTCATTTAAAACTTTTCTTCCTTTAGGCGTAACAATTCCTCTTAAATGGTATTCTAGATAATAGTCCATTAAGGCGTTGGATGGAAACTGTTCTTCTGGAAATAATTGATAGTCCTTAATACTGGTTATACCAGAAAAATATATCCGGGAGATAAATTCAATATTTAAATTTTCTCTGTATATCCCGTAATCGATACCCCTCTTTATATTATTTACCACACACGCTTGCATTACTCCAAACTGTTTAGCTTTTAGTGTATTATGAATTTTTGGATAATACTTTTGGAGCTGATATTGCGGGGAAGACTTTTCTCCCTTTAGATGAATCATTACAAACTTTTTAATGTCGTAAAGCTCTTCGATAGGATCTTTGTGCAGCGAGCAAATTTGATTTATACCTTCGGATATTTCACAAAAAAGATTGCCGGTACATTCTTGAACTAATGCAGTTTTATTTGCATAATGGGTGTAAATGGTTTTTTTAGATATTCCCATTTCATGGGCAAGATCGTCCATAGTAACACTCTTGAACCCTAAAGTCAAGAACATGTTTGTGGCTTTGTCTAAAATTTTTTCTTTCATAGAAGCGTCAAAGATAAGTTGGAAACTTTAAAAACATTAAAAGTTTCCAAAGTTTTACAATTTTTTAACATACCGTTATTATAGTTTAGCTTTTCTTTTTTTGGTGAGTTATATTTTATTGTTCTTGTTTGTCCATTCCGCTAATTGATGTGAATGCGATGTATTTTTTATTGGTTATTTTTTACAAAATCCTATAAAAGCATATTCTTTATTTAAATGGTCTTATTTTTGAAAAAATTTCCTTGAATGCATTCCATAGAATTTTACCGATCAGAGTTTATATCGTTTTTAGAGCAAAAGGCAATTAAAAAAGAGCCAAAGAACCTATATAGTCCTATTTCCTATATTTTAGGATTAGGAGGTAAACGCTTACGACCCGTACTCACATTATTATCCGCTGAAATATTTGAAGCTGATTATAAGGTTGCGTTAGATGCTGCTTTAGCTGTAGAGACGTTTCATAATTTCTCTTTGGTTCATGATGATATAATGGATGATGCGCCTTTAAGGAGGGGAAAATCCACTGTGCATGAAAAATGGGATATTAATACAGGCATTCTTTCTGGTGACGCAATGCTTATTACTGCATATCAGCTATTTGAAAATTATGATGGAGACACTTTCAAGAACTTGGCTAAACTTTTTAGTAAGACCGCATTAGAGGTCTGTGAGGGTCAGCAATATGATATAGATTTTGAGGAAAGAGATGATGTAACTTTACCGGAGTACCTTAAAATGATAGAATATAAAACTGCTGTATTGGTAGCTGCGGCTTTGCAAATGGGTGCGATTATTGCTAAGGCATCGGAAAAGGAGCAGAGTGAAATCTATAATTTTGGATTGAATCTAGGTCTGGCGTTCCAATTACAAGATGACTATTTAGATGCCTTTGGGGATCCAAAAACTTTTGGTAAGCAAGTAGGAGGTGACATTATTGAAAATAAAAAAACGTATTTGTATTTAAATGCTCTAGAATTAGGTTCGGAAGTGCAGCAGAAAGAATTGTTGGATATGTATTCTATTCAGCCGAAAGATCCTTCCGCTAAAATTGAAACTATTAAAGAGATTTTCAATCAAACCGGTTCTGCGGAGTACACCCAAAAAGCAATTGAAGATTACACGCAACGTGCTTTTAAACTTTTAAATACACTTGATATCTCTGATAATAAAAAAGAAATTCTACATGATTTTGGAGAAGGGTTAATGCGAAGGAGGGTTTAGATTAGCCTATTAAACAGAGCCTTTAAGAACAGCGTAGTAGGACAAGCAGATATGAATTTTAAATCTTCAAAAAGGGAAGTTTGTTCATCTAGGAATTTAAAAATTAATTGGGGTGGGCACTTCTTGAAAAGTGATTCAAATATTTGGTGCCCTTGACCATTTCTTTTGGCTAGGACATCTAGAAATAGCAAATCATAGAACCAAAATCTATTTTTAAAGCTTAACTCGTTTAAAGGTTTACCGGTTTTTAGGAATGAAATCAATACGGGAATTTTCTTTGAAGTACTCATAAAAGTATAACCCGTACTAGGTTTGGCCCACCCACCAGCAGTACCTATATAGCGTAAGTTTTCAGTGTGATGTTCATTAAAACTATATGCGGTCATAGGTATACTTCCTTTTTCTATTTCCGTAATTTCGTAACTGCCACATTTTAATTTTTTCTGAAGGTAGTTGGCTAAGGCATCTTCATACTCTTCTTTTGAAAGGCGTTTTTCTGAAAAGAGGGTATATTCTACTAAGGCTTCGTTTTCAGAAAAAGGAAGGATGTACATGAAGCGTGTATTTCCTTTTTGTTGAACAGAAAAATCCATGTAGGTGGCTTGATCTGGATTGAAAACGGGTTTTTCGGTTTTTATGGTCCACCCTAAAAAATGCTGTTGTAATACTGGATATTTTTTCTGGTGGGTCGCCATTTTGTAATCGAAGATACTGTTAAAGACTTTGGATGCGGAGTAATTGGCATTAGTTGTTTTTACTAAAATTTTTGAGCCTTTTTCTTTGACATTGAGTACTTCTTGTTGCCTATAGATAACGTTTTGGCTGTCTTTCAGTGTTTCAAAATAGGTCTTGTAAAAATCTATTCCCTGAACCATTTTGTATTGATAGGGGGCAATGGCATAATCTTTAGAGAAATTTTTACTTCCAAAATAAATATGATTCCATGTTTTAGAAACTATAGAATCAAACTGGCCTTCGCCTTTTTCCCAAAAACACCAAGTTCTATCATTTGACGTTTTTGCATCTTTATCAAGCAGTAAAATAGATTTTTTTGAAAAGAAGTCATCATTTACCATTGCATTAGCAAGCATTAATCCTGCAGCTCCTGCACCTATGATGATATAGTCAAAATGTGTTGTCTTTTCCAAAAGCTGAATATGGTCGTTACTTTTTCAAAAATAGCGATTCTATTCAAGCCTATTGAGATTTTAATTAATACGATACCTCAAACCAAAAAATCCTCGAATACCTTGATTTGGTCCATAGACGTACGACGGATCAAAAGTTAAAGCATCCGGGTTATTAGGTGTAGCTACAGCGGAAATACCAGAAGCAGAATCGGGCACATTTTGTGCACCTATATAGGTATTGCCACTCCCGTCTTCAAAAGTTACATTTTTGTCAAAAGGGTCATTTGCCCGTGCAATGATAAAGGGATTACCGCGGTTTGGGGTCCAGTCTAACAGATTTTTTACTCCTCCATAGAACTCAAAATTTTCTAGCCCCTTCCAAGTAAATTGTACGTTCTGTATGCTCCAAGCTGGCGAATAGTCACTTCGCGGGTCGGTATCTCCAAGTGTTGGTAAACGCATGGGGCCGTAAATGTTTCCGGAATAGTCTACGGACAAATTAAGTCTTTTAAACTGGTAGGAGGCAGTCCAAGTACCAGTATAGCTTTCGGTAAGAATTTGTCTTGTGGTAACACCACCTTCTGTTTGACTTACATCTTGAACCGTAGCTCCAATTAAAAATTTAAATCCGCTAGGGAATGAAACGTCAATATTGGCACTGGCTCCTTTAGATACCGATTTTCCGTTTAGGTTATCATAGATAATCTGGTTAGGGTTAGTGTCGTAATCCGGTAGAATAGCATTGCTGAAATGTGTGTAAAAAACTGATGCATCCAAGCTTACGAACGTGCCATTATCTGCATAAATCTTTTTTAGATAGTTGATATTCATGTTGAAAGACCTTTCTGGGTCCAGCGCTTCAGTAACAATTACATCTCTAGCGCCGGTTAATGCGGCATGGTCTTCCGTAAATAAATTAACAACCCTAAAACCAGTACCTGCATTGAAACGTAAGATATCATTATCCGTAATTTTATATCTATACGCCATTCTTGGGGTATAAATACTCCCATGTCTTTTATCATAATCATAACGCATACCTAATAAAAGAGAGTGCTGTTCGATAAATGAAATTTCATCTTGTACGAATAGACTGGGTATAACCACTTCATCTGCAGTTACGGTTGCCGTAGTATTGTCATCATAATAATTGTAGCGTAAGGCCGTACCGACTAATATATCATGATTTTCTAATTTCTTGTCCCAAGTAAATTGCCCAAAACCTATGCGCTGATCGGCTAAATACGGTACATCGCCGTAAACCGAGTTTTGGTTGTGGTCATTATATGAGAAAGAGAAAAGAACCTTTTCTTCTATGGGTAGTTGGTATTTGCCCAAAACTTCCCATCTACGTGTATATATACTTTCGCCATAAATTTCATCACCACCTCTAAACTCTGGTGTCCATTGCATTTCTCCACCCCAGCGGTCTTCGTAGAAAAAACGTCCTGCAAGAGAGAATATACGGTTTTCTTTACGTTGAAAGTTCCATTTTTGAAAAACGGAAATACGGTCTTGTAAAGTAAGATCAGTAAAATTATCACCGTTGTTATCAATTGGGTTTGAATAATTAAAATAGTTGATACCTAATAACATATCAGTTTTTTTCCCAATGCTGGCTTTTGCCCCTACATCAAGATTTGCTTCTCCCCAACCGCTTACAAAGGCGTCAGCAAAGAAATCCGGTGCATCTAGAGTGTTCTTGGTAATAATGTTTATGAGTCCGCCAACGGCTTCACTTCCGTAAAGACTAGAAGCAGGTCCTTTTACAATTTCTATTTGTTCAATTAAAGAATTAGGTATTCCGGAAAGACCGTAAACCGTACCCAAACCACTCACAATAGGCATGCCGTCAATTAGTACTAGTGTGTAAGGGCCTTCAAGTCCGTTAATATGAATATCGCCTGTATTACACACATTACAATTAATCTGAGGACGAACACCATTTACGTTTTGTAGCGCTTCAAAAATACTTGCTGTGGGATTTTTTTTAAGAAAAGTAGGACTATAAACTTCTACAGGCACTGGACTCCCAGAACGGCTTACCGCTTTTAAGGTTCCACTCACCACCATTTCCTCTAGTTGCTCAGAAGCTTGACTTAGCTTAATATCGAGCGACTTATCTTCATTGTTTTCAAATGTGATCTTAGTAGAGAAATTTTGATAGCCTATGGCGGAAACCTTCAATATATAGGTCCCCGACGGAATCTTTTCTAGGGAATATGAACCATCTTCATTTGCTGATGTTCCATATGTTGTTCCTTTTAAATAGAGATTGGCAAAAGGAACCGGACCTTCTGTATCCGTTATTTTTCCACTTACACTGTTGTTTTGGGCGCTTGTAACACCAACAACTAGAATGAATATAAGGAAAAATAAGCGGTAATGTAAGTTATTTTTCATTGACAAAAATCAAATTTTAGACAAATCTAAATATTTGTTTTTAGATATAAAAATGTATTTTTGTGTGATTGAAATTTTATGACACTTTCAGAAGAAGATTATATAAAAGCTATTTATCACCTAGGAAAGGGTGAGAATAGTATTGTTTCTACCAATGAGGTTGCAGAGCAGATGAGTACCAAGCCATCCTCAGTGACGGATATGGTAAAGAAACTTTCGGATAAAGGCGTAGCGAATTATAAAAAATATAAAGGAGTATGTCTTACAGAGTATGGACTAAAGGTGGCTTTAACGCTTGTTAGAAAACATAGGCTTTGGGAAGTTTTTTTGGTAGAGAAGTTAAACTTTGCTTGGGACGAGGTGCACGAGGTAGCCGAGCAATTGGAACACATTAAGAGTGAGAAATTGACCGATAGTTTGGATAAACTTTTAGGCTTTCCGCAAGTAGATCCTCATGGCGACCCTATTCCTTCTAAAAATGGGGAATTTAAAAAAGCCGTCAAGAAACTTTTGAACGAGATACCTGTTGGTACTAGTGGCACATGTGTTGGGGTTAGGGATTCATCTGCACCGTTCCTAAAATTTTTGGATAAAAATAAAATTGCTTTAGGGGACACCATTTTAGTATTGGAAAAGGAAGAATTTGATGGTTCACTGTATATTCAGGTAAAAGGAGAGGATATTCGTATCTCAGACCAAATTGCAGCAAATCTATATCTTAAAATAACAGAATAATATGGAACAGGTAATAGATTATTTTGAGTCAATAGACCCAGTTTTAGCGGCTTTCTATGCTACGTTATTTACTTGGGGTCTTACTGCTGCAGGTGCAGCCTTGGTCTTTTTCTTTAAAGGAATGAACAGAGCGTTGTTAGATGGAATGCTTGGATTTACGGGAGGTGTTATGGTGGCGGCCAGTTTTTGGAGCCTATTGGCGCCAGGTATTGAAATGAGCCCGGGGGAGGGTTTCGTAAAGGTTATACCGGCGGCCGTTGGTTTTCTTTTGGGGTCGCTCTTTATTTTTGGATTGGACAAAATTTTACCGCATTTACATATTAATTTTAAAGAGAGCGAAAAGGAAGGAATTAAGACGCCCTGGCACCGGACAACTCTCTTAACATTGGCAATAACACTACATAACATTCCTGAAGGTTTGGCCGTAGGTGTACTTTTTGGCGGCGTTGCTGCGGGGTTTGATGGTGCCAGTATTGGTGGAGCGGTAGCCTTGGCTTTAGGTATTGGTTTGCAAAATTTTCCGGAAGGTTTTGCCGTGGCTATGCCGTTAAGAAGACAAGGTCTTAGTAGAACGAAAAGTTTTATGTACGGGCAAGCATCTGCATTGGTAGAGCCAATTGCTGCGGTATTGGGAGCATGGGCGGTTATGACTTTTCAGCCTATTTTGCCTTATGCCTTGTCGTTTGCTGCAGGAGCCATGATTTTTGTTGTAGTAGAGGAAGTAATACCGGAAACACAACAGGATAAATATACGGATATTGCCACTATGGGTTTTATTGGAGGCTTTATTATAATGATGACGCTAGACGTTGGCTTAGGGTAGATTTAACCTAAATTGTGTGCATAGGTCTTGATAATTGGGTTTTTGCGTTTGTTGTTGTTCGGTTAATTGTGTTAAATGTAGGAATACTTTTACTTAATTTATTTAACTTTATGACATACAAGATAATTAATAGAACTTCGTTTGATATTAAGACTGACTTTTTATTCAAAACGGTCAGTTTGTGAAAATCCAAGCTTATGATAGCCCCCGAAAATCATGAAAATGAAGCAGAACGTCTAGAGCTGTTGCAATCCTATTCTATTCTGGATACAGAATTAGAAGATGATTATGATAATTTGGTTCTATTGGCATCTGAGATATGCGGAACTCCAATATCTGTTATAACACTTCTAGATAAAGATCGCCAATGGTTCAAGGCTAGACAGGGGTTAGATGTTAGTGAAACAGAAAGAAAGTACTCCTTTTGTGGGCATACGATTCATGAACCTAGTAATGTATTTGTCATTGAAGATGCTACAAAAGATGAGCGCTTTCATGATAACCCCATTGTAGTGGGTGATCCCAATGTTATTTTCTATGCGGGTGTTACTTTAAATGGTGCCAGTGGTTTACCTTTGGGAACACTTTGTGTAATTGATCATAAGCCGAAACAACTTACGGAAAGTCAGTTAAATGCTTTAAAAATTCTTTCCGATCAGGTTATGAATCTTTTGGAACTTCGGAAAAATAAAATGCAACTGGAGAAGGCTAATGAAGAACTGGAATTGGCTAATAAAGAACTTGATAATTTTGCGGCGGTGGCAGCTCACGATTTAAAATCTCCGCTCAATAATATCATTACTCTTTCTAATTGTTTAAATGATTTCTATGCCCCCAAAATGGATGATGAGGGTAAACAAATAATAGAGTTTATAAAATCTTCTTCGGAAACTTTGAAAAAGCTTATTACCGGATTGCTTAATTACAGTAAATCAGGTCAATATAAAATAGAAGATAAAACTATTATACGTTTAACTGATTTACAGAAGTCAATTTCGGAACTTTTTGGAGGCCATAAGGAATGCTCTATAACTGTAAAAAGTGATTTAGATTCTATTTATGCCAATAAGGTAGCAGTAGAGCAAATTTTAATAAACCTAATTGCGAACGCAGTTAAGTACAATGACAAACCTAATATTGAAATAGAGTTAGAGATTAAAGAAAGCGATAGCTTTTACGAATTTGCCGTGAAGGATAATGGACCGGGAATTCATAAAGAGGACCAAGAGAAAATCTTTAAAATCTTCGAAATCATTTCTGAGCAAGACAGGTATGGCGAAAAAGGAACAGGTATTGGATTAGCAACCGTAAAAAAAGTAGTTGAAGGTCTCGGTGGAATTATCACCGTGGTTTCTCAGATAGGTGAAGGCTCAACGTTTACCTTCACCATAAAGAGTCCTATTATTCTAGAATCACCTGTTGCTTAAAGCTTGTTTGCTTATCTATTGATTTCTTCAATAAGATTCGCAACCAAGGCGGTCCACCCGGTTTGGTGAGAGGCGCCTACACCTCTACCATTGTTACCATCAAAATACTCATAGAACAAGATTAAATCTTTAAAATACTCATCAGTATATTTATCTTTGTCCAATTCATTTACCGGTCGGTTTCCATTTTCGTCTTTTCTAAAAATACCAATTAGTCTCTTGCTGATTTCAAAACCTATCTCCTTTAAATTTAACTGATTGTCGCTTCCTGAAGGATAGGAAAATTTTAGATTGTCTCCAAAATAGTTGTGGTATTCCTTAAATGAACTAATGAAAAGATAGTTCATTGGCATCCAGATAGGTCCACGCCAGTTTGAATTTCCTCCAAACAAATCTGTTGACGATTCTGCGGATTCATAATCTATGCCGTATATAGAACCATTGATTTCGATTTGATATTTGGTCTCGTGTGCTTTAGATAAAGAACGTATACCATAATCTCCTAAAAACTCGGATTCATCTAAAATGCTATGAATTAAAATATCCAAGCGTTTTTTAGGAACTAGTGACAGTAGTACATCCTTGTCTGGGTGATATTCTTCTACGACTTGATATTTTTCAGTTTCAACACGGTATTTTCGGTACCAGTCCATACTTGCTTTAAACCTAGGAAGTTTATTTAAGCACTCTTTACGAATATTTAGAACAGCTGCCAATGATAAAAGACCAGATATAGATCGGACTTTGATCGGTATTTTTTTACCGTCGGGCAAGATGAGTGTATCATAGAAGAAGCCTTCCTTCTCATCCCACGAATTCATTGAACCTTCAGTAATTTTATTTAAAGCTTCGGCAATGAAAACAAAATGGCCAAAGTATTTCAGGGCCATATCCTCAAAGGTATCGTCATGCATTGCTATTTCAAGGGCAATTTCAAGCATATTCAAACAGTAAAGTGCCATCCAAGAGGTGCCATCTACTTGTTCCAAAACACCACCACCGGGAATACCGTTACTACGGTCAAAAACCCCAATATTATCGAGCCCAAGGAACCCTCCTTCAAATACATTATTATTTAGGCTATCCTCTCTATTTACCCACCAAGTAAAGTTTAATGCCAGTTTATTGAACATTCGCTTTAAAAAGCTAAGGTCACCCTTACCGGTTTTGCGCTGTTCCATCTGATAGATTTGAATAGCGGCCCATGCTTGCACAGGAGGATTTACATCACTAAAATTCCACTCGTAAGCCGGTATTTGACCGTTTGGAGCCATGTACCATTCTTTGGTAAAGAGTAAAAGTTGCTTCTTGGCAAATTCATGGTCCACCATAGAGAAAGTAACACAGTGAAAAGCAGAATCCCAAGCAGCGAACCAAGGGTATTCCCAAGCATCTGGCATGGATAGAATATCATGATTCCTAAAAGTTTTCCAAGTACTATTACGACCATGTTTTCGCTCATGTGGCGGATGAGTTCCAGGATCGCCCTGCAACCATTGTTCTACCTCGTAATTATAGTATTGCTTTGTCCATAGTAAACCTGCAAAAGCTTGCTTCTGAATTTCCCGTTCTTCGTCAGATGAGTTTTCTGTTATAGATTCAAGAAAAGATTGTGATTCTTTAATTCTTTCCTTAAAAACAGCTTCAAAAGTGTCGTCAATAGGGGTAGCAACATCTTGGGGGGAAAGCCGTAATTTAATGGTTTGGGTTTCACCGGGCGCCAAGTTCAATTCATACATTGGTGCGCACTTGGTTCCCTCTATATTTTTTTCGGCTAATGAAAAATCATTGCCAATTACCGCATCATGAAAGAGATCTTTTTTAAACGGATGTTCGTTGGTACCGTTAAACACGCGTTCCGTATTGGTTTCGTTCTCTGTAAAAAGAACTCTAGAAGGTGAATCAAAGTAGAGATTGTATTTGCCAACGTAACTGTGGTCTACAGATACATGCGGCGCTTTTTTTGTACCTTTTTTTTTGATCACGGGCTTTTTCTCCATCCCCGTAAAACTCCAGAAATTCCGAATCCAAAGGGTGGGTAAAACAACGGCCTTAGCTTCTTTTGGGCCACGGTTACTAACGGATATCTTTATTAAAATATCTTCTCCTGCAGCTTTCGCATATTCCGTATGGACATCAAAATATTCATTGTTATCAAAAACACCGGTATCCAACAGCTCAAACTCTGTGTCATGTTTCCCTCTATTGCGGTTTTCCGATACTAATTGATTATAAGGAAACTCATTTTGAGGATATTTGTAAAGATGCTTCATGTAGGAGTGTGAAGGTGTGTTCTCTAAATAGTAATAGAGTTCTTTAACATCCTCACCATGATTTCCTTGCGGTCCGGTAAGCCCAAACAAACGCTCCTTTAAAATAGGGTCCTTGCCGTTCCATAATGCCACTGAAAAACAGATGTTACAATAGCGGTCTGAAATACCTGCAATACCATCTTCTCCCCAACGATAGGTTCTACTTCTGGCGTGGTCATGAGGCAAGTAATTCCAAGCATCTCCATTGGCACTATAATCTTCGCGTACCGTACCCCACTGCCTTTCACTTAGGTATGGTCCCCACTTTAGCCAATCTTTTTTCTTATTGTAATGGTCTTCTAACCTTTTGTCTTCTTGGGTCTTTTGGGTCATAAATTTGAATATGATTGGGGTTAAAGGTTCAATTCTTTCTAGGTTGGACCTTCTCTTAAACTCTAAACTAAATTAGGTATATAATGAGGTCTTAGCAAGTTATATCTGATGTAGCTTATAAAATTTTAACCACCATCGGAAATTTTCGCCACTTTTGTACGTTCATAGAGTAATTGAATGGTGTAGAGCACCCAACGGTATTCAAAATGAGAAATTACTATTGATATGCAGAAAAAAGGTCATGTATTGTGGAATATTTTGGGCGTAATTACTATAATCATTTGCCTTTTTGCCTTTGTTCTGCATTATAAAAACTGGACTAAAACCGATGCTTCGGGTCTAAAAGTATTATCCGGATTTTACTTGCAAGAAGTTCCTTTTTCCGAATTGGATAGTGTGGATTTTGTGGAAAAGATACCACCTATGGTAAGACTTAATGGATTTTCTGCCTTTAATAAGGAAAAAGGTGTTTTTAGGGACTTTAAAGATTCACTTACCGACAAAAAAGTGTATGTCTATGTGGATAATTATGAGAATCAGAAGATAAAAATTGTACATCATGATTCTTTGAAACTTTTCATTAACCTCAAAGATTCGACAGATACTCAGCAGATATACGATCTGCTTTCCAGTAAGTTAACTGTTGAGCCTAACTAAAAGCCTGAGTACTATTCTAAACCAAAGGTTAGTTTCCTTTTTCACATTAATTTCGTTTTAAATTATCTACAGTCCTTTGTTATTCAGGATAATGTGTTGTATTTTGTTTACTTAATCATTAAACAAACAATCATGGAAACAGATGAAATTGCTTCTAAGTTAGTAGCGTGGTGTAATGAGGGAGATTATGAAAAGCCCTATCAACAATTGTATAGCGATAAAATCGTAAGCATCGAAAACGATGGCAAAGCAGAAGGTGCTTATGTAGAAGGTTTTGAAGGTATCAAGAAAAAAGGGGAATGGTGGCAAGAAAATTTTGAAGTTCATAGTAGTAAAGCTTCGGACCCTGTTGTGGCGGATAATTGGTTCTCCGTAAAATTTACTATGGACACTACTCATAAACCATCTGGGCAGAGGTCTACATCATCTGAAATTGCTGTGTACGAAGTGCAAGACGGGAAAATTGTAAAAGAGCAGTTCTTCTATAACGATCAAGGATAGAATTTCATAAAACCGCATATTGAAATAGCCAACCGACTTTCGGTTGGCTATTTGTTTTAGAAACGGCAACACCTATCTTTGGAACAAAATTAATTCATGGTTCTAGTGGCTCAGATTTTTGGTGCGTTATATGGTCTTTTGGCAGTAGTGTTTGGTGCTTTTGGAGCGCATGCCTTAAAAAAAATACTTTCTGAAGAACAGCTTAAAAGTTTTGAAACCGGTGTTAAATATCAGATGTACCATGCCATCTTATTGTTAGTCATTGGCTTTAATTTTAATATGGATGTGCCTTTTCAGCAGTATATGGTCTATTGCTTTGTAATTGGAACGTTATTATTTTCTTTCAGCATATATGCTTTGGTCATTAGTTCTGCAAAAGGAAAAAAACTACGCTTTTTAGGCCCTATTACGCCCGTTGGCGGATTACTGTTGGTGTGTGGTTGGGCATTGTTGCTGTTCAGCTTTGTCCGGAACCTAATTTAATTTTCTGATTGTACTTCTGACGTAAATTCCTTTATAGCCTGATTAGGTTCTATAATATCATGACCTTTCCAAAAGTTGGGGTCGTAATCTGGCATATAAGTGGGTAGAACGCCTGTTTTTTCCTTAAATGCTTCAAATTGTCCGGAGTTGATCGGTTTCTCATCAAAAACAATTAGTTCATATTGATTGATGTTACCGAAAGCAGCATCTACTTTTAGTGCTAATTCATTTTGTTTGCGTCTACCTTTTACATTTTTGTTCTTTTCGATAATAGTTAATGGCCTTTTAAATCCGGCGCGTATACCTTTGATGATACTATAGTAACGTAAATGGTATTTTTGGTCCGGGCCTTTATCGAACAAAATACTTCCTTTTGCTAAGTATTCGTTTATAGATACGCCAAGGAGCTTAAAATCACGAAGGGATTCCGTATTCTCAAAATCCATACGTATAAGAGCGAAATCATCCGAGTTTATATAGAGCATTCCTCCATATTCAGGAGAACCATCAGGTACGAACTTTATAACATATACAGCTTGGTCTCCTAAATACGTATGGTTTTCAAGTGTTAGTTCATAACGATTTGGTCTATATATGACGTTGTAATCCGTATCATCAAAAATGGGTAGGTTTTCAAAAAGGTTGCCTAAAGTCTTTCGTTTGTATTCAAGAAAAAATTCACGTCTTTCATCTTTCTTTTTCTTCTCTTCCTCAAGCTGTTTGTTTAGGGCGGCAATATCGGTAGAGTCTATTTCCTCTTTAAAAACATCACCCATATCTTCTGCGTCTACCTTAGTGCCAAAAAGGCCAGACTTTACCTTAAAATAGGAGTCGGTCTTAATATTTTCCTTTACTATTTTATTAAATTTCTCTTCTAATAATTCTACATCAAGCTCTTTACTTTTGTCATAGAGTTCGGAGGCCTTTATAAGGTCTAGTTTTTGCTCGTCACCATCATCTGAACCATAGAGGTCGCCTAACATCTCTGTATAATAGATGTTGTTTTTTGGGACAGTTTGAATTACGCTATCCAAGAAATTTTTATTGAAAGCGTCAATGGTAGATTTCTTTATCTGGTAGTCGGTTTTTATAATTTTACTCTGGTACGTTTCTCTTAGAAATAGTCGTTTTTTAGAAAATCGGGTAATGTAGTTTTTTTCTATGTTATCCTCTACCAGTTCAATAATTTCCTCTGGCGTATAATTCTTATTTGATACGATAACCTCTTGAAGCTCTATGGCTTTTGGCCGTAGGTAAATTAGACTATCTGTAAATTCTGAAATAGGTCTGCCAATAGATTCGTAGCCAATACAAGAAATGAAAAGAGAATCAGTGGCTTCTACCGCATCTTTTAGTAGAAATTTAAACCTACCTTCCTCATTGGTAATCATTCCCCTATTATTCAACTGTACCGTGGCGTAGGGTATGGGTTTTTTTGAAACGGAATCTACAATAACTGAAGTTAAACTCTGGGCATGCTGAAATGATGTAAAAAAAAGAAATAAGTAGAAGAGGTAAGGAAAGAATTTTGGCATGTTCATGGCTAATGGCTGTTCAAAAAAAGCAATTGCATTTGGAGTAAGCACGGCTTTTTTGATTTCTTTAATACCAATTTATCCTTTTATTAACGAATTTACTCACATACAGTTCAGGTGTCTACTGTGTCATTATATTTTAATGACAGCCGCAACTATCTTGTCCGCAAGCTTTGGTGTTTCCTTTTTTATGGGTAAACAATGCTTTAGGGAGAAGAAATTTCTTTACCAAATAGCCTACTGCAATGGCTAAAACAATATAAACCAATATGGGTTGAAGTATGCTCATTTTATTTTAAAATTTGATAGGCGACTAAAGCAACAATATAAGCAAAAGAACTCATAAATACCAATTGGGCCGCAGGCCATTTCCAAGTATTCGTTTCTCGTTTTACTACAGCTAAGGTACTCATACATTGCATGGCAAACGCATAGAATAATAACAGCGAAATACCGGATGCCAAATTAAACAAAGGTTTTTTGGTCTTTGGGTTTATTTCTGCGGCCATACGGTTCTGTATGGTCTGTTCCTCATCGTTACCCACACTATAAATTGTAGCTAAAGTGCCCACAAATACTTCGCGGGCAGCAAATGATGTAAGTACAGCAATACCTATCTTCCAATCATAGCCCAATGGGTGGACAACAGGTTCTATGGCTTTCCCCATATAGCCCATATAGGAATTCTCCAGCTTAAAGCTAGAAATTTCTTGGTGTAGGGCTTTTTCTTCAAGAAAAGATCGTTTTTGGGCTAGGGAATCAGATAGGGCGGAAGCGTCCATCTGGTATACATTATTGCTGATACTGTCTTTAAGAGCTAGTTCATATGCAGATAATTCGCTTACAATACTGATTGAGTTAAAATCTGAAAACCCTTCCTTTTCTATACGCTTCGCTACGATTTCATCGGCATTTTTAAAATCATCGGCATAACCATTAGAACCTAAAAACCATAGTACGACTGAGATTGCTAATATTATTTTGCCGGCGCCAAGAACAAAACTTTTTGTTTTTTCCCAAACTGTGTACGCAACATTTTTAGGAAGTGGTAATTTGTAGTTTGGCATCTCAACCACAAAGAACGACCTACCTTTTATTTTTAATACTTTATTTAGTATTAAGGCAGAAAAGATGGCGGCTCCAAAACCCAGTAAATACAATAGCATTAAGGTTAAAGCCTTATAACCTAACCCTAGAAAATTACCTTCCGGTATCACCAGGGCAATGATGATAATGTAAATAGGTAGTCTTGCCGAACAGGTAGTAAATGGTGTAACAAGAATAGTAATTAGTCTTTCTTTCCAGTTTTCTATAGTTCGGGTGGCCATAACAGCGGGTATGGCACAGGCGGTTCCTGACATTAAAGGCACTACGCTTTTTCCACTTAACCCAAATGGGCGCATAAGACGGTCCATTAAGAAGACTACCCGGCTCATGTATCCGGTTTCTTCTAAAAGAGAGATAAACAGAAACAGGAAAGCAATCTGTGGAATGAACATGGCAATACCACCAATACCCGTTAAAATACCTTCTGCAATGAGGTTCGTGAATACGCCTGGTGGCATGGTTTCCTTAACCCAAGAACTTGCTGATGCAAAAAATGTTTCTATTAAATCCTGCGGATATCCACTCCACTCATAAATTCCTTGAAATATGGTAAGTAGAATTACTACAAAAATTATATACCCAAAGACTTTATGAGTGAGAATTTTGTCTAATGATGCTCTAAACCCTTTAGCGATTGCCAAATCTACTTTGTAGGTTTCCTTTAAAATACCATTTATGAATTGATACCTAAGGATAGTTTCTTTCTGTTGGAGTCGCTTTAGCTCTGATTTTGACTTGGTGGCAAAAGAAGAAGCGTCCTTAAACAGTTTTTTCTCAATAGGCATAAAATTAACATCTTGCGTAATTACAAGCCATAATTTATATAGGTCCTCATTAGGAAAAGCATCCTTTAATTTATTGAAATATTCCTGGGCAATTACCGTAATATTTACATTCTGAATTGTAGAAAGGTTTTTATAATCGGCAATGAGCTCTTTTAATTTATCTATGCCAACTCCTTTTCTAGTACTGACCAAGGCAATCTTGGTATTCAGTTTTTCCTCCAAAAGGGGAATATCTACCGAAATGCCTTTGCGAGACATACGGTCTGCCATGTTTATAACTAGAATAGCAGGAATCTTAAGGTCTTTTATTTGTGTGAATAGAAGAAGATTTCGCTTTAGGTTTTCTACATCGGAAACAACAATAGCCACATCTGGGTGGTTCTTGTCATTTTTGTTCAACAGCAATTCTACGGCAACGCTTTCATCCAAAGAGGTAGTGTTTAAGCTGTAGGTGCCAGGTAAATCTAGAATATGTGCTTTAATACCCCTGGGTAATTTACAAATACCTTCTTTTTTTTCAACTGTAATACCCGGGTAATTACCTACTTTCTGATTTAGACCGGTCAGTTGATTGAAAACGGAAGTTTTACCGGTATTTGGGTTCCCTATAAGTGCAACATTTATTTGTTTACTCATAGAACCGTGGTGTCTTCTAAAATTTCCAACTCAATGAGCTTTGCGGTCTCTCTTCTAATGGCAATATGGGAACCGTTTACATTCACGTAAATGGGGTCTTTGAAAGGTGCAACTTGTACCAACTCTATTTCATTTCCCGGAAGACATCCTAATTCCAGCAGTTTTATAGGCAGCGAGTCATCTGCGAATTCTTTGATGATTCCCTTTTGCCCTTTTTTTAGCTGTGCGACCGTTACCGTCAATGTTTATTTAGATTGATTATAAGTAAGGCAAAAGTAGCACAAATTATCCTAAAATTGATGGGTTACATCCCAAAAAATCTTAAAACGGAAGAAGTTTTTGGGTTGATAAAAGTTTAAGAAAGAATTACAGAGAGCGGTATGTTTATTCTGAGAATGCTTTTTTATGAAATACGGTCTAAATCTGGTACTACATTACTCTTTGTTTGAGGTCATTAGGATTTTCAAATCGCCCATTAGCTTTTCAACCTCTTCCTCATTGGTGCCATCATAAAACCCACGGATGCGTTTTTGCTTATCCACCAAAATAAAATTTTCGGTATGAATCATATCAAAAGGTCCGCCATCACCATCCGTTTTTACGGCTAAATAGGATTTGCGGGCCAATTCATAAATCTGTTTTTTATCGCCTGTAACCAAGTTCCATTTAGAATCGTCTACCCCTTTTTCTATGGCATACTTTTTTAGTTGCGCAACGGAATCGATCTCTGGTGTTACAGAGTGCGATAAAAGCATTACATCATCAAAATTTTTAATGCGTTCCTGAATACTAACCATATTCTTGGTCATAATAGGGCAAATAGTTGGGCAGGTGGTAAAAAAGAAATCAGCTATATAAATTTTGTCAGCATAATCTGATTGCGTAATAGTCTTGCCGTTTTGATTTATCAACGAAAAATCTGCAATGGTATGGTATTTTCTTTTGTATTGAAGCGTACTGTCTACCAATTCCGGATTTACCATTGTAGGTTGGTAAATGGTTAATATTTTGGGTGGTTGTAGCGCGTTATAAAATAGATACATGATTACGCAAGAAAGCCCAAACAGTACCAGACCAAAAAATTTATATTTAGCGAAAAAAGAGCGCATAATCTTTTTGGTAAAGATACGTTAGTCAGTACAAGCATTCAACCGTTAAATACTAATAGTGCTGCTAAATGTTTCTTAAAAACAATTGGTGGCAACTAGTAATTTTTTTTAAGCGGCTGTAAAAGTGTACTTTTGTCGGCTGAATTCAAGATGAGTTCATTAATTATAGAAAATATAGATGAGTCCCTTTGTTATTAAGACAATACAATTTTTTTTAAGCCTTTCCTTGTTGATTGTACTTCACGAATTAGGGCATTTTATTCCAGCTAAATTATTTAAAACGCGTGTAGAGAAGTTTTACTTGTTCTTTGATGTGAAGTTTTCCCTTTTCAAAAAGAAAATAGGCGAAACCGTTTATGGCATTGGCTGGCTTCCCTTGGGAGGTTATGTAAAAATTGCCGGTATGATTGACGAAAGTATGGATACCGAGGCCATGAGCGAAGAACCCAAGGAATGGGAATTTAGAAGCAAACCGGCTTGGCAGCGTCTAATTATTATGTTGGGAGGGGTAACGGTAAACTTTATTCTGGCACTGGTTATTTATATTGGAATGGCTTACGCTTATGGGGATAAATTTATACCTGCAGACAGCTTAAAAGATGGTGTTTATGTGACCGAAAAAACCATTGGCGATGAACTTGGTATTCAAACAGGTGATAAGATAATAGCCGTAGACGGTGAAAGAATAAAAGATTTTAATAGTGTCTTTATGGACATTATTAATGGTAGTAACATTACCATAGAGCGCAATGGTGAAAGCATTGAAAAGGAGATACCGGTAGATTTTATTGCTACATTACTAGACGATAAAGATCGCGCTCGCTTTTTAAGCGCACGTTTTCCTTTTTTAATAGGAGAAGTTTCTCCCGAGTCATTGAACAAAGATGCGGGTCTTGAACCTAAAGATGAAATAGTAGAAATTGCGGGACAGAAAATCGCCTATTTTGATGAGGTGAAACCTATTTTAGAGCAGCACAAAGGAGAGAAAATAAATCTTACCGTTGTAAGGGAGAATAGCGTTCGTAAAGTTATACCCGTAGTAATTAACGATTCTGCACAAATTGGAGTGCGTCCGGGAATGCCTACTATGGACGAAATGGAAAAAAGAGGACTTTTATCCATTCAAACAGAAAAATATACTTTGGCTGAATCTGTTCCTGCAGGAATAAATAAAGGTGTAAGTACACTTACAGGATATTTAAAACAATTGAAGAAGATTTTTAATCCAGACACGGGTGCATATAAGGGCGTTGGTGGTTTTGCAGCCATTGGCGGACTTTTTCCAGAGTTTTGGAACTGGGAGATATTTTGGGGAACAACAGCTTTCTTATCCATTATGTTGGGCGTGTTGAACTTACTTCCTATTCCGGCATTAGATGGTGGGCACGTAATGTTCTTGTTGTACGAAATGATCTCTGGACGAAAACCAAGCGACAAGTTTTTAGAATATGCACAGATAGTTGGTTTCTTTTTATTGCTAGCCTTAATACTGTTTGCCAACGGAAATGACTTGTATAGATACCTAACAGAAAAATAGATTGCAAATTTTGTTTGGGACAATAAAAAAAACATTTATATTTGCACCCGCTTAGATAAACAAAGCGAAAATATTTTCCTCCTTAGCTCAGTTGGTTAGAGCATCTGACTGTTAATCAGAGGGTCCTTGGTTCGAGCCCAAGAGGGGGAGCTTAAAAAAGCCGTAACTTGTTGAAGTTGCGGCTTTTGTGTTTTTATTAATTATATTTTATACAACGTTTTATCCATAGTTAAAGAAAATTTACGGTTATATTATTAATTAGCAAGAACATTTCTTGATATTGGTTGCAAATGAACCTCGAAATTTCTAAAAATCAAATGTTATAGTAGTGTATAACAACAGACAATCTATCTTGGCCGTTACAGTTCAAAAACATCTAAAGTTTTATCCTCTAATTTTGCCAGTCTTAAATACTTTGGATGGTAAGTTCTATAACTTTTAAGTGGAAGGGAAGGATGTGAGAGCTTCGAAAATTGTCTTTGTTTAAAACCATCTATGAATTGGAATTCTAATCCTTTAAAAGTTTTTTTCATTCTAAAATCAAAATCAGGTCCCAATAGAAATAAGCATACATCCGGCTTTAAAATTTCAATCTCGGAAATCAAAAGTTTATCAACCGTTGCTATTTCTTTCTCATTTGCACCTAGAGGTCTTTGTTCTCCAACATCATATTTATTCAAGTTCGTCCATGCGCATGAATAATTTTGTAAGCCATAAACCTTTTCCAATTTTCTCATGAATTGCCAAAAAGGTGAACGGGTATAGTTTATTCCTAAGTTAAACTCTTCATAGGTGGCCATTAGGCCATCAATACCTTTTTCTAGATTAGGCCATCCTTTTGTTTCTTGGCCAACCACTAAGATCTTTGTTTTGGCATTAATATAATTCTGGTTTGGAGAGCAAAGAAAAGGTCCATTTAGTTTATCGTCAGATATATTATTTTTTATTCTCTCAAAATCAATCAAAAACTTGTTGTAAAGATTGCTTAACTCCGTATTTACTTTTGATTCTTTCATAATATTACAGAGTTGTTGTAGTTTCCTTTTATTGGATGGATATTCTAAATGATATAGGTTTTATACTTCTAGGACAGAGTAGCCTTCTTTTCTTGCCAATTCGATTATGCCTTGGATATTTATGATACCCCATTCCGTAGAAACGGCAAATTGAATATTGTCGGTGCTCGTTAGAATCTCATCGTCATTGGTAAAGTGTCTATTCCTGTTTTTACCAGCAAATTTTTGGCTAATTGCTGTCAGGGAGTTTATAACGCCTGTTGAGCCTTGTAAAGCGCTAGGAAACTTTATTTTGTAATTGTTAAAAGTATCAGGATTGTCTTGAACATATTTTCTAATGAAAGCCAGTACAAACCTTCCTTTGCCTAGAGGTCTATCGTCATTTTCAAAAATATACTTTGTGCGGTCTCTTTGATTCTCTTTTCTTGCTTGTCTTTGCTCGGCTACTTTTTCTCGAAGGGTTACTTGGTAATCAGCAGTTTCCGGTAGAGGGATGATTTGCTGAATATCAAAATACAAGTTTTCTTCATCCCTTTGGGGTTTGATGCGAATGCATTTAATATCAATATTTCTCTCAATAAGCCATAGCACCGATGTCGTTATCTCTATTGAGAAATCAGCAGAAACCAAAATGATGCGTACGTCGTTGGCAAAATCTTCTTCATTGATTTCCGGCCATTCTAAAAAATCTAAAATCTCCTCTTCTGCGTTATAGTCAATTTTATCTAGTTTGTTTACATAAACCTCATGGGCCCTTACCGCTTTTTCAAAGGTCATATTGGCCACCATTGCTGCATACCTGATTGATTGAAGCTCCATATGGCCACCGTCAACCGTACGTTTTAGCTCTATAACCACAAGATTAGCTTCTTTGTCCAAACAGAGAATATCTATTCTTCGGCGACTTTCTTCCCAATCACCAAATTCACTACTTAATACAAATAAGTCTTTCTCTATGGTCTCAATAGAATTGATAATGAACTTTTGAAGATCTCTAGCCTCATTAATATGCTCTAATTCAAATGTAGTATCGTTAAGGGAAGTTAGTCTATCCTCGTTTAACTTAAAAATGGGCATCTTACTGTTTCTTTGTGTTAATTAGTCTGTTACTTTCTTGCCGATAATCCTTAATTAGGATTAATGTTTATATGCAAACCCAAATGATAACGTTAAGCGTTAGAATTTAACCGCATTAAAGAACGAAAATCTATTTATATCTTTTCTTTCTACTCTTACCTGGGGTAAGAGATACAATATATTTTCATCATCCAATTGTCTCAAAATATTACGTAACGGCTGGCCTTCTTTTTGGTCATTGTCAAAATAGCTCCTTTTAATTAAAACGTCCATCAAGTCTTTAGGTTTGGCATCATTTAATTTTTGGTCAACTAGAAATTGCTGAATGGTATAGCCCATTTTAACGATTTTTGATTTTTCCATTGTTATAAAATAAGTTCAGTCAGAATATCTTTTTTGGAAGCCATTTTTTTAAATTACTGTTATCACTTTCGTATAAAAAATTTAAGCTTTCGATAATGATTATAACTTTTGTCATAAGAATGCTGTTTAACTTGGTATACGAGAGCTAAGTCCTTATTATTGATATATTCCTTTAACAAGTCAGATCTAAGAAAATTATAATTACTACTGTAAAAATTCTCCCCTTCAAACTCTATTGACCTTGTGGCAATTTTTAAATTATCGTCCAAAATATTTCCTGATATACAGTCTGGTTTTAATGATAAAGCTTTTCCAAGGTTAGAAGAGGGAACAAACTCCCCAAATGTTTTGAATATCTCACTATTAGATTCCCACCTATAGTCCATTAGTGTTGGCTCAGTCTCAATCCCTATTTTTTCAGGTATTTGAATATCAACTAAATCCCCTAAACTAAAACCTTCATATTCCTGCTTAATCAAGTCATGCTTTCCCAAGTACTTTTTTTCCTTTACTAATTTACCAGTAGGAAAGCTTTCAAAATTTCGTTTCATTGAAGGCACGGAATCCGCCCAGTATAACTCTCCAAAATAAACATCATATAAATAACTTGGAGATACATTAATGTCATCATCCCATTCAAATAATTTATTCTCAATTCCAATTATTTCTGGTAATCTTTTCCTGTCAACAAAAATAGATTCAATTTTTAAAAAGGATCTGGTATCATAGGTTTCATCCTCCCTTTGATCGATAAAACCATATAATAGCGTATAGTCATCTGATTCAAATGACTGCCGAAATATTCCTTTGATTAAATCAATTTTGTCAGTTTCATTCCAGTTTAATTTACCTTTTCTTTTGTCTTTCAAAAGATCTTCAAAGAAAAGTTGTTTAGTAACTATGTGTTTTTTACTTGGCCTACTAATATCTATATCTACATCTCCTAGTCTTTCATAGTACGGTCCGTAAGAAGAATCTCCTTTGTCCCAAACCCTTAGCTGTTTATCCAATAATAATTTACCAGCATAATCAAAGAAAGCAATCCAACAATATTTTTTTCCTAATCTGTCTACCTTACCATTAAATCTATAGACTTTATGTCCCCGATGAAAATCATTTTCAATCTCATCATTTTCCTGACTTAAATCCAACAACTCAAATCCCACTTGAAATATTCTCTTCCAAATGTTGGCAGTAGCTATTTTTGGATGTACCTCATCTCTCCTTATTAATCTTGGAATGGTATAAATACCAAAATCCATTCTTATTGGCTCGGGCGGATTTCTTTCCCTACTTCCATCGACGATATCCTGCTCTTCCTGGCTTGGCTCTAACCATTCAGTTGGCGGCACAAATTCGTAATTACATACTCTATCATAATCCTCTTCATTTAGTTTAAATACGCCTTTTAGAATACTTAAATCAATTATATGTTTAATACTATCTGTTACGATATAATTGTAGACAGATTTATCTGTATTTTGTGCAAATTGGATACTAAAGAATTTGTCAGCGTATCTTGGCAAGGCATCCTTTACAAATTTTTTTTGATTTTGATTATTAAGTGTAACACCGTAACAACAATGAACCATTCTCTCATAGATATAGCTATCTTTAAACCTTCTTGAATCTATAGTTAAATCTAATAATCCAATTGGATTATTTATTCCAAACGATAGTAACGCATTTGTTGCTAAATCTCGCAATTCTCTTATGTTTGACGAGAGAATGGTTATTATAAATTTAGTTTTGAGCTTTAGTATTTTGGCATCATAGTCTTGACTCAGTTCCTCTTGATATTCATTAATAATATGCCTTATTTCTGATGCGTAAGAATAAATGAATAAATTCCATTTCAAGTCATACTCCCACTGAGATAGTTTTTTTAAATTATCATAAATAAAGCTGAAATTAAATCGATGTTCTGGATTAAACCAAAAGGAACTACTCGCCCTCACAGCGTCACTAACCATGAAGTCCTCTTTGAAAGAATCTGAAGTTTTTTCGATTATCGAACCATCAATTAACTTGTGATCTGAATTATATAAGTACCACCATGAAAGTTGCTGGATATTCTTGTTATCACTTTCCAATATCAAGTCTGGTTTCAAAGCAATCAAAAATTTCAAAATATCAAAATGCAATTGATGAACTTTACCTTCATCATCTCCAATAAGTTTTTCTTTGAAGATATTTGAATCTATCAAATCTTGCGTTAAAGGAAAGTCTGAATTTATTTTATCCGCCAATAAAAAACCGCCGACTTCCTGTTGTGTAAACATAATTACTTCATCATCATTACTCTCAATATAATCTTTGATGTATATTAAATATCCTTCCAATATAGCCTTTGCTATTGATTCATCATTTCTAACCAAAGGATTATTATCAAAATCCATCACAAAATCATCATTACTACAAATAGCATCGTTATTAAACAGGAATCGAGAGGAACTATTATCAAAACCCAGGTTAATTGGAGTCAATGAAGCCAAATCTAAAATAGTTCTTACTTCATTTTTCAATTTTGTAATGTAACCCTGAAATATCTCAATGTAAGAATGAACATTTAAAACAATCGTAACTACCTCTGCCCTTGGGCCGTTTTTAAGTTTACAAAACAAATCCAACAACAATGGAACTCGAAAGAAGTCTAGGTTTGCTATTTTTAAATTTGAGACATTTATTTTAAAATGATTAAAATATAAATCACAAGCTTCTCGGACATCGTAATGGTTAAAGCCATCGAGACTTAATAAATCCTTTGGTCTTTGTGACCAAACTCTATCTACGTATGATTCTCTAAGAGTTCCGATTAAAAATAAATGTGAAAATTGATCTATTTGACTTGTGAACGATTCAAGATGAAATTTCCACATTTTATTAAAACCAATTTTATCATCCGTTGTCTCATTTAAACCGTCAATTATGAAATAAACCCTACAATTCTTTTGTATTGCAAACTTGTTTATTCTTAATAATATATCTCGAAGTTGATAGCTACTATCAATTTCCAGCAAATTCAAAAATACCCTATTTAAATCTGTACTTTCCCCGCTAAATTTTTTTGCGCTAATCAGGATTGGATAATTAGACTCTTTCTTTATTTCAGCTGATAAATGTGCCGATAAATGTGTTTTGCCAACACCAGCATTACCAACTATAAAAATTGATTTTTTATTTAATTTATGGAGGTTTTGGTTAAGGGAATATATTGCACTAATTATATTATTATAATTGTCAAGCATTTGACGAAAAGTCTCTTGCTCGTATTTTTCCCAATTTTCAAAATCTGACTTTTGAGGACTTTTATAATTGATATACTGTATAGTATTTAATTCTAATGATATAGTGGAGTTTCCTGATTTCAATGTTTTAAACCCTAACCTATTTAAAGATTTTCTGTTTATTTTTAAAATTCTTTTAATTTCAAAAAGTTGTGTGTAAAGAGTGTTGGGAAATGTCTGGTAAGGTCTGTAATTAGGTAGGTTTTTTTGAGTATCTTTAATTATTTTCGATACCTCATTGTAAATGTTTTCAAAAGATTTTATATCAATTTCAATGTCATTAATAATCTCTAAAGAAGATTTTTTCAAATCATTAAATCTCAGAATTAAATCCAATTGATTTTTTTGGAACTGTAAATCCTGATGTAGTCCATTCACATATTTACTTTTAATTTCTTGAGAGTAGAATTTTTTACTCAACTCATTAAACCAAGCCTCATTAATTTTAAGCCTTCTTGCCTTTTTGTATATAATTAAGGGTCCTTCTTTTTTATAGAATAATTCCAATATTCCAAAAAAGACAATTAAAACACTTTTGATAATTATACTTACCCAACTAAATGTCAAGGAAAGTAATAATCCAAAGAATAAATAATACAAAAAAGTGAATAACGAATATAATATAGAGCCTATTTCATGTTTGATGACGTTAATGGCCTTCTCAATATAAAAGTCAGTACCATAGTTGGCTAATTCTGCAAGCAGAGAAGGTATTAACCAAGTTAACGCCAAAAAAAATATAGTTCTACTTCTAAACTTATATTTAATAGCCGATTCTAAATAGTAATAGAATAAACGTTTGGTTTGGCTCATCCCTTCCCATATTTAGCACCCTCCTCCGCAACCATACCCAACTCCTGCTCTACCTCACCAACGGTAACCTGCCCATTCATTAACATAGGCAACAACCAATCGCAAAGCTCGGATAGTTTTTGGTTTTCTTTAAATAAGTTATTAATTTTAAGATATATAGGGTTTATTTTATGGTGAAAATCATCGAACAAATTACAACTTGGAATTGCAAAATTTAAAGCTTTCAACTTTCCTTGAGTTATAAGTGGTTGTGCAGAACCACCTGCTATATTAGAATAATTAATCCCTTTCAAAGTTAAAAGAAGCCACCATAAATATTCTTCCTTTATCGGTTGAGATGTGACAGCGTTATCAGTAATCCAACAAGGATTTAAAGAATAATGTACTTCACCATAATTCGCTCCTACTCTACCAATTGCAATAACAGGGTTATCAAATAGTGTTTTATCTGTTTTACCTACAGTTCCATTAGAACCAAAAACTGGATATTCTCCGTTTTCACTCAGTAACTCCTTTTTCATTCCCTTTCCATTTTTAAAATCTGCATAAGACTCCAACTCTTCAACCTCCCACCCCTCAGGAATCTCTCTTTTCAACGCTTCATTATACACCATTTTACCACCAGAAGATCTGTAGGGCTTGCCGTTTTGGTCTGGAAAATCAAACTGGACAAACCAATAGTCGTAAATGGTTTTGGCGAGTGCCTCTAACTCTTGGTTAATTTTGTTGTTGACTTCTATTTTGGCATCTAAATCGGATAAGACTTTGGCGATTTGTTTTTGGACTTTTAATTCTGGAAGATGTAATGGAATTGATTTTATGGTATCCAGAATCAATGTACATCTTTGTCCGCTTCCTCCAGCATTGTTTTCAAAATATCTTTTAGCGTGTTTTGTATTTAACCAATAATTCAAAAATCTTCCATCAAGTTTATTTTCATCTGGTGTAATTAGAGACAAATGATATCCCAAAACAACATCCTCAAAATCTTCCGCAATGTAGGTAGGGATGCCTATGTCATCTGGTTTCTCACTATCCTTTGTTATTGCTACTTGTCCTTTCCTTAAAACAAACTTTTCATATTCTGTGTCCTTACAAGATGCAACCATAAAATCTTCAGATTTATCACTATTGATAAATGAGTTCTTATAAACATCGGTGTAATTACACAATTTGATAGTTCGTTCACCTGGCTTGGTTTTTTTATCAACGTTACTCAATTTGATATCAGCAACATCAATTAATTTCAATTGTTGCCAATTATTCATATTTCAAACTGCTTATATTATTCTTAATTTCTTTTTCAAGCTTATCACTTACATTGAACAACTCATTTAAATTGTTTTCGAAGTCACTTATTTTAGTTGAATACTCTTCTGGTTTAAGGTCAACATATTCAATTTTAATTTCAAAATACTGTCCTGCACTAAATGAGTAATTCTTCGCTATTATATCATCGTACTTTACCACTACCGAGAAATCTTCTTCAACTTCCTTTTTTGTAAAGGTGTTAATTATTCTGTTTTCTTCGATTTCGCTTAATAGCGTTTTTTGGTTTTTACCATCTTTAACCGTAGTTCCTAAATTAGAGGCGTCTATCATTACCACATCTTCTTTGTTTTCCTTATCTAAAAACACAATAGAGACATTGGTACCTGTGGTCGCAAATATGTTAGATGGCATACTTACCACACCTGCCAGCATTTTGTGGCCTACTAGTTTTTGGCGTATTTTTTTATCTATACCACTTTGTGCGGTAATAAAACCTGTAGGTACTACAATAGCAGCTTTTCCTGTAGCATCAAGACTGTGCATAATGTGCTGTAAAAACAAGGTGTAAATCGCCATTTTATCTTTCGCCTTTTTTGGCACATTGGGCACACCAGCAAAAAAGCGGTCTTTGTTTTCTTTTTTCTTTAGGGTTTCTACATCGTCACTAAAATCGAGCTTAAATGGTGGGTTACTTACGATGTAGTCAAACTGGCGCAGCTTGCCGTCTTTTTTATGATATGGGTCGGTCATTGTGTTCCCTTGTATCACATTTTCTATACTGTGCACCAAATTGTTCAGCACCAAATTTAAACGCAATAGGTTAGACGATTTTTGCGAGATGTCTTGCGAGTACACCGTACATTTATCGTTGCCAATAGCGTGTGCCAAATTCATTAACAAAGTACCCGAACCAGCACTTGGGTCGTAAATGGTTTTATTGCTCATGGGTTCTGGCACTAAGATGTTGGCAATAATTTTAGATACGGCGTGTGGCGTGTAGTATTCGGCATATTTACCACCAGCATCGCTGTTGTAATCCTTAATTAGATATTCAAAAATGGTAGAGAAAAAGTCAAAGCCTTCACCCATAATATTTTCAAAATTGAAAATCACCAATTTATTGAATAGTGCTTTCGCGAAAGCGTCTCGCTTACTATTTACAAACTCGGTAATACGGTCAAAGAGGCGTATTTTTTGTCCGTCTTCGGTTTTTACAGCAAACAAATCGTTATTGGTTGCTGCAATATCCATTAAGGTATCGTCTACGGTTTTGGCAAAATCGGGTTCATTTTGGCGTTCAAATAGATTCGGTATTAATTGGTGTGGTAACAAAAACGCGGTGCTATCGCTCATTTGATAGCGTAGCATTTGGTATTCTGTATCGGGAATTTTCGCTAATTCGTTTTCCCAATGCTCTACTTCTGCCAATTCTGGCTTTACCTGCTTTACCTCGTAAGCGAATTTGTCGTTTAAAAATTTGTATAAAAATATCTGGCTAATGATCTTAAACTCATTGCCATCGTTACCCAAACCATAACCGGCACAAACGGCTTTTAGCTCGTCTATTAACGTTTTGGTTTTTATTATAAAGGGTTCGTTATTGATGTCTTTTGTCATTGTTTATGCGGTTCTTCCGTAATATTCGTTTAAATACTCTTCTACGATAATGTTTTTTATAAATTCTACGGTTTCTACATCCATAGAAACTTTTTGTTTGCTAAATTCTTGAAATACCAAACGTGCTACCAACTGCCCAAAATAATGTTCGTTGTTTAAACTATCGGCACGATTGAGTACTGCCACATCGGTTTCCTCTTTAATGTGCTGCAAAGCTTCAATAATCACCGTTTTTAATTTTGAAGGTTTGCCCGCTTTTATCAAGCGTTTTTGCACGCGCGCGTATTTGGTATCGCCTTGGTATTTGTCTTTTAACAACTCATTTTTACGATTTAGTTCTTTTATTTTTTCGTGGATCTGTTTTAGCGAGGTCATATTCACTTCCATTTCTTCACGCGATACTTCACTTAAATTTTTATTGTCGAAGAGTCGGCGCAACTCATCATACAAGGATACCCATTCGGGGTCTTTGGTATCGAAATTTACACCAAGTGCTTCGCGTGTTTTTTTAAGCATGTCTTTAAGCTCGTCTGCCAATACCAATTCTGCCTCACCTACTTTTTTGAACATAAAGAGCACGTCCTCTAAAGCCACGTTTAATAAATTGCCAATTTCCTCATTGGTTTCCAAGGCGTTTTTGGCATTCATTAAGGCCAAATGGTTTTCGGCTTCAATGCGTAGGGTGTTTAGTTTTCTGAAATCAATTTTCTCTAATAACTCATATTCACCAACCAAACGAATAACATTGTAAAGCGAGCGTGCATCGTCCAATGCTTTTCTAATTTCGAGCATTGTTTTGTGGTCATCAATTTGTGAGATTTGAGATGAAAAATTTTCAGCATTCTTGAGGTCAAAATCGGCAAGTTTTTCCTTAATCTCCAGAATGGTTTCTTCCATTTCCTCACGAGACATAAAGAGATTGGAATAACTTTCCATTTCGTCTCCCAATACATCTTGAAGCTCATCAAAATAGGCTTTGTTGGTTTTATCGAACTCTTTGGAAATATCTGCAAAGTCTACCACATACCCAAAACGATAATTTTTGTAAGTTCGGTTTACACGGGTTAAGGCTTGCAATAAGTTATGCGCTTTAATAATACGCCCTAAATAGATTTTCTTTAAGCGTTTGGCATCAAAACCAGTAAGCAACATATTGTAGACAAACAAGATGTCTATTTTGCCCGCTTTAAAATCGTCCCGCCATTTTTCCAATTCTTCTTTAGAGCCGCTATCGTATAAAATAAGAGCTGCTTTTTTAACCTTGTAGCTTTCTTTCTGTTTGGTTAAATATTCTGAAGTTGGTTCAGCAGCTTGTGGTATAGTTGATGTATCAATTTCATCATCTTTATAACTATTAAAAATGCGGAACATTTCACGGGCTTGCTCGCTACTGTCACAGATAACCATTCCGCCAGTAGAGGCATCAGCATTACGCTGACGGAACAATTCTAAATCCTTGACAATATAATCGAGCATTGGTGCTACAAACGATGGATGCGCATAGGCTATCTTTTTATCTAAATCGCCCTTAAGTACATCAATACTATCCAAAGCCTGTTTTAGTAATACCTTGTACTCGGTTTCTATTTCCTCACGAATTAGCTTTAAAGTGTAGCCATCGGCAATAGACTTGTTATAGTAGTATTTATGAATATAACTACCGAATAAGTCTTTAGATTTTAAGCTTTCGCCGATTAAAGGTGTTCCTGTTAATCCAATTTTAATGGCATTTTTATCGGATTGCTCCAAGTTTGCCAAGAAACTACCCGTTGGATTGTAGCTCCGGTGTACCTCGTCTAAAAAGTAGACACGCTGTATGTTGATGTTATAATCCGTTTCTCGGCTAACATCAGTATCATCCTTAAACTTATGAATGTTGACAACTGTGATTTCACGCTGTCCTTTATCGTTATAAACCGCAGTAGTTTTTTTTAAGTCGGATACAAATTCATCGCGAGAACTTACTGTATGTACTTTTAACCCTCGCGCTGTAAACTCATCTCTAGCTTGGGTTAATAAATCCAAACGGTCAACAATAAAGTAGAATTTTGGAATTACTTTTTTCTTCTGAAAATAGTCCGTTAAAAAATGGGTGTTGTAATATGCCAAAGCGGTTTTACCCGAACCTTGCGTATGCCAAATAATGCCTTTCTTTTTATCCTTGTTTAAATGCGCTTCAATCGCCTTGGTTGCAAATAACTGTGGATAGCGCATAATGTGTTTTTGCAAACCATTAGTTTCTTTTACATAAGCCAACGCGTACTGTAACACAAACTGCAAACGCTCTTTAGATAATAAAGAGGTTAATATGCGATTGGTTGCACTATTTGGGTTTTTATTGGTTTTGTATTCTTCGCTATTCTTTATAGAAGGATAATTGGTGTCTTTTAAAGCAAAGGCTTCTACCGATTCATCTAAAGGTTTTAAAACTTGTGATAAGTTAAAACCAATTTCTTCTCTGAAATAATTGAAAATAGGTTTCACATAGGAAGGTGACGCATAAAAAGCACCTTGCCAAGGTTCAATTTCATTATCGTCATACTCCATATTGTTAGAGAAAATCATAAACTGCGTAAGGTTTACAAATTTTCTAAACTTCTTATTTTGAAAACGAGTGATGATACGTTTGCGTTCTGCTAAAACACCATCACGATTGTTCGGTTTTTTAACTTCTATAAAGACTAATGGCATTCCGTTAATTAGGCAAATTACATCTGGCCTAAACTCGTCTTCACCGTTCTTATAGGTTAACTCAGTGACTACGTGAAAATCATTTCCGTTTTCAAAATCCTCAAAATCAATTAAGCGAGTTCCAGAACGATTGATGAGTTTGTCGTAGAAGGCTTTACCTAAATCTTCATTTTCTAAATCCAACGCAACATCTTGGTACAATCTATCAATTTCTATTGGTGATAAATCTGGATTCACCTTGGTCATAGATGATTTAAAAATATCGGTAAAGATGTTGGTATCTTCATCCCATACAGCGGTTTTTAATGATACATACTTATACCCAAGTTGGGTTAAATGTAATATAGCAGGAAGTTTTACTCTTGAGTCTTCGTTAAAAGGATTCATAGTTTGGTTTGGTCAACTTAAAATCAACAGGAATAAAAGATGTTGAATGAGGGAAATTTCAACAATGTTACATGAGGTTAAATATACAACTAGTTGCCAATTAATGATAATTGTTATGTAACAATTTAAGATTGAATTGAAAAGTCGATGCTATTCAATAATAGTAAGTAGTTGATGCAGCGAGTATTGAGTTATTCAATAAATGTGTGCGCAAAGAAGGTGATTTATACAGGGTAGGGGTGTGATGACAATAAAAATCTTCAGGTTTTTGTTAAACTCTTATTGTTAAACATGACTGTTCGAACGATTCAATAGTTTAAGTAGTTTAAAGTAATGGTATTGAGAAACTTAAAACCCTATTTTGCTTGTTCATGTTGAGTTTTTAGATTAAAGTTTACTAACGAGTGGTTTCAATTATGATAGTAATTAAAATGGTGTCTTGTATTTGGTGAGTTTATATGTTTAGAGATGTAGTAAGGAGCTCCCTTTTGCGGGTCATATGGTAAATGTCTAAGTCCCTGTTTTCTAACCAGCTTATTCCTTATTAAGTAATCATCTATAAAGTTTCTTACCCATTCTCCTTGAATTAAAAGGTGGTTATGGGTTTGAGTTCCATTACTGTGATATTCAGACACACAAAAAAAATTGAACGTTTTTTTATGCCTTAATAATTCGTTTTCAAGTTTTAAGATTAATCTTTCGTTGATTCTAGCGTTCATATCGAATGGATAGGTTAGGGTTGAAAAGTAATCCCACGAAATTGTACCTAAAAATTCACCCCATACTTTCACTAGTTCTCTTGTTGAGTCTGTATATATCATTTGTTTAAAGTTTGGAATAGAAAGGTTCTAGGATTTAACCTTATTATTTATTTGTAAATCAGTATGTTATAATAATTTGAAAATCTAGTTTAGCTTTGTTAAAGCATTTTCTATTTCCTTTTTTTTGTAATAGACCCTTCCTCCAAGACCATAAGAAATTAGCTTTCCTTTTTTAGTCCATTGATGCAGGGTGGAAAGGTCAACTTTTAAAAATTTAGCCGCCTCGCTTCTTGTAAGCAGTTCAAAATTTTTATCAAGCGATTTGTCCGACTGATTTTTTTTGACTCGCTTATCGAGAGCTTCAGATATTAAATTTTGAAGCTCTTCTATTGAAATTTGAATGAGTTGTAAGGATTGCACATTGACTAATTTGTGTGCAATGTAGCTTGAAGAATAATATTTAGTTTTTGGTACCGGTACCAATGTGGTACCAATTTTTATTTTGCGTTAAATCTGCTCTTTCTTGATTTCCGAATGTGCCTGCATAAAATTATCGCAGGGATTTATATTTTGCTTTTGGCAGTAAGAATAAATTTTCTCCATATAATTTAAATTTCCATAAATGTTCTTCTTGCTTTTTCTATTATTATTTAGCGTTTGGGTGATATATGGATGAGCGGATTCTTTATCAAATAATATTTTGGAGATTTCCCGACCGGATTTTTTAGATTTATAAAGTTTCTGAATTTCTCCTTTGGCGAAACCTACTCCAACTTTAAACCATAAAGGTGCTTCGGGTTCTTTTTCTATTCTGTTTTGATTCGTATGGGTCCGGGCTGGGTAGATATAATTTTCTAAAAGCAAGTCGACCTTTCCCTTAACTATACTATAATCTCTAATCGCTCCCTCAATTTCTTTATTAAAATTAAAAGATGTTCTATGTTCATTCTTTGCCCAAAAGGATACTTTAAGTAAATTCACTTGCTCTTCAGTAAGGGTAATGAAATGATTAGCTATTAGTTTTTTTATTTCTTTATTCTCAATCCTATTTAAACTTTGTTTGATGGTTTGAAATAGACTTGATGCTATTTCAACTCTATCTTCATTTGGTTTAACAGGTTGAATTATTTGGTCAAAAGCGTCTTTTACCCTCTGGAAATTTTGAATGAATGGTAATTCGTCAATTACATGGTTATTTATTTTATTAAATTCCCACTCTTTCTTGATATAGTCGAACATGACTTTATTCGGCCGAATTAATTCATTAAAAGGTATTTTTAATTTTTCTTTATCCAGCCAATCGTTAAATTCTGAAGCTTTAGACATTTCTGTTTGTAAAGGGTTTAAACTGCTTTAAGATTGCCAGAAATAGAGGATTTGCGCTTCATTCTTTCAGCGTCAAAATTCTCCGCTGCTTTTTGACTCAGAAAAAATTGATCTTTATCTATGTACTTAAGAAAGTTTTTCTCGGTCATATGGCCAGTTATCTCCATAATCATTGGAGTGGTCCAGCCTTCTTTACCATAAAAATTAGATGCAAATGAACGTCGGCAGGTATGATTTTGAATTAATTTATATTTAGGGTATATTCCTATGACGCCGTTGTATCTTCCCTTAACGTTATCTTTTATGCCAGCATTCCTGCAAACAGTTTTCATCAGTCCAGATAATTGTGTACGGTTGCTTTTTTCATTTTTGTAAAGGTTCGGCGGGAAATTGCCTTTGTATTTATCTATAATATCCTGTACGTGATAATGAATAGGTATCATTACCTTTTTGCCAGTTTTAAATTGTGAAAAAGAGATATACTTTCTCCTTTCATAATTAGTAATCATGTTCTTGTTCATTCTGAATAAATCAGAAATCCTTTGACCGGTAAAGCATCCAATGATAAGCCAATCTTTGGCAATTTCTAATTGGCTGTCGTTCATAGTGGTTTCGATAATAGTGTCTAATTCATCAAGAGTGAGGAATGTGACGACGGTTTCATCTTCAAAACCTTTTATCGTTTTATATTTAGGATTTGTTTTTTGGCCATTGATTTCTGCATCAGCGATAATTGATTTCAATCGCTTTATGTATCTACCCTTAGTGTTAACCGCAAGATTTTTCTCTTCAGTTAAATATTCTAAGAATTGTTCAACGAAATTGTCATCTACATCTTTTATTTTAAAAGATATCCTTCTGTGTGATTGAAAATTTTCAAGTTGTTTAGCAAAGTTTAGGTATTTACTTATTGTATTGTCTGTGTAATTTTTTCTACGTCCGTTTCTCTGAAAGGTTTTGCTTTTCAGACCTTCCGCATAGCTATAAGCATAAGGAATTAGTAAATCGTTTACTTCTTCAACCGTTTCATTAAAAAAATCTAGCATCTCTTTTTTGACCCAACGACTAGTAATGTCATTCAAACTTATCATCTTATCCCGCTCAACATCGTAAAGTTTAGTGTCTAAGTGACTTTCAAGGTCTTTGAGCGAGTTACTCAATTTCTTGTTGTCATCTGAATTTGGTTTAGGCAGGTTTTTATTAAAATTCCAGTTTTGGGCATCCTTTATAGTTAACCCGGTTGATAACCTGAAATCCTGTCCTCTTTTTAAGGATAACCGTATATATATTTTGGATTCTCCTCGTTTAAGATGCGGATAAAATTTAATTGAAGCCATTTAGATCGTTGTTTGTTGGATAAATATAGTTTTATCCAACATTTTATCCAACCAAATGACAATTTTATCCAATTTAAAACTATCATATGCAATAATGGGTTTTGGTAATCCACCTATTAATAGTGGGTTTTAATAGGAGGGCGTTTTTTGTGATTGTAGTAAAACGCCCCAAGAGGGGGAGCAACAAAAAGCTAGTCGAAAGACTGGCTTTTTTTGTTTTAGGCTTTATTTGATGGGTTGGGAGTGGCTTTTCTCATCTAGTAACTGCAAGATTATAAGAAGTTATTCTGTTTTCGGGCTATCCACAAGGAAACCTATTCTAAATCTCCTAACTAGCAGGATAGCGAAGTAGCAATTTAGAGCTTTCGGTAGATTTAAAAGTTATACTTTTAATTGCTGCAGAGATAAAGATTTCATCGCCTTGTGAATACATATATTCTTCATCATTACAAACCATGGTTCCTTCTCCAGAATACACTACTATTACATAGAAACTTCCATTTGAGCCAATGGTGTGTTCCCCATCTATTTCTCTTATATTCAAAATATACCAGGATTCGGTTTTTCC
Organism: Zobellia uliginosa; assembly: GCF_018860745.1. Taxonomy (GTDB): domain Bacteria; phylum Bacteroidota; class Bacteroidia; order Flavobacteriales; family Flavobacteriaceae; genus Zobellia; species Zobellia uliginosa_B. The sequence continues at coordinate 35,627 of NZ_JAHKPY010000014.1, read as the reverse complement.
AAATGAAGAATTAAGGATGTCCTTTGCGTAGATCTTATCTGGTTGTACTTGTATGGTTAAGTTTTCCTGTGCATTTTTATCAATACACCTGTAGCGTCGAATTTCTTAGCCACTTCCGTTCCTGGGAAAAGTTCCTTATTCGATTCTATTATATTTTTTAGAGAATTAGCCCTTCTGGCTTTTCAACTTGAGAAAGACCTTCATCATTGAGTCTGTTTTTGCCTCTGGCGGTTACAGTAGATATGATCCATTCTTCTGGGAAACTATTATCAACCACCTCTGGAGTATCTTTTTCCAATTATCTATTAAAGCTCCTCGGGAGTAGGTATGCCATACTGGGTTGGGAATTTGTATTAAAGGAATCTGTGCATATTGTTGTAAATCGCTTTTCATGTTCCATTACTACTTGGTTTTTATTCTGGTAAACCAGATATATCGTTAACTTATTAATTTCCAAAGATTTTATTTGTCAATAATAATCAGGTAATAAAGGGAGTATTTATTTTATTGTAGTTGAAATTCAATTCATCAATCAATTCTAAATTGATATTGCATAACGAACATCCATTTGCGACCATCTTTGGTTATAACATTTGTAGAATTGCGATAAATAGGTCTGTTTTGAGCGTTGATGGTTAATTTGGAATAGTGACCGTTTAAATACCAATTTATACCAAAATCATACTGAAAAATACGTGAAGGAATAACTTCAAAATCCGAGTATTGCGCTGAAACATAAGGTTGAAGTCGCCCTTTATCATCTTGGTTTCCCATAGGAGGAAAGAGATAGCCAATTTCTCCCCATAAAGATTCACCTGTACCCAGAACCGGAAAACTATTACCCTTGGCACTATAAAAATCCGCTGAATACTCCAATCCGTTAACAGGGTTGTTAGCCCCTATTTGCCTTATGTAGCCTGGTCCAAAATCATAGTTGAAGTACCCAAGATATGCGGTAATTACCATATCAGGATTAAATTTTAGAGGCAAGTCCAAATGTATGTCGGAAGCAAACAGTTTTAAGTCGTGAAATTGTTCTTCTCCATTAAGTAATGACCATAAAGCCTTGGGCTGGAGCGTGTAGCCTATACCTAGATTAAACACTCTTTTTTTTCCAAGGTAAGAACCACTAAGAAATGGAGTAGCATTACTTTCAGGGTCCAGAAACTCATATTTTACATAGGTAGAGTACTGTAAATTAGGCTTTTTATTGGTGAAACGGGCTATACCCTCAGTCGGGTCTGGATTAAAAGTTTTACTGTTTTCAATAGCCAATGGTTTTGTAAACACTAAGCGATAATCTACTTTTCCAATTTTACCCTTGGCATACATGCCTAATTTACGGATAAGATCATCAGAGTCGTTTAGAGTGGGAAGTGCAATAAAGTTGATATCATTTGCCATAACTTTGGAAGAACTAGGTGAGGTATAACGTGATAACCCGTTCCATGCTGATTTTCCTCCACCAATAGCTATGTAATCCGAGAATTTATGCTCTACATAAGCATCTAGTACATCAACGGAAGTACCTTTAGGAGATAGATAGTTTAAGTTGTTCACCCCTATTTGAAAGAAGAATATAGTTTTTTCCCAGGGCTGGGTACTAACCCCCAATCTAAAGCGTCTAATGCTAAGATCTGTAGTATTAAGTGCTGGTTTATCGTTAACAGTACTGCCAGGGTTGTTTTGTGATTGACGTGCCCATATTTGTGCATAACTAGTAACTTTTAACCATTGCTTTTTGTCCTCGTCCAAATAAAATAGGAGTCGCTTATTGGCTGTTTTGGACTGTGCTTTAAGTTGATAAAGGCATGGTCCGTTAACCAATAGGTATAATAGTATTACAATAGTTCTCCAATATCTCATTCTATCCGTATTATATATTGTAACACGGCAGACCATTTTCTTGAATCTACTTCTAAACCTTGAGCAGTGGCGTTATAAATAGGCCTATTCTGTAAACTGAGGGAGAATTTTGAAAGATGTGCTTTTAAAAACCAGTTGATACCTAAATCATAATAGATCATGGGGTCTTCAAGCCGTTCAAAATTAGAATATTGGACAGCAGCATAAGGCTGCAGTCTTCCATAGTCTTTGATGCGCCGCATTTTCGGAAAAAGATATCCAGCCTGTAAATACACTGAGCTACCAGTACCAATGGAAGGAAAAGCATTTCCCGGACCATTAAAGGATGCTAACGAGTTATCTAATGAAAGAGTGGTGTTATTAGTGGCGGTGTTTCTTATATAATTAGGCCCAAAGTCATAATTAAAATAACCTAAATATGCTGTAAGTGCTGTTTCATTGGTAGTATCAATAGGCAAATCAAGAAAAGCGTCTGCAGACCAAAGTACCATATCATGAAAAACTTCGGTACTATTTTTACGAGATGAGAGCGCATCATTTTGGTATTCCGCACCTACACCTACAGAAAAAATTCTTTTCTTACTCAAATAGGTTCCATTACTAAAGGGAATCTGATTGGATTCGGAATCCCAAAACTCCCATTTTAGGTACGTAGAATAAATGCCGCTCTTCATTTTATCGTTGAACTCTGCAATATTCTCGGTAGTTTCTTCCTCAAAATCACTGCTTTTACTAGGTAAAAAAGGTTTGGAAGCAACAAAACGGTAGTCTAAGCGGCCCAATTTTCCTTTGGCGAATACACTTAATTTCCGAATGAGGTCATCTGCTTTATCATCCGTGGGAAGGGCAAGTAATAAAAGGTCATTGGTAAGCAGTTTAGAGGTATTGGGTGCAGAGTAGCGAGATAGTCCCGTCCATGCTGTTTTACCAGCACCTATGACTAATGATTTGCTTACAGAAAACTCGGCATATGCATCCAATAAATCCAATGATGTTCCTCGCGGTGACTGATAGTTGAGGTTGTTGATCCCAAATTGCGAATATACCCAAAGTCTATCACTGATCTGAGCTTGAAAGCCGAGTCGAAACCGCCTAACAGAAACATCATAAGTAGAATCCTCCAGTTCTTCTGCAATTGTGCTGCCCGGATTATTATCGTTCATTCTCATCCATAATTGGGTGTACATATGTACGGCCAACCAATGGGTTTTTTCTTCATTCAAAAAATACTTTAATTTTTTGGTGTCCAGAGCGGTAGTATCGTTTGTTTGTGCTATGCCTTGACCAATACTTAAAAGGATACAAATGAAAGTTAATATGGGTTTTGAAAATAATTTGGTCATTTATATGGTGGATTACTTAATTTGTAAGTTAAGTCTTAATCATTTTTAGACTTTCTCATTTAAGAATTTCAATTTTTCCAGATTTCGTAGTTCTTACCTTATCTATATGCAAAAGAAGTGAAATTACAACTGACATATTTATTTGATTATTAAGTTAATCTCTTCATAACTTAAATTTAAACTTCTATAAGATTCTGTTTTTGAGGTGTTTTGTAATCTTATGGTGTAACAATTAATTATGGTGCAAGGTATAGCGATCCTATTTTTAACAACATGATAACTATCATGTTTTTAAAAGGCATCTGTACTTAATTTTGTTCCTGAACGATTAAAACACACGCAAGATGAAAAAAAATCCCACAATTCTGATTCCTTATAATTTTTCCAAAACAGCTAAAAAAGCATTAGACTATGCTGTAAATTATGTAGGACAAGACAGAGACCTTAAAATTATTTTAGGGTATGTCTCCGTGAACCAAGAGATGGATACGCTTGAAGAAGCTTTTAAAGGCGTTGAAGAAGAATATGCTAGTATTCTAAAAAATAAAATTGAATGGATTGCAATAAAAGGCACGTTGACCGAGTCATTAATGAAAATTCAGAAAGATGAGCAAGTAGACCTTATTATAATGGGAACATTTGGCGCATTTGATAATGAAGATTCTTCACCAACAAATACTTCAAAATTAGTTTTAGAAATTGATTGTCCGGTTTTGGTTGTTCCATTTGTTACCGATAAAATAGAGATTAAGAATATTGGTTTGGTTTTAGGAAAGGAAGAGATAGAAGATAAAAGTGTGCTCGATACCTTACTTAAGGTAGTTAGAAGATTTAATGCCAAGGTATATGTAATTACTATTGAGAATAGTGAAGGGGTCTACGGATACTCTTCAACCGAAGAGAAAAATGAAAGCTCATTGGAGTATTATCTTGAGGATTTCTATTCAGAGCATGTATTTATTGCAAACTCGGATGTGGTAGAAGGCGTTCTTGAATATGCTTCTAAAAAGGAATTGGATATGATAGCCATTCTGCCAAGAAACCATGCAACTAAAAGCGAGCCTTCAAAAGGAGCACTCACAGAAATGTTAACGTTGCATTCTCAGATACCAGTATTGGCAATCGATTAGCAATAACAAATAAAGATTATATGACGCTTCTATTTGTTATTCTAGCCATAACTATTGCTTTTTTTATCTGGGGAAAGTTTCCTCCTGATGTAGTAGCACTGATGTCCATGTTGGCCTTGTACCTAGTGGGTATACTAAATATGGAAGAAAGTCTTAGCGGTTTTAGCAACCCTACGGTAATAATGATCGCTGCACTTTTTATTATCGGGGAGGGCCTTGCCAGAACAGGATGGACAGCACTTGCCGGTAAAAAGTTTGTAGAATGGGCCGGTAAAAGTAAATCAAAGCTTTTGGTGCTGGTTACTTTAGGTTCAGGTGTTCTTTCTGGTTTTGTAAGTAATACAGGTACGGTTGCAGCATTATTGCCGGTAACGGTTTCCGCCGCATGGCGTGCAGGCACATTACCATCAAAATTATTGATGCCGGTTGCTTTTGGGTCTAATACAGGAGGATTGTTGACCTTAACGGGAACACCGCCAAACATTATCGTAAGTAATGTTTTAACCGAAAACGGAATACCCTCCTTTTCATTTTTTGAGTTTGCTTTGGTAGGTATTCCATTATTGTTGATAGTAATACTCTATTTCAGATTTATAGGATACAAACTCTTGCCAAACCATGAGACGGAAGATAGACCCGTAAATATTGATTCCGAGGTACACAAATGGATTACCAATTACAGTGTTGGGGATAATATGTACCGCTTACGTATTAGATCAATGTCTGAATTAATTAATACTGAGATTGGTAGTTGGGATTTTGAGAAGAAGTACAATGTATCTGTAATGCGCTTACGTCGTAGGCATCCAAACGTATTAAAGGGCACACCACCTTATGTTGAATTTCCTGAACCGGATACGCAAATGCGTTACCATGATATTATAACCGTAAAAGGCACGGCCAAGGATGTAGACAGGATCATCATGGATTTTAAATTGGGTCTTATTCCAAAAGAGTTTAAATCATCCGAATTAAAAAAAGAGTTGATCAACCAAGAAGTGGGTATGGTGGAAATGATAGTAACACCCACATCCTTTTTCGTTGGAAAAACCCTGCCAATGGGTAAATATTTAAACAAGTGGAGTATTCAGTTATTGGGAGCTTCACGCGAAGGAAAACCAATTGGCGACAAGAATGTAACCATAAAAGCTGGAGATGCATTTGTAGTTAGGGGATCTTGGAAAAATATTGAAGCACTGAACAATGTGTATGAAAACCTGGTAGTATCAGGTAGCCCGGAAGCAATGGCGAAGGACGTAGATGTCTTAACGCCAAAGTCGTACATCGCATTGGGAACTTTGGTTTTAATGATTTTACTATTGGTCTTAAAGATCATACCAAGTGCCATTGCCGCTTTAATATGTGCAGGTATAGTTATGATTACGGGTTGCGTGCCAATATCAAAGGCCTATAAAGGAATAAGCTGGACAAGTGTTGTCATGATAGCCGCAATGATTCCTATGGGTATTGCACTTCAAAAAACGGGTGCTGCCGAAATGGTTTCTAACGGGTTAGTCAGTTATTTGGGGAATATACACCCAGTAGTATTGTTGGGAGGTATCTTTTTAGTAACGACCGCTTTTAGCCAGACTATCAACAATTCTGCCACGGCAGTATTAATGGCGCCTATTGCACTTATGGCCGCCCTTTCTCTAGGAGTTTCTCCTAAACCATTTATGATTGCTGTAGCAATTAGTGCATCTACAGCTTTTTTAACTCCTGTGGGAACCACAACAAATGCAATGGTTATGGGAGCAGGAGGATATCAATTTATAGATTACGTAAAAGTGGGCGGGCCACTTTTGCTGTTGCTCTTTGCAGCAACGTTGCTTTTGGTGCCAGTAATATGGCCCTTTTAATATAAACCACTAAAAATATAGAAGTATGGAAACATTATCTAGAACACCCAAAAATGCAAATCTTGAAAAGTACGGTTTGCAAAACGTAAAAGCCAACTGGAACCTTGACGGAGAAACGCTTCAAAAGCTAACTGTTGAGAAAGGTATGGGTAAAGAAACAGAGAACGGAACACTGTGTGTAAACACTGGTAAATTTACAGGCCGATCTCCTAAAGACCGTTTTATTGTAAAAGATGATTACACTGCAGATAAAGTGTGGTGGGGTCGTATAAATAAGCCAATAGATTCTACAAACTTCAATAAGCTCTATGATGAGGTTGTTGGGTATTTGTCAAACAAAGAGGTCTATGTACGTGATGCTTATGTAGGTGCTGCACCGGAATATAGAATGAATGTTCGAACTATTACGGAATACCCATGGTCTAATTATTTTATCAAAAACATGTTCATTCAATTAAGGGATGAAGAAATTGAAAATTTTGAAGAAGAATGGGTAGTTCTTTGTGCTCCCGGTTATGTGGCAAAAGACCCGGAAGCCTTTGGCATTAGAGCTGGTAATTTTTCAATTTTAGATTTTACAAGAAAAGTTGCTTTGGTTGCGGGTTCTGCTTATACAGGAGAAATGAAAAAAGGTATTTTTTCTGCCTTAAACCTAATTCTGCCAATTGAAAGAAATGTTTTGCCAATGCACTGTTCTGCCAATTATGGTGAGTATGGAGATACGGCTATATTCTTTGGTCTTTCTGGAACAGGAAAAACTACCTTATCCGCAGATCCTAATAGAAAACTAATTGGTGATGATGAACACGGTTGGACAGCAGATAACATCGTATTCAATTTTGAGGGTGGATGTTATGCCAAAGTAATTGATTTAACGGAAGAAAAAGAACCGGATATTTTCCGAGCAATACGCCCAGGTGCTTTGTTAGAAAATGTAGTTTTTAAAGAAGGAACTAAAGAAGTTGATTTTTCAGATAGTTCAATAACTCAAAATACAAGAGTAAGTTATCCTATAAATCATATAGATAATATTCAAGTACCTTCTTATGGAAAGAATCCAAAGAATATTTTCTTTTTGACCTGTGATGCTTTTGGCGTGTTACCTCCAGTATCAAAACTTACTCCGGGACAAGCTGCATATCACTTTATCTCTGGTTACACAGCAAAAGTTGCGGGTACGGAAGCTGGTATTAACGAGCCTGTTCCTTCATTCTCTGCTTGTTTTGGAGAACCTTTTATGCCATTGCACCCAACAAAATATGCTGAAATGCTAAGTAAGAAAATGACCGAAGCTAATGTTAATGTATGGTTATTGAACACCGGTTGGAGCGGTGGTCCTTACGGTGTAGGGTCTAGAATAAAATTGAAATATACACGTGCAATGATTTCTTCAATTTTAGAAGGAGAATTGGAAAAAGTGGATTATGAGCAACATCCTATTTTTGGCTTACATATGCCTAAATATTGCCATAATGTACCAACGGAGTTGTTAGATCCTATGAACACTTGGCTTCAGAAAGGGGCTTATATCAGTAAGGCTATTCAATTGGCACATTCGTTCCACTTAAACTTTGATAAATTCATTAACCAAGCTTCTGACGAGGTTATTAATGGTGGGCCGTTAATTGATGCACACCAAATAATGGATCATCACGTGTAAAACCTATTTATACTATAGTTAGTATAGTATTTTAAATGAATGAACTGGTCTTGGCTTTTTATCTAAAAAGCCAAGACCTTTTCTATAGTTTTATTTCAATAAGTACATCAACTAAATTCAATTTTATAGTTATGGAAACAACTCTTGATAATAACATAAATAATAAGCTTGCTACATGGAACCATCCTTATAAAGTAGCCAAACAGTTTGATAGGAGAACAGCCTATTTTAGTATGGAATTTGCCGTGCACCAGGGTTTAAAAACCTATTCTGGCGGTCTTGGCTTTTTAGCTGGATCACATATGAGATCTGCATTTGAATTAAAGCAGAATATGATAGGTGTAGGTATGTTGTGGAAATATGGGTATTATGATCAGAATAGAAATAGAGATCAAACCTTACGTGTAGATTTTGTAGAAAAAAATTATAGTTTCTTAGAAGATTCGGGACTTGAAGTAGAGGTCAGAGTCAATAATAATTATCAGGTTAAGGTGCGTGCAATGGTTCTTAAGCCGGAAGTTTTTGGCACAGTACCTATTTATTTCTTAACTACGGATGTTGAAGGCAATGACTTTCTTTCTCGTAGTATTTGCAATAATTTATATGATTCCAATCAAGAGACTCGTGTTGCACAAAGTATTGTACTTGGTATTGGAGGAGCCAAAATTATAGAAGCGTTAGGTGGTGCGGATGTCTATCATCTTAATGAAGGTCACGGGCTGCCTGCTTTCTACCACTTGCAGAACCAAGGTAAAAAGGTGCAAATGGCTTTTACGACCCATACTCCAGAGAGAGCTGGTAATACAGAACGCAACGCATATTATTTAAATAATTTAGGTTTCTTTGGAAATCGATTTTCAGACGAAGAAGTGCGCCAAAAAATGACCAATGGTGATAATGTAAATTATACCGTGGCGGCATTGCGTTTTGCAGATAAAGCTAATGCAGTTTCTAAACTGCATGCCGTAGTGGCTGCAGACATGTGGAAAGATTTTTCAGGAACAGCCAAAATTACGCCTATTACCAACGCTCAAAACTTGCTTTTTTGGCAGGATAGTGAGATAAAGAAAGCATGGGATAATAAGGATACCAAAGCTTTTGATGAGAGAAAGAAAGAACTGAAGAATGTTCTTTTTGAGGAAGTTCTTCAGCAAACCGGAAAGATTTTTGATCCAGAGGTGTTAACTATTGTCTGGGCAAGAAGGTTTGCGGAATATAAGAGGGCGGATTTGTTATTACGGGATCTCAATCGGTTTGAAGAACTTTTAAATAATGCCAAGTATCCTGTGCAAATTATATGGGCCGGAAAACCATATCCAACAGATAGTTACGCTATGGGCGTTTTTAATAGATTAGTGGGCTATAGTAAATACAGGTCTAATTTAGCGGTATTAACAGGATATGAAATCAGTCTTTCCAGTAAGTTGAAAAAAGGTTCTGATGTTTGGTTGAATACACCAAGAATTACTAGGGAAGCTTCTGGAACTAGTGGAATGAGTGCTGCTTTTAACGGATCTATAAATCTTTCTACAGATGACGGATGGATACCTGAATTTGCGAAAAACGAGAAGAACTGTTTCGTTTTGCCTCAGGTTGATTATCGATTGCCAACTCATCAACAGGATTATATAGATTCTAATAACCTCTATGATATTTTGATGGAAAAGGTGTTACCAACTTTCTATGATAAGCCTAAAGAATGGAAAAAAATTACTTTTAAGGCTATTGATGATATGGTGCCTACCTTTACCAGTGCTCGTATGGCTAAACAATATTACAAAGAGCTATACTTACAGGATAAGTAGTAATCAATTAAATGTAACAAGAAAGGGGAAGCAATTAGCTTCCCCTTTTTATAATATTTATTTTTTTTACATAGTAAAAGGTTGTCCGGTGCTTTGTAAAACTCCAAACCAGAATTCACCTTCCATATTTATTTTTTTTCGCTTATTAACCACCTTGGAAATTGGGAGGTAAACAAATTTGTTATTCAATCTGCCGACAACAAATTTGGTTTTTCCTGCCATGGCTCCGTGAACCGCATGGTACGCTAATCTATTACAAAAAAGACTGTCGTTCGCATTTGCTGGGGCACTACGAATGATATAGCTAGGATCTATGTATTTTATGGTACATTTGGTATCCTGAGCATCAAAATAAGCTTTGATCCTGTGTTTCAACAAAAGACCAATGTCTTGGTGAATAATGTTACCGGATGCATCAGTATAAGTATCGCTGTCTTTTCCAAAAAGATGTTGACCAGCCCCTTCGGCCACTACTATTACGGCATGCCGCTTTTCGATAAGCCTTTTTTTCAAAGCTTCTAGAAAACCATTTTCACCCTCCAATTGAAAGTCCATCTCAGGTACCAGTACAAAATTCACAACAGGCATGGCAATGGCCGTAGATGCGGCAATAAATCCGCTATCTCTTCCCATTAATTTCACAATGGATATTCCATTGAAAGCTCCTGTTGCTTCATTGTGAGCATCCCTGATAATAGGACTAGCAACATCAAAAGACGTTTCAAAACCAAATGATTTGTCAATTAAATCAATGTCATTGTCAATTGTTTTTGGAATTCCGATTATTGAAATATCCAATCCTCTTTTTTCTATTTCTTCACCAATGGCATTAGCTCCTTTTAGGGTGCCATCTCCGCCGATGGTGAATAACAGGTTTATATTATTTTTTTCAAGAGAATCTACCATTTTTTCAACGGATTGGGCTCCTCTAGAAGAACCAAGAATGGTGCCTCCAAATTCATGTATGTCTTTTACTTTATCAGGAACAAGGTCAATAAACTCATGTCCGTTTTCAGGTATAAGTCCTTCATAACCATATTGAACCCCAATAATTCGTTTTACCCCATAGAAGTAATGCAATGCCATTACAAGACCTCTTATGACATTGTTTATTCCTGGGCACAGACCACCACAACTAACGATAGCGGCGGTGGTTTTTTTTGGGTCAAAAAAGAGTTTTTCCCTTGGGCCTGCTTTTTCCAAACATTCAGGGGCCGTCATATTCTCTAAACAAGTATTAAAATTTTGTACGGATACATCAGCCAAAATTCTATTATGTTCCTCTACAAAGTTGAAAATTTTATCCCCACTGGTCTTGCTGAGATTTATTGGGGAAGTAAAGGTGTTCGTCCCTAAAGAAGATATGTCAAAAGTACTTTCAGAACTCATAGGCTTGATGGATTTAGGTATACATTTATCCCTCTAAAATTACACAGTATATTTTTGTTGAATGATAAAATTCGATTTTTTATGTAAACCGAAAAAATATACCGTATTAAGTGCTTTTTAATTTGCTTTTAATAGTAGGTATTAATGATTTTGCATCTACGGATTTAGATATGTTCGTGTGCTAGGGTATAATGGAGGATAAGAGGGTGAAGTAAAGGATAAAAAATCTTAAAGTAGTTTGGCGAACACAGAAAGAGCATTATGTTATAATAATAAACCAAGGTATGCTCTAGTGCTTACTCTTAACTTTTTGGTTTGTTGACGAATAAGAGTTTTGTTGAAATATCTTTGGGCTAACAGCATCATTTCACACCAGTCTATACTTTTTGTATTTTAAAGACTGTAATTGTCTGAATAATAGTGGTTAAACGAAAAAAAATACGTTATCTTGTTTCCGCCTCAAAATAAAATATGCCTATTTATACGTACTTACTGAATGAGAGCGATTTTTGTTATACATATTTAAAAAGAACTAAGCATCTTATAAAATTTTGCTCAATAATATGCCGATTGACTAATATTTTGGTCAATTGTCTGGGAAGAGATGATATTCGTCAAATCTTAATTATTTCATTCATATATTTGGGGGCTGTTCGGTAAAGATGCAGTTCTAAAATTGATTTCATTAACATTAAAACCGACTAAATATCCTCCATGAATTCAAAAAATAGGTTTATACTTATAAATTTACTAGCGTTTGAGTTTGTCTTGCTAAATGTAGTATTAACTATATGTTTCATGTTCAAGCTACCCGATTTTGCGTTCAGTGATTCAGCTATTCTTTTTAACATGGTTAGATTGATAGTTATTTATAACGTTACCTGGTTGGTAATTATCATGTATATCCGAAATAGCGAGTTTTATTTTAACCCTGATTTTGGTTATTTTAAGAGTATAGTAACATCGTTATTTTTCTTCGTGGGTTTTGTGATGAGTGCGGTTATTTTATTGAAAATCAGATATTTTGAGCGTTCGACTTTCATAATTCCTATTTTCATATTCTCATATCTTAATTTAATAAGCCACAAGTATTTATTGAGATATTTGAAGAAGAGAGCAGCACATCTTTTCTCGGACACTTTACTTATTGGCTCTAGCTATGATGAAAGTAATATTAAAAGTTTTACAAATGCAATGACCCAGTATGGTTATAACATAATGGGGTATTTGGAGAATAAAGACGAGAAACCAAAGAACGTAATGGACTTTGGTATTTTTGGAGGTATTGACGATTTATCAGAAGCCTTGGCCAATAATCGTATTGATGATATTTTCATAGCTATGGCAGGCATGAAGCACGAGAAAATTATGGAAACTATTAAGATAGCTGATAGTTTTGGAGTGCGGGTAAAGTTAATTCCTAAAAACCCCCTTCTTAAATCTAAAAATTATAAGGCTGTTACCATGGGTGATCTTGCCGTGTTTAAACTTAGAGAATCACCTCTAGATCATTTCAGTACAACAATCTTGAAGCGTTTGTTCGATTTTTGTTTTGCTGCCGTTGTGCTATTACTTTTGGCGCCCCTGTTCTTGATTATAGCCATCATAATAAAAATAGATTCCAAAGGGCCTGTATTTTATACGCCGCATAGAAAGGGTGAAGCAGGTAAAACGTTCAAGTGTTATAAGTTTAGGACTATGTCCGTTTCAAAAGACCCGAACAGTGGTACTCAATCAACGATAGTTAACGATCCACGAATTACCCGTATTGGTAAGTTCTTGAGAAAAGGGGATTTGGATGAATTACCACAATTTTATAATGTACTGAAAGGTGACATGAGCGTAATTGGGCCAAGACCTCATAGAATCAATTTGCAGAACGACTTTAGAAAAAGCGTAGATCACTATATGGTACGGAGCTATATTAAACCCGGTATTACAGGTTGGGCGCAAGTAAATGGATGGCGTGGACCAACAGTAACCGATGAGCAGAAAAACCAACGTGTAAATCACGATTTATGGTACATAGAGAATTGGAGCCCGTGGTTGGATGTGAAAATAATTTTTTTAACACTATTTGGAAGCCATCATAAAAAGGCATTTTAAACATAGTCTTACTAGTATAGAACAATATCATCATTCTAAACATATGTTCTATATCCTTAAAAATCAAAGAAATAGACTAAAGTAAATATTAATACATGACAACTAAACCAGGCATGAAAAAACCAACGCTTACTTTCTTTAAACAACTGTTTCATACACTTTCGGCACAATGCATAATTATTGTGTTGGTTACTTTATCGTTGACATCTTGTTACACTAGAAGAGGTGTTAATTATCTTCAAAGTACAAGTGAGGAAATGACTTTGCGTTTACGTCCTACGGAATATACTGTGCAACCAAACGATGTTTTGGATATAAAGGTACAGAGTCGGGATCCAGACCAAGCTGCTTTTTTTAATATCAGTACAGTGGAAAACAGAAATTTACAAGCGAATCCAGCATCACTCTTTTTGAATGGATATACTGTCAATAAAGAGGGGGTAATAAATTTAGCAATAGTTGGTGAGCTTGAGGTTCGTGATTTAAAAGTGGAAGAAATTAGAAATTTATTACAAACGGAAATCGATAAATATTTGTTGAATGCTATCGTGTCGGTTAAGCTCACTAGTTTTAAAGTTTCCGTTTTAGGAGATGTAAGAAATCCTGGGACTAATTATATCTATAATACTCAAGCTACTATTTTTGAAGCATTAAGTGCAGCTGGTGATTTAAATATTTCTGGGAAAAGAAAAAATGTAAAGCTAATTCGCCAGAAAGGAGATAAGTCAATTGTAGTAGATTTAGATCTTACTAGTCCTGACATTATAAGCTCACCATATTATTTCTTGCATCCAAACGACGTGTTGTATGTTGAAACGTCTAAAGAAAATCTTTTTCAAAAGAATCTAGGTGTTTTTAGTCTCGTTTTATCAGCTATTTCTACTACAATTTTGGTGCTGAGTTTTAATTCTAATTAAAGTATTAAAAAGTAAAAAATAAAAATTTTTCTAGTTTGGAACTTATTACTCTGAGTTTCGCCTTGATAAAAATCATAATTATAAAAAATGAAAGAGATTAGAAATAATCAAGTTAACGCTCAGCAAGAGGTTAACTTAAAATTATTTTTCAGAAAGATATATGAGAACAAAATACTCTTTCTAGCAAGCATTGGTTTCTTCGTAATGTTAGCATTAGTTTATATTGCTTTGTCTACTCCTATTTATGAAATTTCTACCTCTATTTTAATAGATTCTAAAGGCAAAAATCGGATTCTTGGAGATAGTGAATATGTAGAAGGAGGAGTAAGCTTAATTGAAATGGAAAAAAACCTATATAATGAAATAGGTATTATAAAGTCGTTTAGTCTTATTAAACAAACCGTAGAAGATTTAAATTTTGACGTGTCTTACTACAAAGAAAGTTTGTTCTCATCAGAGGAGAGATATGGCTATTTTCCTTTCGAAGTTGTTTTAGATCGCTCTAGACCACAATTATACGGAGTACCTTTTGAGATAGAGCTTTTGTCAGAAGATAGTTATAGACTAACATTAGAGACCAATGACCAATTTACAGTTTTCAACCCTTTAAGTGGTTCGGTCAGGCAGGTTGATCGAAGTTTTGATTTTACAGAACAACACAAGTTTGGTGATAAGGTTGAACATGAGTATTTTACATTTACGCTAAATAAACCTGAATATAATGTTAATATAGATGATTTTGATGGTGATGACCTAAGTTTTGTAGTTAGCAATATTGAAAGTGTTGTGAAAGGTTACATGGGGAAAGTTGAAGCTGATAATATAGATTTGCAAGCAAGTATTTTTAAAATAGTATCTACGGGACCTATTGTAAGTAAAGAGGTTAACTTTCTTAAGAAATTGACTGAAAACTATGTACAAAATGAGCTTTCTTCTCGAAATGAAATAGCAGCAGGTAAAGAGGCATTCATTAGAAATCAGTTAAATGTTATCTCTGATTCGTTAAGTAAGTTTGAAGTTGATTTAGAAGCTTTTAAAAGAAATGAGAAAGCTGTTAATTTGGGCGCAACAGCTTCAAATGCACTAGATCAGACTAATAATTTGCAGGTAGAAGCAGCGAAGATTAAAATGAACATCAATTATTATAACTCCATTATAAGAAGCGTAAAGAATAATAGGAACAGTGACGATTTTGTCATGCCTTCTGGTATTGGTATTGAAGACCAATCTATAAATCAGAATATCTTGGAGCTGAAAGATCTCTATTCAGAGCGCTCAAAAAAGAAATTCTTCGTTACTAGTAATAATCAAGAAATGACTATTCTAAATGGTCAAATTCAAGAATCTACGGAAATATTATTGAGTAATTTAAAAAGTGCTATTAGGTCATCACAGGCGGCACTGGGTGGTATCACCTCCCAATTATCTAGTATTGATGAAGAAATAGGTTCATTACCTACAAGAGAGATTCAGTTGCTAAATATAGAACGTCAAAGTAACTTATATGAAAATCTTTATAAATATTTGAGTCAAGAACTAGCTAAAACGGGAATAGCTAGAGCAGAAAGTACTTCGGATACTAGAGTTTTGGACGAAGCTAGAATGGTGGGCAATGGGCCTATATTCCCTGTTAAAAAATTGTATTTAGGTTTAGCGGTTACTTTAGGTATTATTCTTCCGATGGCTTGGGTCGCATTTTTTACTTCATCGGACCTTATTGAAAATGTTCAACAAATAATTGCAAATAGTGACATCCCTGTCATAGCTAGTATAGTAAATTATTCAGAAAATCAAGATGATCCTAAAGTTAGGCTTACACTGAATAACCTAAGTAATAATCGAAAAGACAATAATTCTGATGTAGGTCTTTGGAAATTAAAAGAATCATTTCGGGATTTATCCGCAAATTTAAAGCTAGTTAATTCCGAAGGAAGAGGAGTCATTGGAATAACGTCTATTCTTCCAGAGGAAGGCAAGACTTATAGTGCCATTAATTTAGCTATTACACTTGCGGAATCGGGTAAAAAAATCATTATTGTCGATGCAGATTTAAGAAATCCAAGTCTTGTAGATAAGATGCAAAAATTAGAAGGTAAGGAACTTTCAAATTATTTAAATGGAGAGATAAGCAATATTAGCGACATAACCTATTCACATGATAAGGTTGGAAATTTAAAGTTTATTCCTACTGCGGTTTTTGATGGTAATGTACATGAATTACTGTCAAGCAGTCGAATGACTAGTTTAATTAACAATTTAAAGGGTACTTATGATTACGTAATCATTGATACTCCAGCGGTGGGACTTGTATCTGATTTTTTATTGCTTTTAGACTCTATAGACATTAATCTATTTGTTGTAAGGCGTAATATTTCTAAGATACAGTTTTTGGAAGATTTAGATAATTTAATTCCTAGGAACAGCAAGAAAAAAAGTTACATCATTTTTAATGATGCCCTTAAAAAAGATTACAAATACGGATATGAAAGTAAATATGGTCAAAATCAGGAAAATCAACTTGTAAATAAATCGCTGTCTATTTAGAAGATTGATAAATCTCCAAGATTGGAAATCCAAATGAAGTTATATTTACCTGCTTTTAGTTTGAAAATTTTGCCAGAAGTAACATTCTTACTACTTCTTTTTCTATTTCCTTTATTTGGTTTTTTAATTTATAGGGGTGCCGGAATGGAACCTATTTTTGCTTTAGGTCTTTTCTGTCTAGTATTTATAGCTTATAGATGTATTTGTATCTGGAAGAACGAAGAGCATATCGTGTTACCACATTATTTAATTATCTATGGTGTTTTTGTAGTGTATGCAGTTGTTTCTAATATAATTGTAGATCCACAGGCATTTTTAGATGAGGGGTTGATTAAAGTTTTGTATTCAAACTCCATATTGTTAACGTTTTATGGGCTTTTTATAGTTGAAAATACCGTTTTCCCCCGATACTGGTTAAATATTGGCGTGAAAATTTTAGGAGTTAGTCTATTGCTTGGAGCTGTGGTTTCTGTAATACAAATAAAAGACCCTCTTTTTTTTGCGAGAAATATTTACGTAAAAGGGCTAACGTTTGAGCAACTTGTTGAATATTATAACAGTCATGGATATGAAAGTACAGCAAGGATTAGGCGGTTTCTTACAGGCTATCGAAACTCAATATTTTCTTATATAAACTTAGCATCAGTTGGAATAGATGGTATTGCTATTTTTAGTTTGTTGATTGCGATTAAGACTAAAGGTAAGTTTCAAATTTTATTTTTTATAATACTTTCTGGGTTAATCAGTTTTCTTTCAAGTTCTAGGTGGATAATGCTAAATTTTCTAATAGTAGCAAGTCAAAGTGTTTGGTTGTCAAAGAACAAGGTTTCAGGTATTCTTCAATTTGTTGTTTATGGCTTTGGAATTTTAACCTTATTGACTATTGGTCTTTATGTCATAGGTTTTGATATCGAAGGGTTTATTGAAAATCGATTAATGTCGGAAAGTGCTGATACGAGATTTTTGGCTTTTGAGGTTTTTGGTAGGGTTTTTCCAGAGAATCCAATTTTTGGAACAGGTGGAACAGACACTGAACTAATGGTGGAATTATTAGGTGGTCAGAGCTCGCAAATTCACGTGGGCTATCTTAAACTGTTTTATTATTATGGTTTAATTGGAGGTGTCTTATATATAGGATTTCTTGGTGCTTTTTTAATAAGAACATGGAAAATGGCCAAAGTTTCTAATTATTGGGGAGGCTTTTTTGCTTTATTCGCCTTTGCTATGATTAATCTAACGCTATTTGAACTTAGTCTGTTTTACTATGGTTTAATGTTGGCCATAATATTTGCCAATCATTTTTATAGGGAAGAAAAACAAAATGTAAATATGGTTTTAGCTAATAAAAAAAATTTTTAATAGCTAAAATTTAAACCCAATTGTATAGTAAAATATGTCGTTCAAGATAGTAAAAAATATTAGCGAAACTATAGGCGGTTTGATAAACCGGGGACAGAAGCGCTCAGTTAAAGCAAAAAAAAACATACTAGCATCATTTTTTATTAAAGGTCTAAGTATTTTAACCGGTTTTATAATGGTTCCTCTTACCATTGGGTATGTTGATAAAGAACAATATGGTATATGGTTAACTTTGTCTTCTGTAGTGGGGTGGTTTAGTTTTTTTGATGTAGGTCTAGGAAATGGATTACGTAATAAATTGGCTATTGCTCTTGCGGAAAATGATATGGAAAGAGCTAAATCGTATGTTAGCTCCACGTATGCTATTTTGGGGTTTTTGATAGGAATTGTTTTAGTTTTATTTTTTCTAATACAACCTTTGATAAATTGGCAGATTATTTTAAATACTACTTCGATAGATGCGGACGAATTACGGTTAGTAGCTATCTCTACTTTTTCGTTCTTTTGTCTAAATTTTATATTAAAATTAATATATTCTATTTTTAAAGCGGATCAAAGACCTGCTTTCGAAGGCTTTTTTAATTTATTAAGTAATGTTGTTTCCCTTACGATAGTATTTATATTAACTCATACTACTTCGGGGTCACTTTTGTACTTGTCTTTAGCCTTGGGGATGGCTCCTTTAGTTATTTTAGTAATAGCTAGCGTATTCTTGTTCAATGGCCGATATGGCTCTATATCACCATCTTACCAAGCTGTTAATAAAGGTCATTTTAAAGAGTTGTTTGGTCTTGGGTTCAGGTTTTTTATTGTTCAACTTAGTTCTATAATTATTTTTTCAACAGATAATATGATTATTACTCAGGCTATGGGGCCTTCTGAAGTTCCTGCGTACGCAGTCGCACATAAATACTTTGGATTGATTACAGCTGTTTTTACCATTGTGTCCATGCCTTTTTGGTCAGCTTATACAGAAGCTTATGCTAGTAATGATATTAATTGGATAAAAGCAACTAATAAAAAGCTAATTAAAGTTTGGTTAGGTCTTTTGTGTCTTAGCATATTTATGCTAAGTATATCATCATGGTTTTATGAGTTTTGGGTTCCAGAAATAGAGGTACCCTTATTCTTATCAGTAATGATGTGTGCTTATGTGAATATTGTTGGGTGGGGAAATATTTTTGTGGTTTTTATTAATGGGGTAGGTAAGATTCAATTACAGCTTGTTTTTGGAATTGCAGCAACAATTTTAAATATTCCTTTATCATATTTTTTTGCAAAGACTTTGGATTGGGGTGCTAGTGGAGTCATTGTAGCTACAATTATTTGTTTAGCTTACGGACCTATTTTAGCGCCAATTCAATTTAACAAAATTGTCTTAGGAAAGGCAACTGGCCTTTGGAATCGTTGATAATTATATGAAATTTATTAAATTTTTTTTATGCGAGTATTAATGTTTTCTAATAAGCAGCCTTCTAACACTAAGTCATCCAAAAAGACAGTGGGCGGCAGCTGGATAGATTCTTTAGAAAAGGAACTATTGAATTATCCTGAAATAGAACTTGGATTTGTGTACAGTGAATTGGCGAAGAAACCAAATCAATTTCAATTAGAAAATTCAAGAACGGAATATTTTATGGTTCCTCGACACCCATATTCTAAATTTGACCGTTGGTATAATCGTTTCTTTTGCAAGCCTCCTTCTAAAAAACCATTATCTGGATACTTGAAGGTTGTAACTCAATACAATCCTGATGTAGTTCTTTTCTTTGGTACTGAATCGGATTATTCATTAATAGTACCTGCGTTAAAAGTACCATCTGTTATATGGTTCCAGGGAAATCTTACTGTATACGAAAGGATGTATGAAAATGGCATGAAAATCTGGAGTACGTTGAGATTTGAAAAATTCAAAAAAATACTAATGGGGGATTCACTTATTCATAATTTTTATGCCCAAACAGGATTGGTAGCTCGAGAGAGAGAGATATTCGTAAATGCTAAAAATTTTATTGGGCGTACGGATTGGGATCGTAGAGTAACAAGTATTATGGCTCCTCAAGCAAATTACTTTCATTGTGATGAAACTCTGAGAGAGGTTTTTTGGAAAAATAAATGGAAACATGTTAAGGGTAAAGATAAGTTTATTATTACCACAACTATTCGTAGTAATTTGTACAAGGGTCTCGAAACAATTTTTGAGACTTGTAAAATTTTGAATGACCTTTTGGCTAAAGAGGTAGTATGGCGGGTTATAGGGGTTGATACGGGTGTTGTTTATGTCAAAACAGCGGCAAAAATAGCAGGAGTTAAAGTTAGCGAGTCAAATGTGAAACTTTTAGGAGCAAGATTTGGTGATGATTTGGTAGAAAAATTACTTGATTCGGATTTATATGTTCATCCTTCCCACATTGAAAACAGTCCTAATGCCGTGCAAGAAGCAATGCTTTTGGGAATGCCAGTGGTAGCCACTAACTGTGGGGGTACACCTTGTATGCTAGAGAATGGTAAAGAAGGATTATTGGTGCAAAGTAAAGACCCTTTTGCTATGGCAGGTGCGATACTTGAAATTGTTGAAGATCCCGTTGCAGCACAAAAAATGGGTGAGAATGCGAGAAAACGGGCTTTTCAACGAAATGATGGAAAGAAAATTTGTTCAGACCTCTTAACCATTTTTGATAATTTGAAAATGTAGAGTAGATATGTTTGTTATCCTGTAAAATATTAAAGTACTAACCACCAATGGCTATAAAAGTTTTTATTGTTTTATAGGCCTAAAGTAATAAATGAGTAAGTTAAATCATGAAAAAAGTTTTAGTTGATATATATCATTTACCACAATATAATTTGTTTCGAAATACAATCAAAAGTTTTGATCCTTCAGAAATAGATATTTATTGTGTGAATCGAGGAAAGCTTTTGCCCGTTATTCAATATGAATTACCTGAATACAATATTATTTGTATAGGTGATTATAAGCATAACAAGGGCATGTTTTCTATGGTCTTCAAAATTGTTTTGCCTAGAATTATAAAGTTGTTTAGATTGGTTAAGGCATCTAAGTATAGATTTGTTATTACAGCGCATTATCAAGCAAATTTTGTTGCTAAACTTAGGGGGATACCTAACGTAGCTTTTATTGATGACCCTAGAAGGTTTGTGTTTCCTCTTTTGAAGTTTTCTGCAGATGATGTGTTCTTACCTCCTTTTGAAAAGAAGTTTGACGGTGTTAAGTATTTCAATGCTTTAAAGGAGTGGTCTTATTTATCACCCCAATATCTCAAACCGGATATTTCTGCTTTAGGTGAGTATAACCTAGAGCCAAAAAAATATATCTTCATTAGAGAGGTTTCAACTGAAACATCAAATTATCTATCGCAGGATTCGGGAGCTATTTTATCCATAGCTAAAGAACTTTCTTCGTCTTTGAAGGTGGTACTTTCCTTGGAGAATAAGGAGCTTGCAAGTCAATTTCCGGAAAGTTGGACTATTTTGAAAGAACCTGTTAAGGATATTCATTCGCTAATGTATTTTAGCCAGGTAGTAATTTCTTCGGGAGATAGTGTAGCAAGAGAAGGGGCAATGTTAGGGGTACCCTCTATTTATGCTGGGATTAGGGACATGCCGGCTAATGTAATAATGATTAAAAAAGAAATGCTGTTTAAACTAGAGCCAAAGGAGATTGCTGGAATGGTTGAGAAAATGAGAAGCGGTGAAATGGTTTTTGCGGAACAAGAAGAATTTAGGCAGTCATTGGTTGAAGAATGGGATGACGTTACTACACTTTTATTAGATAAATTAAAATAATAAATAAATAAAAAGAACAATCAGAAATGAATATATCAATATTTGGATTAGGATATGTAGGCTGTGTTAGTATTGCGTGCTTGGCTGAAAACGGACATACAGTTACTGGAGTAGATGTAGTTGCGCAAAAAATTGACCTCATAAATCAGGGGAAACCAACGATTATTGAAAAGGATATAGATGTCTTACTTAATACCAACTGGAAAAAAGGTCGTATATCTTCTACACAAGATTTTAAGCAAGCAGTATTGGACACGGAAATTTCTATTATTTGTGTTGGTACACCTTCTGATGTAAATGGTCACTTAAATTTAAATGCTATTTATGAAACAGCAGAACAGATAGGAGAGGCTTTAAAGGAAAAAGATGAGTTTCATATTGCTATTATTCGAAGTACAGTATTACCAGGTACCAATAAAAAAATAGGTGAAATTATTTCGGAACGCTCCGGAAAGAAAAGAAATGGGGGATTTGCTATTGTTTCCAATCCAGAGTTTTTGAGAGAAGGTTCTGCTGTTAATGATTATTACAATCCACCGGTAACTGTTATTGGCACGGATAATGAAAAGGCATCCAAAAAAATAGTTGAGATGTACAAAGGTATTAATGCTCCATTCAAAGAGACAAATATTGAAATAGCTGAATTTATTAAGTATGTAAATAATTCTTTTCACGCGTTAAAAGTTTCTTTTGCAAATGAAGTGGGTAATATTTGTAAAAAGATGAATATTGATTCGCATGAATTAATGGATCTTTTTTGTATGGATACTCAGTTGAATCTTTCTCCTTATTATTTGAAACCAGGTTTTGCATTTGGGGGTTCATGCCTGCCTAAGGATTTAAAGGCATTCAAAACCATGGCACATGATTTTTATCTGGAAAGTCCGGTATTGAATTCTATTCTTGACTCTAACGAAAATCAAAAAAATCAAGCATTGAGCTTGGTTTTAAACCAAAACAAGAAGAAGATAGGTATACTAGGTCTAAGCTTTAAAAAAGGCACTGACGACTTACGTTATAGCCCAGTTGTAGAGCTTGCTGAAAACTTATTGGGTAAAGGGTTTTCAATTTCTATCTACGATAAGAATGTGAATGTTTCAAAACTTTCTGGGACTAATAAAGCCTATATTGATAAGCATATACCACATTTGTCTGAATTAATTTCAGATGATTTAGAGAAGGTGATTAATGATTCTGAAACAATCATTATCTCTCATAATGTTCCTGAATTCAAAGACGTTAATTTAAGGTTTCCCGATAAGCATTTTATCGATCTTGTAAAAGTAAAAGATATTAAACCAAGCTCCAATTACGAAGGTATTTGTTGGTAGTATTATGTTATAAATTAATAGGCCGTCCCGTAGAATAAATTTGTTTTACGGGACGTTTTTTCCGGTTTATATTTTCAGCATCTAGAGAGATGCGTTAATTGTAATTATTTATTTTTCTGTAAGAGTTTAGTATAGACATCCAGGTAAGTAGTTGTCATATGGTCTAAATTAAAGTGTTGCTTTATGCGCTCACTTCCTTCAAGGCCCATTTTTTTAGATAGTTCAGGGTTATTTATTAATTCAATTATTTTATCCGCCATAATCTGTGGTGCTTTTGATGGTATTAGATATCCTGTTTGTTGGTCCACGACAATTTCATCTGTTCCTCCTCCTTTAGTTGCAATAACGGGCTTTGACAGTGCCATGTATTCCAATATAGAATTTGAAATGCCTTCGCCATGAACAGAGTCGTTAGTTGAAAGTATACCAACATCAATTGTACTAATTAAAGATTCAATATCTTGAATAGCCCCAGTAAAAATTATATGTTTTAAAAATGTTTTGGGTATACTATTTTTAATTTTGTCTAGATTTGGACCATTTCCTATAGCTAGAAATGTCACATCTTTTCTATTTGACAAAATTAATTGGGCAGCTGCAATATAAGTGTCATAGTCCTTACGATCAGCAAAGGCCGCGACCTTTGCGATAATGAGTTCAGTAGTTATGTTATATTTTTTTTTAATAAAGTTAGGGTCTTTGAGATTCTTAAGCCGCTTGAAATCAAACCCGTTCTTAATGGCCATGCTTTTTGACAAAGGGGCTTTATAAGACTTTAGACCAGCGCTTGAATTACCAATTATTATATCTGAAAATATAAAAGAAAACTTGGCTAAAGCAAAATCTGTATGTAGCATGTTAAGGTTAAGAGGTGCTTTAGCAATATTTCCATTAACCAATTTTATATTTAATAGTTGAGAGGTGGGAATTGCAAAAATAGAGCACATGGTAGACCAAGAGTGTATGATATCTGGTTTAAATTGATTGCATATAGAATAGAGTTTAAAAAAGGAGTTTGGGGAGTATTTAGGCTTTCTTTTAATTATATGAACTTTTAAGTTTAACTCTTGTACAATGTCATATTCTATTTGATCTTTAAAAATTACTATTTCAAAATCAATATTATCTGTTTTAGATAGTCCTTTTATAAGTTCTAACATTCGGCGTTCCTTGCCACCTTTTCTCAAATTATCGATTAGAAAAATGATTTTCATATACTTTTAAATTTCAACTATAGTATTGTATAGTTAATACTGTTTATTAAGGTGGAAAAGTACTGAAATATAACCATCTCTTCAACTATTTTTTACAGTGTCAGTTCGTAATTATTTGAAAATATCAGTTTTGTTTTTTTAATTATTTGAACAGGAGAAACGTGTTGGAATAATAGGTATTAAATGTTAATTTTTTTTAGATTAACCGATACCTATGCTTTATTTTTACCCTAAATTATTTTGATTGATGGAAGAAAAATCAAAACATATTATCTTTTTAGGGGAAACCAGATTTCCATACGGATTGGCATCTGTTCAGAGAATGCTTTTAATGAGCAAAGCTTTAGTTTATAATGGGGCCAAGGTTACTGTAGTATGTCGTAAAGGGGGCTGGAAAGAAAATCAATATCCTGACCTTGAGTATAAAGGTAAATTTGAAGGGGTGAACTACATTTATACTTCAAAAAGTACTTTTAAACCAAAAGGTTTTATTAATAGAAATGTTAGCAAGATTAAAGGTATATATAAAGAATATATATTCATTAAAAATTTAAAAAAGAAAAATGATATCAGTGCGGCTATTGTTTCAAATAGAAAGATAGTGCATGTAATACGGTTTCTGTTCTACTCAAAATTATTTGGTTTTCCAGTGATAAATAACTTGGTTGAAATGGCTTCAGCAATGGATCGCAGATCAAATTTCACCAAAATAAATGATTTTTTATTGGATAAATGGATTTATAGGCTATTTGATGGGGCAATGCCTATTAGCGATTTACTTTTAAACTATCAAAATAAAATTGCATCGAATAAACCAAGTTTGAAGCTACCTATATTATGTGATTATGAGAAATTCAATATTGCGAAAATAATTGAAGAACCATATTTTTTGTATTGCGGGAGTATCAATTATATGGAAGTGATTGAATTTATTTTAGAGTGCTATAAAAATTTGAATACTAATGAAGTCAAAATGTTCATGATTGTAAGTGGCGGTTCAGAACTTGAAACTCAAAATTTACAAGTAAAAATAAATTCTCAGTTTATCGGTGAACCAGTTAAGCTCTTTACAAATATACCATATAACGAATTAATCCATTTGTATAATCATGCCAAAGCATTACTTATACCTTTAAGACCGACAATACAAGATAGTTCTAGATTTCCACATAAAATTGGAGAGTATTTAGCATCTGCAAACCCCGTAATAACTACAAATATTGGAGAAATTAAGAACTATTTTAAAAATAAAGAAACTGCTTTGATTGCAAATGAATACAATATTGTTAATTATACAGAGCAAATGAAATTTGTATTAGATAATCCTAAAGAGGCTATTGAAATAGGTTTAAAAGGACAAGAGTTAGGACTTAATAACTTTGATTATCATATTCATGGTTCTAGAATGATGAATTTCATTAATAATTTACTTCAAAAAAATTAAACTGGTTTAAATTATTAGTGCGAAATTGATTTGCAATAGATTTTTTCTAGTTCGTAACTAACTTTTTCAGGAGTGAATCTGTTATGAGCATAACTTATATTGTATTGTCCCATGGTTTTGATATCATCGGTATTATCAAGTAAAAGAGTTAACTTTTCGGTTATTTTTTTTGGATCTTTCATTGGAACTAAATACCCCATTTTTCCGTCTTCAAAGAAGTCTTTGATACCTCCTACATCTGTAGATATAACAGGAAGGCCTGAGGCCATTGCTTCTAAAATCGAGCAGGGAAGACCTTCGCCATGATAGGATGGAAGTAAGTAGATATCTGATTCATAAAATGCCTTAGCTTTACCCTCACCAGTTATCCAGCCCAATAATTCAATATTCTGTATGCCTCGCTTATTAATATAGGCTTCGGCAGCAGCTAGCTCACCACCAGTACCTGCTATTTTTAACTTAATGTTCGTATAGCTTTGTTGTAAGGCTTCAAAACTGTCCAGAGCTTCGTAGATACCTTTTACGCGCTCAATACGTGATAAAAACAAAAGGGTTATTTCATTTTTGGAAACTTTTTTGTAATCAGAATCATCAAATTTATTCTTTAGCTTAAAGAAGATGGGGTCGGCAACCGTGGTTATTGGCAAAATTGGATTTTTATATCCATAATTTTTTAGTTGATCAGCAAATTCTTTTCCAAGAACAATCATAGAGTCCGCTTTACCAAATGTAAGGCGGAAATAAGGGAGAATCCGCTGTGTAACCTTTTTTTCGAATTCCCATTGCCATCCATGCCAAAATATGGTCATCTTAGTTCCAGTTATTCTACAGATTAACGCAAAAATACTATCTCGGAAAAATGACTTCATGTTCATGGAAGGATTTAAATGAACCAAGTCATACTTGTTTTCTTTAAGTTTTTGGTAAAACTTCCAAAAATCTGAAAAGAGTCTTGTTAAAACTTTAAACTTACCTTCTTTCTTACCTTGTGCCCCATAAAAGAAAAAGTCAATATCACTAGTAAAGTGGTCTAATAGTGAGGCAAAGTAGGTTTGTTTGCCGCCAGGTGTGGAAAGATTAGGAGCATGTATAAGTATTTTATTTTTCATTTTATGCTAGGTATATGGTCGTTTCCAGTTCTACGTTGCCTTTGACTTCTAATTTACTATATAGTACCGATGTAGGCTGTTTTTGTAAAAATGAAGGAGAGAACCATCCTAATAATGGTTTTTCACCTCCTTTAACTAAACTTGGAGTCAAGTGCTCGTCAAGTTCAATAATTAAACTTCTTTTTTTAGGATGAGAAATACTAAATTTACTTGGAGACAATTGGTTTATAGTTATTTCTGGATGAAAATGCAGAGGGTATTCATATGAGTGGGTTTGATTGTCTTGAACACTTAATTGGTCATGTATAGTAATCCGTTCTTCTAGCTTGTCAAAGGTGTATGTTCTTATATGTTTTACTCCTAATTTTTCATATCCGTTATGCGATCCTTTTAGTATCGTTTCTCTGGTGGTGTCCTCTACTTGTAATACTTTGGTGGTATAGTGGTCAACCCAAAGGCAAGGCCCCCCATTCACTGCTTGATCAATACCATCTACACGAATGGTATTATGTGCTAAGGTACCTTTA
Organism: Zobellia uliginosa; assembly: GCF_018860745.1. Classification (GTDB taxonomy): domain Bacteria; phylum Bacteroidota; class Bacteroidia; order Flavobacteriales; family Flavobacteriaceae; genus Zobellia; species Zobellia uliginosa_B. Next base: position 8,217 of record NZ_JAHKPY010000014.1, on the reverse strand, counting down.
AAGTAGGCTCTCCATTCAGGAAATGAATGGTAAGTATATGTGCCTGGGTCAATAATGTAAGGTTTACCATCAATATTCAGGAAAAAGGATAGGGCATCAGCATGACCATGCGCTGCGATAGATAGATAGCCTAGAGGTGCAATATCTACATGTAAGTATATCTCCTCGCCTTCTCCATTTCTTTTTTTAATCAGAAAATGCCCTTCATTTTCGTATAATTTGGTTTCAGTAGTAACCTCTTCAGTGGATAATGAATTAAATATTGTTTCTCCTTCTTGACCAAATAAGATTCTGTTTTTTAAGTCAAAAACACTTTCTTTATTTTTAAATATAGAATCATTGAATAGTATAGCTGCTGTTGTAAGCAATGACTTAAAATTATCATTGTATACGTCTATATTTAAAGACAGTACTTTTCCATCATCGTCGTCACCGTAATAAGGTACATTTCCAGACATATCCATCATATGATGGATATAGAGAAAAATTTTTTTTAAGGTCTCTTGGTAACCTTTGCTAAAGCTATGACCTGAGCGTTCACCTATTAATAATGCTAACATAAAGAAATCGGTAATGAATTGAATGTATTCGGACGCTTCTTCCTTATTTATACCATTTTCAGAATGTTGTTTTATGATTTCACGTTCTAAAATATGTTGTCCTTTTTTTATCCATTTAGGAGAGTCTTTAAAAGACCAAAAACATCCTGCAATGAAAAGCCCGCTAGCTTCTGCTATTAAATGATTATTTGAAGAGGAATATTTGGATTCATAGCGATAGGCATGCTGTGCGTGTAATTCAATTAGTGGAAGCCAAGTAGTCTCTACGAACAGTTTAAAAGAATGGTTTTGAACAATAAGATCGTTAACATTTAAAATTTCCCAACAGGCAACCCAATTAATAATTCTAATGTTGACCTCAATGTTAGAGTACCAGTTTACACCTTCTAAATAAGGATTTGCTTTTTTCCAACTCTCAATTATTTCAATAAATTGGTTTAAATATCTTGATTCGCTGGTTTGTATGAACTTAAGACAAATATGTGTCAAATATTGCATGCGATTTATTTCCCAAACAATTTTTACATTACCGTTTTTACCGCTACGCGTATCAATGTCAAAAGAATAATCTTTTGGAAACTGTTTTTTATTTGAAATGTCGTAATGCCAGTTTATAGAATTTTGATAATTGAGCGTATTTCCAAAAATAGAGTAATCTTTTGGCTCAACAACTTTTATTTCTTTAGGAAGAAAAAGAAGATTCTTGGGGAGATGGTCAATAGTTCCTTTAGGTAAATATCCTATTTTGGTATGTTTGTCTTTTTTCTTTTTTAAGGCTGTACGTATTCTATAGAGAAATTCTGGCAATGACATGGTCCGGAGTCTTCTAGCGTACCATAACAAACGGCTATTTGCTTTTTTATTTTTTGGCAAGGGGAAATTTCTTTTTTTGGTTTGAAATATAATGCGAGTTCAATGAGTAAATTTAAGGGTTCATAATGGATTACTTCTTAGTTTTTCTTCAGAACCCTATGAAATGTATTTTTTTTGGTTGAAAGGCTTCTATATTATCAGAAAGGTTGTCTTTACCTTAAAATTAAGTCCATTTTACTTTTATATTATGATTATGGTTTTATATGTTCTAATAGATTTTTATGAATTAAATCAGTAGCTTTATAGTTGGTATGAATACCATCGGCAAAGTATTTGTCATCATGTAACAAATCTGTCAAATCAATAAATTTATTGTGGGTTAAAGAGTCTAACTTACGATGGACCGACGTTAAATTTTTTATTTTTGATAGTGCAATGGGGTGATAGGGAGCGTGAAAAAATACGTAACTGTAATTTTCCTCTTCTAATATTTCTTGATATCTAAAAAATTCTTCTGTTAGATGTAATTCATGGGGAGAAGTATTTTTTAATTTTTCAATTATGGAAGGGTTGATTTCTCTGTTTTGTACCCAGTTTTTATCAGTTTTAAATAAATGATAAAAAAGGCGAAGGGTTGCACGATTATTAAAATTAAAGCTCTTGAAGAATTTTTCCAAAATATTCTTATCATCATCATTATTCCGTAAGCCTTTAATTGAATTGAATATTGGGGAGATAGTCCCTTTTTCTTTTATATTCTGACTTAAAAAAGGAGAGACTTCAATTAACAACAACTTATCCTTGTTCACATAAGATGTTAGATACTGAATGCTTTCAGCGCTCAACCTAGTAAATGAAATATTTAAAATGTCTAAATCGTATTTTTTGTCGAACTCACTTTCGCAAACGGCATAGACAGCTCTTGAGTTTCCAACAACATAAATGTCAGGTTCTTCATGAAATAGGTTTACGTATCTAAAATCTGAATGATCTATTATAAAATCTAGTGTATATGCAAGAACCTTGTCAAAAGCAAATAGCAGTGCCAAGAATATTCCAAAATATATTAGGCTATTTTTCATTAAAACTGAAAATAAATAAATGAGTTGGAGTTAAAGTTTCCAAAAATAACTACCAACATAATATAAATAATTGTTGTAAACATATTATGCGGAAGTTTATTTTTTTCTATTAAAATATCCGAAATAAGCAAGGTAAATGAGAGTAAAAGGACTTGTAAGAAGTCGAATCGGCTAAATGGCATATTGTAAAAATTAAACAATAACAAATTATCCAATACAGTATAAGCCTCGTGGATGGTTTGTGATCTAAAGAAAACCCATAATAAGGAAACTGCTGCAAAGGTTAAAATTCCACTTATTATGCGGGGCAACTTTATAGGAATTTGTTTAATAAAGCTATCGGACAAAAGATAAATTAAAAAATGGCCAAAACCCCAAATTACAAAAGTCCAATTGGCACCATGCCACAACCCGCTAACCAAGAAAACTATTAAAATATTGGTCATTGTTTTGAAATGTGACACTCTCGAGCCTCCTAATGGTATAAAAACATAATCTCTAAACCATGTAGAAAGTGAAATGTGCCAACGGCGCCAAAATTGAATAGGATTCTTAGCGAAATACGGACGTTCAAAATTATCCATTAGGTTGAACCCGAAAAGTTTTGCTATACCTATCGCAATATCAGTATAACCACTAAAGTCACAATAAATCTGAATTGAGTAAAGGACAATGGCTATAATTGTAAAAGTTGTATTTACAGACTCAAATGCACTGTTGGAATAAAACCGATCTACAATCACTGCAACATTATCCGCGACGGCTATTTTTTTAAATAAGCCGAATGCTATAAGAAATAATCCTGATTTAAAATCGACTAACTTTAGAGTTCTTCTATAAAGAAATTGAGGAAGAAAATTGTGTGCTTTTTCTATTGGTCCAGCAACGAGTTGCGGAAAAAAAGAAACAAATGATGCAAAAGCTATAAAATTTTTAGTAGGCTTGAGTTTTCTTTGGTAAATATCAATTGAATAAGACATTGTTTGAAAGGTATAGAATGAAATACCTACCGGCAACAAAATATTTAGTGTCCAAACACTATTAATTTCATAACCTAAAGTTTGAAATAAGTTTATGAAAGAATCTATGAAAAAGTTGTAGTACTTAAAAAAACCTAAAACACCTAGATTAAATAGCATAGAACTCCAAAGGAGTAATTTTCTTTGGTTAATGTTATTTCTTTTATCAAGGTTAAGACCAATAAAATAATCAACTACAGTAGATATTAAGATTAAAGATAAGAATCTGTAATCCCACCAACCATAAAATACATAGGAACTTACGAGTATTAATGCATTTTGTAGTTTAAGATTTTTGTTGAAAACAAACCAATAGAGTATGAAAACTATTGGTAAGAATACTAAAAATTCAATCGAATTAAAGAGCAAGGTTGTCGTGTTTTAGTAGATTGAAGTTTATTTGAGAATCAAATCTGAATTTTTTTGCAAAGAAAGATAATGTCATTGAGACAATGGCTAAAGTAAATAGGAAATAGTTGAAAAAAAGGAGATTAACTTTCGCGTTACTATGTAATTCAATAATTTGGTTGGATGTTCATAATAAATGGTTTCATTCTTAGTTTCGGCCAAACAATTTGAACGTCTTGCCACATTGTATACGGATTTTGTAATTGAAAAGTTTACAAAGTAGTATTTTAAATCTAAAGAGGCTAGATCTCTACGGGCATTTTTAAGATAAAAAACTTAAATTATTTTTTTGAAATATACCGTTTATCGATAAAAATTAAGACCTTCATTTTTTTTGGAGGGAAATGGTGTCTTTCATCGAAAAAAATAAACATCTAAACGTAATTAACGTTTAGGGTATGAATTCTTTCTTCCCTAAGCCTAAATTATGAGATACTTAACCGTTACAATCTTTAAAAATCAAGTGTTTATAGCCTTATTCTTAATATTGTCATTCTCCTGTTCTGATGAAGATTTATTGCCGGATGCCGTGGTTTTAAATCAGGAGCCTTCAGAAATATCATCTGATCAAATGCCTGTGATTGTCCAAAAATCGGAAGCTGAAAAGAAATCCGAGACAGAAACAGATTCTACTGAAGCTAGTAGTAATGTTCTTCCGGCAGACCAAAGTTCTAACAAAGTCAGCAATATTCCATGTTCAACAGGAAGCAGTTCTGCTACGGAGGCTGGGGCGAAGGTATGGTGTTGGGGTGATATAAATATACCTAGTGATGGTTTTTTTGACGATTATAAGTTATTCGTTAGTAGTCATTGCAGTTCAAACATGGTAAAGAGTTCAGGTGGTCGTGTACAATTTCAGGTAAATCCTATTAGTCCAGTAGCATCAGAAGAATGCGGTTCTGATTATAATTATCGAGCAGAAATTAGGGAGCATCCTTCAGATGTTGATTATCCTATAGGTACCGAACAATGGTGGGGGTTTGATTATAAGTTTGAGGATGGTTATGTAGCGGATGAATTACCTTGGATTCTTTGGCAGACGCATGGTAGTTTTAGTATACCTTCCAACCCTATGACCAGTATTCAGTTAGGGCCTACTAATTATAACGGTAGTCTCAATCCTGTTGGGGAATTGTTTGTAGTTAATAATTCTCTTTCTGCTGAGGGTAAATTCACTCCTGTAGGTGTAGTGCCTAGAGCTGGGCAGACGCTGAAAATTGTAATACACCTTGTGTGGGGAGATGAAAGTAATGGGCTTTATGAGGTATGGGTTGATGGTAAAAAAATATATAGGAAACAAGAACGAACAGTTTATGTAGAAAAACCTTACGGAGGGTATTGGAAAATTGGTGTATATAAATGGCGTTGGCAAGATGAGGGGAATGTTGCGGTATCCAACCAAAGAGGTATTTCGGAAATAAATACTTCTATAGGTACCTTACGAACAATTATGAGGAGACCGGGTGACCCTGAATACGGTGATGACTCATACACACTTGTAGCTCCCGATTAGTTTATAAAAAACTTCTAAGTAGTGAATTCTTATCTAGGAATATGACTTAATCTAATGTAATCTAGATAATCTTTTTTTTGTTCATATAACTATATCTGTTTTGCTTGGCATGTAGGCAAACTAATATATTTTATCTACTATTATAAATTAAATTATACTGCTATTTCAGAAGCAGAGGTTCGTGTAAAATTCTATTGGTTACTCAAGGAAATTAAATGAAGATTCTTTTCTAAAATCTAATCCTTTTTGAGGCGGTTCATCGTGGTACAAAAAAAACTTATTGTACCATTTTACACTAAAAAGTGTGTTTCATCGTTTTTTTTGCATACTTCGTCGACCAAATTGTAATTTGGCAACGTATATAGCTCGAGTTTATAGAGAAAATTTTTAAAACCTGCCCCAATAGGATAATTTATGAATTTCATCCCCAAACGGACTTTGTCCTATTTTTTGTGTTTTGTAGGAATAACATTTTTATTAAATCTTGCGTGTACCAAGGATACAGATTCTTTAAGGGATGCCGTTGTCAAAGATAAGGGCAGCCCAGTTATTGAGCAGGAAGAAACTGTTGATGACCAATTAGATGGTCAGATTAAAGATTCGGTTGTAATAGAAACTGAAATTAGATCACTTGTTCTTTATCCTATACATGATGCTTATCTTCAAAACGGGAAGGGGTACAATGAACCAATCATAAGATTGGAAGAAGAAGAGCGGACAAGTTATTTAATGTTTGATTTCAGTCCCATAGATTCTATAGGTGGTTCAATCACCACCGCAGCCTTAATGTTTGTTATTAACGCGGATGATGGAAGTGGAGAAGTTGATGTTTATAAGGGAGAATCAAGTGATTGGTCTGAAACTAACCTAACTGAAAAATCTGCTCCAGATACAGGTGTGTTAATCGGTGAAACCAAACAAGAATATATTATTGGTGCCGAGGTTTCTATAGATTTGGATGTCGACCATTTAGAACTTGAACCTTTTACATTTATACTGGATCATAAAGATGGTGATGATTTTGCCTTTGCTTCAAAAGAACATAAGACTCAAGAGGGTAGTAGTTTGGTTATAACTTATGAAGTACCCGTAGGCACAGAAGAGATTGTTCCGTATTTACCAGAACCTGAAGAGGTAAACGTAGATACTACTGACGATGTAGTAGTTGAGGAAAATAACGATGTTACAAGGGATGAGGAAAATGATGAGGAAGAAGAGGTACCTACAAATGATGAAGTAGAAGAGACTGAAGATAAAGCAGAAGGAGATTCAGAAGAGACGCCCGTAGAAGAAACAGAAACTGATTCTCAAGAAGAGACTCCCATAACTAAAGAGGAAGAAGATGATACTAATAGTGGAGAGGAACCTGTAGTAGAGACAGATGAAGGCCAAGATAATGGTTCAGACGGGCAAAAGGAAACTCCTTCAACTGAGGAGGTAGAAGAAACGACTCAAGAGGAGCAGGATTCCGGTTCAGAACAAGATAATACCGATACGAATGTAGATGTTCTTCCAAGCTCTCCATTCCCCAAGAATGAATCCCCTGTGGCCGTTGCCAATGGATCACCCATTAATGGTAAGGCTCCTTTAAAGGTTTCTTTTTATGCTATGGATTCTTCAGATGACAAAGCGATCGTCTCATATGCTTGGGATTTTAAAGATGGTAACACGGCTGGCACAATAGAAACTGAGCATACTTTTGATAAAGCTGGTATTTACGAAGTGACCTTGATTACAAAAGATGAAGAAGGAATCTCTGATTTGGATGTTATAATAATAACTGTAAAGAACCCTGATAACGTTGCCCCGGTCGCAAAGGTGAGTGCGGACAAGACTTCTGGAACGCTTCCATTGGCGATTGCATTTACGGGTAGCGGTTCAACGGATGATAAAGGCGTAACGGCGTATTCCTGGGATTTCAAGGACGGTAACGGTTCGGACGAATCGAACCCGTCGCATACCTTCGAAACGGAAGGTGTTTATGAAGTTGAGCTGACGGTTACGGATGCGGAAGGTCTGACGAATACGGAAACGGTCTCCATCACTGTGGAATCAAAGAATACCGCACCGGTTGCAAAAGTGAGTGCGGACAAGACATCAGGAACGGTTCCGTTGGAGGTTGCCTTTACGGGCAGCGGATCAACTGACGATACTGGGGTTACGGGATATTCATGGGATTTCAAGGACGGTAACGGTTCGGACCAGTCGGATGCATCGCATACGTTCGAAACCGCTGGTACTTATGCTGTTGAGCTAACGGTCACGGATGCCGAAGGTCTTACGAACACGGAATCGGTTTCCGTTATAGTAGGAGAGCAGGAGTCCGGTCCAGAGGAAGATAATACGGATACAAATATTGATCCGCTTCCTAGTTCTCCATTTCCAATAAATAAATCTCCTGTGGCAGTTGCCAACGGTTCCCCAATCAATGGTGAAGCTCCTTTAAAAGTTTCTTTTAATGCTATAGATTCATCTGATGACAAGGCTATCGTTTCATATGCCTGGGATTTTAAAGATGGTCAAACGGCTAGTACCGTAGATACTGAGCATACCTTTGTAGAGGCCGGCAATTACGAAGTTACCTTATTGGTAAAAGACGAAGAGGGGATATCAGCTTTAGATGTTATAATTATAAAGGTAACAGGTCCGTCAAATATTGCACCAATAGCTAAAGTAAGTACGAATACAACTTCAGGGACAGTTCCGTTGGCAGTTGCCTTTACGGGTAGCGCTTCAACGGATGATAAGGGCGTAACGGCGTATTCCTGGGATTTCAAGGACGGTAACGGATCTGACGAATTGAATCCGTCGCATACCTTCGA
>NZ_JAHKPY010000010.1:1506-1708 GCF_018860745.1 Zobellia uliginosa | reverse complement strand
ATCGTTACCTGCATTCGGTAAATCTTGTTCAGTTACTATGACTTCCGAAGTATCGTCACCGGTACAGGGCGAAGTTGCCGCAACGGTATAGGTATAGGTTCCCGCACCTGCCATAGCCGGGGACCATGTTCCACCTGGGTCAGGGGAGCCTAATTCATTAAAAAGTTGGGCTTCGGTAACCGTTGTTCCAGCACAAATGGTC
>NZ_JAHKPY010000010.1:749-1373 GCF_018860745.1 Zobellia uliginosa | reverse complement strand
CGGTAAATCTTGTTCAGTTACTATGACTTCCGAAGTATCGTCACCGGTACAGGGCGCAGTTGCTGCTACGGTATAGGTATACGTTCCTGCACCTCCCATTGCTGGGGACCAGGTTCCTCCTGAATCCGCAGAACCTAGTTGACCAAAAAGTTGCGGTTCGGTTACGGTCTCACCTGCACAAACGGTCAGAGTTCCGTCGGTTCCGGCGTTCGGTAGGGGTTGTTCTGAGACGATTACTTGTGAGGTATCGTCACCGGTGCAGGGCGCAGTTGCGGCAACGGTATAGGTATATGTTCCTGCACCTCCCATAACCGGGGACCATGTTCCAGCTGGGTCAGGAGTGCCTCCGAGTTCATTAAAAAGTTGGGATTCGGTAACTGTTGTTCCAGCACAAATGGTCAAAGCGCCATCGCTACCTGCATTCGGTAAAGGTTGTTCTGTTACGATTACTTCCGAAGTGTCATCACCTGTACAAGGTAAAGTTGCGGCAACGGTATAGGTATAGGTTCCCGCGCCTGCCATAGCCGGGGACCATGTTCCAGCTGGGTCAGGAGTGTCTCCGAGTTCATTAAAAAGTTGGGCTTCGGTAACCGTTGTTCCAGCACAAATGGTCAAAGCGCCATC
>NZ_JAHKPY010000010.1:0-558 GCF_018860745.1 Zobellia uliginosa | reverse complement strand
TTCCGAAGTATCGTCAACGGTGCAGGGCGCAGTTGCGGCAACGGTGTAGGTATATGTTCCTGCACCTCCCATTGCCGGGGACCATGTTCCGCCTGAATCGGGAGAACCTAATTCATTAAAAAGTTGGGATTCGGTAACCGTTGTTCCAGCGCAAATGGTCAAAGCGCCATCGCTACCTGCATTCGGTAAATCTTGTTCACTTACTACGACTTCCGAAGTATCGTCAACGGTACAGGGCGCAGTTGCGGCAACGGTATAGGTATAGGTTCCAGCGCCTGCCATTGCGGGTGACCATGTTCCGGCTGGGTCGGCGGAGCCTAATTCATTAAAAAGTTGCGGTTCGGTTACGGTCTCTCCTGCACAGATGGTCAGAGTTCCGTCGGTTCCGGCGTTCGGTAGGAGTTGTTCTGAGACGATTACTTGTGAGGTATCGTCACCGGTGCAGGGCGCAGTTGCGGCAACGGTATAGGTATATATTCCTGCACCTCCCATAGCCGGGGACCACGTCCCGCCTGAATCGGGAGAACCTAATTCATTAAAAAGTTGGGATTCGGTAAC
>NZ_JAHKPY010000009.1:3384-3789 GCF_018860745.1 Zobellia uliginosa | reverse complement strand
CGGAAACAGTGTAACCGTAGCCAAGTCAGATATCACGGATTTAGGTGGCGGTGTATACCAGTTTACAAACGGTGATGGTACGGATGTGACAATTGATACCAATGGCACGTCAATAGATAATGTCATATTAGGTAATCGTATTGCAACGGTTAATGAGGCCGATGGTTCTACCACGGATATCAATGAAACAATTACCAATATCACTGGTACTTCAACTAGTGGAAATGAAATAGGTGTTTACGAAAAGGAAGACGGAACAACGGTTTCCATTCAAGAGAGCATCGTACGAATAGAGGATAATAATGATGGTAACATCACTTTAGTAAATGAAGCCGGAAACAGTGTAACCGTAGCCAAATCAGATATCACGGATTTAGGTGGCGGTCTTTATCGTTTCACCAATGG
>NZ_JAHKPY010000009.1:0-3195 GCF_018860745.1 Zobellia uliginosa | reverse complement strand
GAAATAGACGAAACGGTTACCAATATCACCGGTACTTCAACTAGTGGAAATGAAATAGGTGTTTACGAAAAGGAAGACGGAACAACGGTTTCCATTCAAGAGAGCATCGTACGAATAGAAGATAATAATGATGGTAACATCACTTTAGTAAATGAAGCCGGAAACAGTGTAACCGTAGCCAAGTCAGATATCACGGATTTAGGTGGCGGTCTGTACCGTTTCACCAATGGAGATGGAACGGATGTTGACATTAACACGAACGGCATCGCTATTACGGATGTCGTTGCCGGTAACCTAATCGCCACGGTAACCCAAGCCGATGGAACGTTTACGGAAATAGACGAAACGGTTACAACATTGTCCACAGCCGATAGTGTAAACTATACCTATACATCAGAGAATGGAACGCCAACGAGTTTTGATGGTACTGATGACCAAGAAGCAACGGAAGTCAACTTAACAACTCCCTTAGATGTGGATGGTGATAGTGTAGATGAAACAACAGTGGAAGAAGCTATTATTGATTTGGCAGCCAACGCCAGCGATAATCAGAATTTGACCGGTGCAACTTTGAGTGGAACAAATCAACTTCAAATAGATATAGAAAGAGGCACCTCCACAAGTGTTGACTTATCATCACTTGTAGAAACAGTTATTGCTGGAACAGGTGCTATTTCAGTAGCGGATGACGGAAATGGAAACTATACGGTTACTTCTACCGATCCTGATGAAGATGAAACAAACGAACTTACTTTAATTGATAGTGGCGCACCAGTAGTAACACCATCAAATGCAGGGGTAACTTATGTTGATGATGTTGCGGGACAATTATATGTTTTTGACGGAACAACTTGGCAGCAAGTCGGAGGTAGTGCAGCACCAGATGCTGATCCAGACCCAAATAATGAATTACAGACACTTACTTCTACAGATGGTTCGGTAACATTAACACCTTCAGGTAACGATTACGATCTTTCTGTAGCTGTTGTAGATGGTACGGAAACTAAAGTTGAATCAGGTAATGCAAATGTTACAGTAACAGGAGATGGTTCTACGGCCAGTCCATATCAAATCAGTAGTGTTGATTTAGATGAGCAAAATGCTACCGAAGTTCTTTTAGATGCTCCTTTTGATGTTGACGGAGATACGGTAAACGAAACTACAGTTCAAGAAGCATTAGAAGATTTAGCAACCCATGCTAGTGATAACCAACAGGTAAGTAGTGCAGTTGGAACGCCAAACGAAACAGTAGATATCGATTTAGAACGAGGTGGTTCTACTACTATAAATATCCAGGATGCAGATTCAGATGCCACGAATGAGATTCAAGATGCCACGGAAGTAGCTTTGAATACTCCTTTTGATGTAGATGGAGATACAGTAAATGAAACTACAGTACAGGAAGCATTAGAAGATTTAGCTGCGAACGCAAGTGATAACCAACAAGTAAGTAGTGCTATAGGGACGCCAAACGAAACAGTGGATATCGATTTAGAACGAGGTGGTTCTACTACTATAAATATTCAAGATGCCGATGCCGATGCAACAAATGAGATTCAAGATGCCACGGAAGTTCTTTTGAATACTCCTTTTGATGTAGATGGAGATACAGTAAACGAAACTACGGTACAAGAAGCGTTGGAAGATATAGCTGCCAATGCCAGTGATGATCAAACGTTAAGTACGGATGGTAATCCAGGAAATGTTAGTATATCAGAAGGAAATGCAATTAATTTAAATGTAGATGATGCCGATGCAAACGCATCAAACGAAATACAGACGTTAACATCAACAGATGGTTCGGTAACATTAACACCTTCAGGTAATGATTATGACCTTTCTGTAGCTGTTGTAGATGGTACGGAAACAAAAGTTGAATCAGGAAATGCTAATGTTACGGTAAGTGGAGATGGTTCAACAGCTAGTCCATATCAAATCAGTAGTGTTGATTTAGATGAGCAAAATGCTACCGAAGTTCTTTTAGATGCTCCTTTTGATGTTGACGGAGATACGGTAAACGAAACTACGGTACAGGAAGCTTTGGAAGATTTAGCTGCCAATGCTAGTGATAACCAACAGGTAAGTAGTGCCGTAGGAACACCAAACGAAACGGTAGATATCGATTTAGAACGAGGTGGTTCTACTACAATAAATATCCAAGATGCCGATGCGGACGTAACTAACGAACTTACTTTATTGGGTAATGGCTCTCCAACAATTACACCAAGTAATAGTGGGGTTACTTATGTAGATGAGGTTGCGGGACAATTATATGTCTACGATGGTACTACATGGAATGCAGTAGGTGGTAATGCATCACCAGATTTAGATGGTGATCCAAATAATGAAATACAGACAATTACTTCTACGGATGGTTCTATTACAGTTTCACCTTCTGGTAATGACTATAACCTTTCAGTTGCTGCAGCCGATGGTTCTGAAACTATTTTAAACGGAGCAGGCATCAACGTAGTATCTGGCTCTGGTACATCTACTGACCCATACTTGGTTACAGGTACTGAAGTTGATGGAGACATTACGAATGAAATACAGACATTAACATCAACAGATGGTTCGGTAACATTAACACCTTCAGGTAACGATTACGATCTTTCTGTGGCTGTTGTAGATGGTACGGAAACAAAAGTTGAATCAGGTAATGCTAATGTTACGGTAAGTGGAGATGGTTCTACGGCCAGTCCATATCAAATCAGTAGTGTTGATTTAGATGAGCAAAATGCTACGGAAGTTCTTTTAGATGCTCCTTTTGATGTTGACGGAGACACGGTAAACGAAACTACAGTTCAAGAAGCCTTAGAAGATTTAGCGACCAATGCTAGTGATAACCAACAGGTAAGTAGTGCAGTTGGAACGCCAAACGAAACAGTGGACATCGATTTAGAACGAGGTGGTTCTACTACTATAAATATTCAAGATGCCGATGCCGATGCTACGAACGAAATACAGACATTGACATCAACTGATGGTTCGGTAACACTAACTCCATCAGGCGATGATTATGATTTATCCGTAGCAGCTGCCGATGGTTCTGAAACAGAAGTAACCGGAGCAGGAATCAATACGGTAAGCGGAGATGGAACTTCAGCCAGTCCTTATGTAGTTACCGGGACGGAAGTAGATGGTGATATTACAAATGAAATCCAAACAGTAGCCTCAGCGGACGGTTCTGTGGAT
>NZ_JAHKPY010000007.1 GCF_018860745.1 Zobellia uliginosa | reverse complement strand
AACCATGTATATTAACGAACATTTTAAACCCTTTTAAAAAATGAGAAAAATTTTAAACTTAGTAATCATTTTTATGCTGACTATTTCAGCGAATGCCCAGAATGAAATAAATACAATACCAATTGATTCAATGAAAAGAACAAAAGAAAATAGCGAACATTATACTTGGGGAGATAATTGTAGCGGTTGGCATCTTGTAAAATCTCAAAAACTAAGTATCATTGAAGAACTTATGCCTCCGAATACACAGGAGAAAAAACATTTTCATGAGTTTTCGGAACAATTCTTCAGAATTTTAAACGGAACAGCAACCTTTGAAATCGAAAACGAAATCATTAAAGTTGAAAAAGGGCAGGGAGTTCATATTCCACCAGGAACCAAACATAAAATACGTAATGACCAATCACAAAATTTGGAATTTATCGTAATCTCTCGACCGACCACTAGAGGGGATAGATACAATGAGCCTTTTGAAGAATAATTAGAATGGTGCATGATTAGAACAAAATGTGTACGCAAATGGACAACTTACTCAAATGCAACTGTTGTTATGTTGGACTTAACAATTTGACTATAAACTTACTCGGACGGACAAAAACGTTGGGTAACAATACCTAAACGTAAAGCGGACTTTAGGGCTAAACCGAAAGGTCTGTGCATATTTATGAAGTCGCTAAATCTTATGGATTTAGCTTTGGACAAGAAAAACTAAAACTAAACAATAAGCTTTAGCTTCGTGCGCAGACGGAAACGAAAAGTTTCCTTACTACCGCACTACGCTTAGCCTCACCGTTAGCAAACATATGATAAAACCTGAGTTGGACATACTAATTTTAGTTTTTGGAATCCTAATCTTAGGGTGTGCGGAAAAAATTGAGAAAAAGGACAAGTTAAAATTATCTGATTTTAAAGTGGCTAAGGACTATTCTCAGTTTGCTGACAAAATGGAAAATGGAGACACTTTGAATATTGGAGTACAATTGTCAATGTGTATGTGGGAAGAGTATGACCAATTACAAGTGACTAAGTTAAATGACAGTATTTATCTTCAACTAATCGAAAAACGTGTTATGGATGATGAACCTATGCACTTTAGCAAGGTTTATTACCAATTAAAAAATGATTCTTTAAACTTAGAAAAAATGATGATGGATTTTGATATTAACCATCAAGAAAAAATAAGTAGTCCTTTTTTCATTATGACTAGTCCAAAAGAAAAGGACAAAACTATTTTACGGACAACTGGACTTGGGAATCGTGGATTTAATATCGAGCGTTATCAAAGAATTATGTTTGAGTTATATCCAATGGAAATGGAAAAGTACCGTGCTGAATATATGCCTCCACCGCCACCAATTGAAAATGAATAGCGGAATAAATACCTTTGCTAACAAAACCTATAAACAATACGGGCTTAGGTTTTAAACGCTAAGGTCTGCGTATATTTATAATGTCGCGAAATCTTTGGGATTTCGCTTTGACACAAAAAAAGAAAAAACAAAACCAAAAGATTTTGCTATGTGCGTGGCGGAAAGCAAACGCTAGTTTGCTCCCGTACTGTTCATAGCTAAACCGTTGTAAAACATACTGCCAATCAACAATATTCTGCCAACATTCAACGTTAGTATTTTGAAAATAGTAACTTTTAAGTTACATTTGAGGAATGAAAAAAGTTAGGGAGGTAATCCAATACAAAAACTATTTCGAAGCATTCTTGCTCAAGCAACCAAAAAAGGTTCAGGACAAGATATTCAAGGTCATCGAAATAATCGAAACGTATGAAAGAGTTCCCTCAACTTATCTGAAAGCAATTGTCGGAACAAAAGGACTTTATGAAGCTCGCATAAAATTGGGCTCAAATATTTGGAGAGTGTTTTGCTTTTTCGACAAAGGAAAATTGGTAATCCTGTTAAACGGATTTGCCAAAAAAACGCAAAAGACACCGAAAAAAGAAATCGACAAAGCGGTCGGACTAATGAATTCGTACTATGAAGACAAAAACAAATAAGATGGACACTAAAAGCTGGAAAGACATCAAGGACACCGTTTATGGAAAAAAAGGAACGGAGCGCAGAGACGGACTAGAAAGAGATTTTGAGTCCTTTAAAATAGGTCTTCTTTTGCGAAATGCGCGGGAAGAAAAAAACCTAACTCAAGAACAACTTGGAGAACTAGTGGACAAAAAAAGGACTTACATCTCTAGAGTTGAAAATAACGGGAGTAACTTGACTTTGAAAACATTATACGAAATTGTGGAAAAAGGACTTGGTGGAAAAGTTACTATCTCAATCGACGTGTAAAAAAAGTACGTGTTACAACAAAACCTATAAACAATACGGGCTTCGGGCTTAATCAAAAGGTTGGTGTATTTTTATTAGGTCGCGAAATCTTTGGGATTTCGCTTTGACACAAAAAAAGAAAAATCAAAACAAAAAGATTTCGCTATGTGCGTGGCGGAAAGCAAACGCTAGTTTGCTCCCGTACTGTTCATAGCTAAAACGTTAACTAAAATGGCTCCAAAAAATAATTCAAGTTTTAAAGGATGAAAAAATATTTTACAAAAAAAACATTATTTCCTAGTCTTGGAGCTGCAGTTGGAATCGCAATTTATGATTACAGTTCAACCAGTCAAATAGAGGTTCTAAAACTCATTTTTGTTTTTGTCGTTACAATGGTATTTATAATCGCTACTTCTGAAAGGTATTAAAAACATAGGGTGTTCTCAGAATAATATTTATCAAATAAAATGGTCTTATTTGGAACAGACTCGTCGCCAAAAAACAGCGATAATAATTTGTCATTTTAAGGGCGTAAGTCCTCAATTTTTTGCATTTTTCAAAAGTAGGAATGGAATTCTGAGCAGGTTTGTGGAAATGGACTTTACTCCGGCGCAACTGTTGCGCAGATCGACTTGACCCGGACTGAAAATACGGAAATGGAAACAGAATGTACTTACTCGAATGTGTCGCCACATTAGTTAACACAGCCTATAATTAATTGCTCCGGATTTTCCTTCGGAAAATCTACGCATATTTAGTATGTTTAGTGTGCGGCGGGAAATCCTACGGATTTCTAAGGCCGCAACTAATCATAGCCTAGACGTTAGCAAGCATTATAAAAATGACTAAAGGAGATAAGAAAAGACAGAAAATATTTGAAAAGTATCGAGATAATCTCAACTTACTTATTGAAAATTCTCTCATTGAAGAAACCAAAGAACTTTTCATTTGTCCAATTTGCTTGGAAAAACACGCAGATATTACATCTGATAATCCATTAACTCTTGAAGATGCCCCACCAAAATCCCTAGGAGGCAAAGCAAACACTTTGACGTGTAAAAAATGCAATAATACTTGTGGGCATCAAATAGACTTTCACCTAACTGAAAGACTAAGAGAATTAGACAATGCCAAATTCCCTAATAACTCAGAAACTAAGGTTCGGATAAAAATTGGAAACGAAACTTTTAATGGAAAAATAAAGGTGGAAAATGATGGAACAATGAAAATGTTTCATAGCAAGAAGAATAACCATCCAGAAAAATTAGAAGAGGAAATGGTTGAACTTAAAGCAGGAACTATTGTTGACTTAAATTTTTTAAAAAGTCGAGTAATACCAGAAAAATTAGAATATGCAATATTAAAATCGGCTTACCTTTTAGCTTTTGAAAAATTCGGTTACTCATTAATACTCGATAAAAATTTTAATATCATACGTGAACAACTTCTAAATCCGGAAGAAAGACTTTATCCTTCAGGCTTTTGGTTTACACCGCCATACCCGAAAGAACTTTGTGGAGTATATTTTATTTGTGACAAAGGACTTGAATGCTTACTTGCAATGTTTATGCTTGAAACGGAACATAGTTCAAGAATGTTTGGAGCCTTTTTACCACTACCTATTAACCCCATTGAGGAAGTAGTTGGAAAATTAAATGACAAGTTAAACGAAGAAAAAGAATTTAAACTGTCACTTTACCCAATGGAACAGGACGAAATCGACTATATCGAAGATTTAGAAAATATTAAAGCAATGTTTCGATGGTTAGAACAGCGAGCAAAATAACGCTTGCTAACAAAACCTAAACGTAATGCGGACTTTAGGGCTAAACCGAAAGGTCTGCGTATATTTATAATGTCGCTAAATCTTATGGATTTAGCTTTGGACAAGAAAAGATAAAACTAAACAATAAGCTTTAGCTTCGTGCACAGACGGAAACAAAAATTTTCCTTACTTCCGCACTACGCTTAGCTCAGGCGTTAGCAAACATTTACTAAAATGTCAGCAGATTTAAAAAAATATAGTATATCGCAAGAAGTAATAAACAAAATTCCTCAAAAAAAAGGAGAGGATTCTGATTTCAAAAAATATAGTAAAGAAGGCAAATCAACCACTTGGGTTTTATTGGTTAATGAAACAATGAAGTATCTAACCCAAGTAAACTCAAAAGGTAATTTTTATGCTGGATTTATGCCTGAACCGTATTTGCTTTTTTTATCAAATTCTAAGTCATTAAACAACAAAATAAAAGAGCTTGAGAATGGATTCAAATTGAATGTTGATACAGAATTAAAAGTAAGTGAAAATTTCAATTTAAAAGTTCTAAACCAAGAAGCCTACAATCAATACATATTAAACAAAATAAGTTCAGTTATATTCTTAATTATGTCGGTGGAATCATTCATCAATACTCTTATACCTGAGAATTTTGAAATAGAAAAAGACAAGGGAAAGGACACTAAAATTGAGATTGAGAAAAGCTACCAATTAAAAGAAAAATTTCGCGAAGTTATTCCTAGAATTAAGGAAATTACGGATACTATAGAATATCAAAATAGATACTCGAAAATACTCCAATTGAGCAGAATTAGAAATAGTTTTATCCATCTAAAAACATCCACAAATGGAAATCCATTGGACCCGTATTTAGAGGATTTCGAAAAACTAATCGCTATGGATTTGGATAAAGAACGTAAAAATATAGAACTGCTATTATATAGTATTAATGCATCGAAAAACGTTTGCTAACACAACCTATAAACAATACGGGTTTCGGGCTTAATCAAAAGGTTTGTCTATTTTTATGAAGTCCGCAAAATCTTTTGGATTTTGCTTTGGACAGGAAAAGAAAAAACAAAACAAAAAGATTTTGCTATGTGCATGGCGGAAAGCAAACGCTAGTTTGCTCCCGTACTGTTCATAGCTAAACCGTTGGCAACAATTTTGCAAATGAAGAAATACATTCAAATTTTTATAATCATTCTGACATTATCTGCATGCGGACAAAAACCTACTGAAATGAAAACTCCTGAAAATGCGAACGAAAAGTTTGCGGAATTTGTTGGAAAGAAAAAGTTTGTGGAAGAAAATCTTTATCCTGGTATCGCGGATGAAAAAATGAGACCAATATTTACTAAAAAAATAGACCAAGCCGCATCTGATTTTAAAACTGTTGCGGAATCAGAAAAACCAACTGACATTAAATACCAAGAAAAAATCGGAATCGGACTTTCAAGATTTGCAGATGTGTATATGGAATTGGATACGGAAGACCGAGAGCGAGTTTGCTCTTATTTTGAGGAACTAATGAACATTGTCGGATTGGAAAGTTCGGATGGACAGCTAAATAAGTTTATGTATGGTTTTGACCCAAACTAAATGAATAAAAAGAACCAAGCAAAACGCAATAAAAACTGTTGCCAACACAACCTATAAACAATACGGGCTTGGCTGCTTAAACTAAAGGTCTGTGTATATTTATAATGTCGCGAAATCTTTGGGATTTCGCTTTGACAGAAAAAAGAAAAAACAAAACCAAAAGATTTCGCTATGTGTGTGGCGGAAAGCAAACGCTAGTTTGCTCCCGTACTGTTCATAGCTCAACCGTTGTAAAACATTTCGAAACTCACTCTTAATGCAAATAATAAATGAATCTGATATCAAAAAGTACTATAAGATTTTTGGATATATAAATCTGATTTTCAGTATTCTTCTTGTTCTTTTTTTGCGCGACATTGACTTAAAAGAACGGATTTTTGCTTTAATAGCAATTAATGTCGGATATCATATGCTCTATTTGTTTTTTTCAAGCCTATCAAAAGACTCAACTCGAATGAATAATAATTTTAATAAAATTGTTGGAACTGGAATGCTAAAACTTTTTTCAATGTTTGGAATCGTCTGCTCATTCACAATAATTTACATTTTTATTTCAAACGCTATTTCGGAAAAAGAATATATTGGTTTATTTGGAATTTGTATTGCTATCGGACTTTTTCTTGGAGCGTATTCTTTATGGACAGATTTGAACAATGAATAAAAATATGGTAATTTTAAAAGACATCATTAGAATAATTTTGATTTCAGTTTTAGTTTTTTTCTCTACATCATTTTTGACTGTCTTAAATCATTTGACATCACCAATAAACAAAACTGTAGGATATAAATCTCTAGAAATCGGATTTCCATTCAAATATTACGAGGAATTTATGATTGATTGCCCAAATGTAAATTACGGATGGAATTTAAATAATTTGATTTTTGACATTATTCTAACTTTAGTAATTGTAAGTGGAATTAAATATTTAATGAATAAAAAAAACGTTTTACAACAAAGTATCCTATGAAAAGCCCTAGTCCAGTTCTCTAAAGTTAAATAATATTTTCTTTTTGCCTTAAACCACCTTTTTTTCTTTTAATATAACTTGCTCCGCATCCTATTTGTGATACACCTTTTTTATTAGGGTTCACCAGCATCTGTATGATTATAAATTATAATAAACTCGGCCACTTGCTATAAAGATGTGATTCCAATTTCTTGGATCACCCACGTTGTTTTGTGGTACGAGTTTCACTACTATTTTGTGAGCTTTGTTATGGTTTATTTTTTATCTTTTATTCTAGTACCCCTATGCAATAAGGGGTCTCTGTTTTAATAACAGCTAAAGTTCTACTAAGTAGTTTTCTCGCTACTTTGATAATGATACTCTTTACGTTTCTTCCTTGGTGCTTACGATAATATGCTTGCATAACCGGGTCGGCTCGTATCGCCTGCCAAGATGCCTCTACAAAATAACTCCGTATTAAACGATGTGCTCGTGGAGTTATACCAAGGGTTTTATAGTTACTTCCACTTTGGTGAACTCCAGGGGCCAGACCGACATAACCGGCCAAATGTTTAACACTATTAAAACGGCGTAAATCTCCTAGCTCACAAAGTATACCACAAGCAACAATTCCGCCGATTCCCGGTATGCTGCGAAGCAACATATAATCATTCTTATGGTACGTTTTGCAATACCTACGAAGCTCAGTAGAAACATCTCGAAGCTCTTGGTCTACAAAACGAAAGAAGCGCATACGACTCTCTAAAGTTGCTTTTGCCGTGGGGTTTGTGAACACAATATCATCCAACCATTTCCTGTACTTATGACTCCAATGGTCGTTATCAAATTCTTCTGGCTCCTTGATTCCGAAATACAAAAGCTGCATCTTTATGTAACTCTTTATCCTCCGAAAATCCTTTACCAAATCATTCCTTCTTCGAAACAGACTTCGTAGCTCCTCACGATCAACATCAGGAATATGAATACCATCTAAACGACCATCTTTGAGCTCTCTGGATATCAACTGCGCATCTATCTTATCGGTCTTGGTATGTTTCTCCTTACCCTTTCTATGTATATCAGCAGGATTTACTACTAAAGAAAACCAACCATAAGACTCGAAACAACGATGCGCTGAATAGCCACAGCAACCTGCCTCGTAGGCAATCGATACTTCATAACCAGCGAAATGTTTAGTAACATAAGCTTTAAGTTGTTCAGGATTTGGATTCATTGAAAAAGACTTGCCTGAAAACAAATCTGTAGCACAATGTACTTTCCAACTTCTCTTGTGAATGTCGATGCCAATGTATAACTTAGGTACTGCAGTAATTTGAGTAATCATATCTTTAATTTTTAGTTCATTTTAAAGATACTCGACTTACTGCTTTTTCATCGATGCTATAAAACATAGCTAATACAGACTTTCCGAGAGGTTTGTGTGTATTTACAAAGTCCGCCAAATTTTTTAATTTGGCTTTTTGAGAAATTAAGATAAAAAGAAAATTAAAAAATTCGGCTTGTGTATAATCCGAAAGTTCCGTGTCTTTTTGCACGCTACGTTTCATATACCAACCGTTGTAAAACATTTTAATGAAATTAATAATCACAATCGTATTTACAATTTTTATAACCTTTTTTTCATCCTCTCAATATTCGAAAGAGTACAAAATTTTGACTGAAAAGTTGACTGCAACTGATACTTTAAATTTTGAAGAACGTTACAAAAACGGAGAGATAAAGGAAAAAGGGACCATTTTAACGTATAAAGTCGGGGACTATTCTGCCGACTATTATTTTGGAGAATACTATCAATATTTTAGAAATGGTAAAATTAAGATGAGAGCTGTATTCGACCGATTTGGTAATTTATTATCCCAAAAATGCTATTTAAACTTTGGTGGACTCTGCAGCGAATCAACGGCTCTGGAAATTGATTCAGAAACTACGGATTTGGAAGAATTACTACGTGTGGACGAAAAAACTAAGGTTATTAGTAATGACAAATTCTATAACTATTCAATGAAATTAGATAGTATGTATCTAAAGAAGGAGGGGAAAATGATTGGGAATAAAAAAATAGGAATCTGGAAAATCTACTCTAGGACTGGAGAATTAATTGACGAAAAGCAGTACTAAAAAAACGTTTTACAACAAAACCTATAATTAATTGCTAGGGATTTTCCTGCGGAAAATCCACGCATATTTAGTATGTTTAGTGTGCGGCGGGAAATCCTGCGGATTTCTAAGGCCGCAACTAATCATAGCCGAACCGTTACCCAACATTTGGTACGATATACAAACATCCTTTACAGAGTTATAGAAACATCGTTTACACTTTTTAAGTTGCATTTGAAACCAAAATTCAGATGCTATGCCTTGGAAAGAACAGACGATTATGGAACAAAAAATTGAATTTATCTGTGAATGACGAACTGGAAAATATACCATC
>NZ_JAHKPY010000011.1 GCF_018860745.1 Zobellia uliginosa | reverse complement strand
AAGGTTCGGGAAGGGAAACTTTTCCGTTCCGATAGAATTACGAAACAACATACAGATTAGAGTTTAAGATTTTTATTTTAGGATGAGAGTCGGGGCCGGGAAATTTTTTGGCAGTTGATAGACTTATAACATATAATGAAACAACGATGAAGAGTTTGATCCTGGCTCAGGATGAACGCTAGCGGCAGGCCTAACACATGCAAGTCGAGGGGTAACATGGAGGAGCTTGCTTCTTTGATGACGACCGGCGCACGGGTGCGCAACGCGTATACAATCTGCCCCCTACTGTGGGATAGCCCAGAGAAATTTGGATTAACACCACATGGTACCATATTGCGGCATCGTATTTATGGTTAAAGGTTACGGTAGGGGATGAGTATGCGTCCCATTAGTTAGTTGGCGAGGTAACGGCTCACCAAGACCGCGATGGGTAGGGGCCCTGAGAGGGGGATCCCCCACACTGGTACTGAGACACGGACCAGACTCCTACGGGAGGCAGCAGTGAGGAATATTGGACAATGGGCGGGAGCCTGATCCAGCCATGCCGCGTGCAGGAAGAATGCCCTATGGGTAGTAAACTGCTTTTATACGGGAAGAAAAAGGGCTACGTGTAGCCCACTGACGGTACCGTAAGAATAAGGACCGGCTAACTCCGTGCCAGCAGCCGCGGTAATACGGAGGGTCCGAGCGTTATCCGGAATTATTGGGTTTAAAGGGTCCGTAGGCGGGCAGCTAAGTCAGTGGTGAAAGTTTGCAGCTCAACTGTAAAATTGCCTTTGATACTGGTTGTCTTGAGTTATGGTGAAGTTGCCGGAATATGTAGTGTAGCGGTGAAATGCATAGATATTACATAGAACACCGATTGCGAAGGCAGGTGACTAACCATATACTGACGCTGATGGACGAAAGCGTGGGGAGCGAACAGGATTAGATACCCTGGTAGTCCACGCCGTAAACGATGGATACTAGCTGTCCGGGTCCTTGAGACCTGGGCGGCCAAGCGAAAGTGATAAGTATCCCACCTGGGGAGTACGTTCGCAAGAATGAAACTCAAAGGAATTGACGGGGGCCCGCACAAGCGGTGGAGCATGTGGTTTAATTCGATGATACGCGAGGAACCTTACCAGGGCTTAAATGCATTTTGACAGGGGTAGAGATACCTTTTCCTTCGGGCAATTTGCAAGGTGCTGCATGGTTGTCGTCAGCTCGTGCCGTGAGGTGTCAGGTTAAGTCCTATAACGAGCGCAACCCCTACCGTTAGTTGCCAGCGAGTCATGTCGGGGACTCTAACGGGACTGCCGGTGCAAACCGTGAGGAAGGTGGGGACGACGTCAAATCATCACGGCCCTTACGTCCTGGGCCACACACGTGCTACAATGGCCGGTACAGCGGGAAGCCATGCGGTAACGCAGAGCGGATCCACAAAACCGGTCACAGTTCGGATCGGGGTCTGCAACTCGACCCCGTGAAGCTGGAATCGCTAGTAATCGGATATCAGCCATGATCCGGTGAATACGTTCCCGGGCCTTGTACACACCGCCCGTCAAGCCATGGAAGCCGGGAGTGCCTGAAGTCCGTCACCGCAAGGAGCGGCCTAGGGCAAGATCGGTAACTAGGGCTAAGTCGTAACAAGGTAGCCGTACCGGAAGGTGCGGCTGGAACACCTCCTTTCTAGAGCGTTGATTGCCTGAATTTGAAAAAGGCTCCGACACCTCGTTCTAAATACAAATCGAATCTGTAGGTTCATAGAAACAAGTCTCCACATTAATAATATAAATACTTCTTTTGGTACGGAGTACTAAGAGTGGTAGGGACAGTCCCATAGCTCAGCTGGTTAGAGCGCTACACTGATAATGTAGAGGTCGGCAGTTCGAGTCTGCCTGGGACTACAACCTGAGGTTGGTTAAATTATGAAATAGGGATATTTTATGGTTCAATAGCTTTGGAACGTTCATTGAGAATAAAAGATTGAAGGAAATTCTAGAAGTTGAGTAGTAGTTGGAAGTACTGACTACTGACTACTATATACTAACTACTAGTATATGGGGGATTAGCTCAGCTGGCTAGAGCGCCTGCCTTGCACGCAGGAGGTCATCGGTTCGACTCCGATATTCTCCACTGGGCGGTGCCTGGGGACGGTCAATCTGTCTTCAAGTACTGCATGAGTGGCCACAAGGATAATTTTAATTGTCCGTGGCGACTCGCCACAAGTTCATTGACATATTGGGACAGGCATACATCTTTAGGGGTGTGTGTACTGAAGAAAAAGAAAAACACGAATTTTTTAAGTAAAGAGTACGAAATACGAATAGAACAAAAGGTCTGGCGACAAGCTAGATAAGGGCGTATGGGGAATGCCTAGGCTCTCAGAGGCGATGAAGGACGCGATAAGCTGCGAAAAGCTGCGGGGATCGGCACACACGATATGATCCGCAGGTATCCGAATGGGGCAACCCAGCATGTTGAAGACATGTTATCCGCAAGGAGGCAAACCCGGTGAACTGAAACATCTAAGTAGCCGGAGGAGGAGAAAACAAAAGTGATTCCGGGAGTAGCGGCGAGCGAAACCGGATTAGTCCAAACCGTACATGTTCCGGCATGTGCGGGGTTGTAGGACCACGATATTCGAGCAGTAATGAACTGGAACAAGTTGGAAAGCTTGGCCATAGACGGTGATAGCCCGGTACAGGTAAAGACCTGCGAGATAGTGGTATCCTGAGTAGCGCGGGGCACGTGAAACCCTGTGTGAAACCGGCGGGACCATCCGCCAAGACTAAATACTCCTGAGAGACCGATAGTGAACCAGTACCGTGAGGGAAAGGTGAAAAGAACCGTGAACAACGGAGTGAAAAAGATCCTGAAACCATACGCTTACAAGCGGTCGGAGCCCTTCGGGGTGACGGCGTGCCTTTTGCATAATGAGCCTACGAGTTACTTTTACTAGCAAGGTTAAGGACTTCAGGTCCGGAGCCGTAGCGAAAGCGAGTCTGAACAGGGCGCCATAGTTAGTAGTAGTAGACGCGAAACCGTGCGATCTACCCATGGGCAGGTTGAAGCTGTGGTAACACATAGTGGAGGACCGAACCCGTTGACGTTGAAAAGTCTTGGGATGACCTGTGGGTAGGGGTGAAAGGCCAATCAAGCTCGGAAATAGCTCGTACTCCCCGAAATGCATTTAGGTGCAGCGTGTAGATAGTTTTATAGAGGTAGAGCTACTGATTGGATGCGGGGGCTTCACCGCCTACCAATTCCTGACAAACTCCGAATGCTATAAAACGTTTCTGCGCAGTGAGGGCATGGGTGCTAAGGTCCATGTCCGAGAGGGAAAGAACCCGGACCATCGGCTAAGGTCCCCAAATATATGCTAAGTTGAAAAAACGCGGTGGAACTGCATTGACAGCCAGGATGTTGGCTTGGAAGCAGCCATTCATTTAAAGAGTGCGTAACAGCTCACTGGTCGAGCGGTTCCGCATGGATAATGATCGGGCATAAGCATATTACCGAAGCCATGGCTTTGTATTTATACAAGGGGTAGGGGAGCATTGTAGTGCCGTCGAAGGTGTACCTGCGAGGGATGCTGGAGGAGCTACAAACGAAAATGTAGGCATAAGTAACGATAATGCGGGCGAGAAACCCGCACGCCGAAAGACCAAGGTTTCCCCAGCTATGCTAATCAGCTGGGGGTCAGTCGGGACCTAACGCGGACCCGAAGGGGGAAGTGGATGGACAAGCGGTTAATATTCCGCTACCCGCACATCATTGAAAGCGACGGAGGCGAGAAGTTGGTGCGTGCAGACGGAATTGCACGTTGAAGGGAGTAGTAATACCCCGATAGTACACCGAGGCTACGGCCAAGGTGATAATCCAGCGTATCGACTTCCAAGAAAAGCGAGATGTGCGGCCCGTACCGTAAACCGACACAGGTGGTTGGGATGAGTATTCTAAGGCGCTCGAGAGATTCATGGCTAAGGAACTAGGCAAAATAGACCCGTAACTTCGGGAGAAGGGTCGCCCCGACGTCAAGTCGGGGCCGCAGTGAAGAGGTCCAGGCGACTGTTTATCAAAAACACAGGGCTCTGCAAAATCGAGAGATGAAGTATAGGGCCTGACACCTGCCCGGTGCTGGAAGGTTAAGGGGAGATGTGAATCCTTCGGGAGGAAGCATTGAACTGAAGCCCCAGTAAACGGCGGCCGTAACTATAACGGTCCTAAGGTAGCGAAATTCCTTGTCGGGTAAGTTCCGACCTGCACGAATGGTGCAACGATCTGGACACTGTCTCGGCCATGAGCTCGGTGAAATTGTAGTATCGGTGAAGATGCCGGTTACCCGCAGTGGGACGAAAAGACCCCGTGCACCTTTACTATAGCTTCGTATTGACCTTGGTCAAGCAATGTGTAGGATAGCTGGGAGACTTTGAAGGCGCACCGCCAGGTGTGTTGGAGTCACCGTTGAAATACCAGCCTTTGCTTGTCCGGGGCCTAACCCTCCAAGAGGGAACAGTGCGTGGTGGGTAGTTTGACTGGGGTGGTCGCCTCCAAAAGAGTAACGGAGGCTTCTAAAGGTGCCCTCAGTACGGTCGGCAATCGTACGTAGAGTGCAATGGCACAAGGGCGCTTGACTGCGAGACATACAGGTCGAACAGGTTGGAAACAAGAGCATAGTGATCCGGTGGTTCCGCATGGAAGGGCCATCGCTCAAAGGATAAAAGGTACGCCGGGGATAACAGGCTGATCTCCCCCAAGAGCTCATATCGACGGGGGGGTTTGGCACCTCGATGTCGGCTCGTCACATCCTGGGGCTGGAGAAGGTCCCAAGGGTTGGGCTGTTCGCCCATTAAAGTGGCACGCGAGCTGGGTTCAGAACGTCGTGAGACAGTTCGGTCTCTATCTACTGCGGGCGTTAGAAATTCGAGCGGACCTGGCCCTAGTACGAGAGGACCGGGCCGGACCGACCGCTGGTGCACCGGTTGTCCCGCCAGGGGCATTGCCGGGTAGCTATGTCGGGATTGGATAAGCGCTGAAAGCATATAAGCGCGAAACCAACCGCAAGATGAGATTTCTTTAAAGGGCCGTGGGAGACTACCACGTCGATAGGCTATAGGTGCAAGGGCAGTAATGTCCGTAGCCGAGTAGTACTAATTGCCCGTACGGCTTGCGCAACGTAAGTCCCTTCCCTTCGGGGGAGGGCGACAACCTTTTCTCTATGATATCCGTCCTTTTCACTTAAAGGAAACGCTGTTTTTTT
>NZ_JAHKPY010000008.1 GCF_018860745.1 Zobellia uliginosa | reverse complement strand
TGTAAACTGGTATACACCGCCACCTAAATCCGTGATATCTGACTTGGCTACGGTTACTGTTGCTCCTGATTCATTGGTAAGGGTTATATTTCCATCACCTGCATCACTTATATTAGTAATTGTTTCATTAATCGTAACTAAATCACCGTTTTCATTTTCATAAACACCAATCGCATTTCCTAAAGCAGCGGTTCCTGTTAAGGTAGTAATGGTCTCTACCGGTAAAGTAACCGTTGCGATACCTCCGTTTTCTAGCGTAAGCGAAAGTAGGCCTGTTGAGTTATCAAAAGTAAAAGTTTGAAGTTGTTGATTATCGGAAGATGTTAATTCCCAGGAATCACCATCCCAGAAATAAATAGTACCGGTATCGGTATTCACATAAATATCTCCGACATCCGCTCCTGCAGGAGTACCTAAACCTGGACTGGTAACATCGGTACCGCTTAACACTTCGCAATTACACTGGTCTTCTAAATTGACCGTAGTCTGTGCATATGTTAATCCCGAAATTAGGAAAACTAAGATTAGACTTATTTTTTTCATGACCATTACTTTACTTAAAATCGTTTACTCAAAATTTAATCATAGCAACTACTTGAACTATAGTTACCCGTAATTAACCATCTTTAAATCGAAAAATAAAAGCTGAATCTTACCCTGGACACTGCACTTGTATAGTACATTTTTGGTAATGGTGAAGAGAATGTTCAAACATCCTAAATGCCATTTGGTTTTTTTAAAAAACCTATGTCAAAATTTGGTTAAGTTATTCAGGTTTTGGGTTGTGAAGAATCAATTCAATTGAAACTGATCCATTTACACTTTACAAAATTAACCTTAGTGTTAGCAACAGAAAATAATTGTTGTATAAGTGTTAATTCTTAGTGTATAGCTAGGGAAAAATGAGGTTTCAACCTATTTTTTTTTGGTGTTACTCGTCGATAGACTCTTTAAAACAGCTGACTTACAAAGCTTGCAAAGCGAAAAAAAAGTGATTATGATACTTAAAATAAACATTAAAATATGAAAGAAAAAACTTTCGTGTTTTGTTTTAACAGAATGTTTTTGTAAGTCAAAAAAAATGGTGAATACTTATGACTTATCAGTTAGATTTAACTCGATATGTAATTCTTCGATTGGTGATTACAGTATACGTTTTTACAACACTTAATGGAGAAAACTCAGAGGTTGAGTTGGCTAAAGTTGATGTAGTTGTTACTGTGTTACCCAATACAATACCTGTCGGTAAAGGAATTCTAAATTTAAACTTGTTTGTATTGTCCGTATTATTATCTTCATCCGTGTAGGTACTAACTCCAGAATCTAAATCAGATACAGAACCTTCAAGCATGGTATTAAGATATCTTTGTCCCTCTCCATAATCATAGGTCTTACCCAGTGTATTATCCCCTACATTTGCCGTACCCTCATTAATATCGGTGACAAATAGCTCTATTGTAGCACCAGGTCTAGACCAACCCTCAATAACTAGGTTAGCTCCAGAAACAAAAACCCCTGTGATTACCGGGAAGTTAGCACCCCCATTTGGTCCGTTGTCACTATCGTCTAAATCATTGATGGTAACCCCATCCCCCATACTGTCGGACGTGTCCAAATCTATACCTAAGGCCGAACCAGACGTACCATTTGCATAAATTGAATTTCTTGAAATTAGATTACCAGATGTATCACCCCCACCTAATACAATTCCTGCACCACCGTTAAATGCGATAATGTTACTTGATATAGATGAGTTACTACCATCTAAACGGATTCCTACATTGGCCTCTGTTCCAGTGCAATTTCCACCATCTTGTCCCGAATTAGTAATCGTGTTATCCGTGATGGTTATTCCTCCCGTAAAACCTGTACCATCAATTCCCAAAGAAGCAGCCCTATCAATTAGATTTTGTTGAATAACAATTCCAGACCCAGCACTAATTTTTATATTATCAAAACAAGCACTACTACCGTTATCTGTAATGTGATTATTTTGAATTATCGTCGATGTCCCTCCACTTACCAAAATACCTTCGTCTGTATTATTTGCAATATAATTCCCATCAATAATAGTTTCTCCTGCTATAACTTCTATTCCGTAATCTATATTCCCAGAAGCATTTCCACGAGCATCTGAACCCAATGAATTCTGCGTTATTGTAGCAGATCCACCCTCTACTATAATACCAGCATTATTATTGGCACGAATAGCTATTTCACGAATTATGATGTTGGTACCATTAAGTTTCAAAACATCTCCCGTGGCACTATATAATTCAATTTCAGGGCGATTAAAGGTTGGTAAGCTTGTATTTGAAGTACCAACTCCTATGCCTCCTGAACCTACAGCACCAGAATTTGTATTGCCTGTATAGGCCGTTTGAGTACGACCATCTATAACAGTAGTAGTACCAGTAACTACAGGTAGGTTATTTGGATTTGAGGTCGTGATGTTAAAATAGCCGTTCGTAAAATTCACATCTGCCGTTCTGCCCAATGGGTCCCCAGTAGAGGGTATCATAAATATTGAAGTATCTTCACCTGCAGCAGGATCGAATAAGCTATTCGCTTCTATATCTAAACCTATCTCTCCTATTTCATTTGAGTTTTTGATGAATTGTGCCAATGAACCCTGGCCTGTTTCATTGGTGTTTACAATAGTATTGAAGTTAAATCCAAAATTAATACCTACAACACCGTTACCTGATACCTCAACATTGGATATACTTTGAGCATTGCTAAAAACACCAAGAGATACATCTTGCCCTGCAGTAGGATCGGTACCTCCTACCTCATTTACAACATCTACCAGATTACCCGAACTAATCTCTGTTCTATACGTTTGAACAGGGTAACATGAAGAACAATTAGCTCCGTTATCTCTTGTAGACCTAACGGTTGAGCTTACAACTTTTACAAAATAATCTCCATCTGCCATACCTCCAAAGGAATAATTTCCATTAGCTGCTGTATTTTTTCTTTGAATAAAATTACCTGAGGAGTCAAAAAGCTCAACAATAGCACCAGAAATACCCGCTCCTCCGGAAGTTAACTGATTTCGTCCCGGTCCACCGGGATAATTTATATCCTCAAAAACACGGCCTGCAATTAGATTAGATGGTACTTTAAGAACTACAGCTGCGGAAATGACAAAATCTTGACCCACATCTACATTTGCTGTTACCTCACTATCTGCAGGTTGAATAAATGATGAAATATCATAGGTGTCTAAATCAACACCGTAGGTAGATGCATTATTATAAACTGGAGGACCAACAGTATTATCGTAAATAGTAGAATTATATGAATTATTGCCTGTTTGCCCACCATCTCCTGTAAGTACAAAGTTCTGATTACGTTGGTTTGTAATAGATAATTCTTCAGGGTTTGTTGAACCTGAACTGGAGCCGTCAAGATCAGGATCACCCTCCCATGATAAAAAAGAAGCTTTTGCCCCAGTACCGGAAATTGCATAAAATGAATCCAAAGTAAATGAATTTCCGTCATTACTAAGTCCATCAAAACCTTGATACAAATTAATGTTTACTGCAGGTAGAGAGCGATCCTCATAAAAAACCATTAATGCCCATCCTCCTAGAACCGTATTGGTACTACAATATTCTCCGGTATTATTTATAGTAAGTCCACTAAAATCAAAAACATTACTGGACAGATTAGCCACTCCTTGAACTATTGTAGTTACATCACTTACATATCCAAAAAAGTTTCTGTTTCCCAAAGAGGTTTGGTACAAAAGGTTAGCAGAAACACTTTGACCTTCAAAAGTTACATCTGCATCACGTACGGTACTGGAATGAGACCAATATAAGTAAGCCCTTTCTACCGATGCCGACGCTGGGACCGGCGAAATTAAACTATTGGATGATGATGTAGTAATAGCACACGGATTACCCCCGTTCGGACTTGTCCGAAGTGTACCTCCTGTAGTAGAATAATCATAATACCCATCAAATTCTTGAAACAGGGTTAAAGGATCATTTGCTAAAATCTGTGAGTTAATAGTACCTTTTCCTGAATCGTTATAATTCACAACAGCATATTGAGCAGTTGCTCCTGTAAATTCAATATCAAAATCTTCTGCAAATTCCGGCACCCCATCATTTGCTATGGGTACAGAAATAGTCTGAATATTATTCAGTTCTCCCGTAAAAGTTAAAGTACCGGATGTTGCTGTATAATCACTTCCCGCAAGTGCCAATCCGTCAACGGTCTGAAAGTCTACCGTAAAAGGTGCTTCAACAAAACCGAAGAAAAATATATTTCTGCCATGGGCAGCTCGCGTAGACCTTACCGTAAACACGGCATTCCCTACATCCTCATCAATAGTAATATCTTCAATTACAATAATAGGACCATCGGGAAAACAATTGATTTCTGCCTCCCAACCGGCACCGGTATTACTTCCATTGGAAATAAACCTAAAAGTTAAACAACCGGATGCTGCCGATGAATTTATTGAAGTTGGCACATTAGCACTATCATATTGACCTATTAATGCAGCTCCAGTAGAATTTCCATCATAGACATACAAAAGGTCACCAGAAACAATTTCAAAGCTTGTGAAATTAACATTTAAATAGGTGTCTGCCGTATCAGGACATATTGTATATGTTATATCTTGATTATTACTGTAATTAGAAAGTCCACCTGGATCAAAGAAAGTATCACTGCACGTGGTAGCACTACCCCCATCCGTCATAATCAGAGCGTCATCATCTATAATCGTTCCTGTAGCGGTATCACTAATATCTACTTGGGGATCAGATACCAAAGTAAATTCTAAAGAGAAATTCTCAGGATTCTCTATGGCTCCATCATTTAGAATAGGAATCGTTACGGTTTCCGTATCTCCTGCTACACCACTAAAATTTAGAATACCAGATGTTGAGCTATAATCATTCCCATCTATAGCTGATCCATTTACTGTTTGGTAATTAACCGTGAAGGGAGCAGTAGCATTTGTACCTGTATGCCGAACAGTAAAAACAGCGCTACCTTCATCTTCATCTACTGTTACATCATCTACTTCTATGACAGGAATTGGTGAAGGGAATGTTGCTGTTATTTGAAAATTATCTATAAGCGCATAATCATTGTTATTCCAATTATTTCCGGATTTTGCAAATCTTACAGTTGTGGTTGCTGAAATAAATGCTGAAATATCTTGACTAAATATTCCGGAATTATTGTTACCGCTAATCGTAGCTATCGTTGTGTATGATGCTCCGCCATTATTAGAAACCTGTATACCTAAAGCCCTACCATTGGTAAGACTTATGGCCTGCCAGTTAAAGCTTAGTGCAGCTGTTGATGCACCATTTAAATTAACGGACCTACGTATAGTTTCACCGTAAATCCAGTATAACTCCATTCGGTTGCTACTTATTCTTATATATTGACTGGCTGGACCATTGTCCGTGTCCCCAGTCTCTATCCAATTAGTAGAAAAGTTTGAACTACCATTGTTATTAGAATAAGATACACTACTAAAACTATCAAGATACGTTTCCTGAGCGACCAACTGAAAAGTAAACAGCAGCGTCAAAAAAAAACAAAAAAATTTAACGGGAACATTTAGCATTTATATAGCTATGAATGATTCAAAATATATGTTAACCATATTAACGGGCATATCAACTAAGCTAAGATATTCTCATAAAGGTTATTGTGTAAATTATTGTTGTGTACTGGTCGTTTATTGATATAACCAATGAAATAACCATTGTATACACTCATAATTAAACCATAAATCGCCACACATATTGTATCTCACCTGTTTCTCTTGTCCCTGTTTATATACAGTAATAACAAAAAAAGGCAGCTATTAAAATAGCTGCCTTTTCATGACTTATGTATTATGTATTTTATTCGAGAATTATAAACTCTGAGCGTCTGTTCAACTCATGATCTTTATCAGAACATTTAACGCCATTTGAACAATTGTTTATCAATTTTGTTTCACCAAAACCTTCTCCACTCAAACGTTCTTTGGCTATACCTTTTTTCACCATGTAGTTTACAGTAGATTCCGCTCTCTTTTGAGAAAGCCATAAATTATATGAATCCTTACCTCTACTGTCTGTATGGGAGTTCACTTTAATTTTTAAACTTGGATATTTTTCCATGGCCGCGATTACTTTTTCAACCTCAATTTCAGAATCTTTACGGATATTATACTTGTTAAAATTAAAGTAGATGGTACTTAACTGTAATAACTTAGCTAAATCATCTCCAAATCCAGCTGTTATAGAGCTTCTTTCTAAGTAAAAGTCAATTACTTTAGGCTCACCATCAGATTTTCCTAGATACTCCTCAGAAGGTACATAACCTTCTGTCATGGCTCTGACAAAGTTGCCTTGGTTACAATCTACCAATAAATTGTACTTACCATCGGCATCCGTAATAGCTGACATAATTTCCTCGTTATTCTCATCTATTACTTTTACAGAAGCTCCAATTAAAGGTTCATTAGAAATTTTATCTCTTACAATACCAGAAATAGCTTGCTCGCAGTCTATAAGCAAAGGCTTAGTCTCCAAGACAGCATAAATATCATCCGCTCCTCTTCCTTCCGATCGATTAGATGCAAAGTATCCTTTTCTTGTTTCTTCGTTGAAAATAAAAGTGAAATCATCCATTCTACCATTAACAGGTTCCCCCACGTTCATTACGTTCCCATCTAATCTACTATTATCAACTTTAGTAGCAAAAATATCGAGACCTCCAAGACCAGGATGCCCGTCAGATGAGAAATAAAGAATATCCTTACTAGTAACAAAAGGAAAGGTCTCCCTTGCTTCGGTATTAATCACCGGCCCCAAGTTTTCGGGTGTCCCGTATGTTTCATCATCATTTATGGCAACTCTAAAAATATCGGATTCTCCTAAAGTACCAGGCATATCCGAAGCAAAATATAACATTTTCCCATCTGCACTTAATGTTGGATGTGCTACGGAATAATCATTACTGTTAAAGGGTAGTTCCTGTATTTCGGACCATATACCTTCTACCATTCTTGCTTTGAATATCTTAAGACGAATAACTCCTGATTCATCCTTTACGTACTTACCTTCCTTAAAATTATTTCGAGTAAAATATAGTGTGTTACCATCTTTACTAACGGTAGATGTAGACTCGTGTAATCTTGTATTTACATGATCACCAAACTTAATAACCGTACCTTGTGAAACACTATCTGCATTGACCTTGTACAGATCCAAAAAATCTTTTGAATTCCACGTGTGGCGGTAACGGGCAAAATTACCAGTATCCCTATCTGATGAAAAAATGAGACCTTCCTTATAAAAAGATGGAGCAAATTCTGAATACGGAGAATTATACTGAAACGGTGATACATTGTATCTGCCTGAATTTCTCTTAATATCGTTTAAATAGTCTTCTTCATCTTTATAAGCTGTAGCTCTGGCATCATCAGAAGTGGCTTCTAAAAATTTAGCCATAACTATCTTTGAAGCCTCATAATCCTCTAAAGTCTTTAATGTCTGAGCATATCTAAAATAATATTCAGGACCAATTTCATCTGGATACTCATCTACTAATCTTTTATAGGTATTGGCAGCATCTTCATAATCTGCATTATAATAGTACGAGTTACCTAATTTCTTAAGAAGATCTGCAGAAGCATATCCCCTATCCAACACTTTTTTGTAGATGTCGATAGCCGGACTAAAAGAATATTCGTCATATTTTTCATTGGCTTTGGTAATCAACTTTTCTTGGGCAAAACCACTTACACCCATCAAAAAGACCAAAACAAATAGAATGTGTATTTTTTTTATCATAAGGCAAGGTTTAGAAGAAACGAGGAGAAACTAGTTTTTCGAATGATTTTACCAATTCCCATCTTAGAAAAATTTCAAAAGAACCGCTATTGTATTGTGTACTACCAAAATCGGTTGTCTCTTTATCATAGGCCAATCCTAACATAATCTGGTCACTTATCTGAAACCCGGCTAAACCACTAACGGCAGCATCCCATCGGTAAGCAGCTCCGAAAGAAAACTTATCGGCAAACAAAAAATTAGCTGATACGTCTACTTGAAGCGGCGCTCCGCCAACCACCTTGGTCAAAAGAGCCGGCTTAAACTTGAAATTATCGTTCAAATCAAATACATAACCTGTAATTAAATAAAAATTGACACGATCTTTAGCTAAAAAATCTATTTCATTCGCATCCGAATCTGCAGTATCAAAATGTTCTACTTCCAATAAATTAGGAGCGGAAAGACCTGCATAAAATTTATTCGTATGATAGTACATTCCTAAGCCTACATTTGGTGCAAACCTATTTTCAATATTGTCAGTACCTACAGCTTCTTCAAAACCAGGTCTCTGCCTCAATTGTTCATAATCTAAATTAAGAATATTACCTCCAAGCTTTAATCCAAAAGATAGTTTTCCTTTTAGGGACACATCTATAGAATAAGATATCAATCCATCTATATACGTTTCTTGTATAGTACCCTCACCAATTTTATCATTTACAACAGACAACCCATAACCTACTTTACTATTTCGTATAGGAGAATGCAAGTTGATTGTAAAGGTCTCTGGCGAACCATCCAGGCCTACCCATTGAGATCTATAAAGGCCTGCAATACTTAGCTGTCCCCTAGAACCTGCATAAGCAGGGTTGACGCTCATAGTGTTAAACATATACTGAGTGTATTGGGCATCTTGTTGGGCGGAAGCCGTTTGGCAATAGACTAACACCAAAAATAGGGCCGCTAGAAACTTGTTCTTTATAATCATACCTACTTTATATTGATTATTTGCTAATGTAAATGTAACCACTGTCATTTATATTCTCACCGTTTACTGTAGTGTATTCAAATATATAAAAATACACACCGGCAGGTAAATAGTCTTGACCAGATATAGTAGAACGTCCTTTTGATCTACCGTCAAAAACATTATTCTGATTGTTATAGTCTTTACCTTCATAAACCGATACTCCCCATCTGTTGAATATCTGAAGACTATTATTCAATGCCTTATCTACATTTTCAATCCATAAGAATTCATTCTTGCCATCACCATTTGGTGTTACCATTTGCATTACTACAATCTCTGTTTCTTCTTCTGGATCAAGATATGAAGGAATACCATCATTGTCACGATCATCATCTGTTGGATCACCGTTACCATTACCATCTTCATCAATAGTATTTATTCCATCACCGTCATCATCTACATCACGATAGTTTACATCTTCGGTACCATCCGTATCAGGTAAATCCGTTGCAGGGTCGTTAATTTCATCATGAACATTAAAACCATCACTTACATTAGAACCTTCATACCCATCAAGAAGACC
Source organism: Zobellia uliginosa (assembly GCF_018860745.1). GTDB lineage: Bacteria > Bacteroidota > Bacteroidia > Flavobacteriales > Flavobacteriaceae > Zobellia > Zobellia uliginosa_B. Next base: position 108,174 of record NZ_JAHKPY010000008.1, on the reverse strand, counting down.
GTCATTATCAGTATCTTCTACCGTAGGCAACTGGTCTGGCTCTCCATCAAAGTTGAAGTCATTTCCTTCATTATTATCAGGTACTAGGTCATTATCACTATCTGAATCTAAATAATCCGGCTCATCTGTTCCATCTGTATTTACAGGTGTAAAACCATCAGGATAAGCAGAGTTAACACCATTATTTTCAATAGTTGTTGCTTCATCATCTTGATTTGGAAGTACAAAACCATCAGTTGTTTGAGCTTCTACGTTATCTGGAATACCATCGTTATCCGCATCAATATCTAAATGATTAGGAAAACCATCGCCATCTGTATCTAATGGGTCTGTTAACGGGTTATTATCTCCATCTGTGTTAGGATCTTCAACCGTATCCAATATACCATCATTATCATCATCTAAATCTACCATATCCGGTACACCGTCACCATCGGTATCAGTTGTAGGAATGTTATCCGTAGGATCTAAGTAGTTAGGAATGCCATTCCCGTTACTATCATCATTGGCAGGATTACCATCTTGATCCACATCTTCATCAAAGGTAGAAATTCCATCACCATCATCATCTAAATCACGATAGTTTACATCTTCCGTTCCATCGGTATCCGGTAAGTCATTTGCAGGGTCATCAATCTCATCATTAACATCAAAACCATCATTTACATCACTACCTTCATAACCATCATCTAATCCATCTCCATCCGTATCCACTCCTGTGTAAACTTGATCTGGAATACCATCAAAATTAAAATCATTCCCTTCATTATTATCTGGAGCATTATCATCATCACTGTCGCCATCAATATAATCAGGATTATCCACAGGGCTATTATCTGTATTAACAGGAGTTAAACCATCAGGATATGCAGAATTCAAACCGTCATTAGCTATACTTGTTGCTTCATCATCTTCATTTGGAGCAATATAGCCATCTGTAGTCTGAGCCTCTACGTTATCTGGAATACCGTCATCATCAGAATCAATATCCAAATGATTAGGAATACCATCCTCATCCGTATCCAAAGGATTAGTCAAAGGATTATCATCACCATCCGTATTAGGATCTTCTACAGCATCTAAAATACCATCGTTATCATCATCTAAGTCAGTTACATCAGGTACTCCGTCTCCGTCAGTATCTTTTGTAGTGTCTTCATCAAAATCAAGATAATCTGGTGTACCATCTTCATCCGTATCATCATTGGTTGGGTCACCATCTTCATCTACATCTTCATTTGGCGTATCAATACCATCACCGTCATCATCTAAATCACGATAATTTACATCTTCTGTACCATCTGTATCCGGTAAATCATTTGCAGGATCATCTATTTCATCATTAACATCAAAACCATCATTGATATCACTTCCTTCATAACCATCATCAAGTCCGTCGCCATCTGCATCCGTTCCTAAGTAAGTTTGATCAGGAGTTCCATCAAAGTTGAAATCATTACCTTCATTATTATCAGGAACGTCATCATTATCACTATCTGCATCAAGATAATCTTCAACATCACTATCATCTGTATTAACAGGAGTTAATCCATCAGGATATGCCGAGTTTAAACCATCATTTGCTATACTAGTTGCCTCATCGTCATCGTTGGGTGCAATATAACCATCCGTTGTCTGCGCTTCAACATTATCCGGGATACCATCATCATCAGAATCAATATCTAAATGATTTGGAATACCATCCTCATCTAAATCATAAGGGTCTGTAAGTGGATCGTTATCACCATCAATATTAGGATCTTCAACCGTATCCAAAATACCATCGTTATCATCATCTAAATCAGTGGCATCCGGCACACCGTCACCATCTGTATCTGGTGTAACATCTAGGGTTGGGTCTAAATAATCTGGAATTCCATCTCCATCCGTATCATCATTAGTTGGATCTCCATCTTCATCTATATCTTCATTTGGCGTATCAATACCATCACCATCATCGTCTAAATCACGATAATTTACATCTTCGGTACCATCTGTATCAGGTAAATCATTTGCCGGATCATCGATCTCATCGTTTACATCAAAACCATCATTAACATCACTTCCTTCGTAACCATCATCAAGTCCGTCACCATCCGTATCTATACCAGTGTAAGTTTGATCAGGAGTACCATCAAAGTTGAAATCATTTCCTTCATTATTGTCTGGTACAGAATCGTTATCACTATCAAGGTCTATATAATCTGGCGTATCCGTACCATCCGTATTAACAGGGGTTAATCCATCTGGGTAAGCCGTATTTAGACCATCGTTAGCTGTACTTGTTGCTTCATCGTCATCATTGGGCGCAATATATCCATCTGTAGTCTGAGCTTCAACATTATCCGGGATACCATCATCATCAGAATCAATATCCAAGTGATTAGGAATACCGTCATTATCTGTATCCAAAGGATTGGTCATAGGGTCATTATCACCATCTGTATTTGGATCTTCAACAGCATCTAATATCCCATCGTTATCATCATCTAAATCTGTAGTATCCGGTACACCATCACCATCCGTATCAGAGTTCATGCATTTGATTGGTGTAATACTTAAATGAATTCCATTAATAGGAGCATCGGAAGTAGTATAAAACTGAACTTCATCCACTATATCCTGAGATTCCCAAGTAAAGCGACTATCAGCATTTATATCTTGATCCGTTGTATTTTCAACAAAATAATCATTGCCTTCGTTCCCAGAAACAACACCTTCTGGCAATGCATTTGGTTGAGTATACGTGATATTATCCAAGGCGATAATACCATCTCTATGATTTGCATCCACTCTAATCGAATGTTCTGCAAGAATTTTCACAGGGACTGTTCCTGAAAAAGAAAAAGTAGTAGGAAGTCTATTATGGACCTCAAAAGAGCCGTCAGAACTTTTTGTATTTGCACCGGTAACAGAAACCAAAACGCTACCTGCTGGAAGACCCCATCTTGAACTTATATCAACATTTTCAGCGGAAAGACTACCATCGGTAACTCCATTTTCAAAACCAAAATCATCACCGAAAATTTCTATAGTAGCCAATTCCATACAGTCATCCGTATTGGTCATGTTGACTTCTAACTCGTTTTCGTTTTCAAACTTTGGGTCATCTTTGCCACTAAGTATATTAATGCTACTTTCATTAGCGTACAGGGAAGAACCAAAACCAACAACCGCTATGGCGAAGGTATAAGTAGCGGCTTTTACCGCTTTGTTCTTAAAATTTAGTAGAGTAATCTTTTCCATACATGTTTAGCTTTTATTAAACTAATCACCATGGCCGTAGGTCTAAAAACGTAAAAGTAAGAAGTTGGGGGCTTCAATTATGGATGCAAGATATATTTAATATTTCGTTAACCAAATTCTTTTGATTCTATAAATTATGATTTCCCCTTTAAAAACAGATATATTCGGCAAAGGGCAGAAACCAAACCATTTCAACGAGTTAACATATCGCCAAAAATAGATAAAAAACTATTAGTGATTTCATTAAATCGAATATATTGGTAGTTTATCGACACGCTACAATCCCATCAAATAAAGATTAATTCAGCAATTAATACACTTATAACGGGACTTTGTTATTAACCTAGTTTCAGATTTAGATAAACTATAATTTAGTGTATTTTTGCACAAATTTTCTTCATGAGTTTTAAAGATGAGATTCAACGGCGTAGGACTTTTGGAATAATTTCCCATCCAGATGCAGGCAAGACCACATTAACAGAAAAACTTCTGTTATTTGGTGGTGCAATCCAGGAAGCAGGCGCGGTAAAAAATAATAAAATAAAGAAAACCGCCACAAGTGACTTTATGGAAATAGAGCGCCAACGTGGTATTTCTGTAGCTACTTCCGTACTTGCCTTTATATATAAGGACAAGAAAATAAATATTCTTGATACGCCAGGACATAAGGATTTTGCAGAGGATACGTTCAGAACTCTTACCGCTGTGGATAGTGTAATTGTAGTGGTAGATGTAGCTAAAGGTGTAGAAGAGCAAACTGAAAAATTGGTTCAGGTGTGCCGAATGCGAAACATACCTATTATTGTATTCATTAATAAATTGGATAGAGAAGGGCGAGATGCTTTTGACCTTTTAGATGATTTGGAACAAAAGCTTGGGCTATCTGTTACGCCATTAAGCTTCCCTATTGGTATGGGGTACGATTTTAAAGGTATCTATAACATTTACGAAAAGAATATCAACCTTTTTAGTGGCGATAGTAAAAAGAATATTGAGGAAACTATAGCTTTTGATTCAATTGAAAGCCCAGAATTAGAGAAAATTATTGGTAATAATGCTGCTGAAGAACTACGTGAGAATTTAGAATTGGTAAGAGGGGTATATCCAGATTTTAATAAGGAGAGCTATTTAAAAGGAACTCAACAACCTGTATTTTTTGGTTCTGCTCTAAATAATTTTGGTGTTCGCGAGTTATTGGATTGCTTTATAGAGATTGCCCCATCACCTAGACCTAAAAATGCCGAAGAGAGACTTGTATCCGCAAATGAAAAGGAAATGTCCGGATTTGTATTTAAAATACATGCCAATATGGACCCAAAGCACCGAGACCGATTAGCTTTTATTAAAATTGTATCGGGTACTTTTGAGCGTAATAAGCCTTACTTACATGTTAGAAATGGCAAAAAACTAAAATTTTCAAGTCCCAATGCATTTTTTGCCGAGAAAAAGGAGATAGTGGATATATCCTACCCGGGTGATATCGTAGGACTTCATGATACAGGTAATTTTAAAATTGGTGACACGTTAACAGAAGGTGAAGAGCTTCATTACAAAGGTATACCCAGCTTCTCTCCCGAACATTTTAGGTACATTAACAATGCCGACCCAATGAAGTCCAAACAGCTTTATAAAGGTATTGATCAATTAATGGATGAAGGCGTTGCCCAGTTGTTCACCCTTGAAATGAATGGAAGAAAGGTCATTGGTACGGTTGGCGCGCTTCAGTTTGAAGTTATTCAATATCGTCTTGAACATGAATATGGAGCCAAATGTACGTATGAAAACTTCCCTGTATTTAAAGCCTGCTGGGTTGAACCATCCGACCCTAAGAACGAAGAATTTAAAGAATTCAAAAGAGTAAAGCAGAAGTTTTTGGCCAAAGACAAGAGAAATCAATTAGTCTTTTTAGCTGATTCGCAATTCTCGTTACAAATGACTCAACAAAAATATCCCAGTGTAAAACTTCATTTTGTTTCTGAGTTTGACTAAATTTTAATGTATTAAATAAAAAAATGCCCTTTGTAGAAACAAAGGGCATTTTTTTATTATTAAGCCTCTCCCGTTGGACCGAAATTCATTGGTATTGGAGGTTGCTCATAATCTTTAATGGTTCCATGTGCCGCCTCAAAACGCTTTACATTATCATTTAGCGCTTTTAAAAATTTCTTGGCGTGCTGTGGCGTTAAAACTATTCTACTCTTAACCTTCGCTTTTGGAGCACCTGGCATCATACTAATGAAATCAACAACGAATTCCGAAACAGAATGGTTGATAATTGCTAAATTAGAATAAATACCTTCAGCCGTCTTTTCATCAAGCTCAATATTAATCTGTTTTTGGTTTTGTTCTTTTTCGCTCATATATAGAAAAAAAAATAAACCCTCAATATAAAATATTGAGGGTTTGAATTATTTGAGATTAAAATTTCAAGGCTTCTTTACGCGCCATGATTTCATCATACTCTTCTTTTGAACCTACAATGATATTTCCATAGTCTCGCATACCTGTTCCTGCTGGAATCTTATGACCAACAATAACATTCTCCTTCAAGCCCTCTAATGTATCTACCTTACCGCTTACCGCTGCTTCGTTCAATACTTTAGTCGTTTCTTGGAAAGATGCCGCAGATATAAACGATTTGGTCTGTAAAGACGCACGTGTAATACCTTGCAATATAGGTGTAGCCGTAGCTGCTACCGCATCCTCTGCAATAACTAGATTCTTATCAGAACGTTTTAAAACAGAGTTCTCATCTCTTAATTCACGAGCCGTAATAATCTGACCAGCTTTAAGATTTTCAGAATCACCTACTTCTACAACAACCTTCTTACCGAAGATTTCATCGTTTTCCGTAATGAAATCGTCCTTATGAATCAATTGATTCTCTAAGAAAATAGTGTTACCTGGATCCTGAATACGAACCTTACGCATCATCTGTCTTACAACTACTTCAAAGTGCTTATCATTAATCTTCACACCCTGCAAACGGTATACTTCTTGAACTTCGTTCACTAAGTACTGCTGTACGGCAGACGGGCCTTTGATTTTAAGAATATCTTCTGGAGTTATAGAACCATCCGACAATGGCATCCCTGCACGAACATAATCATTTTCCTGAACCAAAATCTGATTAGAAAGCTTCACCAAGTATTTCTTGATTTCACCTAATTTAGATTCTATAATTATTTCACGGTTACCTCTTTTTATCTTTCCAAAAGAAACAACACCATCTATCTCAGAAACAACTGCCGGGTTAGAAGGGTTACGTGCTTCAAAAAGTTCAGTTACTCTTGGAAGACCTCCCGTAATATCACCTGCCTTAGCAGATTTACGTGGAATTTTCACAAGGGTCTTTCCTTCTTTAATCTTTTCACCATCATCTACCATGATGTGTGATCCAACAGGAAGGTTGTATGAACGTAATGTTTCACCTTTACTATCTTGTATCAAAAGAGTAGGAATCAACTTTTTATTACGAGATTCTGAAATCACTTTTTCTTGGAAACCGGTTTGCTCATCAATTTCAACCTGATAAGTAACACCTTGTTCTATATTTTCGTAAGCGATTTTCCCTGGAAATTCAGAAACAATTACACCGTTATATGGATCCCACGAACAAATAACATCTTCCTTTGCAATCGTTGCTCCGTTTTCAATGAACAACTGAGAACCGTAAGGTATATTATTAGTACTTAATGTAATACCTGTTTTCTTATCTACAACCTTAACTTCAGATGTTCTTGAAATAACAATAGTTGCAGGGTTACCTTCCTTATCTATGGATTGAACAGTTCTTAAATCTTCAATTTCCGCTACACCACTAAATTTAGCGATTAACTTGTTATCTTCAGAAATGTTACCTGCAATACCACCTACGTGGAAAGTACGCAAAGTAAGCTGTGTACCTGGCTCACCAATTGATTGTGCCGCAACAACACCAACAGCTTCACCTCTTTGTACCATTTTATTTGTAGAAAGGTTTCTACCATAACATTGAGCACAAATTCCTTTAGGAGCTTCACATGTCAACGCTGAACGTACTTCGACTTTCTCAACAGGAGATTCTTCAATTCGTTTAGCATCAATCTCCATTATTTCCTGACCTGCAGAAAGTAATTGCTCTTCAGTCAACGGATCAAATACATCATGTAAAGAAACTCTACCTAATATACGTGCTCCTAGAGACTCAACAACTTCTTCATTCTTTTTCAATGCAGAAACTTCTACACCTCTTAGAGTTTCACAATCTGTAATGTTAATGATAACATCTTGAGAAACATCTACCAAACGACGTGTTAAGTACCCTGCATCTGCCGTTTTAAGGGCAGTATCTGCAAGACCTTTACGAGCACCGTGAGTAGAAATAAAATACTCAAGGATAGAAAGACCTTCTTTAAAGTTCGATAAAATCGGGTTTTCAATAATCTCACCACCACCGGCAGTAGATTTTTTAGGCTTAGCCATCAAACCACGCATACCTGTTAACTGGCGAATCTGTTCTTTAGAACCCCTTGCACCAGAATCAAGCATCATATATACCGAGTTGAATCCTTGCTGATCCTCACGAATACGTTTCATTGCCAATTCTGTCAATTCAGCATTCGTAGAAGTCCAAACATCAATAACCTGATTGTAACGTTCATTATTGGTAATAAGCCCCATGTTATAGTTGCTCATAATACCATCTACCTGACCATTAGCATCAGCAATCATTTCATGCTTCTCTGGCGGTATAATAATATCACCTAAGCTAAAGGATAATCCACCTTTGAAGGCAAAATCATATCCCATAGTCTTAATTCTATCTAGGAAATCAGCCGTAGCCGGAATACTTGTAACCGCTAAAATATCACCAATAATATTTCTTAAAGCTTTCTTATTTAGAACTTGGTTAATATAACCAGCTTCTACAGGTACATTATTATTGAACAATACACGACCCACGGTAGTAGGAATAATTTGGTTTACCAAATCACCTTCTTCGTTAAAGTCTTTTGCGCGTACTTTAATACCCGCATTCAAATCAACCTGTCCTTCATTGAACGCTATCTCAACCTCTTCGGCAGAGTAAAAAGTCAATCCTTCACCTTTAACAGGCACTTCAGGTGTTGACTTACGTTCCTTGGTCATATAATAGAGACCCAGAACCATATCCTGCGATGGTACCGTAATAGGTGAACCATTGGCAGGGTTCAATATGTTTTGTGAAGCCAACATTAATAATTGTGCTTCCAAAATAGCCTCTGGACCTAATGGTAAGTGAACCGCCATCTGATCACCGTCAAAATCCGCGTTAAATGCTGTACACGCTAATGGGTGAAGACGTATTGCTTTACCTTCAATAAGTTTTGGCTGAAACGCTTGGATACCTAAACGGTGTAATGTTGGGGCACGGTTCAACAGAACTGGGTGACCTTTCAATACGTTTTCAAGAATATCCCAAACAACAGGCTCTTTTTTATCTATAATCTTCTTGGCCGACTTCACAGTCTTAACAATCCCTCTTTCAATCAATTTTCTGATAACGAAAGGTTTGTATAGCTCAGCAGCCATATCTTTTGGAAGACCACATTCATACAAATGAAGTTCAGGTCCAACAACGATTACCGAACGTGCAGAGTAATCAACACGCTTACCTAGTAAGTTTTGACGGAAACGACCTTGCTTACCTTTTAAGGAATCTGAAAGTGATTTTAAGGGTCTGTTAGATTCAGTTTTAACAGCTGAAGCTTTTCTAGTGTTATCAAAAAGAGAATCTACCGCTTCTTGAAGCATACGTTTCTCATTTCTAAGAATTACCTCAGGAGCTTTTATTTCTACCAACCTTTTTAAACGGTTGTTACGTATAATTACCCTTCTATACAAATCATTTAAATCTGAAGTAGCGAAACGACCACCATCTAGTGGTACCAATGGACGCAATTCTGGTGGAATAACCGGAATTACTTTCATAATCATCCACTCAGGTCTGTTTTCTCTATTTTCTTGAGATTCACGAAGCGCTTCAACAACTTGAAGTCTTTTTAACGCCTCTGTTTTTCTTTGTTTAGAAGTCTCAGTATTTGCTTTGTGGCGCAACTGGTACGAAAGCTCTTTTAAGTCGATACGAGCTAAAAGGTCTATAAGACACTCAGCTCCCATTTTAGCAATAAACTTATTAGGGTCCGAATCTTCTAAATATTGATTTTCAATTGGAATAGATTCTAAAATAGTCAAGTACTCTTCTTCGGTCAAGAAATCCATTTTATTGATTTCTTCACCTTCGGCTCCTTTAGCAATACCTGGTTGAATTACTACATAACGCTCGTAGTAAATAATCATATCCAATTTCTTGGAAGGTAATCCCAATAGGTATCCTATTTTATTCGGTAACGAACGGAAGTACCAGATATGAGCCACGGGAACCACTAAGTTAATGTGCCCTACTCTATCTCTACGTACTTTCTTCTCCGTAACCTCAACACCACAACGATCACAAACAATACCACGGTAACGTATTCTTTTATACTTACCACAAGCACATTCATAATCCTTTACAGGACCGAATATACGCTCGCAAAAAAGACCGTCACGCTCAGGTTTGTGCGTTCTGTAGTTGATAGTTTCAGGCTTGAGAACCTCTCCTCTTGACTCTGCCAAAATTGCTTCTGGCGAGGCCAATCCGATAGAAATTTTATCAAACCTTTTTATTGGATTATTATCTTTTATTCTAGCCATAATCTAATGGTGATACTAATTAAAATGTGTGTTCTTCAATCGCTACAATCGGATTCTATTCTTCCAAACGGATATCTAAGCCCAAACCTTTAAGTTCGTGCATCAATACGTTGAAAGATTCCGGTAAACCGGGTTCTGGCATGGTCTCGCCCTTAACTATTGACTCATATGTCTTAGCTCTTCCGATAACATCATCCGATTTAACGGTCAATATTTCACGTAAGGTTGCCGAAGCACCATATGCTTCAAGAGCCCAAACTTCCATCTCTCCAAAACGCTGACCACCAAACTGTGCTTTACCACCTAATGGTTGTTGAGTAATTAAAGAGTAAGGTCCTATAGAACGTGCGTGCATTTTATCATCTACCATGTGTCCAAGTTTCAGCATGTAAATCACACCAACTGTTGCTGGTTGATCAAAACGCTTACCTGTTCCACCATCATGAAGATAAGTATGTCCAAATCTTGGAATACCGGCTTCATCCGTATATTCATTGATTTGCTCTAATGTTGCACCATCAAAGATAGGTGTCGCATATTTTTTGCCCAACTTAAGACCAGCCCAACCTAATACGGTTTCGTAAATCTGACCAATGTTCATACGAGATGGTACACCCAATGGATTCAATACGATATCAACTGGTGTTCCGTCTGCCAAGAAAGGCATATCTTCCTGACGAACGATACGGGAAACGATACCTTTGTTACCATGACGACCCGCCATTTTATCACCTACTTTAAGTTTACGTTTTTTAGCTACATAAACTTTAGCCAACTTCATAATACCAGCTGGTAACTCATCACCAACAGAAATCGTAAACTTGTCTCTTCTCAAGTTTCCTTGAAGGTCATTCAGCTTAATCTTATAGTTGTGAAGTAAATCGGCAACAGATTCGTTTGTATCCTTATCCATTGTCCAGCTACCACCTACCAAGTGAGCAAAATCATCAACGGAGTTTAACATTTTAAGTGTGTACTTCTTACCTTTTGGTAATACTTCTTCACCTAAATCGTTCAATACACCTTGAGATGTTTTACCGTTGATCAAAGTAAAAAGTTTCTCGATCAAGACGTCTTTCAACTCTTGAAATTTCACTTCGTACTCTAATTCCAACTTATTAAGCTCTTCCTTGTCTTCAGAACGCTTACGCTTATCTTTTACAGAACGAGAAAACAATTTCTTATCTATAACAACACCACGTAATGATGGAGATGCCTTTAAAGACGCATCTTTTACATCACCAGCTTTGTCACCAAAAATAGCTCTTAGTAATTTTTCTTCAGGAGTTGGATCAGACTCTCCTTTTGGAGTAATCTTACCGATCAAGATATCACCAGGTTTAACTTCAGCACCGATACGAATCATACCGTTTTCATCCAAATCCTTAGTAGCTTCTTCGGAAACGTTGGGAATATCGTGAGTCAATTCTTCAGCTCCCAATTTAGTATCTCTAACTTCCAAAGAATATTCATCTACGTGAATAGATGTAAAAATATCCTCACGAACTACTTTTTCGGAAATAACGATTGCATCCTCAAAATTATATCCTTTCCAAGGCATAAATGCAACGGTAAGATTACGGCCCAATGCCAACTCACCTTTTTCCGTAGCGTATCCTTCACAAAGAACCTGACCTTTTTTAACTTTATCACCTCTTCTTACAATTGGTTTTAAGTTAATACTGGTACCTTGGTTGGTTTTTCTAAACTTAACCAAGTTGTATGATTTAGAATCTTCTTCAAAACTTACCAAACGCTCTGCATCAGTTCGATCATACTTTACAGTAATCATCTTTGCATCTACATACTCAATAGTACCATCACCTTCTGCATTTATCAATACTCTTGAATCAGAAGCTACTTGACGTTCAAGACCTGTCCCAACAATTGGGGATTGAGGTCTCAATAATGGTACCGCTTGGCGCATCATGTTAGAACCCATCAATGCACGGTTAGCATCATCATGCTCCAAGAAAGGAATAAGTGATGCGGAAATAGATGCAATTTGATTAGGTGCAACATCGGTATAGTTAATTTCACTTGGATCTACAACCGGGAAATCTCCTTCTTCACGAGCAATAACTTTTTCAGAAGCAATTTGCCCGTCTTCGTTCAATGGAATGTTCGCTTGTGCAATTTTCATTCCTTCTTCTTCCTCTGCACTCAAGTAAACGAATTCTTTTGTATTTACTTTTGCCTCATCAACCTTACGGTATGGTGTTTCCAAGAAGCCCATTGGGTTGACTTTAGAGAACACTGCCAGTGAAGATATCAAACCAATGTTTGGACCTTCAGGAGTTTCAATAGGACAAAGTCTACCGTAGTGTGTATAGTGAACATCACGAACCTCAAAACCTGCTCGCTCTCTTGACAGACCACCTGGTCCTAATGCCGATAATCTACGTTTGTGCGTAATCTCTGCTAATGGATTCGTTTGATCCATGAACTGAGATAACTGGTTTGTACCAAAGAATGAATTAATAACAGAAGACAAAGTCTTTGCATTAATCAAATCAATAGGCGTAAAAACTTCGTTATCACGAACGTTCATACGTTCACGAATAGTTCTTGCCATACGAGCAAGACCTACACCGAACTGAGATGACAATTGCTCACCAACTGTACGAACACGACGGTTAGATAAGTGATCAATATCATCAATCTCTGCTTTTGAGTTAATTAACTCAATTAAATATTTTATAATAGTTATGATATCCTCCTTGGTCAAGACTTGCTTGTCCATTCCAATATCCAACTGTAACTTTTTGTTCATTCTATAACGACCAACCTCACCTAAGTTGTAACGTTGATCAGAGAAGAATAATTTATCTATGATACCACGTGCTGTTTCCTCATCTGGCGGCTCAGCATTACGTAATTGTCTGTAGATATGCTCAACAGCTTCTTTTTCTGAGTTTGTTGGATCTTTCTGTAACGTATTGTGAATAATAGAATAATCGGATTGTGCAGTACTCTCTTTATGAAGAAGTATCGTCTTTACATCAGCTTCTAATATTTCTGCGATATGGTCTTTTTCTAAAACGGTATCACGATCAATTACGATTTCGTTTCTTTCGATAGAAACAACCTCACCCGTATCTTCATCAACGAAATCCTCATGCCAAGTATTCAAAACCCTAGCAGCTAATTTACGCCCCAATACCTTTTTAAGACCTGCATTTGAAACTTTAACCTCTTCAGAAAGATCAAAAATCTCTAGAATATCTTTATCTCTTTCAAAACCTATGGCTCTGAAAAGAGTGGTTACAGGCAATTTCTTTTTACGGTCAATGTACGCATACATTACACCGTTAATATCTGTTGCAAATTCTATCCAGGAACCTTTAAAAGGTATTACCCTCGCAGAGTATAATTTAGTACCGTTAGCATGAAATGACTGACCAAAGAATACACCTGGAGAACGGTGTAACTGAGAAACTACAACCCTTTCAGCCCCATTGATAACAAAAGTACCACTTGGCGTCATGTAAGGTATAGTACCCAAATACACATCTTGCACGATAGTTTCAAAATCTTCGTGCTCAGGATCGGTACAGTATAATTTTAATCGTGCCTTTAACGGAACACTATAGGTAAGACCTCGCTCTATACATTCTTGTATAGAATATCTTGGCGGATCTATGAAGTAATCTAAAAATTCAAGTACGAACTGGTTTCTGGTGTCCGTAATAGGGAAGTTTTCCATGAAGGTATTGTACAACCCTTCATTGCCTCTTTCATCAGATTTAGTTTCTAACTGGAAAAAGTCTTGAAACGATTTAATCTGAATGTCCAAGAAATCCGGATACTCCGGCGTGTTCTTAGCGGATGCAAAATTTATTCTCTCAGTCTGTTGTGTGAACATCTATGGACAGTATTTTGAACGTGAATACTAAATATGGGTCGTATACTTCATCATATACGTGGGTCTTACTTGTATAAAAAGGCTTAGGTCTAGCTCCGCCTGGGGCGAAGAAAGACCTAAACCAAATTCTTATGGTTGCTGATACTATTTAAGCTCAACTTCTGCTCCTGCTTCTTCCAAAGATTTTTTGATTCCTTCAGCTTCGTCTTTAGAGATACCTTCTTTAACAGCTTTTGGTGCGCTATCAACGATATCCTTTGCATCTTTCAATCCAAGACCAGTTAATTCTTTTACCAATTTAACTACAGCTAGTTTAGAACCACCTGCTGCGGTTAAGACAACATCGAATTCTGATTTTTCTTCAGCGGCTTCACCAGCTTCACCAGCGCCACCAGCGGCAACAGCTACTGCAGCAGCTGCAGGCTCGATACCATACTCATCTTTTAATATATCTGCTAACTCGTTTACCTCTTTTACGGTTAAGTTAACCAATTGTTCTGCGAAATCTTTTAAATCTGCCATTTTTACTATCGTTTAATAAATTTTTAAAATATACTTAGTTTACTAGTGCGTTCTTATCTTTCTGATAATGTCTTAAGGATACCTGCCAGTTTACCACCACCAGATTTAAGTCCAGAAATAACATTTTTAGCAGGAGATTGTAACAATCCAATAACCTCACCAATCATTTCTTCTTTAGACTTAATACTTACCAGTGCATCCAAATTCTCATCACCAATATATACTGACTCCTCTACGAAGGCTCCTTTTAACAAAGGCTTATCAGATTTTTTTCTAAAAGTCTTAATAAGTTTTGCTGGAACGTTACCTACTTCTGAGAACATCAACGAAGTATTGCCCTTAAGCACTCCGGGAAGTTCACCGAATTCCTTATCGGAAGCCTCCATTGCCTTTTCAAGCAATGTGTTCTTAACTACTGCAAGCTTAACATCCGCTTTGAAACAAGCTCTTCTTAAATCTGAAGTTTGCACTGCATTCAAACCTGATATATCTGCTAAATAAATAGTAGAGTTCTCGGCCAACTGTGAAGTCAAATCCTGTATTACGTTTGCTTTTTCTTCTCTTGTCATACTGTAAATTTTGAACTACCCAGTTCGATTAAACTGTCTTTGGATCCAACTGAACACTTGGGCTCATGGTACTTGACATGAAAATACTTTTCATATAAACACCCTTTGCAGCAGCAGGTTTCATTTTCACTAAAGTTTCTAACAATTCTCTAGCGTTTTCTTCCAATTTGTCTGCAGAGAAAGAAGCTTTCCCAACAGCCGCATGAACGATACCTGTTTTATCTACTTTAAAGTCGATTTTACCAGCCTTTACATCAGATACCGCCTTAGCAACATCCATAGTAACTGTTCCTGTTTTTGGATTGGGCATAAGACCTCTTGGACCTAATACTCTACCTAAAGGACCTAATTTACCCATTACGCTTGGCATAGTGATGATTACATCAACATCTGTCCAACCGCCTTTGATTTTAGTCAAATACTCGTCCAATCCAACAAAATCAGCACCGGCTTCTGTAGCCTCCGCTTCTTTATCTGGTGTTACCAAGGCCAAAACTTTAACATCTTTACCTGTACCATGAGGAAGTGTTACTACCCCACGAACCATTTGGTTTGCTTTTCTTGGATCTACACCCAAACGCACTGCCAAATCAACAGATGCATCAAATTTTGTATTGGTAATCTCTTTTACCAAAGCAGCACCTTCCCCAACAGAATAAAGTTTGTCTTTATCTATTTTAGAATGGGCGTCTTTTTGTTTCTTAGTTAATTTTGCCATTTCAAATTGCTTTTAAGATTTTAGAAAGGTCGCTTACCTGCAACTTTAAGACCCATAGACCTAGCTGTTCCAGCTATCATGCTCATCGCAGATTCTACTGTAAATGCATTAAGATCTACCATTTTGTCCTCGGCAATTGTTTTAACTTGGTCCCAAGTAACATTACCAGATTTTACACGATTAGGCTCACCTGATCCTTTTTTAATCTTAGCCGCTTCCAATAGCTGAACTGCCGCCGGTGGTGTTTTAACGACGAAGTCGAAAGACTTGTCCTTATATACGGTGATAACAACAGGCAATACCTTACCTTGTTTGTCCTGCGTACGAGCGTTAAACTGCTTACAGAACTCCATGATGTTAACACCGGCAGCACCTAAGGCGGGTCCAACCGGTGGCGACGGATTCGCTGCACCTCCCCTAACTTGTAGTTTAACTACTTTACCTATTTCTTTTGCCATTGTTTAAAATTAAATTTAAGTCGTATCAATTTGGAAGCAACACAACTTTAAATATGTAACACTTAACTTATACTTTTTCTACTTGCATGTAACTGAGTTCCAATGGTGTTTTTCTTCCGAAAATCTTAACCATAACTTCCAGCTTACGCTTTTCTTCGTTGATTTTCTCAACAGTTCCGTTAAACCCGTTAAACGGACCATCAATAACCTTAACCGTTTCACCATGCGTGAAAGGAATAGCTACTGTATCTGTATTAACAGCCAACTCATCAACCTTACCTAACATTCTATTCACTTCGGTCTTTCTCAATGGAACAGGATCACCTCCTTTTGTCTCCCCTAAGAAACCAATTACATTCGTTATTGAACGAATGATGTGAATCATCTCACCACCAAGGTTGGCTTTTATCATTATATAACCAGGAAAATACACTCTCTCCTTGTTAACTTTTTTTCCGTTTCGAATTTGAATCACCTTTTCTGTTGGAACAAGAACATCTTCCAAGTAATCAGAAAAACCATGGCGCTCTACCTCACTTTCAATATAGCCTTTGATTTTATTCTCTTGTCCACTAACAGCTCTCACTACATACCATTTCTTTTCCAATACCTCTGACATAGCGAACGACTAGTTTAAGATGTTATCGAAATATAAACGAACCAATTTGCTGAATGCACTATCCACACCCCAAGTGGCCAGAGCGAACAAAATAGAGAATACCGCTACCACTACCATTAGGTTAGATGATTCGGCTCTTGAGGGCAAAGTAACATTGTTACGAAGCTCCTCTATAGATTCTTTTATATACGTTAACATAATGATTCTTACTTAAATTCGCACGGGAGGAGAGACTCGAACTCCCGACACCTGGTTTTGGAGACCAGTGCTCTACCAACTGAGCTACACCCGTTTATAATTGCATTTAAAGGTGTCCCACTAAAGCAGAACACCCTTAACTACATTATTCCTATATAATAATAAATTAATCTATAATCTTAGTAACCTGACCGGCACCAACAGTTCTACCACCTTCACGGATTGCAAAACGTAAACCTATGCTTAATGCGATAGGCTGAATAAGCTCAACCGTAATAGTAAGGTTATCACCAGGCATCACCATCTCTACACCAGATGGAAGAGAAATATTACCAGTTACATCTGTAGTTCTTACATAGAACTGAGGACGATAGTTATTATGGAATGGCGTATGACGACCACCTTCTTCTTTCTTAAGAACATATACCTCAGCTTCGAATTTAGAGTGAGGAGTTACAGAACCTGGCTTACAGATTACCATACCTCTGCTGATCTGTGCTTTTTCAATACCTCTTAACAAGATACCTACATTATCTCCAGCTTCACCTCTATCCAAAATCTTACGGAACATTTCAACACCAGTTACGGTAGAAGTCAATTTCTCAGCTCCCATTCCAATGATCTCAACAGGATCACCTGTGTTTGCAACACCAGTTTCAATACGACCAGTTGCAACCGTACCACGACCTGTAATTGTAAATACATCCTCAACCGGCATTAAGAAATCCTTATCAACATCCCTAGCTGGCAATTCGATCCACTCATCAACAGCAGCCATCAATTCCATAACGGTATCTACCCACTTTTGCTCACCGTTAAGTGCACCTAAGGCAGAACCAGAAATTACAGGACCGTTATCACCATCGTACTCATAAAAAGAAAGCAATTCTCTTACTTCCATCTCAACAAGTTCCAACAGCTCCTCATCATCAACCATGTCAACTTTGTTCAAGAAAACAACGATTCTTGGAATACCAACCTGACGACCTAAAAGGATGTGCTCACGAGTTTGTGGCATAGGACCATCAGTAGCAGCAACAACAAGAATAGCACCGTCCATCTGAGCAGCACCAGTAACCATGTTCTTTACGTAATCCGCGTGACCAGGACAGTCAACGTGAGCGTAGTGACGATTAGCCGTTTGGTATTCAACGTGAGAAGTGTTAATAGTAATACCTCTCTCTTTTTCCTCAGGAGCGTTGTCAATTGAGTCAAAGCTTCTAAGCTCAGACAAACCTGCATTTGCCAATACCGTAGTAATAGCAGCAGTCAATGTTGTTTTACCGTGATCTACGTGTCCAATAGTACCTATATTTAAGTGCGGTTTGGAACGATCAAAAGTTTCCTTTGCCATTTTTAATGAATTTTAATCTTAGTTATATATTAGTGTACAAATAATGCCTTCATTGAGCCAACGACGGGAATTGAACCCGTGACCTCTTCCTTACCAAGGAAACGCTCTACCCCTGAGCTACGTCGGCTTATTAGGTTCAAGGTTCAAGGTTTAACGCTGTAGATTAAAAATCCTAACATTACCTTGGCTATTAGAGCGGGAGACCGGGTTCGAACCGGCGACATTCAGCTTGGAAGGCTGACGCTCTACCAACTGAGCTACTCCCGCAATTATAATAAATCAATATTTCAATACCCTAAAAAGGGTTTTTAAAAAAGTGGGGAGAGCAGGATTCGAACCTGCGAAGACGTAGTCAGCAGATTTACAGTCTGCCCTCGTTGGCCGCTTGAGTATCTCCCCAATCCAATTTTTAAAGAACTTTTAGAGCCGATGGAGGGACTCGAACCCACGACCTGCTGATTACAAATCAGCTGCTCTAGCCAGCTGAGCTACATCGGCCTTTCTACCCCGTTTCCGGCATAAAAAAGTCCGCTATTTCTAACGGACTGCAAATGTATACGTTTTTTTGTTTATTCAAAACAAAATTCGAAAAAAATTTATCATGCCTGAACACGAGATTTTTCCTTATGTTTTATTAGCTTCCTTTCCAGTGAGTTACAAGCCGCATCTACTGCTTCCTCAAATTTCTTACACTGCTTTTTTATCATGAATTTATCTCCGGGTATATTCAATTTGATTTCTACAATTTTATTTTCCTTTGAACTGGTGTTTTCAACCTTCATATAGACATCTGCACTAATTACCTTGTCATAGAAGGTTTCTAACTTGTCCAATCTATTCTGTAAAAAGTCGATAAGCGTTCTATCCGCATTAAAATTGACTGACTGCGCATTTACTTTCATAGGTTATAGTTTTTATATTAATCAATGTGAAATGGCTCAACTACTGTTTTCCTCTTGGGTGAGCACTAGCGTGCACCTTTTTTAACTCGGCAATACTATTGTGCGTATACACTTGTGTAGATGCCAAACTTGCATGACCCAATAGCTCTTTTACAGAATTCATATCAGCTCCTTTGTTCAAGAGATGGGTTGCAAAGGTATGCCTTAGGATATGAGGACTCTTTTTAACCTTAGACGACACCTTACTAAAATACTTATTTATTAGTCGATAAACAAGATTTTCATATAATTTATTACCCGACTTCAACAAAAATACGTACTCTTCATCGGTTATATTATCCAGCATTTTCCTTTCCGTCAGGTAAACCTTAAAGGGTCTTGCAACAGAAGGCAATAATGGCACCATGCGTTCTTTATTTCTTTTGCCCAACACCTTCAAAAGTTGTTGTGAAAAATCCACATCTACAATTTTTAAATTAATAAGTTCTGCTCTACGCATTCCGGTTGTATACAGCAACTCTATTATTAGTTTATCTCGAACTCCTTCAAAATCATTATCGAATTCAATCTGAGAAAGCACATTTTCCATTTCTATTTCAGAAAAAGGAACTTCAATTTTTTTAGAAGTTTTTAAGGCTTTATGTTTTGCTAAAGGGTTTATTTCTATTGCGCCTATATTTTGAAGAAATTTATAGTAAGCTTTTAAAGAGGCGATCTTTCTATTAATAGACCTATTAGACATACCTGAGTCCACCAAATAAACCACCCAGCTTCTTACAAGTCCATACGCTATGGCGTCTATACTTTTACAGTCATGGTTCTGGTTGCAAAAGTCACTAAAGGCCTCTAGATCCTTTTTATACGCCGTTACCGTATGAACAGAATACTTCCTTTCTAAAGCCAAATATGATATAAAGGATTCCAAAGACATAATACTAAGTTAGTGAAGTTGGCTATAACGAGCAGATGTAACAACGTGAAGATAAGTTAAGGATTGTAATTTGACTCTTAAATGTACGACCAAAAAAAAATCCCATCATTAGATGGGATTTTTTTATTTGTACACTAAACAAGCTTTACTAGATTTCTTCTTTATCTCTTAAACCTTGAATGTATTCTGCTTTCTGTATCTGCGCTCTGCGCTCAACGGAAGGTTTTGAAAATTGTTGACGCTTACGCAATCTGCGCATCGTACCCGTTTTATCGAATTTACGCTTGAAACGTTTCAAAGCCCGATCGATGTTTTCTCCTTCTTTTACTGGTATAATTAACATTGGCTACAACCTCCTTTCTTAATGATTAAAGCGGCAAAGATATAAACAAATTTACAATTGGGCACTACAATTTTCTAATTATACTATAAAATAGCTAACAAAGAAAAAATATTTGCTCTTAAAAATTTTTATAAACTATCCCTTTGGCATTCTGTACTCTTTTTTATCTATGACAATTTTTGCAATTATTTCCTTCAGAATTTCAGAAGTTCCACCCCCTATAGGCCCCAAACGACTATCCCTAAACATACGAGCCATAGGATAATCTTCTATATAACCGTAACCGCCTAAAAACTGTAGACAGTCATACGCGACCTTATCGGCCATTTCGGTAGACTTTAATTTAGAAATGGTTGCTTCACGAACTACATATTCTCCCCTGCCCATTTTATATGCTACTCCGTAATTATATTGCTTACATATATCCATATCTGCATGCAAGTCAACCAGTTTATGACGTAATGCCTGATATTGATTTATAGATTTACCGAATGTTTCCCTTTCAGACATGTATTGCAACGCATACTCCAAAGCATACTCTGCTCTTGCATGGGCGTTAATACCCATAACCAAACGCTCCAAAGCAAAGGCTTCCATTATAAAAGTGAAACCTTTTCCCTCCTCACCCATTAAATTACCAACAGGAACCTTTACATTATCAAAAGCAAGTTCTGCAGTATCCGATGCTCGCCAACCTAATTTATTCAACTTGTTAGAAGAAACTCCTTCTTTATCCAAATCAACTATAAAGATACTTATACCTTTATTTCCTGCAGACGGATTTGTCTTAGCAGCAAGAATACAGTAATCTCCATACACTCCATTAGTAATAAAAGTCTTAGAGCCGTTAATTATATAATGATCACCTTCTCTTACAGCCGTTGTTCGCATACCCGCAACATCACTACCCCCAAAAGGTTCTGTAACACCAAGGCAACCTATTTTTTTGCCATTTACACTAGGCGTTAAATATGCTTTTTTCTGCTCATCATTCGCATTCTTATTCAAATGGGTCATTGCCAAATACTCATGTGCCCACATAGCAGCGGCAAAACCGCCGGAATTTATTCTTTGAAGTTCTTCCAAAAATATTACGGTATAGAAAAGGTCCAAGCCTAAACCACCATAAGTTTCTGGAGTTGCAAGGCCAAAATACCCCATCTCACCAAACTTTTCCCATATGAACGATTCAATGGTTCCCGAAGCTTCCCATTTTTCTATATGAGGTACAACTTCTTTCTTTAAAAAATCCCGGAGACTCTCTCTAAATAATTGATGTTCTTCCGTAAAGTACATGCTTTGCATTCCAATTAAATTTATAGGATCAAATATAACTTAATTCTATCAATCTTCTCCACTGGAAAATTTTCTATTTTTGATAATTCATCAAAAGAAAGTATGGTTCCGTTGTCACTTCTGTAATTTACTATGCTCTCAGAGACATGTTTTTGAAGATATACTAATTTTGAAAGTTTTTTAGCTGATGCAGTGTTAATGTTAATTTTCTCGATTATTGGCTTTTTAATCACTTGAAACCTCTTTAAAGTGCGTACTACAACCTCTGGTTCTAAACCATACACATCATACAATTGATCATTGACCAAAAACCCTCCTAACCTATCTCTAAATTTTATAATTCTAGCCGATAACTTCTCTCCTATTCCATTAATTTCACGTAGATCTTCTGCCATTGCCAAATTTATATCAGAAATAGCACTACTTGAATCGCTCGTTTGAGCAGATTGCCTTTTTTCTTTACTTGACGTTGCGTAGGATGACGTAGATTTTGTTTTACCCTTTGTCCATTCAGGAAACTTAAAATATGGAGAAATAGCTTGAAGTAATGAATCGGAAATTAGTGTGACTTTTTGAAAGTCTTCAGCAGAATTGGCAAATTTCCCTTCTTTTCTAAAATGATGCAGTCTATCTATTTCCTCTAAAGACATACCTAATGTATACCCTTTATAGTCTGTAATAAAATTAGGATTGAAAGGATAAATCTTAACAGCGTCTTTTTTTTGTGCCCTGGCCTTAAGACTGTCTATTTGAAGTTGAAGTTGTACATCCTCTTGAAAACTATCATTACTGTCTACAGGTTCCGAATAGCGGAAAGCAAAGTATGCTACTTGTAGTCCTACAATTATAAACAACAAATAAAAAACCCCACTTCGTTCCTGTTTATTGAATCTAAAGTGGGATTTAAAATTTTTCATCCGCTATATAAAAGGCAAATTATTCCTTAGCGGTTACTTGTTTTTGAAAAAGCTCATTAGCCTTTAATTTCTTCCAGTACACCCCTAAATCGCGTTTAACTTCACCAGACATTATATAAAGACCTATAATATTCGGGAAGGACATGGCCAGAATCATCATATCTGAAAAATCCAATACCGCACCTAAACTTACAGAAGCGCCTATAACTACAAATACCAAGAAAAGCATTTTATAGATCATCTCTGATTTTTTACTTTTTCCAAAAAGGTAAGTCCATGCACGCATACCGTAATAAGACCATGAAATCATAGTAGAAAAAGCGAAAAGAAATACCGCTAAAGCCAACACGTAAGGGAACCATGAAATCTGGCTACCAAAAGCATCTGACGTTAATTGCGCTCCCGCCATACCCTCTACCTCATGCATACCTGTAAAAATAAGTACAAGTGCAGTAAGTGTACAAACAACTACCGTATCAAGAAAAGGCTCAAGAAGCGCTACAAAACCCTCTGAAGGAGGATGATTAGTTTTTGCGGTACTATGTGCTATGGCAGCAGAACCAACACCTGCTTCATTGGAGAAAGCTGCTCTTTGAAAGCCAATTACCAAAACACCAATTATTCCCCCTTTAAGAGCTGATGGACTAAAAGCTCCATCAAATATTGCCGTAAATGCAGGTCCAATATTTTGTATGTTCATTATAATTACGGCCAAAGCCGCAATAATATAAATTGAGGCCATGATAGGAACAACCCTACCGGTTACCTTTGCAATACTATTTATCCCTCCTATAATCACAACACCTACAAGGATAGCCGTAACTACACCAAACCAAAATCCATGACCTACCAATGCCGGAAACTGACCCGCTAATTGCTCAAAAGATTGGTTGGCCTGAAACATATTACCACCACCAAAGGAAGCTCCAATGGCCAAAACAGCAAATAACCCAGCTAGGACCTTACCGAAACCTTTCATATTACGCTTTTCCAGTCCATATCTTAAATAGTTCATCGGACCTCCAAAAACTCTTCCATCAGGTAATATATCTCTATATTTCACACCCAATGTACATTCTACAAACTTGGAAGACATTCCTAACAAACCACAGACAATCATCCAAAAGGTAGCACCTGCACCACCTAATGATACCGCAACCGCAACACCGGCAATATTCCCCAAACCAACAGTTCCTGAAACTGCTGTAGCCAACGCCTGAAAATGGGTAACCTGACCAGGTGCATCCGGATCATCATATTTACCTTTAGCAAGATCTATGGAATGCCTAAATCCTTTAATATTAATAAAGCCCATTCTAATTGTAAAGAATGTTGCTCCTAACACCAACCAGATTACAATAAATGAAATACCATTGGTTATAGGATCTCCATTAGGATGCGTCATTACTAAAGGCTCATCATACTTAATTTCAGCCAAATAGTGTGCCCCTTGTTCTATAACGTGTTTAGCATTTTCGGAATTGTAAATTACTTTTCCTTCTGCTACCAAGTACTTTAACTCACCCGTAGCGGTTGCAGAAACCGTAAGATCTTCCTCGTCATTGCTAGATATAATTGCAATATTTTCTCCTTTTTTAACTTTAGCACCTTCTGGCTTAAGCCATTTTTTAAGTACAAATCTATTTTGAATATCGTTTGTCCATCCCGGGGTGCCTATCAATTTTACATCCGCATAAACAACAGGATCGTATATTCCTATGGCAGCAAATGGATCCCAGAAAAGTATAGAACCCAGCGCTCCTACCGCAGGCGTCATGGTACCGTTAAAAACCTCAGCTATTGCCCCTGTCTCTACTTCAAATACTTTTGTTTGAGAATTACCTGCTGCATCCGTAACTAAAACAGTATATGGCACACCTTCCACTAGTCCGCTTGCTCTTTTTGAAGATAATGGAGTAGATTGATTGCTCCATTTATAAATATAAGGAGGGGTTCCTCCTGTAACATCTACCTCAACTACACCATCATTAATTTGCGATGATGGATTGTAAACTTTGCCTTTTACAACAAGTTCCTGAGAAAAGGCTACTACACTAAGTAGTAAGAAAAACGATAAGGTAAATTTCTTCATATGTATCTTTGTGGGTTCAGTATTGTATCAAGGGTTTAACACAATTTCGGCAATATCTTAAAAAATAGTAACACAATCAAATAATAATGTTCAATTAACGTAGGTTAGTACTAGCCTATCTGAAACATTTCGTTCAATTTTCTTATCTGTTCTGGTCTACCTAAAACAATTACCTTGCTTTTAGGTTGTAATTGCAAATCTGCTTCAGGGTTGATAATGTAATTTCCATTTGGCTCTATATAACCAATTATAGTACATCCGGTTCTCTTTCTGAGGTCTAGGTCCCTTAGAGAATTACATTCAACCTGATCTTTAAAATCCTCAATTGCAACTTCTTCCAAATTAGTCGTATGTTCACCCTCAACGCCCAACTTATCCATAAAAGTAATAAGGTCTGGCATGACAATTAACGAAGCCATGTGATCTCCTCCAATTTTATCGGGCATGATAACCTTATTTGCTCCGGCCAAAAGCAATTTTTTCTGGGAGTTGACCAATGAAGCTCTAGTAACTATAAATAAATCTTTATTTAGTTGTCTTGCTGAAAGCACCACAAATAAATTTGCTGCATCATCTGGAAGCGCCGTTATCAAATAGCGTGCTCGGTTAAGTCCAGCTTCATGTAAAATCTCATCTTCATTGGCATCGCCCTCTACGAACAAAAAATCCTCGTCGTACTTTTCAATTACCTCTTTATCCCTCTCTATTACTACAAAGGGTTTATCATATGCTTTTAGTCTCTCTACTGCTTGCATACCATTTCTACCAAAACCACAAACAATAACATGATTGGTTAAGTTGTCAATTTTATTTTTCACTTTTTTCTTTTTTAGTTCTTGTAGTGAATTTCTACTCAAAATATATTCGGTAATGACTGAGATTGCAAATGCAAAAATGAAAATACTAAGTATAATCAATACCACTGTGAATAATTTCTCTTGGGTATCCATTGGCCCTACTTCGGAAAAACCAACAGTGGTAACGGTAATTATGGTCATGTAAAGTGCGTCCACCCAGGTAAGATCAGATAAGAAGCGATACCCAAAAACGCCAATTAACAACACACTGAACATTAACGTCAGCGCGATATTCATTCTAGATTGAAAGAATTGTGTTACTCTCATAAATCAAATACAGAAGTACGCTTAGTATACACCAAGTCCTTAATACGCAACCAAAAGGCCAAAAATAAATATAGTGCAAAACCAAAACCTAGAGTTACGAAAGCTAGGTAAATAAACGATGTTCTGACCACCCTAGCCCGTATCCCTAATCTTTCGGCTATTCTACGACATACCTCAAAACCTCGTTTTTGAAAATAATAAAGTAATTTATAGAAGATATTCATAACAAAGTTTTGAAACTAACTAGTGGTAAAGTCTATCAAAGTACTTTTTCCAAAATACTCAAAATCAAATTTAACCATTTCAGCTTAATAAATTAGTGCCAATTGCACATTGTAAACATTTGTTTTGCGTACAGTAAAAATTATACAATTGCAATAATGACTGACTTTCTTGAGCATTTGAAGCAGAAAGACCATGAACTTTAAAATTACGGATGACTGTGTTTTCCTCTCTTTTAATATTTGATATGATATTACTTATGTGCTCATTGCATTCCTTACCTTGATATTTGGCATAACAAAATTGCAGTGGTAGAATTACATTTACGATTAAGAGATCTATAAATTTTGATGTTAGCTTCTTACTACTCTTTTTTGATTCTTTACCAAAGGTATAATGGGTATACCAGTATGTACTAGCCGAAACCTTAAATAGTAGGTACATCTCATCTAGACTTGATGCTGAAATTACTTTTTGAAATAGAGACGAATGCAAAGCGTATAAATTAGCCAATTGCGATAAACGGATAGTTGGAAAATTAGGGGGTCTAAGTTTAAAGAATTGAGGTTTAAGAACACTTTCATTTTTTAAACCGTATTTTTTCTTCTGATACGCAAATTCTTTTTTCAATTGAATATAATGCTCATCTAAAACCTCATTTTCTTCCAGTAAATGTGCCATACCAAACAGCAGACTCTCCATCTGAAATATATTTTCCCGCTGCTTCCTAAAAACAGGGAATTCCATAGCAGCCCCGAGGCTTAAAAAAGACGCTCCGTTTATTTTCAGTCCAAAAGTTTTTAAAAGCATGGTAAATAGTACCTGCTCCCAATCGTTATTTGATTTTTTTAAAAGCTCAAAGATAAAATCCGCTTTGTCCTCTAGTCGTTCAAAGTACAATCGCTCTAACCAGCTGTTAACTAAAAAACCATCAACTTCTTTAAGGTCTTTTTCGCAATTGATAAAACCGACGTCTTTCTTTTCAAACAACTTTTGATAGGATTGCAGTAGCTGCAACGAAATGTACTTACACAGTTCTAGAGTAGGTATAGTACTATTATCGTTTCTAAAAACTTCAACATCATCTTCCCAAACCACATGCAATATTACATTATTATAGTTGTCATCTTCTTCGTGATGATGCGCATACCAATCCGAAGATTTTAAATGCATCTCAACATTACCTGCCCATAATTGACCCTCAATATCTATTTTAGCGTTAAAGAAATCAGGGCCTGCTAAATGGTTATGAGTCCCAAAATCCAAAAGAAGCAAACGTTCTCCTTTAGTAGTTATTAAATCTGTAAGCTTCAATTTTTTATACTTCCAAATAAAATGGAGAAGGTCTTCGCGCATAGCAAATGGTTTATTTTTGGAATGTACAATTTAGACACAAAAAACGCAAAAACTAAAAAAGTCTTTATTGAACACCTATTATAGTACCCATTAAAGACTTCATTGTAATTTTGCTAAGAGATAATCCTAACAGTTGTCAAGGAAACAACTACTCCCCTTCTACGGCACCGTTCCAATTCATGAAACCACCCTCAAGGTTATATGCATTTTCAATACCAACACTGTTCATAATAGCACACGCCTGACCACTTCGGTTACCGCTGCGGCAATACACATAGTAGTTCTTGGTTTTATCAAGTTTTTCTATCTCGTTCAAGAAATCTTGTCCAAGGTAAAAATCTATATTTGTAGAATTAGGAATATACCCTTCTTCTATTTCTTCTGGAGTTCTAACATCTAAGACAAACGCATTGTCATCTTTAGCCAACTGCTCTTCCCACTCTTCTTGTGATAAATTCATAATATTATTTTTTATCGCTACTGCGCATATCAATTAAAATTCAAAATTACGGATTTTGGCTCAAAAGCTTTTCCTAATTATTTAACAAAATTTTACCTTCATAATATTTTACCACACCAAACATTCATTATACATTTGTATATACAATAGTTGTAGCGACATGAATGTTGAGAATATTTTAAAGACCGATAAAAAAATCCCTCTAAAGAGTAAGACGCTAATTCACTTTTTATTGGTAAACAACGCGGTCAACGCGGCCTTGAACGCTGCTTTAAAACCTCATGGGGTATCCTTACAACAGTTCAATGTATTGCGCATACTGAGGGGACAAAATGAAAAACCTGCCAGTCTTGCTACATTAAATGAACGTATGGTAACTAAAATGAGTAATACCACCCGTTTGGTGGACAAACTATTATTAAAAGAATATGTAGAAAGAAAGGTTTGCCCTTCGAACCGTCGAAAGATAGAAATACGTATAACTAAAAAGGGATTATCCATTTTAAAAAAAATGGATGAATCTATGTCCAAAGCTGAAGACCAATTACTTCAGAATCTATCAGATCAAGAAATGGAACAACTAAATATATTGTTCGATAAATTTAAATAGAAACACTAATATCAATTAATTTTAAACACCAATTATGAAAAAAGGAGTATTAAGTTTAGCATTCGCTATGATTTTTGGAGTAGCAACAGTAACTGCAACTGAACCAGTGTCTGAAGAAAAAAAAGAAGTAAAGACAGAAACAAGCACTATCACCTGGAAAGCTTATAAAGTAACAGGGTCACATTACGGTACTGTAGATCTTAAATCAGGTTCTTTGGTTTTTGATGGCGATAAATTAACAGGCGGAGAATTTGAAGCTGATATGACTACTTTGGAAGCAACTGACCTTGAAGGAGAATCCAAAGGAAAATTGGAAGGCCACTTAAAGTCTGATGATTTCTTTGGAACCGAAAAGCACACTGCCGCTAAATTGGTTTTCACCAAAGTTGAGCCTACAGGAAAAAATTCTTACGAAGTAACGGGAGACCTTACTATTAAAGGTGTTTCCAAACCTGTAACTTTTGATGTATCTGTATATGGTAGCAAAGCAACTGCTACCGTAAAAGTAGACAGAACTGCTTATGACATTAAATATGGTTCCGGTAGTTTCTTTGACAACTTAGGCGACAAAGCTATTTATGATGAGTTTGACTTAGTGGTTGACCTAGAATTCTAATTAGGTAAAACTATAAAATTTAAGCCCTGCATTTCACATGATTGCGGGGTTTTGTTTTTTTCAAACAAATGGGTTTGTGGTTTTAAAAATGATTTCTATATTTGAACCAATGAACAGAAATAATACAAATACTTGGTGGTGGAACAACTCTCGACAGATATCGTGAGCTAAGCATCATTGTAGTAAAACTATATAAAGGCTTGTCATCACGACAAGCCTTTTGCATTTGAATACTATCAACATGAAGTACAAATTAAAATCTTTCCACAAAAAAATCCTGGCCGATACCATTACGCCGGTAAGCGTTTATCTAAAAATTAGAGACCGCTTCCCTAACAGTATCTTGCTTGAAAGTAGCGACTACCACGCCAACGACAATAGTTTTTCATATATCTGTTGCAATCCTATTGCTTCGATAAAAATTGAGAACGAAACGATTATTGAGCGGTTTCCTGATCAGACTTCGCTAGAAACAGAAATTAATGAAGGTACGGACGTGGTAAATGTCCTGCACGAGTTCAGCAAAAAGTTTGAAGCCGACGAAAGCGATTTTAAATTCATTAATAACGGTATTTTTGGCTATATGGCCTATGATGCTGTGCGCTACTATGAAGATGTAGAACTCACTAAAAAAGACAATTCCATTTCCATTCCCGATATTTACTATGCGGTCTACCAAAACATTATTGCGATAGACCACCATAAGAACGAGGCTTATATTTTTGCACATTGTTTCAACACTGATGAAAACACCTCTGATATAGCACATATTTTAAACGTTCGTACCTTTGCCTCCTATAATTTTTCTTTGGACGCAGAAACCACTTCAAATCTTGAAGATGAAGAGTATAGAGAACATGTACGCTTAGCTAAAAAACACTGCCAACGTGGCGATGTTTTTCAATTGGTACTTTCTCGCAGGTTTTCTCAAGGTTTTAAAGGAGATGAATTTAACGTATACCGAGCGCTTCGTTCGGTAAACCCTTCTCCATATTTATTTTACTTTGATTATGGTGATTTCAAAATATTCGGAAGTTCACCGGAAGCTCAGCTTATTGTAAAAGATGGCAACGCAGAAATCCACCCCATTGCAGGAACCTTCAAACGTACAGGTAACGATGAGAAAGACGCCGTCCTGGCCAAAGAACTCACGGAAGATAACAAAGAGAACAGCGAACATGTAATGCTTGTTGATTTGGCCCGAAACGATTTAAGCCGGAACGGAAGTATGGTAGAGGTTACCAATTACAGAGAAGTACAGTTCTTTTCCCATGTTATTCATTTGGTTTCAAAGGTAGTTGGCAAAAAGAAAAAAGACATTCCTACCATGAAAGTGGTAGCAGATACTTTTCCTGCAGGCACCTTAAGCGGCGCACCCAAACATATGGCTATGCAACTTATAGAAAAATATGAAAAAACCGGTAGAGGGTATTATGGTGGCGCCATCGGTTTTATGGATTTTGACGGTAATTTCAACCATGCCATTATGATCCGTACATTTTTAAGCAAGAACCACCAGTTACATTACCAGGCTGGTGCAGGTATTGTAGCCGCATCGGACCCTGAAGACGAATTACAAGAAACATATAACAAATTGGGCGCACTGACCAAAGCTTTGAAAATTGCCGAAACTATATAATGATGAAAAAGATTTTAGTAATAGACAACTACGATAGTTTCACTTATAATTTAGTTCATTATTTAGAGGACTTAGATTGTCAGGTTATTGTAAAACGTAACGATCAATTAACTTTGGAAGAGGTTGATGATTTCGATAAAATTGTGCTTTCCCCAGGTCCTGGAATTCCTGATGAAGCTGGCCTTCTAAAAGAAATTATAGCCAAATATGCTCCT
Source organism: Zobellia uliginosa (assembly GCF_018860745.1). Lineage (GTDB taxonomy): Bacteria > Bacteroidota > Bacteroidia > Flavobacteriales > Flavobacteriaceae > Zobellia > Zobellia uliginosa_B. The sequence goes on along the minus strand of NZ_JAHKPY010000008.1, from coordinate 77,185 downwards.
ACAAAAAGTATTTTTGGGGTTTGTTTAGGGCAACAGGCCATTTGTGAGGTTTTTGGCGGTTCGCTAATCAACCTAGAAGACGTTTATCACGGTATTGCTACTGAAATTACACTAACGAAAGACGATCCGAATTTTAAAGGGTTGAATAAAAATTTACTGGTTGGGCGCTACCACTCTTGGGTTGTGGACCCCAATTTGCCAGAAAGCCTAGTAGCCACTTCGGTTGATGATAACGGCCAGATTATGTCGCTGCGTCATAAGGTCTATGACGTTTCCGCAGTTCAGTTTCATCCAGAATCGGTTTTAACACCGGACGGTAAAAAGATTCTTGCCAACTGGTTAGAAAGCTAAACCTGAAAACTGTAAAGAATATAATAAGTAGTACTTGATAGTAGTAAGAACAGTGTCATGAAAGAAATATTAAACAAGCTCATCAATCACGATATCCTCGAAAAAGAGGAAGCTAAAAAAGTGTTGGTGAATATTGCAAAAGGAGATTATAATACGAGTCAGATTGCGGCTTTCTTAACCGTTTATATGATGCGTAGCATTGCCATAGAGGAACTAGAAGGTTTTCGTGATGCACTATTGGAATTATGTCTTGCCATAGATTTATCCGAATACGACCCTATCGACCTTTGCGGAACAGGTGGTGACGGAAAAGATACATTTAACATCTCTACCCTAGCATCTTTTGTAACCGCTGGCGCGGGAGTACATGTTACTAAACATGGCAACTACGGCGTTTCCTCAAAATGCGGAAGTAGTAACGTAATGGAATTTTTAGGAATTAAGTTCAGTAATGAAGCTGACTTCTTAAAAAAATGCATTGATGAGGCAGGTATTTGTGTTTTACACGCTCCTTTGTTTCACCCTGCCATGAAAAATGTAGGCCCCATTAGAAGAGAACTAGCGGTGAAAACATTTTTCAATATGTTAGGCCCAATGGTAAACCCTGCTTTTCCAAAGAACCAAATGGTGGGTGTTTTTAATTTGGAACTCGCCAGAATGTACGGATATCTGTATCAGAATACGGATAAGAAATTTACCGTTTTACATGCTCTAGATGGTTATGATGAAATATCGTTAACAGGTAATACAAAAACTATTTCCAACAATTCTGAAAGCATGTTGAAGCCAGAAGATTTTGGTGTTCAGAAAATAACCCAGTCACAAATTGTAGGGGGTGATACTATTGAAGATTCCGCGCAAATATTCTTAAACGTATTACAAGGCCGCGGTACCGAAGCACAGAACAATGTAGTTTGTGCCAATGCCGGTATTGCCATTGCAACCGTAAAAAACCTTTCCCCAATACAAGGTTTCGAGCAAGCCAAAGAGTCTTTATTTACCGGTAAAGGTTTAATAGCTTTGAAGAAATTACAAGAATTGAGTAAAAACTAAAAGTGTCATCTAAGAGCGCATGAATATTTTAGATAAAATAGTAGCCGATAAACGCAAAGAAGTGAACTTAAAGAAGTCACTTATTCCCGTTTTACAACTAGAAAACTCGGTTTTGTTCTCACGCAAAACGGTTTCTTTGAGCAACGCACTTCGTAATAGTACTAGTGGCATCATAGCCGAGCATAAACGTCGCTCCCCATCAAAATCTGAAATCAATCAGAGCCTGAACGTACAAGATGTAGCCACAGGATATGAAAATGCGGGAGTTTGCGGAATGTCCGTTTTAACCGATTCAAAATATTTTGGAGGTTCTTTAGATGATTTACTGTTGGCACGCGCAGCAGTACAAATGCCGTTGTTGCGCAAAGAGTTTATTATAGACGAATATCAGCTTCTTGAAGCCAAAGCCCATGGTGCGGATGTAATTCTTTTAATAGCCGCTATTTTATCAAAAGAAGAAATAAAGACGTTTTCAGAACTTGCTAAAAGTCTTGATTTAGATGTATTATTAGAAGTTCACAATGAGGCTGAATTACATAAAAGCATTATGCCCAGCCTAGACATGCTAGGGGTAAACAATAGAAATCTTAAAACTTTTGAGGTTAGCTTAGAGACCAGTAAATCACTTTCTGAACTAATTCCAAATGAATTTGTAAAGGTTTCTGAAAGTGGTATCAGCTCCATAGAGGCAATTAAGGATTTAAAGCCTTACGGCTACCAAGGTTTTTTAATTGGTGAGAATTTTATGAAGACCGACAATCCTGGTAAAAACGCCAAGAAATTTATAAATCAATTGTCGTAATTGCGACGCATTAGCAATGACTAAAATGGACTATCATTACACGACCAAAAAAGAAGGGCCTTCCACTATAAAAAGTGCTCCGATTAAACTGAAGGTGTGTGGTATGAAAAAAAATACGGCAGAAATTGCAGGCCTAAAACCAGATTATTTAGGTTTTATCTTTTGGGATAAATCCAAAAGACACTTTTCAGGTCCAATGAAACCCATTCCACACACTATCAAGAAGGTTGGTGTATTCGTAAATGCCAGTATTGAAACCGTCATTGCGCGTATTCAAGATTATGATTTGTTGCTAGTGCAATTACATGGCTCTGAAAGCCCTGAATATTGTGCTGAGCTTAAGCAAAAGGCAAAACAGGTAGAAATCATCAAAGTTTTCTCAATCAAAAATGATTTTGATTTTGAGGCACTAAAGCCTTACGAATCTGTTTGTGATTATTATCTTTTTGATACCAAAGGAAAACTACCAGGTGGAAATGGTTATTCTTTTGATTGGGGTGTTCTAAAAGATTACCCGTCTGCCAAACCTTATTTCTTAAGTGGAGGTATTGGTTTAGATGAAGTAGATTCATTAAAAGAATTTATGACACGGTCAGAAGCAAAATACTGTCATGCTATTGATGTAAACAGTAAGTTCGAAATAGAACCGGGTTTAAAGAATGTTGAGAAAGTAAAAGAATTTAAGAAAGCACTAAGTATTAAGTAAAATACGAATGACTATGAAAACGTATCAAGCGGACGAAAAAGGATATTACGGAGAGTTCGGAGGGGCATTTATCCCAGAGATGCTGTACCCCAATACCGAGGAACTTAGGCAGAACTATATTCGCATTATGCAAGAACCTTCTTTTAAAGAAGAGTTTGACCAGTTGCTGAAAGACTACGTAGGCCGCCCTACTCCACTCTATTTTGCGGATCGACTTTCTAAAAAATACAATACTAAAATATACCTGAAACGCGAAGACCTTTGCCATACAGGAGCTCACAAAGTAAACAATACCATAGGGCAGATTCTTATGGCCAAAAAATTGGGCAAGAACAGAATCATCGCAGAAACCGGTGCTGGCCAGCATGGTGTTGCTACCGCTACTGTTTGTGCGCTTATGGGTATTGAGTGTATCGTTTACATGGGAGAAATAGATATTGCCAGACAAGCACCCAACGTTGCTCGTATGAAAATGTTAGGTGCAGAAGTTAGACCGGCACTTTCTGGGAGCAGAACATTAAAAGATGCCACTAACGAGGCTATTCGCGATTGGATCAATAACCCTGTAGACACGCATTACATTATTGGTAGCGTTGTTGGGCCACACCCCTATCCTGATATGGTGGCGCGGTTTCAATCTGTTATTTCCGAGGAGATCAAATGGCAGTTAAAAGAAAAAGAAGGTCGCGAAAACCCTGATTATGTAGTGGCTTGCGTTGGTGGAGGAAGTAATGCCGCTGGTGCCTATTATCACTATTTAGATAATCCTGACGTGGGTATTATAGCCGTAGAAGCTGCTGGAAAAGGAATAGATACTGGTGAAAGTGCTGCAACATCAGCTCTAGGAAAAGTGGGTATCATTCATGGTAGTAAAACCTTATTAATGCAGACGGGTGACGGACAAATTACAGAGCCGTATTCTATTTCTGCAGGATTGGATTATCCTGGTGTTGGTCCTATGCATGCCAATTTATTTACTTCTGGAAGGGGTGAATTTATATCTATTACAGATGATGATGCCATGAATGCAGGTTTACTCTTATCTAAAATGGAAGGTATTATTCCTGCTATAGAATCTTCGCATGCACTTGCAATTCTTGAGTGCCGAAAATTCAAGCCTGAGGACATTGTGGTCATCAACCTATCTGGTCGTGGTGATAAAGACCTCAACAATTATATTGAATATTTTAATCTATAAAATATATGGGGGAAGTTTCATGAATATGATAACATATGTTCTTGACTATCTTACTCCATCCTATTAAAAAAGGAAAAACAGATTTGAAACTATGGCAAATAGAATCAACACAAAACTGAAAGAAGATGGAAAATTGCTTTCCATATATTTTACTGCAGGATACCCAAAATTGGCTGATACCGTAGAAATTATTCAACAGTTAGAGAAAAACGGAGTAGATATGATTGAAATTGGCCTTCCGTTCAGTGATCCACTGGCAGATGGCCCAACCATTCAACAAAGTTCTACAGCAGCCCTTAAAAACGGAATGACAACCGAAATTCTTTTCAATCAATTGAAAGATATTAGAAAATCAGTTTCCATTCCACTTATTATCATGGGGTATTTTAATCCTATGTTTCAATACGGGGTTGAAGCGTTTTGCAAAAAGTGCCAAGAAATTGGCATAGACGGACTTATTATACCCGATTTACCTGTAGATGTTTATCATGAAGAATATCAGGAGATGTTCGAAAAATACGGACTCATTAATGTATTCTTGATTACACCGCAGACTTCTGATGAACGTATTCGTTTTATTGATTCAGTCTCAAACGGATTTATCTATATGGTAAGTTCGGCAAGTGTTACAGGAGCACAGTCTGGATTTGGTGATGAGCAGCAAACTTACTTTCACCGAATTGCAGATATGAAGCTAGATAATCCTCAAATAGTCGGTTTTGGAATAAGCAACTCCGAGACTTTTGAGCAAGCCACAAAATCTGCAAAGGGTGCCATTATCGGCTCTGCCTTTATCAAACATTTAAATGGTCATGGTGTAGACGGAATTTCAGCGTTTACAAAAACTATTAGATGATAGGCTTCAATTAAAATACACGTTAATGAAAGACCTTATTAACAACTGGAAGATTGTAATACTGCTCTGCCTCACTATTGGCCTTGCTCCCTTTTTTCCTGAGCCTCATATTTGGGGTAAGGTTAAATGGATAATGGGCGGCGCGATAAATATGCAACTCAAAGATTGGTTTGATGTCCTATTACACGGTTTTCCTTTTATTTTATTACTTCGGCTTTTAATACTGAAAATGAGTAAATCCCGTTCTCAATAAAGTACACGCCTTTAATGGCAATTTCTCCGTACATAATTGTTTACGCCATGAAACGATACATATTTGTTCTTTTCTTTCTCGCCGCCTGCTACGGCAATGCGCAAGAAATCAAAATTATAGATACTAAAGATAGTTCCCCCATTTCTTTTGCCACGATATCATTTGGCGATGGGTTAGGCACTTTTGCTGATGAACAAGGCCTTTTCATTTTTTCTCAAAAGAAATATCCGGATATAGATACACTTTATATTTCCGCACTTGGATATAGAGAAAAAATGGTAACTATAGCTAATGAGATTCATGCAGCAACCAATATTGTTTCTCTAGTCCCTGAAGTTTCACAACTTGGAGAAGTCATAGTTTCAGCTCCTAAACAAGGAAAATTTAAATTCAGAAAACAGAAGGCACAAACCCATAAGGACATTTTTGCATGTTGGTTACCTACTGTAGAGAGTGAAGTAGCCGTACTCTTTAATAGATATGAAAATAACGTATCGCAAATTTCTAAATTGTACCTCCCCGTCAATGCAGAGTCCGAATATAAATCTAAAGGTAAAGGGAAATTCGCTACTATTTTTAGAGCTCAATTCTACGAAAACAATAATGGAACTCCAGGAGCCGGTATTCCCTACGAGAATGTAGTTTTTGCTTTGGATGAAAAAGCCGATAAGGTTTTTGAGCTGGATTTACTATCCAAATCTATTTTCATACCCGAGTCTGGCATTTTTGTTTCTATCCAAGTTTTAGGATATGCCAATACTAACGGAAAACTAGTTGAGACCAAAAAATACCGAGAAATAAAGACTGCCCGAGGTATTCAAAAAATATCTACTTCATTCCGACCATTATTACCATTCGTAAAAGGTGAAGCCAATCAAAGGACATTTGTACGCCGCATATTTTTTAACGATAAAAAATGGCAAGTTTTTGACCGCAACTATAATCCCAACTCAAAATTACTTCAAACCGGACATCGCAATTACGGTATGGGTGCCGAGTTTAAGGTTTATGAGGATTGAAAAGTAAATCCACTTTACCCTAAAACAAAAAAGCCCTTACTTTAAAAGTAAGGGCTTCATTTTTATGCTGAGTTTCTACTGGCATTAATATTACCGTAGAGCGAGCGAGTGACGATTTTTTCATACTCGTCTTTAAACCCTTTGTCTTGTCCTATTTTCTGCAATGCAAACTGCTGAATAACCAATAACGGAAGAACAATATTCTCACGTATTCTGATTGACTCACGAGAAATAGCTTCATTTTCCATCAAAATTTTACTTCCTGAAATCAGAAGTAACATTTTCTTAGACAATAGATATTCTTCATGAAGAATATTCCAAAAAGCACCATACTCTTCATCCTTCTGCATATAGCTCGTAAGCTCAAAATAACATTTAGAAAGAGACATCATACTATTGCTCATTAAAGCTTTAAAGAAAGGAACTTCTTTATACAGTTTTTTAAGCTCTGACAGTCTGCCTTCATCCTTAATAGTTTGAATAGCTGTCCCCAACCCAAAGTAACCAGGAACATTTTGTTTCAACTGACTCCATGAACCTACAAATGATATAGCTCTTAAATCAGAAAGCTCTAACTTTTTCTTATTACCTCTCTTACCCGGTCTACTGCCAATATTTGCTTTTTGATAGTATTTTAAAGTACTTCTGTTTTCTAGGTACGGCATAAACTTATCATGCTGCTTAAGCGCATCATATTTGCTAAAACTCAACTCAGAAAGTTGTTCTATTAGTTTTCTATGCTCTTTAGAAATCACATTCTCTTTACCAAAAAGGTTATTTGAAAGTCCCGCAGTCAATAATTGCTCACTGTTGTGAATAAATTGCTCGCTGGTACCATACGTACTTGTAATGGTTTGTCCTTGGATGGTTAACTGAATTTCATGATTGGCAACAGTCTTAGTCTGTGCAGCATAAAAACGATGTGTTTTACCACCACCACGTGCCGGTGGGCCACCACGTCCGTCAAAGAAAATAGCGTTGAATCCATTTTTATCACAGACTTTTGACAGTGTTTCCTTAGTCTTGAAAATAGCCCAGTTGGCTTTTAAATAACCACCATCCTTGGTTCCATCGGAAAAACCGAGCATAATGGTCTGATTTTTATTTCTTCTTTCTAAATGTGCATTGTATTCAGGTAGATCAAACAGCGTTTGCATAGTTTTCTCTGCACCATCCATTCCGATCATAGTTTCGAATAAAGGCACTATGTCAAAACTGATTTCTTCTTTCTTCCAACCACACCATCTGAACAATCCAAAAACGAATAATACTGAAAATATATCCTCAGAATTACTAATAATATAACGATTACAACCGTCTTCACCATTAGCATCCTGAATACCTTTTAATTGTTTTATATTAGTTATGGTATCCTTAATTATATCCTCAGAATAATCAGCTGCATTAACTGTTATATCTTTATTTATAAGAATATCAATCAGTTCATCCTGCGAAAGCTCATTGATATCTTCCTTAATCAACTTATTCTTTTTCAGAATAGTTTCAACTGCCAACAAATGCTTGCTGTGATCCTGTCTAACATCTAACGTAGCAAAATGGGTCTTGAAAATTTTAACCTTATCAATAAATTTTTCTAAATCCTTTAAATAAAGGCTATGATATTTATTGACCAATAACTCTTTTGTATCCAGTAGTGGTTGTAAAATATCATCATATCCTACTGTTTTCTTAGAATCGAACATAGCAGCATACAAGTTCCTTCTAAGCTTTTGCAAGGGTTCTTGAACATCTTTAAAGGTTAACTTCTCTTGAATGATTTTTAAATCATTGTAGTAGCACTTCATTAAGGTAACACGAAGTTCATCTGAAACATCTTTAGTAATATCTGCAGTTACAAAAGGGTTACCATCACGATCTCCTCCAGGCCAAAAGCCTAATTTCATGATATTATGATTCTCAAAATCTGCTTTGTTGATATTCTCTTTAATATAAGAGTAAAGATCACCCACCGCATTGTAATATACATGGCGCAGAAAATAAATAATATTCTTTGCCTCATCTAATGGTGTAGGTTTTTTAGAGTTAATCAAAGAGGTAAGACCTAATTGCTGTAGTGCAATATCAATATCATCTATCTTATCCTCTAATATAAGAGAACGTAATTTTTCAATTATATCTAATATCGCTGGGGTATAGAACTGGGTAGGATGCGCAGTAAGTACCAAACGTGCGCTAAAAGTGGATAGCTTTTTGGATACCTTGTCCCAACTTTTGTTTTTATCAACTAACTGAAAGTAATCCTTTATAGATAGTGAACTTGTGTGCTCCTGTAGCTTAGGAAAAGCAGCATCCTCAACACTATCATACAAAACCACCTGTCTTTCTACATATTGGATGATTTTGAACATAAAATCGATTTGATCCTTCTCTGATTTTATTTCCACGTAATTCTGAAAAAACCCTTCTAGAATTTCTTGAGGGTTAAGACCAGAACTTAAGCCTTTTTGGCATTGATCCAACAATAATGGAATAAGCATACCCACATTCTCAATATCCCGATAGGGCAAATTTAAGAACAGACTATTGTAAACATTAAACTTATTGTTGACCGATGTTTTAAACTCAACCAATCTTTCTGAATGCGGCATAGGTTATATTAAAATTTAAAGACAATTATATATCGATTTCGATTCGTAAATATCGGTAATAATCCACGACTATTACCACTCCAATACGTCTTATAACAAAAATACAGTGCTACACCACAAAAACAACACCCTTGACAACAATAATTACCCAGAAGTAGAACAAGGCAGTACCTTTACCATGTAATTAATACCGAATCAAAATTTTTCATTTTCATATAGTGTTCTCGTAAAAGAGTCTTGTCGTAACCGATGAGACTCTTTTTAGTTTATGACTATTTCATTGGTGTTTTTTTAATGGGAAATAAGATAGATATCTTAGGAAGTAAACTACCTCAAGGCAAGCCCATTAAGAATTAAAAGAAATACACTTGGATTTCGAGGCAAGCCTTAGATCATTTAATCTTGATTATCGAGTAAAAAAATCGCGGTACTGCATAACCCGAAAATCCAATGTGTTGAAATTGACATCTGCAGCTTTCATCCGTTTATAAGAGTCCAAACTGCCCACCGCCCTATTTGCCGCTCCTGATGGCGCTGTTAGAGAAACGGTTCGTATGATACGTTTTGATTCAGGAAGTTGTAGTTCGTACACACGTGGCACTTGGTCAGAAATCGTTTTCAATTTTATTCCTGTAGATTTCAAAAGTTGCCTAAAAAAATATTCCGGCCCGTTTTTACTAACGCCACCCATAAAAAGTACAGTCTGTATATTCGGATATTGCTCTAAATAAAATAATAAATCTCTTAAGCGTACATTTTTCATTCCCAAATCCGATGCATCTACTTTAATACGTTCGGCACTGTCAACTATATCGCAGACCCCTATTTTATTGGATAATAAAAAAATCTTACGTTGTTCAATGGCCAAATTGGTGTTTTCATACACTAATCCCAGCTCAAATATCCGATCCAGTATGGGCCAGAGCATACCATTTCTACTGCCATAGCAAAAGTCTACATCGTCTTCCTTTAGCTCTCCCGTTGTAAACCTTGGAGGAGGAAGCGTGCCAACAATAAGTTTTTCCGCCTCCTCAAAAACAAACGGTTCATACGGGTGCGTGTGTAAGAACATAAATATAAGTATCCCTATTTTAAGGTAAGAACCAAATCTTCTGAATTTACCAAAGAACCACCTTGCAATTGTATCTTTCCTACTATCCCTTCTGCCGTAGCCGTTACTGTAGTTTCCATTTTCATGGCTTCTATTACGAACAAAGGTTGGTTTCGTTTTACCTCTTGACCGGCTTTTACTAGTACACTAGAGAGTAAACCTTGCAATGGTGCACCTATTTGTTTTGGGTCAGTAGAATCTGCTTTAACATTTTCTTGTTTATCAACTTTTACAGAAGTGTCCTTAATTAAAACATTCCTAAGTTGTCCGTTGATTTTAAAGAATATACTAACGTTTCCTACTTCATCCGGCTCCCCTTTTATCATCAACGAAATAAGAACATTTTTCCCGCCTTCTAGCTCTACCATAATTTCTTCGCCCACATCCATTCCGTAAAAGAAGTTCTTGGTTGGTATGTTCACCACGTTGCCATATTTAACGTGATTGTTATAAGCATCTGTAAATACCTTAGGGTACAGTTTATAGGATAAGAAATCTGTCATTTCAAGATTTCTTCCCATTCCTTTTTTGAACTTTCTTTTGAAGGATTTAAACTCCTTATCAAAATCTATAGATTCTAGATGTGCGTTGGGCCTATTCGTATAAGGCTTTTCATCTTTTAGCACAATCTTTTGTAATTTCTTAGGAAAGCCTCCGACCGGTTGTCCTAAATCTCCCCTAAAAAAGCTTTTTACGGATTCTGGAAAAGAAATATCTTCACCTCTTTCCATTACATCGGCCACTGTCAGATTATTACTTATCATATATTGCGCCATATCACCAACCACCTTCGAGCTTGGCGTAACCTTTACAATATCTCCAAACATTTGGTTGACCTCAGCATACATTTTGGTCACCTCCGTAAACTTGGTTTCAAGTCCTAAGGCAATGGCTTGCCCTTTTAAGTTGGAATATTGACCCCCGGGAATTTCATGGTGATACACATCTCCCGTTCCCGATTTTAGACCGGACTCAAACGTATAATAATAGTTTCTGACCGATTCCCAATAATCTGAATACTCCGCTAACTTGTCCGTATTCATTTGATTTTCCCTTTCATTAAAACGAAGCATCTCTAACGCCGAATTAAAATTAGGTTGTGACGTCAATCCTGAAAGTCCCCCTAAAGCTACATCTACAACATCCACCCCAGCCTCAACTGCTTTTAAATAGGTAGCGGTCTGCACCGAAGAAGTATCATGTGTATGCAAATGGATAGGAATATTTATCTCCGACTTTAATGCTGAAATCAGTTCAAAAGCAGCATTCGGTTTTAAAAGTCCCGCCATGTCTTTTACGCCCAGAATATGGGCTCCGGCATTCTCAATATCTTTCGCTAGTTGAATGTAGTATTTGAGGTCGTATTTGGTTTTAGAAGAGTTTAGGATATCACCTGTATAACAAATTGAACCTTCTGCAAGACCCCCAGTTCGATTACGAACGTGCTCAATACATGGAGCCAGGGATTTCATCCAGTTTAGGGAATCAAAAATCCTAAAAACATCCACACCCGTATTCCAGGATTCTTCTACAAATTTCTCAATCAGGTTGTCGGGATAAGCGGTATATCCAACTCCGTTGGATCCACGGATAAGCATTTGCAACAATACATTGGGCATTGCTTTACGCAACAACGCCAGACGTTCCCATGGGTTTTCGTGTAAAAATCGCAAACAAACATCAAAAGTGGCACCACCCCATACTTCCATAGAAAATATTTCAGGATGGTTCTTGGCATACCCCTCTGCAACCTTCAACATATCTACCGTTCGCATCCGGGTAGCCAGTAAACTTTGATGGGCATCACGCATGGTGGTGTCCGTAAAATGCACTTTTTTCTCTGCTTTTAACCATTGGGCAAATTTCTCGGGGCCCAGTTCGGTCAATATATCCTTAGTTCCTTTAGGGTAACTTTCCATCTTTGAAAAAGATGGCACTTTAGGTTTTGTGAATTTACGGTTGGGATCGTAATTTTTAACGTCAGGATTACCATTAACAATGGTTTCCCCTATAAATGTAATAAGTTTATTGGCTCTGTTCCTAGGTTCTACGAACTCAAAGAGTTTGGGTTCATTTTTAATAAAGTTTACCGTTACCTTGCCTTCGCGAAAAGTATCGTGTTTTAAGATATTATCCAAAAATGCCATATTGGTATTCACCCCACGAATACGGAACTCCGCCAGAGCACGCCTCATTTTTCTGCAACAACCATCCAATGTACGACTATGTGCGGAAACCTTTACCAACATGGAATCAAAAAATGGAGAAATAACCACGCCTTGATAGATACTGCCCGCATCTAAACGAATACCAAAGCCAGAGGCACTCCTATAGGTAGTTACAACACCATAATCTGGTTTAAAATCATTTGAAGGGTCCTCTGTAGTTACGCGACACTGTAGTGCTATCCCGGTCACCTGAACAGACTCTTGATTCTGTATTTTAATTTGGGTATCAGACAATTTGTATCCCCCAGCAATGAACAACTGTGCCTTTATCAAATCAATATTGGTAATCATTTCGGTAACCGTATGTTCTACCTGAACACGAGGGTTTACTTCAATGAAATAAATGCTTCCATCATCGTCTACAAGAAACTCAACAGTACCAATATTATTGTAGTTTACTGCTTTACATATGGCGATAGCATACGCATACAAACTATCTTTAGTCTTTTGAGGAAGTCCAAAAGAAGGCGCAAATTCGATTACCTTCTGATACCTTCTCTGCACCGAACAATCTCGTTCATACAAGTGAACCATATTACCATGGGTATCGGCAACAATCTGTACTTCTATATGTTTTGGATTCTCTACAAACTTTTCCAAGAAAACTGTATCATCCCCAAAAGCATTCAACGATTCCCTTTTTGCTTCAGGAAAGCCTTTTTCAAGTTCTTCTTGGGTTCTGATAACGCGCATTCCACGACCACCCCCGCCAGAAGCGGCTTTTAACATTAACGGATAGCCAATTCTATTCGCTTCGGAAATAGCCGTTTTTACATTATTTAAATCTTTGTCACTACTTTGAATTATAGGAATGTTATTTGCGACCGCCACTTCTTTAGCGGTAATTTTATCGCCCAAGGCTTTCAACACAGAAACCTTAGGTCCTACGAATACAATACCGTTATCCTCACATTTTTGAGCGAACTGGGCATTTTCAGATAAAAATCCGTACCCAGGGTGAATGGCATCTACATTATTCTCCTTTGCCACTTTTATAATAGCATCAATATCCAAGTATGGTTTTAGCGGTTCGTTGTCCTCGCCAATTTGGTACGATTCATCTGCTTTATAACGGTGTAGCGAATAACGATCTTCGTAAGTATAAATACCAACAGTACGCACTCCTATCTCAACACAGGCTCTAAAAATACGTATAGCAATTTCACCTCTATTCGCTACTAAAACCTTTTCTATCTTCATTTATGTGTTGTTTAAATTCGTTTTTTAAACCGATTCAAACAAACTTAACTTTTTTGACTTAGTATAGCAATATGATATCCTTATTAATTAAATGAATTTTGTATTGTTTTTGAAGTAGTACAAGTGATTTTTAAACACTTAATTAGAAATTTTCATTCAAATACCTTATCTTAAAACAAAGAAGCAATGATATGGGAAGAGGAGATAAAAAATCTAGACGGGGTAAAATAGCAAATCGCTCATTTGGGGCAAGGCGTCCAAGAAAAATCAAGAAACGCCCTACCGTAGAAGATAAAATAGGTCTTAAAAAAAAGAAGTAGGTAATTATCTAATGAAAACGGGCTCGTTTTCTTTTACCGTATGTGCCTCACTATATTCATACTCATCGTAATTAAAGGCTTTTAGGTCTTCTAGTGTTTGTACATCCTTATCTATAATATAGCGTACCATAGAACCACGGGCTTTTTTAGCGTAGAAACTGATAATTTTTAATTTATCATTCTTCCAGTCTTTAAAGACAGGTGAAATTATTGGCACCTTTAAATTCTTTTTATCTATTGCGCTAAAATACTCATTGCTAGCAAGATTAATAAAAAGCTCATCATCTTTCATTTCTGAATTTAACTCATCCGTCAAGGTCTTTTTCCAGAACTCATAAAGATTCTTTTTCCTACCCACTTTTAAATGTGTGCCCATTTCCAAACGATAGGGCTGCATTAAATCCAAAGGGCGTAAAATACCATAAAGACCTGAAAGGATACGCAGTGATTCTTGTAACTTTTCTACCTTACGAGAAGGCATGGTGTAAGCATCCAACCCTTGGTACACATCTCCGTTAAAAGCATAAATGGCAGGACGTGAATTCTTGAGTGTAAAAGGTACCTCAAAATCTTGATTTCTCTGCCAATTTAACTGCGCCAAATTATCCGAAATTCCCATTAGTTCAGATAGCTCTTTTGGTTTTTTCTTAGCCAAAATCCTATTTAGCTTCAAAGCTTCTTCCAAAAATTGAGGCTGTGTTTCCTTAAATCTAGGATATTCCTTATCAAAATCTAACGATTTTGCTGGTGATATAACAATCTTCATAGTAGTATCTGTTTTCAAAAACTTGGAGTAAAAATACTGATGATAATCAATATAACCTATGGCTTAGGAAAAGACTTATTGATATGGGTATCAATGATTTTTATTGCTTATTTGCTATGTTGCGAGTAATGTCTCCATTTTTCTATGCACTCTACCATATCTTGTGGAATCTCAGAATCAAATCGCATCATTTCCCCTGTTACAGGGTGTACAAATCCCAACGTTTTTGCGTGCAATGCTTGGCGAGGTAAAATCTTAAACGCATTATCTACAAACTGCTTGTATTTCGTAAATGTAGTTCCTTTTAAAATTTTGTCGCCTCCATAACGCTCATCGTTAAAAAGTGTATGTCCAATATATTTCATATGCACCCGTATCTGGTGTGTACGCCCTGTTTCCAACTTACAAGACACCATGGTTACATAACCTAAACGCTCTATTACAGAGTAATGGGTAACAGCTTCTTTACCATCATCCCCATCAGGAAACACCTGCATTTGAAGACGGTTTTTTGGATTTCTGGCAATATTGCCTTCTACAGTTCCTTCATCATCTTGAACATTACCCCAGACCAAGGCCACGTATTCGCGTTCTGAAGTTTTATCAAAAAATTGCTTTGACAAATGAGTCATAGCCGCTTCTGTCTTAGCCACTACCAAAAGCCCTGAAGTATCTTTATCAATTCGATGCACAAGACCTGGACGCTCACTACTATTGTTTGGCAAATCTTTTACATGATATAAAAGTGCATTTATGAGGGTCCCAGAATAATTACCGTGACCTGGATGCACAACCATGCCTGCTGGTTTATTCACTACTAAAAGCACATCATCTTCATAAACAACATCAATAGGAATATCTTCTGGCACCAAAAGAAATTCGTGAGGCGGATGTTCAAACAACACCTTTACCTCATCTCCCGGTTTTACTTTATAGTTTTGCTTTACAATAACGCCGTTAACCCAAATATGACCACTTTTTGCAGATTGTTGAATTTTATTACGGGTGGCATATTCAATGAAGTTCATTAAGAATTTATCTACTCTTAATGGTTCTTGTCCCTTAGAAGCTATGACACGATGGTGCTCAAAAAGCTCATCATCGTTCAGCTCTTGATTTTCTGGTGTTTGCATGTATTATTCTGAATCTGCTTGAACCCTTGCTTGCTCGGTAATCTTACCGTTGCCACAAACCAACTCTATTTTAGAAGTTTTAGGTAGTTTGTCACCAGGTTTGATCTGCTTGCCCTTATACTTAATATAATACACCATGTCCTTACCCAATTGATCAATATAAGTAACACGTTGTACATCTAGACCAACGGCGCGAAGCATAGATTGTGCATTACGCTGCGTAACTTGTATAATATTAGGAATAGAAACTTTTTTGTACCCAGACGGATTTACGGTAAAATAAATTTTACGGTTCTCTTTTACCTTATTTCCTGCCGGAGGATTTTGCTCAATAATAGAAAACCTAGGATAATCCGGGTTGAAGTTAGCAGAATCCAATACCTCATATCTTAGCTTAGCCTCTTCTACAGACTTGCGCATATCCGGTACGGACATTTTTGAAAAATCAGGAACCTCAACGAACTCACCATGATTTGTGGTTGAACCTAACCAACGTAACGCAAAAAACACGAATAAAATCAAAACCAATATGGCTAGACCTATTTGAATGAAAAATACCTTACTTTTTAAAAAATTGAAAAAATTACGCATCGGGTTCCTTTTAACGCAACAAATATAGTGAACTCGTGTTGCTTTTTTTGTTTAATTTCGGTTTCGTTTTTTACAGTAAATTTTAAACGGTCGTATGAAGAAGAATATTGCCATTATAATGGGTGGTTACAGCAGCGAATACAAAATATCGCTAAAAAGTGGAAATGTAGTACATAATTACATTAACAAAGAAAAGTTCAACACCTACCCTATTCATATTTTTGAGAACAAATGGGTTTTTGTAGATGAGAACGAAAAGGAACATCCTGTTAATAAGAACAATTTTACGGTGAGTCTAAATAACGAAACACTAAACTTTGATTGTGTTTTTAACGCTATTCACGGCTCGCCCGGGGAGGACGGCCTTATGCAAGCTTATTTTGAGCTTATTGGTATTCCACAAACATCTTGTGACTATTACCAATCTGCTCTCACCTTTAATAAGAGAGACCTTTTAAGTGTTTTAAAGCCTTATGGCATTAACTCAGCCCCTTCTTATTATTTAAATCTTGGTGATGAAATAAATGAAGAGGCCATCATAGAAAAAGTTGGTTTACCATGTTTTGTAAAAGCAAATAAGGCCGGAAGTAGTTTTGGTATTTCTAAAGTACATGAAAAAGAACATCTTAAAAGCGCTATTGATAATGCTTATAAAGAAGATGATGAGATTATTATAGAGTCTTTTTTAGATGGTACGGAGGTTTCCGTTGGGGTTATAACCTATAAAGGAGAAACCAAGGTTTTACCAATTACCGAAATAGTTACAGAAAATGACTTTTTTGACTATGAAGCGAAGTACGAAGGAAAATCACAGGAAATTACTCCTGCTCATATTTCAAAAATACAGCAACAGAAGGTTGAAGAACTTGCCAAACGTGCTTATGAGGTTTTAAAGATGAAAGGGTACTCTAGGAGCGAATTTATATTTATAGGTGATGAACCATATATGCTAGAGATGAATACTACCCCAGGACTTACTACGGAGAGTATATTACCACAACAAGCAGAAAAAGCTGGTATTTCGCTTGAAGAATTATTTACAAGCGCTGTAGATGAAGCTTTAGCCAAAAAAAGGTAACTTTATAAGATACGGAATAACCAACTCCAAAATATATGAGACGTGCTATTTTCCCAGGTTCATTTGACCCACTTACTTTAGGTCATTTTGATATTATCCAAAGAGGTATCACCCTTTTTGACGAGATTATTATTGCTATTGGAGTAAATGCCGATAAAAAATATATGTTTTCGTTAGAGCAGCGCATGAATTTCATTGTTGAAGCTTTTAGGCACGAACCAAAAATAAAAGTTCTTACATATGAAGGTCTTACAGTTGATTTCTGCAAGAAGGTTGATGCCGATTTTATTTTGAGAGGACTACGCAATCCTGGTGATTTTGAATTTGAGAAAGCCATAGCTCATACCAATAGAAAATTATCTGAGATAGAAACCGTATTTTTACTCACATCTTCAGGAAAATCCTACATAAGCTCATCAATTGTACGAGATGTAATTCGAAATGGTGGCGACTACACCAGCCTTGTGCCCGATACTGTGCGTACATAACGCATGTAACCTCTAATCTGCGAATATCATATTTTATAGATGCAAATGTTAAATTTAATTTGTAATTTGTAAGTAAATACAACAAAAATTGTTATTTTGCTTTACCAAACATCCTTTAAACCGAGCAACACAACGTGTTTGATGCTATTCACAACAAAGGTTTAGATATAACCTTAAATGCGGTTACTTTAGTCAGAAATTACAACAAACCTTGAACGGAACAAAAACCACATTGAATAACCCCCTTGTAAAACAGCTGCCTACGGCCACTGTCTTCACGAACAAAAAGTTCGAGGTTATTTATGCGTCCGACAAGTTTTTCTCTGACTTTTCCTTTGATACCAACAAGACTTTTGGAAAACCCATAAATGAACTTTTCACGACAATAAGTGAAGACTGGGAGAAAAAACTCTACAACTATCTTTCAGATGAAACTCATGAAGGCAATATAAATTACAGCTTAAATAGCGCGTCTGGCTCTAAATGGTATAAGTGGACCTGTGCCGCATGGCAAAATGAAACGAATGAAACCATTGGTCTCATTATTCACTTTGAAGACATTACAGAAAAGAAACTAAAAGATGAAGAGACAGATCAACTCCAATCTCTATTAGACGCCATGTGCATGATTAGTAAAATCGGAGTTTGGGACTACGATATGATTAACGATAAGCTCGTTTGTTGCGATGTGGTAAGAGAAATATATGGAGTTTCAAAAGATTATGAATTCTCATTTGATAACGCAATCGCTTCTTACAAGGATGGTTATAGCAGGAATACCATATCCATGCAAGTGCACGAGACCATGTCAAAAGGTAAAACGTGGGATGAAAAATTACAGTTTACAACTGCTAAAGGTGAAGAGGTTTGGGTACAAGTAGCTGGGATGCCCACCTACCTAGACGGCAAAATAGTTGGTGTTAAAGGAATTTTACAAAATATAGAAAAGCAAGTCCAAACAGAGAATAAGACCAAAGAAAACGAGCTCTTATTACGCACTCTTATTGACAATTTGCCTTTAAACGTTTTTATAAAGGATACAGAGTCCAGAAAAATTTTAGTGAATAAATCTGAATGTGACTATATGGGAGTAGATAGTCCAGATGACTTATTGGGCAAAAGTGATTTTGACCTTTTCCATGAGGAGATTGCATCAATTTCCAGGGCGGAAGACCTGCATGTAATGGAAACCCTAATTCCTATGCTGGGCAAAGAAACCATTAACATTACCAAAGACGGCAGGCAAGCTACCTTTCTTACTTCCAAAATACCGTTAACAGGAAATAATGGCAAGGCCCAAGGTTTGGTAGGCATAAGCATGGATATTTCAGACCTAAAACAAAAAGAACAAGAATTACGTGATCTTATAAATGTTACCTCTCAACAAAATAAGAAACTGGTAAACTTTGCTCATATTGTCTCCCATAATTTACGTTCCCATACTGCCAATTTCTCAATGTTATTGGACTTTTTAACCAATGAAAAGAACGAAGAAGAAAAGATACAGATTGTAAAAATGCTAACCCAAGCATCTGATAACTTACTAGAAACTTTAGAAAATCTCAATGAGGTAGTAGCGATTAATTCTAACGTAAATTTAGAAAGAAAGCCTATTAGATTAAATCAACGCATAGTTTCGGTAAAACGAAATCTAAAGGAATTCTTGGTCAATAATAACGCTAAAATAGTTAATTCCATATCCGAGCATACAACAGTAAAGGTTATTCCATCCTACATTGATAGTATTTTAATGAACTTCATTACCAATGCTGTAAAGTATAGACATCCAGACAGACAGCCCATAATTAATCTTAGTGCAACAAGTGAAAACGGATTCATAGTTCTTTCTATTGAAGACAATGGGTTAGGTATTGATTTAAAGAAATATGGCGAAAAATTATTTGGCATGTACAAGACCTTTCATGACCATAGTGATTCTAGAGGTATTGGTCTTTACATTACAAAAAACCAAATAGAGGCAATGAACGGTAAGGTTACAGTTGCCAGTGAGGTAGGCCTAGGTACTACTTTCAAAATATATTTTAATGAACAAAATTGAGAGTATTTGTATTATTGATGATGATCCGATTACGGTATTTGGCATTCAAAAAATGTTAAGTCTCGTGGTTGATTGTGATGATATTGCAGTATACCGTAATGGTAAATTGGCAATTGAGGGTATAAAGAAGCGAATAGAAGAAAACAAAAAAGCTCCTCAAGTCATTTTCCTTGATATAAACATGCCCATTATGGATGGATGGCAATTCCTAGATGAGTTTATCACTTTAGATTTAATGAATAAAGTAAGGGTTAACATCATCACCTCTTCCATAGACACTTTTGACTTACAGAACTGGGAAAATTTCAAGAAAAAAACAGAACATACCATTACTTATAATAACAAACCTATCCGTAAAGAACACGTTGCCGAGATTACCAAAATTGCATAGTAAAAGCTTATCTGTTTTTGCTTATTTTTGATATATGCGACGAATATCAATCAGAACTACTCCCTTTCTACTCACTATTTTTTTTATAGTCGTGCTTATCTGTTATTCATGCGAAACAGAACAGGAGGACAAAACCGCAGATTACAAAACACATTTTGAACTTAGTAACGGTACTGAAACAGCTACCTATCTAGAAACTATAGATTTCTACATTCACCTAGCCAAAGAGTTTCCTGAAATTAATATGCAAACCATTGGCGAAACAGATAGTGGATACCCTCTTCATATCATTACTTATAATCCAGATGGCGATTTCAACTTTCAAAAAATAAACGACAAAAAGACTATTCTATTTGTAAATAACGGCATTCACCCTGGCGAAAGCGATGGTATTGACGCCACTATGATGTTATATAGGAATCTAGCTACCGGCAAATTAAAAACACCCAAAAACACCGTGTTGGTTACCATACCTATTTACAATATAGGAGGTGCATTAAACAGAAACAGTACTACCCGTGCCAACCAAAACGGACCAAAATCATACGGCTTTAGAGGAAATGCTTTAAATTATGACCTTAATAGGGATTTCATAAAGGCAGACACAAAAAATGCCCGTACCTTTTTTGAAATCTTCCATATGGTCAATCCTGATATTTTTATTGACAATCATGTAAGCAACGGAGCGGACTATCAATATACACTAACACACCTGTTTACACAACACAATAAATTGGGTGGGGAATTAGGCGATTATGTAAATACTAAAATGATGCCCGCATTAGAGAAATCGCTACAGGACGCAAATTGGGATATTACACCTTACGTAAACGTCTTTAACCAAGTACCTGAAAAGGGATTTTCTCAGTTTATGGATTACCCTAGATATTCCACAGGCTACACCACATTGTGGAATACCTTAGGTATGATGGTAGAAACCCACATGCTAAAACCCTACAAACAGAGAGTAGAAGGCACGTACGAGCTTATGACAAAAATGATTGCCTTGGCAGAGACGGATTATAAAGAAATAAAACGGTTAAGAACCGAGGCAAAATATAGACATAAGGATTGGACCCACTACCCCACTAAATGGGAAATAGACACCACCAAAACAACAATATTGGATTTTAAGGGATATGAGGGAGATACGCTTACGAGCGAGATTACAGGATTTACACGACTTAAATATGATAGAAACCGGCCTTTTACTAAAAAAGTCGAATATCAGAATTTTTATAAGCCTATTGATTCCGTAACAGTTCCCAAAGCATATGTAATTAGAAAAGGATGGCGCAGAGTTCTTTCACTATTGGAGCTAAATCAAATTAAGTATAGTACAATACAAAAAGATACTATAATTAGTGTTGAGACGTATAAAATAGACCATTACAAGACATTAAACTACCCGTACGAAGGGCATTATCCTCACTATAATACTACAGTTTCTCAATCAACAGAAAAAATAAGATTCCAACAAGGTGATATTTTAATTCCTACAGATCAAAAAGGAATACGGTATATCATGGAAGCTTTGGAACCAGAAACTAAGGATTCTTTTTCTAACTGGAATTTTTTCGACTCCATATTGCAACAAAAAGAAGGATTTTCTCCGTATGTTTTTGAAGATGAGGCAACACAACTACTAAAGGAAAATCAGGTATTGAAAGACAGTTTTCTAGCCAAAAAAACTACGGATTCTATTTTTAACAGTAATTGGTACGCCCAACTAGATTATCTCTTTAAGCATTCCAATCATTATGAGGCGGCCCATATGCAATATCCGGTGTATAGAATCAAGAAAGATTAATACCTACCTACGCACCAAAAAGAATTTTAATATTATTGTAAGAGTTTTGCAGCGCTTCTTGAATTTTCTTGGGCCCTTTCCACTTCACCTTCATAATACCCTCTTTTTTTTCTGGCTTTAGTTTACCTGTGTAACTGGTTCTCATGGCATACCAGTGTACCTCTTTTAAGGTAAACACCCCATTATTGCTAAATATATGATAGGTTGTTTTTAAGAAATTCTCTATCCGTAAATCTTTTACACCGGTCTCCTCCATCACTTCCCTTACGGCGCAAGCCTCAATAGATTCGCCCTTATCCAATTTCCCTTTTGGTAAATCCCATTTATCGTTTCTGTAAATAAACAACACTTCTCCCAGGTCATTTGTAACCACGCCACCAGCAGCAACTACAAGCGGAATTCTATGTGTGAATTTCTTAAGAATATCCTCGTGATTTGGGTGATAGATGTAGGCTTCGGTCAATTTTTTCTTCCTCAACGCCTTTATAGCTTCCTGAATAGAAGCCTCGTTCAACAAAAAATATTCACCGCCACCAGTTTCCGAGAGCTTATTTGTTAAGATCAAAGGCAATTCGTTCACAAAAACTTTATACATTTGCGTCATGGTTTTAGACAAAAATACCGCCAAGAAAACGGCCGAACTTCTATTGCAAATTAATGCAATTAAGTTGAAACCGGAAAATCCTTTCTCATGGGCTTCCGGATGGAAATCTCCAATCTATTGTGATAATAGAATAATACTCTCCTACCCTGTCATAAGAAACTTCATAAGAGAAGAAATGGCAAAGCAGGTAGAAACGCTTTATGGCAAACCGGATATAATTGCCGGAGTAGCTACAGGTGCTATAGGAATCGGTGCTTTAGTAGCAGATTTTTTAGGACTTCCGTTCATTTACGTACGCCCTGAACCTAAAGCACATGGGCGTAAAAATCAGATTGAAGGACAGTTAGAACCCAACCAAACCGTTGTGGTTATTGAAGATTTGATCAGTACGGGAAAAAGCAGTTTAAACGCTGTAGATGCTCTAAAAGAATCCGGAGCCAACGTTAAAGGCATGTTGGCTATTTTTACCTATGGTTTTGATGTTGCCCAAACTAATTTTGAAGAAAGAAATGTCTCTTTAAATACACTCAGTGATTACGACCATTTGATAGAGCAAGCTTCAGAAACTCATTTTATTAAAGAAGACCAGTTAAATACCTTGTTAGAATGGAGAAAAAATCCATCTAAATGGGAACAATAATATTGATATGCACATAGAAACACCCCAAAAGAATATAGCCAAAGGAGATAAGGAGGTTTTTGATTTCCTAACCGATTTAAAGAATTTCGAAAAATTAATGCCGGAGAATATCGATAAATTTGAGGTCATCAATGAAGATCGTTTTCTTTTTGCGTTAAAAGGAATGCCACAAATTGTATTGCAACGTCAAACGCAAACACCAAATAGTCAGATTGTTCTGGGTGCAGCAAGTGACAAACTACCTTTTACCCTAACTGCAGATATCATTGCAGTAAGTGATACAGAAAGCAAAGTTTCGTTAAGTTTTGAAGGTCAGTTCAATGCTATGATGGCCATGATGATCAAACATCCAATAACAAATTTCATGGGTACTTTATCTGAAAACTTAACGAAAATTTAATTAGTAAAGGAGCTTTACCTCTTTAATATCAAATTCCTTGATTACGTTGTCCTCCAGAACTATTTGTAGTTTTCCTGTAGGTGAAACTCCGCGAATAAAACCCATAAACAGTTCATTTTCTTTATTCTCAAAAGTAGAAGGTTTGTCTTTTCTAAAAAGAACCTTTTCGTAAGTTTGCCAAAGACTTTCAGTGCTTCTGGAATGTGAATCTAAGAAAGCTGATTTCAAGTTTTCTATCAGTTCCAACAGTAACTCGTCCAGGTTGAAATTCTTGCCCAATATCAGTTTTAAGGAGGATGCATTTTCAAGCTCGCCAAAAAAGGTTTGGTTAACATTAAGGCCAATTCCTATAATACCGGTATTTATTAAATTTCCAGAAAGAATATTTTCAATGAGAATACCACAAATTTTTGAAGTACCTGACAGAATGTCGTTGGGCCATTTAATACTTAAATCTGGCACGTGATGCGCCTTTAAAGTTTTGTACACGGCTAAAGAGACACAAATATTCAATACAAAATAATCATTCACACTTAAATTCAAACCCTTCCTTAACACACTAAAAGTAAGGTTTTTACCAGAATCAGACTCCCACTTAGCGCCCATTTGCCCTTTTCCACTACGTTGTTCTTTTGCCGTCACCACAGTAAAATCAGCCCCTAAACCATCAGACAACAAACGCTTAAAATATGCGTTTGTAGAGTCCGTGGCATCAAGTTTGATTATGTTCATGCTAAGTTCTTTTAGAATATATTGTATCTATTATAAAAAACTAGCTCTAAAAGAACAAAAAAATAATAACTTTGTACAAACTAAAATTTTTGAATGCAAAAAAGCAAAGCCAGTGCAGATGAACTAATTGCATTGATATTACAGGGGATAGAAGAAGTTAAAGGTCAAGATATACATTTACTTGATCTCAGAGATATAGAAAACACCGTTTGCGACTACTTTATAATTAGTAATGGTACTTCAAATACGCACGTAAACGCAATAGTAGGGTCGATTCGTAAAATCGTTAGTAAATCCATACAAGATAAACCTTGGCATGTAGAAGGTGAAGATAATGCCGAATGGGTGTTAATGGATTACGTCAATGTTGTAGTGCATGTTTTCCAAAAACAAATTCGAGAATATTATGATATTGAAGGACTTTGGGGAGATGCCAAAGTAACCAAAATAGAGAGTAGCAGTAGTTTGAATCAGTAAAAAAATATAATGGCTAAAGATAACAATACGAATACAAAAAAACCGAAGTTCAGCTCATGGTGGATATATGGATTGATCGCAATACTTTTAATTGGTTTTCAATTTATAGGCAGTGGCAATTTAGCCAGCACCAGAAAGACAACAACTTCTGAGTTGCAAGAATACCTTAGAAACGGTGATGTCAAGGAAATAATGATCATTACCAATACACGCCAGGCAAAAGTTTTCCTTACGGAAGAAGCTATGGCCAAAGACGTTCATAAGGATGTAGCTGAAAAGCCATTTCTTCCTGCAACTGGTGCTGTTCCCCAATATGTATTGGATTATGGGGATTTACAGAACTTTGAGAATGAAATAAAGAACATAAAAAAAGAGAACAATTTAGATACTATTGTTGATTACGATACCGACAATAACTATCTAATGGACCTTCTATTAGGCATATTACCATTTGTATTGATTATTGGTATATGGATTTATCTGATGAGAAGAATGTCTGGCGGCGGCGGCGGTGGCGCTGGTGGTCAAATCTTTAATATAGGCAAATCTAAAGCAAAGCTTTTTGATGAAAAGACAGATACCAGAACCTCATTTAAGGATGTTGCCGGTCTTGAAGGTGCAAAAGAAGAAGTAGAGGAAATTGTAGAATTCCTCAGAAACCCGGACAAGTACACTTCTTTAGGCGGGAAAATACCAAAAGGAGCGCTTCTAGTAGGCCCTCCGGGAACAGGTAAGACACTTTTGGCCAAAGCTGTTGCAGGAGAAGCTAAAGTGCCTTTCTTCTCACTGTCTGGGTCTGATTTCGTTGAAATGTTTGTGGGTGTTGGTGCATCTAGAGTACGTGACCTATTTAAACAAGCAAAAGATAAATCACCTGCCATTATATTTATAGATGAAATTGATGCTATTGGTCGTGCTCGGGGTAAAAATAACTTTACCGGTTCTAATGATGAACGAGAAAACACGCTAAACCAATTATTGACGGAGATGGATGGTTTTGGAACAAACACTAACGTTATTGTACTGGCTGCTACCAACCGCGCAGATGTATTGGATAAAGCTTTGATGCGTGCGGGTCGTTTTGACAGACAGATATACGTAGACCTGCCGGACATTAGAGAAAGAAAAGAAATTTTTGAGGTTCACTTAAGACCCATTAAAACATCTGAAGCTTTGGATCTAGAGTTTTTAGCAAGACAAACACCAGGATTTTCTGGTGCAGATATAGCCAATGTTTGTAATGAAGCTGCATTGATAGCCGCTAGAAAAGAGAAGAAAGCTGTATCCAAACAAGATTTCTTAGACGCTGTGGACAGAATTGTTGGCGGATTAGAGAAAAAGAACAAAATTATAACCCCTGGCGAAAAGGAAACTATCGCTTACCACGAGGCCGGTCATGCCACTACAAGCTGGATGCTTGAGCACGCTGCACCGTTGGTGAAGGTTACTATTGTTCCAAGGGGCCAATCCTTAGGTGCCGCATGGTACTTACCAGAAGAACGCCTTATTGTTCGTCCGGAGCAGATGTTAGATGAAATGTGTGCTACCATGGGCGGCAGAGCTGCTGAAAAAGTTATTTTTAACAAAATATCTACCGGGGCGTTAAGTGACTTGGAAAAAGTAACCAAACAAGCCAGGGCAATGGTTACCATTTATGGTCTTAATGATGAGATCGGTAACATAACCTATTACGATTCCTCAGGACAAGATTCATACGGTTTCTCTAAACCTTACAGCGAAGACACTGCTCGTAAAATCGATAAGGAAATATCTAAAATTATCGAGGAGCAATACCAAAGAGCTATTCAGGTATTGACCGATAATAAAGATAAACTAACAGTTCTGGCTGAAAGGTTATTGGAAAAAGAAGTCATCTTCAAAGAAGATTTAGAGAAAATTTTCGGTAAAAGATCTTTCGGTGAAGAGTTTGATTTAAAAGGTCAGGAAAAAATTGCTGATGATACATTATCCGCCGAGGATAAGTTAGCTGAAGAAGGTGAAGAAA
Organism: Zobellia uliginosa; assembly: GCF_018860745.1. GTDB lineage: Bacteria > Bacteroidota > Bacteroidia > Flavobacteriales > Flavobacteriaceae > Zobellia > Zobellia uliginosa_B. The sequence goes on along the minus strand of NZ_JAHKPY010000008.1, from coordinate 50,305 downwards.
ATAAATAACAACATTTAACGTTTTCTTTAACTAGAGGAGAACGCATATTGAGTTTTATAAGAGCAAATGGGGCTATTTGACAAATTATTCGGCGGCGGTAAGCAAAAGAAGGTTTCCAAAGAAACAGCGGAAACCAGAGGTGCGCATATGCCCGACCTGAACATTCCTGTAGATGAGAAATTTACCATACATTTTAAACAAAATGGCGGTAAATTTCTTTACTGCGATTCATTTTCGGAAATTTCTCAAGCGGTAAAAAACATCGTTAATGAGAACAGTTGGCAAGAACATCCCTTTTATGTTATAAATCAAAAACTTAAAGAGAAGTTCTCTAAGGAGAATATTAGCTTTACTGACAGAAGTAGAGATAGTGAAGTTTTTTTTACAACTTGCGAGCATCTAATTGCTCAAAATGGCTCTATATTAGTTTGTTCGAACCAGCTTATGGACAAGAAACTGAACGAACTTCCTTATAATGTAATCGTATTTGCTACCACTAGCCAATTGGTTGAGTCCATAGGTGAAGGTTTAAAAACGATTAAAAAGAAATACGGCCACAATATCCCTGCGAACATTACTACATTAAAGCATTTTCAAGCCAATGAAGGAAATTCAAACGATTTCCTAACGTACGGGAGCAGCTCTAAAAATCTGTATCTTTTACTTTTGGAAGACCTATAATAACATGAAGGAAGTTTTAAGGCGTTCAATTACAGGAGCTGTTTACATCTTTTTATTGTTGTCCGCGGTCTTTTTAAGTTCAGATGCCTTTGACTTTTTGTTCATGATTTTTGGGCTTGCTTGCTTAAATGAATACAAAAAGCTGGTAGACTTAAAAGGACTTCATATTTATGGTGCCTATTTAATTCTTTGGTGGGCATTCATATACTTTGTAAGTGACATGACATTGGTCTACGTTCTATTGGGCTGTACCCTTGTTGTAAATTGCATGTTGCTTTTTTACCTTTTCTCAAAAAGGACCAAACTTTTCAATACCGTTCAAAAATTTCTTATTGGTTTATTCTATGTAGGAGGAGGTTGCATCTTCCTTACAATGATCCCATATACCAATAATGACTTTGCCAAGTTTCTAATTATAGGTATTTTTATCTTAATTTGGGTAAATGATTCGTTTGCTTACATTGTGGGTCGTAGCTTTGGGCGGACCAAGTTATTTTCTGCGGTGTCACCAAAGAAAACTATAGAAGGTGCTCTTGGCGGATTAGTTTTTGCCGTTGGATCAGCTTATTTTATGGCTAAATATGAACCTATTTTAAACCCCATTCAATGGGTAATATTAGCTGTAGTGATTGTAATATCGGGTAATCTGGGAGATTTAATAGAGTCCAAATTTAAAAGAACGGCAGGCGTAAAAGATAGTGGTGCTATTTTACCCGGCCATGGCGGCATGCTAGATCGCCTAGATAGTTTAATATTTGCAGCGCCGTTTGCGTACTTAACCTTAAAAATATTTGCCCATGTTTCATAGAGAGGGTCAAAAAATTATTCTGATCACCTTTTTTATAGTCGCAGCAGTTATACTCGGCTCTCAATATGCTATAGAAATTCCATGGCTTCGATTAGGAATTCAATTATTGGCCGTAGTATTTTTAATTTTAATTCTTCAATTTTTTAGAAACCCAACTCGTAAAGTAGCAAAGAACTTTGATGACATATTGGCTCCCGTAGATGGCAAAGTGGTTGTTATTGAAGAGGTTGAAGAAACAGAATTCTTTAAGGATAAACGTATACAGGTATCTATTTTCATGTCTCCAACAAACGTTCATGTTACACGTTATCCTGTGAGCGGAAGCGTAAAATATTCAAAATATCATCCTGGAAAATATTTGGTGGCATGGCATCCTAAATCCAGCACAGAGAACGAACGAACCACTGTAGTTATCCGTACACCGAAATTTGGAGATATCCTTTACAGACAGATTGCGGGTGCCTTAGCGCGACGAATAGTGAACTATGCGGAAGAAGGTGACAACGTTCAACAAGGTGAAGATGCAGGTTTTATAAAATTCGGTTCTAGAGTAGATTTGTTTTTACCCTTAGATTGCGCGATTACCGTTAAACTAAACCAAAAAGTAATAGGTGCAGAGACTTGTGTTGCCGCAGTTCTAAAAAAGAATGAAGAAGGAGAAATTACATACTGATTTCGACAGGGCGGTAGAGTTCATGAACAACTTTACCGAACCTCTGCCAGCCGATCTACTGCTTAAGCTCTACGCCTATTATAAAATAGCGAATAGAAACTATAGCAATCCAGGAAGTAGAACTCCTTTAATCAATGCATTTAAGGCCAATGCCCTAATTCAGGCTAAAAACATTAAACGAGATGATGCAATGAAAGCATATATAAAGCTCGTTAAGGCTGAAGTCAAAAATAAAAAATAATATTTTTCAATTATTACAAGACCGATTTATTCATAAAGGTCTTTTTTATCTGCCTTACAAAGCTCATAGATAAAACCACCCAATTTTTCAGTTACGTCCTTGAAAAAACGTTCACCTTTTTCTTTTGTAGACTTATGAGGATTACCAACACCAGTATCTTCACTTATTTTTGACCATTCCCTTTCAGCCCAAGCCCAACCTTCCGAAAAGGCTTTAATCTTATACTTCTTAGAAAATCCATCTCCCCATTCCTCTTTAGGTAACACCAAATCTGGCTGAAGGTAGAGCATTAGACTAGTCTCCATTTCATCTGCATGATCTCCTTTTTCATCAAAATACAAATCCTTGTCCAACACGCCTGGAAAAAAACAAAAGCTAATGAACATTTTAGGAAACTTGTACCCTAGTTCACGAACCAATGGCTTAAAATTATTGCCTCCGTGGCCATTAAAAATCAAAAGCTTGTAAATTCCCTGTCTGTTCAAGACCTCAACAATATCAGTCAATATTGCCAACTGTGTACTCGGATTTAAGTTTATATCAAGATAGATATCAGATTGGCCCGTATTAACCCCAAACGGAATAGTAGGCAACACAATAGGTTTACATCCTTTGTCCCATGCAATGCGCGCAGACTCCGCGGTCATATGGTCTGCTTGAAAATTATCCGTTGCATAAGGCAAATGATAATTATGGGCCTCTGTAGCTCCCCATGGCAATATGGCTAAATCAAATTTCTCATTCTTCAAGGCTTTCCAATTGGTCTCCGCTAAAATATATGGTCTCATAAATGACTGTTATCTAAAAAAATAATATACTAGGTTTAAGTAAACATCGGCTTATGCTAAAGTATAAAAAGCCATCACACTATTGTTTTACTATCGTGAACAGCTGATTCAAAATAGGTAAAATAAAAACCGCAAAATATAGTAATCATAAAATAGATAGCAACAAGCCAACTACCAAAAGTGATATAGTTATTTAATCCAAACCAATCTCCCGAAAATAATAATAACAGCAATCCTAATGCCCCTCTAAACAACTCTATATAAACAGCGTAGTGCTTACGGTCCATTAGTGTTGTGTATCCATAAATACCGGTAAAGACTACAAAGCCAAATAACAAAAGGCCACTTACACCTATCTCCGTATAATTGTAGAACATAAACCATAAAAACAATGTGGTGGTAATAAGCTGAAAAATTGCATAGCTTTTTAAGGCATTGGAGGCCGGTGTTTCATAGCGCTGGAAGGTATAAACATCCTTAATTACCTGAATAGGATATCTTGTCTTTACATCACTAGGCCGCCAACCCGTTGGCATAAACCATATGCGTATTTTATCCCAGTAGCTTTTCGTATGCCAAGCATCTTTAATCAACCGCCAAATATGTTGGAAATTAATAGGAATTGGATTCCACGTAGAAGCAGGTTTCAAAACACCATATTGAGGCGGCACATCTTTCAGTTCTTCTTGAAACGTACCAAACCAACGATCCCAAACACAAAGAATCTGACCTAAATTCTTATCTATATATTCCGGGTTGATAGCATGGTGAACCCTATGTTGAGACGGCGTAACTATTATATATTCCGCCCAACCCAGTTTACCTATATGTTGTGTATGATACCAAAATTGCGCAAACAAGTGAACGGGAGCTAGAATAGCTATGATCTCGTTAGGCACCCCAAAAAAAGCAGCAGGAATCAATAACAGAGGAAAATAACCGATTAAATTAGAAATCGATTGACGCAGCGCACATGCCAAATTGAACTCTTCACTACTATGATGAATAACATGTTGGTTCCAAAAAAAATTTACTTTGTGATTCAACCGATGGTTCCAATAGCCAGCAAAATCTATTACTACAAAAGCCACAAGCCAAAGAAGCCATGTACTTTCTAATTTAAATACCGCCAAATGCTCTAGTAAAAAAGGATAGGTAATCAAAATAAAACCCAAACCCAAAGTATCTTTTATAATGTTTGTAAAACCGGAGCTGATACTTGAAACAGAGTCCATTACCTTATGTTTCTGATTTTTAACAAAATAGCCATATCCTATTTCTATGACTAAAAGCACCACAAAAAAAGGAATTGCATATAAAAGAGCCTTAGCATAAGTTTCCACCTAGGATGTTTTAAATTTTGAATATTGACGCAAACTTTTTAAGTTCTGTCTTAATTAAATGGTCCCACCATGATATGAGCTCGAAAAGTGCCAGGATCCATTAACCAAGGCATTCCCTTTTCATGAGGTTTTATTGGCAACCCAGTAGATTCTGCAGTAGCAAAAGGCGTATAAATTACATAACGGTATTGCCCATCTCCCAATTCACCCGTTTCTTTGTCATAGGCCTCATCACTTCCGTAATAAATATAAAGCATACTGGGCACGATAGGCATTTGCCACTTACCCGCAGCTACTTCAGCACCTTGAATTTCACGTTTCTCTTTAGTGTTTTTTCCTTCAGCGGTTAACTCCCTTCCTCTTTTCATAAAAGGTTCCAATGTTTTGGAATAGCAAGCAACACTTACCCCTTCTTTTTCCGGGTCATCTCCAATACATATTAAATTACTAGTACCCTCCCTTAACACCATTAATTTTCCAGAGCTATCATACCCATAAACCATGGCTGTATTTTTATCAGCTTCCGGTGCCGGGAGGACCGCGGTTTTAATTTGAATATCAGTTGATAGTATCCCGGTCTTAGTTTCTTGTGAAGTCACAAAACAAACCGACAATAGAGTTGTTAGAAATATAATTTTTTTCATATCATATTGGTTTTACATAAATATAAACATGAAAAGTTAATTAAAAAGATTAACGGAACAAAAAAGAAGGACCCCGAAGTCAGAAAGTGGGGGAACAAATATATTCATGACAAATGGGGCCTCCAATGACTTAAGCAGATTGAACAAATCTCAAAAAATATGTATCCAAGTAAGAATATGGAGCTACTATTAACCAATTTTCGATACTGCAAATCTGATAAGACATTACAATATACGCCTATAAATGAATTTTGGTTCATTTATAAATGTTAAAATTTTAAGACTTTATAGCATCCCAACAGATAGAAAATGTTTGATTAATAATTTCGTCGGTAACATCTACCTTATCCAAAGACAATTGTCTTGCCAATGTATTTGCATAACCATATAACATTGGTATTATCAAATCATTATCTATATCCTTAACAATCAGCTCTTCTTTACCTCGATCCAAAAGATTATTTATAAAACTAATAAACTGCTCGTCTAGCTTATTGCTTTCCGCGGAAACATAGGATGAATATCTAAACTGATGCATAAAAATAACCTCCGAACTATTGGAAACACGGAACTTTAAAACATTTGACCAAATTACTTGAAATTGTTTTTTAAGAGGTAGATGTTGAATGGACGGAAGTATAGAAAGTGTACCCCCCATCAATAAATGCATATATAATTCATTAAGCAACTGCTCCTTACTATCAAAATATATATAAAGTGTTCCCGCTGCTACTTTTGCTTTTTTTGCTATTGATGACATGGTTAGTTTATCAAGCCCCACCTCTGAAGTCAGCTCTGTAGCCGCCTTAAAAATCGAATTTATTTTGGTGTCGTCTTTTAATCTCACATTACTGATATTACAATTAAAGTGAATATAAATTCATTTATAAATTTACAACTTAATATTAAATAAAATCCATAAATCCCTGAATACAGGGAGAATGAAATACAATCAACGTCATACCTTTGACGTTAAAGAATAACAAAAGGTTGTCACCAAGCCTATTAATACAATTAAACTATATGATTTTCTTTTTCGGCACGCGCGCCAGTAAAATCAAGGAACGAAAACTGAGGAGAACAACATGTCTTTACTGCCAATCGCAAGATTCTTTTACCGTATCTACCTATGGCAACTATTTTCACTTCTTCTGGATACCAATGTTCCCGCTTTGGAAAAAGCACATAGCAGAATGTAGTCATTGTAAAAAAAGTTACGCATTTGCAGAGTTTACCCCTGAGATGCTCAAAAGCCTTGAGGTAGAAAATAATACAAACCCTGCCAAACGACCCTTGTGGCAGAGCTCAGGATGTTTGATTCTTGTTTTATTTTTCATAATCGTCTTTTCATTGTCAATTTTTGGAGTTTATTCTCGCTCCGGAGATACCAATAACACTGCCGATATAGACCCCAGAAAAGAATGGTTGGATGCTGATTTAAAAAAAGTTGCCAAATTAACTAAAAACCATAAAGATTCTATTTCAACATCTCTAAAAAGTTGTGTTGATTATGAAATAGTAAGTGGGGTAGATACAGAAAACATTGAATACTATTCAAAGCAGAACGCAAACAAACTTTTAATACTTTTAAGAATAAAAGATATTAAAAAGATTGAACCCAAATTTAGAAAAGACATTCTTGAAATATTAGAAGATTGTATTTATCAAATAGATTCACAAAAACAATTCGATTCGCTCTATATTGGTATTAAAGGAAAGTGGAATACCGTTCTTGTACGCACACCCACACAGGAAGATATTAGAGGACGATTTGCCGATAAATACAAACTACTCCCCTTTTATGGGAATGACAGCCCTAATCGCCCTTTAACAAAACAGCCGGATACTCTATTAATAGAATAACCGACTGTATTTAATTTAGTAGAAAAGCTTACTCCAAACTAGCTAAACTTTTCTCTAATGTTTCTATTTTAGCCTCAGCATCCGCTTGCTTTTGGCGCTCTATACTTATCACTTTTTCTGGTGCATTATTAACAAAACGCTCATTGGAAAGTTTCTTCTGTACGGATTTTAAAAAGCCTTTAGTATACTTCAATTCTTCTTCTATCTTTTTAATTTCTGCCTCAATATCTATTGCGCCACTCATGGGCACAAAGTATTCATTACTCTTTACTCTAAAAGACAAAGCGCCGTCTACCGTGGTCTCAACATAAGATACTTCAGAAATATTAGTCAGTTTTTCTATAACTACGTCCCAAATTTTAGCCAAATCACCTTCGTTTAAAACCATAAGCTCTAAACTCTCCTTCATTGGTATATTCTTTTCTTTTCGGATATTTCTAACCCCAGAAACAACTTCAGCCGCAATATCAAAACTGTCAATAAGTACTTCGTCTACCTTCTCCACTTTTGGCCATTCAGCAACAACCAAAGCATTTTCCGGTGTACGTTCCGTAATGTGTTGCCACACCTCTTCTGTTAAGAAGGGCATAAACGGATGTAACAGTTTCAAGTTTTGTTCAAACAAAGAAATAACCGCTTCGTAAGTAGTCCTATCAATAGGTTTTTGGTAATCAGGTTTTATAATCTCCAACAACCAGGAACTATAATCATCCCAAACCAATTTATAAATAGCCATTAAAGCATCCGAAATACGGTATTTACTAAAATGGTCTTCAATCTCAACCAAGGTTTTATTGAATTTGGCTTTATACCAATCAATTCCTAGTTTAGACGCTTCAGGTTGCGGTAAATCTGCTATTTCCCACCCTTTTAACAGTCGGAAACCATTCCATATTTTATTGGCGAAGTTCTTCCCTTGTTGGCATAAATCTTCATCGAACATTAGATCGTTACCCGCAGCAGAACTTAATAAAAGTCCAACACGAACACCATCTGCACCGTAATCCTCTATCAATTTAAGTGCATCTGGTGAATTTCCTAGCGACTTAGACATTTTTCTACGTTGCTTATCCCGTACCAACCCAGTAAAATATACATTTTGAAAAGGACGCTCATCACGATATTCATACCCGGAAATAATCATTCTGGCCACCCAAAAGAAAATAATATCCGGACCCGTAACCAAATCGTTGGTAGGATAATAATAGTTTACTTCTTCATTGTCAGGTTCCAAAATACCGTTAAAAACACTTATTGGCCATAACCACGAAGAAAACCAAGTATCCAAAGCATCTTCATCTTGCCTAAGGTTAGCTTCTGTCAAATTGGCATTCCCCGACTTTTCTTGCGCCAATTTCAAGGCCTCTCCGGCAGTTTCTGCAACTACAAAATCTTCTTGCCCGTCACCGAAATAGAAAGCGGGAATCTGTTGTCCCCACCACAGCTGACGGGAAATATTCCAATCGCGAATATTCTCCATCCAATGGCGATACGTATTCTCGAATTTTTTTGGGAAGAACTTTACTTCTTCAGTTTCAAGTACTGCCTTGATAGCAGGCTTTACTAAATCTTCCATCTTTAAGAACCATTGATCACTCAAACGTGGCTCAATGACCGCTTTAGTACGTTCAGAAGTACCAACTTTATTTACGTAGTTCTCTTTCTTTACCAAAAATCCTTTTTCTTCAAGTTCCTTGGTAATTTCTTTTCGGACAACAAAACGGTCCTTGCCTTCGTAATGCAGTCCAAATGAGTTTAAAGTAGCATTAGCATTGAAAATATCTATGGTTTCAAGATTATGCTTTTCCCCTAATGCCTTATCGTTAATATCATGAGCTGGAGTTATTTTTAAACAACCTGTTCCAAATTCAATATCTACATATTCATCTTCTATGATAGGTATTACCCTTCCGGAAATAGGGACCACTACTTTCTTACCACGTAAATGGCGGTACCGTTCATCATTAGGGTTAATGCAAATAGCAGTATCCCCTAAGATTGTTTCAGGCCTTGTTGTAGCAATAGTTACACGCTCATCAGAACCTTCAATTGGGTAAGACAAGTAATATAAAAGACCTTGCTTTTCCTCATAGATGACCTCTTCATCAGAAAGTGTGGTCTGCGCTTCTGGATCCCAGTTAACCATACGATGCCCTCTATAAATCAGACCTTTATTGAATAAATCAACAAAAACCTTGATTACAGATTGGTACATGTCATCATCCATGGTAAACTTCGTGCGTTTCCAATCGCAGGATGCTCCTAATTTTTTAAGTTGCCCAAGAATAGCACCACCGTATTCATCCGTCCAATCCCACGCATGTTTTAGAAACTCTTCTCTACTTAAATCAGCCTTATCAATACCTTCTGATTTTAATTTAGCCACAACTTTGGCCTCAGTGGCAATAGAAGCATGGTCCATACCAGGCACCCAACATGCATTTTTCCCCATTAGACGCGCTCTTCTAATTAATACATCTTGTATGGTATTATTAAGCATATGCCCCATATGAAGTACTCCAGTAACATTTGGAGGAGGAATTACTATAGTATACGGCTCTCTTTCATCTGGCGTAGAAGAAAAATAGTCATGCTCCATCCAGTAGTCATACCAGTGGCTTTCAGCTTTTAAGGCCTCATATTTAGAAGGGATATCCATATTTTTGGAACGGTTTTTGTCTAAGGAATGACGGTCGTAACAATAAAGACCGAAATAAGTAGTTACGTTATATATAGTTTATGGCAATTTTGCCGAATTTTAAATACGAAACAAAAATAAGTAACGTTAACAGATAACAAAAGAATTTTGGAGGTTCATCTGAAAAGATTTATCTTTATTATTCCCTAAATTTAACAAAATGAAAAAAATAGTACTTGTATTATTTGTTGGCCTAATGGGCTTATCCCTAACCGCACAGGACAAAGCGGCCAAAATTGAATTCAAATCTGAAACCGTGGATTACGGTGAAATCCAAAAAGGAGCCGATGGTGTTCGCGTTTTTGAATTTACGAATACGGGGCAAGCACCTCTTATTATCAGTAAGGTAAGCTCTAGTTGTGGTTGTACAATTCCTAAAAAACCCGAAGATCCAATTTTACCGGGAAAAACAGGTGAGATTTCTGTAAAATATGATACTAACCGTGTAGGTCCTATTAGAAAAGCGATTACCGTTATCTCTAATGCAGACACACCTACTAAGGTTCTAAAAATTAAAGGTGAGGTTAAGGCCGCTGAAGGCAAATAACATTATCTATAAAATTCAAAAAAGCCCTGATCGAACGATCGGGGCTTTTTATTTGAGCATATTTTTTAGAACGAACGTAAAAAGCAAATCAGAATTGTAGCGCTCAATTAAGAGTTTAATACGTTTGCCTTCCTTTTCATTGATCATCTCCAAAATATCCTGAAGTTTGTATTTGTGAATTTTTTTTCCGTTCACTGCCAATATAACATCACCCTCCTTTAGACCCACTTCGTGTGCAGGACTTCCAGCCCTAATAGCGGATACAATTATTTCCGGAGCCACACTAAGTCTAGTTTGATCTTCAAAAAGTACCTGTACATCACCAAATTCTCTTTTATCATTATATACCACTCCCCTTTCATCAGCAATACTTTCCGCTATGTAACGGATTCCATCATGTTGGAGGTCCAATCCGGATAAATTGTATTTAAAAGGCTTATTGAAGTTAGAATTCTTACTCAGTACAATACGGTTACGCCGGTAATCAAAAACCACATGAAAACGTTTTAATACACAGCCACCAAGACTGCCGTTACGACTCACCAGATTCTTGAGTGCACGCATAGATTCTTTATCCGGAAAAGCCGCTTTTGCATCCTTTAAAACAAAACGCCCTATGCGCAGGCCGTCTACTTTTGTTCTTTTTCCATATATATTTCCATTTAGACCTTTACCTAAAAAATCATCATAGTGCTTATCCGGAACATTTATTGAATCGTTCTCAAAAAGCCAAAGCGCATCACTACTACCGGTATCCAAAAGTAAGCGAACAGGAAGCTCCTTGCCTTGCTTTAATTGAAGGCCAGTATTTAAATACGCCTTCTTAGCCCTTATTGATAGAGGTAAAACCTCCTTGTTTTCACTTTTTTTATATGTATAACTGTTGGAATCTCTGAATTTGATGATTTTTTTGATGTAGTTGATGTCCACCACAAAATCTCTAAAAAGGTCATACCCTATGATACCGTGTACGGGAATACCCAAAGAGGTAGAAAAATTAATACTCTTATCCATTACAATGAAAAGCTTCTGATTCTCATTCGTTATATTTTTTAGTCGAAATTGATTTCCTTTTGAAATCAGGGCTTTTATAGGCGCATCATTTCCAAAACCTTTAATACTAACCTCCGAGACATTGTTGATCTGTACCGAATCGGTTTCGGATATATTGAACAAAATAGGCGTACTTACCCCAGAATCAAGTATAAAAGATAATTCTGTGCCATTAACGTCAATAGGCACTATCATAAGATTATTTAGGAACTGAAATTTTATTTTTTGCACTTTCTGCCCCTGAGGCAAATAGAAGCCCTGTGCCGTTACCAATGAAGAAAGTAACATTAAAAAGAATATGATATGTGGTTGCAGCTTTTTCAACTTTTTTCATATTATCCTCTTTAATCTACGATATTTTAAGATACACATATGATTTTTTAACAAAAGACCAATAAACGATTTCCTTATCTCGCATGGTTTTCTCGTTTGGTTTCCTCATTTTTGCAGCAAAATAGCACCTATATGCCTTTAGTATCACAAAAAGGGCTTTCTATGCCCGAATCGCCTATTAGAAAATTAGTTCCTTTTGCTGAAGAAGCAAAGAAGAAAGGCGTTAAAGTAATTCACCTAAACATTGGTCAACCTGATATCAAAACACCCCAGGTAGCCTTAGATGCAGTAAAGAATAACACATTAGACGTTATAGCCTACAGCCGTACCGAAGGTTCCGAAGAATATCGCGAAAAACTTGCCGCATACTATGCTAAAAACGATATTCTGGTAGAAGGGAAAGATATAATTGTAACCACCGGTGGTTCTGAAGCTCTTGCTTTTACAATGGGCAGCATTGCAGATAATGGTGATGAAATTATTATTCCAGAACCGTTTTACGCGAACTATAACGGCTTTGCAACCGCTACAGGAGTAAAAGTTGTTCCCGTAATATCTCACATCGATTCTAATTTTGCCCTTCCTGCCATTGAAGAATTCGAAAAGTTGATTACCCCAAGAACAAAGGCTATACTTATATGTAACCCAGGGAACCCTACGGGCTACCTGTACACCAAAGAAGAAATTAAGAAACTAGCTGCCATCGTTAAAAAGCATGACCTATTCTTAATTGCGGACGAAGTATATAGAGAATTCACTTATGATGGTAAGGAGCACTACTCTATTCTACAAGAAAAAGGATTAGAGGAAAATGCCATTATCGTAGACTCCGTAAGCAAGAGATATAGTATGTGTGGCGCTCGTATTGGTTGTTTAGTAACAAAAAACAGAGAGGTTATTAAAACGGCTTTAAAGTTTGCACAAGCACGATTATCACCGCCAACTTATGCCCAAATTGCTAGCGAAGCCGCTTTGGAAACACCACAAAGTTATTTTGATGATGTCAAAGAAGAATATGTTGGCAGAAGAAATATACTTATTGAAGAATTAGAAAAAATAGATGGTATTAAAATTGGTAGGCCCCAAGGTGCCTTTTACTGTATTGCAGAATTACCTATTACAGATGCAGATGATTTTGCACAGTGGCTATTGGAAGATTTTAGATTGAACAATGAAACTGTTATGGTCGCACCTGCCGCAGGGTTTTATGCCTCGGAAGGTTATGGGAAGAACCAGATAAGGATTGCCTATGTTTTGGACAAGGACAACTTAAAAAGGGCCGTTAACATACTAAAGGAAGCGTTAAAAAGTTATATAGCTTAATGGAGGTCAAAAAAGATATATCCCTTAAGCCCTATAATACTTTTGGAATTGATGCCAAGGCACGGTTCTTTATAGAAATCAATAGTTTAAAAGATCTTAAACAGGCGCTTCAATTGGATGGATATCCTAATAAATTCATATTAAGCGGTGGCAGTAATATGCTTATAACCAATGATGTTGATGCCTTGGTTTTCCATATCAATCTAAAAGGAAAAGAAGTCATTGAAGAAAGTGATGACAAGGTTATCTTAAAGGTAATGGCCGGCGAAAACTGGCATCAAATGGTGCTATGGACCTTAGACCACAATTTTGGAGGTCTAGAAAACATGTCACTTATTCCAGGCAATACAGGCACAGCTCCAATTCAAAATATTGGCGCTTATGGTGTAGAATTAAAAGACAATTTTGTTTCTTGTGACGCAATGCATATGGAAACACAGACCATAAAGACTTTTTCAAAAGAAGATTGTAAATTTGGTTATCGTGATTCTTTTTTTAAGAATGAAGGAAAGGGAAAATACATTATTACATCGGTAACATTTCAATTAAGCAAAAACAACCATAAGAAGAACACCTCATATGGCGCCATTGAAACCGAACTAACGAAAATGGGGATTTTAGACCCAACCATAAAAGATATTTCAAATGCTGTAATAGCAATTAGGCAAAGTAAATTGCCAGACCCCGCAGTTTTGGGCAATAGCGGGAGTTTTTTCAAAAACCCGATCATAAGCCTAGAAGACTACACAAAGTTCATTGCACTCCACCCCGAAGCTCCATCTTATAAAATTACAGATGAAAGCTATAAAATACCAGCAGGTTGGCTAATTGAACAATGTGGTTTCAAAGGCAAGAGATTCGGTGACGCAGGGATTCACGAAAATCAAGCATTAGTGCTTGTAAACCATGGTGAAGCTACAGGCCAGCAAATATTAAACTTGGCATATAGAATCATTGATGAAGTGGATAAAAAATTCGGTATTAGTATATTACCGGAGGTAAACATCATAAAATAAATAACCCCCAAAGAAGAATCTCGGGGGCTATACCAAACCAAACTAACCAAAAATTAAATGTGCAGTTACCAAGTGCACATTTATATTATTAATATTTTTAAAACGCCTATATAAAAATCAATTTTATAAATTAGCGTTTAAACATATACGGTATTAACATTTAAATTGGATGCCCAAACATTCATTTTTTTTATGGCCGGAACCAAAATATGAGTACACTACTTGAAAAACACATTGTAGAACTGCTTCAAGAAAGAGATGAAAAAGCCATTTCTCTCCTATATGAACATTATGGCGATACGCTTTTGGGGGTAGCCAATAAAGTAGTACGCAATGAGGAATTGGCACAGGATGTCTTACAGGAAAGTTTTATAAAAATCTGGAAAAAATCTGATTCGTATGATTCGTCTAAAGCAAAACTTTTTACGTGGTTATTCCGTATTACACGTAACACTGCTATAGATAAATTAAGAAGTGTAAATACAAAAAGCGATAAGGAAATCCAAATTGATGTTTCAGACGTATATAATTTAGGCGTCAACAGTACAAGACCAGAGTTTATGGACGTCCGTGAGAATTTAGAGAAAATAGAGACCAAATACCAAATTGTGTTGGACGCCTTGTTTTTTGAGGGAATGACACAACAGGAAGCTAGCGATGAGCTTAATATTCCGCTGGGAACTATTAAATCTAGATTGAAAATTGGACTCAGGGAACTCAAGAAAATTTACGGCCCTACATTACTGTTGGTGTTATCATTAAACCTGATATCCTAATAACATGAAAGAAAAAATAAAAACATTTTTAGACTCCGATCTACTGGAAAGCTATCTATTAGGTGCCACCTCTCCCGAGGAAACATTACAAGTAGAACGCTACCTATCCATGTACCCAAAGGTACGTGAGACTTACGAAGAATTGCAGGACAATTTAGAAACGTATGCTAAAATGCATGCCGTTAAAGCTCCTGAAGCCCTTAAAGAAAGAATTCTTAACAGCATTAACAAAGAATCTAACTTTAAAAGAAATTTTTACCGCATGGCAGTTGCTGCTAGTTTTGCCGTATTAATTTCTGCAGGTGCATCCTATTTCTTTTGGGATAAGAACCAAAGTCTACAAGAAGAGAATTCTATCGTTAACAATAAAATAGACGATTTAGAAGAAACAATGCGCGCGCAGTTAGAAGACGTTAGAAATCAATTTATCGTTCTTCAGAATCCTGAAACGAAAAAGTATACCGTTAAAGGAAACAAGAAAGCACAGGAACTCAAGGCTGTTGCCTATATAAACCCTGTTAAAAGGCTTTCTTATATTAATGTTAGCAAACTTCCACATTTGCCAAAAGACCAATGTTACCAGATGTGGACCGAGGTAAATGGCGAAATGTTAAACCTAGGTATTATAAAGGAAGCTAGCAGTCAAGAAAAACTTTTGGCTTTGCCATATGCAGATGATGCCGTTAGTTATATTACTATTGAACCACAAGGAGGCAATCCAAGTCCCACTGTTGAAAATATAGTCGCGAATATAGCATACTAAGCAATCATTTTATTTAAGATATCATTAAGCCCCGAAACTTCCATTTCGGGGCTTAATTTTATATCTTTGTGGCAAAATAATCTTTATGAAACTCCTTTTATTGACCATCGGGTTACTAGCATTGGGATTTGCGGGAATAGCCATTAAAATCTGGGCTAAAAAAGACGGAAAATTTGCAGGCACTTGTGCTAGCCAAAGTCCGTACTTAAATCAGGACGGACAAGCCTGTGGCATGTGCGGTAAATTACCAAGCGAACAAGATTGTAGAAACGAAGCGTAACTTTAATCTCCAAAGCTCAAATCAGAATTTTCATTTTCAAACTATTTTCTTTTGGCAAAAGCCGATGACAATATCCAAATCACTATTCAAAAAGCCCTTGCTGGCAGTCAAATAGCCTACAGCACACTTTTAGATACGTTTTGGAATGGAGTTTATGGTTTTCAGCTAAAACGTACGGAGAACGAGAATGATGCAGAAGATATAACGGTACAGACATTTTCAAAGGCATTTGACAAACTGAGCACCTATAATGCGGATTACGAGTTCAAGACATGGCTCATTACGATCTCCAAAAACATTCATATAGATTTGATTCGGAAACGTAAAAAGAATCTAGAGACCAATGCCAGCCATGATGTAGTGAAAAAAGTACTTGATGATTCCTTATCTGCAGAAGACCAATTAATTAGAGAGCAAAACTTGGCTACTCTTTTAATGCATATAAAAAAGCTGAAGCCACATTACCAAGAAGTTATTAATCTCAGATACTTTAAGGAATTAAGTTATGCTGACATAGCTCAAGAACTTAATGAACCTATTAACAATGTAAAGGTTAAACTATTGAGAGCCAAAAAGCTTTTGGCCGAAGTCATTAGAAGAAAATAACGCTCCCTAGTAAATCCCATATTTGATTCTTTTTTAATCTGAAATTATCAAAAATTCCACAAAAAGGACAAATTGCATCAAAGCAAAAACAGCCCTTTAACATCGGTGCTGCTTCGCTAAATCGTATATTTGTACAAAATTGCATCAAATTATGAGCACAAACACCTTAGATAACGTCCACCCTCCAAAAGGAAAGCCAAAATGGCTTAGAGTGAAGCTTCCTACTGGTAAAAAGTACACGCAGCTTAGAGGATTGGTAGATAAATATGATCTTCACACCATATGCACCTCAGGTAGTTGCCCAAATATGGGAGAATGCTGGGGAGAAGGAACGGCCACTTTCATGATTTTAGGTAATGTTTGTACAAGATCATGTGGTTTTTGTGGTGTTCAGACCGGTCGTCCGGATACCGTAGATTGGGCAGAACCGGAAAAAGTAGCGCGTTCCATAAAGATTATGGGTATTAAACACGCTGTTATCACCTCCGTAGATAGAGATGACCTTAAAGATATGGGCTCTATTATTTGGGCGGAAACCGTTAAGGCCATTCGCAGAATGAATCCTGAAACTACCTTAGAGACATTAATTCCTGATTTTCAAGGAATAGAAAAACATTTAGACCGTATTATAGAGGTAGGTCCGGAAGTAGTTTCCCATAATATGGAAACTGTAAAAAGACTCACTCGAGAAGTGCGTATTCAAGCCAAATATGAACGTAGTCTTGAAGCTCTTCGTTACCTACGGGCCAATGGTGTAAACCGTACAAAATCCGGTATTATGCTAGGTCTTGGTGAACTCGAAGAAGAAGTAATCGAGACTATGAGAGATTTGCGAGATGCCAACGTAGATGTGGTTACCATAGGACAATACCTGCAACCCTCTAAAAAACATTTGCCCGTAAAAGAATTTATTCTTCCTGAGCAATTCAAAAAATATGAGGAAATTGGCCTAGAAATGGGTTTTAGACATGTTGAAAGCGGTGCATTGGTAAGATCTTCCTACAAGGCTCACAAACATATACATTAACCGTTTTTTATTGTAGTTAACTTAACTGTTTAAAAACATTTTTTGGCAAATGAAAAATAGCTTTAGATAGTTCTATTCTTTGGCCACTACCTATCTTATGAAAAAGATCAATATAGGCATTAACGGATTTGGCCGAATAGGTCGAACTCTTTTTAGACTTTTAGACACCCAACCCAATCTAAATGTAGTTGCCATAAATGATTTGGCAGACACCAGAACATTATCGCACTTACTGAAGTATGATAGTATTCACGGGGTTTTCAACCATCAGATTTCCTATGGGGACAACACGATTCTTGTAGACAATAAGCCAATTGCATTAACCAATCACAAAACTCCAAATGACATTATATGGTCTAACTATGATGTTGATATTGTTGTGGAATGTTCGGGGAAATTTAAAACCAAGGAAAGCCTTGAACCTCATTTGAAAAATGGAGCAAAAAAAGTAATCTTATCCGCTCCCCCTGCAGAAGATGATATTAAGATGATTGTGCTTGGAATAAATGAATCATCGCTAAAAGAGAATGATGACATCATTTCAAACGCATCCTGTACCACCAATAATGCAGCCCCTATGATCAAGATAATTGATGAGTTGTGCGGTATAGAACAAGCTTATATCACCACAATACATTCATACACTTCAGACCAAAGTTTACACGATCAACCTCATCATGATTTGAGAAGAGCTCGAGCGGCGTCTCAATCCATTGTTCCTACTACAACTGGAGCGGCAAAGGCTCTAACTAAAATTTTTCCTCATTTGGGTGATGTAATCGGGGGTTGTGGTATTCGGGTTCCAGTTCCCAATGGATCATTAACAGATATTACTTTTAATGTTAAAAAAGAAACTTCAATAGCTGAAATTAATAGAGTTTTTAAGGAAAAATCCGATAATGAGCTTAAAAACATACTTTTATATACAGAAGACCCTATAGTATCAATAGACATAAACAATAGTTATTACTCTTGTACGTTTGACTCTATGATGACTTCGGTCATCGGTAAAATGGTGAAGATTATCGGTTGGTACGATAATGAAACCGGTTATAGCAGTAGGCTTATAGACCTTATATTAGTGTTGTCACGAAATAATTACGTTTGAATCTAGATTTTTCACATATCGGATTAAAAAGAATTCTATCAATATTTATATTGATTTGGGTTGTTCAAAACGCACATGCCCAGGATACACTTGCTTTAGAAAATAGCGATGTTCGCATTTATTTTGAAGAAGCACGTGCTTTTCGAAACCGAGACCAAACCGATCTTGCTCTCGAAGCCTTAGAGAAAGCCTCTAAAGTAGCTGAGGAAAACCAGGACGTAAAAGCACTTATAGATTGTTATCACAAATTTGCGCTGGTCTATCTCAAACTGAAAAAAGAAGAAACCACCTATTTTTATTGGGACAGAGCTAAAGCTTTGCTAAAGGATATAGAATACCCCTATGGCCATGCCATGCAGAAGTACATAGAAGCCATTTTACTTTTCCACGATGAGAAAAACTTCCAGGCTATCTTTATGCTTAACGAGGCTAAACAACTGAACAACGACCGTAATTTTTTCAATAACATTTTACTCGCAGAAGGTAATATTTATCTAAAATTGGAAAAATACGAAAGTGCCGCCAAAAATTTCAACTCGTTAATTATCAATACGGATATTTATGAGAGCGATTACCTTGCTACCAAGGCTCATTTAGGGTTGGCACAATTGCATCTTAAAACAGAGGATTTAGAACAAAGTGCCGAAAACGGCGAAAGTGCATTGAAACTGGCAAAAAAGAATAAATTTTTTAAAGAAATATGGGAAGCCAATGAAATGCTTACCACGGTTTACGAAAGACTTGGTGAATACAATAAGTCACTAGCCAATAACCGTAACCTATTGCATATTCGGGATTCACTCTTCAACATTGCAAAAATGAAGACCGAAGCGAAAACTGCGGAAAAAATTCAGTTTGATTTTATGAGCGATGAAATAAAACGCCAAGAACAAAAAATTGAAGAACTGAACGAATCCAAAAACAAATCTGATATTACGGCAATACTTACCTCTGCCCTATTGACCATTATTACCTTATTGGCAGTTTCTCTATTTAGGAATAACCAGATAAAATTAAAAACCAACGATCTTTTACAAACAAAGAACAACGAACTTAAAGCTGCCAGAGACGCCGCGGTAACAGCCATGGAAGCTAAGACCAACTTCCTGTCTACAGTTAGCCACGAACTTAGGACTCCACTTTATGCGGTTACAGGTCTTACTCATTTGCTTTTGGAAGAAAACCCTAGTAAAGGTCAGAAAGAACACCTTAAAGCGCTAAAATTCTCAGGAGATTACCTGTTGAATTTCATAAACGACATTCTACAAATCAATAAGATCGACGCCGATAAACTGGAACCGTTGAATGTAGAATTCAATCTTAAAAAAGTACTTCAGGAAGTTATTGATTCACTTAAGCAAAGTGCTCAAGGCAATAACACAACACTCGTTTTGGATTATGATAGGAATATTCCATATCACTTAATGAGCGACCCATTAAAACTTTCCCAGATATTCTTGAATCTAGTTGGTAACGCTCTGAAATTTACTAAGGGAGGAGAAGTTAAGGTTACCGCCAAAGTCATGAAAAAAGAAGATGAAGACGTTACTCTTTATTTTGAAGTGAAAGATAATGGTATTGGTATTGCCAAAGAGCAACAACAGAACATCTTTGATGGTTTTGAACAAGGTTCCATCCAAATTAATAGAGAATATGGCGGTACAGGCCTTGGTCTTACCATTGTTAAAAGTTTATTGGGGCTTTTTGAAAGTAGAATAGAACTAGAGAGTGAATTAGGTGTTGGTAGTACCTTCTTCTTTCAGTTGGAAATGAAATGTAAGGATAGTATTGTTGACGATATTCCGTTTGAGGTAACTCCAGAGGAGTACAACTTTAAAGGTTTGAATATTTTAATTGTTGAGGACAACAAAATCAACCAGGTCATCACCAAGAAAATGCTCACCAAAAAAGAAATTACCAGCGACATCGCCAACAATGGTGGCGAAGCAATTGATATGGCCCGTGAGAACTATTATGATGCCATATTAATGGATATTCATATGCCAGGTATTGGTGGTGAAGAAGCTACGATTGAAATTCGCAAATTTGATATTGTTACGCCTATTATAGCGCTTACCGCTATTTCTTTGGACGATAGTTTGGAAAGCTTCTATGCTGCCGGATGTAATGACGTGGTTACCAAACCTTTTAAACCAGAGGTGTTCTATCAAAAAATAGGAGAAAATATCTTCAACAAGAAAAAACTTAAGAATGCTACTTCATAAATTCTTGTAATCTAACTTTTAACAGGGATTCGCCTTCTTCTAAAAATTGATGTTTTACGGGTATAAATAAGATGTCTTTTACTTCATGCTTTAACCGTACGAAATCCTTTTCCGTAGTAAGTATACATTCCTTTTCTCGTAGAACCGAAAGTTCTGAATCACTAAAATTATGATGATCCTTAAATTTTAGATGTTCAAATTTGAGTCCTTTGGTTTTTAAGTAATCCACCAGTGGTTTAGGATTAGCAATACCAGTTACAAGAGTTACATTTCTCGACTTTAAATCAACTAATGAGAGAGATGAATTAATTGTTTGCAAGTTATCATTATAAGCAAGATAAGAGAACAACACTTGCTGATGAGACTTTGGTTTAAGCTTCGCAATAATTGCTTTCCGTTCCTTTAGACTTAAATCTTTAGGACATTTTGTTACCGCAATAACCTGTGCTCTACCTGCCTCTTTCTTACTATCCCTTAAATTGCCCGTTGGCAGGTACCAGTCATCAACATAAAGATCGCCAAATGAAGTTAAAAGAATAGAGAAGTCACAGTTTACCTTGCGATGTTGGTATGCATCATCTAACAGAATAACTCTGGGGTTAATATTCTTCTCTAGTAATCTTATACCATTTCTTCTGTCCGCATCAACTGCTAGTGAAATATCAGGGTATTTAGAAAAAATTTGAAAAGGCTCATCACCAAGGGTTTTGACGGTTGCATTTTCATCTGCCAAAACAAAACCTTTTGATTTCCTCCTATACCCCCTACTCAATACCGCAACTTTAAAATCCTCCTTAAGCAAACCCACCAATAACTCCACCATAGGCGTCTTACCCGTACCACCTGCGCTTAGATTACCAATACAGATAGTAGGCGTTTTGAAACTTGTGGAACTAAAAATTCCTTTATCATAGAAATAGTTCCTAAGGTAAACGACCAAAGCATATAGTAATGAAACGGGAAATAATATTTTTCTGAGTACTTGCACAAAGGCGAAATTATAATATTTTATCTTTAGACCTCATAAAAATACGTATGACCGTAAAAGAAGTTACAGATATACTAGAAGATTTAGCCCCTTTATCCTATGCGGAAAGCTTTGACAATGTTGGGCTGTTGGTTGGTAATCCCAGTACTAAAGTTACTGGAATACTAGTTACTCTAGATACGCTAGAGAATGTTGTTGATGAAGCTATAGAAAACAAATGCAACCTAATCGTTAGCTTTCATCCTATTATCTTTGGGGGACTTAAGAAACTTACCGGTAAATCCTATGTAGAGCGTGTAGTTATAAAAGCGATAAAAAACGATATCGCAATTTACAGCATGCATACTGCTTTAGATAACGTCACCCAAGGTGTAAATGGAAAAATCTGTGACGTATTGGGGATTAAAAATCCGCAGATACTTATTCCCCAAAAAGAATCAATTAAAAAATTAACCACCTACGTACCCATAAAAGATGCTGACGCCCTTAGAGATGCTCTTTTTGACGCAGGCGCGGGAAATATTGGTAATTATAGTAACTGCAGTTTTAACACCAACGGAAAAGGAAGTTATAAGGCGGGTGAAAACGCCAATCCAACTATGGGAGAAATTGGAAAAACCCATTATGAAGAAGAAACTCAGCTAAGCGTTACTTTTTCTAAAGCTTATCAAGCCAAAATAATGAAAGTTCTCTTTTCATCCCACCCCTATGAAGAAGTAGCTTATGAGGTGATTACTTTGGAAAATACCGATCAAAATATTGGCATGGGTATGGTAGGTAGACTTCAAAATCCGATTGATGAAATTAATTTTCTGAACGAGGTAAAGAAAAAAATGGGTTCAGAAGGTATAAGACATTCGAAACTATTAGGCAAAAAAATTATGAAAGTTGCTGTCTTAGGAGGTAGCGGAGCCTTTGCTATAGAAGCAGCAATGGCTTCAGGAGCTGATGTTTTGATTACATCAGACATAAAATACCACGAGTTTTACAAAGCGGAAGGTAAAATGATAATTGCCGATATCGGACACTATGAAAGCGAGCAGTTTACAAAAAACCTTTTAGTTGACTATCTTACAAAAAAAATCCCTAATTTTGCAATCCGTTTATCGGAAAGTAAAACCAATCCCATCAAGTATTTATAAAGTATATGGCAAAAAAATCAGAAGCAACGGTAGAGGAAAAATTAAGGGCATTGTACGACTTGCAATTGATTGATTCTAGAGTAGATGAAATACGTAATGTACGAGGCGAACTTCCTTTAGAAGTAGAAGATTTAGAAGATGACGTTCTTGGTCTTAAAACAAGATTGGATAAGTTGAAGACAGATGTTGAGACCATCAATTTTGAGATTGGTGCAAAGAAGAATCTTATTGATGAGGCTAAAGCACTTATAAAGAAGTACACAGAACAACAAAAGAACGTTCGCAACAGCAGAGAATTCAACTCTATCAGCAAAGAACTTGAATTTCAAGAGCTTGAAATTCAATTAGCCGACAAGAACATTAAAGAATTCAAAGCACAAATTGAGCAGAAAAAATCAGTTATTTCTGAAACGAAAGAACGTCTTTCTGAGCGCGAGTCCCATTTGAAGCATAAGAAAAGTGAGCTTGACGCTATTTTGGCAGAAACCGAAAAAGAAGAGAAGGCACTTATAGCCCAGTCCGAAAAATACCAAAGCGAAATAGAGGAACGTCTAGTTAAGGCATATACTCGTATCCGTAACAACGTGAAAAACGGATTAGCTGTTGTTCCTATCGAAAGAGGTGCATCGGGCGGTTCCTTCTTTACTATTCCTCCTCAGGTACAGGTTGAAATTGCTTCCCGCAAGAAAATCATTACCGACGAGCATAGTGGCAGAATACTAGTAGATCCTGTTCTTGCCGAAGAAGAACAAGAAAAAATGGGTAAGATGTTCACTAAAATGTAATATCTAATTACCAAATTAAATCAAAGCCATCTACTACTAAGTAGGTGGCTTTTTTAGTATCTTAAGAATTGAAAACCAATGCTAATGAGACTCTTAAGATATACCCTACTGATTTTAGGTTTTATAACTTCTTCCCATATGACAGGACAAGACTTACAGGACTATAAATGGAAGAACAGACTCCTAATATTCGTTGCTGAAAATACCGACAACAAAATTCTCAAAACCAACCTAACTGCTTTTACAGAGCAACAAAAAGAACTTACCGAACGAGATTTGATGATTTTTGTAATAAACCCGACTCATATTTATAATCAAGACGGTAGCAAAGCAAATCTAAACCCAGGAGCTGTATATAAACAGTTAAATCTGTCTTCTGGATTTAAAGGCCTTCTATTAATTGGTAAGGATGGTTTTATTAAAGCAAAAAAAGCCTATCCGGTGGCTCCTGAGGCCATCTTTACCAAAATTGATGGTATGCCCATGCGCCAAGCGGAACAACACGATAAGGAACGCTAAATTAAACTTAGAATTTTCTGTTCAACCTCTTTACTATCCCATTTTTCTTCAATATTGGGTATTAGCATCACCTCTTGCATGATTTTTTCCTGTGCATCCCCAAGAGCAAGCGCCTCTGCATAAGGTCTATTGGAGAAAGTAACCCTAGAATAGGCTGGAATCCATTTATCTGGATGCAGACTAGCAAAATACTTTTCAATTTTTTTCTGTAACAAAAATTTTGGGTCTGCGGTCTTGCTACTCATTTCAACAAAATTTCTATAGCTAAGTTCTGCAATGGCATCGGCATTAGGTTTTCGTTCTTCTTGGTATGCTTTAAAAACAGCCTCCCAATCATCACCGTATTTTTGAATCTTTTGCTTTAAAACAAAAATATCTTCAAAACCTGCATTCATACCTTGTCCGTAAAACGGAACTATGGCATGCGCCGAATCTCCCACTAAAGCAACTTTATCCCAGTAGGTCCAAGGATAACACTTCATCGTGACCATGGCACTTGTTGGGTTTTTAAAGAAGTCTCCCGTTAGGTTCTCAATTTCCTTTCTGACATTGGGAAAATAAGTCTTGAAAAAGACTTTTGCCTGTTCTTTGGTCTGAATACTATCAAAAGAAGTTTCACCTTCAAATGGCATAAACAATGTACATGTAAAACTACCATCTATATTGGGCATAGCTATTAACATGAACTTACCTCGCGGCCAAATATGAAAAGAATTCTTATCTAACTTATGACTTCCATCCTCATTGGCCGGAATGGAAAGTTCCTTGTAACCAACATCTATAAAATTCTGAGAATAATCAAAACGGCTACGGCGCTGCATTTTATGACGTACACGTGAAAACGCGCCATCACACCCAAAAATAATATCGTAATTATACTCCTTCCACTCCCCTTTTTCTGTATCGCCCGTAAATAAAGTTGCTTCAGGAAGATTTACGTTCCACACTTTTTCGTCAAAACGAAACTCAACTCCAGCCTCCTCTGCTAAGTCAATCATCCTTTTATTTAATACACCTCTAGAAATAGACCATATAGCCTCGCCCTCCTTACCATACTTCTGAAAATAAATGGGCTTATCTATTACGTGCATGGCGCGCTTATCCAAAGGAATGGCTATTTTCTTGATTTCATCGGCTATACCAACTTCGGCCAATGACTGCCAACCTCTATTACTCATAGCCAGATTAATGGATCGTCCTGAGAATTTTATATTCCGGATATCAGGTCTTCTATCAAAAACTGTTATGGTATGGCCCATTTTTTTGAGATAAATGGCCAATAATGAGCCCACAAGGCCTGAACCTATAATGGCTATATTCTTGGAAGATTGTTTCATATATTTTTCGCTGAGAAGCTTTCTTAAGCCCGAAAGTAAGATATCAAAATTAAAAGTGTCGTTATACTTTCAAAAATTGATCCAAATACACAGAGTAAAGAAATAATGTTTAATAATTATTTAATTTAGTGAAACAAAATAAACAAAATGTTTCATTACAAATCAACGGACCTAGAGAAATTACCATCTCGTTATCGCGCCAATTTAATAAATAGCTGTACGGGTTATAAATCTGTAAACCTTTTAGCTACTAAATCTAATCAGGGCAATACAAATCTAGCAATTTTTAATTCAGTAGTTCACATTGGTAGCAACCCAGCTATGTTAGGATTTATTTCTCGCCCTTTAACAGTGCCTAGACATACCTATCGGAACATTCGCGAACATAATTTATTTACTGTAAATCAAGTAAACAAACATATTTTTGAAAAAGCACATCATACCTCGGCAAAATATGATGAAAAAATATCCGAGTTTGACAAAACCAATCTAACCGAAGAATACCTAGATGATTTTGATGCCCCCTATGTAAAAGAAAGCGCTATTAAACTTGGGTGTGAATACGTAAGCGAATACAAAATTGAAGAAAACGGATGCTTACTTATAATTGGGGCAATTAAACATATCTATCTTAATAGTGATATCGTAGCCGAAGACGGTTGGGTAAAATTAGATGATGTAGATACGATGTCATCAGTTGGGTTGGATGGTTATGCTTTACCAAAAATCATTGACCGTTTAAGCTATGCAAAACCGGATGAAAATATAAATTCACTCTGGAATGAGTCATAAGAAAGTGAATCTTCCCACCAAAATATGTACAGTTTGCAAGAGACCCTTTACCTGGCGCAAAAAATGGGAACGCAATTGGGAGTCTGTAAAGTATTGTAGTGATAAGTGCCGTAAATCCAAGTGAGATTTTAATACTCATGAATAACATTTCTAAAAATGAATTTAATCTGGTTTAGAAACGATTTAAGAGTGGCGGATAATTTAGCATTGCAGCAAGCTTGCAATGGTGGTAAAGTATTGGCTATCTACTGTTTTGACCCACGCCAATTTAGTGACCTTCGGTTTGGTTTTAAAAAAACATCTCAGTACAGAGCCCAATTTTTAATTGAAACCGTTACCGAATTAAAGCAAAGTTTAGGCCAACTAAATATTTCGTTATTAATTTATCATGATAAGCCCGAAAATATTATTCCAAAGCTCATTTCGCAATACAATATTAATAAAGTATACCTTCAGAAGGAGTGGACTTCAGAAGAAAAAACCGTGGCCGACTCAGTCATTTCAGCATCTTCAAAAGATGTTACATTTAAAAGCTCGTACAACCAGTTTTTAATACATCCTGAAGACATTCCTTACAATGATTTTAAACAAATTCCCGAAGTTTTCACCAATTTCAGAAAAGCTTGTGAAGCACATCTAAAAATTAGACCGCTCATTCCCATTCCAGAACCTTTACCAAAAGATAACCTGGTAAAAAATGACACAAACGTGGTTGAACTTACGGACTTTGGTCTAGATTACTTTCAATTAGATTACAGGAGTGCTTTTCCTTGGAAGGGAGGAGAACTACAGGCGTTAGCAAGAGTAGATGAATACCTATGGAAAACTAAAAGATTATCGGTTTATAAGAAAACGCGTAACGGACTTATCGGAACGGATTATAGTTCAAAATTTTCTGCATGGTTAGCTAACGGGAGTATATCACCACGAACCATATATTGGCAGATAAAACAATTTGAAAAAGAAATCGTCAAAAACGAAAGTACCTATTGGTTGTTTTTTGAACTATTGTGGAGAGATTTTTTCAAGTTCGTTTCACTAAAACACAAGAATAAAATTTTTCAAATAAAGGGTATTTCTAATGAATCTTACCAATGGGAAAATTCTAAGGAAACCTTAAAAATGTGGATTGAAGGGCGTACAACATCTTCATTTATAAACGCGAATCTGAAAGAATTAGCCTTAACAGGTTGGATGAGCAATAGAGGAAGGCAAAATGTAGCTAGCTTTTGGTCAAAAGAATTAAAACAAGATTGGCGCATAGGTGCTTCCTATTTTGAAAGTATGCTTATTGATTATGACGTTCACAGTAATTGGTGTAATTGGATGTATACCAGCGGAGTAGGAAACGACCCAAGAAACAGAAAATTTAATCCTAGCAGACAAGCAACGGTGTATGACCCCCAAGGGAAATTTCAAAATTTATGGTTACAACCAACGTTGTTCTAATGCTTACTATTATAAAAACAGAATAGGAAAAATGAAAACATTACGATTAATATTAGGCGATCAACTAAATGAAAATCACTCATGGTTTCAAACCGTAGACGATAATATAATTTACATAATGGCAGAAATGCGCCAAGAAACAGATTACGTAAAACACCATATCCAGAAGGTAGTCGCCTTTTTTATTTCTATGCGTAATTTTTCTGAAATACTAACATCAAAAGGACACCAATGTATTTACTTAAAAATATCGGATGATACAAACCCACAGGATTTAAAAGCTATCATTAAGCGCCACCTTAAAGCAACAGGTTCCCAAAAATTTGAATACCAATTGCCTGATGAATATAGACTGGACCAACAACTAAAGCAGATTTGCGAAGAACTGAATTGCGATTATGAGATTGCGGATACCGAACATTTTTACACCACCCGCTTTGAATTAAAGAATTTTTTCTCCGGAAAGAAACAACTTATCATGGAAAGTTTCTACCGGATGATGCGTAAGAAGCACCATATATTAACCACCGGAGACCAACCAGAAGGGGGCAAATGGAACTATGACCATAGCAATCGTAAGAAATGGAAAGGGCAGCCTATTATTCCAGAAATAAAAAAATTTGAACGTAACGTTTCAGCAGTAATCGAAGAAATCAAAAATAGCGGCGCAAAGACTTTTGGACATATAGAGCCAAACGACTTTAATTGGCCTTGCTCCAGAAAAGAATCACTTTCTGTATTGTCCTACTTCTGTGAAAATCTTTTAATGCATTTTGGTGATTACCAAGATGCTCTTCATACCGAAGAAAAATTTCTATTTCACTCTCGCTTATCTTTTGCCATGAACAGCAAGATGATAGCTCCCAAAGAGGTAGTGGATAGCGTCATAGCCCATTATCGCAATAACACAGATTCCATTCAAATTTCTCAAGTAGAAGGTTTCGTTAGGCAGATACTAGGATGGCGGGAATATATGCGTGGTATGTATTGGAAAGAAATGCCCCTATATGCAAATCATAACAAGCTTAACAATAGCAACTCCCTACCTAACTTCTTTTGGACAGGTAAAACCAAAATGAATTGTTTACATCATGCCATAGACCAAAGTCTTAATGAGGCCTACGCGCACCATATACAACGTTTAATGATTACCGGAAATTTTGCCCTTTTAAATATGACCGATCCCAAGGAAGTAGACGAATGGTACCTAGGTATTTACATAGATGCTATTGAATGGGTAGAAATTACCAATACCCGTGGTATGAGCCAGTTTGCAGATGGAGGTCTTGTTGCCACAAAACCCTATGTAAGCAGCGCCAATTATATTAACAAAATGAGTAATTATTGCAGCAGCTGTCACTACTCCCACACTAAAAAACTGGGGGACAAAGCCTGCCCTTTTAACGCGCTATATTGGAATTTTCTTGATGAAAAACGCCAATACTTTAGCTCCAATAACCGCATGGCCATGATGATGAGCCTTTTAAACAAAAAACCATCGGAAGAACTGAAAGCATTGAAAGAAAGAGCAAATGAAATAATAAGCAATCCGGACCAATTTTAGTTTAATATTTTTTTAACGAAAACAGAACGTCCCTAGATAATTGTTGAAACGTAAATAATATGAAAATTCCGCGAGAGCGTCTATATATATATCCAAAAAAAGACCTTCATAATTTCTAATTACGAAGGTCTTTTTTATTTGTTATTAGAATAGAGTTTCTATTCCAGAATACCATCTACAATACCATATGCAATGGATTCTTCCGCATTCATCCAATAATCCCTATCAAAATCTTTCAATACTTTTTCATAATCTTGACCACAATTATCCGCTAAAATACGAGCGCTTAATTCTTTGGTCTTGATTATTTCTTTAGCTTGAATTTCAATATTCGAAGCCTGACCTCTTGCTCCCCCACTTGGCTGATGAATCATTACCTGTGCATGTGGCTGAATAAATCTTCTACCTTTTTTTCCAACAGAAAGCAAAATTGAACCCATAGAAGCTGCAAGACCTGTACAAATTGTAGAAACAGGGCTTTTTAGCGATTTTATGATATCATACATTGCAAAACCAGAAGTAACATAACCACCTGGACTATTAATATATAATTGAATCTCTTTATTATTCTGCATATCTAAATACAACAAACGATCAATTACGTGCTTGGCAGAATCATCATCTACCATGCCCCATAAGAAGACTTTTCTTTCTTCTAACAATTTTTCGTCTATCGCTTCTTGAACTTTTCCTTTTTTAGCACTCATTTCCTATTGTTTATACATATCAAAATTAAACAATTTATCTGTACCATAACAGTGTATATCCAATATCAATATAATTACCTTTTATCGTTCTTTTTGACGACCTGTCCGAAGCAGTCCAAATATGCTCATCGATATTTACGAACCACTCGTCTATAGATAATAGCCGCTGGCGAATAAAACGTTCATTCAACGGTTACTCTACTAAATAACAAGACTTTAAGCGAACTTTGTAGTGAATGCAATAAATATATGCTATAAAATTACAGCACTTTTTTATCCCAAATAACCTAGTTGCTACAAATTGAACTTGACCTTAATTACACCATTACAAAACTTTACAGGTAAAGACCGTATTGTAGCTTCTGATTATATGTACATCAACTTAAATTGATAGACACACCTATAATTATGAAGAAACCTATACCCCTTAAAAATTTAACGAGAACCTTTGGGTTCCTTTTATTCCTTTTGGCTTTTAATACAACCAGTGCACAGCTACAAAAAGGATTTACTCCAAGGTATTCAGAAACTATCACAGGTGATTTTACTATGATCGCCAACAATGTTCTGTCTAGACATGCTACCAACAGTTATAATGGTAATGGTAGTAATCACGATTTTTCAGACAATGTATTTGTAGATATAGATAGTGACCCCACTACTTTTAACTCCAGTAGCGCAAACTTGGCTAACCCTTCACCTGGAAGCTCTTGTTTGACTATTGAACGTGTTTTTCTTTATTGGGCAGCGGCCGATAAGGAATACGAGGTAAATGGGTCCGGTACTATTATTGCCGGAAATGGAGGTGTTGAACCTTCTTGGAATTATAACGATATAAAACTAATGTTGCCCGGATCTAGTACTTATGAGGCAACACTAACTGCGGATGAAGTTATTTACCGCGGTAGAGATGACCATTTTGTGAATGACCCGTATATCTGTGTTAAAGATATTACCAGTTGGGTACAGGGGCTAAGTGATCCTTTTGGAACTTATCAAGTAGCAAACGTTAAGGCTACGGAAGGACAGTTACTTTCTCATGCCGGAGGAAGAACCGGTACTTCTGGTGGATGGCAAATTGTTGTAGTATGGCAAAGCCCCCTTTTACCACAAAAGAACATTACTCTTTTTGACGGGTACGCTCATATTACCAGAGACGATAATAATTTTGATGTTACTTTTGATGGATTTCAAACCGTCCCGAATGGCGAAGTAAAAGCTAATATGGTAATTGGTTCTTTAGAAGGAGACAGAGGTATTTCCCGTGATCAGTTACTTATGATGGATACTTCAGGTTCATGGGAACCTCTAACTACGGCAATGAGACCCGCAAATAACTTTTTCAATAGTTCTATTACCACACACGGTTCTGATTTTTTAGACCGTACTCCTGCCAGTTCAAATACCTTGGGGTTTGATGCCAGTTTATTTGATTTATATAATTCAGGAAACTCATTAATGACCAATAACCAAACCTCGGCAACGGTACGTATGACCTCTGATCAAGAAGTATACGGTCTTTACCTTCTTGGAATGGCCGTAGAGGTTTACGAACCTTCATTGAACACCTTGGATTTATACGCTACGCCTTCAGACGAGAATCCGCGTACCGGAGAAACTGTTCAGATATATTTGGATGTTGCCAATACCGGAAACGACAATATTAGAGATTTATCATTTACTACTAGTGTTCCAGAAGAAATGGATTTTATAGGTGTTGAGCCTCTACCAAGCGAAATCACATACAATTTTGACACTGTAACACGTGAACTTACTTTTAATGTGGCCGATGGATTAACAGATGTTACTAGCGCACCATATACAATTCAATACTCTGTACGCGTTAAAGATGATGCATATTTTTCAAGTATTCCAGCTTGTGAATTTAACTCAGAATCTCAAACCGTAGCAATGTACATGGGTGAAATTAATATGACACAGCAAACCTCTAATAGTTCATTCACTTTTGATGAATGTGGTATTGGAAATGGAGACCCAACTAGCATAGTAATTCATATTACCGATGTACAAGCTCCTGTTTTTGCAGAAAACCTTCCAAGTGATATTACCGTGCCATGTAATGGTGTGCCAGATGCAGCTACGCTGACCGCTATTGATTATTGTGACCCCAATCCTGTTACTACTTTTACGGAAACGGCAACTAATGATCGTAGTTGTGAGACCGGATATGAAATAACCAGAACTTGGACGGCAACTGACAATGCCAATAATACTTTTACCCATACTCAGATTATTACGGTTATATCCGATGAATGCATAATGGATGAAGAAGCCCCTGTATTTGTTGAGGAACTTCCAGAGAACATTACGGTAGATTGCGATTCCGTTCCTGAGGCAGATATATTAACCGCTATTGATAATTGTGATACTGACCCTGAAGTAACCTTTAGCGAAACTGCAACAAACGACAGGGATTGTAGTACAGGGTACGAAATAACAAGAACATGGATTGCAGTAGATAACAATGGTAATGAAACGGTTCATACCCAGATTATTATTGTGGAAGCAGATTTACCTTGTGACGCGGAAAACCTTATCGTTTCAAAAACGATTACAGCCAATGGAGATGGTATTAATGACCGCTTTGAAATTACCGGATTGGAAGGGTGTGATTATACCTACCATCTAAAAGTTTTTAATCGTTGGGGCAATATTGTGTATGAGAATAACGATTATACTAATGATTGGAGCGGATTTGCACCGGAGAATTCGTTAGGAAACTCAGGTATGCTTGCATCAGGAACGTATTACTATATAATAGGATTTGGAACTAATGAAGTACAACCTGTAAACGGATACATTTATATTGGATCAAACTAAAAAGGCAACCATGACAGCATTTAGAAATTACCTGGTAATTCTGGCGATATGCTGTGCCTTTTTCTCAAATGCACAACAATTACCACAATTTACCCAATATGTATATAATACAATGTCTATTAACCCAGCTTACGCAGGCAGTAGACAAACGCTAAACGCTACGGCTTTACATAGAAACCAATGGGCAGGAATAGAAGGTAATCCTACAACAAGTACATTATCTGTTCATACCCCAATACGCTTTAGTAATTTGGGAGTTGGTTTATCCTACATAAACGATAAATCAGGTTACGAGAAAACGAACTATATCTATGCAGATGTGTCGTATACCGTACCACTAAGTAGAGAAGTAAACATGGCGTTGGGACTTAAAGGTGGTGCCACTAATTACAAGTTAGAAACTCCAGATGAGAACGATCCCTTTTTCTTTGATGGTTTTACCAAATGGAACCCTAATATGGGTGTTGGTATTTACATAAGTTCAAACAAGTGGTACGTTGGCGCTTCTGCCCCACGTATTTTAAATACCGATTTAAACAAAGGTGAGTTTGTAGCTCTTGAGCGTAATAGTTACTACGCTATTGGCGGCTATGTTTTTGATTTAGGTGAAACAACAAAATTTAAGCCAACGGCCATATTAAAATATACCAATGGTGCACCAGCATCTTATGATGTAACCGCAAATTTTCTTTTCTATGAGAAATTCTGGATTGGAGCTTCATACCGTTTCAATGATTCAGACAGTTTTGGTGTGCTAATGGATTATGCCATTTCCGATTCTTTTAGAATAGGGTATGCGTATGATTTGCCTACATCTACTTTTAGGCCTTACTCAGGTGGTACACATGAGGTTATTCTTATTTATGAGTTGTTTGATAGAGGACTAAAAGCAATGAAATCTCCCCGTTACTTCTAAAAACAACATCTAATTTTTCTTATGAATTGAGATATATTGATTTTTGGTCGGTATCGCGCTTTCATCAAAAGCATTTATCTTTATAAAAAAATTAGCTATGGCAAAGTACTTTTCCGCAATCCTGCTTTTTACAATTCTTATTCTTGGCTGTAAAGAGACCAAAAAAACCGAAACACCTCAACCTAAAAAAGAACCAACGATTCTTGAAAAGATAGCTTACGCTAACGGCTACGAAAATTGGAACAAGGTAGAAGAACTTAAATTTACTTTCAACGTGGATAGAGATACCTCGCACTTTGAACGCACATGGATTTGGAAACCTAAAGCCAACCTAGTAACCGCTATTTCTGCAAACGACACTTTGGTATACAGCAGGAAAGATATGGATAGTACTGCCTACAAAACCAATGGCGGTTTTATAAATGATAAATATTGGCTAATTGCCCCTATTAATATTCTATGGGATAAAAATGGAAGCACCCATAAACTTACTCCACAAGCAGAAGCTCCTATCAGCAAAAAAGAAATGCAGAAACTAACTGTGGTTTACACTCAAGAAGGTGGTTACACGCCAGGTGATGCTTATGACTTTTATTTTGGTGACGATTATCTTGTTAGAGAATGGGTTTTTAGAAAAGGAAATCAAGAAGAACCATCAATGACCACCACTTGGGAAGATTATACAGAAGTAGGCGGACTCAAAATTGCAAAAATGCATCAGAACGAAGATGGCAGCTTTAAACTCTTCTTCTCCAAAATTGACGTAAAAACCAACTAAGAACTCATTTGTTTCAGCTAGTATTCAATATGGAAATGAGAATCCATAAAATATATAATTTTTTAAGATTTATATCATGGAATTTTACATCCTGTCAAAGTAAAAAAAAGACCATCATAAATAGATGGTCTTTTTAATTTGTATTGGGCAGTAAATCTACCCTATCTTAACCCCTGGTTGGTTTTAATTACAATTTTTAATGTAGTTCCAACGCGTAAAATCCCTTTGGTAGAGACGACCGTAGTACAACACATAATCCCCTACGTTATAGCGCTTACTTGATGAATAATTAGCGGTAGAATCACATAAATCCTCAGGTTCCGGGTCTGGATTACCACCACCCGATGAAGGATATGCCGCATTAGTACCTTGAATATCCAGAGTGGATAAACGAGCTTGCCGCTGTGGCAATGTATTGCCGTTAAGATCGGTTATAGTAGGTCTTCCGTTTTTACTGAACGTGTAACTACCATACATCATAATGGAGTTCACATCAAAAGAACCTGTAAGCAATGTAGCTGAACTACTCTTATAGAACTGATCTTGTGCATTAGATTGGATGTTCTCTGTTCTAATGATAATATGATTATCTCTATCTGATCTATTTTGCTCATGAATATAACCCAAGGTATGACCCAATTCGTGAATAATAACAACAGCAGTAGCTCTAGTACCCAGTTGAATATAACCGCGAGAATTGTACATTCCCAAAGTAGCTACTCCAGAATTACTATTAGAACCTGATGAAGATATGGTTACATAATTAGATTGATTGGTACGTTCTTTAAAAGTTACATTGGTTTTGTTAGACCACTCGGCAAATGACTTTTCCAACTCACTGCGCACAGAAGCACTTAGTCCATTTATTACATAATAAACAGTATTGTTCGTCCATTTTCTAATGCCACCTGCTAAAGCCAAGGCCGTAAGTTCCTCACCTGGAACGGGGTTTGGGTTATAGGCATCCGGAGAATCTGCAAGTTGATCTTCAAACAAGCGCGTATCCGTACCCGCCAGACTATAGGTACCATCTTCTTCTAATCGTACCTGAACGGCATCGCCTAAAAAATATTTAGTGATTAATTGGGAATCCTCTTCTAATTCTTCTATTGCTTCAGGATTTACGGAAACCTCGGTTTCTTGCTCAATAGTATCTTCAGTACAGGCACTTAACAGAAAAGTGCATGCCGCCAGAAAAAGCATAATTTGTGTAGGGAACGTTTTGTTTTTCATTTTTACATTTTTAGTGTTCATGTTCATTTTAAATTTTGGGGCCAAAACTTACTTCTTATGTACGCAAATAAATACCGTACTAGCTGTCTAGCTCATAAATAATCGATGAAATGCACAAATGTAAAAGCAAAGAAAAACAACACTAAACCAAATAGATTGGTTAGAGAACGTTCATAGCCAAGAAGAAAAATCAAATAGTGCTGATGCCCTCTTTTAAGATTTGACCAAAACGATACATATCTTCAAACGAACAATAAAAAGGTGCTGGAGCTAAACGAATAACATTGGGTTCGCGCCAATCTGTGATGACACCATTCTCCATCAAATAGTCGAAAAGTGGTCTACCTTGTCCATGTAAAAAAACAGAAAGCTGTGTTCCTCTATCTTCAGGAGTAATGATTTCAAAAGAGGTGCCTTCTATATCCTTATCAATTTCATGAAGAACAAACTCTAGATAAGCAACTATTACATCTCTTTTGGCTATTAAAGCCTCCATACCTACTTCTTCAAACATTTCCAAAGAAGCTAAATAAGGTGCTACGGATAATACCGGCGGATTACTCAACTGCCAAGCGTCTGCATTCTCCATAGGTTCAAATTCCGGTTTCATTAAAAAACGGGTTTCCTTTTTGGTTCCCCACCAACCTTCAAACCTAGGAATATCCCTTTGATTTAAATAACGCTCATGTATAAATACACCGGAAGCATTACCAGGACCGCTATTCATATATTTATAACTGCACCAAGCGGCAAAATCTGCATCCCAATCATGCAATTTCAATTCTATATTACCCGCGCCATGAGCTAAATCCCAACCCACATTGGCTCCTACCGCTTTACCAGCTTTGGTAATGGCTTTCATGTCAAAAACCTGTCCGTTGTAATAGTTCACCCCACCTATAAGAACTAAGGCCAATTCATCACCAACTTCGTTTATTTTTTCTAGAACATCTTCGGTTCTCCAAAAATTTTCACCTTCTCTTTTTTTCACCTCTACCAAGGCATCGTCCGGGTCGAAACCATGATGTCTTACCTGACTTTGCAACATATACTGATCGGATGGAAATGCCTTTTCCTCACAAAGAATCCTATATCTTTTTGACGTGGGCCTGTAAAAGGTGACCATCAAAAGATGTAGATTTACAGTAAGAGTATTCATTACCGATACTTCCTCTGTCTTTGCCCCTACCACCTTAGCCAATGGAGCGGCTAATTGCTCATGATAATCCCACCAAGGTTTATCCGAATGAAAATGACCTTCTACTGCAAGGTCTTTCCAATCCTTCATTACCTCATCAACAAATTTCTGAGTCCTTTTGGGCTGTAAGCCTAGAGAATTCCCCGTAAAATAAATAACCTGCTTACCATTTACTTTAGGAAAGTAAAACTCATCGCGATAGCTTCGCAGTTTATCATCAGCATCCAGTTTCTGGGCAAACGCCAAGGTGTTCTCGAATTTCATAGGGCAGTTTTTTTCAAAAATACAATTTAGGAAATGATATTAAAACTAATACAGCGCTACTTTGAGGTATCAATTCTCATCTCAACTATGTGCGCCTTAAAACCAACTTTCTCATAAGCTCTAATAGCTCCGTCATTATCATTATACACGGTTAGTCGTATTTCAGAAATACCTTTTGATTTGGACCAATCCTTTAATGCCCCAATTACTAATTTGTTCAAACCTTTTCCTCTATAATTAGCATCTGTAAACATAAATCCTAAGTAAGAGTACGCATCATGTTTAAGATAAGGCTTTGCGCTCATAATTTTAGCATAACCCGAGGCTATTAATTGACCTTCGTGTTCAATTACTATAATCTCTGCTTCATCGCTTTTTATCAACTCACCTAAGTCATAATAGCTAATTGGATCTGGCTTAAGAGTAGTATCATAAGGTCTTTCAAAAGCAATGATTCCTTGCTCAAACTCTCTTAAGGTATCCAAGTCACCCAATACTGCGCTTCTGGTTACAAATTCACTCATAGTTTAAAGGGTCTAATTCTTCTGTTACGAAGTTCTAAAATACTATATATTTGTATAAATTTCAGGGCATGCATTTCTTATCTGCGGATTTAGAGGATTATATTCAAAACCATTCCGAAAACGAACCCCAACTACTAAAAGAACTTACCAGGGAAACCCATCTAAAAGTAGTACGCCCACGGATGCTTACAGGTCATTTTCAAGGTAGGGTATTGAGCTTATTATCTAAAATGATCTATCCCAAAAATATTCTTGAAATAGGAACCTATACCGGGTACTCCGCTCTTTGTCTTGCAGAAGGCATGCAAAAGAACGGCCAACTACACACTATAGATATTAACGAAGAACTTCAGGACATTCAAGAGCGCTATTTTTCACGTAGCGTATATAAAGACCAGATCTTTCAGCATGTAGGCGATGCAAAGGAAATTATTCCTCAATTAGAAGCTACTTTTGACCTTGTTTTTATTGACGCCGAAAAAAAAGATTATCCGGATTATTTTGAATTGGTCATGAAAAAGACAAGACCTGGCAGCGTTATATTATCCGATAATGTACTCTGGTCCGGAAAAGTAGTTGAACCGCTAGACAAAAAAGACAAGGTAACACCCATTCTATTGGACTTTAATAGAAAATTGAAAGAGGACCCTCGTATAGAAACCGTATTATTACCTATTAGGGATGGCTTAACCCTAAGTAGGGTGCGATAAGCTGAACGTAAAGTTTGTAGAAAAGCCAAGCCGATAAAACCCCTACTGATGACCCTACAATAATATCTATAGGAAAATGTACTCCAACAAAAATACGGCTGGAAACAAAGAGTAACGGCCAGATGTAAAATAACCAACACCATTTGAACCGTCGTCTCAAAAAGAGAACTACAATAGTAGTTACGGAAAAGGAACTGGATGAATGACCTGAAAAGAAACTGTAGGTAGAAGATGGCTTCAGTATCCTAATCAACGTATTAATATTTTCATTGTTATTGGGTCGCGTACGCGCTACAACTTCTTTGGTCAGGTCCGTAATCGTAGATACGAACGCAATCATTAAAACAATGGTAAGCACAACAAAAATAGCTTCCCTCTTAGGGTATTTAAGAAAAATCAAAACAAGGAATAATAAAAAAAGTGGAATCCAAGTAGAAAAATGTGTGACAATAATCCAAAATTGATCATGATCTTCAATACCTAAGTTATTAAGGTAAATAAAGGTTTCTCTATCCCATTCTAAGATGCGATTCAGCAAATCTAACTTCTTTTGATAGTTCCCGTAACATCATCCACGCTCTTCTTAACGTCACTTACTCCTTTTTTGATGTCATTACCGATTCCTGAAGTAATATTATCCTTAACGTCATCAATATCCTTTTTGATGTCCGTAATAAAGCTAGTATCAATACCCTGCTTATCAGCACTTTTTTGGATTTCTTGTTTAATATCTTCCGTGGCGTCTTTAAGTTGACGCATACCCTTGCCCAGCCCCTTGGCTATACCGGGTATCTTATCAGCACCGAAAACCATTACCACAATAAACATGATAAAGAAGATTTCGCCACCGCTAATGAATATAAAGAACAATGAATGCATACAACAAATATAATCAAGTTTACATAGAAAGTCCTGTCAGGTAAAGAAAACCTAACAGGACTTTTTGTGATATTAACAAAAATTTATTTGCCTTTGACGGCGTTTTCCTTCATCTTATCAAAATCAGATTTTTCCTGTTTCTTAGGCCATGCGTTGTTAGAGGTATCAATATCCGCAGTTTCTGCTTTTGGATCCACCACAATACCGGTAAGTTCTGTCTGTGAGGAGATCACTACGC
Organism: Zobellia uliginosa; assembly: GCF_018860745.1. Taxonomy (GTDB): domain Bacteria; phylum Bacteroidota; class Bacteroidia; order Flavobacteriales; family Flavobacteriaceae; genus Zobellia; species Zobellia uliginosa_B. The sequence goes on along the minus strand of NZ_JAHKPY010000008.1, from coordinate 10,645 downwards.
TCACTTCCTTGTCATTCTTTCTCCAAATTTCAGGTGGGTAGGTTATATTCTTAGTTGTACCGTCTGCATATGTATATTCCACTATTAATGGCATAGGAATTCCTCCTGGCTTATCATAAGTAACCTCATAGAAATATTTAGGTTCTTTAACCGCTGCTCTTTCCTCGGCCGTTAAGTTATCCATCATAAATTCTTTTAAAGACTTAGAACTCTCAGAAGGTGCTTTGCCTTTTAAGTTAGTATCTAAATCATCACTACCTTCTTCTGCCAAATAAACCAATGGTGGTAAATCTGCCTCTGTAATTCCACGAGCAGCCATATACTCTTGCATTTTTTTGCTTGGCTGATCCGTTACATAGTATTTTTTGATTCCCTTTACACCTATATCCACAAAATCCGTAGTATAGAACCATCCTCTCCAATACCAATCCAAGTCTACTGCAGAAGCATCTTCCATAGTTCTAAAGAAATCTTCAGGAGTTGGGTGCTTAAACATCCAACGGTGAGAATAGGTTTTGAATGCATGGTCAAAAAGCTCTCTACCCATTACGGTTTCTCGTAGAATGTTAAGTGCCGTGGCAGGCTTACCATATGCATTAGGACCCAATTGGTATACATTTTCTGGATTTGACATGATCGGAGCAATCGTACTCTGGTCTCCTGCCATGTAAGGAACAACTTTAGAAGGGTCTCCTCTTCGTGAAGGATACTTTTCGTTTGGCGAAATAGCTTCTGGAAATTTCTCACCAAATTCTTGCTCTGCCATGAACTGCATAAAAGTATCAAGACCTTCGTCCATCCATCCCCATTGGCGCTCGTCGGAATTTACGATCATTGGAAAAAAGTTATGTCCAACTTCGTGAATAATTACACTGATCATACCATATTTTACACGATCGGAATAGGTACCATCTTCGTTAGGACGTCCGTAGTTCCAACAAATCATTGGGTACTCCATACCTTGTTGTTTGGCATGTACAGAAATTGCCTTGGGATAAGGATAATCAAATGTATGAGATGAGTATGATTCTAAAGTATGCGCCACCGCTTTTGTAGAATACTCTTCCCAAAGTGGGTTACCTTCTTTTGGATAAAGCGATACTGCCATAACATCTTTGTTACCAACCTTAACCGCCTGCATATCCCAAATAAACTTCCTTGAAGTTGCAAAACCGTAATCTCTTACGTTCTCTGCTCTAAATTTCCATGTCTTTTTCTTTTCGGAAAAACCTTTTTCCGCTTCTTCGGCTTCTTCTTGAGTTACGATTAGAACAGGCTTGTCATAAGACTTCTTTGCTTTCTCATAACGCTTCATCATCTCTTTAGAAAAAATTTCCTTTCTATTCTGAAGTGATCCCGTAGCATCTAACACGTGATCTGCGGGTACGGTAATGTTTACATCATAATCTCCAAATGTAAGGGCAAACTCACCGCTACCCCAGAATTGATGATTCTGCCAACCCTCTACATCACTGTAGACAGCCATTCGTGGAAAGAACTGTGCTATAACATAAGCACGGTTCCCATCTTTTTCAAAATACTCATACCCAGAACGTGCTCTGTTAACCGTATGGTTAGGAATGTTATAATTCCATTTTATTGAAAATGAAATTTGTTCTTTACTCTTCAATGCCTGAGGAATATCAATACGCATCATAGTCTGGTTGATGGTATATTTCATGGGTTTTCCGTTCGCATCTTTCACATAGTCTATATTAAAACCGCCATCAAAAGGCTCGGTCATATATTTCTGTGCAAACGAACCTGCCGGCTCTGCCATGGGAACTCCACCTCCATCGCGCAATGGGGATTTTGACGTCTTGGCACGTACATTTTGATCCAATTGCAACCAAAGATATTCTAAGTCATCTGGTGAATTATTGGTATAGGTAATAGTTTCCGTACCAAAGATTTTAGCATTTTTATCATCAAGCTCAATATCCATTTTATAATCGGCTTGCTGCTGATAATAATCGGGGCCTGGAGTACCGGAGGCAGAACGATAATTATTTGGAGTTGCGAACTCCTCGTATAACTGTTTAAATTTACTTTGGTTGTAATGACCTGGATCCTTTTCTGCATTTACACCTTGTTGTGCCATTAGAACACTGGCAAATACAAAAAGTAACGAGGTTAGACCGTACCTTAATCTGTTCATATATCAATGTGGTTTTAATCTTTGAAAAATAGAGTTTTTTAAGGAATAGTTTCGTAGATGTTATAATTTTAACATTCCTTTAGTACGCGATTTGATCAAAACGAAGCTCTTTTTATCAAATCCGAATTTAAAGTGCACTACATTTTGCTGATCCTCAAAAAGGTCCATCAGCATTTCGTTCTCAATTTGGACCGTTTTTATCGCTTCCAAATCTATGTTGGGTACTTCTATATAAAAAACAACCACATCTGCATCGTACTTTTTACCGATATAATCATAGGAAGCGGTTGTATCATTTACCTCTATTACAAATTTTGAACGCAGGTATTTTTCCAAATATTCATCTGCTAACGGAGATTCATTTTCAGTATCCAATTGAGATTCTAGGTCATATCGCTCCAACAACAATTTATCCAAATCATCTATAAACACACGAGAAGTAATTTGTATTGCCTTGTCTTTTTTGGAATAGTTTACGTTTGTTACGCTAACATAAAACTTATGTACAGCCGAAAACGCCAATAATGGAAGTACTAATAATATCAGAAACTTTTTAAAGGATTTCATAATCTCGTTTTCTATCGCAAAAATAGGCAAATGTTGTGCCAAATTTAGCTATTCTTCGTCTTCGTAATTTTTTAGATACACCACACTTTTCCGTTTCATGAACGCCCAGATTTTTAACCGGTCATGTGTATCAACAATGTCTTGAAAAGTAGCATCTACTTCACAGAAATACATAAATTCAGCTATTTTTTCTAGAGGAATCTTTAGTTCCGTGGTGTAGAGCGAGTCTGCGTAAAATTCACGTACACGCTCTGTTCGGGCGTACGTATTATTTCTTTTTACTCGTGCCTTTAACATCTTTTTTCGACCTGTAATCATATTAATCAACGGATCAAAACTCATATACGGGTTTGCAGTTGCCGCTTTAAATTCTCTTTCAGCTTTGCTCATAGGAACTACATATGCGTTGGGAAGGCCCATTGTTGAGGCCGTAATAACAGGCTCTGTTCTTAAGGTTTCAAGGTCGGTCGCTATATTTCCAGAAAGACTGTAGGGCATAACCACCACCTCATCCAACTCGGTTAACGCCTCCTCCAAAGGTATCATTAGCAGTTTACTTTCTAGAATATTCAGGGTAATTACAATCTCTTTACGCTTGTACTGTATTGCGGAAAAGACCAAAGTGTCATTAAGTCTTGCCGTAATATTGAAAAATCCGTCAATATCAGTAATCGTACCTTTTTTGGTGGTTGTATTTAAAACATGTGTTGCGGCCACATCGCCATCTTTGCTATAGACACGGCCCTTAAGTTCATCGGAAAAGAAATCTTGTGCGCATAAACGCAACAAGAGGAAGAAAAAAATTAGAAAAAGAAGTTTATTTCTCTTCATTCAATTGTTCTCGATACGCCTTGCTTTTATTAACTAGAAAATCAATCAACTCAAATTCATTTTTCTTTAAGAGCAATGCATATTCAGGTTCATGGGTATCTACGTAAATAAGAAAATCGGGGATAGAGGCTTGCGGTAAGTTTAAATCAGCCACAAAAAACTCATCATCGTATACTTGTCTAAGTACTTGGCTCATTTTCATACGAGGACGTGTGTCGCCATCGTCTTTTTTTCCTGCTTTTGCCAACGCCTTAAAAATATTCACAAAGTTAATTCCATCTTTCATCCCTCTTTCTGATTGGCTTAAAGCTATATTTTCTACTTCCGTAGAGCGGTCAATATCATATTCCACCTTTTTAAACTCTTCGTTTTGTAATTTTATGAACTTCTCCTCATTTTCAGGGCTTACCACTACTTCATCCAATTCCGTAACCTTTTCTTTTACCTCAACTACCAAACGACCGTTTTTTATAATTTCTTCGGTAACCTTTACCACTTCCATATTATAGTTAACCGCTGTAAACGCCAATTCATCACCAACTTTGGCCATAATGGCAAACTGGCCATTATCATTGGATATTACCGCATTCTCCGTGGTAATGTTAATTACATTTTCATTGGGTACACTTATGTTCCGGTACAATACGGTTCCACGTAACAAGGAGCGATCACCATCTTGGGCGGTTATAGTTGTAAAACTAAAAAGTACGAGTAGTAAAGTAGGGATAATCTTCATTTGGTTGTTTAATAAGTAGCCTTTGAAAAGGATATGGTTTTTAAAATGAATTTCACGGCAACTTTATAAGAAGTACTTTCGTACTATAATAGAGTTATCGCATTTTTATTAAGTTGATAAAGGAAATACATGTTTTGGTCTTAAAAAAATCGTGGTGGCTAAACTTTTGTTAATTCCCGATTGAACTAAAAAAGATGACATAACTATCTCATTTCTAACACCTGTAATCCTTTTAGCTAGACTTACATGTAGTTTGTCTTGTTAAATTAGAATAATACCCAGATAATTTTATTTTTGTTGACCTTAATACCTTAAATCTTAATTGTATGCAAAAGCGTATCTCGATACCGCTGTTTTTTGTCGGTTTTTTCCTCATCAGTTTTGCTCATGCACAAGTAAAAATAGGTGACAACCCTCAAGTCATTGACCCATCTTCTATTCTAGAACTAGAAAGTTCCGATAAAGTTTTGGTTATTACTAGGGTAGACTCACTACAAATGACGGCCATTGTACCCAACCGTGGTGCCTTGGTTTATAATACTACCGCAGATTGTGTCTATTATTTTGATGGCGCAGCTTGGGTAAGTATGTGCGAGGGAGATGATTTTGAAGTGCCGCTTAACAGTATTACTACAGATCAAATCGTAAATGGTAGTATTAACGGAGTTGACTTGCAAGATGGCTCTATTGGGCCGGGTAAACTAGCTGCAGGCGCGATAGATAAGGCTAGAATTGCAGAAAATGCAGTAGGACCTTTTGCTATTGATCGCGACAGTCTTCCTTTAAGTTTCTTTAATAATGATATTGGTTTCATTACCAGTGGTAACATCATAAGCGATGATGCCAATAACGCCATAGTTGCGGGAGCGGATAGCGGTGCCTTTTTTGATGCTACCCCACTTGAAACGAGCATTGCAGCCAATGCAGCAGCTATTGCGGCAGATAACGACAATAGCCCTACTAACGAATTACAAACTCTAGATTTAACAGGTAACCGACTTTCTATAAGCGGTACGCCCGGTTTTGTTGATTTGCCAACGGCAGATGGATCCGATACCAATATAAACGCAGGAGACAATGTAACTATACAAGGAGATGGTACTGCTGATACTCCTTATGTAATAAATGCTAGTATAGTTGATGGAAGCATTACGAACGAATTACAAGACTTAGATTATAACCCCGCAACAAACATACTAACAATAACTAATGCCGCAACTGCTACTAATGAAGTTGACCTTAGTGCTTTAGCTGGTGGCGGTGGAACAACAGCACAAATAACCTCTACTGCGAGTATTACAGTTGCAGGAGATGGTTCTGCGGCAACACCTTATGAATTAACCGCAGTTGGTGGGGGCGGTGGAAGTACCGAAGTGGCCGACGGAACTACAATAACTGGTATTGGTACAGCTGGAAATCCTTTTAAAATAGAACCTTCAGCAACTACAGGGCAATTTTTAACTACTGATGCAACTGGTGTTGTATGGTCTGACTTACCTCCAAGCGGAGCTTCTGCCCTTTTTGATGCGAATACAATTTCAGGAGCAGGAATTGCAGGTGACGAGTATACTGTAGCTGATGGCGCCATTTCAACAGGCAAAATTGTAGATGCTAATGTAACACCTATTAAAATAGAACCTTCAGCAACCAATGGACAATACCTGAGTACAGATGCCAGTGGTGTAGTAGTTTGGTCTGATCTTCCACCAAGTGGAGCTTCTGCGCTATTTGATGCAAATACGATTTCTGGAACTGGTCTTATTGGTAACGAATACACCGTAGCTGATGACGCTATTAACTCTGCTAAAATAGAAGATGGCACCATTGACTTACTTGATATTGCCCAAAATGGTGCAACGAACAATCAAATTATTAAATGGGATGATACCGCAGCAAGTTGGATTGTTGCATCCGCAGCAAGTCATACCGGTAATACAAATTCTATTTTTTTCGCTGATATAAATGGAGACCCAACTGATGATGGAGATAAGTTTTATTGGGATCCTGAAGGTAGAAAAGTTGGTTCTATAGGTTATGGAGCTCTTTATGTAGGCTTAGATGGCGGACCACAAACTACTGAAGCTAAAGTACACATTGCAGATAATTTCCCTGGAGTAGGATATGCTTTAGAGCTACAAAATCAAAACGCCAACATGCCGGGTGAAGCTACAGGTATATTGTTTTCTACAGAAACTGTCGGTACTTATGGAAAAGGTGCTTTAGTTTATGAAAGTCAAGAATCTTGGGCTAGGGGCGATTTTCATTTTCTTCAAAACGAAACATTTGGTCCAGGTTCTGATGTGAATCCTGATTTAAATGACAAAGCCCTGACTATAAAAAACAACAAAGACATTCAAGTATACGGAAATATAATTGCTCAAAATGGTCCTGGTGCTGTAGGTCAAGTCCTTACTACCGATGCTGCTGGACAAACTGTTTGGGGTACTGGCGGCGCTGGTGCAATAACTACTGACGGAACTACAATAATAGGCGATGGTACGGATGCTGCTAATGCTATTAGTTTAATTGATAACGGAGTTACCTCAATCAAAATTTTAGATGGTGAAGTACAGACTGATGATATTGCAGATGCTAATGTAACCATAGGAAAAATTGCTCCTAGTGCTACAGATGGCGAAGTTCTTATTACGACTGCAGGTGCTGTAGCATGGGGAACTGTTCCTGCAGGTGCAGTTACTAGCGATGGACTAACAATAACAGGAGACGGAAGCGCAACAAACCTTTCAGTAGCTCCTTTAGGAATTAATACCGCTCAATTAGCGGACGATGCTGTAACAGTAGGGAAAATTGCAGCAGGTGTTGACGGTGAAGTTTTAAGTACCAATGCAGCAGGTATAACAGTATGGGCTGTTCCAGAAAATCTGGAAAATGAAGATGTTACTTTAGCTGAAGATAGAACCATCGATTTAAATGGTAATGACTTATCATTTGATACTGGAGGCGGTAATATTGGCATAGGTGCCTTACCTGGTGCTCCCCAAGATCAGTTAGACGTAAATGGATCTATTAGAAGTAGGGGTGGTTTTTCGGGTCCGATTGGATCAGCCAATAGTCCAAGCTATGGGTTTTATACTGAAACTGGAATGGGAATGTATAGAGCTGGTGTAACTCAATTGGCATTTTCAACTGATGGCACAGAAGCCATAAGAATTGACGCTACACAAAACGTAGGTATCGGAACTGCCGCTCCAACAAGAAAGCTACACGTGGCTGGTGACCTTCAAGTAGATGGTGGTGTTTGGGTAGCGGCTACTCAAGTACATCCGGATTATGTATTTCAGAAGTACTTTAATGGATACTCAAAGCTAAAAAGATCTTATAATTTTAAGAGTCTGGAAGAAATTGAAGCTTTTGTAAAAAAGAATAATCACTTGCCAGGCATTTTATCAGCAGAACAAATAAAGGATGAAGGCTCATACAATTTGAGCAATGCTAATACTATTCATCTTGAAAAAATAGAAGAGCTTTTCCTTCATACTATTGAACAAGAAAAAGAAATCAATAGACTTAAAGCGGAAAAAGAAGCCATGGCAAACGAGTTGAAAACCATGAAAAACGATATAGAAGAAATCAAAGCCCTTTTAAATAAATAAAAAGACCAACAGATTCAATCTGCATTGAACATGAAAAAACATCTATACATAGCGGCACTTATTTTGGCATCGGGCATACAAGCACAAGAAGCTTTGTACAATGCCGGTAACCTGCGTATTCATGAAGATGGTGTCATGGGTTTACATACCGATCTTATTAATGACGGCAGTTTTGATGAAAATTTGGGCTTGGTCGGTTTTTACGGAGATGACTTTCGTACCATAAGTGGCAGCTTACCCGCTACCCTTTATGATGTAGAATTTGTAACCGGTAATGCCACAGACGTACAGACCTCGCTAAATGTATTGAACAACGCTAACTTTATAACCGGTAATGTAATAACCGATCGCGCACAACCTGCTATTACCCTTAACTTCTTGGCAGATGCTTTTCCCAATGGCCAGAGCAATATTAGTAAAGTAGATGGTTATGCTAGTGTAAATGACCAACAGAATTTTATTTTCCCTGTGGGAGATACAGAGCAGTTGCGCCCTTTAATATTAAGTTCCGAAGCTGTTAATACTTTGGCAAGATGCGCCTATTTTTTAGAAGACCCCAATAGCCCTTCTACCCTATCCGGTTCGTTTAACACCAATAATAAAGACGCACAGATTGGCGATATCAGTACGGTAGAATTTTGGCGTTTGGAAGGTTCTGTGTCCTCTTCCGTTCAGCTTTCTTGGAACGAACGTAGCAATATTGGGCTTTTGACTAACGATGTAAACGAAATTTCTATAGTTGGGTACAACAAAGCATCCAACAAATGGGAAAGCCTTAGTGAAGCGGCACCTGCAGGAGATTTAAACGAAGGGGTTGTAGCTTCCGGGTCTTTTATTCCGGATGATTATGAGGTAATTACTTTTGCCGCTGCTGGCGAACCCAGAGATTTTCTAGACCTGGAAAACTATTTTGTTTCCCCTAACGGAGATGGCATCAATGACTTTCTTGAGATTCCGGAATTGGCATTATCTCCTAATAACTTTATACAGATCTATAACCGTGAGGGACTCAAAGTTTTTGAGAAATCAAATTACACAAATGAGTTCAACGGACTTTCTACACAAAATAATTTCGTAGTAACAAGAGATCAAGGTCTTCCTTCCGGGGTATACTTTTATATTGTTACTTTAGACGATTTGGACCTTGAATTCCAAGGATTTTTATATTTGGCGAACGATTAATTTAAAAAAAGAGGTCGTGAAAGACCTCTTTTTTTATACCGTTCATCGGATTTTTTTGACTTATTTTTGAAACGAGAGATTTTACCTACAACTCGTTTCCCTTATGACACTACACTTTCTCTTCACTTCACAACAAATTGTGTGTGTTTCATCGATCTAATCCTAATTTTACAGAAAAAAGATTAAAGAGACTCTGATGTATAATTTATAAGTATCAGAGATTTACATTTTATTCTTACCACAAAATAGGTAAGTTTATTCTGTATTTAATGTCGATTCAATGGTATTATTTCAATCCATCTCCCCACAGGGACCCCTCTGTAAGAATCTAAATTTTCTTTAAAGTTATTTACCTGCCCTTTTAAATATGTATTTAAAAAGGATAACTAAAACAGAACCTATCGCTTATCTAATAATAAGTGATTAAAACCAAAATTTAAGATGAAACACGTTCCCCTCGTCGTCCTCCTCTTTTTGACGCACTTTGCATTTTCGCAAGTAAAAATAGGAGATAACATTAACCAAATTGACGCCTCTTCTTTAATGGAACTGGAAAGTTCTACCAGAGTATTTGTGGTTACTCGGGTAACTGATGCTCAAATGAACAGTATTACACCTTTAAATGGCGCATTGGTCTTCAACACCGATCAAAACTGCCTCTTTCAGTACAAAGGTAATATTTGGTCCAGTCTATGTGTGAACATTGCAGCAGGGGAAACCATCACCGCTTTATTGGATAATAATGATGGTACAGTTACCTATACCAATGAAGCCGGTATTACCACTCTAATTTCTAAAGCAAGCTTAGTAGACAACCTAGATGGTAGTTATACTTTTAATAATGGTACCAACGCCATAGATTTTGTTGGTACGGACAACCAAAATTTAGAGAATGCCACTTTAGATGCTGCAACCTCTATTTTAAATATCGATATTGAAAACGGTAATAATACTGCTGCAGACCTTTCCGCATTAGAAGAATCTGCAGATATCACAGCTTTACAAGGGGTCGTGAATCAAAACGAAGCCAATGCAGATGCAGCTATACTAGCAGTGCAAAACGACGTTGATGCAAACGAAGCGGATGCAGATGCAGCTATACTAGCAGTTCAAAATGACGTTGACGCAAACGAAGCAGACGCCGATGCAGCTATACTAGCAGTCCAAAACGATGTCGACACAAACGAAGCCGATGCGGATGCAGCTATACTAGCAGTTCAAAACGATGTTGATACAAATGAAGCAGACGCGGATGCGGCCATAGCTCTAAAAGAGGATGCCGCCAATAAATCAACCGACGTTACCCTTGCTGACCCAACAGATACCAAGTTCCCGACCGAGCTTGCCGTTAAGACCTATGTGGACGGGCAAATTGCCGCAACCGCGGATGACGATATTACAGCCGCTTCCATAGACGCTGCAAGTGTTCTGAAAATCGACGAAGGGACTACTTCCGTAACCGTTGACCTTTCCGATTTGGAAGAGTCTGCCGATATTACAGCGGTACAAAACGACGTTGACGCAAACGAAGCAGATGCAGATGCAGCTATACTAGCA
>NZ_JAHKPY010000005.1 GCF_018860745.1 Zobellia uliginosa | reverse complement strand
GATGGTATATTTTCCAGTTCGCCATTCACAGATAAATTCAATTTTTTGTTCCATAATCGTCTGTTCTTTCCAAGGCATAGCATCTGAATTTTGGTTTCAAATGCAACTTAAAAAGTGTAAACGATGTTTCTATAACTCTGTAAAGGATGTTTGTATATCGTACCAAATGTTGGGTAACGGTTCGGCTAAGCGTAGTGCGGAGGCAAGGAAACTTTTCGTTTCCGTCTGAGCACGAAGCTAAAGCTTTTGGTTTTTCTTTTTCTTTTTTTGTCCAAAGCTAAATCCCAAAGATTTAGCGACTTTATAAATATACACAGACCTTTCGGTTTTGCCCTAAAGTCCGCATTACGTTTAGGCATTGTTAGCTACCGCATTAATGCGTTCAGTTTTTCAATTAACTCTTCTGGTAAGTCCGTTAGAGTTTTAATATGTCCAGTATTTGTTTCCCAAAACATTTTCGGTTCTTTAGCCTTAGCAAAAAGGTTCTGTCCTCTCTGGAATGGTACAGCTCTGTCTTCTGTACTATGAATAATAAGCTTAGGGATGTTTTTTATGTCAGTAATATCTCTTATTGCAACATATTCTTGATTGTAATTCTCTGGATTTTTTGTAAAACTCTGTAAATAGAACTCTCGAAAATTGTCAGTTATAAAGCTATGTGCGGATTCTAATGCTCCGTCTAATACCAAAGCATCAATTTTAGTTTGATTGTCTCTAGCTAACTTAACTGCTAATTGACCGCCTAAAGACATTCCATAAACTATGGTTTTTACGCTATCATTTTTTGTTTGGTTCAAAAAATCCACAAAAGCTGTTTGGGTGTCTTTCATTACTCCTTTGTAATTAGGTATACCATTTGACTTTCCATATCCTCTCCAGTCCGTTGAATAAACTTTAAATCCATTGTCGATTAATGGTGTAATTAATTCTTTGCCTTGACTGGTATTTCCGCTATTTCCACGAATTAGAAAAACGTTTGCTTTCAATTCCGTTTTTGGGTTAAACAAATAGGTGTGGATTTTAATTGAATCTTCTACACTTAATATGTTTTCAGAGTATTCAAAATCATCTAAATTTTGGATTTCAGTCGATGGTCGGTAGAAAAGTTTAGACTCATCATTGTTTACCAAAGCCTTTATATAAGGGTCGGATTGATATTTAAAAATTCCATATGCTGTTACTAAAATTAATAGAACTACAATAATTTTGATTAGTTTTTTCATGTTTTTTTAGATATGGTAGCTAACGGCTCGTATAAGAGCAGTAGCGGTTATATTACACTTGTTTTTCAGGAAGTAAGATACTTAAATAAACACAAAAACGGTTCGAATTTGAACTCGAGCCGCTATTGCTTTTATACATTGTTGTAGCTAGTTTTTATTTTGTCAAATCAGGTCTCAAAAAAATGACTTCACGTATTACTTGCCAACGATTATCTTCGAAAATCAAGTCAATACTTAAAAGTAAAATTTGATCTATCCCACTCAAATTATTCTTTCTAGATATTAGTACATGAGCTTTATTGTTATTCACATCAATTTTATGATACTTAGCCCAAGTATTCATTGGCGGGTCACCAGCCTCTTTTTTACTTTTGAAAATTCTCTTAAAAGTTTCTTTATCTGCTATATTTAAATTATCATCTGTATCTATCATAATAACGCTGAGGTTGTCATGATATATATGGTCTAATTTTTTAATATCAAAATTAGTCGCTGTTTGTATAAGATCATCTATAACTTTTTTTACTACAGCTTCGTTTTTTTTAATGTCCATAAACTATTCTTTTTTAATAACTCTTTGAATGTAGTTTCCAAATACTTTTCTATCGAAAAACCATGAAATAGCTATAAGAACTAAAGCTATTATTGCCGGAGCATATTCTCCATCACTTACGATAATGTGAGCTGCTAGGGCTAAAATCACGTCAAATAAGAAACCAGAATAAGCGAGTTCTTTCAAGAAATTGGATTTCTTAGTTAATATCGCAATTACTCCTAAAATTTTAAGTATTGCCAAGGGATAAATAATCCAAGTTGGAAATCCAAGGCTTATAAAAAAGCCTTCTGCTCTTGGGTAGTTAAAAATATACATCATTGCTCCAGCGAAAAATAAGAGCGTTAATAGTCCAGTTGCTATCCAATAAATGATTTTATTTTTTTTCATAATTATTTAGTTTATAAAGTTTGTAATTAATTCTGTTGCTTCTTTAGCATATTCTTCAAGCATAAAATGTCCTCCTTCAAAGAAATGCATTTCAATATTTTGAAGATCCTTACTGTATTCTTTGGCTCCATTTTGATTAAAATATCTATCATTTTTACCCCAAAGAACTAGTGTTTTAGGTTGGTGATTTTTAAAATATTCTTGCCATTCTGTGTATTTTGGGAAATTACTACCGTAATCTGAAAACAATGCTGTTTGAACCTCGTTGGCATTTGTTCTGTTTAGAAAAGCCTTGTCTGTCAAGTAAGATATTGGGTCTACTTTATCAGGATTAGAAGCTTCGTTTAAGTATTGATCTTTTAACCCTTCTAGAGAAATTAGATAGTCCTTAAACTTTAAGAGTCCTTCTATGTCATTATTCTTTTTAAACGTGCCAATTTTCATTCCCCATTCTCCAATACCTTCCATATAAGCATTAGCATTTTGGATGATTAAACCTTTGATATAACTAGGATATGTCGTGGCTATTCTAAATCCTATGGGGCCTCCATAATCATGCATGAGCAAATAAAAAGACTTGAGTCCAAGTGTTTCTATAAAATCTGAAACTGACTTGGCAATGTTCTCAAATGTGTATTCAAATTCAGAGACCAAAGGCATATCACTCAGCCCAAAACCTATATAATCAGGTGCTACCAGATGATATTTGTCTGATAATTCATTAATGATTTCTCTATACATATGAGACGAAGATGGAAAGCCATGTAATAAAAGAATGGTTTCATTTTCAGGATTACCTGCCTCTCTGTAAAAGATAGAGTAATTGTTGATACTAATTGTTTTTCCTTTCATCTTAGTTAAGATTTAACAGCTGTTAATTTATTTTTTATAAGTTCTAATAAGATAGACGGCTCTAGCCTTGTCATATAGTCCTCTTCTATATGGACATATACTATTTCTCTATCTTTATTTATGACATAAACAGCAGGTACAGGTAATTCGAAACTATTATTGGCATGAATTTCATCTAGATGTATTCCAAAATTGATATACTCTTCTTTTGATGCAGTGTCTAATTGGAATACAATCCCGATTTCCTTCATCAACTGAGCATTTACATCTGTAAGAATAGGAAATGACAATGAATTCTTATCAAAGGTCTGACTAGTATATTCTACTCTTTCTGCACTAATACCTAGTATATCAGTATTTAATTGATTAAAGTCTTTTCTTAATCTTTCATATTCACGCAGCTCCATATTACAATAAGGACACCACCCACCTCTATAAAAGTTAAGAATTAGATAGTCAGCTTTTTGTAATTCACTTAAAAGAACCGTTTCTCCATCAATGCTTGTCAATGGTAAATCTGGAATTTGTTCCCCTATTTTAAGTGCTTTCTCTTTTAATCCGTTATTCTTGATTTCTTCAATACTATTTTCAAAAATCTGAATTATCGATTGAGGCATACGCTCTATAGATGCCTCTTTCATTTGTTTTAATTGTTTTCCAAGTCTCATTTTTATCAATTCTTATTTGATGCAAAGGTTGGAAGGAGTAGGAGTTAACTGATTATCTATTAGAAATTTTAGATAGTCAATATCTAACTGGAAATTATTTAACTAGTTTTTCTTTGAATTGATTTGGTGTAAAATCTGTATATTTTTTAAAGAAACGAATAAAGTTAGAAGGTTCGTTAAAGCCCATTTTATAGGCAATCTCTTGAGAAGTGTATTTGTTTTCAGAAATATTCCTTTTTATTTCTAACAATAGCCAACTATCTAAAAATTCTTTGGCTGTTTTTTGACTTATTTCTTTACAGATATCATTCAAATATTTGTAGGAAACAGATAGTTTATAGGCATAATCATTTACATTATGTGTCTCATTATAATGCTCGGTAATTAATTGTTTGAATTGAATAAAGTCTTTAAAGCGCTGACTTTTAAATATTTTGTGTTGATAGATTGATAAGCGTTTAATCTGAAAGAGTAAAGCTATAAAAACTGAATTCACTATTTCGGCTTTTAGATTATTATTGGAATCGTTTTGTAAATTTTGAAGTGTTTGTAAAAAAGGATTCAACCTAATTAGGTTTTCTTTGCCAATTAAAATACTTGGTGAATGATAAATATGTAAAAAGTGAAATAAGTTCTTTTCGTTTAAATACTGAGTAATAAAACTTTCTTCAAACGAAATCACATAACCTTTAACCAGAAGCTTTTTGTTAAATGAATGTACTTGGTCTTTTACTAGCGGAAGAATTACACCAGGCGAAAGAATTTCATCCTTAAAATCTAAATTATGATTGCTTTCTCCTTCTGTTATAATAATAAGTGCATGAAATTCGATTCTATGTGGTTTAGATAAATCAAAATTAGTTTTATCAAGTTTTTCATAAAGTTCTTTAATTGAGAGAATCTCAAAAGGAATAGATTGGTTAACAAACTGTGAAAAATTGATGTTTTCTATTTTGCTTTTCATTTTGTCATTGACACGATTGTTGTTACAAATTAGCTACAACGGTTTAGCTATGAACAGTACGGGAGCAAACTAGCGTTTGCTTTCCGCCACGCACATAGCGAAATCTTTTTGTTTTGTTTTTTCTTTTCCTTGTTTAAAGCAAAATCCCAAAGATTTTGCGGACATCATAAAAATACGCAAACCCTGCGATTAAGCCCGAAGCCCGTATTGTTTATAGGTTTTGTTGTGCTTAGTTTTCTGCGATGTTTTCCGTTATAAGGTTTTTTATCTCTTTTAAGTTTGCATAATGGGCATTTGTAAGAATTACATAACCAGAACCATTGGTTAAGTTTAAATAGAAAAAAGAGGAATATCCTACATTGGCACCACCATGACTTATCCCTTTCACTTTTTTATTTTCATCTAACTGAAGACCTACTCCTAATCCAGACCTAATTAACTTACCATTTGATAATTTTGCGGGTGATTTCAATAA
The DNA here is from genome assembly GCF_018860745.1 of Zobellia uliginosa. Classification (GTDB taxonomy): domain Bacteria; phylum Bacteroidota; class Bacteroidia; order Flavobacteriales; family Flavobacteriaceae; genus Zobellia; species Zobellia uliginosa_B. The sequence continues at coordinate 93,024 of NZ_JAHKPY010000005.1, read as the reverse complement.
AGCGATGGATTCTTTGGTTAAAATTGAAGATTTGTCATCGTTTAAACCTGCTAGTACTTCAAGTAGTAATTGGGAGTAATCAAAAGAATTAGTCCATAATGCTGCGGCAGCTTCTTGGGGATAAACTCTATATCCAAACTTAATAGGTTTCCCGTTTTTATAACCATATGCGATGTCATCTTCTTTATTTGGGTTTAAACCAAAATAGCTATTCTTCATATTTAAAGGTTGCAATAACTCTTTTTGCATAACAGTTCTGAATAACTCTCCCTTAGTGTCTTTTATTACTTTCTGTAAGTAACAATAGCCCCCGCCAGAATAATTAAATTCACTATTTACTTTATTCTTAATTTTGATTTCAGATTCCCACAAAAATGTATGTTTTCCATCAATTACATTTTCAATGGTTGGTATAATTTTTCTATTAGGTTTATAACCAAGAAATCCGTGCGTATTCATACCACCTGTATGACTGAGTAGTTGTGAAATTGTTGGAATCGTATTTGGCTCTGAGTTATAACCATCTAACTTATTAGTTTTTAGGTAGACATTCACGTCATTGTCGAGGTCAAATATTTGATTTTGAGTATTAATAAGAAATAATAATCCAGTTGGAAATTTACTTAGTGATGCTGCTTGGAAAATTGTCTTTTCGTTGACCTTATTAGAGGCATTACTAATTCCGAATCCTTTGTTATAGACAACTTTGCTGTTTTTTAAAATACTCAAGCTTGCACCAGGTATCTTATTCTCTTTCATTAAACTGTCTAATTTTTGCTCTTCTGACCTACTCAATTGACAATAGGCTGAAGTATAAATTGCTAGAAATATGATGAGAATAAATGTTCTGATTTTCATTTTTTTAAATTAAGCACAACGATAAGTATAAGAAATGTAGGGCAGGTGATAAGCGATACGTTTCGGTTTGGTACTAAGCCAAATATAATATTTTGCTTTTATCTTTTTTGTTGAAAATGCCAAATTTTATATTTGGCGACTTTATAAATAAACACAGACCTTTCGGCAAGCCAAAACCGCCCTATGTTTTTTATACCTTGTTATATGCTTTTTTCCATTCTTCTTTCAGGATACTGTAAACGTAAGTTCCTTTACTTTCCCCATAAGATTGAATGTTGTAATTTCTTAAAAGCCCCTCTTTAACTGCCCCAAGTTTTTCTATTGCTTTTTGTGATTTCAGATTTTTTATATCTATTTTGAATTCTACTCTTCTAAGTTTTAAATCGTCAAAGCAATAGTTTAGAAGAAGCCGTTTACAAATTGAATTAATTCCTGTTCCTTGGAATTTTTCACCAATCCACGTCCATCCGATTTCCAATCTTTTGCTCTGGAAATTAATATTTCCAAACATTGTCAATCCTATTGGATTATTATCATCTTTATTTACAATTATTAGAGGGTAAAGTTCTTTTTCTTTTTTTGAATTAAGACAAAAGTCAAAATAACTCATTAAATCAGTTCTGTTTTTTACTCTTGCTCCAAACTCACCAAGTTCTTTATTATAACTTATAGATTCTATCGTATCAATATCATTAATCGATAAAGGGCGCAACAAAACAGACTCGTTTTCAAGAATCAATTCAGATGAGAAAAATTTTTCTAAGTTCATTTTTGTAATTGCATATAACGGCTAGGCTAAGCGTAGTGCGGTAGTAAGGAAACTTTTCGTTACCGTCTGCGCACGAAGCTAAAGCTTATTGTTTAGTTTTATTTTTTCTTGTCCAAAGCTAAATCCATAAGATTTAGCGACTTTATAAATATACACAGACCTTTCGATTTTGCCCAAAGGTCCGCATTACGTTTAGGCTTTGTTAGCAAAAGTATTTTCCGTCCGAGTAAAGTCCATTTGCGCTCAGTTATGCGCGAACATTGATTAGTCCATAATTACTTTCTGTACTTAAATCCATATATTTCTTGCAGTCTATGATTCATGTAATTGTCAGATGGAAATACTGTCAATTCAATTTTTTCGTTTTTTGATTTAATCCATTTAACAAATTCGATATAATCAATATTATCAATTGTTAAGAATTTTATGGACATATTCTGTTTTTCATGCTTGAATTTTATTTCGTTTGTGGTTGGGCTTTTGGAAGCATTTATATATTTCAATTCCGTAATATCTGAATAATCAATATAATTTGTCTTGTTGATAAAACGATATTTTACGACTACATGTTTTTCTTCAAACAGAATAGAAAATGTATTTGTTCTTGCATAATAAATTACGAAGCCAATTAGGAATAAAGTAATAGAAATCACAAGGATTTGATATGTAGTATTTTCTAGAGCAGAAAAAATTCCATACCCAATAACGGCTATAATTATGCCAGCTGCAGATGACTCCCAAACTAGGTTTGTTTTTGAGTTATATTTTGACATATTAGTTAATTGGTCTTTTTTTTGATAATATTTTTGCTAACGGTCAGGCTAAGCGTAGTGCGGAGGCAAGGAAATTTTTCGTTTCCGTCTGAGCACGAAGCTAAAGCTTTTGGTTTAGTTTTATTTTTTCTTGTCTAAAGCTAAATCCATAAGATTTAGCGACTTAATAAATATACCCAGACCTTAGCGTTTTTACCCTAAAGTCCGCATTACGTTTAGGTATTGTTGTACGCCGTTTTTATCCGCCAAATTTGTCTGCGTAACCGCTAGTCTCAAGAAATTTTTCAAAGTCCGTAACTTCTATGATTTCTTGAATTGCTTTGTTTTTGTCCATAGCTTTTTCATAATAAGATTGTGAAATCATATAACCAATGAAATAGCCTAAGTCGGCTGGTCTATCTTTTTTTCCGCTTTCTATATAAAACCAATTTGAAATGTCGGCTGAATCCATTTCTTTTGCGAATTCAATCCAGAGTTTTTCTTCGTTTTTACGCCCATAAATGTAGGCTTGGCTCTTATAGGGTTCATTCAAGAATAGTTCGGCAAGAAAATCTGCTGAACCCTCATGGATGGCTTGTCCTAAAAGTGTTTCCACATCTCCTTTTTGTTGTAAGTGAATTGTTTCATGAACTATTGTTGATTTAATGCTATTTTGGTAGGGGAAAGTTTCTCCGGGTTTAAACTCGCTCAAATCAATCTTATCGAATTGTAAGTTCAATTCTCCGCCCATAAATATCAAATTTCCATTATTAGGAACACTTGCTTGAATAGAACGAACACCAATGAATATGCAAACATCGCCCGGTTTAAAATTCGGATACAATTCTTTTACTCTGCTAAAGCATTCAATAATTTCACTCTCTATATTTTGTAATTCTAATGTGGGATTTCTTAGGCTATTCCAAAATTTCGGATATTCCTCAAAGCTGCTTAAATAATTTTCTGGGTTTCTTATGTCTCCTGAAAGTGCAATCATTTTTTTGAATGGCTCACTTGCCTTATCTAAATAGAGTTCAGAAAACACTTTCGCTTTTTCAGCTGAGTTCTGTATAGAATCATAAGCTTTCCAAAAATTTGGAATGTCGCTCGTTTCAATAGTGAAATTATCCGAGACTTGAGCTGTGCAAGAAAATAGAATAAACGACGCTAATATTACTAAAATGGTTTTCATTATCACTTAATGTTATTTTTTGCTAAATGGCGTACAACGGTTTATGTATGAAACGTAGCGTGTAAAAAGACGCTAACTTTTCGTATTAACACAGAGCCGAATTTTTATATTTTGTTTTTAACTTATCAATCTTAAAAGCCAAATTTAAAAATTTGGCGGTTTTTGTAAATAAGCACAAACCTTTCGATTTGCGCTTATTAGCTATGTTTTATACACGTTGTTGTAACACGTACTATTCCACATACTTTTTTATCTGCTCTTTATTTTTCAAGTCAATTAGTTCGAGTGAATTCCAATCCATAAGTAGCAAATTCCATTTCGTTCCTATTTCATTTAATACACTTATTAGCTTTTCGTCATTCACGTCTAATCTCCCTGAAATCCAGATATTAGAAACTATGTCTTGGTTAAAATCAAAGAACAGTCCATTGTAATTTTCGCCATATCCAAACGTGTTTTTACTCAACATTTCGTCAGGTCTAATTCCAGTTGTTGCTATTGTATGTTTTTCTACAGATAGTTTAGATAGTATTTCATTAAGTTCAGAAACTTTTATTTTCCGCTCTTCGAGTTTTAGGCCGCTTTCTTCTCTAACATACATATCAGTAAAACTTCCTCCGTCAAAATGCTTTTCCGCAAAGTCTTTTACGTTTTCTGCCTCTTTAATTAGTCTATCAAAATTTTCATTTGGAATAATTTCTACTTGTCCAAAATCATCTTCGTGATAAAAGATTGTTCCTTTAATTTCTTTTGAAGAGTTTTTGATTTCGGTTAAATCAGAGTTTGATTTATTTTCCGTTTTATTCATTTGCGTATACGCCAAAATCAAGACTATCAAAACGACCAAAATTATTATTACTGTCTTCATTTCTCGTATGTGTTACAACGTTGTTGTATATGGTTTGTTGCGTGGTTTAAGCACCTAATTTAGCAAATACAAACCGAATAGAAAATCCGCGAGGATTTTCGTAAGTAGGCTAGAACTAGCAATAAATTATATACGGTGTTGGCAAATCGTTTTTTATTCAAATTTTCGGTAGTCATTTTTTATTTTGTCATTCAGTTTAATCCATTCTGGATTACTCTTAATTTCTATTATTTCCACTTTAATTTCTGATTCAAATTTCGGTGGGATTTTCGGTTTTTGAGTTGAGTAAATTTTCAGAGTATCATTTTCCGTTTTGTATATTATTCCGCCAAATCCGTGAAAAATATATTCAGATATTGAGTCAGGTTGAAATTCCATTTCTCTTTTCGTAGAAATCACAGATATTTTATGGTCAGCCGTTAATCCCCAATTTTTACTTTTCAGATACAGAGAACTTTTTTTATTCGGAAAGTAAATCTGTTCCCTTTCAAATACAGGTTTTCCTATTTCGTCCCAACTTGCAAATTCACGTTCTACTTTCATTCCGAACCAAAAGGAAAGTATAATTAGTAAAATCGAAATTATTATTAAATGTCTTTTTTTCAATTCGGATTTCGGTTTTTCTTAAATGTTTGCCAACGGTCCAGTGTATGAAACGTAGCGTGTAAAAAGATACTACATTTTGAGTTTAGCACTGAGCCAAATTTTTACATTTTGTTTTAACTTTTCTATTCTTAAAGCCAAATTAAAAATTTGGCGGTCTATGCAAATAAACACAAACCTTTCGGTTAAGCACTTATTAGCTATGTTTTATACACCGTGTTACCTGCTGGCTTTTCTTTCGGTTGTTATTTCCCCAACTAATTCTGTTCCTTCTTGATTGAAAAAGAAAGTTGTCGAATTCTTCGGGTCTTCTTTGTTCGAAATATGCAAACTTAACAGTTCGTAATTCGAGTCATACTTTTTAGTGTTATTAGTCAATTCCTCAAGTCCGTTTACAGTTATATAATCGGAACTTGATTCTATCAAAGAGTTATAAATCCGCAAATTCAATTCGATACTTTGAGAACCAATGCTTTTTCTCAATTTATTCTCTTTACTATATTTTTCTATTATTAATTTAATTAGTGGAAGGTTAACTCTGTCGTCAATATATAAATCTTCTCTACCCAAATACATTTGAAGCAATTTTTTAAAGAGGTCAGTGTCCGACTTTAAATCTGTTCCCTTGTATTCATCTGTATTTCTCGTAACTTTTAAGTTGTTGAGTTTTATTCTACGTCTTTTGATTTCTAAATCAGCTTTGTAAATACAATTGTTAGTCCAACTTCTTGTAAAGAATAGCGAATCCTTATGAATGAATATATTCCATTTTTCATCCATACTTCTGGCAAAAATACCTCTGTCTAAAAGCTCGAACTCTTTTTGTGATAAGTCAATATCCAATTCAGTCTCGGCATATTTATTCGAGAATGATTCGGCTATTTTTATTTTTCGTTCGGTTTTCATTTTTCAGCTTGCAGGTAACGGCTCGTATAAATGGTCGTTTTAATGCCATTTATACCTTGTTGTATGCCGTATTATTTTATTCATAGTCATCTTCAAATGAAGTATATGACCAATTATTAATATTTAAGTTCTCTAAAAGATTATCAAATCGTTCTCTATGACTTGTTCCAATAAAAATAGCCGTACAATTATTGTTCTGATCAAAACTCAGGCTAATAACTTCTTCAAAATCAATAGTGTAAATTCGTTGCTTTTCCCAACTGATTTTATCGATTTCTTTCCAAATTTCCTGAATCTTTTTTACTGTATCAGGTTCTATATTTTCAAAACAGTTTGCATTATATTCTAGTCCACCTAATGTTCCATTATAAACCCCCATAAGTAATAAGAAATTCTCAATTGTATTTGTTTCTAAATGCCAATCAGGAGATTCGTTTGTTCCATAATTCCCCCAAACAGGCGGGTTGTCAAGTTTTAAATCTTCTTGTTTAACTCCCCAATATGCTGATGCTTGATTCTCCTCATAAAAGACTAAATATCCGTCATCAGAAAATCCAATTTCTTGATTTGGTTTTAAAAGTCTGTTGTGAGAGTTATTTATGTTTTCGTTCTTTCCTAAAGAAAGATAATAACTTTTTAGTGTTTGAGGGATTTTGGTTTTTAATCGAGATTCAACTTCATTTATCTCATCCACTCGATAGCCAAACTCATTTTCTTTTTCAGATATATTGTAAAGTTTTATTATTTCATTCCAATTAGTCATTCGGTTCAGCTTTATGGCATACAACGGTTCGGCTATACTTAGTGCGGGGCGGAAATCCAGCGGATTTCCTGTCTCGCGCTTAGCTAAACCTTTGGGTTTCGCTTTTTCTTTTTTTGTCCAAAGCTAAATCCCAAAGATTTAGCGACTTCATAAATATACACAGAACTTGGCGTTTAAACCTAAGCCCGCATTAAGTATAGGCATTGTTGTCATTAGTGATTTTGCGTTCTGCTTGGCACGTTTTACTTGCGTAACTATTACGTTTTGATTGGTTGTTTTCGCAATGAAGCTAGAAAGTCCATCGACATAACAGTTGCGTTTGAGTAAGTTGTCCATTTACTTAAAATCCGAGATTTGCTTTTCGAATTTAGAACTGTCTTTAAATGCACATAAATTACCGTCAGGGTCTCGGAATTTTGCAATGGTACCCCAAGAATGTTCTTGATAGTCCACTTCTATATTATTAGAAGTCAATCTATCCGAAAGTATTTTTACATTTGGAACATTCATACGCAAACACATTTTTGTCCGTTCCGTTCCAGTTTTTTGTCCATCATATTCGTCATCCAACTCCACCATCAAATATGCTTGTCCGAATTTAAAACAAGTCAAATTTTTGCCCTCAAACATTTTTTTAAGACCTAGAATTTTTTCATAAAACTCTACGCAATTGTTGTATTCAAGAGTATATAATATTATTCCTGTTCGGTCAAATTCCATTACACGATTTTATTTTTTCATCATTAATGACAACGGTTGGGCTAAGCGTAGTGCGGGGGCAAGGAAACTTTTCGTTTCCGTCTGCGCACGAAGCTAAAGCTTATTGTTTAGTTTTATTTTTTCTTGTCCAAAGCTAAATCCATAAGATTTAGCGACATTATAAATATACACAGACCTTTCGGTTTTGCCCTAAAGTCCGCATTACGTTTAGGCATTGTTGTAAAACGTTTTTTATCCAATCCAAATTCTTAAATCCTGATTCGGAATCTGTTTTTCCCATAATCTTGTGAAAATTAGATTAGATGGTCGAACTTTTAGGTCTTGTTGATTTTTTAGTTTAATGTAATAATATCCGTATTCGGGAACATCCAGAACCATTATTTTCTTTGCTCTTTCTCCGAATTCGTATGACTGAACTCTCCAATCCGTATTTTTCGGGGATATAATTTTATTAGTTTCTCTGTTTTTTAAAGAGAACGAAAAGTCTCCAATTGAAACTTACCAACCGCCAAGAACTTTAACGCTGTATATGCCAACTGGTAATTCTATTATTTGACCAGAATTATGAATACTAAAAGGAAATCTTAGTTCTAAAAACCTTAATTCAGTTTTTGAAATTTTAATATTTTCTGGGACCTTATCACGGTGAAGAAATCCTAAAATCTTTTTGTCGGGAGTTAACTGATTGTAGCTACTTTTAATATAGGGTCTTGCTCCATCTGAAGGCTCGAATTTTGTTTCCAAATATTCAATTTCTCCTTTGTCCAGTTCTCTTACAGTTCCATCAATTTCAACGTAAACATATTCAAATCCATCATTATTTGTTTCCAATAGATATTATTTTATGATTGAAATTAATGTTTGTGTAAATGTTTTACAACGTCTGAGCTAAGCGTAGTGCAGTTGTAAGGAAAATTTTCGTTTCCGTCTGAGCACGAAGCTAAAGCTTATTGTTTTGATTTATTTTTTTTGTCCAAAGCTAAATCCATAAGATTTAGCGACTTTATAAATATACACAGACCTTTCTGTTTTTCCCTAAACTCCGCATTACGTTTAGGTTTTGTTAGCATACGTACTTTTTTACTCCGCAACTATTTTTTTCCATTTGTCCGTTTCCGCAAAGTCCTTTACGATTCTATTCCGCTCTGCTAATAAGTCCGTCATATATTTTAGCAAGAATAACTTGTCCGCTAACTTGCCCAAGATTCCAAAAGGAGATTCATAATCAAAATAGTCGGTCATCAAAGTCCCGCCATTCGATTCCGTAAAATGATGTTCGTGTCTAAAACCCTTAAAAGCTCCTTTTACCATTTCATCTACAAACAAATTGGCGCGTTCAAATTCCGTAATCTTCGACGTAAGCAGTTGATAGATCCCAAAGTGTTTTGCTCTCCACGTAACAGATTCATCCATTCCAATTAATCCGCTAGTTTTTCCCGCAATTGCAGTTTCGTTGGTGTGTTCAATAGAAATTTTGTGAAGGTCGATACTCCGAGATAAGTCAAAAACGATTTCTTTATTGGCGTTTATTAGAGTTTTTAGTTCTATTCTTGGCATAATCTAGAAGTTTCTAATCAGTAGGGTTATGCCAAACATGATTAATATCAGAGCCACCACCCAAGTATTTACAAAAGCTTTCCAAGTGAATAAGTCATGCTTATTCATGTTAAAAGATTCTTTTTTCCTAATCTGATAGACAAAAACTAGGATGCCAAGGACTAAAAACAATATTCCAAAATGGATTGGATAGGTGTCAATCAGGTTTACAAAAAAGTCTTTTACTTTTCTCAATTAGATTAAAATTATTAGAGTATGTATGCTAACGGTTTAGCTATGATTAGTTGCGGCGTTGAAATCCGCAGGATTTCCCGCCACGCAACTAAGTTAATTAAATTGCGCTAGATTTTCCGCAGGAAAATCCCAAGCAATTAATTATAGGTTTTGTTGTCATTAGTGATTTTCGCACTATTGGCACGTTTTGCTTGCGTATTACTGCGTTCTGATTGGTTGTTTCATAACGAAGCTAAAAAGTCCATCAACATAACAGTTGCGTCTGAGTAAGGTCCATCAGCGCAAACTTGCTAAGAAGTCCATCTGCGCAGCGATTAGATAGGAGTGAAGTCCATTTGCGCAAAGTTGTTCAGAAATTCATTTTAGAGTTCGAGAAAAGCCAAAAAAAATCGGGACTTACGTCCCTAAAATGACCTTTGTTTTAGAAGTTGTTTATCGGTCGAAATATTTTTTATCATTAATGACAACGGTTAGGCTAAGCGTAGTGCGGAGGCAAGGAAACTTTTCGTTTCCGTCTGCGCACGAAGCTAAAGCTTATTGTTTAGTTTTATTTTTTCTTGTCCAAAGCTAAATCCATAAGATTTAGCGACACTATAAATATACACAGACCTTTCGGTTTTGCCCAAAAGTCCGCATTACGTTTAGGCATTGTTGTAGTGCGTTTTTTTCCGCAAACTTGTCCATTTCTGCTTGCGTAAAGATTGGTTATTCCAATTCTCCGTTATCTTTTAGAAATTTAAATATTTTTTTGTCCACTTCAGATATGATGTCCAAATCCTTATAGTTTAGCCATCTAATTTCTTCAATTTCGCTAGTCGGTTCCATAATTCCTTCATACTCCGCTTTGTAACAAGTCATTTTTACAATAACTCCTTCTTTTGCTCCGTCAGATTGAGCTTTGAAGGTCCCAACGTATCCAATCGTATTATTATCAATCCGTACGTTTAACTCTTCGGATATTTCTCTAATCAAAGTTTGCTCGTCCGTTTCTCCAGATTCCCTTTTTCCACCAGGAATATAATATTTCGATTTCCCTTTGGATTTGGTGCTTAGAATCTGTCCATTTTTTATTTCTATAAATGCGATTTTATCGACTTCCTTCATTCTTGCAAAAATTTTGTCAAAATGCACTACAACGTTAAATATATGGCAAGTTGGGCAGAAAATAAAAAATAACTTTCGGTTTAGTCCCAAGCCAAATCTTTTTATTTTGTTTTAATTTTTCATTTTAATACCAAATCAAAAGATTTGGCGACTTTGTAAATAGACAACAGCCTTTGGATTAAAAACTAATCGCCCAATTTGCTATATATAGTGTTGCCAACAGTTATTTTTAGTACCACTTTTCATATTTTATTGAGGTTGGGATATTTTTTGCTTGTTTTGTCTTATTACAGTTTTCACATAAAAGTTGAATATTTGTAACGTCATTAATTCCACCAATTGCTAGAGGAATTATATGGTCAAAATTCCCAATTTCACCTATACTAATTTGTCCACTTACGTCTTTATTACAGCTAGCGCACATTCCTCGGTCACGGTGTAATACTGCTCTTTGTACCCATTTAGGAATGTTTACTCTTTTTAAAACTCCATTTTTTCTAAAATAAGGTAAATCCTCCTGATTTAGTTCGTCTAATTCTTTGTCCTGAATTTGGTGAGAAATTAATTGGTTAAATCTTTGTAAAGTCTGTCTATTTAAAAATAGTATAAAGAAAATTTCTTCAGACATTTTTTCTAATAGTTCTTCATAAGGGCCATAAAACATTAAATCTCTAAAATAGTCGGCAATGTCATCATCTATTGCTTGTGAGATATTTTTGTCTTTTTCTTTTAGCCAATCTTGAAAACTATCATATTCTAATTCATAATGCTCAAGAGCTAACTCAATCCACAACTTTCTTTTTCCATTAAGAAAAGATTCATTTTCAGCTTCTTTCGTATCATCATAATTTATAGAATCAATTATAAAACTTATAAAATCGTGTAACCGGGAAACTTTAGGAAATGGTTCAATAAAATTCACATAATTTTCATCTCCGAAAAAATCATTTAGAGAACGTAAATATTCGAAAGGGTCATTTAAAATATTATTCACAATGTTTGCGAAGTAGTAAGTTTCAAAATATCTTATTTCAGAAATGTTTGGTCTCAACTCTCTAGGTTAGTTTTAATTGTTGGCAACGGTTTGTGTATGAAACGTAGCGTGCAAAAAGACACTAACTTTTCGGGTTAACACAGAGCCGAATTTTTATATTTTGTTTTTAATTTTCTCTTTTAAAAAGCCAAATTAAAAAATTTGGCGGTCTTTGTAAATAAACACAAACCTCTAGGTTAAACACTTATTAGCTATGTTTTATACACCTTGTTAGGCGTAGTAATTTATTACATCATCAAGTTTCCTAATTCTCTTGTGTTTGCATTAACTCTATCTAAAACATTTTCATCCATTTCTAATGTTAGCTTGAACTCTAAACTTATATCTTTTTCCCCATTGAGAACTTTTTCTTTAGCTTGTTTTAATTGTTCTTTAATTCTAAAAGGAAAATTCCAAATCTGTTCAGATGGTTTTAAAATTAATTCTGAAAGATCCATTTTTATGTGATTATATTCTTCGTCTATGTATGTACTTTTCGTTTCAATACTCCAATTTAAAAGACTTTTATATAATTGAGAGTACTTTAGGGCGACATAATAAAGCCCTTTTAAATCAGCAGGCTTGCCAGGCTCATTTAAAAACTTAATTAAAGCATCATTTACTAAACTAGAAAAACCTCCAATAAGATTTTGTGCAGTTGCAAGTCTTTCTCCTGCCCAAATAGGAATATCATTTAAATCGTTAACAGTATGTTTGGGTTCTGTTAAAATGGAATATTCAATGTCATTTTTTAAAAATTCATTTTTTTGAATTTCGTCTACAAAAACTTGAGCTAAGAACATATATTCAAACATTGTATTTTCTTCAATTATGATTTTCAGAGCTTTATCGGAAAGGTTTAATTGAAAAAAATCAGAAATTTTTTCATCTATTTTATTTTTAGCCTTTAAACTATCTTTAAAAAGATAAGATAACTGAATTTTTAGGGTACTTATTATGTCTTGCGCTTTATCAAAAGGAAAAGTCCAAATTTTTGAATTATTTCTAATGTCATCTATAAATTCAAATATTTGTGTGTTATCTACAATATCAGAAAAATCCCCTTCTTTATTCTTTCTCCAAAAGCTTAATGCATTTAATGTGGTTTTATCAATAAAGCAAAAAATAGGAATTCCTTTTTTCTTAGCTACTAAAAATTCATTATTGGTAATTGATTTTCCATTATCAATTATACTTCCATATCTATTACCAACAATAAGCACCAAAATATCAGCATTGTCTTTCACAATTTTAATACAGTTCTCTATTGTGTTTAACTCTGGAGTAATTGGAAAATTTTCGAACTCAGATAAGATAGGATTATGTCCAGAGTTATTGATGAATTCTGAAATATCAACTCTAATTTGTGCTAAATCATAGCAAGTTGAACTGATAAAAATATTTATATTGTTCATATTCTTAAATGAAGTTTGTGTATTACGCCTAACGTCTAAGCTATGGCAAGTAGGGCAGGTAAGGAAACTTTTCGTTTCCGTCTGCGCACTTAGCTAAAGCTTTTTGTTTTGTTTTTATTTTTTTCATTTTAAAAGCCAAATCCAAAAGATTTGGCGGACTTAGTAAATAAGCGCAAACCACTAAATTTAATACTTTACGCCCTATTTGCTATAGGTGTTGTTGGCACCAGTTTTTATTTTTTTCCTTTCAGTTACTTTTTCCGCTAAAAGGTCAAACCTCACAATTTTCTTACGATACATTGGGCTGTCATATCCACAAATTTCATTACCATCAAAAGTCCGTAAATCCAGTACATTAAATATTTTTTTATACCGAATCAATTCTCTTTTTTCAATATCTAAAACCATTATCTGCTGGACAGTCCCTCTCAGGAATTTTCTTGTCCAACCTGGTATGGCAACTTTAGTCCCTGTGGTATTCCATAAAGCGGGTCCGCCACACCATTTTTCCAATATTTGTTTTTCCCCAGTTTGGTTAATCCAAGAACAAGGTCCGCCCAATGGCGCACCCATTGCAATTTCCATTAAATTGTCATACTCAATTTTATTAATTCCGTCATTTGAAATCAATTGAGGGTTTCCATTAAAAAAATCCCACGGGTTTGGATATGTATTTAATACTTCTTCTGTCATTTTTAAATTGGTGCCAACGTCTCGGCTATGCTCAGTGCGGGGCTGCATGAAACTGCTTTTGCCCCACGCAATAGCCAAAATCTTTTTGTTTTGGTTTTATCTTGTCCCGCGTAAAAGCAAAATCCAAAAGATTTTGCGGTGTTCGAAAACACGCCCAGACCTTTGGTTTAGGCACTTACGCCCGCATTGAGTATAGCCTTTGTTACCCAACGTTTTTTGTTTCACTGATTCTCTCAACCTATAATTTTCTCCAATCCGAATTTAGGCTAATTTTTTAATTTCGATAAAATTTATCAATCCATCTGTTGGTTTTTCAAGAACTTATGTTTCAATTTAAATCTTTAATAGTGTAGAGGACTTTTTTTTCTTTATTCAAAATAAACATTGTGTGAAAGCTAGTTTTTATCTCGTTCTTGGACTGATAAAATTGTTCTGTGATACAGGCACCAAAAAATCCCTCTTCAAACTTCAAATCCTGGAGTACCTTGCATTCCGGGTAATTTTTGTGAAAAAAATCAAACATCTGAAGAATCTCTTTTTTTCTTCTTTCAGATAGAAGTTTATATGGTGTCCAAGGTTGTTGCATCGGTCTTTTCGAATAACCTTCGCACGTTAAATTATCCTGCCATTCGTCAAGTGGTACGCTATTTTTTAAATCAATCTTATTTATTCTATATGCCGCAGGAGAACAGACCGTTGATTCTTCCAAAATATTTGCTTTGTCTGGAATTTCCTGATTTCTCACATAATCACAAGAATAAATTAAACCTATTATAATATAGAATATTACCTTTTTCAATGATGTTTCTTTAAATGTTGGGTAACGTCTCGGCTATGGCAAGTAGGGCAGCAAGGAAACCTTTTCGTTTCCGTCTGGTCTACAAGCCAAAGCTTTTTGTTTTGTAATTATTTTTCTTTTTTCAATTGCCAAATCCAAAAGATTTGGCGGATTTAGTAAACACGCCCAAGCCTTTAAATATTGCACTTTTTGCCCTATTTGCTATAGCCATTGTTACCTACAGTATTTATTTCGGAGTGTAAAAATTCTATAATATCAAAATATGGAATTCTCCCAAAATGTTCTGGTCTTTTGTCTCCACCTTTTCTCTTAATTTCATCTCGTGCTGAACCTACAGCGTCGAAAATTTCAGTCCTGAAAACCGCTTTTGAATGTTTGTCAATCAACTTTAGTTCCACTTGATTTCTAATTGCAGATGCTCCGTTTGAATATTTGCCTTCTACATTACCTGAGACAATGTCTAGCCAAACAATAACATTTGCTTTGTCAATATCTCTGCTGTAATATGGACTTACTTTTGAACTTTGTTCAAAATCCTTTATAATGTAGTCGTTAATCTCACACTTATCGTCTTTTCCCGAAAATAGCACAAAGAAAACTTCAATGTCCGTCTGGATTTCCGTGTGGTTTAAGTTTTCGCAATCGAATGTTCCAAAATATTTTACAGTCGATTCCCCCCAAAAGTCAATTTGTTCCTGAAGTTCGATTGCATCTTCTCTTGGAGTTATAACAAAATGCTGATATGCCAAATAAATACCAAGGAGGATTAAAATAATTAGTGAACATCCACCACCACTTCTATTACTAGACATATTGAATTTTTCTTTTACGTTGAAGAGAAACTAAATCTTGATAATTCTCAGACGCAATAATATCTTGTTTGAGATTATTGAAAAATTTTCTTTGTTTTCTTCTTGCTTTCTGAAATGAACGGAATTGTGAAATTTGAAAAATTACACCAAAAAGTAAAAAGATGAAAGAAATGGCTAAAACTAGCATCAAAAAAGTCCCATCTATCATTTCTCCAAATGGCACAAGAACCAAGCAAATCATAAATGGCACAAGAACCATCATTGATTCGCTCCGATGTTCCTGAAAATATGACTTCGGTTCTGGAAAATCCAAGTAAGGATTAGCATCGAACGCACTTTTTAAGTTTTCGTAAGTCTGTCGGTCAATTAATTTTCCGTTGAATTCATAGACCTGATACGGTATTTGGTAAATCATGGTTTAAGGTTCTTCAATATTGTAGGTAACGTGTTTGTATATGGTTTGTTGCGTGGTTTAGCACGTAATTTAGCAAATAAAAACCGAATAGAAAATCCGCGAGGATTTTCGTAAGTAGGCTAGAACTAGCAATAAATTATATACGGTGTTACCACACGTTTTTATTCAAATTTCTTATAATTTTCAGTCCAATATTTTTCTATAAATTTCCATTTATTCTCAAGGTCTTTATTCTTAATCGGAATGAGTTTTATTTGTTTCTTATTTTCTCCGTTAATTTTGTAAATATAAATTCCGGTGTCATTTTCATTGTCGCATTCTATAGCGTGGATATTTCCAATTTTTACAGCTTTATTTTCTTTTAAATAATATAAATCGCTATCCCAATTCGAGTCAGCACAACCACTTCTTTGATAAGAATAGTAATAATCCGTGTTTTTTATTTTTATCGAAGCAGGAAAGCTTGAAAAGTTCTCTATTTCTGTAAATTGTTTCAACTTTGGATTGAAAATGAGAATTTCATTCACTCCAGGAACATTTGTCATAAAATGCAGTTCAATATCTAAAAAACCATCTTCGTTAAAATCTGTGAATATATATTCTGAAGGATTGTTGTCGTTTTTGTATAAAATATCTCCTTCTGATGATTTCAGAGTAAATAAATTATATTGTTTTAGGCAAGTTTTGAATATTATGCCATTTTTAGATTGTTCTTCGCATATTGTCAATTCTTCTTCACCTATTTGTTCGTTAACAATAATTTCCTCCGTTTTTCCAGTTACAATAAATTCGTTTTCTTTTATTACGATTTGTTTTTGAGAATCTTCTTTTACTCCTTTTGCAAAGCCATACATTTCAACTCCGAAATATGTAATTCCGATAATTATAATTCCAATTATTGTTATTAATATACCTTTTTTCATTAGTTCGCTCAAATGTGTGGTAACGGTCTAGTATAAGAATAGTGCGGTTTTGTGTGCGAGGATTTTCCGCAGGAAAATCAGACGTAACAAAATTGCACTAACCTTTGATTAAGCACCTAATTTAGCATTATTTTTATACATTGTTGGGCACAGTATTTTTATTCATATTATTTAATTCAGCATCTTTTTTCCAAATGAAGAATAAACTTGAAATGAAGTTGAATATTACTAAAAGCCAAGTCCATTCAGTTTTTGTTTTTTTCTCTACATTTTTATAATTCCAAAGTCGATAAATCAGATACCCGATTTGTATTAAAATCAGTCCGTTAACAATTGGTCCTTGATATTCAAATCCGACAACATTATTCGTAATCCATTTGAAAAAATCAACACTCAAAAAAGTGAACATATAAACAATTCCGACAATCGATGGAATTGACAATAATATTTTAATCGGTTTCGTCATATTTTATAAATTCCCAAGGTATTTCTTTTTTAAAGGTCTGAATACATTCCTCCATTAATTCAAGTGATATATTTTCTTTAAATATTCGGATTTTTCTAGTTTTTTCTGTGTCGTCTCTGAAAATTTCCGCAATCAATTCGTCATTTCGATAGATTTCAATTCCGATTCCGTCACGTTCATTTACGTCACTTGCGATTATCACTCTATCTTTATTTTCTTTCATTTGCGTTCTGTTCAGATATTGTGCCCAACGGTTCGGCTAAGCGTAGTGCGGTAGTAAGGAAACTTTTCGTTTCCGTCTTCGCACGAAGCTAAAGCTTATTGTTTAGTTTTATTTTTTCTTGTCTTAAGCTAAATCCATAAGATTTAGCGACATTATAAATATACACAGACCTTTCGGTTTCTCCCTAAAGTCCGCATTACGTTTAGGTATTGTTACCACACGTTTTTTTGCGTCCGAGTTGGCATTTCCGCTTTAGCCCACCAGAGTTGGAAGTCCATCCGCAACAGTTGCACTTGAGTGAAATCCATTTGCGTAAAGATTGTATATTCCGTTTACGTTCAGATTGGAAATTCCATTTGCTACTTTTTACTTTTATAAAAAAGGGGCATTAATGCTGACAGTATTATACCCGTAACTATAGCCGCAATCCAATTTAATTCTCCATGAACAAAGTAATCATAAATAAGAAATCCTGTTGCGAATCCAAAACCTATTTTGAGATTCTTTAAAGTGAAAAAGTTTTTCATTGTGTTGGTTATTTATACATTATAATTCCTCTATGTTTTACATTCGAGGTTTTAGTTAATAGCAAATCTTAACCACTTTTGTTGAAGAGGTCAATTAATATTCCAATTAAAAAAATAAGAAAGGAGCCTGTCGTTGTTCCAAAAAGATAAGCCAGTAAACCTTTTAAATAGCTCGAAATTTTCTTTTTGTTAAAGAAGTTTCCAATTGCCCAAGAAGAATATATTAGCGCAAAAAGGTATGCAGGATTATTTACATCAAAACCTGAAATACTTTCCACAATACCGAAAAATGAAAATATTAAGTTTCCAATTCCGATTGTAAAAAAAACTAAAATAAATATTTCATAAATATTGAATTTTGATTTCAAAAAGAACAACCTAATCCAGAATCCAATAAAAAAACCCAGAACAATATTTACAATTCCAAAGTTCTTTCCAACCCATTCAAATGCTTTTTTAACTCCATCACTTTCTATATTATCTGGTGCTGACCCAGTATTGAATCCTAATATTTGTTGAGCTATCACAAAAAATAATGAGCTAAAAATCACAAAAATGATTGGCTTAACAAGTCTTTTTCTATCATAAAGTAGAAATTCACGAACTGTTTGACCTGGTCTTACAAACAATTCTTTTATGGTATAAAATATTCCTTTATCAAAGTTTAGAACGCTACTAATTTCACTCCAAATATATTTTCCGTCAATCCTTTCCAAAGTTTCGAAGTTTTCTATTTCTTTGAGTTCCTCCCTTTTAACGGCATTATTCATATGTTCGATTTTTTCTAAAATGTGTGGTAACGGTCTTGTATATGAAAAGTAGCGGATTTTGAAGAACTAACTTTTCAGAAAGCAATATACCCAATAAAACACAAAAACGGTTCAGGTAGTTACCTAAACCGCTATTTTTTATATACGTTGTTGTACCCAGTTATTTTTTTACTTTTCGATTCAAATAGAAGTTAATTGAAATTAGAATTAAGTAAAAAATAGCTAAATATGGTGGTTTAGATTCCATTGGTAAAATTTCAGCAGGAACATCAGGGTGTAAATGGACATAAATTGCAACCACCATCATAATTGCAACGGTCAAATTACTTAAATAAAATAATTTTCTTTTTATAGAACTGTCTAAATTATCTGCCTTAAATACTAAAAATAATAGTGCAAGTCCAACACCAACTTCACCAAACTTTACAAAATATTGCATTATTTCTGGGAAGGGCATTTCAGTAATCGATACTTGTCTATAAATCCAAGTTTTAAATGGTTCAAAAAACTTGGCTATTCCAGGAATTAACATTCCAAAGCCTAATAATCCTGTTATGATTTTAACTGATTTTTTCATTTTATCTTTTTAATGTATTAATATTTAAAATAGCATAAAGCGGATCCCAAGCTAAAAAAGTAGGCATCATTATTATTGCTCCGACAATTCCCCACCAAGATTTAAAATAAAATCCTGATGCGATAATAATTAGACCAAGAATAGCTCGTATAATTCGTTCTGTAGTTCCAACATTTTTTTTCATTGTTATTATATTTTGTTATTGGAAATTGCTTTTCTAATCATCCAACCATTCATTATACTAAACCCTTTAATAGAGAAAATTCTTTTAGCCATAAAGACCATCATTTTGTTCATAAATCCGGGAATTATTGTTCCTTTTTTTCCGAGATTATTTAATGATATTTTGGCAACTTCAGAGGGTTTCATACTTGACATAGGTAATTTTGACCAGTCAATTCCATTATCAGCAACCATATTCGTTTCAGTTAAACCTGGTGCGAGAACACTGATATCTACATTATTCGCCTTGAGTTCTGGATATAACGATAGTCCTAAATTGTGAACATAAGATTTCGTTGCAGCATAATTACTGAAATATGGTGTTCCCATTAATCCAGCCATACTTGATATTAATAAAATACCTCCTTTTTTAACTGCTGACATTTTTTTTGCGAAATGATTAGTCAGTAAATAGGTTGAAGTGACATTCAGTTTAATCATTTGTAATTCTTTTTCTTCTGAAATTTTAAGAAAACTACCGTTGTTTTCCATTCCTGCACAATGAACAAGCATTCCAATTTCTTGTGTATCAATATCTTTTAAAAAGTCTATGATAGCTTGTTCGTTTGATAAATCAACAGAGTAAGTTTGAGGAACAATATTGTACTTATTTGAAATTTTCTCTGCAATGGATTTTAATTTCTCTTTGTTTCTTGCAACTATAATTAGTTCAATTCCAAGTTCTGCAAGTTCTAAAGCAAATGCCTTTCCAATTCCTGATGAACCACCAGTCACTAATGCTTTATTCCCATATTTGTATTTTAAATTTTTCATTTTGAGTTTGTTTTACATAACTAAACAATCATTTAGTTATTGATTAAAAAAATATTATAATTGTTTGAAAATGTTTTCTATATAATTGGTTAGTTGTTTTTGATTAAAAATTCTTGATGCTGAAGAAAGACCAACCATTGAAATGATTAGATAATCTCCTAGTTCTTGAATTTCTGATGTTGCTTTGGTGTTTTCCTGTTCTAAATTTTTTATAAATAGTTGTCTAACATCTGTACTGAATTTTACGATTTGGGCAAGTATATTTTGGTCTGCATCTTTATCAACTTCATTTGCAGTATTGGTAATTAAACAACCTTTGCATAAATCATTTTCTTTAGAGAAATCAATAAAACTATAGAAGTATTCTTTAATTCCAATAATTCCGTTATTTGAGTTCTGTAATTTATTAGTGATTGTGTTTAAACGCTTTCTGTAGAATTTCATACTCTCAACAAATAAGCCATCCTTACTGCCAAAACTTGAATAAATGGAAAACTTATTAATTCCCATTTCCTTCTCAAGCATCTGCATAGAGGTAGTTTCATAACCCTTTTTCCAGAATAAATTCATTGCTTTTTCGAGAACTTCCTGTTCGCTATATTTCTTTGTTCTTGGCATTAATATTCAATTACAGGACAAAACTAAACAATCGGTTAGAAATAAAAAAATATTTTAACTTTTATTTTATAATTTCAATAGATTTAGTTCAGTTTGAGTAGTGAGGTTGTTGTTTGGGTTAATTGGGTACAACGGTTTTGTGTATGGTTAGTTGCGTGTTTAAGCAACTAATTTAGTAAACAAAAACGAACGCGAGAAAATTCCGAAGGAATTTTCAAAATAAGCACTTGCCAAAGCAATTAATTATACACGGTGTTGTAAAACGTTTTTTTATTTTAATTAAAGTGCATATTGTAATTGATAAAGTTCGTCTTTGTCCGATTTAAAATCTATATCTATACTAAATTCGTGATTCTGATTTTCTCTTAGTAAAGCTCCAGATAGATGCAGTATTTCAGTTCCTTTGTATGGAACAACTTTAAATCCGAAAAAGCGATATTCTTTTACATCTCCAAATTGTGGTTCAAGTTCCATTAAGCGAGAAATAAGTTCTTCTTTATCGAAAGTTATTAATTCGTTATTGAGCATAGGTTTTAGCTCCTCAAACTTTTTTTCTTTCAATATATTTATCGTTTTGTCATTCAAAGCCATTCTTTGTTGGACTTGTTCAAGAGTCGAAATAGGAAATTTGAATTCCTGTTCAGATTTATCTTCAGAAATCAAAACAACGTGAATTGCATCATAGTTCTTTTTTTCTTCTTTTAGGTTTTTGAAGAATATATATGCAATATTCGATGAAGGTAAGTGTACTTTATTCAGTCGTTCTTCAATCGCTTCGCTTTGGCTCATTTCAAGTTCAAAGTATTTTTTACTTCCATCTTTTGTTGAAGCCGAAGCTCCAATTGCATACTTACATTGTCCACCATAAAAATCAAGAATTTCTTTTACTCCAGCGTCCTCATTATCAGTTATATCTATAAAATTCGATAGTATTCCAGTTTTTTGTTCTCCATCACGTTTATTTCCGCAAGATGTTATTAAAAAAGTACAAATTAGTAGGCTTAAAATTCTGTTCATAGGTTTTTCGTAAATGTTTTACAACGGTTGAGCTAAGCGTAGTGCGGTAGTAAGGAAACTTTTCGTTTCCGTCTGAGCACGAAGCTAAAGCTTATTGTTTAGTTTTATTTTTTCTTGTCCAAAGCTAAATCCATAAGATTTAGCGACATTATAAATATACACATACCTTTCGGTTTTGCCCTAAAGTCCGCATTACGTTTAGGTTTTGTTAGCTGCTGTGGTTTCGTTTGAGTTAGCACGAAACTTTGCGTTTTTTTGCGTTTTTATTCCGTAACCAGTCCATTTACATAATGATTGGGTAGGAGTGAAGTCCATTTGTGCAAACTTGCTAAAAAGTCCATTGACGCGCTTCCTTAAGGTTTTCAATTCCAAAAGAATAAAAGTTTATATTTTATTGAAAATCAATAATTTGCATTCTAATCTGAACAGAAATTCAATTTTTTTTAGTATATTTATTTTATGGATTTACAAGAATTTATGAATAATATAACTGGTATAAACATTGCTATGGCTGCAGTTGTTGCAGTTGTTTTAGTTTGGACTATTATAACTCACTTTAACAAAAAAGGCAGTAACTCCCGCAGAAGTATAGGGGACAAAAGGTCAAGAAGACTTTTCTAAAATATTTGCAAATATTTTTGTGGATTGTTCTTCTATTAAGCAAACTAACTAAAAGGTCCATCAGCGCAACGATTACGCGAGAGTGATGTCCATCCACACAACCCTGCTCAACAATTCATTTCTGATTTTTTTAAAATCGTATAAAATTCAGGACTTACGTCCCTAAAATGACCTTTGTTTTAGAAGATGTTTGCTGGTGAGACTGTTTTTATACCATTGCAGCTAACGGTTGGGCTAAGCTTAGTGCGGTAGTAAGTAAACCTTTCGTTTCCTTCTTTGCACTAAGCTAAAACTTATTGTTTAGTTTTATTTTTTCTATTCTAAAGCTAAATCCATAAGATTTAGCGACACTATAAATATACACAGACCTTTCGGTTTTGCCCTTAAGTCCGCATTACGTTTAGCCATTGTTGGCAACTGGCTTTATTCGATATATTTGTTATTCAGACAATTTATTCTGAATGTCGTCTGAATCCTTTGCTAAATTTTCTTTTAAGTATTGTTGATAGGTGAAATTTGGGTCTTTTCTTTTTTTTCGCCTACTTGTAAAGCTCTCCCAATGACTAATTCCTGGTAGCGCTGGATAGGTTTCCATTATTGGTAAAACATTTAGAGTTGCATCTATTCCATAATGTTGCTTTAAATAGGTTAGATGGTATAGAGTATTTTCTTCGTTCTTTTCCCATATAAATCTGTCAGGAATATTTTGAATTTTGTCTTTTGCTCTTCTAAATCCAGTATAATTTGGATTTCCTAATTTTTCTTTAAGTGTTCGAAGTAGTTCTTTACTTTGTTCAGTTGCTAAAGTTTCTAATTGATATCTAGTTATAACGCTATCCTGAGTATTAAAATACAATGCAGCTTTATTTTCATAGTTAGCTTTTGGATTTTTTCCAGAAAAATTTATTTGATTAAAAATCAATATTTTATCTGAACCTGTTGATGTATATTTATAATCACCATCAGCTACTCCAATATTATAAGTTTTCAATTTTATATCTTTTGGAATTACGTCCGAAATTTTGTCTTGATTCAGTGTGATTTTTGCTAAATCAAAATCTGAAGGTGACTTACAACTTTGTAATAAAAAGCACGATAAAAATATTCCTAATATTACTTTCATTTCCGTATAATTAATTACGTTTTTCAGCTTGTTGCCAACGGTTTAGCTATGAACAGTACGGAAGCAAACTAGCGTTTGCTTTCCGCCACGCACATAGCAAAATCTTTTTGTTTTGTTTTTTCTTTTCCTTGTTTAAAGCAAAATCCCAAAGATTTTGCGGACTTCATAAAAATACGCAAACCTATTGATTAAGCCCTAAGCCCGTATTGTTTATAGGTTTTGTTATCTGCTGGCTTTTTACAGGGCTAATATTTTATCCGCTATGATTAGGCACTCTTCCAAATCACTTGGCATTCCGATTGTATTTGTTTCTAAGTCCAAAAGTCTTTTTCCTATTTTTATTCGGTCTGCTCCTTCCTTTTTTAAACTAAAAATACCTGCCACGTAACTAGAATATTCATCTCTGGGAGCAACATCATTAATTCCAATTGGGTCCCAGTCATACCAAAGGATGTCGTCTATTTTTTTATATGTAATTAGGTCTTTAGCAGCTTTCACACTTTTTCGAAGCCCTTTGTTTCTATTGAAAATTAGAATAGTTGCTTTTACTTCTTGGTTTAAATGTTCATCCGAAATTGTATCCGCAAATTTTAATGCTAATCGCGGAATGTAAAATCCACTATCAGAGTCGAAAGGTGCGGGCAGTCCAGTAGCATTGTATGTGATTTTAGCTATACATTCTGCAAGGCATAGATATATCTCAAACTCAGAATCTGTGTTTTTTAGATTCAATCTTCTAATCGCAGTAAATTGTTCGTGAGCATCTTTCCATTTTTTCGAATCCTCAATGATTTCCTGAAGTCCGATTATTTCCGATGGTAATTTGTCAATATGTCTATCAAATCGCTTTAAAATTAAACCAGCCCAATCTGGACGAACAGCACTCGGTACATTGTCGAATATTTGTTGACCTACATTGATGTCGGTTTTTATTTTCTCCATTTTTTGAGCTTGCAGATAACGGTTTAGCTATGAACAGTACGGGAGCAAACTGGCGTTTACTTTCCGCCACGCACATAGCGAAATCTTTTGGTTTTGTTTTTTCTTTTTTTGTGTCAAAGCGAAATCCCAAAGATTTCGCGACCTCATAAAAATACACAAACCCATTGGTTTAAACCCAAAGCCCGTATTGTTTATAGGTTTTGTTGTAATCAGTAGCTTCCCGTCCGAGTAGGTACAATTCGATTCCGTCTTTTTCCGACCGAGTAAAGTCCATCTGCTCATCTGTTGCGTCTTGATAATGTCCATCTGTGTTATACTGAGAGGAGCTTCATTTACAAATTACATTTAATTTAACTTTTTAAGTCAAGTACTAAAATTGTAAAATACTAGTTTTGGATTGTAGAGAACCATGTTGTGTTTACAAGAAAATACTTTCAGTAAATCATCTAAAAATAAGAACAGCATCAAATATTCAATTAAATTTCCCGTATTAATTCTATTCATTTTAGGCTTTTCAACTGGGTATGGACAAACCAATAATGAACTAGAAACAAAAAAAGCTACTACTACAGGTTTATTTTTAGACACCTATATTTTAGACCTCTGGGATGGATTAGATGTTGGCGCTTCAGGCTTTTATGCTAAAGATTTTTACAATAAACGTAAACATTCTTTTGCCTATTATTCATCTTTAGGCTTCTATAATTCAGAAGAAACTGAAAACCGTTATATAATTGGTCTCGGAATACAATATCGTTTCGAGCCTGTTAAACGTGGTGCTATTAGGGTAACCTTGGCTGGGAACTATATTTTAACAAATTTCTTATATGACCGTTTTGAATATAATTCAGAAGGTGAATTTGTAAAACAAAAAAGTACTAAAAGTAATTTTGGACCATCCATTAAATTACAATACAGTTATGATATTTTTAAAATAAAATCAGCTTCTTTCGCACCTGTTATAGGGTATCAGTTAATCAAATTGGATGGTGGGAAATATGCAAAAATTACGGAGGGATTTGAATATGGTATTTCTCTAGGTATCTTATGTAAATTTTAGTGGGTATGAAAAAAATAAAATACATTGTTTTACTAGCGTTTTCTTTTCTTCTTCTCGTATCATGTTCTAAAGCTGAATTTGTACCAGCAGAACTTACTAATAATCCATTATCTTCTTCAACGGATATTGCTGTTAATGAAGTATATGAGACCTACAAGGATAAATTAAATACAGTTGGTCTATCAATTGGTATTATTAAGGGTGAGGACATCTCTTTTTATGGTTATGGTGAAACTAAAAAAGGGAATGGAACAATACCAAATGAAAACACCTTTTATGAAATAGGTTCTATTACAAAGACTTTTACCGCAATAATGGCTGCGCAAATGCTTTTAGAACAAGATTCAAACGTCGATACACCGATAAAATCCTACCTCCCTGACGACCTGCCAACTTTAAATAGAAATGGAATAGAGGTTAATTTTAAACATTTGCTTACCCATACTTCTGGTTTAGCTAGAATGCCGAGTAATTTTAAACTTCTAAAGAATCCTGCAAAGGCATACGCCGATTATGATAATCGGCGTTTATACTCGTTTTTAGAAAATGCTCGTTTGCATGCAGACCCTTTTACTCAATACTCATATTCTAATGCTGGAATGGGTGTGGTAGGCACCATTTTAGAACGCAATTATGATATGGATTATGGAGAAGTACTTCGCCAAAAACTCGCAGAGCCTTTGAATTTAAACAATACTACAGCCTATTTTAATGAAACGAATTTAGCCCAATGGGCGCAAGGTTATGGACTTAATGGTAAAGAAGCGGACTACTGGAAATCTTTAAATGCATTAGATGGGGCAGGTGTTATTAAGTCAACAATGATGGATTTATTAACATATGCTTATGCAAACCTTAATCCATCTGAATCAAGGCTTGGGGATGCAATTAAAATGACACATACTCTTTATTTTAATGAATATGAAGATGTTGATTTTTTCAAGGTAAGAAGCTGTTTGGGTTGGCATGAATATGTAAACAAGGCTCTACCTGAAAAAACTTTTTTATGGCATGGCGGAGACACAGCGGGTTTTAGCTCAACCATGATTCTTGACCTAGAAGGAAAAAACGCTTTGGTACTGCTTTTTAATGCTCAAGTCCAACCCGATGAACGTCAACTCTTGATTTCTGATTTACTACAATTAATGTTAGATTAGAAAAAATCAATTTAGCTTATAATCTAATGGCAAGTGGAGTTGATTTGTTTTTTTTAGCTATTGATTACAACGTTAAGTATATGAAAAGTAGGCGATTCGAAGCACTGAACTATCGTTTAAGCACAAAGTTTGATACGAGCCAAAAGCCTTGAATTTATTACTATCTCGCCTATTTTTTATATACATTGTTCTCTGCAGGTTTTATTCCTTCACGATGATTTCAATCGCTTTTTCAAGTAATTCATCTTTTCCTTGTCTTATTCCTTCAATGGTTGGATGAACTTCTATGTCTGGAACAATTCCAATTCTTTGCGTTTCACCGCCATTTGGATAGTTAACCCCAATTCCTGAAATCATTGTTCTTAATCCTCCGGGAAGCATAATTGCTGATACGTTTCCGTCTGCTCCTGCTGTTGTACTTCCTATAATTTTAGTATTATCGCCTGCTCGAAATGCCATTGAAGTATATTCTGCTTGACTTTGAGATAATTCATTGACTAATACAACTAATTTCCCCTTGTAAGTTTTGCCTTGACTCGGAATTTCTAAATTACTTGTAAATGTAAATTCGCCTGGGTTATCAACATTTCCGTTCGTAAATTTCACAAAAGGTGTGGAAGAAGAAACGAAATAAGAACCTAAACTAAAAGGAACAAAAGTTGACGGATAATTGCGGATGTCAATGATCATTCCTTTAGTGTTTTTAAAATCATCTTTGATTTGTGCAATATCATCTTCTTTGATTGTTTGAAGTGTAACATAGCCTATGTT
The DNA here is from genome assembly GCF_018860745.1 of Zobellia uliginosa. Taxonomy (GTDB): domain Bacteria; phylum Bacteroidota; class Bacteroidia; order Flavobacteriales; family Flavobacteriaceae; genus Zobellia; species Zobellia uliginosa_B. Next base: position 65,740 of record NZ_JAHKPY010000005.1, on the reverse strand, counting down.
GTTATCCAACATTTTAAAGGATTTACCATCACTTTTTCTGTACCAACGATAAATGTCAAGGCTATCTTTTGGGTATAGTTTAAGATTCTTTGTTTGAGGTTTGGAATTACCCGAAACAAACTCAATTTCAATATTATTCGAGTTTGAGCGTAAAAGGTCTGCCGAAATATCTCGTAGTCTTGTTGGCTCATTTGAAGCTGGATAATATTTAGATTTTTCATTTACGATTTTGTCGATTGGGTTGCCATTTATTTTGGTAATTACATCACCAATTTTTAATCCAACTTTGTTTTTTAATTCTTGATTGTAATAATCTGTGACAACCAAATGATTTTTGATAAAACGAACGTGTATTGGTGGATAGTTTGAGCCTTTCCATTCATCAATTTTGTCCGCTCCACCCCAAAGATTTGCGTGAGTATCTTGTATATCACCAATTATTTGAACTGTTGCCAATTCATATTCCAACTCATTTTTTGCATTTATGAATAGCGGAATATATTCTATTAATTTTTTGTTCCAATCTTCATCCATTAAGTGTTTGTATGGGAAAAAGTAGTTAATCATATTCCAATACCGATAAAGTGATAGTAGTCTAAAGCCATCATCTGGGTAAGGCATATTTGAATATGGATTTTCATTTTTAAATTCGGGGTTGCCAACATTTGTAGTAATCCCGATATAATAGTGTTTACCTTGTGAACGGTTGTTGTAAACGTAAAGCAATTTGTTTTTCAAATCTGCACTTTGATTGTTAATCCATTCCATATTGGGTTTCAGAAAAGCATTTTCATTTGTCGGCTGACATTTTGTACATTCTTTTACTTGACCAAAAGAGTTAATCCATTCAATAAGAAGTTTATCTCTTTTGATAGTGTTTTCTGCCTTAACGTATTGTGGTAAGAACCTAAAAAGTTCATAGTCCAAATTGTAGTTTCCATTTGCAATTTCGGGATGATGATATTTGAGAAATCCCCAAACTCTGCCTAACAATTCAAGGTTCTCAGTATTTTCAGAAGTCAAATTAGAAAACTCAATTAAAGACCCATTATCAAATTCTTTGTCAAGTTGTGCTTTTGATAATTTTTTTTCTACTTCTTTTAAAGTTTGTACATTTTTACCATCAATTGATAAAACAAAATCATCAAACCAAGCTTCGCCTTTGCCTGTAAGTATTCCTGCAATAAATATATTTTCTGCTCCTTCTGGATAGCTGAGAGTTATATTATACTTCTGCCAATCCCTAGTCCCTGTTATGTTTTGATTTTGCATATTGTCAAATGCCAAAGAAGTACCACTCCCGTCAACTCTTAACAACAAACCTGCAAATCCGTTTTCAACATCTTTGATTTTCATAAATCCCTCAAGTCTTATTTCTTTTCCTTCATAGTTTGCTGGGATTTTGTATGCAATACTCCCAAAAGAACTTCCTGTTTGGTCAGATGTGATTTTTCCTGATTTTGTGCCTGAATGAGCAAAGGAATCTGTTGTTAATTCATAATTACCCCATTTAACCCATCCGTCAGAAAGTGATGCACTGTCACTCTGTTTTTCAAAACCGAGATTGTATTTTTCAGGTTTTTGGGCTTGACAACTGATCGAAACAATTGTCAGTAATACTATTAGTATTTTTTTCATCGATTCGTTTTTTAACTTGCAGAGAACGGTCTAGCTATGAACAGTACGGGAGCAAACCAGCGTTTGCTTTCCACCACGAACATAGCGAAATCTTTTGGTTTTGTTTTTTCTTTTTTTGTGTCAAAGCGAAATCCAAAAGATTTCGCGACCTCATAAAAATACACAAACCTTTCGTTTAAGCCCGATGCCCGTATTGTTTATAGGTTTTGTTGTGCTACGTATTACTTTTCCATAAGCCACTCAATTGCTTTTCCTTTTGGATTAGTGGTTAGCACATCAGGCTTAATTTGTCCACCATATAAGTTTTTTAGCCTATCAGCCATAATTGTAGTGGTAAGAATAAGTCTAGCTCCATCACTTAGTTCATAAACGGTGTTTCCTGTTGATAGTCCTAAAGTTTTTTCACCAAATGACTTAGTAGAAGAAAGTCCATTGAATGCTATTACTATTGCTTCTCCCGAACTTGCTGTCATTTGACCAGTTAAGATAGCAATCTTAGTTGGTGTCTTATTTAGCACGTATGAGTTTTCAATTTCTAGTTTAATATCCTCTTTATTGTACACAGCGTTATTTTTGAAACTCCATTCTGCGCTGTTTTGCTCCCAATCAAAAAAATATCCTGAAATACCTTCGCCTATTAGTGGGGCTAGTCCAAGATACATTGGCCACATATTCCCTCCGTAATTTTCAGATAAATCTACAATCCACCCTTTAATTTCAGGTTTATCCATAGCTTTTATTTTATTCTGGATTTTTGAGGCAAATCTACTGGCAAGGTTTCCACCGTTATTAAATGCAGGGATTTTTAAATAAGCAATTTGTTTGTTAAAAATTTTAGCTTCAATTTGGGGTATCGTCCCTTCACTTTCTGCTTTAATTGAATCAGTTGATTTTGGTAAGAAAAAGCTATGATTGTCTCCTAATTCTTTTAATGTACTTTCAATTATTGGATATACTTCTTCGATAGTTCGTTTACCTTTCAAATTTTTATTAGCATTATCCCTTAGGTTTTTCCAATTGATACTTTCAGTTTTTATTGAATTTTCTTGCATAATATCAATAGCAGAATTGAGGTATGTTTCCGCCATGTTTTCCTTCGTGCAGGTAAGAAAAAGAAATGTTGAGATTATGATTAAAATTTGATTTTTCATATGTAGCACAACGTACGGATATGTGTACAATTACATATATCCCAATTATATAAACTCTAATCTAAAGGATTTTTAATTGTTTTAAAAGTATTTGTTGCAACATGAGTGTAAATTTCTGTTGTTTTACTTGAGCCATGGCCTAAAAGTACTTGAATCTGCCTAAGGTCAACATTAGATTCTAAAAGATGTGTAGCAAAACTATGACGAAGTGTATGTGGTGACACATTTTGTTTTATACCTGCTTTATTAGCCGCTTGTTTAACGATTTGTACTACACTTTCTGGGCTATATTTTCCTCCTTTGCGCCCTTCGAAAAGAAATTCTTTAGGCTTCCATTCCTTAAAATACATCCTCAAATCTTTGAGTGCATTCTTTGATAAAAGAGTAAGTCGGTCTTTATTGCCTTTAGCTACTTCAACTCTTATAAGCATTCGTTTGCTATCAATATCATTTAGTTTTAGGTTCAAAAGCTCGCTACGGCGCAAACCAGAACCATACAGAAGTTGTACAATACATCTGTGCTTTAAGTTGTTGGTATGTTCAATAATAGCTATTACTTCCTCTTTTGAAATGACTTTGGGTAGTTTATGTTCTTTTCTTGGACGTTCTATTTCGTAAAATCTATTGGGCATTCCCAGTACAACTTCATAATAGAATTTAATGGAGTTGATAACCTGGTTTAGATAAGAGTTGGATACGCCTTTGTGAATCAAAAATTGAAGAAAGGCCCTGATATCGCTTTCATCAAGAGTTTTTAGCGCTCTGTCCTTATAGTAGTTAATGAACATTTCAAAGTAAGTAACATAGGTTTTAACGGTAGAATTTGCATAGCGTTTCAGTTCTAACTTTATTAAGTATTCCTCTGGGCAAAGTCTATATTCCGGTACGGTAATCCGGTCTCTGAACCATTGCACATCTACCGTTTTATTACTGGTATTAACAGGTCTGTTTGAAAAGAAACGGTTATAGTTTATCCAAACGACCCCTTTGAATGTATGGAACAATATACCTAGGTTATCCTTTGTATTGCATATGTAGGCCATGTTGTACTGGGTGCTCCATTTTGGGTCCGGGAGTCCTTTAATTAAGTTTTGAATCAGCTTGTCCGGTGAAAATTTTATACCGATCATCTTTTGATTTTTAATCATTAAATGGTAAAGCGTTATTGATTTTGCGGAATTCATGGGGCAAGTGTAGTAACCCTATAAACTTTTAGTAGTATATTATGCGTATAATATATTTTTATTTGTGATAGCTGAGAAAATATGCCCAATATGTGGCCATGCCGTATTTGGAAGATCGGACAAGAGGTTTTGTTCCTCAAAATGTAGGTCTATTGATCAATATGAAAAAAGGCAGAAAGAGGAACCTTTTTTTCTAAAAGTAGATAGGCAACTAAAGATCAATAGAAAGATATTGAAGAGATACAACAAATCTGGATATGCTACGATTCGAAAAACCGAAATCGTTTCTAAAGGATTCAACCCAAAATTCTTTACTCATTATTGGAAGAACAAACAGGGTAATGTATATTTTTTTGTGTATGAATACGGGTTTTTGAATATCAAGAATAATGGTAAGGACAAATACCTTCTTGTAAAATGGCAAAGTTATATGGATAAATCTTAACGTTCTTGGTACAAAAATCGTTTATCATTTCTTAAGGTGAAAAACTAATGCTCTAAAATAAGAACTAAGCCCTTTTCTGACTGTTTCATCAGAAGATATTAGTATATCTTACCATAGCGTAAACCAATTATATCAATCCATGAGATGATTCTTAATACCCAAAGACCTTCTACATATAAACTGACCGGTTTATCAAGAGGGCTACATATGCCAAAGAATCATATATGTTTTTACGCATACAACTATAATTTTATTCGTAAAGATTACTGATTTTTAGTGGTTTTAGAGCAACCGCACCGCTATTAGCTTCTCGTAGATTTTGAACAACCGGCCATCTTCCCCTAAATTTTATCTAATACTACGGGTGTGTTGGTATTTCTTCAAGAAATTGGAAATATGTATAGGATTATGCAAAATAAATTTATTCAGTTACCGATTGGATACAATTTTATTGTTCACTAATTGAAAAGAGGAGTTAGAAAATCGGGAAAATATAGGAAATAAAAAAGCCATCCGACTGAAAATCAATCTAATGGCTTCTTTGTTAGTAGCGGGGACTGGACTCGAACCAGCGACCTTCGGGTTATGAGCCCGACGAGCTACCTACTGCTCTACCCCGCGATATGGGTTTTTATCTCACTTGTTTTGCAACTTCAGGTCATTACACTGACGAGATAAAGGCGCGCTACTATTTGTAACGGGCTGCAAATATACAACTGTTTTTTACTTAAAACCAAACTTAGGACAGAAACTTTTTAAGCATACCTTAAAAAATATCCAAATTCCATACCTTAGGAGCTTGCAAGCCTATTTATGGATACGATAAACGATTTTATTTCCGCCGCACTGCCTTATACGGAGTGGCCCATGTTTCTTTTACTAATTGGTGGGGGACTTTTTTTGGTATTTTATTCCAAGTTCTTACCCTACCGCTTCTTTGGCCACGCCATTGCAATTACGGCGGGTAAGTATGATAGTGACAAGTCTGAAGGAGACGTAAGCTCCTTTCAGGCCCTGTCCGCAGCTGTTGCTGCAACCGTGGGTCTGGGTAATATATCCGGAGTAGCAATTGCTATTCACGACGGCGGCCCAGGGGTTGTTTTTTGGATATGGGTTACGGCGCTTATCGGTATGTGTATCAAGTTTTACTCGTGTAGTTTGGCCGTCATGTTCCGTAGTACGGATTCAGATGGTAAATTGCAAGGAGGCCCCATGTACTATATAACGCAAGGTTTAGGGCCAAAGGCAAAGCCTCTGGCTATATTTTTTGCGGTCTGTGGGTTATTCGGGTTTTTAGGGGTCTTTACCGCTAACCAGTTTACGGAGACCTTTATGAGTGTGGTGGAACCTAACCGAACAATTGCGGACATGGGTAGTTTTAATTGGCAGTTATGTATTGGTGTTGTACTGGCGGTGGTTACTTCCTTCGTAATTTTTGGCGGATTGGAGAAAATAGCCAAAGTGGCCTCTGCCATTGTTCCGTTTATGGTTATGGTGTACTTAATTGCCGTTGTAGTGGTAATGGTTTTGAATGCTTCGCAAATTATTCCATCTTTAAAATTGATAATTACGGAAGCATGGAACTTTAAGACGGTCGTAACCGGTGGATTCTGGGGGTTGGTCATAATAGGGGTTCGCCGGGCTATGTTTTCCAATGAGGCAGGTCTGGGTAGTGCGCCTATGTACCATGGGCAATCAAAGACGGATAATCCTATAAAGGAAGGTCTAGTAGCTATGCTAGGGCCGTTTATAGATACCATTTTAGTGTGTACGTTTACCGCTGTTGTTATAATTTTAAGCGGGGCGTATTTAGAGGATGGCAGTGGCATTGTAATGACCTTGTCCGCTTTTGAAACTACACTTTTTGGTTATGGCGATGTTTTGCTGATGATTATTGTTACCGCTTTTGCCATGTCTACCTTATTCACCTATTCGTATTACGGGGTAAAGTGCCTTTCTTTTTTGACCAATGCAAGAATCGGGAAATTTTATAACTGGTATTTTGTTATTATGATCGTGTTTGCAGCAGTGGCTTCATTGGATTTGGTCAAGAATCTTATAGATCTTTCCTATGCTTTAATGGTCATACCCAATATGATTGCCGTACTTTTGTTGGCACCAAAAGTGAATAAGGAGGCAAAGAAATATTTTCAGAAGTTAAAAAGTGAGCACTGATAATTTTGAACATGAGTTTTTTGGTATTGGTATCCAGAATGGGAAAACGCCTGAAAATTTAGGGGTATTATGGCGTACAGCTCAGAATTTGGGCGCCAGCTTTATCTTCACTATTGGTAATAGGTACGCAAAACAGGCAAGTGATACGCACCAAGCGGTTAAGGCAATGCCTTATTTTCATTATGATACGTTTGAGGCGTTTTATGCCAATTTACCTAAAGGTGCAATGTTGGTTGGGGTAGAGATGACAACTAATGCAGTAGACTTGGAAACGTTTGAGCACCTTAGGCGATGCGTTTACCTGTTGGGGGCGGAGGACCACGGACTTTCCAATACGGCTTGCGAAAAATCGCATCATTTGGTCCGTTTTAAATCGGTAAAAAGTCTAAATGTTGCTGTTGCCGGAAGTATTGTAATGTATGATAGAAATCTATCGAAACCGCGAATGCGTTAAAAGAAAGAAACATGGATAATCACAAGGCAGGATTTGTAAATATTATAGGTAATCCCAACGTGGGGAAATCTACTTTAATGAACGCTTTTGTTGGTGAAAAGCTATCTATAATCACGTCAAAGGCACAGACCACAAGACATCGTATTCTGGGTATTGTAAATGGCGATGATTTTCAGGTGATACTTTCCGATACTCCGGGAATTATTAAACCGGCCTATGAACTGCAATCTTCTATGATGAATTTTGTGAAGTCCGCTTTTGAAGATGCAGATGTGCTTTTGTACATGGTAGAGATAGGAGAAAAGGCCCTGAAGGACGAAGCTTTCTTCGAAAAAATAAGAAATAGCAAAATCCCCGTTCTGTTATTATTGAATAAAGTGGATACGGCAACACAGGAATTGCTGGAGGAGCAAGTACAGTACTGGCAAGAAATGCTACCTACGGTAGAGTTGCACCCAATTTCGGCTTTATCCAATTTCAATATCAAGAATATTTTTGAACGTATTATAGAATTACTTCCCGAAGCACCGGCGTATTATCCCAAAGACCAACTTACGGATAAGCCTGAGCGGTTTTTTGTAAATGAGAATATTAGGGAAAAAATCTTAATGTATTACAAAAAGGAAATTCCGTACTCCGTAGAAATCGAGACCGAAGAGTTTTTTGAAGATGAGGATATCATTAGAATGCGATCGGTTATAATGGTAGAGCGTGATTCTCAAAAAGGAATCATTATTGGTCATAAAGGCAGTGCGTTAAAAAGAGTAGGGGTAGAGTCCCGTAAAGACCTTGAAAAGTTTTTTGGCAAGCAAGTACATTTAGAACTTTATGTGAAAGTCAATAAGAATTGGCGTAGTGATGCCCGCCAATTAAAACGGTTTGGTTACAATAACTAAAAGCAGTTAACAATTTGGTTGCGTTCTAATAATCTTTGGTTATTCTTAAGCTAACCTTTAAGTGACCTTGAAATTTCATCTTTGGCGATCAATAATCAACCTGAAGATGAAAAATTATAAAAGTATTCCGCTTATTCTTATTGCATTGGCTATTTTTTCTTGCGAAAAGCTAGAAGATGTAGTAGGTCACCCAATTGAAGATGAAATCGTAAATCCGTCAGAACTTACCTTTACAAAAATAGGTGGGTTTGTAAATGGTTCCGGTGATGAGGGTTTTGCTGAGATCAGTGCTTACGATGCCAAGACCGGCAAACTATTCGTAGTAAATCCTGTTGAAGGTGAAGTTTCCGTTTGGGACATCAATCAACCTTCTGTCCCGTCAAAACAAGCATCTATCGCTTTAAGCGGTATTCCAAATAGTGTAGCGGTTCATGATGGACTTTTGGCTATCGCTGTAGAGAACGAGAACAAGCAAGCAGATGGTACAGTTGAAGTTTATGATACGGCCACTATGACATTGGCCAATTCGTATCCGGCGGGGGCATTACCGGATATGGTTGCTTTTAGTCCTAATGGAAGATATATTGTTGCCGCTAATGAAGGGGAGCCAAATGATGATTATACAGTAGATCCAGAAGGATCCATTTCCGTAATCGATGTAGAGAATAATGAAGTGAACACCTTGTTTTTTACCAATTATAATGGGCAAGTTATCGGAAACGACTTCCGGGTTTTTGGGCCTAATGCGTCCGTGGCACAAGATATAGAGCCAGAATATGTAGCTATTTCCGATGATAGTAAATATGCATACATCAGTTTACAGGAAAATAATGGTATGGCCGTGGTTGATTTAACTACAATGACCTTAACGGATGTTTTTGGATTGGGTGTTAAAGACCATTCTCTTGTTGAAAATGCTATAGATGCCAGTAATAAGGATGATATGGTAGGGAATTTCCAGACTTGGCCCGTTCTTGGCTTCTATATGCCGGATGCTATTACCTATGCTAAAATAGGTGGTGCAGGTTACATCATTTCTGCCAATGAAGGAGATTCTCGTGATTATGATGGATACTCCGAGGAAGAAAGGGTAAAAGATTTGGAATTGGATGCAACGGCTTTCCCTAATGCAGAAGAACTTCAGGCAGATGAAAACTTGGGTCGTTTGAAGACAACAACAGCAAATGGCGATACGGATGGCGATGGAGACTTTGATAAAATCTACTCCTACGGAGCTCGTTCGTTCACTATTTGGAGTCCTCAAGGGCAGATCGTTTATGACAGTGGAGATGAAATTGGAAGAAAAACATTGGAAATTGCTCCAGCTTTATTCAATAACGATGAAGGTGAGGCAGATGATAGAAGTGATGATAAAGGGGCGGAACCAGAGTCCGTAACTACATTAAAAATAGGAGAGTCTACCTTATTGTTCGTAGGTCTTGAGAGAACCGGAGGTGCTATGGTGTATGACATTACCAACCCATCTGCTCCTGAATTTCTAAAGTGGATTTTCAATACACAAGATGTTGCCCCAGAAGGTCTTTTGGTAATACCGGCAGATGAATCGCCTAACGGAGAAAATCTTTTGGTAATTACCAATGAGGTATCCAATACAGTTTCTATTTATGAGATAAGATAGTTGGTTCTAGAAGATTAAAATATGTAAATCCCCAAATCTCAGTATGAGATTCGGGGATTCTCTTTTTAATTTACTTACGATTAGTTGTTTAGAATTACGATAGCATCGGGATTAATACTATTTTTGCAGCAAATTTAGGAAGTATGAGTGCTATTGTTGCCGTTGTAGGGAGGCCAAATGTGGGAAAATCAACGTTTTTCAATCGATTGATTCAAAGAAGAGAAGCTATTACCGATGCTGTTAGTGGGGTTACGCGTGACCGTCATTACGGAAAAAGTGATTGGAACGGAAAAGAGTTTTCGTTGATAGATACGGGTGGTTACGTACAAGGTAGTGATGATGTTTTTGAGCAGGAAATAGATAAACAGGTAGAGCTTGCCATTGATGAAGCTGATGCCATTATCTTTATGGTAGATGTAGAAAGTGGTATTACCGGAATGGATGAGGATGTAGCCAAATTGCTACGCAGGGTTAAAAAACCAGTTTTCTTAGTGGTCAATAAAGTGGACAATGCCAAACGTGCCGAAGATGCGGTTGAGTTTTACGCTCTAGGGTTAGGAGACTACTATACGCTATCTAGTGTAAATGGTAGTGGCACCGGTGATTTGCTGGATGATCTGGTCAAAGTACTTCCAGAGAAAGAAAAAGAAGAAAGCGAGTTGCCAAGATTTGCTGTAGTAGGGAGGCCAAATGCCGGTAAATCATCATTTATAAATGCGCTTATTGGTGAAGACCGATATATTGTTACTGATATAGCCGGTACCACAAGAGATAGTATTGACACTAAATACAACCGTTTTGGCTTTGAATTCAATATTGTTGATACGGCAGGTATCAGGAGGAAGGCCAAGGTAAAGGAAGATCTGGAGTTTTACTCCGTAATGCGTTCCGTGCGTGCTATTGAACATTGTGATGTTTGTATTTTGATGTTCGATGCCACTCGTGGGTTTGATGGTCAAGTAGAGAATATCTTCTGGTTGGCTCAAAGAAACAATAAGGGTATTGTTGTTTTGGTGAACAAGTGGGATTTAATAGAGGACAAGGAGACCAATACAATGAAGCAGTATACCCAACGCATTCAAAAAGCTATGGAGCCTTTTGTAGATGTTCCTATTCTGTTTGTATCCGCATTAACCAAGCAACGTATCTATAAAGCTATTGAAACAGCTGTTGAGGTGTATCAACGTCGTTCCAAGAAAATAAAAACGCGTCAGCTTAATGATGTTATGTTATCCGTTATTGAGCGTACGCCGCCACCGGCGTATAAGGATAAATACGTTAAAATCAAGTATATTACTCAGCTACCTACCAACTATCCGCAGTTTGCATTCTTTTGCAATTTACCGCAGTATGTTCGTGAGCCGTACAAAAGATTTTTAGAGAACAAATTGAGAGAAAATTTTGATTTCACAGGGGTCCCTGTAACTATTTACATGAGAAAGAAGTAAGTGAAGTTTTAAACTTCCATTTTCTTCGTAAGCATTATTATCCCTATAAGTAATTTAGACTAGTCTATGTTATTTATAGGGATTTTATATGTTAGATATGTATCTTCTTCTTGAACTTTTCCATCAATCTCAAAAGAATCTAGCAAAAGGGTGTTTGAGCAGCAACCTTCACCGCCTGACCGTTCTAATTTTAAAGTTAGGTCAAGACTATTTTCATTTCCAATAGATAAAACATAATCATAGGTTCCAGTATCTCATTCGGAATCGGAAAGGGTCAAAACTGATTTTTCGGATACAACTTGAATTGAAAATTCTATAGTTTCATTTCCCGATATTGTAATATCGGAAGTGGGATAAGTTTCGTTTGCTAGGAGATTTTCACCGCTTTCATTATCTATAAGCTCTAAGTATAGATTAGAGAAATTAGGTGCGCAAGTCACTGCGGAACAATCATAATCCGTTACATCATCAGATGTACACATCGAAAGAATTAAAAATAGGGGTATAGCAAAAAGTAACTTCTTCATAGCGATTTTCTTGTAAGATGTTTTTAGGAAAAATGGTTGCGTCTAACCAAGCTGCGATTCTTAAAGTGTTACCATCCACCAGATGCGCCGCCGCCGCCAAAACCGCCGCCTCCGAAGCCTCCGCCAAATCCGCCACCGGAACCTCCTCCAAAGCCACCACCTCCAAAGCTTCCGGAACCACCACTACGGCCCATATTGCTTAGAATGATAATGTCCCAAAGGTCCAATCCACGACCGCGCTTACCTCCGTTGTTGCCTCCGCCACCGCGTTTGTTACGATTTGATAAAATCATTAAAATAATAAAGAAGATGATAAAGGGTAGGAATTTGCCAATGGGAAAGCCGCCGCCATTGTCAAAAGAACGGTCTTCTGTAAACTCGCCGTTCAGGGCTTGAAAAATAGCATCGGAACCGGCGTTTAATCCTCCGTAATAATCGTTTTGTTTAAATTTAGGTAGAATAGCCTGATCAATAATTCTACGGGATAGGGCGTCTGTAAGTCTAGATTCTACACCGTAACCTGTATTTATGGCTATCCTTCGGTCATCTCTAGCTAAAAGTACTAGGATGCCGTTGTCTTTATCGGCCTGACCAATTCCCCATTTATCTCCCCATTGTGCACCTAAGAAATTGATGTTTTCACCTTCTGTAGAACTAATGATGGCAATAACTATTTGCGTAGAGGTACTGTCTGAGTAGCGAATCAATTTTTGCTCTAATTTCTGTTTTTGACCAGAGCTTAAAAGATTAATATAATCATAGACACTTGTCTCTAGTTTCGGCTTATCGGGAATTTGATACTGAGCCGTAACCAGAGTAAAGCAAAAGAGTAAGATTGTAAGTAGACTACCCTTTAGATACTTCATCGCTAAGTTCATTTTTATCACCGTGCTCCCAAGGAAAATGGGCTTGCAGTTCCTTTCCGGCTTTTAATATGCCGTCTATTATACCTTGTTTGAAGTTTCCCTTTTTAAATTGGTCTTGAATTACATTTTTGGTAGTGTCCCAAAAATTATCGGGTACCACTTTGTTGATACCGCTATCTCCGAATATGGAAAATTTTCTATCGTTTACTGCTACGTAAATCAAGACACCGTTAGCTTCTTTGGTATTTTCCATTTTTAAGAGTAGAAACACTTCTTTAGCTCTTTCAATAGGCTCCAAGCGGGTGTGAGGTTCAATATGAACCCTGATTTCACCAGAAGTGTTTTTTTCGGCTACATGAATAGCCGAAACAATTTCTTGCTCTTCTTCTGCCGTTAAAAATGCTTCTACTCTTGACATATTCTACTTAAAATCAAATTCTACATCAGGAGCGTTTTCAGAACCTGCATCTGCTTTGTAGCGGGCCATATCTTCAAATCCGAATATGCCTGCCAAGAACGAACCTGGAAACTTGGAAATATGTATATCGTAAATGTTAACCGTTTCATTAAACTTGTTGCGCTCTACGTTAATACGGTTCTCCGTACCTTCTAATTGCGCCTGAAGCTCTAGAAAATTTTGGTTCGCCTTAAGGTCAGGGTAGCGTTCAACAACCACCATCAATTTACTTAAAGCACCTGTAAGTCCGCTTTGTGCCTGTTGAAAATTGGCCATATTTTCTGGGGTCAAGTTGTTGGCATCAATTGTAGTTGAGGTTGCTTTTGCGCGGGCTTCAATAACATCTGTTAATGTACCACGTTCAAAATCTGCAGCACCTTGTACTGTTTTTACCAGGTTGCCTATTAAGTCGTTTCTGCGCTGGTAAGCACTTTCTACGTTAGACCAGGCAGTTTTTGCATTGGCTTCCAATTCTACCGCGGTATTGTTAAAGCCTACGGCCCATTGATATATACCTACGGCAATGACTCCTAGTACAATGAGTACGATTAATCCTTTTTTCATTTTAAAAATATTAGGTTATGGTTAATGTGCTAATAAAGCAAAAAAGTGTATTCAGATTATTAGACCGTAAACTGGCAAAAATGTTACAGTTGATCTTTGATTTTGGTCAATTCTACTTTTATGCGCTCTAATTTATCAATGATATCAAAGTTGTTGAGCGTTTTTTGACGGTTCTCCTTTAGATGCGTTTTTGCCCCGTCTAAAGTGAAGCCGCGCTCTTTTACCAAGTGATAAATGAGTTTTAGGTTGTCTATGTCCTGCGGAGTGAATTTGCGATTGCCTTTCGCATTTTTCTTTGGCTTGAGCGCATCAAATTCTTTTTCCCAGAAACGAATCAGGGAAGTGTTTACGTCAAAAGCCTTGGCGACTTCGCCAATGCCATAGTACCTTTTTTCTGGGAGATCTATCTGCATTAGTCTAAAGATTGATTTTCTTGAGCTGCGTATTTAAGCATGTTTTCAAATTCTTCTGCGGTTAAACTGCCGTAGTAGAAGTTTATTGGGTTGATGCGTTCCTCATCTTTCCAAACCTCATAATGTAAGTGTGGTGCTTCTGAACGACCTGTATTACCTACAAAACCGATTAAATCTCCGCGCTTTACTTTTTGACCTTTCTTTACATTGTATTCGCTAAGATGCCCATATAGGGTTTTATATCCGTAACCGTGATTTATACGAATGTGTTTGCCATAACCAGAAGATCCGTTATCCGCACGCGTAACTTTGCCATCACCAGGTGCGTAGACCGGTGTGCCTTTTGGAGCGGAAAAATCCATTCCCCTATGTAATTTACGTGCCTTTGTAAATGGGTCTGAACGCCATCCAAATCCGGAAGCCATGCGTTTAAGACTTTCATTGGTAACCGGCTGTATGGCCGGGATGGCCATTAAGAATTTTTCTTTTTCCTCCGCTAATTTAGTGATTTCATCCAATGATTTAGATTGAATGGACATTTGCTTTTTAATGATATCCAAACGTTTTGTGGTTGCAATGACCATTTCGGAGTTATTGAAACCCTCTAAGGATTTATAACGGTTAATACCACCAAAACCAGCTCTACGCTGTTCCTCGGGTATTGGGTTTGCTTCAAAATATAATCGGTAAATATTGTTGTCCCGTTCTTCAATATTGGCCAAAACATCTTCGATCTGACCCATTTTTCTATTTAATAGTTCAAACTGAAGCTCGTAGTTTTTTACTTCCCGCGAAAGCGAAAGTTCTCTTGGGGTATTGATAAGGTTGGTATTCATTAAGAAAACCAAACACATCAGCCCAAAAAGAAAGGAACCTATAAAGAACAGGGCTATATTGCGATAGCGCTTCGATTTTTTAGCTTCGATTTTGCGATACGACAGCGTATCTGGATCGTAATAATACTTTACCTTAGACATGTATCTATTTTATCCTATTTTTGTGCTGTTTTAGCGGGATAAACAAATATAGAAATACTTTCCTTTAAAACGCTAATTTTTGTAAAACCTTATAATTCTCTATGACTTCCAAGGAAATCCGATCTCAATTCTTAAATTTTTATAAAGAAAAAGAGCATAAAATAGTGCCATCTGCGCCAATGGTCATTAAAGATGATCCTACACTTATGTTCACGAATGCGGGTATGAACCAATTTAAGGAGTTCTTTTTGGGGAATAGTGTTGCTAAAAGTCCAAGAGTGGTTGACAGTCAAAAATGTTTGCGTGTTAGCGGTAAGCATAATGACCTTGAGGAGGTAGGTAAGGATACCTACCACCATACCATGTTTGAAATGTTGGGGAACTGGAGTTTTGGGGATTATTTTAAACCTGAGGCTATTTCGTGGGCATGGGAGTTGCTTACAGAGGTACTTAAGATCGATAAGGATTGTTTATATGTGTCCGTTTTTGAAGGAAGTAAAGATGCGGATAACCTATCGTTGGATACGGAAGCTTTTGATTTATGGAAGGCCATTGTACCCGAAGACCGGATTATATTAGGTAATAAAAAGGACAATTTCTGGGAAATGGGCGATCAGGGCCCATGCGGACCGTGTTCGGAGATTCACGTAGATATTCGTTCTGCGGAAGAAAAGGCGAAGGTATCCGGGGCATCGTTAGTAAATGAAGACCACCCGCAGGTAGTAGAAATATGGAATTTGGTTTTCATGCAATACAACCGTAAAGCAGATGGCACATTAGAACCGTTACCAGCAAAACATGTAGATACCGGTATGGGTTTTGAACGTTTATGCATGGTACTTCAAAATGTAAAATCTAACTACGACACAGATGTTTTTAAACCTATTATTCGTGAAATAGAAATCATAACACATAGTAAGTACGGTAAAGATGAAGAGACAGATATAGCTATTCGTGTAATAGCCGATCATATCCGTGCTGTATCGTTTTCTATAGCAGATGGTCAGTTGCCCAGTAATACGGGGGCAGGATACGTAATTAGACGTATTTTAAGACGAGCCGTTCGTTATGGCTTTACTTTTTTAAATACAAAAGAACCCTTTATGTATCGTTTGGTCAGTGAGCTGACCGAAAGTATGGGCGATGCTTTTCCGGAGTTAAAGGAGCAGCGCCAACTTATTGAAAATGTAATAAAGGAAGAAGAGTATTCTTTCTTAAAAACGTTAGAGCAAGGTCTTGTTCTTTTAGATCAGGTTATTGCCAACGCAAAAGGAAAAGAAGTGGATGGTAGAAAGGCTTTTGAGTTGTATGATACCTATGGTTTTCCAATAGATTTAACCGCTCTTATTCTTTCTGAAAAAGGTTTGGCCCTAGATGAGAATGGTTTTGAAGTGGCTATGCAAGAGCAGAAGAACCGTTCAAAAAAGGCTTCTGAGATTTCAAAGGACGATTGGGTAACTATTTCTGATGATTTAAAACAGGAATTCGTTGGTTATGATATGCTTGAGGCCAATGTAAAGTTGGTTAAATATAGAAAAGTAACCTCTAAAAAAGCGGGAGAACAATATCAATTGGTGTTTAACTTAACGCCATTTTATCCAGAAGGAGGAGGGCAAGTAGGAGATAAGGGCTATTTGGAAAGACCTAATGGAGATGTGGTTTACATTTTAGACACTAAAAAAGAAAACAGTGAAATTATTCACTTTACCAAGAACTTACCCGCAGATATTAACGGCACATTTAAAGCGGTAGTAGATAAAAAGCAACGGGAAAGGACCCAGGCGAATCATACGGCGACACACTTGTTGCATCAAGCTTTGCGCGAGATATTAGGTACTCATGTAGAACAAAAAGGTTCTGCGGTGCACTCTAAATATCTGCGATTTGATTTTTCTCATTTCTCTAAGGTATCCCCAGAAGAGTTACGTGAGGTAGAAAGCTTTGTTAATGCTCGTATAGAGGGGCAGTTACCGTTCGTTGAACATAGAAACATTTCTATGGAAGAAGCTTTAAAAGAGGGGGCTATGGCTCTTTTTGGTGAAAAATACGGAGATACGGTACGAACAGTTCGTTTTGGGCAGTCTATTGAACTTTGTGGCGGAACCCATGTAAAGAATACAGGGGATATCTGGCACTTTAAAATTAAATCAGAAGGTGCGGTTGCTTCAGGTATACGTAGAATTGAAGCAATTACTTCTGATGCTGTCAAAGATTTCTATGATGAGAATGATAGGATTATTCTAGATATGAAAGGGCTGTTGAACAATCCTCAAGATACGGTTAAGGCGGTATCTAATTTGCAGGAAGAAAATGCAAAATTAAAAAAAGAAGTAGAAGAACTTCTAAAAGACAAAGCAAGGAATTTGAAAGGCGATTTAATAAACGAGCTGAAAGAGGTGAACGGTGTTCGGTTTTTAGCCAAGAAAGTAGATTTAGACGCTTCTGGAATTAAAGATCTTAGTTTTGAAATAGGTCAGAACAAGGATAACTTGTTTCTTCTTTTTGCTACAGTCCAAAATGGCAAAGCATTATTGTCTTGCTACATCTCAAAAGAATTGGTGGCGTCAAAAGATTTGAATGCCGGTACCATTGTAAGGGAGTTAGGTAAATTCATTCAAGGTGGTGGTGGTGGCCAAGCATTTTTTGCCACGGCAGGCGGTAAGAAACCTGAAGGTATAGAAGAGGCCTTGTCCAAAGCTAAGGACTATTTGAAGTAAAATAAAAACGCCTCGCTATTTATAGTGAGGCGTTTTCTTTTAAGGAGTTATGTACTGTATAATCTAAAGTTTGGCAAAATGAAGTATTTCCTTGTTTTATTATCTTTTCTCATATATCAATTTGGGTCTTCTCAATCTGTTGAGAAAATAGTATTGGATGAAGAAGATGAAACCAGTGGGTACTATTTGGCTGTAGTACCAGCCGAAAATAAAATTGAGGGCGTGTTAGTTTTGCTACCTGGTTTTGGACAGCAGGCTGAAACCATTTTCACTGAAACCCAACTTCATAAAGAAGCATGTACAAATAATATATTGACTATTGGTTTTGCTGCTGGTCCCAGATTATTGTTAGAGCAAAGTATTCAAGAGAAATTCACCAAGGTCTTACAGGATGTTATAGAAAGATTTTCCGTGGATAAAAATATGTTTGTATTGGGTGGATTCTCTGCCGGCGGTACCATAGCGTTACGTTATACGGAATTGTGTTTGGAAGCTCCTGAAAAATATCCCATTAAGCCCAAAGGTGTATTTATGGTTGATTCACCAATAGATATTTTTCATTTGTGGGACGGTTTTGAGCTAACTATAAAAAACAACAGTTCCGAAATAGCTGTGCAAGAAGCAAAATATGTAAAGGATTTACTGCGTAATAGGTACGGTAACCCTAAAGACAATGAGCCTGCCTATGAAAGGATGACGCCTTTTTCCATGCGTTCGGAGCGTACTGGAAATGAGGCGCTATTGAAAGATATCGCAATTAGAACCTATCATGATGTAGATATTTCATGGCGTTTACAAAACAGGAACCAAAGTGTACAACATCAAAATTTTGTTGCTACTTCGGAGCTCATTAATAGATTGCTCTTAATGGGGAACGATAAAGCGCAATTTATTCAAACCTTGGGTACCGGTTATCGTAGTAATGGGGAAAGGCACCCCCATTCTTGGTCTATTGTAGATGAAATAGAGTGTGTGGAGTGGCTTAAGGCTGTGCTCAGTCAATAAAGACCTTATTCTTTCTTCTTTTTGTTTAGTTTGTAAATAAGCCAGATAAAGCCAACAATGAAATGTAGTATAATTATTCCGGCAACAACATAAATCAAAGTATTGGAATTACCTCTCATTTTATATGTATCTTAAATAATATTCCAAAGCTAAGTAATAGATTGAAATAGAAATATGATATGAATCAATTACTAAATAAATTGTTTTTAATTGTAACTACAGTCAACGGCTCTTAAGATTCAACTGTTATTTCTAATAGATTTTTAGCGTTTTCTTTCGCTATTTCGGCATTTGGCAAAATGAGTTTGAAAGTTGTTCCTTTTCCCTTGCCTCCGGATTCTGCAACTATAGTTCCGCCATGGGAGATGGCAATTTCTTTTATCATGTAAAGCCCTAAACCTGTTCCCTTTACGTTCTTATGAAAACGTTCAAACGGTGTAAATAGCTTCTTTAGGGCTCTGTCATCCATGCCGGATCCATTATCTCTAATCAAGAAACTATTTGTATCTCCATTGTTTATGAACTCCACAGCTATTTCAGGATTTTGCTGGTCTCCCATATACTTTACTGCATTATCTAAAAAGTTGCCAAAAACTTGGATTATTCTCTTACGATCTCCGAATATTTCGGGTAGATCGGGAGCAATATTGAGCTCAATACGTTCTTTTTGAAGTTTTCCTTTGATAAGGTCTTTTGATAAATTCAGTATTTCATTGGTGTCCAACATCTCATTATTATTTTTGATTTTACCAAGTTTTGCAATCTTGGTGATGTCCGAAATGAGTTCGTTCATGTTATCACAAGAAATGTCTATTAAGTTTAAGTACTCTTCTACCGTATTGAAATCTTCTGTCTCAATAGCCATTGGAACCAAGCTTGCAATTCCTTTAATATTGTTAAGCGGACTTTTTAAATCATGGGAGACAGCAAATGTAAAGCGTTGAATCTCTTCGTTTTTTACTTCTAAATTATTTGCAACTTCTACAAGTTTGTTTTTTTGATATCTTAATTCTTTCGTGCGTTCTGCTACTTTTAGTACTAGTTTTCTTTGATTTTTTTTGAAGCTTCGAACTTTAATGTCGTAAGCAAGGTAAAAAAGCAATAAAACGAATGCTACTACTAAAGCCCGGAACCACCAAGTTGCCCAATATGGAGGAGTAATGGTAATATGAAGATCTAATTCATTGTCCCCCCAAACTCCATCGGAATTGGTAGATTTGATTCGTAACGTATATTCGCCCGGATTAAGATTGGTATAGGTTGCCCGTGGATTGTTACCTACATATTTCCAGTCCTTTTCAAAACCGTCTAAATAAAAGGCATAATCTACACTTTCCGGATGCCTAAAGGTAAGTGCCTTAAAATCAATATTTATAACAGATTGGTCATAGTTAAGGGTAATGGAATCTACTTGACTAATATCTTTTTCCAAAATACCGAAATCATCATTGGGTAAAACCGACTTATTGAATATTTTTAAATCCGAAATAAATAAAGTAAGCTTATCTCTTTGTTTGGCTACATCTTTTGGGGTAAATATGTTAAACCCGTTTACACCTCCAAATATGTACTCACCTTTACTGGTAACTAAAGATGAATTTGGATTAAATTGGTTAGCCTGTAGACCATCGCCAACATTATAATCAATTGATCTTCCGTTGCTTGTGTTATACCTGATAATGCCTCCTTCTGTACTTAGCCATAGGTGTTTTCTTTTATCATCTATAATTTCCTTAATAGCTTCATTTTTTAGTCCATCTGTCTTTGTTATGGCTTTAAAGGAATTCGTTTCGGGTATATATTTGTTGAGCCCTCCTTGAGTGCCAACCCAAAGAGTATTGTTGTGGTCTTGTATGATGGAATTTACGAAGTCATTGCTCAACGAATTATTAGTATAGTAATGGTTGGTATTCCAAGTTCCATTGTTTTCTGTTAACTTAAGTAATCCTGAATTTAGAGTGCCAACCCATATATTGCCTTGGTTATCTTCAAATATCCTATTTAGCGAATTAATTTCGGAGCCATCCAAATTAGAAGTGAGATTAATGTTTTCATGGTTTTTTGTTTGAGGGTCGTATACTTGTAGCCCTGTAAAGTAGTTCACAATCCAAATACGACCTTTTTTATCTTTTAAGAGATTTACTATGGTATTGGATTTTAAAAAGGAATTATCAGTATTCAATTCCTTAAATGTCTTGTTCTTTGTATTAAAGACCGTAATTCCATTTGTCCATGTGCCGGCCCACAATTCTTCTTTTTCTGTTTGTAGTAGAGAAAGAACTACATCACTGCCAAAATTTTTATCTTTTAACGAATAATGCTCAAAAGTATCCAGAGTTCTGTTCCAATGATTTAAGCCGCCCCCATCTGTTCCTATCCAAATATTTCCGTTCGCATCCTCACTAAAGGAATTGACCAATTTATTGCTCAAGGATTGAGAATTAAAAGGGTCTGATGTATAGTGTTTAAATTTAAAATATCCAGGGTCATAAAAATTAAGTCCGCTTTTATAGGGAGCCACCCACATAACTCCATTTCGCGTGTATAAAAGTGACCAAATAGAATTACCTGATATAGAATTTGGCCTAGTTACACTATACTCTATGTGTCTTATGGGCTCTAAAGTTTTAGTGTAAATGTACAAACCATCATTTTCAGTACCTATCCACAATTCGTCATTAGCGTTCTTTGCTAAGGAACGTATACTAAAGCCAGAGCTTATAGTTTTTTTGTTGGTAATTAGCTGCGAGGTACTATCTACTTTTAATTGAATTAAAATACCATTAATGGTACCCAATAAGAAATTTTCACCCTCTAATGGTGTGGCAGAAACAATCTCATCTGTTTCCTTGAGCTCACTTAGGACCTCCATTTCCTTATTAATAACCAAAATATTGTAAGTAGAAATTACCAGCATGCGGTTTTTATCCAAAGGCATGACCTTAATAATTTTATCTACTCTTCTATTTTTAACTTTAATATGGTCATTAGGAAGCTTAAAGTGTTTTAATTCTCCAGTTTCTGGTTGATATCTATATAAGCCGTCTTTTTCCGTACCTAACCATAAATAGCCATGTAGTCTAATAGTCCATTCAAACCTTTTAGTTTCTATTTTCTGTGCCTCTTTCTTAAATGGATATGGAATAACTGTGTTTAAACTACGGTCATAAAAACTTAAGCCATGGTTGGTGCCAATTAGTAAGTTGTCCTCATCCTCATATAAAGAGACTATATATTCGTGGGTAAGACCTGTTTTGCCATCTAAGGTTTTATTAAATATTTCAAAGTCTTTACCATCGTATCTATTCAAGCCATTTCGGGTGCCGATCCAAATAAAACCATAACTGTCTTCCAAAAGTATAGTAGCCGTACTATGCGATATTCCTTTTTCAATATGGTGAAAAGTAAGAGGTTCAGTATGTTGGGACTGAACCGTATATAAGGAAAGGTAGAGGATAAAAACCTTAAGAATTATAAAGAAAAATCTAAATACCATTTGAACTATACTTAATTTAGGCGCCTTTAAAGGTAAGAAATTACGTTCAATTTTAACTTATTATTAAGTATTTAGAAAGCAATTATTAAGAGTCAGATATTTTTAAATCGCTAAAACCTATTGTAAAATCCTTAATCTAAAAGATATAATGAATTGATCTTTGTATTTGTTTAGAAATCCTTCTCTATAATTTTAATAAATTTTATGAAAGGTGATATGTAATAAAGTCGTTGCCAGAATTCTTAATTTAAAGGTGTATACGATAAATAACCTTAATACATTCGCTCGCGAATGTATTAAGAAATTAGATAAACTGAAGCTTGTTATTCTTCATGTTTTTGTTAATTCATTGGTATAGTATGAGATGTAAAAAAGGAGTTATATTTACTTTATGGCAAAAATAGAGCAAAACACCAATGGTTTATTAAGAGCCTAAGCAAAATGTATGATACTGGATTTTTAATCGTTAAGTGTAATTGGAAAATAAGAAATGGTAGGTAGTTAAATAACGATGAATCATAATGAAATATCTCATACCTACAATTTTTATATTGCTTTAGATTACTTACAGTTGAACCGTTTTGATGAGGCCAAAGCTTTTCTTTTAAAAAGTAAAGAGCAGCAATTTGAAGGTTTTCCTGATGACCCGCCGCATGAAGCTTGTCATTATATGGATTGGTTTTATTTGGGAATAACGGAAATGGAACTTAAGAATTATGCAGAAGGCATAAAGATGTTTGATACTTCTTTACAGGTTTATAGTAATTTTGATGATGCCATGTTCTATAAGGCTATTTGTTTGAATGGGCTTGGAAAAAAGGAGGAAGCTACGGCAACATTTGATAAGGCAATTGAGAATAAAGAAAATACGATAAACGAAGATCAGGTGTTCTACGAGATTTATCCATATCAGGCATTTCATCGGTTAAGTTCATCTTCTAGACAGCAACCACAAAACAAATGACATTAAAACTCCAAACCCAAATACCTTTAGAAAAGGCTGAAAACCAAATCGATTATGGAAGTCGATTGGTTTTATTGGGTTCTTGTTTCTCGGAAAATATAGGGGAAAAATTCAGTTATTATAAGTTTCGGTCTTTTCAGAATCCGTTCGGGATTTTGTTTCATCCATTGGCTATAGAGAATTTGGTGTCTCGAGCCGTTTTACATACGAAGTATACTGAAGAAGAGGTCTTTTTTTACAATGATCGCTGGCAATGCTATGATGCCCATTCAGATGTAAGTGCTGTTTCCAAAGAAGAACTTTTGTATTCACTTAATCAAGGAATGGCGCATACAATGGAGTATTTGCTAAAAGCAACTCATATCTGTATAACGCTAGGTACCGCTTGGGTATATCTACATCTTGAAACCCATAAAAGAGTGGCAAATTGCCATAAAGTGCCTCAAAGGGAATTTAAAAAAGAGTTATTGGGGGTTGATGAAACAGTCATAAGCCTGAAAAATATAGTAAAGGCTATAAAATCAATAAATCCGAAGGTACAATTCATTTTTACAGTTTCGCCCGTACGTCATATAAAAGATGGCTTTGTGGAAAATCAGCGGAGCAAAGCACATTTAATAACTGCAATACATGAGTTGATGGATAATTCTGAGTTCAATATGAACTATTTTCCATCATATGAATTGCAAATGGACGAGTTGCGGGATTATCGCTTTTATAATGAAGATATGGTACATCCCAGTCAATTGGCTATAGATTATATATGGGAGAAGTTTATTTCCGTTTGGATTAATAAAGAAGCCCAGGAATCTATGATATTGGTTGATGCCATTCAAAAAGGGCTAAATCATAGACCATTTCATCCAGAATCAAAACAGCATTTAAAATTCTTAAAATCATTAGAGCTCAAAATAACGAACGTTCAAAAGCGTTTTCCTTTTATGGATTTCGACCACCAAAACCTAGAGTCTTAGATTCCCTTTTTCTTTTTCGTCAATTTCAATATGTATTGTAACTTCATCTTATGAAAAAAGTATTTGTAGGGGTTCTTATTACCTTGGCAGTAGTTTTAGTGTTCCGTTCGTGCGCGGAGGATAGGGAAGATAAATCTATTCTCAAGGAAAACAGCATGCTAATACAGACTCAAATAGACAATGTTAGTAAGTTAATTGTTACAGAGGGTCACTTTGCGGAAGTCTATAACTACAAAGATTCTAAAATGCTTTTCGGACCCTTTATTTCTGCTGAAAAGAAAGCATTGGTAGTCGTTAATGCTGATGTTACCATTGCTTATGACTTAAGTAAAATAGATTTTGAAGTAGATGAGTCTTCCAAAACATTATATATTAAAAGCATACCGGAACCCGAAGTGAAAATTAGCCCTGATTTTGAATATTATGATGTAAGCTCGGATTATTTGAACATGTTCGAAGCCAGCGATTATAATAAAATCAAGAAGAACGTAAGTGCTTCACTAATGAAAAAAGTTGAAGCATCTGCTTTGAAAACCAATGCGGAAAACAGGTTGATAAGTGAGTTGCAGAAATTTTATATACTAACCAATTCCTTGGGTTGGACGCTGGTATACAACAATGAAACGGTAAACCGGAACCTGCCGGAGGTTCTTTTTAAAGAATAGAAAACTTGACTTACAGATTACTTGGCAAAAGTTTCTGCCCAAGTTATGTATTGATCCCAATCATATTCTAAAACATCATGCTTACCACTTCTCATATGGTATGCCATAGTTCCTAATATAGGGTGATCAACCTCATGGGTATCTGTCAATGTAATTCCTTCTTTGCCATATAGCTCATACACTTTACTTGCATATTGAGCAGATATAAACTCGCCTAATGGGTCGGCCCATTCATCCTCAATAGCACTTGCCACATACAGAGGTCTTGGAGCAATTAATGCCAATAGCTGATGTTGGTCTACCGGTAAAGTTTCTTCTCTATTACTGTATTTTTTAAAACTTTCGGAAAACCAATGGGGAAATGAATTATTAATATCACCAATGGTCTCCCCGTACTTACGCTTGGATAAAGCGGCACCGCCACAACCGGAATTATTACTAATTACCCCAGCAAAGCGCGGGTCTGTTGCACCTGCCCATAAAGCGGCTTTACCTAATCTAGAGTGTCCAAAGACAATTACGTTAGATATGTTCGTGTCATTTTCTAGATAATCCATCGCACGGCTTAGACCAAATGCCCAAGCGGCAATACTGCCCCATTCATTGGTTTTGGGTTTGGTCTGCCCTTCATCATAAAACAAACTATGCAGACCATCTGAAAAATCGTTTTTGTCAGGGTCGATCTCACCATAATAAACGGTAGCTAATCCATAACCGTTGTCCAGCATTTTATCTATGGCCCATCGGTTGGTGCGTAAACCTCTGGAAGTCTCTGTAGCTTTGTTATCCGTAATTTGTAAATCCTTGCTATTCTCGTTCCATACATCCGTTATAATCACGTTGGGGTCATCCGTTACGGTATGGTTGCCATGAAAGTTATAACCTAGGAACACAGGGGCATTTTCATTTCCTATAGGAAGATACAGTAGAATGTTGAAGTTCAAAGAGCGGTCGTTTTTTTTAAGGCCAACAGCTATTTGTTTGCGTTGCGCTTTCCCGTCCAGTGCATTATTGTCTTGTTCTATGACCTTAAAGGAATATTCATCTAACAGGGCAGGTACTTTACCGTAAATCTGTTTTTCAAAAAACTGATAGATTTCCAATTTTCTTTTTTCTTCCCATTGCAAGCTGTCCGTAATGGTTTCTCCTCCAAAAGTAGTAAGAGGGTCGGGAACCGAAAATTTGGGTACTTTTGTTTCATCATAATTTGCTTGAGGCTGAGCCTTAAGTGCTGATGTGGTCAGTGCAAATAATAGAATTAATAGTGGTCTCACGATTTTTGGTTTGGGATTGGTTAAGAGGTTATTGGTTTTAATTCAATTTTTCAGTTTTACATTTTTGGTTTACCAGGTCTAGGCCATCATCTATTAAATGGCCTACCTTTGGGTTATTCAATTTTACGGTCTGTAAATGCACCGAGATTTCATGGCCAAATTCATGATCGCCATTTTCTTTTGCCAGTTCATAAAGCTCCACTGGCAGTAACCAATCAGTAGGAAAATTATCTCTGATGGCCTCAAATACTTTATGCCTGGAAATGGTACTATTTTTACCTTCCCTAAAATGCCGTATCTGCTCGTAATATTGTTCCAATTGGTCCTGAGATGCATCACCTTCTTTTTTGATGGTGGTGGAAGATACCTCATGGGTGACCAAATCAAAACTATCCAAATCAGCAGGGCCATTGTAGGCAGAAGCAATTTCTTGACCTACGGCCATACTATAAAGTTCGTTTTTACTTTTAAAGAGAACGCTGTCATTATGCGTAACACAGCAATTTTTAAAAGTGACCAAAATGATATCTCCTTTTAAGTTGCGTGTTCCGGTTATAATTTCTCCGGTGATTTTTATGTGACCTTCAAACTCTAGCGTAACTTGTTGCCCTTCAAATATATTATAGGCTTTAAGGTCTAAAGGGCTCATATCTTCAATGGCCAAATTCATTCCTTTTAGTTTGCCTATGGGAGAACCAAAGCCAGTAGCATGTTTTTTAATACTGTGTCCTACTAATTCCTTATCACGAAAAGAGAGTGCTGTAGGGCCTGTAGTCTGAAAAAATGCAGGCTTGCCCTCGTGCGCTATGACACTATCAAAATTACCGGAAATTTGAAGTCCGGTACTCAGTTCAATAGTTCCCAATTCTTTTGAGGCGATAAGTTTTTGAATTCCACTTAAACCACCACGCCGTAAGGCCATAGTATTGGCGAATTCTTCCAAAACCTGACTTAAATAGGCAAAATCTGGTGTTACAAAAAGCTGAGGCTGGGGTTGGGTAATATCAAAGGATGTATATGCCGCATCTATAGAATAGGGTTTTTTCTTAACGTCGTCCGTCATGCACCAAGCACTCTCTCCAATAGAAGAAAGTAATCCGGCACCATATATTTTGGGGTTTTCGGGAGTGCCTATCAATCCGTATTCAACGGTCCACCAATGTAGATTTCTGATGAGTGCAATTTCACTGGGTTCGCCCATATTGTTTTGCAAGTCTTCAATATGTTTTTCGGCTTTATCAATTTCATCTTGTGGTGTACCGTTCGCTTCTTTTATAATGGAAAGGTGGCGTACAGCTTCATATAGTTCATAATCCTTGGCATTCGAAATAGCCTTAGAACCAATTTCACCAAATCTTCTTAGGTATTCAGAGTATTCAGGGTTTGCTATAATTGGGGCGTGTCCTGCTCCCTCATGAATAATGTCCGGTGCAGGGGTATATTCAATATGGTCTAATTGGCGAATGTCAGAAGCAATAACAAGAACATTATAGGCCTGGAATTCCATAAATGCAGATGGAGGAATAAAACCATCTACCGCAACTGCCGCCCAACCAATCTCCTTTAGAATACGGTTCATTCCGTACATATTGGGAATGTGATCTATGGAAATCCCCGTTTTTTGTAATCCTTCTAAATATGAAGCATGGGCCACCTTACTCAGGTAATCCACGTTTTTTCGCATTACATAACGCCAAACCGCTTGATCAATAGGCGTATATTCACCATAGTCTTGAGGTTTAATATACTGCTGCAGATGTACAGGTAGTTTGTCAAGAACAGGATTACTGGTGTAGGTCATATTAAAAAAGGTTTCTTTTATAAAGATACAAAAAAGGAAAAAGAGGTATTGCTTTTCGTCTCACTAGCTAAGAATGGTGCATAAAAAAAGCTCTTTAATTTAAAGAGCTTTTATTAATGTGTTTAAGCAAATTACAATTTTGTTACTTAGCGGCTACCACATTGGGTGGGTATTGCATTAAAATCTCGGAAACAAATTCACGTATGCGCTGTTCTTTTTTCTCTATATTGCTAATGTTGTTCAAATTACCAACACCTTTGCCCTGCCATACCAATTCTTTAGTTTTAGAATCTATTAGGTCAATATATAGCGACCCTTCGGTGCGAGTGCTTACATTATTACCTCCGCCCCAGCCAGGACCCCAGTAATAAGGGTTCCAGCCCCAGCCCCAACCACCACCCCAGTAGTTGTTGTAGATGTCCACCTGTTCTTTTTCTTTAGTAAAAATACTTACCATAATGTCCGGGTTATCGGATTTTGAAAAACCGCGATTGGTCATCTCGGCCTCAATGGCCCTAAGAATCCGTTTTTTGTCCAAATCGGAAATTTGGGCTTTGTCAATTCCCGTTTTGTAAAAGGCGTACGTTTTGTAGCTATTGAAATTGGCCTCTTTGTCGTAATCCGAAAGCACACGCACAGATGTACAGGAGCTTAGGAAAAGTAGTACTAGCATAGGTACTATAAGGATTTTGATTTTTTTCATAACAAATTTTAGTATTTGGTGTTAATACATTCTTTTTCTAAGAAAATAGTCTCAAAAATCATGCCGAACAACCTGTTTTTCTATTGTCGGTTTGTTTTTCGGTCAAAGCCATATGGGCAGTGTCTACAGCCGCTTTCACAACAGTAACCTCTCTTTAGATGGTATTGCTGGGTAAACACTCTATACCCTTCTTCAGACAGGTAAAAGTCACCTTCTTCAGGCTGTATTATTTTTTTCATTACCTCTTTTTCTGTTGTTTTCGGCTTGTATAAAATTACTGTATTTTGACCATAAACAACCAAAAACGGGTTTAAAATCGTACATTTTACAGGTGTTTGGGAGTGTTTTAACGAATCATTGCAATTGTTGGCAGAAAAGTTGTGTTATCGAATATGACGGCTTAATGACAATTAACTCTATTAAGTACCGTTTAAACCTTTGATTATGATCTTAGTCTTTAAACATTTTTTTTATAAGAACTATGTTGGTCTATCACTTTGGCCCTTCATCATTTTAAAACATGATGAACTCAAAGAAGATATTGTATTGATCAATCATGAGAAGATTCACTTAAAACAACAGCAAGAACTGTTGATTGTTTTTTTCTACTTTTTCTATATCTCAGAATGGCTTATACGAACTGCTATCTATTTTGATAGTTACAAGGCGTATCAGAATATCAGTTTTGAACGTGAAGCATATATAAATGAGAATAATCTTAACTATACGAATGAGCGTAAGGCTTTTAGTTTTTTTAAATATATATTTCAGGTAAGCTAAAACTTGTACCGGTCATAATCCCCTCTTTGCTTTAATGGCATTTTTTTTCGTATTACTTTTGTTAAGTATGCAAGAAACTACTGAGAATCAACAAGTACATTTAGATATACTTGCCCAAAAAGGGGTAGATCTTTTTCTTAAGCGAGAAGATCGTATACATCCTTTCATCTCAGGTAATAAATATAGAAAGCTCAAATACAATTTGGAGGAAGCCAAAACACAAGGTTTTGATACACTTTTAACGTTTGGAGGTGCTTTTTCCAATCATATTGCAGCCACCGCTTATGCCGGAAAAATACATGGTCTGAACACTATAGGCATTATTCGTGGAGAAGAACTTGCCAAAAAATGGCAGGAAAACAGTACTTTAAAACAGGCTCATTCTCATGGAATGAGATTTAAGTTTATTTCTAGAACTTCCTATCGGGAAAAGAGTAATCCAGAATTTTTAGAGCATCTTAAAGAAGAGTTTGGAGCTTTCTATTCTTTGCCAGAAGGCGGTACAAACCCCTTGGCCATTAAGGGGTGTGAAGAAATTTTAAGAACTACGGATGCTGATTTTGATATAGTTTGTTGTGCAGTAGGAACAGGAGGTACTATTGCCGGGATTAGTAATGCTGCTTTTGATTCGCAAAAAGTTTTAGGGTTTCCAGCACTTAAAGGGGATTTTTTACAAGAAGATATTTGTAAATTTGCACTGAAGGAAAATTGGGAGTTGATAACAGGTTATCATTTTGGAGGTTATGCAAAGATTACCGAAGAGTTGATACATTTCTTGAACGATTTTAAAATAGAGACCCATATACCATTAGACCCGATCTATACGGGTAAAATGATGTATGGCATTTTAGATTTGATTCAGAAAGATTACTTCCCTCCTCAAACAAAGATTCTGGTCGTTCATAGTGGAGGGCTTCAAGGAATTAACGGAATGAACCGTAACTTGCAAAAGAAAAATCTACCATTAATAAACATATGATACGTAGGCTTGTAGTATTGTCTCTTTTGAGCATATTTTTTATTGGGTGTAAAGCAAAACGAACGGTTTCGTCTAGAACCGAATCTCCAAAAAAGAAAGCAGAAGTAGTAGTTAAAGAAGAGGTTAAGAAAACTGATGACGGTTTATACCCAATGCCTGAGGATACAGGGAGATTTTTGCGCTTTAGTATAGGTTCTCCAGAAGAATACGTAGAGACTTTTTCCGAAGTTGCCCAAATGGAAATGAAAGCTTTTGGTATTCCTGCAAGTATAACTTTAGCTCAGGGTTTACTGGAAAGTGGACTTGGAAAGGGAGCTTTGGCCCTTAAAACCAACAATCATTTTGGAATTAAATGCCATACCGGTTGGCAAGGCGATTTTGATTTTCATGATGATGATGAAAAAGGGGAGTGTTTCAGAAAATATAACCACCCCATGTATTCTTACCGTGATCACAGCTTGTTTTTAAGAGATCGATCCCGTTATGCTTTTTTATTCGATTATAATAATGATGATTATAAAAGATGGGCAAAAGGCCTAAGACAGGCGGGTTACGCCACAGATAAACGCTATCCTCAGAAGTTGATTTCGCTGATAGAACGTTATGAACTTTATAAATATGATACGGAGATAGTAAGCCAAGGCTATGGCAAACGAAAGGAAGAGCCTGTAATTGCCTCCTCTTCTCGGAGCCAGAATAAAGTACATGTGGTACAAAAAGGAGATACATTGTACTCCATTTCTAGAGCCTATTCCGTTTCCGTTGATGAATTAAAACGATGGAACTATATGTATGATAACAATTTAGCCATTGGTCAAAAAATTACCGTTAAGACAGAAAATTTCAATAAATAGATGTTATACCAAAGAAGTAGCGCCCTTTTTGCCGAGGCGCAAAAATATATTCCAGGAGGGGTTAACTCACCAGTTCGTGCTTTTAAAGCCGTAGGTGGAGACCCTATTTTCGTGAAAAAAGCAAAAGGTGCTTATCTCTATGATGAGGATGGCAATAAATTAATTGATTATATCGCTTCTTGGGGCCCGCTTATTTTAGGCCACGCCCATGAACCGGTAATCAATGCGGTAATTGAAAAGGCCAAGCAAGGTACCTCTTTTGGAATGCCAACTGAAATTGAAACGCAGCTGGCGCAACTGGCGGTATCTATGGTGCCAAATATTGATAAAATAAGATTTGTTAACAGCGGGACGGAAGCTTGTATGAGTGCCGTACGCTTGGCTCGTGGATATACAGGAAAAGATAAAATCATAAAATTTGCGGGTTGCTATCATGGTCATTCAGATTCATTTCTTATACAAGCGGGTAGTGGTGCGGTTACTTTTGGTAGTCCCAATAGTCCTGGCGTAACACAAGGAACAGCAAAGGATACACTGTTGGCTACTTATAATGATATTGAAAGTGTTAGGGCTTT
Organism: Zobellia uliginosa; assembly: GCF_018860745.1. Lineage (GTDB taxonomy): Bacteria > Bacteroidota > Bacteroidia > Flavobacteriales > Flavobacteriaceae > Zobellia > Zobellia uliginosa_B. The sequence goes on along the minus strand of NZ_JAHKPY010000005.1, from coordinate 34,119 downwards.
GGTTGCTGCAAATAAAGGTGAAATAGCAACGGTAATTATTGAGCCGGTTGCAGGTAACATGGGATGTATTGTTCCTTCGGATGATTTCATAAAAGGTCTTCGTGAACTTTGTACTCAAGAAGGAATTCTATTATTGTTCGATGAGGTGATGACCGGTTTCCGTTTAGGAAAAGGAGGGGCTCAGGAAGCTTTGGGTATTGATGCGGATATAGTTTGTTTTGGTAAAGTAATAGGTGGCGGTTTGCCGGTTGGTGCTTTTGCCGCCAAAAATGAAATCATGTCTCATCTGGCTCCTGAAGGGCCAGTGTATCAAGCAGGAACATTAAGCGGAAATCCATTAGCTATGGCTGCAGGTCTTGCTATGCTTACCGAATTGAATAGTAAGCCAGAAGTTTTTGAAAGTTTAGCTAAAAAGACAGCTTATCTTCATGAAGGTTTGGATGCTGTTTTAAAAGGAAAAGACGTTCCTTATCGGATTAACCGGTTTGGAAGTATGATATCAGTACATTTTACCGAAGAAGGCGTGGTTGATTTTGCGAGTTCTGCGAAAGGTAATAATGAAACTTTTAAAAAATACTTTCACGGAATGTTAGAGCATGGGGTTTACTTGCCTCCAAGTGCCTTTGAAAGTTATTTTTTGAACGATGATTTAAGCTATGCAGATATAGACGAGACTGTAAATGCCCTTAAAAAAGTGAATTTGTAAAACCTTTTACAGCGTATTATCTGGTAGTGACGCAAATTCTTTTCTTTTGTTTTCGAACCAATTCTGCATGCCATTAGGGCTTTGCATAAGGTCTTGCATTTCTTTCATCGCTTTTAAATGGGGTGCATCTCCTTTTTGGAACATTACTATGCCGTGACTTTTACTTAATTCGGCCATTTCCTCAAAAGTATTTGCTGAGAATTCCATGTTGCAGGCGCCACCTAGTTGTTTGCATGTCATTGTTTTCATAATTACAGCGGTTTTATAGTTATTGTTACCTAACTGAAAAGATTGGATACTTTGATTAAATTGATTTTACTATCTATTTGATAAAAGTAATTCAGTTGCCATTTCTGTGTGTTCTTGGCTTGTTTACTTATTGCGGTATCCCATAACGGATATACGCGAAAACCTCTTTTACCTTCTTTTACAGATGTGGAAACTAATCCCTTTTGTAAAAGTACTTTCTTAGGAAATACAAATTGGCCTTCTAAATTACCTTTTCGGACGCTAATAACAAAAAAATCAAATTCATCGGTTTCCTCTAGTGGAGCTATAGTACCATTTTCTGTTCGCTTCCAGAAAGTAACGAATTGGCCAACTTTTTTAGGTGTTATTTTGGCATGCCTGTAAATTACTTTAGTATTGTTTAGTTGGAATTTGGAGGCTTCATACGCTTTGCTCTCTGGTTCCAACTCAAATTTTGATACAACTAACTTGCATGGCGTGTACACTTTAGAGGTAATGCTTTTAAGACTTTCGGTCATTTACAGTTTTTAGTATTTTATAAAAGTAGGAAATAAGTAGTAAGACAAAAAAATAAAAAAAGGGCAGCACATAGGTGCTGCCCTTTCTTACCTAAAAAGTTACTCTCACTTTTTTGACTTGCGTTCTCCTTTTTTCTCTCGGGAGTTTCTTTTGCCTCTATGCTCTTGCATTTTTTGCCATTTCTCGTATTGCTCGGCAGAAAGAATTTTCTTCATCTCGGCTTTACGGGCAATCATCTTATCCAACTTTTCATTCTGCATAGCGTATTTCTCTTCTGAAGTTGGTTTTTTACGTTCCCCTTCTTCTTTTTGGGCTTTACGTTTTTCGAATTTCGCTTTACGCATTTTTGCTTCCTCCAAATTAATGGCATTTACTTGTTTCTGTTGGGTAGATGTCAAATCTAAGGCCAATGTCATTTTCTTGGTGTGAAGTGTTGCTATTTGCTCAGCAGTCAAATCTTTCATACCATCTCTTCCATGTCCTTTTTCTCTTTGGGCCATTGCGGTAAGGCCAACCATACATACTAATGCTACAATTATCTTTTTCATGTTATTTTTTATTAAGATTATACTCCTTAGAACAGAAAAGAAAGCTAAGGTTTAACCGAGCTATGGACTTTATGGAATAATTAACAGCTTGGAACGACATAGTTGCGGGCATAAAAAAAGGGCAAAGAAGTTATTTCTTTGCCCTAACATAGTAGGTCGTTCAATGTTAATGTATTTTAATCCAATGCCTCAGGATTGATAACTTGTTCCATATCTGCCGATGCCATTTCTACAGTCTGGGGAGACTGTTCGGAATTTGTTTGATTGTAATATACTACGGATGCAATTACGAAAGCGGCTAGGTATAATGAACTTTTAAGTTTTTGAGACATGGTATATAATTTTTGATTCTGATACTAATTTAGAAAAAAGAAGAAGGCAAGACGCTAGGTTGTTGTAAAGCGGTCTAAGGATGTGGTAAAGTTGTCCATAATTGTTGTTTACGAAATCACTTCGCCGAAGTTTGATGTATTTCGTCGATGGTAAAGTCTAGTTGAGCCTGATATTTATCAGGGTTAAGACCTTTTTACTATAATAATTCGGGTAGTGAAATTCAGATAAAAAAGAGGGCTTTTTATCCGGTCTTTCATACTATTGAAATAAATATCATCTGTATGATATGGACTGGGGCCAATTAAACTAGCTTCCAAAACCTTCAGAGGATTCCTTAAAAAAGGATTCGATTAAAAATTTAAATAATAGATATGGCTTTACTTAAGACGTAGCTATCATTAATATGTAGAATAGACCAAGTTGAAGGCGCCATTTGTTATTTCTTTTGTACTGTTGTCAAGAGCAGTGGCCGTGAAGCTAAACTCACCTTTGATTCTTGAAAGCTGAGGGCCGACTGTTTTTTCGGTAATCACCAATGTTCCTGAAGTTTCGTAGGTAATAAATTCATGGTTTTCAGCGTCATACCGCAAAAGCTTAACGGAATTTAAATTGCTATCTGTATTAAAACTGTAGCTTCCTTCTGTGGTAGTATCATGATTTACAGTTATAGAAATCGCATTTTCAGAATCATTTAATCTTATAAAGGTTACATCAGAGTCCTCAAGAAAACCTCCATTTTGTAAACTGCTCGTACCAAACCAGTCTTTTCCATCTATAACCGCTTGAGTTCCTAGTTGAGCAATGCTAGGATCCGTCTCTAAGTAGCTAACGATAAAGTTGCCTTGTACTTCATGAAAGTTAGATTCTATATCATAAGAATCCTCATATAGCTTTCCCGAAAATTCAACCTGTACTTTTTTATTTTCCTCATCAATATTGATCAATTCAAAATCTATGAAATTTGAACTGAAATAAGCAAAGCTTCCTGATGATGGAAAATCAAAATCGGTTCCGGAATATGAGCTTATCTTGCCCAAATTACCAGCGGTGTTGAATTCTAGGTGAATAGAATTTCCATCTGAAGCCGCAGCTAAAATACTAAGGGTGTTTTCTACCTTTTGTCCGGTCCATTCGTTTATAGACACTTCATTGCCGTCATAGGTATAATTAAAAGAATCCTCATCTGTAATGGGTACGTTATTGTCTTGTTCTTCTTCCTCTTCAATAACTTCATCATCTGCAGATTCTTCCTTCTGAGTATCTTCCTCATCAACAACCTCTTGATTGTCTGTTTCATTGTCCTCAACCAAGGTTTCAATATCGTTAGAACATGAGAAAATTGTGAAGATAAAAAAAAGGGAAAAAAATAGTTTGCAGGTTTTCATAAGAACAGGTAAAGTTATTTTTAAATCTGGGCGTTATCGTAATTATAACGTTTTAAAGATTTATCTATTGCTTTACCTGTAGTTGGGTAATAATGTCCTATTTGGGATCTAAAATCTGCTCAATACGGTCATTTACATCCTGTAAATGATATTTGCTCATACTGTCCGATGTTCGTGCAATGGCACTTTTAATGTTTCGCTGTAAGATTTGTAGTTCCGCTCGCGCAACCGAACGAATATCAGATTGACTAGTGTGCACGATTGTTGATTTCTGATAGCCACCAAAATCAGGTTGCTTCTTTTGGTCTTCTGCTGTCATCAGATAATTCAAACGTTCCACGTGTGCCTTCTGAAGATTTCTTCTGTAGGTGTCAATGTCTTGTCCGTTTTTAAGTTCTGACCATATACCACCACGAAGCTCGTTCATCATATCCGTTAGATGATATGCTTCGGCGGGATTAGCAGTTTCGTTTTCCAACAAGCGTTGCAACTTTCCTAAGCTCAACATGTTATTTAATGTTCGTGTTTGCATTGCCCTGATTTTTTCGATAAATCCAGAATATTCGATCTTATTAAAAATGTTCTGGTCTATTAACCACTTAGGTGTAGCAAATAGTTGTTCTTGCAAAAATGCCATACAATCTTGCTGATGTTGTTTTGCCACAGGTATATAAACAGCACCCTCTTGGTCATAGGTTTTCTGATACTCGTAAACACCCCCAACATTGTTGGATACATGACCCATATAACGATTGAACTGTGCTATAACCTGGCCATAAAGCTTGTTGAGGTCTTCATAGGTTTTTCCATCTTCTTTGGTCCATGTAATTAGGTTGGGAACAATACGCTTTAAATTTTCTATGCCGTATAAACTGGCTTTAATGGCATCATCACCTAAATCCTCGGTTTGCGAGCTAGGGTCTACAACATCACCTACCTGTTGATGGCCAAACCGGTAAAGAGGGTCTCCCGCATGTTCCAGAATCCAACTATCTAAAACTTTATTTTCTTCTTCTGTAGTACTATCTAGAATAGGTCTGTAGCCCCATTTAATAGCATACTTATCGTAGATACCAATGTTGGGCATAAGGGCCACATTGCCATCTTCTGGCTGTGCAACGTAATTAAAACGAGCATAATCCATTATAGACGGGGCCGTACCATACTTTTTAGTGAAGGAAACAGATCGGAGTGAATCCACTGCATATGCCACACTGCTACCCATGTTATGAGGTAATCCTAAGGTATGGCCTACTTCATGGGCGGAAACAAAACGAATTAGCCGCCCCATGATCTCATCTTTAAATTCGGTAGTTCTTGCATCGGGATTGATAGCCGCGGTTTGTACAAAGAACCAGTTGTGCAATAAGGTCATTACGTTATGGTACCAATTAATGTCCGACTCCAAAATTTCACCAGTACGGGGATCGCTCACATGGGGTCCGTTAGCGTTGGGAATAGGTGAGGCTAAATAACGGACTACGGAATACCTTACATCCTCGGGAGACCATTCAGGGTCTTCTAGAACGGTAGGAGGTTCTTTCGCAATAATGGCATTTTTAAAACCGGCTTCTTCAAAAGCTATTTGCCAATCTTCAATACCTTGCTTTATATAAGGAAGCCATTTTTTAGGTGTAGCCCTATCTACGTAATATACAATCTGCTTTTTAGGCTCTACCAGTTCCCCGTTATTGTATTTCTCCAAATCCTCATCTTTGACCTCTAGGCGCCAGCGATCAAGAAATTTAACGGTTTTACTTTTCTGGGCATCCAGACCATAATCTGTTTGGGCACTGGCAAACCATCCTACGCGCTCATCAAAATAACGCCGTCTCATAGGTTCCGCTGGCAAGAGTATCATAGAATTGTTGATTTCTATTGAGATAGAACCTAAACTACTATTACTGGGCGGTTTTTTTGCCGCGTATGTTTTTACATGCCGCGCTTCTATATTTAAAGGATAGCTCTTAATAGATTCAATATAGCTTCTAGCCTCATCTAAGCGAGAAACCTTATACTGATCTCTAAGTGCATCCGGCATTCCAAAAGCTTGCGTGTCTTTTTCAAAAAGTTCATTTACTTGGATTACCGTAGTAGGGTTTACCGTATCCTTTTTTATCGCCATAATATCAAAAGCGAAAAGGACCGGCTCAAAATTAGAATTTACAACAGCCTCATGTACCGGTAAGGAATCTGCTGCAACAATTTCGTGACTAACAACACGTAGCAGCACCTTCTTGGGTTTTCTTTCCCATCTCAGTACTTGTGTGTTTATTTTTCCCCCGCCAAAACCAATACCAGTTGCCGTTTTAGAAATCCTGCTCACCATCAACATTTCTTTATTGAAAAGCGAATCTGGAATTTCATAAAAATGGTTTTCGTTTACCTTATGAATATCAAAAAGACCTTTATCGGTTTTTGCATCTTTGGTGATGACCTTTCCGTATGGTTTTATTTTATCTTTTTTATCACCCTCTTTTTTGTCTGACTTTTCCGTATTGTCTTTTTTCTTTTTGAAAATTTGCGCTTCCGCTGATAAGGAGCTTATAACTAGTAAAGAGAAAATTAATTTGGTAAACACTGTTTTGGACATGTAAGCTTTGATTATGTTTTAGATATGTAATGAAATGCCGTAAGACCATGATTACATGACATTCTTACTAATTGTGGTAAATATAACATTTTGTTCCTTTACCTTTTAAGGTCTGTTCAGGTTTTATAAGACAAGATTTAAGGGGTTTGATCTTATTTTTAGATACTTGTAATTTTTTGGAACATCGGTGAGTAACACAAAATAACGATGAGCCGTACTGCAAAATTTAAAAGTATGTATTGATATAAAAAAAACGCAAATTTTTCTGTAATAAAAATGTGTGGTAAAAGGTGCGTGTCTAGCAAATTATTTAACCGGATAATGCGAACTTCATATAGTTTCCCTATGCATTTTGTGAATTTGATTATTTCTTCTTTTTAAAGAAAGCTCCCACAAAATTTAAAGAACAATAAAGAGATCTTTCCACGTTATATAGACTCGTAAATAAATTTACAACGTTATGAACAACAAGAGTTTAAAAATAAGTATGATATTGGGTCTTATATTTGCAAACGGAGTTTTTGCAGCAGATCCATTAACCGAAAAAGATGAGACGGTTATTCATTCCATTAATTATATTGATGAAGATACCGATTTTGATTTAGGCTTTGATACTGCAGATTATTTGCCTGAAGATTTTGATGCCAATGATATTTATGTAAATCTAGGTGCAATTGAATTTATTGAGTCTGATGCTAAAGTCATTTTAAATACTAAAAAATATCTTCCGGAAGACTTTAACGCGTATGCATTCCCTACGGATGTAGAAGGTTTTAATTACATTGATGCAAATGACGAAATTTCTTTCGATTTTGACACAAAGAAACATCTACCAAACGGCTTTGATCCGTATATAAGGAACAATTAACCATTGTAAATTATTTGAATTAGCTAGCTGAACCTCTGTTTAAAACAGGGGTTTTGTGCTTTTCTATAGTTTTTTTATGGTGTAAGCTAAACTTCAAAATAACAACGGTACAACAAACTGAAACATAAGTACGAGTAGAGCTACGGCTATAATATTCAGAATTACACCTACACGAGCCATTTCTCCCACTTTAACGTAGCCACTTGCAAAGACAATAGCATTTGGTGGTGTGGCCATAGGAAGCATGAACGCACAGCTACTGGCTATGGTAACGGGTATTAATAAATAGAGTACGGGAACGTTTAATCCAATTGCAATTCCGGCTACCACTGGAGCAAGTACGGCAATTAAAGCTACATTGCTCATAAGTTCCGTCATAAATAACATAAGTGTGATCAAAAGTATGGCGGTGAATAGGACGCTCACATGACTGTCACCAATAGCAGCGGACACCATATCTACAATACCGCTTACGGACATGCCTTTGGCCAAGGCCAACCCTCCGCCAAAAAGAACTAATATGCCCCAAGCCAATTTTTGAGTGTCCTTCCAAACAAGAATAAAATCTCCTTTTTTCATATTATAGGGAATGGAGAACATGGCTATGGCGGCCATGATACTGATCATGGTATCATTTAATTTAAGGGCAGGGAATAAACCGTTAATAACCGTTCTAAAAATCCATAAGAAAACAGTGACCCCAAATATGGCAAGTACCATTTTTTCTTTTCCACTCATAGTTCCCAATTTTTTCAACTCAGCACTAATGACATCTTTTGATGCGGAAAACACGAGGTCGCGATTAGGATACATCCATTTAACCAAAACCAAATAACTGATCCATATCATTAAAGCAGAGAAAGGAACACCAAGAACCATCCATTTCAGAAAAGAGATTTCAATATTGTATTCATTTTCAAGAAGACCTATCATGACGGAGTTGGGCGGTGTGCCTATGACCGTCGCTACACCTCCGGCATTGGCAGAAAAGGCGATTCCCAACATCACCGAAAGGGCAAAATTTTGGTCGCTTTTGGTAAAACCGTCCGCATCATTGACCAAAAGATTTATAACTGACATGGCAATAGGCAGCATTACTACAGTGGTAGCGGTATTGCTTATCCACATGCTTAAAGATGCCGTGGCGATCATAAACCCCAGTACTACTTTATTAGGCGTAGTACCTGTAATTTTAATGATGTTCAGGGCAATGCGTTTGTGCAAGTTTACTTTCTCCAAGGCCAAGGCGAGAACAAAGCCGCCAAAAAAAAGAAAGATGATCGGGCTTCCATAGTTAGCACCCACATCTCCAATATCCATAATTTTGAGAAAGGGGAATAGGAGTAGGGGTAGCAGCGCGGTAACTGAAATGGAAACAGCTTCTGTAATCCACCAAATAACCATCCAAACGGCAACGGCAATTACGGCATCTCCTTTTTCGGAGACCAAATCAAAAGGTAAAAATCGAATTATAAAAAAAAGAATAGGGCCGATAAAGAGTCCGGCTTTTTTACTGAGTTCCATGGTATTGAATTAGGACTCCTAAGCTATGTTTTTTCTTTTTCTTTTGAAAATTAATAGCGGTAGTTAAGAATCTTTGGAGGGAGAATTGGGGAAAAACAAAAAAAGCCCAATTCATTTTGATGAATTGGGCTCAAATAAAATTAAAATTTATAATGTTTTATGACTTCAACTGAACGGTTTTAGAATCACCATCAACCACAACCGAAGTAAGGCCGTGCTTTGCCAAAGCCTTCATAGACTTATCCCATTTTTTACCGCTAAGTCCAGCTTTTGTTTTTAAGTCTGCTAATTCCATAGCACCGGAGGGTTTAAGTAGCTCCACAATTGCTTTTTCTTCATCAGTTAATTCTATTGCTTTCTTTTCAGGTCTCATTTGCGGGAAGAACAACACTTCTTGAATAGAAGAATTGTTGGTCATTAACATTACCAAACGGTCAATACCAATACCAATACCGGATGTAGGAGGCATACCATACTCAAGGGCACGTAAGAAATCCTGGTCAATGAACATTGCTTCATCATCGCCTTTTTCAGAAAGTTTTAGTTGCTCTTCAAAACGCTCACGCTGTTCAATAGGATCGTTAAGCTCAGAATAGGCATTTGCCAGTTCTTTACCGTTAACCATTAATTCAAAACGTTCCGTAAGTGCGGGATTATCTCTGTGCTCTTTGGTAAGCGGACTCATCTCTTTTGGATAGTCGGTAATGAATGTAGGCTGTACATAATGATGCTCACATTTTTCACCAAAGATTTCATCTATCAACTTGCCGATACCCATAGTTTCATCAACTTCAATACCAAGACCTCTTGCAGTTTCCCTAAGTTCATCTTCGGGCATTCCTGCAACATCTTTACCGGTATGAATTTTTATGGCTTCTAAAATAGGTACTCTGGCATATGGAGCTTTAAATTCAATTACGTTATCACCTACGGTAACTTTGGACGTTCCGTTGGCATCTAGAGCAATCTTCTCTAGTAATTTTTCGGTGGTGTCCATCATCCAGTTGTAATCCTTATAGGCTACATAGAGTTCCATTACGGTAAACTCAGGGTTGTGGGTACGGTCCATTCCCTCATTACGGAAATCCTTGGAAAACTCATAAACACCATCAAACCCTCCAACAATTAGTCTTTTCAGGTAAAGCTCATTCGCTATTCTTAAATATAAAGGAATGTTCAATGCATTATGATGCGTTAAAAACGGTCTAGCAGCGGCACCACCAGGTATAGGCTGAAGTATAGGAGTTTCTACTTCCAAGTAACCTGCTTCATTATAAAACTCACGAATACTGTTCGTAATCTTGGTACGCTTTATAAAGGTCTCTTTTACTTTTGGGTTGACCACCAAATCTACATACCGTTGGCGGTATCTCATTTCCGGGTCATTAAATTCATCAAAAACCTTGCCTTCAGAATCTTTTTTGGGTAAAGGTAATGGGCGTAACGATTTGCTTAAAAGCGAAAAGTTTTTGACCATAACCGTTTTCTCTCCAACTTGAGTAGTGAAAAGTTCACCTTCAATACCAATGATATCACCTATATCTAATAATTTCTTATAAACGTCATTGTAAAGACCTTTATCTTCTCCGGTACAGATTTCGTCCCGGTTAAAATAAACTTGAATGCGGCCTTCACTGTCCTGCAACTCGGCAAAAGAAGCCTTGCCCTGAATTCTTCTAGACATCAATCTACCTGAAATGACCACCTTCTTACCTTCCTTATAATCGGATTTAATTCCCTTGGAATTTGCATCCACAGGGTATAAAGCAGCGGGATAGGGGTTAATGCCCAATTCGCGCAATTTGGTCAATTTTTCTCTTCTAATAATTTCTTGTTCCGACAGTTGCATTTTTTACTATTTAAGGCTGCAAATATAAGCTATCGGAAGTTTACTATATGCATCTAGTAATATGAAATTATAAGCTTGGCATTCTGTTTGTATGAATGTGATAAATGATTAGGATGAAATGGCGAGTAGTTGCCTATCAATTTTTAGTTGAAATTTGTAACAAGTTGATTGTTATTGCGTCATATAAGTACATCATCAATCAATAAAATAAAATCAAAATGAGTTTTTTACGTGTGTTATTAGCTATTGTCTTTCCTCCGCTTGCGGTTATCGGTAAAGGTTGTGGGTCTTTTCTAATTGTTCTACTTTTGACTTTCTGCGGCTGGGTCCCTGGTGTCATTGCTGCATTGGTCATATTGAACAACCCCAATTAAAATAATATTCTATGAAGTTATTTAGAATCTTGGCAACGGTGTTTATCACTGTGCTTTTTGTAGCCTGCAATTTTACCGAAGAAATCCATTTTAAAGCAGATGGAACAGGAAAGATGAACATTGGCTTTGATGGGGGAGAGATGTTACAGATGTTGCCTTCATCAGATTCAACCCAATTAGAGGAGGTAATTGATTCCACTATTGTTTTTAAAGATTTGCTGCGGGAGAAAAAGGATAGTATTGCCCAATTATCTCAAGAACAACAAGCAGAACTTAAAAAGTTAGAACCTTTTAGTCTTCACATGATGATGGATGCTGAAAAGGGTATTATGAATTTTGAAATGTTTACGGATTTTAAGGATGTATCCGAAGTGAACGATGCTTTCAATGCTTTCCAGAGTGCTAGTTCCATAGGTCCTGCAGCTGGTAGTAAGCCTATGCCAAAAAATTCCGCTAATGAAGCAACTCAGGTTGATTATACTTTTAAAAAGGGCAAGTTTGAGCGTAAGGCGACGATAACGGATACTGAATTGTTTCAGAAAAGTATAGATAGTCTTGAAACTGCGGAAATGTTCTTGTCCAGCTCTACATACACCTTTAAATACCACTTTCCAAAACGGGTAAAGTCTACCAATGTGGAAGAAGCCACTTTTTCTATGGATGGGAAAACCATGATCTATGAGGTTAACTTTTTAGATATGATAAAGGACCCGGAGTCAATTTTGATAGAGGTAGAGTTAGAAAAATAGGCCATAACCTTTTCTTATCTTTGTGCCATGAACAAGAAGGTGTATTTACAGGATTTAGGGTTGAAAGACTATAAGGACACTTGGGATTACCAAGAAGAGCTTTTTAAACAAACGGTAGATGTAAAAATCAGTAATCGTCGTGGGCCGGCTAATGAACCCACTCCCAATCACTTTTTGTTTGTAGAACACCCTCATGTGTATACTTTAGGGAAGAGTGGCGATTTTGCCAACCTCTTGATAAGCAAAGAGGAACTTGCTGCAAAAAACGCCAAATTTTATAAGATAAATAGAGGAGGTGATATTACGTATCACGGACCTGGGCAGATAGTTGGTTACCCTATTTTAGATCTTGATAATTTCTTTACCGATATCCATAAATACCTTAGATTTTTAGAAGAAATGGTCATTCTTGCTTTAGCCGAATACGGATTGAAAGCGGAACGCTCCGAAGGTGAAACCGGAGTTTGGTTAGATGTGGGCACGCCGTTTGCCAGAAAAATTTGTGCCATGGGCGTACGGGCCAGCCGTTGGGTAACCATGCACGGTTTTGCCTTAAACGTAAATGCCGATTTAGGTTATTTTGATCTAATGATTCCCTGTGGGATAAAAGGTAAGGCGGTTACTTCTTTAAATGTAGAACTAGGAATACAGGAGGTTGACTTGGAAGAGGTAAAGCAAAAACTTCAGAAACATTTTGAAAATCTTTTTGAGGCTGAATTGATAAAACAAAAAACCGAGGTTTAAACCTCGGTTTTTTGTTTAAATTTTGTTGCAATTTTAAAATCTATTCCAGTGCCCAAACATCGTTTTTAAAACTACCGGAGTCCTGTCCACCAATGACCCAAAGTTTGTCATCAAAAACCACGGAGGTATGGGATTCTCTGGGAGAAAAAGGCGCACTGGCAGTAGCTTCCGTCCACGTATTTCCATCCGTACTGAACCAAACATCGTTTTTAATACCACCGGCGTCCCATCCACCAATGACCCAAAGTTTGTTATCAAAAATCAGGGAGGTATGATGATACCTGGGAGAAAAAGGTGCACTGTCAGTAGCTTCCGTCCACGTATGCCCATCCGTACTGAGCCAAATATCGTTTTTGAAATTAGCTTCCCATCCACCAATGACCCAAAGTTTGTTATCAAATATTACGGAGGTATGATTATACCTGGGAGAAAAAGGCGCACTGTCAATAGCTTCCGTCCACGTATTCCCATCCGTACTGAACCAAACATCGTTTTTACGACCACCGTCGCCCCGTCCACCAATGACCCAAAGTTTGTCATCAAAAACCACGGAGGTATGGGAGCTTCTGGGAGAAAAAGGCGCACTGGCAGTAGCTTCCGTCCACGTATTCCCATCCGTGCTGAACCAAACATCGTTTTTGTAATTATCATCAATTCCACCAATGACCCAAAGTTTGTCATCAAAAACCACAGAGGTATGTCCATATCTTTCTGAGAAAGCCGCTTTGGTAGAGACGGGTTCTGTTGGTAAGTTTAGGCCCCTAATGGTAATTTCGTTGGTTTCGCTACTTATCGTAGCGTTTTCGGTGTCTTTGGCAATTACTTTCCAATAATAGGTATCATAGGTGTTTAAACGGTTTATTACTTCAAATCTCGTGTCACTTAGGTTTTCTGCATAGATTTCTGTAGGGTCTTCTGCCAAACCCAAATATAGGTCATAACTTACGGCATCATCATCAGGGTCTGTAGCGGCCTGCCAGCTAAAAGTAGGATATACATCTACGCCCACGGCACCGTCCGTTACCTCTATTAAATTAAATGGCCCTGGTGCATTATTGGCGACTTCTTCTTCTTCTTCTTCTTCTTCTTCTTCGATTGCCTCTTCCTCAGTGGTTTCTTCCTCGGCCACGGGATCGGGTGTTGATGGCCCATCGTCATTTGAGCAGGAGCATAGAAGCATTGTACCGAATAAAAAAAATGTAAAAATCCAGTTTGTATTTCTCATAATTGTCGTTTCAAAAATTGATTGGTTTTATTATAATGTTAGAAGATTAAAAAGGTTAACATATAGCATAAAAAAACCAAGGTTTAAACCTCGGTTTTTTGTTTAAATTTTGTTGCTATTTTAAAATCTATTCCAGTGCCCATACATCGTTTTCCCTGCCACCGTCTTCATATCCACCAATGACCCAAAGTTTGTCATCAAAAACCACGGAGGTATGATAATATCTGGGAGAAAAAGGCGCACTGTCAGTAGCTTCCATCCACGTATTCCCATCCGTACTTGACCAAACATCGTTTTTAAAACTACCGGAGTCCTGTCCACCAATGACCCAAAGTTTGTCATCAAAAACCACGGAGGTATGGGATTCTCTGGGAGAAAAAGGAGCACTGGCAGTAGCCTCAGTCCACGTATTCCCATCCGTACTGAACCATACATCGTTTTTACGACTACCATCATATCCACCAATGACCCAAAGTTTGTTATCAAATATTACGGAGGTATGATTATACCTGGGAGAAAAAGGGGCACTGTCAGTAGCTTCCGTCCACGTATTCCCATCCGTGCTGAACCAAACATCGTTTTTGTAATTATCATCAATTCCACCAATGACCCAAAGTTTGTCATCAAAAACCACGGAGGTATGGGAGTTTCTGGGAGAAAAAGGCGCACTTGCAGTAGCTTCCGTCCACGTATTCCCATCCGTACTGAACCAAACATCGTTTTTACGACTACCATCATATCCACCAATGACCCAAAGTTTGTTATCAAAAATTTGGGAGGTATGATTATACCTGGGAGAAAAAGGCCCACTGGCAGTAGCCTCAGTCCACGTATTCCCATCCGTACTGAACCATACATCGTTTTTAAAATTACCATCATATCCGCCAATGACCCAAAGTTTGTTATCAAAAATTACGGAGGTATGATAACTTCTTTTTGAGAAAGCCGCTTCGGTAGAGACGGGTTCTGTTGGTAAGTTAAGGCCCCTAATGGTAAATTCGTTGGTTTCGCTACTTATCGAAGCGTTTTCGGTGTCTTTGGCAATTACTTTCCAATAATAGCTATCATAGGTGTTTAAACGGTTTATTACTTCAAATCTCGTGTCACTTAGGTTTTCCGCATAGATTTCTGTAGGGTCTTCTGCCAAACCCAAATATAGGTCATAACTTACGGCATCATCATCAGGGTCTGTAGCGGCCTGCCAGCTAAAAGTAGGATATACATCTACGCCCACGGCACCGTCCGTTACCCCTATTAAATTAAATGGCCCTGGTGCATTGTTGGCGACTTCTTCTTCTTCTTCTTCTTCGATTGCCTCTTCCTCAGTGGTTTCTTCCTTGGCCACGGGATCGGGTGTTGATGGCCCATCGTCATTTGAGCAGGAGCATAGAAGCATTGTACCGAATAAAAAAAATGCAAAAATCCAGTTTGTATTTCTCATAATTGTCGTTTTAAAAATGAATTGGTTTTATTGTTAATGTTAGAAGATCAAATAGGTTAACATATAGCATAAAAAAAAACCGAGGTGTTAGCCTCGGTTTTTTGTTGGATCGATATGTTATTATTATTAATAAACAAGATTAAAGTAGTCTATAACTTCAGAGTAGGTCATCTTTTCAAAATCAGGTGTATTTCCTTTTGAAGATATTAGTAGGTTTGGAGGAATGATAAGATAGCGTAACCTATTACCTCTATCTGGGCTGATAGCGAATTCGGTAAGAGCAGAGGTACTCGTTGATTTTGCACGTATATAGATATCTGCTGAAGCGGGGCTTCCAGAACCATAACCAAAGGTGAATTCGGCTCCTCTGAAATTAAGAACAGGTAGTTGGTATACATTACCATCGCCATAACCGGTGAAATAGACTAAAACAATATGGGTATTTTTTATTCTAAAGGCGGATTCCATCTCAGAAGGGAAATCGATTTTCATATATTTAGAGGTCTCTGAGGTGCCCGCAAATTCTGCAGGAATCCAATTGCTGTAATACACTTCGGCATTACCGTCTTCGCCATCTTCACCGTTTTCACCATCTTCACCGTTTTCACCATCTTCACCGTTTTCGCCAGCCGGTCCTTGAGGTCCTTCTGAACCTTGTTCTCCTTGTTCTCCAGCAAGACCCTGAACACCTTGCGGCCCTATTGGGCCAATATCCCCATCTTTTGAACAGGAAGTAATTAGTGCGGTGATACTTAAAAATGTCAAGAGTAAAATCTTCAGTGTAGTTTTCATAATGCTTGTGATTTATGTATTTGGTATTTTATGTTGTAGACTATACCAAGGTTAACATCTGGAATGAAAAAAACCGAGGTGTTAGCCTCGGTTTTTTACTTTTGTTCTGTTTTCTCCTTATTCTGTAAACACGTAGTCTACGTTTACAAAGTACTCGTACAGTAGATTATTTTGATCTGCGTCCCACATTTGAAACCTTATTTGGTCAACAACATGTGGGGTTATAGTCTCGGCAATACTGACGGTGAAATATCCACTGCCGTTTCCTTCTCCCACAGGATAAATGCCCGATGGATGTGCTTTGTAGCCAGGGGTAGGACTTCCGTTAGTAAACGGTCTGCCGAAGATTCTAACTCCACCAGGCTCATTTGTCTTATAATGGAAATCAAAATTTACCCTTTCTCCTTCCACTAATGTTGAATTCGTACCTGGTTCTAAATTATCTAGTACGACTCTATGAGCAAGGTATTGGTAGTCAACATCTACAAAGAACTCATACAAAAGATTGCCCTGATCGGCATCCCACATTTGAAATCGTATTTGGTCTACATGTTGGGGATTCTCCTGTATGGTGAAATACCCATTAGAAGAGCCTTCGCCAGTGGCGTGTAAGGGTGACCCATGTGCCGCGTAGCCTGGTGTTGGACTGCCATCGGTCATTGGTCTACCGAATATTCTAACACCAGCGGCCTCGCTTGTTATATAGTTAAAGGTAAACTCGACCCTCTCTCCTACAAATAGAGTGGAGGGTGAGTCAGGACTGAGAGAGACAAGTTCAACATTCTCTTCTGACTCGCAATATAAATTGAACTCGGCTTTATTAGAGAAAATTTCCTCTGGGCTAATGATTTTTAGTTGTTGCCAGTAGCCCTCATAAGATTCTCCGCTTCCACCAAGAGTCCATGATGTAGTTACCTTTTTGGTCCCTGCTTCTTCAAATGTAATAGAGTTTTCCGGAGCAGTTGCCCCATCGCTTCTTAACCATGTATATGTTATAGTTGTTGGGCCGTCTGCATCTATCTCGGTCTCAAAATCAAATTTTTTGGAACAAGGTCCGGTAAAATTATTTTCTCCCACAACAGCGGTAGTTGCAGTGATGGTTACTGTATCTTCCTCACAATGTAAATCAAACTCGGCTTTATTGGAGAGAATTTCCTCTGGGCTAATGACTTTTAGTTGTTGCCAGTAGCCCTCATAAGATTCACCGTTTTCACCAAGAGTCCATGATGTAGTTACCTTTTTAGTTCCTGCTTCTTCAAATGTAATAGAGTTTTCCGGTGCAGTTGCGCCATCGCTTCTTAACCATGTATATGTTATAGTTGTTGGACCATCAACATCTATTTCTGCTTCAAAATCAAATTTTTTGGAGCAGGGCCCGGTAAAACTATTTTCTCCTACAACAGCGGTAGTAGTGGTGATTGTTACAGCTTCTTCTTCTTCTTCTTCTTCTTCTTCTTCACAGTGTAAATTAAACTCGGCTTTATTAGAAAGAATTTCCTCTGGGCTAATGACTTTTAGTTGTTGCCAGTAGCCCACATAAGATTCTCCGTTTGCACCAAGAGTCCATGATGTAGTAACCTTTTTAGTTCCTGCTTCTTCAAACGTAATAGAGTTTTCCGTAGCAGTGGCCCCATCGCTTCTTAACCATGTATAACTTATAGTCATAGGTCCATCTGCATCTATTTCTGCTTCAAAATCAAATTTTTTGGAGCAGGGTCCGGTAAAGTCAGAGACCGCCCCAAGCCTCACTGCAGTAACTTTTGAAGGCTCATCTACAGTATCATCGTCTGTACATCCTGTCATTGAAAATATAATTGCTAATAAGTAGATAATGGATTTTGCATTTTTCATAATTGTGGTTTTAAAAGAATATGCTTTAGTGTTAAAACTTTAGAGAGATATGCAGTTCAGTTATTAAGGACTACAAAATCTTGTGGATACATTTATATATAGGTGTAATGGCGTTCAATTAGAGTTCTGTATCTGAGATGAGTTTTGGGGGTTACTCGTATATCTAAGCATACTTTATGTAAGTAGCTTAAAAAGAACAAGCAGAGATGCCGTAAAGGCTAGGATCAATACTCTTTTTATGAGTTCTAATTTTTCGTAGGTGTTCATATTTTTCATTTTTATGGTTCCCCTATTTATGTTCAAAAAATGATAAAGGTTAACATGGATGGGGTATTTTACTTATTCACCACATAGGAAGTAGATTACTTCTTTGGTGGCGGATGTTCTGTTTTCTAAATAATCTTTAGTTTTTGAGACGAGGCGAACAAAAAATGTTAAATTAGATGCCACCACTGTTAACCTTCTCATTACATATACATTAAATGGAAAATACACAGGCAGAAATAACGCTTGAAGATTTACGAAAGGGCTCGGATGACTTGCTAAGGCTGGTATACGAATCTAATCGCCAAAAGTTTTTAAACTATGCTAGGCGCTACAACCTTTCGGAAGAAGAAAACATAGATGTGTATCAAGATGCTTATGTTATTTTTTATGATAACATTATGAGCGGGAAGTTAGAAAGCCTATCCAGTAGCATTTCTACATATCTGTTTTCCATTGGTAAATATCTAATCTTTGATAAGATGCGAAAAAACAAGAAAGTGGTAAGCGGTGATTTTGATTTGTCTAGGGTTGGAGAAACGGACGAGCTGGTGAATACATTTGAAATGGAACCACAAAGCTTAACCACGGAACAGGAATTATTAAAAAAGCACTTTGGCTCTTTAGGTGATAAATGCCAAGAACTATTGACTTTGTTTTACTACCGTGGTTTTACTATTCAAGAAATTATGGAAGCAAAAAACTACAATAATGAAAACGTGGTAAAGTCCGCAAAATCGCGCTGTATGAAAACTTTAAAAGAAAAAATCCAAGCAAATACCTACTAATGATGGATAAAGAACTTTTGTTATATAATTATTTTTCAAATCAATTGACTGCTGAAGAACAAAAGCAGTTTGATGATTTGTTAAAAACCGATGTGGAGTTCAAAGAGCAATTCGACTTTGAAAAAAACCTGAAGGAGGTTATTCGAGAAAAAGAAACCGATAGTTTAAAATCTAAATTAATCGGCTTTGAAAAAGATATTGAAGACACCGTTCCCGTTCGCGAGTTGCCAAAAAGGAATTATCAAAAATGGGCAATGGCAGCTTCTATAGCTTTATTAGTTGGCTTAGGTTGGTTGGGTTACAATAATTTTTCAGGTACGGATTATCAAGAATTGTACAATGACAATTTTCAAGAATACCCCAACACGGTATATGCCATAACCCGGGGTACAGAAACTGATAGTTCCCTGGAACGCGAGGCTTATGTGGCCTACGAGACAGACGACAATGCTAAAGCGATTCAACTTTTTACTGAATTAAAAGAAACCTATGATTCTGAAAGTGTCAATTTTTATTTAGCGCAATCTTACCTTAAAAACAATCAACTTACGGAAGCTAATACGCTTTTAAGTGAAGTGTTGGAAAAAGAAGGGGAATTTGCTCCTCAGGCATTATGGTATATATCACTTTCATATATAAAAAGCAAGCAGAAAGAGAAGGCTATAAAATCTCTTAATTTGCTAATTGCCGATGGAAGGTACAAAAAGAACGAGGCTGAGGTTCTCTTAGACGAACTGGATTAAACTATACGGTTTGCTTTCTTTTTTTTAATAGGTAGTAAAGAACTACCAATAGTAAAATGGCGAATATAAACCATAACAGGTAAGGTAGTAGATTTGCCTTGTCTATTAATGGGGAATTGTCTCCAATTACTATCAGGGCATTCCAGTACGCAGGAGCTATAGCGCTTTCACGGTATTTTTTGATGTAGTCTAATTTTGCATTTCGCATGGCTGCGGATTTTGTGCTACCTTCCTTAAGTGATTTGTAAAAAGAAGTCATTAACTCCTTGCTACTCTTGTCATAAGTAGACCATAAAGAAGATATGACACTTTTGGCACCGGAATGAAAAAAGCCTCTTGCCAAACTCATAGCTCCCTCACCTTTTTTAAGCTCCCCAATTGAAGTATTACAGGCACTTAAAACAACCATATCTGCTTGGTTTTTAGTGGCGTAAATTTCATTAAGGAACATTTTATCATCACTAAAAGCAATCCATGGGTCTTCGTTTTCTCCAATATCGGCGTGAGTAGAGAGATGTACAATTCTGTAATCCTCAAGATCGGTTGTAAAAGCCGCTTTGGTAGCTTCATTGTTCAGGGCAATATTTCCCGGAAATATCTTCTGAACGTCTTCTATTTCAGAACCGCTAAAAACTAGATCCGGTAGGCCCAAACTGGCAAATTGAACGGGGGCTACTGCATAAAGTTCTTTTTGAGGGGTTGATAGAACCTGTGTCTTAGCATCTAGGTAAGACATAGAATAGGCGTATCTAACCTCTGTGGTCTCAATGAGATATTTAGGAGGTGAGTTTTCAGTCACAAAAGCTTCAAACGGTATTTGTTGTAAGATATAGTCTGGTATAATAGTCAGTTTTTTGCCTTTTATATCATTATAAACCTGCTCAGGAAGTAGTTTGTGAAAGATGCTATTTGAATACTGATTGTAGTTTAATAGTTCAGCACGGTTCATAGTAAGATCCGTCAATTGTCCATATAACCTAATGATATCTTCATTTAAAGTCTTTACATTTTCCAACTTAAAAAATTGGGTGCCTTCAGCAGTGTTTAAAAGTCCATAGCCTTGTTGGTCGTTTAGAATGTATTGCAATACTACTTCATCATCTGAGATATAATTTTTTCTAAAATCTTTATAGGCCAGGAGCTCTGCTTTACTTTTTAGTTTTGCATATTCCGGTGATGTAACACTTAATGAATCCGTAAAATCATTGTAAGCTTTCTTGGCGTTATAAATTTTATTTTTAAATATCTTAAGTTCTGTTTTTTCTAAATCTGTATTGGTCTGTAATTTGTTTTCAGATAGAAATATGGCCTGTTTAAGATTAAATTCGCGTTGTGCAATAGAGTCTGGAAGTTTAGTAATAATTTTTGCTTGCTCATTTGATATGTCTTCAAGAAGAAGTAAGGCTTTGTTACGCTCCATAAAGTAAAAAGCTTCTTCTGGTTTAGTAAGTAAGAAACAAGCCTCTACCGCTTTTGTATATAATGAAGCTCCTTTTTCTCTCCAAAAAAGTTTTGATTGGAATTCGGTACTCTCGGATCGAATAACATCAACTAGCTGATCCGCCAGTCTAAATGTACTTAATGCCTGATTTAAATAGTCTTTGTTGTTTTCGAATTCGTAAAACTTCAACCAACCGTTTGCTTTGGCTATAATATGACTTAGAAGGAATAATTTTTGAGTTGAAAGTTCCAGAGTTTTAATACTGGGAAGTGTGCCAATTTCTAAATCTTCTCTAGTATCGATTTTTAAAAAAATTGCTTTTTGATAATTTTTTAACGCTTTATTGAAATTATTTTGGTCTAGATAAAGATCTCCCAAGTTTTCATATGGTAAGGAATAGTCTTCGGCAATAGCTATCGACTTGTTTAAATGCCTTAAAGCTTTTTCAGTGTTTTTTAATTTAAAGTAAGAATAACCAATACTGTTGTTAATATTTGCTATATCCTTTAGTTGTAAACTTACAGAGTCTTTAAGTACTTCTTGGTGTTTGGTGATTGCTAGTTCATAATTGCCAGTTTCCAGAAGTCTATTTCCTTCTAAATGGTCTATGCGTCTTTTAAACTGCTCGTGGGGTTCATTGTGAAGTTTGATAAGAGAGTCCGCTTTATTTGAATTAAACTGTATCTCATCTGAAAATTCGCTCAGTCCCATTTCGGCATACGTCTCCGCCATCATTATCCTGGCATCTATTATTTTTCTGGCATCTGTTGTTTTAAAGGAAACACCATCGTAAAGAGAAATCATCTCGGCCAAACGATCCAAAGCTTTATAGAAATCACCTGTTGTTAGATAAAGATAACCAAGCTCAAGTTTTGCATACCGTATCCATTCGATATCCGTACCATAATCATTAATATAATTAAAGGCTTCTATGGCATTATAAATCTCACCTTTTAAATCGTAAAAAACTCCAAGATTGTAATAGGTATTATCTAAAGAACCTTTTTCTAAATCCTTTAATCCTCTCTTTATTTCTAATGCTTTCTTTGTATAAGTGATTGCATTTATAATATCACCCTCTTTACCATCATTCCACCACTGTTCATGGTACCATTTATTGCCCACATCGTGATAACAATTTGCGAGTTCTATAGGAGATATTTTTTCTGAGCTAACAGAAAAAAATGAATCGATTTTTTTTTGAATGATTTCCTTACTTTCATCGGCGTTAATGATTTTAACCAACGTGTTCTGTTGAGCCATGCAGATATAACTGAAAAAGAATAGTAGAATACAGTTAAATTTAAGATTTAGCATAAAGGGAATCATTATTGCTATTACCGTGCTGGTTATAAAAATTAGTGTTTAAGGAAATTAATGCTTTAAATATATAAAGAATTTTATGGTGAAATACTTTTTCTTAAAATTGGGAGTAGGTGAAAAATGTAAAAGAGCCCATGTGTAATATGGGCTCTTTTTTGTTTTATGTTTATGATTCGTTAGTTCGTAGCTCTAGGAATCACCCTTCTTTCGTCAATCTTACCATTAAGCTGAGGTGCATCTATGGCTAAGTTGAAAATTAGATTCTTTAATTCTTCAGCAGGTACTCTACCTACCTGATTAATTACTGATCCCGCAATTCCCGACATGGCTGCTGTAGCATATGAGGTACCCTGTAGGGTAACTCTATTTTTTAAAAAGGGATCGGAATTATCTAAAATAATTCTGTAATCATTAAACGCTAAAGCGATATCTATACTTCCTTTACTGCCGTAATTAGAAAGCGGATGCAATCTAATAGGCAATGAACCAGGATTTAATGTGTCGTACTCATAACCACCTACGGTAAGTATGTTGGTCTCCCTAAATGATGAAATAAAGTCTCCATTTGACCCTTGATCAACATCTTTATTGTCATTACCTGCGGAAGTTATAACTAACGCACCGGCGCTGTTAAGATCCTCTATAGATTGTGCGAAGATATTTTTTTGCTCACCTGGTGCAGGATCTTCAAATATTTCTCGTGGCATTTGTCCTCCAAAACTTGCATTGACAATACTGATGTTAGCGCCATTTTCATTTAGTTGTTTAATATAAGAAAGGGCGCACAGAACATTCCAATAGGAGCCTTTTCCGGCATCATCAAATACTTTTAATGGTAAAATAGAATAATTGAGGTTTTTGCTATCAAGTTCATCGGTAATAATTTTTGTAATATAGGTGCCGTGTCCATTGCCATCAGCAAAAAGTCGGTTATTAGGTTGTTGGGTAAAATTCCAACCAGATGTTGTTGGGTAACAACTTCCAAATTTTCCACTTGGGAAAAGGAATCTCTTAGGTTCATTTGTAAATAGATACCTGTAAAAATCAAGCCCAGTGTCTATAACGGCAATATTTATTTTAGAATTACCTGCATTTGCTATGAGCGCTTCCTCTTCCCCATCAACACCTTGACCTTGAATTGTATAAGGGCCAACTGGTGAAAGCACTATATCAAAAGACCTTTCTCCACGTGTTGTACCTCTCTGGCTTGTTCTTGAAAGGCGTTCTACCACACCCTCAATTTCTACTTCACTAATGTTCGGGTCAAAAATCCATAACTCAATATTAGTTTCGCCACAGTTACATTGTTTAAATTCTATAATGGGATAATTATCTCTAATGGCCTCGCGTTCTTCAGGTGTAACTTGTGGTTGATATTTTACGATTACATTATTCGGCGAGATAAAAATATTTGTTTCTTCACTGCTAATACCTTCGTCTACGTTTATGTCTTGATATGTGATATTAGAGTTAGGCTCGTCATCATCGGGTACTTGTCCATAGGGTATCTTTGTACAAGAAGATAGTATGATAAACAATAGTAATAAAAATGTAATTTTCGTTTTCATAATTGAGGGTATTAAGGTTGATTATTGTTTTATTTTTATGTTCTAGCTTGGGTAAAGGTTAACAGATAATCTTACTCATTATAAGCGCTTAGCTCAGACCGGCTGATGAGGTTGCCATTGCCTTTGTAAGATTCTTGTTTTATCATACCTACACCTTCCGCAAGCCAAAGTTTAGATTTCATTTCAATAGTAGCACCCATAGTTTTAGTGATGCTGTTTTCGGTAATCAAATAGCAATCAAAAGTACCTGCGGATGTAGTAACGTTTTCTTTTTTCTCTACCTTTCTGTTCGTTTGATCAACGGTTACATTCATTTTCATGCCAGACATGTTCATAGCAACCGTAACATTGGCGTCATTCAATTGTTGACCTACGCTTAGGTTATTGGGCAGTTCTATATCAGTTCCTGAAATATCCATCTCCAAACCCATTTCTGAATATTGTTGCATCATTTGTGATGGAAAAAGAGATTGGTAGTCAATCTTGACCAATCCGTCTTCACAGCTAAAGGAATAGTTGGTTTCAAATAGTTCTTTTCCTTTCTTGTCTGTAAGCTTCATGTCAAAAGTAGCTACGGAAGCAGAGCCTTCGGAACGAACATCAGATACAGTATAATTTACAGTACCATCAGATTTGCCCTTCTTGTCATAATTGGTATATTGAAAAGTACTTCCTTCCTTTAAAGGATAGAATTTACTGCAACTGTCTTGTCCAAAAGCAAAACCAATAAAGAGAAGAAATAATAATGTAAAAAGCAGAGGGTTTTTCATAGTGTTCTTTTTAAGTTTTATACTTTAATAAATTCTACACGTCGGTTTTGAGCTTTGCCGTCAACAGAGGTGTTATCGGCTACGGGCTCCGTTTCTCCTTTACCGTTAGTGGATAGGCGTTCTGATGATACCTTATATATAGAGACTAAAGCATTCTTAACAGCTTCGGCCCGGTTTTGAGATAATATCATGTTTTTAGTATCGTCTCCATCAGCATCAGTATGACCAACAATTTTTAACTGTATTGATTCGTCCTGTTGAAGAACCTGATAGATCTGTCTGATAATACCCATAGATTGAGGCTGAATAATGTCCGATCCACTATCGAATAAAATTCCGTTGGTAGATATTTTTCCATCAGCTAGTAGTTGTCTCCTTAAGTCAACCCCTCCTTTGGCAACTTTCATATTACCTATAAGTATAGACTCCTTTTCTGTGTCCGTTCCTCGAAGCGTAAATTTTATCCCTTGCATCTGTACATTAGAGGGTAGTAGCCTTGGGACGTCAATAAATTTATTTTCATTTATCCATAATCTAAAGCGCTCTTTGTTTACTGCTACGGAAACATGGTGTTTTTGATTGACCACATTCCGTATATCGGCACCTACTTCATTTCTAATTATCCGTTTTGAGGAGATGTTGTTTTCAACTATAACACCGCGGTCTATAAATTGACAGAAAGAATATTCTACCCTCCCCAGGTTGGCACCTTTTTTAAAGGTGTTGTTATCACTCACCACAATACCTAAATAAGATTGAGAGGAGGTTTTATTATCCAATCCTGTTGCAACAACATCAAATTCTAAAGTAAATTCATCCGGTAAATTTGTTACATCTGGAATGTATGCAGTAGTATGCCCTGGTAAAAGTTTTAGCCATTTGTTGGGATGTTCTTCTATAGTAACAAGTTCACCACTTCCGTTGGTGTTCCATCTAGAGGGAAAATCGCCAATGAATTCATCTGAAAAATCATCAACAAAGATAGGCTTGTCTCCCGGCACAAAATCAAATTTACTATAGACCTTAATAGATTGTGGTCCCGACTCACTAGAAGTTTGCGTATTGGGATCGATTTCTTCATTGGATCTGGTTATTTCATTTTCATTAGAACTAGTACCACTTTGTTGGGAATTTCTTTTCTTTTTTTTCTTTCCACTTCCAGGTTCCAAAATACTATCAAGAGCTTGATCTGTTTTCTCTGAGGTCTCTTTTTCTACCCTGCGTTCAACAGTTCTCTCGGCTGCTCGTTCTGCTACCTTACCTAATTTTCGTAAAATTTGGGCATTACTATTCTG
This sequence comes from Zobellia uliginosa, assembly GCF_018860745.1. GTDB lineage: Bacteria > Bacteroidota > Bacteroidia > Flavobacteriales > Flavobacteriaceae > Zobellia > Zobellia uliginosa_B. The sequence continues at coordinate 8,177 of NZ_JAHKPY010000005.1, read as the reverse complement.
GTAAGTAAAAAGTATACATGCAAAAGGCAAAATGAATTTTAATAAGTGTCCTAACGTTTTCATGTAATTATTATTTAGTAAAACAATAAGTGTAGTTTTTGGTCAAGTTTAAAAATTGACATGTTACCTAACTTAATGCATACTCCTTTTTAAAGGTTAACATCAAAACTAAACGAAAAGACTTTTTGGAAATAAAATCTTGTATTAGCTGGTATTGAAAATTGTATGAATGGTACTAATAACTTTATAAATGGAAAAAAGTGATCTGTTCTTACGTGTAGGAAAAGAACTTCTAGATTATTTTTCAGTTGTTTGGGGTAGTAGACGAAAACTCATACGGTGATATTTAGTAACACCGTACTTTCTAATGGCCTCCCTGTGTTCTTTAGTAGGGTAGCCTTTGTTTTTTTTCCAATTGTACATGGGGAATTCGTCATGTAGCTTATCCATATAGGCGTCGCGATATGTTTTTGCCAATACGGAAGCTGCCGCAATATTCATATATTTTCCATCTCCTTTAATGATACACTCGTGAGAAATATCCTTATATGGTTTAAACCGGTTTCCATCAACTATGATGAACTCAGGTGTTATTCTAAGTTTTTCAATAGCCTTATGCATGGCTAATATTGATGCGTTCAAAATATTGATTTCATCAATTTTTTCGGGGAATATATGGGCAATGCCATAAGCGGGGCATTCAGTTTCTAAAATGGGCCTAAGTATTTCTCTCTTGCGGTGAGATAGAAGCTTGGAATCATTTAGTATGGAATTTGTAAAACCCTCGGGTAAGATAACGGCAGCTGCAGTAACAGGTCCTGCTAAGCAACCTCTCCCGGCTTCATCCGTTCCTGCTTCGTTATCGAATTTGTATTTTTCTAGTAGCATGTTCCAATATAAAATGTAAGGATGAAAAGTAAAATTACTTTTTGCAATTTACAATTGCCTAAAGTAATTTTTTGTAAGAAAATAAGCCGTATTTGTTAATGTTGTTTATTTAACAAAACAAGTGTATAATTAACGTTTTATAAACAAATTTTGCAATAACATTTGGTTTATTAACAATTTTTTTGGTTTTTTGTCTAAACTAATTCATAAAAACTCTTACATGAAACAGAAATTTAAATGGATTTTAGTGCCATTGTTGGTACTATTTTCGGGCTATTCCTATGCTCAAGAAAAATCAATTTCCGGTAATGTGACCGATGAAGATGGTCTTCCTTTACCAGGGGTTTCCGTAGTAGTAATAGGTACTACCAACGGAACTCAAACCGATTTTGATGGTAATTATACCATAAATGCAGAGGAAGGGCAAAGCTTGAGATATAGCTATATTGGTCAAAAAACGGTAAAAAGGGAAATTGGTACCGCAAATTCGATAAATGTTGTAATGCAATATAGTGCCCAGGCTTTAGACGAAGTAGTTTTGACCGGTGTTGCTCAAGGTACTTCCAAAAAGAAACTGGCATTTAAAGTAGAGACGGTGCCGGTAACCGGGACTCAAAATGTACCAACTCCTGATGCGGCTTCGGCATTGATCGGAAAAGTTGCGGGAGCGCAAATTGTTCAAGGTGGTGGTAACCCATTACGAAACGCAGCTGTAATATTAAGAGGGGCTAGCTCTATAGAAGGAAGCACGGCACCTTTAATAATTGTAGATGGTATTATAACCCAAGGTGGTCTTAATCAGATAAGTACACAGGATATTGAAACAATAGAGGTTGTTAAAGGAGCAGCAGCTTCTTCTTTATATGGATCATTAGCGGGTAACGGTGTTATACAAATTATAACTAAACGAGGTACTACTGATAAGCCAAAAGTAACATTGCGTTTTGAAAATGGTTTTTCTAATGCTCAAAGAGATTATCCTTTGGCAAAGAAACATGATAGACTTTTGGATGCTAATGGTAATTTTGACCTTAGTAGTGGAGCAATAGTTGCTGATCCTGACGGGATTTTTGACAACGCCTATCCAGGAGAACTGATTAATAATGTAGATGAGTTTATAAGCTCACAGCCTTACAGTCAAATTAGTGCATCCGTTTCTCAAAATTTGGATAAGGTTAATTATTATATTTCTGCAGAACAAACAGAGGTGCAGGGGATTATTACAGGCCTTGATCCATTTAAACGACAAAATGCTCGCATAAATCTAGATGTTAATTTGAGTAGTAAATTTAAGTTAGAGTTAACAAACTATTTGGTGAGACAAACAGGAGCAGAGGTAACTCAGGCAGGACAAGGAGACAATGTATTTTTTAACTTGTTAACTGCTAATCCTACTGTAAGGCTAGATCAAAGGGATGCAAGTGGAAACTATATTCCTTTCTTTGATGGAAATGGTTTTATCAATGAATATCAAAATCCATTATATGTAGCTTCGAATCAAAAGTTCGATAATGAAAACACCAGATTAGTATCCTCCATTACAGGTAAGTATAGCATTACTGATAATTTAGTTTTGGAAACTCATTTATCTACAGATAGAGGCCGTAGTGAGTTTGTTAACTTTTTTCCAAAAGGATACGTATCCGGATCTCAATTTGATCCTAATACTAACAACGGCTTTATTTTAAATATCGACAGTGATTACGCACGTGTTAATTCGTATGCCCAATTAAATTACAATACAAGTTTTGGAGATTTTAATTTTAAATCTTCTTTACGGTATTTATTTGAAGATTTTGAAGGTTCTTTCAAAACTGCACAGAGTTCTAATTTCTTGACTGAAGGAGTTACTAACCTACAACAGGGTACTGAGAATATTAGCGTAAACTCAGGAGAGTTTCAAGAAAAAACACAAAACGTATTTCTATCCGCAGATTTGGATTGGAAAGATAAATTAATAATTGGGGGACTTGTAAGATCAGATAGAAGTTCTCTTTTTGGTGAAGACAATCGTGATCAAATTTTCTACAGAGGTTCTTTTGCCTACCGTTTAGGTGAGGATATTGACGCGGAATGGTTGGATGAATTGAAGTTTAGAGCGTCTTACGGTACTGCTGGTCTTAGACCTGATTTCGGTGATATTTTCGAAACTTTTTCAGTTAGCCAGACAGGTATAACACCTTTGCAAATTGGTAACCCAGATTTGCAATCGCCTACAATTAAGGAATTGGAAGTAGGATTGGATTTCCAAGTTTTAAATAAGTATACGTTGGCTTTTACTTATGCAAATTCTAATACGGAAGATGCGTTAATCACTGTTCCCTTATCTGGTGCGGTTCCCGGTAGAGTACAAGTTCAAAACATAGCGGATACTTCTTATGAAGCTTATGAAGTTGCGTTTAATGGTACTCCTTTTGAAACCGAAGACTTTACTTGGGATTTTGGAATAACATTCTCAACAGTTGAAAATTCAGTTGATGATTTAGGTTCGGTAGCTCCTTTTAATAGGGTTATTCAAGGTTTTGGTGCTGGAAGCAGTAACCAACAACTAGATGCGGATCCAGCTGTAAACGTTTTTAGAGTTGAGCCAGGACAGCCATTTGGGGCAATGTTCGGAAATCAATTGGCATCGTCTTTAGATGATTTAACGGTTGAAAATGGCGTAGTAATTAATGAAGGGCTTAATCTGCCAATATCGGATTTTTCGGTAAATGAATTTGGTCATGTTATTGTTACGGCCAATGAAGATCAAGCCGGTCTTGTAAATGCAGGAGGAGAACAAGCAATTAGAAAGTGGAATCCAGAAACTAATCAGTTAGCAGTAGACCTAATTGGAGACACTAATCCTGATTTTAATATGGGTTTTAAAAATACGCTTACCTATAAGAATCTAAGTCTTTACACACTTATAGACGCTCAAATTGGTGGAGATGTGTATAATTATACAAGACAATTCCTGTATTTTAATGATAGACATGCAGATTTAGATACATACGGAGCTGCGGGTCAGCAATCTTCTTATGCTAATGCTAGTTCAACCATATACAATGGCGCCGCTCCTATAGACTACTTTGTTGAAGATGCAACTTTTGTAAAGATTCGTGAAATCTCATTATCATATACTTTAGATGATAATGTATTGGGACCTAAAATTCCTATTGATGCTATCAAATTCACTTTATCAGGTAGAAACTTGCACACATTCACAGACTATACGGGTTATGATCCAGAAGTTGCCTTGAGCGGAAGCCCAATCTTTAAATTGGATGAGTTTTCTTTTCCGAACTTTAGAACATTTGCCGCTGCGGTACAGATAACTTTTTAAAAAAAATAAGCATGAAAAAAATAATTTATTTTGTGATGGCCATGACAATACTGTCATGTACACAAGAGGAATTCAACATAGGTAATTCCAATGAGGCTGATGCGCAAAGAGTATTGGCGAACGGACCGGATTTTCAGAACTTTAATATATCTAATCACTCAGCATTATTTGATAATCAAATCGAGTTTCAAGGTATTTACTTTAGAGGGTTAGCAGATCAATTTTCAACAACCAATGCTTTTAGTGGTTTTTGGGATTTTTGTGATCAACCTAGAAGACAAATTATCAATTCTACGGCTAATGATGATCTTCCGTCTCAAGCGGGCGGCCCATGGGACAGTTTTAACTCTGTTATAAACAATGCCAATATAGTAATAGGCAATATTGAGAATGATGGTAACCAGGTGATGGTTGGAGATAGTGACCTTACACAGCAAGAATTGGCCGCGGCCTATTTTGATAAAGGTGTTGCTCAAGGTTATCTGGCTTTGATTTATGATAAAGCTTATATTGTTAATCCGGATACTGATCCAGGTGCATTAGAGTTTTCTACATATCAAGAGGTTTTTGCTGATGCTGTAAAGAATATTGAAATAGGTATTCAGATGGCTAGTGCTTTTAATGGATTTCAGTACAGTGTATATCCTGGGGGAGAGATGTTAGATGGGCCTAAATTCCTAGAATTGGCTTATAGCTACTTAGCACGCCTTTCCATTGGCCTTCCTAGAACGGATGCAGAAGCACAAGGCCTAGATTATACTGCTATTTTGGCTTATGCCGAAAAAGGTCTAACAGCAGATTTTAGCCCATTAGCCGAAGAAGATGTGTTTTTTAATAACTTTCAGGACTGGTCTTTATTTGATTTGGGTGATGCAGGATATATGCCAACGGATTTAAAGATTTTACACCTTTTTGATCCTACCTACGATACAGATTATCCAGAAGATGAGAGCATAGTTTTAGGTGAGGTAACAACAGATGACCCGAGACTTGATGAGTATTACCAATATGTTGGTGATGATTTTGGGTTTCTTAGAGCTTCCAGAGGAAGATACTTATTCTCAAGTTATAAAACCGTGAAGTTCTTTAACGATAATGATCAGAATTCCACCGGTTTACCCACGAATATTTTTGCTAAAGCGGAGATAGATTACATAATGGCAGAATGTTACTATCGTTTAGGAGATTTTGGAGCGGCAGCAGCTGCGCTAGATGCTTCCCCTCGTATGGCTAAAGGTAATCAGGCTACTACTGTAGCAGGCCCTAACGTTTTGAATGCATTGCTATATGAGGTGTCTATAGAACTTGATCTTGCTTCAGGTATTTGTATAGAATGGTGGTTTATGAGAAGACATGATATGTTACAGGCGGGTTCTCCTACCATGTATCCTGTACCTGCTTCAGAACTTGAGATTTCACAAGATCCTATTTATACTTTCGGAGGACCTGCAGCAGCTGGTGAGCCAGGTACTGCTTCCGGTGCAAACGACTGGAGAAATATTGATTTGGTGTACTAATATTTTATTTGAATTTTGCTAGGAAAGGCCGTCATATTGTATGACGGCTTTTTTTCTTTTTAAAAAGTATACTTTTGGGCTTCTATTTCACAACTAAAAAGATTTTCACATTTAATTACGAACTAAAAAAATTAACTTTACCGCTGTAATTAGCTTCAATGAAATATTTCTTTCTCATTTTTTTAATGCACTTTTCATGTATACAACTCTTCGCTCAAGAAGATTCTATTCCTCCTCAAAGAGACATAGATACTTCTTCAGTGCGGCGCATGCCTAGGCGGTTGGGGCCTAAAGAAGACGAGAAGGAACAGGAACCTGAGGAAATTACCATAGAAGATTACAAGATTATTACTCATGCAAGGGATACGACTATTTTGGATACTACCCTCACCATTCAAAAAGAGTATCAATACAACTACCTTAGAAAGGATGATTTTGAACTTATGCCTTTCGCCAATGTTGGTAAACCTTATAATAAGCTAGGAGTAGATTTCAATTCAAATAATTTATATCCGGCCTTGGGGGCCATAGCTCTTCACGGTAATTATTTTGAAAAAGAAGATATAAAATACTACAACGTTATTACTCCAATGACCGACCTTCTTTTCAAAACAACCTTTGAGGAAGGTCAGTTATTAGATGCAAGTTTAGCCCTGAATACTTCAAAAAGACTCAATTTCTCTATAGCCTATAAAGGATTTCGGTCTTTAGGCAAATACCAATATAACCAAGCGGAATCCGGTAATTTTAGGACTACTACCAATTATGTTACAGAAAATAACAGGTATAGCTTACGTGCGCATATTGCCGCTCAGAATTTAGAGAATATAGAGAATGGTGGTCTGGTAGATGAAGAAGATCAATTTGAGTCCGGCAATTCCGAGTTTAGTGACCGTGTAAAAATTGATGTTCGTTTTAGTGATGCTAATAGTAAAATATTGGGTAAACGCTACTTTTTCGATCACTTATATAAGTTGGTAAGAAAGGAGCAGGACTCTAGTAGTCAAGAAAAAACTTCTTTGGGTATTGGTCATCAATTTAACTATGAGACTAAATATTATGCTTTTAATCAAACCACACCCAATACATATTATGGGGATAACCTGGTTTCGCCAATTGAGGACAAGGCGAGTTTAAAAACAATGTACAATCAGTTTAATGCAGAATTTTATAATGCAACACTAGGTAGGCTTCAGGGTAATATCTCACTTTATAATTATAATTATTTCTTCAACAGTATTTTAATAAACGAAGAGGGCATAGAAATACCTAGCAGATTAAAAGGTGAAGAAATCGCTGTTGGTGCAGAATATGAAAAACGTATAAAAGGCTTTCAGTTAAAAGCGATGGCAAAATATAATTTGTCCGGAGAACTTGGAGGCAATCAAATGAATGCCTCCGCATCATATAATATTAGAGATAAGCATAAAATAACAGCCTCTGCATTTGGTTCATCAAAAATGCCCAATTTCAATTTTTTGCTGTACCATAGTGATTATACTAATTACAATTGGTTGAATGTTGATAGTTTTGAGAAAGAACAAGTCTACGGATTACGTTTTGATTTGGAGTCTAAGTTATGGGGTAATCTAATGGTGAGTTATTCTACGGTAGACAATTATAGTTACTTCGGAGCTGATTCCTCTATTATCATTACAGAAGGTTCTGAAAATGCCAACATACGGCCTTTGCAAGAAAACAATGTACTTAATCATACCAAGATAAAATACTCCAAAGAATTTAAAGTAGGTTCGTTTGCATTGAACAATACTATTATGTATCAAAATGTATCGCAAGCCAATCAAGTGCTTAATGTACCCGAACTAGTGACAAGGAATACCTTGTATTTCTCCTCTAATGTTTTTAAAAAGGCTATGTTTTTGCAAACAGGAGTAACTCTAAAGTATTTCACATCATATAATATGGATGCGTATAACTCGTTGTTGGGTGAGTTCTATTTGCAAAATAATCAGGAGTTGGGTAATTTTCCTATGTTAGACTTCTTTATAAACGCCAAAATACAGCAGACGCGAATCTATTTAAAGGCGGAACACTTCAATACTTTGTTCACTAGTGAACCGAATTATTACTCCGCGCCCAACTACCCATATCGCGATTTTGTGATCCGTTTTGGTTTGGTTTGGAATTTCTTCATGTAAACCCCATTTTTTCTCAGGCAACCTTAATTGGGTACTTTTAAAGTTTTCAATGAATTTTATAGAACAGTAGTGTTTTGAGCACTAGAATAAATAAATATTTGTCGTGCCTGATGAGTGAGGTCAGGTATGATATGTTATCTAAAGTTCATGTTAGTTGTGTTGGGAAGCAGGGGTTTTCATGGGTTTGTGTAAAAAAGCGGTATGTGTTTCGGTCTGATAATCAATGTGATGTGTAGGTAAGGTAAAAATATGGAAAATAATCATTGCAAAATGGTTGTGGAAACGAAA
>NZ_JAHKPY010000012.1 GCF_018860745.1 Zobellia uliginosa | reverse complement strand
TTGAGCTGACGGTTACGGATGTGGAAGGTCTTACTAACACCTCATCTATAAGTATTAATGTCACTACAGCTGGGAATTTACCCTGTAGTACAGGAAGCGGTGATGCTAGTAAGAAGGGTTCAAAAGTATGGTGCTGGGGAAATATAAGTGTTCCAAATGATCGTTTTTTTAGTAATCATGAACTTTTTATCAGCAGCCATTGTAATTCGCGAATGGTTACAAAATCAGGTAATCGCTTGCGTTTTAAAGTGAATCCAACTACACCTACAGCCCCATCTGATTGTGGGGATTATAATTATAGAGCGGAAATAAGAGAACATCCTTCTGATGTAAATTATTCTTCTGGAACCGAACAATGGTGGGGTTTTGATTATAAGTTTGAGAGTGATTATAAAGTGGACCAACAACCATGGATATTTTGGCAGACGCATGGTAGTTTTAGTTATCCAAACTTCCCAATGACTAATCTTCAAATAGGACCAGCGAATTACGGTGGTACTGGAGGTTCAAAAGGAGAATTATATGTACAGAATAATGCAATTACTACAGGTAGTAGTAAATATGCTTCAACCGGGATTGTTCCAAGGGCCGGACAAACTATTAAAGTAGTTATTCACATGGTTTGGGGAGATGAAAATTCTGGACGCTACCAAGTCTGGATCAACGGAGTTAAGGTTTATGATGAGAATGAAAGAACGGTTTATAGGGAACGCCCATACGGGGGATATTGGAAAATAGGAATATATAAGTGGCGATGGCAAGAAAAAAATTACGTGGAAGCATCTGCCGCAACAGGTGTTAGTGAGCTAAATACATCCCTGGGTACATTGCGTACGATTACTAGACAGCCAGGGGATTACGACTACGGAAAGGATTCTTATTCTCTTGTAAGGCCAGATTAATTCCATTAATAAAATCTATCACATATAGACCTAATTAATTGCGATATTTTTATAAGGATATTACTTAATTTTCTTAACTGTTTCTAATTCTTTTTTTACAAAATCTTCTTTGCTCTTTTGCGTTAAAAGGCCTTTTTGAAGTAAACCATTAAACCAATTGGAAAATATTGTTGCTCCTGAGGCATTTAAATGTCCAGCATCGGCAAAGTATTTTGCTTTTAACGGAAAGCGGTCAAAGTCCAACAAATCGATATTCTTGAACTTATCAATCTTAATAGCCATTAATTGGCGCTCATTACTTCTAACGTAGTATTGATGTTGAGGGCTTCTAATAAAATAGACATTTACATTTCTTTGTGAGCAGTAGTCAACCATTTTTTGTAAATACTCAATATTATTATCTGATATCCCTATACTATCTTTTATTTCAGGATTATGTAAAGCCTCTTTCCTTAACTCTTCTGCAGTACTAGTTCTTTCCATTTTTTTATAACCGCCAAACTTTTTTCCTATTGAATAATCAAAAGTTAGTATCCTTTTAAAGTTTTTAAGCGTAGAGGTTGAAATAACTCTTATAAAATCGCTATTATTTTTTTTAAGCAAGAACTTTAAGTCTTCATTATTCATAAAAGAACTGTGCCATGGCAAAAATTGATTCAGTTTTTCATACCCCCAAATCCAGTCATCCATTTTTTGGATTATTTGGTTATTGGTGTACTCTATGAAAACAGCCTTAATATTATTTTTTGGTAAAACTTCTTTTAATTTTTGATAGTTGTAGAAATAGCTTTCGGCAGAACTAGATAGGTTTACGGTATTCTCAATGAGTTTATCATTATATGCAAATGTAGGATGAGAATGACCTATAATCAAAAATTCCGTGTTTTTGGGGAGTTCAAATGAAGCTGTAACTCTAACTACTAAATGGACAACCAATATAAAACACAAAAGGCCTAAAATAAAGATGATAGCTATGCTGCCTGTTTTTCTTAGAAAGTGTTTCATAATTAAAATTGAAAGTAAATGAATTCTTGCTCACTGCCAGAGAATAAGAAAATTAGCAGTATTATTCCAAAATAAAATAAAATTCGTAAATTTTTATTCCATTTAAAGCCAATTTTTTCTAGGGCATATTGATTAGTTCTGCCAAGCCACTCTATAGAAATAAAGAATAAAATCATTAGGCATACCAAAAATGCTCTACTCATATGATCAAATTTTGGTATTTCAAAAAATGAGAGAGATAAAATTTCTTTTATATAATGATATGCATGGCTGATATTTTCAGCTCGAAAAAAAATCCATGCAAAAACGGTTAGTAAAAAAGTTGTGAGGATTTGACATAACTCCTTAATGTTTGGTAAGAACCGTCCTTCTGCAACAGTGTCTAAGTTTCTTCTATTGTTTTTGGATAGTAATAAAGGTAAAAAGTATAATGCATTTAAGGCTCCCCACGCAATAAAGGTCCAATTTGCACCGTGCCAAAATCCACTTACTATAAAAATTATAAAAGTATTCTGTATTTTCATTAACGTGCCCCCACGACTTCCGCCCAGAGGGATGTACAAGTAATCTCTAAACCATGTTGAGAGTGATATGTGCCAACGCCTCCAAAACTCCGCCATGTCTCTAGAGAAATAAGGAAAGTTAAAGTTTTGCATTAAATCAAAACCGAATAAACGAGAGGTGCCTATTGCAATATCTGAATATCCTGAGAAATCACCGTATATCTGAAATGTAAAGAAAATAGCTCCAACGACTAATGTACTTCCAGAAAGCTCTGCAGAATTATTAAAGATTTGATTTGCATATTCTGCACAATTGTCAGCAATCACGATTTTTTTGAAAAACCCCCATAGGATTTGTCGTAAGCCGTCTACCGCTATGGCGTAGTCAAATGTTCGTTTTCGATTAAATTGGGGCAATAGGTGAGTAGCACGCTCTATAGGTCCGGCTACAAGTTGGGGAAAAAAGCTTACAAAGGCACTGAAGGCTATGAAATTATCAGAAGGTTTTAATTTATTTCTATATATATCTATGGTATAGCTCAGCGTTTGAAACGTGTAGAAACTAATCCCAACAGGCAGGATTATATTTAAAGTATTTCCATTTATTTTATAACCGAAAAATGAAAAGGCAGAGATGAAATTATCAAGAAAGAAGTTATAGTACTTAAAGAAACCGAGAAAACCGAGATTTACACAAATGCTAGTCCATAACAATAATTTTCGTCTATGTAAATTGTTCTCTCTGTAAAGACTTTTTCCAATTGTATAATCTACCACTGTGCTAAACAAAATTAATGATAGAAATCGCCAGTCCCACCAGCCATAAAACAGATAGCTGGCCAACACAATCAAAAGATTTTGCAATTTTAAATTATCATTAGTGACAAACCAATAGAGTAAAAAAACTATTGGAAGGAATACTGCAAAATCTATAGAATTGAATAGCATTGTCTTAAATTAGTCTTAATTGGGGAAAGGTTATTTTTAATTTTAAATAAAATGGCAATATTAACACATATTTTATAATGCATTCGACTATTTTTCGTAATTAGTATTTTGAGGCAGTATATAAATTAATAATTTTTAAGCTTGCTTAGCTTATCTGTAATTTGGGTTCTCACTTGGTATCAAAAGTATTAGATTTAGCATATTTAGCTACTATTTCAGAGAATAAATGGGCCCCTGTGTCATTTAGGTGAGATGTGTCATTAAATAATTTATCCTGATTTAAGAACCTTTTATCGTTATATAAATTTAAAATAGGAACATTCTCTGATTTTGCAATTTTTTTAAGCAAGTGCATTGACTTGTTGTTTGAAAGGTCATTTTGTTCATACCAAGGGGATACCACAAATAGTAGATTAACGTTATTTATTTTGCAAGTAGCTATAAAGGATTTATAAGCAGAAATAAAGTTAGGATCCAGTGTAGGTGTTTCAGTTGATTCATTCCGTTTTTCTAAACCCTTTTGTATTTGAGGTTTAATTACTCCCTTAAGAGGTATATATCCCTCAAAATCTTTTTGCGGTGAGACTAAGTACTTTATAGCATGCACTAATGTTGAATTGTATTGATATGATTTAAATATTAATTTGAAATCCGGAATTTTTGATTTTAAACCTAATATTGGCTTTAAAACATCTCTGTAATCCCAATAGTATGGATGAAGGTCTGAAAGTCTATCGTAATTACTATTATTCTCATAAAGCCAAATATCATCTATATTTAGTATAATAAGTTCCGGTTTTCTCTCTTGTAGTATCATTTTTACCAGGGCATCTTGAAAAAGAACCCCTTGACCTTGAACACCTGCGTTGTAACATGTTTTGTTGAGGTTCTGTTCAAATACATTTGGAACAAAATGTTTATTGGCATGAGAGCTACCAAGTATTAGAATATCGGTGTCAACTTGTTTTAATGAATAAGTTATTCTGGCTTGTTTACCAGTTTCTTGTCCAAAGTAAAGTTGTTTGGCAACGGTGCCGAATAAGAAATCTGCAATTACAAAGATTACCAAAAATTTAAAGGCCTTCAACGCTGTGTAAACAGTTTTATTTTGCATTTTCTAAAATTGAAAGTATATAAATTGTCCATCATCGAAGACCCCTAAATATAGGATAACAAATATGAGGGTTGCATATGCAGCCATTCGCACATATTCATTTTTATGTTTAGAAATAGAAAATAATGAATCAAAATATTCTTTTTTTATTTCTACAACTAGAAGTGATAAAATGGCCAATGCTGCATAAATAGGAGCTGTTTTGTCAGGTCCTCTGCCTATATATAAATCTCCTAAATTTGTAGTGATGGTTTTGATAATATAAAAGGCATCTTGAATAGAATTTGCCCTAAAAAAAATCCAAGCAAAATATATTAAAATAAACGTAGTTATAATATTTAAGACATTTTTCTTCCTCTGCTTAAAAAGTAAAACTTCAAAAATTAGATATACCCCATTTAATGCTCCCCATACAACAAAAGTCCAATTGGCACCATGCCATAAGCCACTTACTAGAAAAGTGATAAATAAATTAAAAAGCCATCTAGGCTTTGTTGCTCTATTTCCACCTAATGGAATATATAAATAATCTCTGAACCAAGTTGAAAGTGATATGTGCCAGCGTGTCCAGAACTCACTTACCGAAGAAGAGAAATACGGCCTGTTGAAATTGGTCATTAAGTCAAAGCCAAATAGTTTTGCAGTACCAATGGCAATTAGTGAGTAGCCCGCAAAATCACCGTAAATTTGAAATGCAAATAAAAATGTTGCAGCTAAAAAACTAAGACCCTCATGACTTTCAATATTATTATATACTGCGTTTACATAAATTGAAGCTCTATCTGCCACTACGACCTTAAGGAAGAATCCCCAAATCATAAGTTTGAAACCATGGGATAAGGCTGCATGTGTGAACTTTCTTTTTGAGGTAAATTGAGGCAATAGATTAGTGGCTCTCTCAATAGGACCAGCCACTAATTGCGGAAAAAAGCTGACAAATGTAAAGAAAACAATAATATCTTGTGACGGTTTTAATTTTCTTTTGTAAACATCAATACTATAACTTAGGGTTTGAAAGGTGTAAAAACTAATTCCTACAGGTAAAATTATGCGTACGCTTTGAAAGGAAATATCTTGCCCGAAAAAACTAAAAGCATTTATAAAGCTTTCCGCAAAGAAGTTATAATATTTAAAAAAGCCCAAGAAGCCAAGATTGACAAAGATGCTTAAATACAGCAAACGTCTTCTTGTTTTAGGGTTACTATTTTTTTCTAAATTCTTGGCAACATAGAAATCGACCAGTGAACTGAATATTATTAAAGATAGAAACCTCCAGTCCCACCAGCCGTAAAAAACATAACTGGCAATTAGTAGAACTATGTTTTGGAGCTTCAGATTATTATTGAAAACACCCCAGTAGATAGCAAATACTATTGGGAGAAAAATAGCGAAATCTATGGAGTTAAATAACATTTTTCTATGTCAGACTTTATGGTGAAGGATGAATTATGTTTTTTAGAATAAATAAAGCGCAATATTAACTTTTATTTTATAAAATGAAGGATGTTATTTTACTGAATAAAATATAATCACTAAATAAGATTGTTATAAATTATAAGATTTGGGAGATTTTATTTTTTCTAGACTATTTATTTTAATGTTCAGTATTCTAAAATATACAAAAGAATAAAATAATATCCAGATAGGTACAAGAGGTATTAAATATCGTCCCCGTCCGTCCAGTAAAATTTGTCCTCCTAAATATATCAGGCTGAATAGCATTAGGATTTTCAGTTCTGGAGGAATAGTTTTGAATCTAACCAAAGCAGGGTATATGCCGAACAATGCAAGTACAAAAATAAATATGTTGGGTAATAAATAACCGAGGGTGTCAAGATTTTGCATTCTATAAGAAAACGGAAAATGAAAAAAAATACGAGAAATATTAGCAATAGTATTTTTCATGTATTTACCGGGATGCTTTTTCATGTTATCGATGGCCTTGCCACTTAATACGCTATCTTTTTTGATCCAAGATAGGGAGTCGATACTTTTAAAAAGCTTATAATGATTTTTTTTAAGTTGGTCCATGTTTGCCATAACCCTATCTCTACCTGTTGGAACATCGCCTTTCAAAACATAACGTTCGGAGAGCCAGTTTCCGAATTCACCTTCAAAAGGGGTAGATCTGGAATATAAAGTAATTCCTCCATGAGTTCCTAAATAAAAGAATTTACCGGTTAATTTGTAATTATGAATAACGTATGGGCTAAATACGGCTAAAGCTCCCACCATGATAAGTGTGAGGCCTTTTGAATTGAATGCCTTATAAGCCTTAGGAAAAATCCTAATTAATAAAGTTATTATAAGGAACACAATGATTACATAGGCAAAAATAATTTTTGTTAGAGCTAAATAGCCTAAGAGGAACATAGCCAATAACAAATGTGTTTTATGGTTACCTTCTTTGTTATACCATTTAATGAAGTGATAGGAGAACGCAATAAGTAATAGAAGCATAAGCGATTCTGCATACATTAAGTTTGCCCACCTTAACAATGGGGGATATAAACCAAATAAATATGCTAGCGTTATTGCAGGTTTCTTAGGAATATATCTCCGCAATATTAAAAGAAGATAAAAGGCAGCGAAAGAGAGTAAAATGATATTTGATGCTCTAATTAATACAAATGGAATATCTAAAGCGATTGGAATAGATAGGTATATGGGGTATCCTGGGCCATCAAGAATATTGGGATTTACGGTGTCTACATAATATCCTTGTGTAATGTTATATGCATGTTTGTAAAATTGGCTTTCATCTCCTATAACATTTGTTGAATGAGTGGAAGGTCTAGATATAATTACAATACATAGTAATATAAATAGTGGGATTATAGCTAAGAATGAACTTTTTTTTATAGCGTTAAGTTTTTTCATTTTGTAGACTTTCCCTTCTTTTTTGTTGCTTTTAAAATAGCGGAATTTAAATGAAATAGTTCATCAAAATAACGTTTCTTCTGCAATGATATAAAACCTAGTCCTAATAATTGAAGAGAAATAATCATTGTAGTACCACCAACGATAAACGAGTAAGGTCGTTGCCTAAATACTTCGGATACGGCCAGGGAAAAACGGTCTTCAAAACCTTGTGCTAGTTCAGCGGTCATTGGATATGCGCTATAAGTATTGATAAAAATCCAAATAATAATATATATTGATAGTATAAAAATAACTAAGCCTAAAATCCAAAAGAACATGTAAGGCCTAAACATAAAGCTGTTAGCTAATCCATTAAATATGCCTTTGACGATACGTAAACTTGATGTACGTATTTTTCCCAATTTTATTTGCTCTGACCAGTCTAGATGAGCGGGTATTTCAATAACCCTAGCTCTTAAAATGTACGCTTTTAGTATGATTTCAGAATTGATATCAAAAGTACTTGATTTGGTGTTTAGAGATCGTATGAAATTGCCTTTATATGCTCTCACCATACCCGTAAATGTGTAAATATTCAATCGCGATGATTTACGCATCATATAATTTACGGTTTTACTCAATAATAATCTTAAGCGAGGTACAGCCGTGTTCTTTCCACCTTTCATGTAGGGAGAAGCAATAACCATATCAGCTTGGGCACTCACTAGTTTTGATAAAAGCTTTTCTATATGGTCTGGTGAGTAGCTCATGTCAATATCTAAAACAATAACATATTTGCCCTTACTATGCTTAAAACCTGTCCTTAAAGCTGTGCCTAAATTTCTGTTTACGATATGGTGATATGAACGCAGATTGTTTTTTGTATCAGCCAAAGAATCCGCAATTGTTTTAGTGCTATCCGTACTGCCGTCATTTATGATTAAGACCTCCCAGTTGTATAAATTGTCTAATGTGCTTAAATAATCATAAAGGAGGGATACATTTTTTTCAAGTATCGCTTCCTCATTGTATGCGGGCAAAATAATAGTAACAAGGGGCTTTTTTGTATCAATCTTGTCAGATAAGGTTGGCATATTGGTATTTTGTTTTGGTATAAGCTATTGATTTAAAGTATTTAAACTCTTTGTACTGTCTACGAGTAAATTATTTCAAAATTATAAAAATAAGGAGTGGATACCTACAGATACCGTCAAAGAGACGCATCCATACGTTAAATCTCTACTATTCATTATAAAAGGGGGAGAAATGTTATTTTTCTAATTATTAGCTTGGCACTTGCACTGTTTTTAAGCCCTTTTTGTCGTAAATATCATCTACATGACCGTTCATATCCGTTAAAGTAAAGTGTTTGCCCAATTTTCTCATCACTTTTTTAAATAGAAATACTTTTCTTTCACTAGAAACATTCATTCCTGGGAAAAAAGCTAAACTGGTTATTTGATCTCCTCCAATTAAATCTAAAGGATGTAATAAAAAGCTAGGCTCTGTCTTAGTTACCTTGCATAAAAATATGGCAATATTTAGATATAGCATCATTAAAAGAGGTGAGATATTGCTAATATAGATAAGATAACTAAGGTGAAAAGGTATCCTAAACACCGGCATTGTTGTTACGGGCAATTCTAGCAACTTTTGATTTTTATTGGTTTTCCAGAAATAGGGTTTCAGTTTTTTGAATCCATCGGAAAATTTACCAAAGATTTCTTTTCTATCTTCTTTTTCCTCTTTTGTGAGGTTAGAAGTACTAAAGTAGTATAGTCTAGCTAGTGGGCCTATTACCGTTGGTAAGGTAGATGCATCGTATTTATATCCTTTTTCGGCTAATACTTCCAGTAAAGTCCCGCTCCAACTGAAACCAGGTCCTCTAAACCCGCTTGGGGCTTTTCCTGTGACTTCATGAATGATATCGTGCGCAGAATCAATTTCGGCTTTCATCTCATCCTTAGAATAGAGATGAAGCCATGTTTCATGTTTAAAGGAATGATTTGCAATATCGTGACCGGCGTCTGCAATTTGTCTTAGATACTGGTGGTTTTTTTCAAATGTGGCATCTTGCCCAACAATGAAAAATGTAATTTTTAGGTCCAGTTCTTTTAATACTTGAAGGACGTGTGGCACAAAAATATCTAGATAAGAAGGGTAATCTTCCCATCCTTCTTCACCGTGTATCTTCATGTAAGACCACTGGTTGTCCATATCTAGTGAAAGGCTTAAGTTTGGCTTGCTCATACGATTCGGTTAGGTATTGTATGTATTAGTGTAAATTAGATTCTGTCTTAAACTTGGTCATGAATTTTTGCACATGGTTTACGACAGAATTGTTGTTTAGCGTGTCGTTTACAAATTGAGACGTGTTCAGGATGTAAAAATCCTTATGCTTGGTTTGCACATCAGGAATTGTTTCTGAATAATTCAAAACTTGAAGTGGCTGAACTTTAAGCGCCTTGTGTAAATGGGTAGAAACAATATCGTTTTCGTCAAAATCAGGATAAAGCTTTGATACGCCTTCTAAAAATAATGAAGTCAGTTCTTCATCGGATTTTTGCCAATAAGCGTCATTTGCACTAACATATTTTGGAAAATAAGTTAAATGCTCATTAGCTGTCTGGTCTAAATCAACTAGGGAACTCATTCCTATTACACCGGTAAACGGAATTTCTTTATCGGCGATGTTAAGCACGTAATAAGGTGTTAAAGACTTTTTGGTTATCATTACTAAACAAATAACTCCAAGATATTCTACTGGAGCAGTGGGTTTAGAGGATTCAAATAGACTTTGGTTTGCGACCTTATTAAGTACATTTAAAGGCGAGGTGAAAATAACCTTGTCAAAATATTCTTCTTTGTCATTACATATTATAGTAATACCGCCCTCAGGATTAGCTTTAACACTTTGCACGGCACTATTAAGAGCTATCTCTGAACCTTTCTTGCTCAAGTTACTTTGTAATGTGTCAAAAAAGGTCTTATACCCACCTTTTAAGTAGCCCATATGCTCCTTCTGAGCAGCTGAACTTCTGGCTTGAAAAAGTCGCTTTATATATGTCCATATGAATACGGCAGAAACCTTCTCGTGATTTTCACCTAATTTGGCTAAAAGTAACGGAGACCAAAATTTTTCATAAGTGGCTCTTCCTCCCATTTTAATTAACCAATCTTTTACAGTGATTTTCTCTAATTTTTTCCAATCTTTTATTTTGGAACCATAGAAAATAGTAAAAGCCAGCATCCCTTTGTCCCACAAATTTAGAGCCGGAAAAAGTAGAAACTCTTTTGAGCTGCTAATTGAGTAGAATTTTTTCTGAACATAATACCCCGTATAAGATCTTCTCCAGCACAACTCATCACCAAGGTCTAAATCTTCGATTAGGCCTATTAAATAATTATCGGTAGGTAAGATTACGTGATAAAATCTATCCCAAACAAAAGGACCGTAATCTTTATGTGTTGATAAACCGCCCATATGGGCAGCACTTTCAAAAACTTTTACGCTGGCATTGGTTTTTGCAATTTCATGGGATAATGTTAATCCCATGAAACCGCCTCCCACGATGCCTATTTTCATGATACCTCTAATTTTTCTGAAGTAACCTTTTTCTGCCAATTAAACGTAATTCGCAGGCCTTCTTTAAGAGAAGTTTGTGCTTTTATACCCAAAATACGTTCAGCTTTGGTGTTGTCCGGTACGCGTCTCATGACGTCTTGATATTTTCTTCCAGCAGAAATTTCGTTATAAGGAATCAGTTTTACTTGTGAAGTTGTAGGTTCGTCAGAGATTTCTTTAAGTAAAGTAGCAAGCTCAAGAATTGTAATTTCTTCATTCGCTCCAATATTAAAGATTTCTCCGTTTGCTTCAGGTTTTGTTGTGGCAGCGTAAATACCCTCTACAGTATCGTTAACAAAAGTAAAGGTTCTAGTTTGCTGTCCATCGCCATGAATAGGAATTTCTTTGTTGTTCAATATACAATCTATGAACACGGATTGTGGGCCTCCCCACCAAGACAAATTTTGATTTGGTCCGTAAGAACCAAAGAACCTAAGTATTACCACAGGAAAATCAAAATCTTCCATATAAGCTAACGCTAAATGTTCATCAAACAATTTTGAAACGGCATACGCCCAACGCGGTACTTTTGAATCACCTATAAGACAGTTTCCGTCCTCCTTAAAAGGAATATCCGGGCTCATGCCATATACATCGGAAGTTGATGCTAAGACAAATTTGCATTTCAGTTTTTTGGCAAGTTCAAGCATGTTTTCGCTTCCTTTGGAGTTGATTTTTAAGGTGTCAACTGCATTGCCGTATCTTGGTATTTTAAAGGCCGCTAAATGAACGATAACATCAAAGTCATCATCTAGTCGTTCAATTAGTGATTCATCTAAAACATCACCATTTATAAATTTAAAATTTTGGTGGTCAAGGCTCTCTTGAATATTGTCAAGGGATCCCATTGATAAATTGTCTATTCCAACAATTCGGTGTCCCTCATTTAAAGTTTTAACTAAAAAATTGGAGCCTAAAAAGCCTGCAACTCCGGTAATTAGAATTTTTTTACTTTCAGTAATCATATGGTTAGGTTTGATTAAAATGTATGCTTTGGTATGGGGTCACAATATACCGCATAAAAACAGTTCCTTAAAATAGGTAGAGGGTGTTTCATAGAGAAAAAACGGACTCATGTCGAAAATTTGGAGATGGACAGAGTTTACAGTTCGCTTTTGGTAAAAAATCAATGAAAAACCGTTCATTTTAAGGTTTTCGAAACCGATTCAGTGAAATTGTTATCATGTTCCTATTTTATAAAATGGTTTTGTGCTATTTTGTGCTATTTTTTGTCGTTTCAGGACGATGAAAGAAGGCAATTGTTGATATTGTCAATAGAAATATCGGAAAATGTTATGGATACACTTATACCCGGAATCTTTACGTATTTTTGACGTAACCTTTAACGATAGCTAGATTTATGATGGATAGAACATATAAGGATATACAACAAATTACTCTTGCTGTAGATTGTATCATTTTTGGATTCAATGATAATAGGTTAGAAGTTTTGCTTGTACATAGAGGTTTTGAGCCGGAAAAAGATAGGTGGTCTCTTATGGGCGGGTTTGTTGGAAATCACGAGGATTTAGATGATGCGGCGAATAGGGTTTTGAAAGATCTATCAGGTCTAGAAGATGTTTATATGGAGCAGGTCCGTACTTTTGGCAAGGCCAAACGTGATCCATATGAACGTGTAGTGTCTACAACTTATAGCGCATTGATACTTAAAGACAAGTACAATAAGGAACTTATTGAGGAATTTCGTGCCAAATGGTTTCCTATAGATGAGCTACCGGATTTGATTTTTGATCACAAAGAAATGGTAGAGTCTGCCATAAGAAGGCTTCAGAGAAGAGTACGTACTTTCCCCATAGTCTTTAACCTTCTTCCTGATAAGTTTACCTTGCCCCAACTACAAAAGCTATATGAAGGTATTTTTCAGGAGGAAATGGATAAGCGTAATTTTAGAAAGAAACTTGCTACGATGGATTTTTTAATCAAATTGGATGAAAAAGACATGTCTGAATCTAAAAAGGGCGCCTTTTTATACCGTTTTAATGAGAAAAAATACAATAAAACAAAAAACTTTACAATTTAAGCATTAAGTGTTTTTGAAACACTTGTAAAAAGTTCTATATTAGTTTCTTTTACAAGAGGGTTCTGTTAAAACGCTACCTTAAATTTAAAGTTTTTACATATGAGGTCACAAACCGCCTATAGTCTGGGCTTGGATTTTGGTTCGGATTCCGTCCGAGCTGTTTTGGTCAACACAAAAACAGGTCAAGAGCTTTCCACGGCGGTACATAATTATGTGCGTTGGAAAGAAGGCAAATACTGTGATCCTTCCGAAAATCGTTTTCGCCAACATCCTTTAGACTATATAGAAGGTATAGAATCTACAGTCAAGTCCGTTGTTGCTGAAGTAGGTCCTGATGTTGTGGCACAAATTGTTAGCATAGGCGTAGATACTACGGGAAGTACACCCGTTGCGGTAGATGCTAATGGAACTCCATTGGCACTTTTGGATGCTTTCAAAGAGAACCCGAACGCAATGTTCGTGCTTTGGAAAGACCATACCGGCATCCGGGAAGCCAATGAAATTAATGAATTATGTGCTACATGGGATATCGATTATTCACAATATGAAGGCGGAATTTATTCTTCAGAGTGGTTTTGGAGTAAAATACTTCATGTTTCTAGAGTAGATAACAAGGTGTATAGAGCTGCCTATTCTTGGGTCGAACATTGTGATTGGATTCCGTTTTTATTAACTGGGGGCAACGATGTTCGTGAAATGAAACGTAGCCGATGTGCTGCAGGACATAAGGCGCTATGGCACGAAAGTTTTGGTGGTTTGCCTTCCAATGATTTTTTTGTAGCATTAGATCCGCTTTTGGACGGACTAAGAGAACGTCTTTTTGATAAGACCTATACTTCAGATGTCTCAGCGGGTACTTTAAGTCCGGAATGGGCTGAGCGATTGGGTCTTTCTGCGGAAACTATTGTTTCCGTGGGGGCTTTTGATGCCCATATGGGCGCCGTAGGGGCTAAGATTGAGCCATACTATCTAACAAAAATAATGGGGACTTCTACTTGTGATGTTCTAGTAGCTCCTATGGAAGGGGAAGAAAAATTGGTAAAAGGTATATGCGGACAAGTAGATGGTTCCGTCATTCCTCATATGTTAGGGTTGGAAGCCGGTCAGTCTGCTTTTGGGGATATTTATGCTTGGTACAGCAGGGTTTTGGCATGGCCAATTCAAGAACTGATATCTAAGTCTTCTTTAATTGATGAAAATACCAAGGAAAAATTAATTGCAGAGGCACTTAAAAACCTGATTCCCGAACTTAGCAATGCCGCTAGCAAAGAGCCTATTGGTGCTTCGGGAGAGTTGGCGCTAGATTGGATGAATGGAAGAAGAACACCAGATGCCAATCAGAATTTGAAAGGAGTAATTGCAGGTATAAATTTAGGGAGTACATCGCCTAAAATATTTAGAGCTTTAGTGGAAGCTTCCTGTTTCGGGGCAAAAAAGATAGTAGATAGGTTCCTATCCGAAGGTATACCAATTAAAGGGGTTATAGCTTTGGGGGGAGTGGCCAAGAAATCCCCGTTTATAATGCAAATGATGGCCAATGTACTTAATATGCCTATTAAAGTAGTGGCGTCAGAACTGGCCTGTGCATTAGGTGCGGCAGTTTTTGGTGCTGTAGCTGCGGAGGTCTACACCAATGTTCCCGAAGCTATGGAGAAGATGGGTAGCCCTTTTGAGACTATTTATCAACCGAACAAAATCGATGCAATAGCCTATGAAAAGGTATATAAAAACTACAGTAGGCTAGGCGATACGATGGAGAAACATATCATGAACGAAACCAGAAATAATGGGTAAGTATACATCATTAAAAGAAGAGGCCTTTGAGGCAAACATGCAGCTTCCGGAACTAGGTCTGGTATTGTTTACATTTGGTAACGCAAGTGCCGTAGATAGAGATAACGGGGTTTTTGCAATAAAGCCCAGTGGCGTACCTTATAATACATTAAAGGTTGAGGATATTGTGATTTGTGATTTTGATGCAAAGATTGTAGAAGGTAAGATGAGACCCTCATCTGACACAAAAACACATGCCGTTCTTTATAAAGAATGGGATAAAATAGGCGGAGTAGTTCATACGCACTCAACTTATGGTACGGCTTGGGCACAAGCTATTAAGGATATTCCTATCTTCGGAACGACTCATGCCGATCATTTGATTGCTGATATTCCATGTGCTCCCCCTATGAAAGATGAATATATAGAGGGAGATTATGAGCATATGACCGGGTATCAGATAATTGATTGTTTGAAAGACAAAGGGTTGGATTATAACGAAATAGGTATGATACTGGTCGGTAGCCATGCTCCTTTTACTTGGGGTGCAACCGCTGCCAAAGCAGTATATAATAGTGCTGTATGTGAAGAAATAGCTAAAATGGCACATCTAACCTTGCAGATAAATCCTAACGCAGTTACGTTAAAAGAGGCTTTGAAAAAGAAGCATTTTGAACGTAAGCATGGTAAAGATGCTTATTACGGACAAGGGTGCTAAGTTTTATTTGAAATATATTTTATGGGAATAGCAACGTTCATCGGGTTTACATTACTAGTAGCAATCATAGCATATTTATCAACTAGAAAAACGGATGAAACCTCTTCGGATGGTTATTTTTTAGGTGGACGAAGTCTTACGGGCCCCGTCATTGCTGGGTCATTGCTTTTAACAAATCTTTCTACGGAACAAATTGTAGGTATGAACGGTATCGCTTATAGCGAGGGCATACTCATTATGGCTTACGAAGTATTGGCTGCAATAGCCATGGTTTTTACTGCATTGGTATTGTTGCCTAGATATTTGAAAGGAGGTATTGCTACTATTCCTCAATTTCTTGAAAAACGCTACGGAAAATCTACAAAGACTTTAGTGTCTCTTTTATTTTTAGGAGGATATGCAATTTCAATGTTGCCTACAGTTCTTTATTCAGGTGCTTTGGCAATCAATACTATGTTCGATTTGCCAGAGGCGATGGGTATGAACGAAGAAGCTGCACTATGGGTCACCGTTTGGGGTATTGGTATAATAGGAAGTATCTACGCAATTTTTGGAGGACTAAAGGCAGTTGCAGTGTCCGATTCGATTAATGCAATAGGTTTGATTATTGGAGGTTCGCTCATACCTATATTTGGGTTGTTATACGTTGGGGATGGAAACCTCCTAAATGGTATGGATGTTTTGACTACTAACTTTCCAGAGAAATTTAAAATTTTAGGAGGACCTGATTCTTCAGTGCCTTTTTGGACGCTTTTTACTGGTATGGTTATCGTTAACTTTTACTACTGGGGAACGAATCAGGCTATCATTCAGCGAGCACTTGGTGCCAAGAATCTACGTGAAGGTCAGATAGGATTAAGTCTCGCGGCTTTTGTAAAGATATTGGGTCCTATAATTGTAGTATTGCCGGGAATTATTGCATTTCAAATATTTAACGGTGAATTGACCAATCCGGACCAGGCTTACCCTATGGTGGTCAAAAAGGTATTGCCTGCGGCCTTTATCGGTTTTTTTGCAGCAGTGCTTTTTGGAGCCATATTAAGTTCTTTTAATAGTGCTTTAAATAGTTCGGTTACCCTTTTTGGACTTGACTTTTATAAGGAATACATTAATAAAAAAGCCACGGAAAAGCAGGTAGTAAAGGCTGGTAAGATATTTGGTGTTTTCCTTGCAATCATTTCCATGATAATAGCGCCGCTATTGTTTGGGGTGGAAGGAGGTATATTTAATTATCTACAGGAATTAAATGGGTCTTATAGCGTGCCTATTTTAGCAATAATCTTAGTAGGTTACTTAACTAAAAAAATCCCTGGTATTGCCGCAAATATTGGAATCGTTTTTGCCGTAGTCACGTATTTAGTCACACTATATATCATTAAGCCAAATGTTAGCTTCTTACATGTCATGGGTATCTTGTTTGTTCTAGTAATACTGCTGATGTTAATTATTGGTAAATTCTTTCCAAGAGAGACGGAATATGTTGAAGTATATACTGAGCAGGTAGATATTACGCCATGGAAGTTTGCAAAACCCGTAGGTTTTGTAATATGTTCTATTGTTATAGGTATGTACGTGTATTTTTCATAAGGACTAATTTATTGTAAAAATGATGATCGATTTAAGTAATAATGAAGTTTGGTTTGTAACGGGAAGCCAACACCTTTATGGGCCAGAGACTTTAACTCAAGTAGCGGAACATTCAGAGGAAATCGCTAAACATTACGATGCGAATAAAACTATTCCTGTTAAAGTAATTTTTAAACCTGTAGTAAAAACTTCAGGAGAAATAAGTACTTTATGTAAAGAGGCGAATAATACTGATGCTTGTGTTGGTCTTATATTATGGATGCATACCTTCTCTCCTGCCAAAATGTGGATTGCAGGCCTACAGGCTCTTCAGAAACCATTTTTGCATCTGCATACCCAATACAATCGGGACATTCCTTGGAATGCGATTGATATGGATTTCATGAACCTGAATCAATCCGCACATGGTGGTAGGGAATTTGGTTTTTTGGCTTCCAGAATGCGGTTGAATCGAAAGGTGGTTGTAGGTCATTGGCACAATGAAACTGTTATTCAGCAGGTAGCTGACTGGTGTCGTGTGGTCTCTGCAGTTGCTGATTCTAAAAAAATGAAAGTAGCCCGTTTTGGGGATAATATGCGTCAAGTAGCGGTTACAGAGGGAAACAAAGTTTCTGCTCAAATGAAGTTCGGCTACGAGGTTAATGGATATGGCGTAGGCGATTTGGTTAAATATATTGATGGAGTATCCCCTGCTCATGTAAACATGTTGATTCAAGAATACGAGGATTCATATACTATGGCAGCTAAAATTAAATCTGATGGAAGTATGCGGAATTCTTTAAGGGATGCTGCGCGGATAGAGTTGGGCATGCGAACTTTTCTTGAGGAAGGTGGTTATACCGCTTTTACCGATACTTTTGAGGATTTACATGGTATGAAGCAGTTACCCGGTATTGCCACTCAAAGGCTTATGGCCAGTGGTTATGGTTTTGGTGGTGAAGGCGACTGGAAGACGGCAGCACTTGTGCGTACCATGAAAGTTATGGGGGCAGGTCTGGATGGTGGGAACAGTTTTATGGAAGATTATACCTATCACTTTGACCCGGCAAATACAGCTGTTCTTGGTTCTCATATGTTGGAAATTTGTCCGTCTATTGCCAAAGGAGATGTTTCGTGTAAAATTCATCCATTGGGAATCGGCGGAAAAGAAGACCCGGTACGTTTGGTCTTTAATGCTGGCTCAGGAAATGCTTTGAATGCATCGGTTGTGGATATGGGTAATAGATTTAGGATGCTGGTCAATAAAGTTGAAGCAATAGAAATAGAAGAAAATATGCCTAACCTTCCCGTGGCAAGAGTTTTATGGAAGGCAAAACCCGATCTTCAAACAGCTGCTGCAGCTTGGATTTATGGTGGCGGAGCACATCATACGTGTTATAGTCAGAATATATCTGCAGAATCATTGGAGGATTTTGCACAAATAATGGATTTAGAATTTCTGCTGATTGATGAAAAAACTGACCTGTACCGCTTTAAGCAAGAACTTCGTTGGAACGATGCGGCTTATGGTTTAAAAGGTATTTAATCCAATTCCAATTCTTTCACGTGAAGAATCTTTGAACTCAGTTCCATTCTGTCAATACCGTTTACTTCCATAAAGACCTCAAAATAAGCAGGTATTTTTCCTAAGTCGGCTTTCATTCGGTTTTCCAATTGCTGGACCAATATAGGGTTGGTAAAGTTCTTCAGGCTCTGTGATGCACCGGTATCCCACAAACCCGCAAAAACATATATGGAATTGTTGTTTGGTCCCGGCGCCTTTATAATTAAAGCGTAATCCTTATGGTAGGTTTCGGCATCTCCACTGGGTTTAAAAAAGGTTGAGGTGTTCTTGAAATTAAAATTATCTGTATCCTCATTGTAGTTTATGCTGGTCTTGTAGATGTAATCTTTGAAAATACCTAAGGTCTTCGCCATTCCAACAACCATAAAGTCGTTTTCAGGAAGTTCTTTAGGGCTAAAACGTAAAATTGTACGCACGTTAAAGTCTTTATCTTTTTAAGTCAAAACTTTACTTACGTCCTTTACCCATTCGGTACTATTTCTAATTAGAAAACTATACTCCATAGGTTCATACTCATTTTTCAACGAGGAAGGAAGAGAGTCGTAGAGTTGAGTTTCTGAATTGATAAATGGATTACGGATAACCTTTTCTTTATGGAGAGTGGTATTAATTTCACGATAAATAAAGAGGTCCCCCAATACCAATATCATTGGTTTTTTTGAATTGAAAATTTCGGTCCATAGGATAGATTCGGAAAAGGGGTTTGGCTGCCTATTAACTGTCCAGAGAAACCAATTTCCGATAATTGATAAAAAGAGAATTGAGGAGACTAAAAATAGAAGCTGTTTTTTGGTTATGATTTTTTTTGCTGGTTTGGGCTCTTTCTTTTTACTGTCAAACTCTACTTTATAACTCCCCTTTGGGATGCGCAGAATAATCTGGTCTTCTGTCCCTTCCTTTTGGTAGTATGTTCTCAGTTTTTTTCTAAGATTATAAATGTAAACCCTAATGAGTGTACTCTGAGAAGGGTCAAATTCCTTTTTACCAAATATTTCTGTGGCAATTGTGGTTTCTTTTGGCACGTCTTCCTCTATAGTGCATTGAACGAGGTACCTGAGCAAATTGGCATAGGTGGTTGAATTGCCAAAAGATTTACTGGAAATTATTTTATTGACATACGTATGGTAATCCTTGGTATTCATAGCCTCAAAGAAGGAATTTTTTAAAGATAATTAAAATTATTAACAGTTAATGAAACTGTTTTTTAACTCATTAACAGTTAAAATGCGGTCGTATATTGAAGAAAATTCCAAAACCAATGCGATTCTTATCGAGATTTTTTTCTGTACTCTGCATCATGTTATTACACAGTTGTGGATGGAATGCACCTGACGAAATTGAAGAGGCAATGGCTGAATTGCCAGAGAAAATAGATTTCAATTACCATGTTAAACCTATTTTGTCCGATAAGTGTTTTGCTTGTCACGGACCGGATATGGCAAATCAAAAAGCAGGTCTTCGTCTAGATATTGCAGAAAGTGCATATGAGGCTTTAGAAGGATCGGGAAAGCATCCTATTGTTCCTAATAAACCTGAAAAGAGCGAAGTTGTTACGCGTATTTTATCTACTGATCCGGACATCACAATGCCGCCACCAGAGTTTAATATTACACTTAACAAAAATGAAATAGCCACCATCACAAAGTGGATTGAGCAAGGAGCGGAGTACAAGCCGCACTGGTCTTTTATAAAACCCCAAAAAGAAGGCGTTCCGAACATAGTGAATAAGGAATGGCCAAATAATACTGTTGACCAATTTGTTTTGGCCAAATTGGAAGGTAAAGGCTTAAGTCCTTCACAAAGAGCTTCAAAGGAACATCTTATTCGCCGCCTCAGTTTCAACTTAATAGGATTGCCACCAACCTTGTTGCAAATTCAGGATTTTGTAAATGACACATCACCGGATGCTTATGAAAAAGTGGTAGATCGCCTTTTGGCTTCACCTGCCTATGGAGAGCGTATGGCTGCCGAGTGGATGGACGTTGCTCGTTACGCGGATAGTGATGGGTATTTGGATGATAAACATCGCGATTTTAGTCCGTATCGGGATTGGGTCATAAAGGCGTTTAATGAAAATATGTCGTACGACCAATTTGTAATATGGCAGTTGGCGGGAGACCTTATAGAAAACCCATCGCAGGAAAGTATTTTAGCAACGGCCTTTAATCGGCTACATAAAAAGAACTCTGAAGCGGGAATTGTTTTTGAGGAGTACCGGGTAGAGTATGTGGCGGACCGTACCCTGTCTGTTGGAAAAGCATTTTTAGGGTTAAGTGTAGAATGTGCTAGATGCCATGATCATAAGTATGATCCGACCAGCCAAAAAGACCATTATGAGCTTTTTGCATTTTTCAATAGTACAAATGAGATTGGGACACCGGTGTATGGGCCGGGTCAAGTACCTGGACCTTCACTTTTATTGACCAATGACGAGCAAAAAGAGGTGTTGGAGTTTATTGATAGGGATATCAATCTAACACAAAAACAATTGATATCTGTTGAAAAGGAAACACCTGAGGAGGTACGTACTTGGTCTAAAAAACCATTGGTTCTGGAGACAGTGTTGCAAAAAAGCTTGAAAAAAGGATTGCAGGCCAGTTTAAATTTTGATTCGTTTTCATCAGAGGATAATAAATCGTTCAGTACTGAAAATAGTGGGGGTGATGGACGATCGGTAACCATTAAAGAGCCTGTAATTGAGAATGGGATAAACGGAAAAGCTGTGTTTCTTGGTGATTATACCACTATGAGGATGCCCGGAAAAGTAGGATGGTTTGATCAATCCGATCCTTTCACCGTTTCCATAGCCGTTAAGCCGGACAGAAACTATGAAGAGGCCGCAATTTTTACGCATTCCGAAGAAGTTAGGCAAGGATTAAAAGGGTATTCCATGCATCTGGAGGATAACAGGCTTAAGTTTATAATTGCGCGTTCTTGGCCATCCAATGCCATTCAAGTTAAAACGGAGGAATCTATACCTGAGAAAGAATGGAGCTCCGTAACCGTGTCCTATGATGGGTTGGGCAAAGCGGATGGGGTCCATATTTACGTAAACGGAAAAGAGGTACCGGTAGAAATTGAAATAGACAACCTGTATAAATCTATACTGTTCAAGAAAAATGCGCATAACTACGCATTTAACGGTTTCACTGTAGGGGTAAGTGGCAAGTTTAAATCTTTCAAAGACGGCGGTGTGGATAATCTCAGGATTTATAACCGACAACTATCGGGTTTGGAAGTGCTCTACAGCATAGCTCCAAAAATGGTAATGGATAGAGTAAAAAGTGGTGAAAAGGAATTAATTACGGATTTCTATTATCTGAGTATTGACAAGGAAACGGAAAGGACAAGGATTAAGCTGAAGGAACAAAGAGAAAAACAGCTTAATGAACTGGAACCTATAAAAGAGATTATGGTTTTGGGAGATTTGCCAAAGCCCAGACCTACTTATATTCTTGATCGTGGGATGTACGATGCTCCTACGGAAGAAGTGCAACCAGACGTGCCCGAAGCGGTAATGCCTTTTAGTGAAGATTTGCCAAGAAATAGATTAGGGTTGACCAAATGGTTGTTCGATAAGAACAATCCGTTAACAGCCAGAGTTTTTGTGAACCGCTTATGGCAAATGCATTTTGGACAAGGGTTGGTGGCCACTTCTGATGATTTTGGCAACCAGGGTAGTTTGCCCTCGCATCCTGAACTATTGGATTGGCTTGCCGTAGAGTTTATGGATTCGGGTTGGGATATCAAGAAAATACAAAAGTTAATCGTTATGTCTTCCTCCTATCAACAAAGCTCGGAACTTACCCCGGAATTGTCGGAGATCGATACGGACAATATTCTATTGGCCCGAGGACCTAGTATGCGTATGACTGCGGAAATGGTAAGGGACAATGCATTGGCTATCAGTGGGCTTTTAGTTTCAAAAATTGGAGGAACAAGTGTTTACCCATATCAGCCAGAAGGGCTTTGGGACGAAATTAGTAACAAACCTTGGCGTTACAAATACAAACAGCAGCCAGGGGAGGGTTTGTACCGAAGAAGTCTTTATACGATTTGGAAGAGAACTTCGGCACCACCGTCTATGCAGATTTTTGATGGCGGAGACCGCAGTGTTTGTACGGTTAAAAGAAGGGAGACCAGTACGCCATTACAAGCATTAGTGCTTTTGAACGATCCCCAATATATAGAAGCTTCATATGTCCTTGCCGAAAGTTTGATTGATGAGGATGAAGAAAATAAAGAACTACAGTTAAAGAAGGCATTTCAGCTGAGTACAGGAAGAAAGACCTCAAAAGAAGAATTATCGATTTTAAAGAAATTTCTTGACGAAGAGTTAGAGCGCTTTTTGAACAATAAAGAAGATGCGGTCGCCTATTTGAATATGGGCGAAACCAAAATTAAAAACACCTCCGATCCTGTTAAAGTAGCGGCATTGGCAACGGTTATTAACGGAATTATGAATACTACCGAAGGATTCACCATACGATAAGAAGAAGATTATGAGAGATATTCATGAACAAAAAAAGTTTGAAGATACCCGTAGGGGGTTTTTAAAGAAGGCATCCTTGGGGTTTGGGTCTATTGCTCTATCCAGTCTTTTAGGACCGACGGAATCCTTTGCCAACGATTTGTTGGTTTCCGAAAGGCCTTCGCTGGTAAACGCCCATGGAGGGGCATTGGGCGGAACCCATTTTCCTGCCAAGGCAAAGCGCATTATTTATTTATTTCAAAGTGGTGGTCCGTCACAAATAGAAACGTTCGATTATAAACCTTCCTTGGCCAAATGGCATGGTCAGGAAATACCTGATTCGGTTAGGGGAACACAACGTAATTCTGGAATGGTAACTTCACAAAGCACTTTTCCCTTGGTGCAGTCCATTTTCGATTTTAAGCAACATGGTCAATCCGGAGCCTGGGTGAGTGAACTTTTTCCCCATACTGCTGGTGTTGTAGATGACCTATGTATAATAAAATCAATGTATACCGAAGCCATTAACCATGAGCCGGCAGTTATGTTTATGCAAACGGGGTCCCAGTTAAGCGGGAGGCCTTCAATTGGGTCGTGGTTAAGTTATGGTTTGGGGAGTGACAATAAGGATTTACCCAATTTTGTGGTTATGCTTTCCAAAGGAGGAGGCGCCCAACCCTTAAGCTCGGCGGCATGGGGCAATGGATTTTTGCCTTCTCATCACCAAGGAGTTCAGTTTCGTTCTGGGAAAGATCCGGTGTTGTATTTGAACAATCCGCATGGGGTTCATGATCATGACCGTAGGCGTGCATTGGACTATATTTCCGAATTGAATAACCAACAGTATGATATCTGGAAAGATCCGGAAATTCAATCTAAAATAAATCAATATGAAATGGCGTACCGTATGCAGAATTCGGTTCCGGATGTTGTAGACACTTCCAATGAGCCGGACCATGTTTATGAATTATATGGTGAGGATGCTAAAATTCCGGGCACGTATGCTGCAAATTGTATTCAGGCAAGACGACTTGCTGAGAAGGATGTAAAATTCATTCAGTTGTATCATATGGGGTGGGATCAACATGGTGGTCTTCCCAATGGTATAAAAAGACAGGCATTGAGTACGGATCAAGCAACAGCTGGTTTAATTACGGATTTAAAACAACGCGGACTTCTAGAGGATACGTTAGTAGTTTGGGGAGGGGAGTTTGGCCGTACCAGTTTCTCGCAAGGTAGACTAACTGCGGAAAGTTATGGAAGGGACCATCACCCGGGTTGTTTTACCATGTGGATGGCGGGTGCAGGAGTGAAGGCGGGGATGGTCTACGGCGAAACCGATGATTTTAGTTATAATGTTTCACGCAACGGGGTACATGTACATGATTTTCAAGCTACCCTAATGCATTTATTGGGTATAGATCATGAAAAGCTTACCTTTAAACACCAAGGGAGAAGATACCGTTTGACCGATGTTCATGGTCATGTAGTAAAAGATATTTTAGCCTAGTTAGCATGTCAACAAGAAGAGAATTCATGAAAAAAACAACCATGGGTACAGGAGGGCTTTTAACAATGTCCACTGTGCCGTTCTACATTAATAATTCAAAAGTAAATCTCAGTGAAGAAATCATTGGTCACGGTGATTTTAAATATAGAGTTGAAGTGGGTTGGGGAGATTTAGATCCTAAAAAATATCCGGTTAACAATTGCCATGAAATGGTGATGGATAAAAAAGGTAGGCTTATTATGCTTACCGATCATGCTAAGAACAATGTGTTAATCTATGACAAATCTGGTGGGCTTTTACATAGCTGGACACTCAATTTACCGGGCGCACATGGCCTTACCATTCATGAGGAAGGCGGAGCTGAATTCTTATATATCACGGATCCTTCTCTTGGAAGGGTTATAAAGACCAATTTAGATGGTAGGGTTCTTTTAGAAATTGCATCACCTACTAAAATTGGAGCTTATGATGTGCATGCGCCTTTTAAGCCAACGGAAACCGCCATTGGTCCAAACGGAAATATTTATGTGGCAGATGGGTATGGTTCTCAATACATTCTTCAATATGACCCAAAACGTAATTTCATTCGCAAGTTTGGGGGCGATGGTTTTCTTTCTCCGGAAAAATTCAAACAAGCACATGGGGTTGTCGTAGATTATAGAGATCCTTCCAATCCAACTTTATTATGTACCGCGCGGATAAAAAATTCTTTTAAAAGATTTTCTTTGGAGGGTGATTATATTGAGGATTATTATATGCCCGGGCTCTTTGTAAGCAGACCGGTAATAGATGGTGAAAATGTGTACTCCGGAGTTTGCTTTGGAATGGAGGACGGTAATTTCAATATGCATGCGAACAAGGGCTTTGTAACCATTCTGGATAAGGATAATAAAGTAATCTCTAATCCGGGTGGTACTGAGCCGGTTTACAAGAACGGAAAATTAAAGTTAATGTTCCAAGAAAAACCCATTTTTAAGCATTGTCATGATGTCTGCATAGACAATGATAAAAATCTTTATGTGTGTCAATGGAATGCCGGTGGAGTCTACCCTTATAAGTTACATAGAGTTTAGAAACTAGTTTCATATATGAAATTAACAAGAATTTGTAAAATGGTTGTTTTCTGTTTTTTAGAGTGTTAGGGAATATAAGAAATCCTTATATTTAGCTTCAAGATAGAATTCAAACTATATGAAAGGACTGTTTTTAGTTGTATGTATTTCCGTTTTTACTTCGTTTAACGGATTCACTCAAGAGGAAACCGAATATAATCCCGAAGCCAAACTTACAGAATTGGGAATTGAGCTTTCTCAGCCTTCCGCCCCAATGGCCAATTATGTAAATGCGGTACGTACGGGAAACTTGATTTTTTTAGCGGGAAAAGGTCCTACCAAAGCAAATGGTGAGAACATAACCGGTAAACTTGGTGCTGACCTTACTATTGAAGAAGGGTATGAAGCAGCTAGAATTACGGCCATCAATCAAATATCAGTTTTAAAGGCAGAATTAGGAGACCTGAAAAAGGTAAAGCGTATTGTAAAGGTCCGCGGTATGGTAAATGCCGTTTCTGATTTTAAGGACCAACCTAAAGTTATCAACGGATGTTCAGACTTAATGGTCCAGGTTTTTGGTGAACGCGGCAAACATGCTAGAGCTGCAATAGGTATGGGGTCTTTGCCCGGTAATATTGCTGTAGAAATTGAAATGGTTGTTGAGGTAGAAGACTAAATCATGAACATACGATTGTTATTCAATTCTAGTTTTATTAAAACTGTATCCTGCGTTCTTATTCTCTTTGGTTTTAATAGTTGTAAACCGGAAAAAGCAGAACCTGAGTTTATATTGCGCACAGCCCTTTTGGTGAACGAAGAACATACTTGGTATAAAGCTTTCTATTATTTTGGCGAAATTTTGGAGGAACGCTCTAAAGGACGAATAAAAGTTGAAGTATACCCATCCGAACAATTGGCGAAAGAGATTGAAGCCATACGCCTAATTCAGGCCGATGTAATTGATATGACCACCACAGGCTCTACGCTTACCAATTGGTTTGAAGTAGCCACTTTCTGCGAACTTCCCTTTTTGATGCAAGATTCTACAGATATGAACCGCTACATACAAGGACCTATTGGTAAGTTGATGGAAGAAGAGATGATTAACAAGTCGGGTTTGCGATCCCTTGGTCATTTTGAGCGCGGTCCGCGGCACCTCACCTCAAATAGACCCATAAGACATCCAGATGATTTAAACGGACTCATTGTGCGAGTGCCAAATGTGCCTTCTTTTGTTACGCTATGGAAAGCACTTGGGGCAAAACCCACACCAATGGCTTTTTCGGAAGTGTTCACTTCATTGCAACAAGGAACGATAGAGGCGCAAGAAAATCCGTTTGCGATGATAAACAATGCCGGTTTTTCAGAAGTACAGAAATATTTAAATTTAACGGGGCATGTCATGAGTTGGGTGTACCCTGTAATAGGCGAAAAACAGTTTCAGCGGCTTCCACCAGATTTGCAGGAATTTTTTTTGGAAGCGGCCAAAGATATGCAGGCCTATGAACACCGTCTTTTTTTAGAAAACGAAAAAATGGTTCAAGATGAGCTGCGGGAAAAGGGCATGGAGTTCATAGAAGTGGATAAAGATGCTTTTCAGGCCAAGTGTGAGGAAGCAATTTACAATAGCCTTTCCCCTGAAATGAAAAAAATATACGATCAACTTAAAAAGGAAAAAGATGCTTCATAAAACCATTGGTCGTATTCTAAAAGTTGGAGTTTTATTAAGCACGTGGGGACTGATTGCTACCGTGCTTTTACAGATATTTTGTAGGTTCACTCCGGTAGAAACTCCTTCTTGGACAGAGGAAGCATCACGTATTTTCTTTATTTACGCCACCTCTTTCGGTGCCGGTCTAGCTATGAAAAACAACTATTATGTTCATTTAGATATGTTCTATAGCCGTTTTCCGGAGAAAGTGCAGCTCATATTGGCCAAAATTATCCCTATGGTCGTATTGTTTCTTTTTATTGTTATGGCTTTTTATTCCTTAAAATTTGTGTTGTTGGGAATTCCCGAGAAATCACCTAGTATGGGGTTCAATATGGGAGTGGCATTCTTTAGTATGTTCATTCTATCGGCTTCCATTAGCTATTACCTCTGGAAAAAAATCCAAAGAAATTATAAAAATTCAAAAGTATGATTTGGATTCTCGTATTGGTATTTGTAGTCTGTTTGGTCTTGCGTTTTCCAATAGCTTTTGCCCTTGGTCTGTCTTGTCTGAGCTATATTTTGGTAAAGGGCATTCCTTTGATTGTCGTGCCTATGAAAATGTATTCGGGTATAGATGTGTTTGTGCTATTGAGTGTTCCCGGTTTTATTATGGCGGGGAATCTGATGAACCAAGGAGGATTGACCGAAAAGATAATCGCTTTTTGCAACCATTTGTTAGGCCATATTAGAGGAGGTCTTTCTTTGGTGAATATTGGTGCATCTATGCTCTTTGCGGGAATTTCCGGAACCGGTATTTCCGATACGGCAAGTATGGGGTCTATTATGATTCCGGCAATGAAGAAAGAAGGGTATGATACTGATTTTTCTTGTGCCGTTACCGCTGCGTCTTCAACTATAGGCCCTATTATTCCTCCAAGTGTACCTATGATTATTGCCGCAACCTTAAGCGGGCTTTCAGTAGGGAAGTTGTTCTTAGCGGGAGCCGTGCCAGGTTTACTATTGGCCGCGGGTTTGCTGATTACCGCCTATGTAATATCTGTAAAAAAGAACTATCCCAAACATAAAAGAAGTACACTAAAACAAGTAGGGCGCGGCTTTATAGATACGTTTTGGTCGTTATTAATGACCTTTATTATACTGTACGGTATTATCGGAGGAATATTCACGCCTACGGAGGCCTCCATCATCGCCGTAGTCTATGCCTTGATCATAGGGAAGTTCGTTTATAGACGATTGAATTTTAAGAATATTCAGGTAGTTTTTTTAGACAGTATGAAAACTTCTGCTTCATTAATGGTGTTGGTGGGTTTTGCAAATCTTTTTGGATATATATTGATTACTGAGCAGATTCCCCAGAGCATATCCAGTGAGATTTTAGGCTTTACCGATAACAAATATGTTGTGCTTTTATTGATTAACCTATTATTGATTATAGTGGGTACGTTTATGGAAACCATTGCTGCACTGTTAATTTTGTTTCCTATTCTATTAAAAGTGGCCTTGGCGGTAGAGGTAGATCCAATTCATTTTGCGGTGATAGCGGTTTTAAATTTAATTATTGGTCTGACCACCCCACCGGTAGGAGTCTGTCTTTTTGTGGCATCCAGTATTGGCAAAATATCTATTGGCGAAGTAAGTAAAGCCGGTTTGCCATTTTTGTTGGTGAGCTTTTTGGTGCTCATTCTGGTAACCTTATTTCCTTGGTTCTCTTTGGCGCTTCCCAATTTGTTTACTGATTAGTTACGTTACCGAAGGATATAAACCTACGTAAAATTAGTAGGTCGGTTTTTTCAGCACTTATAAAAAAACTTTATTTTTGCGTCATGATTTATTGGCCCCGTAGTTCAATGGATAGAATAGAAGTTTCCTAAACTTTAGATGCAAGTTCGATTCTTGCCGGGGTCACTTTTTAAAGGATACCGCTAGATTTTATATACGTCGAATTTTTTAACCAATTCGTTAATCCTCTTTTTGTTTTCTTCTAGCTTTTCTTTAAGTTCTTCTATCTGTTCTTTCGTAAGGGGGTTCATACCATCATTATTATGATTGTCCGATTATAACGACGCATAAAGGCTTACATTGTGTATTTTTTAATCAATTATAAAGTTTTTATCAGTTAAATTGTTGATAACTCATTTTATTAAGCAATTTTGGCCTTAATAATTTCAGTCTTTTCTCTTGGTCCAAATCTCATACATGGGTTTCCCTTTGCTATTATTCCCTGTATGGTGCCAATCGTTTTCTTTTAGCTCATAATCAAAAGTTAGCTCGGCTCCAACCCGTGAATCATCTTTGGAGAAAAATTCTATACGCTCTTTGTATTTACCGTCTTTAGACGTAAACGAACCACCACCTGTACCGGAAAATTTCATAGTTTCTGTTTGGTAGGCGATCCATTGAAAACGGCCGTTGGTTAAAATTTTTAATGTCTTTCTGGGGTTTTCCTCTCCTCTTCGCTCCTGTCCTTCATCCGGCCCACGGGTAGCAAACAACCATTGTCCGTCTAAATATTGAGTTAAGGAAGGCTTCGGTTTGAAGATATGTTTTGATTTTATATCTAGAACAAGGTTCTGTCCTTCCTGTTGAAAGGGGATGTTAAGCATTCTCAGTTCATCATTTTGGTAATTGGAATTGAATTCCAAGAGAACAACTAGAAGATTTTCTTCAACTTTTGCAAAGCCGCCACGAGACACAATAAACTTAGCAGGATTTTTTTCATACATAGTATAGGTGAGATAATTATCTAGAATATGAAGTTCATGGGTGATGATTTTCTGATTAACCTGTTCTTCAAAAAAGAAGGTTCCTGAGGGTAATTGAGCAAACGTCACTTGGAATATGAATAAACTTAGACCTAAAATGGTGTTTTGAACCCAGATTTTACAATTATTTTTCATTTTAAAATTTTAATTTAAAGTATTAAAAATAAGATAATTACAATATATTTTGAGTTGTTTTTTTATTTGAAAAATCTTTTTTTGGTCTTTTGTCGTAATTTATTCGAAAACGCTTGTTTTTACATTTTTTTTGTTTTCATTTGTCCTGTCTTTGGCGAAGTAAAACTGAAGGCATTTTTAAGCTTTTAGCTGAACAACATGCAATGTGTTTCTATGTTCGGGCTATGGGAGATTAGGAAGTCAAATCTCATAGCAACCCATAAGATGGGCGGCCGAATTTTAAAGCTAACTTCCGATTTTTCTTCTACAATTGTGCAAAGCCAGCACAATTACTTTTTTATTCCTACTACTCAGGAGCAAATTCTTATATGATACCATCGGTAACAATTTCATAACTTTTACTGTACCCAGTAGTTAAAAAAATATACCGATTTTCATTCACAAGAATTCACAATGAATAATAAATATATTGATCTAATCGATCAGACTTACTTTTTCCCTCAAGAAGAGTTTACGCTTGAGAACGAGCATTTAAAATTTCACGATATTCCACTTAAGGTGTTGGTAGAAAAATATGGTAGTCCGTTAAAATTTACCTATTTGCCTAAGATATCAGAGAATATTGCCAGGGCTAAGAATTGGTTCGCTAATGCTATAGAGAAGAACGATTACAAAGGCAAGTATCACTACTGCTATTGTACCAAAAGTTCTCATTTTCAGCATATTTTGCACGAAACACTTAAGAATGACATTCATATAGAAACGTCTTCTGCGTTTGATATTAATATAGTTGAGCAACTAAAAAAGGATGGCAAGCTAAAAGATAGCGCTTATGTAATCTGTAATGGTTTTAAGCGTGAGCAGTATATTGAGAATATTGCTAGACTCATTAACAACGGCCACAAAAATTGTATACCGATTATCGATAATTATGAAGAAATCGATTTATTGTCAGATGCAATAGAAGATACGTTTAAAATCGGTATCCGAATAGCTTCGGAAGAAGAGCCAAAATTTGAGTTTTATACCTCTCGTTTGGGCATTGGATACAAGAATATTGTACCTTTTTACGAAAACCAGATTAAAGATAATGACAAGGTAGAGCTTAAAATGCTTCACTTTTTCATTAACACCGGTATTCGCGATAATGCGTATTACTGGAACGAGTTGGTGAAATGTTTAAAGGTGTACACTAGATTGAAAAAAATCTGCCCGTCTTTAGATAGTTTGAATATTGGTGGAGGTTTCCCAATCAAAAACTCCTTGGCTTTTGAGTACGATTACCAATATATGATTGATGAGATTCTAAATCAGATCAATATTACCTGCCAAGAGGCAGATGTACCCGTGCCTCATATTTTTACTGAATTTGGAAGCTTTACCGTAGGGGAGAGTGGCGGAGCTATTTACGAAATTCTTTATCAGAAGCAACAGAACGACCGTGAAAAATGGAATATGATAGATTCATCTTTCATTACCACTTTGCCGGATACTTGGGCTATTAACAAACGTTTTATCATGTTACCAATTAACCGTTGGAACGATGAATATGAGCGTGTTCTTTTAGGCGGGTTGACTTGTGATAGCGATGACTACTATAACAGTGAGCAGAACATGAACGCCATATACCTGCCTAAATATAAGCGGGATAAACCATTATACATAGGTTTTTTCAACACAGGTGCCTACCAAGAAACCATTGGCGGTTATGGTGGTCTACAGCATTGTTTAATACCACAGCCTAAGCATGTACTCATAGATAAAGATGCTGATGGCAATCTTACCTATGAACTTTTCAGTCCGCAACAAAAAGCGGAAGATTTGCTTAGTATTCTGGGGTACGAGACCGAGAAATCTGTAAAAAAAACCAGCGATACTAGTATTAATAATAAGATTACATCAAACGTATAAACTTCACAAATTAAGATGAGCACAACAAAGAATTACGCGGGTATTCCCGATAAATTCGCACAGTTAGAAACGGCAAAGGTTATATTGATACCTGTGCCCTACGATGGAACAAGTACTTGGGGAAAAGGAGCCGATAAAGGCCCTCAAGCATTTTTGGAAGCTTCTGAGAATATGGAGCTTTATGATATAGAGACCAATACCGAGGTTTATGAGCAAGGCATTCATTTGGCTGAAGCGATTACCGAAAATAGTTCGCCCGAAGCAGTGGTAGATGCCGTTCACAAGCGAACAAAAAAGTACATAAAACGAAACAAGTTCGTAACCTTATTTGGGGGTGAGCATTCTATTTCAATTGGTACTATTCGTGCTTTTAATGAGTGTTTTGATAATCTAACGGTATTACAAATCGATGCGCATGCAGATTTACGGGAGTCGTATGAAGGCAGCAAATACAATCATGCCTGTGCGGTTCATGAAGCAAGCCAGACTACAAACTTGATTCAAGTGGGTATTCGTTCTATGGATGCTATAGAGAAATCGTTCATGGACGAAGAAAAAACATTCTTTGCCCATGATATGGCGCAAGATGAGTATTGGATGGATAAAGTTATGGAAGCCATGACGGATAACGTTTTGATTACGTTTGACCTTGATGCTTTTGACCCGTCCATTATGCCTTCTACTGGAACTCCAGAACCAGGTGGTTTGTTTTGGTATGAGACCTTAGAGTTTTTAAAACAGGTCTTTGAAGAGAAGAACGTAGTAGGTTTTGATATTGTTGAGCTGTGCCCAAATCCATCAGAGAAATCATCGGATTTTCTTGCGGCTAAATTGTATTATAAAATGTTGAGCTATAAATTTATGGGTGAGGCAGCAGATGACGAGTATGACAATACCTATGATGTGGATAGTAAGGTAAATACTAACGGATTAAAATTTGAAGATGATGAAGACTAAGGGAGCGATTTCCGAATTTATTGAAAAATACTATTTACACTTTAATGCCGCCGCTTTAGTAGATGCCGCAAAAGGATACGAAGCACAATTGAACAAAGGTTCTAAAATGCTTGTTTCATTGGCAGGTGCTATGAGTACGGCTGAATTAGGTAAGATTTTTGCCGAAATGATTCGCCAAGACAAGGTACAGATTATATCATGTACTGGTGCCAACCTTGAGGAAGATATCATGAATTTGGTAGCACATTCACATTACAAACGTGTACCTAACTACCGTGATTTAACTCCTAAGGATGAGTGGGCTTTGCTTGAAAAAGGACTTAACCGTGTAACGGATACTTGTATTCCCGAAGAGGAAGCTTTTAGAAGGTTACAAGAGCATATAGTTAAAATCTGGAAAGATGCCGAGGCAAAAGGTGAGCGTTACTTACCGCATGAGTATATGTACAAAATGTTACTTTCCGGTGTTCTTGAAGAGCATTATGAAATTGATTTAAAAGATTCTTGGATGTACGCTGCCGCGGAAAAAAATCTGCCAATTGTTTGCCCGGGTTGGGAAGACAGTACTATGGGTAATATTTTTGCTTCATACGTGTTAAAAGGCGAATTGAAAGCTAGCACC
Source organism: Zobellia uliginosa (assembly GCF_018860745.1). Taxonomy (GTDB): domain Bacteria; phylum Bacteroidota; class Bacteroidia; order Flavobacteriales; family Flavobacteriaceae; genus Zobellia; species Zobellia uliginosa_B. Next base: position 786,358 of record NZ_JAHKPY010000012.1, on the reverse strand, counting down.
ATTAAATCTGGTATTGAGTATATGACCTTTTTAGCAGATTGGTATACTGATAATTCTAAAAACGGAATCGGTTTTTTCCAAATTGGAGGTGGTATAGCAGGAGATTTTCCTATTTGTGTAGTGCCTATGCTGTATCAAGATATGGAAAGAACAGATACGCCATTTTGGAGCTATTTCTGCCAGATTAGTGATTCAACTACTAGTTATGGGTCGTACTCAGGTGCGGTACCCAATGAAAAGATTACTTGGGGCAAATTGGATATTGATACCCCTAAATTTATAATTGAAAGCGATGCAACCATTGTTGCACCATTAATATTTGCATATCTTCTAGACTTATGAGCAGTAAACGAGACACATCAAATTTAAAGCGCGTAATAGTAGACTTTAAGAAGTTGACGCCAGAAGTATTAAAACTTTTGGTAGCGGCTTATCCAGATGGTTATGACGACCGAAATATAATTTCATTCAAAAATGCCAATGGCGAGCGTATAGAAGCTGTTGAAGTATTGACCGAAGACACCAAATATTTGGTAAAGATCAGTGCGAAGCTGGAATATACCATGGAAAATTATGATGAGGATGATTATGAAGATTTTGAAGATGATGATCCAGAAGCAGTGGGCGAGCCAGACCCAGAAGATATGGCTCAAGATGACGATGAATAATATTGTTATCAGGTTTGTAATGAACCTTTCTATGCTTGGTATTCAGGCTAAGAAACCCCTTGTTCTATTCCAAGGTTTTGTTGATAGAGATACTAATTGTTTAATGTCCATTCAATGAAAATAGAAGAAATAGAAAATATAGAGTTAAAGTTTTTGGACCTTGATGATTATCAAGAGCTTAAAAGCGCCATGATATCCGCATATACCAATATGCCCGGATCATACTGGAAAGAAGAGCATATTAAATCGCTAATCGATAAATTTCCGGAAGGCCAAGTGGTTATTAAGATTAATGGACAGTTGGCCGGTGTGGCCCTGTCCATTATCGTAGACTATGATAGTTTTGATGATGAGCATACCTATGAGCAGATCACAGGTAACTATTCTTTTTCCACGCATAATGATGAAGGAGATGTGCTTTATGGTGTTGAGGTTTTTATAAAGCCCCAGTTCCGTGGTCTTAGGTTAGGAAGGCGTTTGTACGATTACCGAAAGGAATTGTGTGAAAAACTGAATCTTAAGAGTATCGCATTTGGTGGTAGAATGCCAAATTTCCATAAATATATGGATGAGCTTACTCCCAAAGAGTATATAGCCAAAGTGCGTAGAAAAGAAATTGCCGATCCTGTATTGAACTTTCAGATTAGCAATGATTTTCACCCTGCGAAGGTTATGAAAGGATATTTGGAAGGTGATAAAGCCTCAAGTGACTTTGCTATTTTAATGGAATGGGATAATATCTATTATCAGAAACCCTCAAAAAAAGCATCGGCGAAGAAAACCGTTATTCGTTTAGGTCTTATTCAGTGGCAAATGCGGCCTTACAGAGACTTGGAAGAGCTGTTACAACAGGCAGAATATTTTATTGATGCCGTATCCGGATATCGGTCGGATTTTGCTTTGTTTCCAGAGTTTTTTAATGCGCCTTTAATGGCAAAGGATAATCATTTGTCTACGCCAGATGCTATTCGTGAGTTAGCTAAACATACGGATGCTATTGTACAGAAATTTTCGGAATTTTCTATTTCGTACAATATCAATATCATTACGGGGAGTATGCCCGAAATGATTGATGGACGTCTGTACAACGTTGGTTATTTGTGTAGAAGAGATGGTAGTATGGAGCGTTACGAAAAGCTGCATGTTACACCGGACGAAGCTAAAGTTTGGGGTATGCAAGGCGGTAATCAATTAAAGGCTTTTGATACGGATTGTGGTAAAATCGGAATTTTAATCTGTTACGATTCGGAATTTCCAGAGTTAAGCCGTTTATTGGCAGATGAAGGAATGGACATATTATTTGTTCCTTTTTTGACCGATACGCAAAACGGGTACTCAAGAGTACGACATTGCGCGCAGGCAAGAGCAATAGAAAATGAATGCTACGTGGCTATTGCAGGTAGTGTAGGCAACTTGCCAAATGTTCAGAATATGGACATTCAGTTTGCTCAATCCATGGTATTTACTCCTTGCGATTTTTCGTTCCCTACAAACGGAATAAAAGCAGAGGCCACACCCAATACAGAAATGATATTGATTGCCGATGTAGATATCGATTTGTTACGCGAACTCAATCAATTTGGGGCGGTGCGTAACTTAAAAGATAGAAGAAAAGATATTTTTGAACTTAGAAAAAAAGTATAGTTTGACAGATTTAAAAATTATAGGTAGTGAGGAATGGTGTGTATTTGAGAACTTGGGTATTCCCGCTATAAAAGCGAGGGTGGACTCAGGGGCTAAAACATCATCCATACAAGCCACTAATATTAAAATTATCATGAAGGGCACCCAAGAATGGGTAAAATTCGAGGTAAGCCCTTTGCAAGAAAACCGAAGTATTGCCATACCCTGCCAAGCCAGATTGGTAGACCGTAGAATGGTGAAAAGTTCTTCCGGTATATCTGAAGAGCGTTTGGTAGTACGCACGCCTGTTACTATGGGAGAAGATACTTTTGATGTAGAGCTTACCCTGGCAAATCGGGACACAATGGAATTCCGTATGCTTTTGGGGAGAGAAGCTATTAATGAGCGGTATATGGTAAACTCGGCGGTAAATTATCAAATACAAGATTTTGATGATGCTGCCATTAATAAGATGTACGCGCCTTATTTTAAAGAAAAGTCAGGTCTTAAAATAGCATTATTGGCCAGTAACCCTAACTTATATAGCAATAAACGGATTGTAGAAGCGGCGGAAGCACGCGGGCATGAGATTGTTTTTCTTAATGTAGAGCATGCCTACATGAAGTTAGATGCCCGTTCCCCAGAAATACGATATAGAGGAGGTAATATTTTAAATGCTTTTGATGCGGTTGTTCCAAGGATAAAACCCTCGGTAACTTTTTATGGTTGTGCGTTGATTAGACAATTTGATAATTTGGGAGTGTATTGCCAAAACAGTGCGGAGGCCATTACCCAATCTAGAGATAAGCTTTTTGCATCACAATTGTTTTCTAAGAATGATATTCATATTCCTATAACAGGTTTTGCAAAATCTCCTATGGATACCAAAGACCTTATTAAAATGGTTAATGGTGCTCCGTTGATTATAAAATTATTAGAAAGTACTCAGGGAAAAGGTGTTGTGCTTGCTGAGACGAACAAAGCGGCCGAGAGTGTAATAAATGCTTTCAAAAGTGTGAACACCAACATTTTGGTACAAGAGTTCATTAAGGAAGCCAATGGGCAAGATATTCGTTGTTTTGTAGTGAACGGTAAAGTAGTGGCGTCAATGCAACGCCAAGCCGAGAAAGGTGAGTTTAGAGCCAACATTCACCAAGGTGGTAAGGCCTCTATAATTAAAATCACCTCGGAAGAGCGCAAACTGGCACAGAAAGCTGCTAAGGTATTGAACCTTGCCGTAGCTGGTGTAGATATTATTCGCTCAAACAAAGGGCCGTTATTGTTAGAAGTAAACTCTTCACCAGGTCTTGAGGGAATTGAAAATGCTACAGGTAAAGATATTGCCAATGAAATGATTATGGCTATAGAAAAAAAGTTGAGGTTTAGTATGTAACCATATATAAGGAATAGGAGATAATTTTAAGTATAATGCGATTGTCGCTACAGTGATGTAGATGGCAATCGCATTCTTTGTGGTATATAGTGTTTTGTTTTCTCTAGTACTTAATAATATACTTAACTAATAGTTTCATCACATCAACTAGATTTCCTTCCTACAACTTCATACTTCCTCATTTTTGGTAAAAAGTGTTTTTCGTCCTCAATAATTGGGGTTTAACCGATATTGTCAAAATAGACCTACCGTCCAACTAATTTCTTTCCCCGATAAAGTGTCAAAACTTCGGTATAGTGAACGGTTTATCCGTTATAAAAAGGCCTCTTTTTTTTAGTAAGTGTTTGATTTTTAATTTTTTACACTTCAACGAGTAAAATGTACCGCTTACGTGAATTTCCTAAAGTATCCTACAATGTGCCGTTCATTGGTAACAGAAACGGATTACAAAAAGAAATTCTATTAAGCTATGTTACGATTCAATGTTTTACTTCTAACTGCCCTTGCAACTTTAATGACGTCATGTTCTACATCTTCAACTACGGAAGAAGAAGAATTGTATAAGGTTGTTGCAACAACTGAAGAAGTGGAAATTTCTAAGATTGAACAAGGTGTTATAGATGTTGTTAACGAGTATAGAGTTTCAGTTGGTCTTAATGCAGTAGAGTTCAACAGTGTCGCTTACGGTTATGCGATTGCACACAACGAGTATATGATTTCCGAGGGAACAATAAGCCATGATAATTTTGACAAAAGAGCTTCAGATTTATCTATTGAAGCAAATGCGGATTTCGTTTCTGAAAACCTGGGTAAGGATTTTACAAATGCTGAGGATATTTTAGAAGCGTGGAAAAATAGCCCAACCCATAAGAAAGTCATGGAAGGTGATTTTCAATATACTGCTGTTAGTGTTACTGCAGATAAGAGCGGTATCCTTTACTTTACTCAGTTATTTTTTCAATAAGATAGTTGTATTGAAGTAGTTTTTAGTTGTAAAAATATGACCTCCTATTTCGGAAGAAATAGGAGGTCATATTTTTTTTATGCCTCTGTATACTACAGCTTCCAAATATAATAAATAGCAGGAATTCGATTGTAGGATAAGGCTGTGTGCTACTATTATATTTTAATCGATAAAATGTAGTTCACAGCCATATTTTGGATTGAGGTCTACTGTTCATCGAAAAAAATGACCTTTTACCGAAGGTATATACTAGCATAGACAATAAATTGAAAGCGAGCCCTGTTTTTTATAGGACTTAACCTACAATAATTTGCCTATGATACGTAAAACTACTCTAAAGCAAAAAATGATATGTGTATTGCTGTTTTTCTACGCTTTTACACAAGCACAAGATAAAGTTTATGCTGATGCTGTTTTTAATGAAAGTGCGGTTGACCTATCTAATAACGCTATTGATTCTAACTTAACCACCAGTGCAACTATACGGGCAAACTCGGGTGTAGCTTTGGGTATTGGTGCTTATGACGGGTACTTAGAACTCCTTTACCCATCCACATTACCAGCTAATACAACTAGCTATTTGAAAGTAGAATCTGAAGACGATCTGCTTTCAAGCTTAATAGGAGGTAGTTTAGGTGATTTACTTTCTAATGTTGTTGGTACAGTACTAATCGGTAATCAAGAATTTTCTGTGACGGTATTGGATAATTCTAATATTGTTTTACATACTAGTTCTAGTGCTGCGGATGCTTTTGGGTCTGACGAGGCGCGTGTTACCATAGATAAAAATGGGGATTATTTTTTGGCATTAACACCATCTGGTGGGTATGATAGAGTTCGTTTGACCAATAGTGTCGGGTCATTATTAGGTTTAGGAGCTGAAAGGGATTTAGAGGTCTACGGTGTTTTTTACGTCAATGAAGATTTATCATGTGGAGCACCTAGCTACACTTCTTTTAATGGTAGTGGTATTTCGCTGGATTTATTGGAATTGGGTAACGCGGGCGTAACGAACCCGGAGTATGCGATAGATGGAGACCGAAATACCTTTTCTGAGTTGGGTCTTGGTGCTGTTGGTGTAGCTTCTCAAATTGAACAGACCATTTATTTCGATACTACTGAAGATACTGGTGATACCTATTACATTGAAATAGGAATTGACCCTTCTTTATTACAATTGGATATTGCCAATTCAATAGAAATAGTAGGTCAAAACGGTACGGACGCTCCAGTGTTTACGGATAATTTATCAAATGTATTGGATTTGGATTTACTGGGTCTACTAGAAGCTGGTGAAACTGCTATTGTTGAGTTTGATCCAGCTACCCCTGTAGATCGCATAACCGTTGGTTTGTCATCATTGGTTGGTGTTGGTCTTGATCAAAATATTAAAATTTATGATGTATATAGAGCTCCGGCAACGCCAACAATTACAGCTACGGCAGACGATTTAAATATCTGCACCGGTTCAAGTACAATGATTACTGCAGAAGTTGAAAATGCAAAAAATGTCGAATTAAGATGGTACGATGCCTCGGAAGACGGTAACATATTGGCGACATTAAATTCTGGTGACGCTTTTACTACTCCAACTTTGACCGAAGATACTACGTATTACATTGCTTCTGCAGAAATTGGTTGTACACAAGAGTCACCTAGAACAGAAGTTGAAGTAAATGTTGAGCCTATTCCAACGGCTGCGGATATTTCTGTTCTTGGAAATGAAAATGCTATCTGCTCTTCCAATAATGTAGTGCTTGTTCCTTCAAGTGATATAGATGGAACCTTTTTATGGTATTTTGATGATACCAAAACCAATGGGATCACTAATGGTTTGGAGGTTGATGGTGTTACCTATGAAATTGATTCCAATGGGGTAATGACCATTACAGGTCTTACCGAAACGGGTGGACCATATACCTACTATGTTGCTGTAAAAAATGATTTGGCAGGTTGTGAAAATGCTTCTGGAGATTTAAAGGTCGTTGAAGTGAATGTTGTAGATGGGTCAAAAACGGTAAATATAGACTCCGCTCCATTAATTAGCTTAAGTAACTTGATTGACATTTTTAGAGATACTGATACCGTAGAGGTAACCGGAACAGTTTCGGGTGATGTTATTCCCGGTGAGCCTATTTCTCTAGCCGTAAACGGAAACCTCTATGAGGGTCTAGTGGGAGCAGATGGGTCTTTTAGTGTAGATGTAGATGCTATAGATTTGGTGTCCGATATAGATAATACGCTTGAGGCTTTTTTGGAAGGCATGCTTTGTACGGTATCCGAAGAGATTTTGGTAGATCTCCCGGACTTATTGATTGATGATGAAGATTTACAACAAACATTTTGTGCTTCAGATTTTCCTACCATAGCAGATTTACAAATAGACATAGAGGGTATTGTTTTCTTTGATGACCTATCTGCAGGTTTACAATTAGGATCCGATACAGCTTTAGTAGATGGCCAAGTTTATTTTGCAGGACTATTAAATATACCAACATCAATATTAGCTAGAGTGCGTGTTGGTGTGGAAATTACAGATGTTCCAACGCCTACCACTACTTCTGCAGAACAAACATTTTGTGATAGTGATATGCCCTTAGTGGGCGATATTCAAACCGATCAAACTAATGTAGTTTTCTATGATGCTGCTTCTGGCGGAAATGCAATAGACCCTTCCATACCCATAGAAAATGGGGGTACTTATCATGTGGCCGCCATAGAAAACGGTTGTGAAAGCAGCGCACGTTTAAGGGTTTCTACCACTGTGATCCAGGACGGTTCTTCTCCTATAACTCTTACGGGCGAATCTGAAAAAGTATGCCGTGGCCGTTCTTATACCTATGTTGCCAATGCTGATAAAGAAGGTTACGATTGGGATATACTTGGGGGTACTATTACAGATGGAGGTACAGCAACAGACGATTTTGCCACAGTAACTTGGACGGAATTGAATAATACTGAAATAAGCGTTTCATACACGGATGAGTCAACCTGTAGCCCAACGAAAATGATGTCTTTGGGGGTTGAGGTTATTAGTTGCGGAATGGTTTTAGGTGAGGAATTTTGTTTGAAAGTGTTCAATGAATTTTCTCCTAACAATGATGGTTTCAATGATGTCTTCACCGTTCAATGTATTGAGGATTACTCCAACACTATCGAAATATATAACCGTAACGGAAACCTTGTTTATAAAACAGCCGATTATCAGAATACTTGGAAAGGTCTCGCAAACGTAAAGGGCGTTTTGAACAATGGAGACCAATTGCCATCCGGAACGTACTACTATTCAATTCAGATACCTGAATTGGAAAGAAACCTAGTGGGTTGGTTACAATTGGCCAGATAACAGATTTTTAAAACTATACATACCAAACCTTTGTCAAATATGAAATTACTTTGCACTACTATAAAGATAGTTATGCTCTGCTATCTTGCCTTTAATATGAGTGTGGCCTATGGCCAACAACCGCCCCAATATACGCAGTACATGTATAATACCGCGGTTTTGAATTCAGGGTATTCAGCTAGAGGTATATTAGAAGCTACCGTTCTGCACCGATCGCAATGGGTGGGTATAGATGGGGCTCCCGAGACACAATCGCTTTCTGTTCAAGGAAGATTACGGGAAAGGGTAGGATTAGGGCTTACCGTAGTTAACGATAATATTGGGGCTGCAAATGACCTTGATGTTAATGGTACTTTTTCGTACGAGATTCCAACAGGGTATTTTACCAAACTATCGTTGGGAATCAATGCGGGAATAGATGTGCTAAAAGTAGACTGGTCCAAAGGAACATATCAGGACGGCCAAGATCCGATTTTTGCTGAAAACCTGAATAAAATACGTCCGGTTTTTGGTGCGGGCGCCTACTTTCATAGTAGCAATTGGTACGTTGGTATTTCTACACATAATTTTCTGAACTCACAGATTTATAATGATGATAACGAGATGGTGACCAATAGAAAAAGTCAGTATTATTTAATGGCAGGTTATGTAATGGATCTGTCCGATAACCTAAAATTTAAACCGGCGATCTTAACAAAACATGTAGCTGGGGCACCAATAACCGTAGATGTATCCGGTAATTTCTTGATCAAGGAGACTTTGGCCCTTGGTTTGGCTTACCGGTACAATGATGCGGTTAGTGCTTTGGCCGGGCTACATATTTCCAATAGCTTCTTTTTGGGATACTCCTATGATTATTCCATTACCGGTTTAGAGAGTTACAATGATGGTTCGCACGAAATCATCCTTAAATACAATCTTTTTGATGCTAAGAAAAGAGCATTGTCACCAAGATTCTTCTAAAACCTACAATCATGAAAAAACTAGTACTATATATATTTATGGGTACATGCCTTATGGTTACTGCTCAGAGTAAAGAAGAAAAAGCAAATGCCTATTTTGAAGATTTTAAATTTGACAAAGCAATTGAGTTGTATAGCGATTTAGCGGCAGAGAAAAAAAGACCATCTCTAGATGTCATTCAGCATTTAGCCGATAGCTATTTTAATACGAATAGGTACCAAGAAGCTGTAAAATGGTATGAGAAACTGTATGTAATTAAAGGGAAGGACGTTGGCGAAGGCAACATTATTAAATTGGTACAGAGCCTTAAAACAAGCATGCAAACCGAAAGAGCGGATGAACTGCTCCGTGATTTTTATACGGATGAGGATAGGTTGAAAATGATGTTGTCTCAAAAGGAATATTTAGATAGTTTGCTTTCCCAGAAAGAAAAGTATACTACAATCAATCAAGCCTTTAACAGTAAGAAGTCGGATTTTGGACCTATGCTCTTTAATGATGGATTGATATTCGCTTCTGCTAGAGATACTATAAAATCTAATGGAGAGCTTTATCCATGGAATAAACAGCCTTATTTGGACCTATACATTACGCGCCCAAAGGATGGGAGCTATATACCGGAAAAATATTTGGAGAATTTAGAATCGTCTTATCACGATGCTACTTTGACGTTCTCTTGGGACGGACAAACTGTGTATTTTACTCGAAATTATTTAAAGAAAAAAAATAAATTGAGTGCTAATGAGGATGGCCTCTCCAACATGCAGATTTTACGCGGAACAATAAGTAACAATGAACTTGTTGATGTGACCTCATTGAGCTTTAATAGCAAAGATTATTCTTGTGGGCACCCAGCATTGAGTCCAGATGGGAGACAGCTATATTTTACGTCTAACATGCCAGGCGGATTTGGGGAGAGTGACATTTATGTGGTGGATTTAAATAATGAAGGTGATGTGCTTTCAGACCCTATGAATCTAGGCTCTACCATAAATACTAGGGGAAGGGAAATGTTTCCGTTCATAAATAATGAAGTATTGTATTTTTCGTCGGATAGCCATTATGGATTAGGGGGACTAGATATTTTCGGGTCGGTTATTTCTTCAAAAACTCAGTACTCCTTACCGCTTAATATGGGTAAACCCTTAAATAGTAATATGGATGATTTTTCATTTATTAGGGAGAACAAAAAAGGTAACGGCTTCTTTGCTTCAAATCGTGCGGGCGGAAAAGGAGATGATGATATTTATCGCTTTGAAAAAGTTAAGCCAACGGATTGTTTGGAATATTCGGGATATGTTTTGAACAAGCTAACAGGAGAGCCTATTGCAGAGGCTAACGTAGAACTCAAAAACGTGGTTAACGAATTGGTTTCTATCTACAGGACCGATGCATCTGGGTATTATGAAATGACACTCCCTTGTAATAAGAAAAACAGTCTGGTTTTCTCAAGGGCGGGTTTTTCTAAAGAAACCATACGAATTGAAACAAGCCAAAATCCTGAAGCATCTTCCAAGGAAAACAAAGTGTACTTAACTCCTTTTGATAGTCTTGTAGAGAAAGAAGGCAATGTTGAGAAAATCAAGGTAAACCCTATCTATTTTGAATACGATAAATCCGACATTACCACAAGGGCGGAAATAGAGCTTGAAAAGGTGCTTTTTGCCATGGAAACCTTTCCTGAGCTAAAAATCAAAATAGAATCACATACCGATGCTAGAGGTTCTGATGTCTACAATTTGGAGTTGTCGGACAATAGGGCAAAATCCACTAGAAGATATCTGCTTTCCAAAGGTATAGATGCAGATAGAATTGAGAGTGCAAATGGTTACGGGGAATACCGTTTAAAGAATGAATGTGGCAATGGCGTTAAATGTAGTGATCAAAAACATTTGGAAAACAGACGGTCTAATTTTATAATTGTTTCCAAACAGGAAAATGAAGTCCGTAACGCTAAAAAATAAGTAAAACAAAGATTGGGAGAAGTACGCTACGCACTATGCAGCGTACTTGTATAAAGGCTTTTTAGCCTGTAGACTGGTTGTATTACAGGTTAAATTGTTTTTATTTTATTACGATAGAATGTTGGTTCTTTTGTCTTAGGGAGCCAAATTTTCCAACATTTCTTTCGTAGTTTTTTCAAGATCAAAGTCGGCCTTCCAGCCCCAGTCACGTCTTGCCTCCTGATCATTAATACTACTAGGCCATGAATCCGCTATAGCTTGGCGAAAATCAGGTTCATAAGAAATCTTAAAATCCGTGATATGTTTTTGGATACTTTCCGCCATTTGTGAAGGCGTAAAGTTCATAGCCGAAAGGTTGTAAGAAGAGCGTACTTTTACGTTTTCCGCATCGGTATCCATAAGCTGTAAAGTTGCTTTTATGGCATCATCCATAAACATCATTGGCAATTCCGTATCCGCCTTTAAGAAACAGGTATATGATTTTTCAGCAAGTGCTTTGTGGTATATCTCTACAGCATAATCCGTGGTACCTCCGCCCGGCATGGTCTTCCAGCTAATTAGACCCGGGTAGCGAATACTCCGCACATCAACCCCAAACTTATGAAAGTAATAATCGCACCAGCGTTCACCAGATTGCTTACTTATACCGTATACGGTACTAGGCTCCATAATGGTACTTTGTGGAGTGTTTTCTTTTGGCGTATTCGGTCCAAAAACGGCAATACTGGAAGGCCAGAATATTTTATCTATTTTTTTCTCTTTGGCAAGGTTGAGCACATTAAAAAGAGAATTCATATTCAAGTTCCAAGCCCGCATAGGAAATTTTTCTGCTGTGGCACTCAACATGGCGGCCATTAAGTAGACTTCGGAAATCTCGTAATAGGCAACCACTTCTTCCAAAGCATCATAATCTGTGGCGTCTAAAATTTCGAAGGGTCCGGATTCCATTAAGTTTTCATTGCCTTCACGAATATCGCTGGCAATTACACTGTCATTTCCATAAGTCTCGCGTAGTGCCAATGTTAGTTCCGTGCCTATTTGACCGCAAGCACCTATAATCAGAATTGATTTTTCCATTAATGTCTCGTTAAATGAATTCGAGAATAAAGATAGCGCTTCTTAAAATTTGTACATTCGCTTTATGAAAAGAATCTTCTTCTTTAGCTTGATGCTGCTAATGACATTAGCCTGCAAAGAACAGAAACAGGAATTGATCGTAGAGGATGCAAGTGCCCACGAATTAAGTAGTGAAGCATGGCCTAAAAAACTTCCTATTAAACCTAAAGCTCAGGCTATTCTTGAAGATTGGATAGAATTCTCCTCTTTTGAAACTAGTTTTGATGCACTGCATACGGTAGCCAATAAGGAAGACTTACGTTTGGTAATTGAAGAGATGATTACCAAGCAAAATCAATTGGAAGAATCAAAATACCCAAAAGAATTCAACATTCCACAGGTAAAAAGTCGTCAAAAGGTGTTCAAAACCTATATGCTAAAAGTTAAGGGCGATTTATATTATAGAGCCGATCCACAAGAATCTATTGTGCAGATGATCGAAGCTTATAATGCCTTTAGAAACCAATTCAATGTAGTGGTTAGCAATACATTGGATACTGACCTGATCTTGGAATTTTAAATATAAAAAGCGACTCCCACCAAAATGGGGAAGCCGCTTTTTATATGCGTAGGGTAATAAAGAACTATTTAAAATCTACTTTAACCATATACAAGGAGCTAGCATCTATATTTGAACTTCCCGGTAAAATCTTTTGTTCAATGATTCCGTCTCCATCATTATCGGAAACGGCAAAATCATCATCGTTAATAAAGCCAAGGGTATTCTCGTCCATAATCCAAATTCCTTCTAGTTTGTCATGGGCATAACCAAACTGGGCGACCAAATCAACCACTAGTTCCTTTTGAACAGGTACAATGTTTGCTTCTGCCAATTCTTCGGCTGTAGATTGTTCAATAGTTTTATCTCCGATCATTAACCCAAGCTCTTCTTTTAGGTTGTTACCACTAATATCCGTAGCACCATTCAAATTAATCTTATAAATATGTTTTTGGGCTGTTTCTTCCCCAGCGAACTTACCATCGCGTTCAACAACTAAAAACTCAGTATTGGAAATAGCGGTAATTTCTGAATTAGAAAGGTTAGCTTTTTCCTGTATATAAACATACTGTCTTGTGTATCCTGTTTCCAAATCAAAAGTTACGATACGAGTTATGTTAGACTGAATTTTTTCAGGATTGTACATGGTAGATTGCATTATGCCTACCAATGTTTTTTCGTCTGGGGTAATGGCAAGTCCTTCCATTCCTCTATTGGCCCTTCGGCTTGCAAAAACAGCAGGTAATTTACGGTCTCCTGTATCTTCATTAACACCAAATGGAGATATACGTTCTAGTTGTACGCCGCTAGCTGAGTAGTGTACGATATGAGGGCCATACTCATCCGAAACCCAAAAACTACCGTCTTTAAGCGCAACTATACCTTCCGAATCCAACCCGAAGTCATCAAAAGCAATTGGGTTTCCGGCAGCATCGTAAGGAATCTCTCCGGTAGCGCCCTTTCCTTCAGGATTAGGTATGCCCGTTATTAGTTTTCCAGAAGGCGTTTTCAACAAAATTTCTTCTAAAAGTGTAATCTCACCTTTCTCGGTTACGATAAAATGACCGATACGGGGCGTATAATCTGCTACAGGAAATTTTTTTCCTTCCAAGAAGTTGGTGTTTGGCCCACGATCAGTAATGGCATAAAATTCATCTTCATTGGTTGGATGAGCCGTAGCTCCGGAACCAAAGCCTCCATTTCTAATTTCAACTGTATTATTAATAGTAGATAGTACGGAGTAGGGAAGTGCATATTGTGTATCTGTCTCAAGTATTTTAGTTGGGGAAATGGAAACAGGTGTTGGTCCATCGCCTATAAAATCATCAAGATGGGCGCAGGAATTCAAGAGGCATAAGCCTACAAAAAGTAGCATTAATTTTTTCATTGTGTTTGCTGGATTTAAGGTTATTTAATGTGGCCTTAAAGTTGCAATATTTACACAGTGCCATTGTTAAGTGAAGATAAATAGATGGTTATAAAAAGAATATGCCGTACATAACTTAAAGCTATGCACGGCATAATTATAAGGTGAGATAGAATGTTTATTGTTTCTTTTCGCCTGCAGGAGCAGGAGGGTTCTTTCTAGATTGTAGCGCTTGCTTGCTTAAACTTGCCAAATTAAAATTAGGGTCTAAAGCAAGTGCTTCATCTATTTTAGCTATAGCGGCATCTACATTGTCTTTGTTATTGTCATATATGGTTAGGGCCTTTAGATGAAGAAAAGCAGCTTTTAAAGGAACCTCGTAAGGTTGTTGCCTTTCATAGAAAGCGTACTTCATATCGTCTTTGGCATTTGCAATACCATAGTCAATATTAGAGACAGCATCGGAATTTGCTCCGGTTTGGATCTTTAGGTCTGCAATCTCATAAGCCAAATAAGGATTTGGCGTTCTTTTAAAAAGTTCTTCAAACTGTTCTAGGGCACGTTTTGGTTGGTTTAAAGCTTTTAATGAAATTGCTTTTACCTGAACCGCCATATCCGAATCCGAAACTTCCTTTTCAATACCTATAGTATTTAGTGCCTGCATATGCTGATTGTTGTTTGCATATACAAAAGCTAAGGTATCTTTACGCTGTTTAGATGGCGCAATTACATTTAAGTGGGTAAGTGCGCTGATTACGCCATTTACATCTCCTTGAAGTCTCATTTCTTGATAAAAGGCTTCATAGTGTTTTTGCAAATCACTCTTGGTCTGTGCGGTGGCTGAAAAACAGAGGCTCAAAAGTAATATGATACTAAATTTTTTCATGTGTAACTATTTTACAATGCTATCGTTTTGGTAGCGGTTTGCAAAATTAGCAATATTATCTGTATGTAGCTGTGAATAAAAGCATAATGCATATGTAGAAATGAAAAAAGGCCACCCTGGGGCAGCCTTTTTATGTAGGTTTGGTTTTTTTGAATTAAGCAACGAGTGAAATCTCGTTTTTTCGATAGGATTTTAAAAGCATGGAATAAAAAGCCACACTTTTAGGGTCTGGATCAATACATGACACTAAAAAATCGTACAGATTTTTAAACCATAAGTTGGTGTGCAATGTTGGAATAGAGAGATTTAATCTTTTAGGATCATAATCCTTGTCGTCCATTATGATATCCATTTCAACCCTTCGCCTGTGGTAATCTATAGACACATTAGCCGCGTTATAGTGGTTTTTTAATACCGCTACATGCAACTTTATAATTTCTGGGGAAACTTTTTGCTTGGTACAGCTGGAAGCAATAAGAATCTCGATTTCCTCAAGAATCTTGCTTCGTAAACCTGAATTTCCCATGACAAATAGTTTTTAAATTATATACCAAAGTTACTTTTTAATCGATGAAATGCACGGTCAATTAACAACTATCCTATGAGTTTGTTGTGAAATGGTAAATAGCTGTTGTGAAAAATAACTACAACGTTGTAGTGAATTTAAAACCTTTAACGTTTGTAAGGGTGTAGGAATGGATAAGCTTGCCTTTTTTTGGGATATCCTCAGTATATTCAGGTGCTTCTATGTTGTTTTTGATAGCCTGTAAAGTATAGTAGTCTTTTTTACTGGGATGATACGGGTAAACCCCGTTTATTAATTCTGTTCCCCAGTTCTCCTCAACAGATTTATAGATAATTCCAATACAGTCGTTTAGATGGATTAGGTTTATGGGCGCATTTCCGTTTTTAAGGTTTTTTCGTTTTGATAGCATTGTTACCGGATTTCTATTTATACCTATCAATCCGCCAAATCTTATGATCGTGGTTTCAATTTCAGGCTGCTTTAGAAATAGTTGTTCGCATGCTAAAAGTTGCTTGCCGGATTCAGTAGAGGGCTTGGGGGTAGTTTCTTCTGTTACCTCTCCATCAATATCACCATATACGGAAGTACTGCTTACGAACACCACATGTTTTATGTTTGAGGGTTTCATAGCCTCCAATACCAATTCCATTTTCCGAACGTAATTTTCTTTATGGTTACCACGTAGTTTTGGGGGTACGTTAATAATCAAAACATGTACTTTGCTCAAAAATGAACTTATGTCTCCTGTGATTTTAGTTTCTGAAAGTGTTATAAGAAAGGGTTGAATACCTTCTTTTGATAATAGTGGAAGTTTCTCTTCTGATGTGGTTGTGCCATTTACCTCATATCCTTCGTTAATGAATTTTTTAGCTAATGGAAGGCCTAGCCAACCGCAGCCCATAATGGCTATATCTTTATTCAAATTTGATTGTTTTAGTGGTTATGATGGCGTCATTGAGTACAAACGGCATGGGAATGCTGGTTTCTGGTCTTTCTGGAACCTCAAATAGAGGATGCTCTAGCAAATCATTGGAAGCTTCGCAAAAAGTGAGTTCAACAATACTATCCAGTGGAATGGTAATTTCAAGTTCGGTATAGGCATCATCCGTTATATAGTGCGTAAATAACTTGTTTGTTTTTCGCTCTTCTAGATAAAACGGAGAAAGCTCCAACCGATTTATTTTTAACTTTTCTATTGCCATACTTTCTGTGAAAACATCAAGACGGTTTACGTTACGCTGTGGGGTAATGCAAAGTTCTATTATTCTATTGCTACCGATAAGAGTATCCCTAACAGTTTCAATTTTTGGACCGTCTATGATCTTTATGGGAGCAGTTTTAGAATGAGTAAAAGGGGTGTTATACTTGCTGCCAATTACATTCTTATTTAATCGCCCGTCAACATCATTTTCTTTGCCTAAAAACGCTTGGTTCCATTCTATGGGTACTTGATCATAACTAGCCCATTGTGCAGTGTTGGTATCTGTATCAAGAAGGTAGACCAGACTACTTGGTTTACCGTTTTCAGCATCAAAGCCGGAATGAATGTGGGCATATATCATAGAAACAATTAAAGCAAGTATTCCATAATAGAACCATTTCTTTTTACGCTTGTACATTCCAAAAATAGGAAGCAATAATATAAAAGTAAGCGTCACCAAAAGAGTACAGCCTAACAACATTTTGAGGCCTAACCCTACAGGAAACCCTTTAACGAGCGGTGCATATAACCATATAGCAGGTAAACCTAAAAAGACCATTAGGAGTACGCGGGGCACTTTTTGATTAAGGATAACGTACCAAGATGCAAGAAGGGCGAATATGGGAACAATAAAGAAACTTGCGCCTGGTAGATATTGGGCTATTATAGCACAAAGTACTATCCATAAAAACAAAGGAGCTACAACCAAATTTGTAGTTGCTTGTTTTCTAAATTTGTGATATACACCAAAACAGACAGCAATAGAAAGACATACGAATGCAAAGATATAGGTGTAACCATTGTAAGTAAAACCATGTAGCATATCATTATATGCGGGGTAAAGCCATTTTAATACCGGCCAACCAAAATAACCGAGCAGACCATTGATAATCAAGGATAGAAACAAAGGCACAAAACCTATAAAAATCCCATTAGTGGTCAATGCTTTCTTTTTGTATCCGTAAGCTAGAATGCAAACGAACAACATAGACGCAAGCGCCAACATTGGCCAAATCCAATCAAACGGATAGGAGATAACGCCAAATACGGGCATATTAAAATATACGTAATCATTGGGGCTTACCAGTTCATTTAAATTAGCTTTACTAAAATGCGCCAGTAATGGAGTTAAATAACTGCCTTGGTGCGCTAATGTTTTTTTATCTAGGCGTTCATAGGTATCTTGAGCGGTATGGTAGTCAAAATGGTCATCAATAAATGCAAAGTTAAAACCTTGAATATCCCTTCCTTCCCTAAAAACAGTCAGGTCCGTATCATTGGGGAGCATTTTGTAAATGCTATAGTACAGGGAGTTGGCCATGGGATACTTGGGATTGGCCTTTATAAATTCACTTATGAGCTGTTGGTTTCCGCGGTTGGTTTCCACAAAGGTGTAACTTGGTCCTCCGCTACCACGAGCTTCAAAATTTAGGATTAGGCCTACTTCTTTTGCCCATTCATGTTGGCTTACAAAAAGGTCGGCTCCGTTAAGGCCTAATTCTTCTCCATCGGTAAATAATACGATGATGTCGTTTTTAGGCTTGTTTTCTTTGCCCAAAAAAGCCCTTACGCTTTCTAAAACCGTTGCCACTCCACTACCGGCATCACTCGCGCCCAATGAAGAATGGGGGTGGCTATCATAATGAGATAATAGAAGAAGGGCCTTACCCGTACCACTGCCTTCTATTTTAGCTATGATATTTTCGGGCTTGCTCATGTTTCCCCAGTCTCCAACGGAATAACCTGTTTGTAATGAGGTCTGCAGGCCCATCTTTTCTAATTCAGAAACAATATAGTGCTGAACCTTTTTATGTGCCGGGAAACCTATAGCGTGGGGTTCTTTTGAAATTTCTTTAACATGCTTTAGAGCACGATCGGTAGAGAAAGTTGTCTGGGGAGCTGAGACATCTTCCTCATAAATTGGCATAGAAGTATGAAAACCCCAGTAAATGGCGGCCAATAGGAGTAGAAAGGAAATGGTTGAGGGAAATCTTTTCATTGCATAAAGTTCTCAAATTAAAACGTAGTATTCTAATTGAAAACCGGTTTTGTTGAGGAAGGTATTAAAAGAATATCTATACATTTTTCATGAAAATAGTAAGAATTTCTATAGTTATACGTCGAATAAATGAATTATCCATTAAATAATTTACTATCTTTAGTAATTAACCTAACCCGCCGCTAGGCACTAAAAACGAAATTATATGGGAATAAAGAGTTTTCAAGGCCCACGGGCAAAAGCAGACGTAAAGAAAGAATATGACGCGCCCATATTGGTATCTGACTACATGACAAAGAAATTGGTGACTTTTACACCAGAGCAATCCATTCTGGAAGTTATGGAGCAGTTCACGAAGTATAATATCTCGGGTGGCCCCGTCATGGATGACAATGGTTTCTTGGTAGGTATTATCTCTGAGGCCGATTGTATGAAGCAGATTTCCGAAAGCCGCTATTTTAATCAGCCTATACTTGATAAAAGTGTAGAGAAGTTTATGACCAAAGAGGTTGAGACCATACCCCATGATATCTCAATTTTTGATGCAGCAGGAATTTTTGATAAGCATAACAGAAGAAGGCTTCCTGTTATGAGAGACGGTATTTTAGTTGGCCAGATAAGCCGGAAAGATATTGTTATTGCCGCACTAAAATTAACAGGTCATAGCTGGTAATGTCACGTTAACCCCAAATGCATTACTTAAAAAGTATTTAAGATGCTTTCCTTCTACAGGGGAAGCATTTTTTTGTGGACTTTATTTATTGTTCGCGTTTTACGATCATATAAACGTCATTATCCAAGGGTAAGTAGCCAAGGTCGTAAACAAAAAAGTAGACAGCACCTTTTTTGGTAGTATATAGACTGGTTATAAAATCAAAATAAAAACCTTTGTTTTGCAGTTTGGCCTTGGTAGTTGTGGTTTTGCCATCTTTTAGCGTATACCCATCTAAAATTCTATAATTCTTTCTAAGTCTATTATTGGTGTTACGGATAAGGTTGTTACTGTCTTTGTTCGCATTGTTATGATATGCGTTCCTACAATAGTCAGAACAGAATTTTTTGTCTGCCCTACCCTTTATTTCCGTACCGCAATCTAGACACTTTTTCTTCAAATTCTTATTTTTTAAAGTTGAAGATTACCTCTTCCGAGGAACCATCCTCATTCTCCATTTCGGCATAGATATTAATTTCATCATCGCTTATTTTTTCAAAAGTGAACCCATCAAAATAAACACGGTCTCCATCTACTTTTACTAATCTAAATTGTTGAACCTCGTCTTTTTCTTCCCATCCTTTTAAATCGGCATGAAAATGTTTGAGTTCATATACCAAGGTTTCGTCAACTTCACGAATATGACCTAGTTCATAAAAAGACACTTTTCCTTCAGATATCAATTTAAAAGAGAACATCATAGACCCCCCTTGTGGAGGTCCCCAAGTTTCTTCTGTAATTCCACCAAAAGCTTCGCCGGACCAGTTGCCTTCCATCCAAGAAATATCAGATAAATTTCCCTCAGGAGAGCTGGAACCCTCAGAAAAAGCAGCGGTGTTTTGAGCATTAATACTTAATGAGAAGAGTAGGGATACGTATAAAAGAGATTTCATAATACTGGGTTAGTGCCCAGTAAGATACTGATTTATCCGTTTGTAAACGTATTATTTCGTTTATGGTCCTATAGTTAGGTCGTATTTCTTTAGAAGTCCAATAATACCTTCTTTTGTAAACTTCGCTTTTTTAAGAGTATTCTTTTCTGGGTCTATAATAAAATTAAAAGCGGTCTTAAAATTGGCCGTTTCCAGGTTAGTCCGGCTGAAAATAGCACCTTGTAGATCACAATCATCAAAAGTGGCGTTTTTGAGATTTGCTTCTGTAAAATCGGTTTCTATCATTTTACAGGAAACGAACTGTTGTTTTGGAAGTGTTAGACCATAGAAGGAAGAGTAATCCAAGTTACAATTTATGAAACTGAAATCAATTAAAAAGGTATTACAGTCTTCAAACTTAAGACCCATCATTTTGCAGTGGGAAAATGTGACTTCTTTAAAGGTTGTGTGCCTGATATTTGCGTTGCTAAGATTGCAATCTATAAACTCACATTCCATAAAATTCTGGTTGTCCAAATAGCTATCAGAAAAATTACAGCCTTCAAAAATGCAATTTTCATATTCCCCCTTGGCTAATTTACTACTGGTAAAATCTTGTGAGAGGTATTTTTGGTCCGTTATAAAAGGCTTATCCATAAGCGAATAAACAGAATTTTGCAGTTTGATGCAATTTCTAGAACGTATTTTTATATTCTAACCTTAACTGTTTATTCGCATTGTAAAATTAATCTGCACGCTCTACTTCGCTTTCAAGTTTTAATACTTTGCTTCCGTCCTCTTGTTTTATATATAGGGCTTTGTCGTCTTTTGAGCCGTTTCTTGTCACTTCATTTCCCTCAATCTTCCGTGTCACGGATTTTTCATAGGTATTTTCAACTTTTCCTTTGGCACTGCCTGAGCCCCATTTCCATTTTACTTCTGTTCCTTCTCTTATCATCTTTTTTTATTTAAAAATTAATGGTCTCAAGAAAGAGAAAAAAGAACAGATTCATGGCGCTAAAAAGATGAAAGAATAATGCAATCCGTAAACAATTAAACCCGAGCCTTATTTATATTCTTATAATAATTTCTGAAATTCTTCCATAAACTGGCCAATATGATAACCGTCTACTAGCGCATGATTCACATGAACTGAAACCGGCATAAACAATCTATCACCTTCAGAAGTCATTTTTCCAAAAGCAATTTTGGGGCAACTATCCGGCCTAGTATAATGTCTGGCATGGGAGATAGATGTAAAATCTACCCATGGGATAGCGGAACAATGTATTACATTCTCTCCGGATTCGTCAGGCATGAGTCGGTTAGAATTCCTTACTTTCTCAATAGCAGGTAAGGCCAAGGCAAGAAACTCCTCAAAATCTTCTCGATATTTTAAATGCGAAAAACCAAAAGTGCCGTTTTCCCTGTTTATGGTGGGTGAGGCATTAACAGTATCGTATTCATATAACTTACCGTCAACAATCCGGTATCTGAATTGAACCGTGCGGTTTACTGCAACCAGAGATTTGTGTAAATAAGACAAAAAGAAAGAATGACCTTTTTCTTTTGCCGTATGATAGGTTTCTGTACAATCTACTTTAGCGGTTATGCCATAAAATGGTTCGTCAAATTTTGAAAAAAACTCAAAATGGTCTTTTCTGTACCATGTTTTTATATCAATTTCTTTACGCAAAATATATCTTTTCTAGCTGGTTTTATATTGCTGAAAATTAGTGATTACGTTACGAACTGTATCTAAAAAATATCGTTTTTAGTAAAATGTTTTATTAAACTCATTAGCTCGCCATTTCTTTTAACGCATTAACAAAGGTGTCTAACTCCTTGGTAGTGGTAAATACATTGGGTGTAATTCTACACCCTTGCACATTGGCGTAGTTAATGCCCACCGTAAAGATAGCGTACTCATCTAGCAGTTTTTTTGCCAGATCGGTAGGTTCTATTCCTTCGATTCCTACGTTTGCGATGCCACAGGCTCTGTGAGACTCTTTAGGTGTGTTGATGATAATCTTTGGCTCGTTTCTTACTTTACCTGTCCAGTACTCCTGTAAATAGCGTAATCTGGCTTCTTTTCTTTTACCACCTAACAGTTCATAATAGTCTACCGCATTTTCTATGGTCAAGTCGTGATATACGGGAATTGTACCTGTATGATTTAATCTAGCGATGTCGCCAGGTTCTGTTTTGTGCTCTGCAAAAATTGGCCAGAGCGTATCTACATGTTCATCTGCAACGTATAGAAGTCCTGTGCCCAATGGTACCGCCAACCATTTGTGGAGACTTGAACCGTAGAAGTCACATTCTAAATCCGTAATATCAAATTGAAAATGACCAATGCAGTGTGCACCGTCAACCATGACCTTCACCCCTTTACTATGTGCCATTTGGCAAATTTTCTTTATTGGGAGTATGTGTCCTGTTATATTAATCATATGACAGACCATTAACAACTTGGTTTTATCTGTAATGGCTTTTTCGTATAATGCTACTATTTCTTCATCCGTCTTAGGATGATTGGGTACCGATACTTCTTTGTTTACGACTCCAAATCTTTCGGCAACTTGCTGGAACATAAGTTTCATGGCCCCATAGTCCTGTATGGCATAGACTGCTTCGTCTCCTGCTTTCCAGTCCATTCCTTTAATGACCATATCCAAAGATTCCGTGGCGTTCCTCGTAATTATGATGTTCTCTTTTCTCGCCCCTATAATATTGGCCACTTTCTCGGACATCCGTTTTTTATTGGCCCACTGTACGGTTCTCATATAAAAAGAACCTTCGTAGTTCACCATATCTATATTTTTGTGTAAAGCTTCTAGAGTAGGTGTAGGTATGATGTTGTAATATCCGCTTTCTAAATTGATGTAGTCTGGTTTCAGTTTATAATCCTGACGCACATTTAGCCAGAACTCTTCATCGGAAGCTAATTTATGTGCTGGAATTTTTGAGGCTTTCTCCGCATGGGATGCCAAGGCGCTTCCGTAAAACGGGGTTGCCAGGGCCACCAGAGATAAGTTTTTTAGAAAGTCGCGTTTTTTCATGAAGGTCGGTTATGGGTTATCATAATGCTTTTGGCCGATGTTCAAACATCATTTGTTAGACGTTTGTAAAGAAATGGCTGATTCAAAATGAACTTTTGTTTGGTAATGCAGCCTTAAGATCGTAAAAAAGTACAGCCTTTTAATATGAAGCACAAATAAGATACTGTCCTTTTTGTATTACCAATGTACTTTTGCAAAATTTGAAAATTTCCATACCCTTAAAAAAGAAAACAGCTCTTAAAACGAGTATTATTTATGGCTTTTAAAATTTATTCGAAATAGTTATTAAGGTTACTCCAAGATTTTCTGATACCTATATAAGTAATCCCAATGGTCAGTGTAACATAAGTTGCTCTACACCGTGGTGGTTACAGGTACTTTTACTTCATAAATTAAAACAAAGCAATTATGGAAACTTTAGAATTAAAAGTAGGGTTAGAGCAAGATTATAGAAAAGAAATCTCGGGAAAACTTAATTTCCTTCTAGCGGATTTTCAAATTTACTATATGAACTTAAGGGGTTTACATTGGAATGTAAAAGGACGAAGGTTTTTTATGTTACATGAGAAGTTTGAAGAACTATATAATGATACCAATGAGATTGTTGACGAAATCGCAGAACGCATTTTATCGTTAGGGGAAAAGCCATTGCATTCTTTTGATGACTACCTAGAAAATAAAACCATTAGAATTACCAAGAATATATCTGACGGAGATATGGCAGTACGTTCTATATTAGGAAACTTAAATGAGCTATTGATTCAGGAAAGAGATATTTTGGAAATTGCTTCTAAAAATAAAGATGAAGGAACAGGTGCTTTAATGAGCGATTTAATTTCAAGTCAGGAGAAATTGATTTGGATGCTAACTGCCTATTTGAGCTAAATAAGGTAGAAAGTAAGATAAGAAGAGCAAAAGCCCAATTGGAATTTTGCTCTTCTTTTTCTATAATTTTCAGGAACATGACAAAAGTCATTTAATTCTCATTGTAAGTAGCTTACTTTTAATGTATTAAATCAACAGTTATGGAAGTCAAAAAAAACCCACAAGCAGATTTGAACCGAAATAGTGGCCTGTATTTTGTAATAGGCCTAACCATTGCTCTTTTAATCGTATGGAGAGCATTGGAGTATAAAACATATGATACTGTAGATGAATTTGTACAATTATTGGATGTGCAAGAAGATTTACAGGAAGATGTACCTATTACGAAAGCCTTTAATACGCCGCCGCCTCCACCTCCTCCATCAGCACCTGAAATCATAGAGATTGTAGAAGATGCTGCTGAAGTTGAAGAAACTATTATTGAGAGTAGCGAAATCAACCAAGAAACGGTAATAGAAAAAGAAATTGCCGTTAATGAAGTTGAGGTTGCTGAAGAAGAAGAAGAAATAACAGTCCCTTTTGCTGTTATTGAAAACGTACCTGTATTTCCAGGTTGCGAAAACATGAAAACTAATGATGAGAAGAAAGCATGTTTTCAACAAAAAATTCAGGAGCACGTTAAGAAAGAGTTTCAATATCCTGCAACTGCATTAGAACTAAACATACAGGGTAAGGTATTCGTATATTTCGTTATTGACCAAAAAGGTTACATTACCGGTATTAAAACAAGAGGACCGGATGCTAATTTAGAGAGTGAAGCTTCACGTATTGTAGCTGCACTTCCAAAAATGAAGCCTGGTACACAAAGGGGTATGAATGTAAAAGTGCCTTATAGCATACCTATTAACTTTAAAATGCAGCTTTAGGCTTCTTGAAAACTAAACAGTCCACTGATTTTAAAATCAGTGGACTGTTTTTTTATACATGACTACTACCTAACAATTGTTATGTTATGGATTTGTAGACCATAAGGCAGCACTCTTGAGCATTGCCCTTCTTGGTAATTTTAGACCTGCAACAATTAATTCCGCAAAATCTTCGGGTTGTAATACGCTATCTGCAGAACCCTTTTCTGCAATACCTGCTTCAATTGACATATCTGATTCTATGGTGCTTGGGGTCAATGTAACAACCCTAATATTATTTTTACGTACTTCCTTCATCAATGATTCGGACATGCCGATAACTGCAAATTTTGATGCTGAATATGCCGATGTAGTTGCATTTCCATTTAATCCTGCTGTAGAAGACACATTAATAATATCGCCTTCATTCTTAGCAATTAAAGACGGTAAAACTTCCTTGGTCACATGATACATGCCCATAAGATTGGTTTGTATAATTTGAGACCATTGTTCAACCGGCATGTCATTAAATGAACCAAAGCCTCCTATGCCCGCATTATTAACCAAAATATCTACGCCGCCTAAAGTGTCTATGACATTTTTAATACTTGTTTTAACGTTCTCATAATTACCAACATCGAATACCGCATAAGTAGCTCTAACACCCAATGCTTCAATTTCTAAAACGGTTTCTTTTAAGGTATCTTCATTTCTACCCGTAATGGCAATATCAATTCCCTCTTTGGCAAAAGCAATGGCGGTCGCTTTTCCCAATCCTCTGCCACCTCCGGTTATGATGGCTTTTTTGTTCTTAAGATTGTTCATGAAATTAGTTTGAGTTATTTAATAGTTGTCCAATAATCCATTACCAAAACATCTGCTATAATTGGTCCTATTTTGCTTACTAAGTCTAAATGTGCCTTATGGAACAAGTATATTTCCCTACCGTGTTCGTTATTAAAAGTTAACGTAAAAGTATGTGTAAACCCCTTACTGGCACCTTCCTCACTATCATTGATTCCCCATTCTAAATTTTGAATTTCCGGAATATCGTTTTTTAGGTTTATAAAGGCCTTTTCCGCTTCGCTTACCTGCTCTTTCGTGGCATCTTCTTTATATTTTAAGTTTACTATATGCCTAAGTACTTGGCCTTCTCTATTGATTTTGGGCGAAACTTTATAAGTTACGACCTTATTAAAATCGAACTGATTAGAACCCGCAATAAGAAAATCTTGACCGTCAATTTTATGAGAACGTAAACCGTAATAGATAGAAAAGCCCGTTTCTAAATAGTTTATGGGACTCAAGATTCCTTCTTCGTTCAATTTCACCAATTGTATACTGGCATCATCTCTAGTACCAACCGCAAGAACGGCTTCGGTAGCATTTGTGGAAACTACTTCAATACGTGTTTGTCCGGATAGTTTAGTGTTTTCATCATCTTTTAAAACAAAATGGGGAACTAAAGCGCCCTTTTTATTCACTTTAAACACACTAACACCATCACCATGATAAGTAAAATCTTTCCTTTTTATAAAGTTGGTAGTAGCGTCGTAATATTTATGATGGCGATGACCAACAACAACATACTTAGTATTGCCCAACGTTACACCAGTTACAGGGTAGGCCCCGGTTAAATAGCGGTCCGTAGTATTATCGCTTATATTATTTATGTTTTTAAAAGTCCCATTCTCATACACTCTAAAGCTACTAACGCCATTGTCTTGGAAACCGCCTGTGTATAAAAAGGTCTTTCCTTTAATTTTGTGAATGAACATCCCTATAATACCATCTGTATGTATGTTCTCGTCATCTTTCATAGACTGAACATGGGTTAGTTTGCCATCATCCTCTATTTTAAAACAACTTAAGCCCGGTGTATTTTCTAAGCCACCAACAAAGAGGTAAGAAGATTGTTTCATATGAACCACCTGCAAAGTAATGGCGGTGCCAAGGTGGGTTTCTTCCGTATCTTCAACCAAGGAGGTACGTTCAAGAGAACCTGAATCCAAAATTTTAAAGGTTTCAATAACATTACCGTGTTTATTGGCTACAAATAAGAAATCCGTACCATTAATATGATCTGCGACCATACCTCTAGCAGGCCCTTTCTTTTTATGAAGTTCGTGGTTGCTAATAGGATTTAACTGTCCCTCCTTGTCTAAACTATACACGTCTATTTTACCTGCGCCACCAGCAAATACATAGTTAGAACCTCCTTTATTATAGCTCGTAACAGAAACCGTATTTTTTCCGGATATGCTTTTAAAATCTTTTCTGTACAGCATTAAATCATCTGAAACTTGCGCAACACCTATTTGCGATAGTAATATTATACTTAGTAAAAAGTAACCTTTTAAGCTATTCATAATCTTTGTTTTTTTTGAAATCTAATGTGTTACTCTATAATTGATGTTGCTCCTGCAATGGCAATGGCGCGGTCTTGTTCTATAGTACCACCACTAACACCAATGGCTCCTATAATTTTACCCTCTTTGTTTTTAATGGGAATTCCCCCGGGAAAAGTTATTAAACCATCATTAGAATGTTCAATATTATAAATTATACCTCCGGGTTGTGTTAATTCTCCCAATTCCCCAGTATCCATATTAAAATATCTTGCCGTTTTGGCTTTCTTAATAGCTACGTCAATACTTCCCAAGTAGGATTCATCCATGCGAATAAAAGCCTTTAGATTGGCACCGGCATCTACCACGGCAATATTTACCAACACCTCTGAAGCTTCCGCATTTTTCTTCGCGGCCATAAGGGCTTTCAACGCTTCGTCATGCGTAAGATCATTGGTTATTTGTGCTTGTGCTGTGAAAGATACTGCCATTAGAGTAATTGCAGATACCAAAGTTTTTATTTGCTTGCGTAAGGACATCGTTCTTATTTATAATGTTATGTTGCAAAAATTATAAACTAGACCGAGAAAAGAGTTGAACAAGTTCAACTTGATTCAAATTTTAATGAAATCAAGACTGTTTTTTAATTTTACTTAAGAATTCATGCGTAATACCTAGATAGCTAGAAGTTTGCCTATCCGTTAGTTTAGAGGCAATATCAGGGTAGCTTTTTGTAAAATGGGAGTATCGCTCTTTAGCGGTTAGGCTGTGGTTTCTAACGAGCCTACGTTGCCAGGCAACAATAGATTTTTGAAACATTATCCTAAACAGTTTTTCTGTTTTTGGGATGGATTTATAAAGTGCAGCCTTATCTTTTTCAGAAATAATAAGCACTTTACTATCTTCTAAAGCTTTTATATTTAAGGCCGATGGTTCATGGTTCATGAAACTATCTATATCCATCAGCCACCAGTTTCTAGCAGCAATGTATATCGTATTTTCATTTCCTTTTGTATCTATTGTAAAGATTCTAAAACAACCTTCTAGAACAAACCCCTCAAATTTACAGACTTTGCCTTGCTCCAAAAGAAACTCCTTTTTTGAAATAGATTTAGGTTGAAAGTAGGAACAGAACTCCTCTTGTTCCGATTTGGAAAGAAGGCCTTTTTCGTCTATGTTCGCTATTAACAAGTGATTTATCATTAGGAATATTCTATTTTGGATAGGTAATAAAGTGAGGTTTTGTAGGCTTTATATTTTGAGACTAAATTAATAAAACGAAACTATTTTTTAGCATTCCTATACTGCTTCTTGAACTATCCTTACTGGGAACCATGTAATGGTGTAATTTCTTCAATAGCTTAATTATTAACTCTTTTGAACAGCATTATTATGCAGATAGAACAGAGGGCTTTGGACTAATGTTCGTTATAATAATCACACTATATTTTAACTCCCAATTATTTTTTTAAAGAATGCTGTTACATCAGCCGATAAAAGTTCGGGCTCTTCAAAAGCAGCAAAATGGCCACCTTTAGGCATCTCTGTCCAACGAACAATATTAAATCCTTTTTCAATATATTTTCTTGGGGGCACGGGTATTTCCTTTGGGAAATTTGCAAAACCCACGGGAAGATGCACAAAATCGTTTTCCTTAAACACCAATGGCTTTAAGCTTGTTTCATGATATATCCGAATGGAAGAATGAATGGTTTGCGTAAACCAATAGAGGCTTACGTTGGCAAGCAATTCATCTTTTGTAAAACTATTTTCAATATTCCCATTGTTATCGCTCCAAGCATTGAATTTTTCAATTATCCACGCGCAAAGTCCAATAGGAGAATCGTTCAGGCCATAAGCCAAGGACAAAGGTTTTGTGCTTTGAATTAGGGCATACGCAGCTTCCTTTTCGTTCCAGCTTTTTAAATACGTTTTGTACTGTTGGGTTTCATTATCGATATCTTCGGTCAAATAGGGTTGATAGGAATCCGATATATAATTTAAATGTAACCCGATGATACTCTTGGGGTGTTGTTGAGCTAATCTTATGCTAATGCCAGCACCCAAATCTCCGCCTTGAAGCCCATATTTTTGATAATCAAGGCTAATCATAAGTTTGTGCCATAAGTCCGCTACAAAACTATAATCAACACCACCTTTTATGCTTTTTTCTGAAAAACCGAATCCAATAATAGAAGGGATGACCAAATCAAAGGAAACTTCTTTTGAACTTGTTAATAGGGGAATGATTTTAAGCATTTCCAAGAAAGAACCTGGCCAACCATGTGTAATTAAAAGAGGAATAGCATTTTTATTTTCACTTTTAATATGCAAAAAATGAATTTTATGATGATCCACTTCAGTAATAAAATTTGGAATGGAGTTTATGGTATTCTCAACCTTTCTCCAGTCAAAATTCTGCTCCCAATAATTAGAGAGTTCTTTAAGGTAACTTAAGCTTGTCCCAAATTGCCAATTAGAATTTTCAATTTCATCTGGCCACCTAACTTTTCTAATCCGTTCTTTTAAATCATCTAGTTCTGATTGAGCTATATGTAAGTTAAACTTCTTTATCATAGTTGTCTTTCCCGTATTATGCATAAACCTTATGATTAAACCCTGATCTCGCAGGGTGTACAGATATTGAAATGGTTGAGAACAAAATGCAAAGAATTTTAAATTATCAATCTATGGTATTGTAAAATACAAAAACGGTTCTAGTTTACACCTGAACCGCTTTTGATTTTAGACTTGGTAATCTTTTATTGTTTGATAATTTTATGTTTCCAATTGGCACCACTAATGTCGGTAATTATTAGGGAATACACTCCCATTGGCAAGCTTGTTAAAGCATTGCTTTCTAGTTTAATATTTGCCTTAGCTCCTAGAGGTACGATTAAACTATGCTTCCCAGGCTTTATCTTAGAAACGTAATAATTAGTAATGTTGTTCTTAGATAAAGAAGCCAAATCGTTTTGCCCGTAGGTTACAATAGTATTGTTTTTTTCGTCAACGAGCTCCATACCTATAATCCAAGCACCATATACATCTACACCTTCGGTTCTGAAGACGTCAAAAGTAAGTGAGTTATTTTTAATTTCTCCTTCGGTAATTTCAAGTTTTGGCTTTACGGATTTGTTGTGGAGTGTTCCCCAAAGTCCTCCGTGAAAAACTTGATTGGTCATTAACGTCATGCCAAAAATCAGCAGGGAACCCAATAAAACAGCTCTAGGAAAAATACTTTCCTTAATTGGTAAAACACCTGAGCCAAACCAACTGAACCATTTCTTTTTGGTAATGGCAAAATTGTGTTTTATTAAGTAATTATCAATTGAATATTTGTCGCTTCCAGTTAAGAATAAGACAAAACCTGTAGCTATTCCTAATACGCCAATTTGCCATTCATCCAAACAAGTTGTCCCTATCCACCCAGAACCAAGAAGAATACCCATGGCCAGGCCAAATACACCTATGCTCATTAATCGCGTAAATAGACCGAACATTATGAATAGACCCACGATTCCTTCAATAATGGTAAATATTACCATATTTATCCAAAGCATATCTGGGTTTTCAACTAAATATTGAATGATAGGTTTAATGCCCAAAGCATTGGGTAAAAAAGCGTTGAACTTTTCTCCTATGTATCCGGTCATCTCAGGATCAAGTTTGTCCGCTAAAACAGTTCTTCTCCAAAATGCTGAAAAATAAGTCCAGCCAACTACCAATCGTAGTGCTAGAGCTAAAAGCCCTGCATCGTTCTTTATATGTACAGTTTTCATAATTCGTTAAATTGTAAGTGTTATGAAACCTTGCTTGGTAAGCTGAAAACCGTATAAGATGCCATTGGGTGTTACTTCTAGATTACTTGGCAGTGTATCTGTATTTACATTAAATTTTGAAAGGGAAATTCCACAGACAAAAACTTTTACATTCTGGGCCTTTGCCTTTTCTAAAAGCTCGGTAAAATTGGGATTATCTGCAATATCATTAATAGTTTTGCCGCATATGATCATATAAAAATCTCCATATTTTTTGCCGTCTTCTTTTGCCAGTTCGTTGACGGTCAGTAATACAGGTTTAAGTTGTTGAATGTTTTTGGAAAGCACTAAATAATTGTTCTTTTTTAGATTAATATCTTGAGCTTGTAACTGGAATGTTCCACATAGTAATACCAATACTGTGATTGTGAAAATGATATATTTTTTCATTGCTTATGAATTTTTAAGATTGAAATAATTTTGAAAAACAGAAGTCTATCAAATAGGGCAAACTTCTTAAAGTTGCCTCAAAGTTGTAATTTGTCCAAAGAGAACTGTCAAGCTTATAGGAAATAAAATGCGCTTCTAGAACAAGGGTGTGCAAAGAATATGGGTTGCAAAGTCCTAAGTACATTTTTTAGCCCGATCACTGTTTTTTAATATAATACAGTGAATATTTGCGCCTATAAAAATGGAACTACGTACAATACGTACTACAGCCACGAACATGTAGCCGACATCAAATGTTTTTCTTTAAAATTTTATTTTTGATATACGTAATTGCTGTAGCGTAGAAATAGAAACGGCTTTAAGTTTTTTTCTTTGGAAGGCCAATTACGAATACACTTTAAGATTTTGGTACAAAATGTATAGAGGTACATCAGAAACCAATTGTTCTTTTGAAGAAGTAGGAATAGGGTAGTGCCTAAGCCAATTAAAAGCAAACCTAAAATGATAAACTTCTGGTGTTAAAATGTTAGGTTGGTGAAAAGATGGTTTTGAGACAGTTTGTATAATTTCTGAAACCTCAAAAGACGGGCAATCTAATTGGGAAACAGTAGATTGACTCTTATTTAAAACCTTGGTTTGAATAACACCTAACTCCGCCTGAATAAAGTTCCGGGTCTTGCAAGGGGAAAGAAAAAGCAACAACACAAGTCCAAAAACAGACAAGATGGTATATACTTTATTTATTTTGCAAGCTTTCTTCATTAGTACAAATATAGAAACAATTTTTTCTAAGTTATTTTATGCTTAATTAATGGCGTGAGCAAAGGTTACTGTTGCTAAGCATTATGTGTATTTAGTTTAAAGACCTACAGGAGAATTTAGTTATTTTTCTTCCTTTATATTCTTTTTATATTCATTAATAACCTTCAAGGATTTATCTAGATCATTGTTTGAAACCATAACTTTTACTTGAATAGCACCGCCAGGTAACGAAGAAAATGTATTTAGACTTGCCATAATTCCGTCTTTCACATAGGACTCAATTTGCTCGTTTTCCAAAAGATTTTTAATCATTCCGGCTTCCCAGTGTGTACCTGAAAAGACTGGTACTGGCTTTATGTTATTGTTTGAATCCATAATTAAATTAGTTTCCAACTATTTTTCATTTGCTACTAATTTAATCAAATCATACATATCGCCAATATTTGTAGGAAAAAAAGTAAGAATTATACGTATAAAGTATCTTCCTAAACCTTTAAAGGGTTAAGCAATTTCTTTTAGTAATCAAGCGTAGTTTTTCTTGTGCTGAGCAGTTCTAGTTTTTATGAGAGGTTGCCTATTACTGTTAAAGCCTATCAGGATTAAAAGGAGTGGTTGGTACTTGTCCGCTTACATTTTCTTCTAAAAGTGTTTTGAGTTCAGCCTTTATTTGCTGGTAATTGGGGTCACTTTCTAAATTGTTAAACTCTTTTGGGTCTTTTATTTGATCATACAATTCCTCGCCTTCTTTGCCTTCGTTCCAATCTGTGTAGCGCCATTTGTTGGTACGTACACTTCTACCCATAACAGGGTTTCCATTGCCTGGTCTAAGAACTTGCGTATAGGCGTGGCCTTCCCAATTCAGGAGGGGGTCATTTAATAAGGGCATTAGATTCTTTCCGGGCTGTTCATTTGGAGGGTTTATATTGCACAACTTGGCTACTGTTGGGTAGATATCAATAAATTCTACAACTTGATCAGACTTGATGCCATTACCTGCTGCACCAGGCGCATAGATAAGTAAGGGCGCTTTAGATGATTCTTCAAATAGGCAGCGCTTTTGCCAGATACCTTGGTGTTCTCCTAAATGATAACCGTGATCACTCCATAGGACAATAATAGTATTGTCCATTAACTGGTTGTCTTCCAATGCATCCAATAATAGTCCTACTTGGGCATCTATAAAAGAAACTGTGGCATAATAGGCCTGTTTAGCCTCCAAACAGACAGATTCTGGTAAGCCGTAGTGGGCTACTTTACAATTATGGGCAAGAGCAGCATAGGGGATGTCAGCTCTGTCATTTTCAGGTGCGTATGGGATACTTATGGAATCTATAGGATAGAGGTCAAAATACTTTTTAGGTGCGATATAAGGAGTGTGGGGCCTGAAAAAACCGACACCAAGAAAAAACGGATTCTCTTTATGTTTTTCAATTTGTTTAATGGCTTCCGTAGTAACCATACCATCTGTCTGCTCGCTATCTTCACCTTCGGCTTTCAGCCAACTCAAGGCGGCACTTATCTTACGGTGAGGCTCTGCATTTGTAATAAGATGTTCCTCGTCTTTATCCCGTCCTTTAGGATTAAAAACTTCGTGCCAAGAAGCAGGGTCATCATGACCATTTGTGCCAATAGCTGCTGGAACATTGTAATGATATAACTTTCCTACTCTTCCAACCCAATACCCTTGGTCTTTAAAAAGTTGGGGGAGGGTAGTAACATTGGGAACTTCATCTCTAAAGTGCGCATCAAGATCATAAACCTTTATTGCATCTGGTCTTAAACCGGTCATGACCGAAGCTCTGGAAGGGTTGCAAAGTGGAATCTGGCAATATGCTTTATTAAATTGAACTCCCATCTTGGCTAGCCGGTCAAAGTTTGGTGTCTTGGCTAAAGGATCACCATAAGAAGCTAAACTAGTGGTGAGGTCGTCTACTGCAATAAATAGTACGTTGGGTTTTGTGTCATTCTTTTCCTGACTGGATAAAAAGAGAGGAACAAAAATAAGGAGGGTAAGTAATCTAATATTTAATTTAAAAAATGACATCTTCTAAAAGTTAGTTTTATGACAGCAAGTATAAGAGTGTTTTATACACTTAATATAGCAAATATAACCTAATTAAAAAACTGAGAAGAATTGCGTATGAAAACTAGCGCTTAAAAAAGATACTAAATTTTGGCGACTTTTAGAAAACGCGCAATTTTTTTGGTAGCAAAGGACTTGGACTATTTTTACAAGCTATGTGTTGGTGACTTTCTCTATTTTAGTGAGATACTACTTTTAACCCAACAATTGAGCAGATTAATGTAGAGATAAAAAGCAATCTTAAAAATGTTGCGGGTTCTTTAAACACGACTATGCCCACTAAAACGGTTCCTACGGCACCAACTCCTGTCCACACAGCATAAGCGGTTCCTATAGGTAATGCTTGCGTTGCCTTAATTAAAAGAATCATACTAATGCTACAGGTGATAAGAAACCCCAAATACCATAAATACATCTCATTTCCGGTGGTTTCTTTTGCTTTGCCCAAACAAAATGCAAATGCTACTTCAAATAAACCTGCAATAACCAAAATAATCCAATTCATAACTTTTTTTTTGCAAAGTTGAGAAATGAGGTCAAAGGAAAATTTTACAAATGATAAAAAATACGAACCTATTTTACTTCTGCTCTTATTCTGCTTAAACTTACTTGAGTTATGCCCAAATAAGAGGCGATGTGGCCTAATTGAACACGTTTAATTAAGTCCGCGTTATTGGTTAAAAGCTCTATATAGCGTTCTTTAGCTGTCCGGAATTCCCGGAAAATAAGTCGTTCTTCTGTTTTAATAAGTTCTTGCTCGGCAAACTTTCGTCCCCAATTTGCTATAGCTATGTCTTTCTCAAAAAGTTGCTGTAAGTTTTGGGTTTTCAGTTCGTATAAATCACAGTTTTCTAATAGCTCAATATCTTCGTATCCTTTCTCATTTGCAACATAACTTTTCATGGAGATAACGGTATCTCCTTCTTTTCCGAAGAAAAATGTTATTTCATTATCGGCAGAATTAGCATAGGCACGAACAATTCCTTTTTTGATAAAATAAATGCTTGTTTCAATTTTTTCAGCTCTCAGTAGAATGTGCCCTTTAGGATAGCTTATTTCCGAAATGTACTTTTTTATTACTGATTTTGAAGACTCAGGTAAAGGGTATATGTTATTAAGAATCTGGTCTATTTCCATTTAGCGCATTGTTGTTTTAGCATAGTAAATAAAAGTTTAGCTAAGCGTATAGAAGAGGTAATGGGTATTTTTAGTTCTATTTTTTCTAGTCCAAAGCTTAATCAATAAGATTTGGCGACATTATAAATATACGCAGACCTTTCAATATAGCCCTAAAGTGGGCATTGCGTTTAGGCTTTGTGCCTATTACATAATCTAAAGAAACATCAAAACGCTCAAAAAAATGGTTAGGTAAGGTAGATTAGGCAGGTTAATATAAAATCAGAGCATATATCCAAACGGCTAGGATGAAAGTATTTGAAAAAAGTAAGTTGAGTCTAGCATTTTCAGTTATATGTTTTGTTAGTAGGATATAAATAATTGAAACAAGGATAAATCCATTACACAAAACAAATAACACTTGATTTAAGCCGCTAAAGCCAGATGCAAGAACTATTTTCTGTTTAGAGGTACTACTAACTGCTTTGACCGTTTTAAAAAGTGGAGTTACCCTTAATTTAATTTCTGAAGATTTTATTCTTGTATTTAAAGTAGAAAATTTGAGGTTTGTTTCTGTAATATATCTGTAACCTGAAACTTTACTAACCCTAACCGATGTACCCCCTACATTTGAAGGGATTTTTATAATGCTTATATGAGTTATAATATCACTTGTATTTGTTTCTGGTAAAAGAAAAAAATCTACTAAAAATATAACACTAGCTAAGAAGGGTATGGTAAAAAAGCAAATAAACTTTTTTTTAAAATCTTTTTTAAAAAATAAACTAAATTTCTCTACTGTCTCATTCATTGTTTATTAGATACAATGATTACTTACAACACCTAAATTATTAAAATTACTGCGGCAAACCAACGTTTGCTTTTCGCTACTTACATAGCAAAATCCAAAAGATTTTTCGGACTTCATAAAAATACGCAAACCATCCAGCTAAGCCCGAAACTCGTATCGTTTAAAGGTTTTGTTAGCATTAGTTATTTTTTTTTCACAAGCAAAGGATAGACTTCTCCAGAATCATGTTCATCAATTATAAACATGAAATTATCTTTATAGTTAAGTGATTCAAATCCATTATTCTTATCCATTTTTACTAGAACATCATGAATTGCAATCATTCCTTTGCACTTATGTAGTTCGATTATTTCATCATATCCATCGATGGATTCGATATCATTGAATTCATCCATTTCTATGATATCTCCATCTTTAAGTCCATCAAAGTCTATATGGTCGTTTGTATATTCTTTAGGTAGGTCATCATGATTTAAACTTTCAAGACTATCGAAAAAATTTAGTCCGATACCTGGGCACGCATAAAAATCTGTTGTGAAGTCATAATCGAATCCCATATCGAACTTTTCAAACTTAACTTGGAAGTCTCTCCATTCGCCAATACCATAAGCCGCAGCTTCTACATTCTTTTGAAAAAAGTAATCATACTCGAAAAGGATTGCATATAATTCTTCTTCTTTTTTTATTCCTTTTTCAGAATTGGACCACCAGTCATTTAGATTTTTAAGAATTTCAATCTCCAATTTCCGTTTGTAATCTTTAAAATTGAATGCTTTTAAATTTAAGAGAATAGTTTTTAGAAGTTTGTCTAGATTTGAATTTGACTCAAGAGTAGATAAGTAGCTGTCTCTTTTATTGACTAAATTTTGTCTGATTGTTTCGTTGTTCATTTTTTGAGCATAATTAATGCTAACGTCTAGGCTAAGCGTAGTGCGGAGGCAAGGAAACTTTTCGTTTCCGTCTGCGCACGAAGCTAAAGCTTATTGTTTAGTTTTATTTTTTCTTGTCCAAAGCTAAATCCATAAGATTTAGCGACATTATAAAGATACATAGACCTTGGCGTTTAAACCCTAAGCCCGTATTGTTTATAGGTTGTGTTGTGCTTTCGTTATTTTTTACTCCTTACTCCTTAATTTTTTGGAAGTGAAGCTACCAATTGTTCTACTTTTTCTTTTATGACATCTCTGGCCGCATTATAATCCTTACTAATTGAAGGTGTGCCATTCCATTGTTCTATATTATTGGAAATTCCTTTTGAAGGGAGTTCCAAATCAAAAGTTATTATTCTATCGGCTTCTCTAATATTATTTTCAGATACCAATTCTGGTTTCCAATTCTGTATTTTGAACTCGTCTTTTGTAAGCCCTTTTATCGTTTCGATAGTCAATATACTATCCGGCTCAGTTCCTTTAAAAACAGCATGATAGTTTAAATTTTGTTCCTTTACCATTTTATTGAAATACGCAGCTGCTATTGGGCTTCTTGCAGCTCCATGTGTACAAACAAATAATATTTCTTTTGGTTCTGATTTTTGTCCGCAACTTAAAATAAATGAAAAAAGAAGCATAGTAATTATTTTTTTTATCATCATATTTTTTGAAGTTAATAATTCACGGTTGTTTTTTGTATACATATTTCAGGACGGGTCATAATGAAGCACAACGGTTTAGCTATGAACAGTACGGGAGCAAACTAGCGTTTGCTTTCCGCCTCGTACATAGCCAAATCTTTTGGTTTTGTTTTTTCTTTTCCTTGTTTTAAGCAAAATCCCAAAGATTTTGCGGTCATTATAAAAATACGCAAACCCTGCGATTAAGCCCGAAGTCCGTATTGTTTATAGGTTTTGTTATCTGCTGGCTTTATTTCTGTGGGCTATCTTTGTCAAATCCATTTTCAATCAAAATTGAACCAATTTGATTAACTCTGTATTCAAATTTAGGTTGTACATCCTCTCCAGTTCCACCTAGTCTGATATTTAGTTTTTTTTGCCTTTTTATATCAGATAATGATTGTTTTACAAGTCCAATTTGATGTAAATTTATTTTTACATCATCACTTATTCCTCCTAATATATAGTTGTCCTGTAACGCTTTTAAGTCCTCAATATATGCACCATCTATTATGTGGGTTAAGCGATTGAAATCACTAAATCCCATGTTGCCTAAAATGGTGTTTTTAAATAACTTGCCCATTATAGTTGCTTTTTCTTCATCTCCTAATCTGGTTAGTGACACTAAAATATTCCTACCGGCTTTTTTAGTCTCATTTTTGGATTCTAGTTGAGAAATAAACTCTTCCCTATTAGTTTGGGGGATTTCTTTTAATTCAAACAAGAAGTTCAAAAGTTTCTTTGTGAAG
Source organism: Zobellia uliginosa (assembly GCF_018860745.1). Lineage (GTDB taxonomy): Bacteria > Bacteroidota > Bacteroidia > Flavobacteriales > Flavobacteriaceae > Zobellia > Zobellia uliginosa_B. The sequence continues at coordinate 747,779 of NZ_JAHKPY010000012.1, read as the reverse complement.
AAAGATTCTGTTACTTTTTTATAAAGACTAAAACCCTTGAAACCAATTCCAAAAACTGGAATATCCTTTAAAATTTCTGACTCCGTTAATAAGTCAAATCCAGTTTCAAGCAGTTCAGGAGTTAGTTCATTTATCGCGGTTGACTTTACTGATTGAAAAATATCAATTTTATTATGTGCTTTGCTTTCTTCCATTCTTAATTTGATTCATGAAAGTATTCATAAGCAAAACCTTCGATTTCTCCACTGAACTTGTTACCATTTTCATCTTTTAATTCATAAATTTCTTGATGTCCACCAATTGAAGCAGCCCCATCCAGTCCAAGTAATATTGTGTAGAAAATATCGGTAAATGCAGAATCCAAAACCTTTCCCATTATTTCGGTTTGGTTGGCGGTCAATTTGAGTTTTTTAATTAATTCTCCAGCTTCGGTTTGAGTATTGTCCGACAGATATTCTTTCAGAAAATCCTGTTTCTCGCAGTAAAAGGCTTTTACAAATTCTTCAGTTGTCATATTTTTTTCAGCTTGCAGATAACAATTGTATAAACGTACATAGGTACGTTTATTTCTATTTTAGCCGTAATTTAAACAAATCCTCCAAAACATACATATATACAGTGTTTTAAAGTATTACTATTGTTTTTTATCCATTTTCAAACGTTTACAAACGAAAACAATTGTTTTGTAACCGAATACATTTTGGTGCTCGTTCTATGTTTGCAGTGTTGAATCATTGTGGTTCAATAGTAAAACTGTTTAACGTAAAACTAATAGAATGAACGCCTTAAAAAACAAAGTACAGTTGATCGGTAATTTGGGTCAAGACCCAGAAATTGTAAACATGGACAATGGTAATAAACTTGCCAAGTTTTCCATAGCTACTACAGAGAGTTATAAAAACGCACAAGGAGAGCGTGTAGATGATACCCAATGGCACAATGTGGTAGCTTGGGGAAAGACCGCAGAAATCGTAGAAAATTATTTAACCAAAGGAAAGCAGGTAGCTGTAGAGGGAAAACTTACCCACCGCTCGTATGAGACCAAAGAGGGTGAAAAACGATACATAACAGAAGTACGTTGTAACGAACTTTTAATGTTGGGTAAATAGAATATGCCGTTCTTTGCAAACGAAGCCTTTACGGAGTGGTGCCATACGCTACTTTCGGTCCGCTTCGTTTGCTAAAACGGCTCTTTTGAGCAAGAATCTCTATACGTATTACATGACGCTTACAACAGAACAAGAACTACTTCCTCTTTTAAAAACAAATTTTGGTTACGATTCGTTTCGGGCCAACCAATGGAACGTTATTAGCGATGTACTTGCTAAAAAAGATGTGCTGGCCATTATGCCTACGGGTGGTGGAAAATCGCTTTGCTTTCAACTTCCGGCCTTATCTATGGAAGGTACGGCTATCGTAATTTCTCCGCTTATTGCTTTAATGAAAGACCAAGTAGATGCTTTGACCGGAAATGGTATTTCTGCAGCTTATTTTAATAGTTCATTGGAAGCTTCAAAAAAAGAAGAGGTAGAGACCAAATTGTTTAAGGGTGAGCTGAAGTTATTGTACGTAGCACCGGAGAGTTTAGCGCTATTGCAACATATTATTTTGGAAATAACCATTAGCCTTTTTGCCATAGATGAGGCACATTGTATCTCTTCTTGGGGTCACGATTTTCGACCTGCATATACTCAACTTGGGAGTCTAAAACAACGTTTTCCACAGGTGCCTATAATTGCATTGACCGCTACGGCGGATAAAACAACGCAGGACGATATTTTAGACCAGTTACGAATTCCACAGGCGTTGCGGCATCTGGCATCTTTCAATCGGCCCAATATTTCTTTGGAGGTACGTCCGGCACAGGATAGGATTACCCAGATTTTGGAGTTTCTAGCAGAGCGACCTAATGAAAGCGGAATCATCTATTGCCTAAGCCGAAAAAGTACCCAGACCATTGCGGATAAACTTGTGGCTTCCGGTTTTAATGCGAAAGCCTACAGCGCAGGTCTTCCTGCGGATGAACGTAGCAAGGTGCAAGAAGATTTTATTACAGACCGCGTGCCCATAATTGTAGCGACCATTGCTTTTGGAATGGGAATAGATAAGAGTAACGTACGTTGGGTCATCCATTATAACTTGCCGAAAAATATAGAGGGCTATTATCAAGAAATAGGTCGTGGAGGTCGGGATAGCCTGCCTGCACAAGCTTTGCTTTTTTATAGTTTTGCCGATGTAGCACAATTGCGAAGGTTCATCAATACCAGCGAAAATGCAGATGTGGAGTATGCCAAGTTAGAGCGCATGCAGCAATTTGCCGAAGCTTTAAGTTGCCGGCGGATTGCTTTGCTCAACTATTTTGGGGAGCACATGACCCAGAATTGTGGCAATTGTGATATCTGTAACCGGCCTCCCAAATATTTTGATGCTACCGTGCTTACACAAAAAATCTGCTCCGGAGTAGCGCGTTTAAAGGAAAAAGAAGCGATGGGTATGTTGGTAGATGTACTTCGCGGTGCGCAAAATGCCCAAGTGATGGAAAAAGGGTATCAGCATATAAAAACGTACGGTGCCGTAAAAGAAGTGTCTTGGCAAGATTTACAGCAATATATAATTCAGTTGTTGAACCAAGGTGTGCTTTCCATTAATTTTAGGGAAGGCGGTAGGCTGTCGCTTACGCCATTGGCAAAACAGGTGCTGTATGAGAAGAAGCAGATACAACTTGCTATTTTAGAGAAGAAAGAAAAAGGTAAAGCCAAGAAAACTAGCCAGTCCAAAACAGCAGCCACCGGGTTGTTCGAAAAACTACGGGTATTGCGACAACAAATTGCAGCCGAACAAAATGTACCTGCCTACGTGGTTTTTAGTGATGCCAGTTTAAAGGATATGGAAGAAAAACGCCCCAAAAACGAAACGGAATTCCTAGAAATTTCTGGGGTAGGACAAGCGAAGCTTGAAAAGTACGCCGAAGCATTTCTCAAGGAGATAAACGCGCCCAAACCAAAAAAGAAACCAAAGAAAAATCCGAGTCACCAACTGTCGTTTCAACTGTTGCAAGAGGGGTTTTCGGTTCAGGATATTGCTATGCAGCGTGGAATACAGGAAAGTAGCATTTACAACCACCTTCAAAAAGCCCATGCCGAAGGCGCCGATGTAGATTTGAGTCAGTTTATTTCTAAGGATGAAATTGTAAAAATTAAAAAAGCCCATTCCGAACTTGAAAACCCCGAGGGACTAAAAGTATTCTTTGAACATTTTGAAGAGAAGATGCCCTACTGGAAAATTCAAATGGGGCTGTATTTGATAGGGAAGTAAAATGCGTGGCTTCGGCTGCGCTCAGCCGCGCATTTTACGCTCACGCTCAAAAAGCAAATTTCATGGGACCCTATTACATCTACATACTGGAATGCTCCGATAAAAGTTATTATACGGGTTTTACAAATGATGTTGACCGTAGGCTAGTTGAGCATCAAACTGGGTTCTATGAGAATGCATACACTAGCACAAGACGTCCGGTGAAGTTGCTGTACCATTTACAATTTCCAAAAGCACATGAAGCTCTTAAGTTCGAAAGGCAGTTGAAAGGCTGGTCACGGGCTAAAAAGATAGCATTGATGAACGGTAAATTCGAGCGACTTCAAATACTTGCCGAATGCCGAAATTACACGCATTCAAAGTACAAGCCAGATGGGTGTTCCTAAGCCCGTGACTGCGCTCGGGGTGACATTCCGTAAAAGCTATGTTTTTGGCTTTGTGTACTGCAATTGACGTTAGTTTTGCGTGTTGTGCTTGTCTGAGCGCAATCTGAAACAAACATTTATTACGTGAATAGCACCATATGTCTGAGCGCAGTCGAAGACAGGTGCTACGCCCGCTTATCAATCACGCTAATAGGTTTCCTTCCCAGTTTGGACATCCGTAACTTCTGAATTTCTTCCGAATCGCAAAGTTCAATATTAGGCGACACTCTCAATTTAGACCTAAAATGGTCTTTAATGGCCTGCATCAATTTATGGTCCGCAGAAGATGAGGCGATTTTAATCAAAATCTCATCCGTACCAATCTCGTTATGATAAATCTCGAATACATAACCTTCCACTTCCTCAAAATCGTTCAATAGATTGTCCATTGCAGGTGGATAGAGGGTAGTGCCCTTGTACTTGATCATTTGTTTCTTTCGTCCAACCACAGGTCCTAAACGCATGGTGTTTCTACCACATGCACAAGGTGAAGTATGGGCAACCACAATATCACCTGTTTTAAAACGAAGCAGCGGCATAGCTTCAACGCCCAGCGTTGTAATCGTAAGTTCCCCTTCCTGACCATCGGCAACAGGCTGATTATCCTCATCCAAGATTTCGGCAATAATAAGCTCCGGATGATGGTGTCCTCCTTGCTGTTCCGAACATTCGGCAAAAGCGGTACTCATTTCAGTAGAGGCGTAAGTGGAATACAGTTCAATGTTCCACTTGGATTTAATTTTTTCGGCAAGAACATTCAATGAAAAATCTTGGTTCCGTAAGGATTCCCCAATACAAATGGCCCCTTTTACTCCTGAGGTATTAATATTTATGCCGTGATTTTCGGCATACTGAATTAGTTTTAATAAAAAGGAGGGCACTACAATAAGGTAGGTAGGGTTGAACTTTAGAATAGTATCCCATTGCAATTCAGGTATACCCGCACCCACACGAATGATTCCCGCTCCCAATTTTCTAACTCCCATAAAATAAGCGAGACCGGCCATAAACCTGCGGTCCATAGTGGTGGTCATCTGTATAATATCATCTGCGTTTACACCAGAACATGCAAGTGAAATAGCTTCATTATGGGCCAAGCGGTCTAAATCTTTATCCGTCTGACCAAGAATTACGGGTTCGCCCAACGTTCCGGAGGTGGTTACAAAATCGATAATCTGCGATTTCGGAACGCAAAGAAAATCGTCATTATTAGTCTGTAACTGCTCTTTGGTCGTTACAGGTATTCTTGCCAAGTCTTCAAGCGAGTTGATGTCCGAAGGAAGTATTTTATACTGTCTAAAAAGACGCCGGTAGTATGGCGAATTTTCAGCAACGTAGCTAATAAGCTTGCAAAGCCTTTCTTCTTGAAAGGCCTTTATTTGCTCTACGGATGCTTTTTCTATTTCTGGAATCATTATTTGAGCTTCCTTTTGGTTTTTTTTATGTATTTGTCTAGTGCCTCCATGTCAGGTACGGTAGTTACTTCTTTGGTTTTTGCCGCTTCAAAAGCTTCAAGCGCTTTTTGATACAATTCGTTTTCGTAATAGTAGGTTCCAACGAGAAAATGGACCTCCCATAAATCAGGATTTACCGCTACAAATTCCGATAATAAAGAAGTTTCAATTTTTTCTTCGGAGGCAATAGCAGTAGTAATCTCACTTTTTAACTCTCTGTAGCATTCGTAGTGACGATACGCCAAAGTTTGTAAAAAAGGGTCAGCTTCAATATTTTCGCTGGAAGATGAAATAGGGCGTGCTTCCGGGTTCTTTTTAATGTTCTCAAAAATCTCATTCAAGTCATAAGCTACAAATTCGCCCAATTGATACGGATTGCTAGACACCCAAACTTTTAAATCTTCCGGTTGAAACACGATACCATGATGGGCTAGCATTTGGTTCAAGGCTTTTTCATTGCCGTAACCTATGCGTTCGTTATTAAGTCCGTTCTTGTTTCGTAGAATACTTACGGCACTTTCCGGAGTCACCTTTGGTTCTTCTTCCAAAAGCTCCTCCATACGTTCGTAACGATATTGAGAATGGCTTTCGAATATATGTTTTTTATTCTTTTTGTCTTTAGCGTAGGCTGCACTTTGAAAGTGATTGGAACATACCAACTGATTGTTGTTCTCTACTTCATACACTCCAAAATTGTGCGGGGAAACCTCAATTAGGGCTGCTTTTTTATCCTTGGCACTTCCAATGAAAATAGATTCGGAAACGAATACTTCCCGTTTTTTGGCAATAGAGATGGCTTCCTCTATAGTTGATGCGTATTGTAAAATCTCTCGTGTTACCAATGAAATAGGAGTTTTTGCCACCAAAGGGAACTTGGACTTTCCTGCATTGATGGTTACGGTCAAACCTTGGTCGTTCATACCTGAAACTACGCCGATCATTCCTCCCCAAGTAACGGACATGAATTTATAGCCTTCATCAGGAGCTACAAAAGCAATAATCTTGTTCTTGGCAAAGTCATCACCAGCATAAAAATCAAAATTTCTACCAATAAGAAGTTTTCCATCTTCAGTATGGTCGCCCCAAGCTGCAAAAGATGAGCAGCCAACCAGCGCTAGATCTTGTAAGGCATGGCCAATATCATGAGCGCCATGAAAGTACATAACACGCGGGTAGGGTGCCGCTATACGGTCATAATTCTTTGAAGCATAATGAGCTATTCCGTAAATCTCTGCCTTATACTGTTCATCTACATGTTTGTACATCTTCCGATTGAACCAAGCTAAGAACTTCCGTAGCATTTTCTGTTTTTTTTCCGAAGGAACTAGGTCGTCTATTTTTTCAATGAAAACTTTTTCTTGTTCTTGAAACAGCTCTCTTGTAAGACTACCCGTTTTTAGACCCAATTCATAGGGGTTACCGGAAACGTAAAGTTCATAAATGCCTTGTTGGTTTTTGGTTAAAAAATTATTGCCTAGAACAAAGGAGGAATCTGTAAGTTGATGCCGTTGGGCCACATCTGTTTCGTATTGACTGATATTGGGTAGGTCTCTCAGTGATTTTTTAACGCCACAGGAAACCAGAAGGAAAGTAAAGCCTAGAAGTACGTATATTTTTGGAATTTTTTTTTGCGGCATGATGTCTATCGGCTATTCAAAAAACGAGCTATGTGTAAAAGTACGGTGCCTTACCTATTATGTCTCGTTTTTAGATTCTTTTCCGTTCGTTTTATGGCCCAACGGTCTTTATAGTCCAACCATTTTTGACCCCGATATTTTCGGGTGAGATTATCAATATGACGCATAATCATAACATTGTATAGCATATTGGCAAAACGACCGGGGTGTCTGGGTAGCGCCCTAAGCGTCATAGAAAAACCCCCGTTAAGATAGCGGATACTGTGCCAATACCCACTTGGCATATAAAGGGCATCGCCATGTTTCATTTCAGCACGGATTTCTTGTGCATATTGCAAAGCAGGATATTTCTCAAAATCCGGATTGTCCATGTCTATATCCTCAATATTATGAATGGAAAATGGAACTTTATATAAGTATTGCGTTTGTTCCGGTGAAAAAAGATTTACGATCTTGTCACCATCAAAATGAAAATGCATACTGTCCGGCAAGTCAATATCATAATGCATAAAAACTTTAGATTTCCCTCCTCCAAAAAACAGTGCAGGTAGTTTTTTAAAGAATTTAAGGCCAATATCCGGGTATTCAAAGTCTTTGAGCAATTCCGGCATTTCCTTTAAAATATTGTAAAAGAAAATCCGTAGATCCGTAGGTTCGGTTTTTAAAATTTCAATATACTCGCTCAACTTCATTTCCTTTTTTGGAGCATATACACTTTCCTTGTCTTTGGCAGGTTCGTTATTATATAACGGTACAATTTGGTCTCCCGCTCGTTCCTGAACGTAATCTAGTTTCCATTTCTCGAACGCTGGCCAATCTTTGGTCAAACCGGTAATGAGAACAGGCTTTTGCGGTTTGTAGTAGTTTTTTATAAAATCTGCCTTTGAGATGTTTTCTACCCGTTCTACTGGTGTTGATTTAAACTGTCCCATTATGCATCAATTTTTTCGTTGGTCTTAGAGCTCCCTTTGGTTATTTTGCTTAACAAATATTCACTACCTAAAATCTCGGAACAGGTAACCACACTGCTAATGGTAACCCCTAAAATTCCGTGCATATTAATGCTTTGGCCTGTGAAAAATAGGTTTTTTATTTTGGTGCGGGGAGAAATAAATGTCTTTAATGGGTTACGGTAATCTTTTGCGTAGCCGTACATAGAACCTTCATTGCAGCCAATATAGTCTCTGTACGATAATGGGGTAGAGGTGTGAACCGATTGAATGCATTCACGTAGGTTGGGAAACTTCGCTTCAAGTACCTTTAGAAAAGCCTCTATTTTTGACGCTTTAAATTCTTCATAGGTTTCCCCGCGACTATTTTTCTGTGCAACGGTATTGAATGTGCTGGACCAGGGCTTTAGCTCTTCATAGCGCATATACGTGATGGCGGTAAGTTGGTCTCCCCATTCTCCTTGGTTTTTGCGGGTGCCCATTGAAACCATGTAGGCTTCTGGCCATGATTCTTGAGTGTAGTTATGTGAGTTCCAAATTGTTTTATGGTCTTTAAAATGATAATAATTATGGTTCAGATATTTGAAAGTTTCAGGCTTCAAAACAATATGAATACTAAAAGCGGAAACGGTACTTTCTATATTTTTAATACGGTTGGCGTAAGATTTTCGGAAATGTTCCTCTCCAACCATTTTAAGTGTAATTTTAGGTTCTATGTTGGAGATGAACAAGTCGCCTTTTATGGTCTCGCCCTTTTTCGTGATGACCGAAACTACCTGTTTGTCCTCAACATGAAATTGGGTTACTTCACTATGTTTGAATGTCTCTCCTCCACTTTCTTTTAATCTTTTTATAAGAAGCTTGGTAATCTGACTACCGCCATCTGCACATCTGTACGAACTTTGAATGTACGAGTTCGTAGAAAGTGCATGGACATAGAAAGGGGTTTTATCTGCTTCACCCGCATATAGCAGATTAGAACCTGCAAGCACGGCTCTTAGTTTTTCATTTTGAGTAACCGAATCAATATAGGCTTTTGCCGGAAGGGTAAATAGCTCGGTATCGTCATGATATGGTTTGCCCAATTTTAAGTTGTAAAGTGGAAATGCGCTACAGGTTTCCTGTAGTTTTTCGCAATAGGTATGAATGGCCTTTTTTTCCTCAGGAAATTGTTCTGCTAGTTTTTGTTCAAAATTTTGATAGCCTTGTGCATGCGGGTACTCTTTTTCATCGCCATCAAAAGTAATCAGGTCAAAACCGTCTTCGTCTAATCGTGTAAGGGAGAGTCCGTCTAAGATATCTAGATACTTAAAATAACGGTAGAGGTTCTGACCTTTATCCAATCCGCCTAAATAATGAACACCTGTGTCAAAAATGGTCCGTTCACGAACAAAAGTCTGTAAGTTGCCACCGTATTGGTTGTTTTTTTCCAATACGCAGACACTCTTACCTTCGCGCGCCATGATAATAGCAGAAACGAGACCGCCCATGCCACTACCAACTACCACTACATCATAATGCTCTTTCATTATCCGCCGATATTTTTTAGTAGCCTAAAGTTATCATTTTGTTCGCTAGTAATGAAACCCAGTGCTTCTAATGGAGCTAATTCTAATTGCTGGGCTTTCTTGAATAAGATAATAGTTTCAAACTTATTAAATTCAGGTTCTGAAAAATATTTTGTGTCCAGTTTTATATCGATTAAAAGAACATCACCAGGGGTGCTTATGGCTTCTTTCATAGAATTTGCCACCGTAATTTTACTATAGTTCTTGGTCAGGAAATTATGTTTAAGCAAAGCGGAAGCTTCGGTGTTTTGCAGTTTCACCGTAATTTTTCTGTCTATGGAATCTAGAGCAAGAAGTATGTCCAATTGTCCAAAATCTTGAGATATATGAACGACTTTGGTTTTTGGTCCAATTCGTTTTAGAAGTAATTGGTAGGTTTTTTTATGCGTTTCTATATCCTGTTTAACGGCCTTGTAAACCACATCACCTTTGTATCTGAAATTTTCTAAAAGTGCTTTGTTCCAATAGTTTTCGTCCTCAATCTCATCTCTAAGTCTTCTGAACTCATTCCTGAAATATGCGCCAAGCTTTTTAGCACGCTCACTATAGTTCTTGCCGTATTGTGTGTCATGAGCCTTGATTCTCGGTAACAATTCTATAGTGATACTACCATCGCGAATGATAAAACTACCTTTAGGCAGTACTTCGGAATTTCCATGAATAAGTACAGGTAGAATATCCAACTCAAACTGCTGTGCCAGATAAAAAGCCCCTTTATGAAAGCGTTTTATTTTATTGCTCGTTGAGCGTGTGCCTTCTGGGAAAGCGATAATACTGAAGCCTTGCGCAACCTTTTCCTTTAAAAATGCTTCTCCGTTTTCAATACCTCCGGAGACAGGGTAAGCCCCTGCTAATTTTGCAGCACTACCAAATACAGGCGAGTTGTACACCCAATCGTTTACCATGAATATAATCTTTGGATGGAGCATGCCAATAGCCAGTATGTCTAAAAAGCTGGTATGGTTAGCAATGATCATCACCGGCTTTTCAAAAGTCTCGTTATACGGATTTCTTATTTCTTTGGATACAAACGGATTCGTATACAAAACGGATCCCATTAATTTTGAAACCGATTTATGAAACCCAAGATTCACTTTTTGTCTACTCTGTGGTGATAGTTTTAGTTTAATCACTCCGTATATGGAATGTAAAAAACCTCCTGAACCGAAATAGGTAAATGATAAAACGGAATGAATAAAATAGCGTATAGAAATGGGTCGCTTATCAGCACTACCAATAAACAATCTAAATAATAAGGGTTGAAGGGTAAAAGCAACAAATGCAGCAGATAGAATACCAATTAACGATACTGTAGAGATAGTATATAGAACAGGGTGCTTTGCAAAAATCAATACGCCAACTCCCGCAATAGTAGTTATGACCGATAATAATATAGAAGTCTTATGGGTAGGAAGAACTTTTTCGCCCGTTCGGTACTCAGTAAGTAATCCGTTGGTTATGAAAATGCTATAATCTACTCCAAGCCCAAAAATGAAACTGCAGATGATAATATTAAAAATGTTGAATTCAATATGAAAAAGGCCCATTATACCCACGGTCAAAAACCAAGTGAGGAAAATAGGGATGCTGGTTATCACGGTCAATGAAAGACTACGATAAAATAGAATAAGAATAAGCAGAACCACCACAAAGGAATACCCAATAAGGCTGTTGAAATCATTTTTAAGGTTACCTAAAAACGTTTCGTTTACCTGTTGCCGGTCAATGAGAAGGGTGTTGGGCGAATTTTCAAAGCGTTTGCGCAAGGCATCAATATGGTCATCATCTACTTTTACCAAGGAGGTAATTGTAGTTCCGTTCTCATCATTCACGATATAATCATCAAGCGAGAATGATTTTATAGATTCAAAAGCGGTGACCTCCATAGGTTCAAAATCCGCATTCAATAAATCATAAAACTTAGAGAACGTAGTAGGTTTAAAACCGAATTCAGCACTACTTTCAATTAGAGTTTTTTTAGTAGCATTGATTTTCTCTTGATTCCAGAAATTTTCCCAAGCTTTGATTTTTGCTTCCTGTGTTTTCTTTGCTCGTATGAGTCCGCCAACAGAACTGAAACTGAGTATATTGTTTTCCTCTTCAAGGATTTTCAATTCGTCATAAAGAGAGTCGTTTTGAGTCAAAACGCTTTCAATGTCATTTCCATAGGTTGACAAGTAGATAGACTTTGAACTAATATCGGTCAAAATCTCCAGTCGTTCCCTAGCCTCGCGAAGTACTTTGGTTTCATAATTCAATTTGGCAATATCCTTATTGAAAACAACCTTGTTATAAGTGAAGATGCTAATAACGGAAAATAGAACCAAGCCAATAATGGCCCACTTAGATTTGTGAAAGTCAAAGGCAGCCACCCGGTCTAAAATTGTTCGTCTTGCACTTACGGCGCTTTTCGGCGAATATACCTGTGGAATGAACAGTAAAGCAAAAACCGATGCTCCCAGAACACTTACTGCGGCAAAAATACCAAGATCTTGTAAGGCTTGGGATTCTAAGAACAAAAGGCACAAAAAGGCAGAGGCCGTAGTAAGGCTGCTCATAAGAATGGAAGGCGCCACTTCTTTGTAAAGGCTTTCAACCCCGTTTCCGTTTCTAATGTGGGTGAGGATATGTAAGGCATAATCTAGCGTTACACCCAATAAAACTGAGCCGATACCCAAGGAAATAGCTGAAATTCTGTCCCTGAGAACACACAGAAAAGCAATGGACATCAACGCCCCAACCAGGGTTGGTAAAAAAAGAATAAACGGTAAAGCCAATTTTCTGTAGAACAACATTAAAATAATGATGAGCAAGGTCATGGCAACACTTACCGTAAACTGAATATCACTTCTTATTTGTTTGGCATTGGCAACGGCAACCAGTGCTGCACCATAGTATTCGCTATGTACTTTTGCTTTGTAAACCTGGTTAAGTTGGTCTTGTAGAACATATAAGGCATTAGAAAACGGTAGGTTTTTGTCAGTTTCGTTGGAGCCATTTGCAGGGGTCAGAAAGAGAAGAATGTTTTTTTCTTCTTTATCCAATAGGAATCCGTTTTTTAGTTTAAAGTCGTCCCCAACGCCTAATTCCTGTAAGCGTTTCAGGGCAATGAAAGAGAGGTGCAAAGGGTCTTTTACAATCGTTTTTTTAGCTACGATACCTGAAGGGGAAATAAGCGTACGGTAATTCTCCTCAGTGACTTTTGCAATGCTATCCGGGCCGATCTTTTTAGAGATGCTAGGGTAATCATCTAATTCTAAAAAGAGAGGTAGGTTATTATAAACCAAATCCAGCGTTTTGGGAACATCATCGGAATTGACACGTCCTTGGATACTTTTTATATATTCAGATTGATTTTGCTCTAGACTATCCAATAGGTCTTTTGCGTATTTGGTAAGGTCGTCTACTGTGCCGTCTTCCTCTTTTTGTACGTTGATGATAATTTTATCCGTGAACGTAATGGATTTCAATACTTTCTGAACACGTTGCGCTTCCTCATTTGCAGGAATTAAGGACGTTATGTCATCTTCAAACTGAATTTTTGAGACAATTACGGATAGTCCGATCAAGATGAGCAAAAGCACAGATAAAGAGATAAGTCTTTTTTGAGCAATGAACTGGTATGCTTTATAGAAAAAATCACCCATTATCTACAACCATTTTTTTCTTACCTAAAAAGAGAATCGTGAAATAGCCAATTATACCAAACAATAATGCGGATAATATAGCTAGAACAAAGCTACCAATAAGGTAGGTCTTAAGGTTTTGCAGGAGGTCAAAATTTTGGGTCATGTTCTCTACGGAAAAAGAAACATCCTCACCAGTAATCAATACTCCAATTTCAATACTGAAGAATATTATGAACGGAATTAAAGGGGGTAGACTAATATTGGAAAATGCGAAGGTTATAGCTTTGTTCAATCCAAAAAGTGCGGCCAATGCAAAAACCAGAATGGTTTGGAAACCCCAGAAAGGAGCTATGCCCAAAAATACACCAAGAGCTATGGAAAGTGCCTTTGTTTTGGGAGGATCATCACTGCGGAGCAAATCTTCTAAAAGGAATTTTTTAAAGCCTTTTTTTTTAATTTTCCGAATAAAGTTACGGGGCTTTATATATAGAATAGCAATAATAACCAACCAAGTGTTAAGTACACTTATACGGGTAAAGTCGGGAACGGTTCTAAAGTGAGATACCCTTTCCGTTTCGTCATATAGAATACGAACGGGTACATTTTTCACCAAAGTTCCGTTCCATGCCAGACGAACAATTACCTCTATTTCAAACTCGAATTTTGGTGTATAAAAATTTAGATCCTTTATTTCTTTTAAAGGATAAAGACGGTAGCCGCACTGCGTATCCTGAAGTTTTGTGCCAGTTTCAAACCAAAACCAAAAATTAGAGAACTTATTGCCAAAACTGCTTTTTCCGGGAACATCTTCCTGCTGCATGTTACGGGAGCCAATGTAAAGAACATTAGGCGTTTCTTCTTTTAGCAATGCCTCTAAAAATACAGAAAGGTCTTCAGGAAAATGTTGGCCGTCCGAGTCAATGGTTATTGCGTAATCGTATCCTTTAGAAATAGCTGCCTTAAAGCCTTTTTGAAGGGCATTTCCTTTGCCTTTGTTTTCAGGTAAATTAATTTGCTCAATATTGGGGTATGCCTTTAGGATTTCCGCAGTATTATCCGTTGCGCCGTCGTTAATGACGATAATGGAATTAGTTCGTTCCAAAATGCTGTCAAGCACCCTTTTTAAGGTTCCCGCATTGTTATATGTTGGTACCAGTACACAGCAATTAGCCTGCTGCATAAAATTTTGAAGTGATGGAATAGGGGTTGACACGAGCAATTTTTTCAAAGGGTTCAGAAAACCGGTTCGAATTTTTTACAAAGATACGTATTACGAACCTTGTAGCAATTGCCTTTCTGCTTCACTGAAAGCCTTGGATTTAGAAATATATCCCTTAACGAAGTTTTTGCTGTTTTTGTTGGAGATAGAACCAAAATTATCCAGTATAAATTGCTTGTCTTCTTTAATGTTCTTAGTATATCCCGTAATCTTGGGTACATTCTCTTGCACGCTTAATCTTATGCAGTGTATTTCTACATTGTTAGGGTCTTTTTCTAACGCAAATTCCAAGAGTTCCGCACCTTCTTTAAAATAGGCTTTTTTGTCCTTTATACCTTTGGTATATTTAGCCATCATTGTAGTTACCGCACCTTTAAAGGCTACCAATGTTTTATTATCTGTTTTAGCAACCGAAATTAAGTCTTCATGTAATGCCAGGGTTGCATTCTCATTATCTGCAGCTCCTATATAAGCAGACCTAGCTTTTCCTAGATCAATTACACCGGCAAGAAATAAGAATGAAAATACTGTTGTAATACCTAGTTTTAAGCTCATTGGATTTAGTTTAACACATTAAAAGTGGCGCTAAGTTTCAAAGCTAAAGTTTCATCAAAAGTAGTAGTATTCTTTACTTTTACAACGCTATTTTCTTCTGTGATATTCAAAGTGAGTTGAATAATATTATTCTTCTCAGGATTGATGATTGCCATAAACTTAACGTTATTGGCAACCGATAAAAACAAAGTCTTTCCCGTAGCTTGTTGCGTAAGTTCCTTTATAATCTGAATCATACACACACCAGGCATAACAGGATTGCCAGGAAAATGACCCTTAAAAACTTTATGTGCGGCATTTAGTTTTACCGTAGCATTTACGGTTTGGTCTTCCTTTTCAAAATTCTCTGTGGTGTATAACCCTTCAATCAACATTTTACTTAGATTTTAAATTTATATGCGGCACCTATTTGGAAAACGCCATTGAGGTTACTTCCTACTTCTTCATAAAAATCATCTTCTCCAAAGAAATCAACACTTATGGTGCCTTGCTTATATCTAGCTTCAAGAATTAAACCAAAATTGAATTCATAGCCAATTCCGCCAAATACGGTAACATCAACAGGTGAGATTTCATCATCGCCGTTAAAGTTCGTCAAATTAACAAAATTGTTCTCAAAGTTAATGTCTAAACCTAGACCCAGAATAAAGTGAAGTCCACTATCTGGACTCACATAAAATTTATTGGGTAGGCCAATAGAGACGTAATTGATGTTTACATCTCCGTAGATGTCGGAATTTGATTTTCCGCCTTGATTGCTATATAGAAGTTCGGGCTGTAGGGTGTAATAATCCGTAATTGGGATATCTACCAATGCACCTATGTAAATTCCCGATTTAGCATCAAGTGTGGTGTTACTAATCTTAGCACTGTTCAAACCAACCTTAAAACCTGGGCGGACTTGTGCGGTGGCTAACCCGGAGTTGCATAGAGAGCACAGTATTATAAGGAGTTTTATTATCTTCATTTGAATGCTTTTAATGCAATGTGAAGCTTAAAGTTGTGGTGCGCTATTTCAATCTGTTTGGCAAACTGATCGTCTATATTGGTAAAAGTAAATTCTACTTTTTCTTTGTTTCGGTCTACACGAACAATCTTGTTCAATTGCTCATCATTGTAATAAAAGTAATGTTTTTTAGAAAGGATATCGGTCTGAAGGATGTTCTCTGTGTTTAATACAAAGTTCTTTTTAACCGGAGAGTGTTCTTGAGTTAAAGCTTTAAAGTCCCTCTTTAATATATTGATGAGTACTTTACGGTCTAAGTCTTTTAGAATACGATTCACCCTAAAATCATCTCCCTTAAAAGTAAAATCAAAAATAGTGTTTCCTATCTCTGTGGTAAAGGCAATACGATGATGCTCCGCACCTAATTTTTTAACGATAAAAATACCACCAAATGACCTGTTGAATGCATCTATTTTTGCTTTGTAAACATAATCTTTTCTGGCATTTGAGAAGTAAGGGTTGGATGTTTTCTTTGGGGAATCACTTTTTGGTTCAAACCCGTTTTGAACAGGGTAAGAAGCACATCCTATTAATAGAAACAAACTAAGGCTACTCAGTAAATACCGCATCTGACAAGGTTTTGTTCACGACACGATCAGTAAATTTAATATGGGTGTAATCGTCAGAAGGCTCAATCATCTTTACTTCTATTACATCGCCATTGGCATTGAAAGTAAGATGAAAGGCTTTAATGAATTTGGAGAACTGCTCGTCTTTTGGAAGAAAGTAGACCAAACTGGAATCATTGATTTTAAAATATTTGATATTGAACTCGTTATCGTCAAACATATCACCACGGATACTGGCGGTAATCAATTGGTTCAACTGTTTAAAAATTTTATTGGAACCCACATCCATATTACTCTTATTACCATCATCATTAATGAACAAGGTTTCATTTTTGAACAAAACGGAGTAAGCAAAAGGTTCTGTATACTCCCATTTTACAAGGTTAGGGACTTTAAATGCAAGCTTGCCCTGCGATACAATATCATCTGATAAGAAGTCTAAATGCTTGTATTGTGTAAACTCGCTCATTACCGTGCTAATAGCCTCTGCTCTGGTTTTTACCTTGGTTTTTAAGGCAACAGCTTCAGTAGGGGTCATTTCCTTCTGAGCAATGACAGAAATGGAAATAAAAAATAAAAGAAAAAGTATCTTATGCATAAGCTTCGATTTCTAATAGGCGGTCAATCGTGACCGAACCCAGATTTTTCTCTCGCAAAAATAACAATAACTGTTCCAAAACGACTATTGTTTTTTCGCTGGTATCATGTAATAGTATCACATCACCTTTGGAAACAGTATTGGTAATTCGTTTCAGGATTGTTTTTTCGGACCTGAAGGTGGTGTCCAAAGAACGTACGTTCCATCCTATGGAATGTACTTTCAACTGTTGAACTGCTTTTGCAATTTGTGGATTGGTCACTCCAAAAGCCGGACGATAGAGTTTCATTTTTTTACCGGTTAAAGAGTGCACCAGATTTTCGGTTTGTTTTAGTTCGTTCAACACTTTATCTAACGGTAAAAATCCAAAATTGTTGGAGTGGGAGTAGGTGTGGTTGCCCACACTATGCCCTTGAGATATAAGCTGTTTTAGAATTTCAGGATGTTGCTCAATATTCTTTCCCACGCAGAAGAAAGTTGCTTTGGCACCAAACTTGGCCAGTAACTCTAATATTCGGGGTGTAAATTCAGTATTAGGCCCATCATCAAATGTTATGGAGACCCATTGATAAGTTGTGTCTTTGTTGGAATGTTTAGAAGTAAGGTGATAATTCCATCGGATAAAAAAAGAGCCAAATAGGGTAACGGCGAACCAAATGAACAGGATAATGAATATAGGCCACAAGGGGCCGTATTCTAAAAAATAAACTGCTACAGCAAATAGCAAAAGAAGAAGAGCAACGGTATTTGTCCTTTTTCGCTTTAGCATTTGCGAATTAAAGTAAGGCTATGGTTTTCTCCTCTGTATTGGTTGTAAATCAAAATGGTTTTTAAACTAGAGGATTCAATAGCATTCAATTTAACAACATCGGGTATATGCTGTGTTTTTAGAATTTTATTGGCCAACCAAAAAGCGAATCCAGATGCGGTATCAAAATCGCCGGATAGATGTTTGTAGTACGCTTGAGCCGTGTTTGCGAATATGCCGGTAGTTAGCTGCTTATAATAATCGTCAAAGTTAATATCACCGTTATTACCCAGTATAATTAAGTCAATATCTTCTATGCTTACCTGCTGACTTTCTAAAAACCTATTGATTTTCTGATTTAAACGGTCTTTGGAAATAGTATTGAACGTTCTTACAGCAAGCAATTCAGAATAGCTAGAAGGTGTTTTTTCATTGGAAAGTACAAAAAAATGAGACCCTTCACCCATAACCATTCCTTCTGTTTTGGATTTTAAAAGGTCTTGAGACGCTAAAGGTTCTTTTTTGATATGGCCGATTAAACGGTGAGTTTCTACATGGTGGTCAACAAGTTCATCTACACCACCAACTAAAACAGTAATGGCTTCATCATTTTCCAGCATCATTTTAGCATCGATCAATGATGATTCAAATGAAATTGCCGAATGAACAAAAGTAAAATTATGGCCTTTGCAGCCTAGGCCTAGGGCAATTTGTCCAGCCACGGTATTGTGCGATGATTGTATAAAACGTGTTGGCGTTAAAAACTGCTCATCATTTTTAATAATATCGCTAACAAATCTTTCAGAGTCGCCAATGCAGCCTAATCCTGTGCCCACAATAATAGCATCTACATTTTCCAATCCAGCTTCGGTAAGGGCATTTTTAGAGCTTACCGCACTCATTTTTATACCACGCGCCATACGGCGTGCCGCCGCCGGTGGAATAAAATCTTTATAGTTGGGATCTATAACTTTTACCGTGGTGTCATTATACTCCCTGATTTCATTAAGAAACTCTTCATTTTCAAAAGTTTTCTGTGCCGATACGGAACCTACGCTATGTATATATACTGGTTTCATTAGGCTTCTTTTGAAAATATTAGTGTAGAACAATTTCCTCCAAAACCAAATGAATTAGAAAGCACGTTGCGAAGTTCTTTCTTTTTCACCGTGGTTTGAGGAAGCAGACTAAACTCCTTCATCGGAGTCTTAAAGTTTAGGTTTGGATAAATAATGTTGTTCTGTAAGGCCAAAACGGAATAAACAGCTTCTAAACCGCCGGCTACTGCCAAGGTATGGCCGGTAAATGCTTTTGTTGAGCTGAATTCCGGTACCTTATCACCAAAAGTCCGTAATAAAGCACGGCCTTCGGAAAGGTCGTTATTAGGGGTGGCTGTGCCATGGGCATTCACATAATCAATATCAGACGGCTTTAAGCCAGAAACCTTAAACGCTTTTTCCATTGCTAGAACGGCGCCATCGCCATTATCCGAAGATGCGGTTTGGTGAAAAGCGTCGTTGGCATTGCCATACCCTTTTACATACCCTAATATCGTTCTTTTGTTCTTTTTTATAATTTCATCCGATTCTAAAACTAGGTAAGCTGCTGCCTCACCAAGATTTAGCCCTTTTCTATTGTCATCAAAAGGTGTGTTATACGTATCCGATTGAATCATTAACGTTTTGAAACCATTAATGGTGAACTTACACAGGCTATCCGTGCCACCAACGATAACACGGTCTAATTGACCTGATTTTATCATTCGTGCCCCCAACATAATGGCATTGGCCGCAGAGGAACACGCTGTGCTAATGGTTGAAGCGAAACTTTCGATTAAACCTATGTGGGCCGCTAGTTTTTGCGTAGAATCCCCGGCATGAAGACCATTAATATGACCCCAATTTTCCTCACTCTCAAAATATTCGAAATAATATTTTTCAGATTGGTCCATACCGCCAACGGTAGTTCCGGAGATTAGTCCGGTTTCATAATCGTTTATATCGGTAATTCCTGCCTGCAATATGGCTTCATCTGCAGCGAACATGGCTAAAAGCGCGGTTCGTGATATGGCATCCCCTTTGGCAATTCCCAATTTTTCTTTCAATTGATCATTGGTCATTTCTATTTCGCCAACCATAATATCATCTTTATGGACGGTATTTATTTTGGAAATAGTAGAAATTCCTATTTTGCCAGAAACAAGTGCATCATAATTTTCTTGCGCATTGTTTCCAATGGCAGAAATAGCACCTATGCCCGTAATTGCTACGCCCTTGCACATATTAATTTGGAGGTAATTTAGAAATAAGAATAAAAATACGAATCTTAGGCTTAAGCACAACAGTCAACTTACATTAAGGATATTTAATGAGAGTGCCGTTAGGTTCAAAAAAGATGGTGTTTTTAATTTGAACGATTAGCAGCAATGTATGCGGCCATAGTATCAATAGACTCAAAAATCTTACGGCCCTCTTTTGGGTCGGCTAGCTTAATACCATAATCTTTATCTAGCATTACGATAAGTTCTAATGCATCAATAGAATCAAGTCCAAGACCTTCGCCAAAAAGCGGGTCGTTATCTGCGATTTCGTCAACGGAAACATCCTCTAAGTTTAATTGCTCGATGATTTTTTCCTTCAATTCTAGTTTAAGTTCGCTCATTTTGTTCTGTATAATTTGGTAAGTTCACCTGTATCAAGGGGTAACAAACCTTTTTTAGCGATAACGTATAAAAACGCATCATATTTTCCTTTATCATAATCAACCCAACCGCAAAGTACTTCATTGGCCTTTTCCGTTTCTAACAGATCATTGGCATAATCTGATAATAAATGGGGTTTAAACTCGGCAAATATAAAGAAACTATTTTCAGAATACAGTTCGTGGCGAATGCTAATTTCACCCATACAGATGTTAGGAAGCGTGTAAACAAACACGGCAGGACTGGCAAACGCGCCTGATTGCTTGCTAATAGCGGCTTGGTGTTTACGGTCAGTGTCTAAACTAGACGCTCTGTTGGATAGAATAAGCGCTATATTTTTTTCATCAGTATCTCGTAAAAGAACCTCTGCACCCATAAAGGCCAATTTACTAAGATTGTCCATTTTGAAAAACTTGGAATAGTCGGTTTCAAAATGTTTGTATGTTGCTTTAATGAAAGCAGAAAACTCTTCCGAAGAATCGGAAAAAAGGACTTCTCCGTTTTTTGAAACCTTACCATCTCTAATGTGGCAGTATGATTTTATTTTGTAGTCAGCACTGCTCATGAATTGACTTTTTGAAAAATTGCAGCGGTATTACAACCTCCAAAACCAGAAGCGGTTTTTAGGAAGATGCTACTTTCTTTGGCTGTCGTCTTTTTAATAATATGCAAAGGTTTGGATACCCCTAGTTCTTGAAAACCAAGAGAAGCGAATAAAGTATTTGAATGCAAAGAATACATGCCGATTATAGTTTCCAAAAGACCGGAAGCTCCTAGCGTGTGCCCAAAATAGCCCTTTAGACTGTTTAGGGGCGTGTGCTGTAAATTAGCTCTATTGAAAGCTATGGCTTCCATTTCATCATTGTAATTGGTAGCGGTACCATGCGCAGAAATATAATCTATAGCATCTGCTTCTATCTCTGCTTGATTCATTGCCGAAACTATACTTCGGTAAAGACCTTCTCCTGTTCTAGAGGGGCCAGAAATATGGTTGGCATCATTGCAAGAGGCTTCACCTATAATACGAACTGATTCATCTACTAAATTAGTGTTATCCGCAGTAACGAGAACGCTGCAACCTACTTCGCCAATATTGATTCCCGCCCGGGTTTTACAATAAGGTCTGCAAGGTGTTTCGCTTAAAGCCTGAAACGAGTTGAACCCCGTTAATATAAATTTGCTCACTAAATCTCCGGCAACCACAAATACATGATCGTAGCGTTTTTGATGAATGAATCTTTTGGCAACCGCTAATGCTAAAACTCCAGAAACACATGCGTTGGAGAGTACAATAGCTTCGTTTTTGAAACCAAAAAAATTTTCTATTTTTTTGCCTAATTCGTTAAGATAAGCTCTTTCTTCATCAAATGGACTATCATCTTCAAGAACATCTATGTTGCCCTTTGTAGTTGATACAATTAGGCCCACTCTATCTGAAAGTTCAATTCCGGATTTCTTGATGGTATCGGCCAAGGAAACCAAAAGTATTTGTTCTAGTCTAGTATACGCCTCTTTTGGGTTTAACTTTTCAAATGCCTCGGACAAGCTTCCTTGAGGAATAAGAGAGGAATAAAAGGGATTTGGTAGAATTTTAGAATCATCTACCAAGGACAGACCGGAAACTTCATTTTTAATGCTACTGACTGCAGCGGCACTATCAAATCCGTAAGCGGAAATTATATTGTTATGTGATAGGTAAACGCTATTCATTTAAAAGGCCCACTTTTTTCTTCCAGCTTGCGAAAAACTCAGGAATGACTAATGATAATTCGCCACCAAGTTCAACAAAAACCTGAACGGTTTCACCTTTACATACAACAGTTCCGGCAGGGTTGAAGATTTCGTATTTGAAAATCATCTTTGCCGCTTGTGAATCTACATAGGTGGTTTTGATTGTGGCCACATCACCATAGCTTAAGGGTAATTTATGCTCACATGCCGATTTTACAATAGGCGTAGAGAAATTATGGTCTTTCTGGTCTAGGTATGAGATACCATGATGACGCCCAAAAGCTTCGCGACCGTCTTCAAAATACTGAATGTAATTACCGTGCCATACAATCCCCAATGGGTCCGTTTCTGCAAATCTCACACGGATTTCACTAGTAAAACTGATTTCTTTTTTGGTGTTAGACGGCATTTTTTCTTTCGTTATAGATAATGGCTATGAGTGTGGTAACCACAAAAAATAGCAATAAAAGTGATATTTCCGGAATAATCTCAATAAAGGTTGCGTTGCGCAAAAATACATCATAAAATGCACTTAGACCCCAATTCATTGGTGATAGGTTAGATAGTACCTGCATAAATTTTGGCATGGCAAAAACAGGGACCCAGACACCTCCGATAGCGGCTAAAATCACTACGAATGTAGCTCCGAATGGGGCGGATTGTTCTTGGGTTTTGGCTACAGTGCCCAATAACAGACCAAGACCTACAGCTGCCAAACCTGCAAAAAAGGCCACGACGAATAATAGAGGTAATCTACCTGAAACATCTAATTTAGGTAAGCCAATTAATGGGAAAAGAAAGATACCCACCGCTAGCATTAGCGTAAACTGAACTAAAGAAACCCCTAGAAAAACAATTGTTTTACCTCCTAGCACCGTAGCGTATGATACGGGGTTGGTTCTAAGCCGTACAAATGTGCCTTGGTTTTTTTCTTTCACCATATTTATGGCCAGAGGTAGAATAATAAAAAAGATGGCAAATAGCGTCCACGCAGGTATATTGTGCTGGGTGGAATTAGGTATCAGGGCCTCTTTGTATTTACTTGGAACAATTTCTGTAAAAGTGATAAATTTTTCAGTTTCAAAAATATCCTCGGAAGGGTCATCGGTCAATTGTTCCTGAAAAGCGGTGTAAATGGTTTCCGTTTCTATTTTGGAAATCATTTTATCAATATTACTTCTCACCGAACTTTTGAAGGATTGCTGTGTGGCCGGGTCAAAATAGAGTTTTACCTCTTTGGGCATCATCTGAGATTTTACTTCGGGAATGCTTTCTTCATTGTCACTAAATTTGGACAGTATACCATCTACGTTTTCGTTGATTTTAATTTGAAGGTCTGTTGATAGATTTTTGGGTATAACAATAGCCAGTTGGTAATCACCCTTAAGCACTTGTTGTTTTGCTTCCTCATCCGTAGCTGCCGTATCTACTTGAAACAGTTTTGAATCCGCCAAGCTTTTTAAAATATCTTTGGATACTTTCCCTTTGTCCATATCAACTAAAAGAATAGGCAGTTTGGTCTCTTTTATAGTTTTAAAAGAGTTGTCTTGGATAGTGGTAATGACAATAACCAACAATAACGGCATTAGAAAAAGTACTGCAAGTCCGCCTATATCACGGGTAACGAGTAAAAACTCTTTGTATGTAGAAGCCCAAAGTTTATGCATGGTCACGAAGGGCTTTACCGGTTTTTGCTAAAAACACTTCTTCAAGATGCTCGGTATTTTCTTCTTGAGCAATGAGGTCTTTGGGCTTGCCTAGGCAAATAAGCGAACCATGGTCAATAATGCCTACACGTGTACAAAATTGTTCAGCTTCATTTAAATGATGCGAGGTGTAAATAATAGTTGTGCCTGATAAATTCAACTCCTTTAAATGTGCCATGATCACATTCTTGGACTGTACATCAACACCAACTGTAGGTTCATCTAGAAATAATACTTTTGGTTTATGTAGAATGCTTGAAATCAAATTTATACGCCTTTTCATTCCTCCTGAAAAAGCATGTATTTTTTTATGGGCGAATTTTAATAGCCCCATTTCCTCAAGATGCATATACACATCATCTTTTAGGGATTGCCCCTTTAAACCGTACATACTTCCAAAGTACATTAGGTTTTCGTAGGCACTCAACGAAGGGTAGAGCGCATATTCTTGTGGAACAATACCAATAAGCTGCTTCAGCTGGTTTTTATGATCTTTATAATTAAGTCCGTCAATAGTAAAATTGCCTGATGTTGGTTTTAATAACGAGCTAAGCATAGAGATTAAGGTAGTCTTTCCAGCACCATTAGGACCTAAAAGCCCGAAAATCTCTCCTTGTTCTATGGTTAAATCCAAATTACGGACAGAAAAATCATCCGCACCCTTGTACTTTTTTGAAAGCTCATTGATTTGAATCATGATATCAAAACTAATCGAAATTTCTAAGATAAAATATGATTTTTCTTATTTAGGTTAATTGAAGGGTCGTTAGGGTTAAATTGCCTTTTTCAATTTCTTGAAAAAAGCAGCTTCACTATTACCAATAGCTTCAAGTTCATCTGCAACCTTATTATAAGCATCATCTTGAGCACTTCGATTTTTGTAAATACGAGAGGCGTTCACAGCAAAATCACGCCAATTATCACCAATTTGAGTCATTTCTTTTGAGAGTTCTTTCAATTTGTCATTTCCAATAACCTGGCTAGCCTCTTGTAAAAAAGCGGCATAAATATACCTGAAACCACCACCTCCCGTACCGATCTCTTCCTGCATACGTACAATCTGGCCTAAATAGTGATTGGCAACTTTAGCTCCTTTTTTCTTGGGCCATTTGCGTATTAGCTTGGCAATAGTTTTTACTCCGTTGGCACCAACAATAGGGAAAGGAGCGGTCATTTCACGGCAGGTCTGTTCGATGCCCTTAATAATAGCACTTTCCAGTTCCAGCTTTTCCGGAAATGAAGTAGGGTAGTAGATATGGCCTTTAGGTGCGAAAGCTCCTTTTGCAAAACGAACCTTTTCAAGTTGTTTTTCTGTTAAAGTAGTTACCTGTTCCATTACGGGATCGCTAATGAGATAGTTATCACCATCTTTACCATAAACCACTAGATTATGAGCATTAAAATGAAAGCGGTATTCATCTGGAAAGTACAATAAATTGTAAACTCCAACCTGTAGGCCAACAGGATTGTTTTTATTGAGATTTTCGTCTAAACGTGCTTTTGCGGATTCAGGATTACTAAATTTTTCACGTTTTATCTTAATACCTACTCGCTTTGCAAATCTGTTAAAGATGAAGCCCGGCATAGCTCTGTAAGTTACCACGGGAGCATGGTTTACTTTTAGGAAGGGAATATAACAGAACAATAGACCGGACCCGATACCAAAGACCATTGGTTCGCTGATATCGAAACCGTTATGGCGCATTAGGTTGCTTACGACGCCGTTTTCACAGTGAGCCGATTGTTTATGGGTGAATTCTATTTGCATGGGGATGTTTAAGGAATGTGTTTCAGTTCTTCAATGCTGATATCAAAAACATCGGCATACTTTTCAAGGGTCTTTTGGTTTAGTTTTTGAAAGTTTTTTGGTTTAAAATGACGTTTTACGCGCCACTGCCAAAGCCCAACATAACTTGAAAGAATCGGGAGGTCCATTTTATGAAGTTCCATATAATATTCAATAGGGCTGGTCTCTTTGTTTTCTACGCGTTTTTTAGCTAAAGCCACACGTTCTTCAATATCCTTTATAGCATTGCTAAGGGCAATGGTTTTAGGGTCCCAGCCAGAGCTAAGTTCTGTAGTATACTCACCGTTCTCATCTACGGCATAGGTGAGTTCTTTGGTTTGGGCAGAATCTAAAAGGCCTTTGTCTTGTGGTACTTCTTCTTTTTTCACTGGTCTTTGTTTTGGGGGATTCGTAATTTTTCCCTCTTAAACCTCATGGATCAAAAAGTTCAATGTACAAGCTACGATTAATTCTCCGTTTCTGAAAGTTTCCGAAGCAATGGTGCAGCTGCTGAACGCATCATTATCATACCTTGATACGAGCTCACCTTTTGTAGAGATGGTTTCGCCCACTTTTGGCAATGCCATAATCTGAACTTTTTTTACCGCGCTAATGTAACCTATGACTTTACTTTTGCTCCCGTCTTTGTCATCATCATCAAAAAAGCTTTGACCAACTATAGCGGCACAGGTTTGTGCGGCATTTTCAATGAGCCCGGTTTCGGACAGGTATCCGTTTTTTACGAAAATACAGGATGCTTTTATCTCAAAACAAGTTTCAACAGAGGTTTCATCAAGATAAGGAGTAACGCTGGCCATGAGCATAGGATCCCTGTGTGGTAGAAAATTCTTGATATCTATGTTAATCCGTGCTTCCAAATTAATTTGCCAATGCGGTTTTCATTTCACTAGTTGCCAATATAATGCCTTCACACGTTACCTTGGCAGAAACCATGGTAATGCCCATAATGTCATGAAGGATTTCTACAGTGGTTTCCAATTCCTGACCTACAAAGGGCAAAGCGTTTACAGTAGCGTTTTTTATGGCACCAATATACCCGACGGGAGCCGGTTTTTTTGCTAAATAATATTTATATCCGGTATGCAATGCCACAGTCTGGGCCATATTCTCAATAAGACCAGGAGCCATAAACCTGTTTTCAAAAACAAATAGATTGTCTTCGGGAACAATTAGACCGGATACAATTCTGGTGGTTGAGTATTGAAGTAACTTACCAACCATTATAAAAGGTGGTTTCTGCGGAATGAGATTTTGTAGAAACTCTTGGTCGGTTATGGGTACTTTCAATGTGTTCATGCTAGCACACTGTTAAATAGGCATAAGTGTAAGAAAAGCGGGCGCTTTCCGGTACATGTAGCAAAATTCTATCTCCTTTTTTTAATTTGCCAGAATCAACGAGTTCTTCTAGCATTAGATAAATAGAGGCAGCACCTACATTACCTACATGCTCTAAATTCAAAAACCATTTATCCCAAGGCATTTCTACACCTTGGTCTTTCATTTCGTCATATAGGCCTTGTTTAAAGAAATACGAAGAAATGTGTGGTAGGTAATAATCTACGTCATTAGGTCCTATGCCATGTTTTTCGTAAATCGTCTTTAGGCAATCAACTCCTTTTTTCAAGATGTTTTCACCCAAGAGCTTAACATCTTGTTTAATAGCAAACACAGATTTTTTGGCCCAATCTTCCGGTGCGAATTCGCTCCATGGTTTGAGTTCTCCGTTTTCTAGTTTTTCACCACCGGCGTACATACAGGTTTCCATCTCAAAAGCGTATGAAAATCCTTCCATCCACTCTATTTTTAACGGAGTGTCACCATTTGGTTCATTTTCTATGAGCATGGCTCCTGATCCATCAGAAAGCATCCATCGTAAAAAATCCTTATCAAACGCAATCATTGGATTTTCCTCCAATTCCTTTAAATGCTCAATTTCTTCTTGGTAGAAATCTGCTTTGGTCCAAGTTGAAACTTTTTCCGAACCCGTACAAACCGCATTCTTGACCTGACCTACCTGTATGGCCATAAAACCATATTTAAGGGCGTTCATGCCGGAACAACAAACTCCGGAAGCAGAATTGATCTCCATATTGCCGTTTTTCAATACTCCGTGAACCATTGCCGCATGAGACGGTAATAGTTGATCTGGTGTAGAGGTTCCGCAAGAGAGGAGCTCCATGTCTTTTTTGTTGAAATTTTCGTCGCAAAGTTCTTCTATCGCTGCTGCGGTAAGCTGCGCGTTATTATGGGTAACATTACCATTTTCATCAATGGCGTAGTACCTTTTTTTAATTTTGTTATTGCGCAGAATTATGCTTTTCGCCCGTGATTTTTGCCCGTCTATAAACCCTAATTTTTCTTCAATTTGGTCATTTTCGACAGGTGAGTTGGGTAGAAACTTGGATATTTTGGTAATGTAAGCGTTTTTCATGTGTCAGTCTTACTCCTTATAAGCTACAGAGGCGTAATATTTGTTTTCCCTTTGAATCTTTCTGTACATAGGGATATAAGTCAGCAAAAATACAATAAAAACTATAGGCGCGATTATCCAAATGGCAAATATCAGGTAATAGTTGAATAATCGTAGCCATTTTTTTCGGGCTGGGTCTCCTTGGTCGCCCTTCTTTTTGATAAGGTTGGCCCATTTAGCGAATAGCATGTTGCCTCGTTTGTCCATCTGAACCAGTAAGTTACTGATTTTTGATGCGTCTAAATCATTTAGTTTTTCTTGCAGGGAAGAGAAGTCTGATGCCAAAAGGGCTTCATTAATAGGGTATCCAAATTTATCTGCCGATGCTATGGAATTATCAGAAACACCCGGTTTTGGAAAAATTCCCCACATACGGTCCTTTTTGCCTTTAAGCATCCAGTGTACTATGGTAATGACACTAACATGATTGGGGTTATTATCTACTAATGCAATATTACCAACAAGTTTTGCATTTAGGCCAATTAGCATTTTTTTTACCTTCTCCTGCGACATGGCCCACATGTTCCTAACTCCAATAACCGTGATTACAGGCGTGTCTTTCAACAGTGTTTTTGCCGCTTCTGATTTTAAAAATGAATTTAAAGGGATGGAGGGGGTTAGGTACCATACTTGATGGCCCAATATAACAAGGTCATATTTTTTGTTCAACACGGAAGCATCAGGTGTATTGATTGCCGTTGGAATCTGTAGAAATGATTCTGGAAAGACATCAAAGAACCGTTCTTTCTTCCATGGGAATGTATATGGCTCGGCCGGAATGATTTGATGATAAGTAATAGTAACGGATTCCTGTTCTAGCGGGGATAGGACAGAATCTATAATTGTACGTAATTGCCCTGTTTGTGAGTAATAAACAACAAGTACTTCTTTCATTTGCATTCGGTTATGGTAAAACCAATAAAAGTAACAATTTGATGGCACTTTAGAGGTAGGCACACATCTTATTTATTTGTTTTATCTCCCCAGAAGTCAAAGTAATTAAACCACTGTAAGGGGTACTTGTCAATAATCCATTCTAAATTTTCGGTGTATTTTTCTAGTAAGCCTTGGGCATCTCCACGTTTCACTTCTGCGGTTCGAGCATATAGGTGGTAATGTTTTTTAGATTCTTTCATTACGTAAACGAACAATACGGGGACTTTTAAACGAGATGCTAAAAGGAACGGCCCCATTGGAAATTTAGCGTTGGCACCTAAAAATCGTTGCTCTAAAAATTTTGTACCCTCAATGTAGCGGTCACCAGTAAAACAAACTAATTCTCCATTGGTCAATGCCGTGTGTATCTCAAAAATGTGCGACATATCTTCTTTTATTAAAATAAGTTTGATGTTGCTTTTTGAGGTAACACTATCCATGTACGCTTTGATTTCTTCATGCTCACGGTCCCAGGTTACCAAATTAATTGAAGAAAAAGCATTTACATCTTGTAGAAAATGTTGAGCTACCTCAAAATTACCAATATGAGCGCTTAAAAGAATGCCCCCTTTTTTTTGAGATAGAAGGTTTTCTATTTTATCTATTCCATCAAAATCATAAGTAAATTTATTTCGTAAGCCTGCAGATATTGCTGCCTTGTCAATTATCGTTTGACCAAAAACATAATAGTTCCTATACACATAGAAAAGACTTTTTAGGGTAGAATATCCTTGTCTTTTATGAAAATAATAGAAAATTGCCTTTGTGCTAGCAACTGAGAAAATGCAGTAATAAAGAACCACAAAATGAAGGAGTAAATAGGAAGCGGCTAATCCTAGTTTTTTGATAAAGAAAATATAGATTCTATATCCTAAAACGGTGCCTTTGGATTTTCCTTCCCATTCTGTTGCCATTGTTGGGTTTTCTCGAGGGAATATCAGTGAAGTTTACGCTCAATAAGGTCGTAAAAATTTTGTAGGGTAGTAACATTTACAAAGTCTTCACCTACCAATTTTACACCAAAATTGCTTTCTACAGCTACGACAAGATCAACAAAGTCCAAACTATCTAAACCAAGTGTGTCTTTAAGATCGGCATCAGCAGCGATATCTTCTTCTTCAACTTCAAATTCGTCAATCAGAAAATCATCGATTTTTTGTATAATATCATCTTTGGTCATCACCATCTTTCGCTAGCATTTTTTTAATATCAAAGCAGAGTTCGTACCACCAAACCCGAATGAATTGGACAAAAATACGTCAATTTTTTTATTTAACGTTTCCTTAACTAAGTTTAATTTCGCTGCGTCTACATCAATATTCTCTAGATTGATGTTGGGTGCAACAAATGAGTTTTCCATCATAAGCATGCTATAAATAACTTCGCTAGCGCCGGCCATCCAACATTCATGACCCGTCATAGATTTTGTAGAGCTCACCGGAGGATTGCTTTCGCCAAAGACCTCATAAATAGCTTTTGCTTCATTTGCATCACCAACAGGGGTGGAAGTAGCATGTGCGTTTACATAATCTATAGCCGAGGCATCTATCTTAGCATCTTTCAATGCATTTCTCATAGCTCTTGAAGGCCCGTCTACGTTTGGCGTAGAAATATGTCCACCATTGGATGAAAACCCATACCCTATAACTTCACCTAGAATAGGTGCACCTCTTTTAACTGCAGATTCGTAACTTTCTAAGATCAAAGTGGCACCGCCACCGCTAGGCACTAGTCCGTTTCTGGCTTGGTCAAAAGGTCTTGATGCTTTTGCAGGGTCACCATCGGTTGTGGCGAAAACCCCAAGGCCATCAAAACTGCCCATAGCCAATTTATTTATTTCTTGTGCTCCACCTGTAATTATGCAATCTTGAAGACCGCTTTTTATAAGGTGGTAGCCCATACCAATAGAATGCGATCCGCTTGCGCAAGCGGCACTAATGGTAAAATTAACGCCTCTTAGCTTAAATATAGTGGAAAGATTCATGGTAATGGTAGAGTTCATGGCTTTGAAAATAGCTCCTGACCCTACCAACGTGGTATCTTTTTTTTCTCTTAGGATATCAGTAGATTCTACAACAGACCTTGCGGTACTGTCATTGCCGTAAATAACACCAACTTCATTTTTATCAAAGAAACTATCTTCGATTTTAGCATTTTTTAAAGCCTCAATAGTCGCCATATAGGCATACTGGCCTTCTTCGCCCAGGCTTACACGTTGTCTTCTAGATAAGAGTTTCTTTAGGTTTGGTTCTTCTACCATACCCGTAAGTCCAGAGCGATAGCCAAAATCAAGACGTTCTTGGTCAACAACGATACCTGATTTACCTTCGTACAAGGATGCTTTTACTTCGTCTAGGTTTTTGCCTATACAAGAATAAATACCCATGCCTGTGATTACTACTCTTCTCATTGCCCCACTGTAATTTTAAGAATAAATACCGCCGTTGATATTGATGACTTCACCAGTAATATAACCCGATTTTTTTGAAGCTAAAAAAGAAACCACATGTGCTACTTCTTCAGGTTCTCCAAATCTATTTGCGGGAATCATTCGTTTCAGTTCCTTTTCATCTAGATCATTGGTCATATCGGTTTTGATAAAACCGGGTGCAACAGCATTTACAGTAACGTTTCTTTTGGCGATTTCTTGTGCAAGTGATTTTGTTGCTCCTATTACGGCCCCTTTGGCTGCAGAATAGTTGGTCTGGCCTGGCGTACCTTTAAGACCGGAAACAGAAACCATATTAATGATCCGTCCATATTTATTGACGAGTAGTTTTTGGATAAGGGTATTGGTGACGTTAAAGAAACCATGAAGGCTTGTATCTATAACTTTTGACCAATCTTTATATTTCATCCACATGAACATACCGTCTTGGGTTATACCGGCATTATTCACGATTACCTCAATTACATCATTTTCATGTGCTTCTTGCCAATTCTCCAGAGCTACTTTTACAGCCTCGGAATCTGTAACGTTAAAAGGCATTAGTTCACCTTTTCCGCCAGCTTCAACAACAAGTTTCAAGGTTTCTTCTGCTGCTGCTTTATTACTATTATAATTAATTAGAATAGGGTAGTCTAAATCTTTGGCCAATTGTACACAAACTGCACGGCCTATTCCTCTAGACCCACCGGTTACCAAAGCATATTTTTGTTTTTCGGCTTTCTTCTCTTTCATTTAAGAATTGTAAGGTTTAAAAACTCCATAAGTACGGAGTGTGTTGTTCGGTTCTCTAGTTGTTACTTAAAGCTAGGTATATTTTATAGGAAAAAAAAGGAATGATTTTATTTAACGGATACAAATGGCTCTGCATTCTGGAACCATTTGTTACCCAGTAATTCCCCTTTTTCATTGAAAAAACCCCAGCCTTTTTTGGATTTTACTCTAGCCACGCCGTTTACAAAACCTTTCTCTTCTGAACCTTTTAAGAAAGCAAAATTGCCTGAAATTCCGTATTCCATAGGAATGATGACTTCACCAGAGGTGTTTATGAAACCCCAAGCCTTATCTTTTACAGGAGCCAAACCACTTTTAGAAAATACTTCTGCATCGCGGAATTGTGGTTCTATAACCATTTCTCCTTTTTCATTAATGTATCCCCATTTTTTGCCTTGTGCAACTGGAGCCAGACCATTAGAAAAAGCTCTGGCTTTATCAAATGTAGGTTCAAGAACCCATTCTCCCTTGCTATTTACAAAACCTGTTTTCTTCTCGCGGGATGCATAAGTTAGTTTTGAATCTCCGTAAAAGTTGTGCACTTTAGTAGCATTGTCAATTGGATTGAAAGAACCATTGTGTATAATGCCAAGGATGCCATCTTTTTTTCCGTAGACACCTGCTTCCTTATAAATGTTGCCAACCTCTTCGTATTCAACGGGAATAATCACTTTGCCATTAGCATCGATCATACCCCACAGTTCTCCGTTGTTTACTTTAGCATAGCCGTTTCTGAACTTTTTTATAGCGTCATAAGTAGGCTCTAAAACTAATTCCCCATCCGTTCCCAAAAGGCCTACTTTGCCTCCAGAGCGAAAAAGAGCCACTCCATCTTCAAAATCATAATATTTTTCGCTACTTGGGGTTTCAAGCTTTTTGCCTGCGGTATCAATATACCTCCATTGATCGTCTTTTAAAGCTAAAGCATAACCGGAGTTGTACATTTTTACTCGATCATAATCAGGTTTTATAGCCCATTCTCCCTTTGTATTGATGAAGCCCCAAGAGTCATCTTCTAATGCTGCCGCCAACCCATTGGAAAAACTATCTGCCTTTTCAAATTGTGGTTCAATTACAAATTTTCCAGTTTTATCAATAAAACCAAATTTTCCGTCCTCTCTTACCAAGGCTAATTCTTGTGCGCTAAGTGTGAACGTGTTAGCGATAAGTACCAATAAGAATACTAGTTTTTTCATTTTACGTCTTTGTTTTGATGGTTAATAATATAGTCTTTTACCTCGTTAACATAAGGATACATAATAGTGTCTTCTTTAAACGGGGGAACTATTTTACGAACCGCATCGTACATTTTTCTGGTCTTTGAAGAAACCTTGTCTTTCAAATCTAGATATTCTATAGCTTGGACCACGGTAATCATTTCTATAGCAACTACTTCAAAGGCATTCTCTATTACTTGCTTGGTTATATTGGCTGCATTGGTGCCCATGCTTACAATGTCTTGATTGTCATTGTTGTTAGGAATGCTGTGAACGTACATTGAGTTGGATAACATTTGGTTTTCAGCCGTAGTTGAGGTTGCTGTAAATTGTACTCCTTGCATTCCAAAATTAAGTCCCAAAGTTCCTAAATTTACGAAAGGAGGTAGAATATCGTTCAATTTTGAATTTAAAAGATAGTTAAGTTGTCTTTCTGCCAGCATTGTCATTTTAGTTACCACAAGTTTAAGCTTGTCCATCTCCAAGGAAATATAATCTCCGTGAAAATTCCCTCCATGATATACGTTCTTCTTTTCAACGTTAACAATAGGATTGTCATTAGCAGAATTTACTTCTTCTATTAAAGTACGTTCTACATTCTGCAAAGTGTCCAATACGGGTCCTAATATTTGTGGTACGCAACGTATGGAATAGTATTCCTGCACTTTTTCTTCAAATACGGAAACCCCATTATTGTCTACATACAAATGATGTTCTCTTTTACGGGTAAGTGTGCTGTCTTCCAAGTGGCTTCGCATTGCCCGTGCAATTTCGCGTTGTCCTTTATGTCTTTTGGTATGGTTAAGCTCTTCTGACAAATGATCATCATAAGCATGCATAATTTCATTTATAGCCGAAGAACAACAAATAGTCCATTCCAATAATCTACGCGTGTAAATGGCATTTACTATTCCTATACCGGTCATTACAGAGGTTCCGTTTATTAGCCCAAGACCTTCACGTAATTCTACTTTTATGGGTGTAATGTTCAGTTCTTTGAAAACCTCTTGTGTAGCTCTTCTTTCTCCTTTATAAAAAACCTCGCCTTCACCAATAAGCACCAATGCCAGATGTGCCAGTTGAACTAAATCTCCGCTTGCTCCTACACCACCATGTTCAAATATAAGAGGTGTAACATCTTCATTTATCAAGGCGGTCATGACCACTAAGACAGAAGGGTGAACTCCTGAATTTCCTAGACTCAAGGTGTTTAGGCGCGCCAGCATTGCAGCTTTTACGTATTTAGGAGGTATTGCATTTCCCGTGCCTGAAGCATGGCTTCTGATCAAGTTATATTGTAGCTGAATGGTTTCGGAATCTTTGATTTTGTATTGAGCCATTGGACCAAAACCCGTGTTAACCCCATATATAACCTTGTTCTTAGAAAATTCTTTAAGAAAATCAAAACTGTCTTTTACGGTCTTGATTACTTTGTCATCTACGGATAGGGGTTCTCCTTTGAAAATGATACTGTAAAACTCTTCAATTCCTAACTTTCCTTTTATTTTTGGCATCTACGATTGGGTCTATGAGGTATTTGTAATATTTTAGTGACGTCTACAATAAAGACTTGGTAACCTAAAATTAGCGATTTTGGATTGCAAATTTATAATAATTAGTGAATCAATGTCTTAATTTAGCAGACAATACAATGTTCTGGTTCTAGAATTCGTTTTTTAAATTAGCAGAACAGAGGATTCTTTCAATTTAAAATAAGGCAAATGCAACAAGAAAATGTGGACGTACTTATAATAGGGGCAGGGCCATCAGGTTCTGTTGCTGCAGCTTACCTTCATAAACAAGGGCTGAAAATCAAGGTAGTTGAGAAAAGTAGGTTTCCTCGATTTGTAATAGGTGAAAGTTTAATTCCCCGCTGTATGGATAATTTTGAGGCAGTGGGATTGTTGGATTGTCTTAAAGCCATGAATTTTGAAGTTAAAGGCGGAGCCCGCTTTATGAATGATAAGGGTGTGGTGTGCAATTTTGATTTTAGTAAAAAGCATGGAAATGGTTGGGATTGGACATGGCAAGTGCCCAGAGCCGATTTTGATAAGGCATTAACGGATGAACTTCAATCCTGGGGAGTGGATATTGCTTTTGAGCATGAGGTAACCGCTGTAGATTTTTCTGATGACGGTTCTTCAATGACCATTATTAAGGATCTTAATGGTAATGAATCTGCTGTTCAGGCAAAATACATTGTTGATTCGAGTGGATTTGGAAGGGTTTTGCCCAGATTATTAGATTTAGAGAAGCCTTCTGAAATACCTAAACATTCTTCTATTTTTACCCATGTTGAGGATATAAAAAGACCGGAAGGAGAAGAGGGTACGATAATTACTTTTGATATAATCGATAGGGATACTTGGTTGTGGGTTATTCCTTTTTCTAATGGTTCTACAAGTATTGGTTATGTTGGAAAAACTGAATATTTAGAGTCGTTTGAAGGAACCAATACGGAGAAGCTACAGCAAATGATGCAGCTTTCCAGCTATTATAATGATAGGTTTGAGGATGTTGCGTATACGTTTGAACCTAGAATGATCAAGAATATTGCCAAATCCGTAAAACAGTTGTGTGGAAAGGGCTTTGTGTTGACGGGTAATAGTGCGGAGTTCTTAGATCCCGTATTCTCTTCTGGAGTAACTTTTGCCGTAGAATCTGCTCATTTAGCTTCACAATTAATCGTGAGGGAGCTAAGAGGAGAATCAATAGATTGGCAAGTTGAATATACTGATTATATGTTGGAAGGTGTAAATGTGTTTTCTACTTATGTAAAAGAATGGTACACTGGAAATTTACAGACTATTTTCTTTCACAGTAAAGAGAACAAGGTAATAAAAGAACAGATTTGTGCGGTATTGGCAGGTTATGTTTGGGATAAAACAAATCCATTCGTCAAAAAACATAACAGATTAGTGAAGACTGTAGCCCATATTGCAGATATGGAAATGGAGGCGCAAGGTAATTCCTAATACATTCTACTTGGCCGTGGGCCAGTTTAAATAAAATTCTAATAGTCTAGAACGGCCTTTGCTTGATCAATGCTTAGCTCTATTTCTTCATCCAACAGGCTAACATTTTCCTCTTCTTCAAGTATCCATTCCTGCTTTTGAGGCGTAAGTTGTTTGCCTTTCAGCATTTCATCCGCATCAAAACGCTTACCAAAATTTTCCATCCAAGTCATCATAGATTTGTTCGCGTTTTTTAAGTCTGCTATGGCATCCTCATACTTTTTCTTATCATAAGAGGCATTAGCTTTAGTCTGCAATTGGTTTATAAGTTTAGAAATCAAGGGCATTTTATCCATGACTACATCATGGGATTCCATTACTTGCTCCATTTTTGTTGGTTCCGTAATCGTATCTTGGGCGCTAGTGGTTCCTAAAACCATAACTGTAGCAAGAATTAAAAATACATTTTTCATAGCAATAAAACTTTTAAACTAATTTGCTTTGCAAAAATACGTTGTAAACACCTTAGATGGTTTCAATTATCCGCTAACGCTGTGTTTTTTCGCTATACTGCTTGTTCCTGACATTATTTCTTTAATAATTCTTCGGCTTTTTTTATGCTTCCATTTATTTGCTCGCGTACTTCTTCAATTTTTTCTTCCTCTTCGTTCAGCCAAACTTGTTTCTCATCAGATAGTTCGGCGCCGTTAAGAATTTCATCTGATGTAAAGCGACTACCAAAATTTTGCATCCAATCCATCATGGATTTGTGAGCTTCTTGTAAATCTTTACGGGCTTTTTTATATTTTAAACCTATTTCCGTACTATCTTCTTTGCTACTGAGTTCCCCTACTAGTCTGCCCATCTTACTCATTTCAGGCATTACTTCATCATGAACGGCCATGACCGTCTTCATCTGGGTACTCTCGTTTTTTGAATTACACGAAATGGTAATAGCTGAAAAAGCAAGTGCGATTAGAATGATTATTTTTTTCATTGTTTGTTTTTTGCAAATATAATACTCCCGTGACGGTTAAAATAGTTGATGGAAGTCTAATTAAGTATGTGAAGGGTGATTTTGGTTTTTAAAGGATTAATTTGATGTTAATTGGTTTTATTTCTAAAAAAAATACGCACTTTTACTTCTCGTTTTAGCCAATCCAACTTAAACCAAAATAATAATTTGAACGATTATAATAAAAAGTGGCTTTATCTTATTTTATTGTCATTGGTTTGGGGATCATCCTTTATTTTGATAAAAAGAGCTTTAATTGGTCTTACCCCTATGCAATTAGGTGGTTTGCGGATTGTTTTTGCCTCACTTGTTTTATTTGCCTTTGGTTTCAAAAGTGTTCAAAAATTAAGTCTTAAGGATTGGAAATGGGTAACGTTGGCAGGTTTGCTAAGTTCCTTTTTTCCACCATTTTTATTTGCATTGGCACAAACCCAGATTGATAGTGGGGTAACTTCTATTTTTAATTCGGTAGTACCCTTATTGACCACTATTGTAGGAGTCCTTCTTTTTGGCGCTATCATTACCAAAAGACAGATTTTAGGGGTGTTTATTGGCTTGGCTGGTACCATTGCGTTGATTGTAGCAGGAATGGACTTTAATCCCGATCAGAATTATTGGTACGCAATTTTTATACTTCTTTCCGCTTTAGGTTATGCCTTGAATATTAATATCGTAAAGAAACACTTGGCGCATTTAAGGCCGTTGGCGGTGACAACCGCTAGTTTTGCTGTAGCTTTTTTACCCGCTTTAATTCTTGTCTTTAATTCTGGTTTTTTTAACGAAGTTCAGGGAAACATAAATATGCAGACCTCCTTATGGTATCTATTGGCACTGGCTATAATTGGCACATCAATTGCCAATATTTTCTTTAATAAACTAATACATTTGTCTAGCCCGGTTTTTGCCGCTTCAGTTACTTACCTAATTCCATTAGTAGCTATTTTTTGGGCCCTTCTAGATGGGGAAGCATTAAATAGTTACCAGTTGCTAGGTGGTTTGGTAATTCTTTTTGGAGTATGGTTAGTGAATAAGAAAAAGAAGTAGCATAAATTTTTTAAAAGTGCAGTTAAAAAGGTAAAAAAAAAGTTTCTGTAAATTTCTAGACAACTTTTCAACTGCACTAGGAAAATTTTCTACTCGAAGTCAGTATCAGAAACACCTTCGTTCACTTTTACCTCAGAAACTACAAATTCAAAACTCTGAGGACCTACCGTTTGTGCTATGATAAACGGAAACTGTATACCGGAAACCTCCTTGTAGTCCATATAATTTATGGTACTTGTAATGGTCTGTCCGTTCATTTCCGCCGATGTTACTTCTTGAAGTTTTAAACCACTTTCCGCATCATAGAAAACTGTTTTTTCATCAGATATTTTAAGTTTATATGCTTTTTTGCCATCAACGCTTTCCATTCCTTCTAAGGTAATATCAGAGTTGAGGTAGTTCAATTCAGGAAAAGGGGCAGATTCGTCCTTAACCTTTGCTATTTCATCAGGACCCATATCTTTCCTTTGTCCTTGCATCACCATATAGCCTTTATCTACGTTTAAAACTTGCTTACTCATAGAGTTGCCGCCTACTTTAACATCCTGCATAAACTGACTTTTAGCTGTCTTCTTTACATCCAAGTTTAATTTCATGCCTTGCATTTCGGCTTCCGCTAAGAGGGAGTAAGAAGTGACGGCCTTTACTTTTTCTTTTCCTCCAATGGCTTCAATATAATTGTTCAATACTGTGTTGGCGGTTATATCTGCAGGTAAGCTGGCGGAGTAATCTTGTTTTTCGACAGCATTGGCAAATTTATCAAAGTACTTAACCTGTAATTTTTTACCTTTAAACGTCACGTTTTCTAGATTTTCAACAACATCACTGCCCTTACCTGCTACAACAATACGTAGGTTGTCCGGTTTCATGTATTTTTGAGCTACTTGTTGTACATCTTCAATGGTAATAGCATTTATTTTTTCTAAATATGTAGTATAAAAATCTTCCGGTAAACCCTCGGTTTCTATATCTAGGGCGTAATCTGCTATGGTTGCGGGGTCTTCCAAAGCCATAACAAACCGACCGGTATATTTTGCTTTTGTATTTTCCAGCTCTTCTTTGGTAACTGGTTCCGTACGAATGCGCTCGATTTCTTTTAAAATTTCTATAACAGAACTATCGGTAACTACATTTCTAACACTAGCCGTAGCTCTAAAGCGAGCAGGGCCAAACTTATCATTACCTAATCTGGAGTAGGATCCGTAAGTGTATGCTTTGTCTTCACGCAGATTTAGGAACAGACGTCCTTCGCCACCACCGCCCAGGATTTCATTGGCTATAAGCGCAGAAAGATAGTCGGGGTCTTTCTTTTGAAGGCTTACTAGATTTTCAACCGTAATTTCAGATTGAACGGCATTGGGCACATCTACAAAATTGATTTGTGTATACAGTGCATCCGAAGGTTTGCTAAAACCGAAAGAAGGTGGCACAGCCTTTGTCCATGGTGTGAATTGTTCTTCTACTAAAGTCTTAACATCATCAAAATTTATATCGCCAACAATCACTAAATAAGCATTGGCGGGAACAAAATAATCCTCGTAAAATTGAATGACATCAGTAAGGGTAACTGCATTTACGGTTTCTTCGGTCATAAATTCACCATACGGGTGCTTCTTGCTATAGGCCAAGGCCAATCCAACTCGTCCGGAAATAGCGGAGACACTTTTTTCTTCCGATTTTAAACCGGTAAGTATTTTCTGTTTTTCTTTATCGAACTCGGCTTGTGTAAAGTTTGGGTTTAGACCTGCGTCTGCCATAAGTTCCAATATTCTGGGGAAATACTTTGATAGTGAGCTTGCAAAAGCACTCTGAGAACCAAAATTGATACGGGCTCCAAGAAAATCTACCTCCTCGTTAAAATCATCTTTTTTGATGTTTTTAGAACCTTTGCCCAAAAGGCTGCCGGTTAACGCTGACACACCTGCCTTAGCTCCTTCTAGAACTGGTGGATTGTCAATACTCAATTGAATGGAAACCCGCGGCAGTTTATGGTTTTCGACCACTAATACTTTAAGTCCGTTTCTAAGTTCAAAAGTTTGAGGGTCCTTTAGGTTAATTTCCGGAGCCGGACCAGGTTCTGGCATTTGTGTACGGTCTATCTGTGCCTGTGCTACTAATGCAAAAGCAAGAAAGAATAAAGTAGTAAATATATTTTTCATGTGTAGTGTATTTTGTTTTTAGGAAATAAAATAACTGTTGACTAGTTAGCCTGTTGCTCTGCAGGAAGGTATTCAATAATCACC
The DNA here is from genome assembly GCF_018860745.1 of Zobellia uliginosa. Classification (GTDB taxonomy): domain Bacteria; phylum Bacteroidota; class Bacteroidia; order Flavobacteriales; family Flavobacteriaceae; genus Zobellia; species Zobellia uliginosa_B. The sequence goes on along the minus strand of NZ_JAHKPY010000012.1, from coordinate 707,062 downwards.
CGCAGGTCTGGTCTTAGGTATTTGTTGGCAACCTCCATAATTTCCTCTCGGGTTATGGATCTAAAGATGTCAATTTCCTTATTGATTAATTCAGTATCACCATAAAGCAAATAATTTCTTGCCAGAGAATTGGCAATACCCTCAATACTAGAATTGGAGTTGACGAACTGATTCTCGAACTTATTCAATAATTTCTGATGGTCCTTTTCCGAAATAAGACCGTCCCTGACTTTTGCAATTTCTTCTTCCATTTCGGTATTCAATGTCTCTAGACCTGTTTCTCCAACAGGAAGGGCATAAACCAAATACATACCATAATCTTCTTGTCCAACATTAAAAGCGCCTACCTGCAGGGCTTGTTTTTGGTCATCCACCATTTTTTTGTAAAGTTTAGAGCTGCGGCCATCACTTAGGTATGTCGAAATCATATCTAGTACGTAGGCATCCCTTTCTTTAAAACCAGGAGTTCTATATGAAATAACAGTAGCGGGAATCTGAATGTTGGCGTCATAAGCTTTAGCTCTCACCTCTTTTATAATTGGGTCTTCTTGGGGGTAGTTGCGTGTAACTTCTTCTCCTTTAGGAATGTCTCCGAAATAGTCTATAACCATTTTTTTAGTATCTACTAGGTCAATATCACCCGCTACAACAAGCACAGCATTATTTGGGGAATAGTATTTTTTGTTGTAGGCTATTACGTCTTCTAAAGTAGCGGCATCCAAATCTGCCATATAGCCAATGTTAGGGTCTTTATAGGGGTGTTTTTTAAAAAGATTTTTCCCCACTTCATTAATAAGTTTGCCATATGGACTATTGTCGTAACGCAATCTTTTTTCTTCTTTTACTACTTCCTGCTGAGTGTCAATGCCCTTTTGGTCAATGACCGGGTGCAACATACGCTCAGATTCTAACCAGAGCCCTAATTTTAAATTATTGGAAGGAAAAACTTCGTAATAATAGGTACGGTCTTGAGAGGTGTTTGCATTGTTCTTTCCACCATTGGAGGAAACTATTTCAAACCATTTTCCTCGTTCTATATTTTTAGTCCCCTCAAAGAGCAGATGTTCAAAAAAGTGGGCAAAACCGGTTCTTCCTTCAGTACGGTCTTTACCTCCTACGTGATACATTACAGATGTGGTAACCAATGGTGCGGTATTGTCTTGGTGTAGAATAACATGAAGACCATTGTCTAGTTCATACTCCTCATAGGTCACTTCTTGTGCCTGGATGCAAAGACTTGCCATCAAAAGAAATCCTCCTGATAATAATTTGTTTTTCATAATATAGTGTTTAGATGCCTAGTTAGTAGCTGAGCATTTAAAATTGTTACACGAATATATCTCTTTTGTAAGAAAAGTTAACTCTATCGCTTCCAATTAACATGCTTTTGTAGCATCGAAATAAAATAATTTGTAACTTAAAAATCTGAATTTCAAAAACTTATAATATGAAACAATTTGCACAACCTATTAGATTTGGAATCGCCACTAGCGGTTGCTTAATTGCCTATTTCTTGATATTGTCCTTGTTTAACTTACACACAAACATTTTTTATAGTTTATTTAATGGTGTCATAACAGGCTTTGGTATCTATGAAGCTATAAAGTATTTTAAGCTTACCAATCCAGATAGTTTCGACTATGGAAAAGGATTTACCGCAGGGCTGGTAACTGGCTTTATAGCAACATTGGTTTTCACTATATTTTTTGCTTTGTACAGTACGGAGATAAACGGTGCTTTTTTACAAGAGCTGTCCTCTGCTTGGTTCAATGACTACAAAAGCTTTGAAGGTATAGTCTTTTTTACTGTTGCTATCATGGGGTTTGCCACATCTTTGGTACTTACATTGTCATTTATGCAACTGTTTAAAACCAGCCGAAATCTTAAAAGAAAACTGGTGAATCAACCCTAACAAATACAGGGAATAAAATGATGTTAAAGCTGCAAATTAGATTTGCAGCTTAATTTTTGCTTGTGACACCTAAAAAATGAGGGTAAATTATACAAAAAACGCTTGTGGGTTAACGATTTAGACGTATATTTGCATCCGCTTATTGAAAAAATGGGCGAAAACAATAAACTAATATATACACAATTATGTACGCAATCGTAGAGATGGCAGGGCAGCAATTTAAAGTTGCGAAAGACCAAAAAGTGTATGTTCACCGTTTACAGACTGAAGAAGGTAAAAAGGTAACTTTTGACAACGTACTTCTTTTAGCTGACGGAACGAACATAACTGTTGGCGCCCCGGCTATAGACGGAGCCGCTGTTGAGGCAAAAGTCGTTAAACACCTAAGAGGTGACAAAGTAATCGTTTTTAAGAAAAAAAGACGTAAAGGGTACCGTGTTAAGAACGGTCACCGTCAAGCTTTGACCGAAATCGTAATCGAGAGTATCGTTGCGAAAGGTGGTAAGAAAGCTGCTGCTCCTAAGAAAGAGGAGAAGCCTGTTAAAAAAGAAGCAGCACCAAAGGCCGCTCCTAAAAAAGCAGCAAAAGCAGATGATTTGAAAAAAGTTGAAGGTATCGGACCAAAAATTGCCGAAACTTTGACCGCTGCAGGTATATCTACATTTGCTGAACTGGCAAAAACTGATGCTGCGAAGATTTCTGAAATCATTGCTGATGTACGTGGTAACCACGTAACTGACACTTGGCCTGCACAAGCTAAATTAGCTGCTGAAGGTAAGTGGGATGAGTTGAAGAAATGGCAAGACGAATTAGACGGTGGTAAGGCATAATTGCTAACCCCTTAAAGTATAATCAATATTGTGCAACCTTAAGTTTTCTAACGGTAGCACTTTTAAAAACCTAATATCATGGCACACAAAAAAGGTGTAGGTAGTTCTAAAAACGGTAGGGAATCGGAATCGAAACGTTTAGGCGTTAAGATTTTTGGTGGCCAAGCCGCTATTGCCGGAAATATCATCGTTAGACAACGTGGTACAAGACACAATCCAGGTGAGAATGTGTATGCCGGTAAAGATCATACATTGCATGCCCGTGTAGACGGACTAGTAAAGTTTGAAAAGAAAGCAGGTGGAAAATCTTATGTTTCCATAGAGCCGTTCGAGGCTTAAGAAGTATTTCTTTTATCGAATAAAAACCCTTTCCAAGCTTTTGGAGAGGGTTTTTTTGTTTACTATTTGTACTAGAATAAATAAGGGTATGTTCTTGTTTTCTGTCAATCTAAATCGAGCCGTTCAATAGTAATTAAAGGAGGACTAAGATTTATATTTATACGTTACCTCTCCGCAATACTTTGGAAAACGATGGTGGTGATATTGTGACAATTCTGTTAAACAGTACTTATAAAAATACCCTTTTTGTAGCTATGAACGATAAAAAATTTTACTTGTATGATTTGGCAAAACTCGAATTAAAGTAATTTAAACGCTCTGTATTACTACGGTTAGTTCAGGGAAGTAGAGTATTTATATATATGACTTTCTATCTTCTTACTGATAAGGAAATGAGCTTTTTCATTCGGGTGTCCATCATCTTTATATATAAAATAATCAGCCGCCTTTTGTCCTTTAAATTGCTCCGTTCCAGAAATATAAGTAAGATTATCGAACGATGTGAAGAACGATTCTATTTCATCATTGGCATTTGTAAAAAGTTCAGGGTATTCTATCAAATTAGTATATGCAAATTGATAAACAATAAAATGAATGTCCGAATCTTTGGAGTCGTTTAGAGTTTCCGCTAAGTATTCTTTTGATTTTTTCCAGGTGGTGTTGTTCGTCTCGTAATGCTTTGTAGTATTTGCAAGTCTGCTTTTAGGTATAATGTAGCCCATGCTTAGCGCAGTGCTGTTTATCTTTGGCATAACAAATTTTAACATAGCAGAATTGTAAAGAAGATTTGTAATTTGACGAATTTTCATTTTACTTTCTTTACCAGCTGGTTTTTTCTGGGGGCTTTTCTGTTTGCTAGTGTTGTCGGCAATCATTTCATTAGTTTGCTCTAAATTCCCGTTGATATCGTTGTAGTGGTAGCCCCAGATAACGATTTGAGGTTGAAATTCTTCTTTGTATCTAAAATAGGTGTTTTTATTATCTAAATTGTTTGAATTTGGAACCGAAGCATCAAGAACGTAGACGTTCTTGTATTTAGAGTTGTTCTTTAATAAGGATTCTCTTAGCCTACTGGAAATTTTCTTGTCTTTAGGTATTCCGGCTCCGTGCATATAGGAATCTCCAATCACCAGTACTCTTAAAGATGAGTCACTTAAGTCTATTTTGTTTCTTTCCAGAAGTCTTAATTCTTCCGTATCGTCAAGGGCCACGTCTACCATTTGAATACGGTTCGTTTCCATTATGCTAAATTCTTCGGTTAAGCGTATCAAGAGCTCTCCAACAACAAAAAAGGATAGGATAAAAATTAAAAAAGTAATTTTTTTCATATGGCTATCTTTTAGAATTGGAAATATATGAATTCCTTATTTCCAAATGCTCCCCAGAGGATAATAGCCCATATGGAAGCGGAAAAGGAAATAAGTCTTAATGGTGAATATCTAGCGTGCCAAAACTCATCATTGATTTCAAATGGGTGCTTTTTCATACGCGAAAACCACTCTACTATTATAAATACGGTTAGAATGGCCAAAAAGTCTATTGGAAAAACCGTTGGCATAGAAAATAATGTTTCCGAGAATATTATTGATAGGTAATTTAAAGAGTCGGTAACGGTATCGGATCTGAAAAATACCCATGAGACGGTTATTAAACAAAAAGTAAGCAGCATTTGAAAGAACTCTTTTATTGAAAAGAACCACTTTCCTTCTGCTACGCTATCCGTATTAGCTTTATTTTTTTTAGATAATAATAATGGTAAGTAGTAGATGGCGTTCAGTGCACCCCAAATGATGAACGTCCAATTAGCGCCGTGCCAAAAGCCGCTCACAACAAAAATGATAAATGTATTTCTGATTTTCTTATCTAAAGAACCCCTGCTTCCTCCCAAAGGAATATAAAGATAGTCTCTAAACCAAGTTGAGAGGGAAATATGCCAACGTCTCCAAAATTCGGCAATATCCCTGGAGAAATAGGGAAAAGCAAAATTTTGCATCAGGTTGAAACCAAATAGCTTAGCAGTTCCAATAGCAATATCCGAATAGCCGGAGAAATCTCCATATATCTGAAAAGCAAAAAGAATACTACCAAGAAGTAATGTGCTACCAGGGTAACTGTTGTAGTCTGCAAAAATTTCGTTAACAAATATGGCACAATTATCGGCAATGACAATTTTCTTAAAAAGCCCCCATAAAATCTGTCCCAAACCGTCATAAACAGTCTTTTTACTTAGGTTTCTTTTCGTGTAGAATTGAGGAAGAAGGTTGGTGGCTCTTTCAATTGGTCCGGCCACCAGCTGCGGGAAAAAAGAAACAAATGCTGAAAACGCGACAAAGTCTTCCGTGGCTTTCAATTTTCCTTTGTACACGTCTATGGTGTAGCTCATGGTTTGGAACGTATAGAAGCTAATTCCCACCGGTAGTATAATGTTCAATGAGTTTATAGGTATTTCATTTCCAAAGAATGAAAAGGCTGAAACAAAATTGTCCAAGAAGAAATTATAATATTTAAAAAATCCTAAAAACCCAAGATTCACGAAAACACTTGTCCATAATAGTAATTTTCGCCTAGAAGTAGCTGTGGTAATTTTAAGTTTTTTTCCAATAGTGTAATCAATAATGGTACTGAAGACTATTAGGGTCAAGAATCTCCAATCCCACCAGCCATAGAACACATAACTTGCTAGAACTATTAACAAGTTTTGTAGCTTTAAGTGATTGTGTATGACGTACCAATAGAGGATAAAAACAATTGGTAGGAAAATAGCAAAATCAATAGAGTTAAATAGCATATGTAAGAGGGGGCTTAATGAATACTATAATCTATGCAATATAATGAAAGTTTTTTCTTTCAGTTGAAAATTGAAAACAAAAAACCCTAACATTCCTGTAAGGGTTTTTAATCTATTTCTATTAAGATTGAGCGCATTTATTTAAATTAGAACTCAGCGCAGTCGAAGGTCTAATACCTGTAATACTCCGGCTTAAAAGGACCTTCTACGGTAACACCAATATATTCGGCTTGATCCTGTTTAAGTTCAGTAAGTTCAGCACCTAAACGAGATAGGTGCAAAGCAGCTACTTTCTCATCTAAATGCTTTGGAAGCATATAAACTTCATTTTTATAATTAGCGCTGTTTTTCCAAAGCTCTATCTGTGCTAAGGTTTGGTTTGTAAATGAATTACTCATTACAAAACTGGGGTGACCTGTAGCACATCCTAAGTTTACTAAACGACCTTCTGCCAATACAATAATATCTTTACCATCAATAGTATATTTGTCTACCTGAGGTTTTATGGTATCCTTTGTAGCCCCGTGCTTTTTGTTCAACCAAGTCATATCGATTTCATTATCGAAATGCCCAATGTTACAAACAATAACCTTGTCTTTCATGGCCTCAAAGTGCTCTGGGCGAATGATGTCTTTGTTACCAGTGGTAGTGATAACAACATCAGCAGTACCAACAACAGATTCCAATTTTTTCACTTCAAAACCGTCCATACAGGCTTGAAGCGCACATATGGGATCAATTTCGGTAACTGTAACTATAGAACCTGCCCCTCTAAAAGAAGCAGCGGTACCTTTGCCAACATCACCGTAACCGGCAACAACAACTTTTTTGCCGGCAAGCATAGTGTCAGTAGCGCGCCTAATAGCGTCAACAGCACTTTCGCGACATCCATATTTATTATCGAATTTAGATTTTGTAACAGAATCGTTCACGTTAATAGCAGGCATAGGTAAAGTGCCTTTTTTTACACGATCGTATAAACGGTGAACACCGGTAGTAGTTTCTTCAGAAAGACCTTTAATGGCACTGGCCAATTCCGGGTAGTCATCTAAAACCATATTGGTAAGATCACCACCATCATCCAAGATCATGTTTAATGGTTCGCGTTCTTCACCAAAAAACAAAGTTTGCTCAATACACCAGTTAAATTCTTCTTCAGTCAGACCTTTCCATGCATAAACGGGTATACCGGCGGCGGCAATAGCAGCAGCGGCATGGTCTTGAGTAGAGAATATATTACAAGAGCTCCACGTAACATCAGCGCCCAAGGCTACCAAGGTTTCAATAAGAACCGCTGTTTGAATGGTCATGTGAAGACAACCGGCAATTCGGGCACCTTTTAAAGGCTGCTCTTTTCCGTATTCTTCCCTTAGAGCCATAAGACCTGGCATTTCGGCTTCTGCAAGTTCAATTTCCTTTCTTCCCCAGTCTGCCAAAGAAATATCTTTTACCTTATAAGGTACATAAGAAACAGTTTTGGTATCCATATTCTTTTTTATTTTTTACTTTCGTTATATTAGCTATACAGCCATTTGTGGTTGCAAAGTTAAGAAAAAACGTATAGAACCATATGCCTCTTTATAAGATAGTAAAGGTAAATAAGAACACCAAGGTTTACATTTGGAAGGTTACTGAATCCGAACAGGAACTTTCAGAAGGGATAAATCTTACCCAACACTGCCAAAACCGAATGGATGGTATGAAATCTGAGATGCATCGCAGGGGTTTCTTGAGCATCAGACATTTAATGGCGGAAGCCGGTTATGTTGATGCAGATTTGCATTATGACGAGTTTGGAAAACCATATTTAAAAGACGGTAATAAAATAAGTATAACACATTCCAATCACTTTACGGGCATTATCGTTAGTTCTACAAGTGAAGTAGGTGTGGATATTGAAATGCAAAGGGAAAAAATTCTACGGATAGCCCATAAGTTTACGCCCATTGAAGAATACCGTACTATTGCCAATACAGATGCACTAATAAGAAAACTAACTATTGTTTGGGGTAGTAAAGAGGCGCTTTATAAAATTTATGCCACCCAAGGCTTGAGTTTCATTCATCATATCAACGTTAAGGATTTTACTTTTGACAGTGCGGCTACCACTGCCGAAATTTTATATCGTGGAAATTTATCGGCATATCAAATACGTTTTATGGAGTTTGAAGGTTTTACCTGTGTCTATGCTTTAAAAAGCTGAGAGCCATTATTCAAATCAAAGCTTAACATCAATTTTACATCACTTAATACTAATTAAATAGAATGGACATATCGGTAGAACTTACCTTTTCGCCTTTACAAGATGATTTTGAGGAACACATCATCAACTTTATAAAAAAACTACGTGCTTCTGATCTAATGGTTTTAGAAAACCCTTTGAGTACTCAGGTTTTTGGAGATTATGATTTGGTTATGGGTGTTCTTAAAAGTGATATTAAAGAAGCTTTTGAATTAATGGATAAAGGCTTGTTGTACATGAAAATAGTAAAGTCTGACCGAAGCGATTATGAGCCATTTTTTTGATTGGATATTTGCCCAGTATGATGGTACGGCCACGCACTTGGTGGTTTTAGAAGTAATTGGAGTCATCTTTGGTTTTCTTAGTGTGTGGTTCTCAAAAAAAGAGAATATTCTGGTTTTTGCCACGGGGATTATAAGCACGGCTATTTTTGTATATATTCTATTGGTCTTTGGCCTTTTAGGAGACATGCTCATAAATGCTTATTATTTTTCCATGAGTATTTATGGTTGGTATGTATGGACAAGAAAGGTAGACGATACCCATTTTATTCCAATTACGCGAACAACGGATGGTGAGAAAAAATGGTCCATACTGCTGTTTGTCATAACGGTGGTGTTTGTATGTTTAATTTATCTTCTTTTTGATAAGTTCAATAACTGGACAGCTTATGTAGATACCGTTACTACTGCTATTTTCTTCGTTGGCATGTGGCTAATGGCAAAGAAAAAACTGGAAAATTGGGTGTATTGGATTATAGGTGACGTTATTAGCGTCCCTCTTTATTGGTACAAAGGCCTTATATTTACCTCTCTGCAATATTTCTTGTTTACTATCATTGCAGTTTACGGTTATCTCGCATGGAAAAAAAGTTTGAACAAAAGCCCTCAGACGTTGTTAAAGTAGTACTGTTCGGTCCTGAATCTACGGGTAAGACCACGCTTTCCGATCAGTTGGCACGGTATTACAATACGGTGTGGGTACCCGAGTATGCGAGGGAATATCTACAGGATAAATGGAATAACGAACGCAAGACGTGCGAACCAAAAGACCTGTTGCCAATTGCCGAAGACCAGATGAAGTTAGAAAACCAACTGGCAAAAAAAGCTTCTAAAGTTCTTATTTGTGATACTGATCTACTAGAGACCAAAGTATATTCAGAAGCATATTATCTTGGATACTGTGACCCCATTTTGGAGAAACATGCATTAAATAATCATTATGATTTGTATTTGCTTACCTATATAGATGTGCCGTGGGTTGGCGATGATTTAAGGGATAAACCTAACGAACGTGAGCGAATGTTCATGTACTTCAAAGAAACACTAGAGAAATATGATCGTAATTTTATTATATTGAAGGGCGATAGAAAAGAACGCTTGGAAACTGCTGTAGAGCATATAGATAAATTATTGAAGAAAAGATTAGATGACACTAACAGAAAATGATTTGGCGTTACTAGCCAAAAAAGGGATTTCAGAAAAAAAGGTACATGACCAAATAGAAACTTTCAAAGAAGGTATTCCGTTTGTGCAATTGGAAAAGGCCGCTACCGTTGGTGAAGGTCTTTCAAAGTTTACCCAATCGGAAGAAAAAGCATTGATACAAAAGTTTGATGCCTCACAAAGCAATTTGTCTTTGTTGAAGTTTGTGCCGGCCTCTGGTGCTGCATCGCGTATGTTTAAAGCTTTGTTCAATTTCTTGGATGCTTACAATCCTGCTAACGAAACTTTGGATGCCTATTTTGAGCGGACAGGGGACAAAGCTTTGAAAGCATTCTCTGAAGGCATGACCAATTTTGCTTTTTACGATTTGGTGAAACAACGTATTGCTGGTAAAACGTCTTTAAAAGATGAAGAGGTATATCTTTTTGTAAAAGAAATGATGTCAGAAGACGCTTTAAACTATGGTTTCTTTCCAAAGGGATTGTTGCCTTTTCATAATTACGGAGACCATACGGCAACGCCTTTTGAAGAGCATTTAAAAGAAGCCTCTGTTTATGCCAAAACAGGAGACACTGCAGAGTTGCACTTTACAATTAGTGAACAGCATGGAGATATGTTCAATGCGGAGTTCGATTCCGTTAAAGACCGTGTTTCTGCTACAACTAAAACCTCCTTTAACGTTAGTTATTCTAACCAAAAGCCATCTACGGATACGATTGCTGTAGATATGCAGAACGAACCTTTTAGAAATAGTGATGGTTCCGTTTTGTTTAGACCAGGTGGTCACGGGGCTTTAATAGAGAACTTGAATGAGCAGGATGCAGATATAATTTTCATTAAGAATATAGATAATGTTACAGTGCCAAAATTTGCGACAGAGGTTGCAGATAGTAAAAAGGTATTGGCGGGTGTTTTGATAACAGTTCAGGAAAAGGCTTTTGCTTATGCTAAGAGTTTAGATTCCGATGAGCTTACAGCTGATCAGTTAAATAAAATCAAAAGCTTTTTGGAAAGCGAGCTTAATGTTCGTTTTTCAGATAGCTTCTCTAGTTTTAGTATTGGGGAACAAATAGAAGTGCTTAAGGATAAAATCAATAGGCCAATACGCATATGTGGTATGGTGGTAAATGAAGGTGAACCTGGTGGCGGTCCGTTTTGGATAAACGATAGAAAAGGAAATATATCGCTTCAGATTATTGAGTCGGCGCAAATAGATATGGACAAGAGTCAACAGGCCAGTATTCTTAAGAATTCTACACACTTTAATCCGGTAGATTTAGTATGTGCCGTTAAGAACTATAAAGGAGAAAAGTATAACCTTATGAATTTTGTTGATACAAAACAAGGTTTTATAACGGGTAAAACAAAAGAAGGTAGAGAACTAAAAGCATTGGAACTGCCAGGTTTGTGGAATGGGGCTATGGCTTTTTGGAACACTATTTTTGTTGAAGTACCTTCTTCAACTTTTAATCCTGTGAAGACCGTAAATGACTTGTTACGACCTGCGCATCAAGTATGATAAGCTGTGGTACTGATATCTCAAATAATTATTTACTTAAAAAGTGTGTATTTTTTACACACTTTTTTTTGTTTTTACACACCTGTATACATATCTATAATTCAGTAGTTTAAATGTAAAATACTGATTATCAGAATTTTAATGTGAAAATTAAGTTGTTGGCATTATTTTCTCTCTATAATTAGCGATAAACAAAACAAATAATAATTTCAAACACACACAAAATGAAAAATTTAATGTTTGCTGCAGTATTGTCTTTAGGTACAATGACAGCTTTTGCTCAAGAAGAAGAAACAGTAGTAGAGGAAGTAACAACAGAAGTAACTGAAGTTGTTGAAGCTCAAGACGAATATGCTGAAGTAGCTGTGGAAGAAGTTCCTGCTGCTATAGCTGAAGCTCTAGAAGCAGCTCATCCAGGTGCAACTATCTCTAAAGCTTATTTAAGTGAAGAGGCTGGTTATAAATTAGAAGTTGCCAAAGAAGATGGCGAAACAGCTGAATTATATGCTGATGCTGAAGGTAACTGGATTGAAAAATAAGAGTATTTAAGTTTATAGTTAAAAAGTTAGTAGAAAAGTCCCATCTTCATATGAAGATGGGACTTTTTGTTGTGTGATAATATTTGAGCAGCACTAATATTTAACTAATAAGTGGGATTGATATATAGAGGAACGCCTAGGTTAATAATAGACGACCGCAATAGGCTGTTTCGTATATATTTTACACAAGTATGTCCTTTAAATACACACTATTACACACTTTTAATATGCTTAAAATAGCATAAATTACTGATAATCAAGTATATAAACTTTATTCGGGTCTTTGGTATCATTATTTCTTTAGTAAAATCAGAACATTTAAAATAAAGCATACGATTATGAAAAGAATATTTATCACAGCAGTTTTCGCATTAGGAAGCCTTTCTGCTTTTGCTCAACAAGAAGTTATAGTAATTGAGAATGCAGAAGTAGAAGCAACTGAAGCCGTAGCTACTCAAGATGATTTTTCTGAAGTATCATCTGATGAGTTACCAGAAGCAGTAACTGCTGCAGTTTCTAAAAACTACCCTACTGCATCTATAGATAAGGCATACACAAATGAGGCAAATCAGTATAAGTTAGAAGTATCTCTAGAAGATGGTACCGCTGGTACACTATATGCCGACGAAAATGGTAACTGGATTGAAATGTAAATAACTTGAGTTATTTGTTTTGTATCAAGTTGGTTTGGTCAGAAAGGGGTTGCAACTGCAACCCCTTTCTATATTTATATAGGTTTATTAACTAATTTTTTTAGAAATGAAGAAACTTGCAATGATCTTGTGCTTTACCATCGTATATGGGTGCGGTTGCTCCGATAATGAAACTATCAAATATGACCTTAATGATTTTGAGTCATCCGCGATGAGCATAATAGCGGAGGAGGGCATTCAGTTTATAAACAAAGAAAAAGAAATACAAATTGCGAAAGTTACCAGCAAAACAACAGAGAACAGGGACCTTAATTCTTCGGACGAGGATAGTTGTTTGGTAGAGTTAGCTGAAAGTCAGAAAAATGAGTTGATATTTGAAAACTTGGGGAGGACGTTTACGACTACAATAGAAAAAAGGGATGAAAATAAATCTCACATAGTTATCTCTGACGGTCCTACGTTTTATGGAGTTAATTATCTGAATACTGAAAATTTAGAAGAAATACTTACGGATTTCAGCTCTGACGGATATGATTTTAGTAGTGTTTTTGTATTAAACTCCGGAAGTCATTCTGGGTTTATAATTTACTCGCCCTTAAACGGAATTCAATTTATTAAAAATGATGACGGTAGTTATTTAAGGCGAACGGAATAAAAGACTTTGGGCTATTTTTTTCAAAATGATTTTATGTTTGACACATTGTAGTTATTACCCGAATTAAACATATCCCAAAGTTTATGAAGGCATATAGGTAAGTTGTTTACTGTGGAATAATTACTCAACTTAAATACAATTTCACAATAATACACACTTTAAAAACAACAACATTTATGTAAATAGCTGATTTAAAGTGAGTTGTTTGTTTTTTGAAATATTGGTATCATATTTTCTATACATTAAGAGAAATCAATTACTAATAAAGAAAATACCTTATAACATGAAAAAATTATTTATCACATCAGTATTCGCATTAGGAAGTTTAACTGCATTCGCTCAAGAAGAGCAGGCAACAGAAGCTGTTGAAACTGCAACGGAGGCTGTAGCACAAGAGCAAGACGCCTTTGCTGAAGTTGCATTGGAAGAAGTTCCAGAAGCAGTTACTACAATGGTAGAGACTAACTACCCAGGAGCTACAATCAACAAGGCTCATAAAAATGAGGCTAACCAGTACAAATTGGAAGTTTCTTTAGAAGATGGTACTTCAGGTGCTCTTATTGTTGACGAAGAAGGAAACGCTATTACGCAATAAGAACAAGTTTATCAGTTCCCCCAAATAATATTGTTACCATTAATTATATATAAAAATAGAACATTATGAAAAAATTATTTATCACATCAGTATTCGCATTAGGGAGTTTAACTGCATTCGCTCAAGAAGAGCAAGCAAAAGAAGCTGCTGAAACTGCAACAGAGGCTGTAGCGCAGGAACAAGATGCCTTTGCTGAAGTTGCATTGGAAGAGGTTCCAGAAGCAGTAACAGCAATGGTAGAGACTAACTACCCAGGAGCTACTATCAACGCAGCACACAAAAATGAAGCTAACCAGTACAAATTGGAAGTTTCTTTAGAAGATGGTACTTCAGGTGCTCTTATTGTTGACGAAGAAGGTAACGCTATCGAGCAGTAAGAATTAGCTTAAAAAATTGCCCCAAAATACCAAGTACATTACCATTAATTATATACATATAAAAAAATAAAACATTATGAAAAAATTATTTATCACATCAGTATTCGCATTAGGAAGTTTAACTGCATTCGCTCAAGAAGAGCAGGCAACAGAAGCTGTTGAAACTGCAACGGAGGCTGTAGCACAAGAGCAAGATGCCTTTGCTGAAGTTGCATTGGAAGAAGTTCCAGAAGCAGTTACTACAATGGTAGAGACTAACTACCCAGGAGCTACAATCAACAAGGCTCATAAAAATGAAGCTAACCAGTACAAATTGGAAGTTTCTTTAGAAGATGGTACTTCAGGTGCACTAATCGTTGACGAAGAAGGAAACGCTATTGAACAGTAAAAAAAGTTAAATTGTCGGAAGAAATTTCGAACCAATTTTAAGAAAGGAACCGTGCTATAACGGTTCCTTTTTTGCGTTTAGACCCTTTTCTAAAAGCATCTTTTATGATAAATTTAGAAGTGAAAGAGCTTTCTTATGCTATTTTTACGTAGATAGATACAGAACACTAGAAAGCTTTTATGCCAAACCTTTTAATCATTGAAGATGATGCCGCATTTTGTCAGATGCTTCAAAAGTTTTTGACAAGACACGGTTATGAAGTAGAGACCAGCTTCACCGCCCCAGATGCCAAGGAAAAATTCGGGAAAACCAATTTTGATTTGATATTGACAGATTTACGGTTGCCCGATTATGACGGTATTCAATTACTGTCCGAGATAAAACAGGTAAGTCCCAAGACCCAAGTAGTGGTAATGACAGGATATGCCGAAGTGGGTACAGCAGTAAACGCCATGAAAAAGGGAGCGTTCGATTATATTTCAAAACCTTTTACTCCAGAAGAAATAATAATGATTTTGGATAATGCATTAAAAGTAGAGAATACTTCAGCTCAAGCAATATCAGCAACACTCAAAGAATCTGAGGAAACTCCTAAAACTAAAAGTGCCAAGTCAGTTGCTGAAAAAGTAACTCCCAGTTCCATCGTAAAAGGAGTAAGTGATGCATCCAAAAAACTTGAAGATTATATAAAGTTAGTTGCTCCTACAGATATGTCGGTTTTAATTACTGGCGAAAGTGGAACAGGTAAAGAGGTAACAGCAAGGGCCATACACAATAACAGCAAAAGAAGAGATTTCAAATTCATAGCGGTAGATTGTGGGGCTATTCCAAAAGAGCTGGCCACAAGTGAATTTTTTGGGCACATAAAGGGGAGTTTTACAGGAGCCGTAGAAGATAAAATTGGAAATTTTGAAGCGGCTAACAAAGGAACTTTGTTCTTGGATGAAGTGGGTAACCTCTCTTATGAGAACCAAATTCAGCTACTTAGAGCACTTCAAGAACGTAAAATAAAACGTGTAGGTAGCACAAAAGAAATTGATGTTGATTTGCGAATAATAACCGCTACCAATGAAGATTTGACTGAGGCTGTAGAGAAAGGAACTTTTAGGGAAGACCTTTTTCATAGGTTAAACGAATTTTCTATTCAAATTCCTTCTTTGGAGGAACGATTTGAAGATTTAATGCTTTTTGCCGAGAATTTCTTAAACAAGGCAAATGCCAGTTTGGATAAAAACGTAGATAGTTTTTCATCAGAAGTATGGGAGGTATTTCAGCAATACCACTGGCCGGGCAATTTAAGAGAGTTACAAAATGTGGTGAAACGTGCGGTTTTGTTAACCACAGGAGACGAGGTGCAAATGGATGCCTTACCACGGGAAGTACTGCAGCCACAGGAAAAGGAAGTTGCGGTTGAGAATTTTTCAAAATCGGAATTTGAAAAAGACCGGATTATTAAGGCCTTGAAAAAGACAAATTTCAACAAATCTAAAGCGGCAAAATTACTTCAGGTAACCAGAAAAACACTTTACAATAAAATCAACCATTATAATCTGGACTTGTAGACAAACGATCTTCTAGTTCAACTATGAGTTCCTTTACATGGTGTTTCAAGGCTTTAAAAGAATTTAAGAGCAGATCTGGACTAAGGTTCTTAGGGGTTCCAACCTCCATTTTTTCTAGTATGGTTACACAGTTTTCTACTTTTAATTGACGAAACATAGGTAGCATACGGTGAGCAACTTGGTTAACCTGTTGGTAATCGTTTGCTGTAACCGTTTCATCAAGAAGTTTCATATTTGTTTCGGTATCGCTCAAAAAAGTCCGCAGTACATCTTGGATGGCGTCTTCATTGTTCCCTAGGAAAGAATGTATAATATCTAGATTATATAGTTTGGGGTCTAATGCTGTAATCTCTTGTTTTTCTTCTACTACTTCCTGTTTTTGGGTAGCTATGCCTAATAACTTTAGGGTGGCCACAAGCTCGCCTTTGGTAAAAGGTTTTTGTAGAACTTGAGAGAACCCCACACCAATATAAGCCTCTGGGCCTAAATCCCTTCTGCCCGTCATAGCAATAATAGGTTGCTTGGTGTAGTGTTTGTAATTACCGGATTGTAACTTCTTTAAAACTTCGAATCCGGTTACTTGTGGCATTTGAATATCAGTTAATACTAGATCATAAGCCAAATGAGAATCTTTTTCAATAGAAAGAAAGTTGGTAAAGGTATGCGCCGTTATGCCCATGCTCTCTGCTAATTCTTGCAACATATGTAACAATGCCGTATCATCATCAATAATTAACATTCGGAGTTTTGGTGCCATGTATGGGAGTTCTTTGCTGGGTTTTTCAACGGCATCAGTAACCTCTAATGGTAATTGTAGTATAAATGTGCTTCCAGAACCTAATTTACTCTCTAGGGTTAATTTTCCTTTTAGTAGCTCTGCGAGTTTTTTGGAAATAGTCAATCCCAATCCGTGACCCCCAAACTTTTTATCGATATTATGATCGGCTTGAGTAAATTCTCTAAAAATAAGATGTTGTTTGTCTTTTGCAATACCAATACCGGTATCCATTACCTCAATTTTAGCAGATAAGGCTTTATTTTTCCCTTTTTCTGCAGTTGCGGTAATTCTTATCTCACCATTTTCTGTAAACTTAAAGGCATTGCCCATTAAATTAGTGAGTATTTGCCGAATCCTGAAAGGATCACCCAAAACCGTTTGTTGCAATTGTGGGCCTATTTCCAAAACTAACTTTAATCCTTTGTTGGCATGAATTGCCTGAAGATTTTCTGCCGTTTCTTGGATGAGGTGAGCAGGAATAAAAGGAACTTTCTCAATTTTAAGTTTGCCAGCTTCCAGTTTGGAGAAATCCAATAAATCGTTCACTAAATTGCCTACATATTCGGAAGCGGATTTAACGTTTTTTATGTATCCGTTCTGCTTTTTGGACAACTCGGTGCTCTCTAAAAGTTCAGAATAACCACTAATGGTATTTAGCGGTGTGCGAAGGTCATGACTAACCGTAGAAATAAGTTGTTCCCTACTTTTTAAAAGCGACTCCGAGAATTTCTTCTCTTTTTCTAATCGTATTCTGTAGGTCTGAACTTTCCAATAATCCCTAGTAATTAAAAAAGAGAAGATTCCAACAATTAAAAAACCAAGTAGTGCAGCCATACCGGCTATTCTGGTAGTTCTTTTTAACGTGTCGCGTTTTACAATACTGGTGTTGTAACTGCTAGATATGATTTCTTTCTCAAATGCGGCAATGATATTTTGAAGTTGACGAGACAATTCCAAGTCGTTTCTGTTAACTTCAATCTCTTTTTGAGCCAACGAACGCTGTGATCTAGAATCTGCAAGTTTTGCTTTTCTCAGCATAGCCTTAGATACATTCAATATAGAATCTACATACGCAGCATTTTTAATGGTGTTGTCCGAATCGGGAACGTTTTTGCTTATAAGTAGTGCATACTCACGAAGTGAATTTTGAACTTTTGGGGATAATTGGTTGAAGTTTGTAAAAAGGTTTTCGGCAGAAAATTTACCGAAGGACTCTTCTATTTTTTCAAATTCTTTAAGGGCCTTATCCAATGAATTGGCAGAGTTGCTTTTGCTCTTCAGGCTTCGTAGCTCGTTATTGTTACTTACTTTTTGGCTTAATAATATCTGTAGACTATCTAGTAAACTTTTCTGTTCATCGCCCAACATCAACTGTTTTAAGGTGTCTATTTGTACTTGAATAGAATCGATTTTAAGGGCATACCCATCAAAATTAATTTTCTCATCACTTTGTAATGCCATTTTAGATAGACTCTCGGCCTCATAAAGGTTGGTCATTAATGAACTTGTACGCAATAACTTTTCATCGTTAACATCAGAGGTTTCCGTAGAAATATAGGTCTGTATTTCCGTGTAAACAAAATAGCCCACACCTGCTGCTAGTAGTGCCAAAATAAGGTAACTAGTAACAATTTTTAAGGTGAACTTATTTTTGGATTTTTTTGAAGCGTTTACCATATTTCCATTTTGCAAAAAAGTGTTTCTAAAAATACGTATATAAAGCGCATAGGGTTTACAAATAAGCGTTAATTGTTTGTTCCATATGCTTTAAAAGGCCTTGTATAAAAGGTCTTTTGGTAGAATTAGTTATGAAATGTGAAAGCCTAGACCTATATTTGCCGAATCTCAAAGGGGTGCGAACTCTTGATTTGGTAGAAATGTGAATAAATGTCATATCTGCCTCAAGATAAGCTGAGATTATACCCAATGAACCTGGGCGGGTAATGCTGCCAAGGGACAGTGATTTTTCACTTCTTGGAATATTTATGCTTGTCCTCAACCGGACGAAATTCAATTTAAAAATAAGAATAACGCCCCTTTTATTCGTAGCTAACTTATACGAATGAAGTACTTTGTAATGCTTTTGGTCTGTTCAGCAATGACCACCCAACTTTTTGCACAAGAAAAAAAAATTGACTCTGTAGAAGGGAAAAAAATAGATCTAGATGAGGTTTTTGTTTCCGCCATTAGAGTCAATAAAGCAACTCCGGTAACCTTTTCCAACCTTAAGAAAGAAGAATACGCATCGCGTAACTTGGGTCAGGATATTCCAATTCTTATGAACTTCTTGCCAGGAGTTGTAACTACATCAGATGCAGGTGCAGGAGTGGGTTATACAGGCATTCGTGTGCGTGGTAGTGATAATACACGGGTAAATGTTACTATAAACGGCATACCTTATAACGATTCTGAATCTCATGGTACGTTCTGGGTAAATATGCCGGATTTTGCATCGTCTACGGAGAGTTTGCAGTTGCAACGTGGTGTAGGTACGTCAACCAATGGTTCGGGTGCTTTTGGTGCTAGTCTAAATTTATTGACGGATGCCGTTTCGGATGAAGCGTATGCCCAAATTTCATCTTCGGTAGGTAGTTTTAAAACACTTCGTAATAATATCAAATTTAGTACAGGATTATTAAATGACCATATTGAAATTTCAGGGCGATTGTCTAGAATAACTTCAGATGGGTATGTAGATCGCGCTTCTTCAGATTTGGATTCCTATTTTTTACAAGCGGCTTACACAGATGATAATACACAACTAAAAGCATTGCTTTTTGGAGGGCATGAGGTTACTTATCAATCTTGGTTTGGATTTGACCCTTCGCCGATTAATCTCATTGGGCAAGATGATAACATTGATTCGAATCGTTCTTTTAATATTGGCGGTGTGAAACTTGATGACAATGGCGATTTAGAAGGCTTTTATGATAAGCAGGAAGATAATTACAGGCAAAATCATGCTCAATTTCTTTGGAACGAAAAGCTATCGGATTTATGGAGTTTTAACCTTGCTTTGCATTTTACAAATGGACGTGGTTTTTTTGAAGAATATGTTGATGATTATTACTATACCAATGTTTTATACGAAGGGGATTCACAATTAAATTTTATTGGTCGCGACAATTTCATTTTAAATGGCGAAGAAATCACTTCTACCGATTATATCCGGCGTCGCTGGTTGGACAACAAATTTTATGGGACAGTTTTTTCTGCTAATTATACCAAAGATCGTTTGGATGTCATTTTAGGCGGAGGCTGGAATTCCTACCAAGGCGATCATTTTGGAGAAGTAATTTGGGCGCGTTATTCAAATGATAATCAGATTCGTGACCGCTATTATGAAGATGATTCCAATAAAACCGATTTTAATTTTTACACTAAGGCAAATTATGGCTTAAATGATAAGTGGAGTCTCTTTGGGGACCTGCAATACAGAAGAGTGGGTTATTTGGCAAATGGAGAAGAAACAGGTCTGGTAGATGATACATTTCATTTTTTCAATCCTAAAGCCGGCGTTGTGTTTGATTTGAACAGAAACAATAATTTTTATTTCAGTTATGCGGTTGCCAATCGTGAGCCTAATAGAAATGATTATGAAAGCGGAAGCCCAAAACCGGAAAAACTGAACGACTTTGAGTTGGGGTGGCGTTATGTTTCTAATGCTTTTCAGTTAAATACCAACGCCTATTATATGAGGTATAAAGATCAGTTGGTTCTAACGGGTCAATTGAATGACGTTGGGGCACCATTGCGTGAAAATGTTGGAGACAGTTATCGTGCGGGTATTGAGTTGGACGCCAATATTCTTATAGGAAACAAATGGCAAATACAACCTAATATAGCTGTTAGTACTAATAAGAATTTAGATTTCTTTTTTGAAAGAGATGGAGAACTTCGTGAGTTGGGGAATACCAATATTGCGTATTCGCCAAATGTCGTTATTGGAAATAGCATTGCTTACTCCCCGGTTAAGAACTTTAGAATAGCTACTTTATCTAAATATGTTGGTGAACAATATATGGGTAATATAGATTCGGAAAACTCAGTTTTGGATGCCTATTCACAGACAGATTTGAATATACAGTACGTTCTTGATTTTAAATCGGTCATCAAGAGTATTACATTATCTGCTTTGGTGAATAATATCTTTGATGAGGATATAGTTTCTAACGGCTATTTCTATACCTATGATGATGATAGTTCAGGGTCTGTTCAGACTATTGAAGGCGCTGGCTATTATCCGCAAGCAGGAACTAATTTTTTGTTAGGAGCAACTGTTAGGTTTTAATCTTTATGTTAGAATTTTATTGAGTCAAAAACTTGTTGAATTAGTTCCTTTCCTTATGATAAGCTGTCTTTAAATCCGTTATTTTTACTACGGATTCAAAGTGGTGCTATTATGAAAGATACAACGCTAAAAACAAAAATATGCTGGGGTATATTAGGATGCGGTAACGTAACCGAAGTTAAAAGCGGACCTGCCTATCAAAATACAGAAGGTTTTGAAGTTGTCGCAGTTATGCGTAGAGATGAAGCGAAAGCGGCAGACTATGCGAAAAGACATGGTGTTGCCAAGTATTACTCGGATGCAGATGCGCTTATAAATGACACTGAAGTAGATGCCGTTTATATTGCTACCCCTCCGGATTCCCACAAATATTATGCGTTAAAAGTGGCCGCAGTGGGAAAACCTTGTTGTATTGAAAAACCAATGGCGCCCAACCATGAGGAAAGCTTAGAAATTATTAATGCTTTTGAAGATAAGGGTTTGCCCTTATTCGTTGCTTATTATCGCCGTTCGTTGCCTCGTTTTTTACAGGTGAAAGAATGGTTGGATGCCAATAAAATTGGAGAAGTACGTCACATTCGTTGGTTCTTAGGAAAACCGCCCAATGCTATAGATTTGAGTGGGGAATACAATTGGCGTACTGATGCAAAAGTAGCTCCTGCAGGTTATTTTGATGATTTGGCGAGTCACGGTCTAGACCTTTTTGCTTTTTTATTGGGAGATTTTGAAAATGCTTCTGGTGTCGCTTTAAATCAACAGGAGCTGTATACCGCTAAGGATGCCATTACCGGGCATTGGTTACACAAGAATGGAATTACCGGTTCCGGTACTTGGAATTTTGGTACCCAACAAAGAGAGGACAGTGTTGAAATTTTTGGTAGCGGAGGCAAAATCAGCTTTTCGGTTTTTGAAGATACCGATGTGGTGCTTAAGAATGAAGAGGGTGAAAAAAGACTTTTTATAGAACATCCAAAACACGTGCAACAGTTCCATGTAGAAAACCTGAAAGCAGACTTATTGGAAGGGCAAGGGCACCCATCAACAGGAAAAACGGCCTTGCATACCAGTTGGGTAATGGATAGTATTTTGGGAAATCTCTAATATTCCGTATCCAATCTATCCGAAGAATAAAACCATATTTATCTATTTAAAAATGAAAAAGGTACCTGCTTTTGGAAGCAAGCTACGCAAGAGTATCGTAGCCGTTCCAGAGATTATTGACGAGTGCTCTGGTATTCGTGTTTTTGGACAATTGCTAAAATCGTTTTTGTTCAGTACAGATGTGGCCATTATTAGAAATACCAACGCCAACGCCATCATAGCTGTTTATCCCTTTACGCCACAGCCCACAATTTCCCATGCATTGATACTGGCGGCCGATAAGCCTATTTTCTGTGGAGTAGGAGGTGGAATTACTACAGGTAACCGATCGGTTGAATTGGCGGTTCATGCAGATTTTCAAGGGGCTTTGGGGGTAGTGCTTAACAAACCGGCACCTAATGACCTTATAAGGCAGTTGAAGGATAGAATAGATATTCCGGTTACCATTACCATCGTTTCGGAAAAAGATGATATAAAAGGAAGGATAAAGGCCGGTATTGATATTTTTAATGTCTCGGGCGCAGGAAAAACAGCGGATATTATTAAACGTATACGAGATATAAATGATGAGGTCGCCATTATCGCCACAGGAGGAAAAACAGATGAAACCATTTTATCTGCTATAGAAGCCGGAGCCAACGCTATATCTTATACCCCACCTTCCACAGGGGAGCTGTTTAAAGGTATTATGGATAAATATAGGAACGAGTAGTGGTTAATTGGAAACCAAAACAATGTTACCACTCCTAACAACACGGTATTCCAGCATATCATAGCGCCGCTCTCCATCATCAGGGGCATTTGTTAAAGAGCCCGTAAAAAGATTGTACGTGTAGTCTTCACAGCCACAAGTTACTTCAATTCCGTTTAATTGTGTTGTGGAGCAATCGTTAGGTACATGGTTTGGGCAGGAAGCTTCAAACGCTCTATATTGGTCAATACCTGATTGGATTACATATACGCCTTTTAGTCCTACACCTGCATTTTGAATAAAAACCACACTACCAATATTGGTAAGCTTACTATAAAGAGGCAGATTGAGATTCATATCAAACCGAAATCCAACTTCTTGCAGGTAAGGATTGCGGATTACGCCATCATTATTGCACGAGAGTAAGAATATCATAAGAAGAAAGCTAAGAAAATGCTTCATAGAAGGAATGTGATTTAAAATGCGTGAAACAAAATTGAACAAAAATTATGTATATTTGCGTTAAATCCTCTCTAAAATTAGCCATCGATATATCGGCTTGTGTAGAGGATTTTCTTATTTTACAAGATTATTAAATGAGTATAACATGAGTAACGTATCTTACTATACTAAAGAAGGATTACAAAAATTAAGGGAGGAGCTTAATCATTTAAAAGATATTGAACGTCCAAAAGCCTCTCAGGCTATAGGTGAAGCAAGAGACAAAGGTGACTTGTCTGAAAATGCCGAATATGATGCTGCTAAAGAAGCACAAGGTCTTTTGGAACTTAAGATTTCCAAGATGGAGGAAACGCTTTCCAATGCGCGTCTAATAGATGAATCGCAATTAGATACTTCTAAGGTTTTAGTTCTATCAACCGTAAAGTTGAAAAACCAGACCAATGGAATGGAGATGAAATACACTTTAGTTGCGGAGAGCGAAGCCGATTTAAAGACAGGAAAAATATCCGTTAATTCCCCTATAGGAAAAGGTCTATTGGGTAAAAAAGTTGGTGAAACCGCAGAAATTAAGGTACCAAACGGTACTTTAAAGTTTGATATATTAGAGATTTCAAGAGCTTAAAAACAATCACTTATGGCCTCAATCTTTACAAAAATCATAAATGGCGAAATTCCCTGTTATAAAATAGCGGAAGACGATAATTATTTTGCTTTTCTAGATATCAATCCAAATGCCAAAGGACATACGTTGTGTATTCCAAAAAAAGAGGTAGATAAGATTATGGATCTAGATGAAGATACTTACATGGGTCTTATGGCTTTCTCACGAAAAGTAGGTATGGCCATAGAAGCATCTATAGATTGCAAAAGAGTGGGTATGACCGTTATTGGTTTAGAAGTGCCTCATGTACACGTGCACTTAATTCCACTAACAAATATGCAGAATGCGACTTTTCAGCATAAAGTGTCTCTTTCTGAGGAAGAATTCAAGGAAACTGCAGCCAAGATCGTAGCAGCACTCTAATAATTTTTAGTGCAGTAGGAAATAAACCCCGGCGGCTACTACAGCAACTAGTAATAGGGTAAGTATCCAGAATAAAGAGGTGAAAGTAACTGAACTACGGTCTGGAACGACCATTTTTTGATAATATTTAAAACTTCGCTCAATATCATCTGTCCAGCTTACAGGATAAATATTGGTTCCACATTTATTACATACTATTTTATAGGTAACTTCATTAGTAATGGACTTGAAGAGTTTGCCTTGCCTGTGCTTTTGGTAAAATGAAAGTTTCAAATCTTGATTAAAACATTCCGGACAATTGTTTGTCAGGTCTGCCTCTTTAATAACCACTAACTCTTCCTTTGCCATTTTACTGCGTCTAAAAAATATAAATTTAATAATGCTTAATTACAACCTTCTAACTTAAGGTCTTTAGTGTAAGTTGCATAACTGTTCCCTGTTTATTCGACGAAAGTACTTTAATCTTCCCCTTATGGTACTCTTCAACTATTCTTTTTACCAAAGAGAGCCCTAATCCCCAGCCTCTTTTTTTACTGGTTACTCCAGGATTAAAAATAGCTTGGAAGTTACTTTTGGGTATGCCGTGTCCCGTATCGGCAACATGAACGTGTACCTGTTTACCCTCGTTTATAATTTCAATATGAATACTTCCCTTCCCTTTCATGGCGTCAATACCGTTCTTGACCAAGTTTTCTATCGTCCAGTTAAAAAGAGATTTGTTCAACATAACGTCAAGGTTTTTAACGTTAGAGGAGAAAGAAAATTCAATGAGTTTAGAGCTGCGCAATTTAAGATATTCATAGGCATCCTTGGTTTCTTTAACTATATCATGCGTGTTTAATTTTGGCAAGGATCCAATTTTAGAAAACCGCTCCGTTATGGTTTCTAGCCGAGAGATATCCTTGGCTATTTCTTTTGTGATTTCAGGATTGATATTTTCAGTTTTCAAAAGCTCGTTCCAGCCCAATAAAGAAGAGAGCGGTGTGCCAATTTGATGCGCTGTTTCTTTGGCCATACCGGCCCATAATTTATTTTGTTCAGATGCTTTGTTCGTTTTAAAGAAAAAGAAAATGACCGCTGCAAATAAGAATATAATAAGCAAAAGAGCAATAGGGTAATATTTAAGTTTGTTCAACACCTCAGAATTCCCGTAGTATAAGGTAGCCAAATGAGTGCCCTGTTGATCAATTGAAATTGGGGTGTTCTCATTTTGAAATTTTAAAATCTGATTTTGAATATAAACGGAATCGCCAACTTTTTCAGTAGACATATTGTTGGTCTTTACAGAACCATCTTTATTTACCAGAATCATTGGTGTAGATGTGTTGTTCTGAAAAACTTTTAGGTGAAGGTTTCCTAAATCCATCTCCTCCGAAGACTGCTGAAACTCCGATTGTGCCGTTGCCCAAATCTCCATTTTAAGACGTTCCTCTTCCTTGAATTTCTTAAAAAAACTATTGGTGTTTAGCAAGATAAGACTCACAATGCCAAAAGAAGCAATGAGCAAAATAAGATTAGAAGATTTGTTCTTGGGACTAAAATTCATCCGGATAAATAGCTTTTAGAATCCGTTCATGCCTGTCATTCACTAAAGCAAGAACTCATCAAATATAATGTAAATAAGAGGAAAAAGAGAGATGTAAAAGTACGAGCGTTGCTTAAGGTCGTATAATGTCTAAATACTTTTAAGTGTGTAGTTTTATTCTTACCCAATTAAAGGTTTTAAATGGTATTTATTTCTATTTTAGAGGAAATGCAAAACTAAACAACCCATGAAAATCACCCTCCTCATACTATCCCTATTATTGGCCCTAACAGCCTGCAATACCCAAAACCCAACTCACAAAGAAACCGTCACAACATATTACCAAGCATTTGATAGTGGTGATTTCAATACTATAAAAACAGTTGCAAATGACAGTCTAACCATAGTCTCCGGTGATTTTGTTGTACCCTATAATCACGTTAGTTTGTATGAAATGTTTAAGTGGGATTCTATATTTAGATCATCTTATGAGATAATAGAAATGGAGGGAAAAGGTACTGAGGTTATTGCAACCATAGGGCAAAAGAATCTTCGTAATGCGTTTTTGCAAAAGAATCCGCTCAAGTATCAGGTTAAAATCTCTTTTACCTCTGATAAAGTCTCAAAAATTGAAGAATTAGGATATACGGATAATGATTTTAGCGTTTGGTCGGCAAAAAAAGATACGCTCGTGAGTTGGGTTAAGGAAAATCACCCTGAACTAGATGGTTTTGTTAATGATATGACCATGACCGGAGCAATGAATTATCTAAGGGCCATTGAGTTCTATGAGTCTGAAAGTAAAGCTCAGTAGTACTATCTTTAAAACACCCAATTTCCATACCTTTGCCCTATGGCAAAAGAAATGATTTCAATACTTCCAGAAGCGGTTACTACCGCACAGTTACACGGTTATCTTTTAGGAGCTGTAGGGCCTAGGCCTATCGCATTTGCAAGTACGGTAGATGAAAAAGGAAATCCCAATTTATCGCCTTTTAGTTTCTTTAATGTGTTTAGTGCCAATCCGCCAATATTGATTTTTTCTCCTGCAAGACGCGTACGGGACAATACAACCAAGCATACCTTACAAAATGTGCTGTTGACTATGGAGGTTGTCATCAATATTGTGAATTATGATATGGTACAACAGATGTCCTTATCCAGTACCGAGTACGGAAAAGAGGTGAATGAGTTTGAGAAATCAGGACTCACTATGTTGCAATCCGATATTGTGAAACCATTCAGGGTGGCAGAATCACCGGTACAGTTTGAGTGTAAAGTAACTAAAGTTGAGGCTTTAGGTCGTGAGGGAGGCGCTGGTAATTTAATCTTCGCAGAGGTAGTAAAAGTACATTTAGACCTGGATGTATTGAACGAAAACGGAGTTATTGATCAACATAAAATAGACCTGGTGGCTCGTATGGGCGGTAACTGGTACAGTCGCGCAAATATGGGAATGTTTGAAGTCCCAAAACCACTTTCTACTTTGGGTGTTGGTATTGATACTATACCAGAACATATCCGGCTAAGTACGGTTTTGACCGGAAACGATTTGGGTTTGTTGGGAAATGTAGAGGAAATTCCGGATGCTGATGCGGTTAGGGAATTTGTGGGGAACCATGTAGAAATACGTTCCCTTCTGAGTGGCGGAGAAAGAAAACCGTTAGAATTAAAGGCCCAAGAATTTATACGACAAAAGGATGTGCTTTCTGCTTGGAAGGTTTTATTAGCGGAGTAATACTACTGGAAAACCAGTATTTTAGTAGGGTTTGGTTTGTGTGAAGTGTTCTAGTGGAAATTAGCATTCACTAAAACGGTTATAATCCTATGAGAACTCTTCTTCTTGCAATTTTTGTTTTCATTTTTTGCACGCCACATGCGTTTTCTCAAAATGCAAATGCAAACGATAGTCTTGATACGAATTCATATATAACGTTTAGTCCGCTTTCTTTATTAGATATCCATTCGCCCAGATTACGTTTAGGATATGTGCAACATTTAGGAGGGAACTGGAAAATGGGACTTGATCTAGGAGCCGGTGGCGGAACTGGTTTGTTTTCGAACAGAGAAGCTGAGAATGGTTCACTCTTTGAGGTGCGCCCGGAACTCTATTACCAATTAGGGAAAGGAGCAAGAACACCAAAATATATTGCTGTTGAACTCTTTTATATTGAAGAGTTCATTACCTTATTGAACGATGGGTACGAACGAAAAGATGGAGTAAATTTTCTTTATGATAAGGTTGATTTTACCCGACAGAAGTATGGTATGCACTTAAAATTTGGATTGTTCTTGAACCTAGGGCGTCATTTTGGATTTAATTTTTATGGAGGTGTCGGTTTTAGATTTAAAGATATCGTTTTTGATAACTTAGTAAATGCTAGGGAAGGAACGGTAGAGCGTTCTGGACATGGGTTTAGAACGGTCTATGAAAAGGAAGAAAACAATTTTAGGCCAAACCCCACTTTAGGCTTTAAACTCTTTTACAAGCTTTAAAAGGAGGTAAAGCAGAAAGAGCTTTTGTTTAAAAATAAGATGGCCAAAGGTTTAAGTAGAATCTGTTATTTGAATTAAAATTTTATATAGGATGTTGCTGATAACCTTTAATAACTTCTGCTTGTTTTTTTAGGTGGATTTTACGATTAAAACTACTTTTATGCACATATTAATTAGTTCACATATAATTCATAATCATGGAAGTTCAAGGAAAAGTAAAAATGGTAGGAGAAACCCAAACGTTTGGTAACAACGGGTTCAGAAAGCGCGAGATTGTAGTAACTACAGAAGAGCAATATCCACAGCATATAATGGTAGAGTTCGTACAGGACAAAACGGACTTGTTAAACAACTTTAAAGTAGGGCAGGATGTAAAAATCAGCATTAACTTAAGAGGTAGGGAATGGACAAACCCACAAGGTGAGGTGAAGTATTTCAACTCTATCCAAGGTTGGAGAATTGAAGGCGTTCAAGCGGAACAAGGTGGGGCAGGAATGCCTCCAGTGCCACCAGCAGAAGCTTTTCAGCCAGCTGATAATCTTAACGAAGAAGATCATGACGATTTGCCTTTCTAAGCATAAAGTCTTTGATTAAAATTCAAAAGCCCTATAGGATTGATATCTAATGGGGCTTTTGTTATTTTTGATACCTATTAAAACTAAAAAGTGTCAGGCCAAGAACGTAAAAATTCCTTGATTTTTTTATCCGATAGTTTGGTGTTCCCATCTGTGGAAAATGCCAATGAAGAAGGATTATTGGCAGCTGGTGGGGATTTATCCGTAGAACGTTTGTTGTTAGCTTACAAAAGCGGAATCTTTCCATGGTTTAATGATGATGCATTAATATTTTGGTGGAGCCCAAATCCGCGAATGGTCTTATATCCTCAAAATGTCAGGATCTCTAAAAGTATGCGTAAAGTACTGCGCGATGGCCGTTTTCGATTAACCAAAAATACCTGCTTTAAAGAAATTATTGAAGCTTGTTCCAGTGTTCCTAGAGAAAATCAGGATGGGACTTGGATAACGGATAATATGAAGAATGCCTATTTGGAAATGCATAAAAACGGATATGCTGCCTCTTACGAGGTTTGGGAAAATAAGGTACTGGTTGGCGGGCTTTATGGTATTGACCTCGGAACAATTTTTTGTGGTGAAAGTATGTTCAGTAAAGTAAGCAATGCTTCTAAATTTGCATTTATTAAACTAGCACAAGAGCTAGAAATAAGAAATTATAAACTCATAGACTGCCAAATACACACAGACCATCTTGAAAGCTTAGGTGCGGAAGAAATTCCGCGTAGCGAATTCATTAAAATATTACAAGCTGAAAATAAGTGAGGTAAGCAAAAAGTATATGTGGTGCGTGTTTTTGTTGTAATCTTCGGCGCGATACTCAGCACCTACTTCTAACCTGGTTTCCCGGTTAAGTAAATAACCAAAATGAGAAGTGAGTCGCTGGTCATAAAT
The DNA here is from genome assembly GCF_018860745.1 of Zobellia uliginosa. Classification (GTDB taxonomy): domain Bacteria; phylum Bacteroidota; class Bacteroidia; order Flavobacteriales; family Flavobacteriaceae; genus Zobellia; species Zobellia uliginosa_B. The sequence continues at coordinate 677,384 of NZ_JAHKPY010000012.1, read as the reverse complement.
AGGTTTTCTGCTTTCGGCTACACTAAGAAGGGGTTCTGCCGAAATAGAGAAATAGGGTTCTCCAATATCCAGTTTTTCACCTTTTAAAGGTGCGTTCAACGAAAGTCGGTACCGAAACCGATGTATTGTTTTTTCGGGTGTAATGCGTTGTTCCGCTCTAAAGCGGTTTCCCAAGGTTAGATTTCCATAAGTGTGCGAAAATTTATATTGCTCGGTTATCCTAAGCTCATTTTCACCTGGAGCGTCAAAAGTATTTCTAAAACGGTATTGAATTCCTACTCCCAAACTCTGGTGAAAGCCAACCTTTAAAGTAGAGAAATGAGAAAGGTCAACTTGTCTTGTGCGATATGAAAAGTTGTCTTCATAAATAAACGCACGTTGTGCAATTTTAAAGTTGTGCGAGTAATTTGAACTTACCTTGTAGTTTAAAGAAATATCCGGTTGAAAGTATCCGGTAACGTTTTCTTGGCTAAAGGTGGTAATGCTGAAAAAAAAGCTTAAAACTATAACAAAGCTTTTAATATAGTACATGATCATAATTGGGTGGTAATGCTTTCTTGATCAGTTCAAATTTTCCATCGGCATTAAATAGAATTTCAAATTGCTCAAACTCTTTTTCTTTTTTACCGTTTACAACAAGTTCATATTTAATGGAGGGTAACATTAGGTTTTGAAAGGCCTCTTTTAAGGTTTGGTCTATATCTTCACCATCCGAAATATATTGTTGTTGGATTTTTTTTACACGGAACTTTTTAAAATTGTTTTCTAAATATTTGGTGATTTTGGTATACGTATCGTTTGGGATATCTACCGGTTGAATTTCAATTTCAATATCTTCAAGAATACCTTCTGTATTAAATTCTATACTATATCGTAGGCGGTCTTTTTTAAACTTGGCCTCGTAACTAACTTTGTTGCCGTCTATCTCCTTGTAAAAACGAATACGCTTGGCGTTAACCAGCTTTTGATGTAGGAACAGCCGTGCGTTCTCAGGAAACTGAGATTTCTTTATGCGATGTTCTCGCTCACTTTTTATTTGAGCAAAAGTGGTGCCTGTACTCAGAAAAACAAATAGCATCAAAAATAAAAGCGACTTAAAATTCATAGGATTTAAATTTCTTAAACTTCATTATATCTAAAGCAAGACATCTCATGGTCGTTTACCATACCTGTAGCTTGCATAAAAGCATAAACTACAGTGCTGCCTACAAACTTAAACCCTCTTTTTTTAAGGTCTTTACTGAGCGCATCGGAAAGTGCCGTAGTAGCTGGGGCCGTTTCATAGTTTTCTACATTGTTCTTTATGGGGGTATCGTTTACAAACCCCCAAACATAGTTACTGAAACTTCCAAACTCTTCTTGCACTTTTATAAACGCCAAAGCATTGGAAACTGTTGCCCGTACTTTTAATTTGTTTCTGATAATTCCTGCATCTTGTAGTAGCTCCTGAATCTTTTCTTCTTCGTAAGTGACAATTTTTTTATAATCGAAACTATCAAATGCCTTTCTAAAGTTTTCCCGTTTCCTTAATACCGTTATCCAGCTTAGCCCTGCCTGAAAAGTTTCCAATACCAAAAATTCAAATAGTAAGTTGTCTTCTTTTACTGGTGAGCCCCATTCTTCATCATGGTAAGCCTCATAAAGTGTGTCTCCTTTGCACCAACCGCATCTTTGTTTCTCCATGTTCAGTAATTATCCTTCAAAGGTATGAATATACATTGTGATCCATATATGCTATGTGTCCATGCAAATATAATACTCAGTTAATCTAATGGTAATCTTGAATATGTTTTTTAACTGAATCTATGTGGTATCTTGCGACTTTTAAAAACACACTATAATGAAAAACTTTACTATTGAAATCGTGGGATTGATATTTCTCACAACCATATTGTCTTGTGAGCATATGGACGATATTATAGGTAACGGAGATAACCAGGATACGAGCATATCAAGTCTACAATTTGTGGATGAGTATGTATTACCGGACGGCACAATGTATGCAGATACCCAAGTTGGCGGGCTTTCCGCAATAGATTATGCAGACGGAAAATGGTATATGATAAGTGACGACCCTAAAGCACCTATTCGCTTTTATACTGCAGATATTGAGCTGAACGAAAACGGATTCAAAAATGTATCCATCAATGGGGTTACGGAATTACTTAATGGAAATAACTTGCCCTTTGCAGATGGTGAAGTAGACCCTGAGGCTATTCGTGTTACTCCAGGGGGTAGTTTGTTATGGTCCAGTGAAGGGAATGTCAATGGAGGTGTAGATCCTTTTATTCGTTTAGCTAATGCAGACGGGTCATACAAATCCAATATTTCATTATCGGAAAAATTCAAGGTGTCTGCTGAAGAGAATCGCGGCCCAAGACACAATGGCGTCATTGAAGGACTGTCTGTTGCGTATGACAGTGTAGGATATTGGGCTTCTATGGAGCTGCCTCTTTCTCAAGATGGTCCAGAACCTATGGTAGAGGATACAGACTCTCCAGTACGTATTGCATATATTGATTCATCAGGTGCTTTCGGAAAAGAATTCGCTTATGAGTTGGACCCGATTGCCAGAAAGTTTGATGAAACATCATTTACCGTAAATGGTGTCGTTGAAATTCTAGAATATGATGTTGATAGGTTTTTGGTCTTGGAACGTTCTTTTTCAACAGGATATGCAGACGGTGGTAACAATGTTAAGATTTATGACGTAGATGCTTCTGATGCCACGGATGTAAGTGATATGAACAGCCTTCTGGATGCGGAATACAAAAAAGCGACCAAGAAATTGTTGTTCGATTTTGAAAGTGTTCGTAGCCAACTGACAGACGGAGTAGTAGATAATATAGAAGGAATTACATTTGGTCCTGAATTAGAAAACGGAAGCCGTTCGTTGGTTTTGGTAGCGGACAATAACTTTAGTGCTTTCGGTCCACAGTTAAATCAATTTATATTGCTTGAAGTAAAGTAAATTGCAAATATTAATTCTTTCAAAAGTCCGTTATCCTTTGGTATAACGGACTTTTTCTTTTTAAAGGGTAGTAAAACGAGAGGTTTGTAAGTTTTTTTTAAAAAGTACTACCAATGTTACCCAAGTTACCAACGCAGAAAGGACTGAGTGTTAACTTTGTTATCAAATTTTAAAGAAAATCAAAATGGCATCACCTACAACAGAAAATAACACGCAGGAATTAATAGGAAAAGCACTTTCGCAAGCTATTTCATATGAAGATTATCGCGCAATGGTCAATCAATTGGCCTTAGAAGGAAAAGCCACGGGGCCGGAACAATCAGAAGCCTTGGCTAATTATACCATGCTTAATGATCGCCGTATGAAGCGTTTTGACAAGACGGTAAAGGTGAGTGAAGAAGCTGCTACTACAATTGCCAGGCTAGATAAAAGAGTGCAATTTATTGTTTTAACTGAAAGTTGGTGTGGAGATGCTGCTCCCGCATTACCGGTAATCAACAAAGTTGCTGAGCTAAATGATAATATAGATTTAAAGGTGGTATTAAGGGATGAGAATATAAGCCTTATGAACCGGTTTTTGACCAATGGTGGTATGTCTATTCCTAAATTGATTGTCTGGGATGCGGAGAACCAAGAGGTGTTAGCGGATTGGGGTCCAAGACCAGAGCCTGCTGCAAAGCTAGTAGCAGACCACAAAGAGAAGCACGGAAAGTTATTGCCGGAAATTAAAGAGGAAATTCAGCAATGGTACAATAAGGATAAAGGGCAAACAACCTTGAAAGAATTGTTAACGCGCCTTCCCTTGAAATAGATAGGTGATGGTTCCTTTTTGAACTGACTTTTCGCCTGAGCTAAATTTAGCTTTTAGGGCATACGCAATAGCATTGTCTATTAAGCATCCATTAGAAGTACCGGAACTTTTAGAGTTGTAATCAGCATCTACTACATTGCCCATTGCATCTACTTGAATGTTCACAACAACTTTTCCTCCTTCAATACAAGTGTAAATAGGGGGAGGTAATCTATAATTGCTTCGGTTTACCAAAGAATAGGAAACAGAAGTGCGGCGTTTTGCCAGATTGTTGGTGAACTCTTTTTTCTGTGCTTCTTTTTCACCTAACATTTCTTTAGCTTCCTTGCGCTTCTTTTTCAGTTCTTTTACGCGTTCTGCATATTCTGAATCAGAAAGCATGTCATCACTTGGATTATCGCTATTTTCGGCTGCCATTTTTTCTTCTAGCAGCTCTTCAAGCGTTTTTAGGGGTTCTGGATTTCCGTAACTAGGCTTAGCAGTCTCGTTATAGGCCATATGACTCTTTATAGGGTCTGCTTTCTCAATTTCACGCTCTAGTTCTTCCTTCTCCTCAAGAAGCTCTTCAATATCTTCCTCGAGCATCATTTCAACCACATAGTCGTCTTCCTCTTTTTCTTGGCCCAAATGAATGTTGTATAGTGCCAACACAATTATGGACATCGAAAAGAAGGTAATTAGGAACGCTAAATGTTTACGGTTCAGGCTCATGGTGATATAACCACAATTTTAAAAAAATATTTCAATTATTCGTTGAACGGAAAAACTATCTTTATTTTTTTACGATTCTCTCGTTTTACCTAGTAGATTTTCCGCAAATACATTAGGATCAATGGCTTTATTTACGTTGAAGTCTCCTATTTTGGTTCTTCTCAGCTCAGATAAATGCCCTCCACTCTGCAATGCTTGCCCCAAATCATGTGCCAAAGATCTAATATAGGTACCTTTACTACAAACTATCCTGAATTTAATATTTGGGAGTGCCATTTCAGTAATTTCAAAAGTAGAAACGTTTACACTTCTCTTTTTTATTTCAACTTCTTTGCCTTCTCTGGCATATTCATAAAGTCGCTTACCGTCCTTTTTTAAAGCAGAAAATACGGGAGGACGCTGTTCAATATCACCTATAAACTGAACCAGCGTTTCATTAAGCAATGCTTCCGTAATATGTTCGGTAGAGTAGGTTCGGTCAACCTCGGTTTCTAAATCGTAAGAAGGAGTGGTTGCACCAAGGGTTATGGTGCCTGTGTACTCTTTTGCCTGTCCTTGTAGTTCAGGTATTCGTTTGGTGAACTTTCCGCAGCAAATAATTAAAAGACCAGTAGCTAAGGGGTCCAAAGTTCCCGCATGGCCAATTTTAAATTTCTTAAGCTTGAATTTTGAGCGAATAACCCATTTCAATTTATTTACGGCCTGAAAAGAAGACCAACCACGGGGTTTGTCTATTAGCAGTATTTGTCCGTCAAGAAAATCTTCTTGGGTGCGAGAATCCATATAAAAAGTATTAATCCCTGTTGAAGTAAGGCTTAAAATAGTTTAGCCCATATAACCGTAGCCAATAGCTATCACACCTACAATAAGGCAGTAAATGGCAAAGTAAGAAAGTTTACTCTTTTTTACCAATTGGATCATCCAAGTACAGGCAGCAAGACCCGCAACAAAGGCGGCAATAAAACCAGCGCCCATAGCAACGTTGTTGCCACCGTCAAAATTAAGATCTCCGCTCATTAGGTCTTTTCCTATTTTTCCGAAGATTAAAGGGACTACCATTAAAAATGAAAAGCGTGCCGCTTTGGTTTTGTCTACGCCCAAGAGTACAGAAGTAGAAATGGTTGCCCCACTTCTAGAAATACCGGGTAGCATGGCAATGGCCTGAGAAATACCCACAATAAAGGCGTTTTTGAAACTTACTTTCTTTTCAGTGTCTTTCGCTTTATCGGCAAAATATAAAAGTACTGCGGTAATGATGAGCATAAAGCCTACAAACCTTACGTTACCACCAAAAAAGGCTTCCAGTTGTTCTTCAAAAAAGAGACCTACAAAAACTGCAGGTAACATAGATATGATAATTTTTACAGAGAATTGCGCTTCTTCGTTCCACTCAAATGTCAAAAGTCCGCTGATGATTTCCCAAATATCCTTCCTGAAAACAACAATGGTGCTCAAAGCAGTAGCCGCGTGTAGCACTACTGTGAACAAAAGACTTTCTTCAGGTACTGAATTATCGCCTAGTATAGCTTTACCTAATTCTAAATGTCCACTTGATGATACGGGTAAAAATTCGGTCAATCCTTGAATGATACCGAGAATGATTGCGTCTAGCGTCTCCAAAATTAATTTTTCTTGTGCGGATTCAACAAAATGGCGTATATCTCTATGCCTAGGCCAATTAAAACTAGAGTAGGTGCCAATCGTATTCTTCTAAAACTGTAGATGTCTTCATTAAATACATTAGGGTCATCACTGCCACCACCGCTCATAAGTATAAAGCCAAGAGCAATAAATGCTAGACCTACAAAAAAGAAGGTGTAGTTCTTTTTCTGAAAAATGAATTCTTTCTTTTCCTTGTGGCCTGTCTGTTCTTTGAAATTTTTACCCATGCTGCAAATTTAACGAAGTTCTGCTTAAAAAAGTTTATGGTATTAAAGGTTTATTGTTCGTAGTGTGTTTCTAATGAAAATTAACACCCTAATAATACAATTCGTCGGTTCTAAGGTTCAAAAATCTTTGGGTTGCAAAAAATGTACTGATCAATGATATAAAGATGCCTAAAATAAATATGGCTCCGTAAAGTATGCCCAGTTGTTCTATATCTTTAAAGAGTTCCAGTTCGGGAAAATTTTGGTCTAAATAATATAACGCACCTGTTAACGCTGCAAGAGCCGTCAATGCGCCAAGCATACCTAATTTTATATTCATCCAAATAAAAGGCCGGCGTATAAATGTCTTTGTAGCACCTACCATTTGCATGGTTTTAATAATAAAGCGCTTGGAGTAGATACTTAAACGAATAGAACTATTGATAAGTAGAATGGCAATAAATGTAAGTACACCGCTAGCAATCAAAATCCAAAAGCTAATACGTTTTACATTTTCGCTCAATAGGCCTACCAACGGTTTGTCATAACTCACTTCCTCTACATACGTCTTTTTGGCCAAGCCGGTAGCTAGAGAGTCTATTTCTTGAGGCGTTACAAAATCTGCGCGCAGCTGAACATCAATGGAGTTTTTAAGTGGATTGTATCCTAAGAAATTCTGAAAATCCTCACCTATTTCTTCACTATGTTGCTTGGCGGCATCTTCTTTTGATACAAAAACAGCACTTTTGGTGTGTTCTTGTTGTAAAAGATTTTTCTGGAGTTGGTCAATTTCAGACTCTTTGGCCTCATCCTTTAAAAAAACAGAAATGGTAATCTGCTCTTTAAAATGATCTGCCATTTTTTTTGTATTGATAACCAAAAGTCCCAAAATACCTAGTAAAAATAGGACCAATGCAATACTCAGTACCACCGAAAAGTACGATGATATTAATTTTTGTTTCTGATACTGTTCAAAAGACTTGCCCATAATCGTGTATGCAACCGTAAATTTAGGAAAGTAAATCGAATAAACTTATTTTTGGCGAACATTGAAAAGAAAGATATCAGTATGCACTACGATTTCAAGGAGATAGAGAAAAATTGGCAGGAATTTTGGGCCAAAAATGAAACGTTCAAAGCCGAAAATAAATCTGATAAGCCAAAATACTATGTTTTGGATATGTTTCCTTACCCCTCGGGTGCCGGATTGCATGTGGGGCATCCGCTTGGTTATATTGCAAGTGATATTTATGCACGCTACAAAAGGCATAAAGGTTTTAATGTATTGCATCCACAAGGCTACGATTCTTTTGGTTTGCCTGCAGAGCAGTATGCCATACAAACAGGTCAGCATCCTGCAGTTACTACCGCCGCAAATATCAAAACATACAGAAGGCAGTTAGACCAACTAGGTTTTTCTTTTGATTGGAGCAGGGAAGTAAGAACTTCTAGTCCCGAATATTACAAATGGACGCAGTGGGTATTTATTCAGATATTCAATTCTTGGTACAACAAGGATACCGATAAGGCGGAAGATGTAGAAAGGTTGATTGCTAAATTTTCTACGGATGGTACTGCTAATGTAAATGCGGTTTGTGATGATGATATAGAATCTTTTTCTGCAGCTGATTGGAAGTCTTTCACTGATGTTAAAAAACAAGAAATATTATTACAATATAGATTAACGTATTTGGCGGATACCGAAGTGAACTGGTGCCCTGCATTAGGTACGGTATTGGCTAATGACGAAATTGTAAACGGAGTATCAGAACGTGGCGGTCACCCGGTTATCCGTAAAAAGATGACCCAGTGGAGCATGCGTATTTCTGCATATGCGCAACGTTTATTAGATGGATTGAATACGGTAGATTGGCCGCAACCATTAAAAGATTCCCAAACGAATTGGATCGGTCGTTCTCAAGGAGCATCTGCTGTTTTTAATATAAACGGCCATGATGAAAAGATAGAAGTTTTTACCACTAGACCCGATACTATTTTTGGTGTAAGTTTTATGACTTTGGCACCAGAACATGAATTGGTGGCTAAAATCACTACTCCAGAACAAAAAGCTGAGGTTGAGGCTTATATTGAAGCTACGGCAAAACGTTCCGAACGGGACCGTATGGCAGATGTCAAAACCATATCCGGTGCTTTTACCGGTGCATATGCAGAGCATCCATTTACAAAAAAACCTATTCCAATTTGGATTGGTGATTATGTGTTGGCGGGTTACGGAACCGGAGCGGTGATGTCCGTGCCATGTGGAGATCAAAGAGATTATGACTTTGCGAAGCACTTTAAAATTGATATTCCTAATATATTTGAAGGCGTAGATATTTCTGAGGAAGCATATTCCGATAAAGACCAAACGATTATTGCTAATTCTGATTTCCTAAACGGATTACCATATAAGAAAGCTATGAAATTAGCGATCTATGAATTGGAGAAATTAGGACAAGGCGAAGGAAAGATTAATTACCGATTACGTGATGCCGTATTCAGTCGTCAACGCTATTGGGGGGAACCTTTCCCGGTGTATTATGTAGAGGGTATGCCTCAAATGATCGCTCCTGAGCATTTACCCATAAAATTACCGGAGGTTGATAAATACTTACCCACCGAGACAGGAGAACCGCCATTAGGTAATGCTGAGGTTTGGGCTTGGGACGTAAATAAGTCGGCAGTGGTCAGTAATGAGTTAATTGATAATAAAACTGTTTTTCCTCTTGAGTTGAATACCATGCCGGGTTGGGCAGGGAGTTCGCAGTATTTTAATCGCTATATGGACCCACATAATGCGGATGAAATTTTCTCAAAAGAAGCGATTGACTATTGGCAAGATGTGGACTTGTACATTGGCGGTAGCGAACATGCAACCGGCCATTTATTATACAGCCGTTTCTGGCAGAAGTTTATGTTCGATAAAGGTTTGGTGCCCAAAGATGAGTTTGCTAAAAAGCTTATCAATCAGGGGATGATTACGGGGACTAGTGCTTTTACATGTAAAATAACTGATTTTATACTTACGGGAAGCGAAACTGAAGCTTCAGATGATTTGATATTGGATTTAGGAGATCAGGAAGAGGCTGTTCTAAAACTTAAAAAATTACAAGAAAACTTTGGAAATACTTTTATTTCTTTTGATTACCTAGAAGAAACATACGAAAAACAATTTAGGAAATTTCCAATTTTTGTACGGGCTAAAGAAATTCCTGTTTTGTCATCTAAACTTCTAACTTTAGATTTAAGTGATGACATTTCATTTGTAATTAATCCTATTCATGTTGATATAGACTTATTATCAAAAATTAAGGAAGGAAGCACGATAAAATATACTGATGAGTTAGAAAGTGAAATGTTTTATAATTGGAGAGCTGAGAATGAAGATTCAATATTGATATTTAATGAGGATTCTAAATTTAAAGTTTATCGCGAGGTCGAAAAAATGTCCAAATCCAAATACAACGTTGTTAATCCAGATGCTATTTGTGAGGAATATGGTGCGGATTCATTGCGTTTGTATGAAATGTTCTTAGGGCCTTTGGAGCAATCCAAGCCTTGGAACACAGCAGGTATTACAGGAGCTCATGGTTTCTTAAAAAAACTATGGCGTTTGTATCATTCAGGTGCAGAAGGAGCTTTTGCAGTTTCAGAAGATGAGCCTTCAAAAGACAGCTACAAGACCTTGCATAAGACTATTAAAAAAGTAGAAGAAGATATAGAGAACTTTAGTTTTAATACATCGGTATCTACTTTTATGATTGCCGTAAACGAATTGGGTTCTCAGAAATGTAATAGCAGAAAGGTGTTAGAGCCGTTGGCTATTTTGGTATCGCCTTATGCGCCTCATATTGCAGAAGAACTTTGGAAGCAATTAGGTCATGAAGGTTCAATTTCTACGGTAGACTTTCCAAAATTTGAGGAGAAGTACTTGGTGGAAAGTAGTAAAGAATATCCGGTTTCCTTCAATGGAAAAATGCGATTTAAACTAGAGCTTCCTTTAGATTTAAGCAAAGACGAAATTGAAGCAGCGGTAATGGCACACGAAAAAACAGAAAAGCAATTACAGGGGCGTACGCCTAAGAAGGTAATTGTAGTGCCCGGTAAAATCATAAATATTGTAGGGTAATTAGTGAATTATTCGGGTAGCGATCACATATACTAAATGGACTATATTGAGATTATTGGAATGTTGGCCGCTATTTTGACCACAGCAGGCTATGTACCTCAGGTATATAAAACATGGAAGGACAAATCCGTAAAAGATATTTCCCTTACTACCTATCTCGTTTTGTTCTTAGGTGTTGTTTTATGGCTCATTTACGGAGTTTTTATAACTAGTTTGCCTGTTATAATGGCCAATTCTATAACCGCCTGTCTCCTTTTCTTTATGCTGGTCTTAAAATTCAAGTACCGGTAGGTCAAAAGACAATTTGGCAGGGGTACTCCCTATAAACAAGCTATTTATAACTTGGCTAGGTTTTTGCTTTTCAAATAATACGGATAATCAAACGTTGTTATTAGGTAGTACCTCAAGCCTCACTAAGCTCAGTCTAGGGGAGCGTGGACGAAGTGGGCTGCCAAAGTGAAACACTTTTGATTATCTTTAAATTCAAATCTTAAAAAAGAATAAAGTTATGATGGGATATTATATATTAATCGGAGCCATTGCTTTAGTAAGCTGGTTGGTAAGTAATAAATTGAAGAGTAAGTTTAAGTATTATTCCAAAGTACATTTGAGCAATGGGATGAGCGGTGCAGAGATTGCCGAAAAAATGTTGGCAGATCACGGTATTCGTGATGTAAAGGTAGTTTCTACTGCCGGTATGCTTACGGATCATTATAATCCAAAGAACAAAACCGTCAACCTAAGTGAAGGTGTTTATAACCAAAGAAATGCATCTGCAGCCGCAGTAGCAGCGCACGAATGTGGCCATGCGGTACAACATGCGCAAGCCTACCAATGGTTAACCTTACGCTCAAAACTAGTTCCTGTAGTGAGTGTTACTTCAGGAATGTCTATGTGGGTTGTTTTTGGTGGACTAATGCTGGGTGCCGCGGCTGGTGTAGGTTTTGGTTACTGGGTGGCAGTAGCCGGTCTGGTAATGATGGGTATGGCTACGTTGTTCAGTTTTGTAACTCTACCGGTAGAATATGATGCTAGTAATCGCGCATTGGCATGGTTAAAGGCAAAACATATAGTAACACCAGAAGAATATAAAGGTTCAGAGGATGCTTTAAAATGGGCTGCGCGAACCTATTTGGTTGCGGCGATCGGTTCATTGGCAACCCTGGTTTACTGGGGTATGCAAGTATTGGGGGGAAGAGATTAATTTTACAGGAACTATATAATTTAAAAAGGCTGTCTAAGTATATCTAGACAGCCTTTTTTGCTTGAGTTAGCATGAAAATTGTTTACTCTTCCGCACCTATTCGTTCGTCGATAAACTTTAGCGCGATACCGTCGCGACCCATGATTTCAAAAAGGTCAAGTATATCTCGCATAGTTTTTTCTTCTTCCAATTGCTCGGTCACGAACCATTGTAAAAAGTTTTCAACTCCAAAATCCTTGTTCTTTTTTGCTTCCGCAACTATATTGTTAATAGATTTAGTCACTTCTATTTCTTGGCTCAAAGCAGTTTCAAAAACTTCTTCTAAGGAGGAGAAGTCATGAGCTATGTTCACTATTTCAGGAGAAAGGGCATTGCCGCCACAATCATTTACGAACTTAAAGATTTTCATCATGTGTTCTCTTTCTTCGGCAGCCTGCTTGTACATAAAATCCGCACTTTGAATATAACCGCGTTGGTCGCACCAAGACGCCATGGCCAAATATGAAGCAGATGCTTTGCCTTCCATTTGTATTTGAGCATTAAGCATATCCATGCTTTCTATTTTAATACTCATTTGTTGTCTTGCTATATCTTTCATTGTCTTTTTCTTTAATTAACGTAAAGTTATTACAAAAGAGTACGTGTAACTAGGTCATTAACCTAATTATAACTGATTTTAGACTGATTAAAAATAATAAAAACTAAGTTCTAGAGGAAATTAAAGGCGTTTGGGCAGCAATATCAAGTAAGAAAAACGCTCCGGTAAGTAACTCTTTAAGATCAAGAATTTCAAGTGTGTTTAAAATAAAAAGATGTTCCTTATTGCAAAGAGAAAGAATTTCAAATCCGTGTGGATTGGCATCATTATTAAAATGTTCTTCAATATTTATGCTCCAAACTTTTTGCCTAAGCGCCAGTAATTGGCAAAATGATAAACGTACTAGCTTCTGGCCAAGGTCTATATAAAAGCATCTTTCCTTATCAGACTGAAAGAATGTGTAATATTGAGATGAATAAATACGTTCCATTAATAACAAAAATAATCCTTATTTAGATTTAATACAAATATTATATCTGAATTTGTCGGTCTATTTGCTGGGCCAAGGAAATAAAGGTCTCTGTTCGGGAAACGCCTTCAATTTGTTGAATGTCCTTATTCAAGACGTGCATTAAGTGCTCGTTATCTCTACATAGTACTTTTATTAGAATAGACCAGTTCCCGGTTGTGTAATGGCATTCCAGCACTTCAGGGATTTTTTCTAACTGTTTTACGGCAACGGGATTACTCATGGCTTTATCTAAATAGATACCAATATAGGCCATGGTATGAAAACCCATTATTTTAGGGTTGATGATAAATTTAGAACCGGCCAATAGCCCCGAAGACTCTAGTTTTCTTAATCGCTGGTGTATAGCTGCACCAGATATGCCAATATTTCTGGCTATTTCAAGTATAGGCTTTCTGGCATCTTCCATCAGGTACCTAAGAATTTTCTTGTCAATACCGTCAATTTTAACCTTATCGTTACCTAGTTTCATGTGCTTAGTTTCAAATTGATGGTAAAAATAGCCTTTATAGTTTTAATTGTATAGCAGCTAGTAATGGCTTTCAAGATAGAATAAGAACGATTATTAATCTCCATTGGATACAGAATTAGGGTTGTACCCTAAATAAGGAACATCATATTCTTTAAAATCTATGTCGTAAGATTTAAGTTCGGACAATATGGGTTCGTATACCTCTTTTTTAATTGGAATCTGTACCCCAGGTGTGGTTATCTTTTTATTGAGAATGGCCAGGGTAGCTATGGCAACCGGAAGACCCACGGTTTTTGCCATGGCGGTATACGTTCTATTTTCGCCTGTAACTACCATATTGGCATCGATCTGAAGCTTTTTTCCATTTAATTCATACCCAAATTTGTGGTACATAACAATCATGTCCTTATCAGAATCTGCCAAGGTCCAGCTATCTTCAAGAATATGCTGCAGTATCTGTGCGGGAGTAGCATCCACTAGTGGAATGGTTTTATTATAATCAAAGAGGTTCAGTTCCATTACCTTCTCCCACATTCTATCGTCCTGATCAATTTTTAGGTAATGTCTTAGTTTTAGTTCAACGGAATCTGTTGGGGAATAGGGTAGAAAAAGATTTGTGAATTCACGATAAGACATATTTTTGGAATTCTCGATAGTATAACTATCATCTGTCATACCTAATTGTACGAACATGTTCCAGGCTTTTGAAAATCCGGTTCTTCGCATTGTGCCGCGGTATAGCGTAAGAACATCTTCCAGGCCATATGCCTCTCTATAGTTTAATGAATCACGGTTGGCATACCCTTCAAAACGACCATAGCCTTCTATATCAAAAAACTCCGTACGGCGGAATAGTTTGTGGTAGGGTACGTATTTATATGTGCCTTCCTGAATGAATTTGGCGGCACCACCTTGTCCGGCCAGTACCACGTTTCTTGGGTTCCAGGTAAATTTGTAATTCCATAGATTGTTATCGCTCTCGGGCGCTACCAATCCACCACAAAAAGACTCGAATAAAAGTATGTTACCACCTTTATCCCTGATTCTATCAATAATCTGCATGGCACTCATGTGGTCTATACCAGGGTCTAGACCAACCTCATTCATAAATACAAGTCCCTTTTTCTTTACGGCCTGGTCTAAATTCCTCAATTCATCGCTTACATAGGAGGCTGTAACTAAATGCTTGCTCAGAGCTATACAGTCTACCGCAACTTTACTATGTAAAAACGCGGGAAGCATGGAAACTACAATATCACTTTTCGCGATTGCTTTCTGTCTATCGGCTTCATTTTGAATGTCCAGTTTAATTACCGTGCAATTCTTATGATTACTGATATCTTGCGAAATGGTATCAGGTCTTAAGTCGCCAATTGTAAGATGCAATTGCTCTTTATCCGATTTCTCAAGAAAATAATCCAAAAGGTAAGAGGTAGATTTTCCAGCTCCAATAACAAGTATATTTCGCGGCATTTAGTTTTGTACTTTTAATAGTTGTAACGAGTGACTAAGGTAGTGATTGTTATATTTATAAAAAAATAGACAGTATAAGTTATGAACAAAACAATATTTCTTACAGGAATAGTATTAGGAGCAACTGCTGTTATTTTAGGGGCTTTTGGTGCTCACGGACTGAAAAAGGTTATAGATGCAGATGCCATCCAAACATTTGAGACAGGAGTAAAATACCAAATGTATCATGCCTTGCTTTTATTGGTGTTAGGTAGTATGAAACAATTGCCCGAAGCTAGTAAAAAGTTAGTTTACTATTTCCTATTGATTGGTATTTGCTGTTTTTCATTTTCTATTTATTTATTGGCAACAAACAGTTTATTTGCTTTTGACTTTAGGGTCATAGGTATGGTAACCCCACTTGGTGGAACCCTGCTTATTATTGGCTGGGGAATATTCGGCTATCGAGTTTATAAACATTTTGGCTAATAAATTCTCATTTATAACTGTATAAAGTTATTATTTTGATAATTTTGGTGTCTTAAATAAACTCTCAACTAACAATTCTTTAAAAAATGGAAAAATCTATTTCTTTAAAATCGTACGGTATCACGCACGAGAATCTGCATTATCAGTTATCGCCTTCCGAATTAGAAACCATTACTCTAGAGAAGAAGATGGGTAAAAAGGCATCTTCTGGCGCTTTGGCCGTTAACACAGGTGAATTTACGGGGAGGTCTCCTAAAGACCGGTTTATCGTTAAAGACGCCATTACCGACGAAAAGGTGTGGTGGGGCGATATAAATCTTCCGTTTGAACCTGCTAAATTTGATGCCCTTTATAAGAAGGTTATTGCATATCTAAACGAAAAAGAATTATTTGTTCGTGACTGTTATGCCTGTGCGGACCACAATTACCGAATGGATATTAGGGTTATTAACGAATATCCTTGGTCTAATCAGTTTGCGTATAACATGTTCATCCGTCCTACGGAGGAAGAGCTAAAGAACTTTGATCCCGAGTGGACGGTCATAAACGCTCCTGGTTTTATGGCAAATGCCGAGGTAGACGGTACAAGACAGCATAATTTTGCTATTTTGAACTTTACTAGAAAAATTGCATTAATAGGAGGGACAGGATACACAGGTGAAATCAAAAAAGGAATTTTTTCTGCCTTAAATTTTATTCTTCCGGTAGAGAAGAATACAATGCCAATGCATTGTTCTGCAAATGTAGGAAAGAATGGGGACACGGCTATATTTTTTGGTCTTTCCGGAACAGGGAAAACTACATTGTCTACAGATGCTTCACGTAAACTTATAGGCGATGATGAGCATGGTTGGAACAATGAAAATGCGGTATTTAATTTTGAGGGGGGCTGTTATGCCAAGGTTATAAACCTCTCTCAAGAAAACGAGCCTGAAATCTTTGGTGCCATCAAGAAAGGTGCAATTTTAGAGAATGTTGTTATGGACGAAGCCGGAAATGTAGATTTTTCCGATACTTCTATTACGCAAAATACAAGGGTAAGTTACCCTATATACCATATTGAAAATGTAAAGCGACCTTCCATAGGGAAGAACCCAAAAAATATATTCTTTTTAACAGCGGATGCTTTTGGGGTGCTTCCTCCCATATCTAAATTAACACCAAGCCAAGCAGCTTACCACTTTATATCTGGTTATACAGCTAAGGTAGCAGGTACGGAAGCGGGGGTTGTAGAGCCCATTCCTTCTTTTTCCGCTTGCTTTGGCGCACCATTTATGCCGTTACATCCTGCTAAATATGCAGAAATGTTAAGTAAAAAAATGCAAGATGCAGGGGTAAACGTTTGGTTGGTAAATACTGGTTGGACCGGAGGTCCTTACGGAGTGGGAACCCGAATGAAACTTAAGTATACACGAGCTATGATCAATGCGGTCCTTAATGGCGACCTAGGGTTATACAATTATGATGATTACCATATTCATTCCGTTTTTGGAGTGGCGCAACCTAGGGAATGTCCTGGTGTACCAACAAAAGTATTGAGCCCAAGAGCTACATGGAACGATGATCAGGCCTATTATACCACTGCCTTTAAATTAACGAATGCCTTTAGGGAGAATTTCAAAAAATTTGAAGCTTACGCTAGTGAGGAGATTCGCCGTGGTGGTCCACAACGTTATGCCTTCTAATTTCTAAAGAATATAATTCCAATAAAAAACCCTTTGTTCAAAATCATGAACAAAGGGTTTTTTATTATTCTTAAAATATTAATCTTACTTCTTGTTTGCTGAATTTATGTATTTCTGGAGTGCCATGGTCATAGATGGGGTTTCAGGAGTAGGCGCCTTAATATCTATACGTAGACCAGCATCTGTGGCGGCATTGATAGTAGAATTTCCAAATACAGCAATTCTAGTATCATTTTGCTCAAAATCAGGGAAGTTCTGTAATAAGGATTCAATGCCTGATGGGCTAAAGAACACCAAGATATCATAATAAACATCTCTTAAGTCAGATAAATCACTGATTACTGTTTTGTAAAAAACAGCTCGTTTCCATTCAATGTCTAATCCGTCCAAAATTTCAGGTATCACTGGTTTCAATGCATCCGAGGAAGGCAATAGGAATTTCTCTCCTTTATATTTTTTGAATAAAGGAACTAATTCTATGAAATTACGTTTACCAACATAAATCTTACGTTTACGGTAAACTACATATTTCTGTAGGTAGTAAGCTACTGCTTCTGACTGGCAGAAGTATTTCATTGAATCGGGCACCTTGAAACGCATTTCTTCAGCTATTCTAAAAAAATGGTCAACCGCATTTCTGCTGGTAAGAATGATTGCGGTATAGTTGTTTAAGTCTATCTTTTGTTGGCGCACATCCTTTGCATCAACGCCTTCCACATGTATAAAGGGTCTGAAGTCAACTTTAACTTTTTCCTTATCTATCAGTTTCGAATACGGTGAGTTCTCCATCTTCGGTTCTGGTTGAGAGACCAAAATCGTCTTTACTTTCATATAAACCTATTGTTTAAGATAACTGCCAATGATTACAAACGGGGAAATTTCGAGAGCGCAAAGGTACAAAATAAAATAGAAAAAGTAGGAGGTGATAAATTTTTGGTGATTCCTTAACACTGTTACCCATCCAATTACATTTATAAGTAATATTAATAGGATGGCAATATATACGACAATCTCCGAGCCCTGGGCCACGTAAGACAGTACAACATTGGCAAGAAACATGATGATACCGCTATAATTTAAATACGATAATTTTTTAAAAATAAGCTCGCTAATGGTCTTAGCTGATCCAAAAATGAAGCCGTTGCCCATCTGTAAGAGTATTTTTACGACAATAAAACCTAAAATACAAGCTAAAATTATAGGATACATGAACGGATAAGCATCATTAGTGTCTCCTCTCAAAATTTCCCTGGCCAAGAAAACGAACAGCGAAAAATTAATGACCTGAAAAATGGTGAAAAACATATGAAACCAGTTCATCAACTTTTCTTTTTTGTTGTACATAAAGATGTACTTATTGTTGAACGGTAGGATAATAAAATTCAAAAACCGACTATAGAACAAGCTCTTGGCAAGTACCAAGAAAACTATACTGCCAATGAGTATAATGGTAATCCAATCGGCTGTGCCGGCAGTTCGTAGTATGGGCTCCATTACTTTATTTTTGCATTTTTTCCGTTAATTCCGTAGTTCATTCCATTTTCCATTACACCTATTCTAACGTATTTAGGATCTTTTAATTCTACAGGTTTAGGAAATTTAAAAGTATAAGTAAGTGTGTCCTTAGCGCCAATGCTGGTAATAGTAGGGTTCTTTAAGATTGGTTTAATAGGTAATTTGTCTCTCACAATTTTAAAATCGGTCATATAGGCCACATTAAATTTTAGCTTATTCAGATCAATTGGAAAATCATAAGGATTGTATAATTGAAAGATTTGCTCTTGGCCCACTTTAAAATCAACAGGTTCTTCCATTAGGGTCTTTAATTTTCTAAAGGACTCAAAATTATCTATGTATCTGCCGTACATATTACCACCATCACTTTTGGTAAAGGTCTCGTCCGCATCTGAAGCACGACCTGATAAATACAGTATTCTTTGATGCTGTACTTTAGATTCGGAGTCATCAATAGAATATTGATTAAGTCTATAGCTTTCATTATTCAAGGAATACGTGTTATTACCGGAATAAAAAGCGAACATAGGTGCCCTTCTATATGAGTTTTCAAAAACTAAAGGCATATCGCCAACCCTATCTTTTACGTCTTTTGCAAGTTCTATATTTCCGTGAGTTTCATAATAAATAGGAGACATAGGCTCGTACACCAAACCAATTCTTAGATAAAGAATAATGGCAATATTTACCAGTCCCATTCTATAAATCCACTTTTTTACAATTTCGTTTTCCATCATAAATCTGAAAACGATAACGATAAGGGGAATGGAGATAACAATAATCCACTGTGTCTGTATTCTTCGGTTAAAACTTGATATAAAGAAGAAAATTAAAACACCGTACACTAAAAATAAAAGCGCTCTGGTAAATTTATCGTTGGCTTTTGTTTTGAAAAGAGCCCAATATACCCAAGGAAATGTCAAACCGAACAAGGCTACAAGATTCACAAAATAACCAAGCGTATACTTTTTAAAGTCATAAGGGTCGTTAGGGCGGTCAAATAGATGGTAGTTTATAGTAACAAACTCATTTTGGGAAAGCCATATAAAATGAGGTATATAACAAAGTAGAGCAACAAAAACGGAAAGCCATGCGTATTTGTTGAAAACCAATTTCAGGTTAGATAATAGGATAAAAATGATTACCAGCGCAGCATGGTACTTGCTATACATAAGCCCAGCCATGGTAATACCCATAATTAGCCCCCAGAACAAAGTGGGCTTCTCTATAAACCGCTTGTATACATAGAGTAAAAGAGAGGTAAAGAAGAGAAGGGGTGTGTCCGGAAGTGTAAAAAATCCATAAGCGTTCAACAGCGTCATAGAGTAAGCAAGTACAAAAAAGTGTACTACATAATCTTTCTTTTTAGGGTTATCTATAGTTTTCCAAAGAATAAAAAGTGTGGCTGTAGAGAGTATGCAACTCATAAAGCGAATTCCTAATTCACCGTCAAAAAAGAAGCTGCTAATTTTAATGAGCAAAGCCACCATAGGAGGGTGGTCAAAATATCCCCAAGACATATTTTCTGCAAAATGCCAGTAGTATGCTTCATCAAAAATAAGAGGAGTGAAATAGGATTGAAGTAGGTTTATCAAAAAACCAATACCTAGTAAGATAATAAAAATTCGGGGCAGTTTGGACTTCATTATTTAGTCAGTATCTCAAATTGTGGCTGGGCCTATTATATTTACAACGTTCAAAATTACGAATTCTGATAGATAGCTAAACTTTAAAAATTTCACAATTCGATAGTTGTCATTTTCCGGTGACCTTTAAAATGCTATTTTTGTCAAAATTCAAGCAACTACGTGTCAGACAGTCTAGTTATTATCCCCACTTATAATGAGATAGAGAATATTGAAGCTATAATAAGAGCTGTCTTTGCTCTTCCAAAGGATTTTCATGTTTTAATAGTTGATGATAATTCTCCTGATGGTACTTCTGCAAAAGTAATGGAGTTACAACAAGAATTTCCTGAACGTTTGTTTTTGGAAGTGCGGCAAGAGAAATCTGGTTTAGGTACGGCGTACATTCATGGTTTTAAATGGGCGATTGCAAAAAAGTATGGTTATATTTTTGAGATGGATGCTGATTTTTCCCATAACCCACAGGACCTTATAAGGTTATATAGGGCATGTGCCAATGGTGCGGATGTAGCGGTGGGCTCACGTTATAAAAAGGGAGTGAATGTGGTAGATTGGCCTCTTTACAGGGTGTTGCTCTCTTACGGAGCGTCCTTTTATGTAAAGATTATTACAGGTATGAGAGTGCATGATCCAACCGCTGGTTTTGTGGCCTATAAACGTCATGTCTTAGAAAATATTAACTTAGATTCTGTTCGTTTTGTTGGGTATGCGTTTCAGATAGAAATGAAATTTAGGGCCTATCTTAAGAATTATAAGATTGAAGAAGTTTCCATTATTTTTCGGGACAGAGTAAGAGGTAAATCAAAAATGACATCATCTATCATTAAAGAGGCCATTTTTGGTGTTTTTATGATGAAAATGCGAAGTATGTTCTATAAATCTAGATTTTAGTATGGGGAAAGTATTGATAAAAAATGCCAAAATCGTAAACGAAAATTCAATTTTTGAAAGCGATGTTCTACTTCAAGATGACTTAATCGTGAAAATTGCCGTTAATATTTCTGATGATACGGCCAAAGTAATAGATATAGAAGGAAAATATCTTTTACCGGGAGTTATTGATGATCAGGTACATTTTAGAGAGCCAGGTCTTACCCATAAAGGAGATATTGCCTCGGAAAGTAGAGCTGCAGTGGCTGGGGGTATTACTACTTATATGGAACAGCCAAATACAACACCACAGACAACAACTGTTGAGAAATTAGAAGAAAAGTTCCAAATGGGAGCTAAATCCAGTTTTGCCAATTACTCTTTTCTGTTTGGTGGCACCAATGATAATTTGGAAGAATTAAAACGATTGGACAGAAACGCCTGCTCTGGAGTAAAACTGTTTTTAGGGTCTTCTACTGGTAATATGTTGGTTGATGATGAAGTTGTTATTGAAAAGATTTTTAGAAATACAGAAATGGTAATCTCTGCCCATTGTGAGGATGAGGGTACCATCAAAAGAAACCTTGCGGAGTATAAAGAGAAATACGGAGATGATATTCCAGTAAAATATCA
Source organism: Zobellia uliginosa (assembly GCF_018860745.1). Taxonomy (GTDB): domain Bacteria; phylum Bacteroidota; class Bacteroidia; order Flavobacteriales; family Flavobacteriaceae; genus Zobellia; species Zobellia uliginosa_B. The sequence continues at coordinate 655,861 of NZ_JAHKPY010000012.1, read as the reverse complement.
CCCTAAAATAAGAAGTGAGGAAGCTTGTTACCTTTCTTCTTCAAAAGCTATTGCACTGGCAAAGAAAACGGGAGCACGTCTTCATGTCTTTCATCTATCCACAGGTAAGGAAACGGAATTGTTCAGGAATGATATTCCTTTGGAGCAGAAGAAAATTACGGCTGAGGTATGTGTACATCACTTATGGTTCTCCGAAACCGATTATGATACGAAAGGCACTTTGATAAAATGGAATCCTGCCGTAAAAACTGCAGGAGACAGAGATCAATTGTGGAAAGCTTTATTAGATGATCGCTTAGATATAATTGCAACAGATCATGCGCCACATCTATTAAGTGAAAAAGACAATGTTTATACCAAAGCTCCTTCTGGTGGTCCGCTAGTGCAGCATGCGTTAACGGCATTGCTGGACAAGGTTCATGAAAATGTAATCTCTGTTGAAAAGGTGGTTCAGAAGATGTGTCACAATCCTGCCATACTTTTTCAAATTGAAAAGCGAGGGTATATTAGAGAAGGTTATTATGCGGATTTAGTGGTTGTTGATATGAATGCTCCTTATCAGGTTACTAAAGAAAATATTGCTTATAAATGTAAATGGTCTCCTTTTGAGGGCACTACTTTCAAATCTTCGGTAACCCATACCTTTGTAAATGGTCATTTGGCCTATGAAAACGGAAACTTCTCTGCTGAGAAAAATGCAAAGCGATTAACATTCAACAGATAGTATGAGGGTTTTAGTCATAGTGTTGGTGATTTTTGGATTTGCTTCTTGCAATGAACAACTTTTGGAAAAACCAGAAAATCTTATTCCAAAAGAGAAAATGGTTGATATTCTTCAAGATTTGGCTATTGTAAACGCAGCAAAAACTACCAATATCCAAGTGCTTCGGGATAATGATATAGAGCCTATGGAATATATTTTCAACAAATATAACATAGACAGTCTGCAGTTGGTAGAAAGTGATAGGTATTATGCCTCTCTGCCTGTAGAGTATGAGAAAATATACAAGGAGGTAGAGGCTAATCTTGAGCGTGAGGGAAAAGCGTTAGAGGAGCAGAAAAAAATTAATGATAGCCTACGGGTTGCCAAGGAGAAACTAAAAAGACAGGAAGCAAAGGCAAAAAAAGCTACGGATACTCTTCCGTAAATTTTTTGCAGCAAAAGATAATGGTATCATCCAGTGCTTCGAATTCAAAATTTAAATCGGTTTTAATCTTTTGGTTATCGTAAATTTCTCGATGTTTAAGGGATTGTATGGAGTTTTTGGTAATTCTCCTGCCGTTTTTAAGAAATAGGTTTTTTAGGTAATCAAACCATCTGCCTATTTCAAGTTGCCAAAATTTTAATTGCACGCTGGGAGGCTTAATTCCCAACTGGGTAGTGATTTTCGTAAGAATCTCTCGGAAGGTTAGATTCTCCGATACCGCAATATAACGTTCGTTTATTATCTCCGAATCCATTAAGGAAATCATCATTTTGACTACGTCGTAAACGGTAATAAAACCTGTTCCGCCAGGCGGATAAAACCGATATCCTTTTTTAGCTACCGAGAATAAATCACCACTACCACTGTACCAGAATCCTGGTCCTACAATTACACCCGGGTTCACCATTACTACGGGTAAACCTTCTTGGGAACCGCGCCAAACTTCCATTTCTGCAGCCTGCTTGGTCAATCCGTATACATTGGCTTCGCGAGGTGTCCAGGCATTTTCTTCATTCGCCATGGCATCACCTAGACTTCTGCCAATAGCTCCTATAGTGCTGGTGTAGCAAAGTTTCTTTATTCCGTTAGTGATACAGAGGTTTACAATATTGGCGGTTCCTTCCGTGTTTATTTTTTGGAGCGTATCAAAATCCTGTGGGTCGAAAGAAATAAGTGCTGCAGTGTGGTAGACGTGGGTAATCTGGTCAAAAGCAATCTCTAAGGCCGGTATGTCAATAATATCAGCTTCTACCCATTCTATTTTGTTGAAAAGTTGGGCGTCATCTGTATAATAGCCAAAAATCTTGGCCACACGTTTAAGATCACTGTCTTTTCTGTGAATTGCCCTTACGGAATAACCGTTCTGCACCAATTTGAATAAAAGATGTGAGCCAACTAACCCCGTTCCTCCTGTAACCAAGACCATCTGCCAAAGTTAGCAAATAGCACGGAATAAATTCCTTTAATAATCAAGGGTCAGGCCATGATTTACTTTTATATTTGTAGCAAATTTTCAGAATAGACGGACATGACTTCAAACTTTGTAGAAGAATTAAAATGGAGAGGCATGTTGCATGACGCAATGCCGGGAACCGAAGAACACCTAATGAACGAAATGCAATCTGCCTACGTAGGTATTGACCCTACCGCGGACTCATTGCATATTGGCCACTTAGTAGGTGTTATGATGCTGCGTCACTTTCAATTGGCCGGCCATAAACCGTATGCGCTTATAGGCGGTGCTACAGGTATGATCGGTGATCCTTCTGGTAAATCTGCAGAGCGTAATTTACTGGATGAGCCTACACTGCGTCATAACCAAGAAGCATTGAAAGAACAATTGTCACGTTTCTTGGATTTTGATGGAAATGCTGATAATGCTGCCATCTTGGTCAATAATTATGACTGGATGAAGGATTTTTCGTTTTTGGACTTTATAAGAGATGTGGGTAAGCATATCACCGTTAATTATATGATGGCCAAGGATTCGGTCAAAAAGCGACTTTCGGCAGAATCCAAAGAAGGGATGTCCTTTACTGAATTCACCTACCAAATGGTGCAGGGGTATGATTTCTTGTACTTATACCAGAACCATAATTGTACGCTACAAATGGGTGGTAGTGACCAGTGGGGGAATATAACCACCGGAACGGAACTCATTAGAAGAATAGGAGGAGGAAAAGGCTTTGCTTTAACTTGCCCTTTAATTACAAAAGCAGATGGAACCAAGTTCGGTAAGACCGAAGGAGGAAATATCTGGTTGGATTCTGAGCGTACATCACCTTACAAGTTTTACCAATACTGGTTGAACACATCGGATGAGGATGCTGAAAAATACATTAAGATATTTACTTTCCTTTCAAAACAAGAAATAGATGGCTTAATAAAAGAGCATCAAGAGGCGCCACATATGCGTGCGTTACAGAAGCGCCTGGCTGAAGAAATTACTGTTATGGTGCATTCTCAGGAAGATTTGGAGAATGCTCAGAAAGCTAGTAACATTCTTTTTGGGAAATCAACTTCAGAGGATTTAAAAGGTCTGAACGAAAAGACCTTTTTAGATATTTTTGATGGTGTCCCACAAGCCGAAATTTCTAAATCGGAACTTACTCCAGGATTGGATATGATCGGTGCTTTGGCAGATAAAACAGGATTTTTGGCTTCTAATAGTGAAGCAAGGAGAGAATTGAAACAAAACTCTATTTCAGTAAATAAGGAAAAGGTAAAAGCTGATTACTTTATCACTGAAAACGATGTAATCAACGGCAAGTTTGTGCTGCTACAGCGAGGTAAGAAAAATTACTTTGTACTAGTGGTAAGTTAGTCGATTTAGTAATTTTTTCACCATTCTAAAAAAACATAGACTAAATGGGGTTTGGTAAGCGTTATGTACCCATAATGCTTTTTAAACCCCGTTTTAGTATGCGTAAATTTCTAATTTTAATTACTGCGATTTCTGTTTTTGCTTCTTGTGATAAATTGGATGAGCTTACCAAGTTCAATATAGATTATACAACTCAAGTTACTATACCGTCCTCAACAGGAATTGATCTTCCTTTTGATATGTTTACCCCAGATGTGGAAACCTATTCGGAATCGGAGTTTGAGGTAAATGATACGCGTAAAGATTTAATCGAGGAAATTAAGCTGACTGAGTTGGAATTAAAGATTACAACGCCGGACGATAGCGACTTTAGTTTCCTTGAATCTTTAAAGGTTTATATTTCTGCAGACGGTCTTGATGAAATTATGATTGCTTCCAAAGAGGAAGTTGACGATACCGTAGGCGATGTCTTGGATGTAGATGTAATTGATATTGACCTTAAGGATTACATCAAAAAAGATAAATTCAATCTTAGATTGGAAACCGTTACGGACGAGTTGATCAGCACTGATCATGAAATAGATGTAAATACAACCTTCTTCGTAGATGCTAAAATTTTAGGTCTTTAAAGGACCATAAGATTACAGCCCCTAACATCAGAATTGTCAAAACGGCCTAGCACTTCAAACGTACTGTTATCATAAGTTTTGCCTAAATCTTGTGTAGCAATAAATGCACAAGAATCAATATTCGCTAAATCTATGACGTTTATGCCCCCCGTTTTTTTGTGGTCTTGATATGTCAACGGGTCTTCCGTATCACGAATCAATATTTTCATCCAAGGTGGAGTTTCAAAAATACCGTTACCTTTAGAATACCCTTGCGATAGAAGCTCTGTCATGCCGTATTCCGAGTGTATGACAGGTACTCCAAATCCAGTTTTTAGAATATCATGTAATTCATCGCGAATTAGTTCTTTTCTCCGCCCTTTCATACCGCCAGTTTCCATAATGATTGTATTTTTAAGCTGAATAGGATGGTTTTCAACCATATCCAAAAGAGCGAAAGAGACCCCAATAAGTAGTATCTTTTGGCCACTGGCATCAAGTTCTAGTAACTTCTGATGGAGACTTTCTATATTATTGAGGTAGAAGCCGCTATCCTCGTGTTTGCTTTCTTTTATCATATCATCTACCATATAGATAAGTGATGAACCTTCCCGTTCTAGGTAGGATGGTAATAGGGCAAGAACGCAATAATCCTGTACTTTTCCGTAGAAAATCTCAAAAGCTTTTCGGAAACTATGTTCATAAAGAGAAATCCGATTCACAAAATGTTTGCTTGTCTCGCTTCCTGTGGTACCACTGCTTGTAAAGATGGCTTCAGGTTTTTTTTCGCCGGAAATTATATCTTTTGACTTAAAAAACGAGATAGGTAGAAAAGGTATTTCGGAAACTTGGGTTACGTTTTCGTCAGACTTTTTTAGGTAGGAGCAGAATTGATGATATGTAGGATTATTGTGATATTGATGTTTGAACACATTTAAGGCCTGAACATCAAATTCATGCTGAGAATTAATTTTAAAAATTTTACTACCGTTCATAAAAGAGTTCCTTTGGCAAAAATAGTGATATCCTTAACCGTATAAAATAAACAACATGGGTAAAAGTGGATAATTCTGGTCCAGATGAAAAGGGCTATTTTGAGAACACAAGCCAAATGTTAATTCTTTTAACTATTTGAGAATAATATGTTAATGTTTTCCAAATACCCAGTAGCCTTGGGTTAAAGATTTTGTAACCGGTTTTATACCTGTACCTTTACCGAAATAGCTATAAAATAGCATTTTGCTGTTTTTTAAAATGATATTATGAGTCAAGTTAAAGAGAACGATAAAGTAAAAGTACATTACACAGGAAAATTGGCTACAGGAGAAGTTTTTGATAGCTCTGTAGAAAGAGGAGAGCCTATTGAATTTACAATGGGGCAAGGGCAATTGATACCTGGTTTTGAAAAAGGTCTTATTGATATGAAAATCAATGAGAAAAAGACCGTTAATATTCCAAAAGAAGAAGCTTACGGAGAGCCTAAAACAGAATTGATACAGGAGGTTCCAAAAAGTCAATTACCACAGGATATTGAGCCTAAAGTAGGAATGGGGCTTGTTTCTCAAACACAGAGCGGACAAGAAATCAACTTGTTGGTTACCGATGTTAAAGAAGAAACTATAGTAGTAGATGGTAATCACCCTTTAGCAGGTAAAGATCTTATTTTTGATTTAGAAGTAGTTGAAATACTATAGTTTACAGTCTCTTATTACGTGGTAATTCAACAACTATTGATAAGAGTAACATATTTAATACTTGTTTTAATTAAATTGAAAAAAGCTCTCGAACGGGAGCTTTTTTTTATGGAGTTATTTTACGACAAGCTTGCGGTTACTGGTTTTTTTGTTTTCGGTTACCTGTAAAACATATACTCCCGGCACTAGTCTGGAGATATTAAGATTGCTTTTGGAGATTTGTTGAGTTAGTACAATTTTACCAAAGACATCATAGACTTTGACCTGTTTTAGTTGATTATCTCTCGTAATAACGTTCACTACATCGGTAAAAGCAGGATTAGGGTACAGTTTAAAACCAGGAATTTCTTCTTTGGGTTGATTTTCATATTTAAATGATTCCTGGGCGGACAGCCCAATGGTAAATACCATTAAAAGCATGAAGTAGGTAGCACGCATATCTATTGATTTGGGGTCAATAGCTTAAAGGTAACCAACGAGGGCTTTGGTCATTACAAAATGTTGTGAAAGTGGCCTAGGTGTTTGTGAACAGAGCATTGATTTCCGTTCATCGCTGTTTTTTTACCATTCATCGACAGGTGTTGGAATGAAAACTAGGAAGATAAATTTTTAAGAAGTTGAAAATAAGTGCCTTCCAGCAAGTACTGGGAGAAGTTGAAAAGTATTGCCCTATTTGATAATTAATTTTCGGGTAGCCACTTTATTGTTTTGGTATACACGCAGTACATAGACACCTGCGTCAATATTGGAAAGGTAAAGTTCGTCTTCATTGATCTTACTCTCAAATACCTGAGTTCCCAAAACATCATAAATTAAAATTTTCTTTGGGCCATTTTCGGAAGTACTAATATATACCTTACCGTTAGTAACGGGATTTGGGTAAAGTTTAAAACCTTTAATGTCTCCATTTCCTTGGGAATTTTGCCCATAGGAAAAGGAAATACATAGAAAAGTAAGAATTAAGTAAAAGTGCTTCATATAATTATGTGAGCAAATAATATACCACGAATATACGAAATCTTTATTTTGATCGTTGAGGCAAGTTGTGAAATGTAGGAAAATGTGTGTATCAAGTAAGATTTAAGTTGTGAAACGATGAAAATCGGATAGTTCATATTCCGTTTTTCAATCTTCCTATTCTTAATCATGTTGATTTTTGTCTTTTACAATAACCCGGCATAGAATATTATTCATATTCAAAATTGGTCGTATTGAAAATAGAGTAAGAAGATTTCAGTTATGGAATCTTCACAGCAAAGCCGATAAATTTGATTAATTTGAGCCATGTTTTATAGTAGGGCTCTTTTTGGTTAATCTAACAATTCCTAATGCTTTTGAAAAAGTTGGTTTTCTTAATTATCGGTTGTCTAATTGTTGCCTGTACTTCTAGAAATGAATCAACAAGAACTCCTGGATTAGTTTCTGATAGTACCACTCTTGAATACAAAATTTCAAAAAACAGAAAATTACCAATAGAGCAGCGAAAAGAGGCCATAAATAAATCGTATCAAGATTTAAAAAATCATGTAGATGATTCGCTTTATGAATACGTCCTGGACCAAAAAAGCCTGCTACATTTTACTGCTGGGGAGTATGATAGCTTGGTATATTATAGTAACCTTCTTTTAAATCACAATTCAAAAAATGAAAATGCATCGCTTTTAGCAGAACACTATTATTTGTTAGGCTATTATTTTGCTGAAATAAAGCATGATTTTTATAAGGGAGTTGAAAGTTATTCACTTTCAAAAGAATATTATACCAAGTTGAACGATAGCAGTCAAATTGGTGAAAACCTCTTGAACATTGGTGTCATCCAAAAAAATAACAATGACTTTTTCGGCAGTAAAGAAACGCTAACGGATGCCTTGCGGTATTTGAAACAACCGGATAAAAGGGCCAATTGTTATAATACCTTGGCTACTAACCACAGGAAACTTTTAAATTTTTCAGATGCCGTAAATTATTACCAAAAGGCAATAGATATAACGGATTCCGATAAAAGCCGTTTGATTTACAAAAACAATTTAGCCGCTAGTTATATTGATGATAATGAGTTGGGTAAAGCTATTGAACTTTTGAGCAGAATAAAGAAAGATTCCGTTATCAAGACTACTTCAAAAGAGCTTGCTAGAGTTCAAGATAATTTGGCCTATGCAAAATGGCTATCAGGAGAATCAATTAGTTCCAATGCTTTTGAGAAACCATTAAAAATAAGGATTAAGGCGAAGGATGAAAGAGGTCAAATGGCGAGTTATAGCCACTTAGGGGAGTTTTATAGTAAGGAGGATCCTAGAAAAGCAAAAGCCTATTTTGATTCTGTAATTCAACTTTCAAATGCTTTAAAAATACCACGGGCAGAAAAGGATGCATTACGTCAACTAATGAAGCTGGTACCTAATGATATTAAAGTAAAAGACCGCTATGTTTTGTTGCAGGATAGTTTATATGATCAAGAACTAAAAGTAAAGACCCAATTTGCTAAATATAGATATGATGATACGCTTAAGCAAGAATCTATCCTTCGCTTGGAAAAGAAAAATGCGGAAAATCAATTAGAAGTTGCCGAACAGCGCAATCAGAAATTAATATCATACTCAGGTTTGGCATTTGTTCTGGTACTATCTGTTTGTGGCGTATTCTTTTTTATACAAAGGGCAAGGCGTTTAAAACAGCAGAGTAGAACGGCAAAAATAGAAGCCACCTATGAGACCGAGGCGGAATTTTCAAGAAAACTGCATGATGATTTTGCAGGAAAACTAAACCACGCCATGGTATTGCTTCAGAATGGTTCGGATACTACGGAAGTTTTAAATGTTGTTGACAGTTTATATAGTCAGAGTAGGGATTTTTCAAGGAAAATCAATGATGTTGATACCGGCTCAAGATTTAAAGAGGTGCTTTTTGGCATGTTAAGCAGCTATGGTAAAAACACCCAATTATTAGTTACTGGAAGTAAGGAGGTAGATTGGAACATCTTATCGGATTTAACTAAGAAAACCCTATATAAAGTATTGCAAGAGCTAATGATAAATATGCAAAAGCATAGTGGGGCTTCGATAGTTTCTTTAGATTTTGAACAGACCAAGACCAGGTTAAAAATACTGTATGCGGATAACGGCAATGGTGCTGCAAAAAGTAGCCTAAATAATAAAAATGGACTATGGAATACAGAAAAGCGTATTCTAGCCATTAACGGAAGTCTTACTTTTGATTCTGAGAAGGGCGAAGGTTTTAGAGCTCAAGTAAAAATTCCGAATTAAATAGTGCCGGCTATGTTCAAAAAAATACTGATAGCAGAAGATTTTCAAGATACCAACAAGGGTATTGTCAATACCATTGAAGACAGGCTTGAAATAGAAGAAATACAAGAAGAATTGTATTGTGATAATGCCTATAATAGATTTAAAACAGCATTTGCTAATGATGATGGTTATGAATTAGTAATTACAGATTTGTCGTTTAAGGAAGGACCTGTTGCTCGTAGGTTGACTTCTGGCCAATCTCTTATTGAGGCTGTAAGAGGCATAGATCCTAATGTAAAAATCATTGTAAATTCAATGATAGATAATCCAGCAGAGATTAACCCGCTTTTCACTACTCAGAAAATCAACGGTTTTGTTTGCAAAGGTCGTAATGGACTTAGTGAACTGATGACTGCTATTCAAGAAGTGTATCAGAACAGAACGTATGTCTCTCCGCAGATCAATTTAAATACCGCTAACACTATTTTTGAATTGGATAAATACGACCTTATGATTTTGCAAGACCTAGCCGAGGGCTTTACCAAAAAAGAAATTTCCGAGAAAATGAAAAATCAGAATATTTCTCCAAATAGTGAAAGTACTATAGATAAAAAAGTAAGTAGATTATTTGATGCCTTCGGGGCTAAAAATACGCACCACCTTATTGCTAAGTTGATTAAGCAAGGCAGAATTTAAAAAAATATACTTCTCATTTATTCTGAGTCAATAAATGCCAATACCTTACAGATATCCGTAAGGTATTGGCATTTTATGATGGTATGTTTGTCCAAACCTTTTGATAGGTGCCCAGTATTTAATTAGATAATACACCGCAATGTAGTTTAGATTATGATATGGAAACAGATGATTCTTTGACCGCTTTTCCATTAAGCGATATAAGTTTAGACTATCATATGGTTTGTACTATTTTGGTTCTAGAAGCGGAGAAATATCTTTAGTTAAATTGACTGTATGTTTAAACTGTTGAAAAGGGATATAACTCATGACGATGGTTACCAAATCTTAAGCCAACCCGCATAGGAGATGATTGGGGGATCATCAATTTTGTGGGTTTGGTTTTTAATAATTCTAGATTGGACAATAAATAATACCATCCGAACGTTACAAACGTTAAAAAGCATATTTTATGGATGAATGACGTCCAATCACCACTCTTCTAACGTATTTGTTTAGTTAAAACTAATTTAAATTCCCCCACAAATGATTTCATTTATCGATTTTGTAAAAAGCAGATGCTTTTACAAACACAATTCTTTATTGGTTAGAATAGTTTTGCTCGTAACACTGTACGGCTTTACAAATACTAGTCTATTTGCCCAACAAACCAGCTACCGGGTTATGGAAGTTGTTGAAATAGAGTTTAATAGTCAACAACAATATAGTAACGCATACATGGATGTAGATGTTTGGGTTGAATTAAAAAAGGAAGGTTCTTCAACTGAAGTATATCGCATACCAATATTCTGGGATGGCGGAAATGTATTCCGTGCTCGTTTGGTGGCTACTTCCCCAGGAAAATGGACCTGGAAAGTTCTAAATGAAACAGTCGAAAATTCAGACCGGAGTTTTATAGGCCGAAGTGGAGTCTTTACTGCTACTACGGCAAATGTAAGTAGTAATCCCAACAACAGAGGTTTTATAAGAGTGGCTTCCAACAATCGTACTCTGGAATATGCGGATGGTACTCCATTCTTTTACACGGCAGATACGTCTTGGTCTGCGCTAACCTCAGTATTTGGTTTTGATCGTGCAAATAATATTAGTGGAATATCCTTGAAGGATTACATTTCAGCAAGAAAAGGACAAGGGTTTAATGGTCTTAATGTTATTGCTAGCTTTCCTAATGATAGCTATACTGAATTATGGGCCGAAAAAACGCACCACAAAAAAACAGGCCCTAACGGAGAGGGGCCATTTGAATTGAAAGGCCCTGGGCAAGAAGTTGATTATCTTAAGATTCAACCATCGTATTGGCAGTCCGTAGATGAGAGAATGCAGTTTTTGTCTGATCAAGGTTTTGTCACTTTATTTGAAACTGTTCGAAGGAGTGAGTTGTGGTATACGCGTTCTACTAAGGAGAAAGATGCGTTTTATAACTATGTCCGCTATTTATGGGCGCGATATGGTTGCTACAATATGATTTTTAGTTGGGTGCATCATGATAGTCAATCTTCTGTATATCCTAAATGGAAAGAAGTAGTTAGGGCAGCAAATAGTAAGTTATACAGTAAGATGGGTGCTTATAGAATGCCCTATGGACAGCCTAGAACAGCAATGTCCTTTAATACCTCTTTAAACAATTGGGAAAGAGATATACCCACCGCTCTTGACATTCAGAATGTTAGTAATGCAGAAAGAGATGAAACTATGCATTTATGGATGCGTAATATTTATCACCATCAACCGGCAAAACCATCACTTAATTTAGAGCCATTTTATCCAGGTTGGGGACTACATTCCGGTAATGAAATAAACCCAGGGCTAAATGATGCAACCATGGCACAAATGCAAATGTACGGATCTGTACTAAGCGGTGGCTTGGCAGGACATGCTTGGGGAGATGCGTGGTATGCAGGAGCAGCTGTTTCAACAGGAAGGAGTCAGTCCGATGGGGGAACAATCGTAGCAAATAATGACCCTCAGGTTAACGCTTTAAAGCGATTTGATTCTCAAGCTATGGGTCATTTAAAAAGTTTTATTTTGGATTCTGATCATAATTATGCCAGATTGATACCAGCGGCGGACACTAATCTAAGTGACAGTCAGGATTATCTTCATACATTATCGATTTCGGATGATAAATCATTTGGCTTAGGATTTTTTGCGGCAGATTCTAGGAACAGCCCGTCATCACTCCCTTCGCTAACAAATTTATTGGCTTCTGAAACTTACTTATTCGAGTGGTGGAACGTGACTAGTGGAGGTTGGATTTCAGCAGGTACTATTAAAACAAACAGTTCAGGTAGATTACAACCACCTTCTCTACCAAATAATGATCGAACAAAAAGTTGGGCTTACCGTATTAGGTCAGAAGGTTATACAGACGGAGGTAATGAAGAGCCAGAAGTTGAAGAACCACAAGTTGAAGAACCACAAGTTGAGGAACCAAAAGTTGAAGAGCCAAAAGTTGAAGAGCCAAAAGTTGACGAACCTGACGATAGTAAACCAAATAATTTTGCCCTACGAATAAATTCGGGAGGTAGTGCGGTTACCCATAATGGAAATGCTTTCTCTGCGGATAAGTATTATAATACGGGACGAACTTTAGATAGACCACAAACGGGTCTTACCGGACAGTTTAGGACGTTTAGATATAGTCGTTCTCAAGTAATGAGCTATGACATTCCATTGGAAAATGGTGAGTATACGGTAAATCTATATTTTGCAGAGTTATGGTTTGGAGCTACTGGCGGTGGTAGCGGTGGAGTTGGCAACCGCGTTTTTGATGTACGTCTTGAAGGAAAATTAGTAGAAGATAATCTCGATATTTTTGCTCAGGTAGGAGCAGAGTCAGAGCTCGTTAAGACACATGTTGTAAATGTTACCGATGGCAAATTAGAGATAGATTTTTCTTCATTAGATTCAGATGGTGGCACAAGACACCCGGTCATTAATGCTATAGAGATTTTGGGAACTCAAGAGGTTAAACCTCCAGTTCCTCCAACCGTTCCCGTGCCACCGGTAGAGGAAATCGTAGTAGAGGAATTACCAGGTCTAGTTGGTCATTGGCCATTAGATGAGTTAAAAGGAATAAGCGCGAGCGATGCAAGTGGTCAAGGCCGCACAGGTACACTTGAGAAAGGTTTAACTTTTGATAAAAACAAAACAAATGGTCAAATAGGAGGTGCTTTACTATTTGATGGGTCTGATGACCGTATTCGGTTACCAAATATCAATAAAGGTTTGCAATCAGGCTTTACCGTTTCTGCGTGGGTTAATCCTAGCAATGCAGAAGATATTTACCAAGGTATATTTGGTACTAGTACATCAGGCGGTTTCATGATGTTTGTTGATCGCGGTAAGCTTGCATTTAAAGTTACCACAAATGAGAACGGTAGAAAGTTGTTGAGTAAAGGAAATATCCAAAGTAATGTTTGGCAAATGGTTACTTGTACGTTTGATGGTAGTGATATGCGCTGGTATATCAATGGTGAGAATATTCACACTGAGTCGCTTTCTGGAACAGTAAAAGAAAAGGACGTAGCTTGGATTGGCTGGGCAGGATGGAGTGATGAATACTTTAAAGGGGGTATTGATGATGTAAAGTTGTTCAACAACCCACTTACTAAACAGCAAGTTTCTTCCTTATATGAAGACAGTGATATCAACTCACCGTCAGGTAACTTAACCTCCAAATCTAATGCTACGGATGATGGCGTAGAGAGGTTGATTATAGAAAGTACTCAACCGGGATATGTTCATCCTAATCCTACAGTTGGTAATTTCAGAATAACCGGCATATCAGAAGGTGTTAAAGAGATTATAGTGGCGGATTTCTCCGGTCACGTTATACTTACTTTACAAACGGACGAGAGAGAGCCTGAGTTAGATCTTTCGGCCTATCCGGATGGGGTTTACATTGTAAACGTATTACAGAACGGTTCTGAATGGACTTTTAAGGTAATCAAAGAATAGCGATAGTAGACATTTATTGGTCTTAATACTATAAATTAGAAAAAACCACGGCAATTTATGTCGTGGTTTTTATTGTTATTTGGTTTGAAAGAAGTAAGCTTAATTTATCATAGTGTATAGTTTACCAATTTTGACCATCTCCATGCCCTCCATCATAATAAAAACAAACATCTTTGACATAAACACTATCCGTATGTTTTAGGGCTCTCAACCAGCAATCATAATCTTCCTCACCGTTCTTTATATTTTTAAAATTGTTGATTTTGTTTAAAATGGATTTCTCTATAACCACGCTACTCATAATCATGCAATTATGTACGTTTAAGAATTCAAAAGACCATAGGTCCGGAAAACCATTGGCTAACATGTTTCTGGTTTTTGTCTTAACGACCTTTTTTAGAAGTGGAATTTTTTGCAATGTTTTCCGTCCAATATTGGCTGAATATTTTTGTAAATATTAAACAAGGTCTGATAATAATACTCTGCATTATATTTTTTGTATTTGATGTTTTCATCGTAAACACCATTGCCAAAAAGTCCATCTGTTGAAGACATTTTGCAACCAGTTCTTTTCATTGTTTCTAACTAAATTTTTATTTTTTTCATGAAACCAAATTAGTAAAAACATCTACTAAAACTATAAGGCAACTATTCATGTAATTAACCTATAGCCATTCTCGTATCCTTTAAAAAGAATAGTTTTTTTAAATACAACAGTAAATCTATTAAAAAGTATAGTATTCTGTTTTTATATAGACGTCGGCTCAATAATATCTATATATTAGGTTTAAAATCACTTCGTTTATAGAGCCATGAACTGATACTAACTATCAGAAAACATTATGTTAAAATAGGAATACAGGTAAAAACAAGGTGTTTCTTACGAAAAAATAATTCTTGGCTTTTTAATAAAAATGGGTAGTTACCTCGGCAATTTTATTGGCCCAAGTATTGTTCATTGCCTCATTATACGCGTTTTTAGCTGCCATTTTTCTAAAATCAAAATCAGTATACATACGTTCTATAGCACTGGCAATATCCTGGGCTGTTCCATTGGTTGTGCTAGGGTTTATTTTTATGCCACAAGTTTCGGGTACAATGCTTCGCATTCCGCTAATATTAAGAGTAATTATGGGGAGGCTAAATCCCATGGCTTCCGTGGCTTGCAGACCTGCAGTGTCTCGTAAGGGGCAAAATAGCATTACATCTGCGTTTTCATATTCTTCATGCATTTGTTCATAAGGAATCCATCCCAAATGCTGAATTTTAGCTTTGTTTAATTGGTATTTCTCTATCCAATCTTTAATTTTATTTCCTTGTTCTCCATCCCCTACGACTATGAGCTTGTAAGGTAAATCATTTGGAAGGTAAGAGAGTGCTTTTAATGAAAGTTCCAAGCCTCTTCGGGGTAATAATCTACCAACCCATAAAATTCTTAATTCTTTGTTTTTCTTCGCAGGAATATATTGGTTTTGTTCAAATTGTATAGGTAATGCAGAGTCACTAAAATTAAAACTTATTCTTTCTTTGTAATATTTAGAAGTTTGCCATAATTGTTCTGTTTCTTGGTTTACTGTTAATATTACATCTGCTTTATTTAAGGTTTTATTCAAAGATGTGTTAAACCGCATAAGAAATTTAGAAACATTTTTACGTATTATTTCTGTACTCCAGGAAGAACCAAAATAAGGCTTAAAAATTCGCAATGCCATTTGTCCACCGCCAACAGGGCCAAAAATTATTTTACACTTGTCTAACTTATAAAGAGGGCTTCCTTGTTGAAAACTACCGTAGCTGACATGATGCGCGATATCAATTTTCTCTTTTTGATGTAATTTTTTAGCTTGGTTGGCTGTTTTCTTTTTCCATAGATAGTAATGTAGGTATATAGCCTTAGAGGAATTATCTAAAAGAATTTTATCCAGTGGTGTTGTCAATGAAATTGGAATAAAAGTAAGGTTTTCTAATTTCTGTTTTAACCTTTCTTTCTCACAATCTTCTTGGTCTTCCGTGTTTGTAAAGCACCAAACCTGATAGCCCTTTTTAGCAAGACCTGTAGCCCAAGACCAACCTACACAGTATTCAGAGCCCTTGTACGGAGAGCAAGCATAGGCACTTAATACAATTTTTTTCATTTATTCTGGCAATTCAACTTTAGGGATTGTAGATTTCTGTTAAAACGTTTTTGTTTTTGCATTATTGCAAAAATTTCGGTGTCAAATCTAAACATTTTTGTTGAGCAATGTTAAGACGTAAAAGTTGAGATGTTCTATGTTTTAAAATTTGGGGTATCTACACTAAAGCGTATCGCTGAAAATATGGTTTAAGAGAGTGGAGAATCTATACACAAACAAGTACCTTCTATGAAAAATAGATTTTTTATAGTAAGTGTAAAAAACAGTTTTAATTATTAATTTGCTCCCAAAATACTCCATTACTTTGTAACTGTGTTACTCTTCCTGCTGTCAAAGCATTTACAAATACAAATTGATTATTTTGGTAGCCATTAGAATCTATACCTGTAGCGGCAGGTCCTAATTTGATTACGTAGATTCTACCATAGCAAGTAGTAGCGTCAGGTAATTCTATAAAAGAGTCAGGAAAGTTAAAAGTTACTGTGTAATGTTCCTCGGTTAATGTAGTGACACCTTGTTCAATAGGTTTTGAAACAGAACCTTGTATATTTAAGGTTGAATTGGTTGTTCCATTTACAGGTGGGGCACTACCAACTCTAAGTTGGTTGTTATCGTCATCCCAAAATAAGTTTGCATTATTTTGGGCTGGTTGTGTATTTGATCCAGCAAAAAATATAGAACCCTCAACCCCTGTATGCCCACCAATTGTAACAGCATCTAATTGTGCTCTAGTTACAAAGTCTTCTGGATCTGTTCCATTTTCCCCTTTTACACGCCCTAAAAATTCAGCGCTTTGCGCAGTAATATCACCTGTATTTACGGTTAGTNNTACGGTTTGTGCTGTTGTTAAGTTTACGTAATTCTGAAACTCCGTGGCTAAGTCGGTTTGGTCTGTTAGTGACCCTGTAATAGAGCCCCAAGTACCTCCACCACCACCAGAAGCATCTAATTGTGCTTTAGTGACAAAATGTTCTGGTGCTGTTCCTTGTTCTCCTTTTACGGTTCCAAAAAACTCGGCACTTTGATCTGTAATATCTCCTGTATCTACAGTAAATTTTTCCGTAAGTGTTTTTTCTCCTGCTATAGATTGTGAAGTAGATAGGTCTACGTATTTTGCAAACTCATTAACTAAATCAGTATTAGTCGTTAAGTCCCCAGTAATCTCACTCCAAGAAATACTTCCAGTACTAGCGCCATCGCATAAGTTATTCCAGGCTATACCATCATAATAAAATATACAAGAGGCATCAATATTATATACCATAGCACCTTGTAGAGGGGTTAAAGCGAGTATTTCTACCTCCGTCATTCTGCTTATGACTAAAACCTTAGATGAACTCTCTAATTCTAGTAAAGATGTATCATCTAGTGTTTGTGGGTTATCACCAATTTTAATTTGGGCAGTAACCATGTTAGCGCAAACAAGTAAAATAATTAGTATTAAATTTCTCATGGTATTATCATACAAATATTCTCTTAACTCTAATCTAAAGAATAGTTTATTAATCCAATTCGTAAATATATTAAAATATGGTAGGTTCTTAATTTTGTATCGATGTTTTGTATATAACATCGATATAACTTAAAGTAGTAGTTCTGGAAAAAAAACATTTTTTGTAATGTTAAGGTAGTAAAATGGGTTTTGTCGACGAAAATTTTTGATATTTAGTATTATTCGAATTCTTTCAAAGCATGATTTCAGCCAGTTGTTTGGTTGAATACCTAAAACTGGACGATTAAAAATAGGAATTAGTTTTTCTTAAACTTGTGTTTTACTAAATGTCCAGCAAAAACAAAACCATAATATATATAACGTTTCCACATTCTTTTAGGTTCTTTAAGTAGTCTTCCTAACCATTCTAGTCCTAAGTTTTGCCAAAATTTACTTGGTCTAGTGATTGTGCCAGCATAAAAATCAAAAACTGCACCAATGGAGCAAATATATTGTGTATTTAACTCATTTTTAAATTGATAGCTCCATTTTTCCTGTTTGGGAGCGGTCATGGCCACAAATAATACATCTGGTGAAAAAGAATTAACTGCTTCCAAAATGGCAGTATTGTCCTCAGTATTAAATTCTGGTTTAAAGGGAGGGGAGTAGGTACCAACTTTTATATTAGGAAACTCTTTATGTAATCGTTTTTTTATTTTTACTAAAGTGCTTTCCGAAGATCCCATGTAGAAGCAAGAGCCACTTTCTTTGTCTAGTTTTTCTAAAAAATAAGCATGTAAATCGGCACCAGCTATTTTGGTTATTTTTTCCTTATTTATAAATTTTGCAGCTGCAACGATACCGATTCCATCCGGGAGTAATACATCCGATTGTAAAAGAGCCTCCTTAAACTTAGTGTCTTTCTCTGCAATACAGAAGGAGTATTGGTTAATGGTATTTATTAAGAGCTTTTTCGTACCATTTAATTGGTTTAGGTCCAATTTGTACACCGGGTAATTCAGAACGTTCAATGTATTAGTTTCTTTTTGCATATGAATTAGGGGAATTCAAAGCAAAAATAGATAATACTAGCGCAAGTTTCTCTTAAGATCTATAAGAGAACACAAAAATAGGTTAAACGAATCTTATTTTTAGAATTGTGTGTTACAATAACATCATTAAACAATTAATTTATTTCTATCGCACTATAAAACTATGGAGAAATTAAAACTACTTACTTAAATATAATGGTGCACTTGTACAAGTAATACCTCTCCGACTATAAAAAGGAAGAATGCTCATTAGAAAAATTTTTTGGAGTTTTTCATTTTACCCATTTATTTTCCCCAAAGTTAATTATAGATTACTTTTCATGTGTTAGGTAAATTTTAAGTATGGATTACCTAATGGTTATCAAATTGTAAGGTTAAAATTTATATTAGCAGTAATATTTAGATTTTCAATTAAAAATCTAAATAACCCGTCATTCAATCGGAAATTTGGTATTGATTGTCGAAAAAAAATGAATTCATTAATGCAAAGTAATTTATTAAGTTATTTTCGCGAAAAATATAGATTTAAAAGAATGTTTGTTTTTTTTTGTTTGATAAATGGTATACATTAAAAAAAATGAATATCTAAAGGCGGAAAGAATAACTATGTTTAGTATAAAACTGTTTACTAATTTTATCAAATAAATAGAATGTTATTTAATTCCTACATATTTATATTCCTTTTTTTACCAATAACTCTTCTGGTTTATTATTACTTAAACCATCTTAAGTTATATAAAATCGGGAAGGTTTTTTTAGTGATAGCATCTCTGTTCTTTTACTCCTGGTGGAATGTAGTATACCTTTCCTTAATAGTACTATCTATGTTGTTTAATTATGGAATTGGCTCCACGTTTTCTAAAAATAGGGCCTTTTTCGGTTTTAATAAAAAACAAGTCTTGACTTTTGGTGTTATTTCTAATTTAACACTATTGGGTTATTTTAAGTACGCCGATTTTTTCATAGAAAATATAAATAATGTCGTAAACACAAATATTCCTCTTCTTAATCTAGCTTTACCACTAGCTATTTCCTTTTTTACTTTTCAGCAAGTTGCCTATTTAGTAGATTCATATAAAGGAGAAACAAAAGAGTATGATTTTTTAAACTATTCGCTTTTTGTTACTTTTTTTCCTCAATTAATTGCAGGGCCAATAGTTCATCATAAAGAAATGATGCCGCAGTTCGCTAGTTTAAAAGGTGTGAAATTCAATCATGAAAATTTTGCAGCTGGGTTCTATCTTTTTGCATTGGGACTCTTTAAGAAAACTATAATTGCAGACAGTTTTGCTCCATGGGCAAGTGCCGGGTTTGATGTTGCAGAAAATTTAAATCTGCTCGAGGCTTGGGCTACTTCCTTATCTTATACTTTCCAGCTGTATTTCGATTTTAGTGGATACACAGATATGGCATTGGGGGTTGCATTGATGTTTAATATAAAACTTCCAGAGAATTTTAATTCGCCTTATAAGTCTTTAAGTATACAAGATTTTTGGAGACGTTGGCATATTACACTTTCACGTTTTTTAAGAGATTATGTGTATATCCCTTTAGGGGGAAACCGATTGGGTGAGTTTAATACCTACAAAAACCTAATGATTACATTTATTTTAGGAGGATTATGGCACGGTGCTGGTTGGACATTTATTTTTTGGGGTGTTTTGCATGGATTAGCTTTAGTTGTAAATAGAGCCTGGGGTAAGCTTGGGTTTAAATTAAATAATATACTCGCTTGGTTTATTACTTTTAATTTTGTGAATATTGCTTGGGTGTTTTTTAGAGCAACAAGTTGGAGTGATGCAATAAAAGTCTTAAAAGGAATGTTTTCAGGAGAAATAGTGTTGCCAGCTGATTTAGCTGGTAAATTCTCCTTTTTAACTGATTATGGTGTTGAATTTGGAGCAGGTATTCAGAAAATTGGACCTAATAAAGAAGTTGTCATTAGTTTGGTTCTTGCTTTTATAATCATTTTAGTATTGAAAAACACCAATGATTTGGTAAAATCATTTAAGCCTAATACCATTAATTTTGTAGTAGCTTGTATCTTCTTTGTTTACTCTGTTGTTTCCTTTTTAACTATAAAATCTGAATTTTTATATTTTGATTTTTAATTAATAAATCATGAAAAAGTTTAAGATTTTTAATTTATCCTTGCTAGTATGTATTCCATTAATTTTTGGTATATACTTCGTATCTGTGTATTATTTTTATTATGATAATAAAGACGATAGCTATTCTATTGAAACTTATTTTAACTTTAAAGAATCTTTAGCAAAAAAAGCAAAAGGGAACAAAATTTTATTTTCATCGGGGAGTAATAATTTTTTAGGAATAAGAGCGTATCAAGTAGAAGATGCTTTTGGAGTCCCTGCTTATAATATGTCTATTCATGCAGGATTAAAGACAGACTATATTATAGATAGATTAAAGCCAATATTAAATGAAGGCGATATTGTAATCTTACCTCTTGAATATAATAATTTCACTTATAACGGGGAGCCAAGTATAACTTTAAACAAGTATTTGTTGACTTACGATAAAGAATATTTTAATACTAAGTATGACTATACGGAACAATTAAAAATGCTGTCAAGTATAAATGTAATCGATTTATTTAGTAGTCTTTTAAATGGAAAAAATATTGGAAAAGAAGAACAGCGATTAGAGTTTCTTAAAAATATTAATGAGAATGGAGATATGTTAAATATGACTATTCATGATTCTTTAAAAACAAAGAAAAGCCCTATTAAGCTGCCAAAAACATTAGATGTTGAATTTAAAGGTCTTAAGGCTATTAATGAGTTTAATAACTATTGCAATGAGAAAAACATAAGTTTATTTATAACATTCCCCAATTTAATATATGACAAAGCTTATGAGAATGAGAAATATTCAAATTATTTTAATTTCATAATTTCATTTTTAAATAAGAATAATATTGAAATAATTGGGAGTCCATTGCAGGCAATGTACCCCCAGAATTTGTTTTTTGATTCTGAATATCATCTTATCTCAAAGGGGTCCGATATAAGAACTTCTGATTTTATAGAGCAACTTAAGAATAATGCTAAAGCCATAGATAAGTTAAAGTCTATTAAGAATTAGTTTCTTTTATTCAATAAAGAAATAGCATCCTGGATTGTTAAGTATTGCAAGTTGTAACAATAAGGCAATTTGGAAACTAAAAAAATAGAAATAGATAACTATTAACTTAAAAAAAATATTGAAGAGTTTTATATCCAAAATACTTTCTAAAGTAGGCGTTCAAAGTGATCGAACTAAAAATATTACTAAACATGTTTTGTGGTCAGCAATATATAAAGGAGGAAGTATTATAGCTACTTTTTTGTTAGTGCCTTTGACTATTAATTTTTTAGATACAGAAAATTATGGTGTTTGGTTAACTTTGAGTTCATTTATAGGTTGGTTTGCTTTTTTTGATATTGGTCTTGGAAACGGATTGCGAAATAAATTTGCAGAAGCTAAAGCTAAAGGAGATTTAGATCTGGCAAAAGGATATGTTAGCACAGCTTATTATACAATAGGGGCAATATGTGCAGTGTTTTTTATTTTGTCATTATTAGTTAGTTACTTCGTAGATTGGGCTAGTGTGTTTAATACTTCCCAAGAATTACAACAACAATTAAGAATATTAATGCCTGTGGTTTTTGGTTGCTTTAGTTTACAATTAATTTTTAAATTAATTACATCTATTTATATAGGAAACCAAAATCATTCCATGCAAGGTAAAATTCAATTTATAATTGCAGCGAGTTCTTTGTTCTTAATTTGGGTATTAACGCAAACAACAACAAGCTCTTTATTGCTTTTTGGAGTTATATTTTCTGTATTCCCAATTGTTGTACTTTTAAGTCTTAATATTTACGCATTTTCTACAACATATAAAGAATTTAAGCCACAATTTTCGTTTTGGAAGAAAGCGTATTTTAAGGATATTTTTAGCTTAGGAATCGTGTTTTTTATAATACAAATTGCAGGGCTAATAATGTTTACAACAGATAATTTTATTATAACACAACTACTCGGTCCTGAAGAGGTTGTTCCGTATAATATTGCCTATAAGTATATAGGTATATCTCAAATGATATCCGTTATTATATTAACACCATATTGGTCTAGTATTACTGATGCATACACAAAAGGAGAATTAGGTTGGATAAAAAATGCGATGAAAAATTTATTAAAAATTTCTCTAGTAACAGTTATGCTTGTTATATTTTTAGTTTTCGTAGCTCCTTCTGCTTATAAATTGTGGATAGGAGAACTTGTAGAAGTTCCTATGAAATTAACTGTAAGTATGGCTTTATATTTTATAATCAGTTTATGTTATTCCCCTTTTGTTTTTTTTATAAACGGTATTGGTAAGATAAAATTACAAATGTATTCTGTAGCTATAGGAGCTCTTTTAAACGTTCCATTATCAATTTTTTTGGTCAAATACACTTCATTTGGAGTAGAAGGTGTAATTATAGCAACGTCTATTTGTGTTTTTCCAAATTTAATTTTGTTACCTATTCAATATTTTAAAATAATAAACAATAGAGCTATTGGTATCTGGGATAAATAAAAAAATGTCTGGCTTAAGAACTAAATTTAGCTATATCGACATTTTTAAATCTAACCAAGAGAGATAGGAAAATCTTTTGCTGTTGATAATTTGGTAATTCTAGATTGATTGAGTATCTATTATGAAAAAATGTAAAAGCTAATAACATAAGGTATTTTATGTGTTAATTACACAGTAAGGTTTAATTAACTACTGCTATTTATACTTCGTAAATATTCTTTATTAAAGAAACCTAAAATGCGAATATAATTGTATATATAAATTTTAGTTGTTTTTTTAATGATAATACTGTTTTGTTTTTATTAGTATACCTGTTTTGATATACAAAATATTTTTTGGTGTAACAGCGGAGCTACTGTAAAGTGTTCTAATCTATTTTAGGGGTTAGTTACAGAAGAATATATATCATTGATTTTTTGGATTTTATTTTCCCATTTAAAATCAGCGGCTCGCTCAATAGCTCCGTGAGATAATTGATAACGGTATTCTTCATCTTGGTACAAATTAGTTAAAGCAAGCGCTATATTGCGTTGTGCATTTTTAGGGTTGTCTACAGGAATTTTAATACCACATTTCTCATTAACTACATGCGCAAATCCCATGTGGTTTAAGCAAACTATGGGTAAACCATTAGATAATGCTTCTAAAGTGACGCTAGCTGTTAGGTCCTTAATGCTAGTTATGCAAAAAACATGCCCCATTTTCATAACATTCAGTGCTTTTACCCTGTCTACCCAACCGTGCCAAATACAATTTTTGTCCACCTCTAATTTTTGCGCCATTTTTATCCATGCCTCAGTCATGGGGCCTTTCCCAAGAATGTGTAGCTCGTAAGGAATAGATATATTCTTTAAAGATTTTAAAAGTAAACTTAAGTTTTTTCCTGCAGTATGTTGACCACTCCATACTATGGCTAGGGGACTATCTTTTTTTCTTCTAACCAAATGCAATGGTTGCTTTTTTTCCTGGCCTACCTCACAGATAATTACAGCATCTTTCCCCCAAAGCCGTCTAATTTTTATTGCGTCCTGAGGTGTTGCGGCAATGAGTCTAGAATTTTTAGTTTCCACTACTTTCTTTAACCTGTTTTTAAAGTTCTGTTGCCACGAATTCAATAAATTTCGACTTGCATAATAGGCCATACCTTGTATTCCTAAACTAGGTAAAAAGCTCCATGGAGAGTTCTCTAATGCACCAATTGGGCCCCAAACAAATGGCTTGTTTATTTTCCATAAATATCCTGGTTCTCTATAGCCAACCATATTTAAATGATGGATTATATCAAAATTCTCTTTATTGTTAAGCTCAATACCCAAAGCAAGTGCTTTTTTTTGCCATTTACGGTAAAACCAATAGTAGGAGGGTGGCCAAATTTTTCTTAGTTTTTTATTACGTTGTTTTTCAATGAAGTGAAAATTTATGTTGTTATTAAACGTAGGATTTTCGTTTAAATAATCTAAAATAGGTTTTTCCCATTTTCTCTTTTCAACGATTACATGAAGTTCATGATGTTTGCTTATACCAGTTACAAAGTTCCAACCCATGCCTGGCTCAGAACCAGAGTTAGGACCACATGCATACGCTGAGATTAAAATTTTTAATTTTTTCATTGAATAGGTTATTTTACTCCTTCTTCAGGAGTTAATTCTTTTATAAAGAATTATTGCAGCTATTTGTATCGTTTGTTCATGTATTTCATCATAATTGTAGTAATCTCTTTAACTATATCATCAGGAGGTCTATTTACGTTAATTAAATGAAATTGTCTTAATTCAGAAAGCTTTCGGTATTTTAGTAATTGAGTTTCTAGTTCATCTAAAGAAACCTCTTTTTTTCTATTATGTATAATTTGTGCATCAGCAATTAATACGAAGTAAATTTCGGGTTTAAACAACAGGCTTCTTAGGTATGTTGCAATCTTAATATTTCCTCCAAAACGATAGCGTTTGTTATCAACAAGTAAATCTTCATAGTATCGGTCAAAGATTACAAGAGAAGATCTTATTTTAAGTGGAAGAACGTTCTTAATCCAATAAAAATTATATTGTATAAGAAAATAAATAATTTTCACATAAGACTTTAGAAATGAGTATAAGGGTAGTTCATGCGGGTTAGAGATTACAATGTTTTTAGCAGTGGAATCTTTATATATAGGTTTTAAGTGAAAGTATGTGTTTTTTCTATACGGTAAATGTTGTTGTTTTAATTTGTCAATGACTGTGGATTTGCCAGAACCATCAGGGCCTAGGAAAGCAATAGTAATACCGGTTGGTTTTATAATTCTTTTGATTAGGCGATTCAAAGTCTTGTATCTTGAAGATGATGCGTTTTTAGGCATCAACTTAAATTCCGAGATAATTGAATTCGTTTTTTCTGATAAAAACTCAAAATCGTTAGATTCAAAAGCATGAATCACTTTATCAGAGGTGCTCCTAAAGAATTTCCTAATCTGAATGTTGCAACCATCTACTTCTTTTGAATACAATTTTAATAAATAATTGTATGTGTCCTTAGATAGTTGGTTTTTATCGAGTTTTTTTATAAAATATTGTATAAATTCTAACTGAGGGCTGAGTATAGAAACATCTCTAAATGTTACGTCTTCATGGAATACATCAGTTTCATTTAATATTTTAATTTGTCTACGTGAAATTTCTCCATAGAGATCTAGGTTTAAAAATTCATTTTGAATTTCATCATAAACAAAAAAGTTTTTAGCCCAAAGGTCCTGATCATATACCTGAACTTGTTTAAAATTATATTGAAAACAAAAATCTTTAATAATTATATCAATTCTGGAAAAATCAGATTTTTTGAATAATATGTCAAAATCTGAATCACTCTGTTTTTTTTCAAAAATCTCATTATAACCATTTGTGAACTTATATGCAATCTCTTGCTCTGAAAGATATTTTACAAAATCTAAAATCATCTTTTATTTGTGTTTTTTTATATGTTAAAGTGACCTCCTCCCATATTTAGGTATCGGTCATAATTAGAAAATCCGGGCTATTTTCATTCATTTCGATGTACTCGTTGGGGGACATATGTCCCCCAACGAGCTGTGCGGTCTAAAGCTGTTATAGTCCTTCCTCCAAATATCGAACTTTTCCTGTACATCTTCCAAGGAAAAGAACCAATTGGCTTTCAGGCATTCGTCCCTGAACGAACCGTTGAAGCTTTCGTTAAATGGGTTGACAGTAGGTTTTTCAGGCCTTGAGAAGCCAAGTTCTACATTGTTTTTATAGGCCCATTTGTCCAATACTTTACTGATGAACTCACTTCCATTATCTACTTTGACACGCTTTAACAGCACTTCGTTACTAAAAGTAATGGCTTCCATCACTTGCACGACATCGCTTCCTTTGAGAGATTTCCCGGCATGGATGGACAGGCACTTTCGACTATAGTTATCCACTACAGTTAAAGCCCTGAAACGATTGCCGTTATAGAACTGGTCATAGACAAAATCCATGCTCCAACATTCATTTAAACTAGAGACGTTGCCCTCGCTCGGCTTTCTATGTGCGGCGGGTCGGCTACGTTTTGGGCGCTTACTCCTTAAGTTCGGACCTTCCTTGCAATAGACCCTGTACATGCGCTTGTGATTGTCCATGAAGCCTACCGTACGCAAAAGGATATGGATGCGCCAGAACCCACAACGTGCCCTTACCGAGGCTATCTCGTTCATAGGCATCCGGAGTAGCTGATCCCTACGCCGTCCCTTGGCCTTATAATAGAAAACACTTTTATGCAACAATACGAGCTTGCAGCGACGCTGAATGGAAATATTGTACTCCATCCTGATGTTATCGACCATCCCGCGCTTTCGGGACGGTCTCAGAAATTTTTTTCTGCACGTCCTGTAGTATCTGTTTGTCAAGGCCAAGGTCCGCGACCAGATTCTTCAACTGTGAGTTCTCCTCCTCGAGGTTCTTGAGCCTACGAAGTTCCGTTATGCCCAGACCCCCATATTTCTTCTTCCGATTATAGAATGTGGCCTCACTGATATCCATCTTACGGCACACCTCCTGGATACGGGTGCCGGTCTCTACCTGTTTGATCCCAAATACGGTCTACGATTCGGAATACTTTGATCGTTTTATAAGCAAATACTTGTTTAAAGTTAAACATTTATTCGCCCGCTTTTCTCTAGTCTTAAACTGTCCGGTTTGACGGGAGGAGATCAAGAGAAAGTTAAATTCTTATTTAGAAAATAGAACAAATATAAGGATGTATTCTTAACATATTGTTTTGGTTATTATTGTGCTCAGTGAAAGAATAATATAGGATTAAATTTAATAAAATACCTATTAGTTTAAGTAGTGTGCTACACTTATTTCTCCCATTATTCAGGGATAGTATAAAGGAAAAAAATTTATTGATTATTTTTGCAAAATGGAAGGAATTAATAGGTTTGACATAATTTATAGTGGTAAGTTGTACTCGGAGAAATTAGATGCTAGTATGGGTGATAGGTATTTTTAGTTATTTGAAATTACTTTAATTTTTTTGAAAAATTAAACGGGTTTTGGAATAAATAATAAAATAGCTACTTTTTAAAAGTAAATTTGAATGAATTAATTTTTAGCTGAGTTCAACCCACAAGCGCGAAACATTTATCCTTTAGAGTTTCAATTGGATTATGATAATTAAATTTTCTGATTGGTCTGTAAATTGGTAATCTTTCAACTTCTTTTATTCGTTACTTTTCTTAAGTCTGTTTTCTTAAAAAAAATCTTCTTATTACATCTATTCCATTTTCCACGGTTCCTTTATACTGTGATGTATAAGGTCTTGTAAAATATGTTTTAGCATTTAAAAGTCTCCCTGTTTTCGGATGCTGCGCAATTTTTTTTCCGTTATCAAAAGGTCAATGTCTTAATCCAGGAAGATTTGAAATTAGTAAGTCTTGGCTCCATTTTATCATAGACTTCACTATCTTTTAATTTTCAACTTCTCTATCATTGTTATTAAGATAGCTCTATCCGTCATTACCAAAAGTGCTGATTTATACTAACTTCCCATCATTAGATCCCTAATGCGTTCGCGATGATTTACAACATTTGGGCGCTCATCTATACCAACACGCCCTTTAATAACTCCTCTTCTATCTTTTATATTAGCCCTTTTCCGCCTTCTACTTCCGTGACTGAGGCTCTTGAATATCTTAGAATATTTGGCGCCAATCTTTTTCTTACTTTTCTTAACATCCCATATCCATTGGTAAATTGTTTCATGGCTAACACAACTCTCACCCTCAAGTTCTAAACGTTTGCTAATGAGTTCTGGATTCCACTTCTCAAAACGGAGTAATCCTGCAATTCGCTCTTTCATCACTTCGGTCAATAAAACCCGCTTAACCTGCATTTATGACGTGAGACTGACCGTCTCTGTGCATTTTTTTCAACATAATTACCAGCTGTCCTCCCACGCGTGGCCGTGTTCCTGCTGAGCTCTCTGTAAATAGTAGCAGGATGCACTCCTATAATACCGGCAATTTTAGTTTTACCGATTTCTGCTTTTAATAAAGCTTGTATTTGATACCTTTGGTCAGGGGTCAACTGTTTGTATTTATTCATGCAAGACTAATATAATAATTGACCCTAAAACTCTTGGGGCTAGACCCAAGAGTTTTAAATATTAATTTCGCACTTATTACTTGAACTTACATTATGCAAAAATTGTTAGTATATATTTATAAAGTTTTTAAATATTTTATTGCTCGGGTTTTAATGCCTATAGATAGATTATGTACTTTTTTAGTGCTTTATTTAAATGGGGTTAAATTTAGTACGTTCCTTAGTTATGGTATACCAAAAGTTAATGTAAGTTTAGGAGGGAGGTTAATTGTAGGTGAAAATTTCAGAATGAATAATAGAGAGTCTTCAAACCCTATAGGCCGTTTTAAAGCTTGTAGTTTAGTTGTAGAGAAGAAGGCAGAACTGGTTATTGGAAAAAATGTTGGTATTAGTAGCACAGCAATTGTGTGTTATAAGAGTATAAAAATAGGTGATAACGTTAATATTGGTGGGAATGTAGTTATATATGATACGGATTTTCATAGTCTAGATGCTAATGATAGATTAAGTCCTGAAATAGATAGAAAAAACACTGTAAATAAAGGAGTTTCTATTGGTGATAATGTTTTTATTGGTGGTCATAGTACAATCTTAAAAGGTGTTAGTATAGGAGATAATGCTATTATCGGGGCTTGTTCTTTAGTGGTAAAAGATATACCAGCAAATGAAGTCTGGGGAGGGAACCCTGCAATAATGATTAAAAATAGAAATAAATAGCAAAGAATTCACGTTAACAGTCTAATAAGATACTTTAGAGATATATTATGAAATCATTTTTAAAAAACCCATTCACTCTATGGGTTCATTGGTATTTTGAGTCCAGAATATTAGAATATAAGAATAGGAGAAAAAGCTTGAAAATAGGGTATATGTCTAAGGTTATAGATTCTACTTTTGGACAGTTCAATACTTTGTATGAAAATGTTACGATTATTAAATCAACAATCGATGATTACGTATATATAGCAAATAATACTAAAATTTCTAGGACTAAAATAGGTAAATTTTGTTCTATAGGTGCAGATGTAAAAATAGGATTAGCATTACATCCTACTAATTACTTTACTACTTTCCCTGCTTTTTACTCTATACAGAAGCAATGTCAAGTTTTTTTTACAGATAAAAATCATTTTAAAGAGAGTGGGGAAAATATTATAGGTAATGATGTTTGGATTGGCGAAAATGTTACTATTTTGAGCGATATTTCCGTGGGTGATGGCGCAGTTATAGCAGCTGGAGCTGTAGTGACAAAAGATATAGAGGCCTATTCTATTGTAGGTGGAGTACCTGCAAAGCACATTAAGTATCGATTTGATAAAAATAAAAGAAATGAACTATCAGACTTAAAGTGGTGGGATAAAGACATTGAATGGATTGTTAGTAATATGCCAAACAAAGCTCAATTATAACTAAAAAAATCAAAGAAGCTGTGATTCTTGTTAAAAAAAGTAAGTATTGAAAAATAAGGATGTAAGGTTTAATGTATCTTTAATTGCGCTTCTAGTATACGAAGTAGCATTAATTGTTTTAGCTTTAAATGGCTTATCTCTTTCTAAACTCTTTTTTACAAGTTTGGTTTGGGTTTCTTTTTTTATTGCTGGATATGAGTATGTTAAGAATAATAAAAATATAAAAAAGAATATTCCATATTCGGCATATATTTTTTTGACAATTCTTTTTATTTGGAATGTATTTAATGTTTTTAGAAGTTTAGTTAACGGTACTGGGACTATTACTACTATTTTAGGTAATGTTGCAGGAGCTCTTTCCGTTTTAGTTCCTTTTGTGATAATTTTTTCTTTTGAGATTAGAAATTTAAAAAACATACATCAACTTTTTTTTAAAATATTAAAGTTTAGTATCCCGTTATTTGTTGTACTTCTTATTCTATATAATGGATCGTTAAGTTCTATACAACAACGATCTTTTTTGGTTTTATTTCTTCCCGTGAATTTTTTAATAACAGGTTTGCCATACTATTCTAAAAAGAACCAATTGCTCATTATGGTGAGTGCTCTTTTATTGGTTTATGTAGCTTCTTTGTATAGTGTACGTACAATTGTCATAAGGGAGGTTTTATTATTTATAGCATTACTGGCAGTTTTTATATATAGCAAGTTTAAAAAACGTTGGATTCTCTCGCTCTCTTGTTTAGTTTTATTGGCTCCATTTATACTCTTGCAACAGAGTTATGTTACAGGAGAAAGTGCTTTTGATATTTATTTGGGAGGATCTTCAGACTCTGATTTAAATGTAGATACACGTACATTTCTATATACAGAATTATTCGAAGATTTACAAAATACAAATACAATACTAATTGGTAAAGGAGCCAACGGTAGTTATTACAGTGACTATTTTAACAGTCTTGGTGAAGATGAAACAGATATAAGGAATAATATAGAAGTTGGAATTCTTGGAATGCTATTAAAAGGAGGTTTAATCGCAGTTTTTTTTAATTTTGGAATATTATTTATAGCAATATATGTTGCTTTTTTTAAGTCTAAAAATTTATATACCATAGGTCTTGGTTATATGTTATTAATACATACGGTCTTATTATTTTTAGAGAATTATATAGTTTACTCAGAATATAACTTTGCAATTTGGTTTTTTACTGGTGTTTGTTTATCTAAAAGTATAAGAAACATGAGTGATACTGAAATAAGAATGTTTTTGCAAGGTAAAATTAGAATACGATGACGCCGTCTATTAATGTATCTATTATTACAGTCGTATTTAATGGAGAAAAGTATCTGGAACAAACCATTAATAGTGTAATTCAACAAACCTATAGTAATATAGAATACATTATTGTAGATGGAGGCTCTACGGATAATTCAGTTGAGATCATAAAAAGGTATGATAATTATATTTCAAAATGGATTAGCGAGCCAGATAAGGGGCTCTATGATGCTATGAATAAGGGTATAGCTATGGCATCAGGGGAATTAATTGGAATGATTAATAGTGATGATTGGTACGAGCTGAATGCTTTAGAAATTATGGTTAAAGCGTACTTAGAAAACCCCAAAAAAACTATTTTTCATGCGGATCGTTATGATATAAAAAAAGAGGGTAGAGTAATAAGGAAATTCAACCCTTCACTTTTTAAATTAAAGTATTATGGCATGACCTATAACCATCCAAGTATGTTTATCACACCATCAGAATATAAAAAACATAACTATAATTGTGCACTCAAGGTTTTATCAGATTATCAGTTTGTATTAGAGGCAAGGATTAAAAGTCCAAACACTTTTTTTTATGTAGACCAACCCATAGTTAATTATAGGTTAGACGGTCTTAGTTCATTAGAAAAAATTAATAAAGAGGGTTTTATTGCCAGAAAAGCTGCAGGTTTTAATTTTATGCAACGATTATTTGCTTTTATTTTTTGGTACATGGTCAATATTTATTTAAAAGCAAGAATTCTTTTGAATAAATTTTTAAAATAATACAATATAATTAAATTGAAAAATAGCCTTTTTGCTTAAAAGGGCTTATGCAAACAATATTTTTTTTTAAAAATTGTTGTTTTAAGATTGTAGAGCATCCAATAAAAATATAATAGCAAGATATAATGAATATAAAGTCTAAACCATTAGTAAGTATAATTACTGTAGTGTATAATGGGGAAAAATATTTAGAGCAAACCATTACTAGTGTTATTAACCAAACTTACACTAATATTGAATACATTATCATAGATGGCGGCTCTACAGATGGTACAATTGATCTTGTAAAGAAGTATGAGAATTATGTTTCTAAATGGGTTAGTGAGCCAGACAAAGGGTTGTATGACGCTATGAATAAAGGTATTGCAATGGCATCTGGGGAGTTAATAGGAATGATTAATAGTGATGATTGGTTTGAGCTCAATGCAGTAGAGCTAATAGTACATGCAGCACAGGAAAATCCCACTAAAAAAATATTTCATGGAGACCGATTTGATGTTCTGGAGGACGGAACAAAAAGAACTAAACCTTTTCATCCTTCAAAGTTTAAATTCATATATTACGGTATGACTTATAATCACCCATCCATGTTTGTACATAGAGAGGTGTATCTAAAATCAAAATATAATACAGAGTTAAAGGCTTTGTCTGATTATGAATTTGTGCTAAAACATTTAGTAAAAACACCTAGTGTTTTCTTTTATATTAATGATAGCTATGTGAATTATAGATTAGATGGTTTGAGTGGTACTATGAATACCAAACAAATTTTAAAAGAGGGTTTTTTGGCTAGAAAGAATGCAGAGTTAAATATATTCAAAAATACGTTCTCTTATATTCTTAGATTAACGATACGAATTTTTAAATAAAAATTTTAAATGTAAAGTATTTATTCGGGGTGATAAACTCTAATATAATCTATTTCTAATGTAGTAGGGAAAATACTATCATCTACTCCTTTTGCGCCACCAACAGCACCACCAACAGCCATGTCCATACCAAAATAAAATGATTTGGTAAAAGACCAGTTTGTGTCATTTGGGGTATCTGGTCTAGTAAATGTAAAATAAATATTATCTGTAGTGTCAATATAGAATTTTAAATATTCCGGTGTCCATAGTAGGCCATAAATATGAAATTCTTCTTCTGCAGTGTCTAGATTATAATCAAGAGAAGTCCCAACAGGGCCATTACCATAAAAATTCTCTCCAGTATGGACAGTAGCATTAACAATACCGGGGTTGTAACTAGCGTATGTCATAAATATTAATTCACCACACTGAGGATAACCAACCGTGTCTATATTATTACCGAGCATCCATATTTTTGACCATAAACCATTGCCTTTTTCAGGAGGAAGTTTAGCTCTAATCTCTAATTTACCATAAGTAAATGCAAATTTACTTACCATTCTGGCAGATGTATAATCACCAACTTTCTGACCAGATCCTATTTTTTTTGCTTGTATTTTTAACGTGCCATTACTAACTTCAGTATTATCATCCGTATAATTCTGTAGTTCGGTATTCCCTTGACTACCTAAATAAGATTCAAAATACCATTTGTCACTTTCAATAGAAGTCCCGTTAAATTCATCACTCCAAGCCAATTCCGTATTATCCCAAAAAGTAGGGGAATTTACATCTGCATTTTCTAGGTTGGGAACAGCAACTTCTGTTCTAATTAATTCACTTGTCTCGTTCTCGTTATCAGAATTGCTACATCCAGAGAATGATAACATCAAAATACCAATAAATAAGAAAGTACTTAGTTTTATATGATTCATGTTATATTCAAATTAAAGAGAAATAACATATTATTATTATTAGTATTATTTGGTTGCAATATAATAGTTATTTTGTTTTACTTAAGACATACTCCAAACTTGTAAAAATATGTCCTTAAATAGAAAGCAGAATTTTTACGAAAACCTATTTTACAAAATGCTGTTAATTATGGTAATAAAAAAACTTAAAGCGTATGTTTCCCGATTTAATAAAAACATCTGTGTTCTTATTTTCTCTTAGAAAGAAACATAAAAAGGTTTACAGTTGTTTTCCATAATTAAAGTAAAGTGTCTGGTTTAAAGATAATGATTTTTTTCATTGAAATTTAATAGAAAACAATTATTAATATGCTTTAACTTTGAGTTAAATCAAAAATTGAAGAATAAAAGAGTAACAATTGTATACGAATTATAGATATTTACGTTTACAAAAGATTAGTAGTTATATTTTATTTCAAATATTAGAATTTAATGATTGAAAAAAATGAGCCAATATTACCTTCCAAAGTTGTTATAAGTAAAGGCATTACTATTGCTTTTCTGGGGCCGGATGGCTCTGGTAAATCTACTATTATAGATCAATTAATAAAAGAGAAGCTACCATTTAAGCAACATGATTATTTTCACTTAAAGCCTATTGTTTCTAAAGGTAATAGCGAAAATGTCGTAACCAATCCTCATGAGGAAAAAGAGTATTCTACGATTAAATCGATTCTTAAATTATTCTTTTTTATGTACCAATACAATAGTGGTTGGGTTAAGAATATAAAAGAGTTAAAGAAAAAGAAATCTCTTATTATTTTTGATAGATATTATGACGATTTATTAGTCGATAATAAAAGATACAGATATGGTGCTAGTATAAAGCTTGCTAAGTTTTTTAGAGTTTTAATACCTAGGCCAGAACTATACTTTATCTTAACGGCTGCACCAAGTGTTATTTATTCCCGTAAACAGGAAGTTCCCTTTACGGAGCTAGAAAGGCAAGTAAAAGGCTATAGGGCTTTGGCCGATGGGAAACGTTATTTCTCTATGGATGTTAATAGGGAACCAAAAGATATTGTAAAAGATATTGTTAAAATCATAATAGAACACACTAATGAATACAGATAGTTTTTTTTCATTAGACAAGTATTTGGTTTTGCCAACAAAAGCGAATCCGAAAGTTTTTTTAGCCGTAACAAATTCTAGAAAAGCCAAGGTGGCATTTGAGTTATATACCCCATTTTCTTTTAAAACTAGATTCTTGAAGGCAATTGCTAAAATTGCTTTTATAAATTTCAACTTTTTTGCAAGAAAAATAGTATCCAAGAAATTAGTGAAATCTAGTTTTATTAGTTTTTTAGAACAGCAGTTTCATAAAGATTTAACTTGTTCCGTATATATTGCGACCGATAAGGATAAAGTGGTATTGCAATTACAAGATGCTTCAGGTGTTGTTGGCTATGTTAAATATGCTATTAATGCTAGAGGGGAAAAAAAACTTTTAAATGAAAAAAAAGGAATAACTATTTTATCAAGAAATAATATAGTTCCAAAATTAATGTTAGAGGGGGTTTTTGAAGATAGTAATTATATTATTCTTAAGAAGCTCGAAGGAAATGTGCAGCTTTTTGATACTGATGAATACCAGAAAATTCTGAATAGTTTTAAAAAGGATACTAGTTATAAATTATCTAACCATCCTAGAATTATTACTTTAAAGGAAAGCTTGGCTAAGAATGATTTTAAAGATTTAAGTAAGAACTTAGAGAAAATAATAGCAAGGTCTACTTTAAATTATTTGGAGGTTTATGAACATGGTGATTTTGCTCCATGGAATTTAATACAGACGAAAGAGGGATTAACTCCCTTTGATTTTGAGTACTTTGAAGAGAAAGGCTTAGAGTATTTAGACAAAATTAAGTATCATTTTCAAATCGAAAATTTGCTGAATAAAAAGGAAGGATTGGTTTTAATAAAAGCTTTGTCTGAAAAAATAAAACTTGAAGAATTTAACTTAATTTTTCAAGTTTTTTTAATGAAGGAAATACTTAATAAATTCACCTATAACGAATCTTTTAAATTAGAAACGGAATTGTTGCAATTTTTAAAAGAGAAGTCAAAAAGCACTAGCGCCTCTGTATAGATAAATATAAATGAAGAAAAGAATACTGTTTATTTTACATTACCCGCCCCCTGTTCATGGTGCGGCTATGGTAGGGCAATATATTCGTGAAAGCGATATTATTAATGAAACTTTTGATGCTAAATATGTTAATTTAAGTCTTTCTATTTCTGTAGAAGAAATAGGTAAAAATGGATTTCAGAAATGGAGCAGATATTTTAAAATACTTTGGACTTCTTTACGTGCTATTTACAATTTTAAACCAAACCTAGTATATTTAACACTAACATCTTCGGGTCTTGGCTTTTATAAAGATGCAACCATTGCTGTTTTGGCAAAACTCATGGGGAAAAAAGTGGTGTATCACTTTCATAATAAAGGTGTGTCAAAAAAAAATAGCCCTATTAAACACTTTGTGAATAAGATAGTTTTTAAGAATGCTAAAGTAATATTGTTATCCGATTATTTGTATTATGATATAGAAAAATATGTTACACCAAATAATGTAAGTTATTGCCCAAATGGGATACCTCAAATAAAAAATTTAGAAAAAAGAGAAGTTAGAAATAATAATAAAGTAGAACTTCTTTTTTTATCTAATTTAATAGAGTCTAAGGGCGTATTTGTGCTTTTAGATGCTTGTAAAATTTTAGTGGATAAAAGTATTCGTTTTAATTGCACATTTGTTGGGGGAGAAGGGGATATCAATGCAGTGGAGTTTAATGAAAAAAGGAGTGTATTAAATTTGCAAAATCATGTACAATATGTAGGTAAAAAATACGGAAAAGAGAAGGAAGAGATTTATTTTAATTCGGATATTTTCGTTTTACCGACCTATTATGATAATGAGTGTTTTCCTTTAGTTTTACTAGAGGCTATGCAGTTTTCTTTGCCTGTAGTAACGACAACTGAAGGAGGAATAAGAGAGATTGTAGACGATAGTAGTACGGGCTGTATTGTATCACCTTTAAATGCAGAAGAGCTAGCAATAAAATTGGAAGAATTAATAGTAAACCCAGTAAAAAGGATTGCTATGGGAGAAAAAGGACGCATGCGTTATAAAGAAAATTTTACCTTAAAGCAATTTGAACTACAATTAAAAGAAATATTTATAAAAATGCTATAGGTTTATATAAATGCTGAGTTCAACCCATAAGTGCAACACATTTATCCTTTAGGCTTTCAATTGGATTATGGTAATTAAATTTTCTGATTAGTCTGTAATTGAATAATCTTTCAACTTCTCTATCATTGGTGTTAAAGTAGCTCTATGCGTCATTACCAAATAGGGCTAATTTATGCTCACTTCCCATAATTAAATCGACTTTGATATGTCCGATGCGTTCGCCATGATTTACAATATTTGGGTGCTCATCTATATTAATACGTAGTTTAATTACTCATCTTACATCTTTTATATTACTCCTTTTCCACCTTCTACTTCCGTGCCTGAGGCTCTTGAATATATTAGAATATTTAGCGTCAATCTTTTTCTTACTTTTCTTAACATTCCATATCCATTGGTAAATTGTTTCATGGCTAATAAAACTCTCAACCTCAAGTTCTAAACGTTTGATAATGAGTTCTGGATTCCACTTCTCAAAACGGAGTAATCCTGCAATTCGCTCTTTCATCACTTCGGTCATTAAAACACGCTTAAACTTGCATTTATGACGTGAGACTGCATGCCTCTGTGCATTTTGCAACATAATTACCAATATCCTCCCACGCTTGGCCGTGTTCCTGTTGAGCTCTTTGTAAATAGTAGCGGGATGGACTCCTGTAATACCGGCAATTTCAGTTTTACCGATTTCTGCTTTTAATAAAGCTTGTATTTAATACCTTTGTTCAGAAGTTAACTGTTTGTATTTATTCATGCAAGACTAATATGATAATTGACCCTAAAACTCATGGGGCTAGCTCCATGAGTTTTAAATATTTATTTCGCACTTATTACTTGAACTTACAAATAATTAATAAAGAATTATACTCTTTAACCCTTTATAATAGGTGTTTTAACGTAAAGGAATAAGGTTAATATAATAATTAAGATATATTAAGTAATTTTATTAATTATTATTTCTCAATTTTTTAATTGAATGCAAAAATGAAAGAAGCTTCTTATATGTTAGAGCCTAATGATGATGAAGATTCCTTTCTTATAAAGGAAATATTTCTAAAATATTTAAAATACTGGAAATGGTTTTTAGTCATGGCTATTGTAGGCTTATTTTTTGGTTTTATATATTTAAGATATACTACTAAGATATATGCTTCTGTAGCTAAAATTAGAATAATTGATGATTCTGCTCAGACAGATATTGCCTCGGAGGCCGTTTCTAACATGTGGGGGTTATCCAGCATAAATTTAGATAATGAAATCGAGGTATTAAAATCTTATAGGATCACTAGTCAGGTGGTTAGTGAGTTGCAATTAGATGTCAATTATTTTTATAAAGGAACGATAAAGACAAATGAAATATGGGACGCTCCTTTTAAAATAAAAAAACATATTTCAGAGGATAGTATAATTTCTCCATTAATATATGATATAGAATTAGAGAAAGATGGTTTTGTTATAAAAAATATAGTAGGAGAAGTATTTACGGCACCTCTAAATCTTCAAAACACATTAGTTTCAGGTTTGCCATTCAGTATTCAACTTTTAGATAATATTGATGTCAAGGAATTTGAAAACATTTCTTATAAAGTGATGCTATTTCCTAAAAAGGCTGTAGCAATGCAGCTATCTAATATGCTTAGGATTGAACCAATTAAGAAGAAAGGGGACATTATTGCGATTTGGCTTAATGGTGAGAACGCGAAACAATCCGAAGTCATAATAAATACTTTGATCGAGAAATATAATCAGGATGTTATATTAGATCGTCAATTAGTGTCTAAAAGAACTCTTGATTTTATTGATGAACGTTTTTTATACTTAACTACAGAATTAGATTCTATAGAGATTGGAAAACAAAATTACAAGCAGCAAAATGACTTGTCTTATATTGAAAATGATGCAACGAGTGCTTTAAGTGCGAAGTCTAACATTGAAGAAGAATTATTTGATTTGGAAACTCAAATATCGTTGTCTAATCTTTTAAAAAAAACAGTTAAAAAAGAGGATCAATATAGTTTACTTCCTGCAGATGTAGGTTTAGAAAATAGCAGTTTAAATGCTTTAGTTTCAGATTATAATGATAAATCGTTAAAAAGAGCAAAATTATTAAACAGTGTAGGAGAAAGTCACCCCTCACTTCAATTATTAAATGGACAATTAGAAAGAGGTAAGGGTAATATTTTAAAAACCGTAGATGTTTATCAAAAACAATTAAGAACTTCTTTATATCAATTAAACCAAGAAAAGAACAGAGCCGGTAATAAATATTCTACATTACCGGAAAAGGAAAAAGTTTTGAGGTCTATAGAAAGACAACAGAGTATTAAGGAAAATCTTTTTTTATTATTATTACAAAAAAGAGAAGAAGCTGCAATAAACCATGCAGTAACATCCTCATCATTAAAAATAGTTGATTATGCATTAACCGGTAACGGTGCAATTTTTCCTAAAACATCTTTGGTTTATCCTTTTTCTATTCTTTTAGGAGTATTAATTCCGTTTATATTTCTATTTATTAAGTTCTTTTTAGATGATAAAATTTATAATAGACTAGAGATAACAAAATTAAACTCTAAAACTCCTATACTAGGAGAGATACCTTTTTTTACAGAAACAGAAAATTTACTGTCATCGAGAAATCGCTCTATTCTTGCAGAATCCTTTAGATTATTATGCGCGAATGTTAATTATTATTCTGCTAATAAAACAAAAGAGAAGTCACAAATAATTTACGTCACTTCCGCAGTGAAAGGAGAAGGGAAAACACTAGTTGCTATGAATTTGGCTATAGCATATTCTAATTTAAATAAGAAAGTTTTACTTGTTGGAGGAGATTTACGAAACCCCCAATTACACCGATATTTTAAAAACACGAATAAAGCCTTAGGATTATCTGATTATTTGAACGGTACTGTTACTGATTGGGAGGGTAACCTTATTAATGTGGAGAAGAACAATTCATTATTTAAAGTTTGCTTAGCGGGAACTATAGTATCTAATCCTACAGAATTATTA
This sequence comes from Zobellia uliginosa, assembly GCF_018860745.1. Taxonomy (GTDB): domain Bacteria; phylum Bacteroidota; class Bacteroidia; order Flavobacteriales; family Flavobacteriaceae; genus Zobellia; species Zobellia uliginosa_B. The sequence goes on along the minus strand of NZ_JAHKPY010000012.1, from coordinate 615,849 downwards.
TCAAGTGTTCGTTTTGAGCAATTTATCTCGAGTGCCAAAAATGAGTTTGATTATGTAATAGTAGACACGGCACCTAGTATTCTAGTATCTGATACCGCATTAATATCTAAATATGCCGACATGACTTTATTTGTTGTTAGAGCAGGTTTTACTAATAAAAAGTTAATAGAGTATTCTAAAGATTTATTTGATACTGGTAGATTAAATCAAATGTGTTACGTGTTAAATAGTGCAGGGTTGGGAGATAAAAACAATTATAATTATGGCTATGAGTATGGTTATGGTTATGACCAAGGTCCTGTGAAAAATGGGTTTAATAAGAGTTTTGAAAACCTTATGATTATAGGAAGGTCTACAGTTGATTATATTAAAATAAAAGTTTCGGAAATTTTATCAAAAATATTAAAAAGAAGAGACTAATATTTTATTGAAAGGTTAGATGTTTCTATTGGAGTAATTTTCTTAAAGTAGTAGTATGCCATTTAGAGCGCCTATTACTTAGGTCTATTTGGAAATCAAAATAAATAACAAAGTCTATTTTTATGATTTAATCCTTGTTTACAGGAATGATTTGATGTACTGTAAGCCCCCCTAGATAGAACTGCTTAGTTTTCTAAAACTTCATTAAAGTTATTGTTTTTAATTCTTTTGGGGCTAGCCCCAAAAGAATTAAGTTCCGCGTATTTTACGGGCGGTATTCTACCTAAGGCATCGTGGGGCCTATGATGGTTATAATCGTTGATCCAGATCTGTGTCCGTTCCCTTACTTGGTCTAGGTTTTCAAAGATATATTTGTTCAGCACCCCACGTCTGTAGCTTCCGTTGAACCTTTCCACAAAAGCATTTTGGGTCGGCTTGCCCGGTTGGATATATTTGAACTCTATCCCGTGCATCTGGCTCCAATCATTGGTTATGTGGGCAATGAACTCAGGGCCGTTGTCCATTCTTATCTTCTTAGGCTTCCCTTTCCTATTGATGAGATGGTTGAGTACCCAGACAACGCGATTGCTGGTCAAGGAAAAGTCGACTTCTATATGAAGTGCTTCTCGATTAAAATCATCGATGACGTTGAACGACCTGAAGCGTCTCTTGTTTTCCAGGATATCGGTCACAAAGTCCATACTCCATGTGTGGTTAAGTCTATCAGGCACCTCTAAGGGCTCTTTCACCCTTGCGGGCAAACGTTTCTTTACTTTTCTTCTCAAAGGCAGTCCAAGGACCTTGTACACACGGTGGACCCGGTTTATGGTTCCATGGCTTCCCTTCATTGCGCAAATGGTCGTAGGCCTTCCAGAAGCCTTCCTCCGAATGTTCTTTTGCCTTTTGCCTCAAGGCATCCTCTATTTCGGTGTCGTCCTTCGGCAAAGGTTTATAATAATAGACGCTCTTGCTCATATTTAGGACACGGCACGCCCTGCTGATACCGTAATGAACAAGTTCTTTGGCGATACTGCGCTTACGGCAAGGCTTCAGAGCTTTTTTTCGATGATCTCCTTCGCCATTTGATGGTCCAAAGCCAAGTTGGCGTACATCTGCTTGAGCTTTCGGTTCTCTTCTTCCAGTTCCTTTAAGCGCCCGAGCTCCTGACCGCTCATTCCGGCGTACTTCGAACGCCACTTGTAGAAAGCGGCCGAACTCACACCGTGTTCACGGGTTATATCCGCAACGGTCTTGCCATTATCGAACTCTTTTAAAATCTTTGCGATCTGCGTGGGTGAAAATCTACTCTTCCTCATAATACCGTTTAAAATTAAGATTATTATTCTACTTTTAAACAGTTCGGTTTTAAGGGAAGCTTACAATTGAATCCTTTGTTTTCAACCTTTATACTTAAGGTTGCGGCTGCCTCTTAAATTGGTGTGGTGTTTTTATTTTAAATTTACGATAGCTATGATGGCTAATGAAATACCACTTAAAACAACAGGAATCCAGTCTTTGAAACCGGTGGAACTAGATACTTTAGCGCTATTTGGTTGAACATATATAATATCGTTTGACTTAAGGTAATAATATGGTGAACTAAAAATTTCATTAGAAGTCAAATCTAATATTCGCATTCTTTTAACCCCGTTTTCCTCTCTAATAAGTGTAATATTATCTCGTCTACCAAATATTGTAATGTCTCCAGCTGCACCTAAAGCTTCCAATAAGGAAATTTTTTCACTAGGTATTGTGAGTACAGACGGATTTTTCACTTCTCCCAGAATAGAAACCTTGTAGTTTAAGTAGCGAATATCAACAATTGGATCAAGCAATAATTTTCTGTCTACTAATAGTGCTGTTATTTCCTCACTTAGTACGCTTTTTGATTTACCAACGGCTTCAACTTTACCTAATATAGGTAAACGTATAGATCCATCTTGGCCTACTAAATATCCGGAAACTCTAGTAGTGTTACCGGCATTGGTTGATGATTGGGCGGCAACATTATTAGATACGTTAAACATTTCCGCAGCCTCAGGATTTATACTACTTACTATAATGCTAAGTAAATCATTTTTTTGAATTATTGGTTCTAGATTCTCGGAACGATTTGTAAAAGCAATATTGGTGTCCTTATTAAAATAAGTTGCGTTTTTTGCACTACCACAGGATACTAAAAAAAATAGGACAAATATTGTGTTTAAAGAGAACAGTAAAAACCTTCTTTCTGGCTTTAATATGACATACATTTTAAAAAAATGTTTTATTCCTAAATGAAATTTCATAATGTTCTTTTTAATGATTAATTCTAGTGTTAGTGTTTTCAATTTCAAATTGAAAAGTAGATGGTTTTGGTTTTTTTGCCAAATAAAACCGATGAACTTTGCGCTTTTACATATTTATGGCAAGATACATAGGTTTTTAGTTGGAGGTGGATTATTCTATAATTGCAGTAATGGTTTTGGAAAGCTGTAGCTAAAGTAATTTTTGAAAGTACATAAGCTTATAATGATTCAGTTACTAGTGAAAGAATGCGCCACAGTTTCTAAAACCAAAAAAGCCTTCAACTTGCGTTGAAGGCTTTTCGCGGTCTGGCCGGGCCTATAGGTGGTATTACATCCAAAATATATAATTACATAGTAATAGGCATTTTCTTATATTTGTGAAAATCCTTATGATGATTCTCTATATCCCCAGCTATAAAAATTCACGATATTATACTTCTCTTTCTTTTTTAAAGTCTAGTATATATCCTTTTCTGTAATTGCGTTACCTGCATACACTAACTATTTGAAACACCTACTTTAATATTGAATACCAGGGCTCTAGGTATTTGGATACTATACTCTTATGAATCTAAAAACACATTTATCTATTATTGTATTCCTTTTAATAGGAATTCAAATTTGCAAAGCAACTGATTATTATGTTGCAACCAATGGGGATGATAATAGTACGGGTACAACAATAGGGAGTCCTTTCCTAACCTTAGAAAAAGGGATAGCTATGTTGCATGCTGGTGACACCCTATATATAATGGGTGGAACATATCGACTTGAGGGTCTAGATGAATTCTCAGCCAATGATGGAGCTGTAATTAGCCGTAAAGGAACAGAAAGCAACCCCATTACCATTATGGCATATCCTAATGAGGATGTTACCATTAAAGGTTCTCAAATTATTAGAGATTGGACACCACTTCCAGGTTCAAACAATGTTTATCGAAAAGCAGGATGGTCTTATGAGTCTCAACAAGTTTTTGTAGATGGGGTACCATTAATTCAAACGGGTGCGGTAGCTAATTCGATTGGAGGAGTAGCCGCAGATGGCTTTTGGAGAATTGAAAATCCTGACCTTCCAAACAGCCCATATAATATGAATCTTAGCGACCTTGATGATGATGGGAATGATGGTAGATTCTTTTATGATAAGAATAGTGAAACACTATACGTACGATTGAGAGATGATGCAGATCCTGAAGGGCATCTCATTGAAGCCTCAACGATCACTAGGATTATTATGGCCGGGGCCTCCGCATATGTTCACATTAAAGATATTAATTTCAGACATAGTAACTCCTCAACTTTTAAAAGTGGTGGAGGAGCAATGATTGAATTAGGTGATTATTGTAAAGTTGAAAATTGTAATATTCAGTATGGTGACATTTCAGGTGTTGATATTGGTTTTGAAAAAACTGGCTCGCAATTAATTAATTGTGTTATTAAGAATAATGGAAGTGTTGGTGTTTCAGCAACTAGAACATCAAATTTTTTAATTAAAAATTGTCAAATTAATAATAATAATTATCGCCATTTCAATTTCCTTTGGCATGCAGGTGGCATCAAAGCGGGAGGCGATTCGTGGGGTATTTTGGAAAATAGTGAAATAGCCAACAACTATGGTTCCGGGGTGTGGTTCGACCATTGCGATATAGGAAGAAAATCAATTATAAGAAACAACTACATTCATGACAATGGCCCGAAACATGCAGGTATTTTTATAGAGGTAAGTAGAAACATTGATATTTATAACAATATTATTGATCATAACAGCCGTTTAGGTATTGAAATTGCAGCATCGGATCATATCAATGTATTTAATAATGAAATAATGAATACCACAGGTGGTCAAGACCTCGACTTAGGAACCCAAATTGAAGCAGTTGCAGGCCTAAGAATTATAAGAGATCCTTCAAATTTTCCAACTACATTAAGTAATAATTACATATTTAATAATGTTTTTTTCGATAATAGTGCTTGTTGGTTTGATGTAGATGTTTTTAAGAACAATCCTACCAACGGCATAGAAATTAATATTTTTGATAATAATCTTTATTATAATGCCAATGGCGAGTACAAATGGAGAGCGGAAGATATTTCGGTTAACGATTTGACAGCATGGAGAAACTTTGGTCATGATATTAATGGATTAATTTCTGACCCAAAGTACATTCCAGGTGAAAAAATCATTAAAAGTAGCTTAAGTCCGGCAATTGATGCAGGCAGAGATGATGGCGCTGTAATCGACCTTGTAACTAATGATTACTATGATACTGTTAGACCACAGGGTATTACTATTGATATCGGTGCTTTTGAAAATTTAGCAACTTTAGACGTTATTCCTCATGAAGATGTTTGTAATTCTCCTCTGCCCAATACGGGTATACGGCCTAACCAAATATTCGTTGGGTGGGATTCCTATACTGATTCACCATGCAACCTTATGGACAACGATTTTGCTACACAATGGAGCGTCGAGGGAACAGCGGAAGATATTATATTTGAATTAAATGAGAATCAAGAGTTTGACCAATTTCAAATAGCTTATAGCTACGGAAACACAAAAGAGTTTTTTTACGCCATACAAATTTCTGATGACGGATCTTTTTGGACTGATATCGTCTCAAATGGAATTAGTGAAAGAACCGATAAGCTACAAAATATAAATCTAGGATCCCAAAATGCCAAATACCTAAAATATATTGGAAAAGGAAATTCAGGTAGCAATAATTGGAATAGTATCACCGAGGTCAGAATAGTTAACAACAATATGCCCAGCCAATCGGCCAAGGGAAATTATGATCCGAATGAGGTCAATAGCAATTCTGATGCCGTCATATCTGTTTATCCAAATCCAACACGTAATGTATTACACATTAAATTATTAGCAGGTACTGAATACAACACCTATTCTTTATTTAGTGTAAATGGTGCTTTGATTAAAAAAGGAAAAATTGAACCCAATCAAAGTGATCTTTCCATTTTGGTTGAAAATGTGAATACAGGAATCTACATTGTTCACCTTTCAGATAATAAGGGTAATACTTCTTATCTAAAACTAATGAAGGAAGAGTAAAAATTATAAGTCCTACTTAAAATAGATTTACAGAGTTTAAAATTAAGCACATAAGATTTTTGAGGGAAAAATAATAATCTTCATCCCATCATTTCGATATACCTGAAGACTTACCCAATTTCATACAGCCCTAAATCAAAAGATCTTTTTTTCCATTGGGGCTAGCCTCAATGAAAATGATTTGACTATTTGGTTGGTAATCTTTGTCACCAACGATTTATGGGCTGATATTTGTTATAATCCTCCCTAAGCCCTTCGACCTGGTGTGCCACCTCTTCGCTTGGATGTTCCAAAAAATATAGACATCTAATGCGTTTTCTCTGACGGTTTTGTTGAAACACGCTAAAAAACAGCAATTCATTCTTCCTTAATTTTTAATTAGCATCTAAAATCTATGTTGCATACACTTATTTAAGTGTCTATATTATGCGCGGTCAAAATACCCATGAGTGTTCTCTCTGCTATCGTCTGTTTCCTTTAGCCTATGAAAAAATCTTCACAAATGAAAAAAGCCCTAACATATTTTGAGGCTTTCTACCGTCTGCATGAGACTTCTTATCCCTAAATTTTTTAGACGAGAACCTTTCAAAACTCAAAAAGCCTCCCATTTTCATGAGAGGCTTTGTTGCGGTCTGGACAAGACTTCCTGCTAAGGCGGATAAACTTGTCTGCCTATAGGCAGGCTTCTCGTCCCTATTTTTTAGTTTTCAACTAAATTTGCGCAAACTAAAAAAGCCTCCAACTTGCGTTGAAGGCTTTTCGCGGTCTGGACGGGACTCGAACCCGCGACCCCCTGCGTGACAGGCAGGTATTCTAACCAACTGAACTACCAGACCGTGGCGTTTAGCGAGTGCAAATATACACCGCATTTTCAATTGCACAAACAATTTTCAATAAAATATTTCATCATTAGATAAATTTCTTTCTTTCTACCAAATAGGTATTAAGTATTTTGGAGAAGTCTCCCTTTACATCAACTTCCACATATTTAATCTTATACTGGGCACACTTTAGTTTTAAATCGTCAAAATAAGCGGTTACACTACGCTCGTAAGCTTCTTTTATATTGTTGGAATATAAATCTATATGTTCACCGGTCTCCACATCTAGAAAACGTTTGGGGGTATTGTCAAAATCGAAATGGTACTCTGTAGATCTATCTAAAAGGTGAAACAATACTACTTCGTGCTTGTTGTATTTTAAATGTCTGAGAGCATCAAATATTTTTTCATCATTTTCAGAATTTTGAAACATATCCGTAAAAAGAAAAATGAGACTTCTTCTTTTTATATTTTCCGCTATTTGATGCAAATAGGTATAGGTTTCCGTTTGCTGGGCCGGTTTGGTGTCCAAACTGATCTCACTCAACTTTGCTAAAAGCATTTGGTGGTGCCTTTCACTTCCCTTTTCTGGGGAATAAAAGTTGTAGTTGTCCGAATATACACTTAACCCAACGGCATCTCGCTGTCTTTTAAGGATGTTCATTAAAGCTGCGATGGCTAAGACTCCAAAACCGATTTTATTCAAATTGGTAGCTGATAAATCCTTTGCTTCAGGATAATACATAGAGGCTGAACTATCCAATATCATATGACACCTTAAATTGGTCTCTTCTTCATACCTTTTGGTGTACAGTTTATCGGTCTTCGCAAAAAGCTTCCAGTCTATGTGCTTTGTACTTTCCCCATCATTATAAATCTTATGCTCTGCAAATTCTGCGGAAAAGCCATGAAACGGACTCTTATGTATACCACTTATGAAACCTTCCACTACTTGGTTGGCCAAAAGCTCTAGATTTGAAAAAAGTGAAGTTTTATTTAATTCGGATTGCAGGTTCATATTACTAAGATAGGCATTAAACCTAAAACTAAAATTGGGGGAAGCATCAGTTTTGGGTATAAAAAAAATCCCGCTAAAAGCGAGATTTTTTTTTATATCCCATTCGGGAGAAATTAAAATTATAAAGCTGCGTCAATCGCGTCTGTGTAAACTTTCTTTGGAGAAACGCCAACCTGACGGTTAATGATTTCACCATTTTTGAATACCAATACAGTTGGGATGTTACGCACACCATATTTAGCCGCAAATTCTTGATTAGCATCAACATCTACTTTACCAACAACCGCTTTGCCTTCGTATTCAGAGCTAACTTCTTCAATGATTGGGCCTACCATTCTACATGGTCCACACCATGCTGCCCAGAAATCAACTACTACTGGTTTGTCACTTTTTAAAACTACTTCGTCAAAAGTAGCGTCTGTTATTTCTAATGCCATGATTTTCTGTTTTTATATATTATGCAAAGTTAGTCAAATATCTAACTGTTTCCTTACTAACGACACATTGGTTTTAGCTATTGTGTTATCAATGTTATTTATAGGGTTCAAATTTTATATGAGTATATAAGTTGCTTTCCTAGTTCAGTTTATAATGGACTTCATTTTCGGTAAGAGTTGCCAAAAGTTCACTGCTAATCTGTACTTTTTGTTTTCTACTGGATAGGCTTACTTTTATCTCTTCTTCCATCTCATAAACTATAAAGTTAAGTGGATGATTTCCTGGGTACGAAATAAGGGTATCCTGTAATTGGTGAATATCTTCTTCTTTAAGATCGTCAATATTTAACTTAATGGTCAATTTCTTGGCATACATTTCCATCACTTCTTGCAGTAACATAAAACTGTTGAATTGTATCCGGGGGTCACCTTTCTTGCCAGTATCGCGGTTCATCCATCCATCTTTTACAAATATCTTGATGTAAGCAAATGAATTGATCATTAAGAAATGTCTGAATCTAAGGTATTCTTCACCAAAAATCCGAAAGTCATAAGATTCCGTATAGTCTTCCACTAAGAACGATGCCCATCCTTTTCCGTTTTTGGATACCCTATGCTGTACGTCTGTAATAACTCCTGCAAAGGCCAGTTCTCTATTTACGACAGTTTGAAGGTCGCTTAAGTTGGAAAGCGAGGCGTTACAAAATGCTTTTACCTCTGTTTTGAAATCATCTAACGGGTGTCCCGATATATAAATACCTACAACTTCTTTCTCGCGGCGCAGTTTTTCCATGGTTCCCCACTCCTCGCAAGGAGGAACAACGGGTTCAGGTATTTGTACATCACTGGCTTCGCCAAATAGGCTTACTTGGCTAGAGTTCTCGCTTTCTTGAAATTTAGCTCCGTATTTTATGGTCTTTTCTAAAAAGGTGACTCCGTCTCCTTCATTATGAAAATACTGTGCTCTGTGTGTATCACCAAAAGAATCAAATCCTCCTGCAACGGCTAAACTTTCAAATGCTTTTTTATTTGCTGCACGAAGATCTATTCGTTTCGCAAAATCGAATACGGATTTGTAGGGTCCTTCTTCTTTTCTGTTTTCTACGATGGTTTCTACCGCGCCCCGACCAACACCTTTTACGGCACCCATTCCAAAACGGACAGCACCGGCATCGTTTACGGCAAACTTGTAGTAAGATTCATTTACATCTGGTCCCAAAACATCCAAGCCCATACGTTTACATTCTTCCATGAAGAAGGTAACCTGTTTAATATCGTTCATGTTATTACTCAATACCGCCGCCATATATTCAGCAGGGTAGTGGGCTTTGCAATATGCGGTTTGGTATGCGATCCATGCATAGCAGGTGGAGTGAGATTTGTTAAAGGCGTAGGCTGCGAATGCTTCCCAATCCTTCCAGATTTTCTCCAATTTATCAACTGCATGTCCTTTGGCTGAAGCTTGTTCAATGAACTTTGGCTTCATTTTATCTAGTACGTGCTTCTGCTTCTTACCCATTGCCTTACGCAAGACATCGGCTTCACCTTTTGTAAAGTCCGCCAACTTCTGTGAAAGGAGCATCACTTGCTCTTGGTAAACCGTAATACCGTAGGTCTCCGCTAAGTATTCTTCACAGGCATCAAGGTCATATACAATTTCTTCGGTACCGTGTTTACGGGCAATGAAACTTGGTATGTATTCCATTGGACCAGGACGGTACAAGGCGTTCATGGCAATAAGATCCGCAAAAACGGTAGGTTTTAGCGATCTCATGTGTTTCTGCATTCCGGGAGATTCATATTGGAATACACCAACTGTTTCTCCTCTTTGGAAGAGCTCGTATGTTTTTACATCATCTAACGGAAAATTCTCTGGGTCTAGCTCAACACCGTGTTTTGCTTTTACGATTTTAACGGTGTCCTTAATCAAGGTCAGCGTTTTCAATCCCAAAAAATCCATCTTTAACAATCCGGCATCCTCCACAACGGAGTTGTCAAACTGAGTACAGTACATTTCGGAATCTTTGGCAAGTGCCACGGGTACGAACTTGGTAATGTCATCTGGGGTAATAATAACCCCACAGGCATGAATACCGGTGTTACGAACCGAACCTTCTAAAATGTACGCCTGGTTTAAAGTTTCCGATTCAGGACCATCACCCTCGGAAATCGCTAAAAGCTCATTTATCTTTTCTAAATCTTCTGATCTAAATTTTGATCTCAAGACTTTTTCATCGACCCCAATAATCTTTTTTAGTTTAGACATATCGGGTATCAACTTTGCCATGCGGTCTGAATCTTGCAGAGGCAAATCCAGGGCACGTGCCGTATCTCTAATAGCAGATTTAGCAGCCATGGTACCATAAGTGATAATCTGTGCCACTTGGTTAGCCCCGTATTTATCAATTACATAGTCCATTACACGACCACGCCCTTCATCATCAAAATCAATATCAATATCGGGCATACTTACACGATCCGGATTTAGGAAACGCTCAAAAAGTAGGTCGTACTTAATAGGGTCTAGATTCGTAATCCATAAACAATAAGCAACGGCAGATCCTGCGGCAGATCCACGACCAGGACCTACGGATACATCCATAGTTCTTGCTGCCCTAATAAAATCTTCCACAATCAAGAAGTAACCAGGATAGCCCGTTTTTTCAATTACTTTAAGCTCAAAATCTAATCGCTCGTCAATGGCGGGTGTAATTTCACCATATCTTTTCTTTGCGCCTTCATAGGTAATGTGGCGTAGAAATTTATTTTCACCACGTTTGCCACCATCCAGCTTGTCTTCCTCGAACTGAAATTCTTCAGGAATATCGAAAGCAGGCAACAGTACGTCACGTGCCAAAGTAAAGGTCTCTACCTTGTCAACGATTTCTTGAATATTGATGATAGCTTCAGGTATATCCTTAAAAAGCTCTTTCATCTCATCAGATGACTTAAAGTAGTATTCTTGGTTTGGTAATCCGTAACGATAGCCGCGACCACGACCAATTGGTGTGGCTTGTTTTTCACCATCTTTTACACATAAAAGAATGTCATGCGCGTGTGCATTTTCCTTTTCTACGTAGTAGGTGTTATTTGTGGCTACCAGCTTTACATTGTGTTTTTTGGCAAACTGAATCAAGACTTGATTAACACGATCTTCATCTTCTTGACCGTGGCGCATGATTTCTATATAAAAATCATCGCCAAAAGTCTCTTTCCACCAAATTAATGCTTCCTCGGCTTGTTTTTCACCAACGTTCAATACTTTACTAGGAACCTCGCCATATAGGTTTCCTGTCAGCACCATGACATCTTCCTTGTACTGCTCAATTACTTTTTTATCGATACGAGGTACATAGTATTTACCCGAAACGAAGGCAATAGATGACATCTTGGCTAAGTTCAAATAACCCTTCTTGCTCTTGGCGAGCATTACTATTTGGTAGCCGTTGTCTTTTTGTGATTTGTTGGTATGATCTTCACAGACCTGAAACTCGCAGCCTATTATAGGAGTTATTTCTTGTTCAGGTTCCGGTAGTTCGGTTAAGGGCTCTTGACCTTCTTCTAAAGTGCCATTTTGTGTGGCTTCAAATCTTTTCTGATTTGCTTCATTTCTAGAAACAACACCTTTGTTATGATTTAACACTCCGTTTACGAAATGAAATGCACCCATCATATTCGCATGATCCGTCATGGCCACCGCAGGCATTTTGGCTTTTGCAGCAGCTTTTACCAAATCAGGAACGCTTATGGTAGATTGTAATATGGAGAATTGTGTGTGATTATGTAAATGTGAGAAACTTGCGTTCTCTAAGGTAGCTAGGTTTTCTTCTATCTCTTCTTGAGAAACGCCGCCCGTATCTTTTGCCCAAAGTGCATCGGCAATTTTTTTCGATGCTTTTTTAAGGTTGATGTGTTTAAGACCGATAAGTTCAATTTCCTGCGGATTAGCCTCAGAGAAATTCTTGAAATAATCGGGTTGAACATCTAACTGTTCTTTTGTATACTGTTGCTTACGGATAAGTTCTAGAAAACAACGTGTAGTTGCCTCAACATCGGCCGTTGCATTATGCGCTTCGCCAAAAGGCTCTCCGAATAAATATTGGTGCAATTCTGTTAATGTAGGTAACTTGAATTTACCACCTCTACCGCCAGGGATCTGGCATAATTGTGCCGTATGCTCTGTACAGGTATCTAAAACAGGAAGTTCTTGTAACGGATTTTCAACACCCAAACGGTGGAATTCCGCGCCCATAATATTTAAATCGAACCCTACATTCTGCCCAACAATGAATTTTGTTTTAGACATGGCAATGTTGAATTTCTCCAAAACCTCTGCAAGGGAAATACCTTTTTGTTCTGCAAGCTCAGTAGAAATACCATGAATCTGCTCGGCATCATAAGGAATGTTAAACCCCTCTGGGCGAACTAGATAATCTTCATGCTCAATGCATTTACCCATATCGTCATGCAACTGCCAAGCTATCTGTATACAACGAGGCCAGTTGTCTGTGTCGGTAATAGGGGCATCCCAACGCTTGGGAAGTCCAGTGGTTTCCGTATCGAAAATGAGGTACATAAAAGTGCGTGTTTGAGCTTAAAAAAGTGACTATAAAATTACGTAAAAAGAACGCTTAATAGCTTAATGAGTTGTTAAGAGTTATTAACGGATTGAAAGGTGTAGCGTAGGCCTTGAACAAGAAATTAATAGTGTGTTAGTTAGGTAGGATTGAATGTGTCTTTGAAAAAAGCAATATTGAGGTTGTTTTTTCTTTAAAACAAGTGGTATTACCTCAAAAAGAAATTCTATATTTGCAGCCCCTTAATAGGGAAGATTTAAAATGAATTAATAACAAGGGTCGGGCACCCTACAAATTAATGTGATATGCCAGTTAAAATTAGATTACAGAGACACGGTAAAAAAGGAAAACCATTTTATTGGATCGTTGCAGCAGATGTACGTTCAAAGAGAGATGGGAAATTCTTGGAAAAATTAGGAATCTACAATCCTAATACCAATCCTGCTACTATTGAATTAAATGTTGATAGTTCAGTGCAGTGGTTACAGAATGGTGCACAGCCAACAGATACCGCTAAAGCAATTCTTTCTTACAGAGGTGTTCTTTTAAAGCATCACTTATTAGGTGGTGTACGTAAAGGTGCCTTAACCGAAGAGCAAGCAGAAGAAAAATTTACGGCTTGGTTGGAAGAAAAAGAAGGTAAGATTGCAGCTAAGGTTGGTGGTTTAGATAAAGAGAAAGCTGATGCTAAAGCTGCTGCTTTAAAAGCAGAGAAAGAAGTAAATGAGAAGCGTGCTGCTGAAGCTGCCGCTGCTGCATTGCCAGAAGCTCCTGAAGGTGAGGATGCAACTGCTGAGGTTGAAGCGGTTGAAGAAGCTCCATCTGTAGAGGCGGAAGCATCTAAAGAAGAAGAATAAATAAATTAGGAACGAATGCGTAAGGAAGATTGTTTCTACCTCGGTAAAATCGTTTCTAAATATAGCTTTAAGGGTGAGGTGCTAGTTAAACTAGATGCCGATGAACCCGAAATTTACGAAAATATGGAATCAGTGTTTGTCTTGATGAAAGGCGATATACTGGTTCCATTTTTTATTGATAGATGTCGTCTGCATAAATCCGCGCTATTAAGAATCGATTTTGAAGAGGTGAAGGATGAAGCCGCTGCTAATCGTATTATGGGCCATCAGCTTTATTTACCTTTATCGGCCTTGCCTAAATTGGAAGGTGATAAGTTCTATTTTCATGAAGTCATTGGTTTTGATGTGTTGGATGATGTTCACGGTAATATTGGAAAAATTACTGGAGTAAATGATACTACGTCTCAAGCAATTTTTGAAATAGAAAAAGATGGAAAAGAGATTTTAGTGCCTATCATTGATGAAATCCTGAAAAAAGTTGATCGCGAAAACAAAGCGATTCACGTAAGAACTCCAGAGGGTCTTGTGGACCTGTATTTAGGGTAAACCAAACTTTACTGGTCAAGTCTACCCCAGTATATTTAATTCAGACTATTTTAAGGCTTTCTCACAGAAAGAAATACATTTTTGAACTTCTGCTATTGCATTAGATCCAGCAGGAACATCATATTCTAGTTCAACAGTTCCGGGAAAGTTATATTTGTTATCTCTCATAAGTTGTAAAGCTCCGGCAAGTGGAGTGTCTCCATTTCCCCAAACCAAATTGCCTTTGCCATTTGCAGGCGTTTGTCTGTCTTTTAGATGCATGCTTTTGATGTGCTCATGCTTGTTTTTAATAATGTCTAAAGGAGCAGAATTGCCCGCAGCTACAAAATGACCTAAGTCTAAGTTTAAAGCGTTATAATTAGATTGCTCTAAAGCCGTATCCCATAGGGTGGGAGTTTGTTGTTCGTGACCGTGGTAAGCCACATAAATTCCATGTTTTTTGGCAAATTTCCCTAACCTAAGCGTGGTAGCATCATTACTAGGATGTTCTACGGTAACATGGCTAGCACCAAGTACTTTTGCTGTTTTCATTCCCCATTCTATATCCGCATCTGAATTCTTTTTACCGAAGGTATCTCTTGGTTTGAAGGCATAAATGTCAACACCCGCATCATTATACATTTTGCGGAATTTCTCAAACTTTTTCATGTCTGCCGTCTTCCGCCACTTTGTAACTTGTTTTTTATATGCTGATTGTTCGGTTTGTATTTCTGCAAGTTCTTTGGCTTCGTCATCGGTAATGCTTCCACTACGTTTCTTTTTCATCAATCCAAAAAATACGGTTCTATCCAATTTGTTTTCAGGTCTTCCTGCAAAAGTTTCAGCTGGGTCTCCAATTAGCTCAATGGCATTTACCCCGCAATCTAGAATGTATTGAAGAGTGGCTTCAGCACTTTGATCTTCCATACTTCTAAACGAATAGGTAATAACACCTATTTGTACGCCGTTAAATTTGGAGTTAGGTTTGTTATAATGTTTTAGGATGGAAGGAGCACCAAAAAGAGATGGAGTTATTAGGGTTGAGCCTGCTGCTAGGGTAAGGGTATTCCTTAAGAATTTACGCCTTCCGGATTTTGAGTTATTTTGCATTTGAATGAGTCTTTGGTTTAAGTTGTAAGTGTATTTTAAGGAGTTACCCAAATCTCTAGAAAATTAACTATTCTAAATATTCAGGACAAGTTTTGTACAAATAAATACAAAATATTGCATAGTGTGTAATTTCTTAGATTTAGGTGTTGAGATTACTGCGAAGGTAACCTTGTTTTTATTTAGGATAAGAAGAAAATAATGTTGAAGAGTGCAGTCCATTAAATGCTTTCCATATCTTAACTTTACACAGTGTATTTTCTATTTATTCAGCATATTCCGATTTTTAATCAAAAGCTATTTTCTGAATTCAATATAGAAACGCAAATTCAAAAAAAATAAAAATAAGTTAAGTTTGATGAAACCATTCCAATTCAAACAATTCCAGATAAATCAAGACCGTTGTGCCATGAAAGTTGGTACAGATGGGGTGTTGTTGGGTGCTTGGGCATCTGTAGATGACAATCCTGAATCTATTTTGGATATTGGGGCTGGAACTGGTTTAATTGCCTTGATGATGGCACAACGTAGTATGGCAGATACTATAGATGCCTTGGAAATTGATGATGATGCTTATGAACAATGTGTTTCCAATTTTGAAGCTTCGGATTGGGGAGACCGGCTTTTTTGCTATCATGCCGGTCTTGATGAGTTTGTTGAAGAATGGGAAGACCCTTATGATTTAATAGTTTCTAACCCCCCTTTTTATTCTGAAGAAGTTTCTAGTGGAGATTTATCACGGGATAAAGCCAGGCAAAATCAATCACTGCCCTTTAATGAGTTGCTGGAAGGTGTTTCAAAGCTAATGGCTCCAAAAGGTTCTTTTGCAACCATTATTCCTTTTAAAGAAGAAGTAAGGTTTATAGAATATGCAGCTTTTTTTAAGTTATATCCCAAGCGGATTACCCGTGTAAAGGGCAATTTAAATTCAGAAGTTAAGCGTAGTTTATTGGAGTTTGGTTTTGTAGAAGTTGAGATTAAAACTAATGTACTTACCATTGAAATAACGAGACACGAATACACGGATGCCTATGTTGCATTGACGAAGGATTTTTATTTAAAAATGTAACAATTAGTTCGCATAATGTTACGTTTCATCTGTATATTTGATTAAAATTGACTTTATGAAACCTGATTTGTTCGAAGCACCAGACTATTACAATCTTGATGATCTTCTTTCCGAAGAGCATAAACTGGTACGCGATGCTGCACGCCAATGGGTCAAAAGGGATGTCTCTCCCATAATTGAGGAGTACGCCCAAAAAGCTGAATTTCCAAAGCAAATTTTAGAAGGGTTAGCAGAAATTGGAGCCTTTGGTCCTTATATTCCTGAAGAATACGGTGGTGCAGGGTTAGATCAAATAAGCTACGGTCTTATAATGCAAGAAATTGAACGTGGTGACAGTGGTGTGCGTTCAACGGCTTCCGTTCAATCATCTTTGGTGATGTATCCTATCTATACCTACGGTAGCGAAGAACAAAGAAAGAAATATTTACCCAAATTGGCTTCAGGTGAAATGATGGGCTGTTTCGGACTTACGGAACCTAACCATGGTTCAAACCCTAGTGGAATGGAGACTAAGTTTAAGGATATGGGAAATCATTATCTTTTAAACGGCGCTAAACTGTGGATTTCTAATTCGCCATTTGCTGATATTGCTGTGGTGTGGGCAAAAAATGAAGAAGGTCGTATTCATGGTCTTATTGTGGAAAGGGGAATGGAAGGATTTACTACGCCAGAAACTCATAATAAGTGGTCTTTACGTGCATCCGCTACGGGTGAATTGATATTCGATAATGTAAAAGTGCCCAAAGAGAATCTACTACCAAACAAGTCTGGGCTAGGTGCGCCGCTTGGTTGTCTGGATTCTGCTCGTTATGGAATTGCATGGGGTGCTATTGGCGCAGCTATGGATTGTTATGATACCGCGCTAAGATATGCAAAAGAGCGCGTGCAATTTGGCAAACCCATTGCAGCGACCCAATTACAGCAGAAGAAACTTGCTGAGATGATTACGGAAATCACGAAGGCTCAACTATTGGCTTTTCGTCTAGGACAATTGAAAAACGAGGGTAGGGCAACAACGGCTCAGATTTCTATGGCAAAACGAAATAATGTGGATATGGCCATTAAAATAGCCAGAGAGGCCAGACAGGTTTTAGGTGGTATGGGTATTACCGGTGAATATAGTATAATGCGCCATATGATGAATCTTGAGAGTGTAATAACTTATGAGGGTACCCATGATATCCACTTGTTGATTACCGGAATGGATATTACCGGGCATTCCGCATTTAAATAGTAAAGCCTTACTTTTAAATCGTAATCAATATTACACGTTGTTATGCGATATTATTTTTTGTTATTTGTCCTTCTAATTTTTTCTTGTAAGACTGAACAGGATAAAAAGACGGTTAACTCAGTAAGTTCGGCTCAAGAAACCGTAGAGGAAAGTGAAGATTTTGAAACTCTTGGAGATTTACTTGGCCCACTATTTGCTGATGTTCAACTTGCACATATTTTCCCCGACAGTAAAACTTTTGTTGATTGTATGGCCAAAAGGCCATATAGCGAAATTAAACTGGCCTATGAACAAAAGAAAAATCAAACAAATTTTGATTTGAAAACCTTTGTACTTGATAATTTTGAGTTGCCAGATATGATAAGCTCAGATTTTAAGACAGATACGAGTAAATCTGCAGAAGAGCATGTTATATCCTTATGGCCAGTATTAAAAAGGGTTTTAGACGCTAAAAATGAGGGCAGCACACTTATTCCTTTGCCTCAACCTTATATTGTACCGGGTGGGCGTTTCAGAGAAATTTACTACTGGGATAGTTATTTCACGATGTTGGGACTAGCAGAAAGTGGAGAGTTTGAGCTAATTGATGATATGCTTGAAAATTTCGCGCATCTTATTGAAACAGTAGGTCATATTCCTAATGGAAATAGAACTTATTATATTACAAGATCACAACCACCTTTCTTCTCTCAGATGGTTGCGTTATTAGCGGAAAAGCAGGGAGATTCTGTATATACAAAGTACAGAGAAGCGCTAAGAAAAGAGTATGATTTTTGGATGGATGGCAAGCATGCTGTCAATACCCCTGTTTTTCATTGCGTTGCTACTTCCTACGGAATAATGAACCGGTATTTTGATCGTGGTGTTTCACCTCGTGAAGAGTCTTATCGTGAAGACTACAACCAGGTTCAAAAAGTAAGCGGTGGCGAAAAAATGTATAGTGATCTGCGTTCCGGAGCGGAATCTGGTTGGGATTATTCTTCCCGGTGGTTTGCAGATGGTAGATCAATTGAAACCATTATAACTACAGATATCATTCCTGTTGACCTCAATTCATTACTTTACGGTTTGGAAGCGGTTTTGCTTAGATGCTACCCCGAAGATAAAATGTTTAGGAAAACCTTAGAAAATAGTATGATTGGCCGAAAGAAATTTCTAAATGAAGTTTGCTGGAATGCTTCCGATGGAATTTATGAAGATTTCAATTGGCTGAAGCAAAAGCAAACAGGAGAGCCTTCTCTGGCAATGACCTTTCCTTTGTTTTTCAATATGGCATCTCAACAACAAGCAGATAATATTGCGGAATACATAGAAAATCACTTTTTGAAACCCGGTGGTGTTGTTACTACTTTAAAAAATACAGGTGAGCAGTGGGATGCTCCTAACGGTTGGGCACCATTGCAATGGATGACTATTATTGGCCTGGAGAATTATGGTCACGAAGAACTCGCAAATATCATAGCTCAACGTTGGGTGAAACTCAATGAAAAAGTATATGCCAATACAGGAAAATTCGTTGAAAAATACAATGTGGAGGATATGACATTAAATGCAGGTGGTGGTGAATACCCGGTGCAAGATGGATTTGGATGGAGTAATGGGGTTTATCTGGCATTAAAAGCGAGAACCAACAAGAACAAATAGGTCATACAGGTATGTACCATTAATGCTTATTGCTCAACAAGCATAAATTCTTATTCCCTTCAATATTTAAAGCACTACTTTTTTACAACGGCTAATCATCTATCTTTAAGTGTTACACTTCAATTTTTTAGCCCAAAAATCGATAAAATGCGTTTTCACAACAGAAATTGGCTAGTTCACATCATTTTTTTTTAAAATGAACATTGCTGCCGTAAGTTTACAGTGTTAATCAAACAGAAATAAAATTTTTCATTTTCATATAGTGTTCTCGTAAAAGAGTCTTGTCGAAACCGATAAGACTCTTTTTAGTTTATACCAGATCCTCTTTAGCTGCTATTCCTAGAACTCAAAAGTCAGGTCTATACTAATTGGTTCATCGTCATTACCGAAGTAATTTTCTGAATTGCCTTGTGGGCCCATTTTATCTCCTTCTTGGAATTTTGTGCCAATAGCCGGAATGTTTTTTACAAATGAGATGTCCCCCTTGGGAAAGTCTACCGAAACTCTATGGTTAGGGTCTTCTTTTGGTTGCTGAGGTGTCAACATACGCAAGAAGGTGTTTTCTGAATTGCAATACACATTGAATCCGTTATTGTTTTTCCCTTTTACTTTCACCCAATATAAACTTGAATAGAAACCTTTGAACTCAGGATACACAAAGCCGGATTCTCCAGTAACTGTATTATTGTAATCGTTTTCCCAGACCTTTAATTTGGTGCCTTTCATTCTATTGCGCCAGACACGGTATGGACCATCACCTAACCATTTCATTCCGGAAACTTCAGATTCAGGAAAAGAGAAAGTAATCCCTTTTATACCTTTCACTATTTTTTTTCCTTTGATTTCTACGTTGAGGTTCAGTAATCCATCTGAATAAATAGTCCATTTTATAATATCTGAACTGTATTCCTTATGACTTGCCCAGTTAGGTGATTTGTCCGAAGCCTCAAATACGGTTACAATTTCAATCCTATCTTTTAAAGTATATATGTTTTGTGATTCGATTTTGTCTTTATGGTCAAATATTATTGGGCCGTTGTTTAAAGGAATAATTTTTCCGTCTTTCTTAACTTCGTTCAGTAGGGCGGTTTTTTCTGAAAATTTATAGTGAAATCCATTCGCGTTGACCACTATAGAACCATTTATAGCTTCCGTGGTTATACCACTTTTTTTAGTGGTTGATATATTTTTTTTATTTACTTCTTTAGGAGTGTTTATAGGATAGCTCCAAGTAAAAATTTCCTGGTTTAGCGGATCGGTTGCTGTAATGTATAATACGTCGGCTACTATCCAGTTTTCTGGTCTAGTAACTAAGAACTCTCCTTTTTTGCTTGGTTCTAAATCCGGTAATTCAATATTTTGTTCTGAAATAGTTTTTGCTTTGTTACTTCCGTTAGGACCTTCAAAGACAACCCATTTCGCGGTCATTTTACACTGATTCAAATTGGTAAAGTGAAATCTGTTTTCAATTCTGAAAATCCCGTTGAAATCTGACTTGATGTAACGGTCTTCAATGTAAATAGGCGACCATACCTCTTTAATTGTAAAATAACTAGCTTCTTTTTCTCCATAAGGGCCTACAATACCATCTGCGGCATGGTTTCCATCGGTATCTAAGATGTTGTTTTTATCTGTACGAACAACAGCTTCATCTGCAAAATCCCATAAAAATCCGCCTGCGGCTAACGGCATATTCCACATTTGTTTCCAATAATCATCTAGACCAGCGCCATGGCCACCGTCATAAAGGCCATGTAGAAACTCTGTTGGAAAATAAATTTTGTCCTTGGCATAGGTATCATATGCAAAAATATGATAGCTGGGGTAGTGCATAGTATTGGTTTTCCTGAAAATGTTCCAAGGGTGAATCACCTCGCGTTTCTGAATGTCCCACTTTGCATAATCATCATCTAGCTCTCTGTTCCATCCTGTTTCATTACCGTTGGCCCAAAGAAGAATAGAAGGATGGTTTACATCACGAACCACGGTTTCTTCCACTATTTTACGGCCTACTTTAGTATCTAAATGCGGAGAGTGCCAGGTGCATACTTCGTCTATTACAAAAAGACCTAAAGAATCTGCAGCATTTAAGAAATGAGCGTCTGGCGGATAGTGAGACATACGAACAGCATTCATGTTCATATCCTTCATCATTTTAATATGTTCTATACTGAGTTCTTTTGATGTAGTACGACCGGAACTAGGGTAAAATGAATGCCTGTTTACACCTTTAAATTTGATGCGTTGCCCATTAACAAAAATACCATCTCCTTCTAAAACTTCTACTGTTCTAAAACCAATACGTTCAGAAATTTGATGAATAATCTCTCTCTTTTTATTCAGAAGTGCTACATTTAGAAAATACAGTTCAGGTGATTCTGGATTCCATGATTTTATATCATCCGCCTTTGTAGAAATATGCCACTTTCCCTTTTCTTTAGATATATTAACAACGGGTAAATCCTGTATTTTCTTTTGGTTGATATCTGATAATGATAACTGTAGCGATGCTGCTTTTTTGGATGTAGTATAAATATCAGCTTCCAACTCACCGCTGGCTTTGGCATTGATTGCTACACGTTCAATATTGTCCTTAGGATAGGCCTGTAAATATACTGGTCGGAATATTCCTCCGAAAATCCAGAAATCTGCTTGACGTTCTGCATGGTTAATAGAGGTGTTGGCCGAAGCTTTGTTAACTTTAACTTCCAGTAGGTTCTTTTCGCCATACTTCAGTAGTTTGCTTATGTCATATTTGAATTCATAGAAAGCGCCTTGGTGAATTTCTCCCGCTAGTTTTCCGTTTATTTTCACTTCGGCATCAGTCATGACCCCTTCAAATACAATTTTCACTTCTTTGTTATTCCATTCTTTTGAAACATTAAACTCATATTTATAGAGTCCGTATTCGTTCTTCCGAATTGCAAAATCATCTTTGCCATAATTATAATTTCCAAAGCCTTGTAATTCCCAACAGGAAGGAACGCCAATTGTCGTCCATTTACCACTGTTCATTCCATCGGAACAAAAGAAATCCCAGTCTACCATGTCATCTTTCCCGGTGCCGGAGAGATATACTTTTTCAGTTGCAGTAAACGTTGTTTCCTGCTGCATAGCATTTGCTCCAAATACACAAAGTAGACATAGGATTAGGGCAATACTTATTTTACGGATACTCATGGGTAGATAGTTTAGTGGTTATAGTTTAATACCTTTTGGTTTATTGTGTACGTTTTATACAAATGGATAATTTGGAAAAGCAATAGGTATTAAATCATCAAAACAAATGTATAATATACGCTTTATTCTTAGTACTTTAACCCTTCTTTAACGGTAGCTATAACGGTTAAAGTAGTCTTAGAATCAATTATCCAACTCTATTTTACATGGAATTGACAGAAAGCATTGAACAAGAAATCGTTTCTAAAATAAAGGAGAGTGACACCTTTAAGAATGCACCTACAAGTAGAGGTCTGCTGCAATACCTCTACGATGCAACAAGAAAGGGTGCGCACTTAAAAGAAGCAGTTATTGAGCTGGAATTCTTTAAAAGCAATCAGACCGATGACAAGAACAATCCCAGAGTTAGAGTAAATATTTACAACCTTAGAAAAAAATTGACAACGTATTACGAAACGGAGGGTAGTGCGGATGGATGGCATCTAAAAATAGATAAGGGACAATATAAAGTCCGCTTTGTAGAAAAGAAAGCCCCTGTTGTAAAGCAAAAAACTATAAACTGGTCACGAATTATACCGTACATACTTTTATTTATAGCAATAGTAACATTGGTGATTACTAATCTTCCTTCAAGTACACCTCCTTTATGGAGTTCCTTTTTGAATTCAGGAAAATCTACAAACCTAATTCTTGGGGACCATTTTGGAGCTATGGGCCAAACGATATCCGGAGGCAAAGGGTGGACTAGGGACTTTGAGATAAACACGGTAAACGAATTTTATGATTGGTTGGATGCAAAACCCGAATTAAAAGGAGTGTTACAACCTTCAAAATATAGTTACACTACCCGGATGGCCGCAATGGCCACCCAAAGACTGCAACAGTTCTTTCAAGAACACAATAGTAAGTTTTCAATTCGGTTTTCTACACAAACCACTTTGCCAGAAATTAAGGAAGGCAATGCTATCTATGCGGGGCCAGTGAAAAATGAGAATCAATTTATCCGCTTTTTTAATGAGGCAAATCCTCATTTTAACTTAACCGCAAGAACTTTGAAACTTTCAAATCACCCTATCTTAAAGGACACGCTACTTACTTTTGGAGGTTCGAGGGTAGATCAAGAATATGCCATCGTATCCAAGTATCCAAGTATTGGTAATTCGGATCATTTTGTATTCTTTTCGCAGCACGATATTGGTGTAAGTGCAACGGTTGAATATTTCACGAACAAGGATAGCCTTCAGAAGTTTGAAAACGAACATCTAAAGGGTAAAAAGTATTTCACCGCACTATTTAAAGTAAAAGGACAGCATAGGGTCAACACTGATTTAAACCTTGAAATGGTAGTCGGCTTTTAGAAGCTTTCCATTATTTACCCATTGCACGTATGATTTTCTCCATTTCAACCTTGGAAGGTCGAGGCCGCTTTCTGAACGAATTTGATTTTCCCGTTTCACGGTCAAACTCATCTGGTGTTCTAAAATTAGGTATACTATCTTTTGATGTTTTGCGAATGGTATTCAGTGCAGCACGTAGTTCCTTCAGCGTTTGCTCATGTGAAGGGTCGCTTGCAAGGTTTTTAAGCTCGTAAGGGTCATTGACAATATCATACAATTCTTCTTCTTGTCTAGGCGTGATAAAACAAGCCATTTGGGCTTCGTTCAGTTCCCCTTTTTTCTTTAACTCCTGCATAGACTTAAAGGTGCCGCCAATAAACGCATCCGCCGAAGGTGTATTTGGCAAATCCGTATAAAAATTGCGAATGTATTTGAATTCTTCGGTACGAACGGCTCTGGTGTAATCTTCATAATCATGCCAATGGTCTTCTGCATATATGTAATCTCTTGTTTTTGATTTTGTATCGGCTAACAAGGGAGAAAAGTCTTCGCCTTCAAAACTGGATAAGGCCTCTAAGCCTGCTAGTTTTAAGAAAGTAGTTGCAATATCTATGGAACTTACCAAGTTTGTGTTAACCGAATTTGCAGCAACTTTTTTTGGCCATTTTACTATCCAAGGTGTTTTAATACCTCCATCATAGAGAGTAGTCTTATCTCGCGGAAAAGGCCTACCGTTATCGCTAATGAAAAGTATCATAGTATTTTCAGAAACCCCTTGTTTGTCCAATTCAGCTACTACTTTGCCAACATAATTGTCAAGACGGGTAATTTCATTGTAATAATGTGTGAAATCCTCACGCACTTCTTTGGTATCAGGAAAATAAGGAGGAAGTATTACATCTTCTAAAGCATGAGGGTTTTCTATAATATCTTCTGTGTAAGGTCTGTGCGGATCAACTGCTGCCAACCATAAAAAGAAAGGTTTGTTCTCTGGTCTTTGTTTGAGTACAGGTATCCATTCTTCGCAACCACTACCATCACCCATTTGTTTTGTTTTTTCGCCTGTAGGCGATAATTGAAAACCATGTGTTCCCACATCTTTTACAAGGTCAAAACGGGTTTTAATGGAATCTCCTAAATGCCATTTTCCTGCTTGTGCCGTCCAGTAGCCAGACTTTTTCAATTCCTCAACAAAAGTTATCTTGCTTGCCGGTAAAGGCCAATGCAACTGCTCTGCATCCGTATTATGAGGATATAGGCCGGTTATAATGCTCGTCCTACTTGGGCTGCATGAGCTTGCCGTTAAGAATGCATTGTCAAAACGCATACCGTCTGCAGCCAATTGGTCTATATTAGGAGTTTTGATGTTTGGATGCCCATAGGCGCCGCTATCGTCCCAGGCCATATCATCGGCAATTATAAAAACTATGTTAGGGCGTTCTTCGGTAACTTTTGTTTCTTCTTTTTTCTTCTCTGCACAAGAGCAAACAAATAGAAGGGATATTAGGACTAAATGTAACGTGTGGTTTTTGAACATGGCAGTTTATTTGGAATAGGGTCTTAGGTTAACTCTCAAAAGGTAATCATCTGCAGTAATGAATAAGTATCTTCCATTATCGCTGAATTCACAATTACCGGTATTTTTATCGGTTCTTATGGTTCCTAGATGTTTGCCTGCTGGAGAAATAACTAAAACGCCATCAGGACCAGCTAAGAAAATGTTTCCCTTCTCATCAATCTTCATTCCATCAGGAGATTGCTTGCTGATGCTTGCTTTATGCAGCTTAGTGGCATCAAAAAATAGTCTTTTGTTGGATACCTTCCCATTCCCAACAATGTCGTATGCTAAGATTTTAGGTTGTTCCTTAAAAGAATCGGCAACATATAAAGTCTTATTGTCATTGGATACGGCAATACCGTTAGGGGCCTTTATGGAGTCATCTAAAAGAACCAATTCTTTATTTTTCCCATAGAAATAAACACCATTGAAACCAATATCACTTTTGGCATCACCTAAACCGAAAGATGGGTCCGTGAAATATAAATTACCGTTTTTGTCATAATCCATATCATTAGGTGAATTGAACTTTTTGCCATTAAAATTAGTAATTACAGGTTCAAATTTAGGGTGATGCGAATCTTTTAAGCTTGTAAGTTTACTAATTCTGCGGTCGCCTACTTGGCATAGTACTAATTCCCCTTCTGGGTTAAGAATAAGTCCGTTTGAACCTTTGCCGTTACTTCCCTTTTCGATGCCGGTATCTCCGGAAGGAGCCATATATAGACTTAATCCGTCTAAATTGTCCCATTCATAGATTTTGTTTTCCGGAACATCGGAAAAGATAAGTTTCTGCTCTTTTGGTAGCCATACAGGACCTTCGGACCAATTAAATCCTTCGGCAACCAATTCTATACGGGCATGTTTTGAAACTAGAGAATCAAATTCAGGAGCCAAACGCTCAACCCATCCATATGTTGGATATTTCCTTAGAGAATCCAATACGACTTTAAATTTTGATTTCAATTGCTTGAGCTCTGGGCTTAGCTTAGTTTCTGGTAGAGAGTCCTTTTCTAAAACATCATTTTTAGTATCATAAAACCTGCCGTCACCATATAACTTATAGTTTTCGTTTAGAACGAACTCCGCTGGCGCAAATTGCTTTTTGTCCCAACCTGGTTTAGGGTCATAGCTCATAAATACCCAATCCCTGCGTTCAACAGGTTCTCCTTTTAAGACCGGTAAAAAGCTTTCGCCATCTGGTTGAAAACTAGTTGGAGAAGGGGTGTTTGTAGCTTCCAAAATGGTTGGCATAAAATCTATAGCATCAATAAATTCGTTTGATGTAGTACCGGCTTTTATATGATTGGGCCAGTTGGCAATAAACGGAACTTTAATGCCAGCTTCTGTGGTTAATCCTTTACCTCCTTGAACCGTGCGATCTCCCATCTTGGAAAAGATGGTTTGGTGCGTGCCATTATCGGAATATAACATGAGAAGGGTGTCTTCACGAAGCCCTTTCTTCTCAAGATTATAAACAATGTCACCAATAATTTTATCTAGATACTCCACCATATCTTTAAAATAGGTAGTATCCTCGTCCAATCTTTTTTCAGGATATTTCCAGTCTTTGCTTTCGGGCGTAGGGTTGAAAGGACCGTGTGTCAAAGCCATAGGGTAATACACAAAAAATGGTTTATCCGCCTGGCGGGCAACAAAATCGTTTAAATATTCCGAAAAAATATCAGGACCGTATTTACCGTCCGTTTCGGTTAGAAATTCCCCATTCTGATAAATGGTAGGGTTGGCAAAACGAGAGCCTTTATCTTCCGTATGAAAAGCATGGAACATACTGTATTCATCAAAACCAGCATCTTCTACTTTCATACCTATTCCTCTTCTGTGTTCACCTCCGGGATAACCGGGTGGGTCATAACTTTGTAGTTGCCATTTTCCTACCATACAGGTAGCATAACCAGCGTCTTGCATGATATGGCCAAATGTTTTTTGCTGTGGATTCAAAATTCCAAAGGCTTCCCAATTCCTAAAATTGTACTGTCCCGTCATAAGTTTTACTCTGGTAGGCGTACAAAGCGGTTGGGCATACGCTTGGTTGAACTGCATACCGGTTGCGGCAAGCTTGTCAATATTTGGTGTATGGTAAGAAGTTCCGCCGTAACTGCCAATTCCTTCATACCCTAAGTCATCTACCATAATTAGAATTACGTTGGGGCGTTTGTCCCCGTCATTTTTGTTGGCTTTTTGGGCGTAACACGCTAATGTTAGTAAGGAAAAGAAGAATACATACTGAAATCGGTTTTTCATTTTTTTAAGCTTTTGGTTCTTTTGGTTGATACGGTTTCTGAATAGCGTAGTTCTCCGGTTCTTCCATCGAAAAACTGAAAAATTACCTGCGGATGTTCATAGGCAACCCAACGTTTGTCACCTAATTTTTGAGGGTTATTGAATACATTGTTAAGCTGTACCACGCAATAGTGTGGGTATAGACGCTCTGGTCTAGGAATGTCATCTAGCACAAAGCTGGACCAGCGAATGTCCATTTCTCTTTTATCAAATTGATATAGACCCGATCTTGGACGGTCTCCTTCATCAGATAACCTGTGGTTGACCGAATTGTGAGGCCCTGAGCAGAACTCCCAAATTTGGTCGGTAATTTTCACTGCAAAACTATTGTGAAGATCGCCTGTAAGAACAAATACCGGTTGGTCTAAAGTTCCCCAGAAATCTATAAGTTTCTCGCGTTCATCAAGAAAAACGGTCCATGATTCATCTTTGTTACTGGCCATAGCATACCCACTGGCACCTACATGGGGAATCATAAAAGGTACTGATGAAAATAGGAATAAGAAATCAGCCTTACTATTTTTCATTTCCTCTTTTAACCATGCCAATTGGTCTTTGCCTAGCAAACTAAGTCCAGGTTTATCTCTGTTCTGAGTATCGTGCCATTGGCGGTTGGTCTTTGTGTCTAGAAGAAAAAAGTCACTGTTTCCTACCGTAAATTTAGAGTATGATTTTCTTGCGATGGAATAATTACCTGTGCCATTGGCAACCGCAGGTGGGTCAATGCGGATTTTATTTTTGTTGATGACTTCTACAATGTCATATACTTTTGAATTCGGGTTTCCAAAATGAAGGGAGTCCAAAACAATATCATCTACGCCTGCTGTTGGTGTTCCCCAATGCACATGTAGATTGTCCATTTCTGAAAAGTCTAGTTTAGTGAAATCCGCCTTTGAATCTACTAAAATATCAGAATCTTTTTTGAATTTTGCCTTTCCAAAATGGATATCTTGTTTAAAAGGAACAGGGTCTGCCCATCCTAAATAATCATACCAAGCGGCTGTGGCAATATCCCTAAAAACGGTTCTTCTGTCTCGTCTACCGGCAGTACCGGCACCCCAAATGTCATTAATAAGTTCGTGGTCATCAAAAGTGAAATAAGAAGGGACATTTCGGTGCCATTCCGCTAGATTATCGGCTTTGTCTAAATACGATTTATAATTTTCCCAAACCCCAACTACCGTGGGCGCATTGGTAACAAGGTCTGGCTGTTCTTTTTCTTTAATATTTTGAGTTTTGCGCCACTCGGAAGCAGGGTAGTCTCTTTTTTCCTCGTACAGCCAATCGCCATTCATAACCGCAAAGTTGATATCGTTTTTGACCTCGTCCAACATGGTAGTGTAGGTGGGTAGACTAGGACCAATGCCATTGGCCGGATTCTGACTTGCACAAGAACCAAACTCAAATTTAAAATTAAAGAGACCTTCAGGATTATATTTTTTATTGGCGTAGTCAGCTGCAGCAGGTAATGTTCTAAAACTACCTTCTTTGCTCTGCTTTCCGTTGATAGAAAGATGATAGGTGTACTTGGTATCAGGAGATAAATTGGTTAAGGTTACCCAACCTGTATTATCATCTGCTAAGAGG
Organism: Zobellia uliginosa; assembly: GCF_018860745.1. Classification (GTDB taxonomy): domain Bacteria; phylum Bacteroidota; class Bacteroidia; order Flavobacteriales; family Flavobacteriaceae; genus Zobellia; species Zobellia uliginosa_B. The sequence continues at coordinate 586,816 of NZ_JAHKPY010000012.1, read as the reverse complement.
GTTTTGACCGGAATGTTTTTGAAGCTATCTGAACCTTCTTGTTTCTTGTATTGCACTTCAAACGTTCCTGGTGAAGCTGTTCTGCCCCAAACCCGAACCGAATTTTGGGTAACATGCCCAAGAATTGGTCCATGAGTAATATGGTTTATCTCCTGAGCAGTAAGGCAAAACGAGAAAAGTATAAAAAGTAAAGTAAATTTATAAGAGGTCATGGCTGGTTGGTTTATTATGAGATTCAGAATTATTTAAATGGGAACAGCTCTGATGCCTCACTCTCACTTTCCATGATTTGCTTCATTTCATCAACTATTTCTGGGTGTTGGTTGGCTACGTTTTTAGTTTCCGATTCATCATCAGCTAAGTTGTAAAGCATAAATATACCTTGTGGTTTTTTATTGAAGTTATAAATAACTCCTTTCCAATCTCCTTTACGTACGGCTTTTCGACCTTGCTGAATTGGAAATTCCCAATACAGGTGGTCATGTTCTTTTTGATTGTCTTTGTCCAAAAGAGTAGGTAAAAATGAGATACCATCACTACTGGCGGGAACATCTACCTTAGTGATTTCACCAAGCGTAGGCATAACATCCCAAAAAGCGGAAACGTGATCAGATGTTGTTCCGGCCTTAATTTTATTAGGCCATGTTACTATGAACGGAGAGCGTATACCGCCTTCGTACAGGTCTCTTTTAATTCCTCTTAAACCACCGGAACTATTAAAAAATGCTGGATCGGCACCGCCTTCTGCATGTGGTCCATTATCGCTTGCGAACATAACAATGGTGTTATCTGCAATACCAAGTTCCTCTAGTTTGTCTAAAATTTGGCCAACATATACATCCATACGATATACCATAGAAGCAAATGCGGCGTGTGGCTTAAGTTGTGGCGCGTATTCCATGTGAACAATATCAGGACCGTAATCTGATGTGAAATCGTTTTCTGCGGTAAAGGGAGTTTCATCGAATGAATCTTTAAACTTGTTGAAGATAGAATCATTGGGTGAAATTAACTCTGCATGAGGTAGTACAAAAGGTACGTAAGCAAAAAATGGCTTCTCTTTATTTTTTTCAATAAATTCTAATGTGGCTTCTTGGATTTTGTCTGGTGCATACGTTTCTGTTTTTGTCCAATCGTTGCCTTCCAATAGAATCTTATCTTCATTGTGCCATAAATGAGTTGGGTAATACCTGTGGGCCATACGCTGGCAGTTGTACCCATAAAACTCATCAAAACCTTGTGCTACGGGGTCTCCTTCGGAACCAATAAAACCTAATCCCCATTTCCCAAAAGCTCCTGTGGTATAGCCTGCTTTTTTCATCATTTCCGCTATGGTAACGGAATTGCCGGGTAAAGGCGTTTGCCCTTCGCCTTCAAGCTCTTTATTTCCTCTAATTGGTGTGTGACCGGTATGCTGTCCCGTCATGAGAGATGATCTTGCTGGCGCACAAACTGGTGCACCACTGTAGTGTTGGGTAAAGGTTATACCTCTTTTTGCCAATTCATCAATACGGGGCGTTTGAAACTTTTCCTGTCCATAGGAGCTTAGGTCGCCATAACCAAGGTCGTCGGCTAAAATATAGATGATATTGGGCTTCTGTTCTTTTTTTGCGTCGTTTTTGTTTACCGTTTTTGATTCTTCTTTGCAAGAGCCTAAAGATAAGAATAGGGTAATGACAAATAGAAATGAAAAGATAGATGTAAAGCGTAATTTCATAGTGGTGTTCTTTAATTTTAAAATCGATATGATCAATTTTTGGGTTTTACAACTACTTAAAATAAGTTGTATTGTTAGTCCAATATCCTACAAAGTAAAGCACTAGGCAATGTAGTTATTTTACCTCGTATAGTTTATGCCCTTGACCATATGTTGCATAGTTAAAGCAAATTGATCATAAGTTAGGCAGAATTTGTACTCCACAATACATTTCTTGTATTCTTATGTACACCTGTTCATTTACTTCAAATTATATTTATGCTTTGCTCGTATGAGCTATAATTCAATACTGGTTTCATGATGAATTGTCTGCGGAAGAATGTTTTTATGCTCTTGCTATTCTTTTTATGTTTCTTCTCAACACAGGGCCAATCTGGGGAAGGTATTTTGGGAAGAGTGGTTTCAGAAGAAACGGAGCCTCTGGAAGCAGTGGCGGTAGTGTTGTTGAGTGTGAAGGATTCTACTTATGTAGATTATACCGTTACAGATGTACATGGAGATTTCAAAATTACAGATGCGCAGAAGGGAGATTACATATTGAATATTTCTTCATTGGGTTATATCTCATTATACAAGAACATTTCGTACACGGGAGAAAAGCTGGATTTTGGAAACTTAACTCTTGTAGAAGATACATATGAATTGGAAGGGGTTACCTTAACTGCAGTTGTGCCAGTGCAGATAAAACAGGATACCATAGCATTCAATACCAACTCTTTTAAGGTAGACCCAGATGATAACCTGGAAGAATTATTGAATAAAATTCCGGGATTGGAAATTGATTCTGATGGCAAGGTAAATGCACAAGGCAACGAGGTCACCAAAATTATGATCGATGGTAAGGAATTCTTTGGAGGTGATCCATCTATTGTCCTTAAAAATTTATCTGCAGATGCCATATCCAACGTGGAAATTATAGATAAGAAAAGCGATGAATCTGAACTAACAGGCGTTGCTGATGGAAACAAAGAAGTGGTTATAAATTTTACTTTAAAAGAATCCAAAAAGAATAATGGTTTCGGAAAGGTGTCTGCAGGAGCTGGACTTGATAATAGATATTTTTGGAATCTCAACTATAATAAATTCACTTCAAAAACACAGTTTGCCATAATCGGTAAAACCAATAATATCAATATAACAGGGTCTAATATCCAAGATTTTTTAAAGAATGCAGATGGTGTTGATGGCGATGGTGATGAAGAAGAAGAACAGAACTCGGCCCAAAAAACAAAAAGCTTAAGCGGATTCTTAAATACAGGAGTGGCGGGAATAAATGTGGGTCATGAGTTTAAGGAGAAAAAATCGTTAAACGGAGATTATTTCTATAACCATTCTAAGAATGATGGTACTTCAGTATCCAAACGAATCACTTTTTCAAATGCCAATAACTTTGACTATGTGGCCGAAAATGAATATATAAATACAAAAGATAATCACAATGTAAATCTGGATTACAAGAATAAATCTAACCCAAACAACAGCCTTATTCTTAAAGGGCAGTTGATATCCGATGATATAAAAAGCTACTCTAATCGTATGGGGCGCTATTTTAAAGAGGAAGAACTCAGTACTAAAAATGATAACCTCTCTAATGTTGATAGGGATAGAAAACGCGCCAATTTGGGTATCAATTTTTATCAAAAACTAAGAAAGAAGGGCAGGAGCCTAGCTACGGGACTCAAAACTTCTTTTAATAGTTCTGCCATGAAAAACGACCAGAATACGTTAATAACCAGACGTGTAAATACGCCTAAGGAATCAATAAAAGAACTCAATACTATTCGTGATCAGAAACTGAATACTTCTATTGTAAATTTCAACTTCAAATATACCGAACCTCTTGGGGGCAATCATTACATGAAGATAGAGTCTTACATGAGCAATAAGGTAGATAGGGAAAATGTCTATCAGAATAAGACCACTATAAGTGCCAATAACAAAGAAGAGATTTTAGAATACGACTACGATCATAATGAAAATAATTATCAGACCCGTTTAGCACATAGTTATACTGCAGGAAAAATCAATACCTACGCAGCAATGGAGTTGCAAGATGTGATACGTTCATTTGGTGTGGTGAATGAGACGGCAGCAGTTACGGATCGGTTGTTCGTTAACCCCATGGCAACCGTGCAGTATATTCCTAAAAGAGGTCAGAAATATAGGTTTAATTATAAAAAGAACATCCGAAGACCACGCCCTATTGAGAGTTCTACGGTGGTTAACGATTTAAATCCTTTTTCTATCCGAAAAGGGAATCAGGACCTTGTAGCTGAAAAGATGGACGCACTTACCCTATCTGCCGTAATTCATGATTTCAAATCCTCGTTTAGCTTTAATACCCGGTTACAGTATCAATATTCAAAGGATGCGATTATTAAAAGTGTTGATGTAGATGATGATTATGTTAGAACGCTGAGCTATGAGAATAATGGCTACAAGCGTAGGTTGAACGCTTCTCTAGGTTTTAGCCAGAAAATAAAAAGGTTAGGTGTGCGCTACTCGTTCAAAAACCGAAACTTTTTTAATACGAACAATGCTATTATTAATTTTCAGCTGAATGAGGTTACTTCCAAGGATTTTTTGTTCAGTGCAACGTTAGAGAATAACAATAAAAGTCTTGTAGATTTAAAAGCTGGCGCTATGTATAGTGTGAATAACACCTCATTTTCTATTGAACGCGATTTAGATAGAAAATATACCAAACAACAATATTTCTCAATGTTGGATTGTGATTTAGGAAAGAAAGTGAACTTTAATACGCAGTTCGATTATTTTATTTACACGGATGATGCTTTTGCGTCTAATGAGAATATTCCGCTTTGGAACGCAACGGTTTCCTATTCTTTTTCAAAGCAAAAAAGCCATGTTTTAAAGTTATTGTTTATTGATTTATTGGATAAAAATATTGACATCTACAGACGTAGTACCACTAACTATTTTGAAGAAACTACTTCCGAAAGTCTGGGTCGTTACTTTATTGTTAGTTATATGCATAAACTAAACAGCAGACCAAGAAAAGGATAGCTAGGTATATTAACGAAAAAAGTCCCCAACACTATAAGTGCCAAGGACTTCTAAACAAACTAACTAACTAACATGACTAGATTAAACTTCTTATTTCAGGCTTTCTTTATATCCTTTAACGGCCTTTTTAAAACCTATTTCTTCACCTTCTAGCATTTTTTGGTATTCTTCCGGTCTTTCTTCTTTTAGCCATTTTAAAGCATCAACAGAAATAGCATGATCAGGGTGGTACTCAGAACTTACCGGCTTCATTTCTTCATCATACGCCAAGGTCTTATCGCGCATTTTTTGCAATACATCTACATACTTAGGGTTTTCTGCTAAGTTGTGTAATTCTTGTGGGTCGTTCTTAAGGTCATATAATTCTTCTTTATCCTTGTTAGGGGCAAAGAATAATTCTTGACTTTCATTAAGTTTTCCTTCTGCTTTTAGCGTACGCATTCTATGAACTGCAGGGCGGTAGAACTCTAAATAGGCCTGACGCGCATCATACGGAACTTCTGGCATATCATTACGGATGTATTTCCAATCACCAGAGGTAATAGCGCGGGATTTTTCTTCTATCTCGTCCCAAAGATCACGGGCTCCGTACACATAATCGCGTTTAAAATCCTTATCGAAAATCGGTTTTCCGGTCATGTATTCGGGAACTTTTATATCGGCATAATCTAATACCGTTGCCGTAATATCCGTGGCAGAAACTACATCTTTCCTAATTTGGCCTGCTTTTAAATCTTTTGGGTAATAAACGATAAGTGGAATGTGCAATCCTGGGTCTTGAAGATATCCTTTTCCACGAATATTGCACCGGCCGTTATCCCCAATAAAGATAACAACAGTATTGTCGGCCATTTCCTTATCTTCCAATTCTTGAAAAATCATTCCTACCTCATTGTCCAAAAATTCTATTTGGTCTAGATATTTCGCCCAGTCCAAACGAATTACTGGGTCATCGGCCATAAATTTAGGTAATTCTATATCTGCAGGGTTAACAGGGTGCTTTGAATTTTCTCGAACCTCGTCCCACCAATCACCTCTGTGACTTGCCACAAGTTGAATTTGGGCAAAAAATGGTTGGTCTTCTTTCTCAAACGTATCGTACTTGTCGAAAATCCCGAACTGTGTTTTTCCATCCCACGGACCTATAGGTTCATGTTTAAAATTAGCATCTATTTTACGACCTTTTCCCATTACGCCATGGTGTCCTAGAATAGTGGTGTAACCTGCCTCTCGTAGCCAATAAGTAAAAGGTTTGAACTGCGGGTCTAGAGGAACATCTCTATTGCTCCTATGATGATGTGCATTGATTTTTACCTGATGTGTACCTGTTAACATAGCAGAACGACTAGGTGAGCAAATAGGATTGGTTACAAAGCAGTTTTCGAATTTAACGCCTTCCTTTGCCATTTTATTCAGATTGGGAGTTTTTACACCTTTCATGCCGTAACACTCAAGATCAATACTCATGTCCTCTGCCATGAGCCAGATAATATTTGGCTTCTCTTGAGCGAAGGTCAAACAGGTAAAGATTATAAAAATACCAGTCGTTATTATTTTTTTCATTGCTTCCAATTTCATGTATTATATCTCTGTGTATTTGGTCTAAAACTCTGGGACGGCTTCTTTCTCCCACTTTTCAAGCTGTTTCTTCATTTTCTTGGCTTGATCAACTTCTATATCAATGAGGTTTTTAGATTCGCTTCTATCGTTTTTTATATTGAACAAATCGTGACGACCACTGTGATATTTAACCATTTTCCAATCGCCGTTCATAATGGCGGTATATTGATCTTCATAACTGCGGAAGAAAAATAGATTACGTTCTTTGAATTTCTTGCCTTGTAGTAGGGGCATCAAACTTTTGCCTTGAATATCTTTTGACTTTGATTTTTTACCTGATGCAATTTCTACCAAAGTAGGGAAGACGTCAATTGATTGTACGGGAACGTCACATGAAATGCCGGGCATTGTAACTCCAGGATACTTGATGATAAAAGGAACTCTAGCACCACCTTCACCTAAAGTGTTACCACCTGTTTTTCCACCGGATAATGGTGCATTACTGAAATAACCTCCCTGGTCGGATAACAGAATAACTACGGTATTGTCCGCAATTCCCTTTTCGTCAAGTGCCTTTCTTACTCTGCCTACAGACTCATCCATAGCACTTACCATGGCTGCATACTCGGCATCTTTACCGGTTAGGCCTTCTTTTTTATAACGCTCTACCCAGTCTTTTCTACCTACATGCGGTCCGTGAACATTGTAGTACCAAAGGGATAGCATAAAAGGTTGGTCTTTGTCATATTCGCCTATGAATTTCTCTGCGCCATCAGTTAGAACATCGGTTAGATAAGTGCCTTCTGGCGAATCAGGTAGTGGATTTCCTGTTTTGAAAAAAGGAGCATAATAGTTTCCAGGATGACCGTGGTCACCGGTTCCATATTGCGCATCAAAACCTTGATGTACCGGATGGTATTTTTCACTGCCCAAGTGCCATTTTCCGATGAACATATTGTAATATCCAAATTCCTTTAAGCGTTCGGCATAGGTGACTTCCTCTAAAGGTAGCCAGTTTCTAGAAGGCATTTGAACCGGGTCCGTAGGCCAAAGATTGAATTCCCCTCCTTCTATATTATTTTTAGCAGCCTTTTCTTTACTGTCTATGATATGGCGGGGCATCTGAAAACGAACGGGTTCTTTACCCGTTAGAAGCGAAGCTCTACTAGGGCTACATGTAGGAGTGGCAATATAGGCTCTGTTGAAATTAACCCCGTCTTTTTTAAGTTGATCAATATTGGGGGTATGGAATTTAGGATTCCTAAAACCAACATCGGCCCAACCGTAATCATCTACAAAAAGCAGTACAATATTGGGTTGTTCTTGTGCTATGCCTCTAAAAATACTAATTATGAGCGCTGCTAATATAAAGGTGTTTTTCATTTGATTATAGTCCTTTTTAATTGATCGCGAAAAATGCGGATTCAGGTATTTGGTCTTTTTCAATTGAAGGTCCACTCCACTGTAAATCAAGAGTATTTTCTGTTCCTGCTTTCTTCATGTAGTATATCCTAACAGGATGATAACCTGCTTTTAAAATCATTTTGCCTTCTCTAACCGTGCCAGATTCATAACCATAGTCAGCATCTATTACACTAGCTTCATGAATACGTACAAAAGCATTGCCAGAAGTGGCTAAAGAAAAAGTATAACTACCCTCCGTAGGAATCTTAATAAAACCTTCAAATAGAAAAACATCACCCTGACTTTCTATTTTTTTTAATGTTAGTGTATTTGATTTTCCGTTTGCGATGGGAGTTAAGTTTTCTGCTTTTGGTACCCAGGGAGCACTATTTTTAAAAGCAGTCCATTTTAAGCCGTTAGATAAGTCTTGTATTGAAACTGCCGAAACAGAAGCATTGTCATAAGGTCTTGCTGCTGTACTATTTGGCATACGAACTTTAAGCACGTGTTCTTTCATTTGTGCTTGTAGTGCCTCCATATGCGGTAAAGTAGCAAGGTTTGCCGTTTGATGCGTGTCTTCTATTACATTGTAAAATTCAAAGTCATCATCTGCTCCTTGGATATTGTAACGCAATCCCACAATATCCCCTTCACGAATCATTTGCATTTGTTTTCTTAGTCTTCCACGATTATTGATGGCAAATTCTTCGTATTCGGGAGTATTACCGCTTTGATTGTATTCTACGTAAATAAGGCTTTCCTGTTGTTTGCCTTTGCCAGTTAGGCTAGGTAGAAGTGAAACACCATCACTGTTAACAGGAGCAGGATAGCCAGCTGCTTCAGTAAATGTAGGTAGCCAATCATAAGCTATGCTTGGCGACTCAATGACTTTGCCTGCGGGTATTTTTGTTGGCCAACGTGCTATAAGTGGTGTGCGTTCGCCACCTTCTAAAACATCTCTTTTAATTCCGTCAAACGGACCAAAACTATTGAAAAAGTCGGCTGCATATTCTTCTTTTAAATAGGACTCCATGGAAGGACCATTATCGGAATTAAATATGACAAGCGTGTTTTCGTCAATATTCAAGTCTTTCAATAATTGAAGAACGTCGCCCACTTCATTGTCAATTCGCCTTGTACTGCTGGCGTAACGTTTGTAAACATCCGGCCAAGCAACTTCTGGCGTACTTGAGTCTTCATCATGGTCATAAGTAGCATTGGCATAATCAGGGTGAATGTAAGAATCAACTTCACCTGAAGCTGTGTTAATCATATTTCCTGGTTTTCCAACCCATTGCAATCCGCCATTTAAACCTCCTCCTTCGGGGTAAGCCTGTGTGGCCAGCTCTAAAACGGCATGTGGCGTGTCAAAAGCCAAATACATAAAGAAAGGTTCTTTCTTTTCATTGTCGTGAACCTGTTCTACAATCCATTTTTTGGCAGCGGCCGTCCAAAGATCACCTGTATAACATTTATCTAGACCCGCACTTACCTCGTTCTTATTTTCGTACACTTCTTTTTTGCCTCTGTAAATGCCTTCAACTGGGTAGTGTTCATGACCGTCACGGTGGCGCATGTAACCGTAGTAGTAATCAAAACCTCTATTATTTGGGTGTGCGGGCCAAGAATCTCCATTTTCTGACCATTTATTAGACCCTTGTAAGCCCCATTTACCAATTGCTGCCGTCTTGTATCCTGCGCGCTGCATTACATTTCCAAGGGTGTTATTGTCGGCTAGAGCCTTGTCAAACTGACCATCTCGTACATTGGCATGTCCTTGGCTAACTCCTAAAAGAACTGATGAACGCGAAGGAGCACAAACAGGTGCAGCTGTGTAATGATTGGTAAGCATAACACCTTCTGAGGCCATTTTGTCTAACTGCGGGGTTAAGGCATAAGGTTCACTACGATCGTCTGTTTTTTGTCTTTGATTTTGAAAAAACGCACCAACATCTCCATAGCCTAAATCATCTGTAAGGATATAGATGATATTCGGTTTTTCTTGGGCAAAAGAAGAAAATCCGGTTACAAATAGAATTGCTGTTAATAATCGTGATGCAGCTTTTAAATGTGACATGCTATTAATTTAGGTTTACTGGAATGTTGTATTATCTAAACTTTAGTTTGGGTATGGAGTCATCTTTCTCCAGAATGTTTTCAGCTTTTCCTTTGTATTCATTTTTCTTGAAAACAACATTTTTAGAAGCCTTCACTCGTATAGCGGGGTTTTCAGGATATAACATTGGAAAGGTGCCTGAGTTGGTAATCTTGTTTTCTTCAAACACTAATCCATCAACATTAGAAATTTCCAATATCATGTTGTCAAACTGATTGAATACATTATCAATTATTTGAATATTTTTAAAGGCGATGTTGTTGTTGTCATCATCCGTAACAAAACGAATTACCCCTCTGTTGTGCCCACTATGTTGATTGTCTTGAAACGTATTGTTTCTAATGGTTAAATTGGCGGCATTACCAGACTCAAACCAATGGCTGCTCTCAACCGGTACTAAGATAGCCTCCATTTCAGTACTGAAAAAATTGTTTTCTATCAAGGTTTTCTTGGGGTTGGAAATCAACAGTCCGCGTGCTCTATTGCGACTTATATTACAATTCTGGACTAATAAATCTGGATGGGCCTGTAAATTTTCTATTAAATCACCCACTTTTAAATTCTCGGGAAGCGGTTCATTAAAAGTGATGATTTGATATCTACCATTTATTTCTTTTATATTCTTAAGGGTCAGATGGTCGTATGCAAAAAATGAGTCTGCCAAACGAACCAAGCCAATAGTGTCATTCACTTTTCCAATAGTAAAACCCTGTTGCTGCGCGTGGCCAATGCGCACCCCAATACTATTTTCACCTAGAATGTCAATTATCTCTTGGTAAGTGCCATGTACGTTGGTGGCATCATCCAATTGATTGTTAAACGTACAGTTTTTTAATACCACTTTACCACGGCAACCTACAAAATGGGTAGCATCCGCAGAGGTAGATACCATTCTGCCATTTGAAGGTTTTACGTGAAAACCATCTAAGATAAGATCAGAGGAGTTCTCTGCAATCAGGCCCATACCACCCGCATGGTGTACTGTTACATTATTAATATTGAAACTATCAGTCCCCGTAACACGGAATGCAGGTGCCAGCCTATTTAGGCTTTGGTCTCCTTTACAAACCATAATCATGCCTACTGGAGGTAGTTTTTTCTTGTGATTGTATATGCGAAGGGTGCCGGGTTTTAGTTCCTCAACTCTTAAATTGTTTTCTTTACCTCTAACTTTTTCTACTTTGGAGCGTGGGTCTACTTTGTATTTGTATTCTATTTTATCAAAGTTGTGCTGTACTTTGGAGTTCCTAATAGTGGTAATGGAAGTATAAGCTTCGGTATTAAAAGCAATTGCTTTTCGTTCAGGGTCGTAAAGAATGGATTGCCCAAGGTCGTGCTCATAGTATTCTTTTAGAAAGATGAGTTGTTCATTCCTGATCTCATACGGATACTCGTCCGAAAAATGGATGTCAAAAGTGTTGTTTTTTTCATCGTTGGCTACGATAGTGCCCTCGCTATGAAAAGACATAGCCCAATCTACAGTAACATTCTGGATTGTAATGTTTTCAGAACCTTCTATTAAGAAAGGAATCATTCTGCCATGGTAAATAAAGGTAGAACCTTGGCCGTCTATAACCAGGTTTTTAAAGCCAATAAGGGGCAGTGCCGTTTTTGCCATAACATCATCATGGTTAGAAATACGAGTGAAACGTTCGTATGCCTTATCCGGATAAAAGTGATAGGTGCCTTTCTCAAACTTTATTTCAGAAATAGGATTTTTATCGGCTGTCATTATTCGCGCTAGAACTGCAGGAGTAGCATCTTCTGAAATAGAAGTTGTAAAAAGCACTTGCTCGCCATTGTTTTGCTGGGCGTAACTAGTTGTTGAAATAATGGCTAAAATAAGAACGGACCAATTGGCTATAATTTTTCGCATAGTTTTCTAATAGTTTGACGAGGTCATTTTATAAGAGCCAATTTATAGGTTCATTGAAGTTTTTTTGTCGTCAAGGGTAAATATTATGTCTGCGGCTATTCAAACCACGCATTTGTGGGGCTTAAAGCCCAAAACAGTTAACTAATAGAGAATAAAGGATTTACTGTTTTTTAATTTTGGCAAACCCTTTATTACGTTTGTATTTTACCTTTTCAGTAGATATTCCTTCTAATTTAAGAACTTTATCTGCATTCCCTTTATAGGTGTTATTTGAAACCTCTACGTTGATACAATTTTTAAAATCGAATTGATATCCATCAGGATGTAATGAAGAAGCCGTGGTGGTCTGTTCAATTACGTTACCGGAAATGGTAAGTCCGTCAACACGGTCTGCCCAAACAATACGGTTGTCAAAAGTTTTAATGTTGTTATTGATAAACCTGATGTTACCGTCGTAAATTTCAGTTTGGTCAAAATCTTTACCGAGACGAGGTGTGATGTTTAAAATGGCATGTTCCATTCCGCTGTAAGCGCAATATTCAAAATTATTATTCTGTATCAATACATCTTCAACCGCTCCGGATTCAAACCAAAAATAAGTTTCTCCCCTAAAGAAAATAGAAGACATCATAGATGAAAACTCGTTGTTCTCTATGATGGTCTTCAATGGTGTTTTTAGCACAATATTTCGTGCCCTATGGTCTTTTATACTGCAACCACGCATAGTGAAGGTAGGGTTCCAGGTTTTGTTTTCTAAAATATCACCACGAGCTAGATTATCAGGAAGTTCATTTTTAAAAGTGATATCAGAGTATTTGTCGTTAACAATAGAAACATGGTCTACCACGTTTTCAGAAGCTCTTTTTGGGCTTGGCTGTTGAATGAACCATACTTCATCACCAGAGGCTGCAAACTCAAACCCCATTTGTTCAAAATGCTGCAAAGCTACACGTACCGTGCGTTCATCCAAAACTTTATTGACCACCACATAGGTTCCATGTACGTTGGTGCCATCATCCAGCATATGCTTAAAAGTAGAATCTTCTATTAAGATATCACCTTTACAATTCGCAAAATGGGTAGCATCTGCAATAGTAGAAACTACGCGGTCTGAACCTTTACGTACGTAAATACCGCAATTGTGAATGGTAATATTATCGGTTCGTTCAAATAAAAAGCCCATTCCCAAAGCATGGTGAATGGTGATATCTTCTAAATGGATGTTTTTGGAAGAGGTAATTTGAAAAGCGGGAGCATAACGGTTATGGTCATGGTCTCCTTTGGAGTTTAAAATAGAACCCACTGGCGGATACTGTTTTAAATGTTCATGAAAACGAAGTACGCCATCAGGTCTTTCTTCCACCCAACGCGGTCTGCTGCCCATATCCCAGGCACCATGGGCAACACGTTTGTGCTCAGCGTTAAATGCCAGCGTACTACCCAACTCCGGAAACGAGAAGCCATCTACATTAGGGAAGAAAATACGGTCTTTTTTAAGCTCCCAAGAAAATCCATCAGTAAAGGGTTTGACGTCTCTCCATCCTTCATTTTTATCTACGGCAAGCACTTCGCCTTGAAAAAGAAAAGGAATGTCCCAGTCCATTTTCAGGTTTTTGACTGTAAGTTGATTGCAGTTTCGAATCTGAAAAGGAGCTACTTGTCCGTGAAAAATGAATACGGAGCCATTACCTTCTATGGTTACAGAATCAAAATTTTCCAGTAAAAAAATGATATTTTTTAATCCGTTACCATGGTTCGTGATAAAGGAGTATCGTTGCGTAGCATAGTCGGGTAAAAATTTATAGGTACCTTTTTCAAAAACTAGAGTTAGATTCTTATCAGTGCTGTTTTTCAAAGCTTCACGGACTAGAGGCGTCATATCCTCGGCTTCCGGTTTGAAATGAATGGTCTGCTGTGCCGAAAGAAATTGAGCTCCAAAACAGAAAATCGCACACAGGTAAAGTGCTTTAAAAGATTTAAAATAATCCATTTTTAGTTTTTAGAGGTTTACGCCAGTGCCTTGTAAAGAGTTATCGTGGTCCCAAGTAATGAGCCAAGGGTCTTTGGTTTTTAATTGAAAATCTTTCATTTTGTTTTTTAGAGCTTCTAAAACCTCTGCATAGTTTTTATCATTTGCTAAATTTTCACTCTCGTCCGGGTCATTAGATAGGTCGAATAACTCAAATTCAGGTCTAAAGAGATAGTCTTTAACCTTACGTTTGCCAAAGAATTCTTTATCACTTCGGTATACCTCCTGCCAAGTAGATGCAGCCCAAAGATCTGATGCAAAAGGATATTCTTGGCGCCATGCAATGTTTCTGATCAGTTTATAATTTTTATCCCTTACAACTCGCATAGGATAGTACATTGTAATTTCATGAAAGGTATGAGAAGCATACATCTCATCCCAACCCTTGGGGTTTTCTTTGGAGAGTATGTTTTTGAACGATTTCCCATGAAAATCGTTGGAATCGTAGGTAACGTCTGCCATATCCAAAATCGTTGGCGTAAGGTCTGTCCATGATATTAGGGCATTGTTTACCGAGCCACCTTTGATGTTGGCCAAGGGGTCTTTTATAATACAGGGTAATTTAATGCCTGGTTCATAAACAGTAGTTTTAGCACCTGGGAAAGCCATTCCGTTGTCCGAAATATAGATAACTACAGTGTTTTTGTCTTTTCCTGTTTCCTTGAGCATCTTCATGAGTTTGCCAAAACCTTGATCTATTCTTGAGACGCTCTGGTAGTATTGAGCAATTTCTTCGCGGCTCTCTTGACTGTCAGGAAGGAAACTAGGTACAACCACATCTTTTGGGTCGTATGTAATAGTTTCTACATCTTCATATCCTTCTTCTTTGTTACCGAAACTGTTTGGGGTATTCCATGGGTCAGATTCAAAAGGAGCACCACGGTGTGGATCATCCGTACAGAAATAGAGAAAGAAAGGTTTGTCAGAATTGAGAACATCTTCACACTGCTCCGCCATTTCTACGGTATTTCGTGGATCAGCTTCCAAAACCTTTTGAAAATGATATACCGATTCCGGTGCTACGTGGTATTTACCTATTCGAGCGGTTTCATAACCTGAATTTTCAAGAAGGACGGGTAAAGATTTTATATTGTCGTAACTGCTAAAATGATGGTAGTCGTGAACATGCCCATAAGAACCCGTAGCATGACCATAAAGTCCAGTGAGTATAACGGACCTACTTGCGGCACAACTAGCACTGGTACAATAGGCATTATTAAAACGAACGCCTTCGGCAGCCAATTGATCTAGGTTAGGGGTTTTGATTACTTTGTTGCCATAGGCTCCAATGGCATCGGTGCCATGGTCATCAGAAACAAAAAGAATGATGTTTGGGGAGTTGTTAGGTTTATCAATTGATTCCGTAGGCTGTTCTTTCGTTCCGCAATTAAAAAATAATAGAGCGGATAAGGTCAGTGTTAGTATAGGTAATTTGCTAATGTATGTTTTCATCTATTTAAAAATGATTTTGTTTATACAATTCAAAGAAAGCCAAAATTGCAAGAACTTTTGTTTCTGTCAGTACAAGAAATGTCGTTGCAAATAAATGCAACTTAGGAAGACATTCTATAAACCTCAGCGTCTATAGAATTGAAGACTATCATTATTGTTGCTAATAATCAAAAGCTGCCCATACTTCTTGCTCATAAGGGTCTTGATATGCCTTACCTGTTTATCCAATAGTAAACCAGATTTGGAAATGGGTGTTTCTTCAAAACGATCTCTCCCCTTATTTTTTAAAAGTGTACCATGTCCGGCATCATATCTTCCTAATTCCGTATTAGTGTCATAAAAATTTTCTCCTAGTAACAGGTCTAATTTTCCGTCTTCGTCAAAATCTTGTTTGTAAATTGAATTTACAGTAGAGAATTGTGCTTCTGTAGGTAGGGGTATAAGTTTGAATGTCTTGTTTCCAAGATTTTCTATGAAACAGCTTCTAAATTCATACGCTTTTAGGGTTTTTGCGTTTTGTAATTCCTCTGCTGTAAAAATATCCTTGAAGTCCGCTTGGGCAAAAGCACTGTAGGTGGTGAATTTTTTACGCAGGTATACCATTTGTTTTTCTAAAAGGCTTTTTGAAGAGAAAACATGTTCTTTCCCATTTACAAAATGAGTGGTAACCCCTTCTGGCCATCCGTTTTTATCAAAATCGGCATAATACATTTGTACGGGCTCTTTCTGTGTTGCCCTTAATTTTGAGTTCAACCCAAGATTCCCTGCAACCAAATCAATGTCTCCATCATTATCAAAATCTCCATATTCTATTGTGTTCCACCAGCCGTTTGAGAATTGTAATTTATTTCCCTCCGGATTGGCTTCGCTAAGGCTTCCGTTTGAATTGTAAAATACCTTAATAGGCATCCATTCGCCTACCAAAACAAGGTCTTGCCAATCATCTCCATCCAAATCCACCCATTTGGCAGAAGTGACCATTCCGCATTTATCAAAATACTTTTTCGACTCAACATCTACCGAAAAATTTCCTTTCCCATCATTTTTAAGCAAATAAGAGTTAGGTGATGAGCCATATTTTCCGGGAACGGAGCGTGATGAAATAAAAATATCCTTATCGCCGTCTTTATCAAAATCAGCAATTGCTAAATCAGAGACGGTGGTATAGATTTTTGGGAAATTGCCCTGTTTTGTAAAGTTGCCTCTTCCGTTGTTTATGTAAAGGCGAGTGAGGCTTTTAGGGTCTGGCTTAATTTCTTGGTTACTACCGCTACCAACAAGAATGTCCAAATACCCATCACCGTTAAAGTCCACTAGTTCTGAAGCGGTATCTTCTGAAGGCGCATCAGTTTGAAGTGCGGTTGATTTGGTGAATTTACCATTGGATTGTTGGAAGTATATCTCAGCAGCTTGGTTTTGAGCTCCACCAACGAAGAAATCATCTAAACCGTCATTGTTGAGGTCTCCAATAGCAATGGGTGGTCCCCAAGTGGAGTTCATATGGGGTGTTAGATGTTCTCTGTTGAATTCGTAAAAACGATTCTCATTGTGTTTGTAATCAATACCCAACTCGTTACTTTCCAAAGCTGTGAATAAAGTTTTTGTACTGGTGCTTTCAGATTTTTGAAGTGATGAATTCTTTTGTAAAATGGTTAATTCTTGACCAGCACTTACCTCAGTTAAAATTGTTTCTTCGCCATTTGGCCATTTTACTTGAATCGTATCTATTATTTCATTTTTTGGAACTCCGTAATTGAGATAAGGTGCAGATGAGGATAGATATCCACGGACGTTCAATAATTCTTGGTATTTTTTATTGCCCTTTCGGGTAACCGTAACTTTCGATCCCAAACCATATTTGTTACTAGACTTACCCTTCAACTTAATCCGTAAATAACTGTTCAGCGAGTCGCTTTCAAGGCTTGTATTTTTAAGAATGGATGCTTCTGCATTAAGATTATTAACAACAAGGTCTAAATCACCATCATTATCTAAATCTGTATATGCTGCACCGTTGGAGAAACCTTTTTTAGAACCGCCCCATGCTGTAGATGTATTGGTAAAGCTGAGGTCATTGTTATTTTTAAAAAAGAAATTCTGTAATGGGTAGCTAGGCATCTTATCTGTTAAGGCTTCGCTAAAATCATAATTGCCCGAACGTAGTTGATTTTGAACTTCTTCTCCCGAAAGGAACTGCATATAGTCCATATCATTACTTCGCCTGTAGATTCCATTTGTGATGAACAAATCTTTTTGGCCATCCATATCAAAATCATTTGCTAATACGGACCAGCTCCAATCGGTTGCCTCAATGCCTGCTAATCGTGCAATTTCACTAAAATGCTTCCCATCTCTATTGAGCTGAAAAGTATTGTGTGCATATTGGTGTTGGTACCCAAAAGACAGTTTGTAGTTAAAAATAGCATACGAGTCTTCCCCATGAGAGGCTTTCAAAATTTCAGGTTCATAGGCCTGCATATCCAAAGACAAGATATCCGGCAGGCCATCATTGTTTATATCGGCAATATCATTGCCCATAGAAAACCGACTTGTGTGTTTTATACGAGATTCTAAATCTTCTGTAAATGTGCCATCCCCGTTATTGATGTAGAGGTAATCGTCCTCGTAGAAGTCATTACCAATATAAATGTCAGGATAACCATCTTTGTTGACATCGGCAGTGTTAATGCCCAGACCAAAACCGAGCGTACTGCTGTAAATTCCCGATTCTTTGGTTACGTCGGTGAATTTTTTGCCATCATTTCTAAATAACTTATCGCCATAGGGACTAGAAATCAAACGCTTTTCCGAACGTGGAAGTACACCATCGTTAAAATTGGAATGTGTCATAATGTAAGCGTCAAGATCACCATCTAAATCATAATCAAAAAATGCAGTCTGGGTGGTTGCGCCTTTGACCGTTAGCCCCATTTCATTTGCACTCTCCTTGAATTTTGGAGAACCGTTCTTATCATTTCCTAGGTTGATAAAAAGTAAATTGTGGCCATTGTTTCCTAGCATATCACCAATCTGACTGACATATATGTCTAACTTTCCATCACCATTTACATCAGCAAAAGTAACACCAGTATACCATGAATTGGTATTGCCGGCTGTTTTAGTTTGTTCCGTAACATCTATAAACTTAAAATTGCCTTGGTTGAGGTAGAGTTTATTCGAAACTTGGTTACCCGTAAAGTAAAGGTCGTCTAGCCCATCACCATTTAAGTCTCCCGCCGAAACGCCACCACCATTGTAAAAGTACATGTACGAAAATAGGTTGAACCTCTTTGTTTCCTCAATAGTATTGGCAAAGCTTACCCCTGTTGTTTTATTTGATAGTTCTTTAAAAAGTGTTTTTTGAGCTGATTGCTCCTTAGCATCTTTCTTTTCTTGACAAGATGTAGCGAATAACATGAACAAGATCAACGCCTTTGATGTCATCGATAAAAATGAAAAACTACGTTCAAAAGAAAGTTTTGGCATATGTTGGGTTTATAGGGAAGCTATATTTATCGTTTTACGGAATACCCTTGTTCGCGATAGGTTTCTAGAATTTTGGACATTTCGGATATTACATCCGGATGCTCATCAAAAATATTATTTTTTTGCTCGGCATCTTTGTTCATATTAAAAAGTAGAGCAGACGTGTTGAAATCTTCGTATCCTTTTAACTTCTTAAAAGAGTTTGGCATTTTGGAGTGTTCGCCAGAGGGTTTGTTAATGTATAGCCATTTTCCTTTTCGTAGACCCCAAATACCTTCATATGTGTTATGGACTGTAGCTTCGCGTAATGGTTTTCTGTATTTTTCACCCTTTATCAACGGTAGCAGGTTGTAACTGTCAGGAGCCGCATTTTCTGGAATAGAAGTTTTTGTTATTTCTGCTAGGGTAGCCATAATATCTACTTGGGAAATAACTTCTTCCGAAACCGCACCCGCTTTAATATTGCCAGGCCATTTGATAATGAACGGTACATGATGACCGCCTTCCCAAACATCACGTTTTAGGCCTCTGAAATTTCCCATGCTAAAATGGTCATACTTTTCAGCACGTTCAAAAGCATATCTTTCAGGACCATTGTCCGAGGTAAAGATTACTATAGTATTCTCTTCAAATCCATTTGTTTTTAAAGCTTCTAATACCTGTCCGGCTACCCAATCTGTTTGTACCATAAAATCACCATAACCTCCAGCTTGTGAAGTTCCATCAAACTCATCATTAGGTATAATCGGTGCGTGCGGCGAAGGAAGTGCCAAATACAGAAAAAAAGGCTTCTCTTTATTTTGTTTGCCAATCCATGCTGTTGTTTTTTTAGTCAATGTTGGTAATACAGTATACGGGTCCCAGCCTTCTACTTTTGGTCCTGGACGTGAATCCCAGTCTGCTTCTTTTACGTCTCTTTCAAATTCGTTGAATTCAAAAAAATCATTTGGTGCCGTAACAAATTTATCATTCTCTACCCAAGCATAGGGTGGAAAATTAATGGTTCCATCCCCAAAATAATAATCGAAACCTCTGTCTAGCGGTCCTCCTGTTAATGGTGCTTTCCAATCAATGTCTTCAACTAAATAGACTTTATGCGTTTTATTCCAATATGTTCTTTCTCCGGAAGGTTCATCGTTTATAAAACTCCAGTTCCACCCTAAGTGCCATTTTCCTATAGCTGCTGTTGTATAACCGTTATCTTTTAAAATTTCTGGAAGTGTGATATCCGATTCATTAAAGAATGGAGCCCCAAAAGAATTTACAATACCTTGCTGTCTACGCCAATGATAAGTACCAGTAAGTAGGGCATATCTACTAGGTGAACAGATTCCCGAAGAACTATGGGCATCTGTAAAGCGCATGCCCTCGGAAGCTAATTGGTTAAGGTGAGGAGTAGGGATTTTAGAATTTTCATTTTGACACTGTAAATCGCCGTATCCCATGTCATCGGCGTAAATAATGACAATATTTGGCTTTTGTGCATACGATTGCGTAATAACGGTAAGCACGAAGAGTGCGGTAAGCATTCTTAGCTTTTTATTGAAAATTCTCATATTTTGACTATCAAAGGGAAATTGAAAATACTATTTATTAATTGTAAAGACATAAAAAAGCCAGAAGACCATATGGTCTTCTGGCTAAAAAAAACTAACTCAACATTTTCAACAAAAACAGATGTGTTAATGTTCTCATGTTTTTAATGTAATTAGTAATCGGGATTTTGTTCTAAAGCAGTATTCTTATCTATAGCGCTTTGTGGTAATGGCCATTTGTAATGCTTAGGTAAAAACACTCTATTGGCATCTACATGCGCATCATAAAAACCATTTAACACTTCTTCTGCTATACCCCAACGTTTCAGGTCAAAGTATCGTAAGCCTTCAAAACCAAATTCGTATCTACGTTCGTTACGAACAGCTTCACGAAGTTCGCCTTGGTCTGTAGTTGTAATTGCTGGGTACGAACCGGTGTCACCTACAGCCACACCGTAAGCCCTGGCTCTTACTTGATTTATAGCATCTAATACCGACGTATCAATACTTCCGGATTCTATCTTGCCTTCTGCATACATTAAAAGTACATCTGCATAACGGATGTGAATATAATCGGTACCTTCGGTAAAGTTCTGTACGAAAGAGGCTCTTGTGGCTGGGCTGATCCATTTTAATAATCCAAAACCTGATAGTGTTTTTTGCTCAATTTCTGGGTTCCACTCGCCCTCAAGTACAATTTTACTAAGCCTTGGGTCTCGATTTTCTAATGGATTGGTTTCATCGTATAGAGGAGATTCGTCTATTGGTAAACCATCGGTGGCTTCAAAAGAATTCACAAAATCTTCTGTTGGTTTAAGGGTCCCCCAAAAACCGATCATGATTTCACTACCTCTATCTTGAAACTCTCCCGGAGCACTTGAATATTTTGTAGAGAAAATGATTTCTGGATTATCTACTTGTCCTCCATCAATAAAAAGGTCTTCATAGTTTGGTGACAACGCAAAGCTTCCTCCATCTATAACTGCTTTAGCCGCTTCTGCCGCTTCTGTATATTTACCTTGGTAAAGGTAGGTCCGTGCCAATAATGCATTGGCAGATCCTTTTACAACATAACCATCGCCATATGGAGCTTCTGAAAGATTTGCAACTCCAAACTGTAAATCTTCTTCAATTTGAGCGAAAATATCTGCTTCAGGGCTTTTAGCTAAATCCTGATTTTCTAAGGTAGTGGGTTCTATCCTAAGAGGAACTTCTCCGTATGTAGTCACTAGATTATAATAGAAAAAAGCACGCAGAGTTCTAACCTGACCTTTCCAATCATTTAGCTTATCAGCCTCAATATTTTCCACTTGTTCTATATTGGCCAAAAAGAAATTACAGGTCTGTATTCCTTTATAACATACACTATACAATTGGGCTATTGCACCATTTGTACCACCTGATGTTGGAGTGGCCGTACCATCAATAAGTTCTCTAAAGCCATAGTTAAATGTCTGGTAAGAATCGTCGGTTAGGGCATCCCAGTTTGGTTTAATGGTTGGAGGCCATCCACCATCGGCGCGAATAGCCAACATGTTCTGTTGTAAATTACTGTATACACCGGTTAATGCTAGTTCCGCATCTGCTTCGGTCTGCCAAAAAGAATCGGAAGAGAGTTGAGAAGTAGGCTGCTTGTCTAAAAAGTCGTCCTCGCACGAACTTATCGAAATCCCCAGAAAGGATAGTGCGAATAATATGATTGTCTTTTTCATTATATATTATTTTTTGATTGACTAAAATGTCATGTTTACACCTAGTGTTAATGTCTTTCTAAATGGGTAGGCATCTACACCATTTGCTTCTGGATCTACATCAATTGGATAATCTTTTTGAAAAGTAAGGTAGTTTTCCGCAGCGAAATAGAATCTTAACTTGTTGAACGGTGTTTTGTCCAATACTTCTGTAGATAACGAATACCCCAAAGTAACATTCCTAAGCCTTAAATAGGAGGTATCCCATAACCAGAAAGAGTTGTTATATACGGTAGATCTACGTGTTTCGGCAGTTTCGTAATATACGGCAGGTAATCTAGAGTTTCTATTATCAGGAGTCCATGCTTCCGTTAACCAAGCAACATCGGTACCTCCATCTTGTCTAAAGGGGTCACGGGCAATGTAGTTTTTGGTTCCTTCAACGCCTTCCCAGAACATTCTAAAATCGAGATTCTTGTAATTTACGGAAAGGTTAAGTCCGTATACAAAAGCAGGGTACCTGCCATCTATGTGAATACGGTCATCTCCATCAATAACACCATCATTGTTTTGATCTTTTAATTTAATAAAACCTACTTTTCCAGGTTGTGGCTGAACCGCAGAATTTGCTATTTCATTTTCATCTTGGAAATAACCATCGGATTCCCACATATACCAATCCTCAAAGGCATAACCCTCTTCGTTTATATTTCGGGCCTGTATTTCCTGATCTCCAAAAGTTTTTAGACGGTTTTTAAACCAAGATACGTTTCCGTTTATGCTATAACGCAAATCTTCATTTATGTTATTGTCGTGGCCTATAACGATATCCCAACCTTTGTTGGTCATTGCGCCCTGATTAACGACAGGAGCATCCAGTCCACTACTTTCATCAACTTGTAATTGTCTTAAGATGTCTACCGTTTCCTTTATATAGTAATCCACGGAGCCATAAAGTTTTCGGTTGAAGAGGCTGAAATCTGCACCAAAATCCGTTACCGTAGTAGTTTCCCAAGTGATATCTGAATCTACTAGGCTTCTAAGACCTACACCGGCAAGAACACTGGTGCCAAAAGGATATCCAAATTGGTCAAACGATAGTGTTGATTGATAAGGGTAGATACCTGAGTTTAACTCATCATCCGCAACGTTCAAACCAATATTCTGGTTACCTAGTTGTCCCCATGAACCTCTAAGTTTAAGTTCGCTTACGGCTTCTATATTTTCAAAGAAACTCTCCTTGTCCAATCTCCAACCGGCAGAGACCGAAGGAAAAACCCCAAGTCTGTTTCCTTTTGCAAAACGAGAGCTGATATCTCCCCTTATATTCGCTTCAATGAGGTATTTTTCTTTATAGTTGTAATTGGCTCTACCGAAGAAACTCTGAATAGCCCAGCTTTCGGAAAAGCCTGTTGTAAACTGATTTTCTGAATTTACACCTTCTAAATCTGTAATGTTGCGGTTTGGGATACCGGTTCTCTGCGATCGCGTAAAACTTCGGTCAAAACCTTCTTGACTATACCCACCCAATACTTTAAAGTCATGATCGCCAACTAATTTTGAGTAAGTAAGGGTAGAGAAGAGCGTAGTTTGCTTACTCCATACGTTATCTACGGTCAATTGAGACTGGTCACGCGTAGTTCTAAGGTATTCACCGGTTCTATAGTTGTATTCATCATATTGAATACGTTGGTTTTTGTAATAATCGTAATCAAACTTATAAGCTCCTTTTGTACTCCAAACCAAATCATCTGAAAGCTTAACGTCAAAAAACAGGTTCCCGTTAAAGTTATATTGGTTTAAAACTTCACCGTCCTGAACCTCAAGTTCTGCAATAGGGTTGTTTCTGGTAAAACCTTCATCAAAACCTGGGAATTCTGTGTCTGTGCCAGAGAACGCTTTTCCGGAATAATTTCCTGTACCATCTAAGGTATATACACCCCAAGTTGGTCTAACTCTAAATAAATTGAATAAGCCAGATTCTGTGCCTGCTTGTTGAGGTCCACTTGTTTTAGAAGCTACGCCAGATACTGTACCACCTACAGTAAGCTTTTCTCCTATATCCGACTTCACGCTCATAAAGAAGTTGTTTTTCTTAAATCCTGAAGAACGGATGATACCAGGTTGATCCCAGTTACCTACGGAAATATTGTAGCTAGTACCTTCTATGGCACCACTAGCTGTAACCACATGGCGTTGAACAATTGGGGTTCTAGACGCTTCATCAAACCAATCTGTATTTGGATAAGCAGGGTTGCCCTGGTTATTTCTATAAGCATCGATTACTTCTTGCGGATACGGATTTGCCGAGGCACCAGGCGTGTTTATCAACGCTTGGTTCATCAATGTCATGTAATCGGCAGAATTCGAAATCATTTGAGGAACCTTGGTAAACGTTTCTGTGGATACGCTACCATTATATTCAATTTTAAAAACGTTGTTTCCTCCGCTTTTAGTCGTTACTAGAATAACACCATTTGCTGCTCTGGAACCATAAATAGCTGCAGAAGAAGCATCTTTTAAAACAGAAATAGAACTAATGACCGATGGGTCTAAATCCTGTAGGTTACCTTCAACCCCATCAATTAGTACTAAGGGTGAGTTATTACTACCAAAAGAGTTGAGTCCACGAATGTTAATGTTCAAACCTTCATTACCTGGGGCACCACTGTTTTGAGAAATCTGTAGACCTGCCGCTTGACCCTGAAGTGCTTGAAACGCATTCTGTACGTTTCTGTCTTCTAGAGCTTCTTCATCTACTGCGGCTACCGAACCGGTAAGGTTTACTCTTTTTTGTTGACCGTAACCTACAACGACTACTTCTTCTAGTTTACTTGCGTCTTCTGCAAGGGCAACATCAATAGTAGCTTGACCGTTTACCGGTATTTCTTGTGTTGAAAAACCGATGTAACTAAATACTAAAGTGGCATCGCTAGAAGCCGAGATGGAATAGTTTCCATCAAAATCTGTCTGCGTACCTGTTGTTGTTCCTTTTACTAAAACGTTTGCACCTGGCAAAGGCATTCCAGTATCATCCGAAACAGTACCGGTAATGGTACCGTCTTGGGCATGTATTTGCATTGTTGCTAGAAAGAGCCCTAAAAAGGATAATCCCAGCCGCAGTAATAAGGGTTTTTTGATTGATTGTTTTTTGTGTTTCATAAGTTCATTTGAGAGTTTTGAGTTAATAAAGCGAATATAGTTTTAGAGATATTTAAGGTGTACAACAATTGGTTTCAAATGTATAACAAATGATCACTTAAATATGAGTCCAACCCTGTTTTTTATTAGGGTTTAGGTATTTTTTATCATAGCATATCATATAACGAACATGTTAATTAACATGTATGAAAATGTGGCTATAGTAAGACAAAATCAGTCTCGGTGTAAGTGAAGACTTTGTAAATTATTGGGTTTAAGTCCTATTCGATTCCTATAATCGTTTTATCTCCTTAAACCATCACCTGAAATCAGTTCGTGTAACTGCTTATCCATTCTTTCAGCAATATCTTTGTGTAAATGTGCTAAGTTGTTTTGTTCTCCCGGATCCGTTTTTAAATTGTAGAGTTCCGGACCGGTGTCTTTTTGTTTTTTCTTTGGGCCAATAACATATTTCCAATTTCCTGAACGAAGGGCATGTTGCGTGCGTGTTTCTTCAATCATAAAAGGTAATCCTTTTAGGTCTTCGCCCATGAAAGCAGCTAGTGTATTTCGGCTATCTCGCCCTTCGCCCTTTGGAATATCTTGTTCCAAAAATTCAGCAAAAGAAGCAAGAAAATCGATTTGACTGACCATTGCGTTAGATATCATTGGTTTGATTTTTATTGGCCAACGGATAATAAGAGGTACTCGTGTACCGCCCTCATAAATTTGGTATTTCCCACCGCGATAAATTCCGGAAGCATCATGACCACGGTCGTTTTCTCCGTTTGAACGGTCAATAGTGGTTCCATCATCATAGCCGTCATCATAGGTAGGGCCGTTGTCACTTGAAAATATCACGATGGTGTTATCTGCTATTCCCGCTTCTTCCAAGGCTTTTAATATTTCTCCAGTAGCCCAATCAAATTGGACCATAGCATCTCCGCGATAACCTAATTCTGTAGTGCCCTTAAATCTAGGGTGCGGCGTTCTGGGAACGTGAACGTCCTGTGCTGCGTAGTACAGAAAAAAGGGTTTATCTTTATTATCACTTATATATTTTCTAGTCTGTTTTACAAATTCGTCCGACATGTTTTCGTCATTCCAAAGTGTGGATTTTCCACCGGACATATATCCTATTCTTCCAATACCATTAATTACGCTGTTGTTATGACCTGACGAACTTTGGTAGTACGTCATGGCCTCTGGATTAGTTATTCCATCCGGATAGGAAGTGTTCTTTTTATTTTGAACATCCGTAAGTTTTCTACCCACATACAAAGGGTCTTTCTGGTCAAGATCAACTACTTGGTGTCCATCTAAATAAACACAAGGCACTCTATCATTGGTAGAGGGAAGTAAAAAACTACTGTCAAAACCAACTTCCAGAGGACCCGGTTTAACGACACCATTCCAGTCCGTAGGTGTGTCTTTTGCGCCAATACCCAAGTGCCATTTTCCAATTACGGCTGTGGCATACCCCGCTTTTTTAAAGAGTTTGGGTAAAGTAAGAGCATCGGTAGAAATAGTTAACGGTGCGTTGGGTGGAAGTACATTAATACCATCTCTAAAGCCATGAATTCCGGTAAGCAAAGAATATCTTGAAGGAGAGCACGTGGCTGCAGAGCAATGACCATCGGTAAAGCGTATTCCTTCGTCAGCAAGTTTGTCAATATTTGGTGTAGGAATCATTTCTGAGCCATAGGCACCAACATCGCCATACCCTACATCATCCCCATAAATAATAACCACATTAGGGCGTTCATTTTTTTGTGCAGAAGCAAATCCTACGCATAGTAATCCCAAAATAATATTTAATATGTGCTTGTTCATCTTTGTTGTTTCTTAGTTTGACCTTAGTCCATTAACTTATTTTTGAAGAATTCTGTCACTTTTTTATGGTTGTTGACACCCATGAAAAAAGAGTGTATACCATCTTTTACCAAAATATATTCGGAATCAATATTTTGTTTTTGAAGCGCTTTGTAAAACAGCGCACTCTGTTCTATGGGTACCAGAGGGTCTTTTTCTCCGTGCATAATTAAAAATGGTGGGTCGTCTTTTGAAATATAGTTTATGGCACTCGCTTTTCTTGCAGCTTCTTGTTTTTCTGTGAAAGGTCCTCCAAGGAATTTTATAATGGGTTTTGTGTTTTGTTTTTCGCCTTTTGATTTGTCGGTTGAAGAGGTATTCATCAAATTTAAATCTGATGGGCCAAACCAAACACAAACGGCTTGTACCTCACTAGAAGCATCGATTACACCAAGGCTTCCCTCTAATTCTTTTGAGTTGTTGGTGGTACCTGTCAAGGAGGCTAAATGCCCGCCAGCTGAAGAGCCCCATAATCCAAAATGATTAGCATCTAATCCATACTGGTCTGCGTATTTTCTAAGATATCTAATGGCTGCCTTACAATCATAAACTTGTTCTGGAAATTCTGATTCTCTAGTAAGGCGATAATTTATTGAAGCCATGGAAAACCCATGTTTTAATAGAAACGCCTGCTTTCCAAAAAGGTCTTTTGTGCCTTTTTGCCAACCTCCGCCATGAATCCATACAACAAGAGGATAGGGTTTTTTGAATTTTGTAGTATCCGGTAGATAAATATCTAAGGTATGTCTATTGTGACCGTCAAGAATATACGGTACATCGCTAAAAATTTGAGTATTTTCGGGAATCAAAGTACGGTCAGATTGTATGCGTTTTTCATAAGCCAGGTAGCTTTTGTATTCTTTTTCGCTTAATTGCCAGTCAATATCCGAATCAGCTTGATCAAAAACATCTTGATCGAATAAAGGAATCTCCGTTGGTTCTAATGCCCCATTTCCATTAACATCAAACTTTAGAAATTCTAATGTATCGGTGCCTTGTTTTTTATAATTGGGATTGATACGTGGCCGAAGTTCTATGTTTTTATACTTAACCGCGGTATGATCCCCCTGAAAGTAAATTGGTCCGGGTTTGGTATCATCTGCGTTTAGTGCGCCCTTTGTAGCACCTAGGATAAGTTCGTTATCTATTACTTTTTTTCCGTTGAGAATGACGGTCACATGTTGGTCTACTAAGGTGATATCATATTTTTGCCATTCACCACCAACTTTACCTGCATTTTCACTAGGAGGTATCCGAGCAAATAATGCACCTACACCTTGCAAACCTTGCATTCTACTATCTCTGTCTACTACTTGTGTTTCGTATCTTCCACATAGATATATACCGCTATTTCCACCTGTTGGCACATTAAATTCTAGTTGGAGATTAAAGTCTTTAAACTCACCATTTGTACGAAGGTTGCCATATTTTGAAAAAGGGTCAAAATTAAGTTTGGGAGTGGTGTTTATTAAAATGCCATTTTCTGCTTTCCATCCATTAATTTGATTTGGATTGGTGAGTCGCCATCCTGATAAATCCTTCCCGTTGAAAAGAGTAATCGGTTCTCCAAATTTCACTTTGTCCAAATCTGGTTTAGAAGGCAATGAAGGTAAACGTTTACCTTTAAAATCTAATTTTTTAGTAGTTCCATTAGACAAGGGCCAGTCCATAGACAGAAATATCTTATCGTCTTTAACAACTGCCCTGGTTTGAACAGGAACTTTTTTTCCTGTTGGAGGGCCACCAGGAAAATTGGGTGCGCCAACTTTATATAGTCTTTTGAAATAAAGGGTATCGGAATTGATTTTTAATTCAGAAATAGCATTGCCAAGGCCTACGGACCATGCTTCGCCATCAAGAACACCATCTTTTATATAAAATGAAAGCCATACAGGATGACCATCCGGCAAAACTGCAGCCCAATTTCCAATAAAGGGGACGGCAACATCATCAGATGTCTTTTGAGCAGTTCCGTTTATAAAAAAAATAAGCGTCAAAAATGTAACTGCATATGCTATTTTGAAGGAAGTATATTTCATAACGCTTATTTTTTTAGGTGCTTTGTTTAGACTTGTGAGCCTGCTCTTATAAGTAAGTCTCTAGTCAATTTAACTCCCTCTTCTTCTGAGCCAGTAGATGTACCAAATTCAATACCTATGAAGCCGGTATATCCTGAATCTTTAACCATTTTCATCATTTTGAAATAATCAATGGTTGTTTCGTTGCCCATTTTATCAAACTCAATAGATTTGGCACTTACTCCTTTTGCAAAAGGTAAAATCTCTGCAAACCCCTTGTACTTATCATACTCATTCACACATTCGCGTTCTTTGTTTTTTTCAATACAAAAGTTTCCAAAATCTGGCAATGTGCCGCAGTTTTCTCGTTCTACATTCTTCATTACGTTAGATAACCATACGCCGTCAGAAGAGAAACCGCCATGATTTTCGACTAGAATATTGATATTGGAATCTTTGGAGTAATCCGCAAGTTTATGTAATGAATCAATGGCAGTTTTTGTAGCCTCTCCTTTTTCAATTCCTCCTCCTAAATTCACTCTAATGGCATGACAACCTAGAAAATGAGCAGCATCAATCCACTTGTGATGGTTTTCTATTGCTAGCGAACGTTTTTTGGAATCTACATCTGCCAGTTGCCCTTCTCTATCAATCATTATCAACACATTCTTTACCCCTTCAGAATCGGCTCTGTTATTCATTTCTTTGAGGTAGGTCTTATCCTTTGCCTTATCCATGAAGAACTGATTAACATATTCCAAACCTTCGCATTCAAAACTTCTAGCTTTGGCGGCAAAATCAAGATTATCCATTTTCCCGGCGCGGAGATCATTATGAAAAGACCATTCCGCTAACGAGATTTTAAAAAATCGACTTTTATCCGATTTTGCAATGTCTGCAAAACCATGAAAAGGAACTCCGGCTACTGATGCTAAAGTTGCGGCTTGTATTGATTTACTGATAAATTTTCTTCTTTGCATTTTTTTCAGTTTCTAAAATTTCGTCTTGAATTATTTAAAACTATCCACCTTTTTGTACGCATTTATAACGGCTAGTTCACCTTCCCTATCAGGTCTTGAATTGCCGTGTTCCATGCCTAAAATGCCGTTGTAACCTTTCTCCTTTATGAATTTTAGAACATTCCAATAGTTAATTTCTCCCGTGGTAGGTTCATTTCTTCCCGGGTTGTCTCCAATTTGGATATAGGCTATTTCATCCCAACAAGCTTTCATATTAGGAATGAGATTACCTTCCTGTATTTGTTGATGATATATATCGAAAAGAATTTTACATGAAGGGGTATCCACAGCTTTGCAGATTTCATATGCTTGTGGAGAATCCGTTAAAAAAGCACCGGGATGATTGAAAAAGTTCAAAGGTTCGAGCACCATAGTAAGATTATGCGGCTCAAAAATTGCCGAAGCCTGTTTTAAGGTTTCAATTACATTTGCAGTTTGGTATCCTTCCTTAACTTTGGCAGCCACATTTCCCGGTACAACCGTCATCCACTTCGCATTTACACGTTTGGCAACTTCTACTGATTCTTTACAGTATTTTAAAAAGGCTTTTCGCTTTTCAGGGTCGCCGGAAGCTACATGTCCTTCCTTTAAAAAGACAGCGACAAAAACACCCATTTCAATGCCTCTTTTCTGCATGGTTTGTGACATTTTCTCCTGTAGCGCTACATCTCGGGTACGCATTTTATTATCCTCAAAAGCCGTAAAGCCTTGGTCCGCCATAAAGTTCAATTGGTCAATAGGGTCTTTGCCCACGTGGTTTTCAAACATGCCCAAATGTGGAGCATATTTTAAATTGAATTTATGAGCATCTTTTGATGAAGCTAAATTAGAGGCATAGGATAACCCTGAACCCATTGAGATTGCTCCTGTAGATAATGCTGTTTTTTGTATGAAGTTGCGTCTTTTCATTTTTCGTTCTCTTTGTTTGGTAGGTTCTTGTGGATTAAAGCTTGGTTTAAATAGACCAAGCTTTTCCTCCTGTTAGTTCATCTAAATCGCCGCATGGAATATATTGACCAGGAATAGAATCATAGGCCAATACCTCTTCGCCTACATACTCGGTACATTTATACCCCCATATAGTTAAATCACGAATATTTTTGGCAAAGGGTACACCCTTTGCTTTTTTATTGGTCAATGCTTTTCTCATTTCAGGGGCAAGATCCGTAGCGGTAAGATCGCTTATCCGCTCTTTTTTGGAGCTTTCTAGTGCATTGGCTGCTAGTTGGTTTAAGGTAGCCTTAAATTGGTCTTGCTGTTTTGGAGGCATCACTTCGTTGGCAAAGCTGTCCAAAAAAATATGAACGTTAACTTCCGATGCTGAAAGGGTATCCGTTTTTGGAAGAATACTGTCGATTAGGCCAATTAGTACAACGCCTTCATCTGGAGTTAAAAATTGGGGTGTCCAAGTGTTGGTTTTACTATCGTTACAACTTTGTAAAACACTCATGAATGTTGGTACGGCTACTACGTAGCCCATAGACATTCCTATCTGCATTAATGCTTTTCTCCTGTCCATTATATATTTCCTTTTTTAAGTTCTTGTGCGGCGTGATTGGCTGCTCTTGCAGAAAAAGCCATGTAAGTCAATGAAGGGTTGACACAGCTTGATGATGCCATAAAGGCGCCATCAGTAACGTATACATTTGGTACTTCGTGCACTTGGTTATGACCATTAAGTACTGATGTTTTTGGGTCTCTACCCATACGTGCGGTTCCCATTTCGTGAATACCATGGCCAATATTATAGGAGCTGTTGTTAGTTTTGATATCTCTAGCTCCTGCTTGCTTCAACATTTCTGCCGCTTGAACTACGATGTCTTCGCGCATTTTAAATTCGTTGTCGCGTATTTCAGCATCAAAGGTTACCGTTGGTAGGCCCCAACCATCTAAATTGTCATAGTCTAAGGTCATACGATTGTCTTGGTAAGGTAGAATTTCACCAAAACCACCTACGCCCATGGTCCAGCCACCTGGTTTTAGAATTGCTTCTTTAAGCTCTGCACCCATCGTAAGTTCTGCAACGGAATCTTTCCAGTTTTTACGGCTTGCACCTCCTTGGTATCCAAAACCACGTAGGTAATCCTTGCTCTTAGATTTAGCATCTATATTCTTAAAACGAGGAATATACACACCGCCAGGCCTTCTTCCCTTGTAATATTTATCATCAAAACCGTCAAATTTTCCGTTAGCGCCAGCTCCTAAATGATGGTCCATGATGTTACGGCCCAATTGATCGGAATCATTACCCATCCCATTAGGAAAACGGTCAGATTTTGATTGCATAAGAATAGAAGCCGATGCAATGGCCGATGCACATAAGAAAATAACCTTTGCCTTAAATACAAATTCTTCCTTAGTTAAGCGGTCTATGACTTTTACCCCTGCAGCTTTTTTAGTGTCGGGGTCGTAAATTACTTCGGTTACGATAGAATCAGGCCTTAGGGTTAGATTACCTGTTCGTTCCGCAGCTGGTAACGTAGATGAGTTACTACTGAAATATCCTCCAAACGGACACCCTCTTGAACAACGGTTCCTAAACTGACATTTGGTGCGCCCTTCAAATTCTTTGTCACCTGTTATGTGGGCTATACGACCTGAAGTAACTACTCGTCCATCTAAATTTTCGTAAACTTTATCCCTAAATTTTTGCTCTACACAATTCAATTCCATCATTGGGAGAAACTGCCCATCAGGCAATTGTCTAAGCCCCATTTTTTCACCAGAAACTCCAATATAGGTTTCTACTTTATCATACCATGGAGCAATATCTTTATAGCGAATAGGCCAATCAACACCATGACCATCATTCTTGTTTGCTTCAAAATCAATTTCACTCCAACGGTAACTGTGTCTACCCCAGGTTATGGAACGGCCACCAACGTGATAACCGCGCATCCAATTAAAAGGTTTGGTCTCATTGTAAGGGTGGTCCAAGTCATTTACGAACCACTTGTATGAATCTGCACTTTTTCCTTTATTAGTTCTACTTTGTTTGGGTCTTTTTGCCTTTTCTTCAATAGAGAGTTCCATACCATGTTTAAAGTCCCAGTCGTCCATGTGGGCAGTGGTATAATCCTTAATGTGCTCTACCATTCTGCCTCTTTCCAGCATAAGGGTCTTTAACCCATTCTCACACAGTTCTTTGGCAGCCCAGCCTCCGCTGACACCTGTACCCACAACAATAGCGTCATAGGAACTTTGCTCTTCGTTAAAATAAAATTTGCTCATCTTCTATATTTTGAAAATAGGTTTGGATTGTTTTTAATTCAGTTTTATCCGAAAGACATAAGCGGCCTCGCAAGGTTTTGTACCAGTAACGGTAATAGAAAGTCCTTTGCCAGTTTGTTTCCACTTCATACTGTTTTTACCGCTTATGAATTCTACAGATGCTATTTTTTTTGATGTGTTCGGATTATTTTTTGCAAGCGATTTAATATTGAATTTCCCGTCTTTAGGCCAACCCAGAGCCGTTGCATAGAGAATTCCGTCTTTGGTGGTAAACCTAAAGTCTTCAGGTCCGGATTCTTTATTGTTTTTTTCGGAATGATGTCCTGTTTCTACTTTGGTAGGGCCTTCTCCAAAGATGGTCCAAGGTCTGGTGTCATAAACAGCTTCGCCATTAAGGCTTAGCCATTTGCCCATTTCGTTTAATATGTTCTTTGCTTCATTAGGAATAGTACCATCTGCTTTTGGTCCAATGTTCAGTAACAAACAGCCGTTTTTACTTACTATATCTATCAACTCGTCTAGAAGGTAGTTAGAGGTTTTGTATTCTTCATTGGAGACATAACCCCACGAAATTTTACCGATAGATGTATCCGTTTGCCAAGGATATTTGTAAATACCATCCATGCGCCCACGCTCAATATCCAATACAATCAGGTCTTCCGGAAAAGATTTGTTTCTCATGTTTTTATCTTGAAAAACAACACCCTTGTTCCATTCTTCACCTTTGTTGTAATAATAAGCGAGTATTTCTTTGTGCACGACTTCAAATCCAGGTTTGTCCAACCCAAAATCGAACCATAATAAATCGGGTTCATAGTTGTCAATGATATCCGTAGTACGGTTCCACCAAAGATTTAGGAATTTTTTGGTGGGTAAGGTGTCATTACCTATTGGTTCACCATAGAGGTCATAAAACCTAGGGTCATTAGTGTCCCAAGTTGGGTCATCCTTACGGTAATATACGCGGTGGCGCGCAAAATGGGAAGACACCCCAAATTTCATATCGTTTTTCTTTACAGCTTCGGACAACATGCGCATTACATCTTTCTTTGGTCCTGTATCTTTAACGTTCCAGCGGGTGTGGTTGGAGGCGTACATAGCATACCCGTCATGATGCTCTGCAACTGGCACTACATAACGAGCCCCTGCATTTTTAAATAATTTAGCCCACTCATCCGCATCAAATTTTTCTGCCTTAAAATCAGGTATAAAATCTTTGTACCCGAATTTTGAAGGTTCCCCATAATATTCACGATGATAGGTATATGGCTTTTTCCCTCCTTTTGACCATTTTTTATCATAAATACCTCTTGGGTATTTTTCGCTACTGTAGGCGGGTACGGCATAAGGTCCCCAGTGAAGGAAGATGCCAAATTTAGCATCGCGGAACCATTCGGGAATTTCATAGCCCTCTCGGATAGATTCCCACTCGGGCTGAAATTTTTTCGGTTTAAGTTGAGCGTGTAATGCGGTTATCCCCGTAAAAAATATAAAGGCGATAGCTACTTTTTGTACAAGTTTAATTTTTGTTGTCATTCTGAATTTTGGCTTTAATTCTGTTTTTTCTTCTTTTTGATAATGCCAATTTCAGGACGAGGTATATTTTCAGAAGCTCCTCTCATAGCGTAAGGTTCCCATTTGTTGCGGGCCTTTTGCCATTCTTGAAGCGTTTTTGTAGGATACCATGCAGGCCAGCCTATACGGTTGAAATCGTAATTTTTTTGGTTTTTGGCTACCCATTCGTCCACTGTTGAAAATGGATTCTTATCGGGAAAAACGCCAACGGCCCTAAATTCATCACTCACACCTTCATCTTCAATGACGTTGGTGCGCCAGTTTTGAAGTTCGGCCAGTAGCTCTTTTTTCACAGAGCTATATTCGGGGTTATCTGCTACATTGTCTACCTCATATGTATCATTTCGTAGATCATATAGCTCAATTTCAGGTTTTACGGGGGAAAAGAAGGCTGCTTGTGCAGGATTAAGTTCTCCTTTTAGGTACATAATGCCCATTTCTGCTAGTACGGGGTATGCGTTTTCTTTGTACTGGTTGTATTGCAAATAGGGCCTCTCGGGCATTAAATTCAGAATAAGCTTATAGTCTTTAGAACGAATGGAACGCATGGCATCATGGGTCTCGTCCATTTTATCTCGGGCGGCAAAAGTGTATTTTCGGTTTTTAATGTCATCCCCTAAAAGGTTTTTGCCGTGAAGTGGAACCGGAGGGGTAATGCCAGCGGCTTCAAGGATGGTTGCATCAATATCAATAGACATGACCATATCTTCACTTATTTGTTTGGGTTCAATTCTCCCTGGCCATCTCATAATCATAGGAATTCGGGTACCGCCATCGTACAAAAATTGTTTGCCTCGTATGTGACATCGGCCGTGATCGCCAATAAAAAAGACAATGGTATTGTTTGCCAATCCCTCGTTTTCTAATCGTTTTAGCAAGGCGCCTACTTCACGGTCTACTAATTGCATTTGCTCTAGACCATTGGCCCAATCACGACGTATAAAAGGAGTGTCTGCATAATAGGGAGGACGCTCCACATCTTTTATGTCAATAGGTCTTTGTGGGTCACGGTTCCAAGAACGGTGGGTGCCTCCAAAGGTAATTCTAGCAAAGAATGGTTGGCCAGGCTTGCGGTCCGTCCAATCATTGGTATTCATGAAAAGCTCTTCTTTGGTGTCAGGAAGAAAGTTCATATCTGTCTTCCAGCTCATTAACGTGGTGAAATAGCCAGCCTCTTCAAACAGTTTAGGAATGGGTTTTATACCATGAGGTAATGGCTGTTTATTGTGTTCGCGATGTTGGTTGGCACGAATATAGTTTTGGTGAAAACCGGTCATCATTGCTGAACGTGATGTAGAGCAGACCGGTGAGGTTGTAAATGCCTTGTTATAGCGAATACCTTCTGCGGCCAATTGGTCTACATTAGGTGTGTGGATACCCTTTGTGCCGTAACAGGATAAGTCCGGACTCCAGTCTTCAATGGTTATCCATAAAACGTTTGGACGGTTATCTACAGTTTCTACTTTTTCTTTTTTGGTACTCCCACCACAAGATGCGAGTGTAAAAAGGAAAATGAGTAAAAAAGAAAATCCAATTTTTTTAAACCAGTGAATCATAGAAACCGCTATTTAAATCTACCATCAAATGAAGTTTAAAAAGCTTAAAAAGATGTATTTACCTGTGTATCTCTTGTCTCTCTCTGTAAATCACTAGCCTTTTACAGGGCTTACTAGTAAAAATCAGAAATGATATTTCTTAATCCTTTTTCATAATCCCATAAATAATCACCTGTTTCATCAACACATTTTTGACTGATGTGATGTGGTAGAACTGAAACCAAAGGATAGCCAATTTTAGATTTAAACATTTCTAGGTGTTGTAGGTATTTTTCTTCCGTAATGTCTTTTTCGGCATTTCCACCAATATGGTCAAGATTGATACCACGTCCCGGAGAAGATTTATATGAGATTTCATAATGTGTTTTTACACGGGCAGGCCAATCGTACTTATCATTGAGCCAAACATCATTGGTTCGGGTAACATCGGTAAACTTGGTAAAGAAAATATCGGGCACATGAAATTCCATTTCAATGGTTTCGTCAATACCTTTTGCAGCTTTATAAAGTTCTTTGTGTATGTGTAACATGTCTGATTTTGTGTTGTATGACATGTCAATTTTAAACTTTCGGACCCCCATTTGATGAAAACGATAGATGGTTTCTGAGGCATATTCAAAAATATCGGATTTTGGGTTCAGCCAGCGTACTCCTTTATCGTATTGGGTTTTGCCCTCGGCCCTGAAGGCACCCAATAAATTAGGATTGTTCTGTGCAGCCGTACTAGCAGCATGAATTTTAGGGAAGCCAATCCACAATCCTGGAGTAAATCCTTTCTCATTAATAAGGTCCATGGTCTTATGGAAATCGGGAAATTTCTTGGGGTCTGGACTCCAGGAACCATAACCGGAATTTAGAGAGCCATCAGGAAATTGTCCCCAACCATGGTCTAATGTCATTTTTCCCTTAGGATAGCCGTATTCAACTATTTTATCTAAGTACTTCGCTACAAAATCGTGATTTAATATATTGAAATGTCCTTTGGGAACATTAGATTGTATTTTCTGTTCTACCCAAGTACAATATTCCACATCTGCCCAAAAATGAGGATAAACTTTATAAGGCTGAATATTTAGCCGTTCCATCATTTTGGTGTTGTAGGTCTTCCAGGCTTTTTCACCATCTCCGCCTTCATCCACAAAAAGTTCTTGGCCATTGGGAACATTGATGGTCAAGGTTTCCTTTCCATCAAAACTAAACGTAGAATCTTCATAACCAAACGTGGTCATAAAGCCAACGAATTTACCTGCAGCATCACGAATTACGGGCGAACCGCTCATGCCACTGGCCGGAATAGTAAATGGATTGTGGGAAAAAGCATCACTTTGAAAGTAATAGGCATCACCACCTTTTAGTGCTCCATCGCCAATACTATGGTACGGGCAAAATAGGGGTTTTGTAACTTTTATTTTTATTTGTTCACCTTCATTTTTACCCGTTTTATTGGATACCTCAAAATGAGAGGAAGCGGCATGTACTGCTAACGGACCTGAAACTCCTGCTAGGGCGGCGCCCATACCTGCCTTTTTTATAAAATTCCTTCTGTTGCTCATGTTGATATTATTCTTGTAGGGTAATGGTTTTGGTAAAATTTACAGGTTGGTCACCTTGGGGTAGAAGGGTGCTTTTTAAAGTATAGGTACTCCCTTTTTGTAGTTTTATTGTACAGGGAAGAGATACCATTACTTCTTGAAACGGTTTTAAAGGTCGAACCTTTCCCGATGCCAAATTCTTCTCGTTCCCATTCTCTAGTAGGGTAATATTGATTTCCGTCTCCGTAGAGGCAACTTGGCCAAAGTTTTCTACTTTCACTTCAACGGTATAACCTTCTGATGTTTTTGTAAAGGTTGGAGCTCTGGCGGAGAGAATGGGTTGGACGTATTCAACTTCCGGCAAACGGGTGTATCCAAAAAGTAATTTTCCGTTTTTGTCTTTACCAATTAGTTTTCCGGCAAAGTTGTCTTCCGTGAGCCCATTGCCTTTTCCATTGAAAATGAGAATGAGGTCCTTGCCCAGTTTTTCGGTTCGTGTTATTTTACTTCCATTTCCGAAGTTTACTTTTTCTGAAGCCCCAAAACGTAATGAGTTTAAGTCTATATCTGTTTGTGGATTAAAATCGCTTTCAGCTTCTATTTTTACTCGAATCTCTTTTGTTTTTGGAGAGATTTTATTCTCGTTCAAGAGGGTTAGTAACTTATCCTTTATCAATGGAACGACAATTAGTTTGGAACTGTGGTTGTCATTGGGCAGGTCTTCGTATTTTAAAGTGTCAATAACGGCAAAGTTGGCGGCAATAGCTCGCCCTTTTTCATCTTGTAGCATTCGGATACGTTCATATTTGTGCCAGTCTTCTTTTTTGCCGTTTTCATGAATTGAGATTCCCGGTACATAAGCTTCACCCGGTTCTACCTTCCAATCTACACCATCTTTTGAACGCAAGTACCAAGCAATTCTGCCCAGCCAATCGTTTACGATCATGTGGTATTGTATGTTGTCTTTCCAAATAACAGGATCTTCATATTTGCCTTCTACTGGCGGATACCCAGATTTCTCCCCAACCATATTCCATGTGGTGAGACCATCTTTACTAAACCATGAATACCCATGCCTATTCACCATTAAAAATGTGCCGTCTTCACGTTGAGCGAAAGTGCAGTTGTGCATAAAATTATGGGCGCTAGAGGTTTCTCTATCTCGCTTGTCAAACTCAAATTGCCCTTCTTTCCATGGACCATTAATATGTTGCGCAACATAATACTTGTCAATGACATAAAGAACGTATCTACCTTTCTTCGTTTTATACCAAGTAGGGTTGTGTCCATGACCAACTTCTCGGGCAATTCTGAAAGGGCCGAAAGGAGATTTTGAAACCCCATGAACAACCCGGCTGTCATGATAAGCCATATGGCCTTTCTCTGCATTTTCGGGCCATCGGCAGACAAAGAGATGATACTTGCCATCTTCCTGCTCCAATAGGGTATTTCCGCCCCAATAAGACCAAAGCGGACTCTCCACCCCATTGTTGATATCTCTGGGGGTTACACCGGGTGCCCCCCAAGTACCGGAGGTCATACCTCCCAGATCGGGCATGGGTAGAAAACGGTCCATAAAACGTCCACCCAAAACAAGCTTACTCCATTCCGCAGGTCGTTCTCTTTCTATGACCATTTCACTGGCTTTCTTTTTCTTCGTTTTAGGTTCTGGTGTTTTCTGCGCGCATATAGGCGAGAGGTTCAGAAAGACAAGGGCTATAAGAAGATAATTGAGTTTCATTTGGTATTGGTTCTGTAAAAAGTTGAGCTTTAAATCATTTACTGTTTCATTAACTTTTGAATATCGGCATCAAGCGCCTCGAACATTAAGAGATGTCCTTCTGCATTGGGATGGAGGTAATCAGGCATGAGTTCTTTTTTGATTTTCCCATTTTCATCAACGTATTTAGAGCCAATGTTGATGTAGTGAATTTTTGGATTCTTTTTTGGAAAGGAAGCAATCAGTTTATTTGTTGCTTTGTTAATGTTATCTCTGTGATTGGCTTTGTATCCGTAAGGAAGAATACCCATAAGCAGAATCTCGGTATCAGGAAGTTTTTGGTTCAGTAGGGTACATATTTTGTAGATGCCATTGGCTAGTTCTTCAGGTGTACTTATGTTTAAATAATGGTTGCCATCTGTATTGTTGGTTCCTATTAAAACTACGGCTACTTTTGGATTTATACCTTCTAAGGTTCCATTTTCAATACGCCAGATAACATTCTCGGTTCGGTCACCGCTAATACCCATGTCTACAGTACGGTATCGGTCTAGGTATTTAGTCCAAACTTCT
Source organism: Zobellia uliginosa (assembly GCF_018860745.1). Lineage (GTDB taxonomy): Bacteria > Bacteroidota > Bacteroidia > Flavobacteriales > Flavobacteriaceae > Zobellia > Zobellia uliginosa_B. The sequence continues at coordinate 546,686 of NZ_JAHKPY010000012.1, read as the reverse complement.
TTGCGGTCTTCTTCTTCCAAGGTGTGAAAAATGGAGTTTCCAACTAATATCAATTCAGGATTAGAATCAAGTCTGTCTACGATGGTCTTGTGCCTGTTGTTCCACCAGTCCCCATCACGTTGTACAGACGTAGCCGCAGGATTTTCTATTAAATCAGATTGAGCATTTGCAGAAAATGTAAAAGCAAACAGTATTAAAAGAAGCAAAATATAATTACATCTGAATGTTTTTTCGATCATAGCTCCAATTTATTTAGATTCTTATTTGAATTGGGCCAAGTCCATTTTCCCAATTTCCATTGCATTCTTCATAGAGAATTGCTTTTAGGTTTTCCGTCTTTTCAGGATGTTCTTTAGCTAAATCATTTATTTCTTCGTAATCCTCAGGCAGATAGTAGAGTTGAAAAACGTTTTCTTTAAGATAGTACCTCAGCTTCCAACCTTCTTGGGTAACTAAAGCGGGACCCATTTTTGAAGAGTAAATGGTGTATTCACGCAGTTTTGGTTTGCCACCAAATAGAACTTTGGCATAAGAAATACCATCTTTTTCTTTTACTTGTGGTGTGCCTACAATTTCCGCAAGGGTATTTAAAAAATCATAATTACTGACCATTTGGTCTGAAACTGCACCGGCTTTTATATGGTTTTTCCAATACCAGAATAGCGGAACACGTACGCCACCTTCCCAGTTGTCCCGCTTTTTACCGGACATGCCGTCGTTGCCATCAAAAATATCACCTATGGCCTTACTATTGAAGCGAGTTGTAATATTATCAAACTCCTCTCCTTTTACATTCACGTTGTTTTTGGAGGTGCGACCTTCTTCAGGATAATAAATTTCGTGCCCATTGTCTGATGTAAAGACGATGATGGTATTCTCCAAAATTCCCATTTCTTCTAGTTTGTCATAAATACGGCCCACATCATCATCTAACATTTTTACCATGGAAGCATATTCCTTTTCCCATTGTGTTAGATTGGTATTGTTCGCTAGTTCGGGATGTACTTCAGGAACCATAGTTGGTCCGTGAGGTAACTGTGTGGGGAAATAGAGAAAGAAAGGTTTATCGGTTTTTTTTGGATTATTGTCATCCATAAAAGCCAACATTTTATCCATTAATATATGCTCGGAATACACCGCTTTGCCCTCCATGTTCCAACGAGTAGCATAATTTTCTGGGGAGTCATATTCCGTGGTTTTGGCACAATCTATATGTGTGTTTCCTGGGATATCTATTTTTTTCCCGTCTTCAAAAAGAAAAGGAGGGTAGAAGCCATGGCAGCGCACGTGGTCGTAGTACCCAAAATGATGGTCCCAACCATGGCGCTCCATACGTTCGGGAGTGGTGGCAAAACCCCATTCTAGCTTCCCAAATTGCCCTGTGGTATAACCCGCTCTTTGAGCTACTTCTCCTAAAAACACTTCGTCTTTTTCAGCAGGTAATGCTACTTCGTGAATTTTATCTTTAATTTCATCAAAAGTGAGGCCATTGTCCAATTGTTTGTAAATACCCGCTTTTACAATAGTCATAGCATCACCACCATGGCAGTCATGCATGCCAGTCAGCAGACTTGCTCTTGCTGGAGCACAGTACATAGCGCCATAGGCTCTTTCAAATTGCATACCTTCTGAAGCTAATCTATCAATATTGGGTGTGGTCAACATTTTTTGACCATAGGAACCAAGCATACCTCTTCCCAAATCATCAGCATAAATTAAAACTACGTTGGGTTTTTTAGTCGATTTCTCTTGCGTCCAACATGAGGGGGTTATTAAAAGAATTAGGACTAAAGTTGTGAGGAGTCTAGAGGTGCGCATGGTGTAGCCGTTAAATTGATTCATATTACTTAGAGAGACTGGAATTTGGGGGTAGAGGCACTTTATTTTTTATGCGCCAAGTCACTAATTCTTTAAGTAGTTTTTGGGTTGTTTTTGTTTGCGTTTCAGCTAAATTATTGGCCTCTAGAGGGTCGCTTTTTAAGTTGTAGAGTTCGAGTTTTCCATCGGCTAAAAATTGAATCAATTTATAATCTCCTTTTCTTATTACGGAACACGTTCCGTTTTTGTATTGGCTGGCCAGATGCCAGAACAATGGGCGTTCTTTAAAAAGTTTAGTATCCCCTTGAAATAGGGGAGTAAGAGCGTTTCCGTCAAGCTGACTTTTGTAATCAATTTGGGCTACATCCATCATCGTAGGGAAATAGTCTAAAACCGAAATTGGCATGTCCGTTCTTCGGGCCTTCACTTTACCGGGCCAATGGATTAAGGCGGGAACTTTGATGCCACCTTCATAAATTTCGCCTTTGGCACCTCTCATCTTTAAATTCTCTGAAGCAATAGGGTGATAACCATTATCCGAGGTGACTATGATCATAGTGTTTTCCTCTAAGTTATTTTCCTTGAGGTAGGCCGTAATTTTGCCAATATTCTCATCCATAGACTGCACCATGGTGGCATAACTGGCCATACGCTCTTTCTTTTTACCCACGCCTTGTCCTAATTCAGGGTCTCCAGCTTTATTCATGTATTTCTCAAAAAGCTCGTCGTTTCTGTTTTTTATAGGACGATGTACCGCATAGAAATGAAGATTAACTAGAAAAGGGCTGCTCTTATGCTCATCCATAAAGTCAATAGCATCATTGGCTAACCGGTCCGTTAACCATTCATCATCAGGTTTTGGTTCTACAAATGGATTGCTGAATGGTGCACGATACCCGCCTGTTTCACTTTTATAACCTCCTTCTTCTAAAGCAGGGTCGCCACGGAACGTGCCACCCACATTTTTAATAAATCCTCTACCTTCCGGGTAGTATTGCTTTACGGCTGGTGTCTTGTGATTTTCTAACCATGTGAAATCTCCCGCCTGTGGCTGGTCTAATCTTTGTTGAATGGGCCAGCTCATGGCCAGTTCTTTTTCAGGAAACGGGCCAACAATATGCCATTTACCCAAGTGAATAGACTTGTATCCATTCTCGGCAAGGGGTTTGGCATAAATTGAGTGTTCTTTGCCAACGGTCCATCTAGAAAAAATGTTCTCGTGGGCATCTCCTTTTTCTAAAACAGGAACCGTGTACACTCCAGTTCTAAACGATTGTTTTCCGGTGAAAAGAGCTGCTCTTGATGGGGAACAGGTGGGATACATATAGGCATTATCAAAAATCAAACTTTCTTTGGATAAAGCATCTAGTGAAGGGGTTTCGAAATATTTGGAGCCGTTAAAACCAACATCGGCATAACCAAGGTCATCTACCAATATAAAAATGATATTGGGCTTTTGTTGGGCCAAAATAGAAGCCAATGGGTAAAAAAATAAAAGTAGAAAGTATAGAATGTTCTTTTTCATGCATTTTAACTATTCGGTTTGTTTCTCGTATTTGAGGGGTGATATCCGTTTGCCTGTTTTATAATCCAGTCTTTTGCCATAGTAAATGTAATTGTCAAAGATGTCGCCATTACCCAGTGTTCTTGGGTCTCCTTGCGCAATTAATTCAGTTTCCATTTGAGTACGAAGCGTTTTAATTACAGATGCGTACTCAGGTTTTTCGGCCAAATTAGTAATGCAATGCGGGTCTTTCTGGATATTGTAAAGTTCATTTTCCGGTTTCTTATCAAAATTCATTTCAAAATAATGATACTCCTCGTCTTCAGGTTTTAGGTTGGTGAGGTAACTCTTTGTTGGTGAACCATCCGTATTCATAAAACCGAATTCCGGATTACCAACGGGCCATCTTTCTGGTTTAATATTGTGAACGTACAGAAGATAGTCGTTTCTAATAGCTCTAACAGGATAGGCTAAGTCTGTGCCATCTTCATTGGAGCGACCAACATCGTGACGTTCTTTTCCTAAAAGGACATGGTCGCGACTAGCATCAATCCTACCTGATTCTGGAGTAAAAAGTTGTTTGATGATGCTACCTCCCGTCATCTGTTTAGTTGGTGTTTCACCAGCAACTTCCATAAACGTTGGCGCCAAATCAGAGAAACTTACAAAGTCGCTCACCGTACGACCGGAAACAATTTTTCCTTTCCAATAGGCAACGAGTGGAACATGAAAACCTTCTTCATAAATCTGACCTTTAACTCTTGGGAAAGGCATGCCATGATCGGAGGTAATTACTACCAATGTATTCTCTAATAATCCCTTTTCTTCTAAAGCCTGAATGGCCTTGCCCACATGGGTGTCGAACCACTCTACTTCAATGGCGTAGTCCAGTAAATCACCACGGACCACTTCATTATCAGGATAAAATGCAGGTACACTGGCTTCCTTTAATTCTCTTCCGTCTTTTTTCCATGAGTCCAATTCATAAAAGCGATGTGGTTCTTTTGCGCCCAACCAAAAACAAAACGGTGTATCTTTTGGGTTGTCGTTTAGAAAGGCCTCGAAATTTGCTGCATAATCCACATCTGTAATGCCCTTATAAGGCGGTTCTAGTTTGATAGCGTTATGTTGCGGCCCCGCAGGATTGTCTTTGGTGTCATACACGCCGGGTCCCCAACCTTTGCCCGTGTAGCCAACACGATACCCCTTTTTAGCTAATAACTGTGGATAGGTTTTAAATTCAAGAGGAAACCGACCGTTATGGTCGGCCGCTTCTTTTAACTGCCAACTGTACTTGCCTGTTAAGATACAAGCTCGTGCAGGTGAGCATTTTGGATTTCCGTTATATGCATTCTGAAACACGACACCTTCTTTGGCCAAATTGTCTATTGCAGGTGTATTAATGAATGTATCTCCATAGGCACCAAAACTTTTCATGGAAGCATCATCGGCAATACAGAACAGAATGTTTGGACGTTCCGTTTTTGTAACTGGCTTTTGATTGTTAGGGTTTGTGCAAAGTGATAGCACTCCTACCAAACCGAATTTCAGAATGGATTGAAAAATTTGAAAAGCATATGTTATCATAATCCTGACTTTTTGATAATAGTGATTTGATTTTTTTAGGCCATAACTCCTTTTAAAATTAAGTTATGCCTTTTGTCACTAAGTTCAAAGATATTTTTCTGGAGGAAAACGATGTCTCTATACGTACAAAATATGTATTCTTTAATTCATAAGTGAACTTGAACGCTTATTGTCGAATATCCTTTGAACTAATAAAAGATTCTTTTATAAAGAATTCCTGTCTTTGCTTTGAGCTGTATATTTCCCAGGAGTAGTATGGTACATTTCTTTAAAGAGCTTGCTAAAATGCGTTCGGCTTTTAAATCCGGTCATGGTGTAGACTTCATTTACGGATAGATCTGGTTGTTGTACAAGTAACTCTGCCGCTTTTTTTAAGCGGTACATTTTCAGCATTTCAAACGGGGTTTTATCCGTTAAGGCTTTTACTTTTTGGTAGAAGTGTGTACGGTTGAGGTACAATTGACGTGCAAATTGGTCCATATCTAGATTTTGATTATCTAGATTTTCGGCCATGAGATGATATAGCTTTTCAAGAAACGCATTATCGTTTCTAATGTTGAGGTTGTTGTCCTTAATAAGCGGAATACCAATTTTGAAACGTTCCCGTAATCGTTTTTTATTTTCCAGCAGGGCTTCCGTTCGAGCTACCAACTGGCGGGCATCAAAAGGTTTTTTAATGTAGGCATCCGCACCATCTTTAATACCTTGAATCTGATTTTCAATATCATCTAACGCGGTAAGTAATATAACCGGAATATGACTTGTTTTTATATCTGCCTTAATACGTTTGCAAAGTTCCAATCCGTTTATGACCGGCATTTGAATATCACTTATGACCAAATCTGGCCATTGGTCTTCCATGGCATCTAGGCATTCCCTTCCGTTGGTAAATGTTTTGACCTTAAAGAATTTAGAAAGCACTTTAGATACGTAGAGCCGCATATCTAGTACATCCTCCACATAAAAAATAAGATTTTCTGAGTGGTCACCGCTTGTTTTAATTTTGGAAATTTCAGTCTTTGCTATCGTAGTTTCTGCATCTGACACCTCATTTTCGGCCGTTATGATGGCATTCTCCTTGGAAGCTTGGTCGTCCGCAGATTCTTTTTTTACCACCGGTAGACGTACCGTTATAGTTGTGCCAACTCCTATTTCACTAAAAGCTTCCAGATAACCATAATGCATTTCTACCAATTTTTTGGAAAAAGCGAGCCCTATGCCGGAACCTGTAGAATGTATGCTCTCTCTTTTTCGGGATTGATAGAACCTTTCAAAAATATGGGGTAGATCATCATCATGAATACCTCTTCCCGAATCGGTTACTGATACAAGAAGGTCTTTGTCATCACTTACATAGGTAATTGTAATAACATCATTGACACCGGTATATTTAAAGGCATTACTTAAAAGGTTATTGAATACTTTTTCTAGCTTGTCGCGGTCTGCGGAGACTACAATATTTGAATTTTTAGAAACAACTTCCAATCTTTTGTGACTGTTGTAGGCTAGGTAATGAAAATCGGGAACTAGGCTTTCTATGAACTCATCAAAATAAAATCTTGAATAGTTCATCTCCATTAAGTTGGCATCTACCCGCTCAAAATCATGAATTTGGTCTATAAGCTGTCCTATTTTTTTGGACTGGCGGGCCACGATATTCAGCTTTTCCTGAGAATCTATATTGTCTTTGTAGCGCTCGGACAATAGTTTAACTGGACTAGAAATAAGATTGAGCGGTGTTTTTAGTTCATGGGAAATGTTTGCAAAAAACCGAAGTTTGGCCGCGTTAACTTCTTTTACTTTGTCTTTTTCTATTTGCTCCAATTGAATGTTGTAGCGCAACGATTGTACTTTTATAATGTTATAGAGCACAATACCCAGAATTAAAAAGAAAGCCAAAGCATAAAGAATATAGGCCAAGGGAGTTTTCCAAAATGGAGGGGAAATAACTATGCTAAGGGTTTTGGGAGCGGTCCACTCTCCAATGGAGTTTGATGCTGCTACCTCTAATGAATAGGTTCCGGGCTGTAAACCATTATAGTTGATCATGCGTTGATCGGAGGTGGTCTGTAGCCAATTCTGGTCTACGGGTAATAGCCTGTATTTTAGAAAGTGATTTTCTGTGGAAGCAAAATGCAGGGATAAAGCTTCTACTGTAAAAACATTTTCATCGTATCTTAATTTTAACTTTTGGCCATCATGTAGCCGTTCGGAAAGCAACACCCTTTTGTTGACCGTATCCTGAGGAAAAACAGTTTTGTTGAATATTTTGAAATCTCCAAAATGTAAAGTGGGCAGTGGTTCGTAGTCGGTGATTGATTCTGGTTTAAAGTAGGAGAAGCCCTCAAGACCAGCCAATACCAAAGTGCCATTTTTTAAGTAAGAGGAAGCGTACCAAAAATCTTCAAAGGGGAGTCCATCCTCTTTGCCGAATTTCCTGAACTTTTTTTCTTTAGGGTAAAATTTATTTAGGCCTACATTTGTAGCAATCCAAAGGTTGCCTTCATTGTCAATGTTAATACTTTTTACAACGTTGTTGGAAAGTCCATCTTTTTCGGAAAAAGGGATGAAAATAGGTTCATTTTCACTATTTTCTACTTTGCAGATTCCTGCCCCTTCTGTTCCTATCCATAAATTCCCATCTGGTGTTCTTGTTATGGCAGAAACAAAATTATTTGGTAGACCTCCTTCCTTCTTGTCCATCCGGAGGTGCTTGATTTTTGCATGTTTTAATAAAGGGTCATCTTTAATATTAATTCTAAAAAGACCGTCTTCCGCTGTGCCCACCCATATAAAATCATGCTCAGGGTCTGCATATACATAACGGGCCAGTATCATTTTAAAATTATCAAAATACGGATTGTCGTTCAGGGCTTCTATTCTGGTGACGTTACCTTTTTTATCTACCGAAATCTTATAAACACCTCTTCTGGAACCAAGCCAGAGGTTCCCCTTTTTGTCTTCTGTTATTTTATAAGATTCTATCCCTGAAAATTCAGGGAGCGAGCTAATATTAATGGGTAGGGGGTTTTTCTCTCCCGGATTTAACCTAAAGTAACCCTTTTCTCGTACCATAAACCAGGTTCTTTTTCTTTTATCAATATACACCGACGAAATTCGTGAAGCATATTTATCTGAAAAAACAGAAGGTAATGGGTCAAATTGAGACGTTTCTGAATTGAAAAGAGCCAAGCCTCCTTGGTTTTTGGTCAAATAAGTCCTGTGATCGTCCAATGGGGCTATATGAATTAAATGTCGATCACTTACACCAAATTGGTAAGGACTTTGTCCGTCAAATTCTTTGAATGGATTTTTTTTAATATCCAAACGAAAAATACCTTTGTCAAAAGAACCCACCCAAAACCGGTTATTGGAGGTAGTGTTAAAACAGCTTATGCGAAGTTGCCTGTTCTGGAATTTAAATAATGAATAATCTATGTCTGTGTTCTTATAAAGGGTATTAATATCATTAATGCGAACAGCTCCGTTGTTCAAAGTGCCAAGCCAGAGATTGTTTTCGTGGTCAAAAGCAGAGCTGTTGAAGTTTTGTGAGGGTAAAAGGTTATTCTTAACGACTCGGTAGTCATAATTGGCACCTTTCTTTTGATAAGAAAGTATTGCGAAGCCAGATTTAAGTGTTGCCAAAAAAGTAGATGCGTTAATACGCAGCAAAGACTCGCAATTATTTATTTCATTGGAAACTACTTTAGTAAATTGATGGTCTTTTAGGCTAAAAGAAAGTAGGCCTACGGATGTAGCATAGAGGTATGTACTTTTGTCTATAGATAGTGAGCTGTAGAATTTAACGGCCCCATTCTCATAAAAGGCCGTGGGGGAATATTCGTCTTTTAAGGTATAATCATCGTTAAATATTAGAATTCCATATTTTTCAGTAGCACAGAGAATAATGCCTTGGTCTTTGTTTATAGAAATATCCCTAACGACCGGCCCTTTAATTCCTTTTTTGGCGAGTTGATTTGAATAAATGTCGCTGAACTCTTCTAGGTCATAGTTATATAGGGAGATACCCTCATCCGTACCAATCCATATATTCCCTTTTGTATCTTCTTTAAGTGATCTAATACGATTACTTATAAAAAGGTCTTGACTCAGTGTGTTCTTGAAAGTCTTAAATTCATAGCCATCATAACGGTTAAGACCTTCAAAGGTACCTACCCATATGTAACCTCTTGAATCTTCTAGAATTGAAGTCGTTCCATTATGAGCTAAACCATCGGTAATTGTATAATTTTGAGAGAACTCAAGTTCGCTTTCTTGAGCAAAAAGGCAGAGAAAGAAGAGAAGACATACAAATGTTGAGCAAACTTTTTTGGACATAAAACCAGAAACCGATTTATTACCTGCAGGGTGTTCGGAATTAATTTTCAAGGTAGTAAAAATACACTAGTTGATGGTTAACTAGCTCTTTATTCTAGGTTTGTTTTGGATTGGAATTATAAAAACAACAGAATTGTAATGATAAAAAATGACCTTTTAATGTTGGTTTTTAGAAGTTTATCTTTCTAGAAGGAATAGGTGTTTGTTGAATTTAACCCAGTTTTTCTTTTAATACACTTTCCATATAATCTATATGGCTCAATGCTTTTTGAGTAAAATTATATAGACTTAAACTACGGTCTAGGTTTTGGTTTTCGTAAGCTACTTTATAATATATATTGTTATTGAGGTAATCCGTCAAAGCCCGTATTCCATGCAGAAAAGGCATGAGAACGGCACCCCAAGGTAGCATTTGAACTTCGTTTTTGGTTAAAAATGAACCATTGATCGCTAAGCCATCTATAAAAGCTTCAAATAGGTTTTTGTCAAAAACAATCTTATTATGGTTTTGTTCATCTTCTGCAGCGGTATTGGCTATAGTGCGTACGGCATCGCCAAAATCATAGAGAAAATAACCTTTCATAAGTGTATCCAAATCAATTAGACAAAGGGCCTTTTTTGTCTCTTTAGAAAAGAGAATATTGTTCAATTTGGTATCGTTATGGCAAACTCTTACGGGTAAGTTCTTTAAATCTAACGCTGTTAATTTCTCTAAAACCTCATTTGTGAATACAATCGCTTTTTCTGCAATCTCCAGTTTCTCAGGAGGTGCAGTTTTTATAGCGGATTTATATTGGTCTTGGCGTAAAGTAATGTCATGAAAGCGAGGAATGGTATCAACATAATCTTCTAAATCCGCCTGTTGCAAAAGTGAGTTAAATTTAGCGATTATTCTTCCGGCTTCAAAAGCAATATTGCTGTCTTCTGTAGTGTTATAAGCGGTGCTGCCGTTTATATACGTCATGACCCGCCAATGGTTGCCTATAGGTGAGATATAATGACTACCTCCAGTTTTTGGCGACACCAAAGTTATTCTGGTATAATCGTCTCCCTTTAAATATTTAAAAGCTTGTTGAATATTATTCATCAGCCCTTTTACATCGGTAAAGACAAGATGGTTTACCCGTTGTAAGATGTATAATGGGGTGGCAGCATCAAAAACCAAAAAGGTATCATTGATCAAACCGTCTGTTAACGGTTTGATCAAATACTCCATTTGAGGCAATGAAAAGTGCCCTAATAATTCATTAAGTTCTTCGCTAGAATACGTACTCATTATTTTTTTGGCCAAAGCGGAGAAGGGTACTTGCCCGCATCGGTCTTACCTTGTAGGTTGGCAACCGCTTTCTCACGATCACTGGCATAAGTTACGCCAAACCAATCACCACCAGATGGTACTACTTTTACTTTTATTTCGCCGGCCTGTAACATTTCCTGAACTGTCTTTGGAATGTAAAGCTCACTAGTTGTGGCTAGATTATCATCAGCAAGGAAAGTTCTGAATTCACTTTCGATTTTATCAAAAATTGAAGGTTGACAAACCCAGAAGTTCATACTTACTTGCTCTTCGCCTGTATATTCGTTGCCAGAATCAAGGTCTAGTACTTTACCGTCTTTTGGTTCAAGCTTTAAACGCTCGTCTACAGAAACTAAATCGTCTCCATTTACTTGGCAAACCCCTCTAGATACAGAACCATGTTCTGACAAGGTGTTTTTTAAAGTGTAACCCACAAGGGCAAAAGTATTGTCATTATTATGTTCACGTGCAAAATTAGCAGCGTTAGCGTAAGCTGATTGTCCGTAGAAATCATCTGCATTTAAAACGGCAAATGGTCCGTTTATCACGTTTCTTGCGGTCCAAACTGCATGTGCCGTACCCCAAGGTTTTTTACGCTCACCTGAAAAAGAACATCCTTCTGGTAAATCTGTAATTTCTTGAGCTAAAACGTCTAATTTAATGTTGGCAGGTAATTTAGGACGCAAATGGTCTTCGGCCAAAGAAACATTTTCCTTTTTAGTAATGAGGACTATATGGTCAAAACCGTTTTTAAGGGCATCATAAATACCAAATTCCATCAAAAATTCGCCGTTAGGGCCTAAATCATCAAATTGTTTCAGTTTTCCGTATCGGCTACCGCTACCAGCGGCCATTAATAATAAGGTCATGTCTTTAAGTTTTATAAGAGTGGCGCTAAAATAAGGTTTTCACATGAAAATTTGTAGGTCAATTCTATTTACATAACAATTTTTTGACATGTTGTTGATTGAGTCTTAGCTTCAATCTGGGTTACAAGAAGGTACTTCTTTCCATAAGCTGCTAGTGTAGACGGATTTTGACGATGCTTAAATAGGTTTGGAATGTACGTTGTGCAGGTAGTAAGAAAAGGCTTGAACGAAAACCGATGATCATTAAATCAATTCCTAAGTCGGTTTTTGGTTTCGTCAAGGATTTCAATAACTCTTTCTTTTAAGCTTGTTGGTTCAATTATTTCGGCATAATCACCAAACATCAAATACCATCTGGGAAAAGCTTGAAATACATCTTGCGTCATAAAGGTCATTATAACTTTGTCTTTTTTGATATCTTGAGATACAAATCCGTACTGCTTTCTTGTTGCTGAAATATAACGAGCAATACTTTTGTCAACAGAAATAATGATTTTGGTTTTCTCTTGGTCGGCTCCATTATTTAAGTGATCATCTAACATTCCGTGCTCTAGCGTAAAAGGCTTGTCCGTTCTTGTGATGCTCAACATTCTATCCGTTCTAAATTGTCTGTAATCGTTTCTGATATGACAATAGCTTAGTACATACCAAAAGTTGTTCTCATGAAAAAGTCCTACAGGTTCAATAAAACGGTCAGATGGTTTTTCTGAATTTAGAGAATGATATTTTAGAAATACCTGTTTCTTATCTGCAATACTTTCAAATAGAATCTCTAGAGCGTTGGGAATATTTTCATCAAAGGGAGTTTCAGATGGGTCAATCAATACTTGTGCTTCCAAAGTGGAAATCCAATCTTTTTCCTTTCCCTTTAAAACCGACTTTACTTTATACATTGCCGATTTATGGTGAGAGCCTAGTGAGGTATCGGTAAATTTTTGCATCAATTTTTCTGCAGCTACAAAGCTTCCGGCTTCTTCACGGGTAAACATTACGGGAGGAAGACGATAGCCTTCCATAATAGAATATCCTACGCCAGCTTCACTGATAATGGGTACGCCCGATGCTTCTAAGGAGCGAATATCTCGGTAGATGGTACGCAGGCTAACTTCAAAACGATTAGCTAATTCTTGAGCCTTTACTATTCTTTTTGATTGCAATTGAATTAATATAGCTACTATGCGGTCAAATCTGTTAATGGTGTCCAAACCCATAAGAGTGCGGTATATATTCCAAAGATAAAACTTCAGAGACTGACCTGAAAAATATCGGAATTTCATTTTTTTAGCTGTTAAGATGTCTTTTCCAAGAACAAAGAAAAAGTTGTAGGGTGACAACAGCCTGTCAGTAGATAATTCTTATAATGCATTATTCCGCTCTTAAGGAGGAATCCCTGACCACTAATGTGGTTTTTATTTCAACAGTTTTAGTAATGACATCGTTAGATGGATTTTCAATTTCATCAATAAGGTATTTTACGGAAGTACGGCCAATTTTATCACCAGGCTGGTCTACAGTGGTTAATTCCGGTTGAATGATTTTCGAGTTTGCCGAATTACTAAAACCTACGACGGCTATCTCTTCAGGAATTTTCACTTTGAATTTATTGAGGGCTTTAATGGCTCCAATAGCAGCATTATCCGTAATGGCAAAAATAGCATCGGGCCGTTTTTTCATACTTAAGAGAATATTGGCGAGGCGCCTACCATGAATAAGTGAAATGTCTTCTGTACTTAAAATAATCTTTTCTCTTATGCGAAGGCCGTAGTGTTCCAAAGCTCTAATGTAACCGGCATATCGTTTCTCTGAATTATATGAATTTTCAGTTTCTTTGATGATGGCAATGCGTTTCTTGCCCAGTTCAATAAGGTGTTCTACAGCATTAAAGGCAGCCTCTTCTTCATCAATAACAATCTGGGTGCAGGGTATTTTCTGAGATACCTTATCAAACAATACAATGGGTACACGGTTTAGGGTTCTTAGTACATCTTCAATTTTCGTAGTTTTTTTAGTAAGTGACATTAAAATACCATCTACCCCAAATTGGGTCATGGTATTCAACATTTCTGTTTGTTTGGTTTCGCTATTGTTAGATTCAGAGATAATTACCCGATATCCTAGTATCTCTGCTTCTTCTAAAATTCCTTTTAGGATGGTAGATGTGAAGTAATGGGAAATGTTAGGAACCACAACACCAATAATATTGGTCTTTTGAGACCTAAAACTTCTAGCGAACAAATTAGGGGAATAGTTCATTTGTCGGGCCAGATTATTAACATTTTGTTTTGTAGTTGCATTTATATCAGGGTGGTCATTGAGCGCTCTGGAAACCGTGGATATTGAAAGGTTTAATTCTCTGGCTAAATCCTTTAATGTGGTGTTGTGCTTCTTGCTCATAATTTAAAAAAGGTGTTGATTTTCAGTACAATGCAAATTTATTTATGATAAAATTAGGAATTGTAAACGTTTGCGGTAACGTTTGCATATCAAATTTGCAATTTTTTTGTCGAAATAATATGATATTCCGATAGTTTTGGTCCTGTATTAACAAATTAATAATAACTCAAGTTCACTCAACATTTAAAAACTACAATTATGAAGAAAGTTATTTTTGCGGTAATCGGTCTTCTTTTAAGTACTGGAGCATTTGCCCAGACTGGAATTTCCGGTACCATTACGGACAGTGCCGGGGAACCTATACCGGGAGCGAATATTATAATAGCAGGGAGTACTTCTGGTACCACATCTGACTTTGATGGTAATTACACATTCTCAACAGACCTGGAAGGCAGCCAAATATTAAGAACATCATATCTAGGTTTTACTACCCTAGATAAGCAAGTAGATTTGACTGGTACGGATATAACGGTAGATTTTGTCCTACAAGAAGGTGGTCAGCAATTGGATGAGGTAGTTTTGACTGCTTCCAGTACGTTCAGGTCTCAGAAACAGGCACCTTTATCTATTAGTTCGGTAAAGATGAAAGAGATTACCAAACTATCGGCTAACAGTCAGGCAGATATTTTAAGAAGTGTACCAGGTATTACCGCTGAAGGTGGTGGTGGTGAAACGGCTACTAATGTATTCGTAAGAGGTCTTCCTTCTGGTGGTCAATATGTGTTCAACCCGTTACAATACGATGGGATGCCATTAATGAGTACGTTTGGTCTTAACTCTTCTGCTCATGATGTTTATGCCAGACCCGATATTGGCTTTAAAGGAGTGGAATTTGTTCGTGGTGGTTCTGCCATCTTATACGGTGCAGGTTCTGTAGCGGGTATCATTAATTATACAAGTAAAACGGGAGACACCAATCCTGGTAACGTTATAAACCTTGAAGTTGCCAATATGGGGCGTTTAAAAACAGATTTCTATACAGGTGGCCAATTGGGTGGTGAAGATTCTAATACCTACTATGCGTTTACTGGTTTTGTAAGACATGACCGTGGCCCAATAGATACAGGTTTGCCTACAAAAGGGGTACAGTTCAGGGCTAATATCAAGAAAAAGTTTGATAAAGGAACGTTTACCGTACATGGTCAGTTTATAAATGATAAGGCACAGTTCTACCTTCCTATTCCTTTATCAGGTGGAAGCAGAGAGCGTTTAGCGGGAAATGATGGAGAACCGGTAGAGCAGTTATTGACAGGGGAATTGGCAAATACTTCTTTCCTTACGCCAGGTGGTACCTATAACAGTCCAATTGCAGATGGAGTTTCTACGACCGGCGGTTATCTTTTAGCTGATTTTGACTATAGATTTGCAGATGACCTTAGGTTTAAGTCCAAAGTAAAATATGCTAACTACAAGCACAACTTTGCTTTGTATGTTGGAGGAAACGGAGACAACGGAAACCCTATTACATTAGATAATTATGTAGCTAGTATAGCTCCTGACAATCAAGGGTACACAGCTCGCTATCAGAGCGGAAATCCTAATTCCCAGATAAATGGATCTGATCTGGTTATAGATAACCTTCACGTAGACCGTTTAAGACCAATGACCGATTACTCAGGAGAGGCATCCTTGACTAAGTCTATTGAAACTATGAATGGCGGGAGTCATAACGTAACCTTGGGTACTTTTATAGCACGTACGGAGGCTGAAGATGTTAACTACCAATATCGTGTTTTATCTGAATTCAACAATGCACCAAGATTGGTGAACTTGAATTATGCAGATGCTGGAGGAAATAATGTCGTATATTCAGAAGGTGGTTTGTACAACCGTATCGGTCAAACTTCAAATAACTTCTTGTCTCAAAACAGGTTAGCCTTCTACTTAACGGACGAGATGATTTTTGATAGATGGCGTTTTGACGTTGGTTTTAGATATGAACATACAGATGGTGAAAATGCCAAAGGTGGAATATCTAGTGCAACAGTTTATGATAACCCAGAGTTGACTACGGCATTGAGCGATGTGCAAACTGCAGACGGTAGTTTCATTAGATCTTCTATAGAAGCATCTGGATGGGCAGTTTCTTTTGCAGGTCTTTATGAATTGAGCGATGTAACCAATTTATATGCTAACTTTTCCAAAGGATATTTCTTTCCACAAATTAGAGGTTTTGCTCCGGTAGCAGGTATTTCTGAAAATGCTTATGATCCTGAAAATATTATTCAATTTGAAGCCGGGGCTAAATTTGGTTCTTCTAAATTCTCTGGATCTGTTGCTGCTTATTATGTAGCTTTAAAAGACAGAATTAAAATACAGCAAGCTATTGTTGGTGGTCAGTTAATTGATGAGACCCGTTCTGAGCAGGATACTAGAACTATAGGTTTGGAAGCTACTGGTGACTATCGCGTAGCTAGCAATTTTAATCTTCGTGGTACGGTTACTTACCAAGGTCATGAAATTACTAAAAACACAGATTTTGATTTGGTGAACGGGACTTCTTCCGAGGCTAACGTGGGCAATGAATTGGCAAGACAGCCTAACTTTTTAGGTTCACTGGGGGCTTATTACGATAACAGTAAGTTCGATGCTAATTTTGGTTTCAACTACACGGGTAGTAAATTCTCTTCTGATGTAAATGATATAGAATTGGACGCCATTCCAATCGGTAGGTTAGGTGCAGGTTATACTTTTGGTACGCCAGAAGAAAACCAGAGCGTTCGTCTTGGTTTTTCCGTCTTCAATCTTTTTGATAGTGATGGTATTACAGAAGGTAACCCAAGAGCGGGTGCAGCCGGACAGAGCGAATCTGAGTTCTTTGTAGGTCGTCCTATCCTTCCCAGAAGGTTTTTCTTGACAGCGACTTTCAACTTCTAAAAACGATTTGGAGTTAGTTAAAGTTCAGTTTAATCAGTTTTTAATTAAATACACATTGGTGGTGGCTTGCTGCCAATGTGATTTATCCTTAAGTATATTATGAAAGAAGATATAATCAATAGGGCAAAAGACGTTTTAGATGCCAATTTTCAAGAAGGAGGTTTTACTATTCCTAGTAAAGGTCTTTATCCGTTTCAATGGAAATGGGATAGTGGTTTTATTGCAATAGGCCTTGCTCATTATAATACAGATCACGCAAAAAAAGAAATAGAGACTTTGTTGAATGCGCAATGGGATAATGGTTTTATACCACACATTGTTTTTCATACGGATGATGATTCCTATTTTCCGGGCCATGATTTTCATAGGTCGGATTTGCATCCGCTTTCTTCAAAGAAATATAAGTCTACAGGCATGACCCAACCCCCTGTTACTGGGTTTATTCTACAGGATATGCTCAATATTGTAGATGATAAAGAAGATATGCTCAACTTTATTGAAGAGCAGATAGATAAAGTGTATGATAACCATGTTTATTTCTATGAAAACCGTGATCCTCAAAACGAAGGTCTGGTATATATTTATCACAACTGGGAATCTGGTACGGACAATTCACCGGTATGGGATGATATTTGGAATACCATGAATCCGCCAGAATATACTTTTGAGCGAAAAGATACGACCCATGTAGATGCATCTCAACGGCCTTCTAAGAGAGAATATGACCACTATTTATATATCATAGATATTGCCAAGCAAAACAATTATGATGATGCCAAGATAGCCGAACTTTCCCCCTTCTTGGTGCAAGATCCTTTATTCAATGCCATGCTCATAAAGTCAAACCAAGCATTAATTAATTTATATGGATTAATTGGGGGAAACGAGGATAAAATAAAGAGACTCCTTAATTGGCAGTCAAAGAGTATTAAATGCTTCAATGAAAAATTATTTGATTCAGAATTAGGAGCTTATGTACACTATGATTTAAGAAATGAAAGAGCCATACGCCATATTACTTCTTCATCATTTTCTCCTTTTTTCGCTAATATTCCAAATGCAGAAAGAGCTAAGACTTTAGTACAAACTATGATGGATAAATTTGGCGGTGAGGATAAATATTTATGCGCTTCCTTTGATCCAACAGATGAACGTTTTAATCCTAGAAAGTACTGGAGAGGTCCGGTTTGGATTAATATGAATTGGATGCTTTATATAGGGCTTAAAAACTATGGCTTTACAAATATGGCGTCGCAAATTAGAAAAGATAGTATCGAGTTGATCGAGAGATACGGCTTTTTTGAATATTTTGATTGTAGGAAGGATACCGGCGACGAAAAATCAACAGGTTATGGAGGCGACAACTTCTCATGGAGTGCAGCACTTATAATAGACCTGCTAAAGGGTTAGGTCAAATACGTTTTTGTGAGGATTAGGATTTCTAAGTGTTCGTATAACCAGCCCAGTTGGTTAGCGTTAATTAGTTGCTAGTTGTTGAGCTGTTCAATTCTCATTTTGACTCAAAATGGCGGTAAATTGTAATGTGTTGTTCAATTTCCGCCGTTTGAGTCTATAATTTAATATTTGTAAGGTATTTCTTCTATATTTTGCAGTTGTAAATAGTTGCATAACAACTAGGCAGTAAAATATATTGATAGAATTGGAATAAAAATATAAGGTACCAAACCAAAAGTATATACACTCATGAATTATTTGGATTATATCATAATCGTTTTTTACCTCGTAGGTTTTTTGGGGCTTGGTTTTCTTTTTAAAGAAAACAGTTCAGGAGGTGATTATTTCTTAGGGGGAAGAAAAACATCTTGGTTACCACTGAGTCTTTCCGCCATGGCAACGCAGCTTTCGGCAATTAGTTTTATTTCTGCTCCCGCATTTGTAGGTCTTAAGGATGGAGGTGGTATGCAATGGCTTACCTATGAATTAGGAGTGCCATTGGCTATGGCATTTTTGTTAGTGGCGGTATTACCAACACTTTATAAATCTGGGATTGTTAGTGTTTATGAATATTTGGAAACACGTTTTGATGCCTCATCTCGTTTATTGATCAGTTTTGTTTTTCAGATAAGTAGGTCAGTGGCCACAGGCGTAATGGTGTATACCATGGCGTTAATTCTACAGGCTACTATTCAATTGGATTTTTGGATATCGGTTTTGATTATTGGAGTTATCACTATGATTTATTCTTTTCAAGGAGGTATGAAAGCTGTTATTTGGGGAGATGTTATACAAATGAGTATTTTGTTTATTGGTATAATTATATGTCTTTTTTACGGCTTTAGTGAGCTTGGTGGTTTAGACAATTTTTTAGCCAATGTAGATCATAATCGTATTACTGCCGTTGACTTTAATAAATGGGGTTTTAATAATGCGGATGGCAGTGATGAATTTGGCTTTTGGCCAATGGTCATTGGTGGTTTCTTTTTATACGCATCATATTACGGTACGGACCAGACGCAATCACAACGTTTATTGTCCTCTAGCAGTATGCCCAACCTAAAGAAACTTATGATGGCAAATGGTCTGTTAAGATTTCCATTTACGCTCACTTATTGTATTATGGGGTTGGTTTTGGGTACTTTGTTAATGCAGGATTTAGGTTTTCAAGATCAGATGGAAACGGTCTATCAAGCTAATATTTCTTCTTTGGAAGGCAAGAAAGCCGATCTCTTGGTGCCGGTTTTTATAATAAAATATTTGCCCAACGGAATAATTGGTATTTTAATCGTAGCTATTATGTCCGCAGCAATGTCTACTTTGAGCTCTACGGTAAACTCTTTGTCTGCGGTAACTATGGAAGATTTTGTAAAAAGGTTCAAGCCAGATATGGCAGATAGACAATATATGTCTTATTCTAGAATACTTTCTATTTTCTGGGGCCTGGTCTGTTTGTTCTTTGCATTTTTTGCAGGTAATATAGAGGGTACTGTTATTGAAGTTATCAATAAAATAAGCTCGGTCTTTTATGGACCTATTTTGGCGGCTTTCATCTTAGCTATTTTAACAAAAAGAACGCACGCGCTTGGTGCGAACATTGGTATTATTGCTGGTGTATTGTTCAATATTTATCTTTGGTTGTATGTGCCGTCGATCTTTTGGTTCTGGTGGAATGCCCTAGGTTGTATGGTAACTATTCTTGTTGCACTTGCGGTAAGTTATACGGTCAAAAGAACAGTAAATGAAGGTCTTGAAGTCGTGTATTATTCAGGTAAGAAGGAGGTAGCTATTTTAGTAGGTTATTTTGTCATCATTCTTTGTGCTTGTATGTTATTACCTTCGGTATTTCAATAAAACTAGATATATGAAAATTATAATCGCTCCAGATAAATTTAAGGGTTCACTTAGCGGTTTTGAGTTCTGTTCTGCTGTAGAGGAAGGACTGCAACATGTCATTAATAATGCCACAATCGTGAAAATGCCTTTGGCAGATGGGGGCGATGGAACTATTGATGTGGTGAAGCATTACATTGATGGTGAAAAAATAACTATTACCGTAAACGACCCCTTGTTTAGTCCTATTAGCGCTTCCTATTTATATGCTGCGAAAAACAAGATAGCTTATATAGAAATGGCCGAAGCCTCCGGACTAAAATTATTGCAGGATACAGATAGGAACTGTATGAAGACCACCACCTTTGGTACGGGAGAACTTATTGCAGATGCGCTAGAAAGAGGAGCCAAGGAAATTATTTTAGGTATTGGAGGAAGCGCTACCAATGATGGTGGCATGGGTATGGCCAATGCTCTTGGGTATAAGTTTAGAGCTGATTTTAGCTTGGATCTAGAACCTATTGGAAGTAATTTGGTCAAGGTAAGAAGTATAGATGCTTCTAACGTACACCCGTTGTTATCAGAAGCTAAATTTAAAATTGCTTGTGATGTTTCTAATACCTTTTATGGAAAAAATGGCGCGGCAAAAATTTATGCCGCACAAAAAGGGGCTTCCCAAGAAGAAATAGAGATTTTAGATAAAGGTCTAAAAAGTTTTGCCACAGTTATTTCGGATACCTATAATATTAAGGTTCAAAAAATTAAAGGTTCCGGAGCAGCAGGAGGAATTGGAGGAGGAGCCATTGTATTCTTGCGGGGAGAACTAACATCGGGTATTGACCTGGTAAAAGAATTAGCACATTTTGATGAGGCCATTTCAGATGCCGATTGGATTATTACGGGAGAAGGTCAGTTAGATGAGCAAACCTTGTCCGGTAAGACTATAAATGGTGTGGTCAACTCTGCAAAGAAATATAAGGTTCCTGTGGCCGCGCTGTGTGGTTCGGTTTCAATAACTATAGAACAGCAGGAAAAGTTTGGGCTGGCATATGTCAATTCAATAATTAGGGGTATTTCTACTTTGCCAGAAGCAATGGCTTCCAGTTATGCGAATCTGGTTAACGCCGCATATAATTTTGCCAAGTTGATAAAATGATTTTTTAATTCAATTGTTGTAATCTATTGCTATTATTGGGTTTAGCTTAGTTAGCCAAAATAATAAAAGTTCTAAAATTTTACTACTGACAAACCGCTGTCACCAGTCACTTTTACATTTGTTCTATTAATAATACGAATATAAAAAATGTAAATTATGAACACCGGAGTCTCATCTACAGAAAAAGTGGCACAAGTAATTCTTTCATCCGAACTATTGGCCCATTGGCAAGGTCATAGAGCGCTTACACGAAAACTAATAGAAAAATTCCCAGAGAAGGATTTCTTTGAATATTCTATTGGCGGCATGCGCACCTTTGCAGAAATGATCCAAGAACTGTTAAGTATTGGCGGGCCGGGTACCAAAGAGATTGTAACAGGCGTAACTACGGTTCAAAATGAACACATTGCACATGGTAATAGTAAACAAAAAGTGTTGGAACTATGGGATAAAGAAACCAAGGAAATCAATGAAAACTGGTCAAAAATAAATATAAGTAGGTTTCATGAAGAAATCAAAAGCTTCGGTCTTTATGAGGGTACGGTACAATCTGCTATTCTTTATTTCATAGATAATGAAATTCATCATAGAGGTCAAGGTTACGTATATCTGCGTTCGTTGAATATTGAACCACCTATGTTTTGGGACAGAAATACACTTTAAAATTTTAATCATGACCGTATTGGTATTCAGAACATCGGTATTAAGAAGTAAGCAGATAAAAAGATTGAAACCATTATTGAATCAATTGATAAAACCGGAAGGAAAATGGAATTTTGACTTGGAGGATTGTGACAATATCCTCCGGGTCGAAACCCATAAATGTCCAACTATGGTAACTTCACTTTTAAAAAATCAAGGTTTTATTTGTGAGGAGCTTTAACCGTTCTATACGTCTCTTAAATTCCGATACCTGACAATTATCATATTTTAAGCTATTGAACAGAACTAAGTTTGTATTAAACAAGATACGATCTATGTGCAGTTTAGTTCAAAAATATAATGTTGCGGGTCCCAGATACACTAGTTACCCAACTGTTCCTTACTGGAATATGGATACTTTTTCGAGCAAGAAATGGCAATCTAGCTTAATTCAAAGTTTTAAGGAAAGTAATGCCAAAGAGGGCATAAGTCTATATATACATCTACCTTTTTGTGAGAGTATGTGTACGTTTTGTGGTTGTCACAAACGTATTACGCAAAGACATGAGGTAGAGGAGCCGTACATACGGTCGGTTTTAAAAGAATGGAAGTTATATTGTGATTTATTCAATGAGCGTCCTATTATCAAAGAATTACACCTGGGAGGTGGTACACCCACTTTTTTCTCGCCTCAGCATCTAAAAAACCTGATCAAGGGTATTTTTAGCATAGCCAAAAGGGCGGAAAACTATGAATTTAGTTTTGAAGGGCACCCCAACAATACAACCAAAGAACATTTACAAGCTTTATACGATGTAGGTTTTAGACGCGTTAGTTTTGGTGTGCAAGATTATAATGTAAAAGTACAACAGGCTATACACCGCATTCAACCCTTTGCCAACGTAAAGAATGTTACGGAATGGGCTAGGCAGATTGGGTATACGTCCATAGGTCACGATATAATTTTTGGTTTACCTTTTCAAAAGGAAGAGCATGTTCGTGAAACTATTTTGCGCACCAAAGAACTTAGACCGGATCGCTTGGCGTTTTATAGCTACGCACACGTACCTTGGTTAAAAGGAAACGGACAAAGAGGTTATAAAGATGCCGATTTGCCAACTGCCGATGAAAAACGACAACAATATGAAACTGGTAAAGCCCTATTGGCAGAAGTGGGCTATCATGAAATTGGTATGGACCATTTTGCGCTTACTACGGATACGCTTTACAAATCTATGGAATCAGGTAGTTTACATCGTAATTTCATGGGGTATACAGCATCAAAAACTCAGGCTATGATTGGTTTGGGAGCTTCAAGTATTAGTGATAGTTGGTATGGTTTTGCCCAAAATGTAAAAGGAATTGAGGAATACCGGCATCTAGTGGAAAATGATGTTATTCCTGTGTATAGAGGGCACATATTAACGGATGAAGACCGAGCAATAAGAAAACACATCCTAAATTTAATGTGTGGGTTTAAGACCTCGTGGACCAATGAGAATCTTCGTATCCAAAGAATAGAAGAGGTAACGGAGCGGTTAAAAGAAATGGAACAGGATGCTTTGCTCATAGTTTCTGAAGATGGTATAAAGGTTACGGAAAAAGGCCGCCCGTTTATAAGAAATATTTGTATGGCATTTGATGTACTTTTACATACAAAAGAACCAGAAAAAAGACTATTTTCAATGACAGTTTAAATACATGCCCTAATCTTATATAAAATAGAAATATTATGAAAAAAATTATAGTACCTCTAGATTTTTCCGAACAGTCTGAAAATGCACTTAAAGTTGCTGTTTCCCTTGCTGAAAAGCATGGCTCCGAGATATTGGCCTTGCATATGTTAGAACTTAATCAGGCTATGATAACTTCTACAGAAGGTTTTCACCCGGAACAAACCGTTTTTCTAATAAAATTGGCTGAAAAAAGATTCAATGAATTTTTAAAAAAGCCTTACCTGGAAGGCGTTAAGGTTACACCTATTATTAAACACTACAAAGTATTTAGTGAAGTAAATGAAATTGCTGCCGAGCATAAAGCGGAACTTATCGTTATGGGTTCTCATGGCTCTGATGGACTTGAAGAAATTTTTATTGGTTCCAATGCTGAGAAGGTAGTACGTAATGCTGAAATTCCTGTGTTAGTAATCAAAAATGAAATACCGGATTTCAAAATCAATCGTTTTGTATTTGCATCTGATTTTAGAGAAGAAAGTATTGTTGCTTTTGACAAAGCCAAAAAATTTGCTGATATGTTAAAAGCTGAATTGGACTTGGTTTACATTAATACACCTGGCGATGATTTCTTAAGTTCCGGTGATATTTATACACGTATTAATAGTTTTATAGGTAAAGTAAATCAGGCCTTGCAAGTTGAAATATATAATGATTATAGTGTGGAACGAGGTGTTCTGAATTATAGCGAAAATAATAGTGCCGATGCAATAGGTATCTCTACTCACGGCCGT
Organism: Zobellia uliginosa; assembly: GCF_018860745.1. Lineage (GTDB taxonomy): Bacteria > Bacteroidota > Bacteroidia > Flavobacteriales > Flavobacteriaceae > Zobellia > Zobellia uliginosa_B. The sequence goes on along the minus strand of NZ_JAHKPY010000012.1, from coordinate 522,449 downwards.
AAGGGCTTGGCCCATTTCTTTATGGGTAGTATTGGCGAAGATGTTGTTAACCATTCTAAAATACCAGTGGTGACCTTTAAAATATAGATGCACTTAAACTACGCAACTATGGGCGGGACGTTTTATACGTGCCGCCCTTTTTTTGTTCTAGAAATAAAGAAATGATTGTTTTGCCCATTTTTAACCTCGCTGTAAAATAGCGCTCTCTAATCCTACTTTTTTAACGTAGATACCCTGTTAATTTAGTACCCTTTTCTACTATTAAAAAAACTCCGTGACTTGTCTGGCATCTTATGCTGACAGAGCTTTTTACTAGGTCATTTTTTGAATTTACAACTTTCATGGAACCCTTGTTTCAATAAAAAATTAAAATAAAGGACAATTTTATCCTTTTTATATCTAAACCTGATGTATATCATGTTTTTGACTGCGCTTACCACATACATTTGCCACATAAATTAATTTTTAAACCGCTTAAAATGAAAATTATAAATAGAAGTGTCGTAATTTTTTTTTCGCTCCTACTTATGGCATGTGGAGGCAAAGAAGAAAAGAAGAAAGAAGGATTTAGCGTAAATCGTGAAAAATCCAAAACAGAGAAACCGGCAGAAGCTGTTCCGGCCACAAGTACGGTTCCGGCATCCAAACGCGTGGATTTGGAAAACAAAGGGGTAGGACCAATCACTTCATTGGCGTTAGCTCCGGATATTGATGAGGCATTGGCCAAAAAAGGGGAGGAAATTTATACTCAAATGTGTTTGGCCTGTCACCGGGTGGATAAGAAATTCATTGGTCCAGCTCCAACGGGAATTTTAGAAAGACGTAGTCCGGAATGGGTAATGAACATGATTTTAAATCCTGAGGTTATGGTTAAGGAAGATCCCTTGGCAAAAGAGCTTATGGCAGAATTTAACGGCGCTCCAATGGCCAACCAAGGATTAACACAAGAGCAAGCTCGTAGTGTAGTTGAGTTTTTTAGAACCTTAAAATAAAACAAAAAATACAATTCAGATGAAAAAGTATTCATTTTACCTAGTAGCGATTCTAGGGCCTATCCTGTTTTTTTCAGGTTGCGGTAATCAAAACGGCAAAGCCTCATCTAATGGAGCGCTAGCATCAAATAATGCAGAGAAAGTATATGTAGCCCCAGGTGAACATGATGAGTTTTACGCGTTCATGTCCGGTGGGTATAGCGGTAACCTAACTGTTTACGGACTTCCTTCGGGACGGATGTTCAAAGAGATTCCGGTTTTTTCTCAGTTTCCTACATCTGGCTATGGGTATTCAGAAGAAACCAAGCCTATGTTAAATACTTCCTTTGGTTTTATACCGGGAGATGATTCTCACCATCCCGATATTTCTCAAACTAACGGAGAATTAGATGGTAGATGGTTGTTCATAAATGGAAATAATACACCGAGAATAGCACGGATTGATCTAAAAACATTTGAAACTGCCGAGATTATAGAAGTGCCCAATAGTGCAGGTAACCACAGTTCCTCGTACATAACGGAAAACACAGAATATGTAGTGGCAGGTACACGTTTTTCTGTTCCCGTTCCCCAAAGAGATATGCCCATTAAAGATTATAAAGGGAATTTTAAAGGGGCCCTGTCATTTATTAGTATAGCGCCTGAGACAGGTAATATGGATATTAAATTCCAGTTAATAATGCCGGGGTTCAACTATGATCTATCTCACCCAGGACGCGGAAAATCTCATGGTTGGTTCTTTTTTACGACATATAATACAGAGGAAGCGAACTCATTGCTAGAAGTTAACGCTTCTCAAAACGATAAGGATTTTATTGCAGCCGTAAACTGGAAAAAAATTGAAGAGTATGTTGAAAACGGTGGGGGTACACTTATGCCTGCCAATTATGCACATAACGTGTATAGTGATGAGACACATAGTGCTACATCAACTATGAAAAAAGAAGTATTGACCGTGGATCCTACGAAAGTTCCTGGTGCTATTTACTTTTTACCAACACCAAAATCGCCGCACGGTGTAGATGTTGATCCTACCGGAAGTTATATTATAGGTAACGGAAAACTTTCCGCGGATCTTACGATTCACTCGTTCGATAATATGATAGCCGCAATTGACGGTAAGAAATTTGATGGTGAGGCATATGGAATTCCTATTTTGAAATTCGATGATATTCTTGGAGGTGTTGTTAAGAGCGGAGGTTTAGGACCATTGCATACAGAATTTGATGGTAAGGGTTTTGGTTATACTACTTTCTTTATTTCTTCTGAAGTGGTAAAGTGGAAAGTGGGTACTTGGGAAGTTGTTGATAGAAAACCAACATATTATTCTGTGGGTCACGGCATGATTCCCGGGGGTAATTCTAGAAAACCATTTGGTAAGTATTTTGTTTCAATGAACAAGATTACCAAAGATAGATATTTGCCAACAGGTCCTGAATTAGAGCACTCTGCGCAATTATATGATATCTCCGGAGATAAAATGGAATTGCTTTATGATTTTCCAACGCATGGTGAACCGCATTATGCAGCCGCTATTCCAGCATCGATATTAGCACCTAAATCACAAAAAATCTATAAGCTGGCAGAGAACGAACATCCATTTGCCACAAAAAATGTTTCAGATGCAAGAGTAGTTCGTGACGGTAATGTAGTGCATGTATACATGGCAATGATCCGTAGTCACTTTACTCCAGATAATATAGAAGGTATTAAGGTGGGTGACACCGTGTATTTCCACATCACAAACCACGAGCAAGACTTTGATGTGCCTCATGGCTTTATGATGATAGGTGCTACTAATTCGGGATTGTTGATTATGCCAGGGCAAACTAAAACAACAGTTTGGGAACCCAAACAAGAAGGAGTATGGCCATTTTACTGTACGGATTTTTGTTCCGCTTTGCACCAAGAGATGCAAGGTTACATAAGAGTTTCTCCTGCTAAATCCAATATTGATCTTTCTTGGTCTTTGGGTGAATAAAGGAGGGAGAATTGTTTGATCGTTCAACAAAAAGCAGGTCCAGTACCAAGACCGGCCTGCTTTTTACTATTAGTGCCAGTTATGTTTTGATATATAGTATTTTAAGATGAAGTAAGATGAAAAGGGCAAGTGTAATAATGATAGTCGGTTCTTTATGTTTATTGGGGTTATTTGTATTTCCGCTTTGGAATATCATGTTAGGTGCTCCACAATATCCTGATCCGTTAGGAATGAATATTCATATTAATGGTATTCAAGGTGTTTCTGAATTTGATCTTCAGAATATAGATGGCCTTAACCATTACATTGGTATGAAGACTATTCCAAAGGCTGATGAAATGTGGGAATTCAACGTTTTTCCTATTGTCATCATAGGTATGGTCGTTTTAGGCGTATTATTTGGAGTTTTAGGCTTTTTAGGTAAAATTGATTACCGTTATTTCTTGGGGTGGTTCTTACTAATGTCTATCTTAGGAATCATGGGCATGTATGATTTTAATCTCTGGTTAACGGACTATGGTTCTAACCTGGATCCGCATGCTATAATTAAGGTTATTAATGAAGATGGAACGCCAATGACCTATAAACCACCACTTTTTGGATATAAAAAACTTCTCAATTTTGACGTAAGTTCAATTCCTGCAAAAGGGGCTTGGTTCATGTTCGCAGGTATGGCACTTACAGTAGTCGCTTTTTTCGTAGGATTGAAAAGTAAGGGTTCTCATAAATCTCATCAAGAACATAAATTAGCAACATCATGAAAAGTCTAGCTGGTATTTTAGTATTGGTTTTGGTATTGTCTTCATGTAATAGTGGGCCCAAAGCCATAGCATATGGTTCTGAAGGATGTCATTTTTGTAGTATGACTATTGTAGATAAGCAACATGCTGCCCAATTTATGACCAAAAAAGGAAGAAGTTATTCTTTTGATGCATCAGAATGTATGTTGAATTATATGAGGGATATAGATCTGGAAACTGTTGCGCTATACAGGGTAAATAATTATACCGATCCTGGAGTTTTTGTTGATGCTACAAAAGCAACTTATTTGATCAGTGAAAATATACCTAGTCCAATGGGTGCGTTTTTAACCGCTTTTTCAAATGAAGAAGAAGCAAAAAGAGCACAGTTAAATAATTCAGGAACCTTATATACGTGGCCGGAACTGAAAAACCAGTTTGAAAAAGATAATCCATTTTAAATTTACAGGAATTATGGGAAAAGACTTGGAAACTTCGGAATGTATGTCGCTTTTAAGCGATAATTGTATTGGTCATTTAGGCTACATAGCGGGTAAAAGTCCGTTTATTGTACCGGTGACTTACTTCTATGATTTAGAAAATAAAAGTATAATAAGTTATTCCGCTCCAGGTCACAAAATACAATCTATGAGAATGTATGGGCAAGTTTCTTTGCAGGTAGATGAAATAGCTACAATGCTACAATGGCGTTCTGTTTTGATTAACGGAAGTTTTGAGGAATTAAAGGGAAGCACGGCAAAAAAATGCCTACGCACTTTTACCAATGGCGTAAAAGAGATCATTTTGCGAACCAAAGGTCAAAAAACAGAATCCATAAGGGAATTTTCCAGCAAAATGGAAAAGGAGGCAAGCCCAATTGTATATCGTATCCATATCTCGGATATCGTAGGTAAATATAGAAACCAAAAAATTTAGAGCCCAGGTAATGTCAAGCCTAAAATTGCGGTCGTAGAATAAACCGTGTTTATCCAAGAGTAGATCTTGGTGGTCTTGTTATGAAAAACTGATAAGAAAAGAATTAACGAGAATTCTAAATTTCTCATATTAAGATGATACGATACCAAAGCTTATTAAATTTTACTTTTTTACTTTTTTTTACCGTACACCTATGGGCAAAACCTATTGTTGTTTGTGAGAGTTGTAAAGTAAAATCTATTTCTGAAGGTATTGAACGTGCCATAGACTTTGATACGTTAATAGTCAAAAAAGGAACATATAAAGAATACAATATTATTATAAACAAACCACTCACATTAATAGGTGAGGGCTACCCTAAAATAGATGGGGAAGATAAAGGAGAAATCATCCGTATTGTTTCTGACAATGTTACTGTAGATGGTTTTTTTATAATTAATGTGGGTACAAGTTATACCACGGATTATGCAGCAATTAGAGTAGTTAAGAGTGAGAATTTTTTAATTCAGAACATTGTTTTGGAAAAGTTGTTTTTCGGGATTTATCTAGAAAAATCAAACCACGGTAAAGTATATCACAATAAGATTATAGGAGACGCTAAAGACGAGTATAATTCAGGAAATGGCATTCAGCTCTGGTATTCGCATCATGTTGAGGTTAGTAAAAATATTATCCAAGGTGCAAGAGATGGTATATATCTGGAATTCTCCGATGATATTGAAATTCATGATAACAAAAGCACGGATAATCTGAGGTATGGCTTGCACTTTATGTTTTCGGATGACGATGTGTATACCAACAACGTTTTTGAAAATAATGGAGCGGGAGTGGCTGTTATGTTCTCAAAACGGATAGTAATGAAGGGTAATACCTTCAGGAAAAACTGGGGAACTGCTGCTTTTGGGATGTTATTAAAAGAAATAAACGATGCGGAAATAATTGAAAATACCTTTGAGGAAAATACGGTTGGGATTCATATAGAAGGATCGAACAGAATTACGTATAAGGGCAATAATTTCATAAAGAACGGGTGGGGTATAAAGGTGCTAGGCGCCTGTTATACTAATAGGTTCAGCGGTAATAACTTTTTGTACAATAGTTTTGATATATCATATGACAGTAAGTTGAACGATAATGTCTTTGACGGTAATTATTGGAGCGATTATACAGGATATGATTTAGATAATAATGGAATTGGCGATGTGCCTTACCGTCCCGTAAAGCTGTTTTCCTATATCGTTAATAAAACTCCAGAGGCTATTGTTTTGCTGCGAAGTCTTTTTATGGATATCATAGATTTTTCAGAAAAAGTATCTCCTGTTTTTACACCGGACAATTTATTGGATATTAATCCCCTAATGACCCAAGTACAATGATTCATATAGAAGGTTTGCAGAAAAAATTTGGAAAGAACGAAGTACTTTCGGACTTAGACCTTACCATAGAGAAAGGTGGTGTTTTTGCTATATTAGGACCTAATGGTTCGGGAAAAACTACCTTGATCAAGAGTGTTTTAGGAATGGTTGTACCAGATGAAGGAAGTATATCCGTCATGGGAGAGCGCATCAAAAAGAATTGGAAGTACCGCAAACAAATCAACTATCTGCCTCAGATAGCTAACTTCCCCGGAAACTTAAAAGTCTATGAGCTCATACGGATGATAAAGGACCTCAGGCAGAGCCCAAGTGATGAGGAAAGGCTAATTGAACTTTTTAAATTGCAGCCTTTTTTAGATAAAAAGCTATCTACCCTTTCTGGAGGAACCAAACAGAAAGTAAACATTGTTTTGGCTTTTATGTTCGATAGTCCTCTGCTTATTTTAGACGAGCCAACAACTGGTCTTGATCCAGCGTCCTTAATTCATTTAAAAAATCTTATTCGGGAACAAAAAGAGATGAATAAGACTGTGCTGATTACATCTCATATTATGCAGTTTGTAGCTGAGGTGTCTGATGTGATCGTTTATTTGTTAGAGGGTAATATTTACTTTAAAGGTAGTATTGAAGCACTGAAAATAAAGACAGGAAAAACCGATTTAGAATATGCCATTGCGGCCATTGCAACCGAACCAACTCATGCTTAAAATATTAAAATATAGTTTTTACGACCTTATCCGTAGCCGTTGGAGCTACGTGTACTTTCTATTTTACCTTTTATTAGGTTTTGTACTGCTGTTTTTAAACAATGACGTTTCCAAGGCAATCATAACCCTAATGAACGTTATAATAATTCTAGTGCCTTTGATTAGCACCATCTTTGGTATCATGTATTTTTATAATTCAAAAGAGTTTACCGAGCTTTTATTGGCGCAACCTGTAAAACGCTCTTCTATTTTTCTGGGTCAATATCTAGGTGTTGCAGGTTCTTTAACCCTAAGTTTAGTCTTGGGTCTTGGTATTCCTTTTGTACTTTACGGACTCTTTAAAAGTGATGCGATTTTTGACTTTACTTTACTCCTCGTTACAGGTGCTTTTCTAACCCTTATTTTTACCGTACTGTCTTTTAATATAGCTCTTTCCAATGAAAATAAAATTAAAGGTTTTGGTTACGCGGTATTATTATGGTTGTTTCTGGCCGTAATTTATGATGGGTTGTTTCTTATGTCCTTAATTATATTCAAAGAGTATCCATTAGATGGTTTTTCGCTTGGGGCTACCATGTTCAATCCAATTGATTTATCACGGACTTTAATCTTATTAAAGTTGGACATTTCTGCGCTTTTGGGTTACACAGGAGCGGTTTTCAAAAAGTTCTTTGGAACAGATCAAGGTTTCTTTGTATCCATGTTTATGCTTGTTCTGTGGACCGTCTTACCCATCTGGCGATTAATTTACATATCTAAGAAAAAGGATTTTTAATTTTGTAAGTATAGATAGCAATATAAATGGTAAATCTTAAAATTCACACTAAGACCGCTTTATTCTATTTTGTCCTTGCTGCGATTTTAGGATGTCTGTTGCGTTTTTTTAGAGTTTGTGATATTCCCGTTACCTACAAGTTTATTGTTCATGCCCATTCTCATATAGCTTTACTCGGTTGGGTTTATTTGGCGCTTACTACATTATTTTATAAGCTTTACTTGAGCGATGCATTGGTCCAGAAGGAATACCGGAGAATTTTTTGGTTTACACAAGTTACACTATTGGGAATGTTGTTGACTTTTCCGTTTCAAGGGTATGCGGTGTTTTCAATTGTCTTTTCTACCCTGTTCTTGATCGCGTCTTATTGGTTTTCTTGGTTCTTTTTTAAGAATACTCTAATTAAACATAAACATAATCAGTCATTAAAGTTTGCGAAGACCGCCCTTGTATATCTGCTAATTGCCAGTATTGGCCCTTGGGCTCTTGGAGGTATTATGAACACGCTTGGAACAGAGTCGGTTTGGTATCGTTTGGCTATATATTTCTATCTCCATTTTTTATATAATGGTTGGATGCTAATGGGGCTAGTGGCAGTTTTTCTGTATATTCTGGAAAAGCAGGGTGTGCTCATACCGAATAGAAGTTTTGGAAAACTATTGTGGGGCTTCAATCTAGGAATTCTATTCACTTTTTTTCTATCCACTTTATTTACACAACCATTTGCAGTCTTTTATGTTATTGGAGGACTAGGTGCACTTTTACAGCTTTGGGCTTTTTATGTCTTGATGGATTTTTTAATTGGTATTAAGCTAAAGAAAGAAAACTTGTTTTCTCAATTCTACCACAACTCATTACTACTTGTAGGAGTACTTTTAGTGGTAAAAATGATATTGCAATTGCTAAGTTCGCTACCTTATTTTGCAGATTTAGCAGTTACCTATTTGGACTTTACCATTGGTTATCTACATTGGATCTTTTTGGGCGTGGTCACGATAAGTTTAGTTGTGTTCTTGGATTACTTTAAGCTTATACAACTTAATACGAAAATGTTCTATGTATATGTATCAGGTTTTGTTTTGACCGAAAGTCTCATATTCTATAAAGCAATAGTTTCATGGCAATCTACCTTACTTTTTTCTGGGTTCTACCTTGTCCTAGCATTTGCAAGTCTCTTAATTTTATTTGCCGTATTAGGGTTTTTATTTCCCATAGGGAGAAAAAATTAATTCGACCCGTAAAAATTTAAATGGTAGCATCTTTTAATATGGAAAAGACAATGCCATTTAAATTAGGGTTTAGAGGAATTTGGTGGGTTAAGAGACTGGTTTTATCAGTATTGCTAATATAAGATAGCGCATTTCTCCGTGGCTTCCTATTTTAGGCAAAACAGATGCACAGTGCATCCTTCCATGGCATGTAATATTATACTCTATCTTTACCATCATCTTAATCTTTCAAGTATTTATGTTAGTGGGGTTAATTGTTTTTCTAATTCACGGGCTTTCATAAACAATATATTGTTTTCTAAGTGAATATGACGGTGCAGGTCTTCTTCAAATTCCTGTAATAGCGCGTACGTAACCTTGTAAGTAGAACAAGCATCGGCAGGGGGCGTATAATCATTGCTCAGTTCCGCAATAGTTCTAAAACGAACACCTTCATTATCATGTTCAGCCATCATAGTGTTAATTGGGTTTTCTACGGAACCAAAATGAGGAGCAGTTAAATCTTGTCCTGATTGTTTTGCTTCCACCATTTTGCGGACGAATGGAAAGAGCACCAATTCTTCTTTTTTCATATGCATCGCTAATTCTCCGGCAGAGGCATTGAAAAGTTGACTTATTTCGAATAGCTCAGGATGCTTCTCTCCGTGAACTTTACATAGTTTTTCAAGGTATTGTTTTAGAATGGTATTTTGCTGTTCCACATATCTATGATGTTTTTTCTCAATATAATCCACAAGAAGGTCCAACGGCCAGGATTTAAAATCTATGTTATCACCGTTGTTTTGGTTTGATACTGCTTTTAGTTCTGCAGAAAGGGTGTCTATATTTAGATTGTTTTTTTCGGCAACTTCTTCTAATGAACGGTTTCCACGGCAGCAGAAGTCGATTTTATGGTCTTTGAAAACTTGTGCGGTTCTGTAATCTTGAGCTACGATTTCACCAATGGTCTGTATCATAATTTTATTTTTTTTGTAATTACAATTAATAGGATAATTTTGTCCTATTTAAAATTAAATTTTTTTAACGTTTTAACGCGGTAAGTCCTTCTTCTAGGCCTACAGTCATATCATATAAACTTGTACTTTCTAACATATTTTTTAAATCTGCCCGTATTTGAACAAATTTATCATGAACAGGGCAAGGCTCATTACTATTACATTTTTTTAGCCCCAATCCACATCCTTCATATACCTTGTTACCATCTATGGCATACACTATTTGAGAAAGCTTTACTTGGTCTATGTTGGCTTTTGCTATCTGAAATCCTCCGGCAGCTCCTTTTACAGAATCTACAATATGGTTTTTAGACAATTGTTGTAAAACTTTAGCAGTAAAAGCTACAGGCGAATCTATCTTTTCAGCAATCTCTTTTAAACTAACACGAGTACCTTCAAGCGATTTTAACGCTATGTAAGTAGATGCTCTTATTCCGTATTCACATGCTTTTGAAAACATTACCTATAAATTGTTTTATGTTACAAAGATATAAATTTTTTTAATTAGGATAAATATATCCGAATTAAAAACGATTGATTTATTTTGTTCTGTTCCTGTGTTGGTATATCTGCATGAAAAGCATAGTACTCATTTTCTGAGCTCGGTTCTTGGCTATCCAAGCGCGGTCTCCCTTAAAAAGTTCATCTAGAGTTGCAAACCAGTGATTGAGCCATAATCCAAAATGTTCAGAGGTAATGGTTCCATTAGTTTTATCGTCTACTTCCTGATGCGCTGTTACGGGGTTTCCGTCATATTTACGTTGAAGAAAAAGTTGAGTCTCCCAAAAATCGGTCAATAGTTTTAAGTGTGACGGCCAGTCGGTAATAATTCCATTGAAAATCGGGCCTAAGATTTCGTCTTTTCGTATTTTTCCATAGAAAGTCTCAACCAGTAGCTGTACATCATTTCGGGATTTGATCTCCTTTTTCTCCATTGGTTCAAAAGTACACTATTAGCCTTATTTTATTTTAATGTTGATATATGGCTTATTTGAATTTAAGGGTATATTATTGTTAAGGTGCAAATATCTAGAATAGAGGTGTTTTGGCATATGAATAATGTCATATTATTTTATTAATTCCGAAATAAAAAAGGGAATCAGCTACGATTCCCTTCTTTTTTTGATTAAATAATTCTTTACTTGCCCAAGTGATCATTATAAAACTCCCAAGCCTGTTTAGCAACATCTCTACCCAATTGTAGCCCAGCAATGTTATCTGCTTGTATGTGATAGCCACCCATAACTCTAGACATCCCTGCCATATTAGCTGTTTCGGTAAATGTTGGAAAGTTTATAGTTACCGGTTTTCCGTAATAAACGGAATCAACCTCTGTAAGGGATCCCGGAATAAGTTCTATTGTTTCTCCAAAATACTCGTCACCGGTAAAAAGTCTAAGCGCTTCGGCACAACCGCCACTTATAGTACTATGTCCGGAAGTATAACTGGGAAATGGGGGGCAAAGAAAGATATCTGGTGAATACGGGCGCCATTCTTGACCTTTCATTTCAATAACCCCTTTGCTAGGACCAGCCCAACCTTTTATAGTTTTATTCTTATAATATTCGTGAACCAATGCATAAGGACGAGCATAGTCATAAAACATTTTAGAGTCCCAAGATGCAATAAAGGCATCCATTGCTGTAATTTCAGTTAGGAAATACATTTTTACATCCTCATCTAACGTATGATTATCTCTACGGGAAACATCTTGAGCGAATTTCAGCCAGTGACCGGCCTGTTGAACGGATTGTGGACCGTCTCGCATAAATTCTACCAAAGCTATTTCCTCACCGGAAAGGTTGGCTTGCAAATCAACCACTTCCTTCACTTCTTCTTTTAATTGCTCAGAACCGTACATTGGGGGTGGTCCCGGTCTAAATTGGTCTGCAGAGGTCAATGCTATTGGCGTAACTTTTTGCCAGTAGGGCGTAAGACATCCGGGTGCATATTGCCCGCCCTTGCCATCAGAGAAATATTTGGGTTGCCACCTGTTGATATCCGTATTCTCATCTGCGGTATTTACGGGACTATAATTGGTATAATCAAAATAGGCTTCACCATTGGAGCCTTCCATTTTTCCATATTGGTTACTACCATCGTTTTTTCTGGCCTCAATAGTTGCCTTTGCGGCTAAGTTGCCAATACCTTCTGGTGTTGTGGGATCCATAGAAGTGTTGTCCGGATCCAAACCTAAATCCATCATCAGTTTTCTGAACATTTCGGTATCTGAATAGTAGTATTCTTTCATTGCACCGAAAGCGGCGTAACTAATGGCTATTTCTTTATTTTTTAGATTTTGTTCGCTAGCAGGTCTGCGATCTACACCTTTTAAATATACCGGTATCGCTTTTGGGTCATAGACAGACCACGCATCAAAAATAGAAACAAAAATCAGTCCTAGATATCTAGACGTTATGGTGGGCCTGGGTTTAAATTTTTCGGTGTCGGAAGCTGTAGCATCTAGAGCCATCTTTCCCCATTTATAAGCTACATTTTCAATTCCTTTTGGCTCTTCTTGATTTTCTTGGCCAAAAGAGCTTCCAAAGGACAATAACCCACAGATTAGGGTTAACATAAAAATACGTTTCATGTAATTGGTTATTAAGTTGTTGTTGACCTTCAAATATAGGGAAGGCACTTAAAGTTTTAAAATATTTTACGTAAGAACATTCATCATAAATCCATAGAGTTCTTGCATTTGTGGTTTTCCTTTTTGTTTTCCGCCGCGTCCAAAAAAATAAAGTGCAAACCAAAGGATAACTATCATGACCATAAGTCCTAGTTGCAGATGATACGGCTTGTTTAAGGAGGCACTGGAATACCCCCAAATCCCTAAAATTATAAACAAGGCAGCTATAACAAAATGTAGGAACATAAAGAAGGTCCAAAGGGTAGGATTAGGGCCAAAAACACCATGTAAATGACAATTTTTTTCATCTATTTCATCTATTTCCAAATGGAGCTGTGGAGACCAAAAATGATTGTTCTTTTCATTAAATTTGATGAAAATATGCTCATCTAAACGTTTCACTAAAAAAGGTGATTCCGCAGCAGATTCAAAATTTTTAAGAACATCTTCTTTAGCGCCAACTACATCTAATTGAAACCTTGGGCGAAGTACAATTTCGTTTGGTAAAGGTTTCATATTAAAAACGTTTGGTAGCCATTAATTATGACATTCTATGGCACTAGTGGCCAATTGTGTAACGGGCGCGGGCGATACATACGGAATACCTAAGCCAAGCCCCCTTAAAATAAATAATAAGCCTATGACCACTACGAAAACAGGAATGGCTTTCTGTACTTTTTTGCGAATACCACCTTTTAATAAACCACTAAAATATATAGCAGCCGTCATTAAAGGCAGTGTACCTAAACCAAATAGCACCATATAAAGACTTCCTTGCATTGCATTTCCCATGGCAATAGCTCCAAAAAGCGCCATGTATACCAAACCACAAGGGAGGAAACCATTTAGAAAACCGATGGTGAGAAAGGTGTCCGGAGATTTTTTCTTGAGTTCTTTACCTAATTGGTTCTTTACTTTTGAGATAACTTTATAGATAGGTTTAGATAGATTGTATTTATTGAATGTCTTATAAGGAATCAAAACCACCACAATCATCAAAACACCAATAGCTATGGATAGTTTTTGTTGTGCACCAAAAATAGAAAGTCCTTTTCCTAGAAGCCCAAATACGAGACCTATTATACCGTAGGCCATTAGCCTACCAAAATGATAAATAAATATCTGGCCAAACTTTTTTAAATTGTTAGAGTGGTCTACCGGAAGCATAAAGGCAATAGGTCCGCACATACCAACGCAGTGCAAACTTCCCATAAGGCCTAATATGACGGCAGATAGTAACATGTTTTATTTTAAAAGGTTAGGCTTTCTTTGTGTAGAAAATCTTTTCCTTGGTGTTTCCAGGTAATTTTTATGTCCCATCGACCATCCAACAAGCGTTTGTCAGGTATGAGCAAATGTGAATTGGATAAACTTATAGGAAAGTTAAAATCCAAGTGCTTATTGGACGGTCTGTATAGGGACACAATGCCCGAAACATTAGTATTATCGAAACCTTCGGGAAAAATTACCAATAATCCCTTGGGGCTTTTTTTTAATTGTATTTGTTCATTGAAATTAAGAGCGTTTTGCTCCGCATCGATTTCTTTTTGATAGCCTAGTTCTGCCTTATAATATTCTTCCGTAACCAAATCATGATTGGCGTTATGACTCGTAGTCATACGTATCACAAAGAACAGAATGAAACTGATGAAAGCTACAAAAGCAATTACGATACCTGTACCCCAATTTATTTTCATGATTTTTTATTTAAATGCTATTTATAACTACGTGGTGCTAAAAAGCGCGCCGTAGTGGTCTCTATTAATTTATCATCACTATAAACACCAATTTTAAGGTTGTTCTTGTCACCGCTAAGTGCAGATGCATTAATTTCTATAAACAAAGTTCCTTCTGCCAAAGCTTCTGGTTGTACATCAAAATTATCGTTACGTACCAGTTTTATTTCGCCTTTTGGAGATATCAGTTCGAAGTGAACATTATCTACGGATTTGGTTGTTTTGTTCAAGAGTTTATAAGTATACACGTTACTTATGATGTTACCTTCTTTGTGTTCGTAAAGCTGTCCGGGTAGTCGTAAAATATTAGCCTCAAGATCGTTTCTTAAAAACATCATACCAACCAATACCCCGGTCAAAATAACTAGTACTGCGGTATAGCCTTTTAGGCGAGGTGTAAATTTGAACTTTTCTTTTTTTGTAATTTCATCCTCACTTGCATAACGAATCAACCCTTTTGGGAGATCTACTTTCTCCATAATGGCATCACACTCATCTATACAAGCCGTACAGTTAACACATTCTAACTGTGTTCCGTTTCTAATATCAATTCCTGTAGGGCAGACATTTACACATTGGTTACAGTCAATACAATCACCATGACCTAAAGCTTCGCGGTCTTCATTTTTACGCCATTTTTTTCTTCCGTTTTCGGCTTCACCTCTTTTATGGTCGTAAGCAACAACTATAGATTTATTGTCTAACAATACCCCTTGCATACGTCCGTAAGGGCACGCAATAATACATACTTGCTCTCTAAACCAGGCGAACACAAAATAAAAGACACCGGTAAATATTAACAACGATAACATGGTGCTTAAATGTTGGGTAGGGCCATCTGTTATATACTGTATCAACCTATCACTGCCAATTAAGTAGGCCAGGAAAACGTTGGCTATAACGAAGGATATGATAAAAAAGATTATCCACTTTAAAACACGTTTACGAATCTTTTCAGCATTCCATTCCTGTCTATCCAATCGCATTTGAGCACCGCGATCTCCATCTATCCAATATTCGATTCTACGGAATACCATTTCCATAAAAATGGTCTGAGGACACATCCATCCGCAGAAAATACGGCCAAAGGCAACTGTAAACAGGGCAATGAAAACCACCCCGATTATCATTGAAATAACAAACAGGTGGAAATCTTGTGGGTAAAAAGGAAAGCCAAATATGTTGAAACGTCTTTCTAGGACATTGAACATTAGAAATTGGTTGCCATTGATCTTTACAAAAGGAGATGCAATCAAAAAAGCCAAAAGCGCGTAGCTTACGTATTTACGATACTCATAAAACTTACCACTTGGCTTTTTAGGAAAGACCCAAGCTCTTTTTCCATCTTCTTTAATGGTACCTATTGAATCCCTAAAATTGTCTTGATCTTGTGCCATTATATATCTCTTTATTGGCCCTAAGAGGTTTTAACACCTCGTTGTATTCAGTTCATAGTAACCGATGTGGAATCTACTTCCTGTTCAGTACTGGCTTCTTCTGCCGGTGTAGCTGATTCAGGAGCATTGGGATCAACCCAAAGGTCTCCTTCAGCTGCTTTTGGATTTGCAGGTGTTGTTCCTTGGAAGCTTAATACATAGCTTGCAACCTGCGCGATTTCTGCAGGTTTTAAATTTTGTTTCCAAGCAATCATACCTTTACCATCACGACCACCTTCTGAAATGGTATGGAAAACGTTTTTGATGCCTCCACCCAAAATCCAGTTTTGGTCCGTTAAGTTAGGTCCAATACCACCACCACCGTCTACCATATGACAGGCAACACAGTTACTTTCAAAAATGGTCTGGCCCGCTTTAAGGTCACCGGCATCGGTTAGTAATTCTACCGTGTTGGCATCTACAAGACCTTTGGCGGTTTTTTTGTATTCTTCAATTTCCAATTGTGCGGCAGCAACCTCTTGATCGTACTCTTGGATTTGGTCATACTCATTAAAAACATGAAAACGTGCCAAATAAACTACGGCAAATACAATAGAAGCATAGAACAGGTATACCCACCATGGTGGTAAATTGTTGTCTAGCTCACGTATACCGTCATAGTTATGGTCAAGAATAATTTCGCCCTCTTTTTCAATAGGTTTAGAACCTAGTAAGTTTTGGTATGTTTCTTCACCCCATTTCCAATGGAAAGATTTGCTCTTTGCAGCTATGTAGCGCTCTTGAGCTTCTTTTGACAGCGTCTGGAACATTACATTTTCTATAGCTCTTGTAATTACGGCAATAACTATTAGGAGGAACAGCACAAATACAAGAAATACCTGTACCATAGGGTATTTTATAAAGGCAGGCATTTCACCGGAATCAACAACAAACTCGGTTATCCCGAATATTATAAAGAAAATGAGTGGAATTTTAATCCACCAGGTTGATGTGTTTTTCATAGCTCTAGGTTTTGTTGGTTATCTTCTTCAAAAGGTAGTTCGCTCACTTCTTTTATGTATGATTTTGATGCGGTGATAACCCACCAGAATAACAATGTGAAAAACACAAAGAAGATAAGTAATGATATCATGGGGTAGGTAGCTACACCATCTATAGTTTCCATGTAACCTTTTACAAATTTGAACATGATTTCTAGTTTTTGTTTTCAGATAATAATTCTCCTGTTTCCTTAACCTTGATGTCTGTTCCTAATCGCTGTAAATACGCAATTAAGGCTACTATTTCTCGGTCTCTCATTTCTACAAACTCTTCGCCGTTTTCAGCAGCGTAAGTTTTATCGGCCTCATAGGTTTTAGCAAAATCGGGATCTGTATATAGATTCTTTTCTATTTTTTCGGCCTGTGCATCCATAAGGGCATCGGCATTTGCAATTTCCTCTTCGGTGTAAGGTACACCAAGGGTTACCATAGCTTCCATTTTAGTCTGTATGTTACTACGGTCATGTTTGTCCCGTACTAACCAAGAATAGGATGGCATAATAGATCCGGATGATGTACTCTGTGGATCGTACATATGGTTAAGGTGCCAATTATCGGAATATTTTCCGCCAACTCTAAGCAAATCCGGTCCGGTTCGCTTACTGCCCCAAAGGAATGGATGGTCATATACAAACTCCCCAGCTTTGGCATATTCGCCGTAACGTTCCACCTCACTTCTAAACGGACGAACCATTTGCGAGTGACAGCTAACACAGCCTTCACGAATATAAAGGTCACGACCTTCCAGTTCTAATGGAGTATATGGTTTTACACTTGTAATCGTAGGAATATTGGATTTTACAAGAAGTGTTGGTACAATTTGTATTAGACCTCCAATAAGGATGGCTACAGTAGCCAAGATTGTTAACTGAATTGGCTTACGCTCTAACCATGTATGGAAAGTTTCACCAGCCGTTCTATGTTTAGAAACACGGGTAAGTGCAGCAGCTTCCGCCAACTCGTCCTCTATTGTGCTACCGGATTTAATGGTGCGAACCACGTTATATATCATAACACAGGCACCTACGATATAAAGGCTACCACCAATGGCCCGCATCCAGTACATAGGCATAATTTCATGCACGGTTTCTAAGAAGTTACCATAAACTAAAGTACCATCTGGGTTAAAATCTTTCCACATTAAAGCTTGGGTAAACCCAGCAACGTACATTGGCAAGGTGTAAAGTATAATACCTAATGTTCCTATCCAGAAGTGGAAATTAGCCAGCCCAACGGAAAATAATTTGTTTTTTGTCATTTTGGGCACTAACCAATAGATCATACCAAAGGTCAAGAAACCGTTCCAGGCTAAGGCACCTACATGTACGTGAGCGATTATCCAGTCACTAAAGTGGGCAATTGCGTTTACGTTTTTAAGCGAAAGCATTGGGCCTTCAAAAGTTGCCATACCATAACCTGTAATGGCAACGACCATAAATTTTAAAACAGGATCGGTACGTACTTTGTCCCAAGCACCGCGCAAGGTTAATAGTCCGTTGATCATACCGCCCCAAGATGGTGCTAATAGCATTATAGAGAATGCTACCCCTAAATTTTGAGCCCAATCGGGCAATGCAGAATATAATAAGTGGTGAGGACCAGCCCAGATATAAATAAATATCAATGACCAAAAGTGTACAATAGAAAGTCTATAGGAATAAACAGGTCTGTTAGCAGCTTTAGGTACAAAATAATACATAAGACCTAAGAATGGAGTGGTCAAGAAAAATGCAACTGCATTGTGCCCGTACCACCACTGCACTAACGCATCCTGAACACCGGCATAAACCGAGTAACTTTTTAATGCACTAACAGGAAGTTCAATATTATTGAAAATATGAAGTACTGCTACAGTAACGAAAGTGGCCAGGTAAAACCAGATTGCTACATAAAGGTGGCGCTGTCTCCTTTTTATCATAGTACCTATAAGGTTAGCTCCAAAAGCAACCCAAACTACAGCAATAGCAATATCTATAGGCCACTCAAGCTCAGCATATTCTTTAGTACTGGTGTATCCCAATGGTAGCGTAATAGCTGCTGCCACAATAATTGCCTGCCAGCCCCAAAAATTGAATTTACTAAGAAAATCGCTATACATACGTGCTTTTAGCAAACGTTGCGTAGAGTAGTAGACCCCTGCGTAAATAGCATTTCCTACAAATGCAAAAATCACCGCATTGGTATGCAATGGGCGCAAACGACCAAAACTTAACCATGAAATTCCATCGGTTAAGTTGGGGAACATGAACATTAAGGCTAACAATAAGCCTACAGACATACCCACAATACCCCAGAACATGGTTGCATAGAGGAAATTTTTCACGATTTTGTTATCGTAATAAAATTGCTGTACTTCCATAATTATACTTGTTTATTTAGTTGGATTTTTTCTTCTTTTAACTTTTTGGAGCTGGTTTTTTTAGTTTTTACCAGTTCATCTTCAAAAAGCATGCGTACGGATGGAGTATACGAATCATCGTACTGCCCGCTTTTCACCGAAACGATGAAAGCAATGAAAAATATGACCGCAACAAAGATGCTTATGGCCAATAACACATAAATGACACTCATACCTACCTGAATTATGCCGTAAAACTACGGTGTGAACTTTCTATTTAATATGATTTTTGTCAGGTTTTAATAAATCTATAAAAGTTTCTTTGTTTATAGATATAACCAGCTGCACTGTAAATATATACAGTATTATTATTTTCAATGGGAATAGTTCAAAAAAATTCTTTTATCAAGCTAAAACGTTTGAATCCAATTTATTTAAGCCTTTTTTGTGTTTTGATAAATAGAAATCAAAGCGGCAATTATAATTAGATTTTTAATTACATATTGCCCCAAAAGAGTGGGGGCAAAAGGGCTATAAGTAAAAGAGGCTTCGCTAAGAAGGAGTAAAGTAGAGAAAGTACAGATCATGTGTAGAAGCGTTACTATAACAGTTTGCTTTCTAAACAGGTCCAAAAGCAAAAAAATACCAATCGCTACTTCTATAACAGCAAGAATTATGATGGAAATTTTAGGAGGAATTAAACCGAAAGTAAGAGAAGTAATTGTTTCTTTGGCCAATTCTTCGGCCGGACTTATGTCGTTAAAAAACTTAAGGCTTCCAAACCACAAATAGACAATAGCTATTGAGATTTGTAGTAATGAGATTTTTTTAAAATGTTTTGAGAACGAAGAGATAGTTGAGACTGGCATTGGTACTTAAAACGTAATTAGTTGTTGGTTTTACAAACGTAACTTTTTAATCGGACTGAATCCGATTTTTAACTATTAAGTTGTCTTACTGAGCGTTAATCCTTACAGTGCTAGTCAATTTTTCTGCCTATGAGATTGGTTGCCACAGTAGCAAACACAACTACGCTAATAGAGCTAAGGGGCATTAGAATTGCGGCTATAACCGGTTCTAGCTGACCTGTAACTGCAAAATAAAGGCCTATAAGATTATAGGTCAACGATAACAAGAAACTAAGCTTAATAATTTTCATGGCTTTCTTTGAAGCCAATATATAGTTGTTTAATTGTTGGAACTTAGAAGCATCCATAATACCATCGCTTGCCGGAGAGAACACATTAATATCCTCTGATATGGCAATACCAACTTCTGCTTGAGCCAATGCACCGGCATCATTAAGGCCATCACCTACCATAAGCACTTTTTTGCCCTGTTCCTGTAAAGCCTTTATGAATTCTAGTTTGTGTTGAGGTTTTTGATTGAAGTAAAGGGGTGTTAGTTTGGGAAGCAGTTTTTCTAAGCGTGACTTTTCACCTTCGTTATCGCCGGACAAAATGGCTAAATCAAAATTTTGAGACATCGCTTTAAAAACATCGGATACACCATCACGATATTCATTATGAAAAACGTATCTACCCTTATAAGCGTCGTTGCTACTAATGTGTACAGATGTATTCAAGGCATCTGGTGTTTGTTCGTTACCAACGAAAGCGGCAGACCCCGCTTTTATATGCTCATCATCTTTGGTACCTTCTATTCCTTTGCCAACATGTTCCTCATATTCATCTAATGTAATAATATTTTGCTCTGCTAAAAGCGTATAGAGCGTTCTACTGAGCGGATGGTTAGATCCGCGCAAGGTGTTTTTTAGTAAAGAGGCCTCAGATTCAGTAAGTGGCATGCCTTCATAGGTAGCCGTACTTTTTTTGGCCGTGGTAATCGTGCCTGTTTTGTCAAAAATAGCGGTATCTATTTGCGCAAGTTGTTCTATGGTACGTGTGTCTTTTAAATAGAATTTCTTCCGGCCAAAAATGCGCAACATATTACCCAATGTAAAAGGAGAGGCTAAAGCTATGGCACACGGACAGGCAATAATCAAGACCGCTGTAAAAACGTTCATGGCTTTACTTGGCTCATAATACAACCAAAATACCGCTGAAATAAATGCAATACTAAGTACCGCTATCGTAAATCTTCGGCCAATACTATCTGTAAGTGTTTGAAATTTACTGGCTTTGTCTTCTTGAAAAATGCTGTTGCCCCATAATTGGGTAAGGTAACTTTGCGAAACAGATTTTAATGCTTCCATCTCAATAGCACCTTGTAACTGTTTTCCACCTGCAAAAATCTTCTCTCCAGATTCTTTTTTTACGGGTTCGGATTCGCCGGTGACGAAACTATAATCAATACGTGCTTGTCCGCTCATAAGAATCCCGTCTACGGGAATCAATTCTTCGTTTCTTATCAATAACCGGTCTCCTCTTTTTATATCATGAACCTGCGTAGTTTCTTCTTTTCCTTCTTGGGATATGCGAGTTATGGCAATAGGAAAATACGATTTGTAATCACGTTCAAAAGATAGAAAGGAATACGTTTTCTGTTGAAAAAATTTGCCGAGTAATAGAAAGAATACTAATCCCGTTAAAGAATCAAAAAAGCCGCTTCCCCAATCAAAAGCAATTTCTAATGTACTGCGAATAAAAAGCACCAAGATTCCCAGTGCAATGGGTACATCTATATTTAAAATCTTACTTCGAAGCCCTTTATAAGCTGATATAAAATAATCCCTGCCGGCATAAAAAATTACGGGTAACGAAAATAGAAACATAAGCCAGTGAAAAACGGGTTCATATCTATTAAGCCAAAACTCGCCACCGGAAGCATCACTAGACGATAGGTCAAAATAATCGGGAAAAGATAGGAACATGACATTCCCAAATGCAAAACCTGCCACTCCAAGTTTATAGATTAAACTACGGTCTACACTTTTCTTTTTGTTATCAAAATCATCTAATGAAATATAAGGTTCGTAACCTATCTTGGCCAACAGCACCACAACCTCTTTTAGTGATATTTCTGTACTGTTATAGGTTATCCGAACGGTTTTCTTAGGAAAATCTACTTGTCCGCTCTTTATTGATGGATTTATTTTGTTAAGATTTTCAAGTACCCATATACAAGAACTACAATGAATATGGGGTATGTAAAGGTTTATGATCTGTAAGTCGCCATCATTGAATTCTATTAGTTTTTCTGCTATTGGTACTGAGTCTAAAAAGTCGTATCTTCCATCAACCTTTTTTGGAGTAGCACCGGCAGCAGACTGAATGTCGTAGTAATAATCAAGGTCATTACCGGAAAAAATTTCATAAACGGTCTTACAACCATTGCAACAAAAAATTTTGTCGTCAAGGACTATGGGTTTTTTACCACAGTCATCACCGCAATGGAAACAATTGTTAGAATTCATTTTTACATTTGCTAATACCTTTTACAAAGGTGCAAGTTGTGAGTCTTTAAATATATGACAATTGTCAGGTTTATTGTAGGTTTTGAACGGTACCTTTGTTCAGTCAGGTATAAATAATAAAAGATATGAGTAGCAGATGTGAAAATTGTATAATAAGACAATTCAATTCTTTACGGGCCATGAGCAAGGAGGAATTGAAGAAAGTATCTGATTCTAAAATTTCAAAAACCCTTAAGAAAGGGGAGGCAATTTTCCAAGAAGGAGAAAAGCTAGATGGTGTTTTTTGTGTTAGGGACGGCGTTTCAAAATTGTCTAAACTAAGCGAGAACGGTAAAAACCAAATTGTAAGATTGGCCAGTAAAGGCGAAGTCATGGGCCAACGTGCTGTTATTGCCGAGGAATCTACCAATTTGAGTGCCATTGCCGTAAGTGATATGGAAGTTTGCTTTATTCCAAAGGAAGCCATTTCCAATACGCTGGACACCAACCCTAATTTTGCTGTTGAAGTCTTGCGCCATATGGCTCACGATTTAAGAGAGGCAGATGATGTTATTGTAAACATGTCTCAAAAAACAGTGAAGCAAAGAATGGCAGAGGCTTTTTTATATTTGAAAAAGAATTATGGCGAGGATGCTGAGGGTTTTCTAACACTCACCTTGTCTAGGGAAGATTATTCTAACGTAGTAGGAACGGCAACGGAATCCTGTATCCGCATAATTTCTGAGTTTAAGAAAAAAGGACTCATAAAAACCTCAGGTAAGAAAATTGGTATTGCTGATGAGCGTAAACTCTTGGAATTAGTTGAGGGATTTTAGCCGGCCTCTTTTTAAAAGCTGATATTTATCATAGTTTGACTTTAGAGTTGGTTCTACTTTTACATTGAAGATTTCAATAAAAAAGTAGATGAAAAATATACTGTTACCTACCGACTTTTCCGAAAATGCATGGAACGCTGCACGCTATGCAATAGAACTTTTCAAGAATGAAAATTGTACATTCTACGCATTAAATACCTACACACCACATATAGCGCATAGCCGTTTTATGGCAACCAATGTGGGTAATGGCACAGAGGAGGATGCCGCAAAAACCGTATCTGAAAAAGGTCTTACTGCGCTCATTTCTAGAATGAACACGGAATTTAATAATCCCAAGCATAAATTTATTGCAATATCTTCTTTCTCTATGCTCGTAGATGAGATAAAGGAAGCCGTAGATGACTATAAAATAGATTTGGTTATTACAGGTACCAAAGGGTCCTCTGGTGTAGATGAAGTCTTTATGGGTAGTAACACGGTACGTATTATTAAAACGGTAAAGAGATGTCCCGTGCTTGCCGTTCCTCAAAATTTTAAATTTAAAACTCCGGATGAAATTGCTTTTGCTACAGATTTCAATAGGTTCTACACACAATCAGAACTTCAACCATTACTTGATATGGCCAGCACGTTCAATGCCGTAATTAGAATAGTCCATGTGCAGCATAAAATCACGGCATTAACAGAACTTCAGAAATTTAATTTAAGTATGCTGCGCAAATATTTAAAGACCGCGGAGCATTATGTGCATACCGTATCAGAATTAAATTCCATTTCTAAGACATTAGAGGTTTTTAGTGAGGAATTAGATATTCATTTGTTGGCCATGCTTCACTACCAACATAGTTATTTAGAAAGTATAACCCGTGAGTCTGTTGTGAAAAGGATAGCCTTTCACACACAGATTCCTTTATTGGTAATACCCGAATTGGGCATGAGCGGTTCTGCAAAAAGTAAAAAAGAACAAAGTGTTTATGTTTCTGAGTAAATGCATTTTCACTATATGAAATTTAGCTTCTTTTCAGTTTTTTTATTGGGGCAATATTATATGTGATATTTCTAAATATAAAAAAGATATTGGGCTGGTTCTTCTTAATTTGCAGAAAAATTTAAGCTATGAACCTTCCTAATACAGGTCAAAAAAGATTAGTGATTATTGGTGGCGGCTTTGCCGGAATATCACTAGCCAAAAAGCTAAGTAAAATAGATTTGCAAGTCGTATTACTGGACAAGCATAATTACCATACATTTCAACCCTTACTTTATCAAGTTTCCACGAGCGGTCTTGAGCCGGACTCCATTGCATATCCCATACGTAAAGTATTAAAGCATTTGGAGAATTTTTACTTTAGATTGGCCAATGTGGAGCGTATTGACCCTGAACAACAGTTAATTGCGACGGATACGGGCAATTTGCAGTATGATTATCTGGTTTTAGCCACTGGTACAAAAACTAATTTTTTCGGTAATCAAGAAATTGCAAAGTATGCTATGCCCATGAAGAGCGTGCCACAAGCATTGGATATTAGAAGTCTCATGTTGCAAAATTTTGAAAAGGCAGATGATTGTCAAGACCCTATTGAGCGCAAGGCACTACTGAATTTTTGTATTATAGGTGCCGGGCCAACAGGTGTTGAGCTTGCGGGAGCTTTTGCAGAATTGAAGAATAATGTATTTCCTGAGGATTATAAACATCTAAATATAGATGAAATGGAGATTAACTTGTTTGAAGGCGGCCCTAGAGTATTGCCTCCAATGAGTGAACATGCTTCAAAAAAAGCTATGGAATTTTTAGCGGAATTGGGTGTTCGTATCCATTTGAATTCTATTGCTAGCAATTATGATGGAGAACAGGTAACCCTTAAAGATGGAACAAGTATGCGGACCAAAAATTTCATTTGGACAGCAGGGGTGACGGGTGCAGCCATAGAAGGGTTTGCACCGCATATTTTGGTTGAGCGCATAAACCGCTACAAGGTAAACCGCTTTAATCAAGTAGAAGGTTATAAAAGTATTTTTGCCATTGGAGACATCGCTTATATGGAAACCGAAGATTTTCCAAAAGGACATCCGCAGGTAGCGCAACCGGCAATTCAACAAGGGGAACTGCTAGCTAATAATTTAGAAAGGATGTTAGAGGGAAAAGACATGAAACCTTTTACCTATCTAGATAAAGGAACTATGGCTACCATAGGTAGAAATAAGGCAGTTGCAGATATTAAAAAACTTAAGTTCGGAGGCTTTTTTGCTTGGTTCATATGGATGTTTGTTCACCTCATGGCCTTGGTAGGTTTTAGGAATAAGGTCATTGTGTTTTTTAACTGGGCATACAATTATATTAATTATGATAAGGCTGCGCGCCTTATTTTAAGAAGGTTTGACCCTAGGGCATAGTTTAGTCTTAAGACATAGTAATTATGTCAAAAGCTTTAGTATCTTTGCCCTGTTGTGTTGTGACCCAAAACCTAAATAGGTTTGGTCCAATGAAAGGCTTTCCAATGTTGGAAGGCTTTTTTTTATGGATTTTGGTGTAGTATAGCCTATAAAAAATAGCCTTACACACTAATAATCAAAGAAGAGTTTGCAGAAGTTACATGCATTTTATGCGTGCACTGCTTTGTATTGAGAATTATACTTTACGCAACTGGCGTTCTAAAACATTCTCTTTGTTTTCCTTGGAAGTAATTTGATTTTGGATGGATATCCATGCTTTTTTTGCTCTTTCCGCTTTTACCTGATAATGTGTTCTGTTCATGATACAAGGTATTAAGGTTTACATTTTCAATAGAAATACTAAATAAAGCTAGACAAGGATTTTATAAATGTCCAGTTTTATGTCGCTCATCTTCATAATCTTAACAACGGTACAAACTTACATCAAATAGATTTCTTTTCATCGATCAAATGCGTTAGTATAACGTTTTTTTCATTTTAAGAAATTTGTGATAATGTGGTTATTTCATACGTTCATAAAAAGGCTCAAATATGCGAAATCGACAAAAAAGACGTAATTTTAAGCTAGATTTTTAAAGAAAAATACATGCCTTTATATCATAAGCTGGGAAAGTTTCCGCAAAAGCGACACACCATATTCAATAAAGAAGATGGAACCTTGCATTACGAACAATTGTTTGGAACAATTGGTTTTGATGGTATGTCTTCCCTTTTGTATCATTTACACAGACCTACACAAATAAAAGAAGTAGGTAAAACTTTAGACATAGCACCTAGGGCTGCGGTAGAATACAACATTAAGTCTAGGTTGCTAAAAGGTTTTAAGATAAAGGCGGAAGACGATTATCTAGAAAGTAGAAAAACCGTACTTTTTAATAGTGATGTACATGTAGGGCTTGCAGCCCCAAGAAAGTCCCTAACCGATTATTTTTACAAGAATACAGATGCAGATGAGCTTCTGTTCATTCATAGAGGTTCTGGTACTTTAAAGACTTTTTTAGGGGAAATTCCTTTTGAATATGGTGATTATCTGGTGATTCCCAGAGGAATGATTTATCAAATAGAATTTGATACTGAAGACAACCGATTATTAATTACCGAAAGCTACCATCCAATATATACACCAAAGCGCTATCGCAACTGGTTTGGGCAACACTTAGAACATTCTCCTTTCTGCGAGCGTGATTTTAAATTGCCACAAAATCTCCAAACGTATGATGAAAAGGGAGAGTTTTTAATGAAGGTGAAGAAGCAAGGACAGCTGCATCACTTGGTCTATGCTACGCATCCTTTTGATGTGGTGGGTTGGGACGGTTACAATTTTCCCTATGGTTTTTCAATTCACAATTTTGAACCTATTACAGGGCGTGTGCACCAACCGCCACCAGTACATCAAACTTTTGAGACCAGTGCTTTCGTAGTGTGTTCGTTTTGTCCTAGGTTGTATGATTATCATCCGCAATCTATTCCGGCGCCTTACAATCATTCCAATATAGATTCTGATGAGGTGTTGTATTATGTAGATGGCGATTTTATGAGCCGAAAAGGTATAGATGAAGGTTATATTTCCTTACATCCGGCAGGTATTCCCCATGGTCCACATCCTGGTACATACGAAGCGAGCATTGGTAAAAGTAAGACCGAAGAACTTGCAGTTATGATTGATACGTTTAAGCCATTAAAGTTAACACAACAAGCCATGGATATTGATGATGGCAAGTATTACAAAAGTTGGTTTGAGTAATATCTTATAGCTGTTATCTTTTTGCTAAAGCCCATGCTTCCCTAAGGGTTTATAGGTACTTTTGGGAAAAGAAAAAGAAACAAATGATTTTTGATTTAATAAAAAATAGACGTTCGGTTTTTCCAGCACAGTATAATAATAAACCCATTGCAAAAGCGGATATAGAAAAAATATTGGAAGCTGCCAATTGGGCGCCTACACATAAGAAAACGGAACCTTGGCGATTTCGTGTACTACAGGGCGAATCTCAAGAGAAATTAGGACTTTTCCTTTCGTTAAAATATTTGGAAAATGACCCTAATCCAAAAGAATTCAAAGCTAAAAAACTGATTGAAAACCCTAAACGTGCAGGGGCAGTTATTGCTATTTGTATGCAAAGAGACCCATCACAAAGCGTTCCTGAATGGGAAGAAGTAGCTGCTACGGCAATGGCCGTTCAGAACATGTGGTTGTGTTGTACGGAAATGGGCATAGGTTCTTATTGGAGCTCTCCCGGACTTGTAAAGCACATGCACGATTTCTTTGAGATGAATAACGGCGAAGCCTGTTTAGGCTTTTTTTACATGGGCTATACAGATGAACCTATTCCTGAAGGGGAGCGGACTCCTACTGCGGATAAAGTAGTTTGGATGGATTAGTATTTGGATTAAAATTTTGTGCATACTCAATACACGACCTTGCTCTTTGAGCAAGGTTTTTTTGTATTAATACTGACTGAATTAATTTAGAAAAGGAAATAATTCAGCTTTGTAATTCCAGGCCTTGGAAATGAACAGGCCAAGAAAGATTACTGCAATCAAAAACTTCATAAACGTGCCGGTAAGAAAGCCTAAAAAGCTCCCAAATGCTGCTTTCGTAGCGGTTTTCCCATCTGCTTTATTCAATAGTTCACCCACTAACGCCCCTACAAAAGGCCAAATTATGATGCCAAAAGGGCCTAAAACAGGAAAGAATAGTGCCACTAAAAGTCCTAATGTGGTGCCAATAACCCCATATTTTGTACCCCCAAATTTTTTGGTTCCTATAGCAGGTATCACATAATCCAATCCAAAAACAAGAAGCGCTAGCGCTGCAGTTATCCCTAAGAATACCCAATCTTGCGGTATTGCTTTCGTAAGATGTAGTAATAATAGTCCTACCCAGCTAATTGGTGGGCCAGGGAGTATGGGTAAGAAGCTGCCAAAAATACCAACGAGCATAAAAACAAAACCCAAAACGAGCAAAACAATATCCATTCTATCAATTTTCTATGGGACGAAGATAATTACATTTTGTTACAGGTTCTTCTCTAGAAATGAAATTGCGTTTTAATCTATACTGACTATCAGTTGATCAATTTTTAAACTAAAATTTTAGTTATATTTGCTTAAAGAACAAACTAAATAATTAGTTGAATGAAGCAGTTGACGAAAGCGGAAGAAGAGGTAATGCAGCAATTATGGCAATTGGAAAAATGCAATGTTGCCACTATTATAGAGCAGTTACCAGAACCAAAACCGGCATATAATACCGTGTCTACTATTGTTAGAATTTTAGAAAGTAAAGGTTTTGTTGATCATGAGAAAGAGGGTAAGGGGTATCTCTATTTTCCTATTGTAAAGAAATCCGATTATAGCAATCAGAGTATCAATAAACTAGTGGATGGCTATTTTCAAGGTTCATTTAAAAGTATGGTTTCCTTCTTTATGAAAAAGAACGATATGAGCCTAACGGAATTGGAGTCTATTTTAAAGGATATTAAAAAGGATGAATAATGGTACAATACGTTTTAGAATGCATCGCTTTTCAACTGGTTTTTCTTGTTATCTATGATTTTTTCTTAAAACGAGAAACCTTCTTTCAATGGAACCGCTTTTATCTTTTGAGCACGTTTCTGTTATCACTCGTTTTGCCTTTGATAAAAATTGAAGCTTTTAAGACCAAAGTTGATCAGTCTTATATTGAATACCAAGAATATTTATGGGAGTTAAACAATGCTGTTGTTGTAAGTTCTCAAGAAGATTCAGGGTTTGATGTATCATGGCAGATACTGGTATTTGCAGTTGGTGTGGGTGTTGCACTTATATTGTTTGCCCTTAAACTACGTCAACTAAATCTTCTAAAATCTAAGGGTGAAAAGTTAAATTTCAAGGAGTTTACCCGTATTATGGTTTCAGATAGTACTATTGCCTTCTCCTTTTTCAAGTCTGTTTTTATAGGGGATAAAGTTCCGAAAAGCGATTATAAAAGTATCATAGCGCATGAGTTGGTTCATATTAAACAAGGTCATTCTTGGGACCTCCTCTTTTTTGAGTTGATGCGTATTATAGGTTGGTTTAATCCGCTGGTCTATGTGTATCAAAATAGAATTTCAGAATTGCACGAGTTCATCGCCGATGCAAAAGTGGCAAAGAGCAATAAAAACGAACAATATCAATTGTTGTTGTCACAAGTTTTCCAAACACAAAATATATCGTTCATCAATCACTTTTTTAAATCATCATTAATCAAAAAACGAATCGTCATGTTACAAAAATCACAATCAAAATCGGTTTTCAAATTAAAATATTTGGCATTGGTGCCCTTGGTTTTGGGCATGTTGTTTTATACTTCGTGTGAGCAAAATGTTAATTCAGGAGAATCTTCTGAAAATAGTAATTCGCTTGAGGAAAGATTAATAAACTTGAATCAAGAGCTTATGTCAAAGGATAGTTTAACAGAAAACGAGCTACAAGAAATATTAAAAATGACAAATGTAGTGGCTTCACAAGCCAATAAAAATGCGAAAACTGTAAACGGTTGGACGGTTACCACAGGAGTGAATGCTGATTATGAAGGTGTGGCCGTGCCTTTTGCAGTCGTAGAACAAGTTCCTGTTTTTCCCGGTTGTGAAAATGCAACGGATCAGAGGGCTTGTTTTCAGAAAAGTATGCAAAAGCATATTGGTGAATACTTTAAATACCCAGAAGAAGCACAAGAACAAGGAATACAAGGCCGAGTTAATGTACTTTTTACAATTGATAGTACTGGTAATATTGCTAATGTTCGAACACGAGGCCCACATAAGTTGCTGGAAAATGAGGTTGTTAATATTATTGCCCGACTACCCCAAATGAAACCTGGGACACAAAAAGGTAAAGTCGTAAGTGTTCCATTTTCAATACCTATTACTTTCAAACTTAGATAAATTTTGAGAGCCCTATTGTTTATTTTTTTATTTGTATGCTATACTAAGGCGGATGGTCAAATAGCAAATTCCAAAGTGGCGGATAGTCTCTACGCTACAGGTAACTACATTAAGGCTATTAACCATTATGCGGAAGATGGTTCCATTACTTCTACTTTACAGATTGCAAGGGCCTATAACGCTATTGGCAATTATGAAAAAGCCATAGCGCAATACCAAAATGTGCTTTCTAAAGAAACGACGTTACAAATAGCAAAATTTGAATTGGGGAAACTCTTTCTGAAGACCAAGGATTTTAAAAATGCAAAAAGTCTTTTTTTAGAGTTGACCAAAGTTGCAAATGACAACCCAGAGTATCATTATTATTTAGGAGAGACCTTTCGTGAACAAAAGAATGTTGAGAAAAGTATAGTCTCTTATAAAAATGCCACAGCAACAGATAGTACCCATTTAAGAAGTTTGTTTCAATTGAGTAAGTATTATGTAGGGCAACGAGAGAAAGATTCTGCTTTAACGTTCATTGACCGTGGGCTCCGATTTTATGAAAATGATGTGGCACTAATAAATTTAAAGGCGCTGACCTATTATAATAATGATGAGTATGTTAAAGCTATTTTCTACTTTGAGAAGTTAATTGAACTGGGCGAACACAAAGAGTATATCTATGAGAAACTGGCTTATTGCTATTTCAAGGATTGGGAGTTTGAAAAGGCAAAAATCAACTATAAAAAGGTTTTGGAATTAAATGATGAAAATTCGGAGGCTTATTTTAATTTAGGGCATGTATTTTGGAAAGATAAACAGATAGATAGTGCGCAATACTATATTCAAGAGTCTATTGCAGTACAAAAACCATTTTTGCTGCATGAGTATATATCCTTGGCGGGAATCGCAAGAAACAAAGGAGATATGAAAAAGGCTTTGAAATACTACAAATTGGCACATCAAGAAGATCCGAATGACGCTCTGGTCTATCATAATGTGTGTACAGTAGCTGATCAGTATTACAAAGACCCCAAAATTAAATTAACGTATTATGAAAAATTTGACGAGAGCTTTGGTGATAAAAATGACTATATGTCCAAAATGGTAAAAAAGCGTATTTCTGAATTAAAAGAGGAAATCCATTATGATGTAAAATAACCACTCCCGTTTTTAAATTACATTTTCTTATTGAAAACTGCTTTTTTGGGGTATTTTCCTTTCGTGAATAGTGATTCATAGCACAAACCTCCACAAAAAATCGTAATTTCCGCCTAGAATTTAGGGCAATGCGAAACCTCACAATCTTATGTTTTCTGTTCTTGCTGACCGCATGTAATACGTCGGCTTCAAGGGAAAAGAAAACTCAAGAATTGGTCAATAAAGAGATATTGAGTATCGATTGGGAAGATGTGGACCAATATCCACTTTTTACCGATTGTGACGAAACAGCTTCCAAACAGGAGCAAAAACAATGCTTTATGACTTCCCTTATGAAGCACTTTTCAAAAACATTGGAAGAATCGGATTTTGTGGTTCAGGGAGCAATAAAGGATACTATTTTTGTCGACTTTTTAATGGAGGCTTCAGGAGCTATTTCTCTTTTAAATATCGATAAGGGAAGTGTAACGGAAACCCAGCTTCCCAATTTTGACAAGCACATTAAAAATAGCCTAAACGGTTTGCCTAAGATTGAACCTGCTTTAAAACGAGGTATTCCGGTAAGGGCAAAATTTAGAATTCCCATAGTACTCCAATAAAATACAACATTTGGCTACAGAAAAAATCATACTCGGTATTGACCCCGGAACTACCATAATGGGCTTCGGTCTAATAAAAGTGGTAGGCAAGAAAATGGAGTTCATTCAGATGAATGAATTGATGCTCAAAAAATATAATGACCACTACGTAAAGTTAAAACTCATTTTTGAACGTACCATAGAACTTATTGACACGTACAACCCAGATGAAATTGCCATAGAAGCACCGTTTTTTGGGAAGAACGTACAGTCTATGCTAAAACTGGGTCGTGCACAAGGGGTAGCCATGGCGGCCGGACTCTCACGAGAAATTCCCATTACGGAATACTTACCCAAAAAAATAAAAATGGCCATAACCGGTAACGGTAATGCCAGTAAAGAACAAGTGGCGAAGATGCTACAAAGTGTATTGGGACTAAAAACCTTACCTAAAAACCTAGATAGTACAGATGGTCTTGCTGCTGCAGTGTGTCATTTTTATAACGAAGGCAGAGTAGAGGTAGGTAAAAGCTACTCAGGTTGGGACGCTTTTGTAAAACAGAATGCGAAAAGGGTGAAGAAGTAGGCTGTTGGTTATGTAATTAGTGTTCAGTTGGCAGTATTCAGTTTTGGTAATTGAAATTATTTGTAGAATAGATTAATATGAGATTTCAAGATTTATTGGCTTATAAAAAGTCGTTTGCTTTAGCAATGCGAATTTTTGAGATATCGAAAGCATTTCCTAAAACTGAAACTTATGCTCTAACTGATCAAATTAGAAGATCTTCACGGAGTGTAAGTGCTAATGTAGCAGAAGCATATCGTAAGCGACTATATCCCAGACATTTTATTAGTAAGTTGACAGATAGTGATGCAGAAAATTCAGAAACACAAACGTGGTTAGAATTTGATCTGGCTTGTAAATATATTGATGAGAAAACTTTTAGTGAGTGCGCAGCACAAAGCGATGAGGTCGGAAAACTAATTCAATACATGATGCGAAAACCGGCCAAATTTGGAGCAAAATAGAACACTGAACACTGAACACTAAAAAATGAGCGGCATCTACATCCACATTCCTTTTTGCAAGCAAGCTTGTCATTATTGCGACTTTCATTTTTCGACATCTATGGGAAAGAAAGAAGCGATGGTTGCAGCTTTGCGGAAAGAATTAGTGATGCGAAAAGATGAGTTTAAGGAAGAAATGGTAGAGACCATTTACTTCGGCGGTGGAACGCCTAGTGTACTGGAAACCATAGAAATTCAGTCGATTATTGATGAGGTTTATAAGAATTATAAGGTTACTGATAATCCTGAAATTACCTTGGAAGCCAATCCGGATGATTTATCCACGGAAAAAATAAGAGCACTTTCTGAGAGTCCAATCAATCGGTTGAGCATTGGTATTCAATCTTTTTTTGAATCAGATTTAAAGTTGATGAACCGGGCACATAATGCGTTTGAAGCAGAAAATTGTATTCGAGAAGCCACCACTTATTTCGATAATATTTCTATCGATTTGATTTACGGTGTACCAGATATGACCAGTGAACGGTGGAGTGAAAACATCCAGAAAGCCCTTTCTTTTGGTATTCCTCATATTTCTAGTTACGCTCTTACCGTAGAGCCGCAAACGGCACTTGCCAGTTTCATAAAAAAAGGATTGATAAAAAATGTTGATGATGAGGTAGCTCAGGCGCATTTCCATATTTTATCAGAAACCTTGGAAGCCGCTGGTTTTGAAAGTTATGAGATATCTAATTTTGGGAAACCTGGTTATTTCTCACGAAACAATACCGCCTACTGGCAACAGAAAAAATATATAGGTATTGGTCCGTCTGCACATTCCTATGATGGTGTTCGCCGCGGTTGGAATATTAATAACAATCCCAAATATTTGAAAGCGATAGAACAAGGGGAACTTCCCATGGAAACGGAAGTCTTATCCGTTACGGATACCTACAACGAATATGTCATGACGGGGCTGCGTACCATTTGGGGCGTGTCGCTTTCGAAAATTAAATCTGATTTTGGTAATTTTTTTTATGATTATGCCTTAATGCAGGCCGAAAAACACCTTCAGGATCATTTTCTCTATATTGATGGTGATACCTTGTTAACGACTCAAAAAGGTCGTTTTTTAGCTGACGGACTCGCATCCGACCTTTTTATGGTAAATTTGGAGTAGATTCAGAAATGAACGTGTGTAGTAATTTCACGCCAGAAAAGACCATTGTAGTTTAAATCCCCAACAAAAGGTCTAAAACAGAATAAATTTATGATTGCCACTATTAAACATAGAACAAAAAATTACCCTATAGACCTTACAAAGCCTTTGGATATATCCATCGTTATAAAAAATGGTGTGGATAATGTAAACGCATGGTATGTAGATCCACCAACAATTCAACCTCACGAGGAAAAAGGTTTTGTGGGTAAGGTGTCCGAAGGGGCTTCCATTAATTTCAATGATATTTCTTTTAACCCACATGCGCACGGAACGCATACCGAATGTGTGGGCCATATAAGCGAAGAATTTCACTCCATCAATAAAAATCTAAAGCAGTATTTCTTTCTCGCGGAAGTAATTACCGTAGCCCCGGAAATGTTTGATAATGATTTAGTTGTTTCAAAAAAGCAGCTAAAGTACGCTTTGGGTAATAAAAAAAGGGAGGCCGTGGTCATACGAACCCTTCCCAATATGAGGCAGAAAAAATCACGCCAGTATGCACATACCAATCCTCCATATCTAACGCAAGAGGCTACGGAGTTTTTAGTGGAGAAAGGAGTAGAGCATTTGTTGGTAGATCTTCCTTCCATAGATAAGGAAAAAGACAATGGTGCCTTAGTATCACACAAGGTATTTTGGAATTTTGGAGGTAAAATTAGAAAACAAGCTACAATTACGGAATTTATCTACGTGGCCAATACGATTGAAGATGGTACCTATATATTAAATCTGCAAGTGGCGCCTTTTGATAATGACGCTAGCCCTAGTAGACCTGTACTTTACAGAGTCATTCAGAATAAACCCGTTCGGAAATGAGCAGCTTATTAAAGGTTGAAGAATTGGCTATGTTTCTCTTGGGAATATATCTTTACAGTCTTTTGCCTTTTGCCTGGTGGTGGTTTTTGGTGTTATTGTTAACTCCGGATATAGGCATGGTAGGGTATCTTCTGGGAAACAAAGCGGGTGCTTTATGCTATAATATTTTTCATCATAAGGGCATTGCTCTTGCCATCTATATAATTGGGGTGTATCTTTCGGAACCAATATTGCAGTTAGCAGGGATTATGTTATTTTCGCATGCTGCAATGGACCGTATTTTCGGTTATGGCCTCAAGTACGATAAAGGATTTAAATT
This sequence comes from Zobellia uliginosa, assembly GCF_018860745.1. Classification (GTDB taxonomy): domain Bacteria; phylum Bacteroidota; class Bacteroidia; order Flavobacteriales; family Flavobacteriaceae; genus Zobellia; species Zobellia uliginosa_B. The sequence continues at coordinate 486,931 of NZ_JAHKPY010000012.1, read as the reverse complement.
TACCCATTTGGGGGAAATAGGAAAATAACAATGGATAATATTTTCGATACTTTTTTAGGTCTGGTACTGGGGGCTATTCTCATGTATTGGGTGTACTCTTTTATAAGGCAGAAGAAAAGTAAAGAGGTAACAAAGCATCAATCTACCGTTCTTGTAGATAAAATACAGAGTGTTTGTAAATTGGTTTCTGTTGAGGGTGATTTTGCAGAAATTTACCGTTATGAGAATATAAAAGAACGGTTCATGAGTTTGGTGAGCAGTAAGAAAAAGGCGTTACTGGTCATAAATGCCAAGGCTCATATTGGCTACGATCTTAAAAAGATAAAAATTAAGGCCGATGATGCTAATAAACGAATCATTCTGACCCACTTCCCAGAACCTGAAATTCTTTCCATTGAGCCTGATATTCAGTTTTATGATATTCAGAGTGGTATGTTTAACTTCTTTTCTTCGGAAGACTTAACCTTATTGAATAAAGAGGCCAAACAACATATTCGTGAAAAAATCCCACAAAGTGGATTGATGGAAACAGCTAAAAAAGAAGCCATACAAGCTGTTCTTCTAATTGAAAAAATAGTAGAGACCATTGGATGGAAATTAGACTATACCGCTTTGGAAATTACCCAAAAGCAGAAAGAAATGCTCGAAGATTAATTTAAATAACGTTTTAAATACCATATTTATGAGAACACTTACTATTTCAATATTATTTTTAACCCTTGCCGTTACCGCTAATGGCCAAACAAAGAATGACATGAGAGAATTTGATCCCAATTTTGCCCATACCGTATATTTCTGGTTTAAAGACCCGGAAAGCAAAGAAGCAAGAGCTACGTTTGAGAAGTCTTTACAGAAATTTTTGGATAACTCTAAATATGCTAAAACAAGTTTTATAGGAGCGCCCCCAAAAGCTAGTCGTGATGTTGTAGATGGTTCTTTTACCTATTCATTGATTGTAACTTTTGAATCTGCCGAGGCACAAAAAAACTACCAAGACGAAGCTCCGCACAAAGTGTTTATTGAAGAATCCAGTGCTTTGTGGGAGAAAGTAATCGTTTATGATTCAAAGGGTATACAGTAGGTTCATAATTGGGTTTTCTGAATATGTTAGGTACAAAGTGTAACCATTTGAGGGTTTTGATATCTAATAGCACCGAGCAAATCTAGGATTGTATATGATGAACGTTGAACTGTTTCGTGAGTATTGCACAGCTAAAAAAGGCGTGACCGAAGAATTTCCTTTTGATGAGAAAACTTTAGTGTTTAAAGTCATGGGTAAAATGTTCGCACTTTGCGCGTTGGAACGTCTTCCATCTCAAGTAAACCTTAAGTGTGATCCTGATAGGGCAATTTTGCTTCGGGATGAATACGACGGTTTAATTATACCAGGCTATCATATGAGCAAGGTGCATTGGAACACCCTCCTAATAGAAAATATTCCTCCCAAACTAATAATTGAGCTTATAGACCATTCGTACAATCTGGTCATTTCTAAATTTACCAAAAAATTAAAAGCGAAGTACAATGCACTTTCGTAAGTTTTTTTGGTGATATTTATCTAAAATCCTTGTTGGATACTATGCAGGAATTACAATCTTTTTACAACGGTGAAATTGAAAAATACACCAAAGAGCTTTCACAAATAAAGAAGCTTCTATTTGCTTCAAGCATGTTGCGCTTAGCCATATTCATAGTAGCCGGCTTTGCTATTTATCTAACTTTTGGTAATACCAAGTTGGTTTTAGGGGTGGTATTGGTAACTATTGTTCTTTTTTTGTTTTTAGTTACGCGTCACTCAGGGTTACAGTACAAAAGAGATAGGTTACTGGCTTTATTGGATATCAACAAGACGGAATTAAAAGTGTTAGATCGTGACTTTCATGATTTACCAGAAGGAAACGAGTTTAAGGACCCCTTGCACTATTTTAGTCAAGATATAGACCTTTTTGGTAGGGGCTCCTTTTTTCAGTATGCCAATCGTACTGCATTAAAACAAGGTGCGGAGACTTTTGCAGGTTTGTTCAAGGCGAATACTATAGATGGTATCAAAGAGAAACAAGAAGCCATACAAGAATTGGCGAAAATGCCCGAATGGCGGCAGAATTTCTCTGCAATAGCTTCATTGACCCAAGCAGAAGGTAAGACCGATGCTATTGTAAATTGGTTAGATAAATACGTGCCGTTCATACCAAAGATAATGCGCTATTTACCGTATATTTTTTCAGGAATCTCGGTGTTGTTATTTGCTTTATATTTTACTGATTTTGTTCCTGAATCCGTTTTGATTCTTTGGTTGGTAGTAGGTATGGGTATTACAGGAGTTTACACAAAAAAGATTGCCAAACTTGGTGGTGACGCTTCAAAAGTGCAGAGTACCTTTCAGCAGTACAACAAGCTACTTACATTGATTGAGGATACCGAATTTAAATCAGGCTACTTAAAGGAACTCCGCGGGAACGTACTGCGTGATCAAGAAAAAACATCATTGATCATTGCACGGTTTTCAAAACAGTTGAACAGCCTAGATAAGAACAACAATATTATCTACCTCTTTCTGGGGAACGGCTTTCTTCTGCGTACCTTAACGCATTGCTATGAGATTGAAAAATGGATTGCAAAGCATGGCGCTTTTGTAGAAAAATGGTTTGACGCCATCGCATATTTTGATGCGTACAATAGCCTAGGCAATTTTGCATTTAATCACCCTAATTATACTTTTCCCAATATCAATGAAAATGCCGTGGTTCTTAAATCTATAGGAGCAGGGCACCCATTGTTAAACCCAGAGAAGAGCGTTCTAAATGATTTTGAAATAGACCGCGAACAGTTCTTTATTGTAACGGGCGCAAATATGGCGGGTAAGAGTACATTCCTAAGAACCGTTTCATTACAAATCGTAATGGCCAACATGGGGCTGCCACTTTGTGCGAAGAAGGTGGAATATTCCCCTATTAAGTTAATAACAAGTATGAGAACAACAGATTCGTTAACTGATGATGAATCATACTTCTTTTCGGAATTAAAGCGATTAAAATTCATTGTTGATGAAATTCACGAGGATCGCTATTTTATTGTTTTGGATGAAATTCTAAAAGGAACCAATAGCACGGATAAGGCAGAAGGCAGCCGTAAGTTCGTAGAACGTTTGGTAGCTTCTAAATCCACCGGAATTATCGCTACACACGATTTAAGTCTTTGTGAAGTTGCTGATACATTGCCACAAGTAAAAAACCATTATTTTGATGCGGAAATCATAGATAACGAACTTCATTTTGATTACAAGTTCAAAGACGGAATTTGCCAAAACATGAATGCTTCTTTTCTACTAAAGAAAATGGAGATTGTAGAATAATTTTTTTTCTTAACCAGTAACCAACAATGGATTCTTTAACCCAAATCGTGCTAGGTGCCGCAGTAGGCGAAGCCGTCTTAGGAAAGAAAGTAGGTAATAAAGCTATGCTTTATGGCGCCATAGCCGGTACTATTCCTGATTTGGACGTTATCTCGCGTTTCCTTTTTGATACCGTTACTGCCACAGAAATGCACCGTGGGTTTAGTCACTCTATTTTCTTTTCCATACTTTTTGCTCCCATATTTGGCTGGATAATTTCAAAAATTGAAACAAAGAGCGAGGCAACCTTTAAAGATTGGTCTTGGTTAATGTTCTGGGGCCTTTTTACCCATCCGGTCCTTGATTCCTTCACTACCTGGGGAACCCAATTATTTTGGCCTCTAAAAACCCGATTGGCGTTACAGAATATTTTTGTCATAGACCCGCTCTACACGGTTCCTTTCCTGATATTCCTTATAATGGCCATGCGCCAGAAAAAAACATCGCCAAAACGAAAAAGATACAACAGATTAGGTCTTACTGTAAGTACTGCATACTTGGTAAGCACCCTGATTTTAAAATGGTTCTCTTTTCAAGAATTTACGGCTAGTATTGAAAAACATGGAATATCTTATGAAAATATAGACACTAGGCCTACTCCTTTCAATTCTGTCTTATGGACGGCAAATGTAGATACTGAAAATGCCTATTTAATAGGGAATTATTCTTTTTACGATACCAAAGAAATTGAGTTTATATCCTACCCGAAGAATCACGACCTTTTAGGAAATTTAAAAAAAGAGGATAAAGTGCAACGGCTTATAGCTATAACAGAAGGTTGGTATACCATAACTCAAACAAAAGGCAAATTATATTTTAATGACCTTAGGTTTGGACTGATAAGTATGGACCCAAAAGAAACTCAATTTGCTTTTAGTTATGAACTTATACCTACGGAAAATGGACTTGTAGTTCAAGAAATGCCAAAATATAGAGCTGATGCCAAGCGTCTGCTAAATGCATTATGGCTCAGGATATGGGGCAATTAGTTAAAGTGTGATTTAGGGCACGGAACTATTTTCAATTTGTCTATTTTTAGTTTTTAATCTATAAAACCAGCACAACTTGAAAAACCACCCGTTATTCCTTATTTCATTCGTTTTTTTCTTTCTTTCATGTACGGAACAAAAGAATGAGGCGAAGTTGGCCGAATACCAAAGATGGCATACCATCACTTTATCCTTTGAAGGTCCTGAAACTTCGGAAAAGGCAGAAGATAATCCGTTTTTGAATTATCGTTTAAATGTTGAGTTTACTAATGGGGATAAAACGTATGAAGTTCGTGGTTTTTATGCCGCAGACGGCAACGCTGCAGAAAGTAGTGCTGATGAAGGTAAGATTTGGCAAGTACGCTTTTCTCCAAGTGAAATGGGGGAGTGGAGCTATTCTGCCATTTTGCAGCATGGAGATTCCATCGCACTTTCTAACGATAAGTCACAGGGTAAAGAGATAAGTTTGACCAATGCTTTGGGCAAGTTTAATGTAGTGGCATCAGATAAGAAAAGTCCTGATTTCAGGGCCAAAGGGCGTTTGGTGAATAATAAAGGATATTTCCAATTTAAAGATTCTGGTGAGTATTGGATAAAAGGTGGTGCCGATAGTCCTGAAAATCTTTTGGGCTATGAAGATTTTGACGGCACTTATCGCATGCAAAGTTCAGAAAGCGAAGGTGAGGCAAAGACCAATGAAAAGTTGCATAGCTATGCACCGCATTTAAAGGATTGGCAAGAAGGAGACCCAGCATGGAAAGACGATAAGGGAAAAGCTCTAATCGGAGCATTAAATTATTTGGCCTCAAAGGGTATGAATGTGGTCTATTTTCTAACCTTGAATATCCTTGGAGATGGAAAGGATGTTTGGCCCTATACCGCACCGGGTGATTTTACCCGTTTTGATGTAAGCAAATTAGAGCAATGGGAAATTGTGTTTGATCATATGCAGGCAAAAGGCATATTGATGCATATGGTATTGCAGGAAACGGAGAACGAAACTATGTTGGATAAGGGTGATACAGGTCCTATGCGTCAATTATATCTCCGTGAGCTTATGGCACGTTTTGGACATCATTTGGCCATGAATTTTAATTTAGGAGAAGAGAATGGTTATGCAGAATTCACACCTGTTTCCCAGAATGATGAGCAGCGTAGAGCTATGATCACTTTTCTGAATAATATAGACCCTTATAACCACCCTGTGCTCTTGCATACACATAGTCATGAACCGGCACGAGCTAATATTTTAGACTCCATAGTTGGTTACAAAGATTTGGATGGAATTTCTCTTCAAGTAGATAAAAGAGAAGGAGCAGCGGGAGTGGTGAAAACTTGGAAAACGAAAAGTCGGGATACCGGACATGAATGGATGATTACTATGGATGAGATTGGCATGTGGCACACCGGGGCACGATCAGATTCTTTAGATGGCAACCATGATAGCTTAAGGCAATACGTACTTTGGGGAACGTTGCTCTCCGGTGCTGCCGGCGTTGAATGGTATTTTGGTGCTAATAACACCTATCATGATCTTAATGCGGAAGACTGGCGAAGTAGAGATCGCTTATGGGAAATTACCGAACACGCCTTAGATTTTTTTCAGGAAAATTTACCGTATTGGGATATGCAAGCTCAACATGATTTAGTAAGTTCTAATGAAGCATACTGTTACCGGAAAAAGGGTGAAGTCTATGCTATCTACGTACCAAAAGAAGGTATGTATACAATTGATCTAAGTGAAGCTGAGGGCGACTTTTTCGTAAGTTGGTATGACCCACTGGCCGGGGGTAGCCTGCAAAAAGGTTCCGTAGTTAAATTACAAGGTGGAGGCAAGGTAGATTTAGGTGCTCCTCCAGAGCTTAAAAAGCAAGATTGGGTTATACTGTTAAAACGATAGAAATATGAGTGTTTGAATTGATGCTCGGAAGCAAACATCTTTTTTTGAGGTGATGACATTTTTTTTTGGACGTTTCACAACAAAGAAAAAAATCTCAGTAGTAGAATTCTTACCTTTAATATATCTTGTTATAAATACAAGTTAGAGCGCTTTAATTGAGGTGGAATTTCTATGAATGATTTTGAGGGTTATAAAGCTGAAAGACCGAGTTTAAACTACGTGGAAAACCTAGTAGGTGCTCGCGATTCTGAATTTGAACAAAAGTTTGTAATACTTTTGAAATCTGAATTTGCTTGGGATTTAGGAAAATATCTGTATCATATTAAGCTGAATGAGCCAAGGGCAGCTGCAGAGATAGTCCACAAACTAAAATACAAAATAAGTATTTTAGGAATGGAAAAAACCTTTGCTTTTGCGGAAGAACATAAAGAAAGGTTGCACGCAGGAGACGCAGCTTTTGATGAGGATTTCAAAAAGGTCTTAAAAAAAATAAATGTCTTTTTGGATTTAATTGATTAGGTAAATTATAATTGCTTCATCTGTAAATCCCCAAAAGCATCTGCCTGTATTTTTAAAAGTTCCTCTGCTTTTTTCTTTTTATAAGCGTAAACCTCTTCTTCTCTCCTTATTTCATTATATATCTTTTCATTCAAAGCCGTATCTGCTAATAGAATTTGTTCGCGTTGCTGTATTTTTTGCCGTACCCAAGTATGGATCATACTTTCTTCTTCCTCTAATTTAAAGTCATACGTTCCTTTTGGGGATAAAAGTTTTGCAATAATGGGTGTGGTTTCTATAGCCAAGAACAATAGAAAAATAAAAAATGATGGCCACCAAGGCAGTTCGTTAAGTGCGTTTATGCGCGCCATGAGTCCATCAAAACCATCTATTACAGGTTGAGAGTTTTTAACCACATCCGCATATTCCGTATTCAAAGCCGTAATCTGACTTTCGATTCCAGAGATTTTCTGGGCATTGGTTTCTTTTAGCGTATTGAGTTCGGCAAGGGCGGCATCATGTTTTTGTCGTTTCTCTTCATAAACTGGGCCTTTACCTAATTTAAAGGTGCCAGAAGTGCCTTCGGCTTCGGTAATATAGGTGCTGTAGAGTGCATTTGTCTCCATTTCTTTAGTAGTGATTTCACTTTTTAAGGAGGTAATATCCGCATTGAGATTTTTAATTTTAGGCGTGTACTGTAAGGCCAGCTGTTCTTTATTGGCCAAGGTCATTTCGTTTTTTTGTTCTAACAGTACTTGGTTAATTTCCTTTTCAAAAATTTTCATTTCCAAGGGTTTGGAAATAACCACGGCTATTATGACTGCGAGAATGATACGTGGAGTAGCTTGTAAAAATTCTTGACCAAAATTGTTTCTCTTTTTAATGGTGGAGACAATAAAACGGTCTAGGTTAAAAATCAAAAGCCCCCAAATGAAACCAAAGAAAGTAGCCGTGTATATATTGTCAAAAACAGTATAAAGGGCGTAGCTACTGGCAATAAATGCCATGAGAGCCGTAAAGAATACGGTTGCGCCAATACCGGCGTATTTGTTCTGTTCCCCTTGTGAACAGGTTTTTAAAATGGAGCTGTCCGCCCCCGAGCAGAGAATAAAGAAGTTTTGTATCATGATTAATGATTTGTTTTTTGACCATCCATACGGCTGGCATGTTGATGATGATGTATACTGGGTGAACGTAACTATTTCACTTTTGGTAATGAAAAAGCCCTCGAAAAGAGGGCTTTAACATATGTTTGACGTTGTGGTTATCTTATTGTTACAGGTTCTTTGGTAATTCGTACTTCTGCTTTGCCATTTTTCTCTCTAGATTCTATATTTAACTCTTTGTTTTTCTTTAGTAGGTCAATGGCTTTATTAGACGAAACCTTTTTGCCTTCATAGAAGAATGTTGCTCCTTTTTTTGCCATATCAATGGCATAATCTAATGGGGATGCCGGAGTAGGAGGTGATGGTGGTGCGACCGGACTGCTAGGTTTAGAATAAAAGGTGTGGGTGTTTGAAGGAATTCCGTTTATAGCCTTTGCATCGAGGTTTAAATGATCATATGGGTCTTGATTTTCAATGATTTCTTTTAATTGTTTATTGGCATAATTAGTTGTGTTTAGTGTTTTTGGCGCATGGGGTGAGCGAGGAGGTGCAGGAAAATTTAATGATGATTCTATTTTCGTATTTGGTGTTTGTGGATGAGGAATATTGCTTTTTTCATCTTTTGATACGTTAGGAGCTTCGGGTATTGCTGGTGGCTCTGGAAAATCTGGGAACGGCTCTCCATTCTCTTTTTGTTTAGCAGACATTAATCCGTAGATACGATTTAACTGGTCTACATCAGATTTTACGATGTGAACGTTTGCGCCATTGTCCATCATGGTATTATATTTTTTCGCCAAATAATTATAAGATGTAATTTGCTTTTTCGTTGCGCCATCTTGGTTCTTCTTTGGCAAGCATTCAGGAAAAGGATGAGCCTCTTCTTTTTGAGCTTTGCTCATATTACGGTAGATAGTTTCCAATATGTACAAATCCTTTAATGGGATGACCCTTTTTTCAATAGGTATCGCATTGTATTTTTTGGCAAGGGCATTATATTTTTCAATTTCTGGATTTTTCTCCGAATCCGTCATAATTATTTTACTTGCAGCATTTTCATTTTGGATGATAGTTTTGGTTTCGCTAAAACCAAACAGTAAAATTGCGAGTAAGGGTAGAAGTAATGTACATCTTAATACAATCCCTTTTTTTGATGTTTGTTTTTTCATGATTTTAAAACGTTTTTTGATTGATGAATAATTAATGGCATTCGCAATGCCAGCCGACTGATAATGATTAAAACTATCGTTTGATAAGTACGATAATAACGTGTTTTGATATTGAATAGGGTCTTTACTATTTATAATTACAGCACTATCTGCCAGAAATTCATGATTAAGTTTAATTGACTTTTTGAAGAGATAGGTAAGGGGGTTGAACCAGAATATAACCTGTAGAAATTCGATTAATAACACATCTATACTGTGTTTTTGTTTCGCATGGGTTTCCTCATGAAGTAGTACCTCATTAGGAATTATTTTAGCCTCATACTTTTGCCTGTTCAAGAATATATAACTGAAAAAAGTGTGTGGAGGTAACTGCTCTTTTAGAAGTACTTTTACACTGAAATTTGTTTTTAGTTTTGGGTTTTTACGAATTCGTAATCCAATTTGAAAGAGGTGACGAAAAAATCGAAATCCGAAACCTAGGACTCCTATACCATAAACTGACCATAATGCTAATTCCCAATTGAATTTTGAATCGGTTGCAATGGGTTGTGTAATCTGAGCATCCTCTATGAATTCTATATTTTGTGTTTCTATAGATACATTTATGGGTGTTGCGGCAACAACTTCGGTAAAAACAATACTCGGTATTATGAAAGAAATGAACAATGCACCTAAAAGATAAAACCTTTTGAAAGTGTGCATACTTTCCTTTTCTAACAATAATTTGTAGAAGGTTAGAAATATGGCCATACAGGCAGCAGATTTTATAAGGAATAAGATCATGACTATTTCTTTAAGATTTCACTATCTATTAATTTTTTTAAATCTTCCAATTCAGCTTTACTTAAATTGGTTTCTTGAGTGAAAAATGATGCGAACTGACTGGCACTATCATTGAAAAAGTTTTTAATGAGTCCGTTAACGTGTTTAGAGAAGTAATCTTTCTTTTTTACCAGCGGATAGTATTCTCTACTTCTACCAAAGCTTTTATAGTCAATAAACTTCTTGTCGGCCATTCTTTTTAATAATGTGGCAACAGTGGTCGTAGCGGGTTTTGGCTCTGGGTAAGCATCGAGTAAATCTTTCATGAACGCCTTTTTTTGCTTCCATAGAATATTCATTAATTCTTCTTCCGATTTGGATAACTGCATTTTCTACAAGTTTAGAGTATGTTCTACAAACATAGAATATATATTTTGATTCTACAAATGTAGAGTAATTTTTGTTTTTTTGCCTTAGGGATAGTAATGAAAAGCCCGCATTTGCTTTTTAGCAAAGCGTACTTGTAATGTATAGCCCGCCCCCAATTCTTTGGGGAAAGGTCCAATTGACCCACTTAAAAGATGTAAATTTGTATTATAAAAATAATGAATAATGAGTGTATTAGCTGATTTGGAAGCACGTAGTGGCTCCACTTGCGAATTATGTACGGGAACGAATAATTTAGAAGTTTTTGAAGTAGAGCCGGTATCTATAAGTGGAGTAGATTCAAGTATTTTAGCATGTGAAACTTGTCGTACTCAAATTGAGGATTCAGAACAAATGGATGCCAATCATTGGCGATGTCTTAATGATAGCATGTGGAGCGAGTATGACTCTGTGAAAGTTGTAGCTTGGAGAATGTTATCTAGATTAAAGTCTGAAGGTTGGCCTAAGGATCTTTTAGAAATGATGTATTTAGAGCCAGAAGTTTTGGACTGGGCAAAAGCAACAGGAGAAGGTTTAGCAGAGGCTGATAAAATTATTCACAGAGATGTAAACGGCGTAATTCTAGAAAATGGAGATAGTGTTGTTTTAGTAAAAGACCTGAAAATTAAAGGTTCTAGTCAAGTTGCCAAGCAAGGTACGGCTGTACGAAGAATTTCTTTAGACCGCGAGAATGCAGAATATATAGAAGGTAAAGTAGGACCAACTATGACGGTTATAATTACCAAGTACGTTAAAAAAATATAAATAAAAAGGGGAATCAGTTTTAGTTGATTCCCCTTTTTATTTTACTTGCTCATTTCTGTAAAGTGATGATAGAAATAAGGTATGGTCTCAATACCTTTTAAGTAGTTCCAAACTCCAAAATGTTCATTTGGTGAGTGAATAGCATCGCTATCTAAGCCAAAGCCCATTAGAATAGTTTTACTATTCAATTCTTTTTCGAATAACGCTACAATAGGAATACTGCCACCACTACGTTGTGGAATGGGTTTTTTACCAAATGTAATTTCGTATGCTTTAGACGCTGCTTTGTAACCAATGGTGTCAATAGGTGTAACATACCCTTGTCCACCATGATGGGGCGTCACTTTTACGGTAACCCCTTTAGGCGCTATGCTTTCAAAATGAGTTTTGAATAACTGTGTGATATCTTGCCAATCTTGGTTAGGAACCAAACGCATAGATATTTTTGCATAGGCTTTGCTGGCTATTACCGTTTTTGCGCCTTCTCCTGTGTATCCGCCCCAAATTCCGTTTACATCTAGGGTAGGACGTATGCTGTTACGTTCATTTGTACTATAACCTTTTTCACCGTCTACCGATGTAATGTTAAGCGCTTTTTGATATGCATCTAGACTAAAGGGCGCCTTTGCCATCTCTGCCCGTTCTTCTTGGGAGAGGTCTTCTACTTTGTCATAAAACCCAGGAATGGTAATATGATTGTTTTCATCATGAAGCGAAGCGATCATTTTGGTTAAAGCGTTTATAGGGTTCGCTACGGCACCACCATAAAGTCCAGAGTGTAAATCCCTATTTGGGCCAGTAACCTCTACCTCTACATAGCTAAGGCCTCTTAAACCGGTAGTTATTGATGGAACATCGTTCGCAATCATACCAGTATCGGAAATTAAGATGATATCATTAGCTAGTTTTTTGTGGTTATTGGCCACGAAAACGGCTAGGTTGTTACTACCAACTTCTTCTTCGCCTTCAATCATGAATTTTACGTTGCAGGGCAATTGATTGGTTTTCACCATAAATTCCAACGCTTTTACGTGCATATACATCTGACCTTTATCGTCACAAGCACCACGGGCAAAAATGGCACCTTCAGGATGTGTATCGGTTTTTTTGATAACAGGCTCGAACGGAGGCGAGTTCCAAAGATTGATTGGATCTGCCGGTTGAACGTCATAATGACCATATACCAGAACCGTGGGTAGGGCAGGGTCAATAATTTTTTCGCCGTAGACAATTGGGTAGCCATCGGTCTCACAAATTTCGACCGTGTCACAACCTGCATTTTCTAGCGCAGTCCTTACTGCTTCTGAGGTATCGATTACGTCTTGAGAGAAGGCAGAATCAGCACTTACAGAAGGAATACGCAATAATTGTATGAGTTCATCTAAGAACCTTTCTTTGTTTTTTGAAATGTAATCTTGTACGTTTTGCATGTAGCAAATTTAGGGTGTATTTTAAAAATACAAAAAAGAACGTTTTTAAATGATAGAAAATTTAGAGAATTGAAAATTTGCATTATATTTGCATCCCAATTTAGAATTGGAAATGCAGGCGTGGTGGAATTGGTAGACACGCTAGACTTAGGATCTAGTGCCGCAAGGTGTGAGAGTTCGAGTCTCTCCGCCTGTACAATCAAAAGCTTCTCTTAATCGAGAAGCTTTTTTAGTTTTATGAAGTTTTGAATAAAATATGAAATAAGGAGAGGTGAGAAGCCTGTCCCGAGCGCAGCCTCGGGGAGTCTCTCCGCATGTAAAACGAGAAGCCTTTCAGGAAACTGAGAGGCTTTTTTTATGGGTGTAATTTTCCCGCTTAATTCGGTTTACCCTTAGTACTACCACGGTGGTTAAACCTATAGCCATCAATTCAATAGTCACAGAAAGTTACCCACTCAAAATTTATAAAGCTGAAAGACGCCGCAATAGAAAAGACTATACAAAAGGGGTGTTATAGGATTTACGATTTCACATTAATATATTTTCCGACAAAAACAGCAATCACTATGGCCAAATAAAACTGACCAATAATATTTAGAACAAGAGTAAGAGATTGAGCTGGAGCGGTTAACGGAGTAATATCTCCATAACCTACTGTGGTAATGCTGATAAAGCTGAAATAGTAAAAACTATAGCTATAAAAGTGAGCTACGCGTCTGAATGAATTTGGGTCGGCAATATCAATTGCTTCAAAAAGAATTCCTCCAATAAGCCCTAAAAAAAGAAACCCTAAAATGGGCATCAGAATAAATTGAAGGTTAACCTGTTTAATTTTCCGAAGTTGGCCAAGTAATAAGATGCATAAGTTGGTAAAAAGTGCAAACGAAATGACCAGTCTAAAAATTGTGAGAGGTTTGGACCCTTCATGGGCAAACTCCATCCAAATTGCGGTTAATGTAAGCAAGCCCAGAACATAGGTAAATGCCTTTGTCAATTTTGTTGAAGCAATAAGTGAACTCCCTAAAATCACCAAAGTAAAATTTGTTACGATTACGTAACCTGGATTAAATCCGCTTACTGCAATGTGAATAGGTGTTAATAAAAAATTGAACACGCTAACCAGCGCAATTACATATTTGTAATCTGTCAAAGTCGCTATAATTCTTCCTCTCATTAGATTAGGCTTGTATCCGTAATTATTTCTAAAATAGTAGGGTCACTTTGTTTAAATAATTCTTTCGTTTCAACATGCAAATCACTTCAAAGTTTCAATAGCATTTCCCAAGCACCTCAAGGACTTTGGTTCTCTTTGTGAGATTATTTTTTGTTTAAAGAATTAAGTTATATTTTTTTAAGGATGATAAGTGATGTGAAAATCAGTAACGATATATAACACATAGGTATTCCTGAATCAGTTTTAGGGCATTCTGCATTACCTATAAATTGCATTACCGATGCCACTAAAGCAATTAGTGCTGCAATACCGGTAAATAAGAAATAAATGAGATTCCATTTTTTAAGCAAATGCGAAATAAAGGGAAGTATAAAACATATTAAGATGATTAAACAAGCGGGTACAGCCCCAAATTTGGGGCAGCCATCACCTGTTATAAATTCTGTAATAACTAGACTACCCGCACCAAAAAGACCGATGAGGAATAGTATATTTATAACCCAGAATAAAGTAGTACTAGCTTTCATTTTTAGGGGTTATATGACAAGTGGGGCACTCTAGACCGCTAACCTTACTTTTTAGCTGTATACCTGTTAAATGGGTAACCACAAAATTTTGAATAAAGGCATGTTTACTACTGTGATTATTAACTTCAATCTGTAAATCCTTATATTTTTTACGAACTACGTTTCCATATTCTTGGTCACCCCAACAATTAGGACAAACACCTTCAGGAACTTTATCGAACTCGTCTGGTCTTTTATTGAACATTCTTTTTAGAGATTCTATCATTTTTTTGTTTTCAAGGTTGTTACTACAGTATCATTTGCCATTTGTAGATTACGTTCTTTGATAACATCTACAACCGAATTAATTTTAGGCGAAATAATCTCGTCTTTATTACCATTTGAATAGGCTACCGTTATTTTATGGATATGCTGAGTTTTGCCTAATCCAAAGTGAAGTAATGCAGTTTGATCACTCGCTAATCCTTCACCGGTTACCAGCCAATCTGTATAAGTTTCATCTGGTGTAACAACGGTAACTTTAGCTCCCATAGCTTCTGCAGCATCTGCTAAATCTAATTGTACAAAATTGTTAGCATTTCCTTTATTGATAAAAGCATTTGAAGGGCCGTCTATATTGGTCCAAATAAGGTCTAAATGTCCATCAGCATTAAAATCACTTACAAGTGCGGTTATACCATACAAAGGATTTTCAACACCACTTTCTGTTTCTGTTGGTACAAAAGTGTGGTCTTCTTTTTGAATCAATAATCGCCCAGGTAGTTTAAATATTTTACTGAAAGGAAAATCGACATAATTTTCTGCAACTATCAAATCTTGTAGCCCGTCATTATTCATGTCGGCAAAAGTGCATCCCCATGAAAACTCATAATCAGCAATTTTAGCCTCTTCTGCGGCATCGGTAAATTTAAAATTGCCCTCATTCTTAAACAGAATCCATTTATCATTAAAAAGGGATTTATCCTTAATGTCACCGCTTGCCATAAAATTTGGGGCAGTCGTACCAACATTAGAGAACATAAAATCTACCAAGCCGTCATTATTATAATCACCAACTGCAAGTCCCATTGGGTAAGCGAATTTACCAGTTAACGGATTCGATTTCATAGTAAAAGTCAAATCACCGTTATTTTTATATGTTCTAGCTTCGCCAGTATCATGAACTACAACAAGATCTAACCAAGAGTCATTGTCAATATCTACTAAAACCCCTTGAAAGGTGTTATGTATGTAGTCTAAGCCAGCAGCTTTCGTAATACTCTTAAAAGTATTATCACCGTTGTTTAATAATAACTCACTTGTAGAGCCATAATCATAGCGTTCAAAAATGTTTTGCCCCTCCATCAGTTCTTTGTGCAGGTAGGTAGCTAAGAAAATATCTAAATCTCCGTCCTTATCAATATCACCAAGAGTAATTCCTGCAGGAGATGATTTTTTATTTACAGGTGTATTAATGATTGTTTCTGTAAACGTTTTACCATCATTATAGTAAATATGAAGACCATCTTCGCGAGCAATAATAAGGTCAGTAAAGCCATTATTGTCCATATCTCCAGAAACAACTCCTAATGAAGTTGTGGTGTTGCCTTTTTTTGGTAAACCAACTTCTTCTGAAACTAGTACGAATTCATTATTTCGATATGCGTAAATGGCATCTTCTTGGCTCATTCCTCCACCAAAAAATACTTCATCGATGTTGTCATTATCAATATCAATAAGTGCTGAAGGTGCTAATGGAAGTGATTTTTCACCAGTGTATTTATGAACAAAGTCTAGGGGTACATTTGAAAATTCAGGTATTTTATCTGATTCAATACTAACATCGTATTTATCAGAAACAGAATCTCTCCAGAATCTGAAAAAGACTAAGATCATCATCATCAATAGGAGTGTACCTATTATTTTAAGTAGCTTTTTAATCATTATGTAAAGGTTTTATAAGAATATGTAGTTGGTATAGCGATAAGCTAAAAAGTATAAAATGAGTAATGTTCATAAGAATTGGTAAGGTATGTTGACCAATAGACGGGATTGCTAAACCAACAAGTGCCACAGCAATTAAGATAACAATTGGACTGAAAATTGCCATCCATTTTTTATAGTACGTACCGCCTTTAAGTATTGCAACAATGAAAACAATAGATAGCAATGCAACTATAACCCTAAGTGCTTGCACTAATACTTCCATATGATTTGTATAATGCGCTAGCAGATCTTTATAAACTTCTGGGTTCATGGAATCTTTAAGATGTACAATGTTACCTATAGAAGAGCGAGATCCAATCCATATGCCTCCAACGGCAAAGGCAATAAAGCCAATGGCGAGTACCAATCTGGCTAATATTTCATTACCTGATCTTAACATTAGATATATATGAATGTACCCAGCAAAATAAAAAGGTAGACCAATGACCGCTAAAAAGTGACCCAAAGTCATATGCTCTAGGTCTACAAAGGCAAAGAATTCATAATTCTCTGAATGACCTAAAATATTAGTAGAGTAGTGAAGTAAATATTCTCCCATACCTACTAGAATTGATCCTATTAATCCTAGATATCCTAGAAATTGAATGGTTTTGTTTGTACTCATTTGGTTGATTTAGAATCTTTGACGAAAAATTTTAACATTTCTTTCAATAAAAAGTAAAAAAATATTGAAGCGGGTAAAATAGTTAAGCCCCAACCTACAAAACCACAGAGCAGTTCATATGAAAGAGAACTTAGCGTATTCCAAAAACTAAGGTCATAACTTGCTTTTATAGCCTCAAAAGTTAATAGGGTATGTGCCGTTCCAAAAAGTGTTTCGCCGATATTGATAAAAGGAATAAAAAGAAGTGCCTTAATAGGCTCCACAACATAGCTCAATGCAATCATTATGGGTAGATTTAATTTGTACCTGACAGCAAGTGCAGTAAGAACTATTGTTGAAATACCAAAAATAGGAAACAGAGAAACGACAAAAATTGCCTCCCAATTTAATTTGGAGATGCAGGCGTGGTGGAATTGGTAGATACGCTAGACTTAGGATTTAGTTGCGCAAGGTGTGAGAGTTCGAGTCTCTGCGCCTACAAAATAAAGAAGCCTTTCAATTTACTGAAAGGCTTCTTTATTTGGATGAAATGTTATTTAGCTTTGTCTATAATATCCAGGCAAAAATCTCATTTCTTACAGAACCAATGACCTACACCTCCAACGCATAAGTTTGTCTAGCTATTTCTAATTCCTCATTAGTGGGGACAACAAGAATTTTAACTTGTGATTCATCTTTCTGAATCTCAAAAATAGAGGCGCTTCTTTGGTTGTTTTTTTTATCATCAATGTGAAGGCCTAAAGCTTCCATGTCTTTACAGGCCATTTCTCTAAGTACATTTGAGTTTTCACCTATACCTCCAGTAAAGAGTATGGCATCTACGCCGTTAAGCACGGCAATATAAGTGCCAATGAATTTTTTAATGCGATAGGCGGTCATAGCCAAAGCTAATTGGCAATCTTTGTTTCCTTCTTCTGCGCCATTTTGGATTTCTCGCAAATCCGAATATCCGGTTAGGCCCAAAAGTCCGCTTTGTTTTTGTAATAAATAGTTGACTTCTTCAGAAGTCATTTTTAAACTATTCATAAGATGGAAAATCACGGAATGATCAATATCTCCACTACGTGTACCCATTATGAGCCCGTTGGTAGGGCTAAAACCAAGAGAATGGTCTATACTCTTGCCATCTTTTATAGCAGTAGCACTACAACCATTACCTAGGTGAATACTTATGATTTTGTTCGCTGGTTTTTCTAAATAGGCAATAGCCTGTTCCGAAACATATTTGTGACTAGTACCATGAAAACCATATACACGAATACGGTTTTTGTCTGCAAGCTCTTTAGGAATTGCATAGCGGTATGCTTTTTCAGGCATGGTTTGATGATAGGCCGTATCAAAAATAGCAACCTGTCCTGCATTTTTAAACATATCTATGGCTACTCTGATACCTGTTGCGTTGGCAGGATTATGGAGCGGAGCTATAGAACTAAGTCGTTCTATCTCTGCTACTACGCTTTCATCAATTTTGGTGGGTTGATCAAACTTACTCCCACCATGCACTACACGATGTGCAACAACATCAATTTCATCTGGGTGTTTTAGAATACCATGGATGTCATGCATCAATAAATTAGTAATTGCTCGTAAACCTTCTTTGTGGTCTGCAAGGGTCAATGACTCTACATGAGATTTTTCTTTGGCAGTATAATGTACTTTACCGTTATCAAGTCCGATACGCTCCACCAAACCTTTACAAATAATTTCTTCGGAAGGCATTTCAATCACTTGAAATTTTATTGAGGAACTCCCTGAATTGACAATCAAAATCTGCATAGTTGTTTATTTTTCTTGTGCTTGGATAGCAGTTACGATTACTGTATTAAAAACATCTTCTACCGTACAACCTCTACTTAAATCGTTTACGGGTTTATTAAGTCCCTGTAACATTGGGCCAATGGCCACGGCTCCGGTTTCTCTTTGTACTGCTTTATAGGTGTTGTTTCCTGTGTTTAAATCTGGAAATATTAAAACCGACGCTTGTCCTGCAACCTCGGAATTAGGGAGTTTACTTTTACCGATTAATGGGTCTACAGCCGCATCATATTGTATGGGGCCTTCAATCTGTAATTCAGGATTTGATTTTTTTACGATTTCAGTCGCCAATCTCACCTTGTCTACATCATCTCCTTTTCCTGAACTACCGGAAGAATAAGATAACATGGCAATTTTAGCTTTAATTCCAAAAGCCTCTGCAGAAGCTGCGGACGAAATTGCAATCTCTGCCAACTGTTCTGCCGTTGGATTAGGGTTAATGGCACAATCACCAAAGACGGAAACTCTATTTTCCAGGCACATAAAAAATACAGAGGATACTACTTTTATGCCAGGCTTGGTTTTAACAAACTGTAATGCTGGGCGAATAGTATGTTGCGTGGTATGCACAGCTCCTGAAACCATACCGTCTGCATCTCCTTGGTACACCATCATAGTACCAAAGTAAGAAACATCCAACATAGAATCCCTTGCAATATCCATATTTACACCTTTATGCTTTCTTAATTCATAGAAGGTGTTGGCATAACTTTCAAAATTAGGTGCGCTTCCGGGGTCAAGGATAGACAAATGGGAAAGGTCAAAGCCTAACTGCATAGCCTTCTTTTCAATCTTTTCTTTATTCCCTAAAAGAGTTATTTTAACAATACCCAAAGCACTCAACTCGCTAGCAGCTTCAATAATTCTATCATCTTCACCTTCTGGAAGAACAATATGCTTTTTAGAAGTTTTGGCACGCTGAACGAGATTGTACTGAAACATTCTTGGGGTAGTGCCTTTGGCTTCGTAAGTTTTTAAACGTTCCAATAATAATTCACCATCAACATAGGAATTGAACAATGAGATCGATGTTGCGATTTTCTGTTTGCTTTCGGCGTATATTCTTGATTTGATGTTTCCTACGGCGTTGGTGGTATCAAATGTGCCTTGCTGTACAGAAATTATGGGCACGTGGGTTTCAAAACCTTCCAATAGTTTTAAGATAGAGGGTTCTGGAATAATTCCCCCGGTCAATATAATTCCTGAAATGGTAGGATAGTTGTCAGAAAGGTTGGCATGCAACGCACCTAATATAATGTCTGAGCGGTCTCCAGGGGTAATAACCAAGCTATTCTCATGCAAGTGGTTTAGGTAATTGTGTAATTGCATGGCGCCCACGCCAAAACTTCCGGTTTGGTTATTTAAACTTTCCGCCCCAAAAAGAACCTTCCCATTAAGGGCTTTAAGAATTTCGTGAATAGTTGGGTGAGATAAGTTTGAAGCTCTAGGAACCCCAAATACAACGGTTTTATCCTTAAGTTCAAGATTCAACCTCTTGTTAACAATATCAATATTCTCTGGTCTTAACTTATTTGCTACCACACCAATAAGTTCAATATCCTTTTTGATATAGGTATTGACCGCAGAACCAAGGTTACCGCAAAATTCCTCTAAACTGTTACCTTTCGCATTATCTATTAGAATAACGGGTATCCCAAGGTTCTTGGCAATATCTATGTTCAAATCAAATTCAATTACACTTCCGTCACTAGAGAAATCACTTCCTTCTACAAGTATAAAATCAAACCGTTGCTCAAGTTCTTTATATTTGGATATAATGGAGTCAAGAATGTCTCCTGTTCGTCCATCATTGAACATTTCAACCATTTGACTTTGGGTAAGGGCATATGCATCTTCAACAGGAATATCCAAATTGAAATGAGTTAGCACCGTGTTAATATGATTGTCTATTTCGCCTTTAGGAACATCATTTATTACAGGTCTGAAATATCCGACTTTTGCCATTTTCCCAAGTAAAAGTTGCATCAAACCGAGTACAACTAATGACTTGCCACTGTGAGATTCCAAAGCAGCAACATAAAGTGCTTTTGTCATAATTTTATTATTTGCTATTATATGATTTTTATCATTTATTATATCCCAAAGTGCTTATTTTATGGGTGTTTCCGTATTATTTGTCAAGGGTTACAAGTTAACCCTTTTTAATTATTTAACATTATTTTTTGTTAAAAATCGATAAAGATTTCGCCCCCTTTTGAGTTGTTAGAACATAGGTTTTGAATTAAATAAGACAACTAAAAATTTCTTTGATGTTATTTATCATGTTGTATCTGAAAATAATGAGATTTTAATAGAGATAAATTGGGTTAACATAAAATGATGTGACCTATTAAGTGAAAAATTCTTCTTTTTCCTTACATTAGAGATAGTTAGAAATTGCAGTTAGATAAAGCAAATGAACAACTCAACATACACTCAATAAAATGAAAAAAATTAGCACCACTTTGGTAGTCCTTGGCATTATACTTTTCACAAATTTTCTGGATGCTCAGTCAGAAATACGGACAGGAGAAAATATTGCTGTAACGAAGACCAATTCCGGAAAGGTGCGTGGCTATATTGAAAAAGGCATTTATACGTACAAAGGAATTCCCTATGCCCAAGCTAAACGATTTGAAGTGGCAAAAGAACCTGAATCTTGGGAGGGCGTTCGAAGTTCAACTATGTACGGTCCCGTAGCTCCACTTTTAATATCCACTACTTCGGTGCAGGATGAAGCTGAATTTGTTTTTGATCATGATTGGGGTTATACCAATGAAGATTGTCTCAATTTAAATGTTTGGACACCTAGTATTGATGAAAGTGAAAAGAGACCGGTAATGTTCTGGATTCATGGGGGTGGTTTTACCACAGGATCTAGTCATGAGTTACCATCGTATGACGGGGCGAACTTGAGTAAAAAAGGAGATGTAGTTGTAGTGTCTATAAATCACCGGTTGAATGTTTTGGGCTTTTTGGATCTATCCGCCTATGGCAAAAAGTACCAGCACTCTCCTAACAACAGTATTTTGGATATGGTCATGGCACTGAAGTGGGTTCGGGATAATATTTCAAACTTTGGAGGAGACCCAAATAACGTAACCATTTTTGGGCAATCAGGAGGTGGAGCTAAAGTCACTACCCTTATGGCCATGCCCAAAGCAAAAGATTTGTTCCATAAGGCCATAAACCAAAGTGGTTCTTACCGGAAAGCGATATTAGAGAAAGAGGTTACCCAAAAAGTAGCCAAGGAAACTATTTCTATTCTAGGATTGAATGCTACAACCATAGATAGTATTCAAAATATACCTTTTCAGACTTTGGCAGATGCCAGTGGTAAGGCGCTAAAAATAGTAGAGAAGAAAATGAAAGCGGAAGGGAAGACCATTGTCGGTTTTGGATTGAATTGGGGGCCTAGTAAAGATGGTGTTGATTTACCTTTTCAAATCAATTCTTCAGAAGCGCTAGCACTTTCAAAAGACGTTCCCCTATTAATCGGAACTGCTAAAAATGAATTTGCTCCTTTTGCCAATATGCGTTTTGTTGGTGCTTCCGATGAAACCATCATGAATCATATTAAAGAGACCTATAAAGAAAAAGCAGATGCATATATCAAAGCGGTTAAAAAAGCATATCCAGAAGATACTGCGGCAAAAGATTTGTTGGATGTTGACACCATGTTTAGACCAGGAGCAGTGGCCGAAGCGAATTTAAAATCTAGCATCAAAGACGGGGCACCAGTATTTATGTACCTTTTTACATGGCAATCTCCCGTTTTTGATGGAAAATATAAAGCATTGCATTGTATGGAGCTACCATTTGTTTTCGATAATATTACTTTAGCAAATCATATGACAGGAGGAGGGAAAGATGCACACGCTTTGGCGGATAAAATGAGCCAAGCATGGATTAATTTTGCCAAGACCGGAAACCCAAACCATACCGGATTACCGGAATGGCCCGCATACAATAGCACTAATACAACAACAATGCATTTTAATACTACAAGCATGGTAAAGCCACAGCTAGACAAAGAACTTTTTGAACTCGTAAAAGAGTAACTAACCACATCTTATTGTTAGTTTTGCACTTTTAAATTTCAAAGCATGATTTCAGTTGATAATTTGGCGGTAGAATTTAGTGGTACTACCTTATTCAGTGATGTTTCTTTTTTGATTAATCCTACCGATAAAATTGCCCTAATGGGTAAGAACGGAGCGGGAAAATCTACGATGATGAAAATTATTGCTGGCGAGCAAAGTGGTACACGCGGTAATGTTCGTGTACCAAAAGATGCTATTATAGCTTATTTACCACAACATTTATTGACTGAAGATGATTGTACCGTTTTTGAAGAAGCTGCCAAAGCTTTTAAGCATGTTTTTACCATGCGCGATGAAATGGAGCGACTTAACAAAGAATTAGAGACTAGAACGGATTATGAGAGCGATGCCTACATGTCCATCATAGAAAAAGTTTCTGATTTAGGTGAGAAATACTATGCCTTAGAAGATATTAATTATGATTCTGAGGTAGAAAAAGCTTTGAAGGGGTTGGGTTTTAAACAAGAGGATTTCGTAAGGCAAACCAATGAGTTTAGCGGAGGTTGGCGTATGCGTATAGAATTGGCTAAAATTCTATTGCAAAAACCAGATCTTATCTTGTTGGATGAGCCTACGAACCATATTGATATTGAATCAGTTATTTGGCTGGAAGATTTCTTGTTGAACAAAGCCAATGCCGTAATGGTAATATCTCACGATAGAGCATTTATTGACAATATTACCAACCGTACCATAGAAGTTACTATGGGGCGTATTTACGATTACAAAGCCAATTATACCCACTACTTGCAATTGCGTGAAGACCGTAGGTCCCACCAGATAAAAGCGTATCAGGAGCAACAAAAATTTATAGCGGATAATAGGGCCTTTATTGAACGATTTAAAGGAACCTATTCAAAAACGAACCAAGTTACGTCGCGTGAACGAATGCTTGAAAAATTGAAAATTATTGAAATTGATGAGGTAGACACCTCTTCTTTAAAATTGAGCTTTCCACCATCTCCACGTTCGGGAGATTATCCGGTTACGGTTGAGGGAGTTTCTAAATCTTATGATGAGCATATTGTTTTCAAAGATGCAAATATGTCAATTGCCAGAGGAGAGAAAGTTTCTTTTGTGGGTCGTAATGGTGAAGGTAAGTCAACCATGATCAAGGCTATTCTGGGTGAAATAGATGTAGAAGGAAACTGTCAATTAGGGCATAATGTTAAGGTAGGATATTTTGCGCAAAACCAAGCATCGTTATTAGACCCAGAACTGACTATTTTTCAAACGGTAGATGAGGTTGCTTTTGGTGATATCCGTAACCAGATAAAGAACATTTTAGGCAAGTTTATGTTCAGCGGAGACGATATAGATAAAAAAGTAAGTATGCTTTCTGGTGGTGAGAAGACTAGATTGGCAATGGTGAAATTGTTGTTAGAACCTGTAAATCTTTTAATATTGGATGAGCCTACGAATCATTTGGATTTAAAATCAAAAGATGTTTTGAAGGAAGCCTTATCAACCTATGATGGGACTTTAATTCTGGTATCTCACGATCGTGATTTTCTACAAGGATTATCTCAAAAAGTATTTGAGTTCAAGAACCAAAGAGTAATTGAACATTTTGAAACCATTGACGCCTTCTTAGAGCGAAATAGAATTAAGAGCATTGCAGAGATTAATTTGATGAAGTAGTGCGCCGCTGTTTACCTTTTCTATAGATAAGAATTACATTATTTAATTTGCAGTGGGCTATTTGCTATTTAGAGTGTTGGTCACGGGAACTTGTCATATTTCTTTATAAATACGGTGGTACAGGTTCTGGAAATCGGTATTTAAAAATAGTTCATTATGTGTTCAGGAACGGTTATCTTATATTTACCTCACATTAATACATCTTATACATGTCAGAATTTTCAAACAGAAGGGTGCAGCTTGTTTTTATGCTTTCATTGTTGACGACTGTCATTACAATAATTTGGTTTATTCTAGCTAGGATATTGCATATGATAGAACTTAGCAATTTCATCATAGCCACGGCGCCTCTTTTTATCCTTTCTGCCATCATTTCCAAAAAAGGAAACCTAACCCTTGCCCGCTTTATTTATATGATTGCCTTTAATTTGAGTGTTACGGTGACTGCCTCATTTATTGGAAAGGCCGGGAGTGTGGAATTTATACTCATGTTTGCCATGGCTTTGCCTTTTATACTATTTTCTTTCATAAGAGAAAAACTTTATATTCCGCTATTCTCTAGTTTGTCAATGGTGTTTTGGGCACTTCTGTATTTTACGGATTTTAATCTTTTTAGTGACACGCATATGGATCCTGAATTGGCAGGAAGGTATATTTATCCTATTTCCATTATTACTACAATTCTTTTAGTAACATATCAATTAACTTATTTCTCCTTTATAAACGCAGGGTTTTATTCTAAAATACACAATCAGAGAGAATCAGCTATTGAGGCATCAAATGCAAAGTCTAGGTTTTTAAGTATGATGAGCCATGAGATAAGAACACCTCTAAATGCAATTACCGGTCTTTCCCATATTTTAGGCGACACCAATCCTAGAGAAGATCAAAAGCAGAATATTGAAGCATTGAACTACTCCGGTAAAATACTCTTGAACTTACTGAACAATGTTTTGGATTTCAGTAAAATGGAGTCCACAAAGATTGAACTAGACCCTATTCCTACTAATATTATGAAAGCGGTGAAGCAAATAAAGAAAATTCATGAATCTAGCTGTTTACGTAAAGGAATTGTGTTGGAATTGGAAATCGATGACAAACTTCCCACTGTTTGGTTAGATATTGTTCGCTTCAATCAGGTAATCAATAACTTGGTTTCAAATGCCATTAAATTTACGGAAAAGGGAAGTGTAAAGCTAAAAATCGTAATGGAAAGCGAGACAAACGACATTGTTGTTATTCGCACAGAAATCATAGATACCGGAATTGGAATTACAAAAGAGGGGCAAGAAAAAATATGGCAGGCATTTTCTCAAGCATCCAGTAGTACAAACCGTTTGTACGGTGGTACGGGTTTAGGATTGCCCATTGTTAAAAGTATAGTAAATGCTATGGGTTCTGAAGTATATGTAGAAAGTGAAATGGATAAAGGAAGTCGCTTTTATTTTAATTTAGAATTGAAGTTGGCTTCTAGCCAAGAGTTGGAGAAAACTACTCAAAGAAAGGTATTTGACCTAAAGGGTAAAAAAGTTTTATTGGTAGAGGACAATCAGATCAATGTTATGGTCGGAAAGCAAATATTAGAAAAGGCCAACTTGGTTGTTGATGTGGCTTATGACGGACTTGCTGCGGTAAATAAAGTACGTGAAGAAGGTTATGATGTACTTTTGATGGACATCCAGATGCCCGTAATGGATGGGTATGAAGCTTCTATGGAAATCAGAAAGTTCAATACCACGGTCCCTATATTAGCCTTATCGGCATCCGTATTTCAAGAAGTAAAAGAGAAGATGTTTGAAAGTGGTATGGACGGATTTATTTTCAAACCTTTTAACCCAGAAGACCTACTCAATAGGATAGAAGAAAAGGTAGCTGGTTAGCATTAGTTATAATTAAGTGACTTTGGATAGGTTTGTTTTCGATTGGATAGACCTGAAATACAATGTTCTGAATGGCCTTGATTTCTTATCTCGGCTGCGCTATTTTTTGGTCCTATTTTTTTTAATTTCTTTTTAGGACATAAGTTGTGAAAGGGCCAATGCCAAATCTCCGCTTTGGTGTTTGGTCACAAGTATTTTTTTCTAATCACTTGTTCAAGCAAATCTTCTTGAGGGCAACTAATTTCCTTAGATGTTATTACTTCCTTATGTCGTGAAATGGTCTTTGTCGGTCATAGCGAAATGAATATCGTATTTTGTTATATTTCTTAAAGTTACGGTGTCGTTAAACGAACCGAACGTAGGGTCTACTGAGCAAGAAGTGTTCTGGTCTTTTATGCCCAATAATAAAGCACTACGTCTTGCATAATCCCTAAGGTTTGCATCATTAGGAGCTGGAGATTTAGATTGATACCATAGAGATAACTTCTTTGAAGCCATCAGAAAAGACAAATCTTTGATTTCTAATACACATAATGCCAGTATATCTACCATGTTGTGTCATTTATGAAACATGGTGTAAGAGACCGGTGAAATGTTGAAACTGCACCCACTTACGGGTAAGGTTTTAAATATTGAAAAGGTTATATAAGATTGGTGTAAACGAGAATGCAAGGAAGTCCGGGAGCCTACGCTTAAGTTCCGTTTAAAAGTAAAAGGCCCTCTACGAGGGCCTTTTTTATGCTTGGTCAATTAAATCTTTTTAGATTACTACATAATTCCAGTAACATCTAGAACGAGGGCTACTAGTACTGATAGTAGAATACATACCAGGCAAGTGATCATGATTCGAAGAAATCCGTTGAGCATTTTAACTCCGGTGCTTAGTTGTTGTTCCATAAGTGTGAGATTTCCTTAAATTTAATAAATTAATAAATACAAAGGTCAAATATTGCGAATTTTTTGGCTTAAACCCCTTATGGTTAGTATATTAATTAGTTGAACTGTTCATAAAAACGATAAACTGCATTTTTTGCAAACCGTAAAAAGAGTTAAAATCACTGGAGGTTCAAATTTTAAGACCTCCTTAGGGAAGATAAAGTAGAATAATTTTAAAAATTTAGATAAAAGCTTTAATGTGGGACATGATTTCCATACTCGCCCCTTTGTTCTTTGAAATGTAATTGGCGTTTATTTCTCCTGTCTTTTTTCTAAATTCCGGACTGTCAAGAAACTTCTTTAAAAGCTCTCCAAACGTCCATTGGTCTTTTATAGGGTAAATACCTTTTTGTTTTACTAAATCCTCGGCTTCTATAAAACCGTCATAATTTGGTCCAATGATTACGGGAATACCAAAAACGGCAGGTTCCAAAGTATTGTGTAATCCTGTTGAAAAACCACCGCCAACATAAGCTATATCGGCATAGCTATAAATACGGGTCAAAAGCCCAATGTTATCAATGATCAGTACGTCATAATCGCGTAGATTATTACTGTAGATTTTTGAATAGAGTGTGGTTTTTTTTGTGAATGCTCCTGCAAGACCTAAAATTTTATCTTTTTTGATAGTGTGCGGGGCTAATACGTATTTTAGGTTCTTTGGGGCGTGGTTGATATGGTCTATTAATATGGCTTCATCTTCTGGCCAAGTACTTCCGGCTACAAAACAAAGTTTATCATTTTTGAAAACCTCCATAAAATCCAGTGTATTGTCACGGTCTAGAATTTCAGAAACACGGTCCAAACGCGTGTCTCCGCTTATGATGGCATCTTTTATTCCAATGGATTCCAATAATTCTTTTGAATTCGCATCCTGAACGAAGTAGTTGGAGAATTTGCGAAGGGTATTTCTCATAAACCCGCCGTAGGCTTTGAAATAAACCTGATTTTTCTTGAATAAGGCCGAGACTAAAATAGCGGGGATTTTGTTCTTCTCTAACGCTTTAATATAATTAGGCCAAATCTCATATTTTACAAATATGGCAATATCAGGATGTACTGTTTTTAAGAAATGTGCCACGTTTTTTTTAGTGTCCATTGGCAGGTAGGCCACAACATCCGCTACGGTCGTATTTTTTTTTACTTCATATCCAGATGGGGAAAAGAAGGTGAGCACAATTTTATGTAAAGGATATTCGTTCTTAAGCTTCTCAATTATGGGAAGCCCTTGTTCGTATTCACCTAAGGATGCTGCATGAACCCAAAGTGTTCTGTCTTCTTTGGAAATAGCGTTATCAAGTAAGTAGAAGGAGTGCTTGCGGCCTTTTACGAACAGTTTTAATTTAGAATTGAAAAGAGCCAGAATCTTCAGGAAGAACCAAGAAATCTGAACAATCACATTATAGATGCTATGCACTGATTCATATTTTGCGCTAAATTACACTTCTTTAGATAAAATTGTACTGCATGGTTTCGTATTTTTGTTTCGATTTATATAATTCATGACGATGAAAAAAATTCAAATGGTCGACTTAGGTGGCCAGTACGAAGGAATAAAAGAACAAGTCAATTCGGCAATAGCCACTATAATGGAAACTTCGGCTTTCATAAATGGACCGGAAGTAAAATCATTCCAGAGTGAATTAGAAGCATATTTAAATGTAAAACACGTTATACCCTGTGCCAATGGTACGGATGCATTGCAAATTGCAATGATGGGGTTGGGTCTCCAGCCAGGAGATGAGGTAATCACCGCAGATTTTACGTTCGCGGCTACAGTTGAGGTAATAGCCCTATTACAATTAACTCCCGTTCTTGTAGATGTAGAGCCAGATTCTTTTAATATAGATATTGCGGCTATCGAAAAGGCTATTACACCTAAAACAAAAGCTATAGTCCCTGTTCATTTATTTGGCCAATGTGCCAATATGGACGCCATTATGCAGTTGGCGGAACAACATAACTTATTTGTAATAGAAGATAATGCCCAAGCAATTGGTGCGGATTATATTTTTGATAATGGCAAAAAACAGAAAGCTGGAACTATAGGCCATGTTGGTGCTACCTCTTTTTTCCCATCAAAAAATTTAGGAGCTTACGGAGACGGAGGTGCAATTTTCACTAATGATGATAAGTTGGCCCATACTTTAAGAGGAGTGGTAAATCATGGTATGTATGAAAGATACCATCATGATGTGGTAGGAGTAAATTCTAGGTTAGATTCTATTCAGGCAGCTGTGTTACGTGCTAAATTACCCAATCTGGATGAGTATTGTGACCGAAGAAGACAGGCTGCAAGGAGTTACAACAAGGCTTTTGAAAATCAGCCCCATATCATAACGCCAAAAACCACGAGATGTGGAGAAGGGATATGCGATACGTGCAGTTGCCATGTGTTTCATCAATATACCTTAAGAATTACCAATGGCAAAAGAGATGCTTTGGTAAAACATTTGGCAGATAATGATATTCCATGTGGTGTGTACTATCCTATTCCTTTACATAAACAAAAGGCATATGCAGATGATAGGTATAATGAAGCTGATTTCCCTGTAACAAACCAATTGGTTAAAGAAGTTATTTCATTACCAATGCACACGGAATTAGAAAATGATCAAATAGATTTTATTACAAAAACAGTATTGGAGTTGGTAAATGCTTAGCGCTTATTCTAACTTGCTTTAAAAACATGAGCGAACTAAGCAGTAAAAAAGAAAGTGGCCTATTTGCAATAAAAAAGCATGGGTTTTGAAAAATAATAGATTATGAAGATATTAGTTACCGGTGGGCTTGGATTTATTGGATCACATACAGTTGTAGAACTTCAAAATGAAGGTTTTGAGGTGGTAATCATAGATGATTGTTCCAATTCATCCGAAAAGGTACTTGATGGTATTTCTTCCATAACCGGTAAAGTGCCACTTTTTGAAAAAATTGATTTAAAAGAAAAATCCAAGGTTGAAGATTTTTTTAAAAGGCACCAGGATGTTCAGGGGGTAATTCATTTTGCTGCTTCAAAGGCGGTAGGTGAAAGTGTTAAAAAACCACTTTTGTATTATGAAAATAACATTGGTACATTGGTTTATCTTTTAAAAGAACTTTCTAAGAAAGACAATTCCAATTTTATATTTAGCTCCTCTTGTACGGTATATGGGCAAGCAGACGAGATGCCTATTAGTGAGATGGCTCCGGTTAAACCAGCGGAATCCCCTTATGGGAACACAAAACAAATGGGCGAAGAGATTATTCGTGATACGTGTTTGGTGAATGAGAATATGAACGCCATCGCTTTGCGTTACTTCAACCCAATGGGTGCACATCCTAGTGGTAATATAGGTGAATTGCCTATAGGTGTACCGCAAAATTTGGTTCCATTTATAACACAGACCGGTGTTGGCTTACGAGAGCAATTGTCGGTTTTTGGTGATGATTATCCTACGGAAGATGGTACCTGTGTTCGCGATTATATCTATGTGGTAGATTTAGCCAAAGCCCATGTTCAGGCATTGCAACGTCTTTTGGCAGGGAAGAACCAAGAAAATTACGAGGTATTTAATTTAGGTACTGGAAAAGGAAGCTCAGTTTTGGAGGTAATTCACAGTTTTGAAAAAGTGTCGGGTAAAAAACTAAATTATAAAATTGTAGACAGAAGGGCTGGTGATATTGTTTCTGCGTACGCTGATACTAGAAAAGCGAACGAAGTCTTAGGTTGGAAATCACAGTATACTTTAGATGAGGCAATGAAGTCCGCATGGGAGTGGGAACAGAAAATCAGGGCATAACTAGAAATGAACTTCTAAAGGGCTGTAAATTGGATTTTTTTTTCTGAATCAAAACCAACCTCAAATCAAAAACGTAAATAATACATGGTTTTGAATTTTTCCGATAGTACAGATTTGCTTGCCAATGCAGAGAAAAATGAGCTTTACAATAAATTGGTAGCCCAGGTAATAAAAGATTTTGGGCTGGCCAATATTCATATAGATGTTACACCGGATATTCTTCCGAATCAACTTAAGGCTGTTTTAAAGGAGAAAATCTATCGTCTAATAATGGAGCGCTTTTCAGAATATCTGAATTTACTATATATAATAGATGTTCCTGAAAAAGCGTTTAAGGAAATTACGGTAACAGATGTTGTTGAGGTAGCCGATCAAGTTACCTTTCTCGTATTAAAGCGAGAGTTACAAAAAGTATGGTTGAAAGCTAAATACTCCTAAAAGTACACACGTACAAAAGGCATCCATGCATTCAGGTAAATACTTTCACTATCATCATAAAGTACATTATAGCGAATACCAACAGTGAAATTACGATCTATGTAACCTGCGCCAAAGAATAGTCCGGGCGACCAATAATTGTCTTCTATAGTGGGTAGACCGTTAAATGCAATAGATCTATTAATACGTAATTGTTCCAATTCTGCGGAAAGCTGAATATAGGGCAGGGGATTGTAAAGGGATAAAATACTACCACCATACGCATACCGCTTATCATTATCGTATTTTGCATAGTTAAAAGTAAGGCTTACACCGCTAGAAAATTTATCGTTGACCTGGTATATAGCGCTAGGGGAAACTGTAGCGTTGAAACCTCCATTGTTCAGGCCAAAGCCCAATCCGCCTCCTAGTCTAACATTATCCCAGAAATCGGAAGGTTGAGAAGTGTTTTGTGTGTAACAACTTGTCGCAAAAAGAAGAAGAAATAACGCGAAAAATATTTTTTTAGAGATCAAAGAGAGTTTTTTAATCATTATCTTTATTTTTTCAATATTGCATACTAAGATACGTCCCAGAAATGGGAATTATTGTATTTTTGTACCCATTTATTTGCATGACAGAGAATCTTCTATGGACAAATATTCCTTTCTAAATACCGCTCATACTTCTTTTTTTGCGGAATTATACGACAAATATCTTATTAACCCCGATAGTGTTGAGCCTAGTTGGCGCGCTTTTTTCCAAGGTTTTGATTTTGGAACGGAGTCGGCGCTAGATGGGTTGGATCTTGATGCTTTATTAGCCGAAAACGGTACACAACAAAATGGAGTTGCGGCAATGCCACAATCTCTTCAAAAGGAGTTTCAGGTCATTCGTTTGATAGATGGTTATCGAAGTAGGGGACATTTATTTACTGAAACCAACCCTGTTAGAGAGCGTAGGCAATATGAGCCAACGCTTGATATCG
Source organism: Zobellia uliginosa (assembly GCF_018860745.1). Classification (GTDB taxonomy): domain Bacteria; phylum Bacteroidota; class Bacteroidia; order Flavobacteriales; family Flavobacteriaceae; genus Zobellia; species Zobellia uliginosa_B. Next base: position 454,642 of record NZ_JAHKPY010000012.1, on the reverse strand, counting down.
AAAATTTTGGCCTTTCACAAAGTGATATGGATACGGTCTTCAGTGCCGGTGATGTTATTGGTATAGGAGCCAATACTTTAAAAGAAATCATAGGGCATCTACGTCGTATATACTGCGATGCTATTGGTGTAGAGTATATGTATATTCGTAAGCCAGAGCGTATTGAGTGGATACAGACGTGGTTGAACGTTAATGATAATCATCCAAAATTTGATGCGGAGCATAAAAGACGAATTCTTAGAAAACTAAATCAAGCGGTTTCCTTTGAAGGGTTTTTGCATACCAAGTATGTTGGCCAAAAACGATTTTCTTTAGAGGGCGGTGAGTCATTGATTCCTGCTCTTGATACTGTTGTTGAGCGTGCTGCTGAGTTAGGTGTGGAACAGTTTGTAATGGGTATGGCACATAGAGGTAGACTAAATGTGCTTACCAATATCTTTGGCAAGGCGGCAAAAGATATATTTAGTGAATTTGATGGTAAAGATTATGAGCAAGAGATTTTTGATGGCGATGTAAAATACCACCTAGGTTGGACCTCTGATCGTAAAACTGATAATGGCAAAAAAATAAAGATGAACATTGCTCCTAACCCTTCTCACTTAGAGACGGTTGGTGCAGTGGTAGAAGGTATTGCACGTGCAAAGCAAGATGCCCATTTTCCAGATGAGTTTTCAAAAGTACTTCCTATAGTTGTACATGGAGATGCCGCAATTGCTGGTCAAGGGCTTATTTATGAATTGGTGCAAATGGCCAATCTAGACGGGTATAAGACCAATGGTACCATACATATAGTAGTTAATAACCAAATTGGCTTTACAACGAACTATTTAGATGCTCGTACGTCTACCTATTGTACGGATGTTGGAAAGGTAACCTTAAGTCCTGTCTTACATGTAAATGCAGATGATGTGGAAGCTGTTGTACATGCATCGCTTTTTGCATTGGAATACCGTATGCGTTTTAATAGAGATGTATTTATTGATTTGTTAGGGTATAGAAAATATGGTCATAACGAAGGTGATGAGCCGCGTTTTACGCAGCCAAAACTATATAAGGCCATAGCCAAGCACCAAAATCCGCGTGATATTTATGCGCAGAAGTTATTGGCCGAAGGTATAATAGAAGAAGACTTTGTTAAAAAGTTGGAAGAGGAATATAAGGCTTCTCTAGAGGAAGAACTTGTAGATTCCCGAAAAGAGGACAAAACGGAAATAACCCCGTTCATGGCCGATGAATGGAAAGGCTTTGTTAACGTTCGTGAGTGGGAAATGATGGAGAAAGTAGATACTACTTTCGATAAAAAAGAGCTTACCAAAATAGCAAAGGTTATTACGGAGCTTCCAAAAGATAAAAAATTCCTACGTAAGGTTGATAAACTTATAAGGGATCGCAAGAAAATGTTTTTCGAGTCTGATAGGTTGGACTGGGCCATGGGAGAATTGTTGGCCTATGGTACATTATTGCAAGAAGGTTATGCGGTTCGTATGTCAGGTCAAGATGTGGAGCGTGGTACGTTTTCGCACAGACATGCCGTAATGAAGGTGGAAGAAAGTGAAGAGGAGGTTATATTGCTTAATCATTTGAGTGAGAAACAAGCAAAATTTCAAATTTATAATTCATTATTATCAGAGTATGGTGTGGTTGGTTTTGACTACGGTTATGCCATGGCCAGTCCTAATTCACTAACCATCTGGGAAGCGCAATTTGGAGATTTCAGTAATGGGGCCCAAATTATGATTGACCAGTATATTTCTGCAGCAGAGGATAAATGGAAATTGCAGAACGGTTTGGTGATGTTGCTTCCGCATGGGTATGAAGGTCAGGGAGCAGAACATTCTTCAGCTCGTATGGAAAGGTACTTGCAACTGTGTGCAAGAGACAACATGTATATTGCAGATGTTTCTACACCAGCACAGATGTTCCATATCTTGAGAAGGCAGATGAAAGTAAATTTCAGAAAACCTCTTATTGTATTTACGCCTAAAAGTTTGTTGAGACATCCAAAAGCGGTGTCTACGGTAGATGAATTGGCATCAGGAAGTTTTCAAGAAGTTATAGATGATGCTTCCGTTACGATAAGTAAGGTGAAATCGGTCGTGTTTTGTACAGGTAAATTCTACTATGATTTACTAGCGGTCAAAGAAGAACAGAATAGGGAAGATGTTGCTTTGGTTCGTGTAGAACAATTGTTTCCTGTGCCATCAGAAAAGATAAAAGCTGTTATTGCCAAGTACAAAAAGGCAGATGATTTGGTCTGGGCGCAAGAAGAGCCAAGAAACATGGGGGCATGGAGCCATATGATGATGCATTTTAGTGATTCGAACAAGTTTAGGGTCGCTTCAAGAAGATTCTATGCTTCTCCAGCAGCCGGTAGTGCAGTTCGTTCAAAAATGAGACATCAGCAAGTAATCGATTATGTATTCGATAAGACTAAGAATAATATGTCAAAACCAATACCCAAGCCTACGGAGGATTAGGAATTGGTTAATGAAATAGTTTAAGATAACACAGCAAATAAGTATAGCATGATATTAGAAATGAAAGTCCCATCTCCGGGCGAATCTATCACCGAAGTAGAAATAGCGGAATGGTTGGTAGAAGATGGCGATTACGTTGAAAAGGACCAGGCCATTGCCGAGGTAGATTCGGATAAGGCTACATTAGAACTTCCTGCTGAGAAAAGTGGCATAATTACCTTAAAAGCCGAAGTAGGGGATGCTGTTGCAGTTGGAGCGGTAGTTTGTTTAATAGATACGGACGCTGCCAAACCTACTGGTGACTCTGCAGAGAAAGAATTGGCAGAGGAGAAGAAAAGCGAACCTAAAAAAGAGGCGGCAAAAGCTCCACAACCTGCACAGGCAAAAGAAACTTATGCTTCTGGAGTAGCATCACCAGCGGCAAAAAAGATATTGAGTGAAAAAGGTATTGATGCCTCTTCGGTTAAGGGAAGTGGAAAAGATGGTCGTATCACTAAAGAAGATGCTGTAAATGCTGTTCCTTCCATGGGAACGCCTACAGGAGGAAACAGAGGAGAAACACGTTCAAAACTTTCTATGTTGCGTAGAAAAGTTGCGGAACGTTTAGTGTCTGCCAAGAATGAAACAGCTATGCTTACAACTTTTAACGAAGTTGATATGTCTGCGATTTTTGAGCTTAGAAAACAATATAAAGACGACTTTAAATCTAAACACGGGGTTGGTTTAGGTTTTATGTCCTTCTTTACGAAGGCCGTTGTCCGAGCATTGGAAATGTATCCGGCCGTAAATTCTATGATAGACGGTAAAGAGATGATTTCTTACGATTTCTGTGATATCAGTATTGCGGTTTCCGGGCCAAAAGGATTAATGGTGCCTGTTATTAGAAATGCTGAAAATTTAACCTTTAGAGGTGTTGAGGCAGAAGTGAAAAGATTGGCAATACGCGCCCGTGAAGGAGAGATTACCGTAGACGAAATGACCGGCGGTACTTTCACCATTACTAATGGAGGTGTATTTGGCTCCATGTTGTCCACACCAATTATCAACCCACCACAGAGTGCAATTTTAGGAATGCACAACATAGTGGAAAGACCAATTGCTAGAGATGGAGCTATTGCTATTGCACCTATAATGTATGTGGCGGTATCTTATGACCACCGTATTATTGATGGTAAGGAATCTGTAGGGTTCTTGGTCGCTATAAAAGAAGCATTGGAAAATCCTGAAGAACTATTGATGGATGGTAATGTCAAGAAAGCTTTGGAGATGTAGTTTGTCTCACTAATTAATATATAGCCCTGAAGATTTTAATCTTTGGGGCTTTTTTTTGTGTAATAGTAGAGTGAATATCTAGATTACTTTTTAAGGTAAACGCAATACTTATTATAATCGATTACTGCTTTTGCCTTTTTTAGAACATCGGCACCTATTATTCCATCTACCGGTAAAGTATTGTGGGCAGTAAGGGCTTGGTTTACATGAACTAGGTCAAAAAGAACGATTTTCAACTTTTTCTTTTTCCAGTTTCCTATTTCAATTTTGTTTTTGGTCGATATTAAGGTCTCCATATCTGTAGCTCCAGCTCCAGCTGCTTTTATTTCCGAAACTTCCGAGGCTAGTGCAAATTGATCGATTTTGTCAATACCAATGCAAGTGTTGGATGCACCCGTATCTAGGATAAACCTTCCAGAAACACCGTTTATTTTAGCTGATATTTCAAAGTGATCGGTTTGGGTAAGCTTTAAGGGTATTTGGGAGTAATTTTTTTTCCGAAGAAATTTTTTCAGAGAGGACATGTATTCTTTTTATCAAAGATAAGGCTATTTTTGCAGCATGATATTAACAGATACGCATACCCATTTATACAGCGAAGCCTTTGATGAGGATAGGTCTGAGGCTATTGAAAGAGCTATGGCTCTTGGTGTTCAGCGCTTTTTTATCCCAGCAATAGATTCAACATACACAGAAGCAATGTGTGATCTTGAAAAGTCTTTTCCCAATAATATTTTTTTAATGATGGGTTTGCATCCTACTCATGTTAAGGAAAATTATGAAGCAGAACTGCAGCACGTAGAAGAAATGTTAGAACAGCGAAAATTCTATGCAGTTGGGGAAATTGGAATCGATTTATTTTGGGATAAAACCTTTTTAAAAGAACAGCAAGAAGCTTTTCGTAGACAAATCCGTTTGGCTAAAAAGTATAAATTGCCAATCGTCATTCACTGTAGAGATGCTTTTGATGAAGTCTTTAAGGTGTTAGAGAGTGAAAAAGATGACGATTTATACGGTATTTTTCATTGTTTTACCGGAACGCTAGAACAAGCCAAAAAGGCCTTATCATATAATATGAAGCTTGGAATAGGTGGAGTCGTAACTTTTAAAAATGGAAAAATAGATAAGTTTTTAGCCGAAATTCCATTAAAACATATTGTTCTAGAGACAGATTCACCGTATTTAGCTCCTGTTCCCTACAGAGGAAAACGTAATGAAAGCGCTTATCTAATGAATGTGTTAGAGAAATTGGCAGAGGTCTATGGAGAGTCCGCCGAGGTTGTGGCAAATATGACTACGGAAAACTCAAAACAAATATTCGGAATTTAATGATATTGGTTTGATAGATAAAAGTAAAATTCTCATTATATATACTGGCGGTACCATAGGTATGGTCAAGGATTACGATTCTGGCGCTTTAAAGGCTTTCAATTTTGATAAGTTAATGAAGAATATACCAGAATTAAAGCAGTTGGATTGTGAGATTAATTCGGTTTCTTTTGATGTTCCTATAGATTCATCTAATATGAATCCTGAACATTGGTCTCAAATTGCGACTATAATAGAAGAGCATTATGATACTCATGATGGCTTTGTGGTATTGCACGGTAGTGATACTATGAGTTATACGGCTTCTGCCCTTAGTTTTATGCTAGAAAATTTAAGCAAACCAGTAATTTTTACCGGTTCTCAGCTGCCTATTGGGGATTTGCGCACAGATGCAAAGGAAAACTTGATTACTTCCATTCAAATTGCGGCTTTAAAACAAAATAAAAAACCGGTAGTTCAAGAGGTGGGACTTTATTTTGAGTACAAATTGTATCGCGCCAACCGGACAACGAAGATTAATGCGGAGCATTTTCAAGCGTTTGCCTCTCTTAATTATCCCGAATTAATAGAGTCCGGTGTGTTCTTAAAGGTGAGCAAGGAATACTTATTGTCGTATGTAAAACGAAAGAAGTTTAAGGTCCATAAAAATATGGATACGAACGTGGCCATTTTAAAATTGTTTCCTGGAATTGGTCCCACGGTATTGCAGAGTGTTGTGAGTATTCCTGGATTAAAAGGGTTGATTTTGGAAACTTACGGAGCCGGAAACGCTCCAAATGAGCCTTGGATAATAGATATTCTAAGAAAAGCGAAGGAAAATAATATACATATTATTAATGTTACGCAATGCTCGGGCGGTAGTGTTTCCATGGGTAGATATGAAACAAGTAAGCAGTTAGAAGAATTGCAAGTAATTAATGGTAAAGACATTACAACCGAAGCTGCCATTGCTAAATTGATGTACCTTTTGGGTAATAATGTTTCGCCCAAGTTGTTCAAAAGCATATTCGAAACTTCACTACGTGGTGAGATAGAAGAAAATTAGCAGTTTTAATTTCATCAACTAATATTTTTTTTGTTATTTGGGCACCCCTTAAAAAGGGTTATCTTGTCTGGTCTGTTTTTATTAAAAAAGAGGCGTATAAGATGATTTTAGAGAGGTGGCCGAGTGGTCGAAGGCGCACGCCTGGAAAGTGTGTATACCCCAAAAGGGTATCGAGGGTTCGAATCCCTTCCTCTCTGCAGAACAAAAAGATTTTTCAGTTTAAATTAGTTTAGACTGGAAATATTTGTAAGTTTAGTTTCTATATGCAAAATGGAAGTCAATGCTTGATTATGTCAGGCAGAGACACTGGCGTAATTGCCCGTTTCGATGCTATGTCCAATATTTGGGCACCACTTCTCCGATGCAACGAAGTTTTACTTTTTTTATTGTGATTTTTTTTTATCTTTAACCCTATTAAATAACTAATTTAAGTTTGAACAAATGAAAAAATTATCCTCTATCCTAGCCGTGGGCGGGTTGTTTGTAATGAGTACAAATACTGTTAACGCAATGGCTACTACAGCAGTAATGCTGCAAGATGCACCTGCTGAAGCTGAAGTAGGTTTTACCCAGATGTTGAAAGAAATGTTTATACAAGGTGGTGCCGGTTTTATGGGTATTGTTCTTTTGTGTTTGATTCTTGGTTTGGCAGTAGCAATTGAAAGAATTATTTACTTGAACATGGCAACCACTAATACTGGTAAGCTTAGACAACAAGTAGAAGATGCATTGGCATCTGGTGGTGTTGAAGCTGCAAAAGAAGTTTGTAGAAATACGAAAGGGCCTGTTGCTTCTATATACTATCAAGGTTTGGATAGAGCAGGAGAAAGTGTTGAATCTGCTGAAAAAGCTGTTGTAGCTTATGGTGGTGTTCAAATGGGACAATTAGAAAAGAATGTTTCCTGGTTATCTTTATTTATCGCTATTGCACCAATGCTTGGTTTCATGGGTACGGTAATTGGTATGATTCAGGCCTTCCAGAAAATTAGTGCTGTTGGTAACCTTAGTGCATCTCTAATTGCAGGTGATATTCAGGTGGCATTATTAACAACGGTATTTGGTCTTATTACTGCTATTATCCTTCAAATCTTTTATAACTACATTATTGCTAAAATTGATAGCATCGTTAATGATATGGAAGATTCATCTATCGTTTTGATAGATATGTTGGTGGATCACAAAAAATAAGTCGCACACATAATACCTTAAATTATGCACAAAATTGTAAAAATTATATTGGTCGTTGTGGGCTTAATAGGCGCTGCCTTGTGGTTCATGCTTCCAGAGGCTGAAATGCCAGCCGATGAGGCTGCTAACAACGGAGCTTTAAATGCAATGTTTGCCATTACATGGTTGCTGTTAGGAATCGCTGTGGTATTTAGTCTTGTATTCGCTCTTAAAAACTTATTTTCAAACCCTGCTAATTTAAAGAAGACTCTTTTTGTAGTGGTTGGATTTCTATTAGTAGTTGGGATTGGTTTTGTAATGTCTAGCGGTACTGATGTTAGTGTCGAAGAAATGGCAAAAAGAGGTATATCAACTGATGAGTCTGAGATTAAGAAAATCGGTGCTGGTATAAACGTATTTTTCATATTGACTCTTGTAGCTGTAGGATCTATGCTATGGGGCGGTGTTAGAAAAATGATTAAATAAATAAAGAACTAAATTATGTCTAGAAGAGGAGGACCAGCAGAGGTAAACGCCGGATCAATGGCAGACATAGCATTCTTGCTACTTATATTTTTCTTGGTTACTACAACCATTGAGACAGATGCAGGTTTAGATCGTATGTTGCCACCAATTGAGCCACCTACGGAGAAGCCGCCTGTTATTAAAGAGAAGAATATCTTTACGGTAAATATTAACCGTAATGGTCAGTTGCTAGTTGAAGAGGAGCTTATCGATATTAAGAAATTACGAGAAAGAGCAATGGCTTTTTTAGATAATGGTGGCGCACCTTCAGGTACTCCAGAATATTGTAGCTACTGTAAAGGTAAAAGACTGTCCGATTCATCTGATAACCCAGCGAAAGCTATTATATCTTTGAAGAACGATCGTGAGACAAAGTATAGTACTTACATCACGGTTCAAAATGAACTGGTAGGTGCGTACAATGAACTTAGGAATCGTGAGGCACAACGTCTTTACAGAAGAGACTTTACTGATATGGAGGCAGAATATCTTAATCCTGAGACCGACGCTAGTAGAAAAGAGGATCTCAAAGAAAAGGTTAAGCGGATTCAAGAGTTGTTTCCTCAGAAGTTATCGGAAGCAGAGACGGGTAGTACAAATTAATAAGAGCTAAAACAGAATATAATATGTCAAAGTTTGCAAAGAAAAAGGATGCCGGTTTACCAGCTGTGAACACTGCATCGTTACCTGATATTGTATTTATGCTTTTATTCTTCTTTATGACCGTAACGGTTATGAAAGATAGTTCTTTGAAAGTAGAGAATACTCTGCCTAACGCTAGTGAAACTAAGAAATTAGAAAAGAAGGATAGAGTTATATACATTTATGTTGGGAAGCCAACTTCACAGTATAAAGCTCAATTTGGCGAAGAGGCTAGAATTCAATTGAATGATAAATTTTCATCTCCTAATGAAGTTGGTGATTACATTCTTTCTGAGAGAGCTAAAAAGCCCCAAGAAATTCAGAATGTATTGACAACAGCTTTGAAGGTTGATAGAAATGCTAATATGGGATTGATTGCTGATATTAAAGCTCAATTGAGAAAGGTGAATGCATTGAAAGTCAATTACACGACTTATGATGGCGATGCCTTCAACAATTTGCAATAGTATTTCTTAACATATAAGTACAGACGCCTCGGAATATTTTCCGGGGCGTTTTTTATTTGCTTAATTTTGATTTTATGATGCGTTATTTAATTGGGTTGCTTTTTCTGTGCTTTAGTGGCTTAGTTGCTCAGACCGGTCCGGATTCCTCAAGTATTGATACTAGGTATCTGGAAGACCAGTTTTACATTGGTGTTACCTATAATTTCCTTTTAGGTCAACCAGATGATGTAAGTCAGCGTAATTTGTCTTATGGTCTACAGGCCGGGTTTATAAAGGATATGCCGTTAAATAGTAATCGTACAACAGCAATAGGGCTGGGTGTAGGTTATGGTGTGTACTCTTATTACTCAAATTTAAAAGCAGAGGAAAATAACAATGGTATTTTATATAGTATACTTGAAAATGATAGTGACTTCAAAAGGAATAAAATAGAAACTCATGTGTTGGAAGTCCCTTTTGAAATTAGATGGAGGAATTCTACACCTTCAGAATATAAGTTTTGGAGATTATATGCCGGAATGAAATTTGGATACGTTTTTGCTGGAAGATCCAAATTGGTGCCAACTGATGCAAGTAAAATATCTTTTTATAATAATGATATAAGAAGTTTTCAGTATGGTTTAACGTTGAATTTTGGATACAATACATTCAATGTCCATGCCTATTACTCGCTTAGTAACCTGTATAATGGCAATGTATTTTTGGATAATGAAAGTTTAAATACCCAACCGTTAAGAGTTGGACTTATTTTCTACATTTTGTAATTTTCTGCTGAAGGAAACTGGCAGCAATTTAAAGCCAAAAACGGATTGTAAATAGTTGGGGAAGAAATCCAATAAAGAATCCTAATATAACCTCTATCGCACTGTGTGACTTTAAATAAAGTCTAGATGTAGCTACTAGTCCCGTCAATAGAGTGAATATACTTAGGCCTAATGTGATGTTGACCTCAAAGTGTATGCTTAGGGCTATAAGGAACATTACAAGGCTTCCCATGCCCATAAGGTGCATACTCACTTTTAATCTTAGGAATAATAATAAGACTGTGGTTAGGGCTGAGATAATTAAACCAACAAAGTAGAAATGTAATTCGGCAATATTGGTGTTGGGCAATACTCTGTACACTACGAATAGTAGTAGGATTATATGAACATATAAAGGATATCGTCGTTCTTTCAGAGTATACATAAAAACGCTCTGAGCCAAACCTAGATTCCTAAGTATAAAGTATACAATTATGGGTATGATAACTGTTAAGATAAAAATAGGCAACACATTGGCACTCTGAATGGCAATAGGGCTGTATTTAGGCGTAATCAAGAAGTAGGCTAACGTTCCTGCTATCGGGATGAATAAAGGATGAAAAATATAAGATATGGCCTTTAGAAAAACCTTCATTAAATCTGTTTGCGCAATCTTGCTACGGGAATGTCCAATTGTTCCCGGTATTTTGCGACGGTCCTTCGTGCTATGGGATATCCTTTTTCTTTTAGTATAGCTGCTAGTTTATCGTCAGTAAGAGGTTTCTTCTTAGATTCCTCCCTAATAACGGTTTCAAGAATTTTCTTGATTTCTTTGGTTGAAACATCCTCTCCTTGGTCGTTTTTCATGGATTCAGAGAAGAATTCCTTTATTAATTTTGTGCCGTAAGGCGTATCAACATATTTACTGTTTGCCACCCTGGATACGGTTGATACATCCATTTGAATCTCATCTGCAATATCTTTTAAAATCATGGGGCGAAGATTACGTTCGTCTCCAGTTAAAAAATATTCTGATTGGTAATGCATAATGGAGTTCATTGTAATGAACAAGGTTTGTTGGCGCTGTCTAATTGCATCAATAAACCACTTAGCGGCATCTAGTTTTTGTTTTATGAAAAGCACAGTGTCTTTCTGTGATTTGGATTTTTTCTTGGAATCCTTGTAGCCTTTAAGCATGTTGTTATACTCTCTTGATACGTGTAATTCTGGTGCGTTCCTACCGTTTAAGGTTAACTCTAGCTCTCCGTCTACAATACGAATGGAAAAATCAGGAACTACATGTTCTACCATGCGGTTGTTGCCGGAATAAGAGCCACCTGGTTTTGGGTTTAACTTTTCTATTTCCGAAATAGCATCTCTCAGTTGTTCTTCTGTGATATTGTATTTCTGAATAAGCTTTTTGTAATGCTTCTTAGTGAACTGTTCAAAAGATTTTTCAAGGATAGTTATAGCCAGCTCAATACTAGGAGTTACATCCTTTCGTTTCAATTGAATAATAAGACACTCTTCTAGTGAACGGGCTGCAACTCCGGGAGGGTCTAGCTTTTGAACTATTTTTAAAACCTTTTCAATGGTTTTTTCTTCGGTGTATATGTTTTGAGTGAAAGCCAAATCATCCGTAATGTCGGAAATTGGTCTTCTGATATAGCCGCTTTCATCAACGCTTCCTACCAAAAATTCGGCTATACTCCATTCTTCATCATTTAAATAAACCGTGTTAAGTTGGTTTAGTAAATATTGATTGAAAGAAGTTCCTGCAGCGTAAGGAACGTTTTTTTCTTCATCATCCGCGCTGTAGTTATTTGCCTTTGTGCGATAATCAGGAATCTCATCATCACTTAGGTAATCATCAATATTAATATCTTCGGCGGCAATGATTTCATTGTCGGAATCCTCATTTTCATAGGTATCGGCAAAGTCATCCTCTATAGTGTCTGACTCTTCCTTACCACCTTCTAATGCCGGGTTCTCTTCCAGTTCTTGCTTAAGTCGTTGCTCAAAAGCCTGTGTAGGCAGTTGAATCAACTTCATGAGCTGTATCTGCTGTGGAGATAGCTTTTGCGATAATTTAAACTGTAAGTGTTGTTTTAGCATTTAGGTCTTGTGTAGCTTGACTTCTAAGTTAACGAATTCTAGCTAAAATTCTGCATTTTGAGGTGTACGTGGAAATGGAATCACATCACGAATGTTGCCCATACCGGTTGCGAAAAGTACTAAACGCTCAAAACCAAGTCCAAAACCACTATGTACGGCACTACCAAACTTCCTTAGGTCTAAGTACCACCATAGTTCTTCTTCGTCAATTCCTAGTGCACTCATTTTCTCTTTTAGTACATCTAAACGTTCTTCACGTTGAGAGCCGCCAACTATTTCGCCAATACCAGGGAAAAGGATGTCCATTGCGCGAACGGTCTTACCGTCTTCGTTTAAACGCATGTAGAATGCTTTAATTGTAGCCGGGTAATCGAACAAAATTACAGGACACTTAAAGTGTTTTTCAACTAAAAAGCGCTCATGCTCACTTTGTAGATCAGCCCCCCATTCGTTAATAGGATATTTGAATTTTTTCTTTTTATTTGGTTTGCTATTTCTTAAAATGTCAATAGCTTCCGTGTAGGTAACTCGCTTAAAACTATTCTCAGAAACAAATTTTAGCTTTTCTATGAGCGGCATTTCGCTTCGCTCTGCTTGTGGTTTTGTCTTTTCTTCGTCTAAAAGGCGTTTTTCTAAAAATTGAAGGTCGTCTTGGCAGTTGTCCAAAACGTACGTAATAACGTTTTTTATGAAATCTTCGGCAAGATCCATATTGTCATTAAGGTCAAAAAAGGCCATTTCTGGTTCTATCATCCAGAACTCAGCTAAATGTCTTGACGTATTACTGTTTTCTGCACGGAATGTAGGGCCAAAAGTGTAAACCTTGCCCAATGCCATAGCGTAGGTCTCAGCTTCCAATTGACCGGAAACCGTTAAGTTGGTCTCTTTTCCGAAGAAATCTTCCTTAAAATTAACCTCTCCATCCTCTGTTACAGGAGGGTTTTTACTGTCTAACGTACTTACTTTGAACATCTCTCCTGCACCCTCCGCATCCGAACCGGTAATAATTGGTGCATGGAAATAGTTGAAGCCGTTCTGCTGAAAGTATTGATGAACACCAAAAGATAAAGCAGACCTTACTCGCATTATTGCAGCGAAAGTATTGGTGCGTATACGCAAGTGTGCTTTTTCCCTTAAGAACTCTAAGGAGTGTTTTTTAGGTTGTATAGGATAGGTTTCTGGATCAGCTTCACCATGTACGGTAAGCCCGCTTACCTGAATTTCTACTTTTTGACCTTTACCTTGGCTTTCTACCAACGTTCCGGTTATTTTTAAAGCAGCACCCGTATTAACTTGTTTCAGCAGTTCCTCATCAAATGACTCAAAATCTACAACACATTGAATGTTATGAATAGTCGATCCATCGTTCAGAGCTATAAAACGATTGCTTCTGAATGTTTTTACCCATCCATTTATAGTTACCTCTTGCAATAGGAGGTTTTCTGAAAGTAGTTCTTTTACGCTGTAAGAATTCATTTTGGTCACTTGAAAATTGAAGCGCAAATATAAGTTTTTGAAAAAAGAATCAATGCTTATGATCCGTTAAATCAACCTCATTTTTTGCCAACCTCGTCTTCATCATGCGGAAGAATGTCTATTTGCGGTTTTTTCAGGATTTTTTTGCTTGCGATATTCCTTTCCAAAGACAATAATAGTGAAGGTAAAAGAATAAGATTGGCCAACATAGCAAACATTAGGGTTGCAGAAACCAAAGCCCCTAGAGCAACGGTTCCCCCAAAGTTTGAAATGATGAATACAGAAAATCCAAAGAAAAGAACAATTGAAGTATAGAACATACTCACCCCAGTTTCACGGAGGGCCGCATAGACGGATTTTTTTATCTGCCATTTGTTGGCAATAAGCTCTTGGCGATATTTTGCCAAGAAATGAATAGTGTCATCTACCGAAATTCCAAAAGCGATACTAAAGACCAAAATCGTGGAAGGTTTAATGGGAACGCCTACAAATCCCATAATACCGGCCGTAACAACTAGAGGGAGTAAATTGGGTATCAATGAAATTATGATCATTCTAAATGACCTAAAAAGATAGGCCATGAACAGTGCAATCAGAAAAATGGCAAAAGCTAATGATAGAATTAGATTCTTTACAAGATATTTTGTGCCTTTTAAAAAGAGTAGCGCACTTCCTGTCATGTAAACGTTGTAGCGATCTGGAGGAAAGATCTTAGTGATATTTTCGTTCAATCTTTCCTCAATTTGCTCCATGCGATCCGTTTTCACATCTTGCATAAATGTGGTGATTCTGGCGGTCTGTCCCGTGCTATCAACAAAGTTCTTGAGTAGGTTGCCGTTTCCGTCAGAATTTTGTGCCACCTTCATAATGAAGTTGTTTTCTTGTGAGGTGGGGAGTTGATAATATTTTGGAATACCGTTGTAGAAGGCTTGTTTGGAGTATTTTACTAAGTTAACTACGGATATAGGTTTAGAGAGTTCCGGTATTTCCGTAATTACTTCACTTAGCTTGTCTATTCGTTTTAGGTTTGCTGGTTTTAGAACGCCTTTAGGTCTTTTGGTGTCTACTACAATTTCAACCGGCATAATCCCATCAAACTCTTGTTCAAAAAAACGAATATCCTTAAAAAACTGCGCGTTCTTGGGCATGTCTTCTATAGGACTACCCGATATTTCAATTTGATAAATACCAATGATACTGGTGATAAGAAGAATTAAAGAAACGATATAAACTCCAATTCTACGTTCTCTAACAATGTGTTCCATTTTATTGACGAAAGCATCGATCCAACGTTTGTTAAGATGTTTTAAGTGTCTTGTTTTTGGTAAGGATAAAAAGCTGTATATGATAGGGATGATCAATAGGGACAGCACAAAAATGCCTATGATGTTTATAGAGGCTACAATGCCAAATTCCTTAAGCAACTTACTATCTGTAATGATGAAAGTAGCAAAACCTGAGGCTGTAGTCATGTTGGTCATAAGCGTTGCATTACCAATTTTAGATATTACACGTTGCAACGAAAGCGCTTGATTCCCATGTTTTTTGACCTCTTGCTGATATTTGTTGATGAGGAAGATGCAGTTTGGTATGCCAATAACAATAATTAACGGTGGAATCAATGCGGTAAGAACCGTTATTTCGTATTGTAGTAGGCCTAAAATTCCAAAAGCCCACATCACTCCAATAATCACTACACACATAGAAATAAAGGTGGCACGGAAGCTTCTAAAGAAGAAAAAGAAAATTAAGGAGGTGACGCCAAGCGCAGCCAAAATAAACTTTCCTATTTCGTCAATAATGTTTTGAGAGTTCATTGTTCTGATGTACGGCATTCCTGATACGCGAACATCCAGACCGGTTTCAGCCTCAAAATTGTCAATAAGGTGGTTAAGGTCTTCTAGTATGAAATCCTTACGAACACTGGTATTTATAATGTCACCATCCATATTGGCTATGGTCCTGATGGTACCGGTTTCTTTATTAAAAAGAAGATTATCGTAAAAAGGCAAATCGTTAAATAGATGGTTTTTTATGCTATCTATTTGTTTCTTGGTTCTTATTTCTGAGCTTATGAGTGGCTCAAGAATAAACTTCTGGTTTCCATTGTCCTTTTTAAGCTCTTGAAGGTTATCCAAGGAAAGAACAAAATCTACCTCGGGAAAAGCGGTGAGTTGCTTACTGAATTTGTTCCATCTATTAATATTGGAAGGAGTAAACAGAGCGGAATCATTAATGGCAAATACAATAGCATTTCCTTCTTCGCCAAACTGCTTCAGGAAATCGCGATATTCTAGGTTTACAGGGTGGTCATCTGGCAATAGGTTTGCCTGGGTATTGCTGAAACGCATGTTTTTCCATTGCATGCCCAAGAAAACCGTGAAGGCAACAATTAAAATGAGTATCAATATGCGATTACGGAGAATTATATTTGCTGTTTTCTCCCAAAAACCTTGTTTAAGTTTGGCTGCCATCGTTCGATTTTTCCGAGCGCAAAGGTATAGAATGATTAGGTGTGTTCCTAAAATGTAATATTTAATTAACGAATTGATACAAAATAAAAAAAGCAGCCGGATAGGCTGCTTTCAATTTTAGAGGGAAGTTCAAATTAAACTTTCATGATTTCCGCTTCTTTAACTACTAAAAATGCATCTACTTTTTTAATGTATTTATCAGTAAGGGTCTGAACATCAACTTCTGCATTCTTTTGCAAATCTTCAGAAGCATCTTCTAAATCACGAATTTCTTTATTAGCATCTTGGCGTGCACTACGAATACCAACTTTGGCATCTTCGGCTTCGGCTTTAGCTTGTTTTGTCAATTGAATTCTACGCTCTTCGGTTAAAGGAGGTACATTAATGATAACAAAATCACCATTGTTCATTGGGTTAAAGCCCAAGTTGGAGTTCATAATCGCCTTCTCAATTTCCTGTAGCATATTCTTTTCCCACGGCTGTACTGAAATGGTACGTCCATCAGGCGTGTTAATATTGGCTACTTGTGTAAGAGGTGTCTGAGAACCGTAGTATTCCACCATTACGGAAGAAAGCATGGCCGGATTTGCTTTGCCGGCACGTATTTTAACAAACTCTTTTTCTAAATGCCTCATGGCAGCATCCATACTTTCCTTTGCGGAATCTAATATAAACTGTATGTCTTCGTTCATAATTCAAATATAATATAAGGAGCAAATAAAACTAAATTAAGGCTAAAGATTTACGACTGTACCAATATTTTCGCCTTCTACTAATTTAATAAGGTTGCCTTTTTTGTTCATATCAAAAACCACAATTGGTAGTTCGTTCTCTTGGCTCAAAGTAAATGCGGTCGTATCCATAACTTTTAGGCCTTTTAAAAGCACATCGGCAAAAGAAATAGTATCGAATTTAGTTGCGTTTTTGTCTTTTTCAGGATCTGAAGTATAAATACCATCTACACGTGTACCTTTAAGAATTACATCTGCCTCAATTTCAATAGCGCGCAGAACGGCTGCCGAATCTGTTGTGAAATAAGGATTTCCTGTTCCACCTCCAAAAATAACCACTCTTCCTTTTTCTAAATGACGCATGGCACGTCTTCTAATAAAGGGCTCGGCTACTTCATTTATCTGAATAGCAGATTGCAAACGTGTTTGTACGCCTTGCATTTCTAAAGCACTTTGTAGTGCAAGTCCATTTATAACGGTTGCAAGCATTCCCATATGGTCACCTTGTACGCGATCCATACCTGTAGCTGCACCTGTTAGGCCTCTAAATATGTTTCCGCCACCTATAACAATGGCTATTTCAACACCTTTTTCTGCTACTTCTTTGATTTCTTCAGCATATTCGGATAACCGTTTAGAGTCTATTCCGTATTGCTTTTCGCCCATTAGGGCTTCACCGCTAAGTTTTAAGAGAATTCTTTTGTATTGCATGGCTAGTATTTCGTTGAGGCAAAAATAATCAAAAAATCTTAGGGTTCCTTTTTGAAGGCCTATATAAAGTTAACCATAATTATTTCCTAATAATGATGCGGTATTCTGTTAATTTTTATAATCTTGTAGCCCTTTAAAATTACGGGTATTACTTACAATTTAGTATTAAAATATATACAATGAGAAAAATTTGCTTACTAGCCTTTACGGTGTTATTAGCCAGTTGTGGGGCAACAAAAACTATTTTAACCGCTGACAAGACTCCGGTCTTGACTACCTTGGATTTACAAAATGTAGTTGAAGATAAAGTCTCTGTTACAGTAGATCCAGGTGTTTTTACAACGGATGAAGTGTCTTTTTTTATACCTAAAACGGTTCCGGGAACATATAGTACAGATAATTATGGTCAATATATTGAAGGTTTTAAGGCTTTGGATTATGATGGAAATGAGTTGACTTTTGTGAAACCGGATGATAATACGTGGAAGATTGCGAATGGTAAAAATCTGGATAAGGTTACTTATTTGGTGAACGACACGTATGATACAGAAGGTGAAGTAAAGGATAAGGTTTTTTCTCCTTCAGGAACCAATATAAATGCGGGAAAAACATTTATGCTTAACCTTCACGGTTTTGTGGGTTACTTTGGAGGGCTGAAAGAAGTTGCATATCAATTATCCGTAAAGAGACCGGAAGATTTAAAAGCGTCCACATCCTTATCGCCAAAAATATTGGAAACACCAGTGGCAAATGTTGATGTTTTTACGGCAAATAGATATTTTGATGTAATCGATAATCCAATTCTTTACGCAAAACCTAATACAGAGACATTTGAAATTAATGGGATTACGGTTACATTAAGTGTGTATTCGCCATCAGGAATTTATTCTGCCTTAAGTCTTAAAGAGCGAATGGAAAAAATGATGGGAGCCGAAAAAACCTTTTTAGGTGATATAGATGGGACTAAAGTTTATAACATTCTATTGTATCTATCAACTATGGAGGCTGATGATGCTTCTGGTTTTGGAGCTTTGGAACATCACACTTCAACGGTGGTCGTTCTGCCAGAGGCTATGCCAAAAGACCGTCTGGAACAAGCTATGGTAGATGTTGTTTCTCATGAGTTTTTTCATATCGTAACCCCATTGAGTGTCCATTCAAAAGAGGTTCAATATTTTGATTTTAACGACCCTAAAATGTCTGAGCATTTATGGATGTATGAAGGGACAACGGAATATTTCGCGAATCTTTTTCAAATTCAACAGGGTCTTATTGATGAAACTGAATTCTATGAAAGAATGATGGGTAAGGTTAATAACGCCAAGGCATATGATGATACCATGTCATTTACTGAAATGAGTAAAAATATATTAGTAGAACCGTATAAAAAGAACTATGCCAATGTCTATGAGAAAGGAGCTTTGATTAATATGGTGTTGGATATTCAGTTGCGGGAGCTTAGCAATGGCGAAAAAGGGGTGCTATGGATGATGAAAGAACTTAGTAAAAAGTACGGGAAGAATATCCCTTTTGAAGATGATAAGCTTATAGATGAGATTGTGGCTATGACCTATCCTGAGATTCGCGAGTTTTTTGATACTTATGTTGTTGGTAATACACCCATAGATTATAATGAGTACTTAGCAAAAGTGGGCTTGAAAGCAGGTATGGTTGAGCAGAGCACAGGATATTTCTTAAACGGTGAAGAGCCGTTTATAGATGTTGAGCAAACTAATGAGAGTATTGTTTTTATAAGAGAAGGTATAGAGCTTAATAGTTTCTTCAATACGTTGGGAGCAGAGGGTGGTGATGTCATAAAAAGCATTAATGGAGAGCCAATTACTTTAGAGTCAATACGTCCTATTATTGGGAAAAGTTTTGGCTGGTCTCCCGATACGGATATTAAGATGACCGTTAAACGGGGAGATGAAGAGATTAATCTAGAGGGAAAAGTTGGAAGTCCAACAGTGAATGTTAAGACCATTACAACTCTAAAAAATGCTAGTGAGGGTGCAATTAAGTTAAGGGAAGCATGGCTCAAAGCCGATTAATAATTTTCTGCTTATACATATATAAAAGAGCGTTACTTTAGAAGTAGCGCTCTTTTTATGTAAAATCAATAAAGTACGGAATCATCAAAAGAGAAAACCGCCCTAACAAATGTTGGGGCGGTTTTTGATTATTTTGATATTAGATTATCCTACCGTAGCACGCTTAAAGCCTGTAACAGAAACATCTCCATAAGACTCAACATATTTTGCAACATTGATTTTTTCATCTTTAATGAAGTTCTGGTCCAATAAACATTGCTCTTGGTCCAAAGTAGTGTTGTCGGAAATAAATCTTTCCATTTTACCTGGAAGAATTTTGTCCCAAATTTGCTCTGGTTTACCTTCAGCTTTCAATTGTGCTTTAGCATCTTCTTCGGCTTTAGCTATAACTTCATCAGTTAATTGAGACATTGAAATGTACTGAGGAACATTTTTAAGAGTTTTTCCCAAACGACCTAGTTCTTCGTTATCTTTTTCGATAACAGCAATTCTAGCTTCTGTTTCTGCAGCAACAAATGAAGGGTCAAAATCTTTGTAAGACAAAGTTGTTGCTCCCATTGAAGCTACTTGCATAGAAACATCTTTTGCTAGAACATCAGCATTTTCTACTTTAGCCGATAAGCCAACCAATGCAGCGATCTTGTTAATATGAACGTAAGTTCCAACGTAAGGAGCTTCTAATTTTTCGAAAGCAGTGATTTCTAATTTCTCACCAATAACTCCTGTTTGCTCAACTAATTTGTCAGCAACTGTCATTCCTCCAAAATCAGCAGCTAAAAATGCTTCTTTAGAGTCATAGTTTAAAGCTATTTCAGCAAGTTCATTAGCTAAAGCTAGGAAATTTTCGTTTTTTCCAACGAAATCAGTTTCGCAACCTAATACAATTGCAACACCAGCTGTTTGGTCTGCGTTCAATTTAGAAATTGCAGCACCCTCGGATGAATCTCTATCGGCTCTTTTAGCAGCTACTTTCTGTCCTTTCTTACGAAGAACTTCAATTGCTTTGTCAAAATCTCCCTCAGCTTCAACCAAAGCATTTTTGCAGTCCATCATTCCTGCGCCAGTAGCTTTTCTTAGTTTGTTTACTTCTGCGGCTGTAATTTTTGCCATTTTTTGTTCTATTTTTCAATTTGCTCTAAGATAGCGCGTATTTCTAGCGCTATCTTAAACCAAATGTTATGTTATTATTTTATTTACTGTAAGTAAGGTGGAAGAACTTATTCTACGCCTCCTTTAACACTGTCCTGCCATTCTTTAAGCTCATCCCATTTGCCATCAGCAGCCATTTTGGATTGCTTTGGCCATGAAGTTGGGTCAAGGTGTGCCATTCTAGAGCTAGCTTCAGTAAGGATTTCCTTGATTTTATCTGGATTTCCTTCTGCTAATTTAGCGTAAGAATCAAAACCGGCATTAACCAAAGCTTCTGCAGCTTTTGGTCCAATACCTTCTATTTTAGTAAGGTCTACAGCTTCAGTAGGAGTTGCTACGGGAGCTTCAGCTTTAGGAGCTTCTTTAACTTCTTTCTTAACCTCTTCTTTGGCTACTTTTTTAGGCTTTTCTTTTTTAGCTTCTTCAGCACCTTCTTTATCCGATTGTTTTTCGGATTTACGCTCAGCAAGACCTTCAGCGATAGCATCGGTTACCTGAGTCATAATAATATCGATGGATTTTGATGCATCGTCATTAGATGGAATCAAATAATCAACGTCTCTTGGGTCTGAATTGGTATCTACCATTGCAAAAATAGGAATGTTCAATTTTTGAGCTTCCTTAACAGCAATGTGCTCACGCATAGTGTCAACAATAAACAAAGCGCCAGGTAAACGGGTCATGTCAGAAATAGAACCTAAGTTCTTTTCTAATTTAGCACGAAGACGATCTACTTGTAGACGTTCTTTTTTAGACAAAGTCATGAACGTTCCGTCTTTTTTCATACGGTCAATAGAGGCCATTTTCTTTACCGCTTTACGGATGGTAACGAAATTTGTCAACATTCCACCAGGCCATCTTTCTGTGATGAAAGGCATGTTTACGTTTGCTACTTTTTCAGCAACGATATCTTTAGCTTGTTTTTTTGTAGCTACGAAAAGAATTTTTCGACCAGATGCGGCAATTTTTTGAAGGGCTTCGTTGGCCTCGTCTAATTTTGCAACTGTTTTATAAAGATTGATAACGTGAATACCGTTACGCTCCATGTAGATGTAGGGCGCCATGTTAGGGTTCCACTTTCGTGTAAGGTGGCCAAAATGCACACCAGCTTCCAATAATTGTTTTACTTCGACTTTCGCCATTTTAATTTAGTTTACGTTCTTATGAATTGGCAATGCTTAAGTGGTATGCCTATAATGGCAAGCCTCAAGCATTTAGATGCTAAACTAACGGTGCCTATTAACATTTAGATGTCATAAGGTCTCCCGAGGAACTATTTTTCAACAAAAAAATAGTTTTTTAATTTATCCGCTTTATGCGGACTTTCAATGAACTTTGATTAGAAAAATATAAAAAATGATACCCGTCCAAAGGACAGGTATCTGTATAATAATGTAATATTAACGCTTAGAGAACTGGAATTTCTTACGAGCTTTCTTTTGCCCAAATTTCTTACGCTCTACCATTCGTGGGTCACGAGTTAATAAACCTTCTGGTTTAAGAACCAACCTGTGCTCTTCATCAACTTCACACATAGCTCTAGAAAGAGCTAAACGTATAGCTTCTGCTTGCCCAGTAATACCACCACCGTATACATTTACGTTTACATCGTAAGTTTCTTCGTTTTCGGTAAGTGCAAAAGGTTGTTTAACCTTGTATTGAAGGGTAGCAGTTGGGAAATAATCGTTAAGATCTCTCTGGTTTACTGTAATGTTTCCTTTTCCTTCTGAAACATATACACGGGCAACCGCTGTTTTTCTTCTGCCGATTTTATGAATAATCTCCATTACTTGAATTCTTTTAAGTTGATAACCTGTGGTTTCTGGGCTTCATGATTGTGAGCGGTCCCAACAAAAACCTTAAGGTTTCTGAAAAGATCTGCACCTAATCTATTTTTTGGAAGCATACCTTTAACCGCTTTTTCTACAATTGCTTCAGGCTTTTTAGCCAATAGCTCTTTTACAGAAGTAGCACGTTGGCCACCTGGGTAACCAGTATATCGCAAATAGGTTTTGTCATCCCATTTGTTTCCTGTCAAATTGATTTTCTCAGCATTGATAACAATCACATTATCACCACAATCAACATGAGGGGTGAAACTTGGCTTATGTTTTCCTCTAAGCATTTTGGCAACTTTAGAAGCCAATCGGCCTAAAGTCTCTCCTTCTGCATCAACTAATAACCACTGTTTGTCAACAGTTGTTTTATTGGCAGAAACGGTCTTATAACTTAATGTATCCACTACGGTTACTTTTTAATTAAACACTTCAATCCCGTCAAACGGGCTGCAAATGTACACTAATTCTATTGAAAAACAAGCGGTGTTTTGCGATTATTTTCACTTAAAAACACTCTTTTTCAATTTCTTGGGCGAATTTAAATAAAAACATACACTTAAAGCTAATGTTTCTACTAATTAGAGCTGGTCAAGTCTATTTACACGAAAAAAGGATTCTCAAATATTTGAGAATCCTTTTCTTTTTAGAAAGACACCCTTGCTGTGGTGTGTTTGTTTTGTATGCTGATAATTTTTATAGGTTTAAAGTTATACCGCCGTTGTAATAGGTGTTTTTCCCTATATTTCTACCATCTATAATAGCTCCACCGCCAAAACTTGCACCAATGAAGTTTGTAAAGGGGATATAAAGGTTACCGCCAATTTTGGAATAGTTAACTATTGTTTCCGGGAAGTTCCCAGCAAAGCCTGGGCCCATTATATCTACACCGTTTAAAGAGGTTTGAGAATCTAGAAAAGCATCTAGATAGAAGTTTTTAGCGGCAAATCCTATTTTCACCACGGCATTTACAACATCGGGCGCATCAAACTTATCACCAGTTCCAAGATTGAAATTATTATCGGATTTGCCTCTTAATCCGTATCCGCCAATAACCATAGCAAAAAATCCGCTATTGTTTTTGTACTGCAACCCTAATTTCCCATCTATACCAGGTGCCCCTGAGCCGTTGGATAAAATACCACTGGGTTCATAGTTTAATGGAATTGAACCTCCTAAAGCTACAATGTAGGTCATAGTGCCGTTTGGCAACTCCTTAATGTAGGGCGCCCACTTTACAAATGCACTGATATCTTGGAAGTCGGATTGTTCCGTTGTGCCGTTAATGGGGTCTGCGCTACCGTTTCCTTCTTTTTGAATGTAGGGTAAATTTCCTATTACCGCAATGTTATCGGTAATGGCGTATGTAGCGTAAAGGCTATATATAGTTTGATCAATTTCGTTATGAGCAGGAACAGGGCTCACTTCTTCACCTCCTACATAAAATTCATCGTAGTTACCGGATAAGTAGGATAAGGAAATACTGGCTTTACCTTTTTTGCTAAAAAAACCATCAATAGGTCCTTGGGCGCTTAATCCATGGGTAAAAATACTAGTAGCAATCATAATTGGGGCTAAAACTGCAATTCTTTTTTTCATTTTCATGATATTTTTAAATTATCAGTCTTTGTACGGTGCTAAAGTTTTGCCTTACATAATAAATGTTAAAATATAATTTATTCTATGGGTTTTATGGGGTATGTAGAAACAACCTATTCATTTTGCGAATAGTTGAAAGTGAATTACCAAAACTTATGGGGTAAACGCGGATAGAACACTACGTGTTTTTGAACGTAATATTTTCGTGTTGGTTGTTCTTTATTGTTTGTAGAACTTAAGACGGACTTTTTGCTCGTTAGAATGAACGGTAATGATATATGCTCCTGAATCTAGAGAAGAAATAGGAACGCTTATTGCGTTTCTGCGGATCTCCCATTGGTGTGAACCTACGGTATTACCATAAATGTCCAATATGGAAATGGTTGCTTTTGCGGTGTTTTTCAATCCTAATAAATTTACTACGTTACTAGCGGGATTAGGAAATACCTTCACTTTTTTTATTGAAGTCGTGGTAGTTTCATGAGCCACGCTCTCTTCTATAACTTCCTGTGCATGGCTGTTACAGACATAAAACAAAATAGTAAAAAGTGTAGCTAACGTTTTCATTGGTTTATTAGTAAGTCCATTTCTGCTAGAATGGGAATATAAAAGTAGCTACGAAAAGCTCTTTCTGCGAATTTATGTTGTGAAAGGGCGGGTTTTGTATGTAAAGAGTGTTAGTAAATGTTAATTCTCTAAGACCTCCGTCTTTATAAAAGGTAAGGAAAGATTAATAATAGTTAAGAGGTGTATAATTAAGTTCACTCTTGATATTAAAAGCTGAATTCTGTTTTAGTTGTAGATGAATTACCACGACTATCTTCTGTTACAATTTTTATGTAGTGTACAGTGCCGTATTCTATGGGCTGATCAGAAATATTCATAATGTTGGTTTGAGAGAGCAATAGTTCTGGATTTGCCGTAGTGCCCAAATAAATATTATAAAAAGATATATCATCATCTAAATCGGTAGTAGACCATTCTATATTAACGGTGCCATCCTCATTATCTGTGATTGTTATTTCTGCTGGAAAAGGTGCAAAGTTTTCTTCTGAAATTCCTTCTGAATAGAAATTCCATGTGTTACTTTCTTCTTCCTTATCTTCTAAGGCTGCAGTAACGGTCCATGAGAATTGAGTGTCTTTGGGAAGCGTCACAGCTTTTGACTCAGTATTTGAGAACATTGAAATTACCTCACCTGTAGTCTGATTCGTAATGTCTAGTTTATAAGAGGTTGCATTAGTTGACTTTGACCATAGGAATTCTATATCCAATTCGTTGTTAGCTTGGTTTACGCCCTCAGTACAAATTAAATTGTTATCAGGAAACACGAGATTAAAAGCTCCAAGTTCTATTTCAGGGTTTGAAGGCAAAACCTGATCAACTAAATCCTCTTTGTTTCCTTTGCATGCTACAAATAAAATGACGCAAAAGATAAGCGTTAGTGAGTTTTTCATTTTTTTACAATTTTGGTTTGAATGTCTTGGCTGTCAGAAAATATTCGTACCAAATAAGTGCCTATGGGTAGGTCACTTAGTGAAATGGTAACAGAGGAGTCATTTATTGCTTGTTGCATACTCTTGATAATCTTTCCGTTTATGGTATAAATGGTAATTGTAGTTTTCTCATTATTCTCAATTCCTGTAATGATGGCACTGTCAGTAGTTGGATTGGGATAAGTTCTTACTGTATTTAGGAGGATACTTTCCATATACTCGCCTTGGCATTCCTTGTCCGTTGATGCGACAATAGTATTAAGCCCGTCATCAAGGTCAAAAGAAAGTACTTGATTTCCTGTATCATTAAAGCTGTAATTAACCTCCTTTGTATTGACCATAAGAGAGTAGTTCTTGGATCCTGAGACTACTAGTTTACCTGTCTTTTTACTATTATTTATATTGATTTTGCCAGATTTAAAATCTTCTGGGGCCTCAACTTTAACAGTATAGCATCTTTCAAAAGTTGGGAATATGGGTATGGTAATGCAAACGTTGTAGGTGTCGGCAGGTAAGTCAGAACGAACCAGCCCCGTTGATTTATTGATATTGTTGAAGGTATTATCTAGTAAACCAGCAGTTATCTGAACAGTATATGAATAGTCTTCTTCAAAACTTACCGAAATTTCACCATTGTCGGAATCTTGGCAAGTTGTACTGGAAACTTTTACCTGAATACTTTCATTAGGTATGTTAGGTTCCGAAGGAGAGGTGATGGTGCAGCCATTTGTATCTACAGTTTCTCCTGTTGGCGTGTTAGGACATTGGTCATTATCATCAGTAACACCATCATCATCCGCATCATTGTTTATTTCTACCGGACAACCGTTCGCGTCTACTGTAGTATTCGCAGGCGTGTCTGAACAATTGTCAAGATCATTGCTCACGCCGTCATTATCATCATCCAACTGACTTTCAGAACATCCATTTGCATCTGCAGTTTCTCCTGTTGGCGTGTTAGGACACAAGTCATTATCATCTATAACACCGTCATCATCCACATCATTATTTATGACTATCGGGCAACCGTTCGTATCTACTGTAGTATTCGCAGGAGTGTCAGAACAATTGTCAAGGTCGTTGGTTACTCCGTCATTGTCATCATCCAGTTGACTTTGTGAGCAACCATTTGCATCAACCGTTTCACCTGTTGATGTATTAGGGCACTGGTCTGAAGAATTATCAACACCATCATTATCATCATCAGTACTTGCGACATTTGCTCTAATTATAGTGTTGTCTAATAATATCCGTTCTTGTTGTCCATTAGAAATTACATTAACTTGGAGATTAACCATTTCATTGGATTGAGGGGTGTAAAGTGTAGAAAATGTATACCAACCTGATTCTGTAGGGTTTACAGAAAATGATTCAAAAGTATCAGCAAATATTCCCTGAGTAAATAGAAGTTCTAAATTATTAAAAGTACCTTCTAAAACTTTATAATCTATGGAGATTATATACTCAACTCCTGCATAAATTTGAATGTCATTCTGAAAAATGGAAGCAGTATTTGAGCCATTATCAGCTGTTTTAAGTTCATTACTATACTGTAAATTATCGTTTATATCTTCATTTTTATTCCACGAACTACCTGGAATGACATTTCTTCCCCAATCTCTAAGGTTTTCACCACTATTAAGAGCCCAATCCTCAAAACTTGGGTCTTTTAAAAGGTTTGTATCGTCAATAGTTACCTCGCAGCCTGTATCATCTACTGCTGAGGCAGAAGAAGGTGTATTTGGACAAAGATCATCTGAATCCTTAATGCCATCATTATCAGAATCTACAGGTGTGGTCCCTAGAACACGCATATTGTCAAAAAGTACAATGCTAGTAGTTGCGGAATTAGCTCTAAACTCCAATTCAAAAACATAGTCTTCGTCGGATACATCTGTATCAAAATCAAAACTATAGGTATGCCAGTTACCGTCGGTATTTAAAGTTAATGATTCTGATATATATTGTATGGTATAACTACCAAGGTCTTTAAGAATCCAAAGTGTAGCGGTAGTAGAGTTTCCTATGCCTTGTGTTACTTTGTAGTCAAATGCAAATGTGTGTTCTGCATCAGTGGCAAGTGTTACTTGGCTTACATTTCTTGTGCTTAATATGGTTTTGTTAGATAGAGAATTGTTTAGGTCTAGTTCTAAAGCAAAATTACCTTCAGTAGCATCGGTTTGCTTACTTATGCTATTTTCATTGGTAATCGCCCAATTTTCTGGTTTTTCAGGGCTTCCTGACCAGTTTTCAAAGCTAAAATTTTGCAAGTAATTAGTTTGGGAGAAACCTAATTGAGAAGCGAATAAAAACAGTGCTACAAAGAGCCATTGGGGAAATTTTAGAGACATAGTTGAGAGGTTGTTTAAATCTAACGTGAGAAAAACACTAAAATTTTGGTAGGTACTGATTTTTTAATGAAACGCCCTTCCTAATTATTATGTCTGTCTCAATGTTAGATTTAATGCGCCTCTAGCCAATCTTGCCCAATACCAACTTCTACATCCAAAGGAACCGATAATTTGTAAGCATTTTCCATTTCCGATTTAATTAGAATTTTCAATTCTTCCAACTCGGGTTTGTAAATGTCAAATACCAATTCATCATGCACTTGTAAAAGCATTTTAGATTTATAGTTGCCTTCACCTAGTTTTTTATGAATATTGATCATCGCTATCTTAATAATGTCTGCAGCGCTACCCTGTATGGGTGCATTTACAGCGTTACGCTCTGAGGCACCACGCACTATGGCGTTGCTTCCGTTAATGTCTTTTAAGTAGCGTCTTCGGCCTAAAACAGTTTGTACATAACCATTGTCACGGGCAAAATCTATCTGTTCGCTCATGTAATTACGGAGTTTAGGATACGTTTTATAATACGTATCAATAAGCTCTTTGGCTTCCGAACGGGATAGGTCTGTTTGATTGCTCAGGCCGAAAGCAGATACACCATAGATGATTCCGAAATTTACGGTTTTCGCATTGCTTCTTTGTTCACGGGTTACTTCTTCAATAGGAACGTTAAATACTTTTGATGCTGTGGAAGCATGAATATCTTCACCATGTTTAAAAGCTTCGATCATGGTAGTTTCTTCGCTCAATGCGGCAATTATGCGCAATTCAATTTGAGAATAATCCGCAGCTAATAAAATGTAATTCTCATCCCTTGGGACAAAAGCTTTTCGGACTTGGCGACCTCTTTCCGTACGGATAGGAATGTTTTGTAGATTCGGGTTATTACTACTTAACCTACCTGTTGCGGCAACGGTTTGCATATAATCCGTGTGTACTCTTCCTGTAGTTGGTTCTACTTGTTCTGGTAGTGCATCTACGTATGTGCTTTTAAGCTTTGCCAACCCACGATAATCCAACACATTTTGGATAATTTCATGATCTTTGGCTAAATAGGATAGTACATCTTCTGCCGTAGAAAACTGACCTGTTTTGGTCTTTTTGGGCTTATCTACCAGTTTCATTTTGCTGAAAAGTATTTCTCCCAATTGTTTTGGCGAGCCTATATTAAATTCTTCTCCTGCGGCTTCGTATATTTTCTCTTCAAGATTTTTAATATCGTCATTCAAGTCTTCGGAAAGCGAATTCAAGAATCTTTCGTCTAGATTGATGCCTTCTAGTTCCATATCGGCCAAGACATGTAGCAACGGAATCTCAATGTCTTTAAAAAGCACATCCGTCTTTGCGTCGGCAAGTTCTGGTCTAAAATGTTCCGCTAACTGAAAGGTAACATCCGCGTCTTCCACTGCGTATTCCGTTTGTTTTTCCAAAGGAACATCTCGCATATTCAATTGGTTCTTCCCTTTCTTCCCAATAAGTTCTGTTATGGAGACCGGAGTGTAATTCAGATAGGTTTCTGAAAGTACATCCATATTGTGTCGCATATCAGGGTTTATTAGGTAATGCGCTAACATGGTATCAAAAAAATCTCCTTTAACCTTAATCTTATATTTGTCTAAAACTTTGATATCATACTTAAGGTTT
Source organism: Zobellia uliginosa (assembly GCF_018860745.1). Taxonomy (GTDB): domain Bacteria; phylum Bacteroidota; class Bacteroidia; order Flavobacteriales; family Flavobacteriaceae; genus Zobellia; species Zobellia uliginosa_B. The sequence goes on along the minus strand of NZ_JAHKPY010000012.1, from coordinate 425,343 downwards.
TGCCCTATTTTTTCAATGTTTTTAGCCTCAAAGAAAGGGCGTAAAAGCTCTATGAGTTCCTGTGCTTCTTCTTTGTTTTCTGGAAAAGGAATATAATACCCTTTCGTAGCTTCCCATGAGAATGCGATACCTACGAGTTGAGCTTCAAGCGGATTTAAGGAAGTAGTTTCCGTATCAAAACAAACCGAAGTCTGTTTCATTAAATTTTGAACAAAGAGTTTCATTGCCATACCGGGTGCTACACTTTGGTACACGTGAGGTACGTCCTTGATGGTTTTTCGGCTGGAACTATCTGTAATTGTAGCGGCAGAAGCTCCGTCACCACCAAAAAGTGAGAATTGCCCGCTACCAGCAGACGAAGAGGTTGACGCTTGTTTTTTCGCGGTTTCAGTATTGCTTACTTGAGTTTGCGTTTCATTTTCGGTTTCACCTGAAAATATTTTAATGAACTGGTCTTTTAGTCGTCTAAATTCAAGTTCTTCAAAAATCGCTTGTACTTTTTCGCTATCTGGAACAGACATTTCATAATCTTCGGCATTAAAAGTAACATCGCAATCTATACAGATGGTCGCTAATTTTTTAGAAAGGAGCCCCAACTCTTTATTCGCTTCAACCTTTTCTTTCATTTTCCCTTTTAGCTTGTCTGTGTTCTCTAAAAGACCTTCCATAGAGCCAAATTGCTCAATGAATTTTTTGGCTGTTTTGTCACCAACACCGGGTAAGCCTGGAATGTTATCACTAGCATCTCCCATCATACCCAAATAATCTATTACTTGTTCTGGGCGTTCTACGCCAAAACGCTTCTGTATTTCAGGAATACCCCATATTTCTATTCCATTGCCCATTCTAGCAGGGCGGTACATAAATATATTTTCGGATACCAATTGTCCAAAATCCTTATCCGGTGTAACCATAAAAACTTTGTAATCTTCTCTTTCGGCCTGTTTGGCCAAAGTGCCGATAATATCATCAGCTTCCCAGCCTTCAAGAACTACCGAAGGGATGTGCATAGCTTTCAAAATGTTCTGAATGTATGGAATTGCCGTTCGAATGGCATCAGGTGTTTCATCTCTATTGGCTTTGTATTCAGGAAACAGTTCTGTACGTTCCGCACTTCCGCCTTTGTCAAAACAAACCGCTAGATGGTCTGGTTTTTCGCGTTTAATCACATCAAAAAGTGAATTCATGAATCCCATAATTGCGGAGGTGTCCATGCCCTTGGAATTGATTCTAGGGTTTTTTATAAGCGCGTAATATCCGCGGAAAATAAGTGCGTAGGCGTCTAGTAAGAAGAGTCGTTTTTGTTCTGGCATTTTATAGTTTTTCAAAAGGATTCAAAGCTAATCAAGTTTTTGAACTCTTTTTAGTGTTTTAAGATTTGATATGACTTTTAGCTAGATTATTTACATGCCCCTCTTCAGAATAGGACCTATATGTAAATCCGGGATGAATACAATAACCGCCGGTTTCGCCAGCTTTGTTAATGGCAATAAACCCGATTTGAAAATCGTTTCGACCTTTATTTTTGGCCATAATTCGTTCTACCCCTTCTTTACAAGCTTCTTGAGGAGATTTCCCTTGTCGCATTAATTCTACGATAAGAAAGCTACCTACGGTACGGACTACCTCTTCGCCCACGCCGGTGGCTGTTGCTCCGCCTACTTCGTTATCAATAAAAAGTCCAGCGCCAATTATTGGGGAGTCACCCACGCGTCCCGCCATTTTGTATCCCATACCACTAGTGGTGCAAGCGCCGGAAATATCTCCGTTGGCATCAATGGCGAGCATGCCTATAGTATCATGATTCTCGATATTTATAATAGGCTTGTAATGTGCCGTTTTTTGCCATTCTATCCATTCTTGTTTTGATTTTTCTGTGAGTAGGTTCGTTTTTTTGAACCCCATCTCATAAGCGAATTGTTCGGCGCCCTTTCCAGCAAGCATAACATGTGGCGTTTCTTCCATTACCTTGCGGGCAACCAAAATAGGGTTGGCAATATTCTGCATGGCAAGTACTGCTCCACAGTTACTGTCTTTATCCATAATACAAGCATCAAGCGTGACATTCCCATCCCTATCCGGTCTTCCGCCAATACCTACGGTTTGGTTGTTTACATCATTTTCCTCTACCATTACACCTTGGGTGACCGCATCAAGTGAGGAGCCGCCATCTTTAAGAACCTCCCATGCTTTTGAAGATGCCTTTTGAAAATTCCAAGTGCATATAACAATAGGTTTTATAGCTACTGCATTATTCGCTTTTTGATAAGTAGATGTATTAGTTTGGCCGGCTATTAGAGGTGCCGAAATTAAACCGGCCGTGGCGGCGGTTGAATTTTTCAGGAACTTTCTTCTTTGCATGGTATTAAGATTTCTATTTTAGGGGTAGTTTTAAAATGCCACTTGGGCATTAAATATAAGTAAAATGCTAATAGAAGTTTGTGCCAATTCTTTGGAATCTGCATTAAATGCGCAAAAGGCAGGTGCCAATCGCATAGAGCTATGTTCCGAACTTGCAATAGGCGGGATTACACCTTCCTATGGATTGTTGAAAAGTGTGCGAGAGCATATTTCTATTCCTGTTCATGTGTTAGTTCGTCCGCGTAGTGGAGATTTTACCTATTCTGCGGATGAGTTGAAAATTATGAAAGAAGATATTGCCTTATGTGTAGACTTGGGGTTTAAAGGAATTGTTTCAGGGATTTTAAATACTGATTTTTCATTAGATGTAGGCCGAACAAAAGAATTGATCGAGGCTTCTGGAGATTTAAAGTTTACTTTTCATCGTGCTTTTGATTGGGTGGAAGACCCATTTGAAACCTTGTTTCAGCTAGAAAGCTTAGGAGTAGATTATATATTGTCATCGGGTCAGGAGAAATCCTCGCCAAAAGGAATAGAACTCCTAAAAGAACTTCTCAAGCAAGCCACTAGTTGTAATATTATGCCCGGTGGGGGAGTGCGGCCTGAAAATGTTTTGGATTTCAAAGAAGCGGGTTTTGAATTTGTTCATCTTTCAGGTACTAAGTTTTTGAAAACCTTACCGGAAACAAACAAGGTTTCTATGAACTCACCATCTTTTTTAAATGACATTGAAATAGCTGTAACAGACTTAGACACAATTATAAATATTGTAAATAGGGTTAAATAAAATCTAAATGAGGTGATCCCCATCTTAGATTGAAATACCTTTGTAAGTATGCTACGTTGGATTATTTTTGTCATCGCTTACATTGTTATGGGTCTCTATACTTTGCAGGCACTAAAAACTGTAACCAGATACCCTTGGGTATACTATCTTTTTATTACTGTTGCCGTACTGGTACTTGGTAATTTTATCTATCAATTTACATTTGGCGAAGAAGAGGGAAGGGTTTTAAGCAGGGCTAAAAGTTATGCCTTTGGGCTACTTTTGACCGTATTGGCATTTGAAATGGTTACGATTCTTTTTCTTTTGTCCGAAGATATTTTTAGAGTTATCTCTAGCGGATATCAGAAATTCTTTGGTCAAACAAAAGAGTTTACTTTTCCGGAACGTAGAAAGTTTTTGAGCCTTTTGGGGCTTGGTTTGGCCGCAATTCCTTTTGGGGCGCTGTTATATGGGATGTACAAGGGGAAATACAATTTTAAGGTACTCAAATATAATTTGGAGTACGATGATTTGCCCGATTCTTTTGATGGATACCAAATCACTCAGATATCAGATGTACATAGTGGTAGTTTTGACGATAGAAAAAAGATTGAATATGCTGTTGATCTAGTCAATAAGCAGAAAAGCGATGTAATTCTGTTTACTGGTGATATGGTAAATAATATGGCCACGGAAATGGAGCCATGGGCAGACCTTTTCTCTACACTGAATGCCAAAGACGGTAAATTTTCTGTTCTAGGGAACCATGACTATGGGGATTATGTAGATTGGGAAACGGAAGAGGCCAAGCATAAGAATCTGGAAGATTTAAAGATACTACAGCGAAATATGGGCTTTGACCTATTATTGAACGAAAATCGCTATCTGCTAAAAGGTAAGGATAGGATTGCTTTGGTTGGAGTAGAAAACTGGGGTCGTGGTGGTTTTAAAAAAGCAGGAGACCTTAAAAAAGCAGTTTTCAATGTTGGTAAAGACGATTTTAAGATTCTTATGAGCCATGATCCTTCGCATTGGGAAGATGTTGTATTACATGATGATTACCATTATCATCTTACATTAAGTGGACATACACATGGGATGCAATTTGGAATAGAAATACCGGGTTGGATTAAATGGAGTCCCGTAAAATGGAGATATAAATATTGGGCAGGTATCTATCAAGAACTTGGCCAATATATAAATGTAAATAGAGGTTTTGGCTTTTTAGGCTATCCAGGCAGAGTGGGTATATGGCCTGAAATAACCGTGATTACCCTTAAAAAGAAAGCTTAACACGATTTTAACGCGGCCTAAAGCCTATAAAATTTGGGCTATAGGTGGCAATTTAACATTTTTTCTTACTTTTGGATCCTAACCCAATAACTACGTATGTCAAAGTTTGGTGAACTCATAGATTTAAAAATTCCTGTTCTTTTGGATTTTTATGCGGATTGGAACGAGCAATCCAATGCAATGCATGCTGTTCTACGTGATGTAGCCGCTGCTTTGGGGGATAAAGGCAAGGTTATAAAAATTGATGTGGACAAGAACAAAGAGCTTGCACAAGCGCTTCGTGTTAAAGGACTTCCTACATTAATGATTTATAAAAAAGGTGAAATGGTATGGCGCCAAAGTGGAGAGCAAGATGCTAATACGCTTATTGGTATTTTAAACGAGTACCTTTAGTTTGTACCTGTTGAAAGTATTAAAAAACTGAATTATTTTTCTGTTCAGATAGCTTAAAATATAAAAGGCCCTTTCATCAATGATGAAAGAGCCTTTTTTTAGTTCTTGTTAACCGAAGTTTAGTTCGTGGCCGGTACAAGTGTTGTGTCCGGCACCTTATCACCCGTAGTAGCTGCGTCTATAGCAGTGGTGTCCGATACAGGTACAGTGTCTGCCATGTCCGGGTTCTGGCCTGGCTCTAAATCATCTTCCTGTAAAATATTGTCTTTGTAGAAATGTTTGAATTTGTCTATGTATTCATTGAAGATTAACGTTTCCTTTTCAGCCATTTCGCGATCGTTGTTGCCGATTAATATGTCAATATTTCTTCTATAACCCTCCATGTCGGCAATTATCTCATCTATTTTCTCATATTGCTCTTCAAGTGGTATACCGGCATAGTACTCCAAGCGGTCTTGGTAGATATATTTTAACTTTCCAAAAAGCTCCCTTGCTTTGGTGGTTTCACCTACTTTATAATACCCATCAACAAAAGGCTCCACAAAAGTATAGTAGCCGAAATACTCAACGGGAAGGTTTGTTATCGAAAGGTCGATAATGTCCTTCGCCTTTTCTATTTTATCTTCTTTTAGTAATTGTTCCAGTAATCTCGCCAAGTTGCTACGGTAAGATAGGCCCTGAATACGTGTTTGAGGATCGTGATAAATGTCTGAGCTTCCAGAGTTGCCCCAATCCCAATTAGTTACCACATCGTACATAAGGTCAGAATCAATACGCCCCATTTCAAAAGAATTTCTACGCTCCGTTTTAATGGGCACTAATTTGTAAGCCATACCATCTAGCTGCAAATAGTCTTTCATCCAAATAAATTCAGCATCGTCAAAACTTCCGCCTGAAAAATAAATAGGGCGTGTCCAGTCATTGTTAGCTATGATGTCCAGCATCATCATGCTTTTCTTGGTAATCGCACTTTTAGGTAGGTCAATATCAATATAATCAACAATTAGTGCTGAGTCTTTTGCTTTTACCAACCCGCTTTCTAGAACGTTAGTTTTGTTAACAGGTATACGAAGCTTATTAGTAGGGTAGTAAACAATGTTTTGGCTACTTTCGGAATAAGCGTCCATGTCAATATTTTCTTGTCGTTCTAAAATGTATTTCAATTTCGTTTGCGGATTGTCACTATCTACCCACTTAATGAAATCTTGGATGGACCATCTGCTTTCCGATATTTTCTTATTGAAAAGTGGGTCTACCGTTTGATAGTAAAGTACATCACGAGATCCCCAACGATATTTATCATGGGCAATTTGTGATGGGATAGCTTCGCTTTCGTAAGCCTTTCGCTTCATTTGGTCAATGTACCAATCTGTTTCAAAAAGACTGGTACAGACTATACGCACATCTGTTCTGTAGCCTTCAATTTCCTGGGCATACCAAAGCGGGAAGGTGTCGTTATCCCCAATAGTAAACAATATGGCGCCTGAATCTTCTTGGCACGAATCTAAATAGGCTTTCGCGGACGAATTGGCGGTATACCGATTAGATCTATCATGGTCGTCCCAGTTTTGTACGGCCATTACCGTAGGCACTGCCAAAAGACAAACTAGTGTTACTGCCGGGGCTAATATTTTAGGGCTGAGGTATTTTTTGAGTTCATCAAAGAGTCCATAAACTCCTAAACCTATCCATATGCCAAAGACATAAAAAGAGCCTACAAGCGAGTAGTCTCTTTCTCTTGGTTGAAAAATGTAAGGGTTGGTATAGAACTGTATTGCGAGGCCTGTAAATAAAAAGAATATTAAAAGAACCCAAAACTGTTTTGGGTTTTTGCTTATTTGAAACAAAATACCAACAATCCCTAGGATAAGTGGAAGCAGGAAATAGGTGTTTCTTGCCTTATTGTTCTTGACTTCATCAGGAAGATTGGTTTGACTTCCCAAACGGGGGCTGTCTACTAAGTTAATACCACTTAGCCATTCGCCATTTCCGTTATATCTACCTTGAACATCATTATTTTTGCCAGTAAAGTTCCACATAAAATAACGCCAATACATGTATCCAAATTGAAATTGAACCATGTATTTAATGTTTTGCCAAACGGAAGGTGGTTCGACTTCAAGGTAATCACTAAATCGCCTTAAAAAGCTAATGTACTGTTCTGCATCTATTTCGCCATTGGCAAAACCATCCTTAACTTGGGCAACTGCTTGTCTGAGTTCTTCGTTGGACTGCGTCATTCTAAAATCTAACGGTCCAAAATATTTCATGTAGTTCTCGGCATTTTGCCCACTCCACATACGGGGTAAGAAACCAATATGTTCAGGGTCATCTCCGGGAATAGCACCTTTGTAGTAATTTACAATTACATACTTCCCTAGTTTCTCATCTTTCTCATATTTAGGGGCTTCGTCTTTGTCTTCACCGCCAACCCCAAAAGTGTTGGAGTAGTAAGTTCCATAAACAGGACTGTCAACACCAGGGTACTGTTCACGATTATAATAGGCTAGCAAAGCACGGGCATCTTCAGGATTATTCTCATTAATGACCACTCTTGCATTAGCACGAATTGGTAGCATCATCCAAGATGAAAAACCTAAGAAGAGGAACATCAGGGAAAGAACAATGGTATTTGCTGTTTTATAATTGTTCTTTCTGGTGTAGTTTAAACCAAAATAGAACGTAGCAACAAAAATGAGTCCCATTATAATGGTGCCAGAGTTAAATGGAAGGCCAATGCTGTTGATAAAGAAGACTTCGCTCCAACCAAATAGTTTTAATACATAGGTTAAAGAGAACTTATAGACCAACATCAATACAGCAATAACGGCAATGTTAGCAAGTAGAAAGTTCTTTACCGTGGTTTTTTCGTATGTTTTAAAGTAATAAAGCAATCCTATGGAAGGTATGGCCAAAAAGCCCATAAACTGAACACCAAAGGTAAGACCTACTACGTAGGATATAAGAACTAACCATTTATTTCCTCTAGGGTTTTCTAAATCGTCTGTCCATTTTAGACCAAGCCAAAGCAATAGCGCCATTAATAAACTTGCAGTGGAGTAGACTTCTGTCTCTACCGCATTAAACCAAAAGCTATCCGAAAAAGTAAAGGCAAGGGAGCCAACAATACCAGAACCAAAAATAGCAATGGCCTTACTGTTCGTTATGACATCGTCCTTCCGTTTTATCAGTTTTTGAGTGAGATTTGTAATCGTCCAAAACATAAAAAGGATAGTAAATGCGCTTGATACGCCAGAAACATAGTTCACCATGCGGGCCACTTGATCGGGCTCAATGGCAAACATAGCAAAAAAGGCTCCTATCATCTGTAACAGCGGTGCTCCTGGAGGGTGTCCAACCTGAAGTTTGGCTGACGTGGCAATGTATTCGCCGGCATCCCAAAAACTGTTGGTGGGTTCAACGGTGATGGCATAAGTAATAAGGGCAATAAAAAAGACGGACCATCCGAGAAGATTGTCCCATTTTTCGAAGTTCTTTGAAAACATGGACTATGAGGTTTAACCAATGCGGCGAATTTACTAATTTATATAGATATGCATGGGTATTTTTGATAAACCTTTAACAAGACCTTCCAAAGAAGATTATTGAGTTATATACCGTTGCGGCCTTGTTGATGGGGCTTGCACCGTAGAAATGAAACTATTTATATATTTTATATCGTTGAAAATCTGTCTGTTGTATAGATTTTGGATTATTGTTGTAAAAAATGTTTGCTTAAACGAAACTTTGTTTTAAATTTGCACGCTCAAACGCTGAACTAGTTTTAGCGAAAATTACGGTAATGGCCTATGGTGTAATTGGCAACACAGCTGTTTTTGGTACAGTCGTTCTAGGTTCGAGTCCTAGTAGGCCAACAGAGATTTCAAAAAAACCGATACTGAAAAGTATCGGTTTTTTTGTTTTAAGACCTAGGTGTGATGGTCATCTGGTTCTATTTGATCGGAAGAATCTTCTTTACTTTCTTCAATTTCTTTCTTCGTTTGCATTTCTGAAGTTTCTGCTTCGTGTTCGTTAAGCTGGTCTTCCGCTTCGTTGCGTGCTAGGATCTCTTCATCGATCTCATCTAGCATAGTGCCCATTTTCTTTTTGTCTCGTATCATGGCCCAGGTCATGATTAAACTTGTGGCGATAATCACAAATAATAAAATACCCGATTCAAAACCGGCAATTTCGGCTTCCACGGGAATAGCATAAAATAAGAGTATAGTAATGAGTCCTCTGGGGGCAATGAAGGCTTGCGGTAGAATATCCTTTCCTATGAAAACACGTAAAATTAGAAATCGGATGACGTATATAGAGGCGATAATCAGAATACTTACCATGGCCACATTAAGGCTCATTAAAGATGCAAGTACAATGGTAACCCCAAAGATTACAAAGAAAAAGGTACGCACAACAAATGCTGTTTCCAAAGTGATGATGTGCAGTTCATGATAGATTTGGTGCATCTTTTCCTTTTCAAGAAAAATAGCGGTCTTTCCGGGAAAGAACAGTTTTACGTTCGCAATGACCAAACCGAATATCAAAATTATAATTAAAGAGGATAAATGCATCTTTTTCCCAATAGCATAAAGTAACAAGAGTACCGCAATCAATAAAAATTGCTTAGCTTGGCTTTTTATCTTTTGGAAAATAAGAACAAGTGCGTAACTGGCAATAATGGCAATTACAATGGTAAGTACTATATTTCCTGCAAAGGCAACGGGCCCAGAATCGGTTTCGGGATCTAATCCTCCGGTAAGGAAGTAGAACATCATAATACCCATGATATCTGAAAATGTACTTTCGTAAATATGAAATTCTTTCTTATCGTCTCTAAGGCTGCTAACGCTGGGAATGATTATGGCGCTGGACAGAATGGAAAGGGGGGTGGCGTATAACCAAGCAGATTGCATGGTCATGCCGTCAATAAAATGATAGAGTACAAGTGCGGCAACCCAGGCGGAAGCAACAAGCCCTAGAAGGGCAATAGCCATTGATTTTAAAATAGGGATAAGCTTTTCTCGCTTTAGCTCAAGTTCCAATGCGGCTTCCAGTACAATCATTATCAGCCCAACCGTGCCTATTATTTCTAAAGTGCCGCGCAGGTTTTTTTCAAAATCAATTTCAGAACCCATAATGTACTTGAGGCCAAATTGTAATGCTATACCTAGGACAATGAGCATAAGTACAGACGGGATATTGGTTTTTTTAGAGATTCCATTAAACCAAAAAGAGATAATGACTATGGCAGAAGCGCCAATAATCATGTTGTAAGAAGAAAGTATTTCCATGTAATGATAATTTGGTTGGTATAATTTAAATGTACTACTAAATCGTTAATTTAATATGAATTGTTATGATATAAAACTCTTTAAATGAATAGGATATTGTTGGAAACAAAAAAATCGTATATTTGCACCACTGAAAGGATATAAAAGTATTCATGAGGGGACAATTTAGTCCTCTTTTTTATTTCTAAATATTATGCTCAAGAGTAAGGTTGAAGCCCTTTTGAACGATGCCTTAGAGGAAAACGGGTCATTGTTTTTAATCGATTTTTCGATGTCTGCGGACAACGCCATCAAGGTGGTTTTGGATGGAGATGAAGGTGTTACTGTGCAAGACTGTATGAAAATTAGTCGCGCTATTGAAAATGATATAGATCGAGAAGAATATGATTTTTCCTTGGAAGTTGCTTCGGCGGGAGCGGCATCTCCCTTGGTAATGCCAAGGCAGTATACTAAAAATGTTGGGCGAAAGCTTGCAGTGAGAACTGAGGTAGAGACATTTGAGGGAAATTTGACCGGAACTACCGATGATGGTATTGTGCTGGAATGGAAAGCACGGGAACCCAAACCCATTGGAAAAGGGAAAGTTACAGTTCAGAAAAAAGAGCAGATCAGTTTTTCTGATATTAAAGAAGCAAAAGTCATTTTAAAATTTTAAAGGTAATAGTAGCATAATGGAAAATATTGCACTGATTGAGTCTTTTTCGGAATTTAAAGACGACAAATTCATAGATAGGGTAACCTTAATGGCCATTTTGGAAGACGTTTTTCGAAGTGCTCTTAAGAAAAAGTTTGGTTCTGATGATAATTTTGACATCATTATCAACCCGGATAAAGGGGATTTAGAAATCTGGAGAAACCGTGTAGTTGTTGAGGATGGTGAGGTAGAAGAGCCAAATGAAGAGATATCGCTTACCGAAGCACGTAAAATTGAACCAGATTTTGAAGTGGGTGAAGATGTTTCTGAAGAAGTAAAGCTTATTGATTTGGGTAGGAGGGCTATTTTGGCACTTCGGCAAAACTTGATTTCAAAGATTCACGAGCACGACAATACAACAATATATAAGCACTTCAAGGATCTGGAAGGTGAGATTTATACCGCAGAGGTACACCATATTCGTCACAAAGCTATTATTTTATTGGATGACGAAGGAAATGAAATCATCTTACCAAAAGATAGACAGATTCCTTCTGATTTCTTTAGAAAAGGAGATAACGTTCGTGGTGTAATCGAAAGTGTAGAGCTAAAGGGTAGTAAACCAACGATTATTATGTCTAGAAGCTCTCCTAAATTTTTGGAACAATTGTTTTTTCAGGAAATTCCGGAAGTTTACGACGGCCTGATCACTATAAAGAAAGCAGTTCGTATACCAGGAGAAAAAGCAAAAGTTGCAGTCGACTCCTATGATGATCGTATTGATCCTGTTGGTGCCTGTGTAGGTATGAAAGGTTCTAGAATTCATGGTATTGTTCGTGAATTGGGTAATGAGAACATTGATGTTATCAATTGGACGGCTAACCCACAATTAATGGTAACAAGGGCTTTGAGTCCTGCCAGGGTTTCTTCTGTAAAGTTGAATGACGAGAAAATGACGGCTCAAGTTTATCTTAGGCCTGAAGAAGTTTCTAAAGCTATTGGCCGTGGGGGTCATAATATTCGTTTAGCAGGTCAATTAACTGGTTATGAGATAGATGTGTTCAGGGAAGGTGTTGAGGAAGATGTAGAATTGACTGAATTTACAGATGAAATCGATGCTTGGATTATTGAAGAATTCAAGAAAATAGGATTGGATACAGCTCGTAGTATATTGGAGCAAGATGTAGCCGATTTGGTGAAGCGTACCGACTTGGAAGAGGAAACTATTTCCGAAGTTGTGCGTATTCTTAAAGAAGAATTGGAAGATTAGCTATGAACTCGTCATGGGTTTTAATACTTTAGCGGAAAATTCTGCTAATGTGTTAGAGTGTAAAACCACATTGGAGTTCTGTATATTAGCAAGGATTAAAGAGAATTAGGAGAAAGTATTTATGGCAGACATTGCAAAAATTAGGCTTAATAAGGTCCTCAAAGAGTTTAATATTTCTTTGGATAGGGCTGTTGATTTTCTTGCCTCTAAAGGGCATGATATCGATGCGCGACCTACTACAAAGATTTCCGATGAGGTTTATGAAGTGCTTCAAGGAGAGTTTCAGACCGATAAGAGCAAAAAAGTCGCCTCCAAAGAAGTGGGTGAAGAAAAGCGAAAGGAAAAAGAAGCTTTGCGATTGCAGTTAGAGCAAGAGCAAGAAGATAGGCGTTTGGCTAGAGAAAAACGTGCTGCTGCGGCAGAAAAGACGTTGGTAGGAAAAGTTGAGCTTCAAGGTCCAAAAACAGTGGGTAAAATTGATCTTGATGGGAATAAAAAAGGCAAGGCCGCTCCTGCTCCTGTTGAGGAAAAAGTTGAGAATGTAGAAAAAGAGGATGGCTCCGAGGTTGAAAAGCCAAAAGAGGTAGAGCTGCCAAAACAGGTAGTAGAGCCACAACCTAAAGTTGAGGAGGAACCTGTTAAAAAAGAGGTTAAAGAGCCTGAGGTAGAAGAAAAAGTAGAAGAAAAGAAACCTGAAGCTCCAAAAGTACCTGAAGTTAAGGTTGAGGATAAACCTAAAGCTGCGGAAGAAAAGAAGGTTCAGGAAGCAAAGCCTGAAGCTGCGGCAGAAGAAACTTCGGAAGAGAAAAAAGACGATGGCGTCTTAACTACGAAATACAAAAAACTTACCGGTCCTAAGATTACGGCCAAAATTGACCTTTCTCAGTTCAATAAGCCTAAAAAGAAGAAAGAGGAGCCTAAAGCTGGTTCTGATGCTGGTGCGGATCGTAAAAAACGACGAAGACGTATAGTTAGTAACCCGGGAAGTGGTAATAAAAGTAATGCGCCAAGACCACGCGGTACTGGCCCAGCTGCCAGAAAAGGTGGTGGAGGTGGAAACCCACGTTATGGAGCTCCAAAAGTAGAGCCTACTGAGGAAGACGTACAAAAACAGATTAGAGAGACCCTAGAGAAATTGCAGGGTAAATCCAAGAAGGGTAAAGGAGCCAAGTATAGAAGAGATAAAAGAGACCAGCACCGCCAACAAACTGAGAAGGATCTTGAGCAACAAGAACTTGAAAGTAAAGTGTTGAAGGTTACGGAATTTGTGACTGTTGGTGAAGTGGCAACCATGATGGGTGTAGGTACTACCGAGATTATATCGGCATGTATGTCACTTGGTATAATGGTTACTATGAACCAGCGTCTAGATGCTGAGACATTATCTATTGTTGCTGATGAGTTTGGTTACGAGGTTGAATTTGTAACTGCCGATCTTGAAGAATCTATAGAGGTAGAAGAAGATGCCCCGGAAGATTTAGTAGCACGCGCACCTATTGTTACGGTAATGGGTCACGTGGATCATGGTAAAACTTCTTTGCTGGATTATGTTAGGGAAGCTAACGTAATTGCAGGGGAAAGCGGTGGAATTACACAGCATATCGGTGCATATGGAGTTACTTTAGAGGGTGGTCAAAAAATCACATTTTTAGATACACCAGGTCACGAAGCTTTTACGGCTATGCGTGCCAGAGGTGCTCAAGTTACTGATATTGCGGTTATTGTAATTGCTGCGGACGATGCTATTATGCCTCAAACGAAAGAAGCGATTAGTCATGCGCAAGCTGCAGGTGTGCCTATTGTATTCGCAATAAACAAGGTAGATAGACCTACGGCCAATCCCGAGAAAATTAAGGATGGCTTGGCTCAAATGAATTTGTTGGTCGAAGATTGGGGCGGTAAAATACAATCGCACGATATTTCGGCAAAAACTGGGCAAGGTGTAAAGGAGTTGCTTGAAAAAGTGCTACTCGAGGCTGAACTATTAGAGCTTAAAGCTAACCCTAATAAAAAAGCTAACGGTACCGTTGTAGAGGCATTTTTGGATAAAGGGCGTGGTTATGTTTCTACTATATTAGTTCAGGGTGGAACTCTTAAGATAGGGGATTACGTTTTGGCTGGTACAAATAGTGGTAAGGTTAAAGCAATGCAGGATGAACGTGGAAATACCGTTAAAGAAGCAGGTCCAGCTACTCCAATATCTATTTTAGGTCTTGATGGCGCGCCACAGGCGGGTGATAAGTTTAATGTACTTGAGGACGAAAGAGAAGCCAAGCAGATTGCTACCAAGCGTTCGCAATTACAGCGTGAGCAGAATGTTAGAACGCAACGTCATATTACATTGGATGAGATTGGAAGACGTATTGCGTTAGGTGACTTTAAAGAGCTTAATATCATTCTTAAAGGTGATGTTGATGGTTCTGTGGAAGCATTAACGGATTCGTTCCAGAAATTATCCACAGAAGAAATACAAGTTAATATTATACATAAAGGAGTTGGTGCAATTACTGAGTCTGATGTATTGTTGGCTTCTGCGTCAGATGCGATTATTATTGGTTTTAACGTAAGACCAATGGGTAACGCAAGAGATGTTGCTGAGAAAGAGGAAATCGATATCAGGATGTACTCTATTATCTATGATGCTATTAATGATCTAAAGGATGCAATGGAGGGAATGTTGTCTCCAGAAATCAAAGAGGAAATTACTGGTACTGCAGAAATTAGAGAAACCTTCAAGATTTCTAAGGTTGGTACAATTGCAGGTTGTATGGTTACTAATGGTAAAATTTTCCGTAACGCGGGAATACGTCTTATTAGGGATGGTGTTGTTGTATATACGGGCGAGTTAACTTCATTAAAACGCTTTAAGGATGATGTTAAAGAAGTGGCCAAAGGTTATGATTGTGGTCTGCAATTAAAGAACTATAATGATATAGTTGAAGGAGATATCGTTGAAGCTTTCAGAGAAGTGGAAGTGAAAAAGAAGTTGAAATCTAAATAAGATATTCAAATTATATAGAGCAAAAAAAATCGACCTTAACGGGTCGATTTTTTTGGTTTTAATAACATAGCATCCGGATATTTTTGCCGGACCTCTTTAAATTTTCTCTCGGCATCCAATTTGTTTTTAAATCTTCCGATCCTTACTCTGTATGTAGGAGAATCAAAATCTATTTTAGAAGGTAGGTCAGGAAAATCTTGTTCTACATTAGCTTGGATTTTCTGAGCTTTACTGTAAGATCCAAAACCAACTTGAATTCGATAATACTCAGAACTTTCATTTGAAGTCTTGTATATTTCTATTAATTCAGTGATTTTTTCGTCTTGTTCAATGTTAATTTGCCCTTGCTGGGCAAATCCAAATGTTAAAGACGCCATAGTAAAACTTAGTGCAAAAATTGTCTTCATTGTAGTGAAATAATTGGGTTCTAATAATTTATGTAAAAGTAGCTTATTCCTCGGCAATGTAAAGGATGGCATATTATTTAGAATAAATATAAATTAGGAATTATCAATCCGTTAACATTTTCAAAATAAAGTCATTTACGTATTTTTGCCTTCGATTTTAGCATAGATAATAACAATACAAGTATTTTCAAAATAATGAAATTATCGTGCCAAGATGTCGATAGAAATAAGATTCATATGAAAAAGGTTCCGTACCGCCATTCGATTTCTAAGGTTTTAGGTGTAACTCTAATTGTTTTCCTGTTATTTTCCGTTTCTATATCCGCTCAAGATGATGCGGCTGAAGGCGACGCTTCTGCTGAGGCGGCCAGCTCTGGTGATACGGCAGGTGATCCAGCAAAGGGTAAAGCGTTGTTTAATCAGAATTGTGCTGCTTGTCATGCCTTAAACCGTAAAATGACTGGTCCAGCTCTTGCTAATGTGGAGACTAGGTTGTCTGATGATGAGGGCTTAGGTCGTGATTGGTTGTATAAATGGATTAAGAACAGTCCTGGTTTGATCGCCTCTGGTGACTCGTATGCCAATGAAGTATATGCAGAATATAACAAGGCGGCGATGACGCCTTTCCCTACTTTGTCGGATGAAGATATCGATAATATTTTGGCTTATACTGCTGCGCCACCAAAAACTGCTGCTCCAGCTGCCGGCGATGCTGCTGCTGTTGGTGCTCCAAGTGCGGGTGCTGCAGATGGTATATCAAACGAAATAATATTAGGTGCTCTAGCATTGGTTTTTGCTCTTTTGGTTGGAATGTTGTTCTTGGTGAACAAGACACTCAGAAGAATTGCTGAGGCAAATGGTGTTGTGTTGGAGGCCGAGGAGTCTCAGAAAAGGTTGCCATTGTGGAAAGCGTTTGCTAAAAATCAGTTTTTGGTTTTGGTGACCGTTATTTTTCTGTTGTTAGGTAGTGCTTATTTTGCATATGGTTGGATGATGCAGGTTGGTGTGGATCAAGGGTACGAACCAATTCAGCCAATTCACTACTCTCACCGTATACATGCGGGCGAAAATAAGATTGAGTGTAAATACTGTCATTCCTCTGCGCGCGTATCAAAACATTCTGGCATTCCTGCGCTCAATGTTTGTATGAACTGTCATAAGTCAATATATCAAGTGGCTGATGAAACCTTGGAAGAGGGTAAACGCGAGTATGGTGTAGATTATAATAAAGAAATAAAGAAGTTGTACGCAGCTGTTGGTTGGGATGAGGAGAATCAAAGTTATACTGGTGAGAGCCAGCCTGTAGAGTGGGTTCGTATTCATAATTTACCGGATTTTGCATATTTTAATCACTCTCAGCACGTAAGTGTGGCTGGTATTGAATGTCAGCAATGTCATGGTCCTGTAGAGGAGATGGAAATCATGTATCAATTTTCGCCGTTAACTATGGGTTGGTGTATTAACTGTCATCGTGAAACCGAGATCAAAGTAGAAGGTAACGCTTACTACGATAAAATTCATACCGAGCTTTCCAAGAAATATGGTGTTGAAAAATTAACAGCCGCACAAATGGGTGGGCTGGAATGTGGAAAGTGTCATTATTAATCGAACTAGAAAGTAGCTAATTACATAAAAACGTATGGCATCAAACAAAAAATATTGGAAAAACGAGGCGGAATTAAATCCGAACGATTCCATTGTTGAGACGCTAAGACAGAACGAATTTGTTGAACAGATTCCAGTGGATGATTTTTTGGGAGATAAAGAAAGTCTATCCGCTACATCTACCAATAGGAGAGATTTTCTCAAGTACGTAGGTTTTAGTACTGCAGCGGCTTCATTAGCTGCTTGCGAAGGACCTGTGCATAAATCTATTCCTTATGTTGTTCAGCCAGAAAATATTGTTCCAGGTGTTGCAAATTATTATGCTACTACCATAGCGAACGGTTTTGACTTTGCAAGTATACTGATAAAGACAAGGGAAGGCCGTCCTATCAAGGTTGAGAATAATAAAGATGCTAAAGTAGCAGGTTCTGCAAACGCAAGGGTTCAGGCATCTGTACTCTCTTTATACGATAGCACTCGTTTGCAAGGGCCTATGGCAAATGGAGAGCCTACCGAATGGTCTGTTCTTGATGCTGCTGTAAAAGCAAAGTTGGGAAGTCTTAAAAATTCTGGTCAGCAAATCGCATTGTTAACGCAGACTTATGCAAGTCCATCTACAGATAGATTAGTGGGGGACTTGAAAGCTGAATATGGTAATGTAAATCATGTGGTTTACGATGCCATTTCCGAAGATGCAGCGGCTAGTGCTTTTGAAGCAAAATACGGTGAGCGTGCATTAGCGGATTATGATTTTGAGAAGGCTGAACTCATAGTATCTTTTGGGGCCGATATCTTAGGAGATTGGCAAGGGGGTAGCTATGATAGTGGTTACGCAAAAGGACGTATCCCTAAGAATGGTAAAATGTCCCGTCACGTGCAGTTTGAGGCGAATATGACCTTGAGTGGAGCGAATGCCGATAAGCGTGTGCCTTTAACGCCAATGCAACAAAAAATAGCTTTAGCTCAGTTGTATGCTAAGTTAAATGGTACAAGTGTTGGTGGTGAGCTTTCTGAAAATGTACAGAAAACCATAGATGATGTTGCGGCTCAGATAAGAAAAAACAGAAGCGGAGCCGTAATAGTTACGGGTCTAGACGATATAAATGCCCAGACAGTTGTTCTTGCGATCAACGAAATGTTGGGAAGCAAGGCGTATGATGCTGCTTCTCCTCGTTATGTAAGACAAGGTAATGTTAAGGCGGTGCAGAAGTTGATTGCCGATATGAAAGCGGGCAAAGTTGGTGCGTTATTGATGGATGGTGTCAACCCTATGTATACTTTGCCAAATGCTGCAGACTTTAAAGAAGGTGTTGAGAAGGTAGGTCTTTCGGTTGTGTTTTCAAATAACTGGAATGAAACTACTGAAGTTGCTCAATATACTGCCGCTGCTAATCATTTCTTGGAGTCTTGGGGTGATACGCAAATTAAAAAGGGCCAGTATAGTTTGGTTCAGCCAACTATAAAAGAGCTATTTGATACAAGGCAGTTCCAGACTGCATTGTTGAAATGGTTAGGTAGTGATAAGAGTTATTATGAGTATGTAAAAGAAACATGGTCTCAATCAATTTTAGCCGGTAACGATTGGAATAAGGCGCTACATGATGGTGTTTATTCTGCGGCTGGTATGACTTTGTCTTCTGATGCAGATCCTGAAAATACAGCTTCTACGGAGGTGGATAAAGAAACAGTTGAGGCTAATGTAATTGAGGAGGTTGCCGCGCAAGCTGGAATTCCTATTGCAACAGCAATCAATAGTTTGGTAAATGCTACGAGCGGTGGGGGAGTTGAACTTACTTTATATCCTAAAACGGGTATGGGAGCAGGTCAACAAGCAAATAACCCTTGGTTACAAGAGTTTCCTGACCCTATAACAAGAGTGTCTTGGGATAACTATGTTACGGTATCCAAAGCAGATGCAGAGCGTTTAGGTTTCGTGAACGAGCATGTGGCTAATGGAGGTTTGGACGGTAGTTATGCGAATGTCACCGTGAATGGAGTTGTAATAAACAATATTCCTGTAATAATACAGCCCGGTCAGGCTATTGGTTCCATAGGTCTCTCTTTGGGTTATGGAAGAAAAGTAGGTATGAAAACCGAAATGCAAACAGGTGTAAATGCCTATCCATTATACCAAGATTTTAACAGCGTTCAAGCTGCTACAATAGAGAAAGCTTCAGGAATGCATGAATTTGCATGTATTCAGTTGCATAAGACCCTAATGGGTAGAGGAGATATCATTAAAGAAACTACTTTAGAGATATTCAATACTAAAAACCATGCAGAATGGAACCCGCAGCCTCAAGTGTCGTTAGATCACCAGGAGGTGCCTGCAACTTCTGTAGATTTATGGGATAGTTTTGATCGTACTATCGGTCATCACTTCAATATGTCCATAGATTTAAATGCTTGTACAGGTTGTGGTGCTTGTGTTATTGCTTGTCATGCAGAAAACAATGTTCCTGTAGTTGGTAAGGAAGAAGTTAGAAAGAGTAGGGATATGCACTGGTTGCGTATTGATAGATATTATTCTTCAGAAGATACTTTTGAGGGGGATAATATTAAGAAAGATGAGTTTGATGGCCTATCTGGTGACAAAGGTTCGTTAGGTGGTTTTGGTGAGTTGGAAGATCCGGCAGCTAATCCGCAAGTAGCTTTTCAGCCTGTAATGTGTCAGCACTGTAACCATGCACCATGTGAAACGGTTTGTCCTGTTGCGGCAACATCTCATAGCCGTCAAGGTCAAAACCATATGGCTTACAACCGTTGTGTAGGTACGAGGTATTGTGCTAACAACTGTCCTTACAAAGTTCGTAGGTTTAACTGGTTCTTGTATAATAACAATGATGAGTTTGATTACCATATGAACAATGACTTGGGCAAGATGGTATTGAATCCTGATGTAAATGTTCGTTCAAGAGGGGTTATAGAAAAATGTTCAATGTGTATTCAGAAGACCCAGAAGTCTATTTTGGATGCTAAAAGAGACGGGCGTCTTGTAAAAGATGAAGAGTTTCAAACAGCATGTTCTTCTGCATGTAGCACAGGGGCTATAATCTTTGGTGATGTTAACGATGAGGAAAGTGAAGTTTCCAAATTAGCAGAGAGTGATCGTATGTACCATTTGTTGGAGCATGTGGGAACTAAGCCAAATGTGTTCTATCATGTGAAAGTGAGAAACACGAACGAAGCATAAAATCGTATTTAAGTAAACAACTATAATAGAATTATATGGCGTCGCATTACGAAGCACCTATACGAAAGCCCTTAGTTATTGGGGATAAAGGCTACCATGATGTTAGTGTGGATATAGCCGCTCCAGTTGAGGGTAGGGCTAATAAGCATTGGTGGATTGTGTTTTCTATAGCCTTAGTGGCATTTCTTTGGGGAATTGGTTGTATTATTTATACAATCTCCACAGGTATCGGTACATGGGGTTTGAACAAGACCGTTAACTGGGCTTGGGATATTACTAACTTTGTTTGGTGGGTAGGTATTGGTCATGCCGGTACTTTGATATCAGCGGTACTTCTATTGTTCCGTCAGAAATGGAGAATGGCAATTAACCGTTCTGCCGAGGCAATGACAATTTTCTCTGTTGTTCAGGCAGGTCTTTTCCCGATTATACATATGGGGCGTCCTTGGTTGGCATATTGGGTATTACCCATTCCTAACCAGTTCGGTTCTCTTTGGGTAAACTTTAACTCCCCGTTACTTTGGGATGTATTTGCAATTTCAACATATCTATCGGTTTCATTAGTTTTCTGGTGGACAGGTCTTCTTCCTGATTTTGCAATGTTACGAGATAGGGCTATACTTCCTTTTCAAAAGAAAATATACAGTTTACTAAGTTTTGGTTGGAGTGGTCGTGCTAAAGATTGGCAACGTTTTGAAGAAGTATCCCTGGTTTTAGCAGGTTTGGCTACACCACTTGTACTATCTGTGCATACGATTGTATCTTTTGACTTTGCTACGTCGGTTATTCCGGGATGGCATACTACGATATTTCCTCCATATTTTGTAGCAGGGGCTATCTTCTCAGGGTTTGCTATGGTGAACACGCTTTTGATTATCATGCGTAAAGTGTGTCATTTGGAAGCTTATATTACGGTACAGCATATAGAGTTGATGAACATTGTTATAATGTTAACTGGTTCTATTGTAGGATGCGCTTATATAACCGAGCTTTTTATGGCTTGGTACTCAGGTGTAGAATACGAACAATATGCATTCTTGAATAGAGCAACTGGTCCTTACTGGTGGGCGTACTGGTCAATGATGACTTGTAATGTATTCTCTCCACAGTTTATGTGGTTCAAAAAATTAAGAACTAGTATTATGTTCTCATTCGCAATTTCCATTGTTGTGAACATAGGAATGTGGTTTGAACGTTTCGTAATTATCGTAACGTCGTTGCACAGAGATTATCTTCCATCTTCATGGACAATGTTTTCACCAACATTTGTGGATATAGGTATCTTTGTAGGTACTATTGGGTTCTTTTTCGTATTGTTTCTTTTATATGCTAGAACATTCCCGGTAATTGCTCAAGCGGAAGTTAAATCCATTTTGAAATCTTCGGGAAGTAAGTATAAGAAATTGAGAGAAGCTGGTAAGCCTTTGTATACAATTACTAAATTGACTGCTACCGAAACAAAAGAAGAGCTTATTACTGATGATGTTTTGATGGGTGAAGTTGTTCCTCAGCAGGATAGTAGTGAAAGTGTATCTGAGCTTTTAAGTACTATTGGTAAATTTGATGCTACCAAAGAAACTGCGGACAATCTTAAAGAAATTAAAGGTGTTGGTCCACAAATGGAAGCTACTCTTAATGAGATAGGGATATTTACTTTTGCTCAGGTAGGTAGAATGACCAATAGAGAGTATGATTTGTTAGATTCGATAACAGAGTCTTTCCCAGGAAGAGCACAAAGAGACGATTGGGCCGGTCAGGCAAGATTATTAAACAATAAGAAACAATAGCTATGGCATCAAAAGCGATACATGCATATTACGATGATGATGACGTGCTAATGCTTGCCGTTAAAAGGGTTAAAGCAGCCAAGCATCACATCGAAGAAGTATATTGTCCATTTCCTGTTCATGGTTTGGATAAGGCAATGGGTCTAGCGCCAACGCGTTTAGCGATTACAGCTTTTCTTTATGGCTGTGTAGGTTTAACCGTGGCTACCGTGATGATGAATTTTATCATGATTGAAGATTGGCCTCAGGATATTGGTGGTAAACCAAGTTTTAGCTATCTAGAGAATATGCCGGCTTTCGTTCCTATTATGTTCGAACTTACGGTTTTCTTTGCAGCACACTTAATGGTAATAACTTTTTATATGAGAAGTCGTTTATGGCCTTTCAAAGAAGCAGAGAATCCAGATGTTCGTACTACAGATGACCATTTTTTAATGGAAATCGATATTCACGATAATGAGAAAGAATTAAAAGATCTATTGTTGGATACAGGAGCAGTGGAAATTAATATAGTTGAAAAAAACAGTCATTAAATATGAACAGTTTTAGCAAAATAGGAATCGTTTTTGGGTTGCTACTGTGTATTACGGCTTGTGCCGATAAGAACAGTCCCAACTATCAATATATGCCTAATATGTACGAGCCGGTTGGTTACGAAGCATATGGCGAAGTTGATTTCTTACCGAATCGTCAAGAAGCAATGACTCCACCCGCAAATACAATTTCTAGAGGTTGGATACCTTACGGTTATGAAAACACACCAGAAGGCAAAGAGTTGGCAAGAGTTCAAAAGAGTCCATTAGATTCTTTGAATATCGAGAAAGACTTAGCTGTAGGTGGTCAGTTATATACCATTTATTGTGCTATCTGTCATGGAGATAAAGGTGATGGACAAGGTACTTTGGTTAAAAGGGAGAAAATCCTTGGTGTACCAACATATGCAGATGAAGCTCGAAATATTACAATAGGTACGGCTTACCATACCATTCATTACGGATTGAACTCTATGGGTTCTTATGCATCGCAGATGAATACAAAAGAGATGTGGCAGGTTTCGGAGTACGTGATGAAATTGAAACAAGACTTAACTAAATAATACTTAGAAAAGGGATATGTATACGTTTTCAAACAAATTAAAGATCGGTTCCTTTATTTTAATGGCTCTTGGGATACTAGGTATTGCTATCGGATTCATATCGGCACCTAGTACAGTAGAAGAGGCAAAAGCAATAGTGGCTAGCCATAGTGAAGGACACGGAGATGCACATGGAGCTGTTGAGCCGCATGGAGCAACTGCCACGGATAGTCATGGTGAAGCTGTTGAGACACATGGTGAGGCGGCCGAAGCCCATGGTGGAGGGCATGACTCTTCTCATGACCAGCACCTTTTACATCAATTACAGAATAAACCTTGGGCAGCTCTTTATGTTGCCGCATTCTTTTTCTTTATGATTGCCTTGGGTGTGTTGGCGTTTTATGCCATACAACGTGCTGCGCAAGCAGGTTGGTCTCCTTTGTTATTTAGGGTAATGGAAGGTATTACCTCTTATTTGGTTCCTGGTGGAATCATTGTATTTGTAATACTGGTGATGTCAGTTCTTCATATGAATCATCTGTTTGTTTGGATGGATGCGGATGTAGTTGCTCATGATCACCTTTTACAAGGTAAAGCAGGTTATTTAAATCCAACGTTCTTTTTGGTTAGAGCAGCTATATTTTTAGCAGGTTGGATATTTTATAGAGAATATTCTAGAAAACTTTCTTTAAAGCAAGATGAGTCTGATGACAATTCTAATTTCAAGTTAAATTTCAGATGGTCTGCAGGTTTCTTGGTTTTCTATTTGGTTTCTGAATCCATTATGTCTTGGGACTGGATTATGAGTGTTGATCCGCACTGGTTCAGTACACTGTTCGGATGGTATGTTTTTGCTAGTATGTTTGTATCCGGTATTACCGTTATTGCAATGGTAACTGTATACCTGAAGTCTAGAGGTTACTTACCAGACGTAAATGATAGCCATATTCATGATTTAGCTAAATTCATGTTCGGTATCAGTATATTTTGGACGTATCTTTGGTTTTCACAGTTCATGTTAATTTGGTACTCTAACATTCCTGAGGAGGTTACGTATTATGTTACGAGAATTGCGGATTATAGATTACCGTTTTTCGGAATGATAGCTATGAACTTTCTGTTTCCAGTATTACTTTTGATGAATAGCGATTTCAAACGCCTTAACTGGTTTGTGATTTTAACAGGTATCGTTATTCTTGGAGGTCATTATATGGATATTTTCAATATGATTATGCCATCAACTGTGGGTGATCAATGGTTTATAGGTATACCAGAAATAGGAGCTGTTCTTTTCTTTGCAGGCTTATTTGTTTTCTGGGTATTCCGTGCTTTGACAACTGCACCTTTACAGCCTAAACGTAATCCGTTTATTGAGGAAAGCAGACATTTTCATTATTAGTATTTTTAACGTATAATAGTAGAACATACGATGACTACATTATTGACTTTAGTGGTTTTGGCCCTTGTGGCGATAGCGATTTGGCAGATGACGAAGATTTTCGAACTGTCGCAACTCAAAGCTGAAAATTCCCAAATAGCCAACGATTCAGATAATAAAACGAACGGATATCTCTTGTTCGCATTTCTTGTCTTCATCTACGGAATTACGATTTTTAGTTTTTGGAAATATGGTAAGTTTTTACTTCCTGAAGCTGGTTCTGCACATGGTGCAGAGTATGATTCGTTAATGTTGGTTTCTTTTATCATCATATTTCTAGTCCAAACCCTTACCCAGGCCTTGCTTCATTACTTTGGTTATAAGTACCGCGGTGTAGAAGGAAATAGAGCACTCTTTTTTGCTGATAGTGATCGTTTAGAGTTCATTTGGACAATTATTCCGGTTATTGTTTTATCCGGTTTGATTCTTTGGGGATTGTACACATGGACAACAATAATGGATATTAACGATGATGATGATCCTTTAATAGTTGAGCTTTATGCACAACAGTTTGGTTGGACAGCCAGATATGGTGGAGAAGATAATGTTCTTGGTATGGCTAACGTAAGGATGATTGATATTAATAAGGCTAATGTTCTTGGTTTGGATGAGTCAGACGCTTATTCTAAAGATGATATTATTGTCAAGGAACTTCATTTACCGGTAGGTAGAAAAGTGAATTTTAAAATGCGTTCACAAGATGTATTACATTCTGCTTATATGCCACATTTTAGGGCGCAAATGAACTGTGTTCCAGGTATGATAACAGAATTTTCTTTTACACCAATACATACAACCGAACAAATGCGTCTGAATCCTGATGTTGTTGATAAAGTAAAACGTACCAATGCAATAAGAGCTGAAAGAGCTGCTAATGGTGAGGACAATTCAGATCCTTGGGAGTTTGATTATATTTTGTTGTGCAACAAGATTTGTGGAAAATCTCACTATAATATGCAGATGAAGATTATTGTAGAGACACAAGAAGAGTATGATGCTTGGATTGCCGAACAGAAGACCTTTGGGGAAAATGTAATGGGTCAAGCATCTACGGATGAATTCAAGAATATTGAAACCGCTACGGCTAGTCATTAATCCACATAATGGTGTTTTTTGATTAAACAAAATGTAGGGTAGGAGCTTTAAAAAGAAAATTAAAAAAATTAAAGAATAGCAAATATGTCTGTTACTGCAAATGCACAGGTAGATGATCATGCACATGATGAACATGATCATCACCACAAACAAACCTTTGTAACCAAATATATATTTAGTCAGGATCATAAAATGATCGCTAAACAGTATTTGATTCTAGGTGTATTCGTTATGGGGGCGTTGGGTATTGCAATGTCACTTTTGTTCCGTATGCAATTGGCTTGGCCAGGAGAATCATTTTCTGTTTTTGAGGTCTTATTGGGTGATTGGGCTCCAGGCGGGGTTATGGATGCGGACGTATATTTGGCATTGGTAACCATACATGGTACATTAATGGTATTTTTTGTGCTTACGCAGGGATTAAGTGGTACATTCAGTAACCTTCTAATTCCTTTGCAGATCGGTGCTCGAGATATGGCATCAGGTTTCATGAACATGCTTTCGTTCTGGATGTTCTTTGTTTCATGTATTGTAATGTTATCTTCATTATTTTTGGAAGCAGGACCCGCAGCAGCAGGTTGGACAATTTATCCTCCTTTGAGTGCACTGCCAATGGCACAGCCAGGTTCAGGAATGGGAATGACGCTTTGGTTGGTTTCTATGGCTATATTTATTGCATCTTCTCTAATGGGGTCATTAAATTATGTTGTAACTGTAATTAACCTTCGTACAAAAGGTATGTCTATGACTAGATTACCTTTAACGATATGGGCTTTCTTTGTAACTGCCATTATCGGTATCATCTCTTTCCCTGTCTTATTATCTGCAGCATTGTTGTTGATTATGGATAGAAGTTTTGGTACTTCTTTCTTCTTATCGGATATATTTATTCAAGGCGAGGTTTTACACTATCAAGGTGGTTCTCCTGTATTGTATGAACATCTTTTCTGGTTCTTGGGTCACCCTGAGGTATACATTGTTATTTTACCTGCCATGGGTATTGTATCTGAAGTTATGGCTGTTAATGCTAGAAAACCAATTTTTGGGTATCGCGCAATGATTGCTTCCATCTTGGCAATCGCGTTCTTATCAACCATTGTTTGGGGTCACCACATGTTTATTTCTGGTATGAACCCGTTCCTTGGATCCGTATTTACATTTACAACATTATTGATCGCTATTCCATCTGCAGTAAAAGCCTTTAACTGGATTACTACACTTTGGAAGGGTAATCTTCAGTTGAATCCCGCCATGTTGTTTTCAATAGGTATGGTTTCTACTTTTATTACTGGTGGTCTTACGGGTATTGTTTTAGGTGATAGTACATTGGATATTAATGTTCATGACACCTATTTTGTAATTGCTCACTTCCACTTGGTAATGGGTATATCAGCACTTTACGGAATGTTTGCCGGTATTTACCATTGGTTCCCAACTATGTTTGAAGGAAAAATGATGAACAAAAATATGGGATATGTCCATTTTTGGATTACTGCGGTTGGTTCATATGGTATATTTTTCCCAATGCACTTTGTTGGTATGGCAGGTGTACCAAGAAGATACTATGAGAATACGGCGTTCCCAATGTTTGATGAATTAACGGACATTCAAGTATTGATGACCGTTTTCGCTATCATTACAGCTAGTGCTCAACTTATATTTGTTTTCAATTTCGTAAGAAGTATTTTCTACGGAAAGGTTGGTCCCAAGAACCCATGGAAAGCAAATACATTGGAATGGACTACTCCACAAGAACATATTCATGGTAACTGGCCAGGTGCGATACCAGAGGTTCACCGTTGGGCTTACGATTATAGTAAGGTGGACGAGAATGACGAATATATCATTCCAGGTCAGGATTTTGTGCCTCAGGATGTACCTTTACAAAAAGATGAGGAAGAGCTTCAGCATTAAAATACTAGATTAACTCAAATATAAATGCCTAACTTTTATAGTTAGGCATTTTTTTTATACTTTTTTTTAACATTCTTGTTGGATACGAACAATATAAGATACATTTGCAAATTATAAAATGTCAATCTAACCCCCTAGAACCAAAGACACTGTAGTATGAGAAATTTACTTTTTCTGTTTGCCTTATTATTTACTTTTTCAGCTTTTGCTCAACGAAAACCAAAGATTAAAGGAAATAGGGTTGTTGTTGATGTATTTCAAGAATTACCACCATTTCATGCTATTGAATTGCGAGATGACCTTGATATAGTTTTACACGATTCCACAGAAGAAGGGATTGCTATAACTGCTGATGATAATCTTATTGATGTTTTAAGATTTAAGGTTCAGGATAGTGTTTTGCAAATCAGTTCCTTTTATAATATTACCAGAAAGAAGAAACTGGAAATCACGGTCAATTATATATATCTTGAAGCTATTACCCTGTATGACGGAGAGATTACTATGGATGGAGCAATTACATCAAAAGACCTTTACGTAGATATGCATGAGTCTGCCAAGATGGATTTAAATGCTGATGCCGAAGTTTTTAACATTAATATGGAAGGAAATAGTTCTGGAGATTTTAATCTCAAAGGAAAAGAAATGAACCTTGTTCTCAAAGATAGAGTAGATGTTAATATTTTTGGTGAGACGGATTTATGTAATGTTAAAATGTACACGAATGCTACTGCCATCCTTGAAGGAACGACTTATGAGTTATATGCTAATCTTTTTGAAAGCTCCAAACTTAAAAGTGAGAAGTTAGTTTCAGACACTGTTTTTTTGACTTTAGAAGAGTCCGCCAACGCAGATGTAAACTCTGTCAATACTGTGCAGTTGACCTCAAGCGGAAATGCTAAAACCCATTTATACGGGGATGGTAAAGTAGAGATAATCGATTTTTTGGACACCTCTGAATTGCATAAGGAGAAGTAATAAAAACTCCTTGAATACTATTGGGCAATAGGAGCACTCATACAGTGTTCCGGTATGCCAAATCCATCTACCAAAACTTCAATGTGTGGTCTTAGCTCCGTACATAAGCGTTCAACACGCTGGCGGATAGCTTTAGATTTTGTTCCGCCAATATAACCCTGTTCTAAATACCATTCTGCATCTTGTCTAAGGGTGTGCAAAGCATGGAGAGTGCCCAACTTTTGAAATAGGTCTTTGTTTCTGCCTTCTGGCATGTTCTGTACAAAATCGTAATAGGTAGTATAAGCCAGTTCATTACTATATGCTTTCCCTAAAGCAACTAAGTGACTTTGAACTTTTAGAAAAGCTTGGTATGAGGGAACTCCTTT
Organism: Zobellia uliginosa; assembly: GCF_018860745.1. Lineage (GTDB taxonomy): Bacteria > Bacteroidota > Bacteroidia > Flavobacteriales > Flavobacteriaceae > Zobellia > Zobellia uliginosa_B. The sequence continues at coordinate 396,471 of NZ_JAHKPY010000012.1, read as the reverse complement.
TTTAATGTAATCCCTAATGCGCATAGCTAAGGAATAAGTTAAGCGTCTCGTACGATAGTCAAAAGCGTGCTTATGGAACTTTGGATTATATAAATGGTCTTTGTCTACCTTGTTCGTGTAAACAGGGTTAATAGTTGTTAATTTATCACTTATTTGTATACCCAGTATTTTCAATACGGCAGAAAACCCTGCGCTATTGAATTCTGATTTAAAGTCGGATAAAACCCCTTTTGCAGCTAATAGCAGAAGTACGGTATTATCTCCTTCAAATGTGGTAAAGATGTCTACATCACCTTTTAAATCCGCAATTCTGTTTTCTATTAGATAACCTTTTCCGCCACATGCTTCCCTGCATTCTTGAATGGTTTCATTTGCGTACCAGGTAATGATAGATTTTAATCCTGCTACTTGGGTTTCTACTTTTCGCTTGTCTGGCTGAGATGTGTCGCAATACTGCGTCATCATATTGTCCAAAGTTATGTGGTAGACATAGGCGCTAGCTACCAAAGGCGTAAGACGTAGCTGATGTGTTGGATAATCCATCAACAGATCTTCCTGAATTTTAATACTGTCATTAAACTGTCTACGTTTAAGCGCATGTTTAATAGCCACGGTTAAAGCAAATTTGGCACCTCCTAAACCTGCTCGGGCAACACAAATCCTTCCGCCAACTAAAGTGCCAAGCATAGTAAAAAAGCGCTTGTTCGGGTTTTTAATATCAGAATAATAGGAGCCATTTTCTCTGATGTCTCCATATTTATTAAGTAGATTCTCTCTAGGTACGGCAACTTGGTCAAACCATATTTTACCATTATCAACACCATTTAGGCCCAATTTATAACCATTATCTTCAATAACTACGCCTGGTAAAAGTTCGTGTTTCTCGTTTCTAAGGGGAACAAGTATAGCATGTACGCCTTCATTTTTTCCATTTACAATAAGTTGGGCAAATACGGAGGCCATCTTGGAGTGTAATGCATTGCCAATATATTCCTTGTTATCGTTCTTACCAGGGGTATGAATAATAATTTGATCTGTCTTGTTGTTATAGGTTGCCGTAGTTTTTATGCCACGAACATTGGAGCCGTGGCCAGTTTCGGTCATAGCAAAACATCCTAAAAGCTCCGTTTTTCCTGTTGCATCTAAATATTGGTCATGGTGTTTTTTAGTTCCTAGTTTTTGTATGCTCCCTCCAAAAAGTCCAAATTGAACTCCGAATTTTATAGATAGACTGCCATCTGCATACATCATATTTTCGAACATATAGGCATAGCCTTCCATGTCATTGGTTCCTCCGTATTCTTCTGGATATGCCATGGCTCCATAACCTTTATCCGCCAGAAATTTGACTTGGTTTAGAACCACTTTTCTAAACTCTTCTTTGTCTCGGTATATATCCCATTTAAAAATTGGGTCTGCAAGTATTTCTCTGAAATTATCTACCACCTTTGCATGCTTACCCTTTAAAATACAGTCAATTTCTGTGGCATTATAAAAGTCCGATGTAGCTTCATGCGATACTTCCACATCAAAAAGGTGATTGTAGTGATTTGGTTGAATGCCCAATTGTATTTCAATATGCTTCAGTTGTTCGTTAAACGGGCATTCGTCTTTATAGTGACATACGACCTTCTGACTGAAAGTGGTAAGGGGGTAGGTTTCACTTTCTATTAGATTCACGGCTGAGTTTGAAATGGTTTGTTTCCATTTTTTTAGTTCTACATCAGCTGGCGGATTGTTGGTGTCTAACCATGCAAGTAATTGCTTCTTACTCTGTTCTGCCAGCGTTTTGTCTGCATCAATTGCATTATGAACAACGTTAATTTCGGATTCGGTCAGTAAATTGTCAGACCAAATAACATAATAAAAAGGAATGTACTGAAGTATTTCTGAGGAGTAAATAGAGTCTTGCATGCAATGAAATTACGAAAATTATCTTCAAGGTTGAGCGGCTTTTTGCCATATAGAAAACGGCAGATTAGGGTAATGAAGTATAGTGGGCTTGTTTCTTTTTCTGCTATCTTTGTTTTAATATGAATGAGTACTTAGATCCTGAAGGAGAAAACTTCACACCCGAAGAATTTGATATAGAAAGAGCTTTACGTCCCATAAGTTTTGATGACTTTACCGGGCAAGAGCAGGTGTTGGAGAATTTAAAGGTTTTTGTTGAAGCCGCCAATCAAAGAGGAGAGGCACTGGATCATACCTTATTTCATGGCCCTCCAGGCTTGGGCAAGACTACTTTGGCGCATATTCTGGCAAGTGAATTAGGGGTGGGAATCAAAATTACCTCTGGTCCGGTTCTGGACAAACCCGGAGATTTGGCTGGTCTACTTACAAATTTGGATGAGCGGGATGTGCTTTTTATTGATGAGATTCACCGTTTAAGTTCTATTGTGGAAGAATATCTCTATTCTGCAATGGAGGATTATAAGATTGATATTATGATCGAGTCGGGTCCAAATGCCCGCTCGGTACAGATAAATTTGAACCCGTTTACACTTATTGGAGCAACAACTCGTTCGGGGCTACTTACGGCTCCAATGCGTGCACGTTTTGGTATTCAGAGTCGTTTACAATACTATTCTACGGAACTGCTTTCAACCATTGTAGAGCGTAGTGCCGAGATTTTAAAAGTGCCTATTACACAAGATGCTGCTATTGAGATTGCCGGTAGAAGTAGGGGTACCCCTAGAATTTGTAATGCTCTTTTAAGAAGAGTACGTGATTTTGCTCAAATTAAGGGCAATGGTAGTATAGATATCGAAATCTCAAAATTCAGTCTAAAAGCATTGAATGTAGATGCACATGGGTTGGATGAAATGGATAACAAAATACTAACAACCATTATAGATAAGTTTAAGGGAGGTCCTGTGGGTATAACTACTTTAGCCACAGCAGTTTCTGAAAGTTCGGAGACTATTGAAGAGGTTTATGAACCTTTTTTAATACAGCAAGGTTTTATTATGCGAACGCCAAGAGGTAGGGAAGTTACGGATTTGGCCTATAAGCACTTGGGAAAACTTAAAGGAGGCGTGCAACCTGGGTTGTTTTAGTATGAAATCAAGAGGGAAGTATTCCGAACTTATAAAAACCGAAGCCAAACGCCTCGGTTTTTTGTCCTGTGGAATTTCCAAAGCTGATTTTTTAGAGGAAGAAGCACCTCGCCTAGAAAAATGGCTTAATAATAACATGCACGGCGAGATGTCGTACATGGCCAATCATTTTGACAAACGCTTGGACCCTCGCTTATTGGTAGATGGAGCTAAGTCCGTTATCTCTTTGTTACTGAATTACTATCCTGAGGAAACTCAGCAATGTGATACCTATAAAATTTCTAAATATGCCTACGGGCAAGATTATCACCACGTCATCAAATCTAAGTTGCGTCAGTTGCAAGATTTTATCTCCGAAAATATTGGTGAAGTTGGAGGAAGGGCTTTTGTAGATTCGGCCCCTGTGTTGGACAAGGCATGGGCAGCTAAAAGCGGATTAGGTTGGATAGGAAAACACAGCAATTTACTTACCCAACAGGTTGGTTCCTTCTATTTCATTGCGGAACTCATTGTGGATCTAGAGTTGGAATATGATTATAAGGTCACTGATCATTGCGGTAATTGTACCGCTTGTATAGATGCTTGCCCAACGGAGGCCATTGTTGAGCCGTACGTGGTTGACGGTAGTAAGTGTATTTCCTATTTCACTATTGAGCTTAAAAATGAAATTCCTGCTGAGTTTGAGGGTAGGTTTAATGATTGGGCATTTGGATGCGATGTGTGCCAAGATGTGTGCCCATGGAACCGTTTTTCGAAACCTCACCAAGAACCCCTGTTCAATCCACACCCTGAACTTCTTTCGATGTCCAAAAAGGATTGGGAGGAAATTACGGAAGATGTGTTTAGAAAAGTGTTTCAAAAATCAGCTGTAAAAAGAACTAAATTTTCAGGTTTACAGCGGAATATTGAGTTCTTGAAATAATTCTGGCTTCATCGAAAACGTTAGAGTTCGGTCCCTCTCATATTTTCTGGTAAAGTTCTTTTCTGTCGATGATTTATTATACTATCTTGTTAGATAGTTTTAAGACCAAAATCAACTTCTCATGAACTTTATAAATAAACCAAGCTTAAGTTTTTGGCAGATTTTCAACATGAACGTTGGCTTTCTGGGCATTCAATTCAGCTTTGGATTACAGCAAACTGCAATCAATCCTGTCTTTTTATTTTTAGGAGCATCGGAAGATATGTTGCCAATCTTAAATATTGCAGGTCCTGTAACGGGTTTAGTGATTCAGCCCATTATTGGCGCTATTTCGGATAAAACATGGTCGCCCCGTTTTGGTAGGCGTAAACCCTTCTTCTTAATTGGGGCTATAATCGGTAGTCTTTGTTTGTTTGCATTTCCTTTAAGTCCCGCCCTTTGGTTTGCTGTTGGATTACTTTGGATATTGGATGTGGGTAATAATATGGCTATGGAACCTTATCGTGCTTTTGTAGGCGATAAATTACCCGAAAAACAACTAAGTCTTGGTTACCAGATGCAAAGTTTGTTTGTAGGAGCTGGTATTGTTTTGGCCAACGCATCTATTTTCTTGTTTCAAGATTGGTTTAGTGTGGCAGATGCTGTGGATGTGGCCGGTTCTATTCCAAAATGGTTATATTATTCTTTCTTTATTGGAGCATTTTTATCTGTAGCCACAATTTTATGGTCAGTATTAAAAACACCGGAAATTCCGCCGTCCGAAGAAGAATTTAAAGAAATCAAGGCCCACAAAGCGTTATCATCTATTGAGCGTTTTAAAATGCCTTTTGTTGAAATATCAAAAGCGGTAAAAGAAATGCCTTCCTTTATGTGGAAACTCTCCGTAGTTTACCTTTTTCAGTGGTATGCCCTATTTGTGTATTGGCAATTTATTACGCCCCTGTTTATGAATACCATGGGTTTTGATCTTTCCGGAGCGGCAGCTCAATCAGCTAAAATGAGTACGACTTATAATGTTACGACAATGGTTGTCGCGCTAGCTTTGGTCCCAATAGTACTCAAATATGGAAGTAAAAAAGTCTATGCTGCAAGTTTGTTCGGCACAGGATTAGCGCTTTTTGCCATCCCCTATATCTCTGATCCTTTTATCGTATTGTTGCCAATGGTTCTTTTTGGTGTAGGCTGGGCGGCCATGATGGGTATACCTTATACCATGGTATCTAAAATAGTTCCGCAAGACAGAAGAGGTGTCTACATGGGTATTTTGAATATGATGATCGTAATTCCTATGGGTATAGAAACCTTGACTTTCGGGCCTATTTTTAAAAATCTTCTTGGCGGGAACTCTATTAATGCCATCCTTTTTGCTGGAGTGTTTTTTATTCTGGCGGCTGTGTTTTCATTACGGCTTAATGTTAAAGGGGAGAAGTAAGAATAAACTAACTGATGATATTGTTTATAGATTGGGGTATAAGAAATTAATACTTCGAACGCGCTTCACTTATCCGAAGAATACCCTTAAATTTGTTTTTTAAAACCGAATAATCTTATGGGGAATCAAAAACTGAGAAGGGAAGCATTGATATATCATGCTAAACCTCAGCCTGGTAAAATAAAAATCGTTCCTACAAAACCATATTCTACCCAGCGTGACCTGGCATTGGCCTATTCGCCTGGTGTGGCAGAACCTTGTCTTGAAATTGCAAAGGATAAGGAAAATGCTTATAAATATACTTCCAAAGGAAATTTAGTAGCTATCATTTCTAACGGTACTGCTGTTTTAGGTTTGGGTAATATTGGGCCGGAAGCTTCTAAGCCAGTGATGGAAGGTAAAGGTTTGTTGTTTAAGATTTTTGCGGATATAGATGGAATCGATATTGAGGTGAATACGGAAAATGTGGATGAGTTTGTCCAGACCGTAAAAATGATAGCTCCTACTTTTGGAGGTATTAATCTTGAGGATATAAAGGCCCCAGAGGCTTTTGAAATTGAGAGAAGGCTAAAAGAAGAGCTTGATATCCCAGTAATGCATGATGACCAACATGGTACGGCAATAATTTCTGCCGCTGCATTATTGAATGCACTAGAGTTATCCGAAAAAAATATAGAAGAAGTACGGATTGTAATAAGCGGGGCGGGAGCTGCAGCTGTTTCCTGTACCAAATTATATAAAGCTTTTGGGGCAAAAGCTGAAAATATTGTCATGTTAGACAGTAAAGGGGTGATTAGAAAAGATGCCGAAAACTTGTCTTCCTCAAAAGCGGAATTTGCTACGGATAGAAAAATAGATACACTTTCCGAAGCTATGGTAGATGCTGATGTTTTTGTTGGCCTCTCTATAGCGGATATAGTTTCAGCAGAAATGCTGGTTTCAATGGCTAAAAATCCTATTGTGTTTGCCATGGCCAATCCTAATCCTGAGGTAGACTACGATTTGGCAGTAAGGACACGTAAGGATATTATAATGGCCACTGGACGTTCTGATCATCCTAACCAGGTAAACAATGTACTAGGATTTCCTTTTATTTTTAGAGGGGCATTAGATGTGCGAGCGACCACCATTAATGAAGAAATGAAGATGGCTGCTGTTAAAGCATTGGCCGAGCTTACAAAACAACCGGTTCCGGAGCAAGTTAACATTGCTTATGGCGAAACAAGGTTGACGTTTGGTAAGGACTACATAATTCCAAAACCGTTTGATCAACGTTTAATTGCCGAGATTCCACCTGCCGTTGCTAAAGCCGCAATGGAAAGTGGTGTGGCTAAAAGTCCTATTGCAGATTGGAATCGTTACAAAGAAGAGCTTTTACAACGTTCAGGTAACGATAATAAAGTGGTGCGCCTATTGCATAATAGAGCGAAAATGAATAAAAAACGAATTGTTTTTGCAGAAGCAGATCATTTAGATGTTTTAAAAGCAGCACAAATCGTTTACGAAGAAGGTATTGCGGAACCCATTTTGTTAGGTCATAAAGAAATTATATTAGAGTTAAAAAAAGAGTTGGATTTTGATGCCGATATTGAAATTGTTGATCCTACTTCCAAAGAATTTGATGAGAAGCATATACGCTATGCAACCAAGTTCTGGGAAAGTAGAAAACGTAATGGCACAACCCTCTACAGTGCTAAAATAAGAATGCGCGAGCGTAATTATTTTGGTGCTATGATGGTGCTGGAAGGTGATGCAGATGGCATGATTTCTGGATATTCAAGAGCATATCCAACGGTGGTAAAACCAATTCTTGAAGTAATAGGTAGGGCTTCCGGTGTTAAGAAAGTTTCTACGGTTAATATTATGATTACAGATAAAGGACCTTTGTTCTTGTCCGATACGTCTATTAATATAAATCCTAATGCGGAGGAAATAGCTGAGATAGCCCAAAATGCCGCTAATGTTGCCACAACCTTTGGTTTTGAGCCGGTAATGGCTTTACTTTCTTATGCTAACTTTGGTTCTTCTGATCATACACATGCAAAGAAAGTAAGAGAGGCGGTCCGTATTCTACATGAAAGTAACCCTGCCCTTATCGTAGATGGTGAAATTCAAACAGATTTTGCGCTGAACAAGGAATTGTTGCAAAGTCAGTTTCCGTTCTCGAAATTAGCGGGAAGAAAGGTGAATACCTTGATTTTTCCCAATCTGGAAGCCGCAAACATCACTTATAAACTATTGAAAGAATTAAATCAGGCAGATAGTATTGGACCAATTATGGTGGGTCTTAGACGGTCTGTTCACATTCTTCAATTAGGAGCAAATGTAGATGAAATGGTTAATATGACTGCAGTTGCGGTTATAGATGCCCAGGAAAGAGAAAAAAGAAAAAAGGCCAAAACAACGGTCAAATCATAACTACAGTCCGGTTGTAATGGCCGGACATAATAATCCACCAAAACCGCCCCAACCATGATTACTCACCTTAAAGGAAAGCTTGTAGAAAAAAATCCGACGTTTGTAGTAATAGAATGTGCTGGAGTTGGCTATTTTGTCAATATTTCTTTAAATACCTTTTCTAAGGTTGGGGATTCGGAAAATATCAGTTTGTTCACCCATCTTCAGGTGAAAGAAGACTCTCACACTTTATTTGGTTTCGCAGAGCGATCAGAGCGCGAGATTTTCCGTCTTTTGTTATCGGTTTCAGGTATTGGTTCAAGTACGGCTAGGACTATGCTTTCTTCATTAGAACCGGCCCAAATTAGGGATGCTATTGCTAACGGAGACGTGCCCACAATTCAATCTATCAAAGGTATAGGAGCCAAAACGGCCCAACGTGTTATTCTAGACCTTCGCGATAAGATTTTAAAAGTTTACGATATAGGCGAAGTTTCCGCACCCGCGAACAATACAAATAAAGAAGAAGCGTTATCTGCTTTAGAGGTTCTTGGCTTTGTAAGAAGACAAGCCGAAAAGGTAGTTGATAAAGTACTTGCCCAAGATCCCTCTCTCAGCGTAGAGAACATAATTAAACTTGCGCTTAAAAATTTATAACAAGTTTGAAAACAGGGGCCAAACTATTTCTTAAATCACCATTTAAGCTTACACTCCTATTTTTATTTTTGCTCGTTTCCTCCGGTATATCGTATGCTCAAGAAACAGAAAATGAAGATAGGGAAGAGCAAGAAGTGGATTCCGTAAAAACCGGTTTTTCTTTGGGTAAGCTCAAAATGGAAAACCCGGAAAGTATTGTTTCTAAATACGAATACGATCCAAACCTAAATATGTACATCTATTCTGAAAAGGTAGGTGATTTTGATATTGGATACCCTGTAATCCTTACTCCTGATCAGTACTATGAGTTGGTGCGCCAAGAGGGAATCAAAGGATATTTCAAAGAAAAAGCAGATGCCTACGCTGGTAAAAAAGAAGGCAGCGAAGAAGCTCGAAAAAATTTACTCCCTAATTTTTACGTAAACAATAATTTCTTTCAATCAATTTTTGGAGGCAATACTATAGAGGTGATACCACAGGGATCCGTGGCTATGGATTTAGGTGTCATCTGGCAGAAAAACGATAACCCATCACTATCTCCAAGAAACCGGACCAATCTTTCTTTTGATTTTGATCAACGTATAAGTTTAAGTATGTTGGGTAAGATAGGAGAGCGGTTGCAAGTAACCGCTAATTACGATACAGAGGCAACTTTTGATTTTCAGAATATTGTAAAATTGGATTATACTCCTACAGAGGACGATATTATTCAGTCTATAGAAGTAGGTAACGTAAATATGCCGCTTAATAGTTCATTAATAACAGGGGCGCAAAGTCTTTTTGGAGTTAAAACACAGCTTCAATTTGGTAAAACTACGGTTACAGCGGTCTTTTCTGAGCAACGATCTCAAAATAACACGGTTGTAGCGCAGGGTGGTGGTACAGTGAACGAATTCTCTGTTTCTGCTTTGCAATATGATGAGGATAAGCACTTTTTTTTAGCACAATACTTTAGAGATAATTATGATGCTGCCTTAGCAGACTATCCGTATATAAGAAGTCAAGTTCAGATTACGCGTTTAGAAGTATGGGTTACGAACCGTAGCCAGCAAACATTGAACGTTCGTAACATAGTTGGTATACAGGATTTGGGGGAATACGATCCTCTTTTGGCCGGTGAAACAAAAACTAGGATCGGTCAGAATGCGCCAGGAACTTTCTTTAATACCAATACCGGTCAGCCTAATCAGTTACCTCGTAACGACGCCAATGATTATAATCCTGCTTTAATAGGTCAGGGTGGAGCGCTTACACAGAGTGTTAGAGATGTAGCAACGATAGAACAGGCTTTTAATATTGCAGGTTATCAGCCTAACCAAGGTTTTGATTATGCCTATTTAGAGAATGCTAGAAAATTAGAACAGAATAGAGATTTTCAATTTAACTCTCAATTAGGTTATATCTCATTAAACCAGCGTTTAAGTAATGACGAGGTTTTAGCAGTAGCGTTTCAATATACGTATAACGGTAAAGTGTACCAAGTAGGTGAATTTGCAAATGGGGGCTTAGATGCAACTACGGTTTCTGGGTCTATTGACAATCCTATTATTGACAACAATACACTGGTTTTAAAATTACTGAAAAGTAATATTACCAACGTGTCTGATCCTATCTGGGATTTGATGATGAAGAACATTTATGCTACGGGCGCTTTTAGGTTGAGTGAGGAAGATTTTAAAATGAATATTCTGTATTCGAATCCAACGCCAAGAAACTATATTACTCCGGTAGAGGATTTTCCTGGGCAGACAGATGGGGGCAAGCCTTTACAAGAGCGGATACTTCTGGAGATATTTAATTTTGATAGGTTGAATGCCTACAATGACTTACAGCCAGGTGGTGATGGTTTCTTTGATTTTGTGCCCGGTATAACGGTAGATACCCAAAATGGACAAATTATTTTCACAAAAGTCGAGCCGTTTGGAGAGTATCTTTTTGAGCGTTTGGGCGGAGGAGATTATAATACGGAAACGGGTTATAACGCTAACCAAGAAAAGTACGTATTTAGAGATATGTACGAGCTGACCAAATCAGCTGCATTGCAGAATCCTGAAAAAGATAAGTTCTTATTAAAAGGTGGATATAAGTCAGAAGGAAGCAATGGTATTCCTATTGGAGCATTCAATGTGCCAAGAGGTTCTGTGCGTGTTACCGCAGGAGGAAGACAATTACAAGAAGGTATAGATTATACGGTAAACTACCAAGCGGGTACAGTTCAGATTCTTGATCCTAGTTTGGAAGCATCCAATACGCCTATTAATATTTCAGTAGAGAACAATGCGGTTTTCGGTCAGCAAACACGCCGTTTTACTGGAGTAAATGTAGAACATCAGTTCAACAAGAATTTTGTTTTAGGCGCCACTTTGTTAAACTTAAACGAGCGTCCATTAACGCAAAAGTCCAATTTTGGAGTAGAGCCCGTAAATAATACGGTATTTGGTTTTAATGGAAATTTCTCAACCGAAGTCCCATTTTTGACCCGTTTGGTAAATAAGCTTCCTAATATTGATACAGATGTACCGTCTAATATTTCGGTGCGTGGAGAGGTAGCTTGGTTAAAGCCAAATTCTCCCAAAAACGCTGATTTTCAAGGGGAAACAACCACTTATTTAGATGATTTTGAAGGGGCGCAAGCATTAATCGATATTCGGTCTTCACTTGGTTGGGCATTGGCCAGTACACCATTGGAATTTTTGGATTCGCCTACCCAAAAGGGACTGGAAACAGGTTTTGGAAGGGCAAAAACAGCTTGGTATACAATTGATCCGGTTTTCTACACCAACCAAAGACCTTCTAGTATTAGCGATAATGATATTTCTACCAACGCCACAAGAAGAATATTTATAGATGAGGTATTTCCCAATGTGGAACAGGCACAAGGACAGACCAGACAACAAACTACATTGGATTTAGCCTATTACCCTGAATTAAAAGGCCCATATAATGCCAATGCAAATTTTAATACGGATGCTCCTAATGATAAGTGGGGTGGTATCATGCGCTCATTGAGTAGTACCAACTTTGAGCAGGCTAATGTTGAGTTTGTACAATTTTGGGTAATGGATCCTTATTTAGAAGGAACTGCCACTAGCCAAGGTGAGTTGGTTTTTAACTTAGGTAATATTTCTGAGGATATCTTATCCGATGGTCTTAAGCAATATGAAAACGGATTGCCAATTAACGGGGAAGGTAGTATTAAGCCAGAAAACCCTATTTGGGGACCTGTGCCAGCGACACAAGCATTAGTTTATGCTTTTGATGTAGATGAAGGTAGTCGTTCTCAGCAAGATGTTGGTTTTGATGGTCTAGATGATGCGGCCGAAACCGCTATTTATGGTACTGATAACCCTGAGGATCCGGCTTTGGACAACTATGAGTATTTCTTGCAACGGGAAGGTGGAATATTAAATCGATATTTAAATTTTAACAACCCACAAGGAAACTCCCCGGTTGAGGTTACCAATGATAATAGGGGCTCAACAACCCTACCGGATGTAGAAGACATAGATCGTGATCTTACCATGAACACGGTTAATAGTTATTATGAGTACCGTATTCCTATTAAGCCTAATACGACCATCAATGACAAATATGTAACGGATATTCGTGATTCACTGGTGCTTTCCGGAAATAGAATTCCAAACGAAAGTACGGTGCGTACAAGATGGATTCAGTATAAAATTCCTTTGAGCGATTTTACGGAAGCGGTAGGCGGTATCAATGATTTTCGTTCTATAAGCTCATTACGTATGTATATGACCGGCTTTTCTAGCGATGTGCTTTTACGTTTTGCTACTTTGGATTTAGTCCGTGGAGATTGGAGAACGTATACAAAATCTCTAGATATAGATGACCCTAATACTTCAGATGACGCTACTACACTAGATGTTAATGCGGTAAATATTCAAGAGAACGAAAGTAGAACGCCAATTCCTTATGTGCTTCCACCAGGCGTACTTCGGGAGCAACTGAATAATAATAACACAATCATTCAGCAGAATGAGCAATCACTGTCCTTGGTAGTGGAAAACTTGGAATCACAAGATTCCCGAGGCGTTTTTAAGAGTCTTGATATTGATGTGCGCCAGTATGAGAAATTGAAAATGTTCATACACGCCGAGAAAATTCTAGAAACAGATAATTACGATGTTGATCAACCTTTAATAGGTTTCCTTCGAATAGGAACAGATTTCTCGGAAAACTTCTACCAGCTAGAGATACCATTAGAGTTTACTGCTTTTGGAGCTAGTTCCGAAGAAGCAGTTTGGCCAGATAATAACCAAATGGAAATTGTCTTAGCTGACCTTAATAAAGTAAAATCGGTTTGGATAGCAGGAAGTGACCTTAGTCAAATAAGATATTTTGAAGTTATAGAGGGTGAGGTAATACCGGTAGACCCCCTTTCTGCAAGAACACCTGGTAGGTTGCGTATAGGTATACAGGGTAACCCGTCTTTGGGTAGCATCCGTAGTATGATGGTGGGTGTGAAAAATGTTAGTAGGACTCCCGCAAGAGGAGAAGTCTGGTTTAATGAACTACGTTTGGCCGGTTTGGATAATGAAGGCGGATGGGCGGCTTTAGCTGCGGTAGATGCTAATTTTGCAGATTTTGCAAACGTATCAGCAACAGGTAGTACTAGTACCTCTGGTTTTGGTGCTATTGATCAGATGCCTAACGAACGTGCACGTGAAGATGCGCTTTCGTACGATGTGGTCACAAATGTGAACCTAGGACAATTGCTTCCAAATAAATGGGGAATTCAACTTCCATTTAACTATGGTATATCTGAACAAATGATAACTCCGGAATTTGATCCGGTTTATGACGATTTAAAATTACAGGACAGAATTGATGCTGCTGATAATCCCGAAGATGCAAAAGCTATTGAGCAGCAGGCAGAAGATTATACAAAAAGAACAAGTATAAACTTTATAGGGGTCCGTAAGGATAGAGGTGAAGAGGCAGATGCTAATTTCTATGATGTAGAAAACTTTACTTTTAACTATTCATATAATGAAACCAATCATAGAGATTTTGAAATAGCCTCTTTGGAGGATAAGAACGTTGCTGCAGGTTTTGTTTATAATCATAATTTTAAACCTGTAGAGGTGGCACCCTTTGCTAAAAATGATTCGCTGTTTACAGGTCAATATTGGAGATGGCTAAAAGAACTGAACTTAAGTTTACTGCCTACTAGTGTTTCCGTAAATTCCAATATAGATAGACAGTTTAATCAACAACGTTTTAGAGATGTTGTGGAAGAGGGAGTAGATAAATTAGAGTTGCCTACATTGCAACAAAGAAATTACCAGTTCAATTGGCAGTATGCCGTAAACTATAGTCTTACGAAGTCATTACGTTTAAATATGACGGCCAGTAACAATCATATCGTAAGAAATTATTACGAAGATTATTTGACTGATACGGGTGAGGAAGATCAACGAATTAATGATGCTTTAGGTCTTTGGGACGGCTTTTGGGATTTAGGAGAGCCCAATAGACATGCACAACAGTTGGAGTTGAATTATGACCTACCGTTTAGTAAGATACCCGTGCTGGATTTTATCAATGCGCAATACAGCTATACCAGTAATTTTGATTGGCAACGTGGTGGAGATGCTTTAAGAGAAGTGGCATTAGAAGATATTAATACAGTACAGAATGCCAGTACTCATAATCTTACGGCCAATCTAACAATGCAAAAGTTCTACGATTTGATCGGACTTAAAAAGCGAAGTGGCAAACCGGATGCTAAACGAACTCCGATTCGAAAGGATAAAGCAGGAAACCCGGCATCTGATGAGGAAAAAACGAAAAAGAAAAGTAGTGGACTCTTCAATACGGCAGTAGATGTATTAACTATGGTTAAGCGTTTAAATGTCAACTATAATGAAAGTAGAGGTAAGGTGTTGCCAGGATATACACAATCGGTTGGTTTTGTGGGGTCATTGAAGCCTTCGGTTGGTTTTGTATTCGGTAGTCAGGCAGATGTACGTTTTGATGCTGCTAGAAAAGGGTGGTTAACCGGTTTTGGAGAATTCAATGAACAGTATATAGAAAATGTGAACAAGCAGCTTAATATAACCGCTACAGCACAACCTATTAAGGATCTTACTATAGATTTATCTGCGGATAGGCAATACTCAAATAGCTATCAAGAGAATTTCAGCGTAGTGCGTAATAATGCAGATGGTTCATTGGAATATAATAACCTCTTGGGGAACCAGTATGGTAACTTTAGTATATCTACGGTTATGATCGGTACGGTTTTTAATAAAAGTGATGAATTTGATTCAAAAACATTTGAGCAGTTCAAACAAAACCGAATTACTATAGCGAATCGTTTGTTGGAAGACAGGGGGCAGACCCCGGTTATTAATCCGGATACAGGGTTTCCGGAGGGGTATGGGAAAACACAACAAGAAGTGTTGCTTCCGGCATTCTTTGCTGCGTATACGGGTCAGGATGCGAAGCGTGTAAATTTGGATGCTTTTCGTGATATTCCCATTCCTAATTGGAACTTGAAGTTTACGGGTCTTATGCGTAACAAGTGGTTTAAGAAGACATTTCAGCGTTTTTCTTTGAGCCACGGGTATCGTGCTGCCTATAGTATCAACTCATTTCAGACTAATCTTGAGAAAGTACAGTTGAAGAATGATGGACTATCTACCTTAGATGCAGAGACAGGTGACCAAATGTCCGACCTTATTTTAAATAACGTAGTGTTGAATGATGAGTTCAATCCGCTAGTTCGTTTGGATTTCGAAATGAAAAACTCAGTGAGCATTTTAGCGGAAATGAGAACCAGTAGAACTTTGGCACTTAGTTTTGATAATAACCTTATGACCGAAATGAACGGTAAGGAATATACGGTTGGTTTAGGGTATCGTTTTAAGGATGTAAAGTTTGTTACGAACATTGGTGGGAACAAAACCCGTTTAAAAGGTGATTTAAACCTAAAGGCAGATGTTACGTTAAGGGATAATATTACTATTATAAGAAATCTCGATATAGATAATAATCAAATTACTTCTGGACAAAACTTGCTGTCCATTAAGTTTACTGCAGATTATGCGCTAAGTAAAAACTTAAATGCTCTGTTCTTTTACGATCACTCATTCTCCCAGTTTGCCGTGTCAACAGCCTTTCCGCAGACTACTATTAATACGGGTTTCACTATTAGATACAATTTCGGTAATTAATTTATCGCCTTATGAAATTGAGGAAATAGTTGTAGAGGAGTAGTTAATTTTAAATTAGGATAATTTTTCTCATTTCTTTGTCAACTTGGTCGTGTTTTTTTGAATACTCCTTCAGAAAACGATACATTTGTTTTCATAAAAATAAGACCATGAATATACCTGCAGAATTAAAATATACAAAGGATCACGAGTGGATTAAAATAGACGGTGATATTGCTACCGTTGGTATTACTGATTTCGCTCAAAGTGAATTGGGAGATATTGTTTATGTTGAAGTGGAAACCGTAGATGAGACTTTGGATAAAGAAGAGGTTTTTGGAACGGTTGAAGCGGTAAAAACCGTTTCTGATTTGTTTCAGCCCTTAAGTGGTGAAATTATTGAGTTTAATGAAGCATTGGAAGATGCTCCTGAAAACGTAAATTCTGACCCTTATGGAAATGGTTGGATGGTGAAAATTAAAATTAGTGATGCTTCGGAAGTAGACGACCTTTTGTCTGCAGATGCGTATAAATCGCTTATTAGTGCTTAAAAACCGTAGGTATACGATAGCATTTTTTGGTTGGATGATATTCGTTACGTATATGAGTCTGGCCTCTTTCTCCGATACGGATGTTGCGGATATAGATATTCCAAATCTTGATAAGGTGGTACACTTTTCTTTTTATTTTGGTGCTGCCTTTCTGGCTGTACTTTTTTTTAGAGAGGTAACTAATGGGGCAATGCCTTTGCGCAAAGCCTTTTTACTAGCATTGTTCGGAGCTATTGGTTATGGTATAGTTATTGAGGTATTACAGTACGCTTTAACGGCAAATCGCCATGGCGATATCTTTGATGCATTGGCAAATAGTGTGGGTGCAATCATGGGATCATTGCTTATAAAATCCATTTTTTCTACGGAAAGGTGGTTAAAATGGAGAAATTAGTTGCTTGTTAAAGAATTATTTAATTAAATTAGCACACATTAAAATACAAAATTATGGAACCGAAAAAGAACCCGAAAGCAGATGTAGGCCGCAATAGCGGACTTTATTTTGTTATTGGCCTGGCAGTTACAATGGGATTAGTGTATACTGCGTTGGAGTGGAAAACGTATGACAAGACCAATGATTACGATATTTCAATGAACGTTGATGATGAATTGGACGAAGAGGTTCCTATGACGGAGCAAATTAAAACGCCACCACCGCCACCGCCACCAGCAGCACCTGAAATTATTGAGGTTGTTGAAGATGAGGAGGAAGTAGAAGAAACTGTAATTGAGTCTACGGAAACCAGTCAGGAAGAAGAAATCATAGAAGTAGAGGATGTTCTTGTTGAAGAAGAGGTAGAAGATGTAGATGTACCTTTTGCGGTTATTGAAGATGTTCCGATTTTTCCAGGTTGTGAAAGTGAGTCTGATAAAAGAGCTTGTTTTCAAAAAATGATGCAGAAGCATATTGGTAAGAACTTCAGATATCCGGAAATAGCCCAAGAAATGGGTGTTCAGGGTAGAGTAAGTGTAATGTTTACTATCCAGAAAGATGGTAGCATTGGTAACGTTAGAATGCGTGGCCCGGATAAAAACTTAGAGAAAGAAGCTGCTCGTATTATTGGTAAGCTTCCTAAAATGACACCAGGTAAGCAACGTGGTAGGGCTGTAAGGGTTCCATTTAGTATTCCTATTACATTTAAGTTGCAGTAAGCTCTAGCTACAAAAAAAATATATTAAAAACCCGTCTACTTGTTAGGCGGGTTTTTTTTGTTACAGGTTGTACCGTAATTGCTTTATTGATCAGCTCGTAAAAGCTCATAATAGAAAGATGACCAATTGGTTGCAGAAATAGAGGTTGAAAGCTATCTTTGCCGTTCGAAAAAAGATGAATGAAGACTGCGGTGAATATGGCAACAGTTCCTACTTTGGCACTGGCAATGGCCGATTTTAAAGAAATTACTAAAGCTAGACTAGCAATTAGTGTGGTTTTTTCTTCTTTAGCTGGTTATTTGTTAGGTGCCCATCAGATTGATGTTGTTTCACTTTTGCTATTGGCTTTTGGTGGATATTGCATGGTTGGGGCATCCAACGCTTACAATCAGATTATTGAAAAAGATCTGGATGCGTTAATGAAACGTACGCAAAACAGGCCTATACCTGCAGGAAGAATATCCGTCAATAAAGCATTGTCTATTGCTGTATTACTTACCGTTCTGGGTATTATCTCACTTTATATATTGAATCCCAAGACAGCTATGTTCGGAGCAATTTCTATATTTCTCTATACAAGTTGTTATACACCCTTAAAGACTAAAACGCCATTGGCGGTGTTTGTTGGGGCAATTCCTGGGGCAATTCCTTTTATGTTAGGGTGGGTTGCCGCAACAAACGAGTTTGGCATAGAGCCGGGTACTTTATTCATGATACAGTTCTTTTGGCAGTTTCCGCATTTCTGGGCATTAGCTTGGATGTTGGACGATGATTATAGAAAAGGAGGTTTTAAAATGCTTCCTACAGGGAAGAAGGATAAGGGTACGGCGCTTCAGATTATAATGTATACTATTTGGATGTTGGTTATTTCTGTAATTCCTGCATTTGGTATTACTGGTAGGTTGGAACTTTCTATTCCCGCAGCGGTAATCATATTTTTGATGGGAATGGTAATGTTAGTGTTCGCTTTTCTTTTATACGAGAAAAGAGATAATGTTACTGCTAGAAAACTAATGTTGGCAAGTGTTAGTTACATTACGCTTATGCAAGTGGTGTACGTAGTAGATAAGTTTATTTAAATAGAATCATGGATTTAACTAGAGGAACGGGGAAAGAAAAGAACGATCGGGCTAAAAAAATGATGCTCTGGTTTGGAATCGTAAGCCTGCTTATGGGGTTTGCAGGTTGGACCAGTGCGTATATTGTTAGTAGTTCCAGGGAAGATTGGATCAGTGATTTGCATTTGCCAAGTTCTTTTTTGATAAGTGCTGCTATAATAATAGTAAGTAGTCTAACTTATATAATGGCAAAAAACGCCATTAAAAAAGGAGATTCTGAAATGGGGACAACTTGGCTGTTGGCAACTTTGGCACTGGGGATAGCATTTGTTGCATTTCAATTTAACGGATTTTCCCAAATGATAGCTACGGGCTACTATTTTACAGGGCCAACAAGTAATATTAAGCTATCTTACGTGTTTTTAATCGCAATGGTGCATATTGTGCACGTTGCAGCTGGAATTATTACGTTATTAGTGGTTCTTTATAATCAGATTAAGGGCAAATATTCCCCTCAAGAATATTTAGGAGTAGATCTAGGAGCTACATTTTGGCATTTTTTAGACCTGCTATGGGTTTATTTACTGGCATTTATGTACTTCGTAGGGTAATAAAATTAAATAAAGTTGGTTTTTCATGTGTATAGTGCTTTCACGATACATAAGAAAACTATAAATTTGTGCAAAATCTAACCATACTACAAAATATATGGATTCAACGGTAACAACTGGTACGGCGGAAGAAAACGTGTGGGGAGGCGGAAATAGCCCCTTAGGAGCATCATATGGTAAAATGATGATGTGGTTCTTTATCGTTTCCGATGCTTTAACTTTCTCGGGTTTCTTGGCTGCTTACGGCTTTTCAAGATTTAAGTTTATTGAAACATGGCCAATCGCGGATGAGGTGTTTACCCACGTTCCTTTCTTTCATGGGAATTTCCCAATGATTTATGTGGCTTTCATGACGTTCATTCTTATTATGTCTTCGGTAACTATGGTGTTAGCGGTAGATGCAGGTCATAAGATGAAGAAGAATGCCGTTATTTGGTATATGTTCTTGACCATTATTGGTGGTGCTATTTTCGTTGGCTCTCAGGCCTGGGAATGGGGAACTTTTATAAAAGGAGACTACGGTGCGGTTGAGACTAAAGGTGGTAGGATTTTACAATTCGTAAATGCTGAAACTGGAGAAAGAGCGGCTATACGTGATTTTGCTAAGACTATTCCTAGTGAGCGCGCAGTACATGAGAATAAAAATGGTATATGGTTTTTTGATGAAGGTTATCAACCAACCTATTCTTTTAACGAAGTTATGGAGGGGCTTAAGGCCAATCCAAGTATTCTTATCCGTACGGAAGCTATAGTTCAGGAAGGTGAGCACGAAGGTCATAAGACCTTGTTGAATAGAGAGGAGACCTTAAAGAAAATCAAAGATGGTAAGTTGGTAGTTGAAGGCGCTAATCTTATTCGTAATGAATATGGTAGTCGTCTATTCGCAGATTTTTTCTTTTTTATAACAGGTTTTCACGGGTTTCACGTTTTCTCTGGTGTAGTTATTAATATAATCATATTCTTTAATGTGATTTTAGGAACCTACGAAAAGAGAGGCCATTATGAAATGGTTGAAAAGGTAGGTCTTTACTGGCACTTTGTAGATTTAGTTTGGGTATTTGTATTTACCTTCTTCTATTTGGTATAACCTATATTTTCTGTTTAAAACGACATATAACGCATTTGAGATTAATATAATATGGCACACGGACACAAACTAGAGATTTTTAGAGGACTGTTGAAATTCAAGTCCAATACCCAAAAAATCTGGGGAGTACTTATATTTCTTTCCCTAATAACAGCAGTAGAAGTAGCATTAGGTATTGCTAAACCTCGAGCATTAACGCATTCTTATTTTGTGGGAATGAAGTTAATAAACTGGGTATTCATTATTCTTACTTTGGTAAAAGCTTACTACATTGCTTGGGATTTTATGCATCTACGTGATGAAAAAAATTCTTTAAGAAGAGCAATTGTATGGACACCAATTTTCCTTGTAGCCTATTTATTGTTCATTCTTCTCTTTGAAGCGGACTATATCTACAATGTGTATAAAGATGGCTTTATACAGTGGAATTTCTAAGAAACATTATCTTAATAAATTAACAGCATACTAAGACGGTTTCACAACCGTCTTTTTTATTTTTGTAGCTGTCGAAAATATGGTGCGGCGCACTCCTTTCCTATGCAAGTAAAAAAATATGTGGTCTTAATTGTTTTGTTTATTCTACCTATAGTAGCATATCTTTTTTTTGCTTCTGGGGTCAATAACTTTGGCAAGCTTCCTATCTTGACGAATGGTGTTAATGATGTTACTGATATGGAAGGTAACGCGACCTTTAAGAATAAGATTACCGTAGTTGGTTTGTTAGGTAATAATCCTGACAAGAAAAATGGTAATGCCTTTAACCTTAATCAAAAAATTTATAAGCGTTTTTATCAGTTTAAAGATTTTCAGTTTGTAATGGTAATGCCAAAAGGAACGGAAGTACAAGCAACGGAATTAAAGAAAGAGTTAGGCCATTTAGTAGATATGCAAAAGTGGAATTTTGTTTTTGGTGATGAAAAACAGGTCAAGGATTTTTTCTCTTCGTTAAAAACAGATATACAATTAGAAAATGATTTAAGCACTCCTTATGCCTTTATTATAGATAAAGAGCTAAATCTTAGAGGTAGAACAAAAGATGGGGTAGAGGCTACTTTGTATGGTTTTGATGCAACGTCCGTGTCCGAGTTAAACAATAAGATGGTAGATGATGTAAAAATCATATTGGCGGAATACCGTCTGGCACTTAAAAAGAATAATGCCGATAGGCAAGAATAATAACAGTTTTTGATTTACGAACTGCAATGAAGAAATATACATATGTTTGGGTATCATTGATAATACTGATTTTCGGAATTATTTTCGTTCCCAGGATTGTTGACCGTATTTCTAGCGGAACCATTGTGCAGAATGATAGGTTAAATGTTGAACATGCAAAAAGTACACTGTCCTATATCACTTTAAACGGAGAGAAAAAAAAGGTTCCTTCTTTTGATTTTATCAATCAAGACAGCTTGGCCATTTCAAATTCTGATTATAATGGAAAGGTATTTGTTGTTGAATTTTTTTTTACGAGTTGCCCATCTATTTGTCCAGTAATGACAGAAAACTTGGTAACTATCCAAAACGAATTTAAGGCTGATGAAAATTTTGGAATAGCTTCTTTTTCAATAACCCCGGATTACGATACACCAAGTGTCTTGAAGGCATATGCCGAAAAATATGGTATTACCGATATGGATTGGCATTTATTGACCGGAGACAAAGAGCAAGTTTTTGATCTGGCCAACAATGGATTCAATATTTTTGCCGCGGAAATGGAGGATGCACCAGGTGGTTTTGAACATTCGGGATTATTTGCCTTAGTAGATAAAGAAGGTTTTCTGAGGTCTAGAACGGACGATTTCGGTAACCCAATAATCTATTATCGTGGAGCTATTACAGAAAAGCAGGGCGAAAATGATCATGGTGAAAAAGAACAGATTTCAATTTTAAAAGAAGATATTAAACGATTATTGGCAGAATAGATGGAGGAGACGTTAGCAAAGGAAAAAAAGTTTAATAAGTTAATTACCATTGTATCTATAGTGGTACCCATAGTGGTGGCAATATTGTTTGGAGTGAAAATACCAAATGTAGAAAGACTTGGTTTTCTACCGCCTATCTATGCTTCTATAAACGGACTTACGGCCGTTTTGTTACTTGTTGCTGTGTGGGCGATTAAAAATGGTAAGAAGAAATTACATCAAAATATAATGACCGGCTGTATAGGTTTGTCCCTCTTGTTTTTAGTGATGTATATAGGATATCATATGACCTCGGAATCTACCAGTTACGGTGGGGAAGGAATTATGCGCTATATCTATTTCTTTATCTTGGTATCACATATTATCCTTTCGATTATCATTATACCTTTGGTGCTCAAAACGTATGCTTTCGCGTACCTCAAAAAGTTTGAAAACCATAGGAAATGGGCAAAGATTACATTTCCTATTTGGTTATATGTAGCGATAACCGGTGTTGTGGTATACCTTATGATTTCGCCTTATTACGTGAGTTAAAAAAGTAATAGGTAAATTATTTTTTGAATCAATAAGAATGAAAAAGACCCTATTTATAGTTTTGATTTTAGCTGTTTTGGTTTCGCCCCAGACTTTGGAGGCGCAATGTGCCATGTGTCGCGCTGCTTTAGAAAGTAGCGGGAATGTAAAAGCTGCAGAGGGTATAAATAATGGCATCGTATATCTTATGGCATTGCCTTATATTCTTGTAGCAGGATTATTTTATTTTGTTTATAAAAAGATGAAAAACAGGTCACCAGAAGAAGTTTAACATTTTTTTTGGCATTCTAGTGTAACAAATCTTCCCCGTGCTAGTCTTGTAGTTGTACGATAGCCCCAATCGTGCTCATCAATCAATCAAAATCAACTACATGTTAGACATCGAAAGGTGGCAGGAAATCTTTGATACTATTCGCAAAAATAAATTGCGAACATTTCTCACAGGATTATCCGTAGCATCAGGAATATTTATCCTCGTTATTCTATTAGGTTTTGGCGAAGGCTTTCGCAATGGCATTGCTCATGAGTTTGAGCAAGATGCTGCAACCAGTGTTTGGGTTTGGCCGGGAACTACTACAAAAAAGTATAAAGGCCTTAACCCCGGTAGAAATATACAGCTAACGAATGCAAATTATGAATTCTCGGCTAGGCTACTAGAAGATGATATTCAATTTAAATCACCTAGGGTTTTTGTTCGCGATGTTTCGGTTACCTATGGTAATGAGGCATTGGTATATCAAGTTCAGGGGGTTTCTCCACAATTTCAATTAATTGAAAATGCAAGAATTTTTGCGGGCAGGTTCTTAAATCATCAAGATGAGCTCGCTAGGGCTAAGGTTGCGATAATTGGTAAGAAAATTGCTGAAGATGTGTTTACCGAGGTAGAGAACCCCGTAGGTGAATTCATTAAAATATCGGGTTTGCCGTTTAAAATAATCGGAATATTCAATGAAACTGAAGACCGTGAAGAAGAACGCATCTTCATACCGGTAACTACTGCGCAAAGTACTTTTAATGGTGGAGACCGAGTGAATAATCTTGCGTATACTTTGCCTCCTTCGGATAATTTTGAAGAGGTAGTTGCCAAATCAATTAAATTTAAAAACAACCTGCAATCTTATTTACAGGAAACTCACACTGTTGATCCGGAAGATACCAATGCTATTTTTGT
The DNA here is from genome assembly GCF_018860745.1 of Zobellia uliginosa. Taxonomy (GTDB): domain Bacteria; phylum Bacteroidota; class Bacteroidia; order Flavobacteriales; family Flavobacteriaceae; genus Zobellia; species Zobellia uliginosa_B. The sequence goes on along the minus strand of NZ_JAHKPY010000012.1, from coordinate 372,737 downwards.
ATGGAGTGCCATGGAGGAGGCTAAGCGCTACTATAGTCTTACGGATAATATTGCACTGTTCTTTTGGTTCGTAGGTATATGCACTATAATAGCGGGTGTTGTAGGTGTTAGTAATATTATGCTGATCGTAGTACGGGAACGTACCAAAGAAATAGGTATCAGGAAGGCACTTGGTGCCAAACCATGGTCCATAGTAGGTATGATTTTACACGAGTCTATTTTCATTACATCCATTTCCGGATTTGCCGGACTCATTTTCAGTATGGGGTTGTTGGAATTTGTAGGACCACATATAGAAGTGGATTATATCATGAACCCTTCTGTGAACTTCACGGTGGCTATATCAACGGTGTTTGTATTGGTTTTGGCAGGTGCTATAGCCGGATTTTTTCCGGCATGGCGGGCGGCCAATATTCATACCATTGATGCTTTAAGAGACGAATAAAATAAAACTGAACTAACCTGACCATAAAATTATGTTCAATAGAGACCGTTGGAAAGAAATTTTGGAAGTACTGACCAGCAACTGGTTCAGAACCGTATTGACCGCCTTTGGTGTGTTTTGGGGTATATTCATTTTAATACTGCTCTTGTCTGCAGGAAAGGGGCTGGAAAATGGCATTATGCAGGATTTTGGGGATATTTCTACGAATACCATGTTTATGTGGTCTAGAAGTACAACCAAATCTTATAAGGGCCTTCCTAAGGGTAGAAGTTTTCTTTTTAAAGTAGAAGATGTACAGTCAATAAGAGATAATGTGCCGGAGTTAAAATTCATTTCGCCTAGAAATCAATTAGGAGATTTTAACGGAGCAAATAATGTAGTGCGAGGTATTAAAACCGGGGCGTACAATGTATATGGTGATTACCCTGAAATTAGTAAACAAGACCCTATGACCATGACTTCAGGTAGATTTTTGAATTATAATGATATTAAGGAAAAACGAAAAATAGCTATTATTGGTGAAGGTGTACGAGCAGGACTTTACGATAAAGATGAAGAGGTGCTTGGGTCATTTATTAAAATACAGGGCGTTAATTTTATGGTAGTTGGTACCTATAAAAAGAAAAGCAATGATGGTGATGGTGAGGAAGGTCAGAAACAAATATTTGTTCCCTTTACCACTTTCTCACAAGCCTTTAACCGAGGGAATGATGTAGGTTGGATGGCAATAACCGCTAATGATGGTACTTCTATTACTAGCCTTAAAGATAAAATTATGGGTGTGGTAAAGGAAAGCCATAAAGTACACCCAGATGACCAGCGTGCTGTGGGGCATTTTGATTTGTACGAGCAATTTCAGCGCGTGCAAAGTTTGTTCGGGGCATTACGTTTTATTGCTTACTTCGTTGGGATTTTGGTCTTGCTTTCCGGCATAATCGGGGTGAGTAATATTATGCTCATTGTAGTTAAGGAACGAACAAAAGAAATAGGAATACGAAGGGCTTTGGGTGAAGACCCATGGTCAATTAAGCTGCAAATTTTAATGGAGTCCATTTTTTTGACTATCATCTCTGGAATGGCAGGTATAACTTTGGGAGCTCTTTTTATCTATGGTGTAAATACCCTATTGGATATAAGTGGCCCAGTAGATATGTTTGTAAACCCTAGCGTTAGTTTGGGGGTTGTTGTAGGAGCATTGATTATTCTGATTTTCTCAGGGCTTTTAGCGGGTTTTATTCCTGCGCAAAGTGCCATAAAAGTGAGACCTATAGATGCACTCAGAACCGAATGATATCCAGTATTAATTTAGATTTAAGTAGAAATAAATAGAATAACATCAATCAATCATAAAAATGAAAAAATCAGTAACCAGAATTGTTCTTTTGTTTATAGTAGTGGCCTTTGGCGGGTCTATGTATTATCTGTATCAAAAAAACGCCGAGGACCCAGTTGTTTATGAAACAGAACAAGCATCAAAAAAGACTATTGTTAAGAAAACAGTGGCTACGGGAAGTATACTACCATTGGAAGAAGTATTGATCAAACCTAATATTTCCGGGGTAATAGAAGAGGTGTTCGTTGAGGGTGGCGACTATGTGAAATCGGGAGATTTGCTTTGTAGAATAAAAGTAGTCCCAAACCTTAATGCGCTTAACGATGCCAGAAATAATATAGATGAGGCTAAAATAGGTTTGGATGACCAACTCAGAAACCTGGAGCGCCAAAAAGGACTTTTTGGTAAAGGAGTGATTTCTAAGGTAGATCTGGAACGAGCCGAGGTAACTTATGATCAGGCCAAACAATCGTATGCAGCTGCAAACAAAAGGTATGATATTGTAAAAACAGGTACCACTACAGGATACGGAAATGCTGCAAATACTCAAATTAGGGCTACCGTGAGTGGGATGGTTCTTGAAGTTCCGGTAGAAGTAGGCAACCAAGTTATTGAAAGTAACAATTTTAATGAAGGTACCACCATTGCCGCCATTGCGGATGTGGATAAAATGATCTTTGAGGGTAAGGTAGATGAAAGTGAAGTAGGTAAAATAAAAGAGGACTTGCCGCTAGAAATTACAGTTGGTGCTTTGGAGGGAAAGACTTTTGATGCGGTTTTGGATTATATAGCCCCAAAGGGAAAGGAAGAAAACGGAGCTATTCAATTTGAAATAAAAGGAACTATGAAAAAGCAGGATTCTGTGTTTATTCGTGCGGGGCTCAGTGCAAATGCATCGGTAATTTTAGGAAGGGCAGATAGCGTTTTGGCTATTAAAGAGGCTCTGGTTCAATTTGATGATAAAACGAAGAAACCTTTTGTTGAAATTGCAAACGGCGACCAGGCGTTCGAAAGAAAAAATATTGAATTGGGTATTAGCGATGGAATTCACGTTGAGGTGAAGTCCGGTATTACGGAATCTGATGAAATCAAGGTGTGGAATGCCATTGAAAAAGAAGAGGAAGAAGGATAATTTTATTTATTTAACAGAAAATTTGGAGTCCATCTTGTAACAATTCGGCAACTTACAAGTCTTATCGCCATATTGTTTTGAGAATTCCAACCTAATTAACAAAACTACCATGATTGAAATAAAAGATCTTCACAAGTCCTACAAAATGGGTAGCAACTCATTACATGTTTTAAAAGGATTGAATTTTAGTATTGCAGAGGGAGAACTTGTAGCCATTATGGGTTCTTCAGGATCAGGGAAATCTACACTACTGAATATTCTGGGAATGTTAGATGAGGCAGATTCCGGTACTTATGATTTAGACGGGGTTCCTATTAAAAACCTGAACGAAACAAAAGCGGCCAAGTACCGCAATAGGTTCTTAGGTTTTATATTTCAGTCTTTCAATCTTATCAATTACAAGAGCGCCATGGAAAATGTGGCCTTGCCGTTATATTATCAAAAAGTACCTAGAAAAGAACGGGAAGAGAAGGCTCTAAAATATCTTGCTCAAGTAGGTCTTAAAGAATGGGCCGGTCATTTGCCAAATGAACTTTCAGGGGGACAAAAACAAAGAGTTGCCATTGCAAGGGCTTTAGCTGCCGAGCCAAAAGTTCTTATGGCAGATGAGCCAACGGGAGCTTTGGACAGTAAGACCTCTTACGAGGTAATGGACCTTATTCAAAAAATTAACGATGAGGGAAATACCATACTTGTGGTAACGCATGAAGAAGATATTGCTCATATGTGTAAACGTATTGTGCATTTAAAGGATGGGGTAATTGTAGAAGATAAAAAGGTAGAACAGGTTAGGGCCGCTCAGTATGTTAAATAGAGACAACTGGAAAGAAATTTTCGAGACGATTCAAAAGAATAAGCTCCGCACCTTTTTGTCGGGGTTTACGGTTGCTTTGGGTATTCTCATTTTTGTGGTGCTCTTCGGCTTTGGAAATGGTCTTATCAATACATTTGATGAGTTTTTTGGTGATGATGCTACCAATGTTCTGTATGTTTTCCCAGGAAGGACAACTATGCCTTATAAAGGTTATAAATCCAATAGAACGATTGAGTTTGACAATAGTGATTTGGCCGATATTGAAAAAAACTTTCCCTTATTCTTAGAGTATATTACCCCAAGAATTACCCGTCAGGATACGGTGAGCTATATGAACGAATCAAATAGCTATACAACTCAAGCAGTAGGGCCTTCGCATCAATTCAATGAAATGACTATCATGATGAAAGGCCGGTATTTAAATGCACAAGATATAAAGAACAAGACCAAGTATGCGGTCATAGGTCGTTTGGTTGAAGAAGATCTCTTTGGTGCCAAGAATTCTATGGGAAAATATATTGATGTAGGAGGAAGCTCTTTTAAAGTAATAGGTGTGTTTCAAGATGATGGAGGTGATAATGAGGAACGTATTATTTTTATACCCTACACTACACGTCAATTAATTGAAAAAAATACGGATAAAATCAATCAAATTGTGGTTGGCTTTAAACCGGAAATTGGATATGCCGGTGCTATGGCTTTTGATAAGAGTCTGGACAAATTTATTCGGTCTAAAAAATATATCAATCCTAAAGACCAGAACGGCATCTTCATTAGAAACGTAGCTGATCAGCTAAAACAAAACCAGCAGTTTGCGCGTGTATTGCAGATTATAGTGGGCTTTGTGGCTTTTGGAACTATAATAGCCGGTATAATCGGTATCAGTAATATCATGGTATTTGTGGTGAAAGAAAGAACAAAAGAGCTGGGTATACGAAAAGCACTTGGGGCAACACCAAAAGCTGTAATCGGAACTATTTTATTGGAATCGGTTTTTATTACTACGGTTTCTGGTTTTGTGGGGATGCTTATCGGAATTGTTATTTTAAGTTCTTTGGGAGATAAGTTGAAAGACTTTTTTATAACTAACCCGTACATAGATATGAGCATAGCGATTTCAGCTACTATTGTTCTTATTATTTTCGGAGCCATTGCGGGTTACGTTCCTGCAAGACGTGCGGCCCGTATAAAACCCATTGTAGCCTTAAGAGACGAATAATATGAATTTTATATTCGATAGAAATACATGGCAAGAGATTTTCGGTTCGATCAGTAAGAACAAGATTCGGACTGTTATTACCGTAGTAGGCGTGCTATGGGGCATATTCATTTATATAGCCCTTTCCGGTGCGGCCAAAGGGATGGATAATGGTTTTGAAAGTATGTTTGAGAGTATTGCCCGGAATAGTATGTTTGTATGGGGCCAAAATACCAGTATGCCTAATGAAGGCTATAAAACGGGCAGGCAAATGCAATTAAAGCTAGATGATGCGGTAATGATCCAGAATCGTATCCCGGAAGTAGAATTTATAGCACCAAGAAATGTCCGCGGTTTTTTTGGTACTCCACCTGCCAATATTGGTAGAAATAATAAGACGGGTAGCTATTCGCTATTTGGGGATTTTCCTGCTTTTACCAAAATTGCACCTAAAAAAATCTATGACGGTGGCAGGTTTATCAATGATGAGGATATTGCTCAGTCAAGAAAAGTTGCTGTAATTGGAGAACGGACGCAGAAAGAACTTTTTGATAAGGACGAAAACCCTATTGGTGGTTATTTTAAAATTGATGATGTTTATTTTCAAGTAATTGGAGTTCATAAATACGAGCCAAGTGGTGGTTTTGGGGGAGATGGAGATATTTTCATTCCATTTTCGACCTTTAAAAAATTATACAATACAGGCGATAATGTGGGATGGTTTTCAATTGCGGCCTATGACAATGTAGATGTGATTAAAGTAGAGGAGAATATTAAAAGCCTTTTAAAAAACCTGCATCATGTGCACCCGGATGATGATCGTGCTTTTGGGTCTTTCAACCTAGGGGAGCAGTTTAATAAAATTGTGGGCTTTGCAGATGGTATAACCTTTCTTTCGTTGATTGTTGGTATCGCCACCATATTGGCGGGCGTCATAGGTATTGGTAACATTTTACTCATTTCGGTAAAAGAACGAACCAAGGAACTTGGGGTACGAAGAGCTTTAGGGGCGACACCTGCAGAGGTACGTAATCAGATTATATTAGAATCGGTCTTCTTGACTGTTATTGCGGGTATCATGGGTATTATTTTGGGAGCATTGGCATTGGCAGGAATTAGTAGTGCTACCCAAGATATAGACTTCCCGTATACTAATCCCACAGTGCCTATACCCTATGTAATTGGGGCGTTAGTGATTATGGTAGTTCTTGGTACTTTAATAGGACTGATACCTGCGCAAAGAGCGGTGAGTATAAAACCAATTGATGCCCTTAGGGAAGAATAATAGAGAATTTTGTAACAAAACGGAAAACAACAAAACCAATAGACAACAAATACACCTGAAAAATGAACAAGATTGTAAAATATATCTTAATTGGTATTTTGGTGCTAGGCGCTTTATGGGCCGCGGCCTTTTTTATAAAATCGAATAGTAAAGATGCTATTACTTATGAAACAGAACAGCCTTTTAAAACGGATATAGAAAAGAAAACGGTAGCTACAGGTAAGGTAGTTCCTGAAGATGAGGTTGAAATTAAGCCACAGATTTCGGGTATTATACAAAAGATTTACATGGAGGAAGGCCAAAAGGTAAAGTCCGGTGAATTAATTGCTACAATTAAAGTAGTGCCTAATGAGCAGGCTCTAAACCAGTCTAGGGGTAGGGTAAGGAATGCAGAGTTAGCACTAAATAATGTTCAGATAGAGTACAACAGAAACAAATCGCTTTTTGATAAAGGGGTGATATCTAGTCAGGATTTTAACACCTTGCAATTGCAGTATGACCAAGCAAAACAAGAGTTGGATAATTCCAAGGCAGATTACCAGATTATCCGTCAAGGTTCTGCAGGTGGTTCTACAAGTGCAAATACTAACATTAGGGCAACTGTAGATGGCACCATTCTAGAAATCCCAGTTGAAGAAGGTGATCAGGTTATTGAGAGCAACAACTTTAATGACGGCACCACCATTGCAACTATTGCCGATTTAAGCAAGATGATTTTTGAAGGTAAGGTAGATGAGGGCGAAGTTGCCAAACTTGAAGTAGGTACCCCTTTAAAAATCAGTTTGGGTGCTGTAGAAGGTGCTGAATTGGATGCTAAATTACGATTCATTGCTCCCAAAGGAATTGAAGAAACAGGCGCGGTACAGTTTAAAATAGAAGGAGATGTAGAGGTTAAGGACGATGTGTTTATTAGAGCCGGATATAGCGCCAACGCTTCACTGGTTTTGGAGAAAAAAGATGATGTTTTGGTTATACCAGAGGCATTATTGCAATTTGATAAAAAGACAGATGAGCCTTATGTAGAGGTTGAAACTGGTGACCAGGAGTTCGAAAGAAAAGATATTGAAATAGGAATTTCAGATGGCGTAAACGTTGAAATCGTTTCGGGTTTAACAGAGTCCGATAAAGTGAAGGTTTGGAGTAAAACGGAGCCTATTAAAAAGGGAGAAGACGAAGAAGAGGAAGAGGCCGATAAAGAAGAGTAACAATCATCAATCATAATCAAAAAATCACAAAATGAATTTTAAACTAACAGCATTATTGCTCCTCTTTTCTATTGGGGCGGTTAGCGCACAGCAGAAAAATTGGACACTGCAGGAATGCGTGGAGTACGCAGTAGAACATAACCTGTCGGTAGAACAGTACGAATTGGACTTGCAGAATGCGTTAATAGATAAATCGGATGCAGTAGGTGCAATGTTGCCGGCTTTAAATGCTTCATCTAGTGTTACAGGTAGTACAGGTCTTTCTTTTGATCCCACTACGAATCAACCGGTAACTACAACTATTTTGAGTGCAAGTGGGGGGCTTACGTCTTCTTTGACGCTCTTTGATGGTTTGCGTAATCTCCATCGTTTAAATCGTGCAAAATTGAATGAGATATCCAATCAATATCGCTTAGATGACTTAAAAGATGATATTCGGTTAATGGTGGCCAATGCGTATTTGCAAATACTATCCAATAAGGAAACTTTAAAGGTTTTTAAAGCACAATTTGCCGTGTCTGAACAAGATTTGAAAAGATCTAAGGAACTCGTAAACGCTGGAGTATTGCCTAACGGGGATTTACTGGAGATTGAAGCTACATTAGCAACTCTAGATCAGCAAATTGTAAATACGGAAAATCAAGTTTTAATATCACGAATTAACTTGGCACAATTACTACAGATAACCGATTATAAGAATTTTGACGTGCTAGATGCAGATATTGAAGTGCCACCTTCTGAAGTACGAAATAAATCTCCTGAAGAAATTTTTGCAGAAGCTCTAAGTTTTAGAAACGACATTAAATTCTCACAATCCAGTATAGATTTAGCTGAGAAAGATCTTGATATTGCAAAGGGAGCTATATATCCAACACTAGGAGCTTTTTTCAATTACAATACCAGGTATTCCGATCAGGGTGGATTTGATAGTACTACGGGTACTCTAGTACCAGCGGAAAGTTTTGCAAATCAATTGTGGATTAATGATGGTATATCATACGGGGCTCAATTGAATATTCCGATTTTTAATGGCTTTGCCGTTAAAAATAATATTAAGCGTTCTAAAATAAATGTAGAGAAAGCCAAACTACAACTAGAACAGGATAAATTGAATTTAGAAACCGATATCAATCAGGCGTACGTTGACGTTACCAGTTTTGCAAAGGCCTATGATGCCGCTCAAAAGACTTTGGATGCAAGGCGTTTGGCGTATGACTATTCTAAAGAGCGTTATGATGTAGGACTCATGAACGCATTTGACTTTAGTCAGGCGCAATCTAGGGTCGATAATGCGGAAGCTGAATTGATCAGAACCAAGTATGATTATATTTTTAGACTAAAAGTACTTGAATTCTATTTTGGGCTGCCATTAGAATTGAAATAGTACAGAATAAAGTGATACATGGAAACCTGTTCGGTGTAAAATCGAGCAGGTATTTTTATCTGTGAGTTTTAATCTTCTCACTTATCTTTGCAGCCTTATGAGTATAATCTTAAACTTAGAAACAGCAACGACCAACTGTTCGGTCAGTATAGCTAAAGAAGGGCGTATTTTGGCTATCAAAGAGCATGATACCCCTAATTATTCACATGCGGAACAATTACACATTTTTATTCAAGAAGTGTTGAGGGAAGTAAATATGGATATTTCCGAGTTAGATGCTATTGCCGTGAGTAAAGGTCCGGGCTCGTATACAGGACTTCGTATTGGGGTTTCGGCAGCCAAAGGGTTATGCTTTGCTTTAAATATTCCTTTAATTTCTATTGCTACGTTAAGTAGCATGGCCGCACAGGTGACATCAAAAGATGTAGATTATATCATTCCTGTTTTAGATGCACGCCGTATGGAAGTGTATTCCGCAGTATTTAACATGGATAAAGATGAAATGAGAGCTACGGAAGCAGAAATTATAGATGAAAATTCTTTCGCCGAATTTTTAGCAAAAGGAAAGGTAATTTTAGTGGGAAACGGCGCCGAAAAATGCAAAACGTTATTATCGCATCCTAACCTGAGTTTTGATACCACGGTTGTGCCTTCCGCTAATGAAATGGCTCAGCTATCATACAAAAAATTCAAAGTAGGCAACTTTGAAGATGTCGCCTACTTTGAACCTTATTATTTAAAAGACTTTATTCTTCAGCAGAAGAAAAAAAAGTAAATCTGTTTCCGATATAGTCTATGCCTTTAGGGTTTGACCTTTCAAATTTAAATCCCGTTGTGGGAATGGTATTTCAATTCCGGCTTCGTCAAACCTTCTTTTTGTTTCTTCTAATATAAAGAAGTGAGCTGCCCAAAAAACGGAATTCTCTGCCCAGAACCGTAAACTAAGATTAACAGAACTATCGCCTAAATCGTCAACATAAACTTCAGGCTTAGGGTCTTTTAATACGTTATCATTTTTCGCACAGATATCAAGCATAATATCTTTGGCAACTTTAATATTAGAACTATAGCCTATACCAACTTTAATATTATCGCGTCTTGTAGGCATGGCGCTGTAGTTTACCACATTATTGTTAGATAATTGTCCGTTAGGAATAATTGCCAATTGATTACCGAATGTAGAGAGTTTTGTATAGAAAATGGTTATCTCTTTTACTGTTCCATCTACATTTTGAGCCGAAATAAAATCTCCGATTTTGAAAGGTTTAAAAAGGAGAATAAGGACACCACCGGCAAAATTGGAAAGTGATCCCTGCAGAGCCAAACCAATGGCCAGACCAGCTGCACCTATAATGGCAATTAGTGATGATGATTTGACTCCCAATTGGGTGATAACCAAAACAAAAAGTAAAACCTTTAGCGCTATATTAATAAAACTCTGTAGAAAACTTTCTAAAGCTAAGTCGTAATCTTTCTTTTCAAAAAATTTACGTACCATTTTATTAATAAAGCGCACTATCCATAATCCTATGACTAGTATGATGAGCGCCATTATCAGGTCTGGTAATATGTTCCATGCCCAATCTATGGCTTTGTCTATATGTTCTTGATAATTTGCAAATTCTTCCATTACTTAAATTGTTTAGGTTAGTAACATACTAATTACAGGGGGCTCAGTCAAGCTGAAACCATTAAACTATTGTTAATGGGTCGTATAAAAACGGAATGCGTCAACACTTTGTGCGTATGTGCCCAAAACGCAATAGAAATCCATAGTGTTTTAATAGGCGATATATACTTTTCAATAGATTTAGGAGTAAAAAAAAGCGCTGCAAATATCATTGCAACGCTTTTCTAAAAAATTCTTAAGTGTCTATTTTACCTCAAAAGTAATTTTAACGTTCACACGGTAATTATCCATTTTACCATCCTTGACCGTAGCACTTTGCTCGTTAATGTAAACAGATTTGATATTTTTCACGGATTTAGAAGCTTGTTCAACTGCCTGTTTTGCTGCGTCATCCCAACCTTTGTCAGAATTAGCCAATACTTCAATAACTTTTAGAACTGCCATAATAATTGTGTTTATTTTATAGTTTCTTACAAATTACGAAAATATTGGACAGGTCTTTTGATTCTATAACTATAAAAATTAGTTCATTAACCGTTCACGGCAACAACTTCATTAACTTTGTCCCCTATCATATTCTTAAGCATCGTCTCAATACCGTTCTTTAAAGTAAAGGTAGAAGAAGGACATCCGCTACAGGCTCCTTGTAAAATAACATTAACAGTTTTGCTTTCTTCCTCGTATGATTGAAATAAGATATTACCACCGTCACTTGCAACTGCAGGCTTCACATATTCCTCAAGAATATCTACAATTTGTTGAGAAGTGTCGTCAAGATCTGCTACGGTTTGTGAAGGTACTGCGCCTTCATTAGCATCTTCTTTGCTTTTTGCAATAGCGCTCTCAGAAACGGCTTCGTTACCATCCGCAAGATATTCACGTATGTGTTCACGTAATTGCATAGTAACATCTTCCCATTCAGCAACGTCATATTTGCTAACAGAAACATAATTAAGGTCAAAGAAAACCTCTTTTACGAATGGAAAATTAAATAGCTGTTTGGCCAATTCCGAATTTTTAGCCTCATCTATATTTTTGAATTCAAAAGCTGCAGGTACAATAGGTTTGTTAGCTACAAACTTCATTACAGATGGGTTGGGAGTAACCTCTGCGTAAACCGTAATAGCTACTTTTTTAGTTGTTTCCTCTTCCTCGTTAACAACGGGCTCCTCTGCATTTAAGTACTCAACCAACTGCTGGGCAACTTCGTCTTTAACATCGTCCCATTCAACAATATCAAAACGCTCTAGGCCTATGAAATTACCGGAGATATATACTGTCTTTATAAAAGGAAGGTAAAAAAGTTGCTGGGCCAAAGGTGATATTTTGGCTTCATCTATATTTTTGAACTCGTAGTTCTTGTTTTTGGTTAAAAAGTGATTCGTCTCAAATTTTAGAATCGCAGGGTTGTTGGTTTTAACAACCGTAATCGTATACTCCTTCATGGTGTCAAAATTTTTGTAAAAATACAACCTATTTTTGAACAGTCCGTATTGATTTGTCTATATAATAATGTTGCGTTTCAACCGTTATACCTTATATTTAGTCGATAAAATAATCATCCTCTATATCCAACAGATGAAATACCGTTTACTGCTCTTACTTGCATCCCTCTCCTTTGCAATTCAATCTACCGCACAAGAGGGTATACCTGTATATTTTGATTATTTATCCGACAATTATTACCTCGTATATCCTTCAATGGCTGGTATCAGTGAAGGAGGAAAAATAAGAGCTACAGCAAGAATGCAATGGTTTGACGTAGATGATGCTCCAAATTTACAGACCATAAACGCCAATTTTAGAATTGGAGAAAGTAATAGTGGAGTGGGAGCTATCATTTTTAATGATGCTAACGGTTACCACTCACAAACAGGAGTAAAGGTTACATATGCCCATCATTTAAAATTGGGTGGTGACGGCAGAAATTTAAATCAATTGTCATTTGGTTTAAGTCCTACCTATCTACAAAGTAGTTTGGACGAATCTGAATTTCGTTCAGACACGGTGGATGATGCTATTTCAGGTATAAAATTGAGTGAAGGTTATTTTAATATAGATTTAGGTTTTTCATACAATTTAATGGAGTTTTATGCTCATGTTGCTATTACTAATTTATTGGGTAGTGAGCGTAACCTTTATCGTTATGGAAAAGGAAATGATAATATTCCCGTAATCGATAATCTACGGAGGTATCTTTTTTCTGTGGGTTATATATTCGGGAAACAGGAATGGCAATTAGAACCCTCAATTTTATTTCAGATGAGTGAGTTTACAAAAGAAAAGTCTGTTGATCTGAATGCAAAGGTTTACAAAGATGTAGATTTTGGTCGCATTTGGGGAGGGTTGTCTTATCGAAGAAGTTTTGAAGGAGCTCAGTTCGCAACAGCAGATAGCTTTGGAGAGCAGCGTTTGCAGTTATTTACTCCTATTATAGGAGCTAACGTTGGGAATTTTATGGTTTCATACAATTACTCCTATCAGACCGGCGACATTCGTTTTGACAGTGGTGGATTTCACCAAATAACGTTGGGTTATGATTTTGGTCAAAAAGAACGTAAGTACGATTGTTATTGTCCTGCAGCGCAGTAAGTTGTCATAATAATACATAAAGAAGCATCCCATAGTACGGGATGCTTTTTGCTTTTAGATAGGTTGATGTTATTCTTCCCATTTATAATCTTTTTTGGCCGCCTGCTTTTGAATAGCTTTCAACATGGCGTTCTCTAGCTCTCCCTTTTGGCCGTCTTTTTGTTTTTCGGCAATGAACTTTTCACGTTTCGCGTTCAATGTTTGAATTTCACTTTGAATTTTGCTTCGTTCCGTTTTTTTCTCTTGAATAAAAGATTCCATTTCAACCTTTGATTTTCCTTTTAATTCTGTGGGAAGCTCATCTTCTTCTACCATGGCAATATCAAAAGAGGAATCATCAGAGGCATCTACTAAATCCCATTTTTTATTGTTGTAAAGTCTAGAGCTTTTGCTTACCGCTCTTTTTACAGCAACCGCTTCTTCTAATTCATATGCGTTATGATCCTGCGAGCGTTGTTGTTCCATCTTGGCATTGCCCAATGCACCATATGAAATATAGGTCTTGTTCAATTTAGAATTTAGTTGAATAATTACATCGTCATAAGGGGTATCTATATGAACAATCTTTTTATTATGGTCAATAGCTATATATTCTCCACCCGTTAAAGTGGCGCCGTTTTTCCAATCAGAATTAACACCTTGCTCATAGTTCCCGCAGAAAATGGTATTGACAACAATATCTTTCTCTTTTGCGTTGGTGACGGCATCTTTATAGTTGAGTTTTCCTTGGGTAAATGGTTCGTTTCCTGCAATGAATATCATCTTGAGGTTATCTGGGTTTTCTCCCCAATTGAGTTGTTTCAAGGAGGTATGAATGACCTCTCCACAGAACTCTTCACCTCCATTGGTGGTTAAAGAAAATAACTTCTCAGAAATCTCATCTAAATCTCCGCTAAAATTCAATACTTGCTGAATATAGCCTTCCCTAGAAGATAGGTTGTCGTTTCCATATTGATAAAGGGCAATTTGTAATTCCGGTCGCTGCTCATTACCACATTTAGCATAAGTAAACTTGTTTACAATATCCCAAAGCTGAGATTTTGCTTGGTTAATGAGTCCGTCCATGCTGTTGCTAGTGTCTAATAACAATGCGATTTTAACCGTGTTGTTTTTTGGTGCTTTATTATTTATAGGAGTGAAAACCTGTGCCAGAACAGGTTCGGTAGTTGTTTTTTTAGGTTTATTTTCACAACCGTACATGCTGGTTAATGCCAGTGACATAAGGGTTAATCCTAAAATCTTTCTTGTGTTTTTCATATTTAGTTTTTTTAAGCTCTGTTGAGAGGCTGTTAATTTGTTTCTGTTTTTTTTGATAAGGTAAAAGTAGAATCAACTTAATTCGTGTAAAACCTATTTTGAGGGAAGTGGCGTTTTAAAAGAGGGAACGGTCCTTTTGATTGCGTAAAGCCTAAATAAAGGATGTTTTTCTAGCAAAATAGGTCAAAAGACGGTTTTTTAGTGCCGCATAATTGAACTAAGTTTACGTTGTACAATTAATTAGATGCTATCAATTCGCTACATACTGTTTATCCTTTTTGTAGGATGCTCCACAATGAACTCTTGGGCGCAAAGGGAGGTTGGTCGCAGTAAGATGGCCAAGCCTCAAGGCAATCTGCATCAGGTTTATTTGGATTCGGCCAATACGTTTAAGCAGTCTAATATTGAACGAAGTATTGATTATATCACCAATTCTATTGCCGTGCTTGGGAAGCAGGCAGATAAAAAGCTGCTTTCGGAATCTCTTGTCGCTTTGGGAGAGGTGTATCGCTATCACCATCAATATGATTTGGCAATTACCAATTATAAGGATGCTTTAGAAGCCAATAAGTCTACACGAACAACACTTCTTTTAGCGGAGGTGTTCATTCTTAATAAACAATATTCGGAAGCAGAGAAAGAATTAAGTCCATTATTGAAAATAGAAGGTCTGGATGCTTATCAAAAAGTACGGTTAAATGAGAGTTTAGGGGATGCTTATAGAGGTTTGGGGCTTATTGGGAAGGCTGTAGCTTTTTATGAGGAGGGAATCTTGGTTGCTAGAAAAAATCAAATAACCCCAAAATTAGCTGACTTAAATTCTAAGATAGCCGACACCTATGCACAGGATGACAAATTGGTAGAAGCAGGAGCATATTATAATAGCTCTTTAAAACTTACCGAAGATCTAGAACCTAAACGCGCTGTTCAGGAAAAGGAAAAGGTAGCGGATTTTTACAATCAAAAGAGTCAATACGGAGCAGAAATAGAATTACGGAAAAAGAGTCTCAATGAATTAAAGACGCTCCCAAAAGCAGGAACGACTAAAAGGGAAGCAAGAGGTGAATTTGATTCTATTACTTCCCAACGGATCAATTATAAAATTGCAAATGCCTATATAGCCCAAGATAAGTACGATGAAGCAATTCCGTATTTAAAAGAAAGTATTGTAGAGGCAGATTTTGAGAATGATTTGGTAGTTCAAAAAGATGCAACAAGAAAACTTTCTGAAGTTTTTGAATATAAGGGCGATTATCCCAAAGCTTTTGAGACCTACAGAAATTATGTCTCCTTGGTAGATACTTTGTATGTGCGTAAGGAACAGGAAATATCCAGGGCCGCCAGATTTAACCGTGAAATTTCTTCCAAACAGAATCGTATTTCAGGTCTCGAGCAAGAAAGGGAACTTTCGCAGAGTAAATATGATTTGGCACTTACGGAACAGCAATTGATTCAGGAAAATAATAAACGCCAAAAATGGATTATCTATTCCCTTATTTTTGGGATGATTCTGCTGGGCTTGGCCACATTTTTCTTTTATAGAAGTAATCAGCAACAAAAACTGGCCAATAATCTATTGGCATTAAAATCGTTGCGATCACAGATGAATCCACATTTCATTTTCAATGCACTCAATTCGGTCAATAATTTTATAGCCAAGAACGATGAGCGAAGTGCAAATCGGTTTCTAAGCGAGTTTTCCACGTTAATGCGTTCGGTACTGGAAAATTCGGAGGAAGATTTTATTCCGCTTGCCAAAGAATTAGAACAGCTAGAGCTATATGTGAAGCTAGAACACTCCCGTTTTCCTGATAAGTTTGATTATGAGTTGAATATAGATAAAGACATTACTATCTCTTCTTTTGAGATTCCGCCTATGTTACTTCAGCCTTATATTGAAAATGCTATTTGGCACGGACTTCGCTATAAGGAGGAAAAGGGACTTTTGAGAGTAGAGGTTACACCAAGAGGAACAAAGTCTATTGCAATTACGATTACAGATGATGGTATAGGAAGAAAAAAATCCGCCCAACTGAAAACTCAGAATCAAAAGAAACAAAAATCGAAAGGAATGGGAAACATCCAAAAAAGAATCGCCATCTTAAATAATATGTATAAAAATAAGGTAGACGTAACCATTTCTGATCTTTGTTCGGATGGCACCGGTACCAAAGTGCTTTTTATTTTACAAAAAGATTAAAGATTATTGAGGTTCTGTCCAACTAAAAATCCTACTATGAAATTAAACGCCGTACTTGTAGAAGACGAAGCCAACAGCCGCGAAATATTACGCAATTATTTAGGTAAGTATTGTTCTGATGTAAATTTAGTGGGTGAGGCGGCATCTATTCAGGAAGGTCTAGAGCTTATTGAGAAATATGAAGTGGATCTTGTTTTTTTGGATGTAGAAATGCCATTTGGCAATGCCTTTGACCTATTAGATCAATTGCCGGACCGTACTTTTGAAACTGTTTTTGTGACGGCTTATAATAAGTATGCAATGGATGCCTTAAATCATCATGCCGCCTATTACCTCATGAAGCCCATAAATATAGATGAGTTGATAAAAGCTGTAAGTTATGTACAGATAATCAAGCAAAAGGAAAATGAACTTGAGGATAAACTATTGCAACCAAATTTGAAATCCGTTCAAGGTAAAATAACCCTGCCACAGCAAGACGGTTTCCAAGTCATTGATGTTACCGATATTCTTTACTGTAAGGCAGATGATAACTATACCGAAATCTATCTAGAGAACAAGAAGATTTTAGTAAGTAAAACTTTAAAGTATTTTGAAGAAGCATTGGCGGACTTTTCGTTTGCACGCATCCACAAATCATATTTGGTAAATGTAGATGAGGTTGTCAAGTACAGAAAGGGCAAAGGAGGTAGCGTAGTCGTTTCAAATGGGAAGGAGCTGTTGGTATCGGCTTCAAAGAAAAAGGACTTTTTGGCGTATTTTTAAAAAGTTTAGAAATAGATAAAACAAATCTAGGATGATAAAAACTATAAAGGGGATAACACCTCAGTTCGGTAAGGATTGTTTCATTGCGGAAAATGCAACAATTGTTGGTGATGTAAATATGGGTGACCAATGCAGTATTTGGTATAATGCCGTTTTAAGAGGAGATGTACATTTTATTAAAATGGGGAACAAAGTAAATGTCCAAGATGGGGCAATAGTACATTGTACGTATCAAAAATCTCCCACTACTATAGGTAACAATGTGTCAATAGGTCATAACGCTATCGTACACGGGTGTACTTTAAATGACAATGTTCTTATTGGTATGGGAAGTATTGTAATGGATGATTGTATTATAGAAAGTAATAGTATTATTGCAGCTGGTGCCGTAGTTACAAAGGGTACACATGTGCCTTCAGGGACTATATTTGCAGGGACACCTGCGAAAAAGATAAAGGATATTAGTCCTGAACTAAGTTCGGGAGAAATAGACCGTATTGCTAATAATTATGTAATGTATTCAAGTTGGTTCAAAGAGTAAGTACTGTACTTGGGACTTGAACTTAATTTGTTATTTTTGCAGGCATTAAAAATTGATAAGAATGAACGCATATATATTTCCTGGTCAAGGAGCGCAGTTTGTAGGTATGGGCTTAGACCTGTACGAAAAATATCCCTTAGCTCAAGAATTGTTTGAAAAAGCAAATGATATTCTTGGTTTCTCAATTACGGATGTCATGTTTCAGGGCACTCCTGAAGATTTAAAACAAACAAAGGTTACCCAGCCGGCCATATTTTTGCACTCCGTTATCTTAAGTAAAGTTATGGGGGACAGCTTTAAGCCGGATATGGTTGCAGGCCACTCCTTGGGTGAGTTTTCAGCCTTGGTAGCTAATGGGGCCTTAGGTTTTGAAGATGGGTTGAAATTGGTTTCACAGCGCGCTTTAGCAATGCAGAAAGCTTGTGAACTTCAACCTAGTACAATGGCTGCGGTTTTGGGATTGGAAGATGCTTTGGTTGAAAAAATTTGTAATGAGACACCGGGTGTCGTGGTTGCTGCAAACTATAACTGTCCTGGACAATTGGTGATTTCTGGAGAAGTAGAAGCTATAGAAGCAGCCTGTGTGAATATGAAAGAAGCAGGTGCCAGAAGAGCTTTGGTGCTTCCTGTGGGCGGTGCGTTCCATTCACCTTTAATGGAGCCGGCTAGGGAAGAATTGGCGGCAGCAATAGAGAATACAAATTTTGCCGTACCCAATTGTCCTGTATATCAAAATGTAACTACGGTTGCCGTGACAGATGCAACGGAAATTCAGAAGAATCTTATTTCTCAGCTTACGGCCCCTGTAAAATGGACACAAAGTGTAGAAAATATGGTAAAAGACGGAGCCTCTTTGTTTATTGAGGTGGGGCCAGGAAAAGTACTTCAAGGCCTAGTTAGAAAGATAGCGCCTGAGGCAAAAAGTCAGTCGGCAGATATCCCAAGTTGATGTTTTATCCGTATATGATGTAGTTCGTCCATAAAACCTTGATTTAACCCTAAAATTACGGTTGTGGACGATTTTTTTAGTAATATTGACGCCCATTTAGCCACGACCTACTTTATTTGCTGTGAATTTGAATTTTTGTTCAAAGGACAGTTATGAAATTGAAAAAGAAAAAAGCTTGCTTTACCCATAGTTTAGGAATTCAAGGTAAAGGTATTATTCTCCTATTGTTTTTGTTCTTGTGTGTTGGCTCTGTGTCCAATGCTCAGCAAACTTCTATTACCCGAGCGCCTGGAGAACCAGCGGAAGGAGGTGCCGGTAGTTCTTTTACGATTAGTAGAACAGGAGGCTTTCTTGCCACAGCCGTTACTATAGGTGTAACGGGAACTGCTACGGAAACGGATGATTTCCAGACGCTTACCAAAACGTATAATTTAACTCTTGCTAAACCAAGTGTGACTGTTGATGTTAATATATTTGATGATGAACTTATTGAGCTTGATGAAACTATTATTGTTACCATTACCAATGTTTCCAATGGAACCATAACCGCTTCAAATTCGGTTACGTTTACTATTGCAGATAATGATGTAGGTACTTTTACGCTTACGACCACAGAGGCTGATGCGGCAGAGGAAGGTACTGTTCGAGGACGATACGTGCTTAGGTTGGATAAGGTTAATGCTACAGGAACAGAAATTACAATACCTTACACTTTAGGGGGTAGTGCAACAATTACAGATGATTTTACCACTCAAGGTCAGGCGACGTTTACTTTTCCTTCAAGTCCACCAGCGGCAACTGCAACCTTGGCGAGGGCATTGAATATTTTAACAGTTGATGATGCTATTACTGAGCCTGATGAAACCGTTACGTTAACATTAGGAAATCCTAGTAATACTACACAATTTAACTACGTTCAAACGGCAATAGCCCAACGAACCGTTACTATTGAAGATAATGATTGTGCTGCTGGTGTTGCTGCTCCAGTATTGAATGCAACTACAGATGCTTTTTGTGATGATTTTACTGTAGGATTGGATAATTATTACGATGGAGCTAGACCTACAGGTGCATTCTTAATATGGACCACCAACAATACAGATTTACTACTTCAATCTGATTGGACTTCTAGAATAGATGATAGCCCTGTAAGTGAACCAGGAACTTACTATGCTTTTTTCTGGGACGAACCTAATAATTGCGCTAGTGAAAACTTTGCAACTTTAACTATAACACAAAGTAGTTCACCATCGGCAGGTACCATTACCCCACCCGCTGCGCCGTTATGTAATAATGCAGATGCCACTTTAGGTGTTAATAGTTTAGACCTTGATACAATAATTTCTGGTCAAACGGCAGGTGCTTGGGCCGTTGGAACAGTTCCTGGTAGTACTACACCAACTATAGGTGCGGATAATGTTGTCAATTTTGAAGGACAAGCGAAAGGGGATTATGTGTTTACGTATACAACTACGGGAGCTGTAGATCCCTGTGTTAACGAATCTAAATCAGTAACTATCAAGGTTGATGATTGTAATAAATGTGCAGCCAAAGTACCTCCTACTTTAGATACAACAATAACGCGTACTTTTTGTGATGACATTACAACTTCATTAAATGATTATATTGTGGGTGATGCCCCGGCCGGTACCGTGTTAAGATGGGCGTTCAACTCAAATGATCCTATAGAAAGCCCTGTTCCTAACAATCAGATTAATGATCCTTTACCAGGGACTTATTATGCATTTTATTATGATACAGTGGAAAAATGTGAGGGGCCTACATTAACATTAACATTGGTTCAAAACGAAACGCCAGAGATTATCGGGACTCCATCCGGAGATACTAGATGTGGTCCGGGAGAAGTTGTGTTAAGTGCTACGGCAACACTAGATGCAACTATTAATTGGTATTCACGAGCAACAGGCGGTGCCTCATTAGGAACAGGGTCAGACTTCACTGTTAGTGCTTTAACACGCACAACATCCTATTACGTAGAGGCAGTAGCCAATACTTGTAAATCGCCTCGCATCAAAGTAGATGCTGTTATTTTACCTCCTGTAAATACGGGAAGTCCAGAAAATGGATCGTCTTGTAATGATGCTGCATTTGGTACAACCACATTAGACTTGGATACTACATTTTCAGAAACCGCAAGTGCAGGTACATGGGCATGGACTTCCGGTCCGGCCAATGTAGTTCCTGATGCCGAAAGTGTTGTGGATTTTCAAGGTCTAGCTAATGGAACGTACGTGTTTACATTTACAACTACTGATGCCCAATTACCTTGTGAGAATGACACAAGCGAGGTAACTATCTCGGTTAGCAGTTGTGATACGGATGATGATGGCGATGGTTTGTTAGGTGGGCTGGAATCTAACCTTGGCACTGATCCAAATAATGCGGATAGTGATGGTGATGGTATAAGTGACGGAGAGGAAGTAGGAGATGATCCCACAAATCCTTTGGATGAAGACGGAGATGGTATAATAGATGCTTTAGAGTCTAGTGTGCTGGATACCGATAGTGATGGTGTAATGGATCAAGCGGACCCTGGTAACAACAATGCCTGTATACCGGATAATTCAAACGGACTTTGTGATACGGATGAAGATGGTATTACGGACGGACAGGAAGAAATTGATGGAACTAATCCACTAGATGCTTGTGATCCAGATATCAATAATGCAAACTGTGATCCTACACCTATTGATCTTGAAGTAGTAAAAACCGTAGATAAACAAGAGGCCGTTGCGGGAGATGAAGTTATTTTTACTTTAACCGTAAATAATTTATCCGATAGGGTTGCTCGTAATGTTACTGTTGGAGAGATGCTCGAAACGGGCTTTGAATACAAATCACACAGCGCTACGGATGGTAGTTATGATTTGGCCGCCGGCGAATGGACAATTGCTGAAATTCCGGCAGACGGTACGGAAACGTTGACTATTACGGTTGGTGTTTTAGAAGGAGGTCCGTATACTAACGTAGCGGAATTATTGCAATCGTTTCCAGTAGATAGTAATCCTGACAATGATACTTCTGAGGTTACTTTGAATATAGACCTTCCGGAAGGTATAGATTTGGCTTTAGAGAAGTTTGCAAGGATCGTTAAAGAAGAAGATACCTTAAGCATCAGAAGTCCTTTCAATAATCTGGAGAGAGTAAATCCATTAGTAGGAGAAGAGGTCATCTTTACAATAAAGATAACCAACATTTCAAATGAAGATGCCATTTCTAATATTCAGGTACGGGATACTATTTCTACACGAACAGATAGTGGTTTTGTTTATATAAGTAATTCTGCGGATAAAGGGGAATATTCACCAGAAACGGGAGTTTGGGTTATACCCGAGCTCATTAAAAATGAAGTTGCTATTCTTGAAATTAGAGTAGGGCTTCCAATAGCAGGTCTGTTTGAAAATACAGCAGAAATCATACGTTCCTCTCCAGTTGATAGCGAAGATAAATATGAAAATAATGTAGCTACGGCAGTTGTAAATGTCTCAGAAAGAAGTGATGCGGAATTAGGAATTGTATTTAATCAGTTCTCACCTAATAACGATGGTACTAATGATGTACTTAGAATTAACAAACAGTTTGAATCAACCCCTATAGATCTAGTCTACGATATTAAAATTTTCAATAGATACGGAAAAGTGGTTTTTGAGGGTGATCAAATGACCGATGATGTTATTTGGGACGGAATGTGGGAAGGTAAACAGTCACCTGATGGTACATATTTCTATATTCTAAATATAACCTTACAAGAAGAGTTAGAAGGCCTTGATACAAATACTACTAAAAAAGGCTGGATTCAGCTTATAAGATAATTCGGATAATGCAGTATAGAACATTAAAATCCTTTTACGGTTACATCTGCTTCACTATAGGTGTATTGTTCATTTCGGCAAATAGTTTTGCGCAGAAAGAACCTCAGTATACCCAGTATATGTATAATATAGGTAGTTTTAACCCAGGTTATGTGGGCTCGGTTCAGAATCCGGAAATTGCGGCTTCATATCGTGCACAATGGTTAGATGTTGAAGGTACGCCACGAACCATCCGCTTGGGAACGAACATACCCTTTGCAAATGAGAAGACAGGATTAGGTCTTAATATTATCAGCGATCAGCTGGGGCCATCTACGCAGACTTATGTAGAAGTAGCGTATTCATACCAGTTTAATGTTTCGGACAAAGCAAAGCTTTCCTTTGGTATGGATGCGGGAGGTTCATTTTTGAATGTAGATTTTTCAAAGGGTACGTTCGAAAATCCCGGGGAACCAATTTTAGGTAGAGAAACCATTTCAAAATTTTATCCCACTATAGGTGCAGGTTTCTTTTTATACGAGGATGATATCTGGTATTTGGGAGCGTCAATACCTAATTTCCTTACAGATGGAATCTATAATGACGATGTGGCTACAATTATAGAAGATAAATTGCAGTTCAATTTTATCGGGGGTTATGTTTTTGATTTTTCCGAAACCCTAAAGTTCAAGCCAGCATTTTTGCTGAACTATATTAACGGTGCGCCGTTAAACACGAACCTAAGTGCTAACTTCATGTATAACGATAAGTTCACCTTAGGTGCTTCTTACCGTTTAGGTAGCGCAGTAAGCGGACTTGTAGGTTTTCAAATAACCAATGGCAGTTTTATTGGTTATTCGTATGATTACAACACAACTCCATTAGGTGAATTCAGCAGTGGTTCACACGAGGTTATTCTTAAGTTTTATTTGGGTAGGGGAGATGGTTCTGGTGGAAGTAGTAAGAGCTTAAAAGGAAAACCAAAACAAATTGATACGCCTAGATTTTTCTAATATTAGACTATGAAATTCAGAATCTTCATATTATTTTTTACGTTAGCCGTAGGTTTTTCTTTTGGACAGGAAAAGACATCTAAGGCCGATAACTATTTCTATAGTTATGCCTATGACGATGCTATTAACGAGTATAACAAACAAATGCAGGAGGGTAAGTTTATATCCAATCATCAACTTTTGAATTTAGCCGACTCCTATTTCAAAACAGGTGAGTACAATAAAGCCTCCAAGTTATATCTAGATATCAATAAGAATGATACTATCATGTCTGCACATCGGTTTAATAAGATGTTGCAGAGCTTAGCAAAAATATCCGAACAAGAAAGAGTTAAGGCTTTTTTGAAATCAAAGAGTAATTCGCTTGAAAATGAATTGGTGGAAAATGCCGAGTTTAACTATCAATTGTTGGAAAGAAAGGAAACGGAATCTGCCGGTTTTTTTGTTTTTACTTTGGATGGTAATAGCGAGTTTTCTGATTTTTCTCCAGCTTTTCATGATGATAAACTACTCTTTAGCAGTGGAAGGAAGAATAAGTCAAAACGTATTTATGGTCCTTCGGGAGAGTCTTATTTAGATATCTACGAAGCAGATATCGAAAAAGGGGGTAATATAAGTAATGTAAGTGTTTATAAAGGGGTTCCTGACTCTCCTTTTCATAAATCTACTCCGTATTATTCTAGCACAACGGGTGGTACTTACTATGTGCTTTCAAATGCTAAAGGAAAAAATCTAGCTTTTGATGAAAAAGGAAAAAATGCATTGGCAATTGGTATGGCTTATGAAGGAGGACTATTTCGCTTTTTATTGAAAGATTTAAGTACTTCTTTTTATTATCCGTTTTACGATGAAGCAAGCGAACGCTTATATTTTGCTGCTAATTTTGATGATAGTTATGGTGGAACAGATTTGTATTATGTAGTTACGAACAACGGTCAAGTAATGTCAGAGCCAATTAATATGGGGCCAAGGATCAATACGCCAGGTAATGAAATTGCACCTTTCGTTTACGATAATAGTCTTTTCTTTTCATCAGATGTTTTTTACGGTATTGGAGGAATGGATGTATATCGTAGTAACATACAGGCAGATAATTCTTTCAGTATTCCTGTAAACTTAGGCGAAGGAATCAATTCAAAATATGATGAGTTCGGGTTTGTCATTCGTAAAAGTGAAGGGCACGAGCTAATGGGCTATTTCTCATCTAATAGACCTGGGGGTAAAGGAAATGATGATATATATGGGTTTAAGATAGCAAACAAACCTGGTCCACGTACGCTTATTTTTAAAGGAAAAGTTGTAAAGCCGCCT
Organism: Zobellia uliginosa; assembly: GCF_018860745.1. Taxonomy (GTDB): domain Bacteria; phylum Bacteroidota; class Bacteroidia; order Flavobacteriales; family Flavobacteriaceae; genus Zobellia; species Zobellia uliginosa_B. The sequence continues at coordinate 347,871 of NZ_JAHKPY010000012.1, read as the reverse complement.
TATGATGAGCCAATTTCTGAAGCAGAAGTTCGGGTATTGGATAGTAATGGTAATATCCTTACCCAAATGGTTACGAAGACCAACGGTAGCTATCAAGTTGAAATTCCTTATACCGATATAGTATCTATGGAAATTATTAGGGATGGATACTCTACTTTCAGGGAAACCTATAATCCAAAGGAATTAGAAGAGCTACAGAAGGAGCCACTGCAGGTGCAACTAGCTTCGTTAAGTGATATTGTAAAAGAGAAGGAAGGGAAGAAAGTATTGAATATCAATAACTTTTTCTTTGAGACCGGTAAAAGTAACGTAACTATTGCGATGACTCCTGAATTGGATAAAGTGGTTGATGCGATTAAGAAATTTCCTGAATTAAGAATTTCAATAGAAACTCACACAGATAGTAAAGGAGGAAATAGCTCTAATAAACGAATATCAGAGCAGCGATCTCAAGCCATTAAAGCGTATTTGTTGGCTAACGGTGTTTCAGCGACCAATATCACTAGGGCAGTAGGCTATGGAGAAGAGAAAATCATCAATAACTGTACAAACGGTGTATATTGTTTAGACTTTTTACATAAGCAGAACCTTAGAACACTTTTTGTAATAGAAAATTATGACGATATAAGTAAATAAAATAATCCACATTGTGTATCGGCGGTTATTTTATTTCAACGCTTTCACCAAAAAATTTAGGTTGGGTATTGAGCGCTAGGTCTATAAAAACCTTAACCCTTGCAAGATACTCTCGTAAGTGAACTTTAAGGCCTTGAGAGCCAGTTATACTCTTGGCATTATATCCAATAGCATCAAGGCCTTTCTTTTCGGCCAAGTAGATAGCTCTTTGGTTATGGAATTCTTGAGATATAACTGTAACATTGTTTAGTCCAAACACCTCTTTGGCTCTTACCATAGAATCTAAAGTTCTGAAGCCTGCGAAATCTAAAAAAATTTTTTCTGCCGGTATGCCTTTATTTATCAGGTCTTTTTTAAAGGTGTTGGGTTCGTTATAATAACGTGTGCCGTTATCACCACTTACCAGCACAAAGTCTATTTTTTTAGCCTCGTAAAGTTCTACGGTTGCTTTAATGCGATAGGTGTAATACGGATTCGGAAGCCCTCCAATTAGTTTTTTGGAAGTACCAAGTACTAAGCCTACTCTATTTTTTGAGATTTCACTTGTGTCTGAAAAGGTCTTGCCCTCAGCAGATGAGCTGATAATAAAATCGCACAACAAAATAAAAAGAAAAAGGGCGACTAAGAGTACTCCACCGATTTTATAGTACCTTTTTCTCATAAATTTTTTAAGTGAGCTATAAATATAGGTAAAAGAATGTCTATGTAAATTTTCTACTATATAAGTTCATTCAACTCTTTCTCTAACTTTTGAATTTCTGAGTTAATAGTAATATAGCCGCTTTTCGGAACTAGTTCCAGTGTTGAGGCCATTTGGTTGGCTTCAAATAAGATGTTACTTAATCTAATATTGAAATTACGGGCTTTTTCGTATTTTCTACCATCGGAGTTACCGTAATAGGAAGATTGAAACTTTTGTTTCAACAGGTACAATTTCTCCACTAATTTCTCTGTAGTATGAGTGGATTTTGTTTTTCTGATTGTTTTTGTTTTTGGAGTAAAGTTTGTGGCCATGTTGCTTTAATTAAGGGCGAGGTCCCATTTTAGGGTGCTTCTCGAGGTTAATTGTTTTGCTTTGGTATACAGACAAGAACGGGATTTAATCTAAAACACACTGATTTTTTCGATAAAATGTAAGAAACTTCTTGTTTTCCTGTGTTTTCCTAGGTTCCGTTTATTCTATAATTAGCCACGTAATTGCCGTTTTTATTAATTCCATCAGTATTGCTCAAAGAAATAAGAGTTAACCTAAAGAAATTTGCCCATATGGGCTAAACGCTTAAGCATCTTGTTCTTCCTTACCCATTTCCACGGCACGATCAAATGCGGCAAAAGCAGCTTCTTTTATCAGTTCACTTACATTATTGTCATCCATAGAGTCCAGAGCGGCTTGTGTGGTGCCACCTTTACTTGCAACGCGGTCCATCCATGTATTAGGGCTTAGATTGTTTTGATTGAACAGTTCTACAGCCCCCGTGAACGTTTCGCTTACCAGTACACTGGATACCTTCTTGGAAAAACCCATTTGAAGAGCAGCCTCCATCATACTTTGCATAAAGTAAAATACGTATGCCGGACCACTACCGGATATGCCTGTAGAAGCATCTATGAAGTTCTCATCGCTTACCCTTATAGACTTTCCGGTTGTGTCCAGTAAATTCTCCACTGTTAATAATTCAATCCTCGAAATTTGGCTCGAAGCGGTATAAGAGGTTAATCCTTTTCCGACTTTTGCAGGTAGATTGGGCATGGCACGAACAATCTTATTAATTCCTGTTTGGCTCTTTATGGTGTCTATAGTAATACCGGCCATAATGGAAATTAAGATTTGCTCTGAATTCACTAGAGGTTTAATAGTTTCAAAAAGCTCGGCAGCATGATAAGGCTTTACGGCTATGAAAATAATATCTGCTTGTGGAACACATTCTTCTAATTTCTTGAATGCATCAAAATGGGCAATTTCATTTAGTTCTTTCAGTTTTTCTTTGGAATTGTCCAATACCATAATATTCTTCTTGTTGAGCAATTTTGATTTGGACATGCCTTCTGCATATGTTAATCCCATATTTCCGGCTCCTATAACTAGTACTTTCATGAATTTGCTTTTAACGGTTACTTAAAAATGCTAAAGATAGGTCTTGTGGGTTTAGTTTAAATAAAGAGCTGACAATCTTCGTAGTTCTTAATTTTCCCGTAGTAGGTTTTGCGGTATTTCTGTATGGTGCCAATTGGCAACCCAAGAAAGTAACGTTTAATATAAGTGACCTTAGTAGTCAATTGCCCCATTTTGTTGCTGTAATGTTTTTCTGTTTTTGTTTTTCTCCTGATATATAATAACCTCATAAAAAATATTTAGCATGTAACATATCATAATGAATAGGTATCGCAAGTTTAGGATGTTAAGTTTTTGTTATTGTAGTTGCAATCAAAGTGAGCAATTTTTTTGAAGAATGTTTTTATACGCAATGATTAAGTAATTTTTCTTTGTACGAGTCTCATTGGTATATGTAATTAAGGACGTTAAAGGGATATGGGAAATAACGGTTTTTGAGAGGAAAATAAGAGAGAACAAATTAAAATAAACCAAAAAACCCTCGAAAATCCGAAGATTAACAAGGGTTTAAAGTACTCGAGACGGGACTTGAACCCGTACGGACTAATGTCCATTGGATTTTAAGTCCAACGTGTCTACCAATTCCACCACTCGAGCCGCTATTGGTAAAGTCTTTAACAAAAAAACGCTGTAAGCAGCGTTCAATTTGTTGAGCAAAATTTGCTCTTTGAGCGAAAAACGGGATTCGAACCCGCGACCTCCACCTTGGCAAGGTGGCGCTCTACCAGCTGAGCTATTTTCGCGTATAGTATTAAGGTAAAGAACGTGACATCTTTCACAGATGCGGATGCAAATTTAATACAATTCTATAAAACGCAAAGAAAATTTATATGAAATCTCAAAAATAAAAAAACGATGTTTTTTTAGACTCAAAAATTAAGAAGTTGCCTTCTTGTTTTTGGTCAATAATCGTTTTATTTCGTTCAATTTCATAAGTGCTTCAACGGGTGTTAAGGTGTTGATATCTAGATAGGTGATTTCTTCCTTTATTTGTTCCAGTAGGGGGTCGTCTAAATTAAAGAAGCTCAATTGCATCTCGTCTTGGGCGCTTTGTAGTTTGTCGGTTAATTCTTCACTAGAGTGCGATTTCTCCAGTTTTTTTAAAATTTTGTTCGCTTTATGGATTACTTGAGAGGGCATTCCCGCCATTTTTGCCACGTGAATACCAAAACTATGTTCACTTCCGCCCTCGGTCAATTTCCGAAGAAAAAGTACATTGTCTTTCAATTCCTTTACGGAAACATTAAAATTCTTGATGCGTTCAAAAGTGTTACACATTTCATTGAGCTCGTGGTAGTGCGTGGCAAAAAGAGTTTTTGCCCTTGCCGGATGTTCATGCAGGTACTCGCTAATAGCCCAAGCAATAGAAATACCATCATATGTACTCGTTCCTCGTCCAATCTCATCTAAGAGTACTAAACTACGCTCGGAAAGATTGTTCAAAATGGAAGCTGTCTCGTTCATCTCTACCATAAAAGTAGATTCTCCCATTGAGATATTATCACTTGCACCTACACGTGTAAAAATCTTGTCTACATAACCTATTTCGGCTGCTTCTGCAGGCACGAAACAACCCATTTGAGCAAGAAGTACAATTAAAGCGGTTTGCCTTAAGATTGCAGACTTACCACTCATGTTGGGGCCGGTAATCATTATAATCTGTTGCTCGTCTCGGTTAAGAACCACATCATTGGCAATATAGGCTTCGCCTAATGGTAATTGCTTTTCTATAACGGGGTGTCTACCGTTTTTAATGTTAATTTCGGTAGAGTCGTTGATCTCTGGTTTTGAATAGTTATTCTCTTTAGCCAATTGCGCAAAACCACAGAGGCAATCTAGTTGCGCAATTTGCTGTGCATTGTTTTGAACTGGTGAAATGTATTCTTGTGCCCAAACAACTAATTGCCCAAAGAGTTGTTGCTCAAGACTTAATATGCGTTCTTCCGCACCCAGAATTTTGGCTTCGTATTCCTTTAGTTCTTCGGTAATATAGCGCTCGGCATTTACTAGTGTTTGTTTACGAATCCATTCTTCTGGCACTTTATCTTTGTGCGTATTTCTAACTTCAATATAATAACCAAATACATTGTTGGAGGCTATTTTAAGTGAAGTAATGCCTGTGCGCTCGCTTTCGCGAGCTAGCATTTTATCTAGATAGTCTTTGCCCGAAAATGCTAAGCCTCTCAGTTCGTCAAGCTCATTGGAATAACCATCAGCAATAGTTTTTCCTTTAGGAATATGAACAGGGGCTTCTTCGTTAATCATCTCTTTGATCTTACCACGCAGTAAATCACAAGCATGTAGCTGGTCTGAGATTAATTGTAACGATTCATCATCGCTTTGAGCTGTAAGTTGTTTTACAGGAATAACAGCCTCAAGCGAATTTTTAAGCTGAATAATTTCTTTTGGGTTCACCTTTCCGGTAGCTACTTTGGAAATAAGACGTTCCAAATCACCCATTTGTTTGATGCGTTGCTGAATTTTAAGCAAGGTATCATCATTGTTGTGTAAATAGGAAACCACCTGATGCCTTCGACTGATTTTTTCGGTATTCTTTAGGGGCAGTGCCAACCAACGCTTTAGCATACGACCGCCCATGGGAGATAGGGTCTTGTCTATAATGTTTAAAAGCGTTACCGCATTCTGATTGGTAGAATGATAAAGTTCTAAGTTTTTGATGGTAAAACGGTCCATCCAAATATGCTCCTCTTCAGCAATGCGTTTTAAACTATTGATGTGCTGCAGCTGCCTGTGTTGGGTTTCGGATAAATAATGTAAAACTACACCGGATGCAATGATACCATGGCCAAGGTGGTCAACACCAAAGCCTTTAAGTGTGCTGGTGTTGAAATGGTTGGTAAGCGTTTCTTGGGCGTAATCATCTTGATAGACCCAATCTTCCATGTAAAACGTATGAAACTGCTTTCCGAAAACGTCTAAAAATTCGTTTTTATGTTTTTTAGAGACTAGAACCTCATTGGGTGTGAAGTTTTGTAATAGCTTGTCAATCTGCTCTTCAGTACCTTCCGAGGTTAAAAATTCGCCTGTAGAAATATCTACGAACGAAACACCAAGTAGTTTTCTTCCAAAGTGAACAGCGCAAAGAAAATTGTTCGCTTTCGCATTCAGAATGTCATCGTTCATCGCAACACCCGGAGTTACCAATTCGGTTACGCCGCGTTTTACAATGGTTTTGGTCATTTTAGGGTCTTCCAATTGATCACAAATAGCAACTCGCTCACCGGCCTTTACCAATTTTGGTAAGTACGTATTGAGCGAATGGTGCGGAAAACCGGCAAGTTCTGTACGGTCACCTCCATTGTTACGATGGGTGAGTATAATACCTAGAATTTTAGAGGCCCTAACGGCATCTTCACCAAAAGTCTCATAAAAATCGCCAACACGAAACAATAATAATGCATCAGGATACTTGGTCTTGATGGTGTTATACTGTTTCATCAAAGGCGTTACCTTTTTTGTTTTTTCAGTTTTTCCCAAAGCGATAAGAATAGTTTAATTTTACGGCGAAAGTATAAAACGAAAGTACTGTTTTTTCAAGGGAAGATGAACTATTGTTGATATTTCAGGATAAGTTTATCTTCAACGTTTTGCCTTGTCAATAACAATAAAAATCAATATTTAACGGGAAACCAGAACATGCGTAAATTAAAGAATGAAGAATTAGATAGACTGGATGTTGAAGCTTTTAAAGAGGCGGATAAGTCGCCTATTGTTGTCGTATTGGATAATATTAGAAGCTTGAACAATATTGGTTCTGTCTTTAGAACTTCGGATGCGTTTCTAATTGAAAAAATATACCTCTGTGGTATTACAGCACAGCCTCCTCATAAAGATATTAGAAAGACGGCTTTGGGTGCTACGGAAAGCGTAGCCTGGGAATACAAAGAAAACACCGTTGATTTGGTTAAGACCTTAGTAGGGGAAGGGTATACGGTCTTGTCTATTGAGCAAGCCGAAAATGCAATTATGCTTAATAAGTTGCAAGTGGAAGTTGGTAAAAAATACGCTTTGGTATTTGGTAACGAGGTAAAAGGAGTATCGCAGGAAGTCGTAGACGCCAGTGATAATGTAGTTGAGATTCCGCAATACGGAACCAAACACTCTTTGAATATTTCTGTAAGTGCAGGTGTCGTTGTTTGGGATTTATGGTCTAAAATAAATGCTTTAAAAGCTTAATTAGGCAAATGAACTGCAAACTTGGTAATCTTTTCTAATATGGTTTCGTAATCATCTTTGTTGTTTACAAAGTCAAGGTCGCCCATTTCAATAATTAAATTATTCTGCTCCGGGTATCCTTTAATAAATTCAAAGTAACCCTTATTAATCTTTTGAAGGTAATCCGGGGCAATTTTCTGTTCGTAATCTCTTCCTCTCTGCTTAATATTCTCTAACAAACGTTCTGTAGTTTGGTATAGATAGACGTATATCTTGGGTTTTTTAACTTCTTTGTACATCAAGTCGAACAATTTCCGGTAGAGGTCAAATTCTTCTTGTTGTAGGGTGATACGTGCAAATATGAGCGATTTATAAATGTCGTAATCACTTACCATGAACTTCTTGAATAGATCATACTGAGACGTATCATCGGTAAACTGCTGATATCTATCTGCTAGGAAAGACATCTCCAGCGGAAAAGCATAACGACTTTGATCTTCGTAAAACTTGGGTAGAAAGGCGTTGTCCGCAAAACGTTCCAATACCAGTTTGCCATTAAAATCTTCTGAAATTTTATTGGCCAAGGTAGTTTTACCTGCTCCAATGTTACCTTCTACGGCAATAAAATTGACGTGCGAGAAAAGGTCGGAACGGTTTCTGTGTAATTTATAGGTGGTACGTTCTAGTTTCCCTTTATCACGACATTCTTGAATAAGGTTTCGGGTGTCTTTGTTCAGTACAGGGTGATAAAACTGCGGCGCAATATCGGACAAAGGTTTAAGTACAAACTTACGATAGGTAAGCTCGGGGTGGGGAATTACCAAATTTTCTGAAATAAAAGTTTCCCTTTCGTAATAGAGTATATCTATATCTATGGGTCTGGGCTGGTAGCCATCTTCCACCGAACGTCTTCTTCCTAACTTGGTCTCAATGTTTAATAGTGTGCGCAAAAGTTCCTGCGGCGCCATTGTTGTTTTAAGCGAAAGACAGATGTTCATGAAGTCGCTCGACTCAAATCCCCAAGAGCTTGTTAGATAGACATGTGATATCTTTCCAACTTCTCCGGCGGTATTGTTTATGGCGAAAACTGCGTCTTGCAGGTTGTTCAAAGTGTCACCAAGATTACTTCCTAGCGATAGGTAAACTGTTTTGGGGTTGCTCATAATATATTACAAAGTAACAAAAAGTAGGTGTGAGTTCGTTATCTTTGGGTAAAAATACTAACCCATTTTTCATGAAATTTTTAAGAAATCTTCTGGCCGCCATTATTGGCTGCTTAATAGCTTTTGGTGTTATTTTTATAATGGTCATTGTTTTTGTTGGTATTGCAAGCAGTTCCGAAGAAACAGTTTCTATTGAGAAAAACTCCATTTTAGAGCTGCAATTAAAACTACCGATCAGTGATTATGTAGGTAATAATGATGCAGATCCGTTTACCGGAGCGTTTATGGAACAATCACAAGGTCTAGATGAAATTCTTCAGGCCATTGTAGTTGCGAAAGACGATGATGATATTAAAGGCATAAGCATTAATAATAACTTTATGATGGCTGGTCTGGCGCAAACACAGTCAATCCGAAAGGCCTTAGAGGATTTTAAAAGCAGCGGTAAATTTATCTATACGTACGGAGATTTTTACATGCAGAAGGATTATTATTTGGCGAGTGTTGCAGATTCTATTTTTATAAATCCTGTAGGTGGGTTGGATTTTCGTGGATTATCATCGGAGGTTTTGTTTTTTAAAGATTTACAGGAGAAGACCGGAGTAAAGATGGAAGTCATACGTCACGGAAAGTATAAAAGTGCTGTGGAACCTTTTATTTCCAACGAAATGAGTGAAGCAAACCGGACTCAGATACAAGAATTACTTGGCTCGTTATGGAACTCTATGATAGAGGATATCTCTACGGGAAGAAACATTTCTGCGGCCAATTTAAATGTAATCGCCGATACTTTAGGCGGAAGAAGTCCGGAATTTGCTAAAGAAAATGGTCTTTTAGATGATGTAATTTTCTTTGATCAATACGAGCAGAAACTTAGAAACGCCATTAGCCTAGATAAGGATGACGATCTAAACATAATTGAATTACAGGATTATGTAGTTCGCTCAAATAAGGAGGTACTCAAAAGTGGAAAAGATAAAGTTGCGGTTGTTTTTGCCCAAGGTGAAATTTTGTATGGAGAAGGAGGCCCTGATGTTATTGGACAGGGAATAATCAATGAGGCAATAATAAAAGCAAAGGAAGATGAGGATGTAAAGGCCATTGTACTAAGGGTAAATTCGCCGGGAGGAAGTGCTTTGACGTCCGATATTATATGGAGAGAAATAGCATTGGCAAAAGAGATAAAGCCTGTTGTAGTCTCTATGGGTAATGTGGCCGCCTCAGGAGGATACTATATTGCTGTTGGGGCAGATAAGATATTTGCAGAACCTACTACGGTTACCGGTTCTATAGGTGTTTTTGGAACAGTGCCAAATTTAACTGAGCTTGCTGGTGATATAGGTATCAATGCAGAACAGGTGGGTACAAATAAAAACTCAGTAGAATATTCCGTTTTTGAACCAATGTCCAACGAGTTTAGAGGTTATGTTCAAGAAAGTATTGAAAGTACTTATGATACCTTTTTACAGCGGGTTTCTCAAGGGCGCAATATTAGTATGACCGTGGCAGATAGTTTGGCTCAAGGTCGTGTGTGGAGTGGAGTAGATGCAAAACGTATTGGTCTTATAGACGAATTGGGTAATTTGGAAGATGCCATTGAAGAAGCTGCAAAAATGGCAGAACTAGGTGATTATGGTATTAAGAAATTTCCTAAATATAAATCGGGCATAGAACGCTTGTTGGAAGATTTAGGTGGTGCCAGTGCCAAAGTAAAGCAAGATTTTATAGAAGAAGAAATAGGTACGGAGGCCTATTCGATTTTAAAACAAGTAAAATCTGCTATGAATCAAGAAGGAGTACAGGCACGTATGCCCTTTGTATTAGATATAAAATAGAGTTGTTAGAACTGTATAGAAATAAAAAGAGCCAGCTGCAAGCTGGCTCTTTTAGTATAAAATGGCTTTGATATTCTATTTTACCAGGTTGATTTCTACCCTACGGTTTTGAGCGCGACCGTCCTTATACATGTTGGAGGCAATAGGTTTGTCTTCTCCGTATCCTACAGCTGTTAAACGGGAGCTGTCAATTCCTTTGTCATTTAAAAAGTCTCTCACAGATACGGCTCTGGACTCTGATAGTTTTTGATTGGTAGCTTTGCTACCCACGCTGTCTGTATGACCTTCTACTGTAAATTTAGCTTCAGGGTACTCTTTTAGGATGCCCATAATGTCTACCAAAACATTTGTGGATTCTGCTTTTATACTCGCTTTTCCAGAGTTAAAAAGAATGGTTTTAGCGTAATCGTTCAGTTGTTTTTGAACTTCTTCGGTAACTTCAGGAGTTTCTGGGCAACCATAGTTAGCAACGGTTCCCATTTCATTAGGACATTGGTCGTTTTTGTCCAAAACACCATCACCATCTGTATCTGGCCAAGGACACCCTTGGTTTTCTGCTGCTCCAGGTTGGTTAGGACATTTATCATCTTCATCAAGTACATCATCGCCATCAGAATCAACTAATGGGCAACCATCGTTCAGTACTTCACCTGCTTCTTCGGGACACTTATCATCTTTATCATAAACCTTGTCGCCGTCGGTGTCAGGCCATGGGCAACCATTGTTTTCAATTGGGCCAAATTCATCAGGGCAATCGTCTTTTCTATTTACTATGCCATCGCCATCTCTGTCTTTAGGTTTTTCTTGGTATACCGGTATTTTCAATCCCGCATAGACGTCGGCCGCTTTTGAGTTGTCACTTAGTAATAAGGTCATGACAGAGCCAGAACCCACATATAGAGGTCCTGCTCTAAAACCAGCTCCCCATTGTGCTCCTGAGCCTTGGGTAAGGCTCACAGGCATGTAAAAGCTAAACCATTTGCTTTCAAAGCGAGGAGTAAAAGAAACCATTGTTGGTATTCTATTTGTATTTACTTTGGAATTAGAACGCAATGAAAAATCAGTATTTAAATTCAGGTAAAATCTATTGTTTAAACTATAGTCTACGTTAAAATGAAGAGCTGTTGGTAAAGTAAATTTTTCTGAGGCATCTATTGAAGTCTGCGTATATAAGTTGTTTAAGAGGTCTTCTAAATTGTCTTCATTCTCAAAATCGTCTTCATTTACCGTGCCTGTTATATCATAGGTGTTCTGAGTACCATTTTTATAGTTTATGGAACCGATATCACTAATAGAGAGGGCAAATTTTAATTTGTACTTGTTCAGATGTTTAAATGAGTTTGCACCATCGGTTGAAGCATAGGATGCGTAATCAGGTCTCCATTCGTAAACAGCTCCTAAATCTACACCAAAGCCAGTTGCACCATCTACAATTTCAACTTCAAAATCTTCAAAATTATCATCAATATTATCACTGTGGCCATAGTTTACTTCACCTACGGATTCTATACTTCCGGTAGTTTGTCCGCCTTGTAAGGGAGTGCCATCAGCATCATAATCTATAGTTATGTCTTTTCCATTGGCGTAAGCATTTCCCATACCTTATAGGTATTTTAAAGAAATACCTCCTTTAAGAAAGTGTTGGTCCTTGTTCATCAGAACTTGTGCGTAGGTAACGCCAATTTCTGCCCATGCATTAGCCGTAAGATAAACATCTTCTTCATCTATCATAAGGTCATCGTTCTCATCAAAATCATTGGAAAGGCTTTCAAAAGTTTCGCCATTAATTTTGTTTACATTGTAACCTACTCTTCCCCTTGTAAATACGGCTAGTGAGCTTGTGGGTGTAAGGTTAAACATAAATGATGGGCCCAAAACATCTGCATTACCAAAGAAATTATTGCTGTCTTTGGGGTACTTTTTACCATCAGTATCAAAATCAAAATCTGAGGTGATTACGTCACCCAGTTTTAATCCATAATAATCGTTACTAAAGAACGTGCTTGCACCTACAATATTAATATCGGTTTTAAATCTAGAATCCGTAATATGTGCAGGGTTGGCAATTAAGCTGTTGACACCACTGTAATTATCTGTCAGAAATCCGACATAGGATTGGGCTTTGACATTAATTGCACCCAATACTAGTAAGGATGTAAATATGGTTTTTTTCATGCTTGGTATTTTTTAAGCTATTTTTGATTTTGTTTTAAGAGTCTTGTTTTAACGAACAACCATCGGTGAAATTGCACTGTTCATCGATCACTTTAATAAGAAAATACTTATGAATTTAAAGGATAGCCGTTTGGCATATCAGATATATCTTTATTTGGGAGCGCTGTTTATTACCTCTTTGGTGGTCTCTAATCTTATTTTTCAAAAGTTCTTCTATTGGAATCCTTTTGGTGATTTTACCATATTTGGAGTGTCGCTTTTTGAAATATCCGTAGGGATTTTACCTTATCCGATCACCTTTTTAATTACAGATTTAATTTCTGAGATTTATGGTAGAAAGAAGGCTAATCAGATTGTTACGGCAGGTATTTTTGCCAGTCTATTTTCTATGGCTATAATCCTTTTGGCAGAAGTGGCTCCGGCCATCCCTTCTTCTCCAATAGACGATGCAACATTTACCCAAGTATTTGCGCTGTCCCCAATAGCGGTTTTGGCTTCTATGATTGCCTATCTCTTTGCACAGTATATTGATATTGCTATTTATCATTTTTGGAAAAAAGTGACCAAGGGCAAGTATTTATGGGTGCGTAATAATTTTTCTACTTTTCTTTCTCAGTTTGTAGATACCTTCACTGTGGTAGGGCTTCTTTGTGTATTTGGTATTTTGCCATGGGACCTTTTCTTTGGCTTGGTAGTAAGCGGATTTATTTTCAAGGTTTTTATAGCATTTCTAGACACGCCTTTTTTGTATTTCTTCGTATATATTATGAGAAAGCGGTTTAATTTGGGCGTAGGAGAAGAAATAGTGCTAAAGGTATAATATTCAGTGCTTTTTGGAGTTGTACCGTTAGGGTTAAGAATCTTAATATAAGAGTTAATGAGACCGAGCTTCTTTCATTAGGTTGTGCCTAGTTTTAAAACGGATATCAATGCTAGAGTAAACGCTCATCTTTTTTATTCCGTTAAGTTGTATAAATCAGTATTTGAAATAGAAATATGAAAAAGAAAATATTTTGGGGTTTAGGAGTGTTTGTACTGCTTATTGTTGCTATACTAGTAGCTGCGCCCTTTTTCCTTGAATCCAAAATTGAGGATATCATAAAGAATAACGTAAACAAAAACGTTAACGCTAATTTTGATTTTTCAAAAGCTAATCTGAGTCTCTTTAGCAGTTTTCCGAATGCTGAGGTTAGTATGGAAGATGTTATTCTGTTAAATAAAGCCCCATTTGAAGGGGATACACTTTTTGCGTCTAAGAAAGTAGCTCTTTCCATGGGTATTGGTGAGTTGTTTAAAGGACAAGATGAGCCTATAGGGATTAAAAGTCTCACGGTAGATGGTGCATTGGTGAACGTTACTATAGACAAAGAGGAGAATGCCAGTTTTGATATTGCGGTACCATCAGATGAGCCAAGTGCTCCTGCCGATGATTCAGGTGATGGATTCAATCTGGATTTGCAGTCGTATGCCATAACGAATACCAATATTGTCTATGACGATCAATCTACGGGAATGCGTTTGGAAATCTCGGATATGCAGCACAAAGGAAAAGGTGATCTTTCTGCAGAGAAATCAGAATTGGATACGTTTACGGAAGCTTTGGTTTCTTTTGAAATGGACAGTACCAATTACCTTAACAAGAATAAAATTGAGTTAGATGCTCTTATAGGGGTTGACTTAAAAGAAAATAAATATACTTTTTTAAAGAACGAAGCATTGATCAACCAACTGGCTTTGGTATTTGATGGATTTATAAAAGTCAATGAGGATAACCAGGAAATGGATATCAATTTTAAAACACCTTCTTCGGACTTTAAAAACTTTTTGGCAGTTATTCCGGAGGAGTATTCCAAAAATATAGAGGATGTAAAGACTACTGGAAACTTTATGCTAGAAGGTAAGTTCAACGGTATTGTAGATGAGGAGCATATTCCAAAATTTAATATTAAAATCAATTCTGAGAACGCATCTTTTAAATATCCAGATTTGCCAAAATCCGTTCGTAATGTTTTTATTGATACCAAAATAAATAATACTACGGGTATTGCGGAAGATACATATGTAGATATAGATAAACTGTCTTTTATGATTGATGAGGACAAGTTTAACATGACAGCTCATGTCAAAGAGCTTATGGGTAATACCAAAGTTAACGCGCATGTTGATGGCAAAATGAATCTTGCGAATTTAAAGAAAGCTTACCCGGTGCCAGCAGACCTCGATTTAAAAGGCCTTTTGGTAACAGATGTAACCACTGCTTTTGATATGGCTTCCATAGAAAAGGAGCAATATGAAAAAACAACCACTAACGGTAAAGTAAGTCTAAGTGATTTTGAATATAAGTCGGCTGAAATACCTAGCCCGGTAAAGCTTACAACCACAACTATGACATTCAACCCTTCTACGGTAACATTGAATGAGTTGAGAGGAACAACAGGTAAGACCGACTTTAACGCCAAAGGAACTATAAAGAATCTATTAGGTTTTATGTTCAATGATGAGAAGGTAGAAGGCGATTTTGACCTTTCTTCCAATACTTTTGCTTTAAGCGATTTCATGGTAGAGGAAACAGAATCAACTTCAAATGATGGGGAAGCTAAAGATGAAAATACAGAGGGTAAGACAGAAGAGAAAATTAAAATCCCTTCTTTTTTGGATGCGAATATTAATGCTAAGGCCAATACCGTACTTTATGACAACCTTACTTTAAAGGACGTACAGGGCAATCTAAAAATTAAAGATGAGAAAGCGGTTTTGTCCAATATGACATCTTCTATATTTAATGGTAAAATGGCATTTAACGGAGAGGTTTCTACGAAAGAAGAAACGCCGATCTTTGCGATGAATTTAGATATGAAGCAGTTGGGGATAAGTGAAACCTTTAAATCTCTTGATCTTCTTAAGGCGGTTGCTCCAATTGCCCAGATTCTAAAGGGAACTATGGACACGGATATAAAACTTTCAGGTAGTCTTACAGATGATTTGGTTCCTGATTTGCTGACTTTGACCGGGGATATCTTTGCAGATATTATGACAAAGGAAGTGGATGCAGAAAGCGCTCCAATGCTTACGTCTTTAAATAGTAAGCTAAATTTCATAGACATGAAACAATTAAATCTAGATGATTTAAAAACCAAACTTACTTTTGAAAATGGAGTGGTGAACGTAAAACCGTTTACGGTAAAATATAAAGATATAGCTATTAATGTTGGTGGTACTCACACCTTTAACAAAGAAATGAAATATACGGCCACCATGGAGGTGCCTGCTAAGTATTTGGGTAGTGATGTTGGTAAACTAATTTCACAAATAGGTGAGGACGATCTTAAAGATTTGAAAATTCCGGTAGTAGCTAACATAGGTGGTAATTATGATAATCCTAAGGTAAGTACTGATCTTGGTTCCGGAGTAAAGACCTTAACTAACCAATTGGTGGAAATTCAGAAGCAAAAACTTGTTAATAAAGGAAAAGATAAAGCCAAGGATCTAATAGGAGATGTCTTAGGAAGCAATGATGCAAAGAAGGAAGGTGAGAGCAACTCTACCAAAGATGATGTAAAAGAAGTTTTGGGAGGTCTTCTAGGAGGAAGTAAAAAAGATACAACTACTGTTAAGACAGATACAGCTGCGCCTAAAAAAGAGGAAGACGTTGTAAAAGAGAAAGCCAAAAATATTTTAGGAGGTCTCTTAGGAAAGAAAAAAAGTAACTAGAGCATACTTAAACCGCATAGTTTAACTCTGAAACCAGGATTGAACTATGCGGTAATTTTCAAATAACATCGTTCTAACTGACTTGAAGTGAAACGTAGTAGCCTTCATTACTACGAACATTAAATACCGTCTGATCTTCAAATATAAAATACTGTCCCTTTATCCCTTTTAAAACTCCTTTGTAATTTGGTGTTTTGTTAAGGTTTAGACTTTTTACCTTTTCAGGATATTGTAATACCGGAAACACAAGATGGGTTTCACTGTTATCTTCAATATAATATTGTTGAGCCTCTTTAGGAATATACTGTTTCAATTTATTTCGCCATTCAACCAAATTTTCATCTTCAACATGGTTTGTTAGCATTTTTCGCCAGTTGGTCTTATCTCCAATGTGGTCTTTTAACGCTACTTCCGTTATGCCTGCCAAATATCGGTTTGGAACTTCTACTATTTCAATAGCCTCATGAGCACCTTGGTCTATCCATCTTGTAGGGACTTGTGATTTTCTGGTAACACCAACCTTGATATTACTTGAGTTGGCCAGGTAAACAATATGTGGTTGTAACTGCACTTTCTGTTCATATTCAAGGTCACGGTCTTCTTTTCCTAAATGTGCCTTACTTAATTCTGGTCGCATAATCCAATCTCCAGCAGAAGGAATTTCATAGAAACACGTCTTGCAAAAACCCTGACGAAAAATAGGGAGGTCCCTACCACAATTCAGGCATTGAAATTTTATAAAATTGATTTCCAGTTCTTTATCTAGAATTTGATTTACATTCAAAAAATCATTCTCGAATACCATGTAATATTGAATGGGGTTTCCTATCTCCGTCTGCATTTTTCTTAGGACGCCTTCGTACTGCATAAAAAAGTTTGATTTAAAATGAATTTGAAAATGATAAGTATTAAACTTAAATTTAGCGAATTCAAAGATACCCAAAAATGGCGATTCCTTTATTCAATTCTATTGCCTCGTGGTTGCTAAAAAAGCGTTATCACCAAATAGAACTTTTTTTAAAATACCCTGAAGAGGTTCAAGAAGAAGTACTTCATCAACTAATAGAAATTGCAGAAGACACTGAGATCGGCAGAAAATATGATTTTGAGTCAATCAATAGTTACGAAACCTTCCGGGAGCGAGTTCCTATTTCATCTTACGAAGAAATAGAACCTATTATAGAACGTACACGTCGTGGCGAACAGAATATATTTTGGCCAACTTCCATAAAGTTATTTGCTAAAAGTAGCGGTACTACCAATGCTAAGAGTAAGTTTATTCCAGTAAGTGAGGAGGCGTTAGAAGATTGTCATTATAAATCCGGTAAAGATTTGCTTTGCCTGTATTTGAATAACAATGAGAATTCACAATTGTTTACCGGCAAAAGTTTGAGACTAGGAGGTAGTAAGGAATTGTATGAAGATAATGGTTCTTCTTTTGGAGATTTATCCGCAATTCTTATAGATAATATGCCGTTATGGGCAGAATTTAGTAGTACCCCTAGTAGCAAGGTGTCCCTTATGAGCGAGTGGGAAAGTAAACTAAAGGCAATTATAAAAGAAAGCACACAAGAAAACGTAACTAGTTTGGCAGGTGTTCCTTCGTGGATGTTAGTACTTCTTAATAACGTAATACAGGAGACCGGAAAGGAGAACCTTTTTCAGGTGTGGGAAAATCTTGAGGTTTATTTTCATGGAGGGGTAAGCTTTAACCCGTATGAAGAGCAATATAAAAAAATGTTACCTCGCAAAAGTTTCAAATACTATGAAATCTATAATGCCTCAGAAGGTTTTTTTGCAATTCAATACCGTAACAATGCAAATGATTTATTGTTGATGTTGGATTATGGGATATTCTATGAATTCATTCCTATGACCGAATATGGTACTGAAACGCAAATGGCCATTCCGCTGTGGGAAGTAAAAAAGAATACCAACTATGCCATAATCATTACTACCAACTCTGGTTTATGGAGATACAAAATAGGTGATACCATTAAATTCACTTCTACCAGTCCGTACCGTCTTAAAGTTACCGGGCGCACTAAGCATCACATAAATGTATTTGGAGAGGAATTGATTATTGAAAATGCAGAAGAAGCCCTGAAGACCATCTGTGCTAAAACCGGTGCTGAAATCAAAGATTATACAGCCGGGCCAATTTTTATGGAGGGTAAAGAAAAAGGAGCGCACGAGTGGCTTATTGAATTTAGAAATCCACCGGAAGATATAAATGTATTTACCGAGTATTTGGATAATGCGCTAAAATCATTGAATTCGGATTATGAGGCCAAGCGTTACAACAATATTACTTTGAATATGCCTACGGTTCATATAGCAAGAGAAAATCTTTTTTATGATTGGTTGAAGTTAAAAGATAAGCTTGGAGGGCAACATAAGATTCCAAGATTATCCAACAAAAGGGACTATGTCGAAGAATTACTTCACATGAACAAATAAAAGGGAGAATTACCCGTTAAATATTGAAATTGATTCCCAAACCTAACCTAAAGGCAAATTAAATTTTAATATTATGGCAGAAAGACTTGTAATCCTATCCGATATGTGGGGAGCTAAAAAAGGGCTCTGGATAACTTCTTATCTTGGATATCTTCAACAGCATTTTAATATTACTTTTTATGATTGCCAACAACTGGGGAATGTAGATGTAAAAGTAAACTCCGAGGAAAACGTGCATCAGGCCTTCGTAGACGGAGGTATAGATACGGCCGTAGCCCATTTACTTAATAAGGAAAAAGAACCGGCACACTACCTTTGTTTTAGTATTGGTGGGGCTATAGCATGGAAAGCCGCACTTGGCGGACTACCCATGAAATCATTATATGCGGTTTCTTCCACTAGGTTGCGTTCGGAAGTTAAAAAACCCGAATCTGAAATCCATCTTTTATTTGGTGATGAAGATGTGTATAGGCCAAAATCATCTTGGTACAAAGAAATAGGGATAGAAGGAGAGCTAGTCCAAGGCTTTAGCCATGATATGTATTCGGATGAAAAAATAATCAAGAAAGTTTGTCTTGATCTGTTGAATACAGTTACGCAAAATAAAGGTAAAACAAACAAGCAAAAAGCTATTTAAATAACCCCGAGGTTTTAAGCTAACACTCAAAGCAACAAAAAAAGCGGAATCACTTAATGTGATTCCGCTTTTTTTGTTACTTTATTTCTAAGAGACTTTATGAAACTGCTTTCAGCTTTTTAACGGTCTCGTGAGATAATTTTTCTTCGGCATAAGGTTTTGTAACCTTAAATTCTGTTTCGCCATTACTAGGCATTTCAAACATGGCATCTGTAAAAATAGCTTCACATAAAGAACGTAGGCCTCTGGCACCTAACTTATACTCTATAGCCTTTTTTACGATATAGTCTAAAGCTTGATCTGTAATGGTGAAAGTAATATCATCCATCGCGAAAAGCTTTTCGTACTGCTTAATAATCGCATTTTTAGGTTCGGTAAGAATAGCTCTTAATGTTTTCTCGTCTAACGGGTTCATGTGCGTTAGCACCGGAAGCCTTCCTATAATCTCCGGAATAAGACCAAATTCTTTTAAATCCTTGGGGATTATATATTGAAGAATGTTCTCTTGGTCTAAATTATCATCCGTTTTGGCGGCGCTGTAACCAATAGCTTGCATATTTAGCCTTTTGGTAATAGCACGTTCAATACCATCAAAAGCACCTCCTGCAATAAATAGGATATTTTCAGTATTGACCTCAATGAACTTTTGGTCCGGATGCTTTCTTCCTCCTTTCGGTGGAACATTCACAACGGTACCTTCAAGCAACTTAAGAAGTCCTTGTTGCACACCTTCGCCAGATACATCTCTAGTAATGGAAGGATTATCGCTCTTACGTGCTATTTTATCGATTTCGTCAATAAAAACAATACCTCGTTCTGCTTTTTCAAGATTGTAATCTGCAGCTTGTAACAAACGTGTAAGAATACTTTCTACATCTTCACCTACATAACCCGCTTCAGTTAAAACTGTAGCATCTACAATAGCCAACGGCACATTAAGCATCTTGGCAATAGTTTTGGCAATAAGGGTTTTACCTGTACCCGTCTGGCCTACCATTACAATATTACTCTTTTGTATTTCTATATCGTCCTCGTTGGACTTAGGCTGTAAAAGCCTTTTGTAGTGATTGTAAACCGCTACAGACATTACCTTTTTGGTGCGCTCTTGCCCAATAACGTAATTATCTAAAAATGATTTTATATCCAAAGGTTTCTTCAGGGTTAGTTCTGAAGAGAGGTCATTTGTTTTAGTTTGTCTAGATTCTTCGGTAACAATACCATGGGCTTGCTCTATACATCTGTCGCATATGTGTGCATCAAGACCGGCAATCAAAAGATTGGTCTCTGGCTTCTTTCTGCCACAAAACGAACATTCTAAATTTTCTTTAGCCATATTAAAGTATACTTTCTTTGAAAAAATAAACGCAAATAACTGCGTTTTGGTTCATCGTTTTAATTGAAAAACCAATTAATAGTACGCATTTGGTCGAAATTATTCTTTCCCCCTTACCAAAATTTCGTCAATCATACCATAAGATTTGGCTTCTTCGGCCTTCATCCAGTAATCACGGTCACTGTCTTCGTTGACCTTATCTAAAGATTGACCAGAGTGCTTGGCAATGATTTCGTATAATTCTGATTTCAATTTCAGGATTTCACGTGCGGTGATTTCAATATCGCTCGCTTGTCCTTGTGCTCCACCCATAGGTTGGTGAATCATTACTCTAGAGTGCGTCAATCCGCTACGTTTTCCTTTTTCACCTGCGCAAAGAAGTACCGCGCCCATTGAGGCGGCCATTCCCGTACAAATAGTGGCAACGTCCGGAGCAATGAATTGCATGGTGTCATAAATGCCTAAACCGGCATATACGCTTCCTCCAGGAGAGTTAATATAAATCTGAATATCTTTTTTAGCATCGGTACTGGCCAAAAACAATAATTGTGCCTGTACAATGTTAGCTACTTGATCGTTAATGCCTGTTCCTAGAAAGATGATACGGTCCATCATTAATCTTGAAAATACGTCCATGGCAACAGCGTTCATCTGACGTTCTTCAATAATGTTGGGCGTAAGACCAACTGGGTACATGCTTGTTAAGATCGAATCGTAATAAGTGCTGCTAATACCTTGGTGATTTATAGCGTAATTCTTGAATTCTTTTCCGTAATCCATAATTTTCTTTCGATGTTTAAGTAACCCTGGGGTATAAAATAAAAAAAGGTGCCGAAAATAATATTTTCGGCACCGTAAAGATACTTATAATTTTTTGGAAATATTACCCGTAAACTTCCTTCACAAAGTTTTCGTAAGTAACCTCTTTGGTCTTTAGGTTTACTTTCTCTTTGTATAAGGTAAGCAGTTTTTGGCTCATTAACTGCTCGGATAGACGTTTTACTTCGTCTTGGTTACCTAAAACACGAGCGGCTATGTTATCCAATTCTTCTTCTTGAGGATTTAATTGACCAAATTGTGCCATTTGCTGCTTAATAAAGCCTTTGGCGAATTCCTTGAGCTCATCAAACTGAAGTTGAATGTCATTGTCCTTAATAACCTTACCTTCTATAAGTTGGTACCGTAGTCCTTTTTCAGATTTTTCATACTCTTCGTTGGCTTCTTCTTCGGTCAATGGGTTTTCACCAGTAGTTTGTATCCACTTGGTTAAAAACTCGGAAGGAAGTTCAAATTTTGTGTTTTCTATGAAATATTCGGTAATGTCATTCAATAATTTTTGATCTGACTGTTGTTCGAATTGTTTCTCTGAATCATCCTTGATACGTTGCTTCAGGTCTTTCTCAGATTTAACCTCGTCTTTACCGAAAAGCTTGTCAAAAAGCTCTTGGTCTAAGGCTGCAGGTTCTCTTTCGTTTATTTCCTCTATAGTAAAAGTAGCTTCAATATCTAGGTCTGCTGCTTTTTCTTGAGAAACACCAAAAACGCTTGAAAGTAAATAATCTTCTTTGAAAAGACCTTTAGACTTCAATGTAACCACATCACCTACCTTTTTTCCTTTTAAAGCATCTAAAGCTTTTTTGCTTTTGACCTTGTCAAGTTCTAAAGTAGCTTTATTGTCTATTTCTTCCTCTTCGTTCTTGAAAGTACCGGTTACTTCGTTGTTTTTTTCAACAGTATCCTTGCTAATAAGTTTTCCGTATTGTTTTAAGATACGTTCAACTTGCTCTTCTACCATTTTATCGTCCGCAACGATTTTATAATGAGTAATAGGTTTTTTTGTTTTCAAAGGAACTTCAAAATCAGGCGCTAGACCTAACTCAAACTCAAAAGCAAGTTCTTCTTCATCCCAGTCAAAATTGTCTTGTTGCTTAGGAAGGGGATTTCCAAGGACATCTAATTTTTCTTCAGTAAGGTATTTGTTAAGGTTATCTTGAAGAAGTTTGTTTACTTCGTCTACCAAAACGGCCTTGCCGTATTGTTTTTTTATCAAGCCCATTGGCACGTGCCCTTTTCTGAAACCGGGTACGTTGGCCGACTTTCTATAGTCACTTAAGATGTTGTCTACCTTATCTTGGTAATCTTCCTTGGTGATGGCAACTTTAACGACGGCATTTAAATCGTCGATCTGCTCTTTTGTAATATTCATCTAAATCTTCTTTTTTGTTTCCATAAAAATGGGATGCAAAAGTAGTACAATAAATGTACGTTGGCAAGTTTTTAAAGCCTTGAGATCCAAACAATCGTTATGATTTTTCGTCGTCTTTTAAAAGCGAAAACAATATAGATTGAAGAAAGGATAACAAAAGGCTAAAAAGTATAGCCCATAAAACACCATCTACATTAAATCCATCAATAAGATTGTCTGCCAATAAAATGATAATGGCATTGATTACAAGTAGGAAAAGACCTAAGGTGATAATGGTTACCGGCAGGGTAAGTATAACAAGAATGGGCTTAACTATGAAGTTCAAAAGACTAAGAACTATAGCAACGATTATAGCTGTCATGTAACTGTCTACTGAGACGTGTGGTAATATTTTGGATAGTATAACCACGGCAAGGGCGGTTAAAAGAACGCGTAAAATTAGTTTCATAGTTGTAAATTTTTAATCTGCAATGAATAATTTCATTACCCTTAAAGATAAAGATTAGTTGCGTCTTTGAGTATTGGCGCTACAAAATATTAAACCCCGTTCCCATTTATGTGATGTAAAATCAGTTTAGGGTTTTAGGAAATTCATGGATTTTTCAAAAAACTGTTTTGGGTTTTCTGCATGTAGCCAGTGCCCGGCGTGGTCTATAGTGTCTAATTGTGCTTGTGGAAAGTGTTTCTTTATTTCGGCAATGTCATTTGGCATGATATATTCTGAACGGTCACCACGTAGGAAAAGAACGGGACCGTTATAGGAGTCCGTTGTGCCAATATTTTCTCCTATTTCATTCATTTTTTCACTTAAAACACTAAGATTGAACCGAAAACCCAACTTACCTTTTTCGACCCAATAGAGATTCTTGAGCAGGAATTGTCTGGTGCCAAAGTCGGTTATGTATTTTCCTAATTCGGAATCGGCTTCGTTTCTAGACTTCATAGTGTCCAGATTTAGGGCATTCAAACCATTAATGATAGGCTGGTGGTGAGGTGGGTAAAATTTAGGTCCAATATCCGCAATTATCATCTTTTTTACCAGATTGGGATAACTACTGGCAAACTGCATAGCGGTCTTGCCTCCCATAGAATGTCCAATAATCAAGGCATTTTCCAAATGATGTGTTTGCATGTATTTCTTTAGGTCACCGCTAAGAAGATCATAATTAAAATCATCGGACCAAAAACTCTTACCATGGTTGCGTTGGTCTATGAGGTGTACTTCAAAACCTTCTTCTGCATACTGGTTGCCCAAGGTTTTCCAATTATCGGACATCCCCAGAAAACCATGTAAGATTAAAAGGGGGGTACCGGTTCCAAGTATTTTGGAGTGTAAAGTTTCTGTCATTTTAATTTATTCAGGTACATATTTACAACGTTATCCAGACCCAGGTAAAGCGATTCGCAAATTAGGGCATGACCAATGGAGACTTCTAATAAATGGGGAACGTTCTCTTTGAAGTATTTAATGTTGTCTAAATTTAAATCATGTCCTGCATTAATACCTAAACCACATTTATGTGCAATTTTGGCAGCTTCGGTAAAAGGCTTGACAGCTTGGCTATGGTTTCCTTTTGAAAATAGCGCTGCATAACTCTCCGTGTAAAGTTCAATGCGCTCCGTGCCGGTTTCTGCTGCACCTTCTACCATGCGGGCTTCTGCATCAACGAAAATTGATGTCCGTATGCCTGCGTTTTTGAAAGTTTTAATTACATCTTTTAGGAAATCTTTATGTTTTATAGTATCCCAGCCGGCATTTGAAGTAATAGCATCTACCGCATCAGGTACCAAGGTTACTTGGGTAGGTTGCGTTTCCAGTACAAGTTCTATGAATTTTTCAACAGGATTACCCTCTATATTATACTCCGTGGTAACTACTTTTTTTAAGGCTCTTGCATCTTGATAGCGAATGTGTCTTTCATCAGGTCTAGGATGAACGGTTATGCCTTGGCCGCCAAAAGACTCAATATCCGTGGCAGTCTTCAATAAATCTGGCATATTGCCACCTCTGGCGTTTCTTAAGGTTGCAATTTTGTTGATGTTTACACTTAATTTTGTCATTTAACGGGAGAATTAACCATTTGGTACAAAAATACAAATTAGGCATGCCTTTTGATATTTTTAATTAGTATTTTGCGTTTAGTAGAAAGAGTTATGCACATTCAAGATCAAATAGTAACAGATATTCCGTCTTTTAAAATAGGCGATTCATTAGCTAAGGTAATTTCCTTTTTTAAGGATACCACGTACTCACACGTTGCAGTGACAGAGAACGAGGCATACCTAGGGGTGCTTAGTGAAAATGACTTGGAGAATTTTGATATCAACAAGAAAATAGAACAATATCGGTACGATTTGGAAACATTTTTTGTTCGAAAAGAAACGAGTTGGTTGGATGTTCTTGAGGTTTTTGCTAGAAACGAAGCCAATCTTGTGCCTATTCTTGATGAAAAAGGGAGGATTGATGGCCATTATGATCTTACTGATATTGTAAGTGTCTTTATAGACACGCCGTTCTTTACGGAGCCAGGCGGAATCATAGTAGTGGCTAAAGGTATAAAGGACTATTCCTTTAGTGAGATTGCGCAAATTGTTGAAAGTAACAATACCAAATTAATTGGTGGTTTCATTACCGATTCTAAGAATGATGTGGTTCAAATAACAATTAAAATAGCTTCTTCTAATTTAAACGATATTCTTCAAACATTCCGTAGATATAATTATAATGTACTGTTCGGTAATACGGACGATCAATTCTTGGAGGACTTAAAGGAACGATCAGATTATCTTGACAAATATCTTAACGTTTAGGATTTCTTGCGATATTCTTTAAAAAGGGTAATTAGTCAAGGGTACAATCCTTATTTTTGTTGCGTAAGGCCAAAAGGTTTTAGTAATTACAATAAAGATTAAGGAATGAAAGTTGCCGTTTACAGTCAAATGTATCAAGAAGACACCTTGCAATATGTTATGGAGTTGCTTGATGAGCTACAAAAAGAGCACGCGGTAATCGCAATTGAAAAAGAATTTCACTATTTTCTCTCTCAAAAATATAGTGCAGCTAATTATACCACGTTTACTGATGTAGAAGGGTTGGATAGCTCTTATGATATGTTTGTTAGTTTTGGTGGTGATGGTACTATTCTTAGGGCAACTACCTTTGTGAAGGATTTGGGCATTCCAATAGTTGGTGTCAATACAGGTCGTTTAGGATTTCTTTCGACATTTAGTAAAGAAGAAGTCCGTAAAGTGGTTCAGGAGTTTAAAAGAGGAGAATACACTATAGTAGAAAGAAGTTTGGTGGAAGTTGATCAGGGTTCGGATATTTTAGAGTTGAACGAATTGCGTTTTGCTTTGAATGAGATTACGGTAAGTAGAAAGGATACAACTTCTATGATTACAGTAGAGACGTATCTAAATAACGAATATTTAACCTCTTATTGGGCAGATGGACTCATCATTTCTACCCCAACCGGTTCTACCGGATATTCGCTTAGTTGCGGTGGTCCTGTTATTGTACCAACTGCAAAATCCTTGGTGCTAACACCCATAGCTCCGCACAATTTAAATGCGAGACCTTTGGTTATTTCAGATGATACCCAAATACGACTAAAAGTATCGGGAAGGGAAGATAACCATCTTATTTCACTAGATTCTAGAATTGCATCTGTTGAGAACGGAAAGGAAATTCTGATAAAGAAGGCAGACTTTGTGATTAAAATGATAGAATATACTTCGGAGAGTTTTCTGAAAACCCTGCGGAATAAACTGTTATGGGGCGAAGATCGCCGGAATTGAATCTCGAGCGGACAATAAAAAACCGCAAATCCTGTTTATCATGTGAGAACATTAATATAATAGTTGAGTACAATTGTTATATTCGAAAACTAATACTATTTATGAAGCATTTCATTGTCATAGTTCTACTATGTACTTTTGGCACAATAGGAGCTCAAACCTATGAAGCCGGTATTTTTGCTGGAGGAGCCAATGTTATAGGGGATGTAGGGCGCACTACTTATATTTCACCATCTGATATTGCTATCGGGGGCATTTTTAAATGGAATATAGCCAAACGTTATGCGTGGCGTGCTAGTGTAATCTATGCAAAGTTTGATGCAGATGATACAAAATCCAACGATCCATCTCGTCAGCAGAGAGGCTACCAGATGGATAATTCTCTTTTAGAAGCTTCTGCCGGACTTGAATTTAACTTCGTAGAGTATAATTTACATAAGATGGGTCCAGCGTTTACCCCATATCTATATACAGGTATCACTTATGTGAGATATGACTACAATTACTTTGATGCAGGTCAGTTTTTAAGTGTGGCTCAAAGAGACGGAACTTTTGCCGTACCAATGACTGTTGGAGCAAAGATTAGATTGAATCAGTTTTTGATATTAGGAGCGGAAATAGGTGCACGATATACATTTACCGACAATCTGGATAGTAGTAACCCAGAAAAACTTAATGTTAGTCGCCAGTTAGATGATCTTCGTTTCGGAAATGTCTTTAATGACGACTGGTATATGTTCTCCGGTTTCACCTTAACCTATACTTTTGGTAGAAAACCTTGTAATGAGTGTTTTGAATAGGTAAGACCTCTGTATATCCCTTATTTTCTTTTCTTGATATAGCCATAACTATGCATAATTCAAATTTATGGGCTATTTTTGCCGTGCGCTCAAAAAATGAATAATTTTAGAGGTTGATGGGGTTGTGTGCTCTCGTCCAATAGAATGCTTATTAGAGCAATATGATCAGTTCCTTATGGTTGACCTAGAAGAATTAGATAAAAATAAAATGCCACGCCACCTTGCCATAATTATGGATGGAAATGGTCGTTGGGCTAAACAAAAAGGCAAACTTCGCGTTTTTGGACATGAAAACGGAGTTAAAACTGTTCGGGAAACAGTTGAAAACTGTGTAAAAATAAAACTAGAATATCTTACCCTATATACATTTTCTACAGAAAATTGGAAAAGGCCTAAAATTGAAATAGATACGTTAATGAGGCTTTTAGTGTCCTCATTAAAGAAAGAATTAAAGACTTTTTCAGAAAACAACATTAGGTTGAATGCCATTGGAGATTTGGAGTCATTACCCAAAAAGGCTAATAGGGAACTTAAAGAGGTAATGGAGAAAACTAGGGAAAATACAGGAATGACCCTTACTTTGGCTTTAAGTTATGGTGCGCGAGAAGAGCTCAAAAACGCAGTAAAACAAATAAGTACCAAAGTTAAAAATAATATAATTTCAGTTGAAAACATTGACGAAACCATTATTAATAGCCATCTTTACACGCACGATTTGCCTGATGTAGATTTGCTTGTCCGCACTAGTGGTGAGCATCGTATCAGCAATTTTTTACTGTGGCAAATAGCCTATGCGGAATTATATTTCGTTGATGTATTTTGGCCCGATTTTAGTAGTCAACATTTGGCAGAAGCCATAAAAAGTTATCAGAACAGAGAACGAAGATTTGGAAAAACCAGCGAACAACTCAATTAGCGATATGAAAAGGTTCATATCCTTCGAACCTTTTATTACACTCCTATTAATTTTTGCAACCGCATTTTGCTCCGCACAAGAACTTTCTTTTGAGGACGGTAAAAAGTACATTTTAGGTGGTTTGGAGGTCACAGGACTGCAAAGTTATAATGAGCAGACCGTAAAGACGTATACCGGCTTACGTGTAGGGCAACCTATAACGCTTCCGGGTGATGAAGTTAGTGGAATAATCAACAAGCTTTGGGGTCTTGAACTTTTTAAGAATATAGATTTTTATATTACTAATATAGAAGGTGATAAGGTTTTTCTGGAATTGAATATTATTGAAAGACCAACGCTATCAGATGTCGTTATAAACGGTGTAAAGCCTAGAAAGGTTGATGATATCCTTAAAGATACAGACCTTAAGAAAGGTAAAAAAATCACAGAAAGTTTAATAGCCAACACCAAAAACTATCTAGATAATAAGTACAAAAAGCAAGGTTTCTTAAATACAAAAACCGCTATAATCGTTGCCAATGATACCTCTGAGACCAATGCTCAGAAAATGGTCATAAATATCAATAAGGGTGATAAGGTTAAGATTAAGGAAATGATTTTTGAAGGTAACGATCAGTTATCCGATAAGAAATTAAAAGGTGCTTTTAAGAAAACCAAAGAAAAGCGGTTTTGGCGTTTTTGGAAGAAATCTAAATTCATAGAAGAAGACTATGAAAATGATTTAGAGCTATTATCGGATAAGTATGCGGAGAACGGTTATCGTGACGCACGTGTTATTTCCGACTCTTTGATCAAGGTAGATGAAAATAATATCATCTTAAAATATCAAATTGAAGAAGGTAACAAATACTATTTTGGTGATATTGACTTTGTTGGTAACAGTGTGTATACGGACCGCCAATTGGCATCAGTATTGGGTATTAAAAAAGGGGATACGTATAACGGCGTATTGTTAAGAGAACGTATTGCAGATGATTCTAAGCCAGAACCTAATGATGTTACTAGCTTATACCAAAATAACGGGTACTTGTTTTCAAGCATCAACCCAGTAGAAGTTTCTGCGGAAAATGATACCATTAATTTTGAAATTCGTGTTATAGAAGGTAAGGAGACTTTTCTTAACCATATAGATGTTGTTGGTAATGACCGTACGAACGACCACGTTATTTATCGCGAACTTAGAACGCGTCCAGGACAGAAATATAACAAGAGTGATATCATCAGGACCATTCGTGAATTACAGCAATTAGGATATTTTGATGCGGAACAGATTAAGCCGGACATTCTCAATCCTAACCCTAACGAAGGTACGGTAGATATTAAATACAACTTGGTAGAATCTGGTTCAAGTCAGATAGAACTGCAAGGTGGCTACGGTGGTGGAGGTTTTATAGGAACGCTTGGGCTTTCTTTTAATAACTTCTCTATTAAGAATATTTTAAAAGGTGAAGCATATAAACCTGTACCAATGGGTGATGGTCAAACTTTTGCCATGAGAGTGCAGGCCAGTAGAACCTTTAGGGTTTACAGTTTGAACTTTGCAGAACCTTGGTTGGGAGGTAGAAAACCAGTTCAATTTAGCTTAAACTTATCCCGAACACAGCAATTTGGGGTAGATTATAATAACTCAAATAGCAGTAGAATCGAGGTAGATAAAGATCGTGGGTTTGCAATTACCGGTATTACAGCTGGTTTGGCAAAACGTGTTCAGTGGCCTGATGATTTCTTTACAATTTCCCACTCCTTGAGCTACCAACTGTATGAGTTCAATAATTATGATATTGGGTTGTTCAATTTTGGTAACGGAAAATCCAATTCATTTGCTTACACTTTGGGGATTTCTAGAAATGCTACTTCAGGGGGTCGTATCTTCCCTAGAGGAGGGTCTAACTTTGAAGTAACAGCAAAGTTTACGCCACCTTATTCTTTATTTAGCAATAAGGATTTTGCAACTTTGCGGGATAGAAGTGAAGAATTGACTTTGCAAAAAGCGCAAGTTGGGTTGACTACAGCAGAATCTACAGAATTGGAAGATATCGATCAACAACGTTTTAGATGGTTAGAGTATTATAAGGTTAAATTTAAAGGTGATTGGTATACAACCTTAGTTGGTGATTTGGTTATGCGTACCAACGCAGAGTTCGGTTTCTTGGGTAACTATAATAATGATGTAGGTGATGTTCCTTTTGAGCGTTTCTTCGTAGGTGGTGACGGTCTTGGTAACTTTACTTTAGATGGTCGTGATGTGGTTCAGTTAAGAGGATATGAGAATCAATCTTTAACGCCAATTGACCCTATAACTGGGCAACAAGAAGGCGGTTTAGTATACAATAAATTCTCATTAGAGCTGCGTTATCCGTTAACTTTGAAGCCTTCAGCTTCCATTTATATGCTTGCATTTATGGAAGGTGGTAATGCCTTCAACAATTTTCAGGAATTTAATCCGTTTCAAATAAAACGATCGGCCGGAGTGGGGCTGCGCATATTCATGCCGGCATTCGGGTTGTTAGGTATTGATTTTGGTTACGGGTTTGATGAAGACCTTAGGCCAGCTTCTATAGGACAAGGACCTAGCGGACTTCAAACACACTTTATTATCGGCCAACAGTTTTAATTTAAAGAATCGTCCTTATTGCTAAAACACTCATTTTAAAAGTTTTAGTAATTTTGGCACGATATTTTCTATTGGATAAAACGATAAAGAAATGAAAACAAAATCAAACGTTCTTTTTGTACTGGTGTTAACCTTCTGTTCTGCCTATACCTTTGCTCAGCGTGGTGTACGTATTGCTTACGTAGATATGGAATATATCTTAGAGAACGTAGACGAATACAGAGATGCTACGAAACAACTTGCTGATAAGGTCCAGAAATGGAAAATAGATATTGAACAAAAACAAAGTCAGTTGGAGGCTGTTAAAAAAGACTTAATGGCGGAGCGCGTGCTTTTGACCGATGAGTTAATTGCCGAGCGGGAAGAGGACATCCAGATTCTTGAGAAAGAAATGGTAGAATATCAACAAGACCGTTTTGGTCCCCAAGGGGATTTGGTTTTACAGAAGCGCCGTCTTATTCAGCCAATACAAGATCAAGTATTTAACGAGGTTCAGAAAATAGGAGCAAACAAGAAGTACGATTTTATTTTTGATAAATCTGCGGATGTTGTTATGTTGTATTCAGAAAACAGACACGATATTAGTGATTTGGTCTTGAGAGGTATTTCAAGAACTAGAAAAATAAGTAAGCCCAAGAAAGACAGCAGAAACAAGTTTAATGAGGAAGAGGCCGAAGAAGAGATGAGCGATGCTCTAAAGGAGAGAAAAGAGAATGCGGAGAAGGCACAGGAAGCAAGAGAGAAAACAGCAGAGGAGAAACGTGCGGAGCAATTAAAGCTTAGGGAAGAACGTAAAAAAGCTTATGAAGCCCGAAGAAAAAAGCTCTTAGAGGAGCGTGAAGCTAAAAGAAAAGAAAAGCTAGAAGAACGTCAAGAAGACGGGCAGGATGAAGGAGAAACTGAAGAGTAAGAGGGTTTACTTAACAAAGTCTCGTAATCATCTGCTAAATAGACATAATTTTAATACATTGCGGCGATTTGCTTAGCAAATGTGAAACGAGAAAATTACATTAACCAGAAATTAACACTCAATTATTTTAACTAGAATTATCATGAAACACTTAAAAAAAATAGCAGTAGCCTTAGTATTGTTCGTAGCCGCTACAGGTTTTGTTAATGCACAGAGCAAAGTAGCACATATTGATGTTACCCAACTATTAAGTGCAATGCCCGAGATGAAAACTGCCGAAGCAGAACTTAAAAAATTATCAGAAACTTACAATGCCGATATTGAAAGTTCAATGACCGAGTTTCAGAACAAAGCTACCTTGTACCAAAATGAGGCACCTTCTAAATCTAAAGAAGAGAACGAGAAAAGAGCAATAGAGCTTCAAGGCGTTCAAAAGAATATTGGTGAAGCACAGCAAGCTGCGCAAAGAGAGCTACAGAAAAAGCAAGGAGAGCTTTTCGCTCCTATATCGGACAAAGCTAAAGCTGCAATTGAAAAAGTAGCTGCTGCACAAGGTTATGAGTATGTAATAGATGCTCAAGCTGGTGGCGGACTTATCGTTGCAAAAGGTAAAGACCTTTTAGCTGACGTTAAAAAAGAATTGGGTATCTAATTTACCTGAACAAAATATCAAAAAAAATCCTGCTAGATAAGCAGGATTTTTTTGTTTATAATTTTAAGTTGAAATTATAAAAGTTTTCTTTTGATGTTCCGCCAACGTAATTTTCTTATAAAATTGCCCTCCGCTTTGGTAACCAGGAATTGTTCTTTCTCTTTTCTGGCGTCGAGATAGCCGTACAGGTTATCCATAAAAGCTTGTGGTTTTTTTTGCTTTAAGGCCATTTTTAATGAGGCTATTGTGGTTATTAAAAAACCATATCTCATGGTAAACATTGCTTTTCCTTGAAGGTGTTTAGCCTTTTTGTTATAGGCCTTTCCGGTAGGTCTAAGATGTTTTACTTTTAAGGCATCATCCGTATAAATTTCATGTCCGTGGTATTGCGCGAGTAATTCATCTACCGTGTCCCAGCCCATAGCACTTCGTAAACCTCCAATAGCTTTAAAACATTTCTTGGTATAAGCCTTAAAAGCACCTCGAACATGGTTTTTATCCATAGGGTGATTTAGCTTCCACTGCCCGTCTTCATTCTGTTCGTAAATGAAACCTCCGGCAATACCTACTTTGGGCTGTCCTCTAAAAATATAAACGATTTTTTCAAAATAATTATCGGGGAGGATTACATCGGCATCTAATTTTACGATAAAATCGTAATCTTCATCTAGTAATTGAAGACCTTTGTTAAATGCATTCGCCACTTTGCTGCCAGGCATGTGCTCTGTAGAAGATGTTGTATTCAGCTTTTGAAAAATAGGGCTGAGAGTCACGAATTGGTCTATGATAGCTTCTGTGTTGTCGGTGGAATTATCGTTCACAACAACTACCCTTTTTGGCTGTAGCGACTGTCTTAATATAGAATTTAAGGTGTCAGCTAAAAAGCCTTCTTCGTTATGAGCGGGAACAATTACGTAGTAGTGCATGGCAATGAAGCATTTAAAGGTCAAAAGCTAAGAAAATCAAATGATATACTAGGCTTATTTCACTTGTTTTCTTATGGCATATACAATGTAGTAGCGTGGGGTGAAACTTCGTAATAATGGGCGTATGCCCAGTTTTCTGACAGGATTGGTCCATTTTGCCCTATCCTTTATTTCCCAACCTGCTTTTTCCAAAAGCCAGTCAAATTGCCAATCCTCAAATTCATGGTAATGACGGTCCCACGGGTCCGTTTTACTGCGGTAGGCAGGAGAAAACCAAAGTTTTAGGGGGATACTGGCCACAAGTTTATCTGCTTTTATTTCCCTAAGCGGATTAAAAGGAGCTAATAAATGTTCGAAAATTTCAAATGCGGTAACAACTTTTGCATTAGAATTGACTAAGGAAGAATAATCAACATCCAAATCTTCGCCTTTGGTATTTTCTACAGTATATCCCTGTCCTTTCATGATTTTCGAAAACGGATTTTCTACACCAAGATCAAGAATGGTTTCCTCGGTAGATATATGCTTTTTTAGAAAATCTAGGGTATGCTGAAAGCGTTTACTCGGATAGGTATTCTCGTACATTTGAACAGGTTGCAAGTTTGATGTTTTGCGCTGTTACCGGTTCAATTAGACCCTGTATACCATAGCATTAATATTCATGCCCGCGCCAACACTGGCAAAGATAACAACATCTCCCTTTTGAACCTCTTGATTTTCTATTTTTCCGTTCAAGACCAAATCAAATAGGGTAGGTACTGTTGCAACAGAGCTATTGCCTAGTTTACCAATGCTCATAGGCATTATGTCATTAGGAACCTCTTGGTCATACAGACCGTAGAAACGCTTAATGATGGCTTCGTCCATCTTTTCGTTCGCTTGGTGAATAAATATTTTTTTAAGGTCATTTATTCCTTCTCCGCTTTCATCTAAACAATCTTTCATTGCCTGTGGAACGTGGGTCACTGCGAATTCATAGATTTTACGACCGAACATTTTTATATACTTCGTGTCATCTTTAAGTTGATTGTATGACTTCCCAAAAAATAAGAAGTAGGCTTCTTCTTGCGTATACGTGGCACTTGAATGGGAAAGCAGTTCTCCTGCGCCATCTGTCTGTTCAATTATAGCTGCCCCTGCACCATCGGAGTAGATCATAGAATCCCTATCATGCGGGTCTACAATTCGGGATAGTGTTTCACCACCGATAACAAGACATTTTTTGGCGATACCGCTTTTTATAAATGCATTTGCCTGAATTACACCTTGTATCCATCCAGGACAGCCAAAAATTAGGTCATAAGCAACACATGCAGGATTTTTTATTCGTAAATGTTGTTTTACCCTGGTTGCTAAACTGGGCAGCGTGTCACTTTGAATATTACCTGGGGATACATCTCCAAAATTATGTGCAAAGATTATGTAATCAATGGTTTCTTTATCTATTCCGGCATCGGTAATTGCTTTTTCGGCAGCTAGAAAACCAATGTCTGAAGTATTAAGGCTTTTTTCGGCGTAGCGTCGTTCTTCAATTCCGGTAATACCCTTAAATTTATGAATGATAACAGCATTGTCATGGGCAAATGGAGAGCCATCGGCATTTAAAAAATTATGACCTCCAAATTCATCGTTCGGAACGACGAGTGATGGTATGTAACTTCCTGTTCCTGTAATAGCAATTGACATATCGTAATTTATTTTATCACCCTACAAGGTAGACTAAAATGAATTGATTCCTATGCATGCATAGGAAAATTTACGATGTCCAAGACGTATTTAAAAAATGATATAAAATAAAACAAGCCTTCCTTTAATACTGGGAAGGCTTGTTTTTGTTGGGTATATAGCTGATTAGTTGGCTTCTGCATATGCCTCAATAGGAGCGCAAGTACATATTAAATTACGGTCTCCATAGGCATCGTCTACTCTTCTTACCGATGGCCAAAATTTATTATCCTGAATGTACGAAAGTGGAAATGCAGCTTTTTGTCTGCTGTAAGGAAAATTCCATTCATCTGCAGTTAGCATTTCAAGTGTATGGGGTGAATTCTTAAGTACGTTGTTTTGGTCTTCTGTAGTAGCTTCGTTTATCTCTTTTCTAATGGATAGCATAGCCTCACAAAAACGGTCTAATTCGGTTAAGCTTTCACTCTCGGTTGGTTCGATCATTAATGTTCCTGCAACGGGAAAAGATACAGTTGGTGCGTGAAAACCATAGTCCATTAGTCTTTTGGCGATATCCGTAACTTCAATGCCGTTCTTTTTAAAAGGACGACAATCAATAATCATTTCATGTGCAGCACGTCCTTTTTCACCTGTATATAATACGTCATAGGCTCCGCTAAGTTTATGTTTTATATAATTTGCGTTTAAAATGGCAATTTCAGTGGAGTGTCTCAGTCCTTGTTCGCCAAGCATTTTTATATACCCGTAAGAGATTAAACATACCAAGGAGCTTCCCCAAGGTGCCGCAGAAATTGCTGTTATAGCACTATTCCCACCAGTCTCTATTACGGGGTTACCTGGAAGAAAAGGAACTAATTGTTCGCCAACACAAATAGGACCTACACCAGGACCTCCGCCTCCATGGGGTATAGCAAAGGTTTTATGAAGGTTTAGGTGACATACATCTGCTCCAATAATTGCAGGGTTGGTAAGACCAACTTGCGCATTCATATTAGCGCCGTCCATGTATACTTGGCCACCATTATCGTGTACTAATTTGGTGATTTGTTTTATGGAAGATTCAAAAACACCGTGGGTAGAAGGATAGGTGACCATTAAAGCAGCAAGATTTTCAGAATGTTTTTCAACTTTTTCTTCTAAATCGGCTACGTCTATATTCCCTTTTTCATCCGTTTTGGTAACAACAACTTTCATACCTGCCATTACTGCCGAAGCAGGGTTGGTGCCATGTGCCGAAGCAGGAATGATACATACATCTCTGTGTCCCTCATTTCTGGATTCATGGTAGGCTCTAATTACCATAAGTCCCGCATATTCACCTTGAGCTCCTGAATTTGGTTGCAAGGAGGTTGCTGCAAAACCGGTTATAGTAGATAGGTCTTTGGCTAACTCTTTTAAAATAAATTGATAGCCTTTAGCTTGTTCAATAGGTACAAATGGGTGAATATTACCCCAGCGTGGCATGCTCAGAGGTAGCATTTCCGAAGCAGCATTGAGCTTCATGGTGCAAGAGCCCAATGAAATCATAGAATGATTTAAAGAAAGATCTTTACGCTCCAGTTTCTTGATATATCGCATGAGTTCCGTCTCGGAATGGTACATGTTGAATACTTCATTTTGTAAAAAGGAAGAGTGGCGCTGTACTGAAGGCGTTATAGCGGATTTTGATATAAGCTTCTCGGTTATGGTAGCTTTTTTACTAATAGCTTCAGCAAAAACAGAGACAATTTGATTTAAATCTTGTATTGAAGTAGCTTCGTTAACGGCAATAGAAATTGTTTCATCATCAATATAAAGAAAATTCACACTGTTTTTTTCAGCCACTTTCCTAACACTTTTAGCATCTGCTTTAATAGTAATAGTATCAAAATAAGATGAATTAGTTTGATACAGTCCTAATTTTTCCAGAGCATCTGCAAGAGTTACGGCAGTATGGTGAACTTTATTGGCTATGAATTTTAATCCTTTGGGACCATGGTATACAGCATACATACCGGCCATAACGGCCAACAAAACTTGAGCAGTACAAATGTTAGAGGTTGCTTTGTCTCTTTTAATATGTTGTTCCCTTGTCTGGAGTGCCATTCTAAGAGCAGATTTACCATCTGTATCTTTAGTAACTCCTATGATTCTACCGGGAATATTTCTTTTGTAAGCCTCTTTAGTCGCGAAAAATGCTGCATGCGGACCTCCGTAACCAAGAGGGATACCAAATCTTTGAGTGGTTCCAACAACAATATCAACTCCAAATTCTCCAGGAGGAGTGAGTAGAACTAAACTTAATATATCTGCTGCAACAGCTACTTTAATGTCGTTTTCCTTGGCTTTGGACACAAAATTGGCGTAATCATTCACTTGACCGTATTTGCCAGGATATTGTAACAAAGCACCGTAGAAATCTTGGTCAAAAGTAAATTCTTCATGGTTTCCAATCACTAGTTCAATACCAAGTGGTGTAGAACGTGTTTTTAAAAGCGATAACGTTTGTGGCAGAACTTCTTCGGAAACAAAGAATTTTAGTATACCGTTCTTCTTTTGTTCACGGCTCCTTACGTCAAACAACATGGTCATAGCTTCTGCAGCGGCAGTACTTTCATCTAAAAGTGAAGCATTGGCCAGCTCCATACCGGTAAGATCGGATACTACGGTTTGGAAATTTAAAAGAGCTTCTAATCTACCTTGTGCTATTTCAGCTTGATAGGGGGTGTACGCGGTATACCAACCTGGGTTTTCAAGAATATTTCTTTTTATTACTGAAGGAGTTAAACTTTCATGATATCCCAAACCGATATAAGTACGGAAAACTTCGTTTTGCTCTGAAAGTTCTTGAATATGAGCTAAAAATTTATGCTCGCTCATAGGCGCATTAAGCTGCAAGGGTTGTTTTAGACGAATATCATTTGGAATAGTCTCATAAATGAGCAGTTCCAAAGTTTCTGTGCCTACTGTTTTGAGCATATGCTCATGATTCTCTTCTCGTATGCCTATATGGCGTAAAGCAAATACGTCTGTCTTCATAGCTTAAAAATAAGTGGCGTAAAATTAGACATTTTATCCCTTAAAATTATCACATAATTGTTCCATAGGTTGAAAGTTTTTAACTAAATCCGGTGTTTATGAACAGTTTAGTTAGTTTTGTGGTATGAATGTTCTGAACCGCATTTTTGATTTTTATCTAGATGCTTCCATACATGTTGCTTTAGCGGTGTATGCACTTGTTCATGTAACAGATATAACGCTTGGATATGGAGTGGATCAACACCTTTCCTGCTTCCTTTTCTTTGGTTCTATTGCTTGCTACAATTTTGTGAAATATGGGGTAGAAGCCAAAAAGTATATTCTGGTTGCCACTAGGTATCACAAGAATATTCAATTAGCCAGTTTTCTTGCTTTAGCTATAGCTGTTTACCACGGTTACTTTCTTAAAATGGAGGTCTGGTTTGGAGTTACCGCTCTTGTGGCACTTACGGGTTTGTACGCGGTACCTCTCTTGCCACATGCTAAAAACTTAAGGAGTTGGGGCGGACTTAAGATATTTATTGTCGCGTTGGTTTGGGCCGGGGCAACTGTTCTCCTTCCTGTGTTGGAAGAAGGTGGGCAGATGGATAAGGATGTTTGGATTGAGTCTGTTCAGCGATTTCTTTTCGTACTGATTTTACTAATTCCTTTTGAAATTCGTGATTTGGTTTACGACAGCCCGGAGCTGAAAACTTTGCCACAACGTTATGGAGTTGCCAATACCAAAATAGTGGGATTTTTTGGAACCTTTCCGTTTTTCTTTCTTATCTTTTGGAAAGATACTATTTATATATATGAAGCTATTGCCGGGGGTATACTGTTTTTGCTCCTAGGAAGTTTAATGTTTGTTACCAAACGTCAACAAAATAAATATTTTGCCTCCTTTTGGGTAGAAGGTATATCTATTTTTTGGTGGGCGGTATTGTTTGCGTTGGAAAAACTTTTTTAGTCTCTTTTATCTAACATTTGCTTCATTTTCAACTTTTCTTGTTCAGTTAAGCTGTGAAGGTCTGCCTTCTGACATAATGTTGTTAATTGTGTGTTCTCTTTAGTTGCCTTAGAACAAGTTTTACACATAAAAAGGTGAAAACGCAATTTTATTTTTTCCATAAAAGTTGCTTCCCTATATTGGGCTTTGTTACAAATTATGGCGGCTTTGTCGCAAGAAATCATAGTTTAAAACCAATTTTGATTAAGGCAATCCATTAAAGCTGTTCTAGCTCTATGTATCATTACCCAGAGATTAGACGGATTAATATCTAGCTCATTACAAATATCTTCTGTGCTAACTCCTTGAATTGTCTTCATGGTAAAGACCAAAGCTTGTTTTTTAGGTAGTTTAGCAATACACGACTGAATAGCAAGTCCTAATTCTTCGTTCTCTATGTTGCTGTTTTCGAATGAACTAAAGGGGTCTGCCACTTGTTCTTCTAGCCAATCACCCTCGGCATCCGTCTGCGAACTATAGTTCATTCGCACCTCAGCTTTTCCTTTTTTAGAGTTGATTTTTCTGTAATGATCAATTACTTTTCTTTTAAGAATAGCAATTAGCCAAGTGCGTTCCGCAGCGTCTCCCTTGTAATTTTTAGCAGATTTTAAACCTGCCATAAACGTTTCTTGAACAAGGTCTTTTGCTACTTCAGCGTCGCTAATACGGCCTATTGCGTAGTTAAAAAGGTAATCTGCATATAAATCAACCCATTTCTCGGGCTTAAGTTGGTGCTCTGCCATACGTATCGTGTCGTCTTCAAAAGTAATGGAATTAGATTTAATGACCTTCAATTTTTTTTCATTCCCCGGAATATAATTTAATGCCGCCATAATTAGTATTTTTGATTAAACTTAAAATGCTATGAAATTTCACTATTTGCTTCTAACCTTGTGTGTTCTAATTTTGGGTTGTGCTCAAAGTAAAGGAAAACGTATCACAGAATTTTCACAGAATGATATAGATTCGGGAATTTTGGTAGATGTTCGGACGCCACAGGAGTTTATTGACGGTCATTTGGATAATGCAGTGAATATTAATTGGTTTGATGCCAATTTCATAAAAAGTTTTGATACTATAGACAAATCCCGTCCTGTATATGTGTACTGTAAAATGGGAGGGCGTAGCGCTAAAGCAGCCCATGTATTAGATTCGCTAGGGTATAGCATGGTGGTTAATCTAGAAGGCGGGTACGATGCCTTTTTGGCAAATAAAAAGGACTAGAGTAGTTTTTCTGCAACTTCTAGCCAATTGTTGGCACGTTCAAAACCTGTAGTATTTACGTTGTGAGGAGAAGTAAATAAAATGGTTCTACCATTAAACGTTTTAAGGTTGTAACTGCGATCATCAATAAGTACATCGCCATGTAAAATATGCTTGTTCCCACAAAGTATACGATTTTGCCATGGAATAAAAGGTAGATGTTCATCTAACCAATCTGATTTTTCTTCCAAAGAGTTAGGGAACTGCATTGCTGCAGACGCAATGTATAGGTCGTGTTTCTCATGCAGTTTTTGTAAGACTTTTTGAGCATTGGGTAGGAGTTTAAGGTTGCGAAAGAATCCTCTTGTCCTTGCATGGTTCCGTACACTTTGTTGTCTGTTTTCAGGAACTTTGTGCCATACCTCACTTCCGTGGAAAATGTCTAATGGCAAATTTTCGTTAAATTCTTTATTATAAATTTCTATATGAGCTCCGTAAGTGTCGGCAATCACCTCATCCATGTCAACAAATATAACCATGTCTTTTTTTTGCGAAGGTCTAAAAACCAAGTGAGATGGCTCCTTTAAAAGTAAAAAATAGTACTAATTTAACCTATAGTTGGTGTTTGGTTTTAGGGAATAAAAAAAGAGGGCGTCCCCACACCCTCTTTTAAACCGTTAAAAAAATTACTTTTGATATAACCTTTTCAACCTACTTATGTTTAGTAAATATATAAGAAAAAACTTACAAAACATAATCTGGGTATATTTTTTTTATTTTTTTTGGATGATATGCTTTTAGTCCAATAGTCCGGCCCTTTCCAATAAGGCCTCTACCTTGGGTTCTGCGCCTCTAAAACGTTTGTACAAGGTCATTGGGTTTTCTGTGCCACCCTTAGAAAGAACGTTATCCTTGAATTTAGTAGCAACTTCTTTATTAAAGATACCGTTTTCCTTAAAATAAGCAAAAGCATCAGCATCTAAAACTTCTGCCCATTTGTAACTGTAATATCCTGAAGAATAACCGCCTTGGAAGATGTGCGAAAAGGAAGTGCTCATGCAAGTTTCTGCGGTTTCAGGATATAGGTTTGTACCTTTAAATGCTTTGGTTTCATGTTGCTTCACGTTAGTAATACCAGTTGGGTCTATTCCGTGCCAAGACATATCTAATAGTCCAAAACTCAGTTGGCGCAACGTTTGCATACCTTCTTGAAAAGTTGCGGATTCTTTTATTTTTTGAACCAACTCCATAGGAATAACTTCTCCAGTCTGGTAATGAGTGGCGAAAAGCTCTAAAGCCTCTTTCTCATAGCACCAATTTTCCATGACCTGACTGGGAAGTTCTACAAAATCCCAAAAAACTGAGGTGCCTGAAAGACTTGGGTATGTAGTGTTTGCTAGCATACCATGTAGTCCATGACCGAATTCATGAAATAGAGTAGTTACCTCATTAAAAGTTAAAAGAGAGGGCTTGCTAGGTGTAGAGCGCGTAAAGTTACATACATTGGATATATGCGGACGTACATTTTCTCCATCACTTTGGTATTGCGGTTTGTAGGAAGTCATCCAAGCTCCACCACGTTTTCCTTTTCTTGGGTGGAAGTCTGCATAGAAGACAGAAATAAAGTTGTTGGACGTATTGTAAACCCTGTATGTTTTTACTTCTTCATGATATTTATCAATATCGGAAACTTCTTCAAATCTTAAATCAAATAACTTTTCGGCTACTTTAAAAACACCGGAAATTACATTTTCTAGCTTAAAATAAGGTTTTAGTTTCTCGTCATCTAGGTTAAAGAGCTTCTGTTTCAGCTTTTCAGAGTAGTAACTACCGTCCCATTTTTGGAGCTGGTCTATACCGTCCAATTCTTTAGCAAAATCTTCAAGTTGAGCGAATTCCTTTTCCGCAGCCGGTTTTGCTTTTACCAAAAGCTCGTTTAAGAATTCATGAACTTTTTCCGGCGTTTCCGCCATACGTTCTTCAAGAACAAAATTGGCATGGGTCTTATAGCCCAAAAGATTTGCACGCTCAAATCGCAAATTGGCTATCTTAAGTACGTTTTCTTGATTATCTAGCTCATCGCCATGAAAAGCTTTACTACCAAAGGCCAGAGCTAATTCTTTCCGGAGTTCACGATTTTTGGCATATTTCATAAATGGAATATAGCTTGGGTAATCTAAAGTAACCAACCAACCGTCTTTATCCTTGGATTTTGCCAGTTGCGCAGCAGCCTCTTTTTCACCATCAGGAAGACCGTCCAGATCTTTTTCATTGGTAAGGTGCTTTTCATATTTATTGGTTTCAGCAAGTACATTTTCACCAAATTTTAATTTCAATTTGGAAAGCTCAGCATCAATTTCGCGAAGACGTTTCTTTTTGGCATCATTAAGATTAGCCCCGTTTCTACTGAAACTTTTGTATTTTTTATCAAGTAAAGTTTGTTGCTCAACCGTTAAGTCTAATGAATCTTTCTGGTCGTAAACACTTTTTATACGCCTAAACAAAGCTTCGTTTAAGGTTATATCATTACTGAATTCAGAAAGTAGAGGGGAAATTTCTTGTGCTATCTTTTGAATTTCTTCATTAGTTTCAGCAGAATTCAAATTAAAGAATACGCTGGAAATACGGTCTAGTTGCTGACCGGAGAACTCTAGCGCTTCAATTGTATTTTTAAAAGAAGGTTCAGCCTTGTTGGCCGTAATTTGGTCTATCTGTGCTCTTGCATCATCCATAGCCTCTAAAAAAGCAGGCTTAAAATGGATATTTTCAATTTTTGAAAAAGGAGCAGTATCAAAAGGAGTCAATAAAGGATTCATATGACGTAAGATTTTTTGGGTTTTAAGATTCTATGGGATTGTTTTTGAGCTTTATCCAAGTATTTACCAGGTCTAGTATGAGTGCAAGGCCGGCTAAGAGAAAAGAAAGGGCAGCTCCGGTTAAAAACGCAAAATTGCGATCGGCACCGCTCATTACCTTATCTCTAACAAATCTATATTGGTCCGTATACTCAACAAGACCTATGCTTCCATCTCCGTTAAGGTCAAAGTCGCCTAATTGCATCTCATAATATTTCCAACGGAAAAATACAAGAACGAGAATCAATACATACATGGAGAAGAAAAACAGTAAGCTTCTCCAAAGGCTTCTTAGGTAAACATTGATAATGTTTTTTTCTATAATAGCTAGAGCAATAATAGCCAACACACCAATTATAAAACCAATAAGTGAAGGGTAGTTCATAAGTAGTAATTTTTGATAACCTAATACATTTACTTTTTGAAGCTTACGGATTTAGCACCTTCAATAACTTTTTGTTTTAGGCCTTCTTTGTAAAGGATAATTTTATCAAGAACACATTTGTCTGAACTTCCTATAATCTGTGCTGCGAGGATTCCCGCGTTTTTTGCTCCGTTAAGAGCTACAGTTGCAACAGGTACGCCACCTGGCATTTGAAGAATAGATAGAACAGAATCCCAACCATCTATGGAATTACTGCTTTTTACAGGAACGCCTATAACGGGTAATGGAGACATAGAAGCAACCATACCTGGTAGGTGAGCTGCTCCACCGGCACCTGCAATGATAACCGTGTAGCCATTGGTGTGTGCATTTTTACTAAAATCAAACAGTTTTTCCGGGGTTCTGTGGGCAGATACTATATCTACATCTACCTCAATGTCAAAACCTTTTAAAATATCTATGGCGTCTTGCATTACGGGCAAATCACTAGTGCTGCCCATTACTACTGCTACTTTACTCATATGATTATTTGCTTATCACTTTAATAGTTTCCTTTACTTGCTGTGCAATTTTGCGCGCTTCGGAAATTGATTCGTTTACTATGGTTACATGGCCCATTTTCCTAAAAGGACGGGTTTGTTTTTTGCCGTAAATATGGGGAGTTACTCCTTCCATTCCTAAAATTTCGGACATATTTTCATAAACGACCTCACCTGTATGTCCTTCGGCGCCTACTAAATTTACCATAATACCGGCAACCTTACTTTTTGTGTCACCTAACGGAAGGTTTAAAATAGCACGAATATGCTGTTCAAACTGATTGGTATAACTAGCCTCAATACTGTAATGACCACTATTATGAGGCCGTGGAGCAACTTCATTAACTATAATTTGATTGTCTTTTGTTTGGAAAAGCTCTACTGCTAAAAGACCAACATGTTGTATTTTTTCTGAGACTTTCAATGCTATCTCTTGTGCTTTTTTAGCAACTTCATCACTAATTCTTGCAGGACAGATAACATATTCTACTTGGTTAGCTTCCGGGTGAAATTCCATTTCTACCACCGGATAGGTTTTTACTTCTCCTCCGGCGCTTCGGGTTACGATAACTGCCAGTTCGTTTGTAAAGTCTATCATTTCTTCGGCGATGCACTCACCGGTAGGAAGTCCTTCTAAATCTTCTATTTTGCGAACAACTTTTACGCCTTGGCCATCATAGCCAAATTGGGCAGCTTTCCATATAAAAGGAAAAGTCAAAGCTTCGTTTGAGATGCTGTCCTTTATTTCGCTTTTATAGGCAAATCTTTGAAAATCTGCTGTAGGTATGTTGTTATCAACGTAAAAAAGCTTCTGTTTTGCCTTGTTCTGAATAATTCTAAGTGCTCTGGTGGGA
This sequence comes from Zobellia uliginosa, assembly GCF_018860745.1. Taxonomy (GTDB): domain Bacteria; phylum Bacteroidota; class Bacteroidia; order Flavobacteriales; family Flavobacteriaceae; genus Zobellia; species Zobellia uliginosa_B. The sequence goes on along the minus strand of NZ_JAHKPY010000012.1, from coordinate 303,282 downwards.
GGAAAAACCTTTAAACCTTCGTCTTCAAGTTTTTCTAGTGCATCAACATTTACATTTTCTATTTCAATGGTAAGCACATCTACTTGCTTTCCCAAATTATATACGGCATCAAAATCCATAAGGTCTCCTAAAATAAATTCGTTGCAGGCTATTTTAGAAGGTGCTTCTGCAGAAGAGTCCATTACCACGGTATAAATATCAAACTTACGAGTTTCGTAAAGTAACATTTTTCCGAGTTGGCCACCGCCTAAAATTCCCAATTTAAAAGATGAGGAAAAGTAATCTGATGAATTTTCTATGGACATGAAATTGATTTATAACTAGTGCAAAAATACATCGAATTCTTAAAACGCAAGGTGTGTGCTTAAAAAAGCAAAATCAAAGTGTTATATTAGCCGTTCTTTAAAAATGCGATGTGATAAAGCTACACGATAAACATTTTAAACCGTTCTTGAGCGAAGAGCAGATTAAAGCCGCCGTTAAAAACGTAGCGGACCAAGTGGCCGCAGATTATAAAGACGAAATCCCCATATTTGTGGGCGTGCTAAATGGTTCGTTTATGTTCGTCTCAGACTTTCTGAAAGAATATGAGTATCCTTGTGAGGTTTCCTTTGTAAAATTAAGTTCTTATCAAGGTTTGACTTCAACGGGAATAGTAGAAACGCTTTTAGATGTTTCCGAAGATATAGAAGGCCGTAGTGTTATTATTCTTGAAGATATCATAGATACGGGCCGTACGCTTAAAAAATTAATACATCTTTTCTCAAAGGCTAACGTTAAGGAGTTTAAAGTTGCAAGTCTTTTTTATAAGTCTGAAATATATAATGGTGAGTATACCATTGATTACATAGGTATAGATATACCGGATAAATTTATAGTGGGTTATGGCTTGGATTATAATGAATTAGGCCGAAATCTTAGGGAAGTTTACCAATTAAACCAAAAACATATGATCAATCTCGTGCTGTTCGGGAAACCGGGGGCTGGAAAAGGAACCCAAGCGGAATTTTTAAAAGAGAAGTACAACCTGAAACATATTTCTACGGGAGACCTTTTCAGGTACAACATGAAAAATGATACTGAGCTAGGCAAATTGGCTAAATCATATATTGATCGTGGCGATTTAGTTCCCGATGAGGTAACTATAAAAATGTTACAAGATGCCGTAGAGAAAAATCCGGATGCAAGCGGGTTTATTTTTGATGGTTTTCCGCGTACTACAGCCCAGGCAGAGGCTCTAGATGCATTCTTGACTACCAAAGAGATGAAAATAGATGCAACCATTGCTTTAGAGGCTAATGATGAAATTCTAATACAACGCCTGTTGGAACGAGGCAAGGTCAGTGGCCGTAGCGATGATCAGGACGAATCTAAGATTCGTAATCGTTTTGATGAGTATAACGAGAAGACCGCACCTTTAAAGGATTTTTACGAAGCTCAGAATAAGTTTCATAGTGTAAACGGAATTGGTGCCATAGATGAGATAACCCACCGTTTGGGAAAAGTTATAGAAGAGCTGTAAAAACCTCAATTTTTAAATTTTTTAAGAGAGTTGAATAAGTCAAACTAAAGTTTAGGCCTATATCAACTCTCTTTTTTGATTTACAGGACTAATTTCTAAATGCATAGCATGATTAAGCTTCATGTGAAATGCGTATTTTTGCGCAAATGTTGACTATTGTCAAGATATAATTCAGATTTTTTATGACCGAGGGCAATTTTGTAGACTACGTAAAGATTTATGCTGAATCTGGTAAAGGAGGAAAAGGGTCTGTGCATTTGCATAGGGAAAAGTACATTACCAAAGGCGGTCCTGACGGAGGGGATGGAGGCCGTGGAGGCCATATTATTTTACGTGGAAATCAAAATTTATGGACACTCGTAACTTTCAAGTTCAAAAAACATTTTAAATCTGGTCACGGCGGGCACGGTAGTAAATCCCGTAGTTCTGGTGCTGATGGCGAAGATGTGTATTTGGATGTTCCCTTAGGAACGGTTGTAAAAGACCCGGAAACAGGTGAGGTCTTGTTTGAAATTACCGATCACGATGAAGAACGAATTTTAGCCGAAGGTGGAATGGGTGGCAGGGGTAACTGGCATTTTAAAACAAGTACCAATCAAACACCGAGATATGCGCAACCCGGAATCCCAGGGCAAGAGGTAGAGGTTATACTGGAATTAAAAGTATTGGCAGATGTAGGTCTTGTTGGTTTTCCAAATGCCGGCAAATCTACTTTACTCTCTGTAATTACATCTGCAAAACCTAAGATTGCAGATTATGAATTTACAACTCTGAAACCTAACTTAGGTATCGTTGAATACCGGGATTTTCAGAGTTTTGTCATGGCGGATATTCCCGGGATTATTGAAGGGGCTGCCGAGGGTAAGGGGTTAGGGCACTATTTCTTGCGCCACATAGAACGTAACTCTACTTTGTTATTTTTAATTCCTGCGGATAGCACGGATATTGGAAAAGAATATCAAATATTACTAGACGAACTACGTAGGTACAATCCGGAATTGCTTGATAAGGAACGTTTGGTCGCCATTTCTAAAAGTGACATGTTAGATCAAGAACTCATTGATGAAATGAGTGTAGAACTAGATAAGGATTTGGGTAAGGTACCTTACATGTTTATTTCTTCTGTTGCCCAACAAGGTATCACTGAATTGAAAGACAAGCTTTGGGCTATGTTGAACAATTAGTGGCAACGTGAGGTTATCTATTTTTGTTAGATTAAAATTGCTTACATTAACTCAAAACAAGACTATGAAAAGTGTACTTATTTTAGCGTTGGTTTTTTGTTTAGCCTCATGTAATGCCGTAAGGGTGAACTATGATTATGAAAAGGGAACCGATTTTACTAATTATAGTACGTATAACTATTACCCGGATATGAATACCGGTCTTAGTGAATTGGATACCAAAAGGTTATTGCACGCGGTTAATGAAGAAATGCAATTAAAAGGTATACGTTTTTCTGAAGACCCTGATTTTTTTATAAATATTGATAGTGAGTCTTTTGAGGTAGCTAGTAATAATACCGTAGGGCTTGGTTTAGGAGGAACCGGCCGCAGTGTTGGTGGAGGGGTTTCAGTAGGTATACCAGTTGGACAGCCAAAATTGGAGAGAGAAATCCGGTTTGATTTTGTAGATGTGAAAAAGGATGAGCTCTTTTGGCAAGGACAAGCACAAAGTAGTTTCAAAGAAAATGTATCTCCCGAGACTCGTGAAGAAAAGCTACATGCTATAGTTGTTAAAGTGTTTTCAAAATATCCTCCTAAAAAATAGGTGGTTAATTGATTTTACTCAGTATTCTTATAGCTAATCTAAAAGTGTTTTTAAACTTTTCTATGCGGATAATTTATTATTCCATATTTTCGAGTGTTCTTTTTTGATAGTGCAGTGTCAACTACTCTGTTTGGAGAACGATCACTATATGTTAGAAAAGAATATTTTTCTACCCCCTCTTAGAACTTAAAAGGAAATATCTCTAATGCTAAAGCGTGCGCTTTATTATATTGAAAATCATAAGATAGAAGTTGTTCATACTTTATTCGGAAAGGAAAAAGTACTTCTGGATGGGAGAACGGTTTCTAAAAAAATGTCCGAGATAGGAACTGAGCACACGTTTACTATTGGTGAAAACCGATATAGAATTGCCCAACGTGATTTGTCCTATGGAGAGAAACTGAATCGGTTTGAGATTCGTAAAAACGGTTCGCCAATCTCTTTGGTTAATATATTATCTCAAAAGTCATCTAACCAGATGATACTAATCGTTATTCTTTGTGGTCTTGGCACGGGTTTTATTTTGGGTGTGATTATCTACAAGTTACTTTGGCCCACAGTTAGTTTGTAAGGAGTACTTTTTCAGAATGCTACTCCATTGCTACCTCCACACGAACACCTTCTGAATGACTAGAAAACTCTGGTGCATACATACTTTGTATGGTAGTTATGCCATTGCTGAAATCTCCGGCATTATTTACGCGTACATCGTATTCAAAGACATATAGTCTTTTTGATAGGTAATCAAAAAGGTCTTGTTCAAACTACTTATTTAGTAGTCTAATTCTTCGCTTTTGCCATTCAGATGGCAATATTTACCGTTCGCCATAATCCGTTAAGTATTGCTACCGTTGGAGTTACGGAAATTACCGTTTGTCATAAACTCGTTTCTGTACCTACAAGTGTGTATTACTTTTACGTCAGAAATAAATAACAATTAAAATTTAATATTATGAGAAAATCAGCAATCGCATTCGGAATTCTTTTTAGTGTAATGGTTAACAGTGCAAACGCAAACAACAATCCTTCGGACAAAGCAGTACGTTCTATCAAGGCAACTACAACTAATGTATCTCCTTTAAGTTTAGCCGTAGTAAACAATGATTATGAAACCGTAGAAAAGTTTTTAGAGCTAGGTTCTAACATTGAGGCAAAGGAAAAAACTATGGGCATGACTGCTGTAATGTATGCGGCAAGATATAATAATGTAGAGTTAGTTGAATTGTTAGTTTCAAAAGGTGCAGATTTATCTGAGAAATCAAAAATAGGAATGACAGCACTAGATTACGCAAAATTGAGTAATGCATCAGATGCAGTGGCATTTATTGAATCACTTTAAAGTATTCGGTCAATGTGAAAAGGAGTTTTCGGGGACACCTTTTTAGGCCTAATTTTTAAAAAAAGTGTATCTGTATTTTTATAAATAACCATAAAATCATTTTGTTATGAGATATTCAAAATATATAATCGAGGATAGAACTGTTGAATTTTATAATTCCCATTTTGGGATGGAATCTGTATTAGTAAACAATAAAGAAGTTTCAAAAGGATTTTCTTTATTTGGAAGAGACCATATATTCAACATTGGAATTAACGAATACAAGTTGAGACCTTATCTAAGTTTTTCCCACCTTAGTTCTGTAAGAGTGTCTATTTATAAAAATAACGTTATGCAAAAACTTGAAAAAGAAAGAACTGCATCAGATAACTTTCATTTGTTTCTAAAAGTCAGTTTAATAATTACTGCAGGGATATGTATAGGACTAGGGTTGGCAGCAATTATGGCACCTTAACTATATGGATGTGTTTAAATATTGACATTAAAGTTCCTAAAGAATCGTAAGCCCGTTTATAACAAATATTTTACCGTTACCCATAATTTGGTATTACAAGGTGGAATAACGTAATATCTTTTAACTATTATCTAAACTCTTTAATTATGAAAAATACAGAAATATCAAGACAAAAAATAAATACCGAATTAATTATAGGTGTCACAATATTGGTATTTCTGCTAGTTTCATACCTTCTTCATATGGCTAGTCATTTTGGAGAAGGGAACTCCTACCAAGTAGGTTACGAAGTTGGGAGTCATTTGAGAAGTTTAGTAGAAGGTGTAGGTTTTAAGAATGGTATAAGAATAGGGAGCGTCATAGCAATATTAACTTCATGGGAGCGCAACAAGTCTATTAAAAGGGCTATTCTTCATGCTCTTTTTGGATGGCTTTATGTTATCTATTTTATATGGACTAGAAAAGAAACGAACGCAAAATCAAAATAATTAGGAATGCTAATCATAACGAAATTTTTAATTGAATTGCTAACGGAGCTAGTTCTTAAATGATGAGAGTGCTACTTATAATCTTACGATTCAAAACGCTTATATTTTAAATTCACTAATAAGTCCAATGGAGAAATTTTTGTCTAAGTATGTTTTTTGGTTAATTCAGTTCATAGGATGGACGCTCTTTTGGGCTTTACTTCTTTACATTTCAGATGTTCAGAGAACTATAGGAGGAAGTGTTTATTATATGATTACGTGGGTGGTTGAATGTGTTATTGCAACTGTTTTTTTGAGATGGGCGCTTAAAAAAATGCATTTTGAAATAGCTTTATTCAAATTTGCTAATTTTTTGAAATTTCTCATAAGTTTTATACTCTCAGCTCTTTTGATAACTGTCTTAGGAGAAATATCATCTGTGATAAGGAATTTTTTTTTAGAACCAATACCAGGAGGAGAGCACAGAGCTTTTGTTATTTCTTTTGCACATAAAATTTTTCTTATTGCAATTTGGGTAATTGCTTATTTTACTGTTTTGTTGTTCAGGAAGTTGAATAGACAACGTATTGAAAAATTAGAAATAAGTGCAAACCTAAGACAGGAACAGTTGAAATTATTGCGAGGTCAAATTAATTTAACTTTTCTTGTTGGCTGTTTAGATAATATTAAAAGACTTAGCCGTAATGATGTTCCTTTAGCTCGTAATTTATTGACAATACTTTCAGACCTTCTCAGGTATTCCCTCACCAATACTGAACTTGATGTGGTTAATTTAAATGAAGAATTAAACATGTTAGCTCATTATGTAGTTTTGGTTAATATCCAAACTGATAATCACATAGATCTTTTTAAGAAGATTGAGTCAGATACTTTGGAGATTCATATACCGCCAATGATATTATTGTCATTAATTCAGCATACAAATAATGTAATAATGACTGTTTCAAAAGAAAAGAGGGAAGTGAGAATTAGTATATCAGAACAGAATGGTAAGATAATCATAGAGCTCCAAACTATTGGAAAGTTTCCAAATGTATTAGTGGAAGTGGAAAATAGGCTTAAGGAATTATCGAAGAGAATTTTGATTTTATACGGTACACCTGGGAGTTTAAGTGTTTATGGTGAAAACAATCAAATTACATCAACTTTTGTTTTTCCAATATACCGTAATTCATTAGAAAAACGAGCTTAATAATGAAGAGATTTTTATCGAAGAATATTTTTTGGGTTTTACAATGTTTTGGATGGAGCCTGTTTGTTATTTCACTTCAATTTTTTGGGGATAAAGAATCACTATCTAAAATCGTTTATGATGTCTTAACAGGAGTTTTGGTTGTTGTTGTAGCTACTTCTTTTTTAAGATATTTATTAAATAAGAGTAACTTTTCATACTTACCTTTTACATTTTTTGATTTTATAAAACTTTTTTCGGCTTTAATTGCAGCCTCTCTCGTTTTTTATGGGCTAAATTACTTGACTGACTTTTTTGAAGTTGAAACAACGGTTAATGAGAAGGAATCGGAAGAATGGGCATTTTTGTCTTCCTTTGTTATTATATTTTTTTTGTTGGTTTTCTGGGTCATACTGTATCTTTTAATTAAAATTTTTGTGGGGCTTAATCGGCAAAAAATAGAGCGGATCGAGCTTATAACTACCTTAAATGAGGCACAATTGAATACTCTTAAAGGACAAATAAATCCGCATTTTTTGTTTAATAGTATAAACAATATTCGCGGATTGATGCTTGAAGATGTGGGCAAATCTCAAGAAATGATTTCCAAACTATCGGAAATGTTGGAATATGCGTTTGCCAAAAACACTGTAGATGCTATTCCATTACGTGAAGAGTTGGAGATGGTAGAAAACTATATTGCACTTTCAAAAATACAAATGGAAGATCGGTTGCAATATGTAGAAGAAATAGATGATGAAACATTACAGATTCCAATACCTCCCATGATAATTCAGTTGTTGATAGAGAATGCCGCTAAACACGGGATTGCCAATCTCAAAGAAGGAGGTACCATAGCGTTGAAAGTTTTAAAAGAAAATGAAAATTTATTTATAACCGTAGCCAATACGGGAAAATTAAAAATAGCGAAGGACTCTACGCAACTAGGGTTAAAAAATATTCGGCAACGATTAAGACTTTTGTATGGTAAAAAAGCTACTTTTTCATTGGAAGAGGTAGAAGAAGAGGTTGTTGCGAGCATAATAATCCCATTAGAATGAAACAGATTAAAGCGGTAATAGTTGAAGATTCAAGACTGGCAAGAAACGAATTAAAAGAATTGTTAAAAGATTATTCTGAAATTGACTTGATAGGCGAAGCAGAAAATGTAGACAATGGAGTAGAGCTAATAAAAAAGACTAATCCTGATCTCTTGCTACTGGATATCAATATGCCGGAAAAGGACGGTTTTGAGTTGCTGGAGATGCTGGATGAGGTTCCTGTCACGGTTTTTACAACTGCTTATGATGAGTACGCCATAAAATCTTTTGAGTATAATGCGTTGGACTATCTTTTAAAACCAATAAGCGAAAGCCGTTTTGCATTGGCGATAGAAAAGGTTAAAAGTAAAATTGAGAAAACTAAGGCTCCAGAAGAACTAAAGAGTGAGCGGTTGACTGAAAACAGCCAGATATTTATTAAAGACGGAGAGAAATGTTGGTTAGTAAAAATTGGGGATATTTCGCATTTTGATATTGTGGGTAATTATACCCGAGTTTTTTTTGAAGACCAAAATCCAATGCTCTACAAATCCCTAAATCAAGTTGAGGAAAAACTGCCTACTCAGAACTTTTTTAGAGCGAATAGACAACAAATCATCAATACCAATTATATTGGAGATGTGGTGCCATGGTTTAACGGAAAACTAAAACTTACCATGAAAAACGGAGTGGAAGTTGAAGTTTCTAGGCGACAATCTTACCTTTTTAAAGACCGCATGAGTTTGTAAATTTATCCGCAAGTTTATATTGAACTACAAACTACTATTCACCAACCTCCACACGAACACCTTCTGAATGACTAGAAAACTCTGGTGCATACATGCTTTGGATTGTAGTAACTCCATTGCTGAAATCTCCGGCATTGTTTACCCTTAAGTCGTATTCAAATACGTAAACTCCTTTCGGTAAATAATCGAAAAAGAAATTGGTGCTGGCATCTTTGGTGCTTTCATAGTACCCCAAACCATCTTGCCATTTGTAGCGGGAGATTACGTTAATAGGTTCAAACCCTGCCGCTCGCATGTCTTTCATATGAACGAATTCCATATCCCGATCAGAACGAAGTTCTATTCGTACACGCACCAAATCACCTACTTTTAAAACTGTTGCATCGGTAACCTCTGAGATTTTTTCACCTGTATCCGTGTTCTTTTTCAGGAATAACTTTTTCTTAAGCTGTAAAGGTGTTTCTGCGGATGTTATTTTGTCCAAATCTTCAAAATACTGCCAATACAGGGCGCCCCAAGCTATTCCGTTTCCTTTTTTAGTCAGGTTAACTTCAGCCATATTTTTTTCTATATCAGAAGTATCCCACGAAGTTTTAAAATAGCCTGTTCCTGCTTCCACTTTAGTATTTGCTAACCTTTCAGTATCTATAGCTTTTCCTCCAACGCTAACATCAACGGCATCGGTTATGGAAAGCCAGTCGTTGCCCTGTAGGAGCAATGCGTAAACGGCTTCGGAGGTAGCTTTGGTGGTGCACCATTGGTTGGTCTGTTTGTGCTTTAGAAGCCAAATTTTCAGGTTATCTATAGTTTCTGTATCATTTTCGATTTCTCCGAAAGCTTCTATTAAAAGCGCTTGTGTTTCAATAGGTGCTTGGTGCCAATACCAAGAAGCGGTGTTTTCTTTCCAGTACATTCCTAATTCTTCTGAAATAATACTGTTTTCCTTAAGTCCTTTAAGAATTTTATTAGCCGTGGCGGTGTGACCATTTCTGTTTAAGATGAGGGCCAACATTCCCTTCGAATAAAGCCCTTTCTTAGTCCAGTATTCTTTGGCTTGCCCAAGATAATACGCCCTAATTTTATCGACTTCCTTTGAGGTTTTAATATCGGTAAAGAAGCTGCGCATGTACAAATAGTGAATTTGTATCTGGCTTAAATGATCATGATTTATGTTGGAAGTGTATTTCTTCATTTGCTCGTACTCTTCTACAAATTCGGCATCCAAATAAGCAATGGCCTTTCGGGTCATTTCTTCCGCTTTAGACTGGTTTTCGGGTGTGGCAGAGGTTACGTTCAGTTTGTTTAAATGGCCAATTCCCCCAATAATATGTTGGGTGATGAACCGGTTGTCAGAACCACCGCTAAACCACGACCATGCCCCGGATGATTTTTGGTTGTTCTTCAATTTATCAAGTGCACGGCTCTGTGTATCTTTCATTTTGTTGAGGTCGAATAAAAGCGCAATTCGTTTTTTCTGTTCGGTCTCAGATTGCGCATCGCGTAACCATGGGGTTTCTTGAATTAAAAGGGACTTCAGTTCTTCATTCTTTTCCAAGTTGCTCAGTAACGCATCGGAACTGGCCCATTGGTCAAATACCGCTTTTATTCTTTTGTTTGAATTCGCAATATGGCTTGCCAAAGTGTTGGCATAGTATCGGGCAAAAGTTTGCTCGTTACAGTCATACGGATACTCCATTAAATATGGCAGTGCCTGAACGGCATACCAAGCTGGGTTGGAAGTGATTTCCAAAGTAAGTTTATGATGTTGTATTGTAGTTGAGGTATTATCCCTCAATTTATCTAAAACAAAGGTTTTGGTCTGATTGCTACGTACCCACATCGGTAAGGTTTCCGTAACTAACATACGGTTGGTCAAAACGGGAAGCACACTTTGTTCGCCATCGCTAAAATCACCCGCTTTCGCTATCACGGTATATTGAACGGCCTGAAGGTTTTCTGGAATTTTAAGTTGCCATGAAACCTGAGTGTTCCCTAACGAGTCTACCGCGAATTCATTTTGAGCTTTCGTACTCAATAATTGTTCGGTGACGTCTTTTCCTGAAAGTACATCAACAAGTATAAGTTTTGCTTCTCCTGATAGCTTTTTATCCGTGAGGTTCGCAATTTTAGTACTTATGCTGATTTCATCACCTTCACGCAGAAAACGCGGTACATTTGGCGTCACCATTAGTTCTTTTTGCGTAACGGTCTCTAACCTCTTAACGGAACTGTGCAGGTCTTTTGTGTGGGCCAATAATTGTAGTTTCCACTTGGTAAGCGCTTCTGGAGTGGTGAAGTTGAACGAAACATTTCCTTCTTTATCCGTTCGTAATTCAGGAAAGAAAAATGCCGTTTCCTGAAGGTTTGTACGGATTTGTACCTTTTCTAAATCTGTTTTGTTTTCAGCTTTGTTAGTTGAGGTATTGTGATTGGTTAACCCCATTTCATTTTCTTCTGGAGCCATTGAAGAGGTGATGACAACCTCTTGTAAAGGAGTGGTGTCATTATCCATCATCTCTAAAGTTGCAGCTTCGCTTCGTGACATTTTTCTTGTTAAACTACGGCCATAATAGTTCCCATAACCAAAATGTAACCCAAACCAGTTAAAGGAGTCGTACTGTTGCGGTGAGTAGCTATATCTGTCTGTATCCAGATAGGTTCGGAATGAATTCGTGCCAAAGCTGGTATGGGCATTGGCGTAAATGGAGGAATAATAGGAGCTTCGCGCAAGCGGATTAAAATTCCATCCGTGTGGTCTAAAAGTATCTAAAGAGGCATCGTACATGCTTGCCAAAAGTTCGGCAGATACTTTTTCGCCTTGAGGTCCTTTTAGTTTGAACGACCAAGTCTCTTCCGTACCCGGCTGTAATTTATCTCTAAAAGTAGTGGTCTCGATTTCAAGTCGGTTTTCTGGATAAGGCACAGAAATAGACAACGTACCCGACTGAAAGGAATTATAGGCAGAAAACGTATAATTGATGGCAAATCCACCTAAATCATTTTCAGTAACCGGGACTGTAAACGATTTTGAGTTTTGGTTCAATTGAATCTTACGTATATCAATAATTTCTTCTTCCTTCTCAATAGTAATGGTTAAGGTCAGGTCCTGTGAGTTTGAGTATAACGTAATTTCAGCCTTGTCACCAATTTCATAATTAGGTTTATCTATTTTAATGTCGAATAGGCGGTTGTCCGCCAATTGTTTATCGGAATCACTGAAAAGTGTAGTTATGGCTTTTTCCTTTACAACTTGGCCAAATTTATCCTTGGTCTCCAATTCGATAACATATTTGCCCGACACCCATTTTTTTAGGTTTTTTATGTCGAACGTACTAGATTTCTTAGTGTCAAAATCAGTTTGCCACACCAATTTACCTTTCGCCCAATGTATTGCTTGATCCGCTTTATCATAGGCCTCATGTGGAAAAAGATTCTGATATTCTTCTTTGCTCCAATTTTTATAATCAGGGGCCGGCCAGGACCTAGAACGCAGCACCTGCTTTGGAGCTTGTAGTTTATACATTTTCAAAGTTCCTTTTGCGGATATAGGTTGCCCATTAAGATTGGAGGTAGAAATGGTTACATTATCTTCATTTTTGTCCTTGTTCCATTGCTCGGGAACAGATATATTGGCGGTAAGCGCATGATAACCAACGGATACAAAAGTAGTGGTGCTATGCGTTTCTCCGTTAATGTCCGTAACATCTGCACTAATTTCATAAGTAAAAGTGGGTAGGTGCTTTTTGGAGACACTGTTGTCAGGTATGGCTTTAAATTTTAAATCATAATTACCCGAAGTATCCGTAGTAGTTTCTCCATGAGCTATTTCTTGGGGAGTACTGTTATAATAGGGCATACGCCAGTAAAACCAGCGTGGAAAGTATACGGCCCGTTTTACACGGTAGCTTACCTTGGCATCGGTAATTTTACTTCCGGCATAAGAAGTAGCACTACCTGTAACTTTTATACTGTCATTTACTTTGTAAGTCTCTGTAACAGGTTCAAAAGAGGTTTCAAATTTTGGGCGTTTGTATTCTTCTACGGAGAAATAATGCGTTTTATAGGCATCCAAGGAAATGCCATCGGTTTCGATATGAAAATCTCCGGTTAGGCCAGAATTAGGCAATAAAAATTCGCCATTGAAAGAACCGAATTCATTCGTTTTAAATTCGAGTTCCGTTATTTCTTGGTCATTAACATCATACAAGGTTGCCGACACCTTTTCATTGGCTACCACTTTCGATTTTTCTTCAAAAGTTTCTATCAGTATACCTTTAAAGTAAACAGGTTGCCCTGGGCGGTAAATACTTCGGTCCGTAAAGAGAAAAATTTTGTTTGTTACCTCGTTAACGCTGCTTTTTTCCGGTTTTTTGTTTATATAATAATTGCCAAAGTAAGCCTTCTCTTCTTTATGATTAATTTCTACCGAAACATCGTTCCAGTTATCATTCGTTAAGGGAAGAGTTACAAATCCCATTTTATCTGTTTTCTCAGTTTTGGTAGCATAGGGCTTGCTATAATTCTTGAGATAAGTAAATTTCATGCTTGCGCCTGAAATTGGCTTACCAGAATTTCTATTGATTACTTGATATTTTTTTTCCGATTGGGCATTGGTTTCAATCAAAGCCATATTGGTCACCTGAATTTGACTAAAAGCAAAACTATCTTTGCTTTTCTGTTCGGGAGTAGCCAAAATAATGTATTGTCCGTTTTCCAAAGGAGGTAGCAGCACTTCAATACCATGTTGTTGATAGTCTTTTTCATTTTGAAGTTGAGCGGACCAACTCTTTTTTTGTTTCAGTTTTTTTATAAAGGACAGTTGTTCTTTTTGCGGATATAGGCTGTTTAATTCCTTAATCTGTTTGTTGTCTACTTCGTAAGCGGACAATTGTAAGGAGGTCAGGTTTTTATAATTGACCAATAATTTTGAAGGCTCGTTAACCGGAAGATGTTTTTCCGTAATCATGGATAAGGTTGGAGCCAGGATTTGAGATTTAAGCGATTTACACTGCTCGGCGCCCATACTATCGGGGAACTTGGCAATTACTTCATCGCACAACGCAATAGCCTCTTTATTTTTCCAACGCAGTTCTTCGTTTGTTTCAAGTTGATAAGCTTGCCCTTGGGTATGGTATAACTTCGCTAGTTCATAACGGTACAAAGCAGAGGTTTCATGGTGCTTTAGTTGCTCCGCAGAGTTTTTTAAGATCTCCTCGTAAAGCGTTTCCTTATTTTCAAAAATGCCATTTTGGTAGACAAAGTTTAGGCGCTCAATATCGGCCATAACCAAAGGTTTTAAGTCAGGTTCGCCAAAATGAAAGAGAATGAGTTCTTGGTATACTTTCAATGCTCTTGCCTGTAACGAAGTTTTGTCTTTGGTGCTCAAATTATGATGTGCAAACTGGTAGGCCTCGCATATAGTTTCCGGATCATTGATTTCATATTTATCCGCTGGGCGGGTAATATTGCTTTCATCACTTTTGAAGAACTGCAGTGCCGTGTGGGCTAAAATATCGTAAAGGGTAGGGCGGAAGCTGCCAGAACCCTTTTGTTGGTTCAATAGCTCTTCAAACCCTTTTAAATCTGTATTTTGAAGTTCTTTTGGGTTTTCTAGGGATGCCGTAAAGTGAAGTGTGATTTCATGGAAAAGTGTAGTGAGGTCCCAAGTGCGAAAGTCAACATGGTCTACTTTTGTTTCCGTTGAAGTACGGTTGTAAAACTGATATCGGTTTTGTTGGAAATATTGCCAGTATAGATTGGCCAAGTAACTTTCTAGAATGTTTTTGGTTGGGGTTTCCGCTTTTTTAATTTCCGCTTTAAAACGGTTGATGATGGTTAGTTGTGAATCTTCCTCTAAAGTCATGATATACTTTGAGGTAAACAGTAATGCTTTGACGGTCTGTTCTGAATTTTTCTCTTTTTCCGCTTTCGCCGAAATAGTTTCAACCATCTCCAAGGCGGACTTGGTAAGGTCTTCGCTCTCTAGTTTCTGCACTTTTTTCCAAAGTGATGTATACGGATCTCCACTGTCTTGGGCTGATAGCATTTGCGAAAAAAGTATTACGATTAATACAAGCGAAAATCTTTTCATAGTATAAAATTACAGAACAAAACTGAGCAAAATCAATGCCAATGAAAACTATAAATGAGTGAACGGCATTATCCGGTTAGGGAATAGGCTTCTTTGAATATATGGGATTTAACCGATACTAAAAGTTCTGCCAGCGGCGTATGAGATAAAATAATGATTTTTAAAACCATTTAAGCCTAGCTCACAAGCTTACTTTTGAATGAACTAAAACCTAAATAATGGATAACAATTTTGTTGATGGTTGGGCCACTTCCCTCAAATCTACCGGTGTATTACTTTTTGTTCTTATTGTGTTGCTGATAGTGGCATCCTAAGAAACAGTGTCATAAACTTTTAAGGAGTCCGCCATCAATCGGAATTTGTGTACCGGTTATGTAGGCCGCGTTATCCGAAGCTAGAAAAGCTACAAGGTATCCGTATTCTTTTGGATCACCTATGCGTTTCACCGGCACTTTGGACTCCATATCCGCTAAAACTTCATCTTCAGAAATACCTAATTGTTCGGCTTTTTTTGAGTTCAATTGGGTAATTCTATCAGTATCAAAATAACCGGTTAGTATGCTGTTTACTGTTATTTGATATGGGCCTACATCTGTCGCCAATGATTTTCCCCAAGTAACCACAGCAGCTCTAATGGTATTGGAAAGTGCCAAATAAGATAAAGGCTCTTTTACGGATACCGATGCTACGTTAATAATTCTGCCCCATGTGTTTTCTTTCATATGTTTTAGGGCCAGTTCCGTGGTGTACGCTACGGTTTTAAAAAGTAGATTAAAGGCTTCTTGATAATCTACTGTCTGCTTTTCTAATGCACTTCCGGCTGCAGGGCCTTGCGTATTGTTCACTAGAATATCAACAGTGTTGTAAACGAAGTACTTATAAATTTTTTCGCGGTAGTCATGAAAGTCCGCAAAATCAACCACCAGATAATTATGCTTCTGGTCATGGCCGGTAGGTAAAACCGATACTATTTTTTTAAGTTTTTCTTCACTATGAGACATAAGGGTTACACTGGCACCGCTTTCTGCCAATTGTTGTGCTATTGCTTTTCCAATTCCGCCTGAGCTGCCGCCAACCAAAGCTTTTTTGCCTTTAAGAGAGATGTTCATATGATGCGATTTATGGCTGTTTATACTGCAATTTTTTATTTGTATTCTTCACGCACCGGACTAAAAACATCTATAAGTTTACATGGTGTAAGTGCCTTGCCACTGTGTGGGATATGGGGTGGTATGATTACCACATCGTCCGCTTCATATATTTTCGTTTCACCATTAAGGGTGAACTCAAAACGGCCTTCTTGCACATGCATAATCTGTTCGTTCAAATGCGAGTGTTCAGGAACTTCTGCTCCTTCTTCAACGGTCCAAAAAGCGATGGACATATTTTTTGAATGTACAAGTTTACCATGGTAGCCCGGAATTATTTCTTTTGAAAGAATGTTTGATAAGTTCATTGTACAGAATTAGTCTAACGAATATATAAAGAATACCGTCATAAATGAAAAAGCCCCAAACCATATTTATGATTTGAGGCCAAGTTTTGGATAGTTGATTTTCCTATATAAGAGCTTTGTCTTCTTTTCTTTCTTGGACTATTGCCATTTTACGATCACCATCTCACATCTTCTGTTCCATTCATGATCTTCTTCAGAGCAGCTCTCCTCAGTTTCGCATTTTACGATGGGTTGAGACTCGCCATATCCTTTGGCGATGATTCGGTTTTCTGCTATGCCATTTTTAACCATAAACTCTTTAGCGGAATTTGCCCGTTTTTGTGATAGATCACGATTATATTCTGCATTACCGCGTATATCAGTATGTGTTCCAACTTCAATTATCATACCTGGGTTTTGCTTCATAATGGCAACCACTTTAGAGAGCCTTTCCCTTGCTTCCCGACGCACGTACCAAAGGCTATAGTCAAAATGAATTTCTTCGGTCTTAATTATTATGCGTTCATTTTCTTTTACTATGGCCTCTTCTTTAGAAATTATATCATTGATTTTTTTAAGACGTTCACGTTCCTCTTTTTCTTGGTCAGCTTTTTGTTTTGCCGCAATTTCCTTTTCCTTTTTTATGAGGGCAAGCTCGTTTGCTTTCTGTTGTTCTTTTTGTTTTTCAGCTTGGGCTACGGCCAATTTTTCTGCTTCTTCTTTTTCAACTAGAAGTTTGTCTGCTTTTTGTTGCTCACGAATTTTAATAGAGAAGAGTGTAAGCGATCCGTCTTTTATTGCGTTTCTTTCTGTATCCGAAGCTATGGTCTTTGAATTAGCTTCATAACCACTTTTATTCGCTTTTATAAGATACTCGTTAGAACAGATAATTTGGAATTTGAAAGAAGCATCACTTGAGGTATTGACCTTTTCAAGGCTTCTACCGTCTGCATCCAAAAGCTCTATTGTGGCATTTGGTAAAGGAAGTTTTGTTGTTTTGTCCGTGAGGATACCGGCTATGAATTGTTTACAGTCCTCTATAATAAGAGGTTTAGTTTCGGTAAAAGAGTAAATATCATCACTCCCTTTTCCGCTTGGGCGATTAGATGAAAAATACCCGGTATTGGAATTAGCCTCCAAAGACAATGAAAAATCATCATAACCACTGTTTACGGGTAGTCCAAGATTGTCTGGTGTATTAAATTTTCCATTTTCCGTTTTTGAAATAAAAATATCTAACAAGCCAAAACCGGGATGTCCGTTTGAAGCAAAATACAAGTTGCCTTTTTCATCTAAGAAAGGAAACTGTTCTTTTTTGTCCGTATTGACTTCCTTCCCAAGGTTGATAGGATTTCCAAAAAAACCATCCTTTTGAATGGTTACAAAGTATAGGTCAAACGAACCAAAACCGCCTTCGCGATCAGAAGCAAAATAGAGTTTTTTTCCATCGGGACTTAAAGCCGGATGTTCGGTAGAAAAATCATCGCTGTTAAAAGGGAGTACCATACTGTTTTTCCATTCACCATCTAAGAATTCCGCTCGATGAATTTTTAGGTTGGTGATTTTATCATCTTCCGTTTTCTTTTTACTGTTTCGGGTAAAATAAATGGTTTTTCTATCTTTTGAAATGGCAAAAGTACCTTCATGCATTTTGGAGTTGATTACGCTGCTAATGGATGAGCTTAAACTATCTCCTTGTTCTATTTTTTCAATGGGATGCGAATAGATATCCAGATAATTCTCATTGTTCCAACGATATAGTTTGGGTAGTGTTTTTGACTTTTTACGGGATGCGCTGTACACCAAGTTAGAATCTATGCGAGCCGCACCAAATTCTGAAGTGGTAGTGTTAAGGTTAAGATTTTTGATTTCAAAACGTTCCCCAATTGCCTGAACGTTATCAATGTACTTAAAATCTTTGTTAGTTTGGATAACCCTATCTGCCCGATTGTTTGTAGTATAAAAATCGATGCTTACTTTTTTTGCTTTTTCATATTCGCCAATAGCCTTCAAAGATTGATTCAGCTTAAAATAGTAGCTCTCGTCAACTTGGTCGGCATAATTGGTAATTAAATATTCGTACCAACGAGCAGCAGCTTTCATATCAAAAGTATGATAGTAGCTGTCCGTTAAGTTTTTAATGAGTTTGGAACTTTTGTTTTTAGGTAGTATTTGCTCATAGAGCGGAATGGCATCACTGTAGTAAGCGCGTTCAAAATACGTATCTGCACGTTTCAGTTCTTGTTGGGCAAAGGTGGACACCGTAATACCCAGAACAAACCATATGAGGAGTAGTTTTTTCATATTTAGTAGAATCTAGGTGATTTATCGTATCCTTTGTCGAGGCCCAGTAAATCGAGGTTAAAAAGAACAAATATTTCATGCGAACCAGAGCTGTATGTACTTAAGTTGGATAAGGTGTAGTCATAAGCATAGCCTATTCTCAAAGCTGGTGTTGCGGCTATATTGAACATGGCGCTCACAGAATCTTCCAAACGGTAAGATAAGCCGCCTTCAAACCTATTCAGAAAAAGAGCATTTAAAGAAACGTCTATAGTGAAAGGTGAGCCTTGCACCATTTTGGCAAGAACAGAAGGTTTTAGTTTTACATTTGAATTTAGTTCATAAACATATCCAGAAGTAAGGAAAACATGAATTTTCTCTGAACCAATCCGGTTGATGCCATTTTTATTTTCTAAATGTTTTGTGGTAAGTAGATTAGGGACGGAAACACCTGCGTAGAAGTGTTCTCTGTGATAAAAGGCGCCCACGCCCACATTAGGAAATGTACTGTTGATATTTTCATTAAAAGCTGGGTCGTCCTGAAACTCAGGAAGCATAAAGCCATCAAAATTTGTTTCAAAAGAGGTGAAACCACCTTTTAGACCTAGTGAAAGGTTACTTTTGTCGTCTAACTTTAAGATATATGCAAAATCCGCATAGATATTGTTTTCCTTTAAAGCGCCGTCTCCTATATCATCTGAAATAAAGGACAGGCCAACTTCTATTTTATCGCTCATGGGCGTATGTGCAAAAAAAGTAAGTGTTTTGGGGCTACCCACGGCATTTCTCCATTGTGATCGATAGAGGGCACCAAAATTTAGCATACCTACTTCGTTAGTGGTATATGCGGGGTTCACAACGCTCATATTGTACATATACTGCGTGTATTGGGGGTCTTGTTGTCCATAGGCCGCAGCACACACGAACATCAGGAAAACAAAAAATAGTTTTATTTCTTTCATGGTTTAGCGGTTAAGGTATAATCTTCCTTGAGTAGGGTCATGACCTTCCTTGTTATAATCAATTATATAGAAGTAAACACCATTTGGAGCGGTACTATTTCCATTAGTTCCATACCAAGCGGGGTTTTGTCGGTCTCCTTTAAAAAGGCTGGTTCCATATCTATTTAGAATTTCTAAGGTGAAATCAGGAAAGATGATTTCAATATTAGGAATGAAGAAAGTGTCATTTTTACCATCACCGTTTGGTGAAAAGCCGTCAGGAATGAAAAATCCATATTCTTCAGGTTCGCAATTTGTAAGATCTATGGTAATGGCCATTCGCTCAGGATTCATGCAGCCCGTTTCTGGATTAAAGCTTTCTGCGTAATAGGTGGTCCCTGTAATAAGTAGAACATCTTCCTCTAAAGGAATGCCGTTGGCGGGCGTGTCATACCACAGCACCTCATATGAAGAATTACTTTCTGCATCTCTAAGATTTTTTATCGTAGGATTATCCAATCCGCAAAGCGCTAAAGTAGAGAATGCCAAAGTTGCGGGTTCTAGTTGGTATACCGTAGGAATGATTTCCGTTCGTATGGAGCTTTGACATTTTCCATCAACTTCGGTTGCCGCAAAGTAACTTTTGCCGTTTACCAGCGCGGAACTCTTATCCAAAAGTGTGCCTCCTATCTCACTGTCATACCAGACTACCGTATGGGTGCTGGCTATGCTCATGTTCAAACTCTCTATAATGGGATTTTCAGAACCGCAAAAAGTAGGGTTTCCCACAAAGAGCATAGGCATTTCCGGGTCTGATAAAATTATGGTAACCTGAATTCTGTCTGAACCTTCACAGTTGTTGTTGGGGTCTATATTAGATATAAAATAATCTTCGCCGTCAACTAGTTCTGTTTCTAATGGAAGAATATCCATATCCGTGGCTGTGTCATAAAACATCATTGCGCCCGTGGCACTTACTTCAATATCCTGCAGAGTAGGCGATTCAGAAGGGAAATTCACAAGGCAAATGGTTTGTACGGCTTCGGTTTCGGGTAAAGCGGGAACACCCTCAATAGCAAAGTTTTCGTTTACTTCAAAGTCAAAAATCGTTCTACATGGCGTAGTATCGTTCTGAGTACTTTTTACGGTAATGGTATAATTGCCTTGTTCCAACGTAGCCACATCAATTTGATAGTCTGCGGTACCACCGGTAAAGTTGATAGTGTTATCAATGAGAACCGTATTGCTTTCCTGTGATACCACCTCGTAGGTTACGATATATGCTCCGTCCGTAAGGACAGGGGCACTTACGTTTACATCAATACCAGTTGCATTACATGAATTATCTACTACAACTGCCAATTGTATAGCTTCTGGTATAGCGGTAATGATTGCGTTATCCGTAACATCACATTCCATAGGAAATCCATTCTCCACATCAAAATTGAAAGAATACTCTCCGGTTTCCGTTATTTGGTCTGCAGGTATGATAAATGCGGCACTGCCAGAGGTGAAAGTTATTTCGTTAGCAATGTGGGCCGTTTCTGTACCGCTTGGTGCCGTAATAATGTAGTTTACATCATAAGTACCATTTGCCCTAGTAAAGGATGGGTCAAAAATATCGCTTAATGCTACTGAAACATTTTCACCTTCACATACGTCCGTTACGTTTGCCAGAGGGTCCGTAACAATAAATTGTATGTCCGGTACTTGTATGTCTGCACAAACTTTTTCGCCTAATGAAGTTATTGATAATGTGGTGGTCACATTTTTTTTAACTAATGAAGCATCAATTTCAAAAGAGCCGGTGCCATCCGTACTTAGAATAAGAGGAGAGGAATCTGTTTCGGATCCACTGGAAGATTCTACTCTATAGCTTGCTGAATACGTTCCGGCAGGAATTAAAGTGTCATCGTAATCGGTTATGTTAATCAAGTACCTATCGGGTCCTTCACAAAAGTTTGGTGCCGTCATCGTACCATGTAACGCAGGCAGAATCACAATGTCTACACTTGTTCTATGAATATCGCAAACCGCATGAGAAGGGTATACGGTATAAGTAAAAGAGAATGTACCGTAGATATGACGGTCTCTTATGGCCTGTATATCTATATTGTGATCGGTAAGGTCTGCTAATTGGTCCGTGTCCTCACCTTCTGACCAGGTGCCATTTACATCTTCGTCCTCTAAAAGGCTATTTAAATCAAAATCTATATATCCAGATAGGTCATCTGTAGTACAAACCGTTAGACCGGAGCCAATACCAGAATTTGCAGGCCTTTGTACTTCCAGTAAAAGAGTAACTTGTCTGCTAAGGCAAGCGCCAACGGCAGGCACAGTGTGTGTAAATTCAAAAGTTCCTGGGCCGGCCATTTCAGCATTAAAGAAATTTGCCGTAAGAAAAGGAATAGCTTCTGGGGTTATCGCTTCCCAAGTACCGTTAAAATCCTGGAATTTCCCTTCGGTTTCATCTCCGATAAAACCATGTAGGTTCACCATTGGGTCGTCTCCACAGGCATCTGCGGTACCGTCTATATTATCTTCGCCCGGATATCCGCCAAGCGTAACTGTTACCACTGCAGACTGCTCTGAACCCAAACAATTATTGGTGTATGTAAATTCGTGTAATCCAGAATTTTTGACTTCCCAGAGGTTGACTATACCCGTATCACGATCAAGTGCGTAAAAATTGGCGGGGTCGTTGGTAGACCAAGAACCACCTAGTTCCGGATTACCGCCCAGTTCGGAATATAGATCAAATGTCTTGTTGGCATCATCGTTATCTTTTGAACAAACGGTAACGGAAGCGTCTGTGCCTGCACATTGTGCTATTGCATTTACTGAGAACAGGAGAGTGCAAAAAGGCAGTATCCATTTCAGGAGGTTTCTTGTGTAGGGTTGGTTGGTCATTTTATAATGTTAGGGAACATGATGCATGTTGCAACAAAACAAATGTAACTTGGTGGTATAGTGTAGGTGAATAAATGTTGTCAAAACAGTTTTTTGAAGGGTGAATCCTACCTAACACGTGGCAAGGGGTTTCTTAATGTGTGTATTTTGCCGATAAAATAGAACGTTTATCATATTTGGCAGGTGAAGTATACAACCTTTTTTGATGTTTTTTTTCGACAAATCAATGCCTATATTTGTGGCAAATACAGCGTTTATGCAGATTCATTTTATTGCAATTGGTGGTAGTGCCATGCACAATTTAGCTTTGGCCCTAGCACATAAAGGTGATGTCGTTTCAGGAAGTGACGACGTTATTTTTGAACCTTCCAAGTCTCGTTTAAGTCATAAAGGGCTTCTGCCTGAAAATTTTGGTTGGTATCCAGAAAAGATAAATGAAAACTTAGATGCAGTTATTTTGGGCATGCATGCAAAAGCAGATAATCCCGAACTATTGAAAGCCCAAGAATTGGGTATAAAAATTTACTCGTATCCTGAATTTCTTTATGAGCAGGCCAAGGATAAAACCCGTGTTGTTATTGGTGGTAGTCATGGAAAGACTACGATTACCTCTATGATTCTTCATGTATTGAATTATCATGATAGGGAAGTTGACTTTATGGTAGGCGCCCAATTAGAAGGTTTTGAACGTATGGTTCATTTGACCGATGATAACGATTTTATGATCTTAGAGGGAGATGAGTATCTTTCTTCCCCAATAGATCGTAGACCTAAATTCCATTTATACAAACCAAATATCGCCCTTTTGAGCGGTATTGCTTGGGATCATATTAATGTATTTCCAACATTTGAAAATTACGTGGAGCAATTTCAAATCTTTGTAGATAGTATTGTAAAAGGTGGAAGCATTACATATAATGAGGAAGACCCGGAAGTTAAAAGGGTAGTAGAGGCCTCAGAGAATGCTATTAGAAAATTGCCCTACACAACACCCGAATATAGTATCGAGAATGGAACCACCCTTTTGGCAACCCCAGAAGGTCCTATGCCAATTGAGGTTTTCGGAAAACATAATTTGAGTAATCTAGCAGGTGCTAAATGGATTTGCCAGAATATGGGTGTAGATGAAGATGATTTTTATGAAGCCATAGCAACTTTTTCCGGAGCTTCCAAAAGGTTGGAGAAAATTGCAGAAGGGGAAACTTCCGTAGCGTATAAAGATTTTGCACACTCACCAAGTAAAGTGGCGGCAACTACAAAAGCGGTGAAGGAACAATATGCCAACAGAAAACTAATTGCCTGTTTGGAATTGCATACGTACAGTAGTTTTAATCCTGAGTTTTTAAAGGAATACAAAGGAGCGCTTGATGCTGCAGATGATGCTATTATTTTTTACTTGCCGGAATCTGTGGCCATAAAAAAACTAAAAGAGGTTACACCCGAACAAATTTCGGAAGCTTTTGAACGTAAAGACCTTAAGATTTACACTAATGCGCAGAGTTTTAAAGATTTTGTCTTTAGTCAAGATTATGACAACTCTGTATTACTTTTAATGAGTTCCGGTAATTATGGTGGGTTGGATTTAGTAACAGTCAAGTCCATTATTGAAGCTTAGTAGATATAATTTTTTCTGTATTTTATTTTCAATCTGCGTTAACTCTTTATTTTTCTGTTAGTGTATAGGCATCTCCCTATTTACACTTAATACTTAGCTTCTTTGAGGCCAGGTAATTTATGGGAAAAATCTGCTTGAAAGTTCATATCTAAAATGATTTTATTCATTTTAGAGATTGTTATTTAAATGATTCTCTAGAGTTACACCTTTGCTATAGCTATCGTACAAGGTTTCAGGATTATTAGAAAAGCAATATGTGTGTAATTGGTTCGTTCTTAGGAGACTAATCATTCA
The DNA here is from genome assembly GCF_018860745.1 of Zobellia uliginosa. Lineage (GTDB taxonomy): Bacteria > Bacteroidota > Bacteroidia > Flavobacteriales > Flavobacteriaceae > Zobellia > Zobellia uliginosa_B. The sequence continues at coordinate 279,180 of NZ_JAHKPY010000012.1, read as the reverse complement.
TAACAAAACCGATGAAAACAATTAAAGTAGTAATGGCGTCTATTCTTTTTGCTGGTATAGCTTCCTGTGGAGACGATAAAAAAGAACAAGAAAAATTAGATCATACTCTTGATGCCATTGAATCTGTAGAGCAAGATATTGATGAAACTATAGATAAGGTAGAAAAGAAATCAGAAGAAGTAGAAGCTGCACTTAAAGAACTAGATAACCTTTAGACTAAAAAATAAACACATGAAATATACATATAAGATTATAACAATGTTTGTTGTTCTATTGGCCATGTCAGGGACTAGTATACAGGCCCAAGGAAAATCGCAAGATAAAGTTAAGGGTAAGAAAGAGAAGTTAAAAAAGACTAAAAAAGATGTTGAAGATGAGGTGGAAGATTATCAAGAGAAGGCTGGCGAAATAGAAGATAAGACCAAAAAAGTCAAAGAAAAAAGTAAAGATAGGGTCAAGGGAAAAAAAGAGAAAATTAAGAAAGAGGGTGATGATGAGGATTATGATTTAGGTGATGATGACTTTGAGGTTAAAGAAGAAGTTTCCAACGAAGAAAATGGTGATAAAAAATTAAAAAAAGAACGGGAGAAAGGAAATAAGGGCAATGGCTATGGAAGGGATAAAGGGGAAATGTCAGGAGAAGAGTTCGGAAATATGAGAGCCTCTATGGCAAAAGAGAAAATAGAAAAAAGCGAAAAGTCTTTTGATGAAAATGAGGAAACTTTAAAAAAAGGTAGGGTTAAAGTTAAAGAGGCTAAAGAGAGAGTACAAAAACAAAGAGAAGAGGAAGTTTTTGACGAAGAAGTTCTTGAGAAAAAAGAAGAAAAGATAAGAAAAGCAGAAGAGAAGCTTAATGAACTTGAGGATGTAATTAAGAAAGGAAAGGAAAAAGTAAAGAGTAGTAGTGAAGAAATTGAAAAGGTAATTACACCAGTGGAGTAAATACCAACTACAATTTAACAAGTGAAAAAGCCTTGCAATAAGCAAGGTTTTTTCAGTAAAAGTAGCCTTTAAACTAAATTTTAGAGCTGTAATGTATATTTGAAATTAATGCTCCGAGTAATTTGTGGTAAGATGAAATCTTAACGATTTAGACCTTTGTAGAAGGCAAATAGTAGCAGAGTTTATTATATTTAAAACATGCATGAAAAACCAACTTCATTCTCAATTAAAAATTGGTCGGATGATGATAAACCTAGAGAGAAATTAGTCCATAAAGGACGGTCCGTATTATCGGATGCCGAGTTGATTGCAATTCTAATCGGATCAGGCAGTAGAGATGAAAGCGCTGTGGAACTGGGTAAGCGTATTTTAGCTTCTGCCAATAACAACCTTAATGAACTAGGGAAGCTTTCCATAAAACAACTAATGACCTTTAAGGGAATTGGGGAAGCAAAAGCGGTAACCATTGCAGCTGCTTTGGAAATGGGCAGAAGGAGACGAGGAGAAGAGGCGCAAAAAATAAGTAAAATTAATAGTAGTAAAGATGCCTTTGATATATTGCAACCACGTATTGGAGAGTTGCAACACGAAGAATTCTGGATTCTCTACCTAAGTAATGCTAATAAAGTTTTGTACAGTGCACAATTAAGCAAAGGCGGTCTTACGGGGACCTTAGTTGATGTTAGAATAGTCATGCGCCAAGCTTTGGAACAAGGTGCTGTAGGGCTAATCTTATCGCATAATCACCCATCAGGGACACTAAGGCCAAGTGAGGAAGATCGTAAGGTTACACAGAAATTAAAAAGGGCCGCTGCGGCTCTAGATATAAAAGTTTTGGATCATTTGATAATTACACAAAATGATTATTATAGTTTTGCTGATGAAGGTATTCTTTAACTTTGTAATCTGGAGCGTTCCGGGTGTCACAATTTTTTGATTGCCGAGTGTTAGTTGAAACTTGAATTTTTAACAGATTATGTTACTTATTTATACCCATAAGATTACACCGCGTTTCAGATATACCATGAAGCAGGTCTTTACGCGTATATTGGGTATTGAAATTTCTTTTACCACTAAAGTTGAGGATTTCATAAAACATTCGGGCGCTAAGATTACCTATACCAAACAGCCTTTACAAAATGAATTCTTTGTTCGTAGCAACGATCTTCTTTTTGAGCAAGGTATAAATGACTTGCAGATCGTGGTTAACGATTGGGATGGTGTTCCTTGCTTTTTTAGGGCCGGAGAACGCAGTAGTCTTCCTTTTGATATATTTTCAGCCAGCTTTTATTTATTGAGTAGGTACGAAGAGTACTTGCCACATGTAAAAGATATTCATGAGAGATTTCCCGTTAAGGACAGTATCGCCTATAAAAATAAATTTCTTAGATCTCCTGTTGTAGATATTTGGGCTTACAGATTGTTGGACGAATTAAAACTCAAGTTTCCGGAGTTGGAGTATACGCCCAAAAAATATCGCTATGTTTCTGCCATAGATGTAACCACATCTCATTGCTTTGCACATAGAGGTATCGTTAGAGGCGTTGCCGGATTCTTCTACGATTTGGGGTCATTTAAGTTTAAAAGGGTTGTGCAGCGTGTTAAGGTGTGGTTTAATACCCAAAAAGATCCTTACGACAATTTTACAATGTTGGTTGATCTTCATAAAAAATATGGGGTAAAAGGTATATTCTTTTTTCAGTTTGCAGACTATTCTACGTTTGATAAGAATGTTTCTCCGAATAACAATAATTTTCGCTTTCTTATCAAATCCATTGCAGATTATAGCAAAGTGGCACTTGCCGCTTCTTATAGTTCCTTTAATGATATAGAGCTTTTAAAGAAAGAAAAGAAAAGGTTGACATCAGTTATAAACCGACCTATAAATTCCTCTAGATTACGTTACAATAGGGTAGACTTACCACATACCTACAGGAATTTGGTAGAAGCAGAGTTTGTAGATGATTATACTATGGGTTACACTCATGAAGTAGGTTTTAGGGCTAGCACATGTACTCCTTTTTACTTTTATGATATTAGTTTAGAAGTACAACAGCCCATACGTATACATTCATTCGCGTTTCATGATTACGGCTTTCTGAATAGTGCCAATGAAGATGCTATTCTAAATCAGGTCCGCAATATATGTGATGAGGTAAAGGCCGTAAATGGTGAGTTTGTTTCGGTTTTTTCCAATGAACTTTTAGGTGGAAAAGAAAAAATTGACTGGAAGAAATTTTACGAAACCGTATTAAAGCAATGCCATGTTTAAAAACGTTGTTACTGATGTTTTTTTCGATTTAGACCATACCTTATGGGATTTTGAAAAGAACTCTGCCCTTACTTTTGATAAAATTTTTCAAGAAAATAATATAGAAATCGCCCTTCCGGATTTTCTAGAAGTATATATTCCAGCAAATTTTGCCTTTTGGAAGCTTTTCAGGGAAGGGAAAATTACCAAGGAGGCATTAAGATACCAACGCTTAAAATCGGTTTTTGATGATTTAAGCTATTCTGTAGGGGATGAAACGATTCATAAACTATCTGAAGATTATATTGCTCATCTATCTTCTTTTAATCACTTGTTCCCTAACGCTATGTCCATATTGGATTATCTAAAGCCAAAGTATAAACTTCATATTATAACTAACGGTTTTCAGGAAGTTCAAAGTAAAAAGTTGAAAAATTCTAATATTCATAGCTATTTTGATCAGATTATAGATTCCGAAATGGCAGGAGTTAAAAAACCGGATCCGATTATCTTCAAACTGGCGCTGGATAGGGCAAAAGCAAGGCCGGAAACTTCTTTGATGATAGGAGATAGTTTGGAAGCTGATATTCTTGGCGCACAGGCCGTAGGTTATCACGCCCTGCACTTTAATGCACATCAGGGACCAAAACACGATTTTTGTGAAATCATTGACGATTTGCACGAAATAAAATCCCTTTTATAGAGTTATATTAGGTAATGCCACGATTGGGCCAATAAAGGCTAAAATTTGGTTTTGCCATGATAAGATTTTTTAGATACACTATTCTTTGCATGTTATCCTGCCTCACACTTTTATCGTGTATAGAGGATCAGGATTTTGATCAGTTTGATGAGATTGGAGTAACACCTACGGTTGAGGCCAGTATTCTTTATGTAGAAGCTCCTGAATCTTTGGTAAACGCTTCTACCCAAGCCAATGTAATTAGCCAAGAGTTTAATTTTGATGCCTTTAGTTCAAATGTTTTTTCAAAACGAGTTCTTGATGGGACTATTACTTATATCGTTGAAAATACCACAGAATCAGAATTAAGTGTTTCCATAGAATTGTTGGATGTGGACGGTAATGTTCTTGATACAGTAATCATTCCTGTTGCACCTGCTCCAATGGAAATGCAGCAAGTAGATGTTGCTTACGGTAGTTCTGGCCGTAGTATAGATATTATTAAAAATACCTCAAGTATACGGGTAGAGGCTGTTAACATAAGTGGTACTCAAAGTGCTTCAACGGCGGCCGAACCAAAGGTCATTTTAAAATCCAGCGGAAAATTTAGATTGGAAATTGTACAATGAGAATCCCCCTAACACTTACTATCGTCCTTTTCTGGACATGCTTTACTATGTTCGGACAGAACAAGCAGTTGTTGTATGATTTTGTTGAGATTCCTCAATCTGCAATGGTCAACCCTGGGGTTGATACGGATTTTCAGTGGTATGCGGGCGTTCCTATGTTATCAGGTGTTTCTCTTCAGGCAGGTTTGAGTGGTATCTCTGTAAATGATATTTTTTCAAACGATGGCCTCGATATCAATGATAAGATTAGAGATCGAGCCATTTATGGTATGAATGCTCGGGATGAGTTGAGCGGTACTTTTCAAATTGAAATTCTAAATTTTGGTTTCCGCGGAAAAAATCCTGATAACTTCTATACCGCAGGAATGTATATTGAAGGGGATGCCATTGGTTATTGGTTTCAAGATTATGCCATTTTAGGTTTTGAAGGAAATGCGGACAAGCTCAATCAAGCTTTTGATTTAGGACACCTTAAAACACGCGGTGAGTTGATGAATGTATTTCATGTTGGCTTAAATAAAAAAATTGACAATGAGCTTACTATAGGGGTAAGAGGCAAAATTTACTCCAGTATTTTTGATTTCAACTCAACAAAAAATAAGGGAACTTTTATTACGAAAGAAGGTGTAAACAATATTTATTCTAGTACAGTTGAAGCGGATATGCAATTGCGGACTTCTGGACTCAACGGTTTAAAAGATGCCTCAGATGATGGTACGCTAGGGAGTACGATTACAAAGAGAGCATTTTTTGGAGGAAATCTTGGTGTAGGGGTAGATCTTGGATTTACGTACCAATTAAGTGATCAACTCGTTTTTACCGGTAGTCTTTTAGATTTAGGTTTTATCTATCATTCAAAGGATATTAAAAACTATACTTTAAACGGGAAGGCTACAATAGAGGGAATAGAAATTATTTTGCCAGATGCGGCAGCTGATCCTAATGAAGATTTTTGGCAGGAGCTTGTTGATGATGTAGAAGGTTTTGTACCATTTAATGATAACACGGATAGCTATGTAGCCTTTAGGCCTACCAAATTATATAGCTCTTTACGTTATAACTTTGGAGAACATGTAGACAACAGGGCAAATTGTGCCTGTGGTGTAAATGCTTCAAGCAACCGAGCACGAGCCAAATATGTAAACAGTGCCGGGGGGCAGTTATATGTTATAAATAGACCAAGAGGTCCGCAAGTTGCTTTAAGCGGTTTCTATCAAAGGCGCTTTGGTAATTTCATGAGTGTTAAGACTACGTATACCATAGATAAGTTTTCATATTCAAATGTAGGTTTAGGGGTTTCCATACAAGCTGGACCCGTAAACATGTATGCTATGGCCGATAATTTGTTATCGTACGGCAATTTAGCAGATAGTAATTATGCTTCTTTTCAATTAGGATTAAATATCATATCTTGGGGCAAGAAATGATATGATAGTGTCAATTAATGAACAACTTCAAGGTTTGGCACGCTTTTTTCATCTTCCTAATTACAAATATTAAATACAAAGATTGTGAAGCATATATTCCTAACCTGTTTTTTTATGGTAAGCCTAATTGGTATGGGCCAAGAGCAACTTAATGATTACAAGTATATTATTATTCCTAAGAAGTTTGACGACTTCAAAAAGGTTAATCAATACCAGACTAGTACTTTGGTGAAATATCTATTTACCGAAGAAGGATTCCAAACGGTTTATGAGGATGAATTACCTAGCGAATTAAACAACAATAGATGTTTAGGTTTAACAGCAAACCTTATAGATGATTCGTCAATGTTTTCTACTAAAACAAGTGTTACCCTAGAGAATTGTAAAGGAGAAGAAGTTTATGCAACAGCTGTAGGTAAAAGTAAGGAGAAGGATTATAAGTCAGCATACGGAGAAGCTTTAAGAAATGCCTTTAAGTCTTTAAATACTGTCAGTTATAGTTATAATGGTAAGGCCGATAAAACTGAGCCCGTAACCGTAAGCATGCAAAACGATGTAAAGCAGATAGAAGAAAAGCCAGAGTCGTATGAGCCAAAAAACAAACAACCAATGGTTCAACAGAAAGCTACTAGAGAAAACCAAAGTTATAAGGATAATAGACCCAAGCCTTCTAACTTAAAGAGTTCTGTTCAAGCGCCACCTGCGGTTCCAACTGCAGCTAGTGTTGTAATTAATGCAGAGAAATCTACAAGGGGAGCACTTTATGCACAGGAAATCCCAAACGGATTTCAGTTGGTAGATAGTACGCCTAAAATTCAATTAAAAATATACAAGACCTCTTTACCAAATTATTTTATAGCCGAAGGTGATAGTGCAAATGGAGTGGTTTATCAGCAAGGCGAAAAATGGTTTTTTGAGCAGTATGTTGACGGAAAACTGAAAACAGAAGAATTGACCGTTAAATTTTAATGGTCATACTTACCTTTCCACCTATTCTTTAAAAATTCTTTGATTGCATTTTCACGGGAGTTATTTCCGGGCTGATAAAATGGCGTTCCCGATATTTCCTCCGGAAGAAACTCTGCATCTACAAAGTTGTTTTCGTAATCATGGGCGTATTGGTATTCGGCACCATACCCTAAATCCTTCATTAATTTGGTAGGTGCATTTCGCAAGGGTAGAGGTACGGAGAGGTCACCGGTTTCTCTAACTTTTTGCTGTGCCTTTTTAATTGCCATATAACTGGCATTACTTTTAGGAGAAGTGGCCAAGTACACGGCACATTGGCTGAGAATTATACTAGCCTCGGGATATCCTATTGTAGTAACCGCTTGAAAAGCATTGTTGGCAATAACCAAAGCAGTAGGGTTTGCAAGGCCAATATCTTCAGAAGCTGAAATAAGAAGCCTTCTGGCAATGAATTTTATATCCTCGCCACCTTCGATCATTCTAGCTAACCAATAAACGGCACCGTTAGGGTCGCTTCCACGAATGGATTTTATAAACGCTGAAACAATATCATAATGTTGTTCACCTGTTTTATCATAGAGCACCGTATTTTTTTGAACCTTGCTCATAACAAGCTTATCCGTAATTTCTATAGTGTCTCCAGATTCAGAATTTACCACGAGCTCAAAGATGTTCAGCAATTTTCGACCATCACCACCAGATAGTCGCATCAGAGCTTCAGTCTCTTTTAGGTCTATTTTTTTTGATTTAAGGTATTTATCCTCTTTGATTGCTCTTTTTAATAGATTTTCTAAATCATCTTTTCCAAAAGCGTTTAAAATATATACCTGACATCGTGATAATAAAGCTGGGATTACCTCAAAACTTGGGTTTTCTGTAGTGGCGCCGATCAATGTAACCCAGCCTTTCTCCACAGCAGCTAAAAGCGAATCTTGTTGTGATTTGCTAAAGCGGTGTATCTCGTCAATAAACAGAATTGGATTTTTAGCCGTGAATAGCCCTCCACTTTTCTTTGCCTTTTCTATTACCTCACGAATATCTTTAACACCACTGTTAATAGCACTTAGTACATAAAAAGGACGCTGACTTTCTGTTGCAATGATATTTGCCAACGTTGTTTTGCCGGTACCCGGAGGACCCCAAAGAATAAGAGAGGGAATAATACCTCTTTTAATCTGGTTCGTTAATGAGCCATCTTTCCCTACAAGATGATTCTGGCTGATATAATCTTCTAAGGTTTTAGGGCGAATACGTTCGGCTAAGGGTTCATTCATACGGCAAAAGTATAATAAAGTTGGCAGAAGATTGTTTCATATAAAGAAGCAAACGAGCTTTTTTGCAATAAGAGTTGTCATCATCATGAAATGACTATTTAGCAGTCTTTAATGAGTTGGCTAACTTATTGCTAGTTTTAGAACATATGTCCGAAAACATTTATTTTAAATTTACCAATAGTGTTATCATTGCCCCTTTATTGGCAGTGATTACTATATGGACAGTATTTTGGGTGGAATTGCGCTTTAAAATCAACCTAAATGATTACGGTGTATATCCTCAACGAGTTTCTGGCTTAAAAGGCATTATTTTTAGCCCGTTTATTCATGGTTCGCTAGAACATCTCTATAATAACACTATTCCGTTAGCCATTTTGACTGCCTCGTTGTTTTATTTCTATAGAAGTATTGCGCTACGGGTAATTTTAATAGGTATTTTAATTTCCGGTTTGTTTACTTGGTCATTGGGTAGACCTTCATATCATATTGGTGCCAGCGGTGTTATCTACCTTTTAGCAAGCTTTATATTTTTTAAGGGAATATTTACCAAACACTATAGGTTGGTAGCCTTGTCCTTAATCGTAGTTTTTATTTATGGAAGTATGCTTTGGTATATTTTTCCGGTGGAAGATGGAATTTCTTGGGAAGGACATTTAGGCGGATTTCTTGGAGGACTTTTCTTAGCATTTACGTTGAAAACCGAATTACCACCCGTAAAAAAATACGATTGGGAGAAAGAGGATTATGATGAAGAAGCAGATGCGTTTTTAAGGCAGTTTGATGAAAACGGGAATTTTATAGAATTACCACCCGAAGAAGTTGTTCCTGACGAGGGAATCCAAATTACATATCACTTTAAAGAAAACAAAGAGAGTGATTCTATAGAATAGGAGTGAACTACACTCTGTGAAACTACTTTGAATTAAGATTTAACTGAAATTCTTTGTCTTACAGCTTCATATAAGAATACAGCACAAGCAACAGAAACGTTTAAAGACTCAATTTCACCTAATAATGGTAATTTGGCTAAATGGTCCGCAGCCTTTAGGGTAGAGGGGGAGATGCCTCTATCTTCAGAACCCATAATAATAGCCGATGGCCCAGTAAAATTAACGTCATAAACAGAGGTTTCCGTTTTCTCGGTAGCACCAACTACGCTTATACCACTTCCCTGTAAGTAATAAACGGCATCTTTAATGTGGTCGACTTTTGCGATAGGCACTTTAAAAGCGGCACCGGCAGAAGTCTTAATAGTATCTGCAGTTACGGGAGCAGCACCTTTTTTCTGAATAATGATACCATCAACTCCGGTACATTCCGCAGTTCTTATAATCGCACCAAAATTACGAACATCGGAAAGTTGATCTAATAGTAAAAATAAAGGAGCTTTCTTGTCCGCTATCACAGATTCAACAAGTTCCTCAAGTTCATAAAAGGTAATGGGAGAAATATTGGCAACAACACCTTGGTGGTTGCTTTGTGTCAATCGATTCAGCTTTTCAATAGGTACATAGGAACAGTTGATTCCGTTTTTACGGATCAATCCTTCTAACTCTCGCGATAAGTCACCTTTAAGGCCTTTCTGGACAAACACCTTGTCAATAGGTTCATTGGCATTTATAGCTTCTATGACCGCGCGTATACCGTAAATTTGAGTTGTTTTGTCCATGGGCGCAAATATAGGTTATTACAGAATTATATTATTGGATTCTGTTATAAGAAAAAAGTACGGTGTATACTTTTTATATGCTCTCAATAATAAATAGTATTACTACAAAACAAAAAGAGACTACCTGTAAAGGTAGTCTCTTTTAAAAATTATAATAAAAAAGGTGTTAGTTATTTAATTTCACCCTCACCAAATTCAATGTTAATTTCGGTTAAGCTAGTACCACCATTAGTAGTGACAATATCTCCAATTTTTATCATACCGTACTCAGTAATGTCATCTTCTCCTTCTTCTTCGGAAGCTCTAGTTACTTTGTAAATATATAGGTCTCCTTTAGCGGTAATACTAAATCCTGTTTCCTTTGTACCTGCATCATATAACCTTTCAGCAATTAACAGATCTTTTTCTGCGAAAAGTTTTTCTACAGTATTGTAATACTCGCTTTCACCAGATAAATCTCCAACTTTAACAAAATCTATATCTGTATCACCTTCTTTTTCAAAACCTGAAGGATCTTGGAATTTTATTTCTCCATCTTCGGTGTTAGTGTCACCGTAGAAAGTTGCAGTATCAAGATTTAATTTGTTTATCGAAAGATCAGAACTTAAAGATACACTATTGGCAGCTTCAAAAGTCTGACTAATAATTGGTATATAAGTCTCAAGAGTATCAGTTAAAGAACCGCTCGTAGCAATAAACCTGTAATAAAGTGTGTCCTTAACGGCTAAATTATAACCGTAACTTTCATCTGTGAAGTTAGCGAATATAATTTCGTTGCCATCAACATCTAAAGCCTCTCCTAATGGGGTTGTAGGTGCATACGTACCTTCTTCTCCGTTTTTCCATTCCAAAGAAATATTATCAATTATTGCAGATTTTGTAGAGGCAGCAAATGACAAAGTGTCTTCCACAGAAGAATTATAGGTAATAGCTTCTAAACCTTTTTCAAGAGAAAGTGCTTTTGTAATCGCAACATTAAAATCTTTTGAATATGGTAGACCATTGGAGAGCGAAGTAACGGTTGTAATATCGATCCCATCCTCTTCTTGCTCTTCACCATTTAGTGTGCCTAAAAGGGAAGAATTAAAGGTGGCAAGGTTTCCAGAGATAGTCGCATCAACTGTAGATTCACCCTTGGTAACTTTTACACCTGTTACGGTTACATCATCAGCAGTAAGAAGGGAAAGTTCCATAGTATGATTCTCATCAAGATTGCTTAAACTCGATGGACTTAGGATGACATTAGCACCTAAATCATAATTAGTGATAGCCCCATCATCTTCACTACAAGAGAAAAGAACGCATATGGGTAAAATATAAAATATATTAAGTTTTTTCATAATTTGAATTTTATGACTGTTTTTTAATTAAAGCTTATCCCAGAATAATTTAGTTTCTAATTCATCTCCACCAATGTTGGAAATAGCAGCTTTTAGATTAGCCTCGTTCAAAGTGAGTTCAACATCAGGGTATGTTATACGAAATGGAGGAAGATTATTTGTTGTTTTGGCATCCTCGGGAGCAACTAATATTGGATAGTCCAACCTTCTCCATTCAGTCCAGGATTCATAACCTCTATTGTATAAGGCCAACCATTTCTGTGTTCCTATTTTTTCCTTAAAATCTCCTTCGGCTGTTGCATAGGCTACAGAAGCTTGACCTAAATAACTGTCTGCTTCCACATTGGTTCCGCCCCAATAGAGTATAGAAGCAGTAATGGCATTATTATAGTGTTCAGCTGCATCACCAGTTATAAACCCTCTTTCTACAGCTTCAGCTAATAAAAATTCAACATCATAATAGGTCATTAACGGCGCCTCTAAAGTTGGGTCCTTACCAATCTTGTCGGAAACGTGAGAATACCTTGCAAATGAGTTTAGTTCACCAGGTAAGCCTCCAACGTATTCACCATTAAGTAAGGTAAAATAGTCATCTCTTCTTGGGTCGTTTAAACTACCCATCATATCTACAATAGTATTTGTAGGAACATAATCATCACGACCTGATAGTACTAATGCTGCATATACAGGATTTGTATAAGGAGCTGCGCTTTCAAAAGCAATTTTCATATTGTCGCTAGCTGAAGTGAAAACTCCGCCTTCTATAGCAGAATTTACAACAGTTTGTGCTTTAGCAGGATCAGAATCCGCTAAGAGCATTCCCATTTGTAATTTTAAGGAATTGGCGAATTTTATCCATTGCTCAATATCTCCATTGTAAACAATGTCTTCTGAAGCAGAGAAACCAACTTCACCAGTTACGAATTTTGAAATTACATTGTTATCCAATCGATCAAGTAGGTCATTAAATACTTCTTCTTGCGTATTGAAAGTAGGATTTAATACATCTATATCTAAAGCTTCGGTATAAGGAATATCACCAAAGGAAGTTACAAGAACGTAGTAGGTATAGATTTCGTAAAGCTCAATGGTTGCAGTTTTATTAGTTTGCACATCTGGTAAGCCAGAAACCAAACTTTTTGCTTCTTTAAAATTCTTTAATACATCTCTATATAAAGTTTCCCAATGAAATTCATCTATGTTTCTTGTTTTGAAATCATAGTTTGCCTCATCTGTATAGGTGGTCTCGGTCCAGTGTTGAACAACTAACCGAAAAATGTTCTCATTTACACTAGTCTCTGTCATTTGGTTAAACAACTTGTACTGTGCGCTTGTAAAAAGAGATGCGTCTGTAGTGATCGCAAAATCTTTTTTGTTGACGTTCAGCTCTTCCAAATCATTAGTACACGAAAGTGCGACTAAAGAGATAAGAGCTATTATTATATTTTTTTTCATTTTATATATATTAAAATTGAAGTTTAAGATTTAGTGCGAAATTTCTAGTGGTAGGTAATGACCCAGAAGAAATACCTTGAATATTACCAGATCCAAAACCAGTTTCAGGATCTGCATCAGGTATATTTTTATGGATAATCCATAAGTTAGAACCAACTAGACTTAAAGACAGGTTGTCCATTCTTAACTTTGAAACAAAATCTTTAGGGAAGTTATAAGCTAAACTAACCTCACGTAACTTAACGAATGAGGCGTCGTAAACAAATTCGCTAAGTGGTAATGCTCGGTAACCCGTATTTCCGAAAGCACTAGCGTCTAGTCTTTTAGTATTAGGTGTTCCGTCTGCCAGAACTCCCTCATAAATAAAACCGCCGCCATTTGCTATTGAGTTTCTTACTGGGTTACCTAAATCGTTTATATAGTCACTACTAGCCAAAACTCCTGTAGCCTGGCCATATCTTTGATCCAGTGAGTACATTTCCCCACCACTTCTAATATCTACGAACACACTTAAGGCTAGGTTTTTGTAAGAAAATGTATTTCTAACACCTGCTAGCCAATCTGGGTTACCGTTACCAATAATTTGATCAGCATCACTCCAAACTGGTTTGCCGTCATCACCAATTATCTTTTGCCCATTTTCGTTGTAAGTATAGTCGGTTCCTTTTAAAGCACCATAGGCTTCACCTGGTTTAGCTACTACTTGAACCCCAAAAGATCCAATTAATAGTTCGTCCAATCCATCGGCTAAAGAAATTACTTCACTTTCATTTTTAGACCAGTTTACATTTAATTTCCATTTGAAATTTTCTGTAATGTCAAATTCAGAGAAGGCAGCTATTTCTAGACCTTGGTTCTCTAGCTCACCAGCATTAATAATTTTGCTAAGAAATCCTGTGGTTTCACTAACGGAAACCGGAACAATCTGATCTGTTGTATTTGTTTTGTAATAAGCAATATCAAAACCTACGTTTGCCTTTTCTAAAAACCTCATTTCAAGACCTACTTCGTAAGACCTTGAGATTTCAGGTTTTAAGTCTGGGTTTTTCTTTGAGTTGCTTACTGCTGCAGCGGCATTTCCTTGGAAAGAAGTTAGGGCAGTGTATGTGTCGTTAATTCTATCAAAATTGGTATCGTTGCCAATTTGTGCCCAGTTAGCTCTTAATTTACCAAACTTAATAAATGGTATGTTTAAGTTGTTCGAGAATAGGTAAGACCCTGAAACAGCTGGGTAATAATATGAGTTATTATCTGCGGGTAATGTAGAAGATTGATCTCTACGTAGAGTTCCTTCTAAGAAAAGGAAATCTTTGTATCCAAAAGTTGCACCTGCGAAGAAACTTTGAACTTCTATAGTTTCATCCCGTTCTTTAGGGTTAGGTAGGGCATCAGTTGTATTCTGAAGAGAATATACTCCAGGAACTTTAAGACCACCATTAGTTGCAGCGGTAACCATATTTAAGGTTTCGTGCCTAACGTTACCACCCAAGAAAGAACTAAAACTGAAATCATCGGAAAAGTTTTTAGAATAGTTCAATATCACATCTAAGTTCGTTTCTCTCGCGTTGATGTTTCTTCTTAGATATCCTGAAGTTTGATCACTTCTGTTGTAACTTCCATCGGGACCTTCATTAATACCAAAACCAGTTGCAACAGACCCTACGGCTCTTCTTTCTTCCTGTATTTCGCTATATTGGTCTACGGCTGCTTTACCGGTAACGGAAAGATTTTCAGCAATTTGGTATTTCAATTGAGCATAACCTGTAAGTCTGTCTCTTCCGTCACTTTGGTAGTTTTCGTAACGTGTCCAATATGGGTTGTCCCAGTATATTGGCTGTAAGTCTGTTGGCGATTTAGGGTTCCATGTTATGTTTTCTCCCGTTTGTTCGTAAGCAGCTTTTTGCCTTGCAAAATCTACATTGTTTTGTCCCCACTGGCGCATAAAACCTACAATATTGTCATTATATCCTGTAGAGTTTCTACCAACTGTTTTAGTGTTTACATAGGTAACATATCCAGTTGCTTCAAGCTTATCCGTTAATTGTGCGGTAGCGGATAAAGAAAAGGTGTTTCTCTTCTGAGAACTATTAGGTAGTATGCCTGTAGCATCATAATTAGAGTATGATAATCTAAACGAACCATCTCCGTCAGCAAATCTTTTGGCTACGGCAACAGAATTTGTAAAAGATGTTGGAGTTGTAAAAAAGCTCATAGGGCCGTTTTCTGCAGCTACCCATGGTCTTGCGACGCCGTAAGTTTCAGGTAGTTGAGGATAAAGTGCATCCCATTGTAGTAAGTTTAGGTTAGGGTCAAATGCAGGTCCAAAAGATGCATCATCATTTACATTTGCATAGTTGTCAATCGTTCCGTCACCATTAAAATCTGAAGGACTGAAGTTATAATCATTTCCACCGTAACCAGCTCCATATCCTTTTTGAAACTCAGGAAAAGTACTACTGTCAATACTACCGATGCTAGCGTTTGAAGATAAAGTTATAGTATAGTCCTTAGTATTTGCTTGACTACCTTTTTTGGTGTTTATCACAATTACACCATTAGAAGCTCTTGACCCATACAATGCAGTTGCAGCAGCACCTTTTAATACGTTCATAGACTCAATGTCATCTGGGTTGATGTCAGAAACGGGATTTCCGTAATCATATCCAGTAGAACCTTGTGATTGAGTTCCGGTATTTGTATTTCTGTTAGAAATTGGCACACCATCAACAACAAATAATGCTTGGTTATTTCCGGTTAGAGAAGTTTGTCCACGGATTACAACGTTGGTAGAACCCCCAAGGTTATTAGTTCTTTGAACCGCAAGACCAGCAACCTTTCCTGAAAGTTGGTTAAGAACATTTGATTCTTTTACGGTTGAAAGCTCTTCAGCATCAACTTTTTGTGTTGCATATCCTAAAGATTTTTTACTTCTTTTAATTCCAAGGGCAGTCACAACAACCTCGTCCAAAGCCTGGGCATCCTCCTCCATCTGAACATTCAAACTGTTAGATGATCCTACTACGGCAGAAGTGCTTTTTTGACCAATGTAAGAGAATACTAATGTTTGACCTTCGCTAGCCGAAATGGCGTAGTTTCCGTCAAAATCTGTTTGGGTACCGTTGGTGGTACCTTGAACAACAATGTTAACTCCCGGCAGTGGTAGACCATCTTGGTCAGATACCGTTCCGGTAATCGATTTGCTTTGTGCAAAGGATATTTGCACGACTAACGCCAAAAACAGCGTTAACAATCCTTTTTGTTTTGCTCTCATTTTATAATTATTTGAATTAGCTAGCGCCAAAAGTCACAAATCCACGTTAATTATGCAATTTTTTTTAACTCAAAATTATGCATGCATAGGTTTTTGGTGTTATAAAATGAGGTTTTGAGCAATTATTTTAGGAAAATCACACAGAAAACACATGTAAAGTTGTAGAAAACGTGATTTTTGAATTCTCTAAATGAATATGGATGCCGGTTTTTGTTAAAAAAATTGGAATTGCTCAATAATCAGCATTTTTGACTCAATTTGTTGTTTAAATAATATTTTAGCTAAATATTAACAGGAAATTTCATGTTAATAAGTAGTTTTAAGACATAGTATTTGAAATTTCAGTTTTTTTTTACATTTAAAAAGGAGTAATTCCTTTTAGGAAAATTAAGGATAATTGTCGGTTGTTTTCTATTGATAATGATTAAGGTCTTATCTAATAATATAGAAGTAGTGATTATTTTTCATATCATTTGTTGTCGATAATGCATACTTTAAATCTTGTGTGTGTCTTTAATTTTGGGCTTATTTTTTTTAATAAAAATTCACTCGCAATTAATTTATTTAAAATAAATTGCAAACTGTTTGAATTTCTGCGAAATAGTCTTACATTTGCCGACCCTTAAACAAGGGGTTATTTATACATATATATTTAGTATGCCAACAATTTCACAATTAGTACGAAAAGGAAGGTCCACGATTACTAAGAAGAGTAAATCGGCGGCTTTGGATTCGTGTCCTCAGAGAAGAGGGGTTTGTACTCGTGTTTATACGACTACACCGAAGAAACCAAATTCAGCTATGAGAAAAGTAGCAAGGGTAAGGTTGACAAACGGTAAGGAAGTAAATGCTTACATACCCGGGGAAGGACATAACCTCCAGGAGCACTCGATAGTATTAGTAAGGGGCGGAAGGGTAAAAGATTTGCCAGGTGTTAGATACCATATCGTTAGAGGTGCTTTGGATACTGCAGGTGTTGCAGGAAGAACTCAACGAAGGTCTAAGTACGGTGCAAAACGCCCTAAGAAGTAAATGAACAAAGAGTAGTGGGTGAAGATTGAGATGATGAGTTTCAATATGAATTCAAGACTCTAAACTATTAAGTAATGAGAAAAAGACAGGCAAAGAAAAGACCGCTTTTACCAGATCCAAGATTTAACGATCAATTGGTAACACGTTTTGTTAACATGATGATGTGGGACGGTAAGAAGTCAATCGCTTTTAATGTTTTCTATGATGCAATGGATATCGTAGAGGAAAAAAAGACCGATGAAGAAAAAACTGCTTTAGAACTTTGGAAGGATGCACTTTCAAATGTTATGCCTCACGTAGAGGTTAGGAGTAGGAGAGTAGGTGGTGCTACATTTCAGATTCCAATGCAAATTAGGCCGGATCGTAAGATTTCAACTGCAATGAAGTGGTTGATTAGTTTTGCAAGAAAGCGTAATGAAAAAGGAATGGCACAAAAATTAGCAGCAGAGGTTCTTGCCGCTTCGAAAGAGGAAGGTGCGGCTGTTAAAAAGAGGGTAGATACGCATAAAATGGCTGAGGCTAACAAAGCTTTTTCACACTTTAGATTCTAATCGAAAATGGCAAGAGATTTAAAATTTACAAGAAATATAGGTATTGCTGCTCATATTGATGCTGGTAAAACAACAACAACGGAGCGTATACTTTTTTATACGGGTGTTAGTCATAAGATAGGTGAGGTGCACGATGGTGCGGCTACTATGGACTGGATGGAGCAGGAGCAAGAGCGTGGGATTACCATTACTTCTGCTGCTACAACATGTACATGGAAGTTTCCAATGGAAAACGCGAAGGCGTTGCCTGAAACTAAAGATTATCACTTTAATATAATAGACACACCGGGACACGTTGATTTTACGGTTGAGGTAAACCGTTCATTACGTGTTTTAGATGGTCTGGTTTTTCTTTTTAGTGCAGTAGATGGTGTTGAGCCACAGTCTGAAACTAACTGGAGATTAGCTGATAACTATAAAGTTCCGCGTATTGGTTTCGTGAATAAAATGGATCGTCAAGGTTCTAACTTCTTAAATGTGTGTAAGCAGGTTAAAGAGATGTTAGGTTCTAATGCCGTCCCTATTGTTTTGCCTATTGGTGATGAAGCTGATTTTAGAGGAATCGTGGATTTGGCAAAAAACAGAGCAATCGTTTGGCATGAAGAAGGTTTCGGGTCGACTTTTGATGTTGTGGATATTCCTGAAGAGATGAAGGCGGAAGTTAAGGAGTATAGAGCTGCTTTAATTGAGGCTGTTGCTGAATATGATGAAGAGTTGATGGAGAAGTTCTTCGAAGATGAGGATTCTATCACGGAAAAAGAAGTTCATGCTGCATTAAGAGCTGCTGTAATGGATAGGGCTATTATTCCTATGATATGTGGTTCTTCATTTAAAAATAAAGGTGTTCAGTTTTTGTTGGATGCAGTTTGTAGATATTTGCCTTCACCGGTAGATAAAGATGCTATTGTTGGTGTCAATCCAGATACAGGTGAGGAAGAGTCAAGAAAACCGGATGTTAAGGAGCCGTTTGCTGCTTTAGCATTTAAAATTGCGACAGATCCTTTTGTAGGTCGGTTGGCTTTCTTTAGAACGTATTCAGGTCGTTTGGACGCTGGTTCTTATATATTGAATAACCGTTCAGGTAAAAAAGAGCGTATCTCACGTATTTATCAGATGCATTCCAATAAACAAAACGCTATAGATTTTATCGAAGCTGGGGATATTGGAGCTGCTGTAGGGTTTAAGGATATTAAAACTGGAGATACAATGTCTGCTGAGAAGCATCCTATTGTATTGGAAAGTATGGATTTTCCAGATCCGGTAATCGGTATTGCTGTTGAGCCTAAGACTAAGGTTGATGTTGATAAATTAGGTATGGCTTTGGCTAAATTGGCTGAAGAGGATCCTACTTTTCAAGTTAAAACTGATGAAGCTTCAGGTCAGACTATTATATCTGGTATGGGTGAGCTTCACTTGGATATTATTGTAGACCGTTTAAAGCGTGAATTCAAAGTTGAGGTGAATCAAGGTGAGCCTCAGGTAGAATATAAAGAAGCACTTACTAAATTGGCTTCGCACCGAGAAACTTATAAAAAGCAATCCGGTGGTCGTGGTAAGTTTGGTGATATTGTTTTTGAAATGAGTCCTGCAGATGAGGATTTTGAAGGAGAAGGATTGCAGTTTGTTGATGAGATAAAAGGTGGTCGTATTCCTAAAGAATTTATTCCTTCGGTAGAGAAAGGTTTTAAAGCGGCAATGTTAAACGGTCCGTTGGCAGGTTTCGAAATGGATACAATGAAAGTTGTATTGAAAGATGGGTCTTTTCACCCTGTGGATTCTGATGCACTTTCTTTTGAATTGGCGGCAAAAATGGGATACAAAGCGGCTGGTAAAGCAGCTGGTGCCGTAATAATGGAGCCAATCATGAAGATCGAGGTGCTTACACCTGAGGAAAACATGGGTGATATTGTTGGTGATTTGAACCGTAGGAGAGGTACAATCAGCGATATGAGTGATAGGGCAGGTGCTAAAGTTGTAAAAGGTACAGTGCCATTGTCTGAAATGTTTGGATATGTAACTTCATTAAGAACATTATCGTCTGGTAGAGCAACATCAACTATGGAATTCTCGCATTATGCAGCTACTCCATCGAATATTTCAGAAGAAGTTATAAAGGCAGCAAAAGGTATTACAACCGCTTAATTTTTTAAAAAGATGAGCCAGAAAATTAGAATAAAATTAAAATCTTACGATCACAATTTGGTAGATAAGTCTGCTGAAAAAATCGTAAAGACGGTAAAAACTACCGGAGCTGTGGTAACTGGTCCAATTCCATTGCCTACGCATAAAAAAATATTTACGGTTTTGCGTTCACCGCACGTAAATAAGAAATCTAGAGAACAATTTCAACTTAGCTCGTATAAGCGTTTGTTGGATATTTATAGTTCTTCATCAAAGACTATTGATGCGCTTATGAAGCTTGAGCTTCCTAGCGGTGTAGAGGTTGAGATAAAAGTATAGTTTTAGCCCATCCGTTTATGGATGGGGGACATGTCCCGAGCTGCGTGCGAGGGAAAAACGGAAGAAACAATCAGGGTTGAATTGTTTTGACCCTGTTTTTTTGTCCCATAGTTAACGAGTAATTAATATAAGTATATATAAACGGAAGACGGGTTTTGTTAAATCTGAATTCCATAATCTAAAATCAGTATGTCTGGGTTAATTGGAAAAAAGGTAGGCATGACCAGCATCTTTGATGAGAACGGGAAGAATATTCCTTGTACCGTTATTGAAGCAGGGCCATGTGTAGTCACCCAAGTCAGAACCGAAGAAGTTGATGGTTATAAGGCCCTTCAGCTTGGTTTCGATGACAAGGCAGATAAGCGTGCTAATAAGGCCGAAGCAGGTCATTTTAAAAAAGCAGGTACGTCTCCTAAGAAAAAAGTCGTTGAGTTTCAAGGTTTTGATGAGGATTACAAATTAGGAGACACCGTTGGTGTTGATGTATTTGTGGAAGGAGAATTTGTAGATGTAATAGGTACGTCTAAAGGTAAAGGGTTTCAAGGTGTTGTAAAGCGCCACGGATTTGGTGGTGTAGGTCAGGCGACTCACGGTCAGCATAACCGTTTGAGAGCTCCAGGTTCCATTGGTGCTGCATCTTATCCTGCTAGAGTTTTTAAAGGAATGAAAATGGCCGGTAGAATGGGTGGCGATAGAGTTACCGTTCAAAACCTTAGAGTGTTAAAGGTGGTTCCGGAAAAGAACCTTTTAGTAGTAAAAGGGGCTGTTCCAGGTCATAAGAACGCTTACGTAACTATCGAAAAGTAATGAAGGTAGCAGTTTTAGATATCAAAGGAAAAGAAACAGGTAGAAAGGCAGACCTTTCTGATGCTGTTTTTGCAATAGAGCCTAATGATCATGCGGTGTACTTGGATGTTAAGCAGTATTTAGCACACCAAAGGCAAGGAACGCACAAAGCTAAAGAGCGTGCGGAAATTGCGGGAAGCACTCGTAAGATCAAGAAGCAAAAAGGAACTGGTACAGCACGTGCCGGTAGTATTAAATCTCCTATTTTTAGAGGTGGTGGTAGAATTTTTGGGCCAAGACCTAAAGATTACGGTCAAAAGTTGAACAAAAACGTTAAGCGTTTGGCTCGTAAATCTGCACTTAGTATCAAGTCTAAAGAACAAGCAATTTTGGTTGTGGAAGACTTTAATTTTGATACGCCAAAGACAAAAGATTTTCAAGGAGTTTTGAAGTCATTGGGACTTGAAAACAAAAAATCGTTGTTTGTCTTGGGTGATTCAAATAATAGCGTATATTTGTCTTCGCGAAATTTGAAAGGTTCCGAAGTTGTAACTTCCTCAGAAATAAGCACTTATAAAATTCTTAATGCAAATAGTATTGTGTTGTTGGAAGGTGCTTTAGAAGGATTGGAGTCAAACTTAACAAAATAGAAAGCCATGAGTGTGTTGATAAAACCAATAATAACGGAAAAAATGACCGCCGAGAGTGAGTTATATAATCGTTATGGTTTCGTAGTTGATCCAAGGGCCAACAAGATTCAGATAAAGGATGCTGTAGAGGCAACTTACGGTGTTTCGGTAAAGAAAGTGCGTACCATGAATTATGGTCCGTCTCGTAAAACACGTTTCACCAAAACCGGCGTACAGCATGGTAAAACTAATGCTATTAAAAAAGCAATAGTGGATGTGGTTGAAGGTGATATCATTGATTTTTACAGTAATCTATAAAGACAAGAAATGTCAGTTAGAAAATTAAAACCCATAACCCCCGGTCAGCGTTTTAGAGTAGTAAATGGTTTTGACGCCATTACTGCTGATAAGCCGGAGAAGAGTTTACTCGCTCCGTTAAAAAAATCGGGAGGAAGAAACAGTCAAGGAAAGATGACCATACGCCATAGAGGTGGTGGGCATAAGAGAAGGTATCGTGTAATAGATTTCAAAAGAGATAAGCAAGATGTTGCTGGTGTTGTTGAGTCTATCCAATATGATCCAAATAGAACCGCTTTTATTGCATTGTTAAAATATGCTGATGGTGAGAAGAGGTACATCATCGCGCAAAACGGATTGCAAGTAGGTCAAGAGGTTTCTTCTGGTAGTAATGTTGCTCCTGAAATTGGTAATGCATTACCTATAAGTGAAATTCCATTAGGTACTATTATTTCTTGTATAGAATTACGACCTGGTCAGGGAGCTGTTATGGCTAGAAGTGCAGGTACTTTTGCTCAGTTAATGGCGAAAGACGGTAAATTTGTTACTGTTAAGATGCCTTCAGGTGAAACTAGATTGATATTGTCTACGTGTATGGCTACGATAGGAGCTATTTCAAACTCTGATCATCAGTTATTGGTATCTGGTAAAGCAGGTAGAAGTAGATGGTTAGGCAAGAGACCTAGAACTAGGCCGGTTGCTATGAACCCTGTTGATCACCCAATGGGTGGTGGTGAAGGTAGGGCTTCTGGTGGTCATCCAAGATCAAGAAACGGAATACCGGCTAAAGGTTATAGAACGCGTACTAGGACCAAGAAGACGAATAAGTATATTCTAGAACGTAGAAAGAAATAAAAAGTAAGAAACAATGGCACGATCGTTAAAAAAAGGACCTTACGTTCATTATAGCTTGGAGAAAAAAATCCAGCAAACCGCTTCTTCCGGGAAGAAGAGCGTTATTAAAACGTGGTCAAGAGCATCGATGATAACACCTGATTTTGTAGGTCAGACTATAGCTGTTCACAATGGAAGGCAGTTTGTTCCTGTTTTCGTTACAGAGAATATGGTAGGTCATAAATTAGGCGAATTTTCTCCAACAAGATCTTTTAGGGGTCATGCGGGAGCCAAGAACAAAGGTAAAAAGTAAGCTATGGGAGTTCGAAAAAAACAGATGGCCGAAAGAATTAAGGCCGAGAAAAAACAGATAGCGTTCGCCAAGTTGAACAACTGTCCTACATCGCCTAGAAAAATGCGTTTGGTAGCTGATCTTGTAAGAGGTGTAAAGGTTGAAAAAGCTTTAGCTATTTTGCGTTTTAATCCAAAAGAGGCTTCTCGTAAGATAGAGAAGTTGTTGCTTTCTGCGTTGGCAAACTGGCAATCCAAGAATGAGGATGCTAGTGTAGAGGATGCAGATCTTTTTGTAAAGGAAATCCGTGTTGATGGAGGTAGTATGTTAAAAAGATTGCGTCCAGCTCCACAGGGTAGAGCACATAGAATTAGAAAACGTTCCAACCATGTTACATTGGTTTTGGGGTCTAATAATAATATAGAAAGCTAGAATGGGACAGAAAACAAATCCGATAGGAAATCGTCTAGGAATTATCAGGGGATGGGAATCTAACTGGTACGGTGGAAACGATTATGGAGATAAGCTAGCTGAAGACGATAAGATACGTAAGTATATTCATGCGCGTTTAGCGAAAGCCAGCGTTTCAAGAGTAATTATCGAACGTACCTTAAAGTTGATAACAATAACTGTGACAACCGCAAGACCTGGTATTATTATAGGTAAAGGTGGTCAAGAGGTAGATAAGCTTAAGGAAGAGCTTAAGAAAATCACGAATAAAGAGGTTCAGATCAATATTTATGAGATCAAAAGACCTGAACTTGATGCAAATTTGGTAGCGGCAAGTGTTGCTCGTCAAATTGAAAGCAGAATTTCATTTAGAAGAGCTATTAAAATGGCTATTGCTGCGGCAATGAGAATGAATGCTGAGGGTATTAAGATTCAGATTTCAGGTCGTTTGAACGGAGCAGAGATGGCGCGTTCAGAATCTTATAAAGATGGTCGTATTCCATTGTCTACTTTCCGTGCAGATATCGATTATGCTTTACATGAAGCACAAACGACTTACGGTAAGTTAGGGATAAAGGTTTGGATTATGAAAGGTGAAGTGTACGGCAAACGTGAATTGTCTCCGTTAGTGGGAATGACCAAGGGTCAATCTTCAAAGGGTGGTGATAAACGTGATGGCGGAAGAAAGCAACGTCGTAGAAAGTAATTTTTTAAAGAAGTAAACAATGTTACAACCTAAAAGAACCAAGTTTCGTAAGATGCAAAAGGGCCGCATGAAAGGCAATGCGGGTAGAGGATTTCAATTATCAAATGGAATGTTCGGCATTAAAACTTTGGATTCAAAATTTATAACGTCACGTCAGATCGAGGCTGCTCGTATCGCGGCTACTAGATATATGAAAAGGCAAGGCCAGTTATGGATAAAGATATTTCCGGACAAGCCTATTACCAAAAAACCTCTTGAGGTTCGAATGGGTAAGGGTAAGGGTGCTCCTGAGTATTTCGTTGCTGCCGTGAAGCCTGGAAGAGTTTTATTTGAAGTTGCTGGTGTACCTATAGATGTTGCTAAAGAAGCATTAAGGTTGGCAGCGCAAAAGTTACCTGTGCAAACAAAATTTATTGTTGCACGTGACTACGTTGATCAAGATTTAATCTAAGTTGTACCATGAAAAACAAAGAAATTAAAGAACTGTCTACAGAAGAACTTAAGCAGAAGCTTGCTGAGTTTAAAAAGGAGTCTGCGAACCTTAAGATAGCGCATTTTGTAACGCCTCTTGAGAATCCACTTCTAATCAGAAAGACAAGAAGAACGGTAGCTAGATTAGCAACGGAATTAACTAATAGGGAAAACCAATAACTGGTTCTGCTTTATGGAAGAAAAAAGAAACTTAAGAAAAGAGAGGATAGGGGTTGTAACCAGTAACAAAATGGAGAAATCCATTGTTGTGGCAGAGGTAAAGCGAGTAAAGCACCCTATGTACGGTAAGTTCGTTTTAAAGACGAAAAAATACGTTGCACATGATGAAAAGAATGACTGCAATGAAGGTGATACCGTTAAGATAATGGAGACGCGCCCGTTGAGTAAGACTAAAACTTGGCGTTTAGTAGAAATCTTAGAAAGAGCTAAATAATATGTTACAGCAAGAATCAAGATTAAAGGTAGCGGATAACACTGGGGCAAAAGAAGTTTTGACCATTCGTGTTCTTGGGGGAACCAAGAGAAGATACGCTTCCATCGGAGATAAGATCGTTGTTACCGTTAAAGAGGCTACGCCAAATGGGGGTATTAAAAAAGGTGCAGTGTCTACGGCGGTAGTTGTAAGAACAAAGAAAGAAGTTAGAAGACCAGATGGTTCATACATTCGTTTCGATGACAATGCCTGTGTATTGTTAAATCCAACGGGAGAAATGAGAGGAACCCGTGTTTTCGGTCCGGTTGCCCGCGAATTACGCGACAAGCAATTCATGAAAATTGTTTCATTGGCCCCTGAGGTACTTTAATATTAGAGCAAGCATGAAAAAGTTGAAAATTAAAACGGGAGATACGGTTCGTATCATTGCAGGAGACCATAAAGGTACTGAAGGCAAGGTTATGACTGTAAACCGTGAAAAGAACAAAGCTATCGTTGAAGGTGCTAATATGGTTTCTAAACATCAGAAGCCAAGTGCGCAAAATCCTCAAGGTGGTATCGTTAAAAAAGAAGCTCCTATCCATATATCTAATCTTGCGCTTATTGATGCAAAATCAGGTGAGACTACAAGAGTAGGGTACGAGGTTAGAGACGGGAAGAAAGTCCGGTTATCTAAGAAATCCAATGAAGTAATATAAGTTATGGCTTACGTTTCAAGGTTAAAGAAAGAATACGGTGAGCGTATTGTAAATGCGCTCAAAGAAGAGTTTGGTTACAAAAATGTAATGCAAGTACCAAAACTTCAGAAGATAGTTGTGAGTAGAGGTGTAGGTGCCGCTGTTGCAGATAAGAAACTTATCGATCATGCGGTAGATGAATTGACTAATATTACTGGTCAAAGAGCTGTTGCTACATTATCTAAGAAAGATGTTGCGGCGTTTAAGTTGCGTAAAGGCATGCCAATTGGTGCTAAAGTAACTTTACGTGGTGAGCGTATGTACGAATTTTTAGATCGATTAATTACAAGTGCATTGCCACGAGTTCGTGATTTTCAAGGGATTAAAGCTACAGGCTTTGATGGTCGTGGAAATTATAGCCTTGGTGTTACGGAGCAAATAATTTTTCCTGAAATCAATATTGATAAAATCAATAGAATTGACGGAATGGATATTACCTTTGTAACTACGGCCGAAACGGACAAAGAAGCAAAATCATTATTAACGGAATTAGGATTACCTTTTAAAAAGAAGTAGTATGGCTAAAGAATCAATGAAGGCCCGTGAGCGCAAAAGGGCAAAGACTGTTGCTAAATATGCCGAGAAAAGAAAAGCTTTAAAAGAGGCTGGAGATTACGAAGCGTTGCAAAAGTTGCCAAGAAATGCATCTCCTGTTCGTATGCACAATCGTTGTAAATTAACAGGTAGACCAAAAGGATATATGAGAACTTTTGGTATCTCTAGGGTTATGTTCAGAGAGATGGCCAATAAAGGTCTTATACCAGGTGTTAAAAAAGCAAGCTGGTAATAAAATTGAATAACTGGTTTCAGGTTTGTTATTAAGAACGAAAACCGTTACCGAATTATATACAGATGGTTACAGATACTATAGCAGATTATCTAACGAGAGTTAGAAATGCCAGCAGAGCTGGTCACAGAGTCGTAGAAATTCCTTCTTCCAAAGTGAAGAAAGAAATGACTAAAATATTGTTCGATCAGGGCTATATTTTAAGCTACAAGTTCGAAGAGGACAAAGTTCAAGGTTCTATTAAGATAGCTTTGAAATATGACAAGGCAACTAAAGAGCCTGTTATCAAAAAAATTCAGAGAATCAGTAAGCCAGGTTTACGTAAGTATGCCGGAGCTGAAAATCTGCCTAGAGTCCTAAATGGCCTAGGAATAGCGATAGTATCTACCTCTCATGGGGTAATGACTAGCAAGCAGGCAAAAAATGAGAATGTAGGTGGCGAGGTGCTTTGCTACGTATATTAATAGAATAAATAGTAAGAAATGTCAAGAATTGGTAATAATCCGGTAGCTATTCCTGAAGGGGTTACTGTTGAGGTAAAGGATAACGAGGTTGTCGTAAAAGGCAAGTTGGGTGAACTTACCCAAGAGTTTTCTGCCGTCGAGATAAAAAATGAAGAGAACCAGGTTTGGGTAACCAGACCGTCGGATTCTAAAGAGCATAAGGCGAAGCATGGTCTTTATCGTGCTCTGGTTAAGAATATGATTGAGGGTGTTTCTAAAGGTTGGACTAAAGAATTAGAGCTTGTAGGTGTAGGTTACCGTGCTAGTAATCAAGGTCAAAAATTAGATATCGCCTTAGGGTTTTCTCACAATATAGTTATAGATATAGCTCCAGAAGTTAAGGTTGAAACTGTATCTGAGAAAGGAAAGAATCCAATTATAAAATTGACATCTTTCGACAAACAACTAGTGGGTCAAATTGCCGCTAAAATACGTGGGTTCCGTAAGCCTGAGCCTTATAAAGGAAAAGGTGTTAAGTTTGTTGGCGAGCAATTAAGAAGAAAAGCAGGTAAATCAGCTTAATAGTATATCATGGGATTATCAACAAGCGAAAGAAAGCAGAGAATACGGAGAAGAATCAGAAAGGTTTCCACTGGAACAGCGGAAAGACCTAGATTGTCGGTTTTTAGAAGTAATAAAGAAATTTATGCTCAAGTTATAGATGATAAAAAAGGAGTCACTTTGGCTTTTGTATCGTCTAGAGACAAAGATTTGGCAAAGGAAAAAGGTACTAAGATAGAAATTGCTAACCTTGTAGGTAAGTCAATTGCTGCTAAGTGCAAGGAAGCAGGTATTGAAAAAGTTGCTTTTGATAGAGGTGGTAATCTTTACCACGGAAGAGTGAAATCTTTGGCTGACGGCGCAAGGGAAGCAGGACTTAATTTTTAAATAAGAGTATGTACCAGAAATATAAAAACGTAGAGACCGTTAAACCCGGTGGATTAGATCTTAAAGATAGGTTGGTAGGTATACAACGTGTTACCAAGGTTACTAAAGGTGGTAGAGCTTTTGGTTTTTCAGCTATAGTTGTTGTAGGTGATGAAAGCGGAGTAGTTGGTCACGGTTTAGGAAAATCTAAGGAGGTAGCAACGGCTATTGCTAAAGCTATTGAAGATGCGAAAAAGAATTTAATTCGTATTCCTCTGAATAAGGCTACATTGCCTCATGAGCAAAAAGGGAAATTTGGAGGCGCTCGTGTATATATTCAACCGGCATCTCACGGTACCGGAGTTATTGCAGGTGGTGCCGTAAGAGCGGTATTAGAGGCAGTGGGTGTGCATGATGTACTTTCTAAGTCCCAAGGTTCTTCTAATCCTCATAACGTTGTAAAAGCCACTTTTGATGCGCTTTTACAGTTGAGGGATGCAAGAACCGTGGCAAGCCAAAGAGGTGTGTCTCTTGAAAAAGTTTTTAAAGGTTAAGTAGAAATATTATGGCAAAGAAAATTCTGGTAAAACAGTTAAAGAGCAGCATCAAAAGACCACAGAACCAAAAGCGTACATTATCTGCTTTAGGTCTAAAAAAAATCGGTCAAGTAGTAGAGCATGATGCCACGCCGAATATCCTCGGTATGATAGCTAAAGTTGAACATTTGGTTTCCTTTGAGGAGGCTTAAATAGCATATTATAATGAATTTAAGTAATCTAAAGCCGGCAGAAGGTTCTACCAATAGAGCTGGCAAAAGAATAGGTAGAGGTCAAGGGTCTGGAAAAGGTGGTACTGCCGCTAGAGGACACAAAGGTGCCAAGTCTAGATCTGGTTATTCTAAGAAAGTTGGTTTTGAAGGTGGTCAGATGCCACTACAGAGACGTGTGCCTAAATTTGGTTTTACAAACATAAACCGAGTGGAATATCAGGGTATTAACGTTGAAAGGTTGCAAGAGTTAGTTGATGACAAAAAAGTTAAAGACGCTATTACTTTTGAAACTTTAGTAGAAAACGGTTTGGCCAAAAGTAAAGACCTGGTAAAAATATTAGGTGGTGGAGAATTGAAAGCTTCACTAAAAGTTTCAGCGCATAAATTTACAGCAAGTGCTAAAGCGGCCATTGAAGCTGCTGGTGGAGAAGCAATAAATTTATAAGCATAACTGACCATGAAGAAATTTTTCGAGACCATATCCAATATTTGGAAGATAGATGAGCTAAGGAATAGAATTTTACTAACCCTTGGTTTGTTATTGGTATACCGTTTTGGTTGTCAAATTGTTCTTCCAGGTATTGATTCTACACAATTATCTCAACTAGCCTCGAGTACTGATTCTGGTATTTTTGGACTATTGAATGCTTTTACCGGTGGTGCTTTTGCTAATGCATCAATATTTGCGTTAGGCATTATGCCTTATATTTCGGCATCTATTGTTGTACAACTTATGAGTATTGCCATTCCTTATCTACAGAAGTTGGATAAAGAAGGTGAGAGTGGTAGAAAAACGAAGAATCAGATTACACGTTGGTTAACTATTGGTATCTGTGTTGTACAGGCACCAGCTTATTTATATGGTTTAGAGGCTTTTGGAGTTCAAGATAGTGCCTTTGTTTTGGGTAAAGGTTTGGATTTCATGGTTCCTGCAGTTATTATCTTGGTTACAGGTTGTGTATTTGCCATGTGGTTAGGAGAGAAAATTACCGATAAAGGTATTGGTAATGGAATCTCATTATTAATTATGATAGGTATTATAGCAACTATGCCTCAATCTTTCGTGCAGGAATTTATCTCTAGAACTGTCGATAATAATGGTGGCTTAATGTTTATCTTGATAGAAATAATACTTTGGTTCTTGGTAATCTTAGCTAGTATTCTATTGGTGATGGCTACACGTCAAATACCTGTGCAGTATGCAAGAAGGACGGCTTCTGGCGGATATGAAAAGAACATAATGGGTTCTAGACAATACATACCATTAAAGCTTAATGCTTCGGGAGTAATGCCTATTATATTTGCTCAAGCAATTATGTTTGCACCAAGTTTAATTGGAAAAACGTTTAATAGCAGCGCAGCGGGTCAATGGATGGAAGTTCAGTTTCAGGATATATTTGGTCTAGCTTACAATGTGTTGTTCGGTTTATTGATAATTATTTTCACATATTTCTATACAGCTATTACTGTACCGACCAATAAAATGGCAGATGATTTAAAAAGAAGTGGTGGTTTTATACCGGGTATTAGACCGGGCAAAGAGACTGGAGACTTTTTAGATAAAATAATGTCTTTGATAACGTTGCCAGGTTCCGTATTTTTGGCCCTTTTAGCAGTTTTACCTGCTATTGTGGTAAAATTGATGGATATTCAAGCAGGTTGGGCAATGTTCTATGGGGGTACATCACTTTTAATTATGGTAGGTGTAGCTATTGATACAGTACAACAGGTAAATGCTTATTTGTTGAATAGACATTATGACGGGTTGATGAAATCTGGGAAAAATAGAAAAGTCGCATAAGTATGGCTAAACAAGCAGCAATAGAACAAGACGGGTCTATAATTGAAGCATTGTCAAACGCAATGTTTAGAGTTGAGTTAGAAAATGGGCATGTAGTAACGGCTCACATTTCAGGAAAGATGCGTATGCATTACATTAAATTACTTCCTGGTGATAAAGTGAAATTGGAAATGAGTCCTTATGACCTATCCAAAGCCAGAATTACATATAGATATTAGTAATACGATAGAAGAATAAGAACGATGAAAGTTAGAGCATCAGTTAAGAAAAGAAGTGCCGACTGCAAGATTGTACGCAGAAAAGGCAGGTTGTACGTAATCAACAAAAAGAATCCTAGATTTAAACAAAGACAAGGATAATTATGGCAAGAATTGCAGGTATAGACATACCAAAACAGAAAAGGGGCGTAATTGCATTGACCTATATTTTTGGTGTCGGTAGAAGTAGGGCTAAAGAGATTTTAGAGAAGGCCCAAGTGAGTGAAGATACAAAAGTGTCTGATTGGAACGATGAGGAGATTGGTCGTATCAGGGATGCCGTTTCTTCTTTTACAATAGAAGGTGAGTTGCGTTCTGAGACACAGCTTAATATTAAGCGTCTAATGGATATTGGTTGTTACCGTGGTATCCGTCATAGATCAGGTCTTCCTCTTAGAGGACAACGTACCAAGAATAACTCTAGGACGAGAAAAGGAAAAAGAAAAACGGTAGCCAACAAGAAGAAGGCAACTAAATAATAAGTAGGTTATTATGGCAAAGGCAACTACAAAAGCAGGTGCAAAAGCGGCAAAGAAGCGTAAAGTAATCGTTGATTCGGTTGGAGAGGCTCACGTAACTGCATCTTTTAATAATATTATAATTTCCCTTACCAATAAAAAAGGAGATGTCATTTCATGGTCATCTGCTGGAAAAATGGGTTTTAGGGGTTCTAAGAAAAATACTCCTTATGCTGCACAGGTTGCTGCTGAAGAGTGTTCTAAAACTGCTCATGAAGCTGGTTTAAGAAAAGTAAAGGTTTATGTAAAGGGACCTGGAAATGGAAGAGAATCCGCCATTCGTGCCGTTCATAATTCTGGTATAGAAGTTACCGAGATTATTGATGTTACACCTATGCCGCATAATGGTTGTCGTCCTCCAAAAAGAAGAAGAGTTTAATTAATTACTAATATTTCACAGAAGTGTTGTTAACGATTATCGAAGGATAAGCCTTAATTCATAATCACACTTCTAAATTTAAGAAAATGGCAAGATATACAGGACCAAAGAGTAAAATCGCACGTAAATTCGGCGAAGCAATTTTCGGAGATGATAAGTCTTTTGAAAAGAAAAATTACCCTCCAGGGCAACATGGTAACGCAAGACGTAGAGGTAAAAAGTCTGAGTACTCAGTACAGTTAATGGAAAAGCAGAAAGCTAAGTACACCTACGGTATTTTGGAAAAGCAATTTAGAAATATCTTCTCTACTGCTAAGAGAAAAGAAGGTGTTACTGGTGAGGTATTACTTCAATTATGTGAATCACGTTTGGATAACGTAGTTTTCCGCATGGGAATTTCTCCTTCAAGAAGAGGGGCAAGACAATTGGTATCACACAGACACATTACAGTAAATGGAGAATTGGTAAACATACCTTCTTATTCACTAAAAGCAGGTGATGTTGTAGGAGTTCGTGAAAAATCTAAATCTCTACAATCTATACAAGATTCACTTGCTGCTAACAGTAAAGTGTACGAATGGATTACTTGGAATTCAGAAAAGAAAGAAGGAGCTTTTGTAACTGTTCCTGAAAGACTTCAAATTCCAGAGAATATCAAAGAACAATTAATAGTTGAGCTTTACTCTAAATAATAAAGAACACTAAGTCATATGGCATTATTTAATTTTCAGAAACCCGATAAAGTAATAATGATCGATTCTTCGGATTTCGAAGGAAAGTTCGAATTTCGTCCTTTAGAGCCCGGTTATGGATTGACTGTTGGGAACGCACTTAGAAGAGTGTTGCTTTCTTCATTGGAAGGACATGCTATTACCTCTTTGAGAATGGATGGTGTAGAGCATGAGTTTTCGGTTGTTTCTGGCATAGTAGAAGATGTTACAGAAATAATATTGAATCTTAAGCAAGTACGCTTTAAGAAACAAATAGAAGATTCTGAAGCAGAAGTAGTTTCAATTTCCGTAAGTGGAAAAGAGCAATTGACTGCTGGTGATTTTCAGAAATTTATTTCTGGTTACCAAGTGTTGAATCCGGATTTGGTTATCTGTAATATGGATTCTAAAGTTAACATCAATATGGAAATAGTTATCGATAAAGGTCGTGGCTATGTTCCTGCTGATGAGAACAAGAAATCAAATGCTGCTTTAGGTACTATAGCTATTGATTCTATCTTTACACCTATAAAGAATGTAAAATATAGTATTGAAAACTTTCGTGTAGAGCAAAAAACGGATTATGAAAAATTGGTTTTCGAAATTGTAACCGATGGTTCAATTCATCCTAAAGATGCTTTAACCGAAGGTGCTAAGGTTTTGATTCACCACTTTATGTTGTTTTCTGATGAGCGTATCACTTTAGAGGCAGATGAAATAGCTCAAACTGAAACTTACGATGAAGAGTCGTTGCATATGCGTCAGTTGTTGAAAACGAAATTGGTAGATATGGATCTTTCCGTACGTGCCTTGAACTGTTTGAAAGCAGCGGAAGTAGATACTTTGGGAGATTTGGTTTCTTTCAATAAGAATGACTTGATGAAATTTAGAAATTTCGGTAAGAAGTCATTAACAGAATTAGAAGAATTGGTTATCAATAAGGGGCTTAGCTTCGGGATGGACCTTTCGAAATATAAATTAGATAAAGATTAATCGATATTTCTTACACGAAGGGAAATTCCCTGGGATTGGAGAAATACATTAGAATAAGATAATGAGACACGGTAAAAAAGTCAATCATTTAGGACGTAAAACAGCGCACAGAAAGGCGATGTTAGCCAATATGGCCTGTTCATTGATTGAACACAAAAGAATTAATACAACTGTAGCTAAAGCTAAGGCTTTAAAACAATTTGTTGAACCTTTGATTACAAAATCAAAAGCAGAAAATAATGTTTCCGCTGAGAAGGGAACACATAACAGACGTATTGTTTTCAAAAACCTAAGAGATAAGTTTGCAGTTAATGAGTTGTTCAGTACTGTAGCGGAAAAGGTAGCCGATAGACCAGGAGGTTATACCAGGATAATTAAGCTTGGTAATCGTTTGGGAGATAATGCTGACATGGCAATGATCGAGCTGGTTGATTTTAACGAACTATATAACGCTGGTAAAGCCAAAAAGAAAACTACTAGAAGAAGTAGAAGAGGTGGTAAAAGCGAAGTAGAAGCTACTAAAGAGGCTAAGACTCCACCTGTGGTTGCCGAGGATTCTGAAAAAGGGTCTCAAAAAGATATCGAAACAAAAGCAGACGATTCAGAAGAATAAGATGTTGATATTTAATAATATTTTGGAAAAGGATAAACTTTATAGTTTATCCTTTTTTTATGTTTATTTGTGAAATTAAAAAAAAGAACAAACGTATGAAGTATCAATCCCGAAAGAAAGCATTGTTATTGTTGGCCGATGGCACCATATTTTATGGTAAATCCGTTGGTGATAAAGATGGAACGGCATTTGGAGAGGTTTGCTTTAATACCGGAATGACCGGTTACCAAGAAATTTTTACGGACCCGTCATACTTCGGTCAGATTATGGTAACCACAAATGCCCATATAGGGAATTACGGTACTGTGGCAGAAGAAGCGGAGTCTGATTCAATTAAAATCTCTGGTCTGGTATGTAGAAATTTCAGCTATAATTATTCTAGGCCGAGAGCAGATAAGAGTTTGGAGAATTTTTTGGAAGATAATAATCTCTTTGCAATATCCGATGTTGATACTCGTGCATTGGTAGGATATATTAGAGATAACGGAGCAATGAATGCTGTGATTACTACAGATGTTGATGATATCGAGGGTTTGAAAGCCAAGTTGGCGAAAGTACCAAGTATGGAGGGTCTAGAATTGGCTTCTAGTGTTTCTACGACGGGGGCTTATTTCTTTGGAGATGAACAGGCACCAATGAAAATTGCAGCGTTAGATATTGGAATTAAAAAGAATATTTTGAGAAACCTTGAAAAAAGAGGTGGATACGTAAAAGTCTTTCCTTACAATACTTCATTTGAAGAAATGGAAGCTTGGGGAGCTGATGGATATTTTATTTCTAATGGACCTGGAGATCCAGAACCTCTATCTGATGCTATTCAGACCGCAAAAGGAATGATTGCTAGCGGGAAACCAGTTTTTGGTATTTGTCTTGGTCATCAAGTTATAGCATTGGCTAACGGAGTTTCTACCTTTAAGATGCACAACGGCCACAGAGGAATAAACCATCCAATTTTAAACTTATTGACTGGGAAAGGTGAGATTACTTCTCAAAATCATGGTTTTGCTGTGAATAAAGAGGAAACTGAATCAAATGAAAATTTGGAAATCACCCATGTTCATTTAAATGATGAAACGGTTGCTGGTATCCGAATGAAGGGCAAAGATGTGTTTTCGGTTCAATATCACCCAGAAGCAAGTGCGGGACCACATGATGCAGAATATTTATTCGATCAATTCTTTGATTTGATTGAGAAAAATGCAACAGCAATGGCATAAGGTTAAGTTATTGTTATAATTACGGTAATATAGTTGCGCCGTACCATGCATTACTTTCACGGTTTTGTATATTTGCAGCTAGCAAAATTTAAGAGAATTCCAAACTTAAAATTATATTTATGAGTATCATACTAAGTGTACATGCACGTCAGATTTTAGATTCAAGAGGAAACCCTACGGTAGAAGTAGACGTTATTACCGAAAATGGAGTAATGGGTCGTGCTGCTGTTCCTTCAGGAGCATCAACAGGAGAACATGAAGCAGTAGAACTTCGCGATGGAGATAAGACCTTTATGGGAAAAGGTGTTCTTAAAGCGGTAGAAAATGTAAACACGATAATTGCTGAGGAAATCTTGGGAATGTCTGTTTTTGAGCAAAATCTTCTGGATCAAGTAATGATTGACTTAGATGGTACGGCAAATAAATCAAAACTAGGAGCAAATGCTATTTTAGGAGTTTCATTGGCAGCGGCTAAAGCGGCAGCTAACGAATTGGGTATGTCTTTATTCCGTTATGTTGGTGGGGTAAGCGCAAATACATTGCCAGTCCCTATGATGAATATCATTAATGGTGGATCGCATTCTGATGCGCCTATTGCTTTTCAGGAATTTATGATAATGCCCGTTAAGGCTAAAAGTTTTTCTCATGCCATGCAAATGGGAACTGAAATCTTCCATAACCTAAAAAAAGTATTACATGATAGAGGCTTAAGTACAGCAGTAGGTGATGAAGGTGGATTTGCACCAAACTTAGCTGGTGGTACTGAAGATGCTCTTGATACTATCGCTAAAGCTGTAGAGAATGCAGGTTATAAACTAGGTGATGAGATAATGATTGCCCTGGATTGCGCTTCTGCCGAATTTTACGTAGATGGCAAATATGACTACACTAAATTTGAAGGTGACAAAGGAGTGATAAGAACTTCTGAAGAGCAAGCTCAGTATTTGGCGGAATTAAGTGCTAAATATCCTATCATTTCTATTGAAGATGGTATGGATGAGAATGATTGGGATGGTTGGAAATCACTGACCGATAAAATTGGTGATAAAGTTCAATTGGTAGGAGATGATCTTTTTGTTACCAACGTTGAACGTTTGTCAAAAGGTATAGATAATGGTATTGCAAATTCTATCTTGATCAAAGTAAATCAGATTGGAACACTTACCGAAACAATTGCAGCTGTAAACATGGCGAAAAATGCAGGATATACTTCTGTAATGAGTCATAGATCAGGTGAAACTGAAGATAATACCATTGCTGATTTGGCCGTAGCGTTAAATACAGGTCAAATTAAAACCGGTTCTGCTTCAAGATCGGATCGTATGGCCAAGTACAACCAATTACTTCGTATTGAAGAAGAATTGGGCGAAACAGCCTATTATCCTCAGGATAAAGCATTTAAGATTAAATAGTGAATTAAAGCTTATTAGTAAAATTGAAAAACTGGCCTTTCTTTCGATATTTTTCGAATCAGAAGGCCTTTTTTTTTGCAGTAATCACAAAGATTACCTACCTTTTTAACAAACTTCTAACCAATGCCTCACATGAATAATTTTCTTTTTGTAGCTGCTGAAAATGATGGGATAGCTAACTGTAAAGCAGGAGGCATGGGTGATGTTGTGCGAGATGTACCAAGGCACATAGCCAAAAGAGGTGATAAAGTGCAAGTGGTGGTGCCATCATATTCTAGGCTTCATCATAACGGTACATTTAGGACCAACCTGGACTTTCAATTAAGAGGTACTAATTACAGGGCTGAACTCTATGAGGTTCCTGGAAAAAAAGAATACCCTAATATTGTGCATTATGTTATTCACCATCCGGAAATTGAAGAGGGAGGAATAGCTCATATTTATCATGACGATCCTACAGAGCCATTTTTCACCGATTTCATAAAATATGTAATTTTTTGTACTGCGGTTGCCGAGGCAATAAAAATGGGCGCATTTGGAGATTTGGATATCGTACATATGCATGACTGGCATGCTAGTGCTTTACTTTTCTTAAAAACCTATCATCCAAGTTATACGGATTTGAAGAAAATGCGTTACGTATATAGTATACATAATTTAGCTATTCAAGGCATACGTCCTTTTTATGATAATTATGCTTCGGTTCATAATTGGTTTCCGGAGTTGCAATTAGATCATGATGCTTTAAAAGACCCGCGCTATCAAGATTGTATTAATCTTATGGCAGTTGGTATTAGGTTGGCAGATTCGGTTCATACCGTATCTCCATCTTATAAAGAAGATGTGATGTTACCAAGTGCAAGACCTGAATTTGTTGGAGGTGAGAGTTTGGAGAAAGATTTACAACATGCAAATAATGAAGGTAGACTTATAGGTATACTTAATGCTTCTAATTATAACAATATAAGAAAGGCGGATAAAGGCAAGATATATCGTAACACTGTAAAAGCTCTTTTTCGATGGTTACAGGATGAGTCTAAAAAATATAAAGCCGATTTTCTAGCCCATACAGGGGAGAAGATAATGTTATATGTATCGGAAAAGCCAAAGTTTATAGTTTCTAGCGTAGCCCGATTAACAGAACAGAAATTTTATTTTTTTAAACGCTCTCCGGAGGCTTTTGAACAAATGCTTCAAAGGTTGCGCGATATAGATGGTATATTTATGCTGCTAGGTACGGGAGATCCTGATTATGAAGAATTTTTCCGTAGTATGAGCTATAAACATGATAATTTTATCTTTACCAACGGGCAATCAGAAGACCTTATAGACTCTATTTATTTAGAGTCGGATTTATATTGCATGCCAAGCCTTTTTGAACCCTGCGGTATAAGTCAGATGCTGGCTATGCGTAATGGGAATCCTTGTTTTGTGCACCATACTGGCGGTTTAAAAGATACTGTCGTTCCCGGTGTAACAGGTTTTGCTTTTGACGGTAAGACCTATGACGAAAAAATAAAAAATATGGTCAAGAATTTTAGTGAGGCCATTGATGTTTGGGAGAATGATAAAGATAAATGGAAGGAAATCAAGGCTAATGCATCTAAAGTTCGCTTTACATGGGAGAAGTCTTTAGATGAGTATTATGAAAAATTATATGTTCTATAAGGGAAATCGGTTTTTCTGCAACAACCAATCAAATCATTGTTAATTATTAAATAAACAAAAAAACATCGTTGTTAAGATGTTTCATTTTGTGTAAATTTACGTCCACTTCAATTTTAAGTAAAATTCAAAAATGTCAGATAAAGCTACTTTAGAGTACAACGGTAAGAAATATGAATTTCCGGTAATCAAGGGCACAGAAGATGAGCTCGCCATAGATATCAAAACCTTACGGGCTTCCACAAACGGTATTATAACAATAGATCCAGGTTATAAAAATACAGGTTCTTGTGAAAGTGCCATCACGTTTTTAGATGGTGAAAAAGGTATATTAAGGTATCGTGGTTATTCTATTGAAGAACTGGCGGAAAAGGCCGACTTCCTAGAGGTTGCTTACCTTTTAATTTTTGGGGAATTACCTAATAAGGTTGAATTAGAAAAATTTCATACCGATATTAAGGAAGAATCTCAAGTTGATGAGGAAATGAAAAAGATTTTGGATGGATTTCCGAAGTCCGCACATCCAATGGGAGTCTTATCTTCATTAACTAGTGCACTTATCGCCTTTAACCCTTCAACAGTTGATGTTTCTTCGGATAAAGATATGTACCATGCCATAGTTCGCATTTTGGCCAAATTCCCGGTACTTGTTGCTTGGACGCTTAGAAAGAAAAAAGGATTGCCATTAGATTATGGTGATGATACTTTGGGCTACGTAGAGAATATTCATAAAATGATGTTCAAAAAGCCAAACCAAGTGTATTGCAAAGATGATTTGGTAATCGATGCTTTGGATAAGTTGTTGATTCTGCATGCAGATCACGAGCAGAACTGTTCTACATCTACAGTAAGAATAGTAGGTTCTTCACATGCAGGTCTTTTTGCATCTCTGTCTGCAGGTATATCTGCCTTATGGGGGCCCTTGCATGGTGGAGCAAACCAAGCTGTATTAGAAATGCTTGAAGCTATTGAAAAAGATGGCGGGGATACCAAAAAATATATGGCGAAGGCCAAAGATAAATCAGACCCTTTTAGATTAATGGGCTTTGGTCACAGAGTTTACAAGAACTTTGACCCAAGAGCGAAAATCATTAAAAAAGCGGCGGATGATGTATTAGAAAGTTTAGGTATTGACGATCCCATTTTGGCAATTGCCAAAGGATTGGAAAAAGAAGCCTTGGAAGATCAGTACTTCGTAGACAGAAAATTATACCCTAATGTAGATTTCTACTCTGGTATTATCTATCGCGCGTTGGGTATACCAACAGAGATGTTCACTGTAATGTTCGCATTGGGACGTCTGCCCGGATGGATTGCACAATGGAGAGAAATGCGTTTAAGAGGTGAGCCAATAGGAAGGCCAAGACAGGTTTATATTGGTGCTACTCAACGCCCTTTTGTAGATGTGGAATTGAGATAAGCAACATTACTATTTTATATCAAAGTCCTTTTTTGAGAAACTCAAGAAAGGACTTTTTTTTATTTTTATAAATCTTGTTGCCCGCCAATTGGTTCTCTTATCTTTGCCATCAAAAAGTATATGCTTAAGCTTCACGTAAACGATGAGATTTCTAAGTTAAAAGTTGTGGTTTTGGGTACTGCTAAAAGTAACGGACCCACACCAAAACCAGAAGAGACCTATGATCCTAAATCATTAGAGCATATTTTAGCGGGTACGTATCCAAAGGAAGAGGATATGATTCTTGAGATGAATGCATTTGCAGAGGTATTTAAAAAGTATGATGTGCAAGTATACAGACCAGAAGTCTTAACGGATTGTAATCAAATTTTTTCTAGGGATATCGCTTTCGTTATAGAGGACAAGCTCATCATAGCTAATATTTTACCGGATAGAGAAAAAGAGGTAGAAGCTATTCTACATGTTTTGGATAGAATAGAAGATGAGAATATTCTACATCCACCAGAGGAAGTACATGTGGAGGGTGGTGATGTTATGCCATGGGGCGACTATATTTTTATAGGTACCTATACGGCAGATGATTATCCAAGTTATATTACTGCCAGAACCAACCAAGAAGCTATAGATTATATAACAGAACAATTTCCTACTAAAAAAATAAAGTCATTTCATTTGCGAAAATCCAATACAGATGCTAAACAGAATGCGTTGCATTTGGACTGTTGCTTTCAACCTTTAGGAAAAGGAAAAGCCATATTACATAAAAATGGATTTTTGGTGGAAGAAGAATACCAATGGCTGGTAGACTTTTTCGGTAAGGAAAATATATTTGAAATTTCACCTGACGAAATGTATCAAATGTTCAGTAACGTGTTTTCTATTTCACCAGAAGTAGTGGTCTCGGAAAAGAACTTTACACGTCTTAATAATTGGTTGCGAAATCAGGGCTTTACGGTAGAGGAGATTCCATATTCGGAAATAGCTAAGCAAGAAGGTCTTTTGCGTTGCAGCACGCTGCCATTGGTTCGGGAACAGGACTCATATGTAGGTTAATACTTTCCTTTAACAGTGTATTTTTTGCAAGTCTAATATT
The DNA here is from genome assembly GCF_018860745.1 of Zobellia uliginosa. Classification (GTDB taxonomy): domain Bacteria; phylum Bacteroidota; class Bacteroidia; order Flavobacteriales; family Flavobacteriaceae; genus Zobellia; species Zobellia uliginosa_B. Next base: position 238,568 of record NZ_JAHKPY010000012.1, on the reverse strand, counting down.
TTGATATATCCTAGGTTATACAGAATTAAAAGCGCTAATTTTGCGAAAAATTAATTAAATCTTTATGCAGATTACGAATAACATACTAATGATTCGCCCGGTCAATTTTAGAATGAATGAGCAGACTGCGGTTAATAATTATTTTCAGGAAGATATAGATGTCAAGAATTCTACTATCAATTCAAAGGCGCAACAAGAGTTTGATGCCTTTGTAAAGGTATTGCGCTCCAAAGGCGTTAATGTAATAGTGATTGAAGACACCAAGGAGCCTGATACTCCAGATTCTATATTTCCTAATAATTGGATTTCGTTTCATGCTAACGGTACGGTAGGTTTATATCCTATGTTTGCAGAAAACAGACGTAATGAAAGACGTGAGGATATTTTAGATATTCTTGAGCAAAATGGATTACTTATTGAAAATGTAGTGGACTATACCTCTGCAGAGGAAGAAGGGATTTTTTTAGAGGCAACAGGAAGCATGGCTTTGGATAGAGTGAATAAAAAAGCATACTGTGCACTATCTAAAAGAGCCGATGAGGATTTATTTATAGAGTTCTGTGAAGATTTTGAATATTCTCCGGTAATTTTTACTGCAAACCAATCTGTAGATGGCAAAAGAATGCCAATTTACCATACAAACGTTATGATGTGTTTGGCCACGAATTTTTCGGTAATATGTCTTGATACGATTGATGATAAAAAGGAGCGTAAAAATGTAATTGATCATCTAAAGCAAGACGGTAAGGAAATCATTAAAATTACCGAACAGCAAATGCACCATTTTGCTGGTAATATGCTTCAGGTTTTAGGAAGCGACGATAAAAAGTATCTTGTAATGAGTTCTTCTGCCTACCACAGTTTAACTCCTGAGCAAATTGAAGCTATAGAGAAGTATTGTGAGATTATTCATAGCTCTTTGGAGGCTATTGAGACTTGTGGCGGCGGTAGTGCTCGTTGCATGATGGCAGAGGTTTTTCTGCCGCATTCTTAATGAGAAAATTCTTTACTAGTTTATTTTTCGTTTCTGGAACCAAAGGTCTTCTAGGCTAAAATTCAATGTTAATAGGTGAAAGTTCTCTTTTATCAAAATATTTTGAATTTGACCTTTAGATCCGTAACTGTAAGATAAATTCATCATAGATTTTTGACTATGACCTATTGGTATGCCAATACCAGCGGTAAAGTTGTATCCATCTACTTTTTTTTTATTTATGGAAAGGTATCCGTTGTCATAATTAAAACCGGTACGGTAACGAATGCGATCGGCATATTTATAACCCCTAGGATCTTTGATATATTCCAGACCAATTCCGTATATGTCTTGGTCTGCATAACTTCCAAGACTTTCTGTTTGTCCAGTAGCATCCCAATAGTTCTTCTTATAATCCGCGCTTATGGTTAACGTTTCAAAAAGATTAGCACTCAATCCTAAGCCCACTTCCAACGGCATGTTGAAATTGGCAGAAGTATCGCTGGCACCATCTTCTACCGTTATTTCTGTACCATCTAAACTTTTTGTAATGGAACGTTTGATATTTCCTTTTAAGCTGGTTGGAAATTGAACCGTACTACCAATGGTAAAATTTTCAGATACATCAAAATGCATGCCCAGGCCAAAACGGATACCGGAATAGTTCGTGGTTTCCTCAGAATAAAAAGTGCTTTGGTTTAGTATAAAAGACTCATTTTCTTCAATGTTTCCGAATAGAACGGATGCATTTGCCCCCAACCTAAAGTTGGGTAAGACACTGTACCCTATATTAAATTTAAGTTCACTTAAGCCTCCAATGCCATTTACATTGCTCTCAAAAGTTTCATCTGTTCCTTCTATGTTGGTTTTGATTCCTATCAAGGAATATCCCATCTCACTATAAGGAACAAGAGAAATACCTGCACCTAATCCTTCCGCTATCCTAAAAGCAAGGGCTAGATTAGAAAAGTTGATGGTAGTTTTTGTTTCACTATCCGCCTTATTGCTGTACTGGTTGTATTCGCCCTTTATACCTATGTCATAAAAAAATGACCCTTTGGGAATTAAAGCAAAATTTGCAGGGTTTAAATTATTGATTTGATTTGAGGTCTTGAGGCCTATTCCTGTAAATCCCATTCCATTGGTTCGCCCTATGCTAGATTGGTTTATGGCGCCTAGGCCGTACAAAGAATAGGGAGAACTAGTTAAACTTTCTGATTGTGCTCTCACGGCACAGAAGTTTAGGAATAATACAAAAGTAGAAAAGAGTAAAACTTTATTCATCTTCGTCATAAATGGCATAAGTGAGCTCAAGCGTGGTACCTTGAGAATTTATATCTGTGTTTAGTACAAAACGATCCACTGTTGAATTGTAATTGCTAGGCAAAAGAATCAGGGCATCTGAGGATTCTTGGTCTACGGATAGTAACTCTTCTAAATAGCCACTTAAGGGTAATTCGTAATAGATATCATTAAACTCTTGGTTTTCTTTATTTAGAATAGCTTGTGCTACAGAACCATCTGTTGAATACAATTGGCTGGTTAATTCATTGTTTTGGTCTACAATAAAGACAGAAAGAGTATCTCTCAAAGCCAATGCATCGGTATATGATCTTATTGCAGGGGCAATCCTAAGGGAGGCATCTAGTAGTGTACCCTGTCCAGGAATATCAAATACCGATTTTATATAAGGAAATTCAAGCCTAGTAGCTATGCCCATACCGGACTGTATAAAACTTTGGTTATCAGTTTTGGAACTATGGAGGTTTATTTCTTGATCGATCAAAGTCTTTAGATAATCAATGGGTTCGTCTGCAGAGATTTGATTAAAAAAAGGAAGGGGAGAACTACTTGTATTAACATAGAAATCCGTGTAATACTGCGTTCTTTCGTTTTCTGTGGCTATGGTGTAATAAAGACGCATATTAGAGGTCAATGAAAAACCAATTATAGAACCATTGTCATCTGCATCGGGTTGAACGGTAATACCGTAAAAGTAGTTTTTGAACTCATCATAGTTCGTTATTTTCTTTAATTGTAAATCGTCAAACAATTCTTGTCCTAAAACGTCCGTTAGTTTAATTTCAAGAGAATCTGTATTCATGGGTCTTGGGTAGTAGGTTGTGCGCCCTAAATCTTCTTCTTCAAAGTCTATCTTGCTCGTGTTGTAAAAGTTAATACCATCCGCTGGTTTCATATTTTCGCTCAGTTGGTTTATGTGAATGGTATTTAATAACAGGGTATCATTATAATGGTAATTGTCCGGTCTAAGTAAGAATGTTATACTATCATACTCGGCATCAGTGTCAATGAAATAGGAGGTAGGAACCAACTCTAAAAAACTGGCAGCTTTGACCGCTCCAAAAATAGGGTCGTTATATTTTCCAACAAGCATGCGAACAGATTGTGATGTGTCTATACTATCAAACTTCATAGTAGAGAAATCTACAGTCATTGTATCCAACTGAACCACACGTATATCACTATCTGTAAAGGTGTCTCCTGCCTCAAAATCAGAAGTATTAAGGCTATCGGTACTACAAGATGTTAAGAAGGTTAAGCAGATTAAAACGACTATGATGTTTTTCATATTGATAGTATTTGAGGGTAAATGTATTGGACACGCTAGCGCTTATAAACCGGAATAGACAAACCTCCATAGTTATAAGACCAATACCCGTTTTTTGACTATTAAAACATAAAGCGTTTTGGTAGATTAAATTCTAGTGTTCATGTGTTAAATACGCTGCTTCATCTATTTCGGTTTCAAGGGTGAACACCGTGTTTTAGTTTTGATGAAAATTAACTGGCTAACAAAATAGAAAGCACATGAAAGGATTGAAATACTATGTAGGTACGATAATAATCTTCAGCACAATGGCCAGTACACTGGTGAGTTGTTCAAATGATGACGATGATGACGATTATTTGGGTAACTGGACAGATAGATCTGTTTTTGACGGTAGTCCACGTAGCGGAACTTCAAGCTTTACAATTGGAAATATGGGGTATACCGGAGTGGGATATGATGGTGATGATTATCTTACTTCTTTTTGGTCTTATGATATGGATGGCGATTTTTGGTCGCAGAAAGCAGATTTTATAGGCACTGCACGAAATGCTGCAGTTGGTTTTGAAATTGATGATATAGGTTACATTGGGTCAGGATATGACGGGTTAGATGAACTTTCTGATTTCTACGCTTATAATGCAGGTTCTAATTCATGGGAAGAAATTGCTTCTTTGCCTTCTACCACAGGTAGAAGGAGTGCCGTAGCTTTTGGAATGAATGGCTTTGGTTATTTTGGAACAGGATATGACGGAGAGAATGATCGTAAAGACTTTTGGAAATATGATCCAGTAACGGACACTTGGTCAGAACTAGTTGGTTTTGGCGGGGATAAAAGAAGAGCTGCAACCACTTTTACTATTGGAGATAAGGTCTATTTGGGAACTGGCGTCTCTAATGGTATCTATATTGATGATTTTTGGGAATTTGATGCCGCTACGGAAACATGGACAAAGAAATTGGATTTGGACGAAGAAGATGATTATTCCATTACCAGAAGTAATGCGGTTGGTTTTACTCTCAATGGATATGGGTACATAGCCTGTGGTGTATCTAGTGGAACTTTAGGCTCTGTTTGGCAGTATGATCCTAGCATTGATAGTTGGGAAGTGAAAACCAGCTTTGAGGGAACTACAAGGCAAGATGGAGTGGCCTTCTCTAATGGAACAAAAGCGGTTGTTGGATTAGGAAGAACGGGAAGTCTTTATTTAGATGATTTGTATGAATTTTTTCCTTTTGATGAATACGATGATGAAGATTAGTTAATTTATTTGAGTTAGTAATGGGGCAGTCCTTCTGGTACTGCCCTTTTTTTAATTAAGCTTATGAGAATACGGAAAATTCACATTTTATTGGCAGCAGTGGTCATCTTGGTTGCATATATTACGTTCAACCTTAAAAAGGTAGAAGTAAAAAAGACACAGCTTCGCGCAGAGACTATAAAGGTTACTAATGGCTATGGTTATGAAATTTTATATGAGGATAAGATTTTGGTAAAACAGGAAGTTATACCGGCAATACAGGGGAAAAGGCCTTTTGAATCTGAAAAGGATGCCAGATTAGTAGCAGATGAGGTTCTTAAAAAAATAACAAAGAAAAAGGCTCCTTTTGTTACTGTTGCTGAACTTAACGAATTAAGAATAAAACTTTAAAGTAAAAAGATGAATGCACCCAAAAGAAAATACTTTCCGCAGTGGTTAGTACATGCCTTCTTCTGGTGTGCTATTTACTTAATATTCGTTTATCCATTTTTAATAGAGTCTAGGTCAATTCCGCTTCATATTATTGTAAAGTTATTCATGGCAGCAGGATTGTTTTATTTCAATTATTACTATCTGGTTCCCAACTTTCTGTTGAATGATAAAATGAAAACCTACATTGGGATTTCAATACTTATATTCATTACTTACACCTATTTGTCACATGTATTATTTATACCGGAAATCCCCAAAGACTTAGGGCCTCTTGGAAATTTTTTAGGAGAAAGAAGAGCTTCGGGTATGCCGTTACGTTTTTCTTTAATGCCGTTCGTTACCCTAATCGTACCTTATATATCCGCTATAATGCTGCGGGTTTATAATGAATTGCAGAAAAACGAAAATCTGCGTAAAACGGTTGAAAAAGAGAAGGTGCAGTCGGAACTTCAATTTCTAAAAACGCAATTAAATCCCCATTTTTTATTCAACTCACTTAATACTATTTATTCGCTATCCGTAAAAAAATCACCGGATACTTCTGAGGCTATTATAAACCTATCGGAATTAATGCGGTACATGATTTATGAAGCAGATAAAGACTTGGTGCCATTAGGAAAAGAGATAGAATATATTAAAAGCTATGTGGCACTACAACGTCTAAGGTTGGCCAACAGTGAAAATGTATATCTAAAAATTTCCGGTGATGACACTGGTAAGATAATACCATCTCTTCTGTTCATTTCCTTTATAGAGAATGCTTTTAAATATGGCACTGATTATGCCGGAAAGACCTACGTGAAAATAAACCTTTTAATCAAAGTGAAGTCTATACATCTGTACGTTGTAAACAAAATTGGAAAGCATCAGGCAAAGTCCGAAAGTAGTGGTGTGGGTCTTCAAAACGTAAAGAATAGATTAAATTTTTTATATCCAAATTCTCATGATTTGGACATAAAAGATGACGGGGCTACTTATGAAGTTAATTTAATTCTAAACCTATAAATTATGAAATGCATTCTAATAGATGATGAACCGTTGGCCATTGAAATTTTGGTGGACTACTGTAAAAAAATAGGTTTTATTGAGGTTGTTGGGAAATTTACCAACCCATTGGAAGCCATTCCAACAATTAATGAGCAAAAGGTAGATGTCATTTTTTGCGATATTGAGATGCCACAAATAAATGGACTGGATTTTATAAGCGCTCTTGATAACCGTCCGCTTTTTGTTTTTACAACGGCTTACTCTCAATACGCAGTAGAAGGTTTTGAACTTAACGCGGTAGACTATTTGGTAAAGCCAATTCCATACCAGCGTTTTATAAAAGCAGTGCTAAGGGCAAAAGAACTTTTAACACGTAAAGATGCACCAGCTATTATTTCTAGTGCCAATGTATTTCCTTCTAGAGGGGATGGAAATGAGAGTCAGAAGTTTATTTTTGTGAAATCGGAACATGAGAGTGTAAAGATTAATTTAGATGACATACAATATGTGCAAGGACTTAAGGATTATTTAAAAATTCATGTAGTGGGCTGTAATAAGGCCATTTTAACCTTGCTCAGCTTTAAGGATATTTTAGAAAAATTGCCTCCTAATCAGTTTATTAGAGTACATAAATCTTTTGTGGTAAACGTAAATTTTATCAAAACCATACAGCGGAACAGAATTGTAATTGATGATATTCGTATTCCCATTGGGGAGAGTCATAAAACCCAATTTTTCTCTTTGTTGGGTCTGTAGTCTGTGTTCTTGTTTAAACTGATGAGGGAAGGTCTAAACATTGTTTTTAAAGACTGTAACCTAGTTCCTCTCCTAACTTTTTGGACATCACTTGCGTTCTATTCCTCAATTTTTTAGCGCTTGTAAGCAAGTTTTCTGTCTGAAGCAAACGGTCTACTATGCTATTTTGATAATCTTTACTTTGTAACAAGTTGTAGTAGTTGGATTTTTCTCCAAAAGCTTTTATTCTTTCATATTTAGGGTTCTCCTTGGCTAGCATGTCTTTTAATGCCAAATGTTTTTCTAATGACGGCTGTAACCGGTCTAAAACAATCTCTTTTATTTTTAGATCGATAGACTTTAGTTTTTGAATTTCTGCAGGGTAGTTCATGATTAGACTTTTAAGCGAGTCACTTTCTATAAGTTCAAATTTGGTGGTATTAATCACGGAATTCAAAGCGCCATCCAATAGATTTATTTGTGTGTAGTTAATGTGGACAATAGTGTCTTTAGCTCCAATACTGATTTCATCATAAGGTAGGCCTATATAATTCATAGTATGCTCCAGCCTCCTAGCAGTATTGGAGTATTTGACAATTGAAGTATTCAAAATTTTTAAGTTCGTGTCCAACTCATCGTAAAGGCTTTCATAAATTTTTAGCTCAACAATCCTGTTTTTACGAATTTCGTTGAGGTCATTTATCTTCCAGGCAATTAATATACCAATTGCAATGAGTAAAATCTCTCCAAAAGCGTAGGTCAAATAGCTTTTTAATTTCCCTGAATCTAATAATTTTTTTCTTATTTTTCTGAATACGGTCATAACTTATTATTCCGCTTTTGAAGCTATAATGTTAGTTGTTAACTGAGCAACTCAAGAACGGTTTAATCCGTTGTAGATACCTCCAACTAGTATTTCAGTTTTTGTATTGACTTCATCTGCGTTGGAGTCATCATCTACACTAGAACTGTTTAGTAAAAGAAAGATTAGAAATACCACACAGGACTAGTACGAACATTTGTTTTATTTCTTAAGATCTTGAATTTATGGATTGCTGTTATTTTTTTCCTCTTTTAGGCTTTGGCGCATTTTTCAATTCTTCCAGAGAAAGATATCCGTCTTCGTTCGTGTCTATTTTTACAAAATCATTTTTAATGGGCCCCTTTAATTCGTCCTTTGATAATTTACCATCTTCATTGGCATCCATTTGCTCTATTAATTCATTTGCAGATGGCGGTTCCTGTTTACGATTATCTTGCGCTATACTAGTCTTTACGGTAATTAGGGTAAGTGTTGCTGTTGCAACGGCGGTGTAAAATGAACTTTTTTTCATAATGTTAAATTTTAAATAATACGTGTTTGTAGTTACAAAGATGGGTATCCACTTCATACAGAATGAAGGCAATCAGTGTATGATGAGAGGTTTTCAGTAAATGGCGATTTATATTCGGTGTACCCTTTGGTTTATAGGGTCCAGAGTGGCGATTTTTAAGTCTCGATGAGAAATAATTACTTTAATTTGTATCATGAAACAAACACATCGCTTTCTTTTTCATGTTTTTCTCTGGTTGGCCGTTTGGCTTATGGCATGGCTCTTACTTAATGAAAACGAAAGGTTTTTGAATAAAAACGCACCCTCTTTTGTAATGCAGATTGTTGTCATTGCAGCTTTGATTTATTGGACGGCACCCACTCTTTTGTTCAAGAAAAAATATCTTCTTTTTGGTATAGTTTCATTCGTGTTGATTGTTTCATGCTCTTTTTTAATTACGGAAAATCCTTTTCTCAGTAATATGCCAAAAGGAGATATGCCTCCACCCATGGCAGGGAGGCATAGAGGTGGGCCGCCTATGGCCCCGCCAGAAATATTGATTCAATTTTTAATATTATCCATCGCTTATGTGCTAGCTACTTTTGTAGAAACATTTTTATTCGCACAGAAAAAGGAAGAGGAGACTATTAGGAATAAGAATGAAAATCTTCAGATGGAATTAAAGTTCTTGAAATCTCAGATAAATCCACATTTTTTATTTAATTCCCTAAATAATATTTATGCACTTTCAGTTATTGATTCCAACAAAACACAGCAAAGTATTGGTACTCTTTCAGAAATGCTTAGGTATGTGCTTTACGAATGTGAACAGCCAACGGTGCCTCTTAAAAAAGAGATTTCGTACATTAGTAATTACTTGGATTTGTTCAGATTAAAGAGTAGTAGTCCATTTCCGATAAAAACTGATTTTCAAGTATCGGATACTAGCGCTATGATTGCGCCAATGATATTTATTCCATTTGTGGAAAATGCTTTAAAACATGGGAGTATGGACCATGTTGCGGATGGCTATCTAGATATTAAAGTGTATTCGGATAACAAAAAAATAGATTTTTATGTGGCTAATAGTGTGTCTGAAATGCCCGTGCAAAAAGATGCAGTTGGCGGCATTGGATTAGAAAATGTCAAGAAACGCTTGGAGATTTTGTACCCTAAAAATCATGAATTAAAAATTGATCAGACCCCAAAATGTTATACTGTAAACCTAAGCATTAATTTAAATGGAACCTCTTAAATGTATTGTGGTAGATGATGAGGAATTGGCACGTGGCTTAATAAAAAGCTATATAAAAAGGTTGGATTTCTTAATGCTTATTGCTGAAGTTGCCAATCCTTTGGAGGCTTTACAGGTAATGAAAAGAGAAAAAATAGATGTTCTCTTTTTAGATATTCAAATGCCCGAAATTAAAGGAACAGATTTTGCAAAATTGGTTCCTAATGATACACAAGTCATATTCACTACGGCATATTCTGAGTATGCTTTGGAAGGGTTTGAACTCAATGCTCTAGATTATCTTTTAAAACCTATTAGTTTTGAGCGGTTTCTGGCAGCGGTGAACAAAGCAAAACCTAATTTGGAAGAGAGTAGTTCTATAAAGGCAACCGCTATTAATGATAGTATTACCGTAAAATCCGGCTATGACCTCCACAAGATAAAATATGATGATATTCTATATATAGAAAGTGATAGTGAATATGTTAATTTTTACTTAGGCAATAAAAAGCTCATGAGCCTGCAATCTTTAAAAAAGTTGTTGGAGCTACTGCCTAAGAACAAGTTTATGCGTGTTCATAGATCATATATTGTTAATCGAGAAAAAGTGACAGCCCTTAAAGGTCGGGATATTTATATAGCTGATAAAGAAATACCTGTAAGTGCGCAGTATTTTGATGCTGTAAAACAAGAGCTATTTTAGAACTTGTAATAAAAATTAGAAAAGGACCTAGATATTTCTAGGTCCTTTTCGCATTTTAAGTAGGAATGTTCGAGGTGAAAACATTTAGGCTTTTGGGAAACCTAAATAGTTTTCATAATATTTTTTAGTTAAAACCATTTTGGGTTGAAACTTGCTCTATAGTTACGTCTGCCACCGCATGCTCTGTTTCGTGGTTATTATTAGAGTTGTTATATATAACTACTGCTGCAATAAAACTGGCAAGGTATAGTAGGCTTTTTAATTTCTTGTTCATAACGCTGGGGGTTTTGATTTCTGAAGCTAATTTACGGTGACTATTAATTCAAAAAAGGCGATTGTTGCCAAATGACATTTTTCCGATGCCAAAGTTTCTTTTTTTGTTGAATACCGTTTTTGCTCATCGGAGATATAAATCACTTCATCGAGAAGGTAATTTTCAACGGTATTTCCAAGAAGGATAAAATGGAGTTTAATGAAGTTTATAGATACTAGAAAATGTTTTTTTTACTAGTACACTTAGTTTTTAGAAAGTTTTTCTTTTTTATTCATCAATTCCCATACAAATGCTCCGGCCATATAAACCATAAAAAGAGCAAAAGGTAAAGATGTAACAATTAATAGCTTTTGTACGGCTGTGAGAACATCTACATCCGGTTTCGCATTGCCTAGTAGTATTAAGGACATTGTTGCCATTAAAATAAATACGGACCAGATGAGCCTGTGTTTTTTACTCGGTTCCTTTTTACCATGGTCCGTAAACATGCTCAGAACAAATACGGCAGAATCTACCGACGTTACCAAAAAACCGATAAGTAGAAAGATGGTCGTGAAATTCAATAGTGTGGCTATGGGGTAGTTTCCAAAAAACACAAAAATGGATGAAAAGACATTTCCAAACTCATTATTATAAGAGCCCCATGATTCAATAAGTTCAAAAGCTGAAGTCCCAAAAACCGAGAACCAAAAAAAAGTACCCAAAGAAGGAATGATTAGAACGCCCAAGAGCAGTTGTCTTAAAGTACGCCCTTTTGATATTCGAGCAATAAAAATCCCTGTAAAGGGTGCCCATGCAAGCCAAAATGCCCAATAATAAAATGTCCAGTCTGTTAGAAAGGTCATTCCAGGATCATAACTTCCGTAAGCCAAACTCATAGGTACAAAGTCAATTAGATAATTAGCGGTAGCTGTACCAAACGCAATTAAAATTCCGCTTATATCACTCAGTAAAAATATATATAACAATAGAAGCGTAGTAATTAAGATATTAACTTTTGAAAGTATTTTTATGCCTTTGTTTACCCCTTGCCAAGCAGAATAAAAGGCTATTGCCGAAATTAAGGTAGCCAAAAGTAATGTGGTAGTAACTTCAAAGTCGTTATCAAATATGTGACTAAGACCTCCGTTTATTTGAGCAGTTCCCAAACCAATTGCAGCAATGAGTCCAAAAACGGTAGTCACAATGGTCATAATGTCTATTCCATTTTTCGCCAACGGGCTGTAAATGGTGTCTTCAATAGTAGCGCTTACCCGTACTTGCTTTTTTCTAACAAAAAGAGCGTAGCCAACTACCATGGCAAAAAGACCATAAAAAGCCCAAGCAGTAAACCCCCATTGATAAAAAGTAAATTCCAAAGCCAATATTTCAGGCTTTAGACCTGAGGTGTATGGTGGGTTTTGTTGCATAAATACGGGTTCTTGTACGGCACGTAATAAAATGCCAGAACCCATACCCGCACTATACAGCATAGCGGTCCATGCCCAAAGCGAATGCTCGGGTTTTGATTCGTTCTTGCCCAATTTTATTTTTCCGAAAGGAGATAATGCTATTACTAATAAAAATAATACACAACCCAAACCTAAATAGAGATAAAAGAACCCAAAGTAGTTACGAACCCAAACCGAAGCTATTTCAATAGCCTCATAACTTGTTTCCGTAGCAAAAAACACCACAAGGGTAAAGATTAGGATAATGCCAATAGAGAAAGCTAGTAAAGGGTTTTTTAAATGTTTCATTAATTTGAAGCTCGGTTTTTTTCGGTAAGTCGTATGTAGTTTTTAGCCTATCTATTAGTTCTCACACATAAGTTTAAAATAAGAACTCTGACCTAGGTCCGATTCTAATATGGCCATAAATTCATTTGTTTTTGTCTTAATGATAATGGCTGATGTGTTCGGTGCAACTTCACCTAGATTTTCGGCATGTAGTGTTATTATGTTTTCACCAGGTTGCAGCGCAAGGTTAAAAAATTGCTTTTCGCGTTTCAATTGCACATGTTCTATGGCAACTTCACCATTTAAATAGACCGTAACTATATCATTGTCCATTCTGCGGTGGTCGTAAAGTCCTAGCTGAACGTCGCTCTCTGATACAGAATAGCTCTTGTTGCTATTTATCAACGTGCGTTCGGCAATCTTTTTTGGTATAATGGGTTTGATCACCCTAGTTGTTTTTGACGGTAAGGTTTTTTCTTTTGCTCTATTGGGGAGAGGTTTTGCAAACACACCTATTACCGTAATATCTTTTTCAAAATTGATAGAAGATGGCTTGTTATCTGTGTTGTCTAATGCTATGGTTAGATGGTCATAAATTCTGTCAGGCCGAATTATAAATGTAAAATGACCGCGAGTAGAAAAGCTTGGCGGAGGGTTGACTTCTAATTTAGGAGAGGATTGAACAGATTCTACAATGTCCGAAATACCATTGCTTACTATATCGTTGCTAGAGGGGAATACGGTAATTGGATAGGAGTAACTTTGGTCTGGAAGTTGTTTTCCAAAAATCCAAAATCCAATTTCATAAGCAGCTCCGGGTCTTAAGGGTTTGTTAAGCTTTGTCGTTAAGATTGATTCGTAGCCAGAAGGAGGGGTTTTAGGTATTTTTAGTATACTGAGTTTTTCATTCTGGGCATATACTGTTATCATTGCCAAAAAGCAAAATAGAAACAACACAAGTCTCTTTCTGTGGAATATCTGTTTTTTAATCATTTCGCTTTCGCAATATTACGAATCATGCCGCCAAAGATAAAGTAATGAAAAGGTACGATACTATACCAATACAACCGTCCTTTCAATCCGCGAGGGCGAAACGTGGCAGTTTGGTGAAGTACATTGTTCTCGTCAATTTTAAATTCTAGCCAAGCTTCTCCCGGTAGTTTCATCTCAGCAAAAAGCAGTAATCGTTTTGCTTTTTTATCCGCAAGAAGCACGCGCCAAAAATCTAGTGAATCCCCAGCATAAATTTTATCCGGATGCGTACGTCCGCGTCTAAGGCCTACACCACCAGAAAATTTGTCTATAATTCCGCGAATTTTCCAAAGCCAATTGCCGTAGTACCAACCCGTCTCTCCTCCAATTTTCCAAATATTCCTTAAAACCTGTTCAGGGTTGTCTACCTTTACTTTTTTCTCATCCTTTAAAACTCCGTATTTAGGAACTTGTATATACTTTTCCAAGTTCTTTTTAAACCGTCCACTTACCATACTGTCTTTCCAGCTGCTAACGACCAGGTTTTGTTCTATCTTTTTAAAAGCTAAATCTATTGCTTCTTTATAGGTGTGAGGTTCTATATTGAGTATTTTTTGTAACCTCTGGTCTTTGGCGATAACCTCTATTTTCATACTGTCTACCAAGTTCAATGCTAATTTATATGAGGTGGAGGTTACAAAATAAAGCCAGTAACTTGATAATTTGGGAGTCATTACAGGAACCGTTAAGATATAGTTTTTAAAACCACGGACTTCCGCATACTGTTCTAGCATTTGCTTATAGGTAAGAACATTGGGGCCTGCAATGTCAAAAGAATCGTTATATGTTTTTTCATTACCCAAAACACCCGTTAAAAAAGCCAAAATATCTCGTATGGCAATTGGTTGGGTTTTGGTCAATACCCATTTAGGCGTAATCATAAACGGTAGTTTTTCGCAGAGGTCGCGTATGATTTCAAATGATGAACTGCCAGAACCTACAATAATGCCTGCTCGTAGAACGGTAAGTTCAAAAGAACCCTCATAAAGTATTCGTTCTACATTCTTTCGCGACCACAAATGTTTAGATAGGTTTTCTTCGTTTACGATTCCACTCAAATAAATAACTTGTTTTACTTGGGTTTCGCTTACATAGGTGTTGAAATTTTTAGCTGTGGTAGCCTCTAGTTCATCAAAATCTTGGGTAGATGAACTCATGGAATGAATCAGGAAATAAGCGGCATCAATATCTTTTGGAATTTTAAAAGGCTCTACCTCCTTTAAAAAATCGATTTCCAGAACCTCAATCTGCTCACGCATTTCTTTTTCGATGGAAAACCGAGCTTCATCACGAACGGTACACACCACTTCATGGCCCATTTTTAATAGTTGGGGTAATAATCGCATGCCTATATAGCCATTGGCACCTGTTAAAAGTATTTTCATAGGCTTTTACATGTTATAAATCTTCAATTGAGGTGGGAGAATTATCGGCTTTGTAATTTTGAATCTTAATAAAAAATTTTTGAATAGCTTTTGTATCGGCCTTTACCTTAATAAAATAATGGTCTCTGTATATAGAATAAATACCAATATCACCTTTATATAGAGTCAGTTTGTAAAACGGAATTACTAAAGCAAAAGTTTCCAGCAAAGATCTAAATCGAACAATAATTCCTTTTGGGCGTAACTCTATATTACATTGATCGCGATTGTTATCTAGAATCAACAAATTTCTGATCTCTAGGCTAGTTTCGGTTATGAATAGTCTTGGAGAACCAATGCCGCCCATATCCCAACGTTCCTTGAGCTTAAAAGGCTTGCCTACGGCTTCATCTATTTTTCTAGTAACCTGTTTATCTGTATATGATACGTTTAAAAGCATGTTGAGTCTCTTTTAAAATCAAAATGGCCCACTATAGGGCAACATTTTCATAAAGTTAAAGAAAAGAGAAGCCATTACCGCCCGTCTTAGGGTAAAAGCGTAAAAAATGATTAGTTTTGCAGCCTGAAACGATAGATTATATGAGTATTCAAGCAATTTTAGAAACCAAGGTTAAAGAGGCGGTAGCAGCTATTTTTCAAATAGAACTTCCATCGGTGGAATTTCAACCTACCCGAAAAGACTTTGAAGGTGATGTAACTATTGTGGTATTTCCTATGCTTCGTTTTGTAAAGGGCAACCCTGTTCAAATAGGTGAGCAAATTGGTGCTTATCTAGAAAAAGAAGTAGTTGAGGTGTCTGGTTTTAATGTAATTAAAGGGTTTTTGAACCTAGTGGTGGGCGATGCTTTTTATCTTAATTTCTTTAATGGGATAAAAGATAATCATAACTATGGTTTTGTTCCTCAAAAGGAAACCGATGCTATAATGGTAGAATATTCTTCGCCAAATACGAATAAACCTTTGCATTTAGGACATATTAGAAATAACCTCTTAGGGTATTCCGTTGCCGAAATTTTAAAAGCCTCTGGAAAGAAAGTATATAAGACCCAAATTATAAACGACCGTGGTATTCATATATGTAAAAGTATGCTAGCATGGCAACGTTTTGGTAACGGAGAGACTCCAGAAAGTACAGGCTTAAAAGGTGACAAATTAGTTGGTAACTACTATGTTGCTTTTGATAAAGCTTATAAGACCGAAATAGCTGAAATGATTGCTGCGGGAACCGATAAAAAAGTAGCGGAAAAAGAGGCGCCTATTCTATTGGAAGCCCAAGAAATGCTTCAAAAATGGGAGGCTGGTGATGAGGAAGTCGTTTCACTTTGGAAAGAAATGAACGGCTGGGTCTACAAGGGCTTTGATGTTACCTATAAAAACCTAGGAGTAGATTTTAATACCTTGTACTATGAAAGTAATACCTATTTATTAGGTAAAGATGTAGTAGCCGGCGGACTGGAAAAAGGAATTTTCTTTAAAAAGGAAGATGGTAGCGTTTGGATAGACCTTACCGATGATGGGCTTGATGAAAAAATAGTACTCCGGTCAGATGGTACGGCGGTCTATATGACTCAAGATATTGGTACGGCCATACAAAGGGTAAAAGATTATCCAGATGTTGGTGGTATGGTATATACGGTTGGTAATGAGCAAGATTATCACTTTAAAGTGTTGTTCTTAATATTGAAAAAATTAGGATTTTCTTGGTCTGAAAACCTACATCATTTGAGCTACGGTATGGTAGATTTACCAAGCGGTAAGATGAAGAGTAGGGAAGGTACCGTTGTTGACGCTGATGATTTAATGAACGATATGACGAGCACTGCTGCTCAAATATCCGAAGAACTGGGCAAATTGGAAGGGTACTCTGCTGATGATAAAAATTCCCTTTATAAGTTGATTGGCCTTGGTGCTTTAAAATATTACATCTTAAAGGTAGATCCTAAAAAGAGGATTCTTTTTGATCCTGAGGAATCCGTAGACTTTCAGGGGAATACAGGTCCGTTTATTCAATACACCTATGCACGTATCCAGTCTATTTTAAGAAAGGCGGATTTTGATACAAACGCCGATGTTACAATTGAAGCTGTTGATGGTTTACATGCCAAAGAAAAAGAGCTCATCAAACAGCTACAATTATATCCTGAAGTAATTCAGTTGGCTGCGGAAAACTATAGTCCGGCTTTGATTGCCAATTATACATATGATTTGGTAAAGGAGTTTAACTCATTTTACCAGCAAGTATCTATTTTGGGTGAAACCGATGAGCAAAAAAGACTACTGCGTGTCCAACTTTCGCAGAAAGTGAGTGAGGTAGTAGCATCTGCATTTAAACTTTTGGGAATAGACGTTCCTGAGCGTATGTGAGGAGGTAATCTTCGTACAATTTAAATCCATTTATTGAGTTGTAAACAGTATGTTTACAGAGTATAACATCAAAATTTTGGCGCTGGTATTTCTTGGTGTACAAGTATGTTATCTTTTGTATTATACGCTGAGTCTGTACTCTTTAAATCCCTTTGTAAGATTAAGGGAGTTGTCCAAGCAAGATGAAAAATTACTTGTAGATAATTTTCCTGTTTATGCCCAACTAACCCCACTGTTAAAAGCAAAATGTGATAAGCGCATAGTTTGGTTTAGAAGCAGAAAGAAATTTCTATTCTATGGTAAGGTAGAAAAGAAAGAAGAGCTAAGATTACTTTTAAGCGCTTCCTGTATACTAATGACTTTGGGCCTCAGAAAATATAAAATGACACGTTCGTTATTGCGAATCGTTGTCTATCCATCTAAATATTATTCACGTCTTAACCGGAGGCATCACTTAGGAGAGTACAATCCGCATTTTAAAATGGTTATTTTTTCTGCGGATACCATTTGGGAAGGATTCAGAATTTCCGATGATAATGTAAATCTGGCACTACACGAATTTGCACATGCCCTTAGTTTTGAAATGATTCGCAAAAGTTCATGGGAAGCACGTAAGTTTAAAGTGGGACTCAAAAAAATAAAAGAGCTTTTTCTTAGAGAGGGATACGCTCAAAAGCTGGCTGATTCTAAATATTTTAGGGAATATGGAATGACCAACCTACAAGAGTTTTTTTCGGTAGCCGTAGAAAATTATGCGGAAACACCTCATATCTTCAAATCAGATTTCCCCGAGCTATACGAAATAATTCAAAAAATGTTAGGTTTCGATTTTCAAGTGTTACCCAAAGATCATTAGGAAAATCTAGCAATAGTAACTTAAGTCTAGAGTTTTAAGCTAGGTCTTGAATCTAGATAATTTGTGTTCCATATTTTTAATTGATTCGTATGGTCGATATTTCCTCCTGATAACATCACTATAACCCGCTTTTTGGTGGTACTATTTTTTAGCAATTGTACCACACCTTCCATGGCCATTGCGCTGGTAGGCTCAACATGTAATTTTAGTAGGTGCGTAAGCCATTGTGTCCAATATATTAATTTTGATTCCTCAATCTCGTACATGGCATCTAGTCTTTTTAAATATTCAAAAGTTATATCGCCAACAGCCATGGTCATGGCTCCATCGGCTAGGGTATCTGGTGTAGCGGTCAATCTTTGGATTTTTTTCTTCCGTAATGATTCTGCGGCATCGTTGGCATTTAAAGGTTCAACGCCAAATACTTTGGTTTTAGGTGATAGGGCATTGGTAGCAATGACTGTGCCTGATAGAAGTCCGCCACCACCACACGGCGCAAAAACGGCGTCTACATGGGTAACTTGCTCCAAGGCCTCGCAGATTGCAGTTCCTTGCCCGGCTATAACTTGATGATGATTAAAAGGAGGAATCCAATACGTGCCATCTTTTTTAGAAGCTGCAACAACACGTTCGTCCGCAATGTTGCGGTCTTCACAAAGTTCAACATGTGCCCCATATGATCGGGTGGCCTGGATTTTTATTTTAGATGAATACCCGGGCATATAGATAGTTGCCGGAATATTGAATTGTTTAGCTGCCCACGCAACGGCTTGTGAATGGTTTCCGGAACTATTAGCAATTATGTGTTTCGGTTTTTGATTTTTTTCAATAAGCCAAGCTATGGTATTACAAGCCCCTCTTGCTTTAAAAGCTCCTATTTTTTGGAGACATTCTGCCTTAAAATAAATGTCATGGCCTAACCAGTTATTTAAAAGTGATGACGTAAGAACAGGAGTTTCTAGTACATAGCCATCAATACGTTTTTGAGCTTTTTGAATATCTTCTATTGTGAGCATAGTTAGGAGGGATTAGAAGTTTGAAAAAGAATAATCAATTCGATAAAATTAATTATATTTTTTGGGGATGCCTTCTGATATCCGCTTTAAAATCTAACCCTAAAATTCACATTGGGAGTGAGTCCTAAAGAAAAAGTTTCTACTTTTTCTATATCATTTTCGTTATTAAATCGATAATAACTGTTAAGTATATTTTTTCTTCCTGTAAAGTTTAAAACTGAAACACCTGCAGAGGCCTTTAGCTTTTCTGTTATATTAAAATTATAAATAGCGGAAACATCAGCACGTAAATATTCGGGAAGCCTACTACTATTAGGTTCTTGGTAATTAATTCTGTTGGGGAAGAAAGTAGAATTGATGGGTTCTTCCGTATCGGGTTCTGTATAGGGTTTGCCAGTACGATAATTAAACCCAATACCAAATTTAAAGTTTTCAAAGGTGTAGGTGCCTGCAAATGATGCCGTATGCCTAATGTCTAGATTATTTGGGAAATCTGGAGGAACTACCTCTGAGAAATTGTAATTGTTGAAATTATAGGTATAACTGGCCCAAACACTATAGTCATCTGTTTTTTTATTGATAAGGAACTCAATACCTTTTACATCATATTTTCCTATTTCTCCATCAAACTGGTTTTGGTTCTGAAAGCCTTGAGTAGAAGTACTGATACCATCTACTTCTTTATAAAAAGCCTCTATGCCAACGTAGAAATTTTGATGGTCATAGTTGATGCCTACAGATCCTTGTTTACTTTTGGTAATTGGTAATTTGTCTCCGTCAGAAACAATCCATCTTCTCTTTTCTATACCTAAAAAATTTTGCTCTAGATCAATAATCTGATTGGTGGCCTGACTTTTGAATTCTCCTAATGCCTGAACATTTAAATTTCTGGTAAAGGCATAATTAAAACTTAATCTTGGTTCCAGGATATACTCTTTAAAGGTGTCTGGATTTTCAAGGTAATTCATGCGTAAACCACCTCTGGCAAATACTTTGTTGTCTGTTGAGGTATAGGTGAGCTCAGAAAAAAGAGCATGACTTTTAATAACATTTCTTGCATTACTGTCAAAAGGAGGCTGAGTTACCGATGTTTCATTAGCTATACCCGTATCCGTAAACTGATAACCGTTTAACCAGTTAAAATTATCATTGGGTATATAATTGGTGTTAAGTTTCAAAGCTGTTTCTTGGACCTCGTTGTTCTGGAATAAAATCTGCTCTGCATTACTGGAAATATTACGGGCGTCAAGTTTATAGCGGGTGTGGTACACGTTCAAAAAAGTGTTGAATTTTTCAGTCCAATCACTCTTTAAACTTGCGCCAAAGGAAAGGTTCTTTTGGTTTAAAGCACTTTTAATTTCATTATCATCATCCATATTGCGCTCGGAATAATCCAATAGATTATTGATGTTGATAAAGCTAAAACGAAGCTTCTGTTTTTCGTTTATGTCGTATAGTAGCTTCCCTGTAAAATCATAGAAATAGAAATTACCTTCTTGCGCAACTTGGCTATCGTCAAAAACACGGGTAAAAAATTTATCGTAGGTTGGTGTATCTATTAAGTCCGTAAGAGAGCGCCTGGCGGAAAACTGTACCGCTAGTTTTTCATTTACCGGAAGGTGTCCGTAGATATCACCACCAATTAGGTTGAAGCCTCCACCTCCAAAAAAAGTATCTCCAATGGCATCTTTGGTGCGCATATCTATAATGCCACTTACCCCGTCTCCATATTCGCTTGCAGTTCCATTTTTTATGAGCGTTACTTTATCGGTTAAATAAGGGTTGAAGGCAGAAATCAATCCAAAAAAGTGACCGGATTGATACATTTTAATACCGTCCCACAAGACTAGGTTCTGATCATTGCTGCCACCACGGATATTGATATTGGATACCGTTTCGTCCGTACTTTCTATTCCGGGCAATGCCTGAACGGTCTGGAGAACATCCGGTTCTATTAATCCCGGTAGAATACCAAATTCTTCACTGTTCATTTGAAGACTGCCGTCTAGTTGTTTTACAAGGCCTTTGGTAAGGAATTCATAAACTACCACCTCTTCTAGTTGCTGATAAAATTGAGCCAAAAGGAGTGTGCTGCATGGCTCTCGTTTTATTAAGTCATCAGCGTTTACAAATAAGGTTTTGTAACCAAGGTGTTTAATTTGAAGTGATGCGTTCCTGGGAATATTGTACAATGTAAACGTACCGCTGTCATCAAGTATTGTAGATATATTGGTTCCTAATACCTTTACCGTAGCACCGTAAAGTGTGTTCATCTTAAAGTTATCCAGAACTGTAGCGCAGATAGATACGAAGTTGCTTTTGGTAAGCGTGTAATAACGTTCGTTAAGTTTTTCTATCTCAACTTGTGTTTGATTTTCAATATCATCAAGTATATCCGCTAATAAATTCTCTTTGGGAATATGGATTTCAAGGTCGTAAATTTCACTATCGGCATAGGAGAATTTAATATTGAATTCCTGCTCTAACTGTTGTATAAAAGTGGACAGACCAATCTTTTCACCACTTTGAGCTATGGTGACGTGTGAGATTAGGAAACACGTAATACCTACAATAAAAAGAAGAAGTTTACGGATTCTTATCGACATAGAAGAGCACTTTGCTGCCCTCAAATTTAAACTTTATTTGTGAGGGTGCACTTATGCTCTTTAAAGCAATTTCCCTATCCGTATTACTAAAAGTTCCGGTAAACAATTGCTCCAAGTCAACGCCTTGTGTTTCCACGGTAATGTTATGCTGTCTTTGAAATTCGTCAAGAACATATTTTAAAGGCACACTCTTGAAGGTGCTTTCATTGTTCAACCATGAGGGTTGCAATAATTTTGATTTTGGAGACTCTATAATAGTACCGTCTATAACCATAAAAGAAGTGCCTGCAGGTAGTTTGGTCTCTTTTCCTTCAAATGAAACAATTACCAAACCTTCAAAACAGGTAACTTCAAAAAATCCTTCTCTATTTTCTACATTAAACTGAGTTCCTAAAACGGCAACTGTACCAGCCTCTGTCGCAACCGTAAAACGTTTGCCTTTGGCTACCTTAAAAAATGCCTCGCCCTTAAGTTCAACATTACGCTCTTTGTTCCATTTTCTCTCGCTGAATGAAAGTTCAGAATCAGCATTCAACTGTACTTTTGACTTGTCCGGAAGAATAACTTCTTTAGTTTCGGCATATTGAGTAACAATATTTTCATTTAAAGTATTCAGATAAAAATAAGAACCGAATATAATAACCGCAGCTACCGCTGCAATACGCAAGAATTTCTTGAAAGGGTGCAATTGTACAACCTTCGTATCCTGTAAGGTACGCTGGTTCTTTATGGCCATCAGGGCTTCGTCCGCATTAAAGTCAGGTGCTTTTAACTGACCGGAAGCGGCTGCAATGCGTTCATAGGAAGCATACTCATCAGATTTTTTAAACGCTGCGAGCTCTGCCTCCGTGAGGTCATTGTTCAACCATTTGGCTAAGTGATTTTCTTGCATCAATTCTAGCTTTATACCTTAGTAACAATTCGTTACGTAAATACCCTACTTTTTATTTTAAGTTATGATAGCTGTCCTGCAAAAACTATTTCATAACTACTAAGAAATTTATATCCCTTCAATCTTTTCCCTAAGCGACTTTAATGCTAAATGCATCCTTTTTTCAATGGCCTTTACACTTACACCTTCCATTTCCGCTATTTCGGCATATTTCTTTCCATCTATACGGTTTAGTAGAAAAGTAGTACGTTGGTTTTCTGGTAAACTGTCCAGAGCACGGTTCAATTTTTGCTTGAACTCCTCTTCTTCCAGTAGAAACTCTGGTGACTCATGGGTGACCTTAAGCGTTTTGTCCGCATACTTCAAACGTACCTTTTCCGCTTTTATCACATTTAGGTATAGGTTATTGGCTACGGTGTAAACAAATGACTTGGCTTTCTCTGGAGAAACCTTGGCACAATTCTCCCAAAGTTTTACAAAAGCCTCTTGAACAGCGTCATGTGCTTTCTCCTCATTGCCAAATTTATAATAAATATAGTTGAAAACCGTTTTGGAATTAGCTTTGAAAATTGTATCAAAGACTTGCTCTTCGCAAACATTGCCTGTATTTTTGGTTTCCAATTAGGGTGATTTTTTCCAAAGGTATTTGAAAAAATCCGAACTGTGCAAGTAGGGTATTTTAATTATGGGTTGTTTCAGAATTAAAGTTCCCCTAAATTCCCGATCAATATGAAGAAGTGTTTTAAATTTTCATTAGTGGCTTTCCTACTGGCCCTGATAATGGCTTTAACGTCTTGTCAAGATGAAGAACCCTTTGTGGAAACAATAGATGAGGAGCAAACACTATCTTTTGATTCTACGGCACTACAATTGCTGAAAGAAACTGTTTCCAATGATGGTTCTTATGATAATATAGTTGACGGAGCTAGCTGTTTTGATATTCAGTTTCCGTACTCGGTGGTCGTAAATGATGTGAATCTTACCGTAGAAACTATGGCAGGTCTTCAGGTTTTAGAAGAGGTTCTGGATTCTCTTGAAGGTTCTACTAGCGTAATGAACATTGTGTTTCCTATTACGATTACCATGGCAGATTACACGGAGGTAGCTGTGAACAGTAAAGACGATTTACAGAAAATAGCTTCGCAGTGTGTTGAAGGCGGTTTGGATGTAGATATAGAATGTATTGATTTAGTGTATCCAGTAACAATTTTTACGTATAATCCTAATTTTCAACAAACGGCATCTGTAACTGTAGCGCACGATGAAGAAACAAGAAGGTTCTTTGCCGGTCTGGAAGATGCTGATCTTATTAGTTTTGATTTCCCCCTTACTTTAAAATATACAGATAGTACAGAGGTGGTTGCAAATACCAATCCTGAACTTGCAACCGTGCTTAAACAGGCAAAGGAGGCATGTGATGAGGATGATGATAATGACTATAATGATGACGACTTTACAAAGGAACAATTAGATAGTGTTTTGGTAGAATGTCCTTGGAATTTTGTTCAAGTACAGAGAAATAGCGAAGATGAATCTGAACAGTATGATACTTACGCTTTTGCTTTTGAAGATGATGGAAAAGTCATTTCCTATGGTAAAAACGGTTATAATATAGAAGGGGAGTGGAGTACCTCGGTTGTAGATTATAGAGTTGTTGTAAAGCTGGATTTTGAAGAAAATACAGTCTTTAATAACACATGGAAGGTCTATGAAATAAAAGAAGGTAAGATAAAAATGTTCGTTGAGGACGATTTTATAGTGTTGGGAAAGAATTGTGATTTCCAACCGGATGTATGCACTGCAGAAATTATTCAAAGTAGATTAAGCGTTTGTACTTGGAAAATGGCAGATGAAAAGGGAGAGTTCTTTGAAGATTTGACCATTGATTTTGCTGAGCAACGAATGCTTGTTTATGATACCAATGGAAAAGTAGTGGATGAAGGTTCATGGATGGTTGAAGAAAATGTATTGACATTTAGCGGATTTGCTCAGGTGTTGGATAATTATGCCGGCGATTGGCAAGTGCTTGAATGTGGCGAGGAGTACATGATAATAAAGAGAAAAGATGAAATTGTTGTTCTAACGAAGGTTTGCAACTAGCTTTTGATAATTAGAGTTTAGAGTAACCTGATACCTATTTTGCCCCACAATTCATTTGAGAGCACCCACCGAGAGATGGGTGCTTTTTTTGTGATATCATATTTTTTTCTTTACGCCCCTTTCTTTAACGTAGTTATTATTAAATTTGCTTTTCTTCAAAAGCAAGTAAGACGATGTTTGACAATTTAAGTGAAAAGCTAGATAAAGCCCTACACACCCTTAGGGGCCAAGGGCAGATAACGGAAATTAATGTTGCAGAGACTACCAAAGAAGTCCGTAGGGCTTTGTTGGATGCAGATGTTAACTTCAAAATAGCAAAAGAATTTACCAACAGGGTTAAGGAAAAAGCTTTGGGTCAAGATGTATTGACCACATTGCAACCGGGCCAGTTGATGGTGAAGATTGTTAAGGATGAGCTTACGGAGCTTATGGGAGGGGAAACCGAAGGGATTAATCTTTCCGGTACGCCTTCCATAATTTTAATGTCAGGTCTTCAAGGTTCGGGTAAAACTACGTTTTCCGGTAAACTCGCTAACTTCCTTAAGACCAAAAAAACAAAAAAACCTTTATTGGTAGCTTGTGATGTATACCGTCCGGCGGCTATTGATCAGTTACATGTTGTAGGGGATCAGATTGGTGTTGAGGTGTACTCTGATCGCGATGAGAAGAATCCTGTAAAGATAGCTCAGGCTGGTATTGCCAAAGCAAAATCAGAAGGATATAACGTGGTAATTATAGATACGGCGGGTCGTTTGGCGGTAGACGAACAGATGATGAATGAAATCTCTGAAATTCATAAAGCTATCCAACCTCAGGAAACACTTTTTGTAGTGGATTCAATGACAGGTCAGGATGCCGTTAATACCGCAAAAGCCTTTAATGATATTTTAAATTTTGACGGGGTTGTACTTACCAAATTAGATGGTGATACCCGTGGTGGAGCTGCCATTTCAATTAAATCCGTAGTAGATAAGCCTATTAAATTCATAGGTACAGGTGAGAAGATGGAAGCTATAGATGTTTTCCACCCTTCACGTATGGCCGAACGTATTTTGGGTATGGGCGATGTTATTTCTTTGGTAGAACGGGCTCAAGAGCAGTTTGATGAAGAAGAAGCTCGCAAGATTCAAAAGAAAATTGCCAAGAACAAATTCGGTTTTGACGATTTCCTTTCCCAGATTCAGCAAATCAAAAAGATGGGTAACATCAAAGATTTAATGGGGATGATACCAGGTGCCGGAAAAGCGCTTAAAGGTTTGGATATTGATGATGATGCCTTTAAGCATATCGAAGCTATTATTCACAGCATGACACCGGATGAACGTTCTAATCCTTCTAAATTGAACGTGAGCCGTAAAAAGCGAATAGCTAAAGGAAGCGGTAGAGAAGTACAAGAAGTAAATCAGCTTTTAAAGCAGTTTGATCAAATGAGCAAGATGATGAAGATGATGCAAGGCGGCGGCGGTAAGAAGATGATGCAGATGATGGGGAATATGAAAGGTATGAAATAAGGCCAGAATCCAAGGAAAGAATTACAAGACCAGATTAGACAGTAACCCAACATTATGACACTACTAGACGGAAAAAAAGTTTCCAACGAAATAAAGGATGAAATCACCATTGAGGTGGCAAACATGAAAGAACGAGGTGAGAAAGTACCTCACTTGGCAGCTGTTCTTGTTGGTAATGATGGGGCTAGTTTAACATATGTAGGTAGTAAAGTACGCTCGTGCAAGAAAATAGGTTTTGAATCCACCTTAATTCACTTGCCTAGCGAAACTACAGAAGAGGATTTGTTGGCTAAAGTCCAGGAACTGAATGCCGATGCTGATATAGACGGTTATATTGTTCAACTTCCTTTGCCAAAACATATTGATGAGGAAAAAGTTTTAATGGCTGTTGATCCGGACAAAGATGTAGATGGTTTCCATCCTGCTAACTTTGGTAAAATGGCTTTGGATATGGAGACCTTTATCTCCGCCACGCCTTTTGGTATTATGGAGCTTTTAAAGCGATACAAGGTAGATACCCAGGGAAAGCATGCTGTAGTAATAGGCCGTAGTCATATTGTAGGTAGACCAATAAGTATTTTGTTGAGTCAGAAAGGTGAAGCTGCAAATTGTACGGTTACTTTGGCGCACAGTAGAACAAAAGATATTAAAGAACTTACGCTTCAGGCAGATATTATTGTTTCTGCATTGGGAGTGCCTCATTTCTTAAAAGAGGATATGGTTAAGGACGGTGCTGTTATTATTGACGTAGGAATTACCAGAGTGGCAGATGACTCCAAAGAAAAAGGATATTATATTACCGGCGATGTTGATTTTGAGCCTGTAAGTAAAAAAGCCTCCTTTATTACACCGGTTCCGGGTGGTGTTGGTCCGATGACCATTGCTATGCTGCTCAAAAATACTTTGTTAGCTCGCGAGAGACACAGAAGTGTAAAGTAGTTGTCTCTGTTTAAAAGGGCTATATTTTATGATAGTTTTGATTCTATAAATCAACAAAAGCATAATTATATATTTGTCCGGACAAATGTCTAATTCTGTTATTTCTATGCATTTTCAATTTTAAAGTTGTTGGCTATATTTTTATAGCAAAGTCGTTTATGTTTAAAGGGAAAAACATGAACGAACGTTATTTTGATAATTAAATTGTCTTTTGGATAAAAATAATGGAACATTAGGCAACAATTATCTTATGGCGAGCGTTTTAGGTTTACTAGACTATACCAAACTCATGAAACAGCTAACGAAATCTCTAGATTTTGAACTAGAACCATTTTTCAATTTGTCAATAGATAATTTGTGTATTGCAGATTTTGATGGGTACTTCAAAAAAGTTAATCACGCATTTGCAAAGCTCTTGGGATATACGGAAGAAGAGCTGTATTCAAAGCCTATTTTTGATTTTATTTATAAAGAAGATATAGATGAAACCGTAAAATACGGTGAGAATTTAGTCCATGGTATGCCCTTGCTCAATTTTGAGAACCGATATATTTGTAAAAGTGGAAAATTGGTGTGGATGCATTGGACGGCTACTAGGTCAGAAGATAAGAAATTTGTCTATGCTATAGGGAAGGAGATAACTTACAAGAAGGATATAGAAAACGAGAGAATTTCGCATTTAACAGATTTGACCAGAATGAATGATAGGTTAATGCAACTTAATCATAAAACATCTCACGATTTAAAATTGCCTGTAAATAATTTGGTTTTTCTTGTTGATATGCTAGATACTAGTAAAATCAAGGATGAATCGTCCTTAAAGGTACTGGAACATATAAAACGTTCGGCAGATGGTTTAAAGACTTCATTAAATGTCTATGTTGATGCGGTTGCTGAAGATGGGGTTTTAGAAAAAGAATTAGAACTTGTGTGTTTTGATGAAGTTTTTCAACACGTTAAAGAATCACTTGAGACTTTGGCTAGTCATGCTAAAGTTCAATTTTCGGTAGACTTTACTGAAGCACAGTGGGTACTTTTTGAAAGGAGTTTTATGAAAAATATTTTTTTAAATCTCATATCCAACTCTATTCAATATGCCAAACCAGGTGTTATTCCCGTAATTTCAATTAAAACTCAATTAAAGGATGGGCATAAGATACTCAGCTATAAAGACAATGGGTTAGGTTTTGATATGGATAAAGATGGTGCTCGAATTTTTGATTTGAACAATACCCTTCCCAATTCCAGAGGTAATAAAAGTCTGGGGCTTTACTTTGTAAAAAAATATATAACTAGTTTAGGAGGAACTATTACAGTAGATAGTAAAGAGGGCCAGGGCAGTTCCTTCACGATTATGTTCGCAGATCAGATTCAAGAATCCTAGTAGTTTCTTAAATTACTAGTTTAGAAATTTTTTGTGATTATGATTACCGGTAATAACGGTGTCTCCCGGTTTTATAACTTCAATATCATTGCTATCGTCAATACTACAGCTACTCAAAATTATGATCACTGTTAGAACAAACAGTACGGCCGCAAATTTTCTCATGGCTAAAATTGCTAATGGGTTAAGTCTATTTATAACGTTTAAAACTCACCTTCCGTATAGATTTTGCATAATCTTTACTTATAAAAATATAGAGGCTCTAATGAAACCACTACTTTTGCCGCTTTCTCTCTACAGATGTCCAGCAAAAATCAATTTTCTTTCGTAGATCCGGCCAAAAGCCCAGTTTTTTACGGGTATGTAATTCTCGTAATTGGTACTATTGGTATCTATTGCAGTATTCCTGGGCAAACCATTGGGGTATCCGTTTTTACGGACCCGGTTAAAGATGCATTAGGATTAAGCCGAAACCAGTTTAGCAATGCATATATGATAGGAACTATATGTAGCTCATTGGTAATAGGTCGTGCCGGTGTTTGGTTTGATAAATACGGGGCACGTTATGTGGCTTTTTTTGCTGCCATTACTTTGGCCGTGGCCCTCATGTTATGTTCTTGGTCCGTGCAAATGAGCGAGTTTGTAAAAACAATGTTGAATGTTGATACGTGGGTTGTTCCATTTGTGATAATGGCGAGTCTATTTTTTGTGCTCAGATTTTCTGGACAAGGTGTGTTGACCATGGCATCTAGAAATGTAATTATGATCTGGTTCGATAAAAATAGAGGAAAAGTAAATGCTATGAGTAGCGTTGCCATCTCCTTTGGTTTTTCGTCTTCACCACTTTGGGTAAACGCTCTAATAGAGGGGTACAGTTGGCAGATTACCTGGCAAATATTAGCTGCTGCATTACTGTTTTTTTCTTTTCTCATCTTACAGTTCTATAAGAATAAACCTGAGGAACATGGTCTATTGCCAGATGGAGAAGTTCTGGGTGAAGATGATGGTGAATTGGTAAAAACACCTGCTGCCAAGCAGTATACATCCCAAGAAGCCTTACAGACCAGAGCTTTTTGGATGTATGGATTAATACTGTCCTTTAACAGCTTTTTTATTACGGGACTTACGTTTCATGTAGTTTCGGTTTTTGCAAGTGAAGGTTTTTCAAAATCAGATGCTATTTCCATCTTTTTGCCAGCTTCTGTAGTTGCTGTAACTATTTCGTTGATTTTTAATTTTTTAAGTGATTATTTACATTTAAAACTGTATTTGTATTTAATGATATTAGGTGGTATTATGGCCTCTGTAGGCTTTTTATTCCTTTCCTCCTCGTTTGGTGTTCCTTTGCTGATTGGCGGCTTTGGTGTTCTAGGAGGCTTCTTTGCGGTACTTAATGCCATTGTTTGGCCACGTTTTTATGGACGTACACATTTAGGTGCTATTACGGGAAAGGTTATGTCGTTCTTAATTCTGGCCAGTGCACTTGCTCCGCCTGTTTTTAGTTTTTGTTTCAGTACTTTTGGTTCATACAGATTACTTGGGTATCTAGGCCTTATATTTCTTCTCTTCCTGTCTATTGCTTCTATACGAGCCAATAACCCTCAATAATTCGCTTGGTCGGTTCACTTAAATTAGCTAACTTCTCGTTTCGTTCGTAACGGCCTAATATTATTTCTACGTTGGAATTGACACCGGAAATTTTCTTGTGACAGAGTGCCCTAGAAAGGTATGCTTTATTGCTTGACTAAATGTTACTGGATTTAGATACGGTTACTATATGAAGTATTGAAACTAAGATGTAAACAAGCCTATTTAATGAAAAAACTTACCTTAATGCTATCCCTATGGATAGCTTTAATTTCCTGTAAACACGAAACCAAACAAAATGGCGAAAATCAGGTAACAGCTGAATCTTCCGAAACTATTGAACCAATTAATGAATGGTTTTACCTTTTTGATGGAACAACTACAGAAGGTTGGCGAGCCTATAATGGAGATGACTTACCTCCCCAATGGATAATCAAAGATGGTGTTCTAACTTTTGACACTGAGAAAAGAACGGAAGAGAGCCGAAAAGGCGGAAAGGATATCATCTACGCGGCACAGGAGTTTGACAATTTTGAATTGGCATGGGAATGGAAAATACCCGAAGGAGGTAATAGTGGATTACTATATCACATTCAAGAAGGCGATTGGGGAATTCCTGAAGTATCACCGGAATATCAAATGTTAGATGACCTTAAATGGGAGGAAATTAATAATGCCAAGTTAGAGGAATGGCAAAAAACAGGTGCAGATTACGCCATGCACTTACCAGACGTGAGTCAAAAAATAGTAAAGCCGGCAGGGGAGTGGAATACTTCTCGTATCATTTTTACCCCAGTAAAAGTAGAACATTGGCTCAACGGTAAAAAACTATTGTCTTTTGTGCCATGGTCAGAAGACTGGGAGGAGCGAAAAGGAAAGGGCAAGTGGAAAGACTCACCTAAATATGGCTCTTTTAAAAAAGGATATATCGGTTTTCAGGACCATGATAGTCCGCTTTGGTTAAAGAATGTAAAAATCAAAGAATTATAGAATAGAGAACAACCTCAATAATCAAACGAATTGAAAATGAATAAAAGGGAATTTTTA
Organism: Zobellia uliginosa; assembly: GCF_018860745.1. GTDB lineage: Bacteria > Bacteroidota > Bacteroidia > Flavobacteriales > Flavobacteriaceae > Zobellia > Zobellia uliginosa_B. The sequence goes on along the minus strand of NZ_JAHKPY010000012.1, from coordinate 207,649 downwards.
AAGAACGCAGTTACATTGTCATCAATAACATTATTGCCTTCCGCTGCCATGGCTTTTTCTACATCCAAAAAGAAACGTCTTCGTACGGCGCATATTGGTGTTGGTAATATGGGCGGTGAAGATTTAAGTGCTATTTCTTCGCATGCAATGGTAGATGTGGTCGCACTTTGTGATGTTGACGCTAACATGTTGGCAGCGGCAAAGGCACTTCATCCAGATGCTAAAACATATTCGGATTACAGGGTGATGTTACAAGAGATGGGTAAAAAGATAGATGCCGTGGTTGTTTCTACACCAGACCATACACATGCACCTGCCTCTATGATGGCTATGGAAATGGATAAGCCAGTATATTGCCAAAAGCCATTAACACATCACGTTACGGAAGCGAGGGCAATGAAAAAAATAGCGAAAGAGAAAAACCTGGTAACTCAAATGGGTATTCAAGTGCATTCCTTTTATGATTATAAACTGGCTACATTAATGATTCAGTCGGGAATCATTGGAAAGGTACATACCGTTAGGGCGTGGTCTCCAAAAAATTGGGGTTATGATGGGCCGCTTCCAGAAGGTCAGGATCCGGTTCCAGAAAGTTTGGATTGGAACCTTTGGCTTGGAACTTCATCTGAAAGACCCTATAAAGAAGGTGTTTATCATCCAGGACAATGGCGTAAATTGGTAGATTATGGTTGTGGAACTTTAGGAGATATGGGGGTTCATATTTTTGACACACCTTACAATGCCTTAGCATTAGATGTACCTAGAACAATTACCACAAACTGTAGAAAACCAAATGGTTTTGGTTATCCGGAACAGAATATGGTCACCTATGAGTTTCCTGGAACAGAATACACTGCGGATACCTTAAAATGGGTTTGGTACGATGGGAAAGATGCGGATAAACAACGCGAAGACCTAATGTTGCCCGGCGGTGAAGAGTTGCATGACCAGGGGGCCATGTTCATTGGTGAAAAAGGTAGATTGTACCTACCACATTTTCAAATGCTTCCCAAGGTAATCGTAGACGGAGAATATAAAGAGGTAGATGTTGAAAAGTTTAATTTGGGGGAGCCCGTACGCGATTATGATAGTGAAGGAAAGAAACACTATCATCAATTTGTAGATGCGTGTTTAGGCACTGCAGAAACCAGTGCTCCATTTTCATATGCATCACGACTAACAGAAACCATATTGTTGGGTGTTATTGCTGGTCGGTTTCCAAATAAAACACTCCATTGGAATGCGGAATCGGCAAGATTTGCAGAAGAAGAAGCAAACCAATTTTTAGACGCTCCTTATCGTGAATTTTAGGGAAGCATATCAATTTTAAAATAAAAAAGAATAATACGCATATACTTAAATGATTTATAGAAGATTTGGAAGAACAGGTTGGCAGGTAAGCGAGGTAGGTTACGGAATGTGGGGAATGGCAGGTTGGACAGAGTCTGATGACAAGCAATCTGCAAAATCCTTGGACCTTGCGGTTGAGAACGGTGTTAATTTTTTTGATACGGCCTGGGGTTACGGAGAAGGCCATAGTGAAGAGCTATTAGGAGAGCTTATACGTAGACACCCAAAGATAAAACTGTATTCCGCTAGTAAGATTCCGCCAAAGAATTTTAATTGGCCAGCAAAGCCTGAATATAAATTTGAAGATTCGTATCCCACAAACCATATCATAGAATATACAGAGAAAACCCTGACTAATCTGGGAATGGAGCGTGTTGATTTGATGCAGTTTCATACATGGGACGATGGTTGGTCTCAAAGGGATGAATGGCAACGTGCTATTGAGGATTTAAAGAAAGCGGGAAAAATAGGAGCTATGGGAATTAGCGTGAACCGCTGGGAGCCCGAAAATGGTATTGAGGCTATAAAAACAGGTTTGATAGACGCTGTGCAGGTAATATATAATGTTTTTGACCAGAACCCGGAAGACGTGCTTTTTCCTTTGTGTGAGGATATGGATATTGCCGTAATTGCCCGTGTACCTTTTGATGAAGGTACGTTGACCGGTAATTTAACCAAGGCAACAACTTTTCCGGAAGGCGACTGGCGTGGTACCTATTTCGTGCCCGAAAATCTGAATTCAAGCGTGGATCATGCAGATGCATTACGACCTCTAATTCCAGAAGGCATGACTATGGCAGAGATGGCTTTACGGTTTATTTTGGAAAACAAGACTATTGGTACAACTATACCGGGTATGCGTAAAGAACGTAACGTTTTGGCCAATACCGCTACAAGCGATGGAAAAAGATTGCCAAAGGAATTAGTTGAAGAATTGAAAAAACACCGCTGGGTAAGAAAGCCCACCGAATGGTCTCAATAGGAGATAGAACGTCTACCACTCTGGGTACAGCCTGAGAGTGGTAGGCGTTTCATTACTTAGCAAATAATTGTTCCATATCCTTAAATGCCTTGAACTCCAGTGCATTTCCGGCAGGGTCCAAAAAGAACATAGTGGCTTGCTCTCCGGTTTCGCCTTTAAATCTTACATAAGGTTCAATTACGAATTTTACGCCCTTATTCTGTAGTTCTTCTGAAAAAGATTCAAAAACATTCCAGGGTAACACAACACCGTAATGAGGAACGGGTACATTCTTGCCATCTACGGGGTTACTATGCAGTTCTTTAGTTTCAGTTTTAGGTTTGTAGTGAATTACCAATTGGTGCCCAAAGAGGTTAAAATCTACCCAATGGTCACTGCTACGCCCTTCTTTGCAGTTTAGAATCTCTCCATAAAACTTATGGCATTCGGCTAAATTGTGGACAGGTATAGCAATGTGGAATGGGGTTACGTTTTGCATGGGTACTTTTTTAGTTTTTCAAAAAATCTACAATCTGTTCATTAACATGTTCTTGATGCATAGAATGTCCTAAGCCCTTGGTTCGTATAAAAGTACTGTCCATCCAATAAGAATGAACCGCTTCTGAAGAATGAAAAGGGGCTAATTTATCTAGTTCATCATGCAGCAAAAGACCTTTTTTAGTATTTTCTTTTGCAAAACGGGAGGAAGAAAACTCTTTTACAGTAAACCCAAATCGGTCTAGAACAAATTCCTCAAGTGCCTTGCGAACCTTGTTGTTAAAGTTGAGTAGACGTTGGTAGTGATTCATTATTTCATAAAATTCAGACGGTGCGCCTATGGTAACCATTTTTTCAACGCCGGTATTTTGATGTTTAAATTCGTTGTACATAAGGGTCATTCCGCCCATAGAATGACCAATAAGGTATTTGGGGTCATGTTTTTTTATCATTGCTTGTACGCCATCTGAATATAGAGGAAGATCTAAGTGTTGCCCGGAAGAATACCCATGTGCGGGAGCATCGAAAGCCACAATATTAAAATCAGCTTCACGAAGTTTAGCAACAAGATTACGCCATCTAAAAGTATTGCTCTCCCATCCATGAACCAAGAGAACGGTTTCCTTACTGCCTGGCCAATGATAGGTCTGTAGAGTATGGCTCTTAACCTCTAAAGTATCACTTTTCACTTCGTCTAGATATTCTTTCTGATTGGGCAGAACCCTTCCTTTCCTAACCGTACAGAAAACATAAAAAGCTTTTTCTGCCGCTCTTTTTTTAGAAGCTCTGGCAAGTAAATTAAAATACCTGCCATATACCTTGGGAAGCATTTTATTTAGCGTTTTTTTCATAGATCTTTGCACTATTTAAGAGGTTTCTTTCTCATCATTCCTCCTTTTGTATCTTTTACGACGCCCATAATAATAAAGGCATTTTTATCTATTTTGTCAATTTCGTCGCTTAGCCGTGTCAATTCCAAACGGATCATTACGATATATATAATCTATCTCCGCAGTAAAGTGGGCGGTACCAGCTTTTAACATATTCTTCTTTTCACTTATAAATGGCACAGACTCTTGCTATTTGTTGGGAAAGCATAATTCGTATTTCTTTATCTTGGGGCGAAATAATCGTCATTCCAATATGCTCTTCCAACCCATTATTTACCACATAGTTTACGGTTTTATCGGCTGCGAGATAGGTTAAAATGGTATACAGCGCTGTCTCAATGCCTAATAAATGAGCGCCACCGGAAAAGATCGCTAAATGTATGAGAAGGAGTACATCGCCAATAGTCAAATGCCAATTTCTGTTGAGGTAAATAGCAAGTACGTTGGTGCTGTCAATAACACTTTGGCCTCTCGGGGCAATTCCCATATCTACCTTAAATTTCGTTTTGGCCCTATGTGCCAAGATGTATTGCAGAATAGAATTCATGGCGCCGATTTAAATTTTGACTAAGCGAGATTGGCCTAAAAGCTAATCCCAAGCAACCATCATATACTTAATTTTAGCATCATCTGGAATCTGTACCGCTTCAATATTTACACTTGAAGCATAGCGTAGACTAGAAGGTAATTCTTCTTTGCTTATGGTGAAATAAACGTCACTATCTTTTAAAAGAATCACCACATTGTTCATTGAAGTAATGACTTTTCTAATAGTGTAATTATCTTTTATATCTTTAAAAGTACTCCCTAAACCAACACCTTTGTCCGTGGTGAAACGAGGGTCTTCAATACGAATATTCTCAATGGAAGGAATACTATCCGAATTTGGGGTGAGGGTCAATAACGCTTTTCCACCTTTTTCAAAAACCTTTACTTTTTTACTGTTGTTGGCACTGTTAATACTTGTGCTATCTTTTACAATAGAGTCATTCTCGTAAATAATCTTTAAATCACGAACTAAACTTATGCGGTCTAATTTGCCAACACGGTCTTTAATAATAGAAAAAGAAGTGTCTTTTTTTTCATTACAACTTGCAAGGCAAACGATTAGGCAAATGCTAATTACTATACTTTTCATGTACTTTTTTAAATTGTTTGTTTAAATCTGAAAAATTACGTTTTAGTTTATCGCATTACTTTTTTCAGAACACCCAATACACCACGAATAAAAGTAGCACTGGTCAATACCTTTATAACCGGGTTTTGTCTTGTGCTGGTACTCCTTCTTCTGGAAGTGGTTTTAGGTTTTGCTTTTTCTTTTTCGGCTTCAACTTCTGCCTTTTCTATCTTTTCGTTTAGAATTTCGTAGGCACTCTCTCGGTCTATTACTTCACCATATTTCTTTACTAAATCAGACCTTTTAATTATTGATTTAAGCTCGCTGTCCGTCAATACATCCATACGGCTCATAGGAGCACGCAGTAATGTGGCAGCTAATGGGGTAGGTCTACCTTTTTCATCCAACGCGGAAACAAGGGCTTCACCAATACCTAATGAGGTTAATACTTCTTTGGTATCATAATATTCTGAAATAGGGTAGTTCTCTGCAGTAAGCTTTATAGCTTTACGATCTCTAGCCGTAAACGCACGCAAGGCATGTTGAACCTTGAGACCTAATTGAGAAAGTACGGCATTAGGAACATCTGCAGGGTTTTGAGTAACAAAATATAGGCCAATTCCTTTGGAGCGTATTAACTTTACAATACTTTCAATTTGATCTAATAACGCTTTGGAAGCTTCGTTGAAGATAAGATGTGCTTCATCTATAAAAAGTATTAATTCCGGTCTATCACTATCGCCTTGTTCGGGAAAAGTACTATAAATCTCCGCTAAAAGGCTCAGCATAAATGTAGAGAACAATTTTGGGCGGTCTTGAATATCCGTCAATCTTAAGATATTGATATATCCTTTACCATTTTCATCAACTCGGGTTAAATCGTCTACATCAAACGATTTTTCACCAAAGAACAAATCGGCGCCTTGTTGTTCGAGCTCTATAATTTTTCTAAGAATAGATCCTGTTGAACTGGTAGAAATTCTACCATAGTGTTTTGTGAATTCTGCTTTACCCGTACCAGTAGCATATTGCAATACTTTTTTGAAATCTTTTAAATCCAATAGCGGAAGTTTGTTATCATCGCAATATTTAAAAACAACCGCTACAATTCCTTCTTGTGTTTCCGTAAGATCAAGAATACGGGATAAAAGTACGGGTCCAAATTCAGATACTGTGGCTCTAAGCTTAACGCCATCCTGCTCGGAAAGCGAGAGAATTTCTACAGGGAAAGCTTTGGCCTCAAATGGTAGACCGATTTTAGCATGGCGTTCGTCTATTTTTGGGTGACCAGGGCTTGGCTGTGCAATGCCACTTAAATCGCCTTTTAAATCCATCAATAATACGGGAATACCCTTATCGGATAGATTCTCGGCTAGCACCTGTAATGTTTTGGTTTTACCTGTTCCCGTAGCTCCTGCTATAAGTCCGTGACGGTTTAAGGTTTTTAAAGGAACTTTTACATGTGCATCGGTAATGGCTTCTCCATCTAGCATTGCTGCTCCCATTACAATAAAATCGCCTTTGGTTGCGTAACCGCTTTCAATATGTTCGAAGAATTCTTCTTTAGTAGCCATTGGTTGTATTTTGAGTAAAAATAAGGGAATTTTTGATGTTTAGCAGTCACTTTTAGAGAAGTTTGGGTTTGTCCAAAGGCAATCTCGTAAGGTAGAACGAACAAAGGCGTTTAAAAGTACAGGCCTGACCGATTAGAAGCTATGCTTTTATTTTAGGAATTAGAATTTGGGTTTTGGAATTTGCAAGACGTATCTTTGCGCGATGGTTAAAGATGAAATTTTACAAGAAGTTGATAAGGGTAATATGTTGCCCCTAATGGAAGAATTCTATACCATACAAGGCGAAGGTTTCCATAAAGGAACAGCGGCGTATTTTATTAGAGTCGGAGGATGTGATGTTGGATGTCATTGGTGCGATGTAAAAGAGAGCTGGAATGCAGAAACTCATCCGCCAACGGCAATTGGGCAAATAACGGAAAATGCAGCTAAGTATTCAGATACCATTGTAATTACGGGAGGAGAGCCCCTTACATGGAATATGCAGCCTTTAACAGATGCTTTAAAAGTCAAGAATCTTAAAACTCATATTGAAACTTCCGGAGCATATCCTTTAACCGGAACATGGGATTGGATTTGTCTATCTCCCAAAAAGAATAAATTGCCGGAAGGTAGGATTTATGATGAGGCACACGAATTAAAAGTGATTGTCTACAACAAGCACGATTTAATTTTTGCAGAACAGGAAGCGGCAAAGACCAATACGGATTGTATTCTTTATTTACAGCCAGAATGGAGCGTGAGGGACAAAGTAGTGCCAATGATCGTGGACTATGTAATGAAAAACCCTAAATGGAAAGTTTCTTTACAGACACACAAATATCTGAATATTCCTTAGAAAATATAATACTTAGCGCCCTCCGTTGTTTTTAAGGTCTAAAAGACATTCACTGTCTAAGTTGGGAGGTTCTGGCAGTCCATTTTTGGCAGTTTTGCTATCCAATAGTTTCAGAAGACTATTACCGCTTAAGGAACAAGCAGATGTGATAGCGTTAGTTCCTTTTGATGTAAGTGAGCTGCTTTTATTAGTGAATCCGCCATTAAATTGTAATTCTGCAAGCATAAGACAACCATCTACATTGCAGTGGCTATTGCCACTTGTATTTCCTTTTTCGTCCAAAATAGGTTCTCCGTTTTCATCTCGTACAACATCTTCGTGATCGTTAACAGGCGTAGTTCCTAAATCTACCAGGCCAAATAAATGTCCAAATTCATGATTTAAGGTAGAGTTTTCTACATCGGCATCCGTAACAAAGAGTCTTTGGGCAGCAAGTTTTCTAACTGTAACTTCATGAATTATCATAGAGGTATTGCGGTAAACAGCGCCTAAAGTAACTAGACCTACCTCTTCGTCGTCACCCTCGGCCGGCGCATCCGAAAAATAGATATAAACTGCTAAAGTCTCACCATCATTATAAACCGTTCTATTATCCGTTTCTAGCTCAGCAATTTCTTCCAGCGTCAGATTCTCTTCATCGGGAGATTCAAGTTTTGTGTATTTAAGTTCAATATCTTGCTTAAAGGTTCTTTCTTTTAAAAAAAGAACAAAACTTTCCATAGCTTCCTCTGTTGGTTCAAAACCATCAACGTAAGCAATCTCTATAAGAAGTTTAGTGAATTTATCGTTGGATAGAATGTCATTTGCAGAGTCTCCGGTACCTTGAAGATTAGCACTTTTATCCACAACTTTTTCTTCTTTTTCTATGCTGTCATCCGAATCTTTGGAACATCCTATAAAAAGACCAAAAAGCAAAACCAATAAAAGTATACGTATGTTTCTCATGAGGATAGTTTACGGCTAGAATACAAAAATGGCGAAAATTGGCCTTATTTAAGCCATAATTTAGCCAAATAGTCGTAATGTTCGCCGTTTCTTACAAGTTGGCAGTTAAATCCGCTTGCTTCTGCAGCCATTTCTAAAGTTTTATAATCAAGATATAACCAGAAAAATGAATCGCTTTTTTCATCTTTGTATTGCATTTCAAACTCTATTTCACCATAATAAGAGCCGGTATCCGGCACCCAAACACCACCGTCTTCATCTTCTTCAAACATATAAATGATGTCACTAGAATCCAATAAAACCTGTGCGCCAGGATTCATTAAGGTTTTTATGTGGTCAAAGAATTTTGTGGTATTATTCAATTCGCCAACAATACCAATGCCATTCATCAATAATAAGAGGGTGTCAAACTTTTTATGCTTAAAACTATAGATATCCGTATAAACTACATCTTTAATTCCTCTTAAAGAGCACGTTTCTATGGCTCCTTTTGAGTAGTCCAAAGCAGTTACGGAGAAGCCGTTTTCTTGTAAATATAAACTGTGGCTCCCAGCTCCGCAGCCTATGTCCAAAACAGAGCCTTTGCAAAGTTTTAAGGCTTCCTGCTCTAGCATAGGCATTTCTTTGAAACTTCTAAATAGGTAGGGAACAGGAATTACATCTTCTTCGTCCAATGAGGAAAATGTAATTATATCCTCAGTATAGTTTTCTTTCTGAAAATCTAATACGGCCTTTCCAAAAACGTCTTTCATAGAATAACTGGTTTGTTAGGCAAAATTGGGCATTTTAAGTATTTGTTGTTTAGTTTTGGGCAGATTTTTAGAAGGATGGAGCAGATTTTAAAAGAACTTCCTAAGAAAGCACAGGAAAAACACAATGAAAACCGCAAGTTTTTTGCCAAGCTAAAAAAACGACCGCCCAGAAATTTGGATTATGTAATGCAAGAATTACATGATGAAGAATTTGAAAGAACGGATTGCCTGGAATGTGCCAATTGTTGTAAAACTACAGGCCCATTGTTTACCAATGCAGATGTGGAGCGTATATCCAAACATTTTAGGCAGAAACCCCAGAAGTTCATTGAGCAATATTTACGAATAGACGAAGAGAATGATTACGTGCTGCAACAAGTACCCTGTACTTTTTTGGGAGCTGACAATTATTGTTCCATTTATGATGTACGCCCTAAGGCATGCCGAGAATTTCCACATACTGACCGGAAAAAATTTCAACAAATTTCAAACTTAACATTAAAGAACGTAGCCATATGTCCCGCAGCATTTAATATTGTTGAAAAAATGAAAAAAGCTATCGGGAACTAATTTTTACAATAACCTATACAATCCTTTCTTATGGAACCAAGAATAGTACAGCTTGCAGGAAAAAAATTAGTAGGTCATTCATTAAAAATGTCTTTGGCCAATAACCGTACTTCAGAACTATGGGGTGGTTTTATGCCCTTAAAAAGGCACATTCCAAATGCGGTAGGAACAGATTTATATTCCGTACAAGTCTATAGAAATATGCCCGATTCAGGATTTGGGCCGCACACCGAGTTTGAGAAATGGGCTACTATAGAAGTAAGTTCGTATGCTGAATATGCTCTGGATTTTCAAACTATAGATTTGAAGGCAGGCCTGTATGCGGTATTTATTCATAGAGGCCGTTCTAGTGATTTTAAACGAACCATGGATTTTATTTTTGGAAAATGGATTCCAGCTTCCGAATACAAACTGGATCATAGGCCTCAGTTTGAGGTACTAGGAGCCAAATACAAAAATGATGATCCAGATTCTGAGGAGGAGGTTTGGATTCCGATTAGCTTAAAATAATCAGAAAAAATACCAATATATTTGAAGATTAATTAATTTTTATATCTTTAAAATATGGAATTCATAATTAATTACTTTGAAACTATACCGTCTTTACATCGTTCACTGATTCTTGTAGGTGGTATTACTTTCTTTTGGATATTAGAGGGTATTGTTCCTCTTTTTGGTTTTACCTATAAAAAATGGAAGCATGCTTTGCCTAATCTATTCTTTACTTTTACTACGATAATCGTAAACTTGGTATTGGCTTTTCTACTATTAAAAACAGCCGATTTTACCGTAGTTGAAAATTTTGGGATTATCAACTGGTTACCAGAAATGCCACTGTGGCTTTATGTAATAATAGGTTTGTTACTTTTGGATTTAGTAGGGGCTTATTTAGCACATTTGGTAGAGCACAAAGTAAAACTCTTATGGCGGGTGCATTTAGTGCATCACACGGATCATAATGTAGATACTACTACGGCTAATCGTCATCATCCGTTAGAGAGCATGATTCGTTTTGTCTTTACCCTTTTTGGTGTATTGATTGTGGGTACTCCTATTGGAATTGTAATGCTGTACCAGTCACTTTCGTTAATAGCTACACAATTCAATCACGCAAATATAAAAATGCCTAAAAGGTTGGATGAGATTTTAAGTTGGGTGATAGTTTCTCCGGATATGCACAAAGTACATCATCATTATAAACTACCGTACACAGATAGCAACTATGGCAACATATTTTCAATTTGGGACCGTCTTTTCGGAACCTTCTTGAAGTTTGATAGAGATAGTATAGTCTATGGTGTAGATACATTTCCGGATGAGGTGGAAAATGCGAGTATAAAAGGTTTGTTAAAGCAACCTTTTCATAAATCTAGAAAACCAACAACACTTGGCGAAACAAGTGAAGTTGTTTAAATTTGTTTGAGCTGTACCTATTTGTACATCAGGTACTTTTTCCTGATTTTCTTGAATTTGGTTAAGTCGGCTTGCCATGTTTCCTTAATGGTTTCTTCCGATAGACCGCTTTCTATTTGTTCTTGTAATTTTTTGGTGCCTGCATGTTTGGTAAATCCACTTGTATTGAAAACCTTGGTTTTTTCTTCTGTGTTTACATAGGAGTCCATAAGCCATTGTAGCGATACTTCATTCATTTTTGGGATTTCTGATAAATCCTTGCCAAAGCAAATCTTTCCGTTTTCCTTCGGGCTTTTTGAACCAAAATTAGGCGCCGGTGTGTATCTGAAACTATATTGGGTGCTGTCTAAAAAAGAAGCCCCGTAACATTGAAATTGTAATTCCGTTCCTCTACCGGCATTGACATTTGTCCCTTCAAAAAGACCTAAACTGGGATAAAGGTTTATGGCAATATCGTTTGGCAAGTTTGGCGAAGGGCGAACCGGTAAACTGTATTCGGTTTCATGCGTCCAGTTATCCAATGGTACAACGGTAAGGTCTGCTTTCTTTCCTTCTACCAACCAATTTTCTTCATTTATCATGGTTGCATACTCGCCAATTGTCATGCCATAGACCAAAGGTATTTCTGTCATTCCCAAGAAGCCGGTATGTGCTTTTTCCATTGTTGGTCCGTCAATATAATGCGCATTTGGGTTAGGGCGATCTAATACGATTATAGGTTTGTTTTGAGCGGCACAAGCTTCCATGACCAATTGCAGAGTAGCAATATAGGTATAGAAACGAACACCTACATCCTGGATATCAAAAAGTACAATATCTATATCCTTCAATTGTGCAGCACTAGGCTTTCTGTTTTTTCCATATAAAGAAATAAGAGGAAGTCCGGTCTTGCTGTCTACACCATCCTTTACCTTTTCTCCTGCATCTACACTGCCTCTAAACCCATGTTCAGGAGCAAAAACTTTTTTAATATCAATCTGTAGGGCAAGTAAGGAATCAATTAAGTGAATGTGCGGGGCAGCTGTAATCGAGTCATTAGCGGACGCCTTAAAAATAATGGAAGTCTGATTGCCAACAACGCCCACTTTTTTGTCTTTTAACAGGGGCAAGTAGATGTTGGTTCTATTTGCGCCAACGATAATTGGCTTTGTAACAATAGTATCAATAGGAATAAGAGTGGGCTCGGAGATGATTTTCTCTGTTTTGGTCGGGTTTCCACATGCCACAACAAGCAAAAACCAAATGAAAAATGTACTTTTGAGACAGTTTAAAAACGCCATATATTGAATTTTGAATATTTTTTGGCCAAGCGGCTCATCAAAGGCGAGGCGCATAAAATTAGCATTTCCGCTCCAATAATAAAAATAGCAATTGCAGCTATTGCATTGGGAGTCGTTATGATGCTCGTTACCATTTCTACAGGAATAGGTCTCAAATACAAGATTCGGGAAAAAGTTGCCGCGTTTAATGGTCACATTCAGATATCCAGTTACGATAATAATGCATCCGATGTTTCGGTTATGCCCGTCTCCATACATCAAGATTTTTATCCTGAGTTTAAATATGTAGATGGTGTTGATCATGTGCAGGCAGTAGCAAGCAAAGCGGGAATTATCAGAACAGAGACCACTTTTGAAGGAATCATTGCAAAAGGGGTAGGTAGTGATTACAACTGGTCTGCTTTTGAGGAATATTTGGTAGAGGGCAGGCTACCCGATTACGCCAATGATTTAAATGAAGAGGTACTCATGTCCGAGCTTATGGCCAATCGTTTAAATTTAAAAACAGGAGATAACTTTTATGCTTTTTTTCTAAAAGATGGAGATATTTCTAAGTTGCCCAACCAACGGAAGTTCAAAATAACCGGACTTTACGATAGCGGTTTTGAGGAGTTTGATGGGCTGTATCTCTTTACGGATATACGTCACATTCAACGAATGAACAAATGGGAGGACGATCAAGTTGGTAATTTTGAGGTTTTCCTGAACGAATTTGATGATATAGACGAAAAAAGTAAGGAGATTTATGGTAAAACCTTATCTACTCTAGATACACAGACCATAGTTAATAAGTACTATAAAATTTTTGAGTGGATCAGTCTTTTTGATTTTAATATCATACTTATCATAGGTATCGTAATTATCGTAGCCGGGTTCAATATGATAACAGCACTGCTGGTTCTTATTCTTGAGCGTACCCAGATGATAGGTATACTAAAAGCGCTAGGATCCGCTAATTGGAGCATTCGTAAAGTATTTCTTTATAACGCTAGTTATCTTATTGGCATTGGCCTTTTTTGGGGCAATGTAATAGGCTTGGGAGCCATTTTTCTACAGGACAAGTTTCAGCTGCTGAAATTCCCTAATCCAAAGGAATATTATATAGACTATGTACCGGTTCATATAGATTTTTTTACGGTACTTATGCTAAATATCGGAGTGCTGGTCCTATGTATTATTATGTTGTTGGTACCCTCTTATATCATCACTAAAATTACTCCTGTAAAGGCAATTAAGTTTGAATAAAGTAAAGAGAAATGCTTCTTTTTATATGTGAAGCGTTCTTTGTATTTTACCTCTCTATAAACGAACAACAATCCATTCATGAAATATGTAGAAAATATACTTGGTACTATTGGTAACACACCATTAGTAAAGGTAAACAGGCTTACTGCTGATTTACCTTGCTTAGTTTTGGCCAAGTATGAAACTTTTAACCCGGGCAACTCGGTAAAGGATCGTATGGCTTTACAGATGATAGAAGATGCAGAAGCTTCTGGAGTTTTAAAACCGGGAGGAACTATCGTAGAGGGTACTTCTGGTAATACAGGTATGGGTCTGGCATTGGCAGCTACAATAAAAGGGTACAAGTTGATCTGTGTAATTAGTGATAAGCAGTCCAAAGAGAAAGTAGATATATTAAGAGGTATGGGTAGTGAGGTGTATGTTTGTCCTACGGATGTTGAGCCTAGTGATCCAAGAAGTTATTATTCTACCGCCAAGCGCTTGGCATCAGAAATACCCAATGCATGGTATGTAAACCAATATGATAATCCTAGTAATGCAAAAGCACATTATCTAAGTACGGGACCCGAAATTTGGGAACAGACAGATGGTAAGATTACTCACTTTGTTGTAGGTGTGGGTACAGGGGGAACAATATCTGGAGTAGGGAAATATTTAAAAGAAAAGAACCCCAATATTAAAATATGGGGAGTAGATACGTATGGTTCCGTTTTTAAAAAATACCATGAGACCGGTGTTTTTGATGACAAGGAAATTTACCCGTATATCACAGAAGGTATAGGCGAAGATATTCTACCAAAGAATGTGGATTTTGATATTATAGATGGATTCACAAAAGTAACCGATAAGGATGCCGCGGTATACACTCAGCGTCTGGCAAAGGAAGAAGCTATGTTTTTAGGGAATTCTGCCGGTGCAGCAATAAGAGGAGTGTTACAATTGAAAGAACATTTTAAGAAAGACGACATAGTAGTAGTGTTGTTTCATGATCATGGCAGTAGATATGTAGGTAAGATGTTTAATGATGATTGGATGCGTGAAAAAGGGTTTTTAGATTAGATTTGTAAGAGAATTTTTTAAAATAACTTCTTCTTAATAGCGATAAAGCAAGGAAATGATAGAACTAAAATTTCAGAATCAAATAGTACAGATAGAAGGCGGAGAATTAGTAAGTTATACTGTAGATGGTTACGAGTATATTCATCAAAAAGGCAGTCCTGGTTGGCGTAGTTCGGATACTGAAATGTTTCCAATTATTGGGCCAACGGCCGATGCCAAGTTTCAAGTGCAAACGCCAAGGGATATAGCCATTCAAGATCAGCATGGTCTTCTTAGGGAAATGGAATATGAGGTAGTATCAAAAACGGATACCGAAGCCGTGTTGGAGAAAAAATATGAAGCTCGTAAACTTATCAAAAATTCAAAATTCCCTGAGAAATCTAATAAAGAATGGTTGTTCTGGACATATGATTTCAGTTTTAAAAAGACTTTTCGTTTAACTAAAGACGGACTAGAGGTTAACTTTACTATCTCAGGAGAACGTGATATGCCTTATATGTTGGGTTACCATCCCGCATTTAAATTATACTCGGAAAGTCCTGTGGTGGTTGCTGGCGATAAGGAAATTACACTAAAAGATATTATGGATGTGGGTAGTAGGGCTTTGCAAGTTCCTGATTGCACTCAAATAGTTTTAAAAGATCAAAAGGAACTGCATATTCGTACGGAAGGTTTTAATAATTTTATGTTGTGGACAGAAGTGCCAAATATGGTATGTATAGAGCCCATCACTTTTTATCCGTATGCCGTAGCTCAGACCAAACTTCATGAAGGGTTTGATTACCTAAAGGACGAAGATGTAAATTATAGAATATTTATAAGCACAGGCAACTAAAAAGCAACTATGGAAGAAAGTCTTTTACAGAATTACGGATACCTTTTTGAAGATGCACTTATGGCAGAAATGCAAGAGGTTGGTGTGGTGAAAAGATTCGATCAAGGAACGATAATTATGGATATTGGTGAGACCATATCACATATGCCTCTATTGTTAAGTGGAGCCATAAAGATTTTGCGGGAAGATGAGAGTGGAGATGAACTTTTGTTATATTTCTTAGAAAGAGGAGATACCTGTGCCATGACATTTTCGTGTTGTGTTGGTACTCATAAAAGTGAAATACGTGCTATTGCGGAAAGCAACACGGAACTAGTGATGATTCCTGTTCAGAATATGGAAACTTGGATGTCTAAATATGGTACATGGCGCCAATTTATATTAGACAGTTATCATACTCGTATGACGGAATTACTGGAAACTGTAGATACCATAGCTTTTCTGCGAATGGATGAAAGGTTGTTGAAGCACCTTCAAGATAAGGCCATGGTCAATCATGATGAGTATGTACAGACCACACATCAAGACATTGCTTATGATCTAAATACTTCTCGTGTAGTAATTTCCCGCTTATTAAAAAAATTGGAAAAAGAAGGCAAAATTGAGATGCACCGTAATAAAATTAAAGTTATTGATTTATAAGTATTCTACACTTTTAGACAAATCTATTGTATTCCAAAAATTAAAATTTAGTTAATAATTTGGAATAATCATTCCAAATTAGATACATTTGCGTTGTGAATAAGAAAGAGAATATATTGCGCTCTGCATTAGAATTGTTGGTGGCTAAGGGTGTGCACAACACACCAATGTCCGCTATAGCCAAGAATGCAGGTACCGGTATGGGAACCATTTACAACTATTTTTCCAATAAGGATATTCTTATTAACGCTTTGTATGTGAGTATTAAGGAACAGGAAAATTCAGCCTTCCCGGATTTTGATATAAACCGACCTATAAAAACTCAGTTTGAGAGTTATTATAAGGCTATAGTACTGTTTTTTGTTGAGAACGCCACATATTTTCAATTTATGGAGCAGATAAGAGCTTCGCCTATTATTACGGAAGAAAGTAGGAATAAAGGGTTGGAAGTTGTACTTCCCGTATATGATTTACTTAATAAAGGAAAAGAAGAGCGCATCATTAAAAATATAGATACAAATGAATTAATACAGTTCATAGGAGGTAGTGTGGTTTCCTATTTAAGGTGGTATCATGCTGATGGAGAAACTAATTCAAAAGCGTTACAAAACCAAGTAGGTATGGTTTGGGACGGAATCAAGGAATAAAAAAATTTAAATATAAATTGGAGTGAACATTCATTCCATATTAGTTTAATTATATATCAATAGAAATGAAAAGAAACGTATTAATTACCGGGACATCATCAGGGGTAGGGTTAGAGGCTTCATTGCTTTTTGCAGCACAAGGATACAAGGTCTATGCCACCATGAGAAATTTAAAGAAAGCAGATTCCTTAAAGAACAAGATTGCTGAATCTGATTTGGATATTGAAATATTGGAACTAGATGTTACCAAAATAGATTCTATTAAGATGGCCGTAGAAAGGGTTATCAAAAATGACGGTAAGATTGATGTTCTCGTAAATAACGCCGGAGCTGGTTTTGCAAAAACTACGGAGCAATCTAGTGAGGAGGAAATAAGATGGGTGACAGATGTAAATTATCATGGTGTTGTTTTCTGTACGAAAGAGGTATTACCTTATATGCGCAAGCAAAAATCAGGACAGATTATTTGTGTTACTTCTGTGGGCGGTCTGGTCGGACAACCATTTAATGAATTATACTGTGGTTCTAAATTTGCGGTAGAGGGCTTTATGGAGGGGCTAGCGAGCTATGTAAGTGATCCTTTCAATATTAATTTTACTTGTGTTGAACCAGGAGGGATCTCTACGGAATTTATGACCTCTGCAGTGGGAAAAACAGTGGTAGACGGACAAATGGCTTCAGGTGAATACGCACCTATTTTTCAACAGTACATGGATAAAAGTGCAGAAAGGTCTGGTAAAAGCACGGAAATGGTTTTTCAAACAGGCACGGAAGTAGCTGAGGTTATTCTTGGAGTTGCAGAGAATGAAAATCCACCAATGCGCATCCGTACTTCTAAATGGGCAGAGGAATTATGTGAACTTAAAACAAAAGCAGATCCAGATGGCACTAAATTGGTGAACCATGTTAAGAATAAGTTTTTGTAGCAAAGTATATTTTAAGCAAATTAGTGGGCAAAGTTGAGGCTAATAATAGTCATACTGTAATTGTCTTATAATGTTTATTTTTACTGTTCTATCGTGTAGGTAACTTATGTCTAGAATAGAAAAATTTCTTTTGTCAGTACTACTGATGATATATCTCATTGGGTGTGGTGGTGATGGAAAAAAGCGGAAAAAGGTCTCAACTGTCACTAAGGTGGTTACTACATTTTCGGCATTGCCCAAGACGGTAAAATCTCCTTTGGATAATCCGTCTACACCTGAAAAGGAGACATTGGGCAAATTGCTTTTTTATGATCCTATTCTTTCAGGAAATAAAGATGTGTCTTGCGCCACTTGTCACCACCCGGATAATGGCTATGCAGAGTTTTTGGATATTAGCATTGGTCCCAATGCCACGGGGCTTGGTTCACGGCGTAAATTCAATACGCCCAATGATATTCCTTTTGTAAAAAGAAATGCACCCACGATTATCAACTCGGCATATAATGGTATGGATGCTTTCGGGAATTATGAGCCATCAGAAGCTACTATGTTTTGGGATGATCGTGTAAAGAGTCTCGAAGTTCAGGCTTTGGAACCTATCAAGGCTTTTGAGGAAATGCGCGGACATGGTTTTGACGCAGACAGTATTTTGCAGATCGTAGTAAATCGAGTAAAGCATATACCCGAATATCAAAAGTTATTCGCTTCGGCATTTAATGAGCCAGAAGCCGTATCGGTCACTAATTTGGCTAAAGCTATTGCTACTTTTGAACGCTCCTTGGTAACGAATAATTCAAGATTTGATAAATATATGAGGGGAGACCAAGATGCCATATTAACTTCCGAAAAAGAGGGTTTTGAGCTTTTTAAATCCGTTGGATGCGTTAATTGCCATAATGGCCCCATGTTTTCGGATTATAAAATGCACGTTTTAGGAACCCCTAAAACCGAAAAATTGGAGCAAGCGGATTTTGGTGTTGAAGATACTTTTGCTTTTCGTACTCCTACACTTCGTAATTTACGTTTTACGGCGCCCTATATGCATAATGGTAGTTTGTCAAGCCTCAAAAAAGTATTGGAATTCTATGAAGATATAGCCGATGGAAAGAAACGTAATGAATACGTACCTGTTCGGAAATACGATCCTTTTGTGCGCCAACTGAATTTATCCGTTAAGGAAATGTCTCAGATTATTTCATTTTTGAATACCCTTAACGATACCAATTTTGATAGGACCATACCGGAAAGTGTACCAAGTGGACTTGCAGTGGGTGGCAATATTCAATAATTGTAAGAGTTTAGGTTATGGTTTATTTGTGTTCATGTAACACAGGTAACATAGGTGTTTTAGATTAAATGGTACATTTGTCCTATGCGAAGAGTTCTCCCTTTTTTGGAGTGGATTACGGACTATAACAAGAGTTGGTTTTCCAAAGATTTAATAGCCGGTTTAACGGTGGGTATCATATTGATTCCTCAAGGTATGGCTTATGCAATGATTGCCGGTCTACCTCCTGTATATGGGCTATATGCTTCGTTAGTGCCCATGATTGTTTATACGTTTTTTGGTACGTCTAGACAGCTTGCGGTAGGGCCTGTAGCAATGGATTCCCTTTTACTGGCCGCTGGTTTGGGTACGCTGGCCATTACTTCAACAGAAGATTATATAGCCATGGCCGTACTTCTGGCCTTTTGCGTTGGGGCCGTTCAATTAATTCTAGGGGTCCTTAGAATGGGTTTTTTGGTAAATTTTTTATCTAAACCTGTTATAAGCGGATTTACTTCCGCGGCAGCGTTGATTATAATGTTCAGCCAGCTTAAGCATCTGTTAGGGGTAAATATAACCCGTAGCAATCAGTTTGATGTATTGATAATGAATGCTTTTGAAAAGATACCGGAAACCAATGTATACGACTTTGCTATTGGGTTGGTAGGAATTATAATGATAGTAGTATTAAAAAAAGTAGATAAAAGAATACCTGGAATCCTTTTCGTGGTCATACTTGGAATTTTAGCGGTTTACTTTTTACAATTGGCCACTTATGGAGTCAATATAGTAGGAGAGATTCCAACAGGATTACCTTCTTTTAGATTACATGAATTTAAAATAGATACCATTTTGGAGTTAGCTCCTATAGCGGTTACATTGGCGCTTATTGGTTATTTAGAAGCAATTTCCATAGGAAAATCCATGGAGGAGCAAACAGGAGAAGAAACTATAGACGCCAATAAAGAGCTTATAGCTTTGGGAAGTACAAATATGCTGGGGTCTTTGTTTCAATCGTATGTAGTAACCGGTAGTTTTTCAAGGTCTGCTATTAGTAGTCAGTCCGGTGCAAAGACACCCATGTCTCTAATTTTCAGTGCTCTTGTGGTAGCTATTACGTTATTGTTTTTAACGCCTCTTTTTTATTATCTTCCTAATGCGGTTTTAGCAAGTATTATCATGGTATCGGTGTACGGATTAATAGACGTTGCCTATCCTAAGAGTCTTTGGGAATACCGTAAGGATGAACTTTTTGTTTTGCTTACCACATTTTTGATTACTCTTTTTGCTGGTATTTCAGAAGGTATCTTGGCAGGTGTTTTGCTTTCGCTGTTGCTAATGGTCTATAAGAGTTCAAAACCTCATTTTGCTGTATTGGGTAGGATAGATGGTTCAGATTATTATAAAAATGTAGATAGGTTTGGACAAAATGTTTTGGTGCGTGATGATCTGCTTATCGTAAGGTTCGATTCTCAGTTGTATTTTGGTAATAAGAATTTTTTCAAAAAACAGCTTCTAAAGAATGTGAATAGTAAAGGAGATAAGTTAAAAGGAGTTATTCTAAATGCAGAAGCAATAAGCTATATTGATTCTAGTGCGGCACAAATGCTTATTCGTGTTATAGATGAACTTCATGAACGAGGACTTCAGTTTTATATTTCAGGAGCCACGGGTCCCACTAGGGATACGATTTTTAGTAGTGGGATTATAGAAGCTCTTCATAAGCAGTATTTATTCGTACAGACCAAAGAAGCCGTAGAATATTTTGATAATATGACACCGTTATCCGTACTAAGTGAAAAGGTAGCCTACCAAAGCCACCGAAACCGTAACTAATGTTACGCTGGGTTTGACTAGATAAAAGTATTTTTGTTAGAGTGATGATTTTATACTTCCCACACGGAAGGTTATAAAGAGCGTTTAATTTTCCTCCGCGGAAATAAAAAGAAAAGATAAAATGAAGATAGAACAAATATATACCGGCTGCCTGGCACAAGGCGCATATTACATTGAAAGTAAAGGAGAAGTGGCTATCATTGATCCACTTCGTGAAGTACATCCTTATATGGAAAGAGCGGAAAGGGCAGGGGCTAAAATCAAATATATTTTTGAGACCCATTTTCATGCGGATTTTGTGAGTGGCCATGTAACCCTTTCAAAAGAAACCGGTGCACCTATTGTATATGGTCCTAATGCAAACCCTTCCTTTGATGCTATAATTGCTACGGACGGGCAAGAATTTAAAGTGGGCGATATTACTATAAAAGCACTGCATACCCCTGGCCATACCATGGAAAGTACCACCTACCTTTTAAAGGACGAAAACGGGAAGGACCATGCTATTTTCTCTGGTGATACTTTATTTTTGGGAGATGTGGGTAGACCTGATTTAGCTCAAAAAGCGGCAAGTATGACCCAAGAAGATTTGGCGGGTATTCTGTTCGACAGTTTGAGGAATAAAATTATGCCCTTGGCAGATGATATTATTGTCTATCCGGCACATGGTGCAGGATCAGCATGCGGTAAGAATATGATGAAGGAAACCGTAGATACTTTGGGCAACCAGAAAAAAATGAACTATGCGCTACGAGCGGATATGACCAAAGATGAGTTTATTAAAGAAGTTACGGATGGTTTGCTTCCACCACCAAAATACTTCCCTTTAAATGTTAAGATGAACAAAGAGGGGTATGAAGATATAGCCGATGTTTTGAATCGTGGTACAACAGAATTGGAACCAGAGGCTTTTGAAGCCATGGCAAACGAAACGGGTGCGGTTGTATTGGATGTTAGAAATCAGAAAGATTTTATAACAGGTCATATTCCGCGTTCTATATTTATTGGTCTTAATGGCGATTTTGCCCCATGGGTAGGTGCGCTTATTGCAGATACGAAACAGCCACTGTTATTGGTGACGCCAGAAGGTATGGAGGAAGAAGCGGTTACCCGTTTGTCTCGAGTTGGTTTTGATGCCACCATCGGAATTTTGAAAGGCGGATTCAATGCCTGGAAGAAAGCGGGTAAGGATTATGATACCATCACTTCTATTTCTGCGGAAGAAGCAAAAATGAAAATCGAAAATAAAGAAGCTGAGGTTTTTGATGTTCGTAAAGAGAGCGAATTTCTTTCTGAACATGTAATTGATGCCGTGAATACGCCGTTAGATGGTCTTAATGATTATCTAAGCGAATTTCCAAAGGACAAAACCTTCTTGGTACACTGTGCCGGAGGATATCGTTCAGTAATAGCGGAATCTATTTTAAAGAGCCGTGGTATACATAATTTTATAGATATAGGAGGTGGTTTTGGAGCCCTTAAAACGGCCGAAGTTCCTTCAACGGACTATGTTTGTCCTACTACTTTATAAGTGGATATAGAAGCTTAAAACCCCCATTACTTTTTTAAAGTAATGGGGGTTTTATATTTTAGAGTAATTTAGTTTTTTGGCCACAAGGTTTCAAACCACTCACAGACAATGAGCATGTCTTCGGTTGGTTCTTCTCCGCTTTCTTTCATTGTACTTGCAAAGAAATCCCAATGGGCTTTTTTCCAATTTTTGAGGGGTTCATCCGTTGTTCCCATATCTAGAGTGGCGTATGCTGCTGATACTTCATTAAAGGGAATAGTTTCTACTTTTTTAATTTGAATGATAGCCCTTGCGGTACCATCAAAATCTGTAATAATATGTTTTGTACCTATAACGGGTAAAGGAGCACTAGCTTCTTCATACCACGCATATAAGCCAGAACCGGCTTGCTTTTTTCCTTTTATCACCAATTTGGCTAGACGATTGGCATCTTTCTCATTATTATGAAAAAACCAAGATTTTGGTTGTTTTGTTGTTTTGAATTGAGGATTTGCTTGCGTGAAGTCATTCCACATTTTTTGAACAGATGTATCTATTTTAGTTTCCATCTGAGCTTTTGTTTCAGTCGTACAGCCTGTGAGAACTAAAATTGCTATTAGGATGAGGTGTTTCATTGTGTTTTAAGAATTTGTTTAATTTTTTAAAACCTTTTCAATCTCTTTTTGTATTGCTGTCTCTGTACTCATTATGTCCATCATCATAACTTTTAATATTTGCTTTTTGTTTCTGGTTGTTTCATTAATATTCGGGTAAATAAAATTCGATAGATTTGCATTTTTCATTATTAAAACCTCTCTTAAATTTTCTATGTTCGCTAAAGTAGAGATATTCTCGTATTTAAGTAATTCAATTTTTGAATTAGAGATAGCTTTCCAAGAACTTAGTTTTATTGTGGGCATTTGGATACCATTAACTTTAATGGCTATATCCATTAATGTAATTGTATTATTTCTTTCATAAAAATCGAGGGAATCAATCAATATGTTGTGCAGTGCTATCTGGGTAATGATATCTTCTTTAGTTTCGGATAGCTCTTTATTAATGGAAGTAAATATTTGGTTGATATATTTTTTGTCTTTTCTATCCTCGTTCCAATTTGTAATATACATAGCTATTAGAATACCAGCTATTATGGGTATTATTTCTTTGAAAAAGGATATTATATTTTTTTTTCATAGTATCTATAAATGAGTAGTTTCTTAGTCTTAATTCGTCAGATGATAGTGGGATTAAATAACCAAAAGAAACGAAAAGTACTAGTTTTTCAATTAACCTTCAAGAGATGTAAGATTTATATGATGTAATAAAAATTTTATATCTGATATTTATCATATTTTCCCTAGTTATTTCAGCATAACTTTAAGTATCAATTTAAAAATCGGTGTTATGATTTCTCTAGCTTTTACCTCGTTTGATTTAACTAATGGAAGTGTAATAACTCTTCTATTGGGTCTTGTTTTTGTTGGCTTTGTAATAAGCTCAGTTCTCTTTGGACAACATGATCATAATCATTAGAATCATATTGTTTTATTTTTGATTCAGGATAGAAATCTGTGCTAAGTTTTAATCGGTATCAGTTTTATAAAATTCTGTATTACTGATAATTATCATATTTTAAATTCCGGTTGTAGCTTAAATTTGCTTAAAATAAATTACCATCCTATGATTTCACAAAATCTACCTCTCGTTAACTACGGCAATGGCATTATTATGATCGGTGTTTTCGCGGCTGTATGCGTTGCACTTGTAGTAACTGTTGTTCTTTTTATGAATAGTGGAAAGAAAAAGTAATGGTATGTGCTTGATTTTCTGCGTTTAAGTCAATTTTTTTTGCGAATAAGTCATGGTATAGGCTGTTTTATTAACATTTTTGTAAATGTTAAAACAATCTTAATTAATTGGGGTGATTTTACAAGTTTTTGGTTATCTTTAATAAGAATAGGATTACAAATTGGCAAAATTTATGTATTGCTAAGCTTGTTTATCCGCAAAAGACACCAAATCTTGTTCCACCTGAAACCAAACTTATGGATGCTATATGGATATATACCACTATTGTAATTGCTATATTTAGTATATGGTTGTTGTTCGTAATCCTTATGTACAAAAAGTTGGATAAATAGGTCAATATTTAGTTTACATTATGTTTGGCTTTCTAAGGCAGATACTTTGCTGGGATTTTTGCTAATGTATGATTTAATAATACTTTCGGTTTCTAAGGTATTGTTTTGTGGAACCAGAAAGGTTTCCAGTTCGTGGTCCGCCTGGATCATGTCATGATAATCTATAAAACCGTATCCCACATAAACACTATCCCGTACCAAAACAAAGGCTTGCTCTCCTAAACTCCTCCCTTTTTCTTTAATAACAAAGTTTTGTTTTTGAGCCCTAATATGAGATAAAGCATTCTTTACTTTTTCATTGTACAGGTCAAGGTTTTCTTTTTCTCTACAGATGCCATCACAGGTTTCTATGCGGTAATGAGAGCAGCTCTTAACATTTTCCTGCAAATGGCAGTATTTTGGACAAAGTCGGAAACTCTTGCAGATTTCTTCCACGAATAACCGGCAATCTGTGGGACTGTACAAAGTAAGAACAGAATTTGGAGCCATTTTTAGCTTATTGAAAGCTAAATGCATAATGCCGTTGCGGTCTTCATAGCTAAATATACCATAGGGCTGGATTTTTCTTTTCTGTGCTCTATTAAATTCCGGATAGTGGTGCTTTATGGCTTGCGATTCCATCAATAGCGCTAAAAGCTCACTTCCGGAGAGTTCAAAATCCAAATCGGCCGTGGCTGCACAAAGCTGAATTTCTTTGGTTTTCTTATCATAAAAATGACTCAGTACCCGCTTCTTTATATTAATGGCCTTGCCTACATAGATGATTTTGCCTTTTCCGTCTTTAAAGTAGTAAATGCCAGGAGCAGTGGGTAACTTTTCAAAAGCTTCTTTTGGTAATGCGGCCGGTAGAGTTCCTTCCTGCGAACGGGCATTTAAAAAAGATTTGAAAACTTCTGTGGCACCATCTTGTCGTAACAGTTTCTTAAAAAGTAGGGTGGTGGCATGTGCATCTCCACGAGCACGGTGCCTATCGGTTAACGGAATACCCAATGCTGAACATAATTTACCTAAGCTATAAGAATGGTACCCAGGTAATAATTTTCGCGATAAGCGAACGGTACACAGTTTTTTACGGATAAATTCATAGCCCAAGAGTTTCAGTTCATTTTTTATTACATTGTAATCAAAGTTTACGCTGTGGGCAACGAAGATGGTATTTTCCGTAATGTTCAGAATATCCTCTACAATCTCTTCTAGCTTGGGAGCATCACGCACCATATCATTATCTATACCCGTTAATCCGGTTATGAAATATGGAATTTCACATTCAGGATTTACAAGAGAGGTGAACTCGTCAACTATCTCATAACCGTCATAAATAAATATGGAAATTTCGGTAATTCTATTACCTTTAATACCGTTGCCGGTAGTCTCTATGTCTACGATGCTATACAAGTGCGAATGTGGTGGGATTGAGATACAAAATTACGCAAACTTCCTTGTGCATTAAAAAGTTTAACGTTGGAATTAAGAAACGGCTTAAAACCGAATCTAAAATTCGAAAACATTAGTTGGTTTGGGTTAATCAAACTTTGCATAAAGAGCAACTGAACATAGCTTTATACTTACATTTACTAAAAAGATACACATGCCGATTATAGGACATATTATAAAGGGATTTTTGGATGTCAGGGAGAAGCTGGCGGGAACCAAGGACCCCATAGCAGAACAAGAAGCGGTGCTTCAAGAACTATTGGAGAAAGCTGAGAATACTGCTTTTGGCCAACATTATAACTTTTCGACCATTCTAGAATCGGAAAATCCTGCCAGTACTTTTGCAAAGTCGGTTCCTTATTTTGATTATAACCGTATTAATGATGCGTGGTGGCAAAAATTACACGATGGGGAAGAAAATGTAACGTGGCCGGGAACACCGGATTATTTTGCGTTGAGCTCTGGTACAACAGGTAAGACCAGTAAACGTATTCCCGTAACGGATGATATGATTGCCGCTATCAAAAAAACAGGGGTGGAACAAGTATTTGCGCTGAGCAATTTTGATTTACCACCAGAATTCTTTGAGTTGGGAATTTTAATGTTAGGTAGTTCTACGGATTTAAACAAAGTGGAAGGTCATCAGGAAGGTGAGATAAGCGGAATTAGCGCTAGTAATATCCCTAATTGGTTTAGAGGGTATTATAAACCTGGGGAAGAGATTGCCGAAATTGATGACTGGGACGAACGTGTACAAAAAATAGCCGAAGAGGCTCCTAATTGGGATATTGGCGCTTTAAGCGGAATTCCTTCTTGGATGGAGCTAATGTTGCAAAAAGTAATAGAGTTTCACGGCCTTAAAAATATTCATGAGATTTGGCCTAATCTACAAGTTTACACCTCTGGAGGTGTTGCTTTTGGTCCTTATGAGAAGAGTTTTAATGCGCTTCTAGGGAAACCTATCACGGTTATAGATACCTATTTGGCTTCGGAAGGGTTTATGGCATTCCAATCAAGGCCAGAAACACATGCTATGCAGTTGTCTACGGATTCTGGTATTTATTTTGAATTTGTTCCTTTTGAGCCAGAGTATATACAACCGGATGGTTCTATAAGTGATGATGCACCAGCTTTAAAATTATCGGAAGTAGAGAAGGGTCAAGATTATGTGCTAATTATTAGTACGGTTTCCGGTGCTTGGCGATACTTAATTGGTGATACTATTGAGTTTACGGATGTGAAACGTGCCGAGATAAAAATTACGGGTAGAACTAAGTTCTTTTTAAACACGGTTGGTTCACAGCTATCAGTGAATAAGTTAGATGATGGCGTACAGGAATTAGAAGAGAAATTTGGTATCCGTATTCCTGAATATACTTTGTGTGCAAAGAGAATTGATGGTGAGTTTTATCACTGTTGGTATTTGGGTACGGAAGATGAAGCTAATGATGGGGAGTTGGCTAATGCACTGGATGAATCCCTCAAGACTGCTAATAAAAACTATAAAGTGGCACGCTCAAAAGCCCTAAAGGGTGTAAAAGTCGTCACCGTACCACCATCTGTTTTTCATGACTGGAACGGTAGGAATAAAAAGAAAGGTGGTCAGGTAAAGATGGAGCGGGTTATGGGCGAAGAGAAGTTTAAGGAATGGGAAGATTTTGCGAATCAGTAGAGGACTTTATTCAGTTTGTTTTGAAGCTTCATACTCTTTTACGATTTCCATGATTTCATCCGGAGAAAGATAATATCGTCTAATTCGTTCTTTGTACTTCTCATCAATATCTGCATTTTCAAGAATAAAACGTTTGGTCTGCAAAATATAGTCGTGCATGCCGTGGGTAACCGCATAGGTGTCCGCGGCACGTTCTGCTTCTTTAATGTATGAGCCGGAGAAATAGTATTTTAGTCCAAACCAAACTAGGTTTAAAGAACTCCTTTTGCTATAATCTATGACGTGCCCTAATTCGTGTCCCAGCCAACCGATCATAATGTCTTTGGGAACATCTTTGGTATAAAACACTTTCTCTGAAATCTTTATTTTTTCACTTATAAGAATAACATAAGCCCTTTTTTTCTTCGACTTAAAAAGTGTATTTACTTTGGGCTGTGCCCGCATGGTAGATTTTTTTATGTTCTTTATTATTTTAAAAACTATCGGGGTATCCTTTAATTCAGGATAATGTGAGAGGGCTATCTCTGCTTCTTCCCGAATAGTTTCCGGAACTGTTTGTTGAGCGTTTATCTGTATTAGTGCCATAAAAAATAGGAATATATTAAGAAACTTTACAATTGCTGTATGGAGTATTGACATAGTGTAACAAGGATAATATATAAAACACTTTGTTTTCAAAAAACCGTTTTTCCAAACCGGTCAATTATAAATCCGAAAACACGCGTATTTTAGGTTTTAAAGAGCCAATTTTAAAAATTGGATGGGTTCTGAGAAAAACGTTCATTAAAGTTAAAAACAAAATATGCATTTGAGCCGAATAGGTAGATATATTATTCAGGGTGTGCTTATGGTCGTGGTGTTGGGGGCAGTTTTGTTGTTCATAGCCCAATTAATGGCTAAAAAATCCGTGACCCATTTTCTTGAGGATAAATTACCATCACATATGCAATTGGAATATGGTGATATTGATGTAAGTGTCCTAAAAGGCATGGCAAAGCTAAAAACTATAAATTTTTCTATTACACCTAAAGATTCACTTCAAAAGGGGGTTACAGCAAAAATTGATGCCATAGAATTGGTGGGCTTAAGTTACTGGCAATTTCTTTTGAATGAGAAAATCAGCCTAAAAAGTTTGAAGATCGAACGCCCCGTTTTGTTGTATTATCTTAAGAAAGATAAAGTAGACACGGTGGAAGCTAAAGACAATCACATAGCACTTTTAAAAACGATTCAAGTAAAAAGAATCAATGTGATTGATGGTGATGTAACTCTAAGGAAGAGTGAAAATGATAGTCTTGCCATGAAGTTAGATTCTGTACATATTGATGTAGAGGATGTTTTAACCAATGCAGAGTTGATTAATTCTAAAATTCCGGTTACTTATTCCGCGTTGGATTTCAGTGCTAGTTCCTTATACGCGGACTTGGGTCCTTATGAGGCCCTAAAGGTGGGTAAGATAAATGTGGATGAAGGAAATCTTACCATCACCGAATTAAAATTGAAGTCAAAATACAATAAGACCAAATTAAGCTGGCACACAAATAAGGAGCGCGATTATATCGATCTAAAAATACCTGAAATACGTTTTGACGACATTGTTTTTGGCTATACCAATAATAAATTATGGGTGCATACAGGAGCAGGTAGTTTAATAGCTCCAAAATTGGAAATGTACCGCGATAAGCTTTTACCGGATGATACGGAAAGAAAGAAGTTGTTTGGTGAAGCTATTCGTACATTGCCTATAGAGATTGATATTCCTAAAATTGAACTTACCAAAGGCTACATTGCCTACAGTGAAAGGGTGAACAGGGAAACACCTCCGGGCAAGATAATTTTTGACAAAGTTCAGGCAGAAATACTGAATATTCAAAATGTACCTGATAAAAAAAAGGAGACCAGAGTAGCGGCCAAAGCATTGTTAATGGGAGAAGCACCAATTACATTAAATTGGTCTTTTGATGCCAAAAATGAATCAGACGCCTTTATGGCCTCTGGAACGGTAAAGAATTTTCAGTCTAGAAATATAAATTCTTTTTTGGAATCTAATTTGCGCGTACGTGCCAAAGGCGAAATTCAGGAGCTTTATTTTACCGTTAGTGGAAACTCGGTTTCCTCGGCAGGAGATATGAAAATGAAATACGAGAATTTTGAATTTTCAGTCTTAAAAAAGGACCGTTTACAGATTAACAAACTATTGACAGCCATTGGTAGAATATTTGTTAATGATGGTTCCAATACGGATGCTAACGGATATCGGTATGGAGGCATACAAGTGCAAAGAGACCCTACCAAATCATTTTTTAATTACATATGGCTTAATGTAGGTGACGGTTTGACAGCTACTATTATTGGTAATGGAAAGAACGAAAGGAGAAAAAAATAATTTTTTAGAGGTAATAGCCTCTAAGAATAACCAGTAATTTCAGTTTTGTATTACATGAACTAAAAGACAGCAAAATGGGAGTTATATCAAAAGATAAAAAGAAGATAACGTTATACTATAATTCAGAGAATTCTATAGGTCAACAAACATATGCTTATGTTGAAGCAGCAGATGAGTCCATTCTGGCAATAGACATATCAAAAACTAAAGTGACGGGCACACAGTGGGCCGAGATAGCACATAGTATGAAGGAACCCGTAGGAAGTTTGGTAAATCAGGATCATCCGGATTTTAAAGAAAAGTACGGAGAAGAGAAAGTAAATTTAGATGAACACGATTGGTTGCGGATTTTAGAGAAATCGCCATCAACATTGGCTTTTCCCGTAGTAATTAAGGGAGACCGCTTCATACCGATACAAAATCCTTCTGATTTTGTAAAATTTATGGATGTTGATAGTGCTGGAATAGAAAAGCCCTACAAGTAATTTTTAAAGTCAAAAAAGCATTTTTTATAACTAAAGGCTGCAATAATTAATGCTTAAATTCAGGTATTAACAGAAAAGAAGTTTAATCTTAAAAATAAAGAATATGAATCAAGAACAATTAGAAGGTAAGTGGAACCAAGTAAAGGGAAAACTAAAGCAGAAATATGGAAATTTAACAGATGACGATGTAACCTATACTGAAGGAAAGTTTGATGAAATGATGGGTAGGGTACAGGAGAAAGTTGGAAAGGGAAAAGAGGAATTGCAAGAAGAAATCGCAAGCTGGTAAAATAGTTATACCACCAATCCAAAAAAGAAATCCCGAGCAGAAATGCTCGGGATTTTTCATTGCTATTCTCTTTGATAGTTTTCATCTGGAATATCTTTAAAAAAAGTTGCAGTATCAATATCTGCAGAAGGCCCATATGCCATAAGAAAAGTTCCTTTTGATGCATCATTGGTTTCAATAATGTAAAGGATGGATAGGTCTTCTGGGTCACTCATTCCTTCATATCTTATTTCCTTAACTATCGTGATATGTGCAGGTTTATAGCTTTTGTGTGTTTCTAAATCAACCAATTCGCCATTTTTATATTGGTATCGGCTTGTGAAACCTTTTTTTTCAAATTCGTCCATGGCATCTTTTTCGTGCCTTGCGTATGCTCCGTTCATAATTTTATGGGTTAGGGTGAAACAAAAAAAGGACAGCTATATGCTATCCCTTATAACTAAAATTTTATGTGGTAATAGCCTTTAAATTTTCTTGCGGCCCATAACCAAACTGATTATAAAAAGTACTATAAAAATAAAGAATAAAATTTTTGCAATACTAGCAGCTCCAGCAGCGATGCCTCCAAATCCGAAGACTCCTGCAACGATTGCTAATATGATAAATATAACTGTCCAGCGTAACATAATAATTGTTTTAAGGTTAATACTAAATTGACCGAGACTTTTAAATTCTCATTTCAATTATAATACAAAGGTCTGGAAATGTGCTGAATGTAATTAGCTGCATTACGTTTTAAAATGCCGTAATAACAAGGGAGGTAGCTATTTAAAAAGAGAAATGATAATTAATGACGGGAAAGAGTAGGTGTTGTATTCATTTTTAAAGAGCTGTAGAGAACCTGTAATAATAGTGCAAAAGTTAACTTATAAAACAGTAAGCCGCTTAATTGGTTTTACCCAAATAAGCGGCTTATTATCTATATTCATTTACCACCGCTAGGTGATAAAATGTTTTAGCTTCTCAATTTCTTGATTAAAGCTAAAGTTTCACGAACTTTAGTCTCCAATCCAGCATAATCCTTATTTGCTAAAATTTCTTTACTAATAAGTTTAGAACCCATTCCCACACAAGTTACTCCAGATTCAAACCAACCTTTTAAGTTAGCCTCATCTGTACTCACTCCACCTGTAGGCATGATACTTGTCCATGGTTGAGGTCCTTTTATACCTTTTACAAATCCAGGGCCATAAAGGTCTCCAGGGAATAATTTTACGATTTCACAGCCTAATTCTTCTGCATTGTTAATTTCGGTAAGTGACCCACATCCAGGTGACCAAAGTACTTTTCTACGGTTACAAACCACTGCAATATCTTCTCTTAAAGAAGGTGTAACGATAAAGTTGGCACCCATTTGCATGTAGGAGGAAGCCGCCGCAGCATCGGTAATAGAGCCTACACCCATAATCATTCCAGGAAGGTTTTTGATTGCGTATTTGTTCAATTCCGAAAACACCTCAAAAGCGAAATCGCCACGAGCTGTAAATTCCATTAATCTGGAACCGCCATCATAACAGGCTTGTAATATTTTTTTACCCAATTCTACATCTGGGTGATAAAATAAAGGAACCATTCCGTTTTCCTTCATTACGTTTGCTACTTCTATTCTTGAATATTGTGCCATAATACTATTATTGTTCTGATAAAATTTTATTGAAATCATATCGTTCCGGGTCTGGAAGATATGCTTTTGCTGCTTCGTAATCACTTTCCTGAATATAGTGCATATTCTGAAAGAAAAGTTTAGCGAATTCAGAATCTACATTCACTAGGCGAGGGGCTATCTTGCCATCCTCTCCTTGTATATCCTCTAAAAATAAAGGGGTTACTTCACCACGGGAATTTGCCGTAACGATACACCCGCTAATACCTTGGTCAAATAATTTTTTAACGCCAAGTCCCAAAAGGGTACAAAGGGTTAGGTCAAAACCAATAGGCCTGCAGCATCTGAGTTCATACCCTAATTCTACGGGTCTACTTTTTATGTTAATACCCAATTCCTTTAGTTTGGTCTGCACCAACATATTAAAAATATGGGATTTGCTCACATTGCCTAATTCTGGGTGACCATGGTCATCATAAGTAAAATTAATTCCACATTGATCAATTTCGCTATCTGGCATAATATGAAAAACACCTTCGCTTACTAAAGCTACACCGTAATTGATGTTTTCCAGTTTTCTTTTTATGATAGATGAAATGATCAACCGCACTACCTTATCAAAAGTGATAGAAGTGTTATTGAACATTTCTGGAATGACCACCATTGGAAAATGACAGCTACTAGCAATACCAAATGCTAAATGACCTGCGGAACGCCCCATAGTAGACATGACGAACCAATTTTGGCTGGTACGGGCATCTTCGTAGGTAGTATTACCAATACGTACGCCTTCATCCTTTGCCGAGTGAAATCCAAAAGTTGGGTTTCGATCGGGTAGGGGTAAATCGTTATCTATTGTTTTTGGAACGTGAATATTTGAAATTGAAATATTCTCTTTTGATAAATATCCTGTAATTCTGTTAGCCGTAGAGGCGGTGTCATCACCGCCTATACTGACTAATAGTTTTACGTTATTGTCGGAAAAAAGTTTCGTATTTATTTTTTCGTCACTTGGTTTGAACCTACTCATAATTAGAGTTGATCCCCCACGACTGAAAATACGATCGGCATGTGCAAAATCGAATTCCTTTATCTGTGGTTCATCTGAGAAAATACCTTTGAAACCTTCGTGAAGGCCAAGTACGCGATACCCATCTTTTAAAAAGATTTTTGCCACCGTGCTAATAACAGCGTTAATACCCGGCGCGGGACCACCACCACAAAAAATTAATATCGATTTTTTAGGAGCCATTTTTTTAGTTTTGGAAATTAGCGAGCTACTCTACCTGAAGCGTCACCACCCATTAGTTTTTCTACTTCGCTAACTGTTGCTAAGTTGGCGTCACCTTTAATTGTGTGTTTTAAACAAGATGCCGCAACAGCAAAATCCAATGCGTTTTGATCATCTTCCGGGTATTTCAATAATCCGTAGATCAAGCCACCCATAAAAGAATCTCCACCACCAACACGATCCACGATATCCGTAATTTGGTATTGACGTGTTTCGTACATTTTAGAACCATCCCATAATACACCTGCCCATGTGTTGTGCGATGCAGAAATAGAACCTCTTAATGTTGTAATTACTTTTTTAGCTTTAGGGAATTTCTTCATCATCTGCTTACAAACGGATAAGAAAGCTTCTGCTTTAACATCAGCACCATCTTTATGAACATCCAGCCCTTCTGGGTGAATACCAAAGTGCTTTTCAGCGTCTTCTTCGTTACCAAGAATAATATCACAATATGAAGTTAATTCAGTCATGATAGCTTCTCTGTCACCACCGTAGTTCCAAAGCTTAGCTCTATAATTTAAATCCGTAGAAATAGTAATACCTTTGTCACTAGCGGCTTTAACAGCCTCTAAACAAACATCTGCAGCTCCTTGTGAGATAGCAGGTGTAATACCTGTCCAATGAAACCATTCAACACCTTCGAAAACAGCATCCCAATCGATCATACCAGATTCTATTTCCGATATAGCGGAATGAGCACGATCATAAACAACTTTAGATCCACGAGAAACAGCACCAGTCTCTAGGAAGTAAATTCCTAGACGGTCACCGCCATAAACTATTTTATCTGTTCCTACGCCTCTTTTGCGCATTTCCATTAAAGCACACTCACCTATATCATTCTTAGGTAAACGTGTTACAAAATCTACAGGAACGCCATAATTAGCTAATGATACAGCTACGTTAGACTCGCCACCCCCATAAATAACATCAAAGCTATTAGCTTGTGAAAATCTTAAAAATCCGGCAGGTGCTAAACGCAACATGATCTCTCCAAAGGTTACTACTTTTTTCATTTGAAATGGTGTTATTTTAAATTGAACTTGTTTATTTGCTTAATCGATTAACCTAATTTTTAAAAATAAATCAAAACGTGTTCAGTTTTGATTGACGATATTAAAAATCTATATTTGCTTAATCGATTAAACAAATATAGAATAATTTGGTGAATAAAAAAAAGACCACCTTAAAAGATATTGCGAATATCTTGGAGATATCAACGGCAGCGGTGTCTAAGGCTTTACAGGATGACTCTAGAATTAGTGCAAAAACGAAGGAGGCAGTCAAGAAAGTAGCCAAAGAGTTAAACTACCAGCCAAATCATTTGGCAAGTGCATTACGTAAAGGAAAGAGTAATTTAGTAGGGGTGATAGTTCCTAGAACAAATAGCAATTTTTTTTCTTCGGTAGTTCAGAGCATGGAAGAGGTCTTGAATAAAGATGGGTATAACATTATAATTACTCAATCCAATGAATCCTATAAAAAAGAATGTGATAGTATTGATGCTTTATTATTTACACAGGTAGATGGTATTATTGCTTCTATGGCAAACGAAACGATTGAGTTGGACTATTACCAAAAAATCAAGTCAAGAGGAATTCCGCTAATATTGTTCGATAGGGGAGAGAACGATCTTAACGTAGATTATATAGGTATAGATGATTACGCTAGTAGCCACATGATTGTTGAGCATCTTGTTGAACAAGGCTGTGAGCGAATAGCACATATTGGAGGATACCAGCGTACCAGAATATTTAACAATAGAATCCGGGGATATAAAGATGCTATTAAGGAACATGGTTTACCATCCGATGATGAACTTTTACTGGAAAGTAGCCTTACGCAAGAGGACGGTCGTTTAAAAATGGAACAATTACTTAGTTTGAATAAAAGGCCAGATGCTGTTTATATTGCTGGAGATTATGCAGCCCTTGGAGCATTACAGGTTTTGAAGGAAAACGATATAGATATTCCAAAAGAAATTGCCTTGGTGGGTTTTGGCAACGAACCTTTTACGGCAATGGTCTCTCCGCCAATTTCTAGTGTTGAACAACATAGTACGCAAATAGGTAAACTTGCCGCGCAAACGTTTTTAGAACATATGAAAGGACCCGAAGTAAAACAGACTTTGAACAAGAAAATTCTAGATGCAGAATTGATTGTCAGGGATTCTTCAAATAAAAAAGCCTTTCTTAATTAAAAGAAAGGCTTTTTTAAAATTATCTGATCGTTTAGATTCCTAAAGCTTGACCACCGCCGATTTGAATAGTTTCAGCTGTGATGAATTTAGCATCTCCGCTAGCCAAGAAAGAAACAACACCAGCTACATCTTCTGGTTGGCCTAATCTACCTAACATTATGCTGTTTGCCCATGAAGCAAAAACCTCTGGTTTAGTTGCTTTGATCTGCGCGTGGAAAGGAGTATCTATCGTACCTGGAGACACTGCATTCACTCTAATACCATATTCCGCTAAATCTTTAGCTAAAGCTTTAGTAATGGTGTGAACACCGGCTTTAGAGGTTCCGTAGATTCCTGCTCCTGGTCCACCTGCGGTCCATGCTGCATTGGAAGTGTAGTTGATTATTGAAGCATCTTGTCCTTTTTTTAGGAAAGGAATAGCCGCTCTAGATGCAAAAAATGTAGAGTCAAGGTTCAATGCCATTACAGATCTATAAAATTCTGTGGTCATTTCTTCAAATCTTGATCTACCACCCAAACCACCTGCATTGTTTACAAGGGTATCGATTTTTCCGTATTTTTCACCAATAGCTTTAATGTTTTTAGTTACAGCTTCTTCATCTGTAACATCAAATCCATAATACTCAGCTTTGATGCCTTCTGCAGAAAGTTCTTTTACTCTTTCAGCTCCTGCCTCATCGTCTATACCGTTTAAAATAACTGTATATCCGTCTTGTCCCAATCTTTTTGCAACTGCAAATCCAATTCCGCCTGTTGCTCCTGTTATTACTGCTACTTTTCCTTCCATCTTACGTGTAAATTACTATTAATTAGTGTTAGTTATATTGTTTTAATTTTTACTTTTTAGTGGTGCAATGTTTGGAATCAAAAACCAAACACTGGACATGGTAATAATAGCCAACGCAGCACCAATTACAAATGCTGGTGTATAATTACCACCTGAGGTAAGCCATGGTACCAAAGCGGTTAAACCAAATGCTCCTAGTTTGGCAGCCATTCCTGCAAATCCCGATAGCGTACCTACGGTTTTACCTCCATATAAATCACTAGGTAGTGTCTGAACATTTCCAATGGCTGTTTGAAAACCGAATAAAATAACTGCCATGTATATTACAGCGGTTTCCGGTCCTCCTGGATTTGCCATCAACAATAGGAAAGGCAACATGATTACACATCCCAGCGTAATTATAAATTTTCGTGTTTTATTTACTGTCCACCCAGCCTTAATACGGTTTTGCGCTAATAAACCACCAAACCAAGCTCCAACCATGGCTCCAACATAGGGAACCCAAGCATAAAATCCTATTGATTTTACATCCATACCATAAACTTCATGCAAGTAAATAGGAATCCAAAAAATGAATAACCACCAAATTGGATCAAGTGCAGCAGAGGCTAGAATAACACCCCAACTTTCTTTATGTTTAAGCATCTTTCCGGTTTCCGGGTTGTAGCCATCATCCGGCTCTCCATCTTCATCCTCATCCTGATTCTTTTGTCCCGTTAAGATGTATGTACGTTCTTCTTCTGATATCCAAGGGTGATTTTTTGGTGGGGATTTAACTAAAATCCACCAAGGAATAAGCCATAATAATCCAGTTACACCAACCAAGATAAAAATCCAGTTCCAGCTGAAATACACAGATAATAATCCTATGGTAGGGAAGGCAATGATTCCTCCGATTGCGGCGCCTGAATTAAAAAGTCCTTGCGCAAAGGCTCTTTCCTTTGTGGGGAACCATTCAGCGTTGGCTTTTGCAGCTCCGGGCCAGTTACCTGCCTCAGAAACACCTAATAGAGAACGGAAAATACTTAATGTAAAAATACCTCTTGCAAAGGCATGTAATGCAGTGGCAATAGACCAAAAACCAATAGATAAGGTAAACCCTATTCGAGTACCGTATTTATCAAATATTTTTCCGAATATGGCTTGACCGAATGCGTACGAAAATATAAACAGGGTAGAAATAAATGCATAAATCTCTTTTCTTTCATCTGCCGTTTTATCTGGATATAAATCCTCGGCAATGTCTGGCCATAGAACGGGTAATGCTTGGCGATCAATATAATTGATAACGGTAGCCAAGGCAATTAATCCTATAACCCACCATCTTAGTCCTTTCAATTTCATCTTCGTTCTTTTAAAATTTTCATAATATTCAGACATAGAAATGGCTGGCCATATTCTTAAAAATAGGAGGCAAGCTATTCTAAATATCTGTATTTAAAGTACTTAAATACTTTGTAAATAATCAGGATAGAATTCTAACGGACTTAGCCGTTTATCTTCATTAGACAAGTAGTTTTTAAGTATTAGTTTCCCTTCAGAATTATATTTAGTTAGAATAAAATGTGCGTTTTATCCTTTTTTCACTTTTAAATTTCGGTCTTCACCATAAATGTAATCGTACAATTTCGAAAAATGTATTTTCATGGTTTCCTTTGCCAATTTTGGATCTTGATTTAGAATAGCCCTATATATATCTTCATGTTTTTTTACTTCAGATAAAGCTACATCTCCATCACAAATCGGGTCTTCGTCATACGCAACGATAATTTCTGGTGTTATCAGCAACATAAGCGTATTCATTGTACTGTTCTTACTCGCAGCTGCTATTGCTAAATGAAAAAGCAAATCTTCCTCTAGACAATCTTCACCGGCAATCATCTTAACTTTGTAAGCATCAAGAGCAGACTTTATGCGCTCTAAATCTTCATCAGTTCTTCTAAGTGCTGCTAATCTTACTGTTTTTAGTTCTAATAGAATACGCGTTTCTACTAATGATTTAAAATCTTGTTCATCTAAACTAAGAATATCATCTATCATTCCCGTCATGGCAATTTGGCCAATGTTGGCAATAAAAGTTCCGCTCTGAGGTCTAGAAATTAATATTCCATAAAACTCGAGCTTCTGGATGGCTTCACGAACACTACTTCTACTGACTTCGAATTTCTCTGATAATACTCTTTCGGCAGGTAGCTTATCACCTGGTTCAAGATTCTTATAGGTAATGAGGTCACGGATTTTTGAAATAATTTCATTTTGTAGTTCGCGGTTATCTTGCTTTGTTAAAATTTCTAGTTTCATAGGGGACAGTATGTTGAAATTGGTTAACCAGTTTGGTTTGTTAAAATTAGATAAAATAAATGTACTAAAAAAGTATTTTATTATTTTAATAACCTCCTGTATTCACAGGGATTTGGCGGTTTCAAAATTTTACCGACCCGTGGTGAGCGAGTCGGCAAAATTACTCTCAATCTAACTCAAAACAACATTCTTCGTATTCTAATATTTCTTTGAAACAGTTTATTAAAAAATCACATGTTTAATTGGTTTTCCATACTGGTTAACCAAATTGGTTTACCAAATATAACTTAATAGATTGTTAAATAAAAATTAATAAAGAGAAATTTGATGTTGCAAATCATCCAGACTACCCAAATGAGTGCTCACATGTTAAATCATTAGTTTGACTTTTCTTAAAATTCAACGGTTTTAGGAAAGCGAATCTGAATATCTATCTAATTGCAAACATCAAATGGTGTCTGAAAAATATAGTTATGAGCTATTTATTCTCTTATAATTCCTTCTGAGGTTAACGAAACTCATTATTGTTCGGTTTAAGCGAAATGAGTTAGATATAGAGGTCAAAAACTAATGTATAAAGAAGACTCTTATGATGTTATCGAGAAAATAAAAAACTTCAAAATATTAATTATCATACTTTAAAAATATTCAATTAGCGCTATTATACCGTTGTATGAGATAACACAGGAGAAAAACAATGCCGCAAATAAACCAATATTTAAAGGGAGTTTTGCTTTATGGGCTTTCATTAGTTTAGCGTTATTGATTAGTAAAATAATACCTAGGATAACTAACGGCAGAACAAAAACATTGAAAACCTGAGATAGAATTTGCATTTCTATGGGGTTCGCTCCAAAAATGGGAACTATCAAAGCAAATAAACAGGCTAATGCTGTTATAACCTTAAACTGTTTTGAGGTAGTATCCAACTCTCCAGATTGATAATCTGCCAATAGAATAGGGGCTATGAGTAAACATGGGAATATAGAGGATAGTCCTGCGCTTAAAGTTCCAAAAAAGAAAAGTGTAAGTGCAAATTTGCCGGCAACCGGCTCTAGTGTATTAACCATATCCAAAACTTTGGTTACGGGCTGACCTTCGTGAAACAAAGCTCCACAGGCTACCGCCATGACCGAAGCACTAATTACAAAAACAAGGGAGGCGGCTATGATGGCATCTTTCTTCTGTTGTTTTAAGTTATTTATAGTCCATCCTTTTCCTTTTACAAAAAGTGGACGGGAAAGAAAAGTTGCTGAAGCCATAGTCGTTCCCACAAAAGCGGCAACCATCATATTTCCACCTTCAACCTCTGGAACAGAGGGTATGAGACCTTTTGCTATTTCTATAGGTAGGGGGAATACCATAAATAGAGAAATAAAGAAAGAAAGTCCCATAATGGTTACGAAAATGACTAGTATTTTTTCAAAGAAAACATATTTACCTATCAATAAAAAACGATACATAATAGCAATGACGGCTATAGCAATTGTAAGGACCAATTCATATTGATATTCAGCTAATGAGGGAAAGTAAATCAAAAATATTTCGAATATAATATTTGCTGAAATACCAAGTATTCCCATGAGTGAATTCCATTGGCCAAAGGATACACCTAATATTATTAAAATAGCAATGGGTTTTCCCCATTTAATGTGTTTTTTAAAGGCATACAAGGCCGTTTCTCCGGTTACCAAACCATAATTGCCATAGGCGTACATAAGCATACCGGAAAAAATACAGCTTAGAACTAAAACCCATAGCAATTGCATTCCATAGGTACTACCCGCAACAATCATGGATGTTACGCTGCCTGTGCCAATAGTATAGCCAATTGCAAAAATACCCGGGCCGAAAGCAAGTACAATGGCTAGAATTTTTTTTATGAACGATGATTTGGTTGCTGGGTTTTCCATTGTTTATTTTTTTTGATAATGTAATTGACTTACGATTTGGCAATTTCACCTGGTGACATTTTTGTTTGCTAGCAATGTATTAGTATAGTATCTTAAGTTTTTTCTGTTCTTCAACTTTAATTTTCCCGGAATTTATGAGGGTGTTGTTTTGGTGATGATTGTTCTTTTCTCCCCACAATAAAGCAACAAGTTCTACAGAATTATTTTCAAAGGAGTTGTCATGGATAGTCACATTGATAATTCCGCTAGTTTTAATCAAAATATTGCTGTTTTCGCCCTGCCCACTATTGGTGAAGGAGCTATTTGTTACGGATAAAGACCCTCCTATAGTTGATTCGTCATAACCAACTCTATAAAAATTAATGACATTATTTTGTATATTTTCAAAAGAGCAATGGTCAAAAGAGACCATTTCGGCATTATAATCACCTTTATCTTCTGCAGCTAATTCAATACCGTTTTTACAGTTTTTAATCGTTGTTTTTTTGAAGTTGATGGCGTCTGCAAAAGACCCTTTGTAAGCCTTTAGAACATAGTTAAAATTCTCAATCACACAATTCTCAATATACAAGTTATAAGCCGAAGCCATATTTTCCTTTAAAGGGGCAAAGGCATACTTGCCTCTTTCTCCTTTTAATAAGATACTTTCTAACCTGAGGGACGCTTTTGGCTTCATTTGAAAAGCCATAGAATCTTGCTCTCCTGTGAATACGAGCTCTGCTCTTTTTTTAGGATCTTTAGAACGAAGCGTAATTTCTTTATCTATTTTAAGCGAAAAGGGAAGTGTATATAATACATCGCTTAGCTCAATGATATCTCCCGAAGACGCTTCGCTAATTTTTTTGGTAAGTTGGCCTACTGCAGATGAAGCGG
The DNA here is from genome assembly GCF_018860745.1 of Zobellia uliginosa. Taxonomy (GTDB): domain Bacteria; phylum Bacteroidota; class Bacteroidia; order Flavobacteriales; family Flavobacteriaceae; genus Zobellia; species Zobellia uliginosa_B. The sequence goes on along the minus strand of NZ_JAHKPY010000012.1, from coordinate 166,116 downwards.
TCAATATTTTTGGCTCAACATCATTTTTTTTAGTAGAAAACCACTTTGGGCCGTATTTCTTCTTGTCAATGGTAAATTTTTCAGCTGTTGCGGTTTGGTTAATTGCGCCAATGCTATTCTTTTCCGTTCTTGATTCACCAAATATATCGTGGTTAATTTTAGCAAAATCGTAGCCAGTATAAACAGTATCCAAAATTTGGTTTTTAGAAATAGCTGGTGCATATAACCAATCGTTAATCTTTTTCATTTTTATAGTACCACTCTGCAAAACATCATAATCAGAATAATCTTCACTAGCGTTATTTATGATGTTATTCTTAAATAGAATTCCATCAGTAGAACTAAGATTTATAAAAGGAGTTTCATCTACCTGTGTATTATATATAATGTTATTGGCTACAATAGTTCGTATAGGTGGCGCCGAACGAATTTCACTAGCCGGAAGTACATCTGCACTTTCAAGATTTTGGCCAACACCTATTTGCCATGGAGATTTGCAATCTACCCAAGTATTAAAGGCAACCACAACATCGCTTACCTGTAGGTATCGATTCAAAGGCGTCATCGGAATTCCATTCATAATGGCGAGCGGACTTCTGAATTGTGCACCTTTTATCTTATAGAAATAATTGTTGGTAATCCAATGTCCTGTATTTACAACTCGGATACCTCCATAAAAGTCAGAATCATCACCGCCAATAAAAATGTTGCTATCTACGGTGGCATAGCTTCCATGTCTCAAAACTAGGGAACCTTCACATTTGTAAAATATGTTGTTTTTAAAGGTGTTGAAGTTTGTTTTGTCCGATATAATTTCCACTTCACCGTTACACGCTTCAAAATAATTGTCGGAAATATTTGCAAAACTGGGAGAAACTCGGGTTTTACTGTCTCCAACCCGTATCGTTTCAGCTCTTGGACCACCTTTTCTAGGGCGCGGACCAAAATAATTATGTACAATCTGATGGTAGTTGTTAATATGTTCATTACCAGTAAAAAAGATTCTTAAAGTTTCTCCATCATTTGATTTTCCTGAAATATAACAGTGGTCCAGTTGATTGTGTTTACCGTAAAATTCAATCCAACGGTCATTGACCAATCTATTTGGTTTGGTAAAATCTTCAATAACGGTATTTGTGACCCTGCAGTTGTAGGCAATACTATCCTCGCTAATCATATATCGAATAATGGAACTTCTAGTAGAATAGCCATTTCTAAAATATAGGCCGTCAACTATTAGGTGTTCGCCTCCAAGATGAAGATAAGATTGTCCCTCCATAAAGACCTTTCCAGGCGTTTCTGCACGTAAGCTAATGGGGTTTTCTTTAGTACCTGTTCCAAAAAAGATGATTTGGGTGTCTTTCCAAGTCCCATTTGCCATTACAATTTCATCTCCAGGTACTGCTTCTTCAATTGCTTTGTTTAATTCTGGAATATCGTTTACATGTAGTGTTTTTCCATTTGAATTTTTACCACAGGAAAGTAGAAGAAAAATGGCGACAATGAGTAATAGATTAGCTTTCATTATGTGGTTTTTCAATTGGGATATAACTGACCAACAAAATAGTTTCGACCTTCAAATTCTAAAATTATTTTCCAATACTCGATGTTCTCTATACTCTTATTCTTTGGGAATCTTAATTTTTCTATCTTCTCCGTAGATGTAATCGTATAATTTACTAAAGTGTAATTTCATCTTTTCTTTGGCTAATTTTGGGTTTTGGTCCCGAATGGCCATATAGATATCTTCATGCTTTTTAACTTCTGATAAGGCCACATCACCCTCGCAAACACGGTCTATGTCATACGCTACTATAATCTCTGGGGTTATTAGTAACATGAGTGTATTCATAGTACTGTTCTTACTTGCAGAAGCTACGGCCAAATGAAAAAGTAAGTCTTCTTCTAGACAATCTTTACCGGAAATCATCTTGTTTTTGTATGCATCCAAGGCATGTTTAATGCGTTCTAAATCTTCATCAGTTCTTCTTATAGCTGCTAATTTCACCATTTTCAGTTCCAGTAAAATGCGAGTTTCAACCAATGAGATAAAATCTTGTTTTTTTAAACTGGTAATGTCGTCAATCATACCGTTCATAGCAATTTGACCAATTTCTGCAATGAAAGTTCCACTCTGTGGTTTTGAATTTAGTATACCATAAAACTCAAGTTTTTGAATGGCTTCGCGTACACTGGTTCTACTGACATCAAATTTCTCGGATAATACTCTTTCGGCAGGTAACTTGTCACCAGGTTCGAGGTTTTTATAGTTGATGAGGTCACGAATCTGTAAAATAATCCCGTTTTGGATTTCTCTATTTTCGTCTTTTGTCAGTATTTCTAATTTCATAACGGGTGTGCAGTTCAAAAAAATGGTTAATCAGATTGGTTTACTATAACAGTAAAAAAACTATCAAAAATCCTTTTTCATGATAGAGTAGGAGTATGGTGATTTTTGAGATTTTACCGACCCGTGGTGAGCGGGCCGGAAAAATTACTCTCAATCTAACTCAAAACAACTCAATATTAATATCCAATAACCTGCATCGTATCATCTTAGCTTTATAATCTAATTTGTAGATTCTAGATTTTAAAACTGTGTTTTTGAAAAGAGCCTATTAGTTTATACTGATAGTATCAGAGGCTGTGTATTCAAAATAATTATTTGTGGTTAGGGATTATTTTTTAAAATAAGTACTTCTATAATATATATGAGACTTTAGGTACATGAATTAACATCTCTTGATGTTACACTAAAGTACTTATAGGAATCTTCTACCTGAACCGCCAAGTCATTTTTGTCTTGGCGGTTTACGGTAGATAAAAAGCTAAATTCAAATAATTGATTCTAAAAGACGAGACTTATTTAAAATGTTTTCGCCTACTTGGGCTTTAATCAAGATTTTAGTAACCTTCATTTTGGGTAATCTCTCCATCGCTTGCAAGTATTTCAGAGCTTGGAATTGGAAACACATAATAATTACTACTTATTGTTTGTTCCATTTCGGCATCTACGGTACCTGTTCGCACTAAATCAAACCATCTATGTCCCTCAAAGGCCAACTCCACTCTTCTTTCATCTAGGATAGCTTGTTTAACATCAGCTTGTGAGCTTACTGTGCCTGTTAAGCTAGTTAAACCTGCTCTTGTTCTAATAGGATCTAATAAAGGTAGTACTGTAGAAGCAGGAGAACTTGTTTCATTCAATGCTTCCGCATACATTAGGATAACATCAGTTAATCTTAGTTCAATAAAGTCCTGGTCATATTGATCAGCTGTGTATTTGACACCTCTCTTAAGTTCTGAATCAATAGTTAATGCTTTTCTCAAATCTTCACTTCCACCAGCAGCACTACTAGCATCAAAAGCAGCAATTAAGCTCGATGTTACATTGTCTTGGTCAGCCTTTGTGTCTTTGCCTTGAAACCATCCTGCAAACGCTGTACCTGTGCTTGAGTTTGGAATAGAACTTGACATTTTAGTGGCAAAAAGAATTTCTGAACTTTCATCGGTTATCACGTTAGCAAAATCGGCTTCTAAAGTAACCTCTGCAGCTTCGGCTTCGTTAATAACAGTTCCAAGCTCTATTGCCGCTTGAGCGAAATCACCTCTAAACATATATGCTTTTCCGAGTAAACCTTGGGCTGCAATTTTGGATGCGCGCCCAGTTCCTAATCCAGAATTATCTAAACCTGCAATTGCTGCTTGAAAATCAGGAATGATAACATTGTTATACACTTCGGTAGCTGGTTGTCTTGTAAGATCTACATCAGGAATAACTGATACATCTGGCTGCGGAGTTAAAATTACAGGAACATCACCAAAAACCATCACTAATTTGAAGTAAGACAAAGCCCTTAAAAATTTAGCTTCAGCTACTTCAGTAGCACTTTCTGACTTATCAATGACTGTATTCGCACTTAAGATAGACTTGTATAAATCTCTATAAAACGGGCGAAAATATATTTCTGAAATAGCTAAACCTCCTAAATCTGAATTATACGTGTGAAAATCAGGATATGGTGGCTCATCATCAAATTCAAACGTTAAATTATCAGCTCTAAATTCGCCCATTACCGCTTGTGGTGTTACAGCACCGGTATGGTAATAGTACGCGGCATTTAAAACACCGGCAAAGCTCTCCAAATTATTTGATTCAAGGTCAACAAGTGGCACTTGATCCAACTCATTATCACATGATGTCATTAACATCATGGAAATTGCTGCTATATATATGGTTTTCATTTTTATCATTATTTCTTAATTAAAAATTAACATTAAGGCCAAGTGTGAAACTCCTTACAATTGGGCTAGCACCTTCTTGGTATCCGTAGGTTGTTGGACCTGCATAACCAGTATTTTCAATTTCAACACCTTCAGGGTTAAATGAAGTGTAGTTATCAGCCATGAAGTATAATAAATTAGTAGCTGCAACATACATTCTTATGGAGCTAAGACCTATTCTGTCCGTCAAATCTGAATTTAACGTATAACCTAAAGTTAGGTTTCTCAATGCTACATATGAAGCATCTTGAATCATTGAACCATGCGCATCTCTGGTTTGTTCATAATGTAGACCATTATTGTCAGCAAGACCATCATTATTTGCATCAAAACTAGGACCTGTAGCATTACGAAATTGAGATTGCCAATAAATAGGGTCAAGATTGTAAACTTCTGCTCCTTGAGATCCCTGGAATTGGAATGAAAAATCAAAATCTTTATAGTTCATATTACTTGAAAGCCCCCAAAAGAAATCTGGTGTAGCCGATCCTAACTTCACATAATCACCTTCATAGGTAATTTCGCCATCTCCATCTTGGTCAACTACGTAATACAAACCACTTTGATAACCTACATTTCTTGATGGATCCTCCATGTATATGGATTCAACCTGGCCTGCAGTTTCAAACCCCCACATTTCACCAATTTCTCCACCAACATAATTTCTAAATTCAGCCCCTCTACCACTTGGTCCACCATAAACTTGTCTTGGTAGTTCATCTAGGTTACCTAGGCTTGTAATTTCTGATTCAACCGTTGATAAGTTGGCACTAACACTCCATGAAAAATTTTCATTAGATATTGCTTTTACATCTAATTCCAGCTCTAAACCTGAACTAGTTACATCACCACGGTTAACTGCAATAGAAGGTATACCTAAAACTTCAGAAACACTTTGGTTAATTAACATGTCTTGAACGTCAGACGTATAATAATCTGCACTAAACCTGATGCGGTTATTTATAAAACCTAAATCAATACCATAGTTGGTTTCTGTATTGGTTTGCCAAGTTAAATCAGCGTTTGCAACATCTTCAGGAACTAGAAACCCATTTCCGAAAGCAGTTGGCGTATTACCTAAAATACTCAATGATTGGTAAGAGTCTAAGAAACCGGCAGTACCTAATGACCCAGTACTAAATCTTAGTTTTAAAAGACTTAATTTTTCGTTGCCTGCTAAAAAAGATTCGTTACTTACATTCCATCCTAAAGAAAGTGCAGGGAATACGGCGTATTTTTCATTAGCTCCAAAACGTGAATCGCCATCTCTTCTAACTGATGCCGAAAGTAGATAACGATTATCATAGGCATATGCAACTCTTCCAAAAATACCTCTTCTTGACTGATTAGCATCTACGAAGTTTGTAATTACATCTTCCGGTGCAAAAAACGAATAATTAAGAGGTGAGCCAGATGGCACGTTCGTAGCACTTGATGACATTCCTCTGAAGTAAGTATTTACAAATTCCATACCAACCAATGCATTTAAATCATGCTTGTCAGCAATCACTTTCGCATAGTTTAAAGTAGTTGTACTTAATACAGTAGATTTTTTAATATTAGATATGTCCAATGCAGTTCGATTGGAACGTTGTTGACCATCTGTTAGTATACCATTGTAGGTGTAAGTTTCAGTGTCTTGAATATCCGCTCCAAAAACAGTTTTTAAATTTAACCCGTCTATGATTTTATAGTCTAAATAAGAACTGGCATTTGCAAAATAAGTTTTTACATATCGTCTTGATTCATTAAATTTTGATCCTACGCCTGCATCACCTGTACCTCCAATACCGTTTTGATTTCTACCATAATGCCAATCGTTAACTGCATCACCAGGTTGTAAGTCATAAATACTCTGAGCATCTAGATTAAGACTTTTATCACCTCTATAGTTACTGTCAAACGAACCGCTTAGTTGATTTATTGGATTACCACGCTCTACACTTGCATCGTACACTGATTGTCTAGTTTGATCCAACTGCTGAACAAAATCAATAGATTCTTGTGTATGATAAACAGGACTAATACTATAAGCTCTTAAAAGATCTCTCATCTCCCATGGCACTATATCTTGAGTACCCATAAATCCGTTCATGCTTAAACCGGCCTTTAACTTTTTACCCAAGTTAGCATCTACGTTCATACGTCCGTTATATCTTTCATAACCTTGACCTCTAACAATACCATCGGTATTAAGGTAACCTAAAGAAGCAAAGGCTCTTAAGTTTTCAGACCCTCCGCTTACGCTTACGTCGTGGCTTGTAGAACTACCGTTTTTGAAAAGCCAATCTTCCATACTAACTACATCAGGTGCATTTGCATATGCATCTAGTCTATATTGTAATAAAGCTGGGTCTGTTTGAGAAAGATCATAATCACCCGATTGTAAATCATTAGCCCATTCTCCGGCTGTTTTAAGCATGTCAATGTCTTTAACATATTTACTTGAGGTACTTGTATAGGTATTGTAGCTAACATTAACTTTACCCGATTTACCTTTTTTAGTAGTTACCAATATAACTCCATTTGCACCCAAAGAACCATAAATAGCAGCTGAAGCAGCATCTTTTAAAACCTCTAAACTTTCAATGTCATTTGGATTAACGGTAGCCAAATTACCTGAAATAGGATATCCATCTACAACAATTAAAGGATCTGAATCACCGGAAACAGATGAAGCTGCTCTAATTTGGATTTTTGGGGCTGCACCAGGTTCACCACTTTGATTTTGTATTCTTACACCGGGTAACTTACCTGCAAGTGCATCATCTACACGAGCCACTTGTACGGCAGCAACTTCGGCACCGCCTACCTTTGATACTGATCCGGTAAGATGTGATTTTTTGACAGTACCGTATCCGACTACTACTACTTCATCAAGTAATGCAGCATCTTCGGTCATTACAACATTAATAGTTTCTTGGTCTCCTACAGTTATGTTTTGAGTTACATAACCGATATACGAAAATTGAAGTACGTCTCCACTATTGGCATTTATAGTGTAAAGTCCATCAAAATCCGTTGCAGTACCTGTTGTTGTGCCTGAAATAACTACATTCACTCCAGGAATAGGTACGTTAGCGTCGTCTACAATCGTTCCCGATATGGTAGACGCGTCTTGAGCAAATATCGCGGCATTTATAAACACCGCAAGTATTAGTGCTAGTTTGTTTTTTAAATTCATTTGTGTTAATGTTAAGTTAGTAATATGTATCGGTTTAAGGCCCGATGCCTTAATGAAATTGTGAGAATTTCATTTAATCAACAACTTACTATAACAACCGGCTCAATAAAGTCCTGAATAATTGTATTTTTGTAGTGAGCGTGTATAGTATATTGTGCAAGTTCGTAGTATTACTTCCCTTCAGAATGAAGTAATTTGAGTTAAAAAGGATGGGTGTGCGCCCGTCCTTTTTTCGTTTGTGTACTCTATATTTTCATGAGGTGTTTCTTTAATTAATACTAGCCAATTGTTCTAATTTTAATTGGTTTTCCATACTGGTTTACCAATTTGGTTTACCAAATATAACTTAATAGTTTGTTAAAAAAAAATATTATTGAGAAAATTGAGTTGCTATTTTAAGTATCTAATATTTTGGAGTTCGTTCATTTAGTAAATTGATAAAAGAGTTGAATTATTTTTCTTAATTAAGAATGTTTTTTATTTAGTCAAGGTGTATTTGTGACACCTAAATTATTTGTAGAGGATTTATAATATGGTACGATTGACAGATATCCGAAACGGACTTGTTAGATTTTTAAAGATGTATAAAATTGCTGTAAAGCCAATAAAACAAGGGGTTCTAAATATTAAAGACTTATAAATAATTTGTGGATTTACTCCAAAAAATTATATAATATGCTCATTTATTCCAGGTAATTTTGTTCGTGATGTAAAGGGTTTCAAAAATAATGGTGTGCTTTATTTGTTCCTTGTTCTGCGAGTTGCAATTCTAATATTTGGGTAGCTTTAGTGGTGGCCTCATATTAATCATGCACCTGTCTTGGGTCAGTTTTATCTTTGTTAAATTTTATTATTTTTTAATAATTTTATGAAAACGACTCGTGATTTAATCAACATTCTTGAATTTATTGATTTTTCTAGAGTTAGCTTAAGCATAAAAAAGAATAGAATACGTATGATTGTTTTTTCTTTATTTCATACCGAAAAAAAACTCCATTATTGATAATGTGATTGCATAAAAAAGAGCGTGCAAATTGTCTTATTGAAAGTATCCAAAGATCTATTTTGAACTAATTAGGGGTAAATAGATAAAGTGTTGACTTTCAGTAGAAAAAAATAACAAAACAGATGCATTAAAATAGTATAATTCTGCGTTCTTGCTTCTTTAATAGTTTGAAATAAATTATCTTGCTTAGGTAATTATTATTTGATAAATCTTAAGAAAAAATGAAACGATTTAGTGAAAAGTACATCATCACAAAAGAAATGGATTGGGAAGAACTTGGAGGAGGAGTATCCAGAAAATTCTTGGGTTACGATAACCAAATCATGATGGTAAGAGTGAAATTTGATAAAGGGGCATTAGGTGCACCGCATCAACACTTTCACACGCAAGCTACCTTTTGTGTTTCAGGTAAATTTGAATTTGAAATTAATGGAGAAAAGAAAATCGTAGAAGCTGGAGATGGCGTATATATTGAACCTAATTTATTACATAGTGCGGTTTGCTTAGAAGAAGGAGAGCTTATTGACACCTTTAGTCCGGTAAGAGAAGATTTTTTAAGTGGTGATGGAGTATCTTATTTTGGAGATAAAAAGTAGAATAAATACTATCCTTAATTGTAATTTCCGCAAAATCTCTTAGCGAAGAAACTAATTAAACTTTATAATTTGGTTTTCATAATCTTACTGTTAAGGGCATTGAAAATCAAATTATAAAGTTAATTGAAAAGGTTAAATATAGCCGTCAAAAGAACTGAAATAAAAAGAAATATTTGCAGTGCATTTTTGAAATTTAATTGGGGTATGGTTAAGCCCGAAAGTAGAATTGAAAATTAAAAGTTTCAGCAAATTTCAAAGTCAGTAAGAATTTCCATAGATGCTTCTTTTCTTACTACCAGAAGACTTATGAATTATCTCTTATACTACTTGATTTTGATAAATGCGTAAGGTCCTTTCCAGCTATAGTCTTTCTCGTTTATTTTCAAAACATGCTCTATATCTGAAGCACTATCTTCATTTGCCAATATTAGCATCAGCTTATCTCCAGTAGACTTCGTTTGAATCAATGCAGCTGTATATGCTTTGGTGTCGATCATAATTTCTAACTTGGAAATTATACTATTGGAATTCACTGAAAACTCAGAAACCGGACTGTAATGTCCATGGGATTCTAGGATAGAAACGAATGTAGTATTCTTGCTTTTTTTTCTTCTTACCACAAGGCCGGCATCTCTTCTTAAATTAAAGTCTGGGTCATTCGCGCCAATACGCACAAAGTTTAATTCATCTTTATTGGTAGTGGCAGTAGATAATGTGTAAAAGTGTCCGTTTTCTAACCAGCTAAGTTTAGTGTTTTCTTCCTTAGGTGCTCCTATTGCTTCCAACCAAAGATGTTGGTAGCCATTATCGGAACCAAAGGTCGTTAAAGTAGTAGGAGCTGTAACATCAAAATTTGTTTTCATAATCTGACCCTTAAAATAGAAGGGCAGATCATATTGATTTTCAGTATTAGATTCAACTTTTAAGATGTCCAATAAATATGGTTTTTCAAAATTATCGGCTTTGATTAGAGCCAAAGTTCTGTGCATTTCGGTGCCGGGATACGCATTAATTTCTTTGGCACTTACTACTTGTACCTCTGGATTGGACGTATCAAAAAAGTAAAGTTCCGAATGGTGTTTGCTGCCCACTTCATACTTTCCTCCAAAATGGGAGGTTTCATTTTGAACTAAAGTATTATGCGCTATAGTTTGCTTGGCCCATGTCTTATTTTCCTTTAAATAATTACCCCCGCCCTTTTGCTCAATATTTACAAAACGGGCCAATCCGTAATCTTGTAATATCTCCGTTCCTTTTTCGTATAGCGAAAAAGAAAGTTTGTCATAATGACCATGACTTAAGCCTTGAGCCGCATATTTATATACTAATGTCATTTCTTCATCTCCATACCTAAGTATACCCACGCCACCTTGGTCGCCATTGGTGCCATCTGAAAGGTTTATTGATTTTTTCTGGAAACTTTCAGCTTTGCCATCTCTAATGCCAATTGCAACGGCTAGACCTGAATCATCCAATAATACTCTACCTTGCTCTTTGGCTATGCTTAATAATTGTGGATTGTGGCCACCATAGTGATAGGCAATATCAAGAGCAGTGACTACGTCTGGCGATTTATATGACATGCCTTTTTGACCATCGTTAAGAGGAAAAAAATCACCATCGGCATCAGACAGGTTTACGAGCACGTTTACAGATTTAAGCAAAACACTATCCTTATGTGCAAATATTTTATACTCAGGCCTTACGTTGTGCAGGGCTTCTGCAAAAATCAGGAAGGGATACATGGCATAACGCTGGTAATATGGGCCTTCCGTATAATAACCATCAGGTGAAAACGGCTCATCTACATTAGCTAAAAATCCAACTTCTTGACCCTCTGTTTTAATAAAACCACCATCATTATCTTTAGCTCCAACGGGTAAACCATCGTCCTCTATTCCGTATAACGCTCTCTGAATTAAATCGTCATCATCCATAACCAATCCAATCATACCCACAGCAGCGTTGCCCCAGGTACTGTGATTGTGAACACGGTTATAAAACTGAGGATTATCAATGGATATAAAATCAGCAAAAGGTCTAAAAAGATTCTTTTCAAGTTGTTTGCGTTCCTTTTTAGATAAATAATCATAAACACAATCATACGCCTGACTTACATAAACCAGCCAATTAGAATCGTTTAGGCATTGCCAGAATAATTTGCCTCTGGCGTAAGAACGCGTTTGCGGGTGTACAGGTAAATCTTTGTACATGGCCTCATATTGGAAGAGCATATCTTTAATATAGACAGCATATTTCTCATCCTCCAAAATTTGATACAAAACACCTGCTTTTTGAAGTGTCTGAAAATTTAGTTTGTGACGAGAGTGTGTATAACCACCTGAAAAATCTTTGGGAATTGGGGTGTCTATTCCCAATACTATTTCAGCATCTACTTCGGCTTTTACCATGGCCAATGTCGCATCAAAAAGAGGTACATTGCCTAATTCAGCTCTTATTTTTTGAACCCCTTCTGTAGTCAAAATTAATTTAGGATGTTCTTGTGCGTGGCTATTAAAAGACATAAACAAGACGCAAATAAAAAACGGAATTACCACTGTATTTTTGAACATTTTCATCTGTAGTTATATATCAGGCCTTAAAGTCATATTATTCATTAGCTTATTCCATTACTAGTGGAATTGCACATTTAGTTTTGAATTGAGAAAAAGTTCCTCGGTGGTCTTCAATACTATAATTATTGGTCGCCGATTATTTATAAGTTTTCTGAAATGCTGAACGCTATATTCCTGACTTTTACAATAGCTTACCGACGACCAACTGCACGTTAATGGCTCTGCTATTTTTAAAGATGCTATCTCAATATCTATCTTTTACAATACTTTTAAGGGAATCTATGGATTGCCCGGAGCGTAATTACATAAATTGGTTTACCAATTTGGTTTACCAAAATTAGGGATAATTTTGTATAGAACAAACAAAAGGGTGCTAAACAAGTTCACAAAGATGGGTTCAACCATATTTTCTGGCCAAATATTTTAAAATGGTATCAACTGTTTCTTCTTCGGTGTTTCTAATATCTACAGTAAGTGCTCTTTTCGGAATTTCCAATGATTGAAAATCAGATTCAAGTGAGGCACCTGTTTGATTTTTAGAAAGTCCTTTGTCCAATCGTTGGTTTACATCATCATACGTACCGCTCATAAAAACCCAATCAATATTTAAGTCTAAATTTCTAGCGAGAAGTAAGCGTTGCTCTTTCTTTAAAATAGAACAAGAAACTACACAACCGTCTTTCGTATATTCTTTACTTATTAAGTTGGTGATAGCAGGTAACCACTGGTCAGATTGGGCATTTTCTTTATCTGCTGCCGATTGTTCACTAAATTTTGCATCCGCATCATAGAAGGGTAGACCTAATTTCTTGGCTACTTTTTGGCCCGTAACACTTTTTCCTGTGCCACAAACGCCTACCAAAACCACTGTAAATTTATCTTTTTTACTCATTTGTTAAATAATTGGTTTACCAAATTGGTTTACCAAATATAACTATATTTGACTATTATCAAAACGTAAAGTGTTAAATCCGTTTTTAAATTTCTCAATTATGGCCCCATACAAAGCTCAAACAAGTCGTAGAAACTTTTTAAGAAAATCTAGTTCTGCAGCCTTAGTTGTCCCTTTATTACCATTGGTAAATCCTTTTGAAGTGGCAAGTGGTGTAATGAGTACTGGGCTGGAAGTTTATCTGTTTTCAAAACATCTACAGTTTTTGGACTATGAAGAAATGGCAAAGGTTGCATCAGAAATCGGTTTTGATGGATTGGACTTAACCGTGAGACCAAAAGGACATGTATTACCCGAAAATGTAGAACGCGATTTGCCAAAAGCCGTGAAGGCTATAAAAAAGTATGGTCTACAGCAAAAAATGCTGACCACCAACGTATTGGATGTAAAAAATGATGCTGATATGCATGTATTGGAAACGGCTAGTAGTTTAGGAATGACACATTACAGAACAGGATGGCTTATATATCCAGAGGGCCAAACTATCGAAGAGAGTCAGGAAATCTATCGAGAGCTTTTTAGGAACTTAGAAATTGTCAATAAAGAATTGAATTTAATCGGTTGTTATCAAAATCACGCTGGGAATCATGTAGGGGCACCTATTTGGGATTTACCACCTATCTTACCATCAAAGGAAAGTGAAAGTTTAGGCGCTCAATATGACATACGCCATGCGGTGGTAGAAGGCGGAATGAGTTGGGAGCTAAATTTTAGATTTATCGCTCCTTATATCCGAAGTATTGTTATTAAGGATTTTAAATGGGGAATGAAAAAAGGGAAATGGAAACCCATTAATACGCCCCTAGGGGAGGGAATGGTAAATTTTGACCGGTATTTTTCGTTACTTAAAAAATACAGAATAAACGTTCCTGTTTCCCTTCATTTAGAATATGATCTTGGTGGTGCCGAGCATGGCGCTACTGAAATTACCATAGATAAAGAAGAAGTCTATGCTAAAATGAAAAAAGATTTAATCTTCCTAAGAGAGACATGGAACAATGCGGAATAATACCAACTAACACACTTAAAATATGACAGCACAAGATAAAATCACGACAGAAAAATTAAGAAAGGTCAGTACGGCAACTATAGCTACATGTCTATTTAAAAAGGGACTGAAAAACCAATTTATACAGGACGTTAAGCCATTAAAAGCAGGCAAGCCAACAATGGTAGGCCAGGCCTATACATTGCGTTATATTCCTGCAAGGGAAGATTTGAATCCTATTGAAGTTTTTAGAGACCCTAAACATTTACAGCGTGTTGCGGTTGAAGAATGCCCAAAAGGTTATATTCTGGTAATTGATAGTAGAAAGGATGCAAGAGCAGCGTCTGCAGGCTCTATTTTAGCGACACGTTTAATGGTGCGCGGCGTGGAAGGTATAGTAACAGACGGTGGTTTTCGTGATTCTACGGAGATTGCAGACCTCAATTTTGCATCTTATCACAATAGGCCTACGGCACCTACCAACTTAACTTTACATCAAGCTATTGCAATCAATGAACCTATTGGTTGTGGGGATGTTGCCGTGTTTCCAGGCGATTTTATCGTAGGTGATGATGATGGGGTTATGGTCATACCTGCTCATATTGCGGAAGAAGTGGCAGATGAATGCCTTAAAATGACACTTTTTGAAGAATATGTTATCAACGAGGTGCGAAACGGCACCCCTATAATTGGTCTTTATCCGTTAACGGATAAAATGCATAGCAATAAGTACCAGGAATGGTTAAAAAAACAATAGAATTTCGGGATTATTTTTAGGTCAAAATTAATGTATTGATAGTTGGTAATCGTACAACTGATTAAGCCTCATCGGTGTATGGCAACGTGTGCATCCGTAGCTAATTGCTTACATTTTAAATCGTTGACTTTAGGTTTTTTACTGCTTTTTTGAAGAGGCATCACCTTGCGAAAAGTCATACACACAACAAATTGTTAAATATTCACAACAATTTTAGTATATACAAGTATGAGGTTGCGGAATTTGCGTTATGTATTACTACATAGTCTTTAGATGTTACTGTCTAAAAGGCAATGTATCGAAGTTTTACATCAACTATGCGAAACCTAGCCAAATTTATTTTTACGTACTTGTTATTGTCAAGTTTGTTAAGTTTTACTTCAAATACTGAATTTGTAGAAAAACCTACTATTACCAAAACCGAAACAATAATCAAAAATGAGCCGTCTTTTGATTATGCTCCTACTTTTTCCAACTGTCCGTCAGACATTACCAATGTCATGCCAAATTCTGGTGATTGTACAGCTGTTGTTAGTTGGACTCCTCCTACGGCCACGGGAACTGGTCCGGTAACAATTTCAAGTAATTATAACCCAGGTGATTCATTTTATTCAGGAACACATCGGGTTATCTATCGAGCAACAGATATTAACGGTACTTCTTTTTGTGAGTTTACAGTACAAGTGGTTGATAATCAGCAACCGGTAATTACCGTTCCAGCAAATATTACTGTTACTGCAGATGCCGCTAGTTGTGGTGCTATTGTAACCTTTCCATTCCCTACGGCAACGGATAACTGCCCTGCTGGAGAGGGGGCTCCAATTGATGAAAATTTTGATAGTGGTGCTGATCTAAGCTTGGAATGTTATAACTTCAACGGTACTTTCATCAGTAATCAAGGAAAAGTAAACGGCTCTCCAGGTGAATTGAAAACGGTAGAGCTTATTGACTCGGGTGTTAGGTCCTTGACCAGTCCTCTCACTCAATTTAATGGTACGGGAGAAATCTTTTTTGATCATCTTATAACTGCAGGAAGTTCTAGTGGTAATATTGGCAATGGTGCTCGTTTAACAGTTAAATTAGTAACCGCAGCTGGTGTTGAAACTATTATTTACACTGAGTTGTATTTAGATGAAAATGTACAGACTGAATTTATTCCTATTACCCAAAGTGGTAATTATAGAGTAAAATTTGAATGGGAAACGAATCAGAGTACTTTAGATAAAGTACATTTAGATGATTTATATATACCTGGTTTTATAGTATCGGATACCAATGTGGTTAGTTGTGGTGAAGCTTCTCATTCTGTCGCCCAAGTTGCTGGGTTTCCGTTTGTAAGTGGTAGTGAATTTCCAGTAGGAACCACTACATTAAGCTATTTCACGCAAGATGCTAATGGAAATTTCGCTATTAATTCATTCACGGTAACGGTAAACAATAACATCGTTCCTCCGGCCGGTGATGATGTTGAATATTGTGCGGGGTCTCCAGTACCGGAGTTATCGGTAACCGTAGGTACGGGTGAAACTGCTGATTGGTACAATGCTGAGGTAGGGGGTGGATTACTACTAGAAGATAGTTTGACCTATACACCTTCAGGACCTGGTGATTACTATGTAGAAACAAGAAATATTGCTACAGGTTGTGTTAGTTCCACTAGAAGGAGAATACGTTTAACTGAGAACCCTAAACCAAACGCACCTTCGGCAAATTCTTTAATCGAATACTGTGTGAATGACACCGCTACGGAGTTGACGGCAACTGGCGATTCTGGTAACCTCATATTGTGGTACGATGCGGCAACTGGAGGAACGGTTTATCCGTCTGCACCCACACCTGATACCACTGCTCCTGGTACTACCTCATACTACGTAGAACAGGTTGATTCAACTACAGGTTGTGTGAGTGACAGAACTCAAGTGGATGTTACTGTATATTCCTTACCTACGGCCCCAACGGTTACTACTCCTGTGAATTATTGTATTGGTGATTCAGCTTCACAATTGGATTCGCATGCCACGGGTACAAACCTAAAATGGTACGATGCGGCAAGTGGTGGCAACGAAATACCGGGTACGACTACTCCGGATACATCAACGGCAGGCCAACAATCTTTTTGGGTAACACAATCAAGTAGCAATGGCAGTGCAAATTGTGAAGGACCAAGAAGAAGATTAAATGTAAATGTATATAGTGCACCTACAATAACTACGCAACCTACGAACGAGGCGGTTTGCGAAGGAGGTACTGTAACTTTTGATGTGGCAGCTTCCGGGTCTAGTACTATTCAATGGCAGCTTTTTAATGGTTCTGCTTGGAATGATTTAACTAATACGGCTCCGCATAGTGGGGTAACTGCAAGTACACTTACAGTTACGGATGTTACGCTTGCTATGAGCGGTAACAGGTATCGTGCTGTAGCTACGAGTCCTGCCGCGAGTTGTGCGGATGCCACTTCCAATGAGGCGATTTTAACGGTGAATACAGCCCCACCGGTTCCAACGAGTGGAGGCGATCAAACCGAATGTGAAGAAAATCCAATACAGACACTAACGGCTACGGCAACACCACCATCTGGAGCAAGTATCATCTGGTACGATGCTCTAACTGGCGGAAATGTGGTGGCAAGTCCAACATTGGATACAGTTGGGACCATAACCTATTATGCAGAAAGTAATGATACCGTAAACGGATGCCCAAGTGTGGGTAGAACTGCGGTAACCTTAACTATTCAACCTGCACCAAATGCGCCGGTAAGTGGAGGCGACCAAACCGAATGTGAAGAAAATCCTATTCAGACCTTAACGGCTACGGCAACGGCTCCAGCAGGTACAGTACTGGTTTGGTATGATGCTGCTACAGGAGGTAATGTAGTTGCTAGTCCTGAATGGAGTACTGTAGGAACTGAAATCTTTTATGCCGAAAGTCAAGATGATGTTACGGGCTGTCCAAGTTTAACGAGAACAGCTGTTTCACTAACGATTCAACCGGCACCTGCACCTCCAACAAGTGGTGGTGATCAAACGGAATGTGAAACGAATCCTATTCAAACCTTAACTGCAACAGCAACCGTACCTTCAGGTTTCACTTTAACTTGGTATGATGCTGCTACGGGTGGTAATATTGTAGCTAGTCCAGATTGGAGTTCGGTAGGGTCAATTACATATTACGCTGAAAGTGAAAATAGTACTACAAATTGTATTTCACTTTCCAGAACAGCTGTAACATTGACCATAGACGCAATTCCTGTTGCACCAACAAGTGGAGGTGACCAAACGGAATGTGAAGCGAACCCGACTCAAACTATGACCGCAACTGCAACTGCACCAGCAGGAGCAACTGTGGTGTGGTATACAGCCGCAACGGGTGGAAGTATGGTAGGAAGCCCAACCTTGAATGCGGTTGGAACGGTAACGTATTACGCAGAGAGCAGAACTACTAGCAGCGGGTGTGTAAGTGAAACAAGAACAGCAGTAGTGCTTACCATGAATTCAACCCCTACTATTGCAATTACACCTAGTTCACAGATGTGTTCCGTAGACCTTACTACGTACTCGGTTTCTGTAGATGTAAACAGGGGTATGGTAACTTCAACTGAAGGAACAGTAACGGATAATGGAGGTAACAACTGGACGATATCCGGGGTTCCTTCTGGAAATAATATAACCGTAACGGTTTCGGATGCAAATACATGTGCGGAAACCATTAACATAAATGCACCAAATTGTTCTTGTCCTACAGTAAATGCTCCAACAAGTGGGGGAGACCAAACGGAATGTGAGACCAACCCTATTCAAACTTTAACGGCCACAGCAACCCCTCCATCGGGAGCAAGTATTGTCTGGTACGATGCCGCTTCCGGCGGGAATATAGTTGCAAGTCCCACAAGAAATACAGTTGGTACAAGTACGTTCTATGCAGAAAGTGTAGATGATTTAAATGGTTGTACAAGTACCACAAGAACGGCTGTAAATCTTACGATTCAACAGGCCCCTGCGGCTCCCGTAAGTGGAGGTAATCAAACGGAATGCGAAGCGAATCCTATTCAAACGTTAACGGCCACGGCTACTAGCGCCCCGGGAACTTCTATTATTTGGTACGATGCAGCAACTGGCGGAAACGTAGTGGCAAGTCCTACAAGAAATGCAATAGGGACTAGTACTTTTTATGCTGAAAGTCAAGACGATGGAACAAGCTGCGTCAGTCATACAAGAACAGCGGTAGTATTAACCATAGAACCAAATCCTGCGGCTCCCGTAAGCGGAGGTAATCAAACAGAATGTGAGACCAACCCTATGCAAACTTTAACTGCCACGGCAACAACAACAGCTGGGTCTAGTGTGGTTTGGTATACTGCTGCTACGGGAGGAACTGTAGTTGCAAGTCCAACTTTAAATGCCGTGGGTACGGTTACTTATTTTGCAGAGAGTGAAAATACAACAACTTCATGTGTAAGTAGTACTAGGACTCCTGTGGTACTTACCATCCAAGATACACCTGATATTTCTATTGCTACGGCAGCAGCTTGTGCACCGGATTTGTTAACGTATTCGGTTTCTGTTGATGTGAGTGAAGGAGGTGTAACATCTTCAGAAGGCACAGTTACGGACAATGGCGGAAATAACTGGACGATTTCAGGAATTACTTCCGGTAACGATATTACATTGACGGTTACGGCACCAAATGCTTGTACGCAGACTTTAACCGTAACAGCACCTAACTGTAGTTGTCCTGTGGTAGATGCTCCTATTAGTGGAGGAGACCAAACGGAGTGCGAAGAAAATCCAATTCAAACCTTAACGGCTACAGCTACACCACCGGCAGATGCAACTATTGTTTGGTATGATGCCGCAACTGGTGGCAATGTAGTGGCCAGTCCAACTAGAAATACGGTAGGAACAAGTACATTCTATGCGGAAAGTGTTCAAAATGTTACCAATTGTGTGAGTGCTACTCGTACTGCCGTCGTTTTGACTATAAATACAACACCAAATGCTCCTGTGAGCGGTGGTGACCAGATAGAATGCGAGCAAACACCTATACAGACTTTAACGGCTACGGCAACTGCACCTGCAGGTTCTACTGTGGTATGGTACACTGCCGCTACAGGTGGAAGTATAGTGGCGAGTCCAACATTGAATACAGTTGGTACGGTTACCTACTTTGCAGAGAGTCAGAACGGTTCGTCCTCTTGTCCAAGTTTTACCAGAACTCCTGTACAACTTACCATTCAAGATACGCCTACTATTGCACAGACCCCTAGTAGCGCTGTTTGTTCTGCAGACCTTACAACATATAACGTATCGGTTGATGTTAGCGGTGGAACTGTAACTTCATCAGAAGGAACCGTAACCGATAATGGAGGAAATAACTGGACGATTTCAGGCGTTACTTCAGGAAATGATATTATCGTAACCAGTACACCAGCTAATGGCTGTGTGCAGACTTTGAATATTACGGCGCCAAATTGTGCGTGTCCTACCGTAACTGCTCCAGTAAGTGGAGGAGACCAGACCGAATGTGAAGAAAATCCTGTTCAAACCTTAACGGCTACAGCTACGCCACCGGCAGATGCAACAGTGGTTTGGTATGATGCCGCAACAGGTGGAAGCGTAGTTGCGAGTCCCACTAGAAATTCAGTGGGAACTAGCACTTTTTACGCAGAAAGTGTGCAGAACGTAACCAGTTGTACAAGTGATACAAGAACCGCAGTAACCTTAACTATTGAGGCTGCTCCAACTGCTCCTGTCAGTGGAGGCGACCAAACGGAGTGTGAAGAAAATCCAATTCAAACACTTACAGCTACGGCAACGGCTCCTGCAGGTTCAACGGTAGTTTGGTATGACGCTGCTACGGGAGGAAACATCGTTGCAAGTCCAATACGCAATACGGTAGGAACTTCAATCTATTATGCGGAAAGTGAAAATAGTACGACTTCATGTACTAGTTTTAATAGAACGGCGGTATCCTTAACCATAGAGGCTGCACCAGGTGTGCCAACAAGTGGTGGAGACCAGACGGAATGTGAGGCAAGCCCTATTCAAACTCTAACCGCAACCGCAACAGCTCCCGCAGGTGCAAGTATTGTTTGGTATGATGCGGCCACGGGAGGAAATATAGTTGCTAGCCCAACAAGAAACACTGTAGGTGCTGTAACGTATTATGCAGAAAGTAGCAATAATTCAACTTCATGTGCAAGTTTCACCAGAACACCGGTAACACTCACCATTCAAGATACACCAGACATTTCTGTAGCAACAGCGGCAGCTTGTGCACCGGATTTGTTAACGTACTCGGTTTCTGTTGATGTAAGTGAAGGAGGAATAACTTCTACGGAAGGAACTGTTACCGACAACGGTGGAAATAACTGGACGATTTCAGGAATTACTGCAGGAAATAATATAACGCTAACCGTTACGGCACCAAATGCCTGTACGCAAACCTTAGCCGTAACAGCTCCGGATTGTAGTTGCCCAGTGGTAGATGCTCCCGTAAGTGGAGGGGACCAAACGGAGTGTGAAGCGAATCCTATTCAAATACTAACGGCAACGGCTACGCCCCCGGCTAATGCTACTGTAGTTTGGTACGATGCTCCAACAGGAGGAAGTGTAGTGGCGAGCCCAACAAGAAATACGGTTGGTACAAGTACTTATTATGCAGAAAGTGTTGAGAATGTTACCAATTGTACCAGTAGTACAAGAACGGCTGTTTCTTTGACCATAGAAGCAACTCCAACAGCACCGGTAAGTGGTGGTGACCAAACAGAATGTGATGCCAATCCAACCCAAACATTGACTGCCACGGCTACAGCTCCAACAGGTGCAAGTGTGGTCTGGTATGATGCCGCAACAGGTGGAAACATTGTTACCAATCCTATTCTTGATGCAGTGGGTAACACCACCTATTATGCGGAAAGTAGCGATGACGCTTCGGCTTGTACTAGTTTTACTAGAACAGCGGTGACTTTAACGATTCAAGCTTTACCAAATGTAGTTGCCAATGCAACCACCACGACGATAAATGCAGGAGAACCGGTTACTTTGACGGGTTCGGGAGCTTCTTCTTACGTTTGGGATAATGGGGTAACTGACGGAGACACAGTATATCCGTTAGTGACTACTACATATACAGTAATAGGTACGGACGGCAATTCGTGTGATAATACGGATAGCGTAACGATTACCGTTAATGCAACTTCTGATATCAGAATTGAAAAAATAGTGGATGAAGCTGCTCCAAATGTGGGCGATACGGTGACTTTTACTTTAACCGCACATAATGATGGACCTAGCGATGATACTGGTGGAAGTGTAATTAATGACATACTTCCTTCGGGATACACGTATACAGGTGATACGGGCAGTGCTTCCAATGGTACTTATGATGCAGTTTCAGGAGATTGGACTTTGCCTGCATTGACGAATGGGAATTCGGTAGCTATAGATATTACAGCAACGGTAAATGCTCCAACAGCAGCTGCCAATGAGTATCTGAATATAGCCCAAGTTACTTCCGCAACGAACTTTGATTCTGATTCTACTCCGAACAATGATGATGGCGACCAAAGTGAAGATGATGAAGCTTCGGTTGAGGTTATTCCACAAGTGGCGGATTTAGAAGTAACGAATACGATATCTCAACCTAGCGGAAATCCCGGTGATACGGTGGTATTGACGGTTACCATTCAAAACAATGGTCCGGATGCTGCCACAAACTTATCCTTGGAAAATATAGTTCCTGTAGGCTTTACGGTGACTACTATAAACGATGGGGGTACGCAAAGCGGAAATACGATTACGTGGTCAGGTTTAAGCATACCTGATGCCGGTACGACTGTATTAACGTATGAAGCAACAGTAAATAACCCTACGAACGTAACAGATGAATATATGAATACCGTTCAGGTAACATCTGTAGACCAGTTTGATAATGACTCAGCACCTAACAACGATGATGGTGATCAGAGTGAAGATGATGAGGATGCGATTTCGTTAAGATTACAATCTTCGGATTTGGAAATCGTGAATACGGTGACCCCGGACTCTGGTAATCCCGGCGATACGTTAACGTTCTCTGTTGAGGTAATCAATAATGGAACTGACGATGCTACAGGCATAAATCTTGAAAATTATGTGCCTTCCGGTTTTACGGTGACTGCCATTAATGACGGCGGAACCCAATCAGGAAGCACTTTAAGTTGGCTGGGTCTTGCGGTTCCAAATGGAACGAGTCAAACGGTGACTTTTGAGGCAACTATCAATGTACCAACAAACACAACGGGTGAATATTTCAATACGGTTCAAGTAGTGGCCGTAGATCAATTGGACCCAAATTCTACTCCGAATAATGACGATGGAGATCAGAGCGAAGATGATGAAGATAATGCGGAAATTGTACTTATTCCTGCAGATTTAAGTCTTTCAAAGAATTTAAGCGCAGCTTCTAACCCAACACCGAATGCTGGTGATACCGTAACTTTTGAAGTAACGGTAACTAATGAAGGTCCAGGTCTTGCAACCAATGTTTCGGTAGAGGATATATTGCCCCTTGGCTATACCTTGGGTACGATAAATGATGGTGGTGTGGTTACAGGAAATATCATAAACTGGACAATAGCTTCATTGCCTGTCGGAAGTCAAATTTTAAGTTATGAGGTGACGTTAAATGCACCAACTAATGCTATGGGTGAGTATGATAATACCGCTCAGATTACGGCAATGGACCAATTTGATCCGGATTCTACGCCAAATAATGATGATGGTGATCAAAGTGAAGATGATGAGGTTCTACATATTATAAATGCGCCAAGTGTTGATTTAGAGATTACCAAAATGGTAGATAAGTCTCAGACGTTCCACGAAGATACTATTGTATTTAGGGTGATCGTAGGCAATAATGATGCATATGAGGCTACAAATATCGGTATTGAAGATGTCTTGCCTTCCGGTTATATTTTGGTGAGCCATACGGCGGATTATGGAGCGTATAACGAAACCACATCAACTTGGGAAATTCCTTCTTTGCCTATTAATACGGAAGCATCATTAGAAATGACAGTGACCGTAACAGATGTAGATGATTACACCAATGTAGCTGAATTAATTTACGTAGATCAAATAGACTTAAATATAGATAACGATAGGGCAGAGGTTACGCCAGAAGTAACCCAGTCTAGTTGTTTAACAGTGTACAATGAGTTTTCTCCAAATGGTGATGGTGCTAATGATATATTCTTCATTGAGTGTATAGAGCAGTATCCAAATAGTGTTTTGAGTATTTATAACAGATGGGGGGCTATGGTTTTCTCATCTACAGGTTATGATAATTCATGGGATGGAAAATCATTGGATAGAGCAAAATTAGGTTCTTCGGATAAGCTTCCTGTGGGAACTTATTATTACACGTTGGAATTGGGAGATGGCACAACATCACCAAAATCGGGTTGGTTATATATCAGTAGATAAAAAGAAGAAATGAAACTAACGCATTTATTTAAAATATGCATTTGCCTGTGGTTCGTAACGGGTTGCGTTTGGGGACAGCAAGATCCACAGTACACGCAATACCAGTACAACCCACTAAGTGTAAATGCCGGCTATGCAGGCTCTAGAGGACATTTAACCTTGCTCACCTTGTACCGAAGTCAATGGGCGGGTATTGAGGGTGCTCCTAAAACGATAACTTTTGGGGTGGATACGCCAATAGGGAAGGTTGATGGGGTAGGACTTTCCATTATTCAAGATGAATTAGGACCGGCTACGGAAACTTATTTTGATGCCAATTATGCCCATCAATTGATTTTGAACCAAAAGGGAGACCGCTTAGGACTGGGACTAAAAGCAGGTGTACGTGTTTTTAGCCTAGACTTTTCACGAGGGATCCGCAGAGACCAAGATGATACCCAGTTTAATGAAAATATTAAAGGAAAGCTTTTGCCTTCTGTTGGTGTAGGTGCATTTTATTATAGTGACCATGCTTACTTTGGGGTTGCCGTACCCAACTTATTTCCGTCAGAACATTATGATCAGGAAATTGAGCGAAAATCAGATGAAAATATCCATTTTAATATTATAGGTGGTTATGTAATGGATGTAAACGATCGTATAAAATTCAAACCTTCTTTTTATGTAAAACAAGTAATTGGAGCGCCTATTTCCGTAGATGTATCGGCAAATTTTATGTTCAACGAGACCTTTACTTTAGGAGTCAATTACAGATGGGAAGACTCTGTGGCAGGTATTTTTGGTTTTCAGATTTCTCCGCAGCTCAATATGGGTTATGCCTATGATTATACCACCAGTGATTTGGGCAACTACAATACGGGTACCCATGAAATCTTTTTACGTTACCAATGGATTTCTCGTTTGAACCGATTAAAATCTCCCCGTTTCTTTTAAAAGCTAAGCTTAAATAAGCCCGTTTTGCTTAACAGTTGCTGAACTTCGATAAAAAAATCGACGGAAGGCACATAATTATAGACCATATTAATAAGAAGAAGTTCTCAACTTGAGATAGTATCCGTTTATCGATTTTCTTCTGGTTCACAGTCTAATAGAAAGAACTTTGTGGAAAATTATGAAAAATGAAAGCGCTGTACACTAAACTTTTACGTCAGGTAGATAATATAGATGTTTTAGCAGGTATCGTTTGTTTGGTCATCTCTTTGACCATTTTCTTCGTTACCCATGTTTTAAATCGGGAGATACCACTTTAGGCTGTTTTTAATGATAGTATTCTCCCAAGTAAATTAATTAACACCTATCCTCCAAATATGGGTTGCAAATGTCTTTAATGTACATCAATACAAACCGCATTTGTTCTTTGCATCCAATTAGTCTTAGAATGGTTTTAGAATCAATTTAAGAACAACATCATTTTTATGCGTTGTCTATGGCGTATTCCATTTAAAGCAATTTCAGTACAAAATCAATAGGGCCTTGTTGAAGGACAGGTGTCTGTTTTTACTTGTGTTCATACCAAAGTAAAATCTCTGTTATGAGTAAACTTGCCATAAGCAAGCATAGCCAAAAGTCTTTCTTTGGTGTTCCCGGGTAAGTTTGGATTATTCCTCCTCAGGAGCCGTTCCTGCACCTACCGTAGCCTTTCTAAACCATACTTCTGCGTAGCATCCGTTGGCGTATTGTTTGGCAATATCGCCATCGTAGGTTTCAGAACCCGTATACCAAACAATATTGTCGTCCGGATTTTTTCCGTTGGTCTGGTTGTAGGCCCCTTGTTTAAAATAATTGATTTCACCTGCATAGGCTTCGGCACGTTCCGTACCATCACGACCTATGGAAGCGTATAAAGTTCGTATTTGTTCAGGAATGTCCGAAGACTTTACAAAATCCGATTTTAAAAGATTTTTGGTGAACTTTACCGTCTCATGGCCATCACTTTCAAAAGTAACGTACATGATGCCCTTATACACGTTTATTTCATAGCTGAACTCTTCGCCCAATGCAATACCGTCTTTTGGCTCTTCAGGATATTCGGTGGCACTTGGCCCAACAACGGACATATCATGGCCCCAAACCGCGGTAGAAAAATCCCAACGTTTGGAATTGTCACCAGCCGTATTGATTTCATAGTTCCAGAAAACGGACCCTTTGGTGTGCCCGGGAAACTTTTTGTAAAAGATTTTAATAGGCTCGTTCTCATGGCCTTCATCACTGTGAATTTGCCCTACAACTACCGAGTATGAAGCTGCAACCCTTGCATCGCCCGAAGTGGAGACATGTTGCACTTTTAGAGTACCTGTTAGTTTACCGCCCGTTTCAGGTATCCAATGCTCCTTTTGACCTAGTTCCGTTCTGGTGTTGCTAGAAGTTCTAGAAGTAACCCCAGAGTTAGGGGTTTTGTATACCACCCAATTGGTAGTACCATCATTTTCTACATAAAAGAAATCTTTTTTCTCAAAACCGACCAAGTCATCGGATTTGGTACCATCGCCCAAAAGAATTTTCCATTCGTCCATAAAGGGGATAACATCGCTTGGGTACGTTGTGGCTTTCGTAGTTACTTCTTTGGTTTCTTCCGTCTGTTCCTTCTTTTTAGAGGTGTCAAAACAACTATGAAGCGTTAGGGAAAGGGTTACCGCAAAGAGCGATCTTAGTACTGTTTTTTGTGTTTGTGTGCGCATTTTTCAGAATTTTTGTTGAGTTTTTTACCCATAAAACAGATTTTACTTGTTTTTACAGTCATGGGTAATTGCTGTAAATAGACACTAAAATTTTGAATTGGCAAAAAATAGGATTCATCTTTTATATTTAGAAATGAGGTTTAACAAAACAAGTTGGTTTTGAGGTGAAATGATATTCACTGCATAAGGTTATTGATTATTAAGTATAGCTTGTCTTCTGTTCTGGGCAGATTTCTTTTTGCCTTTAAGAAATAAAAACAGATTTATAAATAATGTAATCCCTAGATAGATTGCAAAGCCTCCAATTTTAGAACTTAGTTTTTCTATGAGTACTTGGTAGCTATCTTCTGTTATATGTAATTCCAAAATTAGAAGAGCGTACCCAATATTCAATAAATAAAATCCGGTTTCAAATAGTTTGTTCGTAGCAAGGGCAATTTCCTCTCTACCGTTAAAGATATCCAGCATATATATTTTTCCGTTTTTGAACAAGGTCTTAGAAACAAAAAGGGTTAGAAATAGTACTACTGGTAAATAGATGGCATAACCGATTAAAATTTTTGTCGTGATCATAATTTTCAATTTTAAGTTTATAAAAATTTGTGGATGAATTTTTTAATGAGATATATGTTTGAGTAATGCATTACAGCTATAATTAGAATGATAACTGACATTTTTCTGGTAATAATAGCAATGAGCATGGGGATAGAATCAATCGTATCCCAATGGATAATGGTAATGGCGCAGTACCCAATATTTAATAAGTAATAGCCAATAAGCAGCATTCTATTTATTTGAATAGAAAATGCAACTTCCTTCTTCAGTAAATTTCTAATGAACACATTGCCATTGGTATAACATACATTTCCAACATGATAGATGATAATGGAGGAAAGGATAAAGTAAATTAGATACCCTATTATGTTTAAATTCATCGTTGTAATTTTTGAAGTTTCAGAAATAATTGAAACTATATATTAAATTTTTTTATTTAATGAGTCGTACCACTAATTTACTGAGCCAGTTTTCATTGTATTGTGTAACCTTATCCAATACATTGTCGGCTTTTAATACAAAGTCATATAGGTTTTTAGTTTGTTCCGTAAATTGTTTTTCAGCTTTGGATGAATTGGTTTTAATAGAAGAAACTTCTTTTAAAATGCGGAGTGCCGGTTTTATTTCTCTTTTGCTGCGTTCTCTGGCAATAGTAACCGCCAGTTTGTCCAAGTCTTTTTCAGCTGAGAAAAATTCCTTTCGTTCTCCTGCTTTTGATTCTTTAAAAACAATACCCCAGTCTATAAGCGCTCTAATATTCATTGAGGCGTTTCCACGCGAAATTTGAAGCTCCTCCATTATTTCTTCAATAGATAATACTTCTGTAGAAATCATCAATAGCGCATGAATCTGAGCCATGGTTTTATTAATGCCCCATTGCGAACCTAATGCACCCCATGTTTGAATATATTTTCTTCTAGCTTCTTCAAATTCCATGGTCAAATATATAAATATTTTTAAACTTTCAGAAATAATTGAAAGTTTATTTTTTTAATTTCACCCACTCACTAAAATCTTATGTTTATTTTATAAATGCAAAAAGCAACATTTCGTTTGAGCGAAATGTTACTTTTCTTAGATTTTGTATTGGGTTGGGTGAGGGGTAAAATTTAAAAGTGGATTTTGTTTTAGAATGACTAAATGCTAATTTTTATTGCAGTCTAAATGTAATAGGAATTGTTTTATAGACTATTACATTTTGTCCGTCTATTTTATAAGGTTCTAATTGTTTTAAAGAATTCATAATTGCAAAACATTCCGTATCTAATGCAATGTCGGCCCTTTCTGTAATGCTTAGATTATCGACTTTTCCATTCTCGTCTATCGTGAATTGAACAGTAACCCTTCCTTCAGTTCCGTTTTCTACAGCTATCTCAGGATATCTGAAATGTTCTGCTATATGTTGCTGAATTTTTTCGTTATTGGGGTCAAATAGAGTGGTTGTTCCCAATTCATAATATCTAATTGCGTTTTCAGGAATAAATTCACCATATTTTAAAGTGAAATTGTAGTCTCTAGTCGATTCAATATTCCCTTTTTTATCATACTGTGTCCATAGCCCATAGGGTTGGTTCCCCAAGTAGGATTTAAACCAAATTTTCTGACCTTTTTTAGTTTTTGAGAAAATATGATCTGTAACGCTATCATTAATTTTTTTTATTTCCAGCATATATGGTCCTTTTTCAACTTCTGTTCTACCATATTTATCTTTGTAATAAGTTATTTCAGAATCTGCTTGGCCATAAACTAAGCTTGAAAATAATAGAAGGCATATAAGAATTCTTGTCATGCTAAGGTTTTAAATATGAGTTATGTATTTTAATTATTGAAATATATTATTTTCTGCAGATGAAACTAAGCTATTTATTTTTAAGAGATATAGAGAATTTTTCAAATCCCATCTATATTTTCATTTTCAATCCAACCATTTTTGTTCTGGTTTCTAGGCTTCAAGAATAGCAAGGTCAATTAGATGTATCCAAATAGTACTTAGGGGTTGGGTTAACCGAGGATGGGATTTTATTCAACTGCGGTTCATTTGAGATTTTCCGGTCATGGCTGTTATAAGTCCTCCTGCAATAGGGCCATATGCTATAATTCCAATTCCTTTTAAGTTTACTAAGCCTGTTAGAGTTCCAATAGTTAAAACCAATCCTAAAAGGGCTACAATCAAACCTCCATAAAATAAATTTTTGCCAGTTGCATTTATCGCTTTCATTTCTATATTTCTTTGCACTTTTTTGTCAACCTGCCTTATGACTACAGTAATTTCTTCTTGTTCTATGCCTAGGTTTTCAAGTTTTTGTCTTAACTCTGAAAATTCTAGTTTTCCAGAAGTTATTTCATTGAAATATTTTTTGATGGTTGATGCTCGGTTATAATTTTCCATAATTAAGAAAATGGGTATATAATTGGTTGAATAATTAAAGAATAAGTCTATCCTAAAAATCCGCCTCATACCCATGTCCGTTCTTCCCGTAGAAAGTGAGCCATTTGGCAGCGGAATATACAATATGAAGTTTAGATTCTATTTGGTTTTCATCCGTGTCGGGAGCGGTACGTTGGTCTTTTAAGTGCTCTAGGTTATTCTCTTTTGCAATGGTATTGGCAGCGCTCATTAACCGATTTCCATAATCTAATGTTTCTTCTGCTTGTTTTGTACTCCAAGCCTCACTTACCAAATCTTCTCCGATCAGGTCAACGCAATCTTTTAAAAACTGCCCTCTAAAGACATTCTCGTCCTGGCCTATAGCTCTATAACAAGGAACGCCATCTTGCTCTTTGGCAAGCGGAATAACATAATACCCGTGGTGCTCTTTTAGAAAATCTTCCAAAGGTGGTTTTTGCTCCATTTCTTCATACCGTTGTTTTATCCAAACTTCAGCTTCTTGGTCTTTTCCAACCATGGGCGCTTTTATGGTTTCGTAGGTCGATATTTGGTTATCAAACCATTCTTGTATTAATTCCTCTTTGGTGGCTTGTTTAACGCCTCTCATTTTTTCCCATAAAGTAGGTTTAGGAATGGAATCGGAACTTACCATTTCAAAAATTTCCTTAAACCTTTTTTCAAATCCTTTTTGGGGCTTGCCCATAGGTCTCATATCTAATCCCATACAATAGTTTATAAATTAGTAAAAGCTGATTTTGATTAGAATAGAACGAAGAAAAAGAGCACATATTTTTTAAGGGGATAAAGAGAGTTTTTTCAAGAAACCAGGTCCCTAGATTCTTAGGTTCTACGGATAGTAGAAGCGGGTAGAAGCAAACCCGTTTACCCCAAAAAGCACCCCAGCATTACACAACCAAAACAATCGGTAATTTTAGTTGGAAACCGATTTTTTGCCGAATTTTTTATAAAAAAAATAAAACACGGGAATCAATAAAAGTAATAGATACGGAGTATTGTTTTCCTTTTTTAATTGAAAAGTACCCTTCTCGTTTCCGGTTTGGAATGTTTCATTGTTCTTACCTAGAGCAAGAGTGTTGTAGTTTACCTGATTGCCGTTAAGGTTACATAAAGTAGTATTCGTTACTTCAGAAAGACTTGTTCCCTTAAAAGTGATGTTATAGGTATTTTGATGGGCGTGTTGGTTATTATCCAGTTCTTCAAAACCTAGCAATTGCAGTACCACGCCATTTTCATCTTTTAGGATAAGATTTTCCCTTAAGTATTCTAAAAAGGTAGTTTCAAAATCACGGTTATCCACCGCCTCTTTTAAGGAAGGTTTGTAAGCAAGAAGCGCATTTCTCAACGTCCATGGGAATTCGGCCGCTACTTCAATGGTATTTTCCGTTTGGGTGAATTTAAAAAAAGCCTCATTGGGATCATGTGCCAAAGAAGCAGAAAAAGACAAACTCCATAGCAGCAGGAGAATACTATATTTCATTTAACGTCCTATTTTAAAATCGTCCGAAGGCGTGCCTCTAAAATACCTAGGTATACTGGGGAAGGCATCCGTAATAACATAATAGTACGTGCCATTAGGATATTCTGGCGTAACCCCATTTCTTCCATTGGCCCTATCTAAAATGCCCGCGGTTTCAACATATTCATAATCGTTGGAATAAATACCATTATAGACATCGCAAGGAGCCGTAACACCATCTCCGGGTCTGTCTCCGGTTTTTAATTCGTAGCTAGGTGTCATGGCAATAACGGCAGACGAAGCATCGGTAGGATCCTCATAGGCATATTTATAATAAATGGGAAAACCGTCTCCGGCATAGCCGATCATGGTCATGTCAGTATCGGGAATACTTAAGTTTTCCAGAAAAAGAATAGGCGAACCGTGATAATGGTATTTTCCCGTAGGTTGTACATGTGCATTATTACAATCCAACCCAAGGTTTACGTTCAATGCCTCTAAGTTCCATTCCCAATTTACATTAGCGCTCAAAGCACCTTCATGCGGAAAGGGCTCTGCAGCAACAGGATCTAACTCCACGCCGTTTAATAGCACACCAAAAGAATATTGCGGTCCTGTATTTTGATTTAAAA
Source organism: Zobellia uliginosa (assembly GCF_018860745.1). Taxonomy (GTDB): domain Bacteria; phylum Bacteroidota; class Bacteroidia; order Flavobacteriales; family Flavobacteriaceae; genus Zobellia; species Zobellia uliginosa_B. The sequence continues at coordinate 134,578 of NZ_JAHKPY010000012.1, read as the reverse complement.
GCGATGTAAAATCATTCGCTTCACTGGGGTTTAATGGTAACTCGTAAGTTTCGGATTGTTCGGAAATAGCATTGGGGTTCAAAGAACCGGAACCCCCACCAAAAAGTCCCACCAGATGCTCCGGTATGGAATTGGAAGCTATGGTGCGGGTAGTTTCTGAAGTAGATTCCTCAAATTCAGAAGCGTAGGGCAAGGTTACATCACAGGGACCTCTACTGCTATTCAGAACTTGGTCTGTAGTACAGGCTTCTTCCGTAGGGTCTATAACCGCGGTCTCGTCAGCAGTGTTGTTGTCGTCACTACAACTGTGTAATGCTAGCAATAGCGAAAGGAATGCGGTAGGTCTTATAAAGTTCATTTCTTGTAGATTTTATGTTAAGTAAGACAAAAGGGTGGGGCAATGGTTTAAAATATAGGTGCACCAACGCGAAATTTCTTGAAACTATAAGGATTCTTAAATGCCTTTACTATAATAGAACGTCTGGCAGGAATTTAAATTTTATTGATGTTTTAGAGGATGGTAAAATGATAGCGTAAGCGATTACACGACTTTTTTGATATCCCTAAAATACAAGTAAGAATAAATAACCGGAATAAGTGCTAGGATCAGAAATGAAGCTATTACGATTTTCATACTATAAACACTGGGGATTAGCATACTACAAACTGCAATTACCAGGCCGCCTACAAACCAGATTTGCCCTCCTAAACGATGTGTTTTTTTCCAAACTTCCGGACTTTCCAGTGTCCATGGGGTTCGGATGCCAATAAAATAATTGGGTTTAATGGTCTGGGAATAATTTCCAAAAACCATAAACAGGATTCCAAGTAGAGGAATGATGAATTCCGGACTTAGCTCCGGACTATTTTTAGCATTGTACAGTATAAAAATAGCGAGCATAGAAAGTAATGCTACTATGAAAAGTTTCAAGTTGCCGTATTTGGCACCTATTTGCTTTATCTGCCCTTTGGGGTCTATAAAGGGTAGGATAAGAAAAATGACATACGTTATAATTGGCATGGACAAGGTGGTTATGGCCAACTCCAATTTACTGCCAAATCTGTTTACCTCACCATGTAAATTCCAATGAACGGGTACTTCTTGTGGCAGGCCGTTCCAAATGTAGGCCATATAGATGGCCGGTAATAACAGCATAATAATATTCGGAAGTTCTTTTTTTAATGATAGTTTCATCTTTTATTTTTTTAAGGTTAATATCCAGGTCAATACCTCTTCCAGAATGGTGGTGTTCAAGGTATATTCTACAAACTGTCCTTTCTTCTCGCTCGTAATTAAATCCGCTCTTTTAAGAATATCTAGATGATGCGAAATGCTGGGTTTGGAAATATTGAATTCTTCCGCGATTGCCCCGGCATTCATATCCTTGTCTTTCAACAGTTCTATAATGCGCCTTCTGGTTTCATCATTGAGCGCTTTAAATATTTCGTTCATCAGTTATTTATATATTTAGACAAATATCTAAATATTATTTTAATTGGCAATGGGTTTAGTTGTATAATCTTAAAATTTAGTCAGTTAAGAATAAAGCAGACTTATTTTGTTTAAAGAATAGGGAGTTGTTTTTAGATTCCCAAAAGCCGACTGTGATTAGAATAGAATGTATAAAAAGAAAGTATATTTTTAAGTGAACAAAGAGAATTTTTTCAAGAAATATTGTTTCTAGACTCCTGATTTTTTGCTGTCCTCCGCATAACTTACTTCAAACCTAATTGGTTGTTGGGTACTCTTACAATTTGGTATTCCGTCCATAGCTCTGGGTTGGAAACGGTATTTTTCTCAAGCTCCGTTTTGCTCATTTTCTTTTCAGGTTCATTGTTAGAAAAAATGAGTACAGTTTCATTTTCGGGAGTGTAGAGCCAATACAGTAGGGTTGCTGAGGAAGTACTTGTACCGGTTGCGCACCATCCATTACCACTATAGCTTTCTCCAGTTTTACATGCATTATGGGCCAAAAGTGATATGCTCATCCAATTTTCACTCAAAATGGGTTCAGAATCAATTCTTTTGGAGTAATACAAACGTTCTGGCGGGTCTTCGCGGTCATTCCATTCAAATAGCCAAGTGCCGTACAAATCAAATTCTGAGATAGGAGCATCTTGCGCATTGGCGAACCAACAAGCAAAAAGAAAAAGTAAAGAAAGAAGTAGGGCTTTTTTCATGATAATGAGACTCTCAAAAACTACGCCGTTATCAAGTGCTTCATTTATAACATGTTTATTTAGGAGCCTCCCCATCCATTTCAATTATTTCTCTATTAGAATACGTAAAACTCATGTACCCGTTAGATTTAACATCAATGGGGTCAAAGCCTAATTCAAAATTTAGACTTGTATCTAAGTTGGCGGGATGAATAGCCCCAAGAAATAAAAAGTTTCTCCAATTTTTAAATGCTTCCCGTTCTGATGGAGTTTGGTTTTTGGCTTCATGGGCCAATTTCTCATCAACTTTTAGATAGAGCGAGTCTAAGTTGTGCAAGATGTATTTTATCTCAGTGAGTTGCGCAGGGTTGGGTTCTCTGTTGTTTCCTTGCATGACTACCGAAGATTTTTCAAGAGCATTGGGTATCAAATAGCCGGCATACCATGTATATGATTTGGTATGGTTCTCACCTTTAATTCGTTCACTTTTTATAATACCTAAAACAGGGTCGTTTATGGTTTTCTTTTTGCCGAAAAGGAAATCTAGTAGGTTCATGTACAGTTTATAATAAAATTCAACGGGTTTGTGCAAAGAGAGTTGAGTGATACCTTCCTCCGTTTAAGTAAAAAAAACAGCAATTGTTTTAGGTGATATTGTTGTTAGTATTTTTTTTAGATACTATTTCATTTATTCTCGGTTGTATGAACCAAATCCCGATTGGAAAGAACCAAATCGTAAAAAATTCTCCTATAAAATCACTAAAAGTAACCGTTCGTTTCAATTCAATCGTTTTGATTGTTTTCGCTGTAAAATATAGCAGATAGAATATAGAGAACATTGAAAATAGATGCAATGGAAAAATAACAAACAGCAATTTTCCAAGTATACCGCTGACGTCATTATTTCCAGATGATACTCCGTAAAAAACAGCTACTATAACCATTAATAGGAAAAGAATATATGCTAGAGGAATGAAGAATAATATTTTGAACTTTTTGATTTTCATATGAATGTCAGTTGGAATATATTTTTGCAATCCAATTCCAATAGACCAAAACCAACCAAAAAAAAGCCCAGCATACAGGAACATTATAATTGGAAATATCAGTATCATATTCAACATTCCTGCTTGGCCAGGAGTGCCGTTGGAGTCAATGTTCGCAAACACTGATATCATAGTAATTATTTGAAGCAAAATTGGAACTCCAAACATAAGAATGAATAGTTGCCAATGTTTTGCATTTAAAAACCTGTTTATCATGTAATTCCTTATTTTTTCTATCCTGAAATTCAAAAATATGTACTAAAATTTTGAGTTAGTATAAACTATATATCGGTAATTAATTTTTTATTAGTTTATCTAGTTGTTCTTCGTCTAAAATCTTATCGTATTTTTCTTTACGTATTTCGTTACTTTTCAAATCAATTCTAACTCGTTTTACAAACTGCATGAAATCTTTATTCATTACGGTTAGTTTGTTCATTGTTTCCCAATCTAAGTTTTCACGGTTAGTAGCTGAGTATAGTATTTTACTAGAATTGGGATCCTCAACATCTATTTTGATTACACCAACACCAAAAGAACTAGATAGACGGCTTAGTTCCGATAGGAAATCTTCGTTTTGAGATATTTCAGCAGCCACAATATAACTTTCATTAGCCCAAGACGAATTTGATACGGTCTGAAAGAATTTCTCTCTTAATGTAGAAAGGTTTAACTCTTTTTTCAACTCAAAAGAAATAAATTTGACAGAGGTATTGCCAACAGCAGAACTTAATTCTAAGACTTCGTTGTGCCACTCATCAATTGGAAAGACGCAGCCAACCATATCAGGGTGGACCCATTCTCCGAAGCTTTTCTTTTCAGATTTTGAGTGATTTATTGTTTTACAATAACAATTTAAATTGTAGAATCCGAAGTGAGTTAAGAAGTGGTGCAAGTCTTTTTCTAAATAACTAATTACGGGATTGGGTAAGGAAATGTCCGTTTCTTCTTCGGTTTTTCCTTCTTCGTATTCTTTGAAATCTATATTATATTTTTTGTTTTTTAAATAGAATCTTTTAGGTCGCTTCCCAACAGTTTTAAATGGAGAGTCGGGATTATCTCGCGCAATTACATATAATCTGGACCCTAGTGTAGCCCATGGAGTTTTTCCGGAACTATTTAATTGATCGTCTAGACCTTGGTTAACAGCAAGTTTCCAAATTTCATTGGCAGTTAATGGTTTGTCATTTTGTTCTAAAATATTCTCGGCTAATCCGTGGTACGTCATTAGAATTATTATTTTAAAAGTATTAATGTAAGCATAGTGTACAAAAGAGAATTTAGTTTCAATCCAACCACTTCTGTTTTGGTTCTGTGGCGTCAAGGATATTAAGGTCCATGGCTAGTTTAAAATGTTGCGCCACTATAAAAGCATCTTCTCTGTCAAAGGTTCTATAAAACGTTTTGTGCTGGTTTCTATCGTGAAATAAGTTGACTAAATATACCTCGTCGGAAAAAGAGGTAGACGCACCTAGAGAGTTTACACGCTGCTTTTGTTTTCCTTTAAAAACAGAAATATATTCATACTTAGGGTTGGCTACCCATTTACCAAAATGAATACCAAAAATAGACCATATATTTCTGAACTTGTTCGTGTCAAAATTTATCTGTGACCCTTCTGAAGCTGCTAAATAAATGCTAAAAGAAAGCATGAAAAAACCAAACAAATAATTGAAAAATATAATGACTACAAAGGCGAATAAAAATACAATTCCTCCAAAAAGCCTAGTTAAAAGCGAAACAGGTTTTAAATAGGTAATCGTGCTTTTAATTTTCATTTTTGATATGTAGCGCAATACACTTTTAGCTAGTTTCAAAATTAGATTTACTGAGCTAAGAAGATATAAGAAAAGTTTTTTAAATTGTGTATGTCAATTCATTGTAAAGAGACCTAACTCTGTTTGTTGTTATTACCATTTTTGGCCTATATACTTTATTTTATTATTTCTAAAATCTTTTCTTTTTCAGACCATTTTATTGGTTCCTGTGTAACCTTTTCATTCAGTAAATCCATCATACTTCTTAACTTCTCAGGATGATAACCTTCTGCTTGGTCATTTATGATAGATACTTTTTCTCGAATAAAACTTCTGTATTTTGATTTTTCTGAAATCTCAAAATTCACAATAGTTTTTCTTAGATCATTTGCGAAGTAATATGCGCTACTTCCAGTTACATAAGTCACTAAATATATATCAGAGTTTTTAGTGATTATTGCATTAAATCTTATGTTTTGTAAATCGTCTAGAGGTTTTTGAAGTTTTACATTGTCATTATAATTGACTTTCAAAAAAGTATTAGCGTCTTTTCGAAATGTTTCTTTCTCTTTTTCTTCCTTCTCGTCTTTATATCTAATACCTAAAGAATTTACAGCTCCAACAACAAAGTTTGCTAAATCATAAACATTTGCAGGAATATCTCTTGGATTTGAACAAGATTTGAAATAATGTAATGTACCTGCTTTGTCAGAAATTGTAGAAATTCCAAAACTCTGTTGATAAAAAGTAAAAATCCGTTCAAATATATCATCAGATTCATTGCTAATGATAACATCATAATAGTTTAAGTCAGTCCATCCAGCATCAGAAATCACATATTTACCTTTAATTTCTTTTATAAAAACAGATACAAACTTATTATTCAAAGTAGAAAATGGCGTGATTATTTCTAAGCTCTCTCCTCTCAACTTGTAAGTTGTGAGAGAGCAGAAATCATCTTTAATTGTTTTAAATATGTCTAACAATTTATCCATTCCGCTAATCTAAAAAATCAATTCCATTTAATGGGTCAGTCTCAGGTTCAATTTCAAATAACTCTGGCTCATCAACTTTTATTTCTGGGTATTCTGCTTTTCCATTTGTTTCAATATTCGTTTCATGGAAAAAATGACTAATTCCAAAATCCAAATTTTCTACAATGGCTTTAGCATCTTCTTCGCTTTTTAAAGCATCACTTTTATAAGCAAATTCTTGTCCTTTATCATCGTAAGTATTAAAATGAGGTGTTGTAATTTTTTGTTCCGATAGTGGTAATTCTGTTTTGTTTCTATGTGCAGGTCCATCAGAATCAAATCGAAAATATGGTTTTTCCGTGAAATTTGGACAATGTAATTTAATTCCATATTTATATAACGATAGTTTTTTTTCAACTATCAAAGTGATATTTTCATCAATTATTAAATGGTCAATTTTAGCTGACTGTTTTAACCAATCTAGGTTGTTTTTTTTAGGTTGTAAAATAATTAGATCAGTAGCGAGATTTTTCGGACCATATGTCAACTTTTGTAGAAGCTCATAATTGTCTTTAACCTCGTTGTTTACTTTACTCATGTTATATTTATTTTTCGGTCCCAATCCAGAATATGAGAATTCTAGTTTTATTAAAACTCTCTCTTTGATTATCTATCTCTGTAATCAAATGAGGGGTAGACTTCTATACTATAGCTCAATTTCACTTTCAAAATCCAGAGCATTTTTCGTACAGAACTTTAAATATCAATATTTAAGTTGAGATACGGCAAGTGTCCGTTTTACAATTGCTTCTTTCTGTCAGTTATTCGACAAAACGTACGAATTTATAGACGTATGACGCTGTTGATGAATCCATAAAAAAACAACCTCTTTTTTATCATCCTCTTAAATAACAGTGCTACAACCATAAATAATAGTAATTGAGTTAAAAATAAAAGTTAAACTATTAATATATGATAGTATTACTATTATATTTGCAAGTGTGTTTGCTCAACAAAGCATAATGAAGTAGTATCTCAACTTAATAAGCTCAGCACTATGGATAAATTATTACAGTCGGTTAAAATCGGCATCAACGAAAAAATATATATCAAAGACCCCGAGTCTACTACTTTGGGAAGGCGCATTGTAGAAGAAAGTATTCTCATGATCAATGCTATGGGTTTTGAAAGTTTCAATTTTAAAAAATTGGGGGCTAAGATAAAGAGTAATGAAAGTTCTGTATACCGCTATTTTGAGAACAAGCACAAATTACTACTGTACTTAACATCTTGGTACTGGGGTTGGGTAGAGTACAAATTGGTATTCGCCACCCACAACATACAAGACCCGGAGGAAAAGCTAAAAAAAGCATTGGCGCTCGTAACCAGTGCTACAAAATACGATTCTGATTTCTCTCATATTAATGAGGTACTTTTAAGCAAGATCGTTATTAACGAGTATTCTAAATCCTACCTTACCAAAGAAGTAGATACAGAAAACAAAGAGGGTTATTTTGTAATCTATAAAAGACTGGTAACCCGTTTGAGCGAGATGATCAAAAACGTAGACGGCAACTATACGTACCCCAACAGTTTGGCCAGCACGGTGCTGGAAGGCTCCTTGCACCAACATTTTTTAAAGGACCATTTTGAGTCCTTGACCGATTGCCATGAAAATGGCGACCCAACCGACTACTTTACACAACTGGTATTTAATTCTTTAAATAAAAACCCGAATGGCTAAAAAAATACTGACCTCTTGGCAGCGCCTTATGGGCTTGCTAAAACTGGATAAACGAGATGTACTGCAAACTTTTTATTACGCCATTTTTGCGGGTTTGGTGAATCTTTCGCTTCCGTTGGGTATTCAGACTATTATCAACCTTATACAAGGTGCGGAAATTAGCTCTTCATGGATACTTCTTGTGGTCTTAGTGACCGGTGGTGTTGCTTTTGGGGGTATTTTGCAAATCATGCAGATCCGTATTGTAGAGAACATGCAGCAGAAAATATTTACGCGCGCCTCTTTTGAGTTTACCTATCGGTTTCCAAAAATTAAAATGAGCGAGCTGCGCAACTACTATCCGCCGGAGCTGGCCAACCGTTTTTTTGATACCATTACGGTTCAAAAGGGACTTTCCAAGCTTTTGCTAGACGTACCGGCAGCCCTATTGCAGATTCTTTTTGGCTTATTACTGCTTTCGTTCTACCATCCGTTTTTTATCATTTATGGTATTCTGCTGCTGTTATTGGTCTACTTGGTGTTCCGTTTTACGGTGCAGAAAGGTATGGATACCAGTTTGGAGGAATCCAAATTAAAGTACAAAGTAGCGCACTGGATTCAGGAAGTGGCACGTTCGCAGGTAAGTTTTAAACTATCCGGACGTACCAGTCTTGCCGTAGATAAAAACGATAACCTAGTTTCCGAATACCTAAAATCTCGCGAAAGCCACTTTAGGGTATTGCTGATGCAATTTATTCAGATGATCGGGTTTAAGGTTTTGGTAACGGCCGGTTTGCTTGCCATTGGGGGCTTGTTGGTGCTGAACCAAGAAATGAACATTGGGCAGTTTGTAGCTGCAGAGATTATTATTCTTTTGGTGATTACCTCCGTAGAAAAATTGATACGTGGTTTTGAAACCTTTTATGACCTGTTGACCTCTCTTGAAAAAATAGGACAGGTCGTAGACCTTAAACTGGAGAACCAAGGAGGTGAGCAACCACTGAAGGATGATGACGAGTTAACGGTAGAGCTGGATAAAATTTCTTTTGGTACGGCTACGAAGAAAAACATTCTACATGATATTTCTTTTAAAATAGAACCGGGAAGCAGACAACTGGTCATAGGGGAGAACGGTTCCGGTAAATCTACTTTGTTACGATTGATCGCGGGTATTTTTGAACCCACCGAGGGTAATATTTATGCGAATGATTTTTCGCTGAAGGGAATTAAACCCAACCACTACAGGTCGTTTTTAGGGCAGTGCATTCCAGAGGAAAGTCCGTTTGAAGGTACTATTTTGGAGAACATTACTTTAGGGGATAAACGCGTCCCGCATGTAGACCTGCATTGGGTACTGGAGAATATTGGGTTGCTACAGTTCATAAAGGAACAGCCCAACGGCCTCAATTCTATGATTTATCCGGAAGGGCAGTATATACCCTATACCATTGCACGAAAAATAGTCTTGGCGCGTAGTATCGTGCACATGCCAAAACTACTCTTATTGGACGATCCCTTGGACCAGTTTGATGAGGTGGAAGCGGAACGCATCATGAAGTTTTTGACCAATAAGTCAAACCCGTGGGCGCTGGTAGTCGTAAGCCAAGACCTAAGATGGGTAAAGGCATGCCAAAAAATAATTACGTTGAACCAGGGGCAACTTGTTTCCATAACCTAAGAAACCATGCTGAATATATCTAACAATCCGATCAACAAAACGGTACATCTTACAGGTTATAAATCTACCGAAAAGGTGTTTCACCAAAGGCACTACAAGCACTTTAACCGGTTCTTGTTGGGGTCCGCGCTTTTTGGCTTTATTCTTTTGTTCCTACCGTGGACGCAGAGTGTGCGGGGTACGGGTAGCCTAACGACGCTAAGTCCGGAGCACAGGCCACAGAGCATACAGTCGCCCATTCCGGGACGCATAGAAAAATGGTACGTACAAGAAGGGGATTTCGTAAAAGAAGGCGATACCATTTTACACATTTCCGAAGTAAAGAACGAGTATTTTGACCCACGTTTGGTGGAACGGACAGGGCAGCAGATAGCGGCAAAGAATATGTCCGTTGAGTCGTACCAAGGCAAGGTAGCCGCACTTAACAATCAGATTTCCGCTTTGGGCAATGAGCGAAGTCTAAAGTTGGAGCAATCCAGAAACAAACTGATGCAATCCAAATTAAAGGTAAAGAGCGATAGCATAGACTTGGAGGCCGCACGTACCAATCTTGAGATTGCCCAGCGGCAATACGATCGTATAGCGCAATTGCAGCAAGAAGGCCTAAAGGCCATGACCGATGTGGAGGCAAAAAGATTGAAGCTACAGGAAACACAGGCCAAACTTATTTCTCAGGAAAATAAACTGTTGGCCGCTAAAAACGATGTGCTCAATGCCACCATGGAAATTAACCGCGTGGCCGTAGCATACACGGATAAGATTTCCAAGGCGCAGAGCGATATGTACACCGCACAATCCAATCAGTTTGATTCGGAAGCACAGGTAAGCAAATTAGAGAACCAATACGCCAATTATGAGGTGCGTACCGGTATGTACTATATAAAGGCGCCCCAGAGCGGTTTTATCAATAAAGCGGTGCAAGGTGGCATAGGTCAGAACTTTAAAGAAGGTGATCGCTTGGTAGGTATTATGCCGTCCGAGTTTGAAAAGGCCGTGGAAACTTTTGTGGCCCCAATAGACCTGCCATTGGTACACGTAGGCGAAAAAGTACGGATACAGTTTGATGGTTGGCCCGCTATTGTTTTTAGCGGTTGGCCCAATGCTTCCTACGGAACGTTTGCAGGGAAAATCGTAGCGGTGGAAACCTTTATAGATGTCAGCGGAAAATACCGTGTATTGGTCGCTCCGGACGATGACCCGGAAGCAGAACCCTGGCCAGAGGATATTCGCGTTGGTTCCGGTGCCAATACCATATCCCTTTTAGACGATGTACCGATTTGGTTTGAGCTATGGCGACAGATAAACGGATTCCCACCTAACTATTACCAGCCAAAAGAAACGACCGCTAAAAAGGAAAAATGATGAAGAAATTACTGTTTTATCTCTTTGTTGTATGCTGTTTTGGTGCGCAAGCCCAACAGCCCGAAGAGGTGGTTTTGAGTTTTAACGAATATCTGGGGTATGTAAAAAAGTACCATCCCATAGCCAAACAGGCCGAGCTGAATATTGGTATGGGGCAGGCCACTCTTATGAGTTCACGCGGTGGTTTTGATCCTAAAATTGAGGTAGATTATGACCGAAAGGAATTTAAGGGAACGGAGTATTATGACCGCCTGAACGCCACTTTTAAAATACCCACTTGGTACGGCGTTGAACTAAAGGGTAATTTTGAGCAAAACGAAGGTGATTTTCTAAATCCGGATCAGACCGTACCCACAGACGGATTGTACAGTGCAGGCGTATCTGTTTCGGTAGGGCAGGGGCTGTGGATAAATGAGCGTATGGCTACTTTAAAGCAAGCCAAGATTTTTAAGGAGCGTTCATTGGTGGAGCGTGATCTACAGGTAAACGAGGTTCTTTTTGAGGCTTCTTTGGCCTATTTTGATTGGTTGCATGCCTACCGGGATACCCAAGTGTATGCTGATTTTTTGACCAATGCCGAAGTCCGTTTTGAAGGGGTGAAAAAGAGCGCTCAAGTAGGAGAAGTCGCTGCCATTGATACGGTAGAGGCTAAAATAGCCATGCAAGATCGTGAGCTGAATTTGGAGCAGGCAAAAGTCCGTTTTCTAAAAAGTGCGTTGGAGCTTTCCAATTTTCTTTGGATGGGCGATAATATGCCCGTGGAGCTACAGGAAAATGTTGTTCCGGAACTAAATCTTGCCGGTGAAATAGATACCACTTTAGAAATTATGGGCATGCCTTTGGATAGTTTTTCCATAGAGAACCACCCAAAGTTAAAATCCTTAGGGTATAAGATCGATGAGCTTATCGTAGAAAAGCGTTTAAAAGCCAATAAACTTTTGCCGAAAATAGAATTGCAATATAATTTCTTGACCGAGAAACCAAAGTACATTTCCAGTCTTACCACCGAGGCCTACAAAGGTGGCGTGGCCTTTAGCGTACCTCTTTTTCTCCGTAAAGAACGAGGCGATTTAAAACTGGCAAAACTGAAATTACAGAACGCCGAGTTTGAGCTGGACAATGCAGAGATTCGCATCAAAAACAAAATCGTAGGCCTGTACCGGGAACTGGAATCCTTTGAAAAACAAAATGTCTTAATAGACGATGTGGTTTTTAATTACAACACCATGGTAGCCGCCGAAGAACGGAAGTTCGGTTTTGGGGAGAGTTCTTTGTTTTTAGTGAACTCCAGAGAAAGCAAACTCATAGATGCCGAGCTCAAAAGGAACGCCGTACAGAACAAGTTTTTCTCCGCAAAAGCGAAGTTGTTCAATTCTATTGGGGTGAATCCCCCGGGGCTGTAGCGGAATTTAAAGGCTATACTGTAATAAAAGCGTTGAATAGGGAGGAAACTTATGCCATGTCTAATGATTGGCATACCAGAGTTTACACCTTATTTACTTCACTTCTCCAATTTTGATACGGTGGCACCGGAAAAAGTATTGGGGTAAGTAGTACTCATGTAAATAGTAGTCTCATGTTGATATATTATGGATTTTGGTCTCCCGTGTTAGCTTGTAAAAGTTAAACCGAAGTATAGCTATAATAAAGTTGAACCCCTTTATTAAGGCTATATTTTATATGAAGTTATGAGTATCTCCGTCCATTCTTGAACGCGCTGGGGCGATGGCCTATCCGCTTGGTCAAAAAAGAAATGTTTTGCTATGTCAAATCCGCAATACGCAAAAATACCATTGTCCGATGTTAGGGAAAGGGCTTTGTCCATGCCAATGCTTTCATATTCGGCCTGTGATTTGCCATGGGTATTGATGATGGTTGCTCGCTTTCCTTTTAGAAGTCCTTTTTGAACCCCGGCATCATAGCGGTAAGCAAAACCATAACTAAAAACACGGTCTATATATCCTTTCATTATGGCAGGCATTCCGGTCCACCAAATCGGGTAGATAAAAGTGATGTGCTCCGCCCAGGAAATGTATTCTTGTTCTTTTTTGACGTCTTTTGAAACCTTTCCTTTGCGCTGCCCAGACATATCCTTTAAAGACAGAATAGGGTTGAAGTTGAGGTTATACAAATCCCTGATGACAACTTCGTGATTTTGCTGTTCTAGGGTTTGTGCGACGGTTTGTTTTAAATGGAAGTTTAGACTGCCTGCATTAGGATGGGCGTAGATAATAAGATGCTTCATTTTATAAATATTTTAGATTGATGAAGCAAATGTAGCCCTGTCCTTTGGGCTGTAATTGTAAGAAAACGAAATGCTATTCCGTTTGACAAATATCCTGTTGAAATTTGAGGTATTGGTTAGGGGTGTGGCCTGTAAAGTGTTTGAAGTCGTGTATTAGTTGGCTCTGATCGTAATAACCGCAAGCCTCAATAATAGCGAACCAATTTACTTTTGAGGACTGTTTTTGTAACAGTTCTATTGCTTTTATGAATTTCTCGTACCGGCTCTTTTCCTTGGCGGTATACCCAAAGTATTTTTTGTGATTTAACTGAACGGTTCTTTCGCTCTGTTGGGTTTCCTGAGCTATAATTTTAATAGGGTTAAAGACTGTATAGTCGTTGGTGTAATCAGCTAATTTTTGAAAAGCTGTTTCGCTCTCTTTCAAGTAGGGTTTGCAAAAATCTAGAATGAGGTTTACACGCTCTTCTGGGGTTACGTTTTTAATGAGTTGCCAGAGGTTAGTAAAGCAATTTTCGGTTAAAAGCGAATCTGGATTTGTGGGTAGGTAATCGGATAAAATCACCTTCCCAAAAAACCTATAAAAGGCATCGTCTTTAAAATTGGCGACCAACATATCCGAACCAGCAGGTAAGGTATAATCAAAAGCCTGTTTTATGGGGCCAAGAACAAGGCATTTTTCAATAGTAATTTCAGATTCATGTTCCGTCACAAATGAAATAGGCGCACCAAAACTAAAAACCATAATAATTTGAAAGCTGGGAACAAGCGTTTTGGTAATGGGTTTTTCTGAACGGTTTTCAGCTCTATAGAAATGCGTAAAAATATCCTGAAAATTTTCAGGGACTTCTATTCTTTTACTTGTGTGTTTATTTGGTTCAGTTCCCATGTCTTTTGGATAATAGGGATGCTTTTAAGCCTCTAAGTTTTTAGTGCTAACAGCGTTTAAGTGAGCATTGAGAACAGAGGTAAACGAAACTTCATTCGCACTTTGAGGCACATTACTTGCCCGGGTGTCTTTTTGCTGCTGTGCAAAGGAACCAATAGTCAATAGTAAGAAAACAAGAAGCAGTATTTTGGAATGAATTGCTTGTTTCATATTCAATTTTTAAAAGTGAGTTTCACCTATACAAGTAAGCGTAATTGTATTTCTAAAGTACTGTTTTTTCTTTTACTCTAGTAAAAGGAGATTTGCAACCTGATTTAGAATGTAGATTTTGGGGGTACAAATTTAGCTAGGGGTCGTCTTTATGCGCAGAAAACCTTGAATAGTTTAAGTGGAATTTGTCATTTGTACGTAAATTCATACCATGTATACATTTTCAAACTCCATATAAACAGTTGATTGTTAGATTTATATAAGTAATGTGGCTTGATAGAAGTGAGGTAGTCATTTGTATCTCATTATTTAAAATCAAAATCATTATCACATAGCTGTTTTAATAAGATGTATCCATTTATTCCGAATTGCTAATTCGGATTTTCCGAGAATTCCCCCCTGTTATCAATATAGAATGTTTTTGATGCTCCAATCTGTGAGCATAACATACTGAACTTTTACCAATACAATTTATAAACATGGGAGATGTAATCACAACAGAAATAGAAAAAGAGCTTGTTTTTCATAAACTGGTTGAAGAAAACCAGGGAATAAACGAGAAAGAGATAACCAGCGAATCATGGATTGAGCGGAATGAAGATTTAACCAACGAAACGGTTTGTGGAATTGATCAGCGCCAAAAAGTATTAGCAACTCAGCAAATGCCGTATATGGCTATTTGTAAGCTGTACATGAAAGCCAGTAATGGCTTGAATTATGTGGGTTCTGGATGGCTGGTGGCCGGAAACATTTTATATACGGCCGGACATTGCGTCTACAACAAATCTTCTGGAGGTTGGAAAACTTCCATCATTGCCATTCCCGGTAAAAGTGGACTCGCAGAACCGTATGGTAGGTATGAGGCTGTGGAACTTATGGCCACTAGAGGTTGGATAGATAATGCCTCTACAAGATATGATATGGGTGCTATTAAACTCAGTAAAGAGGTGAGTCATTGTAGTTTTATTACACCTGCCATGGAAGACCCGAACATAGCTGAAATTTGCGGGTATCCTGCGGACCGTGATAATGGATTGTTTCAATATAAAATGTCCGATAATCTGGTAAAGGAAAATGGTAGGTTCTTTTATCAGGCAGATACGTTTGGCGGGCAAAGTGGAAGCCCGCTGTTGAGAAATAGATGTATTGGTGTGGGCATTCACAATTACGGTGGTTGCCCCAATAAGTCTTCGGACCTGTATCAAGAATTTATAGATGGGGTTGCCAATTGGTAGGGTCATTCAGGAAATACGCTTCTAACTCTAAAATTCAAAAAATGAAAACATTGCGTAAAGGCAGTTTTAATTCCTCCGTTTCATTCTTAAAAAAACTATTGGGGCGGTCTGGATATCCACTGGAAATTTCTTCCGATTTTGATGCACTTACACATGATAAAGTGGTACAGTTTCAACGTGCCAATTTTCTAGGTGTAGATGGTATTGTAGGCAAAAACACATGGGAGAAATTAATGCTTACCGGCTATAATTTTGGCTGGGGTACCACAGATTATATTCTTGAAGATGATGAGTGGATGCACCAATACACAGAGAAAGATACCATCTACTTGCATCATACTGCAGGACTGCACAGACCTGATTATACTATTGGCTGGTGGGAAAACGATAATAAACCGGGGACTTTAAACAGGGTAGGCACCTCTTTTGTTATTGGAAGAAGGTCCTTGGATGGTGATGATATGTTTGATGGGGTGACCTACAGGGCTTTTAATGAAATGTTCTGGGCACACCACTTGGGAACGAGATTGAACAACAATAAACTGCTCAACAAAAAATCAATAGGGATTGAGATTTGTTCTTTAGGTCCGCTTCAAAAAAGCAATGACGGTCAGTTTTACTTTCAGAGTAATTCCAAGAAAATAGTTGTGCCGGAATCTGAGGTTTGTCAATTGAACACGCCGTGGAGAGGACATCAATATTTTCAGAAATATACCGAAAAGCAAATCGCAGAATGTGAGCGGTTGCTACTCACGCTAGCTAAGGTTTTTGATGTACCCATTAGAGATTTTAAATATAGCAGTTCTTGGTTTGCTATAAGTGAAGAAGCACAAACGGGCGCACCTGGTGTGTGGACGCATTGCCATGTAAGAACGGATAAAACGGACTGTTTTCCGCAACCGGAGTTCATAGAGATGTTAAACGGACTTTTTACCAAATACCAAGATTTTGTATTGGATTATGCAGAACTGGAAGCTATAACAATGGGGGCACCCAATGAATTGAACAAAGCAGATTTGGACCATTATGCTGTGGATTTAGAGTTGATTGAAAATTAAAAAATAACCATTTGTAACGCTGTACATCATGGATGATAAATTAAGGGAGTTGGCCGAAGAGTCCTATGCTAATTATTCCAGTGTCTTAAATGACATTGATAGAATAAAAACAGATATAACCCATGTTCGCCAAGGAAAGGTGGAACTATCTGAAATACAAACCGATACCGAGCGCTTGTACAACCGAATTTCCCGTGAGGGAACAGCGGAACTTCAAGCATTGGAGCGCATTAATGGAGAGGCCAATTTTCAGGATATCCGTATCATTCAGCGTATCGTAGAATTGTCTAGGGCCGTGGGTAGAATTACTACCAATTCCAGATTGGGTAACACAGGGCACGGCACCGGTTTTTTGATAGCCCCGAACCTTATCCTTACCAACAATCATGTGTTGGGCACGGCGGAAACGGCAAGCAATTCTACCATTCAATTTAACTACGAATTGGACCAGCAAGGAAACCCCAATAAATCGGAAAGTTTCAATTTGCTACCAGAGGAATTCTTTATGACTTCGCATTACAAAAAAGATACTGGTGACCCGTATAGCGGTCTGGATTTTACCATTGTCGCGGTGGAGAAAGTTTCCAATGAAGGAACACCGATCAGTAATTTTCCTGTCGCCCGATTAGATAAAAAACTGGGTAAAATTATAGATGGGGAGAACTGTGCCATTGTGCAACACCCAAAAGGGGATTACAAGAAAATTGTAATGAAAGACATTCGCATGTTGGTGCTTAAAGATGACTTTCTAATCTATGAATCGGATACGCTTCCCGGTTCATCGGGAAGTATGGTTCTCGGTTTGGGTACGGGTGAAGTAGTAGCGCTACACCACAGTGCCGTACCCAGAAAAAACAGACACGGACAATGGCTGAGAAAAGACGGGTCCGTAGTACAACCCGGAGACCCGGATAATATGATAGACTGGATGGGGAACGAAGGTATTCGTGTGAGTAGTATCCTGAATATGATAGCAAAAATGCCTGTTAGCAAAGCAATGGAAAAATACAAGTCGTCTTTGGTCAGTGTTTTAGATACAAATGTGAGTTCAACTCCTGTTCATACCGAAAATAGAACTACACCATCAACACAGTATGCTATGAACCATTCCGAAAGTACAACCGATCAGACCCTATATTTTGAGATACAACTATCCGGAGTCAAAGAAATGCAAAACGACTGGAAGCAAAACGCAGCCAGTTTGGTTCCCGGTCTGGTGCTTAGCGAGCCTTTGTACCCGATGTCTACAGAACAGGCCCACAGGCTTTTTTATTACATACATGTGCAATCCGATAAAACCCCATGGGAAGTGGCGGCAGAACTGGAAGGGTTGCCACAAATAGATACCTGTACGCCCGATCTGGAAATGTCTACGGATATCAAACCCGGGCATTATGGGCGCTGGTCAGGTAATGAAAGTTTAGAATCTCTAGATGACGGCACGGCAGATTGGGACAAGAGTGAAGGTGATTTTAAAATCCGATGGGCGAATGCCAGTTTGGTAAAGGATTTTATCCCAAAAGGGCAGAGTGGCGAATATAGAAAGTGGAATCTAAATGCGACAAACGCGAACAATCTGAAGGACGTTAAAGCATATGACAGTTTAAAAGCAAATGCCGATAAAATACGACTGATACAATTAGATACGGGCTATACGGACCATTCCAAGGTTTTGGGAGGCTACAACTTACTGCAGGATGAAGATTTTATAGATGGGGAAGATGCTAGGGATGAAATGAGCATGGGCATTTTAAAACAACCCGGTCACGGCACCCGTACCGCAAGTATAATTATGGGGAACAGGGCTAACGGCAGAATTGAAAATGACGGGAATCAAGGGGTTGCCGTTGCGGAAGAAGAATCATTGGTAAAGGTAATTCCGTATCGGATTTCAAAATCCGTGATTTTAATCGGTAGAGGGCGCAATTTGTTCAATGCCGTTTCTCAGGCAATCAACGCCAATGCAGATGTTGTTTTTATGTGCATGGGCAGTTATCCGAGGCCTATGATTTATAGTATTGCCAAAACGGCCTATGAACGAGGGGTTATTTGGGTATGTGCGGCAGGTAATATGGTAGAATCCGTAATTGCTCCGGCAGTGTATCCGGGTACTATTGCCGTTGCTGCATCTAACCCAAATAACGAACCTTGGCGGTATACATCGTACGGCCCAGCGGTAGATATAACGGCACCCGGCGAAGATGTGTATGTGCCGTTCAAGAACAAAAAGCAAGAAGACATAATGGTATTTGGTTCGGGTACGAGCTATGCAACGCCACATGTGGCTTCTGCTGCGGCTTTATGGAAAGCTAAAAACTTTAAAAACCTGAACAAATTCATAGAGAAACCGTGGCAAATTGTTGAGTTGTTTCGGAAGCATTTAAAAGAATCTGCCCAGGATGTGGTGGATAATAGAGAATGGGACCAAAAGCGTTTTGGGGCGGGGATTTTAGATGTAACGGCTTTATTGGCAAAAGAAGTAACCGCAGAAGAAATTAAAGGGCTGAAGAATGCTTATGCAGGTAAGGAGAGTCGCAAAGAATGGGACTTAGGCGTTCGTGAAACCGTGCATTTTTTATGGAACACCGCACGTAGAAAACTAACGCCCGGTTTTGAAAGCGAACAAGTTGGAGAAGCCTTAACAGAACGAGCACGGATAAGTGTGGCCGCAATGACGGGAAGACCGGTAAACAAGGTGTTTGAAAGTTATGGTCAGTTTGATGAAGACCAAACGGAAAGATTACTAAAAGTATATTTTGAAAGTTTCAATTAAAAGCAAAAATCATGGATAATTATTTTGACCTTCATTTTCATCCCATGGCAAAAAACCACTTGGCACCAAAGCCAAAAGAGTCGCATTCAAAAAAAGCGAATGCAGCCACCATGCCCATAAGTATGACCAAAGCTTTTAAAGATTATACAGATGAGAATGTACTTCGCAGGCTTGAAAGTCAATGTTGCATTGATTACCTGAATGAGGCTCCTGTACGGTACGGCATAGCCGCTATTGCCGCTATAGAATTTGGGATGGCTTCCAGTAAAGGGTTTCTAGCCGATGTATTAAAAAGCTACCTCAAAAAACCGCTGGATGATGCCTATTTTGATGCGATTAAAGAAGGGGAGGTTTCATATCTAAATTTGTTTCTGAAAGAGGTGGCATTATATCTAAAAAACAGAAATTTAGAAAATAGGGAGCCACACACAAAAGGAAGTTTAAATCTTATTGCCAGGCCTTCTAAAAATACTAGAGAAGCCGTATCAAAAGCGTTGCCAAATTTGGTGTTCGCAATTGAAGGCGGACATAATCTTTGTATGAAAAAAATAGGGAATGCCCTTGATTATGATAGTTTTGAGGGATTGGAAAAAGACCCGTTTTTTGATCCTAATTTTGCCATTTCCGAAGACAATAGAAAACCACAGGAGGTACTTAAAAAGTTGTATAAAACATTCCGCGAATATGGATTGGATATACTGTACCTAACCCTTACCCACTTAACGCATATACCGGAGCAACATTTGGCGACACATGCTTATGGAACGAAAAACCTCAGGCATCCGTCTTTTTATCCTTTTGGGAATGGATTAAGTGAATTAGGGGAAGAAGTTGTTAGAACAGCTTATAAATTAGAAGCGCCTACCAAAAAAAAGGATGATGCAGGCGTATTGATAGACATCAAGCATTTAAGCCTGAAGTCCAGGGAAGATTTATACGCCTTACGAGAGAAAGAAGGTTTTGGTAAAATTCCCTTGATTGCTTCTCACGTTGGTGTAACAGGGTATTCCATAAGTGATTGGAAGCACAATCTTGAAATTGAAAAATGTGCGAATCACGTAGATCAAGGAATAAAGACCGTTAAGCTATACACAAAACCCAAAGTAGCAGGATATTGGGGTGCTGATGCCAACACGGAATTCAGTTTTCATCCCGGAACCATTAATTTAATGGATGAAGATATTATTGAAATTGCCAATAGCAACGGACTTATTGGAGTGGGGCTGGATGTGGATATATTGGGATACAGCACAAAATCTAAACTTCAAGAAGATGTGTGCGAATTTATAACCACACCAGATTTTATCCATTACTTTCCATACACCAGTATTAAATCAATAAATTATGCCAGTGTAGAGGAAATACAAGCGGAAGAGTCATGGTTAGAGCCTTCCAAGAAAGAAGTACATCCGTTAAACTTTTGTTTTAATATCATTCATATTATGGCTGTGATTGGTTTAAAATCCAAATTTCAGGATGCACCGGAAAAATTTATCTGTATAGGTAGTGATTTTGATGCTTTTATTGAGCCGTCCAATATATGTAGTGATAGCCGCCAATTCAAAAATTTAAAAGCATGCTTGATGAAATGGTTGCCGGTTGCTGCCAAGAAATATCAGAAGGTGAATGGGGGAGCCAAAGATTTGTTCGATTTTACTAAGAAAAAGAAAGAGTTAAATGAGGTGGTAGTAGGCATACTCTATGAAAACGGGCGTGAATTTTTAGATAGACGTGGTTTTTTAGAGGGCTTATCTGAGCCCAAAAAAGGGGAGACAAGCACGGAAGCCGAATTGGTTTAAAATAGATTCATTATGCCAGATAAAACTAAAGTAACTACAGGTAGCTTTCCCGAACCAGCTACCAATCCTAAAGGTTGGTTCACTTTTGAAAATATGATTGCACTTGCCGTTCTTATAGCCTACGGCATTTTTATCTATTTTTTAATTGGAAAAGTTGATAGCGGCGACCCTAGTTGGAGCCGGTTGATTTATTTGTTTTCAGGAGTAGAGGCCATTGTTTTTGCTGCGGTGGGGTTTCTATTCGGAAAAGAAGTAAATAGAAAGCGAGCTGAAAAGGCAGAAACGGAAAAGAAAGAAGTAGAGGAACAAAAGGAAAAAATCAAAGACGAGAAAGTAGCGGAGCACAATAAGGGCCTCGTTCTTGGTGCAATGATCATGCAAGCGGAAGGCGGTCAAAAAAAGTCAATGGAAAATCGAGGTCTGGAAATGGAAATGTCTTCAGGCGAATTGCAGGGTATAGCTGCAAAAGCAAGAAAATTATATCCTGAGCTGGATACTTAGCTTTTATTTTTTTCGCTCTCTGGTGAGGTTGTAGGTAAGCCCAACATAGATGCCCCATTTCGATTTTTTATAGGTGGGGGCTGAGGTGATTTCTGCGGGAACGTACAAATTTCCATTTTCACTTTCCACGCTATTTGAGAGCACATCTAGTCGCGCTAACGAAGCCCCAGCATTTAAACCTATGAGCTGCTCTCTACCTATTAATACTCCAGCCCCAAATAGATATCGAGTAATGCCGTCTAGAGGTGATACCGCTGCTCCGGCATTTATTCCACCTCGTAGTCCAGCTTTAAATTGATAACTGAAATGTGCCAATGCTCCAATTGCTACATCAAAATTACTTCCTTTTTCTTCTAGTATTCGGTTTCGTCCATCATCTTGACTTTCCAAATAGTACGACTTTTCGTTGAGGTTGTTATAGAAGAATCCCGTTGAGAAATCGAACTTAAAACCACCTTTCTTTGTAAAAAAGTCGATTTTTTTAGTAAAAATAGT
Organism: Zobellia uliginosa; assembly: GCF_018860745.1. GTDB lineage: Bacteria > Bacteroidota > Bacteroidia > Flavobacteriales > Flavobacteriaceae > Zobellia > Zobellia uliginosa_B. The sequence goes on along the minus strand of NZ_JAHKPY010000012.1, from coordinate 112,676 downwards.
ATCGTTCGTAAACGTATTGATGAGCGTTATTTTTGCTTCCATAACGTCTTTAGATGCCTTTAGCAGTTCTGGAAATTGCTCGTAGTTCTTCATCTCCGTAGAACCCACAAGAAAATCAAAATACCTTAAACTGGTTTCCAAATCAATAGATTCGCTCAGCACCTCCAAATTTGAAGAATATAAAATCAATTCATTGGCTACACTAGAATCTATACTCAGGTCAGAATTCTCGAGAAGGGTTTTATAATAGTGTTTAGCACTTTGAATGTAATGATACGATTGGGACACATTGCTTCTCAGTACATCATAATCTACCTTTTTTGGCTGCAGTATATCTGCAGTTGTATTGAAAACTTGGTTGAGTTTCCGTAAATGAAGTTGGGCCTTCTTTTGAATGCCTTTCACCATGTCCAATGTTCTAAATTCGGCATTGTCATTGGAGACTTCATAAAGGGCATTGGAACGTTTCGTAAGAGAATCCAGTTTTTTAATATGCTCCATAGATTGGGCATAGATGAGCCCATATTTTGGGGCATCGCTCTCTTGAGATATAAAACCTAAAATACCCGAATCTGGAATTTTAAGTAAAAGCGATTTTAGAAGACCCGGTGTGCTAGAGGTTAAACTGTAATCTGTAGTTGTAACCACAACCGCAACAAAAGCAGTGTTGACACCTAGTATTTTCAAATCATAAAATTGGTTCGCTTTCAGGTCGTCCGTAGCTACATGTTCTAATTCTTTTTTTGCTAAATCGGCTTTGAACGTAATGGTTTCCTGTGCCTCCATTGAAAAATAATAGAAGCACAGAAACCATACGAATGGAATTGCTTTTCTCATAATGGTTCTTTTAGTATGAAGTTTGAATTGTTATACCACAATAGCAGTGTTGATGGTATGAAAAGGCATTACTAAATGTATAGGCGTACCATTAATATCAACAAGGCATTTATTCCAAGCCATTTCATAGAGTCTTTTCAAATCCCTGATATCTTCTTCGGTCATCACACTTTTTGCACCGTAATTCATGATGGAAAAAGGTTTGTGTTCGCCAAAAATTTCGGAAGGCCAAGCCTGCTCACTTATCTTGGCGAAAAAATGCCGAAGCCCAAAAATATGCCCCAATTCGTGCATCATAGTTTCTAGTTGTTCCTGTTTGCTTTGCTCGAACATTTTTGGATATATCACCAATTGGTGTCTTCCGCTATCGGGAAAAAAGGCACTTGCCAAAACGCATCCATGGGCATTGCAATTATCGGATGGGGAAACGTGTATCTGAAAATCTGAATTGTCCGCATTCTCGTTAAAACGAACGGGTACTGCCTCTCCCCAACCCAGTAAGGCCTCACCCAATAGCTCTCTAACGTAGGTTTTTATACCTTCTGCATTCTGATAATAATACAAGGCAGTTTCGTCAAAAGTCCAACGTAGCACTTGGTATTGCGCCCAAAGGGGAATGAACCCTTCACTGGCATCCACCAAAATTTCAAGCGGAGATCGGTCACCCGGTGTGGAATGTCCCGAGCGGTCCGTGGCACAAATAAAGTTATCCCCGTACTTGTGTATGCCAGATTGCCCGTTCTTCATAATTTCTTCTTTGCTTTTTTGAGCGAATAGCTCTTTTTTGGAATTTGTTTTCTTTCCCATGATGTGTGTATTTAGTTATTATAATTTTTGACCTCCAGAGGCCAATAGTTTACTTATTAGAGGTATTAATACGCCTAGTCCGCCCAGTGTGCCAACCAGCGTTTCAAAATCTTTTAGTAGCTCTGGTTTCCCTAGACCAATGAACACGATGACAGTTATAATCAGCAGATAAAATAGAATGCGTGTGTTGGCCCAAGTCCCTTTTCCGCGGTTCTTGTTTTCTAGTCGTAAGGCTTCATTTAATGACACTGAAGTCATGATAAAATTCTTAAAACTGTAATTGAAAATCTTAGGCCGATCATGCCATACCACCAAACCTTTTTTCATTAGTGAGAAAAGCGAGTTCCTATTTTTGATGTTCATAAAACCATCTTTGGCTAGATCATATAATAAATAGCGTTCACGTGTAGGTAAGGTGTTCCAGATGTCATTATAGTAGCCATGCGCTAAGTTTTGGGTATGCATTACCATGCGTTGCCGGTCTAAGCGATGCGGTTGATTTACAGCATATGGCGTATCATAAAGCGATTTGACCAATATAACAGGCGCCAAAGTGGGCAGGAATTTGCTATACCCCAATTCATCAGTTAGAATATCAATATCATTTGAAGATGGTCTTTGAGCACTTTGGAGGCCAAAATTGAGTTGTTTGGATACTTTTTTAGTGTTTTTTGTAATGCCAATTAAGATTTGCGGAAACGCACTTAAAATATTACGCCATGAATTAAAGTCGTCTTGAAGACTTCCCAAAGAACGTTCAGCTTCTTCTTGAGCGGACTCATACATAGAAAAAATTTGGCTTGGATATACTTCAGAGACAAGAATAATGCGTTTTCGCTGTGAAATAAGAAATAGGATAATCCGGAGTTTGGTATGGTTGGCGTCAAACGATTTTATGTTATGCTCTAAATGTTCTATTACATAGGCTTCATAATCCTCATGATGAAAATCATTTTGTCCTTTTTGATAGCTGCTGGAAAGGATGCCCAGATTCTCCCCAATGTCAGAGTTTATTGGCATATTTTCGAGCTGTAACATAGAAAGTGTGGCTATTCTCAGGTAACCGGCATCTGTTAGAATTTCCTTGGCAAAGGTTTGCTTTCCACAAAAAGGAGGTCCAATAAGGAGTAAACCGGAATTTGATTTTTCATCGTGAAGAATTTGACCAAATTTTTCAATGTAGTCTTCTTCCTGATTGGTGTCAAAATCGTTAGGTTTTAAATGCCTGAACCGAAAAGCGAAGAAACGATCCGAGAAAAATAAAATCAAAGAAAATAGAATAGCCAAAATAATAATAAGACCTATGACCACTAAAAGAATGAATTTAGGCGGTAGAGAGTCCGATGAGTTTTTTAGACTGGTGTCCGCTATGCAAATCGCTTTATTACTGTCTAAATAATTTAGATAAAAGGTGTTGGGGTTTTCTTCATTAACCCATGATAAATCATGCGCATATTTATAAACCATTCCTTGGAATTCAGCTATGCGAGCGTCATAAGTAGGGCGTATGTGCCATAGGAAATTTTCTAGGCCTGTGTTTTTTGGGGTGTTTTTAGAGGTTTTGGTACTTGTTGTTTCCTTTAGGGTAAACGTCTCGTGATATTGACCTTCACTTAAGTGTTTTTCTTGAAGCTTAGCATATTCATCTTCTTGACCGGTAAAGGCAGGGAAACTTGTTTCCAGTTCTTTTTCTTTATCCATGAAGCGTCTGGCCATATCAATCTTATCCGTCTTTGTCCATATTTGGTCATTTAAAAACTTAGCATTCTTAAAAATTAAATACGCTGGAAAAATGGTAGACAGAAGCAACCAACAGAATAGAAATAGGGCATACCAATAGCTGTAGCCAATTCGTATGTTCCTGTTTTTACGTCGGCTAAAGTCACTCACATTTTTAATTATGGAATGTACTTTATGGTGAACTTTGGTAATGAACTTTGTTTTTTTTGATGACTTATTAAAGTAAATCACAGCTAAACAAATGAACTGAAGAATTAAGGAAGGAAGCACGTACTTAATCTCATTTTCATTGACTTTACAAGTGAGAATATTGAGGAAAATTATGGCTAATAACAGTAGAATATCGCGAACCTTAAACTTAAAATCGTTGTTTCCTCTATGAGGGTGCAACGTGTAGAATATGATTAAATAGGAATAGATACCAAGAAGAAGACATAGAATATAGGCCGTAGTTGGTGGTATAAGAAAACTAATGCCAAATGCAATGGTAATTAGTCCCGTAAGAAGGAAGGACAGAATAATGTAAGAGTCTCTCAACTCTTTTTTTGGAGTTAAAAACTCAAATAAGAATCGGTCGTATTTATAGAGTCCTAGTTTCGGATTTCTAATGATGAGCGAAAGGATAGTGATAATCAGTATTAAAATCAGAGCCAATACAATACCAATACAGGAAAGGGTTAAAACTTCAGATACTTTGGTGCGAAGAAGTCCTATATCATACAGGGCAATTACACTAAGATTAGTGTTGGCTATGGGTCTAATACTATATAATTGCCCTTTATCTCTATAATTGACCATGCCTGCTGTTTTTATTCGCCCCAGCATGGCGGCCTCTATTTCTTCTTTGTTTCTACTTACATAGAGAAAATTTTCTAGGGTAGCTCTTCCTTTTTTGGAGTGAAACCAGACTTCGCCAGTTTCATCTACCACGGCAAACTGAAAGCCAAAGGGTAAAATGGCTTCATGCAAAGATTTTAGTTGAGCGGCGCCCACTCTATAACCAGAGATGGAGTCTCGTTCATTTTTCAATAGGTAAACGGCTTCCTCGCTTTGGTCTTCAATGGAAACCACGGGCCTCATGACATATTTGATTTTATGGGCGAGTGTATCTAGGAACCAGAGGTTTTTAGCGTTAACATAATCCGTGTAGTAGGGGCGGCTACCAAGGTTTTTTGTGTTCTCTATGTTGTTTTTATCAATTAATCTTATGTGATACTTTACAGCGCCGGTGGCAGTATCTATTTTAGAGATAAACTTGTGGTTTTCACGAAAGGCATCATTGGCCTTTGAAATACGAATAGACAGACTGTCGCTGTTATCTCTAGCTCGCTCTTCACTGGCGAGCGACATCTCATAAAGTGTAGTAACATTGGCTGCGTTTTCAGCTTCAAAACGGGTTTTTATTTTTTCACTTAAATCATCAAGTCTGTCCGGAAATTTGTAGTAGTAGTCGTAATAATGGTTCATGAGAGAGAAGAACACGATTATTAAAACGGGCGCACCAATAATTACAGATATGCCAGACAAAATAACGTCATTACTGGATAGGCGTTCATCTTCAGCAATAAAGAGCATTTTAAAATAGGGCATTCCAAAAAGACCAAGAAGTAAGAACGTGGTGAGCAAAGCAATTATCCAGGGATCTAATTTTCTGACGGCTTCATTGTAACGCTCTGTCTCCACAAGTCCAAAAATTTGAATATCATAATGTACGCGGGTATCTAGGTCCGTTTCATAGGTATATTCACGTCCAAAAAGCTGATAAACCTCATCGTTCTTTGGAATGCCAATAGACATGCCTATGTTAAACGGATTGAGTTTATTAAGGCTGTCAGGTAAGATAATCCGCCCCTTTAGCGAGCTTAATTCTATAATTGAATCTGTTTGGTTCTTTTGATCTAGTTCTGCGGATTTTTTAAAAACGACAATGTATTCATCAAACTCTTGGTCAAAAGGTGTACTCTCACTTATTTTTTGTTTAAGAGCTCTCCAGACTTTGGGTCTTATCTTGTTCTTGGTAATTGAATCTCTTTGATTTAATAGCGAATAAGCTCCATCTTTTTCTTCATTTTTAGTGAGTTTTTTTATGATACTTTTCGACGGAGTAATTTTACTGACCTTATTTAAGAGGGCATTCCATTGCGAGTTGTTTAGTTTGTTATAAAAAATTGATCTAAGCTCGGCTGTTACTTCTTTACTGGAGTAAATGGAATCATACTCCGTAGAATAATACTTCTGGAAATCATTATTGAGTTGCTTGGTAATAATGTCAAAATTGGCATCTAAACTGTGAAGTTTAGACTCGCGATAATGGTGCTCGTTATTTTTAATGTGGGAGTAGTAAATAGCAAAGAACAGCCCAATAATTATAAAAGCCACGGTAAGTAACGTAAAGAGCCGCTTATTTGCTGTAAAGGGTTTACGTAGAGAATTTCCTAAAGAAGACGTGGTGGGCATGGGTTCTGCAATAAGAATTAGAAAATGAGGTGTTCACAATGGAGACCATCGTGTGTTTTTAACTATGTGCCAATTGAAACATAGTTTCAATGGTCGTGTATAGTCAGTTTCTATTTTTTAGGGGAACCTTTTACTGTAAATATGTGCTTACCGTTCAGTAAGTAAAATCTTAAATTAGTGATTTTGATGCCTAGCTAGTTCGGCGTTGTGTGGATTGTAGTTGATTTTGTATAAATGGTGTTTTTGAGGTTTTAATTGTTTGGTTATCAGAGCTTTTTCAATACATTCAGCTTTTGTGAAAAACAAAAACCCGTACAGTTTTCACCATACGGGTCAAGAATTCTAAATTGGAAATTAGTCCAGTTCGGGACCACTTCCGCCATCGTCCATATCTTCATCGGTAGCGGCGGTTGCATCGTCTTCTTCTGAAGTTGACTCGGACATTGCTTGAAGGAGCCATTCTGGTGGACCACCAATATCTACATGCCCATCTTCCATTGAAGCAATGGCGTCCGTATCACCTGAATTCTGGTCGTCTGCAGATGTGCCTGCTACATCAGAGGGTGGAAGCCCTGCATCGGCTACGGCACTTGTAGTTTCCGTAGGGTCTTCAGCAGTATTGCTGGTAGCATCAGACGTATCGTTGATATTAATATTTATGTTCATAATTCATATATTTTTAGTGTTACCAAATATTTTTATCGGTTCATTATAGCGTATCGCGCCTCAAACTGAAGGGTTGAGCCCGTAAGGTTTTTGGCCTCAATGAAGTACTTGATTTTAGTACTACTCTGTCTACAGACTTGAATCTTCCATTCCAGTTGTGCGCCTCCATCCCTAATCGGACTTTGCGGAACACAATTCCATACCACATGCCAAGCTTCCGGCCAGCTATGGGTAAACCATTTACGTGTACTATTTCTAGGTACACTGCCAGTAAATTGAACACCTACTCTCATAATTTTAGATTTTAGGGAAAGGCTAAATTTTTGACCTTTCCGGATTAATATTATTTGTTTTTATGATGCAACTACACAGTAACGTGCTTGTACGTTTACCGTATAATTCTTAAGATTTTTGATCTCTATGTAATACTTGATCAGCCCAAAAGCCTGTCTTGTAGTTTTCACTTCAAATTCTATCTGAGCAGAACCGTCAATGGCCGGTGCTGTTGGAACTACCGTCCAGATTACATGGTAATGATCAGGCCAGCTATGGGTAAACCATCTGCGGGTAGCATTACGTGGTACACTACCATTGAACTGAACTCCACACCAAGGTCTACGGGAAGCCGTAGCTCTAACCAATGCCCTTAGGTCTGGACGTCTACCAATGCGTTGAGATACCGGATTAGCTCCTGCTTGTTGTGCGGAACCTGTGCTTCTCAACAATTGGCGAGCTCTACGAGGCGTAAGCATAGCCCTTCCTGCTGCTTTTTGAATACCTTGCAAACAGGCTACAGCACCCGTAACGATAGGTGAAGCACTACTGGTACCACTAAAGGAATTTGTGTACCATTCATTCTTATTATTTGGGTTGTTGCCCGTAACATTTCCATAACCAGCTGTAGTAACACCTCGGCCCCAACCTTGGGTATCAACACAAGAACCATAATTACTAAAGCCTAAGCGGCTACGGTCAGCGCCCCAATTTCCTCCATTAGTGCCAGGAGGCGGCGCACCTGCACCCACAATAACACAGCCGCTATCATGACCTGCAGTTCTACGAAACGGATTTCGCCAACTGGATGGGAACCCATTAGGTCTTGTATTATAGATTGCGGCATCAAGGTTTTGAGACCCGTTTCCAGCCGCTTCTATGACTATGATACCTTTATTGGTGGCATATTGCAAGGCCGCAAGGTCATCTGGCCACCATTCAATGGCAATGAAGCCCATTTGCGTATTTCCACCGGGATAGTTAGGTCCTCCTCTATGCAATTCAATTAACATAAGGTCGCCGGCGCGGAGATTATCAGCTGCTCTTCTGATAGCATTGGCACTCCCCACACCAAAAATAGAGTAAGCCCTGACATTGGCGCTCGGGCATATTCCGGTTACGCCAAAACTGTTTCTGTCTCCCGTCATTTCACCAAATACTGCCGTACCGTGATTGTGCCAACGTAGGTCGCTTGTGTTGTTGTTTCCTCCAAGTAAGCCACCTACGTTTACCCGTAAGTCCTCATGGTTAAAATTCCAACCACCCTCAATATCAATAATACGGACACCGTTACCACGTCCACCAGGTAGCGTCCAAGCGTAACGCGCGTCTACCCCTTGTGGTGCAGCATTTAGATACCCTTGGTTGTTTGTTAGGTTTTGGGTAATGGGTGGTGCATCATCACTAGGTGCTGCTTCCATACCGTCATCACCAAAATAAACGGGAGGTAGACAACCGGGTTTAACATACGCACCATCCACTTCGTCCAGTTCGTTCAATGAGGCTGCAATACTTTCCAGGTCTTCTCCTTCCGGTGCTGCTAGTTTATAAAATTGCCGCATTTTTGAAAGGTCTTCGGCGCCTTCTTCTTGGCTTGCCTTTGAAACCAGTTCCGCCACTTCTGCATCTGTGTCCGCGAATAACGGAACAAGCTGTAGCTTTTTACCCACCACAAAACCTGCTAAGGTATTTGCCGATGGTTTGGATTTCGATTTTGCTGCACTTTCGGCTTCCTCGGCATGAGGTGCCTCAATGCTTTTTGAGACGACAATGAGTTCTGGTGGTGAACCCGATGGCGAATCAATGACTACTTTACTTTTTTTTGTTGCCATAAAATTGAATTTATAGGTCGACTTTTTTATTAGTATCGACCAAGGTTAATACTGATTTTCCAATAAGAGCGGGGGTGTTTTTTAACTTTTGAACAGCTTTCTTCTACAAATAGAAACTGTTACATTGGGGGGAAGTCAAGTGGTTTTTGATAGGCAGCTTTAATGCCTTTTATTTCCATGAGTAGACCTATAAGTTTCTGTACAGGGGCATGGTCATTTAGCGTTAGGTAATGAAAGCATTTGTCATCCAAACAAAGTACATCTGCGGAAATAACAGGATGGTACGGCTGGAGTAAAGTTTTTACCCGTGGGATTTTCCATAGGTCGTTGTTTTCTCTCCCGGTTTGAATAACCAATTCCATTTCAACTACGTTTTTTAAGTATTGATCAAAGTTTTCAATGGTTATATTGAAACTATAATCAAGTCTAGTTTTTGGAGGAATCTGTGTATTCTAATTACATGACAAACGTACCGTACTAGGAGGCAAAAAAAAACCAGTTATGTATAGTTTGATGGAAATTCTTTATAATCTGCAGTATTTTTTATTATAATCTCAAATTATTGACTGTCAATATGTTAAATTGACATTAAGTGAATTTTTATTTAAGATAGCACAAGATTTTATACCTGATTTTTATCAACGAATTATCACCGCATTTACCAAGGTTTAAAACTGAAAAGGAAAGAAAAAAAGAAGCCTCATCAAAAGGATAGGAACCAAATGATGAGGCTTGATCGGTATGAACTAAAAGTATGGTTTACGAATTATAGCTATGTAATTAAATGTGCGGGCTGTCCGCTTTTATCCAAAGATTCAATAAAATCGTTGGGTACATTATGATACGTTTCCAAACCTAATGTGGAAATAAATTCGTTGGAAAATACATTCGCCATTTTCTCGGAAAGTAGCCAACTTCTGCATTTCATCCATTGGTCTACGTTGTTGCCGTACATGTGGTGGGCTAGATCGGGAAATGCATAGTCCATGCTTTTGCCCCAATGCACGGTAAACGAAATATTTTCAGCTTGCATTGCTTCGATCATAAACCGACCATATTCCTCCAAACTTGGAATTTTATCGGATTTATTCCATTGGATGCCGTCAATCTCAATAACGCAGGTTTTATGGAATTTGGTAAAACCCAAAGTGGCCTCGGTTTGGTTCACGTAGCGCATGGCAAAAATTCCGGGAATAGGATGGTCTTTGGTCATTTTTACCAGTGCGTTCAATGCCCTTTCGGAATCTTCAATGGCAACGCCCATAGAACAGGCAAAAGCAGGGCCTTTGTAGCCGGCATCCCAAAAGGTTTCGTACAGTGTAGCCCTAATTTTTTCTTCGTCTTTGGTAATTTCTGGCAAAATACTTTTTTGCAGGCTCTTTATAAACCACGGAATACTTTTCGGGAATTTCTCACTGAATTTAATCAGCAAATAAATAAGGTCTTTATAAAGCGATTTTTCAATTTTAGTGAACGGGTCCGGGTAGGCCAGGGTGTACTTTTTCTTGTATATGGCCTCCACCACATATTGGTCTTCGTCCACATACGGGTTAATGAAAATTTTATAATGGTACGGTCGGTTAGGTTTTCCGTTTTCATCTACTTCATTGTCAATTTTAAACTCGGAATTCTCAAAGTCCAAAGTTTTGGATAAGGAAAGGGCCAGGTTTTTATCAATTCGTCGCACGTATCTATCCAACAGGAAAAGGTCGTCTGCTTCTAGGGCAACGCCGTGAATAAACCCAAAACTCCCCAAACCCACCAAAGCGGCATTGAAAAGGTCGTCATTTCTAATGACCCTAGCGTTTATACTTTGCGCAAAAGCATCGTTTAAACTGGGTTGGGAATGCCGTTCCAGATACACATTATCTTCAGCATTTGGTCCTGTAATGATGTTCAGTCCTACAATGTAATCCTGTACCGCACCCGTATCAAAAGCGGACCCATGTACACCGGTGGAAATACAACCCGCAATGGTCTGCCCATTACTAGCACCTGTGGTTTTTAAAGATTTACCGTATTCGTTCAATTTTTGCGAAATGCGTTTTATGGTACTTCCGCATTCAAAAAAGAAAATATTGTTATGCGCGTATTCAGAATCGGGGTGCATATCGCCTTCCTCTATTTCAAGGTCTAGATACATCAAATTGTTTTGATGCATATTATCTTTCTGATGCGCAATTTTGGACATGGACCAACGCGAACCGAACGCGCGGAAACCTTCGTTTTCCGTTTCACATTTTTTAATCAATCGCTGCATTTCTTCCGCTGCATCGTTATAGCGCAACACCCTGCTGGGCATAGTGGCTTTGTGTTCGTGACGGGTAATATATTGACGCTTCAGGTCAAAAGCCCCGTTCTCGTGCAGCGTATCCCATTTTCCAACTAATAATTCACTTGTCTTGGCCATAATATTAAAGATCAGGTAGCATACATACATATTTTATCTTCACTTTTCTACGGCTTCCAAAAGTCACTAAGTACAAAAGGTTGCCTCCAAAAGTGTCTGTGAATTCAACCGAAAACAGTTTTCCGGATTCACATTTATCTTTGGGAACTTTGATAATCATACCATCTGTAAGCACGGAGGTTTTTACTACGGCCGTATATTCTCCGTACATTTTATCGCGGTACCAATCTTGGCCTTCCATAGTTTCAGGAGGCATGGGCACGCCGTGTGTGCTTACCAAACGGGTGGTGTAACAAGATTGTAACAATAGTGCGGCAATTAGTGCAATTGCGGTGGAGATATAGACCCTACGTAGTTGAACATTCATTTTTTGGAGTAGTTAGATTGCGACAAAAGTGTGCAATACGTTACATGATGATGTACGGTAGAGGGAATAGTGTTTTCAATTTACGCAGAACACACAGGTGACTTCTGTAATTTTGTATAGACTAACCGATATTTTGTGTAAGTGGTATTTTTTGGTGGGTTTGCAAGGTTTGGCAGAATCCGTTATTTGGTGTGATAGTTGTTTTTGCAATGGTTACATTAGTATCTACAGCTTTTTTATTTCAGTATAATAACCATATCAAAAATTTTGACCTCTATTGCAAATAGGCACATGCCTCTATGGAAGCTCATACTATTTACATATGTTTTTAAGGCGTTGATGTATGTATACTTTGTAATCTAAAAACGCATCTAGCTGTTTATTCAAAAACAAGATTTAATTCTTTTTCTTTCTTAAAGCTGAAATAGTTTACTGACGAACGTAATTTGTATTAATTATTTTCTTTTTTTAAAATTTACTTGATTCCCTATTTATTAAGGTATTATTTTACTGGAACTTGTTGAATGCCTGATAAATCCATAAAAATAGACGTACAGGTTTCCGTATATGTTAAAAAGGCTTCCGCCAAACGTCCATATAGGGCTAAGCTCCGTATTTTACTACCAAGACGAACCAATTATATACCAAAATTGCCGAATGATCTATTTTAAAAAACGGCTTGTTCTTTTAATTTCCCTGGTGTTCCTTTACCATTCGTATGGTCAAGAGAAACAACAATACAATGGCCCGCTAGAAGTTGGCGCCTACAAGGGGAAAGCTGCCTACACCTATGTGGTAACGGAACAAGATACCCTCTACGATGGTGCTTTTCAATTACAAAGTAGCAACCTCAATGCCTTATTGGAAGAAGCGGATACTTCTTTTTTAATGGAAGGCAGGTTTTATAAAGGCACCCCAACGGGACCTTGGCATTTTCAGTTTGGCGAGTTTCAAACAGAAAGTGAAAGTAAGCTTGTAGGTTATGAATACCGCGTATTGGTCAGTGGTCAACAAGAGGAGGGTAGAGGTGCCCTTTCAAAAGGCAAACCCGATGGGAAATGGTCGTATGAAGTAAACCGCATTAAATCCTCAGAAGTAGAAACTACACTTTTTAGTAGTGTCATCAATTTTAAAAATGGCGTGCCCCAACAAAGTTTTCAGATGGAAAACGATAGTACGGTACTCGTGGGCCGCTTTCTAAGAAACGGACTAGCACATGACGAATGGACATCTTACGCATCTAACGACCTAGAAGATACCGAAAACTGGATTTTTGACGAGGGGCTGCTACAAGAAATCAATTGGACTACGGATGGTATATCCAAAAAAATCAGTGTTTTTGCTTCGCATAATTCTTATAAAACCATAGCTCTAAACCAAGGATATATAGACCTTTTAAAAGCAACCATAACTTCTGAAAACTCCGTTGATTTTAAAAGTGATGTTGCCCAGCTGCTAGCCGAGAACGACGGTTACTATGCAAAATTAAACGGCATTCTAAACGAAATGGGGCCAACTGAACTGACTCCGAATTTTAAGGTTAAAGTCCCGTTTTACGAACTAGATGCCCAGCAGAAATCAGATATTGACCAAATTGCCCAAGATTATAAAACGGCAAAATCCATAAGCGATACCCTTTTACATAACAGTCATTTGAATATAGTACGACGCTCCGATGCAGATGCGCAGTATAGATATGAAGTGGTCAAAAAAATAGATGCCGATTTCCTGCAACCGCTCAGTACTTTCGCAAAATACAAGGAGGAAGATATTTTGGAGTATATGGAGCTTCCTAAGCTAATGCAACAACTGTGGCCCTCAGGAAAACCCAGTACGAATATTGAAGTAGTAACCGATAGTACGCAGGCCACTAAAACATTTGTATTGGCCAATACCGGTGAGTTCAATTTTAATGGCAACTCCACAAAAACCGTCGCCGCAATAGCGGAATACGCCAAGCTAAGTTTGCAAGAGCTCATGGAGTCCTTATCCGACCGATTGACGAACGAGGCACGATTACAGGCCCTAAACGGACTAGAAAAAGACTTGATTGCCGAGAACGATACTTTGGTAACGCAAATAGATTCTTTGCTGCCAGCGCTTCCGGTGCTATACAATACGCCGCTGAACAACTTAAAAAAACTGGCGGACAAGTCACTAGGGGAATATGCTTCCCTGAACAACCCCGAGGAGAAATTGGCTTTTGGTAACAAGCTGAAAGTGTGCTTGGATGAATTACAAGAATTAACGGGTGTTCTTGGTGCCCTTCCCGCTACATCCGAGGAAATAAAAATACTGTACGAAGATGCCATTTGGAATCCTTTTATGGCAACGGTGATGCAAGAAGGGGTGAAAAAGAAAGTTACTTCCGCCTACAGCGAAATACTAATTCCGAGTTTTCTAAAACAAGCAACCGAAGTGGATTGTGAGAATGCAAAAAAGCTTACCGAGCAGATTACGCATACCAACGATCGTATGCTGAAACTTAGGGAAGAGGATACCAAAAAACTAGAACGCAAATTGCGTAGGGAGAAGAACCCCAATGAGATTATGAAACTGCTTCATGAGCAATCAACCGCCAAAGAGAACTAGACATGGAAAGCAGAAAAAATAATTTTATTTGGCTCGTAATGTCGCTCTTGGTCGTAACCGGAAGCGTCACAGCGCAAGAAGAGGAAAAAGTATATTTACCGGAATCATCACAATACAAAGACCCGACCACCAAGGTTTGGGTGAATACCTACGGTAAAATAAGAATAGGGAAACGCTTGTTTTGGGATGCACAGACCCATTTTCGTTTTCAAGAAACGGAAGAAACCCCGTTTATTGGTCAAGTTGGACAAATCTATAACCGCCACGCCATCGGGTATATTTATTCTAAAAAGGTGAATTTTAGTTTGGGTGGGGTAGTGCGTATTAATTTTAATACAGATGAGGATTCCGAAGATAGAAACGTGGTTCCCGAATGGCGTATATGGCACCAGTACCAATTTGCACAGCCGTTATATACCGCAATGATCTACCATCGTATCCGAATAGAACATAGGTGGACACAAAGTTTTGTGGAGAACAGTGATTACATCTACAGAAATAGATGGCGTTATATGTTCCGGGCAAAAGTGCCTTTGAACAGCCACAAACTAAAACCAAAGACTTTTTACGTTTCCCCGGAAGCGGAACTGATTATGCAAAGCGGAAAAGAGGTAGTGGGCAGTGCCATGGAAGATTTACGACTGACGACCACTTTTGGTTATATCGCTACCCCAAGACTGACTTTTGCTGCCGGATTAATGTACTCCCAAGGACAGGATTTGGTCAATGCGGGCTATTTTAAACAAACGTGGACGATGCGTTTCCATATGTATTATTCCCCCGATTTCAGAAGGGTGAAAAAGAAATTACCAGAAATCCATTTAGACGATTGACCCGTATTTAAAACGTAAAACCAAGAAACCATGAAAAAGAATATTGCAACTTATGTGATTCTAGCCGCTACCATTGGCTGTTCTTTGTTTTATTTTATAAAATCGAATTCACTTAAAAAACAGTTGGAGGAAGCCCAAGTACAGCAAGGGCAGATTTCCGATGAATTAAGCGAATATGAGAAGTTGGCCATAATAGATTCTATGTTGCTAGAGGGGCAGTATGATTCCGCAATTAAATCGTACACCGCTTCTTTAAAAGTGAGGGAAGAGAATAAAATGGGTATTCCGTTGCGCATTGCTTTGGCCCAGAAGTTGGCGGAAGCAAAATCTGGAACACAGCCCAAAGCAGATTCTGTAAAAGCGGAATTGGATAGTTTGCCAAAACCCGAAATTGCTTCTGCAAGGGAGGTTCGTAAATACGATTCTTTAAACTTTACATTGGAGAAAACCAAAGTACAGTTGGCCCGTTTAAAGAAACAGATGAAAGATAAATCTTCTGGGCAATACCTGAAATTTAAAAGTGCGAAAGGCAATTTAATGCATTATGTAGGTAAGGTGAAAAACGGAAAAGCTAATGGCTACGGGATTGCTCTTTTAGACAGTGGTAGCCGTTACGAGGGGGAATGGTCAGGTAATCAGCGTAATGGCGAGGGTACTTTTTATTGGCCTGATGGGGAATATTACATTGGTGCTTACAAGGAAGATAAGCGAAGTGGATTCGGTACCTACTACTGGCCAAATGGAGAGAAATATGCAGGCGAATGGAAAGATGACAAACGAAGTGGAAACGGTAAATTCTTTGATTCCGATGGCGATTTGGTAGCCGGTGGTGAATGGAGCGATGATAAACTGGTGGAACGGATTAATGATAAGTAAGGTTACTCTTTTAATAAAAAACAAAACCCCGTAAACGATTAGCTTACGGGGTTTTTTTATAGTTAAGTGTTTATATTTTATATGTATTTACATATAAAATGTGAATTTTATTAAAAATTATATGTTTTAGCATATAATTTTGTAATTTTGGGTTATATTATATTTAATTGCATATAATGAAAGAGTTATCCGATTTTGTAAAAGAACGTAGAAAGGAGGTAAACCTTACTCAAGAGGAGTTTTCGGAAAGAGCTGGGGTTGCATTGACCGTAGTAAGGAAAATAGAGCAAGGAAAGACCAATTTGAATCTTGAGAAGGTTAACCAAGTATTAAAAATGTTTGGGCATAAACTTGTTGCTGTTCCTTTAAAAGAGATAGGTTAAAATGAGACAGGCTAAAATATTCTATAATACTATTTTCTGCGGTTTGCTTACGGAAACAGATGGTGGCGATTATACCTTTGGTTACGATCATGAATATACAGAACAATACCCCAATCAGTTTATCACATTTAACCTTCCTGTTAGAAAAGAAAGTTACACAGATAAGCGATTATTTCCGTTTTTTGAGGGCTTGATACCTGAAGGATGGCTACTCGATATCGCTACTAAAAGTTGGAAGATAAACAGAAATGACAGAATGGGACTTTTATTGGCTTGTTGCCAAAATTGTATTGGGGCTGTAAGCGTAGAACCTGTAAATATTAATGATGAGTAAGTGTTTGTATTGTTATGGAGAAATTGAAGATGGAGAAGATTTTCATGAATCTTGTAGTCTTGAATTTTTTGGAACGGAAAAACCACCTAGAATAGAGTACAGCTTAAACCAAATGAACGAGTTGGCTCAACAAGTAGTTCAACGTAGTGTGTCCGTCCCTGGGGTACAACCTAAGCTCTCTATGTCTGTAATGGATGAAAAGGGTAAGGATAGTCGGCTAACCGTAGTAGGAGCATTAGGAGGTAATTATATCTTTAAACCACCATCAAAAAAATATCCTGAAATGCCAGAAAATGAACATTTAACGATGAAATTGGCAAATCTGTATACTATTAATGTTGTACCGCATTCATTGATACGGTTGGCCTCAGGAGAACTCTCGTACATTACAAAGCGAATTGACAGGACTAAAGATGGAAATAAGATTCATATGTTAGATATGTTTCAGATTACGGAGGCTTTTGATAAGTATAAAGGATCAATGGAGAAGGTTGGTAAAGCTATCAATTTATATGCTGAGAACACACTACTAGATATGTTACGATTTTTTGAGTTGACCATCTTTAGCTTCTTAACAGGAAATAACGATATGCATTTAAAAAATTTCTCTATGATTAATACGTCGTCTGGTTGGGCCTTATCTTCCGCATATGATTTGTTAAACGTTGCTATTTTAAACCCTGAAGATACTGAGGATATGGCATTGAGTATTGCCGGAAAAAGGAGAAAATTCAAAAAGCAGCATTTTGTAGATTTTGCTTTCGGACTTGGTTTAAATAAAAAACAGATAGCTAATGTTTTTGCGCGTTTTCATAATTCTAAAGATGCTGTAATCCATTTAATATCAACTTCTTTTTTAAGTACTGAAATGCAGAATTTATATGTTGACGTTTTTCTAAATAGATTAAGTGAAATTGAATAGTTAACAGAAATTTTAGGCGATGTGTTTCGATATAAATTTCTTTAACAAAGTAAACAAACCCCATAAGCTTCTAGTTTATGAGGTTTGTTTTGTGCTATGCTTTCGTTTGTTAGCATCTTCGGAATAAGAGAAATGGCTCATCCCCAAAAAGCTACTTAATTATCCTTCTTTTCGTAACACCGCCAAAGGCGAACTTCTTAATACCGTTTGAATATTACTGAGACCGATGGCCAATACCAGTAAGGTAATCCCTGGTAGGAACACCACAAACGGAATAAATGACGGCGCAAAAGGTTCCTTAAAAATAAATATGGCCAAACACAGGCTGCTTATCAAGGCGAGAATAATCCCGACTAAACTCCCCAGTAGACCTAAAAACACATATTCCAAAGCGGATATCTTTAAAATCTGTTTGTTTTTCGCGCCCAACGTACGGAGTAGTACGCTTTCTTTGATGCGCTGGTATTTACTTGTTCTAACGGAGCCAATAAGTACGATAATGCCCGTAAAAATGCTAAAAAACGCCATAAAATTGATGACCCAGGATACTTGGTCCAGTATGTCTTCTAGTAAGGTAGAAACCTGCCGTAAATCTATAATGGTCACATTTGGAAATTTAGCGACCAAATCCCGCTGCAAAAGTGCCGAGCCTTTTTCGTCCGGAATAGTACTGGTAAAAACATTGAACTGAGGCGCTTGTTCCAAAACACCCTTAGGGAATACCACGGAGAAATTAAGCTGCATTTGCGCCCAATTCACTTCGCGTATACTACCCACCGTAGTTTCCATCAAAACCCCCTGCACGTTGAATACCACAGGGTCGCCAATACTCAGTTTTGCATCTCTGGCCAAATTATCTGAAATAGAAATAATTACAGGCTCGCCTTCCTTTATTTCTGGAGCCCATGTGCCTTCCAGCAAATTTTCAGAAGGAGTAAGGGAATCGCGGTAGGTGGTTCTAAATTCATGATTGAGAATCCATCTGCGCAATTGGTGTGTGGTATCTTTTCGGAGTTCGCTTACGGATTTTCCATTGATATTTTGCATTCGCATGGTCACCAAAGGTATATTGTTGAGTACTGGAAAACCTTTGCCGTTTATAGTTTGTGCAACCGAATCACGTTGTTCCGGCTGAATATCCAAGATAATTATGTTGGCAGCTTCTGAAGTGTCTCCAAGTTCTGTTTTAGCCAACAGTATGTCTTTGGTAAAATATAAGGTGCTTATCAAGAACGTTCCCAAACCAATGGCAACGACCAAGACCACCGTTTGGTTATTGGGTCTGAATAGGTTGAGTAAACTTTGCCGTGCCGTAAAACTCCAATGCTTTGGAAAAAAACGTTTCACCATCTTTATAAAAAGTGTAGCTACAAGGGCTAAAACTGCAAATGTAATTAGAGTGCCACCAACAAAGGCCAAAGCATACATCGCATCTCTAATCAACCAAAAGGAAAATAGAAACAAGAATATTAGAATAGCCCCAAATACCATTGCTCGTATGGATTGTGGCTCTTGAGACGAATTTTCATCAACCCGTAGCACATCTAAAGGCGATACGTACCAAGTTCTTAGCAAGGGAAGCAGTGCAAATAAAACGGACATAAAAAGCCCAAGCAGCACACCAATAATCAAGGGTTGAACGCTAATCGTAATTTCAAGGTCGAAAGGTAAAAATTCTTTAAGCAAATACGGAAACAATTCTTGTATACCAATACCGATTAATGATCCAACGAGACCACCAATAGCTCCTATTCCGGCAATCTGAATCAAGAAAATCAGAAAACTCTGAAGTCGGGAAGCACCCATACATTTTAGAATCGCAATGGCTTTCAGTTTTTCCTTGATGTAAATATGTACTGAACTGGCAATACCGATACACCCTAAGAGTAAAGCGATAAAGGCAGCTAAGTTCAGAAACTTGCCCACATTGTCATAACGCCTACCCAAACGGTTCGTAGTGCTCGTGTGGGTGTCCAAATCGGCATTTTCCAATTCCAGTTCGGGCTCCAGATTGTCTTGCAGTCTTTTTAGATTGACCGTATCTTGAACCTTATAGAAGTATTGATATTCTTTTCGACTTCCAAATTGTAGTAATTTCGTTGCCGCTATATAGCGATAAGGAATGATGACCGGAGGCGCCACCGAAGTTGAAATTGCAGTGCTGCCCGGAATGGCTTTTAGCGCACCCGCAATAGGAATCGTTAGTTCTCCTATTTTTATAGAATCGCCTTGCTTCATATTAAATTGTAGCATCAGCGTAGCATCTACCAATGCACCACCTGTTTCTTGATAGGTAGTGGATACGTCAGAAGGCTCAGTCTCTATTTCCCCATAAAAAGGAAAATCGCCTTCTAGTCCGCGTACTTTTACCAATTTAGTGCCGCCGTTCTTAGGGAAAACGGCCATAGAAACAAAGTTGACTTCCTGTGCATCGGGCTGTAATGAATCGATAATCGCTTGTGCTCGTTCCGTTGGTATTTGTTTGGAATCAATTTTAAAATCGGCCCCCATCAAAGCTTTTGACTGACGCTGAATATTGTCCTTTAAATTTGTGCTGAACAACTGAATGGAAACGACCGCTGCAATGCCCAGAATAATGGAGGCCATGAACAGGAGCAATCGTACTTTGCTGGCTTTGGCATCGCGCCACGCCATTTTAAAAAGCCAAGGAGCCTGTATGTTTTCGTTAGATGTAGCGTTCTTCAAAATGCGGTAGTAGGTTGATTGGTTACTATTTTTCCGCCTTTAAGCTTCAATATTTGCTGGGTGCGGTTGGCTAATTCCATATCGTGCGTGATGATGACCAATGTTGTTCCGTTTTCTTTATTTAAATCCAGTAGCAGCTGAATCACCTTTTCACCGGTTTCGGTATCCAGATTTCCCGTAGGTTCATCAGCAAACAGGATGGAAGGAGAATTTGCAAAGGCCCTGGCCAACGCCACACGTTGCTGTTCGCCACCTGATAACTGTGAGGGATAGTGATGTAAACGGTC
Organism: Zobellia uliginosa; assembly: GCF_018860745.1. Lineage (GTDB taxonomy): Bacteria > Bacteroidota > Bacteroidia > Flavobacteriales > Flavobacteriaceae > Zobellia > Zobellia uliginosa_B. The sequence goes on along the minus strand of NZ_JAHKPY010000012.1, from coordinate 92,354 downwards.
TTTTAAACCTACTTTTTCCAATAAATCAGTGCTTTTCCGTATCGCATTTGCAGCACCTTGCAACTCCAAAGGCACGCTTACGTTTTCAAGGGCCGTAAGCGTGGGCAACAGTTGAAAATTCTGAAATATAAAACCCACTTCCTTATTACGTAACTGGGCGCGCTCGTCTTCATCTAAGGTATTTAAATCTTGTCCGCATAACTCTACAGAACCTGCATTTGGCGCATCTAACCCCGCACATAAACCCAGTAAGGTTGTTTTGCCACTTCCCGAGGGTCCTACGATTGAAAAAGTCTGTCCTTTCTCAACATCAAAAGTAATGTCGTGCAAAACTGTTAATTGCTTGTTACCGCTTGTGTAGGTTCGCTCCAAACCGGTAATCTTTAATATCTTTGACATGATTTTAATTTAAATACCATTTATGTTCAAGCCGCATAATAAAGATTTCCGTTCTAAATTACCAGTGTCATTGGAGCGGAAACTCATAAAGTTTAGTTATTTTTTTATAGCCCTGTTTCTACTTTCCTGTGGCGAGACTAAAAAAGAAAAAACGAACGAGGTCCAAAATTCTTCAGAACAAACTGAAACGGCGGTAACGCCCCATACTGAAACGAAACGTATTCTGTTTTTTGGAGACAGTATTACCGCCGGCTATGGTCTTGATGATACCGATGAAGCTTACCCGGCCGTTGTGCAGGAAAAGATAGATTCTTTAGGTTTGGATTATACGGTAATTAATTCAGGGGTGAGTGGCGAAACCACTGCTGGAGGTAGAAGCCGAATAGCTTGGGTAGTGAAACAAGACCTTGATATTTTCGTATTGGAACTCGGTGCCAATGACGGCCTTCGTGGTGTAGATTTAGCTGAAACCCGCTCAAATCTACAAGCCATAATAGATGTGGTTCGAGCTAAAAGTCCGGCTATAAAAATCGTTCTTGCCGGTATGCAGTTGCCTCCCAATATGGGCCAAGAATACACCACCGAATTCAAACAACTCTTTGAAGACATCGCCAAAAAGAATGACATCGCTTTCATCCCTTTTATCTTGAAAGATGTTGGTGGTATTGCCTCGTTGAATCAAGCTGATGGTATTCACCCTACTATTGAGGGGCACAAGATTGTGGCAAATACGGTATGGGAAGTTTTACAACCGTTATTGTAAAACTTGGTTTAATTAATATCCCGCTGCCTGACCATCTTTTCTGGATTCTGAAGCGCCAAAATAAACGCCTCTTTCTGCATCGTAAAGGATGGCCTGATAACCGCCGTAGTAACCGCCAAAACCTACTTTGTGTCCCATAGACATTAATTTTCTGATTTCATCAAATTCAAATCCGCTTTCAAGCAAAATTTCGCCTTTTCCTTTTGAAGGCTCACCAACGACTGAAGAAGAACCAATATGTTCAAACCTGGGTGCATCACCTGCCTCCTGTACATTCATTCCAAAATCGATAATATTCATAAGAATCTGCACATGACCTTGAGGCTGAAAATCACCACCCATAACCCCAAAACTCAGAAAAGGCTTTCCCTCTTTGGTTACAAAACCGGGTATGATGGTATGAAAAGGACGTTTGCCCGGTTCGTAGGAATTGGGTTTGCCAGGTGTTAACGTAAAAGCCTCGCCACGGTCTTGAAGCATAAATCCTAATTTAGGTGGTACCATGCCCGAACCCATACCTCTATAATTACTTTGTATAAGCGAAACCATATTCCCGTCTTTGTCGGCTACCGTCAAATAAACGGTACCTGTATGGTCTACTTTGCCACTTTCGTAGGCACCTGATTTTTTAGGATTTATTAAATCTCTACGTTCGGTCGCATAGTCTTTAGATAGTAGCTGTTGCACAGGTATGGAAGAAAAACTGGGATCGGCATAATACTTTGCCCTGTCTTCGAAAACCAATTTTTTGGCTTCGTTTACAATGTGTAAGTGTTGGGCGCTACCGTAATCAATAGCGCTAAAATCATACCCTTCTATAATGTTCAGCATTTGGAGTGCTGCAAGACCTTGACCATTGGGTGGTAGTTCCCAAACATCATACCCCCTATAGTTGGTAGAGATGGGTTCTACCCATTCGGAATGGTGCTCACTAAGGTCATCATAAGAAAGAAAACCGCCTTGTTCTTTAATAAAAGTGGAAATTACTTTAGCAATGTCTCCTTTGTAGAAAGCATCTCGGCCTTGCTTCGCAATTGTTCTGTAGGTATTTGCCAAATAAGGATTTTTAAAAATATCTCCCTTTTTAGGGACAGTTCCATTATTCGTATATGTTTCGGTAACATTTGGATACTTTTTACTGTAGTACGTGACCGACTTTAGGTAATAGGCAATAAGTTCGGTCTCAGGAAATCCGTTTTCAGCATACTGAATCGCGGGATTTAGAATTTCGGTCATTTTTAATTTTCCGAATTTCTTATGAAGTTCAAACCAACCATCCACACAACCGGGCACGGACACAGGCAACGGTCCTGTGGAAGGTATTTTTTCTAAATCATTTTTCTTGAAGTACTCCAGTTTTAGGCTTTTTGGCGAGCGTCCGCTAGCGTTTAGACCGTGTAGTTTTTGGTTTTTTTCATCCCAAATGATGGCAAATAAATCTCCTCCAATTCCACTTCCTGTGGGTTCCATGAGTCCGAGTGCGGCATCAACAGCAATGGCCGCATCTATGGCCGTACCTCCTTTTTTGAGAATATCCAATCCTATTTGTGTAGCCAGTGGGTGACTGGAGGCAACCATTCCGTTGGTAGCGATAACCTCTGAACGGCCAGCAAAATTTTCCCCTGTAATTCTATCTTGTGCGTAGGCAATATTACCGGACCATAAACCTATTAGAACTATGCCTAATAGCATATTCATGCTTCCTGTACCGATACCCTTTTTATAGGTTGCTGTTTTAAAAAAATCTCTCAAAATCCGATTGTTTTTGATTAGTATACCACCGCCATATTTTTATAGGGCATCATGTTTCTAAAAATAATACTTTCTACTAAATAATTGGTATGGTATTTTTAAGCTGTTCTAATCGCCTGAATTTTTCAAAATGTGACATTAAACTAGTTGAGTTTTTTACGGCAGTATCGTTTTTATTTGAAAATAAAAAACCCCGTAAACAAAGGGTTCACGGGGTTTAAATGTGGAGCCGGAGGCTATTCTTTCTTATAGTTTTAGATATTCAATTTTAATGTGTATGTTTCTAAAAAACAGTTGATTAGTTCTGTTTTTTATGTCTGTTTATAACTTTTTTTAGTATACAGATATAACATTTTTGTCAACGATTTTGTCAACGCATTAATTAATTGAATTTTTTAAAAATTATGAAATATTCTTTTTACCTCAGAAAACCCAAGTCCAAAACCGAAACCTTGATTATGTTTTCCTGTTACTTCAATCAGGAAAAAAAGAAGTTTGTGTACTCTACGCAAAAATCAATTTTACCGGAGCATTGGGATTTTGATAATAAATGGCCCTATAGAACAGGTAGGAATGTTTCTAGAAGTTTAGGTAAAATTTTGAAGCGGTTAAGAGACTTTGAAGACGAGTTTGATACAATCACTTCTCAATGGGAAAGAAGTGAAGAAGCCTTTGATAGTATCCTGTTAAAGGAACATTTTGATAAGATTTTTCAAAGAGTAGATACGGCTAGCTCTTTTTTTGAAGTATATGATAAGTTTACAGAAGAGAAAACAAAGCTGAAAGAGTGGAAAAAGTCTACCATCAAACGCTATACTAACATTAAAAATCTACTTCAAGAATTTGAGCAAGTTTATAACTATAAACTTACATTCAGTAAAATAAATAAAACCTTTTTCACGGACTTCACGGACTTTTGTTACGAGTATAAAAATCATTATACGAACACTTTCAGTAGAAATGTGGGGCTTTTTAAGACTTTTATGCTATGGTCGTACAGAAATAATTATTCGTATAATAACACTTTCAATACTTTCAAAAAACCGCAAAGGGTATTGACAAGAGAGGAAGTTTTAACTCTAGATCAAATTATTGAATTATATAAAACTCCAGTAGGTACTTTTCATCTAGAGAAGGTTAGAGATGCCTTTGTTTTTCAATGCCTGACAGGTATGAGATATGGAGAGTTAAAACTAATAAACAAGAGGGTTGTTACTGCATCAAATTGTATTATGTTGAAAGAAGAGAAGAATACTACCAAAGCTACTCGTCTTATTCCTATGTCGCAAATTGCGATTGACATATTAAAAAAGTATGATTATCGACTCCCTTTAATTTCCAATCAAAAGCAGAATGATGCTATAAAGGTGGTTATCCAAAAGATGGGATTTGATCATGATGTAGAATATTCAAGAACTAAAGGTGTGGTCCAAGAAAGGTTTGTAAAACCTTTTTATGAGCGCATTTCGACACATACTGCCAGAAGGAGTTTCATTACCATAATGCGTAACAAAGGTATTGCAGACAAAACTATTATGAGTATTAGTGGCCACACAGATATAAAGTCATTTAATCAATATCATCAGGTGGATAATACAGCTCGAATTACCGCAATTAATTCAGTTTTCAATATTTAATTATATGTTTTAACATATAGAAACTTAATAATATATATAATTATGAAGGCTTCCCTGTTTTTGAAGGCTTCCCTGTTTTTCAAACAGTTTAAAAATCAACTATTTTTAGATTATGAAGAAAAGCAGATTTACCGAAGCACAGATAGTATCTATGCTCCAACAGTACGATTCAGGAATGAAGGTCACCGACATCTGTCGTGACAAGGGTATAACCACAGGTACCTTTTATAGCTGGAAGCGCAAGTACGGCGGTATGGATACCCAACAGTTAAAGGAACTCAAGTCTTTACAGTTTGGTTAAGTTTATAAGTTAGATTAATACTTCAATAGTACTCCTAAACCTTATATTTTCGGGGAATTGTCAAAATTAAAATTTGTACTGTACTTCTTTAGTATGAGCATATGACGTCTTAGCTGCCTTTTTATTTCCGGAGCCTCCATAATATCAGATGCTCGATATGCGTATTTAACAAAATTACCTCTGTACTTCCGTGAGTAGTTTTTTTTGATAAGTTTACCTTCCTCAAAAGTGATTTTTATAGCAGGGGTTTTTCTCGATTTAATACCTTTAAAACTATAGAGTCTATATATTTTTCTTTTAAAAATAATAGCGTCTTCAGTAAGTTGTTTTTCTTGAACAGCTTTAACTCGCTTAGCTTTCATAGCAATGCTTTCTTTCATTTCACGATAAAATCTGCTAACATTAGCAGATTTAATTAAAGTTTTGTGTCCATAAAAATCAAAGCCGAGATATTGTAAGTACGAATTTGGAATGATTTGTTCGTTTTTGATTTTGAAACACTCCAACCGATTATTAACAGTTTTAAAATTAAACTTTTCGGTCTTAGCTTTGGAAATCGTTAGTTTAATTTTAGATATTTCATCCCTAACTATTTTTTCCGCCAAATCTAAATCGTCGTTATGGCATATTAAAACTAAATCGTCCGAGTACCTCCTGTAGTAGCAATTTCGTAACCTGACTAGTTTGTTAACGATGTTTTTATCGAAAGGAAGCATATACAAATTTGCTAGCATTGCGCTAATAGGTAGTCCTTGAGGAATCCCGGAGATCATCCCTTCTCTTTTCTTTTGATTTTTATATACCTGAATTCCAGTCTCCTTAAAATCTTGATAATTTCCGAAAAATTGAAATTTCCCTATATTTTTAAGGTTACTAATGTTTTTTTCGTTTAAATTTCCTTTGCGTCTCTCACGCAAATCATCATAAAAAAAATAGCTGAAATTTGTTATTGATTTAAATACGGTGTAATGATCTCGGGGCAGGCTTTTTGTACCTAATATGTGACACCATATATTTTTTAATTGACTATGATTTAATGAGGGGAAGAAATTTTCTATGTCAAAGGCTAAAACAGAGCAATCTTTTCTATCCTTAATTTCATCAAAGACTTCTTTTGCGAAGTCTACATTGTATTTAAAGCGCACTTTATCATCACTGATAATTTGTCTGTAAGCAGTGACGCTTGAATTTAATTCGCTATCGATTTCTAGGTATTTCTCGTATTTTAATTGAATGATTTTGTGGGAGTAATAAGAATAAATATGAGAATCAATGTGCGTAGCATACATTATGGGGCGCACTTTAGAATTAGATGTAATTTGCCCTTTGTCATCTACGGCTTTATGCGATTTCCGATTTAAATCTTGAGAATATTTATATCGTCTTGTGTCTGTTTGTTTTAAAATGAAAGGTGAAAATTTATGCTTTTTAACTTTATCAGGATTGGAGATATAATTAAAGACTTTTTCTTTATCTCGTTTACTAATTCTATTAGTTAAATGAAGATAACCGCGGTCTTTAAACCAGTCCTTTTTAGTTGAAGGTATGTTGTGCATAGACTAAAAATAAGGAAGCTCTCAAAGCTAGTTAACTAAAAGTACATAACACTAAATAAAATTAGTTGTACCACTAACCGAATTCTCGGTTCACTTTTTGTTGTTACGGTTCTTGATGCAACAGTTAATAGAAGTCATAATGTCATCGCTTACCTTAAGGTTCCTAAATATGAAGAAACACTACCAGAAATCGCTGTATGCCTTAATTCTGCTGTCTATACCAATAGTAGTAAATGTTGAATCCATCGATGGAGTTGACATTTACTTGGAAATGGTACGCTAAAATCAATCTACGTATTTATTATCCCCTTAAATTACTAAAGGTCTGATTGATTGGAGTTTTACCTCACCACGGTACAGTAGATGTTACTTTTAAATGTAAAGAGCTTCCTATTTGCTTTCAAATTTAATGAATTTAACTTTTATCTTTCGATAATGGTACAATTCCATTTTTTATGGATTGGTAAATTCGCAAGTCGTCCGTTAGAAATTCAGCGGGTAAATATTCTTCCGAAAACTTTTCTTGATATGCATTATACCATGTAATTTTATATAATTCTTTCGAACATTCACGTTGTATTTTACCGTCTTTTTGATTGTAAATATTTTTTTGATCGTTTGGTTTAAAACCACTCAATACAAATGCAGGAGAGGTATGGGTCATCGTTGTTTTAGTTGTTGAATTACGATCGTGACCGGCTGTCTTAAATTTTTTTCTTTTTTCTAACTTATAGGTTTTAAAAAAAACTCTTTCACCAAATTTGTATTTAGCTATGGAATATTTAGAAGTTTCTTCTGACAGTATTACGTGATTATCTTGAAGTTTTTCATCATTGTTATGGAAAACTATATCTTTAAGTGGTATTAAAAAATCATGATAAACATATTTTTCTTCAAATATCATTCTATGTTGATTGAAATAGGTACATAGATACTTGACATAATCCGCAATTTTTGCATCTTCTTTCTCTTTACTAAATAATATTTTCTTTTTCTCAATGTGAATCTCTTTAATACACATAAAAGGAGGGATTTGATTTACGTATGCGTCTATCTCTCCATTAGGTTGAAATGCCAACGGGTGAGACTTTAACGTAACTACATCTCCTATCTTATAAGTATCTTCGTTCATGGTCTGGTAAATTTTATTAATTACATTGTATATTTTATTAACTATTCTCCACAATTTTAATTTCCTCCTCAGTCAACCCATACAACTCATAAACCATTGCATCAATCTCTTTCTCAGTTTGGTTTATTTGAGCTTGCAACTCTTCGGCTTTCTTTTTGTTTTCCTCAAAGAGCTCGATCCATTCAAACTCATCTTTTTTAGAAAGTGGTAGAATAACCTCGTAAGGTGTTGTTTCTTTACCAGCTTCTCCTAAATTAATAACGGCATCTTTAGCACGTTGATTATTAGTGGCTTTTATGGCTTTGTTTAGCTCTTTAATGAAGTTGTTGAAATCTAAATCGTGCCAGTTTTCAAGTTTTCGAGAAAATTTTAGTAATGAAAATTTAAAAGATATATAAGACACAAATTTCTTAATTAGGTTACTTAAATTTTTATTTAATCCTGAAATATTAACGACCGATTCTTCCAGTTCCTCTGTTATCCGATCATTAAAAAGTGGGAGTGGAAAATGTTTGATGTGGACATAACTAGGTTCATAATAACCACCACGTAATTTTGGTAGGTTCATTTCAAATAGAAAACTAAAAACACTACTGTTCATCACCCCAAGTAATGCTTGGTCTTCAATTGGAATAATGAAACATTTTTGGTTCGTATAAAAGTTCTCATTGTCAAGGCAAAAACTAGGTTCATTACAAATATTAGGGTAAATTATTTTTCCTCTTTCAAACTCTTTATAATAATCAATGCTATCCTGAATTTCGTACCATTCATATGTGCCCATTTTCCGGCCTTGCCAATTTCCTTTCCAATCTTTTGGTTTTGGCTCTAGGCGTTTCCTAAATGTCTCTAGATAAGATTTGACGGCGGGATAATTATCAATATCAATTCCACGTCTAGTGAAGATTACATAGGTATTGTTAAATTGAATTGAATATTTATTGATGTTCCTTCCAGCAAGAAAAGGTTTGATAATTTCACTACTAGACTGATGTTCTTGTATTAGCCTTTTTTTGGTGGATTCATTTATAACAAACGCCTCATTCATTCCTGTTACGATACCTCTTCGAATAATACCTTTTGTATATGAATGTAATGTAGATTTGGTACTGTTTAATTTTTTCAACAGATTTGCTTGATTCTTATTAACTAGACTCCAAGAATCTTTAGTTAAGTCAATTTGATCTACATAATACTTCTTTGATAATACATAGTCATTTAGACTAAAAAAGTTTAAATTTTCAACTGTCGTAACTTCAATGTCTTTTTTAACTTCAGAGTTCTCTAATGTTATTATACAAGGATAAGCAGATGCATCTGAAAAAACAGGTAAATCGCCAAAATCAATTATTTCATTAACCTGAACTTTAAGCATCCAATTTCTTAATTCTTCTGCATATGAAACTTTTAACCACTTGTTTGCTACTATGATACTGAAGAGGCCATTGTTTTTTAAAATATCAATTCCCTTTTCAAAGAAATAGACATACAAATCAGCCTGGCCATGATAAACCTCATAGTTAGAGTCCAAGAATGGCTTAATTTCAGTAAAAAGTTCGTGTCTGACATATGGTGGATTCCCAATAACAACATCAAAACCACCTTTTTTAAACACTTTAGAAAAAGCGGTTTCCCAATGAAATGCCTTATCTCCGGCAACACTTTTACTATCTATTAGGCTATTGCCACATTTTATGTTACTGCTTAAATCATTGAGCTTGCGTCGTGGTTGTGCGGTACGTAACCAAAGGGATAGTTTAGCAATCTCCACTGATTCTTCATTAAGGTCTACACCATAGATATTATTCTCTAATATGGTATTCTCAATATCCGGAAATTGGAATCCACCACCCAGAACCTTGGTTTTAAGCTCATCTATATATTGATGCTCCTTTATGAGATAATCAAGGGCTTGATTCAGAAATGCGCCTGAACCACAAGCAGGGTCACAAATAGTTATTTCTAGTAACCAATCACGGTAGGTATCAAGGATGGTTATAAGTTTTTCAATGGTAGATTTGTTTCGGTTTTTACGTCCTTTAAAATATTCTTCTTCGGCAAAACCTAGTGTTGTTTTCTTTTCATTACATAATTTACCTACGGTATTTTCTACAATATATTTGGTTATGTATTTTGGGGTATAGAAAACACCATCTTTTTTACGCTTACTAGTTTGTTTGTCAAAATTGCCACCTTCAATTTCGGCATTGATACTCTCAATTTCATTTAACGAGTTTTCAAAGATGTGACCTAGAATGTTCACATCTACCTGGCTCTCAAAATCATAGTTAGATAGTTTTAGCGCATATTTATGCAACATTTCACTATCTATTTCTACAGCATCTAAAATAGCATCAGGTTTAAAGAGTCCGCCATTGTATGCGTAGATTTCAGAACGTTTCTCTGTTCCCTTTCGCCCTAGGTCTAAATAATTAAAATACTGCTTAAAAAGGTCGTATAAGTGGCGTTCATCACCAAAATCCCAATCGTCCTTCCATTTGTTCAGTATTTGTAGCGTAGAGTTAGAGGGTAATAGCATTCTATCTTCGGCAAAAAAGATAAAAAGAAATCTATCAATCAGTTTTTGAGATTTCTTGAACAAGGTTAATTTTACGTTTTTCTCAAGCCGTAAAATATCTTCTTGGTTTTCAGGAAGTGTTGCCCCACTTAACTTTGCCTTTACTGTCCTAGCATTTCTTTTAACCAGGTCACGATAAAGTTCTCTTTTGAATAAAGAGTAATCTTTGTAAAAGTCCTTTGTAATCTGTTCTTCTTCTACAATTGAAGCTTCCTTAATTTTTAAGGGAACGTTTTTAAGCACTTTGTCTATGTGAAGACATAAATAAAGTAGTTGGAACCGCTCTTGAGAAAGTGCAAATAAATCAAACTCTTCAAATTCCGTAGCATCATTAATGTAAAACCGTAATTTTTCAAAGTTGGAGGTTACCACATACACGCATCCTTTTTGATTTGCTTTATAGTCAAAGGCTTGTCTACGTATACTTTCAAGGTCCTTTGTTTTGGTGCCTTTTAACTCAATGACCCCAATTGCTAACCCGTCTTTAAGAATAGCACCATCTGCCTTACGAGCGTTTTTCTGATTTTTGAACTCTGTGGTAAGGTTAGGGTTGGGGCTAGGAAACAAAGTATACCCCAAAATATTCACAAAGAGCTCATTTAAGAAAGTTGCTTGGTACTGCTCTTCTTTAGCGCTTTTTATGTTTTCTTGAATCGTGGTGTTCCAGAAATATTTTTGATACTTTTTATATGCTTTTTCAACTTCTGAGGAGTCAAGTAGTGCAAGGTGTGATTTAAGAACTGAAGACTGAAATAAGGCCATGAATTATAAAATTGAGCTTGGTTTTCGAAAGTAACGGAAGAATGAGAATAAAAAGAAACTTTTTTCTCACAAGTTATACATTTATATAATTCTATAATTACAGAAATCTGTAACATAAAAAAACTTTTATTTAATCCAGATTATAAGGAAGTTTTGTAGGTAAAAGCTTATGATTTTTTGTAAATATCTTAAGTGTATATTGATCAATTATAGAAAAATTATTATTTTTAGGATAAAGTACTTCCCCCCATCAGTTCCCCCCCATCAGTTTTTCAACTAAAATCAAGTGATATGAAAGATGTATTTCTCTTTTGTACGTTTTCGTTATGCGTTCAAATGATATTCGCTCAAACCACTCCCAAATCCAGCAGTAATTCTCTAAGCGGGACCAAAAACACAAAGCTTCTATTTGTCAAAGAAAGTGACACTATTGCTTTGATTAAAAATAGTAGTCATGAGTTTACGACCATGCTCTCTAAATCCTTTACTTCACAAGTCAGAGTAAATGGAGATACTGATAGGGTTCCTGTTATAAAAGGCTATAAAACAACCTACCTCTATGAAAAAAAAGGTAAAGCATATTTTAAATATTGGAGATTTAGAGAAGCTACATCATCGGCCTTTAATACATATAATTCTCCTGATGCATCTGACCCTACAAAAGAATATATATTCTCGATGGACGTAAATGAATATGAGAATATTACAAGGCAAATTTATAAACGTTTTAAGGGGTTTTCAGCAGGGGCTTACACAGTTCCTTTTAGATTAAGAGGGATTGGTGGAGATGATAATTTCGACTTTGAATCGAGTCTCTCTCTTCAGGCCAATTTTATAGTGGGGTTCGGTTCAAAATATAATAAAGAATCTTGGTTTGATGCCTCTTTTGGTCTGGGGTTAACAGAGATTAACCTTACTGAAAAAAATAGTGATGTTGCGGCACCTAGAACTGCATCGGCCTTTACCTTTTCCTTTGGTGGCGTAATTAAAGCAGCCCAATTTGTGAATGTTGGTATATTTATCGGGATGGACAATTTGGGTAGAGCGGATAGTGATGTCAATTGGAGATATGAAGGCGACCTGTGGGTTGGTATGGGGATTAATGTAAGTTTTAATAAACTCACAACAAATTCTTCGCCAAAAGCAACTGAGCAGAATGTAGAAAAAGTAAAATAAAGTTTGGACCCATTTAGCGGAATTATAGATACATTGAAATGTTGCATGAGGAAGGTATCTCTAATACTTTTTAAATAGCATATGTAACCTTAACTGAAAAGTAGCCACGCCCATTTTTAGGGAAGGCTACACTTGGTTTCCAAAAGTAATGGAAGAATGAGAATAAAAAGAAACTTTTTTCTCACAAGTTATACATTTATATAATTCTATAATTACAGATATCTGTAGTCGTAATAGAGTTTGTATATTTAAGTAATCATCTGCAGGTAAATCGATAATCGTAATTTAAAATTTAATAATGGATATTGAATTGAGAGGGGAGGACGAGGAGTATATCGAAAAATTAATACAATCGGGAGCTTTTAAAGATAAGGTTGAAATAGTTCAAGATGCGCTCCAACTACATGCGCTTCACAGAGAAGGTTTAAAAAAGGGGCTATTGGAAAAAATCAATAGTGGATGGAATGGCCCAGATAGTAAGAAATCAATTAACGATATTATCTCCGCAAAGAGAAATGTAGAAGGTATTTGATGTACAAAAGTCAATAGTTATTATAAACATTCAATATGGGTTAGAATCAAAACCCAAATCTTACCAAAACTAATACTATGAAGTGCGAGGGAAGCTTATCGCATGGAGGCAAACAAAGATTTGAGATAAGGAATAAAATGACTTAACGAGAATTTTGTGCGGCTGAGAAAGATAAGTTTCTTTTTGAGAACTTAACTTACTGCCCTATTTTCGGGGTATGCTCAGCGGACTACTTGTTTTATAAATAAATGCTTGCAAAAGTTTTATTTGAATTAATAAAGAATCATCCTAACTTAGATTGTAAAATTCTAAAAAGCCAAAATAGCATGCAAAAAGTACTTGACAGGTTAGATTGCTTTGAAAAATCAATGAATGGGAAGTTTGACAGACTTTTACGTAGGACAACTTTGTTAACAGTTTTGGTAGTTGTTTGGGCTATTCTATTTTGTCTACAATTACTGATTTGAATTATTAAACATTTATGCTACTATAAGGTCCAAAAAATGTTTGAATTTGTATAAGAAGCCATAAAAAATTATAAATAGCTCTTACGTCATAATCTGGTAGCAATGGTCCAGGGTTATAAAAATTGTATTGTTGCGAGGATGGCGATCCAAGAAAGATTTATCGTCTTTCGGTTGCATATTCCGCTGACTTGAAATATGTTGTAATGACTCAGGGAACTTTGTAGATCGTAGAGGATTTGCAAAAGGTGCTTATTAGTAATTCAGCTAAAGACAAATTAGGAGAAGCTTCTTCAAGTCATACCCAGATGGGTAAAAAATGTCATCGAATTTGAAATAAAATAAATGTTGATGATTTATGCGTTAAAATGTAACCCAATATAAATCCCAAAATAGCAGATACAAATCACCTAAGGGACTATCTGAATCAGTTTACGGAGTTTCTCCGTTAAATTGTCAAAATGGTTCATATGACTCAGAATTGTACAAAATTTGGTTAGATTAAAGTAAAATTTATATTGTTTAGCATCTTAAATATTAAATAGCTAATCAGTTTTATAGTTCATCGCAAGATGTAATTCCAGCTTGTTATTAAGCTTAATTAAAAAAGTTTTGTACAATTCTGATTGATTTGTATATTAATTGCTATTAATTCGTATTGGATTTCTTATTGTACCATTTAAGCGATCAATTTTTCCTATCAATAATTGATTATTTTGCAAAAGGTTTGTTGCTCTTAAACGTATTCCATTTTCAATATTAATATTAAATTCACTTCTACTCTTTATTTTATCGTTCTTATCCAGAATTTCAGTAATTACCCGACCGTTTGCCCTTCCACCACTTGAAATAATGTCCAACCCTTCGAATTGAGGCTTTATATTGAATTGAAGTTGCTTACGTATGTCAGTAGGAACATTTTCTACACGCAATCTCAAAGTTTCACCCGTAGCCCCTAATTTTTGTGAGTATATGATTTTGTAAAGTTTACTTTTTTGACTCAATACAGAGATGTTATTGTCAATTCTCCCTAACCTCTTGATGTCGTATTCTTCTCTCTCGGCAGCCTTTATTTGGCTATTAATTATAATTTCTTGATTAAGGTTTGAAATTCCATATTTGAATTCTGCGGTTTTGCGCCCTTTCAACTTATGCTTAAAATTATTGTTTAATGCTTGCCCTTTTTGAAAGTACATATTAAAAGGTTTTATAGAATCTAAACCAGGATAGGGTACGAACATTTTACTTCGCTGCGCTAAGCTGTCACTTTGTTTAACTTTATTTCCATCAATATTGTTTCCATTTGCGTCTACTATTGCTTCCGTCTCTACCTCTTCGCCAAATATAATTATTGAACCTAATAATAGAAGCGCAAATATTTCCCAGTTCGGAGTTCGAGGTGCTGTATTGAGTACTCTCCAAGGCATATAGTGAAATCGCCCACCAGACCATTCTCCACCTGAATAGCTTGAAGATCCCGTGTATTGATATGTGTTTCTGTTCGGATCAACTTTTACAATGGTTTCTTTATTAATTACATTTGGGTCGAAGCAGGTAATCTCCCAAGGAATTTTGCTTTGGTTCCATTTCCACGGGAAAATACAATGTGGTTTTTTTGTGAAATAGTAATCTTGAGAGATACAAATTACTGGCCTATCTCCCCGTCTTGCACATGCCTGAGATTCGTTGAAAACATCTTTGGGATTATGTGTGTTACCACTAATGAATTGCCCAACAAACCACCAAATCGGTGCTGCGCCTAGTTGGTATAGATGTTTAATGTTTATTTCTCTTTGAATTTGTATTTTTGAAAATCTATCAAGAGGTTTTCCAAAACGACTCATACATTTTAAGGCATAGATTCCCTCTAGGCTCATACCGAAACAATTGCCGCCTTTAGGTGCATTCTTCGCTACCAGTTCGTAATACAGAGAGCGGAGACTTATATGGTCGGAAAAATTAGACCCTCTTGTCACATCCCTAAATGCATCGGCATAGACGTTCCAATCGATTGAATTTGTATTGCCCCAATTCTTCACACCCCAAAAATAGTAATCACGGTCACTTTTTTGGCCCTGTTTTATTTTTGGACGTACACTCCAATCTAACTGCATACTGTGAGAACCTGAGGCCCTATTATAAATGCCTGTATTGTCTTTTAAACCCCAAGCATTTAAAATGTTCAGTTCTTTTTCATATTTACCCAGATAATCATTATGGCCCCGAAACGAACTGTCATCGTCCCAGGCTTCTAGTTTAAGTTTAAACTTGTCGTTTACATTATTAGGTGTAAGAACTCTTGGAACTGTATATTTTAGATTAGCCTCTGTTGTGTTTGAATAGGTTCCAGTATTCGGCAATCTTTTGGAATTAACTAAGCGGTTATTTTCGAATACGTCTATTCTGGCGAAAACGTCGCTATCATCTTTGAACATTAAAATATCTCCATCGGCATCCCTCACCTTTATTCTATCGAGAAAAATCTCAAAAGGATAACAGATGTATGTTTCGTCTTTGCTGCCGAACCATGTAATCGTACCTTTTTGGAAGGTGTTGTATTTGGCCCCATTTGCTCTAGGTATTTTCTCTTGCCCAGAAGTTGGGAATCCGAGCGATCCGGTTGGGCCACCAACTTCTTTATATGTTTCCCTTATCGTGCCATATATTTCGAACGCGCCAACGCCTGGACTCCAGTAAATGGAACATTTCTCAAAGTCACTTAGTTTACCAATATTCCGAGAACCTGTTTTAATATTTAGCTCATCACTAATCGGGTAACCCATTTTTGTATGCCCTCCAAGCTTTAAGTATTTCGCTAAAATAGACCCATGAACTTCTTTAGCAGAAGAGGATTTATTTTTAAAATACATTCGACCACGTTGAAATAGCTGCATCTTTCCAGATGTTATCCTACTTTCATCTTTAGTTGGTAATCCAATATGGTGACCGCTACCGCCAATATTTTCATAATCCACATAAATTTGTCCCAATACTACGATAGCACCTGTGCTTCCTGACCAATATATTCCTCCTCCCCTAAATAAGTTTTTTCTAGCTCCAGACTGGTTTCCGTTTATTTCATCTGATTGAAGTGCTCCCAATCTTAAGCGGACAGTATTACTTAAACTCTTGTATTTGCCATAAATGCCGCCATGCATCTCAAATGTTCCCAAATTTGAATAAATAATAGCACCGAACTGATAATGTTGAATTGAAAATTCTGAGCTATTTATTATTGTTCTTGTAGGATTTCCAAAATTTAGTTCAGGCTTAATTTCGTCACACTTTCTTGAAATATGCCAGTCTTTACTACTTCTTTCTAAATCAAGTTTTTGTTCAATTGCTGCAGGTATTCCCTTATTAAATTGAACTTCAGCAATAGCACCTTTAAATGGAAACTTGCGCCCATCTATCCATGATCCAATAAAAAATTTGTTGCCCGTTCCAAACTTGAGAAGTCCATCATGATAAGCATTGATTTTGGTTAATCTGCCATTTACAAATACAGCTAGCGTATCTAAATCGTATGCAAATTCAATTTTGTACCAAGTATTTACTTTTAATTCTTTATTAAAAAGTAAGGTTGCTCCTCCCCATCCTGATTTTTTGTTATTTAAACTTACATGTAATTGCACATCACTTGTTTTTTTGCCGGGTGATAAGAATACTGCTACAGGAAGAGCTGTAGTTTCTAATATGTTCTGCCGATTACTTATTTCAGCTGGAGTTTTAATTAAAATCTTAGAGTAAAATTTTTTGGTGTCGTATTCAGTTTTATTTACTGTTGTGGTTAATGAAGAATTTCCATTAAAAACCAATGCCTTTTTTAAAGGACTAACAGTATTTCGGGGAACATCAATTAAATTACAATTTTTTACGGTGGCCGCTTTGCTACCATCTTTATTTGCGACAGCTAATTTGTCCAGCAAATAGTGAATGATTGGAGTGCTCATAATTTTAATTTTAACTATTCATAATGATGTTAATAGCAATTTATTATTAAGCAATAGTATTTAAGAAGGTCTATGTGTGAATCGACAAGAAATATGTATAATCGGTAATTATATCATATAAAAACCCTGTAAAATATGGGAATATATGTTTAATTAAGTACGAAAGGCTTTGAATAATTGGTTACTTAATATTTCTCTTTAAATAATTTTTCTGTACTATTATGATGATTGTCTAATAGTATTAACCTATTTAGCTTGGGCCAGACATATTTTCCTTTTGAAGATAAAGAAGATGATAACTAGTTTGTTTTACCAGAATAGATTTGGATTAATTAAGGAACATTTTATGGTATTTTTCAAATACCCTTTAAGTATTTGCGTTTCTTGTCCCATATATGTTCTTAGAAATAGTTTCTTTATGTAAGCTTTACCGCAACAAATTATGGTGGACGGATGACGGATAAGTAAGGAAATAGACACCTGATCAAAATTGGAAGCGTTAATCGATTTGAAGAAATATGCGGACTCTCGAACTAAATTTTATAATGTTTCCGAACGAATTTATCCTATTATGCGGCTATGAGGTTACTAGGCGATTTAGTAATTCGTATCGAACCAATTCCTTGTCTGATGAACTTTCCCGAATGAAAGTTCATTAAGTCTAAACAGTATTGGATCACTAAACTTGATACCTTCGTCTGTGTTTATACGACCATCAATAGTCGCAATCCCATCTTTTCCACCCTTATAAACGTTAGAAAAAACTTGTTTCTTTTTAGGGTTTAAGCTAAAGATCTCAATCCGTAATTCTTGAAAATCCCAACTGTCCAAGTTCTTAAACAGAATTCTGTCTGCTCCATCTAAATCAGCTGCTATGTATATTACGTCTGGTCTCCTGTCAACGCGAGTTGATGAATAAAAACTGATCTTTTTGGTTGACCAGGCTTCTAATCCTTTACTATTATTTATATTTTTAAATCTTTCCTGTCTATAATTTTCCCCACCATTTAACCATTGCGCTATGACATCTATCCGTCCAGGATACCGTAGGTCATCTTGACCAGTTTTTATATACAATACAATCTCGTAATTATATATTTGCGGAATTTCAATTGGGATTAACTTCCACTTTTGTCCGGATCCTTCATTTTTAGTCCACATCCATAGTTCGGCCCGTGTATCTGGATTACCTTCCTTAATGTCCAAATATTTACCCAATTTAGATTTTATATAAAAATATCCATCCCCCGCGTCTTCAAATTTCCATAATTGACCTGAACTTCTATTTTTACTCCACATCCAGACTTTAGCACGAGTGTCCGGGTTGGCTTCTTTTATGTCCAAATAATGACCAAGTTTGGATTTGATATAAAAATATTCACCTTCTGCGTTTTCAAATTCCCATGTTTGACCAGAACTCTTATTATTATACCAAGTCCAAACTGTTGCTCTGGGTTTATCATTTGCTTCTTTAACGTCTAAAAATGTTCCAAAAGCAGATTCTATAAAATATTCTTGATTTAGTTCCTGTGAATATGCTCCCGTACCTATAAATAAGAATACTATTAATGAAGTACAGAAATATTTAAGTGTATTTGCTCTTTTCATATCATTAAATAATTCCATAATATTTTTTTTCAATTAAATATGTGCCAATTCTAATATAGGATCAGCCCTTTCCAATTCGGTCTGCAAGATAATCCTTGAAATAAGAGCTTATTTTAAATTTGTATAATTGGTCTCAAATACTATATATTTTGTCTTATTTAATGTATTAATGCACAAGTTCTTATGTGCTTTATCAAGGGGGTGTTGACAAACCTTGAGATTATTTTATATGTTAAGTAAACTAATTTTGGTTTATTATAAGTTGGTCCTTTCTTGTAAAAGACTAGCAAATCATATCTCCAATGGTCGATACAGGTTGATACCTTTGCACATAAATTGGGGATGATAATTTGATATTTAAATATTCGTCATAATTATTCAATAGATATAATAACGATTGTCTTTCTATTGCGGTAGAATCTTCACCATAGTAGAAAATGGCTAATGATCTCGGAAGTGAATTTGTTTCATTTGTCAGTATTGATAATTTTTCTATTTCCAGGCAAGACGAACCGTGCAAAGTTTTTTACGATTGAAATTATAGCCAAGGTGTTGAAACTCCGAACGTAACACCGAATAATCAAATGTTACGTTATGTGCTACAAACACAGCATCCTCCGTAATTTTAACGATTTTCTCTGCAATTTCTTCAAAAACAGGGGCTGTCCTGACCATATCGTCATCGATACCGGTAAGTCCGGTTATAAAGTTAGGAATGCGTACTTGTGGATTTACCAAAGAAACAAATTTATCCAATATTTTATCCTCATTCATCCGTACGATACAAATCTCCGTGATACGGTTGTTTTTAATGCCTTTTCCAGCTGTTTCGATATCAACGACTACATAGTCCATTTCGTTAAAGTTTTATTTCGTTCGGTAAAAATACTATAACAATTGGAAATAATCCATAATTTTGGATTAAATCCAAAATGCAAAATATAAATGATGTTAGACTACCCAAATCTGATGAATCTAGAGCAGGAAATTAAAACACTGATCAAGTATAGACTAGTAATATATCCATGTGAGGAGATAATTGTCGAAACCTACTATGCTATGAACGGTTCCATAATGTGCCGCATAGAATTATTTGGTTCAAAAACCGAAATAGCCGAGCGATTGGCTAAATATGAAGCTGAACTTAAAGAGGGGTTCTATTATGAGGCTGAAAAAATATTATTGAGTCAGATGGAAATACGAATATTACAAAAAATTGTTAAGGCTTCTTGACTATATGAAAAGAGCGATAGTACATATGGATATGCATGATTATTACATTGAATGCGAGCGTTTGGCCAATTCATCTTTGAAAAAAGTGCCACTTATCATAGGGGGTGGTTCAAATAGGGGTACGGTCGCGGCCTGTTCACAAGAAGCTGTAAAGTTTGGTGTAAGGGTTTCAATGCCCACCGCCTATGCTTTAAAACTATGCCCGAACGCTACTATTCTTAAGGGGGATTATGGTTCTTATTCGAACAAATCAAAAGAGCTTACGGAGATAATAAAGGAGCACGCGCCTGTAGTTGAAAAGTCATCGATTCATTCTTTTTATTTGGATATAACCGGGATGGACCGTTTCTTCGGATGTTATGATTGGACAAAGGAGCTGTCGACTCAAATTTCGAAAAATTCCGGCCTAGACCCATCTTGGGCCCTTTCCGTAAACAAGACGGTTTCAAAAATAGGAGCTGTTGATTCCTCGCCAAATATGCCCAGACTTTTGGAGCAGCAACACGTACAGGATTTTTTAAATCCCTTACCCATCCAACGATTACCGAATATAGGCGACACTACTTTTCAATTATTATCGAGAATAGGTATTCGTCAAATAGCAAAAGTCGCACAGATGCCCTCATTGGTTCTGCAAAAAATGTTGGGTAAGCGTGGTAATGTCATTTGGCAGCATGCAAATGGGATAGATAAAGAGCCTGTAAAGGCCTACAAGGAAAAACAGGCGGTCTATATGGAGCATGATTTCGAGATGGACTGTATAGATGTACATAATATTAGTGCCCAGCTAATGGCTATGGTAGAACAACTGGCATTCATGCTTAGACAGGACAACTTGGTAACGGCAAAGGTTATTGTGAAGGTTAAATACAATAATCTTGATACTGAAACAAAGCATTCCCGAATCTCTTATACATCACTGGACCACATTCTAAAAAAAGAGGTACGGTTACTCTTTTCCAAATTATACCACAGGAGAATGCGTCTGGTTAAAGTGGGTGTTCGCTTTACCGATATTGTATCAGGCGCACATCAAATCAACCTTTTTGAGGATACGGGTGAAATACTATCCTTATACGATGCAATGGATACGATACGCAAAAAATATGGAGTAAATGCTATTGGGTCTTCTTCCGCATTTCAAAATTACCGCACCAAATGAAAACATTTCTAAACTGCCATTCCTACCATAGCTTACGATATGGGACGATTCCACTAAATGAACTTGTGGATTTGGCCTTAAGTAAGGGTGTAACCACTCTTGGACTTACCGATATTAATACGGTAACGGGTATATACGATTTTGTTAGAATGTGCGGAGAAAGGAAAATCAAACCCATTGTAGGTATAGAATTCCGCAGGGGAGACGAAAAATTATATACCGGACTTGCCAAGAATACCAAGGGTATAGGCGAATTGTGCAAATTCCTCACTGACCATAATCTTAACAATATAGAGTTACCGACCATTGCACCAAGATTTAAGAATGCATTTATCATATACCCCATTTCCAATACACCCGTAAGTTTAGAAAAGAACGAATATCTTGGAGTTAATGGGTATGAAACGACCCAATTGATTAAGCCTATATATCAAAAACTTTTAAGAAAGACCATTGCTTTTCAGTCCGTTACGATTCGTAACGAAGATGAATATGAGCTTCACAAAGCTCTAAGATGTATCGACCATAATATTCTATTGTCCCAGTTACCGAGGCATTCCCATTGTAACAGTTCTGAGATAATGGATACCACGATATCCTTGGAAAAACAGTTTTCAAGGTATTCAGGCATAATCCGTAATTCGGAAAAACTGGCCGCACAATGTAGTTTCGATTTTGATTTTACTGTGCCACGTAATAAGAAGCTCTATACAGGTAGTAAATCCGGCGATATGCTGTTGTTGGGTCAATTGGCCAAAGATGGAATTATAAGGCGATATGGTGCTAAAAATAGGGAAGCCAAGATTCGCATGGAAAAGGAGCTGAAGGTCATCGGTGAACTTAATTTCACGGGATATTTTTTAATCACATGGGATATTGTAAGATATAGTCAAAGCCGTGGGTTTATGCATGTTGGCCGTGGAAGCGGGGCCAATAGTATCGTAAGTTATGCTCTTGGGATTACGGATATCTGTCCCTTGGAACTTGACCTTTACTTTGAACGGTTCTTGAATGAAAATAGAAAAAGTCCGCCAGATTTTGATATTGATTGGTCTTGGCAGGAACGAGATGAAATTTTGGATTATATATTTAAAAGGTTTTCACCTGGACACGTGGCTTTTTGCGGTACAATAGTAGAATTCAAGCATAGGTCTATAATGAGGGAACTCGGAAAGGTCTATGGTCTTCAGAAAGCGGAGTTGGATGCTTTATCAAGAAATGGCCCACAATCTGCAGGAACTGATTCGGTCATCGCGCGTGTTGCAGAATTGGGTTCCATGCTTGTTGGGTTTCCGAATCAAAGGAGCATGCACGCCTGTGGTGTAATAATATCCGAAGAACCGATTACGAACTTTTCCGCCTTGGAAATAAAACCAAAGGGCTTCCCCATAGTTCAGTTCGATATGCATATTGCCGAAGACATTGGTTTCGAGAAATTCGATATCCTGAGCCAAAGGGGTTTGGGAACCATAGCCAGTACCGTTGAATTGGTCAAACGCAGCAGAGGTATAAGTATCGATATCGGTACCATAGATATTTTTAAAAAAGACCCCCAATGTAATGCCAATCTACAGATTGGAAATACCTTGGGCTGCTTTTATATTGAAAGCCCTGCCATGCGTGGACTTCTAAGAAGATTGAAATGCAATGACTATCAGACCTTGGTAGCGGCCTCTAGCATCATCCGTCCTGGAGTCGCGAAAAGTGGTATGATGAAGGAATATATTTACCGGCACAATAACCCGAACAATTTTGAGTATTTTCATGAAGTGTTCGAAGAATTCTTGGGAGATACGTACGGTATTATGGTATATCAAGAAGATGTAATTAAAATTGCACTTCATTATGGGGGGCTCGAGCCAACTTATGGGGATATTCTACGCAGGGCAATAAGTGGTAAATCACGATCTAAAAGGGAAATTGAAAGTTTAAAGTACAAGTTCTTTGAATCCTGTAAAAAGCTCGGTCATAATGAACAATTAAGCCTAGAAGTTTTTCGGCAAATTGAAAGTTTTGCCGGTTATTCTTTTTGCAAGGCACACTCAGCCTCCTATGCCGTCGAAAGTTATCAGAGTCTTTATCTGAAGACCTATTATGGAATAGAGTTCATGGTATGCGCCATAAACAACGGTGGGGGGTTTTATAGGCCCGAAATATATATTCATGAAGCCAAGCGCTCGGGCGGAACTGTTCACCCGCCCTGTGTTAACAATAGCGAGTTACAGACTGTTTTGAAGGGTACCGATATATATCTTGGTTACAATCTTATAAAATCCATGGATGAAAAACTGTCTGTTCTTCTGGTTGAAGAAAGAATGACCAATGGTGATTTTAACTCCTTAGAAGATTTTTTATCAAGGACCGGTATAGGGGGAGAGACCCTACTGACCTTAATATTCATTGGAGCTTTCCGATTTACCGGCAAAACTAAGAGCGACTTAGTGATTATTGCCAAATTATTGGAATCCAGAGAAGTGGAAAAGTCGCCTACATTACTTCTAGAGGAGCCATTGCAGGTGTATCAATTTCCGGTAATGGACCGAAATATAGTAGAGGATGCATTCGATGAAATCGAAATCTTAGGTTTCTCGGTGTCACTTTCTCCTTTCGAGCTTTTAAAAACAAAATACCGAGGCGATATCATGAACGTGCAGTTACTTGATAATTATAAAAAAACAGTACGTATGTTGGCCTATTTGGTTTCTACCAAACAAGTGCCTACAAAACAAGGTAATATGTATTTTGGAACTTGGATAGATAACAACGGAGATTACTTTGATACGGCCCATTTCGCTAACACACTAAAGAAATATCCATTTAAGGGTGGAGGCTGCTATCTTTTGTTAGGTAGGGTAGAGGTAGATTTTCATTTCCCAACGGTCGTAATATCAAAAATGGAAAAGATGCCCTTTGTACCCGATCCTAGATATCAACCAGGTACGGGTACGGATTACAAAGTACACGAGAGATTAAAAGAAGACAGGAGTACTACGCATCGCGCACCATATCCCCAAGAGCATGAAATTGGGTTACCGAGGACTAGAATGAAATAGATTACTATTACAATCAAAGTCTTGATGTAAACTGATTAAAATAGTCTCTGTTGCTGCCCCAATTCAGGATAGTCAACTTTCTGGATTGCTTGGGCCGTGTTTTTATCAAAGCTTTTTGAATAAAGACTTCTAGTAACCGGGTAGGCCTCAAAGTCTTCAGAAGTAAATCCTGAAGTGATCAGCTCTTTGATGTGCTTTTCATTTAAATCATTTCGTAACCACTCATCTTCGAATTCACTATCCAAGACCAAAGGCATTCGTTTTTTGTTGTTGTGTACTTCAGAAAAGAACTTGTTTGCTTCTACTGTCAAAATAGAACAGGTATATAGTTCTTCATCCAATTTGGTGTAGATACCAGCAAAGGTAAATAAGGAATGATTTTCTAATTTACAGTAGTGGGGATAAGATGTTCCATTGTAATGATGGGGTTCGTAAAATCCATCGGCTATGATTAGGCAACGCTGGCTTTCTATAGAGCCTTTGAAGGAGCGAGTATTAAATATGGTCTCTCCCTTGGCATTCAAAGTGTTAGCTTTCGACCTAAATTCTTCAGGGTTCTTTATTGCGAATTCAGGAATCAACCCCCAAATTGATGGCCATATGAAATTAGGGTTATCCTGTGGAATTATGAAAAGATTTGGATGCTCAAAGCCGGATAGATAATAATATGGCTCATATAGAAGGGGCACTTCAAATTCTTTATTGAAATGTTCTTCAATTGCATCTTCAGATTTTGTTAGGCTTGTGGAATAACACATTTCGCTAAAATATTAAATTTGATTTCATTATTTGATCTTTATGACTAAGTTTAATAACATGGATGAATTAACACTGGAGAGACTGGAAAAAGATGTGCGCGAATTTGATGTCTTTAGCTCGTATGTGTACAAAAGAACTTACAATGAACTACTATTCTTTTTCCAACAAGTAAAGGTTATTGAAGAATCACATCTTATTTTATTCGCGCAAATAATCTATGGCTCTATGCCTACAATGGTCAACATCAATTTAGATAATAAGGATAAATTACTGACTGTTTTATCTAAAGTACAAGAAGGTGGGGAGTTAAACTTTGATGAAATTAAAATAGTCAAAGAATATATCAATAATTCATTGGTAGGAACATCAAAATTACTTCACTTTCTAAATCCAAAGGTATATGCAATTTGGGATAGTAGGATACATCGGTATATTACCGGTAAATCTAGCAGCTATGGCATAGGCGATATCAAAACCTATATCGTATATCTAGAAAAAATTAAATACATCTCTTCGCAGGACGGATATAATAAAATCCATGAGAAAATCGCAAAGCATTTTGATTACGATATACAACCGAGCCGAGTCATGGAAATTATTATGTTTCAAACGGATAAAACATCATCAGTAAGTAGATTTCTTAGTTGAACCCGAAAAAGTACATTATCGTAATTGATGTGAAAAGTGTTGTATGAATTCTTATAATTTTTGGAAAGATTCTATATAGGTCAGAATCTAAAATCAAATCTTACCAAAACTAATACCATGAAGTGTGAGGTAAGCTTGTCGCATGGAAGCAAACGAAGATTTGAGATAAGGAATAAAATGACTTGACGAGAATTTTGTGCGGCTGAGAAAGATAAGATTTCAGAACAGTACTCAAAATTTTGGATACTTCAGGTCATCTTTCAATCAGTTATTTTTTTTGAGAACTTCCCCAACCTCCACACCTAAATCGGCTTCAATAATATCAACCCCACTATTAAAGATTTCTGTATAACCCTTGTTGAGTTCAGTGGTATTAATGTTTTTTTTAATAAACTGCATATCATAATTCCTTGAACTTCCTTGTATACACATGACACCTTTTTTATGTAATATTTCTATTATTTTTTTATTGGGCGGTAAATCATGTCCAATAAATGCGACAACATTGTCCCACGGTATTTGGGTTTTGTTAAATTCATTGACGTCTTCTAGTTTACTCATCATAACTTCCATTACAATTTTGTCGCTATGTTGAAATGCTTTTTTTATGTCTTCTAAAGAATAGGCAATGACAATTGCATTTGATTCTGCGTTATTTTCAATTATTTTTTTCATTCTAATTTCCATAGGCACATCTTTTTCATCAATTACCAAAATTGTCTTTCCTTTTGCCCATTGCAAAGCTTCATCCAAAGTAGGTATAATAAAATTCGTAAGGTTCCCCTCGGGATCCTTTAACCTTAACTTTTTTAGTTCTGATAACGTATAATCGGAAACTTTGCCAGAACCATTTGTAGTTCTGTCTAGAGTAGCATCATGCATTAGGATAATTTGTCCATCTTTTGTGAATCGAGGGTCAATTTCTAGTAAGGCCTGCGTATATAACAATGTATTTTCAAAGGTAGATATACAATTTTCAGGAAAGCCTGCACGAGGCCCACCCCTATGGGCGCTGACCATGGGTTGTTTTTCCGAATTAAATTCAAAGAAATCCTTTATTCCCTTTGTTGATTCAGCATTTATTAAATGTAGTCCATAGGGGAAATAAGGACTATTACTAGTTGATGCAAGTTCTAAAATAGCTTTTATTTCATTTACCACTAATGGGTGAGTGTTAGCGACGTTGTGTTTTTCCTCTTTATCGGTTTCGATATTATATAGTTCAATTTTCTCATTTTTATTTGATGGTAGGTACTCTATAATAAGCTTCCATTGGCCCATTCTAATAGCTTTACTGCTTAGCCAGTTCCTAGGCATAGTGTTGTCGGGTTTATTCCAATTATAATTGTAAGTATAATTTTCCCAATATAAATAAGGATGAACTTCCTGTTTTCCCTTGCCTATTAAAGTATTATAAAATGAAATTCCATCAATTGAACCTTCACTTTCACTATTTACGATTTCAGAAATAGTAGGTAGAAAATCCCATGCGGCAGTAATATTATCTGCAACTTGCCCCTCTTTAATTTTTCCAGGCCAATATGCTATCATCGGTACTCTAATACCCCCCTCATAGAGGTTCCGTTTTGCACCTCTAAATTGTCCATTACTATTGAAAAATTTTCCAAATTCTGGATTTGCTCCATTATCGCTTGTAAAGAAAATGATTGTATTTTTGTCCAAATGTCTTTGTACTAATTGATTTTTTAAATCTTTAATGTCCCTATCTAAACGCGTAATCATGGCAGCATAGTTCTTAAACTTCTCGGGCCAGTCTTCATTTTCATAAACCGAATTATCTGGAATTACATGCTTACCATGGGGAATTGTATAAGGTAAATAAAGAAAAAATGGCTGTTCCGGATTTTGCTTATTGATAAAATCTTCAGTTTTTTCTGTAAAAAGATTATGACTATAGCTACCCTTTTTGTCATCTATATTTGCTTCAATAATCACTTTTTTGCCATTTTCGAATAAAAAAGGCGGGTAATAATTATGGGCTTTAATCTGGTCTAAATATCCATAAGAATAATCAAAACCTTGAGTTTCTGGTCCTTTTCCTTCTCCACCTAGTCCCCATTTCCCAATAAGACCAGTTCTATATCCTTCTTGTTTTAGAATTTCGGCAATTGTTTCATTTTCATTTGGTAAAGCCGGATCTTCCTTTTCGTTGGTTAAAAAGTTGCCCCTAATAAAAGTGTGGCCCGTGTTTTTTCCGGTCAAAAGAGATTCTCTTGATGGGGCACAAACGGTAGATCCAGAATAATAATTGGTAAATCGAATCCCTTGGGATGCTATTTCATCAATATTTGGGGTCTTAATAAGTTTTTGACCATAACACCCAAGATCTCCGTAACCAAGATCGTCTACCATAATCAAAATTATATTTGGTTTTTGCTGATTTGATTTAGCAAATATGGAATTTTGGGTTTGCTGAAGAAAAAATATGATGGAAACTAGCATTAGTTTTTTCATTGCTATAAGTGTGTTAAATATTTGGAAAGAATGTTTTTATGACAGGACAATTTTAGTTTTAAATTTAAAGTAATCCAATCTTATTACTAAATCCAAGTCAAAACTAAATTCATCCATAACTTCATTATCCATTTAAATTTTGAGTAGTGGGTAATAATTGGGAAGTGGGTGATACCATAACTTTTTAATTTAGCTATATTTCACGGGGTTGATAATAACCAACCACCCTAAAATTAAAAGACTTTGACCAAAAAGGAATAAATCGTCTTATTCCTTTTTGGGAAGTCTATAATATGTTTTTTGGTAGTATTAGTTCGCCTTTTACAATAAATTTAAAATCGGGAAAAGCGTTTTAGTAACCAGGATTTTGCGTGATTTTTGGATTTGATGATATTACATTTTCTGGGATGGGCATTAGATAATTTTTAGTAGCATCAAAAATAATTTTTCCTCCCCCTACATTAATTCTATCGAATTCTAAATTACCATTTGTTTCCGAAATTTTCATCGCTTTAAGAGGTTGGCTAAAAACTTCATCGGCGATCTTCCACCTCCATAGATCGAATAATCTTTTCCCTTCAAAAGCGAGTTCTACCCTTCTCTCCCTTCGAATACGATCCCTCAATTCTATTTGGGAAAGACCGGAAGGAAGGTCTGGTAATCCAGCCCTTTCTCTTACTTTGTTTACAGCATCGTAAATACTTTGGTCCGGGCCTGAAAATTCATTTTTTGCCTCGGCATAATTTAATAATATTTCCGCATAACGCCATATAATAGCATTGGAGCCACTGCTATTTCCAGGAACAATGGAAGGATCTATTAGTTTTCTTAAAAAATAACCAGTTCTTGTACTTCCACCGGAACCAGAAGCATTTATTTCGTTCCGGTTATTAGGAATTCCTTCACGAGTATAAATTATACCATCCTTCCACATCGAGCCATCCCATATTATTGAAGCATAGAAGCGATTGCTTCTATTCTCATAGGGATTTGAGGGGTTAAAGAGATTGGAACCTTCAGCCTCTGTTTTACCATCCAAAAATTCATAACAATCAACTAGATCTTGTGTTGGATTTACAGCTCCCCATCCAAAGCCATCTGAGACTTGTATAGGGTTCCAATACCTTTCTTTGATCGTTCCTTTAATCTCAGCTTCGTATTGAACTCCGAAAATGACTTCTTCATTACTTTCGTTCTCAATATAAAAGAGTTTGCCATAATCAGGAAACAAATCATATCCGGCTTCGGAGTCCATAATTTTTAAATTAGTCTCTGCCGCATCCTGCCATTTTCCGGCATATAGTTCCATTTGACCTTTTAGTGCCCAAGCGGCCCCCTTTGTAGCCCGGCCTATATTTTCATCGGTAACACTTAAAGGGAGGTCGGCTGCTGCGGCTTCACATTCATTTTGAATGAAAACAACACATTCTTCATAAGAATTTCGAGGTTGAAATATTTCATCGCCATCACTGTTGCGATTTAAAGGTTTAAGAATTAATGGTACGCCGCCATAAAGATCAACGAGCGATTTGTAAAAATAAGCCCTTAAAAATCTGGCTTGCGCAATTAATGATTCTTTTGACCCTTCATCCCAGTCTGCATCTGTAATATTTGTAATCAGTAAATTGCATTTACGAATGTTTTCATACATGTTTTTCCAATGATTGTTAAATATTGGAATAGAAGGACCATATGATCCTAGTGCAAAATTCTCATAGGAAGGGATTCCTGCAATATTTCCGCTAACACTGTTGTCTGAAAAGTTGTCAAGGGGATCATTGCTAATTTCCGATGGAAGATTGGTCCATATGGAAGAAACCGGCCCTGGATTTAAGCTATTATAAATGTCGTTTAACAATAAGCCTGCGTTTTCAGCGGTGCTCCATAGTGTAGAGTCACTTAATTGGTCTGTTGGTTGGATATCCAGACTGTCATCACTACAAGAAAACAGTATGAAAATTAGTGATATTGAGAATAATGTATATGTTACTTTCATGATTTTCGATTGAAAAATGTGATATTGATTAAAAAGAGATGTTCAAACCAAATGAATAAACTTTTTGTTGAAAATAGTATCTTGCTCTTCTGCTGCCACCATTCAGTCCGATTTCTGGGTCTAGATATTTCTCCGATGAAAAAGTCAATAGATTTTGTCCCGAGGCGAAAACCCTAATCGATTTCATGTTAAGCTTTTCCATTACAGCAGAAGGAAAACTAAAGCCTAGTTCTAAATTTTTAAGCCGCACATACTTTCCATCCCTAATCCACCATGATGAGACTTGTGAATTATTAGCCGTGGGGGATGGCATTATTATAGGATATTTCGCATCTCTATTTTCCGGCGTCCAGTAATCCAATTGTTCTTCAAAGATTTTAGCCCCGTTAAAAAATGGGTTAGCCGCTTCATTGGTCAATAAAAAATTGCTTTTTGCGGCTCCCTGCCATAACATACTCATGTCAAAACCTTTCCATATTACATTGGTTGTAAGACCATAAATAATCTGGGGATAGGACGGGTTTCCAATCACAACTTCGTCCTCGTTGTCTATTTTTCCATCCTCGTTGATATCTTCATATCTAATATCTCCAGGTTGTAGAGTCCCGAATTGGGTTGCGGCCCCATCAATTTCCTCTTGGGACTGGAAGAGGCCCAAGGCCCTTAATCCAAAATGGGTATCAAGACTTCTGCCAGTTCTACTTCGATTGAGATCGTTAAGGGTCGATTCATTCTCAAATGTCTGAATCAATTTATTCTTGGCATAAGAAAAATTAAAGCCTCCATTGATTATTAAGCCATTTGAAAAATTATTCTTAGAAGTAAGTGAAAAGTCAAAACCCTGATTTTCCATTTTACCAGCATTTACTTGGGAGATTCCAATTCCATATTCAATTGGGACAACAGCATCTGGGGATACTAGCATATTTGATCGTTTTTCTTTAAAAAAATCAAGTTCAAAACCGATTCTTCCTAATAAAAATGAACCTTCTATTCCCAGATCGGCTTTTAGAGCATTTTCCCACGTAATATCTACATTTGGTTCATTTCTCTCGGCAGCGCCTTGTACTTGGGAACCTCCAAAAACATAACTATTAATAAGCTTATAAGAACTTAAGTATTGAAAAGCCCCACCTGCTAAGTTTCCGGATTTACCATAAGACCCCCGTAGTTTGAGATTGTCGAGCCAAGTGATGTTATCTTTAATAAAGGCTTCCTCGGATAGCCTCCAACCTAAGGAAATTGAAGGAAAGAAGGCAAAACGATTATCTGGAGCAAAGTAATAATGGCCGTCATACCTTCCGGCAAGTTCCACCAGGTACTTGTCCGAATAGTCGTAAGCTAGACGATATACAAGGCCTATTTGTTTACTACTTTGTGAGGAACCGCTGTTGTCCAAGTCGGTTTTAGAAGAACTGCCTAATGAAAGTTCATCCATCGCTACTTGATAATTAATTCTGGAAGCCGAAAAATCAATACCATCTCCGTTGCGTTGTTCGGCAACAAAAAGAGCATCTAAGCCATGCTTGCCAAAAGAGTTTTTGTAAGTTATATATCCTTGTAAAGTGGTGTTTATCCGTTCGCTAAAAGATTGACTTAATCTTGGGTCGGTAACCCCTCCATTAACTTCAACAAATTCATCACTGCTATCCAATCGATAAAAAACATATGGTATTTGCCACTGTTTATTTAAGGTATAATCTTTGTCGTAGGATACGACTCCCTTAATAGTCAATCCGGAAAGCGCAGGGATTTTTTGGACTATCGATAATTGGGAATACAGTGTGTTCTTTTTGTCATTGTCATAACCACTATTATAAATTGATGGTAGTAAGGCATTTCCAGGCAGACCATTGCTGAAGGACAATTGATCATTGAACAAAGGTGGTCGTTTAGTTACCTGTGTGTATAATGTGGTGCCATTTGTTGACCCCGGATTTTTAGTGACTTCTAAGCTACCTCTTAGGTCTAAAGAGACCAGGGTGGATTTAGAAGCATTAAAATCAATATTTGAGGCTAGGTTATATCTTGAATAATTAATCGTTTTTACAGAGCCTTGTTGATATAGATAGCCCAATGAACTAAAAAAGCGAATTTTATCGGATCCACCAGAGAAATCTAGATTATGACTGATCATTGGTGCATTGAAATCAATCACCTCTTTTACCCAATCATGGTTTGGATAATGATCTGGATCATCTCCATTTTTATATTTTTGAAGTTCCTCATCAGTATAGGCAGGCTCCAGCCCGGCATTATTATTTGCAATATTTAATGCGGAGGCATATCCGTATGAATCCAAATATTCTGGATATCGAGTTGGACGCTGAACACCATACCAGGTATTATAATTTAAACTTACTTTGTCCGCTGTTCCTCTTTTGGTGGTGATTAAAATAACTCCGTTGGCTCCGGCAAGGCCATAGGGCGCAATGGCCGCGGCATCTTTAAGAACTGTAAAGCTCTCTATTTCATTTGGGTTAATTTGAGAGTAGCTTCTAGGAACTCCATCTACAATTGTCAAGGCACCTGAATTAGACCCAATAGTCCCAAGTCCTCTTATCTGCAAATCTGCGGCATCTGCCCCTGGTTCTCCGCTGGACTGAAAGGCCAGAACTCCTGATATTCTCCCTGCAATACTGTTATTTATGTTTGCTACTGGATTATGAGCTATATTATTACCTTTTAATGTTGATATAGCCGAAGTTACCGAACTTTTCTTCTTGGTTCCGTAGGCCACAACAACTACCTCGTCCAATTTGGAAGAACTTTCGTTTAATATTATTTGCATATTTTGATTACCTTCAACTGAAATTTCTTTAGTGGTATATCCTAAATAAGAAACTTCCAAAGTAGCCTGCCCACTGGAAAGTTTCATGGAAAAATTACCATCAAAGTCTGTCGTTACGCCATTGGTAGTTCCTTTTTCTACAATACTGGCGCCAGGTAAAGGAGATTTGTCTTGGTCCAATACCGTTCCGCTAATTTGAAATTGAAGATTTTTCATGTTGAATGATGAATCATTTTCAGAAGACTTTGGCGGCGTTTGGGGTCTTAAAACAATTTGTGTGCCTTTAATTGTGTAGTTTATTTTTGTGTTGGAAAAAAGTTTGTCCAATACCTTTTCAAGCGGCATTTTAGCTACTTGAATAGTAACCGCTTCGTTATAGTCCACCTCCTTGTCCATATAGATGAAATTATAGTCGGTTAATGACTCAATACGATTTAAAACTTTTTCTAAACTCACGTTTTGTAGATTCAAGGTAATCGTAGTTGGTTGACCATAGAAGTGATTTGCCTGAATCTGAAATATAGATATGATTAAAATTAGGGTGGTAAATTTCATTTTTAATGCATAGCATAACTGAAAAGGAAAATATTTCCTCTTAATAACTTGTTTTTTCATTACTTTTAAAGTCCTTTATGTGGTTAATCAATTTAATCACGCTTTAAATCGGGAAGTGTTCCAGCATTTTCCGATTTTTTTTGCGCTTGGCTCAATAATTATTTGGTTGTATTATATATGTCTGAATGCTCTATTTCATTTCAATTTTTGTTATGGTTTGATAATTATTTTGTCTTGGTCTATCTTATAGTCTATGTCATAGTTTTCCTTAAATGTTTCAAGAATTTGATTCAAGCTGGGATTTTTAAAGTTTGCAGTAAACAATTCTTCTTCCAGTAGTTTATTTTGATTTATAATTTTCACATTGTACTGCCTTTCAAGTTTGGTTATGATATTTTTAAAAGGGCTATGCCTAAAAATAATATTGCCGGTCATCCAAGCAGTATGTAAGCTTGTTTCTGCTGGTTGCACAGAAATACTATCGTTGGTCTTGTTAAGTGTGGCCATATGTCCAGGTGTCAAAAATGTAGTTTTTGCCAAATTATAGGAATTCCCTTTGTAAACCCCTACTGATCCTTCGGCCAACATTGTATTACAAGTATTGTCTTCCGGATATGCAGAAACATTGAATTTAGTACCCAATACCCTTATGTTTAATTTATCGACATTTACTATGAAGGGATGTTCTGCATCTTTCGCAACGACAAAAAAGGCTTCCCCGGTCAGATGCACAACCCGGTTCTTTTCATTGATGAAATTTACTGGGTATTTGAGGGACGACCCAGCATTTAAAAATACGTGGGTACTGTCCGAAAGGAGGATGTCAAATCGTTTTCCATAAGGAACTGTAAGGGTGTTGTAATTCAATTTTTCCGAAACCGCAACATCTTCGTATATCAGGCTTGTACCTCGTTGTGTTCCTATGCTATTACCTTTGGAGTCGGTAATAGAGGTGGTTCCATCTTCATTTATGACCTTAACTTTTCCATTTTCCAGTTTTAAGGTAATTGCATTTTTTTGGAGGTCGATGTTTTCCTCTTTATAAAATATTCCTTGATAGTATGCATAGGCAAATCCCAAACCAAGAACCAGCATGGCTGCATATTTTAAAGATGTATTCCATATTTCCTTTCGTTTACTTGGGAAGTTTACTCCTATATTAATTTTAAACTGCTTAAAACCTTTTGAAAAGTCAGCTATTTTGGCCGTCTCATCATGGGAAGAAATAATATGCTGTGCTTTAAATTTCAGGAATTTTTCCAAGTTCTCCGATGAATTGTCAATCCAACGCTCTACATCCATGACCTCTTTAGTGGAAGCGGTATTATTTAGATACTTTGATATTTTATTAATATCCATACTTATGATTGTATTATATAGACGATTGAGAGGAGGTATATACCTAAATTGAAATAAAAAAAAATCAAGAAGCTGACAAACTGCCGGATTATCAGTGGTCTCCATGTATTTATCCATGTCTAACAAATAGTTTTTTTTAAGGGTGGTCTATTATATCGTAACGCCACTAAAAACTATAAGCAAGAGCTAATTGGTGCTCGAACCTTCAATCCAAACGGGAGCGAGCCAGGCAACCGGTTCGATACTTCCCTCTGTTCTCTCCATATCATTCCAGACCCTTATAAAAAGATAGTTTTTTACATCTGTCTGATTAAGGGTGACATTCCATATCAGACGGTGTTGAGGGTTCTTTGGCTGCAAGGATTTTAGGATTTTGTTACCGTCACCTACAATATCTATTTTAATAATTTTATTGGATGGTTTAGTGGTATCCGGATCGTTTATGTAAATTTTAAATTCATAACTATGAGACTGAGGAATTACAGAGCCCATAAGAGAGTCATTAACGGAATATCTACATTCTAAATTTCGGTCAAAGGACGCATAGGTTCTTCTTTTTCGCATGGCTTCCAAAATATCTTTTTGTATATTACTTTTGGCTAATACGAAGGTTCTGGTTTCGAAATCCTTGATGGAATTATAGTTGTGATTGTCGAAGCCCGCAACTGGAGACACTTTCCAACCCTTTTCCAAAGCGCCTAAAAATCCGGAATAGTGTGATTTATGACCGTTGATTATTTCTAGAAGGGTAATAATATCGGTAATATCTTTGTCACGATAGGCCCAATTGTTAAACTGATTCTTTTCGGGATGGTTAAAGGTTACCACTATAGGATTACCAGTTTTTTCATTTTCTGAATTTTTTTTGAGCCAACTATAAAAATAAGGAATATCAATGCCGGGTTTAAGTGCATTGATGTAGGAAGAGGAACCTATCACATTGAAATGCCCCCTTCCATTATCGCTATTATTCTCTGAATGTTCTACTCCGCTAAATGCTGTAAATGCATTGCCGGATGCAGTTTCGGCATGTTTTTGAGCTATCGTCCAAGCCGTATTGTTTATATAGGACGGACTAAATGCCTCTTCTTGTGAGTGATCTGTAACACAATAAAAATCCAACCCGGCTTTTTTGGCTTCACTGTAATGTTTATCTGGAAGTCCTTGGAATAATTGCCAATTGTCTTTTAGGAAAGTATTTAAGGGTCTACTGACATAAAGAGAATCTATATATAAAATTTTATCGCCTTTTACGAACCCTTCCTTTTTTTGTAAATGCTCCCCATGCGAATAAGTCATAATACTATGGGAGTGGGTGTTGCCAGCTAAAAGCTTTAATTCTTTAAAAGGTAGGTCTTCGGATTGTGGGTAAACTGCCAATCCAATCGAAGTTAAAAGACAACTTATTATTGTTTTTAGATTTTTCATTTGTTTTAGATTCATAATTAGGGTTTTCTGCGTATTCCTTAAAATTGCAGTCTTTGGTTCATTATTGGTTATGTATATATTTCTTCATCATTTGTATACACACTGTGGTATTGACCTGCTTTTAAAATTTTGCAAGCTTTTTAAATTAATCTGTTCCAGATAATTTTTAGTTAACTACCCTAAGATTGTTCTTAACCATATATTGCATAGGCTGGTTAAAAAATCCATTTGTGGATATCTTTTTATCGTTTGGATACTAAGACATACATGCGTAATTGCAATGACTATGTAATAGACGATTAAATAAGGAGGTATACCTAAAAAAAAGAATTAATTATAGCAAGAAGGTTAAAAATTCCTTCAGATGGATTTTCATATGGCACAGGGCATTGGAGATATGGTTATCCACAGTTCTTTTGGAAATATTTAGAACTTGCGCAATTTCAGAATGTTTTAAACCTTCCACTCTACTTTGTATAAATACTTTTCGGCATTTTTCAGGTAATGCCTCGATGGCCAGATTAATTCGTTTTTCTAAATCTTCTTGTAACAGGGATGTCACAGCTTCATCTTTTACAAAAAGATATTGAAGACTGTTCTTTTGCTCATAATAATTCTTAGAAAATCTGTTTTTGACCTTTATATGTTTTAAATTATCCAAGCAAGCATTTTTGGTCATGCTAAAAAGATAATTGTTAATATTTTCAATTTTATTTAAGTTTTCTTTTTTTTCCCAAACTTTGAGG
Source organism: Zobellia uliginosa (assembly GCF_018860745.1). Lineage (GTDB taxonomy): Bacteria > Bacteroidota > Bacteroidia > Flavobacteriales > Flavobacteriaceae > Zobellia > Zobellia uliginosa_B. Next base: position 55,536 of record NZ_JAHKPY010000012.1, on the reverse strand, counting down.
AATACACTTTGGACAATTTCTTCTGCATCTTCTATAGATCCTAAATAACCCTGGGAGATATGTATTAGTTTATCATAGTACAACCGGAACAAAGTTTCGAAGGCAATCATATCACCTTTTCCCAATAGTTCAGAAAATGCTTTTGATTCCATATATGTTTAATCAAATTTCATTTGGCTATAAAATTGCATACCAATAAATAAGAAGCTCACCAATCGAATATCAAAAGCGGAGCATTGATATAGAATTAATTAAATTTTAGTAGGTTACATAAAAATTCAAAATTACTCCATTGAAAATATTTGGCTTAGAGTTGGATATTAATAAAACTTTATGGGTTTGTTAAGTGTATTCTTTACCAAATGAGTTCATTTTAAAACCTACTTCGGTCAATTCCTTTAGACCGTTGGGATTAAGGTCAACCCGTAACCAGTCGTTTCAATTTTAGTACCTAGAACTAAAGGTTGTCTTTTATTTGTAGATATTCTTGCATGGTTCATTCTCCGGCATGGTCAGGATGGTACAGCTTAAAAACTCATTGTCGATTTCGGTATATAGTCCGGCAAAGTAAAATAAAGAATCATCCATGTAGTGGCAGAAGTAAGAATATGAAGCCCATTTATATCATGTGGCTCATGGAAACCATCAACAAGTATTAAACATCTCTTGTCCGTTGTGGAATGCTAATATGTGTTTGATGTTAAAATGGCTTCAGATTTAGCATTGAGCGTGTTGTACTTTTTTTGAACCCCTGGTATATCCGCCATCGCAAATTCAGGAATCAAGCCCCACAAAGCAGAATAGATGTTTTCTGGCTCATCCATTTTGATAATATATAAATTTGGATGTGTGAAGCCGTTGGCGCGATAATATGGTTTGTATTCAAAAGGAACTTGAAAACTTTTTCTAGTCATCCTCTCAATTTCCTTTTTCCTTAATGTGGTCGAATAACACATGTTTAAATATAACTATAAATCAACAATCACATATTTATTAATATTACTTTGCTATAATATTATTTTATATCATTCAAGGTTTATGTAAAAGTATTATTAATACAAAATAACAGTAATATTCTATTATTTTAAATCATGTTGTAGACCTGAGTATTTTAATATCGCACTAGATGTGCGGTTAAGAAAGATAAGGTTCTAGCGTTTTGTTTAAAATATATATTATGTGATTTGATTAATTGCCTTAGCTTGATATCTATAAAATTTAAGACATTCACTTACTAATGATATCTTCTATATGTTTCGGAACTTATGTGCGTGTCAAATTCTTATATTTCACAATCTTGTCTGAAGGGGTTATCGACAGGTGAACATCTCCATTTTCTCTAGCGTAAAGAGCGTATGAAAGAGGTTCTCCCGCTTTAAATACTACATCATTTTCTAATACAATAACTCCTTTATTTAAAGGGTCATCTGCTGAGTTACGATTCTTGTTTTTTAGCATTCTAAAACTTATCCTTGAATGTTCCTCTTTAGTTGAACTCGGAGTTTTTTGTGATACTTCCAAATAGGGTTTTACATGTTCTTCAAGGTTATACAATGGGTAATGTTGAATTATGTAATTTTTACTATTTTTTACTAGGTCAACAAGGCCATATTCATTGGCTCTATGCAAAATACTCCAATATTTTTTCTCCTTTAATTCTATTAATTTTTCAATTAAATGTTTGGTAGATGGGGCTTGTAGCATTTGGATTAGCAACTTTAATTCGGTTCTAGTGAATTTATACCAAGCTTTCTCTTCTGTCGCTTGAACGAACTTATTAGACCTTCTTTTTTGGGCAAGCATCTTTTCTTCTTTTAGTCTGTCGAATTCAACTTGTTCAATTTGTTTTAAACACGTAGTACATGTCCATGAAGGTTTTAAATAAGTCTTTGCTAGGGTTATGGAATTAGCTTTTAATTCCTGTTTTAATTTGCAACCAGAACAATATTGAGTAATATTTAAATAGGAACCGTTTCTTGCTATAGTTGAAATTTCAAAAGACCTCAAACCGAATTCCCTCCCTATATTAGACGGTGTTTCTTTAAATACTCCATCTTCTATAAACCAGTATCGATTCGTTATTTCAAGTTCTTGTAGGCTTAAATTATCATTAAGCACTAATTCTATCTGGTGATTTTTTTCCATAAAAAAAGCGTGGAACTGAAAATGTAGGTATAGGAGGTATCGCCAGACACCCATTCGCCAAACAAGAACAGCCCACGCAGAACGTGGGCGTCTTAGTCTTGATTGTGGCGAATTAAAAAAACTGGCGATTTTCCTAACCAAATCAAAAGCTAAACGCTTTTGTATTTTATGATTTTATATGTTCCTTATAAAAATGTTTATTATTAATAGTTCAAATTTAAATAAAGGAATCCAAATTCTACCTTGGTTTCTTTAGGTAATTAAGAATGCTCTCGTTGATGATGGCTTTAAGGCTTCTATCCTCTTCGATGGCTCTAGATTTTAATTGCTTTAAAATGTTTTTGTCAATATAAAAGGAAAATTGCTTTTCGTTATTCGATTGTATTTTTTCAGGAACAATTTTTTGAATCGTTTTCTTAGGTTGGGAAGCCCTTGCTTGGGCTATCAAACTGTCAAACTCTGATTTTGCCATAATATCGTTATATATGATTATACAGTTCTATATTTATATAATTATAGATTTATAAAAGTGAAGTCAAAACTTCTTTTGTTAAGCTATCCATTTGTTTTTGTGCCTTATTGTTGTCTAAAACTCCATGTAACAAGGTAGATCTTGTGAACGCTACCAAGTCGCTTATTTTAGTTTGAGCTATTTTTATATTATATGTTGATAGGCTTTTAAGAATATCGTCGGTAAGAGTGGTATTTGGCTTGGTCATGTTCAAGACAATCATACTATTAGTTTCTTTTCCTTGCTCTGCTATTAGGCTGATAGTGCTATCAATAGCTAAAAGGTCTAGGATGCCGGCTTTAGTTGGAATCAAAATTAAATCTGCTGCTTGTAGCAATGATTTTAGTTGTTTTGATAGGTACGGAGGGGTATCAACAAAAACAAAATCCAATTCCTGGTTTTCCGTTAATATATTTTGGTTCGTAGTTATTTCAAAAGACTCTACCATATTAGAAATTTGAGCCAAACTTCCTTGAATATCCATGTCTAAAATAGCTACTTTGGAATGTTCACTTAGATTTTGTGCCAAATTAAAAGTCAAGGTGCTTTTACCTACGCCACCTTTTTGATGGGTAATTAGTATAATTTTTGCCATACCTAGTTTCTGTTCGTGTTCCATTTTAAGTATTTATCCTTGGCCTCTGGATTCTCTTCAAAAAACTTATTAAAGTGATGCATTGCTTCTTTTTGACCTTTAACATAGTTATTAAGGTTAGCGTCAGAACTTGTTTTTATCTCGTAAATTGAATAGCTTAACAAACAAAAGGTGAATAGTAATACGGAACTTATTAGTACTAGTAACCATCTTGGATAATGATTTGACTTGGACAGATTTTTAGTTAATTGCGATACTTTAGTATGTTGTTCTCTAAGAACAATGTCTTGGCATTTTACAAACGAATTCAAAATCGAACTCATTTCGGTCATATCTGGTGATAGCTGAGTCATTTTGAGTTCATTAGAGAGTTGCTTCATTTTTTCCAGTTGCAGCTTGAAATCGCTTAATTCCTCTACTAGTAATTCCGCTATGTCGTCAATTTTTGCCATGGTTATATATTTAGTCCTTTATTAGCTGATTGTTGATTGGATTGCTGTTTAATATTTGTAGCGAACTTTGCACCTATTTCAACCACTTTGTTTGAAATTATAATCGTCTTGCTTCCATTCTGTAGTATATGACCATTTTCTGCTATAGTATTTGTGATTTTTCCACCGGACATAGACCGATGTATTTCACTGCCCTTTAAGCTGATGTTTTTATATTTAAATCTGAATCCTTGAAGTTTATTAGCTTTGTTTATACTGGGGATTACATCAATACCTTTCAGTTTCATCTTCTTAATATAATCGTTAAGGGTTTTAGGCGAGTTTTTCCTTAATACCTGTTCGTTTAAATTGTGTATTTCTCTCCTTATTTGTTTAAGAGAATTAAGCTTTTTCACTTGAATTTCTTGAGCGGTTTTTAAGTTCATTTCTAATGCAACCTGTCTAGCTGCTTCGATACTTCGTTTTCCTATAAATCCGTCAAGGTAGGCTTTACCTTTAAAATCAATTCTATTTACGTACAAATGAATATGGGTGTGTGCTTTGTCTTTGTGAACGAAAGCTATAGCTTGACGGTTGTTCAAATTCATCCGAGCTAGAAACTTTGTTGCTATGTCACCGAGTTCCTTTTTTTTCAACTTTTTGCCATCTTCTATGGTTGGACTTAAAACAAAGCTGAGAGTATTCTTTTTGCAATTTTCATTCATGTCCTGAATGATTTGAAATTCCCTAGTTAGCTCTTCAGGGGTATTGCCGGCTAAATATTCTTTCAAAACTACAATAGCGCTTTTTTCTTGGTTCCATCCATAAGCCATGGAGGCACTAGTATGTGAGATAGATTTTCCTTTACCAATCATTTTTTGAAATTGTTTAAGTGTTCTTTTATTTCTTTGGCCAAGGCATAAACTTCTGTAGTTAGTTTTGGATTCTGTTTACGGTACATATTGCCTATCAGAGTGAAATTGCGACTATAGGTTGAAAGCATTTTATATACCTCTATTTCTTCATCTGTAAGGCGTGCAGTAATTTCTTTATTAAATGCTGCCCTAAAACAAAATTCACTGAGGGAGAGTCCCGATTTTTTAGCTTTTATTTTCAAAAGCTTTTTCTCGTAAATCGTACTTCTGAACTTGGTGACAACTCTTTCTTTTTTCTTCATTGGTTCTTTTTTTATTTTGCGACCATCGGGAGAAAAATCAAGATTGTGGGCCCAGCACACACATCTTGAACTCTTACTCAAAATCATTTTTTTATTTTTGCTCAACCCACCATTCGTTCAAGTCATTATAGCCTTGGTAAAAACTTGAACAGTCATGATAATTGAGTTCTTTGGTTACGAATTTTTCAGTGATTGTACGGCCTGTTTCATCTTGGTCTAAATAGAGATTTATGATGTTGTACTTGTCTGTATAGGCATTTAATTTGCTGGCGAAAGAACAAGAATTTAGGATTAATAAGTCCGCCTTTTGTAATATTGAACTATCTAGCGACATTAAAGAGAGCATATCAAACATACCCTCAGTGACCACCAGAGAATTATGTCCATTTTGAATTATGGAGATATCCTTAGGTGAAGAACCTGATTTGAAGTATTTATTTCTCAGATCATATCCTCCGGAAATGTTCTCAATACCAATTGAAAAATATTCTTTTGAATGATTTGAATAGTGTACTTCTTTACATATTTTTCTCGCAATTTTTAAAGGTATTCTCCTTTGATTTAAATAATCTATAAGTCCTAAATGCTGAATATCAAATACAGAAGTAATATGTATTTTGGTATCGTATATGTGTTTAAAACTTGGTTGCTGGTGAAAAGAGAAGGTGTCGCTTGAAAGTTTTTGCAAAACTTCGGAAATAGAACACCTGTAAAATTTTTGCAAAAAATCAATAATTGTGCCACGGGATCCTGTACCATAATCGTACCAGCAGTTTTTATTAGTATTAATTTTAAACGAAGCAATTTTTTCTCCTCGAAATGGCGATATGTACCATTTGTCATATCCCCTTGTCTTTTGAGGTTCAAAGCCAAGTTTTTTTAAATATGAAACCATGTCTATTTTTTTAGCTTTTTGGCAATTCATTTCTTTTATTTTTGACCAGCAAATATTTATTGCTGTTTTAACTTCTGTTTTTTTTCCATTTTCATTTTTTTACAGTAGTATTTTAGTATGCTCTGAAGCCTTTATTTCAAAGGGCTCACAGATAAATGTATGAGGGTGTATCCTTAATGAAAAGTGAGGGTGCATCCTTAATGAAGGGGGAGGGTGTATCCTTAATAGGTGAGGGTACATCCTTAATGAGTGAGGTAAAATTTTGCTGATTTTTATCAAAAGTGAGGCTGCGTCCTTAATAGGTGAGGGTACATCCTTAATAAGTGAGTGCATATCCTTAATAGGTGAGGGTACATCCTTAATAGGTGAGGCTGTATCCTTAAGAAGTGAGTGATGAGTAAGTATTTCAGTTTTCGCCAAAGTTGTTATCATGATATTTTATTTAGCTCCTTAAATAGATTCTTATATAAAAAACCTGATATGTTTTTTATTTCGCTCTGTTTAACTTTATCGTAATATTTCGCGGTTTGATTTTGGCCGAATGTACTTCTCTGGATGTTTTCCATCCATCTTTTTTTCATCTCCCCTGAACCAATTCTATTAATTAAATAAATGACTTGAGTTTCATCTAGTCCAAGTCCTTTGAAAAACTCTAAGCAGCTTAGCTCTTCTTTGTTGAGCTCATGCTTTAAAGGTTTAAATTGAAATTCAATATGAGATATTCTTCTACCTTTTTTAAATTTTCTATTTATTCTTAATTCTTTAATATCCTTACATTTTTCTGAGTTTATCCATTGAATTGCTGGCTTTAAAAAGTCTCTTTCGAAATAGCTAAACTTGGGTTGTTTGTCTTTAAACTCATAGTTTTTTTCAGGGATAAAAATAAGTTTGAGCTGGTCTTCAGGGGTTAGAGTTGTTTTCAATTCTTTGTCTATGATTTCTATATATCCTAAAATCATTTTAAGCTCTATTACGGCTATTATGCAATATCCAGTATTCTTAAATTGCGATAGTATTTCGTAAAATTTTTTTCGTCTGGCTCCCCGAATTTTGAATACAGAGTTTTCAATTTGAGTAAACCCTTTTTGTTTTTGAATTTTTCCAGAAGGTGTTATTTCATTGATGTACTGAATAAGTCTTTCTTTGTAGAAGAAGATTTTTCCAAAACGAGCTAATTCTATCTTTAACGTATCAGGACTGTCAGGATCTACTTGAACATTGTCGACGATATTAAATGCGATAAAAGACCTATCAATTTTATTGTAAAAAGCTCCTCCCACATTTTTAACTTCATTAGTAAATTTGTAAAATTCTGAAAATGAATATGTGTTGTTTTTTGAAGTGTTTTTTGCATCAATATAATCGTTGAGTGAAATTTTAATAACACTTTTGGGTTTACCAAAAAAATCTATTTTACTTTGAATTAGATAAACAATGTCTTTATGTATTTCTTTATCTAACTTGAAAAGACTTCTAGTAAAAAAGTTTGCTTGATTCAGCTGTTTATTTCGTAACTCCATGCTCTTAAAATGAAATATTTTAATGGCTAAGAATCAGTTTTTATGCTTTGGTAGTTATTTCATTGAGCATAAAACAACTGTTCTATGCTCTTCTTTTATATTTGAATTGTTTGATGGAATTGTCCTCGTTGAAAATCTGGAAGTGATGAATCAACTTTTTTGCAGGTCCGAAATCTTCAGCTTCAATCCATCCATACTTTATATAGTTGTCAATGGATTGAACAGAGCTTCGACATATATCCGCTGCTTCTTGTCTGGTGTAGTACTTTGTAGAATAATCTTCTTTAGGAGCATTTTTAATCTCCAATACTAGCTCGGTAAGTTTAGCGAGTTTGTTATGAATACTTAAGAAAGGGTCTGTGTAGGTGCTCATATTTACATGTTTTAGAATTCGATATCCCAAAACTGCAAATAAGTAATATTTACATGCCTGACATGGCTTACAATTAAATGTTTTTTTTCATAAACTGCTTTAATTCAATGTAAAAGTCAGTTGATTTTAAATCATCAATACCGTAGTCCAAAATATATTCTTTTTTAAAATCATTCCAGTTTTGGCGCACAATTGGTTCTGAATCTAGAAAGAATTGACGATTAATCGATTCATAATAATATCCATTCAACCTGGCAGAATATTTTGATGTTTTAATTATTTCCTCAAAGAAACATACGATAAAAATAAACCACGTTTGTTTTTCGGATGGAATAGTGTTTTTTGATGTTTTAAGAGAAGAATATTTGAACTGTCTGTGTTCTGGAATATAGTTTTCAAAATTTGGCAATTTCATTAGTAAGCTCTCAAAAAGTTCAAGGTTGGGTTTTCTTGCCTTATTAGATAATCGCTTATTCGAAATATCTGTTTTGTTTAAATTTTGTTTTAAATTTTCTTCAGGTAATGTCAGGTAATTTTTATGTGGTTTCCCGTTCTGTATTTTTATCTCGTTAGTTTTATTTGGAATACATTCTGATTTGTGGAAAAAGCTCTTAGTGCTGAGTTTACGAATACTGATAATTAAGCCAATTGTAGATATTATAACTATTACTGTGGTTGAGCAATAAGCAAAGACTACATTTTCAATCGAACTATTAATTAAGCATTTGTAAAGAATTAACGGGCATAGAAAAAAAACTACTGTTAATAAAATGCGCAAGTTATCAGTCGGCTTATGGAGGACAGGAGCATTTTGAGTATACTGAGTGTTGTTATTGTAAAAAGCAAAAAGTGGAACTAATCTAAAGCTTATTCGTTTAGAAAATATATATGCATGACAAAGAGATAAAGTGAAAAGTAACGCGATTTGTACAATGAGGTAATTCATAATCTTAGCATTATTTAGTAGTAATTACCCTAAAAATACTAATTTCGAAAATAGAAACAACTTATTGAAATTGAATGGCATTGTCAACGATTCTGTCAACGCAAAATAAAAAACCCCGTAAACAAAGGGTTTACAGGGTTTAATTGTGGAGCCGGAGGGAGTCGAACCCTCGTCCAAACAAGCAATAATAGAGCTTTCTACATGTTTAGTTCCCGATTATTTTTCGATGCATACCTGACCGGAAACTGCCTAATATACACTTAGCTTCTTCAAGTTTTGGTGGCAGTACCAAAGCGAATACTACCCTTATATCGACATTTATGGTGCTCCGGATTGAATCGCCGTCGACAGAGGCTATTCAGGAACATCTCGCTTCCCTACCTTGTAAGGACGAGGCTAAATCTTACTATAATTCAGATTAAGCGGCAAGAGCGTAATTGTTTTCGCCAATTAAAAGTGTGAAGTATGATATTAATGAGCTGTACCCCAGCGCTCAACATGCTTACAATACCATTGGTCTCGCTGTCAAAACCAGTCGGCCCCGTAAAAAAATCCACAATAGTAAAAACTACTGCGGTCGGCAAAGATACCCCAAAAAGTATTCCAAAAAAAGTTTTGATAGGCTGCAATCATTAAGTTACATTTGAAACCATAGTCTACTCATAAGTTGTAAAAGTCCATTATCATGAAGTTCGGAATCATTAGGGAAAGCAAAAACCCACCAGACCGTAGGGTTGTATTGTCACCAGAGGCCTGTCAAAAAGTCTTAATTCATCAGCCAAAAGCGGAAATTATTGTAGAACCATCGCCTATTCGGGTTTTTTCCGATGCTGAATATTCAGATAAAGGAATACAAGTGGCTTCTAAAATGGAAGAATGTGATGTGCTTTTAGGTGTTAAGGAAGTACCGATTAAAAGTTTGATTCCGAATAAAAAATACTTTTTCTTTTCCCATACTATAAAAGAACAACCCTATAATCGGGATCTGCTGCGCGCAGTATTGGAAAAAAACATTGAATTGTATGACCACGAAGTGATTACCAATCAAAAAGAACAGCGTTTGGTTGCTTTTGGCCGGTATGCCGGTATTGTGGGGGCCTATAACGGATTACGGGCGTACGGACTGAAATATGAACTATACCATTTACCAAAGGCCGAAGATTTGGCCAATCAGCAAGAGTTGATTATAGAGTTGAATAAGGTAAAGTTACCTAACATCAAAATAATTCTGACGGGTAGAGGAAGAGTAGGCAATGGAGCAAGAGAGATGTTAGATGCAATGAATATTAGAAAAGTTAACGTTACCCAATATTTGGAAGATTCTTTTGATGAGCCGGTATACTGCCAAATTGATGCTTCTGATTACAACAAAAGAAAAGATGGGGTAAGGGGTAATAAGGCTGACTTTTTTGCTAACTCAGAAGAATATAGGAGTAACTTTTATCGCTTCACACAAGTTTCTGACTTATTTATAGCTGGACATTTTTATGGTCAGGGAGCTCCCTATTTATTTACACGTGAGGATGCCAAACAAGATGATTTTAAAATAAAGGTTGTAGCTGATGTAAGTTGTGATATAGACGGTCCGGTGGCTACAACTATACGTTCCTCAACAATTGCGGACCCTATTTATGGATACGATGCTAAATCAGAATCAGAAACCGATTTTAAAAATGAAAATGCCATAGCTGTAATGGCCGTAGATAATTTACCTTGCGAAATACCGCAAGATGCTAGTGAGGGTTTTGGGCAAGCTTTTGTTAAAAATGTTATTCCTGCATTTTTTAACGGAGATAAAGATGGTGTTCTTGAGAGAGCACGAATGACTTTGAATGGAAAACTAACTCATAGATATAGGTATTTAACTGATTATGTGCAGCTTTGAGATAAGGTTAAAAAAAGGTTCCTTTTCTATTAAGTAAATGTTAATATTTATTATATTGTCAAGCTTTTTAAAATGAGAACTATGACATTTAATTGGATTGCCGGGCGTGAAATAGATGAAAGACTACATCGCCTGTGTATTGAACTTGAATATGAGTTCCGTCCAAAAATCATTAAGTTCTTGATTGCTAATTTTGATATGGAATGCTGTTCTGATTTTTCGTGCTTTCATTTTGATGTTGATCTTACATCTAAAAGAGTAACTCTTTCAGATGATACACCATTGCAATACCTGAAAAAGATTAAACCAATTTTTGATCGTAAGATGGAAATGGCTTTTGCAAATTATTAGACATAACTATATCTCAGTTAATTTCAATTCTGTTTTGAGGTATAGAAATTAATACATATTGCTTAAATTAATCTATAAAGGATTAAGCTCTAAAGTGTATAAGAATTTAAGCCTTTCTGTCATTTAAAGACATGGTGCCGTGACCACGTAAGAAAGGTTTTAAGGCCCAGAACGATACCCAGATAAAACTGCCAAAACCAAAAATCCACATCCAGGCGTCTACTAAAAATAATGAATTCAAGAGGCTTTCAGCTAGTACTAGAGGTTTGGTGATAATGTCCCAAGAATTAAAGCGTAAGAATCTGCCTAGAAAAACGCCATAACCACTTAACAAACTTACGAACAGTAATATGCCATTGGCCAAGACGGGATGGTTTCGTTTTCTAAGATAGCTAAAGACATCCATCATAGAAAGTACACCTAAGATGAGTCCGTTTAGCGAAAAAACAAAAAATAGTAAAAGGTCTAACCAAAAAGTAGGACGATTGCCATCTAGATGTACAAAATCTGTTATAATATATGGACTGTTGGGAAGAAATAGAACCCATAACAAAAGAATGACAATGCGTAATGACCGTGATTTTCCCACTTGCACATTAAACAAGAACTGTTTGGATAGAAAAAGCGGAATAAGCGCTAAAAACAAATTCCATAGTAAAAAAGTAAAATCTATAGATTGGGTTACATATACCCGTAATGCTAAAAGAACTGTGCCTAATGCAGTGAGCAATAGTAACCTTTTATGAAATAAGTTGTTTTTTAAAGCGCTGATAATCATTGCAAAAATTGAAATTTAGTATACAAAGTACAACGGGTGATGGTTATATTTGTTGTTATTAAAATTTATTTTAGCCCGTGAACCCTGCAGAAATTTACATACTAGATAAGCCCGAGCCTTTAAAAAGTATTTTGCTGCATTTGCAATCAGTGATCGAACGAACCGTGCCACAAGTTGATTTAAAGTTCAAATATAGAATTCCCTTCTATTATATCAATGGAACACCCTTTTGTTATTTGAACCAAAGTAAGGATTATATAGATCTTGGATTTTGGAAAGGGGCACACTTAAAAGCGCATCAAGAACACTTGGTTACAGAAGGCCGTAAGGCGATTAAATCTCTTCGGTATAACTCCTTGGAGAGTATAGATGATTCTATTCTTATTGGTGTTCTCAAAGAAGCATATGCGGTTAGGGATAAAAAGTTTTATAAGTGAAAATTAAATGGAGTGTTATATTTTTTCAAATATAATTAGAGAATTGTTCTGTATATCCGTAACATGTCTAAAGACTTCCTTAAGGTTGTCATAATCATCAGCAGGAATGTGCGGAGTGTTTAAATCTAAAATAAAGGTTATAATAACATTTTTCTGTGAAGCTTGACCCTGAAATTTCATCACGATACTTTCTTCACCCGTTTTTACATTTATAGATTTAGGTATTTCCTTGACAATATAACCTTCAGGAACTTCAATTGCCATTTGGTATTTGTATTTTCTAGGATAACCAAAATCTACAGGGTAAGTGCGTTTTTCAAGGGTAAATGGATTTTCTTCAAAAAATCGAATAAGAAATGGATTAAAGTAAACCATATCTCCATTTAGGGTATTTTCTATCTCAAACTCAAATCGTTCAGATGTGTTTTTATCATCTTGTAGCTCTGGTTTTCTTTCATAGGATAATATAGAGAAGTCACTTTCTATATCTTCTTCAAAGCTTTCTAGATAAGTATCTTTATTTTGATTGTCTATTTTTTCATTTATATAAAAGGCATTATAACCCTGATTTATGATATCTAATTTCCCAAAGGCTTTGTTTTCTTCTACATCAAAAGAAAGTTGCATACGTATTTGATGCAAAGAAGAATCATCAGCCTTAATATCGTACCAATAACTATCGTTCTTAAAGTCCATAACACGCCCATAATAGTTAAGAGCTCTGAAAGGCAGCGTACCAAAAGCAATATATTTGTCCGTGGCATCTAATAAATACGTCTGACCATTAATGTCAAGTTTAGCAATAGAATAGTTAAAATCGCTCATAACGGGATGCGTTTTTTTTGGAAGCCCCATTTTACGAGTAGATAATAACATCAAATTAGCTTTTAATCCAGCGGCATTTAAAAGATTGATCAAGGACATGTTTATTTCGGAAACGTTTCCTTTACCTTGGTCAAATGCTTCCTTTACTCGTGCTTTTCCGTAAATACCATATTTTTCTGTCCAAGTGTAATGGCTTTGAACAAATGCGTAAATGCTCTTTGCACGTATGAGCTCATCTTTTTCCGCAAATAAAGATTCTGGTACATGATTCTCAAAAAATCCTTTTTTTATAAGTTGCTTTCCAATGTTTTTGTCTGCTCTAAATTCTTTGTCAACGTCTTCCCAGCTATTTGTGTATTTGTCAGTTACACCATCGAATCTTCTATATTTTGAAAGTTCAAAATCAACTCTAGATATATAGTTTGATGGTGCCAGCATATATTCTTCAGCCACTTTAAATGCTGGAATATCTCTCATTGCATATTTTAAGATTTCACAGTCTGCACTTTGGGGGTATCCGTCAACGTGGAAACAGTTTTTTTTGACCGTCGCATCGTTTATATCTAAAACTAAACTTCCAGTCATTGCACGATTATAAATATAATTTCCAGGAATTTTCGCGTTGAATTCGCTATATATCTTAGGAATGTCCGATTGAAAACTCCAACCTTTAAAATGATAGAAGTAAGGAGATATTATTTTGTACTTATATTCTAAAATACTTCCCTTTTTGAGATTTGGAAATGTAAAGGTGCGTTCGGTTTGAAACTTGTGGATATCTTTCGTGTACATCTGACTAGAAAGAACTACAGTCTTGTTTTTACCATTGTGGGTGACAGCTTTAAGTTCTTTTAGTTTTTCCGATGATTTTTCACTCCTGCGCAGTGGAATGGAAATACTAGCATGGTCATATCCCTTCTCATTTAAGATTTTAATTTTTACATGGTATTCTTTGACCACCCTTATATATCGGTTTATGACTTCAAAATAGTTGTCTCCCCGCTCGTATAGAACCACAGCGTTTGCTGTTGAATCCTTGGAATAAACGGTCATTGCTATTTCTTCGGGAGTGACTTTGCCAAAAGTATCCGGTTGCTGGGATTGAATATTGGAAACAGAAAATAAAAAAAGTAGAAGAAAAATGGATTGAATAGGCATAAAGATGATTTAGCTATAATCTATAACCTTTTTACGCTTTGAATATTGCCAATTTTTGACATATGAAGAAAAGTTCTTGCTAAGAAACGCGGCCTATGGTTATTGAAGCTCGTTCATTGTTTTTCTAATAGCTGTTAAATCGGTCAATAATTTTTTCATCAACCCTAAGTCAAGCATATTGGCGCCATCACTTTTTGCATTGGCACAATCAAAATGAGTTTCTATAAAAAGACCGTCAACACCGGAAGCCATTCCTGCTCGTGCCATTGTTCCAATTAATGAAGGCCTACCGCCTGTAACACCCGAAGATTGATTGGGCTGTTGTAGGGAGTGGGTTACATCTAAAACAACAGGGGCAAATTGTTTCATGGTAGGCACACCTCTAAAGTCAACTACCATATCTTGGTAGCCGAACATGGTACCACGATCCGTAATCATAGCTTGTTGGTTACCTGTTTCCGTAACTTTATTAACCGCATGTTTCATGCTTTCTGGACTCATGAACTGTCCTTTTTTGATATTTACGGTTTTTCCTGTTTCTGCAGCTGCAACCACTAAATCTGTTTGACGCGCCAAAAAAGCTGGGATTTGTAATACATCTACATATTCTGCAGCCATAACAGCATCTTGTTCCGTATGAATATCGGTTACAGTGGGTACCTTAAAGGTCTCAGAAACTTTCCGTAATATTTTTAATGCCTTTTCGTCCCCAATACCAGTAAAAGAATCCAGTCTGCTTCTATTTGCTTTTTTAAAACTACCCTTAAATACGTAAGGTATTTTTAAATCGCTGGTAATCGTAACAATATGCTCTGCAATACGCATCGCCATATCTTCGCCTTCGATAGCGCAAGGACCTGAAAGTAGAAAAAAGTTGTTGCTATCTGTATGTTTTATTTGAGGTATTAAGGATAAGTCCATTCGTCGAATATTTTGAACAAAGATACTATTTTAAGCAGCTTACGGTTGTATTTGAATAAGATTGTAGAAAACCCAAATCTAAATGTATTTTAAACAAAGCTTACCCTTGTTTTTGCTGATACTGCTTGTGAGCCATGTCAATGCTCAGTTCGGTAAAAATTGTGAATTACGCCAAATGAAAATCAACCTCTTGAATCCTGGTTTTGAGTATGAAATGGCACTTGGCACTAATACTACCTTTGATGTTAAGGCAGGAATGCAAGTGGGTTTAGACCCGTTACGGTCTGATGTTTACGAAGAATTAGGTTTTTTTCCTGCCGTCGCAGGTCAGTATCGGTACTACTATAACTTTGAAAAACGTCAACAAAATAGAAGACAAATTTATGGTAACTCGGCAAATTATGTAGCACCTGCGGTTGCTGTATTTTTTCCTGGGACTAGAACAATTGTAGGCAAAGAGGTTAAAGGTGCTTTTGGTTATGGGGGATTGGTAACTGGCTTACAGCGCAGTTATGATTCAGGTTTCAATTTTTCTGTTGATGTTGGTGGGGCTTACTACGCAGGACAGTTTGAAGGTGGGGTCTATCCCGTATTCAATTTAAGTATCGGATGGATTATTAGCGAAAAACGATGGTGCGTTGGTAAGTGATTTTTCTTTTCTTCTCGAGACTACATTAAGTTTTTTTTCTTACAAAATAATTAAGAAAATATGTTCTTGGCTTAATATTTGATAATTAGTGAAGTCTAACAGATACCAGAACTATCTTACTTATGAAAAACTTTACTATTCTCCTTGCTTTTTTCGCCTTCACTTTTATTGTAAACGCACAGACCAAAAAAAATGTAGAAGAACATCAAGTGCAATTAGGCTTGCCGGTACCTGCTATTTTATATGAAAAAGGACTGGGTCAGAATACAACGGCTACGATAGAGCTTGTTGCTGGTTTTGGTTTAAGAGGCTGTAGTGGTTGCGAAACGGATTTCGGTATATTTCCAACTTTAAGGGGACAATTCCGCTATTATTATAATATGGAAAGAAGATTGGATAAAGGGAAAAACATCTCGGGCAATTCAGGCAACTATATAGCCATGCTAATGGTTTATCAAGATGAAAATCCAATTTTTGGAGATTTGGAATTGGCCAATAGTGTTTTTGGAGTTGGTCCGGTCTACGGATTGCAGCGTGTCTATAAACGTGGTTTTTTCTATCGTTTAGAGGGTGGATTGGGATACTTTCAAACCAAATCCGAAGATAACTTAGGTTTGTTCTTAGGTGCACGAGTTGGCTGGGTGTTGGGGAAGCGCCGTTAATCAAATATAATTACCATTTTACCAATGGTTTGTGTGCTAAATAGGACGCAACTAAAAGTAGATGACAGCAATTATGGCGAACTTGCTATAAATCAACAACATAAAAATAACATAAGATTGTGTTACTGAGCCAAAAATAGCAGTATCTTTGCACGCTTAAAATAGCGGCTGATTGCTATTTAAATAATTACATATGTCAACAACAACAACAAAGAACATCGCGATCATCGCGCACGTAGACCACGGTAAAACCACCTTGGTAGATAAAATTATGTATCACTGTCAATTGTTTCGTGAGAATCAAAATACAGGAGATTTAATTTTAGATAATAACGATTTGGAACGTGAACGTGGTATAACCATTACCTCTAAAAACGTTTCTGTTGTTTATAAGGATACCAAGATCAATATTATTGATACTCCTGGTCACGCCGATTTTGGTGGTGAAGTAGAGCGTGTATTGAACATGGCCGATGGCGTTTTGTTGTTGGTAGATGCTTTTGAAGGCCCAATGCCACAAACGCGTTTTGTACTCCAAAAAGCGATAGATTTAGGTTTAAAACCATGTGTGGTTATCAATAAAGTTGATAAAGAAAACTGTACTCCTGAGGAAGTTCATGAGAAGGTTTTTGATTTAATGTTCGAGTTAGGTGCTGAAGAATGGCAACTAGACTTTCCAACAGTGTACGGTTCTGCAAAGAACAACTGGATGAGTGAAGATTGGAAAGACGAAACTGAAAATATAGAGCCGTTATTAGATATGGTGATTGAGCATATACCCACTTTTGAACCAAAAGAAGGTAATACTCAAATGTTGATTACATCTTTGGATTTCTCTTCTTTTACAGGTCGTATCGCAATTGGTAGACTGCAAAGAGGTAGTTTGAAAGAAGGACAACAGATTTCTTTGGTAAAAAGAGATGGGTCTATCGTAAAATCTAAAATTAAAGAGCTTTTTACGTTTGAGGGTCTGGGAAGACTTAAAGTGCAAGAAGTTGCTACAGGAGATATTTGTGCTATTACAGGTATTGAAGGTTTTGAAATTGGTGATACGGTTGCTGATATTGAAAACCCGGAAGGTTTAAAGACTATTGCTATAGATGAGCCTACTATGAGTATGTTGTTCACTATTAATGATAGCCCGTTTTTTGGTAAAGATGGTAAATTCGTTACGTCTAGACATATTAACGAAAGACTTCAAAAAGAACTTGAAAAAAACCTGGCGTTGCGTGTAAGCGAAACGGATAGTGCGGATAAGTTTTTGGTTTTTGGTCGTGGAGTATTACACCTTTCTGTATTGATCGAAACAATGCGTCGCGAAGGTTACGAGCTTCAAATTGGTCAGCCACAGGTAATCATAAAAGAAATAGACGGTGTAAAATGTGAGCCGGTAGAATCATTAACTATCGATTTACCGGAATCGGTTTCTGGAAAAGCCGTAGAAATGGTTTCCATTAGAAAAGGTGAGATGACCAGTATGGAGGCAAAAGGTGAACGTATGATCTGCGAGTTCTTGATTCCATCAAGAGGTATCATTGGTCTTCGTAACCAATTGTTGACTGCTACAGCAGGTGAGGCTATTATGGCACACCGTTTCTTGGAATACCAACCAATGAAAGGTGATATTCCACAAAGACAAAATGGTTCTTTGGTTTCTATGGAAACAGGAAAGGCAATTCCTTATTCAATTGATAAATTACAGGATAGAGGTAAGTTTTTTGTTGATCCAGGTGAAGATATTTACGAAGGTCAGGTAATTGGTGAAAACTCTCGTGGAGATGACATGACGGTTAACATTACTAAAACTAAAAAACTTTCTAACGTTCGTTCTTCAGGTGCGGATGATAAAGCTAAGATTGTTCCAGCTATTAAATTTTCGTTAGAGGAAGCGTTGGAATATATTCAGAAAGATGAATATGTAGAAGTTACTCCAAACCATCTACGGCTTAGGAAAATCTACTTAACAGAAGTAGACAGAAAGAGAAATAAAATTGCATAAATTGAAAAACCTGAACATTGTTCAGGTTTTTTTTTGATATCTATTGAAAGGTTAAAGTGTACGGCCCGACTACCTTGTTTTTAAAACCTAAATTGAAACCTATGAAATTATTTATATCTGGTCTATTAATGTCTTCTGTTATTTTGATGTCCTCTTGTAGCGAACAACCTAAAGCGAAGAAGGAAGTGGTGGATACTACCTCACAAGAAGCAACCGATAGTTATGTGATTCCTGAATCTTGGGTAAATAATCGCGTAGCGAAGGCCAAAAGCAGACTACAGGCAAATGATGCCGGTAAAATTGTTTGGGAGGCAATGGAAGCTCATGGTGGACTAAAAAACTGGTACGGTAACGGGGCGTTGTCTTTTCGTTTCAAATACGTGCCTTTAGATGGGAGTACAGTACGCGATAGTTATGAAGTGGTAGATGCATGGCGTAATAAGGCCGTTCACACCAGTGTTACGGATAGTACGGCTACATTTGGTTGGGATGGAGAAACGGCTTGGGTAAAGGCTAAGGATTCCTCCGCTTTTGCATATGATACCAAATTTTGGGCTTTAACGCCACTGTATCTAATGGGCCATCCGTTTATATTGGACGGTGAAGGAGTAGAGCTGGAATTGTTGACAGAAGCAACCTATAAAGATAAAGCCAATGATGTGGTAAAAGTTACTTTCGCTGCAGGTACCGGTGATGCTCCGGATGATTATTATATTCTTCAGTTTGATAAAGAGTCACATCTGTTGACCGCTACGAGATACATAGTTTCCTATCCTGAATACTTTAAAGAAGGAGGTCACAATCCTGAGAAGTTCATGGAGGTGGGTGAGTTGATAGACGTGAGCGGAGTATTGCTGCCAAAAGAATTAAAAACCCATTGGACTACTAAAGAAGGGAAGCAGGGTGAATACATTACTCAGATAGATATCTCGGATATTCACTTTGTAAAGGATATAGATGATGATTTCTTTTCGCCTCCAGAAAATGCAACTATAAAATAAGACCAAAAAAAGAGCCTTGATTAAGGCTCTTTTTTCATTTAATATCTTATTGTTCTTTAGTGGTATGATATGTTGTGGAAGGCTGCAGCAGCTGCCCCTACGATACCGGCGTGGTTTTTTAATCCCGCAGGAATTACCGGAGTTTCAATAGTAATACAATCTTTAAACTCATCAAAATCCTTAGATGCTCCACCGCCTATTAAAATAGTATCCGGAGAAACGATCAACTCTACTAATTTCAAGAATTTATTAAAGCGCTTGCCCCATTTTTTATAGGATAGCCCTTCACGATCTTTAGCAGAACCTGCTGCATAAAGTTCTATTTTTTTGTATTTTTTGTATGGAATTTGACCGAGTTCAAAATTAGGAATCAATTTTCCATCTAGAAAAGCGCCACTACCAAGTCCGGTACCTATGGTAAGCATTACAACAAGACCCTCCATATCTTTGCCTGTGCCGTAGTTCATGGAAGCATAGCCTGCAATATCGGCATCATTCACTACAGTTACATCAAGCCCGGTCTTTTTGCTAAAAAGTTCCTCTACATTGGTGTTCAGCCAACTTTTATGAAGATTACCAGGAGATTTACAAACTCCTCTTTTTATAACAGTAGGAAATCCAACACCTACCTTTCCTTTATAATCAAAATGTTTTACGATTTGCGCAATTACATTAGCCATTTCTTTTGGCTTGCGAGATGTTGGTGTAGGTATGCGATATCGCTCGGTTACCAATTCTCCGGTTTCGATATTTACAAGCGCACCTTTAATACCAGAACCACCTACATCTATACCTAAAACTTCCATTATTTGATTTTAAAATTTATGACAGCAAAGTAACAAAAACTTTTTAGAGTAATCGAAGGATACGGGCATGTACACATTTTATTCGGTAACTGTGAAAAGATGGGTATAGCCCTTATTTAATAGCGGTATAAATTCTTGGGTTCTCTTGTGCGATATTTTACCTTTTTTTGATAATACCCTTATGGTAGTACTCATTCTAGTCTATATGTATGTTTTAAAGATTACGATATCGGTTTTGAGCTGCTAAGGCGGTAAATATTAATTGCAGTTTAAAACAACGGTTCTATAGTATGGGCATCATTTTTTAGGCCGTATATCAATAATTTAACTTCAACTTTAAGGGTAAGTGGTCGGAATAGCCATTGGCTACAAAATTTGGTTTAGAAGATTTGTATTTGAATGATCTGGGTCTTCCGCTAGAAGTTGCCAATATGTTGTCATCAATGATATCAAAAGTGTCTATTTCCGCAGTTATGCCGTTGCCGGACAAGAATCCACGGGATACTACTAATTGATCTAACATTTGGTATCGATTGGTAAAAACGGTGCCATCAAATAATCCGCTTAAAAAATAGGTACCTGTATTACCGGAAGCAGATTTATTCATGATAGAGGTGCTCAAGTTATAAAGAAAAGTCTCTCTTGCCCTATATTTATAGGTGTGCACGAATTTGTCAAAATCATTGGTGCCACCTTTTACCTTGTCTAAATCTCGCGAAGCTTTTAAATGTTGAATAATACTACGGTCAAAAGGCTCATCATTAAAATCGCCGACAACTAAAACTTTGCTTTCCCATTTTTTTTGAATAGTAGCAAGGTCATTACTTGCTTGAAGAGTCTCATATGTGGTGGAGTCTACTTTGGTGTGGGCTTCCACTAAAAAAGCAATATGTTCAGCAACGGCAATTCGCAAGGGTTCCGAATGATATTGCCCTCTGCTTCTAGATGGCCAGTGTGATGCAATGACTACAAATTCTTCGCCTGTAGCATTAATCTTAAAAACGACTTCAAAAATATCTCGGGTCCTATATCTTAAATGAACAAGGTGTGAAGTTCGCGAAACCACGGTAAGTTTGGCCGGGTTATAGGCCATGGCTACATCAATTCCTCGAAGATCGCTCGTGCCGGAAGCATCAAAAACCACGTTTAGGTGGTTCATTCCTGCTTCGTTCAATAAATCTTGTAAAAGCGTGTCTTTTTCAATTTCGCAAACAGTCAACAAATCAATTTGTTCGTTGGGCCAAATGAGGTTTAGACCTTGCGCTAGATTGGCCTTTTTTATATTGAAGACTTCATCCGTCCAACCTGCTTCTGGTGTAAAACTAAAATCATTGGAGATAGGGTCATCGTCAGTATCAAAAAAGTTTTGAAGATTCCACCAGGCAAAATTGATATGGGGCATAATGTCTCGAATTTAAGAATTTATGAAGTCACCACAATCTTTGTTGCGGTATGCCCTAAAGTTATGAAAAAGAACCTGCTTAAATATTAACCTTATGTAGGGATAAGGTTGTTTTATGTGTATTTGGTACAAATGGCTACACAGCTCGCTGTACGACTTCAAAGATTTTGTTACCGTCGCATTTGAGTGTTTTTGAAGGGTATTTCAAAATCAAAGCATAATCATGTGTCGCCATTAAAATAGAACGACCTGATTTATGTATTTCCTGTAAAACTTTCATAACCTCTACGCTGGTTTGCGGATCTAGGTTTCCGGTGGGCTCATCGGCTAAGATAAGTTCAGGATCGTTAAGCAATGCCCTTGCAATGGCAACGCGCTGTTGTTCGCCACCGGAAAGCTGATGCGGAAATTTGAACCCTTTGGTTTTCATGCCCACTTTATCAAGAACATCCTCTATTTTTTGATTCATTTTGTGACTGTCTTTCCAGCCTGTAGCTTTAAGGACAAAATAGAGGTTTTTATTAATCGTGCGATCCGGCAACAACTTAAAATCTTGAAAAACAATTCCGATTTTACGACGTAGAAAAGGAATATCTTTTTCTCGCAATTTGGTAAGATCAAAATCTACGATGCTGCCCGTACCTTGTTTTAAAGGAAGATCTCCGTATAGCGTTTTCATGAAACTACTTTTTCCGCTTCCTGTTTTTCCTATCAAATAAACGAATTCGCCTTTTCGCACATCTAGTGTTACCTCGTTCAAAACAAGACTATCTTTCTGAAAAATAGCCGCATCCTTTAACTCTAAAATCGTTTCTGACATCTTTAAGGGTACAGGGTTATACGTTTAAATTGTTAATCAATCGTTAAAGGTAGGGTGTAGTTCTATATACTGATTCCCAAATCTCGAACTTTGAATCGTAATTTGAATATAAAAGTAATAAGTTAAAAACTAACGTACAGCAGGCATTGGCAAAATCTTTTCGCTTTTTTTAGTATTGTCTGTGGTATGGAATTATAACAATGAAAACATCTATGACCATATACTTAGATGCAATATTCAACGTTATTAAAATTAATTAACGGTAATACATATTTCTAGTTAGAACACTATGCTAAAAAAAATCACCGCGCTTATCCCTGTTTTTCTAGGGATGGTTTCAATGGGAATCGCTCAAGAAACCAAAATATATACCCATAATCAAAAGCAATATCAAGATGCCCTGGCGCTCTATAACAATGAGCAGTACCAAGCGGCACAGTCCATTTTCGCAAAGGTCAAGGATAATACGGATAATCTAGAGACCAAAGCTAATAGTGCATACTATGAAGCTAATGCGGCGGTACGTTTGAATCAACTTGGCGCTGATAGATTAATGGAGGATTTTGTAGCCAAGTACCCAACTTCTACAAAAAGGAATTCTGCTTATGTAGATGTGGCCGAATATTATTTTGAAACGGGAAAATATCCATATGCCTTAAAATGGTACAATAAAGTTGATCAAAGTGCACTATCTAGGAAAGAGATGGATAAGTTTAATTTTAATTATGGATACTCTTTGTATTCGTCAGGGAATCAAAAAGAAGCCGAAACCTACCTTCAGAAAGTAGAGAATTCAGATGTTTACGGTTCGCAGGCTAAATATTACATGGGATATATAGCCTATCAACAAGATGATTATGATACGGCCAACCAACGGTTTGATCAGATAAAAGATCCAGAAATTCTTCAGGAGAAGATGGATTACTATCAGGCCGATATGAATTTTAAACTTGGCAAATTCGATCAAGCAATAGCTTTGGCCAAGAAACAAATGGCTAAAGGTGACCGCAAAGAAAAATCCGAACTCAGTAAAATAATTGGTGAGAGCTATTTCAACTTAAAAGAGTATTCCAATGCTATTCCTTACCTAGAAGATTATCAGGGTAAGAAAGGGAAATGGAGCAATACGGATTATTATCTCTTAGGTTATTCGTATTACAAGCAAGGCGATTATGCCAATGCCGTACAGCAGTTTAATAAGATAATTGGAGGAACCAACAGCGTTTCGCAAAATGCATATTACCATTTGGCAGAGTGTTATTTGAAGCTTGATAAAAAGCAGGAAGCACTTAATGCTTTCCGTAATGCTTCTCAAATGGATTTTTCTCGGGAAATTCAAAAAGATGCGTATTTGAATTATGCGCGTTTAAGTTATGAAGTAGGTAACGCTTACGAGCCCGTTCCTCAGGTGATAACTGATTATTTAGCGAAATATCCTGATAGCGCCAACAAAGAGGAGATGCAAGAGTTGTTGGTAGATTCATACATTACCTCTAAGAATTTTGCAGGAGCTATGGAGTTGCTTGAGAAGAATAAAAACTACGCAAGCAAGGCAACGTATCAAAAAGTGGCATATTACCGCGGTATTGAATTATTCATGAATGGTGAATATGCAGCTGCCGCAGAAAATTTAGGCAAATCTCTAGGAAGTGCAGAAGACGGTACATTCAAGGCCAAAGCCAATTATTGGAAGGCAGAAGCGGAGTATGCGCTTAACAATTTTGGAGATGCCTTGGTTGATTATATTCAGTTTCAGCAAAATCCATCAGCAAAATCTACTGAAGAATATAAAGAGTTGGATTACAATTTGGCTTACACGTATTTTAAGTTGAAAGACTATAGTAATGCTATTTCGTATTTTAACAATTTTACGACTGCAGGTTCTACCGATACACAGAAATTGTATGACGGTTACCTTCGTTTGGGCGATAGTTATTTTGTGACCAGTAAATACTGGCCGGCTATAGAGACGTACAACAAAGCACTTTCTCTTACTGGAACAGAAAAAGATTATGCGGCATATCAAAAAGCAATTAGTTATGGTTTTGTAGATAGACGAGATACAAAAATCGAAGAGTTAACAACCTTTGTTTCCGCTTATCCGAAGTCTACTTTAAAGGACGATGCTCTTTTTGAATTGGCAAACACTTTAATCGCTGCTGGCCAAGAACAACAAGGACTACAGACGTACCAACGTATGATCACGGAATACGGGGCTAGTTCGTTAGTGCCACAGGCAATGATGCGCCAAGGCTTGGTGCATTACAATGCCAATAGAAACGAGCAAGCTTTGACGGAGTTTAAAGCGGTTGTTCATAATTTTCCGAATACGCAAGAGGCAATCCAAGCGGTGTCTACGGCAAAATTGATTTATGTTGATTTAGGTAGAGTTGACGAGTATGCAGAGTGGGTTCAGAAACTAGATTTTGTTGAGGTTACCGATAGTGAGCTGGATAATGCCACTTTTGAATCTGCCGATAAGCAGAATATGGAAGGCAATAAAGATGCTGCTATTAAAGGGTATGAAAATTACATCAAACAATTCCCAAGCGGATTAAACGCGGTTAAGGCCAACTTTAACTTAGCACAACTTTATTTTGCCAAAGGTAAAAAGCAACAGGCTTTGCCTAATTATAAGTTCGTTGCTGATAAAATGGGAAGCGAATATGCAGAACAGGCGTTAACTAGAGTTTGTGAGATATACATTGGTAAGCAAGATTACACATCGGCTTTACCTTATTTAAAACGTTTAGAAAATCAAGCGGATATTCAGCAGAACAGAACTTTTGCTCAGTCTAATTTAATGAAAGGCTATTATGAGCAAAAGGATTACGGGCAGACTTTGGCTTACGCCGAAAAAGTATTGGCTACCCCAATAATAGATAACCGTATTAAAAGTGATGCGCAGATAATGATAGCACGTTCCGCCATTGCAACCGGTGATGAGGCAAAAGCAGAAAGCGCCTATGCAGATGTTTTAAAAATAGCATCTGGAGCAACAGCTGCCGAAGCATTGTATTATGATGCCTACTTTAAAAGTAAATCTCAAGACTACGAGAATTCTAATATTGCCGTGCAGAAATTGGCAAAAGACTATTCAGGATATAAAGAATGGGGAGGAAAGGGTCTGATTATAATGGCCAAGAACTTCTATGCTTTGGGAGATGCGTATCAAGCTACTTATATTTTAGATAGTGTGATAAGTAATTTTAGTCAGTATGATGATATTGTGTCTGAGGCCAAAGGAGAATTGTCAATTATAAAGGCCAAAGAAGCGCAGAGTAATTCATCTGTAAGAACCGACTAAAAAATATAGTTTAACAAGATTGAAAAATTGAATTTAATCGAGGTCTTTCAGAACTGACTTCGCTTTAAGTGTAAATTCAAAAAAGAACACAGAATGCACAAACATATAAAGCTTACACTTATTTTTCTTACTGGAATATTTCAGTTAGCTGTAGCGCAAGAAGACGAAGAAAAAGATGATATAGGTACGGAAACCGTAACGGTTACCAAAGCGTATACACCAACTATCAACGATGCTTTTAAAATCAAAACAATGCCAAATCTCAACGATTCTATTGTTTTGCAAAAGAAAAAGATAAACTACAGTATTTTTTCTGTGCCTGTAGCATCAACCTTTACACCTGCAAAGGGTAAGGCTTCTAGCGTAAAGAAAACGCCACCACCAGTTCTCTACAACTCATATGCTTCGGCGGGAATAGGTAACCCTGCTAACTTAATGGGTAAGTTCTATACCAGTAGAACTATTGATCGCGAATCTGGGTATACCTTGGGGTTGGAGCACAACTCCTCTCGTGGTGATATAGATGGGGTTGCTCTGGACAATATTTATTCCAACTCAAAATTTGATGCCAGCTATACAAAACGAGATAGTGATTTTGATTGGGGAGTAGATGTGGGTGCGCAGCACCAACTGTACAATTGGTACGGTATTCCCGATGCTACTTTTACGGAGGAAGAGGTAGATGGTATTGATGAGCGCCAGAATTATTACATGGCAGAGGCTTCAGGTCATATAAATATGAAAGGTTCGTATTTTGAAAATGCGAAATTGGAGTATAGAAGATTCTGGGATGCAGTTAAGTCAGGTGAAAACAGAGCTGTTTTTAAAACAGGTTTTTCGTTCCCTATAGCCGACGAAAATTTGAACGTAAAAGCAAACGTAGATTATGTAAACGGTAGTTTTAAAAACTCTAGCCTTAATAATCCAACAAATACACCAGAGATTAATTACAGTAATTTACAAGTAGGAATTAATCCTAGCCTTGCACTGAACAGAGATAATTTGTCCCTTAATTTGGGAGTAAATTTAGTGTATGGACTTGATTCGGAAAATAGTGATAGTAATTTCTATATCTATCCTGATGTTACCGCATCTTATAGGTTACTAGATGATATGGCTATAGTTTATGCTGGAGTAGAGGGGGATTTAGTCCAGAACTCTTACTATGGTTTTGTAAATGAGAACCCTTATGTGTCGCCAACCTTAACTATTGTTCCAACGGATAAGCAATATGATGCCTATATTGGTTTAAAGGGACAGATCTTGCCCAACTTAAGCTATAACGCAAAAGTGAGTTATACTACGGAAAATAGAAAAGCCCTTTATAAACTCAATCCTAGAAATGATGCAAGGACGGATGAGAAGGGATATTATTATGGGAATTCTTTTGAAGTGTTCTATGACGATTTAAAAACAATTGGCGCTTTTGGTGAATTGAATGTAGATGTGAACCGTAACTTTAGCCTTGGGGTAAATGTTGAATATTTCAACTATAATACAGAAACTGATAACTCTGCATGGAACTTGCCAAATCTAACAAGTTCTTTATTTATGGATTATCAAATAGGGGAAAAATGGTATACAGGTGCAAACCTGTTTTATGTAGGTGAAAGAGATGATATAGCGACTATTGCTGATACCAGCGGAAATCCCGCCGATTTTTTTGTGACTCGCATAACCCTAGATGGTTATTTTGATGCCAATTTTCATGTAGGATACCGTTGGAACGATCAACTTTCTTTCTTTGTGAAAGTGGCTAATATTGCAAATAATAATTATCAGCGCTGGTCTAACTACCCTGTTCAGGGTCTGCAAGTTATGGGTGGTTTAACCTATAAATTCGATCTATAGATTCTTTGTGAATTTATGTAGTGTGTATTCGTCCGATTTTTATATGGTCTTGTCTATACAGTGGTAGGGTTTGTGGTAGAATACTTATTTTTGTTTCTATTGCTATAAAGAAAATATATCATGCTTCAAAAGAATAAAAAACCTAGGGTAAGTCATATAAGTTTTATGCTCTCTTCAGGAAAAAAAATCGTAGGTACCCTCTTTTTGGCATCAATGGTTCTATTTGCTGCATGTGGTTCGGATGATTCGGAAACACCTATGGTTGTAGAGATAGATACGGATGGTGATGGTATTTTTGATTCCAAAGAGGTTTTAGACGGTACAAGTAAAACTAACCCTTGTGACCCTAAACCAAATTCGGGTTATACGGGATACGATGCGGAAAATGCAGTTTGGCTAGGTGCAGATTGTGATACGGATGGTGTTACCAATTCAGAAGAACTTGCCAATGCAACGGACCCGTACGTAAACGAAACTAAAGATTCTGATGGGGATGGTATTCCTGATTTTCAAGAAGAGGCAGATGGAACCGATATAGACAATCCGTGTGATCCTGTGCAAGATGAAAATTATACAGGGTATAATGCTGAAAACAATGTTTGGAAAAATGCCGATTGTGATGCAGATGGCGTCAGCAATGGCGATGAGGTTGCGGCAGGCAGCAATCCGTTTAAAGATGATACAGTTTATGCAGTGGCCGAGTTTCTGCCAAAATTATCCGACTTAAAAATATTCAGGGGAAATCCTGGAGACTTGGTTCCCAATACTACTTCTTATGAGTATAGTTTAACTACACCTTTGTATAGTGATTATGCTCAGAAATTCAGAACGATTTCGCTTCCTGAAGGTACACAGATGACCTATAACGGAGAGGGTCTTCTTGAGTTTCCCGATAACACGGTAATCACAAAAACGTTCTTTTATTATAATGACGAAAGAAATCCATCCCTTGGCACAAAATTAATAGAAACCCGAGTGATGATTAAAACCAATGGTGCGTGGAGTATGGGCAATTACCTTTGGAACGAAGCCCAAACCGAAGCTAATTTGAGTAATGACGCACCAACGGTTCAGGTAACTTGGATAGATAGCTTAGGCAGTAGTAATACTGTAGGCTATAAAGTCCCATTTACCGTAAATTGTACGCAGTGTCATAATGTGAACAATACAACGATTCCTATTGGTCCTAAAGCACGAAACTTAAACTTTGTGTATAACGGTAAAAATCAACTTCAGAATTTTATAGATTTAGGGTTGCTTTCAGGTGCGCCGTCCGTTGCTGAAATTGAAGTGCTTCCAGATTGGTTAGATAATTCGTTTACCCTTGCGGAACGCGCTAAAGCTTATATGGATGTGAATTGTGCGCATTGTCACCAACCTGGTGCTCTACATAATTCCAACGAAGGTGTTCGTCCAGATTTTAGATATGAAACCTTGTATGCTAATAGCAATGTAGAGGAGTTTAAAGCAGATATTAGAGCAAGGGTTGAGACAGACCCGGCTTATGGACCTTCCATGCCGCTTATTGGCATTACAGAACTCCACACGGAAGGAGTAGACTTGATTCAAGCTTACATAGATTCTTTAAATTAATCGATTATAAGTTGTAAATCCTTAGTAAAAATGTACTGTTGGCAAGGGTTAAAATTTACCATTCCCTTTATTTTTCTATTTTAGAGCCGACCAAAACGCTCAATAATGACTAAATTTTCTACGGGGAAGATTACATTTCTATTCATAGGAATGTGCTTTTTATATCCTGTTCAATCGCAAAACTTGGTCAATAACCCCAGTTTTGAAGCGTATTTGAATTGCCCTGAACATTTGGGTAATTTTAGTACGGATGTTAAAGGTTGGACAACACCAACTGAAGGGTCTACAGATTATTTTAATGGATGTAGTACCGAAATGGGTACACCTAAAAATTTTAATGGTTCTCAACCAGCAGATTTTGGTAAAGGCTATGCAGGTCTGTATTTGTTCGCTCCCGATGATTATAGAGAGTATTTTCAAACCAAATTACTTCGCCCTTTAAAGGAGGGAGTTAAATATAAAGTTTCTTTTTATGTAAGTCTAGCAGAACGTTCGGACTTTGCCATTAAGGAATTTGGAGTCCTGTTTTCTAAGGATAAGTTGCACATTCCAATAAAAAAGGAGTTGTCTAGAAAACACCTTTATCAGCAGAAAAGTAACGTTTATAATTATATGGAAATCGGGTATTCTAACTTCTATTCGGATACACAGGATTGGATATTGGTGCATACTGAATTTGTAGCCAAAGGCTCAGAGCGTTATTTAATGTTAGGTAATTTTAAAAGTAACGCCAGGACCCGTCTTTTTAAGACCAAGCGCAATGCAAAACAAGGAGCTTATTACTATGTGGATATGGTTGAGGTTTCCAAGGCAGGAGAAAATAGCTCCAAACCAGAGAAGTATGCTGCCGGAGAAAAGCAGCGCACTTTTGAACTAGATAAAAACAATGTATTTGAAGATGTTCATTTTGCTTTTGATAAATCTTTGTTACTAAAAACGGCTAAGAAAGAAATTGTAGAAATCTACACTTATCTATTAAAAAATAAAACGCTACAAATTTCAATAAACGGGTATACGGATGCTATTGGCGGTGAAAAATATAATAGTTCATTGTCCAAGAAACGAGCAAAAGCCGTTGCCGAATACCTTATTGAATTGGGTTTAGATAAAAATCGGGTCACTTGGCAAGGTCATGGAGGTCACAATCCCATAGCGGACAATGCTACATCAGAGGGTAGAAAACAAAATAGAAGGGTTGAATTTGTAATAAGTAAACCAACCCCATAATACTTACTTTTCAATAATCAGAATATTCAGTTGGGTATAGTAATATAATATCTGCTTTACTTACATTGTTTTGGTATTTGGGTTCCACTTTTAATTTCAGCCATTTTGGGGCGGTTCTAAAAGCATCCCAATGTGTATCTCTTGACTCCATATTCTCAAAAGTGGTCATGTACATAAGGTTGGGCATACGGTCACCAGATATTACTTCGGCATAAAAAACAGCATTAAACCCTAAAGATTCAAAAAGTTCAACTTCACCTCCTGCATTGAACATGTCTACCTTATTTTGGTAAATAGCTTCGGTAGCAGACTCATAACTTCTAAGTTCGTAAACCCTATTCTTCCTTGGGCCTTTTACTTTTGATGTTTGCATTACCGGCATTTCGGTAAAGGCCTTCATTAATGTAGAACTAATGCGCTCATAGGGCGCTTTGTCATGCTTGGCATTAATGTAATTGGCACCAGCGGAGACATAACTTTTATCTTGAGCAATCATACTATCTAAGGTCAAAAATTGCTCAAGTGATTTAAACGGAATCAATATATAAATTTTAAGACTGTCACTATTATCGTTTGATATCGTTTTAAATACACCCACATTTTCTATTCCAGCTCGCTTTAAGGCAGGTAAATATGCATCCTTTAAATAACTATCTACCGTTTTTTCTTGATTATCGTTTTTAAGAAAGTAGGTCTTTAGTTGGTAGAACTCCAAGTCTTGGTTTTGAGCGTTCGCAGAGAAAATAAGTGCAAAAAATAAAATGATTGTTGTTAGGTAGTTACGGACAGGAGTTTTCATAGAAGTATATAGTTTGTAAAACCAAACTTAACAAAGAACCCTCTACAAACCTAATAAAATACGGTTAGGTAAAGAATGAACGTTTTGGTAATTATTTGTATTAAAATCACATCTTATTTTTGGAAGAATCAACGTAACTTGCAAGAAAGAAAATATTTTACAGATGGACTTAAATCTAGCGGTGCTTATAGATGGTGATAACATTCCTTCGGCTTACGTAAAGGAAATGATGGAAGAAATTGCCAAATATGGTAATCCTACCATTAAACGAATTTATGGAGATTGGACCAACCCACGTCTTGGTAAGTGGAAAAATGTTCTTTTGGAAAATGCCATTACCCCAATACAACAATACGGGTATACCCAAGGGAAGAACGCAACGGATTCGGCTATGATTATAGATGCCATGGATATTCTGTATTCCGGTAAGGTAAATGGTTTCTGTTTGGTAAGTAGCGATAGTGATTTTACCCGTTTGGCCACACGTTTGCGTGAAGCAGGTATGCAGGTATTTGGGATTGGTGAAAAAAAGACCCCTAATCCTTTCATAGTGGCATGTGATAAGTTCATATACATAGAAATTCTGAAAAAGGAAGATGAGGAGGAAGATAATTCGGTAAGTCCAAAAACCACCAAAAAAACCAAAAATAGTGTAGATAGGATAACATCAAAGGTAATCCGATTGATTGCTTCTACTATAGATGATGTGGCAGATGATGATGGCTGGGCATTTTTGGGGGATGTAGGAAGTCTTTTACAAAAAAAACAACCTAATTTTGACTCTAGAAACTATGGCTTTCAAAAATTGACTCCGCTTATAAGTTCCATAAAGTCAATAGAAGTAGACCGTCGTGAAGATTCAAAAGGACGTAAAAAACTTATTTACGTTAAAATGGCCGACAAACCTAAATCCCGTTCAACAAAATAATTAGTGGCTTATGATCGTTTTATATAAACGGTTACATTTTAATTGAGAATGTGCCTGAAAATAGTACGAATTAATAAGTTTAAGAAATGAAAACTTTCAAGAAGAATACAATCGCTGTATGGTCTGCTTTAATGATTTGTTTAACGTTCGGTAGTGCTGTAAGTGCAAACGTTTGTAACGTTGATTTTAAAGATTGCAAAGAAGCAGAGCCTTGGGAAAGCGAACTATTTGGAAGTTGGGAGTACTCAGCAGATAATGCACCCGAACAATACAAGTTAGGAGCGATTTCCATTTTTTATGAGAACGGAGAAAACAACGTATTCGTTCAACTGGATGAAAAAGAAATATTTGGTAAAAAAGTTAGTCTGGTTGGTAATACAATTAGTTTTGAAGTAAAGTTGGAAGGCACACTGTTCCAAGTAAAATTAACCGCAAAAGGAGAAGTTTTATCGGGCACTTATACTTCTGTGAACGGTACTTTTAAAATAAAAGGCGCAAGAGTAAAAATCATGTAGTTATAAGAATGTGGAAAAGACTTTATTTCTACAGTACTAAGTAGTAAGAAAATAGTACATTATTTATGTACTTTTGGAAACCTCCAAAATTTCTTACTATGAAAAAAATACTTCCCTTATTATTGTTGATTCTTACGGGTTGTGAATACCTGAAAGAGAAAGTAGACTTGGTAATTGTAAACGCCAATGTGTATACCGTTGATGATGAGTTTTCCAAAGCAGAAGCCTTTGCTGTTCAAGATGGGAAATTTATAGCGGTAGGCACTACCGAGGAAATCAGAGACAAATATACTTCAGACCAATTAGTGGACGCAGATGGCCGTACCATTACGCCAGGTCTTATAGATGCCCATTGCCATTTTTTTGGTTTAGGTCTAAAACAGCAAGTGGTTGATCTTGTCGGAACCAAAAGTTTTGAAGAGGTTCTGGAACGTGTTCAGGCTTTTCAAAATGAAAATCCCAAAGATTTTGTGCTCGGGGAAGGTTGGGATCAAAATGATTGGGAAGTTAAAGAATATCCAACCCGGAAAGAATTGGATAAAATTTTTCCTGATACCCCTGTGGCTTTAAGTCGTATAGACGGTCATGCTTTGTTGGTCAATAAGGCTGCATTGGATTTAGCAGGTATTGATTGGCGAACAAAAGTAGAGGGAGGAGAAATCGTAAAAGGTGCAATGGGTATTACCGGAGTACTGGTAGACAACCCAATGGATTTGGTATATTCTAAAATCCCGATGCCAGACTTGGATGCTAGAGTAAAAGCATTGAAAGATGCGGAAAGTATTTGTTTGAATAATGGTCTAACTACGGTTGATGACGCAGGTCTAGACCGCTCAACTATAGAGCTTATAGATAGTTTACAGCAAACAGGCGAGCTTTCAATTAGGGTGTATGCTATGGTTAGTAATATTCCTGAAGACGTAGATTATTTTATTTATAAAGGACCCGTAAAAACAGATAGGCTAAATGTGCGTTCCATAAAAGTATATGGAGATGGGGCTCTCGGTTCCCGCGGTGCAGTATTGAAAAAACCATATTCGGATAAGTGGGGTCATTATGGTGCCATGGTTACACCCGTAGATGAAATAGAGGATTTGGCGCGGCGTTTGGCAATTTCGGAATATCAAATGAATACACATGCCATTGGCGATTCTGCAAATGCAGTGGTGCTTAGAACATATCAAGAAGTTTTGAAAGACAAACCAAATCGCCGTTGGAGAGTAGAGCACGCACAGATTATTGACTCATTGGATTTTGATTATTTTGGAAATGGAGTGATACCTTCCGTACAGCCTACACATGCTACAAGTGATATGTATTGGGCAGAAGACCGTTTGGGCGAAGAGCGTATGAAAGGAGCTTATGCTTACAAGAAACTTTTAGATAAAGCAGGAATTCTAGCTTTAGGTACAGATTTCCCGGTAGAGCAGGTGAGTCCGTTTCTAACTTTTTATGCTGCAGTGACTAGAAAAGATGTAGAGGGTTATCCAGAAGGAGGATTCCAAATGCAAGATGTGCTAACGCGAGAAGAAGCATTGCGTGGGATGACCATTTGGGCGGCCTATTCTAATTTTGAGGAAGAGGAAAAAGGAAGTATAGAATCTGGAAAGTTTGCGGATTTTGTAATATACGATAAAGATATGATGACGGTTCCCGTTGCCGAGATTCCTGGAATTATGGCAGAACAAACCTTTGTAAACGGAAAAACAAGATAATTTGTCAAAGGATAGCACATAAAAAAACCGAAGCTAAAAGCTTCGGTTTTTTTAATTATAGGTTTCAGGAAATTTTACATTTTAGAAGCTGTAATAGGAACTGAAATTCTTGTTTTGTCCCATCCCATTACCATTTCAAAACTATCTCCAGCTTCTTTAAAGGCAATAGAAAACTCTTCTAAAGAGTTGGAATCTTCTGCACTCGGTACGCTTACACGAGCAACATCTGCACCTTCATCGTAAGAGTAGGCGCCCCATTGGTTAAGGTTGTTGTTAAGAACAACGGTCCATTCTCCTTGTCCAGGAATAGTAAATATAGAATAGGTTCCCGCTTTAATCTCTTTTCCGCCAAAATTAACATCCGAATAGAAAGTAACTTCTGCAGCCTCATTGGCACCGGTACGCCATACTTTTCCAGCAGGAGCAAGTTCAGAAAGCGAACGTCCTTTTAATTGTGGGCGACTGTAGATAACACGTGCGGTTTTGGCAGATACTTTGTAATCGGTTGGGTAAGCGGCCATATCCATAGGGCTTTTATCCAATCCGCTAAATTTTTGAGCTAATGCATCGGTTGAGAAGGTCATGGCAAATGCCATCAAAGCAATAATAAGTACTTTTTTCATAATTGTGTTTGTTTTGCGCTAAAACTAGTTAGTATTGAATTTTAATTCTATTAAAAAGTCGTTAATTTTTACGCTACTTACAGAACGTTTGATTTTTAATGCAAAAAAATATAAAAAGTGATGCATTGATGTTATATTTTGTTTTTATGTTTCAATATATAATCATTATGTATATTTATGTTTTGTAATTGAAAGTTTAGTTGCATTTTTGATTTCAAATTAGAAATAAACAAAGAGTTATGTGTGGAATTGTATGTGCATTTGATTTAAAAGAAAGTTCAGATGTTTTAAGACCCCAGTTATTGGAGATGTCTAAGAAAATACGTCACCGTGGTCCGGATTGGAGTGGTATTTATGCTGATGAAAAAGCCATTTTAGCGCATGAGCGTTTGGCTATTGTTGATCCAGCTTCCGGTACACAGCCGTTATATAGTGAAGATAAAAAATTGGTTTTGGCCGCAAATGGCGAAATCTATAATCATAGAGAATTGCGTAAGCAATTTAATGGGAAGTATAATTTCCAAACCGAATCTGATTGCGAGGTGATTTTAGCCCTTTATCAAGAAAAAGGTGCCGATTTCTTAGATGAGATGAACGGTATTTTCGGCTTCGCTATTTATGATACGGAAAACGACTCTTATTTTGTGGCACGTGACCATATGGGTATAATTCCACTTTATATTGGATGGGACCAAAACGGTACTTTTTATGTGGCTTCAGAATTGAAGGCCTTAGAAGGAACATGTTCTAAAATCCAACTTTTTCCTCCGGGACATTATTTGAGCAGTGAAGATGGTGAATTCAAAAAATGGTATACTAGGGATTGGATGGAGTATGATGCCGTTAAGGAAAACGAAACGAGCATTCAAGAAATCAAGGAAGCTTTAGAAGCTGCCGTACACCGTCAATTAATGTCAGATGTACCTTATGGTGTTCTACTTTCAGGTGGTCTTGATTCTTCCGTTACATCCGCGATAGCAAAGAAATATGCTCAAAAACGTGTAGAGTCCGGGGATACTACAGATGCTTGGTGGCCTCAGTTGCACTCTTTCTCAGTGGGTCTTGAAGGTTCTCCGGATTTAGCTGCCGCTCAGAAAGTAGCTGACCATATCGGTACGGTTCACCATGAAATTAAATTTACAATACAAGAAGGTCTAGATGCTATTAAAGATGTGGTTTATAACTTGGAGACCTATGATATAACTACCATTAGAGCTTCTACTCCTATGTATCTTATGGCGCGGGTAATCAAATCTATGGGTATAAAAATGGTCCTTTCAGGAGAAGGAGCGGATGAGCTTTTTGGCGGCTACCTTTACTTTCACAAAGCACCGAATGCTCAAGAATTTCATGAAGAGACGGTACGTAAATTAAGTAAACTACACATGTACGATTGCTTACGTGCAAACAAATCATTGGCATCATGGGGAATTGAAGGTCGTGTACCGTTCTTGGATAAAGAATTTATGGATGTAGCTATGCGTATCAACCCACAGGATAAAATGATCAATGGGGAGCGCATGGAGAAATGGGTGGTTCGTAAAGCTTTTGAAGATATGTTGCCGGAAAGTGTGGCATGGAGACAGAAAGAACAGTTTTCTGATGGTGTAGGATATAGCTGGATCGATACATTAAAAGAAGTTGTAAATACAGAGGTGTCTGATGAACAACTGGCAAATGCCAAGTTTAGGTTCCCATTACAAACACCAACATCCAAAGAAGAATTTTACTATCGTTCCATATTTGAATCTCATTTTCCTTCAGATGCAGCGGCGTTATGTGTACCACAAGAAGCTTCTGTAGCGTGTAGCACGCAAATAGCCTTGGAATGGGATGAAGCATTCAAAAACATGAACGATCCGTCCGGTAGAGCAGTGGCGAACGTGCACGATGATGCTTATTAGTACCATTTGGGCGGTTTTTTGTAGAATTAGCTAGGAATTGACCTGTTGCGCGTTAAACGTCAGCAGGTCTTTTCATTTGTCATCAGAGCCGTTTGTATGGGTTGGTTCCGGTAGTGAGATCTGTATCGTCGTTATATTTTTTATGAGGGAGGTTTTTATGAGGTGCTTCTTTAATCCTTGAATTAGAGAAACTTAGGTTGAAAATATCAAAGCTTAGGGACCTTACTTTGAGTTTGTAATTTTCCACAATTTTTGTTGATAACTTAGAGGTGTGACTATTCTGAAAACCCTATATTTTATGGGGTTTTGCGTATATTTGTGAGATTGCCAAAAATTAAGTTTAATAACTAGTTAATTTTATGAGCGAAGAAGCAAATAAAGAAGAAAACAAGAAACAGTATTCAGCAGACAGTATTCAGGCCCTAGAAGGTATGGAACATGTGCGTATGCGTCCATCCATGTACATTGGGGATGTTGGCGTTAGAGGTCTTCACCACTTGGTTTATGAGGTGGTTGATAACTCTATTGATGAAGCTATGGGTGGCCACTGTGATACCATCAGTGTTGTCATAAATGAAGACAACTCCATCACCACTCGTGATAACGGTAGGGGTATACCTGTAGATTTACACAAAAAAGAAGGTATTTCCGCTTTGGAGGTGGTAATGACCAAAATTGGTGCCGGTGGTAAGTTTGATAAAGATTCCTATAAGGTTTCTGGGGGACTTCACGGTGTGGGTGTTTCGGTAGTGAATGCACTTTCGGATAATCTTAAGGCAACCGTTTATAGAGACGGTAAAATTTGGGAGCAAGAATACGAGCGGGGTAAGGCAATGTATCCTGTGAAGAGTATTGGTGAGACGGAAGAGAGGGGTACCATGGTTACTTTTCACCCAGATGACCAGATTTTTCAGCAGACCATAGAATATAGTTATGAAACTTTAGCGAACAGAATGCGTGAGCTTTCGTTCCTGAACAAAGGGGTAACTATCAGTATTACGGATAGAAGACAGAAAGGTGATGACGGAGAGTTTGTTTCCGAAACTTTTTTCTCTAATGAAGGACTTAAGGAATTTGTTAAGTTTCTTGATGGTAACCGTGAGCAGTTGATCAAGAGTGTAATCTCCATGGAAGGCGAGAAAAATAATATTCCAGTTGAGGTTGCCATGATTTATAATACGAGCTACACGGAAAATCTGCATTCGTATGTAAACAATATTAATACACACGAAGGTGGTACACACCTTTCAGGTTTTAGAAGAGGTCTTACAAGTACTCTTAAAAAATATGCAGATGCATCTGGTATGCTCGAAAAGTTAAAATTCGAGGTTCAGGGAGATGACTTTAGAGAAGGTCTTACGGCTATTGTTTCGGTAAAAGTTGCGGAACCGCAATTTGAGGGTCAAACTAAGACTAAATTAGGTAACAGAGAAGTTTCATCTGCGGTTTCGCAGGCGGTTTCAGAAATGTTAACCAACTATTTGGAAGAACACCCGGATGATGCCAAGATAATCGTACAGAAAGTTATCCTTGCCGCTCAAGCACGTCATGCAGCTACCAAAGCTCGTGAAATGGTACAGCGTAAAACGGTTATGAGTATTGGTGGTCTTCCTGGAAAACTATCGGATTGTTCCGAGCAAGACCCGGCACAATGTGAAGTGTTCCTTGTAGAGGGTGATTCTGCAGGTGGTACGGCCAAGATGGGTCGTGACCGTAAGTTTCAGGCAATTCTTCCTTTACGTGGTAAGATTTTAAATGTGGAAAAAGCCATGCAACATAAGGTTTTTGAAAACGAGGAAATCAAGAATATTTATACCGCTTTGGGAGTTACCATTGGTACCGAAGAAGATAGCAAGGCATTGAATTTGGAAAAGTTGCGTTACCACAAAGTAGTCATCATGTGTGATGCCGATGTTGATGGTAGTCACATTGAAACACTAATTCTAACATTCTTCTTTAGATACATGCGCGAGCTTATTGAAAGCGGTCACGTTTATATTGCAACTCCACCTTTATATTTGGTGAAGAAAGGCGCTAAAAAACGTTATGCGTGGTCTGATCAGGAACGAGATGATATCGCAAACAGTTATAGTGGTGGTGTTAGTATTCAGCGTTATAAAGGTCTTGGTGAAATGAACGCAGAGCAACTGTGGGATACGACCATGAACCCGGAATTTAGAACATTGCGTCTAATTCAAATAGATAATGCTACCGAAACGGATCGTGTATTTTCTATGCTTATGGGCGATGAGGTACCTCCAAGAAGGGAATTTATAGAGAAAAATGCCGTTTATGCGAACATTGACGCATAATAATTAGCACTTTCACAACAATTATTCGTCCGCCACCTGGCGGACGAACTATTTTAGGGGCAGTACAATAACCTTAAACCCCTATTATGAAATTACAATTAGTATCAATGGTATTATTTATGTCCAGCATTGTTTGTTTTGGACAAGAGGAATTAAAAGAACGTGAAAAGCAAGCGGCATTTGACCCGGCGTATTCATCTTATTCTCGAAAAAAACCAGCTTATGTTACTCTTAAAGATGGCACTAAATTAGAAGCGGACATCAAAGATGTGGATCGTAAAAAAGGTCAGATCAATGAAATTAAGTTTATTAAGCCAGATGGTAAAAAGGTTCGTGTTAAGGCAGATGAAATAGTAGATCTGTATATGGCTCCTTCTGGATTGGAGAAATTGAATAACCAAACTAACTTCATGAACGATGCTACAAAATGGGGTAAATCAGATGCTTCTAAGTATATGAACAAGGGTTATACGATGTATACGAACCAAATGGTTTCCTTGAAAAATAAAAAGAAAGAAGCCGAATATTTAATGCAGGTTGTTAACCCTAAGTACAGTCAGTTTATTCAAGTATATTCAGACCCATGGGCTAAGCAGACAGCTAGTATTGGTATTGGAGGAATGAAATTAGCTGGAGGTATTGCTAAATCATATTACATTAAAAAAGGTGATGAAAAGGTATTGTGGTTGACCAAGAAAGATTTTGATGAGCATTTTGAATCTTTGTTTATGGATAACGATAAATTCAAAGCCAAATATGGTGGTGAAAAATTTAAATGGAGCTTGTTGGGTGTGTATATATTAGACTATACGGAGTTTCTTCTGGAAGACAGTAAATAGTCAATAGAATATATAACTGGTAATATAGTTTAAAAGGCCGCGATCAATTATGATCGCGGCCTTTTCTTTTTATGTTATCAATTATTTAAATATTTGATAATCTAAAAGGTGGATACGCTTTTGAGTAATGGTTTTTATTTGCTTCGTAATTTAAAACCTGAACGTATTGGATTTTTCAGTAATAGTCATGTATTTGGGCTTCATTTTGGCTGCCTATTCCGTTGTAGGGAATGATACCATACAAACCTTGGGTACTTTCTTAAGTTCCAACGAAAGGAAAAAATGGTGGGTATTATGGTTGTTTGCCGGAGGCATACTTGCTGCAACTTTACTTTACGGTTACATGACTCATGATGGAGACGTTTCTTATGGTAGATTGGCAAAATATCCAATACCGGAACCTTTTTCATGGTATTACTTATTACCGCCTGTTATTTTAATGCTTTTAACGCGCACTGGTATTCCGGTAAGTACCTCTTTTCTAATTCTTACTTTTTTCAATGAGAAAAATTTGAGTAGCATGGTGACTAAATCACTCTCAGGATATGGAGTTGCATTTGTTACTGCGATTGTGCTTTATTTGGCAATCTCACGAGCTGTTGAAAAGAAGTTCATTGAAAAACCGACAACTGATAAAGAGGAAAAACTTTGGACTATTCTACAATGGTGTTCTACCGGATTTTTATGGTCTCAGTGGTTGATTCAGGATTTTGCCAATATCTATGTCTACTTGCCACGGCAATTGGATATCTATTCAATGATATTTTCTTTGGTGGTTATTCTAGGGTTACTAGCTTATATTATAGCATCAAAAGGAGGTGCCATTCAAAATATAATAAAATCAAAAACAAATACCATAGACATCCGGTCGGCAACCATTATAGATTTTGTTTATGGCGTAGTTCTCTTTTATTTCAAGGAAATGAACAACGTGCCAATGAGCACAACATGGGTTTTTATAGGCATCTTGGCGGGTAGGGAAATTGCCCTGAACTATGTGCTTAGGAAAAATGAACCAAGATATCAAATGTTTAAATCGTTGGGCATGGATCTCGTAAAAGTGGTTATTGGTCTTGTGGTAAGCATTATGCTGGTATTCGCTGTAAAATATTTGGCAATGTCCATTTAATCGTAAATAGAATGAAACTCAGACTGCTGTCCGTATTCGTTTTCTTGCAAAGTGGTATTGGCATGGCGCAAGTAGCTAATTCTAATAGCTATGACGATGAAAAGAAAGGTATAAATATTGCAGATTTGGTTGAAATGTCCGGAGATTGGTTTATAGCGTATCGTGATGGTATAAAACAGATTCAGGCAGATGAGAACGTACCTGTTATAAATGAGCATACCAGTAGTTTTGTATTAAAGCGAAGTTATTTTACTTTAAAAAAGGACTTGAATGCTATTTTTTCGGTTAGGTATACAATGGATCTAACTATAGATACGGAAGGCGATGATGCCGGTAATGTAGAAACTCGGTTAAAATATCTATACTTAATGACTAAGCCAAAATTGAATAGTAAAGTGCTTACCGGTACAGCTATTGAAGTAGGTATGGTGCACAGGCCGTGGTTAGACTATGAGCAAAAAATGAATACCTACAGAGTTCAGGATAATATGTTCATCGAACGAAATAGAATATTCAATTCGGCAGATTTTGGGCTTACGGTAACTGGGAACATAGGTCCTAAAATGGATGAAGAGTTTTTAAAGAGCGTAAATGGTGTAATGAAAGGAAAATATGCCAGTTATTCTTTGGGGATCTATAACGGAGGTGGTTATTCGGGAATTGAAAACAATAATAACAAGGTAATTGCTGGTCGGTTAACTTTACGTCCATTTGCAAATACTTTACCGCAATTGCAAATAAGTGGTTATTTTAATAGAGGTAAGGGCAATAGTGAGTTTTCTCCAGATTTCAATCAGGTTTTGGGATTTTTGGCTTATACGGAAAAACAATTTAAAATTACTGCTCAATTGCATGATGGTGTAGGAGATTTTAGGGCTAGATATGTTGATCCTGTTGATCCGTCAAGAGCTTTGGATAATCATGGGTATAGCTTTTTTGGGGAATACAAGTTTGGGAATAGTCCATTTTCTTTATGGGGACGTTTTGATGAATTTAAGGTTGAGGAAATAGAAGAACGAACACAAAGGGTTATTGGAGGGCTTACCTACCGAGCAAACAAGATGATACGTCTTATTTTAAATACCGAACATACCACAGTAGACGATAATACAGAAGATACTTACGAGCTTAACCTAGAAATATCATTCTAAAACAATAACTATGGACAGTATACTTTTTCCAACAGACTTTTCGGAGGTTTCAATGAACGCTTTTTTATATGCTGTAGAGTATGCAAAAAAAACCGAGAAAAAAATTATCGTCTTTCACGCCTACAATTTGGAAACGGAAACTTCTGAAGTGGAACAAAAACTGTATGAAAAGCTTGATATTCAAAATTTCAGGAATAAAAAAGAGACATTTCCGCCTTTTGAGAAAATACTTAAAAAATCAAAAGTAGATAGCCTTAAGGTTAAATATGTAGTTCGTGAAGGCGATTTTATAGAAACTTTTACGCAATATATAGGAAAGAGGGAGGATAAGATTGATGTTGTTGTAATGGGTACCCAGATTAGTAAAAGTGGTCTTTTTCAGCTTTTTACAGAAACAAGTACCCTGAAGATTTTAGATGAAATACATAAGCCTGTTGTAGTGGTGCCGGGACATGCCCGTTTTGATGGGGATTTAGATAATATTCTATTTTTGGTAGATTATCAAGAAGATGAAAAAGAGCCTTTAGAAGATTTAATTAGTGAATCCAAAAGTTTTAAAGCCAGATTACACGTAGTACATTTTGATTTGGCTCATGGAGATTCTATCGTTCCAATGATGGATAGGTTTAAAAAATCTTTAAAGAATCATGATGTTAATAATGTGACTTTTAAGACCATAGATTCTATAGATATCAAAAAATCTTTATTGGAGTATTGTATGGAAAATGAGATAGATATGGTTTGTCTTATCAATCATAAAAGAAATTTCTATCAGCGTTTGTTTACATACAGCCTTACTGAAGATTTAATAAGAAATGTCAATACGCCTGTAATGGCTATATATAGAGATTAACAAAAAGAAATTTAAGATAAGTCTGTAGAGGACACTAAGTAGATAGAAATCTATTTAATTTAAAAACCCATATTCAATAAAGAATATGGGTTTTAGCGTATTTGAAACCTAGTAATATTTTTATTCTCTTAAGGCCATTGTATGTCCTTCTGAGTCTGCTAATGTGCTTCCATCCGTAGAAGTTCTCATGGAGACCACTTGGTCCGGCATGTCCGTTCCAGGATATGATATGGTATAGGTGTCATCTTCATAACTCCATTTAAAGTCTGTCTTAAAAGTGATGCTTCCATTACTCTTTTTGTGATATCTCCCCAAATAGGCATCGTTGAATATCCATTCTTTACGTATGGTTTCTGCTTTGGACGTTTTGCTGGCGGGTGCCACTTCCACGTCTGACCATATACCTATAACCGGGTTGTCATTCTCCGGTATTTGCGTACAGTTACTGACAAGTATGATTCCTAATATTGCTAAAAATGAAAAGACTTTTTTCATTGTTGTAGGTTTTAATTATTTGGGGGTTTTGTTACATTAAGAACGGCCAATCTTAAAGTACTATTGCTATAATTCGATGTATGGCAACAAATCCCTTTTATCTTCGTTAAAGCGCATTTTTTTTTAACAGGAGTGTATTTCACCGAGCATTTCATCGGCAATGTTTCTAGCATTAAACCCGATTTTGACGGTATTTTTCCTTTTAGATTGTTTATTTTTGATAACCTTTTAATTTTTTGAAAAAAAAGGTGTGTTTGAAGGGAAAATCATTAATAACATATAAATAATAACAAATGAAAGTTACCGTAGTAGGGGCAGGAGCAGTAGGAGCAAGCTGTGCCGAGTATATTGCCATAAAGAATTTTGCATCTGAGGTAGTGCTTCTTGATATAAAAGAAGGTTATGCCGAAGGTAAAGCTATGGATTTGATGCAAACAGCATCTTTAAATGGTTTCGACACCAAAATAACAGGGGTAACTAATGATTACTCTAAAACGGCTAATAGTGATATAGCAGTAATTACTTCTGGTATTCCAAGAAAACCAGG
Source organism: Zobellia uliginosa (assembly GCF_018860745.1). Taxonomy (GTDB): domain Bacteria; phylum Bacteroidota; class Bacteroidia; order Flavobacteriales; family Flavobacteriaceae; genus Zobellia; species Zobellia uliginosa_B. Next base: position 11,461 of record NZ_JAHKPY010000012.1, on the reverse strand, counting down.
TATGACTCGCGAGGAGTTAATAGGTATTAACGCAGGTATTGTAAAAACGGTATCGGCTAACCTTGTTGAACATTCGCCTAACGTAACATTGATTATAGTGAGTAACCCAATGGACACAATGACCTATTTAGTGCATAAGACAACAAGTTTGCCTAAGCACAAAATTATAGGTATGGGCGGTGCTTTGGACAGTGCGCGTTTTAAGTACCGTTTGGCAGAAGCACTAGAGGCTCCAATTTCTGATGTAGATGGCATGGTTATAGGTGGTCATAGCGATACCGGAATGGTACCATTAACATCACATGCTACGAGAAACAGTATTCGTGTCTCTGAATTCTTATCTGAAGACCGTTTAGAGCAGGTTGCTGCAAACACCAAAGTAGGAGGTGCAACATTGACAAAATTATTAGGAACAAGTGCTTGGTACGCACCAGGTGCTGCTGTTTCAGGTTTGGTTCAGGCTATTGCTTGTGACCAGAAAAAAATATTTCCATGTTCTACCTTATTGGAAGGGGAATATGATCTTAACGATATCTGTATTGGTGTACCCGTAATTTTGGGTAAAAACGGTATCGAAAAAATAGTAAACATTCCACTTAGCGATGCTGAAAAAGCAAAAATGCAAGAAAGTGCAGCCGGTGTTAAAAAGACCAACGGTCTACTAGAATTATAGTCGTTAAGACAATATTAAATTTGAACATCTGTCCTGGAAATATTTTTGGGGCAGATGTTTCTGTTTTACAATAACTCCAAATATATTGTCAATTCCTATGGGAAAATCATATATTTGCACGCTGTTATAAAAAGCACGCAATTAATTCACATAACCAATGCAGAATAAAGGACTTATTAAGCTTTTTGCCCTACTCTTCGGGCTAGTAAGTATCTACCAATTATCATACACTTTTATAGGTGGTAAGGTAGAAAACGAAGCAAAATCATATGCGGAAAGCCGTATTTCAGATACTGAAGAGAATTATGTTTCTAAGCGCGAAGAGCTAGAAACTAGGTATTTAGACTCGATTGGAGATAATTCCATTCTTGGTTTCACTAATTATAATGAAGCCAAAAAGAAAGAGTTGAACAAAGGTCTTGACCTTAAAGGTGGTATCAACGTTACCCTACAGATTTCCGTAAAGGATATCCTGAAAGGATTGGCGAACAACACCAAAAATCCTATTTTCAACAAAGCTTTGGCAGATGCAGATGCTGCTTCAAAGGATAGTGATGACACGTATATAGAGCTTTTCTTTGCTGCTTTCGATAAAATTAGAGGGGATACCAAATTAGCTTCTCCAGATATTTTTGCGAACAAAGGGCTTAGTGGTGAAGTCAATTTTCAAATGTCGGATGATGAGGTTAAGCCTATCATCAGAAGAAAAATCGATGAATCTATTATTTCTGCTTTTGAGGTACTTCGTGAGCGTATTGATGGGTTTGGTGTAACACAACCAAATATTCAGCGTGAAGGTAACTCAGGCCGTATTTTAGTGGAGCTTCCTGGAGCAAGGGATATTGCTCGTGCTCAAGGCCTGTTATCAAGTACAGCTCAGTTAGAGTTCTGGGAAACATATGAACCTAACAATACAGAACTACAAGGCTTCTTTTTTCAGGCAAATGAAAAATTAAAGTCAATAGTTGATATTGATGAAGTAAAGGAACCAATAAAGAAAGAGTCAGAATTAGATTCTCTTCTTTCTGATGTTTCTCAAGATTCATTGGATATTGCAGGTCAGGTAAATCCATTATTTGATAAATTTCAATTAGGATCACCTAGCTATGCTGTTGGTGTTGCAGCCATTCAGGATACTGCTGAAATTGGTGCATACCTTAGAATGAAAGAAGTGAGAAGGTTGCTTCCTGCAAACTTACAGTTCGTAAAATTCTTATGGGAGAGACCGTCTGAAGGTTCGGAAATAGCTGAGCTATATGCATTGAAATCTAACCGTGATAATACCCCAAGAATTAGTGGTGATGTAGTTAGTGATGCTCGTGATGAGTTTGTTAATGGTAAACCTGCCGTTACTATGAGCATGAATACCAAAGGAGCTAAAGAATGGGAAAAGCTAACAGGAGATGCATATACCAATAGAACAGGTATTGCAATTGTGTTGGATAACAAGGTATATACTGCTCCGGGAGTTTCATCAGGACCTATTTCTGGTGGTCGTTCTGAAATTACAGGAACATTTACGGTAAACGAAACAAAAGATATTTCTAATGTATTGCGTGCAGGTAAATTACCGGCATCTGCAGAAATCATTCAATCGGAAGTTGTAGGGCCATCCTTAGGTCAAGAGGCTATTGACAGTGGTTTTATGTCCTTTATGATTGCTATGGCAATTGTATTGGTTTGGATGGTTTTTTACTACGGTAAAGCGGGTGGTTTTGCGGATATCGCCTTACTGTTGAACATCTTATTGATATTTGGGGTTCTTACTAGCTTAAGTGCGGTATTGACCTTACCCGGAATTGCGGGTATCGTTCTTACCATTGGTATGTCCGTGGATGCAAACGTACTTATTTTTGAACGGATTAAAGAAGAACTGGCTAAAGGAAAAGGAAAATCATTGGCTGTAGCAGATGGTTTTAGTAATGCACTTTCTTCTATCCTTGATGCGAACATCACAACAGGTCTTACGGCAATTATCCTATTTATATTTGGGTCAGGCCCAATTAAAGGTTTTGCCACTACCTTGCTTATTGGTATTGTAACATCATTGTTCACGGCAATATTTATTACACGTCTATTAGTAGATTGGTATATTGATGGAAAAGGCCGTTCATTGGATTTTTCAACTGCTGTTACAAAAGGATTGTTCAAGAATATCGATATAAATTTTCTTTCAAAAAGAAAGATCGCTTATATTTTCTCTGCTATTTTAGTAGGTGTTAGTGTGTTCTCTTTAGCAACTAATGGGTTGCAACAAGGTGTTGATTTTATTGGAGGACGTTCGTATCAAGTACGTTTTGAGCAACCTGTTAATCCGTCAGAAATTGCTTCTGAATTAAACGAGGTATTTGGTAGTGGTACCAATGTAAAAAGGTTTGGTGAAGGAAATCAGATTAAAATTACAACACCTTATAAGGTAGATGTAGAGGGTATTGAGGTTGATAATGAAATTCAAAATAAACTGTATACTTCATTACAGAAATATCTTCCGGATGGTATTAGTGAGCAAAACTTTAAAGTTGGCTCTGGAGATAAATCAATAGGAATATTACAATCTGTAAAAGTAGGACCTACAATTGCAGATGATATTAAGAACAATGCTTTCTTGGCTATCTTGGGATCGCTTGCGGTAGTGTTCTTATATATATTATTTCGTTTCCGTAAGTGGCAATTCTCTTTGGGAGCTGTAGCAGCCGTTTTCCATGATGTTATGATTGTGTTAGGTATTTTCTCTTTATTTGCGACAATAATGCCTTTTAACATGGAAATAGACCAAGCTTTCATTGCTGCGATATTGACGGTTATTGGTTATTCGCTAAATGATACCGTGGTTGTGTTTGACCGTATTCGTGAAATTATTGGCGAGAGAGGATGGCGCGGTGGCGACAATATCAACTTAGCGTTGAACAGTACATTAAGCCGTACGTTAAATACCTCTTTAACTACACTTGTAGTATTATTGGCCATATTTATTTTCGGTGGAGAATCATTAAGAGGATTTATGTTCGCTATGATAATTGGTGTTATTGTAGGTACGTATTCATCTTTGTTCATTGCAACGCCCGTAATGTTCGATACGTTAAGCAAGTCTGCGACAGCAGGAGGGCTCAAGAAAAATACGGTTGAGCAGGAAACAGAGACTATAAAATAATTTTCTCTATATTTGATGAGTTAAGAACTAACTAACTCAATTAATTACAAAAGCCGTTTGCATATGCAAACGGCTTTTTTGTTTGTTTCAGTGCTACCTTGTTAGCTGATATATTCTGAAAAATGGGTTTGTTTAATCGTTGCCCAATCTTCTTTAATGATGCTATAGTAAACATCATTTCTACTTTCCCCGCTAGGGGCGATATAATTGTTTCTAAAAATGCCTTCTTGTTGGGCACCTAGTTTTTCAATGGCACGTTGAGAGCGTAAGTTTTCTTGATCTGCACTAAATTGAATACGCCTGAAACCGATTGTTTCAAATCCAAATTTTAATAATTCGTATTTACAGGCTTTATTTAGACCGGTGCCTTGAAAATCAAGTCCATACCACGTCCAGCCAATTTCGCATTTCTCGCTAGTTGTATTCAGATTTCCAAATCTAGTGCTTCCGGCAATTCTGTTACTCTGTTTGTCAACGATTAGAAAAGGATAACAAATTTCCTTCTTTTGATCGGTTATTGTGTTTTTTACATAGAGTTCAAAATCCATTTCGGTATGCATGGACATACCCATATATTTCCAGATTCTATCATTGAAAATGATTTGTTTCAGCTCATGGTATCTCTCATTGCCAAAAGGTAATAAGAGTACCCTAGCGTTTTCTAGTTTAATATTGCTATTAAGAATTTTATGATTCATTCCTATGGATTGCTAAATAAAAAGATTTTATTACTCTTTGATTTATGTAGCTAGTATTTTTCCAGTAGAACCAGTATCGGATTTTTCTAATTGATAAGTAAATTGGGCTTTAAGCCCTGGTTCTTTTCTGTGAGATACAAAAATGACTGTCGTGTTACTTTGCGTAGCAAATTTGTTGACCAGTGTCACGAATAGGGCAGCGCTGTCATCATCCAGTCCCGCTGTGGGTTCATCAAGAATAAGTAGTGGTGGATGTTTAATCATGGCCCTTGCGCACATAATCAATCTTTTTTGACCCATAGAGAGGTCATGAAAGAGCGCATCTTTCATATCCCATAACCCAATAAGTGTTAGCCACTCTTTAGCCAGTCTTAGTTGAACTTCGGTAGGGTTTATATATAGACCAACAGAATCATAAAAACCTGAAATTATCATATGGCTTACAGAATGATAGCCAGTAAATTTGTCGGTCATAGAGGGCGTGAAATAGCCTATTTTCTTTTTAATCTCCCAAACGCTTTCTCCTGTACCTTTCTTACATCCAAATATGTAAAGTTCTTGACCGTAACCCTTGGGGTTTTCACCAGTAATCATGGATAGAATGGTTGTCTTTCCGCTACCGTTCCTTCCCTTTAACTCCCAGAATTCACCTTTCTTAATATGCCAATTAATATCTTTTAAAATAGGTTTTTCACTATATTTAACTCCAACGCCTTTTAGCTCAATTAAAGTGTCGCCCTCAATTTCATATAAACTGATGGGTTCTGGAACATCATTTTTTAAAAGTTCTTTTTTTTGTTGATTAGAAAAAGCATCCACAGAATCCGCAAAAACTAAATTGTTGCCTTCTAGTCTGGCAAACGTATTGGCAAAAGGCAAGAGATCCGTTTTACGACTTAATAATTGCACCATAGGAGTATGTTCAGAAACTTTCTGAAGCGTTATTTTAAGCTCCTCTTGAGAAGTTGTATCCAAGTTGTCAAAAGGATTGTCTAATATGATGAAATCAGGTTCTGAACTCAAAATATGTTTCAACAGCGCTTTTTTCTGTTCACCGCTAGACATGGATTTTAAATTTTGATCGGAATCCGAAGTAATAATTTCAGCCCCATGGCGGTCTTCTATATCAATAAAACGCGCAACCGCTAATTTGGATAACAGTTGGCCTTTTTTATCCTTTAACTCGTCAAAGCCTTCAGGTAGATGACCTTCTAGTAGATTATTTATAAAATCACCAGTGTGAGATGTATTGGCAATAAATATAGCCCAGTGTTTTTTTGTCATAATAGGACTCTGAAAATGTGTATGAAATTGTTGTATAATGTGGTGTCTAAAAGAATAATAAAAATTATTGGATGGGAGTTGAAGCATCCATATTTATAACTTCTGTTCTCCCTTGATTATTAAAGATGGTAATTTCTGTTGTAGAGAATCTATCTTGATCAATATCACTGTGTAATCCTGAAAAATAAACCTCTCCATTTGCAGGCATTGTGAAAAAACCATTATCAATAGGGTTAACACTAGACAAGTTAAATGAATATCCTAAATTTAATAGACTGACCCCTTGATTTCCACTTTCTGTATTAACCCTTAAACTTGCAACCCCTTTACCATCAATATATGTTAACATCCCAACTTCAACTGCAGAACCTGCTGGAGCTGTATAACGACCTGTAGAACGAGCAAAAGTAATAATCCCGTTCACCGTTATGGTGCTTGTTGCCGTAAAATTACCGTCCTGCGTGGTTACCGTAATAATTGCGGTACCCGGTGAAACCCCCGTTACCTGTCCCGTTGCGCTGACCGTTGCAAAAGCCGTATTTGATGAGGACCAGGTGACGTTCTTGTTGGATGCGTTTGCCGGCAATACATTGGCCGTTAGGGCTGTATTGTTCCCTACGGTTATCGTGGCGGTATTTGGAGTGACACTTACTCCCGTAACAGGTACGGTAGGGGCCTCGACCGTTATAGCACTTGTTGCCGTAAAACTGCCATCTTCTGTGGTTACCGTAATGGTTGCGGTACCCGGGGAAACCGCAGTTACCGCTCCCGTAGCACTAACCGTTGCAAAAGCCGTATTTGATGACGACCAGGTGACGTTCTTGTTGGATGCATTGGTCGGCAATACATTGGCCGTTAGGGCTGTATTGTTCCCTACGGTTATCGTGGCGGTATTTGGAGTGACACTTACTCCCGTAACCTTAACTTCCGTTTCAAAGATCGTTACCGTAACGGTTGCGGAAGCGTCATTGCCCACATTACCGTCGTTAATGGTATAACCGAACGTGGCATCCCCGGTATAATCACCGGAACTGGTGAATACGATTTCCTGGCCTTCAATCGTAAACGAACCTGCATTTTCAGGTTGTACCCCAAGAACACCGGATATAACAAGCTCGGAATTCGGATTATCAACATCTGAATCGTTATCGATGACATTGATACGTACGGTTTCTCCCAATTCTACTGCGGTTGTATCGTCATTGACGACAGGGGCTTGGTTTTCAGTAACGGTAACATTGACCATCCACTCCTGGGTATCGCCATTTTCAGCGGTAACGTTATAAGTAACGGGGCTTGAAAAGTCCTGTATATCCCCTATTGCAGGATTTACCGTGGCATTGTCAGAAAGATCCAATACCGATGGGGCCGTATTCAAGTCGGTGCCATTGGGAACCGTAACCGTTATTGTGCTGGTCGTATCGTCAACAATAACATCGGTCTGACCATCCAGTTCGAAGCGTGTTATTGTATTCTCATCGCTTCCCGTAGGAGCCGAGACCGTCACGTTTACGGTCCATTCGCGTGCTGTACCGTTTTCTGCGGTTACCGTGTAAATTACCTCCGTATTGAAATCCTGTACCGCATCGATTGCCGGTAGAATAGTCGCATTCGGTGACAATGTAAGGTTTTGTGGTGCAACGTTCAGGTCGGTACCGTCCGCAACATTGACAGTTATCGTATTGTTACCGGCATCGATATCCGCACTGTTCTGAACAGGGAGTGCAAAGCCCGTTATGGCATTGTCCCCGCTCCCCGTAGGCGGTAAAACGTTTACATTAACAATCCATTCTTGTTCCGTTCCATTTTCCGAGGTCACCATATATGGTGTAGGGTCAGTAAAATCCCTTTCGGCAGTAGGCAAAGGATCAATTGTCGCACCTTGGGAAATTTCTAATTCGGCTGGCTGTCCAAACAAGTATGTTCCATCGGCCACGTTTACCGTTACCGTATGATTGTCCGTATCTATGACCGAACTATTCTGTTCAGGAAGCGAAAAAGCTGTTATAGCATTGGCCCCGCTCCCTGTAGGTGGTAATACCGTAACATTGACCGTCCACTCTTGAGGTGTCCCGTTTTCCGCGGTGACCGTATAGGTAACGGCACCGGAAAAATCCTGTACGACGCTTCTTGCAGGGTTCACCGTGGCATTGGCGGAGACGTTCAATACCGAAGGAGCACTATTCAGGGCGGTACCATCGGGAACCGTGACCGTAACCAGGAAAGAGGCTTCATCTATATCCACTTCGGTCTGGTTGGGCAGTTCAAAGCCCGTTATTGCGTTGTCCCCACTTCCCGCCGGTTGTGATACGGTCACGTTCACCGTCCATACCTGCGGCGTCCCGGTCTCGGGGGTCACCGTATAGGTAACGGCCTCGGAAAAATCTTGGACCTGACCTATCGCCGGAGCCACAGTTGCGTCGGGGGAGACCTCCAGCACCTGTGGTGCTACGTTTAAGTCCGTTCCGTCGGGAACGTTCACAGTTACCGTTCGGTCCGTAGTATTTATCGTGGAGCTATTTTGACCTGCAAGCTCGAAGCCCGTAATATTGGTTTCCCCTGCCACCGGAATGGTCAGTACCTTGGCGTTTACCGTCCATACCTGCTCGGTACCATTGCCCGAAGTCACCGTATATTCAACCGGGGAACTGAAATCACGTGCCTGTAAAAGTCCTGGCGCAATAGTTGCCCCTTCCGATACCGTCAACATGATAGGTGCCACGTTCAGGGGCGTACCCTCCAGAACGGTAATCGAAACGGTATGTGTAACCGGATCTATCGTTGCGGTCTCGATCTGGTCCTTCAGGGCGAAGGTCTCTATATTGTTCGCTGACAACAGCGAAACGCCCGTAATCTCTATTTGTATACTGCCACTGATCTCCGGGTCTGAGACCGAGGTGGCCGTTATCGTGGCCGTTCCCGCCGAAAGACCGGTCAGAAGACCGTTATCGTCTATGGAGGCTATCGTATCGTCACTGGAGGACCAGGTCACACTGGGGTCCGTCGCCTCCTCGGGAAGGACGGTGGCCAACAATTGGCGCTCCGTGCCCGTGGCCCCGGGGTCCTCCTGTGAAACGGTGATGCCCGTTACAGGTATCCTATCGGCCTCTATGACCACTACCGTGACCGTATCGCTCGCTTCGGGGTTGGAGACGGAGGTAACGGTTACTTCCGCCGTGCCCAATCCTACGGCGATACAGACATTGTTCTCGTCAATGAACACGATATCAGGGTCACTGGAGACCACCGTTACTCCCTGATCGGTGGCATTGGGCGGGTCGAAAGTGAAGGCCGGGGGTATCTCGTCCCCCAGTTTCATCTTGATCGTATCCTGGCTTACAAGGGTAATGGAAATCACATCGATGAACTCGACTACGTTGAAGTCCAGTCCTGCCTCTATTTCCTGACCGTTACTGTCACGAAGGGTGAAGACCAGCTGTTGCGGGCCTACTTCCGAAGGTGTGAAAACAAGGGGATATGTACCTGGGACGATGGAATCGTACTCACCGGTCGGCGCGTAGCCGTTCTCCTCGGACGCCTCAAGGCTTCCCGATCCCGTACCTAAACCGTATAGGGCCTCATAGCCGATATCCTCTGCACCGTCTATGGTACCGAACAAAAGGGACAGGTCCACCGGCTTTGCCAGTTCCAGTTCGGAGAGCTCGCTCGAGGCTTCCCAGACCACCGGGACATCGCTGAGGTCGTATGTGACCTCGATCTCCTGCGACAGGCCGAAGTTATCGGCTCCCGTTATCTTCACCCTGTGCGCTCCCGTTTCGGAGCCTTTGTACATCAGGGAACTGGTCAGGTCCGTAGGCACGGACTGACCTTCCCCTGCTTTCAAGGGGTTACCGTCCATATCCTCAAAATGGCCCTCGCCTTCCAATATCTCGTACGTGAGATTATACTCGTAGTTCTCTAAAATCTCTTCAGGTAAGATCGTAAAAGTGGTGGGAAGTCCCTGGTTTACGAAACCTTCAGCCGTGTGCTGCTCCAAGAGATCGAACTCTACCTCGGTAATAAGTCCCACCTCTTTGGTACAGGCCAATACTATCAAAAATAGACAACAACAGGAAATAAGAATCTTGGGATACTTTTTCATTTCGCAACAGGGGACTAAATATTCCTTTTAAAATACGTACTCGGTAAAACCTTCCTTATCAAGAAAGTCCTACAAGATATGCAATACGTTTAAATTATATAGACCTTTACACACAATTTGAACCGAACTATCGATGAAACGTATAATTATGAGGTAAGATGGATGAAAGGGAATATTGGATTTATTGAAGCTGTACAATTTTAGTCCATACGGTTTGGAGTCACTTTAAATAAAATAACTATAAATTCTATTTTTAAAAGAAAACATTCTTGCATCGAGTTTTTAAGGCTTTATAAGAAAATAGAATGTTCATATTTTATATCAAATGATTATTTGTGAGATGTATTAGCTACAAATGTAGACCAGTGTTTCTGTTTCAGAATTGCATTTTATGAAATAGATACGGAATTATTGTGATATGTTGTAGTTTTCTCTAAATGCATACCATTGTTAATTGACTATTTTTTGAGAAGGTAATTTGTTGATGTGAAATATAGAAATTATTTAACCGATAAGTAAGTGTTCTTGATGGCAATTTTTATTCAGCATCTATGACCTTGGAGGTAATATTTGGAAAGTATTGAATATCCAGTTTTAAGTTCATTTATATGACCGACATATTGCATTGGAAGACAATACAAATTTATGAAAGTTCTGAAATAAAGTCCAACAAGATGACCAGTCAGAGCGAACTATACATACCATTGTATTTTTTTGGACTAAACTTTCAATGAACCTTGTAAATATCAATTTTTAAGAAAATAGTTGTCATCTATTTTTTCAACTGCGTGGTTTGAATTCAATTAAAATAGTACCTAATACTAAGTCTGCTCTAGTTCATAAGGTTTTCAGAATCACAGTTTATATGATAAGGTATTACAGTTGTTGAGCACTAACACCTCCGTTATAAGTTCCTGACCCACTTAATGTTAATGTGTAGTTATATGTGCCTGGGGTAAAAATGCGTGGCACTAATTTATTATCACTTTCACTTGCAGGTACGGTTAAAGAGTAAGGGGTACCATCTATGGTGAATGTTATAGATCCTGACCTCATAAAAGCACTCATCCCAAAGGTAAAAGTCATTGGGCCATTTGAAATTGTAACTGTCCCATTGACTGAAAGTTGTGAAGGGCTACTAACATTACGAGGTCCACTAAACACTGCCGTTGGTACTGGGTTGTTGACATTCACGGTTATCGTAGCTGTATCACTAAGTGCGGGACTTCCATTATCGGTCACGGTAAGTTCAAATGTATAAATCCCTTGAATTAAGCCATTAACACTTGTATTTTCATTGCTCGGGGAAACGATGTTCGCCGTGGCTGGTCCATTGACTTGTGTCCAGGCGTAGGTGTCGATAGTACCGGGGGCCGTATCGCTACTTCCGGAGCCGTCCAGTGTAACGGTACTGGTAGGCAAGGTGATAACTTGGTCGAGACCCGCTCTTGCTACGGGGGCCACGTTCGGCAAAGCGCTCACCGTGATAATGATATCATCCGTATGGCTAAGTGCCTGTGCGCCATCGTCGATCACGGTAAGCCTAAAGGTAT